>NZ_FOLG01000050.1 GCF_900112335.1 Tropicimonas isoalkanivorans
GGTAGTGCCCCGAGAGATGGTGTAAGAGCGCCGACCTTCGGAGAGGTCCAAGGCTGATCAGGTCGCCACGGCGGACAGCCTAACGGTTGTAGTGTCGGTGACACGCGCCAGGCTTTCAAGAGACATGTATCTCCGTGCAACCGTCCATTCGTCATTGGTCTCGAGCATCAGCGCGCCGACGAGACGGACGATGGCCTCGTCGTTCGGGAAGATGCCGATGACGTCGGACCTGCGCTTGATCTCCCGGTTCACCCGCTCCAGTGGGTTCGTCGACGCGATCTGGGCCCAATGCTCACGCGGAAAATCCATGTAGGCGAGGACGTCGTCGCGCGAGGCGTCCATGAGGGCGCCGAGCCGCGCCTGCTTCTCGCGCAGCGCGTCAGCCACGACCTCCCACTGGGCTTCGGCATCCGCCTTGTTTTCCTGGGCGAAGATCGTCTTCAGCATTGCCGCCACGGCCGTGCGCTGCTTGGTCGGAGCATGGGCAAGCGCGTTTCTCATCCAGTGAACGCGACAGCGCTGGTGCGTCGCGTCGAACACCCGCCGCGCGGCAGCCCGCAGCCCCTTGTGGTCATCGGAGACCACCAGCTTCACGCCGCGCAGGCCACGGTCGGCGAGAGAGCGCAGGAAGTCGGTCCAGAACGTTTCTGCTTCGGATGGACCGGTGGCGACGCCGAGAACTTCGCGCTTGCCGTCCTCGTTCACAGCTACCGCTATTATCACGGCGCGGCTGATGATCCGCCCGCTCTCGCGCACTTTCACGTAGGTCGCGTCGAGCCAGAGATAGGGCCAGGCGCCTTCGAGCGGCCGGGAGAGGAATGCATTCACCCGCTCGTCGATTTCGACACAAAGGCGACTGACTTGGCTCTTCGACATGCCGCCAGCGCCCATCGCCTTCACCAGATCGTCTACGGAGCGCGTAGAGACCCCGTGGACGTAAGCCTCCTGGATCACCGCCACCAGCGCCTTCTCAGCAGTCCGTCGCGGCTCCAGGAAGCTGGGCAGGTAGCTCCCCTTTCTCAGCCGCGGGATTTCCAGCGCGATCCGACCGGCACGAGTGTCCCAGTCGCGGTCCCGGTAACCGTTTCGCTGAACCTCCCGCAGGGGAGAGCGAGCGCCCTTCGCGGCACCGGTTCGCGCCTCGACCTCCACTTCCATGATCCGCTCGGCCGCGAAGGCCAGCATCTCGCGCACGAGATCGCCATCGGCCTGCTTCTCAACCAGCTCAATCAGCGTCATTCTGTCATCGGTCATCGTCATCTCCGTTCTTGGTTCAAGGTCTTGCAACCCGAACCTTCTCGAAGATCGGCGGTGGCCGCCAGCGTCACACCCGGCCGCGCGCTGCGCTACGCCGGGGGCTCCGCGCGCGGCCTCCTACACCAAGCGTTGGGACACTACC
>NZ_FOLG01000049.1 GCF_900112335.1 Tropicimonas isoalkanivorans
CAACGCGATCGGCACTGCCGAGGTCGTCCGCGTGGCCTGAGCCTGAACGGGAAAGGGGCACTCACGCCTCGGGCCGCCTTTCTACAACAACGCCTGTCACTGAGAGACGCCATCCGTGCTCGGAGCGGCAATGGACTGTAATGAGCCAGAGTGTGAAATCCTGCAGCTCGCTAAAATGTCCGCTTAGGGCATGACTAATTGCATCTAAAAGGGAATTTCGTCTCCGTCCTCAAACCCGGTAGACACTCCTAAATTTTCAGTATGTTCAACAATGAACCGTGCTCGTTCGTAAAGCTCGTCAAAGGTTAGGATTTCGGGTAGACGTAGGTTTCGGCGGAAACCCTCGAATGCTTGGTAGCGCGAGGCATTCACGCCATGCTCGGATTGGAACTGGGAAAGGCATCCTATCACTAGAAATGATCTTGGTTGGACCGACATCAGCTCCTCTCCTGTTGGGTTGCCTTGGTCGTCGGAGAAACGGTGATATGTATCCAGTACATCCGTTGCTGTTCGTAGTGTCTCTTGGCACTGAGCAACCGCCCCGCTTAGCTCCGCCGAAGGCACCCAAGTTCCAGAACGATACTCGTTGCTTTTCAGAAGCTGGGTCGAACTCTTCTTTATCTCCACAAGGCATAACGCGCTTACCGCAGCGCGAGTTTTCATGATTCCGTCTGGGATCTTGCCAGGAGCGATGAGACTGGAACCGCGGATTGTCTGTTGAAGCGCGCGACCATCCAATCCGGTTGCAAAAATGTAACTCAACCCATAGCCAAATATCCACTGGTTGCGCTCAAAGAAGTCTTGCCAAGCCTTTTCTGAAGCATCCTCAGCATTGTCGAGCAAGTCCGAGAAAACCTTCAGTTGCTCTCGGCGAAACGCGAGAGCCACAACATCTTCGCTCGTTATCTGGCTGCGCGCAAATTCGGCAACCAGGTCGGGGCGATCTCGAAGTAACCTTCGAGCCTCATCGTCTGGCATATACACAAGGCGCAAGTCATCTTCATTAACATTGAATTTAGCAGGGCTCGGAATCTCTAAGCGTCGAATACTCTCCAAGAACTCCACCAGCTTGGAGATTTGCTCGCCGTACAGCACAACCTGATCACCCATCGGATTACCAGTCTTGGTGCTCCACCTCTGAATATGAAGATGGGATATTCTCCTTTCATCTTCAAAAAACTTCGCCTTAATTTGTTGGATGCCTGTATCGGTTTCATGAAGGACGAACTCGTCGCCGCTTTTGACAAGCTCTTTCAATGGCCCGGCCTCGAACCTTTTCCGGCCATACCGAATGTCTGTTTCATTCCCCGGATAGCTAAATCTCTTTGAAATATAGAGCCTACGCGGATCACGCTTTTGAGCATCTTCAAATTCCCTGAAATCAATTTCCGACATTTAACGTTCCAGAGTCTTGTCCTACACCGATCATAGAGCTTCAGAGGGGCGTTGTTGCAGAACTCAGCCGGTGAAGGATTCACATCGGGAATTCATGCGGTTAGACGAGGTACATGAGCAAGCCCAAGCCCGCCCGCTAC
>NZ_FOLG01000048.1 GCF_900112335.1 Tropicimonas isoalkanivorans
AAGCATTCGACATCTGGAAGACCGCCGCCGGGCTTGTTTAACTTTCCACCCAACAAACCATCTTCAGCCGGATACTGATTAACGTGACAACACCACTGCAGGACCTGACCGGCTGGCCCACAGCCCAGCAGAATCGCATCTGCGACCGATTGCTGGGCAGCCGCCCAGACCCACGCGAAGTTCTGACACGGCTGGCACGGCTGGCCGGCCATGCAAGGCCCGAAACCACAATCCGCTCATACCTGCATCTCGGCGATCTGGCGCTCGGGCTGATCTTGCGCAGCAACCCGGAGGCCCATCCCGCCGCCCGGGCCGCGCGCTGGTTGCGACTGAACCGCCGCAGCCTGACACCTTCGAAGCACGATGAGCTGGTGGTGCTGGAAAGCGCCCGACCTGCGGTTCTGGCTCACCTCGCAGTGCAGACGTTGGCAGTGCCGAAAGCCACGGCCAGCCGTCCTGTCCGGCCCGCGCCACCGCCGCGTCTCACTCCGGATCTCGCGCACCGCCTGCTGACCGCACTGGCCCGTGGCACGCCGTCCGGTGATCTGGCCGAGCGTTTTGCCCTTTCCCGCACCCAGATCCGCAGGCTCGAGACCACGGCCCGCAATCTGATGCCAGGCCGCCTCGCCCCGGTCCTGCCGCGCCACCATGACGACCGCAATCTTGCCCGGAACCTGATGCGCCATCTTGCGAAGCTCGACCCCACGGATGCCCGCGCCTGGTCCCTGCAAACCCTCCGCGCCGCCCGTTCCAGCGACCTCTGTTTCGCCACGCGCCGTCAGTTCGAAACCTGGCTGAAAGCCGGCGGCCCGACCCTCGCCACCATCGACTGGCAACTCACCACCCCCGCAAACCGCCTCCGTGCCAGACCCAGGCCACCGCATGAGGTCCGCAACCTCCCTCTGACCGCCCTCACCACCCCCGCAATCCTCACGATCTGCGCAATGGCGACAGAGGATACCTGAGCGTGCGCCGCGACAGCCGAGAACACTACCGGGCCTGGCATGTTGCAAGGCCCGAGGCCGCGAATTCTGCCCCTTCCACCGAAACGAAGCGGCGTTTCTATATCGCTCTTCGCCTGATAACCGCCGCACCATGCCCTTCCCTATCATGCCCGGTAAGTTTGCATTATCAGACCTATTAAAACTGGCCGCTCCGAAGATCAACCGAACAGGCCTGGCAGGTCCCGTGCACCGTGGAGCACCCGCACGACTCTCACCTCCTCTGCTTCCTCGACGAAGAAGATCAGGTAGCGGCTGTGTCGCGCCGCGCGCAGCCCCTCGAGCAGGTCATCGCGCGCCGGGAAGCTAGCGGGGCGTTCCGCGGCCTGCCGCATCTTGGCCTCAATCTCCGCCAGGAACGTCACTGCCCGGGCAGGATTGTCCAGGGCAATGAAGTCGCCGATCTCGACGAGATCGTCCCGGGCGGCGGGCAGAATGACAAGACGGGGCATGAATCAGGATTTCACTGCGTAGCGCGCACGGAGTTCGGCAAACACCTGATCGGCGGGAATGCCAGGGCCGCTGTCGAGCCCGGTCCGGATTGCCGCCCTCAGCGCTTCGAGGTCGCGCCGCTCGGTGTCCCGGTTGCGGACCCAGTCGCGCAATGCCTCCCGGACAACTTCGCTCGCCGACGCGTATTCCCCACCTGCAACCGTCTGACGCAAGATCTCGGCCATTTCAGCGGGCATTGTGATGGTCAGTCGCTCGACTGCGGGCATGATAGCACCTCCTGCCAATTCAGCATATATCATCATACTTGTGATGCTATGCTGTCCACAACTCTTATGTGTCTCCCCGCCCTTTCGCCAGCCAATGCCAGACCGCCGACGTCCGAGTGCGGGCTCGTAATAGCCGACAGGCTGCTTGCACCGCGGCGACCGGCGGAAGTTCGGTTGCAGCTGTCGGCTTCGACTATTTTGACCCAGTCGTTCTGCGTGTTCACCGAGCAGCCGATCTTCCGGTGTTGTCACGTTAAGCTTGGCACGGTTTCTCATTGCAGTGTCTGGACATAGTTCGGGAGGATGCAGAAACAGTTGATCAGCTACAAACGCCA
>NZ_FOLG01000047.1 GCF_900112335.1 Tropicimonas isoalkanivorans
AACTGCCATCGAAGCCTCCATCCGTCGATGGCAGTGATCCAGATTTTTACGCCGATGGGAATCCTGCCCGAGTCAGCGCTCGAGGCCGTTGGTATAAGTGGTGTAGGAGGCCGCGCGCGGAGCCTCCGGCGTAGCGCAGCGCGCAGCCGGGCGTGACGCTGGCGGTCACCGCCGATCTTCGGAGAAGGTTCGGGTTGCGAGACCTGGAACCGACAACGGAGATGACGATGACCGAAGAGAGAATGGCTCTGATCGAGCTGGTTGAGACGCAGGCTGATGGCGAGATCGCGCGCGCCCTCGATCTGGCACCGAGCGTGGTGCAGCGGCTGCTCAATTCGCTGCTGGGCAAGCATTACCTGCAGCAGGACGCCACCAGCCGGACGAACATGGCTCCCGTCTGGGCGAGAACGACTTCCTGCCGCGGCGTCCGAAGGACTATGATTTCGGCGCACCCGCCATCTCGGTGGAGCGGCGGAACGGCCCTGCCGGCGAAGAGGTTCTGCTGACCAGCGACCGCCCGGCATTCTACGTTTCGTGGGACCTCGGCGGCGACACGATCTGGTCGGACAATGGCTTCACCCTGCTGCCCGGTCGCCCTAAGATCCTTCGCGTCGAACGCAAGCGAACATCGCACCTGCCCGCAACCGAACCGGAGGTGCGCTATCTGAAAGGGTAACGAATGGCGACGAAGGCGCAGACGGGCAAAGCGCCGGTCACGCTCAAAACGATCGCCGACACGGCCGGCGTGTCGGTGACCACCGTCGCGCGGGCGCTCAAGGACGGCGAGCGGATCTCGCCCGAGACCGTCCGGAAGGTTCGCGAAACGGCGCGCGAACTAGGCTATGTCCGGAACATGGACGGGGTCAAGCTGCGCACCGGGAAGACCTTCATCGCCATGGCATTCCTCAGCTTTTCCAGCGAGGAGGAGGTCGGAGATTCCGGTTCCGTGGGGCTCTTGAACGGCATGCATCAGCGCTTCGCCGGCACCGACTATGCCGTTCGGGCCGTTCCCGTCGAGCTCGGCGAAACCGGTCTCGACAAGCTCCGGCAGGTGGTCCGCGGACGAAACTGCGACGGGCTGATCCTCGACCACACCGAACCGCAGGACGCTCGGGTCAAATATCTTCTGGAGCACGATGTGCCCTTCGTGACATTCGGGCGGACCGAGCTGTTCACCGAGCACGCCTATTTCGACCTCGACAACGAGTTTGCGGCCTACCAGGGAACCAAAGCGCTTATTGACGAAGGCTATCGGCGGATCGCGCTTCTGGAAGCGGATCAGCGCTATCTTTTCGCGCGTCAGCGTCTTCGTGGATATATAAAGGCATTGGAGGAGGCAGACATCCCGGTGAGCGAGGACCTCATTCGTCCGGTCGCGCTCAAGCCGGACGCGGCCCGCGAGGCCGCTGGCGTCCTCGTTGCACAGGGCGCAGACAGCTTCGTTTGTGTCAATGAGTTGGTGTTCCTCGGCGCGCGAGCCGGCGTGCGCCTGGCTGCCGGGGAGGAAAGCGAAGGTTTCGGCTACTCCATGCGGTCCGGCACCAACCTCGGAGACTACATCGGCACTCGCGTGCATGTGTCGTATTTCTCCCGTCTCGAAGCAGGACGGATCCTGGCCTCCCTTCTATTGAAGCGAATTGACGGCGCGCCGATCGACCAATGTCAGAAGATCTCCCAAACGACATTGAAGGCAACTCGCGACGGCTGATGCCTGCGAAGGGCAACGGCTCCTTCCCGGTTAAAGGCAGCACAGAACGGTAAAACAAACCGGCCCCCGGCAAACCGGGCGCAATTCACTCCCCGAAATGTCAGCGAGGTCGGCAATGCCGCCCGGCGCCCCTCGGCGCGCCTTCGCTGCTCGTGCAGGCCCGGATGGAAACCCGCCGGAGAAGTCCGGATCGAGCGCACGCAAGCTGATCGCCGCGATGCCGCGCATGGATCGTCTTGGCGACGGGATGCCGGGATAATACCAACGGCCTCGAGCGCTGACTCGGGCAGGATTCCCATCGGCGTAAAAATCTGGATCACTGCCATCGACGGATGGAGGCTTCGATGGCAGTT
>NZ_FOLG01000021.1 GCF_900112335.1 Tropicimonas isoalkanivorans
GCTCTGGATATCCTGGATGTAATTTTCGAAATCGCTGCGGATGATAGCCGCATAGTCCCGCGCGGCCTGCGAATCACTTGGCAGGAAGGGACGGGCCGGGGCGAAGCAGGATTCCGCCAAAACCGGCCCAGGAACGCAGATCAGAAGGGCCATAGCTTGCAATGGGAGCAGGCATGTCAACCTTGGGTTTCTCAAACCTGTTATCTCCTTGATCGCGGACACTGGCCGTGACTAGGGTCAGGACTCATAGCCAGTAAATGACGAGAGCGGCCAGGGCGATGGCTGACAGGAAGACCTTCGGGCATCTGTCGTATCGGGTTGCCACCCGCCGCCAGTCTTTCAACCTCCCAAACATGATCTCGATCCGGTTGCGACGTTTGTAGCGGCGCTTGTCGTACTTGACGGTTTTCTTGCGCTGCTTTCGGCCGGGAATGCATGCGCGTATCCCTTTGTCTTTCAACGCTTCTCTGAACCAATCGGCGTCATATCCACGGTCACCGAGCAGCCAATCTACCTTTGGCAGGCTGCTGACAAGCGCCCGTGCACCGATGTAGTCACTGACTTGTCCAGCGGTCACGAACAGGTTCAGCGGGCGTCCTTGGCTGTCGCAGATGGCGTGAAGCTTGGTATTCATACCGCCCTTGGTTCGTCCGATCAGGCGTCCACGCCCCCTTTTTTGACGCCCAAACTGGTCGCCGTTCGATGGGCCTTCAGATAGGTGGCGTCGATCATGACCGTCGTCTGCTCGCCGTGATCAGCGGCCAAGCCGACCATCATCTGGGCAAAGATGCCTTTATCGCTCCAACGCTTCCAACGGTTGTAGAGCGTTTTGTGCGGGCCATATTCCCTCGGCGCATCTCGCCATCGTAAGCCATTGCGATTGATGAAGATAATCCCGCTCAAAACACGCTTGTCATCGACGCGAGGCTTGCCATGGGACTTTGGGAAGAAAGGCTCAAGACGCGCCATCTGCGCATCCGTCAGCCAGAAAAGATCAGACATGTTCACCGCTCGGTTTTCGGACCGTGAATCACGCCCCTACCCGGAAATCAATGGGTCCTGACCCTAGCAGCCGCGTGATGTCCGCGGCAGGCACGTGGCCCTCGATAAAATAGTCGCCCACGACCGCCGTGTGACATCCAGCAAGTTCCGGTGCAATTTGCAGCCGATCTTTGAACGCATAAAGCGCATCCTGATCGACGTCCTGCGCCTCGACCGCGAAGCCCGCTTGCCGGACATGATCGACCCAAGCGGTGCAGCATCCGCAGGTGGGGGTTTTCAGGACTTTAATGACCGGTTCCGTGTTGGCCAGTGCTCGCAGGGGGAGTGTGGCAGCCGCTCCGGCCAGCAAGAACGTACGTCGTTTCATCATGTGTTCCTTTTTGAGTTGCCCGAGACCCTAGAACTGTGTTTTCGAGAGTCCAGAGGCTGTTCCTGCTTGTCGGCGTGAGGGCGGATGTATCCAGGGCGTGTCCGCTTGCTGGCCCGCGAAGGGGCTGGATCAACATCCTGTCGACCCAGAGGTCGCGCGTCGTGCGAAACTGCTCGATACCGATCGTCATTCCCTCGTGGCCCTTCGCGGGCTGGGCTACGTAAGTACCCATGAGGCGGTCCCACCACGGCAGGTTGAAGCCGTAGTTTGAGTTGGTTTCGCGCGGATCGACAGAATGATGCACGCGGTGCATGTCGGGTGTGACGACGATCCATCTGAGCCACCGGTCGACCGGTCTCGGCAGGTTGATGTTGGCATGGTTGAAGAGGGCAGTGGCGTTGAGGATGATCTCGAACAACAAAACCGCGACGGCGGGCGGACCAAGCGCTGCCACCAGGGCGAGCTTGATCGCCATCGAGATGAGGATCTCAATCGGATGGAAGCGTAATCCAGTGGTTGCGTCGAAGTCGAGATCCGCATGGTGCATCCGGTGCAGGCGCCACAGGGCCGGGACGGCGTGGAACATGACATGTTGCAGATAGATCGCCAGATCGAGCAGCAGCATGGACAGGATCACAGCCAACCCGAAAGGAGCCTCGATAATGTTGAACAGGCCCCAGCCCCGCTCCTCGGCCAGGACCGCCAGACCGACGGCCAGGATTGGGAAAGACAACCGGAGGATCGCCGTATCGATCACGACAAGTGCCAGGTTGTTCGACCAACGGATGACACGCGGAATGTCACGCCGCCGACGCGGGGCGGCGAGTTCCCAAAGCGCCATGGCGGCCAGCACACTCAAAAACGCCGTCAGACGAATCTCCGGCTCTGCGGCTAGTATTATGTCCATCACAGTCTACGGCCCTTCTGTGTTAGGGCTTGGGTGCGGATGCGCATCTCGCACATCAGTCTTTTCTTGCGCAGCCTTTGCAGCCGCTATCTGGACTATATCAAGATCCCGCGCGTGGCGCTCGTCGAGACACTCTGTTTCGAGCTGCAGCGTGACCATGTGAAACCCATGCTGTTCCGTCAGCCGCCGATAGGCCCGGTTCAGCAGGTCCGCGGCCTCTGCGGGCTCACCATGGCGGATATGGGCAGAAAATGCGTGTTTGCCGCTGGTCAGCGTCCAGGCATGCACATGGTGAACGTCCAGAACCCCGTCCTGGCCGCGCAGGTCCGTCGTCACAGCCTCGAGATCCGTTCCCTCTGGCGTGCCTTCCATGAGGATGTGGACCGCTTCCTTGATGACGCCGACGGAGGCCCAGAGGAGAACCACCCCGAACGCCATGCCGAGGATCGGGTCAATCGCCAGAAAGCCGGTGAACTCGATCACTAGAGCGGTGACGATGATCAGGAGGCTGCCGACAAAGGTCTGGATGATGTGCCAGAGCGCACCACGGGCATTCAGATCGTCCTTGCTCGATTGCCACATCAGCCCCAGCGAGATCACTTCGGTGACCAGGCCTCCGAAGGCGACCCAGAGCATGGGACCCGTGGCCAGGTGAATCGGATTCCCGAGCCGCATCGCGCCCATCCAGATCACCAGAAGCGCCATACCGAGAAGAAAGCCGCCATTCACCAGTGCCCCGATGATCTCGGCGCGGTACCAGCCGAAACTCCGCGCCGAATCCGCCGGGCGGCGCGCAATGCGCTGCGCGATGATGGCCACCAGAACGCCGCCAACCGCCGACAGGGTGTGAAACGCATCCGACAGGACGGCAATCGAGCCAGTCCAGAGCCCGACGGCCAGTTCAATCACGAAGTAGACGCCGGTGAGCCAGGCCGAAATCACAAGGGCCTTGCCGGAACTCGGCATATGCCCGGCGTGGGAATGACTGGCCATATCAGCTCTCCTTCCGTTTCGTACCGGTCTTTCGCGTCGCGGCGAAGAGAACCGACAGGCCGGTAAAGCCACCCAGCGCAAGTGCGGTCCATGTGGCAGTGCGGGCATCGCCGTTCATCGCCTGGCTGCCCATGTGAGCGAGCAAGAAACTCGCTGGAATAATCCCGGCCATCGTGGCCAGCGCGAACCTCCAAAGATGCAGCTTGCTCAGACCTGCGGCGTAACTGATCATATCGAAGGACAGAAACGGCAGCAGGCGACTGCCGAAGACCAGGAAGGTCAGAGTGTTCTGGGACCCGAACAGGCCTGCGTTAATCTTCTGACCGAGATGACGCTCAACGAAGGGACGACCCAAGCCGCGGGCCAGACCAAAGGCGGCAAGCGCACCGAGTTCCGCACCTAGAACGACGAAGAGCGTCCCGTACGTGTGTCCATAAGCCGCTCCGGCGGCGAGTGCGATTGGCGCCGAGGGCAGGGGGCTTGCGACAATAGCGATTGTCATGAGCGCCACGATGACAATTGGTCCGGCAAGACCTGCCGCCTCGATCCAGCGGTCAATTTCCGCGCGATCCGGCAGGCGAATGTCAACGCCAAGGACGTCCGGGAAGGCCAATGCGACGACTCCCATCAGGAACACCGCCATAAGAAGGATGCGCATCGTCATGGATCAAAACACGGCATAGAGCAGAACGAAGAACGTCGCTGCCAAAAGGTCAAAGGCCACGCAGAATGGAATATACCAGTTCGGAATCCGGGCGAGACGATAAGAATTGTGGTGTGACATGTCCCAAAGGGCGTGAAGGGCCAAGCCCAAGGGGAGGAAGGCCCAATGCCATATCAGCCCCAGGAACGCTGCTAAGCCGAACAAAAGGGCGACCGCGAGCTCTGCCCAGAACACGCGCGCTCTGCCGTCCGCAGCGCCAAAGCCGATATAGGCACCGCCAATCAAAGCAAGCGTGATCGAAGCAAGAGCTATCGAGCTTTGCTCATCCAAAAAAAGGTGAGCCGGCAATGTGAGAACGACAAGCAACACGCCAACCCATACGGGAGATTTCAAGATATCCCCGTGTCGATGGTGCGATACGTGATCGCCTGTCTTTTCGAAAATCTGTGCCATGGCTTTGTACCTAGGGATTCCAGCAACTGGAAGGTCAAGGGCTATTCATCCACGCGCGCAACGCAGCGCTCACTCAACCGTTCCACGGTGAGGTCAAAGGACCGATATCAGGACGTATTTGACGCTGACGCCAAGCTCATGTCCGACGCGCGTGGCGATTTTCAGTCATCTTTCGCCTTCTGCCAGACTTGCTGACAGGCTGAGTAAAGAAACGTCGCTGACCAGGTCAGCAACATGAAGCCCAAAAGCGATTGCAGCATCAGCAACAGTCGAAAGGGCCCGACCACCTCTATGGACGAATAGCCAAGGGTCGAGAACGAGATGCCCGTAACATAGAGAACATCCTGAAACATCGGCGGGCTGTTGCTGAACGATTGCGGCAGAACGCTTGCCACCACCATCGTGTTGAACACGGCGAGCGTCACAAGTTCCAATACGTGCAGCAACAGCAACGCGGAAAACGTCAGGATGATCCGAAAGCCGGAGCCATCCGACCGCTGCGGGGAAAACTTCAGAATGCCCGACAACGCATAATGATGGACAATTCCCATCAGGATCGCCGCGCATATTCCGACAAACATGGCCATCAACTCGGTCATACACCCAAACCCGTCTACCTGTTCAAACAGGTCAATTTGACCATACATCAGGCTTTTAGCACAACGGAACCGATTGATTCTTCACAGGTCAGGTCAACGCGGGGGGCAACCCGTTCAGGGCGACATCCACCGGAACGGTCGGCAAGTTCAATGCGATCCAGCCAGGCCCTTCGCCTGATCCCAACATCCCTTCCGAGATATCGGCGTAGCCCGAGTAACCAGCTTGTCTTAACGCTCGAAGCAGCGATGCGGAGCGTCCGCCAGTGGCGCAGATCAGTCCAACAGTGCGATCACCGCTCAGTTCCTTCGCCCTGAACAAGCGGTCCGGAAAACCGGACGCGTGCATGCTTATCGGCCATACACCAGCACCTACGCCGGTTTCTTGCCACTCTTCGTGCGTTCTGACATCGATGATCCGCGCCGTATCCGATAGAAGCGCGTCAAAGGCATTCTCTGCCGACCAGACAGATCGGCTCTGCGCCAAAAGCGGTGACGCCGTGACGGTCAGCACCGTCATATGAGCACCCAGAACGAAACGGCGCCGGTTCAAATCAAGAGCCATATTCGAAAACCTCATCCTTTGATCGGTTGCGATCCCAAAGGTCACATAACATACGCGCGACGCTACCCGGGAGCACGACACGGTGCAGGCACAGATTTGTATCCATCTGTAGCAAGGGACTGACCTGATACAAACGGCTACAATTCTGCCCATGAAACACGATGCAACGATGATCTAGGAAGGACGCCATGGGACCGCAACCTCATATCCTTATCGTGGACGACCACGCTCAGATACGCGAAAGCGTCGCGCGCTTTCTGGAGAAGAACGGAATGCGCACGACCGTCGCCAGGGATGCCGTGGAGATGGATGCCAAACTGGCCACCGGTCACTTCGACCTCCTCGTGCTCGATGTCATGATGCCGGGCGAGGACGGTTTGTCGGTTTGCCGCAGACTTGCGCCAGAGGGTGATCTTCCGATCATCATGCTGACGGCGCTTGGTGAGGAAACGGATCGGATCGTGGGGCTGGAAATCGGTGCGGACGATTATCTCGCCAAGCCGTTCAATCCACGAGAACTGCTCGCCCGCATCAAGTCGGTTCTTCGGCGAAGCAACCGTGACGAACCCGTGGCCGGAAGGCTCGCGGGGAGGAAAGTCTCTTTTGCGCATTGGATACTGGATACCGACCGGCAGGTGCTGATTGACCAGTCCACCACCGAGACGCCATTGACGACCTCCGAGTTCAAATTGCTGGCGGTCCTGCTGGAACGTGCGAGGATGGTGCTCAGCCGTGACCAGTTGCTTGACCTGACCGCTGGTCGGACGGCAGGCCCGATGGATCGCACCATCGACAATCAGATCAGCCGCCTCCGCCGCAAAATCGAGCCGGATGTACTTAGGCCCAGTGTCATCAAAACGGTGCGGAACGGCGGATACTGTCTGGCTGCCGATGTCGAGGATGCGCCGTGATGCGCCGTGCGATGAGGTCTCTGAGCGGCCAGTTGATCCTGCTTGTGGTCGCGGCACTTGTCGTGGCCCAGGCGATCAGCCTGTTCCTGTTCGCTGACGAGCGCAGCCTTGCGATTCGTGCCGCATTGGGGTTCGAGGCCGCGGGTCGCGCAGCAAATGTCGCGCGGTTGATCGAGGAGGCTCCGTTGGATCTGCAGGACTCGATCCTTCGCGCGGCAAATTCGCCTCTGATCCGGTTCGATCTGTCGGACGCTCCGATCGTGGATCACACCGGTCACTCGGACGGCGGCATCGTGGAAGCGCGAATACGCGCCCTGATGGACGACAGCTACAGCCGGGACATTCGCGTTGAATTGCACGAGATCGAGGGCGAGTTGCGGCCTCTTCCCAATCTCTCGGACGAGATGACGGAAATGCATCTAGCGATGATGCGCGGAGAGTTGACAGCGGTTGAAATGAACCTGTCGATCGCGATCAAGGGGGCGCGTTGGCTGAATGTCGGAACGCGGTTCGAGCGTCCGCCAATCCAATGGCCTTTCTATTCGATGCTGACCTTTGGAATTTCCGCCGGACTGCTTCTGGTGGCGATCTTCTGGTTTGTCATGACGCGCCTGACGCGTCCTTTGCGGCACCTCTCCAAGGCCGCGGACCATCTTGGCCGGGGCGAAGATGTGGGCGAATTGGCGGTCACAGGGCCGACCGAGGTCAGGGATCTGACCGTCGCCTTCAACCGCATGCAGCGACGGCTGACCCGGTTTGTCAGTGATAGGACACGGATGCTCGCAGCCCTTGGTCACGATCTGCGCTCGCCGTTGACCGCCATGCGTGTCCGCGCGGAGCTGGTTGACGAAGAAGAGACGCGGGACAGCCTCATCGCATCGGTCGAAGAGATGCAGAGTATGGTCGAAGCGACGCTCACCTTTGCACGCGGCCTTACCGGATCCGAGGGTGCCGAAGTGGTCGATCTGCGCAATTTTCTGGACAGCTTGTGCAGCGATATGGCGGCACACTGCACCTTTGCCCCGAGTGATGATGTTGCCGTGCGGCTTCGACCCAACGCGTTCCGAAGGGCACTGAGGAACTTGCTTGAGAACGCCGTTCGCTACGGTGGTGCCGCAAAAGTCAGCTGGGCGACCCACGGTTCGAACCTCGTACTCAACATCGATGACAATGGGCCCGGCATTCCCGTCGACCAGTTGGAAAAGGTCTTCGATCCCTTCTATCGCCTCGAGCAATCGAGGTCTCTGGAAACGGGCGGTTATGGGCTTGGGCTCTCGATCGCGAGGACAATCGTCCAATCCCATGGCGGCGATATCCAGCTGGTCAACCAGAACAGCGCGGGTTTGCGCGCTGTTGTCACCATCCCACTGGATGAAAGCGAACTAATCGAAGGAGAAACAGATGAAACTGAAAACGCTCATTCCAACGTTGCTGGCCAGCTTGCCCGCCAGCATGGCGCAGGCTGATGGACCAGGCTCCTGGACGGGGCACATGTGGGGCAGTGGCTATGGCTTTATGGGCGGCTTCATGATGCTCGCCTTCTGGGGCGCCGTGATCGCATTGATCGTGTTTCTGGTGCTCAGGCTGCGGGACAATGGCACTCCCCCGCCGGAATCGGACGCGCGGGAAACGCTGAGGCGTCGCTTTGCGAATGGGGAAATCGACGAAGAAGAGTTTCGTCGCCTGAAAGCAACACTGGACGAGTAGTCCACATCACGAATTTGAACACCGTCCCACGCGACGTCACTAACTTTAGATCGGAAAGAACGCCATGGTCCCGGAAATTGGTCACTTTGCACTGGCCCTCGCGCTTGCGCTTGCGCTTGTTCAAAGCGTTCTGCCGATTGCAGGTGCGTCGCGTGGAAACGCCGTCTGGATGAAATCCGCCCAGGCGACGGCAATAGGACAAGTGCTGTTTGTGGCCATAGCCTTCGCAGCGCTGATGCAGGCCTTCATCGTCAGCGACTTCACCGTCAGGAACGTCGTCGAGAATTCCCATTCGCTCAAGCCGATGCTCTACAAGGTGGCCGGGACCTGGGGCAGCCATGAGGGTTCGCTGCTGCTCTGGATCCTGATACTCGCGGTGTTCGGCGCGGGCGTCGCCTGGTTCGGATCGAACATCCCCGCCGAGACCAAGGCGCGCACCCTGTCGGTGCAGGCGTGGATCAGTGTCGGCTTCCTGTCCTTCCTGCTGCTGACGTCGAACCCCTTCGAGCGGGTGTTTCCGCCGCCGCTCGACGGCAATGACCTGAACCCGTTGCTTCAGGACATGGGTCTCGCCATGCACCCGCCGCTCTTGTATTTCGGGTATGTCGGCTTCTCCATCGTGTTTTCCTTCGCCGTTGCGGCTCTTATAGAGGGTCGCGTCGATCCGGCCTGGGCCAGATGGGTCCGGCCATGGACATTGGCCGCCTGGATCAGCCTGACGGCGGGTATCGCCCTCGGGTCTTGGTGGGCCTATTATGAACTGGGCTGGGGCGGCTGGTGGTTCTGGGATCCGGTCGAGAATGTAAGCTTCATGCCTTGGCTTCTGGGCACAGCGCTGTTGCATTCGGCCATCGTCACGGAAAAGCGCGATGCGTTCAAAAGCTGGACTATCCTGCTTGCCATCCTGACTTTCTCGCTTTCACTTCTCGGGACGTTCATTGTCCGGTCAGGCCTGCTTACATCGGTACACGCGTTCGCCGTCGATCCGGAGCGCGGGCTTTACATTCTGGGTCTGCTGGCCGTGTCCATCGGTGGGTCGCTGGCGCTCTACGCCTGGCGGGCACCCGAAATGGAGCCGGGCGGTCTGTTTCGCCCGATCAGCCGCGAAGCCGGGCTGCTCGTGAACAACCTCATTCTGGCCGCCGCTACGGGAACGGTCCTGTTCGGGACGCTTTATCCGCTGATCCTCGAGGCTGTCACGGGGGACAAGATCTCGGTGGGTCCACCTTTCTTCAACGCGGCCTTCATTCCGATGATGCTGGCGCTGGTCGTGTTCATGGGTCTTGGTCCATTCCTGTCGTGGAAGCGGGCTGATTTCGCCGGTTTGCTCGATCGCATTCGGTTCGTGGCCGTGCTGGCGGTCGTCGCCGCCTTGGCCGCGTGGTATCTTCTGTATGGCGGGCCGATCATGGCCTATCTTGCCATCCTCGGCGCAGCGTGGCTGCTTTTTGCGACCCTGCGGGAATGGGCGCTACGCATCCGTCTGTTCGAGGTTTCCCTTGCAGAGAGCGCGAGACGCGTGCGCAACCTGCCACGCGCCTCTCACGGTATGACGCTTGCCCATGCCGGCGTCGCTGTGTTGATGATGGGGATGATCGGCTCGACCGGATGGAAGAGTGAGGAGATCGTCTTTGCCGCCCCCGGGACCGAAGTCACGATCGCCGGGTTCGACATCACCTTCGAAGGGGCCGCAAAGGTTCAAGGGCCGAACTACATCGCGGATCGCGGCACCCTTGTGGTGCGTCGGGATGGCGAATTGGTCACGACACTTTTCCCGGAACGGCGGTATTACCCGGTCGCGGAAAGCCAGACGACGGAGTCGGCCATCCGCTCCACATTGGCGGGTGATCTCTATACGTCGATTGCAACGCCAGCCTCCGATCAAGTGAACAACGCCGGAGCATGGACCCTTCGGATCCTCTATGAACCGCTCGTCAACCTGATCTGGATCGGCTCGATCCTGCTGGTGATCGGTGGCTGTTTGTCCTTGTCGGATCGCCGTTTGAGGGTCGGGGCGCCGCGCCGTGCCAAACAGCCAGCCACCGATGCCGTTCCTGCCGAGTAGGAGAGAAGATGAAACGTCTCATTGCCGGGCTGCCGTTTATTGCGGCGGTCATATTCGGGGGGTTTTTTCTCTGGGGGCTCAATCCCGACCGGGATCCCAACGAGATCCCTTCCGTCCTGATCTCGCAACCGGCCCCGGCGTTCGACCTCGATCCCGTGCCGGGGTTGGAGACACCCGGCCTGGCCCGAAGCGATCTTGTCGGCAACGAACGACCGGTCGTGGTCAATGTCTTTGCGTCCTGGTGCGTGCCCTGCCGCGCGGAACATGCCGTGTTGACAAGATTTGTCGAACGAGACGGCATGCGGTTGTTCGGAATAAACTACAAAGACAAACCTGAGGATGCCGTGAAGTGGCTCAATGACCTCGGCAATCCCTACGAGCGGATCGGGTCCGACCTGTCGGGCCGGACCGGGATCGAATGGGGCCTGTCGGGCGTGCCGGAAACCTTCATCGTCGATAGCGATGGCACCGTTTTGTTTCGCTATGTCGGGCCGGTCGTGGGTCCGGACGCCGTCGAACGGTTCACGCAAGCCCTGAAGCAGGCAGGCGCACTGCCAAATGGAGCAGCATCATGAGACAGTTGATTTTCGCGTTTTGCATCGGGCTCCTTCCCATTGCCGCCAATGCGGTGGAACCGGACGAAATGCTGACCGCCCCGGTATTGGAACAGCGTGCGCGGGAGATTTCCAAGGATCTGCGATGTGTCGTCTGTCAAAATCAGGACATCGACAGCTCGAACGCGGGTGTGGCGCGGGACTTGCGTCTGCTCGTACGCGAGCGCTTGGTCGCCGGAGACAGTGACACCGAGGTGATCGAATACATACGGGCGCGGTACGGGGATTACGTGCTGCTGAAACCGCCTCTGGAGCCTGCGACCTACGCGCTTTGGTTCGCTCCGATCGCTTTCGTTCTGATCGGGGTTTTCGTTGGTGGCGGGCTACTGATGAGTCGGCGAAAGCAAGAGGCATTTGAAGACTTGGGCTCGGAGGATGAGAACACCGTGTCCGAAATTCTCAGACAAAACGAAGCGGGGGATGCGTCATGATCTGGGGTATTTTCGGTCTTCTGACGCTGGTCGCGATCGGAATAGTCCTCTACCCGCTGCTGCTGTCCAAATCGAACACTCTCACCAGAGGAGATGCGGTACCGGCCATCCTCGCCGATCAGATGCAGGAAATCGAACGAGACATGGACCGCGGTTTGATTTCTGAACAAGAAGCTCAAGCAGCCAGACTCGAGATCAAGAAACGGATCCTCGCGACGACCCGCAATTTGGAAGCAAAAGCCGGATCGTCCCGTAGTGGTGGCAGAGGCACTCTTGTTGTCGCGGCGGTCCTCGCGCCGGTTATTGCCGCGGGCTACTATCTGACAATGGGATCGCCGGAGGTGCCTTCAATGGCCTTCGCTGCCCGTGCAGAGGAGCGCGCACAGACTGATGAAGTGACGGCGCTGGCAATACAACTTCGCGAAAGGCTTGTATCCGATCCGACCGGCGGCCCCAGCGAAGGGTGGATGCTGTTGGGCCAGACCTATCAGCGCATGGGCAGAACAGTTGATGCTGTCGAAGCATTCGAAGTTGTCGCCAAACGGGAGGATGCCACCTCCGCGACATTCTCCATGCTGGCGGAGGCTGTCGCGGTTGCCAATGATGGCGTTGTTATTCCACGGGCGAAATTGGCCATTGATCGCGCTTTGGAACTTGACCCATCCAATCCTGCGGCAACCTATTTCGAGTCTCTCTACCATCTTCAAAAAGAAGAGACGCGTAAGGCCTACGATCTGCTCGTTTCCCGGCTGAACCAGGAAAAGACGTTCGTGCCCTGGATGGAAACATACGTTTTGCAGATCAACCGGATTGCAGCGGCAGCTGACCTCCCGGTCGTCGATCTACCCAGCGGGCCGACATCACAACCCGGCCCGAGTGCGGCAGATGTTGCGGCGGCGTCGGAGATGAATGACGCGGACCGCGCGGAGTTCATCCGGTCGATGGTCTCGCGGCTGGCCGAGCGTCTTGAGGATGATCCGGACGATCTGGATGGTTGGATGCGGCTGGCAAACGCCTATACCGTCCTTCAGGAGCCCGATCGCGCCATCGCCGCCTACCGTAAGGCTGAAGCGCTGTTGGAACAGCAGCCTGCCAGTGATCCTCGGCGTGCGGCGGTCCGTGCCGCGCTTGAGCGGCTCGGCGGCTGACTACTGGTCGGTGTCCCGCCCGGGCAGGTCACTCCTGTCCGGCAACCTTTGCGGAAATATCCCGACCCCTGGCTTGCGCCAAGGCGTTCATCACGTCCTCGGTCGTCAGCAATTCGGACAGCACAATGCCGTTTGGTGCCGACGGTCCATAGACGGCATTGAAGGGGATGCCATATCTGCCGAAACTCTCAAGGTAACGGGAAATGCGCGCGTCCGGGCGTGTCCAATCTGCCTGCATCGGCGTGACGCCCGGCGTGTCCAGCGCACTGCGGACCGGATCACGGTCGATGACAAGTGTCTTGTTCGCTTTGCACGTCAGGCACCAGTCAGCGGTCACATCGACAAAGACGACCTCTCCTGCGGACACGCGTTTCGCTATGTCCGAACGATCAAATGCGATCCAAGCCAATGCCGATTGCGACTCTGAACGGGCCGGCGCTGATTGCTGCAGGACAGGACCTGCGGCAAGAGCCAGGACAAGGCTGGCTGTGGCAATAGACCACCTGAATTGGGACTGCACATTCGGGAGGGACAAGATCAGAACGGCGAGACCGGACAACGCCGCGACCGCGATGACAGACGCAAGCCCGGCGACACCGTCGAGCACCCAGAACAGCCACACGGCGGTTGCAAGCAACAAAACCCCCATGACGCTTTTGATGATCAGCATCCATCGACCAGGCTTGGGCATGAATGCGACCAGACGCGGGAACGCGGCGATGACGAGATAGGGCAGGGCGAGGCCGAGCCCGAGGCTCGTAAAGACGATGAGGATGTCCACGCCACGCCCGGCCAAAGCAAAGGCCACCGCGGTGCCGAGGAACGGTGCCGAACAAGGCGTCGCCATGACGGCACCGAACATGCCAGTGAAAAAGTCGGCGGAATACCCGTTGCGTCCTCCGGCCCCTGCAAGCCGCGTCTGCATGCCGTGTGGAAGGGCGAACTCGAACGCTGCGAACAGATTTGCCGAAAAGACGAGCAGGACAGCGATCATCGCCGCAAGAAACAGCGGGCTTTGAAACTGCAAACCCCACCCGACGCTGAGGCCTGCCGTCTGGAGCGCCCAGAGGACGAGCGCCAGACCCCACATGAACGTCATGATGCCGGCGCTGGCAGCGACGAAACCGAACCGGACACGGGTTGTGTCGTGATCGGTGTGTTTGAGCACAGACGACACCTTGATGGACAGCACCGGCAGCACGCAGGGCATCACATTCAGGATCAATCCACCCAGCAGCGCGATCGCGGCAATCCAAAGCAGTTCCATCATGTCCGGTGTCGTGGCGGCCAGTTCGAAAGGCGGCGCGATGCCTTGCGCCACGCGATCCGCAATCACGGTAAACGCCCGGTTCTCGCCGTCGGTGACGGTAATCGACGGAGCCACTGTCACATCCGTATTCGACGAGAGGATCGGCAAGCGCGCCCAAAGCAAACGATCCTCTTCTCCCAAACGGATATCGGGTTTGCCAAGCGCAACACCCATACCCAGTTCGGGAAACACATCCGGCGACTGGAGTGGTTCATCGACGCGAAGGCTGACGATCAACTCCGTGAGGTCTTCGTCGATGAAGGCATTTGCCTCGCTGACGCCGCTCGTCTTGGCCCCTTCGGGGACGCGCTCGGAAAACGTACCGATCAGCCCAGCCGAAGTGCTGTCGATGACGTTGCCCCGTCCGAGGCGAAGTGACAGGTCAAACTCTTCCGGGACACAGACATTGGAGCACACCAGCAGTTTGACCTGCGCGGAAAGAGTCACAGGTGCGCCGGGATCTTTGAGCGTTATGCGCAGCGGAAAGACGACGTCACCCGCATAACCAAAATTTTCGATGCCGAAGGCGGTGAAGCGCGTTGGGGCGGGCCACATGAATTCGACATCTGCGACGTTTTCGGAACCGCTCCATTCGACCGAAGGCGGTATTCCCACCTCGCCCGCCGACCGCCAATAGGTCTTCCAGTTTTCGTTCAGTTGAAGATGAAGCCCGGCTGACAGAGTCCGTGTGTTCTCGGGAACGCCGTCCTGTACACTGAAGAGATACGCGGTAAGTGGCGCACTTTGGTATTCAGCAGAGGTTGCTGCCGAGACACTTCCAGAGACAAGGGCCAAGAGCACGAAGGGAATAAGCAAAACCCGTCGCAGGATCAAAAGGCAATCGATCAAGATACCTGCTTCCTTCCCATATTTTCCGCAGATTTCGCCAGGACGGCGGAAATTGCGTCAAAGTCCACCTGTGGCAAAACCCTGACGACCGTCCGCACAGACAATTCGCGCAACGCCAGTCGCAGAAGATGAAAGGGTTCGACACCCATCCGGCAGAAGGTCTGACGCTTGCTTCGTGGACACGATAGCGCCGCGATCCGAGCAGTCTTCAAGACTTCCGGCACATCCCCCAAGCATGAAACCCGACAACAGCAACGCGCCTACGCGTACCTTCCCGCGCACATCACGGCCTGTCGCGGACCACGACTGGAATCGCGGAGGTTATGGGCTCGGTCGTTTCCTCGATAGTATCCTTTGCCTTGTCGGAATGGCACGATTTTCCCATGAATTTGTGCATCACGAGATGCGCCCCCACGCACAGCAGGAGCGGGGCAAAAGCCGCTGCATTGCCCCACATGCCCGCCAATGTGCCGCCGGCAAGAAAAAATCCCGCAATGGGCAGCAGCATGACGACGCAACACGCCATCATTCCGTAATGCATGAGCCTGTCCGTGATCGGCTTTTTTCTGTGGTTCCGGTGGTCCATGACACCCCCATTGTCTCGTTCCCGGCGTCATTTGCGGCCCTCCAGCAGGGTAAGGTCAAGGATACAAATGGATACACTTCTCGCGGCCTTGTCAGGTTGCCTGATGCCGGGTCTCCCGTAAAAGAGATGCAACAAATCCGAGGCTAGGAGTGTGTCATGACAATTTTGCGAAACAACAAGGTTAATCGACGAAGCCTATTGGGATATGCGGCTGTCGCTTTGGTTGCACCAAGCGTGGTTCGAGCCGAAACCATTCGCCGCAACATCTCTTCTTTTCGAGTTCATGACTGGCAAGATCACTTCGACGCACTCGGAAAGGGGATCATCATCTCCGATACCGTGACGAAGGCGCTCCAGCATTGGACATCAGATGGCGAAATGCGGATCTACCCAACGTCCGTTCCGCTGACCGACGAACTCACCAAACGCGGTTACACCGAAGTGGTGGAAAAACGCAAAAACCCCAGCTGGGCGCCAACGCCCTCCATGCGGGAACGCAATCCGGAATGGCCGGCTCGTGTCGAGGGGGGTGATCCGGACAACCCATTGGGTACTCGTGCACTGTACCTGTCGTGGCAGTACTACCGTATTCACGGGACACAGGATACGCGCAAGATCGGCCGCCGGTCGTCAAACGGCTGCATCGGCCTGTTCAACGCACAGATCGAGGAAGTCTACGAGCGGGCACCTGTCGGCACTCAAGTCAAACTCATCTGACCCAACGGGCAAGGCGGAAGATACAGGCATGGACAAATTGACTGCGCTGATTGGTGCCGTTTTTGTTATCGGCGGGGGTTTTGCCGTTTGGCAGTTCGTTGGAGCGGAAGATACAGCGGTTGGCCACTCCATGACGCCACCCGACACAAGTGAGATCGCTGAAGGCGGCCCGATCGTCCAGGTCCAGCTGCCTGACGCACTCTCGCAGCAGGCGGCGCTTGGGAAGAACATATTTGAGGCAAAATGTTCCGAGTGTCACGGCGAAAATGCCGCCGGTCGCAACGGTGTTGCGCCGCCTCTCGTGCACAAGATCTACGAACCGAGCCACCATTCGGACATGGCTTTTGTTCTGGCAGCTCAAAACGGCGTCCGTGCACATCACTGGAATTTCGGTAATATGCCTAAGATCGAGGGATTGACCCAAGGAGACGTCAAGATGGTGGCCGCCTATGTCCGCGAATTGCAGCGGGCCAACGGGATCAACTGATGCGTTGGTCGAAGACGAACCGATGGATTCTGTCGGCCGTTTTCGGCCTTTTCCTAGTGGTTCTCGGAGTGCCTGAGGCGCCAGCTTTTCATGGTGAAGCGTCCTTGGCGCAAGAATTTCACGCTCACGAAGATGTAGGGTCATCGACGAACGAGGCCTCTGGCCACTGTCATCCGGGACTCGATTGTTCTGTCACGCCGGTGGTGTTTCTCCAGCCAAACGTGGTTTACGAGCCGCAGTTTCTGACGGCAGTCATGCAAGACGTCGCGACCCAACGAACCGAGTTGCGCTCCGCCAGCGATCCTCCACCGCCACGACGGTGGGTCTGATTTCACATCGCTCGAAAAGCAGACCCAAAGAAGGATCGAAGACATGAAAAAGACGACTATCGTAGCGGCAGTGTTGATTGCAGGTACTGCGGTCACGGCATTCGCGCATAGCGGTGCCACCGGCATCGTGAAAGAGCGCATGGACGCCATGCTTGCAATGGGGAAGGCGGTCAAGACCGTGGCCCCGATGATGAGGGGCGAAACGGCCTATGACGCAGAAACAGTGCGCGATGCCGCGCGCCTGTTCCAGCAGCACGCCGGTGAGAGCATGACGAACCTGTTCCCTGAGGGCACAGGGGGCATGCCCTCGGAAGCCAAAGACGAGGTGTGGACCGACTGGGACCGCTTCGCAGCATTGGCGAGTCAGCTGGAAGAATATTCCGAAGGCCTGGAACGCGCAGCCGACAATGGATTGGGCGGCATGGGCGGCAATACCTCCATGGGTGGCACCTCGATGATGGGCGGTGGGTCCATGATGGGCGGGAGCACGATGATGGGCGGAGGCGGCATGATGGATGCTGCCGCCATTGCCGAAATGCCCGCCGACGCGGCATTCGCGATGACGACCCAGGTCTGTTCCGCGTGCCATGAACGCTTCCGGGCGGAAGAAGACTGACCATGCGACGGTTTTTGACACTGGTCAGCGGGGTCGCCGTGCTGGGCGCGGCCGGCCTCGGCGCGGTGATTGCATGGCCTGTCGGCAGTGCGGTGGCGCCGATCGCATCAGCGGGCAATGTCGACCGGGGCGCGTATCTGGCGCGCGCCAGTGGGTGCATTGCCTGTCATACCAATTTCGAAGCGGGCGGCGCGCCACTTGCCGGAGGGGCGCCGCTCGAAACCCCGTTCGGAACGTTCTATCCGCCCAACCTGACGACAGACCCCGAACATGGCATGGGCGAATGGACGGCAGAACAGTTCGCAAAAGCCGTGCGGCAGGGTATCGGCCCCGATGGAACGCCCTACTATCCGTCTTTCCCATATACGTTCTATGCGGATTTTTCTGACCAGGATATCGCTGACCTCTGGGCGGCGTTTCAAACCGTGCAGCCCGTGGACAAGCCTGCACCAGAAAACGATGTCAGCTTCCCATTCGACCAACGATGGGGGCTGAAGCTCTGGCGAGCGGCGTTCTTCTACGATCCGGATACCGAACCGGTTGAAGGGCGAAGCGACTCATGGAATCGCGGACGGGAATTGGTGCGCGGTGCGGCACATTGCGGAGCCTGCCATACGCCGCGCAATCTTGCGGGAGGCCGCGATATCGGTGCTTCCTTTGCAGGCAACGCCCAGCTTCCCGGTGGCAGCAAGGCACCCGCGATACGGCCAAAAGACCTGGCCAAAAATGACTGGACGGTTTCAAACCTCGCTTATGCGCTCCAGACCGGCATCACCCCTTCGGGCGATGCGTTCGGCGGCAGCATGGCGGAAGTCGTTCGCGACGGAACTCGGTTTCTGACACCTGCCGATCGCGAAGCGATGGCGCTTTTCCTACTGAACAAGGACACGGTCGAGGCGGAGAACTCCGCTTCGAACTAACATCACGCGGGGGCGACACGCCCCCGCTTTCTCGAGGATCGAAATGAAACAAACACGTAGGGATTTCTTGCGCAATGCAACTCTGGCGGCCTGTGCGGCCGCCATCCCGCGGTCGGCTTATGCCGCAACCCCGTTCGAGGACGTGGTTACCAAGGTTGCGCGTCGACAACTTCTTCCGGACACCTACCCGGAAACAGAGATCTGGGGCTATGACGGTCTTGTTCCGGCCCCGGAAATCCGGGTTGCACAAGGCGATCGGGTGCGTCGCAGGTTCCGCAACGAGGTACCCGATCCCAGTTCGGTTCACTGGCACGGAATCCGGATCGATAACGCGATGGATGGCGTTTCAGGACTGACCCAGAAAGCCGTGGCACCAGGTGAAACCTTTGACTACGACTTCGTCGTACCGGACGCGGGCACCTATTGGTATCACGCGCATAATCGCTCATACGAGCAAGTCGCGCGTGGTTTGCGCGGTGCCTTGATCGTCGAAGAGGTCGATGGACCGGACATAGACCGCGAGGAAGTCATCGTTCTGGAGGACTGGTTGCTCGACCCTGAGAGCGGGCAGCTGTTCGACAATTTCGAACAGCCTATGATGATGAGCCACGGTGGACGCATCGGCAACTTTATCACGACCAATGGGCGCTATGACCTGACCTTGCCCGCGAAGCGCAACGAACGCATTCGCTTGCGGATCATCAACGCAGCAAGCGCTCGAATTTTCCCGCTGAGGCTCTCTGGATTCAGTGGCTGGACGGTGGCCGTGGATGGAATGCCAACCGGCCAACCCCAGTCGGTTGACGGCGAGTTGATCCTCGGCCCGGCACAGCGCGTCGACTTAATTGTGGATGTGACCGAAGGCGAAGGCGGCACCGCCCAATTGCTTCGCATCGGCGATGATGATCAACTGACCCCGTTGGTGAGTTTTCTGGTCAACGGCACAGCCAGTTCAGTACCAAGAGGCAAGCCACTGCCGTTGCCGCCGAACCCCGCGGCACACGCCCCGGACCTTGCCGATGCGCGTGATTTGCGACTGGTCATGTCCGGCGGGGCAATGGGGCGAATGCAGTCCGCATTGCTTGGCGGGGAACGTCTTGGATTCCGTCAGCTTGCCCAAGCGGGCAAATTCTGGGCCCTGAATGATGTCGCCGAAATGACCTACACGCCACTGGCCGATCTATCCCTGAACGAGCCGGTGCGCCTGAAGATCGAGAACCAGACCGTTTTCCCACATGCGATGCACCTGCACGGGATGCATTTCCGCGAGCTGCGCCCCGACGGCGCGTTCGGGCCGATGCGGGACACGATCCTGTTGGCCGGCAACGAGTCCCGGGAGATCGCCTTTACGGCAGACAATCCCGGCAAGTGGCTGTTCCATTGCCACATGCTCAGCCACGCCGCATCTGGCATGACAACCTGGATACGGGTCACATGAGATATCTCGTTTGGTCCCTTCCGATCACTGTCGCAGCAGCCGCCTTCACGTATTGGCTCTCGACCAGTGCATCCTCGGATGTCGGCAGCGCGTCCAGGGCGGAGAGCTACGACATCGAAGAAGGCGCGTTGCTCTACGCAGAAAACTGTGCGTCTTGTCATGGCGCGGGTCTGGAAGGCCAGCCGGAATGGCGAACGCCCGGCGCGGATGGGCGCCTGCCAGCACCACCACATGATGAGACGGGTCACACCTGGCATCATCCTGACAGCCTGCTCTTCGATTACACAAAACTGGGGGGTGCGGCGCTTCTGGCGCGTCAGGGCGTCGAATTCGACAGTGGCATGCCCGGTTTCGCAGACGTGCTGACCGACCAGCAAATTCACAACATCCTGGCCTTCATCCGGTCCACCTGGCCAGACCGCATCCGCGAAGTCCAGGCCGCGCGGACAGAAGCCGACGAACAACGGGGAGAGAACTAAAATGCGTTTCAGACAAGCCTTCACGACGGTCGCGATAGCTGCCTTGCTTCCGATACCGGCACTCGCGGACGAACTGTCAGAGTCCCGGGTCAAGGAACTTGTGCTCGAGGCAATCCGCGAGAACCCGGAGATTGTCATGGAGGCCGTGGCGATCCTCGAACAAAGGCAGGCGCAAGCGCAGGAGCTCAGTCAGGCCCAAGTTCTGAATGACCAGCGCGATCTGATCGAGAACGATCCGAATGCGCCGGTTCTCGGCAACCTGGAAGGGGACGTCACTGTTGTGGAATTTTTCGACTACAACTGTCCCTATTGTCGGCGGGTCAAACCCGAGGTGCGGGCTTTGATCGAAGACGATCCCAACATTCGCCTCGTCTATCGTGAATGGCCCATTCTCGGAGACGGATCGGTGTTTGCCGCGAAAGCGGCCTTGGCAGCGCGCAAGCAGGACAAATACGAAGAGTTTCACTGGGCAATGATGGGGCTGGAAGGCCGCGCGGAAGAGGCCTCCGTGCTGCGCGTGGCCGAGGAGATCGGCCTGGATATCGCGCAGTTGCGCAAGGACATGGAGGCCCCCGAGGTCGAAGAGCACATTGCGACCTCCATGCAACTGACCCAAGCTCTGGGCTTTAACGGCACGCCGTCTTTCGTGATCGGGGATGCGCTGGTCCCGGGCTTCGTCGAAAAGGCGCAGCTTGCCGACTTGGTCGAGGAAGCCCGCAAAGTCGAAGACTGAAATTCTGTGCCCGGACCACCCTTGGGTGGTCCAGGCACTGCATCAAGCGGCCGCAGGTTCCACGTTGTAGCCCGCATCCCGAATGATCGCTTGGACCTGATCGGCTGGTAACACGCTGTCGACATGCACCTGTCGGGCAGAAAGGTCACATTCCACGCCTGCATTCGGATCTGCGCTCTTCACCGCGCTTTCGATTGCTGCGGTGCAATGCCCACAGCTCATGTCCGGAACGCTGAACTTCATCGGAACCACTCCTTGATCTGATTTCTATCGGTGACATGGGGCTTCCCCCCGCTGGAAGGTCAAGTGAAGAAATTTATTTGGCGCCCTCCCATTGACCCTCCAGTAACTGGAAGCCTCATATTCCACTTCGAATGGAAAAACAGGTGACACATATGCCCGAACCCAAACAGATCAGCCTGCCGATCGAAGGCATGTCATGCGCGTCCTGCGTTGGCAGGGTCGATCGCGCATTGAATGCAATCGACGGCGTAGAGGATGTGTCGGTGAACCTTGCCTCGGAAACTGCTCGCATGAGCGTGGACGCGCTCAAGCGCATTCCCGACATCATCGAATCCCTTCGCGAGCTGGGCTACCCCGCGCGGAAGGCCAGGGCCGAACTCACGATTGCAGCGATGTCCTGTGCCTCTTGCGTCGGGCGGGTCGATAAGGCGCTTGCCGCGGTGCCCGGGGTGGTCGAGGTGAACGTCAACCTCGCCTCAGAGACGGCGACGGTCGTTTACGTCGAAGGTCTTGTCACGACATCCGATCTGATCGAATCAAGCGGCGCGGCAGGGTATCCAGCAACCGTGGCAACGGCCCAGGCCGGTGACGACAGAGTTGCGCGCAAGGAGGAAGAGGCTCAGGCGCTTGCCAAACGGGTCACCTTTGCGGCCATCCTCGCCTTGCCGGTCTTCCTGATCGAAATGGGTGGCCACGTCATTCCGGCCGTTCATATGCTGATCGAGACCACGATTGGCCAGCAGACGAGTTGGCTTCTTCAGTTCGTGCTGACGACAATCGTTCTCTTCGGCCCAGGCCGGACGTTTTACACCAAGGGTTTCCCGGCCTTGTTCCGGGGTGCCCCCGACATGAACAGCCTCGTCGCGGTCGGCACCGGGGCGGCTTACCTTTATTCCGTGGTTGCGACATTCGTACCGTCGGTCCTGCCTGACACGCTGCGCACCGTCTATTTCGAGGCGGCAGCGGTCATCGTCGTTCTGATCCTTCTGGGGCGGTTTCTTGAAGCGCGCGCCAAGGGGAGAACGGGCGCGGCCATCCAGAAGCTATTAGGGCTTCAGGCGCGGACTGCACGCGTGATGCGGGACGGAGAAAGCGTCGAGATCGAGATCGATGCGCTGGTTCAGGGTGACATCGTCATCGTGCGCCCTGGTGAACGCATCGCGGTCGATGGCGAGGTCATCGAGGGGACCAGCCGCGTCGACGAAAGCATGCTGACAGGCGAGCCGATCCCCGCTGAAAAAGGTGCCGGAGATACGGTGACCGGCGGGACGGTCAACGGCGCCGGAAGCCTGCAGTTCCTCGCCACGCGGGTCGGCGCCGACACGACCCTGGCGCAGATTATTCGCATGGTCGAAGAGGCCCAGGGCGCCAAACTGCCGATCCAGGGATTGGTCGACCGGATCACCTTGTGGTTCGTGCCTGCCGTGATGGCGATCGCGGCGGCGACCGTGCTGGTCTGGCTGTTTTTCGGGCCTGATCCGGCCCTGACGATGGCGCTGGTCGCCGGTGTGTCGGTGCTCATCATCGCGTGCCCCTGCGCGATGGGGCTTGCGACGCCGACCTCGATCATGGTCGGGACGGGACGTGCTGCGGAAATGGGTGTCCTGTTCCGTAAAGGTGACGCCTTGCAGCAGCTCGATTCCGTTGATGTGGTCGCCCTCGACAAAACAGGCACGGTGACCGAGGGGCGACCCGCACTGACTGACCTTGTGCTGGCGGAAGGGTTCGATCGTACAACAACGCTTTCGAAGATGGCCGCCGTAGAGTCGCTCTCCGAGCATCCTGTCGCGGACGCCATCGTGCGGGCCGCGCGGGCCGAGGGCGCACCTCTTGTGGCGGCCGAAGGCTTTCAATCGGTCACAGGTTACGGCGTGCGCGCCGTGGTCGAAGACGTGGAGGTGTTGGTTGGGGCCGACCGCTACATGGCGCGCGAAGGCATTGACGTCTCGGCATTGTCTCCAGAGGAAACGAAGATCGCAAGCAAGGGTCGCACGGCGCTTTACGCTGCCATAGATGGGCGTGTCGCCGCCGTGATCGGCGTGGCCGATCCGGTCAAACCGGCAAGCCGCGCAGCCATCGCAGCGCTGCACGAAAAGGGTCTTGCGGTTGCGATGATCACCGGCGACAAACGCGAAACCGCCGAAGCCATCGCCCGCGAAACCGGTATCGACCACGTCATCGCCGGCGTCCTGCCGGACGGCAAGGTTGCGGCGCTCGACAGTTTGCGCCAAGGGAACAAGCGCATCGCCTTTGTCGGCGACGGGATCAATGACGCCCCGGCGCTGGCGCATGCCGATGTGGGCATCGCCATTGGAACCGGCACCGATGTGGCCATCGAATCTGCGGATGTCGTCCTGATGTCGGGCGATTTGCGCGGCGTGGTGAACGCCTTCGAAGTATCGCGGCGGACCATGCGCAACATCCGGCAGAACCTGTTCTGGGCCTTTGCCTACAACGTGGCACTTATTCCGGTCGCTGCCGGGGTGCTCTATCCGGCCTTTGGGTTGCTCCTGTCACCAATCCTTGCGGCGGGTGCGATGGCGTTGTCCTCGGTGTTTGTCCTGACCAATGCCCTGCGGCTGCGGCGCATCGCGCCTGCGATGGACGAGCAGCGCGCAATCCCGGCAGAGATGGCAGCCGCCACTCCTGCTCCAGCAGAATAACGGAGGTCCGACATGAACATCGGAGACGTTGCCCGACAATCGGGTGTGCCCGCCAAGACGATCCGCTACTACGAGGACATCGGTCTGATCCGCCCGAACCGTAGCGAGAACGGCTATCGCGCGTTCACCGAGAACCACGTTCACAAGCTGGCGTTTCTCGGTCGCGCACGGGCCTTGGGGTTCACCATCGAAGATTGCAGGACGCTCCTGTCGCTCTACGAGGATGAAAACCGCGAAAGCATGCAAGTGAAGGCGGTTGCGGAAGACCATCTGCGCCAGATCGAGGAAAAGATCGCGAAACTGCAATCCATGCGCGCGACGCTCGCCGAACTGGTGGAAAAATGTGCCGGGGATCACCGGCCCGACTGCCCCATCATCGAGGATCTGTCGCCGGAGCGGTTGGCCAAGTGACAGGCAAGAAGGGGCTGTACCTCAGAACCAGATCGCGCGGACCGGCATCCAGATACCCATGAAGATCATCATCAGGTTTTCCGTCAGCGAAATGAACCCCAGCGGGACGGAACTGTCACCGCCGACGCAGGCGCATTTCAGCTCTCTCTTGTCGATATAAACAGCCTTGAACACGCTGACAGCGCCTACCGTGCCGATAAACAAGGCAACCGGAGCCGAGAGCCACAGCAGCGCGCCGGCAGTCATCAGGATACCTGCCAACGCTTCGCCGAACGGGTAGACCTTGCCGTATCGCACCCATTTGCGCGCCAGCAGATCGTAGTTGAGGAACATCGTCGAAAACCCTTCGACATCCTGCAATTTCTGGATCGCGAGAATGGTCATGGACAGCGAAATGAACCATTCGAACCCCCGCAAGGTAAGGACCGACCCGTACTGGTGCCAAGACAGGCCCAATGCCAACAGCGCGGCGACAGAAAAGATCTCGATGACCGGCTGGTAGGTCGTGTCGCTTTGCTCTTCCTCGGGTGGGTCAATGTCGAAAAACACCCTGAGATCATCGTAACCGCCGATCCGTTCGTCCCCGATGAAAGTCTGCGGCGTCGTCTCGACCCCGTGCTTCTCCATGAAAGCATCGGTGTCTTCACGGGTGTCAAGCGGATGGTCTTCCACCTCGAAGCCTTGCCGCTCCAGCAGGTCTTTCGATTTCAGACCGTAGGGGCAGACATGGCCCGGCATGACCATGCGATAAAGCTGCGCGGATTTGCTGTCTGTGTCGCGGGGCATGTCCTTTCCTCCTTATCCGCTGCACGTAAGTTGACCACGGAACCCGGCTTCGTAGTCGGTTCCCGCGCTGACGATCAGATCGGTCAGGTCACCGTTCGTCTCTGCGATCTCGGCCGACAGCGGGCCTTCAGAAAATGCATTTTCGCCCTGCGCATTCAGGCGCACCAGATCACCGCTGATCTTCATTGCGGCTGCAGACCCTTCGCCGGTTTCACCAGTCACCAGTACAGCCGGACTGTCCGAGGTGTAAGCAAAGCGGCAATTTCCGCCATTCGGGAACACCGCAGCGATTTCGTCTTCCGTCAGAAACTCAGGATCGACCTTCGACACGACCTCCGTTTGAAGCGCCTGTTGCGCATCCACAACCTGCGCCGGCGTTTCGCTTCGCGTGGCCGATGCTTCGCCGTTTGCTCCAATGTCAGCAATAAGGTAGCGCATTTCGGCGATTTCCTTGTCCTGCGCATAGATAATGTCGTCTGCGAGCCCCCGGACGCGCGGGTCGGTGATCTCGGCACGAGTCGACGTCATGATGGCGATCGAGTGGTGCGGGATCATGGCGCGCATGTAGGACCTGTCCTGCACCGTGAATTGCCCGCGAACCAGCCAGAGGCTCGCCGCGAAAAGGACTATTGCGCCAACGAAAATCGCGATGTTGGCTTTGGTGTTCTGATACATGGACAACATGTACGCCAACATGATCACGGCCATGGTCGCCCCCATCAGGATGGCCATGTAAAGGCGTGTCTCCGAAAAGAAGATATGGCCCCAAAGATAGGTGTTCAGGTACATCAGAACGAACATGACCACGGTCGATGTTCCGATCATCATAAAGAATCGTGAGTAGTGCATTTCCAGTCACCTCCTTGCAGTTCTCTGTAAAACAACAACATTCCAGCGCTGGAGAGTTCCAAAAGCACGAATTTTCGTAGTTTCAAGGCAACAAAGGCGCGTCGTTTGCCCCGGTTCACGGCTTCTTTTCTTTGCCCCTGACGCGCACTGAATTTTCATGGGTCCGAGGAGATCGCGCCATGCAGAATTTCACGAGACGAGAATTGATTTGTGCCGGAGCGATGGGTTGCTTTCTGCCCACAACTGCCTGGGCCCACAAAGTCAAATTGCCCGAACGGTTTGAACCACAATTGGTAAACACCCGTCGTGGTGACTGGGTTAAAGGCGATGTCCACGTCGTTCCCGACGATTTTTTCCTTTATTTCATGCTCGAGGACGGGATGGCGATCCGCTACGGGGTCGGGGTAGGGCGCAAAGGTTTGTACGAACCCGGAGAGTTCACGGTAGCGCGCAAGGCCAAATGGCCATGGTGGCGGCCAACGAACGCCATGATCCGGCGCGAGCCACGCAAATACGCAAAGTACAAGGATGGACTGAAAGGCGGGCCAAACAACCCGCTCGGGGCCCGCGCGCTCTATCTCTACGATGCCGAGGGACGCGATACCTATCTTCGCATTCATGGAACGAACGCCCCGGAGACAATTGGGTCTGCCGTGTCGAATGGATACGCGCGGTTGACGAATGAACATGTGAAGGATCTGTACGAACGCGTTGAAATCGGCGCCCGCGTCTTCCTGTATCCCAAAGTGACAACGGCGTGAGGAGTGTTCTGTCGCCTTGAAGTTCCTCTTCCGGAAATGGCACAAGTGCGGCAGTTGGCGAAAGCCAGTCTATCATTCATGAGGTGACGGAATTGTCTTTGAGCCGGAGGTCTTTCCTTGGCGGGATGACCGTTGCGCTGGCTGGTACCCGCTTGCCAGCAGCGACACACGAGTTGATCCTCGCGCCCCAATCGATCAAGGCGCACCTTGCTGGGTACGACGTGTCGATGTTGGGCTTCAACGGTGGTCTGCCGGGCCCAGAAGTCAGAATGCGACAAGGACAAACCGCCCGCATCACCCTCGATAACCGATTGGAGGAGGGCGCTCTCGTTCACTGGCATGGGTTGCGGGTTCCAAATCGGATGGATGGTGTCAACGTCCTCACTCAGGATGTGGTCATTCCGGGCGACTCGTATCGTTATCAATTCGGCGTCCCGGATGCCGGCACGTATTGGTATCACTCGCATTACCTGTCTTACGATCAGGTCAGCCGCGGTCTTTTCGGCGCCTTCATCGTCGAGGAGCAAAATGCGCCGGCTGTCGACCATGACATCGTTGTTCAGTTCTTCGATGTCTTGTTGGATCAGTCCGGACAGTACGACGAAGGGTTCAACCCGGCTCATTTCGCGACCGAGGGCCGTATCGGCAATACGGTCACGGCGCTTGTTTCCAATGGAACCAGCAAGAATGTGAGACAAGGCGACCGCCTGCGCTTGCGCCTGATAAATCCCTCTATCGACAGGGTTTACCGTGTCGGGCTGGACGGTCTGGCAGGCAAGATCGTTGCACTGGATGGTATGCCCCTGGCGCAGCCACAGACACTCGAACCCATCCTCCTAGCTCCGGGGCAAAGATGCGATGTGATTGGTGATGCGACCGGGCCTATTAGATTTGACGACAGCTTTGGAGAGCGGACGTTGAGCCTTGGCGAAATCGCTGTTTCCGGCTCTCGTGAGCCTGCGAAAGCGCCCATCACCGCGTTGCCCGCCAACCGAATGCCCGCCCCGCAAGACCCCGGCCAAACCGCGGAGCTGGTGCTTCAGGGAGGTGCGGGAAGCGCGTCCCACAACGGCACAGGGACGTGGGCGCTCAATGACGTATCGGGCCTGCCTCGAACCCCTTTCCTATCTGTCGCGCAGGGGACGACCGCGCGCATTTCGATCCGCAACGAAACCGGATTTCCACACGTCATGCATCTGCATGGCCACCATTTCTGGGAACTCGATGCGGCGGGTGAAGCCGGTCCATACCGGGACTCGACCTATCTGGATACCGGCGAGACGCGGGATATTCTCGTCGTCCTGGACAATCCGGGATCCTGGATGCTTCATTGCCACATGTTGAGCCATCAAGCCGACGGTATGGCAACGTGGATCAGAGTCGGCTGAGGGTCGCGACGGATACATACCGTTACAAATCTCTGAATGATAACAGCCCTTCTGCCGTTTACGTAACCTGACAAGCGAGAAACAGGTCCATCGATTGCCAACGGGAGCGTTCATTGACCCTGACACCAAAATCTCTCGGCATGACTGCGGCGGCAGGATCAGCCGCCTTGCTGTTAGGGGCCTTCGTTTTCCAGGCTCTTGGCTACGCGCCGTGCGCAATGTGCATCTGGCAACGCTACCCACACGCAATCGCCATTGGAACGGGCGCTATGTTGCTCTTTGCTCTGCCGATTTTGCCAATCCTGATAATCGGTGCCCTGTCGGCACTCAGCACATCCGCGTTGGGAGTGTTTCATACCGGTGTCGAGCGCGGCTGGTGGGAGGGACCGACTTCTTGCACGGGATCCGGCCTCGATGTCTCCCAAATGTCGGTATCGGAATTGCTGCCCTCTGCCAGTTCAAATGCGTCCACTCTTGTTCTGTGCGATGAGGTTGTCTGGGAATTTCTGACGTTGTCCATGGCGAGTTGGAACGCGATCCTGAGCGGTGTCCTTGCTTGCCTCTGGTTGGTCGCGATCGCAAGACATCAAAAGGTTCGGTGGCATGGGGTCGCGGACGTTTCTTGAATCGTCCCGCATTCATCGTAAACAAACATAGGGCTTCGTTTCATGGTTACAAGACGACACTTTCTTGCACTCTCCGGTTCGCTGTTTTCAGCGTCTCTGAGTTCACCCGCGTTCGCAAAGACCTGGCCGACAACAGCCGAAAAAGCAGCTTGGGATGCGCAGGTCACGCCCGCCAACTATGACCCGGCAACAACCAACCCATGGGGGCTGCATCCCAGGCTGCTGCCGCAACGCGTGTTGGCGAATGAAGGTTTGCGCCCGGGTGACATTCACGTCGATGCGATCGCGCGCTATCTGTACCATATCGAGGAGGGTGGCACCGCGATGCGATACGGGGTGGCGATTGCCAAGGGCGATCTCTATGAACCCGGCACCTATACGATCCGCCGAAAGGTCGAATGGCCGCACTGGACGCCAACGCAGTCGATGATCGAACGCGATCCGGAGGCTTACGAGCGGTTTGCCGACGGTATGGAGCCCGGCCCCAACAATGCCTTGGGCAGCAGGGCTTTGTATCTATTCGTCGGAGATCGGGATACGTACCTTCGAATTCACGGAACGCCGAGCCCTCGCAGCATTGGCGGCCGGGCCAGTTCGGGATGCGTGCGCATGGTGATGGCCCACATCAATGATCTCTATCCGAATGTCGCTGTCGGATCGACGGCGTTTCTTTACTCGGCCGAAGACAGCGTTACCGCTCGAAGCTAACCTATTGCATCTTTGGCTCACACGCCGAGGACTGCGTCGTGCAGGGACATCTTCCAATGAATTGTTGGACGAACACTCACGGCTGTGTCGCAAGTGAACTTTCGAACTGTGCGATCGCTACGGATTTGTCGTCCTCATCGTTCTCGAACAGCTTTGTGGTTCGCACGCCCGGCAACTTGCCAAAATCCGCCATCAGGCGCTTTGGAAAAAATGTGCGTCCGATGGATTCAAATCCTGGTAATTGTCTGAGTACCGCGGAGGTACTGGCACTACAAAAACCGGAAGCGGCTGGGCCGCTGGCAATTGCAAGCCGCAAGGCCTGCTCCGCGACTTCGGGGGACACATCGATCTCTTGTATGACGACGTGGTAGGTCTCCCGTGCATGAGCCCGTGCGTAAAAATCGGCCACTTGTGGAGTAATGCCATAAAGCACATCTCCCCGTTCCGGTACCGCGCTCAGCCGGACCGTTCCTGCCGGATCGAAGATAACGCGCTGCGACCCATTGATCATGACGCTGCTATGCGCACCCGCCCCGGATCTGTTGCTGATCATGGTGTACAGCGTCAGCGCGGCCGGTCCGTCGTGACGGTAGGATGCACTACTGATGACTTCGGCTGAAGCATCAGGGCGCATGTCGTTTCCTGCACCGCACCCCGCCAAAATCACCACGGTTAGAACTGAGAAAATGCGATTGGAAAAGCGCACCTTGCAGCCTCCTGCCATGAGTTGAATGATTGAATTTTCGGGATATTCAGGGCCTCTAGCAATCTCGACATCAACTCTTCCGGATTTCACCTCTACCGAAACATGGGTTCGGTTTCGGTTGGTATACGGATCCTCGACACCTTTTTTTCTGGATATCGCATGTTTCAGATGAAGAGGAGCGTTCGCCCCGAATTGATTTGTCGCAATTTGTAACAGACCCCGCCTTTGTGACCTCGCGATACAAAACACCGGCTCGCGTGGCATTCCGCATCTGCAGGTGCCCCCCATATGCTGGGTATCGCAACACTGACACGAGGTGATCGAAATGAAACGCAACACTTTACTCGCTGCAATGACCCTGGCTGCAACCGCCCTTGGCGGTGCCGCATTCGCGGACGCCAACCACGGGCGTGGGGGACAATTTGGCGCCCAGAGCGGACCAGGCATGATGCAGAACGGTGGTCCCGGTATGATGGGGAACATGGGCGGAATGATGGACATGATGAAGCGCATGCACGGAAACATGATGGGCGCAGGCATGATGGGCGCAGGCATGGGCAGTGGTATGATGAGCCCAGGCATGGCTGGCGGCATGATGCAAATGTTCGACACTGATGGAGACGGCACAACGACGCCGGAAGAAATGCGCACGCAGCTGGAGGCCAAGCTTTCCGAGTTTGACAGCGACGGGGATGGAAACCTCTCGATTACTGAATTTGAAGCTCTCCACAGCGCGATGATCCGCGAAATGATGGTGGATCGCTTCCAACACCTCGATGCCGATGGCGACGGCGCGGTGACGCCGGAAGAGATGGCCGCTCCTGCCGATAGGATGGAGCGGATGCAGATGATGCGGTCGAATATGGCAGATGCGCCTGCGCGGCCTGGCAACGGTCAGGGCATGGGCAACGGCTCCATGATGCAGGACAACTGAGCCAATGGGTGCCGGTTTTTTTCCGGCACCCGTCCTCACAACCCCAAAACCATTCGCGGTCGGGACATTGAACCGAACCGCGACCTGAACCGTTTAGCCTCGGTATGCCAACAAATAGAGACACGGAAAGGAAAATTCCCATGGCCTATACCTATGATCGCGTCCTGAAAGACACCAAAATCGATGACGCAGAGATGCGTGTTCGGGATGCTTTGGCAGACAAGGGCTTCGGCGTTCTGACTGAGATTGACGTCAAAGCGACGATGAAAAAGAAACTTGATGCGGACATGCCGCCTTACCGCATCTTGGGGGCCTGTAATCCGGGCATGGCGCACAAAGCCATCGAGATCGAGCCTCGCATCGGTGCGATGCTTCCCTGCAATGTTATCCTGCGGCAACTGGACGGCGACACCGAGGTCAGCGCGGTCGATCCTGTCGCTTCGATGCAGGCGGTGCAGAACCAAGACCTGGACGCGGTCGCCGGCGAAGTCCGCGATCTCCTTCGGGACGCCCTCGACACCGCGTGATGGCGGGATGGGCGTTGGATGCCCTGTCGCAGATCGAGCGCCTTTAGCGGTGCTCGATCAATGCCATCTAATCCCCACGTAAATTCCTGATGAGGAACTCACCCAGTGCTGCCAGCGGGATTGCCATTTCCGGATATTGGAACCGACCTCTTCTCCTTCGACATCGGGGGGGTCACATTCGCACTCCGCTGGTACGCGCTAGCCTATATCTTCGGTATCCTGATTGGCTGGCGCATTTGTTCGAGTGCCATAAGCCGTCCCGCGCTCTGGACGTCAGCTGGACCGCCGCTTGACCGAACGCAGATCGAAGATCTTCTGACGTGGATCATCATCGGCGTGATTGCTGGTGGTCGCCTGGGCTTTGTACTGTTCTACCAGCCCGCATATTATCTCGCCAATCCCTTGGAAATTCTGATGGTCTGGCAAGGCGGCATGTCTTTCCACGGGGGGTTCGCGGGAGTTGTCATCGCGGCCTTGCTGTTCTGCCTTAGACAGAACGCGTCATTGCTCAGCACTGGCGACTTGCTGGCTTTGGCAACACCACCAGGCTTGTTTCTTGGAAGGCTGGCGAACTTCACCAACAATGAGTTGTGGGGGCGTCCAACGGACGTTCCCTGGGCGGTGATCTTTCCCGGCGAAGTCGCGCAGGCCTGCCCAGGGGTTAGCGGCCTCTGCGCCCGACACCCGTCCCAGCTGTACGAGGCGGTATTGGAGGGGCTCATTCTTGGAATACTGCTCATTTATCTCGCTTGGGGCCGGGGCTGGCTGAAAATGCCCGGTGCCTTGGCTGGCGTGTTTCTGACCGGCTATGGTCTTGCCCGAAGTTTCGTCGAGATGTTCCGGCAACCGGACCAACAATTTGTGACGGCGGACAACCCGATCGGCCATGCGCTTCATTTTGGTGAGTGGGGTTTGACCATGGGCCAGTTGCTCTCCATGCCAATGGCGCTGGTCGGGCTGGCGTTGATCGTGTTCGCCCGGCGGGAACGGGGCCGGACAGCGCCACCCCGCAGAGCCGCAATGTAATCGCCGTACTGATCTCTCTTGACCCTCCCGCGGATGGAAGCCCTAGGCAAGAGAAGCATTCTCGGAAAGGACCGCAAAATGAGCACTCCCGACAGTTCTGAAACCACAGCAGCTTCTTCGGTATTCGTTTGCCCCATGCACCCTGAGGTGCGGCAGGACGAGCCCGGCAATTGTCCGAAATGCGGGATGCACCTCGTGCCGGAATCGGAGCTCGAGGTCCATTCAGCACATGATCATCACGAACACCACGCGGGTGCCACGCCGGCCGATGGCCGATATGATCTGGTTCCTACAGGACATGATGGTCCCATTTTCACCTGCCCGATGCACCCTCAGGTGCGGCAGCCTGATCCGGGCGCGTGTCCGATCTGTGGTATGGGATTGGAACTGGAATCCGGTGTGCCGGGCGATGAAGGTCCAAATCCCGAACTGGTGGATTTCACACGGCGGTTCTGGGTCGGCACAGTCCTGACGATCCCGCTCCTTGTCCTCACGATGGGGCCATTCGTCGGTTTCCCCGCAGTCCGGACTTTTTTTGGCGAAAGCACCACACAATGGATCGAATTGATCCTGGCAACGCCAGTGGTCTTGTGGTGCGGCTGGCCGTTTCTGGAACGCGGATGGATTTCGTTCCGCACATTGAACCTCAACATGTTCTCCCTGATCGGCATGGGCGTTCTTGCCGCCTGGCTCTTCAGCGTCGTTGCCGTTCTCGCACCGGACATATTCCCTGATGGGTTCCGAGACTCCGAAGGCCATGTCGGCGTCTATTTCGAGGCGGCGGCGGTGATCGTGACGCTGGTGCTGCTCGGCCAGGTGATGGAACTACGCGCCCGCGAGGGGACCGGCAAGGCGATCCGCGCGCTTCTCGACATGGCGGCAAAGACCGCGCGGGTCATCCGGGACGACGGATCCGAGGAGGAAATCCCGCTGGAGGACGTGCAAGTCGGGGACCGGCTGCGCGTGCGGCCCGGTGACAAGGTGCCGGTCGATGGCGTGGTTCTGGACGGCCGGTCCTCGGTCGACGAAAGCATGATCTCCGGTGAACCCGTGCCGGTCGAGAAGACCGAGGGCGACCCGCTGACCGGCGCGACGATCAATGGCACCGGCAGTCTGGTGATGGAGGCGACGCGTGTCGGGTCCGACACGATGCTGGCTCAAATTGTCGAGATGGTGTCGAACGCGCAGCGCTCGCGCGCCCCGATCCAGAAATACGCCGACAAGGTGGCGGGATATTTCGTTCCGGCCGTCATCGGTATCGCGGTCCTGTCCTTCATCGCCTGGGCGATCTGGGGGCCCGCGCCTGCGCTTTCCTACGCATTGATTTCGGCGGTGGCGGTTCTGATCATCGCCTGTCCTTGTGCGCTTGGCCTGGCGACACCGATGTCGATCATGACAGCGACAGGACGGGGCGCTCAGGCAGGGGTGCTGATCAAGAACGCCGAGGCGCTGGAGCGGTTCGAGAAAGTCGATACCCTGATCGTCGACAAGACCGGCACGTTGACCGAAGGCAAGCCGCGGCTTGTCGACGTACTCCCGCAACCCGGCCACGACGAAGCCGAGGTCTTGCGTCTCGCCGCATCGCTTGAGCGCGGATCGGAGCACCCCTTGGCCGAAGCGATCGTCAGGGGTGCGGAGGAGCGAGATGTCAAAATGGACGAGGCACGGGACTTCGAGGCGGTCACTGGCAAGGGCGTCAAGGGGGTCGTTGACGGCAAAGCGGTCGCGCTCGGCAATTTGGCGATGATCCGCGAATTGGGGCTCGAGGCGGGCGCGTTGACCGCCAAGGCCAATGCCCGCCGCGACGAAGGCGAGACGGTCATGTTCGTTGTGCTGGATGGCGAGATCGCCGGTCTAGTTGCTGTCGCCGACCCAGTGAAGGAGACCACGCCAGAAGCCATCGAGGATCTGCATGAACTGGGGTTCCGCGTCATCATGGCGACCGGCGACAACGAACGCACGGCCAAGGCCATCGGCACGCGGCTCGGAATCGATGAGATCCGGGCCGACGTGCTGCCGGAGGACAAGGCGCGGATCATCCTTGAGTTGCAAGAGGCGGGCCACAAGGTCGCCATGGCCGGGGATGGCGTCAACGACGCCCCCGCGCTCGCGCAGGCCGATGTCGGCATCGCCATGGGCACCGGCGCCGATGTGGCCATCGAAAGCGCGGGCGTCACGCTGGTCAAGGGCAACCTTGATGGTATCGTGCGTGCGCGGCGGCTCGCCCGGGCCACGATGCGCAACATCCGCCAGAACCTGTTCTTCGCGCTGATCTACAACGCCTCCGGCGTGCCGGTCGCGGCGGGAGTTCTGTTTCCCTTCTTTGGCATCCTCATCAGTCCGATGTTTGCTGCCTTCGCCATGAGCGCGTCGTCAATCTCGGTGGTGCTCAATTCGCTGCGCCTTCGCGGCGTTCGTATCTAGAAGCGCGCAACAGCGTTCGGATGAACCAAAATTAAAAGGGGGCCATTTATGCAGAGCGAAAAAGAAACGTACCGCGAAAATTCCATCAGTCTGGGCGGAGCCGTTGCGATGGGGACAGGCGTGATGATCGGCGCTGGAATCTTTGCGTTGACGGGGCAAATCGCGCAGCTCGCCGGCCCGCTTTTCCCGCTTGCATTCATCGCCGGCGCGGTCGTCACAAGCTTCAGCGCCTACAGCTACATCAGGATGTCGAACAAATGGCCGTCCTCGGGTGGCATCGCCATGATCCTGCAGAAATGCTATGGCCCCGGAGCCATCGCGGGCGGGGCCGCACTGCTGATGGCGCTCAGCATGGTGATCGCGGAAAGCCTCGTCGCGCGAACCTTCGCCACCTATGTCCTGCGCCCTTTCGATATCGAAGGTGGCCCATTGGTCCCCGCTCTGGCTGTGGCCGTGATCGTTTTCGCCTTTTTGGTGAACATGGCCGGAAACCGCTCGGTCGGGCTGTTCTCGTTGATCATGGCCGCGATCAAGATCGGAGGCATAGCTCTGTTTGGCATCGCGGCCCTGTGGTCCAGTGGTTTTGCGTTCGCCGCGGCGTCCGAGACCTCACAATCCTACGGGCTCACGGGGTTCATCGCCTCTACGGCGCTGGCCATCCTTGCGTTCAAGGGATTCACCACGATCACCAACAGCGGAGCCGAGATCACTGAACCAAATCGCAATGTTGGCCGAGCGATCATGTTCTCTATCGGAATCTGCGTCGTCGTCTACCTGTTGGTCGCCTACGGGGTCGGTTCGAGTCTCACGATCGAGGAGATCATCTCAGCGCGTGACTATTCGCTGGCACAAGCGGCGCAGCCCGCCCTTGGACAAACCGGCTTCATACTCACGGTGATCCTGGCCGCTGTCGCAACGGCGTCCGGCGTTCTGGCCAGCGTCTTCGCGGTGTCGCGTATGCTGGCGATGCTGACCGACATGGAAATGATCCCGCACAGCCACTTCGGTATGCCAGGTCCCATCCAACGCCACACCCTGGTCTATACTGTCGTCATCGCCGCGACGTTGGCCGTGCTCTTTGATTTAGGCCGGATCGCATCCCTCGGTGCTTTCTTTTACCTCGTCATGGACATGATCATACATTGGGGCGTGTTCCGCTATCGTCGAGCAGACGTCGGCGCCTTCGGTATCGTGCTTTTGACTGCCCTGGCGCTCGATGCGATAGTACTGGCAGCTTTCACCGTGATGAAGCTTCAAAGCGACCCGATGATCGTTCTCTACGCCGCTGTCGGGATGATCGCTGTGTTCGCCTTCGAGCGCGTTTACTTGTCGCAATGGGTGGCACCGCAAGTCGCCCCCGCCCACGCCCACGGTGATTAGCCTGCCATCACCTGGCCTGAAGAGATGCGATGCCTTGTGCGCCGATCGTGATCAGCCCGACCGACAAGGCAAACGCAGCCAGGGCAAGCAGCATCACGCCCGTGTTCATGGGCAAGCGACGTACAACCGGTCCAAGAAATTCCGACCGCCCGAAAGCCGAGACGTAGAGCGGCAACGCGCTTATCATAGTCGCATAGAGGTAAACGCCGGAGATGTTCTCGAAAAACGCCGAACGCGCAAGAGTCGGGGATACAACCGCCAAAGCGGTTGAACGATTGCCGCCGAATGACCCGAACCAGTCGGCAGATAGAACGTATATCAGCACGTGGAGACCTGGAAAGAGAAGGGCTCTGAGCAAGACATCGACCAGCACGAAAAACGCCGTGTCTCTTGAGCCCGCCTTTGGTTGCTTTGTCATAGCGAAAAGGAAAAAACTGACATAGTTGACGGCAAAAACCACGGGCAAACCGTTGGTCGCAACCTGCCTTAGAAAGCGCATGAGTGCCGGTCCGCCGGCAGCAAGAGCCGGAGCAAAGCCCGGAGCCAGTAAGACGTAGAACAACAGGACCGGCAGTAATGCAGCGAAGCTGAACAGCAGGACATTTCTAACAAACTGAGCCGCGGGCATACTGATAGAGAAAAATCTATCCATTGAAATAGCCTGCCATGTGGGCACCACTAGGTCGATGATACGGGGCGTTGTTGCACAAGTCTGACGCCTCAGGATTCCCTTCGCGAACCCATGCTGTTAGCCGCATTCCATGAGCAACCCATCTCCCGCCCGCTATCGTACGACCAACTGGTCCAGCTACAACGCATCGCTGCGCAAGCGGGGGTCCCTGCTGATCTGGGTCGACGAAGACATCACTTGGCGCGCGCCCTCACCGCCGCCCTCCTAGCCGGCACGATATCATTTCTGTCCCCCTGCGTGCTACCTCTTGTGCCAGGTTATGTCTCCTACGTAACCGGGCGCACAGCCGCTGAGGGCGGGGTGGTCGGCGCTTCGCCGTCGCGCGCGGTCTGGCTAAGCCTGTGTTTTGTCCTCGGCTTCTCCACCATCTTCATGGGACTTGGCGCATCCGCGACTGCAATGGGTCAGGCCCTGCTTCGGTGGCGGTATGAACTCAACCTCGTTGGGGGCGGCATCATCATTTTCTTCGGGCTCTTCATGATAGGAGCCGCGCGTGTTTCGGTCATGGAACGCGACTTCCGATTCAATCTCAACATCCCCGGGGGCCAACCCGCTGCGTCCTATGTCCTCGGTCTTGCCTTCGGTTTCGGCTGGACTCCGTGCATCGGCCCGATCCTCGGCGCGATCCTGACAGCCAGTGCGGCGAGTGCCACGATGGGCGAAGGTATCATGCTGCTTGCCGTCTATTCCGCCGGCCTTGGAATACCGTTTCTGATCGTGGCCGGATTCACCGACCAGATCGCGGGACGGTTGCGGGCCATCGGCCGGGTTGGCCGCCGCCTCCACCAGCTTGCGGGCATAGTGATGATCTTGATGGGGCTGGCGATGATGACAGGGCAGTTGAGCGCGCTGTCATACTGGATGCTCGACGTATTTCCGGTTCTGGGACGGATCGGATAGCTCCATTAGTAGCAGCGTCTATTGATAACAGAAAATTTTCTTGAACCTCTAGTAGCTTTAGGAGTTAAGCCACCGACAAAGAACGGCACCATGGAGCAAGTTGCCAATAACGCCTCACTCCTTCCCGGGCGAACAACACTGCGTTCGGGGTAAGGTTCGGTTTGCCGTCCAATGCGTGAACGGAGCAATCTATATGCTGACAAGACGACATTTCATCCAGACGACCACCGCGCTGTTTTCGGCATCGATATCCAGCCCGCTCCTTGCAGACACGTGGCCTACCGATGCGCAGAAGGCAGCTTGGGACGCACAGGTTACACCTCCCGGCTACGACCCGGCCACGTCCAACCCTTGGGGCCTTCACCCTCGCTTCCTGCCACAGCGGGTCCTCGCGAAGGACGGACTTGTACCCGGTGATATCCATGTCGATGCTGTTGCGCGCTATCTCTACCACATCGAAGAAGGCGGCACGGCGATGCGCTATGGCGTGGCGATCGCGCGCGGTAAACTTTACGAACCGGGCACCTATACGATCAAGCGCAAGGTCAGGTGGCCGCATTGGCAGCCGACACAAAACATGATCGACCGCGACCCAGAGCTCTACGCCGATATCGCTGACGGTATGGAACCCGGACCTGAAAACGCGCTCGGATCGCGAGCCCTCTATCTCTTCGTCGGCGACCGAGACACCTATCTAAGGATTCACGGGACACCGTATCCAAGAAGCATTGGCGGCCGTGCGAGTTCCGGCTGCGTCCGAATGGTCATGGCACACATCAATGATCTCTATCCCAACGTCGAGATTGGCTCGACGGCATTCCTGTACTCGGCGGAAGACAGCGTCACCCCGAGAAGTTGACTGGCGCATCATGTGTTACGCGTGGGCTTGACGCATCTATGGGCTGATCAGGACTGGCGCGAAGTGCAGATGGGGTTGCCACCTGCCGAGCGTAGCGGAACCAAGGTGTTTTCCACCGGACCGCTGTGTTCATACCAATAACAGCCATCCTCGGGACGAAGCCGCGCCGTGGTGAGATCCTGACCAGGCGCAGCAAGGGCAATGACGGCCTCGGGAACACTTCCCACTTCGTTGCGAGCGCCGCCGTCGTCCAGCGTTGGCACCGCGCAGCCAGCAAGCACCAATGTCGCTGCGATAATCGGCGCGTTTCGTTTCTGCATGTCTACCTCACTCATTCTGATCGCTTCGTACCGGCAAGCGTTGCTCCAACCGCGTCGTTTCAAGGGGGCGGCTAGCTTCAAGCCTCCGCAGGGCGCCTTTCTTGCTGGACGAATATCCACTTGTTGCCCTTGAAGCTCTAGTTACTGTAGGGGCTATGTCAATGTGGAATCAATGAATCCTGAGGTCAATCCATGTCTTCCGACGGCAACCGCAACGATCACGGCCATCCGGGTGATCAAGAGCATTCTGACCCAAGAGGCAACTCCTGTTGCGACGCCAGCAAGGACGTCGCGTCCACGGCGCCAGCGCCGTCTGGCGGAAGGAGCTTTCAGGTCTCCGGGCTCGATTGCGCCGAAGAGGTGGCGATCCTGAACCGGGTTGTCGGGCCGAAAGTGGGCGGAACCGAACACCTGGCATTCGACGTGATCAACGGGCGAATGACCATCCTCGATAGCGCCGAGAGGATACCAGACGACGAAGTCACGCAGTTGGTCGCAACGACCGGCATGAGCGCCAAGCCATGGGATGCCGACAACGCAGCAGAGGACCAGGCGGCGCATCTGGCACGTCAGAAGCGCTTTACCTCGTTGAGCGGCGGCTTCTGGGCGGCGGGATTCCTTTTTCACATTGTCGAGACCGGCATGGGCGGCGCGCTCGGGCTCTTTGCGGGCCATGGCGAGGTGCCTATGCCTATGGTGGAAGCAGGGATCTTCGCCGTCGCGATTCTTTTTGGCGTCTGGCTTGTCGCGCCCAAGGCCTGGTCTTCGGCGCGGAGGCTTAGCCCCGACATGAACCTGCTCATGGTGGTGGCCGTCGCGGGCGCCATCGGCCTCGGCGAGTTTTTTGAGGCCGCGACGGTCGCCTTCTTCTTCTCGCTTTCGCTTTATCTTGAGAGCTGGAGCGTGGGGCGGGCGCGTAATGCGGTTTCCGCGCTCCTCGATCTGGCGCCGCCAACGGCGCGGGTTCTTTACGACGACGGATCTGAATCCGACGTTCCGGCCGCGGCCGTGGCAGTCAATGCAAGGTTTATCGTGCGCGGCGGCGACCGGATCCCCCTCGACGGTGAGGTCGTGGACGGGGCAGGGGCCGTCGATCAGGCCCCAATTACTGGGGAAAGCGCGCTAGTGCCCAAGGAACCAGGCGACGAGGTCTATGCCGGCACGATCAACGGCGAGGGCACACTGACGGTGCGGGCGACGAAGGCCGCCTCGGACACGGTGCTCGCGAAAATCATTCGCATGGTGGGCGATGCCCATGCCCGCCGCGCGCCGGTCGAACAGTGGGTGGCCAAGTTCGCGCGCATCTACACACCCATCGTGATGGCTTTGGCGATCGCCATCGCGCTGGTGCCGCCACTGCTGCTCGGCGGCGCCTGGGACTACTGGTTCTACAATGCTCTGGTCCTTCTGGTCATCGCATGTCCTTGCGCGCTGGTCATTTCTACGCCGGTCTCCATCGTGGCAGCGCTGACCGCGTCGGCACGGGCGGGGGTGCTCATCAAGGGCGGCGCCTATGTCGAGGCGCCGGGGCGGACCACGGCACTGGCGATGGACAAGACCGGGACGATCACCATGGGCGAGCCTGAGGTGGCGGCGGTTCACCCACTGGTCGGCGTTTCCGCACGCGATCTCATGGCGCTGGCAGCAAGCCTGGAGGCGCGGTCTTCACACCCGCTGGCACGCGCCATCCTCTCGCGCGCCGAAGCCGATGGTGTTTCCGTGTCTGCCGCAGAGGACACCCGTACCGTGCCCGGGCGCGGTCTGGAAGGACGCGCCGACGGGCGCGCTATCTGGCTCGGCTCGGATCGCTTCGCCGAAGAGAAGGGGTTCGGCAATGCCATTCCGGCGGATCTGCGGGATCGGATCGAAGGGGCAGGGAGCACCCTCGTTGCCGTGGGTGACGAGACCGGCGTGACCGGCGTACTGGAGCTTCGCGACCGCATCCGCCCAGATGCAAAGGGGATCGTTGCGCGTCTGCATGCGCAGGGTGTGAAGACCATCGTGATGTTGACGGGCGACAACGAACGCACCGCGCGCGCGGTGGCAGCCGAAGTCGGCATCGACGAGGTGCGCGCCGAACTTTTGCCAGAAGACAAGGTGACGGCCATTGAGGAACTCGTCGAAAGCCACGACATGGTGGCGATGATCGGCGACGGTGTGAATGACGCACCGGCCATGGCGCGGGCGCATTATGCCATCGCCATGGGCGCTGTCGGATCGGATGCCGCGATCGAGACGGCCGACATCGCGCTGATGACCGACGACATCGGCAAGGTACCCTGGCTTATCGGCCATTCGCGCCGTGCCATGACGATCATCCACCAGAATATCGGCATATCGCTGGCGACCAAGGCGCTGTTCGTCGGGCTGACCGCGTTCGGTATGGCCTCAATGTGGGGCGCCATTGCTGCGGATGTAGGCGTGTCTCTGCTGGTGGTCGCCAACGCACTTCGGCTCCTGAACGGCCATCAGGTTGAGGCCGGGCCTTCAGGCGGAGAACCGGTGGGCGAGCAGATGGCGAAAGGAGCACTGGCGCACGGTCATTGATCCGGCGGTTTCGGTAGCTCGATATCGCTTTTGCGGTCCAGCCACGCCAGCGCCCCGACAGAGAATTCCGAACCCCGGTAGGGTTCCGTCCAGGCGGTCTCGATGTCGTCCCAGGGCAGAGGCTCGAGATTTCCAAGAAAGAGCGTCAGACGGTAGGCCGCTGCCTCGGGAAGCCAAGGCGCCTCCTTGGCCGGCGTCGCGGCGACAGGTCCGGACAGGAGGAGCGCACTTGCGAGTGTGGCGAGCAGCACTCTCATAATATTTCGCATCACCACGGCCTCCAAAGTAAAAAGTTAGACATGGCTAACTTATCTACCCGAAGCAAACAAGTTGTCAATCCCGCTGTTTCGCTGCAAAGTCCCGAGTATGACAAAGCTACAATCACAAGGGCGTGAGCCATTCGAAGCGGTCGACCGGGCTCCCGAGGCGCAGGCCGATGGCTTTGCGACCGTGCGTCAGGCACATGAAAGCGAGATGGCGGAGGATTACGTCGAACTGATCGCGGAACTGATCGAGACGCGCGGGGAGGCCAGACCGGTCGAGATCGCCGAGCGGCTTGGCGTGAAGCCGCCGACCGTGACCAAGAACATCTCGCGGCTCAAGGCTGCTGGTCTGGTCCGGCGGGAGCCATACCGCGCGATATTCCTCACCGATGCCGGGCAGGACCTCGCGGAGATCTGTCGACGCCGCCACAGGGTCGTCGTCGCCTTTCTTCTGAGCCTGGGAATCGACGAAGAGACCGCGGAACGCGATGCGGAAGGGATCGAGCATCACGTCAGCGGGACGACATTGGAGGCGTTCGAGCGACGGCTCAATCAGAAATGAGCTCGCCTAGATGCACATTCGCGCGATTCTCTATCGGGACCTCGAGCTATCAGGTCTTCAAGCCGCTGACACGTTTGCGCAATTTCGAAGCTCGCTAGCCGAGAACCCGCGACAGCACGATGGTTGCAAACAGGGCGACAAGTCCGAAGGCGATCGCAGACGCTACCGCATATTGGAGGATATCCAGGTGATTCCCCCTCCTCCGTCGTGCCAGATAGCCACCCCAGATCGCGCCTCCGATAGCGCTCACGATCACAAGCATCAGGATACCTCCGTTCCAAAATGCCGCGCATCGGGATCTCGTCCGAGCAAACTGGCCAGCCAGCCGAAGACCCAGCACCCAAAAACAAGAACCAACAAGGTCCAGTCGCCGAACCGCGCATAGGGCGTTGGAGTACGCGCGCCCGGCAGGCCGGCATCAATGGTGCCTGTTTCCCCGGTATCAAGACGCGCGACGACATTTCCATTGGCGTCGATGATCGCGGATATCCCAGTGTTGGCCGCCCGGACCACGGGAAGTCCCTCCTCGACCGCGCGCATCCGCGCGGAGGCGAGGTGCTGCTCGGGTCCGATGCTGGTTCCGAACCAGGCATCATTTGTGGCGTTGAATATCCAGTCGGGGCGGAAAAGGTCATCGACCACGTGGCCCGGAAAGATGATCTCGTAACAGATCGCCACCGCGACCAGAGGCGCGCCAGGGATCGCCAGCGTGCGCGGCCCTGGTCCCGGCGTGAAATCGCCCAACCCTTCGGTCAGCCGCTCGATGGGCAGCCAGCCTTTCAGGGGCACATATTCCCCGAACGGAACAAGATGATGTTTTGCATACCCCGTCAGAACCTCGCCGCTGCCGTCATAGGCCTGAACCGTGTTGAAATATCTGGTTCCCCCATCGCCCTCCACTCGGTCAGGCGCACCTGTCAGTAGGATCCTGCCGTCTGGCAAAGCTGCAGATATCCGCGCGCGTGCCGCAGCATCTTCGTCCAGAAAGCCGGGGAAGGCCGTTTCCGGCCAAAGCAGCAAATCGAAACGTCCGGGTTGCGCGGACAAGCCCAGGTATTTTTCCAAGGTTCGCTGGCGGCTGCCCGGTACCCACTTCTCGACTTGTGGCACATTGCCTTGGACGATGCGCAAAGCAACGTCTGTCGGCGGCACGTCCTGCCCTGACCGAAGCGCACCGCCAACCCAGAAACCCGCCACAGCAACGGCGAAGAGCACGAGAACAGGCGCGCGTCTCTTTGGCGCCGCCACAGTCAACACACCTGGCAATATGCCGATGAAGACCGTGAGAAAGCCCAAACCGTAGCTTCCGACCCAGGCGGCGGGTTGGCGCAGGGCGGCATAGTCGACAAGGGCATAAGCGGCAAGGTTCCAGGGAAACCCTGTCAGGACATGACCCCGCAGCCATTCCGTGGCCACCCAGCAGGTTGCAAACAGCAGGCCCGCCGCAATGCCGCCGACAGCTCGGCGCTGCATGATGGCGGCAAAAAGCATCGCCGCCATGCCCGGGAAGATGGCAAGTCCGGCGGACAGACCCGCGACCGCCGGAATCGCCAGTGCGCCGAAACGTTCGGCATCGACGTAAAAGCTCTCGGCGATCCAGGAAATTCCAATCCCGAATTGGCCCAGTCCGAAAGCCCAACCGACAAGGAAAGCGCGCGAGGTTGAGATGTTCCGGAGAACGATAAAGAGCACGGAGAAGGCGACAGGGACCGCGATGAGCCAAGAAAACGGCGGAAGAGTCAAAACCGTCAATCCGCCGGCAGCAAGGGCAAGACCCATGCGCTGGAACAGGTTCAGGTCCTCACTAACGAACTGCGGCAATCCCGGCTTCATGAATCGGTCTGAAGTCGAGCGCCAACCCACGGCGCAATGAGCAGCAGCATCACGCCGCCAACCACAAAAACATCGGCCATGTTGAAGGCAGGCCAGTGCGCCGTCCCGATGTAGAAATCGAGGAAATCCGTCACCGCACGATAGCGCAGGCGGTCCAGAATATTGCCGAGTGCACCGCCGATGATCGCACCATAGGCAATGGCCTCGACCCGGCTGCTGGTACGGACCAGCATGAACGCCAGCCAGACGCAGATGCCAAGCGCCAGTAAGACAAGGCTCCACCACGGCGCGCCGCCGAGAAGCCCGAAGGTCACTCCGTCATTGCGCAGGTAGATGAGATTGAAGCCGGGAAAGACCGATACGCCGGAACTAAGAACAGTCGCATTGGACACAACGATTGCCTTCGTTGCCTGATCGACAAGAAAGGCGATCAGCGCAGCAAGCAGACCGACGAAGAGGCAAGTTCTCATCAGCTTATCCCAGCCAGACGTCGAGGAACAACATGATCACAAGACCAACGGCGAGGCCGAGCGTCGCCCTGTTCTGATGGCCGGATCGGTGGGTTTCCGGAATGATCTCGTGGCTGATGACGTAGAGCATCGCACCTGCTGCGAAGGCGAGACCCCAGGGCAGCAGCGGTTGCGAAAGACTGATAATCCCTGCGCCGAGAAGTCCACCGACGGGCTCGACGAGACCGGTCAGAGCGGCGATGCCCCAGGCGCGAAGCCTGGAATAGCCCTCGCCGAGCAACGAAACCGCCACCGCCAGACCTTCGGGGGCATTCTGTAATCCAATACCGATCGCAAGTGGCAACCCGCCCGACAAACCGTCAGCCCCGAACCCGACGCCGACGGCAAGCCCTTCGGGAAAATTGTGGATAGTGATCGCGATGATGAAAAGCCAGACGCGCCGCAGCGATGCGGCGTCGGGACCTTCCCGCCCCGTCTTGAAATGTTCATGCGGTAGCCGTTCGTTCATCAGAGCGACCGCGCCCATGCCAAGCAGGATCGCAACACATACGATGGCCGCCGGGAGAGCACCGTTGTCGAACTGTCCTTCAGCTGCGTCGAGAGCCGGGATGATCAGCGAGAAGAACGAAGCCGCGAGCATGACACCCGCCGCGAAGCCAAGCAGCAGATCGCGCGTGGCCCGGGACGGGATGCGCCCAAAAAGAACGGGGACCGCCCCGACCGCGGTCAGCGATCCGGCGGCCAGGCTTCCAAGAAAGCCAAGCGCTATGGGGGAGAGGGGTTCCAATTGTTAAGGTTCTGCCGCGAGTTCAGTCAGGAGCCGAGTAGCTGGTGTAGACCTCGGTCGATCCGTCTTCGTGGATCAGGAAGACATCGTAAGCCTCCCGGTCGTCCTCCGGTCCCATGCCGGGCGACCCGTAGGGCATTCCCGGCACCGCCAGGCCTACCGCGTCTGGCCGGTCCTCCAGCAGGCGTTGGATGTCAGCCGCCGGCACGTGGCCCTCGATCACATAGCCGTCGACCAAAGCCGTATGGCAGGAGACCATGCGCTGCGGCACGCCATTGTCGAGTTTGAAGCGCACAAGAGATCCTCCGAACATGTCCTCGCCCATCGGCGCGAAGCCATTCTCCTCGAGGTGCTTCATCCAGGACAGGCAACAGCCGCAGCCGTTTGTCTTCCGGACGTCGATCTGAATCGCCTCTGCGACGGCCTGCGCCGCAGGAAGCAAGGCAAATGCGATGGCAAGGGCGGGAGTAAATCGTTTCATGGATCAAAGCCTTTCGGTTGTCGTCTGTGCAAATTCGCTGGCGAGCCTCTCAGCAAGAAGTGAACGCGCCTCACGCAGTCGCTCAAGCGCGGCCGTGTCGTCCGCTTCACGCTCGGCCGCCTCTGCCAATCGGTCGTCAGAGAGAGGGTCGGTTGGGCGACCGTCCACCAGCACTTCGTAATGTAGGTTGGGGCCTGTCGCGGTACCCGTCGCACCGACCCGCCCGATCATATCTCCGGCCATCACGCGTTGCCCTTGTGTGAGCCCGTCCGGTACGGCGCTCAGATGCGCATAGCGCGTCAGGGTGTCGGAGCCATGAGCGATCTCGACGACCCGGCCATACCCACCGCGTCGGCCGATGAAGCTAACGCGGCCCGGCGCCGTCGCCTGTACCGGCGTGCCGCGCGCCGCCGCGAAGTCGACTCCTGTGTGCATCCGTACATTGCCGTAGACCGGATGGGTGCGGCGCCCGAACACAGAACTCAGCCGTGCACCTTCGACCGGTTGCGCAAACACGCGCAGGACTTCTCCGTCGACATAGATCGTCGCTTGGCCGCTGCCGTCGTTCGGCCAGACGATTTCATAGACCGAGCCATCGATATCCAGTGCGGCAAAGGCAAGCTCGGGCTGACCAATCCTCTTGTTCCCGTCTCGGGCCTCGCGCCAAAGGAGGCGCATCGTCTCGCCACCCGCAAGATCACGACGGAAATCCACGGTGCCGCCCAGCATCTGCGCCAGGTCCACCGCAAAACGGGCGGGGATGTCTGCCGTGTTCAGGGCGGCGAAAATCGAGCTCTCGATCACCGCCTCGCCGGCGAAAGTCACCAATTCGGGATCCGGGTCCAACACGCGGGCGGCAAGCTGTTCGCCGAAGACCGCCTCTATCCGGACACCGTCTTCGACGGCGAGCTCTACACGACGCGGGTTGTCGTCCGTTGTGGAAACCACCGTAATGATGTGACCCGGACGCAGACGGCGCAGATCGTATTCCGTGCCAATCGCCAAGGCGATTTCGGCGCGATCCGAAGCATCCAGCCCCGCATCGGAAAGGACCGCATCAAGCGTCTCGCCGGACGCAATCTCCCGCGACCAGGTGACCAGCGGGGGCTCGATAGATGGCAAGGAGGTATCAGCGGGGGAAACGGTCAGGAGCGGCCGGGGTCTGAACTCGAATGCGATATCCGCCTGGGCGAGTGTAGGGCGGACCGAATTGGTTTCGGTAATCCGAGGCGGCGCAAGCGGATTGGGAGTCCAGAGGGTCGCTTCAGCAATCGCAGGGGGCACCGGTTCTTTGGACAGAACGCCAGAGATGGCGATGGCGGTCACCGAAAATGCGCCTGCGACCGCAACGGCCGCCAAGACAGTTCTTATCTTCATGTTGCCCCCTCTACGTCTTCTGTCAGTGCGCGCTGGATCTTCGGCACCGCGAATTCTCTTTGCTCGTGATAGTCGATCATGGTGACGAGCTCACCCTCGGCATCGAACAGGAATACGCTTGCCGTATGGTTCATCGTATAGCCGCCGCCCTCAGTCGGGACGCGCTCAAATGAGGCACGAAACCCTTCTGCAGCGCGGGCAATTTGGTCTTCCGGCCCCGTCCAGCCACGAATGACCGGATGAAAATAGCCGACATATTCGGCCATGGCCTCGACCGTGTCCCGCTCCGGGTCGACCGTGATGAAGACCACGTTCATCTCTGATGCTTCGTCGCCCAGTTCCTCAAGCCAGCCGGAAATATCCGATAGGGTCGTCGGGCAGACGTCCGGGCAGTAGGTGAACCCGAAAAACACCATTGTGGGACGACCGATCAGGTTGCCAGGCCCTACCTCATTTTCCTCGTGGTCGGTCAGCCGGAACTCCATCGCCGATAGGGGCAGGGGCCGCTGCCCTTTTGGTTCAGGCGCACCGGGCCCGTCCACCCGCCACCAGCCCACGAAGAGCGTCAGGCCAAGAACGCCGGCACCGGCTGCGCCGTATAGAAGGAGCTGCCGACGTTGCATCAGCCCTCCGGTCCACGCGCGGCGATTCCGAGGATTGGGACCTCGACCGTCACCTTGCCGCCATCCGAGAAGGTCAGTGTCAGCGGGAAATTCTCGCCTTCGGTCATCGGCTCTTGCAGCTTCATGAGCATGGCGTGCAACCCGCCCGGCTCCAATGCCACGCTTTGGCCGGGCTCAATCGTGATCTCGCCTGCAGGCGCCATGGAACTGACGCCATCGGAGTTGGTTTTCGACTCATGGATCTCGGGCATCATTGCCAGCGGTGTCGCAAGTCCGGTCAGCGTAACGGCGTCTTCACCCGTGTTGCGCACGGTCATATAGGCGGCACCTGGCCTGTTGACGCCGATCGAGGCGCGGGACCACGCATTCTCGACCACGACATCCTCCGAACCGGCCAGTGCGGGGGCCGACAGCCCTGCAACCGTCAAAAGCACGGCCAATGCATTGGTATATCTCAACTTCTTCACCACTCGTTTCTCCTGCCTCCGCAAATCAGCTTTGGCTTGCCGCAACTTCCACTGCCACCAGCCTCCGCAATTCGGCCTCACCGAACGGATCGAGAGGCTTGCCGTTCACGAAGAACGTGGGCGTTTGGCGGACCCCGACTGTCTCGACATCGGCGCGGTCCTGGTTGAGCACCGCCACAACACCGGGGGCCAGCATCTGTGTCCGGGCAGCTTCGACATCCAGACCTCCGCTTGCTGCAATCTCAAGGATCAATCCGGGTGCCGGGGTCCCGTGAGACGCCCATCTGGGCTGCTCTCGCAAGACTGCCTCGAGCACAGGTTCAAACACGTCCTGCATGCGCGCCGCCTCGAGCACACGGATCGCTTCTACCGACGCCTCGCCGTGAAAAGGCGTATAGCGGATTACAACGCGCACCGCGTCTCCGTGCTCCGCCATGATATCCTCGACGACCGGATAGAAAGCGCGGCATGCCTCGCAGGCCGGGTCGAAGAATTCAACGATGGTTACGGGCGCATCCTCGGGCCCGAGGATCGGGGAATAGGGTCGGATCAGCGCGTCGGCCATTTCAGGGTCGATGGGATCGGACGCGGCAATCGGGTCGGGGCGGGTGGCATACCAGGCGGCACCGCCGAAACCGGCGACCCCGAGCGCGAGAACGGACAGGATGAGGCCGCGTCGTTTCATTTTTGTGTTTCCTTCAGTGAGAGAGCCGACAGCAGACCGATCATCGCGAAGGCGACGAGCGCCATCAAAGGAATCGGAATGCCGAAGACCAGTTGATTGTCGTCGGTACAGGATGGGCCGGTCGCCGTGCAGGGCTGGATACGCTCGGGGATAACGCCGACATAGAGGCCCAAGTGCCAAAGCGCGACGGCGGCACCGCCCAAAGCCAGCGCGATCCCGTAGCGACCCACGCGCCGATCCTGCCACCACAGCCCAAGCCCGAGGATGATGGCCAAGGGGAACATGAAGGCACGCTGGAACCAGCAGAGCACGCAAGGTGTCTGCCCCAGAACCTCGCCGATGAAGAGCACGGCAAGCGACGCGGTGAGCGCGATGATCCAGGCCAGGCCAAGGGCCGTCTCTCCGGAAAGTCGGGTCATGACGATCAGATCCTCTGTCTCAGATCGGCGAGGATCTCTTCGGCGGGCGTGCCGTAGGGCCAGGAGTCCGCGAAGCCTGCTTGCGTGTCGAAAAGGAAAAGATGCGACGTGTGACCCATCGTGTATCCGCCCGGCGCAGTCGCCTGCTCGATCCGCTCAAAGAATATCGGAAAGGTTTCGGATGTCGCGGCGATCTGCTCCGGTGTACCGGTCAGCCCGATGATCCCTGCGTCGAACAGGGGCACATACTCGGCAAGTGCAGTCGGCGTATCCCGCTCCGGATCAATCGTTATGAAAATCGGCTGAACCATTGCTGCCTCATCGCCCAGGCCCTCCATCACGGCCGCGACTTCGGACAGTGTTGTCGGACAGACGTCGGGGCAATTGGTGAAGCCAAAGAAGACCAGCATCCAGCGCCCTGCGAAATCTTCGTCCGTTTGGACCATGCCGCGATGATCGGTCAGTTCGAAATCAGCAAGAAACGGTGGTTCACTCTCGGTGCGGGCAAGATCGGCACGGTAGTCGGACCATAGCAACAGCCAGATGAAAACGAACGCCGCCGCGCCCGCCAACACCCACAATACCTTCTGAAGACCTGAAAGCCTCACGCCGCTCCGCCCGAACCTGATTCTATATTTTGTGTGCGTTTACATCCTCTAGCTACTGTAGGTTCAAGCGTGATTGTCATCGATCGGCCAACAATCACCGATCTGTGAAACTCGGGTGAAGCTTGTGATGCGCACCGCATAAAGCTACACCCACTGTAGGTAATGTGGGGAGCGGAAATGCTGACGATTGGGACGCTGGCGAAGAAGACCGGAACAAAGGTGCAGACCATCCGGTATTACGAGCAGATCGGACTTATGCCTGAGCCCGGCAGGACCGAGGGGGGCCAACGACGCTATGGCGACGCCGAACTCGACCGCTTGTCATTCGTCCGGCACGCACGGCAACTGGGGTTCTCGTTGGACGCGATCCGTGAGCTCCTCGATCTCAGCGATCATCCGGGAAAGTCCTGCGCTGAGGCGGATGCAATAGCCCGTCGGCAACTCAAACAGGTCGAGCAACGATTGGCGCGGCTCGAGGCGCTGCGGACGGAATTGAAGCGGATGGTGCATGAGTGCAGCGGCGGACAGACTTCTGATTGCCGTGTGCTCGAGGTACTGCGCGACCATTCCGAATGCCTGACCGACCATGAAGAGATCGGCGCCTGAGCAATTTCGACGACCTTTGATCGGAACGCAAAAAGCCCGGTGTTAGTTACTCATTGGCAATTCACTAATTTGGATACCCGGCATGGCGGAGCAGAGAAACGCAACGGAAAGACGCACACTCTGGATCGTGCTGGGTCTCAACATCGGGCTGGCAGTCGCTTTCTTCGCCTCGGGCGCATTCGGCGAGTCAAGCGCGCTTATCGCCAATGGCCTCGACAATCTGTCGGACAGTTTCGTCTACGCGATCAGCCTCTTCGCGCTGTCCCGCTCCGCCAAGTGGAAGCGCGGAGCGGCGAACGTTTCGGGCGGCCTGCTGATCCTCTTCGCCCTTGGAATCCTGTATGACGCGTGGCGCCGCTACGTCGGCGGATCGGATCCTCTTGGCACGATCATGATTGTCATGGCGCTGGTAGCGGCGGCCATCAACGCACTTTGCGTCTGGCTGCTGGCACGGCTTCGCGATCCAGACGTAAACATCCGAGCGGCGAATACGTTCAGCTGGAACGACTTCGCGGCCAATCTCGGAATCGTCGTCGCAGGCGGGCTCGTAGCCTGGCTCGGAACGAATTGGCCGGACCTTGTCGTGGGCGTGATTGTCGCCGGCATCGCGGCCTGGGGTGGCGTCGGAATCCTGAGAGACGCGCATGGTGAACACCACAAGGCGGTGCACAATGACGATCAGGTAACCAAGGACTCGGCCTGAAATCGGGGCTTGAAGCTACAGTGACTGTAGCAACTACATATTCTCGTGAACGATTCGAGGAGGTATCCCGTGAACCCCGCCGACCCTCATTTGGCCAAAACCCGGCTGCTGGATTTTGACGCGACCTCAATTGCAAAACTGATCGAGGAGCGCGGCTGGGCAGACCTTCCCAGCGACGACCGAATTGGGGCCATCTACGATTTCGTCAGGAACGAGATTACCTTCGGCTACAACCGCGCCGACGACATTCCGGCGTCCGAGGTCCTCGCAGATGGCCACGGGCAGTGCAACACCAAGGGCACGCTCCTCATGGCCCTGCTGCGTGGCGTGGGAGTTCGCTGCCGACTGCACGGGTTCACAATCCACAAGGCGCTTCAGAGAGGCGTCGTTCCGGAACTCGTCTATCCCCTCGCGCCGTCCGAAATCCTCCACTCCTGGGTAGAGGTGGACTTGGGCGACGGATGGGTCAATCACCGCCAGAACTTCGGATTTGTGCGCGACTTGCTCTATCGCCACGTCATCCGTCACTGGATGAATGCCAGGGTTCGCCGCATCCGCCGCGGAATCTTGCCGCCGGTCCCCGGATTCGATCGGCCGAACCACCGCCATGAGGAGACGAACCGTGCCGCATGATCACGGCCACGCCCACATCGATCCTCAATCCGGTGATCGTCGCGTCTCCATCGCCATCTGGGCCAACGGCCTCCTGACGGTCGCGCAGATCGTCGGCGGGATCCTTTCCGGCAGCCTCGCGCTGATCGCGGATGCCCTCCACAATTTCTCGGACATGGCGTCGCTGGTGATCGCCTTCTTCGCGCGTAAGATCGCTCGCCGCCCGGCGGACAAGCGCATGACCTTCGGCTATGGGCGGGTAGAAATCGTCGCAGCGCTCATCAACTACACGACACTTATCCTGATCGGCTTCTACCTGATCTACGAGGGTGGCATGCGCATGATCGACCCACCAGAGGTACAGGGCTGGACGGTGGTGATCCTGGGCGGTGTGGCACTGGTCGTCGACACGTTGACGGCGCTGCTCACCTATTCGATGCAGAAAGGCAGCGTGAACATCCGTGCGCTCTTCCTGCACAACCTATCGGACGCTTTGGCCTCCGTGGCGGTCATCATCGGCGGCTCGCTCATCCTCCTCTACAACATGCGGTGGGTCGACCCGGCGATCACCATCGGCATCGCTCTCTACATCCTCTACCTCGCATTTACCGAGATCGGCGGTCCGATTCGGACGCTGATGCTCGGCAGTCCACCGGACATCGATAATGAAACCGTCGTTCAGGCGATGCGGGGTGTGGATGGTGTCGCGGACGTTCATCACGTGCATCTGTGGCAGATGCAGGAGCACGAGGCGGCTCTGGACTGCCACGTCGTGCTGACAGCGGACGGCTGGGGTCAAATCGAAAAGATCAAGGCCGCGATCAAGGACCGGCTGAAGGACGATTTCAGCATCGGTCATTCGAGTCTGGAATTTGAGCACGAAGACCGCGCACACGAAAACGCTGACCTTTACGGTCACGGCAAACCGGAAAAAGAGGAGGAAAACCATGTTCACCGAGACACTGACAGCTCATGACGACACGATTGGCCTCGCCTGCGAGGGCAAGCTCAGCGAAAGCGACCTGAAACGGATGCACGCCCTGCTTCATGAGCGCCTGCAAGAGACAAGTAAGCCCGGCCTGGTTCTCGATCTCACGAGGTTCGAAGGCTACGATGGGCCGTCCGCTCTGCTCGAAGATCTGAAAATCGACACAGCCCATAGGAATGACTTCCGCCGCGTCGCTGTGGTGGGCGAAGGGGCTTTGTTGGAGTGGGGAACCAGGTTCGCCGACGTGCTGACCACGGCAGAACTCCGTTAGTTCGACCCGGCGGAAATGAAGGCGGCAATCGCCTGGGCAAGTGAAAGGTAGAGTAGCTTTCAATCAGATGCCTTCGCAGAAGACAGCATCTGTTCGAAACCATAAACAAAAGAACTACAGCAGTTGCGAGACCCAAGAGCAATCCGAAAGTTCTGAACATGGTCGCTCCTTTCGCAAAGGAGTAACTTTGGTACGGTGGCACTGCCCTTGCCGGGGCATTATCAAATCGTAATGTTTTAGCGGCTCAGGGCGCCAGTTGGTTAACATAAACTTCATTATGCGAATTTATACTTAGCGTTGCGATAGTATATTATTGTATGTATGCTGAACTCCTATCACGGAGGCTCCACAGCATGCGCCATTTACTCAAGAAGCTCCTCCCCTCGGTCGCAGTCGCTTTGACCGTGACAGGTTCTTCGCTGCCAATACCCGCCCGCGCGCAGACATACCCGATCGATTGCGCGATCCTCTTGTGCCTGTCTGGCGGCTGGCCTGCTTCCGTCCCTTGCGCCCGAGCCCGCGCCGAATTTATCCGGCGGATTACACCTTGGCCGGTCGAACCACCGCTGCAAATCTGGCGCTGTCCCATGGGCGCCTCCTACGAGAACGATCGGTTACAAAACAACGCTGGCGGCATCTTTGAAGCCTTGTACCGAACCGACAGCCGTCGACCGCTTCAATCCTTGCCAGTAGATAATCTCGTTCCCACCGACCTCGCCCTGCGGCTCGTTCAGGACCGCGCGGACATCGATATCAGCGGGCCAGAGTTCAATTTCGTGCGGTCCATCCGCGTCTTCGATGTACGGTATGCACGACAGCACGAATCCGGGCGAGATGGCGACTGCAACCGCAGCGCAGTCGTTGTCCTCGGCACCTATGGGATCCAGGGCGATTTTTCGTGGAGGTCGTCGTCACCCGCAGCGCTTCCCGCGGCGCATGCCGGTCTTGAGCGGTGGGGCGAGCACTGCCCGAACATTTATCACAGATCCGTCTTCATAGAGTGGCGTGACTATAGCGGGAATTACGGCTTCGAGCAGGTCAATTACTGACTGATGAGCTACTACGACGTCGCGCAAAGCCTTGTACGAGATCAAACCTGGAATGCACGAAAAACCACACAATTGAGGGCCATAAAGGCCATATTCTTCCATGTCAGTCGTAGCGACAATTCAGCTGCGTGAGAGACGCGAAGTCGATTTCAGCTTTATCGGCATCGCAAAGATCCGGGTAAATCCTTGAGACGCGCTGTGGGCCATGCATGTCCCACCGGATTGCCAGAGCACCTGTGTTCCAGCGATATACCCAGCCGACAATGGTTTCTTCATCGGCTGCAATCAAATTGGCGATCGCGACGCCTTCGACCTCATTTTCGTTCACTGTTTACTGACTTCCTGCAATTTGGCGTTGCGGATAGCAGCTCAGATCCAAAGCGTTTGCTGCAACCGTGTGCCGGGCCTCGTTAAAATCGGTTACTGTTCGTCCTCGCGGTAACGAATTCACACCGGGAGAAGTCAGCTCCCGTGTTCTCGATTGATGAAATCGCTTAAATCCTGTGGTCGGGCTCCGTGGCGGCTTCAACGATCGCCAGAACCTCGGAGGGGTCAAAGCCGATGGCGCGGGCGAGGACGACCAGTTCGACGACGTCGACCCGGCGTTGGCCGCTTTCAATGCGCGCCACGAGGGATTGATGGCACTTGAGCTTGACCGCCAAGTCCTCCTGACCGAGGCCCGCCTTGATGCGGGCGTCGACCAATGCCTGGCAAAGTGCCACCTGTCCTGTGCTTCTGATTGTCTTTGCCACGCGTCACATACCTTTTGTGACGTCGCTAGCGGATGAAATCTGTTATCTAAAAAGTAGATATATGAGGGTGTTATCGGCGTCTGGTTTCCATGGGCTGCAAGTCTGATGCTCCCGAGGTTGCCCATCAATCCCCTACCAATTGTAGAAATCGGCCATAGTCCTCGCTGACTTCCCGCGCTTCTTCGAACGCGCGGGCGCGTTCGCTGTCGAGGCAACGGAAATAGCTCTGGATATCCTGGATGTAATTTTCGAAATCGCTGCGGATGATAGCCGCATAGTCCCG
>NZ_FOLG01000016.1 GCF_900112335.1 Tropicimonas isoalkanivorans
GCGGTGGCCGCCAGCGTCACACCCGGCCGCGCGCTGCGCTACGCCGGGGGCTCCGCGCGCGGCCTCCTACACCAAGCGTTGGGACACTACCAAACGGACAGCGCTGGATTCGGGTATTTGGACCAACAAGAAGCCGCTTCTTGTTGGCAAAAATACCCAAATCGGACACTCACCAGTAGCGCGCGGGCTGGCATGTGTCATGCCGGAACCCTGCAAGCCCTCAAACACGCCGTTCCGGCAACAGGAGTTCGGCCAACGTAAGCGCCATGACAGTCGCGCTGTCCACCATGTCTTGCACCCCAACCCATTCATCGGGCTGATGGGCGAGGTCGAGAATGCCGGGCCCATATGCGATGCAGTTCTGCAGCCGGCCTATCCGGTCGATATGTTTCTGATCGTACGTGCCCGGGCTGACCACATATTCCGGCCGCTTGGCCAGCACCTTCTCGATCGCCTGCGAGACTGTGCGAACGATAGGGGCGCTTTCGTGTGTCATGCTGGGTTGTACCTCGAACAGGTCGCGCACCTCGTAGGTGAAGCTTGGGCGGGCGGCCTTCACGCGCCCCAGCATTGCCGCCACCTCGGCCTTCACCTCGGCAATGTCCTCCTCGATCAGGAACCGGCGGTCGATAATGATGCGGCAGCGGTCGGGCACGCAGGGTGCGGGCAGGCCTGTGTACTCCGGTGCCTGTTCCGGTTCGCCGCCATGTATCGAGTTGATATTGAGCGTGGACTGTTTCGCGCCGTCCGGGACCACCGGCATTTGCGTGCGCTTGCCGGCGAGGAGAGGGAACAACGTCGCCTCCATCTCCGCAAGCACCGCCCCCATGTGCCGCACGGCGCAGTCGCCGAGGAACGGCATGGACCCGTGGGCGATCCGGCCCTGCGTCTCGATCTCTGCCCACCAGACGCCGCGATGGCCCAGGCAGATCCGGTCCTTATTAAGCGGTTCGGGAATGATGACGTGCTGCACGCGCGACGGGTCGAACCAGCCTTGCTCAGCGAGGTAGGCGACGCCGCCAAAGCCGCCCGATTCTTCGTCTGCCGTGGCAGAGATCTCGATCGCACCGGTAAAATCGGGACAGGTGGCAAGGAACGCGTCGGCCGCGATGATCGAGGCCGAGAGCCCTCCCTTCATGTCGCAAGCGCCTCGGCCATAGACCTTACCGTCGATCAACTCCCCCCCGAAGGGTGGCACGGTCCAGCCGTTGCCAACCTCCACGACGTCGTGATGGGAGTTGAAGTGCACCGTCTCGCCCGCGTGGGGCCCGTCTTTCCGGGCAATGATGTTCCACCGCGGATTGGCATCGCTATCCGCCAGCGCGCCCTCAGCGCGCACAAGTTCGACGTGGAAGCCCATCCCGGAGAGCCGCCCGTCGAGATAGTCGCAGATTTCGCGATAATTGCGGCCGGGCGGGTTGAGCGTGGGGATTCGGATGAGATCCTGGGTCAGGCGGGTCAACGCCTCCTGCCGGGATGCGACCGCCTCGGTGAGTCGCCTGTCGATGTCGTCAATCATTGGCGGAGGCTAGTCCCCGGCGCGCGCACAGACAACATGCCAGCCGAGGGAAGCGGGGCCCAAGGCCGCAGGGGAGCCCAAAATCCGCTGTCGCACGCGGGGACGAAGCGGGTTATCAAGAACATAGGCGCCGCGGAGCCGACGGGTGTCGGCAGTCGCAGCAGGCACGCGAGGATGGAGGAAGAGATGTTCGCGCTCGCACGGCTCGTGCTGATCCTCTTCGTGGTGCTGTCGGTGATCTACGTCGGCCTCTCGATCTATTCCCGCTCCGTCCGCAGGCGGAAGCTGGAAGACGAATGGGACGAGGCGATCGGCGAAGGCGAAGGGGACCGGGAGGCCTATGTGCAGGAGGGACTGAAGGTCTATGACCACTCGCTTCGCCGCAAACTCATCCTAGGTGTGTATGTCGTACCGATCATCGTCATCGGCACCATTATCTATATGACCAATTTCCGCTGAGGACCGAAACATGTGGGACATCATAAAATGGACGTTCTGGCTTTTGATATGGGCCGTCGTCGCTGCCTTTCTGTGGTACACGCTGCCCCGCAATGACGTGGTCCGGATTTCCGACACCTACCAGAAACGGGTGGATTTCGGAGACAACTCATTGTTCTGGGCGCATTCCAACACCGGCGAGCGAACCGACGTGTCCGGCCGGGACGTCTTCTTCATCCAGGCGATCTGGCCCGATGGGGAGCCGATGGTCTATCGCAACGAAGATACCGGCTGGGGCTGGCCGCCATATTTCAAGTTCAACACCTCGAACCTGCAGGCTGTCGCCTCCGACCTGAAATCGGGCGAAGACGATCCGAAGTGGGTGGCCATCAAGAAGTATGGGTGGCGCATCCAGTTCCTGTCGATCTATCCAAACGCGGTGAGCGTGAAGCGTGTTGACGGTCCGGATGCCACGGTGATCCCATGGGTGGCCATCTCGATCCTCTTCGTTCTTGGTTCGATCTGGCTCGCCATCTGGTCGCGGTGGCGGCGCTTCCGGTCGCGGCGGATCGACCCGCTTCTCGATGGGGAATGAGGCGGCCGCCGACTGAAAAGCTGGTGAGGAAGCGTCCGTCGCAGGTGGCGCTTCCCATACTGTAGTAAGACGGAACGAAAAAGCGCGTCGCCACATGGCGACGCGCACTGACTTCAGGATCAAGTCCCTTCAGGCAGTCGGGGCTCAGACCTCGACGGTTTCGCCTTCGATGGCCTTGGCACCGTTGTTGATTTCGATCCGGCGCGGTTTCAGCGCTTCGGGCACTTCGCGCACAAGATCGATGTTGAGCATGCCGTTCACGTGGCTGGCGCCGCTGACGCGGACGTGGTCGGCCAGTTGGAACCGGCGCTCGAAGGCGCGCGTGGCAATGCCGCGGTGCAGGAACGTGCGATCCTTATCGTCTTCGGCCTTGCGGGCGGACACGAGCAGAGCGCCCTCTTTCACCTCGACCGACAGCTCCGACTCGGCGAAGCCGGCGACGGCAATCGAGATGCGGTAGGCATTCTCATCGGTCTTTTCGATGTTGTAGGGCGGGTAGGTCGGCGTGGAAACTTCGGCTTCCAGGACCCGATCCATCATTTCCGCGACACGGTCGAAGCCGACGGTGGCACGATACAGCGGCGAGAAATCAAAAGTACGCATTGTGGTCATCCTCTCATGAGCGATGTCGGTGTTGTGCGCCCTCCCTCGGGACGGGCGCGGATGCTGTCTGTCCGGACCCTATGGCATCCGAACGGCATCGATGTGGGGGCCATTTGAGGGCATTTCAAGCCTCGCCCGGCGCAGTCCTCACGAAGTCGTGAAGCGGAATTCAGGGTCTGACGAACCGCGCTCCACCAGCGCCACCGGCGGACATCGCGTTGGATCGACTGGCCTCAATCCGGCGCGCGGTGAAAGCACTTTTCGGCCACACGTCACGCCCGTCCTGCAACGCTCTGCGGGTTTCCCGGAGGGCCGGTCCGATCTCCGGGCCGAACACCTGGATCGTGCCGTCCTCCCGGTTTCCCCTCGAAATGACGGAGACTATGCGGGGCCGGCCGGAGGAGATTTCGAAGACAGGCGCTCCAGAGGACCCGAAATCGGCGTCGCACGTGAAAAGCAGCGCACCCTCGCCCCGCCCCAGGACGGAGCAGGCACGCTGCCAACTCAGGGCGCTTTCGCGTCCCTGGGCATACGACGCGAGGCTGACGGTTTCTCCCGGCGTAACTTGCGCCCCGACGATGAATGGCGCAGCGGTCGCGGCGGGGATCTGTTCATCGAGGACCAGCAACGCAACGTCGGATTTAAGTTGGTGCAGGCCGTCCGGGTCGGACGGCGTGTATTCCGGATGCACCACGGCGCGGGCGCCCTTCCGTTCGGCGATGACCTCGCCGTCGCGGAACCCGGCCCGGAATGTGACCTGCCGCGGGTCGATGCGCTCGCCCTTTCGGTCGAACAGACAGTGCGCCGCTGTCAGCACCAGATCCGTTTCGATCAGCGCACCGGTGCAGAACCCGCGTTCGGACAGATCCAGCCGGCCGACCGCTTCCCAGCCGAGGCTGTCCTGCCGGAGCGTCAGGCGTTTCAATGCCGTGTCGGCCGAGACAACACTCGCGCCGAACCCGAGCAAAAGGGCCGCGGTGGCCACCACGGCCCGGATTGGACGGCGGTCGCTCATGGCCGGACGAACTTCGCGCTCAGACGGTTCGAATTGCCGCCCAAACGGCCCCCACTACCTCGATTGAGGATCGTGTCCGGCGCATGGTCCAGAGCTTCCCGCAATTGGTCGAGCGACGGTTGCAGCTCCCCGGCCAATGCCACCGGCTCACCCCGTGCTTCCGCTTTCGAGGAGACAACCGACACGATCCGAGCGACACCGTCGCGGACCTGGAAAACCGGCGCGCCGGAGGAGCCGAAGTCCACCGAACAAGAGACCATCACGACCCCGCCGAAGCGCTCGAGAACATGGCAGATCTCTTGCAGCGACGGGGCCTCCGAACGGTGCTCGGCATAGGACACGATGCCGACTTCGGACCCGGTCGTAAGGTCGTAGCTGGTCTCGAACGGGCTGATCCGCCCGCTGCGTATCGGACGATCAAGTTCCAGCAGGGCGAGGTCGTGCGCAACACGGGATATCTGGCGCGGGGCGGCGTAGTCGTAATCCGGATGCGCCACCGCCCGACGCACGCCACGGTAGGCCTCTGCACGACCGTTTCGCCAACCGGCGCGGAACTGGATTCCCTCCACGGAAATCTGCTCGCCGGTATCCGAATTGTACAGGCAGTGCGCCGCCGTCAGGACAAGTTGCGGTGTAATGAGCGCGCCGGTGCAGAAGCTGCCCCGCCCCATATCGATCCGCCCGACGGCCTCCCAGCCGCGCGTCGCGTCCGCCGTGCTCAATTCCGTGAGCGGAGTCGCGTCTGAGGCCACCTCTTCGGCGGAGCCTTCGATCGAGGCGATCACCGCCGCCATGGACAAAAGAAACAACAGATAACGCAACGCGGTCTCTCCCCGATAGCTGCCGGTAAACTACCGGTCCGATCGGGCGACAATATGGCGCGTCACGGCAGGGTCAGACGCCGCTGGCTTCCCGGTGCAGGGCTGCGGGCTTGGGTCCGCCCGTGGCCCAGTCCAGCAGCTCCACCGTATGCACCACCGGCACTCCGGTTCCAGAGCCGATCTGAATCATGCAGCCGATGTTGCCCGTAGCAATCACTTCCGGCGCGCGCGCCTCCAGTGTCCGCACCTTTCGCGCCTTGAGGTCGCCGGCGATCTCCGGCTGCAACAGGTTGTAGGTCCCCGCCGAGCCGCAGCACAAATGGGGATCGGCAGGCTCAACGACGGTAAAGCCCGCCCCTGCGAGCAGCGCTTTCGGCGCCGTGCGAACCTGCTGGCCGTGCTGCAGCGAGCAGGCGGCGTGATAAGCCACGCGGAGCGGTTCGGGCGCGCTTGCTTCCGGGCGCAGGTCGGCGAGAACCTCGCTCACGTCCTTTGCCAGGGCTGAGACCGCCGCAGCCTTGGACGCGAGCGGGCCGTTGCGGAACATGTGGCCATAATCCTTCACCGTCGTGCCGCAGCCAGACGTGTTCAGGACGATCGCGTCCAGCCCGTCGCCCTCCAACTCCGCCATCCACGCCGCGATGTTTCGTTCCGCGAGGTGCTCCGCCTGCTCCGCCCGGCCCATGTGATGCGGCGCCGCTCCGCAACATCCTTGCCCGTCCGCCACCACCACCTCGCAGCCGAGACGCGTCAGAAGGCGGATCGTGGCGTCGTTGATGTCCGTATTCAGCGCCTTCTGCACGCAACCGGTCATCAGCGCGATTCGCCGCCGCCGTTTGCCTTCGGCAGGAAAAACCTGGGGCGCATCGTTCGCGCTCACGGGGGGAAGCCGGGGCGGGGCCATGGCCAGCATGGCGCGCAAGCGCGCGTCCGGCATGAACCGGGCGAACGGCCGCCCGAGTTTCGCCGCCTGCATAGCCAGCCGAAAACGGCCGGGATAGGGGATGACCCGCGCAAGGACTGCGCGCAGCATCCTGTCCATCAGCGGGCGGCGATAGGTTTTCTCTACGTGCTCCCGCGCATGGTCGATCAGGTGCATGTAATGGACGCCGGAGGGGCAGGTCGTCATGCAGGCAAGGCAACTCAGGCACCGGTCGAGATGCTTGACCGTCTTGGCGTCGGCCGGCCGGTCGTTCTCCAGCATGTCCTTGATCAGATAGATCCGCCCGCGCGGCGAATCGAGTTCATCGCCGAGGACTCGGTAACTCGGACAGGTCGCGGTGCAGAAACCACAGTGAACGCAGGCCCGGAGGATCTCGTTCGCACGGGCAATACCCGGGTCCTGCAACTGCTTCGGCGTGAAATTGGTCTGCATTCCGTCTCCGCTCAGCCCATCAGTCCGGGGTTCAGAACCCCGCGCGGATCGAATTTCGCCCGCAATCCGCTGGAGAGAGCCGCCACCGCGGGCGGCTCGGGGTGAAAGACCGGCAAACCTTTGGCGTGGGAGCTCGCCCGCACCAGAGTCGCGTGGCCGTCCCGTCCATTCAATGCGGCACGGGCGTCCGTTCCTTCTGGCAGCAGCGCCCAGATCAACCCGCCGCCCCAGTCGAAGACGACCTCCGCCTCGGGGAGAGCATCGGCCACGGCCGGCCCCTCCGTCGGTTTGACCGAAATGCGCCAGACGTCCCCTGCCCGCCCGGCGAACGTGGCCACGTCGCGAAGATCCTTCCATGCGGCGCTCACGCGCTCCGGATCACGATCCGTCTCCACGGGGCCGAACTCCGCCAGCACGCTGGTCAGGCGTTCCAGCCGATGCGTCACGGACGCGGCGAAGCCCTCGACCCGCACCATCGTCAGCGGCTCCCCGTCCGGGCCCGACGGAAGGTGCGCCGCCCCGGTCACCTCGTAGGGCGAACCGAGCGCGCGGGACATGGCGGCGACCGCCTGCGTCGCCGGAAGGCCCTCGACGCTCACCATACCAACCGATTCCGCCACCGGCAGGACCTTGAAGGCCACTTCAGTCAGCACGCCCAGAGTGCCGTGGCTTCCAGCCATGAGCTTGACGAGATCGTACCCGGTGACGTTCTTCATCACCCGGCCGCCATTCCGCAGGATCGTGCCCCGCCCATCGACGAAGCGCACGCCGATCAGGGAATCGCGGCAGGCGCCCGCCTGTATCCGTCGCGGGCCGGACACGTTCGCCGCAACCACCCCGCCGATCGTCGGCTCGCCCTCGGTGCCAAGCAGCCTCCGGTGATCCATCGGTTCAAAGGGCAACCGTTGGCCTTCGGCTGCAAGGGTCTCCTCGACCTCCGCCATAGTCGTACCGGCCCGCGCGACGAGCGTCAGCGCCCCCGGCTCGTAAAGTGTCAGGCCGGAAAGCCCCGCAACCGAGAGCACATCGCCGGCCACACCGTCCGAGAAAGACCGCGTGCCGCCCCCCTGGATGACGAGCGGCCCTTTCGCGGAGGCCACCGCCTCCGCCACTTCCACCTCGCTTCTGGGTTCGATCATGCCGCCCGCCGTTTCCGCGACGCCTCCAGCGGGAAGACCTTGGCGGGATTGAGCAGCCAGTCCGGATCAAACACGTCCTTCACGGCCATCTGGATCTCCAGATCCGCCGGCGAGAACTGATGCACCATCAGGTCCCGCTTCTCGATCCCGACACCGTGCTCGCCTGTCAGGCATCCGCCGGCCTCGACACAGAGTTTCAGGATTTCTGCCCCGAATTGCTCGCAAAGTTCCAGATCGCCGGGCTTGTTGGCATCGTAGATGATGAGCGGATGCATGTTGCCATCCCCGGCATGGAAGACGTTGCCGACCTGCAGCCCGAACTTCCGGCTCATCTCGCCGATCCGCCGCAGAACCATCGGCAGGGCGCTGACCGGGATCGTCCCGTCCAGGCACATGTAGTCGCCCATCTGACCCATCGCACCAAACGCCGACTTCCGCCCCAGCCAGATCCGCGCGGATTCTTCGGCCGACGCGCTCTCGCGCAGTTCCACCGGATCATGCCGGCGCGCGATCTGGCAGATCAGCCCGAGCTGTTCGTCGATTTCGGCCTCCGAACCCTCCACCTCGACGATAAGCAACGCCTCGCAATCGGGGTAGCCGGCGTGGGCGAAGGCCTCCGTGGCGTGAATGCAAGGACGGTCCATGAACTCGATCGCCACGGGCAAGACGCCGGCTCGCACGATGTCCGACACGCATTGCCCGGCCACTTCGCTGGAGTTGAAGCCCATCAGCACGGGCCGTGCGCCCTCTGGCTTGTGCAGGATGCGCAGCGTCGCTTCCGTTACGATCCCGAGTTGCCCCTCGGAGCCGCAGACCAGCCCAAGCAGATCGTAGCCTGCCGCGTCCAGATGCGGACCGCCGATCTCCACCACCGATCCGTCCATCAGAACCATGGTGACGCCCATCAGATTGTTCATCGTCACACCATATTTCAGGCAATGCGCCCCGCCGGAGTTCATCGCGATGTTCCCGCCGATGGCACAGGCGAGCTGGCTCGAGGGGTCTGGCGCGAAGAAGAAGCCCTCGGCTTCCACCGCCTCGGTGACGCTGAGGTTCGTACGCCCAGCCTGAACCCGGACGTACCGGTTCGCGTAGTCGACCTCCAGCACCTCGTTCATCCGGGCAAGACCCACGATCACGCTGTCGGCCGTGGGCAAGGCGCCCCCGGCGAGCGACGTCCCCGCACCGCGCGGCACGACGGGCACGCGCTCCTCATGACACACCTTCAGAAGTGCCGCGACTTCGTCGGTGGAGGCGGGCAGCACCACCGCCAGCGGCGGGCACCGATACGCGGTGAGGGCATCGCATTCATAGGCGCGGGTCTCGAAGGGATCGTGAATCACAGCGCCTCGCGGCAGCACGGCCTGCAATCGGCGAATCACTACGTCGCGCTTCGACAGCACCGCCCTGTCCGGCGCCGGCATGTCCATGTCACATCCTCCCCACGTGATCTCCGCAACTCTACTAACCGGTTTTGCCGCGTTGCAAGCGCTGGATTGCAGGTTAGTGTCCGCGCATGACGCTCTCGGAAATGCTCGTCCACTTTACCTGGCCCGATGTCGCGGCGCTGACTTTCCTGTTCGCTGCCTGGCTCGGCAGCGGCTGGCTGATCGAGAATCCCGTGGGCCGCCGCAAGTCCACGTCGATCCTGATGCGTCAGTACCGTGAGGACTGGATGCGCGAGTTCGTCACCCGTCAGCCACGGATCTTCGACAGCGCCATCCTGGACACATTGCGGCAGGGCACGCTGTTCTTCGCGTCCTCCACCATGATCGCGATCGGCGGCGGTCTTGCGCTCGTCGGAAACCCGGAGCCGCTTCGCGATGTGGCCAGCGACCTCGTGCAGGACCAGGCCCCGGAAGTGATCTGGGAGATCAAGATCTTTCTTGTATTGCTGCTGCTTACGAGCGCCTTCCTCAATTTCGTCTGGTCGCACCGCGTCTTCGGTTACTGCGCTGTCATCATGGCCTCGGTCCCGAACGATCCCGATGAGCCGAACACGTATGCGCGTGCCGCCAAAGCCGCGGAGGTGAACATGCTGGCGGCGCGAAGCTTCAATCGAGGGATGCGCACAATCTACTTTTCGCTCGGCGCTGTCGGCTGGCTTGCGGGCGCCACCGTGCTCGCCATTGGAACCCTGGTGGTGTTGTTGGTGGTATGGCGGCGAGAGTTCGCCTCCCACAGCCGCGACGTGCTGCGCCGCGACGACTTGTAACCGCGCGGCCGGTCCGCATGCTATGTCCCGCTGATGCTGACGGGATCGTGACTCAACCGCTCCCTTGGCCATGGCAAGGTACCGTCATGCGCGCTTGGTTTCGCACATACCTGCTATTGACGCCTGCCGTGCTTATATCCGGTACGGCCACCCCGACCATGGCCGATCCGGCAGTCATCGAGGGTGCAAGAGCCGTGAAAAACGGCGGCGACTGGACCGTCTCTGTCACCCTGCGCCACGGCGACACGGGTTGGGAGGACTACGCCGACGGCTGGCGGGTAATCGGCCCGGAGGGCGAGGTCCTTGGAACCCGCGAGCTGGCCCACCCGCACGAGACGGAACAGCCGTTCACCCGGAGCCTGTCGGGCGTGACGATTCCCGAGGACATCGCAGTGGTCGAGATCGAGGCCCGCACCAGTACCGGCGGCTGGGAAGGCGCGCGTTTTCCGCTGACGCTGCCGCGCTGATCCGTCGGGGTCTTTCGCCGCCCGCGTCCCCCCTCTATATGCGCTCCATGTCCAGCAACCCGCCCGATCTTCGCCCCGATCTCGCCCGCGCCACGGTGAGAGAGACCGCCCGCCCCGGCCAGCCGACCATCGGCATGGTCTCCCTCGGCTGCCCGAAGGCGCTGGTGGACAGCGAGCGCATCTTGACCCGGCTGCGTGCCGAGGGCTACGGCATCTCTGCAGACTACGCCGGTGCCGATGCGGTCATCGTGAACACCTGCGGCTTTCTCGATTCGGCCAAGGCGGAGAGCCTGGAAGCCATTGGCGAGGCGCTGAAGGAGAACGGCCGGGTGCTGGTCACCGGCTGCCTTGGGGCGGAGCCCGAGTACATCACAGGGGCACATCCAAAGGTTCTCGCTGTCACCGGCCCGCACCAGTACGAGCAGGTTCTGGATGCCGTCCACGCCGCCGTGCCGCCAGACCCGCACCCTTTCGTCGACCTGATGCCCGCCAGTGGCGTGAAGCTCACCCCGCGCCACTACAGCTACCTCAAGATCTCCGAGGGCTGTAACCACAAGTGCCGGTTCTGCATCATCCCGGACATGCGCGGCCGCCTCGCCAGCCGGCCCGCCCACGCCGTGTTGCGGGAGGCGGAAAAGCTGGTGGACAGCGGCGTGACGGAATTGCTGGTCATCAGTCAGGACACCTCGGCCTACGGCGTGGACCGCAAGCACGACACCCACCCGTGGAAGGGCGGAGAGGTGCGCACCCACATCACCGACCTCGCCCGCGAACTCGGGCAACTCGGCGCCTGGGTCCGGCTGCACTACATCTACCCCTATCCCCACGTGCGGGACTTGATCCCGCTCATGGCGGACGGGCTCGTGCTGCCCTACCTCGACATTCCGTTCCAGCATGCCCACCCGGAGACGCTGAAACGCATGGCGCGTCCGGTGGCCGCCGCCAAGACGCTGGACCAGATCGCGGCGTGGCGGGCGATCTGCCCCGAACTCACGCTGCGGTCCACATTCATCGTGGGCTATCCCGGCGAGACGGAGGCGGAGTTCCAGACCCTTCTGGACTGGATGGACGAGGCGCAACTCGACCGTGTCGGCTGCTTCCAATACGAAAACGTGGACGGCGCGCGGTCCAACGACCTGCCGGAGCACGTACCGGACGAGGTGAAGCAGGAGCGGTGGGAGCGCTTCATGGAAAAGGCGCAGGCGATCTCCGAGGCGAAGCTGGCCGCGAAGGTGGGTCAGCGGCTCGAGGTGATCGTCGATCTGGTCGAGAGCGATGCCGCCACCTGCCGGACGAAGGCCGACGCTCCGGAGATCGACGGCAATCTCTTCATCGATTCAGGCCACGAGGCACTCCAGCCCGGACAGATCGTCCGTGTGGAGGTCGAAGAAGCCAGTGAATACGACCTCTGGGGTCGCCTCGTTTCGTGACAGGGCGGGGCGTCTCTCGCGTCAGACCCAACCGCCTCGACGCGCGCCGCCGTCAGCGAACGGGCACGGAATAGAGCCGATACTCCTGCTCCACCGCCACGAGGCGCGCGCCCGTCTCCGTCTCGAAGACTCCGACGCCCTCGTAATCCTCCGGGCACCCCACGAAGTCCGCGGCGTCATCCAGGAACTGGTTGGTGAAGGCATTTTCGCCCACACGGACGCACTGGTCCGCCGGATCGCGGTAGCCGCCCATCAGCGGCAGGGGCTCGCCCGCCGGTTCGGAGCTGGTTCCGGGTTCGCAGGCAAGCAACAGGGGTGCGAGTGCTATGAGCAGAAACGGTCGCATGAAGATCCTCCGGTAAGACAACTGCGGGCACCATAGCATGCCGGCGCTGCGTCGTCTCAGTGGGGTCGCAGTGCTTCCAGCGACGGCGCGTTGCGGCAGAAGCCGGGCGGGCGCCGCTGCCCCGGAAGCCCGCGTTGCAGGCCGAGCCAGCGTTGGCAGGAGGCGACATGCGGACAGCACCGGCATTCATGCACGAGGTCCGCATAGGCGTCCGGGCTGAGGCGGCCTTCCTTCATCGCCGCCGTGAAGTTCAACCCGATGGATCTGCCGACCGAGCGTGTCAGCCAGAAATGAAGGTCGGTGTCGCCGGGAGCGGTCATGCGTCTCTCCAACCTCGTTGCGGGCCGCTCAACCGGCGGCGACCGTTGCGTCCGCCTCCTCCTGCGCTGCCTTGAGGGCTGCGAAGACCTTTGCGTTCACGCAACTCTCGGGCGCCGCATCCACAGCGCGGTTCGCTTTCAGCCAGTCCGAACAATCGTCTCCCCACTCGCAGCCCCGGCACTGCTGGACGGCAGTCGCCCATTCCTTCTGATCGAAATGTCCAGACATAATAGCGGCTTGCAGGTCGACGCCCGCGGCCTTGGCCATCGAGAGCGCCAGCCAGTAATGATCGCGTTGGGGCCCGAGTGGTCTCATCGCTTGCCTCCTGTCCGTTCGAGTCGTGGCAAGCATGCATGGCGCCGGGCGGGATACTTTGATGCAGGTCAAAATTCGCGCCCCGAACGCGTCCAGCCGCTGGAAACACGGCTCGGCTTGGGACGGACGGATTCAATTCGGGTGAATATCCGGGCAAGCTGCTGAAAAAGCCGCCGAACAGGACGCGCATTTGCATGGGCTGACACCGGACGCGACAGGCGGTAATGTGCGCCCATGTTTACAATCGAGCATGAATTCGACGCGACGGTGATCACCCTCGTCGACGAAGCGCCCGCCCCCATCCAGGAAGACATCACCATCAATGCCTTCGAAGACTGCGTAACAGTCGAACAGCTCGATCCCCGGACCGACCAGGTGCAGCGCATAACCCTCTCGCTGCAACAGCTCCGAGACCTGACCGCCGCCCTGGACCTGCCAGAGGGCGTCTACCAGATTCGCAATGACAGCTCCGGGCGGTGACGAATTCGGCAAGCTGATCGCGGAGCGGACTCCTCGGCTGGCAGTGCGCGCGATCATTCTGCGGGAACAGCGGTTGCTTCTGGTGAATGCCTGGCCGGGGGCGGACTGCGACCTGTGGTGCGCGCCCGGTGGCGGGGTGACGCCTGGGCATTCCCTTCCGGACAACCTCGCGAGGGAGGTGCGGGAAGAAACGGGGCTGGCGATCGAGGTCGGCGTCCCCTGTCTGGTGAACGAGTTCCACGATCCAGCAAGCGGCTTTCACCAAGTGGAGATCTTTTTCCGCTGTCACCTCGCGAACGGCGCTCTTGAGGCTGACTGTCGCGACCCCGAGGGCGTCGTGACGCGTCACCGCTGGGTCGCCCGCGCCGAGATGAAGCGCCTGCGCAGTAAGCCCGGCCAACTGGCGGAGGTCGCCTGGGGAGGCGGCCTTGCCTACGATCCGCTGGAACTGCTGGTGCGCTAGGCTCCGCGCCGCGGCGCGAGAACGCCAATCGCGATACCACCGAGGACGAGAGCCGCGGCCACGAGGAATCGGAGCGTGAGCGGTTCTGCCAGAAAGATCATGCCCCCCGCCATCGCGATGATCGGCACGGAGAGCTGCGCTAGCGCCGCCACGGTCGGCACCAGCCGGGGCAGTACGAGGTACCACAGCGCATAGCCTAGTCCAGAAGTGACCACGCCAGAGAGAACGGCGAGCAGAATCCCGGGGACGGTCGCGCTGCCCCCTCCCCCGCCAACAATAAACGCCGGAAGGACTACAAGCGGCGCTGCCAATGCGAAGTTGGCCGCCGTCGCCTGCAAGGGCGGCCCCGAGGTTTGCCCGACGAGCGAATAGATCCCCCACCCCAGGGCGGCCGCGAGCATGAGCGCGGCATGGAGCGGAGAGGGTGCCGCGCCGCCCTCCGGCCAGAGCAACCAGCAGAGCCCCGCGAAGGCAACCAGCGCGCCGAACCAGCGAGCGGGCGGTATCGGCTGCCGGGCCAGAACGGCGCCGCCGAACATGGTCACCTGGACGCCGCCGAACAGGATAAGTGCACCGGCCCCCGCATCGATGCCCAGATACGCGACGGAGAACGCCACCATATAGAGGGTGAGCGACAGCACCCCCTGCCAGCGGCGCGGCGCCCGCCACGGGATGGCCCGCCCACGCAAAAGCACCAGCGCGCACAGCACGACCGCCCCGGCGGCGATGCGGATGGCGGCAAACGGCAAGGCGCCGATCAAGCCGTCCACCAGAGCGAGACGGGTGAGGATCGAATTGGCAGCGAACGCCACCATTGTGAGGGCGACAAGAAGCGATACGTCCATCGCGTCAGCCTAGCGGAAAGAGGTGTGTCCGTCATGTTGGCGGATGGCGATGCAGGAAGCTATGCATGGTGGGTTGGTCTGGGCGCGCTCTCCGCGCGAACGAAAAGGGGCCGCCCGAAGGCGACCCCTTTCCCGTTCTGCACAGGCAGACGGCTGATTACATCATGCCGCCCATGCCGCCCATGTCGGGCATTCCACCACCGGCGGCGGCGCCCTTCGGCTCGGGCTTGTCGGCCACCATGGCTTCGGTGGTGATCAGCAGCGACGCAACCGAAGCGGCGTCTTCCAGAGCGGTGCGCACAACCTTGGCCGGGTCGATCACGCCGAAGGCGAACATGTCGCCATACTCTTCGGCCTGGGCGTTGAACCCGAAGGTGACATCGTCGCTCTCGCGGATCTTGCCGGCCACGACCGACCCGTCGACGCCCGCGTTCTCGGCAATCTGACGCAGCGGGGCTTCCAGAGCGCGGCGCACGATGGCAATACCGGCGTTCTGGTCGGAGTTGGCGCCTTCCATGCCGGCAAGGGCCTTCGCACCTTGCACCAGGGCGACACCGCCGCCAACGACGACACCTTCCTGCACAGCAGCGCGGGTGGCGTTCAGAGCGTCGTCCACACGGTCCTTGCGCTCTTTCACTTCCACTTCGGTCATGCCGCCAACGCGGATGACGGCAACGCCACCGGCCAGCTTGGCAACACGCTCTTGCAGCTTCTCACGGTCGTAGTCCGAGGTGGTTTCCTCGATCTGCTGACGGATCTGCGCAACACGGGCCTCGATTTCGGCCTTGTCGCCATGGCCGTCGACGATCGTCGTCTCGTCCTTGGTGATCGAAACGCGCTTGGCCGTGCCGAGCATGTCGATGGTGACATTCTCGAGCTTCATGCCAAGGTCTTCGGAGATCACCTGGCCGCCGGTCAGGATCGCGATGTCCTGCAGCATGGCCTTGCGGCGGTCGCCGAAGCCCGGGGCCTTGACGGCAGCGATCTTCAGGCCGCCGCGCAGCTTGTTGACCACGAGGGTGGCCAGCGCTTCGCCTTCGACGTCCTCAGCGATGATGAGGAGCGGCTTGCCGGACTGAATGACGGTTTCGAGCAGCGGCACCATCGGCTGCAGAGACGAGAGTTTCTTCTCGTGCAGCAAGATCAGCGCGTCTTCAAGCTCGGCCACCATCTTGTCGGGGTTGGTCACGAAGTAGGGGCTCAGGTAGCCGCGGTCGAACTGCATGCCTTCGACGACCTCGGTCTCGGTCTCCAGGCCCTTGTTCTCCTCGACGGTGATGACACCCTCGTTGCCGACTTTCTGCATCGCGTCGGCGATCTGGCGGCCGATTTCGGCTTCGCCGTTGGCGGAGATGGTGCCGACCTGGGCGACTTCGTCGCTGTCGGTCACGTCACGGGCGGAGGCTTTGATGGTGTCGATCACTTTGGCAACGGCCAGGTCGATGCCGCGCTTGAGGTCCATCGGGTTCATGCCGGCCGCGACAGACTTCAGGCCTTCGCGGATGATCGCCTGGGCCAGAACGGTGGCGGTGGTGGTGCCGTCGCCGGCCTCGTCGTTGGTGCGGGAAGCGACTTCCTTCACCATCTGGGCGCCCATGTTCTCGAACTTGTCTTCCAGTTCGATTTCCTTGGCGACCGTCACGCCGTCCTTGGTGATGCGCGGAGCACCGAACGACTTCTCGATGACAACGTTACGGCCTTTGGGGCCGAGCGTCACCTTGACCGCATCGGCCAGAATGTTGACGCCCTTGAGCATCTTGTTGCGGGCATCGGATTCGAATTTGACGTCTTTGGCAGACATACAGCTGTCTCCTGAATTTCGTTAAGATTGGAAGGTGCGGTTCCGTAGGGTCAGTTGATGACGCCCAAGATGTCGCTTTCCTTCATGATCAGCAGTTCCTTGCCGTCGAGCTTGATCTCGGTGCCCGACCACTTTCCAAAGAGGATCTTGTCACCCTCTTTAACGTCCATCGCGATGCGCTGGCCGCTTTCGTCCTTGGCGCCAGCGCCAACGGCGACCACGAGGCCTTCGGCAGGCTTTTCCTTAGCACTGTCGGGGATGATCAGGCCGCCAGCGGTTTTCTCTTCGCTTTCGACTCGTTCGACCAGAACCCGGTCATGCAGCGGGGTAAATGCCATGTCGGAACGCTCCTACGTTTCGTTGTGTTCTTCTTGCGGTTATCACTCACATCCGGTGAGTGCTAATGGCCGGGAGATAGGTAAGCGTCCGAGTCGTGTCAACCGGGGACAGCGCCAGAAAATTTCGAAAAAGACCCGGCGGCGCGACGGTTGCGGGCGTTTTGCAGCCCCGATGAGCGCGATGGTGTAACAGCAAATGCGACGAACCGAAACCGGGGGACCGCGGACCGTCCCCGTCGGCCCCATCCGGCTGCTGCGCGTCTACGATTGCTGCATTGCGGCATGAATCGCCCAACGGACCTGATCCCCTCATGACAACGTCCGGTGCCACCCCTATAAGGGCCGCGATTTGTAACGCTCTCGCGGAGGAGTTTGATGACCATCAAGGTTTTCGGCCACAAGGCCCCCGACACCGATTCCACCGGATCCCCGATCATCTGGGCCTGGTACCTTTCCGAAATCAAAGGCACCCCGGCCGAGGCCAAACTGCTCGGTGAACCGAATACCGAAGCCGCGTTCGTGCTGGAGCGTTGGAACCTCGACAAACCCGAGATCATCGACGCCGCCGGCGCCGGGGACCCTTGCGTCGTCGTGGACACCAACAACCCCGACGAACTTCCCGCCGATATCAATGACTGCGATCTGCTGCAGATCATCGACCATCACAAGTTGACCGGCGGCATCCAGACCAAGTCGCCGATAGACATCACCATGCGCCCGCTGGCCTGCACCGCGACCCTCATGTACGACCTGATGGGCGAGGACGCGGCGAAAATGCCGGAGGCGATCAAGGGCGCGATGCTGTCGTGCATCCTGTCCGACACGATGGAATTCCGCTCGCCGACCACCACCGACACCGACCGGGAGTTGGCTGAAAAACTCGCGGCGGACCTCGGCGTGACCATTGCCGACTATGCCGGCGAAATGTTCGCGGCCAAATCTGACATCTCGGAATTCTCCGACGCGGAACTGATCCGCATGGATTCCAAGATCAACGAGGTGGACGGCGTGAAATTCCGCGTGTCGGTTCTCGAGACCACCGCACCGCACGTGCCGCTGGACCGCAAGGACAGCATCATGGAAACGATGAAGGCCGTGTGCCAGGAGGATGGCGTCGATCACGTGCTGTTCTTCGTCATCGACATCCTGAAGGAAGAGGCAACGCTGCTGATCCCGAACGACGTGGTGAAGGGCGTGGCCGAGAAGAGCTTCGGCGCCACAGTTGAGGGCGACTCCGTGATCCTGCCCGGCATCCTGAGCCGCAAGAAACAGATCATCCCGAACCTGAAGGTCTGACGGCTGCGCCTATGACTCTGCAGCGGGGGGCGGGGAACCGCCCTCCTCTTTTCTGGACCGGCGGTCATTTCCGCAACGTCATTCGATGCGCGCCCGCCCTACCGTTCCCTGCGTCTCCGGGGTATATGGCAACCCGGCGCCGTTTCGCGCGCCTACACCCGTCGCTTCGGAGACCAAATGACCCGTATTATCGAGCAGTTCGCTGAGATTTCATCGAATTACGACGCCGCCTTCGTGGATCTCTGGGGCTGCATGCACGATGGGGTCGCCGCTTTTCCTGACGCTGTCGCCGCCTGTCAGGGGTTCCGTCAGCAGGGTGGCCGGATCGTCATGGTCACCAACGCCCCGCGGCCCCGCGCCTCGATTATCGAGCAGATGAGACGCCTCGGCGTGCCCGATGATGCGTGGGACACCATCGCCACCTCCGGCGACGCCGCGCGAATGGCCATGTTCACCGGTGCCGTAGGCAACAAGGTCTATCATATCGGCGAAGCCAAGGACGATCCGTTCTTCGAGCCACTCAAGATGCTCGACGATCCGGCGGAGATCACCCGCGTCCCCCTCCAGGAGGCAGAGGGCATCGTCTGCACCGGCCCGTTCGACCCGCACGCCGACCCCGCGGTCAACCGCCCCGATTTCCTTTATGCCAAGACAAAGGGGCTGACGCTTCTTTGCGCCAACCCCGACGTAGTGGTCGACATGGGGGACACGCGGCAATGGTGCGCGGGCGCTCTGGCGCAACTCTATACTGAAATGGGGGGGGAGAGCCTGTACTTCGGCAAGCCGCATCCTGCGATCTACGATCTCGCGCGTCGCCGGCTGGCGGAGTTCGGCACCTTCCCGGACGACCGAATCGTCTGCATTGGCGATGGTATCGCGACCGACATTCAGGGGGCGCTCGGCGAGGGGCTGGACTCTATCTTCATCACGGGCGGATTGGCCGCCGAAGAAACGCGGACCGAGCGGCATCCGGACCCGGAGGCGCTCTCGGACTTCCTTACGGCGCACCAGATGTCGGTGAGCTACGCGATGGGCTACTTCCGCTAAACCTCTGTCCCATTGTCTGAAATTGACCCATCCTCGTGGCGTTCGCCAATTTTGAGCGGTAGCCCGACTTTCCGGCAGGCCCAACATGCTTCGGGAATAATGTTGCGCCTATACCACCCCCGATGTCTCTTTATTTCGCGCCGCATCGTGATTTTCCCGTTTCTGCATTGCAGCAATTTGGATTTTCCGGTAGGAGATCGGTAGCAACTCGAAGGATTGCCATGATGCTCGATAACGACGCCGGTAGCACGATCTTCCTCGAAGATCTGGAGATCGGGATGAAGCGTGATCTGTCCAAACTGATCACCGACGAGGACATCGAGAAATTTGCCGAGGTCTCCACGGACCGCAATCCCGTGCACCTTGACGACGAATATGCCAAGGAAACCATGTTTCAGGGGCGGATCGCGCACGGCATGCTGACGGCGGGATTGATCTCGGCCGTCATCGGCGAGCAGCTCCCCGGACACGGCACCGTGTACCTCGGCCAGACCCTGAAGTTCATGGCCCCTGTCCGGCCCGGCGACATCGTTTACGTGGAGGTCGAGGTTGCCGAGATCGACCACAAGAAGCGCCGCGTGAAGCTGTTCACGCAGGCCAAGATTGGCGAGACGGTCGTTTTGCGCGGAGAGGCCAACGTGCTCGCGCCATCCCGCAAGCTGGACTGATCGCGCCCGCTTGCGCTCCCCTGCCCTCGCGGCTAGGGGAAGCCCATGAAGCGGATCACTTCCTTTTCCCGGCTCGGTCCTTCTGAGCGTGGCGCCTGCGCGGCCATCGGCAATTTCGACGGCGTGCACCTGGGCCATCAGGCGGTATTGGAGGTCACCCGCGCTGCCGCCAGCCGGCTCGGCGCACCGCTGGGAGTGGTGACTTTCGAGCCGCACCCGCGCGAGGTGTTCCGGCCCGATTCGCCTCCGTTCCGGCTTATGAGCGCGGAGGCCAAGGCGCATCGGCTCGCGAAACTTGGGGTCGAGATTCTGTATGAACTCCCCTTCGACACGGCTCTGTTCAGACTGACGGACTTCGAATTCTGCCAACAGGTCATCTTCGAGCGTCTCGGGCTTGCCGGGGTGACAGTTGGAGCGGACTTCCGCTTCGGGAAGGGGCGAGGCGGCAACGCAGAAACCTTGAGGAACGCCGGACGGACGCTGGGCTTCGACGTCACCGTGGCCGACCTGTTGCGACTTGAAGCGGACGGGGAGCGCGTGTCGTCGACGGCAATCCGTGAGGCGCTGGCCGCGGGCGAGCCACGGCGAGCCGCGGCCATGCTCGGCCACTGGCACCGTATCGACGGCCCTGTGCTGCACGGCGCGAAACGCGGCCGCAAGCTGGGTTACCCGACCGCGAACATGAGCATTGCCGGCCTTCACCCGCCCCGCTTCGGTGTCTACGCGGTTTTGGTCGAGGTGGTGACGGGCCCCCACGCCGGGAACTACCGCGGGGTCGCGTCGATGGGCATGCGGCCAATGTTCGGGGCGACAGAGCCCAATATCGAAACCTACCTGTTCGATTTCGAGGGGGACCTCTACGACGAACACCTGTCGGTCGGGCTGGTGGAGTACCTGCGTCCGGAGATGACTTTCGACGGCGTTGACGCTCTCATCCAACGGATGGATGCCGACAGCGCCCGCGCACGCGACATCCTCACCCACGTGCCGATGACCGGCTTCCGAAGCATGGTCCGCCCAGAATGACCGACACGCACTGCTCCCGAAAACGAAAGACGTCCCATAGGGGAGGCGGCAACAAGGGGTCCGTCCGCCAGGCGTCTGCGTCGGCGAAAGGAAAGGCTGGGAGGTCCCGGAGATCGAATGACGGGGTAGACCCGTCGGCCCTTCGGCCCCGCTTCTGGGAGCGCGTGGCACTCGACGACATGACCCCGGCGGAGTGGGAAGCGCTCTGCGACGGCTGCGGCAAGTGTTGCCTCAACAAGTTGGAAGACGAAGATACGGGCGAGGTCGCCTATACCCGCATCGCCTGCCGCCTTCTCGACGACGCCACCTGCCGCTGCACCCATTACGATATCCGCCACCAGTTCGTCCCGGAATGCGTCACCCTGAGCCCGGAGAACATCTCCACGCACGCCTACTGGATGCCCGACACCTGCGCCTATCGCCTCCTGGCCGAAGGCAAGCCGCTGGAACCGTGGCACTACCTCGTTTCGGGGTCTCAAGACACAGTGCACTCGGCCGGAATCTCGGTCCAGGGCACGACGCTGTCGGAGTTCGACGTCCCCGAAGAGGAATGGGAAGATCATCTGATCGACGGCGAGCCGTAGTGCCGCGCACCGATTAACGCGACGTTAGATCCGCGGCGGTAGAGATCATGCAAATGAAATCAACCGTGGACCCCTGCCATGTTGCGTGCGCGCCTATCGAAACTCTCCACCCGGATCATGGGTATCGTCGTTCTGGCGACTGCAATCAGCGCCTGTATCTCTCTGGTACTCCTCTCGCTGGAGGTACAGGAAGCGCAAAAGCGCACTGAACGCCAGCTCGCGGAACTCGCCGACATGGCCGTCGGCGTGCTCGACATCTACAACCGCCGAGTCGAAAGCGGCGTGCTCTCGATGGAGGAGGCGCAAGCGAGCGCCAAATTTACGCTCAGCCAGTTCACCTATGGCGATTCGGAAGGCTATTTCTTCGGTATCGATCCCGATCTCAATATCGTCATCCTACCCACGAAGCCGGAGATGGTCGGCACCAATCAGGCGGATTTCGAGGACACGCGGGGCGTCAAGGTCTATCAGGAATTGAGAGACGTCGCCCTGGCGGAGGGAGAGGGCTACGTCCGCTATCACTTCCTCAAGCCCGGCACAGGGGTCGAGGACGACAAGATCAGCTTCGTCACGCATTACGAACCCTGGGACTGGATCATCGGCACTGGCGCTTACGGCTCCGACATACGGAGCGGCCTCTGGCGTCTTGAGGTCTTTAGTATTGCCGCCATCGCGATCGGATCGGCCGTGCTCGCCGCGCTCTCGTGGTGGCTGTCGCGCAGCGTGACCCGCCCGCTCAACGCGGTGCTCGGCAGGATGCAGGGCATGCAGGCTGGCGATCTGGACGCGCCCGTCCCCCATACCGACGCCGGTGGTGAGGTCGGCGATGTCGCCCGCTCGGTCGACGGCTTCCGCACCGCTCTTCAGGAGCGCCAGGCCATGGCGGAGGAGCAAGCGGCGCGCGATGCGGAGGTGGCACGCGAACGAGAGGCCGCGCGGGAGCGTGAGCGCGCGTCAGAAGCCCGGGAGGCTGCGGCAGCGGAGCAGCGGCGCCAGGAGCAGGAACGCGAGCGCGCGGAGCGGGAAGCTCAACGTGCGCAAGCCGAGGCAGACCGCGAAGCACAACGTGCCGAACAGGAAGCTGTGGTCGAAAGACTGGCCGAGGCACTTGGCGCGATGTCGAGCGGCGACATGAGCACGCGTATCGATACCGTGTTCCCGGAGGCTTACGAGAAACTGCGGACCGATTTCAACGCGGCAGTGGCCCGCGTGTCCGAACTGGTTGGCTCGATCCTACAGAATTCCCGCGAAGTCAAAAGCGAGTCCGACAGCCTGAATACCGCCTCGCTGGAATTGAGCCGGCGCACAGAGTCGCAGGCGGCCGCCCTTGAACAAACAGCGGCGGCGGTGACCGAACTCACCTCCTCCGTCGAGAGTTCGACAGTCGGCGCACGCGAAGCGGCAGAGACGGTCTCCCGCACCCGGGTACGGTCCGTCGCCGGCAAGGACGTTGTGCAAAGGACAATCGGCGCCATGAGCGAGATCGCCGACAGTTCCGGTAAGATCTCCAAGATTACCGGCGTCATTGATGACATCGCCTTCCAGACCAACCTGCTGGCCTTGAACGCGGGCGTCGAAGCGGCTCGGGCGGGCGATGCCGGGCGCGGCTTCGCCGTGGTGGCCTCCGAGGTACGGGCGCTCGCGCAGAGATCGTCCGACGCGGCGCGAGAAATCGCGCAGCTCATCGCGACCTCGGGGCAACAGGTGGAAGACGGCGTGGCACTGGTCAATGAATCTGGAACCGCACTGGACGAGATCGAGCGGCTGGTGACCGAACTCGACAACCTGGTCGGCGCCATGGCGGAATCCTCCGCGCAGCAGGCCATCGGGCTGAACGAGATTTCCACGGCAATGAACCAGCTCGATCGCGTGACCCAACAAAACGCGGCGATGATTGAAGGAACCAACGCGGCTGTCGAAAGCCTGCTTGACCGCGCCGCGGCGATGGAACGGGATGGTGCGAGTTTCACGCTGGAGCGCCCCTCTGCGTCGTTGCGGCTGGCCTCCTGATCGCAAGTCCTCGGAGGCGGCCGCACCCCTTGTGCACGGCCTCCGAGGCAGTCTAGACCCGGCGCATGTTCTACGCATCAGACAACACCGGTCCGGTCCATCCCAAGGTCCTCGAGGCACTCACCGGGGCGAACGACGGCCATGCCGCCGCCTACGGCTCTGACCCACTGACCGAGGCGGCCCAAGACCGCATCCGGGAAGTTTTCGAGGCGCCTGACGCCGCCGTACACCTTGTTCCTACAGGCACCGCGGCCAACGCTCTGCTGCTGGCGACATATGCGGCCCCGTGGTCGACCGTCTTCTGCAGCCAGGAAGCTCACATCCACGTCGACGAATGCAACGCTCCCGAATTCTACTCTGGCGGGGCCAAGCTGACTCTAGTTGATACTTCCGAAGGTCAGATCACGCCGGTAGCCCTGGAAACGGCGATCACGGCGGAGGAGACACGCGGTTTGCATGGGCCACAACGCGGGCCCGTCTCGCTCACTCAGGCGACCGAGACCGGAACGGTATACAGTTTGGACTCGACGCGCAGTCTGGCAGGCGTCGCGCGACGCTACGGACTGCCTGTGCACATGGACGGCGCTCGGCTCGCCAATGCTATTCCCGCTATCGGATGTAGCCCCGCCGAGGCGACCTGGAAGGCGGGTGTCGATATGCTCAGCTTCGGCGGCACGAAGAACGGCCTGATGGGTGTCGAAGCGGCGATCCTGTTCGATCCGTCCAAAAGCCGCGAATTCGAGTTGCGACGGAAGCGCGGCGGGCACCTGTTCTCCAAACATCGCTACCTCGCCGCGCAAATGCTGGCCTATCTGGAAGGCGGCCTGTGGCTGGAACTCGCGGCAGCCGCAAATGCTGCCTGCCAGAAACTGGCCGACGGGCTTCGCGACGCACCGGGTGCTAACCTTATGTACAGGCCCCAGGCCAATATGGTGTTTGCGCGACTGCCGCGATCCAGACACCGTCAACTCTTCGCGGCCGGAGCGCAGTATCACCTCTGGGGCGACGAACTGGACGGCGGAGCGGAAGACGAGCCCCTTGCAGCGCGCTTCGTGACAGATTGGTCGTCGCGCGAGACGGACACCGATCGCTTTCTCGACCTTCTTGACCGGGCAAATCGCTGAGGGTTTGATCACGCGTTTGTCACCCCATATCGGACAGGGTCGACCTTTGCCTCTAGGCTCGGCGAAACCGTCTGGTAGGGTCCCCAGGAATGGTTGCCGGCCCCAATCCGGCTCAAGTGACGTGGCATCGACGAGAGGCGATATGGCTCGGACGGGCAACTTTTGGAACTGGATCGCCCGGCGCTATGCCCGGATGCCGGTACGCGACGAAGCCGCCTATCGGCAGAAGCTGGAGATCACGCAGTCCTACCTTCGACCGGACTGGCAGGTCCTTGAGTTCGGCTGTGGAACCGGGTCGACTGCCTTGGAGCATGCCGCCCACGTAAGCCATCTGCGGGCCATCGATTCCGCAGAGGGAATGATCGCGATCTGCAGGGAAAAGGCGGCGCTCGCCGGCGTTACCAATGTGCGGTTCGAGCGAGCCGATTTCGATGCCATTCAGGTGCCGGAGGGCAGCCTGGATGCGGTGCTGGGGATGAGCGTGCTGCACCTGATGGACGATCCTGACGCCACGATATCCCGGGTCTTCGACATGCTGCGCCCCGGCGGCCTGTTCTTCAGCAGCACGACGTGCCTGGACGGTCTGGACGCAACCGGATTCGGCGCACGATTGATCGCCAGGGTCCTGCTGCCCGCCGGCGGGGCACTTGGGCTTCTGCCCCGAATGACCCGGCTGAGCCGGGCGGGCCTTCGCGCGCGAATGGAGGCGGCCGGATTCGAGATCGAACGCGACTGGCTACCGGACGAGGATCCGACGAAGGCGGTCTTTATCGTGGCCCGTAAGCCCCAACTGGTAACGGAGTGACCTTGCGGTCACTGCCGAAACCCAGATCAAGCCTCAGGTGTCCCGCCCGGAATTCGGCAATCGCCTACACTTTTCCATCGAGGTGCGCCTCGAGGTCGTCAAGGCGGTCGTGTCCCCAGAAACGTTCGTCGTCCTCAGTGATGTAGAACGGCGCACCGAAGACGCCGCGCATCACCGCCTCCTCGAGGTTCGCGGAATAGGTCTCCGCCCCGGTGAGCAACCCGGAATCGGCCAGCGTGGGATCGTAGCCGGAATTTCCAAGACACTCCCGGACAACGGCGTCGTCGGCGATGTCCTTTTCCTCGGCCCAGACAGCCCGGAGGAAGGCCTGCACCAATGGGCCGACATCCCCACCGGAACGTTGCGCGGCGATGATCGCATAGGAGGAGGGCGCTGGATTGGTGGGGAAGTGGGCCGGACGAAGATTGATCGGCATTCCCACTAACGCTGCCCGGCGGCGAAGATCCTGCAGGCGATACTCCTGACGCGACGGGTGGCGCTCCGGCAACGGTGTACCGCCGGTCCTGGCGTAGAGCGCCGTCACATCCAGCGGCTTGTAGGCAACGGTTGCGCCGTGGGCCTCGGCGATTTCCTCCAGCCGGTTTCCGGCGAGGTAGGTAAACGGGGAAATTGTGGAGAAGAAGTAGTCGATCCGGGCCATTGCCGCCTCCTGAAGTACGCCGAGAGGGTAGCTGGCGGGCTGTGGCGTACAAGTCCTAAACGTGCAGGGATGTGCCGGTGCGCCGATCCGCGACAGCAGCCGAGGTTTCCATCCCGGCATTCATGGGATAACGCGAGGGCGTCACACGCGTGTCACGAATCCGTCCTGCCCCGGAGCCCCCATTGATGCACCACCAATCCCAGCCCAAGCTGATTTCCGGTAATGCCAACCTGTCGCTCGCCCGCGCCATTTCGCGGCGGGTCTCGATGAGCCGCGGGATGAGCGTCGGCCTCGTAGACGCGCGGGTCGAGCGGTTCGCCGATCAGGAGATCTTCGTCGAAGTCTACGAAAACGTCCGCGGCGAGGACATGTTCATCGTCCAGTCCACCTCGAACCCGGCGAACGACAACCTGATGGAGCTGTTGATCATGGCCGATGCGCTGCGGCGCTCGTCGGCGTCCCGGGTCACCGGGGTCTTGCCCTATTTCGGGTACGCGCGTCAGGATCGCCGCGCGAAGGCCCGCACGCCGATCTCGGCCAAACTCGTCGCCAACATGATCGCGGCCAGTGGCATCGACCGCGTCCTGACGATGGACCTGCACGCGGCACAGATTCAGGGCTTCTTCGATATCCCTGTGGACAACCTCTACGCCTCGCCGGTCTTCGCGCTCGATATCCGCCACAAATTCAAGAAGAAGCTCGACAAGGTGACCGTCGTGAGCCCGGACGTCGGCGGCGTGGCCCGGGCGCGCGAATTGGCGAGCCGGATCGGCTGCGCCCTAGCCATCGTGGACAAGCGGCGGGAAAAGGCCGGCGAAGTGGCTGAAATGACGGTAATCGGCGACGTGGCCGGACAGACCTGCATCATCGTGGACGACATCTGCGATACGGCCGGGACACTGGTGAAGGCGGCGGATACATTGCTCGGCGAAGGCGCCAAGGAAGTTCACGCTTACATCACCCACGGCGTACTCAGCGGGCCGGCAGTCGGGCGGATCACCAATTCGGCGATGAAGTCGCTGGTGATCACCGATTCCATCGAACCCAGCGAAGAGGTGAAGAAGGCGGACAACATCCGCATCGTACCGACCGCGCCCATGTTCGCCCAGGCCATCCTCAACATCTGGAATGGCACCAGCGTTTCGTCTCTGTTCAACCACGAGGCGCTTGAAGCGATTTATGAAGGGACGTACTGACCCTCGCCGCCCTACCCCGCCCCGCTTCGGAATCAGACGGGACGGATCGGCAACCCGAACCAAAAAAGGCCCCGCCAGTGCGGGGCCTTTCCGTTAGGGGAAATGGCGGCGCCTATTCCATCGCTTCCAGCAAGTGCACCAGATCGGCGACGAACTTTTCCGCCACGTCGCGGTCTTCGGCCTCTGCCTCCGTGGCACGTTTCCGGGCGTCCTCTAGGAAGCCTTCCAGTGCCGCGCGGCTTTCGGCAGCGCCGAGAAACGCGTGCTCGGCAAGCACGGAGGCCCCTTCGGGATTGATCTCGGCAAAGCCCCCGGTGACAGCGTATTGCGTCTGCGCGCCATCGGCCGCGCTCACCCGGACCAGCCCGGGCCGCAGCGTGGTGATGACCGGCGCATGGTCCGGCATCACCGTCATGTCACCCTCCGCGGCCGGGATCTGCACCGCAGTGGCCTCCAGCGACGCGAGCCGCTTTTCGGGGCTGACCAGGTCGAACTGCATCGTGTTGGCCATGGGCCCTCCTTATGCGGCCTCCGAGGCCATCTTCTCGGCCTTGGCCACGGCTTCCTCGATATCGCCGACCATGTAGAAGGCGGCTTCGGGCAGGTGGTCGTATTCGCCGGCAACCAAGGCCTTGAACGAAGCAATGGTTTTCTCCAGCGGCACCTGGACGCCCGGGAAACCGGTGAAGACCTGGGCCACGTCGAACGGCTGCGAGAGGAAGCGCTGGATTTTCCGGGCACGTGCCACAACCAGTTTGTCTTCTTCGCTAAGCTCGTCCATGCCGAGGATGGCGATGATGTCCTGCAGCGACTTGTAACGTTGCAGAATTCCCTGCACGTCACGCGCGACCTTGTAGTGCTCTTCGCCGAGCACGGCCGGGTCCATCAGGCGCGAAGTGGAGTCGAGCGGGTCCACCGCCGGGTAGATGCCGAGCTCCGAGATCGCGCGCGAAAGAACGGTGGTCGCGTCGAGGTGGGCGAAGGATGTGGCCGGTGCCGGGTCCGTCAGGTCGTCCGCGGGCACGTAGATGGCTTGCACGGAGGTGATAGAGCCTGCCTTGGTCGAGGTGATGCGCTCTTGCAGTGCGCCCATGTCGGTAGCGAGCGTCGGCTGGTAGCCCACGGCCGAGGGAATGCGGCCAAGAAGCGCCGACACCTCGGAACCCGCCTGCGTGAAGCGGAAGATGTTGTCGACGAAGAACAGCACGTCCGTCCCGGACTGGTCACGGAATTGCTCGGCGAGCGTCAGGCCCGTCAGGCCCACGCGGGCACGGGCCCCCGGAGGCTCGTTCATCTGGCCGTAAACCAGCGCCACCTGGGATTTCGAAAGATCGTCGGGGTTGATAACGCCCGATTCGATCATCTCGTGGTACAGGTCGTTGCCTTCCCGGGTCCGCTCACCCACGCCCGCGAACACCGAGAAGCCGGAGTGCACTTTCGCGATGTTGTTGATGAGCTCCATGATCAGAACGGTCTTGCCCACACCGGCGCCGCCGAAGAGGCCGATCTTGCCGCCCTTGGCGTAGGGGGCCAGCAGGTCCACGACCTTGATGCCAGTCACGAGCATCTCGGATTCGGTGGACTGCTCGCGGAACTCAGGCGCCGGCTGGTGGATAGCGCGGTGCTCCTCAGCCTCGATCGGGGCACCTTCGTCCACCGGCTCGCCGATGACGTTCAGGATGCGGCCCAGCGTGGCGTTGCCAACCGGAACCATGATCGGCCCGCCGGTGTCCGTCACTTCCCGCCCGCGCACGAGGCCTTCGGTCGCGTCCATGGCGATTGTGCGAACGGTGTGCTCACCCAGGTGCTGGGCGACTTCGAGGACAAGCCGCTTGCCGTTGTTTTCGGTCTCGAGCGCGTTGAGGATTTCAGGCAGTTCGCCGTCGAAATGGACGTCGACGACAGCGCCGATAACCTGGGTCACTTTGCCTTTGATAGCCATTGTAATTCGTGTCTCCGGTTTATCAGAGCGCCTCGGCGCCCGAAATAATTTCGATCAGTTCGTTGGTGATGACGGCCTGACGCGTGCGGTTGAACTCGATGGTCAGCTTCTCGATCATCTCGCCGGCGTTGCGCGTGGCGTTGTCCATCGCACTCATCCGGGCGCCCTCTTCGGACGCAGCATTCTCGAGCAGTGCCGCAAAGATCTGGGTCGCGACCCCGCGCGGCAGCAGATCCGCCAGGACCCCCTCCTCGCTCGGTTCGTACTCATAGGGCGTCTTTGAGGTCTCCTCCGCATCTTCCGCAGGCTCGAACACAGCCGGGATCACCTGCGTCACCGTAGGCTCCTGGCGGATCACCGAAACGAACCGGTTGTAGAAGATCGTGCAGACGTCGAACTCCCCGGCCGCATAACGGGCCAGCAGGTCCTGAGCGATGGCCGACGCATCACTGTAACCGACCTTCTTCACGTCGCTCATGTCGACGTGATCCACGAACAGGTCGCTATACTCGCGCTTGAGCTGCTCGCGACCCTTCTTGCCGACGGTGATGATCTTCACCGTCTTCCCTTCGGCGCGGAGTTCGTCGATCCGCAACCGGGCAGCGCGCACGATGCTCGTGTTGAAGCCACCGCAGAGGCCGCGCTCGGAGGTCATGACCACCAGCATGTGCACCTCGTCCGACCCGGTGCCGGAGAGCAGCCGGGGGGCGGTGTCGCTGTTGCCGACGGCGGCAACGAGCTCGCCCATGACGGAGCGCATCCGCTCCGCATAGGGTCGCGCATTCTCCGCCGCTTCCTGTGCCCGCCGCAGTTTCGCGGCGGCCACCATCTGCATGGCCTTGGTGATCTTGCGCGTCGACTTGACGCTGTCGATCCGGTTCTTGAGGTCCTTGAGGCTGGGCATCTACATTCCTCGCTTACGCGAAGCCCTTGGCGTACTCTTCCACCACAGCCTTGATGCGGTCGGCGGAATCGCCCTTCACCTTCGGGTCCTCGTTCGTGATCCAGTCGAGCAGATCCTCGTGCTTGGAGTGGACGTGACGCAGCAGGCCTTCCTCGAACCGGCCAACGTCGCTGACCGGGATCTTGTCGAGGTAGCCGTTCACACCGGCGAAGATCACAAGAACGATCTCCGCGTTGGTCAGCGGCGAGTACTGCGGCTGCTTCATCAACTCGGTGAGACGCGCCCCACGGTTCAGTAACTGCTGCGTGGCGGCGTCGAGGTCAGACCCGAACTGCGCGAAGGCGGCCATCTCCCGGTACTGCGCGAGTTCCAGCTTCACCGGGCCAGCAACAGATTTCATGGCGTTGGTCTGGGCAGATGAGCCCACACGAGACACCGAGAGGCCGGTGTTCACCGCGGGACGAATGCCCTGATAGAACAGTTCGGTCTCGAGGAAGATCTGGCCGTCGGTGATCGAGATCACGTTGGTCGGGATGAACGCCGAAACGTCGCCGCCTTGCGTTTCGATGATCGGCAGCGCGGTGAGCGAACCACCGCCATTGTCTTCGTTCAGCTTGGCTGAACGCTCCAGCAGGCGGGAGTGCAGGTAGAAGACGTCGCCCGGGTAGGCCTCGCGCCCCGGCGGACGGCGCAGCAGCAGGGACATCTGGCGATAGGAGACGGCCTGTTTGGAGAGGTCGTCATAGATGATCAACGCATGGCGGCCGTTATCGCGGTAGTACTCCGCCATGGCCGTTGCGGCGTAGGGGGCAAGGTACTGCATCGGCGCCGGGTCGGACGCGGTGGCGGCGATGACGGTGGTGTACTCGATGGCGCCGCTTTCCTCGAGCTTCTTGACGAGCTGAGCCACCGTGGAACGCTTCTGGCCGACAGCCACGTAGAAGCAGTAGAGCTTCTTGTTCTCGTCGTCGCCGGCAGCGTCGTTGTACGACTTCTGGTTGAGGATAGTGTCGAGCGCCACGGCGGTCTTGCCGGTCTGGCGGTCACCGATGATGAGCTCCCGCTGACCACGGCCGATCGGGATCATGGCGTCGATCGCTTTCAGACCGGTGGCCATCGGCTCGTGCACGGACTTGCGTGGTATGATGCCCGGCGCCTTGACGTCGGCCACGCGGCGTTCAGCGAAGTCCACGGCGCCCTTGCCGTCGATGGGGTTGCCGAGAGCGTCCACAACGCGGCCGAGCAGGCCGTCACCGACGGGCACGTCCACGATGGAGTTGGTCCGCTTGACGACGTCGCCTTCCTTGATGTCCCGGTCGGAGCCGAAGATCACGACGCCGACGTTGTCGACTTCGAGGTTCAGCGCCATCCCGCGGATGCCGCCGGGGAATTCCACCATCTCGCCGGCCTGGATGTTGTCGAGGCCGAAAACGCGGGCGATCCCGTCACCGACGGAAAGCACGCGACCGACTTCGGCGACTTCGGCCTCCTGGCCGAAGTTCTTGATCTGGTCCTTGAGGATTGCGGAAATTTCCGCCGCTTGCAGTGCCATTAGCCGACCTCTTTCATAGCGTTCTGGAGTGCGGCGAGCTTCGCCCGGACGGACGTGTCGACCATCTTCGAGCCCACCTTTACAATAAGCCCGCCGATGAGGGACTCATCGACGGAAGTGTTCAATTTGATTTCCTTACCGAAGCGCGACTTCAGCATATCCGAAAGTTCGGCGGATTGGTCATCGGAAAGCGCGACGGCAGAAGTAACCTCGGCGGTCACCTCGCCCTTCTGATCGGCGATCATCTCCCGCAGGGCGCGCAACATATAAGGCAGCACGAACAGCCGGCGATTTGAGGCCATGAGCCCGAGGCCATTGCGCATCGTCTGGCTCAGCCCCATGCGGTCGGCCAACGCGGTGATCGCCGCGGCCTGCTCGTCCCGGCTGTAGATCGGATCGTTGATCATCGAGCGCAGGTCGTCGGAGACCTCGAGCGCCTGCGCGAGGGCATCGACGTCGCTCTCGAGCGCGTCCAGGCTGCCCTCGTCCAGGCTCAGGTCGAATAGGGCCTGCGCGTAGCGCGAAGCAATGCTGGAGGAAATCGAAGCCGTCTCTGACACGTCCACCCCTTCGTTTAGTCGTGCGTACCGGCATCGGCTGTCCGGACGCGTCGTGTTCCGGGCGGCAACCGCAGTTCCCCCCTGAGATCGAAAAGCGATGTAACAGACCCGTGTTGGCCTCGCAACTCTATTGGGCGGCGCAGGAACATTGCGCGAAACCCGGATTTCGACCACGTTTCGCGAAGACAGGAGCTATTCGCGGGTTTGAACGTGTCGCGGGCGGCGCAAATTGCGGATTTTGGTGTGCGATTGCATACACTAAATGCGGCAGCGCAGCATTTCGGCTCCAAAGGTAACGTTGCGGCAGATTGTCCGACGGGTGGTCCAAGCGCGGGATGGTGGCGCTAACCTCTCTGATAGATGCAGCCAAACGCGACGGGATCTGCGGGCAAGGCCGGCAAAATCGGGCAGAATCGTCACCCAGCCGAGAGAATCGGCCCGTTCAGCAGACGAATCAGCGTTCCGAAGTAACCGCCGGACCGGGCGGGCTGCGTCGGGTCCGACGTGATCGCGACAGCAAGACCGCGGCCGGGATGCGCCGCGATGATCTGACCGCCATAGCCGCGACCAAGCGCATACCCGCTCGGGGACAGGAACCAGCCGTAGCCGTAGCTCAGCCCGGAATAGGGAGAGCGGGCCCGCGGAGTGGTCGATGCCCGGATCCAGTCTGCCGGGATCACCTCCTCTCCCTGCCAGCGCCCCTCGTCGCGCAACAGCATCGCGATCCTCAACATTGCCGTCGGTCGCAGAGCCATCTCGTTGCCACCGAGGTAGTACCCCTGTGGGTCCCGGGTCCAGGCGGGGATCTCGATCCCCAAGGGCGTCCCGATCCGGGCACGGGCCTGCGCCAACAGGCTTTGACCGGTTGCCTCCGCCAGCGCCGCGCCCAGGACATGCGTGGAGCCGGTGGAATAAAGCATCCGCCCGCCAGGTTCGGCGACCATGGGACGCGACAGCGCGTCGGCGACCCAGTTGGAGGAACTAACCCACGCTCCGTAGTTCGGGCCGGACGTGCGCTCCAGCCCGGCACGGAGGGTGACGAGGTCTTCGAGGGTAATGTCGGCAACGCCTTCGGTTGCGGCAGACGGAATGATACCCGGCGCCACGTCGCCCAGCCGCGCCGACACATCTTCGATTTCTCCGCGGGCGATTGCCGAACCGAGGAGAAGTGCCACGATGCTCTTGGAGCAGGATTTGATGTTCGCAGGGCGATCAAGGCCGGGTCCGCGCGGCGCCTCGGCGAGGATCAGGTCATCGCCTCTTTGAATCTGGATCGAATGAAGTTGCGGCAGCCCCGCAATCGCCTCTCGGATGTCCCCGGCACCCTGGGCCGAGGCGCGGGACAGGTACGGCAAGGCCAGCGAACCGGCGATGGAGGCGGTAAAAGTGCGACGGGTCAGCATGGCCCGATTGTGGACCGTACCGGTGCGGTGTCCACGGGGGCGGCGATCACATTGACGTAAGACTATGCAGGCTTCGGCCCTGACGGCGCATTGACCGCGTCGAGTACCCGCAGCGGATCGCGGACCATATCCTTCACCGGCGTCCCGCCCGGCGTCTGCAACTGCTTGGAGGCTTCCGCGAGGAACACGCCCCCCGCCAGCGACGAGGACAGCGCACGGCCGTAGCGTTCCAGCAACCCGGAAGACCTGAGCCAGAACCGCCGCTCGGAGGGGGGGCCGTACAGCGCGGCGGCGTGGCGCTCCGGCTTGAACGCATGCTTGTGAAGTTGGCTCTCGAGCTGTCCCTGGGAATAGGGGCGCCCGTAGCCGAACGGAGTCGCGTCACGCCGCGCCCACAGGCCGGACCGGTTCGGCACGATCAGCAGCATCCGCCCGCCCGGGCCAAGAACCCGATGACACTCCGTCAGAAGATCCCCGGGGCGCTCGGACGTCTCCAATCCGTGCAGCAGAACCAGCCGGTCGACGCTGCCGGTATCCAGCGGCCAGAGCGTCTCCTCGCACAGGACCGATACATTGGGCATTCCGGAGGGCCAGGGCATGACACCCTGCGGCCCCGGCATCAGCGCAATGATCCGGCGCGCGGAATCGTGGTACGCGCGGAGCAGCGGCACGGCGAAGCCGAAGCCGACCACGGTCTGCCCCCGCACCGACTCGGCCGGCCAGAACGCCAGCACCTGATCGCGGATCGCTCGCTGGGCAACCCGGCCAAGCCGCGTCCGGTAGTAGAAATTTCTCAGGTCCAGCACATCTAGATGCATTGCACCCGGCCTGCTCCCTCTCCATCTTGAGATCGCACCATACCGGGTCGGGGAGAAAAGGAAACGTCATGCCGCTGGAAATCGTCACTATCCCCTGCCGGACAGACAACTACGCCTATCTGCTGCATGACCCGGTCACCGGGGCGACGGCGGTGGTCGACGTGCCGGAGGTCGGCCCCATTCGCAAATCGCTGGCAGACCGGGGGTGGAGCCTGAGCGATATCCTGATCACCCACCACCACACGGATCACGTGGAGGGCGTAAAGGAACTGAAGTCCGAGACTGGCGCGCGGGTCATCGGCGCAGCGGCGGACGCCCATCGCCTTCCGCCGCTGGATGTGAAGGTCGCCGAGGGCGACACCGTAAAGGTCGGCGACGTCGAGGGGCAGGTGCTTGACGTGTCCGGGCACACGATGGGCCACATCGCCTTCGTCTTTCCCGGTGCGGCCTTTACCGCCGACAGCCTGATGGCTCTTGGCTGCGGCCGCATCTTCGAAGGCGACCCCGAAACCATGTGGACGTCGCTCAGCAAGCTTGCCGCCCTGCCGCCCGAGACGATGATCTACTCCGGGCACGAGTACACCGAAGCGAACGGCCGTTTCGCATTGACCGTCGACCCCGACAACCAGGCGCTCAAGGAACGGATGACGGACGTGCGAGAGGCCCGCGCTGAGGGGCGCCCCACGGTGCCGTCCCTGCTGGAGCAGGAAATCGCCACCAACCCCTTCCTGCGCGCTCGAACGGACGAGATGAAGGCGCGCCTCGGGATGGCGGGCGCGTCCGATGCGAAGGTTTTCGGCGAAATCCGCCGCCGCAAGGACGCTTTCTGACGGAGCGCCTGCGAGCATCCCCGGGGGCGACAGCCCGCCGATGTCGGGTCGAATTTCGCAAGCCGTACCCCCCTCCCCCGAGTCGCGCGAAAGGCGCCGGTTCGGCATGGTGGGCTGCTTCGGTGGGTTGGAATGGGCCGGGATCGCCGATCACTTTTTGTGCATTCGCGGCACAGAGCGGCATTGTTGCCGAAAAAAAACTTGAAGCCACAGCCACACCCACCAAACTTTAAGGACAAGGCCAGAGGCTCCCCGCGGAGCTGATCCGCGCCGCCCTACTGGATCTGGATAAGGAGCACGCGACGTGCCGTCATTTTCGAACACACTCGAGCAAGCCATCCACGCGGCGTTAGGTTTCGCCAACGCGCGCCGTCACGAACTTGCCACGCTGGAGCATCTGCTTCTGGCCCTCATCGACGAACCGGACGCTGCAAAGGTGATGCAGGCCTGTGAGGTGGACCTTGAGGAGCTGCGCGGCAAGCTTGTGGAATATATCGAGGACGACCTCTCCACCCTCGTGACGGAGATCGAGGGGTCCGAGGCTGTGCCCACAGCGGCATTTCAGCGTGTGATCCAGCGCGCTGCAATCCATGTGCAGTCCTCAGGGCGGACCGAAGTCACTGGCGCGAACGTGCTCGTTGCGATCTTCGCCGAGCGCGAATCGAACGCAGCCTATTTCCTGCAGGAGCAGGACATGACGCGCTATGATGCAGTGAATTTCATTGCCCACGGCGTCGCCAAGAACCCGAGTTTCGGCGAGAGCCGCCCCGTGACCGGCGCCAGCGAGATGGGCGAGGAGCAGGCGCGGGCGGAGGAGCCGGGCAGCACAGATTCCGAGCAGAAGGAATCCGCTTTGGCCAAGTATTGCGTGAACCTGAACGCCAAGGCCGAAAAGGGCGATGTCGACCCGCTGATCGGCCGCGAACTGGAAGTGGAGCGCTGCATCCAGGTGCTCTGCCGCCGGCGGAAGAACAACCCGCTGTTGGTGGGCGACCCCGGCGTGGGCAAGACCGCCATCGCCGAGGGTCTGGCCCGCAAGATCGTCGCCGGAGAGACGCCGGAGGTTCTCGCGGGCGCCACGATCTTCTCGCTCGACATGGGCGCGCTGCTGGCCGGGACCCGCTACCGCGGCGATTTCGAGGAGCGGCTGAAGGCCGTGGTCTCGGAATTGGAAGACCATCCCGATGCGGTCCTCTTCATCGACGAGATCCACACCGTCATCGGCGCCGGGGCGACCTCGGGCGGGGCGATGGACGCATCCAACCTGCTGAAGCCCGCGCTCCAGGGCGGCAAGCTGCGTTGCATGGGAAGCACGACCTACAAGGAGTTCCGTCAGCACTTCGAGAAGGACCGCGCGCTGTCGCGCCGGTTCCAGAAGATCGACGTGAACGAGCCCTCGGTCGAGGACAGCGTGAAGATCCTCAAGGGCCTCAAGCCCTATTTCGAGGAGCATCACGACATCAAGTACACCGCGGACGCGATCCGGACGGCCGTGGAGCTGTCGGCCCGCTACATCAACGACCGCAAGCTGCCGGATAAGGCTATCGACGTGATCGACGAGGCCGGCGCGGCGCAGCACCTCGTTGCGGAGAGCAAGCGGCGCAAGACCATCGGCGCGAAGGAAATCGAGGCCGTCGTGGCCAAGATCGCCCGCATCCCGCCCAAGAATGTCTCCAAGGACGATGCGGAGGTGCTCAAGGATCTGGAAGCGACTCTCAAGCGCGTGGTCTTTGGCCAGGACAAGGCGATCGAAGCGTTGTCCGCCTCGATCAAGCTCGCGCGCGCGGGCCTTCGGGAGCCCGAGAAGCCCATCGGCAACTATCTCTTCGCCGGTCCCACGGGCGTCGGTAAGACAGAGGTCGCCAAGCAACTCGCCGACACGCTCGGCGTGGAGCTGCTGCGCTTCGACATGTCGGAGTACATGGAGAAACACGCGGTCAGCCGGCTCATCGGTGCGCCTCCGGGCTACGTTGGGTTCGACCAGGGCGGCTTGCTTACGGATGGCGTGGACCAGCATCCGCATTGCGTTCTGCTGCTCGACGAGATCGAAAAAGCGCACCCGGACGTGTTCAACATCCTGCTGCAGGTGATGGACCACGGCACGCTGACGGACCATAACGGCCGGTCGGTGGACTTCCGCAACGTGATCCTGATCATGACCTCCAACGCCGGCGCCACAGAGCAGGCCAAATCTGCCATCGGCTTCGGCCGGGATCGTCGCGAGGGCGAGGACACGGCCGCCATCGAGCGCACCTTCACGCCGGAGTTCCGCAACCGTCTGGACGCCGTGGTGAGCTTCGCGCCGCTTGGCAAGGAGGTGATCCTGCAGGTCGTCGAGAAGTTCGTGCTGCAACTCGAGGCGCAGCTCATGGACCGCAACGTGACCATCGAGCTGACGCGGCCCGCCGCCGAATGGCTGGCCGAGAAGGGCTACGACGACCGCATGGGTGCCCGCCCGCTAGGCCGCGTGATCCAGGAGAACATCAAGAAGCCGCTCGCGGAAGAACTTCTGTTCGGCCGGCTGATGAAGGGCGGCGTGGTTCGCGTCGGTGTGAAGGACGACAAGCTGGAACTGATCGTGGAGGAGCCGGGAAACCGGCGGATCTCCTCGCGCAAGCCACCACTTCTGACGGCGGATTGAACGCAATGCCAGACTTCGGAACGGGGCGCCTGCGGGCGCCCTTTCTGCTGGCGGCGAGCCTGCTTGCGGCGCCCGCTTTGGCGGCCGGGGAGACGAACCTGCGGTTCGGCCTGCCGCTCGTCTGCACGCTGGGCGAGGACTGCTACATCCAGCAATACGTGGACCGCGACCCCGGCCCCGGCCAACTCGACGTAGGCTGCAACGGGCTGGCCAACGATGAGCACAAGGGCACGGACTTCGGGGTGATCAGCCTGTCACAGATGCGCGCCGGCACCCCCGTGGTCGCCGCGGCCCCCGGAACGGTGCGGGGCGTGCGCGACGGGATGCCGGACATCGACACCACGGACCCCGCCGCTCCCGACGTGACCGGGCGGGAATGCGGCAATGGGGTCGCGATCTCGCATGGCGACGATTGGGAGACGCAGTACTGCCACATGCGCGAGGGAAGTGTCGCGGTGCAGCAGGGGCAGACTGTTGAGCGCGGCGAGGTGCTGGGCATGGTAGGCATGAGCGGTCAAGCCACATTTCCGCATGTCCATTTCTCTGTGCGGCAGGGCAATCGCGTGATCGACCCGTTCAACCCGGACATGTCGGAGAACTGTGGGCTTGCGGGCGACGGCATGTGGTTGACCGTCCCGCCCTATCGGCCCGGCGGTCTTCTGGCCGCAGGCGTGATCGACCGCGTGCCAGACTATGCAGAGATCAAGGATGGTCTGCCGGTCAATGGCCTGCCGGATGCTGACCCGGACGCCGTGGTGATCTGGGCCTATGCCTTTGCCGGGCAAGCCGGGGACGACCTGAGAATTCGTGTTCTGGACAACGCCGGAACCGTCCTTAGCCGCCAGAGTATGACCTTGCCGAAGGCGCAACCGTTCTTCTTCCGGGCGTGGGGCAGGAAGGCCCCGCCGGGCGGCTTTCCAGCGGGGAGCTATCGGGCGGTCGTCGTCCTTCGTCGCGGCGAGACGGTTCTCGACCGGCGCGTTGTCCGCTTCGATCTGCCATAGCGCCGGGCCGATGATGTGGAAGACGAATTTTCGGACGAAAATTTGCGGCGGCGCTATCGCTCGGTCAACTTCAGCTCGATGCGTCGGTTTTGCGCACGGGCTTCCGGCGTGTCGGCCGGATTGATGGGCTGGAACTCTCCGAAGCCGTTGGCGGCAAGACGCTGGGGCGGGAAACCCAGATCCTCGGTCATGTAGCGCACGACCGACAACGCGCGGGCCTGGCTCAGTTCCCAGTTGTCGCGGTAGGCACCCCCGAGGACCGGCTGATCGTCGGTATGCCCGTCGACGCGGATCACCCAATCAATGCCGTCCGGAATATCGTCGGCCACCTCGGCGAGGATACTGGCCACGCGCGCGATTTGCTCGCGCCCTTCGGCACTGATGGCCGCCGAGCCCGTCGGGAACAGCACTTCCGACGAAAAGACGAAACGGTCACCTTCGATCCGGACGCCCTCGCGACCGCCAAGGATTCGCCGCAGCTGCCCGAAGAACTCGGAGCGATAGTTCGCGAGGTCCTTCTTCTCCTCCTCCAACCGCAGCTTCTCTTCCTCCAGCCGCTTGCGTTCGGTCTCCTCCAGGCGGGCGCGGGCGTCCTTTTCGATGGCAAGCTGGGCCATGGCGCGGTTGAGGCGGGCACCGAAGTCCTGCACCTCCGCTTGCGAGGCTTCGTCGCGGGCCTCGGCGGCATCAAGCAGCTTGTTGATCTCGGCCAGGTCGTTACGAAGCGCCGCGACCTGCTGGTTAAGCAGCGTCACCTTGCGCTGCGCCTCTTCCGATTGTGCCTCTTCCTGCGAAAGTTGCGTTCGGGCTGCGGCCAGAAGGGTCGCGCGGCGTTCGGCCAGGCTCTGGGTCTCCTGCGTCTGTTGCTCGGCGGCGAGCTTTGCGGCCAGCGCGGCGGCGAGCTGGTTGCGAATGTCCTGGGCATCGCCCGTCGCGCTTCGAAGGCTCTCGTTCTCGTTCGTGAGGCGCGCCACTTCGCTCCTGAGGTCGGCCAGATCGCCTGACAGCGTTTCGATCGTTTGCTTGGCCTCCGCGAGGGCGGCCGCGCTATCCTGCCCCGATGAGCGCGCAGTGTCCCGTTCGGTGGTCAGGCGCGTCACATCCTCCTCAGCGGCTGCCAGCGCCTGGGTCCGGGCGGCCAATTCGGCTTCAGCCTCAGCCAGGGCCGCGGTATCCTGTTCGGCGGTGGAAAGGCGCGCATTGAGCGCCTCGCTTCGGGAGCGCAGGTTGGCATTTTCAGTGACCAGCTCGCCAATCCGCGCCTCAGCCTCGTTGAGCGCCTGAGCCGTTGTGGTCGCCCCACCGCGCGCCTCTTCCAGCGCGGCCGTCAGGCGGGCGCGCTCGGCCTCAGCCGCCGCGAGCGCATCGCGCATCCTTTGGGTCTCGGCTTGCGCCTCGGCCAGCGCGGCCGCGGTTGCCGCACCCTCCTCGCTCTGCGACGCGAGTTGCTCCTGAAGGTTCGAACGGGCGAGAAGCGCGGCGGCGAGGCGCTCGTCGAGTTCTTTCTCGGCCGATTCCGCCGCGGCGAGCAGGGTCAGGGTTTCCTCCGCCCGACGCCGCTGATCTTCCAGCGCCAGTGTCATGGCGGTCAGTTCGTCTTCCGCGCCGCGCAGTTTGTCCCGCAACGCTTTCGCGGCGGCGGCTTCGGCGAGGCGGTCGGCTTCCTTGCTGTCGAGTTCCTCTTCCAGAGTTCCCTTTTGCCCCTCGAGGTCGGCGACAAGGGCCTCCAGCGCCTCGCGCTTAGCCGCGGCGAGCCGGGCCTCCTCCGTCTGGGCGTCGATCTCGCTCCGGGCCGAGGCAAGCGCGGTCTGGAGCGAGTCGCGTGCGTCCGTGACCTGGTCGAGCTCGCTGGCCAATTGCTCGCCTTCCGCACGAGCCGTATCCCGCTCGGTCAGGAGCTCGGCCACCTGCGCCTCGAAATCCGTGATGCGCGTGGTCGCTTCCGTGAGTTCCTGCTTTTGCTGATCGACCTGCGAGGTGAGCGAGGCGATGAGCGCGGTCTGCTCGTCCGCCTTCTGCTGAGCCGTGGCGAGGGACTCGCCAAGCGAGCCGACTTCACGCGTGAGATCCTCGTTGCGGTTGCGTTCGAAGCCGAGCGCGTCGGCGAGTTGCGCCACTTCCGCGCCGAGCGTGTCCAGCTCGCTCTCCTGCCCGGTGATCGTTTCCCGCAGCATGAACTGCACGATCATGAAGATCGACAGGACGAACATCAGCACCAGCAGCAGCGCCGTCATCGCGTCCACGAAGCCCGGCCAGATGGAGGCGTTGAAGCGGTCGGATCTGCGGCGGGAGAGAGCCATGCGTTACTCCGACGGCTCCCGGGCATAGCCGCTGTCATGTCCCGGCTGGCGGGGCAGCGCGTTGCGGAGCTTGCGGACCTCGCGCACGAGGGTGGAGATGTCGGTGCGCACGTCGGCCACGGTTTCCTGCCGGCCGGCGGCGATCTCCTCGAGGATGCGAAGGAGCTGGACGTCGATGGAGCGCAGGCGCATCCGGCTTTCCGCGTCCACGCCCGGGTCGGCCAGGTCGCCCTCCTGGCTGCGTCCGGATGGCGTGCGGTGCAGCATCTGCCGCTGGGTCTCGACCATCCGCTCCTGCCCCTCCGCAATGCGTTCGAGCAGGTCGGTGCTGCGGTCCCCGTGTTGCATGGTGCGGGTCAGCGAGGTCACCGCGGCGGCAACCTGGGTCAGCTTGTCGTCCACCAGGGTGCGGCTTGCGTCGGCCTCGGTAAAGAGCGTGCGCATCGCTTCCATTTGCTCGGCCATGTGGTCGAGCACCGCGATCAGCGCTCCGGCCTCGCCCGATACCTCGCCCTCTGCGCCGGCAAACCCGAGCCGGGTGATGGAGCTGAGCCATTCTTCCAACTCGCGGTAGAAGCGGTTCTGTCCACGGGAGGCGAAGAGCTCCAGCAGCCCCACCACCAGCGAACCGGCGAGGCCCAGAAGCGAGGAGCCGAAGGCGGTGCCCATGCCGCCAAGCTGCGCCTCCAGCCCGTTCATCAGCTTGGAAAATACCTCCACGCCAGTCTCCCCCTCCTGCGGGGCGAGCGAGCGGATGGTCTCGACAACGGCCGGCACCGTGGTCGCGAGGCCGTAGAAGGTGCCGAGCAGTCCGAGGAAGATGAGCAGGTTGATGAGGTAGCGGGTCATGTCCCGCCCCTCTTCGATCCGTGTGGCGACGGAATCGAGGATCGAGGTGGCGGAGGTCGAAGAGATCTGCCGGTTCACTCCGCGCGAGCGCAGCAGCGCGGCGAGGGGCGCCAGAAGGCGGGGAGCCGGGGTTTTTGCCGCGGATTGATGGTCCCGCGCGAAGGCCTCGATCCAGCGGACGGAGGAGGAGAGTTGCGCCACCTGGATGAAGCAGGCCAGGATACCCACGATGAAGACCAGCGCGATCGTCCCATTGAGCCACGGGTTGGACCAGAAAACCGGTTGAACCGAGGGAAAGATGATCCAGCCGCCGACGGCGACGAGGCCGCAGACCACCAGCATCTGGACGATCTGTCGAACCGGTTGGGAAAACTGCGTGCGAGCCGGGGTGTCGCTCATGGGGTCTGGAGGTCCGCCTGTGGTGTCATCTTGCGTCGCACGATAAGTGTGCAGCCGCAGAATGCCAATGACCGGTGCACGTTCAGCCCCTATCCGATGCGGCAAGGGCACGCACGCGCGCGGCGAGCCAATCGAGATCCGGATCGGAAAGGCCGAGGTTGGTCAGGTGCTCGGCGGTGTTGAACAGGTAGTCGCAGTTCGGCCCCCGCCCCCCGCAGGCCCGCGCGATGATCTGCGCCTGGTCCTCGAGCGTGAGTCCGCCTCGATATTGGGCGTGGTCACGCTCGATCACATAGGTCAGCGCCTCGACCGTGCGCCCGTCACGCAATCGCAGGGAAACGAGTTCCTCCCGATAGGCATAGGATACCAGCTCCCGTTCGCGGAGGGCGTCGAGGGTGTCGGCCTCTGCGCCCGGCATGACCCGAAATGCCAGCCCGTCGCAGATGGCACCATCAGACGCGTCCAGCGCAAGAACTAGGCCTGGGCTGTCAGGCGTGCCGCGATAGTGGATGGAGGTCATGCAGAAAGCGCGGTGATAGCCATCGAGCCGCGCCACCGCCTGCTCCTCCACCGGAAAGCCGGGGTGCCATATGAGGCTTCCGTAGCCGAAGACCCAGAGGGGTTGGGAAAGGTCGATTTCCTGAAGCATGACTGGTCCCTTGCGCGTTCCGGGGTGTAAACCGGAAACAGCGGGAAACGAAAGGGGCGGCGGCGACGCAATGAGACCGATTTGGCTGGTTTGGCTCGTGCTGGCAGCGGCGCTGGCGTGGAGTGCATATTGGGGGTGGAACGTATGGCAAGCCAAGGCCGACATCGTGGCGTGGCTGGAAGACCGGCGCACGGCGGGCTGGCAGGCGGAATGGAGTGACATCTCGGTCGCGGGCTATCCCAACCGCGTCGACGTGACGATCTCCGATCTGGTGCTGGCCAATACGGATGCCGGCTGGGTCTGGAGTGCGCCGTTCCTGCAAATCCTTCGGCTCAGCTACGACCGGGACAAGGTGATCCTAGTCTGGCCCGATACCATGACGGTTGGAACGGTGGACGAGCAGGTGGAAATCACGAGCGACAACCTGCAGGCCAGCATCGCCTTCCTCCCGGGGCAGGCGCGGGAAGTTGAAGAAGCGGTTCTGGTGGGCAACGGACTTACACTGCGCTCAGATGCCGACTGGAGGTCAGCGATCGGTCAGGTGCGATTGGCGATGCGCCCGGACCCGCAAGACCCGGCGCGGCGCGAAATCGGCGTGGAGATCACAGAACTGACGCCGAGTGCGGCTTGGGTGGTGCGTATGGCGGAGGCCGGGCTGGTGCCGCCCACGGTGGACCGGCTGGCAGCGGACCTGGCGGTGCGTTTCGACCGGCCTTGGGACCGGACCGCGCTGGAAGAGGCGCGACCGCAACCGCGGGAGGTGGAGATCGACGACCTCTCGGCACGCTGGGGCCGGTTGCAACTGCGGGTGGCCGGCGAGTTGACGGTCGGCCGCGATCGCCGGCCCGAGGGAGAGGTTGTGGTCAAGGCGACCAATTGGGAGGAGATCCTGGAGGCCGCGCGGCAGGGCGATGCGCTGCCGGAGGCAGTGGCCGGCACTCTTGACCGGACGTTCCGCCTCCTGTCACGGCTGGCAGGCAGCCCGAAGACACTCGACATTCCGCTGAGCTTCGACGATGGGCGGATGCGGGCCGGCCCCGTACCGCTGGGGCCGGCGCCGAAGATTCGCATTCCCTGACAGGGCGCAGACGAACGGGTGGACGGGGGGCTGTCTGCCCCCCGCGCGTCCCGTCCCGGGACGCTCCCCCCGAGGATATCTTCAGACACAAGAAGGCGGGCGGGCGCGATCCTGAGCGACCTATCGGCAGTAGGTGCCGCTACGGTAGCGGGCGGTGTCGAAGTGAAAATGGTCCAGGTGGTACTTGTTCGCCTTCGGCCCGAGGACGGTGCCGAACGGGCCGCAGGCAGCGCGGTGGATCGACTTCATCACTTTGGACCAGCTGCTGTTCCAGTCGTTCAGAACGGTGACGGCGGTGCCGTCTTTCAGGACGAACCCGGAAATGTCCACCGCGTGCCCGCGGGCATGTTCGGACAACTTGCCGCCGGGAATGTTGTTGCGGGAGCGGCAGGCGTAGGAGGCGGCGATGGTGATTTCGCTCGCGCCGCCACCGCGCTTGCCGACCGTCGGTTTGAGCGCCGTGTCGACCCATTTGTTCAGCGCCTTGGCGGTGGTGCAATCGATGGTCACGGGCGTGCTCAAGCCCACGCCAGACACCTCGGTAAGGCGGACGGGCGCTTCGATGCCGCAACCGCTGGAGGGGCGGCCGATTGTGGGGACAGCGACGCCCTTGATGGCATTGACGCCGCAAACGGAACCGGCGGCGGAATAGCTCTCGCGGCGGCGGAAGAGCTTGCCGAAGCCGGCAGGGCGGACCTTGGGGTGCGGTGTGGCCGGCGTCAGCGGTACGACCATCGCCGCCTTGGATACGGTGTAGCCAGCCAGCGGATGGGGGGGGCGCGGCGTCGGGCGGAACTCCGCCCCGAAATGGATGCGCGTCGTCTGCCGGCCAACCTGAACGAGACCGTCAGCCGAAACCGGGACGTCGGAGAAGATGCCATTGCGCGGGCGGGGACGGGTCGCAGTGTCAAGATCGGTGTCGTCGGCGACCGCCGACGGGGCGTCGGAACGGGCTGGCGGAACGGGGACCGCCTCAGACGGCTTCATGGGCGCGCTTGCGGGAGTGACGGCGGGCATCTCGGCTCGCGCTTGTGGGCGGGGACTGCTGGCGGGCGCATCGGTTGCGGACACCGCTCCTGCCGAGATGAGTCCCACCAGAACCGCGCCGATCGATAGCCTCATGAGTCCGCCTGTGTTTGCCCTTCGCCTGCCGTTCCGTGGCTCCGACCGAAATCCGGGGCCGCCGTGTCCTGACCGGCCTCGATGATACTACGGCGGATCGCGCGGGTTCGAGTAAAATAATCGAAGAGCAGGTCGCCGTCGCCTTTGCGGATGGCGCGCTGCAGGCGCATCAGTTCCTCGATGAAGCGGCCGAGGATCTCCATCGTCGCCTCGCGGTTGTTCAGGAACACGTCCCGCCACATGGTCGGGTCGGAGGCGGCGATGCGGGTGAAGTCCCGGAAACCGGCGGCGGAGTACTTGATGACCTCGCTGTCGGTGACGCGGCGCAGATCGTCAGCCACACCGACCATCGTGTAGGCGATCAGGTGCGGGGCGTGGGAGGTGACCATGAGCACCAGGTCGTGGTGCTCCGGGTCCATCAGCTCCACGTGCGCCCCCATGTAGGTCCAGAATTGTTCCAATTTTGCAAAGGCTTCCGGGTCCGGTGCGCCATCTGGAACGATCAGGGTATAGCGGTTCTCGAAAAGCTCCGCGAAACCGGACCGCGGCCCGGAATGCTCCGTCCCGGCAAGCGGGTGGGCGGGGATGAAATGCACCCCCTCGGGCAGATGCGGCATGACTCCTTCAATCACCGCGCGCTTGACCGATCCCACGTCGGACACCGTGCAGCCCGGCTTCAGATGCGGGCCGATCTCCGCGGCGACCTCGCTCATCGCACCAACCGGAACGCAGAGCACCACGAGGTCCGCGTCCCTCACTGCCTCCGCTGCCGTTTCGGCGACGAAATCGCAGAGATTGTCGTCCCGCGCGATTGCGCGAGTTTCCGCCGAACGGGCGAAGCCGGCGACCTCCCGTTGGAGCCCGGCACGGCGGGAGGCGTGAATCATCGACGAGGCGATGAGGCCGAGGCCGATGTAGGCGACTCGGTTGTAGATCACGCTCATGACAGACACTCGCGGAAGCTGCGAACGCCCTCGACCACTCGGCGGCAGCCTGCGTCGTCGCCCACGGTGATGCGCAAGCAGTGCGGCAGGCCGTAGCCCGCCACGCGCCGGACGATCACGCCGCGGGATTTCAGGTGTGCGTCCACGGCCTCCGCCTCCGCCGCGCTGGCGAAACGGGCCAGGATGAAGTTGGCGAGGCTGGTGTCCGACGGCACCCCGAGCGCGGCCAGTTCTTCTGCCAGCCAGACGCGCAGGCGGGCGTTCTCGGCCTTGCACCGGACGGCCCAGCTTCGGTCCCGGATGGCGGCGATGGCAGCGGCCATTTGCAACTCCGACAGGTTGAACGGCATCCGGATGCGGTTCATCACGTCGATGATCGGCTTCGGGGCGTACCCCCAGCCGACGCGCAGACCGCCGAGGCCGTAGAGCTTGGAGAAGGTGCGGGTCATCACCACGTTTTCCCGCGCCTCCACCAGCGCCGCGCCGCCGTCGTATCCGTCCACGAATTCCGCATAGGCGCCGTCGAGTACGAGGATCGCCTGCTCCGGCAGACCGTCGGCCAGCCGCGCCAGTTCGTTGCCGCCGATCATTGTGCCGGTGGGGTTGTTGGGGTTGGCGATGAAGACCAGCCGGGTGCGCTCCGTGCAGGCGGCGAGCAGCGCGTCCACGTCCGTCACGCGTTCCCGCTCAGGCGCCTCTACGGGCGTCGCGCCGGCGGCGAGCGCCGAAATGCGGTACATGGCGAACCCGTGTTCGGTGTGCAGCACTTCGTCGCCTGGGCCGGCGTAGGCCTGGCAGAGGAACTGGATGATCTCGTCGGAGCCGACACCACAGATGATGCGGTCCGGGTCCAGCCCGTGCACCTCGGCGATGGCCTCTCTAAGGGGGAGGTGGTCCGTGTTGGGGTACCGGTGGATTTGGCCGATGGCGTCCGCAATGGCCTGCTTTGCGTCCGGACTGGGACCATAGGGGTTCTCGTTGGACGAAAGCTTGAGGACGTCGTTGACGCCCTCCACATGGGACTGCCCGCCCTCGTAGAGCGCGATTTCCATGATGCCGGGCTGGGGTGTGATCTGCGCCATGCCTGTCTCCTTCGGAACTGTCTCATAGCGACAGGTGATCGCAGATGCCAGATGCTCACGTAACGTAAGGGTAGACATATGCGGCGCGTGGAAATGCAACGGTGAATTAGGTGGGTGTGAGTAATGGCCGAAGCGGGGATCGGCCAATTGAGAACAGGAGACAAACCATGGCGCTATTTGCTGCTACCCAATCGTTCGATATCACTGCGATAGACTTCAACCTCAATCTCCGGACAAAAACGTTAAGTTACTTCGTGAACGATTTGGACGACAACGAGCCGAAATACCGCGACGGGTTCGCGATCATCGCGGAGCGTGGCGGACAAGAATTTGGGTCGCTCATTTTGGGTCCGTCGATTTCGGCAACGGACGAGAAGGTCTATGGGGGCGAATCCAGCGGATTTGTCGAAGTGTCTTTTTCGGAGTCAACCGGGTACTCCAAAACGATCTGGGGAATGTTGAATTTCTCGATGCCGGCCGGGGAGATCTACGATGCCATTTCGACCCGTTCCAATGGAGACGATATGCGGGTTATGCGCAGCGCACTCTCCGACAATGATCGGATCGTCCTGAGTAAAGAAGACGACACGATCTTCGCCTTCGGTGGCGACGACCGGATTCGAGCGCGTGCCGGAGACGACCTCGTGAAGGGCAATCTGGGCGACGACACGATCATGGGTGGCGCCGGGTCCGACCGTCTGGGAGGGGGCCAGGGGAATGACACCTTACTGGGGAATCTCGGCCAGGACTTTCTGCGCGGAAATGACGGGCGCGATGTGTTGGACGGTGGCGTTGGCCGCGATGTGCTGGTCGGCGGTGCCGGTCCGGACCGCTTCGTCTTTGGGAAGGGCTACGACCGGGACGTGGTGAACGATTTTACCGACGACCAGGATACGCTCGTGCTGGACAGTGCCCTGTGGGACGGCGACCTGAGCCGCCGCCAGATCGTGCACCAGTTCGCCGAGGAGAGACACTGCGGCACCTTGCTCGACTTCGGCGCTGAGGAGATTCTGTTGCGCGGTGTCGACGACGCTCACGACCTGAACAACGACATCCAGATCGCGTGACGCGGCAGGCCGCGCCCCTACCCTGCCAGCACGTTCCGGAACGCCCAGGGCTCCTCCTCGATCAGGTCTTCGGGGAACTGGCTTTGGCGATCCGTGAGTGGGGTCCAGTCAGTGTAATGGGCCTCTACCGGACCGAGGTAGGGGCGCTGAACCTCCAGGCAGCGTGCGTGGTCCATCTCGTCGGTTTCCACGATCCCTGCACCGGGGTTCTCCAAGGCCCAGACCATGCCGGCGAGGACAGCCGAAGACACTTGCAGCGCCGTGGCGTTCTGGTCCGGCGCGAGGTCCTTGGTCTCGTCGTTTGAGAGGCGGGAGCCGAACCACAGGGCGTTCTTTTCGTGGCCGTAAAGGAGCACGCCGAGTTCGTCGATGCCCGACGTGATCTCGTCCACCTCTAGGATGTGGTGTTCTTCCTGGATCTGCCCGGAGCCGAACATCTCGTGCAGGCTCAGCACGGCATCGTCGCAGGGGTGGTAGGCATAGTGGCAGGTCGGGCGGAACTCCGGCGCGGCGGGATCGCCGACGGTGTAGTAGTCCGCGATGGAGATGGCCTCGTTGTGGGTCACGAGAAATCCGAACTGTGGCCCCGGCGTGGGGCACCACGTGTTGACGCGGGTGTTGGCGCCGGGTTGTTCCAGCCAGATCGCGGCGCGGCAGCCCACCTCCTGCCGGTGGCCGTTCTCAGGGAACCACGGCTCGAACGTGCCCCAACCAAGCTCGGCAGGCTGGAAACCCTCGGCAATGAACCCCTCGACGGACCACGTGTTGACGAAGACGCCGAGCGGCCGCGGCTCAAGTCGCACCTGCGTGTCGCGTTCGGCGATGTGAACGCCCTTCACCCCCAGGTCGCGCATCAGGGCCGCCCAACCGGCGCGGGCCGCTGGCAGAGTTGTGTCTCGCCCGAGATCGCTGGCGAGCGTCAACAGCGCCTCCTTCACGAACCAGCTCACCATGCCCGGGTTGGCGCCGCAGCAGCTCACCGCCGTGCTACCCCCCGGATTGGCCGCCTTTTCGTCCCGCACCGCCTGCCGCAGGGCAAAGTTGGTGCGGGCCGCGTTGTCCTCCGTGCCGAAGTAGTAACCCGCCCAGGGCTCCACCACGGTGTCGATATAGGGCACGCCCAGTTCACGGCAGAACTTCATCAGATCCAGCGAGGAGGTATCGACGCTCAGGTTCACGACGAAGCCGGCGCCCGGTTCCACAGCATCCCCGAGGACCGTGCGGTAGTTCTCCGGTGTCAGCGCCTTCTGGACGTGGCGGACACCTTCGCGCTTCAGCATGTCCGCCTTGCCCGCGTCCGGCTCGATCACGGTCAACTTGTCGGCGTCGATCTCGAAATGGCGGCGGATCAGCGGCAGCGTCCCCCGACCGATCGAGCCGAACCCGATGAGAACCACGGGGCCGTCGATACGAGCGTAAACGGGATGGGACTGGGACATGCATGCTCCTTTCGCTTTCCGGCCCACACCTTAGCGCCTGTGGGCGGGAGGTCCATGCACCGGCGGGACGGCGCCGGCAAGACGGTTTCGTGATCGCGGCGGACTTGCCTCGGCCGAGAAGGAACATATGATGAACATCATGCCAAAGAGCCTTCAAGACAAACTCGCGATTCTCGCAGACGCCGCACGGTACGATGCCTCTTGCGCCTCCTCCGGAACGGCGCGGCGGGACTCGCGTGACGGCAAGGGCCTCGGGTCCACGCAGGGCTCCGGGATCTGTCACGCCTATGCCCCGGATGGGCGATGCATCTCGCTGCTCAAGATCCTCATGACGAACTTCTGCATTTACGACTGCGTCTATTGCGTGAACCGAGTGTCGTCGAATGTCGAGCGGGCGCGGTTCAGCCCGGAGGAGGTGGTGACGCTCACCACGGAGTTCTACCGGCGGAACTACATCGAGGGGCTTTTCCTGTCCTCCGGCATCATCCGCTCGCCCGATCAGACAATGGCGGACATGGTGCAGATCGCGCGCACGCTCAGGGAGCGGGAGAACTTTCGCGGCTACATCCACCTCAAGACCATTCCCGATGCCGCGCCGGAACTGATCGAGGAAGCGGGGCTCTATGCCGACCGGCTGTCGGTCAACGTGGAGCTTCCCACCGACGCCTCCGTCGCGGCCTACGCTCCGGAAAAGAACCCTTCGACAATCCGTGCCGCGATGGCGGACGTAAAGGAACGGCATACCGCGGCGCGGGACCGCAGCCACCGCGGCCGCAGACCCCGTCGTTTTGCGCCTGCCGGGCAGTCCACGCAGATGATCGTGGGGGCGGACGGCTCCACCGACGCGACGATCCTGGGGCAGTCCAGCCGCCTTTATGGCGACTACCGGCTGAAACGGGTCTATTATTCAGCCTTCTCCCCTATCCCAGACAGTTCCGCGCGGCTGCCATTGGTGAAGCCGCCGCTCGTTCGGGAGCACCGTCTCTATCAGGCGGATTGGCTGTTGCGCTTCTATGGCTTCTCCGTGGACGAAATCACCTCCACCCGCCCGGACGGCAACCTCGACCTCGCGATCGATCCCAAGCTGGCCTGGGCGCTCGCGCACCGCGGTCTCTTTCCGGTCGATGTGCAAATTGCAGACAAGGCGCTCCTGCTCCGCGTCCCCGGCTTCGGCACGCGGACGGTGGAACGCATCTTGTCCACCCGGCGGCATCGCACGCTCCGCTACGGCGACCTTCAGCGGATGGGCGCCCTGCTGAAAAAGGCAAAACCCTTCATCACCCTGCGGGACTGGACCCCAGGAGCTCTGACCGACAGCGCGGACCTCCGGGCGCGGTTCGCGCCGCCGCCCGAGCAGCTTTCGCTCTTTTGATGCGGACCGTCCCGCTCCCGCGTATTGGTACATGGGAGGCCTGGCGCGACGCCGCCCGGGCGCTGATGGCGGAGGGCGTTTCGCCAGAGGCCGTGCTCTGGGATTGGGACGGCACGGATCAGGCGAACCTCTTCGGCACCGATACGCCTTCGCTTAACCCTGAAGCGGCCGCCTCGCCCATCACCGTCCCGAAGTCCTACCTCGCGCTCGCGCGCACGGTGGTTTGGCATAGCGATCCGGAGCGCTTTGCTCGTCTCTACGCGTTTCTCTGGCGACTGCGGGATCGGCCCGGGCTGATGGCCGACCGCGGGGATGTGGACATCGCCCGTTTGCGGGACATGGAAAAGGGCGTGCGCCGATGTGCGCACAAGATGAAAGCCTTCGTCCGCTTCCGCGACGTGGGCCAAGAGGGCCCCCGCCGCCGCTTCGCCGCCTGGTTCGAGCCGACCCATCACACCGTGGAGCCCACGGCTCCCTTCTTCACCGGCCGCTTTGGCGACATGGACTGGATGATCGTGACGCCGGACGTCACCGCTCGGTTCGAGGCGGGCCATCTTTCCCTCGCCCCCGGACAGACGAAACCCGATTTGGAGGAGGATGACGCCGAGGCGTTGTGGGGGACCTATTTCCGCAACATCTTCAACCCCGCACGGCTGAAGGTGCAGGCGATGACGTCCGAGATGCCGCGCAAGTATTGGAAAAACCTGCCGGAGGCACGGTTCATTCCAGAACTGATCGCCACCGCCGATGCCCGCGCCCGGGAGATGGCGGCCCGCGCCCCCACCCTGCCGCCGGTACGGGCGGAAAAGATTCAGACGCGGCTTGCGGCCGCCTGTATTTCCGCCCCGATGCCCGAATCTCTCGGCGAGCTGTGCGGGCAGATGGCGGCCTGTACCCGCTGCCCGCTCCATGCGCCAGCGACCCAGGTGGTCCCCGGCGAAGGCCCCCTCGATGCCGGGTTGATGGTGGTGGGGGAGCAACCGGGCGACCAGGAGGACCTCCATGGCCGTCCCTTCGTCGGACCGGCGGGGCAACTCTTCGACCGCACCGCAGCAGAGGCCGGGCTGGATCGAAGTGCTGCCTACGTCACGAACGCCGTGAAGCACTTCAAATTCCGCCGCACCGGAAAGCGGCGGTTGCACCAGGCGCCGAACCGGGACGAGATCGACCACTGCAAGTGGTGGCTTGACCTGGAGGTGCGGCTGGTGAAGCCGAAGCTCATCCTCGCCATGGGCGCCACCGCGTTGCAAAGTCTGACCGGCCGCCGGGAAGGACTCCTGAAACGGCGGGGACGGGTGGAGCACTCGCACCACGGCCCCGTCTTCGTCACCGTCCATCCGTCCTACCTGCTCCGCCTGCCGGATGAGGTGCGCAGGGCGGAGGAAATCGACCGCTTCCGCGAAGATCTGAGGCAGGCGGCACGGCTGACCGCCTGACTCGCATTTCCGAAGCGGCGCGGGAGAGCGCCGCCAGACGCCGACCGTTACGCCGCCTGCTTAGCGCGCGACCGGCGCCGCTGACGCGGTTTGCTCTTCGGCGCGCTCTTACGCGACTTGCCCGGCGTATTCGCCGGAGCCGACCGTGGCGCCGACCAAGGAGATCCGCCGAGCACCGGGATCGCATGACCCATCGTCTTCTGGATCGCTTGCAGCTCGGACATCTCGCCCGGTGCGCAATAGGCCACGGCCCGCCCGTCATTCCCGGCGCGCGCGGTGCGGCCGATCCGGTGCACGTAGTTGTCCGGCACGTTTGGCAGATCGAAATTATAGACGTGCCGCACACCTGGGATGTCCAGCCCGCGCGCAGCAACGTCGGTCGCAACCAGAGCCTTCAACTCACCGTTCCGGAAGGCCTTGATCGCCCGATCCCGCTGCCCCTGGGACTTGTTGCCGTGAATGGCGCCCACCGCAAACCCCTCGCGCTCGAGCGCCTTCATCAGACGGTCCGCGCCGTGCTTGGCACGGGTAAAGATCAGCGCAAGATCCTCCCGGTGGGCATCCAGGTGCTCAACCAGAAGTTGCGTCTTGCTCGCCTGCTCCACGAAGTGCAGCGCCTGCGTGACCTTGTCGGCGGGCTTGCCCGGAGGCGACACCTCCACGCGAACCGGGTCGCGCAGATACGTCTTGGACAGATCGGCCATCAGCTTCGGCATCGTAGCCGAGAACAGCATCGTCTGCCGCTCCTTCGGCAGCAGCGGCGCGATGCGGCGCAGGGCGTGAATGAAGCCCATGTCGAGCATCTGGTCCGCCTCGTCGAGGACGAGGTATTGCGTCACATCCAGCCGCACCGCCTTGCGGTCCAGCAGGTCGATCAGGCGGCCGGGGGTGGCAACGAGCAGGTCGGTCCCGCGCGCAAGCCGGTTCGTCTGTGCGTTGATCGAGGCACCGCCGACGACCATGCCCACCTTGAGGTGGGTACCCTCGGTAAAGGCACGGATACTGTCTGCGATCTGTTTTACGAGCTCACGGGTCGGCGCGAGGATCAGGCCGCGGACCGTTTTGGGATCGGGCTTGCTGCCCGCGGACAGCAGTCGATGCGCCATCGGCAGGCCGAAGGCGGCGGTCTTGCCGGTGCCGGTCTGGGCGATGCCCATCACGTCCCGCCCGGCGAGCGCATGAGGGATTGCCTGGGCCTGGATCGGCGTCGGTTCGTTGATGCCTTGCGCGGCAAGGATACGCACGAGGCGGGACTGAAGCCCCAGGTTTTCGAAAGTCATGTTTGGATTCATCCTGTCGGGGCCACGGCCTTGGGCCGCAGCCGAAAATGTCCCCGCCGTCCCGAGTGGACGCCGGATGCAGATGGGTTGCACGATGATCGGGCCGAGAGCCGCATTGCCCGTTCGGCCGTCACCGCGCCGGACCCCTGCGTGATGTGGGAACCTGTGAAGATCGCGATGCTCTGCGTCATCCCTTTCGGGGGCGTCGCTGTCTGCTCACGCGGCAGAGAACATCTGGAACGGCAGATGGGCGACTGAGGCCCACAAGTCAACCGCTTTCACCAAATACTTGAAATTACTCAGCAGCCTCTCGCCGGCGCGGCCCGTTTGCCACGCCACATACGAAAAGAGCCGCACCCGAAGGTGCGGCTCTGTGCGATCCCGTGCGGAATCGGATCAGTTCTGAGCGTAGTATTCGATGACGAGGTTCGGCTCCATCTGTACCGCGTAGGGCACGTCGCCGAGGCCGGGCGTGCGCACGAACGTCGCGGTCATCTTGGAGTGGTCGACCTCGAGGTAGTCCGGCACGTCCCGCTCGGGAAGCTGCGCAGCCTCAAGAACGATGGCCAGTTGCTTGGAGCGGTCGCGGACCTCCACGACATCGCCCTCTTTCACGCGGTAGGAGGGGATGTTCACGCGCTGGCCGTTCACGAGCACGTGGCCGTGGTTCACGAACTGGCGTGCAGCGAAGATGGTCGGCACGAACTTCGCGCGATAGACGACGGAGTCGAGGCGGCGTTCCAGCAGTCCGATCAGCAGTTCGCCGGTGTCGCCCCTGCGGCGCTCCGCTTCGGCGTAGATGCGGCGGAATTGCTTCTCGGTCAGATCGCCATAGTAGCCCTTGAGCTTCTGCTTCGCGCGGAGCTGCAGGCCGAAGTCCGACATTTTGCCTTTGCGGCGCTGGCCATGCTGGCCGGGGCCGTATTCGCGGCGGTTAACCGGGGACTTGGGCCGGCCCCAAATGTTTTCGCCCATGCGGCGGTCGATCTTGTACTTGGCAGAGGTGCGTTTGGTCACCGTCTGATCTCCTTCGTTCTGAACGGCGCCGCCGGACGAACCGGGCGCCTATGAAGGGCGTTGTCCTTTCCCGTCGCCGGGAGACAGGCATCCCCTTGCGGGGGCCACCAACACCAATGAAAACCCCGGCCAAGCGGCCGGGATGGGGCTCAGTAAAGAGTGGGCGGCAGCTTGTCAAGCGACGGCGCGCAGATCCCCGCCCGCAACCAACAAGGCCGCTTCGGCCCCCGTCAGCCTGCGGCGCACCGGGGGGCCGTACTCATGCGGGTTGCCGAGGATATCCGGGCCGATCCGGTGGAGCAGGCCCGGCTCCAGCAGCGCCTCGCCGGGGGCCGCGGCCATATCCGGGTGGAAACTGGCGCAGCCCATGCCGTGGGCCGTCAAAATGTGATGACGCTCCAGCAGGATGTGCACATAGGTCACTTCATGCGCGTGCAAATCCAGTGACACCCCGGGGTGGTCCAGCAAATCGCGTGCCCGGACCAGCACGTCCGGTGCCCCGAACAACGCCCACACGGCTTTGCCTCCGAAAAGAAGATGTTGGTCCGGGCCGACCCGCAGGTCCTCCCCATGCCCGCCTCCGCCAAAGGCTCCGACAGAGACGCGCACGGCGCGGTCTTCGGGCGCTCTGCTCAGGTCGGACGCCGTGAAGCGTCGCCTACTGCGCCCGACGATGGTCGCCGGTCCCCCATCCCGGGTGATGACCGTGTCGCCCGGTTGCAGGCCTTCGACAGGGCGCGCGCCGTCCGGCGTCTCGATCAAGGAACCAATGGCGATGCCGGCGACCGGGGCCTCCGGCCGTCGCCCTGCCCGCGCCTCCGCGCGCCGATTGCTGAAGGCATTGACGATCCAAAGGTCGACGCCTTGCGGCGGCAGGCTTCCGTGGAAGGCGAGCAACGCCGGCCGACCGAGACCGGTCTCGATCCGGCAGGCTGCCCAGGCCGACCGGCCATCGGTCAGAACGAAACCCCGGTCGAGCAAGGGATCGTCACCGGGTTTGGCCGCCGCGGGGGTCGCGAGGGGCACCACGGGGGCGCACAACCGCCGCGCGATGCGAGCGGCGCGCGCGTGCAACTCTTCCCAACCGAGCGCCAACCCAAGGTGGGCCGCTCGGTCGGGCCCATCCAGCCTGAGGGCCTGGCCGACCCACCGCCAGCTTGCACCGGCGCGCACCTCCTCGGGCGATGGCCCGGCGACATCGTCGATCGCCGTCTGCGCCCAAGAGATGACGAAGGCCCCTGAGGTCCCGTCATTCATGTCAGATTACCTGCTCGATGTTCTTTTTTATGATCCAAGACTTACCACGATATCCGCGCTCGGGATAGTCCGCGTCATTAGGTCAGCCGCTGCATGCGCGTCGTCCGACGTCCGGTCTTCGCGCGCCCGCCGCGCGCGAAGCGCGAGGCATGGCCCACGGGAGGAGGGGCATCCGCGGATGCCCTGACGACGGGCGGGAGCGCCCCGGTGTTCGTCTGGCGGCGGGCGCCCAACTCGCGCATTCATGCACGAAGCCAGACGTCCCCCCGCCGCTCCCAAGCCGACGTCACGGCGGGGGCAAAGACCGGCGCGGGCGTGAAGCTTGCCGCCCATGTGACGACTTTCAGGCGGCCGCCGGAGTGGTCGAGCTGGTTGAACGAATTGCCGTCCCCCGCCCGCACCCGCGTCGATAGCCCGGTGCCGGCCTGTACAAACAGCAAGCCATCTGCCGTCCGGAACGGCTCAGCATAGGCCACGTGGAGATGTCCGGACAGAACGACATCAGCCCCGCAGTTCGACAGAGCCTCCAGCGCATCCGCGGCCCCGCGCATTAGCCTCTTGTTCACCTGCGGTCCATGCTCGAGCGGGTGGTGCAGCACTGCCACCCGGAGCCGCTCGGCGGCCCCGCTCAGCCGTGCTGACAACCGACTTAACCTGCCGCGCCCGATCTTGCCGCGCTGCCAGGAGAACCGGTTGACCGTATTGACCCCCGCAACGACCATTTCCGCATCGCGGTGCACCGGTTCCAGATCCTTCGAGATGTATCGCTTGTACCGGGAGAAGGGCCTGAATAGGCGCACCGGCAGGTTGTCGAGCGGCGTATCGTGGTTTCCCGGGACTGTCAGCACCGGGCCGGGCAACGCGTCTAGGAAACGCCGGGCGTCTTCAAACTGCTCATGGCGTGCACGTTGCGTGAGGTCGCCCGAGACAACCACCAGATCCGGCGCAAGATCCGTGATTGTGCGCAACAAAGGCGCCTCCAGACGGGCATCGACCCGCCCGTAGTGCAGGTCCGACAGGTGCACGATGCGTCTCATGCCGCGGCGGACCGCTCCGGCGGGATGAGCACGGTCAGCGGCTTTTCGGCGAGGCGGAAATGGAACGGGCTCGGCACGCGTTTCTTTTCCCCGTCGTAGGCCAGCAGCGACCGCCGCCGATGCACGTCAACCGTCAGTTCCTTGGGGGCCAGAAACTCATAGTCACGCCCTTCCTGCGCGGTCTGGGTCACGAGCCGGAGGGCAATGCGGAACAAATCGAGCCGGGTCTCGGCACGACCTATGAGCACGGCGAACGCATCATCCGCGATCGCATCGCCGCCCTTCAGGCCGAGGCGGTCCAACTGATAGGCGGAACGCGAGACAAAGACGAGCGGCGTGCGACGGGTGATTGGCTCTCCGTCGTCAGCCGTGAGGGTAAGCCGCATGGGGCGCTGGAACCGCCAAAATGTGCGTGCCACCGACCACATCGCCATAGCCCGGCGCCGGCCGTAGCGGGCATACACTTGCTCCCGCTGCTTCAGGATCGCCGGATAGATCCCAATGCTGGCATTGTTCAGGAAGACCTGCCCATTGACCATGCCGACCCGGATCGTGCTCGGCTTCCCGTCCAGAACGGCCTGCGCCGCCTCGGCCGGATCTTCGGGAAAGCCGAGTCCGCGGGAAAAGAAATTGAATGTCCCAAGCGGCAGGGCGGCAAAGGGACAGTCGCGTCCGACCATCGCACCGGCCACGGCCATGGCGGTGCCGTCCCCGCCACCGGAAATGATCGTCCGGGCTCCGTCATCGATGGCGCGCTGCACGACGTCTTCAATGTTACAGCCCGGCACCCAACGATAAATCCGAGCGCCCTTGGCACCGAACACCTGAATCGCTCGGTCGAGCGCATGGAGGTCTCGCTCATTCGTCCCAGAGTTCCGGTTGGCGATGATCGCGACGGGGCTGGGGCGTCGCAGCCCGAGCGCGGGTCCTGCGAACGAAACGGGTGCGTTGCTTGAGCCTGACGAGGACATGGCGAACCGGCGCTTGGGAGATCCGGCACGTCAACGTACGAGTTAACCATTTGTTGCACTCCAAAAGGTTCCCGTCGCGTCAAGCTTTGCTCCGGCGATATCGCTACCACCGAAGCTTGCGTCGCGTACGTCAACGGAGCGAGGAGCCGCCGGCGCGCTCGCCGGTCGGCCCCCACGCGGCCGCGATCAGCCGATGATCGCGTTCAGCGTCTCCGAAGGCCGCATGACGCGCGCGGTCTTCTTGGGGTCCGGCTTGTAGTACCCACCCAGATCGACGCCATCACCCTGAACCTCGGCGAGTTCAGAAAGGATTGCGTCCTCCTTCTCCGCCAGTGCTTCGGCGATGGGAGCGAAATGCGCGGCCAGATCGGCGTCGTCGCTTTGCGCCGCAAGTGCCTCGGCCCAATACCGGGCGAACCAGTAGTGGCTGGCGCGGTTGTCCGGCTCCCCCACTTTCCGCGACGGTGAGCGGTTGTGGTCGAGAACGCCTTGGGTCGCGGCCTCCGCAGCCCGGCCCAGAACGCCCGCCTTTGCGTTCCCCTGAGTGTCGGCGAGGAAGTTCAGGCTTTCGCCCAAGGCGCAGAATTCGCCCATGGAATCCCACCGCAGGTGGTTCTCAGCGACAAGCTGTTGCACGTGCTTGGGGGCCGAGCCGCCCGCGCCCGTCTCGAACAGCCCACCACCGTTCATCAGTTTCACAATGGAGAGCATCTTGGCCGAGGTGCCGAGTTCCAGGATCGGGAACAGATCCGTCAGATAGTCCCTTAGCACGTTGCCGGTGATGGCGATGGAGTCCTTGCCAGCGGTGATCGTCTCCAACGACTGGCGCGTTGCCTCGCGCGGCGCCATGATCAGGAACTTGCCAGCGACGCCCGCGGCCTCGAGCGCCGGCTTGACGTAGTTGATCAACTCCGCGTCATGGGCACGTTCCGCGTCCAGCCAGAAGATCGCTTCAGATCCAGCCAGGCGCTGACGGTCCATGGCGAGCTGAATCCAGTTCTCGATCGGCGCCCGTTTCACCGTGCAGGCACGCCAGATGTCGCCCGCCTCGACGTCGTGGGAATGCAGCACGTCGCCATTGGCGAGCACGATGCGGATCGTTCCATCCGCCGGTGCTTCGAACGTGGTCGGGTGGGAGCCGTACTCCTCCGCTTTCTGCGCCATCAGGCCGACGTTGGCCACCGCCCCGGCCGTCGACGGGTCCAACGCGCCGTTCTCCTTGAAGAACTTGATGGCCTCGTCATAGACTGGCGCGTAGCAGTTGTCGGGGATGACGCAGTTGGTGTCTCCCTTGCGGCCTTGCGAATCCCAGCCCTTGCCGCCAGCGCGGATCACGGCGGGCATGGAGGCGTCGATGATCACGTCCGACGGTACGTGCAGGTTGGTGATGCCCCGGTCGCTATCGACCATGTAGATCTCCGGCCGCTCGGCGCGCACCGCCTCGATCTCCGCCTTGATCTCATCGGCGTTTGGCAGCGCCTCGATCTGCTTGAGCACCTCGCCCATGCCTGAGTTCGGGTTGATCCCCGCCTTCTCCAGGTCCGCACCGTACTTGTCGAACACCGGCTTCAACCAGGCCTTGACCGCGTGGCCGAAGATGATCGGGTCGGAAACCTTCATCATCGTGGCCTTCAGGTGGAGCGAGAACATTATGTCGTCCTGCTTCGTCGCCTCGATCTGTTTGGCGAGGAAGGAGTCCAGCGCCTTGGCCGACATGTAGGTCGCATCGACCACGGTGCCCTCGTCCAGCGGCCAGCGGTCCTTCAGGACCATCGAGCTGCCGTCCTTGTCGACGAACTCGATCTTGGCGTCGCCCGCCTGCGCGGAGGTCAGCGTGGCCGAGACTTCGTTGGAGTAGAAGTCGTTGCCGGGCATCGAAGAGACGTGGGTCTTGCTGTCGCTGCTCCAGCTCCCCATGGAATGCGGGTTGTTCTGGGCATAGTTTTTCACTGCCTTCGCGGCGCGGCGGTCCGAGTTGCCCTCGCGCAGCACGGGGTTCACGGCAGAGCCTTTGATGGCGTCGTACTTGGCCCGAACGGCTTTCTCTTCGTCCGTCGACGGCTCCGCCGGGTAATCCGGCAAGGCATAGCCCTGAGCCTGAAGCTCAGCGATAGCGGCAGCGAGCTGTGGGCCGGATGCGGAGATGTTGGGCAGTTTGATCACGTTGGCGTCGGGCTGCTTCACCAGTTCGCCCAGTTCGGCCAGATCGTCGGAGATGCGCTGGTCTTCGGTGAGGTACTCGGGAAAAGCGGACAGTATCCGGCCGGCCAGCGAGATGTCCTTCGTACCCACGACGACGCCGGCCGCATCGGAAAAGGCCCGGATGATCGGCAGAAATGACGCGCTCGCGAGCTCGGGCGCTTCGTCTACCTTTGTATACAAAATGTCTGGTTTCACTGTGTCGGCCATGTTTTCCTCACCTTTCGAATATCCGAAGTATGTCGTGCCGCGGCGCCAGGCCGCCCTCCCGGGATCTCGCCGCGGATCATGGCTGGCTCGCGGGGAGCCGGGAATGCGACGAAAAATCTGTTTCGCGACCTTATAGACAGGCGCGCCCCAGTAGAAAACCGTTGCGTGAAGGAAACCTGCCGCGAAACCGGCGATCAGGCCGGGAAAATCCTTGCCATTCGGCAGTCATCAAGTGCGTGGAAGACCGCCCGCCGATGAGGGGCGGTCTCGGTGTCGTGGCCTCAGCGCGTCACACCCCGCAGAGTGAGACGGTGATACCGAGGTCCTGCGCCAAGGCTGCGCGGACGTACATCGCCTTGTCAGCCTCCTCTGCGGAGGTCGCATAGACGACCTGAATGTGATTGGCCTTGTGTCGCGCCATCATCTGGTCACGCGATACCCCGGTCAGAACACCGTGCATGATGGGCCATTCAGGCGTCGTTGACTCGCTTCGACGGAGCGTTTCGGCCTCAGGTAGCTCGACCGCCTGCCCCCGACCAATATCCATGTGGAGTTGCCCGCCCTCGACGAAAATGCGCGACCAGACGATCTCGCCCGGTTTCGCGATCCCCATCAGAGATCCGCCACCGGCAGGGAAGTACATCGCGGGCTGCCGGAAGCTCTCGGACCCTGCCCAGCCGCCCGCGTTGTGAGCCGGCGGAACAGCGCCTGAAATCTCGAACACCCAGACGAACTCTTCCTCCACGCCCGAACCGTAGGCCTCGCCCCAGCGAAGGTCGTGCAGCGTCGTCTCCACCGGCTGCCCAAGAGCCCGGTGAACTCGGTTGATCAGGACGCCGTCGAGCCCGGCGCATTCGTCCACCTCATTGAAGTGAACGATGGCGCGCCCTTGCCGGATCACGGTGCCGTCGGCGCGGGCCACATCGGGACGGTCGTCGTTGTTAAGCATCCCTTCCACCAGGTCGGAGGCCGGAAGAAGGTCCTTAAGCCCCTGCTGGTACTGGATGCCGATCGCCTCGCAGCCGAAGGCGTCTGCCATGCGAACCGCCGCGATGTACATGCGGCACTGATCGAGAACCTGCGCCTCCGTGAGGTCGGTCTCTGGGTCGTCCCCCAGATGGAACGTGATGCCCCGCGCCAGCAGCCAGTCATACACCGCACGCGCCTCCGCCTCCGGCACCTCCTTTGCCGCGTGGTACAAAGCCGACTGCGAGAGACGTTCTTTGAAGACGCCGAGCGGCATCAGCAGGGCATCGGGGATAATGGCGTTAAACATCCCCATGCAGCCCTCGTCGAAGACGCCGAGGATCGTCTTGTTCCGGCGCAGATCGGCGGCGATCTCCGCCGCAATCGCGCGATCTTCGGCGGCCAGATCCGTACCGGCGAAGGGGCGGACATGGCTGGCGTCATGCGTGATCGTGCCCGTCTCCAGCCACTCCCGCAGCCCGTCGAGGAAGAACGCATCCCCGAAGTCCACGCTCCAGAGCGATGCATAAGGCACACCGGCCTTGGTGAGCGATCCGTTGAGGTTGAGCAACCCCACCAGCCCCGGCCACTGGCCCGACCAGTTCGCCACCGTCAGGATCGGGCCCTTGTGCGTGGTCAGCCCGGGCAATACGTGGTGGGAATACTGCCAAACCGCCTCGGCCACGATCAGTGGCGCATCTGGGTCGATACTGGCGAAAACATCCATCCCCTCCCGCTGCGAGGCGATGAAACCGTGGCCCTGCGGTTTGACCGGATGGGCGCGCTTGAGGCTGTGCCCCAGCCCCTCGATCACCTCTGTTAGCTTCGCCTCCATGGCGGCCTGCGCCGGCCAGCATTGCAGGTTCGCGCTTTCGCGCAGGTCGCCACTTGCAACAAGGACGATGTCAGTCATCGGTCGGTCTCCTCCCGGGCCATGAGTGTCCGATATGCGGCGTAGTCGTCCTGCATCCGGCGGAACACACGGTATTTCCTGTCATGATAGGCGGCAATGTCGCCCCCGCGCGGCGCCACGGTGGCCCCCTGCCCGCACATCGCGGTCATGGCTGAACGGACGCTCTCGAAATCCCCCGCCGCGACGGAGCCGAGCATGGCGGAGCCAAGAAGCACGGGCTCCCGCTGGTCGGGCACGACGATGGTGCAGCCTGTGGCGTCCGCCGTTTCCCGCAGGAACAGCGTGTTCTTGGCCAGCCCGCCACTCATCACGAGCGTATCGAAGCGGGCGCCGGCGTTGCGCATCTCGTCAATGATGTGGCGCGTGCCATAGGCCAGCGCCTGCACAGTTGCGAGGTAGTCGAGCGCGAGGTCGTCCGGTCCTGATTCCAACGACAACCCGGAGATCGCGCCGCGCCGCCATGGCTCCGCCAGCGGCGAGCGGTTGCCGTGAAAGTCCGGCTGCACGTGGCGGTCGGCGGTCAGCGTCGCGGTTTCCTCAGCCAGCGTCGTCAGGCGCGCGTCGAGCAGGTCCGTGATCCTTTTGCCCTGCCCCTTCGCCTCCGCTTCGAGCGGTGCTGCAGCCGCGTGGCGGGCGATCACCGCGTCAATCAGCGCGCCGGCGGCCGATTGCCCGCCCTCCAGCGCCCAGTACTCCTTCAGGACAACGCCGAAATACGGCCCCCAAACACCGGGCACGAAAACCGGCTCTTCGGTCAGCCCGATATGGCAGGTCGAGGTTCCGGCGATGATGGCGAGCCGTGTGGTGATGTCGCCGTTGCCGAGTGCCACACCCAGCGTGCCGACGGCCCCGGCGTGGGCGTCGATCAGGCTTGCGGCCACCGATGTGCCGGGCAACAGCCCCATTTCGGACGCCGCCTGCTCCGTCAGGGTGCCGCAAGGCGCTCCGGGCTCGGCAAGACTCTGGCCGATTGCCGCGTGCCCCGCCTCCGCCAGATCCCCCAATCCAATGGTCTCCAGGAACCCGTCGTCCCACCCCTCGCCGTGCAGCCCCTTGTGGCCGAGGTAGGTCCACTTGCAGACGGTGGAGCAAAGCGAACGCGTTTCCTCCCCGGTTGCCCGGTGAACCAGCCAGTCTGGTAGGTCCCAGAACCGCCGCGCCACGGACCAGCTTTCGGGCAGTTCCCGCTTCAGCCAGCGCAGTTTCGGAAGTTCCATTTCTGGCGAGATCCGCCCCCCGACGTACTCAAGAGGCTCCCCGCCGATGGCATTGATCTCCTCGGCGTCGCCCATCGCGCGGTGATCCATCCAGAGGATCACGTCCTGATCCTCCTCGCCCTCCGGGCTGACCGTAACAGGCGCGTCGTTTTCGCCGGAAACCACAAGCGAGCAGGTGGCATCGAACCCGACGCCCGCCACGCTGCCCGGTGTCACGCCGGCTTCGGCGAGCGCCTCCCGCGTTGCTGCACACACCGACGTCCAGATTTCGGCAGACCGCTGTTGCGCGAAATCGGGTGCCGGGCGAAGGGTTTCGATCGCGCAAACCCCGCTTCCCTTTAATGTTCCGTTGGCATCGAACAGTCCGGCGCGGGCGCTTCCGGTGCCGACATCGACTCCCAAATAGTGTTTCATGGCCTCTCTCCCCTTTTCAATTCGAGTTGGTGGCGACCAGCGAACCGTGTGCAGTCAGCCACCCTCGGCCGGCGCTCGCCGCGGAGCCGGACGTGCTCGGTTCATGCGACATGTCCGGACCTCGCATCACAGCTCCAGCGCCCGATCGCGCGCATTGGCAATATGCCGGTCCATGGCGTCCATCGCCGCCGTTCGGTCGCGGTCCAGAATGGCGTCAATGATGGCCAGGTGATCCGCGAACGCCGCAGGCAGCGTGGCCCGGGTCAGCCGGATCCGGTCGAGCCGGATCAGCCGGATGCGAATGCTGTTGATGTTGTAGGCTTGCAGGATCAGGTCGTTGCGGGTGGACTGAACGAGAAGCGCGTGCAGGCCGGCGTCGACCTCCTGCCCCTCTACGAACACCTCATCCGATGGGTCTCGGTCGACGCGGTCGAGGATTTCCACGTGCTTCCGACGCTGCGCGTGAAGCAGCGCCTCCGGCATCTCCCGAACCGCGTGAATGACCGCCTCGCGCTCGAGCGCCGCGCGCATCTGGAAGGCGTCCCGGATCATCGGCAGGTCTATCGCTGGGATCTGGATTCCGCGCTGCGGAAGCACGAGAACGAGACCTTCGGCTTGCAAGCGCGGCAGGACCTCCCGCAGCGCCCCGATGGACAAGTTCAGCATCTCGACCAGTTCACGCTGGCTGATCAACTGTCCCGGCCGCAAACGGCCATCGAGCAGGGCCGCCTGAAACAACTCGTAGCCCGCCTGGGTGACGCTCTGGCCTGCGCGGCCCGACGGGGCTTCCCCTGGTTTGAACGCCATCGCCTTGTCCGGTCCGCCCCCTGACCTCAATCGCCCTCGGCGAGCATCGCCTCGATGGCTAGCATCCGCTCGGACGCGATCGCCCGCAAGGGGGGCAGGAAACGGCCGAATGCGGGTGAGTCGTAGGTCTTCGCGAGGATGGCCTTCAGAACAGCCAGCCCGCCGTTTCCGTCGACGATTTCGATCCGGCGGCGCGCGCGGGACCTCTCTTCTTCGTCGGCCTCACCACGCGCCAGCCGGACAGCCTCTGCCGCGTAGAGGTTCACCATGCCGCCAATCATCCCGGCCCCGCCGGCCGCAACCATTTGGGGCAGGATGGCGTCGCTCCCCGTGAAGATCGACAACTCGGGGAAGGCGTCGATCAGGGCCAACCCGCCTTTCAGGTCGCCCGTCGAATCCTTGATCCCGACCACCCGGTCGCCAAGCCGCGCCTGCACCGCTCGAACGAGGGCTGGCGTGAAGGTGACGCCGCTGAAGTGGGGGAAGTTGTAGAGAATGATGTCGATCTCCGGCGCGCCGGCGCGGGCGATTGCCGCCTCGTAAAAGTCCGCCACGCCATCGTCGCCCGACGGGTCGTAGTAGAAGGGCGGGATCACCAGTGCGGCGCGGCACCCGAGGTCCGCGATGTGCCGAACCATCTGCGCCGCATCGTCGACCGTGGAGGTGATCACACCCGGAATCATTCGTGCGGCGTCAATTCCGCTTTCCACCAGTGCCGTCAACACCGCGCTCTTCTGCGCGGTTGAAAGGGAGGCGCCCTCCCCCGTGGTGCCGAAGGGAGAGATAAAGCTGCAACCCTGATGCAGCATCCGCCCGGCATGTGCCGCAAGTCCCGCCACATCGACTTCGTGACGACTATCGAAGGGCGTCACCAACGCCGCGACAACCCCGCTGAGATCCGTGTCCGCCCGCATTCCGACCCCACAATCCAACTTATCGCATCAGTAACCCAATGACTGATACAATCAGTTTCTACCCGAAATTTTGGTTCGCGTACAGCCGGAAGCACGCAGCGCTCCAGCCGCAACCAGAGGATGATGGCATGAGGTACCGCCGCATAAGACGCTGAAACGCTTGGCTGAACTTCCGCAGCGTAACTGTAAAAGTGACCCAAGGGCACTGCGACCTGGCTGCGATCGGCCCGTTCCCCGGCAGCATTTAATAATATTTCTTGGCGAGAGGCCTTTGGGACTGTTTTATTCGCTCAGGGCCTGTCGAAAAGCGGGTCGAAACGAAAAACGTACATTCCGGGAGGACATCAAGATGAAGTACCTGACTGCAGCGGCCACCGCGGTGGCCGTGTGTCTGAGTGCGAGCGCGACACTTGCGCAATGCGACGAGGGCGAGATTGTCATCAAGTTCAGCCACGTCACCAACACCGACAAACACCCCAAGGGCATTGCCGCGTCCCTGCTGCAATCCCGGGTCAACGAGGAGATGAACGGAAAGGCCTGCATGGAGGTCTACCCGAACTCCACGCTTTACAACGACGACCAGGTTCTCGAAGCCATGCTGCAGGGCGACGTGCAGATGGCGGCCCCCTCGCTCAGCAAGTTCGAGAAGTTCACCAAGACGTTCCGCATCTTCGATCTGCCTTTCATGTTTAAGAACATGGAAGCTGTCGAGGCGTTCCAGAGCTCTGAAGCGGGGCAGAACATGCTGACCTCGATGGAGCGGCGCGGTCTGCTCGGGCTCGGCTTCTGGCATAACGGGCTGAAGCAATTCTCCGCCAACAAACCATTGCTGGTGCCCGAGGATGCTGCCGGTCTGAAGTTCCGCGTGCAGCCCTCTGACGTGCTCGTCGCACAGATGGAAGCTCTGGATGCCTCGCCGCAACCGATGGCCTTCTCAGAGGTCTACGGCGCGCTCCAGACGGGCGTCGTGGACGGGCAGGAGAACACCTGGTCCAACATCTATGGCCAGAAGTTCTTCGAGGTTCAGGACGGCATCACCGAGACCAATCACGGGCTGCTCGATTACATGGTCGTGACCTCGGTGGACTGGTGGGACGGCCTGGACGATGACGTTCGCGATCAGCTCGGCACGATCGTCAAAGAGGTGACCGAGGAGCGCAACGCCGCGATCGCGCAGGTCGACGCGGACAATCGTCAGGCGATCCTGGATGCCGGCGGCACGATCCGCGAACTGACCGAGGAGCAGCGCGCGGCATGGGTCGAAGCGATGAAACCGGTCTGGGAGCAGTTCGAAGGCGACGTCGGGGCCGAAAACATCGAGGCCGCACAGTCCATCAACATGTCCATGTGACGCATGACGCCAAACAGGGGGCCGCGCGGCAGAGTCGCTGCGGCCCCTCTGTGTCCGCAGTCTTTGGGGAGGGGACCGCATGAGTTCGCATTCACGACATCAACCCGAAACACCGCTCGGCGAAGCCATCGCCCGAATAGAGGAGGCATTCATCGCTTTTCTATTGGGAACGATGGTGCTTCTGACGTTCGTCAACGTGGTCTTGCGGTACATCTTCAACGAGAGCCTGATTTGGGGGCTCGAGGTTGTGCTGGTGCTGTTCGCCTGGCTGGTGCTGTTCGGCATCTCCCACGCGTTCCGGATCACCGCCCACCTCGGCGTGGATGCGGTCACCTCCCTGATGCCGCCAAGAGGGCAGCGCACCATGGGTATCATCGCGGGCGTGCTGTGCATCATCTATGCCGCGCTGCTGTTGAAGGGCGCATGGGACTATTACGCCCCCTTCGCCGGTCTCGACGCCACCAGCGGCCGCTGGTTTCCGACCGGCTTCGAAGATTCCCGCGACCAGGCTTGGTACGAGACCGACCAGATCCCGATGCTGGACTGGCTGCGATGGCTGGAACCGCTGGTCAATCAGGGGGAGTCCTACGAGAAGCTGCCGCGGTTCGTGGTCTATCTCATATTGCCGGTTGGCTGCCTGCTGATGCTCATCCGGTCGATCCAAGCTACCGTCGGCGTCATAAACGGCCACCGCGACAGTCTGATCGTGAGCCATGAGGCGGAGGATCAGGTCGACGACCTGAGCGCCACCCACCACGACGAACCGTATTACAGGGACTGACGCCTCATGGAAATCGTGCTCCTTTTCCTTATGGTGGTGGCGCTGCTGCTGATCGGCGTGCCGATTGCCGTCAGCCTCGGCCTCAGCTCCATCATCTTCCTTCTGGTCAACTCCGAGAGCTCGCTCGCCTCCGTGGCGCAGTCGCTCTATCAGGCGATGGCCGGTCACTATACTCTCCTGGCCATTCCGTTCTTCATCCTTGCCTCAAGTTTCATGTCCACCGGCGGCGTCGCCAAGCGGATCATCCGCTTCGCTATCGCCTGTGTCGGGCACCTGCCCGGCGGCCTGGCCATTGCCGGCGTCTTTGCCTGCATGATCTTCGCCGCACTCTCGGGGAGCTCCCCCGCGACCGTGGTGGCCATTGGCTCCATCGTTATCGCGGCCATGCAGAAGGTCGGCTACTCCAAGGACTTTGCGGCCGGCGTCATCTGCAACGCCGGCACGCTAGGCATTCTGATTCCGCCGTCGATCGTGATGGTGGTCTATGCCTCCGCTACCGACGTCTCGGTGGGGCGGATGTTCCTGGCAGGCGTCATCCCCGGCCTGTTAGCCGGGGGCATGCTAATGGTGACGATCTACGGCATCGCGCGATTCAAGAACCTGCCCCGGGGGGATTGGCTCGGCTGGGGGGAGATCTGGGACTCGTTCCGGGATGCTTTTTGGGGACTGATGCTGATCGTCATCATCATGGTCGGGATCTACGGCGTGCCGTTCCTGACCCCCGCGCTCTTCACGCCCACCGAAGCCGCCGCCGTCGCATCCGTCTACGCGTTCCTCGTTGCGAGTTTCGTCTATCGAGACATGGGCCCCTTGGCGACCCCGGAGGGCGAGGAGAACACATCGCTCCTGAACAAGCCCTATGCGCTTATCACGGCGTTCTTTCATCGGGACACCATCGCGACCCTCTATGATGCGGGGAAGCTGACCGTCACGCTGATGTTCATCATCGCCAACGCGCTGATCCTGAAGCACGTTCTGACGGACGAGCAGGTTCCGCAGACCATCGCCGAGGCCCTGCTCTCGGCCGGGTTCGGCAAGGTGATGTTCCTGGTGATGGTGAACGTGATCCTGCTGATCGGCGGGCAGTTCATGGAGCCGTCCGGCCTTCTGGTCATCGTGGCCCCGCTGGTCTTCCCCATCGCCATCGAGCTCGGCGTCGATCCGATCCACCTCGGCATCATCATGGTGGTGAACATGGAAATCGGGATGATCACGCCGCCGGTCGGACTCAACCTCTTCGTGACGTCGGGCGTGGCCGGAATGCCCATGATGCGCGTCGTGAAGGCCGCCCTGCCCTTCCTGGCGGTGCTGTTCGTGTTCCTGATTGTGGTGACCTACGTGCCGTGGATCTCGACCTATCTGCCGAACTCGATCATGGGTCCGGAGATCATAACCAACTGACCTCGCAACGCATTTTGATCGGCCCGGCGGAAACGTCGGGCCGGCAGATCGCGCTTCGTTGTCGTGGGGGCGGCTTGCCTACATGCGGAAGGTCAAATGCTGCCGAGATACGCGGCGACGAAATCTGCGCGTCCGGGGACATCGGTTCGAGGTATCTCAATGATCTCGTATCCAAGAGCGACATACGTCCGGCGCATCACCGCGCAGGTCTCTTCCGCCTCGGCGCGGGTCTGCTTGCGTTCAATGTCCTGCGTGAAGATCTCATCCCAAAACGGCGCCAAGAAGACGCGACGGTTGTAGCGGGCTGACCCGGCTGCTGCGGCGGCGTGGGGCGGTACGGGAAGCCCGCAGAGGATAAGGTAGCCCATGATGTCGGGAATGCCTCGGTCGAAGATCACGGGGCCTGAGAGCGCCTGTGCGTCCTCGTAGGCGCACAGGTCCCGCTCCAGCATCCTTTCCGCATAGGCCATGCGGTCGGACCAGGGGAGGGCATCTCCGCCGCTGGCCATCTCTTCGCGGATGATCGCGCGGCCGGATTCGGGACTCGTGTGGATGCGGCGGCGTGCGAGTTCGGTGATGAGGCTGGTCTTGCCCGCACCGGGGCCGCCCGTCACGACGAACAAATGGTCGCTCATGGGACATCCTCGGGTTTGACAGGGAGGGAGGGCTGCGACGGGATCAACGCGCCAAAAGGCGCGGATCAAGGCAGCGTGGATTTTCGCAGGGAAAACAGTACCCGTCTGCGCGGCAGAAGCGAATCCTCTGACGAAAAGTGCAGACCTATCTGGTACTTTTCAAAGGCGAGATGGTGGAGCCAAGGGGAGTCGAACCCCTGACCTCTTGCATGCCATGCAAGCGCTCTCCCAACTGAGCTATGGCCCCGGTAGCGCGGTGTCTATTCACCCGCCCAGACGAGTTCAAGCAGAAAATGAACTCGTCGCGCCGCGCATCTCAGGAATCGTCGTCGTCGGACCCGACATCCGCGATGTCATCGAGCGACACGTCGTCCTCGTCCGCGTCGTCGTCCAGGACGTCGTCGCCCAGATCCACATCCGCATCATCGTCGTCGTCCAGAACGTCGGCGTCGTCGTCGATCAGGACATCGTCGTCGTTCTTGGTCACTTTTTCCTTTTCATCCTTGATCAGCGTGCGCGACTTGCTGCCGGTGTCCAGGTTCACGACCTCGCCGGTGTAGGGGCTCACGATCGGGGTGCGACCGAGGTCGTAGAACCGCTTGCCGGTCGTCGGGCAGACGCGCTTGACTCCCCATTCTTCCTTGGGCATCGCAGGGTCCTTCATCTGTGGGCGATGGAATGAATGAAGCCCGATGCCACAGGTCTACCGGCCTGTCAAACGCAAAGGCGCGGCGCGGCCGGGAGGCGCGAACATGACTGAACACGTTCTGCCGGGCGACCCGCCGATCAACCTGGTGTTGCGCCGCTCCGCACGCGCGCGCCGTTACTCGCTCCGGGTATCGCGGCTGGATGGGCGGGTTACGCTCACCCTGCCGGCGCATGCGCCCGAATCCAAGGCGCTCGACTTCGCGCATGAGAAGGCCGGCTGGATTCGCCAGCGGCTCGCCGAACGGCCTGGCGAAGTGATCGTCGCGCACGGCACCGTGTTGCCCGTTTTCGGGCAGCCGCTTCGTGTGGTTCCGGGGACGCGCAGTGGCTTGGCTCCGGAGGACGGACAGATTGCCGTGTCCCGCCGGGCAAAATCCGTGTCGGCGACGGTCTGCGGGCTGCTGAAAGCGCGGGCGCGGGACGCGCTGGCTGCGGCATCCGATGGGTATGCCCAAAAGCTCGGTCGGTCCTATACCCGGATCACCCTGCGCGACACCCGCTCCCGGTGGGGCTCGTGTTCCAGCGACGGGGCGCTCATGTTTTCCTGGAGGCTGATTCTGGCGCCGCCGGAAGTGCTGGACTACGTCGCCGCCCACGAAGTGGCCCATCTGGCCGAAATGAACCACGGCGCGCGGTTCTGGGCCACGGTGGAACGGCTCATGCCGGACTACCGGACGCACCGGCACTGGTTGCGCCACAACGGTGAGCAACTTCACCGGTACCGTTTCCCGGATTGACCGCATCGGGCCCCTGTGGTCACAGTTCCGCATGCTCATCACGCCCCGCCCCGGTCCGACGCCGGGACCGACCGCAGCCGCGCATGACCGCCTGTATCGCACGATGCGTCTGCGCATCATGCATGGAGAACTGCGGCCGGCGCAGGCGCTGACCCTGCGCGGAATCGGCAAAGAATTCGGCCTGTCAATGACGCCGGTGCGGGAGGCGCTGCGCCGGCTGGTTGCCGAAGGTGCCTTGACCCTTTCAGCGTCCGGGCGGGTTTCGACGCCCGAGTTGACGAACGAGCGGATCGAGGAGCTTGCCGCCCTTCGCGCCCTTCTGGAGCCCGAGTTGGCCTCCCGTGCGCTACCAAGGGCGCACCTCGCCCTGATCGACCGCCTGCAAAGCATCAATGCAACCATCGCCGATATGAACACGTTGAAGGACGCCTCGTCCTATATCCGGACGAACCTGGAGTTTCACCGTGCGCTCTATCTTCGGGCGCAGGCGCCGGCGATGTTGGCGCTGACCGAGACTGTGTGGCTCCAGTTGGGGCCGACGATGGGCATGCTCTACCACAGGCTCCAGCGGCAGGAGTCCCCCTACCACCACAAGCTCATCATCTCTGCCCTGCGCGCGGGGGACGAGCCGTCTCTGCGGCTCGCCGTGCGCACTGACGTCACCCAGGGCCTCCGGCTGCTCGCGCAATAGCGACTCGTGCGGTTTTCACTTGCCGCGGGATCGCGGATCTGGCCGGAATGCGTGTGAGACGGTTCGGACTCCCTTTGGCTCCGGCAAAGAATGCGTGAGCCCGACCGTCGACAGGAGTAATGCCATTGGATCACTCACCCCCACGCAGTTCCGTCGACAAGATTCAGAGCGCTGGCGGACTGCCCAAGGAATTGCGGGCGCTCCACCGCGAACTGCGCACCATCGCGGACGCAGGATATGAAAGCGACCGCAGCATCGCTGCCAGCGTGTCGGTGCTGAAATCACATGGACAACTCGCGCCCGACGCCCTGCAAACTCCGGTCGACATTGCCCGCCTGCTGATCTGCGTGGCCGCGGCGGACCTGTCGGTTGCGCGCCTGCTGGAGGGGCACATCAACGTGCTGGCCCTGGCGCGCGCCCACGGCACCCCAGAGCTGCGCGCCCGGGTCGAGCACGACATGGCGGAAGGCATGCTGCATGGCGTCTGGGGAGCGGACGGCGCACATCCTGTTGCCTGGGACGGGACGCACCTTCGTGGCCGCAAGAAATTCGCCTCCGGGCTGGGCCTCGTGGATCGCGCGGTGATCACCGCCCGTAGCGCCATGGGCCAGCAGCTTGTCCTGGCAGACGCGACAGATCCGGCCAGGCATAGCCCCGAAGAGTGGCGGATGTCGGGGATGCAGGCGACCATCTCTGGCGGGTTCGACTGCGCGAGACTGGAAGGGAACGCGATGGGACCGCCCGATGTCTACCAAAGAGAACCATGGTTTGTAGGCGGCACCTGGCGCATCGCGGCCGTGCAATTGGGCGGCACGTTGGGGTTGCTGGATCGGGCGGCGGAGACGCTTCGCGCCATCCGGCGGATGGAAGCCGATGCACAGGTCGTCCGGCTCGCGCCTGTCACCGTCCGTGCACTCGCGGCGAAGGATTTCGTCATCCGTGCAGGACGAGTGGCCAGTCGGTCAGGCAGCGTAGAAGACCCGGAACGCGCGGCGGCGCTCTCCGCCTCCGCCCGTCTTCTGACGGAGGATATCGGACAAGACGCCGTAACTGCGGTGGAGCGTTCCGTTGGCCTTTCGATGTTCGCGATCGGCAATCCTGTGGGTCAAATGGCGCGCGACCTCTCCTGCTACATGCGGCAGGCGGCGCGTGACGCCTTCCTGCAACGCGCGGGGCGCCGCCTGTTGACCCGGGACGAGAGCCTGCTGGACTGGATCGAAGACTAGGACACCGCGCCAGTCGGCGCTCCGCCCATACAACCAGATGACGCATCCGTGCTCGCGGCTTCACCGCACCCCGAGCGTGCCAGAGCCACCTTCGGGAGCGGCACGGCGCGCGGCCTGCCGCATACGGACTGTCTTTATCACCTCCGGCACGACGATCAGCGGGAGGGCGAGTGCGGCAATCAGGAGCCACTCGTTGACCGTCAGGCCCGTGGTGTGCAGCAGGACCTGCATGAACGGCACATAGATCGCGGCGAGCTGGGCCACGAACGTGACTGCGATGGCCGCAAGCAGGAGCGGGTTCGACGCCCATCCGATCCGCCAACATGGCAGGTGCAGCGAGCGAAAAGCGAAGACCGCGGAGATTTCGAACACGACCATCGCGGTGAAGGCAGCGCTCCGTGCGAGGTCCAGATCGATGGGAAGGATGCGATAGTAGAGCCAAAGGCTCGCAAGGCCGAGGTAGAGTCCGAAGCCGACGATCAGGAAAAGGCCATCGCGGCCCACGATGGGCTGCGCCTTGTCTCGCGGCGGGCGGTCCATCTGGTCCGGCGTCGACTCCTCCAGGCCGAGCGCGACCGCCGTAATTCCGTCGGTGACGAGGTTCATCCAGAGGATCTGCGTGGCCAAAAACACCAGCGGCCCGCCGAGGACGAGGTTCACCACCAGAGCCACCACCTCGCCAGCATTGGAGGCGAGCAGGTATCGGACGAATTTTCGCACGTTCTCGTATTGCCGGCGTCCCTCGCCGATCGCTCGCACGATGGTGGCGAAATTGTCGTCGAGCAGTACCAGATCAGCCGCTTCCCTCGCGACGTCTGTCCCGCGCTGGCCCATCGCCACACCGATGTCGGCCTTTTTCAGCGCCGGCGCGTCGTTCACCCCGTCCCCGGTCATGGCGACGATCTGGCCCTGAGCCTGCAACGTCGTCACGATCCGCAGCTTCTGGGCCGGAGCCGTCCGGGCGAACAGAACATCCTGCCGTAGAGCCGCGTCCAGGTCGCTCTCGCCGAGTTCGGCCAACTGATCCCCAAGGATGACACGAGACACCGGCAGGCCGACCTGCCCCGCGACGGCCGTTGCGGTAAGAGGGGCATCCCCAGTGATCAAGATCACCCGGATACCGGCACTGCGCACCGTTTGCATCGCCGGGGCGACCTCTGGGCGCGGCGGGTCGATCAGCCCGACGAAGCCAAGGAACGTCAGGTTGGCCTCGTCTTTGGGCAGGGTTTCCGTCGGCAGCGGACTTCGGGCAAGCGCGATCACCCGGAGCCCGTCGCTGGCCAAATTGTCGTAGATCGAAAGCAAGCTGGCGCGAGCCTCATCGGTCAGCGGTTCAGTCCCGTCAACCGCCCACTGGTGGCTGCAGCGCGCAATCACCGGTTCCGGAGCGCCCTTGGTGTGGAGGGTTGGTCCGTCTTCCGACATGGCAAGGACGCTCATGCGCTTGCGTTCCGACGAAAAGGGAAGCTCCGCCAGCCCCCCATCACGTACCGGCACAGGGGCCCATCCCTTGTAGGCCAGAGTTACCAAGGCGCCCTCGGTCGGCTCCCCGACCATCTCCCAGTGGTCTTCCGTGGGCGACAAGCGGGCGTGATTGCAAATGAGCGCCGTCTCCAGCAATGCCGCGAGGCCCGGATCTTCGGCCGCTCGCACGCGCCTGCCCTCGGTTTCGATGTGGCCCGCGGGATCATAGCCCGTCCCGGTCACCTCATAGCGGCGGTCCGGCATCACCACGCGCGTCGCCGTCATCCGGTCTTCCGTCAGCGTCCCGGTCTTGTCCGTACAGATCGCCGATGCCGCGCCCAAGGTTTCCACGGCCTGAAGACGCCGGGCCAGAGCCTTCTGCCGCGCCATTGCCCGCGCGCCGAGCGCGAGCGTGATCGTCACCACGGCGGGCAGGCCCTCCGGCACGATCGCCACGGCGAGCGACAACGCCGTCATGAACATCACCGAGGGCGCCTGCCCCATCGCGACCCCGAGCCCGCCGACCATTACGGCAATCGCCACCGAGGCCAGTCCCATTTGCCGCGCCAGCTTGCCGAGCTGGATCTGAAGGTGAGTTTTCTTCGCTCCCACCGATTCGGTGAGGACGGCGATTCGTCCGAACTCGGTTCTATTTCCCGTCGCGGTCACGTTGCCCTCGGCGCGACCGCCCGTGATCGTGGTCCCCATGTAGACGGATTCGCCCTGCGCCTTGGAGACTGGCACCGACTCCCCCGTCAGCGCGCTTTCGTCCGCGCGCAGCCCGGTCGCGTGATTGACGGTCAGATCGGCGGGAACGCGATCCCCAGCCTCCACGATGACCAGATCGCCTGGCACCAGTCCCTCGGCATCGATTCGCTGCTCGCGACCGTCGCGCAATACGCGGGCAAAGGTGGCGATCATCCGTCCGAGCGCTTCCAGTGCAGTCTCGGCGCGCCATTCCTGCACGAAACCCAATATTCCGTTCAACAACACCACAAGACCGATTGCCAGCGCGTCGATGCCTTCGCCGATGACGAGGGCGACCAGCGCCGCGCCTATCAGGATGACGACGAGGAACCCCGTGAACTGGCGTGCGAAAATGACCAAAGGCGCGGTGCGTCGGGTCCGGGCCAGCCGGTTCGGCCCGAAACGCTCCAGCCGTTCGCGAACCTCCGAACTGGACAATCCTGTGGGGCGAGTGTGTTCCATCAAGCGAACTCGTTCGACCCGGACAGTATCGCACGGCCCTGCGCGGAGGCCATGATAGGGATCAAGATGGGCGGAGGGACGGTCCGGCCTGAAGTCCGACTCAATGACGAGCGCCTCATAACGCCCTCCCGGCACGATTGGTTCCATTGTGTGTCACGGAAAAGGTTGGACAAAAGCGCGCATGCGCGACAATCCCCAGAAATGGTTTGACCCTGCCCCTCCCCAGAGGGATGCCGTTTACCTCGGCGGAGAAGACGGACTGGCGGGTGCGATTGCAGCGAAACCACCTGTCGGCCAGCCTTTATTTTATTGGCTGTAAAAACCGTGCCAGCGCGCTCGGCGGACGTCAAACGCCCGACGATTAACCTTGTGGTCATCCATTTTTCGCAAGGTCAGCCGCGTGAAGACACGCCGTCTTGGCACCTCCGTGGGATCGGCCGCTAACGTGACATCGGCACAATAATGCCTGATTCCTCGGATTACGATCTTATGCGTTCCAATGACGGCGAACGTCTGTAGTTTCGCGTGACGATTTTGAGGGCAGGCCGATCCGGTGAGCGACCGGATCGCAAGAGCAACACAGCACCTTGGAAGAGCAGATGAGTGCTTTTCATGAACTGACGACCTGTGCCCCCGGCCACGGGCATAGCGCCCTGATGGCCGCTGCCGGGGTTCGGCACGGGTCAATTTGGCGGGCCGGCAGGACATTCCTGGTCGGCATCGGTCCCGGCTGCCTGGGACCGGCCGCCCCGATAGCGGACGAAAATACAATGCGCATGCATGCAACGGAGGCTCGAGCAACGTGAGCGACCAACCGAAAGTAATCATCTCGACCGACATTGGCGGGAACGACAAGGATGATGCTCAATCCCTGATCCACGCGCTGCTCTACGCGGACAAGATGGACTATCGCGGGTTCATCGGAACGACGAGCGACGCCAAGAACATCGATTCGATCACCCCGATGAACCGTATCATCGACGCCTACGCGAAAGACCTGTCGAACCTGCGGACGGCGGGCGACTATCCGAGCGCTGCCGAACTGCGGGCGCTCGTCACGCAGGGCGCCACTGAGGGAGACTGGCCGGGCGCACTGTCCGACGGCGCCAAACTGATCATCGAGGAGGCGCGGGCCGCGTCGGCGAATGATCCTGTCTACGTGCTGACCTGGGGTCCGCTTCACGACGTTGCGCGCGCGCTTTACCAGGCGCCCGATATTGCCGACAACATTCGCCTGATTTCGATCTCCCCCTACAAACAGGATGCGCGCAACCCTGCCGCATACAACTGGCTGAAGGACGCGGTTGCCAACAAGGCGGCCTACAAGGACCTGTGGTGGATTCAGGACCATAGCAGCCACATCGGCATGTACGCCGATCAGTGGGGAACCAAAGACCCCGACAAGAACATGGGCTGGGTCCGGGATAATGTCGACGGTCACGGGGCGCTCGGCGACCTCTTCCACGACGTCTACGCCAAGGACCTGTACGGAAACGGCGACGTCAACGGCCTGAAGATGGGCGACACGCCGTCGCTGCTGTATCTCCTGGACGCCGTCAACGACAACGATCCGACCGCCAGCAGCTGGGGCGGCAGCTTCAAGAAGGCAAACTACGGTAGCAACGTCTGGGTCGACCGCACAGACGACGCCTCCTCGCTCGGCAATTATGACGGCGCACGCACGGTCTATCAGCACCGTGACGCCGTGTGGGGCGACTTCGCGCACCTGCTGGACATTGCCAAGAATGGGGCGTCGGGAAGCGGCGGTTCAGGCTCCGGCAGTTCGGGCGGTTCCACCGATGACACGACGAAGGAGACTCCTACGCCCACACCCGAGCCGGACCCGGTTGTCGATGACACCCAGGACAGCGATTCGTCTGGCGGCACCCCTGACGGGGACGTCACGACGGTCTCCGGCAGCCTGCCGACCTTCGATCTTGTCGGCACGAATGCCAACGAATCCCTGCGGGGTGGCGACTCGATCGACACCATCTATGGCGGCCGGGGCGACGACGAGATCCTCGGTCGCAGCAAGGCGGACGTGCTCGCGGGTGGCGCCGGAAACGACGACGTGAACGGCGGTGCAGACAACGATACGCTGATCTACGTCATCGGGGACAACTACGGCGCGACCGACTTCTACAGCGGCGCGTCAGGGTTCGATGTCCTGAAGATCTACGGTACGGCCGAAGAGCTCGCGGATTCCGGTCTGGCCGCGGACATCGCTGCGCTGGAGAGATTCATCGCCGCGAACTACGACACCGGAACCAACAGCGGCGAGGTGTTTAGCTTCGACAGTCTGGGCCTGAGCGTTCGGGGCATCGAATCCGTCAAGCTGATTCTGACCGATGACGTTGTCACCACTCCGGGCACCTCGAACGAGGACGAAACGCCGTCCGGTGGCAGTAGCGGCTCCGGCGGCTCGGACGGTGGGTCTTCCGCGGATGTCCTGCCGTCGTTTGGCCTGAATGACGGAGACCAAGGTAGCGAAATCCTGGGAACCGGCAGCTCCGACAGCATCAACGGCGCAGGCGGCGACGACTATATCGTCGGGCGCGGGAACGCGGACGTGCTGTGCGGCGGCTCCGGCTCCGACCAGGTGCGTGCGGGTGCGGGCAATGACGTTCTCATCTACCTGCTGGGCGAAGACGATGACGCATCCGACCTCTACGTGGGTCAGAGGGGTCGGGATCGCCTGGCAATCTACGGCACCGAGGACCAGCTCTCCGATGCGGAGTTCCTGGCGGAGATTGCCGACCTGGAGACCTTCATGGCCAAGAACGAAGACACGACCTCCCACGGCGGTCCGACCTTCGACTTCGACTGCATCGGGCTTAGCGTGCGTGCCGTCGAGAGCGTCGACTTGATCGTGGTGGACGACATCCCTGTCTGATCTGCCGCCCTGGGCGTTCTGGCAGACCGGAGCGCCCACAGCACCCGGCGTTCGGTGCCGGGGCGGCACTTAGATCGGGTTCAAAAAAAAGGGCCGGGCATTTCGCCCGGCCCATTCCATTCATCCCGCGTGCGATCAGGCCATTTCTTCCTTGGCTTCCGCGCTGATCCGTTCGGCCTCCTTGCCATGTACCTCCTGGTAATGGTCGAAGCCTGCCTCGAACCAGGCGGTTCCCTGCGCCGCGCCACCGAGCGCGCGGGACAGTTCGTCGAGCGAGGACTCCGGAAGAAGCGCGTGGAAGATGTCCCAGCCTTTCGCGTCCGGATTCGGATCGAAGCCCAGAACCTGCCCCTTCAAGGACGAGACGAGCGTCACGATCGACCCGGAAAAGGTCGAGGGGACATGGATGTTCACCTGATCCACCGGCTGCAGAAGCGTCGGGCCGGCCTTGCCGAGCGCATCTTTGACGCAGGCCTTCCCGGCTGCACGGAAGGCGAAGTCCGAGCTGTCCACGGAATGCGCCTTGCCGTCGGTCAGCGTTACCGCCACGTCGATCACCGGGAAGCCCAGCGGACCCTGTTGCATCGCGTCCCGCGCCCCGGCCTCCACCGCCGGGATGTAATTGCGGGGCACCGCGCCCCCCTTGACCACCTCGTCGAACGCAAAGCCGTCGCCCCGGTTTCGCGGCGCGATGGTAATGTGGACATCGGCAAACTGCCCCGCCCCGCCCGACTGCTTGCGGTGGCGGTGCTGGTGGTCGACTTTCTTGGTGATGGTCTCCCGGTAACTCGCCGAAACGGGCGCGGCTTCGACCTGAACGCCGAAATCGCTTTCCAGCGATGCCTGCACCCGTCTCAAGTGCATCGGCCCTTGCAGGCGCAAGATCGCGTGGCCGCTGGCCTCGTCCTGCTCAACGCGCAGTCCCGGATCGGTTTCCGCGAGCCGTGCGAGCGCTGAGGAAAGGCGGGCGTCGTCCTTTTCGTGAACCGGGGTCAGCAGCGTCGCATGGCTCGGCGGATGGCCGCGCGTCCACCCCTCCATCTCCATCTTGTCGGCGGATGTATAGAGGTAGCCCGCGTCGAGATGGTCAGACTTCACTGCCACACCGACCGCGCCCTTGGGAATGGACGTCACCGAATGCTTGGCGTCGATGCCGCTCAGGTTGCCGATGCTTGCGCCGCCCAGAGTGGCACCGGCGTCAAGGTCTGCGTCCATGGCGCGAAGCACGACGGCCTTTCCCATGTGCTTGCGGAAACTGGCGAAGACACCGACGGCCAACACGTCCTTGCCCATGCGTTCGGCGGTGGTCCCCACCGATGGCGCATCGTGGCGGAGGGACTTCATCAGGCGCGTGATCCCGTTCTTCGCGCTGGCGGACCCGAGGAAGGCGGGGATATCCTCGTTTTCTCTCAGCACGGCGGCGGCCACTTCATAGACCTCCTCGCTCGGCGGCTCCTTATCCTCGATAAGCTCCTCCAGCAAATGGTCGTCGAAGTCGGACAGGTGCTCCAGCAACTCCGCGCGCGCCTCCTGCTCTCTCTCCTGCGCGGCAGCGGGCATTTCGATCAGGCGCGAATGCGTGCCGGGCTGGTATTGCCACGCGCGTTCGGAGATCAGATCCACGGCGCCGACGACCTCGCCCTCCCGACGGATCGGCACCTGGCGGAGGATAATTGTGTGGTTCGCGTAGGCTTGGAGTCCGGAGACGATGTCCCTTACGCGATTGTCGGTCGTGTCCATGCGGTTGATGAAGAGAACACACGGCGTGCCGCTCTCCTCCGCAAGCCTCAGGTAGGGCGCGCAGAGCACGGCCGCTTCCGGATCGGGGGGAACACAGAGAATGGCCGCATCGCTGGCGGCCAGAGCCTCCCCGGCGTAGCCCAGGAAATCACTGCCGCCTGCAACGTCGAAGGCACACCAGGGCTCGTCGAGGAACGTGAATTCGGTCAGGGAGAAAAACTCGGTCAGCTCGGACTTGACGGGTTTGGAGTCGAGTTGGCTCAGGGCCTCGACCAGGGTCGTCTTGCCCGAGCCGGATGGGCCTAGGACTGTAAAGCATCGCATCTTTGAGTTCCTCCAAACTTTGCCGGTTTGGCGGGGAGAGACCTCGATGCGCGGCCCGGTCCGCTTCTGGAGGCGGACCCTGACGGATCCCGCGCGGCCTCGCGCCGCCGTCGATCCTGCCCCGTGGCCCGGCCGGGAGTCTCTCTGTCTGGTCGGACAGGATGAGACCGGATCGACCTTGCCGCGCGGCTTTCTAGTATTCCGCTCATGGGTGGTGGCAGGTCAAGGCCCGGAAGCAGGATTTCCGCCGTATTCGTCGTGTTTACGCTCGCAGGCCCCTTCGGGATGCAGGCCTACGGCTCCCTCACGTGTGTCGTTGGCGCCGGCCTTCTCGCTGGCGGACCGCATCACGGATTCGCGTTCAGGTTCGGGCTTTACAAATTCAATAACTTGAATTTATAATCGCGCACTCTATCTCGCTTTATAGCCCTGCGGGGCGCACACTACATCAAACGGGCGCAAGACCCGGAAGCTGGCAAGCCGCACCTCGCTCGAGGTCCGGTCTCTGCCGGAGATGGGCGGAGGCGGCCGGCCGCCAATGCCCCACCTGCGACTCGAGATCTTATGATCCCGAAATCCGTTACGAAGGGAAATGCAAACATGACCAGGAATATGGGTTCGATCGACCGCGTGATACGCGGCATCATTGGCGTCGTCCTGTTGATCGCCGCCTTCACGGCAGGATGGAGCGGCTTCTGGACCGCCGTTGCCGGGATCGTCGGCATCGTGCTGATCGGCACGGCCGTGACGGCCTACTGTCCGCCCTACCAAATGCTCGGCATCAACACGTTCAAGCGCCGCGACGGCTGACACATGGAAATCGTGAACTTTACGCCCGTGGCGTCGCTCTTCGGCGGTGTCCTGATAGGGCTCGCCGCCGTGATGCTGATGCTTGTCCTTGGCCGGATCATGGGAGCCACCGGCATCCTTGCCGCCGCGATATGGGGCGAGGACGACCGGGCCTGGCGTTGGGCCATTCTCGCGGGCATGGTTTCCGGCCCGGCGCTCTTTCTGACGCTCACCGGAAACTGGCCTCAGATCACCGTCCCTAGTTCGACTCCGGCCCTGATCCTCGGTGGTCTTCTGGTCGGGGTGGGTGTATCCTATGGCTCAGGCTGTACGTCCGGCCACGGGGTCTGCGGGCTGGCGCGGTTGTCGCCCAGATCGCTTGCGGCGACGCTCACCTTCATGCTGACCACCGGGCTGACGGTTTATGTCACCCGCCACGTGATGGGGGGCTGAGAGTATGCGTCTGATCCTGAGCTATCTGATCGGGCTGGTCTTCGGCCTCGGTATTTCCATATCCGGCATGGCCAACCCCGAGAAGGTTCTCAACTTCTTCGACATTGCAGGCACATGGGACCCCTCGCTCATGTTCGTGATGGGTGGCGCGGTCACGGTGACCTTCTTCGGCTACCGCTGGGTCCTGAAACGACCTGGGCCGAGTTTCGACCAGATCTTCCACCTGCCGCAGAACCGCTCCATCGACCTGAAGCTGCTCGGCGGGTCCGCCATCTTCGGCGTTGGCTGGGGATTGTCCGGCTTCTGCCCGGGCGGGGCCCTGCCCGCCATCGGCACCGGCCGGAGCGAGGTGCTGATCTTCGCCGTGGCCCTAATCGCCGGCATGGGGATCGCGCGGTACGTCAACACCCACCTCGCGCCCAGATTCCAGACACCGAGCTATGCCCGGCACAGCCCCGCTCCCCACGGTCCGTTGACGCATCTGCCGCATGAGACCGGACCGAAACCGGACAACACTTGAGGAGGATTCCATGGACTATCCAGTCGACATCTCTTTGAAACCCGAAGTCACCGGATTTTTCGACCCGGCCACGAACACCATCAGCTACGTGGTGAAGGACCCAGAGTCGGACGCCTGCGCGATCGTCGATTCGGTTATGGATATCGACTACGCCGCGGGGCGGATCACCTACGAGCACGCCGACGAGTTGATAAAGTTCGTGCAGGAGAACGGGCTGAAGCTGGAGTGGCTGATCGAGACTCACGTGCACGCCGACCACTTGTCGGCTGCGCCCTATATCCAGCAGAAGCTCGGCGGCAAGATCGGGATCGGCGAGAACATCAAAATCGTGCAGGACGTCTTCGGCAAGATCTTCAACGAAGGTACGGAGTTCCAGCGCGACGGCTCGCAGTTCGACGCGCTGTTCCAGGACGGCGACACCTATAACATCGGCTCCATGAAGGCCTTCGCCATGCACACGCCGGGCCATACGCCGGCCTGCATGACGCATGTGGTGGGCGACGCGGCCTTTGTCGGCGACACACTTTTCATGCCCGACGGCGGCTCGGCGCGCGCGGACTTTCCGGGCGGCGATGCCGGAGTGCTTTATGACAGCATCATGAAGGTGCTGGCCCTGCCGGACGAGACGCGGCTTTTCATGTGCCACGACTACGGCCCCAACGGGCGCGACATCCAGTGGGAGACCACGGTGGCCGAGGAGAAGGCGCACAACATCCACGTGGGCGGCGGCAAGACGAAGGAGGAGTTCGTCAAGTTCCGCACCGAGCGCGACGCCACGCTGGACATGCCCAAGCTCATCATCCCCTCGCTGCAGGTGAACATGCGCGCGGGCGAAGTGCCGAAGGACAAGGACGGCCGGCCAATGCTGAAAGTGCCGGTCAACGGCCTCTGACGCATCGCTGAAAGACGGCTCCGGGGCGCGCGGTATTCCCGCCCCGGAGATGCCACGTGGAGGAGAAACGGGGTCATGGAATTCAGGAAACTCACCGACGCGCTGTCGGTTTCGCCGCAGATCTCGGTGCAGGACGTGCCAAAGATCAAGGAGGCCGGCTATCGCGCCATCATCTGCAACCGTCCCGACGGCGAGGGCAACGACCAGCCGACTTTCGAGGAGATCGAGAAGGCGGCCGTGGAGATGGGCATGGAGGCCCGCTACATCCCCATCGTCTCCGGCATGGTCCGCGACGAGGACGCCGAGACCTTCGGGCAGGCGATGACCGAACTTCCGGGACCGGTGCTGGCCTATTGCCGCTCCGGAACCCGCTCCACCACTCTCTGGTCGCTGAGCCACGCGAAGGACATGGAAACCTCCGCCATCCTCGCCACCGCGAAGAAGGCCGGCTACGATATGGGCGGCGTCGTGCGCCGCATCGTGAACGGCGGCAAGACCCCGACCGACAGCCCCGACGCACGGTTCGACGTGGTGATCGTGGGCGGCGGGGCCGGCGGCATCTCGGTCGCCGCATCGCTCAAGAGCCGGATGCGCGACATCGAAATCGCCCTGATCGACCCGGCCGACATCCACTATTACCAGCCGGGGTGGACCATGGTTGGCGCCGGCGTTTTCGACCCGGCAACGACCGCCCGCACCATGGGGAGCCTGATCCCCAAGGGCGTGCACTGGATCAAGGCGGCGGTGGCTGCGTTCGAACCCCATGACAACGCCGTCGTTCTGGACGGGTGCCGCGTGGTCAAATATGACCGCCTGATTGTCTGCCCGGGACTGAAGCTGGACTGGCACGCCGTCGAGGGGCTGGTCGACACGCTGGGAAAAAACGGCGTCACGTCCAACTATCGCTACGACCTGGCGCCTTACACGTGGCAGCTTGTGCAGAAGCTGAAATCGGGCAAGGCGATCTTCACCCAGCCGCCGATGCCGATCAAATGCGCCGGCGCGCCCCAGAAGGCGATGTACCTGTCCGCGGACCACTGGCACCGCGAGGAGGTCCTGAAGAACATCGACGTCCAGTTCATGAACGCCGGCGGCGTGCTCTTTGGCGTGAAGGACTATGTCCCCGCGCTGATGGAATACGTGAAGAAGTACGACGCGACGCTCAACTTCTTCCACAACCTTGTGGCAATCGACGGTGAGGCGAAGACGGCGACCTTCGAGGTCAAGGAACCCGACCAGGAGCGGCGCACCGTTGAAGTCGAGTTCGACATGATCCACGTCTGCCCGCCGCAGACCGCGCCGGACTTCATCCGCGTCTCGCCGCTGGCTGACGCGGCTGGCTGGGTCGACGTCGACCAGATCACGCTACGGCACAAGAGCTTCGACAACATCTGGTCGCTTGGAGACGTGATGAACGCGCCCAACGCCAAGACCGCCGCTGCCGCGCGGATGCAGGCGCCGGTGGTGGCCGCGAACGTGACTGCGGACATTCTCGGCGGCAGCCCACAAGGCGCCTACAACGGCTACGGCTCTTGCCCGCTCACTGTGGAGCGCGGGAAGATTGTGCTGGCCGAATTCGGCTATGGCGGCGCGATCATGCCGATCCTTCCCACCTGGCTCATCGACGGCAAGAAGCCGACGCGCGCCGCATGGATCCTGAAGGAGATGTTGCTGCCGCCGGTCTACTGGAGCGCCATGCTCAAGGGCCGGGAATGGATGGCCAAGCCGGAGAAGATCACCGGCGAGGGCGCCGTCTCCGCCTGACACAGAACAGGCGTGCCCGGCGACGGGCCCGCCACCCCTCATGATTGCCCCAAGGATTTTCGATGCCCCCCTTTCTGCGCCGCTATCTGCCCATCCTGGACTGGGGCAGCCGGTACGACCGCCAGACCCTTGAAAGCGATGCATTGGCGGCGGTGATCGTGACGATCATGCTGATCCCACAGTCGCTCGCCTATGCACTGCTCGCGGGCCTGCCGGCGGAGATGGGCCTTTACGCCTCCATCCTCCCGCTGGTGGCTTACGCGATTTTCGGCACCTCCCGGGCGCTCGCCGTCGGCCCCGTTGCCGTGGTCTCCCTGATGACCGCGGCCGCCATCGGCAACCTCGGACTGACCGAGCCCGCGGCGATTGCCACTGCGGCGGTCACGCTCGCATTTCTCTCCGGGCTGTTCCTTGCCATGATGGGGGTGCTCCGCCTCGGGTTCATCGCCAATTTCCTGTCACACCCCGTCATCGCGGGCTTCATCACGGCATCCGGCATCCTGATCGCCGCCAGCCAGCTCAAGCACATCCTCGGCGTCAAGGCCTCCGGTCATACCCTTATCGAGACGCTGGAGACCCTGTTTGCCAACCTCGGGCAGACGAACATCTGGACGCTTCTGATCGGCGTGTCCGCCACGGCGTTCCTCTTTTGGGTGCGCAAGGGGCTCAAACCACTCCTGCAGCGGCGGGGCTGGTCCCCCCGCTCTGCCGATACCGCAGCCAAGGCTGGCCCCGTCGCTGCCGTGGTGGCAACAACTCTGTTTGCCTGGATATTCGGCCTCGACTCCCATGGCGTCGCCGTCGTGGGCGACATCCCCAGCGGCCTGCCACCGCTCTCGGCCCCGAGCTTCGACCTCGGAATGTGGGCCACGCTCATGGGCTCGGCCGTCCTGATCTCCATCATCGGGTTCGTGGAATCCGTCTCCGTTGCGCAGACGCTCGCGGCCAAGCGCCGGCAGCGAATCGACCCGGACCAGGAGCTCGTGGGGCTGGGCGCCTCCAACATCGCCGCCGCAATCTCCGGTGGGTATCCTGTCACCGGTGGGTTCTCCCGTTCGGTGGTGAACTTCGATGCGGGCGCCGAGACCCCGGCCGCGGGCGCGTTCACCGCCATCGGCATCACGCTGGCCGCCCTGTTGCTGACGCCACTGCTGTTTTTCCTGCCCAAAGCCACGCTGGCCGCGACCATCATCGTCGCCGTTCTCAGCCTGGTCGATTTTTCCATCCTGAAGCAGGCATGGACATTCTCCAAGGCGGACTTCTTTGCCGTTCTGACCACCATCCTGCTTACTCTGGGTGCGGGAGTGGAGGTGGGCGTATCCGCCGGGGTGGTGCTCTCGATCTTCCTGCACCTCTACAAGACCTCCCGGCCCCATATCGCGGAAATCGGCCTTGTTCCCGGCACGCATCACTTCCGCAACATCCGGCGCCACGAGGTCGAGACCGATCCCAAGGTTCTCACCCTGCGGGTCGATGAAAGCCTTTACTTTGCGAACGCCAGGTTCCTGGAGGATTACATCTATGACCGAGTCGTGGGCGACAGCCAGCTTCGCCATGTGATCCTGAACTTTCCTGCGGTCAACGAGGTGGACCTGTCCGCGCTCGAGTCGTTGGAATCGATCCTCCATCGCCTGAAGGACATGGGCATTCACCTGCACCTGTCAGAAGTGAAGGGGCCCGTCATGGACCGCCTCAAGCGCAGCCGTTTCCTCGGCGAGATGAACGGCAGGGTGTTCCTGTCCCAGTACGACGCCTGGGTTGCGCTGACCAATTCTAACGGCACCGCGCGGGCAGCCGAATAGCCGGCGCTGGTCCGCCGATCTGATTGCGTCTGCGGAGATGTGAGCCGCGTATTCCGGTTGGCATCGCGCCTGCGCCTGTCATAAGTGGCCGCATGGATCTACCCGATTTCTCCATTGCCGAGATGCAAAGTCTCTCCGTCGAAGGCTCCGGTCGGCGCCGGCATCCGTCGGTGCCAGAAGCCGCCCGCAGCGAAGACTTTGGCTCCAGCTATGACTGGACGACGCTGTGGTACGATGCGGTCCAACGGGACGGGGAACTTCTGCTGATCTGCCCCAAACTTTTGAACTTCAAGGCTTTTATTTCCGACGGCGCCCTGCGGGCCGACGGCAGCGCCATCTCCGTCTCACGCGTCCGCCACCACCGCCGGCACGACGTCGTCCGCCTTCGCACCCGCGCGCCCGTAACGCGCCTGGAGACGTCCAACGGCCGTTGGCGGCGGGACAGCGGGGTCAGCCCGGACCAGTCCGCCCTTTTTGCCGGGCTGAACGCGTCCGTCCACATCTCGCGCAACAACCGGCTGGACTGGATCGCCGACTGGGCGCGCTTTCACATCGGCGAGCATGGGCTGGAGGCGATGCTGGTGCTGGACAACGGCTCCGACGCCTACCCACCACAGGCCATTCTGGACACGCTCGCCTCCACCGGCCTCAAGCGCGTTGTGATTCTCAAGGTGCCTCACCCCTACGGCCCCGTCCGGCAGAAGAAGCGCGGTGGCGGGGCGAAATTTCTGCAACCGGCGATGCTCAACCTCGCTCGTCTCAGGTTTCTCTACCGCGCCCGCGCGGTCCTGAACGCCGATCTGGACGAGTTGGTCTGGACCCGCGCCGGTTCGGTCTTCGACGCAGCGGTCCAGAGCCGGCTCGGTTTCGTGACCTTCGACGGCCGCTGGCGGATGCCTGCCATCGACGCCGAAGCGCCATATCGCCATTCCGACCACCGGTTCCAGCGCGCCACCGACAAGCCCTGCCCGACCAAGTACTGCCTGCGACCGGACAGCTGGCTGGGCCGGCAAAGCTGGGACGTGCACCACCCCGAAGTCCTCCTGCCTCTGGACTGGCTGGCACGAAAAGACATGGGGTACTGGCACTGCCGGGGCATCACGACGAACTGGAAGAGCTACGACCGGCTTGGCTTCAACAAGGTCGGGCCGGAAGACCCGTTCACGGCTGAGACTCTCGACCGTTTGCTGCCAAACCGCTGAACTTCCGCGCCCCAGGGTCCGCGCGTTTACCTGAGCCCTCCACTTGCTCCATCCCGGCCCTCCGTGCGACGCTTGCGTTTCGGCAGGGAGGATTGATCAGGTGCAGACCGAGACCAAAGGCACAACCGCCGTCACCCGAAGGGCAGACCGCCTGCCCCAGGTGGCCGACCTGCCACGCAATCCGGGCATGGAGCTCGACATGGATTGGGTGATGCGCGCGCAGGCCAACCGCTCCGCAATCGAGCGTCGCGCCGCCACCCTGCCCGGCCGCCGCAGCGTCAAGAAGGAATACCAGGCCGCCTGGCTGCTGAAGGCGATTTCGCTCATCGACCTGACCACGCTGGCCGGAGACGACACGCCTGGCCGCGTGCGCCGTCTGTGCGCCAAAGCCCGACACCCCGTTCGGGCCGACCTGCTGGAGGCGATGGGGATTGAGCGGCTGACCACCGCTGCCGTCTGCGTCTACCACGAGATGGTGCCGACGGCCGTCGACGCCCTTCGAGGCACCGGCATTCCCGTGGCGGCCGTGTCCACCGGCTTCCCCGCCGGACTGTCGCCCTACGCGCAGCGCGTTGCCGAGATCGGGGAGTCGGTGCGGGCCGGCGCTGCTGAGATCGATATCGTGATCTCCCGCCGCCACGTTTTGACGGGCAACTGGCAAGCCCTGTATGACGAGATGCGGGAGTTCCGCGCCGCCTGCGGCGCGGCGCACGTCAAGGCCATTCTCGCCACCGGAGAGCTCGGCATGCTGCGCAACGTCGCCCGCGCCAGCCTCGTCTGCATGATGGCCGGCGCCGACTTCATCAAGACGTCGACCGGCAAGGAGACGGTAAACGCCACCTTGCCCGTGAGCCTGGTTATGATGCGCGCGATCCGTGAGTACCATGCCCGGACCGGCGCCCGCGTGGGGTACAAGCCTGCGGGCGGCATTTCGAAGGCGAAGGACGCACTCGTTTACCTGTCGCTCCTGAAGGAGGAACTTGGCCACCGATGGATGCAGCCGGACCTGTTCCGGTTTGGCGCCTCCTCGTTGCTGGGCGACATTGAACGCCAGATCGAACACCACGTCACCGGCGCCTACTCGGCGGCCTACCGTCACCCCATTGCCTGACCGCCGCGCAACTGCGCCGGCAGAATTTGGGTATTTGGACCAACAAGAAGCCATGAATATTCAAGACATCTTCGACAGCATGGACTATGGCCCCGCCCCGGAGAGCGCGAGCGAAGCGCACGCCTGGCTGGAGAGCCACAACCGCGCCTTCGGCCATTTCATCGATGGCGCCTTCACGATGCCCTCCGAGGGGTTCGAGAGCGTCAATCCCGCCACCGGCGCGTTGCTGGCCGCTGTCACGCAGGCGACCGAAGCGGACGTTGACGCCGCCGTTGCCGCCGCCCGTGCCGCACAGCCCGGTTGGGCCGGGCTCGGCGGCCATGGCCGGGCGCGATATCTCTATGCCCTGGCCCGGCTGCTCCAGAAACATGCGCGCCTGTTCGCCGTGCTGGAATCGCTCGACACCGGCAAGCCGATCCGGGAAAGCCGTGACATCGACGTGCCGCTTGCCCAGCGGCATTTCTATTATCACGCTGGCATGGCCCAACTCATGGAGGACGCGCTCCCTGATCGCGCGCCGCTGGGGGTTTGCGGCCAGATCATCCCCTGGAACTTCCCCCTCCTGATGCTGGCCTGGAAGGTCGCGCCTGCGATCGCCATGGGCAATACAGTTGTGCTGAAGCCGGCGGAGTACACGCCTCTGACGGCGCTGCTCTTCGGGCGGATTTGCCAGGAAGCCGGGTTACCCGCGGGGGTTGTCAATATCGTCACCGGCGACGGCACGGTCGGGCAGATGGTCGTGGCGTCCGAGGTGGAGAAGATCGCGTTCACCGGGTCCACCTCGGTCGGCCGCAGCATCCGCGCGGCGACAGCAGGGAGCGGAAAGTCCCTCACGCTGGAGCTGGGAGGGAAGTCGCCCTACATCGTGTTTGAGGATGCCGACATCGACTCCGCCATCGAGGGGCTGGTCGACGCGATCTGGTTCAACCAGGGACAGGTCTGCTGTGCGGGATCCCGGTTGCTCGTGCAGGAAGGGATCGCGGATACCTTCTTTGAAAGGCTCAAGGCTCGCATGGCCGCGCTTCGCGTCGGTGATCCGCTGGACAAGTGCATCGACGTGGGCAGCCTTGTCCATCCGGTGCAACTCGACACCGTGACCCGACTGCTCGAGCGCGGCGCGGGTGCAGGCGACATCTTTCAGCCCGATGTCGCAATGCCCGAGGGCTGTTTCTTCCCGCCAACGCTCATCACCGGCCTGTCCCCCTCCGATCTGCTGATGCAGGAGGAGATCTTCGGCCCTGTTCTCGTCTCAACCACCTTCCGCACACCGGCCGAGGCGGTCGCGCTCGCCAATGACACACGCTACGGGCTCGCGGCCACTGTGTGGTCTGAGAACCTGAACCTTGCGCTCGACGTGGCGCCGAAACTGGCGGCCGGGGTGGTCTGGGTCAACGCCACCAACCTCTTCGACGCAGCTGCCGGTTTTGGCGGCGTGCGGGAGAGCGGTTTCGGTCGTGAAGGGGGGTGGGAGGGGCTGCTGGCCTACACGCGCCCCACCGCCGCGGCGCCACGCGCAACCGTTGTTGACGCATGTGCCGCCCCCTCGTCGCCCGCTCCGAACGATCCGCTAGATCGGACCGCCAAGATGTACGTTGGCGGCAAGCAGGCCCGCCCCGATTCCGGCTATTCCCGTGCGGTCTGGTCTGCAGAGGGCACGTTGTTGGGCCATGTGGGCGAAGGCAACCGCAAGGACTTGCGGAACGCGGTGGAAGCGGCGGCGAAGGCCACCGGATGGGCCAGCGCGACCGCACATCTGCGGGCGCAGATCCTCTACTTCATTGCGGAGAACCTCTCCGCGCGTTCGGACGAGTTCGCCACCCGGATCGATGCCATGACCGGCGGCAAGGGCGGGGCAGACGAGGTCTCGACCACGATCGACCAGCTCTTCACCCATGCGGCGTGGGCCGACAAATTCGACGGCGCCGTGAAGAGCGTGCCCCTGCGCGGCCTCGCCTTGGCGGTGAATGCGCCGGTCGGGGTGATCGGGATTCTTTGCCCGCCCGACAAGCCCTTGCTGGGGCTCGTATCGGCGATGGCGCCAGCGATCGCCATGGGCAATAGGGTCGTTCTCATACCGACGGGAGCGTTCCCGCTCGCGGCGACGGACTTCTACCAGGTTCTGGAAACCTCCGACCTGCCCGCTGGCGTGGTAAACATCGTCACCGGAGACCAGGCCGCGCTTGGGCCCGAACTGGCCCGCCATCTCGACGTGGATGCGGTCTGGAACTTGTCGACGCCGGATATGGACAAGGCCATCGAGGCGGCCTCCGCCGGAAACCTGAAGCGTACCTGGTGCGCGGGCGTTGGCCCCGCCGGAACGGGACGTGAGGCGCTGTCTCAAGCGACCGAGATCCAGACAATCTGGGTGCCATTCGGGGAGTAAGCGCCTGCAAAAACACGGCCACGGGGCACGCATAGCCACCGTCGAGCTTTTCCCGCCGAAGGCGCCGTGCGCGGCACGCGCGCGGCGTGGCCCAACGGGAGAAGGCGCATCTGAGATGCGCTGACGACGGGCGGGAGCATTCCGTCGCTGGCATGGGCGGGACGCTCGACTTCCAGCGCGGCGGCGGACAAGATCCCTGTCCAGAAACCCGAGTGACAGGAGGCACGGAGTTTGGATTGGCGGGACGAAGGCGCGTTGCTGACGGTGCGACCGCACGGCGAGACCTCGGCCATCGTCGAAGTCTTCACGGCGACACACGGCCGCCACGCCGGTGTCGTACGCGGGGGCATCAGCCGCAAGCTGACGCCCACTCTGCAGCCGGGCACGCAACTGTCACTGGAATGGCGGGCGCGGCTGGACGAGCACATCGGCACCTTTCGCGTCGAACCTCTCAGGTCGCGGACCGCCGCCATGATGGGCGACAGGCTGGCGCTGCACGCTCTGGCCTCAACCTGCGCTCTGCTGTCCTTTGCCCTGGCCGAGCGCGACCCGCAACCGGGGATATATGCCGCCACGCAGCACCTCCTCGATGCGCTCGGCACGGAAGCGCGATGGCCGTCCCTGTACCTCCTCTGGGAGATGGCCCTGCTGGAGGAACTCGGCTTCGGGCTGGACCTCAGCCGATGCGCTGTCACGGGGGCGACGGAGGGGCTGGCGTTCGTGTCGCCCAAAACCGGCCGGGCCGTCACGGCGGAGGGCGCCGGCGATTGGGCCGATCGGCTGCTGCCCCTAACGCCCTCGCTTCTGGGGGTCCCATCGACCGACCGGGCGGATCTGCTGGCCGGGTTGCGCGTCACGGGCCATTTCCTGGCGTCCCGTCTGGCTCCGGCGCTTGGCGACCGCCCTTTGCCGCCCGCCCGGGAGCGTTTCGTCGAACGGCTCGCGAGGGACGAGCGCTCCGCCTGACCTCGCAGCAGACGTCCCAGACCCGCGTGGCGATCGGCTGCATTGCCTCCTCGGCGGCCGGAACTCACAACATCCCGCAAAGGCCACAACATCGGAACGTTCCATGGAAGACATCTGGCTCGGCTACGCGAAGCGGCTTCAGGCCATTGCCGCCACGGGGCTGCACTATTGCTCCGACGGTTTCGACGCCGAGCGCTTTACCGAGATCGACAGTATCGCCCGGGAAATGATGCGCCGCCTCGGCCAGGTTCCCATCTCCCACCTGCGGGGGCTGGCAGAACCGCACGAGGGGTATGCCACGCCCAAGGTCGATATTCGGGCGGCCGTCTTTCGCGACGGCCAGATCCTGCTGGTCCGGGAGAAACGCGACAACCGTTGGACGATGCCCGGCGGGTTTGCCGATATCGGCCTGACGGCGGCTGAAAATGCCGTGAAGGAAACCCGTGAGGAGGCGAACCTGCAGGTTCGCGCGACCAAGCTCTACCAAGTGCGTCATCGGGCCAAGCAGGCCGGCGACCCGGACCATCGGGACTACTACAAGTTCTTTTTCCTCTGGGTAGTGTCCCAACGCTTGGTGTAGGAGGCCGCGCGCGGAGCCCCCGGCGTAGCGCAGCGCGCGGCCGGGTGTGACGCTGGCGGCCACCGCCGATCTTCGAGAAGGTTCGGGTTGCAAGACCTTGAACCAAGAACGGAGATGACGATGACCGATGACAGAATGACGCTGATTGAGCTGGTTGAGAAGCAGGCCGATGGCGATCTCGTGCGCGAGATGCTGGCCTTCGCGGCCGAGCGGATCATGGAAGTGGAGGTCGAGGCGCGAACCGGTGCCGCGAAGGGCGCTCGCTCTCCCCTGCGGGAGGTTCAGCGAAACGGTTACCGGGACCGCGACTGGGACACTCGTGCCGGTC
>NZ_FOLG01000015.1 GCF_900112335.1 Tropicimonas isoalkanivorans
CAACGCGATCGGCACTGCCGAGGTCGTCCGCGTGGCCTGAGCCTGAACGGGAAAGGGGCACTCACGCCTCGGGCCGCCTTTCTACAACAACGCCCTTCAGAGGGGATAGTGACAAGAATGAAGAGCTTTTGTTCGACAAGTTCTTCGTCCTACAGGCCGAGTTCGGTCATTTTCTTTGGTAAGCCGACCTCTGATTTTCTGAACTGAACGGCCACTTCGTTCGCTGACTGGGCCTTGGTCGGCGCAAGTCGAACGTCCGGTTATTTTCCACCTTGGTGGTTGGAGACAACGCATGGGTAGAAATGCCGCGCGCGCAGAGAATGGCGACAAAGGCAATGTAACATCGCGGTTTGGCTGATCGCGCTAGTGCGAGTAATTCCCCGCACATTCATTAACAATCTGCAAACGCGCCCCCGCAACCCCTTGAAATCCCAAACCCTGCCCCCTGTCCCACACACGGGACGGGCGGGAAGACCCCCGCCCGGACCCTTTCACGGATTCAGTGGACCACCGCATCCTGCGGCGGGTGCCGGTTGGTAGAGCCGATGTGGTCCCCCACGATGAGCCCCTCCGGCCCCGCCGAGACGGAGACCGTATCCCCGTCCGCCACGTCGCCCGCGAGGATCATCTCGGCCAGCTCGTCCTGCAGCGCCTTCTGAATGACCCGCTTCAGCGGCCGCGCCCCGAACACCGGGTCGTAGCCCTCGTCGCCCAGCCATTTCCGAGCCGACGGGTCGAGGTCCAGCGTGATACCGCGCCGCTCCAGTCTCCGGCCGAGCAGCCCGAGCTGGATGTCCACGATCCCGCTCATATCGTTCCGCGACAGCCGGTCGAAGATGATGATCTCGTCCAGCCGGTTCAGGAACTCCGGCCGGAAGTGCGCCTTCACCGCGTCCATCACGTCCCGCTTGGCCTCCGAGGCATCCGCCCCATCCGGCAGCTGGCTGAGCGCCTGCGCCCCGAGGTTGGAGGTCAGCACGATCAACGTCTGCTTGAAGTCCACCGTGCGGCCCTGCCCGTCCGTCAGCTGCCCGTCATCGAGAACCTGCAGGAGCACGTTGAAAACGTCCGGGTGCGCCTTCTCGACCTCGTCGAACAACACCACCTGATACGGTCGCCGCCGCACGGCTTCGGTCAGCTTGCCGCCCTCATCGTAGCCCACGTAGCCCGGAGGTGCCCCGATGAGGCGCGCCACCGAGTGTTTCTCCATGAACTCCGACATGTCGATGCGCACCATCGCCGAGTCGTCGTCGAACAGGAATTCGGCCAGCGCCTTGGTGAGCTCCGTCTTGCCGACGCCGGTCGGGCCGAGGAAAAGGAACGATCCGAGCGGCCGGCTCTCCTCGTTCAGCCCGGCACGGGCGCGGCGGACAGCGTTGGACACAGCCGTGACGGCCTGCCTCTGGCCGATCACCCGCCGGCCAATTTCCTCTTCCATCCGCAGGAGCTTGTCCCGTTCGCCTTCGAGCATCTTCGACGTCGGGATGCCGGTCCAGCGCTCGACGACCTCGGCGATCTGCTCCGGCCGCACGGCTTCCTCAACCATCAGCTCATCCTCGGCGCTTTCCGCCTCGGCAAGTTGCTTTTCAAGCTGCGGAATGATGCCATAGGACAGCTCCCCGGCTTTCGCCAGATTGCCCTCACGCTTGGCGATGTCGAGCTCCGCCCGCGCCTGCTCGAGTTGCTCCTTGATGTTGCGAGCCGAGTCCAGCTTGTCCCGCTCGGACTGCCAGCGCGCCGTCATCTCGGCCGAGCGCTGCTGAAGGTTCGACAGCTCCTCTTCCAGCTTTTCCAACCGGTCCCTGGAGGCCTGGTCGTCTTCCTTCTTGAGAGCTTCCGCCTCGATCTGCTTCTGCAGGATCTCGCGGTCGAGTGCGTCGAGTTCTTCCGGCTTGGAATCGACTGCCATACGCAGCCGGGAAGCCGCTTCGTCCATCAGGTCGATGGCCTTGTCCGGCAGGAACCGGTCCGTGATGTAGCGATGGGAGAGGGTGGAGGCCGCAACCAACGCGCTGTCGGAAATCCGAACGCCGTGGTGCAGCTCGTACTTCTCCTTGATACCGCGCAGGATGGAAATCGTGTCCTCCACCGTCGGCTCTTCGACCATCACCGGCTGGAACCGGCGGGCGAGTGCGGCGTCTTTCTCCACATGCTTGCGGTACTCGTCGAGCGTCGTGGCGCCCACGCAGTGCAGTTCGCCCCGCGCCAGGGCGGGCTTGAGCAAGTTCGACGCATCCATCGCCCCGTCTGCCTTTCCCGCGCCCACCAGCGTGTGCATTTCGTCAATGAACAGGATGATGTTGCCGGCCGCCGCGGTGATCTCTGACAGGACAGCCTTCAGGCGCTCCTCGAATTCGCCACGATACTTCGCGCCAGCAATCAGCGCACCCATGTCGAGCGCCATCAGGGTCTTGTTGCGCAGGCTTTCGGGCACATCGCCGTTGATGATCCGCAGCGCCAGACCCTCGGCAATGGCCGTTTTGCCCACGCCGGGCTCACCGATCAGTACCGGGTTGTTCTTCGTCCGCCGGCTCAGCACCTGCATGGTGCGCCGGATCTCGTCGTCGCGGCCGATGATGGGGTCGATCTTGCCCTCGCGGGCGGCGGCCGTCAGGTCGCGCGCATATTTCTTGAGCGCGTCATAGCCTTCTTCCGCACTCGCCGTGTCGGCCGTGCGGCCCTTGCGCACGTCGTTGATCGCGGCATTCAGCCCCTGGGCCGTCACCGCGCCCGCCTCAAGCGCCTCCTTGGCGCCGGAACGGACCACCGCCAGGGCGGTCAAAAGCCGCTCCACAGGAACAAAGCTGTCACCGGCTTTCTGGGCGATCTTTTGCGCCTCATCGAGGACGCGCCCCATTTTGGAATCGAGATACACCTGACCCGCGTCTCCGGACACCTTCGGCTGGCGCGCAAGCTGGGCCTCAACGGCCTCGCGCACCCGCTCGGGCGACCCGCCAGATTGCTTGATCAGGTTGCTTGCCAGACCCTCTTCATCGTCCAGCAAGGCTTTGAGCAGATGCTCCGGCACCAGACGCTGGTGCTCCTCGCGCATCGCAATCGTTTGTGCAGCCTGCAGGAATCCGCGCGACCGCTCCGTGAACTTCTCCATGTCCATCGGTATCTCCTATCAACAGCACCCGATTTTGCTCCGGCGCCCGCAAATCGGCACGCCCCGCCCGGGCCTTTGATCAGAAGATGGGAAAACGCCTTGTCCGAAACAAGATGCGGGTGCCGGATTTTGTTGCGCCTTAGCAACAGTCCGCGTAGCCTCAGACGGCAACCATAAGCAGCACCACAGTGCACACGACCGCGACGAGGCCATACGTTCCCGCGAAGCCATTCACCGCGTTGGTGAGCGCGGTTCGGGGAAATCTATCGGGGCTGGTCGGCACGGCGAGGTCCGGCAAGAGATGGCTGTTCGAAACGCTGGACGCGCTTGCAACGGTGCTCGCCCGTTCGCTCGTATTTCGCGATGCCGTGTAAGGCCCGCTTTCGTATGCGTAGAAACTTCTTGCAGACTGCTCCATGATACCCCTTTTCCCGGCCTGCTTCGTGCCGTTTGCCCCGTGGATCATGCTTTACAAACACCCGAAACGAGATCCGGTTCCCGCGTTCACTGTTGACAGTTCACTTTCCATCGGCGCAAATCCGCCGACCGCAGGAGACCTCGCCATGACGCAGCCCGCCCACGCCGATGATCGCCTGATCGTCGCTCTCGACGTTCCCGATGCCGTGTCGGGCTTGGAACTGGCCGGACGCATCGGGGATGCGGTGTCTTTCTACAAGATCGGGCTGGGAATGCTCACTGGCGGGGGGTTGGCGCTTGCCAACGAACTGAAGGCGGAGCACGGCAAACGCATCTTCCTCGATATGAAGCTCTTCGACATCGGCGCGACCGTAGAGGCCGCCGTTCGCGGGCTGGCTCAGTTCGACCTGGATTTCCTGACTGTCCACGGCGACCCGCACGTGGTGCGCGCGGCGCAGGAGGGCAAAGGGGGGACCGACCTGAAGATCCTGGCGGTCACGATCCTCACGTCGCTCGACCGCGCGGATCTGGACTCCTGTCTGGTGAAGCCGGGGCCGGTAGAAGATATCGTGCTGGAACGCGCGGCGAAGGCGCTTGGCGCGGGAGCCGATGGCCTCATCGCGTCGCCACACGAGGCCGCTGCCATCCGCGCGCTCCCCGAAGCCGCAGGCAAGCTGATCGTCACGCCGGGCGTGCGTCCCGCCGGGAGTGCGCTTGGGGACCAGAAACGCGTGGCGACCCCCGCCGAGGCGATCGGCAAGGGCGCGGATCATGTGGTGGTCGGCCGGCCCGTCTGGCAGGCCGAGGACCCGCGCGCCATAGCCCAAGCCATTTTGATGGAATTGCCGGCGCCCGCCGCGGGATAACCGGGCACTCCGTTACTGGTAGGAGCGCGCCATGAGTTGTTGCAGCGCCTGGCGGCTGGCGTTGTCCATGCGATCTTCGCGGGCGTAGCCGATATCCTTCAGCATGTGGTCGTTCAAATGGCGAACGTCGCGCGGCCTCGGCGCGCGATGAACCGGCCCGGGGGCGCCCAACTGGACGGTCATGGCTGAACGAATGGCGCGGAACCCGGCGGCTATGGCACTGACGGGAGAGGACATAGTGAAAGCGGACATGGCATTGCTCCTGATTTGGCGGTCGTTTGGGTGGAGAACCGGTGATCCCCGGCCCCTCCTTGCCGCTGTTGTGCCGTGTCTATGTTGCGGGGCGATGTCAGCGCCGCCGTGACCGTGTTTCGATTATTGCAGCGCCATGGCCCCGAAGGCGCCCGGGTCGCATTGCTCGGTGTCAGAAAGGGCGTAGGCTCGACCTAGGACTAAAGGAGCCAACCATGCCCTTCCTCGCCTTTCTCGTGAATTGCCCGGACGCTGCGATTGCCGACAAGATCGCGGATACGTTGATCGCCCGCCGCCTGGTCGCTGTCGCGACGCGCAACCCGCCAACCCAATCGACCTTCCATTGGAAGGGCGAAGTCAAACATGCCCAGCAGCATCCGCTGGTGCTGAAAACGCGCCCGGAACTGCGGGATCTGGTGGAGGCGGAAATTGCGCGGATGCATCCTTACGAGGTTCCTCCCATCACCCGCGTGACGATGGAAGGCAGCGTCGAGTACCTCTCGTGGATAGCGAACGAGACCTCGGGCGGCGAACAGTGAGCCTGTCGCCGCCCGACCGGTCAGATCATCCGATCAGATCATTGCCCAGTCGTTGAACTGCCACTTTTCGGAGCGCGTGCGCTCGTCCTGCCGGGGATTGGTCCGCGGGCTCGGCGGGCGGCGATGGCGTTTGTCGGTCACAGGACTCTCTCCTTGTGTCTGCATTTGGGGCTCAACGCAGCGGGGCGCAATTTTGTTTCATGATGCTGGCGTCACACCGCACCATGATAACAAAATGACCTAGCGGCACCTTAATCGGGCGTCATGCGGATATTTGATGGAGAACTGCCTTGCCAGAACGCCGCTCGACCGTCATACGGGTCGCCAGCGACCGTTACCGCATTTCGACAAACCGACTCCTTCGCCGGTGTCTTTCTCGACTGCAAGGGACTGACGCCGACGCTGTAGCAATCCTGCGTACAGCGAACATCTAAGGAGAGATCGGATGGCCACTGGCACCGTGAAATGGTTCAACACCACCAAAGGCTACGGCTTCATTTCGCCCGAGGGCGGCAAGCGCGACGTGTTCGTGCACATTTCGGCCGTTGAGCGCGCCGGCCTGACCGGCCTGGCCGACGGCCAAAAAGTGTCGTTCGACATCGAGCCCGGCCGTGACGGCCGCGAATCGGCGACGAACCTCACCGCGCTCTGACGTGCGGCGGTCCGCAGCCGCGGGCCAACGATTCCGGTTGCGGGGGGCCATTGTTGCCGCCCGCAGCCACGAGAGCGTGACCTGAAGGCGTCGTGATCGTCTGTTATCGCTCGGAAGTGCGCCGGAATGTTGATTAAACTCCGGACCGCATGCAGATTGTAAGACAATCAATGGCATCCCCGGTTTTCAAACTCATGTTCACTCGTCGTACTTTTCTCGCAGCTACCCTCGCCGCCAGCGCAGCCCCGGCTGTGGCACAGACCGTTGCTCCCTCCGCCCCCGAGACTCAGGCCGCCCAGCCTTTCATGCTCGACCCGAGGTTCCAGCCGCAAGTCGTGAGGATTAAACGGCAGTACCTTCCGGGGCAAATGCTCATCCTGCCGCGAAGCCACTACCTCTACTTCGTCACCGAACCGGGGCTTGCGCTCCGCTACGGCGTCGGCGTGGGGCGCGCCGGCCTCGAGTTCACGGGCACCGCGACCATCGACGTCAAGAAGGAGTGGCCCACCTGGCGCCCGACCGACGAAATGATCGAGCGGGACCCGGTGACGTACGCCAAGTTCGTGGACAACGACTACGTGATGCCCGGCGGCCCGGGCAATCCGCTGGGCGCGCGGGCGCTCTACCTGTTTCAGGACGGGCGGGACACGTTCTTCCGCATCCATGGCACTACGGAGCCCACGTCAATCGGCCGCTCGGTGTCCAATGGCTGCATCCGGATGATCAACGACCACGTGATCGACCTTTACAACCGGGTGCCCGTCGGAACGATCGTGACGGTCCTCTAGGCGTCGCGCACCACGCGCAGCGCCTTTGGTAGCACCGAAATCTCGAAGCGCCGACCGACCATCGGTTCTCCGTCGAGGTTCAGGTAGAAGTCTTCGTCCGTCTCCATCACGCCGTGTTCGAACGTGCGATAGATCGCGGCTTCCTTCTCTTCACCCTCTCTCCGGAAGAGTTCGCGCAGAAGGAACCCCGGCGCGCCCTGCCATTCGTCGCTAACGATCGACAGATCGAGCGCCCCGTCGTCCAGTTCCGCTTCCGGTGTCACCTTGAACCCGCCGCCGGCGAACCGGCCGTTGCCAACAGCCATGACGACGAGCGGCACCTCGCGCATTGCGCCCCCATCCATGGTGAAGCGGCAGATCTGCGGTTCGAACCCGCCGAGCTGTGACAAGCCGTGCAGGGTGTACGCGAATCCGCCCAAGCGCGCCTTCATGTCGTCCGGTGTCGTGGCGGTGACCTTCGCTCCGAAGCCGCCGGATGCGACGTTCACGAAGTACTTCTTGTTGACCCGTCCGGCATCGGTGGGGCGCGCCTCGCCGGTAAGGGCCTTCAGGAGCGCACCACTCACATCCTCCTCCGGGACGCCACACACCTTGGCAAAATCGTTGGCCGTTCCAAGGGGAATCAATCCAACGGCGACGTCGGTGCCGATCCCGAGCCGCAGCACGGCGCTTACCACGGAATTTATCGTTCCATCGCCACCGGCTGCGATGACACGTGTGCATCCGCCAGACGCCGCACGGTCGATATCGTGGCGCATCTGCTTTCGCGACCACGGAATGCGCACATCCAGGTCGTGTTCCTTCTGCATGGCCTTCACGGCATCACGCAACTCGTCGTTAATCGCCGATTTCCGATTCACGATAAGCAGAGTTCTGTCTGACATCGCGGTTCCTCGCCTCCCCCGGAGGTGATTGCCGCCTCGGCACCACTCCCCGATGTGTAACGTAATCGGCTATTCCTTCGGGACCAGTCTCGGGCGGCCGTCGCCGTCAATGGCGACGAAGGTGAAGATCGCTTCCGTGACCTTTTCCCGCGCCGCTCCACCTCCACGGCGGACCCAGGCCTCGATGCCGATGCCCATGGAGGTGCGTCCGACCCGAACCACCTCGGTGTAGACGCACAGAACGTCGCCGATCTTGACCGGCCGAATGAACTGCATCGCATCGACGGCGACGGTCGTCACGCGCCCGAGGGCCCGGTCCCGCGCTGTGATGCCCGCGGCCATGTCCATTTGACTGAGCACCCAGCCCCCGAAGATGTCGCCGTTGGTGTTCACATCTGCTGGCATGGCGAGGGTGCGCAGGGTCAACTCGCCCTTCGGCGCATCGGTGTCGGGCATATCGCCTCCTGGTCTTGGCGCAGTTTCTCGGAACGTGTCGCGGCGTCAATGACAAAGATCGGCTTCAGGGGCATCGACACCAGCCACGCCCGACACCCGAAGTCACCCTTCAATCGCGTGGCCTCCGGGTATTATATGGTGAGGCAATGAGTTCCGACAGGACACGCCCCACGGGATGGAGGCGACGTGAGGCCCCAGATGATTCGCAAATTCCTGAACCGTCGCCCGATCAAGGAGGAGGGGCCGCCGAAACTGCCCGCTCCGAACGAGCGGCTTTATGTCGTTGGGGATGTGCACGGCCGTTTCGACCTGCTCAAGGCGCTGATGGCGAAACTTGCGGCAGATCACGACCGTATTCCGGAGGACGGGCGCAAGCCGCGGCTTGTGTTCCTGGGGGACTACGTGGATCGCGGGGACAGGTCCCGGGATGTGCTGGAGGCGATGACGCACTTCGCCGGAGACGCCGTCATCTTGAAGGGCAACCACGAAGCGGCGCTGCTGGATTTCCTCGAAGAGCCCGAGACCAATAGGTCGTGGCTCCGTTTCGGCGGCCTGCAAACGCTGGCGAGCTACAACGTGCCGATTCCGTCGCTCCACGAACCGCGGCACAAGCTGCGGGACACGGCCGCGGAACTTCGTGAAAAGATGGGACGGCATGTGGACTTCCTGCTGGGTCTGCCGCTGACGTTCCGGTCCGGGGATGTTGTCTGCGTCCACGCGGGCCTGGACCCGAACGATCCGTCCGAGGAGAACGAGGCGGCGATGCTTTGGGGGCGGTCGGATTTCGTCGACAAGGGTGGTGTCGACGATCTGCTGGTGGTTCACGGCCATTACGATGCGCCGGACCCTGTGGTCACCCCACGACGGGTCTGCCTCGACACGGGGGCCTATTACTCCGGCCGGCTGACGGCGGCGCGAATCGACGATGAGGTGACCATCATATCGGCCGACGTCATGAAGCGCTAAGCGCGGCTTGTTGTCCTGTCATCCCCGCAGGATCGTGGTGATCTCCTCCGCCAGCGCCGCGATTTCCGCGGCGGCGGCGCCGGATCTCTGCCGCTCCGTCACGCCGAATCCTTGCCCCAACGCTTCGGCATAGATCACCCGGTTTCCCAGAATCGTCTCCGCCACGGGCGCGTCGAGGTCGTGCATTTGCGCCACCACGTCGCCGCTCAGCCGGGTGCCGGCACGGGCGCGGTTCAGGACCGTCAGGGCGGACTTGCGGGTCCGGTCGACCAGTTCCAGTACTGCTTCGGTCGCCCAGAGGTCGAGTTGGCTGGCAGATACGGGAACAACGACCAGATCGGCCTCCCGCAATGCGGGGCGCAGGTCGCTGTCGGCCTTGGGGGGCGTGTCCACGAGAACAAAATCGTTGGTCCGCTTGAGCTTGTCGCACTCGTAGCCGACGCCCCATGCGGATGCGGTCGAGAAATCCAGCCCGGGCGCGCCGCCCGTTGCCTCGTGCCGGGTCATGAACCACCGGCCCAGCGAGCCCTGCGGATCGGTGTCCAGAACGGCGACCGAGTGCCCCGCCGCCAGCAGATGCACGGCCAGGTTCACCGCCACGGTCGTCTTGCCGGAGCCGCCTTTCTGCTGCGCCACGGTAATCGTGTACCCGCCCATTTCGCACTGCCCTCCCGCCCCGCGACTCTTCCAGATATCGTTGCGCACTTGTTGGCGATCCACAAGACTCTGTGGCGCGCATGGGGCAATAGAGCCCGAGCGGGGCGACGACAGCCGGCAGATACCCCTGCAATCGGCGTTGTGGCGCTGAAAAGAAGCGCCCAACTCAAGAAACAATTTGTGCGGTGGAAGCTTGTTGTATCGCTGTAACATGGGCCGGAGAAAGCCCGCTGGCGCCCGCATCGCCGCATTGGCGTTCAGCCGCGCGCAGGATAGGAAGTTGGGGACATGCAAAGCTCGTTCGCCTCTCATATTCGTATCGGCACAGCGGCCTTGCTGTGGCTCTCCGCCTGCCCCGCGATTGCGCTCGACTCCGTGACGATCAACGTTGTCGGTTCGGAGAAAGGCCTGCAGGACAAACTCGAATCCGCTTCCATGCTGATGCGTCTGCTTGACGAGCAAGACGCCGGAAAGAACCGGCTCGGATGGCTGACGTTCTGGAAAAGGAACCAGCCGCCGCCGGAACCGGTCTCCTCGGCGGAAACGCTCGCCAATGCGCGCGCTGAGTACAGGCGGCTGCTGACCATTCTTTACGGCGAGGGCTACTACGGTGGCGTCATCAGCGTGAAGCTGGACGGGAAAGAAGCGGCGGACATCCCGCCTCTCTCCGCCCCCAGCACGATCTCCAACGCGGTCGTGACCGTCGATCCCGGCCCGGAGTTCACGTTTTCGGAGGCCAATATCCGCCCCCTCGCCCCCGAAACGGATCTTCCGAAAGGTTACGCACCCGGCGAGATCGCCAAATCCACCACCATCAGCGAAGCGGCCCTGACGGCCACCGATGCCTGGCGCGACATTGGCCATGCCAAGGCCGACATCGCGAGCGAAGACATCACCGCCTACCATGCGCAGACTCGACTGGCCTCACGACTGACCCTTGCGCCCGGCCCGAGACTTCGGTTCGGGCCGACCCGGGTAAGTGGCAACGAAGGCGTGCGGACCGAGCGGGTCGTCGCCATCGCCGGTATTCCCACCGGCGAGGTCTTCAGCCCGCAGGAAGTGCAGGATGCCGCGGAACGTCTCCGCCGGTCGCAGGCCTTCCGATCGGTCTCTCTCCGACCGGCCGAAGCCATCGGCCCAGGGGACCAGATCGCCATCGAGGCCGACGTGGTGGAGGAGAAGCGCCGCCGCATCGGCTTCGGCGCGGAGGTATCCACGCAGGAAGGCGGCCTGTTCAATGCCTACTGGATGCACCGCAACCTGCTGGGCGGGGCTGAAAACCTCCGTTTCGATCTCGACATCGCAAACATCGGGACCAACGAGCCGAATAACGGCATGGACTATTCCCTCGGCGTGGTCCTGTCCCGGCCGGCGACGTTCCACCCGGACGTGGATGTCGAACTGCGCAGCAAGGTCTCCCACGTCGATGACCCGGGCTACGTTGCCGACACGTTCGAAGTCGGCGGCGGCGGCGTTTATCACTATTCGCCGACCCTCGAATTCGACGCCGGCCTGGACATTCGCTATTCCGAAGTCGAAGACGCTTTCGGTACCCGCGAATACTCGATGGTGAGCTTCCCCGTCGGGGCCACGTGGGACACCCGCGACAACGAGCTCGACGCGACCGAAGGCTTCTACCTCGACTCCGAACTGCGGCCGTTCGTCGGCATCGACAACATGGAAAACGGTGTCCGCCTGTTCCTCGACGGCCGGACATACTGGGGCTTCGGCGATGAGAGAAATACCGTGCTGGCGGGGCGGATGCAGTACGGCAGTCTCGTCGGCCCGGAGATTTCCGGCGCGCCGCAAGACTACCTCTTCTTCGCCGGCGGCGGCGGGTCGGTGCGCGGCCAGCCGTTCCAGTCCCTCGGGACGGGGGAGATCGACGACACGATCATCGGCGGGCGTTCCTACGTCGCGCTGTCGGGCGAAGTGCGCAGCTACGTGCGCGGCAACATCGGCGTCGTGGGGTTTATCGACGCTGGCTATGTCGGGGCCGAGGAGTTCTATGACGACGCCGGCGAGTGGATGACCGGCGGCGGTATCGGCATCCGTTACAAGACAGGCTTCGGGCCAATCCGCGCCGACATCGCCGTGCCTATCAGCGGCGGCCCGGACGACGCGGACCAGGTCCAGATCTACATCGGTATCGGGCAGGCATTCTGATGACACGGCTGTCCCTCGCCACCACGTCCGCCCTTGCCCTTTCGCTCGCCCTGCCCGCTCAGGCGCAGGAAGACGGCGGCGGAATGATCCAGCGTTTCCTGCAGGACAAGCTCTCGACGGCAGGCCGCGAGGTCTCTATCAGCGGATTCCAGGGGCTGTTGAGCGGCGAAGCGACGCTGAACGAACTGACCATCGCCGACGAGGAAGGCGTCTGGCTGATCCTCCGCGATGCACGGCTGGATTGGAGCCGGACGGCCCTGCTGCGCGGCAACCTTCGCGTGGAGGAGCTTTCGGCCGGTGAACTGATCGTGGTGAGAAAGCCCGTTCCCGGTCCCGATACCGCCGTGCCGGATGCGCCGGATGCGGAGGCCTCCGGCTTTTCGCTGCCGGAACTGCCCGTGGCAATCAAGATCGACAAGGTGGCGATCGAGCGGGCCGAGCTCGGCGAACCGGTTTTGGGGCAAGAGGCGGTCCTGTCGCTCGACGGGTCGGTGCAACTGGCCGATGGCGAGGGAACCGTCGACATCCAGACCGAGCGTCTTGACCGGCAAGGCGACCGCATCTCTCTCGCTGGCAGTTTCGAGAACGAGAGCCGGGAGCTGACGCTCAACCTTGAGCTGCACGAGCAGGCGGGGGGCCTGGCCGCCAATCTGCTGAACCTGCCCGGCGCGCCGTCCGTGGACCTGACGGTCAATGGAGCCGGCCAGCTCAGCGACTTCGATGCCGACATCGCCCTTCGCACGGACGATCAGGATCGGGTTGCTGGCACCGTGAGGGCGACCGCGGCGGATGCCGGCGGCACGAACTTCTCCGCCGATATCGGTGGCGACGTGACGCCGCTTTTGCCCGCGGAGTATCATGAGTTCTTCGGCACGGACATTCGCCTCCTCGCGCGCGGCAACCGCGCCGAGGACGGCGCGATCGACCTGTCGGAACTGACCGTTTCGGCACAGAGCCTCGACCTTCAGGGGAACGCCCAGATTGGTGCGGACGGTCTGCCGCGCGCCTTCGACCTGACCGGCGAAATGGGGGCCGCCGATGGCGGGCCGCTGCGCCTGCCGGTTGCAGGCGCCGGCACGTTCGTAACCTCCATGACGCTCGACGCCGCATTTGACGCCGCGCAAAGTGACCGATGGACGCTCGACGCGGTCGTTGATGGCCTCGAGACCGAAACGGGACGTCTGGAGCAGGTGAGCCTCAACGGCGTCGGAACGATCAAGACGAACCCGCAGGCGGTGACCGCAGACGTGCTGTTCGACGCCTCCGGGATCGCGCTGGCCGATCCGGGCCTGGACCAGGCCGTAGGAGACGCGCTCAGCGGTGGCGCCTCCCTGTCGTGGGATGCCGACGGTCCGCTCAATATCACGCGCCTTTATGTCGATGGCGAGGATTACGGCGCGTCGGTTCTGGGAGACGCTCGGATCGCCGGGCGCAGCCTGCAACTTTCCGGCGAGGGACGGGTGCACGCCGACGATCTCTCGCGATTCTCGACGATCTCGGGCCAGCAACTCACGGGGCAGGCCAGTGCAGACGTGACCGGCCAAGGTGACGTCCTGGGCGGGCAGTTCGCCGTTTCTCTGGACCTTGCGGGCGACGGCCTGTCGATCGGGCAGGAAACTGTCGACCGCCTGCTGACCGAGCCGGTCACGCTCTCCACCTCCGTTCGCCGCGACACCACGGGCACGACGCTGGACAGCTTCAATCTCAGCAGCCGCGCCATCACCGCGACCGCAAGCGGCAAGGTCGGCAGCGGCGAGTCCGACATCGGTTTCGAGGCCGCGCTGAGTGACATCGGCCTCGTCATGCCGGGACAGGAAGGCGCGGTCGAGGTCAAAGGTTCGGCGAAGGAATCCGCCCCCGACGACTGGCAGGTGGACGTAACCCTCGACGGGCCATGGGACCTGACGGGCGATGTCTCCGGCCGCGTCAAGCCGGGCGAAAGCGACCTGACGCTCGACGTGTCACTGCCCGACATAGCGCCGCTGGCGCCGGGCTACACCGGCGCGGTGAACATCCAGGGTCAGGCGGCGGAAACGGGAACCGAAGGGAACTGGAACCTCGATCTCGACGTGGCGGCGCCGTACGACCTGACAGCGCAAATCGAAGGCCTTTACGCGCCGGGCGCAACCGACGTCGACCTGAACCTATCCCTGCCGGATATCTCGCCTCTGGCACCGGGGCTGGAGGGGGCGGTGGATCTCGCCGGCAACGCCGCCGAGACGGATGCGGGCGGCTGGCAATTCAACCTGAACGGCACGGGCCCGTACCAGGCTGCGCTCGACCTGGCTGGCACCATCACGCCGGATCAGCCGGACAAGATCACCTTCTCCGCGGGCCTGCCCGATATCTCGCCGCTCGTGCCGACCCTCTCCGGGCCGGTTCGCGCCGAGGGCACTGCGACCGACGCCGGCAGCGGGCTTTGGCAGGTCGATTTCGATGCGGCCGGACCGCTGGATGCTCAGGCAACCGTGAACGGCGTTGTCGGCAACGGGCAGAGCGACCTCGAACTGGACGTCTCCATTCCGGACCTGTCGCCGCTGGTGCCGCAGGTCTCCGGCCCGATCTCTGCAAAGGGTACGGCGCAGGAAGCGGGCGACGGACGCTGGAACGTGGATTTCGACGTCGATGGCCCGCAGGGCGCGACCGCAGCTCTGACCGGCGCGGTCGGTGGAACCGGAACCGATGTGGACGTCACGGTGGATGTACCGAATGTGTCGGCCTTCGCGCCGGGGATTACCGGCCCGCTCCGGGCACAGGCCTCCGCCGCGCAGACCGATGCCGGCGGTTGGAACTTCGACGTGGATGCCAGCGGGCCTTACAGCAGCACAGTTACCGCAGGCGGAACCTATGGCGGTGGCGCCACCGACCTGACGTTCCAGGCCGCGATGCCGAATGTGTCGTCCCTCGCCCCCGGCCTGTCCGGCCCGCTGTCGCTCAATGGAACGGCAAGAGAGGCGGAGGCCGGTGCCTGGACGGTCGCGGTAGACGCGAACGCCCCCTACAACGCCACGGCCAACGTCACCGGTACGGTCGGCGGTGCGGGCACGGCGCTCGATCTGTCCGTGCGCATCCCATCCGTCTCGCCCTTCGCGCCCGGTGTGACGGGCAGCATGAATGCAACGGGAACCGTGCGGCAGCAGGGCGATGGCTACGGCATCGAGCTTTCCACGAATGGCCCGGAAGGCGTTTCCAGCAATGTGAGCGGCACTGTCGCGGGCGACTTCGCGACGATGAACCTGTCCGCCACCGGCAGCGCGCCGCTCGCCGCGGCGAACCGCTTTATCAGCCCCGCGGCCGTCGCGGGCACGGCGCAGTTCGACCTTGCGGTCAACGGGGAGCCGTCGCTCCAGTCGCTCTCCGGCACCGTTTCCACGAGTGGCGCGCGGCTGGTGATACCCGGTGTGCTGGGCTCCCTCGAAGGCATCGGCGTCCGGCTCGATCTGCGCGGCGAAACGATGCAAATCGACGCCACCGCCAATGCCCCCGAAGGCGGCAGCGTCGGCGTAAACGGCACCGTGCAACTTACGGGTGCGTTCAACGGAGATCTGCGCGCAACCCTCAACGAGCTGGTCCTGTTCGATCCGCTTCTGTTCCGGACGTCCCTGAACGGCGGGCTCAATATCACCGGCCCGTTGACCGGCGGGGCGACCATCGCAGGGCGGGTGAACGTCGGGCGCACGGAAATCCGTGTGCCGGACGGAGGGCTTGGATTCGGCGGCGCCATACCGGATGTGACCCACGTGAACGAGCCGTCCTACGTCTTCGTCACACGGCAACGCGCCGGCCTCATCGAAGCCAACAGCGATGGTAATGGATCGAGCGGCGGAGGCGGCGGGCCGGTCTATAATCTTGACGTGCGGGTGAGCGTGCCGGACCGCCTCTTCATTCGCGGCCGCGGCCTCGATGTGGAAATGGGCGGCAACATGCTGATCACCGGCACCACGGCAGCGCCAAACCCTGTGGGCCAGGTCGAGGTCATTCGCGGCCGGCTCGAGATCCTCGGGCAGCGGCTGGACGTCGGGCGCGGCACCATCTCCCTCGCCGGGGGACTGACGCCCTATATCGACATCAACGCGTTTTCCCAGCGGGAGGACTTCCAGTTCACCGCTCGGATCTTCGGCCCCGTCAACGATCCGGACTTCAACCTCAATTCAACGCCGAGCCTGCCCGAGGACGAGGTGCTGGCCCAGTTCCTGTTCGGCAAGGGCATCGCCGAGCTGTCGCCGCTGCAGGCGGTTCAACTTGCGAATGCGCTCGCGACCCTGACTGGCCGGGGCGGCGTCGGCGTGCTGGGCAACCTTCGGTCGGGGCTTGGGCTCGACGATCTCGATCTCACGACAAATGCCGCCGGAGCCACCGAAGTGCGGGCCGGCAGGTACCTGTCGGAGAACGTCTATACGGAGTTCGTCGCCGACAGCGACGGCGAGACCGGGATCGACATCAACATCGACGTGTCGAGAAACTTCACGGTCCGGGGTTCCGCAGCCTCCGACGGGGACAGCTCCATCGGGGTCTACTGGGAACGCGACTACTAAGTCGCCCGCCCGGTCAGCTTCCCCTGTAGGTGGAGTACCCGTAGGGCGAGAGCAAAAGCGGCACGTGGTAATGCGCAGCCTCCGACATGCCGAACCGGATCGGCACGTCATCGAGGAACAGCGGGGTTCCACCTGCCTGCCCCGTGCGCCGCAGGTAGTCGCCTGCGTGGAAGACCAGTTCATACGTCCCGGTCTCGAATGTCTCCTTCGGCAGGATTGGCGCATCCGTTCGACCGTCGGCATTGGTCACGGCCTCCGCCAGCTTCTCCCGCTCCTCGCCCGTGATGCGGTAGAGCGTGATCCCAACGCCTTCGGCCGGTTGCCCGAGCGCAGTGTCGAGCACGTGGGTCGTCAGATAACCGGTCATGGCGGTCCTCCAGCTTGCGTCCGCGCCATGAAGGCGGGAAAGTATGCTCCGTGCAAGCCCTTGCCGGGCTTCAGAAACGAATATCTCGGAGAGACAGGACATGCACCGCTACCCCCGCGACATGCACGGTTATGGCGCCGAACCACCCGTCGCCGACTGGCCGAACGGCGCACGGATCGCCGTGCAGATCGTGCTGAATTACGAGGAGGGCGGCGAGAATTGCGTTTTGCATGGCGACGCCGCTTCTGAAGCCTTCCTGTCCGAGATCGTTGGGGCCGCACCTTGGCCGGGCCAGCGGCATTGGAACATGGAGTCGATCTACGAATACGGCGCTCGGGCAGGTTTCTGGCGCCTGCACCGGTTGTTCACCGGGAGGGCCATCCCGATCACCGTCTACGGTGTCGCCACGGCGCTGGCCCGCTCCCCGGCCCAGGTGAAGGCGATGCAGACGGCCGGGTGGGAGATCGCCTCCCACGGACTGAAATGGATCGAGTACAAGGACTACGCGCCGCAGGATGAATGGGCCCATATGCAGGAGGCGATCCGGCTGCACCGAGAGGTGACCGGCGAGCGCCCCCTGGGGTGGTACACCGGCCGCTGCTCCGCACAGACAGTCGAACTCGCGGCTCGCGAGGGCGGGTTCCACTACGTGGCGGACCTCTATGCCGACGACCTGCCCTATTGGGTGGAGGTCGATGGGAAGGACCAGCTACTCGTACCGTACACGCTCGACACCAACGACATGCGTTTTGCCACGCCGCAGGGCTTCAACTCCGGCGACCAGTTTTTCGCCTATCTCAGGGACAGTTTCGATTGCCTCTATGCCGAAGGCGCGTCTGGGGCGCCGAAGATGCTCTCGATCGGCCTGCACTGCCGGCTGGTCGGCCGCCCGGGCCGGATCATGGCGTTGCAGCGGTTTCTGGACTACGCAGCCGGGCACGAGGGCGTCTGGTTTGCGCGCCGGATCGACGTTGCTCGCCACTGGGCCGAGCGGCATCCGCCGCGGAGGTACCTGCGGCCGAGCGAAATGGACGGGGCGGCGTTCGTCGACCACTTCGGTGGCGTCTTCGAGCACTCGCCCTGGATCGCGGAACGTGCCTTTGCACTGGAACTCGGGCCTGCGCACGACACGGCCGTAGGCGTCCATTCTGCCCTCACGCGTGTCTTCCGCGCCGCGAGCGAGGAGGAGCGCCTTGACGTACTGCGCGCCCACCCGGACCTTGCGGGCAAGCTTGCCGAAGCGAAGCGCCTGACCGCCGACAGCACCGCCGAGCAGGCCAGTGCCGGGCTCGACGCCCTGACTGACGACGAACGCGTGACCTTCACGACGCTCAACACAGAGTATGTCGAGAAATTCGGTTTTCCGTTCATCATTGCCGTGCGGGACCATGACAAGGCCGGCATCCTCGCCGCATTCCGCCACCGCGTGGAGAACGACAGTGAGGCTGAATTTGCGGAAGCCTGCCGGCAGGTCGAGCGGATCGCGGAGTTGCGCCTTCTCGCAATGGACCTGCGATGACGACCCTCTGCCCGGAGCCGCTCACAGACGCAGCTTTCGCCCCCTTCGGCGACGTGCTGGAGGCCACGGGGGAGGCCGACAAGCTGATCAACGCGGGTCTCTGCCGCCGCTTCCACGACCGTGCAAAGCTGGACTTCGGCGACGGGCGCGCAGGGATAAGCCTGTTTCAAGCCGAACCCCGCAGCCTGCCCTATAACTTCAACCTCGTCGAACGCCACCCAGAGGGCAGTCAGGCGTTCGTACCGATGGCGCTGGTCTCCTTCCTTGTCATCGCCGCGCCGGACGAGAACGGCACACCCGGACATCCGCGGGCCTTTCTCACCCGCCCGGGGCAGGCGATCAACTTCCACCGGGGCACGTGGCACGGGGTGCTGACCCCACTCCACGCCCCCGGGCTCTTCGCCGTGATCGACCGGATTGGCGGTGGGGCGAACCTGGAGGAGTTCACCTATAACATGGCTTGGACGGTAGAGCGCCCGACGGATTGATCCCCGCTGTCGCGCGGGCCTTCAGTTGCATCAGCACCCCGCTCAGTATGACGGTCGGGTGTCAGACGGGTGTCAGACGCTCCGCTTCGGCCAACGCCAGAACAGCAGAAAGCCCTTCATGCTCCCGAACATGACGCGCGCCCGGTGGCGCCGCACGCCGTTCAGCATTTGATATCCATGGTTTGGGTGCATCGACCTATCCTCAATTCATTTTCTGTATGCGCTCATCATAGTACCTCGGCGACCCACATTCAAACCATGAGAGAGATTTGTTATACGCTCCGTATCACAACCTGAGCCTAGAAGTCCTTTTGTTGCTCAGAGCCGCTCCTCTCACAGGGCTTGCGGCTCGAATTAATTCCATTATTCATGAATTATGGAAAAGGTTCAGGCAACATCGGCGTTCTTCGCCCTCTCTCAGACCCTGCGGCTGGATATCTTTCGCTTGTTGATCCAGTCAGGCGAGCACGGCAGGCTGCCCGGTGATATAGCAAACGCTTTGGGCATCCGGCAGAACACGCTGTCCAACAACCTCGCCGTGCTGCTGAATGCCGGCCTCATTCAACGCGTCCGCGAGGGGCGTAATCTGCGGTACACGGCAAACACAGCCGAAGTGCGGGAAATGCTGTCGTTCCTCTTGGAGGGCTGCTGCAACGCGCGGCCTGACCTCTGCCATCCCCTGCTCGAGCGCGCGGTCAAGCGGATGGAAGCGCCAGTCTTCAAGCCTCCCTACACTGTCCTGTTCCTTTGCAATGGCAACTCGGCACGGTCCCTGATCGCGGAGGCCATCATGAATGCCGAAGGAAAGGGCGCCTTTCGCGCCTTTTCCGCGGGCGCCAACCCATCCGATACCGGCCCGCACCCCTATACCCTGGACCTGCTCCGCAACCTCAAGCACGACGCGTCCGCCGTCCGCACGAAGTGTTGGGACGAGTTTGCCGGCGACGGTGCGCCGGAGCTCGATTTCGTGTTCACGGTTTGCGACAAGGCCGCGGCCGAGATCTGCCCGGTCTGGCCCGGCCAGCCGATGAGCGCGCATTGGGGCGTTCCCGATCCCGTTGCGGCGGAAGGGAACGAGGCTGAGAGACGCCTCGCCTTCGCGGAGGCCTACCGGATGCTGCGCAATCGCATCACAACTTTCATGAGCCTGCCGATAGCAACGCTCGATCAGTTTGCCCTGCAAAAGCGGCTCGACCAGATCGGTCAGATTTCCGAATTGGCCGAAGACGTCTGACGGCTGCGCCATTTCCAACGCTGCAAACCGAGAGATCCCACGGAGACGATCATGACGAAAATCGCAATCAATGGCCTGGGCCGGATGGGGAAGCTGGCGCTGCGCTCATTCTTCGATCTTGGCTTGAACGGCGAGATCGTCCTGCTGAACGATGCCGAAGGGGATCCAGCGCAGCATGCGCTGCTGTTGGAATTCGACACGATCCACGGCCGATGGCCCGCCGAGATCACCCACGGGCCGGACAGCCTGACCATCAACAGTCACACCATGCGTCTGACGCGCGAACGCCGGATCGAGGACCTGCCGCTGGCGGACCTCGGCATCGACGTGGTGGTCGAATGCACTGGCGTCTTCAAGACCGGCGACAAGCTGGCCCCCTACTTCGCCGCCGGGGTGAAAAAAGTGGTGGTCTCGGCCCCGGTGAAGGACGGCGGCGCGGTGAATATCGTCTCTGGAGTCAACCACGACATCTACGAGCCCGACACGCATCGCCTTGTCACGGCGGCAAGTTGCACGACGAACTGCCTCGCCCCCATCGTGAAGGTCATCCACGAGGGAATCGGCATACGCCATGGTTCTATGACAACGATCCACGACGTGACGAACACCCAGACCATCGTCGACCGCCCCGCAAAGGATATGCGCCGCGCCCGCTCCACGCTGAATTCGCTGATCCCCACTACCACGGGCTCGGCGACGGCGATCACGCTCATCTATCCCGAGTTGAAGGGCCGGCTGAACGGCCACGCAGTTCGGGTGCCGCTGCTTAACGCCTCGCTCACCGACTGCGTCTTCGAGGTGGAGCGGGCGACCAGCGTCGAGGAGGTGAATGCCCTGTTCAAAGCGGCGGCCGAAGGCCCGATGAGCGGCATTCTCGGCTACGAGGAGCGCCCGCTGGTGTCCGCCGATTATGTGAACGACGAACGCTCCTCCATCGTCGATGCGCTGTCGACCATGGTGGTGAACGGTACCCAGGTGAAAATCTACGCGTGGTACGACAATGAGTATGGCTATGCGTTCCGGCTGGCCGACGTGACCCGCATGGTCGTGGATAGCCTGAAATGACCGGTGCAGAGCGCCCGCAGGGCCTGACCGCCTATATCGCGGTGACGGCCGCCTACTGGACGTTCATGCTGACCGATGGCGCGTTGCGGATGCTGGTTTTGTTGCACTTCCACACGCTCGGCTTCTCGCCCATCCAGCTCGCCTATCTGTTTCTGCTGTACGAATTCATGGGCATGGTCACGAACCTCTCGGCGGGCTGGATTGCCGCGCGCTTCGGGCTGACCTCCACGCTCTATGCCGGGCTCGGCTTGCAGATCGCTGCGTTGATCGCGCTGGCCAATCTGGACCCAGGGTGGGCGCTCGCAGCCTCCGTCGCCTACGTGATGGTGGTGCAAGGTGTCTCCGGCATCGCAAAGGACCTTGCAAAGATGTCCTCCAAGAGCGCCGTGAAACTGCTCGCGCCGTCGGGGGACGGGTTGTTCCGCTGGGTGGCCTACCTCACTGGATCGAAGAATGCGGTGAAAGGCGCGGGCTTTTTGATTGGCACGGTCTTGCTGGGCACACTCGGCTTCACGGCGTCGGTGATGGCCATGGCTGCGGTGCTCGCCGCCATCCTTGTCGCCACCGTGCTTTTCATGCCCGGCGGCCTTCCCCGTGGCCGCAAGGGCGCCAAGTTCCGCGAGGTGTTCTCAACCGACCGCAACGTCAACCTTCTCTCGCTCGCGCGGATCTTCCTCTTCGGCGCGCGGGACGTCTGGTTTGTGGTGGGCATCCCCATCTACTTCTATGCCGTCCTCTCCGACGGCACGGAGGCCGGCAACCGCATGGCCTTCTTCCAGATTGGCACCTTCATGGCGCTCTGGATCATCGCCTACGGCGCGATCCAGGCTTGGGCGCCGGGGCTGCTGAAGGCGAAGGAGAAGACCACCGATGAGATCGTCGCGTTGGCAGTTCGGTGGGTGGGAGCGCTGGCCCTGATCCCTGCCGCACTTGCCTTGTGCGCGCTTTTCGCGGGCGGACCAGCCGCATGGTTGACGGTCACTTTGGTGGCTGGGCTAATGGGTTTCGGCTTCGTCTTCGCCATCAACTCGTCGGTCCACTCCTACCTGATCCTCGCCTTCACACAGCACGACCGGGTCACGATGGACGTGGGCTTCTACTACATGTCCAACGCCGCCGGACGGTTGATCGGGACGCTGCTGTCGGGTCTGAGCTTCCAGGTCGGAGGGTTGTCGCTGACACTCGCCACCGCGGCCATCATGGCGGCCCTGTCGTGGCTCGCCGCTCGACGGCTCCGTGCCAGCGGGACACAGGATCAGGTCAGCGACACGAGCGAATCGCACACCCTTCGCGGATCATAACGGGTCGGATTGGCTTCGGACGCGAGCGTCTGGGCCATGCAGACAATCCCATGCCGGCGGCCCAGCTCACGCGCATCCGCGGCGGCAAAGCTGTCGCCGTCGCAAAGCACAAACTGGAGGAGCCTGTCTGCCGGGCAGTCGCCGCCTGCATCGCGCCTGAGCTGCTCCAAGAGCGCCTCGACCTGATCGACGAGCCCAAGCCCCGGGCATTCCGGGTCCGGGCCGAGGCTCGGGAGATAAACCTTGGGCACCGTCCGACGTGCAATGGCGGCCCCCACGCCGAGTGGCAGCAGATTTGCGATGACGCTGGAATACAGGCTGCCCGGCGGGTAACAGATCAGGTCCGCCGTTTCGATGAGCCGCAGGTTTCGCTCCGGCAGCTTCACCCGCTCCGGCGTCACCTCTGCATCGCCCTCGGCAAGGAACAGCCGGCGGATGGATTGCGTGAGTGGGGGCATCTCCTTGCCCGTCAGTTTGCTCTGCCCGATGATGATCGTGCCGTCCGCGAGTTCCGCACCGATCTGCAGGTTGGCGTCCACGATCGACCGCACAGTCCCCTGCACTGCCACCATCTTCGACATCAGAAACAGAACCGGCTCCAGCGCTCGGTCGTTGGCCAGATACCCCCCGGCCAGAATGAGGTTTCCGACGCTCGCCTTCCGAAAATCGAAGTCCGCCGGCATGGCTTCGGCAAAACTGCGAAGCTGCGTCTGGATCAGTTGCCGCATCGGCTGCGACACCGCGCAAATCAACGGATGCTCTCCGGTAAGAATGGCCCGAGCCTCCGCGCGCAGCACCGCAGCCTCGGCATTTGCCGGCAAGCGATGGGTGAACAGTCGAAAGATGTCCGGCTGTCCCAGATCGCTTTCGTCAGCCAGCGCCATCAGCCGGCTCCGCAAGTCCCCCACCGCCGGCATGTTGAACGCAGCGCGCAGCACCTGCGAACTGCCGCCGCTGTCGAAGGGCGTAATGAGGTGACGCGAGTTGTGGGTGTATCCCTTCAGGCTGTGCGCAATGTCGTTGAGCGCGCTCCCGCCCGAAAAGAAGAGCAGTCGCGGGCCGAGATTTGGCAGGCTTCTGCATCGTGCGATGCGCAAGGCATCCGGGATCTCCGCAAGCCGCGAGACGGTAAGGCCAGACACGATCTCCCTCCCCTTGCGCCCTCGACGTGGCCGCATCGTACCGTCATGTATAGGACGCACGCACGGTAGCCCGAAACCCTTTCTTGCCCTTTCGGGGCCGGGAACAGGACGGCAACGCGCCATACGCAACGCCGGTTCAAAGTTGGCGGATCGATCACAATTTGCCCACTTGCCTCCACACTCTAGTCCCAATTCCTTGGTTTCCAAATCGAAACGCTATCGACGTCTCACCACCGCAAACACAAGCGGTGGAACGATCGGTCAAAGCTCTCCATGAGGGGTAGTCACGAGGTGGAGATTCGGCGAAATCACACTGTTGCGCTCGTGATCCTGGCTATAGCCTTTGCGTTTCCATATTTCACGGTCGATAGGCCCTCAGAGGACCTCCTGGCGATGTGGTTGGCGGGCCATTTCATTGCCGAGGGCCAACCGGATCTGGTCTACGCATCCTCCAGCCAGATCTTTACCATGTTGCCGCCGTCTGACGACTGGCTGAGGGCGGCCGCGGAGATCGGACACGAGAGTCAGGTTTTTCCCTATCTGTACCCTCCCCTCTGGGCCGCACTAATTGCCCCCGTTACACGCTGGCTCTCCTTCGGGGCGTTCGAAGCCGGTATCACTGCGGCCAATGGTGTGTTCTTGTTCGCGACGAGCTGGCTGGCCTGGCGCGCGCTACGGAGCCCAATGCCGGCTATCGCCTTTGCGCTCCTAGGTCAGATCCTCTTGTATGGCACCACGATCGGCGGCCTTGCGGTCCTGCAGAACCAGCCGCAGATATTCGTAGCATTCCTAACGGTGCTCGCAATCGAACGGGGACGAGCGGGCGCGCAGATTACCGCGGGAAGCGCACTGGCCCTGGCAGCCGCAATCAAGCTCTTACCCCTGATCTTCCTCCCGATCTTCATGGCTCGCGGACAGTGGCGGGCCGCAGCGGCGTTCATCGTAGTTGGCGCCTCGCTGGCGGGCACCTCCATCGCTCTTACCGGCTGGCCGCTTCACATGGATTTTCTTGCTTCTGTGCAAGCGATCGGTGCGACTATTATCAGGCTGTCCCCCGCCGTCGGCTTCGAAAATGCCATCGCGAGCCTATTGCCTGAATCCGCTCTAACGACGATCCGGGCCGCGAGCCTCGATCCAACGTTCGGGGGCGCCTGGTTCGTCATGGAACGGCCCGCCGTGTGGATGCTCGCGAGCCGTACCGCAACATTGGCGACCTTGGCAGTTTTAGTATTTTGGGCGCATAGGACGCCTGAAGACGAACTCTACTCCCGGGTGTGGCCAACCGCACTCATACTGCTGCTCCTGTTGCAGCCATTAAGTTGGTGCTACTATTTCATCGCTCCCCTAGTTTTCGCACCAGCGATTCTCACGAGTTACGGCGGTCGCCTCGGATTGACTATCCTGATGGTGATCACGCTCCCGGTGTCGATGTTCGTTTTGCGCCTCTATCGGTCCTTCATTGGCCCCCTCGATGCCGAAGTCATTTCGGCTCTTGGGTTGCTGTCGGTCATCTGCCTGCTTGCAGCAATGTCCCTCGCTCCACGGCGAGGTGACCGAACCAAACAGGAGCCGCGGCAAGCAGCTCGGGTCGATGGCAAAGTTCGAGAACAGACCGGAGAGGCGCTGCCCCGCGCAGATGCAACTTCTTTGCGGGCCGGACGTATCAAGCCGCCGATGTTATCGTCGCCGCATCACGTGGCTTAGTAGGCGACTGCCCTCATGCCGCCTTCAGGGCGACGTTCGCGGAGTTGTCGCTTTGTGCTGATTTCGATTGCAGCGGTTGGTCCGCACTGCAATCAACGCATTGATCTAGCAGACCTTTGAAGTGGTGGAGCCGATCGGGATCGAACCGACGACCTCATCATTGCGAACGATGCGCTCTCCCAACTGAGCTACGGCCCCACGGAGGCTCCCAATCGCGCAAAGGTTGGGGGATGTCAAGCGGGAAGCGCCACGTTCTCGCGGACAAAAGCCTCGATTTGCGATGCGGGCCGTGCCCCGGAGAGTCGTGCGACTTCGCGCCCGCGGTCGAACAATAACAGTTGCGGGATACCGCGAATATTGTAGCGAACGGTCGCGTCCGGATGGCTCTGCGTATCCACTTTCACGAACCGCGCCTTGCCCCGCAGCGCCTCCGCAGCCCGGGCGGATTCGGGCGCCATAGCCCGGCAGGGACCGCACCAGGGCGCCCAGAAGTCGACCAGCAGGGGCAGGTCATCCACCTTGGCAGCTTTCTCTGCGTCGCGGAACGACAGGTCGTGCACCTTGCCGTCCACAAGCCGCGCGCCACAGGTGCCGCATTTGGGCCCGGCGCCTAGCTTGTCGGCCGGAACGCGGTTGGTCACGCCACAGTCATGGCAGGTCAGTTTCAGGCTGTGGCTCATCGCCGTGGCTCCTTCACATTCATGTTCAGGAATAGATAGGAAGCGCCATCGGAGTTCCAAGCCCCTCGCCATGGTACGTCCGGCGCTGCATTTTTGGACGAACGCATCTGAGGGCGACCGAAATGCGTCGTTGAAGTCGCAGTTTGCGATGAATCAATTCCGGGCGTCATGAATCCGTGACAGGTTCGCGACAGGAAAGGCGCCGAATAGCATCAGGGAGTCCGAAATGCCGCCGTCGCAACAGGAACTTGCGCGCGTGAAGCAGAGCTTCGAAGATCTGCGTCCGCATCATGAACCCACATCTTACGACTTCTACGAGGAACTGTTCGCAAGGGCCCCCGAACTGCGCCAGCTGTTCCGTGATGACCTGAAGGGTCAGGGGATGCGTTTCATGAACACGCTCGGCCTGGTCCTCGACGACATGACCAATCCGAACGGAACGACGGTCGACTACGCGGAGCTCGGTCACCTGCATACGACCCTGGGCGTGCGGCAGGCTCATTTCGAGCCGATGGAAGACGCGCTCATGGCCTCCCTCGGCAAGAAGCTCGGCAACGAATTCACAGCGGACCTGGAAGAGGCATGGCGTAACGCGTTCCGGGCTTTCAGCAAGAAACTGATCGAGGCGGGCGACATCCCCGCGTAGGTAAGCGCCCGCGAGACATCGCCGTAAGAGGGGCCGCCGCTCCAGCCCCTCCCATTTTCGAGGGCAGCGACGTCAGCCGAGCGCGTCGTTGCACCGCTGGCACGTACCGGGATGCGCATGCGTGCCCACATCCGGCAGGATCTTCCAGCACCGCTGACACTTCTCGCCTTCAGCTTCCGCGAAAACGACACCGACGCCCGGCACGTCATCCAGCGTGAAGGCCCCCTCCGGCACAGGCTCCGACGTCAGGGTGATGCCCGAAGTGATGCACAGATCGGCAAAGGCGGCCGGGTTGATCATCGCCTCCACCTCTTCCGGCAGATGGACGATCGGCGCCGCTTCGAGCGAGGAGCCGATCACCTTGTCCCGCCGGGCCACTTCCAGCGCGCCCGTCACAACGCGGCGCACGTCGCGAACCCGGTTCGACTGTTCGGCCAGCTCCGGGTTCCGCCACTCCTGCGGCGTCTCCGGGAAGTCCTGCAGGTGCACCGAACTGTCATCGCCCGGGAAGCGTTCCAGCCACACCTCCTCCATCGTGAAGACGAGGATCGGGGCAAGCCAGGTCGTCAGGCGGTGGAACAGGATATCCAGCACGGTCAGCGCTGCGAGGCGCCGGGGGCTATCGTCGGCATCGCAATAGAGCGCGTCCTTGCGCACGTCGAGGTAGTAGGATGACAGCGTCAGTGTGGCGAAGTTGAAGAGCGTCTGGAACACGCCCTGGAAGTCGAACCGCGCGTACCCTTCGCGCACTACGTCGTCGAGTTCCGCCAGCCGGTGGAGGACGACCTTTTCGAGGTCCGGCATGTCCGCGTAGGCGACGCGCTTGCTCTCCTCGAAGTCGGGCAGCGAGCCGAGGATGAACCGCATCGTGTTGCGCAACCGCCGGTATCCGTCGGCGACGCCCTTGAGGATCTCCGGCCCGATCCGTTGGTCGGCGGTATAGTCGGATTGGGCCACCCACAGCCGCAGGATGTCGGCGCCGTACTGCTTGATGATGTCCTGCGGCGCCACGGTGTTGCCGAGCGACTTGGACATCTTGTTGCCCTTCTCGTCCAGCGTGAACCCGTGGGTCACCACGTTGCGGTAGGGCGCCCGGCCTACGGTGCCGCAGGCTTGCAGTAGCGAGGAATGGAACCAGCCGCGGTGCTGGTCGGTGCCCTCCATGTAGACGTCCGCAATGCCGTCCGGCGTTCCGTCCGCGCGATCCCGCAGAACGAAGGCGTGCGTGGACCCGGAGTCGAACCAGACGTCGAGGATGTCGAAGATCTGGTCGTACTGGTCGGGATCGTAGTCGTTGCCAAGGAACCGCGCCTTGGCGCCGTCCTTGTACCAGGCATCCGCGCCCTCCTCCTCGAAGGCGGCGACGATACGCGCGTTCACGGCCGGGTCCCGCAGAAGAAAATTCGGATCGTCGGGCTTGGCGCCTTTCTTCACGAAACAGGTCAGCGGCACACCCCAGGCGCGCTGGCGGGACAGCACCCAGTCCGGACGCGTTTCGATCATGGCGTGCAGGCGGTTGCGCCCGGCAGGCGGCGTCCACTGGACGAGTTCGTCGATGGAGCGAAGCGCACGCTGCCGGATCGTCTTGCCATAGGTGTCATGCCCGTCGCCGACCTCGCGGTCGATGGCAGCGAACCATTGCGGCGTATTGCGGAAGATCAGCGGTGCCTTGGAGCGCCAGGAATGCGGGTAGGAGTGCTTGATCCGGCCCCGCGCGATGAGCGCCCCGCAGTCTGCCAGCGCCTCGATAACCCGCTTGTTGGCGTCCTTCTCCTTGCCCTTGTGGTCGAAGATGAGCGCTCCGCCAAAGAGCGGCAGGTCGGCGCGGAAGGAGCCGTCCTCCAGCACGTTGTAGGTCATCGGAAGGCCGTGCTTCACGCCGAGGATGTAATCGTCCGCACCGTGGCTCGGTGCAGTATGGACGAACCCCGTACCAGCCTCGTCCGTCACGTGGCCACCCGGCAGCATCGGCACGTCGTAGTCCCATTCGCCCGCGGCGCCCTCGACCCCGCGCAGCGGATGGGCGCAGACCATCAGGTCCAGCTGTTCGGCAGTCACGTCCTGCTTGCGCTCCCAGGCGTCGACGCGCGCCGCCTTCATCACGTCCTCGGCCAGGTTGTCGGCCAGCAGGTACTGCTCGCCCACCTTGGCCCAATTGTCCTCCGGCGCAGCGGTGACCGTGTAAAGGCCGTAGGACAGGTCCGGGTTAAACGCCACGGCGCGGTTTTGCGGGATGGTCCAGGGGGTGGTCGTCCAGATCACCACGTTGACCCCGCGCAGGCTTTGCCGGGCCCCAGTGGCGTCGACCGATCGGATGACGGGGAATTTGACCCAAATGGTGTGGCTCTGGTGTTCGTGGTATTCCACCTCCGCCTCGGCCAGCGCGGTTTTTTCCACCACCGACCACATCACCGGCTTGGACCCCTGGTAGAGCGTGCCGTTCATCAGGAACTTCAGGAACTCCCCGGCGATCACCGCCTCGGCGTGGTAGTCCATCGTCAGGTAGGGGTCTTCCCATTTACCGGTCACGCCAAGCCGCTTGAACTCCTCGCGCTGGACGTCGATCCAGGCCTCGGCGAAAGCGCGGCACTCCTGGCGGAGCTCCAGCACCGGAACCTCGTCCTTGTTCTTGCCCTTCTGGCGGTACTGCTCCTCGATCTTCCACTCGATCGGCAGGCCGTGGCAGTCCCACCCGGGCACGTAGCGGGAATCGTTGCCCATCATCTGATGGGACCGCACGATCATGTCCTTGATAACCTTGTTCAGCGCGTGTCCGATATGCAGATGGCCGTTGGCGTACGGGGGGCCGTCATGGAGCACGAAAGACGGGCGGTCGCCGGCGGTCTCCCGCAGGCGGTCATAGACGCCAATCCGCTCCCACCGCTCCAGCCAGCCGGGCTCGCGCTTCGGCAGGCCCGCGCGCATCGGAAAGTCGGTACGCGGCAGGTTGAGGGTGTTCTTGTAGTCGGGGGCGATCGTATCGGTGGTATCGGCGCACATGGGTTGCGTCCTTCGGGTATGTCATCTGGGAGGATGTGGGTCGGCGCGGTCTTCCATACGCCTCGTCCCGGCGACTCGTGATCAGAGCGCCGGGCTGCTAATTCGAATGATGATCGACCGTATCAGCATCTTGAGGACGCCTATACCGCCCCACCCGAGCGCGGTCCAGTGCCGCCGGCTGTCGCACTGCCGACGGCGCGCCAATCGGGCTTGATGCGCAAGCGTGTCAGGCTCCCATCAGCTTGAAGTACTATCGGCAAAATCCCCCAAAAGTCTGACCCGGACCCACGTGGTGGATACCGTCCCAAGCACCGGATCGTCAGGCCACCAGCATCCAGACAGCAACCGCTGAAAGAATGATCGCGAAGGTGAGGTTGAGCATCCGCGCCGACTCCGGGCTGCGCCATTTCACAGTCATTCCATCGCCCAAGGCAGCATAAAGCGAGAACGCGACGGCGTTGTTGAGCGTGAATAGCAGCGCCACCCACAGGACGAAGGCGGTATGGGTCATATCGGTTGCGCCCGTGAACTGTGTGAACATGAGCGCGATAATCAGATAGGCCTTAGGGTTCAGCAGAAGCACCACCGCGCCATCGACAACACCGGCAGGCCGCGCTTCGGAGTCGTCAGCCAAAACGCCGGCCCGAGCCAGACCGAACGCGAGATATAGGATATAAGCCGCGCCAGCGTACCGCGTGATGGTCAGGAACAACGGCGCCGCGCGCGATATCCAGTCGAAACCGAGGCCAATGGCAATCGTTAGCAATACCGTGGCCAGGTGATAGCCGACATTCGCCGGAACGGTCGCCCGAAATCCAAATCGGGCGCCATTGGCTGCGAAGAACATGTTTCCCGGACCAGGCGAGTAGGCGAGCGGGGCCAGAAACAGCAAGAGGGCGATTGTGATCTCGGTCATCCCGCGTTTCAAACACGGAGCGCCCCGCATCACGACCCGGATCATGATGATTCGGCATCGGGCCCGCCGGAGCGGCCATCTCTCGGTCATTTCATGCAATCCGGGACAGCGGGCTGACCGGGCAGCCAAGTATGCTGCCCGTCCGACCCGCATCGAAATCCGGCGGGGCAAGGAAAATTCCGTCAGGCCTCGAAAGTGCGGATGATGCCAGTGACCTCGTCGGTCTTCCGCTTCAGAAGGTCCCGGTCGCCCCGGGTTTCGACGTTGAGGCGCAGAACCGGCTCCGTCGCGGACCGGCGCAGGTTCAGACGCCAGTCGTCGAAGGCGAGGCCGAGCCCGTCCATGCGGTCCACCTCCGGGGACTGGTCGGCCAGCGCAGCCTCCACTGCACGCATCGCCGCGTCCGGATCGGTGACGCGGAAGTTGATCTCGCCCGACGACGGATAGGCCTCCCGGCGCTCCCCGATCAGTTCCGACAGCGGCTGCCCGGTGCGGCAGATGTGCTCTGCAATGAGCAGCCAGGGGATCATACCACTGTCGCAGTACATGAAGTCCCTAAAATAGTGGTGCGCGGACATTTCCCCGCCGTAAACCGCATCGACTTGGCGCATCGCACTCTTCACGTGGACATGACCCGTGAGCGACGCCACGGCCTCGCCACCCGCCTCGGCCACCAGTTCCTGCGTGTTCCACATGATGCGCGGGTCGTGGACGATCTTCGCGCCGGGAACCTTCAGCAGGAACGCCTGGGCCAGAAGGCCGACCAGATATTCGCCATCCACGAAGGCGCCTGTCTCGTCGAACAGGAAGCAACGGTCGAAATCGCCGTCCCAAGCGACGCCGAAGTCGGCGCCCACCGTCTTCACCGCCTCCGCGGTAGCGGGGCGGTTCTCCGGCAGCAGCGGGTTGGGAATGCCGTTCGGGAATTTGCCGTCTGGCTGATGGTGCAGGCGCTCGAAGGTGATGTTCGCGCCCCTTTCGGCCAACGCCGCCGCAATGGCGTCGAACGTGGGGCCAGCGCATCCGTTGCCAGGGTTGACGAGAATATGAAGCCCCTGCAGCACCGTGGGGTCGATGAAAGACAGCACGCGGTCGACATAGGCCGCCCGGGGACTGTCGTGGCGGAGCACCCCATGCGGCCCGTTTGGCGCTTCAGAGCCGGCAGCCACGTGATCGTGCATTTCCTGAAACCCGCCGTCCGGCGGAATCGGCTTCGCGCCGCGGCCCACCAGCTTGATGCCGTTATAGTGGATTGGGTTGTGCGACGCGGTAACCATCAGCCCACCGCCAGCACCATAATGAGCGGTGGCGAAATAGACCTCCTCCGTGCCGCAAAGGCCGATGTCGATCACGTCCGTCCCACTCTCCAGCAGGCCCTCGGCGAGGGCTGCGGCGAATTCCTTTGAGGTGGCCCGCACGTCGCGACCGATAACCGCGGTGCGGGGTTGCATGACCATGGAAAAGGCGCGGCCGATGGCCCGGCAGGTGTCGGCGGTCAGCTCCTCACCGACACGGCCGCGTATGTCGTATCCCTTGAAACAGGCAAGTCGCATTGGTGTCTCCTCGTCCGGTTTGGATCAAAGGATAGTGCCTCCGTCGCGCACTGCCACCCCGCCGCCGCTGCGCCTCTTGGTCCCAAGGCGCAGTCGCGCTTTTCGCCTGCACTGGCTATGGCGCGCGATTGGGTGCATGGTCACGACCCCGAAAGGACGATCGGAGACCTCATGAACGGCCCCGCCGCATGGATAGAATTCGCAGCCGCCTTTGCGGTTTTCCTGGTGAGCCACTCGCTGCCCGTGCGGCCGGGGGTCAAGGCCCGTTTGGTGGCGAGAATGGGCGCGCGCGGGTTTACCCTGGCCTATTCCTTAGTCTCGCTCGCAGCGCTCGCCTGGTTGATCTCGGCGGCAGTGCGGGCACCGGTCATTCCGCTCTGGGACTGGGCCCTGTGGCAGAACCAAACGACCGCCGCGGCCATGTTCCTGGCCTGCATCATCGCGGCATTGGCACTCGGCCGGCCCAACCCGCTCTCCTTCGGCGGCGCGCGGAACGCGTCGTTCGATCGCCAGAACCCGGGCATCGTCGGGTGGGTCCGCCACCCTCTCCTTGTGGCGCTGGCGCTCTGGTCGCTCTCCCACCTGCTTGCAAACGGAACGCTGGCCCTCGTTCTGCTGTTCGGCACGTTCGCGCTGTTCTCACTCCTGGGTATGCGCATGATCGACGCTCGCAAAAGGCGCGAAATGGGGGCGGCAGAATGGCGGGAGCTGACGGACCTGCCGCGCGAAATCAGGTTGACCCGCAACGGCCTTTTGCGGGTTCTGACGGGCGCTGTCGCGTTCGCTATCCTGTTGGAGCTTCACGGGCCGGTGATTGGGGTGCAGCCGGCACTCTGACACGGCCCCTTGCGCGGGAGGGCGTTTGCCGCAAGACTCCCATCAGCCAAGTGACAGGCTCGCCCCGCCAGCCGTTCACATTGCCCGACCCAACTCCCGGAGCCTTTCATGACGCGCCTCTCGCCCGCCCTTTTGTGCCTCGTCGCTTTGCTGCCCCCCCTGCCCGCCCCGGCGGCGGAGGTGGACCATGCACAGATCAGGGACGGCGCGCTGGAGGTCCTGGTGCGACAGGTCGGGGCGTTCCGTTCGGCAACTGCCTCTCTGAACAACGTGGCTGAGGACGTCTGCGCGGAGCGGGCGGCGCCGGAAACGTTAGCTCTCGCGGTCGGCGACGCTTGGCGCGCGTGGGCACCGTTGGACAGCTACCAGTTCGGTCCGGTGGAACAGGCGGGGGCGGCGCTCTCGATCAACTTTTGGCCTGACAAGAAAGACTTCGTCGGCCGCGGGCTGGACGCGCTTCAGGCGTTGCCGGAGGACGTACAGGCCCGCGCCGACGGCGTGGCCAGCGTCTCCGCCGCCGCGCAGGGGCTGCCCGCGCTGGAGCGTCTGCTCACCTCCGACCGGCCGGTCTGCCCCGCCGCCCTGGGCATCGCCGCGCACGTTCAGGCCGTGGCCGATGCGCTTTACGAAGGGTGGTTCTCATCCGACGGATGGGCGCAGCTGATGCGCACCGCAGGGCCGGCAAACCCGGTGTACCTGTCCGATGAAGAGGTCACGCGGACATTTTTCACGGCCGCGGATTTCGGCCTGGAGCGCGTGGCGGAGTACAGGCTGGGGCGCCCGCTCGGCGACTACGACCGTGCCTTTCCGCGCCGGGCGGAGGCTTGGCGGCTCGGCCTCTCCGCGTCGATTGCCGACGCCCAGTTGGAGGGGGTTGCGGAGTTGGTCGAAGGCGCCTTCGCCCCGGCGGCACCGGAGGAAACGGTGGACCGTTACTTCACCGTCTCGAAGGCCGCCCGCGAGCGCCTTGCCGCCATCAAGCCCCCATTGCACGAGGCAGTGGACGATCAGATGGGGCACTTGCGGGTCGAAGCCGTCCAAACCCGCGTGCAAGAACTCCGCACCATCCTTGCCGACGACATGGGGCCGGTGCTGGGGGTGGAGACGGGGTTCAGCGCCGCGGACGGGGACTGAGCGCCCTACCCGGGACTGGTTCGAAGTTTCCCTTGCGACACTTCGTGAAAGGTATGGCGTCTTCGGCACTTCTCCTACGTAAGGTCAAGGAGTAGCATGGGGCCACTGATATGACCGGACACGTTCCAACTCCACTGATCGGCATTGACGGCGGCGGGTCTTCCTGCCGGGTGGCCGTCTTGGTGGGGGACGTCCGGCACGAGGTGCTGCACGGTCCCGCCAACGTCTCCACCGACTTCGAAGGCGCGATGACGACCGTGCGTATTGCATTGGCCGAGGCCGGTGCGGCGGCCGGGCTGAGCATGCAGGCCCTTTCGCTGGGCACGGCCTATGTGGGGCTTGCCGGTGTCATGAGCCCCGCGATCGCGCGACGCGTCGCCGTCCTCCTGCCCATGCGCCGTATCGCCGTGACCGACGACAGACCCACGACAATTGCCGGCGCCCTGGGCGAGTCGGACGGCGCTGTCGCGGCGATCGGAACCGGATCTTTCGTGGGTCGGCAAGTCGACGGCCGCATCGCGGGTGTGGGCGGATGGGGGTTCCACATCGGCGATCAGGCGTCCGGCGCGTGGCTTGTACGGCGGGCGCTGGAGGATCTGATGCTGGCCGTGGACGGATTGGCACCGATGACCGCGCTCGGCCGCACCCTTCTCGCCGAATATGACGGGGACACGGCCGCAATCGTCGAATTCTCGCTGCGGGCGAAACCGGCAGAGTTTTCGCAGCTCGCCGTGGAACTCGTCGCCGCCGCCGAGACCGGCGATCCGCTCGCCGCCCGACTGATGCGGGAAGGGGCGGATTACGTCCGGCGCGCCTTGGAACGGTTGGGGTGGGAGCCGTCCGAACCGCTCTGCCTGACCGGCGGGCTCGGGCCGGCCTACGCGCGCTGGCTTCGGCTCGACACGGTGCCGCCCTGCGGCTCGGCTCTCGACGGCGCACTGACGCTGGCGCGAAGGCTGGAGAGGCAGCAGGCATGAGGACGGGGCCGAAAGCTCCAAATCGAGCAGATAGGACAGAGCATGGAACACCATGAAACACAGATGCGGCGCGAGATCCGGGAGATTCCGGCCGCAGTGGAACGTCTGCTGTCCCGCGGCAGACTTCCCATCGAGGATGCCGCGCGCGCTGCCGCGGCCCGCGACCCCGCCTTTGCCATCACAATCGCCCGGGGCTCCTCGGACCACGTTTGCACCTACCTGAAATACGTGAGCGAACTGCTCCTCGGCCTGCCGGTGGCCTCCGTCGGCCCCTCCATCGCCTCCATCTACGGCGCGCATCTGCGGCTGCAAAAGAGCCTCTGCATCGCCGTCTCGCAATCCGGCAAGAGCCCAGACATCGTCGAACTGGCTCGCGCCGCCCGGTTCGACGGTGCTCTCTCGCTCGCGATCACCAACAACCGCCACTCTCCGCTCGCCGAGAGCTGCTCGCACACGCTGGAGATCTGTGCCGGTCCAGAGCGGTCCGTGGCTGCGACGAAGACCTTCGTCACCTCCATCGTCGCCGGGCTGCTGCTGCTGGCGGAATGGAAGAAGGACGCAGACTTGCGAAAGGCGCTGGAACACCTGCCGGACCTGCTCGATGGTGCGGCGGCAATCGATTGGCCGGAGGTCCGCGCGAACCTCGACGGGCGCCATTCGCTCTTCACCCTCGGCCGTGGACCCGCCTGGGCGATTTCCAACGAGGCGGCGCTGAAGTTCAAGGAGACCTGCCAGCTCCACGCGGAAAGCTACTCCTCCGCCGAAGTGCTGCACGGGCCGGTTTCGATCGTGGGCGAGGGTTTCCCCGTCATCTGCTTCGCCGCCGAGGACGCGGCCGAAAAGGCGGTGAACGAGATCGCGGACCAGATCGCGGCAAAGGGTGCGCGGGTCTTCGTGACCTCGCCCAAGGTCTCCAAGGCCACCGCCGTCGACCATGTCCGCACCGGGCATCCGCTGACGGACCCGATCAGCCTTATCGTCTCGTTCTACTCCATGGTGGAACGGTTCGCTGTGGACCACGGGATCGACCCCGACACCCCGCGACACCTGAAGAAGGTGACGGAGACGATCTGACCCGGCGCGACAGTACCCCGCAAAAGGGGCGTCTCTTCGAGCATCATAGCCGCCCACCGCCCAAATACGCGGCATCGGGTTCCTGCGAACCTTGCGACCGCCTGACGCGCGGGCGGGTACTTGATAAAAATACTCGGAATGGTAAGAGAAGGCTGTCTCCGGAGGATGTCGGAAAGACAGGCCAGCCGGAGCGGGCGCATCGATGCGCCGTGGACCCGGCCGTCGAGGGCCGGCATAGAGTGACGAGGCAGCCATGAAGCAGGTATTTTTCCAGGCCATCGGATGGACGAAGGGAAAAGACGCTCCATGCTCTGCCGGACGTTGTTGCGGTGGCGAGGGAACCTGCCACTGCTGCCTCGACGCGATCTCGCCGGGGAACACCTGCACGATCCGTTGCCTGCGCGGCTGCGGCCCGGTGCGCCAGCGCCTGCTGGACCTTGGCTTTCAGCCAGGACGCGAGATCAGGGTCGTGCGCAATGCCCCGCTGCGCGACCCGATAGAGCTGCAACTCGGCGACACCTTCATCGTCCTGCGCCGGCACGAAGCAGCGCAGATCGAGGTGCAGCATGGCTGAGACCGGTGGCTCCGTTCTGGTCGCGCTTGCCGGTCAGCAGAATGCGGGCAAGTCGACGCTCTTCAACATGCTCACCGGGCTGCAGCAGCACATCGCGAACTATCCCGGCGTCACGGTCGACAAGAAATCCGGCACCTACATCGCTCATGGACGCACCTTCGAGGTCGTCGACCTGCCCGGCGCCTACAGCCTGTCGCCCTATTCGCTAGAGGAACGGGTGGCACGCACATTCTTGCTCGACGAGATGCCCGACGTGGTAGTGAACGTGCTCGACGCAACCAACCTGCGCCGCTCCCTGCCGCTCACGTTCCAACTCCTCGAAATGGGGTTCCGGGTGGTGGTCGCGTTGAACATGATGGACGCAGCCGCCCGGCGCGGGCTTCAGATCGACGTCGCCGCGTTGCAACGCCGGCTCTGCGTTCCGGTGGTGCCGGTGGTCGGTCGCAAGGGACAGGGCGACGCCGAACTGCGGGACGCCATCGCGCGTGTCGCCGCAACGGAGCAGGTCGTGCCGGCAACGCTCAACTATGGCTCGTTGGAAGACGATGTCGCCCGGTTCCAGGGCGCGCTGGCCGCCGAACCGCGCCTGCGGGGGCTCCCGGCGCGGTGGTTGGCTGTCAAACTGCTGGAGACGAGCGACGAGGCCGAGGCGCTGCTGTCGACCCGTCTCGAGAACCCTCATTCACTGCTCGACGCCCTGTTTCGCACCCGCCAGGAGTTCGAAGCGGACAGCGGCGTCGCCACTGGCGATCACATCAGCGCCTGCCGCGACCGGAAGGCCACCGAAATCCTCGCCGCCTGCGTGACCGACACCCGAGCGGGCGAAGTGCCGATGTCGGAGCATATCGACCGGGTGCTGCTCAACCGTTTCCTCGCCCCGGTCTTCCTGGTGGCAACCGTCTGGGCGATCTACCAACTCTCCATCGTCCAGGGCTATGCGCTGACCGATGTCACCTGGCCGCTCCTCGCGGGCTTCAGGGATCTCGTCGCGATCGTCCTGCCCGATGCCGGGTTCCTGCACGACCCGCAGATCCGGTCCATCGGACTCTGGGCCGTGGATTCGATGAACACGCTGCTGAACTATGTGCCGATCTTCCTGATACTGTTCGGGCTTATCGCGATCCTGGAGGATTCCGGCTACATGGCGCGGATCGCCTTCATCCTGGACCGCGTCCTGCACCGTTTCGGCCTGCACGGGCAATCCACGTTACCCTTCATCCTCAGCGGCGTCTTCGCAGGCGGCTGCGCGGTGCCGGGCGTGATGGCCACAAAGGGCATCCCCGATGCCCGCGCACGGTTGGCGACCATCCTGACCGCGCCGTTCATGAACTGCCTGGCCAAGATCCCGCTGTATACCCTGCTGATCAACATCTGGTTCCCCGAGACCAAAGGGCTGATGTTGTTCTACCTGTCTACGCTCACGGTTATGGTCGCCCTGCTCGTGGCGAAGCTGCTGACCTCCTCCGTCCTGCGCAATGAGGAGACCGCACCTTTTGTCATGGAACTGCCAAGCTACCATCTCCCTTCGCCGATGGGTGTGTTGCGGCGGGCCGTGGGGCGAACGTGGGTCTATGTCCGCAAGGTTGCCTCGGTGGTTCTGGCGGTTGCGACGGTGATCTATGTGCTTTTGCAATTCCCAGGCGTGCCGGCCGATCGGCAGGTCGCCTACCAGGCCGAGGCCGAAGCCGCCATCGCCCGGTTCTACGACACGCTGCAGGGCAATCCGCTGAGAGCCGAGGTGGCGGACCCGACGCGCCTGATGACGCTGGTCAACCTTCAATCCGAACACGCCGCACAGATCGAGGCGGCGGAGACCCCGTCGGAACGTCAGGCATTGGACGGCACCCTGAAACGCCGACACCCCGACCTGGCGCCGTTCCTGCTCGGCGGGGCCACCGCTGAGACTCAGGAAGCCGCTTCGGCGCTCGATGCCTTGGCGACCACCCGGGCCGACCTGCGGCGCACCCTCCGCCGCGACCGGCTGGAAAGCAGCTTCCTCGGCTACCTCGGCCGCGGGCTGGAGCCAGTCACGCAATTCGCCGGCTTCGACTGGAAGATCAACATCGCGCTCCTCACCTCCTTCGCCGCCCGCGAGAACTCCGTGGCGACCCTCGGCGTCCTCTTCGACCAGGACGACGGCCAGAACCTGTCGCTGGAGCAACGCATGGGCGCCCAGCAGAAAGCCGAGGGGCGCGCGGCCGTTTCGGCAGTGGCGCTGATGCTCTTCTTCGCCTTGTATCCGCCCTGCCTAGCCACCGTCATCATGGTCCGGCTGCAAACCCGCAGCCGCAAATGGACTGCCTTCTCCGTGATCTTTCCGACCATTCTTGGCCTGGCTGTCGCCTCGGCGGTCCATACCGTCGGCACGTCCCTGGGTCTCAGCGGGTTGCAGACGATGAGCGCCGTATACGCCCTCACCGCCGGGCTGCTCTTTGTAGTGGCCCTGCCGAAGCCGTGGCTGCACGGGCATGACGGTCCAGCACTCGGGGAGCCGGCGAAATGAACCAGACACTCCAGCCGGCGATCGACCTCGGCGCCGAAGCGGGTATCGCCCCGCTGGAATATCTGCTGGTCGCCACCCTCGCCGGACTGGCCCTGGCCTACCTCCTGCGCGGTTTCCTGAAACGGCGCGCGAAGGCCGCCTCCGGCGAGGGCTGCACCGGATGCCCCGGCTGTTCGTCGACAGGCGGCTGCCCAAGCGTGACACAGTTCAAGTTCGACACGAGCGACGGCCGGCGCGCGCCCTGACAGGCACCCGGCATTCGCCCGGCGGGACGCTGGGTTGAGGCATTTCTGCTCGACTTTGCCCCCTCCCTGCGAGACATACGGCCGCGCGCGAGACGGACCGGACCGATGCCCGATCTGTCACATCGCGTTTTCCCGTCTTGCCAAGGACCGACCGAATGCACCAAGACAGCTTCGACGCCCTCCTTCCCGCCGACATGGCCCGCAAGGCCGAGAACCTTGGGGTCACCAAGGCGACCAAGGCGCCGCTTTCAGCCTTCATCCTCGCCGTCACGGCCGGCGCCTTCATCGGCATCGCTTTCGTCTTCTACACCGTCGTCACCACCGGCAACGACGCCCTCGGCTGGGGGCTCAACCGGCTCATCGGGGGCATCGCCTTCAGCCTCGGGCTGATGCTGGTGGTGGTGAACGGCGGCGAGCTGTTTACCAGCACTGTGCTGACGGTCGTCGCGCGCGCCAGCCGCAAGATCACCTCGGCGCAGCTCGCCCGCAACTGGGCCCTGGTCTACGCCGGCAACTTCGTCGGCGCACTTGGACTGGTGCTGATCATGCAAGCCGCCCGCCACTATACGCTCGGCGGCGGCCAACTGGGCATCAGCTACATGTCCATCGCCCAGCACAAGCTGCATCATACCTTCACGCAGGCGGTGGCCCTGGGGGTCATGTGCAACGTGATGGTCTGCCTGGGCGTGTGGATGACGTTTTCCGCCCGCTCGGTCACGGACAAACTGCTGGCGGTGGTCCTGCCGGTCGCCATGTTCGTTGCCGCCGGCTTCGAACACTGCGTCGCGAACATGTTCCAGATCCCCATGGCGATCCTGACGGTAAACGCCGCTGACGCAACCTTCTGGGCCGAAACCGGCAAGACCGCAGCGGACTTCGCGGACCTCACCTGGGGCAACTTCCTGCTGCACAACCTGCTGCCCGTCACCATCGGCAACATCATCGGCGGCGGTCTCCTGGTCGGGCTGCTTTACTGGTTCATCTACCTTCGCCCCTTGGAAAAGCAGGCGTAGAAGCCGCGCGCCAAGGCCGGCCAGAAGATCTAACGCCGCTCAGATCGGCGCGCGCCCTTCGTCTTCTTGTGCCCTGAAAATATCCCCGCCGGAGGCACCTTCCAACGGAAGATCGTTTTCGCCCGCCGCCATTCGGGGTCACGCTGTTCGAAAGGTCAGGAAACGATAAGTCCGCGCGACCGGAACACCTCGCGCGCCGCGTCCGCCTCGTCGCGGCTCGGCGTGGGCGTGTCTCGGAGCTTGTACTCCAAACCCAGCTTGTCCCATTTAGACGTCCCAAGCTGGTGAAAGGGCAGCACTTCGACCTGCTCCACCGAAGGGCCATAGCTGGCCACCAGATCGGCCATGCGCGCCACTTCGTCCGGCGCGTCGGTCCAGCCGGGAACCAGCACGTAGCGGATTCGCATCTGCTTGCCCAACCGCACAAGACGGTCGGCGCACTCCAGCGTCGGCTGGAGCGGTTGCGCGGTGAGCGCGCGGTACTTCGCAGGGTCGGCATGCTTGATGTCGAGCATCACGAGGTCGATCGGGTCGAACCAGTCGTCCGTGACGTTGCCATGCAGAAAGCCCTGCGTGTCCAGCGCGATATGCAGCCCGTAGCGCGCCTTGATCGCGCGGGCCGCCGCCCCGACGAAGGGCGCTTGCATCAGCGGCTCCCCGCCTGAAAACGTTACCCCCCCGGCGAATTTCAAGAATCCGGCGAGCGAGTCGATTTCGGAGAGGATGTCCCCCACCTCCACCCGTCGGCCGTTGTGCAGCTTCCAGGTGTCCGGGTTGTGGCAATAGAGGCAGCGGAACATGCACCCGGCCATGAAGAAAACGTAACGCATGCCCGGCCCATCCACCGCCGCCCCGGATTCCACCGAATGGAGGAAGCCATGACACGCTGCCTGGTGCGGGCCGTCGAAGGTCTCACTGGGAAGTGCGATTGTCATGGCTTGGCTCCTTTCTCGGAGGTTACATGCCGGCGTGGAAGGTGCGGCCGATCACGTCGAGCTGCTGTTCCCGGGTCAACTTGACGAAGTTCACCGCGTAACCGGACACCCGGACAGTCAGCTGCGGGTATTTCTCCGGATGGTCCATCGCATCCATGAGCGTCTCGCGGCTGAGCATGTTGACGTTCACGTGGAAGCCGCCCGCCTGGGTGAACCCGTCGAGGCAGTTGGCAAGGTTGCGCACCTGTTCGTCCTCGGTGTGGCCCATGGAGTCCGGCGTGGCCGACGCCGTCCAGGAGATCCCGTCCTGCGCGTGCTCGTAAGGCAGCTTGGCGACGGAGGCACCTGCAGCGACGAACCCCTTCTTGTCCCGCCCATTCATCGGGTTGGCGCCCGGCGCGAACGGCTCACCCGCCCGGCGCCCGCATGGGGTGCAACCCGTTTTCTTGCCATAGACGACGTTCGACGTGATCGTCAGGATCGACTGCGTTGGCATGGAGTTGCGATAGAACACCGGCTGCGCCTTCACCTTGCTCATGAAGACCTCGGTCAACCAGGCGGCGATCTCGTCCACGCGGTCGTCGTTGTTGCCGAAGGCCGGATAGTCGCCCTCGATCTCATAATCGACTGCCAGCCCGGCATCGTTGCGGATCACCTTCACCTTCGCGTGCTTGATCGCGGAGAGGGAATCCGCCGCGATGGACAGTCCGGCAATGCCGCAGGCCATGGTCCGCAAGACATCGCGGTCATGCAGCGCCATCTCGATCCGCTCGTAGGCGTACTTGTCGTGCATGTAGTGGATGCAGTTCAGCGCCTTGACGTATGTCTTTGCGAGCCAGTCCATCGTCTTGTCGAACCGCGCCATCACAGTGTCGTAATCGAGCACATTGTCCAGGATCGGTTCAAAGCCGGGCGCGACCACTTTGCCGCTCTTTTCGTCCACGCCGCCGTTGATGGCGTAGAGCAGAGCCTTGGCCAGGTTCGCGCGGGCACCGAAGAACTGCATCTGCTTGCCGATGGCCATGGCGGAGACACAGCAGGCGATACCATAGTCGTCGCCCCACTTCGGCCGCATCAGGTCGTCGTTCTCATACTGGATGGCGGACGTATCCTTCGACACCTTGGCGCAGAAATCCTTGAACCCGCGCGGGAGCTGAGCGCTCCACAGGACGGTCAGGTTGGGCTCTGGCGCCGGTCCTAGGTTGTAAAGCGTATGCAGGACGCGCATGGAGGTCTTGGTCACCAGCGTCCGGCCGTCGAGCCCCATCCCGCCGATGGCCTCCGTCACCCAGGTGGGGTCGCCGGAAAACAGCTCGTCGTATTCAGGCGTCCGCAAGAACCGGACGAGCCGCAGTTTGATGACCATGTCGTCGATCAGTTCCTGCGCTGCGCTTTCGGTCAGCGTGCCGCGCTCCATATCGCGCTGGATGTAGACGTCGAGGAAGCTCGACACCCGACCAATCGACATCGCGGCGCCGTTCTGTTCCTTCACCGCGGCAAGATAGCCGAGATATGTGAACTGGATCGCCTCCCGCGCGGTCATCGCCGGCCGGGACATGTCCACCCCGTACTTCAGCCCCATCTCGCGCAGCTCGCCCAGGGCGCGATACTGCTCGGACAGCTCTTCCCGCAGGCGCAGGGTGTGTTCATCGAAGACCGCGTCGTCGAGTTCGGCCTTCTCCTCGAGCTTGCGTGCTTGCAGCGCGTCGATGCCGTAAAGCGCGATACGGCGGTAGTCGCCGATGATCCGGCCCCGGCCGTAAGCGTCGGGAAGGCCGGTGATGACGCCGGACTTGCGACAGGCCACGATGTCGGGCGAGTAGACGTCGAACACGCCCTGGTTATGGCTCTTGCGATACTTGGTCCAGATCTCATGCACGGTCGCATCCGGCGTGAAGCCGAAGGATGTCAGGCCGTTCTCGACCATCCGGAGGCCGCCGTTGGGCATGATCGCACGTTTCAGCGGCGCATCCGTCTGAAGGCCGACGATCAGTTCACGCTCCTTGTCGATGTAGCCGGCGTCATGCGCGGTGATCGAGGAGGGCGTATCGGCGGAGACGTCCAGAACGCCCTTTTCGCGTTCCTGCTTCAGAAGAAAACCCAGGTCCTGCCAGATCTGCTCGGTCCGCTCGGTCGGCCCCGCCAGGAAGGACGCATCGCCCTCATAGGGGGTATAGTTCTCCTGTATGAAGCCTCGAACGTCGATCGACTTGCGCCATGCGCCATCGGTGAAACCAACCCAGGGGTCTCTAAGGTCTGCGGACGTCATCACGTTCATTTACGGCTCCTGCACATGCAGTGGGAGAGCGGGGCCGCTGCCCCGTCGATCTCGGATTGTCATTTCGGTGGACGGCGCCAGGGAGGGGGAGCGCCGACCGGTCGCCGGCACCACGATGGCGCCCCTGACCAGATAACGCAAACATAGGGTCTTCACTGCCGGTGAGGCAACCCGTTGGAACCAATGTGGATTTTTGATATATACAAATATTTCAACAGGTTATTGCAGGGCATATTGCGGGGTTGCACCTGCCGCATATAGGGTTGCGCATGTAAATTCCACCTACGGAGCCCGGCTGGAAGCATAGTTGCGCACCCAATTTTCGGGCTGCGTGGTGCGACCCGGGACCGCTAACGGTTGGCCGCGCGCAGCCAACCGAATGGCCGTTCTAAGTGCGCCGGAGGGATCTGGGTATTTTTGCCAACAAGAAGACCTGGCTTCGGCTTCTTGTTGGTTCAAATACCCCATTCTAAGCCTGCCACGGGCGGAACGTTCGTAGTCGCTGCGCCGGATGTCTCAGGCAATGAGAGCGGCGTATGCCTGCGCGAAAGCGCTGCCTCGCGCACGGGCACGGCGGGCGACCCGCCGAATGCGGTCCGGTTCAGGGTGACAGGTGGCGGCGGCCTCCATACGAACCCAGAGACAGCGCAGCAACGTCTCCGCAGTCAAGCGCATGAAGTCGTCGGCGAGGGGCGTCGGGTCTTCCGCTCCCGCAACAGTCGCCCGCGCCCTTGTCCAAAGCACATAGCATTCCGCGATTTCCGGGTGCGTCGCGGCTTCGGTCGCGACAAACGCGTCAAAAGCCTCCGCGGCGGGTGAAGACAGGAGCCGGGTCGCAAGGGCCCGAGCATGGATGCCGTTCGCCCCCTCGTAGATCGCCGTGATGCGGGCATCCCGATACGTCTGCTCCAGCCTGTACTCCCGCAGGTACCCATACCCGCCAAGCACCTGCATGCCGAGGTCGGCCGCGCGGATGCCCGCCTCGGTGCCGTGGTATTTCGCGACAGGCGTCAAAAACTCCACGAGCCCCGGGTTCGCGCCGCTTTCCAGCGCCACGGAGGCCAGATAGGCGATGGCGCGGGCGCCGAGGGCGAGCGCGTCGATCTCGTCCAGCATTCTGCGAATATCGGCGTGGGCATCGAGCGTCACGGGAGCCCCGTCTGGCCCGCGCCCCTGGACCCGTTCCGCCGCATACGCCCGCGCAACGTCGTGGGCGCGAGCGGCGTGGGCGGCGCCTTGGAGGGCGACGTCGATGCGGGCGTGGTTCATCATCGTGAACATCGCCTTGAGTCCCTGCCCCTCCGCGCCGATCAACTCCGCCTCGGCTTCGTCAAAGGCCAGTTGGCAGGTGGGCGAGGCGTGCAGTCCCATCTTTTCCTCGATCCGGGTGACCGTGACGGCGTTGCGCGTGCCGTCGGCCCGCGTGCAGGGGCAGACGAAGAGCGACAGCCCCTTGATCCCGTCGGCGGAGGTCCTTGCGAGAACCAGATGGAGGATGCGGTCGCTCATGTCCTGATCGCCGCCGGAGATGAATATCTTTTCACCGGTTATCGCCCAACCATCGCCGGCGCGCTCCGCCTTGCACCGGACGCGGCTGAGGTCCGATCCTGCGCCGGCCTCGGTCAGGCACATGGTTGCAAGGGTTTCTCCGCTGGCCAGCGGCGGGATGTGGCGCGCTTTCTGTTCGTCGGTTCCAAAATGCAGCAGCGTTCGCACGGCACCTGGAACCAGACCGGTCACCATCTGAAGCGCGTGGTTGGCGCCGGTGAAGATTTCGGACGTGATCGCCAGCATCGTGCCGTCGAGCCCTTGGCCGCCGTACGCCTCAGGGACCGTCAGGCCGGGCCAGCCCTGGTCGGCATAACTCGCATAGAGCGCCGCGAAGCCGTCGGGCATGCGGACGCGCCCGTTTTCCAGGCGGCAGCCCTGCTGGTCCCCCGGCTCGTCGAGTGGCGCGATCTCGGCCTCGGCGAAGGCGGCGAAATGGCCGGCGATCTCACCGGTGAGGTCGGCGTCGAAGTGCTCCAGCGCCGTCGCACCGGCCACGTGGGTCATGGTGAAAAGAATATCGTCGAGCGGGGCCACGAAGGGTTTCATCTCAGGCAAGCCCCAGCAGGCGGGCGGCATTGCCCTTGATGATGTCCGGGCGCAGCTCGTCCTTGATTGCGATCTTCTCGAAGTCGGCCAGCCAGCGCTCCGGTGCGATCATGGGCCAGTCAGAGCCGAAGAGGACCTTCTTGCGCAGGATCGAGTTGCAGTACTTCACGAGGATCTCGGGGAAGTACTTCGGCGACCAGCCGGAGAGGTCGATATAGACGTTGGGCTTGTGCTGGGCCACCGCCAGCGCCTCCTCCTGCCAGGGGAAGGACGGGTGGGCGAGGATGATCTGCATCTCGGGGAAGTCGACCGCCACGTCGTCCAAGTACATCGGGTTGGAGTACTTCAGCCGCATCCCGTTGCCGCCGGGCATGCCCGATCCGACGCCCGTCTGGCCGGTGTGGAAGAGAGCGATGGCACCCGCCTCGGCAATGGCCTCGTACAGGCCGTAAGCCATGCGGTCGTTCGGATAGAAGCCCTGCATCGTCGGGTGGAATTTGAATCCCTTGATGCCGAACTCCTCGATCAGCCGCCTTGCCTCCCGCGCGCCCATCTTGCCCTTGTGGGGGTCAATGGAGGCGAAGGGGATCAACACGTCGTCGTTCTCGGCGGCGAGTTCGGCCACCTCCTCGTTGCGGTAGCGGCGGTAGCCCGTCTCCCGCTCGGAATCGACCGGGAAGATGACCGCGGCGATGTTCTGCTCCCGGTAATGCTGCGCGGTTTCCGGCACGGTGGGCGGATGCGTCCAGGGAGCGCGAAAGTACTTGGCCATGGTTGCCTGCAGATCGTCATAGCCGTCGTCGGCATGGCAGCCGCAGGGCTCCTCGGCGTGGGTATGGATGTCGATTGCGCGGACCTTGGAAATGTCGACCATGAGACTGTCCTTCGGAAAAAACGGTGGGGTTGAATGCTGTCGTGCAGCGGTCATCCGGGCTTTGGCCGGGAGCGCCGTCAGGCGCCCGGATCATGCCAGCGTCACCGCCGGGTCGGCGTCGTCGTAGAGACGCTCCAACAGATCCTTGCGCCGTGTCAGGACCTTGCGGAAATTGAGGTTGCCCTTTGCGGTTATCTCGCCCTCTCCCATCGACGGCGGCTCGGCGAGCACGATTGCACGGGAGACGAGCGTGGAGCTGCCGGCGATCTCTCGCGCACGTTGCGCCAGGCGACGGTGGATCTCGCCCTGCAAGAGCTTGCAGGTCAGCGCGCCGCCGTCCTCGTGCAACTCGAACCCCTCTCGCTGCAACTCGGCGACATCGGGAAAGATCATCACGCCGATCTCGTTGCGATCCGCTCCCGTGATTACGAGCTCGGAGGCGAGCGGCGCAAGGTGGGCCAGCATGTCGAGCCGCAACTGGCCGGCGCGCACCCAGGTGCCGGTCTGAAGCTTGAAGTCGTCGGAGATCCGTCCGTCGAACCGCATGCCCTGGTTCGGGTCGTCCTTGTCGATGAAGACCATCGCGTCGCCGGTGATGAAGTAGCCTTCCTCGTCGAAGGCGGCGGCGGTTCGTTCGCGATCCTCGAAATAGCCCTCCATGATGTTCGGCCCCTTCACCCGCACCTCGCAGCGCAGATCGTCGTCGGGCAGGAGTTTCACCTCCACGCCGGTCAGCGGCACGCCGACGATGCCGGAGCGCTCGGTCGGTTCCTGCTGCATCATGGTGGCGGGTGCGGTCTCAGTCAGGCCCCAGGACGAGGTCATCAGCGGCACCTCGCCCTTCACCTCCATCGCCATCTCCTCGAAGCCGGTCCAGACTTCCTGCGGCAGGGACGCCCCGGCGTAAAAAATAAGGTCCAAATCCTCGAAGAAGCGCCGCCGGAGGTCTGAATCTTTCTTCAGCGCCCCGAGCAGCATTCCGAAGCCGAGCGGCACGTTGAAGGCGAGCGTGCCGGTCTGGAGCGAGAGGTTCTCCAGCGTGCGGTCGAACAGCCCTTTCACTGGCTTTCCGTCGTCGATGTAGAGCGACCCGCCGTTGGCGAGCATCATGTTGAAGTTGTGAGAGCCGCCGAAAACGTGGTTCCAGGGCAGCCAGTCGACGATCACCGGCGGACGGTCGCGCAGGAAGGGTAGCGCGTCGGCGAGTTGCGTTTGGTTCACGCACATCATCCGGTGCGTGGTCAGCACCCCCTTCGGGCTGGAGGTGGAGCCGCTGGTCATCAGGATCTTTCCCACCGTTTCCGGGGTGATCCGGGCGAAGGCGGCGTCCACATCGACACCGTCATCGCCTTTCAGCAAGTCATCGAACGACGTGGTGATCGTGGAATGACCGGGCCGGCTCGCAACGACCTCGATGCCCTCCAGCGCGTCCAGCGCCAGCGCTTCGGCGTAGTGGCCGGCATCGGACACGTAGGCCATCCGCGGCCGGATCAGCCCGATTGCGCCGCGCAGCCGCCCGTGGGCGCCGTGGATCAGGGAATACTGTTCCGCAACGGGCGCCGTCGGCACGCCGACATATTGCGCGGCCAGCGCAAGAAGCCCGTGATCGATGCCATTGCCCGACATGACGAGGATCGGCGTCTCCGGCCCCATGCCGCGCCCGAGCAGCGCCGCACCAATCGCCCGCACCTTCTGAAGGGTCGATGCAAAGGTCTCCGTCCGCCAGCCGGCCCCGCTTCGCTCGGCGAGAAAAACGCGGTCGGGGGCGGCATCCGCCCACTGATGGAGCCAGTCGCCGGTCCGCCCGGCCACCGGGCCGAGCGGATGGTTGGACCGCAGAAGGATGGTGCCATCCTCCCGATCTTCGCGGGTGACGGAGTGGCGCCGAAATCGATCGGTGCGTTTCATCGGTCTGTCCTCCCTGGTGCGCATCAGCCCGGTGGCCGACGCCGTTCGATCTTGTTCAATGCATCTTCCGCCGCCGCCCTCAGGTCTGGCGACACGCCCCGCAGCAGGGCCGCCTCGTGCGCCTTTACCGCCGCCACCGCCCGCGCACACAGCTCCCGGCCCTCCGCCGTGGCGACGAGCGCATACGCGCGGCGGTCGTTCGGCATCCGGTCCCGCCGGATCAGGCCGCGGCGTTCAAGCTCGTCGACCAGCACCACGAGGTTCGGCCGCTCCATGTCCATCGCGTCGGCGAGTTGAGCCTGGCGCAGCCCGGGGTTTTCCACGATCAGCACCAGCGCGGTGCAAGTAAGCATCCGCAGCTCGAACGGCTTGAGCGTCCGGGCAAGGTCCGCCTGCACCACGTTGAACGCGCGCTTCATGCGATAGCCGAAGAACTCTCGCATAGTGGCATCGCTTACCTTCGTCACCGGCTCGAGCGCTTGGGAATCCGGGCCGGGTGTCTTCATGGCGCACCCGCCCGGTCCGAGGGCAGCCGGCTCCCCGGCCGCGCTGGTGCCGCGCGCTCTCCCGGGGACGGAGGGGCCACTCGCATCACCGGAACCTCGGCGCGCGCTTTTCGAGGAACGCCGCCAGCCCTTCCACCGCATCCGGGCTGGTCTGGGTCAGCGCGGCGCAGAGGCTTTCGGTAAAAAGTCCGTCGGCCTTCGCCATGTCCTCGATCCGGGACAGCGCCTGGATCATGATGTAGTTCGACAGCGGCGCGTTCTTCGCGATCTTCCGGGCAAGATCCTGCGCCATCGGTAGCGCCTCGCCCTCCCCGACGCTGTAATGCGTGAGGCCGAGCCCCAGCCCCTCCTCAGCGGAATACTTCCGCCCGGTCAGCATCATCTCGATCATCCGGTCGGCCCCAAGGATGCGCCCGACCCGGACCGATGCCCCGCCGCCGACGAAGATGCCCCGACGCCCCTCCGGAAGCTGGAAGATCGTTGAGGGCTCCGCGATACGCACGTGAGTCGCCGTGGCCAATTCCAACCCGCCGCCGATCACCGCACCGAACATCGCGGAGACAACCGGCAGGCCACCGTACTGGATGCGGTCCATCACCTGGTGCCAGCCGCGCGAATGGCGCATGGTGCCCTCCGCATCGCGGGCGACATGCTCGCTCAGGTCCAGCCCGGAGCAGAAGTGCCCCGCCGTCCCGGTGAGCACCACGACCTTCACGCCCTCCGGCGGCGCGGAGAAGAAGCCGTCGATGGCCTCCAGCAGCTCGTCGCACATCGCGTTGCGCTTGGCGGGGCGGTTCATGGTGAGCGTCGCGATGGCATCCGCCACCTCGATCTTGAGAATGGGCTCGCTCATGGATGTCTCCTCAGCGTGGCGGCAGGCGCACGGCGCCGTCGAGCCGGATGGTGGTCCCGTTCAGAAACGGGTTGGTGATGATCTGTTCGGCCAGCAGGGCGTATTCGCGCGGCTCTCCGAGACGCGCGGGAAAGGGGATGTCGGCGGTGATTTTTTCCGTCACCTCCGGCGGCAGCCCCTCCATCATCGGCGTATGGAAAAGGCCCGGCGCAATCGCGACGACCCGGATTCCGTGGCGGGCGAATTCCCGCGCCGCGGGCAGGCACATAGAGGCGATGGCGCCCTTTGAGGCCGCATAAGCTGCCTGCCCCACCTGCCCGTCCTGATAGGCGACGGAAGCCGTGTTGACGATCACCCCGCGCTCGGTCGTCTCCAGCGGGTCCAACTCCGCCATACGGCGGGCGGCATGGCTCATCACGTTGTAGGTGCCGAAAAGGTTCACCCGCAGCGTCCGTTCAAAGACGTCGAATGAGAGCTTCCCCTCCCGCCCCACGATCCGTGCCGCAAGCCCCACCCCGGCGCAGTTGACGGCGATCCGCGGCACCCGGCCGAGCCTCTCGCAAGCGGCATCGACGGCCGCACCCACGGCATCCGCGTCGGACACGTCGACCTGCACCGCGACGCCGCCGATTTCTTCCGCCACGGTGTTGGCTCCGGCCGCGTCGAAATCCAGCACGGCCACCTTGCCCCCCTGCGCCGCCAGGTGGCGCGCCGTCGCCGCCCCGAGGCCGCTGGCGGCTCCGGTGACGATGGCTGCCTCTCCCGCGACCTTCATGGCGCCGCTCCAGTTTCGTTGTCATTAATCATTGTTATGCCTCATATCTAATGAATGCTGACTGGTCTGCCGAGTCCCCGTTCGGGGGGCCATCAGTCAGGCAGCAAGAACAGTGTTATGGCCGGGAACAGGACCAGGATCGCGACGCGGATGATGTCCGAACTGACGAACCAGATCACCGCCTTGTAGGTATCCTTCATGGCCGTCTGCCGGTCCATCGCGTTGATGATGAACAGGTTCATCCCCACCGGCGGCGTGATCAGGCCGACCTCCACGACGATCAGCACCAGGATGCCGAACCAAATTGCCATGTGCTCCGGGCTCATGCCGTAGTCCATCGCGCTGACCACCGGGAAGAAGATTGGGATCGTCAACAGGATCATGCTGAGCGAATCCATCAGGCAGCCGAAGACGAGGTAGAAGACGAGGATCAACGTCAGCACCGTCCAGGGGCTGAACCCCTGTCCGACCACCCAGCTCGACAGCTCCTGGGGCACCTGGCTCAGTGCCAGGAAGCTGTTGTAGAAGCCCGCCCCGAGAACGATGAAGAAGATCATCGCCGTGCTCATGGCCGTGTGAATGATGGCCTCCATGAAGACCCGCCAACCAAGGTTGCCGGAAACCAGCGCGATCAGCCCGGTTCCCGCCGCGCCGACGGCCGCGCCCTCGGTCGGGGTGAACCAACCTACGTAGATGCCGCCGACCACGAGCGCGAAGACGAGCAGCACGGGCCAAACGTCGATCAGGGCACGGACGCGCTCGGGGTATGTAACCGGCTCTCGGGTTCCCGCGGCGGCGGGGAACACACGGACATAGAGCGAGATGGTGATGACGTAGCCGAGCGCGGCCAGAAGCCCGGGCACGAAGGCCGCAAGGAACAGCTTGGCAATGTTCTGCTCCGTCAGGATGGCATAGATCACCAGGATGACGGAGGGCGGGATGAGAATGCCCAGCGTGCCGCCTGCGGCCAGCGTTGCGGTGGAGAAGCCCCCCGAGTAGCCATAGCGGCGCAATTCCGGCAGAGCCACGCGGCCCATCGTGGCCGCCGTCGCGAGCGAGGAGCCGCAGATCGCACCGAAGCCGGCACAAGCCCCCACGGCGGCCATCGCGACCCCGCCCTTGCGGTGCCCCAGCCAGCTTTCGGCGGCCTTGAAGAGTGCCGAGGACATGCCCGACAGCGTCGCGAACTGGCCCATGAGCAGAAACATCGGGATGATGGACAGCGAATAGCTCGAGAAGGTCGAATAGGTCTCGCTCTTGAGCTTGCTGAGGAACATGTTGGGCCCGCCCATGGCGAAGTAGAGCCCGCCGAGGCCGCAGATCATCATTGCCAATCCGATCGGGGCCCGCAGGAAGATCAGGAGAAGAAGGACCGGGAAGGACCAGTATCCAAGCTCGAGCATGCTCAATGGAGCGCTCCTTCCGAATAGGGCATGTAGCTGCGGCCGGTGAAGAACTCGATCACCCGAGCAACGGCGCAGTAGATCGCGACGACCGAGGCCGCGAGGGCGGCAACGAAGCTCGCCCCATAGGCCCACCACACCGGGAACTGCAGAAGGAAGGTCGTCTCACCATAACGCAGCTTGTCTTCCATACCGACAAACAGACGCCAGGTGATGAGCAGGATCACGGCACTCAGCGCGACTTCCCAGAGCGTGACCAGCAGGCGGTTCAACCAGCGCGGATACTTCGCCGCGAAAATGTCCACCGTGGCGTGACCGCCGTGGAGCTGGCAGATCGGCAGGAAGGCGAAAATGGCAAAGGCGACGCCGGCTTCGACCAGTTCGAAATCGCCAGCGACCGGTCCCACGCCCGTGGCGAGCAGTGCCCGCGACGCGCCTTCGGACATGGAGGTGAGGAAGGCGGAATGGGCGAGCGTGTTCAGACCGCGGCCTAGCACGCTGATGCAGGTCAGAAGCACGAGCGCCGTCAGCACAAGACCGCCAAGGATCGCCATGAGACGCCCGAGGCGTTCCATGAGGGTGAGCAACATGGGAAATCTCCCGAAGGAAGACGGAATGGATCAAGGGCTTCCGGGCGGGCAGCGCCCGCCCGGAGGTCGCGGACTTACATGGAGGAGGTGTTTTCCTCGATCAGCTCCAGCGCGCGCTGGCGCAAACCGGTGCCGTCGATCCCCTTCTGGTCCATTTCCTCGATCCAGGAGTCGATGGTTGGCTGGGCCGCGGTTTTCCATTCTTCGACTTGCTCCGGCGTCAGCTCGATGACGGTCGCGCCATCGGCGATCGCGGCATCCCGCGGGCCGGCATCGTCGGCCTGCATCTGCTTTCCGGCGAAGGCGGAGAATTCGAGACCGGAGTTGGCGTCAATCACGGCCTTCAGGTCGTCGGGCAGCGACTCGTACTTGTCCTTGTTCATCGCGAAGACAAAGGTCGCGGTGTAGAGCGTGTCGTCGCCGAACGTGGTGTGGTTTTTCACCAGTTCATTAATTTTCAACGCACCGGTAATTTCCCACGGAATGACGGTGGCGTCGATCACCCCCTTGGAGAGCGCTTCCGGGACGGCCGGGATCGGCATGCCCACCGGGGTCGCCCCAAAGTTGGCGAACATCTGATTGGTCACGCGGGTCGGCGCCCGAAGTTTCACGCCGTTGAGGTCAGCCAGCGATCCGATCGGCTCCTTGGAATGGATGATACCCGGCCCGTGAACCCAGAGGCCGAGGACCTTCACATCCTTGAAATCCTCGTCGAACATCGTCTCTTCGGCCAGCGCCCAGTAGGCGCGCGACACCGCTTCGGCGTTGGTCATGGTAAAGGGAAGCTCGAAAACCTCGGTGCGGGGGAAGCGGCCGGGCGTGTAGCCGGGCAAAGTCCACACGATATCGGCGACGCCGTCGATCACTTGGTCGATCAGTTCAGGCGGCTTTCCACCAAGCTGCATGGCCGGAAAGTGCTGGATCTCGATCCGTCCACCCGATTCGGCCTCGATCTTTTCCGCCCAGGGCACAAGGATGTTCGTCGGCGGGTTTGCTTGCGCCGGCAGGAACTGGTGCATGCGCAGGGTCACCTCCGCCGCAAGTCCACCGGTGGCAGTGAAACCGAGTGCGAGCGCGGCAGCGACTCCGGCGACTCGGATGAATGAACGATTGATCATGATGTCCTCCCTTTGGATCATCTTTTCCGCCTAACCGGCGGCAGAAGGTGATACGCCAACATTGTTATACTACATAACTGTATTTGTCTATCGCCTCGTCGCCCAGATACGCTCGGCTTCGGCGTGGCTCGCGGGCACGACGCTCGCCGGATCGAGGACACTGTCCCAATCGACGGCGGGGACCTTTTCTGCAAGCGCAGCTGCAAACCCCTCCGGCGCGGACAGAGCCGCGCGAACGAGGGCCTTCGCCTCGCTCCGGGAGCACTCCCGCGCCAGCGCGAAACTGGCCGCTTCCGCCATGGAGCCGGGTTGCGCGTCGAGTGTACGGCGCATGGCTTCCGGGTTGGGGATCAGGCTGTCAGCGAGCGCGCGAGCGTGGCGCAGAGCCGCGCCGCAGGCGAGCAGAAGTTGCGGCAGCAGGATCCATTCGAGCGCCCATGCCGCCCCGTCCCGCTCCTCGGCCGGCGCCGCCGCAGCAAGAAGGCCCCCGTGTAAGGAGGTGGCCAGCCGACCAAGCGTGAAGACGGCCTCCGCCGCCACCGGATTTGCCTTTTGCGGCATGGTGGAGGAGCCACCACCGTCTCCGGCGCGAACCTCGCCAATTTCGGAACGGCCGAGCAGGATCAGGTCGGAACCGAATTTCGACAGGCCCGCAACAACAGAGGCCAACCAACCAGCCGCCTCCAGTATGCCGCCACGGGCAGTGTGCCAAGGCGGGCTGTCGGCAAGGTCGAGCTCCGCCGCGAGCGTCTCGGAAATGGACGGACCGTAGGGGGCAATAGCCGTGTTCGCCCCCGCCGCGCCGCCAAACTGCACGCGAAGCGCATGCACCCGGACCGCCGGCAGAGCGGCTTCGGCGTCTATCAGGGGCTGCGCCCAGCGGGCAAGCTTTAGCCCGAAGGTGATCGGTGTCGCCACTTGCCCCCGCGTTCGCGCGGCCATCACAAGATCCTCGTGCGTGTGCGACTTAGCTTTCAGATCGTCGATCACCCCAGCAAGGCGACCCTCCAACAGGTCGAGACACGCGCGAAGCTGCAGCACCATCGCGGTATCTGCGATGTCCTGACTGGTCGCGCCCCAATGCAGCCAGTCGGCGGCGTCTTCGGGAATGCACGCGCGGACAATATCCAGAAGCGCGGGAACCGGCACGCCGTCCGCCGCAGTGCGCTGGCGCAGATCCTCGGGCTCGAGATCGATGCAAGCCAGATGTTCGTCGATCCCTTCCGCCGCTGCCTCCGGGATCACGCCGAGCCTTCCCTGCACCCGCGCCAAGGCCCGTTCGACCTCCAGCATCGCGCCGATCTCGCTCTTGCCGTCGAGCAAGGCGGCAAGTTCCGGGTCACCGAACAGGCCCTCGTAGGTTGCACTCGTCGTGAGGTTCACCAGCATCGGCACGTCATCCCGGCAAGCGCAGGCCCAAAATCTCGCGTGCCTGCTGCCACGACGCCACCGGGCGCTCGTATTTCTCGCAGAGCTCCGCAGCCCGCCGAACCAGCGCCGCGTTGGAAGGGGCCAGGGTGTCGCGGTCCAGCCTGACGTTGTCTTCGAGGCCCGTGCGAGTGTGACCGCCGGCAGCAATGCTCCACTCGTTCAGCGTGATCTGATGGCGCCCGATCCCGGCGGCGCACCATTCCGCCTCCGGCGCCAGCCGCTCTACCGTCTTGATGTAGAAATCGAAGACCTCCCGATCCACCGGCATCGCATTCTTCACACCCATGACGAACTGGACATAGAGCTTGCCCGGAACGCGCCCGTCGCGGTTCATCGCGACCGCCTGGAAGATGTGCGACAGGTCGAAGGCCTCGACCTCCGGCTTGACGCCATAGGTGCGCATCTCGCTGGCGAGCCAGTCCACCAGATCGGGCGGGTTTTCGTAGACGCGGGTGGGGAAATTGTTGGAGCCGACCGACAGCGACGCCATGTCCGGCCGAAGCGGCAGCATCCCGCCCCTGGCCCGCCCCGCCCCCGAGCGGCCACCGGTGGAGAACTGGATGATGATGCCGGGGCAATGCGCCTCCAGCCCTTCCTTCAGCCGCGCAAACTTCTCCGGGTCCGAACTCGGGGTGCCGTCGTCATTGCGCACATGGCAGTGGGCGATGGTCGCGCCGGCCTCGAAGGCCTCGTGCACGCTCTCCACCTGCTCCGCCACGGTGATCGGCACCGCCGGATTGTTGTCCTTCGTGGCAACCGAGCCGGTAATGGCAACGCAGATGATACAGGGTTTCGTCATGGGGTGTGTCCCGGGTCTCTCGTTTCGACCGGCCCTTGGCCGGACCAGGTCAGATGTCGAAGAAGACGGTCTCGTCCTCGCCCTGCAGCTTGATGTCGAAACGGTAGACCGGCAAGCCATCACGCAGCGTACGGGTGGCAATCAGGGTTTTGCGCCGGCGTTCCCATTCGATCAGGTTCATCACCGGATCCTCGGCGTTCGCCTCCGCCTCATCCTCGAAGTAGATCCGCGTGTTGAGCCCGATGTTGATGCCGCGCGCCACGATCCAGAGGTTAATGTGTGGCGCCATCTGGCGCAGTCCGGCGTGGCCACGTCCGTAGGCGTCTTGCAATTCTTCGTCGGCGGCCGGGCGAACTTCGCCCCCCATGGCGGCGCGAGCGGCCACCGGCCCCGGCTTGATCGTGTCGAAACCCCATTCGCCAGTCTCGAAGTCGGTGATGACGCGGCCCCAGCCGCGGAACCCCTCCTCCACCTCGCCCGGGCTCTCGGGATGCGCGTAGACGCCTTCGGAATTGGCCTGCCAGGCCTCCAGCATCACGTCCTTGACGGGCGAGCCGGTCGCGTCGATCACGATCCCCTCCACGCGGATACGCTCGCCCTTGGCATTCGGTCCTGCGATATCCCAGCCCAGTTCCTGCTGGTAGATGTCGAACCCCGCCGCGCCCGGCGCAAGGCCGATGTGGACGTAGGGGCCGGCGGTCTGGGAGGGGGTCTCTTTCAAATAGTCGAGTTTCTGCACCATGATGGAATCTCCTATGTCACGTTTCCGCACCGCCAAGGCGGCACCGACTTCGCCCGGAAACGTGTCAGTTCCCATCCAGACGGTTCTCGAACATCGTCGAGCGGCGGCCGCGCAGCACGATGTCGAACTTGTAGGCGATGGTATCGAGCGGGATCGTCGCGTTCATGTCGAGCGCCGCGACGAGCTGGCCCTGCGCGGCCATGTCGGGGATCGTATTCACGATCGGGCAGCGCTCGATCAGCGGGTCGCCCTCGAAATAGCACTGCGTGATAAGTCGCTGGCAAAAGGCGGTGCCGAAGATCGACATGTGGATATGCGCCGGCCGCCACGAATTCACGTAGTTCCGCCACGGATAGGCGCCGGGCTTCACCGTGCGGAAGTAGTAATGGCCGTTCTCGTCCGTCAGCGTGCGCCCGCAGCCGCCGAAATTGGGGTCGATGGGAGCGAGGTAGGTGTCCTTCTTGTGCCGGTAGCGCCCGCCGGCATTGGCCTGCCAGATCTCTACCAGCGTGTTCGGGATCGGGCGGGCGTTCTCGTCCAGCACCCTGCCGTGAAGGATGATCCGCTCGCCGATCGCGCTGCCGCCGTCCTTCGCGTAGTTGTGGATCAGGTCGCGGTCGAGCGGGTCGATGTCGGTGTGGCCGAAGGTCGGGCCGGTGATCTCGCTCACCGATTGCTGCAGGCTCAGGAGGGCGTATTGGGGCGAGCGGGTGACGCTGGTCTTGTAGATCGGCGTCTGCGCCGGCGGGTGCCAGGCGCGGTCGCGTTCATAGAACTCGGCGGGCGTCGTCATGTGGGTCTCCTCCTCGGGTGGGCTGCGGCGCCCCGGTCACTCTTCGTCCATCTCGGCGTAGGTCTGTTTCGCGAGCTTCAGTGCGTGGTTGGCGCGCGGCACACCGGCATAGATCGCCACATGCTGGAACGCCTCGACCACGTCCTCCCGACTGGCACCCGTGCGGACCGTGGCGCGAATGTGCATGGGAATCTCGTCGAAGTTCCCCGTCGCCGCCAGCAGCGCCAGCGTCAGCATGGAGCGCTCGCGCAGGGTAATGCCATTCCCTGCCCAGACGGTGCCCCAGGCGCCCTCTGTGATGAGTTGCTGGAACGGGGCGTCGAATTCGGTCTTGGCGGCCTCGGCACGATCCACGTGCGCGTCGCCCAGAACCTTGCGTCGAACGGACATGCCCGCTTCGTAGCGTTCAGACATGCCGGTTCTCGGGCAGCAGGTTCGCCGGATTGGCGCGAATTGCCATGAACGCGTGCCACGCCCGGTCCGGGTCACGCCCGAGGGTCTTTTCGTCCGCTTCAGGCGGTTCGTACTGGGTTGCAAGACCACGTCCGGGCCCAGCCCCATTCGCCGGAGCCGGCGTCAGAACGCCATTCGTTCCAAAAGACGGTATCATCCACATCAGTAAGGGAGCCCCACATAGTTCTGTGCAAAGACTTTCTGTGCCGCCTCGCTGTCCCGCAGGAAGGCGATATCGGCCCGTTGCATCTTCAGGTCGAAGTCCGACTGGTCGGGATAGCGGTGCAGCAGGTTGGTCGTGGCCCAGCTGAACCGCTCCGCTTTCCAGATTCGCGCCAGCGCGCGTTCGGAGTAGCGGTCGATCCCCTCGCTGTCCTTCTCCTCGTAGAACTGCGCGAGGCCGTGATACAGGTAATGGACATCCGAGGCCGCCGTGTTCAGCCCTTTCGCCCCTGTCGGCGGCACGATGTGCGCCGCATCCCCGCACAGAAACAGCCGGCCCCACCGCATCGGTTCGGTCACGAAGCTGCGGAGCGGCGCAATGGATTTTTCGATGGAGGGACCGGTCACCAGCTTTTCGGCCGCCTCCGACGGGATGCGCCGCTTCAGCTCCTCCCAGAAGTTCTCGTCGCTCCAATCTTCCGGGCTGTCCGACAGTGAGCATTGGATGTAGTAGCGGCTCAGGTTTGCGTTGCGCATGGAGCAGAGCGCGAAGCCGCGTTCCGACCACGAATAGATCAGTTCTTCGTGGACCGGCGGTGTCTCCGACAGGATGCCGAGCCAGCCGAAGGGGTAGACCTTCTCGTATTCGCGCCGAACCGTCAGCGGGATCGTCTGGCGGCTGACGCCGTGGAAGCCGTCGCAGCCGGCGACGAAATCGCAGTCGATCCGCTCCTGACGGCCGTCCTGCTCAAAGGTGACGAAAGGCGCATCCGTGTCGGCCCCGTTGATGACGACGTTGTCGACATCGAACAGGATCGTGCCGCCCGCCGCCTCCCGCGCGTCGTAAAGGTCCCGGGTGAGTTCCGTCTGACCGTAAACGATGACGTCTGTCCCGGTGTGCTCCTGGAAGCTGACGTGGAACATCTCGTCGCCGTAGGCGATCACCGTTCCCTCGTGCACGAAGCTCTCGCGGTCCATCCGGTCAGCCACGCCGGCCTCCCGCATCAGGTTGACGAACCCCACCTCAAGAATCCCGGCCCGGATCCGGCTCAGGACGTGCTCGCGGGTCCTCCGCTCCAGCACGACCGTATCGATGCCTCTCCGGTGCAACAATTGCGACAACAGCAGCCCGGAGGGCCCACCGCCGATGATGCAGACCTGTGTGCGCATGTCGTTCCTCCCGGGATGAACGATGACTTGTTGATAGGGCGATGTAAAATGAGATATTTTACGAGATAGTTTCCGAAATTGGAAAGTTTCTGATGATCGACCGTCGAATCAAGGTCCGCCATATCCAGTGTTTCGTGGAGATCGTCCGGCAAAAGAGCCTCAAGCGCGCCGCTGAGCGGCTCTCGCTCACCCAACCGGCGATCTCCAAGACGTTGAAGGAGTTGGAGGAAATCCTCGGCACGGCGCTCCTGATCCGCAACCGCGCGGGCGTGGCGCTGACCCGGCAGGGCGAGGTCTTCCTGCACTTCGCCGAGATGAGCGTTGCAGCGCTCCAACAAGGGCTGGACGGGGTGGAGCAGATCGGCAGCCGGGGAAGCATCACGCTTTCCATCGGCGCGCTTCCGAGCGTCGCCGCCCGCCTGATGCCGGAGGTCGTGCGCAGCTTCCGAACCCTCGCGCCCGAAATTACCCTGCGCATCACCGATGGCCCGCACGGCTACCTGATTGACCTGCTGCGACAGGGACGGTTGGACCTCGTGATCGGCCGGCTGGGACAGACCGACACGATGCAGGGCATTTCCTTCACGCAGCTCTACAACGAATACGTCGAATTCGTCGTCCGCCCCGGCCATCCCCTCCTCGCTGATCCGGACATGCGGCGCCTAAGCGAATGGCCGGTGATCTTTCCGCCGGAGGCCTCCGCGATCCGGCCGCTGATCGAACGGGTGCTGGTGGCGCATGGCGTGGGTGAGATCCCGGATCGCATCGAAACGGTGTCGGGGGCCTTCGGGCGGAACTTCACCGCCGCCACGGATGCCGTCTGGATCATCTCGGCCGGTGTCGTCGCCAAGGAGATTGCCGATGGACGGCTGGTACGCCTGCCGTTCGAGACGGCGCTTACCGTCGGGCCGGTGGGCCTGATGTCCCGCCCCGACGCGCAGCCGACACCGGCCGAACAGATGTTCCGCAAGGCCGTCAACGTGGCGGTGGAGGACCTGTCCGTGTAAGGCGGCGCCCCGGAGATCATGGTTTCCCCAGTCGAAACGGGAACGCCGAGGATCGCGATTGCCACTCTGCCCACCGCGGCGTACCGATGATCCGCCACATGTACGCGCCAGGAGAGCCCGCCCCCATGTCAGACAGCAGCAGCGTCACCCCGGTCGCCGGAGACCTCGCCTTCACCCGCGACGACCTTCGTGGAACGATCCCGGAGGCCGCCTACGCGGGCGCGCTTAGCTTCATGCGCCGCCGCTTCACCCGCGACCTGACCAACGCGGACGTTGCCATCCTAGGTGTGCCGTACGATCTGGCGCTCTCCGGCCGGTCGGGAACGCGGTTCGGCCCGCGTGGCGTTCGTACGGCCTCGGCCAACATCGCCTGGTCCGGCCCCTGGCCATGGGAGACGGACCCTTACGAGCAACTCGCCATCGTCGATTACGGGGACTGCGAGTTCGACCCGGGCAAGCCCGCGGATATTCCCGGCACCATCGCGGCAACGGCCCGGAAGATTCTGGCCACGGAGACCGCGCTCCTGTCGATTGGCGGAGATCACTTCATCACTTATCCCCTGCTACAAGCCCACGCTGAAAAGCATGGCCCGCTGCACGTCATCCAATTCGACGCCCACACCGACACGTGGGCCGACGAGCCCGACCGGATCGACCACGGGACGATGCTCTGGCACGGGGTGCGGGAGGGGCTGGTCGTTCCGGAGCGCTCGGTGCAGGTGGGGATCCGCACCCACAACCCGGACCCGTTGGGGTTCAACGTGATCTCCTCGCGGGAGGTCCATCAACAGGGGCCAGCCGAGATCGCCCGCCGCATTCGGGAGATCGTTGGCGACGGCCCCTGCTACCTGACCTTCGACATCGACGCGCTGGACCCGTCCGCCGCCCCCGGCACCGGCACCCCGGTCATCGGGGGGCTTACCACCTATCAGGCGCAAGAGATGCTCTACGGCTTGGCCGGTATCGACCTCAGAGGAATGGACCTGGTCGAAGTCTCTCCGCCCTACGACGTTTCGGAGATTACCGCCCTGGCGGCGGCGACGCTCATCAGCGACATGCTGGCGGTCTACGCTGCCCGCCCCGGCGCCTGACGTTCCCTCTGGCCGAGAAGCCCGGCCGGAAGAAGTCAAATCAACGGGACCGTCCCTCGGTCCCGCCCAAAGGAAAGGCGGCTGTCCCATGCCAACGGCTTACCAAACGACAGCAGGTTCGGCAGTGCGCAGTGACAGTCAATTTCCGGAGATTGGCAGGGGCAGCAGGGCTCGAACCCGCGACCTACGGTTTTGGAGACCGTCGCTCTACCAGCTGAGCTATACCCCTACGGCCCGCGCTTCTTAGGTTTTCCACCCGAAAGCGTCAAGCGGTTATAAATGTTCATAGGGCATCCTTTGCGCATCGACCCGGCTTGAACCATCCCGCACGTGATGGCCATTCAATGGCCGCCCCGGAGTGATGGAAGAGGCAATCCTTAGACGGGTCGATGCGATGCAAGACGGTTTCCGAGCAGACCTGCCCCACGCCGCATTCGCCTCGCGGCCTTGGACCCGACTGCACGATAAGTCACTGGGTGGGGCGCGGCGGGTTCCAACGATGCTCAAGCCGCAGGAACGGCGGATCCAAGGCTGGTTCAAAGCCATCTGGGTGAAGTGCGCGGGGGATGTCATGGATCTGGGCCGCTTCGCCGGAGGCGCGACGGCACGGCTCGCCGAAGGGATGGCGGTGGCCGGCTCGACGCGACAGGTGCACGCCTACGACCGCTATTCTGAACCGTTGGGATCTCACGCCATTCGACAGCTCTGACATTCTTCCATTGGCGAAATGCCTGTTGGCCGGATGGAAGCATCACGTCATCCTGCACCAATTCAAGATCCACCGCGCTCGCTGGGGCAGCGACCCTAATGACCGGCTGGTCAGGGATGCCTCCAACACCGCCCAAACGATGGACCGGATGAACGAGAGGTTCATGACCCACCTCATCATCCCCGGGCGCTCCCTCCCGGTTCATTAGGACGTCCTGCATTGGGACCACCACTTGGATCCCGCGCAGATAGAAGTACTGTCCGATCACTTCGTCCCGGTCGTCCATGTGCCGCGCTCTGTCGCCGTTATATCGCCGCACCCCGGCACCGGGCGGCGTCGCTGCGGCGCGGGCCAGCGCGCTGACCGATACGCAGCTTTTGGGCCACCACGCGGCAGCACAAAACCGACACGTAACCCTCGGGATGCCGGACCTGCGTAAGGATACGATCTGCGCGTTCTCCGCCAATGGCGGGACAGGGGCGGCTTATCGGTTCCGGCGCCCTTGACGAGAATTATCAGGTCGACGCCCGAGATGCGTATCCGTCCCAACCGCAAGCCTCCCGCCTCAGCTATCCTGGCGCGCTATGTCGGTCACCAGCACGTCCAGAACGGAGTCGCCGACGATCTGTCGAGCCTCCTCCCGAAGCGCCGTCCGCAGATGATCCAGCGCTCGCGTGGAGGTGTAGGTGCCGTCGAACCCACCGGCATTGGCGTAGTCGAACATTACTTGAAGCAACGCATCCCGGATCCGTGGCTCTTTCGCGAAGACGTCCTCCCGGCTTCCGACCATCGTTTCAAGTGAAAGCGACAGAACGACCATCGACGTCATCCGACCGCCCTTCAGAATCGGGACGACGAAACGGTTGCTGAGATCCACGAACTCCGTGCCGGACACCGCCCCATGCGGCGCCTCGCCATGCGCCGACGTTTGGCCGTGAGGATCGGTTGCCAAATCAGGGTCCTGCGCATGGTCGGACAAATTCTGGGTCCCATGCTCGTGAACTGCGGTTTCTGCGGCGACTTCGGCGGGCTTCAGGATATGGCCTGCCGTGAGGCCCGCGCCGGCCCCCGCGAGGGCCAGAATTCCGGGTAAAAGCAGTCGCATGCGTGCCTCCTCAGAACGGCAGGATGATGTCGGCGATCTGCTGACCGTAGCGGGGTTGCTGAACGTCCGAGAGCTGGCCCCGCCCGCCGTAGGAGATCCGGGCCGAGGCGATCTTGTCGTAAGTCACCTCATTCATCCGGGTGATATCTTCGGGACGCACATAGCCGGAAACGAGCAGTTCGCGGATCTCGAAATTCACCCGCACTTCCTGACTCCCTTTGATCTGAAGAACACCGTTCTGAAGCACCTCGACCACGGTTGCAGCCACGCGGAGCGTCAGCTTCTCGCGCCGTTTGACAGACCCGTCGCCCTCGGAGGAACTGTTCGAATGCGCCTTGACGGCGGGGTCCATCGACGATCCCGCAGGCATATTCTCGTTGATCCTCTGCGGAAGGCCGAAAAGATCGCTGACCCCCATCTGTTCGCCCGAACTGCGCGAGCGCGCGGTGGTGTTCGACATCTCCGCCTTGTCGTCGATCTCGATCACCACCGTCAGGATGTCGCCCCGCTTGCTGGCTCGACGGTCCCCGAGGAGCGATTGCCGGTCCTTGCTCCACAGAGAGGCCGTATCGGACTTGCGGAAAGGCTCCGTGGTTTCTGGCAGCGGTATCACCGACATCGCGCGGTGTTCGTAGGTGTTGGAGTTCGGGGTGAACGCCGGCCGCTTGCCGACCTCGGTGACGCGCGCGCATCCGGCGAGCGTCAGTGTCAGCAACAGGAGAGTGGCAACAAATCGCATGGGAGTGGTTCCGGTTTTCTCAATGTGTCAGGGACGCCGATTGGCGGCGTCGACGAAGATCTGCCCGCTGGCGTCGACCATACCGGTGACCGTGGCGCGGGATTCCAGGTTCATCGCGCGGACCGTCTCGCCGGCGGCCGCACGGGCAAGGGATCTCCCCTCCGCCGTGATCGTGAGACCGCCAAAACGGTAGAGCAGCGTCACCGTTTCATTTCGCTCGATCGCGGCGGGCGGGCCGATGTCTTCCGGGTGGATGGGGCGCCCCGCATACAACACCACCCGCGCCTCCATGCCGACCGCTTCGGCTGGCGACCGGAGGGCACCGGCCACGGAGTCCTCGATCGTTGACAGGTCTTCGCTCGAAAGGACGGCGTGGCTTCGGATCGTATGGGCGGCGACCAATGTCTGTGCGCCACCCGGACCCGGCATGGCAGCCATCGTTCCAAATAGGATCAGAAGGGTGCGTCTCATCGGATCTGCGTGGTTGCGCCGAGCATCTGATCGGCCGCAGTGATCACCTTGGCATTCAGTTCGTACCCGCGCTGCGCCTTGATGAGGTCCGTCACTTGCCGAACGGCATCGACGGAGCTGTCCTCCAGATATCCCTGGCGCAACATGCCGAGCCCGTCCTCGCCGGGGGCCGCGACCATCGGCGGGCCCGACGCGGCCGTCTCCTGGAACATGTTGGACCCGATCGCTTCCAGGCCCTTGGGGTTCGAGAAATCGGCAAGGGAGAACTCCCCCAGGGATTGCGCATCCACCTGGTCGTCGAAATACGCGAAGACCTCGCCTTCCGGGCTGATCGAAATGCTCTTGGCATCGTCCGGGATGGTGATATCGGGCACGACCGGAAAACCCTCGGAGGTTACGATCAGGCCGTCCGGAGATACCTTGAGACCACCATCGCGCGTGTAGGCCGATGCGCCACTCGGAAGCGTCACCTCAAGGTAGCCGGAGCCATCGATCGCGACGTCCAGATTGCCGCCTGTTTCGGTGAGCGTCCCTTGCTTCTGCAAGACCGTGACTGAGGACGGCCGAACCCCGAGACCGACCTGCACGCCGGTCGGTAGGATTGTTCCGTCGGCGGCGTTGATCGTGCCGGGGCGGGCAAGCTGCTGGTAATGCAGATCTGTGAATTCCGCACGGCGCGCGTCGTAGGCCGTCGTGCTCATGTTGGCGAGGTTGTTGGAAATGACATCGACCCGCATCTGCTGGGCGGTCATCCCGGTGGCGGCTATACTGAGTGACTGCATCGCTTCCGTTTTCTACCTGGTTAGCGTTTCGATGACCTTCGAGACGCGGTCTGATTCACGCTCGGAAAAGGACTGGCCCAGTTCATAGGCGCGCTGCACCTCGATCATCCGGGTGATCTCGCGGACGGGGTTGACGTTCGCGGCCTCAAGAAATCCCTGACGGACAGTGCTGTCGTCGACAGGTTCGAGCTCGCCCGAGACCTGTAACAGGCTTCCCGACTGATACTGGAGGTCGGCGGGGTCGGCCGGACGGAACAGCCCGATCCGGCCGAGCGGGCGGCCGTCGGCGCTGAGCGTTCCGTCAGCCGCGACGGCGACGGACCCGCTGTCGGGCGGCACGAAGACCGGAGCTCCGCCTTCGTCGAGCACGAGGTGCCCCTCCGGCGTCACCAGATCCCCAGCCTCGTTCGGCATGAAGGCGCCCGCACGCGTGAGACGCATGCCCTGAGGGGTCTGAACCTGGAAGAAGCCTTCGCCCTGTATGGCGAGGTCCAGCGCGCCGCCGGTCGGTTCCACGGCCCCTTGTGAGAGATCGACATGGCGCGCCCGTGCGGCTGCCATAGACACCGACCCACCCGGGCCCGGCGTCGCGGCAATATGCTCTGAGAACACGACGCCTTCGCGACGGAACCCCGTCGTCGACAGGTTGGCGATGTTGTTCGCGATCGTCTGCATTTCGCGCATCAGCCCGGTCTGCCGGGAGAGCGTCACATATCCCACGCTCATCGCTCAGAACGCCCGGATCAGTGGGAGGAGGCTCCCGTGGAAGAAGCTGACGAGGCTCTGCGTCATGAAGCCCATCGACGCCCAGAACACCAGGACGATGGCCAGCAGCTTCGGCACGAACGTCAGCGTCATTTCCTGGATCGACGTCAGAGCCTGGAACAGGCCAACGCTCAGCCCGGCCACGAGGGCAACCGAGAGGATCGGCACGGACATCGTCACCGCCGTCCAGAGCCCCTCGCGCATCGTGTCGTAGAAGACCGTCTCGTTCATGGGATCACACCGGCATCCGGAGGATTTCCTGATACGCTTCGACGACGCGATCCCGCAGCGTGGCGGCCGTTTCCACAGCCAGTTCCGTCTGGCTCAAAGCCATCACCAACGCGTGCGGATCCGCGCTTTCGAGGGCGGAGCCCTTGGCGGTCGCTTCGGCATTCTGCAGGACGGACGCGAACTTTGTGGCTGCATCTGCCACCGGGTTCTTCGATTGCCCCGTGGCGGCGGCAAGCGCCGGCTTTGCGGCGGAATAGGCCTGGCCGGCCTGAGCTGCTCGGATATCCATTCTGGTCTCCTGTTATTTTCGCATCAGTTCGAGCAGGCTCAGCGTCATCTGCCGCGCCTGGTCGAACATCTTGAGATTGGCCTCGTAGCTTCGCTGCGCCTCGCGCGCGTCGGCGACCTCCACCAGCAGGTCCACGTTCGATCCGTCGTAGTACCCGCTCTCGTCCGCCATCGGGTGCGCGGGATCGAAGATCCGGGTCGCCTCCGTCTGGTCCAGCGTCACCGGGCCATTTCGGAGCAGCCCCGCCCGCTCACCGGACGCCAGTTCGGTCTCAAACGACGTAATCTTGCGCCGATATCCGGGCGTATCGACGTTGGCGATGTTCTCCGAGACATGGCGAAGCCGGGTGGCCTGCCCCCTCATTCCACTGGCCGATACCGCCAGCGACTGCATAAGATCGCTCATAATCCTGATCTCCTACCGCCGGCCGAGACTGGTACGCAGAACGCTCAATCCGCTTCGGTAAATGGAGAGCGCAATTTCGTGCTGCTGACGGATTTCCGCTGACTTGATGATCTCGGTTTCCAGCGAAACGGTGTTTCCATTGGGGTCTGCGGGTGCATCCGAGACGGCGAAGGACCGGGCACGTTCTGATCCCGGCGCCTGCGACAGATGAGAGTCCCGCGTCCGGCGCATTCCGATGCCGGAGGTGTCGTTCCGCCAGATCTCGGCAAAGTCGGGAATATCGCGCTGACGGTACCCCGGGGTGTCGGCGTTGGCGATATTTCCGGCGACGACCGACTGGCGCGACGCGGCGTGCTCGGCCATGCCCTGCGCGAGCCGAAATATCTCGAGATTTTGGAACATCGGGGGTTCTCCCACGGCTTTCAACGATGGTTTAACCCCGATTCCTTTAGAAACTGTGTGCGACAACCGGGAGAGCAGAATGCACGGCAGAAGCCTTGATACCTTGCTGCACGGAATCGGCACGCTGAAGCCGGTGCGGTCCGTGGGAAGAATTGCGCAAGCCGCGCGCGGCACGATCCTTGTCGAGGGATTGGAGCAGGAGGCCGCCCTGGGCGACACCATCCACCTCAGCGCGCGGGATGGCCGGCTCGGGGGCGAGGTCATCGACATTTCCGACGCGGGGGTCCGTGTGCTTGTCGACGGCTCCGGCGATGGCGTGCGTATCGGCGATCCGGTGACCCTGATGGGCGCGCCGGCCATCGCGCCATCGGACGATTGGATCGGTCGCGTCATCGACCCCTACGGGCAACCGATGGACGGGTGCGGGCTCGCACATGGCGCCTCCGAAAGGCCGCTCCGCGCTGCCGCGCCGAATGCCACGCAAAGGCGCCCCTTCGGCGCGAGGATCGGAACCGGCCTGGCCGTGTTCGACACGATCCTGCCGCTCGTGCGCGGTCAGCGCGTCGGCGTGTTCTCTGGCTCCGGGGTCGGAAAATCCACGCTTTTGGGCCAGTTGGCGCGCGGTATGGAGACGGATGTGGCCGTGATCGCGCTGGTCGGAGAACGGGGGCGGGAGGTTCGGGATTTCGTCGAGAACACACTCGGTCCCGAGGGTCTTGCAAGGTCTGTGGTGATCGCGGCGACGTCCGACAAGCCGCCCCTCACCCGACGTCGCGCCCTCTGGACCGCGATGAGCGTGGCGGAGCATTTCCGGGATCAGGGACGGCATGTGCTTTTCCTGGCGGACTCTGTCACCCGGTTTGCGGAGGCCCACCGCGAAGTCGCCCTGGCTTCGGGAGAAACGTCCTCGCTCCGGGGCTATCCACCGTCGGTCGCGCACCAGATCATGGCCCTTGCGGAGCGCGCCGGCCCGGGCGCGGCGAAAGGCGGCGGCGACATCACGGCCATTTTCACCGTGCTGGTTGCAGGGTCCGACATGGAAGAGCCCATTGCCGACATCCTTCGCGGGGTTCTCGACGGGCATATCGTTCTGGACCGTCAGATTGCCGAACGTGGCCGGTTTCCCGCCGTTGACGTCCTGCGCTCAGTCTCACGCTGCCTTCCCGGCGCCTGCAACGAACAGGAGAATGCTCTCATACGGTTGGCGCGCCAGCGAATGGGCGCCTACGACAAGTCCGAGATGATGATCCAGGCCGGACTGTACGCGGCCGGTAGCGACCCGGAAGTCGACGCAGCGATCCGGGCCTGGCCTGCCCTCGACGGGTTTGTGTCGGAGCGGTCACGAAGCTCGCCCGAGGACACGTTCGCCCGCCTGGCGGAGTGCCTCGGCGTCTGACGATCACCTCACAGGGTGCGAGTGCTGGACCTGCACGTCAGCCACGTAGAAACCGCCAGAGGCTTAGCGCCATATCGGTCATATCGCCCATCCGCGCCGCGACGTGTTCCCGCGCCAGCCCCTGCCCTGCGCCGGGGTTGGTAGCCAGCCGGTCGAGCAGGCGATTGATGCGGCGCCGGTGCGTGCCCGAGAGGACCTGCAACGGGTCGGCAATGACGCCCGCAAAGGTCGTGACGACCGACGCAACCGCCGCAAGGATGACCCCGCTCAGCACAACCTGCCACACGGGAAGCACTTGCGGAAACAGGCCGTAGTACATTCGCCCGAGCCCCTGGCCGAGCGGGAAGCTCTCGATGGCCGTGGTGCGGGCATGCATTTCAGCGACCGGACCGGCCAGGGAGATCACGCCAGGGGTCGCCGAGTGAAAGATCGCCAGACCGAAGGCCAGGACGACCAGCGATGTCGTGATCTCGGCGACCGCGTTCCGCACGCCCACGTAATCGGACACCGCCGCCTCGATCTGGGTGGGCGAGGCCGACAGGCGAGGCTCCCGCGCCGCTAGCTCGCCGATGAAGGCAAGCATCCGCTCGCGGACCTTCGTCGAGACGTTGGTTTCCAGAAGGATGTCGCGGCGCATGAGCCAGGCTGACAGCCGTTTGGCCCCCAGTACCTTCGCGAGAAGGGCCGCCAGGCGGGTCAGGAGGAAAACCGGCGCGAGGGCGACGTTTGCCGGGGCGCGCAACAGGTCCAGACCGAACGCCGCCCGGTGCAGGCGGAGTGTCCCGAGGGGGCCAAACGTTTGGCGCACGAATGCCCGCACCGCGGTGTCGCGATGGCGCTTGAAGGCACGGTCGTCCCGCGCCGGAATGTCGGTCGTTGGCTCGGTCACGAGCCTGTATATGTGGACCCACCCTCCAAATAGAAGAGACCGCAGCGCTGGCTCAGAGAGGCAATGCACCGGCCCGAGATGACGGGCGGAAGATCGCCCAGCGGTTGCCCAATTGAGTGACCCGCGAAAGCCTCGCCCAGCCGCACCCGTTCGTCGCGATCGAAGGTGCAGGAGAGCCTCCTCGAACACGACGAGGCCGCAGAGACCCGCGCCCTCGTTGAGCAGGCCAGCCGCCGCGCCTACCTGCACGCGGGCGACATTCAGGATGCGGACCATCGTCGCGCGCCCGTGCGGGTAACCGTCGGGGTCTTCGGACGCCCCGACATCCTCGTCAACAACGCCGCTCATCAGGTCTGTTGCGATGCTTCCGAAAACAACTCCGACGAGGAACGGGAGAGGACATTGCGCACCAACATCCACGCGATGTTCTACCTATGCTAGGCGGCGGTGCCGGTGATGAGGGAGGGCGGGTCGATCATCAATTCCGCCTCCAGCTACGCCTTCGGCGCAACCGTCGCCGTGGTCGGCGGTACGCCGATGATGTGAGGCAGGCGTCGCCCGATGCGGTCACAAGGCGGGGGAACAGCGCGGGGAACTTTGGGGAGACCCGCCCGTTCTCCTGCCGAACAGGCAATAGAAGGATGCAAGACATGGAATGGACGCAGATCCAGACGAGTTGGCCGGAGCTGTCGGCCTCGATACTCACGCGCTGGCCGGAGGCGCACGAAAACGACGTGCTGGCCATCGACGGGGACCGCGAGGCGTTCATCACCTTTATCGGGCGACTGGAAAAGTTGCCGCGCGAGGAAGCGGAAGACAGGGTTGGAGAGTGGGCGGCCACCGCTATGCCCGCCGACGCCCGGATGCACCCGGCCCAAACCAACGCCGCGATCGAGCAGAGCGCGGCCTATGTGGCGCCGGGCGAGGAACCACTCGACGCCGACGAAGCGTTCGGCGACGAAGCGGATGGGGAACGCACTGTCGCAGAGCCGCCTGTGGGCCGGACCTCGGACTAGGCTCTCGGGCCCCGCGACTGACCCCGCTTTACGCGATCCTGAGCCATGCAATCCGGAACATCCGCGAGGGTGCGCCCGTTGGTACCATGCAGATGACCTCGTAATGTGGAGGAGGAACGAGACATGGCTGCCAACGGAACGACGCACAAACCGCAATCCGAGATCGACGAGTCGCACGCAGAGAAGGAGGAGACGACCCACCGCGCCCAGACGGAGGACGCCCGCTCCGAGATGATCCCGCCGATCGAGCCGGCGGACACCATGCTCGTTAAAGGACCGCCGGAGGGAGACCTGTCAGCGGCGCCCAACGAGCACGGCAACGGGTCAACTCTTCGACACGGAGATGGCGCGCCGGAAACCGGGACGATCCCGTCCAAGTTTGCAATCGGCGCAGGCGTCGTGGTATGCATCCTTCTCTTGCTCGTATTGGGCGCCATATTCTGATCGGATCTTACTGTCCGGGGGCGCGTGAACTGTTACAATGTGGGCAGACCAGAGTTTGCAAGGCTTATTCAACCCTCCGGCGATGATGCACCGTGCTTGAACAAACGATAATTTCCCCCGCCCGGTGGATTCGGCAGAACGTGGAGTTGAGCACCCTGCTCACCCTCTGTTTCATCGCGATGTCCTTGTGGGGCTTCATGGAACTCGCCGGAGAGGTCTTCGAAGGCGAAACGCGCAACATCGACACACAGCTCCTGTTGGCGCTCCGAACGCCGGGCGACCCGACGGACCCACTCGGCCCTCCCTGGGTCGAGGAGGTGGGCCGGGACATGACGGCGCTCGGTGGCCTGCTGGTTGTGACGCTGGCAACGGTCGCCACCGCCTTATTTTTCCTGCTTTCCGGACGGTACAGGTCAGCGCTGTACATGCTCGTGGTGATCGGCGGCGGCGTGACCGTGTCCAACACGGCGAAGGGGATATTTTCCCGCCCGCGACCGGATCTCGTTCCGCACGGCTCCATCGTTCACACCGCCAGTTTCCCGTCCGGCCATTCGATGATGGCGGCTGTCGTCTACCTTACGCTGGCCGTTATGGTCGCCCGTATCCTGCCGGAGATGCGGCTCAAGATATATGTGCTCAGCGTTGCGGTGTTTGTCACGGTCATGGTTGGCGTCAGCCGGGTTTACCTCGGGGTTCACTGGCCAACGGACGTTCTGGCCGGTTGGCTCGCCGGGGCGTCTTGGGCGGTCATGTGCCTCCTCGGTGCGCGGGTCCTTGCTCGGTTTGGCAAAGTCGAACCAGAAGCACACGAGGAAGAGGCCTAAACCGTCCGCGCCCGCACGGCCAATGAACAAATTCCCTCCGTAGGCGTTGAGTCCCGAATCTGGAGGATGAGATGGCCTCACGCGCGGTCTGGAAAGGTCAGCTTCGGCTTTCGCTGGTGTCGATACCAGTGGAGATCCACTCTGCAACGAAAAGCGGGGCGCGCGTTAGTTTCCGACAGATCCACGGGCCGACGGGCAAGCGCGTGCGTTATGAAAAGACCGTGCCTGGCGTGGGCCCGGTGGACAGCAAGGACATTCTCAAGGGCTACGAGCTCGGCGACGACGAGTATCTCCTGCTGGAGCCGGACGAGATCGACGCGATCCGCCTGGAGACCAAGAAGACACTCGAACTGGTTCAGTTCGTCGGCCTGTGTGACATCCCCCCGCTCTATTACGACCGTCCCTACTATGTGGTCCCCACCGACGACCTCGCCGAGGATGCCTATCGCGTGGTGCGGGACGCCTTGCGGCAGGAAACAAAGGTCGGGCTGGGGCAGCTAACGATGCGCGGCAAGGAATACCTTTGCGCCATCCGGCCCTGCGGCGACGGGCTGCTGCTGGAGACGCTTCATTACGCCGATGAGATCCGGAACGCCGACCCGCTCTTCTCGTCAATCGAAGACGATAAAGCGGAGGAGGACCTCCTTTCGGTTGCGACCGAACTCATCGACCGCAAGACCGCTCCCTTTGACGCCGCGGCCTTCGAGGACCGATACGATACTGCCCTGCGAGAGCTGATCGAGCGGAAGCGAAAGAACCGGAAGACCCCGCGCGCCAAAGCCGGGTCCGACGGCGACCGGCCTGGCGGCGAGAACGTCGTCGACCTTATGGCCGCCCTTAAAGAAAGCGTGAAGCAGAGCAAATCCGGCGGGCGGCGGAAGAAGTCGGGCAGCGCGGACTCGGGCGGCGGCAAGAAATCGGCCTGACCTTTGGGCAGGTTGGACAAATACCGCGCCAAGCGCGACTTCGCCACCACGCCCGAACCGCAGGATGCCGGCGACCCCAGCGGCCTCGCCCCGCGATACTCCATTCAGAAACACGACGCAACGCGCACCCACTTCGACCTGCGGCTGGAATGGGACGGTGTGCTGTTGAGCTGGGCGGTCACGAAAGGCCCCGCGCTGGACACCTCCGAGAAGCGGCTGGCCGTGCGGACGGAGGATCACCCCCTCTCCTATCTCGACTTCGAGGGACCGATCCCCAAGGGCAACTACGGCGCCGGCACGGTGATGCTGTGGGACATTGGCCACTGGCGCCCGGTGGAGCCGGTGGCTAAGGGGTTGCAGAAGGGGCATCTCCATTTCACCCTGCATGGCCGCCGGCTCACTGGAGGATGGCACCTGGTCCGGATGCAGGGGAAAGCCAAGCACGACAAGGACCGCGAAAACTGGCTGATGATGAAGGAGGACGACGACGCAGCCAGGCGCCGCGACCCCGTGCTGCGTTATCGCCGCAGTGTGTCGACCCATCGGACCATGCGCGAAATCGCCTCGGGGGCCGATCCTGCCCCGGCAGAGCACCCCGGCAAACGCCCCGGGTTCCGTAAACCGCAACTCGCCACCTTGCACGATGCCCTCGCCCACGGGGACCATTGGTGGCACGAATTGAAGTTCGACGGCTACCGCGCTCTGGTGGCGCTTGGTGGCAAGGGCCCGCGCGTCTTTACCCGGAACGGACATGACTGGTCCGATCGGTTCGAGGATCTGTTGCCGGGGTTCGCCCCGCTCGACTGCAAGAGCGCGCTGATCGACGGGGAGATCGTGGCGGGCGCGGGCCTGCAGGGGTTTTCCAACCTGCAAAAGGCCATCAAGGCGGGCGGCCCTTTTACATTTTACGCCTTCGATCTCCTGGAACTGGACGGAACCGACCTGACCGGTCAACCGCTCCATGCGCGCCGCGAGGCTCTCGACGGACTGGTCCGTCAGGCCCCGCCCCTCGGCCTTGTCCAACTCTCCCCGGTGATCGAAGGGGACGCCTCAGAGTCCTTTGCCACCATCTGCAAGGCGGGCGGTGAAGGGTTGATTGCCAAGCGGACCGATGCGCCCTACCGCGCCGGGCGCGGCAAGACCTGGCTCAAGGTGAAATGTGAGCGCCGCGACGAGTTTATTATTCTCGGTTGGCAGCAAAGCGACAAGCGCGGACGCCCGTTCGCCTCCCTCGCGCTCGGCGCGTACCGGGAGGGGGATCTCGTCTATGCCGGCAAGGTCGGCACCGGTTTCGACAGCGATGACATGGAAGCGCTGAGCACAGCCATGAAGCCGATCGCCCGCAAGACCGCACCGGCAAAGGCGCCGACGTCGGAAGCCCGTGGCGTGCAATGGGTCACGCCCAAGCTCGTGGCCGAGGTGAGCTACGCCGAATGGACCGCCGACAAACGCCTGCGCCATGCAGTGTTTCACGGGCTAAGAGAGGACAAGTCGCCTGAGAGCGTCGAACTGGAGGGGGACGTCATGGCCGAGGACGACACGGGCCAAACGGTCGCCGGAATCCGCATCACCCACCCGGAGCGGGTCGTCTACCCCGACGCGGCGATCACCAAGCGGCAGGTGGCGGACTACTACGCGGCCGTCGCCGACCGGATGCTGCCCACATGCGAAGACCGTCCGCTCTCCCTGGTACGTGCGCCGGAGGGGATGCGTGGCGAAACGTTCTTTCAGAAGCACGCCGGCAAGGGGTTCCCCGACGCGCTCCGTACTGTCGAGATCGGGGAAAGCGATGGCCAGATGGAACCTTACATGTACGTGACAGATGCGTCGGGCCTCGTCGGGGCGGCGCAGATGGGGACGCTGGAATTTCACATCTGGGGATCGCGACGCGATCGGTTGGAGCGCCCGGATCGCATGGTGTTCGATCTCGACCCCGATGAGGGTCTGGCGTTCGCGGAGGTCGTGGCAGCCGCGGGCGATCTGCGCGATATCCTGTCCGATCTGGGGCTGCCGGCCTGGCCCATGGTGACGGGTGGCAAGGGCATTCACGTTGTCGTGCCGCTGCGCCGGGTGGCCGAATGGGAGACGGTAAAACTCTTTTCCCGCGTCCTGGCCACACTCATGGCAGAAAAGGAGCCGGACCGTTTCACGGCGACGATGTCGAAAGCGAAGCGGAAAGGCCGGATCTTTATCGACTGGCTGCGCAACGAGCGCGGAGCGACGGCAATCGCGCCCTTTTCCCTCCGAGCCCGCGACGGCGCGCCGGTGGCCATGCCGGTCGGGTGGGACGAACTGGGGCAGCTCCGGACGGCACAGGCGTTTCCCTTGCAGGCCGCGCTGGAACGGGACTGGCCGGACGCGGCCGGGGACGATCCACGCGGCATCACGGAGCAACGGATCGAACGTCTTCAGAGCCTTCTGGACGGCTGACGCAGCGGGGACTGCCGGGCCCATCCGTGGACAACGGACTAGGGCGGGCGCTGCGGCTCTCACCCCCGCAAGGGAACCGACTCACCTTCCGGAAGTTCACCTATTGAAACAGCGAAAAACAGGATGGGAAGTTCGTGAGCGATGCCCAAGCAGTCGGAGCCGACGGCTCCACCGAAACCGTTCAGCCCATCCGAAGCATTGTCGATCAACTCGACACGTTGAGTGATCGCGATGAGGTGCGGATCAGCAATATGCTGGAGGCTTTCGGCTCGAATTCCTTCCTTCCCGTCCTCATCATTCCCGCCCTGCTCGTGGTTTCCCCGCTCAGCGGCGTGCCTCTGTTTTCCTCCGTCTGCGGCCTGACGATTGCGGCCATTTCGGCGCAAATGATCTTCGGCCGGGATCACATATGGCTGCCAGACTTCCTGATGCGTCAGAAAGTCAGCGGCGAGCGGCTGCGCGGCGTGATGAAACGGCTCAGGAAGATCGCCGATTGGCTGGACCGGCACTCGCGCGAGCGCGTGAAGCCTCTGACGCGCCGCCCCGGCCGGAAGACGGTGCAAGTGCTGTGCCTCATCTGTGGTGCCGCGATGCCGATCCTGGAACTCGTCCCGTTCTCCTCCTCCCTTCTCGGTGCCGCCGTCACGCTGTTCGTGACCTCGCTGCTGGAGCGGGATGGGGCCTTCGCCCTGCTCGGGCTGGTGTTCATGGCTGCCGCCACCGCGGCTCCGGTGACCGTGCTGGGGATGCTCTGACGAAGTCGTGTGGTGGCACATGCCCACGGAACCTCGGGGACCGGTGAACGTTGGGCGCCATAACGAAGAGATACGGAAGGAGCAAACCATGCCCGCAATAGAAAATGCAAAGATTCTCATCATGGCGTCTAACGGCTTCGAGCAGTCGGAGCTGGAGGTACCGAGGGATCAGTTGCGCGCCCGCGGTGCGACCGTTCACGTGGCGACACCCGATGGCGACACCATAAAAGGCTGGGACGAAAAGGACTGGGGCCGCGACGCCGACGCCGACCTCTCGATCAAGGACGCGCGCTGCGAGGACTATGACGCATTGGTTCTCCCCGGTGGTCAAATCAACCCCGACACCTTGCGCGCCACCGACGAGGCCGTGCAACTGGTGAAGGATTTCCACGACAGCGGCAAGACGCTCGCCGCCATTTGTCATGCGCCCTGGCTTCTGATCGAGGCCGGCGTTATCTCGGGCCGCGATGCGACGTCGTTCGCGTCCATCAAGACCGACATGAAGAACGCGGGCGCGAACTGGAAGGACGAGGAGGTCGTGACGGACTGTGGTATCGTCACCAGCCGCTCTCCGGACGATTTGGATGCCTTCGTTGCAAAGATCGTGGAAGAAGTCGAAGAAGGCCAACATGACAGGTCCGCACAGTAACCACGGTAGGAAAATCCATCCTCCGGCGCGCATCCGGCGCGTCGGCGCTCCGGTCGCGCTCTGCGCGGCCGTTTGCGTAAGGCCTTCCCGTTGACGGCCGGGGCCCCACATACGAAAGGCAGGTGGGCTCCGTCGTGGGCGCACCTCGCCCGACGTCCCCTCATGGGCGCACGGTCCTTCAGGCCACCGTCGGCCGTCGATCCATCCCTGTCCGATGCGGACCTGCCCATGGAGGTCTTTGCCGACGATATCCCGGGTGGCCCCGTCGTATTGCTCCATGGCCTGCTTGAAACGAACGCGCTCTGGCGACCCATCATTTCGCGACAGCAGCCGTTGCCGCAGCCAACGGTCGCTCTACCGCTTCCTGGGCACAGCGCAAGCTGCACCAGCGCCCGAACGGCCGCTATGCTAAGGGATCAGCGGTTTCTCGACATCTACGCCCGCCGTCTGGACGCCGCGTTTCCTACCGGGCGGTGGCGCTTGGTCGGCCATTCCACCGGTGGGTTGGTTGCCCTGCAACTCGCGCGCCGGTACCCGGAGCGTGTCCGGGATATTTTGCTGGTCGGGTCGTTGTTCTCTGGCGGGATCGCAAGCGCCCGCTCGTTGCACGCGCGGCTCACTGCCCTGCCCGGCTTTGGGCATCTCGCGGTCAGCCTTCTTTGGCGGTACGCCCTGGAGTCCCCCGAGAACTTTCAGCGATGGGGCGCGATGGTTCAGTCGGGCAGCCGTGGTGCGGCTCCGCTCCCCGACGAGATGCGCGCGGAGCTGTCCTGCTGCAATCCCCTGGCGCTACGACTGATGCTCAATTGGGTACGCGGCCAGTCGATGCGGCAGGAGCTTCCCCTGGTTTCCTGCCCGGTCACGTCCGTGGTCGGGACGAAGGACCCAGTGGTTCCACCGGAACACCAAATCGCGCTGCTGCAGGCTCTTCCCAATGCGCGCGCGCTGCTGATGGAAACGGGCCACCTGCCCTTCTACGAGGCTCCCGACCAGTTCGACGACATGTTCCAGCGTTGGCTGATTGGCCCGCGCGTGGAGCGGGTTCTAGGAACGTCTTCGTAATATCTCCCGCCAGCGGCAACTTGCGTCCGGCAACCGCCGCATATTTCCCTGCTTCGCCAGCATGAACGAAAAAGGCCGGCGCATCGCGCCGGCCCAATTCCGTGGAAGGAATGCCACGTTAGGCGGCACTCCAGCGTTCAAGGCGTATCAGCCTTCCCAACGCTCCATTTGCTCAAGCTCTTCCTCGGTGCGGTTAATCTTCACCGTCTGATCGGCAAGGCCTTCACCTTCTTGCAGCGTCAGTTCGGAGAAGGGGATCGCGACCGGCTTTTCGCCAAGGCCGAGGAAGCCGCCTACGTCGATGATGACGCTGTCGATTTCGCCACTGTCGGTCAGGACGATATCGGACACTTCACCGAGACGGTCACCGTCGCTCCCGATAACCGGCATGCCGTCCAGCTCTTCAGCAGTCAGGACGCGGTCGGAGTCGCCATTGTTGGCGGCAGGCTCTTGAGCGGCGGGATCAACGGCAGCGGTGTCGGTCGCAACCGGCTCAGCGGCGTCCACGTTCTGCTCTGCCGCATCAGCGGTCTGCTCCATCTCCTTCTCAGCGGCGTCGGCCGTTTGCTCCATGTTCTGCTCGGCGGCCTCGGCGGTCTGTTCGACCTCCTGCTCCGTCTCATTGGCAGCTTGCTCAAGCTCTTGCTCGGCCTCGTTGCCAGCTTTCTCCATGTTTTGCTCAGCGGCGTCGGCGGTCTGTTCGACCTCCTGCTTGGTCTCCGCAGCGGCTTGCTCGGTTTCCTGCTCCATCTCGGTAGAGGTCTGCTGAGCCGCCATTTCCGGACGTTCGGAGTAGACGGAGTAGCTGTCCTCATCGAGCGCAGCGCGGTCGTACTCTTCTTCCATCTCAAGCTTCGAGCGGTCGCCGGTGAAGACGATGAAGTATTCGCCTTCTTCATCGGAGTCCTGCACGAACTTCAGGTTGTCCATGCTGGTCTGAACGTTTTTCTCGCCCATGCCCAGGAAGCCGCCGATGTCCATCGTGATCGACTCGATACCGCCCTCGGAGGTCAGAATAACGTCGCCGATTTCGCCGGCACGTTCCCAACCGTCAGGCACGTCAGCGACAGCCTCATCGACAGTCGCCTCGCCTTCGGCGCCCACGTACACCGGGTGACCAATCAGGTCGGCAGCGTTGATGGTCATGCCGTCCTGCTCCATCGAGATGCCGGCATCGGCTTGCGCGTTCGCGCTCGCTTCAGCATTCACCTCGGGTTTCTCGGCGGTCGCCGCATCCTGCAAAAAAAACGGCATAGCGGCGAGCATGACGATAGCGGTACTTGTCAGAATCCGTTTCATGAACTTGCTCCATTTCAACTTCCTGCGCACGGCAGTGTCTGCCCTGCGCCTCTGACGGAAGAACGCGATGGGGGGGATGCTGTTCCCGGAAAGAGCAACTAAATTACAGAAAAATATGGGAACTTTCCGCCCGCCTGCGCGTTTGCGCGCACCTTCGCGCGGGCGCAAATCAGTAAAAAGGCAGCCGGCACACGGAACATCCGGTCTTCGAGACAGCTTATCTACCAAACGCCAGTCTTGAGGAGACTTCCACATGTTTGATCTCGGCGGCCTGTTCGGCCTCATCCTGCTTGCCCTGGACATTTGGGCCATCATCTCGATCGTCGGTTCCGGCGAAACCACGGGCAAAAAGGTACTCTGGGTGCTGCTCGTCGTTATCCTACCGCTGATCGGCTTCATCATTTGGCTGGTCGCCGGTCCCCGGTCGGCGCGTACGGCGCCCTGACAGGCACGCGGCCGTGTCGGACACCCTCACGCCGCATAAAGTCAAGATTCGCCCCCGCCAGTACTCCTGGCGGGAATGGCGAAAGGTCGTTATCCGCACGTCGCGGCGGATGGACGAAGACAATCTCAGCCTCATAGCCGCCGGGGTGGGGTTCTACGCGTTCCTGGCAATCCTGCCCGCACTGGCCGCCGTCGTCGCGATCTGGGGATACTGGGCAGACCCGGAGGTCGTCGGCGAACAACTTGCCCTCCTCCGCCCGATGCTGCCCGTCAGCGCCTTCGACCTTCTACAGGCACAAGTCGCCACGATGGTCAGCGGTGCCACATCGACGCTCCAGTGGACCTCGGTCATCTCCATCGGCATCGCACTGTGGGTTTCGAAGGCCGCGGTTGCATCGCTGATCCGCGGGTTGAACGTCATCTACGAAAAGCCCCATCGAAAGAATGTCCTCCGCCGCAATGGCGTTGCGCTGCTCCTGACTGCGCTGCTGGTGACAGTTGCGATGGTGTCGATTGTCTTCGTGGTCATTCTTCCGCCGATCATCGGCTTTTTCCACCTGCCCTTCGCGGTGCAGTTCCTGATCGGCGCCGCGAAATGGCTGATCCTCCTGGGCGTCGTCGCCTTCGCGCTCGCCCTTGTCTATCGGTACGGCCCGAACCGCCGGGGTGGGCGGTTGCGCTGGATTACGCCCGGCGCCCAGGCGGCCGTGTTGATGTGGGCGGTGGGTTCGCTCCTGCTGGCGACCTATTTCCGGAACGTCGCCGATCTCAATCGGATCTATGGCTCCCTTGGCGCGGTCGTCGGCTTGCTCCTGTGGTTCTGGTTCAGCGCCCTGGTGACTCTGATCGGAGCGCAACTTAACGCTGAACTTGAACGGCTTGCCCGGCCGACACCTCGGCCGCACCCGACACATCACAAACCCACCGTGGCGTTGCGGGAAGTGCGGAAGCGCACGGGTCGGGTCCGGCAACCGGAGTCGCCCGTCGCTCAACCTCCGACGTAAGCGGAGGTCAGAGCTTTCGGTCCGGCTCCGCCTCAACGTCCGGGGCGGGTGTGCCCCGCAGGTCCAGCACGAGATGCGTTTCCTGATCGGCCATGTGTCGGAAGTGATGGATCGGTAGTTCCCGGCCCAGGTCCGTACCCGGGGCGTCGCGATCCAGAATCACAGCATGGATGGCGTTGGTGTCCGTCTCGAAGATGAAATCTTCGACCTTTCCGAGTTCTCCCACCGCATCGAAGGCCGTAAGGCCCAGCCACTTTCCAGCGCGCTCCATCGACTGGACCGGCGACTCTTCACCGTCGTCGTTGCCAGCTCCGGTGCCGCGCAACTCGCGGAGCTGTTGATAGAGCAGCAGAGGGGATATCGTGCTGCCGAACGGGCCCACGATCACCGGTGGCCAGCCCTGCAGGTCGACCTCCTCCCGTTCCTCCCGCCGCTCCCAACGCGGCGCACCAGCAAGGGCGTCTTCGTCGAGCTTGACCACCCACTCCCCGTCCCCTGCCGCCGAAGGTTCGATCAAGTCCATCGAGACGATGATATTGTCGATGCTCAACCAGCCGCCAATGTCGAGCGCCGCGTAGCGCAGGATCCCCTCATCGATACGAAAGAAGGCATCGCGAAAACTGGCCTTGCGGTCGCCGGCGCGCATCGGCTTGTCGATAAGATCCTTGAACGATTGCAGCATGTTTCCCCCTCGGTTCCTGAACAAAACGCCCGAAGCTTTGCGGAGTTCCCTGCGGCGCCCAGTGAAACAATCGAACTTCCTCCACTCTGTATGCGACAGTATCCTTCGCCCCGCGTCAACGCGCACGCTGGTATTGGCACCGAAAGAGTGAAAGACAGCCACCAGCCCTCCGGCATCCGGTCCGGCCCGCAACCGCCTACATGGCGCGACCGAGGCCATCCCGTTCCCCGATGGGGCGCCGGTTTCTGCCATCAAGCACGCGAGGTCGAAAATGGGTCTGACTTGCCAGGATGTCATGCTTCCGCCGGAGCTTCAGGAGACAATCCGCCCCGACGCCACCGTCGCGACCGCCTTCAACGTGATCCGCCGTAGCCGCATCCGTATTCTGCCCGTGGTGGACGAGAACGGTAAGTACATCGGCGTTTTCACGCAGCCGACGCTGATGAAGCTACTTCTGCCGAAAGCGGCGACCATCGGCTCGGACAGGGACAATTGGCGCGGCAGGATCGGCAACCTCAGCTTCATGAGCCTGTCGAAGGAAGACTTCGACGCCGAACTCGAGCGCCTGAAGACCGTCAAGGTGTCCGACAACCTGTCCAACCCCAAAAACATCCCCATCGCGGCCCCCGATACGCCGGTCATGGAGGGCATCTACCTCATCCACAAATACAAGCGCCACGTGATCCTGGTCGACCCCGAGACGGGCCGCTTCGTTGGCACTGTCAGCCCTAACTCCCTGTTGGACCGAGTTTTCGGCGAAGTCGAAATCCTCGGCATGTGAACATTCATGGACCATTCCTCACCCCACGGCGAGGCCGCCCTTTCCATTCCGGATCTGCTGGGCATCGACCCGCTCTGGGTCGCGACCGGCATCCTCATCCTCGTCTATGTCGCCCTCATCAGTGAAAAGGTGAACCGCGCCATTCTGGCCATGCTTGGCGCGGCGCTGATGGTCGTCTTCGGCATCATCAACCAGGAGCAGGCCGTCTCGGGCGTGGATGCGAACACGCTCGCGCTGCTCATCGGGATGATGATGATCGTCAGCATCACGAGCAAATCCGGCCTTTTTCAGTACGCGGCGATCAAGGCCGCCAAGAGCGTGAACGCCAAGCCAATGGGCATCCTCGTCATGCTCACGCTGATAACGGCGGTCTTTTCGGCGCTGCTCGACAACGTGACCACTGTCCTGCTGATCGCACCGATCACCCTGCTCATCACCGACGAGCTGAAGACGCGCGTCTTTCCCTTTTTCATGGCCGAGATCCTGGCGTCGAACATCGGCGGCACCGCGACCCTGATCGGCGACCCGCCCAACATCATCATCGGGTCCGCGGCCAACCTCAGCTTCAATGACTTCCTGATGAACCTGGCACCCATCGCGACGGTCTGCCTCGTGGTCATGCTTGGCGTCACGATCCTGCTCAACCGCCGCGCCCTGTCGCACATTCCGCCGGAGGCCAGCCTGCGGATCATGAAGTTCAAGGAGAACGAGGCGATCACCGATCGACGGCTCATGGTCAAATCCCTGGGCGTGCTGGCTCTCGTCCTGCTCGGCTTCACCGTCGGGCACGGCTACGGTCTGATGCCTGGGACGTCGGCTTTGGCAGGCGCGGCGCTCTTGATGCTGCTCGCCTTCGGCCATCAGAAAAGCGAGAAGCAGTCGGACTCCCTGCACGGCATCTTCGCCGAGGTCGAATGGGTGACGATTTTCTTCTTCGGCGGCCTGTTCGTGGTGGTGGCCGGTGTGGAACACGCCGGACTGCTGGAGATCTTCGCCACCAAGATCCTCGATCTCACCCAGGGCGACTTGATGAAGACCTCGTTCCTGATCTTCTGGGCCTCCGGCATCCTGTCGGCCATCCTCGACAACATCCCCTTCGTAGCCACCATGATCCCGATGATCGAGTCCACCGCCCACACGTTCGGCGGCGCGGAGGCGATCGAGCCGCTGTGGTGGTCGCTCGCGCTCGGTGCCTGTCTCGGCGGCAACGGCACCCTTCTGGGGGCAAGTGCCAACCTCACGGTGGCCGCCTTCGCGGAGAAGGCCAAGCAACCCATCGGCTTCGTCGACTTCGTAAAGATCGGCTTCCCCGTGACGATGCTGATGCTGGCGATCTCGAACGTCTATATCTGGATGCGGTACTTCTGACCGGCCCCAATTGACGCGGCGGGGGGCTAGCCAATCGACCCCACGGCGGCGCCCACGACATAGGCCACGAGCGCACAGGCGCCGCCCACGAGAACCGCCTCGCCGACGCATCGCAGCGCTCCCTGCCGGGTCGACCACCACCGCAGCAGGCCCAGCAGGGCGAGCGCCGTGAAGGTGGCTGCGACAGAGAGCCAGAACGTCGTCGGCGTCGGCGTCATTATAAAGTAGGGAATGAGCGGGATCGCCCCGAGGGTGATGAATGACAGGAACGTCACCATCCCGTCCATCGCCGCGGAGCCGTTTCGCATGTCGGGGATTTCGAATTCGTAGGACATCATCATGTCCACCACGAGTTCGGGGCAGCGGATCAGTTCCGACGCAATCCGGCCAGCCGGTTCGGGCCCCATGCCGCGTTCGCAGAGCATTTGCACCAGCTCGGCGCGTTCCCGGTCGGGGTTGTTTCGCAACTCGTCCAGTTCAAAACGCCGTTGGCTAACGTAGACGTCCCGCTGAGACCGGGTGGACAGGAATTCACCGAGCCCCATCGACACGCCGTCGGCAAACAGGTTGGCGAGACCGAAGACCAGAACCGCCAGCGCACCCACTTGCGCCGTTCCCTCCGCGGAGGCTCCGGCAAAGCCCGCAACAATGGCGAAGGTCGTCACGATACCATCGTTTCCACCGTAGACGATCTGCTTGAGAAACTCCTGCAGTTGGCCGATCTTGTGGTCGTCCCGCCGGTGTTGAACCCAGTCGATGGCCATGTGTCCGCACCCCTGACTCGATGCCGAACGGGTACCCCCCCCGCGCCCGGCATGACAAGCGCTCGGCCGCAATGGAAGGGCGGCCAGCGGCGTGTCGGAACCGGTCGCTTCACAGTGTCCACGCTGCGACAAAATATGCATCCAAAATAAGCTATAAGACCCTCACAGATGCAGATATGGCGCAGGTAAGATGAGCCTTTCTATTCTTGTCACGAAAATTCTCCGCCAAATCAGCCTGTCATCACCTCTGTATTTATGCACCTTTACAATATATTTTCCTTTCTGTAGGTTATATTCATAAATTCAAAACTTGTTATAGATCATGGAATTAATGCCCCATCCGTGCATTTGTTGGGCCGCTCAGGAGCGCCCGGCAATCCACGAGATGGAGGGATGTGCACATGATTTCCGGAAAGATGACGGCCGTGATCGGCCTGACCCTTGCACTGACAGGGGCCGGGGCCGTCGTGGCACAGGAGGCGGAGGCACCGCCGGCAAAGAAATCCAACACCACGGTGGACCATTCCAATCTGGAGATCCTGCAAAAGGACTTCGCCTCCGGGCCGGAGGTGACCGCCGCCTGCCTGACCTGTCACACCGAAGCTTCCGATCAGGTCAAACAGTCCATCCACTGGACGTGGGACTACGAGCACCCCGTCACCGGGCAGGACCTCGGCAAGAACAACGTGATCAACTCCTACTGCGTCGGCGTGGCCGGGAACGAACCGCGCTGCACCTCCTGCCACGTGGGCTACGGCTGGAAGGACATGAACACGCCGCCCCCGCAGGAGGCGAACGCGGTGGACTGCCTTGTCTGCCACGACAAATCCGACACCTACTTCAAGGTGCCCGCCGGCGCGGGCCAGCCCTTCGGCACGGAGGTCAAGGAGGGCGCCGTCACCAACACAGGCAAACCGGCCAACCCGGTGGACTTGACGCTGGTGGCGCAGAGCGTTGGCCTGCCCGATCGCGACAACTGCGGCAACTGCCACTTCTACGGCGGCGGCGGCGACAACGTGAAACATGGGGATCTTTCGTCGGTCTTGCACAACCCCACGAAAGACATCGACGTCCACATGGCCTCCGACGGCCTGAACTTCGAATGCTCGACCTGCCACGTGAGCGACCAGCACCAATGGCACGGATCGCGCTACAACGTGACGGCCAAGGACACCGAGGGCGCCGGCCTGCCCGGCCAGCGGCGCGACGTGGCCACCTGCGAAAGCTGCCACGGCACCGAGCCGCACGACAAGTTCTCCCTGATCGGCTTCAAGCTGAACAGCCACCGCGACAAGATCGCCTGCCAGACCTGCCACATCCCTGAATACGCCAAAGGCGGCGTCCCCACGAAGACGATGTGGGACTGGTCGACCGCCGGCAAGATGGGCGAAGACGGCAAGCCGATGAAAGTCGCGAAGTACGAGACCGCCGACGGCAAGAAGAAACCCACATATGTCACGATGAAGGGGGACTTCGAATGGGGTGAGAACCTGAAGCCGGAGTACTTCTGGTTCGACGGCCAGGTGGAATATGCCAATGCCGATCACGACATCGACCCCAGCGGGGTGGTCGAAGTCAACATGATCTCCGGCGGCCAGGATGACGAGAACAGCCGGATCTGGCCCTTCAAGGTCATGCGCGGCAAGCAGCCTTACGACACGGAACGTAACCGTCTGCTCTACCCGCACCTCTTCGGACCGGGGTCCGAGACGGCCTACTGGGGCAAGTGGGATTGGGACAAGGCGTTCGAAGCGGGCGCCAAGGCGTCCGGGACGGAATACTCCGGCAGCTACGACTTCGTCGCAACCGAGATGTACTGGCCCGTCACCCACATGGTCGCGCCGGCCGAAGACCACGTCGCCTGCGAGGAATGCCACAAGGAGAATGGCCGTCTCGCCAACATCGCCGGCATCCACATCCCCGGTGCCAACCCGATGGGCCCGGGCGGCAAACTCGGGGCGCTGATCTTCGGCTTGACCCTGCTGGGGCTGGTCATCCACGCCCTCATGCGCCTCATCGGCCGCCGCAACATGAAGGAGCACTGAGATGTCCGAACGTATGGTCAAGATCTACCCGCCGTTCGAACGCTTCTGGCACTGGAGCCAGGTGATCCTGGTGCTGGTCATGACCTTTACCGGATTCCGGCTTTACGGTCTGCACGAGTGGATACCGTACCAGCAGGCGGTATTGGTGCACACGTACGCGGCGCTGCTGCTGATGGTGCTCTGGATCTTCGCGATCTTCTGGCACTTCACCACCGGCACGTGGAAGCACTACGTCCCTTCCGCGGACGGTCTGGGGCAGGTGATCCGGTTCTACAGCTACGGCATCTTCAAGGGCGAGAAACATCCCTATCGGAAGGCGTACTGGCGCAAGCACAACCCGCTGCAGGCCATGGCCTACCTCGCGCTCAAGCTCCTGATCTTCCCGACGATCTGGATCACCGGCATCGCCTACCTCACCTATCGGCTGTGGGAACCGGCAGCGTCCTCGGGCCTCTGGATCGAGATCGTGGGCAACCTGCATGTGCTGGCGGCCTTCGGCATCCTGTCGTTCATCGTGATGCACCTCTACCTGATGACCACCGGCCACTCCCTGTGGGAGCACATCCGGCCGATGTTCACCGGCTACGACGAGATCGACCTGTCGCCGCAGGAGGAGGCCTACCTGGAAGCGGACGAGCCAAGCCGCATCAAGCCAGTCGCCTAGAACGGTCAGGCGAAACGCAGGAGGCGGCCTTTGCGCCGCCTCCTACGCTTTTATGCATAAATTGCATTTCAAATAGCTGTTTTAAAATGCGAAAATGGGAATGGAGGAGGATACAGGAGAGATTTCCGCAGCCTGATCAGGACGGGTCTTGCAAAACATTCACAAAAACGCATATGTTTTGCACCGCCGGATGGACAGGAGGTCCCGATGCCAAGACGAATTCTGCCACTACTGCTCGCCCTCGCCCTGCCCCTGTTCGCAGAGGCACAGACGCCAATGCAAGCGACGCGCGTCGAGGTGCCCGAATGGAAGGCGGTGTTCGGACGCATCGAAACGAAAGACAGCATCCCTGCCCGCACACGGCTCGGGGGCACGCTGGTCAGCATCGAGGTCTCCGAAGGTGCCCATGTCGAAGAAGGGCAGCTGATTGGCACGGTCTCCGACGAGAAGCTGGACCTGCAGCTTCGCGCGGTGGACGCGCAACTGACCTCCCTGCAAGCGCAACTCGATAACGCCGAGGCCGAACTGTCCCGCGGTGAGAACCTGCTGGAACGAGGTGTCACCACCGCCCAGCGCCTGGATGCCCTGCGCACGCAGGTTGACGTGTTCAAGGGCCAGATCGGCGCGGCGAATGCGGACCGCGCCGTTCTGAAGCAGCGCGAGGCCGAGGGAGCGGTCCTCGCGCCGCTCTCCGGCACCGTCCTTGACGTGCCGGTCACCGCTGGCGCGGTCGTGCAGCCCGGGGAGACCATCGCGCAGATCGGCGGCGGTGGATTCTTCCTGCGCCTCGCCGTGCCGGAGCGCCACGCGGGGGTTCTGGAGGAAGGCGCCGACATTCAAATCGGCACCGGGGACCAGACCCGCACCGGCCACCTGGCGAAGATCTATCCCCAGATCGAGAACGGCCGCGTGATCGCGGACGTTGAGGTGGAGGGCCTCAACGAGGACTTCGTCGACGCCCGCGTTCTGGTCCGCTTGCCCGTGGGCTCTACGGAAGCCGTGGTCATCCCGCACGAGGCGGTCGTCTCCCGCATGGGCCTGGACTTCGTCACCGTGACGGGGTCGGACGGCATGGCCGTACAACGCACGGTCGTCCTTGGCGAACGGGTCGAGATCGACGGCCGACCGATGATCGAGGTCCTCTCGGGCCTCTCGGGCGGCGAAACGCTGGTGGCCGGCCATGACTGACCAGCCCCACCCCATGCGCCGCGGCATCGCCGGCGGCCTGACCAGCGCCTTTATCCGTTCGGCGCTGACCCCGCTCATGATCATGGCCGCGCTGGCCGCCGGCCTGATCGCGCTCGTCAGCCTGCCGCGGGAGGAGGAGCCGCAGATCTCCGTCCCGCTGGTGGACATCCACATTCAGGCGCCCGGCCTCAAGGCCGAGGACGCGATGAAGCTGGTGACCGAGCCGATGGAAACCATCGTGCAAGGCATCAACGGGGTGGAGCATGTCTATTCCCAGACCATGGACGACTACGCCATGGTCACCGCGCGGTTCCTCGTCGGCACCTCCTCGGACGCTGCCATTCTGCGGGTCCACGAAAAGGTGCGCGCCAACATGGATCGCATCCCCGTGGGGATCGACGATCCGCTGATCGTCGGCCGCGGGATCGACGACGTGGCGATCGTGTCGCTGACGCTCACCCCCTCCGCGCCGGACAACGGCGTCACCGCCAACGACCTCACCCGAGTTGCCCGCGAATTGCAGGTGGAAGCCGCCAAGATCGAGAATGTCGGGCTGACCTATATCGTCGGCGAGGCGCCGGAGGCGATCCGCATCGCGCCGGACCCGGAGCGTCTGGCGCTCTACGGCGTCACGCTCCAACAACTTGCCGGAAAGGTGCAGGGCGCGAACCGGGCCTTCTCCACCGGCCTCGTCCGCGACAATGGCGAGCAGATCTCGCTCGTGGCCGGCGAAACGCTGAAGGCGCCGGCCGAGATCGCCAACCTCCTTCTGACCACGCGGGACAACCGCCCGGTCTATGTGCGCGACGTGGCCGATGTGAGCTTCGTGCCCGACACGTCGGACCGGATCGTCTCGAACGTCACCCGCGCCGAGGACGGCACCGTCACGCGCACCCCCGCCGTGACGCTCGCCATAGCCAAGCGCGCCGGGGCCAATGCCGTCGTCGTGGCCGAAGAGATCCTGCACCGCGTCGAGGAGCTGGAGCACGAACTGATCCCGGACACGATGCAGGTCGACATCACCCGGGACTATGGCGAGACGGCCAACGAAAAGGCGAACGAACTGCTGTTCCACCTCGGCCTCGCCACCGTCTCCATTGTCGCGTTGGTGCTCTTCGCAATCGGCTGGCGAGAGGCGATCGTGGTCGCCATCGTGATCCCGGTCACGATCCTGCTCACGCTCTTCGCGGCCTGGATCATGGGCTACACGCTCAACCGGGTGTCGCTCTTCGCGCTGATCTTCTCCATCGGGATCCTCGTGGACGACGCCATCGTTGTGATCGAGAACATCGCGCGGCACTGGGCGATGCCGGACAAGGCCGACCGTGTGACGAAGGCGATCCGCGCCGTGGCCGAGGTGGGCAACCCCACCATCGTCGCCACGCTCACCGTGGTCGCGGCGCTGCTGCCGATGCTGTTCGTTTCCGGCCTGATGGGGCCCTACATGAGCCCGATTCCGGCGAACGCTTCCGCCGCGATGATCTTTTCGTTCTTCGTGGCCGTCATCATTACGCCCTGGCTCATGGTGAAGATCGCCGGCCGTGCGCCGGCCCATGACCCGAACGACCAGGCACACCAGGGCGGCGCCCTGGGGCGGATCTATGCCGCCGTCGCCCGGCCGCTTCTGCGCACCAAGAGCGGGAGCCTGCTGTTCCTGCTCGTGGCCGCGGCCATCTCCTTCGGCTCGCTGGCGCTGCTCTACACCAAGGACGTCACCGTCAAACTCCTGCCCTTCGACAACAAGTCAGAGCTATCGGTCGTGATCGACCTGCCCGAAGGCTCCGCCGTCGAGCAGACCGACGCCGTGGCGCAGGCCGTGGCGCGCGAGGTGCTTACCCTGCCCGAGGTGATTTCGGCGCAAACCCACGCCGGCGACGCCGCGCCGTTCAACTTCAACGGGCTGGTGCGCCACTATTACCTGCGGGAGCAGCCGCAGATGGGCGACGTTCAGATCAACCTCACGCCCAAGGGGGACCGTGACCGCTCCAGCCACGAGATTGCGTTGGAGATCCGGGAGCGCATTTCCGACCTCGACGTCCCCGAAGGCACGACTCTGAAAACGGTCGAGCCGCCCCCGGGCCCGCCGGTCATCGCGACCCTGCTGGCGGAGGTCTATGGCCCCGACGCGGATACCCGGCGCGAGGCGGCGGCGAAGATCCGCGAAGCCTTCGCGAGCGTTCCGTTCATTGTTGATGTCGATGACAGCTATGGCATCCAGCCCCGGCGCCTGCGCGCCACCATTTCCGGCGACCAGCTTGAGTTCTTCGGCGTACAAGAGACGGACGTGTTCGACACCCTCGCGATCCTGAACGCCGGCAGCACCGTCGGCTACTCCCACCGGGGCGGCGGCCGGTACCCGATTCCGATCACCATCGAGCGGGACAAATCCGACCGCGTGGTGGACGAGCGGTTCCTGTCGACGCCCATCCCCGCGAACGTGCTTCCGGGCGCCCGGGGCGTCGTCGAACTGGGCGACGTGGTGGACATCCGGGAGGAGAAGGCCTCCTACCCGATCTTTCGCCACAACGGCCGCGCCACGGAGATGGTGATGGCCGAACTCGCCGGGGATTTCGAGGCGCCGCTCTATGGCATGCTCGCCGTCAGCGATGCACTGGAAGAGATGGAGTGGGACGAGGGCACAAAACCCGAGATCCGTCTGAACGGCCAGCCGGAGGACGAAGCGCAGGTGACGCTCCTCTGGGACGGCGAATGGGAAGTGACCTGGGTTACCTTCCGCGACATGGGCGCCGCCTTCGGTGTGGCGCTGCTGGGCATCTACATCCTTGTGGTGGCGCAGTTCGGCTCCTTCCTGCTGCCCTTGGTGATCCTGACGCCGGTGCCGCTCACCTTCGTCGGCATCATGGCGGGACACTGGCTGTTCAACGCGCCGTTCTCGGCACCCTCAATGATCGGTTTTATCGCGCTCGCGGGCATCATCGTCCGCAACTCCATCCTGTTGGTGGACTTCATTCGTCACGCGGACCCGGCGAAGGACAAGGTGGAGACGCTGATCGAGGCCGGGGCGATCCGCTTCAAGCCGATCCTGCTCACCGCCGTCGCCGCAATGATCGGCGCCGCCGTGATCCTGGCAGACCCGATCTTCCAGGGCCTCGCGCTGTCGCTGCTCTTCGGCCTGCTCAGCTCCACCCTGCTGACGGTTCTGGTGATCCCGGCAATCTACCGCGTGTTCCGCACATAACGCGTGCCATCGCGCGGCTGTCGGGCCGCGCGATGGCCTGAGATCGTGCTCTCATGAAACGGCTATGGCGCGGCAAATGCCGCAAACGCCCTTGGCACCGCGCGCCCCGGCGCGTAACACCACGTACCAAGCAAGCACTCGAGCCGACGAATGAAGAAGCAGAACATGAACCGCGACTGGATCGCCACCGCCCGGACGCTGTCCGAAGCCCTTCCCTATCTTCAGCGCTATACCGGCGCCACCGTCGTCATCAAGTTCGGCGGCCACGCCATGGGCGACGCCGAGCAGATGGCGAGCTTCGCACGCGACATCGTGCTGATGAACCAGGTGGGCGTGCATCCGGTGGTCGTTCACGGCGGCGGCCCGATGATCAACGACCTCCTCAAGAAGCTCGAGATCAAGAGCGAGTTCGTGAAGGGCAAACGCGTCACCGATGAAGCCACCATGGAAGTGGTGGAGATGGTGCTCTCCGGGCTCGTCAACAAGCGGATCGTTCAGGCGATCAACAACCAGGGCGGCCGTGCTGTGGGTATCTCCGGCAAGGACGCCAACATGATGGTCTGCGATCCCGTGGACCCGGCGCTCGGGCTGGTCGGTCAGCCCGTGGAGGTCTCGCCGGAACTCATCCACCAGATGCACGCGCACAAAATCATTCCCGTCGTGGCGCCCCTCGGCGCCGGGCGGGACGGCGAGACGTTCAATGTGAACGGCGACACCGCCGCCGGCGCTATCGCCGCCGCGCTCAAGGCGGACCGGCTGCTGCTGCTGACGGACGTCGAGGGAGTGAAGGACTCAAGCGGCGCTGTCGTGACCCAGCTCAGCCCCGACCAGGTTCGGGAGCTGACGGACAGCGGCGTGATCGCGGGCGGGATGATCCCCAAGACAGAAACCGCACTTGAGGCGATTGCCGGCGGCGTCCGTGCGGTCGTCATCCTGGACGGCCGCGCGCCCAACGCTTGTCTGCTAGAGCTGTTCACGGACCACGGGGCCGGCTCGCTGATCCGGGTGCCCTTCGAGGAGAAGCCGCGCAAGATGTGAAAAGGGCTTCGCTTCTGCGGAGTCCGTCCTATGATCGGACGACCGTGCCACCCACGGGCAAAAACCTCCGCGCCGCTCACGAAAGCCCATGAAACATCTTATCCTCCTTCGGCACGCGAAATCGAGTTGGGTGAATCCCGAACTGAACGATATCGACCGCCCCCTCAACAAGCGCGGAAAGCGCAGCGCCAAGGCGCTCGGCAAGTGGCTGCGCAACAGCGAATGGCAGCCGGACGAGATCCTGTGCTCCTCCGCCCGGCGGGCGCGGGAAACCTGGGAAGCGCTGAAACTCGCGGGCGAGGCCGACATGCGGCCGGTACTCTACCACGCCACGCCCGAGACAATGCTGGACGCGCTGCGCGGTGCCACCGGGGAGACCGTGCTCATGATCGGGCACAACCCCGGCATCGCGGCCTTTGCACAGGACATGGCCGATGCCGCCCCGGACCACCCCCGTTTCACGGATTATCCGACAGGCGCGCTGCTGGTTCTGGCATTCGATGTCGCGACCTGGTCTGAGGTTCAGCCGCAGCAAGGCAAGCCGCGCCAGTTCCTCACCCCGCATGACCTGGCGGAGGTGGACGCAGCAGAGGGCGCCGACCCCACGCAGTAACCGGGCTCAGTGCCCCAAGATCTGGCTCAGGAACAGCTTCGTGCGCTCGTGCTGCGGGTTGTTGAAGAATGCTTCCGGCTCGTTCTGCTCCACGATCTGACCCTGATCCATGAAGATCACCCGGTTTGCGACCTGCCGGGCGAAGCCCATTTCGTGGGTCACGCAGAGCATGGTCATGCCCTCCTCGGCCAGTTCGACCATCGTGTCGAGCACTTCCTTGATCATCTCAGGGTCGAGCGCCGAGGTCGGTTCGTCGAACAGCATGATCCGCGGCATCATGCAGAGCGAACGCGCAATCGCCACCCGCTGCTGCTGGCCGCCCGAAAGCTGGCCGGGGTACTTGTTGGCCTGCTCCGGGATCTTCACCTTCTCCAGGAAATGCATGGCCGTCTCCGTGGCCTGCTTGCGCGGCACCTTGCGGACCCAGATCGGCGCCAGCGTGCAGTTCTCCAGGATCGTCAGGTGCGGGAACAGGTTGAAGTGCTGGAACACCATCCCGACTTCGGAGCGGATCTTGTCGATGTTCTTCAGATCCGAGCTGAGTTCCGTCCCGTCGACGATGATCTCGCCGGATTGGTGTTCCTCCAGCCGGTTGATGCAGCGGATCAGCGTCGACTTGCCGGACCCGGACGGGCCGGCAATGACGATCCGCTCGCCCCGGTGGACGGTCAGGTTGATGTCGCGCAACACGTGAAACGTGCCGTACCACTTGTTCATGTGGGTGATCTGGATCGCGATTTCGTCGGACACCTGCATGTGCGAGCGGTCGACAGTGCGTTCTGCGGGCATTTCAGACATGGCGTTTCCTTAGCGGTGTTCCGTCCGAAGCTTGCGCTCCAGGTACATCGAGTAGCGGGACATGGAGAAGCAGAAGATGAAGAACATGACGGCGATGAAGCCGTAGATCTCCCAGACGATACCGTTCCAGTTGGAGTCGGCCAGAATCGCGCGGGACAGCCCGAGAGGGTCCAGAAGGCCGATGATGGAGACCAGCGTGGTGTCCTTGAACACCCCGATGAAGGTGCTGACGATCCCCGGGATGGAGATCTTGAGAGCCTGCGGCATGATGATGAGCCGCTGCGCCATCCAGAAGTCCAGCCCGAGCGCGTCCGCCGCCTCGTACTGCCCCCTCGGAAGCGCCGCCAGCCCCCCGCGGATCACTTCGGCCATGTAGGCCGAGGCGAAGAGCGTCACCATGATAATGACCCGCAGGATGATGTCGAAATCCGTGCCCGGCGGCATGAAGATGTTGAGCAGCGTGGAGGCGACGAAGAGCAGCGTGATAAGCGGCACGCCGCGGATGAACTCGATGAACCCCACCGACAGCGAGCGGACGATCAGCAGATCCGACTGCCGCCCGAGCGCCAGGAGGATACCGATCGGCAGCGACAACGCGATGGCGACGACACCGATGGTGATCGACAGCATGTACCCGCCGAAGGCCCGGCTCTCCACCGTCTCGATGGCCAGAGGCAGGATCGAGGCAAAGGCATTGGGCACCGGCCCGGCAAGAAAGATCCACCAGACCACCGGAAGGACGAACGCAAGGATCGTCGCCGCCAGGTCGCCGACCACCGGCTTGAGAAACCGCTGCGCGAGATAGCCGATGACGAACCCGACCGCCGCCATGACCGGAGTCCAGATCGTACCGCCCCAAAGCAGCCACGGCATCAGGAAGGGATAGACCGCCGAGAAGTACAGCATCTTGCGCGGCAGCCCCGTGAACAGGATCGGCGCAAGGGCGACCGCGAGCAGGGCAAAGTCGAGGACAACACGCCAATAGAGGTGGGGCGGATAGAAGCCGAAAATGAACTGCAGGAAGCGTTCGCGGATCAGGCCCCAGCACGCCCCTCCGTAGCCCGCCTCGGCAATGATCTCCCGGCACTCGGTCAGCGAGTTGGCCTGCCACGTGGGCGAGATCAGCCACGGCAGCGCCTGCGCGAGTAGCCAGTAGATGAACGCCAGCGACAGGAGCGACAGGATCGCGTTCAGCGGCGAGGAGAAGAGATTCTCCCGCATCCAGCCGACAGCACCGGTCGTTGCCCCGGGCGGTTCCTGCTCTTCGATCATCTGGGTGCGGACGAAATGCGTTTCTGTCATCTTACCGCTCCACCAGTTTCACGCGCTGGTTGTAAAGGTTCATCACCGCCGAGATGCAGAGGCTGATCGACAGGTAGACGAGCATCCCCATCAACACCGTCTCCAGCTCCCGCCCGGTCTGGTTGAGCGTGATGCCCATCAGGGTGCCGGTCAGGTCCATGTATCCGACGGCGATGGCCAGCGAAGAGTTCTTCGTGAGGTTCAGGTACTGCGAGATCAGCGGCGGGATGATGACCCGGAGCGCCTGCGGCAGGATCACCAGGCTCATGATCCGGTTCGACCGGAGCCCGAGTGCCGCCGCGGCCTCGCTCTGCCCCTTGGAGATGGCAAGGATGCCAGCGCGGACAATCTCTGCGATGAAGGCTGCCGTATAGAGCGACAGGGCCAGCCACAGCGCGATGAGGGAGTTGCGCAGGTAGATGCCGCCCTGGAAGTTGAACCCTTTCAGCTCGGGTCGCCCAAGGTGAAAGCCCAGCAGCACCAGCACCGCCACCGTGGGAATGACCACCACGCCCAGCCGAAGATACCACGTGGTGGGCCTGTCGCCGGTCTGGTTCTGAATACGGTCGGCCCGCTTGCGGATCAGGCTCGAAACGTAGAACCCGGCCCCCAGCACCGCGAGGATCAGCAGCAGGTCGAGGCTCACCTGGAACAGCCCGCAGGAGTCGCTCACCGGTCCGCCCCCTTCCGGCACCGCGCAGGCAGGACTGGACCGGTCCGCCAAAATCGGCAGGTCTCCCAGTCCACGGGAGAACATCGGCTCCGGCACGTAGAACCCCCGGTTGGTCAGCGCAACGGAATCGAACAGGACCATGCTGGCCTCCGAATCGTCGCCGCGGAAATCGCGGGGGGCGGGCAGGGTCTCGATGAGGATCGCCATGGTGAAGACGATCCACAGCAGCACCGGCACGTTGCGGAAGGTTTCGACGTAGACCGTCATCAGCCGCGCCACGAGCCAGTTGTTGGACAGCCGCAGCACGCCGACGATGATACCGATGATCGTCGCGGTGATGCAGCCGAGAAAGGCCACGAGGAGCGTGTTGATCAGCCCTACCACGGTCGCGCGCCAATGGCTCGACTGGGAGTTGTAATCGATCAGCCGCTGGTTGATGTCATACCCGGCGGAGTCCTTAAGAAACGAGAAGTCGATGGGTTTCCCGAGGACCGCGAGATTGTGAAGGGTGTTGTTCACCAGCCAGCCGGCCAGGATCAGGAACCCGATCAGCGCGACGATCTGGATGGTGATCGAGCGGTAACGGGTATCGTAGACCAGCATGCCGAGCCGGAACGACTCCTTCGGCGGGGCGGTCGTTATGCTCATGGCAGTGTTCCCTACGTCGCTCCTGGCGTCCTGGGGATGCAAGAATAACGTCCCGCGACCGCGCCCGGATGTTTTCGTTCTTGGGAAGATACGGAAAGGGGCGCGGCCTGTGCCGCGCCCCTGATTTGATCCTTAGCGGAAGGGCGGTGCGTAGAGCAGGCCGCCGTTGGTCCACTGCGCGTTCAGCCCGCGCGCCAGACCGATCGGGGTGGCTTCGCCGATGTTCTTCTCGAACAGCTCGCCATAGTTGCCGCCCGCCTTGATGGCGTTCTTGGCCCAATCGGCATTGAGACCGAGCATTTCACCCAGCGAGCCCTCGGTGCCGAGGATGCGGTTGATCTCGGGGCTCTCGGTGCCCTGCGCCAGTTCGTCGACGTTGGCGGAGGTGATTCCGTATTCCTCGGCCGCGATCAGCGCGTTCAGCGTCCAGCGGACGATGTCGCCCCACTCGTTGTCGCCATGGCGCACGAGCGGCCCCAGCGGCTCTTTCGAGATGATTTCCGGCAACAGGATATGATCGCCGGGCGCCTCGAACGTGGCGCGGACGGCGGCAAGACCGGACGCGTCCGTGGTGTAGGCATCACAGGCACCCGCGAGGTACTGCTGCTGCGCCTCGTTGTCGGTTTCCACCGGAACGGGCTCGTATTCCATGTTGTTGGCGCGGAAGAAGTCCGCGAGGTTCAGCTCGGTCGTGGTGCCCGTCTGGATGCAGACGGTGGCGCCATCGAGTTCCTTGGCCGAGGACACGCCCAGTTCCTTCGGAACCATGAAGCCCTGGCCATCGTAATAGTTCACGCCGACGAATTCGAACTTCAGGTCGACGTCGCGGGTGAAGGTCCACGTGGTGTTTCGGGCGAGCATGTCGATCTCGCCGGACGCCAGCGCGGTGAAGCGGGTCTTGCCGGTGGTCGGGACAAACTCGATTGCGGTCGGATCACCCAGAATTGCGGCTGCGACGGCGCGGCAGACGGCCACGTCGAAGCCTTCCCACTCGCCATTCGCATTGGGGTTCGCAAATCCGGTCAGTCCGGTGGTGACGCCGCAGTTCAGCTTTCCGCGCGCTTTGACGTCGTCCAGGGTCGCGGCTCCCGCAACGCCAGCGGACAGTCCGGCCAGAGCCAAAGCCCCAACGAGTACGGTCTGTTTCATATGTACCTCTTCCTGATGGTCCCACCCGTGAGCGAGTGGTGGTCCTTTTTGACCCGGGCCTTGAGACCCGAGGTGATTTCGTTTGAAAGGGTCTGGCCCTCTCAACGCAACGACATTGGGCAAATTACTAAATAAAGGTCAAGGGCGCGTCCCCGTGCGTCGGCACGCGACCACGTGCTGCAAGGGCGCCGGAGGGCATGGGCGAAATTTTAGGCACCCATTCCCCCGCACTGTCAGGAATCAGGCATCCGCGCGAGATAAGTCATGGAAACGAATGGCGTGCAGGAATTCCTCCCGCTTCACGGCAGCCGCCGCTGCGGCCAGTTCGTCGACGCCCCATTGGCTCTGCTGGTACGTTTCGTCAATTCGAGAGCGCCGCCACGCTTCTTCCGCCGGCAGGTGCCCTTCGAGCACCGCAAGGCCCAGCAACAGGGAACCAGAGAGACTCACCAGGTCGTGCAGCGCCGTCAGCGCGAAGGCATCCAGCGAGGCCACGCGTTCCCGAAGCCGCTCTAGGCTTTCTTCAGGCTGGGAGACCGGGACGACACCGACGGTGGGAACAAGCCGCGCGCCGAACGCCGCACGCGCCCACTCCAGCATGGGGTCCCACGCATCGGCCTGTTGCCGGCAGAGCTGGTCCGGCTCCGCCGCCCGGTAGCAGCACAGGTCAGTCTCGCCGTAGTCCGCGATCATCGCAGCCACGGCGGCGAACTGCGGGGCAACCTTGTCGATGGCGGCATTCGCGGAGCGTGTGAAGGGCATCGAGAGCGGGTCGATCTCGCCGTCCTGTGCGTCCCATTCCGCCGCGATCCGCTCTGCGAGCGCGCGGGAGGGAACCGCCAGCGGCACCTTCGCGGGCGTCCGCACCGGCCGGCCGTCGAGCGCGACGCCCCAGCCCTCCGCCGCATCCCCGGTCACGCTCGCGCTTTCCCAGAAGCGTTTTGCCTTCCAGTCCGCCATTCAGCTCTCCCAGATCCGCGCAATCGCCGCCGGCAGATCTTCGACGGCATCCACCACCGCATTGGCCCCTGCCCCTGTCAGGGCGTCCGCCGGATGGTAGCCCCAGGCGACGCCGAGCGTCGCCACCCCGGCCGCCCGGCCCATCTCCATGTCGAATGTCGTATCGCCGATCATCACCGCATCCCCCGCCTCTACGCCCGCCTCCTCCAGCGCGGTCAGGACCATGGACGGATGCGGCTTGGAGGGGTGGAAGTCCGCCACCTGCTCCGTCACGAAGGCGCCGGTCAGGCCGTGGGCCTCCAGTAGGTGATCGAGCCCGCGCCGCGACTTGCCGGTTGCCAGCCCAACGAGCAGATCGTCGCGCCCGAGCAGCCCGTCAATGACGGCGCGGATGCCGGGGAAGAGCGGCGACATCACCTCCGGCGCGCCGGACAGGCGAATCGAGGCGAAACTCTCTTTGTAGGCAACCGAAAGTGCATCGCGATCTGCGGGGCCAAGGTCCGGCGACAGACGCGCCAGCGCCACCGGAAGCGACAGCCCGACGATGCTCAGCACGTCCTCCCGTGGCGGCGCGGCGAGCCCGAGGGCGCCGTACGCCTGCGCCATGGCCGCGAGGATGTGAGCCTGACTGTCCACGAGCGTGCCGTCTACGTCGAAGACGACCAGGCGCAAGGGGGCACCGGCGGTCATTCGACCTCCTCGAACGGGTCCGACGGTACGTCCGCCGCGCGCCAGTCCAGCATCTCCCACGTGCGGGCCATGTGCTCCGGCAGCGGCGCGGTCAACGTCAGCCGCTTGCCCGTCACCGGGTGGGTCAGGCTCAGCGAGCGCGCGTGCAGGTGCAGCTTGCGCGACAGCGCCCCGCCCAGCCCCGCGCCCCAGCCGTCCCCCAGGTTCTCCTGCCCCGAGCCGCCGTATTTGCCGTCGCCAATGATCGGATGCCCGATCTCGGCCATGTGGGCGCGCAACTGGTGGGTGCGGCCCGTGACCGGCACCAGCGCCACCCAGCTCACGCGCCCGCCCAGCCCCGACAGCACCGCATAGTCCGTCGTGGCGCGCTTCGCGCCCGGGGTCGTCTCCACCTCGCGCGGGTGGATGCAGCGCATCTTCTCCCCCTCGCCGCCCGCGCCATGGCCGGACGCCTTCACCAGCCCGAAGCGGATCGTTCCCATCTGCGGCTGCGGCACCCCCGCGACGGCGGCCCAGTAAATCTTGCGCGTGTCGCGCGCCCGGAACGCCTCCTGCAACGCGGCGGCCACGTTGCGGGTCCGCGCCAGCAACAGAACGCCCGAGGTGTCCTTGTCGAGCCGGTGCACCAGCCGCGGCTTCTCCTCCAGACCGAATTTCAGGGCCTCGGCCAGCCCGTCCACGTGGCGCGTCTGCTTGCTGCCACCCTGGGACGGCAACCCGGCAGGCTTGTCGATCGCGATGATATGGTCGTCTTTGTAAATCACCGCATCGCGCATCATCTTGGCGTCGGCCTCGGACACCGTCGGCCGCTCCGTCCGGTCCGCCTCCGTCCCCGGGTCCGGCAGTGGCGGAACCCGCACCACCTGCCCGGCCTCAATGCGGGTGGAGGCCTTGACCCGCGCGCCGTCGACGCGCAACTCGCCCTTGCGACACATCTTCTCGATCCGCCCCTGCGCCACATGCGGGAACCGGTTGCGGAACCATCGGTCCAGCCTCTGTCCGGCGTCCTCTTGGCCGATCTCGATCTGTTGAACCCGGCTCATGGCAGCGGCACCACCCCGCGGGCAAAGGCAAGCCCGATCACCAGCGCCGCCAACGAGATCAGCACGGAGGCGGCAATGTAAATCAACGCGATCTCCGCCCGGCCCTCTTCCATCAGGAAGATCGTATCGAGCGAAAAGGCCGAGAACGTCGTGAACCCGCCCAGAAGCCCCGTCATCAGCAAGGGAGTCAGATGGTTGCCGCCCTTGCGCTCCAGAACCACCACCAGCGCGCCCATGAGGAAGGAGCCGACGATGTTCACCGTCAGCGTTCCCCAAGGGAAGCCAATGCCAAAGAGCGCCTTCATTGCGACGTTGGTGAGGTAGCGGCAGGAGGCGCCGATCGCCCCGCCAAGGGCGACCTGAAGAACGGTGAAGATCATGGCGCCGGTGTCGAGCGGCCACGCCGGATTGTCAAGCGCCCCGGCGGCTGCGGCCGTTCCGGGGTCGCCGCCCTGCCCAACGCGCGAATTCCTATTTGCCCTCTCCCTCGCGCCGCGCACGCAGCTTGACGAAGTAGTCCAGCCGCCGCTTCAGTTCCCGCTCGAAGCCGCGTTCGACGGGAAAATAATAAAGCCCGCGCTTCATCCCGTCGGGAAAGTAATTCTGCCCGGAAAACCCATCCTCGGCGTCGTGGTCGTACTGGTAGCCCGCGCCATAGCCCTGATCCTTCATCATGGAGGTCGGCGCGTTCAGAATATGCTTCGGCGGCGGCTCGGAGCCGGTGCGCGCCGCCGCCGCCATCGCCGCCTTGAACCCCGCGTAGCCCGCATTGGATTTCGGCGCGAGCGCCAGATAAACCACCGCCTGCGCGAGCGCCAATTCCCCCTCGGGGCTGCCCAGCCGTTCGTAAACCTGCCACGCTTCCAGGCAGATCCCCTGCGCCTGCGGATCGGCCAGCCCGATGTCCTCCACCGCCATCCGGGTGATCCGCCGGGCCAGGAACCGCGGGTCCTCCCCGCCCTTCAACATCCGGGACAGCCAGTAGAGCGCGGCATCCGGGTCCGAGCCGCGCACCGATTTGTGCAGCGCCGAGATCAGGTTGTAATGCGCCTCGCCGGACTTGTCGTACTGCGCGGCACGCTGCGTCAGCCGGGTCCGAAGCACATCGGTGTCGATCGGCGTCCGGGCGCCCCAGGCGGCGATCTGCTCCACAAGGTTCAGCAGCGCACGCCCATCCCCATCGGCCATCGCCAGCAGCGCCGCGCGGGCGTCCTCGGTCAGCGGCAGGCTCAGGCCCAGTTCCGCCTCCGCCCGCGCCAGCAAGGCCTCCAGCGCCGCCCCGTCGAGCCGGTTGAGCACCAGCACCTGCGCCCGGCTGAGAAGCGCGGCGTTGAGTTCGAAGGACGGGTTCTCCGTGGTCGCCCCCACCAGAACGATGGTGCCGTCCTCCATATGCGGCAGGAAGCCGTCCTGCTGCGCCTTGTTGAACCGGTGGATCTCGTCGACGAACAGCAGCGTCCCCTGCCCGTTTCGCCGCCGCAGCCGCGCCGCCTCGAACACCTTCCTCAGATCGGGCACGCCGGTGAAGATGGCGCTGATCTGAACGAAATGCAGGTCCGTCTCGTCCGCCAGGAGCCGGGCGATGGTCGTCTTGCCCACGCCAGGCGGCCCCCACAGAACGAGCGACGACAACTGGCCAGCCGAAAGCATCGTTCCCAGCGGGCCGTCGGGGCCGAGCAGATGATCCTGCCCGATGACCTCGGACAGCTTCGCCGGGCGCAAGCGGTCTGCCAGCGGTCTGGACGCAGGAGGCTCCTGGGTGGCGCCGGGCGAGTCGAATAGGTCGGACATGCGGCTACCCTAGGGCCGGCCCTTGCCGAGCGAAAGATGCCGGCTCAGAGCAGGCGCGCATCCTTGGCGCGCTGGATCGCCTCGGCCGTGGTGCGGGCCATGAGCCGTTGCCGCGCCGACGTCAGCCGGGCCTTGAGCGCGCTTTCGGAAATCCCGAGCTTCGCCGCCGCAGCGGCATGGCGATCGCCCGCACCGATCAGGCGGAGCGCCTCCACCTGCGCCGTCGTCAGCTTTTCCGGCGGTTCGGCCAACGCGTGCAGACGACGCACGATATCGGCGATGGCCGAGATCTCCTCATCTTCGAATTCCCTGTCCGCCCGCGCTGAGCCTGCGATGGTCCGCGACGAGATTGGACCGACAGCGATCTGCACCCCGTACTTCAGCCCGAAATCCGCCGCCTCCCCCATGATGCCGAACGGGTCCGGAATCTGGATCTCGCTCCAGCGCGCGGCACCCTCGGTGGAAAAGCCCCACGCCGTCATCGGGTCGCGCATCGCATAGGCATTGGCGGTGTAATGCTCGATCCAGGCGGCATTGTATGTCTGGTAGGTCAGTAGGGGTGCAGTGAAGCGGATGTGAAGCCCGACGAAATACCCGGCCGGAGACAACGCCTGCAGCGCCTTGAGTTCCCTGTCGATTGTCGCGCGTTCGAGCATCATCGCAGACCTGCTATTCCGCCAAAATTTTCAGCATGAGCGCGGAGCCCGATCAACAGTGAATGTGTTAAAATCGGGCAGTGTGGGATCGGCTCCCCATCGGGGTCGGTCCGAATCCTCCGACACGATAAGCAAAAGCCCCCGGCAAGCGGGGGCTTCGTATCCTTTGAGAGATCCGCGAGGCGTCACGCCTCGGCGGCGCCCTCTCGGGCGCGGTCCTCTGCGCCCTTCGCATCCACATCGCGGTCGACCAGTTCGATGATCGCCATGGGTGCCATGTCGCCGTAGCGGAAGCCGGCCTTCAGAACGCGGACGCAGCCACCCGGACGCTCGGCGTACCGCGGCCCGAGAACCTCAAACAGCTTGGCCACGTGCTTGTCCTGCTTCAAGCGGGAGGCGGCCAGACGGCGGGCGTGAAGGTCGCCGCGCTTGCCGAGGGTGATCAGCTTCTCGACCACCGGCTTGAGTTCCTTGGCCTTGGGCAGCGTGGTCTTGATCTGCTCGTGCTCGATCAGAGAGCCGGCCATGTTGGCGAAGAGCGCCTTGCGGTGCTCGTGGGTTCGGTTCAGGCGGCGGTATCCGCGGGCGTGACGCATGTGTCTATCTCCGGTTTGCCCTCTACGGGCGATTTTGCTTTGTCTGGCCGGCGATGCGTGTCACCGGCTCTCCTTGGGGCAGGATGCCCGCTCGTTTGCCCGGCCCACGCGCCACGATGCGTGTGGGTGGGCGGGTGGGACACGCGTCGTGGCGCGTCCCACCCCCAAGTCTCAGAACTGGTCCTCGAACTTCTTGGCCAGGTCCTCGATGTTCTCCGGCGGCCATTCCTCGACGTCCATGCCGAGGTGCAGGCCCATGCCAGAGAGCACTTCCTTGATCTCGTTCAGCGATTTGCGGCCGAAGTTCGGGGTGCGCAGCATCTCGGCTTCGGTCTTCTGGATCAAATCCCCGATGTAGACGATATTGTCGTTCTTCAGGCAGTTGGCCGACCGGACCGACAGTTCCAGCTCGTCCACCTTCTTCAGAAGCAGCGGGTTGAACTCCAGCCCGTCGTCCTCCTCCTGGCGGCCGGCGGCTTCCGGCTCCTCGAAGTTGACGAAGATGCTGAGCTGATCCTGCAGGATGCGCGCGGCAAAGGCCACGGCGTCGTCCGGCGTGACCGACCCGTCCGTCTCGATCTTCATCGTCAGCTTGTCATAGTCGAGCACCTGGCCCTCGCGGGTCGGCTGAACGTCGTAGGAGACCTTCTTGACCGGCGAGTAGATGGCGTCGATCGGGATCAGGCCGATGGGCGCATCCTCGGGACGGTTCTTGTCCGCCGCCACATAGCCCTTCCCGACGTTCACGGTCAGCTCCATGTAAAGGTCCGCGCCGTCGTCGAGGTGACAGATGATGTGGTCCTTGTTCAGGATCTCGATGCCGGCCGTTTCCGCGATGTCCGCAGCCGTCACCGCGCCCGGACCCTTGGCCGAGACCGACAGGCGCTTCGGCCCGTCGACATCCATCCGGATCGCCACGCCCTTGAGGTTCAGCACGATGTCCGTCACGTCCTCACGGACGCCGGCCACGCTCGAGAACTCGTGCAGCACGTTGTCGATCTGAACGCTGGTGATGGCAGCGCCCTGCAGCGAGGACAGCAGCACCCGGCGCAGGGCGTTGCCCAGCGTCAGGCCGAAGCCACGCTCCAGAGGTTCGGCCACGACCGTGGCCTTACGGCTTGCATCTGCGCCGGGCTTGACCTCCAGCTGGGTGGGCTTGATGAGTTCCTGCCAGTTCTTGTGGATCATGTATGTCGCCTCCATACCTGTTCGCGTCCCATGTCCGAGGAAACGAACGCCCGAGGATCAAAATGCCAGCACGGACCGCGCCCTGTGCGGCGCGATCCGGAATAAAAGACCTGTTCCTCAGACGCGGCGGCGCTTCGGAGGACGGCAGCCGTTGTGCGCAATCGGCGTCACGTCGCGAATCGACGTGATGTTGAAGCCCACAGCGGCGAGGGCGCGCAGTGCGCTTTCCCGCCCCGAACCGGGCCCCTGAACCTCGACCTCAAGCGTCTTCACGCCGTGTTCCTGCGCCTTGCGGCCAGCGTCTTCGGCGGCCATCTGTGCGGCATAGGGGGTCGATTTGCGGGAGCCCTTGAAACCCATCGTGCCGGCGGACGACCAGGAGATCGCATTGCCCTGCACGTCGGAGATCAGGATCTTGGTGTTGTTGAACGAAGAGTTCACATGCGCAACGCCAGCGGCGATGTTCTTGGAAACCTTGCGCTTTGCGGGACGTCTGTCACGAGCCATTGACCTTGCCTCCCCTTATTTCTTCTTGCCGGCGATCGGCTTCGCCGGGCCCTTGCGGGTGCGGGCGTTGGTGTGGGTGCGCTGACCGCGCACGGGCAGGTTGCGGCGATGACGCAGGCCACGGTAGCAGCCGAGGTCCATCAGGCGCTTGATGTTCATCTGCGTCTCGCGGCGCAGGTCGCCTTCGACGGTGTAGTTGGCGTCAATGTGCTCGCGGATCGCCAGCACTTCGGCGTCGCTGAGCTCATTGACGCGGCGGGCGCTGTCGATGCCGACGGCGTCGCAGATGGCTTCGGCCGAGCTGTGCCCGATGCCGGTGATGTAGGTCAGCGCGACGGGAACGCGCTTTGCGGTCGGGATGTTGACCCCAGCGATACGTGCCAAGAAACGTCTTCCTTCATGGTTGCGGTTCCGTAATTCCAGAACCTTTTTTCACAACAGAGGCCCGACAGCTCGAACGCCACCGGGCCAGGTTTGCCGCCGACCGCCCCAAGCTGCGCATGCACGGGAGACGACGGCGATTCTCGATTGAGAGGGTGTCAACTAAAGGTAAACCGGCAGGCCGTCAAGACCCCCGGCTCCGGTCTGTCAAGGGTTTTCAAAACGGCCCCCGACCCGGTCCTTCAGGAAGACCGATCATTACGGAATTTGGAACCGCCGTCAATGCGCGGGCTGGCCGTCCGCGCAGGTTCGCGCCGCCCCGCGTCTTGCCACTTCGGCGCCCCGTCGCACGGCGTCCGGTCAGGCCAGATACCCCAGTTGGCGGAAGGACGCATCCTGCTCCTTGCCGATGACAACGTGGTCGTGAATTGTGATGCCGACGGCGCGGCAGGCGTCCGCGATCCGGTCCGTCATGACGATATCCTCGTTGGAGGGCGACGGATCGCCCGAGGGATGGTTGTGCACCAGGATCAGCGCGCTCGCGTTCAGCGCCAGCGCCCGCTTCACGATCTCCCGCGGATAGACCGGCACGTGGTCCACCGTGCCCTCCCCCTGCGCCTCGTCGGCAATCAGGTTGTTCTTGCGGTCGAGGTAGAGCGCCCGGAACTGCTCCGTATCCCGGTGCGCCATGACGGTCTTGCAATAGTCCATCAGCGCGTCCCAAGAGGACAGAACGTGACGCTGCAACACCTTCGCCCGCGCCATCCGGTGGGCAAACGCCTCTGCCAGCCGAAGTTGGTAGTAGACCTTGTCGGTCGCCCCCTCCACCTCCAACAGTCGTGCTTCGGGCGCGGCAATCACGCCGTTCAGGTCGCCGAAGGCCGCCAATAGTCGCTTGGCCAACGGCTTCGTGTCGACGCGCGGGATCGCGTTGAAGAGCAGCATCTCAAGCAGCTCGTATTCCGGCATCGCCGCGTGCCCACCCGCGAGGAACCGTTGGCGCAGCCGTTCGCGGTGGCCCCAGTAATGCGGCCGGAGTTGACCGTCGTCCCCCGGCACCAACCCGCCGCCCGCCGCCGCATCGCCCTTTAACCGCGCCGTCTCGCGGTAGCGCGGTTCGCTGGCCGGACGCGTCTCCGCCCCCGGCGGGGGCAAACGCGCCTCAAGGTCTTCCAGACCCTGCAACGCGGCCTCCGAAAAGCCTCCGGCAGTCCCACTTCGCGCAGGCGGCGGGTAGCGCAACGGGGTTTCCACACGTGCCGATCCCGACCGTCCGGTCGCCACACCCGATATGCGATCCCAGATCTTCGACATGCGCCGCTCCGCGTCCACTGGCCCTACGGTCCCGGAGACAAGCGCAAATAGGTTAACACTCGGTAATCGCGGGACGGATCAAAACGAAAACGGGCGCCCGACTGGGCGCCCGTGCATCGGTTGAGTTTCAGACGGGTCAGCGCCGTGCGGGCGCCTTGCGCGTGCGTTTCTTGCCTCGAAGCTGCGAGCGTTCAATCAGCCCTTCGTACTGGTGCGCCAGCAGGTGCGACTGGATCTGCTGGATCGTGTCCATCGTGACCGACACCACGATCAGCACCGACGTCCCGCCGAAGTAGAAGGGAATGGCGAACTGGTTGCGCAAAACCTCCGGGAACAGACAGACCGCTGCAAGGTAGGCAGACCCGAGCACGAGGATGCGGCGCACCACGTAGTCCAGATATTCCGCCGTCCGCGCCCCCGGCCGGATGCCCGGCACGAACCCGTTCTGGTTCTTCAGGTTGTCAGCCACTTCGTCCGTCTTGAAGGCGACGTTCTCCGTGTAGAAGTACGTGAAGAACACGATCATCGACGCGAAGAACAGCAGGTAAAGGGGTTGCCCCGGCCCGAAGTAGGCGAGGATCGTCGACATCACCGGCCCTGTATTGCCGCCGGAGAACGTGGCGATCGTCGTCGGCAGCAGCAGCAGCGACGAGGCAAAGATCGCGGGGATCACGCCGGCCGGGTTCACCTTGATCGGCAGGTGGCTCGACCCGCCGTCATACACCTTCATGCCGACCTGCCGGCGCGGGTACTGGATGTGGATCTTCCGCAGTGCCCGCTCCATGAAGACCACGAAGGACACGATCAGAAGCATCGCCACCAGAACCCCGATGATGACCGCCGGGCTGACGGCACCGGACCGGCCGGAAGCCAGGAAGCGCGCCAACGCCGCCGGGATCTCGGCCACGATGCCGACGAAAATGATGAGCGAGATGCCGTTGCCGACGCCCCGGGCGGTGATCTGCTCGCCCAGCCACATCAGGAACATCGTCCCGCCCACCAGCGTGATGACCACCGCCGCGCGGAAGAACCAGCCCGGATCGTGGGCCAGATTGCCCGCCTCCAGGCTCACCGCGAGGCCATAGGCCTGGAAGGTCGCCAGCAACACCGTGCCGTAGCGCGTGTACTGGTTGATCTTCTTGCGCCCCTGCTCCCCCTCTTTCTTCAATTGCTCCAGCGCCGGCACCATGGAGGCCATGAGCTGGATGATGATCGAGGCGGAGATGTAGGGCATGATGCCGAGGGCAAAGATGCCCATCCGGCCGAGGGCGCCGCCGGTGAACATGGTCAGGATGCCGCCGATGCCGGCCGCCGCCTGATCCATGAAATCGCGCAGCGCCTGACCGTCGATCCCGGGCACGGGAATGTAGGTGCCCAGGCGATAGACGATCAGCAGGCCCACGGTGAAAAAGATGCGCTGGCGGAGCTCGGTGGCCTTGCCCAGGGCGGCCCAGCTCATGTTGGCCGCCATTTGCTCTGCTGCAGATGCCATTCGCGGTCTCTCTTGGCAATGCGCCGCCGAACCGTTCTCCGGTCGGCGGCGCTGGAAAACTTGGGGTTTAAGTAAGGGGCATTGCCGCCCCCCACAACCTCTTATTCGGCCGCGGCCTCGGTGGCTGCCGGAGACGTGACCTTCAGCGAGCCGCCGGCCTTCTCAACCGCCTCGACGGCGGACTTGGAGGCACCGGAGACTTCGAGGTCGACCTTCGCGCCAAATTCGCCCTTGGCAAGAACGCGCACGCCGTCGAGTTTGCGGCGCACGAGGCCGCTTTGAACCAGCACATCCTCGGTGATCGGCTGACCGGCGTCGATCTTGCCGGCGTCGATGAACTTCTGGAGGATGCCCAGGTTCACCACCGCCCAGGCCTTGCGGTTCGGCTTGTTGAAGCCGCGCTTCGGCAGGCGCATGTAGAGCGGCATCTGGCCGCCTTCGTAGCCGTTGATCGCCACGCCCGAGCGGGACTTCTGGCCCTTGATACCGCGCCCGGCGGTCTTGCCCTTGCCGGAGCCGGGGCCACGCGCGATGCGCTTCTTCTTGGGGGAGGAGCCCTCGGCGGGGCTGAGGTTGTTCAGTTTCATGTCGCTTCTCCTTGCCGGATGCGGCCCCCAGCGACGGGAGCGGCCGAACACGGCGTTTCTTGATGGTTGAGTCGGCCCCGAAGAGCCATGCAGCGCCTCTTAGGCGATGCGCGCGCGTCCATCAAGGCTTATCGGGCGCCGCCTCCATCACATCCGCGCCCTGCAGAAGCGAGCCCTCCTCCGGGATCGCGATCAGCCCCACGGTCTCCGCCCCTGACAGCACCGCGTCGACCGCCACCGAGGCCAGGATCAATCCCATGACGCGGCTGATGACATTCGCCCCGACGTTGCCCATCACGCGCCGCAGCCGGCCGGCCATCAGCAGCAGAAGCAGAGTGAAGCCGAGAACGACGAGCAGAACCATCGCCGTAACAATCTGATCGGACACGGAGTTGCTGTGGTTGTCCGTGAGGATCACGATGGCCAGCATCGCCCCCGGCGAGGCGATGGACGGCATCGCCAGCGGAAAGATCGCCCCCGCAAGGTGGTCCCGCTCGGCCTCCTCGATCTCCCGCGACGGCTTCGCCTCGCCGAAAATCATGCTGAGCGCGAAGAGGAACAGAACGATCCCCCCCGCGATCTGGAACGAGCCCAGCCGCAGCCCGATCGCCTCCAGCAGGAACTGCCCCCCGACGAGGAACAGCATGAGCACCACGGTCGCCACCGACACCGCCCGGACAGCGAACCGCCAATGCAGGCGATCCGGGACGAACTGCGTTGCGAAATAGAACACCGGCAGAGTGCCAATGGGGTCGATCACCACGAACAGCGTGATGAACTCCCGCAGCAGGTTGGAGACGTTCAGGTCGGGCACGTCGGGACTTCCAAAGAACAGGGTTTCCATCCCAATGGCAGAACAGACGCCGGGGAACAATGGGGGACACCATTGCCACCGATACCGTCTCTCGCCTTAGTGGCAGTGCACCTTCCCTGTGCTCGTCTGCATGTGGCAGCACTGTCCCGGTGGTGAGGACTTCCGGCATCCGCCACCATGGGCGATCTCCGGGCGAGCGGTCTCAAGGAGGGGTATCGGCGATCCCGCCACGGTGCCGGAGGCGCTCAAAACGAGCGCCAGGACAATCCAGCCGGTTTTCATGAAAGCCATCCATATCTTCATTAAGTATGGTTAACGTCTACCGCGCCGATCGCTGCGTACTAATGTCCGCGGATGCGACACGATTGAGGGTCAAAAACGTCCGCACCCCAGAACGACAAAGCGCCCCCGATTGCTCGGAGGCGCCATGAAACGGTTCGAGCAGCGTTGCTCAGCCGCGCTCTTCGACGATCTCGACGAGGTGCGGGATCTTCGCAACCATGCCGCGGACAGCCGGGGTGTCTTCCAGCTCGCGGGTCTTGTGCATCTTGTTCAGGCCCAGCCCGATCAGCGTCTGGCGCTGGATGGCGGGGCGGCGGATCGGCGAGCCGATCTGCTTCACGACGATGGTCTTGGCCATGTGTCCGTCTCCTTACGCTTCGGCCGGAGCGGCGTCTTCGGCCGTCTGGGTGCTCTCGGCAGGCGCTTCGTCCCGCTTCGGCAGGATGTCGGCAACCTTCTTGCCACGGCGCTGCGCGACCATGCGGGGGCTGGATTCCTGCTTCAGGCCGTCCAGCGTGGCACGGATCATGTTGTAGGGGTTCTGCGTCCCGATCGACTTGGCGACCACGTCGTGAACGCCCAGCATCTCGAAGACCGCACGCATCGGACCACCAGCGATGATACCGGTACCTTGCGGGGCGGTGCGCATGACGACGCGGCCCGCACCGTGGCGGCCCTGCACGTCGTGGTGCAGCGTCCGGCCCTCGCGCAGCGGCACGCGGATCATCTGGCGCTTGGCCTGCTCGGTGGCCTTGCGAATGGCCTCGGGGACCTCCTTCGCCTTGCCCTTGCCGAAGCCGACACGGCCCTTCTGGTCGCCCACGACGACGAGCGCGGCAAAGCCGAAACGCTTACCGCCCTTGACGGTCTTGGACACACGGTTGATCGCCACCAGGCGATCGGCGAATTCAGGGGCCTCGTCGCGGTCGCGGCGGTTGCCCCGGCGGTTGTCACGTTCTGCCATTCGGCATTCCTTGTCTCATGGGCGCAGTGCGCCACGGCTGTTTCAATCCTGGTGGCCGGCACGGTCGTCCCGGCCCCGGATCATCGGGGCGGCGCCAGCGCCGCCCGCACTTTCAGAACTTCAGGCCACCTTCACGCGCGGCGTCGGCCAGAGCCTTCACCTTGCCGTGGAAGAGGAACCCGCCGCGGTCGAAGTAGCACTCCTCGACCCCGGCCTTCTTTGCGCGTTCGGCAATCGCGGCACCGACCTTGCTGGCGGCATCCACGTTGTTCTTGCCGATAACGCCCAGATCCTTCTCCAGCGAGGAGGCGGAGGCGAGCGTCACGCCGTTCACATCGTCGATCAACTGAACGCTGATGTTCTTGTTGGAGCGATGCACGCTCAGGCGCGGACGCCCGGCGTTCATCTTGCGAAGCTTGTTCCGGACGCGCAGGCGGCGCTTGAGGAACAGGTCCCGTTTGCTGTTTGCCATCTCTCTCGTCCTTACTTCTTCTTGCCTTCCTTGCGGAAGATGAACTCGCCCACGTAGCGGATACCCTTGCCCTTGTAGGGCTCGGGGCTGCGCCATTCGCGGATGTTGGCGGCGACTTGGCCCACCTGCTGCGAGTCGGTTCCTTCGACGACGATCTGCGTCGGCTTCGGGCAGGTCACGGTGACGCCCTGCGGCACTTCGAAGTCCACGTCGTGGCTGAGGCCGAGGTTCAGCTTCAGGGTGTTGCCCTGCATCTGAGCCCGGTAGCCGACGCCCTGGATTTCCAGCTCCTTCTTGAAGCCATCCGTCACGCCCTGCACCAGGTTTGCGACCATGGTGCGGGACATGCCCCACTGCTGGCGGGCGCGCTTGGACGTGCCGCGCGGGTCCACGTTGACAGTGTTGCCGTCGACCGTGATGTTGACGTCGTCGGTCGCGGTAAAGCTCAGGGTGCCTTTCGGCCCCTTCACCTCGATGGTCTGGCCGGAGAGGGACGCGGAAACGCCCGACGGCAGCTCGACCGGTTGCTTACCAATACGAGACATGGTCAGACCTCCTTAGAAGACGGTGCAGAGAACTTCGCCGCCAACATTGTTGGAACGAGCCGCTGCATCCGACATCACGCCCTTGGACGTGGAGACGATGGAGACACCCAGGCCCTGACGGACCGACGGGATGTCGTTAACGCTCATGTACACGCGACGGCCGGGCTTGGAGACCCGCTTGAGCTCCCGGATAACCGGGGTGCCGTCGAAGTACTTGAGGCTGATTTCGATTTCGGGGTGCTGCGCATCCTCGACCTTTTCCCAGCCGCGGATGTAGCCCTCGTCGGCCAGCACGTCGAGCACCCAAGCGCGAAGCTTGGAGGCCGGGGTGCGGACCGTGGACTTGCCGCGCATCTGGGCGTTGCGGATGCGGGTCAGCATATCGCCGAGAGGATCGTTCATCTTATCTCCTCCTTACCAGCTCGACTTGACCATGCCGGGGATCTTGCCTTCGGAGGCGAGATCCCGCAGCGCGATGCGCGACATTTTCAGCTTGCGGTAGTAGGCGCGCGGGCGCCCCGTCAGCTGGCAGCGGTTGTGCAGGCGGGTGGCCGAGGAATTGCGGGGCAGCTTGGCGAGCTTCAGCCGCGCCTTGAACCGCTCTTCCATCGGAAGCGCCTCGTCATTCGCGATTTCCTTCAGCGCGGCGCGCTTGGCGGCGTATTGGGCCACCAGCTTCTCGCGCTTCTTCTCGCGTTCGATCATGGATTTCTTAGCCATAGGTTCCGGATCCCCTCAGCTGTTGAACGGCATGTTGAAATGCTTCAACAGCGCTTTGGCTTCCGCGTCGGTCGGCGCGGTGGTGCAGATAACGATGTCCATCCCCCAGGTCTCGTCGACCTTGTCGAAGTCGATCTCGGGGAAGACGATGTGTTCCTTGAGCCCCATGGCGTAGTTGCCACGGCCATCGAACGACTTGCCCGAGACGCCGCGGAAGTCGCGGACGCGGGGCAGCGCGATGTTCACGAGGCGGTCCAGGAATTCGTACATCCGGTCGCCACGCAGCGTCACCTTGGCGCCAAGCGGCATCCCTTCGCGGACACGGAAGGTCGCGATGGACTTCTTGGCCTTGGTGATGACCGCCTGCTGGCCGGCGATGGCGGTGAGGTCATCCGCGGCCGACTTGGCCTTCTTGGAATCCTTCACGGCCTCGGTGCCGGCGCCAATGTTCAGAACGATCTTCTCCAGCTTCGGGATCTGCATCTCGTTCTTGTAGGAGAACTCTTCCTTCAGGGCGGCCCGGATCTTCTCGCGGTACTCGGCCTTCAGGCGCGGGGTGTAATCGGCAGCGTCGAGCATCAGATCGCGTCTCCCGTGGTCTTGGCGTAGCGGACCTTCTTGCCGCCTTCCTCACGGAAGCCGACGCGGCTCGCCTTGCCGTTGGCGTCGACGATGGCGAGGTTCGAGAGGTCGATCGGCATCGCTTTGGCGATGCGGCCGCCCTGGCTCGCCTGGCTCTGACGCTGGTGGCGGATCGAGATGTTGATGCCGCCGACGATGGCCTTGCCGGCCTTCGGGTCGACGCGCTCGATCTCGCCCGTCTTGCCCTTGTCCTTGCCGGCCAGGACGACGACCTTGTCGCCTTTACGGAGTTTCGCAGCCATCACAGCACCTCCGGAGCGAGCGAAATGATCTTCATGAAGTTCTTCGCACGCAGCTCGCGAACCACCGGCCCGAAGATACGGGTGCCGATCGGCTCGTTGTTGTTGTTGAGGATCACGGCGGCGTTGCGGTCGAAGCGAATGGCGGTGCCATCCTCGCGACGCACTTCCTTGGCGGTCCGCACGACGACGGCCTTGCGGACGTCGCCCTTCTTCACGCGGCCGCGCGGAATCGCTTCCTTGACCGACACCACGATGATGTCGCCCACAGAAGCGTATTTCCGCTTCGATCCGCCGAGGACCTTGATGCACTGAACCCGGCGAGCGCCGGAGTTGTCAGCGACATCCAGATTGGTCTGCATCTGGATCATGGGGTTTCTCCCGACCTTTGGGGGATGTTCTGGTTGTTCCCCCCAGGGTTTCGATCAAACCAGGTGTGGCTTGGCTCAGACGGCCGAAACCACCTCCCAGCGCTTGCTTTTCGAGACCGGCGCACATTCCTGGATACGGACCTGATCGCCAATCTTGAACTCGTTCTTCGGGTCGTGGGCCCGGTACTTCTTGGACTGACGCACGGTCTTGTGCAGCAGCGGGTGCTTGAAGCGGCGCTCGACCAGAACCGTGACGGTCTGTTCGTTCTTGTCGCTGGTGACGGTGCCTTGCAGGATACGCTTGGGCATGGGCTCAGGCCTCCGATGCGGCAGCGGCCGCCTTTTCGTTCAACACGGTCTTCACACGGGCAACGTCGCGGCGGATCTGACGCACGCGCGCCGTGTTCTCCATCGCGCCGGTGGCCTGCTGGAAGCGCAGGTTGAAGGCTTCTTTCTTGAGGTCGGTCAGTTTCTCACGGAGCTGGTCCGGAGACTGATCACGCAGTTCCTTGGCGTTCATCGCCTTTTCCTTTCCACATCGCCGGGAGGCCCCTGAAAGGGTCACCCTGATTCCGGCGGAGTTCGAAGATGAGCGGCCCCTTTACGCTGCGAGGGCCAACAAAGCAAGCCCTCGGCGAAAAAGAATCCCCACAACGGAGCGCCGCTCCGCATCCCCGGTCATCCGGTCGCAGGGAAGGAACCGCGCCACGGGCGGCGGGTTGACGGATCGAGACAGTATCAAATATTCGGAGGAATGAAAGTGAGCCTTTCAAGAACCAGCCCGTCGCGCGGAAATGGGTCCGCCGAGGTCATCGGCTTCTACGACGAGGACACCGGCAGCATCCAGTACATCGCGATGGATCCGGCAACCCGGAAGGCAGCCCTGATCGACGTGGTCATGGGCTTCGATCCGACCAACGCCGCCACCGATACCGAGGGCGCGGACCGCATTCTTCGTTTCGCCAAGGCCGAGGGCATCGAGATCGAATGGGTTCTCGACACCCACCCCCACGCCGATCACCTCATGGCGTCGTCCTACCTCAAGGAACGTCTCGGCGTCCCGAACGCCATCGGCGCCAAGGTGACGGACATCGCCGCGCTCTGGCGGGACTATTACAACATGCCGGATGCCTTCGCGCCGGAGCAGGATTTCGACCGCCTGTTCGCCGACGGAGACACCTTCCGGATCGGCGACCTGCCGGTTCGCGTCATGCTGTCGGACGGGCACACGCTGGGCTCCATCACCTATGTCGTGGGCGACGACGCCGCCTTCGTGCACGACACCTTCATGCTGCCCGACGTCGGAACCTCTCGCTGCGATTTCCCCGGCGGCACGGCGCACGACCTGTACCGGTCCCTGCAGGAGATCCTGAAGCTGCCCGACGACACACGCCTCTTCATCGGCCACGACTACGGCACAGACGACCGGCCCGGCCCCGCGTGGGAATCCACCGTAGCGGAGCAGCGCCGCCACAACGCCCACATCGGCGGCGGCGTCAGCGAAGACGATTACGTGGACCTGCGCGAGGCGCGCGACAAGACCCTCAGCCTGCCGGACCGAATGCTGCACGTCTTGCAGATGAACCTCAGGGCCGGACGCGCGCCGGACGCGGAAAGCGACGGTAACAGCTACCTGAAGATCCCGATGAACCGGCTCTGACGGCGATCTCCGCCCGCCTCAGATGAAATGGGCTTCCTGGAACACGTGGTCGACGATGTCCTCCCGCAGGAGTCCGAGCTTCTCGAGTTCCTCGTCGGACATGGCCTCGAGTTCCCGGACCCGCGCAATGCGCGCCTCCCGCACCTCGTCGGGCACTAACTCGGAATTGACGTCGGAATAGTAGCGGACGACCCGGAGGCGGGCCTCGTTCTCGTCCTGCTTGGTGTCGTGCGGCTGACGGAGCATCGCGGAGCCTCCTGCGTTGGCGCGGGCATTTCACGTCCCGCACAGGATGCCAACGATCCGACCATGCGTCCAGAGGCGCGCGGGAGGTCCGCCGACACGGCGGCCAATAAAAAAGCCCCCCGACAGTCCGGGGGGCTTTTTCAATTTCCTCGCGGGACCGGTCTTACCAGTCTTCGCGGACCACCACACGGGTCTTGATCGGCAGCTTCATCGCGGCGAGGCGCAGGGCCTCTTTCGCCACGGCTTCGCTGACGCCGTCGATCTCGAACATCACGCGGCCCGGCTTGATCTTCGCGGCCCAGAAATCGACCGAGCCCTTACCTTTACCCATCCGGACTTCGGTGGGCTTGGAGGTGACCGGCGTATCCGGGAAGATCCGGATCCAGACGCGGCCCTGACGCTTCATGTGACGCGTCATGGCACGACGTGCGGCCTCGATCTGACGCGCGGTGATGCGCTCGGGCTGGGTCGCTTTCAGGCCGTAGTGACCGAAGGCGAGATCGTAGCCGCCCTTGGCCTCGCCGTGAATCCGGCCCTTGTGCTGTTTGCGGAATTTCGTGCGCTTCGGTTGCAGCATCTCGTTGTCTCCTTAGCGGTCGCGGCGGCCGCCGCCGGCGCCACGGGGCGCGGGGCCGTCTTGGAGCTCCTGCGTGCGACGATCACGAGCCGACGGGTCGTGCTCCATGATCTCGCCTTTGAAGATCCAGACCTTGATGCCGATGATGCCGTACGGCGTTTCGGCTTCGGCGGTTGCATAGTCGATGTCCGCGCGCAGCGTGTGCAGCGGCACCCGGCCCTCGCGGTACCATTCGGTCCGCGCGATCTCCGCGCCACCCAGACGGCCGGCGACATTCACACGAATGCCGAGGGCGCCCATGCGCATGGAGTTCTGAACCGACCGCTTCATGGCGCGGCGGAACGACACCCGGCGCTCAAGCTGCTGGGCGATGCTGTCGGCCACCAGTTGCGCGTCCAGTTCCGGCTTGCGAACCTCGACGATGTTGAGGTGCAGCTCGCTGTCGGTCATCTTGGCGAGCTTCTTGCGAAGCACCTCGATGTCCGCGCCCTTCTTGCCGATGATGACACCCGGGCGGGCGGTGTGGATGGTGACGCGGCACTTCTTGTGCGGCCGCTCGATGATCACCTTGGAAATACCGGCCTGCTTGCACTCTTTCTCGATGTACTCGCGGATCGCGATGTCTTCGAGCAGCAGATCGCCGTAGTCCTTGGTGTCGGCATACCAGCGGCTGTCCCAGGTGCGGTTCACCTGCAGGCGCATGCCGATCGGATTGACTTTATGACCCATTAGGCTTGCTCCTCAACCTGGCGGACCTTGATGGTAAGCTCCGAGAACGGCTTGGTGATGCGCCCGTACCGGCCACGCGCCCGCGGACGGCCGCGCTTCATGGTCAGGTTCTTGCCCACATAGGCCTCCGCGACGATCAGCTCGTCCACGTCGAGGTCATGGTTGTTCTCGGCGTTTGCGATCGCGGACTGGAGGCACTTCTTGACGTCCTCGGCGATCCGGCGCTTCGAGAAGGTCAGGTCCATCAGGGCCTTCTCGACCTTCTTGCCGCGGATCATCGCCGCAACCAGGTTCAGCTTCTGCGGCGAGGTCCGGAGCATGCGCACCTTGGCCATCGCCTCGTTGTCCGCCACGCGGCGGGGATTCTTATCCTTGCCCATGACGGATTACTTCCTCTTGGCTTTCTTGTCCGCCGCGTGACCGTAGTAGGTCCGGGTCGGAGCGTATTCGCCGAACTTCTGGCCGATCATGTCTTCGGACACGTTGACCGGAATGTGCTTCTGGCCGTTGTAGACACCGAAGGTGAGGCCGACGAACTGCGGCAGGATGGTGGAGCGGCGCGACCAGATCTTGATGACCTCGTTGCGTCCGGATTCGCGGGTTTTCTCGGCCTTCTTCAGCACATAGCTGTCGACGAAGGGGCCTTTCCAAACGGAACGCGACATGCTTTAGCGACCCTTCTTCTTGGCGTGACGCGAGCGCAGGATGAGCTTCTGCGACGCCTTGTTGGTGTTGCGGGTGCGGGCGCCCTTGGTCGGCTTGCCCCAGGGCGTCACCGGGTGACGACCACCGGAGGTCCGGCCTTCACCACCGCCGTGGGGGTGATCGATCGGGTTCATCACGACACCGCGGACGGACGGACGCTTGCCCTGGTGCCGGGTGCGGCCCGCCTTGCCGAAGTTCTGGTTCGAGTTGTCCGGGTTGGACACGGCCCCGACCGTGGCGCGGCATTCCTGGCGAACCAGGCGAAGCTCGCCCGAGCTCAACCGGATCTGGGCGTAACCGCCGTCACGGCCGACGAACTGGGCGTAGGTGCCTGCGGCGCGCGCAATCTGGCCGCCCTTGCCGGGCTTCAGCTCGATGTTGTGCACGATCGTGCCGATCGGCATGCCGGAGAACGGCATCGTGTTGCCCGGCTTCACGTCGACCTTGGTGCCGGCGACGACCTGGTCGCCCACGGCGAGGCGCTGCGGCGCCAGGATGTAGGACTGTTCGCCATCTTCATATTTGATGAGCGCGATGAAGGCGGTCCGGTTCGGATCGTATTCGATCCGCTCGACGGTCGCCGCGACGTCCACCTTGTTGCGCTTGAAATCGACGATCCGGTAGAGGCGTTTCGCCCCGCCACCGCGGCGTCGTGCAGTGATGCGTCCGGTGTTGTTCCGGCCGCCCTTCTTCGTCAGACCCTCGGTGAGGGACTTGACGGGGCGTCCTTTCCACAGCTCCGAACGGTCGATCAGCACCAGCCCGCGCTGGCCCGGCGTCGTCGGCTTGTACGACTTGAGTGCCATGCTTTCTGTCTTCCGTTAGCTTTGCAGGGCTTTGCGCCCCGCTATGTGTGGGCCTTGCGGCCAAGGTATAGGGCCCCCTCTCGAGGTCCCCGGGTGTCGTTCTTGCGAACAAAGCCAAAGCCCCGGACGGATCCGGGGCTCGGCGGATGGGGTCTCTTATGGGAGCGACCGGGGCGGGTCAAGCGATTCCCGGCGCGAAACGCCATGAAATCAAGCGCGCCAGCCGGCCCAAAACCGCCCGGTGAGGTGAACCGGGACCATGCCCCGCTCCGAACCGCAACCGCGTGGCAATGGCTCCAACCACCCGCTCGCGCGGTAGCCGCGCCAGCGCCGTCCCGTGAGGTGATCCAGGACCGCGGCCCCAGTGGGGCCGCGCAAGCCCGGCGAACGCTCAGACCTCCGGTCAACACGCTTGATGGTGCCGCCATTTGCATCCCCCGACCGTCATACCCAGCCCCACCAAAGCGCCAGCCCGCCGGAACGGGACGGTGCTGGCACGGCGGCTTCGCCTTGATTCCGTGCCGGGGTATCGCCGCAACCGGTGTCAGAACTTTCCTCGTCCTACCCTCAGGACTATTTGTCCAACTTCCAAGGTTTGCAGTCGAAATACCTCTTTATTTTTCTTGGAGTGTGGGCCGACTTGCAGAGTCCGTTTCGCACCCTCAAAAAAAATTGAGCGTTACAGTCTTCCCGCACAAGAACGTCTTTTGCCTGCACGCCTCTTTGCAGGGCAACAGCCTCATACAGATCTGCCTTTCGGTAAAGGACGTAAGATTTGGGTTTCGTCAGCCACGAATGTTCATGTCGCAACACGATACATGTGTCGTCGCAACGGTCGTTGGTCCACGATACGATCGGAACGAGAAGATTTCGGCCATCCTCGTCCGTATCGTTACAAATGACGTGAAGATGTTTTCTGTCAGGATCATGAGAGGGCCCAGAGGGCACAAGTAACGTCCCCCTAACAAAAAACACTACTCAAAGTCTCCGCAGAAAATCCGCTGCTCTGGACGCAGAATTCAATTCCTCGACGGCCTCATTAACGTTGTCAACGCCAACCGCAGCCATGATTTTTTCTAAAGGAATTGTCCGTGAGGACCCATCGGGATCAGCCCATTCTGGAATGTTATCCGGGTCATGCGTCCATTGAACCAATTCCCACTGGGTTAGGTGCCCGAATTCACGCCAAACGCGCTCCAACACAGCCACATCAGCATCACTCAGCTCATCGAGATCATCGACAGCCATGTCATGATCAGTCAAGCCAACGTTGTGTTGTTCTCGATCAGTAAGTACGTCGGACCAACCGCCGTCGTGGTTCGGAGATACTTCGCCTTTAATATAATCGTAGGTAGTAGAGTTAACCGGACCACGCGGCATCGCCACCCTACGTTCCTCTTGGATGGGAAACCCATAGGCCTCAATCGATGCACGATCCGCTAGATACACCAACTTGACCGCCTTCAACGTGTTGATGCGCCTGCCATTCTTTATCGCAAAGAAGGCAACAGTCTGAGCCGCTTTCTTCGGGTTGTAAGGCATGTCAGTCAATGAACCTCTTTCGATTAATATACTTAGTGTACTCCAACCATCTGGCACAAGGTGCCTTCACAATTTGTGAACTCAAGTGGTGCGAATGTTGCCCTGAATGGTGTACAGACCGCCTGCGTGCTCGGATACAATCACACCGCTTGACCGTTCGCTGTCTCAGTTGGATGACACGACGGAAGGAGTTTCGCCAACCTTCAATTCCAATTCGCATCGCCAAAGCCTTTGAGGCCAGTGTCTTACGGCATGGAGCAACAGCCCGTCAAAAGGCTCCGCAGTCCTTGCTCGCCGCCGCGCGGATCTGCTGCCGGCGTTGCAATGCCTCCATGCTGGAGCGCGCGCGTTTGCCGGTTATGCCCTTCACCTGAGCCAGCGTGGAGAGCGACAGTTGCTCGATGCAGAAGTCCGGAACGCCGGCGGATCGGAGCGCCGGAGTCATCGACGCGCGAAGCTGCTCCGTGCCGCCGCTCTTGCCCGGCGGCGTTGTCGTTTCACATCCCGCGGCGGCAAGCGCGATCAGGCTCGCGGCGATCCAACGGTATCTCGGCAGCATCTGGCAATCTCCTCCCTGAGCATTCTATCGGCGGCCGACAGCATACGCCCGCGCGGCCACCGGGGAAACGTTTTTGACGCCGTATTGATCGCCAGCACCGGGGTGGCGGCCATCGACCGGGTATAAGGGCGGGAAACCTTACCAAACCGTAAACCCGCCCCGCCAACCCATTGATCTTCAAGCACTTTCAGTCCGTCCCACGCATGAGACACCCCCAAAATGAAAAAGGCCCCCGCCGTGGCAGGGGCCCCATTCCTTGCGTCCGACCCGGCTCTCAGAGCCCGGTCGTCACGTCGATCGTGTTGCCCTCTTCGAGGGTCACATAGGCTTTCTTGACGTCCTTCCGCTTGCCGAGCTGGCCGCGGAACCGCTTCACCTTGCCCTTGGTGACGGTCGTATTCACGGCCTTCACCTTCACCCCGAAGAGGCCTTCGACGGCCTCCTTGATCTGGGGCTTGTTGGCGTCGATCGCGACCTCGAAGACCACCGCGCCGGACTCCGACGCCATTGTGGATTTCTCGGTGATGATCGGCTTGCGGATCACATCATAGAATTCGGTCTTCACGCTCATTTCAGACGGGCCTCCAGAGCTTCGACACCCGCCTTCGTGATCACCAGGGTGTCACGCTTGAGGATGTCCATGACGTTGGCGCCGATCGAGGGCAGCACGTCCAGACCGTCGATGTTGGCCGCGGCACGAGCGAAGTTCTCGTTCACCTCGGCACCGTCGATAATCAGCGCGCGCTTCCAGCCCCGGTCCTTCACCTGCTTGGCAAGGACCTTGGTCTTGGCCTCGTCCAGACTGGCGGCGTCAAGCACCACCAGATTGCCGGTCGCAGCTTTCGACGACAGCGCGTGCTTCAGGCCGAGCTTGCGGACCTTCTTGGGAAGGTCGTGAGCATGGCTGCGCGGGGTCGGACCCTTGTAGATACCACCCTTGCGGAAGATCGGCGCGTTGCGGTCCCCGTGGCGTGCGCCACCGGTGCCCTTCTGGCGATAGATCTTCTTGGTGGAGTAGCTGGTTTCCGAGCGGGTCTTGACCTTGTGGGTACCCTGCTGCGCCTTGTTGCGCTGCCAGCGGACCACGCGGTGCAGGATGTCCGCACGCGGTTCCAGGCCGAAGATCTCGTCGCCGAGATCCACGCTGCCGGCGCTGCCGCCGTCCAGTTTGATCACGTCGACTTTCATTCCTCGCCTTCCTTCTTCTCAGCTTCGATCTGAGCCTCGGCCTGTTCAAGAGCCGCTTCCTCGGCCGCCGCCTGTTCGGCGCGCGCCGCTTCTTCGGCTGCCTTGGCTTCGGCCTCGGCCTGTGCCGCAGCTTCCTCAGCCAGACGCCGGGCTTCCTCGGCTGCCGACTTCAGCGCAGCAGGCAGGATGGCGTTCTCGGGGAACGGCTTCTTGACCGCATCCTTGATCGTCACCCAGCCACCCTTGGACCCGGGAACAGCGCCTTTGACCATGATCAAGCCACGGTCGGCATCCGTACGGACGACCTGTAAGTTCTGCGTGGTCACGCGGGCAGCGCCCATGTGACCAGCCATCTTCTTGCCCTTGAACACCCGACCCGGGTCCTGACATTGACCCGTCGAGCCGTGGCTGCGGTGGCTGATTGACACACCGTGGCTGGCACGAAGGCCGCCGAAATTGTGCCGCTTCATCGCACCGGCGAAACCCTTACCGATCGAGGTACCGGAGACGTCCACGAACTGACCTTCGAAATAGTGGTCGGCAGTGATCTCCTCGCCTACCTCGATCAGGTTCTCGGGCGCCACACGGAACTCCGCGACCTTGCGCTTGGGCGCGACGTTCGCTTTCGCGAAATGGCCACGCATGGACTGGCTGGTCCGCTTCGCCTTGGCAGAGCCGGCCCCAAGCTGAACGGCCGTATAACCGTCGCGTTCCTGGGTCCGCTGGTCAACGACCTGCAGATTGTCGAGTTGAAGCACGGTCACCGGGATCTGGCGGCCGTCCTCCATGAACAGGCGGGTCATACCCACCTTCTTTGCGATAACTCCAGAGCGCATCATGTCGTATGCCCCCCTCAGTTAAGCTTGATCTCGACGTCGACACCGGCGGCGAGGTCGAGCTTCATCAGCGCGTCCACGGTCTGCGGCGTCGGGTCCACGATGTCCAGGAGCCGCTTGTGCGTGCGGATCTCCCATTGGTCGCGAGACTTTTTGTCGATGTGCGGGCCCCGAAGGACCGTGAATTTCTCGATCTTGTTCGGCAGCGGAATGGGCCCACGTACCTGTGCACCCGTCCGCTTGGCGGTGTTGACGATCTCCTGGGTGCTGGAGTCCAGCACGCGATAGTCGAACGCCTTCAGCCGAATGCGGATGTTCTGGCTTTGCATTGTCAGTCAGCCTTGTTCTCGGCATTGGAGTTGAGAGGTCGAATGCGGCTCATCCACATCCCACGTCGAACCCAGTTCAAAAGCTTGGGGCAGGCCGAATAGGCCCACCCCGAATTCCTCAATCGAGCGACTTACTCGATGATTTTCGAGACGACGCCGGCGCCGACGGTGCGGCCGCCTTCGCGGATGGCGAAGCGGAGCTTCTCTTCCATCGCGATCGGCGCGATCAGTTCGACCGTGAACGACACGTTGTCGCCCGGCATCACCATCTCCGTGCCTTCGGCCAGCGTCACCGTCCCGGTCACGTCCGTCGTGCGGAAGTAGAACTGCGGGCGGTAGTTGGCGAAGAACGGCGTGTGACGGCCACCCTCTTCCTTCGTCAGGATGTAGGCTTCGGCCTCGAACTTGGTGTGCGGCTTGACCGAACCCGGCTTGCAGAGCACCTGGCCCCGCTCCACGCCGTCACGGTCGATGCCGCGCAGCAGCGCGCCGATGTTGTCGCCCGCCTCGCCGCGATCCAGCAGCTTGCGGAACATCTCGACGCCCGTGCAGGTCGTCTTCTTGGTGTCGCGGATGCCCACGATCTCCAGTTCGTCGCCCACATTCACCACGCCGCGCTCGACACGGCCGGTCACCACGGTGCCGCGGCCGGAGATCGAGAACACGTCCTCGATCGGCATCAGGAACGGCTGGTCGACCGGACGGTCGGGCGTCGGGATGAACTCGTCCACCGCCGCGATCAGTTCCTTG
>NZ_FOLG01000006.1:0-129337 GCF_900112335.1 Tropicimonas isoalkanivorans
GGGCGGGGTGGCTTGGGGGTGTTGAGGGGTGCGGCGGCCGCCTTGGGGGGGCGGGCGCCGCGGTGGGTTGGGTCAGGCGGTGCCGGTGGCGAGCGCCTCGGTCATGGCGGCGAGCACCACGTGGGTGGAAGCGGCGCCGGGGTCGACGTGGCCGATGGAGCGGGTGCCGAGCTTTTTGGAGCGGCCGCGGCGGCTTTCCATGTCGCGGGTGGCCTCCGCGCCGGCCTTTGCGCCCTCGGCGGCCGCCTGAAGCACGCCCAGGGCGTCCGCCCCGTCTTTGGCCGCCTTGCGGGCGGCTTCGGCGGCGGGTTTCCAGGCGTCGATCATGGTCTTGTCGCCGGGGGCCGCGCCGCCGCGGCTCAGGATGCCGTCCAGCATCCCCTCGACCCAGGCCGCGGTGGCCTCCGCGTCGAGGTTGAGCCGGTCGGCCACCGCCTTGCCGGCGGTGTTGAAGGCGGTGGCGTAGAGCGGCCCGGAGGAGGCGCCGACAGCGTCGAGGAACGCCTTGGCCGCCCGGGTGCAGGTCTGGCTGATGGTGTCCTCGGGTGTGGCGGCGGCGAGTTCGGCGCGCACCGCGGTCCAGCCGATGTCCATCGTCACCCCGTGGTCGCCGTCGCCGATCACCCCGTCGAGTTCGCTCAGGTGGTCCTTCTCACGGGCGATCGCCTCGCCGGCGGCCTGCATCATCGCCCGGAAGAGTTCCGGCGTGACCGTGCCGCCGGCCTCCAGGCTAGCGCGGTCGACGCTCTCGGCGCGGGCGGCGGCGGCGTAGTCGCGGGCCGTGCGGGTGGCGCCGGCGACCGGTGCGGGCGGGGCGCCGACGGTGAGCGCGGGCGTCCGGCAGGGGTGGTCGAGGAGGCGCTTGAGGTCCGTGTCGAGCTTCATCAGCGTCACCGAGGCGCCGGCCATCTCCAGCGAGGTGCAGTATTCGCCGACCCAGCTGTGGTGGATCGTCACCTGCCGTTCGGCCAGGATCTGCGCCACCCGGCGGTGGACCAGGTAGAGCTCCATCGGGCCGGTGGAGCCCAGCCCGTTGACCAGCACCGCGACCTCGTCGCCCGCCGCGAGGGGCATCTCGCCCAGGATCTTCTCCATCATCTCGTCGGTGACGCTGTCGGCGGTATCGACCTTGGCGCGGCGCATGCCGGGTTCGCCGTGCAGGCCCATGCCGATTTCCATCTCGTCGTCGCCGATCTCGAAGTTGGGCTTGAGCGTCTGCGGCATCGAACAGGCCGAGAGCGCCACGCCCATGGAGAGCGTCGCGGCATTGGCGCGGCGGGCGGCGGCCTCCACCTCGAACAGGGAGAGCCCCATGTCCGCGGCGGCGCCGGCCACCTTGAAGACGAAGAAGTCGCCCGCGATGCCACGCCGTTCGCCCGCCCGTTCCGGCGGTGCGGAGGCCACGTCGTCGATCACCGCGACCGAGCGGACGTCGATGCCGATCTCGGCGCATTCCTCCGCCGCCATGTCGAAGTTCAGCACGTCACCGGTGTAGTTTCCGTAAAGAAAGACCACGCCCGCGCCGCCGTCGGCGGCCATCGCGGCCTCCTTGATGTGCTCCGGGCTCGGCGAGGCAAAGACGTTGCCGACCGCCGCCGCATCCGCCAGCCCACGGCCCACGTAGCCCGCAAACGCCGGCTCGTGACCGGAACCGCCACCCACGACGATGCCCACCTTCCCGTCGCGCGGCCCATCCACCGCCACAACGGCCCGGCCCGTCTCGCCCTCCAGCCGCAAAAGGTCCGGATGCGCCGACAGCATCCCCTCGATCATCTCGGGAATGATCGCCTCAGGCGAATTCATCAGCTTCTTCGTCGCGTGATCCCGGGTCTCAGACATCTCTCTCCTCCGTCAGTCCATATGCGGTCGGTGAACTCCATGCATATTGCATGGACCGATTTGCCGTCACTCTCATGCTGATCCGGCCGCCGGATGTCGGCGGCCGGTTTGCGTGGATCCCCGGGCGCAATCCGAGGGGTCAGGTCAATATGTGCCGAGGCTCAGGCCTTCATGCGCTCGCGGGGCAGGATGCGCCGGAGATAGGCACGGTTCCGGCCGCTGATGCTCAGGCCGTCGCCGCCGTAGTTTTCGCACAGGAACGGGCTGTTGAAACCGTATTCCAGCGCTTTCCGGATTGCCGCCCGGTAGTTGATGACGCCGAATTCGAGCGGGATCGGTGCGGTCACGATGGCGCCGGTTGTCTCGTCTTCGGTGCGCAGGTAGTTCTTCACGTGCCAGTAGCGGGCGAAGGGCGCGACCTTCTCCATCATGGACCACCAGTGCTCCACCGGGCGGTGCAGGCGCACAAGGTTGCCGAGGTCGGCGCAGATGCCGACGTTCGGCAGGTCGACATCCTGGACGAACTCCACCGAGCTGTCAGCCGTGCCCATGTAGGTGTCTTCGTACATCTCAAGGGCCAGTTCGAGGCCGACTTCTGCCGCGTGCTTGCCGAGTTCCTTCACTCGGGACACCGCCAGGTTCCAGGTGTCCTTGTCGGCGGGAGCCTTGTCGCCATCGACGGTCCAGAACCAGAGAGCTTTCTGCTGCGCGGGCGTCAGCAGATCGAAGAAGCCGAAGCAGACCGACTGCGCGCCGATCTTGGCGGCGGTGTCGATCACCCGGTGGGCGTATTCAACGTGCTCGGCACCCTTCTCAGGGTGGATCAGGTTCTTGCGGGAGGTCGAGATGCCGGGAATGGTCAGGCCCTTGCCGTGCACGACCGACATGAATTCGTCGAGGCGGGAGTCGCTGAGGTCGGCGACCCGGAGCCAGGCATCGGTCGGGTCGAGCTCGGTGAAGCCAGCGTCCGCCACGTCTTCAAGAGTCGCAGCCCATTCTTCCGCGGACTGGTCCTGAACCGAACTGCCATCGGGCAGGGTGCCGGGATAGTTGATCATGGCGGCCGCGATGGGCCAGTTGGCGCGCGTGTAAAGCTGCGAAGAGGGTTCGTACGACATTATCTGGAGTCCTTGTGGTTCACATTTCGCGCGACGGCCCCGGCTTGGGTCGTCTGGCGGTTGCGGCGCGGCGGTGTCGGACCTGGCCGGCACAGGTGCTGTCGGGGGCGTTCGCGGGCGTCCGAAGTGCCGGAGCGACCGGGCGGACGCGGCGTCCGCCCCCGAAGGGCCGGGTCAGGGTTTCTGGCCGATCTCGAACCCGGCCGCGGCTTCGAGCGCGCGCACGATGGCGGAGTGGTCCCAGGCGATCCCGCCTTGTCCGACGCAGCCATTCCAGAGCGCATGCGTGGTCGCGGTGTTGGGCAGCGGAACGCCGAGCGAATAGCTTTCGGCCAGCGCGAGGTTGAGGTCCTTGCGGTGCAGCTCGATCCGGCCGCCCGGCTCGAAGTTTCGTTCGATCATCCGCTTGCCGTGGATCTGAAGGATGAGCGAGTCGGCCCAGCCGCCGGTCAGCGCGTCGCGGACCTTCCACGGGTCGGCCCCTGCTTTCGCAGCGAGCAGCAGAGCCTCGGCCACTGCTTCGATGGTGTTGCCGACGATGATCTGGTTGCAGATCTTGGTCATCTGGCCGATGCCGTTCGGGCCCACCAGCGTGACGTTCTTTCCCATCAGGTCGAGGAACGGCTTGGCCCGGTCGAAGGCTTCCTGATTACCGCCGCACATGATGGCAAGCGTGCCCGCCTCGGCGCCGACATCTCCGCCCGACACGGGGGCGTCGATGTATTCGCAGCCCAACTCGTTAATCTTGCTGGCGAATTTGCGAGTCTCGGCCGGAGCGATGGAGCTGTTGTCCACGACGATCTTGCCGGCGCTGAGGCCCTCGGCAATGCCACCTTCCATGAACAGGACTTTTTCGACGTCGGGCGTGTTGGGCAGCATCGTGAAGATCACGTCGGCCTTCTCGGCCACTTCCTTGGGCGTGCCGCAGACGACCGCGCCTCCCTCCACGAGTACGTCCGGCACCTTCTTGATGTCGCAGACGAACAACTCGTGACCACCCTTCTGGAGATTGGCAGCCATACGGCCACCCATAATTCCCAGACCAACAAAGCCGAGCTTGCTCACGATAGCCTCCCTTAGAAGTTTACTAGCTGGACAATGTGTCGTAAAAGGTCTGACAAATGTCAACGCCATCTCTGACAATTGACGAGAACAAAGGGGATATGGCACGTTTTGACGCAGGCATGGTGGGTGGCTTGCAACTGCGTGTCAGTCTTAAGTACCATCATTGTCAGGCCAAGGGAGGGGCTGCGAAAATGGATCGGCCATCGGTCAACAAGGAAACGCCCCTCGGCCGGCAAATCGCGGCCGCTCTCGGACGCGACTTGCTGTCCGGAGTATACCGTCCCGGCGACGTCCTCCCAACGGAGATCGAACTGTCCGAGCGTTTCGGTGTCAGCCGGGCGTCTGTGCGCAGCGCTCTGCAGTCCCTGGCGGCCTGCGGTATCGTGGAACGCTACGTCGGGCAGGGAACGGTCGCGCAGGAGTTCTCGGATTGGAACGTGCTCGATCCCGTCGTGACGGCGATGCTCGCGGACCATGATACACCCCATCCCGAACTGGTCCGTAGCATTTTCGAGTTCCGGTACACGGCGGAGCCGCTGATCGCGGCGGTCGCGGCGAAGAATGCGCGTGCGCGCGACCTCCTTGCGATGGAAGAGGCCTACGAGGGGATGGAGCAATGCGTGGTGTCGAACGGTTCGCGCCGGGGCAGCTTCACGGAGCATGACGTCAGCTTCCATGTGGCCATCTACCGGGCGACTCACAACACGGTTTGGGCGCACCTGGCGCACATCCTGCGCCCCGCCATCACCATCGTGGTGAAGCGAAGCAACGACACCACCGAAGAGCTTCGCGAAACGCTGCAGCGGCACCGTGAACTGATGGAGTACATTCGGCTGCGGGACCCTGCGCGCGCCTTCAGCGCCGCGCTCTGGGTCATGCAACTGACCGCCCATGACCTTGGCGTGACACCGGAATTCGGGATTGCGTCCGAGTCGGACGCGACGGACCCCTTGCGCGCGTTTTTCGCCGGGGGAAAAGAAAACTTGCAGGGCGGCACTCGAATGCAGCCGCCTGCGGAAGGTTCAAACGAAGACGAAACCCCATAATGGAGGAGAGACCCATGGGAAGATCTGTGACGAGACGTGCGTTTGCGGGGCTTTGCGGCCTGGCCGCGACAGCTATTACGGCAACGGCCATCGCGCCTACGCCCGCCATGGCGCAGGCCGAATACCAATGGACGTTCCAAACGTCCGAAACCGCTGGTGAGCCCCAGTTCAAACTGAAAGAAAAGTGGGCCGAGAACGTCAAGAAGATGAGCGGCGGCCGGATCGAGATCACGATTCTGCCGATCGGCGCGGTGGTGCCCCACAACCAGACGCTGGACGCCGTGGGCGCCGGCATCCTGCAGGGCCACTTGACCGACCCGAGCTACTTCTCCGGCAAGGACCCGGCATTCGGCATGATCGGCAACCTGGTCGGCGCCTGGGGCGACCCGCTGGAATTCGTCGAATTCCTGAAGCACGGCGGCGGTGAAGAAATCTACGCCAAGCTGGTCGAACCCTACGGGCTGCACCTGATCGGCGGCGCTGCGACCGGCGTGGAAGCGCTCGTCAGCTCCAAACCGATCCGTACGGTTGACGACCTGAAAGGCCTCAAAGTGCGCGCACCCGAAGGGATGGTCTACGACATCTTCACCAAGGCTGGCGCGACCCCGGTCAACCTGCCTGGCTCGGAAGTCTACACCTCGCTCGAGAAAGGCGTGATCGACGCGGCCGACTACACGGTCTTCGCCACCAACCACGCGCAGGGCATGCACGAATTCGCGAACTATCCCAGCTATCCGGGCTTCCACTCGGCGCCCATGATCGACATCTCGATCAACAAGCAACTCTGGGACAGCCTCTCCGAAGACCTGCAGGCGATCCTCGATACGTCCATCGACGCCTTCGCATTCGACACGCTGTTCGAGCTCAAGAAGCTCGACCTCGCGGCGGTCGAGGAAGCCAATGCCGATCCGAACATCGAGATCATCGACCTTCCGGCGGAAGAGCGGGCGAAATTCCGCAACATCGCTCGTGAAGAGTGGAAGACCTGGGCCGACAAGAACGAGATCACCGCGGAATACTACGAAGCTGTGACCGAGTTCCTGACCTCCCGCGGCCTGATGTAGGTCAAACCAACGACGGGCGCGGGGAGGACGGAGACGTCCCTCCCGCGCCACTCTTCTTCACGACGTTCGCCAGCGGCCGCAACCGCGTATCGCCCGAAGGTACATCCAATGAAAAAAACACCCGACACGGTTCCCGTGGGCGTGTCGCCCGGGGAACCTGCGCCGCCGCGCAATCCCGAACCTACGCCGATAACCTGGCTGGACCGCATCATTGCGCGCTGCAGTACAGCGGTCGGCTGGCTCGCCTTCGTGGCAATGGCCATCTCCGTCTACGAAGTCTTCATGCGCTATGCGCTGCATTCGCCCACGTCCTGGGTGCACGAAACCACCGTCATGTTGATCGCGATCATCTTTGCGTTCGGTGGCCCGATTGCCCTGGCGCGGAACAAGCACATCCGTGTTCGCTTCGTATATGACAACGTCGGCCCGAAAGGACGGTATGTCCTCGACCTGATCAATGGTGTGCTGACGCTGATCTTCACCTTCGGTATCTCCTACGCCGCCTGGGTCATGTTCTGGACCGCCTCGCACAATCCGACCGGGGCCTGGCAGCTGGAACGGTCCGGCACCTCCTGGAACCCGCCGTTCCCGGCGCTGATCAAGGCGGTGATCCTGTTCGCCGTCGCGCTGATGATGGTGCAGGCGATACTTCACCTCATTCACACCCTGCGCCACGGCCCGGACTACTCGGCCGAGACGACAGACATGGAGGGCAACTGACATGGGCGGTCTCGGCATGAGTGCCATGGGTATCGAGGCAGGTACCTATATCCTGGTCAGCAGTATCTTCCTGCTGCTTCTGACTGGTCTTCCCCTGGCGTTCGTCACCGGCCTGGTGGCGATGGTCTTTACCTTCGGCTGGTTTGGACCCAACGCGCTGCCCCTCATCACCGGGCGGATTTACGGGTTCATTACGGAATATTCCCTTGTCGCGGTGCCAATGTTCGTCTTCATGGCGTCATTGCTCGACAGGTCGGGGATCGCGAGGGACCTATTCATATCCATGCGGATCCTCGCCGGGCGCCTTCCCGGCGGCGTCGCGGTGCAGACGATCGTCGTCGCATTCTTCCTGGCCGCAATGTCCGGGATCATCGGTGGGGAAATCGTGCTGCTTGGGGTGCTCGCCCTGCCGCAGATGCTTCGGTTGGGGTACGATAAGAGTATCGCCATCGGTGTTGTCTGCGCCGGCGGCTCGCTTGGGACAATGATCCCGCCGTCGATCGTACTCATCATCTATGGCCTGATCGCCAGCGTCTCGATCGCGGACACCTTCGCCGCCGCCGTGACCCCCGGCATCATCCTGATGGTGTCCTACGTCGCGTACGTGCTCTTCCGCTGCTTGCGCAACCCGGAGCTCGGCCCGCCGCTGCCCGACAGCGAACGGCTGCCGAAAGGCGAACGCGGCAAGGTCATCTTCACGGGTATGTTCTGGCCGGTCATCATCATCGGCACAGTGCTGGGGACGATCTACGGCGGTATCGCCTCCGTTACCGAAGCCGCGGCGATGGGCGTGATGGGCGTGCTCGTTGCGACGCTGTTCCGCGGAGAGTTCTCGACGAGGCTCCTGCGGGAAGGGGCGCAGCACACGATCGACACCTGCGGCATGATCATCTGGATCGGCATCGGGGCGGCGATCCTGGTAGGCGTCTACAACCTGATGGGCGGCAACCGCTTCGTCTCCGCCTCCATCCTGGGGCTGGACGCCTCGCCTACCGTCATCATTGTGGTCATGATGGTGATCCTCGGCATTCTGGGTCTGTTCCTGGACTGGATCGGGATCGCGATGCTGGCATTGCCAATCTTTGTGCCGATCATTGTCGAACTCGGCTACGACCCGGTGTGGTTCGGCGTCCTGTTCGCGATCAACATGCAGGTCTCGTTCCTCAGCCCGCCGTTCGGCCCGGCCGCCTTCTACCTCAAGGGCGTGGCCCCGCCGGAGATCTCTCTGGGCGACATCTTCAAGTCGCTGCTGCCGTTCATCGGGATCCAGATTGCTGTCTTGACGCTTCTGGTTGCCTTCCCGGAAATGGCGCTGTGGATCCTGGACTGACACTGGCATCACAGTTGCAGCAGAAACAAAGCGGGGCCAATCGGCCCCGCTTTTTCGTTTGCGGCGGGTGCGCGAGCTCTGGTGAACGATGCCGTGTGTCCTTCCTTGGCCACTTGGCTTTGACGTCGCAGACTCCCGCTGGGCCGTAGAGGGGCCATTTCAACGTCACCGGGATATTTGCGAAATACTGCATCCTCCGGTTGAACGAAGTTGCGCAAATCTTGGGCAAAAAGTCGATTTCTATTGATCAAACCGCTTTGGGCGCTGTTTCATGACCAAGAGGGAGGAGGCCGGCCGCGCGTTGGCCGGGTGCCGCATCGTGGCGGATTCTCCCGATATTCCCGGTACCTGTGCGCGCCGGGTCAGGTTGATCCTGAAGCATCTAGGGAGGAAAACAATGATCCGTACAACAGCTCTGCTTGGCGGGACTGCCATGTCGCTCGCGCTCTCGGCGCTCACTGCGCAGGCCGACAGTATCCGTTTTTGGACGACGGAGATTCAGCCCGCGCGCCTTGAGCGGCAGCAGGCCATGGCGGAGCAATTCACGGAGCAGACGGGTATCGACGTGGAGGTCATTCCCGTCGAGGAGAACGAACTCTCCACGCGCGCGACGGCTGCCTTCGCGGCGGGGGACCTGCCGGACGTGATCTATCATCCGCTGTCCTACGCGCTGCCCTGGGTCGAGGCGGGGATTCTTGATGCCGAGGCCGCGACCGAGGCGATCGAAGACCTCGATCCGGCGACCTTCGCGTCGGGCACCCTCGAGATGGCCCGCACGGAGGATGGCTGGGCCAGCGTTCCCTCCGACGGGTGGACGCAGATGATCATCTACCGCAAGGACCTATTCGACGAGGCCGGGCTGGAGCCGCCGACCACCTACGACACCGTGCTGGCCGCGGTCGAAGCGCTTCACAACCCGCCTGAGATGTACGGGTTCGTTGCCGCCACCAAGGTCGACGACAATTTCATGAGCCAGGTGCTGGAGCATGTGTTCCTGGCCAATGGCGTTTCGCCCGTTGGTGAGAACGGCTTCGAGCCACTGGACGTGGACAAGACGACAGAGGTGCTCGACTTCTACAAGGCGATTGCGGACGCTTCGCCCGCCGGCGAGCTGTACTGGAAGCAGTCGCGCGAGATCTACTTCGCGGGCAACGCGGCCATGATCATCTGGTCGCCGTTCATTCTCGACGAGCTTGCGGGCCTGCGCGACAGCAACCCGCCCACGATCAACGATGATCCGACCAGCACCGAGCTCGCGTCGCTCTCCGGCGTCGTGACAACGTTTGCCGGACCCTCGAACATGGATGGCGCTGCCTGGTCTAGCACCAACCTCTTCGGCATAACCAACGACGCCGACACGGAAAGTGCGATCGACTTCGTGAAGTTCTCGATGGACGAGGGCTATACGGAGACGCTGGCCATTGCACCCGAAGGCAAGTTTCCCGTGCGCAAGGGCACGGCAGAAGAGCCCAGCAAGTTCTCCGATGCCTGGGCGGAACTGCCGGTCGGTGTGGACCGCACGGCGCCTCTGTCGGAGCTTTATGCGCCGGAGATCATCGAGGAGATCGTTGCCGGTCTCGACGTGGCGCAGCGGTGGGGCGTGAAGGAGGGTCAGCTCGCGCTGGCGTCCAAGATGGTCAACTCACAGGCCATCAACCGCCTTGTCCGGGAGTACATCGACGAACAGCGAGATGCGGCTGCGACGGTCGAGGCCATGAATGAGGAACTGGGCAAGATCCAGTAACCGCTCCGGGCCGTGCGCCCGGCGCAAATCTGCCGGCGGCGTTCCGCGCCGTCGGCGGCAAACGGAGAGCACCATGACAGCCGCAGTCCCTCCCAAGGGCACCGGCCCGCTCGCCCGGCGCGAGGCGCGTCTGGCCTGGGGCCTTCTGTTCCCGACAATCTTCAGCGTGGCCGCAGTAATCATCCTGCCGCTGATGTCGATCTTCTGGATTTCGTTCAAGCCCATCGAACTGGCAGACCTGCGCCCACCGGCGCCGGTGGTGCGCGAATCCCTACGGGGCCGTCCGGCCGCGGCGGGGGACATGGCGGAGGTCGAATACAGGCTGCGTAACTCCAGCCAGCAGGAGGTGATCTCCGGCGTCACCCTGTCGGACGCCTGGCCCCCAGGTGTGACGCTGGTCGGAGATCTGCCGGAGGGATGCGACCTTACGGGGCAAAAGCTTTTCTGCGACTTCGGCGACATCGATCCCGGCTTCAGCGACCGCTTCCGCGTCGAGGTGCAGGTGGGGCAGGCGTTCTTCGATTGGGGCGGTGATCCGGAGGACAGCGAACCCGTCGTCACCGGCAGCGCCCAAAATGTGCTGACCAACGCGGATTTCACGTTGGAGAACTTTCACCGCATCTTCGACGGCGGGGAGTTCTGGTCGGTCCTCGGCGTGACCCTGGCCTATACGATCTTCGGCACAATCGGAGCACTGGTTGTCGGCCTCTTCGCCGCAATGCTGCTGAACCGCGAGTTTCGGGGGCAAGGTGTTCTACGCGGCCTCTACCTGTTTCCCTACGTGGCCCCGGTGATTGCCGTGGCCTTCACCTGGGTGACGCTCTTCGACCCGACCTCCGGCTCCGCCAATGAGCTGTTCGTCCGGATGGGGCTGACGGACACCGGCATCAACTTCTTCGGCCAGCGGCCGCTGGCGCTCATCATGGTGATCCTGTTCGAGATCTGGCGCTACTTCCCGCTCTCGTTCCTGTTCATCCTGGCGCGCCTGCAGTCGATAGACGACGACATGTACGAGGCGGCCGACATGGACGGGGCCTCTCCCTTCCAGAAGTTCTGGTATCTCAGCCTGCCGATGCTGCTGGGGATCCTGTCCGTCTTGTTCCTGCTGCGCTTCATCTGGACCTTCAACAAGTTCGACGACATCTTCCTGCTGACGGGGGGTAGCGCGGGCACGCGGACGCTGACGGTGAACGTCTACGAACAGGCCTTCGCCGTCTCCAATATCGGGGCAGGGGCCGCGGTCGCGGTGGTGATCTTCGGCATGTTGCTGCTGTTCTCGATCTTCTTCTTCAAGTTCATCAGCCGGGAGGAGGGGTTGTGATGCGCAGCCGACGGAAGTCCATGCCGTACACCTCTGTTCCGACGGGATGGAGGGTACCATGACGTCTCTCAGGCAGGGCCGGTTTGTCGCCCCGATCATAGGCATTCTCTGGCTTCTGGTGATCGCGACCACGGTCGCGGTGGCCATGTCCTTCGCCACGGGCGCCGCGTTCCGGCCGGCGCTGGCGGGGTCGGTCCTGATCGGGGCCGGGCTCGGGGTGGCGGCACTTGCCGTGGGCAACGTCTGGGCTCTGATCGGCGGCGGCACCGTCGCTGCCTTTTTGCTGACCCTCGCCGGGTTCGGCGCGGTACAAGTGGGCGAGGGCGTGGGCCTAGGCGGCATTCTGCTGGCGTCGGTGCTGACGGGCATAGGGGCGGGCTGGCCGCTGCATTCGATGCTGGACGGTCATCCTGTGGGCGACCTGACCCGGCACGAGTTCGAGGAGGTCGTGATCCGCTTCCTGACGGGCTTCGGCTATGTCTTCTTCACCGCCATCGTGGTCATTCCGTTTTATGTGATGGTCATGACCTCGCTGAAGTCGCAACAGGCGCTGCTCGCCAACCCGCTCGACTTCACCGTTGACCTCGGGGCGGGCTGGGACTTGTTCCGCAGCTACCGCGAGCTGTTCCAGGACTTCCACTTCGGCTCCTACCTCTGGACGTCGTTTTACGTCTCCGTCCTGACGGTGCTCATCACGCTCCTTTTCTCCGTCCCGGGGGCCTATGCGGTGGCGCGGCTGCGCTTCACCGGGCGGGCCGCATTCTCCCGCTCGATCCTGCTCATCTACATGGTACCGATGATCGTGGTCGCCCTGCCGATCTACATTGCCTATTCCGTCACCGGGCTGCGCAATACCATCCTGGGCATCGTGCTCATCTATCCGGTCACCACGATCCCGGTGTCTCTCTACATGTTGCAAGGCTACTTCCGGGGCCTTCCGTCGGAGGTGGAGGACGCCGGGTTGATGGACGGCCTCTCCCGCCTGCAGGTGATCTGGAAGATCACGCTGCCGCTCAGCCTGCCGGCGCTGGCATCGGTCTCGCTTTACGTCTTCATGATCGCGTGGAACGAGTTCCTGCTGGCCTTCATGCTGCTCGATGACCCGTCGAAATTCACGCTTACCCGGGGGGTGGCGATGCTGAATTCCTCCGAGGTGCCGCGACAGCACCTGATGGCGGGAGCGGTGATCGCTACGGTGCCGATCATGGTGCTGTTCCTGGGGCTGGAGAAGTTCATGACCCGCGGGCTGACCGCCGGCTCGGTGAAAGGCTAGGGCATGAGCGTCGCCGAAACGGATGCCGCGGCCCGGGAGATCCTGCGCGCCAACGACCGCGGGCGTTATACGGTCCCGACGGATATTCTCTACCCCTTCCAGTGGAACTGGGACAGTGCCTTCGCCGCCTGGGGGTTCGCCAGTTTCGACGTGCCGCGCGCCTGGGTGGAGCTGGAGACGCTCCTGTCCCACCAGTGGGAGAACGGCATGGTGCCGCACATGATCTTCCACGAGGAAGCGCCTGGCTACTTTCCAGGCCCCGGCGTCTGGGGGGTGAAGCGCAGCCCTCCCACCTCCGGCATCACCCAACCGCCGGTAGCCGCGACGCTGGCGCGCTCAATTCTGGTCGCCGATCCGGACTACGGGCGGCCACACATGGAGGCCATCTTTGACAAGCTCTTGCGCTGGCACCGATGGTTCATGACCGAGCGGGCGGAGCAGGGGATGATCGCGGTGACCCACCCATGGGAGACCGGCCGGGACAACGCGGCCGACTGGGACGCGGCGATGGCTCGGGTCGATACCTCCGGCGTCGGCTCTTACAAGCGACGCGACCTCGAGGAGGTGGCCGCCGAGCAGCGTCCGACCAAGGCCGAGTACGACCAGTATCTCGCCATGGTCTACTTCGGCCGCGACTGTGGCTGGGACGAGACGGAAATCCGTGCGAACGGGCCGTTCCGCGTGGCTGACGTGGGCATGACCTTCATCCTGCTGCGAGCCTGCCGGGACCTCCTCGTGCTGGCACAGGAGTTCGGCAGGCCTACGGATGAAATTGCCGGCTGGATCGAAACCCTGGAGCAGGGCGCGCGCAACCACTGGAACCCGGCGGGCTACTACGACTCCGTCGATCTCAGAACAGGTGCCTTCACCAACGCCCCCGGCAGCGCGAGTTGCCTCTGCTGGTACGCAGGCGTCGACGATGCGCGCATGTTGGAGCGCCTTGGCCGCTTCCGTTCCGCGGTGCGCTATACCGTGCCCTCGCTGGACCCCAGTCACCCCGGCTTCGCGCCGACGCGGTACTGGCGTGGTCCGGTGTGGGTGGTGATGAATGCGCTCGTCGGCGCAGGCCTTGCGGAGATGGGATACGTGGGAATGGCGGAGAGGGTCCGCAGCGACACCGCCAACGTCATCACCCGCTCCGGATTCTACGAATATTTCAGTCCGCTCGACGGGGCGCCGGCGGGCGGCGGGCGATTCACCTGGACGGCCGCCGTCTGGCTCGCCTGGGCCTCGCCTCATGCCAAAGGGAGAATGATCTGATGGGCTCGATCACGTTGGAGGCCGTCGAAAAGTGGTTCGGCGACGTGCAGGTCATCAAGGGCGTGGACCTTGAAATCAAGGACGGCGAATTCGTGATCTTCGTCGGCCCGTCCGGATGCGGCAAGTCCACGCTGCTTCGGATGATCGGCGGGCTGGAGGAGACGTCGCGCGGGCGTATCCTGATCGACGGCGCGGACGTGACCGCCCAGCCCCCCGCCAAGCGGGGGCTGACGATGGTGTTCCAGTCCTATGCGCTCTACCCGCACATGTCGGTGGCCGAAAACATGGGCTTCAGCCTGAAAACCGCGGGCGCACCAAAGGCGGAGATTGCCGAGAAGGTGACCCATGCGGCGCAGGTTCTGAAGTTGGAGCCCTATCTCGAACGGCGCCCGAAAGACCTGTCCGGCGGGCAGCGGCAGCGCGTGGCCATCGGACGCTCCATCGTACGGGATCCAACGGCGTTCCTCTTCGACGAACCGCTGTCGAACCTCGATGCCGCACTCAGGGTGGAGATGCGCTACGAGATCGCCAAGCTACACCAAACGCTGAACACCACGATGATCTACGTCACGCACGACCAGGTGGAGGCGATGACCCTGGCAGACCGGATCGTGGTGCTGGAGGCCGGCAGGATCGCCCAGATCGGCTCGCCCAAGGAACTCTACGAGCATCCCGGCAACCTCTTCGTCGCGCAGTTCATTGGCTCGCCGAAGATGAACATTCTGCCCTGCCGGACGGAGGGAGGGCGGTTCCACCTCGAAGGCGGCCGTGGCGGGGCGTACCCCCACAGCACGCCCGCGGCCTTCATCGGTGTTCGGCCGGAACACATCTCCATTGCCGAAACAGGCGCGGGGGCCTGTGACGGCGTGGTGGATGTGGTGGAATATCTTGGGGCGGACACGTTTCTGATCATCGACGCGGGGCCGCTCGAAAAGATCACGGTGCGCGTCTCGTCGGAAGATGGGCACCGGCCTGGAGACCGGGTGGGCCTGGTCTTCGACGCTCGATGGCAGCTCTTCTTCACCGAGGATGGGTTGGCGGTCACGGGGTGAAGGGGCAGGTGGGCTTTTTCGGATAGAACACGTAGCGGCGTTTTGGATGTGGATCGACGGCCCACGCATGGTCGGCCGTCGATCTTTTTTTATAGCTATTTAAGGTTCCAGATGGGTTTCCTGAGCCGTCACCTCAAGCCAATTCCCGAGACGCGGCCTGAATCCTGCGGTGCCCAGCCTCGCCGTGCCAGAAGCCATTTGAGAAGGGCGCGGTCATCTCGATGCCGTCGAACCGGGCCTGCGCCTCGTCCGGGCCGATCGTGCCCGTGCGGAGAGAGTCGAACACGGTGGCGACGGCAACCATATCGGCCTCCTGCGGCAGCAGGCGCAGGTCGGTGACGCCCATGCGCGCCATCTCGGGAACCTCGGCAAATAGGTTCACGTAGGAGTGCGACTGCGTCTGGATTCCGTTCACCCGCAGGAACGCCTCGCCGTTCCGGGTGTCCAAAGGCAAACCGTCGGCGTGTTCTTCACACACGAACTGGCAGTTGTCCTTCGTCCGCCCATAGGCCCGCGCGTGGTAGCAGCGGGCCGAGGTGGCGAGCCCCGCGCGGCCGAAGACCTGCACTTCAAGGCCGATGCCCAGTTCCGCCGCCCGCGCCGCCATTGCCTCGACCGATGCCGACGGCATTTCCACCGGCACCGTCACATGCGTGGCGCCCCGGTCGGCCAGGTGGGACATCGTCTGTTCGTTGTAGACATTCAGGAACGGCCCGATCCGGTGGGCCCGGCCGGCCGGCAGATGAAACAGGCCGGCGGCGTTGTTGATCTCGATCTCGAACGGCCCGTCCTGCGCCAGGTCGCGCTCCGCGTTCCGTTCGCGTTTGAGCATGACTTCCGCCAGCCCACACACCACGACCCGCTTGCCCCCGCGCTCTAGGCGTTCGGCGGTGGCCTCGATATGCTGGTCGAAGAACGGTTGGCGTTTGGAGCAGATCACTTCGCCTAGGTAGACCGTATCCACCGGGGCCTCATCGGCGATGCGGGCGTAGAAGTCCTGCTTCTTCTCGGCGGACCAGAAATAGTGAATCGGTCCGATCGTCAGTCTCGGGGTCATGATGTCACCGCCATTTCTTGGTCTGGAACGCGCCTTCGGTCTGCTTCTGGCCCTCTGTCAGGGCGGCAAGGTCCGCCAGGGCAGGCGCGCGACCGGCGCGGATATCGTCGACGGCTGCGCGGAAGGCTGCGACGACTTTCTTGACGTAAGCCCGGCTGCGTTGCCGCCCCTCGATCTTGAAGGCATTCACGCCAGCGTCCATCAACTCCGGCAGCAGCCGCGACAGGTTCAGGCTGATCGGCTCCTCGAAGGCATAATAGCCTTCCGGATGTGCCTCGTTACAGTAGCGGCCCTTGCAGATCGTGGGATAGCCCGCGCTCTCCTGCGGGTCGAACCGGTCGATGGTGAAGGGGCCGAGCCGGCTCGACATGCTGCCATCCGGATCGCGGCGGTATTCCACGAGGTGCGCGGGGGAGCAGACGCCGTCCATATTGGTCGACAGGCCGGTGGCATAGTTGGTCAGCGAGCACCGCCCTTCGACCATGAGCCCATGGTTGCCGAAGATGAACGTCTCGATCTCGCACGGGATCTCCTTCTTGATCTCGCGGATCTCCGGGATCGTCAGGATGCGCGGCAGCACCACCCGCTTCACCCCGAATTCCCGGACGTAATAACGGATTGCGTCCGGGCTGGCCGCGGCCGCCTGCACAGAGAGGTGGAGCCGGACGTCAGGGTGTGACTCGGCGATATAAGCGGCCACCCCCATGTCGGCGACGATGAAGGCATCGACGCCGAGCTGTGCGCCCAGGCCGGCCGCGTCCCGCCAGAGATCGAAGTTCCCGGCCGCCGGATAGGTGTTGAGTGCCAGCAGGACGCGCGAACCGCGTTCGTGCGCATATTGCACAGCTTTGCCAAGCTCTTGCGACGTGAAGTTGAGGCCCGGAAAGTTCCGTGCATTGGTCGCGTTCTGAAAGCCGCAATAGATCGAGTCCGCTCCCGCGTCCACGGCCGTCCGCAGGGATGCGGGCGTGCCGGCGGGGCAGACGAGTTCACCTGCCGTCATTCTGTCATTCCGTCGTTGTGATCGTTGGTGTCGGCGAGCCCGCGCAGTTGGGACAGGGCGAACCGCCCCGGCGCGCCGAACATTTTCGCCACGTCCTCCGCGATGGAGCCCTCCACGTCGTCAAGGGCGTTGCGCAAGGTGACAACCGCCTCCGTGTCGCCAGAGATGACGAGTTCGCGCGAGAAAAAGATCGCGTCTCCGTCTACATCTGCATCCAACAGCCGGAGGAGCGTAAAGACATCACCGGCGATATGGGCCCGGTGTGGCGGCAGGCGGTCCTTCCGCACCGCCCGAAGCAAGAGCGCCCGCGGGTTTGGCCGTAGATGCAACGCCAGCGGCAGGTCCGTCAGGTCGATGACGAAATCGGTCCGTTGGTGCGGACCGAGCCGATCGAAGAGTTCCGGGTGCAGGCGGGCGACGCGACGCACGATCCGGTAGAGCACCGGTTGCAGCGGCAGGAGCGGGACGGGCAGGTCGGCAAGGGCCGGCAGCGGCCAGGGGCGGCGGGATGTCTCGAGATCGGATGTCAACATAAAGCGCAGGTACCACAATGGGTTGGGCGGAGCCGCTGGGGCGCCCGCCGTACCGTGCGGGGGCGTTCCACGACAGGTCCGATCTACGCCTCCACTCCCGGGGGAACAATGGACAAGATGTATCAGCAAGGGGGTTTGCCAATAGGCGCGGGGTTACGCGGCCTTCTCTGCCTCGACAAATGCATCCGCCGCGGCTTCGAAAGCCAGGAGGATGGAGGCATGGCGGTTCTTGAACTCCCGCGCGGGCAGAAGCACTTCCAGATCCGTGAACGGCGCGTCGGGCACGGGGCCATCCTGCCGCAGCATCGCCGAAAGCTGATCCCGCGCGCGCTCGATGTCCGCCCGACCGCAGCCGATGACATGCGCTCCCAGAACCGACGCCGATGCCTGCCCAAGCGCGCACGCCTTCACGTCCTGCGCGAAATCGACGATACGGCCTTCGCGCACCAACAGGTCGACCGTGACCGTCGAGCCGCACAACGGCGCCCGCTTGCGCACGGTGGCAGTCGGCCGGTCCAACCGGCCCAGATGCGGGATGTCAGCGGCCAAGCTCAGGATACGTCCTGAATAAAGCTTGACGAGATCGAGATCGCTGGCCATGTCGTTTCCTCTGACGCGCGTATCCCAATAGATAATCCCCGACGCGCGAAATGCAAAGGAGCATCCTATGGCCTTTGATCCGCAGAGCCTGCGCTTCAACGCACAGGGGTTGATCCCCGCGATCGCACAGCAGGACGGTACCGGGGAGGTGCTTATGATGGCGTGGATGAACGCCGAGGCTGTAACGAAGACGCTTGAGTCTGGTCGCGTAACCTACTGGTCCCGCTCCCGCAAATCGTTCTGGGTGAAGGGTGAAACCTCAGGCCACGTCCAGGAACTCGTGGAGATGCGCGTGGACTGCGACCGTGATTGCTTGCTGCTCATCGTCCGCCAGACGGGGCCGGCCTGTCACACCAATCGCCGGAGCTGCTTCTACACCGCGGTGCAATCCGGCGAGGAAGTTGAAATCCTGACGCCAATCGATTGACGTTTCAGAGTTTTCAGGGTGTCGTCAGGCCGACAATCTCTCGAATGTCGTGCGGCGAAAGCCCCTGATCGCGATAAGCTGAAATTGCCCGAGCGTCATCGCGTTTTGCCAGGCGTTTCCCGGTTTCGTCCCGGATCAGCTTGTGATGCTGATAGGCCGGCACCGGCAGGTCGAGCAGGCGCTGCAGGACGACATGGATGGCTGTCGCCTCGAACAGATCCTGACCGCGGACAACATGGGAGATGCCTTGCGCGGCATCATCTATCACCACGGACAGGTGGTAGGACGTGCCCATGTCGCGGCGCGCTAACACAATATCCCCGACGCAGTCGATAAGGTGCACAGCGGAGCAGGACACTCGGCCAGTTTCGCCGTCGGGTCCGCTGCCGTTCTCGTTAAACTCAATTTTATCAATAAACTGCACTGCCTTCCTCATGTCGAGGCGCAATGCCTCGCCCGGGAGAGCGCCGATCCGATCGCCGTGACGGCAGGTACCGGGGTAAACGATGCCGTCGGGGCCTATGGGAGGGGCGCTGCCTTCCTGCGGCGCACTAGCGGCCTCCAGGATGTCGCGCCGGCGGCAGGAGCACGGGTAAAGCAGGCCGCGCTGCCAAAGGCGCTCCAACGCGGTCCGGTACACGTCGAGCCGTTCCGACTGACGCATCACCGGTACCGGCCAGTCGAGGCCGAGCCAGTGCAGGTCGTCATAGATCTGCGCCTCCCACTCCGGACGTGCGCGGCTCCGGTCAATGTCCTCAATCCGTAGGAGGAATTGCCCACCGGAGGCTTGTGCCAGCTCGTGTGCAAACATCGCCGAATAGGCGTGGCCAAGGTGCAGAGGTCCGGTGGGCGAAGGAGCGAAGCGCGTTCTCACGGGCGGGCGGTCACCCCGTGCGTTTCACGTTACTCTGGTGGATGATGAGCCACGCCAGGATGATGAACATCGGATGGGTCAGCCCGCCGCTGAAGATGATGGCGGGCACCCAGATCAGAAAAACCACGATGGATGTGATCGGCCAGCCGGCGAGCAGGATTGACAGGGGCGGCAACAGGATAGCGAGCAGGTAGTTCATCGATGGGTCCTTCCAGTCAGTCTGCCGTGGCGGGCTGGGGCTCGAACGAGGTCAGCCACTCGCGCCAGGCGGCCTTGGCACGGTCTGTATAGATTTTGTAGCGCTCCTTGCGCCCCTTGCGACCGCCTCGGGCCTCGACAGGTCGAAAAAGTCCGAAATTGACGTTCATCGGCTGGAACGTCTTGGCGTCCGCCCCGCCGGTGATGTGGCTGAGCAGCGCCCCCATGGCGGTGTCTTCAGGCACCTGTGGCAGCGTGCGCCCCTGAACCTCTGCCGCGGCCATGCGCCCGGCAAGCAGGCCCATCGCAGCGCTCTCCACGTAGCCCTCGACACCGGTGATCTGGCCGGCAAATCGAATGTGTGGCTTCGAGCGGAGGCGCATTTGCGCGTCGAGCAGCGTGGGCGAATTGATGAAGGTGTTGCGATGGATCCCGCCGAGCCGGGCGAAGCGTGCATTCTCCAGCCCCGGAATCATCCGAAACACCCGGGTCTGCGCCCCGTGCTTCATCTTCGTCTGGAACCCGACGATATTATAAAGCGTGCCCAATGCGTTATCACGGCGCAGTTGAACCACTGCGCAAGCTTTCTCGTCCGGCTTGTGGCTGTTCGTCAGCCCCACGGGCTTCATCGGGCCATGCCGCAATGTCTCCCGCCCGCGCTCCGCCATGACCTCGATCGGGAGGCAGCCGTCAAAATACTGCGCCGTCTCCCCGGGGCGGAACTCAGTTTTCTCGGCATCCAGCAGCGCGTCGATAAAGGTGTCGTATTGCTCGCGCGTCATCGGGCAGTTGAGATAGGCCGTGCGCTCTTCCTCCGTCTCGCCCTTGTCGTAGCGGGACTGCATCCAGGCAACGTCCATATCGACGGAATTGAAATGGACGATGGGGGCGATGGCGTCGAAGAAGGCAAGGCTCTGTTGACCGGTTTCGGCGGCAATGGCTTCGGCGAGCGCTCCAGAAGTCAATGGGCCCGTTGCGATGATAACAGGGCCGGCGTCGGGGCCGGGCAGGGCGGCGATCTCGTCTTCGACCACCTCAATCAGTGGATGCGACCGCAGCCGGCGTGTGATTTCCTCGGCGAACGCCTCCCTGTCGACGGCCAGCGCTCCACCCGCGGGCAGGGCGTGGGTGTCGGCGGTGGAGATGATTAGGCCACCAGCCGCACGCATCTCCCAATGCAACAGACCCACGGCGTTGTTCTCGTCGTCGTCGGACCGGAAGGAGTTGGAGCAGACCATCTCCGCGAGATTGCCCGTGCGGTGGGCGAACGTGCCAACCTTGGGCCGCATCTCGTGGAGCACCACGGGCACGCCGGCCTGCGCGGCCTGCCATGCGGCTTCGGAACCGGCCATGCCGCCGCCAACGATGTGAATTGCGCGTTTCATGGGGGCGATCTAGGGGATCGCGCGCTCGTTTGGAAGAAGCCCGAAAAAAGAAAGTGGAATTTCGCGCTCAGTTCGACCGCGCAATCTCGAATTCTTCACGGAAGATGTCCTCGAGCTCCTCAACCGAAACCGGCTGTCGCAAGTGCGACCCGCGAACTTCGGGGGGCTTCCTGCGGCTCCGGGCCGGGGGGGCAGTCGGCGTTTCGGGGACGACGACGGTGGGCGGTTCTGCCTGCCGGCGGACTGGCGTGCGTTTCGCGTAGTTTCGCGGATCGGTTTCGGCGTAGGTCAGGATGAGGGCAGCGATCAGGGCAAGGTCGCGCCAGAACCCGCCGAGCTCGCTCGCCATTCCCAGTTCGAGCATTTTGACGTAGCTCGAACAGAATGTGAGGATACCCAGGGTGAGCGCCGCGCCGCGCAACCACACGCCGATCATCACGAGATAGGCCAGGGCAAAGACAAGCGCACCGCCAGCCAGACGCGCCGCGTCGATCGGAATGAAATGGGCGAACAGGGGTGTCAGATCCGTGCCGGGAATAATGCCGATTGCGCCCGCCAGGAAATAGGACGCAATTACAATACGGAGCATATTCTGCACCGCGGAACTCAGAACCACTCTGTCCCTCGTAATGAAATACATAGGCTTGGCCCTGCGTTGCGCCGCTTTCGGGGCATCTAGCGAGCTGTCTTTCATGCAGCAATCCCCTGACGACAATTCCGGCTCTCTGGGCAGAATCGTGCCGAACTACGGCTAACAGAGGGTTAAAAAGGGGAAATAAAGGTGAATGAATGTGTTCACATCCGGCGACAGATTGTTTCCATGTGGCCAGATAATGGCGGGGCAGGCCGCCTGTCTCACAAGGACATGGGCCTGCCCCGATGCAATTGGGGACACATTGGCGCCCCCAATTTGGCAGATTCAATCAATCCTCGGCATGCTCGCCGTCGCTGTCTTCCAGCGCTTCGGACTCCGCCCCCTGTTCAGCAATGCGGGCGACCGAAACCACTTTCTCTCCCTCGGCGGTGTCGAAGACGCGCACCCCCCCGGCTGTGCGAGAGCGGAAAGAGATGCCCTCAACCGGGCATCGGATCGACTGGCCGGTGGATGTGGCTAGCATGATTTGGTCATCCGGATCGACCGGGAAGCAGGCCACCAGCGGGCCGCCCCTCATGGCACGGTCCATGGCCGTCACGCCGATGCCGCCGCGGCCGCGCACGGGGTAGTCGTGGCTCGAGCTGATCTTGCCTGAGCCGCCGGAGGTGATGGTCAGGATGAGATCCTCGGCCGCCGACATCTCGGCGTATCGCTCCGGGGAGAGCTGCCCGGCTTCCACCTCGACCTCGTCCTCATCGACCTCGGCTTCCTCGGTGGCACCGGCAACCAGGCGACGCTGTTTGAGGTAGGCCGCGCGCTCCTGCGGGCTGGCCTCGAAATGGCGAATGACCGACATGGAGACGACGCGGTCCCCATTGTTCAGGCGGATGCCCCTTACGCCCACGGACGCACGACTGTTGAAAACGCGAACGTCGGTTGTGGGGAACCTGATCGCGCGGCCGGAATCCGTGACGAGCATGATGTCGTCCTCTTCCGAACAGATGCGCGCGTTGATGAGGTGGGTGTCCTCATGCTCGCCCTCGAATTTCATCGCGATCTTGCCGTTGCGCATGACGTTGGTGAAATCCGACAGTCGATTGCGCCGGACGGTGCCCGCGTCGGTGGCAAAGACGATCTGAAGGTCGCCCCAGGCATCTTCCGGCCGATCCACCGGCATGATGGCGGCGATGGAGACGCCCGTGGGGATCGGCAGGATATTGACGATGGCCTTGCCGCGGGCGCCGCGCCCTCCGGAGGGCAGGCGCCACGTCTTGAGCTTGTAAGCCATTCCATCGGTGGTGAAGAACAGAAGCTGCGTGTGGGTGTTTGCGACGAACAGGGTCGTGACCACGTCGTCGTCCTTGAGCCCGCCACCAGACAGACCCTTGCCACCCCGCCGCTGGGAGCGGAAGTCGCTAAGCGGCGTGCGCTTGATGTAGCCGGACTGGGTGACCGTTACCACCATGTCTTCGCGCTCGATGAGGTCCTCGTCCTCCATGTCGCCGGCCCATTCCGCAATTTCGGTGCGGCGCGGTACAGCGAAGAGCTCTTTCACTTCCTTCAGCTCGTCGGCGATGATCCCCATGATCCGGTCCCGGGAACGCAGGATCGCGAGGTACTCCAGGATCTTGCCCGCCAACTCCTCCAACTCGTCGGTGACTTCCTTCACGCCCATCGCGGTGAGCCGCTGGAGACGCAAGTCTAGGATGGCACGGGCCTGGGTTTCGGACAGGTTGTAGGTCCCGTCCTCGTTCATCTTGTGGGTCGGATCGTCGATCAGCCGGATGTAGTCGGCAATATCTTCTGCCGGCCAGCGGCGGGTCATCAGCCGTTCGCGGGCCTCAGCGGGGTCGGCGGAGCTTCGGATCGTCGCGACGACCTCGTCCACGTTCGAGACCGCGACGGCGAGTCCGCAGAGGATATGGCTGCGTTCCCGTGCCTTGCGGAGTTCGTACGCGGTGCGCCGCGCCACGACTTCCTCGCGGAAGTCGATGAAGGCGGTCAGGAACTGGCGCAGGGTAAGCTGCTCCGGCCGGCCGCCGTTGAGCGCCAGCATGTTGCAGCCGAAGGACGTCTGCATCGGTGTAAAGCGGTAAAGCTGGTTCAGCACCACGTCCGGTGTCGCGTCGCGTTTCAGTTCGACCACGACGCGCACGCCGATGCGGTCCGACTCGTCCTGAACGTGGGCGATGCCCTCGATCTTCTTGTCGCGGGCCATCTCGGCGATCTTCTCGATCATCGTGGCCTTGTTCACCTGGTAGGGGATCTCGTCCACCACGATGGCATAGCGGTCTTTGCGGATTTCCTCGATGCGGGTCTTTGCCCGCAGAATGACGGAGCCGCGCCCTTCCATATACGCCTTCCGCGCGCCGGAACGGCCGAGCATCACGCCGCCGGTCGGAAAATCGGGGCCAGGGACGTATTCGATCAGGTCCTCGGTCGACAGGTCCGGGTCTTCGATCAGGGCAAGCGTCGCGTCCACCACCTCGCCCAGATTGTGCGGCGGAATATTCGTGGCCATGCCAACGGCGATACCGCCGGCGCCGTTGACCAGCATGTTGGGGAACCGCGCCGGCAGGACGGTGGGTTCCCTGTCCTTGCCGTCGTAGTTGTCCTGAAAATCGACCGTGTCCTTGTCGATGTCGGCCAGCAGGAAGGCGGCGGGTTTGTCCATCCGCACTTCGGTGTAGCGCATGGCTGCGGCCTGATCGCCGTCCATCGAGCCGAAGTTGCCTTGGCCGTCCAGCAGCGGCAGGGACATGGAGAAGTCCTGCGCCATCCGCACCAGCGCGTCATAGATCGCAGAGTCGCCGTGGGGGTGGTATTTCCCCATCGTGTCGCCAACCGGACGGGCCGACTTGCGATAGGGCTTGTCGTGCGTGTTTCCGGTCTCGTGCATCGCGTAGAGGATGCGCCGGTGCACCGGTTTCAATCCGTCGCGAAGGTCCGGAATCGCGCGCGCAACGATCACGCTCATGGCGTAATCGAGGTAGGAGGTCTTCATCTCCTCCGCGATGTCGATCGTCGGCCCGTCGTAGGTCGGGCGTTCCGGGCGGGCTTCTTCTTCGTTTTCAGGGGGTTCGGGTGTATCGGTCATTCTCTGCCTGCGATTTGGGCGCACCGCTATATTTTGTTGGCGCATCATAGCCGATCCGCGAGATCGGGTGCAATGGTCGCGGCGAAAAACCCTTGGCAGCCGGGGTGTCCCAGTGCCACCAGATTGTTTTCTTTGCCGAACGTATCGAAGGCGGCATCATTTATCCACAGGCGCGTTGCAGGAGCAAAATGATGTCACGAGAAACAGAGTTGATGCTGGCCGGGTACGGGCTCACAACGGCGGAGATGTTCTATCGCATGCCGGATTACCAGAACGTCCTGAACACCTTCATCTGGCAGGATTACGACCTGGCACCGGATCACCCGAAGCTCTTCCGCTTCATCGAGTTCTGGCAGGAGGAGATCGAAGGGCCGCTGCATTCGGTTCGCTTCGTTCATCGCAAGCAGATCTCGCCCGGAGAATGGCGCAACGTTCGCGGCGAATTCATCCTGCATTGACGGCACGGGCGCGCGCGTCAGGCCCGGCGCCACGCGAGCAGCCAAAGCACGATCAGCCCGAGCGACAGAAGCACGTTGTAGTTGGCGAAGCTGAGCCCGAGGATCGAATAGGAGATCTCGTCGCACTGCACCACGCCAACGGTAAAGTCCGTGCTCAGCAGGTCCTGCCCGGACAGCCCGGACAGGTCCTGTCCGCCGGTGCAGTCGGTCGGCCCGGCCCAGAGCTTCCGTTCGACCCCGCTGTGATAGATCGCCAGGCCAATGCTCACCGTGGCGACCAGCGCGCCGGCGGCAATCACAAGGCGTTTCGGCCAGATCAGCGCCAAGGCCGCCAGCACCACCAGAATGGCGTGCGGCCAGCGCTGAAGGATGCAAAGGTGGCACGGCAGGATCGCCATCACGTATTGAAAGAAGAACGCTCCGGCCAAGCTCGCAACCGAGCCTGCAAGGGCGAGAGCAAGGGGCAGTCTGGGGCTCACAGGTACCTCACCATGTAGGCGCCGCCGACGAGCAGCACGACGAACGCGGTCAGGACAAGTCCGAGCCGCTTCTCGATGAATTCACGCACCGGCGGGCCGAATTTCCACAGCAACGCCGCCACCAGGAAGAACCGTCCGCCCCGGGCGATGATCGAGGTTATCATGAAGGTCCAGAAGGGCATCCCCGTCCAGCCGGACATGATGGTGATGACCTTGTAGGGGAACGGTGTCAGCCCAGCGATCAGCACGGCCCAGAAGCCGAAATCGTTAAACCGCGTGTTGAAGGCTTCCATCTTGTCTGCCTTGCCGAGGTGCTCCAGTATGGGTCGGCCCACCTGTTCGAAGGCAAAGGCGCCGATCGCATATCCGAACATGCCCCCCAGCACGGACGCGACCATGGCCACCAGCGCAATACGGAAGGCGCGGTGGGGCGTGGCGAGGATCATGGGGATCATCAGCAGGTCCGGCGGGATCGGAAAGAAGGAGCTTTCGATAAATGCCACAGCCGCCAGAGCCCACATCGCGTGTTTTCCGGCTGCCAAGGAGATCGTCCAGTCGTAAAGTCCGCGTAGCAAGGGCCGAGATCCTGTTGTTACCATGTCGCAATCATCACGGGGCGGCCCCGGGGTCAAGGAGAGCGTAGAATGAAATGGCAAGGGCGGCGCGGAAGCCGCAACATCGAGGACCGGCGCGGCCGCTCCGCCAGCGTGGGACGGGTCGGCGGTGTGGGCGGCGTCGGCCTTTTGCTGATCGTCGTGATCGGCTGGTTTCTCGGCATCGACATGACGGCTCTGCTCGACCCGGGCGCGCAGTCGACGCCCGGCGGCTACTCCACGAGTCAGCCGCCGTCGGCCGAGGAGGAAGCCGCGGCGCAATTCGTGTCGGTCGTCCTCGCGGACACCGAAGACGTGTGGTCCCAGGTGTTCCAGCAGCAGGTGGGCGAGCCGTACCAGGAGCCTGTCCTCGTGCTGTTCTCCGGTGTCACGCAATCACCCTGCGGCAATGCTTCCGGGGCAACGGGGCCATTTTACTGCCCGCTCGACCAGAAGGCCTACCTCGACACCGCCTTCTTCGCGGAGCTCCGGGACCGGTTCGGCGCCAGCGGTGATTTTGCCGCTGCCTATGTCGTCGCCCACGAGATCGCCCACCATGTCCAGAACCAGCTCGGCATCCTCTCCCAGGCCAATCGCATTCGCGCGCAGGTCGGCCAGGCGGAGTCCAATGCGATTTCGGTGCGCATCGAGTTGCAGGCTGACTGCTTAGCTGGGGTCTGGGCGAGGCAGGCCAACGAGCAACTCGGCTCTCTGGAACGTGGCGACCTGCAGGAGGCGCTGAACGCCGCGCGCGAGATCGGCGACGACACGTTGCAGCGTGACGCCGGACGCGTTCCGCGCCCGCACACATTCACCCACGGCACCTCGGAGCAACGCCAGCGATGGTTCGCGACCGGCTTCGACACCGGCGATGTGCGCAGCTGCGATACATTTTCGCAGGATCAGCTGTGATGCACGCACAAAGCGCGATGCCGTGTTGCCTGCGACTCATGGCTCGCGGCTTTGTGCGGAATAGCCGGTTGCAATCCACGCGATGACAGCCGAATAGGTGAAATTCACCCATCCACGCCAAAATCCAGGGGACTAACCAGCGATGACTGTTCTGATCTGCGGCGCCGGTGTCGCCGGCCTCACTTTAGGTCTGTCGTTGCAACAGGTCGGGGTCCCCTTCCGTATCATCGAGGCGATCGCGGAACTCCGCCCGCTCGGCTTCGGTATCAACCTTCAGCCGCACGCGGTGCGCGAACTCTACGACCTTGGGCTCAAGTCCAAGCTCGACCGCGTCGGCCTTCGCACGGAACGCATCGCCTATTTCAACTCTCGCGGGCAGGAGATCTGGTCAGAGCCGCGCGGGGTCGAGGCGGGCTATCTCTATCCGCAATACTCCATCCACCGCGGCGGGCTGCAGATGATGCTGCACGAAACCCTTTTGGAGCGGTGCGGCCCCTCGGCCATCCTGGCCGGCGCGAAGGTGAGCGAATGGTACGAAACGCCCCGGGGGCTGGAAGTGGTGCTGACGGACCGCAAGTTCGGCTTCGAGCTGGACCGGCTGCGGGGCTCGGTTCTGGTCGCCTGCGACGGCGCCCGCTCCTCGATCCGCAAGACCGTGTTCCCCGATCAGGGCGCGCCGAACTGGCGGCGCACGATGATGTGGCGCGGAGTGTCCCACGGGCCGCGGTTCCTCGGCGGGCGGACGATGACCATCTCGGGCGAAAAAGGCCTGAAGTTCGTCGCCTATCCCATCGGCAACAAGGGGCGTGATCAGAGCTTTATCCACTGGATCGCGGATACGGCCGTGGCCCTTCATCCCGACCAGGACGGGCAGGGCCTCGGCGGCCACGGCAAGATCGAGGACGTCCTGCCGAGCTTCGAGGACTGGCATTTCGACTGGCTGGACGTGCCCGAGCTGATCCGCAGTTCCGAAACGCTCTGGGAATGGCCACTGACCGACCGGGACCCGATGCCGAGCTGGACCGAGGGCCGGATCGCCCTGCTGGGCGACGCGGCGCACTCCATGTATCCCATCGGCTCCAACGGCGCCTCCCAAGGTATTCTGGACGCCCGCGTGATGGCGCGCGAGCTCAGCCAATTGGGCGAGAACGCCCATGCGCTGCAGAGCTACGACGAGATCCGCAGGGAGGCCGTCAACGAGATCATCCTGGCCAACCGAGGCGAGGGCCCTGATGCGGTGCTCGACGCCGTGGCCGAACGTGCGCCCAACGGCTTCGAGGACATCGACGATGTGATGAGCGTTTCCGAGCGGCGGCACTTCTCGGACCATTACAAAGAGGCCACCGGCCTGACGGTGGAAGAGGTCAACGCCCAACCCTCCATTATCGGCCCGATCGGCAAGACCCCGGTGATCGGACCGTCGGGAGACTGAGGGCCGATTTTCGTGCAGTCCCGGCGCGCTTTGGGGCTGGCGCAATTTGGCGGCTGCGGCTAGACAGGCCCCGGTGGCCCGAGTGGCGGAATGGTAGACGCAGCGGATTCAAAATCCGCCGGTAGCGATACCGTGCGAGTTCGAGTCTCGCCTCGGGCACCAAAGCTTTCATTCTCATGCAAATCTGACAACCGACTGCCCTGCCGAAGGCGGGGCTTTGGCGGATATTGCGTTGGCAAGTTGCTATGGCTGGAAGCCTCCGGAAAACCAAAACTGCGCACGAGGCTGTCCTTCCACCAAGTGCATATAGTGCGAGGCGCTATGAAAAACCGTAGGTCGGAGGCCGGGCAAAACATCGCCAAAAGCCCTAGAGTGACGGTGTCGCGATTAGGGGGAAAGTGGCAGTCCGTAGGGGAATCGAACCCCTCTTTCCAGGTTGAAAACCTGGCGTCCTAACCGATAGACGAACGGACCGTGCCGGCTGGTGCGGCGTTTCTTAGAAAACCTCGCCCACCCACGCAAGGGGATTCGGACGATCATTCGAAGAAATCTGACGAGGGCACTAGGGCGGGCGGCCCTCAGGCGGGGGCGGCGTCTTCGAGCCTGAGTTGCGGGCTGCGGCGGCCGTTCCATTCGTTGATTTCCAGCCGCCCCGCGAGGTGGAACCGAGCCCCTCCATGTGACGATAGACGCTCCCCCAGAGGCGTATCGAAACAGCTGAAAGCGATCGCGTCCATACGGGCACCGAGGCCGTCGCCGAAACTCACCTTGAGGTGGTTCTCGCCCACCCGGCGCACATGCAAGATCTCCACGTCGGGGAGCGCGAAACGCGGGGCAGGGGCTGCGGCGCCAAAGGGGCCCGCGGCCTCGATCCGCTCGATCAGCTCGATATTGGCCGCACCGGGCATCAGGAGGCCGTCGAGCGTCAGGTCCCGTGGCCCGCCGGTTCCGGCGCCCTGCTTTTCCAACAGCTCGGAGAGCCGTTCCATCGCGGGTTCCAGCAGGTCTGCGGCGACCGTCAGGCCCGCTGCCATCTTGTGCCCGCCGCCCTTGATTAGCAGCCCCTCCTGCGCGACGCGCTGGATCGACGCGCCAAGGTCCACGCCGCTGATCGACCGTCCGGAGCCCTTCCCCTCGCCGTCGGCCAGACCGATCACCACGGAGGGGCGGTTGGTCGCTTCCTTCATGCGGGAGGCGACGATGCCCACCACGCCGGGGTGCCACCCTTCGCCGGCGGCCCAGACGAGCGGGCCGTCGAGGCCCCGGGCCTCGGCCTGTGCCATAGCTTCCTCGGAAACGCGGGCCTCGATCTCCCGACGCTCGTGGTTGAGCTGATCCAAACGTTCGGCGAGTGCCTGCGCTTCGGCCGGGTCATCGGTGGCAAGAAGGCGCGCACCAAAGTCGGCCTGTCCGATCCGCCCGCCGGCATTGATCCGCGGGCCGAGCATGTAGCCAAGGTGATAGGCGCGCGGCGCCTCCTTCATACCCGCCACATCTGCGAGGGCTCGAAGGCCCGGCCGCTCCCGGCGCGCCATGATTTGCAGGCCGGCACGGACGAGGGCGCGGTTCACTCCGACAAGTGGTGCTACGTCGGCCACTGTCGCCAGCGCAACGAGGTCGAGCAGCGCCATCAGGTCCGGCCCCGCCGAACCACCTTCGCGCATGAGGCGGTTCACCTCCACCAGCAACAGAAAGACGACCGCGGCGGCGCAGAGGTGCGCAAGATCCCCACTCTCGTCCTGTCGGTTGGGATTCACGACGGCAAGGGCGGGGGGAAGGGTCTCGCCGCCCAGGTGATGGTCGAGCACAACGACGTCCGCATCCGTCGCTGCCGCAATCGCCTCATGACTGAGCGTGCCGCAGTCGACGCAGACGATCAGGTCGTGCCGCGCGGCGAGCTGGCGCATGGCTGGCGGGTTGGGGCCGTAGCCTTCATCGATCCGGTCAGGAACATAAAGCGTAGCGCCGCGACCCACCTGTCGCAGCCAGGTCAGAAGCAGCGCGGCGGAGCTGCCGCCGTCCACGTCGTAATCCGCGAAAACCGCGATGCGCTCGCGCCGCTCCACCGCAGCAAGCACACGCGCGGCGGCCGTGCTCATGTCCTTGAGCGTTCGCGGGTCGGGCAGCAACTCGCGCAGGGTAGGCGCGAGGAACGCCTCGCACGTTTCCGCCGTCACGCCGCGGCGGACCAGAGTGTGGCACAGCGGCCCGGGGAGCCGGGTCGCCTGCGCCAATGCTTCCGCAAGGCGGTCCTGTTCGACGCTCGGACCGACCCACATCCGGCCGGTCAGTGAGCGGTCGACGCCGAGGAATGCCGCCATGCCCGCCTTACACCGGGTTGGAATAGGTGATGCGGCGCACCGATCCTGTCTTGGAGCGCATCAGAAGGGTCTCGGTGGTGAACATGTGCGGGCGGCGCTTGACGCCGGGCAGGATGCTGCCGTCGGTCACGCCGGTTGCCGCAAACACCACGTCGCGGGTCACCATCTCGTCCCGATTGTAAATCTTGTCGAGATCTTCGATGCCAGCCTTGCGGGCGCGGGCGATTTCGTCGTCGTTGCGGAACAGGAGCCGGCCGTACATCTGGCCGCCCATGCATTTAAGCGCGGAGGCTGCCAAGACGCCTTCGGGCGCACCGCCGGCTCCCATGTACATGTCGATTCCCGTCAGGTGCGGCTCGGCGCAGTGCATCACACCGGCCACGTCGCCGTCGGTGATCATTCGGATCGCCGCGCCGGTGGAGCGCACCTCGGCGATCAGGTCCTTGTGCCGTTCGCGTTCGAGAATGCAGACGTTGATATCGCGATTTTCACAGCCCTTCGCCCTGGCGAGCGCGCGCACACGTTCGGCCGGCTCCATCTTCAGCGTGACCACGTCTTGCGGATAGCCGGGGCCGATCGCAAGCTTGTCCATGTAGACGTCGGGTGCGTGCAGGAGCGAGCCGCGGGGGCCCATGGCGACCACGCAGAGCGCGTTCGGCATGTCGAGCGCGGTGAGGGTCGTGCCTTCGAGCGGGTCCAGCGCGATGTCGACCTCGGGGCCGACGCCCTCGCCGACTTCTTCGCCGATGTAGAGCATGGGCGCTTCGTCCCGCTCGCCTTCGCCGATCACCACGACGCCGCGGATTTCCAGCATGTTGAGCTGGTCGCGCATGGCATTCACCGCCGCTTGGTCGGCCGCCTTTTCGTCACCGTGGCCGATCAGGTGGGCCGAAGCCATGGCTGCCGCCTCCGATACACGGGCGAGGGCGAGCGAGAGCATACGGTCATGAAATTCGGGCGGGTGATGCATTTGTGTGGTCCTGCGTAATAAAACGGATGTTCAGCTTCGGGCGTATCTGTGCCCGTGGCGTCGGCGCAAGCGCTGATAGCGCTATAGCGGCAAACCGCCTCGCATATGCGTCAACTTTTCCTCTGGCGCACGCCGGCACGACGTTTTTCGAGCGGGCGAGGTGCACAGATGGCAAAATCAGACGTCTTCTATCCGGATCGCCACGGGCTCGCCTTGAACCACGCCAGTCCCGGGCAAAGCCGCGAGTGCAGTGTCGAGCGCGTCGCGCCCGGTTCTGTGGGTGACGATCACCACAGGTGCGGCCGTGGCGTCATGTTGCGTCTGGCGCATTCGGTCGATGCTGATTCCGGCATCGCCCAGAACGGTCGCGACCTTGGCCATCGCGCCCGGTTTGTCGGTCAGCAGCATCCGCAGGTAATAGGGTGCAGGCGCCGAGGTGCGTGCCGGAATGGCCTTCTCCAAGTGTTTGGCCGGCTGGCCGAATGTGGTGAGACGGGTGCCGCGGGCGATCTCCACGATGTCGCTCATCACCGCGCTGGCGGTTGGGCCTTCGCCCGCGCCCGCGCCGCGCAGCACGATCTGGCCGGCGGCGTCGCCTTCCAGCACGACCATGTTCGTGCCGCCCTGGAGTTGGCCCAGGGGGCTATCCGCGGGAACGAGGCAGGGCGACATGCGCTGCTCCAGCCCGCGGCCGGTCATCTGCGCGACGCCGAGAAGCTTGATCTTGAAACCCATGCGGGCGGCGGTGTGGATGTCCTCGATGGAGATTCGCTGAATGCCTTCGAGTTCGACCGCATGGAAGTCGACCTGCGTGCCATAGGCGATGGCCGAGAGCAGCGCGAGTTTGTGCCCGGCGTCGATCCCGCCCACGTCGAGGGTCGGGTCCGCCTCCAGATAACCGAGCTGGTTGGCCTCCTCGAACACCTGTTCGTAAGGCAGGCCGGAATCCTCCATCCGCGTCAGGATGTAGTTGCAGGTGCCGTTCATCACGCCCATGACGCGCGTCACTTCGTTGCCGGCAAGCCCTTCGGTCAGGGCCTTGACGACGGGGATGCCCCCAGCGACGGCCGCCTCGAAACGGATGACGTGGCCGCGCTCCTCGGCCAGTTCGGCCAGCTCCTGTCCGTGAAGGGCGAGCATTGCCTTGTTTGCGGTGACGACGTCCTTGCCCGCGGTCAGCGCGGCCTCGGCGGCGGCCTTGGCCGACCCATCGGCCCCGCCGATGAGCTCCACGAACACGTCCACGTCCTCGCGGGTTGCGAGTTTTACCGGATCGTCCTCCCAGGCGTAGCCGGTCAGGGAGACGCCGCGATCCTTGTCGCGGGTGCGCGCGGATACTGCGGTGATCTGGATCGGCCGCCCAGTGCGGGCCGCCAGGAGGTTTGCCTTTTGCCGAACGATTTTCACCACGCCCGTGCCGACGGTGCCGAGCCCTGCGATGCCGAGGCGGAGGGGGGTGGTCATGGTCGAGTCTCCGGTGGTTTCAGGCGTGCAAAACGGCCGCCGGGGTCCGGCGGTGCGGCGTGCATTACCGCGTTCCGGGCTCCGGTGCAACGCGACCGGTTTCGGCGCGCAGGCGGCCGTGCGCGGCTTCGATCTCTGCCAGCTCCGCCGGATCGATGACCGGACCGGCCAGGGCCGTGGATCGCGCCTGCAGGGTGGCGGCGCGCGATTGCAGCGATGATCGCGTGGTCGTGTCGACCGATCCGGTCGCTGCCGCCGAGATCAAGGGTCGGTTGTCGACTAGCACGGGCTCCGGCGCTGCCTTGCCTTCCTCCGTGATTGCCTTGTCCAACTCTGGAAAGCGGGCGCACCCCGTCAGCGACAGGGCGACCAGCAGAAGGAGGGCGGAACGGTAATTCGTTGTCATGACAAGTCCGGATGCCAGATTGGCCGCACCCTAACGGCGCGGCCTACCGGAGAGCAACCGTCACGCAAGCCGGGCGGGCACGCCTGCAGCAGGAAGCGGTCCGTGCCAGTCCGCCCCGGCATGAAACAGAGCCGGGGCGGATGCATCATTTAATGTTGGGACCGTATGAAGGTTCCGTTGCGCAACTCGCGGAAGGCTGTCTCCAGCTCGGCGCGCGTGTTCATCACGATCGGGCCGTGCCAGGCGACCGGCTCCTGGATCGGGGCGCCGGAGATCAGCAGGAAGCGCACGCCTTCCGGCCCGGCCTGTACGGTCACTTCGTCGCCGGTGCCGAAGCGGACGAGCGTCCGGTTGCCGGACATGTCGCGAATATTCACTTCCTGCCCCGCGACCTCCTTTTCGAGCAGCACGCCGGTGGGTTGCGATGCGTCGGCAAAGGCTCCAGCCCCCTCGAAGATATAGGCGAAGGCGCGCCGGTACGTGTCGACCGGGAAGGTCTTCTTCACGCCCGCGGGGACGAATATGTCGAGGAACTGCGGATCGGCGGCGATGCCGTCGACGGGGCCGGTCTTGCCCCAGAACGAGCCGACCACCACGCGAACCCGCGTGCCGTCGTCATCGAGGACCTCCGGGATCTCCCCGCCCTGAACGTCCTGGTACCTCGGCGCGGTCATCTTGAGCGACGACGGCAAGTTGGCCCAGAGCTGGAAGCCGTGCATCTGCCCCTTCGCATTCCCCTGAGGCATCTCCTGGTGCAGGATGCCCGATCCGGCGGTCATCCACTGCACGTCGCCGGAGCCGAGACGGCCGGTGTTGCCCAGGCTGTCGGAATGCTCCACCGTGCCGCTCAGCACATAGGTCACGGTCTCGATGCCCCGGTGGGGGTGCCAGGGAAAGCCCGAGGCAAAATCCTCCGGCCGGTCGTTGCGGAAATCGTCCAGCAACAGGAACGGGTCGGTCTGGCCCGCATCCCCGAAACCGAACGCGCGATGCAGGTGAACGCCCGCGCCTTCAAGCGTGGGCCGAGCCTGGCTCATATGGTCGACTGGTCTGATAGACATGGGTGCGTCTCCTTTGACCCCAAGGTAGGGGTTTGCCGGCGTTCCAACAATCCGTGCGCCTGAGCATGGGCACTCAGAGACTGTGCGAATTTGTTGCGATCACGTCGGCGGGAGGCGCAATGGTGCCTTTTTCAATCGTTGTTGAAGCAATCGTCGAAGGAGCCGTCTCCCTTGTCCCACTTGATCTGACCGGTGACGCCGCGTGGCCTGGTGAAGATTTCGTTTTTAAACACACGCGGCCCCATGCCGATGTTGAACAGTGGGGTATAGGCCATGAAGGTTTCCGTGACGATTGTTTGATCGCCCTTTGCAAAATACGGAATGCGATCTTCCATTTTGGCGATGTCAGTGTCTTCGAGAGGCGGGCGGCCCGCCGTCCCCGTCGACCAGCAGACGGCGAGTTCGCGGGAGTCGGACGAGGTGCAGTCCTTAGTGCATTCGACGATCGATAGGCGCAGTTGCGTGGGGTGCGCTCCGTTGGTCAGGAACTGGTACACACTGTGCAGTCCCTCGAAATAGTCCTGGTCGATTCCGTTCTGTTCGCGGCTTACCATATCGGAGATCGCGTAGATTGCGCTCAGATTGGTGTACTGTGTTCGGAAGGCGTCGAACCACACCACGCCAGCAATATATACGAAACACAGGATAGGAAGGATGATCACGGTTTCGACCGACAACGATCCGTCCGACTGCGACCGGAAAGCGCGTACGGTCGACGCAATGCGGGAAAGCGACAGGAGAGGAGAGCGGACAGTCATGATCCTGGCTCGTTCACGAATGCCGCAGTGCTGACGAGTGCGTAGTGGTCTTTCCCGACCCGTGGCAGCATCGCGCCGATCCCCGCAAGCGGAAACATCGGGCTTTGGAGCGCGCAAACCCGGATGACCATCATTTCGTTCTGGACGCCCGGCTTGAAGTTTCGCGGCGGGTTTACCTCAGCATTTCTGTCGACGCAGCCCGCCCCCTGAGGAAGTGGACCCCAAGTGTCGGTCTCAACAGGGTTGAGGGCGATGAGCATGTTCCGTTCGCAGTCGGGGAGAATGGTGGCGAATTCGCATATCATCTTTTTCATAGCTTCATGGACCTCGAGTTGCTTGGCCGGGTCATCTTCGGGGATATCCCATTGACCCAGCCGGAGCGTCCGTACGGTTTCGTCCGTGCCGCGATCCAGCATGACCTGTCGGACCATCAAGAGCCCAATCTCGAAGGTCGAGGTGAAGAGCAGGATGAAGAATGGAAAGAGGATTACGAATTCGATCGTGGCATTCGCTCTCTCGCTACGGAGGAAACGCGAACGTTTTAACCGCCTGAACACGGCAACTACGGCTTGCAACGGCTTCATTGCGTCAACCTCAATTGGTTGATCTGGCGCGCGATGGAGGCGAACGCCGACGAGATGTCCAAGCTACGGACGTCATAGAAGAAACTCGGTGAGGACGCACATTCGGAGAGCGTCTTGTCGCCTTGGCCGTAGGTGTCCATTCCGATGGTGAAAACGAGAATGCCCGCATTCTTCGCCGATCTGCAGATATCCTGAGTGCGGTCGTTCTTGGTCGTGTTCCGCGTCGTCTTCACGATCTGATCGAAATAACTGCCTGCATTGCCGCCGAGCGCGCCTTCTTTCAGATGCCTGGCAAAGTCGATAACGCGCATCTCCTGCCAAACTTCGCTCCATGACAGCCTTTCAGCGTTGTCTCCGGCATCAGAATGCCAGTCGGAGTCGAAATGATACCAATAGTTGTGGTTGCCTGATCGATTCTCATCGTAGTAGACGTAAGTTTCCACCGTTTTCGGCTCGTGCTTATCCTTATCCTTACCTTTGCCTTTACCTTTGCCCTTTCCTTTCCCTTTTCCGTTGCCGGGCCCGCCGGGATCCGGCCTGTCATCGGACTCAGATAAGCTGGACCAAAAGATCGGAGACTCTCCGCTCCGGTATTGATCGGCGACATCCCAGCTCGTGGTGTTCTCTCCGTCGGACATGATCACGAGTATTTTCATGGTGTTGTCCCGGGTGTAGTCGAACGGTTGTCCCCGAAGTTCCTCGTCCACGACGCCCGCGTCCGCGAGTGCCGTCAGAACGTCACGGGAGCTCGGGTCCAGCAGGGCTGCACCCCATTTGGCCCCGATTTCAATTGACGTATTGCCTTCGGCATACATTCGATCGATGCGCTGTTTCAGATAATCGGCATCGACAGACCATGGCGTTATGTGTCGGTCTGTGGCATCGGCCGGCGGGCAGTTGATCCGAAGATAGTAGTCCTGTGGGTCCCAGGTGTTACGGTAGTCCTCGGACCAGTCAAAATAGGCCGTTTGCCGATATTCCGGAAATTTTTCCAGCCGCGTCGTGGTGTAGTCATCCTCCGTGAAGGTCAGGCAGTAAGAATTGTCGTGATCCGCCGTCGTGTTGATCGCGGCGAAAAGATCCCGGCCAGCGCTAACCTGAGTCGCGAATGGAATGATCGAGACTGCCGTTTTTCCGTTGCTGGCCTCGTCGTCGCGCACCACGGCGTCGATGAATTCTTTCGCTGCGGGTTTCAAAAGGCGCAGGCGTCGGTCGTTGTAGTTTCCCATAGAGCCCGAGTTATCCAACACGAGCGAAATTTCTATGTCGGCAACCGATTCCATCGCAGCGCCAGCGACCGGCACGGTGAGCTCGTCAATGCCGATGATCCTCAGGAAGAAAGTTTTGACGTCCGCTTCCGCCCGTCCGGCGACCGCTCGATAATTGAATCCCTTGTCCACGTTGACTGACTTGAGTGTTCCGGAAAGGCCAGCTTTCTTGAAGCTGTCGTTCATGACGTCGCGCGGTTCGAGGCTCTGCTCCAGGTCTGTGGACGCAAGAGTGGCGGTGTCCATGGTATTTTGTAATCTGATGCGCATATTTTCGGATTGCGCCGTGTCCACTGCGAGCCCGATTGCCAGCAACATTCCAATGATAAGGAAGAGGGACAGGATGATCATTCCGCCGTCTTCGGTCTGAAGGGCCGTCATCAAGCGGCTCTTTAGGCGTTTGGTCACTTTGGACGTGCTGATACCACGCTTTGTAAGAAAAGCATTCACTCTGCAAAACATTACTGACTCCATGCAGCCTGCAAACCCGCAGGCTTCGCCAATTGTCACTGTGGGGTTTCTCGTGGGCGACTTTGTTCTTAGGTGGGCGCAATCGGGGAATCTGTATCACAATTTTTAATAATCGGACGGATCAGGGCGGTTCCTGGCGGTCGTTCGTGCCATGCACGCACGTGGGCCGCGTGCGCGTCATTTTACGTAGGGATAGTGCGTGTCATCGTCGTCATAAGGCGCTAGGGTCTGCGGACGAGTGCAGGCGTGGAACCGGCGGGAGAAGCGGTGCCGATTCTGCCGCAGGGAGGACATCGAGATGAAACAAAACCGAGAACCGACGTTCCGCGAATCCGTCGATCTCATGTTCAACCGCGCAGTCTCTGCGATGGATCTTCCACCCGGGCTCGAAGAAAAGATCCGTGTTTGCAACGCCACCTATACGGTTCGATTCGGTGTACGGCTGCGCGGCGGAATCCAGACGTTCACCGGATATCGGTCGGTTCACTCGGAGCACATGGAGCCGGTCAAGGGTGGGATCCGTTTTGCTCTGGCCGTGACCCAGGACGAGGTGGAGGCGCTGGCCGCCCTCATGACCTATAAGTGCGCACTTGTGGAGGCGCCATTCGGCGGCTCCAAGGGCGGGCTCTGCATCGATCCGCGGGAGTACGAGGAGCACGAACTGGAGCGGATCACCCGCCGGTTCGCCTATGAACTGGCCAAGAGGGACCTCATCAACCCAAGCCAGAACGTGCCGGCGCCCGACATGGGCACCGGGGAGCGCGAGATGGCCTGGATCGCCGACCAGTACCGCCGCATGAACACGACCGACATCAATGCTTATGCCTGCGTGACCGGCAAGCCCATCCACTCCGGCGGCATCCACGGCCGCGTGGAGGCGACGGGGCGCGGCGTGCAATACGCGCTTCAGGAGTTCTTCCGGCACCCGGAAGACGTGGCGACGGCAAACCTTGCGGGCAGTCTGGAGGGCAAGCGGATCGTCGTCCAAGGCTTGGGCAACGTGGGATACCACGCGGCGAAATTCCTCAGCGAGGAGGACGGCGCCCGGATCACGGCCATCGTGGAGCGCGACGGCGCAATCGTGGACGACAACGGGCTGGACGTGGAAGCGGTGCGGAACTGGATCGGCACGCACGGCGGTGTGGAGGGCTATGCGGACGGCACCTATGTGCCCGATGGCGGCAGCGTGCTGGAGAAGGAATGCGATATTCTCATCCCGGCCGCGCTGGAGGGAGTCATCACCACGAGCAACGCAGACCGTCTGAACGCGCGGCTGATCATCGAAGCGGCCAACGGGCCGGTTACCGCGGGCGCCGACGAGATCCTCCGCCAGAAAGGCGTGGTCATCATACCAGACCTTTACGCCAACGCCGGCGGTGTGACGGTGTCCTACTTCGAATGGGTCAAGAACCTCAGCCACATCCGCTTTGGACGGATGCAGCGGCGGCAGGAGGAGGCACGGCATCGCCTGTTGGTGAACGAGCTGGAGCGCCTGGATCGGTATCTGGGGGACTCCTGGACGATGACGCCGACCTTCAAGGACCGGTATCTCAAAGGGGCGGACGAACTTGAGCTTGTGCGGTCGGGCCTCGATGACACGATGCGGATCGCCTACCAATCCATGCGCGAGGTTTGGCATGGGCGCGATGACATCAGTGACCTGCGCACGGCCGCCTATCTGGTGGCAATCCAGCGGGTCGCTCTCAGTTATCGCGAAAAGGGCCTCTGAGGGCTCCCGCCCGTCGTCAGCGCATCTGCAGATGCGCCTCCTCCCGTTGGGCCGGGATCGCGGGTGCCGCGCGCAGCGATTTTTCGGCCGAATAAATCATGCCCCCGGCAGGCGAAGCGCTACCGCTCTTTCAGGTAGTGACCGGATACATAGCCCTGCAAACCGCGAACCTCCCGGAGCGAAACCTTGCACCACGGCGTTCCGCCGATGCGGTCGCACCCGTGGTTGCGCAAAATCGCGCCGTTGGGCAGCCCGACGATCACCCGGTATCCGGTGCCCGGGCCGCTTCGAAGCTTCAACATTTCGTCTCCAGTCAAACCCGAAACCTCGACGGTTCCGGTCGCGGCGGCTGGGCTGGCGATAGCCGCAAGGGCGCAGACGGCCGCAAGGGCCACGATTGATCGCGTTGCCTGCAACATGAAATTTCTCCTGCTCGGTCTTCTTTGTCGTGATCCTAGCATGGGCGTCGGATGAGGGGCAGGGGCCATGGCGCCGACGGATTTGCACAGACCACGTCGGAAGTGACTGGGGCTTATGCCCGCGACGCAGATATTTAGCGCGAACCGCGGCGGGACGCTCTGGACTTGCGGGCCGCCCGGACCGATATTGAGGCAATGTCCCTGCCGCCCGGATTCCTCGACGAGCTTCGCTCCCGCCTTTCGCTCGCCCAGGTTGTGGGGCGCAAGGTCACTTGGGACATGCGAAAGTCGAATCAGGGCCGGGGTGACTGGTGGGCGCCATGCCCCTTTCACCAGGAAAAGACGGCCTCGTTCCACGTCGAGGATCGCAAGGGCTTCTACTATTGCTTCGGCTGCCACGCCAAGGGTGACGCCATCTCCTTCGTTCAGGAAACTGAAAACGTGAGCTTCATCGAGGCCATCGAGATTCTTGCGCAGGAAGCCGGCCTGCCCATGCCCGAACGCGACCCCCGGGCTCAGGAAAAGGCGGGTCAGAGAACGCAACTGACCGAGGTGATGGAGGAGGCGGTGAAGTTTTACCGCCTGCAACTGAAGACGGCCGCAGCCGCCACTGCACGCGAGTACCTGCTGAAGGCGCGTGGCCTGTCACCGGACGTGTTGGAACGCTGGCATCTCGGGTTCGCGCCGGACGGATGGCAGGCGCTTTGGGATCACCTGACCGGGAAAGGAATTGCGCCCGATCTGATCTTGCAGTGTGGCCTGGCCCGCCCGTCTGACAAGGGCCGCCAACCCTACGACACCTTCCGCAATCGGATCATCTTCCCGATCCGGGACGCCAGGGGGCGGGCGATCGCATTCGGCGGGCGGGCGATGGACCCCGGTGACAAGGCGAAATACCTCAATTCTCCGGAGACGGACCTGTTCGACAAGGGGCGCAGCCTCTACAACCACGGCCCTGCCCGCGAGGCTGCTGGCAAGGGGCAGACATTGCTGGTCGCCGAAGGCTACATGGATGTCATCGCGCTCAGTGAGGCGGGGTTCGGGGCAACGGTGGCGCCGCTTGGCACCGCGATCACAGAAGACCAGTTGCGCCTGCTGTGGCGAATCTCTCCCGAACCCGTGATTGCGCTCGATGGCGATACGGCCGGGCTGCGCGCCGGGCTTCGTCTGATCGATCTGGCTTTGCCGCTGCTCGAAGCTGGCCAATCGCTGCGCTTCTGTCTGTTGCCGGAAGGTCAGGACCCCGACGAGTATCTGAAGGCGCACGGTGCCGAGGCGATGCAAGCCCTGCTCGATGAGGCGCAGCCGATGGTGTCGTTGCTTTGGCAGCGTGAGACCGAGGGGAAGGTGCTCGACAGCCCGGAACGCCGCGCGGCGTTGGACAGAGACCTGCGCGCGGTGATCCGTCGGATCGGCGATCCGGCGATCCGGGCGCATTATGCTGAAGAAATCCGCCGACGCAGGGGCGAGCTGTTCGGATTCGGGAGCCCGCGTCGCGCTGCAACGCCGCGGCGCGGTCGCGCGAGGGCGCCTGAGGTCGCTCCCGTGGCCGGGACGCGCGCGTCGATGTTTGCTGCGGCGGGCGACGACGATGCGCTCGCGCTCCGCGAGGCGGTGATTCTCGCCACGTTGATCCGGACGCCCGCCGCGCTGGATGAATTCGCGCATGTCCTTGAAGAGCTCGAATTTTCCGCGCCCGGGCACGCGGCGCTCGCGGCCGTGCTGCTGGGTTGTGACCCAGACGACACACGAGAGACTATCGAATCGCGAATCAGCGAATCCCTTGGTACGCGGGCTCTTGAATCGCTGCTGGGTCCACGCCATGTCACGCTGGCTCCGTCGGTTCGAAAGTCCGGCGATCTGGACCTGGCCCGCCTGTGCCTGAGCGAGGAAATCGCAAAGCTCGCCGCGTTGCGCGGCGCACGACGCGAAATCGAAGAGGCGATGGCCGGTTTCGGGGAAACGCCGGAAGCGTGGATCGACTATCGCCTGAAACTGTCCGCACGGGCTCAGGAGATGGCTGGACGAAACCAGGAAACCGATAGGACGGAATATGAAATTGCCGAGAACGGTGCCCGCCTCGACCGGGACGAACGCTCGGATCTGGACGCGCTGCTGAATGCGATCGGTTTCGATCGACCCAAGCGGCGGAGAGAGTGACCCCAGGGACCCGAGACATGGAATCTCGGGCCGCCAGACGGAGGGGGGGTGGCGCTCGGCGATTCGTGCGCTATTGATTCGAGTTGAGCTAACTGCGTGAACGAATCAGCCTCCCCGAAACAGGAGTTCTGAATGGCCGCCAAGGACACGGACGACCGCAAGACCGACGATGCCGAGCAGGAAATGACGCTCGACATGAGTCAGGCGGCGGTGAAGAAGATGATCGCCGAAGCCCGCGAGAAGGGCTACATAACCTATGACCAGCTGAATCAGGTCTTACCGCCTGACCAGGTTTCCTCGGAACAGATCGAAGACGTGATGTCGATGCTCTCGGAGATGGGCATCAATGTCATCGAGGGCGAGGAAGCCGACGACGACGACGACGAGGGCGACGCGAAGGCGTCCGGCTCGACTGAGGTGGTCGAAGCATCGACGTCGCGCGAGGTCGCGGTTGCCACGACCGAGACCGAGAAGCTCGACCGCACGGACGACCCGGTCCGCATGTATCTGCGCGAGATGGGGTCCGTGGAGCTTCTGTCGCGCGAGGGCGAAATCGCGATCGCCAAGCGGATCGAGGCCGGCCGCAACACGATGATCGCCGGTCTCTGCGAAAGCCCGCTGACCTTCCAGGCCATCACGATCTGGCGCGACGAACTGTTGGCCGAGGAGATCCTGCTGCGCGACGTCATCGACCTGGAGACGACGTTCGGGCGGGGCATCGACGAGGACGGCGAGGAAGAGGAGCCCGTCGTGCAAGGCGTCGCCGTGGAGGCGAAGCCCGAGGCCAAGGAGGACGAGCCGGAGTACGACGCGGACGGCAATCCGATCAAGCGCGACGACGACGAAGACGATGACGACCAGGCCAACATGTCCCTGGCCGCGATGGAGGCCGCGCTCAAGCCGCGTGTCCTCGAAATCTTGGACCGGATTGCCCGCGACTTCACGGACCTGGAGGAGATGCAGGACGCGCGGATGTCCGCGACCCTCAACGAGGACGGTTCTTTCTCCGCCTCCGAAGAGGCGCGGTATCAGAAGTTGCGGTCCGAGATAGTCGAACTGGTCAACGAGCTTCATCTGCACGCCAACCGGATCGAGGCGCTGATCGACCAGCTTTACGGCATCAACCGCAAGATCATGTCCATCGACAGCGCGATGGTGAAGCTGGCGGACCAGGCCCGGATCAACCGCCGGGAGTTCATCGACGCCTACAAAGGCTACGAACTGGACCCGACGTGGATCGACCGCATGGGGCAGCAGCCCGGACGCGGCTGGGCCGCCCTGTTCGAGCGGTCGACCGACAAGGTGGCCGAGCTGCGGGGCGAGATGGCGCAAGTGGGCACCTATGTGGGCGTGGACATCCCTGAGTTCCGTCGTATCGTCCAGCAGGTGCAAAAGGGCGAGAAAGAGGCCCGTCAGGCCAAGAAGGAAATGGTGGAGGCGAACCTCCGCCTCGTGATCTCCATCGCCAAGAAATACACCAACCGCGGCCTGCAGTTCCTAGACCTCATCCAGGAGGGCAACATCGGCCTGATGAAGGCGGTGGACAAGTTCGAATACCGCCGCGGCTACAAGTTCTCCACCTACGCCACGTGGTGGATTCGTCAGGCGATCACACGGTCCATCGCGGACCAGGCGCGGACCATCCGCATCCCGGTCCACATGATCGAGACGATCAACAAGCTGGTCCGCACCGGCCGTCAGATGCTCCACGAGATTGGCCGCGAGCCGACGCCGGAGGAACTCGCGGACAAGTTGCAGATGCCGTTGGAAAAGGTTCGCAAGGTGATGAAGATCGCCAAGGAACCGATCAGCCTCGAAACGCCCATCGGCGACGAAGAGGACAGCCAACTCGGTGATTTCATCGAGGACAAGAACGCCGTCCTGCCGCTCGACTCGGCCATTCAGGAGAACCTGAAGGAAACGACGACCCGCGTTCTGGCCTCGCTGACTCCACGGGAGGAGCGGGTTCTGCGGATGCGCTTCGGCATCGGTATGAACACCGATCACACGTTGGAGGAAGTGGGCCAGCAGTTCAGCGTGACCCGCGAACGGATCCGGCAGATCGAGGCGAAAGCGCTCCGGAAGCTCAAGCACCCGAGCCGCAGCCGCAAGCTCCGTAGCTTCCTCGACCAGTAAGACATCGGATAATACGGAAAAAGGCCGGCGCCAACGCGTCGGCCTTTTCCGTGGTGGACGCAGTGAAATCTCCGGCCCTCGACGAGGCTGCCGCCACTCGCTCGCGAAAAGTTTGCAGAAAGAGGGTGAGACTCGAAAACGTCGCGTGCTAGCGTGCATGTCAGGCGCACGCCCCTGATCACAGTGTCCGGACTGTATGCGCCACGGGGCATATTAGCCTTTGATGACTTGGAGTTGACCTATGCGTAAATCGGCTATTGGCGCAATCCTCTGCGTTCTGATGATGGGTGCCGTGCCGGTCGCGGCGGCGCAGCAGATACACCGGCTTTCCACCCAGGCCGACCTTCTGGCCATCGGTACCTCCGAGGTTTTCGAAGTGCTGACTCGGGCCGGTATGGGCAAGGCGGATTACCTCTGCGCAGCAGGGGACTTCGCAAAGGTCCGGCTCAATGCCAGCAACAACGATCGGCTTGTCGTCGTGTATTCCCGGTCGCCGAGCCAGTTCGTCGCGAACCGATCGGCCATCGGCTTCCGACTTGCCGGATCCGACGTAAAGACCCGGAGCAACTGGTTACTGGGCCCGCGGGAAGGGCAGGTTACGAGCGTCGGTCATGCGCGTGGCTTGTGCAACGTGGCGCGTGCAAACCGCAGACTGGACGACGACGACGACTGAGGAGGATCGCAATGAAGGCTCGCATCGCCATTTTCGCAACCGTCCTATCCTTGGCGGCCGGGGTTGCGCAGGCCGACTATCTCGCGCGTAACGGTATGATCGCGGTCGGAAATCCCGCTCGTGCCGGATATGTGGAGGTGTTCCAAAAGGCACTCGCCGGACCGTCGGACTACTGGTGCGCTGCCGGGGAATATGTCCGCTACGCCGCGCGCCAGCCCGGAACCACGCGGATGTACATCGTCCGCGGCCTTGGGCCGAGCCAGGTCCGCCGCGGGCGCTCCGCTGTCGTCTTTTCCTTCGTGAAGTACGACGATATTCCCACGATGAGCGATGCGGAGAAGGGCTATTCGGTGTCAGACAGCCGGCCGGGCTATAATCTGAGTGCGGGACACGCAACGGCCTTTTGCAGTGACAGCCTCAAGAAATTTCGCAAGTACGGCTTCTAAGGAATGATCGAGGCCTTCCGGATCGAGACCCATGGCCCGGGTCTCTATGAGTTCACGCCTGAGTTGGTGGATTGGGTCGCTGCCAAGTCGGTCGGCACCGCGCTTCTGACACTTCTGGTGCGCCACACCTCGGCGTCCCTCCTGATCCAGGAGAACGCGGACCCGGAGGTGCGCGACGACCTCCACGCGTTCTTCCACCGCCTCGTGCCGCCGGCGACCGACCCGTCCATGGGTTACCTGCGGCACACTTACGAAGGTCCGGACGACATGCCGGCCCACATCAAGGCGGCGATGTTGCCGGTCTCGCTTGGCATTCCGGTCGTGGACGGGCGCATGGCGCTCGGCACCTGGCAGGGCGTCTACCTGTTCGAACACCGCAACCGACCGCACCGGCGCCAGGTCGTCGCGCATCTGGCGGGCTGAGGATCAGTCCTCCAGCACGAAGGTGATCATCATGTTCACCCGGTAGCCTGTGATGCTTCCGTTCTCGACGCTGACCTGCTGCTCCTTCACCCAGGCGCCGGAGACGTTGCGCAGGGTGTCGGAGGCGCGCTGAATGCCCATCTGGATCGCATCCTCGAAGCTCTTCGTGGATGTCGAGGAAATTTCCGTAACGCGTGCAATGCTCATGTAATCCTCCCTGTTGAGCGTTCACCATACCACGCCGGCCCGTTGCGCGGATACAGCACGCATGGCCGAATTATCGCCCCTATCTTGCGGCCCGAATTCCCCTCTACCCAATTTGTGGAGGCTCCCCTATAGTCGTCGCGACAAGAGGGAAAAATCCCCCAAGAGCAGGAACGGAAGGGGACACGATGCGCTGTCCGTTTTGTGGAAATGTCGATACCCAGGTGAAAGATTCCCGCCCGGCCGAGGATCACGTCGCGATCCGAAGGCGCCGGTTTTGCCCGGCCTGCGGCGGCCGGTTTACCACCTATGAGCGGGTGCAGTTGCGCGACCTGGTGGTCATCAAGTCGAACGGACGGCGCGAGGATTTCGACCGGGACAAGCTGGAACGCTCGATCCGCATCGCACTCCAGAAGCGCCCGGTGGAGCCAGAACGGATCGACCAGATGATTTCCGGAATCGTGCGGCGGCTGGAGAGCATGGGCGAGACGGACATTTCCTCCAAGGTGATCGGCGAGATCGTGATGGAGAGCCTGGCTCGCATCGACACGGTGGCCTACGTGCGCTTCGCGAGCGTCTACAAGAACTTCCAGGAAGCGGGCGATTTCGACAAGTTCGTCAGCGAGCTGCGACCGAAAGAAACCCCCCAGGAGTAGGCCCGGAATGGGGCCCGTACCCGACGCCGACCAACGGTGGATGGCCATGGCGCTTGGTCTGGGCGCCCGGGGGCTGGGCCGCGTCTGGCCGAACCCAGCGGTCGGGTGCGTGATCGTGCGCGATGGCCGAGTGGTCGGTCGTGGGTGGACGCAGCGCGGCGGCCGACCGCACGCTGAAACAGAAGCCCTTGCCCAGGCGGGCGACGACGCACGTGGGGCCACGGCCTATGTCACGCTCGAACCCTGCGCCCACCATGGTCAGACCCCACCCTGCGCCTCCGCTTTGGTCGCGGCTGGTGTGGCGCGCGTCGTAACTGCTCTGACCGATCCGGACCCGCGGGTGGCGGGCGGCGGTCACGAGATCCTGCGGGTGGCAGGGGTCGAGGTGACGACTGGCGTGCTTGAAGATAAGGCGCGCCAGGCCAACGATGGGTTCCTGCGCCGAGTGACGGAGGGGCGCCCGCACCTGACGCTCAAGCTGGCCACGTCGCTGGATGGTCGCATCGCCACCGCAACGGGTGAGAGTCAGTGGATCACAGGCCCTGCGGCCCGCCGCGCCGTGCACGCCATGCGCGCGCGGCACGATGCGGTGCTCGTTGGCGCGGGCACGGCACGGGCGGACGATCCCTCGCTCACGGTCCGTGGACTCGGGGTGTCTTGGCAGCCGGTGCGCATCGTCGCCTCCCGCCACCTCGACATTCCAACCGACGGCGCGCTGTTTCGCGAGATCGACGCCGCGCCGGTCTGGCTGTGCCACGGCCCGGATGCCGCGGCGGATCGGCAGGAGCGGTGGAGGACGCGCGGTGCCCGGTTGATAAGTGTGCCGTCCAGCCGGAGCCGTCAGATCGACGTGGCGACCATGTTCCGGGAACTGGGCACCGCCGGCCTGACGCGCGTATTCTGCGAGGGGGGCGGCAGCCTTGCGGCGTCGCTTCTTGCGGCGGGGGTGGTGGACGAGCTCGTCACCTTCACCGCCGGTCTCGCGCTCGGTGCGGAGGGGCAGCCGGGGCTGGGCGCCATGGGGATCGACCGGCTGGCGGACGCGCCGCGTTTCAGGCTCGACAAGCTCACGACAGTTGGACCGGACGTGTTGGCCGTCTGGAGGCCGGTGTCGGCCGACAGATCGGGGGGTGCCGGCTGAAGGGCGATCTCAGACGGTCTCTGAGCCTAGCGCCATACGGGCAGGCGGCTGGCGAGCAGGCCCTGCACTTTCGACAGCGTTCTGTTCACGGGCCCTCCGTGCGATGCTGGGATGTGCTCCAGATGGTCCAGGACCACTTCGACAGGGCACGGCAAGCCGCTTACCGGGTCTCGGTAGCGCGGATAGGCGATGAGCGCGGCATGGACCAACGCGGCGAGAGGCGGCCGGGCCATGCGCCGCGCGGGTACGGGACCAAGGTCCCGCGTCAGGCCCCAGCCTGCGTAAAATGGTGCGCCGAGGCAGGTGACGGCCCGGCCGCGGATCAGCGCCTCGAAACCCAGCAGGGAGGTCAGGGTCCAGACCTCCTCCACCACGTCGATCAGCGCAGCGGGATCGGCGCCCTCCATCACCATGTCCGCCAACGCATCCATCTGCTCCGGTTCGATTGCGCCCGGCCGTAAGCCCGCCTCGACGTCGGGGTGCGGTTTGTAAAGAATGACACAATCGGGGTTGGCCTCGCGCGCGGCGCGCAGCAGGCCGAGGTTGCTGTTGATGTCGCCACATCCCAGTCGCACCGAAGCGTCGTCCTCCACCTGACCGGCGACGAGCACGCGCGGGCCGTCGGTCAGGGGGGGAAGGGTCGATGTCCCAACATTGTATTTTGTCACGCCGGAGGAGATGAGCCGCGCCATCAGGCGCTCCGCGCGGCGTATCTCGCTTTCCGGCAAGCTTTCGGACGCCGCGATTAAATGCTCCAGTCGGCTCTCGGCGGACGGATCGTAGTGGATGCCGAGATCGTCGGTCACGAACGACAGCGGGGGAACGAGCGCCGCGCCGAGGCCGCGTGAGCGCAGGAACCCGTCTTCCACGCGGATCAGCGGGACGCTTGCTTTGGCAACTGAGGTCGCCACTTCCGGGGTGACCGCACTTGCCCAGGCAAGCAGGGGGCGGCCAGACACACGTGCACCCCGTGCCGCCCGGTGCGGCGACGCGACGAAGCGGAGGCGTTGTTCACGGCCGAACATCCCCTTCAGTGCACGTCTTTTCCGAAGCCGTATACCGGTGGCAACGTAGCCTGCTCGATCCTCCCGAAAGGCGCGGACGCGCGCTTCCTGCCCGTCGAGCGCCTCTTCGAAGCTACAGAGCCGGTCGCGGTACGGGTCGTACCAGATCGGGTAAAGGATCATGGCCGCCGCGAAAAGTTGCGCCCGGGTGAGGTGGCGGCCGCGCCGAGCCGGCGGCTCCCTGTCCTCGGTCAGGCCCCAGCCGGCGTAGTACGGCTGACCGTAGACGTGCGGCCGGTGCCCCGCGAAGATCGCCTCGAACCCCATCTGGGAGGAAACCGTGTAGACCGCAATTGCGCCCTCCAGCAGATGCCACGGGGAAAGGGGAGCGGTACAGGCTTCCACGCCTTCGGGTAGGGCGGCGGGGTCGTAATGCCCACTCCGACGCCCGGCAGCGGTCTCCGGGTGAGACTTGACGAGAATGCGCGCGCCGGGGTTGTCGAGCCGCGCGTCTGTCAGCATCTCCGCGAAGGTGACCTCCGACGCGCCGCCGTGGGCGATGGAGGCGTCGCCGCGCGGCTGGTCGATTACCAGAACATAGCCCGGGGCCGGTGGCTCCAGTTCGGGGTCGAGGGCGTTGTATTGGCTGAGGTGGGCCCGCCTGAGCCTATCTATTCCGGCGCGGGCGCGGTTAAGCAGAGGAGTATCGTCCAGCGGTGCGCCTGCCAGCAGCAGTTCGAGGTCGGACGGTTGACCGCTGTCGAAATGGACGCCGCTTTCGTCCAGCAACAGCCCCATGGGAGCCGCGCCTCTGCGTCCCGTGCGAACGGAGCGCAGGAAGGCGTCTTCCACCCGCATTAGCTTTGCTCCCATGCGGTCGGCCATGGCTTCGCCACGCCGGGCCGTGGGGCTTCGGCCCCAGACGCCAACCCAATCGTCGGGTCCCGGGCGCCCGGTGGTCACCTGCCAGCCCGACAGGCGGAGAATTCGGCGCAGGCTGGGGGCAAGAAAGCCGGCGTCATAAACGAACAACCGCCGCGGAAGTTGCTCCGCGGCGGGATCGTCCGAGCCTGGCGTCACCCGGCTCACCTAGCGGTTGGCGAGGGTGGAATAGTTCGCCACCGGGTTGAGCGTGCCGGTGATGGCCGATAGCGTCTTGCGCCATTGCACGAACGGCGCTTCGGTCACGTAGAGCGTGTCGCCGTCCCGAATGGAGAAGTCGCGCGCCTCGAAAAGGCCGTTGGGTTCGGTCAGGTCGAGCACGTAGACCATGCGCTGATCGCCAACGAGATCGGTCCGGCCGAGCACATTGCGGGCGATCTCCTCGGGCTCGTTACGGAAGACGAAGACGCCCGTCGGGTCAGCAAAGTTGCTGTTCAGCCCGCCCACCTGGGCGATGGCCTCGACGGCGCTGAGGGTCTGGGTCTGGAAGCGGACGCGGTCCTGCGTGCCGGTGGCGCCAAGCACGGAGAATGTGCGGCTGTCTTCCTCGATCAGAATGCGGTCGCCGTTGCGCAGGGCGATGTCGAGCCGCGGGTCGGTGAAAAGATCCTGGAACCAGACCCGGGACCGGTGACCGCCGCGCATGACGTTGATCTGCGCCACCTCGGGTTCGATGGTCAGCCCGCCCGCCCGCGCCAGCATGGCCGAGAGTTGCCGGGTCGGCCGTTCGATCGGGTAGACGCCCTGAGAGGCCACGCCGCCCATGACGGAAACGGACGCGCCGTCGCCGGAGAGGCGGGTGACGAGAACCTGCGGGTCCGGCGTCTGTGCGTCGAGCCTTTCCGTGATGATCTGGCGCAGCCGTTCCGGCGTGTTGCCTGCGGCCCGAATGCGTCCGGCGTAGGGGACGAAAATGAAGCCCGCGTCGTCCACCTGCACCGCGTTGAGTTCCGTCGCCGCCTGGCCTGCGCTGGACAGCAGGCCGTTGGAGACGTTCTCCCAGACGGTCAGGCCGAGCGTGTCGCCCGGGCGGATGGTGTCCGAGCCGATCTGTCCGGCGTTGAGAAACGTGTTGGAAAAGCCCAGCACGGGCGTGACGGAGGTCGCGCGGGTCACCCGGTCGTTGACCGAAACCACGAATGCGTCGCCTTCCCTCAGCACCGACCCGGCAAAGATTTCTTTCTTGTGAGGGCCGGACCGGGGCAAGCCACATCCGACGAGTGCGGCCACGAGCAAAAGGGCCAATGCCTTGGCCCACGGGAAAGGTCTGATACTCACTGCACGGGCTCCTTGACGGAAATCTGCCTCATGTTTTTTGGCAAACCCTACAGGAGAGGGCCGAAAAGGGAAGTGCGCGGCGCAGCGCAGACCGGAGTGTTGCTGCGGGAACGCGGTGCAAACGGCGCCAGTCTGGCACCTTATGGACGCCTATGGGCACGCTCTCCCGGCGTTACAGGACCAACAGACCGGCGTAGGTTGCCGCGCCCAGGGCAAACGCCCAGAAACGCGCCTCGCGCTCTTCCGGCAACTCCTCCTTGATGACGTTGAGAGTCACAGATCCCGCCAGGAGCGCGATGCAACAGGCGATCCACTTGGTGTCAATCTCGACCACAAGACCTAGAGCCCAACCGGCGAACGCGGCCACGGCGAGAATCCAGCGCCCTGGCGCCAGATAGAGCGTTCCGTGATGCCGATAGAGCGCGCGGTCGTTGACGACGAAATGCACCGCCATGGCAATGGCATAGAGCGCCATGCCGCCAGCGCCTTCCAGCCGGGCCTGCTCTTCGAGCAGGTAGCCGATGAGCATGTTGTAAAAGGCGAAGGAGCCCAGATGGAGCCAGAACACGGCGGCAGGCGTCTTTCGGTCCGGACCACCCCCACGATGCTTGGCGAGCTGTTCGAGGCCGTAATACCCTACCAGCCCCACGACCGCGAAGAGGTAGAGAAACGCGTCGATCCCGGTTTGGCCGAAGTGCTCCTCCTGCAGGCGCGCAAGTTCAGGGAAGAGATGCACGAAGACGTAGGCGACCGAGATTCCCCCCGCGATGGAGAGCCAGATGCTTCGGGGCGTCTTGTCGAGAAACGCGAGCCAGGGGCTGCAGACGTGAACGGAGGCCATGATCACTGCCGCGGCGAGCGCCAGTAGCGTTGTGTTTTCCAATCCGATCATCGTTCCCCCGCACGCTTTGGTCGCGGGTGGCGTTCAGTCCGGCCCGTGGGTGACAGGTTAGTGCCAGAAAGGGGGCGCGCAAGTCGCTGGGGCAAGTGCTGTCAGAGTGGCGGTGCCGGGTCTCCAGATAAAGGAGCGAGCGCGGGGTCGGGGGCGCCAAGAGCGAGTCGTGCGGCTCGCACTCGAAGATTATCCGATACATGACCTGAAGACAGCCCCGCCCGGATACCGCCGTGGATATCGGCGTCTCAGGCTCTACCGGCCGGCTTCAGGACTTAATCGTCACCTCCCTGCCTGCTTGGTCGGGGAGGAGGGCAAGCAGGCCGCCGCGGATGAAATGCGCCCGGGCTGCCAGCCCTGCAGCAATTCCGTGCAAGCTATCCAGAGCCGCGGATAGTCCGCGCGATTGATGCTTGCTGCCGAAGCGTCGGCGCTTTACCCCGAGTTCAACGACAGAAGGAGCCCGCCATGTTCACCGGAATCGTGACCGACATCGGAGACGTCAGGGTGCTGGAGCGACGCGGTGATCTGCGCGCCCGCATCGGCACCTCATATGACATGCAGACCGTGGCCGTTGGCGCCTCGATTGCCTGCAGCGGCGTCTGCCTGACGGTGGTCGACCGCGGTACGGACTGGTTCGACGTGGATATCTCGGCCGAGACCGTCAGCAAGACCAATATCGGCGCCTGGGTCGAGGGGAGCCGCGTCAATCTGGAGCGCGCCCTTCGGGTTGGCGACGAGCTCGGCGGGCATATCGTATCCGGTCACGTCGACGGTGTTGCCGAGGTCGTGGCCATGGCCGAGGAAGGCGACAGCACCCGCATGACCTTCCGCGCGCCGTCCGATCTCGCACGTTTCGTTGCGCCCAAGGGGTCCGTGGCGCTGGATGGCGCCTCTCTCACGGTGAACGAGGTAGAGGGCGATACCTTTGGCATCAACGTCATTCCCCACACAAAGGAGGTGACCACGCTCGGCGCGGTGCAGGTGGGGGACAGGGTGAACCTGGAGATCGACACCCTCGCCCGGTACGTGGCGCGCCTTGCGGAGGTTGGCTGATCGCGGGCCGATGGCCGCAGGGCCATTGGATATGTCTCCGCGACCGTTTGCTCGGTGGCAGGCACGGGGGGTAAAAAGAGCGTGCTGCCCTCCGGCCGCCAATGTGTTCAGTCCAAAACGACTGGCCGAAAAAAACAGGTTGTCCATAACCTGAGAAAGGCGGAATCGCCTTAAAATCACCTTAGAGTCAGCTCTAATCGTCGGATTTTCATCAGATTCAAAGGGCAGGGTGGCGTAAATACGTTGCCGTACGAGAATCAGGTGTGCCGATGATCAAGTTTAACAAGTCCCCTCGCTTCACGAAGTCAGAGGACGGGTCCGTGACCATCGAATTCGTTCTTTGGTTGCCGCTCTTCGCTTTGCTCCTCCTCCTGGCCGCGGATGCCACGCTGGCCTTCATGCGACAGAGCCAGATGTGGCAAGTGTCCCGCGAAACGGCGCGGGTTGTCTCGCGGTACGGTATGGACGAGCAAACCGCGGAGGCGTTCGCTGCATCCGCCGCCGGCATGGGCGCCACGACACCAGACGTCGATGTGACGCTCCAGGATGCCTTCGTAACTGTCGATATGGCGATGCCGCTCCGGGCCATGGCACCGTTCGGTATCCTGCGGTTCGTTGGCGGCGACGAGATCTCGGTTCGCGTCACCCATGCGATGGAGCCGATCTGATGGTCCGCGCGATAGCTTCTCGCCCGACGTTCCGAGAAGACGAGGCTGGCGCCGGGACGGTGTTCGGCCTTTTCATGTTCGTCACCTTTGCGGTTCTTCTCGGCCTCATGCTCGACGGCACGCAAGGCTGGTGGAACAAGACCCGGCTCGCGGCCGCAGCTGACATCGGCGCGCACGCCGGTGCCGTCGCGATGGCAAACGGGAAAACCGAAGACGAAATCGTGTCCTTCGCGGTCAGCGCCGTTGAAACGAACTTGCCCAGTTCGATTTTCGGTAATGTCATCGACGCCAGCACCGACGTGATCCTCACCCATTACGACCCGGTCTCCCGCAAGTTCGAGGGTGTGGGCGACCCCAACGCCGTGATGGTGCGCGTTCAGCGTTCCGAGGGATATAAAAATGCGATCCCGACATTCCTTCTGAAACTCGCCGGCTTCGGGTCCCTGGAAACTTCGGCAGTCAGCGCGAGCGTCTTCGACATCAACGGCGCCTGTAGCTCGATCGACGGCATCTATTCCTACGAAAAACTGACCCTGACGAGCCAGACGGACGTGGGCGCGGGGTTCTGCCTGCACTCGAAAGACGTCGTCTGGCTGCCACAGCAGAATACGTTCGAGGAAGGCAGCTTCGTGTCGATGCCGGACCTGGACAAGTGCAAGAACAAGTGCACCGACTCCGCGAACCCGGGCATCGTCGCGCTGGAACTCAACATGATCCTGCCGGACTACGGTGAGTGGATTCAGGACACCTACAACGCCTTTGCCGCCAGTACACCTTATGACGTTTCCGGGATCGCGTACGACTTCTTCAAGGATGTCACGCTCGGTGATCAGTCGGAACTGATCGCGAAGAAGATCCTGAAGAAGCCGGTTGCCAAGGGGACCGTGGTACCGTTGACCACGGATGACTTCCACGACCTGAGCGCTTTGCCGGCGGGTTTGGTTTACCTCGTGAACTGCAACGGGAACGGGAAGAGTTCGCGGCTGTACTTCAGCGACACTACCGGTCAGATGAGTCATGCTGCCTTGATCTCCGACTGCAATTTCGATTTCGAAGACGGCGCACGCGCGGTCGGCTCTGTCCTGATCACGATGCGCGAAAGCTCGTCGGCTACCGTGACGGCGAAATCGAAGGTGACGATCGCCGATCCCTTCCGGGCGTGCGATCCGAACGATCGAACGATCCTGATGTCGATGTCCAAGGTCAAGGTGCCTGCGAACTTCGTCATGTCCAACGTGACGCTGGTGGTCGACGACGATGTCGATATTGCTTCGGCGACCTCCAAGTCGGACTCCTCGGTCGGGTTCTCGATCCACGCCTCGGGGACGGTTCATGTCTCGTCGCAGCACACCTTCCGGGTGTGTGGAAGTGGCGAAAGCGCCCTGACGCCGAAGGGCAAGATTGTCCGGCTCGTGAACCTGCCTTAGACTCCGACCTTGATCGACATACTCAAGGGGATCGGATTGTGGTCCCAAATGCCCCGCCGTACGGCGGGGCGTGACGTTTTACGGACTTCGTTGGCGAATTCCGCCCCCATCGGGTTGAAGCGCGCAGGCGCAGTCGCTTATGTGAGGTCCACCAAAAGGAGAGGTGCAGCCATGCAACGTTTCATTCCCGACCGCGTCTTCGACGCCGACATGTCCACCGCGGGCAGGTTCGGCGACCTGCCGGACTGGGACCTGAGCGACCTCTACACCGCGCCGGACGCGCCGGAATTGAAGCGGGACATCGATTGGCTGGAGCAGGCCTGCCTGAGCTTCGCCAAGGAGTACGAGGGCCAGCTTGCAGGGTTGGACGCCAAGCAGATGCTCGATTGCGTGCTGCGTTACGAAAAGATCGAGATCATCGCCGGGCGCATCATGTCCTACGCGGGTCTGCGGTACTACCAGAACACGACGGACGGCGAGCGATCGCAGTTCCTCGGAAACTGCCAGGAAAAGATAACCGTCTTCACCACGCCGCTGGTGTTCTTCAGCCTCGAACTGAACCGCATCGAGGACGAGGCCCTTGCCACGCTGTTCGCGGAAAACGAGGACCTCGCCCGATATAAGCCCATCTTCGACAAACTGCGGGCCATGAAGCCCTATCAGCTCTCCGACGAGCTGGAAAAATTCCTGCATGACCAGTCGACTGTTGGCGCCGCAGCCTGGAACCGGCTGTTCGACGAGACGATGGCGGGGCTCGAGTTCGAGGTGAACGGGGAGGCGTACACGCTTGAATCGACACTTAATTTCCTGACCGAACAGAATCGAGACCTCCGCGAGGCGGCGGCGCGCGAGTTGGCGCGGGTTTTTGGAAGTCAGATCAAGCTCTTCGCTCGCGTTCATAATACGCTTGCCAAGGAGAAGGAGATCGAGGACCGCTGGCGTGGGATGCCAACGCCGCAGACCGGGCGACATCTGGCGAACCAGGTGGAGCCGGAAGTCGTGGAAGCGCTGCGCAATGCGGTGGTCTCCGCATACCCTCGACTCAGCCACCGGTATTACGACCTCAAGCGCAAGTGGCTCCGGCTGAATGCGCTGGAAGTGTGGGACCGCAACGCACCGCTGCCGATGGAGGACGAGCGCGTCATCGGCTGGCAGGAGGCGAAGGACACCGTTCTGTCCGCCTATTCCGGCTTCAGCCCGCGGATGGCGGACCTCGCCGAGCCGTTCTTCAGCAAGGGGTGGATCGACGCCGGGGTAAAGCCGGGCAAAGCGCCGGGCGCCTTCGCGCATCCGACGGTGGTGGAAGTGCACCCCTACGTCATGCTCAACTACCTCGGCAAACCGCGGGACGTGATGACGCTTGCCCATGAACTGGGCCACGGCGTCCATCAGGTGCTGGCGGCGGGGCAAGGTGAGTTGCTGGCCTCAACGCCGCTCACGCTGGCCGAAACTGCGAGCGTCTTTGGCGAGATGCTGACCTTCCGCAAGCTTCTGGCGCAGGCCGAAACGCCGATGCAGCGCAAGGTGCTGCTGGCGGGCAAGGTGGAGGACATGATCAACACAGTCGTCCGCCAGATCGCTTTCTACGACTTCGAGTGCAAGCTTCATGAGGCCCGCGCCCGCACCGAACTGACCCCGGACGACATCAACGCGCTCTGGATGTCGGTGCAGGGGGAAAGCCTCGGGCCGGCGTTTTCCTTCATGGAGGGCTACGAGACCTTCTGGTCCTACATTCCGCATTTCGTGCATTCGCCGTTCTACGTCTATGCCTATGCCTTCGGCGACGGGCTCGTGAATGCGCTTTACGCTGTTTACGAAGAGGGTGATCCGGACTTTCAGGAGAAGTATTTCGATATGCTCAAGGCGGGCGGCTCGAAACACCACACGGAGCTTCTGGCGCCCTTCGGGCTCGATGCCACCGACCCTGCGTTCTGGGACAAGGGGCTCTCGATGATCTCCGGCATGATCGACGAACTGGAGGCGATGGAGGCGTAAGTCCGCCTCCGTCAGATCCCGCAGGCAGCGCCCATTTCGCGGCGGAACGCTCCCGTTCCCCGCATCGGCGCGGAGAATACCTGTTCCCCGCCGGCGCTCTGGAGCGTCAGGGTGCTGCCTTGCGCGAAGTCGCGGAGCATCCGGTCGCTTGCGGTCAGCCGGCCGACGAAGGTTCCCTCCGCCTCCACGAAGAACCCGTCCACCGGGTACTCGCCGGCTGAGCTGCCCGAAACGGAAATGCGCATCGTAAGACTGTCGGCCACGCCGTCTTCGTTTTTCATACCAGCGTGCGGCCCACCGCTGAGCACGAAAGACAGTGCAGATCCGGTATCTTCGGCGCATCCGATCGCCAGGGTCTTCTCATCTACCGTAATCAGCCCGCCCGCCCGTTGACCGTTCTCGACCACGGCGGAACTCCATTGTTGGGCGAGGGCCGGTGCCGCGCCGAGCAGAAGGATGGAGAGGCCCAATCGAAGGGGGGAGAGGCGTCGCATGGTATGGTCCGGTCCGAGTTGAGAATTCAGGTGCTCTGCTGTCCGTAACGTGCCGTCGGCTCCGTGTCGCTCGAAAAACGCAGGTGTTTCTGACACCAGACGGTGTGGGTGACGGTCATGCCGTCCCTCGGGAAGTGCGGCTTCGGGTAATACGTCGCCTCAGTCCAACTCCGTCCATGGCCACGGTTTCACTTCGCTGGCGGCGGTCTGATAGCGCGCTGCCTTTGCAATCCACACGCCCAGATCCGTCCCGAAATCGGCGAGACGCTCGTTCGGCTGGCGTTTATTCAGCAGCATGATGACGAACTGGACCACAGTTGCGAAGCCGAGGATCGTCTGCGCGATCCCGATCATGAAGTAGATCAGCACCATGTAGACCAGCCGCAGGAGCATCGGTTCCTCCGGGCCGGGGTCCGGCTGTGGGCCGTGGAGGCGCCCGTCGATGTCGTCGTTTTCCATTTTAGGCTCCGTCCCCTCTTTGCCGCGAGCTTAACGCCTGCGGCGGAACCTTCAACAGCATGCGCATGGCTGGTCGGAGGGAGACGGGCTCAGGCGAGAACCAGATCGTCGGCAAGGAGCCACCGGTCGCCCACGTCCTTCACCACCAGCACGTCATCGCCGAAATCGAAGACCACGTCGCCGTCCGCCTGCACAGTCGCGAAGGCGCGCACGACGCCTCGTGCGCCGAGGTCGCGAGTCCACAGCGCAGTGTCGAGTTCGATCCGGTCGACGTCGTCGGTGAAATCCGTCACCCGGTCGCGGCCGCTGCCTGACTGGAACACGAAGGTATCGCGGCCCTTGCCGCCCCTCAGCAGATCCGCGTGCTTCCCGCCGTTCAGCGTATCGTCGCCGGAATTGCCGTAGAGCCTGTCCTTTCCCCAACGGCCGGAGAGGGAGTCGTCGTCCGCTCTTCCCCATAGGGTGTTGTCGGCGCCATTGCCCACCAGCCGGTCTTGACCGCCGCCGCTACGTGCGTTCTCGATCTCCGTCCCTGGTGCGATGGCGAGGTTATTGCGGCCGCCGTCGACGCTGGAGAAGCTTCCCGCGCCAAGACGGATCACTTGCCGCGCATCGCTCATGGACATGTCCAGCGTGTCTTCGCCTCCACTGTCCACGAGGGTGAGCGACCATGTGGCGTCAAATTTCTCGAGCTGCCACCGCCCGGCTTTCAGGTTCGTGCCGACCCCATAGGTCGTGTCACCCTGCCGCACGTCGGAGGGCGCGCCATAGATGCTTTGGACGGCGAGAATATCGGCCAGTTGCGGCGTCAGGACCGTTTCGAACTTCGCCGCGACGTTCGGGTTCTGCCACGGTTCGAAATAGGACATGATCGAAACCTGGACGCTGTCACAATCAAAGATCGCGTCCTTCGCGAAGGTGGCCCAGTTGTTGTAGTCGCCCGCGTGGCCCAGCCCGAGCGCATGCCCAATCTCGTGGATGTAGGTCTGGAAGCTGTAGTCGTCGTATCCCGTTCCGTAGCTGCGTAGCCATTGCTGCGATATATTGATGTCGACCCCGATTGTGGAGCCCGAGGAAATCAGGAAGCGGTAGCTCGTCCAGGCGCCAGTTTCCCGGTCGTCAAACAAGATCATGGGCGTGCCGGACCTGTTCTCGACGAAGCGGACATCGGCAACGTTCTCCCAAGCGTGCAGAGCGGCCACCGCCAGCTTTTGCCCGGCGCTGGTCAGGTCACTGATGTCGTAGGTGATCGTCCGCCGGCCAGAGGACGCATCGCCAAAATCGTGCGGAACGGAGCCGCTGTCGATCCAGAATCCGGTTACGAGATACTGGGACAGGTCGGAATAATACGGTTTCATGTCACTGATTGACGGGGCCGCCGACGCCGCCCCGACTCGCCTTTTATGGTGTCAACGCCTGCAGTATGTCGCACGCGTCTGGCATCAGTGTGGCGAAATGGCCTATGGCGCGGGATCCGCAGCGAAGACGATGTCCATCGCGGCCTGCGTGCCACGGCTGAATTCCAGCGGGCAGGGGTAGGGGGTGCCGTTGCGAAGGCTGTCGCCGAAGGCCTCCACCTGAAGGACGTACTGGTTCAGGCCCGGCCAGCGTTCGGTGGTGATGGTGTCCCCGCGGTGAAGTTCGAGCTGCGCCTCGCCGCGCACGTTCGCATTGTAGGGATAGCCCAGCCGCAGCACGCCCTTTTCGCCATGAAAGACGATCTCCTGATAGGGTTCCAGGCGGATAGAGACGAGCATCGACATGGTAAAGGAGGGGAAGGTCAGCAGGCTCCGGGACGTCGTGTCGAACCCGCTCTCCCAGGTTGTCTGCGCGATTGCGGAGGTCGGTTCCTCCCCGGTCACGAAGCGCGTGCTTCCCAAGGGATAGACGCCGATGTCCCGCAACGCGCCGCCCCCGGTGCCGGCCTGGTTGCGGATGTTGCCCGGGTCGGAGTTGTTGAAGGAAAAGGCGCTTCGCACGTCGCGGAGCCGTCCGACGGCGCCGTCCGCGATCAACTCGCGGGTGCGTTGAAATTGCGGATGGTGGACAACCATATAGCCCTCCGCCGCGAGCAGCCCCGCCGCGTCGCGGGCGGCAATCAGCCGGTCGAAATCGGCGTCTTCAAGGGCGATCGGCTTTTCGCAGAGCACGGGTTTGCCGGCCTGCAGCGCCTTGATCGTCCATTCCACGTGGAGGTGGTTCGGAAGGGGAACGTAGACGGCGTCGATCTCCGGATCGGCAAGCAGGGCGTCGTAGCTGTCGTGCACACGAATGCCGGGAAACCGCTCTGCGAACCCGGCGGCCTTCTCAGGCGAGGATGTGGCAAGCGCGGTCAGCGCGGCCCCGCGGGCGGCATGTATTGCGGGTCCCATATGCTGTTTTGCGAAATTGGCTGCGCCAAGAATGCCCCACCGTACCGTTTCCATCACCGGTCTCCCTTTATGACTGCACGCAATTGCGACCGAGGCAGAGCCAACGGCGCGCAACACCATCAGGCAGCCCGGAGGTGTTGTCAAAGTGTGCCGCAAAGATTTCCTTCGCCCGTTTTTCTAAGGCTTCATCTGGCCACCGTGGCGTCCTGCACTGCCGAGGATTCGCAAGAAAATTCGATGAACCGAATATGTGCAATTGAGATTCATCAAATAATTATCTTCTGGTACCATGTTAGACTGCGTCGAACCGTCTGCACCGCAGCGATGGACGTGTGCGGCCGGTGGAAGCAGGCGGGGTTTCCCTCCGCCGGTCGTCCCGTGTCGGGAGGAGAGCAGAATGACGAAACCGACCAGAGAGAGCGCGCCGCGGACGGCGCCGGTCGCGACCACGCTGAAGGTCGTCTCCGACCCCCCGCGCAAACCCCGAGGCAAGGCCGGAGCGCGCACGCACGCCGCGCCGCCGAAGGTCGGTCGGCGGCGCTACGAGAACCTGGACCGGTCGATCCGTGCGAAAAACGCGGAGATGACGAACGGCATGTCGTTCTTTGCCTCCCAGGCGGCCTGGACCGACTGGAGCAAGCACTTGGCGATGGCGCCGGGGCGGCAGCAGGAACTGGCCGAACACGCGGCGGACAACCTGCGAAAGATGTGGCTAGGGATGATGGGGCTCCGCGGCGGGTTCGACGCCAGGCCCGGCGACAGCCGATTTGCACACACCGGGTGGGACTCGCCACCGTTCTCGTTCTGGAAACAAAGTTATTTGGCAGTAGAGGATTGGTGGGAGGCCGCAACGACCGAGGTCCGTGGGATGCGGCACAAGTCGAGCGAACGCGTTGCATTTCAGTCGCGGCAGATGCTCGACGCCTTCTCGCCGTCAAATTACCCGCTCACCAACCCCGAAGTGATTGCGAAAACGCTGGAGACCGGAGGAAAGAACCTGCTCGCCGGGGCGCGGAGTTTCGCGGAGGACGTGGCACAGGAGGTGTCCGGGGAGAAGCCGCCTATGCCCGAGGGGTTCGAGGTGGGCGGGAATATTGCCTGCACCCCGGGCGAGGTCGTATTTCGCAACGACCTGATGGAGTTGATCCAGTACACGCCCACCACCAAGACGGTTCAGGCTGAGCCGATCCTGATCGTGCCGGCCTGGATCATGAAATACTACATTCTCGATCTGAGCCCGCACAATTCGATGATCCGTTTCCTGGTCTCGCAGGGCTTCACCGTTTTCACGATTTCCTGGGTCAACCCGGACGCGAGCTACGCCGAATACGGGCTCGACGACTATCGCAGGCTCGGTGTGATGGCGGCGCTCGATGCCGTCTCGACCATCGTTCCGGGCCGGCAGGTGCACGCGTGCGGTTATTGCCTCGGTGGCACGATGCTTGCCATTGCGGCGGCGACAATGGCCCGAAACGGTGACGACCGGCTCGCAACTGTGACGCTCCTTGCAGCGCAGACCGACTTCACCGAGGCCGGGGAAATGATGATGTTCCTGGACGAAAGCCAGATTGCCTATCTCGAAGACATGATGTGGGATCAGGGCTATCTCGATCAGGACCAGATGGCCGGCGCGTTCCGGGCGCTACGGGCGGAGGAGTTGATCTGGTCGAAAAACGTTCGCCGATACCTGCTGGGTGAGCAAGAAGATGTGTTCGACATCAAGGTCTGGAATGCAGACGCGACGCGGATGCCATACCGGATGCATTCGGAATACCTGCGGGGCCTGTTCCTCGAGAACCGCCTGACTGGTGGCCGTTTCGCGGTGGAGGGGCGGCCGGTGGCACTGTCCGACATCAAGGCGCCGTTCTTCGTGGTCGGAACGGAAAAGGATCACATCGCGCCGTGGAAGTCGGTGTACAAGATCCGGCTGTTCAACGATGCCGAGCAGACCTTTGTGCTGACGGTTGGCGGGCACAATTCCGGCGTCGTCAGCGAACCCGGCCATCGGGGGCGGAGTTTTCGGATCGGCACCCGGGAACCCGACGCGTTCTACCAGGACCCGGATACCTGGCTTGCCGGTGCCGACAGCCGGGACGGCTCGTGGTGGCTCGCCTGGGCGGATTTCCTCCGCGCGAAGGGCACCGGGCAGGCGATGTCTCCGCCCGCGATGGGGGCACCCGACGAAGGATTGAAACCTCTCTGCGCCGCGCCGGGATCCTACGTTTACCAACGGTGACTCGAAGTGTTCAGGCGTCAGCGCACTGCCGGCGCCGCTCTTCGAGCGTCAGCCGCCCGAGCGCCAACCCCGGTTTGGCCGCGTGGGGAGGGCCGCTTCGGAAGACCAGTGGTCTCGCTTGAAATAGGAATTACCGTCCACCACCCAACTTGCAGGCGGCCATGCGAGGATCGCGACGAGGGCGACCAGTGCTACCGCTGCGAGCGCAAGGAGCGCTTCCCTACGGTGCCCTGTCGGATGGATCGGCGTTCCGGCCAGAAGGGTCCGGTAAACCCGCAGATGAAGCAGGAAATGCCAGGCGACGACCGCGACGAAGACGACCGCTGTCGCGATGTGCACTGCCTCCCACCCGGGGCGGCCCAGGCCGAGCAACGTCCAACCCACCTCGTACGCCATCCGTCCATTCGGCGCGACGTAGAGCATGATGCCGCTTACCAGCATCAGGACGAAGGTCAGGCTGACGCCGAAAGCGGCGAAGGCCCGTCCGGACAGCGGCGCATGTCGGCTGTGATCCGACGATGCGGTGTGAGCTGCCGTCTGCGTGATCGTACCCATGGTTCTCCCTCCCGATGGCGGGGGCGGCCGAAGGGGCTGGCGACCCCGTCCGCTGGTAGAACGCGCGCACGCTCGCGTTCCGTCGCCGTGAGGGGAAAATAGTCACCCGCTGCACCCTGCGTGCCGTTGAAGGTGACGGCCATGGAAAAAGCCCCGCGCCGGGAGGGCGCGGGGCTCGAATCTCATGCATGCGACTGCATTCAGGCTGCGGGAAGGACGCCCTTTTCGCGAGCAAGGTCCTTCATCCGCTTCTGCAGCTTCTCGAAGGCGCGTACCTCGATCTGGCGGATTCGCTCGCGGCTGACGTCGTAGACACCGCTCAATTCCTCCAGTGTCACCGCCGGCTCCGCCAGACGGCGTTGGGTGAGGATATCCTTTTCGCGGTCATTCAGCGCGTCCATCGCCTCCAGCAGCAAGTCGCGGCGCACCGACATCTCGTTGCTTTCGGCATATTGCTCCGCCTGGTCGGCACTTTCGTCCTCCAGCCAGTCCTGCCACTGCGTGGTGGTGTCGCCGTCGCTACCGACGGTGGCGTTAAGGGAGGCGTCGCCCCCCGATAGCCGCCGGTTCATCGAGATCACCTCGTCCTCCGTCACACCGAGATCGGTGGCGATCTTCGTGACGTTCTCCGGCCGCATGTCGCCCTCTTCCAGCGCGCCAATGCGGGATTTCGCCTTCCGCAGGTTGAAGAACAGCTTCTTCTGCGCCGAGGTCGTGCCAAGTTTCACAAGGCTCCAGGACCGCAGGATATACTCCTGGATCGCGGCCCTGATCCACCACATGGCATAGGTCGCCAACCGGAACCCCTTCTCCGGATCGAAGCGCTTCACCGCCTGCATCAGGCCAACGTTGGCCTCCGAGATGACTTCGGCTTGCGGCAGTCCGTAGCCCCGGTAGCCCATGGCGATCTTCGCGGCGAGGCGCAGGTGGCTCGTCACCATCTTGTGCGCAGCTTCCGCATCGCCGTGGTCCACCCACCGCTTAGCCAGCATGTATTCTTCTTCCGGCTCCAGCATTGGAAACTTGCGAATCTCCTGCAGGTACCGATTCAGCCCCTGTTCAGGAGACGGTGCGGGAAGCGTGGTATAGTTGCGCATACGGTCCCTCCGTGCCTGTCAGTATCTGTTACGCCTTCGGGCGCACATGTTCGATATGACATATATAAACTGAACTGTTCGGTTCAAGTACTGACGTGTCCGTGAGCGGCGCCGCACTCAGTGTAGTCACATGCCGGACCGCGCAAAAGCTCTCAAATCCCGCGCAATTTAGCGATTAGGGCATCCATGTCTTCGGGCAGCGGGCTTTCGAATGCGAGGCGCTCTCCGCTGACCGGATGGTCAAATCCGAGCGTGGCAGCATGCAGGGCTTGCCTGGGAAAGGCGTCCGCTTCTGAGGCGGCGGCAATCCCCAGGCTGCGGGTGGAGAGTTTGCGCCGCCCGCCGTAGACCGGATCGCCTATCAGCCCGTGCCCGGTATACGCCATGTGCACCCGGATCTGATGCGTGCGCCCGGTCTGCAATCGGCACTCCACCAGTGCGGCGCCCGGCGGATGGCCGAAGGGTTCCGCAACGCGCACACGAGTTACCGCGTGCCGCCCACCGGACCAGACAACCGCCTGCCGCTGCCGGTCATGGCGGTGTCGGTCAAGCGCGGTTTCAATCTTCAGCACCTCGGCGCTTTCCCAACTGACGCCCCGGAGGCCACGCAAGCGCGGGTCCGCCGGGTCTGGGCAACCGTGAACGACCGCAAGGTACCGTCGGTCGGCGGTGTGTGCCTCGAACTGTGAGGCCAGCCCGTGATGCGCGGCGTCGGTCTTGGCCACCACCAGCAGGCCGGAGGTATCTTTGTCGATCCGGTGGACGATCCCCGGCCGACGCGCCCCGCCGATGCCGGAGAGCGAGTCTCCGCAATGGTGGAGGAGTGCGTTGACCAGTGTGCCGGACGGACTGCCGGGAGCAGGGTGAACCACCATCCCGGCGGGTTTGTCGATCACGATCAGCGCTTCGTCTTCGTAAACCACTGCGAGCGGAATGGCTTCCGCCTGCGTTTCCACCTCCACCGCTTCGGGGACGAGGATTTCCACCATGTCGCCTGGGCAAACCTTCTGCTTGGCATCCTGCGCCGGGACGCCGGCAACGCGGACGTGGCCGTCTGCGATCAGTCGGGCTAGCCGCGACCGGCTCAGCGCCTCCTGTTCGGGGACGTCCCGCGCAAGCGCCTTGTCGAGGCGTTCGGGCCCCGCGGCGGTTATCTCGATCCGGAGCGTCCGGAGCGGCTCGGTCATGGTGGTGTTCCGGTGGTGCGACGTGTCCCGCCGGATACGCCGTCCATACCCATGACGCAAGCGCGGCACGACGGGCGCGATTGTGCCCTTCCACCACACGGCCGCGTGCCATATCAGCAATGCCAGAAGCTGGAGGCCCCATGGAACAGCCAGACCCGAGCTCCGCCGACGTCCGCAGCCTTCGCCTTTTGCGAGTGCTGGTCCTGATCCTGACCGGCAGCATGATCGTCGGCATGATCACCCTGATCGTGCTCTTCATCACACGTTTTCCGAATCTGGACAGCGAAGTGCCGGCGCCATTCCAAACGCTGCGCCTCCCTGAAAGCATAGCCCTGCCCGAAGGGGCCTCGCCGCTGGCGATCACCCAGGGGCCGGGGTGGTGGGCTGTGGTGACGGACGGCAACGACATCCTGATCTTCGATGCAGCCGACGGGACCTTGCGCCAGACTGTCGAGGTGGAGTGAACTACTGGCGATGTGGCCATAATTCCTGAGGAAAAGCCCTCGGGGCGGCTGCTTGACATGTTTTGATCACCTGATACCGCCAGATTGGCCGTGTCAGGAGCGCCAAACATGGCGTCGGAAAGGATGGAGTCGCAGTATGAACGACAGCAGTCACGAGGACGAACGCGGGGGGGCGCACGCGCCACTGGACGAGATGCACGGCGACTGGCTGGAGGCCGAACTCGAAGAGACGCTCGACGAGACCTTCGAGATGGAATTCAGCGAGCCGATGCTCAGTCAGGAGATCCGCAAGATCTACCGGACCGCGCATCCGGATTCGCTCGACCGCCGGGTGTATTTCCGAAACCTTCTCCGGCTGCAGGCGGAACTCATCAAGGTGCAGGACTGGGTAGAGCATACCGGTGCCAAGATCTGCATTCTGTTCGAAGGGCGGGATTCGGCCGGCAAGGGCGGGGTGATCAAGCGCATCACGCAACGCCTGAACCCGCGGGTTTGCCGTGTGGTGGCGCTCCCGGCGCCGAACCGCCGCCAGCAGAGCCAGTGGTATTTCCAGCGCTATGTCGAACATCTGCCGGCCGGCGGCGAGATCGTGCTGTTCGATAGGTCCTGGTACAACCGGGCAGGCGTGGAGCGGGTGATGGGCTTCGCCAATGAGGATCAAGTGGAGCAGTTCTTCCGGGACGTGCCGGAGTTCGAGCGGATGCTTGTGCGGAACGGGATCATCCTTCTGAAATACTGGTTCTCGATCACCGATGCCGAACAGCAGCTTCGCTTCCAGGTGCGCATCCACGACCCCATGAAGCAGTGGAAGCTTTCGCCGATGGACCTGCAGAGCCGCGTGCGGTGGGAGCAATACACCAAGGCGAAGGAAGACATGTTCGCGCGCACCAACATTCCCGAGGCGCCGTGGTACATCGTCGAGGGCAACGACAAGAAGCGCGAACGGCTGAACTGTATGGAGCACATCCTGACCAAGATCCCCTACGAGCCGGTGGAGAGCGAGAAGGTGGAGTTGCCGGAGCGCGTCTACAATCCGAACTACGAGCGCAAGGTTCTGCCGGACGAGTTGTACGTGCCGAAGATCTACTGACGCCGTGAGCGATGGGAACGCGCCCGGTGGGCGCGTGCCTCCGGCGGGGATATTTTTCGACACAAGAAGCGGTTGTATGTCGCCATGGATCGGTGAGGTCTTTTCATCGGCACGAGGGCCTGCAAGTCTCGCGCCGTTTCGTCCACCGACTCAGAGAGGCAATGCATGAGTCCGTTCGACCCGGGGCTTCCACTCATCCGTGACTGCGAAGAGCGCGACATGCCGGCGATACAGGCGATTTATTCCGATGCGGTGCTTACCGGTCAGGCGTCCTTCGAGCTGGAACCGCCATCGGTGGACGAGATGCGCAGTCGCTGGCAGGCCCGTGCAACCGTTGGGTATCCGTTCCTGGTGGCGGAGGCCGACGGGCAGATTTCAGGGTATGCGTATGCCGGGGCGTATCACGGACGTCCGGCCTATGCCTGGACCGTGGAGAACTCCATCTACATTCATCGCGATCATCGTGGCCGGCGGGTTGGGAAATTGTTGATGGAAGAGGTTATTCGACGCTGCGAAGGGGCCGGATATCGTCAGATGGTGGCGGTCATCGGCGATTCCGGTAATGCGGGTTCGATCGCGCTGCACCGGAGCCTCGGGTTCGTCCATGCGGGGACGTTGCGGTCGGTCGGGTGGAAGCACGGGCGCTGGCTGGATTCAGTACTCATGCAGCGCCCGCTGGGACCGGGCGACGCGACCGCGCCAACGGGGTAGGGTAACGCCGCACCGGGCGTGTCGGAACAGGGCGCGCCGGGTGCGGGCGGTCCGTCCGCCCGCATAAGTTGCGCTGCTTCAGAACGGTATTTCGTCGTCCATGTCGCTGCCGCCACCGCTAGAGGCGCCACCGCCGTAGCCGCCCTGCTGGCCCCCGCCATAGCCGCCGCGGTCCTCATAGCCGCCGCCCCCGCCACCGCTGTAGCCGCCGCCCTCGCCGCCGCCGCGACCGTCGAGCAGGGTCAGTTCGCCGCGGTAGGGGCGAAGAACCACTTCCGTCGTGTAGCGGTCCTGTCCGGACTGGTCTTGCCATTTGCGGGTTTCGAGTTGGCCCTCGATGTAGACCTTGGAGCCCTTGCGCAGGTACTGTTCGGCGATCCGGGCCAACGGTTCGGAGAAGATGGCGACCGAATGCCATTCGGTCCGCTCGCGCCGCTCGCCGGTGTTGCGGTCCTTCCAGTTTTCCGACGTCGCGATGCGCAGGTTGCACACCTTGCCGCCGTTCTGGAAGGTGCGCACCTCGGGGTCACGGCCGAGATTGCCCACCAGGATCACCTTGTTCACCGATCCCGCCATGCGCTGCTCCTTGTGTCTGCACGTATTGCCTGTTGCCGAACCGCACCGATTCCGGTGCGAAGCCAGACGCTACACCACCTTCGGTTCGTGAAAAACTGCCTAATTCCGCCGCAGGCCCCATCCCGCTCTGGCAAAAGCGGACGAGCTTCCTATACTGCCCGCCGAAGGAACGAGGGACAAAAGGCACAGCCGAATGGCCAAGCTGTACGGTGCGATTGGAATCGCGGCCATCCTTGCGGTGGGCATGACGGCAGCCGCTGGTGCGCCTGCCTTTGCGGAATCGACGGTTTCGTCGAAGTCGAGGGCCCGGCTCTTTTCATCGCAGACCAAACTCCTCGATAGCCGCGCCGCCACCCAGTATTCCAATTCCATCCGGTACCAGCCGCCGAGTGCCAAGAAAGGTGCCAGTGCCGCGAATGTGCCGGGATACCGAGGCCGTTACGCGGGCGAATACCTTGCCGTCGCCAAGTCCGCCGCGCGCAAGCATGGTGTGCCGGAAGATCTGTTCCTGCGGCTGGTCCAGCAGGAGAGCAACTGGCGGGTCAGCGCCAAGTCCCACAAGGGGGCGATCGGGCTGGCGCAGTTGATGCCGGGGACCGCGGCGAAGCTGGGGGTCAATCCCCATGATCCGCGTCAGAACCTCGAGGGCGGCGCACGATACTTGCGGATGATGTACGATCGGTACGGAAACTGGCGCCTCGCGCTGGCGGCCTACAACGCGGGGCCGGGGGCAGTGGACAAGTATGGCGGCATTCCGCCCTACCAGGAAACTGCCCATTACGTCAGCAAGATCTGGGGCAGTTGATCCTGCGGCAGTGTGTCCGATAAAAAGACTCGGAAATTCACGGTACGCATTTCCTGACATGTTCGCGTGACATTGGGCGATCAGGATGCGCGCGACCGAAGGATGCCCGGAGACTCAGACCTTGCCGCTCGCGTACCTTACCCGCATTGCCGTCGGCAGTTTGGCCGGAATGGCGGCCGCCGCGATTGCCCATGCCGAGCCTCTCTATCCGACGCCCGAAGACCTCGGTGAGGCGCTCTTCTTCGACAGTAGCCTGTCGATGAACCGAACGCAGGCTTGCGCGACCTGCCACGATCCCGCCCACGCTTTTGTCGACCCGCGCGAAACGGAAGCGGGTCGTTCGGCATCGCTGGGCGATGATGGCGTATCCCTCGGGGACCGGAACACGCCCACGGCGGCCTATGCGATGTTCTCGCCGGAGTTTCACCACGATCCGGAGACGGGCTTGTGGAAGGGCGGGCAGTTTTTGGACGGGCGCGAGATTTCGCTGGAGGGCCAGGCCGGTGGGCCGCCGCTCAATCCGATCGAGATGGGGATGCCGGATGCTGACAGCGTGGTGCGGCGACTTCAGGAAAATCCAGACTACGTGGCCGCCATGAAGGCCTTCTACGGCGACGGTGTCTTCGATCAGCCGCTGGTGGCCTACGAGGCGATGGCCCGCGCCATTGCGGCCTTCGAACGGACGGACGTCTTCGCGCCCTTCGACAGCAAGTACGACCGGTACCTGCGGGGGGAGTACACGATGACCGAGGAGGAGGAGTTGGGGCGCGTGCTGTTCTTTTCGGAGCAGTTCACCAACTGCAACCGCTGCCACCAGCTTCGCCGCAGCCCCATTGATCCGAAGGAAACATTTTCAAATTATGCCTTCCACAATATCGGTGTGCCGCGGAATGCCCGGCTGCGCGGTGTGAACGGCGTGGGGGACGACGGCCAAGACACCGGCTTGCTCCTGAACCCCGGCGTGGATGACCCGGCTCAGGCCGGCAGGTTCAAGGTGCCGACGTTGCGCAATGTTGCCGTGACCGGTCCCTACATGCACAACGGCGTCTTCGAGGATCTGCGCACGGCGGTTCTGTTCTACGACAAGTACAACTCGCGGAACCCGGCGCGTCAGATCAACCCCGAAACCGGGCAGCCTTGGGGACCGCCGGAGGTGGACGGAACCTTGTCGATGGAAGAGCTCGAGGCCTCCCCGGCGCTGGACGATCAGCGCATAGATGCCATCGTCGCCTTTCTGAAGACGCTGACCGATGCACGGTATGAACATCTGCTGGACGAGTAGGCGCAGAGTGAAGTCCCGGACGCGGGCTTAGCCAGAGTCCATCGCGATTGAGTGCCACGCTTTCATGCGCGCCCGGAACCAGGTGCGCTGGCGTTTCGCGTATTGACGCGTGGCGATCTTCGCTGCCTCCCGAGCGTCCTCAAGGGTAAGTTCGCCGCGCAAGTGGGCCATCAGCTCTGGCGCGCCAATGGCGCGGGAGGAGGGCAGGGTGGGATCCCAGCCTTCGAGATTGGCCGCAGCTTCATCCAGGGCGCCAGCCGCCAGCATCCTGTCGAACCGCCGCGCGATCCGCGGCGACAGCCAGTCCTTCGGCGCATCCAGCACGAACGCCTGCGTCTCGTCGAGCGGCAACAGCGGCGGCGGTGTCCTGTCCTGCCAGTCGGCCAGCCCGCGACCCGTCGCCGCCAGAACCTCCCATGCGCGCTGAACGCGGGCGGGGTTGGCGGTGTCGATCCGGGCGCGGGTGGGGGCATCGAGCGCGGCGAGCCGCGTCGCATGGTCCTGCGCATCCGCATCCCGGCGAATCTCCGCCGGTATCGGCGGGATCTCAACCAGACCCTCCGTCAGCGCTGTGAAATAGAGCCCCGTCCCGCCGACGACGATTGGGCGCTCACTGCCCGACAGCAAGCCCGCGACGTCCCGCAGCCAGTGCCCGACGGAATAGCACACCTCCCGCCCGACATGCCCGTAGAGCATGTGGGGCGCCTGCATTTCTTCCTCGGGTGTCGGTCGCGCGGTGAGCACCCGCCAGTTGGAATAAACCTGTAGGGCATCGGCGTTGACGATCACACCGCCCTGCGCCGACGCGATCTCCAGCGCGAGTGCCGATTTGCCGCTGGCCGTGGGGCCGGCGATCAGGACTGGGCGGTCCCGGTCGATGTCGGGCAGGGCTGCCACCACCGCTCTCCGTCTTAGCTGTTGATGCCGGCGCCGTTTTCCGACAGGAAGGCGCCGAACGAGATCAGGGGGATTGTGATATGTTGCAAGCGACCGAGGATCAACCGACGCCGGCCTATCGCCGTGTCCTCCTGAAAATCTCCGGCGAGGCGTTGATGGGCGACCAAGGCTACGGCCTGCACCCGCCCACCGTCCAACGCATCGCCCAGGAGGTCAAATCCGTTCAGGACATGGGCGTCGAGATCTGCATGGTGATCGGCGGCGGCAACATCTTCCGGGGGCTGCAAGGCTCCGCACAAGGGATGGAACGGACGACCGCCGACTACATGGGCATGCTCGCCACGGTCATGAACGCCCTAGCGATGCAGTCCGCGCTCGAAGGCATCGGCGTCTATACCCGGGTGATATCGGCGATCCGGATGGACGAGGTCTGCGAGCCCTACATCCGCCGCCGCGCCGTCCGCCACCTGGAAAAGGGACGTGTCTGCATCTTCGCCGCCGGCACGGGAAATCCGTATTTCACGACGGATACGGCCGCGACACTGAGGGCCAATGAAATGGCCTGCGAGGCGATCTTCAAGGGAACGAAGGTGGATGGTGTTTACGACAAGGACCCGGTGAAATTTGCCGACGCCGTCCGCTACGACACCGTCACCTACGACGACTGCCTCGCCAAACACCTGAAGGTCATGGACGCATCGGCGATTGCCCTGGCGCGTGACAACAACCTTCCGATTATCGTTTTCTCTCTCGACGAGCCCGGCGGCTTCCGCGGCGTCCTCGCCGGCCAGGGCACCTATACCCGCGTTCACCACTGAGAGGCCGAGGGCCACGTGGCCGGCCATCATATTGCCCGACAATGTTCGCGCTTTCTGCACGATCGGCGGTTATCCAAGGTATTGTCCGCAAGCCTGCCGGAGGTTGCCGACGGGGTAGTCGCTGCCGGAATGGCCGCTATACATTCGACTGCCCCGAGGGTAGAACCGAGCAGAACGAACGAGATGCTTGCAAGGGAACAGGCACATGTCAGCAGACTACGAAGACCCGGACATTGACGATCTCAAGCACCGCATGGCCGGCGCCTTGAAGGCTTTGAAAAACGAATTTCTGTCGCTTCGCACGGGGCGCGCGTCCGCCTCCATGCTCGATCCGATCCAGGTCGACGCCTATGGCGCGATGACGCCCATCAACCAGATCGGCACCGTGAACGTTCCCGAGCCGCGCATGATCACCCTGAATATCTGGGACAAGTCGATGGTATCGAAGGCCGAGAAGGCGCTTCGCGAAAGCGGTCTGGGGATCAACCCGGTCGTAGACGGCACGATCATCCGCCTGCCCATTCCCGAACTGAACGAGGAACGGCGGCGCGAGTTGACCAAGGTCGCCGCGCATTATGCCGAAAACGCGCGTGTCGCTATCCGCAACGTCCGCCAGGACGGGATGCATCAGCTCAAGAAGGCCAAGGGCGATGGCATGCCGGAAGACGATCAGAAGATCTGGCAGGACGAAATCCAGGAGCTGACCGACAAGCACATCAAGATCGTCGATGCGGCTTTGGAGCACAAACAGGAAGAGATCATGCAGGTTTGACCTGCCCCGCCGCGCCCCTATGGACCCAACACACGGAACCCGCCACCCATGACCCCAGCCCAACGACGCCCGGCCCCGGACCACGTGGCGATCATCATGGATGGCAACGGCCGATGGGCGACCGCGCGAGGGCGGCCACGGCTTTTTGGTCACCAGGCCGGCGCGCGGCGGGTGAGCGAAATCGTGGAGGCGTGTCCCGACCTGGGCGTGCAATACCTGACGATCTTTGCCTTCTCGACCGAGAATTGGAGGCGCACGCAGGCCGAGGTATCCGGCCTGATGACGCTGTTCCGCCGTTACATCATCAAGGAGGCGCAGCGCCTTCTGGCGAAAGGCGTTCGGGTGCGGTTCATCGGTGACCGGGACATGCTCGACCCGAAACTCGTTCAATTGATGGATGACCTCGAGGCGCTGACCGTCGCCAACGACAACGTGCACCTGACCATCGCGCTGAACTACGGTGGGCGCGATGAGGTAACGCGCGCGACCCGGCGCCTCGCCAAGGAAGTCGCTGCAGGCCGGATCGATCCCGAACAGGTCGATGCCGAAACGCTCGGGCGGTTCCTCGACACCCACACGCTGCCCGATCCGGACCTCGTGATTCGGACCAGCGGCGAGGCGCGGATCTCCAACTTCCTGCTCTGGCAGTCGGCCTATGCCGAATACGAGTTCGTGGACACGCTCTGGCCCGACTTCGGCGCCGAAGACTTTGCGCGGATCCTGGCGAAGTTCGGACAGCGGGAGCGGCGGTTCGGAGCAGTCCTTGCCTGAAGACCCCGAAAGCCCGCAAACGCCTGTTACCCCTCGTTGGCAGGATCTGAGTACCCGGACGTGGACCGGCCTTGCCATGGTATCGGTCGGAATCGTGGCGATTGCTCTGGGCGGTGTTTGGTTCCAGATGCTGGCCGTTTTCGTGACGGCGGTGATGATCTGGGAACTTGCGCGCATGATCCAACCGGCGTGGGACGTGGGGGCAATGTTGCTCGCGGCCTTCTCGGCATCGGTCATTTCGGGACTTTTGGCTTTAAATCCAGACTGGCATCTGGCGCTGCTTCTGGCCCCCGCGGCCGTTGGGGCGGCGATGATGCAGCGGGAGCGGCTCACCTTTTTCCTCTTTGCACTCGCGATTGCGGTGGCGGGTTGGGGGCTGGTTGTGGCGCGGGAAAACTACGGAGTGACTTGGCTGTTCTGGCTGGTGATCGTCGTGGTCGTCACCGACGTTGCGGGATACTTCGCGGGACGCCGGCTTGGCGGGCCGAAATTCTGGCCGCGTGTCAGCCCCAAGAAAACGTGGTCCGGCACGGTGGCGGGCTGGCTTGGGGCAGGGGTGGTCGGCGCGCTCTTCCTGACTTTCACCGACTCGGGGTGGGACCTGATCTGGATTTCAATGATCCTGTCGATGGCCTCGCAGATGGGTGATATCGCCGAAAGTGCGCTGAAGCGTCGGATGGGGGTAAAGGACAGCTCCGCCCTGATCCCCGGCCATGGAGGGCTGTTCGACAGGTTCGACGGGCTGTTAGGCGCGTCGCTTTTTACCCTCCTCTTGGCGCTGATTGTCGATGTTCCGGAGATAGGGTTATGAAAAGGGTCTCAATCCTCGGGGCAACCGGATCGATTGGCGAGAATACCGTCGACCTGATCGCGCGGGCTCCGGAGGAGCACAAGGTGGTGGCCCTGACGGGAGGCCGCAATGTCGTCCGGCTCGCCGAGCAGGCGATCGCGCTGAACGCGGAACTCGCCGTGACATGTTATCCCGAGTTGAAACAGCAACTTGCGGACCGTCTTTCAGGCACTGGCATAGAGGTTGCCGCGGGCAGCGAGGCGCTGCTGGACGCTGCGGCGCGGCCGGCGGACTGGGTGATGTCTGCCATCGTGGGGGCCGCAGGTTTGCCGCCAGGGCTTGTGGCTTTGAAACAGGGCGCAACCCTTGCGTTGGCCAACAAGGAGTCGCTCGTCTGCGCCGGCGCCCTGCTGAAGGAAACGGCAGCGGCCCATGGCGCGACCCTCCTGCCGGTGGACAGCGAGCACAGCGCCGTCGCACAAGCGCTTGTCGGAGAAGACATTTCCGCCGTTGAGCGCGTCATCATCACGGCCTCGGGCGGGGCGTTTCGAGACTGGCCGCTTGAGCGGCTCGCGGAGGCGACGCCGGAGCAGGCTAGCAAGCACCCGAATTGGGACATGGGACAGCGGATCACGGTGGATTCCGCATCGATGTTCAACAAGGCGTTGGAAGTCATTGAAACACATGAATACTTCGGGTTCTCTCCGTCCCAGATCGAAGTGATCGTCCATCCCCAGTCTTTGATCCACGCCCTCGTTGGCTTCCATGACGGCGCGCTGATGGCGCACGTCGGTCCGCCAGATATGCGTCACGCCATTGGCTATGCGCTATACTACCCGGAGCGGCGCGCGCTGCCCGTTGAACGGCTTGACCTGGTGAAGATCGGGCAATTGGACTTTCGGGCCCCATGCGAGCGCCGCTGGCCGGCGTTGCGGCTTGCCCGCGAGGTGATGGCGATGGGCGGATTGGCTGGTGCGGCCTTCAATGCGGCCAAGGAACAGGCGTTGGACGCGTTTCTGGCACGACAGATCCGATTCACGGACATGGCCACCGTCGTCGAGGAGACTTTGGAGGCCCTAGAGCGCGATGGCGCCCTGAAATGTGACCGGATGCGCCTTGATGATGTCATGGAAACAGACCATCTGGCACGCAAGCGCGCGGTCGAAGCCGCGTCACTGATCGCAACGGACGCCTGAGGTTTCATGGATATTGCTACGCTGATGCCCCAGTTCGGGGGCGCCCTCTGGACCCTTGCCGCGTTCGTCATTGCCCTGAGCGTCATTGTTTTCGTTCACGAATACGGCCACTACATTGTCGGCCGCTGGACGGGCATTCGCTCCGAAGTCTTTTCCATCGGCTTCGGCCCCGTGCTGTTTTCCCGCACGGACCGGCATGGGACGAGGTGGCAGGTCGCCGCCCTCCCGTTCGGCGGATACGTGAAATTCCTGGGCGATGCCTCGGCGGCCAGCGACAAGGCGTCAGATACCTACGAGGCTCTCGACGAGGAAACCAAACGCCACACGATGCACGGCGCCCCCCTCTGGGCCCGTGCGGCCACGGTTGCGGCGGGGCCAGTGTTCAATTTCGTCCTGTCCATCCTCGTCTTTGCCATTGTTATGTCCTGGCAGGGCATTCCCAAGGAGCCGGTCGAGGTGGGAGTTCTCAAGCCCACGCCCGCAACTGCGGGCACGCTGGAGCCCGGAGACCGTATCCTTGCCGTCGACGGCTCGGAGACGCCAAATTACGAGAGTTTTTACACCGCGATCCGGGAGATGCCTCTGTCCGCAACGGTCAGCTATCGGATCGAACGGAGTGGCGAGCCACAGACAGTCGACGGCCCGTACCCGTTTCCGCCGCTCGTGGAGAGCCTTCAGCCCGGTTCGGCCGCGATGGACGTGGGGCTGGAGCGCGGAGATGTTATTACTGCGATTGACGGCACGCCCGTAACGGCGTTTCGCGAGTTGCAGGACGTCGTTGCCAAGTCAGATGGGCGCCCGCTCGCGGTGGACGTCTGGCGGGACGGCGAGACCCATGAGTTCGTCCTCGCGCCGCGCCGGGTGGATCTTCCGGTGGATGGTGGATTCGAGACGCGATGGTTGATCGGAATGACCGGTGGCCTGATCTTCGAACCTGCCACGCGTACGCCCGGGCCGTTCGAGGCAGTGAGCAGTGGCGTCCGGCAAGTGATCTTCATCATCGAAAGCTCGCTGTCGGGTCTTTGGCATATGATCACCGGCGCCATATCCTCCTGCAACCTCAGCGGTCCGATCGGCATCGCGGAGACCAGTGGCGCTGCCGCCAGTCAGGGCGTCGAAAGCTTCATCTGGTTCATCGCTGTGCTCAGCACCGCAGTGGGGATGCTCAACCTGTTTCCCATCCCTGTGCTGGACGGGGGGCATCTTGTGTTTCACGCCTTTGAGGCGCTGACCGGGCGCCCGCCGAGCGACCGCGCGTTGCGCGTTCTGATGGGCATGGGGTTGGCGGCGATGCTGGCCCTCATGGCCTTCGCTCTGACCAACGATCTGTTCTGTCCCTGAGGGTGGAGCCGGCCGACAAACGGCACGCTTCCGCCCCAATCTAGTCACAATCGGCGCCTAGGTTCAGTCTCAAAGGTCGCCCGCAGTGGGCGGCATCAGACAGGATAGATAGATGCACACCGTTAGCGATGGATATCAAAGTCTCAGCCTGCTCTTTCGCCTCAATTGGGATCGGCTGCTCTACACGGCTGCGATCCTTGGTGCGTTGACCGGCGCGGCGGCGCTCGCGTCCGCGTTGAGCTGAATTTTCCCCCGGATTTCCCTCGAGGGGCGGTGCGAAAGCGCCGCCCTTTGTCATTTTGACAAGTGACACTATCGGCGGTAGCAAAGGGACAATAATTTTCAACATACGCCGGGGGACGTCGGCATGAGCAAAAAAGAAACGGGCGGCGCGAGCAGGCACGCCCGGCAAGGCGGCAAAGACGGGCTCTCCATCGTCAGGAAATCGATCATCGTCGGCTTGTTGCCTGTAATGACAGGCATTTTCCCGATGTCGTCGGAGGCGCAGAGCTACCGCTTCAGCAACGTCAACATCCAGGGCAACGAGCGTGTCGACCCCGCCACAATCCTCACCTACGCGGGAATCGGCGCGGGTGAAGAGGTGAGCGCGGCCGAGTTGAACGATGCTTATCAGAATATCGCGGCGACGGGACTGTTCGAGACGATCGAACTGGTGCCTTCGGGCAACACTCTGGTGATCAGGGTCAACGAGTATCCGACGATCAATGTCATTGCCTTTGAGGGCAACCGCAGGCTCAACGACGAGGCCCTCGCAAGCCTCGTGAGTTCGCAATCACGGCGGGTCTATTCCCCGGCCACTGCCGAAGCCGACGCGGCCGAAATCGCGGAGGCGTACCGCCAGGGCGGACGGCTCGCCGCGAGTGTGACGCCCAAGGTCATTCGCCGGTCCGGGAACCGGGTGGACCTGGTGTTCGAAATCACCGAGGGGCGGGTGAGCGAGATCGAGCGGCTTTCGTTCGTCGGCAACCGCACCTATTCCGACGGGCGCCTCCGCCGCGTTTTGGCCACCAAGCAGGCCGGCCTGATACGCCAACTGATCCAGCGTGATACCTTGGTGGAGGACCGGCTGGAATTCGACAAGCAGCTCCTGACCGATTTCTACAACTCCCGCGGATTTATCGACTTCCGGATTCTCAGCGTCACGACAGAACTGGATCGGAACCGTCGCGGGTTCTTGCTGACGTTCAACGTCCAGGAGGGGCAGCGGTATCGGATCGGGCGGGTCAGCGTCAGTTCGCAAGTGGCCGGGATCGATATCGACAAGTACCTCCGGGCGACGCGGATGCGCAGCGGGGCGGTCTATTCTCCGGTACCTATCGACACCGACGTGGCGCGCCTTGAGCGCCTGGCTGTCGAGCAAAGCCTGAACTTCATCCGGATCGAGCCGCGTCTTGTCCGCAACGAGCGCAACCAGACGATCGACGTCGAATACGTCATCACCCGCGGGCCTCGCGTCTTCGTGGAACGCATCGATATCGAGGGCAACACGACCACGCTCGACCGCGTGGTGCGGCGCCAGTTCAAGACGGTCGAGGGTGACCCGTTCAATCCTCGCGAAATTCGCGCTGGTGCCGAACGCATCCGGGCGCTCGGCTTCTTTGCGGATGCCGACGTCTCCACGCGGGAGGGCTCGCGGCCCGATCAGGTGATTGTCGACGTGAATGTCGAGGAACAGCCGACCGGCTCCCTTGGATTCGGTGCCGCCTATTCGACCAACTCGGGCCTGGGGTTCAACTTCTCCTTCAACGAGACGAACTTCCTGGGTCGCGGGCAGTCCCTCGGGGCGAGCCTTGGCTTTACGGACTCCTCGCAGGTCTTCAGCTTCAACTTCGTCGAACCGGCGTTTCTCGGGCGCGATGTCGCTTTCGGGCTAAGCGCCTCCTACCGCGAAACCGAACAGGACAACTCGGACTACGACACCACCAAGGGCCTGTTCCGGCCGTCCTTCACGTTCCCGATCGGCGAACGCACGCGCCTCGGCCTGCGTGGGGCCTATGAATACGGATCCGTGACCGGTATCGACCAGGGCGAGTCCTCCAACATCCTTTATGAAGAACAGGAAATGGGCGGGTTGGCGGCCGTATCTGCGGGCTACACCCTGGCCTACAGCACCCTGTCGACCGGGCTGGACCCGACAAGTGGCTTGCTGTTTCAGTTCAGCCAGGATTTTGGCGTCCGCGACGACAACGCCAGCTTCGTCACAACGGAAGCATTACTCCGCGCCCGCAAGGCCATCTGGAACGAAGAGATCAACTTGCGCGCGGAAATCGAGGGCGGCAGCGTCGTGTTCTCCGGCGGGGATAGCCGGATCATGGAACGCTACTCCCTGTCCAACAAGATCCGCGGCTTCGAGCCGAACGGGGTCGGTCCGCGCGATTTGGCTGTCGAGAACGAAGACGTGCTCGGCGGAAACTATTTCGCCGTCGCCCGGATGGAGGCGGACTTCCCGCTGGGCCTGCCCGAGGAATACGGCATCCTCGGCGGCGTTTTCCTTGACGTCGGTACGGTCTGGGGGCTCGACAACACCGCTGGTGGGCCGGCGGGCGATGACGAAGTGGACGATGATCTCTACTGGCGGTCGGCGGCCGGCGTTTCGCTGTTCTGGGACACGCCACTGGGGCCGTTGCGGTTCAATTTCTCGCGTCCGATCATGAAGAAGGTCTACGACGAGGAACAGAACTTCGAGTTCACTGTCTCCACGCGGTTCTGAGCATGGCGGTGAGGGCCGTTCGCGGCGTGCTGACCGGCCTTGTGTTGACGGCGGCAGGGGTGGTGGCGCCGCCCCTCCCGGCGCAGGACGCCGACGGGATGGCGGCTGCGCAAATCCTCATTCTGGACCAGGAGAGGCTGTTTTCGGACAGCAAGTACGGCCTTCGGGTGCAGGCGGAGTTGGAAAAGATCTCCAACGACCTGGCCGAACGCAACCAGTTGATCTCTGCGGAGCTCCGGGCGGAGGAGCAGGAGTTGACGGAACGGCGCAGCTCTCTCTCGCCAGAGGAGTTCCGGCCGTTGGCTGATGCGTTTGATACGAAAGTCGTGCGCCTGCGCGAGGAGCAGGATGCACGTATTCGCGAACTCCAGCGCCGGCGGGATCAGGAAAGGCGGGTGTTCACCCAGCGTGTGCTTCCGGTTCTGTCGAACCTCGCGGGGGAGGCCGGGGCAGTGGCAATTCTGGACGAACGAGCAGTGATCCTCTCCGCCGATCGGATCGACGTCACCGACCAGGCGATTCAACGGGTGGATGAACTGCTGGGCGATGGCGGCGAGCTTGCGGCGCCTGAGCCCGGAGAGGACCTTCCTCCGGCGGACAACGCGCCCGATCCGGAGGCCGTCGACCAACTGCCGGGATCACCGTCGCCCGGTGTCGTGGTTCCGCTGGACGCGCGGGACCAGTAGCTCTCCCGCCCCTTCGAAGCGGCCGTTCGGCCGCCCCGAAGCGTTGGGCCGGGCGCCCTTCGGGCGCGGGAGCGCAGGGATGGCCGACGGGGCGCCGAGGGGCCCCGGGCGCTCGCTTGCCGTGGCCGGAGTTGACGTGTAGGAGCGGTGGAACGGCGGGCACGGCCGCCGTGCGAAAGGACAATGGCAAGGCGCGAAGTACATGAGCGAAGATACGAGCCCGCTGCTTGAGGCAGACCACGATACGATCCGGAAGATCCTTCCCCATCGCTACCCGTTCCTGATGATTGACAAGGTGCGGGACATCGTTCCGGGGCAAAGTGCCGTCGGCATCAAGAATGTCACCGTGAACGAACCTCATTTTCAGGGGCATTTCCCCGGTCATCCGGTCATGCCGGGCGTGCTGATGATCGAGGCGATGGCCCAGACGGGGGCGGTTCTGATCGGGGCATCCCGGGGGATCGAGACGGAGCTGATGATCTATTTCACCACCGTCGATAAGGCCAAGTTCCGCCGCCCGGTTGTACCCGGCGACGTTCTGGAATTGCACGTGACGGTCAAGCGGGCCGGCTCGCGCATCGGGAAGTTCGAGGGACGGGCCATGGTGAACGGGGAAGTTGCGGCGGAAGCGGAGTTCTCCGCGATGGTGCAGTTGCCGAAAGAGCCGCAGGCGGAGGGCTGAGCCCATGACGATCGACGCAATGGCCCGGATTCACCCGACCGCCGTGATCGAGGACGGCGCGGAGATTGCTGCCGGCGTATCCATCGGCCCGTTCTCGGTGATCGGTGCGAAGGTGTCGCTGGCCGAGGGCGTGGAAATCAAGTCCCACGTCGTGGTGACGGGCAACACCTCCATCGGGCCGGACACAGTCATCTTCTCGTTTTCGGTGGTTGGCGAAATTCCCCAGGATCTCAAGTATCACGGCGAGGACACGCGTCTGGAAATCGGCGCCCGCAACCGGATCCGCGAGCATGTGACGATCAACCCGGGCACCGAGGGCGGCGGTGGCATCACCAGTATCGGAGACGACTGCCTGTTGATGGCTGGCGTTCATGTGGCGCACGATTGCCGTGTCGGCAATCGGGTGATCCTCGTCAACAACGTCGGGCTGGCCGGGCACGTGCAGGTTGACGACGACGTCATCATCGGCGGTATCTCCGGCGTGCACCAGTGGGTCCGGATCGGCAAAGGGGCGATCATCGGCGGTCTGTCGAAAGTCGAAAAAGACGTGATCCCCTATGGCATGGTGCAGGGCAAGGCCGGGTCGTTGGTTGGGCTGAACCTGATCGGGCTGAAGCGGCGCGGTCTTGACCGTACCGACATTAACGCGCTTCGCGAGGCCTACGTCCGGCTCGCGAACGAGGGCGGGACGTTCCGGGAGCGGGCGGAGGCATTGTCTCAGGAGGCGGCAAACGAGTACGTCTCGGCGATCGCGGCCTTTATCCTGAGTGACAGCGACCGCAGCTTCCTGACTCCGGAGTGAGCGGGGTGGCGGTCCCACCGCCTGTTGCGCTGATCGCGGGGCAGGGGCGCTTGCCCGAGGTTCTGGCCCGCGGGCTCAAAGCCGAGGGGCGGACGGTCATTTATTGCGCCTATCACGACACGCCCCCGGGAACCGTGGTTCCCGATCTGACATTCCGCCTCGAGACCCTGGGCACGCTCCTGAAGACGTTGCGAAAGCGCGGCGCGGGCGAGGTCTGTTTCGCAGGCGGGGTGCGGCGCCCGAAGTTCGATCCGAAGAAGCTCGATCTGGCGACTGCGTCACTCGTGCCCCGATTCATGGCCGCTTTGGGTCATGGGGACGATGCCGCTCTGCGGGTCGTTCTGGACCTGTTCGAAAGCCGGGGAATGGCGGTACGCGGGGCGCACGAGATCCTGCCGGAGTTGTTGCCCGAGGTGGGGGTGTTGGGGGCGATCCAACCCAATGACGAAGACCGCCGCGACGCCGAACGCGGGGCAGAGGTCGTCTCGGCCCTCGGCGCGGCGGACGTAGGCCAGGCCTGTGTGATCGCCCGGCGCCAGGCGCTGGCGGTGGAGGCGATGCCGGGGACGGACTGGATGCTTGCCTCTCTGGCCGGCCGTCGCGACGGGTTGCCCGAGGGAGGGGTGCTCTACAAGGGGCCGAAGCCGCAACAGGACCGTCGGGTGGACTTGCCCACGATCGGTCCGGAAACACTGCGGGCCGCTGCATCCGCAGGGCTGAACGGGGTCGTGATCGAGGCCGGGGGCGTGATGGTTCTGGACCGCGAACAAACGGTCGCAGCGGCCGACGCGGCGGAGCTCTTCCTATGGGTCCGCCCGAAGGAGCAGGGGTGATGCGGGTTTTCCTGGTGGCTGGCGAGCCGTCCGGCGACAAGCTGGGCGCAGCGCTCATGGCGGGGCTGAAGGCACTCGTGCCAGATGTCGCGTTTGCCGGCGTCGGCGGGCCGCTGATGGAGGCGGAGGGGATGGAGAGCCAGTTCCCGATGTCAGAACTGTCACTGGCCGGGCCGTCGGAGATTCTTCCGAAGTACTTCGACCTGAAGAAACGGCTGGAGCAGACCGCCGACGAGGTGGTGCGGATGCGTCCGGATGCGCTCGTCACGATCGACGTGCCGGAATTTAGCCTGCGGCTGGCGCATCGGGTGCGCAAGGCCGCGCCTGAACAGCATACAGTGCATTACGTGGCACCGACGGTATGGGCCTGGCGGCCGAAGCGGGCGCAACGGATGGCGCCGGACATTGATCAAGTGCTGGCGCTCCTGCCGTTCGAGCCGCCCTACATGGAAGCCGCCGGGATGCGCTGCGATTTCGTGGGGCATCCGGTCGTGGCGGAGCCTCAGGCTAGCCGCGAGGAGGCAAGCGCCTTTCGCGCCGCGCACGGGATCGCGCCCGAGGCTCCCCTGATCCTGGCGTTACCGGGGTCGCGCAGGGGCGAGATCACCCGTCTCGCACCGGTTTTCGGCCAGACGCTCCGGCGGGTGCTGTCGGTGCATCCAGAGGCGCGGATCGTCGTGCCGACGGTCGGCGCGCGCGCGGAACTGATGGCGGAACAACTTGCCGAGTGGCCCGGCGATCCAATCTTGCTGGACCCGCGCGGGCGGGTGGAGGCGGAAGCACGGGCGGAGAAGCGGGCGGCGTTCCGCGCGGCGGATGCGGCGTTGGCTGCCTCGGGAACGGTATCGCTTGAACTGGCCGCTGCGGATACGCCCATGGTGATCGGCTATGACGGGTCATGGCTGACGCGCGCCTACGTAAGTCGACTGCTCCTGGTCGATACGGTGACGCTGGTGAACCTCGTGTCGGAGACACGGGCGGTGCCTGAGTTTATCGGAAAGCAGTGCCGGGCAGAGGCGATGGCACCCGCGCTTCTGGAGGTGCTCGCCGATGGCGGCGCGCAGCACAAGGCGATGGACCTGACCATGGAGAGTCTGGGGCGCAGTGACGAGGCGCCAGGCCTCCGCGCCGCCCGCGCGGTGCTGAACGGACTGCCGGCCACGCGGGGCTGACTCTGATGCACTTCGGAGCAGGCTCCCGTCTCCTGCGCCGATTGTCCATCACGCGAGCCCGAACTGCCGACGATATTTCGGGATGAGCAGGGTGCGGCCCTTGAGCAGTCGCGTGGTCGTGGGGCCTCGCACGCCGGCGGGCGGGACGGATGACGCCCCCATTTGCGGCCCGAGCGGCAAGATGATCGGTGGTTTGCGCCAGGGAGCATAGGGAAGGATGCGCTCCAGACGTCCACCGCGAAGCAGGGTGCGAACCGCGTTTTCCAACCAGGGCAGTTGCCGCAGCGTCCCAACGATGGACATGGCGTCGCCGGTGTCCACCGCATCGCCTGCGGCCAGGACGTTGGGATAGTCCGACGGGCGCAGGTATCGGTCGACGAGGACCCGGCCGTTCGCCCCGATGCGGGCGCCGGGCAGGTCGCGAAGCAGTGCGTTTTGGGGCCGTGCGCCGAGTGCGGGAAAGACGAGATCCACCTGCAGGGTTTCGCCGTTCTCCAGCTTGAGCGGACCGCGGAAGGGCGCGCTCGGGTCCGCAACGACCTCGGCACGTTCGGCGAAACGGACCTCAACACCAAGGACGCCAAGTTGGCGCGTGAGTTCCGCCCCGAGCCGCGGCGGGTGTTCTGGCAGCAGCGTGGGCGTCTCCGACACCAGCGTAACGCTCCGGTCGGGCATCGCGGCCCGGATCTCGCCCGCCAGTTCGATTCCCACGGCGCCCGCTCCCACGATGGCGATGGAGCCGGCGGCCCTGAGCGCGTCATGCGCGTCGGCGTTTGCCTGCCGGAACGCAGGAATACTGTCACCTGCGGGTTTGAAGGGGGCGGCGTAGGCGGAGCCTGTGGCGACAACGATGACGTCCGCCTCAAGGGTGGTGCCGTCCTCCAGGGTGACGCTGTCGGCACCGACGTCCGAAACTCGTGCTTGAACGACCCGGCCGTTTCGAAGGAGGGAGTGATAGGGCAGCAGGGCGCGGTCGAGCAGGTCCGGTTTCAGAACGGCGCGGATCATCGCCGCAGAATGGACAAACGCGTCGCGCGGCTCGACGAGCGTCACGTCGGCAGATCTGTCGAGCCGAGATGCCAGGTCCGCCCCGACATAGCCGCCGCCAACAATGATAACCCGTTTTTCCATGCCACTCCCTCGCGTTTGCGCTGGCGTGGACTCTGGCGCGCCCGGCCGTGAGGTCAAGCGTGCGAGGGATCTTACGCGGTCTCGGATGCCGGGGGCGGCGGGCGATTACCCGCGCCAGATCCATCCGCCGCCGAAAATGCGCGTGCCGTCCAGTTCGTAGAACACGCAGGCCTGTCCTGGAGACACACCTTCCTCCGGCGTCAGCAATTCAACTTCCGCGGTATCGGGGCCGGTCGGGCGCAAGATTGCCTCGCGCGGCGGCCGCGTCGAGCGGACCTTCACCGAAAGCTGCCATTCGGGCCGAGACATCAGAGGCGCATCGCCCAGCCAGTTGATCTCGCGCACTGGCACGATCCGGGTAGAAAGTGCTTCTTTCGGGCCAACGATCACGCGGCGGGTGTTCGGGTCCAGCCTCACCACGTAGAGCGGTTCGTCAAGTCCGCCGATGCCGAGGCCCCGCCGTTGACCGATGGTATAATGGATCACGCCGTCATGGCGGCCCAAGACGCGGCCCTCAAGGTCGACGATCTCCCCTGGCTCTCCCGCGCCCGGACGCAGTTTCTCGATCACCGAGGCGTAATTCCCCGCTGGAACGAAGCAAATGTCCTGGCTGTCCGGCTTGTCGGCCACCGGCAGCCCATGTTTGGCCGCGAGCGCTCGGGTCTCTGCTTTGCTCGTAAGATGCCCGAGCGGAAATCTCAGGAAGTCAAGCTGTTCGGGTGTGGTCGAAAACAGGAAATAGGACTGATCGCGCCGCGGATCACCCGCGGTGTGCAATTCGGCGCCATTTGCGCCCATTTTGCGCTGAATATAGTGTCCAGTTGCCATACAATCCGCGTCCAGATCACGGGCTGTTTCCAAAAGGTCCTTGAATTTGACACGTTCGTTGCAACGAATGCAGGGAACGGGAGTCGCTCCGGCAAGATAGCTGTCGGCGAATTCGTCGATGACGGCATCGCGAAAAATGTTCTCGTAATCGAGGACGTAATGCGGAAAGCCCATCTCCTCGGCCACCCGCCGAGCGTCGTGGATGTCGATGCCGGCGCAACATGCACCCTTCTTGGCCAGCGCGGCGCCATGGTCGTAGAGCTGCAGAGTGACGCCGACGACGTCGTAGCCCTCGGAGGCGAGTTCTGCGGCCACGACCGACGAATCGACCCCGCCCGACATCGCCACAACGACTCGGGTTTCGCTCGGTGCTTTCGCAAAGCCGAGGGAATTCAAAGGCCTGTCTTGATCGAGCGGCATGTCTGGCTCCAGTGCGCAAGGTGCGCGGGACTATAGGAAAATTCGAAATACTCTCAAGGCCGCGTTTCACCAGTCCTTAAACCGGACGGCGCAAGGGTGCGGCCAGGTGGTGAGATGGGAGTGCACTCGATGTTTATCAAGAAGATAGACGGCCCGCGGACGATAACCCTGCCCGATGGAACGGTCATGACGCGCGCCGACCTGCCGCCGAAGACCACGCAACGGTGGGTCGCGAGCCGAAAGGCTGCAGTGGTCCGGGCGGTAGCGGGAGGGTTGATCTCTTTGAACGAGGCAAAGGAGCGCTACGGCCTTTCCGACGAGGAATTCGAAGCCTGGCACCGTGCTATCGATCTGTTCGGCGAAGGCGCGTTGAAGGCGACCCGAGTTCAGCAGTTTCGGGCTCCCCAGAATTAGCGAGGTTAACCTTTGGTAGAATCGTGCAACTGTAAGTTTAGATCGATTGGACCTGGTATCGGTAATTACGGATTAACCAATTCGGACGATGCTGGCTTCAAGAGGGGATCGAAGCGGAGAAAGAGTTATGCGAATCCTGCTCGTCGAAGACGACGCGGCGACTGCCAAGAGCATCGAAATGATGCTCACCCACGCCAACCTGAACGTGTACTGCACGGATCTTGGCGAGGAGGCGATCGACCTGGCAAAATTGTACGATTACGACCTGATCCTCCTGGATCTCGGCCTGCCCGACATGACAGGTCACGAGGTGCTGCGGCAACTGCGACTGGCACGGGTTGAAACCCCGACGCTCATCCTGTCCGGCGCCGACGATACGGACAACAAGATCAAGGGGTTCGGCTTCGGCGCCGACGACTATCTGACAAAACCATTCCATCGTGAGGAACTGGTCGCTCGTATCCACGCGATCATCCGCCGATCCAAGGGCCATGCGCAATCGGTCATCCGAACCGGCAAGGTCACGGTCAACCTGGACGCGAAGACGGTCGACGTGGACGGCAAGGGCGTGCATCTGACCGGCAAGGAATACCAGATGCTGGAGCTCTTGAGCCTTCGCAAAGGCACGACGCTGACGAAGGAGATGTTCCTCAACCATCTCTACGGCGGCATGGACGAACCGGAACTGAAAATCATCGACGTGTTCATCTGCAAGTTGCGCAAGAAGCTCAGCGTTGCGACCGGCGGCGAGAACTACATCGAGACTGTGTGGGGCCGCGGCTACGTCTTGCGGGACCCGGAACCGGCACAAATGAAGTCGCGCTACGCAATGGGCGCATGACGGTACAGGAATAAACCACCACCACCACCACCCACGACAACAAACCACCACCACCCACGGTAACAAACCACCACCTCCACCCACGGTTTTCGGTCGGTCGACGGGGCTGGCGCTCAGCCGAAACACAATTTCCCTCCACGGCGGTGTACCTCGGGCGCGTCCATGGCAACATGGCGCGCCCAACTTTCTTGTGTGGAAGCGTTAGCTAAAGCGCGATGCCGGCGTCGGGAATACCGTCGCCCGTTGGGAGCGGTCTCGCGAGGAATGCGTCTGTCTGTCGGGGCGGCCGAAGACCGACGTGCTTCTTGAAGCGCCGCAGCCGCCGACCGAGGGCGCGATACGTCCCTTACTCGATCAGGATTTGCCGCATTGCGCGCCGGGAAATTTGCGCCGGTCTGCTCAGATCATTTTGCTGCAAGACACTGTCGCTAGGACCTGGGCTGTGGTCTGCCGTCCCGACGGTCTTTGACCGTTGTGACAATTCAGCGATGCGGGTGCAAACGGACGGTACGAATAGTCGGGGCCGTGCGTTGCGTCCGGCCATGTGGCCGCGGCGCTTGCGTCTGGGCACGCGGCAGAAACCGGCGAATAAGAGATCCGCGCGGCAGACTTGTCGACGCTGGATCAACTGGACCAGATGCGGCGGCGCGCATATCTCTGGGAGCGCGAAGCAGGCGGAGTGAACATGATTGAGGCAACGGACGTGTCGGCGCTGAGCCGGGAGCAGGCGCTGGTAGAGCTGGAACGGCTCGCCACGCTGTTGAGCGAAGCGAACCGCGCTTACCACACCGAGGACGCGCCCGTGATGTCCGATGCGGAGTTCGATGCTCTCAGGCGTCGAAACGCCGAGATCGAGGCGCGGTTTCCCGACCTGATTCGCGAGGACAGCCCGTCGGCCCAGGTCGGTGCCGAGCCGGCGGAGGGCTTTGCCAAGGTCACACATGCTGTCCGCATGTACTCGCTGGGCAATGCGTTCGAGGAAGCGGACCTGCGGGAATTCGACCGGTCGGTCCGCAGCTACCTCGGCCTGCCGACCGATGCGCCGCTTGCCTACACCGCAGAACCCAAGATCGACGGCCTTTCGCTGTCCTTGCGCTACGAGGGCGGGCGCCTGGTGCAGGCCGCGACGCGGGGCGACGGCACCACCGGCGAAAACGTCACCGCAAATGCGCGTACAGTGGACGATATCCCGCAGGAGATCACGGGCGCGCCTGATGTGCTGGAGGTTCGCGGCGAAGTCTACATGAGCCACGCCGACTTTGCCGCGCTGAATGCCCGCCAGGCGGAGAAAGGCGGCAAGGTCTTCGCCAACCCGCGAAACGCCGCGGCTGGCTCGCTGCGCCAGCTCGATGCCGAAATCACCCGTACCCGGCCGCTGCGCTATTTTGCCTATGCCTGGGGTGAGACATCAGAACCGCTGGCCGAGACCCAGATGGGATCCATCGAGCGGTTGGCCCACCTCGGATTTCAGACCAATCCGCTGACCCGTGTGTGCGAGACCCCCGAAGAGATGCTGGCGCATTATCGCGCGGTCGAGGCGCAGCGGGCGAGCTTGGGGTATGACATTGACGGGGTGGTCTACAAGGTCGACGACCTGGGGTATCAACGCCGGCTCGGCTTCCGCTCCACCACGCCCCGGTGGGCGATTGCGCACAAGTTTCCTGCCGAAATGGCGTGGACGTGGCTTGAGGCGATCGACATTCAGGTTGGCCGAACGGGCGCCCTTAGCCCCGTGGCGCGCCTCACCCCCGTTACAGTCGGCGGCGTGGTGGTGTCGAACGCGACGCTGCACAACGAGGACTACATCGCTGGCCGGGACAGTTCCGGCGCGCCGATCCGGGAGGGGCGCGACATTCGTATTGGGGACCGGGTGCAGGTGTACCGCGCTGGCGACGTCATTCCCAAGGTCTCGGACGTGGATCTATCCGCCCGACCGGCCGACGCGGAACCCTACCAGTTCCCGACGCACTGCCCGGTATGCGGGTCCGAGGCAATCCGGGAGGAGGGGGACTCCGTGCGCCGCTGTTCGGGCGGGATGATCTGTGCCGCGCAAGTGGTTGAAAAGCTCAAGCACCTTGTCTCCCGGTCCGCGTTCGACATCGAAGGCCTCGGGTCCAAACAGGTCGAACAGTTCCATGACGACGGGTGGATCAAGGAGCCCGCCGACATCTTCACCTTGGAGAAGCGGTATGGCGAGGCGCTGACGGCGCGCGATGGCTGGGGCGAGAAATCTGCGGCCAACCTCTTCCGCGCCATCGACGAACGGCGGCGAATCCCGCTCGACCGGTTCCTGTTCGGCCTCGGTATACGGCATCTGGGAGAGGTCGCTGGCAAGACTCTGGCACGCCACTTCCAGAGCTGGGCGGCGCTGCGGGACACGGTCGACAGCGCGGGCGCGGAGCCGGCCGCGGACGCGGAGGACGCCCGGGCCCGTCGCGCGGTGCTGGCCGATAGCCCCGCCTGGAGTGAACTGATCTCGGTTGACGGAATTGGGGACGCATTGGTGCAGGCCCTCGTCACGGCGATGCGGCAGCCGGCGGAGCGCGAGGTGATCGACCGCCTGGCGGCGCAGCTCGACATCGAGGATGTTGCCGCCCCCAGCACCGAGGGGTCGCCGGTGGCTGGCAAGACCGTCGTCTTTACCGGGACGCTGGAGCGCATGACCCGGGCAGAGGCAAAGGCGCGGGCCGAGGCGCTTGGGGCAAAGGTCTCCGGCTCGGTCTCCAGCAAAACCGACCTCCTGGTGGCCGGGCCCGGAGCGGGGTCCAAGGCGAAGAAGGCGGCGGAACTGGGCATCGAGACGCTGGACGAGGACGGCTGGCTGGAACTGATCGGGCAGGCATGAGCGGCCGGCCGACCATCCTGTTTCCGCTTTTCGCGGATCTCGAGTCGCTCGATGGTGTCGGCCCGAAGACGGCGAAGCATTTGGGGCAGATCGACGTCGCGCGACCGCGAGACCTGCTGTTTACCCTGCCGCATTCCCGGGTGGACCGGCGCAAGGTGGCATCGGTGCGGTCGCTGGACCTGCCCGCCACGGGAACGGTGGAGGTGACGATCGGTCTGCATCGGAAACCCTCGTCCCGCGGCCGACCCTACCGGGTGGAGGTCGAGGATGCGGAGACCTCGTTCCAACTCGTCTTCTTTCACGCCAACGGCGACTACCTGCAGCGGCAGTTGCCAACCGGTCAGCGGCGGGTGGTGTCCGGTCGGATCGAACTCTTCGATGGGGTCGCGCAGATGGTTCACCCGGACCACATCCTGCGCCCCGAGGAGGCGGACGGGATTCCGGCCTATGAGCCAGTCTATCCCCTTACGTCCGGCGTGACGCTCAAGACCATGACCAAGGCCGTGCGCTCGGCCTTGGCGCGCGCCCCGGACCTCGCGGAATGGTGCGACCCGACCCTCATGGAGCGGGAGGGGTGGCCGGACTGGCACGCCGCTCTGGTCGAGGCCCATTCGCCCGAGACCTCACGCGACCTGTCGCCGGACGCCCCGGCGCGCCGGAGGCTGGCTTACGACGAATTGCTTGCCCATCAGGTGACGCTCGCCTTGGCACGCAGCGTGGAACGGCGCGGCAAGGGGCGCGCGTCGGTCGCAACGGGGCGGCTACAGGGCAAGGTGCTGGCCGCGCTGCCCTACCGGCCGACCGGTGCACAGGAGCGCGCCATCCGCGAGATCTCGGATGACATGGCCGGCCCGAGACGCATGGCGCGGCTGCTGCAGGGGGACGTTGGGTCCGGCAAGACACTCGTCGCCGTAATGGCGCTGCTTGTGGCGGTGGAGGCTGGCGGGCAGGGGGTCATGATGGCGCCCACCGAGATCCTTGCCCGTCAGCATCTGGACTCGATCCGACCGCTGGCCGAGAGCGCTGGCGTCGTTCTGGAGATCCTCACCGGTCGCGACAAGGGAGCGGAGCGCCAGGCCAAGCTCTCCGCGCTCGCCCGGGGCGACATTCAGGTGCTGGTGGGCACTCATGCGGTGTTCCAGAAGGACGTGGAATTCCACGACCTCCGGCTTGCCGTAATCGACGAGCAGCACCGTTTCGGCGTGTCGCAACGGATGGAACTGGGCGCGAAGGGCCGCGCGGTCGACGTGCTGATTATGACCGCCACGCCAATCCCGCGCAGTCTGGCGTTGGCGCAGTATGGCGACATGGACCTTTCGGTGCTGGACGAGAAACCACCCGGGCGGACACCGGTGCAGACCGCGCTGGTCTCCGCCGCGCGCATGTCCGAGGTGGTGGAGCACCTACGCCGGGCGGTGGCCGAGGGGAAACAGGCCTATTGGGTGTGCCCGCTGGTGGAGGAAAGCGAAAGCGTCGAGATGGCGGCCGCTGAGGAGCGCTTCCGCCACCTCCGCGCGGCGCTTCGCGAAGGGCGGGTCGGGCTTGTCCACGGTCAGATGCCACCGGCCGAGAAAGACGCGGCGATGGCGCGTTTCGTGGCGGGCGAGACGGCTGTGCTGGTGGCGACCACTGTAATCGAGGTTGGGGTGAACGTGCCCAATGCCTCGATCATGGTGATCGAGCAGGCCGAAAGCTTCGGACTCGCCCAGTTACACCAGTTGCGTGGGCGGGTTGGTCGCGGGGCGGCGGCCTCAACCTGCCTGCTGATGTACCAGGGGCCGCTGGGGGAAACCGCGCGGCGTCGGCTGGAGATTCTGCGGGAGACGGAGGACGGGTTTCGCATTGCCGAGGAAGACCTGGCCATGCGCGGGGCGGGGGATCTGATCGGCACGGCCCAATCCGGCTTGCCGCGGTTCCGGATCGCCGACATCGAACGACAGGCCGGGCTGATGCAGGTGGCACAGCAGGACGCGCGCCGGATTCTGGGCGACGATCCCACGCTTACGTCCGAGCGCGGAGAGGCGGTGCGGGTGCTTTTGTGGCTCATGGAGCAGGACAAGGCGATCCGCCTGATTTCCGTGGGATAGGGCACTTTCCGTCGTCAATGTTCCACGACGTTCGCAAATGTTCTTAAAAAGTTCTTTACTTCTCTCCTGGGGTGTGAGAACAAAGGTGAAACAAACGTTAACGCCCGAGAATGAGAGGACACCGCCCATGTTCGCAGAATTCAAAGCGCTGATCGTCCGGTCCGAGCCCACGCTGCTGGAAGACGCGATCGGCGTCGCCTCTCTGGGCGTCCTTCTGGTGGCCGCATTGCACCTGCCCACACTGATCTGAGGAATTTGCCTGCCTGCGACCTGCTGCCCGGCGGCGCGCATCACCGTCCCCAAATCGATGCGTTGCCTGATTTCTGCCTGTCCCAATGGCTCCGGACCCGCCTCTGCGCCCGAGCCGACCGGTTCAGCACTGTCGCCACTTCGCCGCCGCCGTCCCAACCGGGATGCGCGGCGGCTTTTTCATGGGGCAGGGGACTCAGTCGTCCGTCTCGACGAACTCGGCCAACTCGCCGCCACAGGCTCGGCGCAGCCGGTCCGGTGCGACGCCGAAAACATGGCGCGGCGTGCCAGCGGCAGCCCAGACGGTCTCGAAATCGGTGAGCCGTGGGTCGAAGAAGGCGCGAACAGGGGTCAAGTGGCCCACCGGGGCGACACCGCCGATGGCGAATCCGGTGACGTCGCGAATCCGGGCCCCCCGCGCCGGATGGGCCGCTTCGCCCAGCAGTGCGGCGACCGCTTCGGTCGACACCCGGTTGCCTCCGGCGGTCACGAAAAGCACCAGCGCTTCGCTCTCCTCCGTCTCCAGGATGATCGACTTCGCGATCTGGTCGATCTCGCAGCCCACAGCCTCCGCCGCATCCTTGGCGGTGCGGGTGCTCTCGGACATCTCGCGCAAGGTGTAGGTCACGCCGGCGGATTCCAGTGCGTCCGTCACACGGGTCAGGCTGTTGCTCATGTCACTGCTCCCTTTTTGCCGGCTCCTCTATCTGGGCCCATACGCCCGAATGCAAGATGCACCCGGCGTCCACCGACCTGTGGATTGACCGTCGCGGGTTCGCGGGCCATCAGTTGTCCATGACGTTTTCCGCCGCGATAACCCGTTCGCCCATTCCCTACGACACCGATGCCGCGCGGGATGCTACCGCGCGATTCGAGGACCTTTCGCCAGACGTTCGCGACGTCTTGGCAGGTGCGGCGGGGTGCAGTTCGTACTTGCGCGGGTTGATGGAGCGGGAGGCGGACTGGCTGCGGGAGGCCTTGGCGGCGGATCCCGCAACCGTTCTGCCGGCAGAATACGAGGCACTGCGTCCCATGGGCGTCGCGGAGCTGAAGACGGGCCTGCGCCGCGCCAAGGGCCGGGTGGCACTTTTTGCGGGGCTGGCCGATCTCGCGGGCGTCTGGCGGTTGGAGGAGGTGACAGGCGCGCTGACCGACTTCGCCGACCTATCGGTCGACCTGGCGATGAAGGGCGTTCTTACGCGCGATTTCGAGCGCGGCAAGTTCCCGGGCCAGACCGAGACCGACCTGCCATCCGCCGGTGGCATGGTGGCGCTCGCCATGGGCAAGATGGGGGCGGGGGAGTTGAATTATTCCTCCGACATCGACCTGATCATGCTGTTCGACGAAAGCCGCTATCCCGAGGCTGACTTCCATGAGGCGCGGTCGAATTTCGTGAAGGCCACGCGGCGGATGACGGCGCTTCTAAGCGACATGACCGGCGACGGTTACGTCTGGCGGACGGACCTGCGCTTGCGGCCCGACCCCTCCGTCACGCCGGTCTGCCTGTCGATGGAGGCGGCGGAGCGCTATTACGAATCCGTCGGCCGGACCTGGGAAAGGGCAGCGCACATCAAGGCGCGGCCCTGCGCGGGCGACGTGGCGGCGGGCGAACGGTATCTGGAACGTCTGCGGCCCTTCATCTGGCGCCGCCATCTGGACTTCGCAGCGATCCAGGACGCCCACGACATGCGCCTGAAAATCAAGGAGCACAAAGGGCACCATGGCACCCGCTCTCTGGAAGGGCGGGACCTGAAACTCGGGCCCGGCGGAATTCGCGAGATCGAGTTCTTCACCCAGACCCGCCAGATCATTGCCGGCGGCAGGGATCCGAGCCTCCGCCTCCGCGGTACCGTTCCTGCACTGGCTCAATTGGCGAAAACGGGTTGGATTCCCATGGAGTTGGCCGAAGAACTTACAACGCACTACCGGGACCTGCGGGAACTGGAGCACCGGGTGCAGATGGTGGCCGATGCTCGAACCCACGCGCTACCCACCACGCCGGAGGGGTTCGACCGGATTGCACGGATGTGCGGCGAGGGGGATACCGCAGCCTTCCGGCAGTCCATCGCCGACCGGCTCGATGCGGTCCGGGCTGCTGCCGAACGGTTCTTCGTCCCGCGCGTCGCCGGGGCGGAGACTCCGGCGGCCGACGTGGAGGAGCCGGAGATCGTCCGGCGCTGGCGGCTCTATCCGGCGCTGCGCTCTGCGCGGGCGCAGGAAATCTTCGAGCGGCTAAAGCCGGACCTGCTGGCACGCCTGAATGCGGCCCCGCGCCCGGAGGAGGCGCTGCAGGCGTTCGACGGCTTCCTCTCCGGCCTGCCGGCGGGGGTTCAACTCTTTTCTCTGTTCCAGGCGAACCCGAACCTCCGGGCGCTGATCGTCGACATCGCGTCCACGGCGCCTGCGCTCGCCAGCTACCTGTCCCGCAATTCACAGGTGCTGGACGCGGTGATCGGGGGCAGTTTCTTTTCCCAATGGCCCGGCAAGGTGGAGCTGGCGCGGGACCTGTCGCAGCGGCTCGAAGCGACGGGCGATTACGAAGGCCAGCTCGACGTAGCGCGGCGGTGGCAGAAGGAGTGGCATTTCCGGGTGGGGGTACATCACCTGCGCGGGTTGGTGGACGCCGCTGAGGCCGGGAGACAGTTCGCGGATGTGGCCGAGGCGGTGCTTGTGGCCTTGCTGCCGGCGATCCAGGAGACGTTTGCCGAGCGGCACGGGCCGATGCCGGGGCGCGGTGGCGTGGCCGTCGGTATGGGCTCCCTCGGCGCCGGCTGGATCAACGCCAGCTCGGACCTCGACCTGATCATGATCTACGACGCCGAGAAGACGGACATGTCGAACGGCCCACGCCCGCTGCCGGCGCCGACCTATTATGCCCGGCTCACCAAGGCGATCCTGACCGCGTTGTCCGCGCCCACGGCCGAGGGGCGTCTATACGAAGTGGACATGCGGTTGCGTCCGTCGGGAAAACAGGGACCTGTCGCGACGTCGCTGTCCTCCTTCGACACCTATCAGCACGAGGAAGCATGGACGTGGGAGCATCTGGCTCTGACCCGTTCACGCGCGATCGCTGGCAATTCCAAGGTGGCGGAGGGTGTGGAGCGTGTGCGCCTGTCCGTGCTTTCCGCCCCTCGGGACGCGGAAAAGGTGCTCGCGGACGTGCGCGATATGCGCCGAAGGCTGGCGGAGGCAAAGGCACAAGAGGGACCGCTGGACGTCAAGCGCGGTTCGGGCGGAATGCAGGACATCGAGCTGGTGGCCCAGACGGGCGCGCTGCTGGCCTCGGCACAGGCGCGGCGGACCGCTCCGCAGCTTCACGCGGCGGCTCGCTTTGGCTGGCTGACACACTCCGAAGCCGAACAGCTTACCTCCACGTACCGGCTGGCGCGGTCGGTGCAGAGCGTCGGGCGTCTCATCGTGGACGGCCCGCTTGAAGTCGACGCATTGGGGCAGGGCGCGCGCGAGGTTCTGGCTAGGGAAACCGGGCAAACGGACATCCAGGTGCTGATCGAGGAACTGGCCGCGCGCCGTGCCGAGTCCGCCGCGATCATTGACGCTGTTCTGGAGCGAATGCCCCCGCGTGCAAAGGCGGGGGCGGCATGAGTCGCGATTGGGCCGACCCCAAGGCCTTGATTGCGGAAGCGTATAGGATCGAGGGACTGGCCGAGCCGGAATGCCGTTCAATTTTTCTGGACTGGGCGCTCTCGCTTGGCGATGAAACCGACCAGAAAGCGGCGCTCAGCGCCCTGGTGGATCGCCATGCCGCCGAGTTCCCCGCGCACCCGATGAGCCTCGTCCTGCGCGAGGGACTAGCAGACGGCGCAACGCCCGCGCGGCGCGGCGGCTGGCGTGGCCGTCGGCGCGGGTCGCCACAAGCGTGAGCCAGCGGCCTGCGTTCTTCAGGCCGTGAGCGATGCGGCCTCCCGGGCCAGTGCCTCGATCGCCGTCCAGTCACCCGCCGCCACGCGATCCTTCGGCGCGACCCAGCTCCCGCCCACGCAGACGACATTGGGGAGGGATAGGTACGACGGGGCATTCTGAACGGAGACCCCGCCGGTCGGACAGAAGCTGATCTGCGGGATCGGCGCCCCGATCCCCTTGAGCGCAGGTGCGCCCCCGGCGGCTTCGGCAGGGAAGAATTTCAGCATCGAATAGCCCCGCTCGTAGAGCCGCATCGCTTCGCTGGCGGTCGCCGCGCCGGGCAGCAGCGGCAGATCGGCATCTTCGCAGGCCTGCAGCAGCGTATCGGTCGCGCCGGGAGAGACACCGAAGCGCGCTCCTGCGGCCTTCGCAGCGGCAACATCCTCGGGGGTCAGCAGCGTGCCGGCACCCACGACGCCGCCGTCCACCTGCGCCATGGCGCGGATCGCGTCGAGCGCGGCGGGGGTTCGCAGGGTGACTTCGAGCACCGGCAAGCCGCCTGCGACCAATGCCTGGGCAAGCGGTCGGGCGGTGGAGGCATCTTCGATCACCAGCACCGGCACCACGGGGGCCATGCGGCAGATCTCGGCGGTTTTCTTGCTCGCATCCTGTGGGGTCATTGTCGTGTCCTCTGATGGGCCGGTTCTCCGGCGCGAAAGCCCGGTGGCCGGCCGTCAGAGCCAGACTACGGGCGCAAAGTCCGGCGGGCGTCGCGATGATGCGTAGCCCCCCGGCAGGTCAGGCTCGGCCTCAATTGAGGTACGGTGTCGGATCGACGGCTTCGACCCCCTCGCGCACCTCGAAGTGCAGGTAGGGCGAGCTGGACGACCGCACTGTCGCCACGGCTTGCCCCCGGTCCACCCGATCGCCCTTGCGGACCTTGAGGTTGTCCACGTTGGCATAGACGGTCAATAGCCCGCCATCATGGCGCAGCACGAGGATCGGGACGTTGTCGGTGTCCTCAGTAATCGCCGCGACAACGCCCCCGGCGGCGGCCCGGACGGTTTCGCCGGACGAGGCCGCGATGTCGATCCCGTCGTTCTTGCCCTTGTTGAAGTCGCGGATGATGCTGCCGCCGACCGGCGCGCCCATCCGGGATTTCGATACCGAGGTCGCCTGTTTTCCAAGGTCCGGCGATTTCGGCGTTTCCGGCGTCTCTTTCGCGGCGGCGGGGGGCGTGTTTTTTGGCAGCGGCGTTGCGGCGCTCGGCGGCGTAGGAGTGGGGCTGCCCTGGCCGGGAGCCGTTGTGGCAGTTTCGATCTGCGGTCGCGCCGCGGGGCTGTCTGACAGGACAGGGATCAGCAGGTACTGTCCGGACCGAACGTTCAAGCCTGCGTCCAACCCGTTCCATTCGGCCAGCGCCGCAGGCGTCACGCCATAGCGGCGGGCGATGGAGTAGGCCGTTTCGCCGGGTTGCACCTGGTGGCGTACCGGCTCCCTGCCGGTCTGTATGGCGGAAGCCCCCGATGTTCCGGCGCCGGCGCGGTCGATCGCTCCGCCCGCGAGCGTCTCAACATCCACCGATCCCGCCGGCCGGATCGGACCCGTGCCGATGGCGCCTGTTGCGGGCGACGGTTCGGAGACGCGGCGCGGCAGGGCCAGCACTTCGCCCTGGTTGAGCCGCGCGTTCACCGGGACGCCGTTGTAGCGCGCAAGCTCCTCTGCCGGCACCGTGCCCAGCCGGGCCGCGACATCGGCCACCGTGTCATTGCGGCGTGCTATTGCCACCTGGTAGTTCGGATAGGAGATCACACCACGATTGTCCGGTTGCGGCCGGCTCGTCGTGGCCCCCGCGACGGCATCGGTGGTATCGAACCCACTGCCGATGCCCCGGAAGTCGAGGTCGAAATTGCTGAGGCTTCCTGTCGAACAGGCGCTCAGGACAAGCATGCTGGCACACAGGCTCAGGGTCGGGCGCATCGGCTCTCACTCCTCAATCGCGGCGCCCTCTTTGCGAGGCGTCCGGGTCGCTTCTCGGCGGCCCGGGCATCTCGGCCCCCGGAGCCGCCACTCACAGCTATCAGTCTCACGTATCTCATTCCCGCCCAAGACCTTCCAGCAACGGCACGAACCGGACCGGGCAAAGCTCGTCGTAGTCGTACCCTTCCGCCGTCCGCCGCACGCGGATCAGCGTCTGTACCGCATCGGACTGGCCCACGGGCAGCACCATGATACCGCCGATGCGCAACTGCGCCAAGAGCGGCCCCGGCGGGTCTTCCGCCGCTGCCGTGACGATGATGCGGTCGAACGGCGCGTGATCGGGCAGGCCGTGACTGCCATCGGCGAGGAAGGTGGTGATATTGGTCAGGCCGAGGGCGTCGAACACCGCCTGCGACTGGTCCACCAGCCGCTTGAACCGCTCGACCGTATAGACGCGCCGAACCAGTTGCGACAGCACCGCGGCCTGGTAGCCCGAGCCCGTGCCGAGTTCCAGCACCTTGTCCCGAGGGGTCACCTGGAGCGCCTGCGTCATCAGCCCGACGATGGAGGGCTGGCTGATCGTCTGCCCGCAGGCAATGGGCAAGGGGGTGTCATCATAGGCCCGGTCCGAAAAGAGCCCCTGCTGCACGAAGAGGCCCCGGTCGATCTGTTCCATTGCCGTCAGGACGCGCTTGTCCGTCACCCCCTTGGACCTCAGCGCGAAGACAAGGCGCATCTTCTGTTCGGGCGTCCAACTCATTCGAGCGCGGTCCGGAGTGGTGCGATGTGGTCATGCGCGGTCAGATCGGCCCGCATCGGCGTGATTGAGATGTAGCCGTCGAGGTTCGCCTGAACGTCGGTCCCGTCGCCGGTCGGTACATCCTGCCGACCACCCTTGATCCAGACGAACCGCCGACCGGATGGGGCATGGATGGGTTCGACCGTGAAATGCACGTCGGGCCGAACGCCCTGAACCGTCACGCGGCGCCCCTTGACGCTGTCGGCCGGGCAGGCGGGAAAATTCACGTTATAGAACGTGCGATAGCCGCCGTTGCTGTCCCACCGGCCCCGATCCAGCAAATCGCGGATCAACGCTGCGGCATGGCCCGCGGCAGCCTCGAACGGGTCGTCAAGTTGCGCATTTTCGGGGCCGAAGAACTGCGACAGGGCGATGGCGGGCAAGCCCTGGATTGCCGCTTCGAGCGCGCCGCCGACGGTGCCGGAGTAGAGCGTGTTCTCGCCTGCGTTGTTGCCGCGATTGACGCCGGAGAGCACCAGGTCCGGGCGAGCGTCCTTCATCACGTCGTGCACGCCCGCGAGCACGCAATCGGCAGGGCTGCCCTCCGCTGCGAAGCGCCGCTCGCCCATCTTTGCGATCATCGTCGGGTGCGTGTAACTGATGCAATGGGCGACGCCGGACTGCTCGAAGGCGGGGGCCACGGTCCACACTTCGCCGGAGGGGCCGGCGACGGTTTCCGCGACACGTTGGAGAACCTCGAGGCCAGGTGCGTTTATCCCGTCGTCATTGGTGATGAGAATGCGCATACCCGGCCCTTTTCTTCCACGCCCTGCTTAGACTCAGCCCGCAGGGGGAGCAAGCACCGCGCGCCATCGCTTGGCCCGATGGTGTAGTTTGGCGAGGAGACCGACGTGCATGTGGCGGCCCGCGGCGTGGGCGGCTCCCGCCCCTCGGACACCCCATCGAAGATGGGGCGCCGCCGGTTGGGCCAGGCCGCGCGCTCCGCGCGCGGGCGATCTTTCGGCCGAAGGATCGTGCTCGCTTGTGGCTGGGCGGGCGTGAATCTGTCCGGCGGACCGCCATATGACCCACCGGGCGCCAGCGCCCGGTTCAGCCGAGCGCCGCTACAAGGCGGGCCCCCTCGGCGCGAACGTCGGCCAGCGCGTCATGATCCTCTCCCGGGAAGAAACGGGCGCGCAGGGCGGTTGGCACCGGTTCGGGCATTAGAATGCGAACCGACGGGCCGACCCGCTGCGTCTCGGCGGCCCAGGACCGCACGAGCGCCATCTGGGCAGCCTTCGTGGCGCCGTAGGACCCGAAGAACGGCTGTCCGGCGCGGTCGTCGTCCAGAAACACCGCCCGAGCGCCCTCGCGGGCGCGGAGTAGCGGTGCGACGAAGGTGATAAGCCGGCGGGTCGCCTCCACGTTGGTGGCGAGGGATCGGTCCCAGTCCTTGCCTTCCACCTGGTCGGTCGGGGTCAGCGGCGCGGCGTGGATGGCTGTGTGAACCCACAGGTCCACCCCGCCCCAGCGGTCGTGAATGGATCGGCAGAGATGCTGCATCGCACCGTCGTCGGTGATGTCGAGCAGTGCAAGCGTCGCCTGGCCACCGCGGGCCTGGATGCGATCGTCGAGGTCCTCCAGCCCGCCAACCGTGCGCGCGACCGCAAGCACGGTATAGGTCGGAGCGAGTTCTTCGGCCATGGCGGCGCCAAGGCCGCGGGAGGCGCCGGTAACAAGGGCGAGTCGGGTCATGCCGGGTCAGTGCACCGGCGCGGCGACCGAGGTCAAGCCGCAGTCGCTCAACCGGCCGGCATTTCCAGCCGGCGCGTGCCTCGCCCGGAGCGCAACAGCAGCGCGTTTCCGTCGATCGCGATCACCTGTCGGCCATTCAACCGCTCGCCGGGCCGGACCCTTTCGATTCGTCCCGAGGCGTGGCGGACGAGCGCGCGGCGGTCGTTGGACGTGCCGAAGACACCGATCAGGGCGAGATCACGGAGCGGCAACTTGTTCTTTTCCGTGGCGACGGCGGCAGCTTGGGTCGTGTTGGGCATGGTGTCTTCCGAAGTCATACACTGAAACCGGCCTGCAACCGCCGAAGAGGCGGTGCCGGTGGTGTCGTGAGCGAGGTGAAACGTTCCGATCGGTCCGACAGGTCATCCACCCATCCCGATCAAGCGAGGCGGCCGGATATCACCGGCTCTGGTGGAGGAAAAGGGGGATCGAAAAGTTGTGATGACGGTCGGTCGCTTCCCGCTGATCGGCGGGTCGCGTCAGGTCAAGGACAGCCCTTGCCGCCCGGCGAGGTCGAGAAAGAACTGCCAGGCCACGCGCCCGGACCGCGCGCCCCGCGTTGCTTGCCATTCGATTGCCTCGGCCCTGAGCGTGTCAGGGGCGATGGAGAGGCCGTATGCCTCGCAATACCCGTCAATCATGGCGAGATATTCGTCCTGGCTGCAGGGATGAAAGCCCAGCCAGAGGCCGAAGCGGTCGCTGAGCGAGACCTTTTCCTCGACCGCCTCCGAAGGGTTGATCGCTGACGAGCGTTCGTTCTCGATCATGTCCCGGGGCATCAGGTGCCGCCGGTTGGACGTCGCGTAGAACAGCACATTGTCCGGCCGACCCTCCACGCCGCCATCCAGCACTGCCTTCAAAGACTTGTAGTGCTGGTCATCGTGGCCGAAGCTCAAGTCGTCGCAGAACAGCAGAAAGCGATGGGTCGCCGCGCCCCTGAGGAGTGTGAGAAGCCGAGGGAGCGACGGCAGGTCCTCCCGCTGCAGTTCCACAATTTTCAGATCTTCTCCCTTTTTGCGAACGTCGGCGTGTACAGCCTTCACGAGGCTGGATTTTCCCATCCCGCGTGCGCCCCAGAGCAGGGCATTGTTCGCGGGCAAACCGCGCGCGAACTGGAGCGTGTTGGCCAGAAGGATCTCCCGCGCTCGGTCGATGCCGACGAGCAGCGACAGCGCGACGCGATTGACCTTTTTCACCGGGACGAGCCGATCCGGTTCCGTGTGCCAGACAAAGGCTTCTGCCGCATCGAAGGCAGGGGCCTCCGCCGGCGCAGGGGCTATGCGCTCCAACGCCGCGGCGATCCGGTCCAGCTCCTCGACGGTGAAGTCCATCAGCTGCCCTTTGCCGCTTCGCGTGCGTCGTCGTCCACCTCGTCCTCGTCGTCAAGAATGCCCATGGCGCGCAATTCTTCGTTCCGTTTCCGCTCGACGCGGCCCACCAGGAGGATGGAGATTTCGTAGAGCGAATAGACGACCGTGAACAAAATCACCTGGGTGATGACGTCCGGCGGCGTCACCAGAGCGGCAAGCGTGAGGATGCCGACGATGGCGTATTTACGCACGTGCTTGAGCCCGTCGACGGAAACCAGCCCGGCCTTCCCCATTAACGTAAGAAGAACGGGGAGTTGGAAGCAGATGCCGAACGCGAGAATGAACTTCAACGTCAGGTCAAGGCTCTCGCGGACCGAGCCGAGGAAGATCGTCCGCAGTTCCTGGTCCTGGACGTCCATCGGAACCTCCGCGCCGGTCAATATCGCGGCAAGCGTCGGGATCGCATCGGAGAAGCCGATGAAGAAGTTCATCGCCAGCGGCGTGACCACGAAATGCGCAAACGACGCACCGGCGAGGAACAGGAGCGGAGAAGCGACCAGGAAGGGCAGAAAGGCGTTCTTTTCCGAGCGATAGAGCCCCGGGGCGACGAAGCGCCAAAGCTGGTAGCCGATATACGGGAAGGAGAGCGCAAGCCCGAAGATCAGGGAGATCCGGATCAGGACAAAGAATTTCTCTTGTGGGGCGGTAAAGATCAACTGCGGGTTCTCGCCGCGCGCCCGCAGGATGTCCGCGATCGGCTGGACCATGAAGTTCAGGATCGGTTCGGCTACGAAGAAACACAGGACCATGGCGATGAAAAAGGCCAGGACCGAGCGGATCAGCCGGGTGCGCAGTTCCGCCAGGTGTTCGATCAACGGGGCGGAGCTGTCTTCGATCTCGTCGTCAGTGGGGTCGCTCATTCGGGTCAGCTCGTGCCTTCCTGTGGGCCTTGCGCCGTTCTCGTGGCAGCATCGGGCGCCGCAGAGTCCCCCGGGGCGGTCTGCACCTCCGCCTCGGAATCCAGCCGGGCCTGGGCTTTGGCGGCTGCGCTTTCGCGGATCTTGCGCGCCGCGTCCGCACGCTCTTCGGTCATCGGAGCAGTTTTGGGGCCCTTTTTGGCGGGGCGGGCCGAGGCCTCGTCGGCCATCTCGTCATCTTCGCCGAAGGGGTCGAAATCGTCGAACGTCGTCGCTTTTCTCAAGGCGTCCGCGCCCATGGCTCTTGGGCTTGTCATGGTCCGAAAGTCCTTGGCGACGTCGCGTACGCCGGATTCGTCCGCGGCGTCTTCCATGGCGCGCGTGAACTCGCGGGCCATCCCGCGCATCCGAGCGGTGAATTTGCCGAGGGTGCGGAACATCACGGGCAGGTCCTTGGGGCCCACCACGATCAGCGCCACAATGCCGATCAGCATCAATTCGGTCCATCCGAGGTCAAACATGTCGCGTCAGCCTTCCATCGGCCCCCGACGGGGGCGGGGCGTCAGACCTTGTCCTTCTCGGTGGTGTTCTCGGGGGTTACGTCGCGGGCGGAGGAGGCAGACTTGTCCTCCAGCTCATCCTTGTTGCCTTCGGCCACGCCCTTTTTGAAGGCGGTGATCCCTTTGCCGACCTCGCCCATCAGCGACGAGACCTTGCCGCGCCCGAACAGTACGAGAACGACGACCGCGATCAGGATAAGGCCGGGAACGCCGATATTTCCGATACCCATCTGTCTCTCCCTTGTGGGACGGGCCCTTTCCGGCCCGTACCCGTGGTTTCTGAAGGTCGTCACTACTTATGAGTTTCGTGCAGCACTTCAAAGCCCCAAATGGTCACGGCGCGGGAATTTGACCATCGGTCCAAAGGTCCAGGAAGAACGCCATGGTGGTTTGCGAGAGGTCCACTGGTGCGCTCTGTCTGATCCGGGCGCGATTTTTCGGAGGAAAAATCGCAGCCGCGCGTCGTGCGCGCGGCTCGGCCCAACGGGAGGAGTGGCATCTACAGATGCCATGACGACGGGCGGGAGAGCGCCGGTCCCGCCGGCATCAGCTTGGGAAGACGAAGCAGCGGTCCCGCCGAAGCGTCAGCCAAAGCGGCGTGCCGGGTCGCGGCAGGAAGACCGCCGGTACTGTCGCCTTGAGAATGGTAGAATCGTAGTCCATCCGAAACTCCACGAGGCTTTCGCGCCCCATGAAGCGGGCACGCTCGACGACGGCTCGGGCCGCCACCCCGTCCGTCGGTGTCGGGTTGGGTCCGCGGCCTTCCCGGTCGAAGTCGATCCGCAGGTGCTGCGGGCGAATCACGATCTCCACCGGTGTGCCGTCTGCGTGTCCTGGGGTCAGGAACTGACCGAAGGGCGTCTCCGTCAGCGCACCATGAGAAACGCCCCGCACAATATTGATATCGCTGAAGAACGCGGCGGCAGCGCGGTCGACGGGATTGTTGTATATATGGTAGGGCGCGCCCCTCTGGACGATCTTCCCCGCCCGCATCAGCGCGATCTCGTCGGCCATGCGCATGGCCTCATCCGGCTCGTGCGTGACCAGGAGAACGGCGGTGTTCTCCTCCTTTAGCACTGCAAGTGTGCGATCCCGGATGTCGTCGCGCAGCCGATTGTCGAGGCCGGAGAATGGCTCGTCCATCAGCATGATCGCAGGTTTTGGGGCCAGCGCCCGCACCAACGCCACGCGCTGCTGCTCGCCGCCGGAGAGTTGGTGTGGGTAGGCGTCGATGAACGAACCCAGGTCGACCCGTTCCAGCAGGTCGCCCACCCGCTCACGGTTCCGGCGTAGCCCGCCGTCAAGGGCGAAGGCCACGTTCTCACCGACGCTCAGATGCGGAAACAGCGCGAAATCCTGGAACATCAGCCCGATGCCGCGCCGTTCCGGCGGCAGGTGGCGCTCGTCGTCGGAGACGCAGTCGCCGTCCACGATGATCCGCCCGGAATCCTGCCGGTCGACGCCGGCCACGATGCGCAGTGTCGTCGACTTGCCGCAGCCCGACGGACCCAGCAGGCACGTCACCTGGCCGGGCGCGACGCTCAACGAAACGCCAGTGACCACATCGCGCCCGTCGAACCGGCGGGTAATGGCGTCAACCTTTAGGCGGGGCGGCGTTTGCGGCACTGTTTTGGTCGATTGTTTCGGTCAGGTTTTCGGAAGGGGTAGCAGCGCCCGCCTCTGTGAGCAAGGGCGGGAGGCGTCTGCGTACGTTTGGCTGGGCGGCTGGCGTTTCCCCTTTGCGGGTCATAGGCTGCGCGACAGCGGCAGCGAAAGGCGACCAATGGCAGACGCGACAGAGCACGTGGAACGGCAGCGCGGGTTGAGAGTACTGCGCGACGTTGCCCCGTACCTCTGGCCGGAGGGCGAGCCGGGCGTCAAATTGCGCGTGGTCGGCGCAATGGCGGTGCTCGTCCTCGCCAAGCTGATCGCGGTGACGACGCCGATGCTCTACAAGGGCGCCGTTGACGCGCTTGCCGGCGACACCCCGGACGGCACGACGATGCTTGCGCTTGGCGCAGTGGGGCTGACCGTGGCCTATGGGACCGTCCGACTTACCAACATCGGCTTCCAACAACTTCGTGACGTGATCTTTGCCCGTGTGGCGCAGGGTGCGTTGCGCAAGCTGGCGCTCCGGACCTTCCGCCATATTCACGCACTTTCCCTGCGTTACCATATCAGCCGCAAGACCGGAGCCTTGAGCCGCATCATGGAACGGGGCGTGAAGGGCGTGTCGTTCCTGCTGCGATTCCTGCTGTTTTCCATCGGCCCTTTGGTGCTGGAGCTGGTGATGGTCTGCGGTATCCTCGTGGCGGTCTTCGACTGGCGGTTCCTCGTGGTGCTGGTCGTCACTATCGTGCTCTATGTCTGGTTCACCTTCGCCATTACCGAGTGGCGTGTGCGTATCCGGCGCCAGATGAACGATCAGGATAACGAGGCGAACCAGCGGGCTATCGACTCGTTGCTGAACTACGAGACGGTGAAGTATTTCGGCGCCGACCGGCGGGAGGCGGCGCGTTATGATGAGGCGATGGCGGGCTACGAGACTTCCGCGTTGAAGACTGCCTATTCACTCGCGCTCATCAACTTCGGACAGGGGCTGGTGATCAATGTCGGGCTCGTCGCAGTGATGGTCATGGCGGCGCGGGGCGTGTCCTCCGGTGACTTTACGGTTGGCGATTTCGTGATGGTCAACGCCTATATGATCCAGATTATCATGCCTCTGAACTTTCTCGGCACGGTCTATCGGGAGATCCGCCAGAGCCTTGTCGACATGGGACAGATGTTCGACCTGTTGGAGCAGCCGGCGGAGGTCGTGGACAAGCCTGACGCGCCGGCCTTGACAGTCACCGGCGGCGAGGTGGTCTTCGACGACGTGCACTTTTCCTACGAGTCCGACCGGCCGATCCTGAAGGGCGTTTCCCTCACGGTCCCGGCCGGCCGGTCGCTCGCTATCGTGGGGCCGACGGGGTCCGGCAAGTCGACCATCGGCCGGCTGCTCTTCCGTTTCTACGACGTGGACGGCGGGAGCCTGCTGATCGACGGTCAGGACGTGCGGGACGTGACCCAACATTCCCTGCACGAGGCCATCGGCGTGGTGCCGCAGGATACGGTGCTGTTCAACGACACGATCTGGTACAACATCGCCTATGGCCGGCCCGAGGCAAGCCGCGAGGAGGTGGAGGATGCCGCCCGCGCGGCTGAGATCCATGACTTCATCCAGACACTGCCGCGTGGCTACGACACGATGGTGGGGGAGCGGGGATTGAAGCTGTCGGGAGGCGAGAAACAGCGGGTCGGGATCGCGCGAACGATCCTGAAGAACCCGCCGATCCTGCTGCTGGACGAGGCGACCTCAGCGCTCGACACCCGGACGGAGCAGGGCATTCAGGCCTCGCTGCGGCGCATGGGGCGGGGCCGGACGGTTATCACTATCGCGCATAGGCTCTCGACCATCGTGGACGCTGACGAGATCGTCGTGCTGGAAGAGGGTCGGGTGGTAGAACGCGGAAGCCACGCCGCACTGCTGGCGCAGCATGGCCGCTACGCGAGCATGTGGGCCACGCAACGGGCCGAGGATGAGGGCGCGGACGCAGCGTAGGCCGGAATGACTCCGTCTCTTTCCTCCGTGGGCCGCTCAGGGGCGCACATTGCGCTGGCTGGGCCAATCGACAGGAGCGCCTCATTTCGGGCCGCTTGGGGTCAAAGTTTCGCTTCAATCCGAACCAAATGATTAAAATTGCATCAACACTCGGGAGGTGTCCCATGGTGAGTGATTTGAGTGCAATGTCGGGCCATCGGTACGCGCCCCAGTTCGAGCCCAACTGGTTGGACAAGCTCGATACCCTGCTCTCTACCAGAGTCGGTGATCTATTCGGTTCGGTGGCGGACGCACAGACGCAAGTCCTGGCGATCGGCCTCGCGATTGGCTGCATCTCTGTCATCTTTGCCATGGGTTTTGCGCGTCGGCGGGCGGCGGCCCGGTCACGCGCGGCGCGCAACAATCCCGCTCCGAGGTTCCTGCGTCGGGCGGACGCGCAGGCGCGGCTTGCCGCGTTGCGGGACACGTCGACCCAACTGGAGGTGACCGGCGCGGCCGGCCATTATTCAACCCATCGCGCCATGCAAGGCCCGAACGCCTGAGGACGCCACGCCGGGTGGGCCGTGTCTCATAGCATAATGTCGCTGCCCGCAGTCGGAACCAGCGAACCCTCTGCCGCCGCCGTCACTCAGCCGCCTGTATGGACCCGTCGCCGCCGTCTTTGCCGCCGTCCTTGTCGGAGGTATCGGGCACCGGGCTTTCCGGGCTGGGGTCTTTCGCCGAGTCGTCTCGGGTGGTCTCACTAGACGGTTCGGGCGGGCCGAGGCGGCGTGGTGGCTCCTCGGCTGGAATGGAGGGTACGGGAATCCAGACCAGTTCGGGCACCTTGAGCCGACTGGCCGTCCGGGTAAGGCCGAGATCCTGCGCCGCCTGGCTCTTGCGGCCGCCCGCGACCGCCTGCGCACGGTGAAGCCCTCCATACGCCCCTTTCCAGAACCACACCCGCGCCGCCAGCATCGCCGGGGTGAAGACGAGCGTGAGCACGGTCGCAATTCCGAGCCCGAAAACGACCGCAGTTGCGAGTTGCTTCCACCAGAGCGCGGTCGGACTGTCGATGGTGTAACCGCCGTTGATGAAGTCGAGCGACAGGCCGAACATCATCGGCATCAGGCCCGCCATGGTGGTCGACGTGGTCAGCAGGACGGGCCGCAACCGCTGCTCCGCTGTCCGCGCGATGGCCTCCAGCCGCGGCATGTACTGGCTGAACTCCTGATAGGTGTCGATCAGCACGATATTGTTGTTCACCACGATTCCGGCGAGCGCAACGATGCCCGTGCCGGTCATGATGATCGAAAACGGCTGGCCCATCACGATCATGCCGATGAGGACACCGGTGGTGGAAAGCACCACGGCCAGCAGCACCAGAACGGCATTGTAGAGGCTGTTAAACTGCGTCAGCAGGATCACGAACATCAGACCAAGGGCACCTGCGAAGGCGCTCATGAGAAACGCCTGGCTTTCCTCCTGCTCCTCCTGATCGCCCGTCCATTGCCAGCCGATCCCCTCGGGCAGCGGTTCCTCGGAGGTCAACCACCCCGTCAGCAGGCCGATTCTCTCCGTTGCATTGATCGGCACAACGGACAGGTTATCGCGCTCGATCATCTCGGCGACGGAGGGGCGGGTGTCAGGGTCCGAGGCGTGGACGACTTCCACGGTCTCGCCAGCACCGTTAACGAGTTTCACAAGGTTTGGCGCGACGTCGGCCTTCAGGTCGTAGGTGCGCCGCCCGTCCACCCGGTCGATCCGGGCCAGCTTGGGCACCGGCTGGCGGGTGATGAAGTTCGCAAGCGGCACCAGGCCGTCTGCAGTGCGCACCTTGAGCGTGTCCAAAGTAGAGAGCAGCCGGTCCTCCTCGGGCAGGCGGACCCGGATGTCAATTTCTTCGTCGGATGTGTCCACCCGCATCGTGTCGAGAAGGATGCCGCGGGTGACGAGCTGCACCATCGCGCCGACGGTGGCGACGTCCGCGCCGTAGCGGCCCGCCTTCTCGACATCCACGTCGATCTGCCAGTCGATACCGGGAAGCGGCAGGGTGTCCTCGACATCTATCAGTCCCGGCACGGACTCGAACTTCGCGCGGGTTATTGCCACCGCCTCGCGCAGGCTATCCCAGTCGTCGCCCGACAGTTGCAAATGGATCGGTTTGCCCGAGCCCGGACCCATGGAAAGGTTGAGCGTCTCCGTGTAAATTCCCGGGATCTCAGATAATTTCTCCTGAATGCGTGCGAGAACCAGATCGCCGTCCAGATCCGGGCGATCCTTTCGATCGTCCCAACGAACCAGCTCGATTTGAACTTGCCCAATGGTGTCGCGCGGGCTGGAGGCCCCCCCGGTGTTGGCGTTCAGCCCGCCATCGCCGGCAAAAGCGAAAACGCTGTCCACGCCCGGTTCTTGGAGAACGATTTGTTCCACCTGGTGAACCAGTTCGTCCTTCTCGTCGATCCCCAGATTTCCGCGGGCGCGTACGTAGACAATTGCCTGCTCCGGCTCGGATTCGACGAAGAACTCTGTGCCCCGATTGTTCTGGCCGTAGTATTGAAACGTCGCCATGACGACGAAGGCCACGCCGGCAATCACGACGACGGGCATGATCGGGTTGCCGGTCAGGAACCGGATCAGCCAGCCGAAAGCAGTCCGCTGGTACCCGGCCTGAACGCGTTGCTTGCGCCACTGCACCTTGGCGGCGTCCATGGTGATGGAGGAGGCGAAGGCACCCAGGACCAGCACGACCGCCCCGAAAAGCCGTCCGGCCGTTGCGCGTGTGGCGTCGGGCAGAAGGTAGTGCGGGTTGAGCACCTGCATGGCGCCCAGGAAGATGAGGTAGAGCGCGACTGGCACCAGCGCAGCACGCACAGCCCATGGCCAGCGACGCAGGCGCTCTGCGAGATGGTGGAACGTGCGCGCCAGCCGGCCGGAGACGCCACCCACCACCGGCAGAAAGATGAGCGCCACAATCAGCGAGGCCGACAGCACGAAGATAAGCGTGATCGGGAGCATCTTCATGAATTCGCCGGAGACGCCCGGCCAGAACAGCATAGGCAGGAAGGCGCAAAGTGTGGTCGCGGTGGAGCTTACGATGGGCCAGAACATCCGCTTCGACGCCTCGACATAGGCGTGCATCGGCCCCGTGCCGCTCTTGATGCGGGTGTCTGCGTATTCGACCACCACGATGGCTCCGTCCACCAGCATCCCCACGGCGAGGATCAGGCCGAACATCACCATGTTGGAAATCGCCACGTCCATGATTGCGAGGAAGCCGAAGCAGAGGAGAAATGATGTCGGGATCGCAAAGCCCACCAACAGCGACGGGCGCGGGCCGAGGGCGGCCAGGATCACAATCATGACCAGGCCGATGGCGGTCAGCACGGACCCCTCTAGCTGGCGCACCATGGATTCCACCTGTACCGACTGATCGTTGGAGGTGCTGACGACGATGGCGTCCTGCAGCTCCGGCGGCCACGTGGCCTTTTCCGCGGCGACGGTCTCACGCACGAGCGCGGCCATGTCGATCACGTTGTAGCCCTTGCGCTTGACCACCTGCAGCGCGACGGATTTCTCGCCGTCGAAGCGCGCGGTGCCCTGACGGTCTTCGAAGGTAAGCGAGATTGTGGCCAGATCGCCGAGCGTGATGACGGAGTCGCCGTTCACCTTGACCGGAAGATCGTAGATGTCCGCGGTGGTCTCGAAGGATGAGGGGATCTTGACCGAGAAGGCGCCACCCTCCGTCTCAACCTCGCCGGCGGCGATGAGCTGGTTGTTGTTGACCACTGCATTGATCAGCTCACCGGCGGTGACGTTGTAGGATTCCAGCTTCAGCGGGTCGATCGTGACCTCGACCATCTCGTCCCGGTGCCCGGCCAGTGCGGCCTCCAGAACCGGCTCCAACCCTTCAAGACGGTCCTGCAAGCCGTTGGCAAGTTTCAGCAATGTTCGCTCGGGCAGGGGACCCGACAGGGTGACGATGATAATCGGGAATTCGGAGAAGTTGAACTCGTCGACGGTGTAGTTCTCGGCACCTTCGGGAAAGTTCGCTTCGGCCTTGTTCATCGCCGCCCGGACGTCGGCCAGCGTGGCCGACTTGTCCCAGCCGAATTCGAATTCCAGCACCAGGTTGGCATAGCCCTCCACGGCGGTGCCGGTCATCGTCTCCAGCCCGTCGAGATCCGACATTTCGGTCTCCATGGGCTTGATCGGCAGCTTCTCGGCATCCTCGGCGGAGATGCCGGGGAAGGGGACGGAGATGAACACCGCCGGGATCTCGATGTCCGGCTCGCCTTCCTTTGGCAGGTTGATGTAGGTGATCGCCCCGGCAACGACCGAGAGCAGGATGATGCCGATGATCATCCGCGTATGGTGCGAGGCCCAGTCGACGATGCCTGTCATGGCGGCGCAGTCCCTTTCGGTGCGGCTACTGGCTTACGGTTTCCCTGTAAGTTACGTCCAGCGGAACGCCTTCGGTCACATATTCTTGCCCGACGATGATGATCTCTGCCCGCTCCGGCAGGCCAGCGATCCAGATGCCCTCCGGTGTGTCGCGGAGGAAGTCGACCGGCGCGAAGGCGGCCACCGGCCCGGTGCCGTCCTGTGCCTCCTCGACAATGCGCAGGCCCAGCTTACCCGAATCATCCAGGGTCAGCGCGGAGCCGGGCACCAGATGCGCCTTGGCCCCATCGGCCTCGATGGCGATGTCGGCGGTCTGACCGTCGCGAATGCGCAGGTCCGGGTTGGGCACCTGAACCTCGACGCGGAACGTCCGCGTCTGCTCGTCGGCTGACCGCGACAGGAAGGTCACCGTGCCGGCGACCGTATCTCCCGAGATCAGCCGCGCCGTCGCGGGTGCGCCCACCTCGACGTGGCCGACCTGGGTTTCGGAAACGAATCCGACCAGCTTCATCGGATCGAGCTGGATCACGGTGGCGCAGGCCGAGCCGGGCTGCATCAGCGCGCCGAGTTCGGCGGTGTCGGTCTCAAGCAGGCCGTCGAAAGGGGCCTCGATGGTCAACCGGTCGATTTCCTTCTCGGCCAGCGCGACGGCGGCGGCGGCGGCCTCCACCTGCGAGGTGGCCGCCTCCAGCCCCGAACGCGCAGATGCAACGCCCGCACGGGCGGAACTCACAGACGCGCGGGTCGAGGCGACGCGCGTTTCGGAGGCAAACCCTTCCCGACCGAGCCGACTGGCGGCGCGGTCGTTGATCTCAGCCTCCTCCAGCAGGGCCTGAGCCTCCTCGACCCGTGCTTCGGAGACAGGCAGGCCGGCCTTCGCCGACGCAAGTTGCGCCTTGGCCTCGGAGAGTTGCGCCAGTCGGACACCGGGTTCGATCTCACACAGAAGCTGCCCGGCTTTCACCAGAGCGCCCTTACGCAGCGGATCGGACACGATCTGCCCCGTCGTTTCCGCCCGCACCTCTACCTGCCGTGCCGCTTCCGTCCGGCCGCGAACGAGCACTGCGCTATCGATCACCTGTGTGAGGGATTCCATAGCGACCACCGACACCCGGTCCACGTCATCCGTGACCTCGGCCGCCGCCTCCTCCGGCTCATTCGGCACGTTGGCCGGCGCGGCCTCGTCCACGTCCATGCCCGCAAAACGGAACACGCTTTCCCGATGCATCACGAGCATAAAAATGAGCGCGGCGACCACGGCCGCTATGAGGATCGAAAACCACCTCATGCGAAATTGCCTCTCGCTGTCGGCTGAATACACATAATTTGCCGGACAAATGTGCGTTCCTGCGTGAAAAAGCAAGGGTCAAAGCGGTTTGAGGGCAGTATGGCGAGCAGGCTTACCTTAACGTCACACAGCACCTTGGCCGGATTGGAACCCGCATCGCTCCGTGTTCTCCGGGGTTGGCATCCTTGCTGGCTTCGGGGTAAGAGGAGACGTTTTCACGGCCCCGGCGGGCCGCGTGTGCCGGTGCCGAACGAGGATTGGAAAGCATGAGCCAAGCAGACAGCTTCATCGACGAGGTGAACGAGGCCGTTCGTCGCGACAAGCTCTTTCTGATGCTGAAGAAATACGGCTGGATCGCGATCCTGATCGTGGTGCTGATCGTGGGCGGCGCTGCCTGGAACGAATACCGCAAGGCCAGCGCGCGGGCCGAGGCCGAAGCGCTCGGCGACAACGTGCTCGCCGCCATGGATTCCGAGGCGCCGGCCGCGCGTGCCTCCGCGCTCGAAACGGTTGCCGCGGATGGCGATGCGGAGGCCGTTGTCGCGCTGTTGCAGGCAGCGGGGGAACTGGGTGCAGAGAACCCCAAGGCGGCGGCAGATCTGCTGCGCCCGTTGGCGACGGACACGTCGGTTCCGCAAGTTTACAGCGATCTCGCGGCGTTCAAGATGGTCCTCTTGGGCGAGGCCGCTTTCGGTGCGCAGGAACGCGAACAGGTACTCAATCGCCTCGCTCAGCCCGGCGCGCCCTATCGCAACCTTGCGCTGGAGCAGCGCGCGTTGGATCTTGCCGCGGCGGGCCAGACGGAGGACGCGGTGGCGGCGGCGCAGTCGCTGCTGGAGGAGCCGGGCCTGACCCAGGATCTGTTGCAGCGGATCGCGCAGCTGATCGTCGCGCTTGGGGGAGACCCGGATACCGGGAACGGATGAGCCGGAACGGCGGATCGGCCGGCGCGGCACGGCTCGCGGCGGCATGTGGAAGGACGGGAGAACGAGCGGTGAAGTCACTGGCATTGACGGTTGGTGCGGTTGCGCTGGCCCTGACGCTCGCGGGTTGCTCCGACGAGCAACGCCTTCCCGGCGAACGCTACGACATTCGCTCTCCGGAGGGGCTTGCACTGGCAGGCGCCGGGGCGGTGCCGCGGATTGACGGAGCGATGCCTGCCTCGGCGATGTCGCGCAACGTGCCGTTCTCGATGCCCGCGCAGGTCAACCACACATCCTGGACCCATCGCGGCGGCTCTCCCGCGCACCGGCTGCAGCACCCGGCGCTCGGCCCCACACTGACGCAAGTGTGGTCCGCCCGCATCGGCGCGGGCGAAACGCGCAAGGCCAAGATTACGGCCGATCCCGTGGTGGCGGACGGCCGGGTTTTCACGCTGGATGCGCAAAGTACCGTTTCGGGGCTGTCCACCGGCGGTGGAACGCTCTGGTCGCGTAACCTGACGCCGCCGTCCGACCGGACCGGCGACGCCTCTGGCGGCGGGTTGGCCATTGGCGGCGGACGCATGTTGGTGACCACTGGCTTTGGGGAGCTTCACGCGCTCGATCCCGCGACCGGCGGGACCCTGTGGGTGCAGGACTTTGACGCGCCGGTCTCCGGGGCGCCAACGATCTTCGGCGACCTCGTCTACGTCAGCAGCCGTGACAACCGCGCCTTCGCGGTCCGTGCATCCGACGGTCGGCTGCAATGGGAACTGCCGGCGGCGCCGACGGCCTCGGCCACGGTGAACGGCGCGGGGCCCGCGGTAACGGATCGCGTCGCGGTCTTCCCCTTCGGCTCGGCGGAACTTGTGGCAACGCTGCGCCGTGGCGGTATCCGGCTCTGGACCGCGATCCTCGCCGGGCAACGACGCGGGCGCGCCTATGCGGGTGTGAGCGACATCTCCTCTGACCCGGTCATCGTCGGCAACACGCTCTACGCCGGATCCCCCTCCGGCCGGATCGCGGCGATTGACGTAAACAACGGCGAACGGATCTGGACCGCGACCGAAGGCGCCATGAGCCCGGTGGTCGTCGAGAGCGGGTCGGTTTTTGCCGTGACGGACATTCAACAGCTCGTGCGCATCGACGCGGCGACGGGCGAGGTGATCTGGGCGACGGACCTGCCGGGCTTCAAGAATTCCCGCCCACGGCGGCATCAGGCGGTGTTCGCTCACTACGGTCCTGTCCTGGCCGGCGGGCGGCTGGTCGTTGCCTCGGACGATGGCTACATCCGCAGCTTCAGCCCGCAGAGCGGCGCGTTGCTGTCCCAGGTGCCGATCCCGGGTGGCGCGACCACCAACCCCGTCGTGGTCAACCGGACGCTCTATGTGGTGACGACGAAAGGTGAACTGCTCGCTTTCCGTTGAGCCGCGCATCCGCTAAAGGGACGGGTCTGACCCGAGTCCCGCTATCGCGAGCAAGACCATGAGCTTCACCCTGGCCCTCGTGGGCCGCCCCAATGTTGGCAAATCCACGCTGTTCAACCGCCTGGTGGGCAAGCGCCTGGCTCTGGTGGACGACCAGCCGGGCGTGACCCGCGATCTGCGCGAGGGCGAGGCGCGGCTGGGGGATCTGCGCTTCACCGTGATCGACACCGCGGGTTTGGAGGAGGCCACGGACGAAAGCCTTCAGGGCCGGATGCGACGGTTGACGGAGCGGGCGGTCGAGATGGCCGATGTGTGCCTGTTCATCCTCGACGCTCGGGAAGGGGTGACACCGGCTGACGAGGTCTTCGCCGATATCCTGCGCCGCAAGTCCGCCCACGTTCTGCTGGCCGCCAACAAGGCGGAGAGCAACGCAAGCGAGGCGGGCGTCTACGAGGCTTACGGCTTGGGACTTGGCGATCCGATCCGGATTTCGGCCGAGCACGGGGAAGGGATGGCGGACCTGCATGCGGCGCTCATGCCGCTCGCCGATGCCTTCGCGGAACGGGCCGAGGCCGAGGCCCCGGTCACCGATGTGGACCTGCCGGAGGACGATGACGAACTGGAGGATGTGGACACCGCGCCGCGCATCACCCGGGCGCACCCTCTCCAAGTGGCCGTTGTCGGCCGGCCGAATGCCGGAAAGTCCACGCTGATCAACAAGATCCTTGGCGAGGACCGGCTGCTGACTGGCCCCGAGGCGGGCATCACCCGCGATGCCATCTCGCTGCCCATCGAATGGAATGGCACCCCAATGCGCATCTTCGACACCGCTGGGATGCGGAAGAAGGCGAAGGTGCAGGAGAAGCTGGAGAAGCTGTCGGTCTCCGACGGGCTGCGCGCGGTGAAGTTTGCCGAAGTGGTCGTCGTGCTGCTCGATGTGGAAATCCCCTTCGAGCAGCAGGACCTGCGGATTGCCGACCTTGCCGAGCGCGAGGGCCGCGCGGTCGTGGTGGCAGTGAACAAGTGGGACCTCGAGGACGAAAAGCAGGGCAAGCTCGCGGGGCTCAAAGAGGCGTTCGAGCGGTTGCTGCCGCAACTCAAGGGCGCGCCGCTTATCACGGTTTCTGCCAAGACGGGTCGGGGTCTGGATCGGCTGCACGATGCCATCGTGCGGGCCCACGAGGTCTGGAACCGCCGCATTCCGACGGCGAAGCTGAACCAATGGATGACCGGAATGCTGGAGGCCCATCCGCCCCCGGCGCCGCAGGGTAAGCGGATCAAGCTGCGCTACATCACCCAGGTCAAGACGCGCCCACCGGCGTTCGTGATCATGACGTCTTTTCCGGACAAGCTTGCGGATAGCTATAAACGCTATCTCGTCAATGGCTTGCGGGAAGACTTTGACATGCCGGGAACACCGATCAGGCTGACGTTCCGCAGCCAAGCGGACAAGAACCCGTACAAGGACAAGAAGAAGTCCACGCCGTCCCGGCTGCGCAAGCACCGGGGTAAAAAGCTGTCCGGCTAAGCGCCCGGCGCTGGTGGCGCGGCGGTGGAAACGTCAGTCCGATTGCCGGCTGACGTTCCACGCGACACCCACCGCGAGGCTCAGCAGGACCGGAAGGGCCACAAGACCCCAATCGCGGCCGATATTTGCAGCGGCGACGCCGAGCAGCCCCCAGGCCACGGCGAGCGCGTATTCCGGCGTTCCGTCCAGCCGCAGTTGCACCCAGATGGCAAGCCCGCCCGCCGCGAGCAGCGCAATCCACGCCCAGACCGTGGCGTTCGGGCCGATTGCGTAGCCGGCACAAACGACGGCGAGACCGGCGAAGCTCGCCACCGTCAGCCAGCCCGCGTAAAGCGCCAACGGCGCGCGCAGGAGCCAGCGGTCATAGCGCGAGAGCGTGCTGAGAAGCGCCGCAAGCGCGGTTACGAGCATGGCGAAGATCAGGATGGTCGCCCAGACGGGGCTGAAATTGGCGACGGCCGTCCAGGGAGTGCCCAGGACCATGGAAACGATGAGCGGCCAGCGCGGGGCATCCCAATGCGTGTCGTCGGACCGTTTGACGAGGCCGAAGAGCGCATGGGCCAGAAGCCCCAGAAAGATCACGCCCCAGATGGCGAAGGCATAGCCGGCCGGCTGCACCGGCGGGTCGGCCTGCGGCACCGGGAACACCGACGGATCGAAGCCGCTGAAGGGAACGGAGAACGTGATGACGGCGAAGGCAACCGCCGCCGTCACCACGAGGATGGATTTCATGTGGCCCGGGCTTTCGCTCCGGGGGTCCGGGAGGTCGCTCACGCCATCTGCCCCTCAGCTGTGATGCGGGTCTTGCCGCCAAGCCACGGATGGAGCGCTTGGGGCAGTTCGACCGATCCGTCCGCTTGCTGGCCGTTCTCCAGCACGGCGATAAGGCACCGCCCCACGGCGAGGCCCGAGCCGTTCAGGGTATGCACGAACTCCGGCTTGCCACCGCCGTCGGGGCGGAAGCGGGCGTTCATGCGGCGAGCCTGGAAGGCGCCGCAGACCGACACGGAGGAAATCTCGCGGTACGCGTTCTGCCCCGGCAGCCAGACCTCGATGTCATGCGTCTTGCGCGCGCCGAAGCCCATATCGCCGGTGCACAGCACGACAGTCCTGTAAGGAAGCCCGAGCTTTTCCAGGATCGCCTCGGCGCAGCGGGTCATCCGCTCATGCTCTTCCAGGCTTTTGTCGGGATGGGTGACGGAGACCATCTCGACCTTTTCGAACTGGTGCTGGCGGAGCATCCCGGACGTGTCCTTGCCCGCGCTGCCGGCTTCCGACCGGAAGCAGAGCGAATGCGCGGTGTAGCGGCGGGGGAGGTAGCTTTCCTCGATAATGCAATCGTTGACGATGTTGGTAAGCGTCACCTCCGACGTCGGGATCAGCCACCAGCCTTCCCGCAAGAGGTAGGAATCTTCGCCGAACTTGGGCAGTTGCCCCGTTCCGAACATCATCTCTTCGCGCACCATCACCGGGCCGTTGACCTCCGTCAGGCCGTGCTCCGTGGTGTGGGTGTCGAGCATGAACTGTGCCAGCGCCCGGTGAACCCGCGCCACGGCGCCGGACATCAGCACGAAGCGGGAACCAGCAAGTTTCGCCGCCGTCTCGAAGTCCATTCCATCCTGAACCGCAGCGAGCTCGTAATGCTCCTTCGGCGCGAAGTCGAAGGTCTTCGGCTCGCCCCAGCGGCGGATCTCGACGTTGTCGTTTTCGTCCGCGCCGACGGGGACCTCATCAAGCGGCAGGTTCGGCAAGCTCACCAGCAAGTCGCGCAGACGCGCGTCCTCAGTTTTCGCTTCCTCTTCCAGCCGGGCGATCTCGTCCTTCTTCTCCGTCATCAGGCCGCGCAGACGTTCGAATTCCGCCTCATCGCCCTTGGCCTTGGCGGCGCCCACCTGCTTGGACGCCGCGTTCCGCTCCGCTTGGGCCGCCTCGGCGGCCGCGATCTTCTCCCGGCGGGCGGCGTCCACGGCAAGGATTTCCGAAGACATCGCCGAAATTCCCAGCTTCGCCAGACCGGCGTCGAAAGCGTCCGGGTTGTCGCGAATGAAGCGAATGTCGTGCATCGGTCTCTCCATGGCCACTGCTTGGCTGCAAGCGCGTCATGCCGCAAAGCGGGCGGGGAGAAAAGGGGGGATGCCGTTTCGGCACGTACCGCAGCCGTTGGGCAGGGGTCAGTGCCGTTCCATGAAAGAATATGTGCCGTCCTGAATTGCTTCGATGGGCGCGCAGCCTCTGGCGCGGTAGTACCGCCAGCTTGCAACGGCAAACTTCCGCGGCGCGAGCATGTAGATCGACGAATTGATCACGTCCGCCGTGGGCGGCCAGTCGACCTTGGCAGCGTCCAGCAGGGCGTGCCGCGCCGCCTCGTCAAGTCCGCCGATTTCCAACGCGTTCGCCACGAATTCGTGATCGACGAGCGGGATTTTCTTTCCGGGTTGGGTGGCCTGGTAGAGCAGCGCATGGGCCATTTCGTGACGCATAAGCGAACGGAACACGATATCGGGGGGCAGAGAGGCATAGGAGTCGCCGGGTCCCAGCCGCTGCAAAAGTAGATCGGGACGGATGATCGCCAGCGCATTTCTATCGCTGTCGTAGGAGGCAAGGCACTGACCGAGAGGGAGGGACAGGTTCTCGACAAGCTGGATGTCGACCGGCGCTTGAAGGGTCAGGCCACAGACGGAGACGGCATCTCGTGCGTCCTGTGCCGCCGCGCATGCCTGTTGAAAAAATGCATCGGTCGGGGCCTCCACGCGGAACATCGGGTCCGGGCAGGCGACCGGGTCCGCCAATGCCGGGGCGATGGATAGGGAAAGTGCAGCCACGATCTCCGCCAGCCCGCGCAGACTGCGCGCCGGGCGGCGCAAGGTGCGCCTGTTTGGATGGAGTGGGCGCATACACAACCATACCACATTTCCGGTCCCGGTGCGGTGACCGACCTCAAGGTCCGCTGGCGAAACGGTGCGACTATTGCGGCTGGGTCCTTCCGGCGACCAGTGGGGCAAGCGCAGATACCGGAGAGCTTTCTGCCGTCGATGCCGAGATGATCGCCACAACCTGCCATCCCGCCGGGGAGAGCCAGAGCACAGGAGCGCCCGAGGCGCCGGGACTCACCGGGCAGTCGAGCCCGATCAACGCTGCTGTTCGATATCCCACTCCGCACGCGGTCTGTCGGGAGAGCGCGTGCGGGCGGTCCATCCGGTAGCCGAGAAGGGCAAGCGAGACGGCTTCCTCGGGAAGCGGCGAAAGCGGCAGGGACTGAACCTTTTCGTCTGTGATGGGCTCCTGCAGAACGATGAAGCCCACGTCGGCCGCGATCGTCTCGGCAGAGGGCAGGGCCCCCAATGCGAAGCCTGCGCCAATGCGCACCGCCGCGCCGCTCCGGTGCGCGGCATATGCCCCGGCGCGCCAACCGGCGACGAAATGCACATCCTCTGGCCGGGCGACCTTGCCATCGCCGCGGTAGAGGCAATGGGCCGCGGTTAGCACCAGATCGGGGGCCACCAGCGTTCCCGTACACATGCCGCGCCGGCGAAGTCCCGCGATGTTCACCCGGCCGATTGCATTCCACGCGGGTTGCTCCGCTTCAGGCAGGATAGTGGGCTCCCGAGGGTCGGATTGGGCTGCAGCACTTAGGGGCAGGGCGAGCGCCAGCAGAATCCCGGCCAACGCGGCGCGACTGTGTAACGGACACATTCTGTGGATCTGGCTCCCCTTGCTGGAACCGGAACACTAGCCGTGCGGCGGGCGGGAGCTCAATCGGGCTCGCCTGTCTATGGCCGCTTTTCGCGCAGCCGCCGATGTGGCATGGGCCAGGATGATCGCAGCGCTTCGTCTTGCGCTTGGCCCATAGCGCACATAGGTTGCGCGCCAACGACGGGGGGAAGGCCCCCGAAACCTAACGAGGGGGTTTTCCATGTTCGCATCGCCTGCCTACGCCCAGGCCGCCGGAGGCGCCGGCGGCGGCGCCATCATGCAGTTCCTGCCGCTGATCCTGATCTTCGCCATCATGTACTTCCTGCTGATCCGTCCGCAGCAGAAGAAGGTGAAAGAGCATCAGAAGATGGTGTCGGAGCTTCGCCGGGGCGACCAAATCGTCACCCAGGGCGGCATCATTGCCAAGGTATACAAGGTGCGCGACGACAATGAACTGGACGTGGAGATTGCGGATGGGGTGCGCGTACGCATCGTTCGCAGCACCGTCTCGCAGGTCCTGAACAAGACCGAACCGGCAGCCGAAAGCTGATCGCCATCCCCTGAAGGCACCTTTTCCATGCTTCACTTCCCCTTCTGGAAGCGCCTGCTTATCTGGGGCGTCACCATCGTGATTCTCCTGATGGCGGTGCCGAACGTGTTCTACGGTCGGGTCGAACGCCACAACGACGCGGTCAAGACCATCGAGAGCTCTGGCGAAACACCGGAACTCGCCGCCGATGCCGCGGGCTGGCCGTCGTGGTTGCCCTCGGGGCTCGTGAACCTCGGCCTGGACCTCAGGGGCGGTGCCTACCTGCTCGCGGATGTGCAAGTTGCGGACGTCTATGCCGATCGGATGAACGGCCTCTGGCCAGGGGTCCGGGACGTGCTGAGGGCCGAGCGCGACACGGTCGGCGCAATCCGCCGCGTCGACGGGCCGCCCGATGAACTGCATGTGAAGATCGCCAACCCCGACGGCATGGCGCGCGCGATGGAACTGGTGCGCGGCCTCTCCCGCCCAACCGTCAGCCTGACCGGCGTCGGATCGAACGACATCGAGGTGAGCGGACAGGGCGACACGATCATCGTCAAGTTGTCGGAGGCCGAAAAGCGCGCCACCGACGATCGCACCGTGCAGCAGAGCGTGGAGATCGTGCGCCGCCGCGTCGACGAGGTCGGCACGCGGGAGCCGTCGATTCAGAAACAGGGTGAAACCCGGATCGTGATCCAGGTGCCGGGGATCGGCTCCGCCGACGAACTCAAGAATCTGATCGGGACCACGGCAAAACTGACCTTCCACCCGGTCGTCAGCCGCACCTCCGAGGCCGGTGCCGACCCGGGCCCGGGCAACTTGCTGCTGCCGTCGATGGACGAAAATGGCGTCCACTATATCGTAGATCAGAGCCCCGTGGTCAGCGGCGACGAGTTGAACGATGCCCAGCCGAGTTTCGACCAGAACGGCCGCCCAGCTGTCAGCTTCCGGTTCAATCCGACCGGCGCGCGCAAGTTCGGCGACTATACCCGCGACAACATCGGCTCCCCCTTCGCCATCGTGCTCGACAACGAGGTTATCTCCGCGCCCGTCATCCAGGATCACATTCCCGGCGGGTCGGGGATCATCACGGGGAACTTCACCATAGAGGCCTCGAACAACCTCGCCGTGCTGCTGCGCGCAGGCGCCCTGCCGGCGGAAATGACCTTCCTCCAGGAACGAACCATTGGCCCGGAACTCGGGCAGGACAGCATCGAGGCCGGGCGCATCGCGACCCTCGTGGCCTTCGCAGCCGTGCTTGCCTACATGTTCCTTTCCTACGGTCTCTTCGGCCTCTTCGCCAACATCGCGCTTATTATCAACGTCGGGCTGATCTTCGGCCTGCTATCGCTGATCGGAGCGACGCTGACCCTGCCCGGCATCGCCGGCATCGTGCTGACCATCGGCATGGCGGTGGACGCCAACGTGCTCGTCTTCGAACGGATCCGCGAGGAACTGAAGACCGCCCGCGGTCCGTCACGGGCAATCGAACTCGGCTATGAGAAGGCCATGTCGGCCATCATCGACGCCAACCTGACCACCTTCATCACCGCCGTCATCCTCTTCGCCCTCGGCTCCGGCCCCGTTCGCGGCTTCTCGGTGACGCTGGCCCTGGGTATCCTCACCTCGGTCTTCACCGCGATCTACGTGACGCGGCTGATCATCGTGATGTGGTTCGAACGCCGCCGCCCCAAGACGATTGAGGTTTGAGATGCGCATGAAACTCGTTCCCGACAACACGAACTTTGACTTCTTCAAGTTCATGCCCATCACCTTCGGCGCCTCGATGCTGGCAATGGTGGTCTCGGTCGTGTTGTTCTTCGCCGTGGGGCTCAACTTCGGCATCGACTTCCTCGGCGGCACCACCATCCGGACCGAGAGTCCGAATGCCGTAGACGTTGGCGAATACAGGCAGGCGCTGGCGCCGCTGGATCTTGGCGACGTGGCAATCACGCAGGTCTTCGATACGTCCTTCGACAGCTCCCAGCACGTCGCTCAAATCCGCATCCAGCAACAGGAAGGCCACGAGGCGATCACGCCGGAGACCATCAAATCTTTGGAGGCGGCCCTGCAGACGGTCGATCCGGACGTGACCTTTCCGTCCGTCGAAAGCGTCGGACCCAAGGTTTCCGGCGAACTCGTCTGGACGGCGGTGGAGGCGGTCGCGGCATCGATCCTTGCGGTGCTGTTCTACATCTGGCTCCGGTTCGAGTGGCAATTCTCGGTCGGCGCCGTCGTGGCGCTGATCCACGACGTGACCTTGACCATCGGCATCTTCTGCCTTCTCCAGATCCGGTTCGATCTGACGATCATCGCGGCGCTTCTGACCATCGTCGGGTACTCGCTCAACGACACGGTGGTGGTGTTCGACCGCGTACGAGAGAACCTTCGGCGCTACAAGAAGATGGACCTGAAGGAGGTCCTGAACGTCTCGATCAACGAAACTCTGAGCCGGACCATGATGACCTCCTTCACGACACTGCTCGCGTTGTTCGGTCTCTATATCCTCGGCGGTGACGTGATCCGCGGCTTTGTCTTCGCGATGATCTGGGGCATCGTTGTCGGTACCTATTCGTCGGTGTTCGTCGCCTCGCCGGTTCTGCTCCGTCTGGGTGTCAAGCGCGACTGGTCCAAGCCGAGCCAGGGCGGCGGCACCCAGTTCTCCAACGTCGACGCCTGAGGGGCCTGGCTCCCGCGACTTTACGGAGGGCACCATGAAGATGCACGAAGTCACCTATCCGGATGCGATCCCCTTCGACGGATACGGACCGGGCTTCTTTCGACTCGCCGGAAAAGTGCATGAGGGGGATCTTCTGGTGACGGCTTCGTCGGTTTCGGCCTGGGGCGGCTATGACGATGCGGCGGCGGTTCTTGCAATCTCCGAAGACATCGACGTCGTCCTCGTCGGCACGGGGCAGGACATGGCCCACATTCCTGCGTCCTTCCGCGAGACACTCGAAGACGCGGGCATCGGGGTAGAAACGATGGCCACCGCCTCGGCTTGCCGGACCTACAACATTTTGCTTGCGGAGGGGCGGCGCGTGGCGGCTGCCGTGCTCGCGCTCTGACCCTTCTTGTTGGTGAAAATACCCAATTCCGCCGCTCGGGGCCGGGCGTCGCGCCGGAATTTTTGTGCCTCCGGCGGGGATATTTCCGGACACAAGAAGCCGGGGCGCTTTCGCTCCGATTTCCCTTGGAGTAAGCGCGGCGGATGGAGGTGCGTGTCGAGGATCTGGCTATCGTGCGGGGCGGACTGCGGGTGCTGGAGGGAGTTTCCTTCCGCTTGCCGTCGGCGCGTGCGCTGGTGCTGCGGGGGCCGAACGGCATCGGCAAGACGACATTGCTGCGGACGCTCGCCGGCCTGCAGCCCGCGGATGCCGGGCGGGTGGTGCCGGGGCCGGACGCGATGGCCTATGCCTCTCATGCAGACGGAATCAAGGCCACGTTGAGCGTTGAGGAGAACCTGAGGTTCTGGGCCCGCCTGCACGGGACCGCGTCGATCACCGCGGCTCTGCGCGATTTCAATCTTGAAACGCTCGCGGAACGGCCAGCGGGCAGCCTCTCGGCGGGGCAGAAGCGGCGGCTTGGGCTGGCGCGTATGGCGGTGACCGGGCGGGCGGTGTGGCTGTTCGATGAGCCGACTATTTCGTTGGACGCCGACAGCGTGGCGCTGTTCGCGGCAGCGGTGGGCCGGCATCTGGAGGTGGGAGGCTCGGCGGTCATCGCGACCCACATCGACTTGGGCCTAGCGGGCGCGGACGTGCTGGACCTCGCGCCTTACAAGGCGGCGCCGCCCGAACACGGACACGACTTTCACGAGGCGTTCCTATGATGGCCCTGATCGCCCGGGATCTCGCGCTTTCGGTGCGTGCGGGCGGCGGCTTCGGGCTCGCGCTCGCCTTCTTCCTGATCGTCGTGACGTTGACGCCCTTTGCCGTCGGACCTGAATCGGCCACGCTGTCCACCATTGCTGCGGGCATCCTGTGGCTGGGAGCACTGCTGGCCTGTCTGCTCTCGCTCGATAGAATCCTCGCGCTCGACTACGAGGACGGGGCTCTGGAGCTTCTCGCGACCGCCCCGATCCCCCTGGAGGGCGTGGCTGCCGCGAAGGCGCTGGCGCATTGGATCACCACGGGATTGCCGCTGACGCTTGCCGCGCCGGCGTTTGGCGTGTTGTTGAACCTGCCCGCGCCCGGATACGTCTGGCTCACCCTCTCGCTGGCCATCGGCACGCCCGCCCTGTCTGTGATCGGAACCTTCGGCGCGGCACTCACCGTCGGACTCAAGCGGGGAGGGCTTTTGTTGTCGCTCATCGTATTGCCCCTATACGTTCCGACGCTGATCTTTGGCGCCGAGGTCGCGCGCCGTGGGGCAGAGGGGCAGGGGCTCGCGGGCCTTTCGACACCATTCGCGCTCTTGGGCGGGATCACATTGGCGACCATCGCGCTGCTGCCTTTTGCCTCGGCTGCGGCAATCCGTATCAACCTTCGCTGACACGTTGCCGTTAGGCTCGGTTGAGCAGATCGAATCGAGGCACTAGAAGTCCGCCGCATGTCACTTTGGGAATACGCGAACCCGCGAAAATTCATGGCGCTCTCCGGCGCGGTTCTGCCCTTCGCAGCGGCCGGCACGGCAATCGCGCTCGTGGTCGGATTGGCTTGGGGATTCTTCTTTACGCCGGAAGACTATCGCCAAGGCTCCACAGTGAAGATCATCTATATTCACGTGCCGTCGGCCATGGTTGCGATCAACTGCTGGTTGATGATGCTGGTCGCCTCGCTCGTCTGGCTGATCCGGCGGCACCATGTGAGCGCACTGGCGGCCAAGGCGGCCGCCCCGATAGGCGCCACCATGACCGTCATCGCGCTGGCCACCGGGGCAATTTGGGGTCAACCGATGTGGGGTACCTGGTGGGCGTGGGACCCGCGGCTGACCTCGTTCCTCGTGCTGTTCCTGTTCTATCTGGGCTACATGGCGTTGTGGGCGGCGGTGGATAACCCGGATACAGCGGCCGAACTCACCTCCGTGCTCTGCATCGTGGGGTCCGTCTTCGCCGTGCTCAGCCGCTATGCGCTGGTCTTTTGGAACCAGGGGCTTCACCAGGGCGCATCGTTGTCGCTCGACAAGGAAGAGAACGTGGCCGACGTGTTCTATTGGCCGCTGCTGATCGCCATTGCCGGATTCGTCGGGCTCTTCGTGACGCTGCTGCTGGTGCGCACCCGGACGGAAGTGCGCGCGCGCCGGCTGCAGGCTTTGATGGCGCGGGAGCGTATGGGATGATGCCAGACCTCGGGAAATACGCGACAGAGGTTTTGTCGGCTTACGGGGTGACGCTGTTGCTCATCCTCGCGTTGGTGCTATTGACGTTGCGCCAGTCGGCCCGCACGCGGCGGGCGCTTCGCCAGGTGGAGGCGGCGCATCAGGCGAAGGCTAACGGACTGACGGCAAAGACAAAGCCAAGGAACAAGGAAACACCTCAGGATGGCTAGTGTTTCGCCGCTCATGATCCTTCCCCCCGCGATCTTTCTGGCGGTGGCCGGCCTGTTCTATGCTGGCATGAACCGGGACAATCCCGACGCCCTGCCGACCGCGCTCCAGGGAAAGGAAGCGCCGGGACTCCAACTCGATCCCTTCGCGGACAAGCCGATGCTGACCGACGAGACGCTGCGGCAGGGCGACGTCACGCTGGTGAACTATTGGGCCAGTTGGTGTGCCCCGTGCCGGGCGGAACATCCGCAGCTGATGCAACTCGCCGCGGACGGGGTCCCTGTGCATGGGGTCAACTACAAGGATGAGCCGCCCAAGGCGCAGGCGTTTCTGTCCGGGCTGGGCGATCCGTACGATCATGGCGGTGCCGACAGCAAGGGCCGTACCGCAATCGACTGGGGCGTCTATGGCGTGCCGGAGACATTCGTGGTCGATGGCGAGGGGACCATTGTGGCGCGGTTTGCCGGGCCGATTACGCCGGAGGTGCTGGAATCCACCATCCGCCCGGCGATCGCGGAAGCCGCGGGCGCGGACTGAGCGCTGCAGTCGCGCCACGCCGGCAGTGTCCTCGGTTGCGCTTAAGACTTTGGTAACCTTGATGACCTAGCCAGATCCGCAGATCCCGGGGGACAGCGGTTGGGGCACTGCCCTCCGTGGCACGCGGGTGAGCTAGGGCGGACCATGGCGAGTTTTCCTCAGACGCTGACTGACGGCAGCGGATTTGTCTGGGACATGTGGCAAGATGGCCGCATCGGGAATGGCACGAACGGTGCCTTCAGTGGTGGCCTCGACCTGTTCAACATGCCCTATGCGTCGGGCTACGCCACCTCGATGGATGGCCGACAGCTGACGATCTCCGGCCAGTCAACACAGACCGATGGCGATGTCTGGTACGAACGTAGCCTCTATGTGCCCACCGTTTCGGGCTGGGCGCGCTTCATCGACACAGCAACGAATATCGGCACCGAGGCCATGACCGTGACGTTCTCGGTGCGGACGGCCTTGGGCTCCGGCTACGGCACGGAAATTCTCGCGACCTCATCTGGCGATCTCACCTACGGCGCGGATGACCGGTACATCCTGACCGATGACGGTGACACCGCCGGGGATCCGATGGTCGGGATCGTCTTTGGTGACGGCACCCTTGCACCGAGCTACACGAGCATAAGCGGCAACGACGTCATCTTCGAGTTTACCGTTTCGTTGGACCCCGGAGAAAGCGCGTCCATCGCCTATTTTGCCGTCCAGAGCTACGACCCCGACGCGATGGGCACCGCCCTCGAGGTATTGTCCGGGTCAATGAACCAAATGATGAGGGAGGGCATTTCTGCTGACACGGCGGCGCAGCTACTGAATTACAGCATTGGCGTCGAAGTGCCGGTCAATTTCTTCGGCGACGAGGGAGACGACCTGCTGGCCGGTAGCGCCCTGGACGATACCTTCATTTCGCTGGAAGGCGACGACGTGATTCTCGCGATGGGCGGGAACGATACCATCGACACCGGAGACGGCGACGACGTTGCCGATTGCGGTGCGGGCAACGACGTCGCCGACGGAGGCGCTGGCGATGACATGCTCTTGGGCGGCGACGGGGACGACACACTGAATGGCGGGGAGGGGAACGACCGCCTCGTCGGTGGGGCCGGAAACGATAGCCTGGACGGTGGCGCCGGAAAGGACTGGCTGCTTTGCGAGGACGGCGCCGACACGGCCTCCGGCGGCGGCGGCCGGGATCAGATCCTGGGCGGGGACGGGGCGGACACGCTCTACGGCGGCGACGGTTTCGACCTGCTATGTGGCGGCGCGGGGGCGGACTGGCTGGACGGCGGCGAGGGCGTCGATATCGCAAGCTACGCCGGATCGGGCGAAGCCGTGGAAATTGACCTGTCGACGGGCACCGCATCCGGCGGCGACGCGGACGGGGACACGCTGGTCTCTATCGAGGGCGTGGAGGGAACGATCTACGACGACCGTCTGACCGGGGATGCCGGAGACAACCGCTTCCGTCCCGGCCAGGGCGACGACGTGGTCGATGGCGGCGCGGGTTTCGACACGGTGGATTACAGCGACGGGTCCAGCCCGGTCACGATCTCCCTCGCCCTCACGGATGCCCAGGACACCGGCGGCGCGGGCCGTGACACGCTTATCTCTATCGAGTCCATGCTGGGGTCGCAGTTCGACGATGTGCTGGAGGGTACGGCCGCCTACGAAGAGTTCCGAGGCGGCGCCGGCGCGGACACCATTGTAACCGGCGGCGGAGGGGATTTGGCGTTTGGGCGTCGTGGAGATGACGAAATCATCGGCGGCGGCGGCGCAGAGACCTTGCTCGGCGGTTTCGGCGCCGACCGGATATTCGCGAACGGCGAGGGCACACGGGCCGACGGCGAGGGCGGCAATGACGAACTCTGGGGCAGTGCCGCGACGGAGACGCTGCTTGGCGGCGCGGGCAACGACTACATCTCCACGGGTGGCGGCGGCGACACCGCGGACGGCGGACTTGGAGACGACGAGATCGTCGGTGGGGGCGGTGCGGAGACGCTTCTGGGTGGTGACGGCATCGACGTGATTCACGCGAACGGCGAGGGCACCGAGGCGGACGGCGGTAACGGGGATGACGAACTCTGGGGCAGCGCCGCCAGGGAGACTCTGCGTGGCGGCG
>NZ_FOLG01000006.1:130492-221483 GCF_900112335.1 Tropicimonas isoalkanivorans
GAACTCTGGGGCAGCGCCGCGAGGGAGACTTTGCGTGGCGGCGCAGGCAACGACTACATCTCCACGGGTGGCGGTGGCGACACCGCGGACGGCGGGCTTGGTGATGACGAGATCGTTGGCGGGGCGGGCGACGAATTGCTGATTGGCAACGTCGGGCGTGATGTGATCGACGGTGGGGGCGGCGAAGATCGGCTCATCGGGGGCAGCGGACTGGACCGCCTGAACGGCGGGAGTGGAAACGACCGGATGTATGGCGGCAATGGCAATGATAGCCTCGACGGCGGGTCGGGGGGCGACACCCTGTGGGGCGGCGGCGGGAAGGATGTACTCTATGGCCGGGTCGGGAACGACCGCCTCTTTGGTGGCGGAATGGCCGACAAACTCGCGGGACATGGCGGCGCCGATGTATTGGACGGCGGGAGCGGCGCAGATACCCTCATCGGCGGTCGCGGCAGGGATACATTCGTCTTTTCAATGGGCTACGGAAACGATGTCGTAACAGACTTCGCGCCCGGTGCGGACCATCTGGACCTGTCGGGGACGGAGTTCGGGAGGTTCGCGCAAGTGAAGGCAGCGGCCATCGAAACCGACGCTGGGCTTCAGATCGTGATTTCCACGGAAGACCGTCTGCTGCTGGAAGGACTGCACCTGAGCGACTTGTCAGCCGGGGACATCTGGCTCTAGCCCCCGGTTTGCTGTCGCTTAGGGCGCTCGTTCAGTTGGCGCCGCGGGTCAGGGCGGCAACGCCCGTGCGGGCGGTCTCCACCAGCCCTAGGGGGCGCATCAGTTCGATGAAGGCGTCGATCTTTTCCGGTGAGCCTGCAATCGAGAACACGAAGCTTTCCAGCGTCGAATCCACCGCATTCGCGCGAAAGATGTCCGCCAGTCGGAGCGCCTCGACGCGCTTGTCGCCGGTACCGGATACCTTCAGCAGCGCCAGTTCGCGTTCCACAGATGGGCCTTCTGTGGTCAGATCCTGCACCTTGTGGACGGGTACCAGCCGGCCGAGCTGCGCCTTGATCTGTTCGATCACCTCGGGCGTACCGGTGGTGACGATGGTGATGCGCGAACGATGGCCAAGGTGATCGACCTCGGCGACGGTCAGGCTCTCGATGTTGTAGCCGCGGCCCGAGAACAGCCCGATGACGCGGGCGAGGACGCCAGCTTCGTTGTCGACGACGACGGCAAGCGTGTGGGTCTCGATGACCTCGGCGTTGGGATTGCGTAGGTCGTAGGCGGAATGCTTCGACGACCCCTTTTCGATGTTGAGTGGCGACATCTGAATTCTCTCCTGCCCCTTCGGGCGTCTTCCGCACGCAGGGCTGACTACACCCGGCGTGTCCCTCTCGCCAGTGCGAAACGTGAGCGGGCCGGGCGCGTGATGGCGCCCGTCCCGAACGGGTTACACGAGGACCGCGCCCTTGGTTCCGATGGCATCCTTGGTGGAGGCGTCTCCGAGCAGCATGTTGTTGTGCGGCTCGCCCGACGGGATCATCGGGAAGCAATTCTCGTGCTTCTCCACCAGGCAGTCGAAGATCACGGGCCCATCGTACTCGATCATTTCCATGATCGCGTCATCGAGGTCCTTGGGATCGGAGACCATGAAACCCTTCGCACCGAACGCTTCGGCCAGTTTCACGAAATCGGGCAGCGCTTCGGACCAGCTGTGGGAGTACCGCTCGCCGTGAAGCAATTCCTGCCACTGCCGGACCATGCCCAGCCGCTCGTTGTTCAGGATGAACTGCTTGACCGGCAGATCGTATTGCCGCGCGGTCCCCATTTCCTGCAGGTTCATCATGAAACTCGCGTCGCCAGCGACGTTGATGACCAGACTGTCGGGGTGGGCCACCTGGACGCCGATGGAGGCGGGCAGGCCATAGCCCATGGTCCCGAGGCCGCCAGAGGTCATCCAGCGGTTGGGAGCGTCAAAGCCCAGGAACTGCGCCGCCCACATCTGGTGCTGTCCGACGTCGGTGCAGATGTAGCGGTCATGGCCGCGCGTGAGCGCCTCCAGCCGTTCCAACGCGTGTTGGGGTTTGATGACAGAGTCCGAGTTCTTGTAGGTCAGGCAACGAACCTGCTTCCATTCCTCGATCTGCGCCCACCACTTCTTCAGAGCGGACTTGTTCACCTTGCGGCCACGGGATTTCCAGATCCGCAGCGCATCCTCCAGCACGTGGGCGACGTCGCCGACGATGGGGAAGTCGGTTCGGATCACCTTGTTGATCGAACTGGGGTCGATGTCGATGTGGGCCTTGCGCGAGTGCGGGCTGAAGTCCGCGATGCGGCCGGTGATGCGGTCGTCGAACCGCGCACCGATATTGATCATCAGATCGCAGCCATGCATTGCCATGTTGGCCTCGTAGAGCCCGTGCATGCCCAGCATCCCCAGCCAGTTCTTGCCGCTGGCCGGATAGGCGCCGAGCCCCATCAGGGTCGACGTGATCGGGAAACCTGTGGCCTCGACCCACTCGCGCAGCAGTTGGCTGGCGAGCGTGCCGGAGTTGATCACCCCGCCGCCGGTATAGAAGATGGGCCGTTCGGCCGTCTCCAGCGCCTCGACCAGCGCCGTGATCATCTCGGTGTCGCCTTTGACTTTGGGCTGGTAGTGGCTGGCACGCGCTTCGGTCGGGCCGACGTACGTTCCCGTGGCGAACTGGACGTCCTTCGGGATGTCGACCAGAACCGGACCGGGCCGGCCGGACGTGGCGACATGAAACGCTTGGTGGATCGTCTGCGCCAGCGCGTCGGTCTCCTTCACCAGCCAGTTGTGCTTGGAGCAGGGCCGAGTGATCCCGACCGTGTCGGCCTCCTGGAAGGCATCCGAGCCGATCATGAAGGTCGGCACCTGGCCCGACAGGACAACCATCGGGATGGAATCCATCAGCGCGTCGGTTATCCCGGTGACGGCGTTGGTCGCGCCGGGGCCGGAGGTCACCAGAACGACACCGGGCTTGCCGGTGGAACGGGCATAGCCTTCGGCGGCGTGCGCGGCACCCTGTTCGTGGCGAACCAGAATGTGCTTGATCCCCTGATCCTGAAAGATCTCGTCATAGATGGGTAGTACGGCGCCGCCGGGATAGCCGAACACGACGTCCACACCCTGATCCTTCAGGGCCTGAACCACCATTCTTGCTCCGGTCATTTGCTGCGCCATCGTCGTTCTCCATCTTCTGGCATCGCGGCAATAAAAAACCCCCGGGTCGCAGGGACTGGGGGCACATGGGTTCCAATATGGTGTCCGTTACCGGCCCATGTGCCTTTCCTCTACGAGTACAAGAATGCTGATCATTCTCGGGGGTCCTTCCTGTGTGTGCGCGGGACATTAGGCGGGTTGTTAGGGAGCGTCAACGGCTTTTCCGGTTAAAGTGTCTCAGGGTTCGAAGCGATTGGAATTTTGTTTCGCCGGCGGGCCAGTGGGCGCCGTTTGGCCAACGGTTCGTCGGCATTTTCAAGCATAATCTATTGGTCTCCGCAGCCGCGGATGGACCGTCTTGCTCGGATTTCGGGGAAGAGAGGCACGCGGCGAGCGGATTTCGTTTCGCACTAATGGGAGTCGCGCGCAGTGCGGGACGACGGACATGCGCCCCGTCGCGCTTCATCAATTATTCCCGAGACGCTTCAGAGGACAGAGCTAAAGCCTCGCCTGACTGGTGCTGGCCCGCCAAATAGCGGGACGTCGGAAATCCGAGCCCGCCCCAGTGCCTGTCCGGGATATCAGCCCTTGGTCGGGCGGCTGTCGGGCAGGATGATCCGGGCAACCTGCTCGGCGATGGGGTCCACAGACAGGGGATGCGTCGCGCCCTCGTGGGACTCCGGATCGCCAAGCGGCTGCCAGACGCCACCCTTGTAAATCTCCAGCGCGTCGAAGCCGGCCTTGTAGCCCATCTTCGGGCTGCCGGGCACCCAGTAGCCGAGGTAGACATAGGGAAGCTTCGCCGCGCGTGCGATCTCGATATGATCCAGGATCAGGTAAGTGCCGAGCGAGCGCCGTGCGAGGGTCGGCTCGTAGAAGCTATAGACCATGCTCAGGCCATCTTCGAGCACGTCGGTGAGGCAGACAGCGGCGAGGGTGTCGGGGGCAGGGTCTTTCTGGGTGGTCAGGGTGGGATCGCGGTACTCCACCAGGCGGGAGCGCACCGGGGTCTCCTCGACCATCGCGGCGAACTCGAAGATGTCCATGTCGGCCATCCCGCCATCGGCGTGGCGGCTGTCGAGATACCGGCGGAACAGCGCGTACTGCGCCTCCGTCGCCCAGGGTGAGGTCGCGTTGCGGCGCATTCCGGCATTCCGGCGCAATGTGCGGCGCTGGCCCCGGCTGGGCGTGAAATCTGCCACGCGAATACGGGCGGACAGGCAGGCACTGCAATCGGCGCAAGAGGGGCGGTAGAGCACATTCTGCGACCGCCGGAACCCTTGCTTGGAGAGCGTGTCGTTCAGCTTCTCGGCATGTTCACCCTGCAGCGCCGTGAACAGCTTCCGCTCCATCCGGCCCTTCAGATATGGGCACGGTTGGGGCGCGGTCACATAGAATTGGGGGGCGATAGGTAACGTGTGACGCATTCAATCGGCTGCCCGGTCCAGTCTGGAATTTGGGAACGGTAACAGGGCTTGGCCGCGCAGCCAAGCCCGATTGGTTGCCTAGTCCCGCGCGCCCTGCGCCCCGGCGCGGCTCCGCTCAACGACAGCGGTTCAGGGCTGTGGAGCCGAGCGCGAGGTCCGAAAGCCCCTGGCCTCGGGAGCTGGAAAGCATGAGGACCGCGGAGATGACCTGCGGGATGAAGAACGAGAAGCAGACCATATAGATCGACGTATGGACCACCGCATCGGCCAGCCCGAACCGCTCGCCGCGCGCGTTGCGCAACTGGATCGACATGAGGCGCATACCCAGTGTGGCGGAGCCGCCGGCGATCGTAAGCGTGCGATATAGGAAGCTGATGCTCAGCCACAGCGCGCCATAGAACAGCAGCCCGACGAACGCCGTGAACGGCAGGACGAGCAGCGTCATCAGGAAGATCAAGATCGAGTCGACAACCCAGGCAATGGCGCGCTTGAGCGGCACATCGGCATATAGGTCGGCATCTCGCTCCGGGTCGGGAAGGCCCCAGGAAGGTTCTGTCATGTAGGTCATCTGGTGTCTTTCTCAGCGCAGGGCAACGGCGCGCGCCGGAAGGTCGCGCGCCGTCTCATGATGCTCCGCCTGGGGACGGCGGAGCACCGGGGGGTGTCAGGCAGGTTCGCTTGTCGCGTTGCCGTCGTCGCCGGTTGGCTTGGCTGCACGGGCGCGGTCATCCATGAAGGCGTCGAACTCCTGCTTGTCCTTGGCTTCGCGCAGACGCTGGAGGAAGGCCTCGAAGGCTTCCTGTTCCTCTTCCAGGCGCCGCAGGGTCTCGGCCTTGTAGGCGTCGAAGGCGCTGTTGCCGCTGGATTTCATGGCGGCGTGATAGTGGCGGTGACGAGACTGCCTGCCTTTACGGCAACTTCCATTGAACATGCGTTTGCTCCAGATCATGTAGGCCAGAAGGGCGAGGCCGATGGGCCAGAAAGCGATGAACCCCAGGATCATGGCAGCGATCCAGGCGCCCTTGCCGCGGTTGTCGAGCCATGCCTCGGCCCGGCCGAGCCAGGACAGGGGGGCGGCAGTTGCGGTTGTCATTTCGGTCTCCTCGTTGCGGTCGATGTGAATGCCTTTCACATCACATGAGATGGGAGGGGGGACCGATGGGTTCAAGACTTCATGTTAAGACTTTTTACATTTTTCGCAAACGGGCGGGCAATGTGTTATTATTTCGCGCTTTTTCTAACCTTGGAGCAAACGAGCTAGCGGCGGGATCCGCGGGTCCCGCCGCCGGTTTTTCAGTCCGTCGTCCTATTTCGCGAGGACGAAAGCGCCCGGCGCGTCTTCGATGACTTCGAGCTTGCCGTCTTCCGGGTGGCGGGCCGGCACGGTCTCTCCGTCGTCGTGGCTGTCAAGCCAGCGGCCCCACTCCGGCCACCACGAGCCACCTGTATATTCCGCGTTCTTGAGCCATTCCTCAGCGTCGACCGGGTGGTCGTCGCCGGACCAGTAGCCGTATTTCTCTTTCTTGGCCGGTGGATTGATGACGCCCGCGATATGGCCGGAGGCGCCGAGGACGAATTTCACCTCGCCCTTTACGAGCCGGGTCGTGGGGTAGACGGACGTCCAGGGCGCGATGTGGTCCTCCTTCGTGGCCAGCACGAAGATCGGCGTCTCGATTTGCGAGAGGTCGATCGGCGTGCCGTCCAGCGACAGGTGACCGGGCAGGCGCAGGCCGTTCTCGATATAGATCTTCTCAAGGTACCATAGCAGCATCGCCGCGGGCAGGCGGGTGCTGTCGGCATTCCAGAACAGCAAGTCGAAGGCGGGGGGCTTCCGCCCCATGAGGTAGCTCATGACGTGGAAGGACCAGACGAGGTCGTTCTCCCGCAGCATCGAGAACACGTTCTGGAGGTGGTAGTTCTCCAGATACCCCTTTTCCTTGATCTGCTCGCGCATCGCCTCAAGTCGGCCGCGGTCCACGAAGACGCCCAACTCACCCACATCGGTGAAGTCCACCATCGTCGCAAAGGTCGTCGCCGTTGCGATGCGGTTGTCCTTGCGGGCCGCCAGGAGCGCAAGAGTCGCCATGACCAGGATGCCGCCGATGCAGAAGCCGAGGATGTCGAACTGCTCCGCGCCCGTGGCCTCGCCCATGGCGTCCAGCGCGGCGAGGGGCCCGTGCTTCATGTAGTCCTCGAAGCTCATCTGGGCGTGCTCCCCGGTCGGGTTAACCCAGGAGATCAGAAAGACGGTATGGCCCCGTTCCAGCATGTAGCGGACGACGCTGTTCTCGGGCCGCAAGTCCATGATGTAGTATTTGTTGATCCACGCCGGCACGAACAGGATCGGGCGCTTCCGTTGCGTCTCCGTCATCGGCTCGAACTGGATAAGCTGCATGAGTTCGTTCTGATAGACGATCTTCCCCGGCGTCGTGGCGATATTGCGCCCGACCTCGAAAGCTTCGGTGTCCGTGGTGCTGATGTCCAGCCGGCCCTCGCCGCGCTCCAGGTCCTCGACAAGGTTGCGGAACCCTTCCAGCAGGCTCTCCCCCTCGGTTTCGAGGAAATGATAGCGCGCCGCCGGGTTGAGCATCAGGTAGTTGCTGGGAGACAGCGCGCTCAGGAACTGGCGGGTGTAGAACTTCATCCGCAGCGTGTCCTTGGAGCCGTCCGGCAATTCGGACAGTAGCGACTCCGTGTCTGCCTCCAACGCCAGATGAGCGTCACGCAGACCGCGCGCGATCGGGTCCGCATCCCAGCGTTCGTCGCGAAACCGCTTGTCGCGCGGCGCCGAATTCTTGCCCAGCCACGCGTTTTGCCAGGCCGTCATCCAGTCCAGCCAGACCCGCTGGGTGTACTCCGCGGCCGCCAGCGGGTTTTGCATCAGGGCGGTCATGGATTTGATGTAGGCCTCGTAGATCAGCTTGGCGTCCACAACGGAGAAGTCTCCGCGCGCCGCCGTGCTGACCATCTGCTCCTGAGTGCGCGGGGCAACTCTCTGAGCCCGCGAAACCAGGTCCAGCCACTCCCGCGTCATGTTCGCTAACTTTTCAGTATCCATGAGACCATCCTCCCTCGTCCTGTTCCAAAAGACCGTTCTCCCCAGACGGCCCGCGTTTCCGGCCCCCAGAATGGCCCGCGCTTCGGGGCTGCCGTCAAGTGTTTCGCGTCGAAGGGGGCGATTGATGCGTGTTGAGGGGCCGAGCGATATCCCTCTGGTTGAACTCATGGTCACAAAAACGTTGGGGCCCTTTAAATGATAGAACAGTGCGTTAGGTTGCCCCGCAGGATTGTTTCAAGGGAGCTTATTTATGCGCCATCTATATACGTTGACCCTCTCCGGCCTCGCGGCCGCTGTAATCGGTAGCACTGCTTTCGCGCAGGATGCGACGAACCCCGCGGTTAGTGCCCGTCAATCGCTAATGGGCCTCTACGCGTTCAACCTCGGGCAACTTGGCGCGATCGCGAAGGGCGAACTTGAGTATGACGCCAACACTGCGGCGGCCGCCGCCGGCAACCTGGCTGCATTGGCAAAGCTGGACCAGACGGCGCTTTGGCCTGAAGGAACGAGCAGCGAGACGACTGAGGGAACGCGCGCGCTTCCGGTGATCTGGTCCGACATGGACGGTTTCCATGCCAAGGCCGATGACCTGGCCGAGGCCGCGACGGCGATGGAGGGAGCAGCCGGCACCGACCTTGCGTCCTTGCAGGGCGCGATGAAGGACCTGGGTGCAGCCTGTGGCGCTTGCCACAAGGAATACCGCCAGCCCGACGATTGACGCCATGCGTGGTGTAGGGGGAACAGCGATTATCCTGGCGCTCGTGGTCGTCGGGGCAGGGTGGTACGCCATCACGCCCCAAACGATCGACCAGGACGCCCTTGACGGGGTGGAACCGGATCTCGCTCGTGGCGAGATGCTGTTCTATGCGGGCGGCTGCGCTTCGTGTCACGCATCGCCCGGTGCGGAGGGGGAAGAGAAGCTGGTGCTTGCCGGCGGGCTTCGCCTTCCGTCCGATTTCGGCGCGTTCGTTGCGCCCAATATTTCGCCCGATCCCGACGCCGGGATCGGGAACTGGTCCGACGCCGACTTTGCTGACGCGCTGCTGAAAGGGACGGGACCGCAGGGACAGCACTATTACCCTGCATTCCCCTACGATTCCTACGGCCGGATGTCTGTCGAGGACGCGGCGTCCCTCCGCGCGTTTCTCGCCACGCTGCCACCGGACCCGACGCCAAGCCTGCCACATGAACTCGGCTTTCCCTTCAGCATCCGGCTCGGCGTGGGCGTATGGAAAATGCTGTTCGCGCGGGACGGTTGGGTGGTCGAAGGCGACCTGAGCGAACAACAGCAGCACGGCCGGTTCCTTGTTGAAGGGCCGGGACATTGCGGGGAATGCCATACCCCGCGCAATGCGCTCGGCGGGCTCCAGCTCGACGCTTGGCTGAGCGGTGCACCGAACCCCAGCGGTGAGGGGCGGATACCGGACATTACCCCGGGCGGCCTCGACTGGTCCGAGGCCGACATTGCCGAATACCTCAAGTCCGGCTTCACCCCCGACTACGACACAGCGGGCGGTGAAATGGCGGACGTGGTCGAGAACATCTCCCATCTTTCTGATGAAGACCGCGCGGCCATTGCCGCCTACCTGAAGATCGTTCCGCCATCTGCCGCGGTTACGAACTAGGCAGGGGCGGTATTGCCGTCAGATCCCGCACGCAAATGCGATCTCTGTTACATGGCTTTTTGGCTGGACTGACTTGACACCGCGTCAATGAGGGACAAGTGCAACCAGCGAAACAGTGCTGCCGTGCGTGCGGCGCCGGTCCGGTCGCGGAACCAATTGGTCCGCCGGTCTCGGTGCCATGGCCCATGAGACGGCCGATTTAAGGATAATCTTCAGGAATGACCTCTCAAAAACTTACCTTCGACCGCACCGCTGCGCGCTCGGACACCCTGGGAGCTGAGCCGCTGGAAGGCGGCACCAACTTCGCGATCTACAGCGAACATGCATCGGCTATCGAGCTTTGCCTCTTTGGCCCCGACGGCGAACCGACTGCCAGCGCCATGTTGCCGGAAATGGAAGGCGGGGTCTGGTACGGCTTCGCACCTGGCGTCTGGGCGGGGCAGCGTTATGGCTATCGCGTGCACGGCCCCTACGAGCCGGAGCGCGGCCTTCGGTTCAACCCCTCGAAACTGCTGATCGACCCCTACGCCCGCCAGCTCGACAGCGAGCTCCGCTGGGACGATGCGGTGTTCGGCTACGACGTGATGACCGGCGACGATCTCACACGGGACGACCGGGACAGTGCGCCGTTCATTCCCAAGGCCGTCGTAACCGACACCGTGTTCGACTGGGATGACGACACGGCCTTGCGCCGCCGATGGGCGGACTCCGTGGTGTACGAAGCGCACCTGCGCGGACTGACGATGAAGCATCCGGACGTGCCGGAAGAGATTCGCGGCACCTTCCCTGCACTGGCCCATCCGGCCGTGCTGGACCACTTGACCCGCCTCGGGATCACCGCTGTGGAACTTCTGCCGATCCAGGGGTTCGTGCGCGACCGGCACCTGCAGGAGAAGGGCCTGACGAACTACTGGGGCTACAACACGCTCAACTTCTTTGCTCCCCATGCACCCTACCTTGCAGGCACGGACCTGCTCGAGATCAAGCGCACGATCAAGGCGCTGCACCGGGCCGGGATCGAGGTGATCCTGGACGTCGTCTATAACCACACCGCCGAGGGCAGCGAGAAGGGGCCGACGCTGTCGTTCCGCGGGATCGACAACCTCACCTACTACCTGACCGACCCGGCGCACCCGCGCCACTGCTACGACGTGACCGGAACCGGCAATACGCTCAATGTCTCCCATCCGGCCGTCCTGCGCATGGTGATGGACAGCCTGCGGTACTGGGTCCAGGTCATGCACGTCGACGGGTTCAGGTTCGACCTGGCCTCCACCCTGGGCCGCGAGGCCACCGGCTTCGAGCGCGAGGGGTGTTTCTTTGCGGCGATGAAGCAGGACCCGGTTCTGTCCTCGGTCAAACTTATCGCGGAACCCTGGGACGTCGGCGACGGCGGCTATCAGGTGGGCGGGTTCCCCTGGCCGTTCCGGGAGTGGAACGACAAGTTCCGCGACGATGTCCGCGGATTCTGGCGCCGCGATCCGGGGCTGTCCGGGCGCTATGCGGAGCGATTGCTGGGCTCGCCTGTCCAGTTCGGCCATTCGCTTCGCCCCGCGACGAGTTCCATCAACTTCGTGGCCGCCCACGACGGCTTCACCCTGTGGGACACCGTGGCCTACAACCACAAGCACAACGAGGCCAACGGCGAGGATGGCCGCGATGGGCACGATCATAACGTGTCCGACAACATGGGCCACGAGGGCGAGACCGACGATGCGGGCGTGCTCGCGGCCCGGACCGCACGAGTCAAGGCGATGCTGGCGACGCTGTTCCTGTCGCGGGGGGTGCCGATGCTGCTGTCGGGCGACGAAATGGGCAACAGCCAAGGCGGCAACAACAACGTCTACTGCCAGGACAACGAGACGTCGTGGATCGACTGGGAGGCCGCGAACCTCGATCTCGTGGACTGGGTCGCGCAGCTCACTGCGGTTCGCCGCAGTTTCCGGGACCTGACCAGCCGCACGTTCGAAGGGATCGGTGGTGCGCAGGGCGATCGAATGGGCGCGGTCAAGTGGTGGCATCCGGACGGGCGGCCGATCGATGACCCCGACTGGGGCAATCTGCCGTGCTTCGGCATGATCTTGGGTGAAGAGGATCACTGTCTGCTGATGCTTTTCAACGCCGGGGACGGTCGCGAAGTCGTTCTTCCGGACGGCGACTGGCGGCTGCGGCTGTCCGCCGCGCCGCTCGAACCGGCGGGCGGACGTCTGGACTTCCCTGCACAAAGTGTGGCCGTGTTCGATAATGGATGACGCGACGACCGACTCAACACCCTCTGATCCATCTCTTTTCTGGGGCGTGCGTCCTGCGGGGGCCGCGTGGTGCGCGCGGCTTTGGGCGCCCGGTGCCTCATCGGTGGCGATCGAGTTGGCCGGCCGCCGTCAGGACCTTACCCCGGCGGGAGACGGACGGTTCGAGGCAAAGGTGGAAGCGGTCACGGGGAGCGATTACCGCTTCGTGGTCGACGGCGAACCGCTTGCCGACCCCGCATCCCGCGCGCAACCGGACGGGGTGGCCGGCCCGTCGCGGCTCGTCGACCTGTCCGACTTTGCGTGGCAGAACGACAGGCCGCGCCGTCCCTGGCATGAGGCCGTGATCTATGAAATGCACGTCGGCACCTTCACGCCCGAGGGCACCTTCGCTGCCGCTGCTGACCGGCTCCAGGGCCTGGCGGATCTCGGGATCACAGCTATCCAGTTGATGCCATTGAATCAATTTCCCGGCCAGCATGGCTGGGGATACGATGGGGCGCTTCCCTTTGCCCCGCACGCCGCCTACGGCACCCCGGAAGACCTTTGCCGACTGATCGACCGAGCCCATGGGCTGGGTCTGATGGTGATGATCGACGTGGTCTACAACCATTTCGGTCCCGAGGGCGTCACGCTGCACCAGATCGCGCCGGAATTCTTCGACCATAGCCGCGAAACCCCTTGGGGCGCCGCGATCCGCTATAGCCAGCCCGCGGTCCGCGATTTCTTTCGTGCGAATGCCCTGATGTGGCTCACCGAATACCGGGCGGACGGCTTCCGCTTCGATGCGGTCCACCAGATTCAGGACAAGACTCGACCCCACGTCCTTCAGGAAATCTCGGACGCGCTTCACGCGGCTGCCGACGGACCTGTGTATTTGGTGTCCGAGGACGAACGAAACGACCCGGAACTGCGGGATCTGGGGGTGTTCGATGCGGAGTGGAACGACGACTATCACCACGCTGTCCACTGCGCGCTGACCGGTGAATCCGAAAGCTATTACAAGACGTTCGCGGTCGATCCTATCGACGACCTGCTGCGCGCCTTCCGCGACGGGCAGGTCGAGCATGGCCAGCCTCGGGAGGGCGAGGAGTCTCGTCGCGGGAAGCCCGCCGGGCATCTGCCGCCGACGGCCTTCGTCAATCCCAACCAGACGCATGACCAGGTCGGCAATCGTGCCTTGGGCGACCGCCTCATAACCCTTGCCGGAGAAGAGCCCGCCCGGACCGTCCACGCCATGCTGCTGTGTCTGCCCTTCGTGCCGATGCTCTTCATGGGTGAGGAGCGTGGCGAACGCCATCCGTTCCAGTTCTTTGCCGATCCCGGCCCGGATCTTCGCCAAGCTTACAGAGACGGCCGCCGCGCCGAGTTCGCCGGTTTCTCCGACCATTGGGGAACCAACGTCCCGGACCCGGTGGACCCCGCCACATTCGAAGCTTCCAAACTGAGTTGGGCGGACGATGCACGGGCGACGTCGTGGCTCGACCTCACACGCCGATGCCTGGCGTTTCGCCGCGCCCACGTGGTGCCCCTCGTGGCCTCCGGTTTGGCCGGAGAGACCCGGGTCTGGCGCACCGGACAGCGCTCCGTCGAGGCCGAATGGACCTTTGCCGCAGGCCGCCTGCGGCTCGCCGCCAATCTCGGCGGTCTTCCTGAAACTGCCCCCGACTGGCCGGCCGCTCTGGCCGAAGGCGACGTGGCACATTCTCCTTTTGCTTTCCGGGTAACGACATGAACAGGTTTCCGCACGCGACGTATCGGCTTCAACTGCGCGGGGGCGTCGATTTCGCCGCCGCGGAGGCCTGGCTTCCCCATCTGGCCGAGATGGGCATATCGCACCTCTACCTCTCGCCGATCTTCACGGCTGCGCCGGGCTCGACCCACGGCTACGACGTGACCGACCCCGGCGAGATCGATCCGGTGCTCGGCGGGCGGGAGGGCTACTCCCGGCTCGCCGCCGCAGCCCGTGCGAAGGGGATCGGCCTGATCCTCGACATCGTGCCGAACCACACGGTCTTCACGCCCGAGAACCCGTGGCTGCGCGACGTGCTCCGCCACGGCATGGGCAGCCGCTATGCCCACCATTTCCACATCGATTGGGAGGCGGGTCCGCTGGTTCTGCCGTTCCTGGACGGCACCGTGGAGCAGGCAGTGGAACGGGGCGACCTGTCCATCGGGCAGGAGGAATCCGGTCCGGTTCTGAACATTCCTGGCCTGACCGTACCGCTGGCCCCGGGAAGCGAGGCACTGGCGGAGGGGGCGGGCACGCTCCTTGCAGTGCACGATGCTCAGCACTGGCGCCTGACGGACTGGCGGTTCGAGCGCGACGGCGTGACCCATCGGCGGTTCTTCAACGTCACATCGCTGATCGGGATGCGCGTGGAACGGCCGGAGGTATTTGACGACATGCACGCGCTTCTTTTCGATCTGGTCGAGGCGGGCGAGGTCGCGGGTGTGCGTGTGGACCATGTGGACGGCCTCGCCGACCCCGAGGAGTACCTCGAGCGTCTCGCCAGCCGGCTGGGCGATGTTCCGGTCTGGGTCGAGAAGATCCTGGTCGGGGAGGAGGAACTGCCGGACTGGCCGGTCGTCGGCACCACGGGCTATGAGGCTGCGCGCGCCATCGCCTGTCGCCTGACGGACGAGGCCGGCTGGAAAAAGCTCGTCGCGCTCTGGCAGACGGAAACCGGTCGGGAGGCATCGTTCCGCGAGGTTCTGGCGGAGGCCAAGGACCAGGTGCTGAGAGAAGAACTGGCCGCAGAACTGCATGAACTTTGCGACTTGGGCGGGACGGTGTTGGAAGCGGACCCGGAGACGGACGCCGGCGCGGAGGCGGTGCGGGAGGCCGTGTTTGCGCTGCTGATCGCCTTCCCGCGGTACCGCACCTATTTCCGTCCCGGCCGGCCGGGCAGGGCCGAAGATCTGAAACTCATGGCCGAGGTGGTGGACGCGGCGGCGGATTCCCTGCGCTCCGACAGGGTCGTGCGCGCTTTGGCCGACGCGATGCTGCGGGCCGGGACCCCGGACGAGGCGGCCCTGTTGATCCGGTTCCAGCAAGTCACGGGTGCGCTGATGGCCAAGGCGCAGGAGGACACCGCGGGGTTCCGCTGGGTGCCGTATCTGGCGGCCAACGAGGTCGGTTCAGAACCGGACGACACGTGCTGGAGCGAGGAGCGATTCCGCGATTGGGCCGCCCGGCGCAGTGCGGGAGGGCTGACGCTGACGTCCTCTCACGACACCAAGCGGGCGGAAGACGCGCGCATGCGGCTCGTTTCGCTTTCCCATCACCCCGATGCCTTCACGGCGCTCTGGCGGCGTGCCTGGGCGCTGCCCGAGGCGGCGGGGCCGGATCCGAACCACTGCTGGTACATCCTTCAATGCCTCGTCGCGATCTGGCGCCCGGGCGGCGAGGGGCTGGCGGACCGGCTGGCGGACCACACGCTGAAGGCTCTTCGAGAAGCGAAGGAAGCGACGACCTGGGTGCATCCGGACGAGGAGGTCGAGGCCGCGGCGACAGAATTTGCCCGGGCGCTGGTGGCCGACTGGATCGAAACGCCGCCGTCGGAACTCGAACCGATCCTGACCACGGCCGCGGAGCTGTCGCTGAAGCAATTGGAACTGAAGCTGGCCCTGCCAGGCGTGCCGGATTTCTATCAGGGCGCCGAGGGTGCGCTGCTTGACCTGACGGACCCGGACAATCGCCGCCCGGTGTCACCAGACGATGTGGTCGCCCTGAAGGATGCGCCCGGGTGGGTGGGGGAGAAGTTCCGCCTCACGCGCCAAGGCCTTCAGCGCCGCGGTGCGCATCGGGACCGCGTTCCGGAGGCGACGTCCTAGGAGCGGTCGCCCGGACCAAGCCTTATGCTGCCGCCGATAGTACTGGCCTTGCTGGTTTCACCCCCAAGAGGGGCGCACCAATCTCTGCGCCCCGGCGGCTTGCGAAGGTGCGAGCAGGGCGGGTAAGACTGGTCTTGTTGCGGGCTCCGGCGCCGCGTTAGCGCGGATGCATTTTCGCTCAGGCCAGGGTCCGTCATGCTGTCAGAACACAGGATAGATGCCGCGACCGGCGTGCTGCTCTGGCTGGTGACCGGGATCGTCACTATGGATGCCTGGCGCATCCACGTGGCGGTGCCGCTGCTGCCAGTCTTGATGGTCACGCTCACGGTTCTGCTGGCCCTGAGGGTTAGGCGGACGCGGCTGTTGTTCGTCGCAACGGCTATCCTGTTGAGCATCCTTCTTGTGCTCTTCGTGCCGGACTGGAACGCGGTCCTGCTGAAAGGGGTGCGCTCGGCCGCGTTCATCACTGCCTTCTTCACCGCGCTCTCCACGTTGCGCAACGTGGCCCAGACGTCGCCCTCGATTTCCGCCGGCGGCACTTTCCTCGCCCTGCAGCCGCCCGGCCGACGTTACGCTGCACTGACCCTCGGGGGGGTCATGTTCTCGCTGATGCTGAACTACGGCGCGATCTCGCTGCTGGGGAGTCTTGCCACCGCAAGTGCCGGGGCCGAAGCGGATGCGGAAATCCGTCGCCACCGCACCCGGCGGATGTTGCTGGCGATCCAGCGCGGCTTCATCGCGTCACTGCCGTGGTCGCCGCTCGCCTTTGCCATGGCGATTACCAACGCGCTGATCCCCGGCGCCCGCTGGGCGGACTCCGTATGGCCGGGGATGGTGACTGCGGCGATTATCGCCGGGTCCGGTTGGGCGCTGGACAGTTTGTTCAAACCCAAGCTCAGCGGCCCGGTGCCGCCGGCCCAGCCCGTTGCGGGGTCCTGGAGGTCGCTGTCGCCGCTCCTGCTGCTGCTCCTTCTGCTCGGGGGGCTGGTCGGTGTCCTGCACGAGGTGACGGGCATCAACGTTCCGGGGATCGTCATGCTGGTGGTTCCCATCCTGTCCCTCGGCTGGGCGTGGATCCAGCAGGCGGGCGGGGCGGTGGACACGCCGCTCAGCGCGCGCTTGCGGGACTACGTGACGGTTGAACTGCCCCGAAGCCGAGGCGAAATCACTTTGCTGATCATGGCGGGCTACATTGGCACGGTTGGGGCCCCGCTGCTGCTCCCTGCGGTGGAGGCGGCGGGTCTCGATCCCACAGGACTGCCTACCTGGCTGATCCTGGGCGCGTTCGTCTGGCTTATCCCGATTCTGGGCCAGATCGGCATGAACCCGATCCTCGCGGTCACGTTGATTGCCCCGCTCATCCCCGAAGCGGCGGAACTCGGCGTCACGCCCGCCGCGGTGGTGACATCTATCGTGGCGGGTTGGGCCATCAGCGGGATCTCGTCGCCATTCACTGCAACGACGATGCTTGTCGGGTCCTTCGCGCACGTCAGTGCGTTGCACGTGGGCGTGCGGTGGAACGGCCTGTTCGTCCTCGTGACCGCCGTGCTGTTGACGGTCTGGGTGCTCACCTACGCCTTTCTGATCGGCTGACAGGAGGGACGGCGTGCAGGCAAGCCTGGCGGTCCGCGTATGAGAAAGGCGCCGGCACACTTGGTGCCGACGCCTCCGCCTCCTCCAACGCGCCGGCCAGCGGCCGGGCGGGGTCTCACTACAGCTTGTGGCGCTCCAGGCTACGTCCTTCCTGCGCTCGGAACATCCCGAACCGCGGCATGAACTTGTCCCATTCCACGATGTGAGCGTCGAATTCCGGGCCGTCGATACAGGCGTGCTTGCGCTCCGTCTTGCCATCGGTCAGCACTGGCACCATGCAGGCGCCGCACATGCCGGTGGCGTCCACCATGATGGAGTTCAGGCTGACGACCGTCGGCACGCCGTAGGGTTTGGTCAGGTCGCTCACCGCGCGCATCATCATCGGCGGGCCGACCGAAACCACCTCGGCAATCGGGCGGCCGTTGGCAACGTTGCCGGCTTTCAGCATCTCCTCCAGAGGCGTGGTCACGAAGCCTTGGATGCCGAAGGTGCCATCGTTGGACGTGTAGATCAGCTCGACCTTTTCGCCGAACTCCGCCTTGAGCCGGCCCATTCGCTCGTCCTCGCCGGTCCAGAACAGGTGGTCGGCGGAGCGGAAGCCGACGATCATGGTCACGTGGTTGCCGATCTCCAGATGCGCCCGCGAGATCGGGTAGATTGCGGGCAGGCCGACGCCACCGGCGGTGAAGACGACCGTTTCGTCCTCCCCATGCTTGTGCACGTCGCTGGGACGGCCGAGCGGCCCCGCGATGCCGGCGAAGGCGTCGCCGACCTGCATCTTGTTCATCAGGCGGGTCGAGGTGCCCATTCCCTGGATGACGAGGTCAATGGTGCCTGCCTCCACGTCCCAGTCCGCCAGCGTGAGCGGAATGAGTTCGCCGTCCTCGCTCGCCAGCACCCGGACGAACTGTCCGGCGCGTGCCGAGCGGGCCACCATGGGCGCCCGCACCGTCATCTCGACGATGCCGCTGGCAAGTTCGTGTTGCTTGAGGATCTTTTGCGGCTCGAGACCCATGTCGGTGTAGGCGCGGGCCTTCTCGACCATCGCAGTGATCTCGTCTGCCGAGAAAGGAATGTCGCCCACGATCTCGCGCGCCGCCGACTGCCCGTCGCCCGCCGCCAGGATCGCCGTGGAGCCGCCGCGTGCCGCGTCGCCGCCAGTGTAGACGTCCTTGACGAAGGTCTCCTGACCCTTGTTCAGCTCGATTGTGCCCCACTTGGAGAGCTTCAGCTTCGGCTCCGAGGACGGGATGATCGGGTTGGACTTGTTACCGAGCGCCATGATGACCAGGCCCGCCGGCATCTCGATAGTCTCGCCCGTGGGCTGCGGCCGCCGCCGGCCGGAGGCATCCGCCTCGCCCAGTTCGTTCACGTCCACGATGGCGTGGGTGACGAAATGGGTGTGGCTGTCGCCCACGAACTCGCGCGGGCCCTTCAGTTCGGCCAGTTCGACTCCTTCTTCAAGAGCGTGATGCAACTCCTCCACACGACACGGCATTTCCGCTTCCGTCCGCCGGTAGACGATGGTCACTTTGGCCCCGAGACGCTTGGCGGTACGCGCCGCGTCCATCGCCGTGTTGCCGCCGCCCACGACGAGTACGTTCTTGCCTTCGACGTCCGGCAGCGGGGTCTCGTAGGCCGGATCGCGCCCGCGCATCAGGTTGACGCGGGTGAGGAACTCGTTGGCCGACATCACGCCGTTCAGGTGTTCGCCCGGCACGTTCATGAAGGTCGGCAAACCCGCTCCGGAGCCCACAAAAATCTTCCAGAAGCCGGCCTTCTTGAGATCCTCAAGCGTTGCCGTCTTGCCGACGACGAAGTTGCGGACGAACTTGCCGCCGAGCAGGTCGATCTTGGTCACCACGTCGTCGATCAGCGTGTTTGGTAGCCTGAACTCGGGGATGCCGTAGCGCAGCACACCGCCCAGCTCGTGGAACGCCTCGAAAACCGTGACGGGGAAGCCCTCGCTGGCCAGCATGTAGGCGTTGATCAGCCCCGAGGGCCCGGAGCCAACCACCGCGATTGGGGGCTTTTCAGCTCTCGTCCATGGGCTGACGATGTTCTTGAAGCGCGCGAACCTGTCCGGATCAGCCAGCTTCTCGTGCTCCGGCAAGTACCACTCGAGTTGCCCGATCTCGATCGGCCGCTTGGTGTGCTTGCACACGCCCTGGCACTGATGCTCCTGCGGGCAGACCCGGCCCGTCACGTTGGGCAGGGGGTTGCAGCTTTCGATCAGTTCCAGCGCCTGCTTGATCTTGCCCTTGCCCAGCAGGTCGATCATCTCGGGGATGTGGATCTTGACGGGGCACCCGCCGACCTTCTTGGCTTCGGCTTCCGCGATCTTCTGCTTCAGTGCACCCAATTCGCAGGGCCGGTCCTCGCACTGCTTGTCGCGCAGCGCCTCCAGCCAGACGATCAGATCCACCTCCCGCAAACTGTAGCCGAGGCTGCGGTAGCCGAGGTAGCCCTGGTTCACCAATTCGAAGTCGTGGCTGCGGTCTTCCGGCGGCCGGATATAGGGCGGGATGTAGGTTTCCGCCGGCCAGCCTTCGGACAGGCCCTTGAACATCGGGTAGCGCCCGGACAGGTGATGGTCGAGCGCCCGGATGAACTTACGCTTGTACTTCAACGGCAGGTCCCAGAGGAAGCGCTGTAGCACCGTGCTCATGTCGTCTTCGCGCAGAAGCAGGTTCCACAGGACGCCGATGAACTTCGCGCCGATCTCGTCCTGCTGGAACTCCCAGGCGAGCGCCTGGGTGCCGTCCGCGACGAAGACGTTGCGCAACGATCGCGGGTCAGCCGCCAGGTGCTTCTTGAGGACTTCGAGCTGTTGCTGGAACAGCTCGTCGCCCGGTTCGGTGACATTGACGTTCATCGGACGATCTCCGCGTCACAGTTGGCCGCGACCTTTGCGAGACGTGCCCGCAATTCGTCGGTCGGTTTCACCTTTTCCAGCGCGCCGGGAATGGTGTGCGCCACTTGCCGGACCTCACCGTCGACCACCATTTTGGTGAGTTCGAACAGCTCCGGAACCTCCTGGTAGCAGGTCTTGCAGTCCGTGCAGAGCGGAACATCCTCCTCATGAATGTGAGGCAGATCCGATCCGCCGGCCGCAGGTGCCGTGGCCGCCGCAGCAGGCGTTGCCGCGGGTGCGGCCACCGCCGCCAGACCGCCGCCGGCGCCCACCGCCGCCGGGGCGGAGGAGGCAGCCGCAAGTTCGCTCATGCCGCGGGCGATGGAGTCCATCGAGTCCTCGCGGGCCGCGACGGCTTCCTCGTAGCGTTGCTGGAGCGACTCGATTTCGGTGTGATGCGCCGAGTCGAGTTTCTCCACGTCCAACCCGGCCAGGTGCTGAAGCGTCCGCCAGTTGCGCCGACGCTCCTCGACCAGATGTACAACTGTCGTACCGACTTCCAGGCGGACGAGGCGCTTCTGCTCGTCGGTGGCATAGACGAAGGGCACTTTGGCCAAGCGATCTTCCGGGGCGAGGTCGATATAGGTCTCGACCGGCATCCCGTCGGCGCCCTCCTTCATCGGACGGAACTGCTTCTTGAAGCGGGTTTCGTCGAAGGCGAAGTTGGCCGGGGTTAGGGGCACGTCCATCAGCTTGAGCTGGCCGTCCTCGACGTATTCGAGGGTGGTCATCGCCCAATCTTTGTCCATCGCCGGGTTCCCCTCCAGCGAGAACCGTTCCTCGAGCGTCGCCCCTGCCTTGGGGTCGTGCACGAAGACCGGGCTGACGCGGGCCTCCACCGCCAGTTTCGCACGCTGGCTTGCCGCGGCATCGGCGATGCCGTGCTCGGCCTGACAGGGTGTGTAGACGTCGAGCAGCGCGGGGGAGCCGGAGTGCTCCAGGTAGGCCCGCATGTTCTTCAGGAAGTGCCCGGGCACCGCCGTTGCGGACTGCACCACGAAGACGGCCGGGTGGAACGCTGCGATGAGGCCGAGTTCCTTACGGTCCTCCTGCTTGCCGGCCAGCGCCGGGCCAAACCGGCTCAGGTCGCTGTCCTGCCCCGAAAGGCTCGCCGTGGAGGTCTGCCCGCCGGTGTTGGAGTAGACGCCCGAGTTGAGCACCATGACCTTCACCGGCGTGTTGGAGGCCATAAGCCGCGACAGTGCGCCGAAGCCAATATCGTAAGCCGCGCCGTCGCCGGAGATGTTGATGACGGTGGGCAGAAGGGCGCGTTCCTCCGGCGTGAAGTCCGGCCAGCCGAAGTTTCGGAAGAACGCGTCGTCCGCCGCCGGATCGTAGGCGTCCTCCAGTTCCAGCCGCGCCACGCGGAGCGCCTTGAAGTCCACCGCGGCCGTCGCCGTGAGCCCCTCGAAGATCCCCTTGGAGAGCGCCGGCCCGTCCTGGAACAGGCTGTTCACCCAGGGATCGTTGTAGGGGTTGTACGGGAAGGTCGAGGCGTAGACCGAGCTGCATCCCGTGGCATTGGCGACCACCATCGGGGCCGGGCCGTTGCCAGTCGGGCCGCCTTCCATCAGGAACAGACGCTTTTCGAGCACGTCGATCGCATCCTGGATGCGCTGCGTGCGCGCCGGATCCTCGGTGACTTCCGTCAATTTGGCGCTCAGGTCGGCGGTCAGCCGTTCCAGCTCGCGAACATGTCCCTTGAGCCGCCGGTCGTGGAGCGCGTGAGAGGCGGAGACGACCTGACGGATCGCCGTCACCTCGCCGCATCCGCGGCAGGCGCCGTGCCCGCCGGTGGTGGCGTAGTAGGTCTCCCGGTCGAGCATCATCCGCTTGATGTCGCCGCTCGGGTCGAACGCGGTCTCGTAGTAGCGCGCCGGGGTGTTCGGCGTCTTGGACAGGAACTGGAATTCTTCCTGCAACTTGGTCAGCAGCGGGGCGTCCTGTGCCACGTCGCTCAGCGCGCCGGGGCCGCAGACCTCGATGCATTCCAGACAGCCCGAGCATTTCCATGGATCAACCGCCACGGTGAAGAGCCCGCCGGTGCCGGCCCGTTCCTTTTCCATTGCGTCGAAGAACGGTCGCGTGCGGGAGACGGGCAGGGTGCCCGCCGCCGTCGCCAGACGGGAGAGGTTGCGGCGGACAACGGCGCTTTCCACGTCGAGCGCGTCGACGGCTTCCGCCACCAGCGCGGCGAAGGGCCGGTCATCCTTGGCATCGCGATAGACGGCGCGAACCGCTTCGCCGATGGGCCGGATGTACTCCTTCACCGCGTCTTGCTGCGGCGCGGCCATCTCGACCTCATTCAGCGCAGTCTTCAACAGCGCCTCGATGTCGAGCACGGTGGCCGGGATTGCCGCGTCCGGGCAGACCATGGTGCATTCCAGACAACCGGTGCAAAGCTGCGGGTCCAACAGCGGAACTTCGCGCCGGAACAAGCCCTTGTCGCGCATCGCTGCAGTGCCCGAGGGCATGAACATGCCGGTGCCCGGCAAGACCGGCGCCTCTCCCACGGTGCCTTCGCGGAACGGCGTCGCCATGAGTTCTTCGTAATACTCGTGGTCGAACAGGCCGGTGGGCGATGCATCCCAGTTGACCCGGCACATGGAGGCCGAGATGGCGGGCGAATAGGCCGGAACCCGATCGGTTGTGGCCGCGATTTCCTGGAATTCCGGCGCGGTGTAGTCGACCGCGACCGTGGCCTCCAGACCGTCGCGGATCACGGCCATGTTGCCGTCCACCACGGCCGCGCCCTTTCCGCCGAATTTCTTGGCGATCTGGCTGCGGATCTTTTCGAGCACCGCCTCCTGGTCGGCCCCCGCGGTGATCCTCTCCACGTTGCCGCAGACCGCCCCGATGAAGGCGATCCCCATCATCCGCGTTTCCAGTTCTGGGCGCGGAGCGTGCTTCTTGGCAATCACAAACCCATCAAGCACATAGAAGTTGATCTTCCTGCGCTGGATGAAGTCCCGCATCGTGGCAGGAAGTTCCTTCCATACCTCAAGCGGTGACAGGTTCGACTGCAGGATGAAGGTGCCGCCTTCGACCAGCCCGCGCAGCGGGTTGGTGTGGGAGAACACCTTGTGGTCCGGGGAGACCACGACTTCCACGTCCTCCAGATCCGCGTTGGTGATCTTCACCTCTTCGGGGCTGAGGGTGATGTAATAGTTCGTCGGCGCGCCCGATTTTTCCGACCCGTACTTCGGCGCGGCCTTGGAATGCAGGCTCAACGCGTTCGCAAGGATGTCGGTCAGCAGCTTACCCGTGGCGATGGTGCCGTAGCCGCCCACCGAGTGGAACCGGATGCGCAGGGCACCGTCCGGCAGAAGCTTCGGGTTCTCCTTGGTCTCGAGTGCCATAAGCTCGGTTTCGGGATAGGCCGCGCGCAGGCGGTCCTGAAGCTCTGCGATGTGCGGGCTGGGCGTCTTGGAGAAAAACTGGCTTCCCAGGTATACGAAAGGCGCGTTCCGCTCATCCATGTTCTCGAAGGCGGCCACAAGGTGACGCGGCTGCAAATCGTGCGCGCCGAGCCCGAAAATGGCCGTCGTGAGCTTCGGCAGGCGGTCGAGCGCCGGGATGCCCGCATACCGCTCGCCGCCGGCGTTCTCCACGGCCTTCAGCAGGGCGCGGTTGACGAGGCCGGTCAGTTCCGTGTCTTCGGAGCGCTCCAGCACCGTGACGGCCTTTTTGCCGGCCAGCGCGGCGACGACATCGGCCTCGGGGAAGGGCTGGAGCAGCTTGATGGAGATCACGCCGACCTTCTTGCCCTGGCGGCGGAGGTAGGCTGCAACCGCCTCCGCATCGTCGGTCACGGAGCCGAGGCCGACCAGAACGGTCTCCGCGTCTTCGCAACGGTAGGTCTTCACCGGGGCGTAGTGGCGGCCGGTGAGGGCGGAATATTCCTCCATCGCCTCGCGAACGAACTTCGGCACGTCACGGACGAAGTGGGTCCGGTGGTCGACGCTGCCGGCCTGGAAGTCCGGCTGGTTCTGCACGCCGCCCGTCAGGCCGGGGTTGTTGACGTCCACCTGCGCCGGCACTCGCTGGCGGGTGCCTTTTTCGTACGAGTTGACCCACTGCCGCCGCCACTGGGCGTGCAGTTCCTCGGGCAGCCAGGCGAGCGTCTCGCTGACGAGGTCGCCCGAATTGTCGATCTCGACAGCCTCCGAATTCGCGTCGAGGTAATCGACGAGGGCGACGTAGTCCTCCTGCGCGAGGTCGCTGCTATGGCGGCCGAGGTAGCGCTTGAGCTGGAACACGCGTCCCTTGGCACCATAGAGCATCTCCTGCGCCACGGTCGGGCACTTGATCCGATCGGTGGGATTGCCGACGAACGCCCGAAGGAGATCGTCCTCCGGCATCATCACTTCGCTCATCATGTGGCTGGTGACGAAGCCGTCCATCGCGTTGGCCACCGGGATCATCGACATCGCGCTGACCTTGTAAGAGATCGCGGCGAGGTCGGCGGCTTCCTGAGGGTTGGAGCCGAAGAGGATGGTGTAGCCGGATGGCAGCAGCGCATAGACGTCGTCATGACCGGCCATCACGTTCAACGAGTGCCGCGACACGGACCGCGCGGCCACCTGAAGAACAAAACCGCCGACTTTCTTGCCGACGGTCACGTAGTGGCTTTCGATGCCGTAGAGGATGCCCTGGCTCGACGAGGCGTTGGATACGTACTGCCCCCCGGTGAGCGCCGCACCAAGTGCACCCGACTGGGCCGAGTGCTCGCCCTCGGGCTCGAAGAAGAACGGGTGTCTGCCCCAGACGTTGACCCCGCCTCCCGCGCGGAACGCCTCGTACAACTCGGCGATTTCGGTCGACGGTGTAATGGGGTAGCCAATGACCCCACCGCAGACTTGCCCCATCACCTGTGCGATGGCGCCGTTGCCGTGAATGACCGTGGATACGCCGGGAAACTCCGGTGTCGTTGTCTGTGTGTCTTTCATTATCTTCACCAGGTTGCAGCCGAGGAAGTGCTAAAGGTTTTTGTACGATCCGGACATGCAGCGTAAACGCACACGCGCCGCCAAAGAATTCCCGTCATGCAGGGAGCGGATGGGTCCGATCGACAAATAATCTTTGCGGCAAAGCATGTTACCGCAAACGGACCGAGCCTTCGTCAGAATTCCTCCCCAGGGTTCGAGGCGTTCAAGCCGCGAACCGCGCCTTAGGATCTCATGCGACATGCCTCAGGCGCAAGTTGAATTCCGTTAATTAAATATGAAGCTTAGCGGAGCCGGCCGCTTACGGCGGACTGCAATTTACGCATAGGGGGGCGGAGGGCGTATGTACTCGCGGGACGCGAGAAAGGTCTGCGGGAGATTTCCGGCAGGCGCATGGGGCGGCTGCGAGACTTGACCTTGCGGCCTGCTCCGATCTGTCGCAGGTGGCCGCAACGTCATCTGCGACAGATCGGAGCAGTTTTCGGCCCATCGGGCCAATTGCCGTAAAGGAGGTGCGCCGCGGCCTTGCTGTGCCGCGACGGAGTTCAGTTTGCTGTAGCGGGCTTCGGAGCCTCTTTCCGCGTTTTGGAGCGGCGGAAGACCCGCATCACCAGCGAGAAGAACAGCGGCACGAAGATGATGCCGAGCGTGGTGCCCGTGATCGTTCCACCGAGCACCGCCGCGCCCACCGCGCGCCGCCCGCCAGAGCCGGCGCCGGTCGAGAGGTAGAGCGGCAGAACGCCCAGGGTAAAGGCCATCGACGTCATGATGATTGGCCGGAACCGCTGCCGTGCGGACTCGCGCAGGGCCTCGAACAGTTCGTCGCCTGCCTCGAACCGTTCGCGAGCGAATTCCACGATCAGGATCGCGTTCTTGGCCGTCAGGCCGATCACCGTCAGGAAACCCACCTGGAAGAACACCCCGTTTTCGAAGCCGAGGAAGTGCGCGGCAAGAAGCGTACCCAATACACCGAGCGGCATCACGAGGATTACGGAGAACGGAATGGCCCAGCTCTCATAGAGCGCGGCGAGGCAGAGGAAGATCGCCGCCACAGACAACGCGTAAAGCATCGGCGCCTGACCACCAGAGTCGCGTTCTTCGAGCGAAAGCCCGGTCCAGGCGATTGCGTAGCCGGGCGGGAGTTGCTGCACCATCGACTCGATCTCGGCCATGGCCTCGCCGGTGGTCACGCCTGGCGCAGGGGAACCCTGGATCTGCATCGCGGGAATGCCGTTGTAGCGCGACAGCCCTTGCGGCCCGTAGGTCCAGCCCTCTTCGGTGAAGTTTGCGAAGGGAACGAGACCGCCACTGGCATTGCGCACCCGCCACTTGGAGATGTCCGAGGGGCCAGCACGGGACTCAGGGTCGCCTTGTACGTAAACGCGTTTGATGCGGCCGTTGTCGTTGAAATCGTTCACGTACCGGCCGGCCCAGGCGATGGACAGCGTGTCCGCGACGTCGGAAGGTGAGACGCCCATGGCACCGGCTGCCCGCCAGTCGATGTCCAACGCGAACTGAGCCGCGTCCTCCAGCCCCGAGGGCCGGATGGAGGCGATGCGTGGGTTTTGCATCCCCATGCCGAGGAGCTGGTTGCGCGCTTCCAGAAGCTGCTCGTGGGTCTGCCCGCCGAGCGCCTGCAGGTAGAAGTCGAAACCAGACACGTTGCCGAGTTCCGGCACCGCCGGCGGCACAATCGGGAAGACCATCGCGTCCTGGATCTGGCTGAAGGCCCCGTAGGCGCGTCCTGCCACGGCCTGAACACCCTGTGCGGGGGAGGGGCGTTCGCTCCAGTCCTTCATCCGGATGAATGCCAAGCCCGCGTTCTGACCGCGACCAGCAAAGGAGAAGCCGACGACGCCGAATATGGCTTCGACATTTTCTTCCTCGGCGGTCAGGAAATGTTCCCCAACCTGGTCGACCACGGCCTGCGTACGCTCCGCGGTGGCTCCGGTCGGCCCCTGGATGAGCGTCAACAGGATCCCCTGGTCCTCATCCGGCAGAAAGCCCGTCGGCGTTTGCATGAACAGCCAGCCGATGCCACCGCCGACGGCGAGGTAGACCAGCAGGATGCGCAGCGGCCGCTTGATGACATAGCCCACGGTGGAGGTGTAGCCGCTCGTGAGGCCGTCAAACCCACGGTTGAACCAGCCGAATGGGCCCCGGCGGGCGTGGTGGGCATCCTTCCCCCGGAGCAAGGTCGCACAGAGCGCAGGCGTGAGCGTCAGCGCGACAAGCACGGACAGGGCCATGGCCGAGACAATGGTGATGGAGAACTGGCGGTAGATGACGCCGGTCGAGCCGCCGAAGAAGGCCATCGGAACGAACACAGCCGACAGGACGAGCGCGATGCCGATCAGGGCCCCGGTGATCTGACCCATGGACTTGCGCGTCGCTTCCCTTGGATTAAGCCCTTCCTCTTCCATGATCCGTTCGACGTTCTCCACCACGACGATCGCGTCGTCCACCAGCAGGCCGATGGCGAGCACCATCGCGAGCATGGTCAGCACGTTGATGGAGAATCCCGCGATCGACAGGACAGCGAACGTACCAAGCAGCACGACCGGAACCGCCAAGGTCGGGATGAGAGTGGCGCGGAGGTTCTGCAGGAAGAGCAGCATGACGAAGAAGACGAGGACAATGGCCTCGAACAGCGTCTTTTGCACCTCGTGGATCGAGATCTCGATAAAGGGCGTGGTGTCGTAAGGAATGACATAGCTCACGCCGTCGGGGAAGAACTCCGAGAACTCATCGAGCTTCTCCCGAACGCGCTCTGCGGTGTCGAGCGCGTTGGCACCCGATGCCAGTTGCAGCGCCATGCCGGCGGACGGATTGCCGTTGTAGTTCGCGATGATGGAGTAGTTCTCCGCCCCGATCTCAACCGTCGCGACGTCGCGAAGCAGCACCAGTCCGCCATCGGTCTCGGCCCGAAGCACGATATTCCGGAAATCGTCCGGCGTGGTGAGCAACGATTGCGCTGTGATGGTCGCGTTGAGCTGCTGGCCCTCCGGCGCGGGGAGGGTGCCGAATGCGCCGGCGGAGATCTGGGCGTTCTGGGCCGAAACGGCGCGGACCACGTCCGTCGGCGTCAATTCATAGGCTGAAAGTTTCGACGGATCGAGCCAGATGCGCATGGCGTAGGGTGCACCGAACACCTGCACACCGCCGACGCCTTCGATCCGGCTGAACTCGTCCACCAGAGTGGTGTCCATGTAATCCGAAAGGTCCGCCTGATCGAGGCTTCCGTCCTCGGAAATCAGCGCAATCACCATCATGAAGCTTGAGGAGGATTTTTCCACCTGCACGCCCAATCGCTGCACCGTTTCGGGCAGCGACGCCGTCGCCTGGCTGAGCTTGTTCTGAACCTGCACCTGGGCCACGTCCGGGTCCGTGCCGGTCTCGAAGGTCAACTCGATGCTCGCGGTCCCGGCGGAGGTCGAACTGGATGAAATGTACCGCAGCCCGTCGAGCCCTGTCATCTGCTGTTCGATGAGCTGGGTGACGGTATTGGCAACCGTCTCGGCCGAGGCGCCGGGGTAGGTGGCGGAAACGCGAACGGACGGAGGGGCAATCTGCGGGTATTGCGCGACCGGAAGGGTCCAGATCGCCAGCAGACCAATGCCGGAGATCAGGATCGAGATGACCCATGCAAAAACCGGCCTGTCGATAAAGAAGCGCGCCATGGAAAACTCCTGGGAAGGGTGGCGTCTCGGACGGCTCAGTCCGTAGCGACGGTGGCGTCGTTGGCCGGATCGTCTTGAGCCTGACCGTCGGCGGGTTGAGCGGCACCGGCCTGGGCGGCATCGGCTTGAGCGGCGTCGGTCTGACCGTCTGCAGGTTGAGTGGCGTCAGCTTGGCCCGCCTCAGCTTGGTCGGCTGCCGGTTGGGCCGCTTCGGATTGGCCGGCCGCGGGCTGACCCGCTCCGGGTTGGCCGGCGTCGCCGGTCTCCGCATCCACCCGTTCCTCTGGCGAGACCTGCTGCCCCGGCGCGATCTTTTGCAGACCGGCCACGATCACCCGGTCGCCGGAGTCCAGCCCCTCGGTAACGACCCACTGGTTGCCGCGGTCGCGTTCGATGGTGATCTGCCGCGCCTCGACCACATTGTCGGATGTTACGATCATCGCCATTGGGCGCCCACGCCGGTCGCGCGTCACGCCTTCCTGCGGGACGAGTACCGCGTTCGCGACCACGGCTTGCGGCACCTCGACCTGGACGTACATTCCCGGCAGCAACAACTGCTCGGGATTGGGGAATTCCAACCGCAGAAGGATCACGCCGGTCTGCTGGTTCACATGTGGTTCGGCGGCGGAGAGCCGGCCGGTATGTTCGTAAGTCGAGCCGTCCGCGAGCTTCAGCGTAAGCACAGTATCACCCGGGCCGCCCGCGGCGATGGTGCCGGACGCCCGTCGCCAGCGCAGCATCTCGGCGGAGGACTGGGTCACGTCCACATTCACGGGGTCGATCGTGCGGATCACCGTCAGCGGAGTTGCCTGACCGGCGGTGACGAGCGCACCCTTGGTCGCTTCGCTCAGACCGGCAATTCCCGAGATCGGGGCCCGGATCGTTGCCCGGTCCAGATCGATCTCGGAAGCCAGGAGGTTCGCTTCCGCAACCTTGACCGCCGCAGCGGCCACGTCCCGCGCCGCAACGGCGTCGTCGTATTCCTGCTGGCTGGTCACGCGGCGCTCCAGCAGCGTTTTCATGCGCTCCACCTCGCGTTCGGCCTGCTGCATCTGAGCTTGGGCCTGGGCAAGACTGGCATTCGCGGCAGCTTCCTGCGCGGCATAGCTGGCTGCGTCGATCCGGTAGAGCGGGCTCCCCTCCTCGACGGGACGCCCTTCCTCGAAGAGGCGTTCCGTGATGAGTCCGTTCACCTGCGGACGCACCTCGGCCATCGCCGAGGCGCTCACCCGACCGGGCAAAAGGCGTGTCAGCGTCACGTCCGAGCTCTCGACCGTTACGACTGTAACCGCTGGCGGCGGCGGAGTGCCGCCCTGCTGGGCCAATGCGCCGGATGCAAGGCTAAGGATGGCCAGGGCAAGAGCGATGCGTGCACGGCACGAAACAATGCGATGGCTTGGCATGAGGGGGCTCCACAGAAGGGAAGGCAGAAATCTAAAGGGACAGGCCGATTGGCGAATCGCTTGACCCGGAATAAGGATACCGTCAGGTTTTGTAAAGTTCCGCAGTTGGCGGTGACGATTATTTTTCGGATCTGGCGGCCAACTGCTGTGGGAGGCGTCGAATGACCAATCAGGGCGAGAATGCCCAAGGAGCAAACACCGGGCGCCGGCGAGGTCGGCCCGTCCAGATCGACCCTGCCCGACGGGAAGAAATGGTCCTTGAGGCGGCCGAGGCCCTGGTAGCCGAACGGGTGCTGTCGGAGGTGACGATGACGGCCATCGCCGAACGTGCGGGCATGTCTAAGCGCACGATCTACGCAATGTTCGACAGTCGCGAAGCCCTTCTCGCCGCTTGTGTCGGCCGGCTCGGCAACTCGCTCTTTCGTCCGCTTTCGGCCTCAGATCGGGATCGCCCCCTGTCGGAGCGACTGAATCTGCTGCTGACGGTCCACGCTTCGCCTGACAAACTGGACTCTTCGCTGGAATTGCTGCGGGCCTTGTTGACAGAGGCCCACACATTCCCCGCGTTGGCGCGGCGTGGATGTGAGGAGAGCCGCGACGTGCTCGAAAACAGCGTGGCCGCCGAACTGCTGAAGGCGCAGCAGGAGGGGGAGTTGCGCCTGCCGAAAGAGCGGATCAGCCTTGCCGCGAGCATTTTGGTCGACATGGCATTCGAGAACCCGATCCCGATCCTGCTCGAACCCGAAGGATCCTACTCGACGGCCGAACAGATTGCCGCGCGGCGCGAGTGGGCGGTGCAGATTTTCCTTCGGGGGGTGGCCGTTGGGGACCATCTGTCGGAGCAGGGTGCCGCTTGACGCAGCGTTTCCCACTGGTCTGTAGCCAAGCCGCCTGAGCCTTGCCTTTGCTCAAATTACTGTCCTATTGCCTATATGCGCATCAAATTATCCAAGCCATAGTCTCCCGAACAAGATTCTTGCAACAATCTTTCGGAGACGCGCCGAATGTCTTACCGGACCGAACTGCAGACCTATGACAGCAACCTAGGCAAGACGGTCCGGAACCTCGAAAAACTGCGCGACTGGGTGGAGGATTTCAATCAAGCTGCGGGGCTGGCCGAAACCGTGGTGAGCACCGTCGACACGACTGGCGACGTGGCCGAAAAGATCGGCGAGGCAATCGACGACCAACTCACGGTCCTGAAACTCGCCAAGCAGGCCGGTCCGTTGAAAGCGCCCTCGCGGGCCTTCGAAACCGTGCTGAAGGCCGTTCGCCCCGCGGTGGAGAAGATCGAGGAGGCCATGGACAAGCTCAACGGCACTCAGGACGCCAATCGCGACGGACGGGAGGAGGAAGGCCAGTTCCTCGACCTGCTGGAAAAGAAGCTGGAAAACGTTCAGGAAAACCTCGACGAGATCTCCGAAAAGATCGGCGAGAAGATCGACAAGCTGGAGAACACGCGCGCGGCGGCGGCGGGCTTCCTCATGGCGCTCGACAAGGCAAGCGGCGCGGAGTACCGCCAGCTTAAACTGGACGTCGAGGACCAGTTTGCCGCCCGCAACAAGGTGGTCGGCCCCCTTGCGACCAACTTCGACAAGATCGTCTCGAAAATCGACGGCGTGCTCGACATCATCGACACGGCCAGGATCGGGCCGATCAATGTGGATTTTTCGGCTTTCTCGGCTGCTTGGGAGATGATCGAGGACATCGCCTCGCCGCTGAAGATCGCGGCGGCCGCAATCAAGCCGATAGAGCCGCTGCTGGACGCGGCAGGTTTCGTTTTCGATCTTGTCGTCGCGCCGGTGATGGATTTTCTCACGAAGACACTCGGGATCGACGACCTCCTCGACAGCGTCGCCGATGAAATTCGCAAACTCATGCCGGAGGCGGATTTCCTCGACACGCTCATCGACAACATCCAGGACCTGCTGTCCGAGGTCCGCAGTTTCAATACGACCCTCTTCAAGATCGCCGATTGGCTCGATGATATCGACTTGCGTCTCTACAACGGCGTGGTCGGTGACGCGCTGGTCGGTCCCACGGCGATCGGAACGGAATTGAACGAGATCGTTCTGGGCGACCGGAAGGCGGATATTCTCGACGCGCGCGGTGGCGACGACGAGATCCACGGGCGTGGCGGCAACGACGTTCTGGTGGCGGGCGAGGGGGACGACCTGTTCTACGGCGGCGCAGGGCAGGATATGGTCTATTTTTCCGGCTACTTTAATCAGTACGAGTTCGCCAAGGACCCGACGGACGGCGAGATCGTCGTGTCTCACGTCAAGCCGCTGGCGGGCGGAATCAACGAGGGGTCCACGAAGCTCTTCGGCGTAGAGCGGGTGGTGTTCCGCAATATCGAATTCACCATCGACGAGCTCAAGCGCGCCAAGATCGGCGGGTCAGTCTTGAACGGCAATGACCGCGACAACCTGATGTTCCTGAACACCTCGGGTATTTCGAATGCCGACGGGTTGCATGTGGCGAACGGCTGGGGCGGTAACGACCGGATCTTCGGTAGCACCGCGAATGACCTGCTGAATGGCGGCGCCGGAAACGATGTGCTGTTGCCCGGTCTCGGCGACGACGTTGCGAACGGGAATGCGGGGCTGGACTATTACCAGATGCTCGAAAGCGGCAGCAACGGCGGCAACCGCATCGACCTGACCGATGGCATGGCCTTCACCACCGAGGGGACCGACACTCTGTCGGGCATCGAGAACCTCATCATCCAGGGCAACGGCGACCACACCCTGACCGGCAACGGCAAGGCGAACCGGATCATCTCCGCCAACGGCGATGACGTCCTGGCTGGCAAGGGCGGCAACGACATCCTGATGTCCGGGCCAGGCAACGATTTCCTGTTTGCCGGGGCGGGCCTGGACCGCACATTTTCCGGCGACCAGAACGACTTCATCGTGGCCACCAGTCGCCCGGTCAAAGGCCGTGGCGAGGCGCATGACGGTGGCGACGGTCGGGATGTCCTGAGCTATTCGCTCGATTACAACACCATTGCCGAACTCCGCAGCAGCATCAACGGCGATCCGGACCTCCGCAACAAGATCCGCGACGCGTTGGACGATCTGACCGACTGGGGCGGTTCGGTCCGGATCGATGCGGCGACGGGCAAGATCGAGCACATCGGCGCGTCCGGGGAACGGGTGGCCGTCGATACAGCGGTCGGCATAGAACAATACGTCGGCACCGACCGGGCGGATGTGCTCAAGGGCGCGGTCGGTCCTTGGGATGCGCCGATTTCGCTCCACGGCGCGGGTGGCAACGACAGGATCCTGACTCGGGGCGCCAATTCCGCGAACGGGGGCGACGGGGACGATTTGATAAAGGTCACGACCCCTCGATCGAACGGCTTCGGCGGCGTGACCTTCGAGGGCGGTGGCGGTACCGACACGCTCGACCTGACCGGGATCGGCGAGGCGCGATGGACGTTTCGGCTCGTGGGGTCCATCAGCCGGAGCATCACCGCGACGGACGTGGATTACACCGGCAGCCTGACCTCCGGGGGCAACAATTTCTTCCGCGCCAACATTGACGGGTTCGAGAAGTTCATCCTGCCCGACGGCGCCCACCGCATCGTCAGCGAGCCGGAATTCAGCGCCGTTCGGGAATTCTGGCTTGGGGCAGGGGACGATTACTTCACCCAGGACCGCGGCTTCGCCACCGTCCATGCGGATGCCGGAAACGACGAGATCGTCCTGGGCGGGGGAGGCTCCGCCGGCGGAAAGGTTTTGGCCGGCAAAGGCGACGACGACATCCTGTTCGACGCATCCGACGCCGAGAGCCGCGTTCTGGCCGGCAACGGCAACGACTATGTCCGCCTGGAACGGATGGAGGGCGTCGTCGTACGAGGCGGGGCGGGCTTCGACACGCTGGTGATAGATCATGTGTCTTCCCCGGCGAGCGGAACGAAGGCGGTGGTGGACCTCGGGCTGGGGACCGCCTACGGCACGGGGCTGTACGGGGGGTACACGCAAGTCAAGGTCGACACGAAGGTTGATGGTTTCGAACGGGTCATCGCGACGGACGGCCAGGACGTGCTGAGAGGGTCGACCCGAGGGGAAACCCTGATCGGGCGCGGCGACAACGACCTGATCGATGGTCGGGCGGGACAGGACATCCTTTATGGTGGTGCCGGTAACGACGAGATCCGCGGCGGTGGTGGCGACGACCGAATTCACGGCGGCGCCGGGAACGACACCCTGGTGGGCGGGCGCGGCACGGATACGGCCGACTATAGCTATGCCGTGCCCGATGGCCTGCGGGGCGAACTGACCGCCGCCAACTTCGGCGGCATCACGGTGCGATTGGACTTTGGAACCGTCACGGGCAGCTTCGGCTTCGACACGCTGTCGCAGATCGAGAATGTCTATGGCACCGACGGCGACGACTCCATCACCGGAAGCCGCCGGGCCAACGTCCTGTCCGGCGCCAAGGGAAATGACGTGCTGGTGGGGCGGGGCGGCGCCGACATCTTCCTGACCGGCGCCGGAGCGGATCGCGCTGATGGCGGCGGTGGCGACGACCGTATCGTGATCGGCTACGGCCGGACGGACGCCCTCGGCCGGAGAGGGTTCGATGTGCTCGATCTCGGCAGCGCTGGTGGCGAGCTCCAGGTGAATTTCGCCACGGGCCGCTATTCCGGCGAATTCTACCACGCGAAGACCGTCTGGATCGACACGGGCACGAACGAGGCCCGCGAGTATCGCGGCGTTCTGCTGACGCCGCGAGATGTGAAACAGGCCAACCCGGTCTTTTCCGACGGCGTTGACGACGTCTCCCGCATCTTGCCGGGGCCGGGAGATGCCGCGGCGGACTCCTTCATGATCAAGGAGGTGAACAGCACGCTGAATGCCCGCGGAACATTCAGCGGCATCGAGAAGATCGAGGGCGGCGCGGCCACGGTTCGCCTGACCCTCAGCAAGGGGCTGGACCGGTACGACGGTCGGGACTCGCCGGAGGACCTTCTGGATTTTTCGACCCGCTCGGGCAAGGTCGTCTACAACCTCGACACCGGCAGCACCAACCTTGGCATCGCGACGGGCGACAAGCTTCTGGGGATCGACGGCATTCTCGGCGGGGTCGGGGTGGACCGGCTGACGGGCAACGACAGTGCCAACGTGCTGTCCGGCAACCGGGGCGACGACCGGCTTGCTGGGAAAGGCGGGGCGGACAGGCTATTTGGCGGGGACGGGCGCGATGTGGTCCTCGGGAATGACGGCAAGGACCTCCTGATCGGCGGCGAGGGCAGGGACGTGGTCCGGGGCGGCGACGGCCGGGACACCCTGCGTGGCGCCGGGGGGAACGACGTTCTCGACGGCGGACGGGGGGCCGACCGGTTCCTGTTCGACCGGGGCGACGGCCGGGACAGGATCGTCGATTTCACACCGGACGTGGATCACATGGTCATCCGGTCCGGGGCGTCCCGCTATTCCGATCTGGAGATCTCCAAGGCCGCCGGTGGTGATACGCTCATCACGTTTGCCAACGTCACCGTCAGGCTGGAGGATGTTGCCCCGAACGAGCTCGACCGGGGCGATTTCATCTTCTGACCGGGTCCGTTCCGGGGCCTTCAGGGAACCGGGCGCCACCGCTGCCTTCCAATGGCCGGCGCGCTTCCCGGTCTGTTCCATACACCTCTGGCCATGACGAGGATCAACGCGTTTTTCCCCCACTCGGTGTAGACTCCTGCCCGGAAACCCGCGCCGGGGAGGGGAGGAATGGCCATGCATGCCCAGGACAAAACGCTGGTGTGGTTCGACGATCTCGGACGGCAGGACGTGCCACGGGTCGGCGGCAAGAATGCGTCTCTCGGGGAGATGGTGCAGTCGCTCGGGGCTAAGGGCATTAAGGTTCCGCCGGGGTTCGCCACGACCTCTGATACCTATCGGGCGTACATTGACGAAAACGACCTGCGGGATGTGGTGGCACAGACGCTGGAGGACCTCTCGCGGGAAAGGATGACGCTGCACGAAGCGGGCAGCCGCATCCGCGCGGAAGTGCGGTCCGGCACGTGGCCAGAGGAGATCGAGCGGGACATCAGGGCGGCCTACAGGGCGCTCGGTGAGCGGGTCGGGATGGAAACCCCGGCCGTCGCGGTGCGCTCCAGCGCCACGGCCGAGGACCTGCCCGACGCAAGTTTCGCCGGACAGCAGGAGACGTTCCTGAACGTCCGCGGGGAGGAGGCGCTGCTGCGCGCCTGCCGTCGCTGCTTCGCGTCGCTGTTCACCGACAGGGCGATTTCGTACCGCGAGATGAAGGGCTTCGACCACATGGCCGTTGCGCTTTCCATCGGCGTGCAACTCATGGTGCGGGCGGATACCGGCGGCTCGGGTGTGATGTTCAGCATCGACACGGAGTCGGGCTTCGACAAGGTCGTGCTCATCAATGCCGCCTGGGGACTGGGGGAGAACGTGGTGCAGGGTGCCGTCGATCCCGACGAGTACCAGGTCTACAAGCCCTTCCTCGGCAGAGCGGGCATCACGCCGATCATGAAAAAGGCGCTCGGCGCCAAGAAGATCAAGATGATCTACGGCGGCTCTTCCGGCCAAACGACCCGCAACGTGGCCACATCGCGGAAGGAGCGGGCGCAGTTCGTCCTGTCGGACGCGGAGATCCTGGAACTTGCCCGCGCGGCGTGCACAATCGAGGATCACTATGGCCAGCCGATGGACATGGAATGGGCCCGCGACGGGGATACCGGCGAGCTTTATATCGTGCAGGCGCGGCCGGAGACGGTCCAGTCCCGGGCTGTCGGCGGAACGCTCAAGTCCTTCCGGATGAAGAAGGCCGGAGAGAAGCTGCTGGAGGGCCTCAGCGTCGGCATGTCCGTAGCCGCCGGGGAGGTCTGCCTGATCGAGGATGCAGAGGACATCGAGCGCTTTGTGGACGGCGCGATCCTTGTCACCTCCATCACCGACCCGGACTGGGTGCCGATCATGAAGCGCGCCGCGGCCATCATCACCGATCACGGCGGGCGCACGTCCCACGCTGCCATCGTGAGCCGCGAGCTTGGCCTGCCGGCGATCGTCGGGACCGGCGTGGCGACCCATGTGCTGCACGACGGGCAGATGGTAACCGTGAATTGCTCCGAGGGCGATCGCGGGGTGGTTTATGCCGGCAAGGCCGAGATCGAGGTCGAGGAGACCCGGCTGGAGGATGTCGCGGAGACCCGGACCAAGGTGATGCTGAACCTCGCCAATCCGGGCGCGGCGATGCGCTGGTGGCGTCTGCCGGCGGACGGTGTGGGCCTCGCCCGCATGGAGTTCGTCATCAACAACGAGATCCGCGTGCATCCGCTGGCGCTGACCCGGTACGGCGACTTGAAGTCCGATGAGGATAAAGCCGCCATCGACGCGCTGACCCAGGGCTATGCCGACCGCACGGAGTTCTTCGTCGAGCGGCTCGCGATGGGGCTCTCCAGCATTGCCGCGCCTTGGTACCCGAACCCGGTGATCGTGCGGATGAGCGACTTCAAGACCAACGAATATGCGCAGCTTCTGGGAGGTGCGCAATTCGAGCCGGCGGAGGAAAACCCGATGATCGGGTTCCGCGGCGCGTCGCGGTACTACTCCGACCGTTACCGGGACGGCTTCGCGCTGGAATGTCAGGCGATCAAGCGGCTGCGAGAGGAGATGGGGTTCGACAACGTGATCGTCATGATCCCGTTTTGCCGCTCGCCGGAGGAAGCCGACCGGGTGTTGGAGGTGATGGGTCAGAACGGCCTTGTGCGCGGCGAGAACGGGCTGGAAGTCTACGTGATGTGCGAGATCCCATCCAACGTGATCGTGGCGGAGGAGTTCGCCAAACGGTTTGACGGCTTCTCCATCGGCTCCAACGACCTGACCCAGCTCACCCTCGGGATCGACCGCGACAGCGCGGACCTCGCCTACCTGTTCCGGGAACGGGACGCGGCGGTGCTCTGGATGATCGAGACCGTCATCGCGAAGGCACGGGCTGCGGGCGCCAAGATCGGGCTCTGCGGTCAGGCGCCGAGCAACGATCCCGGCTTTGCCCGGATCCTCGTGGCCGCCGGGATCGACACGATTTCTGTCACGCCGGACAGCTTCGTCGCGGTGAAGGCCAACGTGATGGAGGCGGAACGCGGCTGAAAGAACGCGGATCGGACGCACAGTGATTTGCCCGATGGCCGGTCTCAATTGGGCTGCCGGCGGGCATACAATCTCGTTCGGGCGACGGCATTGTCTTGCAATTGAGCTGCGTTACAGGCCTTGACGGCCCTCATTTTCGCACTATCCAACACGCCCAAAGCGCGACTGCCTCGCTTGTGCCATGAAGTCCTGTGTGCCTTCGGGACGTGCGCCACATCCGTTTTTTCAGCTTCACCTGCCATGCCCGCCACCCCATTGGGCGCGTTTGTCCATTTTGTCGCCACATTCTCAGGACACCTTCTTCGGAACATGGCGAAGGCACGTCTGTACTTCAGGCGCCCACACCCGCCCGGAAGGACCATTGATGAGTTCCAGGACAACGCCGAAAGAGCGAACAAAACATAGCAAATTCGGCGACGAACTCCCGGTCGGCTCCACGCTTTTGCGTGGACAGTACAAGATCGAGCGGTACCTGAACTCGGGTGGATTCGGAATCACCTACCTCGCGCGCAACAGCCTGGATCGGCGCGTCGTAATCAAGGAATGCTACCCCAGCTTCATCTGCTGCCGGAACGGGAATAACGTGCGCGTCCGCTCCGAGGAGCACGCCGGCTATTACGAGCGGCTGCTGGACATGTTCCGCAAGGAGGCCCGGGCGCTGGCGATGTTGGAGCACCCGAACATCGTCCGCGTGCATGAGGTCTTTTCGGACAACAAGACAGCCTACATGGCGCTCGATTTCGTTGAGGGGCGGGATCTTCAGTCGATCATCTCGGAGAACCGGGAGAATTTCGGGTTCGCCAAGATCCGTGAACTGATGGTGACGGTGTTGAGCGCGATTTCGCACATTCACGCACGCGGGATGCTTCACCGTGACATCTCGCCGGACAACATCCTGATCGAGAAAAGCGGCAATCCGGTGTTGATCGACTTCGGGTCCGCCCGGGCGCAGGCCGCCCGCGACGCCTCGGCGATCCATGCCGTGAAAGATGGCTACTCGCCGCACGAATTCTACGCCACGCACGCCGCGCATTCGGCTGCGAGCGACCTCTATTCGCTTGGTGCGACGTTCCACTACGCCATCACGGGGGAGGCGCCCCCGCCGAGCCCGGACCGTCTCGCCGCCCTGGCGGAGGGTCAGGCCGACCCTTACACCAAGCTCGAGAACTCCGTCGAACGCTTCGACAAGGGCCTGCTGGCCTCGATCGACCGGGCCGTTTCGGTGCTCGCGCGCGATCGGATGCAGAGTGCGAACGAGTGGCTTCTGGAAATCGACGATCACTCCCACACGTCCATGGCGCTTGAAGCGGCACGTAATGACGCGCGCATCGACCAGTTGGTCAGCGAGTTGACGCACCGCACCAACAGCGAACTTGCCAGCATCCTTGCGGAAGAACGCGAACGCGAGGAGGCGGAGCTGGAGCAGCGTCTGGTCGAGATGGAGCGGATCAAGTCCGAGGAAGAAGAGCGGAAGAAATCGCGCGCGCAGGCTGCCAAGGCCGCCGCGGATGCAGCCGCTGCGGAGCCTGTTCCGACGTTCGACACTGACTGGCGCCCGCCGGTGGAGACCATCTGCATGCCCTCCATCCCGCAACGTATCGACTACATCGCAAAGATCGCGAGGCAATCCGAAGAACGGCGCGGGGATCGCTCGCGCCAAACCCGGGACACGTCAGCAACGGGAAAAAAACTCGTTGAAAGGGCGTTCTGGACCCTGGGACCCTTGTTCGCCGATGACCCAACGCCAATTGCCGGAAGGGCTGAATGATGAGATTCATTTCTGAACTTATCGAGAAGAAACGCGCGGACCGGGCGCCGGCGCGGAGAGCAGCGCCCATTATAGAGGAACCGCCCGCTCCGGCTGCGTCGGCCCCCGAAGAGGCTTTGATCGAAGCCAGCCCTCCTGAGGATCGTCACGAGGGAGGCGACACGTTCATTCTGCGGGCCGAGCATACCGTCGAACAAGACGACTCCACGCCTATGGACGCGGCGATTGACGACGCGGAGGACGGGGACGACGATGGAAGGCTCTTCGACAACTGGGACGACGTTCTGGCGGTTTCCGAGCTTGGAGAACCGATCGACGACGACGACGAGGACCAAGATGAGGATGATCCCGGCGTAACGGGCGAGGCACCCCACCTGCGCACGGGGGCGGACCTCGACCGGGCATTCGAACAACCCCTGAGCGGCTTCCGAACCAAGGCGCGTGATCCCGCCGAAGACGATGAAGACGACGAGGGCGCCGAAAAAGGCCATTCGAACCTGTTCTCCGATGGGCTGGACATACTTGCGGAAGTGGAAGCCGCCGCCGCCAGTGAAGAGACAGAGGCGGACGCCACGTCGGACGAAACCTCCGAGCCAGACGCCCCCGATGCCCAAGACGACACTGTAGAAAAGGTGGCGCAGACCATGCGCATCTGGGATCTGGACATGGATGACGACGAGGAGACGGAGCTCGAAGAGCCCGCCGCCGAACAGATCCTTCGCCCTGTGCCGGATCCCGCTCCGGCCCGGTTGGCGGCCAAGCCGGAACCTGTCTCAGAGATGCCGCGCCCGCAGCCGCAGCGCGCCGGCCGGGTGAAGACCCGCCTGCTCGGGTTCCACCGTCCGGAGGACATGGAACCAAACCCGTTCGCGCGGCAGGAGAAGGCCCTCCTCCAAACCGAACTGGAACGCTTTCCCGTAGGCTGGCTGGCCGTGGTGAAGGGGCCGGGACGCGGGGCGTCCTACCCACTGTTCGATGGCGTCTCGACCATCGGGCGCGGTGACGATCAGGCCGTCGCGCTCGACCATGGTGACACCAGTATTTCGCGCGAGAACCATGCGGCCGTCGCCTACGATTGCGAGCAGCAGAGCTTCTTCATCGGCCACGGCGGGAAGGCAAACCTCGTCCGGCTCAACGGGATGCCAGTGCTCAGCACGGAGCCGCTTTCGACTGGGGATGAGATCCGAATCGGAGAAACCACGCTGAGGTTCGTCGCCTTGTGCGGGCCGGACTTTTCCTGGGATGAAGATACCGGACATGGTGCCCGGGATGCCGCAGCGTTTTAAGGGCTTCTACGAGGCGGCCTCCGCCGTCAGCGTGGGCAAGCGGGCCTGCCAGGAGGACGCGGTCCTGTATGACTGCCCTCTGGGTGGCGACACCGGGCTCGTGGTGGTGTCCGACGGCATGGGCGGGCACGCCGCCGGCGACGTGGCCAGCAAGATCGTCCTGACGGAGGTGTTCAGCGAGCTGAAGCTGCAGTCGGGTGCGTCGGCACCGGAGGAGGGCTTCCGAGCCCTTCTGACGCGCGCGGCTGAAGGGGCGGACGACTGCATCCGCGCCTATATCCAGGACCGGCCGGAGTCCATCGGCATGGGCGCCACGCTGGTGGCGGTGGTCCTGCACGGGCAGCAGCTTCACTGGATCTCCGTCGGCGACTCTGTGCTCTATCTCTATCGGAACGGGGCGCTTCACAGGCTCAACGAGGAGCATTCATTCGGCCGGAAGATGGATCGGCTCGTGGCTTCGGGCCTTATGGACAGTGAGGCCGCCGCGGAGCATCCGGACCGCAACTGCCTCACGTCGGTTGTGGGTGGGGGAGGGATCGCCCAGATCGACTGTCCGGCCGATCCGTTCCAACTTGCTGATGGCGACCTGCTGGTCGTGGCAAGCGACGGGCTCGAATACCTGTCGCCCGAGGAGATCCGGACCATCCTCGGCGATTGGCATGCGGTTTCCAGCGCGCAGATTGCGGCGCAGTTGATGCGCGGGATCGAAATGATCGACGATCCTGAGCAGGACAACATTTCAATCGTCGTCGTTAAAGTGCGACTGACCGACACCGCCGCGCTTCGCGGCCCAAAGTTGAAAAGTAAGCCGCCGATCGTGCCGACACGCCCGGCGACGATGGTCGCGATGAAATCAAGGGCTCCTGCCGGCCTCGCGGGCCAGCGCCGCCTCCAGTGCGACCAGGGTTGAGGCGGGGACATGGCGCATCACGGCAAGTTTGATTTGGTCTGCGAGCGCCTCCGGGCGCTCATTTCCGCCAGAACGCTCCCGGCAAATGCCGCGCGCCATGCGGAGGGACTGCTGAAGCGGCTGGAAACGCCGGTGCGGATTGCCTTCATCGGCCCGCCAGACGTGCGCCGGGCGCAAATCGTCAACGCGGTCCTGGGGGGCGCGCTCATTCCAGATGTGCCCGCACGCCCGACACTCGAGTTGCGGTACGGAGAGCGCGAGGTGAACCGCGCGACGTTTGCCGACGGCCAGACGCGCGACGTTGCCGATATCTCGGATGGCATCGCGCCGGATGTCCTGTTCCTGTCGCTGCTGCGCAAGGAGCCGCCGCTCAAACGGACGCATATTTTCGACATCACGACCGATGGCTCGCCCCGCGAACTCAGGATGGCGTTGAAGTGGGCGTCGAGCCGCGCGGATATCTTCGTCTGGTGTTCGCGATATTTCACCGATGCCGAGAGGGCGGTCTGGCAAAGGGTCGATGAGCGGTTCACGGATCACGCGTTTCTGGCGATATGCGGGGACGAGAGGGGCGCGCGGTCGTCTCGGTTGAAGGAGGAACTTGCCGGCACCTTTCTGGACGTAATTCCGGTCGATCCGGACGATTGCAATGGTGGGACGGAGAGTGGCGTTTCGACGTTGTCGGCGGCCCTGAGCCGGCATGCCGAACTCGGAGGGCAAGCCGACAGCGATTCCGCTCTGCTGTTCCTGAAGAAATTCGGCACATCCTTCGAGGTGCCGCATGTGCACCCTGAAACCCCGTCCTCGCCGAGCATCGAACCTCAAACCCCGCAACCAGCGGAGCCGGAACGGACCGCCCATGGCACTGCCCAGGACCCGGAAGAGGCGTCACGCGTCCTTGCGCTCTGCCGCAATGGAGCGGCACTTGTCCGGGAACGCGCGCGCGGCCTTCTGGAGATCGTACGGTCCGATGCAGACGTGACGCAGGCCGACATCCTGACACACTGCCGTGGCACCATCGAACGTCTGACGGAGATGCTCGATTCCTACGATGGGGACTGCTGTGAGCCGTTGTCGACGCTGTCCAACCTCCTGATGGAGGCGGAGGAGCTGCTGATCCTGCTGGAAATCGAGGGCACCGGCAGCCCGGAAACTGACGGTGCCTGTCTCATGCTTCAGATACGCCGCGCCTTCGAGGCGCGCGCGGCTGCGTGAGTGGACGAGGCGCCTCTTGCGGACTGCGCTTCGCCCTATTTTCGCCAACACCATCCCAGCGGTTAATCTTTGAATTTTCGTTAATATTTTTGGATCTCCACAACATAATTCGCCAGATTGCTGCCTTAGAATGGCCATCAAAGTCGGGGTAATTTGGGCGAAACGGGAAACTGTGGGGCGAATGGTGACTATCCGTTCTCGTGTGTGTTGTGTGTTCCTTTTCCCAGTGACTCGCGCCAGGGGCACCAAATGATAATCGACCGACAGATTGAACGCGCCGAAATGCCCAGCCCGAAGATCGATACCGATCTTCTGACTCAAGGATTGTCCTCCCTCGCGCCCATCGCCTCGGACCTGGAGGAACTGGCCCAGGCGATCGACGCGATTGCGGAAATCGGCGACCGCGCCATCTCGACCAGCACACGCAAGCTGCAACAGCGGCTGCGGCGGGCGGAGCCGAGTGTCACGATGATCGGGCAGGTGAAATCGGGCAAGACGTCGCTCGTCAATGCCATGATCGGATGCCCGGACCTGCTGCCGGCCGACGTGAACCCGTGGACCTCTGTCGTCACCTCCATCCACCTTTCCTCCCGCCCGCTGCTGGACAGCACCCGCGCCATGTTCCGCTTCTTTGAGCAGGACGAGTGGAAGAAGCTGATGCAGGGCGGCGGCAGATTGGGTGAACTCGCGGGGCGGGCCGGCGCGGACGACGATTTGGCGAAGGTCGCGGCGCAACTCGAAACCATGCGCGCCAAGTCAATGAACCGGCTGGGCGACAAGTTCGAACTGCTGATGGGGCAGGAGCACAAGTACGGCTTCCTCGACCCCGAACTCGTGGAACGCTATGTCTGCCTTGGCGACGATTTTGAGACGGATCACGACACCTCAACAACCCGCGGCCGATTTGCCGACATCACCAAGTCGGCAGACCTGTACATGTATCGACCAGAATATCCGGTGGATCTGTGCATCCGCGACACGCCCGGCGTGAACGACACCTTCATGATGCGCGAGCAGATCACCATGCGGGCGATCCGGGAGAGTCGGTCCTGCGTTGTTGTTCTGTCGGCGCATCAGGCAATGAGTACGGTAGACCTGGCCTTGATCCGGCTGATCGCGAATATTCCCTCGCGCAGCGTCGTGATCTTCGTAAACCGCATAGACGAGCTGCCGGACCCGGGCGCGCAGGCAGGCGACATCGCCGCGAGTATCCGCAAGACCATTCGCGACCATCACGGGCCGGAAGACGCTCAGATCCTCTTCGGCAGCGCCTATTGGGCCAACAATGCCCTGCGGGGGACGCTTCCGGACATGAACGCCGAAAGCACGCAGTCCCTCATAAACTGGGCGGAGGCGGAGACGGGCGAAATGCCCGAAGACGCCTCCGGCCAACTGTCGACGGCCGATGTCTGGCACCTCTCCGGCATCCCGAGACTGTTCGAGGCGCTGTCCGGCCGCGTCTCCGACACTGTCGGGCGGGAGGTTTCGGATTACGTGGCGCGCTCCGCGCTCAACCTCGCCGCCAGCCTTGAAACATCCACGCATTTGGGACGGCGCTCCAGCCACGACAGCAACGTCGTTCCGATGAACCACCAGGCGCTGCCGGCGGAACTCGACCGTATCGAGCAGCGGTGCCGGCAGCGAATTGCGGACGAATTCGAGCGGATCATTTTGGATTTCCATCAGCGGCTCGACCGTGCGCACGCTGGGTTCGTGGACCGGGCAACCGGGGCGCTCATCAAGCATTTGGAAACCCATGGGGACAAGTCGGTGTGGTCCTACGATCCGACGGGCCTTCGGATCCTGCTTCGGACAGCGTTCCAGGTCTTTGCCCGCCGCAGCCAGGCCTGCATCAAGACGGTTTATGAGGAAGCCGCAGCCGAGGCATGCGAATTGTACGTCCGCGGCTTCGGTGTAGACCCGGAGAGCTTCACGATAGAGCCGCCGGCGGGGCCGATCCTGCCGCCGCCCGTGTTCCTCGGCCAGACCATCGCGTTGGACATGAATGTCGGCTGGTGGACCCGCTGGTGGCGGGCCCGGCGCGGCTACCGTGCCTATGCCGCCGATTTTGCGGACCTTATCAATTCCGAGACCGCCGGAATGGTAGAGACGCTCAAGAGCGATTACGGAGCCGCCACTCGCGACGCAGCCTTGCGGCCGCTGATGGATTTCGTCGCCGGCCAGCGGCAAATCCTGAACGATCTCGCTCTCCGTAGCGAAATTCTTCCCGAGGACCTCGAAGATGCCGGTCTCGGGGATGGTGCAAAGCAAAAGGCCGCAGCCCTTGCTTCGGCCAAGAAGGTGCTGGCCAGGCACCTCGCCCCGAGCCACACGGAGACTCACTGATGCCGACTGCTCCCGTAGCCGATTGTGCCCGCCCCGTTGTCGCCCTCATGGGCGAGTTCAGTGCCGGGAAAAGCACGCTGGCCAATCTCCTGCTCGGCGAGGGGCTGTCCCCCGTCCGGGTGACGGCAACGCAACTGCCGCCGATCTGGTACGCCTACGGCGAGCCGGGGGCGGAGCGGACGGACCACGACGGCAATATAACGCCGCTGGATCTCGATCGCATCGGCTCCGTCAGCATCCATGACACGGCTTTCATCAAGGTCTACCTCGACGCCGATGTGCTGGACCTGATGGACATCATCGACATGCCCGGCATCTCGGACCCGAACCTGTCGCCGGAAATCTGGCAGAGGGTCATTCCCCATGCCGACAGCGTGATCTGGTGCAGCCACGCCACTCAAGCCTGGCGCCAGAGCGAGGCGGCGACCTGGGCGGAGATGCCCGCGCATCTTCACGAAACCAGCCTGCTGTTGCTCACGCGCTTCGACAAGATCCTGACGGAGAGCGACCGGACACGAGTTGTAAGCCGTGTGAAGGCGGAGACCGAGGGCCTGTTCTCGGGTATCTTTCCGATCTCGCTGCTCCGGGCCGCAGAAGCCGGGGACGATCGCGCCTCCTGGGAGGCGAGCGGAGCCGAGGCTTTTACCCAGAAGCTTCTCGACGTCGTTTTCAATGTCGTGCCGGGACGGAGGGAGACGGCTCAGGCATCGCCCGAATCTGGGCGGGGTCATGGCCCGGCCGCGCCCGGAGATGCGCCCGCCCACGTGGATGGCGACAGCGCCGGTATCGCGCCGAAAAGGGTCGTCCCGCGAAGCCGCGGAGAGGGGCAGCGCCAGCGGCTCCCGCGCTCTGCGCTCGGTGAGATCGCGTTCTGAACGTGCCCGCCTCTGCCATGCCAGCGTCAGGGGAGCTCGTGGCCGCGCGAACTGCGCAAGCCGGCTTGCACTGTCTGCCGGCTGATGATGGAATGGCGCGGTTCCCATCCCAGAAGGCGCGCGACTTGACTCTATCCTCGAAACTGGAGGCCTTGCGGGCCCGAAATGCCGCAATCGACGCCGTGGTCTACGTGGATTTTGGTGCGACGACCGTGCTTGGGGCCTCTCAGTCCGCAGGCCGCCCGCAGGAGGTGCTCGACGGCCTCTGCCGGTTGGCGGCGAACGTTTTCGACGAAGGGCGCGGCCCGGAACAGGCAGTTCTCATGACGGTTACGGAGGTTCTGGTGTTGCAGCATCTGCCGCAAGAGCCCGGGACCGCGCTGTGCTTTTTCTTCCCGCCGCAGACGTCCTACGAAGACGCGTGCGGCATTACACACGACGCAACCGGCAGCCTCGCGCAATGACCGGCTGGAACGCGATTGGAGACCGAAGCCCGTGAGTGTTTCCGACGATCTCGAACGCAAGCTCGAACGCCTCGCCTCGGCCGGCTCTTCCGCCGCGTCTGGGCGGACCCTGACTCCGCTGGGAGGCAGAACGCTGCTTGCCACGCTGCTGCTGGAGATTGACGAAACCGTTCTCGCGGACAGATTCCGGGTGGCGAATACCGCGGGGCGGGAAATTCTGGTGGTCGCCCATAACCGCAGGCTCCTGCAGGTCCGCGCGCCGGAATCCCGGCAACTGGTCGGCGGCCCGGATAGCATTCTCTGGCAACCCACCGATGAGCCAGACCCCGAGAATGTCGCGTTTCTTCGGAATTTCCTTGAGGGCTTCATCGCCGACAGCGACCGGCTGCAAATCTTCGCGGCGCCGAAAGGCGCGCAGGGTGGGTCCGACTTCGGGATTTCGGCCAAGCGGCTGGCGGAGGAGTGGGACGTGGCGCTTTTGCCGCCCGCCGAACGCCCGCTGGTGGAAGTTCTCGACGCGATCATGTCGGAGAACAAGGAGCAGATTGTGACCTGGGTGCGCCGCATCGACGGGCAAACGGAATGCGGTGGGGATGCGACACTCTTCGAGCCAACCGAAACGTTGGCGCAGACCCTGGAACGGGAGGTGTTCGCCACGTCGCCCGCGCTTCCGAACCTGTCGCGCGACCGTTGTGTCTTCACGCTCGACACGTTCGGAAAGGCAGGCAACGGCGTCATTTTTGCCGCGTTCGAGGGAATTCTCGTCACGCTCTTGGTGCGTCCCTCGGGCCTCGTCAGGTTGGCGCGGGATCTGCAGGAAACGCTGCATGGCTGGTACGGCGTGAAACCCACACCCGTTTGAGGTGTCAAAGCGACTCCCTCCGAAACGAATGCCATCGTTTTGACTCTCTCGCCCGGCTCGGGTTAGCTGCCTTGACGCATTGCACGGTAAAGGGGCGGCCTCCGTCACGCGGAGAGCCCGGTTCGGGGTATGGGAGACGAGACGGACGGCGATACTGGCACGGGCAAAGGGCGCACGTCGCCCGATGCCGCGCCCGGACAAAAGGACGTGCTGCGAACGCTGCGCCTCGCGGCCATCGAGCACCACAAGCGCCAGAACCGATCCGAAGCGGCGGCGCTGTACGCGAAATACCTCAATCAAAGGCCTGAGGACGCTACGATCTGGACCAACCTTGGCGTGCTGATGCGCCAGACCGGCCAGAGGGAGCAGGCGTTGGACTTTCAGCAGAGGGCACATCGGCTGCGCCCGGACCTTTGGATCGTCCGCAACAACCTTGCCAACAGCCTTGGCGATTTCGGACGGCACGGGGAAGCGGCGGACTTGTTTCGCGGGCTTCTGAAGGAACGGCCTGAGGATTCCGAGGCGGTCTGGAACCTCGGCCGGTGCTTGCGATCCATGGGACGCTACGAGGCGGCCGTTCGTGTGCTGAAGGCCGGGCTGGAGGCGCATCCCCGCAAGGCCCAGATCCGTCTGCAACTGGCTTTGACGCAGCTTGCGGCCGGCGATCTGGCGGAGGGCTTCAGGAACTACGAGGTGCGGTTCGAGACGGGTGAAGTCCCGCCGCCCAAAATCGACCTGCCGCTTTGGGACGGGGAACCGCTGCACGGAAAGTCGTTGTTGGTGGTGCAGGAGCAGGGTCTGGGAGACAGCCTTTTGTGCGCGCGTTTCCTGCCGGGTCTGCGGGAGCAGGGGGCCCGTGTTCACGTGGTCTGCCGCCCGCCGGTGCGGCGGCTCTTCGCGGGGGCCGCGCTTGCCGACGGGGTCAGCACCAAGTTGCCAGACCTGGAGGGGTTCGACGCATGGGCACCGATGTTCGATCTGCCCCGCCATCACTTCGCGCGCCGTGCGGACATTCCCAAGCCCGCTGTTTTCGCCGTACCGCAGCAGAGCCTGGAGCGGGCCGACAGCCTCGTGCGGCCGCATGACGGTGCGCTTCGGATTGGCGTGGTCTGGTCGGGTTCCGTCACCTACAAGGCCAACCACCTGCGCTCCTTTGGTCACGAAGCCTTCCTGCCGCTCGCGGATATTCCGGGTGTGCGGCTCTTCTCGCTGTACAAGGGGCCGTTGCTCGAGGCCTACCGGAAAGACGGCAGCAGCGCGCTCATCATCGACGCGTCCGGCGAGGACGCGGACCTTGCCGACTGCGCGGCGACGATCAGCCGCATGCACCTGGTGATCACCGCCGACACAGCTGTGGCGCACCTTGCGGCCTCGCTTGGCACCGAGGTCTGGTGCCTGTTGCACTGGGATCCGTTCTGGCTTTACGGCCATACAGCCGAAAATACGCCTTGGTATCCTCGGATGCGGCTGTTCCGGCAGCGCCGGCCAATGGACTGGGACGAGGTGTTCGACCGTGTGCGCGGCGAGGTGGAGGACTGGACCCGCGGTGCGCTCGGGTGACGCCGTTCGGCAACGCTTCCGGGGAGCGGCGCATATTGACGTTACGCAAAGGTGGAAACCGTGTTAACGCGTTCTTCATTCTATGGTGGGGCAAGCCACGCGACATTGGTTTCGCGGCAGGCTGAAAGATGATAAACCGACGTTCGTATTGATCGCTGCGGCTCGCAGCGGTGCTCAACTCGATTTTAGTCTGCCCCCTCTGGATTAGGGAGGATTGCTCGGTGCCGATCTCGCGTGAATTGGCGGCTGAGGACACAGCGTCAAATTTGCCGACCTACTCCGATCAGGAGGTCGCGGATTACCTGCGAACGGGCTTCTGGAGCTGGTTCGGTGGGCGACCCCATGCGTTCAACCTCGGCAGCGACGGCACCTCCGCCAAAGACGGGCAGTTATTCTACAATCTGTCGGGATGGTACGAGGATCCCGACGGCCTGACGGACGAGGGCGCCGCACTGGCGCGGGCCGCGTTGCAGCTCTACGGCAACGTCCTTGGGATCGATTTCGTGGAGACGACCGCGACCGGGACGACCGTCGATCTGTTCTTTCAGGACAACGAATCCGGCGCCCATTCGGGTTACACAGCCGCCTCGGGGAGCAACGGCGCCATCGTCCACAGTGCTGCAGTCAACATCAGCGAGGACTGGCTGACCCGGTACGGCGACGAGATCGGGTCCTACACGCTGCAGACCTACATTCACGAGATCGGCCATGCGCTCGGGCTCGGTCATGCGGGCGGCTATGACGTAAATGCGAACTACGTCATTCGGGACGATGATCCGGACTACAGCAATAATTCGAACGTTTACCTGAACGACAGCTGGCAAATGTCGGTGATGTCGTACTTCGACCAGCGCGAGAACTCGACGATCGAGGCCTCCTACGCGCGCCTGCTGACGCCGATGATTGCGGACTGGATCGCCCTGTCGGACATGGACACATACGCGATCTCCGCCTACCTCGGCGACACGGTCTACGGTTTCAACACGACGATTTCCGCCGAGCAATCCGTGATCTGGAACGCGCTCTCCGACTACGCCCATGTCAATGCGTTCAACATCATCGATTCCGGCGGCACGGACACGGTCGACTTCTCCGGCTACGACGCGGATCAGACGATCCGGCTCGCGGGCGGCAGCATCTCCGATATCGCCGGCCTCACCGGAAACATGACGATATCGCCGGGAACGGTGATCGAAAACGCCGTTGGCGGAGATGGCAACGACTGGATCATCGGAAACGACGCCGACAACGTCCTGCTGGGCAATGGCGGCTTCGACACCCTTGAGGGCCGTGGCGGCAACGACACGCTGGACCTCGGGACCGGCGGTGGCGTGGCAGAGGGGGGGGCCGGCGCCGACGTCCTCTATGCCCGCGGGACGAACGCGGCCGAGAGCCTTTACGGCGGAACCGGAGACGATCGTCTTATCGTTCTGGGAGATCTGGGTGTTGGCGATGTCTACGACGGAGGTGAAGGCCGCGACTGCCTGACCTTCGACGTGCAGGCGACGCTCGCCATCGATCTCGGCCAGGCAGATCCAACGAGGGTGGCTCACGTGGGCGGGACCAGCTTTGTCATCGTTGGGATCGAGACGATAAATGCAGGCTCGGGCGACGACACGCTCTCTGGCGATGCGGACGACAATTGCTTCTACGGGCGCGACGGCTACGACACGATTTTTGGCGGTGACGGGAACGACTCCCTCTCCGGCGGCGACGGGGGCGACGCGCTCTACGGCGGAACAGGCAACGATACCCTCCTGGGGGAAGCAGGCAACGATCTCCTCGATGGCGGCCAAGGCTTCAACTCCGTTTGGGGCGGCGACGGCAATGACGAAATTCATTCGAGCGGCATGGGCCGCTACTTCGGAGATGCCGGGAACGACGCGCTTTTCTCATCCAGCACCGGAGCTGGCCGGCCCGAGGTTCTGGACGGCGGAGACGGGGTGGACCGTCTGGACATGACAGCCTTCCTCACGGGCTGCGAGATCAACCTTGCGACCGGCGCCACCGCATTCACGGAGTCGAAGGGGGATTCCTACCAGAACTTCGAAAATGTCACGACCGGCGGCGGCGTGGATCGGGTGACAGGGACCAGCGGGGCAAATGTCATCCTCACGGGCGGCGGTGCGGACGTCGTGCGGGCGGCCGCGGGCTGGGACCGGATCGTCGGCGGCGGAGGCCACGACCGGCTGTTCGGTGGCAACGGGTCCGACAAGGTCTTTGGCGGAGCGGGCGATGATTTCCTTGTCGGCGGCAAAGGCGCTGACAGGCTCGTTGGCGGGCGCGGGGATGATGTTTACGTGGTTCAATCCCTCCGGCAGGTTGTGGTCGAACGGGCTGACCAGGGCCATGACATCGTCAAGTCCGATGTGTCCTTCGGCCTGACCGGCAGCGCGCGGTACGTGGAAGATCTGTCCCTTTCCGGCGCGCTCGATCTCATCGGCCGGGGGAACGGGCACGCCAACCGGATTGCAGGCAATGGCGGCAGTAATATCCTGAGCGGCCGCGGCGGCGACGACGTTCTGATCGGACGCAGTGGCGCGGACCGCTTGATCGGCGGCGCGGGCGCGGACCTGATGAAGGGCGGCACGGGCGACGACACGTATATCGTCAACAGCGCAAGCGACCGGGTCGCCGAGCGCGCGGGTGGCGGCTTGGACACGGTCATCAGCAGTGTCTCGCTGGCATTGCGCGGGCTCGACCGGCACGTGGAAAACCTCACGCTGTCCGGCAAGAGCAACCTTTTTGCCATGGGCACGGGGGCAGCCAACGCCCTGACCGGCAACGCGGGCGATAACGTCCTGAGCGGGCGCGGCGGCAACGACACCGTCATGGGCCGAGGAGGCGACGACCGCATGTCCGGAGGCGCCGGTTCCGACCGTTTCTTGTTCCGAGCCGGGGATGGCAGCGACACGATCATTGATTTCGATGTGACGACGGATAGGCTACACTTCCAAAGTGGCGCCGCCAGCTTCGACGACCTGACGATTTCCCAATCGGGAGCCGACGCGTTGATCGCATACGGCACGGGGGACCGGATCCTGGTTCTCGACACAGCCGCGTCGGACCTCACGGCGGAGGTCCTGTCCTTCTGACCGAAGGCTTCACGCCGCCGCCGAGGTCCGCCGGGGGCCACGCGACAGTCACATCAAGAAGGGGACTTCCATGAACGTGATCGAGACTCCTGCATCCAGCCGCACCACCGACGGCCTGGGGCGCCTTTACGACAGCGTGCTGGACACCATCGGCAATACGCCTTCGATCCGCATCAATAACCTCGCACCGGACGGGGTGACCATGTACGTGAAGGCCGAGGCCTTCAATCCCGGCGCATCGGTCAAGGACCGCCTCGCCGTGTCGATCATCGAAGAGGCAGAGCGTGACGGCAGCCTGAAACCGGGTCAGACCGTCATCGAGGCGACGTCCGGCAACACAGGGATCGGGCTCGCCATGGTCTGCGCGGCCAAGGGGTATCCTCTGGTTGTGACGATGGCCGAAAGCTTCTCCGTCGAGCGCCGCCAACTGATGCGCATGCTCGGCGCCAAGGTGATCCTGACACCGAGGGAACTGGGCGGCACCGGCATGTACATGAAGGCGCGAGAACTCGCCGACGCTCACGGGTGGTTCTGGGCTGGGCAGTTCGAGACGCCGGCCAACGCAAAGATCCACGCCAACACCACTGCGCGGGAGATCCTGGCAGATTTCTCCGGCCACCGCCTGGATGCGGTGGTAACCGGCTATGGCACCGGCGGCACAGTGACGGGCCTTGGGCGGGTCCTGAGGGAGGCACGGCCGGACCTGAAAATCGTGCTGAGCGAACCCGCGAACGCCCAACTTGTCGGCTCCGGCGTGCCGCAGGAGCGCACCGAAGCCGGAGGACCGGCCTCCGGCCACCCGGCGTTCGAGCCGCATCCGATTCAGGGGTGGACGCCGAATTTCATCCCGCTGGTCTTGCAGGAAGCCATCGACGAGGGCTTTTACGACGACCTGATTCCGGTCGCCGGCCCCGATGGGATGAAATGGGCGCGCGACCTTGCAGCCAAAGAGGGCATTCTCACCGGCGTCTCCGGCGGATCGACCTTCGCCGTGGCAATGGAGATCGCGAAGACGGCCGAGCCCGGCAGCGTCATCCTCGCGATGCTGCCGGACACGGGCGAGCGCTATCTCTCCACGCCGCTGTTCGAGCACCTCCCCACCAAGATGAGCGATGAGGAGATGGAGATCGCCGATTCCACGCCGGGTTACCGAACGGCCTAAGGCCCGGCGGATAAAACGGCATGCGCCTTAGTGGCTATGGCGCGGCATCTTGCTGTTGCCGATGTCGCGATAGCTGTCGGCGTTCTCCAGGATCATGCCTTCGCTGAAGGGCCGGACCCGGTCGCGGAAAATCTCCTGCCACGGCGTCTGGGTTTCCGGTACTGGCAGGCCGCCGCCGGCGCGAACGGCCTCGCGCCGCGTCTCGATCTCGGCCTCCGAGAGGAGAACGTTCACGGTGCGGCTGTTCAGGTCGATTCGGATACGGTCTCCATCTTGCAGGATCGCCAGATTGCCCCCATCGGCGGCCTCGGGCGAGGCGTTCAGGATCGAGGCGGACCCGGACGTGCCGGACTGCCGCCCGTCGCCGATGCAGGGCAGGGTGTGCACGCCCTGCTTGATCAGGTACGAGGGCGGGCGCATGTTCACCACTTCCGCGCCGCCGGGGTATCCCTTGGGCCCGGCCCCCCGCATCACCAGAATGCTCTCCGGCGTGATCCCCAGCTCGGGATTGTCGATCCGCCTATGGAAATCCTCCGGTCCTTCGAAGACGAAGGCCTGCCCTTCGAATGCGCCCGGGGTCTCCGGATTCGACAGGTACCTGTCGCGGAACTCGGCGTTGATGACGGACGTCTTCATGATCGCGGAGTCGAACAGGTTACCGGTCATGTTCAGGAATCCGGCGCGCGCGGCCAACGCATCGCTGAGCGGGCGGATCACATCGGTGTTTTCACTCTCCCGGCCTTCGTAGAGCGTTACGAATGTCTGACCCGTTGCGGTAACTGCATCCGGGTTCGGAATAAGGTCAGCCCCCAACAATTGGCCGATGACGGCCGGAAGACCGCCCGCGAGGTGGAAATCCTCACTCAGGTAGGCACCAGCCGGTTGAACGTTGGCCACCAGAGGCACCTCATAGCCAAAGCGCTCCCAGTCCGCGTTGCTCAGTTCGATACCAAGATGGCGGGCGATCGCGTTGAGATGGATCGGAGCATTAGTCGAGCCGCCGATGGCGGAGTTCACGACGATCGCGTTCTCGAACGCGCCACGGGTCATCACGTCCGACGGCTTCAGATCCTCGTGCACCATCTCCACGATCCGCTTACCCGTATGGAAGGCCATTTGCGCACGCTCGCGGTACGGCGCGGGGATCGAGGCGGAGCCCGGCAGTTGCATCCCGAGGGCTTCGGCAAGGCTGTTCATGGTCGAGGCCGTACCCATCGTGTTGCAATATCCCACCGAAGGCGCGGAGGAGGCGGCCATCTGGAGGAACTGCTCGTCGTCGATCTCGCCCGCGGCCAGAAGCTGCCGTGCCTCCCAGATAACAGACCCGGAGCCCGCGCGCTTGCCCTTGTACCAGCCGTTCAGCATCGGTCCGACAGAGAAGGCGAGCGCGGGGATATTGACCGTGGCCGCCGCCATCAGCAACGCCGGCGTGGTCTTGTCGCACCCGATCGTCAGAATGACGCCATCGATCGGGTACCCGAAGAGCGCCTCGACGAGGCCGAGGTAGGCCAGGTTGCGGTCGAGCATTGCGGTCGGCCGCTTGCCGGTTTCCTGAATCGGATGCACCGGAATCTCGAACGCCACGCCTCCGGCATCGGTGATCCCATCGCGAACCCGCTTGGCCAGTTCGATGTGATGACGGTTGCAGGGTGACAGGTCGGAGCCAGTTTGCGCAATGCCGATGAGCGGCCGGCCCGACCGCAGCTCTTCCGGAGTCAGGCCAAAGTTGAGGTAGCGCTCCAGGTAGAGCGCCGTCATCTCCATGTTCTTCAGGTCGTTGAACCAGGCCTCGGACCGCAGGGTCTTGCGGCGGGTGTCTTCGCTCATCGGGAGCTCCTTGTGGGGTAAGGCACGCCACCGCTTCGGCGGAATGCCGCGTGGCCCATCGTGCGTATCACGGCTGCGGGCCGGGTTTCGATGGGACAATGAAACGCAGAAAAGGGGGCCGATGCCCGTCCGAATCGTCCGCCCCTTGCGCAGTTTTCGCAGGCGAAACGCAGATGGTGAAGTGTTCAGACTATGATGGCTGAAACATATGGAGTGGGCCGGCGGGCTCCTGCCAAGCGAGCCAACCTCGGATGATCCGGTCAACCTGATGCGGCTTGGCCAGCTCGAACGCAGCGTGTCGTCCGACACCATTACGGGATGTGCAAGTGCGCATACCGCATCTAGATCAATCTTCTCCGAACGAGTTTGGAATGATCCGCCCCAGACTTGCGATGGGCTGCAGCACGTACATTCTAAAGGATGTGGCCCACGCTGTCGCGCCAGCTGTCGCTGCAGGCTTTACCTGGACTCTGACTTGATCGGACAGTCATTCATGTTTTCCAAAGATGATCCCTCTTGGAAGGCCCTTAACTCAAAGATCGAAAGCAAAGTCGGACCGCAAACCAAGGCATGCGTGAACTCGTCGGCCCATCAGAAAATACTGACGTGTCCACCCTCGTCTTTGCTGTCAGGCGTCGCCGAGCTTGCCTCCCGGGCTAGAAGCCTCTGGCGTAAATCACCCAGTGATACCAGTTTGCAGACTTTCTCCGCGGGCACGCCGTCGATCTGATCGGCGGCCTTTGTTTGGAGGATTTCGGCGACCCGTGCCAAAGCCGAAAGGGCTTGAGTGGTGCCGTCGAGTGATTGAAGTCGACGCATGAGGTGAGGTGAAACATGAGCCTCGACCAACAAGTCGGACAGGTCGTGTTGGAACCGATCAAGGTCGCCCGCAAGCGTCGATAGTTCTTCTGCAAGCCAATCCGTTACAATGTTGAACGGCACTTGCGCGTCAACGCTCTCGCCTTCGCAAACACCGATCCCGGTCATAACGGCGCTCACAACCGCCCCACCACGGCCTCGATGCAAGCCAGAAGATCCTTCGGCTCAAATGGCTTGCGGATAAAGTTGTTCATTCCGAGTTGCTGACCCATCGCGATGATCGAGCGTTCTGCCTTGCCCGTGATGAGAATGAAACCAATCTTTCCGTGAGCCGGGGATTTTCGCAGCGATTGCAAGAGTTGCAGGCCGTCCATGCCCGGCATGTTGTAGTCGGAAATCACGAGGTGTGCAGGTTTTTGCGACAAGGCCTGCAACGCCGACGGGCCGTCCGTGGAATGGCGGACGTTGCGGATCCCGAACGAGTCGAGAGCCTGAAGAATGAGGCCGCGGCTTGTGGACATGTCGTCGACGACCATGATGTGGAGCATATCTCGAAGCGCCATGCGGCTATTCCTCTCGATCCTGCCGCCGGCCTGTGTCGGCGGGATGGCGGCGGTAGGTGGTGGTTGCAATCGGCCGGAAATCGGTAGTGTGCCTGGATGGCAAGCGTTCAGAGTGCCCGATAAAAAGGTGGCCTCCTGGTTTGCACGCGTCCTCGAAACGGGGCCACAGCCGCATTTGAGTATCTTGGTCAAAGTAGATCAGGACATTGCGGCAGAAGATGATATCGAATTTTTGCTTCATCGGCCAATGACCGACCAGGTTGAGTTCCCGGAAGTGGACCAGGTTCCTTGCGGTGGAAGAAACCTGTATCAAGGCGGCGTCCTTGTCGGCATCCCCAACTTGCTCGACAAAGTTGCGACGATAGCTTTCAGGGATCGAGCCAAGTCGATCCGCCTTGTATCGGCCGAGCCGCGCGATCCCCAGGATTTCGCAATCAATGTCGGTGGCCAGAATTCGAATGTCGAATTGCCCAATGTCGCGACAGCAGTCCAGCAGCGTCATAGCGATCGAATACGGTTCCGAACCGTCGGAGCATCCGGCGGACCAGATACGGATTCTGTCACCTGCCCGCGCCCGTGCAATCAAGTCCGGCGCGATTATCTTGCGCATGTAGTCGAAGTGATGCGCCTCGCGAAAGAAACTCGTGACGTTCGTCGTTAAGGCACAGATGAGATGCCGTCGTTCCAAGTCGCCTTTGGAACTGGTCAGAAGGGTGCAGTATTCGCCAGCGTCGTTCAGACCGAGACGCGACTGAAGCTTCGATAGCCGGGCAAACACCATCGGCGCTTTCTCGAACGGAATTGCGAGGCCTGCCTCCTTGTGGGCTATTTCGGCAATGATATCGAAGTTCCGACGGTCGGCGTTGGAGAGGCCGGACGGATGGGCTGACGGACGTGTCATCGGCAATGATGTCCTTTGGGGTGCCTTGGCATGATCAGTCACTGAGCGATCAGGCTGCATCGCGGCGCATGTTGGGCAGAACCGCTTCGAGATCCAGGATTCGCAGCATTCGGTCGTCGATGATTGTCAGGGCCTTGATGTAGGTCTCGCTCGTGGTGGAGGTGATCTCGGGGGGCGGCCGCAGGTCGCTCTCGGCGATGGCCAGAATGTCGGATACTGCATCCACGAGCAGCCCCACTGTCTGCTGCCTGATGTTCACCACGATGATGACATTGCGTTCGCTGGCATCTTCCACGGAAACGCCGAGGCGGCATGCCAGATCGACGATGGGAAGAACGGTTCCGCGCAAATTGATGACACCGCGGACCCATTTTTCCGCCCGTGGCACTTGTGTTGGCCGAGTCCATCCACGGATTTCCCGAACAGACATGATGTCGACGCAGTATTCCTGTCCGCCGACCCGGAACGAGAGAAGCTCGCGTTCAATGGCGTCGGTCGTTGCGTGGGCCTGGAAGCCTCGTTCGTTCATTTCTCCATCACCCTGCATGCTTGAATTCAGTACACGTGGGAACAGTGTGGCCTGTGGCGTTGGCCATTAGGTCGACCGGATCGAGGATGAGCGCCACCTGACCATCTCCCAGGATCGTCGCGGCGGCGATCCCCCGAACTTGCCCGTAGCTCTCCTGTAGACCCTTGATGACCACCTGGCGTTGATCGTGGATCGAATCGACGATCAGCGCGCCGCAGGTATTATCCTCAGCGGCGATCACCAGTACGACGCATCCTTCGTAGCATTGCCTTGGTTCCCGGAAACCCAGTTCGACTCCAAGATCCAGCAATGGCACGAACTTGTCGCGAATTCGGAGTACCTGCATTTCCGGACCCAGCGGTCGAATGTCTTCGTGGCGGAATGCCATTGTTTCGGCGATGGCGCTGATTGGCATGACAAGGGATTCGCCGGCCGCGTGAACCACCATTCCGTCAAGGACCGCGAGGGTCAGGGGGAGCGAGATTGTGAAGCTGGTGCCGGTGCCGGGGGTGGACGAGATCGTGACGCGCCCCCCAAGATCCTGGATCGCTTTTCGGACCACGTCCATGCCGACGCCTCGGCCGGACAGATTCGATACCTCGCTGGCGGTGGAGAACCCTGGCAGGAAGAGAAGTTCGTCGATCTCCGCGTCGGACAGTGCAGCATCCGCGTCGATCAATCCGCGCTCTTCGGCGATTGCTCGTACCCGTGATCGATCGATGCCGCCGCCGTCGTCGGATAATTCGATCACGACCCGGCCTGAACGGTGGCTGGCCGACAACGTGATCCTGCCCTCCGACGTTTTTCCGGCGGAAAGCCGTTTCTCTGCAGGCTCGACCCCGTGGTCTACGGCATTACGGATCATGTGCGTCAGTGGATCGGCGAGGCGTTCGATGACGGTCTTGTCGACCTCCGTCGCCTCACCTTTTACAACGAACCGGACCGATTTCCCGACGGCCGCGGACGATTCCCGAACGATCCGGCCCATACGTTGGAAGAGCGACTTGACCGGCTGGGCGCGGATCATCATGACGCTGTCCTGAATGTCGCGAGTCAGCTGCATGAACTCTTCGAGGCCCTGCGCAACCGGTGAACTGGCTGGAAGCCCGGCTTGAGCCACGCTCTGCGACAGCATCGCCTGGTTGATGACCAATTCGCCGACAAGGTTCACGAGCCGCTCTATACGGTCGAGGTCGACGCGAACTGTCGTCCGCTTGCCTTCTTCCGCCGCGCGTGGAGTGCCGGCCGGTTTGTTGGACGCCGCGGTTGCGGTTCTTTGGGGGGTTGGGAGCGGCGTCACGTTGGTTTCGGAACCGCTGCATTCAGCCCCGATGGCGGGGTCGGCCTCCGGCTCGTTCTTGACCTCGGTCAGTGTCAGGCGGGGTCGAATCTGGGTGGTGTCAGGTGTCGGCGTCAGATTCTCCGGTTCGTCCGTCGTAATGGTCAGCGGGGGGAGGCCGGAACTGTCACCCAGGGCAACGTCCATATTGCCGGGGGCCATTGGCGCAATCTCGATAGTCAGGCCGCAAAGCCCTTCGACGAATTCGAAGACCTCCTCGATGTCCTCCACCGAGCGAGACGTTGCCAGGGAGATCGTCCAGGAGACGTAGGCCGCTTCTGGATCCATAAGGTCGAGGTCCGGAACCGTCGAATTGTCGGCCACGACGGTCACCTCTCCCAGATCGCGGAGCGCTCTGAGGAGATGTAGGGGCTCGTTGCCGGAGCGGAAAAGTTCTGGTTCCGGCCGAAATACGATACGGTAAGTCTGCTCGTCTGGCCCGCCCAGGTCAGGCAGGCAGAGATTCAGGGGCTGGAAGTCGATGACTTCCTCTTCTTGGTCCGCGGCCTGGGCACCAACCAGCCCTTCCAGATGTTGCAAGGTCGGCTCCACGTCTCCGGGTGCGAGTGTCTCGCCATCGCGGCAGCTGCGGACGATATCGGACAGGATGTCGGCGGCCCGCATAAACAGAAGAACCACATCCCGATCCGTTGCGAGCCGGCCTGCGCGAACTTCGTCGAGCACCGTTTCGTAACGATGGGCAAAACGCACGAGTTCGTCGAGCCCGAAGGCGCCGGCGCCCCCCTTCATCGAATGGACGGCGCGGAAGCAGACGTTGACGGTTTCGTCGTCGGCGTCGCCCGACTCCAGTTGGGTCAGACCATCCTGCAGCCCCTCCAGCAACTCTTCGCATTCGATGAAGAATGAGGCTTTGATCTCGGCCATGGGATCGGGAGTGGTCATCGCGTGCCTCCCGGGCCGGCGACCATATTGAGGGCGCGCACCAGTTTTTCGGGGTCGAAAGGCTTCACGATCCATCCCGTCGCACCGGCGGAGCGCGCGCGGGCCTTGAGTTGTGGTGCGCTCTCGGTGGTGAGCACGAGGATCGGGGTCGTTCGGTGGGCTGGCTGGCTGCGCACCGCCTCGATGAAGCCAAAGCCGTCCATCCGCGGCATGTTGATGTCGGTGATGATGGCGTCCGGTGCCATGCCGCTCAGGACCTCAAGCCCATGCATCCCGTCCTCCGCAAGGCTTGGGCTGAAGCCCGCCTGGCGCAGCGCGAGGGAGAGCATGTCGCGGATGGTGCGGCTATCGTCGACGGCGAGAATGCTGAGACTCATGGGTTCACGGCTCCAGAGGCTGCGTTTCGAGGTCTGAGGCGGAGAGACCGAACACGACGAGTTGCTCCTCGAAGGCAGGCGAGGAGGATGACACAGCCAGCCGCTGGCCGTCTGCTTCCCAGGTGCGCCGGGCCGCCAGCAGCACCTGGAGGCCGGGCGTGCCAAGCAACGTCACGTCGTCCGCCGCGAGGGTAAGCGCGTCACAACGACGGGCCAGGAGATCTTGCGCAAGCGGGGTGGCTGCCGGCAGGTCGAGCCGGGCGGGAAGGGAAAACCGCGCGGTCATGCGCAGTGTCCATCGGATGAACTGGAAACGGTCACTGTGTGCCCCTTCGTGGCTGGTGAAACCATCCCTAGGGGGCAAGCCGTTAAGATCGGGTTGCCTCGTACCCGATTTCTATGATCGCGCCAGGAGTGCCTTCAGGTGGCGTGCCATACCGATCAAGGCGGCGTCGTCGTCGGAGATCACGGTGACGGAGAACTGCCGCATGAAATCGGAGAACCGCCCCTTGCCCCGCAGCCCGTCGACAAACCCCGCTTCGGCAAGGTACGGGCCCATCGCGCGCGCCACGCCGCCGATCAGGAAGATGCCGCCGAACGGAAGCTGAGTCAGCGCCAGATCCCCCGCAACTGCACCAAGAAGGCGGGAAAACAGGGCAATGGCTCCGCACGCCAGGGTGTCGTCGTCCGCCACGGCCTGCATGATCTGGCGGCCGCTGAGGCTGGCCTGTTCGGAGGCCCCTGCCTCTTCGCAGACGAACTGGTGCAGCGCCACGAGGCCGCGCCCGGACAAGGCATCTTCGATGGAGGCGAACCCGTGCACCTTCTCAAGGAACCGAGCCAGGCGAAGATCTTCCTCGGACCGCACCGGGAGACCGGCATGGCCGCTTTCCGAAGGCGGCACGAAGCGGCCGCCAAGGGTGTTGAAGATCGGCGCAGCATTAAACCCGGTGCCAATTCCGATGACGAGTTGCGCCGCCTCCAGCCGAGGCGGCGGGCCGGCGATCACCGGGTAAAGCGCATCGGAGGGAAGGTGGCCCACGGCGTGCCCTTGCGCTTGCAGGTCGTTGAGCAGCGTCACGGACTCTGCGCCTGTGGCATGGGCCAGCGTGGCGGTGTCGAGCGTCCAGTCGAGGTTGGTCATCCGGCCCACGCCCTCGCGTACGGGGCCGGCCATCGCGAGACAGGCCGCGGCGGGCGTCTCGGTTCCCGTCTCACTGAGATAGAGGCGCAGAACCGGCTCCAACGCTGTGAACTCGCGATTCGGATAATGCCGGACGGACCCTTGGACGACCTCGCCATTCCGGGACAGCGCGACTCGGGTGTTGGTGCCGCCGATGTCGGCGAGAAGGGATGGAGCGGACATGGGCTAACCTCAGCTTTCGAGTGCGTCTTTCAGGGCAAGGTAGGACGCCTTTGGCGTGCGCTGCAATGTGTCGAAGTCGACGTGGATCAGGCCGAAACGCTTCTCGTAACCGAAGGCCCACTCGTAGTTGTCCATCAACGACCAGACGAAATACCCCTCCAGCGGCACGCCGTCGTGCACCGCCTGCCGGGTGGCCTCGAAATGGCGGGCGAGGTAGTCGATACGCACCCGGTCGTCCACTGCGCCGTCGATCACCAGGTCTGGGTTCGCCATGCCGTTCTCGGTGATGTAGAGCGGCAGATCGCCGGTGAAGTCGCTATGGCAGCGCCGCAGGAAGTGCAGCAGACCTTCGGGATAGATCTCCCAACCCATCTGCGTCTTTGGCAGCGGCCCCTCAATACTGATGACTGCGGGCCAGGGTCCCGGCGCGGCCTGTATGATTTCGCGGGTGTAGTAGTTGACACCCAACCAGTCGACCGGAGTGCCGATCACGTCGAAATCGTTCTGCCAGCCATCCGGCAGGTGTTTTTCCAACGCGGTGACGATCCGTTCGGGGTATTGCTTCCGGAAGAAGCCGGAAATGAAGAAGTTGTTGTAGTAGTCGTCAAAGATCGCCGCAGCCTCGATGTCTTCGGGCCGGTCGCTCGCCGGCTGCGCATAGGTGAAGTTGCAGACGGCCCCGATCTCGCCAATCCCCATGGCACGAAGGGCGTCCGTCGCCGTGCCGTGGGCCAGCATCACGTGGTGCATCGCCCGGGCCGCTGCGCGGATGTCCCGGACACCCGGGGCGTGATGGCCGAGGAAATGGCTGAGGAAGCTCACGCACCAAAGCTCGTTGATCGTCGCCGTCTTCCAGATCCGGTCGCCCAGGCGCTGCATGAGAACCTCTGCATAGTCCGCGAACCAACTCGCGACGTCCCGGTTCCGCCAGCCGCCAAGGTCGGCGAGCGCGGACGGCAGCTCCCAGTGGTAGAGCGTCAGCATCGGCTTGATGCCCCGCTCCAACATGCCGTCGACCAGTTTGTCGTAGAAATCCAGCCCCTCGGCATTCACGGTGCCCCGGCCTTCCGGAAGGACTCGCGCCCAGGAGGCGGAGAAGCGGTAGGCGTCGAAGTTCGCGTCCCGGATCAGGTCCAGATCCTCTTGCCAGCGGTGGTAGTGGTCGCAGGCAATCGCGCCATCCTCGGCCCGCACCACGTTGCCGGGCGTGGCGGCAAAATCGTCCCAGTGGGTCGGGCCGGCACCGCCGAAGGAGTGGCCTTCGATCTGGTAGGCGGCGGTCGAGGCGCCGAAGACGAAGCCTTTGGGAAAGTCGCTGCGCTTGAGCATTGGGTGGGCGTCCTTAGTGAGGGGGCGGCGGGCCAGAAGAGGGTCCGACCGTGAGCGAAGCCTGGAGCTTGGTCTGTATCGGACCACTCTCTTCGGCGATCAGTGTCAACAGCGTCTCGGCGCACAGATGGCCGGCATCGCGCACGGAGGAATGGGTTGCGGTGAAGATCGGTGCCTCCGGGGTGCCGTTCGGCAGGTAGGAGAGGCCGTCGTCGTGCACCACGACGGACACGTCCCGCCCCATCCGCAAGCCGCGCGCCTCGATGGCCCGGCGGGCCCCCATACCCACCAGAAGGGAGGAGGCCAGGAAAGCCGTGGGAGGTTCGGGCAGGTCGAGCATCCGGCTGGTTTCGTCGTGACCGTAGAATTCGGTCATGGCTGCGCACGTCATGAGCGCGGGGTCTGCGCCCATACGTCGGGCAGCCAGCGCGTCCAGAAAGCCATCCCGCCGGCGATGAGCGAAGTCCATCGTCTCCAGACCGTTCAGCAGCGCGATCCGCCGATGCCCGAGATCGAGAAGGTGATCGGTCGCCCGGTGGAACGCGTGACGGTTGTCCATGTCCAGCCAGGAATAGGCGTCGTCGTGATCCGACACCCGGCCGTGGACCACGAAGGGCAGGCCGATCTCCTGCAGCAAGGCGATTCGTTCATCGCCTGTCAGCGGCGCCTGCATGATGAGCCCGTCGACACGCCCCTTGCTGAGCATGGCGCGATAGACGTCTCCCTGGTCGGCCTCGTGCACCAGCGACAGCATGATGTCGTAGCCGCGCTCGGACAGCGTCTCGGCCGCGCCGGCGATGAAATCGGCGAAGATCGGGTTGACGATTTCCTGCGTGGCGGACATCGGCAGGACCAGACCGATGGACATGGCCTTGCCCGTCGCCAACGATCGTGCCCGGCTGTCGGGACGGTAGCCATATTGCCGCGCGGCCTCCCGCACGCGTTCGCGCGTGGTCTCCGAAACTTCCGGATACCCGTTCAGGGCTCGACTGACGGTGGTCTGGCTCAGTCCAAGGCTGGCCGCCAGGTCCTTGAGGTTCATGTGCGTCTTTCAGGTCGCCTGCGTCGGAGGGTACTTCCTAGTCACATTTGGAGTCAAAGGGCTTTGGGTCCACAAATTGTGCATTCCGGAGGGAAATTTCCCTCGGATTACCAATTGTTCCGCGTAAGCTGTCATCGTTGACAGGGTGGTGCCATGGGGCTACGTGAGTCGGGTCCAAAGCGCTTTGGGCCCGATTCCCTCGACGCGGGGATAATCCCCACCGAAAGGGCGAACGTCCCAGGCGGAATAATCGGGAGGTTACTTATGAAACTGGAATTCTTGGCCAGCGCCGCCGCAGTGGCTCTGTTGGCCGGTTCTGCGAGCGCGCAGAATTTGCTGTTCGCGCCCGGAGAGGGCGACTTCAACTGGGACAGCTACGAGGCCTTCGCGGCCGAGACCGATGTCGGTGGTGAGCAGGTCACGATCTTCGGCCCGTGGCTCGGACCGGACCAGGAAGCGATCGTCAACGTCCTCGCGTATTTTGGCGAAGCTGCCAACGCGGATGTCCGTTACTCCGGCTCGGACTCATTTGAACAGCAGATCGTGGTCGATCTCGAGGCTGGCTCCGCGCCCAACATCGCCATCTTCCCGCAACCCGGGCTTGCCTGCGACATGGCCGAACGCGGCTTCCTGACCCCGCTCGGCGAAGACATGGCCGGGTGGATGGACGAGAACTACGCCGCCGGCGAATCCTGGCGTGCATTGTCCACCTGTGCCGGTCAGGACGGGACCGAGGCGATGTACCTCGTGCCGTTCAAGGCCGACGTGAAATCGCTCGTCTGGTACGTGCCGGAAAACTTCGACGATTTCGGCTTCGAAGTTCCCGAGACGATGGAAGATCTCAAGGCGCTGACCGAGGAGATCGTCGCAGAAGGCGAGACGCCCTGGTGCATCGGTCTGGGATCTGGCGCCGCGACAGGCTGGCCTGCGACCGACTGGGTCGAGGACATGATGCTGCGGACCCAGCCGCCGGAAGTCTATGACCAGTGGGTCACGAACGAGATCCCGTTCGACGACGAAAAGGTCGTGAACGCTATCGAGGAATTCGGCTGGTTCGCCCGCAACGACGATTTCGTTGCCGGCGGTGCCTCGTCGGTTGCTGCTACCGACTTCCGCGACAGCCCGAAGGGCCTCTTCTCCGCGCCGGCACAGTGCTACTTGCACCGCATGGCCTCCTTCATTCCGGCCTTCTTCCCCGAGGGGACCGAAGTGGGCGTCGACGTCGATTTCTTCTACTTCCCGTCCTATGCCGAGAAGGACCTCGGTTCCCCGGTACTCGGTGCCGGCACGCTCTTCGCGATCACCAACGACTCGCCGGGGGCGAAGGCTCTGATCGAGTTCCTGAAGACTCCGATCGCGCATGAGGTGTTCATGGCGCAGCAGGGCGGCGGTTTCCTGACCCCGTTCAAGGCCGTGAATACCGATCTCTACGTGGATGACACCCGCAAGGCGCTCGGGGACATTCTGCTGAATGCCACGACCTTCCGCTTCGATGGATCGGACCTGATGCCCGGTGCCGTCGGCGCGGGCTCGTTCTGGACCGGCATGGTGGATTACGTCGGCGGGGCTGACGCCAACGCCATCACGGGCGAGATCCAGCGGTCCTGGGAAGCGATCAAGTGATCGTCAACTGATCTGCGGGGCGGCCCGGATGGGGCCGCCTTGCTCCGCCACGGCGGCTCGTGGCGACTACCATAGGGGAGGGAGTGGACATGCATCCAGCCTTGCAAGGGCTCGTGACCATCGTTGTCGGGGTAGGCGGCTGCGTCGGCTATTTCTACCTTTCGAACTTCCTGCTCGACCGGTTTTTGCTTCCGGCGCGCGCCTACTCGGCCGAAGAGTCCGCGGCCCGGCGGCGCACCGGTACGATCATCGTGTTCCTCCTGCCGGCGCTGCTCATTGCCGCGCTCTATATCGCCTACTTCGGCCTGGACGGAATCTTTACGTCAACAGGGCTCTTCTGGCTTGCCATCGTGCTGGCCTTAATTTTCGGCCTGTGGCGCTTGAGGGATTACGTCTACGGAGAGGGCGAACTGACTGCAGGGCGCAACATCAGCCACGCCAACATGATCCGGCCTTGGCTCTTCCTTCTGCCCGCCATCCTGGCGCTCGGTCTCTACCTGACCTACCCGGTGTTCGAAACCCTGCGCCTGTCTGTCACCCAAAGGAACTTCAGCACCGGCAGCTACGACTTCGTGGGGTTGCAGAACTACGCCCAGATGATGGACGAGCCGAAATTCTGGGAAGCCATGCGCAACAACATGCTTTGGTTGATCGTGGTGCCTGCGCTCTCCACCGGCTTCGGTCTGCTGGTCGCGCAGCTGACGGACCGGATCTCTTGGGGCAATATCGCCAAGATGTTCATCTTCATGCCGATGGCGATCTCTTTTGTCGGCGCCTCGGTGATCTGGAAGTTGGTCTACGACGCCCGCCCGGAGGGGCAGGGGCAGATCGGTATCCTGAACGCGTTGTGGGTCAATCTCGGGGGCGATCCTCAGAACTGGCTGACCCTGCCGTTTTGGAACAACTTCTTCCTCATGGCGGTGCTGATCTGGATTCAGACCGGCTTTGCCATGGTGATCCTCTCCGCCGCGCTTCGCGGCATACCGGAGGAAACGGTTGAGGCCGCCATCGTTGACGGGGCAGGGCCGTTCCAGATCTTTTTCAAGATCAAGGTGCCGCAGATCGTGCCTACCATTGTCGTCGTCTGGACGACCATCACGCTGGTCGTGCTGAAGGTCTTCGACATCGTCTTCGCCATGACCAATGGCCAGTGGGGGACGCAAGTGTTGGCGAACTACATGTACAGCAAGTTGTTCACCGCCAACGACTGGGGGGTTGGGTCGGCATCGGCCATGGTCATCATGCTGTTGGTCACGCCAATTCTGGTCTGGAACGTGCGCAATGCGCGCAGGGAAATGAAGTAGGGAGGCGGCGCAATGGACAATATCGCTGGCACGAAAAGCAGCCTCACCTGGGCGGTCCACCTCTCGGTCGCCTTCCTTGTCATCCTGTGGCTCTTCCCGACAGTGGGCCTCTTCGTTTCCTCCTTCCGGACGGCCGACCAGATCGCCACCTCTGGTTGGTGGAAGGCGATGTTCGCCGCAGAGCAGAACCTGCAACTGCGCACCGCCGGACCGGACGACCAGGTTCAGGACGGGGCGCTTTACGTTATCGAGGGCAACGTGCTGGAGGGCAGCGAGGCCAAGGGCATTTCCGCCTGGGGCACCTCGGCCCGCGACACCCAGGCCTACGAGCCGGGTGAAACGGTGGAACTTCGGGACGGCAGCCGCATGACGCTGGACGGGGAGGGCAACTATCGCCTCGAGAGCGACGCACCCTTCGAAGGGCGGCGTGGGGAACGCGTGTTCGCCACGGCGACCGTCCCGCCGGAATTCACCCTTCAGAACTACCGCAACATGCTGTTCGATCCGAGCAACCGGGAAGGCATGACGCGGGCGTTCTTCTCCACGCTCACCGTGACAATCCCGGCCACCATCATCCCGATCCTGATTGCGGCCTTCGCCGCATATGCCCTGGCCTGGATGGAATTCCCCGGGCGCGCGCTCCTGATTGCCGCCGTGGTTGGCCTGCTGGTCGTGCCGCTGCAACTGGCGCTCATTCCGCTGCTGAAATTCCACAACGCCATCGGCATTGGAAAGGGCTACCTCGGGGTCTGGTTCGCCCATACCGGGTTCGGTCTGCCGCTCGCGATCTACCTGTTACGCAACTACATGGTCGGCCTGCCGCGCGACATCATCGAGAACGCAAAGGTGGACGGCGCGACCGACTTCCAGATCTTCACGCGGATCATCCTGCCGCTCTCCTTCCCGGCACTCGCCTCCTTCGCCATCTTCCAGTTCCTGTGGACGTGGAACGACCTGCTGGTTGCGATGGTCTTCCTTGTGGATGCGACCGGCGAGACCACGGTCATGACAAAGCAAATCGTTGAGCTCCTAGGCACCCGGGGCGGCAACTGGGAGATTCTTGCAACGGCGGCCTTCATCTCCATGGCCGTGCCCATCATCGTCTTCTTTGCGATGCAGCGCTATCTCGTCCGCGGTCTGCTCGCAGGCTCCGTGAAATAGCTACAACCGAAGGTCAGCAATGAGTTTTGTCGACACACTTCCCGACCACGTCGCCACGCCGGAGAAGGACGCCTCCGACCCGGACTGGTGGCGCGGGGCGGTCATCTACCAGATCTATCCGCGCTCGTTCCAGGATTCCAACGGGGACGGCATCGGAGACCTCGCGGGAATCATCCACCGGTTGCCGCACGTCGCCTCCCTCGGGGTGGACGCGATCTGGATCTCGCCGTTCTTCCGCTCGCCGATGCTCGATTTCGGGTACGACGTGTCGGACTATTGCGACGTCGACCCCATGTTCGGCTCGCTCGGTGATTTCGACGCGTTGGTGGAGCGGGCGCATGACCTCGGTATCAAGGTGCTCATCGACCTTGTGCTGTCCCACACCTCGATCCAGCATCCCTGGTTCCAGGAGAGCCGGGCCAGCCGCGACAACCCTCGCGCGAACTGGTATGTCTGGGCGGACCCCAAGCCCGACGGCACACCGCCCAACAACTGGCTCAGCATCTTCGGCGGCTCGGCTTGGGAGTGGGACGGGGAGCGGATGCAGTACTACCTGCACAACTTCCTGATCGAACAACCGGACCTGAACTTTCACGAACCTGCCGTGCAGGATGCGTTGCTGGAAGTTGCGCGCTTCTGGCTCGACCGCGGGGTCGATGGGTTCCGGCTCGATACCGTGAATTTCTATGTGCACGACAAGCAGTTGCGGGACAATCCTCCTCTGAAGCCCGAGGAGATCAACGACAAGACCGCGCCTGCAGTGAACCCGTACAACTTCCAGAACCACCTTTACGACAAGACCCAGCCGGAAAACATTGAATTCCTGAAGAAACTCAGGAAACTGATGGACAAGTACGGCGCAATCACGTCCGTGGGTGAGGTTGGCGAGAGCCAGCGCGGCGTGGAGGTCCAGGCCGAATACACCGCCGGCAAGGACCGCCTCCACATGTGCTACGATTTTGCGTTCCTTTCCAACACCTTCCCGACCGGAACCTTCGTGGCCGGCACATTGGAGCGGTTCGATGAGATGGCGCCGGACGGGTGGGCCTGCTGGGCTTTCTCGAACCACGACGTGGCGCGGTACATCACACGCTGGGGCCTGTCACCGGAGCAGGCCCGCGTGCTCGTCGCCCTGCTGTTCGCCATGCGCGGCTCGGTATGCCTTTACCAGGGCGAGGAATTGGGCCTGAACGAAGTCTATGTCGCTTACGAGGATCTTCAGGACCCGTACGGCAAACGCTTCTGGCCGAAGTTCCGGGGCCGGGACGGGTGCCGCACGCCGATGCCCTGGAACCGGGACAACCAGAACGGCGGTTTCAGCGAGGGCAAGCCGTGGTTGCCGGTCTCGGTCGAGCATCTCAACCATGCGGTAAATCTGCAGGAGACCGACGACGAGAGCATGCTGGTCTTCTACCGCCGAATGATCGCCTTCCGGAAAGCGCACCCGGTGCTGTCGAAGGGCAGCTACGAGACGCTGGAGGCTGGGGAGGACTGCTTGTCCTTCATTCGCGCGGGCAAGGGGAGCCGGGTGTTCTGCGCCTTCAACATGTCCGACGTGGAACGTCACGTGACGTACCCCGAAGGCAACTGGGAAGCGGACGAAACCGCACCCTTCGAAGCCACATTCGACGAAGGCGGCGTCACGCTGCCGCCATACCAGGCGGCCTTCGCCGTCGAGAAGACCGCATAGGGAGGTAGGGGAAATGGCCGGACTGAAGCTCACCGATGTCGGAAAAGCCTACGGCGAAGTCGAGGTCTTGAAACACATCAACCTCGACATCGACGCGGGCGAACTGATTGTCTTCGTCGGACCCTCGGGCTGCGGGAAGTCGACGCTGTTGCGCATGATCGCGGGACTGGAGAAGATCACGTCCGGTACACTGGAGATCGACGGGCGGGTCGTGAACGACGTGCCGCCCGCGCAGCGGGAGATTGCGATGGTCTTCCAGTCGTATGCGCTCTACCCGCATATGACTGTCTACGACAACATGACCTTCGCGCTGAAGCTGGCCAAGATGCCGAAGAACGAGATCGACGCCGCCGTTCGCAAGGCCGCGGACATCCTCCAGCTGACGCCCTATCTCGACCGGCTGCCCAAGGCGCTCTCGGGCGGCCAGCGGCAGCGGGTCGCCATCGGCCGCTGCATCGTTCGGGACCCGAAGGTCTTTCTGTTCGACGAGCCGCTCTCCAACCTGGACGCGGCGCTGCGTGTGGCCACCCGCCTGGAGATCGCGCAACTCAAGGAGTCCATGCCGGATCGAACGATGATCTACGTCACCCACGACCAGGTGGAGGCGATGACCCTTGCATCCCGTATCGTGGTGCTGGCCAACAAGGGCATCAGCCAGGTCGGCACGCCGCTGGAGCTTTATGAAACGCCGCAAAACGAATTCGTCGCGCAGTTCATTGGCTCTCCGGCAATGAACCTGTTCCCTGGTGAGGTCATAGGTACGGGCGAGCACACCACCGTGCGGCTGGCCGGCAACCACGGAACGATCGTGTCGGCCTACCCAACCCGGCCCGAGGATATGGGCGCGGCGGTAAACGTGGGCGTGCGTCCGGAAGATCTTCACCTCACCGACGACACCGAGAATTCCTATAAGGCGACGGTCGACGTGCAGGAGAACCTCGGCGAGGTGACGCTCCTCTTCTTCATTCCCGACAGCGAGGGGGCCGATCCCGTGATCGCCAAGCTGCCCGGGATCCACCGCGGGCTGAAGGGAGAGCGGCTGAACCTCTCGGCGAAGCCGGACAAAGTGCACATCTTCCGCGACGGGATTTCGCTGCTGTACCGGCAGGACTGACAGGTCGGCCCGCCGCGACGGTGCGGCCCATTTTGCCTTTTGGCTGACGGGGATAAACGGGACGGGAAGGGATGCCCTTCACCTGTCTCGTAATCCTGAAAGTTCGCCTTACACGCGAACGGAAAGCCGCTGGTGTACCGCCGATGCCTGCTCCCCAAAACCCGATCAAAAAAGCCCTTGCGGAAGACCGCCTCCAACTCGGCTGCTGGCTGAACTTCGGTCATCCCGATATTGCCGCCATCTGCGCCAGCGCCGGTTTCGACTGGTGCCTGATCGACGCCGAACACGGGCCGAATACGCTGGAGATGATCCACGCGCAGCTCAACGCCATGCAGGGCCATTCCGCGGCACCGGTCGTCCGCGTCCCCTGGGGTGAAAGCTGGCTGCTGAAGCGCGTGTTGGATCTGGGCGTTCAGACCGTGGTCGTGCCGATGGTAGACACGCCCGAACAGGCGGCGAAAGTCGTTTCGGCGTGCAAATACCCCCCCGAGGGCACCCGCGGTCGCGGGGCGATGCTCGCGCGCGCCACAAACTGGGCTCAGATCGATGATTACGAGCAGACCGCAAACGACGAGATCTGCGTCATCGTTCAGGCCGAAACCCGCCTCGCGCTGGACAATCTGGACGAGATCGCCCGCGTGCCCGGGGTCGACTGCGTCTTCGTGGGTCCGGCGGACCTCTCGGCCGACCTGGGCTTCCGCGACGACATGGGGGCGCCCGAAGTCATGTCCGCAATCGAGGACGCGGTGCGCCGGATTCGCGCGGCGGGAACGGCGGCAGGGGTCATCTTCTACGAGGAAGCGCTCTATCCACATTTCGCCAAGCTCGGTGTGCGGTTCCTGGGTGTGGGGGCAGACGCAACGACCATGGCGCCCGCGGTGCGCGCGCTGGCCGCGTCAGCGCGCAAAAGCATAGGCTAGGGCAGGGGACTGGGCGACTCGCCCGACGGTGGCGACGACCGTGCCCGCTACGGCGCCTAGTAACGGCGCCGTGAGTGGGGCGGTCTCGTCGCCCCCGCGCGCCGGACACAACCATATCTGGGGTTTCCCCTCCCGCCGAACCGTGTATAGGGGATACGCCAAACGACCCCCACCAGGAGAGTGCGATGGAGATTCGTGAGGCGCTGACCTTCGATGACGTTCTGCTCGTTCCCGCCGAAAGCCGCGTGCTTCCGGCGCAGGCCGACACGTCCACCAACGTGACCCGTTCGATCCGGCTAAACATACCGCTGCTGAGTTCGGCGATGGATACCGTGACCGAGGCCAAGATGGCCATCGCCATGGCGCAAGCCGGCGGCATGGGGGTGCTTCACCGCAACCTCACGATCGAGGAGCAAGCCCGCCAGGTCCGCCGGGTCAAGCGGTTCGAGAGCGGCGTCGTTTACAGCCCTGTTACGCTCACGCCGGGTCAGACCCTCTCCGACGCGAAAGCCCTGCAGGAGCGCTACAATGTCACCGGATTTCCGGTAGTGGACGAGAAGGGGCTGGTCGTCGGCATCGTGACCAACCGGGACATGCGGTTCGCAAACGACGATTCCACCCCGGTAAAGGCGATGATGACGTCCGAGAACCTCGCCATCCTCGAGGAACCGGCGGACCTCGGTCAGGCTCGCGCCATGATGCGGGAGCGGCGGATCGAGAAGCTGCTCGTCACCGACAAGGCCGGCAAGCTCACCGGGCTGCTGACGCTCAAGGACATCGAGCAAGCCGTCCTGAACCCTCAGGCCTGTAAGGACAGGCTGGGCCGCCTGCGGGTGGCCGCGGCCTCCACGGTGGGCGATGCCGGGTTCGAACGCAGCGAGGCGCTTGTCGACGCCGGAGCTGACATGATTGTCATCGACACCGCCCACGGCCATTCCGAAGGCGTTTCCCGCGCCGTGGAGCGGGCCAAGACGCTCTCGAACGAGATCCAGATCGTCGCGGGCAACGTCGCGACGGCCGAAGCGACGCGCGCCCTGATCGATGCGGGGGCCGACGCGATCAAGGTGGGTATCGGGCCGGGCTCCATCTGCACCACGCGGATGGTGGCCGGGGTCGGCGTGCCCCAACTCACGGCGATCTCCGACTGCGCCGCAGCCGCCGAGGCAAACGGTATTCCGGTAATCGCGGACGGCGGTATCAAGTTCTCCGGGGACTTCGCCAAGGCCATCGCCGCGGGCGCAAGCTGCGCAATGGTCGGCTCGATGCTTGCCGGTACCGACGAGTCCCCCGGCGAAGTCATCCTCTACCAGGGCCGGTCCTTCAAATCCTACCGCGGAATGGGCAGCCTCGGCGCCATGGCGCGCGGCTCAGCCGACCGGTACTTCCAGAAGGATGCCGCCTCCGACAAGCTGGTGCCCGAGGGGATCGAGGGGCAGGTCGCCTACAAGGGGTCCGCCAACGCCGTGATCCACCAGCTCGTGGGCGGCCTGCGCGCCGCCATGGGCTACACCGGAAAGCCCACGGTCGATGCGATGCGCGGCGGATGCCAGTTCGTCCGGATCACCGGCGCCGGTCTGAAGGAAAGCCACGTGCACGACGTGCAGATCACGCGGGAGAGCCCGAACTACCGGCTTGGGTAGGCAGCAGTGCGATCAAGCGCGACTGCGCCACTGGCGTAGCCCGTAAGTTGCTGCCCGCGTTCGCTGGGGGCGAACGGTTTGCCATGCCTTAAGCGACGCCGAAGGCTCCAAGGTGCCAGTGCTCGTTCAGCGTTGAGGGTCTGGACCGCTCTGGCGTTGAACGTCCTACGGATCCGCGAGGACCTGGGGCGTGGGTCTGCGGAGAGCGCCGAGAGGGGCTCGTTCTGTCTGGCGATGTCGAAGGTGCAATGGCAAGCAGTGTCGTCACCTAAGTCAATGTATGAAACGGGATCGTCAATAGCGCCTGCGATGAATGGCCTCGAAAGCGGGGAAGGGGCGTCTGACCGACGTGCCGAGCCACCAGCCGCGAATTCTGGGAAACCTTTAGGCCCGTGAGCCGGACCCCATACCCAACCGCTGATAAAATTCCCTCAAGCGTCGGGGCGACCGTGTCACGCAGACCACGGTCCCCGGATGTCGCATTTCCATTCGTGATCGCCTGTGTTTTACGGCCCGCCGAAGCTCAGATGGAGGCGAACTCCGCCCCGGCGTTCCATGGGGACGCCGATAGGACAGGAACACGAAAATGAAAACATCACATGAAAACTGGGGCTCCCGCCTCGGTTTTATTCTGGCGACCGCAGGGTCTGCGATCGGCCTGGGGAACATCTGGAAATTCCCCTATATCGCGGGTGAAAATGGAGGTGCCGCCTTCATCATCATCTACCTCGGAATCGTCTTCACCATCGGCTTGTCCGTCATGCTGGCGGAGATCGCCATCGGGCGCAGTGCCCAGACAGATGCCATCAATGCATTCCGCAAGATCGGCAAGCCCGGCTGGACATTCGTTGGCGTGCTGGCAATCATGACGGCCGTCATCATCCTGTCCTTTTATTCCGTCGTCGCAGGCTGGTGCATCGCCTATATCGTCAAATCCGCTGGCGGCGCCTTCTCCGGCATGGACGCGGATGCGATCGGCGGAGCCTTTGGCGCCTTCATCGGATCTCCGGTGGCACCGATCGTCTATCACGGCATCTTCGCGGCCATTACGGTCAGCATCGTCATCGGAGGCGTTTCCGGCGGCATTGAGAAGACCAGCAAATTCCTGATGCCGCTGCTTTTCGTGATCCTCATTGCGCTTGTCGCCCGATCCGTCACCCTTCCCGGCGCAGCGAAAGGGCTGGAGTTCTTCCTCGCCCCGGACTTCTCCGCGATCTCTGCCCACACGGTCATGGCCGCGCTCGGTCAGGCCTTTTTCTCGCTCTCCCTCGGCATGTCCATCCTGCTGACCTATGGATCCTATGTCGACAGGCAGACAAACCTCGGCAAATCCGTGATGCAGATCACGTTCCTCGATACGTTGGTCGCCATTCTCGCCGGGCTCGCCATTCTGCCGGCGGTTTTCGCCTTCGGACTCGATCCCGCCGCGGGGCCGGGCCTGACGTTCGTCACGTTGCCGACGGTCTTCAACGCCATGCCGGGCGGCTATTTCTTCGCCATCATCTTCTTCGTGCTGCTGACCATCGCGGCGCTGACCTCTTCGATCTCTATCCTCGAGCCGGTCGTCGCCTTCTTCAGCAACATGGGGGTGTCCCGAAAGGCGGCCACGGTCGGCTCCGGCGTGCTGATCTTCCTGCTCGGTATCCCGTCCTCCCTGTCGGTCGGGATCTGGAGCGACATCCACTTCATCAAGGGGCAGGGCTTCCTCGATTCCGCCAGTTGGCTGACGGATAAGCTGCTGCTGCCGATCGGTGGTTTGCTGATTTGTATCTTCGCCGGCTGGATCGTTCCGTCGATGATGACCCGGGAAGTCTCCGGTGACGCCACACCCGGCGTCCTGACGCGAGGCTGGTTGTTCATCCTGCGGTTCGTGGCGCCGGTCGCGATCCTGCTCATTCTCCTGAGCGGATTGGAAATCGTCGCGTTCTGACCGGCGCGAGGAACGTCAGGGAGGCCCAGTGGGCCTCCCTTAGATCGTGCGTCAACGGCAAGCACGTGGTCCTAACGACCCCCAGATTGATGCGTCCCGAGCCTAGTCCAGCGTCACTTCCAACTCGGGATCCGCTTTGGCCCTCGCGGACTTGAATGCCGGCCGTTCCGTCAAGCGCTTCACGTAGGCGCGCATGTTGGGATAGGGCGTCAGATCCAGGTCCAGATAATAACGCAGCGTGGTCAGGGGGAACATCATCATGATGTCAGCGGCGGTGAACGTATCCCCGGCGAGCCAGGCGTTGCCCTTGGCCAAATGGTCCTCCAGCATCTGCAACCCGCGATCGGCGCGCTTGCTCATGTGCTGCGCAAACTGCCCTTCGGCCATCATCATCATGAAGGCAGGCGCCAGCGTTCCGTTCACGAAGTGATACCAGTAGAGATAATCGGCAAATCTTGAGTGATCGGCAGGCAGGGCGAGCCGCCCGTTGCCGTAAACCGCCAGGATGTAATCTATAACCGCTTCGCTTTCGGCAAGCGTAACGTCGCCGTCCTCAATAACGGGTGCCGTTCCGGCGGGGTGCAGCGCCTTGTATTCCGGAGGGGCGATGCCCGTTTCGGGTTCGCGTTGATAGAGCTTGAGCTCGTAAGGCAGGCCAAGCTCCTCACACAGCCAGACGATACGTTCGGATTGCGAAACACCCAGGTGGTGGACGGTTAACATGGTTTTCTTTCCGTAGATGTAGAGCCGGTCGCTTGCGATGAGGTATGAAGCGACGCGACGAGGCGGCTCACCTGATCGCGCAGGCGGACGACCTCCTCGATGTCGATGTCGAGACGCTCTGCGAGCGCCTCGGGGACGCGGAGGGCAGGCGACCTCAAATCCCGGCCCTTCTGCGTCAGATGGATGAGGACACGCCGTTCGTCCGCCGTGTCTCGGGTTCGGGTGATCAGACCGCCGGTCTCCATACGCTTCAGCAACGGCGTCAGCGTCCCACTGTCGAGAAAGAGCAATTCACCCAACGATCCGACGGTTTGGGGCGTGTGCTTCCACAGCACAAGCATCACGAGATACTGCGGGTACGTCAGGCCTAGCTCGGACAAAATTGGCCGATAGAGCCGGTTGAGCAGGTTCGACGCGGCATAGAGCGGGAAGCAGACCTGCCTGTCGAGATCGAGCGGATCGTCATTGTCAGTCAGGTCCATCTTTGCGCTCCTCAGTTGGTGGTCACCGTGATGTCGACATCGACGTTGCCTTTGACCGCGTTCGAATAGGGGCAGGCCATGTGCGCCTTGGCAACGATGTCTTCCGCGGTTTCCTGGTCGACGCCCGTGATCGTGACGTCCAGAGCGACAGTCAGCCCGAAGCCTTCATTGCCGTTGGGTTCCATTCCCACGGTCGAGACCACAACGATATCATCGTCCTTGACCTTGGTCTCAGACTTGCGCGTGACGTGAATGACAGCGTTTTCGAAGCAAGCGGCATAGCCGGCTGCGAAAAGCTGCTCCGGATTGGTCGCGTCACCCTTGCCACCAAGCGCCTTCGGAAGCGCCAGCGGCAGGTCGAGCAAGCCATCGTCGCTCTTGATCGTCCCGGCGCGCCCGCCGATTGCGGTCACCTTTGTGCTGTAGAGCGTGCTCATTTTCATTATCCTAACAGTTTAATTGCTTACGGTAATATTGTGCACAATTAAAAATTGTCAAGAAGTGACCTGGACACGACTTACCGGACTGATCTTCGTGGTTTGTGACATGTATCATTCCACCCGGACCATCGAAGCGCGATGATCCAGCCCGTGATCTTGGGCATAATCCATCCTGGATTTGGACCAAGACCCGCCGCGCGTCGTTCAAAGGGTCGGATGGCGCATCTGCATATGGTGCTCGACACACACTCTGGTGCGATAATGTGGTCAGGGTGAAAGTTTGTGGCGAATGCAATGCACCCCCGAAGGGGCAAAGACGGACACCCTAACCGTCGCGCAGAGCGGCAGCGACGGTGCGGCGTCGCCAACCGCCCGAGACATAGCGGATCAGTCCCTCGTTAAAGGAAACAACCGCAGTCAGGCCGGGGTAATTCCCTTCCCGTGACCTGCAAGCGCCTCGGGAACATGAGTTCCGGGGCGCTATCATGACTAGTGTGGATGCGCCCGGAGGCTGGCTCGCCAGCTCTAGAACAACAAAGCCCGCCAGTGGCGGTCTCGGTATGTAGCTGCTTACATTTCGATTTTTGGCTCCGGCGGTAGGGATCGAACCTACGACCAATTGATTAACAGTCTGAAGTTGTGAGTAAATCATGGCTCATTCTGGCCAATTCGGGGCGTACGGTCCCTTGAAAACAAGGCAACATTCTCCGGGTAGCACCATCCTGGTTCATCAGGATCAACCGCAAACACTGTACTCGGGACTGTACTTTCCATGGCCATCTTCAAGTTCACCGAGGCCCGGCTTCGGGACCTCCCGCTCGGATCGGGCATCCACCGCGACACGGAGGTCAAGGGCCTCATGTGCATCGCCCACAAGACCACCAAGAGCTTCGCCGTGCAGGGCGACGTCCGCAGGGACAAGCGTCTCGTCCGGTCGGTGCGGGTGAAGATCGGCCGCGTCGACCTGGTGCGCCTGGCCGAGGCCAGGAACGAAGCCCGCAGGCTCATGGCGACCATCCAGTCCGGCATCGACCCGACGGCGGGGCCGGAGTCCACCGGCATCACCTTGGAGCAGGCGCTCAAGGAGCACCTGCGCGAGCGTGACCTGTCCGACGCCACGGAGCGGAACTACCGATACCACATGGACAACTACCTCGGGCGTCTCCGGCGCCGGGCAGTGGCTGACATTACGCGCCAGGACTGCCGAGAGCTCATGGAGCAGCTCACCAGGCGACACGGCAAGACCACGGGCGCTTCGGTGATGCGCACCGTCCGAGCGCTCGTGAACACCGCCCGACGGCACGACGAGACGATTGGGGCCAACCCGGTGGACGCCATACGCGTGCCTGCCACACCGAAGCGAGAGGTCGGCGAACTGGACGTGGCCGGCTTCTGGACCACCACCGAGGCCATGTCGCCGCTCATGCGTGACCTCCAGCGGGCGTTTCTGCTGACTGGGGCGAGGCGGACGTCGCTGCTGGGCGTGAGGCGCACCGACTTCGACGCCTGGCGGGGCGTCCTGACCTTCACCCACATGAAGACGGGCGGGTCGTGGTCGTTCCCAACCGGGCGCTGGCTTACCGAGACGCTGGCCGCACGGATGGAGGAGGACGCGCCGCTGAACTCGCCGTGGCTCTGGCCCTCGCCGGGCGCCGCGTCAGGCCATGTGGCCGAGCCGAAGCGGGGCGGCGTCCCGTCCCCCCACGCCCTCCGCCACCACTGCCGCACAATGATGATCGCGGCGGGCGTCCCTTACGCCGAGGGCGCTCTCCTTCTGGGCCAGAGGCTCCCAGGTGCCAGTGGCGGCTACGTGCACCAGACGCACCTGGTCGAGGCGCTGAGACCGCACGCACAGTCGCTGGAGGACCTGGTCCTTGCCAGGGCGGGTGTTGCGTGATCAATGGTACGCAGGCTCAATTCGCTGGTAACCATTCTGGTTCACACTCGATAACCTGAGAGCACAAAACCGTCCGGGCATATCCCGGGCCGTCGGGTCCTGTCGGTTCATACGCTGCCGCCGGCAAGTGGGCACCCCAGAGAGATAGAGAGGTCAAACGGCACATTTACCCAAACGGACGCCCAAGCGCCCGAACGAGGAGATGTGCCATGGACCTCCAGGCAGAACCCCAGACCTTCACCAGCCCTTGGTTGACGACCGAGCAGGCCGCAGCCTACCTCAGCGTGTCCGCCGGGACCCTCGCCAACTGGCGCAGCAAGGGCAACGGACCCCGATACCGTGCCGTGGGGCGGATGGTGCGATACCACCGGGACGACCTCGACGCCTTCATGATGGAGGGCGCGGCATGATGCTCCACGACCACCAACCCGCAGACGAACAGGACTGGGAGCAGGTCCACTACGTGATGACGCTGACCCTGTTCATCATAGAGAAGAACGAGGGACACCACTTCGTGGAGCTGCTCGTCAGCCTGCTCAAAAGCCGACTGCTCTGGGAGCAGACCGACCCGTGCACGCTGGCTGCAGTGGCCGTTTACGCCGACCGCTTCCCGAGGGCCGTCAACGAGGACGGTAGCGTGTTCTTCGACACGCCGGAGAGGGTGCTGGCACTCTCCAGGGACCCGATCTTCTGGGACGACCCGTACCTGGTGGCCATGGCCAAGAGACGGGCCGCGCGACCAAACCGCCAAAGGGCGAAGGACGGCGAGCCCTACATGGACAGGGGCGTCTGAGGACTTACCAGCGTTGGAGCGCGCCTGCGCCCACGTTGGCTTACGACGCGAGACCGTCACGACACTGTTCGAAGAGAGCAAGCCGGCCGCAAGGACCGCCTCCCGCGGCCGGCTCCGTGATCCATCCCATTGGACAGGAAGACCCACATGACCGAACACACCCACAACACGAAAGAAGCAGAGCATGTCTGACCCCAAGTATGCCGCGCAGACGGCCCCCTCCATACCCTCGTTCGCCGACCTCCTGACGCCGAAGCAGGCGAGCGAGATGACAGGCCACCCGGAGACGGTGCTGGCCGTCTACCGCTCCCGTCGCAAAACCGGCCGCTCACCCGACGCGGGCCCCGAGTTCGTAAAGGTGGGCCGCGAGGTGTTCTACGCCCGCGATGCCGTCCGGGCGTACCTCGCTGGCAAGCGGGGCTGAGCCATGGCCAGGCAACCCAAGGACAAGATGACGGGCCTGCGCTCGTTCGACGTCGCCTGCCGGGAGGCGGGGATAGAGCCCGCATACGTGTTCCTCAAGGACAAGCGGGCTTTTAAGGAGGGCTGGCAGAACCTGCGCCCGACGCTCGCTGAGGTGCTGGAGCACCTAGGCCGCTCCCAGAAGAACTCGGTCGGCGTGCAGCCCGCTTCCCTTGGCTGCGTGGTTCTGGACTGTGACGACGGCGACGGGCCCGAGGTCGGGGCCGAGTGGGCCGGGGACGCGCACGCCGTCACCACCCCATCGTCATCCGGCAGCGCACGCAAGGGCCACGTCTGGGTCCGCTGCGACGCCGCCGACGCCGTGGGCAACTGGAAGTTCCACGTGGAGGACCCAATCGAGGGCGAGGCTGAGGGCGAGCTCAGGACGCACGGCGGACAGGTGCGATTGAACCCGCGGTCAGTCATGCTGCTGGCCCGCGCCGTCGAGCAGGGCAGGATGCGAGACGGACCCCGTATGTCCCCGGTGGCCTTCGCGGGCATCAGGACGAGCGGGAGCGCCGCAGCGTCGGACCACGTGGTCCTGGACTGGGACGGCGGCACCGAAGTGGAATTCGACGAGCTGCCCGAGGGCCTGCGTGATCGCATCGTGGAGCCGGTCGGCTCGGGCGATCGGTCTGAGGCCGTCGCTTCCCTGGTCTGGCAGCTCCTCGCCCGTGGCCTGTCGGCCGCCTCGGTGCTCTCGGTCCTCGCCGAGCACTGCGGCTTCGCCGTCGAGAAGTACGGCGACAGGTTGGAAGCATAGGTCGAGAAGATCGCCAAAGACTACCTCGCCACCCGCGAAGCCGGGATAGCCCAGGACTTCGACGACGTGGTCGAGGACGCCGACCTGCCCGAGGGTGCCGAGCCCGGAGGTGGCGGGAACCCGATCACACGCGTGGTTACGCAGATGAACGAGCGGTTCTGTGCCGTCCTCGACGGCGGCCAGTTCCAGGTCTTCATGGAGGAACCCGACCCGATCTTCGAGGGGCGCACCGCCTGGACCAGGATGAGCCGCGAGGCGTTCCGGCACTACTTCGAGGACGAGACCCTTGCTCAGGTCGGCGAGAAGAAGCGGATCAGCAAGGCCGACCTGTGGCTGTCGAGCCCGCATCGTCGCAAGTACCCCGGCATCGTGATGGACCCTCAGGGCCTGCCTCACAACAAGGGCAAGCTGAACCTCTGGAAGGGGTGGGCCGTCGAGCCCGCGCCGGGCGACTGGTCGATGATGCGCGAGCTGATCGGGGAGGTGCTCTGCGACGGCGACGCGGCGTCGGAGGACTACGTGCTCCGCTGGATCGCCTACATGCTCCAGAGGCCCTGGGAGACGCCGGAGGTCGCCATCGCGTTCCGCGGCGAGGAGGGCACCGGCAAGGGCACCCTGGGCAGGGCGCTGATGCGCATCGCCGGCCAGCACGGCCTGACGGTCTCGCACCGTTCGCAGTTCGCGGGACGCTTCAACTCACACCTCCGCAACTGCGTGTTCCTGTTCGCCGACGAGGCGGTCTGGCCCGGCGACAAGGAGGGCGAGGGCATTCTCAAGCAGCTCGTGACCGAGCCAATCCTGTCCTACGAGGCCAAGGGGCGGGACATCACGCAGGGCAGGAACATGGTCCACATGATGCTGGCCTCCAACGAGGAGTGGATCGTGCCGGCGGGGCCCGAAGCGAGGCGCTTCTTCGTCTCTGACGTCTCGGACAAGCGGCGCCAGGACCACGACTACTTCGGCAGGCTCGGGCGGCAGATGGACGGGGGTGGCCTCGCCGGCATGGCCCATGACCTGCTGGCCATGGACCTGAAGGGGTGGCGCCCGTCGATGGAGATACCGCAGACACGGGCGCTGGCCGACCAAAAGCTGAGGAGCATGAAGCCCGCCGCGCGCTTCTGGTTCGAGCTGCTGGGTTCGGGCGAGCTGCCGGTCGGCTTCGACGCAGATGGTAGAGAGGTCGACTGGCGCACGGGCGCCGTGGTGCTCGGCCCGCATGAAAAGGACGCGACCGTCGAGGCGTTCGACGGCTTCCTCCGCCGCAACCAGCTACGCAGCGAGAGGGCCACGCACAGGGCTCTGGTCAAAGAGGGCAAGCGGCTCGTGGGCCTGACGACCGGCAAGCGGGAGGGTGGCTCAGAACGCACTTGGAACCTGCCCGCCCTGGACGACGCCCGGGCCAAGTTCGAGGCACGCTCTGGCGCCTCTGAGCTGTTCGACTGACTGGCGTGGGGACCGCCCGCCGTAGCGGTCCCATCTTGCCATCGGGCTTCCTACTCGGTGTGTTTGACCTGAACGAGCGTCCGACCTCACGCCAGTGTGAGGTCCCAGGGCCACCCTTCAGGACGCTTAGGACGCTTGCAGAATATAAGCGTCCTGGCCTAAGCGCATGTTTCAGAGGCGAAAAATACGCTTGGGCGCTATGACGCTTAGGTTCTGGTTTCGTGGCTTTTCGCATCTCGCTCTGGTCGCTCCCTTCGCCGAATTCGGTGCGGCTCGCCTAACCGTTCAGAAAGCCGAAAAGCAATATTAAGTGTCTTAAGTGTCCTAGTGTCATTTAGATAATAAAAACAATAAGATACAGAAAGATGCTTTAAGGACGCTATGACGCTTAGGCCGAACGGAGACCAGGCCCCCTCTGTGTCCCGACCTCACGCCAGTGAGAGGTGGGATCGCTCACACGTGAATTCGCTGGCATACGTCTCCGACGGGACGTGGCATCCTGACCTCGAACAGTGAAGAGCGAGCCGCCCGGAAAAACCTCGACGCCCGCCCACCTGCCCGCCGAAGGGCCCCCAGCTGATACTGGATCAGGGGGCCTCGCGAGAGGAAGGGCAATCGCGTCGGGGGCTTACCCGGGCGACGCCCTTCCAAGCACAGTCTTGAGCACCGAAGACGCCTCGCACGTTGGCCCCCTCGGCCCCGAGATGGCGTGAAGCGAGGAGCTCGATCAGGTCGAACAGGAGTTACCAGCGTGAGCATCATGCGGATGAACAGGATCAGGCCCGCGCCCGACCCCCACAGGCCGAGCCAACTGGCCCCGGTCGTGGCCCAGGTCTACGGCGAGAAGGGCGACGAGTTCCTCGGCTACCTGAGGCAGTTCGGGCACGTCACCTACGCCGCCAACATGACCGGCCTGACCCGGCGCACCTTCTACGACCGACGCGCCAAGAACCCCGACTTCGCCGAGGCGTGGGACGACGCTGTGACCGCCTTCGAGGAGGAGCTCACACAGCGTGTGGTTCAGACGGCCCTGGAGATGGGCACCGGCAAGTGGGTCCCTGTGATCGACCCGAAGACTGGCCAGCCGGAGCTGGACGACGACTTCGAGGTGGTCCACCGCTTCGAGACCAGCCACGTGGACCCGCGGGTCCTGACCAAGCTGCTGGCCCTGCGCATGAGCTGCGTGGATGGCCCGGCCCAGACCAACGTCCAGATCAACAACCAGACGAACGTCCACAACGAACTGCCGAGCCGGAAGCCCAGGCTCGTCGGCGGCTCCACCGGGTCCGTACGGCGTCCCTTGGTCGCCTCCAAGGCCTCGGGTGAACATCCGGGCGTCGAAGACGCCGAGGTGATCCAGGGGACGACACACGAGCCCGACGGAGGAGACGATGCCTGACCCCTATCCACACGTCACCCTGGTGTCACCGGGCGGGGTGCTCACGCGGCCCTTTGCCGATGGGACGCATCTCACCATGCGCGTCACGCTGGGCTACCTGTTCGGCGAGGAGGGTGTTCTGACCGAGATGCAGGAGCGGCGGGAGCCGGTGCCCTGGGAGAACGAGGAGGCCAGAGAGACTGCCCTGGCGTCCATCCGATCGCGCATCGACCTGGAGGACGACGTCAGGGCTGACCAGCTGGAGTGGGTGGGGGCCTCGCCGTTCTACGAGGACTGAGAGGCTCCTTAAGCGGCCCAGCCCTGTGCCCGGCGCTGTGCTCGACCTGGTCGAGCTGCCCTAAGCCCCTGATCCGGCTCGCCCCTTCGTTGCCGCTCCATCTGATCGACTGTCAGAGGAACGCCCTCACTGGCTTACGACGGGGCCCCCGTGCGGCATTGTGCCCGCGTAAACCCCGACAACCAGGAGGCCGAAGATGAACGAGACACCCATGCGCGTGGTCACGCGGGAGCGCCAGGAGCTCGCGGAAATGGAGCGCCAGTACAACGAGCTGAACGAGAGGGCCGAGGAGCTCCGGGACCTGATGGAACGGAAGCGCTCCCGCCTCGCCGAGATGGGCCACCCGGTCCCGCTGGATGACTGAGCTGCGCGGGACAGGTCCCGCCAGGGTTGCAACTGCTACCACTGAGCCCGATTATCCGCCCCTCCCGAAACACCTGTTCCAGGCCACCCAGGCGGAGGCCGACGCCCTGGTGGCCGAAACCGTGGACGACGAGCGCTTCCGTCCGCTGCCCGACCTTCCGCCAGCCAGCAACGCGGTCAGGATCATCGTCGGGTGCTGGTACGTCTCGGGGACGATCGGCCTTCCTCGCGGCTGGGTGAGGTCGATCATGGTCGCCTGCAGGGCCGCTGGCGCCTCGCACCCCAACGCGAAGTGCCTGCGCTGGTATCGGTCGAAGGTGGCCGACAGCCCGTCGTACTTCATGGGCATGAGGGGTGTGCCACGCGAGCTGCTGCAACAGATCGAGCAGGACGTCGAGGTCTGAGCCAGCATTCGACTCGGCAGGCGCACACGCTGGTCCCCCGCACCGATCCGACGCGGCAAGCTGTGATCGTGTCGGTTGGTCATGAGCCTCCTTCTCCCGACACTTGGCGGCCGGTCCTTTTCGACGGGGGGTCGGCCGCCACTCCCGACACACCCGGAGGGCAAGGATTGCTGATGAAGAACAAACAGGAAATCGAGACCCGCATCGCCGAGCTGCGCGACGAGCGCGCTCGCCTGACCGACGAATTGGACAAGGCGCGCGCCGAGGAGCGCGACGCACTGATCGCAGGAAAAAAGCCGGCAAGCACCTCGGCTGCGATTATTACCCGCCTGGGCATCTTGGACGAAGCCCTTGCCGAGCTTCAGGACCGACTGGCTGCAAGCCAGGCAAGCGCCGAGCGTCGTGCCAGAACCGTCCGCGCGGAGAACGCACTTCAGGCCACCGCTGAGCGGGCGAAGCTGGCCAATGCCGTGGACGACGCACTTGCCGCGCTCGCTGCTGCGTGGCCCGCCTACGTCGAGTCGCTCCGCAAGGACCTCGGGGCGACGTCTGCGGCAGGTGGCGACCTTACGGCCGTCGAGCGCTCGCTGACAAACAACCGCGCCGCCGAGCCTCTGGTCAAGGCGCTGATCCACGCAGGCGAGCTGACCATGACGCGGGCCCTCGGCATCGATACCCCGATCCGGCCCCGACACGCCATCAGCCTGGCCGCCGCCGAGGAGCGGGTCGCGGAGAGCCTGCGAACCGAGCCGCTCCGCGTCCGCGCCGAGAGCCCGCAACCGAACATCGCCAGGCAGGCGCAACGTGAACTGGAGGAGCAAGGTAAATGAGCAAGGAAGGCGAACGCCACGCAGCCGAGCTGAAGCGGCTGGAGGACAAGAAGAAGGACCTGGAGGACGCCCTGATGCGTCTCGCCCGCGACGAGGCGGAGGCCCAGGAAGTCGCTGAACTGGCCCAGGAGGTCGAACAGCTCGAAACCAAAGTGAAGGCCGCCCGCGCGGCAGCAAGTATGGAGAAGAAGATGACCAAGACCGACGACGTGCGGAAGGCCGCCGCAGCGAACCGGGAGGCCGCCGAGCGGCAACTCGACGAACTGGCCAAGAGCATTCAGCAGCCCGGCGAGAGCTTCCACAAGGCCTACGACCGTGCGCTGAACACCGGCATGGGCAAGGCGCTGATGCAGACCCGCGATGACGCTCAGGAGCTGGAGCGCGGCGGTGTGACCTCCATGCACCTGGCCGACGCGCGCAAGAACCTGGCCCGCTGACAGCCAGCCTGACCGACAACTGGCAAGGCCCGTGCCTCCCATCGGAGGCGCGGGCCTTCCCCTTTCCGGGTGTTGCGTGAAATTCCACGGCTCTGTTCTCAAACTTTGGGGAAAACTTAGAGCCATCGCGGACCCTCCTCCCACGGTCCATGAGACCGGATTCATCGAGAAGGAGTGCCGACATGGCCAAGACAGAACTGAAGATCGACTGCGAGACCACAGCGGACGGCGCCGAGGTCGCCGAACGCTACCGCGCCATGACAAGGAACGACCGCGTGGAGGTCCGCATACGCCTGCCGCGTCCCGCCCTGGAGAACGCCGCCACCGCCCGCCTGCGCGAATACGTCAACATGCCTGAGGGTGACCTCGCTCTGGTTGGCGTGGTCCCTTTCCTGATGCGGGACTACGGCCACTGGTACGACGGCGAGCTGGTCAGCGACGCGCTGGTGACAGCCTACGGCGGCCGGAGCCGCGACGAGCTGAAGGCCGCTCGTGCCCAGGTCATGGACTGGTTCGACGCCGAGATCAGGGTCGCGAACTGCTGACAACCAATCCACCCGCATTGCGAACCCCGAAAGGGGTAAATCGATCAAGGAGAGAACGATGAAGATCGACAACTTTCAAATCACCGACAACCCCAACTCCGATATGGTCCAGTTCACATACGGGGTATCGAGGCACGAACTAGCTCTGCCACCAGACGAAGATGGTGGGATCGTCGAGGACGTCTACCTCTCGGAGATGCTGCACCACGTTCTCCTGAACCACGGCCACCGGCTGCGTGCCGCCATCTTCGACCCGCTCATGGAGGGGATGCTTGTTCCAGGCGAGGACGTGATCGACCCTACCCTGGTCGATGAGCTCCGTGCCGACTTCGAGGGTGCCCTGTGTACCCGCCTCTCGCCCATGGCGGCCTAGACCCTGACGGAGGGCGTCACGGCGCCCTCCGGCCTCGCCGCCAGCCCGTGGTCCGTCTTGGACCAGCTGGTGCGGCGGCCGGGCAGACGCTCTCTTGAAAACAGGCATTGCAATGCGCATGTCCAATGCCCTTTCGATGTGCAGTTTCACAATGACCACAAGAACCATCTACTTCGATGAGTCGGGGTTCACCGGCTACAACCTTTTGGACCCGGAACAACCCGTGTTCACGGTTGCCAGCGCGGACATAGAGAATGCGCGCGCCGAAGAGATTCTGCGTACGTCGTTTCCGCAGAACCAAGCAGACGAGTTTCATTTCACCCGCATCTGGAAGTCGAAGCGCCAGAGAGACGGGTTAAGGACCTTTTGTAACCACTTGCACGAAGTGGCCGACACATCTTTCTGCTATGCGACGAACAAGCGTTTCGCCGTCCTGACGAAGATCATGGACTACCTCGTCGAGCCTGCGATCACTGACGCAGGGTTCGATTTCTACGATGATGGATTTTGCTGGCGATACTCGAACTATGTTCATTTCGGTCTGACGCAGTTTGCACCGCCAGAACTCTTGGAATGCCTGCTGGCTTACTATCAAGAATTTAGCCGAGACCCGACACGCGAGAACCTGTCAAAGCTTCAATTTCGCCTGAGGATGATGGCGAATAGTGCAGACCAACGTGTTCAGGTCTTTCTCGATCAAATGGCCATGGGAGCGGAACTCTTCGAAAGATACGCAGGCCTGGAGGACTTCCGCAGTTCCAACAACATCCAAACAAGCACGATGATTGCGGTCATCGGCCATTGGCGTCAGGCCCACCCCGAAGACTTTGCCGTGGTTCACGACGCATCGTCAGCGTTTCTACGCGATAGAGAAATGTGGGAAGCCATCACTGCCGCCGACAATCCAGAGGTCGAGCTGAAAGCCGGGGATGGCAGCTTCGTGCCGCATCCTTTGCGGGTAGTTTCGACGGAGGCAAGAGACTCGCGGGAGAGTTTTTCGGTCCAGTTTTGCGACATCTTGGCTGGTCTTACGGCTAAGCACTTCAATCCCGATCTCGATGTCGATGAGCGAGCCTTTATGAATGATCTGATCGGCGAAGGGCTTGGGAACATCTCGTCGAACAGGTTGGTTCCCAGCGGGGAGTTTCCAATCCAGATTCCGCCGAAAAGGCTCGAAGGCCCCGACGTTGTGGATCAGATGGCGGCCATGCTTCGGGAGCGACTCGGTTAAACGTGGGAAATCGAAGCATATCGTGAGCCGAGAAAATGGGCGAAGCGGGCCCGCGGGCTCGCTGGTTGGCGACATGGTGGACCTATCAACGCTGATAAGGAGACCAGCCATGACCAAGACCACCTACGTCGCCACCGCCCCCGACGGCTCGCAGCACACCCGCAAGACCGATCGGACCTACACCCACGCCGTCCTGCTCGAAGGCGAGGAGGGATGGGGCGCGGTCGGCTTTTGCGGCCGTCCGGACCTGGCCGACAAGAAGCGCGGCGAGCACCCCGGATCGATCGTGGTCGAGTGTGGTGTCCTCGGTGACCGTGCGGCTGACATGCCCGAGGCGGAGGCCTCCGAGAACGTCGAAACGGTCGCACCGGAAGCCGGCGACGCGCCCGAGGGGCCAAAGGGCTCGATTGGTGGCCTCGTCCAGAAACTCCTCTTAGAACCTGACCTTGGCTACCGAGAGATCGTTGATCGGGTCGTCGCTGAGTTCCCTGAGGCCAAGACCTCTACTCGTTCAGTGGCCTCAGTCGCCGCGGTACTGCGAAAGAAGGGCGTGGAGGTGCCCAGGCGGCGCTAACCTACTAAAATTCTGTTGAGTTGCATGGTCGCACAAGTTGTTGTCGTTTTCCAATTCCGGTAACGATTGTGCATGAGTGAAACTGATCGACGTCTAAAAGACCATTTGAACACAAACCAAGCCAAGCGTGAGCGAATGTGCTTGGAAATTCTGTCAGTCCAAGACGACTACACCGATGTTCGCCCGCGGCTACCAAAGGGTGGGCCAGACGGAGGCCGCGATCTGCAAGGTTTCCATAAAGAAAGCCTGCTCTTTGGTGCTGTCGGGTTCGTGAACGATGCAACAGACTTGGGTCAACATAGAGATCAAATCAAGGCGAAGTTCAAAGAAGGCCTCGAAAACGCTCTCAAAGAGAAAAAAGATGGAACCCCTCAGCCGAAGGCCTTTGTCTTTTTTACAAATGTTGGCCTCACACCAGGAATAATATCGGACCTTCAGAAGCTTACCTACGCGAAAGGCATAGATTTTTGCGACATATTTGATCGTGAGAGTATGAGAATCGTTCTGGATTCAAATCGAGGGTATGCGATCAGATTTCGATACCTTGATCTTCCTTTAAATGATGCTGAGCAGAAGGACTTCTTCGGCGCGTGGGCTGATGAGATCAACTCGGCCATTGGCTCGGGCTTGAAGGGAATAGACCAAACGACAAAGAGGATTCAGTTTTTACTTGAATCTCAGATGCTGCTAAACAGCCTTGGAACTATTGTGAAACTCGACGCCTCAATTTGGGAGGTTTGCAAAGGCGAGTTTTTCTTTCAAACGATGCTGTCTCTCAGGGTTCACTCCGAAGGCTTTGTAGGCGTGACATTTGGAGGTGGAACGGAGGAAATTACCGAAACGCTCGACGAGTGGAAGTCTAGAGAAGGTGGCCTGACAAGGAATGGGCAGTATAGTTTTGGATTTAGTTGGTTACTACCCGAAACGTCTATGTACCAATGCTACATAGATGGCGCGGAGAAGTTGGAGCATCCAAAGAACGCAAAAGAAGACGAACGTCTGGAGTATATTCGAACATCACGTTCGAGTGGTATTTTGGAGGTTGGCAAGTCGCATTTCTATTTTCGGACGCTTTCCGAGCCCTTTCTCTATAGATTTCAGCCGACCTGCAAGATGATAGAGCTGGATGGTTGCATGATCCTTTTTGAATGTACTGCAGAGATTGCGGAACACATTGATCAAATCACTATTGTTCGGGGCGGCTACGAGCTGTTGAAGCTTTCCAAGGCAGACTTTCGTCCGGTGAAAGGCAGCTATGATCGCTTGAAGGTTCCGATTGAGGGTAAACAAGAGGTAGTGCCCCGAGAGATGGTGTAAGAGCGCCGACCTTCGGAGAGGTCCAAGGCTGATCAGGTCGCCACGGCGGACAGCCTAACGGTTGTAGTGTCGGTGACACGCGCCAGGCTTTCAAGAGACATGTATCTCCGTGCAACCGTCCATTCGTCATTGGTCTCGAGCATCAGCGCGCCGACGAGACGGACGATGGCCTCGTCGTTCGGGAAGATGCCGATGACGTCGGACCTGCGCTTGATCTCCCGGTTCACCCGCTCCAGTGGGTTCGTCGACGCGATCTGGGCCCAATGCTCACGCGGAAAATCCATGTAGGCGAGGACGTCGTCGCGCGAGGCGTCCATGAGGGCGCCG
>NZ_FOLG01000040.1 GCF_900112335.1 Tropicimonas isoalkanivorans
GGTCAGATAGCCATGCGTCCGGATCGGTTTCGAAGCCCGCATCCCGCATGATGGTTTCGGCTTTGTCCCGTGGCTTCAGGTAGCTGTCGAACCGGCGATATTCACGGCTGCCGTCGACCCAGACATCTCCGGCGCGAAGGCGCTCGCGCAAGGTAGACACAACGGCGGTCTCGTACACACGCCGTTGTGGCTTACCGTCCTGGACGATCAGCGACGGCCAATGCTTGGCAGCGAAGGGCATGGGCGGATCATCGGGCAACTTGCGTTTACCGGTGCGGTTCTGGTCGCGCAGCAAGGCGATTGCGTCCTTGAGGTCATCCCCTGCATCGGTGGCGTTGAACTCGAAAGCCTCAAGGAAGGTAGGAGCAAACTTGCGCATATAGGCATAGCGCTCAGCCGCCAGAGCGAGTGGATCACTGGTTGCCAACTCCCCGAAGTCGGCGATTTCGTCACGCTTGCCCAGAAGAGTCTCCCACCCGACATCCGCATCCAACGCAGCAAAGGGATCTTGGCCCAGATCTTGTGCGCGGGCCATGGCATCAATGGACGCGCCGAAGAGCTGCATCAGTTTGCCAACCCGGGTCTTGCCCATGCGCCAGACCTCCTCCTGGCGATTGCGGGAGCGTGAGAAGAGCTGGCCGGTCAGACGCTCGAACATGGCGATGGTCGCGTCGGTGATCGTGATGGATAAATCCGCCATCTGCGCCGCGAGCGTTGCGATCCGTCGCCGTTCGCCAAAATCGTTCAGCAAGCTCACAGGGGCCACCGCGCCCTCGCGCGCGAACTTGAGCAACCGGTCAGGGTGGAGGCCGTGCCCAAGGTTTGGCGGCAAATCCAACGATCGCAGATAGTTCAAGCGATCCAGAAGCGCGGTCATGCTGGCCGGACTGGTCGAATGCGGATAGCCACGCAACCACGTGAGACGCGTTTGCCCAAGAGACGGATCGTTCACCAAGAGAGCCTGCAACTGGTCACGTTGCTCCAGTGACAGAACATCGAACAACGCAGCGGCAGCCTCACGCCGGGCGCGAGCCCGCCCCTTCAGGGCAAGGCGCTCAAGCGTATCCACGCTCGGTAGCACCAGATGTTGCTTGCGCAGCTCCGCAACCAGCGTCTCAACAATCTTCATGCCATGATCCGTCGCAAAAGCCGCCGTCGTGGCGATATCCTCCGCCTGCTGCACATGTTCAGGTCCGAAAGGGGCCAATCCCAAATGGCGCATCGCAAGGGCATGGTGCTCATGACGCGTATTTCGCCTGGCGGCGTAGTCGTCGAGAGTACACCCGCTGATCTGAAGTTGTTCTGCAAGCCACGCGATCAGTTCGGCGGGCGGCATCGTGTCTTGGCCCCACCCAAGGCCGGGATAACGCAGCAAAGAAATATGTACTGCAAGACCAAGATGGTTTTCGGCGCGGCGACGGGTTCGGATCAGATCAACGTCATCCCCGCTTAGCAGATAGCGACGGACCAAGGCTTCGTAATCTGTAGGCACCCCGAAGAGGTCCGCACGCGCGCGGGATGAAAGTAGTCGACGGGCCATCAGGTGTCCTCAAAACGGTGTTGCAAGTTTGAAGACGTGATCTCCGGCAAAACTTTCGTCCGGCCCGGTCTGGCAGCCTTGCTTGATCAGGCACGGCCCAACGATACCCTCGCCGTCATCCGCCTCGATCGATTGGGGCGCTCGCTCAAGGAACTTCTGGAAACCGTCGACGACCTCAAAGCCAGAGAGATCAACCTGATCAGCCTCGAGGAACGGATCGATACAACACCAGCCGCTGGAGAACTCGTGTTCCACGTCTTTGGGGCCATTGCGCATTTCGAGCGACGCTTGATCTCAGAGCGCACCAAAGACGGCCTGATCAACGCTCGAAAGCATGGCCGCACCCCAGGACGGCCTGCATTACCGCCAGAGACGATCTCAGCCCTCCAAGATCTCGTCAGCGCTGGAAAATCCGTCGCTCAAGCCGCAAAACACCTCGGCATAGGCAGATCAACAGCTTACAAGGCGATCAGAAATGCCACACCATAAGTCATGTTCAGGCTTTGTTCTTCCTTGGCGTGGTTCTACGAAGAAACCTTCCGATGGGGCCAAGGACATTCTGCGCGGCGAAATCGTCACCTATGATGCGTACCTTGCCGGACGGGTCTATGGATATGTCATCGATCAGGGCGGCGAGGAAGTCGACGCCTGTTGGGGGTTCTTCGGGCACTATGAGCTGGACTGCCTGTCCGAGGCGCGGGCGGTTGTAGATCATCTGATTTTGCGAGAGGTACAAAGACCCGCCGCCGCCAAGCAGGGAGCAAGCCCACCCCCGAGTTGAAACACCCGCAATACTCATATATCTTATTCATGCGTATTCCGGAGGTGAGCATGGCAAGCACAAGCGTGACACTTGGCCCCCATTGGGACGAATTCATCGCCCTGATGCTGAAGGAGGGGCGCTACGGCTCGACCAGCGAGTTGATCCGCGCCTCTTTGCGCCTGATGGAAGAGCAGGAAGGTCAACGGGCGCGGCTTCGCGTTGCCCTGATGGAGGGCAAACAATCCGGCGACGCCGGTCCGCTTGACATGGATGAGGTCAAGCGCGAAGCGCGGAGCCGCTCCGGCGCACCTGATGCGTGACATCCATTACTCCCAGGCGGCAAAATCCGATCTCGTTGATATCTGGGCCGAGACCTACCGTCAGTGGGGCGAGGCACAGGCGGACCGCTATCTCGACGACATCGATCGTGCCCTGAAGGAGCTGATCGCCAATCCTCAAATGGGTGTAGACTGTTCCGATCTCCTGCAGGGTGCGCGGAAACTGATCACGGGCCGGCACCTCGTATTCTACGAGGTGGACCCGGCCAGGATATTCGTGATCCGGGTCCTGCATCAATCCATGGACGTGCCGCGCCATCTGCGGTCGTCCTGACACCGGACAAACACGCACCGGGGCTTTGCCAGAAAAAGCAAGAGGCAGGGCGGGAGGGGTGACCCCTCCCGGATGAGAGAGTGCGCGCGGGCTTGGGGAAAACCCTCAACCCCGGAGATTGCCGATGAACGCTCACCCCCATTCCGTCCCGCTTGCGCCCGAGGCCCCTGCCCTGCTGGCTGCCTCTCGCTTCGCTCAAAACCTGATCCGGGCTGCGAGAACCCTCGTCCCCTTGTTCGAGGTGGGCAGGTCCATCGACGCCGCTGCCCTGCGCGCCGCGATGGAAGATGTCTTTGGCGCCAGCGACACCAGCGGGGCCTGGGTCTGGAAGGACGCCTATGAGGTCGCAGAGGTCGCCCAGATCCTGATGCTTACGCGCTACGGTGCGCTGCTGCAGCGGCAGGCGGCCACGCCGCAAGCCTTCCTCACCATGATCGAACGGCTGGCTTGTCTGGCCCCGTCCCACACGCGGCGCTCGGAAGACAGCGTCCGTCTGCAACAGTTTTCGACCCCTCTGCCGCTCGCAGCCATCGTCGCGCAGGCGGTGGGGTTTCGGGCCGACGACCTGGTGCTTGAGCCGTCGGCCGGCACCGGCATGCTGGCGGGCTTCGCCCGGATTGCAGGCGCGCGCGTGGCCCTCAACGAATTGGCAGAAACCCGCCGCGCCCTGCTGGGACATCTGTTCCCCGATGCCGTTGTCTCAGACCACGATGCCGCCTCGATCGACGACCGGCTGAATCGGTCGATCACACCCACTGTCATCGTGATGAACCCACCGTTTTCTGCCGCCAACCATGTCGAGGGGCGGTTCCAGCAGGCAACCAGTCAGCATGTGCTCTCTGCCCTGGCACGCCTCGCGTCGGGCGGGCGTCTCGTCGTCATCACTGGCGAGAGCTTCCGACCCTCCACGAAAGGTGTTGTCACGTTAAGCTTGGCACGGTTTCTCATTGCAGTGTCTGGACATAGTTCGGGAGGATGCAGAAACAGTTGATCAGCTACAAACGCCAC
>NZ_FOLG01000027.1 GCF_900112335.1 Tropicimonas isoalkanivorans
TCGGCGTCCGACTCTCCGAACTCTCCCCCGAACAGGCCGACTACATCGGCGTCACCGTCGACGGTCCCTTCAAGCCGGACCACTACAGGTACTGATCACGCCAAAACGCGTGGCCCGAAGACCCGCCCGAGAGGCGGGTCTTTGCGTTTCTGTGGTCACAGTCGACGGAGAGGGGCGTGTCGGCACATGCAGCATCAGCGTCATACGAAAACCGACGCCGTCGTCGTGTTATCGAGGTGCTGAATCGTGCGGACAACGCTGGTCCGCCCGGAATAAGGCGAAGGCGCCGGGCGAGCGCCGGACCGGCCCATCGGTCTGGCGCTATTGCCGCCCGCGCGCACGGCTCAAATCTCTCATTGATTTGGCAAATATAAAGCCCGCTGCCCGCCCGTCTAAGCACCAGCCCTACACCCGAACACATTCCCCTCTGTCACCAGCGAACAAAGATGCAAGCGCGGGTGAGAGTCCCGTTTTCTCTGTCGGACGTGGCCGCTTTCAAGTCGCTGAAATGCGCCGTCCTAAGCCGGGGAGCAAACGTTTAAAAATTCTAAAGCGAATCTGGTAAGCGCTTGAAATCACGTCACCTACCCTCTGTCCCACGCATGGGACGCGTCCAAAGGGCGGGGTGTCCCCCGCCCTCGGACGCGCTGGCCGGAGTCAGGCGGCTGGGATCCGCAGTACCTGTCCCGGATAGATCTTGTCCGGGTCCGACAGCATCGGCTTGTTGGCCTCGAAGATCTCCATATAGCGGCTGCCGCTGCCAAGCGTCTTCTCCGCGATCGCCCAGAGCGTGTCACCGGACTCCACCGTGTGCAGGGTCGGATCGTTCCCCTCGGTCTCGTCCTCGACCGTCGCCACGCCCTGGATATTTCCGACAGCCACGATCATCTTTTCCTTGGTCTCCTGATCGACGGCCTTGCCCGACAGTTTGACCGTGTCGCCCTCGACGGCGATGTCGATCCCCTGATCGTCCAGACCGAGATCCTTGACCTCCTGTTTCAATGTGTCAGCCGACGGCGCCTCGGAGGCCTCCGCCGCACCGAGGTTCTTTCCCTTGCCCTTGAGAAAACTGAACAGACCCATTGTACTTTCTCCCTGTAATCCAAGCTCGTTTTTCGAATTTCCATGCACCGGCGGACCGGCTGCACGAATGATGGGGGATTTCGCTCCCGTGTCGATGACTTTTGCCTACCGGACTGGATCTCCACCCACCCTCGCCGGAATGAACGGCCGGACTTTCTTCTTGTTCCGTCGGCGGTTCCCACTAACCTGACGGCACAGCAGCGTGCATGACACCGCTGCCTCAGAAACGTGGGACAATGCGAGGGAGATGACATGAGCAAGCGTGACGAATTGATCGGGAAATATGCCGACGATATTCGGAGAAAGTGCGGCATGGAGCCGGACATGGACCTTCTGAGGAAGGTGACCATCGGCTGCGGCCCGTCGATCTACAGCGACGACGCCTCGACGGTCGCCGCCAGCCAGCCAAGCGAACTGGAGACGATCAAGACCAACTTCCTGATGAAGAAGCTCGGGCTTCCGGACGGGCCGGAGCTGATGGAGGGGATCGACGCGGTCGTCGAGATCTACGGGAAATCAGAGCGGAACAAATACCGCGCGGTCTTTTACTACCTGCTCACGAAGCATTTCAAAAAGGACGCCGTCTATGGCTAGCGCCACTGATTGAACCTTCGTAGAGAAGCATTCGGAATGCCCTGACGTCGAGCGCGGGTGTCGGCGTGTTGGAATTTCATTGGACGGCGCCGGTACAGGGTGCAGCCGCCGCCTGATGTGTCGCCGGCGCCCGTAGACCATCACCCCAAGTCGCGGGACGCTCTGCCAGCCCGTTCAGGCAACGACACCCCCCATCCCGCAGATGATCTTCCATTCCGCTTTGGTCACCGGTTGCACCGACAGCCGGCTGTTCGTCACAAGCGCCATATCCGATAGCTCCGGAGTCTCCTTGATCTCGGCGAGCGTCACCGGCCGCTCAAAGGGGTCGACGGCGCGGATGTCTACGCACTCCCATCTGGGATCGTCAGTGGTGCTGTCCGGGTGAGCTTCAGCGCAGACCTCCACGATCCCCACCACGGCCTTGTCCTTCTGGGAGTGGTAGAAGAAGCCGCGATCCCCGACCTTCATCTCCCGCATGTTGTTGCGCGCCTGGTAGTTGCGCACGCCGTCCCATTCTTCGCCATCCGTGCCCTTTGCGACCTGATTTTCCCATGACCAGACCGACGGTTCCGACTTGAACAGCCAGTAAGCCATCAGCCGATGACCTTTTTCCAGGGCTTGATCTCCACGCTTTCGAAGAGACCGGCCAGCGCGTAGGGGTCTTTCGCGGCCCACTCTTCGGCCTTCGTCATATCTTCGACGTCGAGGATAACCAGTGAGCCGCACATTTCGCCCGCGTCGTCCAGGAACGGGCCGGCTATCGTCACCACGCCGGAGGCGTCGACGTGCTCCAGATGCGCCGCGCGGTTGTTCTTCCGGGTCTGAAGGGCGCCGGGTTTATCCTTGCAGATGATGGCGACGAGCATGGGGGTCTCCTTGGTGTTCGAGTTCGGCGCACAATCCCGCGCGGGCCGACGCAAAGCAAGCCCTCAGGCCTTCGCTCCCTTTTTTCCAGAGCCGAGCATCCCCGCGCGTGCGCTGTCGAGCGGCCAGCGGGGGCGGGCGGAAAGCGTCAGGTCGTCGACCTGTCCGAGCAGCGCCTTTTCGATCCCGGCCCAGGCGATCATCGCGGCATTGTCGGTGCAAAGGTTCAGCGGTGGGGCCACGAAATGCAGCCCACGCGCGTCGCACAGCGATTGCAGGCGGCCGCGGATCTTGCTGTTGGCTGCGACGCCCCCAGCGACTGCGAAGGCGGGATGCGCGGGCGTGGCGGCGAGGTACGTGTCGATCGCCCGCCGGCTTTTCTCCTCCAGCACGTCGGCCACCGCGGCCTGAAATCCTGCGCAAAGGTCGAGGCGGTCGGCCGCCCGCAGGCCGGTACCCCCGGTCTCGGCAATGCAGGCGTCCCGTGCACGGAGCAACGCCGTCTTGAGACCGGAGAAGGACATGTCGCAACCCGGGCGGTCCAACAGAGGGCGGGGGAACGCGAAGCGGCTCGGGTTCCCTTCCTCGGCAAGGCGCTCCACCTGCGGCCCGCCGGGCTGGGGCAGGGCAAGCAGCTTGGCCGTCTTGTCGAAGGCCTCGCCGGGTGCATCGTCGATGGTGCCGCCGAGCCGGTGGAAGCGGTCGGCCGCCTCGACCAGGAGGAACTGGCAGTGCCCGCCGGAGACCAGCAGCACGAGGTATGGGAAGGGCAGGGCGTCCGTCAGGCGCGGCGTGAGCGCGTGGCCTGCCAGGTGGTTCACACCGATCAGGGGAAGACCCGTTCCCAGCGACAGCCCCTTGGCGCACATCACACCGGAGAGCACGCCGCCGATCAGCCCCGGCCCGGCCGTCACCGCGATGCCGTCAAGCCCATCCAGTTCGACCCCGGCTTTTATCAAGGCCGCCGCCACCACGAGGTCCAGCTTCTCGGCGTGGGCGCGGGCGGCGATTTCGGGGACGACGCCGCCGAAGGCCGCGTGCAGCTCCGTTTGCCCCGCGACGATGTTCGACAGGATCTCGCCGCGTCCGTCGGCATGGCGGCGGACGACGGCGGCGGAGGTGTCGTCGCAGCTGCTCTCGATCCCCAGAAGGGTGATGGGGCTCATGACGTCGAAGGCGGGCGGTTGCACGGGGCGGGTACCTGGGGCAAGGAAGATCAGGCCCAGATAGTCTCGCAGGCGCAAAAAGTGAACCTCTCCCGCACGACACTGCTGCTGACCCGCCCCGAGGAGGCGTCTCGACGGTTTGCCGACGACGTCGCCCGAGGGGTCGGGCGTTTTGGCAAGGTTGTGATCGCGCCGGTGCTGGAGATCGTTCCGGTGGAGGCCGAGTTGCCGGACGCTGCTGCGGTCGACTGGATCTTTACCTCCGCGAATGCGGTCCCGGTGGGGCAGGGTGTCGGAGCGGGCGGCGCGGCCTGGTGTGTGGGCTCGCGTACGGCGGAGGCGGCGAAGCGCGCCGGTTTCGACGTGCGGGCGGTTGCGCAAGACGCGGAATCGCTGCGCAACGTTATCTTTTCCAACCCGCCCGAGCGCCCGATGATCCATGTCGCCGGTCGGCATCGGCGCGGCGATCTGGCCGGGGACCTGCAAGCCGCCGGGATAGAGGCGCGGGCCGTGACAGTGTACGATCAGCAGCCTTGCGCGCTCTCGGAGGCCGCACGCCGGGTGCTGGAGCGGCCGGGCGACGTGGTCGCGCCGCTGTTCTCGCCCCGCTCGGCGCGCCTTTTTGGCAGTGCGGCAAAGGGCCGGATTGCGCGGATCTTCGCGGTGGCCATCAGTGCGGCAACTGCGGAAGCGTGGGAACCATTGGCGGGCGAACGCGTCATAGTTTCGCAAACGCCTGATGGAGAAGGTATGTTGGCCACATTGGGCAGTCTGTTTGACGCAGACCGCTCTGCTTGAGGCATGTGCATCGCCAAGCTAAGTTCCTTACGGGACACGCCATGCTGCACATGCCCAGATTCGGGGAGTTATTTCATTGGCCGATAAAAAAGAGACCGAAACGGAATCGGATGAAACCGAACGATCCGAAGAGGACCAGCAGACGGTTCCGGTGACGGAGGACGAAGACGTTCCGGATACGGTGGATACGGAAGACGAGACCTGGGAGGAGACCGCCTCCGAGGACGAGTTGCCGACTGAGACGGAATTCGAGGACATGGACCCGTCGGAGGACGTGGAGCCCGAGGACGTCGAAGACGCTGAAATTATCTCGGAAATGCCCGCGGAGCACGAGATGCGGCAGGGCGTGGACGAAGAGCCTACCCACGAGTCCCCAGAGTTGTCGCGCGAAGAAGCGGACGCGGAGATGCTCTCGGGCGGAGAGCCTGCGGAAGCCATTTGGGACTCCGACACGGATACGTCCGAGGACGAAGACGTCCAATACGCGGAGCCTGTGGTCGACACCGGCGAGCCCGTTTCCTCCGAAGATCTCGCCGACACATCGTATGATCCCGACGTGGAGCCGGACATCTATGCCGCTTCCTATACGCCGACAGACCCGGTGATCGAAGAAGAGATCGAGGCAGAGTCGGAGGACAAACCGGAGCCGGAGACCGAGGATTCGCTTCTTTCCAAGGTAGGTGGAGGGTCGGAGGCCGTTCGGTCGGTCGACCGGGAGCCCATCGTCGTGGAGCGCCGTGGTGGCATGATCGGCGGCTTCGTCGGTGGGATCGTTGCAACGCTGGGCCTTGCCTTCGCTGCGCCCTTCATCATCCCCCATTCGATGATGCCGGACTTTGGCGCCAAGGCGGTGCGCGCGGATCTGGAAGCGCAGTCCGAGACGGTCGCGGCGCTTCAGACCGATGTACAGGCGCTGCAATCGAGCGTCTCCGAGGCAGCCACCGCAGCCGATCTCTCTGCCCTTCAGGCGCAGACGGAAGAGTCCATGGGATCGCTTCAGTCGACGCTTGAAACCGTGCAGACTGAAGCCGCACCCGCCTCCGGCGTGGAGGAAATCAGGTCTCAGATGCAGGCGCTCCAACAGGAGCGGGAGGCTCTGCTCCAGCGTATAGACGAGTTGGAGAAGCGGCCGATCGCGGAGGCGACCGACCCCGCATCCATTGCCGCCGTCGAAGCCTATGGCCGCGAGGTCTCGGGTCTTCGCGAGCAACTGGATCAGATGATGGCGCGCGCCGAGGAGATGGTCGCGCAGGCCACCACTGCGGCCGATGCCGCCGTCAAAGCGGCCTCCACGCGGTCCGAAGAAGTGCTTGCCGGTGCGCAGCAGCAGGCCGAAGTCACGGCGGAGCAAGCCCGCCAGGTTGCGCGCGCGGCTGCGATGGTGGACATCCAAGCCGCGCTCGAAACCGGGCAGCCTTATGAAAAGGCGCTGGCCGGCCTGTCCGGGGTGGAGGTTCCCCCCGCCCTAGCGGATCAAGCAGCGGAGGGCGTTCCAACGCTGGCAGACGTGCTGGAGGCATACCCGCCGGCGGCACGGGCCGCGTTGAAGGCGTCGCTCCGGGTCTCGAACGAGGAGACGGTCGAAGGGCGCCTGACCACGTTCCTGCGTACCCAGACCGGACTTCGGTCGCTCGCCCCGCGTGAGGGGGATGACCCCGACGCTGTTCTCAGCCGCGCCGAGGCTGCCGCCGCGGAAGGGCGGCTGCATGATGCAATCGACGAGATCTCTGCCCTGCCCGAGGCGGGACAAGAGCAGATGGCGGACTGGGTCGAGATGGCCCGCCGCCGCGCCGATGCGGCTGCTGCCGCAGACGATCTCGCCGCCAGCCTGACCACCAACTAAGGACACCGCAATGCTTTGGTCTCTCGTCAAGATTCTGTTGTTCGTTGCGGTGGTCGCCGGTTTGACCATCGGCGCGGGCCTCATCATGGAAACCGGCCCCGGGGTGACGATCGCCGTCGGAACGGTTGAATTCAGCCTCGGCCCGCTACAGGCCGTTCTCGTGGCGCTCGCGCTGCTCGCTGCTCTTTGGATCATCTTCAAGCTGGTCGGACTGCTGCTGGCGTTCATCAGGTTCCTGCTCGGGGACGAGACAGCACTATCGCGCTATTTCGCCAAGAACCGGGAACGGAAGGGCTACCGCCTTATGGAGGAAGCGTTGATGGCCCTGGCCGCCGGCGAAGGCAAGGAGGCGATGAGCAAAGCTGCCAAGGCGCAGAAATACCTGCAGAATCCGAAGGTCACGAAGGTGATTACCGCCGAGGCTGCCGAGATGATCGGCGAGCGCGCAAAGGCGGAGGAGGCCTACAAGACCCTGTTGAAGGACGACAAGACCCGGTTCGTGGGCATCCGCGGGATCATGAAGCAGCGCCTGGCCGACGGGGATACCGACACCGCGCTGAAATTGGCGCAGCAGGCCTACGCTCTCAAGCCGCGTCATGAGGAGGTGCAGGACACGCTTCTGAAGTTGCAGGCGGAACACCACGATTGGGCCGGTGCGCGGAAGACGCTTGGCACCAAGCTCAAGACCGGCAATCTGCCGCGCGACGTGCACCGCCGCCGGGACGCCGTACTCGCTGTGTCGGAGGCGAAGGACATTCTCGACACCGGCAAGTCGATCGAGGCCCGCGAGGCCGCCATCGAGGCGAACAAGTTGTCGCCGGACCTCATCCCGGCCGCGGTCATGGCCGCTCGCGCACTGATCGAGAAAGGCAAGCAACGGCAAGCGACCCGCGTCCTGAAAAAGACGTGGGAGGTCAACCCGCACCCGGAACTCGCCGTCGCCTTCGCCGAGATCCAGCCAGAGGAGGATCCGAAAGCGCGGGTGAAGCGCTTTGCAGACCTGACCAAGCAACAGGCGGATCATCCCGAGAGCAAGATGCTCATGGCGGAACTGAACATCGCGGCCGAGGACTTTCCGGCCGCCCGTCGGGCAATCGGCGATCTCGCGTCCACGCACCCGACGGCGCGCTCGCTGTCGATCATGGCAGCGGTCGAACGCGGCGAGGGCGCGGACGACGCGGTCGTGCGCGGCTGGCTGGCACGGGCCGTCACGGCGCCGCGAGGCCCGCAGTGGGTCTGTGACAAATGCCACAACACGGAACCGGCATGGGTCCCGGTCTGCTCAACCTGCGGGGGCTTCGATACCCTCGCCTGGCGCGAGTTGCCGAAGACGGAACTGACGATGCCCACCGGCAGCGAGATGCTTCCGCTGATCGTCGGCAAGCCCGCGGCGGAAGAGCAACCTGTCGCTCCGGAAATTACGGAGCCGGTGACGTCGGACGAGGAAGTTGTCGCGGAGGTCACGTCGGCCGAAGAGCCCGTGATCGTCGATGCGGATACCCCGCCGAGGGAGGCGAGGTAGGAAAACTCAGAACGCGACGTACCAGCGCCGGCCATGTACGGTGTACGGCGCTGGCTTTCCCTTAGGGGCGCGCGCACGATCCCGAGGTCGGCGCTTTTTTCAGTGGACGTGTGTCGCCCCTCCGATCCGGGATTGACCTCCCCGAACAGTCGGTTAAAAGCGGCGCACTGTAACGATTTCGGCCGCTGTTTGGCCAGGACGCCGGTGTAGCTCAGCTGGTAGAGCACGTCATTCGTAATGATGGGGTCGGGGGTTCGAGTCCCTTCACCGGCACCACCCCAACCATCCAGGAAAAATTCCGTCTCTGTTCGGGTCGCAAATCCGCCGGCCACGCAGGGCGTGGCGATCACTGAGGTTGCGAGGGAAATCGGGATCTAAGCCCCCGGTATCGTCGCGTTTCAGAACGTTCACCGGCAGACATCATTCGCCCGTCCGGCCGCCCAGCGGGTACGGCAGGGGTGGGTGGATCTGCTACCGCAGCTCGGACTCTGGATCTGCTGACGGTTCGGCTCGCCGGGCAAACACCCCCTTGATCCGCTCGCGCAGAGCCTGGAGCACCACGTACAGCACCGGAACAAGGATCACGCCCAGGATCGTGGCGGCCAGCATTCCCCCGAAAACCGCGATGCCGATCGCCTGCTGGCTGGCAGCCCCCGCGCCGGAGGCCAGCAGCAAGGGCACCACGCCGAGGAGGAACGAGAGAGCCGTCATCATGACCGCGCGGAAGCGTTGATGGGCGGCCTCAACCGCTGCTTCCCGTATGCTCATACCACTTTCCCGTCGTTCCATGGCGAATTCCACGATCAGGATGGCATTCTTCGCCCCGAGTCCGATCAGCATGATCATCCCGATCTGAGTGTAGAGGTTGATGTCTCCGCCCGCCACAGCCACCGCCGCGACCGCGCCGAAGAGTGCTACTGAGACGGATAGCAGGATCGCCACCGGCATCGTCCAGCTCTCGTATTGCGCGACGAGAAACAGGTATCCGAAGAGGATCGCCATGATCAGGATGACCTGCACGAGGCCGCTTGCCGCTTGCTGTTGCTGCGCCGTGCCGGTCCATTCGTAGGTGTATCCAGGTGGAAGGGCGGCCGCGGCCTCCTCCTCCAGCGCCAGGATCGCATCGCCGGTCGACAGCCCCGCAGCCGGCACCGCCGTTACCGTCGCAGAACGGAACATGTTATACCGGTTCAGCAGCACGGGTCCGAGGATGTTCTCGACGTCGATCAGCGTGCCCAGAGGGACCATTTCGCCAGATGTCGAACGGACGTAAAGGCGCGAGATGTCTTCGATCTGGCTGCGTTGATCCCCATCGGCCTGGATCAGGACCTTGTAGACCCGCCCGAACAGGTTGAAGTCGTTCACGTAGTACGAGCCAAGATAAGCCTGAAGCGTCTGGAACACCTCGCTGACCGTCACGTTGAGCGACTTCGCCTTCTCCCGGTCCAGATCGACGTAGATCTGGGGTACGTTGGCCCGGAAGGTGGTATAGGCCTGCGCGATGTCCGGCCGCTGGTTGGCGGCGTAGACGAGACCGCCGAGGGCGGCGGCAAGGTCCTGCGGGGTGCCGGCGCCGGTCTGCTGCACTTTCATCTCCACCCCGGCCGAAAGCCCAAGGCCCGAAATCGGTGGCGGGTTGAACGCGATGACGCTAGCTGCCGCCTCCTGATTCGCTATGCCGAGAATGCTTCGCAGGATCGCGTTGGCGTGCAGGTTCGGGTCGGTCCGGTCCTCCCACGGGTCGAGATTGACGATGACCATCGCGCCGTTAGAGCCGCCACCGGATAGAAGGCTGAAGCCGTTCACGAGCACCGTGTTCTGGACGCCGGGCAGGGCCTCGAGCTGGGCATTGACGCGGTCGGTGACGGTTTCGGTGCGGGAGAGGGAGGCCGCGTCGGGAAGCTGCACGTCTACGAAGAGGACTCCGTTGTCCTCCAGCGGAATGAAGCCCTTCGGTGTGGCCATGAAGAGCGACCCGGTCACGGCAAAAACCACCCCCAGCACGACGAGGCTCAGGAGCGACACCCGCACGAAGCGTTTCACAATGTCCGCATAGCCGTTGCGCACCCGCCCGATGCCGTTCTCGAATACGGCGAAGATTCCTTTCGGCGGACCCTCGCGCCGTTTCAGGATGAGGGAACAGAGCGCCGGGGACAGCGTCAGTGCGTTGATCGACGAAATCACCACAGCGGTACTGATGGTAATGGCAAATTGGGAATAGAGCCGACCCGTGATCCCGGGCATCAGCGTTACCGGAACGAAGACCGCAAGCAAAACCAGCGTCGTGGCGATGACGGGGCCCGTGATCTGACCCATCGCCTTTGCAGTCGCCTCAGGCGGGGAAAGCCCCTCTTCGGCAATGATGCGCTCCACGTTCTCCACGACGACGATGGCGTCGTCCACCACGATGCCGATGGCCAGAACGAGCGCGAAAAGCGAGACGGTGTTAAGCGTCATGCCGAACGCCAACAGGAAGGCGAAGGTGCCGATAAGCGACACCGGGATCGCCACCATGGGAATGATCGTCGCCCGCCATGAGCCTAGGAAGACGAAGACGACGGACATCACCAGGATGAAGGTCAGGATCAGCGTCGCGACCACATCGTTCAGGGATTTCTCGACGAAATCTGTCGAGTTGTAGGGGACGGCGTATTCGATATCGTCGGGAAACACTCGGCTCAGCCGCTCCAATTCCGCCAATACCCCATCGGAGACGGCCAACGCGTTCTCCCCCGGCGCCTGATAAACAGCAAGAACCGTCGAGGGCCGCCCATTGAAACGCCCGGAGGCGTTATAGTAGTTCGCCCCCAGTTCCACCTCGGCCACGTCCTTCATCCGGACAACGGCCCCGGCGGTGCCAGTGCGGATCACGATGTCGGAGAATTCCTCGACGGTGGAAAGCCGCCCCTTGGACTTGATCGTATACTGGAACTGCTGGCCCTCCGGCGCGGGCGGCGAGCCTACCTGACCTGCGGAAACCTCGAGATTCTGTTCCCGGATCGCCGCGATCACGTCCCCTGGCGTGACGCCGAGGCTGGCCATGCGTTCGGCGTTCAGCCACATCCGCATCGCGTATTCGAAGTTCGTCAGGACGTCTGCCTGCCCGACGCCCTTCACCCGCGCCAGCGCGTCCTTCAGGTTGATCGAGGCGTAGTTCGACAGGAACACCTCGTCGTAGGTTCCGTTGGGCGAAAAGAGCGTCGCCACCAGAAGCATGTTGGTGGAGGCCTTCTGGGTCGTGACCCCCCGGCTCGTCACTTCCGTCGGCAGGGCGGCCGTGGCCTGGGCCACGCGGTTCTGCACGTTCACCGCAGCGATGTCCGGGTCGGTCCCCACTTCGAAGGTCACCGCCAGCGAATAGGACCCGGTGTCCGAGCTGTCGGACGACATGTAGATCATGTCGTCCACCCCGTTCACCTGCGCCTCAATTGGGGCCGCGACCGTGTTCTCGACCGTGGTGGCATTGGCGCCGCTGTAATTCGCGTTGACGCGTACCACAGGCGGCGTGATGTCGGGGAACTGCTCTACCGGTAGCACGGCATAGGCGATGGCGCCCATGATCGTCAGAACCAGCGAGATGACGAGGGCGGTCTTGGGGCGCCGGATGAAGATGGCGGAGAACATGGCTTAGTTCTCCGTCTCGGTCGGGGAGCCTGCCAGAACGGATTCAACCTTTACACCCGGGCGGATCCGCTGAAGGCCCTCCACGACCACCATCTCTCCCTCGCGAAGGCCGTCCTGCACGATGAAGACCGTTTGATGCACACGCCCGAGCGTGACGTAGCGCTGTTCGACCCGCTGGTCGGGCGTGACAATAAGCACGAAGTCCCCGCGCTGATCCCGTTGCACAGCGGCCTGCGGGATGAGCAGCTTCGTCTCGGGCTGCAATGCCTGGATGCGCACGTCCATGAAGGCGCCGTCCAGGATCAAACGTTGCGCGTTGGGGAACTCCGCGCGCACCGCGATGGTCCCCGTGGTCGGGTCGATACGGTTGTCGACGAAGACGAGCCGCCCCGGTTCCTCAAGCCGTGTGCCGTTGGGCAGGGTCAGGAAGACGTCCGGCGTGATATCGGTCTCCGCCAGATCGGGCAGTTTCGCCTGGAGTTTTTCCAGCACGTCGAGCAACTGCTTCTCGGTCAGGGAAAACGTGACGTGGATCGGTTTCTCGCGCACCAGGGTCGCCAGGGGCGGGGATGAAGGCCCGACGACATCGCCGATACTAGGGCCGATTGCCCCGATACGGCCAGGAAACGGCGCGGTGATTTCGGTGTAGCTCAGATCCAGTTCGGCGGCACGAATTGCGGCGTTGGCAGCCTGCACCTCTGCTTCGGCCACCAGTTTGTTGGCCCGGGCGATATCCGCCTCGCTCTGTGGAGACGCCTGGCGGTTCACGAGTTCCTGTCGCCGCTCCAGCTCGATGTTCGCCAAATCAAGGTTGGCCTCGGCGCGGGCCAGGTCGGCCTTTCGCGCGTCGAGCGTCGCCGCGTAGGCGTCGCGTTCGATGCGGAACAGCACGTCGCCTTCGGCCACCTCCGACCCCTCGGCGACGAGGCGTTCCTTCAGGAATCCGTTGACGCGGGCCACGATGTCCAGCGTATCGACGGCCTCCCCCCGACCGATAAACGTCGCCTCGTCGATCAGCTCTTCGGTATAAGCTGCGGCCACGGAAACGCGCGTCACTTGCTCCTGCGCAGTTGCGGCGGGAACAATCAGGGCGGTCGCGCTGTTTATGGCGATGAGGGCCGCTGCAATTCGGGTGAAAGCTCGTTGCATGACCGGTTGCCTCCCTGAATTGTGCGGCTCCAGGGCCCTCTTTTGGCGTGCCGCCAAATCCGTTGTAGATCGTCCATCCCTTTGCGCATAGTTTTAATTCGACGCTTGCGCCGAGCGAATTTCCGAGGATCGCGGGGTACTTGCTCGAGTTGGAGGTTCCGCACAGCGGGCCGACCGAGTGCGATCGGTCAGCGGAGACGCGCCTAGGTCCACTGCAACTTCCGACCTTTGGGGCCGTGGCCCGATCGTCGTCCCGCTCTCGGGCCGCTCCGCGATGCTAACAGCCGGGCCGTTCGTCGTCTTCCCTGTCCCATGGGGTGTCGCAACCGCATTGCTGGAACAAGTCCTGCAAGGCGGGTCGCAGGCCCTCTGCGACAGTGGGGTGATAGATCGGCAGGTCGAGTGCCTGATCCACGTTCATCCCGCTCTGCACGGCCCAGGCAATCAGCAGCGCAAGGTGTTCTCCACCGGGAGCGCACAGTTCCGCACCGGCGAGCGTGCCGTCGGCTTCGGCATAGATCTTCGCTGCCCCAACGTTTCGCGCCTCCACCTTTGCGCGCCCCTGATCGGCCCAGGAACAGGTGGCGGAGATGAGGCCGTCGCCGGAGCGTTTGCCCACGAGCGCAACTTCCGGACGGGAGAAGCAGATCGCGAGCGGGACCTTGCGGTGGCTCCGGGATACATTGGGGAAGTGAGCAGCGTTCCGGCCCGCAATACCCCCCTCGGCAGACGCCTCGTGCAGCAGCGGGCGATCCGCATTGGCATCGCCCGCGATAAAGACCGGCGCGTCGCCGCATTGGAGCGTGCAGGGGTCAAAGATCGGCGTGCCGTTGTCATCGAGGTTGAGTCCCGCCGCATCCAGGCCCAGCCCGTCAAGGGCCGGGGGCCGGCCGGTCGCCATCAGCACTCGCTCGAAACTGCGGCTTTGATCGCCCCAATGGAGGCGCACCCTGTCTCCATCGCGTTCAGCGTCAATTTCAACGCCGAGGTGAAGCGCCATCTGGTCGCGAAGGTGCGCCTCCAGCGGTGTCTGTACCTCCTCCTCCGACAGGCCACCGAGGGATGTGCCCTGATCGAATAGCGCCACGTCAACGCCTAGACCGGCCAGCGCCTGCGCCATCTCCAACCCGATCGCGCCGGCGCCCACCACCGCCACGGAACGCGGGAGGTCCTGCAACTCAAAAAGTGTCTCGTTCGTCAGCAGCACGTCGCCCAGATCGCGGAAGGGCGGGGGAATGAATGGCGTGGACCCTGTGGCGATAACGACGGCGGAGGCCTGAATGGTGTCGCCCCCGTCGAGCGCGAGTCGGTTCGGCGCGGTGAAATGGGCGCGATCGGTCAAGCGAACGTCGTCCGGGATATCGTCAATGCTCTCGCAGACGGCATCGACGAAACGGTCCCGTTCAGCCTGCACGCGCTTCATGACCTGCGGCCCGTCGATCCGTGGGGCGGCCTTGATCCCGAACACCTCCGCGTCGCCTGCATTCCGGGCGGCATCCGCGGCGGCGATCAACAGCTTCGACGGCATGCATCCCACGGTCGCACAGGTCGTCCCGGCGAAATGGGGATCGATGAGAAGAGTTGTCGCGCCTTCCTTTCGGGCCCGTCGCTCCGCCGCAAGTCCGGCGGTACCAGCACCGATAACGGCAACGTCGCAGGTCAACTCTCGCATTTCTTCACCCCAACACGGCTTGCGGCCCACCGGAGGACGTGGCGCGGCTTGCCCAGCTCAAAGAGTGGCACAAGCCACGATACGTGCTGGGATGCGTCATGAATTTCCTGCCCCTTGGAATGGCCTCGTCCAGACAACGCGTGCCAGCCACGCAGGTTCCGGACGACCTGGCGGACAGGGTTGCGTAGGGGAGCCTACACCGGTCGTCTGGGTTGCGATCTTCACCGTCCCCAACCGACGTCCGGTACGGCCGACTGTCGTCGATTTGCATTCCGGCCGCGCGGCTATACTCTGAGCGGAAGACGACCGAGCGCCCCAACGGACGTTACGGCAATCGGAAAGGACCTCAGATGAAACGCTCCCGCATCAACGAGATCATGGCCGCCGCGGACGAGATGATCCGGCATTACGGCTTCGTGCTCCCTCCCTTCGCCTACTGGACGCCAGAGGAGTTCAAGGCCAAGGCGGACACCGCCGCGCGCGTGATCGACGCCCGGCTGGGTTGGGACATCACCGACTACGGCCAGGGGGATTTCGACAAGCTCGGTCTCTTCCTCTTCACCCTCCGCAATGGACGGCTTGAGGACCTGCAGCGCGGTGGTGGCATGTGCTATGCCGAGAAACTCCTGATTTCCCGTCAGGACCAGATCAGCCCGTGCCACACCCACGTTATCAAGGCCGAAGACATCATCAATCGCGGCGGGGCGACCATGGCGATCCAGCTTCACGGCTCCGACGCGGACGGCAACTTCGATGAGGATGCCGGCGGGACGGTCATGTGCGACGGCATTCGCCGGGACTTCTCCCCCGGCGAGGTGCTGCTGTTCGAGCCGGGCCAGAGTGTCACCCTGATGCCGGGCGACTGGCATGCCTTCTGGGGCGAGGGCGGCGACGTCTTGATCGGTGAGGTGTCTACGGTGAACGACGATCTGACCGACAACATCTTTCGGGAGCCCATCGGCCGCTTTGCCGAGATAGAGGAGGACGTGGCGCCCACCCACCTTCTGGTGAGCGACTACGACCGCTGGCTTCGGTAATCGTCCGGGGCTGCGCTTAGGCCCCGCGCGCACTTGGGTGGTCTCGCTCCGGCAGCCCCCTCGCATCCGCAACCAGCAGGGCAAGCGCTGTGAGGGCGACGACGAGCAGCGCGACCTGATCCAGCGTGGGGGCGCGCCATTCGGCACCCAAAAGGTGCCCTGCCACTTTCAGCGTCCAAGCGATCCACGGCCCTTCGACCAGCCCGAAGAGACATGCGGCGACGATGACGGTCCGGTTCATGTCAGCTTGCCCCTGTGCCGTGCCCGTCGACCTCGCGCTCTCCGGGCGTGCGGAAGCTTTCCCCGTGCGGCAACTAACGCTGCGAAAAGGATCCCGCGTTGATACAGGTCAAGGCGGTGGAAAAGGCGGGGCGAAGAAGCGAATGCCCGCCTAGGGCGCTCGGATCAGAAGCCGACCGCGCTAAAGGCCGGATCGCTGTCGAATGTCAGGACGCCGCCGGAAACGTCCGTTACTTTCAATTGGTCATTGGACAGGGACACGTCCGTCACCCGCCGCCAGCCCTCGGGGCGCGGGAAGGCCACGATGGCGTGGGCAATGCGGTGGACTTTTCCCGGCGCCAGATCCAGCGCGTCGGGCACGCCCACCGCCGAGACAGCATTCGGCCCCAATGCGGCGCTGTGCCCACCGGCGCCTGGCGCGCATCCGTCTTCGATCCCCAGCACGCCCCTGTGGCGGCCGTCCCAAGGCGCGTAATCGCGGCCGCCGTTCGAATGCCAGAGCATCGTCACCGGCAACGTTTTGGGGTCCCTCAGGACGAGAACGACATCGTCCTCCGCATCCCGGACCACGGCGCTCCAACCGAGCGGGTTGCCCGCAGCCTCCACCAGAAGAACAAAATCCTCGCATCCGTCCGCGATCGGCAGGCGGTGCAGGTCCACCGTGCTGCCATTGGCTGCCGGGAAAGCGGAAAGATCCTCGGTTCGGGCCGGACAGGCGAGCCGGTTTCGGCCAGGCTCCAGCGGTACCTCCGGCGACATCGCCAGCCGTTTGGCGGAGGTCGAAAAGGTGCCGCCCGCCGCCATGTGCACCATAGGATGATGGGCGACGGGGAGCCGTCCCGCGCCGCCTTGAATCCGGTGTTGCTGGCAAAGGACGGGCGCGGCATGTCCCAGTCGAACGGACTTTTGCACTGTCGCGCCCAGCACTTGCTGATCCAGTTCCATTTCCAAAGTACCGTCGCCGGCCGACAGCAGCCGCCAGGGGGTGTTCGCAGTCGGGCCGTGGATCGGGCCGGGCTCGACATCATTCGACCCGAACGGCGCACAGAAGAAGTCTCCCGCCAACGCGCGTTCCACTGGTGCAAGCTCCGACAGCTCCGCCTCACGCGCCTCAGACGCCCAGGGCGCGGTGTGCAGCGCCTCGATTTCGCGGTCGCCAGCAGTGAGGACAAGGCGCCGGAGAACGCCCGTATTGCGGTCGACGTCCGCACGGACAGATCCGGTTTCGATTTGCAGCAGGGTTTGACCCTCGGGCCGGTTTGTCATGGTGATCTCCTCCTATCGCCCTGCGGCATGGCCGATGTATGCCGCCCGTCGCCTGCCCATGCGCGGCATTAGACAAATCAGGCGCACGACACACCTGTCATGCGCCTGCGGCCCCGGCTTGTGCAAGGGGTGGTTTAAAGACGATCGAGGTCAGTAGAGCTTGCCGCCAAGGTCCGTCATGATCATGGATCTCGCTCGATTGACGCGGCTCTTGATCGTCCCGATCTCACAGTCGCACAGGCGGGCGGCTTCCTCGTAGCTGACGCCCACAACGACGACGAGGACCAGCGTTTCCCGGTAGTGGTTCGGGAGACGATTGATCGCTTCCAGAAGCTCCTTCCCCCGCATCGTCCATTCCTGGGTCTCCTCTATGGGACTTTGGAGGGACGCCGCAACGTCGAGGCCTGTGACTTCACGCCCGGAGCGGCTGGCGTGGTTGTAAAAGGTGTTCCGCATGATGGTAAAAAGCCAGGCTCTGAGGCGGGTGCCCGGGGTGAAGCTGGACAAGTTCGCCAAGGCTTTCACCAACGTTTCCTGGACGAGGTCATCGGCGTCGTGTCGATTGCGGGACAACGCGTAAGCGTAGGCGCGCAGAGCCGGCATCAACTCTACGACGTCCTGCCGTAGGTTGGCATCTTTGTCGCTCTCGTTATTCAAGGAGAAGGCCTTGAACCTCCCTAGTGGATCTTATTAAGGTCTGATCTGTCAACGCAGGGTAGAACAAGTGGTTCCGGCTGACGCTGTGGACTGCCCTATTGGCTTACGCGAATCTCTGCATTTTCTGGTTATTTCGCGAGCCTCCTCTGGCAGGCCTTGCCGCGCGATTTCCAATGCGCGTGGGGCAAACCGCGCCCCTATAACCGGTCTCCTCCAATATGTTGACTGATGACTGGTGCGGCGTTTCCGCGGGGCACATTGCAGTTACCGATCGCAGCAACTGGCCTAGCTAGCCCCGTCCGCGCAGCATCTCGGCCGTCATATCCCGCAGGCGGAGGTGGGCAACGACCCGGTGCCGACGCTCAGTGCCGCCAAACATGTCGGCGCCACTTTTCCATAGGCCATAGGCCGCCTGATGGCGCAGGCTGAAGAAGATGAGGGTCATTATCTGTCGCATGGATTTCTGGGATTCGCACGGGATGGGAGGGTCGATGCCCGAAGGGAACCGATGCGCCCCGATCACGGGGCTGACTGAGAAGATTTTTGATGTGTTTGATGAACGCAGGACCGCGCACGATGTTCCCCCCGACCGTCGCTTGGGGGAGCACCTAGGTCGGGTCCACTTGCACCGGAGCGATGTCGTCCGCCATTGGCGCCTCGCCCACCTCAACCAGGGGAACGTCGATGCGGAGACGGTACCGCCCGTCTGTGCGCTCCTCGTCCAGTTGACAGCCGAGCTGACTGGCAAAGGAGCGGATCAGGGGGCTGCCGCCGCCGGTGCCCATCGTGGCCGCGCCGGGCAGGCGATCCGACAGTAGGTAGCTCACTTCCAGACGCGCCAGTTCCTCCCCGACGTGGACGAACGTAAAGTCGATCCGCCGTACGCCGTCCTCATCCTCTGCAGCGTATTGGGAACCGTCGTTCAGAGCTTCGGCAGCGAGCAGGGCCAGCGGCACGGCCTGTTCCGGGGACATTCGAACAGGGTCCAGTTGGGTGGAGATTTCGTGGCCGTGGCCCTGATCCTTGAGCCGCAACTGGAACGCAGGAATGACCTTCCCGAATAACTCGTCGGCATGGACGGTCGCGATGCCTGGCGTTTGGAGCAACTCGCGGTGAATAGCGGCGAGGTTCAGAATGCGCGCCTGGATGCGCACCAGAATATCGCGCAGGCTGCCCGACTCCACCCGGCGGATTTGCATGTTCATGATGGACGCGATGAGCTGGAGGTTGTTGCGCACCCTGTGGTGCACCTCGCGTAGAAGGACGTCGCGTTGGTGCTCGGCTTCCTGAAGTTCGGCCTCATTGTCGCGGAGGGCTTGTTGCAAGATTTGGAGGGCCGACCCGATCTCACGGAATTCCCACGTCGAGTCGTTCAGATCCAGGCCGATATCCCGCGCCGCTCGCGGATCCTCGGCTAGTCCGCGGACAGTGCCTGCAAGATGGCCGACCTTTCGGATGAAGAAACGGTCCAACGCCAGGAAGGCGAGGGCAAGGGTGCTGAGCCAGACGATCGCCGGGGTCGTCACCGGCGAAACCCATCCCCAAAGACCCATTGCGGCGCCCTGTCGAAGCCCGATGGCATAGAGCTCCCCGGCGACGAGCGGGGCAACGGCATAGATCCGCTGTATGCCCTTTTCATCGGTGGCCGTATAGGATGTGGGCGCCCGCTCCGTCATTCCGATGAGGGCGTTCGTTTCGGGCAGGACATCGAAGGTATGTGTTCCTCCGTCTCCGCCTCCGAAAATCTCTCCGGCGGCCGAAAACAGGGCCAGTTGATCGGTGTCCCGCTGCGGGAGGAGCTCCGCCAAGGGCACATAGATCGCCACCAGCCCGCTATATGCGCCTGCCGCATCGACCACCGGGGCGGTCAGGGCAAGGGTCGGCGCCGCGCCAGAGGGAGAGGGCGCGACGAGGCGGTTCTGCGGTTCCTGGTAAGAAATCAGGTCGGCAAACATCGAGTCTTGCGCGATGTCGATCTCTGTCTCCGCGGTCGAGCACCTGATCTGCCCACTTTGAGGAACAAGGGCCGCAAAGCTCAGGTACGGTCGGGCGAGGAGGGTGGCGTTAAGGAGCTTACTACACCCCTCGGCATCGTCGAGCACCGCACGTGCCGCAACGGCGAGCGTTCCGACCACTCCAGACGCTTCGCGGAGCATCATTTTTTCGCTGGCGGTGGCGCCGACAATCTCCTTCAGAAGCGCGTTCTCCGAAAGGGATCGTTGCTCCGCCATGTATGTAGCCGCATTCACGGTCGCGAGAAGGGCCAGGGGCAAGGTGGCCAGTGCAAGCACGCATGCCACCCGAACCCCAAGTCGCCTGCCACGATGGGGGACGGGCGGTTTCATGCCGCTTCCACTCCTCCTTTGCCGGGAGGTGCGATGGCGGCTTCAGCAATATCGGACCAGAGGGTCTCGCCAATCTCGAGACCGAGGAGTTCGCACAGCCTCTGGCGGGCCCGGTTGGTGCGGCTCTTGACGGTGCCGATGGCGACCCCGGTCACTTCTGCCGCTTCCTCGTAGGAAAACCCGGACACACCGATGAGGATGAGAACCTCGCGATGCTCCGGGGACAGTCGATCGAAGGCGGCGGTAAAGTCGCCGAAGGCCAGGCGGTCGTCGTGTGTGGGGCGGACGTACAAACGGCGGACGTAATCGCCATCGGGATCGGGGACTTCCCATTTCTGCCGGCGCCGTTGCGAGTAGAAGGTGTTTCGGAGAATCGTGATCAACCAGGCGCGCATGTTCGTCCCGCGTTGGAACTGGTCGATTTTCGTCCATGCCTTCACGATCGTCTCCTGCACCAAGTCATCGGCTGCCGTTGCGTCACGTGTAAGGCTGTTGGCAAAAGCGCGCAGATCGGCCAGGTGACTGACGATGTCATCCCGCGGGTCACTGGACGTGCCGTGCCCGGTCATTCCTTGCCGTCCGTTTTCCGCCGAAGCTCCTCGAGCAAATCCCGAAACCTGTCGGGGATTTCCTGGTCCAGTACCTCTTTGTAGACCCTTCTAAGATTCTGGTCTATCTGGGCCTTTAGAGCTTCGGGATCGGGCTTGGCCCTGTCGTCGTCGCCGTGCATAATAAGCCACACCCAGTATCCGCTTGTAACCGCCTTACACACATCAAACGGTTTGGCGCTAGCGAAAGTTCCCTTGATGAAAGAATGGAGCGAAAGATGACCTCGAAACTCAGAAAGGTCGGGGTGGAGTCGATTGCTGAAAATGTCCCGTATCTGCGTCGCTATGCACGCGCGCTGACCGGAAGCCAGGCGACGGGTGACAAGTTCGCGGCGGCCACGCTGGAGGCCATCATCGCCGACGATGGCGTGATTGCCGGCGAGGCGGACCCCAAGGTTGCGCTGTTTCGTCCGTTCCACGTTGTCTGGGCCAGCGCGGGAGCCCCGATGGGGGAGGGAGACTCGCGGTTGTCGGCGCGGGCGCAGCACAACATGTCGGCCCTAACCCCCAACTCCCGCGAAGCGCTTCTTCTCTATGCCATTGAAGGGTTCAGCTACTCCGAAATCGCCCGCATCCTGGGCATCGGTATCGAGGAGGCTCGCGAGTCCATCGAGATCGCCAGGAACGAGATGGAGGCGACGATCCGGGGCGACGTCATGATCATCGAGGACGATCCGGTCATTGCCATGGACCTGTCGAATATCGTGGGGGACATGGGACATCGCGTCAGCGGAATTGCACAGACCAGACAAGGCGCCGTGGACCTTGCGGACAGGGTGCGCCCGGATCTCATCCTGGCCGACATTCAGCTCGCGGACATGTCCTCCGGTCTCGACGCGGTCAACGACATTCTGGACCATGCGGGGGAGCTGCCGGTCATCTTCATCACGGCTTTCCCCGAGCGTTTCCTTACGGGGATCCGGCCGGAACCGGCGTTCTTGATAACCAAGCCCTTCACGGAGGATCAGGTGCGCTCCGCAGTAAGCCAAGGCATGTTCTTTGCGTCTACGGAGACGCTGTCCCTGTAACGGCGCTTCGCCGGACGGCGGGACGCAAAAACCTCGCCGAGTGGCGGGGCCTTCATCTAACAGTCCCTGCAAGTTAGCCGTCGTAGTGCGGAAACGACGCCAGCTCCTCCTCGGTCATGGATAAATAGACGCGGACGCTGATCGAGTTGTCCGGCTTGTCGATTTGCATATCGTTCAGCTCGATCTTGACCGGGGTTTCACCGAGGCCGAGAAAACCGCCGGTGTCCACGATTGCTGCCTGAACTTCGCCGGCGTCGTTCAGCAACAGTTCCGAAATTTCTCCGACGCGCATGTCATTGCTGTCGAACACCGGAGCACCCGTCAGGCGTTCGGTTGTCAGTTCGGTATCTGGCGCCGTCAGGACACCGTCGCTAACCTGCGTGCTGCTCGCGTTCAGGTCCCCGTTGGCAAGGGTGGTGCCGAGCAACGGAGATGTCAGATCTGCCGATCCTGCTTCGGCACCGTTGAACGCTGGAGCGTCATTCAACGCGCCCTCCGGTAGGTTCAGGACCACACGAACGTCCTGGTCTCCCGGCGCCGTGCCATCGAAGACGAACTGCACCACCTCGGCCGCAACGGCGACGGTTTTGTGATCTCCGCCTGCAGATTGTCGCAACTCCACCACGAGAGCGTCGAACTGCCCTTCGGTGGATAAAATCACATCTTCGACGCTGCCGATTTCGTCCCAGTCTGGCTGTGCGCCGTCGTCAGATGTTTGGTCCGAGTGGTCGTCACGAAAGACGGGCAGACCAAGCATGCTGGATGCGGAGACATGCGACGCGCCCAGTGCGTTCCAGAAGAGCGGACGGACTTCGTCGTTTTGGGCAAATGCCGGGGCAACGGCGCCAGCGGCAATCATGGTGGAGAGGATTAGGTGTTTCATTGAAGCATTCCCGCGCTCAGTGAACGCGTCATTCTGAAAAAAAATAAGCGGACCACCCCGCATTAGGGCGGTCCGCTTGGGGCATCTGAACATAACTGCGGCTTGGCTTTAACCCGGCGCGGCTGAGCTACAAGCTATCAACTTAGCCGCATACGCCCGACAGGCGCTGTTGTTAAAGCGGCGGCTTGCCACGTACGGCACGAGCCACCATCGCCACGACGAAAAGAATAAGGAAGATTACGAAAAGAATCTTCGCGATGCCGGCCGATGCACCAGCAATTCCGCCGAAGCCCAACAGGGCGGCAACCAAGGCGATAACGAGAAAAGCAATTGCCCATCCAAGCATTTTATTAGATCTCCGTTTCCCGCGGCGCTCCCCGCCGCTCTTGATCCCCAACGCGCCTAGTGGCTAGGGTCAGGACTCATAGCCAGTAAATGACGAGAGCGGCCAGGGCGATGGCTGACAGGAAGACCTTCGGGCATCTGTCGTATCGGGTTGCCACCCGCCGCCAGTCTTTCAACCTCCCAAACATGATCTCGATCCGGTTGCGACGTTTGTAGCGGCGCTTGTCGTACTTGACGGTTTTCTTGCGCTGCTTTCGGCCGGGAATGCATGCGCGTATCCCTTTGTCTTTCAACGCTTCTCTGAACCAATCGGCGTCATATCCACGGTCACCGAGCAGCCAATCTACCTTTGGCAGGCTGCTGACAAGCGCCCGTGCACCGATGTAGTCACTGACTTG
>NZ_FOLG01000012.1 GCF_900112335.1 Tropicimonas isoalkanivorans
GTAGCGGGCGGGCTTGGGCTTGCTCATGTACCTCGTCTAACCGCATGAATTCCCGATGTGAATCCTTCACCGGCTGAGTTCTGCAACAACGCCCCCCTAAAGCCCAATCCGCTTATATTCACGCATTACGACCGCATCTGCCAATGACGGCACCCATTGCCGAGCAGTGAAGCGTCGCAAAGGTCCTGGTTCTGTGCGCATTTTCGGAAGAAGGTTGGTTCGGCTGGCAGTGCCGAGGTCGCATGTCGTCATAAGTGCCGCTGACGTAGAGCGCAGCATTGAGCAAAAGGGCGTCTCGCCGAAATTCACCGCGTTCAAGCCGGATGGCGGCTCCGCGCCGATTTTGACCTTGAAAAGACCCTGAAACGATGCCGCCCCGCGGCAAATCGGAGGCGGCCTGAAAGGCGCGCGGGGCGAGATGCAGTGTCGGCACGTGCCATAAAAAATGCCCGGCCGCTGGGGCCGGGCATTGGGACCGTCGGGGACGGTGTCTTAGAGGATGCGGTCCTGCGCCAGCAGCCGGATTTCGGCGATGGCCTTGCCGGGGTTGAGGCCTTTGGGGCAGGTCTGCGTGCAGTTCATGATGACGTGGCAGCGGTAGAGCTTGTAGGGGTCTTCCACGTCGTCGAGGCGCTCGCCGGTGGCCTCGTCGCGGCTGTCGATCATCCAGCGATAGGCGTGCAGCAGCGCGGCCGGGCCGAGGTAGCGGTCGCCGTTCCACCAGTAGGCGGGGCAGGACGTCGAGCAGGAGGCGCAGAGCACGCATTCGTAGAGACCGTCGAGCTTGGCGCGGTCTTCCGGGCTTTGCAGCCATTCCTTCTCGGGCGTCGGGGTCTTGGTTTCCAGCCAGGGCATGATGGAGGCATGCTGGGCATAGAAATGGGTAAGATCCGGCACCAGGTCCTTCACGATGGGCATGTGGGGCAACGGATAGATCTTCACGTCGCCTTTCTGCTCCTCGATGCCCCAGATGCAGGCGAGGCGGTTGATCCCGTTGACGTTCATCGCGCAGGAGCCGCAGATCCCCTCACGGCAGGACCGGCGGAAGGTCAGCGTGGGGTCGATCTCGTTCTTGATCTTGATGAGGGCGTCCAGGATCATCGGCCCGCAGTCGTCGAGGTCGATGAAGTAGGTGTCGAGCTGCGGGTTTTTCCCGTCGTCCGGGTTCCAGCGGTAGATGACGAACTTCCGAACGTTCTTGGCGCCCTCCGGCTTGGGCCAGGTCTTGCCAGTCTTGATCTTGGAGTTCTTGGGTAGGGTGAATTGAACCATTTGGTCACCTCAGCTTGCTGCCAGCGGCACGCGGCCGCCGCATTGCTTGGGTTCGGGAAGGGAGCGAGGAGCGCGCCGCATCAGCGCCGCGCCCACTGGCAATAGAGGTCGCCCTTGTAGAGGATGGACGGGCTGCGGCCGCAATCCGTGCGGTAGTAGCCGCCCGGCGCGCGGATGGAGCGGACGACGGTGCGTTGCCGCGCCGTCAGCCCTGCATCCACGGGGCCCAGACCGAGCTTGCGCGAGGCGCAGGCGTTGATGGCATCCGCATCCGCGAAGGTCACCCGGTCGTAGGGCACGATCCGCACCGACATGGTGATGTCGCTCACGGGACCTCTCCACTGTTCCAGGTAGGCCGCACCGCCGACGCCTTGCATGCGCTTGCATTCCAGCAGAACCGATCGCTGTTCCTCTACGGCAGTCAGTGCAGAGGCGGCGCCCGGCAGGGCTATGGCAAGCGCGATGGCGCTCATCAGCAGTTTGACCCGGTCTGACATCAGTAAACCCTCGCTTTCGGTGCAATCTTGTTGAGATCGATTCCACCTTCGTCCTGGGTCGACAGCGGGTCAAGATGCACGGGGCGATACTTCAGCGTGACATCCGGCCCGTCGACCCAGGCAAGCGTGTGCTTGCGCCAGTTCTCGTCGTCGCGATCCGGGTGATCTTCCGACGCGTGTGCCCCGCGGCTTTCCTTGCGGGCCTCGGCGCCGACGATGGTCGCCATCGCGCAGTCCATGAGGTTGGTCAGCTCCAGCGTTTCCATCAGGTCGCTGTTCCAGACCAGGGACCGGTCGGTGACCTTCAGGTCCTCGACCTTGGCGGCAACCGCCTTCATCTTCTCGACCCCTTCCGACAAGGTCTTGTCGGTGCGGAAGACGGCGGCGTCGGCCTGCATGGTCTTCTGCATCTCGTCGCGGAGATCGGCGGTGGAGATGCTGCCGTCGGCGTTGCGGAACTTGTCGAACCGGGCGATGGCCGCGTCCAGGCTGGCCTTGTTCAACTCGGGGTTCGGGGCCTCCGGGTCGACGACTTCGCCGGCCTTGATGGCAGCGGCGCGGCCGAAGACCACGAGGTCGATCAGCGAGTTGGAACCGAGGCGGTTGGCGCCGTGGACGCTTGCGCATCCCGCTTCGCCCACGGCCATCAGGCCGGGTGCGATGGCGTCGGGGTTCTCTTCCGTCGGGTTGAGCACTTCGCCCCAGTAGTTGGTGGGGATGCCGCCCATGTTGTAGTGCACCGTCGGCAGAACCGGGATCGGCTCCTTCGTCAGGTCCACGCCGGCGAAGATCTCCGCGCTCTCGGTGATGCCCGGAAGGCGCTCGGCGAGCGTCTCGGGGGGCAGGTGGTTGAGGTGCAGGAAGATGTGGTCCTTGTTTGGGCCCACGCCGCGGCCTTCGCGGATCTCGATAGTCATGCAACGCGAAACCACGTCGCGCGAAGCGAGGTCCTTGTAGGTGGGCGCGTAGCGTTCCATGAACCGCTCGCCTTCGGAGTTGGTCAGATAGCCGCCCTCGCCGCGGGCGCCCTCGGTGATGAGGCAGCCCGAGCCGTAGATGCCGGTCGGGTGGAACTGGACGAACTCCATGTCCTGCAGCGGCAGGCCGGCGCGGGTGATCATGGCGTTGCCGTCACCGGTGCAGGTGTGCGCCGAGGTGGCGGAGAAGTAGGCGCGCCCGTAGCCGCCGGTGGCCAGGACGACCATCTTGGCGTTGAAGGCGTGCAGCGTGCCGTCGTCGAGCTTCCACGCCAGAATGCCCTGGCAGGAGCCGTCTTCGCCCATGATCAGGTCGGTGGCGAAGTACTCGATGAAGAACTGCGCGTCGTTCTTGACGGATTGGCCGTAGAGCGTGTGCAGGATCGCGTGGCCGGTCCGGTCGGCGGCGGCGCAGGTGCGCTGCACCGGGGGGCCTTCACCGAATTCGGTGGTGTGGCCGCCGAACGGCCGCTGGTAGATCCGCCCCTCTTCTGTGCGGGAGAAGGGCACGCCGTAGTGCTCCAGCTCGTAAACGGCCTTCGGCGCCTCGCGGGCCAGGTACTCCATCGCGTCGGTGTCGCCGAGCCAGTCGGAGCCCTTCACGGTGTCGTACATGTGCCACTGCCAGGAGTCCGGGCCCATGTTGCCGAGCGAGGCGGCGATGCCGCCCTGTGCAGCGACGGTGTGCGAGCGGGTCGGGAAGACCTTGGTCACGCAAGCGGTCTTCAGCCCCTGTTCGGCCATGCCGAGCGTGGCGCGCAGGCCCGCGCCGCCGGCCCCTACGACGACAACGTCATAGATGTGGTGGGTGATGTCGTAAGCGGTCATTTGTTCTCTTTCTCCCAGGCTCAGACGGGCACGATCATGGAAGCGATCAGGATCTTGACCAGGGCGAACAGGCCGAGGCCACAGAAGAACCAACCGAGCGCGGTGGTGATGATCATGCCGGCGAAGTCCCAGCCGTGCGGGACGTAATCCTCGAACACCTTCTTGATGTTGAAGCGCCAGTGGTAGGTCGTGGAGACCACGAAGAGGCCCATGATGACCATGTTGAATGGCCGGGTGAGCCCCTCGACGACGACCTCGTAGGGGGCGCCGATGAGTGGCGCGATGCGGAACAGGAACAGGATGACCAGCGCGGTCATCATGTAGGAGCTGTAGGTCACCTGGAGCTGATGGTCCGCCCCGTGGGCAACGGAGCCCTTGCCTTCGGCCCGCTTGCGATCTGTCAGGTAGTGCATGGCGTCCTCCGGGTCAGACGATGAGCAGGATGATCGCGGTCAGCACAGCGCCGACGACCGATCCGATGACGATTCCCCAGCCGAGCTTCTCGGCGGTTTCCAGTTCCAGGCCGACCGCCTCGTCCCAGATGAGGTGACGGATGCCGCCCAGCATGTGGTACCACAGCGCCCAGATCAGGCCGAACCACACGAGCTTGGCGAGCCAGAAATGGGTGAGCCACGCCATGTGCGCCTCGTAGGTCTCCGGACCTGCGGCGGCGGCCAGAAGCCACCAGAGCACCATGACGATACCGACCGTCGACCCGTTGCCCGTGATCCGGATGAGGATCGAGCTGACCATGAGAATGTGTGGCTTGTAGATCTGAAGGTGGGGCGACAGGGGGCGGTTCCCCCGGTTCACGTCTGCCATAGACCTGACTCCTTTGTTGACGCGGGACCGGCCCCGCCATTGCCCCCTTCTCTAATACTTCCTGAGGGCGTGTCACGTGGATGCGTGGGGAATCGGCGCGATAAATCGGCGCAACGGGTCTTCTGTATCTGGTATGCGCGGGGCGCTTTGCTAACCTGCCCAGCCGCTTAGGCGCCAGGCTGCAGGGCCAGACGGGGTCGGCGCGATTGGCCGTAGCGGCGGGCGGTCAGCTCTTCCGCAGGTGCGCCTCGAACGCCTTGAGCGTTTCGTCGGAGACGAAATGCTCCATCCCCTCCGCGTCGATCTCGGCGGTTTCGGAGGAGACGCCGACGGCGATGAGGAAATCCACCACGGTCCTGTGGCGGGCCCGCACCCGCTCGGCCAGCGTCATGCCTTCCTCGGTGAGAAACACGCCGCGATACGGCCGGGAGACGGCGAGGCCCTCACGCTTCAGGCGCGCCACGGCCTTGGTCGCGGTGGGGTGGGTGACGCCCATCCGGCTGGCGATGTCGGTGATTCGGGCTTCGCCGAACTCCTGCATCAGGTCGCCGATCATCTCGGCGTAGTCCTCCAGCACCGCCATAGCCTGGGATTCCCGCGCCCGGTTGAAACGGTCGGGTTCAACGGGCGCACCGTCATTCCTGGGGCTGTCGGTCGGCATGTCTTCCCCGTCTTGCAGGCGGCGCCAGTAATTCCGCCGGTGCCGCGAACGAGGGCATACACTACACGTGCGGTCGATTTTCGCAATGTCGCGGGGCTGTGCGGACCGCCACACGGTCAGCGTGCCGAAGACGGTTGACAACAGTTTAGCCTTGGCTACATCGACGGAGTGTCGGAGCACGTATCAAGGCGTGCCGGGGCAAGGGTTACCATGGACAGAAGTTCGACGAGTCGTGCGCAGCGTGGCATGGCGCAGGTTCTGGCGGGCAAACGACGGGGGCCGCGGGCGGCGCTGTTGTTTGCCGGGCCGGCGATTATCGCCTCCGTGGCCTACATGGACCCGGGCAACTACGCGACCAACATCCAGGCCGGGGCGGGGTACGGGTATACGCTGCTCTGGGTCGTGCTGATGGCCAACCTGATCGCGATGCTGTTCCAGGCGTTGTCGGCGCGGCTGGGGATCGTGACCGGCAAGAACCTCGCGGAGCTGTGCCGGGACAACTTCTCCCGCCCGGCGGTCTGGATCATGTGGGCGGTCAGCGAGGTCGCGGCCATGGCGACCGACCTGGCGGAGTTCCTCGGCGGTGCGATCGGGCTGGCGCTGCTGTTCCACATGCCGCTGATCGCGGGGATGACGGTGACGGCGGTCGTCACTTACGGCATCCTGCTGTTCGAGGCGCGGGGCTTCCGGCCGATGGAGCTTATCATCGGCGCCTTCGTGGGCGTGATCGGCCTGTGCTACCTGATCGAGGTTTGTATCGCCCCCATCGCCTGGGGCGAGGCGGCGACCGGGCTGCTGATGCCGACCATGCCGGACGCGACCGCGCTGCTGATCTCGGTCGGCATCATCGGCGCGACGGTCATGCCGCACGCGATCTACCTGCATTCCGGGCTGACCCAGGGCCGCACCCGCATCCGGACCGACGCCGAGCGCCGCCGGGTCGTGCAGTTTTCCAACCGCGAGGTGGTCATCGCGCTCGCCGTGGCGGGGATGGTGAACATGGCGATGGTCATGATGGCGGCCAGCGCGTTCCATCGCGGCCACAGCGAGGTGGCGGAGATCGAGACCGCCTATCACACCCTCACGCCGCTGCTTGGGGCCGCGGCCTCCGGGTTCTTCCTGGTCTCGCTGATCGCCTCCGGCATCTCCAGTTCGGTGGTGGGGACGATGGCGGGGCAGCTCATCATGCAGGGGTTCCTGCGGGTGCGCGTGCCGATCTGGTTGCGGCGGTTGGTGACGATGACCCCGGCCTTCGTAGTAGTGGCGATGGGGGTCAACGCGACGCAGGCGCTGGTGGTCAGCCAGGTGATCCTGAGCATTGCCCTGCCGGTGCCGATGGTGGCGCTCATCATCTTCACCTCGCGTCGGGACATCATGGGAGACTTCGCCACCGGCCCGCTGGTGCGGACGCTGGCGGTCGTCGGTTCCGTCGCGGTGCTCTCGCTGAACTTCGTGCTGCTGGCGCAGGTGTTCGGGGTGGCGATCCCCGGGCTGGCGGCGGGCTAGGTCGGCATCAGGGCCCAATAGTCGAGGTCGAGCAGGACGTCGGGCAGGTACTTGCCGTCGTCGCCCCGCAACTGGAAGGGCGCGCCGCCCCGGGTGGCCACCAGCCTGAGCCGGATCGCGCCGACGCCGGGCGCGGAGGTCTCGGCGGTGTCGAGCACCTCGGACCAGGCCTTCACGGTGTCGCCGGCGTAACACGGGTTCGCGTGGGCGCCGCCGTTCAGGCCGACGATCATCTGCGCGTTCGCAAGGCCGTTGAAGCTGAGCGCGCGAGCCATGGAGATGACGTGGCCGCCGTAGATGAGGCGCTTGCCGTCCTCGCGGAAGGTGGCGTCGAAGTGCACCTTGGCCGTGTTCTGCCACAACCGCGTGGCCATCATATGCTCGGCTTCCTCGATGGTGCAGCCGTCCACATGGTCGATGGTCTCGCCGACCTCGTAGTCGCCGAGCCTGTGTGGCTCTCCAGCCAGCGCGACGTCGTAGCCGGTGAAGTCGAGGCCCTCTGGCACCGCGAGATCGAAGGGGGCCAGAACGGGCTTCAGTTCCGGCACGAAGGTATCGGGGGCGGGGGCGTCGAGGTCCTTCTTTCGGACCATGACCCAGCGCACGTATTCCAGCACCGCCTCGCCGCGCTGGTTGCGGCCCGTTGTGCGCACATAGACCACGCCCGACTTGCCGTTGGAGTTCTGCTTCAGCCCGATCACCTGGCTTTGCGAATGGAGCGTGTCGCCGGGATAGACGGGCTGCAGGAACCGCCCCTCCGCGTAGCCCAGGTTGGCGACAGCGTTCAGCGAGATGTCGGGCACCGTCTTGCCGAAGACCGTGTGGAAGGTAACGAGATCGTCCAGCGGCGCGGCGGGAAGGCCGCAGGCGCGGGCGAATTCGTCGGAGGAGGCGAGCGCGTGCCGGGCGGGGTAGAGCGCGTGATAAAGCGCGCGCTCGCCGCCCGAGAGCGTGCGTGGGACGGCATGGTCGATGACCTCGCCGAGTTGGTAGTCCTCGAAGAAGCGCCCCGGATTGGTCTTGGCCATGGTCATTGATCTCCCAGCTTGAGGTCCGGGCTGTAAGTGCCCGGGGCGTCTTTCACCACCGCCTGGCCGCAGCGCATCACGCCGCGCGCCGCGTCGAAGGCGTAGGTGGGCTGGCCGTGGAGGTGCCAGCCCTTGTTCAGTGCGGCCGTCACCTTGTGGCAGAAGGCGGACGTGTCGTCCTCGGTCAGGAACCGGTAGATCTTCATGCGGTCATCCGAAGGGGTAATAGCCGAGCCAGCTGTGGATCAGCCCGATCACGATCAGCAGCACGGCGCTGGCGGCGAGAAACATCGCGTCCTTGCCGTAGGTGCCGGGCGCCGGGGCGGTCCATTCGGGCTCTGCGCGGTTGATAAGGACGGGCGCGGTCAGCGACCAGCTCAGGAGCCCGCCGAACAGCACGATGGACGCGAGATCGCCGTTCACCAGCAGGTGCGCCACGGCCCAGAGGCTGAAGCCCGCGAGCATCGGGTGGCGCATCCGGTTCAGGAGGCGGCCCTTCTTCGGCGCGGGGCTCATCATGAAGATCGCGATCAGCACGAGCAGGTTGTTGATGTGGGTGAAGAACGCCGGCGGGTACCAGACCTGCAGGACGGGCGTGCCGCGGAAGCCGATCACCATCAGGACGATCGCCACGACGAGCGCAATGGCGATGACGCCCTTGCCCTTTTCCGCGCCGAGGGACGCCCGCCGCTCCGGGGCGAACCGTTTGAGTTCATGCGCGCCCCACCAGAGCGCGACGCCGAGTATAAGTAGTATCCAGCCCATAAGGGCCTCCTCAGGTCATGGAAGAAATGGCGTCCGCCTTGGCCAGCGTCGCCTTCGCGGTGACAATATGCAGGTTCTCCACGATCTTTCCATCGACAACCGCGACGCCCACGCCCTTCGCCTCGGCCTCCTCGAAGGCGGCGATCTGGCGGCGGGCCAGCTCGATTTCCGCGTCGCTCGGGGCGAAGACCTCGTTGGCGATCTCGACTTGGGCGGGGTGAATCAGCGTCTTGCCGTCCATCCCGAGGTCCCGGCCCTGTTCGCATTCCGCGCGAAGCCCGGCCTCGTCCTTGAAGGCATTATAGACGCCGTCGACGCAGATCAGCCCGTGGGAGCGGGCCGCCATGAGGCAGGTTTGCAGCGCCATTTGCAGGGGCAGCCTGTCGGCCCGGAAGCGGCAGTTCAGCTCCTTGGCGAGGTCGTTGGTCCCCATGATGAAGCCCCCCATGCGCGGCCCGGTGGCGATCGCGTCGGCATGCAGGATGCCGCGCGGGGTTTCCATCATTGCCCAGATCTGGGTGTCGGCGCAGGCGGGGTGCGCGTCCAGCTTCTCGGCGACGCGGTTCACCTGGCCAACGCTTTCCACCTTGGGCAGCAGGACGGCTTGGGGGCCGATGTCCATCGCCGCGGCAAGGTCGGCCTCGCCCCATTCCGTATCCGCCCCGTTCAGGCGGATGATCTGGGTGCGGTTGCCGTAGCCGCCTTCGGAGAGCGTGCGGGTGAGCAGGGTGCGGGCGTTGGGCTTCTCCTCCACGGCCACCGCATCCTCAAGGTCGAAGATGATGGCGTCGACTGGCAGCGACTTCGCCTTCTCCAGCGCGCGTTCCTTCGAGCCGGGGATATAGAGCACCGAGCGGTAGGGGCGGGCGGCAAGATCCATGTCTCTCTCCTGTCATGTCGTCTCCGGGTGAGACCATACCTTCGCCGCATGCGCAAGATGTGAAATGCCGCAGCGCGGAATTGCGCAAGAAACGTTCGCGAGAATCGCGGCGTGGCGCGCGGCCCGTGTCTGACGCCCCCGCGGTGCGCCATTCGTCGCGATGATACCATCTTTCGGCGTGCGTGGCAGGCGGTGTGACGCGTCAATGCTCACCGAGGCTGCGGCAGAATCGGTCGCGGCTTGGACCGTCTGGGCGCCCGAATTCGCCTCGGACATTGGGGAGGTGCGGCCCGGCGGGGTCGCCTCGATGCGGGCATTTGCCTCCGCTTCGGGCCGTTTGCGCGGTTGGTATCGCTAACGACGCGATGTTACCGCCAGTGCAGCCTTGTGCCACGTGGCGGCAACCTTGCGCGTTGTCCTGCAAATGGCTAGGGACGGCGCCGAAACATCTTCCAAGCAACGCAGGGAACACACCAATGGCCAGACCCAAGATTGCCCTTATCGGCGCCGGTCAGATCGGCGGCACGCTCGCCCATCTCGTCGCGATGAAAGAACTTGGCGACGTCGTTCTGTTCGACATCGCCGAGGGGACGCCGGAAGGCAAGGCGCTCGACATCGCCGAGTCCGGCCCCTCCGAAGGGTTCGACGCCAAGCTGAAGGGCACCCAGGACTACGCCGACATCGCTGGCGCCGACGTCTGCATCGTCACCGCCGGTGTGCCGCGCAAGCCGGGCATGAGCCGCGATGACCTTCTCGGCATCAACCTGAAGGTGATGAAGTCCGTCGGCGAAGGCATCCGGGACAACTGCCCCGACGCGTTCGTCATCTGCATCACCAACCCGCTCGACGCGATGGTCTGGGCGCTGCAGCAGTTCTCCGGCCTGCCGGCGAACAAGGTCTGCGGCATGGCCGGCGTTCTGGACAGCGCCCGCTTCCGCCACTTCCTGTCGCTCGAGTTCGACGTGTCGATGAAGGACGTCACCGCCTTCGTGCTCGGCGGGCATGGCGACACCATGGTTCCCTCGGTCCGCTACTCCACCGTTGGCGGCATCCCGCTGCCCGACCTGGTGGAAATGGGCTGGACCACGCAGGAGAAGCTCGACGAGATCGTTCAGCGCACCCGTGACGGCGGCGCCGAGATCGTCGGCCTGCTGAAAACCGGCTCGGCCTACTACGCTCCGGCGACCTCCGCCATCGAGATGGCCGAAGCCTACCTGAAAGACCAGAAGCGTCTGCTGCCTTGCGCGGCTTACTGCGACGGCGAACTGGGCCTGAAGGACATGTACGTCGGCGTGCCGACCATCATCGGTGCCGGCGGTGTCGAGAAAGTGGTCGACATCAAGCTCTCCAAGGAAGAGCAGGCGATGTTCGACAACTCCGTCAATGCCGTGCGTGGCCTGGTTGAAGCCTGCAAGGGCATCGAGCCCAGCCTGGCCTGAGCGGCCCGCGGCATAGCCTGACAGCATTGGGCGGCAGTCGGCATCGACCGGCTGCCGCCCTTTTCTTTGGCGCCCGCAGTGTCCGCCGCCGGGACCGTCGCCCGCACGGGCCGGTGGAACTTGCCCTGTGATTCGCCGTCTGGCGGCTCGGCAGTGAATATTTGTGATCACAGCCATCGGGGGCGTGATCACAAGTGTCGGCTTTTGCGCTAACAAGTCCCCTTTCCCCGAGAAAAACGTTTTCATGCACACCATGGCATGCGAAGCAGGCGCAGATCGAAGCTAGACGGAACAGGTTCATGAACATCCATGAATACCAGGCGAAGGCATTGCTTCGCGACTACGGCGCCCCGGTAAGCGATGGCCGCGTCGTTCTGAGAGCCGAAGAAGCCAAGACGGCGGCGGGCGAACTCGACGGGCCGCTGTGGGTCGTGAAGGCGCAAATCCACGCCGGTGGCCGCGGCAAGGGCTCCTTCAAGGAGACGGACGCAGGCGAGAAGGGCGGTGTCCGTCTTGCCAAGTCGGTTGAAGAGGCCGCCATCGAAGCGAAGAAGATGCTGGGGCGCACGCTGGTGACGCACCAGACCGGGCCGGACGGCAAGCAGGTGAACCGCATCTACATCGAGGACGGCTCGGGTATTTCGCGGGAGCTCTACCTGGCGCTTCTGGTGGACCGCGCCACGTCGCGCGTCTCGTTCGTCTGCTCCACCGAGGGCGGGATGGACATCGAGGAGGTCGCCGCCTCCACGCCGGACAAGATCCTGAGCTTCTCGGTCGATCCGGCCACCGGCTACCAGCCGTTCCACGGCCGCCGCATCGCCTTCATGCTGGGCCTCGAAGGCCAGCAGGTGAAGCAGTGCGTCAAACTGATGGGGATTTTCTACAAGCTGTTCACCGACAAGGACATGGACATGCTTGAGATCAACCCGCTGATCGTGACCGACAAGGGCGATCTCAAGGTGCTCGACGCCAAGTTCGGCTTCGACGGCAACGCCATCTACCGGCACCCGGACATCGCCGCCCTGCGCGACGAGACCGAGGAGGACCCGAAGGAACTGGAAGCCTCCAAGTTCGACCTGAACTACATCGCGCTGGACGGCGAGATCGGGTGCATGGTGAACGGCGCGGGCCTCGCCATGGCGACAATGGACATCATCAAGCTCTACGGCGCGGAGCCGGCCAACTTCCTCGACGTCGGCGGCGGCGCCACGAAGGAGAAGGTGACCGAGGCGTTCAAGATCATCACCTCCGACCCGAACGTGAAGGGCATCCTCGTCAACATCTTCGGCGGCATCATGCGCTGCGACATCATCGCCGACGGCGTGATCGCCGCGGTGAAGGAGGTTGGCCTGAAGGTTCCGCTGGTGGTGCGCCTCGAAGGCACGAACGTCGACAAGGGCAAGGAGATCATCGCGGGCAGTGGCCTCAACGTGATCGCAGCCGACGACCTTTCGGATGCCGCCGAGAAGATCGTGAAGGCGGTGAAGGGATAAGCGGCGGCCCGACGCGCGCAGACACGGACCTGGCCGCAATCTGGCGGCCTTGAGGAGCCGATTGGCGCGCGCGGGCACCGGGAACGGATTATCGCGGGACCTCCCGCACAGGATTAGGAGTAGCCAGATGGCCATACTCGTCGACGAGAATACCAAGGTGATCTGCCAGGGCCTGACCGGCTCCCAGGGCACCTTCCACACCGAACAGGCCATTGCCTACGGCACTAAGATGGTCGGGGGGGTCACGCCCGGAAAGGGCGGACAGACGCACCTGGACCTGCCGGTGTTCAACTCGGTGCACGAAGCGAAAGAAGTGACCGGGGCCAACGCCTCCGTCATCTACGTGCCGCCGCCGTTCGCCGCCGACTCCATCCTGGAGGCGATCGACGCGGGGATCGAGCTGGTCGTCTGCATCACCGAGGGCATTCCGGTGCTCGACATGATGGCGGTGAAACGGGCACTGGAAGGCAGCTCGACGCAACTGATCGGGCCGAACTGCCCGGGCGTCATCACGCCGGGCGCCTGCAAGATCGGCATCATGCCGGGCCACATCCACAAGCGCGGCTCGGTGGGCGTCGTCTCTCGTTCCGGTACGCTGACCTACGAGGCGGTGAAGCAGACCTCGGACAGCGGCCTTGGCCAGTCCACGGCGGTCGGCATTGGCGGCGACCCGATCAAGGGGACCGAGCATATCGACGTGCTGGAGATGTTCCTGGCCGACGACGAGACCCAATCGATCATCATGATCGGCGAGATCGGCGGCTCCGCCGAGGAGGAAGCGGCGCAATTCCTGAAGGACGAGGCCAAGAAAGGCCGCTCCAAGCCCTGCGCGGGCTTCATCGCGGGCCGTACGGCGCCTCCGGGACGGCGCATGGGCCACGCGGGCGCGATCGTCGCCGGCGGCAAGGGCGGGGCCGATGACAAGATCGAAGCCATGCGGTCCGCCGGGATCGTCGTCGCAGACAGCCCGGCCCACCTTGGCGAGGCGGTGCTTGAAGCGATCGGCTGAATGCCGGGCTCGGGAGAGCAGGAATTGACCCACGCATCGTTTGCGATCAGGTCTAAAGGCCACACCCTTCGTCCCGGGGCGCGTTTTGCGGCCCGGGATCTGGCGGTCTCGGCCGCCGGAGACTAATTTATCTGAGCCCGGGTGGTCACATAGGAGAGCGACCAGTCGGCTCCGGGAGGACATTCTGTAACGGGAGCCCTGCGCAACGCACCGCAGCCCCGGCAACCCGCCGCCCCGCAGCGGCCAATTCATAACGCAAGGTGCCACGATGACAGAGCACAGCAAGAACGAGATCTTCCACGCGTCCAGCTTCTTGCAGGGGCACAACGCCGCCTATGTCGAGCAGCTCTACGCGCGCTTTTCCAACGATCCGGATTCCGTCGACGAGGCCTGGGCGGAGTTCTTCCGGCAGCTCGGCGACGCCGACACGCAGGTGAAGGCGGAGGCGACCGGCCCCTCGTGGGCGCGGCGGTCGAGCTATGCCGCCGATGACCTGACCGCGGCGCTCACCGGCGAGTGGCCCGCGGAGGAGGCGCGGGAGGCGGGCAAGAAGATCCGGCAGAAGGCCGCGGAAATCGGCATCGAGGTCACGGACGAGCAGATCAAGCGGGCGGTGCTGGATTCGATCCGGGCGCTGATGATCATCCGGGCCTACCGGATTCGCGGCCACCTCGTGGCGGATCTCGATCCGCTGGGGATGCGCGAGCAGACGCCGCACCCCGAGCTCGATCCGGCGTCCTACGGCTTCACCGAAGCCGACATGGACCGGCCGATCTTCATCGACAACGTGCTCGGGCTGCAGACGGCCACGATGCGGCAGATCCTGGAGATCGTGAAGCGGACCTACTGCGGCACCTTCGCGCTGCAGTACATGCACATCTCGGACCCCGAGCAGGCCGCCTGGCTGAAAGAGCGGATCGAGGGCTTCGGCAAGGAGATCCACTTCACCCGTGAAGGCCGCCGCGCGATCCTGAACAAGCTGGTCGAGGCCGAGGGCTTCGAAAAGTTCCTGCACGTCAAGTACATGGGCACCAAGCGCTTCGGCCTGGACGGCGGCGAGGCGCTGATCCCGGCGATGGAGCAGATCATCAAGCGCGGCGGCGCGCTGGGCGTGACGGACGTTGTGATCGGGATGCCCCACCGGGGGCGCCTGAGCGTTCTGGCCAACGTGCTGATGAAGCCCTACCGCGCGATCTTCAACGAATTCCAGGGCGGCAGCTTCAAGCCTGACGACGTGGACGGCTCCGGCGACGTGAAATACCACCTCGGCGCCTCCGCCGACCGGGAGTTCGACAAGAACTCCGTGCACCTGAGCCTCACGGCCAACCCGTCCCACCTGGAAGCGGTGAACCCGGTGGTTCTGGGTAAGGCGCGCGCCAAGCAGGACCAGAACCACGACCAGACCCGGACGACGGTCATCCCGGTGCTGCTCCACGGCGACGCGGCCTTTGCCGGGCAGGGCGTTGTGGCGGAGTGCTTCGGCCTGTCGGGCCTGAAGGGCCACCGCACGGGCGGGACCATTCACATCGTGGTCAACAACCAGATCGGGTTCACCACCGCGCCGCACTTCTCGCGCTCCTCGCCCTATCCGACGGATATCGCGCTGATGGTGGAGGCGCCGATCTTCCACGTGAACGGCGACGATCCGGAGGCGGTGGTTCATGCCGCGAAGGTCGCCACGGAGTTCCGGCAGAAGTTCGGGAAAGACGTGGTGATCGACATCTTCTGCTATCGCCGGTTCGGACACAACGAGGGCGACGAGCCCATGTTCACCAACCCGGTGATGTACAAGCGGATCAAGAAGCACAAGACGACGCTTCAACTGTACACCGAACGTCTCGTACAGGACGGGCTGATCCCCGAGGGCGAGATCGAGGACATGAAGGCCGCGTTCCAGTCTCACCTCAACGAGGAGTTCGAGGCCGGCAAGGAATTCAAGCCGAACAAGGCGGACTGGCTGGATGGCCGCTGGTCCCACCTGGACCGCGAGGGCGACCAGTACCAGCGCGGCCAGACGGCGATTGCGGGCGAGACCTTCGACCAGGTTGGCAAGGCGCTCGTCACGGCGCCCGACGGCTTCCCGCTGCACAAGACGGTGGGCCGGCTGCTGGAGGCCAAGAAGGAGATGTTCGACAGCGGGCAGGGCTTCGACTGGGCGACCGGCGAGGCGCTGGCCTTCGGTTCGCTGCTGACGGAGGGGTACCCGGTGCGGCTGGCGGGGCAGGATTCCACGCGCGGGACCTTCTCCCAGCGGCATTCCGGTTTCGTGAACCAGGAGACGGAGGAGCGGTACTACCCGCTCAACCACATCCGAGAGGGGCAGGCGCACTACGAAGTCATCGACTCGATGCTCTCCGAATACGCGGTGCTCGGGTTCGAATACGGCTACTCGCTGGCCGAGCCGAACGCGCTCACGCTCTGGGAAGCCCAGTTCGGCGACTTCGCCAACGGCGCCCAGATCATGTTCGACCAGTTCATCAGCTCCGGCGAGAGCAAATGGCTGCGGATGTCGGGCCTCGTGATGCTGCTGCCCCATGGATTCGAAGGGCAGGGGCCGGAGCACTCCTCGGCCCGCCTCGAGCGGTTCCTGCAGCTGTGCGGACAGGACAACTGGATCGTGGCCAACGTCTCGACCCCGGCGAACTACTTCCACATCATGCGCCGGCAGCTTCACCGTTCGTTCCGCAAGCCGCTGGTGCTGATGACGCCGAAGTCGCTGCTGCGCCACAAGCTCTGCGTCAGCAAGCGGAAGGACTTCGTGGAGGGCTCCTCCTTCCACCGCGTGCTCTGGGACGATGCGGAGACCGGCGACAACGCGATCCAGCTCAAGCCCGACGATCAGATCAAGCGCGTCGTCATGTGCTCCGGCAAGGTCTACTTCGACCTGCTCGAGGAGCGCGAGGCGCGCGGCATCGACGACATCTACCTGCTGCGCGTCGAGCAGTTCTATCCCTTCCCGGCGATCTCGCTGGTGAAGGAACTGGAGCGGTTCAAGGGCGCGGAGATGGTGTGGTGCCAGGAAGAGCCCAAGAACCAGGGCGCCTGGACCTTTGTCGAGCCGAACATCGAATGGGTGCTGACCCGGATCAAGGCTCGGCACACGCGCCCGGTCTATGCCGGCCGCGCCGCCTCCGCCTCGCCCGCCACGGGCCTGGCCAGCCAGCACAAAGCCCAGCAAGCCGCGCTCGTCGACGAAGCGCTGACCATCGAAGGAAAGTGATAAGATGACCATTGAAGTCCGCGTGCCCACCCTGGGCGAAAGCGTCACCGAGGCCACCGTCGCGACATGGTTCAAGAAGCCCGGCGACGCCGTGGCCGTCGACGAGATGCTGTGCGAGCTGGAGACCGACAAGGTAACGGTCGAGGTTCCGGCCCCCGCCGCCGGCACCCTGGGCGAGATCGTCGCCGCGGAAGGCGAGACGGTCGGCGTCGACGCGCTGCTCGCGACCCTGGCGGAGGGCGAGGGCACCGAGGCGCCCGCCGCGCCCGCGCCGAAGGAGGAGGCCGCCAAACCGGCCGAGGAACCGGCGGACGAGGGCGGGTCCGGTGGCGCCGCGGTGGACGTGATGGTCCCCACGCTCGGTGAGAGCGTGAGCGAGGCCACGGTCTCCACGTGGTTCAAGGCGGTGGGCGACAGCGTCTCGCAGGACGAGATGCTGTGCGAACTGGAGACGGACAAGGTCTCCGTCGAGGTGCCCGCGCCGGCGTCCGGCGTGCTGACAGAGATCCTTGCCGAGGAAGGCAGCACCGTCGACGCCTCCGCCAAGCTCGCCGTGATCTCCCAGGGGGAAGGCGCCGCGGCCCCGGCGAGGGCCGCGCCCGAGCCGAAATCCGAGGCCGCCCCGGCTCCGGACAACGCCGCCGCAGCGAAAGACGTGGCCGATGCGCCTTCCGCCCGTAAGCTGATGGCCGAGAAGGGCATCGACGCTGCACAGGTGCAGGGGTCCGGCCGTGACGGTCGGGTCATGAAGGAAGACGTGCTCAAGGCGCTCACCGCGCCGGCGGAGAAGCCCGCCGCCCCGCCGGCCCCGCGTGCGCCCGTCCCGGCCGAGGACGCCGCCCGCGAGGAGCGGATCAAGATGACCCGCCTGCGCCAGACCATCGCGCGCCGGCTGAAGGATGCACAGAACACGGCCGCGATCCTGACCACCTACAACGAGGTGGACATGACCGAGTGCATGGACCTGCGCAGCCAGTACAAGGACGAGTTCGAGAAGCGCCACGGCGTGCGGCTCGGCTTCATGTCCTTCTTCACCAAGGCCTGCTGCGCCGCGCTTAAGGAAGTGCCCGAGGTCAATGCGGAGATCGACGGCGACGAGATCGTCTACAAGAACTTCGTCCACATGGGCATCGCCGCCGGCACGCCACAGGGCCTCGTGGTGCCCGTGATCCGCAACGCCGACACCATGTCGTTTGCGGAGATCGAGGCCGCCATCGCCGAGAAGGGCAAGCGCGCCCGTGACGGCAAGCTGTCCATGGCGGAAATGCAGGGCGGCACGTTCACCATCTCCAACGGTGGTGTCTACGGCTCGCTCATGTCCTCGCCCATCCTGAACCCGCCGCAGTCGGGCATCCTGGGGATGCACAAGATCCAGCAGCGTCCGATGGTCATCAGCGGCGAGATCGTCGCCCGCCCGATGATGTACCTCGCGCTCAGCTACGATCATCGCGTCGTCGACGGAAAGGGCGCCGTGACCTTCCTGGTGAAGGTCAAGGAAGCCCTTGAGGACCCGCGGCGCCTGCTGATGGATCTCTGACCACGGCCGGCCTTCTGCCATTGGTTGCCGCTTCTTGTGTCGGAAAATATCCTCGGGGGGAGGCGGCCCCAGCCGCCGGGGGGCGGAAAGCCCCCCTCTCACCGCGTCGCCTGTGCGCCCTAAGGAGAAGGAGCCGTCCATGACCAGCAGTTTCAGCCGCAAACAGTGCCGTGACGCTCAGGCGGCGAAGGCCTGAGTTCGGTGGACAGCAACTTGACATATCCATTCTTTACCGGCGGGCGCGCCAAGGGCCCGACGCGGCACAGGATGCTGGCGGTGCTGTCCGAGCGGCATCCGGAGGCCTTCCCGACGCTGGACCAGGCGGCAGCTTGGTCGGAGCTCGTCTTCGTCCCCCCCAGTCGCCGCTGGGCCTTCGTGCGCAATGGAAAGGCCGGCACCACCTCCGCGCTCCGCGCGCTATTCGAGATGGAGTTCGGCGTTCCGCTGACGGTGAAGGTTACCCTGCCGACTGACATAAATTCAGATGCCGCCCCACATCAGCTGGCGGCCGCCGACGTGTTCCGCCCGTTGTCGGCCTTTCCCGCCGGTCTCTCGGCGATTGACGGCGCGTTGCGGCTGGCCACGGTCCGGCACCCCGCCAGCCGGGCCGTCTCGGCGTTTCTCTACCTCTGTTCTACCCAGTACGCCGCGCACCCGTGGTTCCTGCGCGAACGGCTCCGGATTAATGCGCTCGTGGGCTTCGACTGGGACAGCGATTTCAGGACGGCCAGCGGCTTCGAGAAGTTCTTGCGCTACATCGAAGACACGCGGGCCGCGGCGGGGCCCGGGTCGGTCAATCCCCATTGGCGGGCGCAGGTCGAGACGGTGCTGCCGGAGATCTATCGCCCGCATCTGGTCGGAAAGGTCGAGCATCTGGGCGACTTTCTGACGGAGGTCGCGGAGCGGCTGGGACAGCCGCTGAAACAAGGGGTAGGCACGGGGCGCGCGAACGCCTCCGGCGCGTCCGGCGCCGCGGATGCCTTGCTTACTCCGACCGCGCGGGCGCTTGTTGCGCGGATTTACGCTAAGGATTTTGAGACGTTCGGTTATCTGCCTGATGCGCAGAGTGCGTGACGGTTCTACGGGACAGGTGATCGTCAACAACAATATGCCCACCAGGGGCGAGGGAGATGGAGAAGAATGGCAAGCTATGACGTCATCGTAATCGGCAGCGGCCCCGGCGGCTATGTCTGTGCAATTCGCTGTGCCCAACTGGGGCTGAAGACGGCCTGTGTCGAGGGGCGCGAGACCCTGGGCGGCACCTGTCTCAACGTGGGGTGTATTCCGTCCAAGGCGCTGCTCCATGCCTCGCATCTGTTCCACGAGACCGAGCACAATTTCGAGAAGATGGGCATCAAGACGCCCGCGCCCAAGATCGACTGGGGCAAGATGCTCGCCTACAAGGACGACGTGATCGGCCAGAACACCAAGGGCATCGAGTTCCTGTTCAAGAAGAACAAGATCGACTGGCTGAAGGGCTGGGGCTCCATCCCCGAGGCGGGCAAGGTCAAGGTGGGCGACGAGGTTCACGAGGCCAAGAACATCATCATCGCCTCCGGTTCGGTTGCGGCCTCGATCCCCGGGGCGGAAGTGGAGATCGACGAGAAGGTCGTCATCACCTCTACCGGCGCGCTGGAGCTGCCGAAGATCCCCAAGAAGATGGTTGTCGTCGGCGGCGGCGTGATCGGGCTGGAGCTGGGCTCCGTCTACAAGCGGCTCGGCACCGAGGTCACCGTGATCGAGTTCATGGATGGGATCACGCCGGGCGCGGATGCGGAGGTGGCCCGTACCTTCCAGCGCATCCTCGGCAAGCAGGGGTTGGAGATCATCACCGGCGCGGCTGTCTCGAAGGTGGAGGCGGCGAAGTCCAAGGCGAAAGTCACCTACAAAATGCGCAAGGACGACAGCGAGCATCAGATCGACGCGGATGTCGTGCTGGTGTCCACCGGCCGGCTTCCCTACACCGACGGGCTGGGGCTGGACGCGCTGGGGGTGGAGATGACCAAGCGGGGCCAGATCGCGGTCGATGGGAACTATCGCACGAGCGTGCCGGGCATCTACGCCATCGGCGACGTGATCGAGGGGCCGATGCTGGCCCACAAGGCCGAGGACGAAGGCACCGCGGTCGCCGAGATGCTCGCGGGCCAGAAGCCGCACATCGACTACGCGCTGATCCCGGGCGTGATTTACACCACGCCGGAGGTCGCCTCCGTCGGCGCCACGGAGGAGCAGTTGAAGGAGGAGGGGCGGGCCTACAAGGTCGGCAAGTTCTCCTTCATGGGCAATGGCCGCGCGAAGGCGGTGTTCCAGGGCGAGGGCTTCGTGAAGCTACTGGCGGACAAGGAGACCGACCGTATCCTTGGCTGTCACATCATCGGTCCGGCGGCGGGCGACTTGATCCACGAGATCTGCGTGGCGATGGAGTTCGGTGCTTCCGCTGAAGACGTGGCGCGGACGTGCCATGCGCACCCGACCTTCTCGGAGGCGGTGCGGGAAGCGGCGCTGGCCTGCGGCGATGGGGCGATCCACGCCTGAGTTGTGCAATCTGAAAGGGCGGACGGGGGGCTGTCTGCCCCCCGGCGCCGTTCCGGCGCTCCCCCCGAGGATATTTGCGGACACAAGAAGAGTGGGCCATGCGCCCGGCCACGGGCCGGTTGCGGGGGCCGGCTGTCAGGCGGTCTCGCGCACAGCGGGCGCTTCGGCTTCCTCGGGTTTCACGATGCGCTCCGACAGAGCTTCGGCCAGGGCCTCCGGCGGGGCGTCTTCGCCCAGCCAGTCGAGCAGCGGACGCAGGCCTTCGGGATTGCCGTCGAAGGTGGCGTGGTCGATCAGGAACGTGCGTTTGGGATGATCCTCGTGCGCCATGCGGAAGCGGTGAACGGTGTGGTCCAGCACGTCCAGCACCACGTCCCGGTCCCGGTCCTGCCACCAGGCGGATTCGGCGACCTGTTCCGCGTCGCGCGTGAGGAAGATCACGTGGGGATTCTCGAAACAGGTCAGCATGAATCGCAGGATCGCCTCGAACGCCTCCTCGGTCAGCAGATCAGAGGCGTAGCGGATTTCCTTGAAACCGGTGATGCGCGTGCCTTCGGGCGGCGCGAGGATGGTGCGGGTGAAGACGCGCGCGAGCCCTTCTCCGAGCCGTTTCGGGCGCATGAACTCGGCGCCGAACCAGGGGCGGGAGACGTCCTGGCTGTCCTGCACGTGCCGCCGCTTGGAGGCCTGTGCAAGGTCCAGCGACAGTGCCAGTGGTTGGATCAAGCCGCCGTTCTCCCCGCGGATGCAGGCGCCCTCGATGCAGTTCAGCGCCTTCATCAGGGCGGTGGAGCCGGTGCGGCCGTAGGCGACGATAAATACGTGTTTCATAACGGGAACCAATTGGACTCAGACGCCGCTGCCTAGCACGCGGGCGCGGGGCGGAAAACGTTCGCTGCCGCAGCCCCATCCGCCCCGTGACATTTGTGCCTGCGCCTCACGCCTCTTGCAGTGCGCGCACCCCCAACTCACCCTCTTCGCGGGCTTTCATCGCGAGCGCGGCGGCATGGGCGGCGGCGAGCGTGGTGAAATAGGGGATCTTGTCCAGCAGCGCCACGGTGCGCATGGAGCGGCTGTCTTCCACGGCCTGCGCGCCCTCGGTCGTGTTCATGACGAGGTGCACCTTGCCGTCTTTCATCACGTCCACGATGTTCGGCCGGCCTTCGTAGACCTTGTTGACCGTCGTCGCGGGAATGTCCTGGCTCTTGAGGTAGGCGGCGGTGCCGCGGGTGGCGAGGATCTCGAAGCCGAGGTCATGCAGGGTGCGGGCGGTTTCCAGCAGTTGTTCGGACTTGTCGTCGGCCTTGATCGACAGGAACACGCAGCCTTCTGTGGGCAGGTCGGCGCCGGCGCCGATCTGGGCCTTCAGGAAGGCGCGGTGGAAACTCTTGTCGGAGCCCATGACCTCGCCGGTGGAGCGCATTTCCGGGCCGAGAAGGGTGTCCACGCCCGGAAACCGGGCGAAGGGCATGACCGCTTCCTTCACCGCGAAGGTGTCGATCTGCGGGTCGACGAGGTCGAACTTGTCCAGCGTCTCGCCCGCCATCAGCCGGGCGGCGATGGAAGCGATGGGCGAGCCGACGGCCTTGGCCACGAAGGGCACCGTGCGGGAGGCGCGCGGGTTCACTTCGATCAAGTAGATCTCCCCGTCCTTGATCGCGAACTGGACGTTCATCAGGCCGACGACGTTGAGGCCGAGCGCCAGAGCCTCGGTCTGCTGCTTGAGCTGGGCGATCAGGTCTTCGCTGAGCGAGTAGGGGGGCAGGGAGCAGGCGGAGTCGCCGGAGTGCACGCCCGCCTCCTCGATGTGCTGCATGATGCCGGCCACGTGCACCCGCGTGCCGTCGCAAAGGGCATCCACGTCGATCTCGGTCGCGCCGGAGAGGTAGCTGTCCAGCAGGACGGGGCTGGTGCCGGAGACCACGACGGCCTCCGAAATGTAGCGTTCGAGCTGGGCGTGGTCGCGCACGATCTCCATCGCCCGGCCGCCGAGCACGTAGGAGGGCCGGATGACCAGCGGAAAGCCGATCTCGCCGGCGATGCGGATCGCTTCCTCGTCGGAGGAGGCGATGCCATTGCGCGGCTGCTTCAGGCCCAGGTCGTTCACCAGCGCCTGGAAGCGTTCGCGGTCCTCCGCGAGGTCGATCGCGTCCGGCGTGGTGCCGAGGATCGGGATGCCCGCGTCGTGCAGCGCATTGGCCAGCTTCAGCGGCGTCTGGCCGCCGAACTGCACGATAACCCCGTGCAGGTGACCCTTTTCCTGCTCCACCCGCAAGATCTCCATCACGTGCTCGAAGGTCAGCGGCTCGAAGTAGAGCCGGTCGGACGTGTCGTAGTCGGTGGAGACGGTCTCCGGGTTGCAGTTGACCATGATGGTCTCGTAGCCCGCCTCCGTCAGCGCGAAACAGGCGTGGCAGCAGCAGTAGTCGAACTCGATCCCCTGGCCGATCCGGTTCGGGCCGCCGCCGAGGATGACGACCTTGCGGGCCTCCGTCGGGCGCGCCTCGCATTCGGCCTCGCCCATCGCGGGGACCTCGTAGGTGGAGTACATGTAGGGCGTCTGCGCCTCGAACTCCGCCGCGCAGGTGTCGATCCGCTTGAACTGGGCGTGCACGCCGAGGTTCTCCCGCGCGCGGCGCACGTTGGCCTCGTCCCGGCCCGTGAGCTGGGCAAGGCGGGCGTCGGTGAAGCCCATCATCTTCAGCTCGCGCAGGCCGGTTTCGGTGTGCGGCAGGCCCTCCTTGCGGATGCGGGCCTCCGCGCCGACGATTTCGCGGATGCGGGCGAGGAACCAGGGGTCGTAGTCGGTGATCTCCTGAATCTCGTCATCGGAGAAGCCGAAGCGCATCGCCTGGGCGATCACCCGCAGGCGGTCCGGTGTCTTGAGGGAGAGCGCGCGGGTCACGGCCTTGTCGATGGCCAGTTGGTCGTTCTTTTCGCGGCCGACAAGGAACTGCGGCACCACCGGATCTTCGCTTTCGGCGTAGACCATGTTCTCCGGCCCCGGCAGGCCTTCGATGGCGACCTCGTCGAAGCCAGTGAGGCCCGTTTCCATCGAGGCCAGCGCCTTTTGCAGGGATTCGTGGATCGTCCGGCCGATGGCCATGGCCTCGCCCACGGACTTCATGGCGGTGGTCAGTTCGGGCTTGGAGCCGGGGAACTTCTCGAAGGCGAAGCGCGGGATCTTGGTGACGACGTAGTCGATGGTCGGCTCGAAGCTCGCCGGCGTCACCTTGGTGATGTCGTTATCGAGCTCGTCGAGCGTGTAGCCGACGGCGAGCTTTGCCGCGATCTTGGCGATGGGGAAGCCGGTGGCCTTGGAGGCCAGCGCCGAGGAGCGGGAGACGCGCGGGTTCATCTCGATCACGACCATCCGGCCGTCCTCGGGGTTGATCGCCCACTGCACGTTGGAGCCGCCGGTCTCCACTCCGATCTCGCGCAGTACGGCGATGGAGCCGTTGCGCATGATCTGGTATTCCTTGTCGGTCAGCGTGAGCGCGGGCGCGACGGTGATGGAATCCCCGGTGTGGACGCCCATCGGGTCCACGTTCTCGATTGAGCAGACGATGATCGCGTTGTCCGCGCGGTCGCGGACCACCTCCATCTCGAATTCCTTCCAGCCGAGCAGGCTCTCGTCGATGAGGATCTGGCCGACGGGCGAGGCCTCCATGCCGGAGCGGCAGTAGTATTCGTAGTCGTCGCGGTTGTAGGCCACGCCGCCGCCGGTGCCGCCGAGGGTGAAGGCGGGGCGGATGATCGCGGGCAGGCCAATGGTCTCCAACGCTTCCTTGGCCACTTCCAGGCCCGCCTTGACGTCACGCTTGCCGTCCGGGCCCTTGGGCGCTGTGACGATGGTCGCCTTGGGGTTCTCCAGCCCGATCCGGTCCATCGCCTCACGAAAGAGCTTCCGGTCCTCGGCCATTTCGATGGCCGCGCGGTTGGCGCCGATCAGCTCCACCCCGTACTTGTGCAGCACCCCCATGTCGGCCAGCGCCAGGGAGGTGTTGAGGCCAGTCTGCCCGCCCATGGTGGGCAGCAGCGCGTCGGGGCGTTCCTTTTCGATGATCTTGGCGACGACCTCTGGCGTGATCGGCTCGATATAGGTCGCGTCGGCCAGTCCGGGGTCGGTCATGATGGTCGCGGGATTGGAGTTGACCAGGATCACCCGGTAGCCCTCCTCGCGCAGCGCCTTGCAGGCCTGCGCCCCGGAGTAGTCGAACTCGCAGGCCTGCCCGATCACGATCGGGCCCGCGCCGATGATCATGATGGACGAGATATCGGTGCGTTTGGGCATGTGTGAGTCTCCGGGCAGCGGGGGCGGGCGCAAATTGCCTGCGTTATAGACAGCACGCGTGGGGGCGCAAGGGCTCAGCGGCGATGCAGCATGGCAGCTATTCCGTCGGACGGGGGGAAGGCGCGACGTTGACTGCGAGAAGAACGGCGATCAGCCCCGCCACGCCGACGGAGACGACCCCCAGATCCCCGGGGCCCAGGTCGTGGAGCGCCCAGAACGCCTGGCGGCTTGTCGCGACCGCGATCCCGGCGAAAAGCGCATATCCGATGGCCGGTCGCATCAGTCTGGGGAGCGCTGGCAGGAGGAGCAATGGCAGGAGGTTGTAATGGATCCAGCCGAGGGGACCGAAAAGGTTCACCAGAAGCGTGACCGAGATCAGACGCACCACCAGACGGTCGCGGGGGGCGCGCATCCGGCTTTTCCAAAAGACGGCGGCGAGCAGGGCTACGAACAGGACCTTGTTAAGAAGGAGAATTGCCGAGGCGGCCGCCCCATCGAAGACAACGTTTCGGTCGGATAGGTCGACCGGCGGGACGAATCCCGTCGCGCCGCCCAAGGCTGCCATCAGCGGTCCTGCGGCGAAATTCGTCGAACTCAGGAAGAGCGTGCCACTGACGGCTTTCAGGCTGTCGAGAAATGTCAGGTGGAGTTCGACCCCCGCCGCGACGAAGCCCACCAGACCGATGGCGGCGCACACAGCCAGGAAGGTGCCGAGGCTGCGCCAGTTCCTGTCCATCACGAAGATGAGCGCAAAAGCCGCCGGAGCGAGTTTGATTGCTGCGGCCAGCGCGAGCAGCGCGCCAGCGGTGGCTGAGCGGCCAGTTCGATACCGCTCGAAGGCCCAGAGGATAAGGAAAACGACGAGAATCTGCGGCTGCAGGAGCTTGACCGCGAAGATGGAGATCATGGAGGTCACGAGCAGGACGCTGCTGAGGATGAGCCAGACGCCGAGTGTCCGCAAAGACCCGTCGGCGATCCGCCAGGCGAGCAGCGGGCTGAGGCCGAGCAATGGGATTTGCACCAAAGCCGCAGCGAAAAAGAACTGCTCAGGCGTCAGGGCGAGGGAAATCGGTGCCACGACGGCGGCCCACAAGGGGGGGTAGACATAGGGCGTCACGAATTGGCCCGTCAGACCAAGCGACTCGATGTGCGGTTCCCAGAGCGGGGGGGATGTGCCGAAGAACGTTTCCGGCGCATCGTAGAGAATGTCCGTCCGGCCGATGTCGAAGAGATGGCCCGCGATGTAGACGGCCGAGAGATCGGAGGGAAACGCAGTGACAGCGAGATAGAACAGCCACGCGCAGGCCCCGAGCAAAAGCAGGCCGCCGATGACGGCGAGGGTGACCGCCCGGCGGCCCGTCGTCGCTGTCGAGGCCCCGTCGCGGCTGGCGGTCGAGGCATCCACGGGGTTGGGACGCGCGGGGTCCCGCGGGGGCTGGAGTGGCATCGGACTCGCTAGGATCAGGGGCGGCGGTTCTTGGGGGCAACCTAACAGACGTCGGACGCGGCGGAACTCCCAACCAGTTCGCTGCATGATGCGCGCGGTATCAAAGACACAAAGGCGGGCGTCAAATGGTCCCCTTGCGTGAGAGGGGTCGGACGGGGCTTAGCTGCCGGAACCGCAAGGGAACCGTCATGTCGCATCCGCTGAACCTGATGATCGAACACATGCTGCGTCAGAAGGAGTCCGAGGGCGAGTTCGATAACCTGCCGGGCTCCGGCCGGCCGATCGAGGGGCTTTCGGACGGGGCGACGTCGGTTCACGACCGCGTGCTGAGGGAGTCCGGGGCCAAGCCGGTGCCCGTTCTTCTGAACATCGAGATTGCCGCGATCCGGGATCGGCTGGCGGCGGCCAGCGACCCGCAGGAGCGCAAGGCCCTGATGAAGGAGCTTGCGGACAAGCAGACCCGGCTGGCGATCGAGATCGAAGCCTACGGCAAGTACGACTGAGGCGGGCCGCCGCCGGCTGCTCTATGTCCGGCTGAAGCGGAACCGCGTGACCTGCTCCCAGTCCTGCCCGGGATCCAGCCGGATGTCCGGGAAGGACGGGTTGGATGGTGCGTCGGGCCAGAACTGCGCTTCCAGCGCCAGGCCCGCGCGCGGACCGTACCGGTGCCCGTCGTGCCCCTCCGTGCCGCTGGCCGGGAGGTGGCGTGCGTCATAGACCTGCAAGCCGGGCTCGGTGGTCTCGATCGTCATGGTTAGCCCGTCAGGCGCCGACAGGGTCGCCACCGGGCGCAGGGCGACGCGCTCCCGGCCGAGGCAAAAGTTGTTGTCCAGCACATCGTGCTCCGTCAGCGCGCGGGGCGTGCGGAAATCCATTTCGGTGCCCTCCACGGGCCGGACTTCGCCCGTGGGCAGGGCACTCTCGTCGACCGGCAGCACGTGGTCGGCGGCCACCTGCAACGTGTGGCCGTGGAATGTGTCGGCGTCCGAGAGATTCCAGTAGCTGTGGTTGGCGAGGTTCACCAGCGTCGGCGCGTCGGTGCTGGCGCGCAGCCGGAGCGTGAGGGTCGGGCCCTCGCCCAGGGTGAAGTCCACCTCGAACCGGCGGTTTCCTGGCAGCCCGCCTTCGCCGTCTGGCACATCCGTGACCAGCGTGAGTGCGGTGTCGCTTGCCGACTGGACGCGCCAGACCTTGTAGCTCAGCCCCGTGGCGCCGCCATGCAGGTGATGGCCCCCCGCGCCGTTGGCCTCGAAGGCAAGGCGCTGGCCGTCGAACGCGCATGTCGCGTTGGCGATACGGTTGGCCACCGGTCCGGCGATGGAGCCGAAATATTGCAGCGGTGCGTTGTCGCCGTAGTCCGACGGCTCCGGGCTGCCCAGCGTCAGCGAGCGGTCGAGCCCGGCGAGCCGCAGATCCTGCAACGTTGCGCCGTGGGTCAGGACGGCGATGGAGATCGTGCCGTTGTTGAGCGCTATCCGTTCGACGGCCTCGCCGGTCGCGGTCGTCCCGAAGGGGGTGCGGGTCATCGTGGGTCCTTTCCACTGTCTCGCGGGGCCGCCTGCAGCGGTCCCGGCGCCGTCTGGTTGGGTGTTGCGCTCAGAGGAGCACCCGGTGTTCCTGCTGCCCTATCGCGATGCCCTCGGCGGCAAAACACATGCCGTTCTCCGGGTGCGCGGCCAGACGGTCCTCCGGCAAGCCGTCGCGGGCCGAGGTGACGAACAGGGTGTCGAGCGCCTCCCCGCCGAAGGCCGGGCAGGTGGTCAGCTCCGCCTGCACCGGGACCGCGCGCAGGAAGGCGCCGGAGCGGTCGTAGGCAGCGACGCGGGCGGCGCCATACTGCGCGTTCCATAGCGTGCCGTCGGTGTCGATCACGGCACCGTCGGGGGCCCAGTCCTCACCGCGCATATCGATGAAGACCTCGGACTCGCCTGCCGGCCAGCCGTCCGCCGCGTTCAGGCGGATCTTGCGGATGACGTGTTCGGTGGAGTCGCAGTAGCAGGCAAAGGTGCCCTCCGGGTCGAAGGAGATCGCGTTGGGGATGGTGATGCCGGGGAGGATGCGGCGCAGCTCGCCCTTGTAGTAGCGGTAGATCGCGCCCGCCCCCGGCTCCTGCTCGATCCCCATCGTGCCGATCCAGAAGCCGCCCCATGGGTCCGCCCGGCCGTCGTTGGGGCGGTTGGTGGGCATGTCGGGTTCCAGCTTGCAGATCTCCTGCCGCTGGCCCGTGTCGATGTCGAAGCAGAAGAGCGCCCCCTGCGAGGCGATCAGGAGGGTGTTTTCATCCACCCAGCCGGCGGCGGTGACGAAGCGGCCGAACTGCCAGACGCGGGTTTCGCCCTCCGCGCGGGTCAGGAGCTGCCGGCTCAGGATGTCGAACCAGAAGAGTTGTTTGCGGGTCGGGTGCCAGAGCGGGCCCTCGCCGAGCTTGCAGGGGGTGGCGTCGAAGATACGGGTCATTTGCAGGCCTCGTCGTATGCGCTCACGATGCTCGCCGCGCGTCGCGACAGCTCGGAGATGTCCATTCCGGCGGTGTAGAGTGCCGATCCGATGCCGAAGCCGTTGGCGCCGGCGGCGATCCAGTCGGCAAAGTTCTCCGCCCCAGCGCCGCCCACGGCGTAGACGTCCGTTTCGGCGGGAAGCACGGCGCGCAGGGCCTTGAGCCCGCCCGGGCCGGCCATGTTGCCGGGGAACAGCTTCAGCCCGTCGGCGCCTGCATCCAGCGCCGCGAAGGCTTCGGTGGGGGTGAAGATGCCGGGCCAGGAGGCCATGTCCCGCGCCTTGGTGGCGCGGATGACCGCCGGGACGCAGTTGGGCGACACGACCAGCCGCCCACCCGCCGCGGCGACGTCGGCAACCTGCATTTCCGTCAGGACGGTGCCTGCGCCGATGAGGGCGCGCGCGCCCACGGCCTCCGCCATGCGGCGAATGCTCTCCAGCGGTTCGGGCGAGTTCAGCGGCACCTCGATCCGGTCGATCCCGGCGTCGATCAGCGCTTCCGCGGCCGGGACGGCGTCCCGAGGGGTGATGCCGCGGAGGATGGCGATGATGGGGCGGCTCATGCGTGGGTCTCCTTGGCGTGGGACTGGGCCGCGACGAGGCCCTTCAGGACCATCTGGTCGCCGTCCGCGACCGTGGCCGGAACGCCGAGCGGCGCCAGCGCCTCGGCGTAGCGCCGCGCGATGGTGGAGGCGCCGACGATGGCCACGTTCTGGCCCAGCCAGTAGGGGCGGGCGGCGGCAAGTTCCGCGCCAATCAACAGCCCGGAAAGGCGGGCGCGCGCGGCCTCCGCAGGCAGGCCGGAGAGCAGCCCTTCGGCGCGGAGCGAGAACAGGCGTGCGGCGAGCTTCTCGGGGCGGGAGACCGCGTCGTCCACGGCCTCCGCGAAGGCTGCGCCGTCCCATCCGTCCGTCTGCACGGAGTGACGCAGGACGGTCTGGGTGGCCAGCGCCGAGAAAAGCTCGCCGGTCATGAAAGTCTGGAAGCTGACCACTTCGCCCGCGCTGACGTGGACCCATTTGGAATGGGTGCCGGGCAGGCAGATCACGCCGTCGAACCGGGGGTTTAGGGATTGAAACCCGGCGATCTGGGTCTCCTCCCCGCGCATGACATCGGCGGGGTCGGACTGGCTGAGGCCGGAGACGATCCGGAACCGCAGCCGGGGATCGCGGGTCGGGGCGGCGGTCAGCACGGGGTCGAGCGGGGCGCAGGGAACGGGACGGTAGGGCGCCTCGACCCAGCCCTGGCGCGCGCCGACCATGCCGCAGGCGACGGCGTCGATCGGGCCGTCGTCGGTCAGATGCGCGCCGACAAGATCCATGAAGGCCGGTTCGAACGCGTCCGGCGCCAGCCCTCCCATGCCTTTGCCTGCGCTCTCGGCCCAGAGGACGGCACCCTCGGCGCTCATCCCCCAGGCACGGAGCGAGGATGTGCCCCAGTCGACTGCGATCCAGTCCGCGTTACCCATTGTCACTCATCCTGTCGTCACCACACCACCATCGAGCACCAGCGCCTGCGAGGTCATTGCCGCCGATGCGTCTGATGCCAGAAACAGGACTCCGCCCACAATATCTTCGGGTGTCAGCGTCCGCTTCAGGCATTGACGGTCGAGTTGCGCCGCGATGCTTTCCGGCGTCAACCATTTTTCGAGTTGCCGTGGCGTGACGACCATGCCTGGCATGACCGAGTTGACCCGGATGCCGTCCACACCGAACTCGCGGGCCAGCGTGCGGGTGAGGCCATTGATGCCGGCGTTTGAGACGACGTAGGGAGCGTAGCCGCAGGTCGCCATCATGTAGCTGATCGAGGACATGTTGACGATCGCCCCGCCTCCCATCGCCTGCATTCCCGGAATCACCGCCTTGGCGGCGAAGAAATAGGGGGTGAGGTTGATGGCCAGCGAGGCGTCCCAGAAGGCTTCGTCCACGTCGAGCGTGGCGTGGCGCTGATCGTTGGCGGCGTTGTTGACGAGAACGCGGATGGGATCGTGTTCTTCGGCCGCGGCCTCGATGGCCTCCCGCAGGGCGGCGGTGTCGGTGACGTCGCAGGGCAGGAAGAGCGGGCGGTTGCCCGTCTTGTCCTCCATCTCGTCGCAGAAATCGGTGGCGTCGGAGCGCTGCACGAAGGCGACGCGGCTGCCCTGTTGCAGGAACCCTTCGGTGAGGGCTGCGCCGATGCCGGAGCCGCCGCCCGTGATGAAGACGGAGGCGCCGGCGAGATCGGGGAAGGTCGGGGTCTGGGTCATCGTTCGCTCCCTTCGGGACTCCGTTTCTGCCATGGCTTACACACGGTGCGCAAATTGCAACGGGGCGGACCGTCGCGAAACGTGGTGTGCAGCCGCCGCGCAGGAGCCGGGGCGCGCGGGCGTGCTCAGGCCCAGTGGACCTGGAGGGCGGCGAGATGCGCGTCGACGATGCCGCGCTGGCGGTCGGTCAGGGGGCGGTGACGGGCGTAGAGCGGGGCGGCGCGGTCGTCGATGACGGGGGCGTTCCAGCCGGCGGTGCTGGCGAAGAACCGCTCCACGCCGGCCTCCCCGAAGACCTCGAGGAAGCCCTGCACGACGACATCTATATAGGTGAGCCGCAACGGGTGGATCACGCCGGGCGGGGACGCGTGGCGCGCCGGCACGGCAAAGACCTCCGCCGCGACCTCGGTGCTGCTGTCGTGGAGCCGTGCGGTGACGTCGTGTGGGTCGTAGGCCTCCTCCCGGGCGTCGAGCGCGGGCCGGTCGGCGCCGGGCACCCGCGCCACGAGGCCGTCGATCTGTGCATCGGCCGGTTCCACCGACAGGTAGGCGAGCGGCCGCAGCCGGGTGTGCACCCAGACCCGCCGCCAGCCGTGGAGCGTGGCGGGACGCGTGTCCTGATAGCCGTGCGTCGCCCGATTGACGAGGGAGCCGTAGCCGAAGATCTGCCTGTCCGTCATGCACACCCTGTCGCGCCGTCGGCGGCTGAAAGCAAGTCTTGCCGGAAGGGGTTGCATTCGCTATGCGAAACGGGACCCTGTGTCGGGAGAATCCGGTCCTGCTGGACCGGTGCCGAAGGAGCAACCGCCCCGGTAAACTCTCAGGCGCAAAGGACCGCGCAGGGGAAGACACTCTGGAGAGTGGGGCCAGCCGGCCCCCGCCGACGGGATAACGATCTCAGGCGACAGGACAGAGGGGGCATCGACCAGCGGCGCGAGTCGCAGGAAACGGTGCCGACGGTGATCCCCGCCGGCCTGGGACGAGAGAGGGAAGGGCCGGTGGAAGACCTGAAGAAGACACCCCTGCACGCATTGCATCTGGACCTTGGCGCGCGGATGGTGCCGTTCGCCGGCTACGAGATGCCGGTGCAATATCCCCTCGGCGTGATGAAAGAGCACCTGCACACGCGGGCTGCGGCGGGCCTGTTCGACGTCAGCCACATGGGTCAGGTGTTGCTGGACGGCTCGCAGGCGGCGGCCGAACTGGAGGCACTGGTGCCGCAGTCGCTGCTGGGGCTGGAGGAGGGGCGGCAGCGCTATGCCTTCTTCACCCATGCAAACGGCGGCATCCTCGACGACCTGATGGTGGCGAATCGCGGCGATCACCTGTTTCTGGTGGTGAACGCGGCGTGCAAGGTGTCCGACGTGGCCCACCTGCGCCGGAACATGGCGCTGAGCGAGGTGATCCCGGTGACGGACCGGGCTCTGCTGGCGTTGCAGGGACCGGCGGCCGAGGCCGCGCTGGGGCGCATCGTGCCGGTCGCCGAGATGCGGTTCATGGATGTGTCCGTTCAGGAGAGCGATTACGGCGAACTCTGGATCTCGCGGTCGGGCTATACCGGCGAGGACGGCTTCGAGGTGTCCGTCCACGAGGCGCAGGCGGAGGCGTTTGCCCGCGCGCTGCTGGAGATGGAGGAGGTCGAACCCATCGGCCTCGGCGCGCGCGACAGCCTGCGCCTGGAGGCGGGGCTCTGCCTCTACGGCCACGATATCGACACGACGACGGACCCGGTGCAGGCGGCGCTGACCTGGGCGATCCAGAAGGTGCGGCGCCCGAGCGGATCGCGCTCCGGCGGCTACCCCGGCGACGCGGTGATCGGCCCCAAGCTTGCGGCCGCCGAGATCGACCCCGACGACACGCGCCGCGTCGGCCTTGTCCCGGAAGGGCGGGCGCCGATGCGCGAAGGCGTGCAGCTTTTCGAGACCGAAGACGCGCGGACGCCCATCGGCCGCGTCACCTCCGGCGCCCCCGGGCCGACCGTCGGTCACCCGGTGGCGATGGGCTACGTGCCGGTGCGGCTGTCGCTGACCGGCACGCAGATCTGGGGCGAGGTGCGCGGCAAGCGCCTGCCCGCGCGTGTTGCCCCCATGCCTTTCGTGCCGCCAACCTACAAACGATGATGAGGAGTGCGCTTGAATGAAATACACTGAAGACCACGAATGGATGAGCCTCGACGGCGACATCGTCACCGTCGGGATCACCGACCACGCCCAGGAACAGTTGGGCGACATCGTCTTCATCGAACTGCCGGAAGTCGGCACACAGGTGACGAAGGGCGACGAGGTGGTCGTGATCGAGTCCGTCAAGGCGGCCTCCGATATCGTGGCGCCGCTCGACGGCGAGGTGGTGGAAGTGAACGAAGCCATCGTCGATACGCCGGGGAACGTGAACGAGGACGCCGAGGGCGACGCGTGGTTCTTCCGCGTGAAGATCGAGGACACCTCGCAACTGGACGAATACATGGACGAGGACGCCTACAAAGACCTCATCGCCTGACCCATGGCGCCCGACCGGCCACGGGGTCGGCCGGGCCGGCGGTTCCGCCGTGGATTCGCCCACAGGGACGCAGACGGACCCGGCGGCGCAGCCGAGGGTCCTGACGCTCAACAAGAACGACTGACACACCGGAAACAGCCGCATGCCATTTCAGCCCACCGCCTATGACCCGTACGACTTCGCCAACCGCCGGCATATCGGCCCCTCGCCGGAGGAAATGGCCGAGATGCTGGAAGCGATCGGCGTCGACAGCCTCGACCAGCTCATAGAGCAAACGGTGCCTGCGCGCCTGAGGCAGGACGCGCCGCTGGCCTGGCCCCCGCTCGCCGAGGGCGACCTGCTGGTGAAGATGCGCAAGGTGGGGGGCAAGAACCGCGTGCTGCAGTCGCTGATCGGGCAGGGGTACTACGGGACGATCACCCCGCCCGCGATCCAGCGGAATATTCTGGAAAATCCAGCCTGGTACACGGCCTACACGCCCTATCAACCGGAGATCGCACAGGGTCGGCTGGAGGCGCTGCTGAACTTCCAGACCATGATTTCGGACCTCACCGGGCTGGAGATCGCCAATGCGTCGCTGCTGGACGAGGGCACGGCGGCGGCCGAGGCGATGGTGATGGCCCAGCGGGCGGCGAAGTCCAAGGCACAGGCCTTTTTCGTGGACCACAACTGCCACCCCCAGACCATCGCCGTGATCGAGACGCGCGCCCGGCCCCTCGGGATCGAGATCGTCACCGGGCCGGCGGATTCGCTGGATGCGGGCAAGGTCTTCGGGGCGCTGTTCCAGTACCCCGGCACGGACGGCAAGCTGCGCGACTTCACGCCGGAGATGGAGGCGCTCCACGCCGAAAAGGCGATCGGCATCGTCGCCGCCGACCTGCTGGCCCTTCTGCTCCTGAAGGAGCCGGGCGCGATGGGCGCGGACATTGCCGTGGGCTCTGCCCAGCGGTTCGGCGTGCCCATGGGCTACGGCGGGCCCCATGCGGCCTTCATGGCCTGCCGTGACACCTTCAAGCGCACCATGCCGGGGCGGATCGTCGGCGTTTCGGTCGACGCGCGCGGCAATAAGGCCTACCGGCTGAGCCTGCAGACCCGCGAGCAGCATATCCGCCGCGAGAAGGCCACCTCCAACGTCTGCACCGCGCAGGCGCTGCTTGCCGTCATGGCGTCGTTCTATGCCGTGTTCCACGGGCCGAAGGGCCTGCGCGCTATCGCCGAGCGGGTGCACGTCATGGCCGTCCGGCTGGCGGAGGGCCTGCGGGAGGCCGGGTTCGTGACCGACCCGGAGGAGATCTTTGACACGATCACCGTGGAGGTCGGCCCGTTGCAGGGCGCGATCCTGCGCGCCGCCGTGGCCGAGGGGATCAACCTGCGAAAGCTGGGTACGACCCGCATCGGCATCTCCGTGGACGAGACCTGCGTGCCGCAGACAATCGAGGCCGTCTGGCGCGCCTTTGGCATCACCGCCGAGTTCGGCACGCCGGAAGGCGTGGCTCTGCCCGAGGCGCTGCTGCGGGAGACGGAATATCTCACCCACCCCATCTTCCAGATGAACCGCGCCGAGGCGGAGATGATGCGCTACATGCGCCGGCTGGCCGACCGTGACCTGGCGCTCGACCGGGCGATGATCCCCCTCGGCTCCTGCACCATGAAGCTCAACGCCGCCGTGGAGATGATGCCGATCACCTGGCCCGAGTTCGGCCAACTCCATCCCTTCGCGCCCCGGGAGCAGGCGGCTGGCTACGCCGAGATGATCGAGGATCTGTCGGCCAAGCTCTGCGAGATCACCGGCTACGACGCCATGTCGATGCAGCCGAACTCCGGCGCACAGGGCGAATACGCGGGTCTCCTGACCATCGCCGCCTATCACCGGGCGAACGGCGAGGATCGGACGGTCTGCCTGATCCCCACCTCCGCGCACGGCACGAACCCCGCTTCCGCGACGATGGCGGGCATGAAGGTTGTGGTGGTGAAATCCGCCGCGAACGGCGACATCGACCTCGACGACTTCCGCGCCAAGGCGGAGGCGGCGGGCGACACGCTCGCGGCGTGCATGATCACCTACCCGTCGACCCATGGCGTCTTCGAGGACACGGTGCGCGAGGTCTGCGCCATCACCCACGAGCACGGCGGGCAGGTCTACCTGGACGGGGCGAACCTGAACGCGATGGTGGGCCTGGTGAAGCCGGGCGAGATCGGCGCCGACGTGAGCCACCTGAACCTGCACAAGACGTTCTGCATCCCCCACGGGGGCGGTGGCCCCGGCATGGGGCCGATCGGCGTGAAGGCGCACCTCGCGGCCCACCTGCCCGGGCATCCGGCGACGGGCGGGGAGGAGGGGCCTGTCTCCGCCGCGCCCTATGGCTCCGCCTCGATCCTGCCGATCTCCTGGGCCTATTGCCTGCTGATGGGCGGCGCCGGGCTGACGCAGGCGACGAAGGTGGCGATCCTGAGCGCCAACTACATCGCCGCGCGCCTGTCTGGCGCCTATGGCGTGCTGTTCAAGGGCCGGCAGGATCGCGTGGCCCATGAGTGCATCCTCGACACCCGCCCCTTCGCGGACGCGGGCGTGAACGTGGACGATATCGCCAAGCGGTTGATGGACAGCGGCTTCCACGCGCCCACCATGTCCTGGCCCGTGTCCGGCACGCTGATGGTTGAGCCCACGGAATCGGAGACCAAAGCGGAGCTCGACCGATTCATCGACGCCATGCTGTCGATCCGGGCCGAGATCGCCGCCGTCGAGGCGGGCGACATCGCCATCGCGGACAGTCCCCTCCGCCACGCCCCCCACACCGTGGAGGATCTCGTGGCCGACTGGGACCGCAAATACCCGCGCGAACAGGGATGCTTCCCGCCGGGGTCCTTCCGCGTCGACAAATACTGGCCGCCCGTGGGCCGCGTGGACAACGCCTTCGGCGACCGCAACCTCGTCTGCACCTGCCCGCCGGTGGAGGCCTGGGACACCGCCGCCGAGTAACGCCGGGCACTGCCTCGGGCGCGGCGCGCCTCGGCCTGGCTTCTTGTGTCCGAAAATATCCTCGGGGGGGAGCGTCCCGGCCCGGCCGGGGCGCGTGGGGGGCAGACAGCCCCCCTCCACCAGTTCCGCCCGCACTTCCCTCAGGGCAGGGGCGCGCGCCTCAGGCGTCAGACAGTCGGCGGTGGGGGAAAAGCTGCTGCACGGCGCCGGCCGTGAGCAGGTAGAGGCTCGAGACCACCAGCCCCACCTTCGCCCAGCTCTGCGGGTCGAACGCCACCCAGGCCGCCCAGGCGGCGCAGACGATCCAGACCAGCGCCATCGGCAGCGACACGGCCCGCCAGCGCCGGGTGCGGACCGGGTGGATGAAGCGGATGTTGGTGAACATCGTCGGCGCAAGCACGATTATCGCTACCAGTACAACCCATGGCGGCGGATGGATCGCGAAGACCACGAGGACGAACATGTTCCAGCAGCCGGGAAACCCGGAGAAGGATTTGTCGTCGGTTTTCATCCGCGTGTCGGCGAAATAGAGCGCCGAGGTAAACGTGATGGCAATCAGCGCCGCCCAGCCGGTCCAGCCCGGCATCAGCCCGGAGGCAAAGAGCGCGAAGGCGGGGATGAAGACATAGGTCAGGTAGTCGATGATCAGGTCGAGCAACGCACCGTCCACCTGCGGCGCGTGGGACAGAACGTCGTACTTTCGCGCCAGCGGCCCGTCGATGCCATCCACCGCAAAGGCCACGACCAACCACAGGAACATCATCGGCCAGTCGTAGCTGACAGCCGCGAGCAAGGCGAGCATCGCCAGCACCGCGCCCGTGGCGGTCAGAAGATGGACGGAATAGGCGCGGTGTTCTGGTTTCATGCGTCCTTCTGGGCGGCACGGATTGGTCGCCCACTCTACTTCATTCTCGCCGGGATGGAATGGCTCCGACTCGGATTTTCCAGGCCGCTTAGGCCCGCGGGTGCGCGTTGCGGTATATTTCCATAAGCCGGGCCGTGTCGACCGCCGTGTAGGCCTGCGTGGTCGAAAGAGAGGCGTGGCCGAGCAGTTCCTGAATCGCGCGCAGGTCGCCGCCGGCCCCGAGCAGGTGCGTGGCAAAGCTGTGCCGCAGGGCGTGCGGCGTGGCGGAGGCGGGCAGGCCGAGTTGCAGCCGGGTGCGTTCCATTGCCCGGGCGATCATGCGCGGGTTGAGCGGCCCGCCGCGCTGGCCGCGGAACACGGCCTCGCCGGGCGGGAGGTCGAACGGGCAGAGCGCGACGTAGTGAGCCACGGCCTTTCGCGCGGCGTCCAGCACCGGAACCATCCGCTCCTTGCCGCCCTTGCCGCGGATGCGCAGCGAGTCCCCGAGCGGGAGGACATCGCCGGTAAGACCAAGCGCTTCGGAGATCCGCAGACCACAGCCGTAGAGCAGGGTAACGACCGCGACATCCCGCGCGGCGATCCAGGGCTCCTGCGATTGAAGTTCCACCGTGTCGATGACCGACTTCGCCGCGTCGACGGCCAGCGGACGAGGCAGCTTGCGACGGTACTTCGGCGCCCGGGCGGCGAGGATTGCGGTGGCGTCGAAGCCGTCGCGTTCCGCCATCCATCCGGCGAATCCCTTGACGGAGGAGAGCGCCCGGGCCAGCGAGCGCGCGGCCACGCCACGCCCCCGCTCGTGCGCCATCCAGGCACGCATGTCCGAGATGGTGAGCCGGGCAAGCGGCGCCGGACCCAGGCTTTCCCCGTGGTGCTCCGTCAGGAAGGTGAGGAAGCCCTGCACGTCCCGCCGGTAGGCGATCACCGTGGCCGCGGCCGCCCCGTCGACCGCTCTCAGGTGATCGGTCCAGCGGGTGAGCGCGTCCGCGAGCGCGGGCGAGATCAGGGTCAGCCCAGCCACCGGCGCATCTGCCGTTCAAAGATTCCGGCGAAGAAGCTCAGAAGGTCGGTCGCCTGGTTGGGGCGGAACTGGTGCGGGTCCTCGGCGCCGAGCGCGAGCATCCCGCGCTGCCGGCCTTCACCGAAGTTCAGCAGGATGAGCGCCTCGGAGTTGATCCATTGCGTCGCCTCGCCGTAGAGCCGGTCGGAGTTCGGCCGGAGCTGGCGCAGGGTGACGGGCCGGATCGGCGCGCCTTCGCGCCCCTGGGTCACGTAGTCGTTGATGTAACCCGGCTCCACCACGCTCAGAACGTCGCCAAGCCGGCCGAGCGCCGCGTCGCCTTCCTTACCGGACGGCGATTCGAGAACCAGCCGGATGCATTCGACTCGCAGGATCGCCGCCACCTCGCTGCCCAGCCCCTTCAGGAAGCCTTCGAAGGTGATCGGGTCCAGCATCGCCAGGATCGCCCGGTGGATCTGGTTGGTGCCGGCCAGATTGTCGTAGGCCGCCGCGATCACCGAGCGGTGCGTGTCCTCCAGCCGGTCGAGCCGGCTTTCCAGCCGTTCCATCGCGATGCCGCGCAGGTCGATGATGTTGGTGCCGAGCGCCTTCTCGTTGGCGGCAATGAGCGCATGCATGATGTCGCGGTCGTCCAGAATGACATCCGGCTCGGACAGAATTTTCTCGCGCATCTCATCCAGATCGACCGCCACTTCGTTCATGCCCGTTCCGTTCACGTCTACGACACGCCTAAACTCTACACGCGCCTTGGTTTTCGTCCGACAGTTTTTTGCACGTCCTCGGGCGGGGTGGTCCAGCGCCATGCCGGATTTGGTCAACGATGTGTTTCCGGTCGCGGCCCCCTCGCCACAGTTGAACCCCGCCGCACCCGAATTAATTCGCGGGCAGGTCACATTGTCGACCCGCTCCAACCGATAGGTCGGGGCCAGTTGTTTAATGAGTTGAGCGTTATCCCCCAAGGGTCCCGGCCGGCCGCCAGTTGGCTCCGGCGTCGACCGGGTCCCTTGGAAATTTCGCTGTCAGAGGATTGTCTGCCCCGTGCTGGCCCAGTCCTTCAGGAAGCCCTCGAGCCCCTTGTCCGTCAGGGCGTGGTGGACCATCGCCTTGATGACGCCCGGCGGGGCGGTCGCGACGTCCGCGCCGATCAGGGCTGCCTCCTTCATGTGGTTGACCGACCGAATCGACGCCGCGAGGATCTGCGTCTCGAAAGCGTAGTTGTCGTAGATCGTCCGGATTTCCGCGATCAGGTCCATTCCGTTCAGGCTCAGGTCATCGAGCCGGCCGAGGAACGGCGAGATGAACGTCGCCCCGGCCTTGGCCGCCAGGAGCGCCTGGGTGGGCGAGAAGCAGAGCGTGACGTTGACCATACGTCCCTCGTCCGTCAGCGTCTTGCAGGCCTTCAAACCGGCCCACGTCAGGGGCACCTTAACAGCGATGTTGTCGGCGATCTTCGCCAGTTCCCGTCCCTCGGCGATCATGCCGTCGGCGTCGAGGGCGACGGTCTCGGCGGAGACCGGGCCATCCACCATGTCGCAGATCTCCTTCGTGACCTCCTTGATGTTGCGCCCCGATTTCATGATGAGCGAGGGGTTCGTGGTGACGCCGTCGACCATGCCGAGGTCGTTCAGTTCGGCAATGGCGTCCACATCTGCCGTGTCGATGAAGAATTTCATGGTGTCCTCCTCTGAAAGCTGCGGATTCCGCAGATTACGTGTTACCGCAATCGGCGGCTTTGCGGGAGTCCTGTGGGTGGCGGCATGAACGGGCAAGCCTGCGGGGCAGCCTTGCCCTGCGTCGCCGATCTGCGATACCGAACGGACGCCCTTGCACGCGATCTGCGGACCCGGCGGCGCGCGCGCCGCCGGAGACGGAGGCCGGGGCCCGGAAGAAAGGCACTATGGAACCAAGTCGCGAATTCGCCCCCGGCGACACGGTCGCCGTTCTGACCACCCAGCCTCTGGACAGGCTCCTGGACTACACCGCGCCGGAGACGGGCTGTGCCACTGGGAGCTTCGTCGAGGTGCCGCTCGGTCCCCGGCGGGTGCTGGGCGTGGTCTGGGGGCCGGGGCAGGGCGACTTCGACCGGGCGCGGCTGCGGCCGGTGGAGCGCGTGCTCGACGTGCCGCCGATGCGGGAGGAGATGCAGGTCTTTCTCAGCCGCGTGGCAGAATACACCCTCACCCCCATGCCCGCCGCGCTGCGGCTGGCGACCCGCGCCCCGGGGCTGAGCGACCCGCCCTCCATGCGCACGATCTACCGCCGGGGCACGGAGCAGCCCGACCGGATGACTGACGCCCGCCGCCGCGTGCTGGAGGTGTTGGAGGAGTATGGCGGGCTGGCCTTCACCATGATGGAACTGTCGGCCCAGGCCGGGGTGAGCAACTCGGTCGTCAAGGGGCTGGTCAAGCAGGGCGTCATCGCGGAAGAGGCCGCCCCGCGCGACCTGCCGTTCCCGCACCTCGATCCGGCCCTGCCGGGCCACGCCCTCAGCGACGCCCAGGCGGAGGCGGCGGCGACCTTGCGGCAGGCTGTTGCCGGGGGCGCCTATGGCACGACGCTGCTGAAGGGGGTGACGGGCTCCGGCAAGACGGAGGTCTATCTGGAAGCGGTGGCCGAATGCCTTGAACGCGGCCGTCAGGCCCTCGTCCTGCTGCCGGAGATCGCGCTCACCGGCGAGTTCCTTGCTCGGGTGGAAGCCCGCTTCGGCGCCCGCCCGGCGGAGTGGCATTCCGGCGTCACCCTGACGGAGCGGCGGCGCACCTGGAGGATGGTCGCCACGGGTGGCGCGCAGCTTGTCGTCGGTGCGCGCTCTGCGCTCTTCCTGCCGTTCCGGGAACTGGGGCTGATCGTCGTCGACGAGGAACACGACACCTCCTACAAGCAGGACGACGGCGTCCTCTACAACGCCCGGGACATGGCGGTCCTGCGGGCCTCCATCTGCTCGGCGCAGGTCGTGCTCGCCTCCGCCACGCCCTCGCTCGAAAGCTGGGCCAATGCGGAGGCCGGGAAATACGCCCGGCTGGAACTCGGCTCCCGCTTCGGCGCGGCTGAACTGCCGGACATGCAGGCGATCGACATGCGGCCGGACAAGCTGCCGGCCGGGCGCTGGATCTCGCCTCGGCTGGCCACGGCAATCACGCAACGGATCGAGCGCGGCGAACAGGCGCTGCTGTTTCTGAACCGGCGCGGGTATGCCCCGGTCACGCTCTGCCGCGCTTGCGGGCACCAGATCGGCTGCGACCAGTGCGACGCCCGCATGGTGGAGCACCGGTTCCAGAAGCGCCTCGTCTGCCACCAGTGCGGCGAGACCAAGCCGATGCCGGAGGCCTGCCCGTCCTGCGGGGTGGAGGGCCGTCTGGCACCGGTCGGCCCGGGCGTGGAGCGGCTGGCGGAGGAGGTCGTGGGCCTCTTCCCCGATGCGCGCCTCGCGGTGCTGTCCTCGGACCTCTTCGGCTCCGCGCGGGCGTTGAAAGCCCGCATCGAGGAGATCGCTGCGGGCGGGGCCGACATCGTCATCGGCACCCAGCTTGTCGCCAAGGGACACAACTTCCCGCTGCTGACGCTTGTCGGGGTAATCGACGCGGATCTCGGCCTGCAGGGATCGGACCTGCGCGCCGCCGAACGCACGTTCCAGCTCGTCCGGCAGGTGGCAGGCCGCGCCGGCCGCACGGCGGACCGGCATGGGGTGGCGATGCTGCAAACGTATCAGCCGGACCACCCGGTGATCCGCGCGATCCTGTCCGGCGACGAGGAGGGATTCTGGACGGCCGAAGCCGACGAGCGCCGTGCCGCCGGAGTGCCTCCCTATGGCCGCATGGCCGGCATCGTCCTGTCCTCGCCGGACGTGGCGCAGGTGTTCGACCTCGGCGCGGAGATGGCCCGGCGGGACGAGCCGCTCCGCCAGATCGGGGCGCAACTGTTCGGGCCGGCGCCTGCGCCCATCGCCCGCATCCGCGGCCGTCACCGGGTGCGCTTGCTGGTCAAGGCGCGTAAGGACGCGCCCTTGCAGGCGGCCCTAACCCGCTGGCTCGCCCAGTTCAAACTGCCTGCGAACCTGCGCCTCGCGGTCGATATCGACCCCCAAAGCTTCTGGTAGCCAGCCGCGGCCCCGTCTTGTGTCGGAAAACATCCTCGGGGGGAGCGCGGCCCGATGGCCGCGCCGGGGGGCAGACAGCCCCCCGTCCGCCCGCGTTGCCGGCGCCTCCGCTCAGGCCGTGACCGTCGACGCGCCTTTCTGGTCCACCAGGTAATCCGTCGCCACCGCGCCGACCCACATACAGGTCAGCGCCACCCAGGCCGTGCCGACGAAGATGGACGTGCCGGTGACGCCCGCGCCGATGGCGCAGCCTCCTGCCAGCATCCCGCCGAAGCCCATCGCCGCCGCGCCGATCATCGAGCGCTGCATGTTGCCCGCCCCTTCAAACCCCTGCGCCTTCAACTCGCCCGAGACGGCAGCCGCCAGGAACGCGCCGAGGAAGACGCCGGGCACCAGGCCGATGTCGAATTCGAGCACCGTGTCGGGCACCAGGAAGAACATCAGCGTGTTGGCCGAGGGTCCGGTGAAAGTCGCGCTCTCGATCTGTATTGGCTCAAACGCCACCTGGGAGAGCGCGTACGTGAGTACCCAGCCGACCGCCACGGCGAAGCCGACGCCCGAGGCCATGAAGAGCTTGGCCACGCCCAGATTGTTGCGCATGGACAGGTGGATTGCCAGTGCTGCCAGCACGAGGCCGAGACCCAGCCCGGCGGCGGCGGGCAGGTGCGCCGCGGCCAGCACGTCGACGTTTCGCCCGCCCTCGGTGATCCAGAGCGAGGACAGCCCGTCGCGGATCGGCGACAGCCATCCATGCAGCGACATCTGCGCGACCACGGCGAAGACGAGCCCCGAGACCAGCGACCGCAGGTTGCCCGTGGCCGCCAGCACCAGCAGCCGCCCCGAGCAGCCGCGCGCCAGCACCATGCCCATCCCGAACAGCAGCCCGCCGATGATCGCGCCGGACCAGGTGCCCGGCACCGCCATCATCCGCGCGTCCTCCGCCCGCATCAGCCCCAGCATCTGCGCCGCCTGCACCCAGACCATAGCGGTGGAGAAGGTAAGCAGCCAGATCGACATGCGCGGACCCAGCACGCCGCGCGCGAATTCCACGGTCGCAGCCCGCAGGCAGAAATTCGAGCGCTGGGCGGCGACACCGAACAGCATGCCGGTGATCAGCCCGAACAGGGCCGCCGTCGGCTCTTCGCCGATTCGCTCGACGATCGAGAGGATGTCCATCAATGTTCCTCGTGCGTGTTCTATTCAGATATTTGCATGATATGTGCCGTAGCGGAAACCGCTCCGCCTTGATCTGGATCAGCAGACCGTCCCGCGCCCCACCTGTGAGCACATGCACGCTCAAGCCCCTTCCCAAGTGCCTGCCTTGGAGCTAATGGCCGATCATGCGTACTCTTCCGCTCTCCGAAGCTCGGGTTCAGCCGGTCTGGCGCCGCCCCGTCGTGCTCCTGTTCGTAATGGCCGCGGCCATGCCGATCTCCTTCGCCACGTGGTCGGCGCTGCTGAACAACTTCGTCATCGAAGTCGCGAACTTCGACGGCTCCGACATCGGCTGGCTCCACACGGTGCGGGAGATCCCGGGCTTTCTGGCCATCGGTGTCATTCTTCTGATCCGGTTCATGCGGGAACAGGTTTTGGGGCTGGTCTCGCTGATACTGCTGGGCGTGGCGACCGCGCTGACGGCGTGGTTTCCGAATTTGGCTGGCATCCTGACCATCACCATGCTCAGTTCGATCGGCTTTCACTACTACGAGACCGTCAATCAGTCGCTCCAGCTCCAGTGGCTGGACAAGGCGCGGGCGCCTAGGGTGCTGGGCTGGTTGCTGGCCACCGGGTCGGCGGCGACGCTCGTCGCCTACGGGCTGATCGTCGTGACATGGCGCGCCTACGATCTCCAGTTCAACACGGTCTACATGACGGCGGGCCTCGTGACGGCGACGGTCGCCGTTCTGTGCCTCGCGTTCTTCCCGCAGTTCGAATCGCCCACACCGCAGGTGAAGACCTTCGTTTTGCGCCGTCGTTACTGGCTCTACTACGCGCTGCAATTCATGGCCGGCGCCCGGCGGCAGATCTTTGTCGTGTTCGCGGGGTTCATGATGGTGGAGCGTTTCGGGTTCGACGTGCACCAGGTGACCGGCCTCTTCATGTTCACGCTGGTGGCGAACATGGCGATCGCGCCGCTGATCGGTTCGGCCGTGTCCCGATTTGGTGAAAGGCGCGCGCTGATTTTCGAATACGCCGGTCTCGCGCTGATCTTTGCCGCTTATGGCGGGATCTACCTGTTTGGCTGGGGCGTGGTGCTGGCAGCGGGGCTTTACGTGCTCGATCACATCTTTTTCGGTCTGGCGCTGGCGCTCAAAACCTACTTCCAGAAGATCGGCGATCCGGCGGACATGGCGCCCACGGCTGCCGTCGCTTTCACGATCAATCACATCGCCGCGGTCTTCCTGCCCGCCTCGCTGGGGTATCTCTGGCTGGTCGCGCCCCAGGCCGTCTTCGTGCTGGCCGCCGGCATGGCTTGCGTTTCCCTGGGCTTGGCCCTGCTGATCCCGCGCCATCCGAGCCCCGGCAACGAAACCGTCTTCGCCCGCCTTCGCCCGGCCTCCGCGCCGGCGGAGTGAGCGCCCAACTGGACCGAAGCGCGGCTCGCCCCCATATCTGTCGAAACCGGCAGAAGGAGACGCTGCATGTTCCTGTTCAAGCGCGACAAGATGGAAATGGTTCGCCCCGAAGACGCTTTGCCCGGCCGCCCCGACCCCATTCCGACGGCCACCACCCACTTTGTTTTCGACCGTCCCCTGACGGCGGAGGTGCCCGACGGGCTCGAGGTGGCGATCTTCGGCATGGGGTGCTTCTGGGGTGTCGAGCGTCTGTTCTGGAAGCTCGATGGGGTTTGGCTCACGATGGCGGGTTACGCCGGCGGCACCACGCCCAACCCGACCTACGAGGAGACCTGCACTGCCAAGACCGGCCATACGGAGGCGGTTCGCGTGGTCTTCGACCCGGAGGTGATCTCCTACGATGCGCTCCTGCGTGTGTTCTGGGAGGGCCATGACCCGACGCAGGGGATGCGGCAGGGCAACGACCTCGGAACCCAGTACCGCTCCGCGATCTATACCACCACACCGGAGCAGCACGCCGCCGCCCTCGCCAGCCGGGACGCCTACCAGGCCGCCCTGTCGGCCGCCGGACGCGGCGCGATCACGACGGAGATCGCCGACGCGGGGGCGTTCTACTTCGCTGAGGACTATCATCAACAGTACCTTGCGAAAAATCCTGCGGGATATTGCGGAATCGGTGGAACCGGGGTCACCTGCCCCGTGGGTACGGGCATCGCGCCCGGGGAGTGAGTGCAGGGAGCGTTGGCGGGGCATCGCATCCACATATTCGGGGCCAGCGGGGCCGGAACTTCCACGCTCGGGCGGGCGCTGGCAACGGTCTTGGCATCCCAGCATTTCGATGTGGACGATTTCTACTGGCGCCCCACCGACCCGCCGTTTCGTGCCAAACGCTCGATCCCGGAACGCCGTGCCCTGATGGAGGCCGTGTTCCTGCCCCGGCGGGACTGGGTTCTTTCCGGCTCGGTGGATAGCTGGAGCGAGGGCATCGACGACCGTTTCACCCTGGCGATCTTCCTCGATCTGGACATCGAGACCCGCCTCGCCCGCCTGCGCGCGCGCGAGGCGTTGCGCCTGAAAGGGGCCTCGCGGGACGCTGCGGAGGAAATGGCGGCCTTCCTCGAATGGGCGGCCGCCTATGACGACGGCCTGCTTCCGGGGCGGAACCGTGCGCGGCACGAGACCTGGGCCAGCGAACTGGCCTGCCCCGTACTGCGGCTGAATTCCGCCCCGCCGGTCGAGGTGCTGGTGGGGCGTGTCCTGGCGTCTCTTGACGCCGGTCGCCAGCTGGCCTAGCCGCCGGGATGGCCGCTGCGGTCAGGCAAGTGCCCCGCCTGCCCCCCGCCGCCCCTGCATCCGTTACCCGTCCGCCGGAGGATCCCGCCATGCCGACCTATACCGCCCTGACCACGCTCGCCGGAAAGGAGCCGGCCGAGACGCTCGGCGCGGCCATGGAGCGGCTGGAGCCGGAACCCACGGGCATCGGCGTCTTCGAGATGGAGGACGGATCGGGCCTGTGGGAGGTCGGCGGCTATTTCCTGGAACCGCCGGACGAGACCGCGCTGGCGCTGCTGGCCGCGGCATATGGCGCAAGCGACTTCGCCATTTCCGAGCTGCCCGAGGTCGACTGGGTCGCCAAGGTCAAGCGCGAACTCGCGCCAGTGCGGGCGGGGCGGTTCTTCGTCTACGGCAGTCACGATGCCGACACGGTTCCCGAAGGGTGCGAACCGCTGCTGATCGAGGCCGCCATGGCCTTTGGCACCGGTCACCACGGCACCACGCAGGGGTGTCTGCGCGCGCTGGATCGTCTGGTGACGGCCGGCGAAACGCCCCTGCCAGTGGCCGACATCGGTTGCGGCACCGCGGTGCTGGCCATGGCCGCCGCCCGCGTCTGGCCCGGCACCATGATTGCCTCGGACATCGACCCCGTCGCGGTGGACGTGGCCCGGGCCAATGCGGACGCCAACGGACTGGCCGACCGGCTGCTATGCGTTGAGGCCACAGGCTTCGGGCACCCGGACATCAACGCAGCAGGACCGTTCGGCCTCATCTTCGCCAATATCCTCAAGGCACCGCTGATTGCGCTGGCCTCGGACCTGTCGAACGCCCTGAAGCATGGCGGTTACGCGATTCTCAGCGGCCTGCTGAACGATCAGGCCGACGAGGTGGTGGCGACCTATGCCGCACACGGGCTGATTGTCCATGAACGGGAAGAAATCGGCGATTGGTCGACGCTCTGTTTGCGTAAAAACTTATAGATTATACCGAATTAAGCCATATTCGGCCCCTATCCTGAAGGCTGTCGTAGTATCCAGCAAAGGGATTTGGACGCTGTCATGAGCGATTCCCATTTTAAAGAGTTTTTTGGACGTCTCGAGCGTATCGACAAGATTCACCGCAGCGGCGGCGGTTTCGAAGCCGATGGAACCCTCGGGCAATCTCACTACACCCGCGAGCGCGCGCGCCGCGCCCGACGCGCTGGGCTGCGGCCGGCCCTCCTGGTTGTCCTGTTCATGGTGGTTCTCAAGGGGTTCTTGCTCGCCTCGCAAGGCGAGGAGGTCTATCGCGCGAAGCTGTCGGCCCTCAGATCTGGATCCGTGATCGAAATGGCCGGTGCCTATGTCATGGCACAGGACCCGATCAGCAATGTCATTGCCGTATGGGTCAAGCCGCTGGTCGACTGACACCCGCGTACTGCCCGCCGACGCTTCTGAACCTGACGTTCCCTGGCAGACAGGGCGCGCCGTTTCGTCTTCCGGTGCGTCGAAAATGGGCATCTCCCACAGAGACGATCATCGGCCGCGACGAATGGCGTTGGCCGATGTTCGCTTTTCGTGCTAACCGGAGGAAAAGCCGGAAAACGGACACAGGCAGAAAGGCAAAACCATGCGAGTCATCGGCATCGATCCGGGCCTTCGCACCCTGGGCTGGGGCGTGATCGAGGTCGCGGGGTCGCGGCTTTCCCATGTGGCGAACGGGCTGTGCTGCTCTTCCGGAACGGACCTGGGCGCGCGCCTGCTCTCCCTGCATGACCAACTGACCGACATTGTCTCCCGCTTCGCCCCGACGGCGGCGGCGGTGGAGCAGACCTTCGTCAACCGCGACGGGGCTGGCACGCTGAAGCTTGGGCAGGCCCGCGGAATTGCCATGCTGGTGCCGGCGCAGGCAGGACTGCCGATCGGGGAATACGCCCCCAACGCTGTGAAAAAGGCCATTGTTGGTGTGGGCCATGCCGACAAGATGCAGATCGCGCACATGATGGGCGTGCATTTCCCCGGGGTCGAACTGGCCGGTCCCGACGCCGCCGACGCGCTTGCCATCGCCGTCTGCCACGCCCACCACCTGCAATCGGCCGGCCGCCTGCAGGCCGCCATCGCGAGGGCGTCATGATCGGGCGGCTCGCCGGGCGGATCGACTATCGCGGTCCCGACCATGTTCTGCTGGTCGTGAGCGGGGTCGGCTACATCGTGCATGTGTCCGACCGAACGCTCATGTCGCTGCCCGCCACGGGTGAATTCGCCGCGCTCTACACGGACCTCGTGGTACGCGAGGATCTGCTCCAGCTCTTCGGTTTCCCCACCTTGCAGGAGAAGGAGTGGCACCGGCTGCTCACCTCCGTCCAGGGGATCGGCGCGAAGGCCAGCATGGCAATTCTCGGCGCGCTGGGGCCGGACGGAACCAGCCGCGCCATCGCGTTGGGCGACTGGACGGCCATCCGCGCCGCCCCCGGCGTCGGCCCGAAGCTCGCACAACGCGTCGTCAACGAGCTGAAGGACAAGGCGCCGGCGGTCATGGCGATGGCCGGCGCGCTGGCGGACGTTGTGGAACCGGATGCGCCCGGCTCCGACACCCGCCCAGCTCGGCAGCCACGCCCGACCCCGGCGGCCGCGCCGGCCGCGCAGTCCGAAGCGCTTTCCGCGCTGATCAACCTGGGCTACCAGCAGGGAGAAGCCGCTGCCGCCGTGGCCGAAGCCCGCGCCGAGGACCCGGAGGCCGAGACCGCCGCGCTGATCCGTTCGGCTCTCAGAAAGCTCGCGCCGAAAGGATGACCATGGGCCTTCTTGTTGGTGAAACTACCCTCGGGGGGGCGCCGCAAGGCGCGGGGGGCAGACGGCCCCCCTCCACCAGGGACACACGCGCCTCCGGAGCCCACCCATGACAGACCCCGACCCCATCTTGCGTGCCGACGCGCAGCCCGAGGACGGCGGTGAAGACCGCGCGCTCCGGCCGCAAACGCTGCATGACTTCATCGGCGAGGCCGAAGCACGCGCCAATCTGGCCGTCTTCGTGGAAAGCGCGCGCCGACGGGGCGAGGCGATGGACCACACGCTGTTCCATGGCCCCCCAGGCCTGGGGAAAACGACGCTCGCCCAGATCGTCGCGCGGGAACTGGGGGTCAATTTCCGCATGACCTCCGGCCCGGTGCTCGCCCGGCCGGGTGATCTTGCCGCGATTCTGACCAACCTCGAGGCGCGCGACGTGCTCTTCATCGACGAGATCCACCGCCTGAATCCGGTGGTGGAGGAGGTGCTGTATCCGGCGCTGGAGGATTTCGAGCTGGATCTGGTGATCGGCGAAGGGCCGGCGGCGCGGACGGTGCGGATCGAGTTGCAGCCCTTCACCCTCGTGGGCGCGACCACCCGGCTCGGCCTCCTGACGACGCCCCTGCGCGACCGCTTCGGCATCCCGACACGCCTGCAGTTCTATACCGTCGACGAGCTACATGAGATTGTCAGCCGCAATGCGCGCCTGCTGGGCCTGCCGGCGGAGCCGGAGGGTACCCGCGAAATTGCCGCGCGCTCCCGCGGCACACCGCGCATCGCCGGGCGGCTGTTGCGCCGCGTGGTCGATTTTGCGCTGGTGGAGGGCGACGGCCGGCTGACGCGCGCACTGGCCGACAGCGCCTTGACACGGTTGGGGGTGGACAGGCTGGGGCTGGACGCAGCCGACCGGCGCTACCTGCGGCTGATCGCGGAGAACTATGGCGGCGGTCCGGTGGGCGTGGAGACGATGTCGGCCGCGCTCAGCGAAAGCCGGGACGCATTGGAGGAAGTGATCGAGCCGTTCTTACTGCAACAGGGCCTGATCCAGCGCACGCCGCGCGGGCGGATGCTGGCGCACAAGGCGTGGGCGCATCTTGGCCTGCCGGTGCCGCAAAGCCCGGGGCAGGGGACGCTGTTCGGTTGACTGCGCCTGCGGCAGGCGGGGAGGGGGCATTCTGCCCCCGCGCCTCGCGGCGCTCCCCCTGAGGGTATTTGCGCCAACAAGAAGCACTGGTGCGTTCTGCTGGCGTGGGGATCTTGCGGATGCGGGGCGATCCGCATAGCCCGCAGGCGGGACCATGGGGAGGCTGGCCGATGCCGCATTTGCACACGCTTCGCGTCTATTACGAAGACACCGATATGGCGGGGATCGTCTATTACGCGAACTACCTGAAATTCATCGAACGGGGCCGGTCGGAATGGGTGCGCGCGATCGGCGTGGATCAGGCGGCGCTGAAGGAGGAGTGGGGGATCGTTTTCGTCGTGCGGCGGGTCGAGGCGGACTTCCTGTCTCCGGCGAAAATGGACGATGTGCTGACCGTCGAGACGGTGCTGGCGCAGAGCCGCGGGGCGAGTTTCGTGATGGATCAACGCATTCTGCGGGGAGAGGCGGTGTTGTTCACGGCGCGTGTCGTGGTCGCGACGATGTCGACCGGGGGCAGGCCGGTGCGGTTGCCGGCGGACCTGCGGTCGCGGATGGCCGGCTGAGGCGGCGGATATCCGCGCACGATTCGACCCGGTGGGCAGCGCGTGGGGCAATCGAACCGGCGGTGCGCCTTCGTGTTGGCCTTTCCCGATCAATGGGGATAAATTGCGGCCCAAACCCTGACGCCGACAGAGCGGCGCGCAACACGAGCAGGCAGTATGGATCCCTCGACCCTCCCCCTCGGCACGGAGATGGATTTTTCCATGTGGGCGCTCTTCGCCCGTGCCACCTTTACGGTGAAATTGGTGATGCTGATGCTGATCCTGGCATCCTTCTGGGGCTGGGCGATCATCATTCAGAAGCACATTAGCTATCGGCTTGCACGGCGCCAGGCGCATGCGTTCGATTCGAGATTCTGGTCGGGCGAGCCGCTCGATGAGCTTTTCGACGAGGTCGGGCAGGACCCGAGCAGCCCGTCGGAGCGGATTTTTTCGGCGGGAATGATCGAGTGGCGCCGGTCGCACAGGGAGGACGGCGGGCTGATTGCCGGCGCGCATGCGCGGATTGACCGGTCCATGGATGTGGCCATCGCCAAGGAGGCGGAGGATCTGAACCGTGGTCTTGGCTTTCTGGCCACGACGGGGTCCACCGCGCCGTTTGTCGGCCTGTTCGGAACGGTCTGGGGGATCAAGAACGCCTTCGAGGAGATCGCGATCGCGCAGAACACGAACCTCGCGGTTGTCGCGCCGGGCATTTCGGAAGCGCTGGTGGCCACCGCGCTCGGCTTGCTCGCGGCTATCCCGGCGGTGATCTTCTACAACAAGCTCAGTTCGGACAGCGATCACATTGTCGGCGGCTACGAGAGCTTTGCCGACGAGTTTTCGACGATCCTGTCCCGCCAACTGGATTCCTGAGCCATGGGGGCCGGGGTTATCAAAGGGCAGGGTGGGGGCGGAACGCGGCGGCGGCAGCGGTCGCGGCGGCACCCGCGGGCCATGTCGGAGATCAACGTCACGCCCTTTGTCGACGTGATGCTGGTGCTGCTCATCATCTTCATGGTGGCTGCGCCGATGCTGACGGTTGGCGTGCCTGTGGAATTGCCGAAGACCGCCGCGCAGGCCTTGCCGCACGAACAGGAAGAGCCGCTCGTGGTCACGTTGACCGCCGATGGCGAGGTGTCGATCATGTCGACCGCCGTGGCGGAGTCGGAACTGGTCAGCCGACTGCGGGCAGTGGCGGCGGAGCGTTCGGACGACAAGGTGTTTCTGCGCGCTGACGGGGCGATCCCCTATGAACGGGTCGTGACCGTCATGGGGGCGCTGAACGCGGGCGGGTTTTCCAACATCGGCCTGGTGACCGAGACCGGCGGGCCGACGCTCGATGGCGGGGATGGCTGAGACGGCCTACATGAATACCGGGGTAAAGATCTCCGGGGCCGCGCACGCCGCGCTGATCGTCTGGATGGCCGTCGGCGGGCTGTTTTCCTTTGGCCGCCCCGACCGGATGGAATTTTCCGAGGTGACGCTGGTCACTGGCGAGGAGTTCGCGGCGATGATCGCCGCGGGCAGCGCAGCGCCGCCGGATGTGCCGAACTCTCCGGCGGTACCCGACGTGCCGCAGCCTGCGGAGGTTGCCCCCGAAGCGCCTGCGCCGGAAACGCAGAGCGAACCGGCGGAGGCGCCCGTTCCGGCGGAGGCCGCACCGGAGACGTCAGAACCCGCGCCCGAGTTCGATGACACGTTCGAGGTGCCCCAAGCGGAGGTTGCCGAGGAGGCGCCGCCCACGCCCACGCCGCCCGACGTTTCGGACGGGGCGGCGATGGTGCTGGCGCCCGATGCCGCGCCTGCGCCGCGCGCCGCGCCGCGTATTGCGCCGGAGCCTGCCGCCGCGCCGGAGCCGGATGCCGCAATCGCCGACGAGGTGCAGGAAGCGCGCCGCTCCGACGAGACAGCTGCCAGCGAGGCGCCAGCAGACCCGCAGGAGGCGACCGCGCCGGAGGAGGCGACGACGCGCATCGTGCCGGATGCGGTGGAGGACGCGGGCGGCACGCAGGTGGCTTTGGCGCCGGCCGAAACGCCGCGCCCGGCCAGCCGTCCGAAGCGACCCGCCCCGACGCCCGCATCCCAGCCGGCGCAGACGCCCACGCGCGAGGCTCCGGCCCCCGCCGAGCCCGAGGTCGAAGATCCCATTGCCGCTGCTGTAGCCGAAGCGGTGGCGGAAGAGTCGTCGCCCACCGGAAATGGCGCGGGCGAGGCGCAGGCCGGCAATGGCACTGCGCGCACCGGCCCGCCGATGACAGCCGGGGAGAAGGATGCGCTCCGGATCGGCGTCCAGCGGTGCTGGAACATCGGGTCGCTCAGTTCCGAGGCGCAACGCGTCACCGTCACCGTCTTCGTCCGCATGACGCCGGATGCCCGGCCCGACGTGTCCTCGATCCAGATGATCGACTTCGACGGCGGCCCGGAGGCGGCTGCGAACCGCGCATACGAGGCCGCGCGCCGGGCGATCATCCGCTGCGGCAGCGACGGATACGACCTGCCACCGGAGAAATTCGGCCAGTGGCAGGAAATCGAGATGGTTTTCAACCCAGAGAATATGAGGATACGCTGATGCTCCGGACCTATGGCTTCTCCCTGCGTCCCCCGCTCCCCGGTCGTCAGCTCCGAACGAAAGGGTTCAGACAGATGGTCTTTCGCAGTCTTGCCGTTGCCCTGGCCATGGTGCCGGTGGCCTTCTTTCAGCCAGTTCCTGCGGCCGCGCAGAACGGACCGCTTCGGATTGAAATCACCGAAGGCGTGATCGAGCCGCTGCCCTTCGCGCTCCTGGCGTTCCTGCCGGAGAACGAGGCCGCGACGCAGATCGCCGCCGACATCTCCCGCGTGATCGCGGCTGACCTTGAGGGCACGGGCCTGTTCCGGCAGATCCCGGCGGCGGCACATATCAGTGGCGTCACGAGCTTCGAGGCGCCGGTCGCCTTCGCGGACTGGAAGGCGATCAACGCGCAGGCGCTCATAACCGGCGCCGTCTCGGTGGACGGAAGCGGGCGAGCGACAGTGAAGTTCCGCCTCTACGATGTGTTTTCCGGCAAGGAGATGGGTGAGGGGCTGCGCCTGGGCGGGTCCACCACGTCCTGGCGGCGGCTGGCGCACAAGGTGGCCGACCAGGTCTATTCCCGGATCACGGGCGAGGGTGGGTATTTCGACAGCCGTGTCGTTTTCGTCGCCGAGAGCGGGCCGAAGAACGCGCGGGAGAAACGTCTGGCGGTGATGGATTACGACGGCGCCAACGTGCAGTACCTGACCGACAGCTCGTCCATCGTCTTGGCGCCGCGTTTTTCGCCCACCGGAGACCGGGTGCTCTACACGTCCTACGCCACGGGCTACCCGGAGATCTACGTGATGCGGGTGGGTGACGTGCGTCAGCAACCGCTGGCGGACGGCGCGGGCACCATGACCTTCGCGCCCCGGTTCGGCCCGGACGGGCAAACGGTGGTCTATTCCCGCTCCGTCGGCGGCAACACCGACATCTTCGTCAAGCGGATCGGGGGGCAGGCGATCCAGCTCACCAATACGCCGTCCATCGAGACGGCGCCGAGCTATTCCCCCGACGGCTCCCAGATCGTGTTCGAAAGCGACCGTTCGGGTACCCAGCAGCTCTATATCATGGCGGCGACGGGCGGCGAGGCGCGGCGGATCTCCTTCGGGCCGGGGCGCTACGGCACGCCGGTCTGGTCGCCGCGCGGCGATCTGATCGCCTTCACCAAGCAGAACCAGGGCCGTTTCCATATCGGCGTGATGCGCACCGATGGTTCCGAGGAGCGGCTTCTGACGGCCTCGTTCCTCGATGAGAGCCCCACCTGGGCGCCCAACGGTCGTGTGCTCATGTTTACCCGCGAGAGTGCGGGCGCGGGCGGGCAGCCGGCGCTCTACACGGTGGATATCTCCGGCCGCAACCTGCGGAAGGTGCCGACACCCGGCGCGGCCTCGGACCCTGCATGGTCGCCGCTCCTGCCGTGACCCAGACGCTACCACCCCTGCTCCAGCGCGACCTCAAGCGGCTGGTCGCCGGCTTCCCGGAATATCCACCCCTGACCACGCGGCTGGAGCAGACGATCCGCATCGGGACGGGGTTCCACCACAGGTGGTACACCAGCCAGCGGGAACACTGGCTGGCCGCGATGACCGCCAAGGAGCGCGAGGTGCGTCAGGCCGGCTTGGATGCCCGCCAGATCACCGCCGGGGACCGTTGGCGCTACGTCAACTGCATGCCGATGATGTTCTGGCTGGCGGAATGTGCGCAGGTCGACCGGACGCTTCTGGATGCGGCGGGCCACATGGCGGCGGTTGCGGCGGCGAGGGTGCGTCATGACTGTCCCCAGCACGGCCGGTCCATGCGCAATGTCCTGCCGTGGAAAACCGTCGAACGGGCCCTGCTCAAGGTGGAACCGGTGGTGGACGAAGACGCCGCGATCGCAGCGGGCGATGCGGCATTCGCCCGATTGGCCGCCCTCGTGCCGGGTTTCAAGCGCTTCCTCTAGGGCACTTTGCTCATTTGAGCCGGCAACGCGTGCGAAAATCCAACAGCCGTGGGCCTGGGGGGCAAACGGGGCGTTTGCAAGCTGCCGAGGGGGTGCTAGGAGAGGCCAGAGGCAATAAACAGCTCATGGAGCAGAGATCATGGCCCATCCGGCGGTAACGGCAATTCTCCTGATCGGTGTGATTGGGCTCGGTGCATGTACGCGGCCCGACAGATTCGGCTCCGGCACGGGGGATTACAGCGCCGGTGGCGTGGGCGCTGGGATGGCCACGGGCACGGCAAGCGACCCGGCCTCTCCGGCTTACTTCCAGGCGTCGGTCGGGGACCGGGTCCTGTTTCTGGTCGACCAGTCCAGCCTGACGCCCGAAGCGCGGTCCACGCTTGACGGGCAGGCGGCATGGTTGTCCACCAACCCCGCCTACAACGCCACCATCGAGGGTCACGCGGACGAACAGGGCACGCGAGAATACAACCTCGCCCTCGGCGCCCGCCGCGCCAACGCGGTGCAGGAATACCTGATTTCGCGCGGGGTGGCCGGGGCGCGGCTCGATACCGTAAGCTACGGCAAGGAACGCCCCATCGAGATCTGCTCCGAGGAAGCCTGCTACGCCAAGAACCGCCGCGCGGTGACGGTCCTGCAGGCGGGGCTTGGAAGCTGAGGAGGCACCCATGCGCCTGACCCTGCTGGCCGCCGCGCTGGTGGCCGCACTACCCATGGCCGGAGTGGCACAGGACCGCACCCAGACGCTTGCCGACATCCGGCAGGAGCTGTCGGTCCTTTACGTCGAGTTACAGACCCTGAAGCGGGAGCTTTCGACGACGGGGCCCGTCGCGACCCCTGCCCCCTCCGCCTCGCTGCTGGACCGGGTGGACGTGATCGAGTCCGAACTGCAGCGCCTGACCGCCAAAGCGGAAGAAATGGAATACCGCATCGACCGGATCGTGACCGACGGGACGAACCGCATCGGCGACCTGGAGTTTCGGCTGTGCGAGCTGGAAGAGGGCTGCGACCTGGGGGCGCTTGGCGACACGCCCACGCTCGGCGGCGGCGCGCTGCCGGAGGCGCCCGCGGTCGCGCTGCCGAAAAACGAAACAAATGGGGCCCAGCTTGCCCTAGGGGAACAGGCTGACTTCGATCGGGCGAAGGAGGCGCTCGATCAGGGCAGCTTTCGCTCCGCCGCAGACCTCTTTGCGGCCTTTGCGGAGGCCTACCCGGCCGGACCGCTGACAGCCGCCGCCCTGTTCCACCAGGGGGGCGCGTTGAGCCAGCTTGGCGAGATCGCCCCGGCAGCGAGGGCGTATCTGAATGCCTTCTCCGCCGATCCCACCGGGCCGGAGGCGCCGCAGTCGCTGCTCCGTCTCGGACAGAGCTTGGGCGAGCTGGGACAGTCCGGCGAGGCTTGCATCACGCTCGAAGAAGTCGGCACGCGCTTCCCTGGCAGCGAGGCCGCGGCGGAGGCACAGACTTCGCGGCTCAACCTGGGATGCCTGTGAGGGCACGCCTGCCCGAATGACCCCTGAACGACGTCTGGAGGAGGCGTTGGCCCGCCTCCTGCCAAGCCCACCGCCGGCTCGGATCGGGGTGGCAGTCTCCGGTGGGGGCGACTCCGCGGCGCTGATGCACCTTGCCTCCGCCTGGGCGACGCGCGCAGGCGTTGCGCTGGAGGTGGCGACCATCGATCACGGGTTGCGCGCCGAGGCGGCGGCCGAGGCGGCACTGGTGGCGTCCGGCGCCGAAACGCTCGGTCTGCCGCACGAAACGCTCCACTGGCGGGGCTGGGATGGTCGTGGCAACCTCCAGGATCAGGCGCGGCGGGCGCGCTACGGATTGCTGACGGCTTGGGCGCAGAGGCGCGGGCTGAGGGCGGTCCTTCTCGGTCACACGCGGAACGACAACGCGGAATGCGTTCTGCTCGGGTTGTCGCGAGGAGCGGGGCTGGACGGTTTGTCGGGGATGCGGCCGGCGTTCCGCCGGAGCGGGGTGCTGTTGGTCCGGCCGCTGCTTTCCGTTCCGCGCGAGGCCCTGCGGGACTGGCTCCTGGCGCGTCATCTGCACTGGATCGACGATCCCTCGAACGAGGACAACAGGTTTGCGCGGGTCCGCGCACGCGAGGCGCTGGATCGCCTGTCGGCGCTTGGCATCACCGCAGAAGCGCTCGCCCGATCTGCGGAGAATCTGCGCCGTACCCGGGAGGGCCTGCAGGAAATCCTGCGCGCTGAGGCGCGCGCGCACTGCTCGACAGAGGCCGGGGACGTGATCGTCGCTCCCGGCGCGCTGGAGGCCATGCCGGAGGAAATCGCCCGCCGTTTGCTGAACGCCGCACTTCGCTGGGTCGCCTGCGCCGACTATCCGCCGCGGGCGCAGAACGTCGCGCTGCTCATGGGCGACGGGGAGGCCCGCCACGCGGGCATGACGCTCCACGGCTGCCTCGTCCGCGAAACGCCGGACGGGCTGCGGATCTCCCGCGAGCCGGAAGCCGCGCGCCGCGCGCCGACCGCCGGGCCCGAGGACCTATGGGACGGCCGCTGGCAGGTAGCTGGCCCGTTCCAGCCAGACATGGTGGTTCGCGACCTCGGCGAGGCGGGTCTGTCGCAGGCGGCGGACTGGCGCGCCTCCGGCCTGCCGCGCGCGACCTGTCTGGCCTCACCCGCCGTCTGGCAGGGCGAAACCCTTCGCGCGGCGCCGCTTCTAGAGCCCAACGGCGACTTCGTGGCGCGCGTCGTCCCGGACTTCTTCGAGGGACTGTGATATGACCGTGACGGGCGGATTCTCGCGGGTGACGGTTATCGCGTTGAACCTCGCGTCCGATTCACTATTTTAGAACGAACCGGCCAGTACACCGCTACTGCCAGAGTGAGGAGATTCACCCCCGTGGGAAACGCCCGCAATATCGCTTTCTGGGTTGTGCTGTTTTTGCTGATCCTGGCGCTTTTCAACCTCTTCAGTGGCGGCCAGAGCACGATGGCCACCCGCAACCTGAGCTATTCGGAGTTCATCCAGCAGGTCGATGACGGCACGGTATCCTCCGTCACCATCGATGGCGAGCGGGTTCGGGTGCGCGGGACGGATGGAAATATCTACTCCACCGTGATTCCGGAAGGCACCGACATCGCTGACCGCCTGGTCGGGGAAGGCATCGAGGTTACGGCCGAGCCGCAGCAGCAAAACGGGCTGCTCGCCTATATCGGCACGCTCCTGCCCTTCATCATCCTGATCGGCATCTGGATCTTCCTCATGAACCGGATGCAGGGCGGCGGGCGCGGCGGAGCGATGGGCTTCGGCAAGTCCAAGGCGAAGCTGCTGACCGAAAAGCAGGGTCGTGTGACCTTCGACGACGTGGCCGGCATCGATGAGGCCAAGGAAGAGCTCGAGGAAATCGTCGAATTCCTCCGCAATCCGCAGAAATTCTCCCGCCTCGGGGGCAAGATCCCGAAGGGCGCGCTGCTTGTCGGCCCTCCGGGCACCGGTAAGACGCTGCTCGCGCGCGCCATCGCGGGCGAGGCCGGCGTGCCGTTCTTCACGATCTCCGGCTCCGACTTCGTGGAAATGTTCGTGGGCGTCGGCGCCAGCCGCGTGCGCGACATGTTCGAGCAGGCCAAGAAGAACGCGCCCTGCATCGTTTTCATCGACGAGATCGACGCCGTGGGCCGGTCCCGTGGCGTGGGCTACGGCGGGGGCAACGACGAGCGCGAACAGACGCTGAACCAGCTTCTGGTGGAGATGGACGGCTTCGAGGCCAACGAAGGCATCATTATCGTCGCGGCGACCAACCGCCCCGACGTGCTAGACCCGGCGTTGCTGCGGCCCGGCCGTTTCGACCGTCAGGTGCAGGTGCCGAACCCCGACATCAAGGGCCGCGAGAAAATCCTCGGCGTCCATGCCCGCAAGGTGCCGCTTGGCCCGGATGTGGACCTGCGCATCATCGCCCGCGGCACGCCCGGTTTCTCCGGCGCCGACCTCGCCAACCTGGTGAACGAGGCGGCCTTGATGGCGGCCCGCGTCGGCCGGCGATTCGTGACGATGGAGGATTTCGAGAACGCCAAGGACAAGGTCATGATGGGCGCCGAACGCCGCTCCATGGTCATGACCGAGGACGAGAAGAAGCTGACCGCCTATCACGAGGCCGGCCACGCCATCGTTGGCCTGAACGTTCCCCAGCACGACCCGATCCACAAGGCGACGATCATCCCCCGTGGCCGGGCGCTCGGCCTTGTGCTGTCGCTCCCCGAACGCGACCAGCTTTCGGTGACCTACACCAAGTACAAGTCCAAGATCGCCATGGCGATGGGCGGCAAGGTGGCGGAGGAGTTGATCTTCGGCAAGGAGAACGTCACCTCGGGCGCGGCGTCGGACATCCAGCAGGTGACCAAGATCGCGCGCGCCATGGTGACGCAGTTCGGCATGTCGGATGAGCTCGGCAACATCGACTACGCCAACGAGCAGCAGTCCTACCTCGGCAACTACCAGGCCGCGGCCAATGCCTCCCCCGATACGCAGGAGCGGATCGACGAGGAAGTGCGCCGGCTGGTGGACGAGGGCTATGAGACGGCCAAGCGCATCCTAATCGAACGGGCGCAGGATCTGGAAAACCTCGCGCAGGGCTTGCTGGAGTACGAGACGCTCACCGGGCCTGAGATCCAGAAAGTGATCGACGGCGAGCCCTTGAACCGTGGGGATGACGACGACACGCCCGCCGATCACGGCAGCACCCCGTCGGTCACGGCGATCCCGAAGACCAACAAGCCGAAATCGACGAAGACCGATCCCGGGTTGGAGCCGGACCCGACGGCATGACGGACCTGGCCGGCAAGGATTGGGACCCCGGGATCTATCAACGGTTCCGGGGTTTGCGTATGCGCCCGGCTCTCGACCTGCTCAACGCGGTGCCCGAGTTGCCGGACGGTCCGATCGTGGATCTCGGCTGCGGCACTGGCCCGATGGGTGCGGTGCTTTCGGCCCGATTCCCCGGACGCAGTCTCATTGGGGTTGATACGTCTTCCAACATGCTGGCGGAGGCACGGGCGACCGACAGCTACGACGACCTGATTGAAGCCGACATCGAAACCTGGGCGGCGGATGCTCCCCCGGCGCTCATTTTCGCAAACGCCTCCCTGCAGTGGCTTCCGGAACACGCGGTCCTCCTGCCGCGTTTGGCAACGATGCTGGTCCCCGGCGGAACGCTGGCCGTCCAGATGCCGCGGCAGCAGAAGGAACCGTCCCACGCCCTGCTGCGCCGGTTCTCGGCAGAAATGTTCCCTGATCGGTTCGACTGGCAGGACTACCGCCCGCCGGTCGCCACACCCGAAAGCTACGTGGATATGCTGGAGCCGCTTGGACAGGTGACCGCGTGGGAGACCATTTATCATCAACGCCTTGGCCCATCGGCGGACGGCCACCCGGTGCGCGCGTTCACCCAGTCGACCGCCGCGCGGCCCATTCTGGATAGGCTGTCCGAGACGGAGGCAGCGGATTTTCTGGCCGCCTATGACAGCGCGCTCACCTGGGCTTACCCGGCAAAAGCGAACGGCGAGGTTCCGTTCCCCTTCCGCCGTTTTTTCCTGACACTGACTGTCCCAACCTGAAAAGCTGTGCGTAGGCCGTGCGATTGCCTCGGCCAGCACGGCGAGGAGCACCCGACATGCCCGCACTGAAACCCACCGGCCGTGCCGGCACCATCGTCTGGCTCGGTCACGTGCCGAACCGCGCGTCGGCGCTTCGTTCGATTGCGCTCGAAACGGCGGAACTGACCTTCTCCGGGCTGGCTGGAGAGGATCACGGCGGTCTCACCCGGCCCTCCTGTTCCCGGGTCGTCGCGCAGTACCCGCGAGGGACGGAGATCCGCAACACGCGGCAGATCACCCTCGTGTCCGAGGAAGATCTCGCCGCCATCGCATCCGGCATCGGGGTGAGAACCTTCGACCCCGCCTGGCTCGGAGCCAACGTCGTCGTGTCGGGCCTCCCAGACTTCAGTCACATCCCCCCGTCTTCCCGTCTGCAGGCCCCCTCCGGGGCGACGGTGACGGTGGACATGCAGAACCGCCCCTGCAGCCTCCCGGTCGAGGAGATCGAAGCCGACGCTCCGGGCCACGGCGCGGCCTTTCGGGCCGCGGCAAAGGGGCGGCGCGGCGTGACCGCGTGGGTGGAGCGGGAGGGCAGGTTTCGCATTGGCGACAGCCTGAGCCTCCACATTCCGGACCAGCGCCCCTGGAGCCCGCTCCCGGACGTGCGCGCCGGCTGACGTTTCGTTCCCGCGCCGGGCCTTTCCGATCTGACGCGCCGGACGGCAGAAGGCCACATCGCGGGGGCGGAAAAGTCCGTTTGCCCGGGAGTTGGGCCTTTTTCTCCGCAGCGGCGCTGTCTATTGCTGCCCTGATATTGGCATCTAGGCCCGGAGCGGACGTTCGGCATGTGGAGCGCCAGGCAAGGAGGCGAGCAATGACGGCACAGATCATCGACGGGAAGGCCTTTGCCGCCCGGGTTCGAGGGAAGGTGGCGGCGCATGTGGCGCGCCTTGTCGCGGATCACGGGCTGACGCCGGGGCTGGCGGTTGTTCTGGTCGGCGAGGACCCGGCGAGCCAGGTCTACGTACGCAACAAGGGCAAGCAGACGAGGGAGGTTGGCATGCTCTCCGTGGAGCACCGCCTGCCAGAGGATGCCTCCGAGGCCGACCTTTTGGCGCTCGTCGAAGAGCTCAACGCCGATCCGAAGATCCACGGCATCCTCGTGCAGCTCCCGCTGCCGGACCACATGAACGCCGATCTTGTGATCAACGCCATCGACCCGGCGAAGGACGTCGATGGGTTCCACATTTCGAACGTCGGCCTGCTCGCCACCGGACAGAAGGCGATGGTGCCATGTACTCCGCTGGGCTGCCTGATGATGCTGCGGGAGCAGCACGGATCGCTCTCCGGCATGGAGGCTGTTGTGGTCGGCCGGTCAAACATCGTGGGCAAGCCGATGGCGCAACTGCTGCTGGGCGAAAACTGCACCGTCACGGTTGCCCACAGCCGTACGCGGGATTTGCCGGAAGTGGTGCGGCGGGCGGACATTGTGGTCGCGGCGGTCGGCCGGCCCCAAATGGTCCCTGGCGACTGGATCAAGCCCGGCGCGACGGTCATTGACGTGGGCATCAACCGCATTCCGCGCGAGGACGGCAAGTCCCGCCTGGTGGGCGATGTGGAGTTTTCCTCCGCCGTCGAGGTGGCGGGCGCGATCACGCCGGTGCCGGGCGGCGTCGGGCCGATGACCATCGCGTGCCTTCTGGCAAACACCGTGACGGCGGCATGCCGGGCGAACGGGTTGCCGGAGCCTGAGGGGCTGACCGTCTGAGGGCCCAATTTTGCAGGGATCGTGACCGAGGTCAGGGTCCCGTCACGCTCAGCCCGCCACTGCCGGGAACACGACCGGCGTCGGTCCGGTCAGGATCGCCCGCGCGCCGGGCCCCATGAGGGCGCGCAACTCGGGGGCCGTGATGTCGAGGCCGCCCGTGAAGGTGCCGAAGGCTGGCAGGATCAGCCGCTCCCCGTCTGTCAGGAAACATGGCCGCCGCACGCGCCGGCCGCCGCCGCCGAGACACGCTTTGGGATGATAATGGCCGGAGACTTCGCCCGGCTGCGCGCCCTGCGCAGCGACGTGGCGGAAGCACAGGCCGCCGATCCGCAGTTCCGCCCGATGGCTGCCGTCTAGGGCAAGCGGGCCGGGATCGTGGTTGCCCTCGATCCAAACCCAGGCGCGCCCGGCAATCAGCCGGGTCAGCCACGCCCGCGCCTCCTGCTCCAGTGCCTCGGCGGCCGCGAGATCGTCGAAGCTGTCACCGAGGCAGACCACAGTGGCCGGGTCCAGCCGCGCGATCTCGGCGTCGAGGCGCGAGAGCGTGTCGCGACTGTCATAGGGCGGCAGCAGCCCGCCGCCGCGCCGCGCGATCCGCTCCGATTTCCCCAGATGCAGGTCGGAGACGCAGAGCAGCCGCCATTCCGGCCACCAGAGAGCGCCGGACGGCATCGCGCAGAGCATCGCGCCCGTCAGGGAAAAACTGAGCGTGTTCATGCTGTGTTCCTGCCGCGCCGCGCCGCAGTTTGCAAGCCCGATCCGCGCCCCGTGCGGCCCCGAAGGCTTTTCGCTCAGAGAAAGATCTCGCGCTGGTCGATCAGGAGGACGCCACCGAACTCGGCCGACAGCATCACCGCCAACGGTCCCGACGGGGGGCCGGACAGCGGTTTCAACGTGCCCGGCTCGGCGATGTCCACGGACTTCAGCGTCGCGCGCGGCTCGGCGCGGATCATCTCGACGACGGCGTCTCGCATGGCCTCGACGGTTGTGCCCGCAGCCGCCATCTCCTCCGCCCGATCAAGCGCCCGGTTCAGGACGAGGGCGGCGGTGCGGTCCTCCGGCGACAGACGCACATTGCGGGAACTGAGCGCCAGCCCGTCGGGCTCCCGTACCGTCGGACAGCCGACGATGCGCACTGGAAAGTGGAGGTCGCGGACCATCGTCCGGACCACCTGAAGCTGTTGATAGTCCTTCTCTCCGAAGCAGGCGACGTCCGGCGTGACCAGGTTGAAGAGCTTCGCCACCACGGTCGTGACGCCCCGAAAATGGCCCGCGCGCAGTTCTCCGTGCAGGGCCTCGGCCAGCCGCGTCGTCTCCACGATGGTCTCGTGGCCGTCGGGATACATCGTCTTCGCTGTCGGCAGGAACACGGCCTCCACATCCGCTTCCCGCAGAATCGCCAGGTCGCGTTTCGTGTCGCGGGGGTAGGCCTCCAGATCGGCCGGGTCGCCGAATTGGGTCGGGTTGACGAAGATCGAAACGATGACTCGTTTGGCCTCTCGCGACGCGCGCTCCACAAGCGACATGTGGCCGGCATGGAGATATCCCATGGTCGGCACCAGGGCGATGCTAAGGCCCTGTTTCCGCAGCCAACGGACATAGGCTCGAAGTTCGTTCGGGGTGGTGCAGACTTCCATAAATGGAATGCGTAGCAACTCGGCAATGGGAGCGCAAACGCGTCATTGGCCGAAGCAGAAAAAAATGTGGATCGTCTCCTACCGTCACGCGCACGGGGCGGAGGCACAGGCCGGACGAGGTCGCTTTCCGCCACCCAAGGGTCGGCGGGGTATTGAGCGAATTGGTCGGGCTGCGGTTTACTTCGGTCATGTCTTCGCAGCAGGGATGCCGGCCCATGAAAACTCATGTGAAAGCCCTCGTCGTCGGCGGCGGCGCCGTTGGAACCGCAATCGCCTATCACCTTGGGAAGGCCGGCTGGGACACGATGCTGCTGGAGCGCGACGAGCTGACCTGCGGCTCCACATGGCACGCAGCGGGGCTGTTGCCGCTTTTCAACATGTCCTTCGCGACGTCGCATATCCACGACTACTCGGTGAAATTCTACAAGACGCTGGAGGCGGAGACCGGCCTCAACCCCGGCTTCTCGGTGGTGGGCAACCTGCGGATGGCGCAGAGCCAGGCGCGCATGGACGAGTACATGCTCTACGCCACCACGGCGGAAACCGTCGGCATCCCCTACGAGTGGCTCAGCCCGGCACAGATCAAGGAGCGCTGGCCGCTGGTCCGGACGGAGGACCTGATCGGCGCGCTGTTCCACCCGACCGACGGCTACATCAACCCTGCCGACGTGACGATGGCGATGGCCAAGGGCGCGCGCCAGTTCGGGGTGGCGATCGAACGTAAGTGGCAGGTGGACGCCTACGATTGGACCGGCTCGGAATGGCGCATGACCTGCACAAAGATGGCGGAGAAGGGCGGTAACCTCGTGGCGACCGACGAGCAGACCGTGATCACCGCCGAGCATGTGGTGACGGCCACCGGCAACCATGCACAGCGCACGGCGCGCCTGCTCGGGCTGAAGATCCCGGCGATTCCGGTGGAGCACCAGTTCATCGTGACCGAGCCCGACCCGGAACTGCTGGCCTATCGGAAGGCGGGCGGGGCGGAGCATCCGGTGCTTCGTGATGCCGATGCGAAGTGGTACGTCCGCGAGGAGCGCGGCGGCTGGATCCTCGGGCCCTACGAGGAGGGCGCGCCGGCCCGGTTCAAGTATGCCGTGCCGGAGAGCTTCCGCGCCGATCTGTTCCAACTCGATCTTGAGCGGATCGAGGAGGAATACATGTCCATGATCCACCGGATTCCCTCGTCGGAAACGGTGGGTCTGAAGGACGATTTCAACGGCCCGATCTGCTACACGCCCGATGGCAACCCGCTGCTGGGTCCCGCGCCGGGGCTGCGCAACATGTGGCTGGCAGAAGGGTTCTCCTTCGGCATCACGGCAGCAGGGGGCACGGGGCATTACCTCGCGCAGATGATGGTGGAGGGCGAGGCCGAGATCGACATGGCCGCGCTCGACCCAAAGCGCTACGGCCCCTGGATGACCACGGAATATGCGGTGCAGAAGAACGAGGAATGCTATTCCCACGTCTACGTCCTGCACCACCCCGACGAGGAGCGGGAAGCCGCGCGGCCGCTGCGAACGTCACCGGCCTATGACCGCCAAAAGGCGAAAGGCGCGCAGTTCGGGCAGGTGAACGGCTGGGAGCGGCCGAACTACTACGGGCCGGTGGATGCGCCAGACGGGTTCGACCGCGAGGCGCGCAGTTTTCGCCGCGGCGGCTGGTGGCCTTATGCGGTGGAGGAAGCCAAGGCGATCCGGGAGGGCGTCGGGCTGATCGACGCTACGGCGTTTGCCAAGCATGCGGTGACCGGCCCCGGTGCGACGGCCTTTCTGGACTGGTTCACCTGCAACCGGCTGCCGAAGGTGGGCCGGATCAACCTGACCTATGCGCTGACCACGGCAGGGACGGTCCGGAGCGAGTACACGATCGTGCGGCGCGGGTCGGACTCCTATTACCTCGTCTCCGCCGGAGCCTGGGCGGCCTATGACGCCGATTTCCTGCGCAAGACGGCGGAGGATTTCATGGCGGGTGGCGGTGAGTATGTCGCCATACAGGATGTGACAACTCAGTGGGGCGTCTTCGCCATTGCCGGGCCGAAATCGCGCGACGTCTTGAACAACCTGGTCCGCGATGCCGTGCCGGAGACCGTGCTGTCCAACAAGCGGTTCCCATGGCTTTCGGTGCGGGACATCGAACTCGGCATGGTGCCGACGATGGCCCTGCGCGTCGCCTACACCGGGGAACTGGGGTGGGAGTTGCACCACCCCATCGAAATGCAAACCCACCTCTGGGACCGGCTGATGGACGCGGGTGAGGCGCACGGGCTGAAGCTCGTCGGTGCACGGGCGCAGAACTGGTTGCGACAGGAAAAGAGCTATCGCGCATTCGGCACCGAACTGGGCAGGGATGCAACGCCGCTGGAAGCGGGGCTCGACCGGTTCGTGGATCTCTCGAAGGACTTCCACGGCAAGGCGGCAATGGAGGCGACGGGCATCCGCAGCAGTTGCGTGACTGTTCTGGTCGACGGTCCGGAAGATGCCGACCCCTGGGGGCGTGAGGCGCTGTATTCGGGCGGTCAGCTCGTTGGGCGCCTGACCTCGGGCGGCTATTCCGCGGCGTTCGACCGGTCGATCGGGATGGGCTACGTTCGGCCCAACCTTGCGCAACCGGGGCAACGGCTGGAGGTGAAGATGTTTGACCGGCTGTGGCCGGCGGAGATCACCGAAGAGAGCCCGTACGACCCGTCGAACGAGACGATCCGCAAGGACGGCTGAGGCGCCCCTATCTGCGGTGCGCAGCCCCCGCCGATCTGGCAGGGGCATCGGGTGTAGACTGTGAGTGCTGGTGCCGCCTCAGGCCGTCTCACCGACGAGCTGATCCCAGGCGGCCAGCGTCTTGGACGCGTACATCAGGGCCGGGCCGCCGCCCATCTGGACCGCAACGCCAAGGATGTCGGCCAACTCCTCGCGGGTGCCGCCAGCCTTGGCGAGTGCCTTCACGTGGAAGCCGATGCACGGCTCGCAGCGCAACCCGATGGCGATGCCGAGCGCCACCAGTTCCTTTGTTTTGTGGTCCGTGGCGGACCCGGAGGTGACGCCCTGCTCCAGCGCGCCGAAGCCCTTCATCGTCTCGGGCGCGGACCGGCGCAGCTCCTTCAGGTTGCCCTTCATGTCGTCGAGATAGTCGTTCCAATCCATTGCCAGTCACTTTCCTGTCGAGGCCGGCGGGGCGTGCCGATCACGTCCGTCCGGGGCGGCTCCGGCGTGCCCACGCGGGTGGAGGACCCCGCGTTGGGCACAGGAGCAGTCGGACCCCGTTTGCGTCAGACATGCAGTGATCGCAATATGATCGACGGTCGCAGGGCCTGCGACGCGCCATCCGCGCCTTGCTACATCGGCGAGCGCACGCGGGGCAGTAAACGCGATTCGACTTTCGGCGGAGTCTTGCAAACGCAAGGATCGCAAACTTCCTGACAGGGTGAGATTCTGTTACGTTATTGCCAATCTGCGGGCGGACGTTTCCAAGGAAAGACCGGCTCATGATTATCAGAACGATCTCAGATGTGGTGCACGGGCGTCCCTTCGTGTCCGTCGGTCCGTGGGAGACGGTACGAACCGCCTGCGACCGCCTGAACGCGGCCGATGTCGGCGCGGTGTGCGTCTTGGATGGGGACCGGCTGGTGGGGATTCTCTCGGAAAACGACGTGATCCGCCGGGCGATCGCGCAGGGCCGACCGACGTCGGAAACCGCGGTGGATCAGATCATGACCCCTGACCCGGTGACGGTCGACCAGTCCGTCAGCCTGTCGGACGCGATGCAGATCATGCTCAGGGGCGCATTCCGGCACTTGCCTGTGATGGCGGCCGGCCGGCCGGTCAATATGCTCTCGATGCGGGATATTCCCACGGAGTACCGGCTGATGGTGGAATGCTATCAATCCTACGTCGTCGAAACGCCGCGGGTGACTCAGCCCCTGACAATCTGACCGGCCGATAAGAAAATGGCCCGCGCGTGCGGGCCATCTCCGTGTTTCTTCAGGCCGGAATGGCTTTACTGCGGGATTTCGCCCGACAGGCCCTCGACGTAGAAGTTCATGCCGGCCAGGGTGCCGTCGTCGGCCACTTCGCCTTCGGCGAGCCACGCCGACCCGTCCTGCTTGTTCAGCGGACCGGTGAAGGGGTGGTAGTCGCCCGACGCGATGGAATCGCGGATTTCCTCGGCCTTCGCCTTCACGTCCTCCGGCACGGCATCCGTGATGTCACCGATCTTCACCATGCCTTCTCCGATACCGGCCCAGGTGTCCTTGCTCTCCCAGGTCCCGTCCATCACGGCTTGCACGCGCTCGATGTAGTAGGGGCCCCAGTTGTCGATGATCGAGGAAACCCGAGGCTTCGGCGCGTACTCGGCCATGTCGGAGGCCTGCCCGAAGGTGATGACGTCGCCGGCTTCCTGCGCGGCCGCCTGTGGGGCGGTGGAGTCCGTGTGCTGCAGGATCACGTCCGCACCCTGTTCGATCAGCGCCTTGGCGGCATCGGCTTCCTTGGCCGGGTCGAACCAGGTGTAAGCCCAGATCACCGAGAACTCGACGTCTGGGTTGACCTTCTTGGCGTGGATGTAGGCAGAGTTGATGCCGCGGATTACTTCCGGGATGGGGTAGGAGCCGATGTAGCCGATCTTGTTGGTCTTGGTCATCATCCCGGCGATCGTGCCCTGCACCGCGCGGCCCTCGTAGAAGCGGGCCGAGTAGGTGGAGACGTTGTCCGCGCGCTTGAAGCCGGTGGCGTGCTCGAACTTCACGTCCGGGAACTTGGCGGCGACGTTGATCGTCGGGTCCATGTAGCCGAAGGACGTGGTGAAGATGATGTCCGCCCCGCCGAGCGCCATCTGGGTCATCGCCCGCTCGGCATCGGCGCCCTCGGGTACGCTCTCCTGATAGACGGTTTCGACCTTGTCGCCGAAGTGCTCTTCGAGGGCCAGCCGGCCCTGGTTGTGCTCGTAGGTCCAGCCGCCGTCACCGATCGGACCGACGAAGATGAACCCCGCCTTCACTGAATCCTGCTGTGCCGTGGCCGCTGTGGCCAGCCCGAGGGCAAGCGCGGTTCCCGCGAGCAATCGTTTCAAGTTCATCCTTACTGTCTCCTTGTTGGTTTTCGCTTGAGTGGTGCGAGGTCCTTGCGAACCTCGCGTTCTATTTCTTCAAGTCCCTCGCCAAGCTCCTCCTCGACCTCGCGCTCGATCTTCTCCGAGATCTCGGTATTGAGCAGCGCGGTCGTGATGATCGCGGTTGGGACGGCGATCACGCCAAGCCCGATGAAGAGGATTCCGGAGGTGAAGAGTCTCCCCTGCGGGGTGATCGGATACATGTCCCCGTAGCCCACGGTCGTGAAGCTGACAACGGCCCACCAAAGGCTCCGGGGGATGGAGGTGAACACCTCCGGCTGGGCGTCGTGCTCGAAGATGAAGATGCCGACACCGGCAATGTAGAGCACGATCAACGCCAGGAACGCGAACACAAGCAGTTCGCCCCGGCTTTTCGCCAAGGCGGTCTCCAGCCGGTGCAGTGCCCTGTTGGCGTGGAGCAGCTTGAGCAGCCGAATGAGGCGCAGAAGGCGAAACGAACGCAGCGCGGCCCATTGCGACTGAACGATCAGCAGCGCGGGCAGGCAGGAGAGGAAGTCGATGATGCCCCAGAAGCTGAAGATGTAGCGGAGCGGTTTGCGGGCGCAGACGATCCGGGCGACGTATTCGACCACGAAGACGGCGATCACGAGCGCCTCGAAGCCGATCAGCACTTTGTGGGCCCAGACCGGCAGACCCTCCACCGTTTCCAGCGAGATGGCGAGACCTGAGGCGACGATGAGCCCCTGGTGGGCATAGGCCCATCCGCGTCCGTGGTCCGGGTGCGTCCCGTCCAGGATCTGGATGTATTCCTCGCGGCGCATCGGTCGGGCTGATCACGTCAGGCGGAAGCGTGAAAGGACCGGCCGAGCGCCGCGGGCGCGTCGAGCGCGGCGCGGCCACGGCCGGAGGACATGATGACCAGCACGATGATCGTGATGAGGTAGGGCGACATGGCGAGGTACTCCACCGGGATCTTCATGCCCGCGGCCTGGAGGTTGAGTTGAAGCACCGTCAGCCCGCCGAAGAGGTACGCCCCGATCAGCACCCGCCACGGCCTCCACGAGGCGAAGACGACGAGGGCGAGCGCGATCCAGCCGGCACCGGCGGTCATGCCTTCGGTCCATTGCGGCACCCGGACGAGGCTCAGGTAGGCCCCGCCGAGCCCCGCACAGGCACCGCCGAAGGCGATGGCCATGAGGCGGATGCGGATGACCTTGTATCCGAGGGCGTGGGCGGCATCGTGGTTCTCGCCGACCGCGCGCAGGATCAGACCGGCGCGGGTGTACTTCAGCATCGCCCAGACGCCGGCGACGATGAGGATGGAGATGTAGACCATCGCGTCGTGACGGAACAGGATCGGGCCGAGAATGGGAATGTCGGAGATCAACGGAATGTGGATGTCCGGCACGCTGAGCCCCTTGATGCCGACATAGCCCTGGCCGAGCAGCGCCGAGAGCCCGAGGCCGAAGAGCGTGAGCGCAAGGCCCGTGGCGACCTGGTTGGACAGCAGAAACTGCGTCAGTACCCCGAAGAGCATTGAGAGCGCCGCACCCGCGACGGCGGCGGCAATGAACCCGAGCGTGACGCTGCCGGTGCCGGTAGCGACGGCGAAACCGCTGATCGCCCCGGTGATCATCATCCCCTCGACGCCGAGGTTCAGGACGCCGGAGCGCTCCACCACAAGTTCGCCGATCCCGGCCAGCAGGATCGGCGTGGCGGCCACCATGAGCGACGCCAGCAGCAACACCCAGTTGATCGACGACATATCCATCAGGCCACCCCCTCCCGTTTCGTCAGCCGAATGCGGTAGTTCGCGAAGACGTCGAGCCCGAGCAGGAAGAAAAGCAGCATCCCCTGGAACGCCTGGATCGCGGCGGCGGGGATCTGAAGCGTGGCCTGCGCGGCCTCCCCGCCGATGTAGGTCAGCGCCATGAGCAGCCCGGCGAGCAGGATGCCGATGGGGTGCAGGCGGCCGAGGAAGGCCACGATGATTGCGGTGAACCCGTAGCCGGAGTTGAAGTCGATGGAGATCTGACCGGCCGGCCCCGCGACCTCGAAAAGCCCCGCCATGCCCGCAAGCGCGCCCGAAAGGCCCATGCAAAAGACGACCAGTGCTGTCGGGTTGACCCCGCCGAACCGCGCCGCGCGCGGGCTTTGCCCGGCCAGCCGGATGTGGAACCCGGTCAGGTGCCGCGAGAGCAGGATGTAGGCGAAGATCACCGCCACGAGGGCCGCGACCACACCCCAATGCGCGCCTGTGCCCGGGATGAGCTCCAGGTTGGCGGCGGACGGGTACTGTTGGAGGTTGCGGGAGCCGGGGAAGCCGGACGCCTCCGGATTACGCAGCGGCCCGAGCGCCATCGCCGCCAGCAGTTGCTCGGCCACGTAGACCAGAAGCAGCGAGACGAGAATTTCGTTGGTGTTGAACCGCACCTTCAGGATTGCCGGGATCATGGCCCAAACCAGCCCGCCCGCCGCCCCGGCAATCACCATCAACGGAAAGATCAGCCAGCTTTCCGTCGGATAGAACGCAAGCCCCACCGCCGCACCGCAGATGGCACCCATGATGTATTGGCCCTCGGCGCCGATGTTCCAGATGCCCGCCCTGAACCCCATGGCGAGGCCGACAGCGATCAGGATGAGCGGCCCGGCCTTCACCAGCAGTTGCCCACGATAGTAGAAGGCAAATTCGCCGAGAATGGGGTCGTAAAAGATCGTCTTGATCGCCAGGAACGGGTTCTTGCCCAGCAAGGCGAACATCAGTCCCCCGGCGATCATCGTCAGCAGCACTGCCAGAACGGGCGTTGCCCATGTCCAGAAGGTCGAGGGCGTGGGGCGTTTTTCCAGCGCGATCACGGGCGGTGCTCCACGTAGGTCTTCTTGATGTACTGGGCTTCGTCGGTGTGGGCCACGTCCATGTCGTGCGCGCCGCCCAGCATCAGGCCGATCTGCTCCATGCTCAGCCCCTTCGCCGGGCGCGGGGCAGAGAGGTGGCCAGCGTTCAGGGCGGCGAAGCGGTCGGAGACCTCAAGCAATTCGTCGAGGTCCTGACTGATGACGATCACCGCCGCCCCTTGCGCGGCAAGATCCAGGATCGCCTGTCGGATCGCGGCCGCCGCCGCCGCGTCCACGCCCCAGGTGGGTTGGTTGACGACGAGCACATCGGGACGTTGCAGGATCTCCCGGCCGATCACGAATTTCTGCAGGTTGCCGCCTGAAAGCGCCCGGGCCGCGACGCCGGGGCCGGGGGTGCGCACGTCGAAGGACTGGATGATCGTTTCGGCAAACCCGCGCGCCTTGCCCCAAAAGACGAAGCCCTGCCGGGTGAGGTCCTGCCGCTGCCATCCCGAGAGCACGGCGTTCTCGGTCAGGCTCATGTCCGGCGCGGCGGCGTGGCCCAGCCGTTCCTCCGGCGCCGCCAGCAGGCCAAGCGTGCGGCGGGCGTTGGGGCCGAGGTGGCCGACGGGCTTGCCGCGCAGGCGCACCGTTTCGCTGGCCCCCACCGTCTCGCCCGAAAGCGCGCTCAGAAGTTCGTCCTGCCCGTTGCCGGCGACGCCGCCGATGCCCAGAACCTCGCCCGACCGAACCTCGAAGCCGATGTTCTGAAGCCGGGTGCCGAAGGTCGCCACGTGCTCGCTGGTCAGCCCCGCCACCTGCAGCACCACCTCGCCGGTGGAGGCCGGCGGCCGGTCCGGCCGATGCAGCGCCTGACCCACCATCAGTTCCGCCAATTCGGCGGCCGAGCGCTCTCTGGGGTCGCAGGCACCCACCACCTTTCCGCGCCGCAGGATCGTCGCCCCGTCGCAGAGCGCCCGGATCTCCTCCAGTTTGTGGGAAATGTAGAGGATTGAGGTCCCCTCCGCCTTCAGCTTGTTGAGCGTGGCAAAGAGGATCTCCACCTCCTGCGGGGTGAGCACGGAGGTCGGCTCGTCCATGATGAGCAGCTTCGGGTCTTGCAGCAGGCAGCGGACGATCTCCACCCGCTGGCGTTCACCGGCCGACAGATCCCCGACCAGCCGGCGGGGGTCCAGCGGGAGGCCGTAAGCGTGGCTCACTTCCCGGATCTCGCGCGACAGCTCGCGCATCGGCGGCGGATTTTCCATGCCGAGCCCGACGTTCTCCGCCACCGTCAGCGCTTCGAACAGGGAAAAGTGCTGGAACACCATCGCCACGCCAGCGGCGCGGGCAGCGCGGGGTTCGGGCGGAGCGAACGCCTCCCCGTGCAGGCGCATGTGGCCGCTGTCGGGTTTCACCAGCCCGTAGATCATCTTGACCAGGGTCGACTTGCCGGCGCCGTTCTCGCCCAGCAGCGCGTGAATTTCCCCCGGCGCGATGGAAAACGACACGTCATCGTTGGCGACGACACCGGGATAGGCCTTGGTCAGCCCCTGAACAGTGAGAAGATCGGTCACGCGGGGCGGTCCATGGCTGTTTCGGAGGCGGTGCTTGCGGATTGGAGTAGCAGGGCGATTGTTCCAATCGCAATGGCTTGCGGGTGTTTTCCCAAGCGGGCATCCCCGATCGGGCAGACGATGCGTGAGATTTCGGCATCGCGATGACCGAGCTGGCGGAGCCGCGACTGGAAACGCCGCCATTTCGTGGCAGACCCGATCACCCCGGCAGAGGCGAAGCCGCGGTCGAGCACGGCATGGCAGAGCGCCAGGTCCAGAGCGTGGGAATAGGTGAGGATCAGGTGATGGGCATCCGCCGGGGCGTGGGCAACCGCGCGCGCGGGATCGGTGGCGACCATCAGGGACGCGCCGTCCGGCGGCACGTCCGGAAAGCGGTCCGCGTGGGTGTCCACCCAGGTCAGGTGCCAGTCCGGCAGCGGAGCAACGATTCCCGCGATGGCCCGACCCACGTGGCCCGCGCCGTAGAGCCAGAGGGCGTGGCGGGGCGTGGTCATGGGCTCTGCCAACCAGCCGTCGTAGAGGCCGGGCGACGGCGGAGCGGAGCCGTTGCGAATGTCCCTCAGGAACTGCCGCAGGCGGATCGAGGCGGCGGCCGGCGCGTCTCCGACCGGCCGGATGACCCATCCATGCCGCGCCGCCTGGATCACGCGGTCCAACGCGGGGGCATCCCAGACTTCCGTCGCGAGCGTCACCGCGCCGCCGCAACACTGCCCGAGCGCCGGGCCGAGCGCGTGGCGAACAAGCTGCCCGCCGCCGCTGGCCAAAGCGGCGCGCGCGGCCCGGGTCGCCTCCAATTCGAGCGCGCCGCCGCCGATGGTGCCGGATTGCCCGGACCGCCAGATCAGCATCGACGCGCCCGCCTCGCGCGGGGTGGAGCCCTTGACCTCCGCCACCACGACGCGGGCGACCCGCCCATGTGCAGAAATGGCCTGTCGAAGGTCGTGGGCGTCGAAGCTCATCCGCACACCCTCTCGACGGCGGCCAGGATGCGTTCCGGCGTGGCGGGGGCGTCGAGCGACGGGTAACCCGGCCCGCAGGCCGCCACGGCGTCCGACAGGGCGAGGAAGGCGGAGATGCCCAGCATGAAGGGCGGCTCGCCCACCGCCTTGGAGCGATAGATGGTCTCCGACGGGTTCGGCGCGTCCCAAAGGTCGACGTTGAAGATGTCCGGCCGGTCGGAGCAGGCCGGGATCTTGTAGGTGGAGGGCGCGTGGGTCATTAGCCGCCCCTTGTCGTTCCAGACCAATTCTTCCGTCGTGAGCCACCCCGCGCCCTGTACGTAGCCGCCTTCGATCTGGCCAATGTCTAGCGCGGGGTTCAGCGAGGCGCCTGCGTCATGCAGGATGTCTGTCCGCAGGATGCGGTTCTCGCCCGTCAGGGTGTCGATCACCACCTCCGTCACCGCCGCGCCATAGGCGAAATAGAAGAACGGCCGCCCGCGCCCCTTGATCCGGTCCCAGGAGATGTCCGGCGTCTTGTAGTAGCCGGTGGCGCTGAGGCTGATCCGGGCGATGTAGGCTTGGGTGACGACCTCCTCGAACGTCAGTCGCTCGCCGCCAACCGTGACCATGCCGTCCGCGAAAACGATCTTGTCCGGCGTGGTCTGAGAGCGTTCGGCAAGAAACGTCGCCAATCTGTCGCGAATCTCGTCGCAGGCGGCCTTGACCGCCATGCCGTTCAGGTCCGAGCCGGAGGAGGCTGCGGTGGCGGAGGTATTTGGCACCTTGCCGGTGTCCGTCGCGGTGATCTTGACCCGGCTCACGTCCACCCCGAACCGGTCCGCGGCCACTTGAGCGACCTTCTGGAACAGGCCCTGTCCCATCTCGGTGCCGCCGTGGTTCAGGTGGATCGACCCGTCCGTGTAGACATGGACGAGGGCGCCGGCCTGGTTCAGGTGGGTGAGCGTGAAGGAGATGCCGAACTTCACCGGCGTCAGCGCGATGCCCTTCTTCAGAATCGCATTGGCCGCGTTCCAGTCCCGGATGGCGGTGCGGCGGGCGTCGTAGCCGGATGTCTCCGCAAGCCGGTCGGTCATCGCGTTCAGGATGAAATCCTCGACCGGCATGTGATACGGCGTCGTCTGCACATCCGGGGAGGACGGCGTGGGCGTGGCGACGCCCTCGATGGCCTCGACCGCGCCGCGGGAATTGGGGTCCTCGTCCGCTGCGGTGTGGACTCGTTCCTGCACCGTGTTCTGGGGGGATGCGTGTACCGGGTCGCCGCGCGTTTCGGCATAGTAGTTCGCCCGCCGCACTTCCAATGGGTCCAGCCCAAGGGTGTGGGCGATGTGGTCCATCACCCGTTCGATGCCCAGCACCCCTTGCGGGCCCCCAAAGCCGCGAAAGGCGGTGGCCGACTGGGTGTTGGTCCTGAGGCGATGCGAGGTGATCCGCACGTCCGGCAGGTGATAGGCATTGTCGGCGTGCAGCATCGCCCGGTCGGCCACGGGCAGGGAGAGATCGAGCGCCCAGCCACAGCGGCAGAATTGCTCGAAGGCGATCCCTTGTATGTGCCCCTCGGCATCCACGCCGGCACGGTAGTCGATGCGGAAATCGTGCCGCTTCCCGGTGATGACCATGTCGTCGTCGCGGTCATAGCGCATCTTGCATGGTTGTCCGGCCGCCCGCGCAGCCACGGCGCAGGCCACGGCCAGCGCGTTGCCCTGGCTCTCCTTGCCGCCGAAGGCGCCTCCCATGCGGCGCACTTCCACCCGCACGCCATGCATCGGCACGCCCAGAGCCTCCGCCACCTTGTGCTGGATCTCCGTGGGGTGCTGGGAGGAGCATTGGACGACCATGTCCCCGCCCTCCTGCGGCAAGGCAAGGGCGGCCTGTCCTTCGAGATAAAAGTGCTCCTGCCCGCCGATCTCGATAGAGCCCTCGATTGCGCGGTCCGCTTCGGCAATCGCCGCCTCGGGGTCTCCGCGCTCGTAGATCCTCGGGCCCTCCTCGAAACGCCAGTCGGCAGCGAGGGCTTCGTCGATTGTCAGGATCGGCGTGCGTTCTTCGTATGTGACCCGCCCAAGGCGGGCGGCTTTGCGGGCAGCGAGGTGGCTTGTTGCGACGACGAGGAACAGCGGCTGGCCGAGGTACTGGATGTCGCCGGTCGACAGCATCTCCTCGTGGAAGGCAGGGGCAGGGGAGACGTCATTCTCCGCCGGGAGATCCTCGGCGGTGAGTACTGCCACGACACCTGGCGCGCCGGCGACGGCGGCGAGATCCATCGACGCGATCCGGCCAGCGGCGATCGTGGACAGGCCGAACGCCAGGTGCAGGCAGCCGCGCGGTGTCGGGATGTCGTCCAGGTAGCGGGCCTCTCCGGTCACATGCAGGCGGGCCGCGTCGTGGGGCAGCGGGCGGGTGACGCTCATGGCCGCACCTCCAGCACGTTGGTTGCCGTTCCGGCCGTGTCGGCAAAGCACCGGCGCAGCATGTTCTCGGCCGCGCGAAGCCGGTAGCCGGCGGAGGCGCGCATGTCGGAGATCGGCGCAAAATCCTCCGCGAAGGCGGGCAGCGCGGCGGTGACGGTTTCCTCGGTCCACGGGTTGCCCGTCAGAGCGGCTTCGACGGTCCGGGCCCGTTTGGGCGTCGCGGCCATGCCGCCAAAGGCGATCCGCGCTTCGGTGACGGTTTGGCCCTCGACCCGGATGTTGAAGCAGCCGCAGACCGCAGAAATATCCTGATCGAAGCGCTTGGACAGCTTGTAGCAGCGCAGCGCATCGGGTTGCCGCGGGATGCCGATGGCCTCGACGAATTCGCCCGGTTCGCGATCCTGTTTGCCGTAGGCGAGGAAGAAATCCTCGAGCGGCAGGGTGCGGCGGGTGTCGGCCTTGCGCAGGTGCAGGGTGGCGCCGAGGGCAATCAGGGCGGGTGGGGTATCGCCAATGGGGGAGCCGTTGGCGATGTTCCCGCCGAGGGTGGCGGCGGCGCGGATCTGGACGCTGGCGAAGCGGCGGAGCAATTCGGCCAGGGCGGGATGATGCTCGGCCATCACCGGCAACAGGTCCGCCATCGTTACCATGGCGCCGATGCGGATTTCGCTATCCGTCGTCTTGATCCGCTTCAGGTCCGCGCAGCCGGCGAGGAAGGCGACTGGGGATAATTCCCGCAGGCCTTTCGTGACCCAGAGGCCGACGTCGGTGGCACCGGCCACGAGGGTGGCGTCCGGGTGTTCGGCGTACCACGCGGCAAGCTCGTCGGAAGAGCCGGGCATTGCGGCGTTGTCGGAGAGGGGAGGAGGGGGGCTGTCTGCCCCCCGCGCGCCTGCGGCACGCCCCCCCGAGGGTATTTCCGTCCACGAGAAGTCGGGGGCCTGCGCAAGCCAGTCCGGCGGGGCGGAGGCAGCTGCCGATTCTGCCGCGCGGACGATGGGGGCGTAGCCCGTGCATCGGCAGAGGTTGCCGGCAAGTTGGTCGTCGAAATCCGTCCGGCGGTTCGTGTGGGCGGTGGCGAGAGACACGACGATGCCCGGCGTGCAGAAGCCGCACTGCGAGCCATGCTGGTCGATCATCGCCTGTTGCACCGGGTGGAGTTGGCCGTCCGGGCCGGTGAGGCCTTCCACCGTGCGTACGGCTTTCCCGTGCAACTGCGGCAGGAAGAGGATGCAGGCGTTCAGGCAGCGCGGCGCGTCGCCCGGGGCCGTGACCATGACGGTGCAGGCCCCGCAGTCGCCCTCGTTGCAACCTTCCTTCGTGCCGCTCAGGCCGCGCTCCTCCCGCAGCCAGTCGAGCAGGCTGCGCGTCGGCGCGGCGTCCGCGTGAATAGTCTCTCCGTTGAGAAGAAACGAAATCTCCATGAGGTCGTCCGCCGCGTTACCCAAGCCCCACCTTGCGCGCCTTCGATGCGGCGTAGAAAGCGCGCGGCGTTGTCATTCCGCATGAGCAAAGCCAAATCCGCATCGCATTGCAAGCGGTGCGGGCGATTTGTGCCCATCCGGCTTGCATCCGCTCAAGAAATGGGCGCCAGTGCTGGCGCCTACGCCTCTCCGGGCATAGCCTCAGGAGATTTCGCCGGTCTGGCCGCGGCTTATGGGCTATCCACAGAATCCTCGCCCGGAGCCTGTTTTCATGGTTCGTTCGCCTCGGTACTCTCCGCATCATGAGCAGTTCCCCCCGATTCATTCATCTCCGCCTCCATACCGAATACTCGCTTCTCGAAGGGGCGATCCGGACCAAGAAGCTCCCCGGCCTGTGCAGGGCCATGGGGATGCCCGCGGTTGCGGTGACGGACACCAACAACATGTTTGCAGCGCTGGAATTTTCGATGACTGCGCGTGATGCGGGCATTCAGCCGATCATGGGCTGCCAGGTGGACCTGGAGTATGAGCCGGTTCTGCCGGGGCAGAAGCCGGTCGCTCCGGCGCCCGTCGTGCTGCTGGCGCAGGACGAGGCGGGGTATGGCAACCTGATGAAGCTCAACTCCTGCCTCTACCTGCGGGGGGATCATCAGCGCCCGCATGTAACGCCAGAGGAACTTGAGGCGCATGCGGAGCGACTGATCTGCCTGACCGGCGGTGCGGACGGGGCGTTGGGGCGGATGGTGCGGGCGGGCCACGAGCCGAAGGCGCGAGCGATGCTGGAACGGCTAGCGGCGGCGTATCCTCAGCGGCTCTACGTCGAGGTGCAGCGGCATCCGGGGGATGACGGGGCGCCGGAAGCGGAGCGGCTGACCGAGCGCTTCTTCGTGGAGACGGCCTATGAGATGGATCTGCCGCTGGTTGCGACCAACGACGTCTATTTCCCGAAGCCCGAATTCTACGAGGCGCACGATGCGCTCATCTGCATCGCCGAGGGCGCCTATGTCGACCAACAGCAACCGCGCCGGCGGTTGACGCCGCAGCACTACCTGAAAACGCCGGAGGAGATGGCGGCGCTGTTTGCCGACCTGCCGGAAGCGATCGAGAACACGGTGGAGATCGCGCGGCGTTGTCATGTCCACGCCGAGCGGCGCAAGCCGATCCTGCCGACCTTTGCCGAGAACGAGGTGGAGGAGCTGCGGCGGCAGGCGCACGAGGGCCTGGAGAAGCGTTTGGCGGTGATCCCCCACGCGGCGCCGGTGGAGGACTACGAGAAACGGCTGGAGTTCGAACTGGGGATCATCGAGTCGATGGGGTTCCCCGGCTATTTTCTGATCGTGTCGGATTTCATCAAGTGGGCGAAGGCGCATGACATTCCCGTCGGGCCGGGGCGGGGGTCCGGTGCGGGCTCGCTGGTGGCCTATGCGCTGACGATCACCAACCTCGATCCGCTGCGGTACTCGCTGCTGTTCGAGCGGTTCCTGAACCCGGAGCGGGTTTCGATGCCCGACTTCGACATCGACTTCTGCATGGATCGCCGGGAGGAGGTCATCCACTACGTGCAGGAGAAGTACGGCCACGAGAAGGTCGGGCAGATCATCACCTTCGGCGCGCTGCTGTCCAAGGCGGCGGTGCGGGACGTGGGCCGCGTCCTTCAGATGCCGTTCGGGCAGGTGGATCGCCTCAGCAAGATGATCCCGGTGGAGGGGGTGAAGCCGGTTTCCATCGAGAAGGCGTTGGCAACGGAGGAGCGGCTGCGGGAGGCGGCGAGGTCCGAGGAGGTGGTGGACCGGCTGCTGACCTACGGGCAGCAAGTGGAGGGCTTGCTGCGGAACGCCTCTACACACGCTGCGGGCGTGGTCATCGGTGACCGGCCGCTGGACTGGCTGGTGCCGCTTTACCAGGACCCGCGCTCGGACATGCCGGCCACCCAGTTCAACATGAAATGGGTGGAGCAGGCGGGGCTGGTGAAGTTCGACTTCCTCGGGCTCAAGACCCTCACGGTTATCCAGAACGCGCTCGACCTGCTGAAGCTGCGCGGGGTGGAGGTCGATATCGACCATATCGACCTTGAGGATGCGAAGACCTACGAACTCTATGCCGCTGCCAAGACGGTCGCGGTGTTCCAGGTAGAAAGCTCGGGCATGATGGACGCGCTTCGGCGCATGAAGCCCACCTGCATCGAGGATATCGTGGCGCTTGTGGCGCTCTACCGGCCCGGGCCGATGGAAAACATTCCCACCTATTGCGAGGTGAAGAACGGGCTGAGGGACCGGGAGTCGGTGCATCCGCTGATCGACCATATCCTGGAGGAGACGCAGGGCATCATCGTCTACCAGGAGCAGGTGATGCAGATCGCTCAGGTGATGGCGGGCTACAGCCTCGGCGGCGCGGATCTGTTGCGGCGGGCGATGGGCAAGAAGATCAAGGAGGCGATGGACGCGGAGCGGCCGAAGTTCATCAAGGGGGCTGCCGAAAACGGGGTGGACAAGAAGAAGGCGAGCGAGGTTTTCGACCTGCTGGAGAAGTTCGCCAACTACGGCTTCAACAAGTCCCACGCGGCGGCCTATGCGGTAGTGTCCTACCAGACGGCCTGGCTCAAGGCGAACCACCCGGTGGAGTTCATGGCCGGCATTATGAACTGCGATATCCACCTGACGGACAAGCTGGCCGTCTATGCCGAGGAAGTGCGGCGGGGTTTGGAGATCGAGATCGTGCCGCCCTGCATCAACCGCTCCATCGAGACGTTTTCGGTCGACGACGGCAAGATCGTCTACGCCCTGGCTGCGCTGAAGAACGTCGGGATGGAGGCCATGCACCTGATCGTCGAGGGGCGGGGGAACAAGCCTTTCGTGAACCTGTTCGATTTCGCGCGGCGGGTTGACCTGAAGCACGTGGGCAAGCGGCCGCTGGAGATGTTGGCACGGGCCGGGGCGTTCGACGTGCTGGACCGGAACCGGCGGCGCGTGCTGAACTCGCTCGATCCGCTGGTTGCCTATTCGGCGGCGATCCACGAGCAGCGGACGTCCAACCAAGTTTCGCTTTTCGGGGAGGCGGGGGAAGATCTGCCTGAGCCGAGGCTGGCCCGGGCGGATGACTGGCTTCCGGCCGAACGGCTGACGGAGGAGCATGCGGCGATCGGCTTTTACCTCTCCGGGCACCCTTTGGACGACTACATGGGGATGCTAAAACGGCGGGGCGTGAAGACGTTTCAGGAGGTTCAGGAGATCGTTAAGAACGGCCCGGCCGTGGTGAAGATGGCAGGCTCCGTGGCCGGCAAGCAGGAGCGAAAATCGGCGCGCGGTAACCGGTTCGCCTTCGTACAGATGTCGGACCCGACGGGGCTGTTCGAGATGACGGTCTTCTCCGAGACGCTGGAGAAGGCGCGCGATCACCTGGAGGCGGGTCAGAATGTGGTCGTGACGGCGGAGGCGACGTTCGAGAGCGAGCAACTGAAACTGTTGTGCAAGGGCGCGCATCCGGTGGAAGGGGAGGGCGGGCGCGGCGATGACGCCAGCGGCTTTCGCCTCTTCGTGAACGACGGCAGTGCGCTGCCAGTGCTGCAATCCATCCTCGCCCGCACTGCCGAGGCCGGTCCGGTGCGGATGAAGGGGCCGATACGGGTGACATTGCTGAACCCGGACTTGCCGGGGGAAGTGGAGATGGAAATCGGCTCCAACCTGCCAGTCAGTCCGCAGGTGCGCGGGGCACTGAAGGCGGTTCAGGGCGTGGTCGACGTGGAGGATCTGGACGCCAGGTGATCCGGCCCTGCGCCGCCCGCGCTCTATCGGCGAGGGTCTTCGGAGGACGCTGTCGGATACGGGGCGCAAATGGTCGTCGTGATGCACCTATCTGACCTAAATCAAGGTTTTACCATGCGCCGTCAGCTAACGTCCGAGCGCCAAGGAGGCCACTGAGATGTACGAAAACGTTCTTGTTCCGGTTTCCTTCGAAGCAGACCGCAACGCTCGCGAGGCGATGGATATCGCGCAAGCGCTGCGCTCCGAAGGAGGCAAGATCACCCTGCTTCATGTCATGGAGCATCTGCCCCAGTACGCGACCGAGTACCTGCCGTCGAACCATCTGGAAAAGGCACGCTCGGATATCAGCAACGGCCTTGCGACGCTCGCTGAGAATGTACCGAATGCGGAAGTCGTTGTTGTCGAGGGACACTCGGCCCGAACGATCCTGGACTATGCCGACGAAGTGGGCTGCGATTGCATCGTGATCGCCAGTCACCGGCCCGGGATGCAGGACTACTTCCTCGGCTCCACCGCCGCACGGGTGGTCCGCCACGCCAAGTGTTCGGTGCACGTGGTCCGCTGACACGTTCGACACCTGTTTCCCTCCGCTCGCGGCAAGGCTAATGTGCGCGCCTGGCGGCACGGCGCCGCGGGGGTACGGAAATGGGTGTGCGTGAGACGGATGCAGAGCTTCGGCGGTTGATCGAGGCGTCGGAGAGCGTCCGAGGCGCGCCGATCTCTCGCTTGGGGTACTTCTGCGCCCCGTTCCGTCCGGTAGACGGGCCGTTCTCCGACTCCGTTGTGAAAGTCTATCGGTCACGGGCGGACGACGCGGCGCTGGATCGGCTGGCGGAGGCTCATTCGGCCTATGTCATCGCGCTACGGGAATGCGGTATCCGTTTGCCGGATACGGAGCTGCATCTGGTGCAGAGTCAGGGCAGGCGCGTGCCGGTGATCGTGCAGGCGGCCTTGCCGGCCGACAGCCTCATGCGTCCGCACATGGAGCGCGCCGACCTGGAAACGGCGCTCGCCCTCATGGAATCGGCGGGGGAGGTGATTGCCACCTTTGCGACCGGCGTTGTCGGCCGCCCGGAACGCATCGGGTTTCATCCCTCGATCCGCAATCTTGCGGTACTGGACGGACAGGGCATCTTCTTCGACACCTTCCCGCCGCTTATCGGCTACAGCCGGGACGAGATGGGGCAGTTGCTCATCACCTACTCCGGGTCGCCGCTCATGCGGGCGGTTGGGCCGCTGTTGCGTGCCCGCGTGACGGGGATCCAGGACGAATGGTATTCGCCGGCCGACATGCTGGTGGGTCTCGTCGGCAGCGCGTGCCGGCTCCGCCCCGCCGAGGCCGACGCATTTCTCGCCTGGGGACGGGATTTTTCCGCCCGCCGGATGCAACCCCATGTGGACGAGATCCACCGGCATCTGGACACGCCGCCGCAATTGCCCGGGTACTGGACGGCGGCCCGCAGGCTGCTCGGATTGCAGGGAAAGCCGAATATCTGACCGTCGCAGAAATCCCTTCGCAGCCGCGGCGCGCGTGCTAGGGTCGGTTCCGTAGCCAGGGAGAGCCTTATGCCGACGATTTCCAAATCCAACACGTTCCAGACGGTTATCACCACGTTCGAGATGAGCCCCGGAACCTGTCAGGACCTCGTGGATGCGCTAACCGAAGCCTACCGGACGTTCATTTCGAAACAGCCGGGCTTCATCGGGGCCGGGCTGCATGTGAACGACGCGCAGACGCGAATCGCCAACTATTCCCAGTGGGAGCGGCGAGAGGACTTTCAGGCGATGCTCCGCAGTCCGGAGATGCGCGAACACAACCGCCGCTTCCACGAGTTGTGCCGCAGTTTCGAGCCGGTGATGTACGACGTGGTCGAAACCTTCAACTAAACCCGCGTCCTGGAACTGCCCAGCGATGCACCCGACAGATACGTGCTGGCGCCGGACGGGCTTCGGGCTATGAGTCTCACAGCACAGGAATTTGGGAGGATTCGATGCGTTATCCGTTTGCCGTCGCGTTTGTGGCTCTCGTCTTGCCGGTCTCCGCGCCCGCGCAGGAGGTTGCCGTTACCAAGGGAATGCCGAGTGTGACCGTGGAAACCGACAGCGGCCCGGTCGAGATCTCCCGCATTCAGGATACGTCCAACGTCTTGACCGGGGAGTGGGCGCAGACCTCTCGCGCCTGCCCGCCGTTCTGCATCCAGCCGATCTCGCCCGCGGAGGGGGTGACGACCATCGGCGAGCTGGAACTGCTGGACATGCTGACCGATCCCGACGCCGTCGTTGTAGACAGCCGTGTGACCCCTGACTTCCAGGGCGGCTCCATTCCGGGGGCCGTTTCGATGCCCTACACGGAGATGGTCGACCATCTGGCGGAGCTTGGCTGCGAAATCGATTTCGAGGGCTGGGATTGTGAAGGCGCGAAGCCCGTGGCGCTCTTTTGCAACGGCCCGTGGTGCGGGCAATCACCGGAGGCGATCCGGCGGATCATCGAGGCCGGCTACCCGCCCGAACGCATCCACTACTACCGGGGGGGCATGCAGGTGTGGCGCCTCCTCGGCCTGACGGTCACCGGAGACTGACCGCGCGGCAGGCGTGACCTGCATCAAGGCGCGGGCCGCGGGATTGCGCAATCCTTGGGGGCCACCGCTTTGGGAGGGGTGTCATGTACAAGAAAATCCTCGTGCCGATTTCGTTCGACGACGACGAGAAGGTCGATCGCTCCATCGCCGCAGCCCGGGCGATGGCTGACGACGATGCGACCATCACCTTGCTTCACGTGGTCGAGCACGTGCCGGCCTATGCGATTTACCACATACCTGACGACTTGATGGAGGCGACGCGCGAAGGACTGGCGAAGGAGCTCCAACGGCTCGCGTCTGACGTGCCGCATGGCGAGGGGATGCTGGTGGAGGGACATGCCGGCCGGACCATCCTCGACACGGCCGAGGAGGTTGGAACCGACTGCATCGTCATCGCAAGCCACCGCCCGGGGATGCAAGACTACCTGCTGGGCAGCACTGCAGCACAAGTCGTGCGTCATGCGCCCTGCACCGTGGTCGTCGTGCGCTGATCAGCCGAACGCGCCGGGCCAGAAGCGGTAATAGAGCCACGCGGGTACCTCGCGTAGGCGCCAGCGCAGGTGCCGCCAGCGTGCATCGTTTACAGTCGGGGACGCGCTTCGGGTGCTGAGCCCCAGGCGCCGGGCAATAAGCCGGGCGCGCGGCGCGTGGTAGCCGTCCGTCACCAGGACGACCTCGTCGATGCCGGCCTGCGCGATCAGCGGCAGCGCAAAGGCGATGTTCTGGAGGGTATTCGTGGAGCGGCTTTCGTTCAGGATTGCGTCTTTCGGTACCCCTTCCGCCCCACAGATTTGCGCAATCATCTCGGCTTCGCTCGGTGGGTGCCGGCCGACGCCGCCGCATCCGATGACAACCTGCACGCGCCCCTCGAGCCACAATGCCGCCCCGTGACGCGCACGGCGTTCGAGCGCGATGGAGGGACGCGCGCCGGGAAGGACGGCCGCGCCGAGCACCAGGGCGGCGGTTGTGGGAATGTCTTTGCCCGAAGGCGGAGAGTTGGTCATCCGGCCAGGTCATCGTGGCAGTTTGGACGAAGGCTACGGTAGCGTCCTGGCGGGGTCCGAGCAACGCTCTTGGGGCGGACTCGCCCCGGGTGACGTCGATCAGAAATCGAGCCAGGCGCCGAGCTTCAGCCCTTGCGCGTTGTCGTTCTGCATCCCGAGCAAGATCGCCGATTCCACGCTGATGCCATGGCCGAACCGGCGCACGTACGTCGGGACTGCACGCACATAAATCGGCCCGTCGACTCCGGCGCCGCTCTGGATCTGGAGGTAAAGCATCGACCTGTCGGTGGCGTTGTAGCCAAGGGTGCTGTCGATCTTCCAGTAGCGCTCCTCCGCGTCCACCTGCCAACCGAGTTTCCCGTCGACCTCCACCCATCCGTCGCCCCAAGGGCTCTGGTACCCCCGGCCATAGGCAAGGCCGGCACGCAGAACCGAATCTTTCCGGTCGAGCCAGTCGCGCACGGGCCCGTAGCCGATCTGGGCGCCGTAGTGGTTTTTCCAGTCGAGGTTGCCGAGAGCGGCGGCGATAAACAGGATCGCGGAACTGAGGTTGGACTCTCGCCGGGAGAAGCTGTCGAGCCCGAACGTCAGGCGTTCGGATATGCCGTATTCGGCATAGACGGCGGATTCGTTTGTGAGCTCGAGTTCAGGCTTTTCGGAGAGGGGGCCGGATATTTCCTTCACGTACCCCACGGCATCCCCGAACGTCGTCCACGAGACAGAGAGGAAGCCGTTGCCCTTGCCGCGAGGCCACGCCCCTCCGGCGGTGGCCGACGTGCCGACCGCTGCCAGCAGGCTGATCAATAGGAGGAAGAGAGCGCGTCGCATGCCCCAGGCGCAGAAGTGTTCAGGTCAACAGGCGCCAATGAAACGCAACGCGAAACGTGGTGGTGCTATCGACGGAGGAGAAGCCTATGTGGGAACGATGGTCCCACGGCTCCGTCAGGAGTGGTTGGAGAACCCGGCCGGAACCATGGTCGAGGCGTCGATCGGGCGATCCGATTTGGTCATGTACCAGCGAAGTGCGACAATCGCGGTCAAGGCCACGCTGCTCGCCCATGCAGTTCCGATGCCCCACATGATGACGGTCGCAACGCTGCCGCCGGAAAGAGCCGAGGCCGCCGCAGTCGCGACAGCGATGAAGATGGAAACCAGGAAGATGCCGAGCGCCATTTTTACGCCTCCCGATTGATGGCCCGCCTTGGCCTGTTGTCTTTACCTAGCGGGCAATACGTTGCCAGAAGGTTAAAAGGCGGCAGGCGAATTAGCCGCAAAGGCACCCTTGCGCCGAAACGGGGCACAAATGTGGCGTACGGGTGGCGAGAGTTTCAAAATTGTTCCCAAGAAGTTAATGTGTCGCAATCAAAACTGGGCTGACGGCGGTCGCGCACCCGAAAAATGATCAGTTGCCAAGGGATTAGACTTGGCCGGTCTGGCCGGAAAAGTTTGCGGTCAGGAGTGGATCCGCGTCGGAATGCGCTCTATCGTCCGGCAAGATGCGTGAAAGGAACTGAACAATCTGCGAACGGCGCAAGTATTATTCTATCGCCATTCAACGATTAATATTTCGAACCGGCACGCCCCGCCTTTCAGCTTTTCACCGCGGCAGTTGCGGAGCGCGAATCCCGGGAATCGGTCGTAGACGTTGACGTATCTTTCCGAGACGCATCGCAAGTGCGCGGGCGTCCCTAGATGGCGTTGCGGTTACGCCCTCCCGCCCTTTTTCCTCTTGATGCCGCCCCGCTGCCCCGGCCGTCCAGCCTTTGACCGCCCGACCCCTTTCTGTGCCGCCTCGGCCGCGGCCTCCACCGCGGACTGGCGCGCCAGCGGGTCGTCCGCGACCGCGAGGTCCACCGCCTCCAGCCGCTTGATCTCGTCCCTGAAACGCGCGGCTTCCTCGAATTCCAGGTTCTCGGCAGCCTTGCGCATCTGATCGCGCAAGCCATTCAGGTGTGCCTCCAAATTCGCGCCGTGCATCGGCGCGTCGAGTTTCGCGGTCACCCGGGACATGTCCGCATCGCCCTTGTAGAGCCCGGCGAGGATGTCCTCGACATTCTTTCGAACGGTCTCTGGCGTGATGCCGTGCTCCTCGTTGTAGGCGATCTGCTTCGCGCGCCGGCGTTCCGTCTCTTTCAGGGCGCGCTCCATCGAGCCGGTGATGCGGTCGGCATACATGATGACGCGCCCTTCCGCATTCCGCGCGGCACGACCGATGGTCTGGACCAAAGAGGTCTCGGAGCGCAGGAAGCCCTCCTTGTCGGCGTCCAGAATGGCCACGAGCCCGCATTCGGGAATGTCGAGCCCTTCCCGCAGCAAGTTGATGCCCACCAGCACGTCGAAGGCGCCGAGCCGCAGGTCCCGCAGGATCTCGATCCGCTCGATGGTGTCGATGTCAGAATGCATGTAGCGGACCTTGATCCCCTGCTCGTGCAGGTATTCGGTCAGATCCTCCGCCATGCGCTTGGTCAGGGTGGTGACGAGCGTTCGGAAGCCCTTCGCAGTCACGCGTCGTATTTCGTCCAGGAGGTCGTCCACCTGCATCTCGACGGGACGAATCTCGACCTCCGGGTCCAGGAGGCCGGTCGGGCGGATCACCTGTTCGGTAAACACGCCCCCAGTTTGCTCCAGCTCCCACGAGGCCGGCGTGGCGGAGACGAAGACGGACTGCGGCCGCATCGCGTCCCATTCCTCGAACTTGAGGGGGCGGTTGTCCATGCAGGAGGGCAGGCGGAAACCGTGCTCGGCGAGCGTGAACTTGCGCCGATAGTCGCCCCGGTACATGCCGCCGATTTGGGGCACGCTGACGTGGCTCTCGTCGGCGAAGACGATAGCGGTGTCGGGGATAAATTCGAACAGCGTCGGGGGCGGCTCGCCGGGCGCGCGGCCGGTGAGGTAGCGCGAGTAGTTCTCGATGCCGTTGCAGACCCCGGTGGCCTCCAGCATCTCCAGGTCGAAGTTGGTCCGCTGCTCCAGACGTTGTGCCTCCAACAGCTTCCCTTCGCCCACGAGTTGATCGAGCCGCTGGCGAAGCTCCTTCTTGATGCCCTCGATGGCCTGTTTCATCGTCGGCTTGGGCGTGACGTAGTGGGAGTTGGCATAGATCCGAATTCGCTCGAAGCTGTCGGTCTTTTCGCCCGTCAGTGGGTCGAACTCGGTGAGCGCTTCCAGTTCCTCACCGAAGAACGACGCGCGCCATGCGCGATCCTCCAAGTGGGCGGGCCAGATCTCCAGAACGTCTCCACGCACCCGGAAGCTGCCGCGCTGAAACGCCTGATCGTTGCGCCGGTATTGCTGCGCCACGAGATCGGCCATGACCTTGCGCTGGTCGTACTCGCGGCCAACGTGCAGGTCCTGCGTCATCGCCCCGTAGGTTTCAACCGAGCCGATACCGTAGATACAGGAAACGGAGGCCACGATGATGACGTCGTCGCGCTCAAGCAGGGCGCGGGTCGCGGAGTGGCGCATCCGGTCGATCTGCTCGTTGATCTGCGATTCCTTCTCGATGTAGGTGTCCGAGCGCGGCACGTAGGCCTCGGGCTGGTAATAGTCGTAGTAGGAGACGAAATACTCCACCGCGTTCTCCGGGAAGAACCCCTTGAACTCCCCGTACAATTGCGCTGCCAGCGTCTTGTTAGGCGCGAGGATGATCGCCGGGCGCTGCGTCTCCTCGATGATCTTGGCCATGGTGAAGGTCTTGCCGGTGCCGGTCGCGCCCAGCAGAACCTGGTCCCGCTCGCCGTCGCGCACCCCGTTCGCCAGCTCCACGATCGCCGTCGGCTGGTCGCCCGCCGGCTCGAACTCCGCATGCATGGTGAACCGCTTGCCGCCTTCGAGTTTCTCGCGCGTCCGGACGTCCGGCGCCGGGGCGTGCATCAATGGCATGGACTTGTCGGAATGGGTGTAGGGCATGGATGTCTCGTCTGGCTGGGGCGCGGTCAGCTTTCGTTCATTTCGGGTGCTCCGGGCAAAATGGCAAATTTTTTCCCGTCCGTCCGACGGAATTGTGAGGGGGCGACGCTGCGGGAGCTGATGACATATGAGGCGGATTGGACGCGCGCTGCAACCGCTCGATACGTGGCCCGTCGAAGCGGCTTGACGGCGGGCGCGGCTGTGGGGCGCCTCGCCCGTCCTGCCTCGGCGTAAATGTGCCGAGTCCCGGCCCGGACGATTGCTGATTCGGCGAATATTTCTCACTCTGGTTGAACGCAGCAGAGAGGCTGCCGGCCGGCGTGCATCCCCAACCCGCTCCCTCGTCGCCGGCTGGCAGCCGCCTGCGTCAGCGCGCTCCCCCAAAACGTCCATTCGCCCCTTGCGCGATCCGCCGCGCTTGGCGATAACCTGCGCAGAAGCCAAGGAGATCGCCCATGCGTGCGCGCATCTATCAGCCGGCCAGAAACGTGATGCAGTCCGGCACCGGCAAGACCAAGGTGTGGTACGTCGAAATCGTTCCCGAGGACGGGACGAAGATCGACCCCTTGATGGGCTGGCCGGGCCAGACGGACGTGCACAGCCAGGTGAAGCTGCGGTTCGATACCAAGGAGGCGGCGCTCGACTACGCGCGCGAAAATGGCCTCGATTTCGTGGTGATCGAGCCCAAGAAGCGCAAGCCAAACATCCGCAAGAACGGCTATGGCGACAACTTCGCCACGAACCGCCGTACGGTATGGACGCACTGAGACCCGTTGAGGCCTTTGACCCTTCGTGAACGCGCCTGCAACTTGGCTTGCAATCGGCGCTCTGGCTGCGCAATAGAGGGGCCAGTGGCCCCGTAGCTCAACTGGATAGAGCGAGCGCCTTCTAAGCGCTAGGTTCCGGGTTCAAGTCCTGGCGGGGTCGCCACTGCACCGCAGGCTGGCCGACGCTCTCTGCCTCTCAGCAATGGGCCATCACGCAGGCAGGCTCTGTTCCAGCAGCGCTATCAATGCAGCGTCGTGAAACGGTTTCTCCAGCACGGCCACCGCTGGGCTTCCGCTCAGATCGATCACGGACGTCTGCCCTGACACGATGATGGAGGGAATCCCACGCGCATGGAGGTCTCTCACGAGAGCCACCCCGGTCGGGCCGTCGGCAAGGTCGAGGTCCACCAGAACCATGTCCGGCCGGTTCGCGTCGCACTCTTGCAGACACGCGGTCCGCGTCGTGACGATGCCTGCGCTTTCGAAACCGCTGTCTTCAAGAAGCATCTCGATAGACATGGCTATCACGATGTTATCCTCACAAATCATGATTTTCATGCCGTCACCTGAAATGTACCGTAGGGCCGACCGAGTCTTCCGGCGGGCAAATCACAGTGTCCCGGGGGCCACTTCCTTCAACCAGCAAGCCGTCTTGTTCATACGCGACGTTTGCCGGGCTGCCGAAGACTGACGCCAGAGACGCGCCGATGAACCGTGATCCATATCCCATGGTCTCGGGCTGGGTCAGTGTGAAGGGCACGGTTTCTTTCCATCTGAACCACGCCGTATCCCCATCGGTACGGAAGTCGACGACAACCGTGCCGACCGGATGGGAGAGCGCGCCATATTTGACCGCGTTGGTCACCAGCTCATACAGGCAGAGTCCGAGCGAATGGGCCGCCGCGGGAAACAGGTTCACCGGCTCCGTATGGAGCTGGAGCTTGTCGCCGTCCATGTAGGGGCGCAAGAGCTCCTGGAAGAGCTCGTCGCACCGGACGCCCACGGTATCCATCTGCATCAGCATTCCGTGGACGTTGTTCAACGCATCCAGACGTTCGAGAAAGTCGTCATAGCTGTCCTTCCCGGTTCCGGTCGTCCGGCGTGTCAGCCGAGCGATGGACTGAACCGTGGTAATGAGGTTCTTCACCCGGTGGTTCAACTCGCGCCGAAGCAGCCGCTCCATGCGCAAATGGTCCCTCACCTGGTACTGGCGAAGCCGGTTGCTCATCGAACTTTGCACCGCGGTCTGGAATTCGACCCAGCTCAGGGGGCGTGACAGAACCACCAGCCGGGCGCGAGTGAATTGCGCCCGAACGGCCTCCCGCAGGGCGATCGCGCCGGACCTCTCTCCCGCCAGCAGGATCACAGGCATCTCCGACCAGTCATCCTGACGTCCGAGGCGCGTGGAGAATTTTTCCAGCGACTCCTCGGACAGGGATTCCTGAGCAATGATGAGCGATCCGAATTCTTCCATCGTTCCTTCGGGGATCTCGTCGGTTGACCGTATGGTCTCCAAGGGAAAACCGATCTCGCGGATCGCTTTCGAGAGGATATTGGCATCCATGCCTCGCGGCGTGATAACGAGCAGCGGCGGAAGGTCTTTGCCAGTATGTGGGAGAGTATCAGCGTGCGGCGGGTCCGACATCCACATTCCCGCTTTCTATAACCAGCTCCCGGACATCGAGTTCATGCGGTCCGTGCCGCTTCTTGACCGCCACGATGTCGCGATGAACCCGGCCTTTCTCCTCGTGCATCCGGAGAAACAACACGGTGTCGCCGAGGAAGCTGACGTCTACGGGCGTGTTCGAGTTGTGACCAAGCAGGCCGTGCTGCGCGACGATCAGAATGGTCAGGACGTTCTGGCGCGAGACGTGCTTGAGGAGCGCCTGGATGTCGAACAGGGCCTGCGAATGGTCCGTCAGGGATGACATGTAACCGGTGAAGCTGTCGATCACCACCACCCGAAGGTCGTCCGCTTCTGCCTCTTTCTGCACGAGCTGCGTGAACTCACCGGCGCTGATCTCATCTGGATTGAAATCGTATATGTGCAGTCGCCCGTCTTGGTAATAATCCCGCAGATCCATCCCGAGGCCTTCGGAGCGCCGGAAGAACGTCTCGATACGTTCCTCGAAAAGGAATAGGGCGACGCTCTCGCCCCGGGCCAGTGCGGCGGTCGCGTAAAGGGAAGCGATGGTGGACTTGCCAGTGCCTGCCTGACCGACGACCATTGTCGTCGTGCCCGGCTCCAGCCCGCCGCCGAAGATGGAATCTAGGCGTTCGCGGCCCGACCGGATCAACTCCCCGTCCAGCGAGTCTACGGGGCGTTCGCGGGGGGAAAGGCGTGGATAGACCACAACCCCTTCGCCCTCACGAATGTCCATGTCGTGCCAGCCGGCGAAGATCGGTACGCCCCGCATCTTCGCGACCTGCATGCGCCGTTTCGCCCTGCCATAATCCGGCAGTTGCTTGTCCAGCGTGGAGACGCTGTGAACGACGCCGCGGGACTCCAGCTCCCCATTATCGTTTGTGTCGACGTCGGTATCGACGAGGAGGACCGTAATGCCCTTGCGCGCAATGTAGTCCCGGAAGCCGATGAGTTCGCGCTGATAGCGGGGCACGTCCGGGCTGAGCAACCGGATCTCGAGAAGGGAATCATAGACGAGTCGCGCAGGCTCGAATTCGTCGATCGCGCCTTGAACCGCGCGCCGCGTCTCGTCGAGCCGCAGGTCCGCCGTCTGGAAAATGCTTTGCTCCGAGAAGCCCCCCGCTTCGTGCGCACTGACTTCGATCACCTTGATGCCGTCCAGCGACCAGCCATGGGACGCGGCGATGCGTTGGAGGTCGAGTTCGGTCTGGCTGAGTGTCACATAGAGACAGGTTTCGCCTCGGTCCCGGCCTTCCATGAGGAATTGCAGCGCGAGCGTGGTCTTTCCCGTTCCCGGAGCCCCCTGCAGGAGGTGGATACTGTTACGCGGATAGCCGCCTCGCAGCACGTGATCGAAGCCCGCGCAACCCGTTCCAATTTGATCCATCGCATTCCCCTTGATCTTCCGGTGAACGCACGCGGCCTTCTCAGCGTGTCGTTGCACCATTGCGGCTATCAAATAGGCGTGAGGAGGCGTCAGGCCAGCGAAAAGCGCCAATGTAGCCCGTTTTAACGTAGGTGACGGTGGACATGGGGGTCGTCCGGGAGGCGATGGGAAGGTTTGCGCGCAACCGCATGTGATCCCCGCGCCACACCGAAAGGGACATCCCGCAGCGGGGGCGTTGGGACGCCGGAGTCCGGCACCGACGGCATTCGCAGCTTGCGGTGTCGTACAGGTTTCATTCGACATCCGGCCGGTTGGACGGTAAGCGGACGCCCCAAGGGAAAGTGCAAGAAACCGGCGCCCCGCCGGAGAGGAGTTGACCATGCGTATTGCGGTTCTTGGAGGAGATGGCTTTTGCGGCTGGCCGACCTCGCTGCACCTGTCCAACCTGGGCCACGAGGTTCACATCGTCGACAATCTCTCGCGCCGCTGGATCGATACCGAGCTGGGCGTTCAGTCCTTGACGCCGATGGACTCCATCCAGGAGCGATGCCGGATCTGGAAGCAGGTCTCAGGCAACGAGATCCGGTTCCACCTGCTCGACCTGGCCAAGGAATACCAGCGTCTGCGGTTGTGGCTGGACGAATACCGCCCCGATGCGATCATCCATTTCGCCGAACAGCGCGCCGCGCCCTATTCGATGAAGTCGGATCGTCACAAGGTCTACACGGTCGACAACAACGTCAGCGCCACCCACAACCTCCTGACCGCTTTGGTCGAGACCGGCATCGACGCCCACCTCGTCCACCTGGGCACCATGGGGGTCTATGGCTACTCCACCATCGGCGCACCGATCCCTGAGGGCTACCTTGACGTTTCGGTGGAGACGGACAGCGGCGCGAAGGGCATGGAGATCCTGTACCCGACGCGTCCGGGCTCGGTCTATCACATGACCAAGTCGCTCGATCAGATCCTGTTCCAGTTCTACGCCCAGAACGACGCGCTCCGCATCACCGACCTTCACCAGGGCATCGTCTGGGGCACCCATACCGACCAGACGAAGCGGCACGAGCAGCTCATCAACCGGTTCGACTATGACGGCGATTACGGGACGGTGCTGAACCGGTTCCTGATCCAGGCCGCGATCGACTATCCGCTGACCGTGCACGGCACCGGCGGGCAAACCCGCGCCTTCATCCACATCCAGGACACAGTGCGGTGCATCGAACTGGCGCTTGGGGATGCGCCGGAAAAGGGCGAGCGTGTGAAGATCTTCAACCAGATGACCGAAACCCACCGGGTGCGGGATCTGGCGGAGATGGTGGCGCGCATGACCGGCGCGGAGATCGCCTTCCTGCCGAACCCACGCAAGGAAGCAGCCGAGAACGAGCTGATCGTGAAGAACGACCATTTCATCGACCTCGGCCTCAACCCCATCAAGCTGGAATCCGGCCTGCTGGAGGAGGTCGTGCACGTGGCGAAGAAATACGCCCACCGTGTCGACCGCAAGCATGTCCCCTGCGTCTCGGCCTGGACGAAGGACATCGCCAAGCGCGTTGTGCACGATCCGGAGGCGGCGCACCTCAAGTCCGTGTCCTGACGCGTGATGGTGGAAGGACTGCTTGCCGAAGGGGCTCCGGCGAGTCGCCACGCCTATGTGACGCTCGTCACCAACGCCGACTATGCCCTCGGCGCGAAGGCGCTGGTACGGTCCATCGGGATGACCGGCACCGACGCCGATTGCGTCGTGCTCCATACCGCCGCTGTGGACGACGTGGACCTTGCGCCCCTGCGCGATCTGGGCGCGCGTCTTGTCCGCACGGATCTGTTGCCGACCTCGGCGGCCTTCAACGCGGCCCATGCCCGCGACCGACTGCACGGCCTCGCGCCCTTCACCAAGGGTGAAAAGCCGCCGTTCCACACCCCGCTCGACAACTTCGCCAAGCTGCGCCTCTGGCAGATGGAAGAATACGAGAGCGTGGTCTTTATCGATGCCGATGCGTTGGTGCTGAAGAACTGCGACCGGCTGTTTGAGTATCCGGAGTTTTCCGCTGCACCGAACGTCTATGAAAGCCTCGCCGATTTCCACCGGATGAACTCCGGCGTCTTCTGCGCTCGCCCCGACGCGGCTACGTTCGACCGGATGCTGTCGGAACTCGACGCGCCTGGTGCCTTCTGGCGGCGGACCGACCAGACCTTCCTGCAGCATTTCTTTCCGGATTGGCACGGGCTGCCGGTGTTCGACAACATGCTGCAATACGTGTGGTTCAACATGCCGGAGCTGTGGGACTGGCCATCGATCCACATCCTGCATTTCCAGTACGAGAAGCCGTGGCAGGACCCCCATCCCAAGTCCGCGCAACTGGCCCCGCTAATCGCGTTGTGGGAGGCCTATGCCGGCGACGGGCCAGTGCCGGTCATTGCCACGCTGCCCGGGCCGCTCGCGTGAGACTGGCCGTCACCGGCGGCACCGGGCTGGTGGGCCGGTTCATCGTCGAGGAGGCACTGGCGGCGGGAGATGACGTGGCGGTTTTGAGCCGTTCGGCGCCGCTGCCGGGGAACTTCGGTGCCCCGGTCGTTCACGTACCCTATGACCTTGCCGGCCCGGTCCCGCCGCTCGTAGGATACGACGCCCTTGTACATGCCGCGTTCAGCCACCTTGCCGGGCGGTATCGGGGCGGCGAGGGGGGGGATCCGGCGGGCTTTTTGCGCGCTAACCTCGATGGATCGGTTCGGCTGTTCGAGGCGGCGAAAGCGGCCGGTGTTGGTCGCGTCCTGTTTCTCTCCTCCCGCGCGGCCTATGGTGCCTGGCCGCCGGGTACGGTTCTCCGCGAGGATATGGAGCCGCGGCCGGATACGCTCTACGGGGAGGCGAAGGTTGCGGCCGAACGTGCCCTGACTGGTTTGACCGCGCCAGGGTTTGCCACGTCGAGTTTGCGTGCCACCGGGGTCTACGGCGCCGTCGCACCCGGTCAGGCGCACAAGTGGCAGCCCCTCTTCGCGGATTTCCAGAACGGCACGCCGATCGCGCCGCGCGTGGCCACCGAAGTCCACGGGGCGGATCTCGCCTCGGCCGTGCGCCTTTTGCTGACCTTGCCGGCGGACGAGCTTGCCGGCGCGATTTTCAATGTGTCCGACCTCATTCTGGATCGGCGCGACCTTTTGGCGGAAGTGGCTCGGCTCACAGGCGTGAGCACGCCGCTCCCGGATCGGGCGGATGCCGGTCAGGTGAACGTCATGGAGACCCGCCGACTTGAGGCGCTCGGCTGGCGGCCGGCCGGAATGGAGGGGCTGCGGCAAGCGCTTCCGGCGATGCTCCGACTGGACTGAGACCCGCCGCAGCCAAGGCGTCAGGCGCCCGGCGGGATGTACCCGGATGCCGCACTGCCGGCCTCGCTCGCAAGCTTCGCGAATTCCGCCGTGCTCCACACGCAATGGGTGTTGAAATCCGTCGCGATCCCTTCGGAGCCGACGATCATCGCGACTTTCGCCGGCACGCCCACATTGTCGGCGTCCAGGATCATCATCACGTCGGCGTCGCCGGTGATGAAGTAGTGCTCCACCAAGGTCCCTCCCGCCGAACTGACCAGTTTGTCCAGCACCGGCCTGCGGTCGTCGCCCTTGGCCATGAAACCCTTGATCGCCACCGACGTCAGTTTCGCGGTCATGATGAATCTCGGCATGTGTTCGTCCTCCCTGTCGCACCTCGTTCGGTGCCCGGGAAGCATACCACAGATCGGCGCGAGTTCGGTCGGCGGTACCTCAGGACTTGACGAATGCCTCGAATGCGTCTGCGTATTCCGGGTGCCAGCGCGACAGCGGTGGGCGGTTCTCGATGATATCGCCGATGGCCCAAGCCATGCGCTTCTGGTCGAGTGCCCGGGATACGTCATTGTCCGGGCAGAGAATGTAGAAGTCCCCCTCGGCCAGCCGCTCCATCATGAATGCCGCCGTCTGCTCCGGCGTCCAGGCGCCCTCGGGCTTCTCGGACCGCCCCGAAGCCGTCAAGCCGGTGAAGACGAAACCGGGGATCAACAGGTGAGCCGTGATCTTGGCTCCCTCGGTGTTGCGCAGATCGTACGCCAGCGCCTCCGTGTACGCCTTCACGCCCGCTTTGGCCACGTTGTAGGCCGGATCGCCGGGCGGCGTGGTGATGCCCTGCTTGGATCCTGTGTTGATGATCATCCCCGGCCTACCACGGTCGATCATGCGCGGCGCGAAGCTGTGGGTGCCGTGGATGATGCCCCAGAGGTTCGTCTCCAGAACCGCGCGCCACGCCTCCATCGGCCCGAACATGGAGCTGCCGGGCTGGATCCCAGCATTGTTAACCAGCACGTCCGTGCCGCCGAAGCGGTCCGCGACCGCCTGTTCCAACGCGATTACCTGCTGCAGATCGGAGACATCCGTGGCGCTCGTCATCACGTCCGTAGCGCCTGCACCGCGGAGCGCCGCCTCTGCCTCCGAAAAGTGGTCGGGCCGATTGTCCACCACCACGAGGGTCATGCCACGGGAGGCGAATTCCTTCGCGATGGCGAGCCCAATCCCGGCCGCGCCTCCGGTCACGACGGCCACGGCATCCGGTTTGAAAACTGTGTCAGACATGATCCCCTCCTTTTCGGTCCGCCTGCAGCCTATGCCCGCACCGTCAGCGGTGGAAGGCCAAACCCGGCCGGCGATCCGGTCTGCCGCCACGGCAGCCGCGCAGCGACTGACGACCCGCTTGGCACCGCGCCGCGTCACCACTAAGACGTGGGACTCTTGTGTGGAGGCGACATGGCCGCAGAGGCATTCATCCAGGGCTTCGGCCTTGCACTCACTCTGATCCTTGCGATTGGGGCGCAGAACGCCTTCGTCCTGCGTCAGGGGCTCCGGCGCGAGCACGTGCTGGCGGTGGTGCTGATCTGTGCGGTGTCGGACGCGGTTCTGATTTCGGTGGGTGTTTTCGCCTTTGCCGCAGCGGAACGCGTGATGCCGGCGGTCGTGCCGCTCCTTCGGTGGGGCGGGGCAGCGTTTCTGCTGGCCTACGGCGCGCTCAGCTTTCGCAATGCGTGGCGTGGCGGCGAGGCGCTGGAGGCCGGTGCAGGCGGGCCGCGGGCGCTCCGGCCGGTCGCGCTGACGTGCCTGGCGTTGACCTGGCTGAACCCGCACGTCTACCTCGACACTGTGGCGTTGATCGGATCGGTCTCCACCGCCTTTCCGGAGGCGCGGCTTGCCTTCACGGTCGGGGCTGCCTCCGCCTCCTTCGCCTTCTTCTTTGCGCTTGGCTACGGCGCGCGGCTGCTCCAGCCGATCTTCGCACGGCCCTTGAGTTGGCGCGTGCTCGACGTGGCCGTGGGCTGCGTGATGTGGGCCATCGCGGCGGGGCTGGTGCTGGGATGAGCCCGCCGCCGGGGCGAATTCCGCCTTGTCGTGTTGCGTGCGATGGGCTCTGGTCTGCGGGATGACACAGACTCTCGCCGCCCCCGCCACACGTCCGCTTGCCGGCATCCTCTGGATGTTGGTCACGGGGCTGTGTTTTGTGGGCGTTCAGGCGACGGTCAAACACCTCGGCCCCCGCGTGCCGCCCATCGAGGCCGCATTCCTGCGCTATCTGCTGGGGCTTGTGTTCCTGCTGCCGATGCTGCCCGCGCTGGCACGAACCCATCTGACCCGGCGGGCCTGGCTGCTGTTCGCGCTGCGGGGCGTCACACAGGCGACGGCGGTGATGTTCTGGTTCTTCGCCATGACCCGGATCACCCTCGCCGAGGTCACGGCGATGAACTACCTCAACCCGATCTACGTCACCATCGGCGCGGCCCTTTTCCTGGGCGAGCCATTGGCAGCGCGGCGGGCGGCTGCGATCGCCGTGGCCTTCGCCGGGGCGCTAATCATTCTCCGCCCGGGCGTCCGGGCGTTGGACGCTGGACACGCCGCCATGGTCGTCACCGCTTTGGCGTTCGCGGCCTCTTACCTGATCGCCAAGCTGATGACCGGTTCCGTCGGCCCGTCCGTGGTGGTCGCGATGATGTCGATCATGGTGACGATCGTGCTGGCGCCCTTCGCAGCGGCCGTCTGGGTGCCGCCGAGTTGGGGCGACCTGGGGTGGCTGATGATCGTGGCGGCCTTTGCGACGGCGGGGCACTACGCGATGACGTTGGCCTTTCAGGCGGCGCCGTTGGCCGTCACCCAGCCCGTCGCATTCTTGCAACTCCTCTGGGCCACCCTCGTCGGAGCGATTGTCTTCGGCGAGCCTGTGGACGGATGGGTGATGCTCGGCGGCGGGCTGATCATGGGTTCAGTCTCCTTCATCGCCTGGCGGGAGGCACGCTTGCGGATGGCGGGAGCCCCGTCCGCGCTCTGAACCTGCGGGTGCGGGATCAGCTGGTTTTTCGCCGGGACAGGAAGGGAAGGGGAAGGACGGGGATGCCATCCTCGATCAGGCTCTTCGCCTCGCTGGCGTTCGCTTCCCCGTGGATGGAGCGACGGGGCGAGTCGCCCTCGTGGATCGCGCGGGCCTCCCGCGCAAAATCCTGCCCGACATAGTCGCTGGTGGATTCGATCTTCTTGCGCAGCTCGGCCAGCGCCTTTTCCCTATCGGACGCCGGTTCGGACAGCGGATGCGCAGCCGCTCCGCCCGCGTCCTCGGTTTCGACCTTACGGTTTGCCCCGTGCGTCCGGACGCTGGGCGCCATGATCGCCTTTTCGACATCGACCGAGCCGCAGATGGCACAGGTGACCATTTTCGACGTCTTCAACGACTCATAGGCCGCCGCAGAGGCGAACCAGATTTCGAAACGGTGTTTCTCCGCGCATATGAGGCTGTACTTGATCATCCGAGTCAGATTTAGCCACTCGGGCGACTGAATAGTAGTGCCGTTCCGCTACATTTCGCCGTGCTGTGGCGCGAAGTCACCCGAGCTTTGCGGGGTCGAAGTCCTGCAGGATGCGCCGCAATTCCGGTTCGGCAACCTTTCTGGCGGCCTTCTTGGGCGAGAACCATTTCCGGCGCCGCTCCTTGCCTTCCGGGTATTTGGTGGCCATGGATTTTGCCTTGATCGGGTAAACGGCCACGACGCAGGGCAGGTCCTCCTCGCCCGCCGCCTCGCCGATTTTCAAGTAGCCGTACACGCCGAGGCAGGTGTCCTTCGCCTTTCCGCGGATCCCGGCTTCTTCCCAAGCCTCGACCGCTGCCGTTTCCGCGGGCGACAGGGTGTCAATGGGCCAGCCCTTCGGAATGATCCAGCGCCGCCGGGTGCGCGATGTGATGAGCAGGATCTGGGGTTTCCCTTTTACGATCCTGTAGCACAGGGCACCGTACTGGGTCCGCGCGCTCCCTTTCGGATGTCCCGCAAGCGAGGCGGGCATTTCTGCAATAGCCTTGAGATCCAAGTCTTCACCCTCACCAAATTTATTATCGAGTCCCGCCAGACGGTGATCGGCGGGTTGAGCCTGTCGAATAGAACTCCTTCATGTCGTCGGGGCCTTGCATATTGACCCAACTGCACGATGTGCATCGAATCTTGGCAAGGGTAGGGCATCTGTCAAGCTCCCCCGGTGGCCGCAGCTCCGGGACGTGCCGCTGGCTCGATCAGGCGCAGGTCATATATCTTCCGATGGCGGAGTGCCGCGGAGGAGCACAGGAGTGATGCCGAACGTGCAAGCTGTGTTTATCGGCTCGGAGATCTATCGGAAGTCCAGCTACGGCCCCTGGCATCCGCTGCGCGTGCCGAGGGTTTCCACGGTGATGGACCTTGCCCGTGCCCTCGGCTGGCTGCCGCGAGAGCAATACGCCGTGTCGCCCCGCGCGCGGCCGGCGGCGCTGACCTCCTGGCATCGGCCGGACTATATCGCGGCACTTCAGAGGGTGGAGACGACGCAGGTCGCCACCGAAGAGGACCGGGCGCGCTATGGACTTGGGACGCCATCGAACCCCGCATTCCCGGAAGTGTACCGGCGCCCCGCGACCGCCGCGGGCGGGTCCCTGCTGGCCGGCGAGATGCTGGCGGAGGGGGGCGTGGTCTACCATCCCGCCGGTGGTACGCACCACGGCCTGCCCGGGCGGGCCAGCGGCTTTTGCTATCTCAACGATCCGGTCCTGGGCATCCTGTCGCTCCGCCGAATGGGCGTGCGCCGGATTGCCTATGTGGACATTGATGCCCATCACCCGGACGGGGTGGAACTGGCCTTTGACGGCGACCCTGAGATCCGGATGATCTCGGTCCACGAAGAGCGGCGGTGGCCCTTCACAGGAGCTTTGGGGGATTGCGCCGGTGGGTCCGCCGTAAACCTTCCGGTGCCGCGGGGCCTGAACGACACCGAGATGTTGTGGATACGCGAGGCGCTGATACTGCCGCTCGTTGATGCCTTCGCCCCTGATGCCGTGGTGTTGCAATGCGGCGCCGATGCCGTCGAGGAGGACCCGCTGTCTCGCCTGTCGCTGTCAAACAACGCCCATTGGGAGATCGTCGCTTCCCTTCGGCCCCTCGCGCCGCGTTACCTCGTGCTGGGCGGCGGCGGGTACAACCCTTGGTCTGTGGGTCGGCTGTGGACTGGGGTCTGGGCGCTTTTGAGCGGCCGGGAGATCCCAGATCGGTTGCCCGCCGAAGGTCAGGCCGTGCTCCGCGCGTTGCGCTGGCAGGGAAACCGGCGCGGCAAGTCACCGCCAGAGCACTGGTTCGACACACTGCGCGACACCCCGCGGCCCGGCCCGCTGCGTGACGAGATACGGGACCGTGTAGCCTATCTGCGCCGCCGGGAGGGGCTGCGCTGAGCGGGGCGACACGGTGAGCTAGTCCTGCACATGTGAAATGCCGTGCTTTGGAAAGAAGCTGTGTCGCTCCCATTTCAGTGGTACACTTAACCTCGGGAGGCGTGGAGTTTGGCGTGAAACGGTTGCACGGGTATCGGTGGAGGAGCGAAGCGATGGGTTTCCCATGCGCCTGAACCGCCAAATTGCCGCGTGGTCCCGCCTGAGGCGTAGTAGGCGGCACAGACAGTCGCGCCCCGCCAGCCGCAAACGCGGCGTTGCCACCCACGTCATCGTGCTCGACGGAACCATGTCCACGCTCAAGGCGGGTCAGGAGACCAATGCCGGGCTGACCTACAAGCTCCTCGCGGACGAGGGGCCTCGCGCGGGTTTGTCCCTGCTCTATGATGCGGGGGTTCAGTGGCCGGACTGGTTCAGCACCCACCACGTCATTTCCGGCCGCGGCATGAACCGCAGCATCCGCATGGCCTATGGGTTCCTGGCCTCGCGCTATCGGCCCGGCGACCGGATTTTCCTGTTCGGCTATTCCCGTGGCGCCTTTGCCGTGCGCTCCCTCGGGGGCGTGATCGACAGGCTGGGTCTGCTCCAGGCGCAGCATGCGACGGTGCGGAACGTGCGCCAGATCTGGCGCCACTACGAGTGGGCGCCGGAGAGCGACGCGGCCGATGCATTCTCGCGCGCCTACTGCCATCGGGAGGTGCCCATCGAAATGATTGGCGTCTGGGACACTGTGAAGGCGCTCGGCTTGCGTTTGCCTTTGCTGTGGCGGCTGACGGAGCCGTCCCACGCCTTTCACAGCCACGCGCTCGGGCGCCACGTGCGCCGGGGATGCCATGCGCTTGCGCACGACGAAACGCGTTTGGCCTTTTCGCCGGAGCTATGGGAAACGCAGGGCAACCGCGCCGGGGTAGTGGTGGAGCAGCGCTGGTTCCCGGGATGTCATGGCGACGTCGGAGGTCAACTCGGCGGCTTCGACGACGCGCGGCCGAGGTCGAACGTTCCGCTGGTGTGGATGCTGGAACATGCCGAGGCCGCTGGCCTGCTGTTGCCCAGCGGTTGGCGAACACGCTTCCCGCAGGACATCACCGCTCCCTCCATCGGCACATGGCGCGGATGGGGAAAGTTGTTTCTTTTGCGGGAGCGCCGGCGGATCGGCTTCGACCCATCGGAGACCTTTCACCCTGCCATAGACAGAGCGATGGACCTGGCGGCGATTGCAGCAAGCTGACCTTCGGGATTTAGCCCCGAAGCCGCCGTGCGTTCGTGTCTGCCTTGATGTGGAGAGGGGCGATGGCGGCGCTCGCGATCGTCCCGAAATCTCCACCGTGGGTGGCGGCTTCCCCGGCATTCTGCGCGGCAAGCGCGAAGGCGGCCGGTTTTTCGAGTACCATGAGAACCGCCTCTGACGGTGGGAGCGTTCCGGTGACCATTGCCAGGGAGCGGCGCCAGATGACCTCGTTTGCAGCCATCATTGCTTCACCATACTCGGTGAGAGCGTTCTCCCAGTTCCGAACCGATTGCGCGAGCATCTGTAAACCGAACATTTCACTCTCCAGACAAGTGGTTCCCGACGCTACCATGCGCACCGGTAACATTCACCAATTTCTTGTTGACGAATTATGACGGAAATTACCGTCCGGTTATCTAACGTCAGGCGCGGACATTTGTTCCGCAAAAATCCTTCACTGCGACGCGGGCCGGATCACGCAACGTCTTCCAAATGCACTTCGGGCGTCACGCCGATTGCGCGGCAGATATCCTGGGTCAGATGCGGCTTGTTGAGCGTGTAAAAGTGCAGGTGATCCACTCCGCCCTCCACAAGCTGCGTGCAAAGTTCGGATGCCACGGCAATTGACAACAGGTCTTCGCGTCCGTCCCGCTGCGCCTTTTCGAAAGCTTCGTCCAGCCAGGCGGGCACCTTAGCCCCGCACCGCAAGGCGAACCGCCGCGCGTTCTTCCAGTTCTCGATGGGCAGGATGCCAGGCAGGATCGGGGCGTCGATCCCCGCCTTCGCGCACGCGTCGCGGAAGCGGAAGAATGTGTCCGCCTCGAAGAAGAACTGCGTGATGGCGGCGTCGGCTCCGGCGTCGATCTTCCGCTTCAGCCATTCGACGTCTGCAGTATCGCTCGCAGCCTCCGGGTGACGGTCCGGGTAGGCGCCGACGCGAATGGTGAAGTCCCCGGTGTCACGCAGGGCCGAGATCAACTCGCAGGTGTCCCGAAAACCGTCGGGATGGGGCTCGAACCGGTCAGACCCCTTGGGCGGGTCGCCGCGCAGGGCCACGATGTCCCGCACGCCTGCATCGGCATACTGGCGAACGATTTCCAACGTCTCTTCGCAGGTCGCGTCGACGCACGTCAAGTGGGCCGCGACGCGCAGGTTGGTCGTATGATGGATGGCCGACACGGCCTCATGGGTCAGCCGCCGCGTGGTGCCGCCAGCGCCATAGGTCACGGAGACGAATTCGGGGCGGAACGGGGCAAGAGCCTGTACGGTCTCGTGCAGGCGGAAGGACGCTTCCACCGAACGCGGCGGGAAGAATTCGAAAGAGACGTGCGGGGCGGTCATGGCGGGTTCGGGTCCTCTTGTGTCGCTATTGGGGATTGCACATCCTCGCCAATGAAGCAATTTCATAATTCTCACGAACGTTATGAGTCGCGCATGCATATCGATCTCCGCCACCTGCGATCCATCAAGGCCATTCACGACGCTGGCGGGTTGGCGCGTGCAGCCGAACTCCTGAATATCACGCAGTCGGCCCTGAGCCACCAGGTGAAGGGGCTGGAAGAGCAGGCGGGGATGGAGCTTTTCGTCCGCCGGTCGAAGCCGCTGAAGCTTTCGGCAGCGGGCCTCCGTATGCTCCGGGCCGCCGAACGAATTCTGCCCGAAGTGGCTGCCTTGGAAGAAGAATTTCGTTCGGTCAGGGCGGGCAAGTCTGGCCGCCTGCACATCGCCATCGAGTGCCACGCCTGTTTCGAATGGCTGTTTCCGGTGCTGGAGGAATTCCGCAAGGCCTGGCCCGACGTGGACGTGGACATTCGCCCCGGCCTGGCCTTCGATGCGCTGCCAGCTCTGTGGAAGGAGGAGGTCGATGTGGTCGTCTCCTCCGATCCGGAGGAGATCGAGGGCGTCGCCTTCAACGCGTTGTTCGATTATTCGCCTGTCTTCGTCGCATCCGCCCGCAACCCGCTGGCGGAGAAGCCGTTCATCGAGCCGGAGGACTTCCGCGAACAGATGCTCATCACATATCCGGTGGAGCGCACCAAACTCGATGTCTTCAGCCAGCTTCTGATGCCCGCCCGGGTGGAGCCGCGCGCGGTGCGCCAAGTCGAGTTGACCGCCGTGATTCTTCTGCTTGTTGCCTCCAATCGCGGGGTTGCAGTCTTGCCAGACTGGGTCGTGAGGGAGGTGCGTTACAACTCGGACTACGTCACCCGCCCCCTGACGGAACATGGGCTGACCCGCAGGCTCTATGCCGCCACGCGCAGGGATGACATCGAGAAACCGTTCATGGCGCATTTCCTTCGCCTCGCGCGGACCATCCCGGTCAAGTTGCAGCGGGAGGGCTGAGGGGCACAGGAGACGCCGGCGGGGCCGCAAGCCGAATGCCCTTGGATTCCGCACGGGCGCGTCGTATAGCGCCGCCCTGTTGCAAAGGAGCCGGGGTCGATGCAAGGCAGCGCCAATCTCAACGTCATGGTCAAGGCCGCGCGCAAGGCGGGGCGGTCGCTGGTCAAGGACTTCCGGGAGGTGGAGAACCTTCAGGTCGGCTCCAAGGGGCCCGGGGAATTCGTGTCAAAGGCGGACATGGCGGCGGAACAACTCATCCGCGAGGAGCTGTCCACGGCGCGCCCGCAATACGGCTGGCTGGGCGAGGAGACAGGCGAGGAGGAGGGGAAGGACCCCACCCGCCGGTGGATCGTGGACCCGCTGGACGGCACGACGAACTTTCTCCACGGCCTGCCTCACTGGGCGGTCTCCATCGCGCTGGAGCACAAGGGCGAGATCGTGGCGGGCGTGGTGTTCGACGCGGCCAAAGACGAGCTGTTCGTCGCTGAAAAGGGCGCAGGCGCCTGGATGAACGACACGCGTATCCGGGTGTCGGGCCGCCGCCAGATGAGCGAGGCGCTGTTCGCTACCGGTATTCCGTTCTCCGGCAAGCGCACGCTTCCGGCCATGATGCAGGACCTCGCTGTGCTCATGCCGCAATGCGCCGGCGTGCGGCGGTGGGGTGCGGCATCTCTGGATCTGGCGTATCTCGCGGCGGGCCGGTACGACGGCTACTGGGAGCGGGAATTCCACCCCTGGGACGTGGCTGCCGGCATCCTTCTGGTCCGTGAGGCGGGCGGCTTCGTCGAGCCCTTGCGGGACGGCGGCGACATGTTCGCGGATCGGTCGCTGGTCGCCGGAAACGGCGAGATCTTCGTCAAATTTGCAGAGACACTTCGCCGCCGCTAAGGCGTCTGAATCGGGCCATAATCACCAACTAGCCTCGGTCACATGATAGACCGTGCCCAGATATTTCATGCCCTCTCCCGGTTCGGCCGGGACGAAGACGGCGCAGTGACAACGGACTGGGTGTTGTTGACGGCTCTATTGATCGGATTGGTGCTCGCGACCTTCAACACGATTGGTGGTACCGTTGTGGATACTGCCATCGAGATGACCGACCACGATATTAAGACCACCTTCTGATCGGTCGTCCACAGTTACACACCCTTGAGCGGCACCTTACCGGCGCTTCCTCCGCACCGCGGGAATTTCGGTGCGTCCATAGGTGATCGGCGGATGCGGCGGCACTCCGTGCGTATTGGCCCAGAAGGCCGTGCCACCGCGGCGCATCCATGGCAGCAGCGTCAGGATGACCCCGGCAACAAAGCCGCCCGCATGCGCGCCATACGCAACCCCGCCGAGGTCGGGGTCGGCGGCTGCCGCCCCGACGATCTGAATTCCGAACCACAGAAACAGCATCAACCACGCCGGGACGGTGATGATGCGGAAGATGATGATAATGATCACAAGGATGTCGATTCGCGCCCTTGGGAACATCAGAAGATAGCCGCCCATAACGCCCGCAATGGCGCCCGACGCGCCGACTGTGGGTACCATGGAGCCGGGCGAGAGGGCCACTTGTGCAATCCCCGCCACCACGCCGCTTCCAAGGTAGAACAACAGGAACCCGACGTGGCCGAACTCGTCCTCCAGATTGTCGCCGAAGATCCAGAGAAACAGCATGTTTCCGAGCAGGTGGAGGATACTTCCGTGCAGGAACATGGAGGTGATGAAGGCGTGCGGGCTGGGGTATGCCGGTATCAGCGCATAATGGGCGTAGAACTGCATAAGGGCGCGATCGTCCAGCATCAGGTTCCAATTGGCAAAAAATATCCCCACGTTCACCACGATGAGCGCGTAGGTGACGTAGGGCGTTCGGCCTGACGGGTTGTGATCGCGGATCGGAAACATGGTCGGAGGCTAGTGTCCACGGCGAGACAATCAAGCCTGCTTCCGCTCGACGCTGAGAGCGAACGTAGGCCGTCAAGCCGCTTGATGCCCGCGGACTTACGGCCTAGGACGAAGCTCCCTGCGGGCGTGGCGGAATGGTAGACGCATGGGACTTAAACTCCCTGGGGCAGTAGCCCGTACCGGTTCAAGTCCGGTCGCCCGCACCACCGTTCAAATGAAACGCGGGCTTGCCTGAGCGGCCTCTGCGGATTGCCAGCGGCCCGCGTCTGCTTCATCCTTCCATCCCACGGGACGAGGCCCTTTACCTGCAGCGCGGAGGTGGGGCCGGACGGTGCGCATGCGGCTCGGGGTGGTCGAAGTGTCCGAAATGATCGTCGAAAAGGACCGGCTCGGGCCCCAGGTGCGATCCCTGTGGCAGGCTCTTCGAGCAGGTCAACATACGCGGCGCATCCTGTGGATGGTCGCGGCTATGCTGATGGCGATCGTCGCGAACGCGGTCGGGCAGGTTCGGCTGAATACCTGGCAGGGCGACTTCTACAACACGCTCGAGGGGCGACAGGTGGATGCGTTCTGGCATCAGGCAGTCGTCTTTCTCGTCATCGTGGCGGCCTTGCTGACGCTCGTTGTGATCCAGACGTGGCTGACCGAAATGCTCAAGCTGCGGCTTCGGGAGGCCCTCACGACCGATCTTCTGAACACGTGGCTGGTGCCTGCGCGCGCCTACCTGCTCCGGTTCGCGGGCCAGATTGGTATGAACCCGGACCAACGGCTGCACGAGGACGCCCGAAAGCTGACCGAACTCACGGCCGGCCTGGGTATCGGCCTCGCGCAGTCGAGCCTCCTTCTTGTCAGTTTCATCGGCGTTTTGTGGGGCCTGTCCGCCAACGTGACGTTCCGTTATGGGGGCGCGCAGTTCGGAATCCCGGGCTATATGGTCTGGTGTGCCCTTGCGTATTCGCTTGGCGGCTCGCTGCTGGCCTGGCGGGTCGGACGGCCTCTCGTCGGGATTAACGCGGGGCTTTATGCGGCCGAGGCGGAGTTGCGGTTCTCGATGGTGCGGCTGTCGGAATCCGCAGAAGGGGTCGCGCTCTACCGGGGGGAGGCTGACGAGCGCGCCCACCTCGGGCGGCGGCTGACCGAGGTCATCGACATCATGGTCAACCGTGCCTGGGGTCTGGCGCAACTGACCTGGGTCACCTCCGGCTACGGCTGGCTGGCGCTCATCTTTCCGATCCTCGTGGCTGCCCCCGGCTACTTCTCGAACGACCTGACCTTCGGGGCGCTGATGATGGTGGTTGGGGCGTTCTTTCAGGTCAACCAGTCGTTGCGGTGGTTCGTGGACAACGTTCCCACGATCGCCGATTGGCGGGCGACCCTTCGCCGGGTCACCGCTCTGCGGCACGCGCTCCAGAACATTGACGGGCTGACGCCGGACCGGGGAGCGGGTTCGCGGATTCGCCTCACGCGGAATGCGGAGCCCCGGCTGGAGTTGCTTGGGGTCTCTGTATCGCTGCGGGACGGGGTCACGCGGATCGAAGGGGGCGATTTGGCGGTAAACCGGGGTGACCGGCTGCTGATTACAGGGGATCCCGAATCGGGCAAAAGCACAGTCTTCCGTTCTATCGCCGGCCTGTGGCCATGGGGCGAGGGGGAGATCCGGTTGCCGGAGCCTGACAAGATGCTCTTCCTTCCGAACAGACCGTACCTGCCGTCCGGCACGCTGGAGGAAACGATTGCCTATCCCGATGCGCCTCCGCTGAACGGTGGAGCGGCCGCAGCACAGGCGCTCACCTCCGTAGGGCTGGGTCATCTGGTCGGCCGACTGTCCGAGGAGGCGCGGTGGGACCGGGAATTGAGCCTAGAAGAACAGCAGCGCCTCGGCTTCGCGCGTGCCCTTGTGCAAAGGCCGGGTTGGCTGCTGATCGACGATGCCGCGTCGGCTGTGGGCCACCGTGCGCGACGCGATCTGATGCTTGCGTTGACGAAATCCCAACCGGATCTCACCATCGTCGTGTTCGGCCGGGACGATGACGCCAGCGACGGCGAACTGTTCACGCGGTGCACTCGCGTGGTCCGCGATCCAGCGCCGGGGAACGACGAAACACCGGCAGCGCCGGAGTGACCGGGGCTAGGCGTTGAAGAGGAAGTGCAGGACGTCGCCGTCCTTCACTTCGTATGTCTTGCCTTCCACACGCATTTTGCCGGCTTCTTTCGCGCCCTGCTCGCCGCCGAGCGCGACGAAATCGTCGTAAGCGATGGTCTCCGCCCGGATGAAACCGCGTTCGAAGTCCCCGTGGATGACGCCGGCGGCTTTCGGTGCGCGGTCGCCCTTGTGGATCGTCCAGGCGCGGGCCTCCTTCGGGCCGACGGTGAAGTAGGTCTGCAATCCGAGCAGATCGTGACCCACGCGGATGAGCCGATCCAGTCCGGCCTCTTCCAGCCCGAGCTCTGCCAGGAACATCTCAGACTCCTCCGGGTCGAGCTGGCTGATCTCTTCCTCGATCTTGGCGGAAATCACAACGCTCGCCGCGCCCTCTTCCGTCGCCATCTTTTCCACCGCCTCGGTATGGGCATTGCCGGTGGCCGCGTCCTCCTCCGCGACGTTGCAGACGTAGAGGATCGGCTTGGTGGTCAGCAACTGCAGCATCGCCCAGGCCTTCTCGTCCTCGGCGTCCACATCGACCGTGCGGGCGGGCTTGCCGTCCTCCAGCGCCGCGAGCGCCGCCTTGAGCAGGCGCTCCTGCTGAACCGCGTCCTTGTCGCCGCCCTTCACCTTGCGCACAAGGCCGTGAAGGCGCTTCTCGATGCTCTCCATGTCCGCCAGCATCAGTTCTGTCTCGATCGTCTGAGCGTCCGCCACCGGGTCCACCCGGCCGTCGACGTGGGTCACATCACCGTCTTCGAAGCAGCGCAACACGTGCGCGATGGCGTCGCATTCACGGATGTTGGCCAGGAACTGGTTGCCCAGCCCTTCGCCGTTGGACGCGCCTTTCACCAGCCCCGCGATGTCGACGAAGGTCATCCGGGTGGGAATGATCTGCTTGGACTTAGCAATGGCGGCGAGCTTTTCCAGCCGCGGGTCGGGCACGGCCACTTCGCCGACGTTCGGCTCGATGGTGCAGAAGGGGAAGTTGGCAGCTTGCGCGGCCGCGGTGCGGGTCAGCGCGTTGAACAGGGTGGACTTGCCCACGTTCGGCAGGCCAACGATGCCGGTCTTGAAGCCCATGACGGTCCCTCTGCGGAAAAAAACTCGCCGCCTTCTAGTGTCCCGCGCTCCGGCCCGCAAGCAACCTCGAAGTATTCGCGGTTCTCCCGTAGTCTGGCCAGGCGAACAGGAGGAGACGCACCATGCCTTCCATCAGCCCGTACATTTTCTTCGATGGCACGTGCCGCGAGGCGATGACCGCCTACGCCGACATTCTCGGGGCGGAGATCCTTGCCATGATCCCCTACTCAGAGGCGCCGTCGACGGAAGGGATGCCGGATGTACCGCCCGAACACATCATGCACGCCGGAATTCGGTTTCACGACCAGCTGTTGATGGCGTCGGACGATATGCCGGGGCGCAACAAGGTGCCGGCCTCGACCTACATCATGGTCTCTCTGCCGGAAACAGAGGCGGCGCGGACGGCCTTTGACCGGCTGGCGGAGGGGGGCGAGGTTCTGGTTGCCTTCGGTCCGACGTTCTGGACGGAGGGCTTCGGCAGCCTGAGGGACCGCTGGGGCCAGCTCTGGATGGTTGGATCGGATACGACGGGCGTTTAATGGGGAGAGCAACGGGAGCAGCCGGTCCCTCGGCTGCAGGCGGTTGCCGTCACCCCGGAATGCCGAGATCGACCTTGGTGGGCGCGTCCTGCTTCATCCAGTTCCCGCCGGATGCCATGACGCAGCTTCTTCCGCTGGGGAGGGTCATCAGGATGGTCCATGTCCCGGTTTCCTCCGATGACCAGACCTCGACCATCCGTTGTTCGGATTCCAAGCCGAGCCCGCTTTGTTCCTCGCCGTAGAATGTCGCGAGGCGTTCCGCCACGATGGCCCGATCGCCGCAGTTCAGATCGTCCGACGCGGCCGGCGGGGCGGTGGCGGCGGTGCCGAAGATCACCGCCAGGGAAAGTGTGCGCTTGAACATGTGTGTCCCCTTACATGCCCGGGGCGGATCAAGTGCGGCCGGATACGCCGACGTGCCCCGTCTTCAAAGACAATCGCGACACGGCGGAGTTGTTCCCTGTCTGGGCGGGGCGCGCGAGCCGGCGCTGTGTGCCTGCGGCGCCGCCCTGGGCAAGGCCGCTTGATTTTCCCGGCGGCATTCTGCAAGTGGGCTGGAGCAAGTTGCGAGGATGCCATGACCCGGATCGACGACACGTTCCAACGCCTGAACGCCGAGGGCAAGAAAGCCTTTGTCGCCTACGTCATGGCGGGCGACCCGGACTACGACACGTCGCTTCAGGTCGTGAAGGGCCTGCCCGGCGCGGGAGTGGACATCATCGAACTCGGCATCCCCTTCACCGACCCCATGGCCGACGGCCCGACGATCCAGCGCGCCGGTCAGCGGGCGCTGGACGGGGGTCAGACGCTTCAGAAGACACTCGACATGGCGACGGCCTTTCGGGAAGGCGATCAGACTACGCCGATCGTCGCCATGGGCTACTATAACCCGATCTACAGCCGGGGTGTGGATCGCTTCCTGGAGGATGCAAAGGCCGCCGGGATCGACGGGCTGATCGTCGTAGACCTTCCGCCGGAGGAAGACGAGGAGCTTTGTATTCCGGCGCAGAAGGCCGGCCTCAACTTCATCCGCCTCGCGACGCCAACGACCGACGACAAGCGCCTGCCGCGCGTGCTGCAGAACACGTCTGGGTTCCTTTACTACGTGTCGATCACCGGCATTACCGGCTCGGCCGAGGCCCAGTCGGCTGACGTCGGCCCGGAAGTGGCGCGGATCAAGGCGGCGACCGACCTGCCGGTGATCGTAGGTTTCGGCATCAACTCCCCCGACAAGGCCGAAGCGATCGCCAGCGTCGCCGACGGCGCCGTGGTCGGCTCCGCAATCGTCAAGCTGATCGGCGAGGGCCGCCCTGTTCCGGAGATCCTCGACTTCGTGCGGGGTCTAGCAGAGGGCGCCCACCGGGCCTGACCCTCTGGCCGGGCTGTCGAAGCCATGGCGCTGCGGCGCCATCGGGGCCGTTGTGCACGATCCTCCTGATTGATACTCGATTGGTGTCAGTACCGCGGGGAGGAGCGCTCATGACCGTCATCACCAATATCGAGGACCTCAAGCGCATCTATCGCCGCCGCGCGCCGAAGATGTTCTACGATTACTGTGAATCCGGCAGCTGGAGCGAGCAGACCTTCCGCGAGAACGTTACGGACTTCGAGAAGATCCGCCTGCGCCAGCGGGTGGCGGTTGATATGACGGGCCGGTCAACGGCAACGCAGATGGTGGGGCAGGATGTGGCGATGCCAGTGGCGCTGGCTCCCGTGGGCCTGCTGGGGATGCAGCACGCCGACGGCGAGATCCTTGCCGCGCGCGCCGCGGAGGCCTTCGGTGTGCCCTTCACACTTTCCACGATGTCAATCTGCTCGATCGAGGATGTGGCGGAGCGCACCCAGAAGCCGTTCTGGTTCCAACTCTATACAATGACCGACGAGGACTACGTCCGGCGCCTGTTGCAGCGCGCGAAGGATGCCAAGTGCTCCGCGCTGGTGATCACTTTGGACCTCCAGATCATCGGTCAGCGGCACAAGGACCTGAAAAACGGCCTGTCCGCCCCGCCGAAGCCGACGCTCAAGAACTGGCTGGATCTGTCCCTCCGTTGGCGCTGGGGCCTGAACATGCTTCAGACGCCGCGGCGGCACTTCGGCAATATCGTCGGCCATGCGCAGGGGGTGGACGATCCGTCCTCGCTGTTCGAATGGACCGCCAAGCAGTTCGACCCGGCGTTGGACTGGAAGAAGGTCGCCAAGCTCATCGAGATGTGGGACGGCCCGACGATACTGAAGGGCATTTTGGACGAGGAGGATGCCCGCATGGCGGCCGAGGTCGGGGCCGACGCCATCGTGGTCTCCAACCATGGTGGCCGGCAGCTCGATGGCGCGCTCAGTGCCATCCGCATGCTGCCCCGAATCGTGGACGCGGTCGGGGACAGGATCGAGATCCACATGGACGGCGGCATCCGCTCCGGGCAGGACGTCCTGAAAGCCGTCGCTCTCGGGGCAAAAGGAACGTACGTGGGCCGCGCCTTCGTCTATGGCCTCGGCGCCATGGGGCAGCAGGGTGTGGAAAGCGCGCTCGAGGTCATTCGGAAAGAACTCGATACGTCCATGGCCCTTTGCGGGCGGCGCCGAATCGAGGACCTGGGGCGCGACGTTCTTCTCGTCCCGGAAGATTTCGAGGGGCGCTGGCAGGACGTGTGACCGCAAACGGTTCACGGACTGCGCGAGTCGTCGGCGCAACATTATTGCGGGTTCGCTGGCCGAATTTGAAGCCTATGGTTCCTCGGCCGAGGGACTGGGCCGGAAGATGTGCAAATCGCCCGGCGTCCGCCATTTGCAGCTCCGGCGCACCAGCGGTCTCTCAAGCCAATGTAATTGCGGGGGATTCTGCCCGCGTAGTGCAAAAAATTTACAGCATACAATGGTATGCCGTTAAAACATTTACAAAAAAAATGTTATCGAAAAAAGAGTTACACCCATTTTGACGACATCTGTTATGGTCCAGACAACGCATGGCTTGGGGAGGAGGTGCGGGCGGTAGGGCCATGGCCCGGAACCGGCTTTCCCCGCGTCGAAGTTGACAATTCAGGGAGGGACCCAATGACCGCCAAGGGAAAAACCACAGCCGACCAACAGATCGGTGCGATCCCCGCAGATTTTCAGGCCAACGCCCATATAGACGCCGACAGCTATGAGAAAATGTACGCGCAGTCGGTGCAGGATCCCGAAGCATTCTGGGGGGAGCACGGCAAGCGGATCGACTGGATCAAGCCCTTTACCAAGGTCAAGGACACGTCCTTCGAGCCTGGCAACATCTCCATCAAGTGGTTCGAGGACGGCACGCTGAACGTCGCGGCCAACTGTATCGACCGGCACCTGGCCAAGCGTGGCAACCAGACCGCGATCATCTTCGAGCCGGACGACATCCACGAGCCGGCGCAGTACATCACCTACCGACAGTTGCATAACCAGGTGAGCAAGCTCGCCAACGTGCTGGAGGACCTCGGCATCCGCAAGGGCGACCGTGTGGTCATCTACCTGCCGATGATCCCCGAGGCGGCCTATGCGATGCTCGCCTGCGCCCGCATTGGCGCCATCCATTCCATCGTTTTCGCGGGCTTCTCGCCCGAGGCGCTCGCCGCCCGTGTCAATGGCTGCGATGCGAAGCTTGTCATTACGTCCGACTACGCCCCGCGCGGCGGCCGCAAGACGCCGCTGAAGTCGAACACCGATGCGGCGCTGCTGCACTGCATTCACGACCCGAAGGTGCTCATGGTGCGCCGCACCCGTGAGCAGACCACCTGGGTCGACGGCCGCGACTACGACTACGGCGAACTGATGCTGGAAGCCGACGACCACATGACGCCGGTCGAGATGGACGCGGAAGACCCGCTCTTCATCCTCTACACCTCCGGCTCCACGGGTCATCCAAAGGGCGTCGTGCACACCACTGGGGGCTATCTCGTCTTCGCGGCGATGACCCACCAGTACACGTTCGACTACCACGACGGGGACGTTTTCTGGTGCACCGCGGACGTCGGCTGGGTCACCGGGCACAGCTATATCGTCTATGGCCCCCTCGCCAACGGCGCGACGACCGTGATGTTCGAAGGCGTTCCCACCTTCCCCGATCCCGGCCGATTCTGGGAAGTGTGCGAAAAGCACAAGGTGAACCAGTTCTATACCGCCCCGACCGCCATCCGCGCGCTGATGGGGCAGGGCGACGAGTGGATCGAAAAGCACGACCTGAGCTCGCTGAAGCTGCTCGGCTCCGTGGGTGAGCCGATCAACCCGGAGGCCTGGCACTGGTACAACGAGAAGATCGGCAAGGGGAAATGCCCGATCGTGGACACCTGGTGGCAGACGGAGACCGGTGGCCACCTGATCACCCCGCTGCCGGGCGCGATCCCGACAAAGCCAGGCTCCGCAACCAAGCCGTTCTTCGGGGTGCAGCCGGTCGTACTCGACCCGCACTCGGGTCAGGAGATCGACGCCACCGAATGCGAGGGTGTCCTCTGCCTCAAGGACAGCTGGCCCGGCCAGATGCGCGGCGTCTGGGACGACCACGGCCGCTTCGAGAAGACGTATTTCTCGGACTACAAGGGCTATTACTTCTCGGGTGACGGCTGCCGCCGCGATGCCGACGGCTACTACTGGATCACTGGTCGCGTCGACGATGTCATCAACGTCTCCGGCCACCGGATGGGCACCGCGGAGGTCGAAAGCGCACTGGTGGCTCACGTGAAGGTCGCCGAGGCCGCGGTCGTCGGCTACCCGCACAAGGTCAAGGGGCAGGGCATCTACTGCTATGTCACTCTGATGAACGACGTCGAGCCCAGCGACGAGCTTTACAAGGAGCTTCGTCAATGGGTCCGCCACGAGATCGGCCCCATCGCCACGCCGGATCTGATCCAGTGGGCACCCGGGCTGCCGAAGACACGCTCCGGTAAGATAATGCGCCGCATCTTGCGGAAGATTGCCGAGAACGACTACGGGTCCCTTGGAGATACCTCCACCCTCGCCGACCCCTCTGTCGTCGAGGAGTTGATCGAGAACCGCATGAACAAGGGATGACGTCATGAACGACGCACAAACCCCGCCCGTCCTGATACTGCTCGGCCCCCCGGGGGCCGGCAAGGGAACCCAGGCCCGTATGCTCGAAGAAAAATTCGGGCTGGTGCAACTGTCGACCGGAGATCTTCTCCGAGGGGCCGTTGCCGCGGGCACCGAGGCCGGCAAGGCGGCGAAGGCCGTGATGGAGGCCGGGCAGCTTGTCAGCGACGAGATCGTCATCGCAGTGCTCAAGGATCGCCTGGCAGACCCTGACGTCAAGAATGGCGTCATTCTCGACGGTTTCCCGCGCACAACGGCACAGGCCGGGGCGCTGGACGATCTGCTGAAGAAACGCGGACAGAAGATCAATGCCGCGATCAGCCTCGAGGTCGACGACGATGCAATGGTTGAGCGGATTTCCGGTCGGTACACCTGCGCCAACTGCGGCGAGGGCTATCACGACACGTTCAAGCAGCCGGAAGTTGCCGGCGTCTGCGACAAGTGCGGGGGCACGGAGTTCATTCGCCGCGCCGACGATACCGCGGAAACCGTTCGGTCGCGTCTCGTGGCCTACCACGAGCAGACCGCGCCGCTGATCGCGTTCTACCGGGAGCGGGGTCAATTGGTCGAGGTCGAGGCGATGGGGTCCATCGACGAGATCGCGAGCAGGCTCAACGATATCGTCGAACAGGCCAAGGCGGCCTGATCGAAAGGCGGGGCAACCGCCACTCGACGGACAGCGGCCCGCAACGGGCCTGTATATAGGGCCGTTCCGCGCAGGGCGCGCGGAGCGGGGAGGATACTTTTAACTTTTAACTGGGAGGGACCGCATGTCGGACAAACCTGAAAACAACGCATACTGGGCGGCGAACATTCGTATCGTCACCTGGTGTCTCGTCATCTGGGCCATCGTGCCCTTCGGCTTCGGCATCCTGTTGGAGCCGATCATGCCGGGTCTGGCCTTTTGGGTGGCCCAGCAGGGCTCCATCCTCGTGTTCCTGGCAATCATCTTTTTCTACGCCTGGCGCATGAACAGGCTCGACCGCGAATTCGGCGTCGACGAGCAATAAAGGGGGCAGGGACAGATGGATCAATTCGTACTCAACTGGATTTTTATCGGTGCGAGCTTCGCGCTCTACATCGGTATCGCAATCTGGGCCCGGGCGGGCTCGACGTCGGAATTCTATGCCGCCGGCCGGGGCGTTCACCCCGTGCTCAACGGCATGGCAACCGGGGCCGACTGGATGTCGGCGGCCTCCTTCATCTCCATGGCCGGCCTGATCGCTTTCGTCGGTTATGACAACTCCACCTTCCTCATGGGCTGGACCGGCGGCTACGTGCTGCTCGCGCTGATGCTCGCGCCCTACCTGCGGAAGTTCGGTAAGTTCACCGTGCCGGAATTCATCGGCGACCGCTTCTACAGCTCGACCGCGCGCCTCGTGGCCGTGATCTGCCTGATCGTCGCCTCGATCACCTACGTGATCGGTCAGATGACCGGCGTGGGCGTGGCCTTCGGCCGCTTCCTCGAGGTGGACAACACCACCGGCCTGCTGATCGGTGCTGCGGTCGTGTTCGCCTATGCCGTGTTCGGCGGCATGAAGGGCGTGACCTATACGCAGGTTGCGCAATACGTCGTTCTCATCACCGCCTACACCATTCCGGCGATCTTCATCTCTCTCCAGCTTACGGGCAATCCGATCCCCGCGCTTGGCCTCTTTGGCGACACCGCGGGCACCGGGCAGCCGCTGCTGGCCACGCTGGACCAACTCGTCACCGACCTGGGCTTTGCGGAATACACGACCCGCAACAGCGACACCCTGAACATGGTTCTGTTCACCCTGTCGCTGATGATCGGGACCGCGGGCCTGCCGCACGTCATCATGCGGTTCTTCACGGTGCCGACCGTTGCGGACGCTCGCTGGTCGGCTGGCTGGGCGCTGGTGTTCATCGCGCTGCTCTACCTGACGGCTCCGGCCGTGGGTGCCATGGCGCGCTTCAACATCACCAACCAGTTCTGGCCGGATGGCCCTCAGGGCGAGGCTGTTTCCGTCGAAACGATCGAGACCAGCCCGGAATATGCCTGGATGCAGACTTGGCAGAAGACCGGTCTGCTGAACTGGGAAGACCTGAACGGCGATGGCAAGATTCAGTACTATAACGATGCCAACGCGGACCTTCAGGCTCGTGCCGAAGAGAGTAGCTGGACGGGCAACGAACTGACGAAGTTCGACCGCGACATCCTGGTGCTCGCTAACCCGGAAATCGCCAACCTGCCTGGCTGGGTGGTGGCGCTTGTCGCTGCCGGTGGTCTTGCCGCTGCGCTCTCGACTGCAGCCGGTCTCCTGCTGGCTATCTCCTCCGCTGTCTCTCACGACCTGATGAAGGGCCAACTGACCCCGAACATGTCTGAAGCGTCGGAGCTGATGTCCGCACGGATCGCCATGGCTGTTGCCATCGCCGTCGCCACGTATCTCGGCCTCAACCCGCCGGGCTTCGCGGCCCAAACCGTGGCTCTTGCCTTCGGTATCGCAGCAGCCTCGATCTTCCCGGCGCTGATGATGGGGATCTTCTCCAAGCGGGTGAACAACACCGGGGCCGTGGCCGGCATGCTGGTGGGTCTGATCGTGACGGTGGTCTACATCTTCCTGCACAAGGGGTGGTTCTTCATCCCCGACACCAACAGCTACACGGACGCTGCTCCGCTGTTCCTCGGCATCAAGTCGACCTCCTTCGGGGCCGTCGGGGCGCTGCTGAACTTCGGAACCGCGATCCTGGTTTCCAACGCGACCGCCGCGCCGCCGAAGGAAATCCAGGAGCTGGTCGAAAGCGTCCGCATCCCGCGGGGCGCCGGCGCAGCCGCCGCGGATCACTGATCCCTCGGGTGCGGGCGGGGACCGTGACGGCCCCGCCCGTACCAAATATCGGCGCGTCCCTTTGCCTAAAGGGGGCGTGCCGCCTCGCAACCTCCGAGACCAAGCGCGATGGTGTGACGATGACTGACGCGACCCTCGACCGAGACTCCCGCATCCTGAGGTTCATTGAGCACGTCCATCCCTACGACAGCCTCGACCGTGACACTCTGAAACGGATCGCCGAGGCATTCTCCGACCGGACCGTGCCCGCCGGTTCCGAGATCTACGCGGCCGGCACGCCGCTTGAAGGGCTCTACCTTATCGAACATGGCACCGTGGAGGTGACCGACGCCAACGGCGCCCCCGTGTCCCTCCTGCGCGGCCGCAATTCCTTCGGCGAACGGGGGTTGATCCGCGACGGCATTGCGCAAACGACCGCGCGTGCGGCGGAGGAGACCCGGTTGCTGGTTCTTCCCGCCAAGACGTTTCGCGACCTCGTCAGGAACGACCGCGCCTTCGCCCGCTTCTTCGAGCGCGGCCGCGCTGCGGCCCGGGAGCGGCAGGGCGATCTGTCCACCCAGCGTGTCAGCGATCTGATGGCGCGACATCCCATTACGGTAGCGCCAGACACGCCGATCCGGTCGGCCGCCGAAACGATGCGGGACACCCGAGTTTCCTGTCTTGCCGTGACCGAGTCAGACGAACGCCTCGTCGGTATCGTCACCCTCCGCGACATGGCGACCAAGGCCGTTGCCTCCAGCCTGGCCGGAGAAACGCCGGTGCGGGAGATCATGACGTCGAATCCGGCCAGCCTGCCGCCCTCCGCGCTCGGCTCCGATCTGCTGCACCTGATGCTGGAGCGGAAGGTCGGCCACGTGACGGTCGTCGAGGGCGACCGGGTGGTGGGCATCCTGACCCAAACGGACCTGACGCGGTTCCAGGCACTCAGCTCGGCGTCGATGGTGCAGGAAGTTGCCGATGCCGCGTCTGCGGAAGAGATGGCCCGGGTCACCGCGCGCTTGCCCGCGCTCCTCGCCCAGCTTGTCGGGGCCGGGAACCGGCATGAAGTGGTGACGCGGCTCATCACGGACATCGCGGATGCGGTGACACGCCGCCTCCTCGCGCTGGCGGAAGCGGAGCTTGGCGCGCCCCCGGTGGACTATCTCTGGCTTGCTTGCGGCTCGCAGGGTCGGCAGGAGCAGACCGGGGTGTCCGATCAGGACAACTGCCTCATCATCTCCGACGCGGCCCGGGGCAAGGACGGCGCGTATTTCGAGAGCCTTGCGCGTTTCGTCTGCGATGGTCTCGCAACCTGCGGCTACTACTACTGCCCCGGAGACATGATGGCGTCCAACCCGCGCTGGCGTCAGCCGCTGGCCGTCTGGCGGCGGTACTTCCGGGGCTGGATCGACAAGCCGGACCCCGAGGCGCAGATGCTGGCCTCCGTCATGTTCGACCTGCGCCCCATTGGCGGGGCAGCCTACCTGCTGGAGGAGCTGAAGGCCGAAACCCTCGCCGCAGCGCGCAAGAACACGATCTTCGTCGGCCACATGATCGTCAACTCGCTGAAGCACACCCCGCCGCTCGGGCTGTTCCGCGGATTTGCCACGGTGCGCTCGGGCGAACACAAGAACCAACTGGACATGAAGATGAACGGCGTCGTTCCGGTGGTCGATCTCGGGCGGATCTATGCGCTCCAGGGCGGATTGACGGAGGTGAACACCCGCGCGCGGCTGGAGGCGGCGGAGGCCAACGGCACCATCTCGCGGTCCGGCGGACACGACCTTCTGGACGCCTACGACCTGATCGCTGAAACCCGCCTGAAGCAGCAGGCCGAGGAGATCCGCGCGGGTCGCAAACCGGACAACTATATGGCGCCGTCCGACCTGAGCGACCTGGAGCGCAGCCACTTGCGGGATGCCTTCGTCGTCGTGCGCACGATGCAGTCGGCGCTTGGCCACAACAAGGGGGTGCTCAGTTGATGCACTAAACGGCGACGCTGTCGGGGAAGGAGGCCCGGATGGCAGACAATGGCGCGCGGGGGCCGTGTGACGGCCGCCACCACGCCTTGCGTTCGGAGGCGCCTACATAGACACAGGTGCTGCCGCGTTCCGCGCGGCCGTGCTCATCGCGAGGGAGGAGCGATGTTTTTCGAATTGATTGCCGCGATCGTGGCCGGTGCGCTGGCTGCCGGTGTCGTCCTTGGCCTCAACAGGCTGACCGGCGGGCGACTGCCCCGTTGGGTGATGCCGGCCGCGGCGGGTGCGGCAATCGTCGCCTATGCAATCTTCATGGAGTATTCCTGGTACCGACGTACCGTCGACACGCTGCCGGAAAGCCTTGAGGTCACCTTTGCTCACGAAGCCAGGAACGTCTGGCGGCCATGGACCTTCGCGCGACCGGTGGTGGATCGTTTCGCCGCCGTCGACCGCGCCGCGATCGCCAACCCGGGCGCGGGCGCCGACCAGCGCCGCGCCGAGTTGTACCTGTTCGGCCGCTGGACGGCGCCGCACCGGGTGCCCGTCGTCTACGACTGCGGCGCCGGGCGTATGGCGCCGCTGCTTGAAACCGTTCAGATCGACGAAAACGGCGTCGTCACGCAGGCGGACTGGGAGCCCGTGCCCGCAGACGACCCCACCCTTTCCATCGTTTGTAAGGAGGCTTGAGCATCATGGCCACGGACCATCCTGCCCGCGTTCTGATCGTCGAGGACGAGGATAACATCGCTCTGGCGCTAGGCCACGTGCTCAAGCGAGAAGGGTTTGAGGTCAGTCGCGTTGTCGATGGCGAGACGGGACTGCAGGCGATCCGCGACGAACGGCCCGATCTGGTATTGCTCGACGTCATGCTACCGGGCATGTCTGGGTACGAGGTCTGCCAGAACGTGCGGCTGGAACCGGAGCTATCGGGCGTGAAGATCCTTATCATGACCGCACGCGGCAAGGCGATGGAGCGGCGCAAGGGGCTGGCACTGGGCGCCGACGGTTTCATCGCCAAACCGTTCGACCTGTCGGAACTGCTGCAGCGGACCCGCGCACTTTTGAAGGGCGAGGCGGAATCGAGCGATGCATGACTGGTTGGCACGGCGGTTGAACCTGCGTCTCAGGGTCTTCCTGTTCTTTGCCATGGTGGCCCTCGGCGGGCTCGCATCAGTCGGCCTCGGCCTTTGGCTGGGGTATCGGCGCGTGGAGGAGGCAGGACTTGGGTCCGGTTTCGTGCTGGCCGGGCTGATTTCCGGGGCCGGTATCCTCGCGCTCGTTGTCTGGGTCTGGATGCTGTTCGACGAGAACGTGGCGAAGGCGATCCAGAAGCTCGCCGGCGGCATCCGGGCGCGCGCCCATGCCGACGTCGCGGGGGAGCTCGACCACGAATCCGCGCGCTACCTCGGTGATCTGGCGCCGGCGGCCAAGGCCATCACTGGCACACTGGCCGAGACCAAGAACGCGCTGGCCGAGGCGGTGGAACGGGAGACCACGCGGCTCGCGGTGGAGAATGCCCGCCTGCAGTCACTGTTGGCCGACGTGCCTGCGGGCGTTCTGCTGTGTTCGCCCGATCACCAGATTGTCTTCTACAATGCCCATGCGCAGGAACTTCTGTCGGGAGAGGTTTCGGCCGGGTTGGATCGGTCGATCCTGGACTATATCCGCGCCGGACCGTTGCAGAACGCGTATGCGCGCCTGACCCAGAGCGAGGACGTGGACGCGGCCTGTTCCGTGCTCTGTGCGTCCACCCAGACCGGCGAGGTGCTGGCCGGGCGCATGCGTCTGGTCAACCTGCCGCAACGGAGCGCGGAGGCGGCGGGCTATGTGCTCACCCTGCGCGACGTGACAGCCGATCTGGCGCTCCGGGCGGGGCGGGAAGAGCTGCTGGACGAGATCTTCGACAAGGTGCGCCGGCCTGCCGCCAACTTGCAGACGGTGCTGGACTCCGGCGTTGCCGATCAGGACGCGGCGACGCGCAAGGCGCTGCTGGTCGAGGCGGCCGCGCTGACCCATGCGATTACGGACCTCGGCTCCCGCTACGACGACGCCCGCGGTGGGTGGTGGCCGATGGAGGAGATCCGGGCGAGCGAACTGGTGGAAAGCGTTGTCGCAGTGACGGCCCGCGAGGGGATCACCCTGATCGCGGAGGCGGAGCGGCTGATGTTGCGCTGCGATGCCTTTCAGATCGTGGCGTTACTGTCGCATCTATGCGGTCGGCTGGTGGAGGTCATCGGAGCCGCGGCCCTGTCGCTCAGGATCGCGGATGACGGCGAGGGAGGCGCGCTGGTGACGCTCGGCTGGAAGGGAGATGTCTTGCAGGTCGGGTTGCTGGAGGGATGGCTTGATGTTGCGCTGGAGGTCGGGCTGGCGAACGTGACCGGGCGCACTGTTCTGGCCGCCCACGGGACCGAGGCCTGGCCGGAGCCGGGCGCGGTGGGGCGGAACCTGATCCGCCTGCCCCTACGAGAGGCCTGGCCCGTTGGCACCCCCGCTCCCGCAGTCCGCCGCTCCGCGGTCTACGATTTCGACCTGATGGATCGGGAGCCCTCGGGAGAGCTTGCGATGACGCCTCTGCGGGAGCTGACCTGCGTGGTGTTCGACACCGAGACGACCGGGCTACTTCCGTCTTCGGGGGACGAGATCGTCCAGATCGCGGCGCTGCGGCTGCTGGGGGGCAAGCGCATTCATGGGGAAGCCTTCGAGAGCCTCGTGAACCCGGGGCGGCCGATCCCGGCAGTCGCCACGGAGGTCCATCACATCACCAACGAAATGGTTGCCGGCGCCCCCGACATCGGCACTGTCGGACGCCGTTTCCACGCCTTTGCCCAGGGGTCTGTGCTCGTCGCGCACAACGCGCCCTTCGACCTGGAGTTCCTGAGGCGGCGCGAGGCGGAGATTGGCAAGAGCTTCGATCATCCGGTGCTCGACACGGTGCTCCTGTCGGCGGTGGTGTTCGGCCAGTCGGAGGTGCACACGCTCGACGCCCTGACCGAGCGGCTCGGCATCACGATCCCCCCGGAGGCGCGGCACACGGCGATGGGGGATACAATCGCCACGGCGGCGGCGCTTGAGAAGATGATCCCGATGCTGGAGGGGCGCGGGTACCGCACGTTTGGCGAGGTGATCGCGGCCGTGCGGCAACACGGACGCCTGCTGAAAGACGTCAACAGCCCCGAACATGTCTCGCCAGTGAAGGCCGCAACGTAGGGCTCCCGCCCGTCAGGAACGCATCATAGATGCGCCCCTTCCCGTTGGGCCAAGCGCCGCCTGCGGCGGCGTGGACGAAAGGCGCGGTCGGGCGCCGGTGGGACCGGACCTTCCACGGGCGCGCGGATGTCACAATAGTCGAGACAATGGCAACACGCTGCGCGTGCGGAGCACGCGCCCGGCCCAACGGGATGAGGGGCCGGCAGGCCCTGAAGACGGGCGGGAGCCTTCCAGTTCAGCCTTCTCCGAGCGCCCGCCAGCCGATGTCGCGGCGGTAGAATCCGCCGGACCAGTCAACCGCCTCGGCCAGTTCGTAAGCGCGGTCGCGCGCTTCCTGCAGGGTGCGCCCGCGGGCCGTTGCATTCAGCACCCGCCCGCCCGTGGCCGTGATCTTGCCTTCGGCCTCCGTGGTGCCGGCGTGGAACATCATTTCCCAACTCGTCTCGGGCAGCTGCTCCAGCCCGCCGATCACCGACCCCTTCTCATAGCTGCCCGGATACCCTTTCGCTGCAAGAACAACGGTCATCGCGTGATCTTCCGCCCAGTTCACGGTGCGATCCGCCAGCCGGCCTTCGGCGGCCGCGAGCATCAGGTCGAGTGCCTGGGCGCCCAGCCGCATCATCAGCGCCTGGCACTCCGGGTCGCCGAAACGCACGTTGTATTCCACGAGGCGGGGAGCTCCGTCCTGGATCATGAACCCTGCGTAGAGCACGCCACGATAGGGCGTGCCCCGTCGGGCCATCTCCGCCACCGTCGGTTTGATGATCCGTTCGAGCGCAGCCTCGGTCACCTCCGGCGTCATCACGGGCGCCGGGGAATAGGCACCCATGCCGCCCGTGTTGGGCCCGGTGTCGCCTTCGCCGACCCTTTTGTGGTCCTGCGCCGTGCCGACCGGCAGCACGGTCTCGCCATCGCAGAGCACGAAGAAGCTCGCCTCTTCGCCCTCCATGAACTCCTCGATCACCACCTCCGCACCGGCCTCTCCAAAGGCGCCCGAGAACATCTCATCCACGGCGGCGAGGGCTTCGTCTTCCGTCATCGCCACGATCACGCCCTTGCCCGCGGCCAAACCGTCTGCCTTGACCACGATCGGCGCGCCGTGCGCGCGGATGTGATCCTTGGCCGGCTCCGCGGCGTCGAACCGCGCCCAGGCCGCTGTCGGCGCACCGGCTGCGTCGCAGACTTCCTTGGTAAAGCGCTTTGAGGCTTCCAGCTTTGCCGCCTCCGCAGAGGGGCCGAACACCAGAAGGCCAGCTTCCACCAGCCGGTCCGCCACGCCGGCTGCCAGTGGCGCTTCCGGCCCGATCACCACGAAGTCGATGGCCTCGGCCTCTGCAAACTCCACGACAGCGCCGCCATCGCAGATGTCGAGGCTTGCGCATTCCGCGATCTGCGCGATCCCGGCGTTTCCGGGCGCCACGATCAGCCGGTCGCATTTCGGGTTCTGAAGGATCGCCCAGGCCAGGGCATGTTCGCGGCCGCCGCCGCCAAGGACCAGGATATTCATGTCGCCTCCGTCGGTGCCGGTTGACCGTGGCGCCGGTTCTAGGGGGACGGACCCGGGGCCGCAAGCGCCCGACGTGATGTCTCGGCCGGGTCCTCCGGAACTTCCCCGGCCGGGAGCCGTTTGACCTCCGTATCCAAAGGAGAGCCTCGTGCAGCAACAGAATGCGGAAACCTACGTCGTCACCACTGAGCCGGTCACCGAGGGGTGGCACGTCGTGCACAGGGAGTCCTGCGAGGATCGGCGAGACGTCCTGATGGAGACGCTGGGGGCGTTCGAAGGCTGCGCTCCGGCAATGGAACGTGCGCGGGAGCGGTACCATCCCGTCAACGCCTGTCCCACGTGCTGCAGCGCGTGCCACGTCGCGGCGGACGAGGTGGAGTAAGCCGGTGACCGTCCTGTCGTGAGCGACCCTTTCGCCGCCGGTCGCCCGGGTCTAGGATGAGGGGCCTTGGCGGAGAAGACGATGGACCTGATTGACGACGAGTCCGGCCAGACCGGCCCGGGGTCGAACGCCCCCGAATATTCCGTTTCCGAGATCTCGGGAGCCATTCGGAAGACGCTGGAAGACGCGTTCGGCCGCATTCGCGTGCGGGGCGAGGTTGGGCGGGTATTCCGGGCGCGGTCCGGGCATCTTTACTTCGATATCAAGGACGACCGCTCTGTGCTCGCGTCGGTGAGTTGGAAGGGCCAGCTGTCCTCCCTGACGGTGCTGCCAGAAGAAGGCATGGAAATCGTCGCGACCGGCCGGCTGACCACCTTCGGCAGTCAGTCGAAATACCAGCTGAACGTAGAGCAGATCGAGCCCGCCGGCGCCGGCGCTCTCATGGCGCTGCTGGAAAAGCGGAAGAAGCAGTTGGAAGCGGAGGGGCTTTTCGCCCCTGAGCGGAAGCGGCAACTGCCGTTTCTGCCGGAGGTCATCGGGGTTGTGACCTCCCCGTCGGGTGCGGTGATCCGCGATATTCTGCACCGCCTGCGGGATCGGTTTCCGCGTAAGGTTCTGGTTTGGCCGGTGGCCGTGCAGGGGCGGGACTGCGCGGCCCAGGTTGCGGCAGCCATCAAAGGCTTCAACAGTCTGGCTCCCGGCGGCGCACTGCCGCGCCCGGATGTGCTGATCGTGGCGCGTGGCGGCGGCTCGATCGAGGATCTCTGGGGGTTCAACGAGGAAATCGTCGCGCGGGCCGCAGCGGCGTCGCAGATCCCCCTGATCTCCGCCGTCGGTCACGAAACGGACACCACGCTGATCGACTACGTCTCGGACCGCCGGGCGCCAACGCCAACGGCCGCCGCCGAGATCGCGGTTCCCGTGCGGCTGGACCTGCTCGCCCATATCGAAGGGCAGGGCGCGCGCCTCTCCTCTGCCCTCGCGCGCGGCATGTCGCGCCGGGGGGAGCGACTGCGGGATTTGTCGCGGGCCTTGCCGCGGGCGGAGGCCCTTCTGAGTGGACCGCGGCAGCGACTGGACCACGCGTCCCGCACGTTGCCTGCCGCCCTCCGCTCAGGCGTTCAAGCGCGGCATATCGAGTTCGCGCGCCGGGCATCGCTCTTCCGCCCGCAAGTTCTGTTTGACCGGCTCGGTTTGGCCCGCGAGCGGTTGGCGGCGCGCGCCGACCGGCTCGGGCCGGCGCTCAACCGCCGTGCAGAACGGGCGCGCGGGCGTTTCGACAGCGCGGCGCGCGTGGTGACGCCCGTGCCGGTGCGCCATCGGATTGGCCGTGAGCGACGCACTCTGGATGCGTTGTCGGCACGGCTCGCCGTTGCTGCGCTTTCTCAGCAACGCCGCCGTCGCGACAAGCTCGCGGCATTCGCCCGCATTCTCCAGTCGCTGAACTACGAGGAGACGCTCAAACGCGGGTTCGTGGTGGTGCGCGGCGACGGCGAGGTCGTCACCGATCGCGCGGCGGCGGAACGTGCGCGGGCGCTGGAGCTGCAGTTCCATGACGGGCGGCTGAAGATCGGCGGAGTGGCGAAACAGACCCGCGCGAAGGATACACCCGATCAGGGCTCGCTGTTCTGAGGCAGGCGTTTTGGCGGGGCGGCTGAATTTGGCCGGACCATTCGTTCGGCGTCAGACGCCCACTTCTGGCCCCACGCAGGCGAGCGGTTCCTCCGTCTCACCGGCCTCGTAGAGTTCGGTGGCGCCCTCCCGATCCTCGAACAGCGCGCGGAGGCGGCTACCCGTGTCGAAGAAGGTCCAGCATTGCGGGTCGGGCAGATCGTCGTAGACGAAACAAATGAACTGACCGTCCTGATACCAGTGGCCTTCCTTGCACTGGCCGTCCAGAAAGGTCCACGTCACCTGCCGGTTGCCGTGATAGCGCTCTGCGCCGTACGCCGCGCCGCCGGAATAGAAATACAGGGTACGCCCCTGGGTGCGGGCATCGAACTGTTCCGCCGTCAGGGGCTCCTCCGCCGCGGCCGCGGCCATCGGGAGCAGCAACAGAAGACTGCCAAGCAAGGTACGCAGCGGCATGGCCACTCCATTGTCGCAAGGGATGCGGGCGGTGTGCCCGGAATCGCGGACCCACCATGGCAGAATGCCCCGACTGCTGCCAGTCACCATCCTGTCAGGTGCCGATGCCTTCAAGCGCACCCTTTCAAATTCGCCGCCATGCGATTAGGTGAATTCTGCGGCATTTTCGAAAGGGCGAGGCATGGCGTTCTTCAAGAAACTCAAGGATCGTCTCTTCAAATCCTCCTCGAAGCTCGAAGAGGGTCTGGATGCGATCGTTCAGGACGGGGGCGAGGAGGAACTCCTGCAGCCCGCCGCCTCCGACGACCAAGACCCGAAGCCGGGCGAGGAACCGGTTGTTCCCGACCCGCAGGACCCGCAGCCGGAGCCTGCGCCGACGGAGACGCCCCACAGGCCCGAGCAGCCCGAGCCGATCCCGACCGATCCAATCCCCGAGCCAGTCGAGCCGGTTCCGGACCCGGTGGAGCGCCCGCAGCAGCCCGAGCCGGAACCGGTGACACCGCCGGATGAGGCGCCGCAGCCCACTGACCCCGTTCCGCAAGACCCCTACCCGGACGAGGCGCCTCAGCCTGCCGACCCGATGCCGATCGAGCCCTTCCCGGAGATCCCGTCGGGCACGCCCACGATGGAGGCCCCCCGCTCGGGTCTTCTGAACCGCATCCTCGGGCGAAATGCGCCCAAGACAGTGGTGCGCCGGGTGCTCGACGACGACATGCTGGAGCAACTCGAAGAGTTGTTGATCGCCTCCGACATGGGGGTCGATACCGCGCTCCGGGTCACGGCGAACATGGCGGAGGGCCGGTTTGGCAGGAAGCTCTCGACCGACGAGATCAAACGGCTTCTGGCGACGGAAGTCTCCCGGATCATGGACCCGGTCGCGCGCCCTATGCCGCTCTATCCGAAGAAACCGCAGGTCGTGCTCGTTGTCGGTGTCAACGGCTCCGGCAAGACGACCACAATTGGCAAGCTCGCCAGCCAGTTCCGCGCCGCGGGCAAGAGCGTGGTGATCGCCGCGGGCGACACCTTTCGCGCGGCCGCCGTGGAGCAACTCCAGATCTGGGGGGAGCGCGCTGGCGTACCGGTCCTGACCGCGCCGCAGGGGTCGGACCCCGCAAGCCTTGCCTTCGAGGCGATGGAAAAGGCCCAGGCGGAGGGCGCGGACCTGCTGATGATCGACACCGCCGGGCGGTTGCAGAACCGCGCCGACCTGATGGAAGAACTGGCCAAGATCGTCCGCGTCATCCGCAAGAAGGACCCGGATGCGCCGCACAACACGCTGCTGGTGCTAGACGCGACGACCGGGCAGAACGCTCTGTCTCAGGTGGAGACGTTCCAGAAGCTGGCCGATGTGACGGGCCTCGTGATGACGAAGCTCGACGGCACGGCCAAGGGGGGCGTGCTGGTGGCGCTGGCCGACCGGTTCGGCCTTCCGATTCACGCTATAGGAGTCGGCGAGCAGATCGACGATCTGCAGCCCTTCGACCCCGACGAGTTCGCTCAGGCGCTGACCGGGGCTGCTGCCTGATCAGCGGTCGTCTCCCAACGATTTCTCGAGCCACTTCAATGGCTCCAGCACGATGATTGCGAGCGCCGTCGCCATCACCGCCAGACCCGCCTGACCAATCCCGACCGCCAGCCCGACCGCGCCGGACAGCCACATGCCCGCGGCCGTGGTCAGCCCATGCACCTTCTTGGTGGAAACGATGATGGTGCCGGCGCCGAGGAACGCGACCCCCGCGGTGACCCCTTCGATCAGCCGGAGGGGGTCCAGGCGCAGCGCGCCCGTCGCCGCGCCGACTTCGGCGGTTTGAACGATCTCGAAGGCCACTAGGGTAAACAGGCACGCGGCCATGGAGACGATGATATGGGTCCGCATTCCGGCGGCTTTTCCCTTCCACTCCCGCTCGAACCCGATGATGGCCCCGAAAAAGCAGGCCAGGCACAGTCGGGTCAGCGCAACTTGCCAGTCGCCGGTGACGAAGGTGCTGGAAAGCTCCTGTCGGAAAATGTCGATGAGCTCGCCCATGGTGCCCCGTTCTAGCATGACCAGCGCATGCACGTCAGCCGTGCAGATAGGATGGGGCCTGCCGCCGTATATCCGGCCGCTTGCCAGTTGACATTGTCCGAGAAACAATGATGTCCCATCCGATACGATGCTCAACGCAGGCTGGACTGGATGGAAGAGAAAACTGTCAACCCGATGTTGAAACAGGCCCTGGAGCTGGGGCCGCCGCTGGCGTTCTTTGTGGCTTACCTCTACATGCGCGACGAGGTCTACTCCGTCGGTGGAACGGAGTACGACGGTTTCATCGTCGCCGCTGCGCTCTTCGTCCCCGTTCTTCTTGCGTCGATGGCGCTTCTGTGGCGCCTCACGGGTCGCCTGTCGCGGTTGCAGGTCGTCACGGCCGTGCTGGTCATCGTCTTCGGCGGCCTGACGGTCTGGTTCAACAATGAAACCTTCTTCAAGATGAAGACGACCATCGTCTACGGGTTGTTCGCGGCATTGCTCGGCGTCGGGTTGTTGCAGGGCAAGAGTTACCTATCCTGGGTCTTGGGCGACCTCATGCCGATGGAGGAGGAAGGCTGGATGAAGTTGACCTGGCGCCTCGCGGTGGGGTTCGCGGCGCTGGCGGTGGCAAACGAAATCGTCTGGCGCACCATGTCCACCGACGCTTGGGTGAAGATCGAGACATTCGTCTTCCCCATCGCGCTTATCCTCTACTTGTGGCTACAGATCTTTGCGCTGCAGAAGTACATGGATCTGGAATCCGACAGCCAAAGCGAGTGAGACGGGCGCGCGTTCACGACGCTTGGCGCGATCCCATGGGCCGCGCTCGCGTGAGGGTCTGCGCGATGCGCGCCCAAACCGTGCGGGTTGGCGCTTCCGCTGCAGGGGTCCGCAGCGCTGCGAGCGGCAGGGAGCGGTCTAGCACGGCGCGATAGACCGAGAATATTCCCGGCCGCAGGTAGACCGACCAGTGGCAGATCCGCCGCTCGGCCGCGCCAACCGGATAGCCCAGCCGCGCAAGCAGGTGTCGCGTCCGTGGCGCGTCGATGTCCACATCGATCCAGCCGTGGATCCTGCGCCCAAGCCCTGCGCCCAAGGCGCGTTCCCCGATCCGGTGGGGGGCGATCAGCCATTCCAGCGCGCGGTCAAAGACACGGTTCGCCCGAGTGGTGACGTTAAGCACCTCCACGGTGCGCCCCGCAGGGGTATCGAGGCACTGCAGGGCCGTCGACCGCATGTCGGCCGCAGCCATCAGGACAGCGCGCCCCATGGCCCCTGCAGGCAAGTGGGGCAGGGCGCAGAGCGCCACCCGGCAGCCGAGGGAATGGGCGAGCACGTCGACGGGCCGGCCGGGCCGCGCGGCGCGTACCATCGCGATCAGCGCCGCCAGCGCCCGCCCGGTTTCGGCGGCACGCGCATAGGCCTGCCAGAGCGAGCCCCGCGCCTCCCAACCGATCGCGATGCAGAGCGGTTCGTCTGGATGGCCACGACCCAGACCCAAGGCCCGTGGCCAGGACAAGACCTTCCAGCACGCACTCACCGGGCTGAGCGACAGGATGTGTGTATGGGGGGAGGTGTGTTCGGTTTCGGGCGAAAACTTGTAGCCGTGGATCAGGACGATGACGGGAGCACCCTCTGCCGTGGCGTCCAGCGCCGTTTGCAGGTCGGCCTGCGCCGTCCGCGGGTCGGCCAGTCCGTCGCCCAAGGTGTTGATCAGGCAAAGCGGCATCGTCAGCTTCCACAATATCTGGTGGCTGCCTACCAGCCGCCTGCTAAAGGCAGGTGACGCGTGGGTTACGGTTCTGCGACGGGTGGGTGACGGAGCGGTGACGCTCGCACCTCCGTGGCGAGGGCGCCTTGACGACGGTGCCGCCGAGGGGATACGTGGGCGGCGTGGCGATTTGTTCACCGGATTGCGGGCCACGTTAAACATGCCGCTAAAGAGGTCAGATGCGGGACGCCCCGCCGCTGGCTGCGGTGGGGCTTTTTGATTGGAGGTCCTCGCATGGACGACTGGAAAACACGCACCAAACTCATCCACTCCGGCATTCGTCGCAGCCAGTACGGCGAAGTGGCCGAAGCGATTTTCATGACCCAGGGCTTCGTTTACGACAGCGCCGAGCAGGCAGAGGCCCGCTTCCAGAAGGCGGGGCCGGACGAATTCATTTATGCCCGCTATGGCAACCCCACGGTCCGGATGTTCGAAGATCGGATTGCGGCGCTGGAGGGCGCGGAGGATGCCTTCGCGACTGCGTCGGGCATGGCGGCGGTCAACGGCGCGCTGACCTCCATGCTGAAGGCGGGCGACCACGTCGTCTCCTCGCGGGCGCTGTTCGGGTCCTGCCTGTATATCCTTGAGGACGTTCTCAGCCGCTTCGGCGTGGACGTGACCTTCGTCGACGGCACGGACCTTTCGGCGTGGAAGAACGCCATCCGGAAGGACACGAAGGCGGTGTTCTTCGAAACCATGTCGAACCCGACATTGGAGATCGTTGACCTGCGCGCGGTCGCGAAACTTGCGCGCCGTGTCGGAGCGACGGTTATCGTGGACAACGTCTTTGCCACGCCGGTCTTTTCGCGCGCGCTGGAACAGGGGGCGGACGTGGTCGTGTACTCCGCCACCAAGCATATCGACGGGCAGGGCCGGGCGCTCGGCGGGGTGGTTCTGGGCACCAAGGACTTTATTCGCGGCACGGTGGAACCGTACCTCAAGCATACCGGCGGTTCCATGAGCCCCTTCACCGCCTGGATCATGCTGAAGGGGCTTGAGACGCTCGACCTCCGCGTACGGGCGCAAGCGTCCGCGGCGCAGGCAATGGCCGAGGCATTGCAGTGGGATGCGCGGCTGGAGCGGGTGATTTACCCGGGGCTGGAGCAACACCCGCAGCATGGTCTTGCAATGGAGATGCTGGAGCGGCCCGGGACCATGCTGGCACTCGACATAAAGGGCGGGCGCGATGCGGCCTTCCGCTTCCTGAACGCGCTGAAGATCCTCGTGATTTCGAACAATCTCGGCGACGCCAAGTCCATTGTTACCCATCCGGCAACGACGACGCACCAACGCCTTCCCGACGAACAAAAGGCCGCGCTCGGAATCACGCCGGGACTGGTCCGGATCAGCCTCGGGATCGAGGATCCCGAGGACCTGATTGCTGACGTCAAACAGGCGCTCGACGCCGTCTGAACGTTCCTGTGGTGGTGCCCGGCCAGCGGAACGTGGGCCGGGCTGTCAGCCCCAGGTATGGGTTTGACCATCCTCGCTGCCGGGCGTGAAACCCCAGCGTACGTGCGCCCAAAGCCGTTCGTGCAGGACGTAGGTCACGAGGCCCACGGCCATTCCCAACAGCGCAATCGCACTGCCTGCCGTGACGGAGCCGGTGACGGCCCATGAAATGAACGTCATCACCACAAGGCCGAGCCCCTGCCAGGTGGCTGCTTTCACGATACTGCGCATGGGCGTTTCGGTCATACCTCTCTCCGGCGTCTACAATCTTTTCAGGCCCTTAATCGCCCCAGACGCGGCAAGAGGAAATTCTGATTATTCCCTTGCTTTACTCCCCACCTGGGTAGAAAAATCTACACCCATGACTTTCATGGACAAACGTGATCGGGCGGAGATCTTCCGCACGCGCCTCTCCGCACAGATGGCGGTGGCTGGTCTGAACCGCAGTTCCCTGGCCCGTGCCACCGGGGTCGACCGTTCGACCGTGGCGCAGATGTTGGAAAAGGGCGCCGCACGGTTGCCCAATGCCCATCTCGCGGCGGAATGCGCCCGGGCGCTCGGCGTTTCTTCCGACTGGCTGCTGGGGCTTACGGACCGTCCGGAAAGGCCAGGCGATGTGCTGGCCGCCGCGATGACGATCACGGAGGCGGCCCGCAGTATGGCCGACGCGCAACTCAACGCGTGGCACCGAGAGGCCGCAGGGGCGAAGATCCGTCACGTCCCCGCAACGCTCCCCGATATCCTGAAGACCGAAGCGATGATGAACTGGGAATATCATCGCGCCCTCGGGCGGACGGCCGAACAGGCGATTGGCGCCTCGCAGGACCGGCTCGGCCTGTTGGGGGACGAAATGTCGGACTATGAGATCGCCGTCTCGATGGGCGAATTGCGCGCCCTGGCCGCCGGAGCGGGTTACTACCGCGGGCTCGATGCGGCGACGCGACGGGACCAGATCGACAGCATGGCCCGCGCCGCGTCGGAGTTGTTTCCGTCACTCAGGCTCTATCTCTACGATGCGCGCCGCGTCTTCAGCGCGCCGGTGACCGTGTTTGGGCGGTTTCTGGGCGTGGTCTACATCGGTCGCATCTACCTGGCGTTCCGGTCCCGGGATCGTGTGCGGTCTCTGACGGAGCATTTCGACGGCTTGATCCGCGAAGCGGAGGTGGACGCGCGGGACGTGCCGGCGTGGTTGACCGCGCTCGCGGACGAGGTCGGGAACGCTTGACGCCGGCCGCGCTCGCACCCCAGATGCGTCAACCGCACGAGGAACCGCCACGATGAAGCCCTTCCTGATCCTCCAGTTGCGCCCCGAACCGGAGGCGTCGGACAACGAGTACGAGGCGTTCCTCAGCCGCGGTGGCCTGAGGCCGGAGGAAACGCGGCGGATACGGCTGGAGCGGGAAGAGGTCCCGGGCGACCTCGACCTGACGGCGTTCTCGGGCATCATCGTCGGTGGCGGGCCGGGCTGCGTCTCCGACCCCGACGACACGAAGCCGGTGATCGAAAAGGCTATCGAACGGGAGATCCTCGGCATGATGCCGCAGATCACGGAGCAGGACATTCCCTTTCTGGGGTGCTGCTACGGCATCGGCATCTTGGCCCATCACCTGGGCGCGGAGGTGTCCAAGGCGCGCTATGGCGAGCCGGTCGGGGCGGTCTCCTGCGAGGTGACGCCGGACGGCAGGAACGATCCCGTGCTTGCCGGGCTGCCGGAGCGGTTCGACGCGCTTGTCGGCCACAAGGAGGCGGTGCAGACGCTGCCGCCCGGGTGCGTCCACCTGCTGGCCTCCGACCCGTGCCCGTTCCAGATGATCCGGTACGGGCGCAACGTCTATGCCACCCAATTCCACCCCGAAGCGGACGGGGCGGTCTTTGCCCTTCGGATCGCGATCTACAAGGACAAGGGCTACTTCCCGCCCGAGGAGGCGGACGCCCTGACGGAGACGGTGCTGGCCAGCAAGGTCGACCTGGCGCCGCGGCTGCTCCGAAACTTCGTCCAGACCTACCGGCAGTCGCGTGGTTGATCCGCTTCGGCCTCCGCCGCGTAACAATCTGGAAGGGCGCACTGGACAAAGCGTGGCCGTGCACCAACCTAAGTCGGGCGCACAACCGAAGGGTGGGGTGGAGATGAACTATCATGCGACCGATATCCAGCAGGAGCCGACGCGGGAAGACGCTCGTCGCGCGCTGGAGGTTTTGCGCGCCTGGGCGAATGGCGCCTCCGAGCTGGAGATCACCGATCTCGATCCGGTGGTCGGCCGCTTGCGCCCCGCGGCTCAGGGGAATTTCTACCCCGAGTTGAGCCGCACCTACGACGACGATTTCGATGTCGACGAGGCCTATCGCGATACCCTGCCGGACCTTCAGAACGGCCCGGAGAGCCTTATCCGGGGTGCAAAACGGTTGATTCAGCATGTCGGCATCTCGAACTTCCGCATGCCGATCCGTTTTCACACCCGAAATGGCGCCGCCCTGACGCTGGAGACATCCGTCACGGGAACGGTCAGCCTGAGCGCGGAACGCAAGGGCATCAACATGTCCCGCATCATGCGCAGTTTCTATCGGTCTGCGGAGCGCACATTCAGCTTCGAGGTGATCGAGGAAGCGCTGGACGCCTACAAGGTCGACCTGGACACGTTCGATGCGCGGATCGTCATGCGCTTTTCCTTCCCCATGGAAGTGGCCTCGCTCCGGTCCGGCCTGAACGGCTACCAGTATTACGACATGGCGCTGGAGGTGGTGGACCGTGGCGGCGTCCGGCAAAAGATCCTGCACATGGACTACGTCTACTCCTCCACCTGCCCGTGTTCGCTGGAACTCTCCGAACACGCCCGCCGCACGCGGGGCCAACTTGCCACGCCGCATTCGCAGCGATCCGTGGCGCGGCTGTCGGTGGTGGTCGACCCCGACGCCAAGTGCCTGTGGTTCGAGGACGTGGTGGAGCTTTGCCGCCGGGCCGTTCCGACCGAGACGCAGGTGATGGTCAAGCGCGAGGACGAGCAGGCGTTCGGCGAGATGAACGCGGCTCACCCTGTCTTCGTGGAGGATGCCGCGCGTTTGTTTGCGGAGCAACTTCAGGCGGACCCGCGGATCGGTGACTATCGCGTGGTGGCCAGCCACCAGGAGAGCCTGCACAGCCATGATGCCGTGAGCGTTCTGGTGGAGGGGCAGACGTTCGACGCCCCAGGGCTGGAGCCGCATCTTTTCGATAGCCTGATCCACAAGCGTTAGGTCCTTGTCACATCGCGCCCGAAAGGTCGCGCCGCGGCTTTCGTCGGCGTGGACCCCGAAGGTGCGCTTGACAGTGTGACTGGGTGACGCCAACCCTTCCGCCCATGTTTGACGTTCGCCCTGTGGGATATGTCATCGGCCTGCTGGTGGCCACGCTCGGGGCGACGATGCTGTTGCCGCTGGGGATTGATATCTCGATGCGTAACGGCCATTGGCCGATCTTCGCGGAAAGCGCCATCATCACCGTCCTGACCGGCGGCTTGGTGGCCTTGGCGTGCCACAACGGGGTGGGGCCAAGCCTGACTCTGCGCCAGACGTTTCTTCTGACCACGTTGGTCTGGGCGGCTCTCCCTATCTTCGGCGCTATTCCGTTCATGATCGGGGAGACGAAGGCCAGCTTCACCGACGCTTATTTCGAGGCGATGTCCGGCCTCACCACGACAGGCTCCACCACATTCTCGGGGCTGGACACGCTGCCGGAAGGGCTGTTGCTCTGGCGGTCATTGCTGCAGTGGCTCGGAGGGATAGGGATCATCGTCGTCGCCATGGTCTTTCTGCCGGAATTGCGGGTGGGCGGGATGCAGATTTTCCGCTCCGAAGCGTTCGACACGATGGGAAAGATCCTGCCCCGCGCGGCCCAGATCGCCTCCCAGATCACGTGGATCTATCTTGGCCTCACGGTTATCGCGACGCTCGGATACCTGGTTCTGGGCATGGGGCCGTTCGACGCCGTGAACCACGCGCTGACGTCGATTTCGACAGGCGGATTCTCTACCCACGACACCTCTTTCGGCGGATTCCAGGGGGCGCCGGAGTATTTCGCTTCCGTCATCATGCTCGTAGCCAGCATGCCGTTCGTCCGGTACATCCAGCTTATTTCCGGTCGCGCGGAACCGCTGTTCCGGGATTCCCAGATCCGTGCGTACCTCGCATTCGTCGCCGCCGTCAGCGTGGTCCTGGCTCTGTTTCAGGTGTTCTATGACAAGGAACCGCTGGAACCGAGCCTGCGCGAAGCGCTGTTCAATGCGACCTCGATCATTTCCGGGACGGGCTACGCCAGCGTGGACTATCAGGAGTGGGGCAGCTTCGCGATGGTGGTCATCTTCTTTGCGGGCCTGGTCGGCGGATGTGCGGGCTCCACAGCGTGTTCGGTCAAGATTTTCCGCTACCAGCTTCTGTTCGCCTCCATCCGGCAGTTGGTAAGGCTGTTGCACACCCCTCGCGGCGTCTTCATGACACGCTACCAAGGCCGCCCGGTGGGGCAGGATGTACTGAACTCCGTCATGTCGTTCTTCGTTCTGTTCACGGTCAGCCTCGGGCTGCTGTCCGTGGGGCTGGCGATGACGGGGCTGGACTTCACGACCTCCATTTCCGGCGCGGCGACCGCACTCGGCAATATCGGCCCGGGGCTGGGCGATATGATCGGCCCCTCGGGCAATTTCGAAGAGGTCAACGTGACCGCGAAATGGCTGCTGTCGGCGGCCATGCTGGCGGGGCGGCTGGAATTGATGGCCGTCTACGCGCTGTTCACCGTCGCCTTCTGGCGGAGGTGAACAGCGGCCGGGCACTGGCCGCCCGGCCAGAAGCTTAATTCCAGCAACTGATCCGCACTGTCACGTCGCTGGCCAAGGTAGTGAGATCCTCCGGTGCCAATTGTGCCATGCGTTCTGAGGCCCTCGGCGAGACGCCCGCGCCGTCGAGGAAACCCGCGATTGCGGGAACGTCGACGGAGAAGCTGACGTCCGGAGGCAACTGCCGCGCCCCGTCCTCGCTTGCCCGCAACATACCAAGGACGGACCCCGTCTGATCGAAGACGGGTCCGCCGATGTCGCCGGGCAGGGCGCTCAGGTCCAGCCGGTCCACGAAGTCCTCGCCGCCGAGACCGCGCACGTCGGCCAGCTTGCCGTAGGTCAGCACGGGCAGGCTCAAAGCGTCTTCATAAGAAAACCCCGCCAGCGCCACTTCGGTATTCAGGCGCGGCGCGTCGGGGCGGAATTCGGCCACGGCGATCGGCGCAATGGTCTCACGCGGCTTAAGCAGCGCGAGGCCGAGCGATTCGTCCTGCGCGGAAACGTCAGCCTCGACCTCCTCTCCGATGGTCAGCCGGGAGCACTGGGCGAGCACGTCGGTCGTGGTCAGGACGCTGCCGCCATCGTCGACGTAAAAGCCGCTGCGCGACCGTTCGGGCCGGCGCAGTTCCAGGCCTGCCAACAGGTCGATCTGCTGGTCTGCACCCTCGCTGGTGGTCGCCGTGTCCGGCAGCACGATGCCGGGGATCGGCGTGAAGCTGTTGCGCATGGTCTGGACGACCCGTTGCATCACCTTCTCGTCGCCGGGTTTCCAGATCATCGTGAAGCCCTTCACCGCCCCGTCGGCGAGTTGGGCGAAGGTGTAGGAGTGCAGCCGCGCCGACTGGCCAGTCAGCACGAAGCTGCGGCCCTTGCGCTCCCGAAAGCCGCTAAGGGGGACGATCTCCAACGTCTGCATGATGTCGTAGAGACCGAACAGGGTGGCCTCGTTGCCGGATTGGCTGATGAGCAGGACTCGCACGCCGTCGTCATCGGTACTGTCGTAATGGACGAAGGGCGCCTCGGTCCGGGCATAATCCACCTTGCCGGTGGGCAGGATCATTTCGATCCCGGCAGCGTCGTCCCGTACGGAGGCGAGTCCGAGGCCGGCGAAGGCGTCGCGGTAGCCCTTGATCAGCGCCGCCCGCTGACCGGTTGTCAGAACGCCAGTCGCGTCATGGCCCTGCGCCGTCTGCCACGAGGCCATGGCATTGCGCGTGCCGGGACCGAAGGCACCGTCGATGGCACCCTGGTAGTGACCTTCCCATTGCAGCGCCTCCTGCACCTCCTGTCGGTCCTGTGGCAACAGGCTGCGCTCGCTGGCGCGGGCTTCCGCCGGCGTCTGGTCCGGCGCCGCACGCGGCGTGGCGGGCGTCGCCGGCTGGGCATCGGGCTGAGGTGCGGTCTGCTGTTGCAGGCCCACGTTCTGGTTCGCCGACGGGCCGGGTTTCGGCGCGGCGGCGAGCGAACTGCCGCCCTCGGGCCAGAACTGCTGCTGGTACTGTCCGGACGTCGCGATGTAGCTATCCGACGGGATCAGCCCATCCCCGCGCAGGGCGCGAAGCTCGGACTCCGCCGTCGCGCGGGTGTAGGGGCCGAGCGCGATGGCATACCATCCCGCGCTCGTGCGGAAACCGGCGAGGTCGGGCAGGGCGCGGGCGTAGGCCTGAACCCGCTCCTGCGCCAGCGCGAGCGTCCGCACCGCCTCGATCTGAACCCACGCCGTTTCCTGCTGGGCGCGCGCGCCGGGTGCGGCCCCGCAGAGCATACAGGTCAAAACGATGAGAAAGAATGTCTTCACGGCTGATGTTCCTGTAAGTGTCCTGCGCGATTTCCGGGCTGATGCCGGTTTTGCGCCAAGATAGCAGAGGTGCTGTCGGGCGCACTTCAATTATGCCAGAACCGGCGGAACGTGGCAGGGCTGCATCGCCGTCTTGCGGGGTGAGATTGACCCTCGTGCGCCTGCCGCCTATGCAGACCCTCAAGCGCCACGACCGACCATCTCCGACGGGGGCATGCCATGACCGAGACCAGCCGACCGACCTGTTTCCAGGAGGTGATTCTGCGGCTTCAGACCTACTGGGCCGAGAAGGGCTGCGCGATCCTGCAGCCGTACGACATGGAGGTCGGCGCAGGCACTTTCCATCCGGCGACGACGCTGCGGGCGCTCGGGCAGAACCCATGGGCCGCGGCCTACGTCCAGCCGTCCCGCCGCCCGACTGACGGACGCTATGGCGAGAACCCGAACCGGCTCCAGCACTACTATCAGTACCAGGTGCTCATCAAACCCTCGCCGCCAGACCTGCAGGACCTGTATCTCGGCTCCTTGGCCGCCATCGGCATCGACATGGACCTTCATGACATCCGCTTCGTCGAGGACGACTGGGAGAGCCCGACTCTGGGCGCCTGGGGGCTTGGCTGGGAGGTCTGGTGCGACGGAATGGAGGTGAGTCAGTTCACCTATTTCCAGCAGGTCGGCGGGCACGACTGCAAGCCCGTGTCGGGCGAGCTGACCTATGGCCTGGAGCGGCTGGCGATGTACGTTCTCGGCGTGGATCACGTCATGGACATGCCGTTCAACCGCCCCGACGCGCCCATCCCGCTCACCTATGGCGACGTGTTCCGCCAGACGGAGGCAGAGTATTCGCGCTGGAACTTCGACGTGGCCAATACCGACGTGCTGCTCAAACAGTTCGAGGAGGCGGAGTCCCACTGCGACTTCATCCTCTCCCACCCGGAGGTGGACCCCAAGACGGGCAAGCGGATCGTCATGGCGCACCCGGCCTACGACCAGTGCATCAAGGCCAGTCACCTGTTCAACCTGCTCGACGCGCGCGGCGTGATCTCCGTCACAGAGCGGCAGGCCTATATCGGCCGCGTACGGGCCCTTGCCAAGAAATGCGCCGAAGCCTTCGTGCAAACGGAGGCGGGTGGCTGGCAACCGTCGTGACCGGCGCCGCTGTCATTCGGGTATGGGCTGTGCAACCGGTCTGGACGGGGCGGGCGCCATCATGAGCGGCAAGCTGACCGGCGCGGGGATCCTGACCATCGCGCTCGCTGTGGGTCTGCTGATTTATTACATGCAGGTCTACTATTATTACGAAACGCTCCCCGCCGAGGGCGAGGTCGTCGAGCTGACGATGACCAACGGCGCAACCGCGCCCATTGCCGCGGACGACATCCGCGCCATCGACGCGAATTCCTCGCCCATCCGCTATCGCGCCTGTTTCACCACGCCCCTGCCGCTTGATGTGCTGAGCGAAGCCTATCTGCCCTACGAGGCGGCGGAACCGTTGACGGCCCCATCCTGGTTCGATTGCTTCGACGCGCAGGCGATCGGCGCGGCGCTGGAAAAGGGAATCGCGCGCGCCTTTCAGGGGACGAAGAACATCACGCGGGGGGTGGATCGCGTCGTCGCGATTTTCCCCGATGGGCGTGGATACGTCTGGCACCAACTCAACGATTGCGGCGAGAAGACCTATGACGGCACGCCCATCGAAGACAACTGCCCGCCGGAGGTAGCCGAATAAGTCGGGAACTTAGGGCTCCCCCGTGCGCTGTATAGCGAAAGGAGGTACCCCAATGTCCGACAAAGCACCCGCATGGGTCGTTCCAGTGATGCGCGCGGGCTATGCCGCCCGCGGTATCGTCTACACGGTCGTGGGCGGTCTTGCCCTGCTCGCTGCCGTGCGCGGCGGGTCGGCTGAAGGTACGCGTGACGCGCTTGCCGAGCTTACCTCCAAAAGCTGGGGCACCGCGCTGTTATGGGTGATCGGGATTGGCCTGTTCTGCTATGCCGCCTGGAGGCTGATCGATGCATGGATGGACCTCGACAACCTTGGCACGGACGCGAAGGGGATTGTCGGCCGCATTGGGCAGGTGGTGACGGGCATCATCCACGCGGGGCTCGGCCTCTCCGCAATCAAGCTTGCGATGGGCGGGGAGTCCGGCGGGTCGGGCGGCGGTGGCGGCGAGGGTGGAAGCGACAAGGCGGAAACCATGACAGCCAAGGTTCTGTCGTGGCCGGGTGGCCCCTACATCGTCGGGGCGGCGGCATTGTGTATCATCGGGGCGGGGATCTACTATGCCTACAAGGGCTATAGCGGGAAGTACCGAAAGCACATCAGCGATACGGACATGACCCTCAAGCTCGACCCCATGATGAAGGGCGGACTTATCGCTCAGGGCGTGGTTATCGGGATGGTGGGCATCTTCATCCTGATCGCCGCCATGACATTGAACCCCGAAAACGCGGGTGGCGTGGGCCAGGCGCTGGACCAGATCCGCTCGTTCGCATTCGGGCGCATCCTGCTGGGCGTTATGGCGGTCGGGCTGCTGTTCTTCGCGCTGGAGAACTATGTGCAATCGATCTATCGCATCTTGCCCCGCCGTGCGGGAGACGACGTGTCAACGTTGGCGAAGCGCGTGAAGGCGCGCGCCGAATTCGAAGCGCGCCGCGTGACCACCTGAACCGCGATGTGGGACCACTCCCCGGGGCTGGACCCCGGCGGCAGGGGCGGGTAACACCGCCCCTGCAACAGTTTGGGGTCACCAATGCCCGATCTTCTGATCGAACTTCTGTCCGAAGAAATCCCTGCCCGGATGCAGGCCCGCGCCAGCGCTGACCTGAAAAAGCTTATCACCGACGGGCTGGTGGACGCCGGATTGACCTATGCCTCGGCCCAAGCGTTTGCCACGCCACGTAGGCTGGCACTGACGGTCGAGGGGGTGACGGCTGAAAGCCCGACGGTGACGGAAGAGCGCAAGGGGCCTCGGGTTGGCGCTCCGGACAAGGCACTGGAGGGGTTTCTCCGGGCCACTGGGCTCACGAAGGACCAACTGGAGGCGCGGGACGAGAAAAAGGGCCAAGTCTGGTTCGCCCGGGTCACGAAGCAGGGCCGACCGGCGGCCGAGATTGTGGCAGAGGTGCTGGAACAGACGATCCGCACGTTTCCCTGGCCGAAATCCATGCGATGGGGCGCGGGGACGCTGCGTTGGGTGCGGCCGTTGCATTCGATCCTCTGCCTCCTGACGGACGACGCGGGCAGCACGGTCGTTCCGCTGGAAATCGACGGGATCGTCGCTGGAAATACCACCCGCGGTCACCGCTTCCTCGCGCCGGAGCCGTTTGCCGTGACCGGGTTCGACGACTACGTCACGTCGCTAAAACGCGTCTACGTCATCCTGGACCCGGCCGAGCGCGCGGAGGCCATCTGGCACGACGCCACCAACCTCGCCTTCGCACAAAGTCTGGAGGTCATCGAGGACCGCGGGTTGCTGGCCGAGGTGGCTGGCCTCGTGGAATGGCCTGTCGTCCTGATGGGGCAGATCGGCGAGGCATTCCTTGGTCTGCCGCCCGAAGTTCTCAAAACGTCGATGAAGGAGCACCAGAAGTTCTTTTCGGTGCGCAACCCCAAGACGGGCCGCATCGAGCGGTTCGTGACGGTCGCGAACACGGTCACCGCCGACAGTGGAGCGGCGATCCTGGCGGGCAACCAGAAGGTTCTTTCCGCGCGCCTGTCGGATGCGAAGTTCTTCTGGGAGAACGACCTGCGGGTGGCGAAGGCAGGCATGGGACCATGGCTCGAGAGCCTTGGCCATGTGACCTTTCAAAGCGACCTCGGCAGCCAGAAGCAACGCATCGACCGGATCGCGGCACTGGCGCGCGCAGTTGCGCCGATGGTCGGGGCCGATCCCGACCTGGCGGAGAAGGCCGCCGAGGTGGCCAAGGCCGATCTGAGCTCCGAGATGGTTTACGAATTCCCCGAACTGCAGGGCACAATGGGGCGGTATTACGCGGAGGCGGCCGGGCTTCCGGCGGAGGTTGCTGCCGCGGCCGAGGAACACTATTCGCCGCTCGGCCCGTCGGACGACGTGCCGACTGCGCCCGTCTCGGTTGCCGTGGCGCTTGCCGACAAACTGGACACGCTCACCGGCTTTTGGGCGATCGGAGAGAAGCCGACGGGTTCGAAGGACCCGTTCGCGCTGCGCCGTGCCGCGTTGGGGGTGATCCGGCTGATCCTGTCGAACGACCTGCGCCTCCATCTCGACCGGTTGATCGACGCGCAATTGCTGCGCCACGGGATTTCGCCCGAGAGCGAGGATGAGGCGGCGCTGCGAGATGCGGTGCTGCATGAAATCGCCCGACACGGGATTTTCGGCTCCGCCGTGCGGGGTGTGATCGACGAGATCGAAGGCGACGCACCGGGCTGGATCGAGAACGTCACGGAACACAGGCCGGACACGAGCGACGATCTGCTCGCGTTCTTCCACGAGCGGCTCAAGGTTCACCTGCGGGACGAGGGCATCCGCCACGACGTAATCGACGCCTGCCTCGCCTTGCCCAACCGGGACGATCTGACCCTGCTGGTCAAGCGGGCGAAGGCGCTGTCGGAAGTGCTGAAGACCGACGACGGGGAAAACCTGCTGCAGGGGTTCAAACGGGCGAACAACATCCTCACCCAGGCGGAAGAAGCAGACGGCGTGGCCTACGAATTTGGCCCGGATCGCAAGTTCGCGGAGACCGACGAGGAACGCGCGCTGTTCGATGCGCTGGACCGAGCGGGGGGAGCGATCTCTTCCGCCATCGAGGCGGAAGATTTCGCGTCGGCCATGGCAAGCATGGCCTCCCTGCGCGCTCCGATCGACGCTTTCTTCGAGGCGGTGCAGGTCAACACCGACAACCAGATCATTCGCCGCAACCGGCTGAACCTCTTGCATAGAATTCGCGAGATTTGCCTGTCCGCCGCCGATCTGACGCGTATCGAAGGCTGACGCGACGGGGCAAATGTGATATGCTGCATTGCAGCATGGCGTTTGCGAGACTATTTGGGGTGCAGCGCGTGCCGAATTTTGGCGCGACCGGCGTCGGCGCGGTCTGCGCTGTGCCGTCTGAGCGGAGGAACTCCTCGTGCTGAACCCGTGTGTGTTAAAAGATTTCACCTTGATCACGCCCACCGCGGAAGTGCGGGTGCGCACCCATGGCGGTCGGGCGAAGTGCCTGCAACGGCTGATCCGGCTTGGCATACCGACGCCCCGCACCGTCGCCCTGTCGTTCGAGGCCGTGCACGAGATCGCAGAGGGCGGGCGACCGGACACATCGCGGCTGCTGTCGGCCTTCGGCCGGACACCGCTCGTTTCCGTCAGGCCATCGAGTGCCGACCCGGACTGGGGCGGCCCCGGCGCCGTTCTGAATATCGGGATGAACGATGAACGGTGCGCAGAGTTGTCGCGGACGTTGGGTAAGGACGTTGCCGAAGCGATCTACCTGAAATTCATCCAGGCCTATGCCATCGAAGTCGCCCGGCTGGACCCGGAACCCTTCGAAGAAGCCGCGGAGGCCGATCACCCCGTCCAGGCCGCGCTTGCGGCCTACGAGGCGGAGACGGACGAGGGATTTCCCCAGGACCCGGCGCATCAATTGGCCGAGGTTCTGCGCTCCATGGCCCGCGCCTGGGAAGGGGTGAGCGCGCGTCTGCTCCGCCAGGCCCGTGGCGCGCCCATTGACGCCGGACTTGGGCTGGTGGTGCAGGACATGGCACCGGGCCTCGGGGCGGGTGAGAGCGGCTCCGGTGTGATCCGGATGATCGACCGCATCACGGGCGAACGGCAGGTAACCGGTCGGTACAAGCGAAAGGGGCGGTCCGGCAGCAAGCGGGACATCATATACCTCGCTCGCGATCCGCGGGGTCCGTCGATGGAGCAGGAAGCGCCGGCGCTTTACGAAGAGCTGGTCGGCATCCTCGAAGTGTGCCGGCGGCGCCTGCGGGAAGAAATGGAGATCAAGTTCACCGTCTCCCAGGGAAACCTGATGGTCCTGGACGCGGTGAAAGTCGATTGCAGCACCCGCGCCGCCGTGAAGGTGGCGGTAGCACTGGCCGAAGATGGCATTCTGACGCCGCAGGAAGCCTTGCTTCGGATCGAGCCGATGTCGCTGACGGAACTGCTTCATACCCAGGTGGACCCGGCTGCCAAGCGCGATGTGATCCTGAAAGGGATCGCCGCCAGCCCCGGCGGTGCGACGGGCCAACTGGTATTTTCAGCCCGCGCGGCCCAAACCTCCGCCAGCCACGAGATTCCCTGCATCCTCGTGCGGCGGGAGACGACACCGGACGACATCCGCGGCATGCACGTTGCGCAGGCGATCATCACGGAACGCGGCGGCATGACCAGCCACGCCGCGGTGATCGCGCGCGGCCTTGGTCTGCCCTGCATCGTCGGCGCTTCCGGCCTGACGGTTTCGACGCGGGACAAGACGATCACCACAAAGACCGGCCGCATCTTCCGCGAAGGTGACCTGGTGACGGTGGACGGCAGCGCGGGCGAAGCGCTCGCCGGTGCCGTGCCCATGCTGGACCCCGCGCTCGACGGCCCGTTCCGGACCCTCATGCGATGGGCGGACGAAGTCCGCGACATCGGCATCCGCGCGAACGCGGACACGCCCGACGATGCGCGCATGGCGGAGACTTTCGAGGCCGACGGCATTGGCCTTTGCCGGACCGAACACATGTTCTTCGAACCCGCGCGCCTGATGGTGATGCGCGAGATGATCTTCGCCGATTGCGAAACAGACCGGCAAGCGGCGCTCGATCAGCTGTTGCCGATGCAGCGCGAGGACTTCGTGGAACTGTTCCGCATCATGGCCGGGGAGCCGGTCTGCATCCGGCTGTTTGACCCGCCTCTCCACGAGTTTCTGCCCTCGGATCGCGAGGGAATGATGGGCCTGGCGGAGTCCCTGGACATGCCACTCAGCCGCGTCACGCGACGGGTGGAGGCGCTGTCCGAGTTCAATCCGATGCTGGGGATGCGCGGGGTCCGGCTGGGTGTGACCATGCCCGAGATCTACGACATGCAGGTGCGCGCGATCTTCGAGGCGACCGTTCAGGCCAGCCGGCAGGCCGGCGCGGCGGTCGTGCCGGAGATCATGATCCCCCTGGTCTCGGCGAAGCGCGAGGTGGAGCTGGTCAAGACGCGGATCGACTCCGTGGCGGCCGCCGTTCGGAACGAGACGGGGCAGAGTTTCGATTACCGCCTTGGCGTGATGGTTGAAACGCCGCGCGCCGCGCTTCGGGCGGGGGAGATCGCGGCCCACGCGGCTTTCCTCAGTTTCGGCACGAACGACCTGACGCAGATGACCTACGGGCTGTCGCGGGACGATGCAGGGCGGTTCATGGGAACCTACGTGAACAACGGTGTGTTCCATGAAGATCCGTTCCACAGTCTGGACCGGGAAGGGGTGGGGGAACTGCTCCTCCTGGGGGCGGAACGCGGCCGCAAAGCGCGCCCTGATGTGACGCTTTCGGTCTGCGGAGAACATGGTGGCTCGCCGGACACGATCGCCTTTTGTCGCGATGCGGGGTTCGACTATGTGTCCTGTTCGCCCTACCGTGTTCCCGTTGCGCGACTCGCCGCAGCGCACCTCGCGATTCGCGATGCGCAGAAGGCGGAATCAGAGGCTTGAAAACACGCAATTTTTCGCCGGTCACTGGCAAGAAACCGCTTACCTTTGCCTTCATTTCGCCACGATTCACGCGGTAAGTCAGCATTGTTGACGGTTCTTCCGGGGGGCGGGATTTACACTTCCTCACGGGCTAGGCTATCGCCCCACTTGGCTTGACGCGGTCTGTCGCGTTGCTGGGTGGGACTGATAATGCTGTATCTACGACTTTTGTGTTTGTCGTTTGTGGTTTGCTTTGGCCTTGCCACATCCGTTCATGCCGAGGCGCGTCTGTCGACCTCGACCAATCCGACGGGGTCCAGCGCCGATCACCTGGAAAGGCTGATGGGTATGGAGAACCGCGCTCTGGATGCGCTCGGCAGCGAGCGACTGGAACTGCTCAGCCCGAAGACCTCGGTGCGCGCAAAGCGGCGGCCGCACGAGTTTACCGTCGTCAAATACGATCGCGCCTGGCTCGACGATCAGGACTTCGTCGCGGGTGGTGAAGAATGGGAATGCCTGACCGAGGCGCTCTACTTCGAAGCCCGTGGGGAGAGCGTGAAGGGCCAGTTCGCTGTCGCCGAAGTGATCCTGAACCGGGTCAAGAGCGCCCGCTTCCCGAGTACCGTCTGCGGCGTCGTCAATCAGGGAACTGGCAAGAGGTATCAGTGCCAGTTCACGTACAACTGTGACGGGAAAGCCGAACATATCAGTGAGCCGGCGGCGTATCGCCGTGTTGGAAAGGTCGCGCGGTTGATGCTCCAGGGCGCGCCGCGTCTGCTGACGGGCGGGGCCACATACTATCATACCCATGCGGTTCGTCCGTCTTGGTCGCGCAAGTTCTCGAAAACCGCGTCGATCGGCGATCATTACTTCTACAGCCGCGGCTGATCGCGACGCTTTCCGTCCGGAACGGGCCCAAACGGCGTACGCCCGTAAGCGGTCCAGAGCTCGCCAGCACCAGCCAAAATGCCAGCGCGCGCCCCGTTTCTTGCGCGAGAAGTGTCGTTTCGGGCGTGGCAACGCCGACTGAACATGACATGTAGGGGCCATGACCTCCGAGTTGTCCCTCGCCTTTTCCCATCCAGAGAGACGTGCCGCCGCGACCGCATCGGACGACGATCCGCGCGACCGTATTTCCCTTCGCGACTATGTGCGGGAGGCCGAGATCGGTGCATTCCAGGAAGAACGCGGTGTCGCGCAGCGGCTGCGGTTTAACGTGGTGGTCGAAGTGGGCCATGCGGCCGCACCCCTGACGGACGATGTGGATCGGATCCTGAGCTACGACGTTATCGTCGAGGCGATCGACACGGTGCTCTCCGAGGAGCGGATGAGCCTTCTCGAGACGCTGGCGGAACGGATCGCCGAGCGCCTGCTGGCAGAACCGCGGGCTCGACGCGTGTTCGTCCGCATCGAAAAACTGGACCGTGGGCCCTTTGCGCTTGGGGTCGAGATCGAGCGGGCACGCGCGTCCACGCGCCCTGTTGAGGCTGAGCCGGGCACCCATCCCCGGCCGCTGGTGCTTTACCTATCAAACGCCGCGATTACCGATGCACGACTCCCGACTTGGCTGGACCAGCTGGAGCGCCTTGAGCGGCCCGTGGTGCTGACCGTCGGATTGCCGGAGCGCGACCCGCCCAAGGCCGGCGCGGCGATGCCGCAACGGCGGATCGACCTGTTGGCGCTGGAGCAAAATGCCTGGGTGCTGGCTGCACGTGATCGGCGTTGCCTTGTGGTCAGCAGCCGCACGGAGATTACCCATGCCATTCACGAAGGCCGCATCGTGGTCTGGGCGCCGTCGAAGATCGTGCTGGATGCCGTCGAGAAGCCCGATGCCGGGCCCCGCGCACCAGAGGAACTCGCACGCTGGTTCGCCGAAACCATGCGGGCCGAGCGCTTCCTGGGGCTGGGCAGTGAGGTGCCTGGAGGAGATAGGCTGGCGCTCGTTGACGCGTTGGCGCTCTGAGGTCGGTTGACTTGAACGAAGGAACTGAAATGCGAGTCTACTACCGTCCGATCCCGAGCGCGGACCCCGCCCGGCCACCTGAGGCGGTGACTTTGGCAGGCGGCTGGTGCTGGTTCGACCGGGTGGAACGCCTGCGCCGGGGCGCACCGGCTGAGGTTCTGCCCGTCTCGGATGTTCCGCAAAAGGCGCTGGAGCCGTTGCTCGCGCCTCGGATGCCGCTGGCGGGCCTTCGCCTCGACCGGCCGTCGGTCATGGGCATTCTGAATGTCACCCCTGACAGCTTCTCCGACGGCGGTGTGCATGCCGAACGGATGATCGCCCTGACCCGTGCGGCCGAGATGGCGAGTGAGGTGGAGATCGTCGATATCGGAGGGGAGTCCACGCGACCCGGCGCGGACGAGGTGCCTGTCGCCGAGGAGATCGAGCGAACCTGCCCGGTCATCGCGGACATGCGGGCGGCCCATCTGGACGTTCCGATCTCCATCGACACCCGAAAGGCCGCCGTCGCTCGCGCCGCGCTCGCGGCCGGGGCGACCATGGTGAACGACGTCTCCGGGCTTGGCTTCGACCCCGCCATGGCGCCGCTGCTTGCAGAGACCGGCGCGCCCCTTTGCCTGATGCACTCCATCGCCACACCCGCCACGATGCAGGTCGACCCGCGGTACGACAACGTCCTGCTCGACGTCTACGACGCTCTCGAGGCGCGCGTGGCCGCCGCCGAAGCCGCCGGGATCGACCGCTCCCGGATCGTGGTGGATCCCGGCATCGGCTTTGGAAAGACCGTGGATCACAACCTGGCCCTCCTCGCGCGCCTGTCGCTGTTCCACGGCCTCGGCTGCGCGGTGCTCCTCGGCGCCTCACGCAAACGGTTCATCGGTGTGGTGGGGCGGGCGAACCGCACTGAGGAAAGGTTACCGGGTTCGGTCGCTGCGGCGCTTGCGGCAGTGGGGCAGGGCGTGCAGATAGTGAGAGTGCATGACACCACCGCGACGGTCCAGGCCCTGCGCCTGTTTCGCGCGGCAACGGGCGGAGTACAGCCCGAGGAGGACAGATGAGCAGAACCCTGTTCGGCACGGACGGCGTGCGCGGGCGCGCGAACGCGCATCCCATGACAGCGGAAATGGCCCTGAAACTCGGCGCTGCGGCCGGCCGTTACTTTCGGCGCGACGGCAAGTCCGGCCACCGGGTGGTGATCGGCAAGGACACGCGTTTGTCGGGCTACATGTTCGAGAACGCGCTGACGGCGGGCCTGACCTCTACCGGTATGAACGTGCTCCTTCTTGGGCCCGTGCCGACGCCGGCGGTTGGCTATCTCACCACGTCCATGCGCGCGGATGTGGGCATCATGATTTCGGCCAGCCACAACCCCCACGAGGACAACGGGATCAAGTTCTTCGGTCCCGATGGCTACAAGCTGTCCGACGAGGCGGAGGCGGAGATCGAGACCCTTGTCGCCAACGGCGTGGAGCCGGCCGTTGCCGCCAACATTGGCCGTGCGAGGCGGATCGACGACGGGCGGTTCCGCTATGTCGAACGGGCCAAGGCGAGCTTCCCGACCCATTTGCGGCTCAAGGGGCTGAAGGTGGTGATCGACTGCGCGAACGGCGCGGCCTATCGCACGGCGCCTGAGGTGCTCTGGGAACTGGGGGCGGAGGTGATCCCGCTTGGCGTCACACCGGACGGACTCAACATCAACAAGGGCTGCGGCTCCACCCATCCGGAAGCGGCGGCGGAGGCCGTCGTGGCCCATGGCGCGGATGTGGGCATCAGCCTTGATGGCGACGCCGACCGTTTGATGATCATCGACGAGACGGGCAACGTGGCCGATGGCGATCAGATCATGGCGCTCATGGCTTCCCGCTGGGCCGAGGAGGGCCGCTTGCGTGGCGGTGCCCTGGTAGCGACGGTGATGTCCAACCTCGGGCTTGAACGGTTCCTGCAGGGCCGCGGGCTGCGTCTGGAACGTACGCCGGTCGGGGACCGCTACGTCGTGGAACGGATGCGTGCAGGGGGCTTCAACCTCGGCGGCGAACAGTCCGGCCACATCGTCTTTACCGACTACGCCACCACGGGCGACGGACTTATCGCAGCGTTGCAGTTTCTTGCCGGGATGGCCGAGACCGGCAAGCCTGCGTCGGCGCTCTCAAAGAGCTTCGACAGGGTGCCGCAGCTCCTTCGGAACGTGCGCTACGACGAGGGGGCCACACCTCTCGAGACGCTAACGGTGCAAAAGGCGATCGCCGCCGCGGAGGCGCGATTGGACGGCAACGGGCGCCTGCTGATCCGCAAGTCGGGCACGGAGCCGCTCATCCGCGTCATGGCCGAAAGCGAGGATGCCACCCTGATGGAGACCGTGGTCGGCTCCGTGGTCGAGGCGGTGGAAGCCTCTGCCTGACGCCCTCGGATTACTTCGGGAACATGAACGTCACCTGGAACCGGGCGCCCCATCCGTCCGGCCCGGTCTCAGGCGCGTCGGCCCAGTATCGGGCCCCGAGCGCGAACTGCACCGGCTGCTTGCCGAATTCCACGACTTGGCCGACGACGAAATTGATCGGGACCGACCACTGTTCCGCCTCCCAATCGTAGGTCGACTCCGTATTCACCGTGAAAGACATCGCCTTGGGGGTCGTGTAGCTGACGAACGGTTGCAGGAAAGTTTGATTGATCTCCCCATAGTCGTCGCCGCCGCTCAGCGACCAGATGTGGTTGGCAAGCCCGCCGTACGTCCAGCCCCCGCTTTGCTTCAACGCCACTCCGGTCAGGCCTGCGCCCCACTGGTCGGTGCCGATGTCATCTGTCCCGGTAGGAAGAAGCAGGACAGGTCCGGCACCCCAGATGAGCCCGCCCGGGCCCGGATCCTTGGGCGAGAAGAAGAAGCTCTGCGTGGTTGGGCCAAAGCCGATCTGGCGCCCGTAGAGGTCCGACACGTTCTGGTTGTAAATGGGCAGAATCGTGCGGGAGATCAGATTCCAGTTCTCGCCGATCGAGATCGGGATCACCGGCTGGATATTGAGATAATACTGCTCGCCCTTGCCGCCGGGAAAGCCCTGGTTGTAGTTGAATTGCAGCGGCACCGAGACAAGGCTGGCCACCGGGTTGGATAGCTTTTTGGCGAGGTCCGCGCCGCCGTCTTGAGCTGCGGCGGCGCCGGATATGGCCGCAAGGCCGGCGCAGAGTGCGAATTGACGAAACATGGAAGACCTCCAGAGACAATGCATAAAAGGCAGTTCCAGGGGCACACTCAAATATAAGTCCGCGTGCCTATCGCATTCTAGCACAGCACCGCACTATTTGCGCCGAGTCTCGTCACCCAATGAAAGCAATCCGAGAGCTAGGGCCTCCGGGCGCGAACCACTACCTCCAAAGGAAACGCCCCGGGGAATCTTTTCCCCAGGGCGCCATTCCCATAAAAGCCGTGGTTAACCGTCAGTTCCGCGACTTGTCCACCATCTTGCCGGCGGTGATCCAGGGCATCATGTCCCGAAGCTTCTGACCGACCTGTTCGATCTGGTGCGCGTCGTTGTTGCGCCGGACGGCCTTGAACGACGGCTGGCCAACCGAGCACTCCGCCATCCAGTCGCGCACGAAGCGGCCTTGCTGGATGTCGTCCAGCACCGCCTTCATCCGCGCCTTCGTCTCGTCGTAAGGCAGAACGCGCGGGCCGGAGACGTATTCGCCGAATTCCGCGGTGTTGGAGATGGAGTAGTTCATGTTTGCGATGCCGCCCTCGTAGATCAGGTCCACGATCAGCTTCACTTCGTGCAGGCATTCGAAATAGGCCATCTCGGGGGCGTAGCCCGCCTCGACCAGGGTCTCGAAGCCGCAGCGGATCAGCTCCACGAGGCCGCCGCAGAGCACGGCTTGCTCGCCGAAGAGGTCGGTCTCGCACTCTTCCTTGAAGGTCGTCTCGATGATGCCCGAACGGCCGCCGCCGATGGCCGAGCAGTAGGACAGGCCCAGTTCCAAGGCCTTTCCAGTCGCGTCCTGATGCACGGCCACGAGGCAGGGCACGCCGCCGCCCTTGGTGTACTCACCGCGCACCGTGTGGCCCGGTCCCTTCGGCGCCATCATGATGACGTCCACGCCCGCGGGCGCTTCGATCAGGCCGAAATGCACGTTCAGCCCGTGGGCGAAGGCAATTGCGGCGCCATCGCGGATGTTGTCCTTGACGTATTTGTTCCAGGTCTCGGCCTGAAGCTCGTCCGGCATGGTGAACATCATCAGGTCGCACCACGCGGCGGCCTCGGCGATGCCCATGACCTGCAGGCCCTCGCCCTCGGCTTTCTTCGCGGACGGCGACCCCTCCCTGAGCGCGACCGCCACGTTCTTGGCGCCGGAATCCCGCAGGTTCAGCGCATGGGCATGGCCCTGGCTGCCGTAACCCAAGATCGCGATCTTTTTGTCCTTGATGAGATTGATGTCGCAATCGCGGTCGTAATACACGCGCATGGTATTGCCCTTCCTTTGGCGTCGTTGATGGGCGCATCCTAGCCAATATTCCAGAATAGCCGTTTCGTTTTCACGGTACTGCGGGTATTTTGCGCGACATCAATTCGTTGAATAGAAGAATTTGCGATGAACCATGCTTGACGATCTCGACCGCCGCCTGCTCCGCCAGCTCCAGTCCGACCCCGAACTCGGGACCGCCGCGCTGGCGGAGGCCGCCGGCACGACGCCCGCCGTCTGTTCCCGCCGTCTCGCCCGGATGCGGGACCGAGGCATCCTGCGCGGGCAGGAGGCCGTAATCGACTGGCACCGTTTGGGCTATGCCGTCCACGTCTCCCTGCGATTCACCCTCGACAAGACGCACACCAATGCCTTCGACGTGTTCATTCGGGAGGCGCGCAAGGTGCCGGAGGTTCTCGAGATCCAGACCTTTCTCGGCGGTGTCGACGTGAGGCTCGCGATGATCGCCCGCGACATGGCTCATTACCAGCACCTCTACCGCAGCCGCATCCTGACCCTGCCCCACATCGCGGATATCGAAGCATTGGTCCACGTGGCCAGCATCAAGGACGAAGAGGCGTTGCCGCTATGATCGACCTCGACGAGACGGACCGCCAGATCCTCCGCGCTCTGCGGCAGGACGCATCCCTGAGCGCGGGCGAGCTCGGCCGTCGCTTCGGCCTGTCCCAACCGGCGTGCTGGCGCCGGGTCAAGCGCCTGACGGAAGCCGGCGTGCTCACGGGCAGGCGGCTGGTGCTGGACCGCGAGGCTCTGGGCTTCGGCGTTACCGTCTTCCTGGGTGTGAAGCTCGCCACCAAGGGGCGTGTGTCCCTCGACGAATTCGAACGCGCCGCCTCTGCGATCCCCGAGGTGCAGACGGTCGAGCACGTGCTAGGTCTCTTCGACTACCGAATCCGCGTCGTCGCACGCGACCTTCCGGACTTTGAGCGTGTGCTGCGCCGTCGGATCATGACGCTTCCGGGCGCGGGCAATGTCGAGGCCAACGTCATGCTCAGTGAGGAGCGGTTGCCAGGGCCGTTGTGATTGCTGTTGGAGACGTCCGGACGTCTTGAGCCATTTCCAGAAAGTCTGCGAGGCGGCTACCCGCCCATGCCGACGCGCATGATCGTCTCGCGCAGTCCATTCACGTCATGCACGGCCTTCATGCCTGCCAGCCTCAACATCTGCACCTGAGGGTTCCCCGAACGTGTCACGCGGTTGAACACGTCGATCGCAGCCACGCGCCGGCGGATATCTGCTGCACGCTGGCGGTCGTATTTTGCGAGCATCCGGTCTCCGCCGAGCCCGGCCCGGCCTGCCATCAGCGCGAGGTCACGCAAGAGGATCAGGTCGTTCAGCGAGGTATTGAGTCCTTGCGCGCCGATCGGCGGAATGACGTGAGCGGCTTCCGCCATCAGAGCGACGCGCGGCGCCGACAGGTGATCGGCCCGCTGGCTGATGATCGGCCAGAGACGGCGCTCCGATTTCAGGCTGAGCGGCCCAAGGATGTAGGAGGACCGCTCGGAGATCCTGGTCTCGAACGTCTCCCGGTCCAATGCTGCCATTTCCTCCGCCCGCTGGCCCGGGTTCATCCAGACAACGGCCGAGGCGTGTTGGCCATCGAGGTCGGGCAGGGGCACAAGGGTGAAGGGACCGCCCTCGTTGTAGATCTCGGTGGAGACGTTCGCGTGCGGCTTGGGATGGCCGACGACGAATGCGAGCGTCTTCTGGCCGTAGCGTGTGGTGTGCACACCGATACCAGAGGCCTCCCGCACAGCGGAGTTGCGCCCGTCGGCGCCGATCACGAGCTTGGCGGAAACGGAATCGCCGTCGCTCAGCCGCACGATCGCGCCGGTATCCCGGGCCACCATGGAGGCGAAGGCGGTTCCAAAGCGCAGCTCGACCGTTTCCAGCCCGTCCAGAACTCGTGACAGGCCCTGAAGGACGCGCCAGTTCATCAGGTTCCACCCGAAGCTCGCCTCGCCCAGATCGCTGGCCATGAACTCCCGACTGTCGCGGATCTGCGGTGGCCAGTTCACGGTATCGACCACGCGCAGGACGTTGAGCGGCGTGGCGGTGTCAGCGAGATCGTCCCAAAGACCGATCTGCTCGAACAACCGTTTTGCGGGCTGGAGGAAGGCCGTGGAGCGAAGGTCCGACCCGTCGTCTTCGCCGCGCGTTACAGGCGGTTCGGGCGACACGAGGATCGTGCGGAACCCCGCCTTGCCAAAGGCCAAGGCGGCGGTCAGGCCGGCGATACCACCGCCGGCGATCAGAATTTCGGTCTCGGTGCGTGCCATTCGCAAGCCCTCCTTGGCCCCTGCATGTAGGGCGGACCGGGCCTGAGGCACAAGCGGCAAAGGCGCGCGTCAGCCGCCCATGCTGATGACGACCAGAACCGCCAGCGACGCAAAGGTCAGCAGAAGGAACACCAGCCCGATGCCGACGCCGCCCAACGTGAAGACTGCAAGCACGGCGATCACCAGAAGCACCGCCACGACAATGAAAAAGAACCCCTCGCCTTCGCTGCGTTCCAGCCCCTTCCACCCGCGGTCACCGGAGAAGGGTTCAAGGCTTTCTTCGGGGGCTTTGTGAGGGTCGGTCATGGCGGATCTCCAAGTGCAAGAGTGATTAATCGCGTTATCGCATAGAAGCGGCCGGGTTTGGAATGCATCATGCCGCAGCCCTCCGGGTGCGGGTGTCTGTCAGTCCGGCCGCAGGTGGGAGAGAAAGCCCACGAGGTCGTCGGTATGGTGATGAATATGCGGCCAGACGACGGGTTCGGCCGCGACATGCACAGTTCGCAGCCCCATCTCGTGCGGTGCGGCGAGGTTTCTGGGGTCGTCCTCGAAGATGGCGGCGGCCTCAGGAACCAGGCCGTCGGCAGTGAAGACCGCCTCGAATGCGACGCGCTCGGGCTTGGGGTGAAATTGGGCGTGCTCCACGCCATAGACGGCATCGAAGATTCCTCCGAGACCTCGCGCGGCGAGCACCCGTTCCGCATAGGGCCGCGACCCGTTGGTGAAGACGATACGGCGCCCGGGCAGCGCGGCGATGGCATCGGCAAGTCCGGCGTCTGGTTTCAGGTGGCCTAGGTCAATATCGTGCACCTCGACCAGGTAGGATGCCGGATCGGCGCCGTGCTCCCGCATGAGGCCCGCCAGCGTGGTGCCATACCGCGCCCAATAGTCCTTGCGCAGGCGGTTCGCCTCCTCCCGGTCCACTCCGAGTTCCCGCATCACCCAGGTCGTCATCCGCGCCTCGATTTGGTCGAAGAGTCGGGCCGTGGGGGAATACAGTGTATTGTCCAGGTCGAAGACCCAGGTCTGAACGTGGGAGAAGCTCGCGCGGATCATGTGCGGACCCTATGACGGGGCGATGGCCTGCTCAAGCGGGAGCGCGGTCATGGGCCGCGTCTCGGGTAGCCTGCGGGCTGTTTGATCGGCAGGCGGTTTGCGGTAGTTTTCGCGTGCTATAGCGCTACCACACGGGGAAAGAGCGATGCCTAGCGACAAATCCGGCCACAAGGATGCCTATGAGTTGATCCTGGAGGCGATCGACGTGGGTGTCTACAAGCCGGGCGACCGGCTGGTCGAGAGCGAGCTGGCAGACCGCTTCGGGGTGTCGCGCACGCCGATTCGGGAGGCACTGCAGCGGCTGGAAACGCAGTCGCTCCTGTCGCGGGACGGCCGCAGCCTGATCGTTGCCTCGCTGGACCACAACCAGCTTGCGGAACTTTACGTCGTGCGCTCGGAACTCGAAGGGCTGGCGGCGCGGCTCGCGGCGCGCCACGCGGCGGCCGAGGAGGTGCACGTGCTGGAGAACATGATCGAGTCCGACCGCGCGCTTGTGGATGACCCGCCGGCGCTTGCACGGGCGAACCGGCGGTTTCACCGCCAGATCCACCTCGCCTCGCACAACCGCTACCTCGTGCAGCAGCTGGATCTCGTCTATCGGTCCATGGCGCTGATGGCGACCACCTCGCTGGCAGCGGAGGGGCGGGGCGAGGTGGCTTTGCGGGAGCACGAGGCCATCGTTGCGGCGATCAAGGCGCGAGACGAACAGGCCGCATACGACGCCCTCAAGGTCCACATTTCGGAGGCCTTCGTGCAGCGGCTCACCTCGAACAGCAAGGCGACGTCGCTGCCCTAGACACCCTCGGTAACGATCTGCGGCGCCTGGCGGACACTGCGAACGGCCTGCGGTTCCTCGCCGTTCGGCAGGTCGGCGGGGACTTCGTCGTATCGACCGTGACGCGTTTTGTCCCAGAAAAACGGCCGGGTCAGGATCTCGTAGAACGCCTTGTAGGACGCAAATGCCGCGAGCGGGAAGTAGAAATGCATCGTGGGAATCCACGGCATCAGGAACTTGCGCCGCCCGTCGCGTACGGCATAGGCGCTCACCGTTATGTTGATCAGTTCGGACGATACGAATAGCGCCATTAACAGATACGAGCAGGCTGGGGGGAGCAGTCCAGCCAGCGGGTGCGGCAAGCCGACAGCGAGCAACCAGAAGGACCAGAGGACAGGCGCGAGCATGAACTGGGTCAGCGTCCCGAGGAACAGGATTTGGAAGCCCGCGAACTTCCAGGCGCCAAGCTCCTGCCACAGACGCCGCGGCGCCTTCATGTGAACGGCCCAGGTCATTGCGTAGCCCTTCAGCCACCGGGAGCGTTGCTTGACCCAAGGCAGGATGTGGCAGTTGGCCTCCTCCATGGTCACGGTGTCGACCATCTCCGTCCGGTATCCCATGCGGGACAGGCGGATGCCGAGGTCGGCATCTTCGGTAACGTTGTGTGCGTCCCATCCCCCCAGTTTCTCCAGCGCCGCTCGGCGGAAGAACAGGGTTGTCCCGCCGAGGGGGAGAGCCAGACCCAGCCTTTGCAGGCCCGGCAGCATCACCCCGAACCAGCTTGCATATTCGACCGTGAAGCAGCGGCTGAGCCAGTTGCTCCGCGCGTTGTAATAGTCGAGCCGCCCTTGCAAGCAGGCGACCTCGGGGCCGCATTCGTGGAACCGGCGCACCACGGCATGGAGTTGGTCGGGTTCCGGCGCGTCCTCCGCGTCCCAGACACCGACAATCTGGCCGCGGCAGAAATCGAGCGCATAGTTCAGCGCGCGCGGCTTGGTCCGAACGCCACCCGAGGGGACGGTCACGACTCGCATCCACCGCGGCAAATGGGTGTTGCGAAGGACGTCGGCCGTAACAGCGTCCGTCTCTTCCATCACCAGAAGGATGTCCATCAGCTCCTTGGGGTAGGCCAGCCGGGAGAGGCGGTCCACGAGGCGGCTGACGACGTCCTCCTCGTGGAAGAGTGGCACCATGACGGAGACCATGGGCAGCCGCGCGATGGTGGGCACCGCGCTGTGCGAGGCATCCGGCGGGGTGGCGGGCACGGTGCGTTCGTGCCGGATGACGGTGACGAAGCCCGCCACCTTCAAGAGCGCGGCCGCGGTCAGGGAAAGCACCGACCAGGCGGTCAGAAGTGCGACGACCGTGATAGGGAAGCTCAGGGCCAGAGCCAGGACGCTCAGCAGTCCGGCCAGAAGCAGGCGGGCCTTGTGCGGGCCGACCGATCCGCGACAGGAAAGGTCCTTCGGCACCCTGCATTCCGCCATGGCGGCCAATGTCGGGTTTCGGGCATCCGTCAGGGCGCGGTGCAGCTCGCTTTCCGTAGTCAACGCCATCGCCACCGGCCCGAGGACCTGTTCCAGGTCTGGTCGAAGGGCTGCGAACTGTTCGGGGTGGGAAGTAGCCACTGTCACGACGCTGCCGTTACGCTGCCAGGGCAGGACGCCATGACGGAGGCAGCGAACCGACCCGAAGGCATCAATCAGGCGGGTATCGGGCGGCAGGCGTCGCAGGTCGGCCACCTCCGCCGCCCATTGTTCGGTCAGCGCCGACATGAGGTCCGCCTCGCTGATCATTCCGTTGCTGAGCAAAATGTCTCCCAGGCGCGCATCCTGTCTGGCCTGCAGGGAGAGGGCCTTCACCAGGTCGCCGGGGTCCAGGCAGCCGCGGTCGACAAGGCGTTGTCCGATTGGCGTGTGGGGTAGGGGGGTGGTGCGGATGAGGCGGGGTGCGGTGCCGGCGGTCGGGCGGCTGCTCACCGTCCACGATTGCGCTGGCACCGGTTTGAGCGGCTGTCGCGTCGGTGCCGTCATGTAACCCCTCACCTCTTGCACGCGTTAAGTCCCGCGCACCTTGGGAGAAGCTTAGTTAACAGTGTGTTAAAGGGAGTGACCCATACGTCAGGCTACCGCGTTTCGTGTCGCCATGGCAGCGGCAAAGCGTTCGAACAGGTAATAGCTGTCTTGCGGGCCCGGGCTGGCTTCCGGGTGGTATTGCACCGAGAACACCGGCCGATCTGCCAGCCGGATGCCGCAGTTCGAGCCGTCGAAGAGCGAAACGTGCGTCTCGAGCACCCCTTGGGGCAGAGTCTGGCTGTCGACGGTGAAACCATGGTTCATTGACGTGATCTCGACCTTGCCGGTCTCCAGATCTTTCACCGGGTGGTTCGCACCGTGATGCCCGTGGTTCATCTTGATCGTCTTGGCGCCGAGGGCCAGTGCGAGCATCTGGTGGCCGAGGCATATACCGAACACTGGCAGGTCGGTGCGGTCCAGCACTTCGCGAATCATCGGGACGGCGTAGGCGCCCGTGGCCGCAGGGTCGCCGGGGCCATTCGACAGAAAGACCCCGTCAGGCGCATGGGCCAGGACGTCTTCGGCCGTGGCGGTGGCCGGAAGGACGGTCACGTCGCACCCGGAGGAGGCGAGGCAGCGCAGGATATTGCGCTTCGCGCCGTAGTCGATCGCGACCACCTTGTGCTTCGGCGCTTCCTGCGGAGCGTAGCCCTCGGGCCAGGCCCACCGCATCTGGTCCCAACGATAGGACTGTGCGCAGGTCACGTCTTTCGCGAGGTCGAGTCCGACCAGTCCGGGGAAACTGCGGGCGGCACTGACCAGCGCCTCGAGATCGAAGGTGCCGTCGGGATTGTGGGCGAGGGCAACATGGGGCGAGCCTTGCCGGCGGATGGCGCGGGTCAAGCGGCGCGTGTCCACGCCGCCGATGCCGATGCGGCCGCGCCGTTCCAGCCAGGCCTTCAGCGGTTCGGCCGCGCGCCAGTTCGACGGCGTCGTTGGATCCCATTTCACCACCATGCCGGCAGCGACAGGGTCCGCCGTCTCATCGTCTTCGGGATTGACGCCGACATTGCCCACGTGGGGGAAGGTGAAGGTCACGACCTGACCGGCATACGACGGGTCAGTCATGATCTCCTGATATCCGGTCATCGCCGTGTTGAAGCACAGCTCGGCGACCGTCTGTCCGGTGGCCCCGAACCCGGTGCCGTAGAACAGCGTGCCGTCGGCAAGCGCAAGGCAGGCAGTGGGGGTCGTCGGGGGCATCGGGCAACTCCTCGGGGCAAATCGGCGGCAACCTATGGACGGTCCATTGGGTCGTCAAGGCGTGGTTGCCAGACCGTTACAAAAACCTTACATTCGGTCTTCGAGGTTGGGGAACCCAGAGGAAAATCATGACACAGCTGAGAAACCGGGTGAACGCGGGTCTCAAGGATGCCATGCGCAATCGTGAGACCGACAGAGTGTGCACCCTGCGGCTCATCAATGCCGCCATCAAGGACCGGGATATCGCCACGCGCACCGAAGGCGCCACCGAAGGTGCTACCGACGCCGATGTCCTGCAGATCCTCGACAAGATGGTGCGTCAGCGCCAGGAAAGCGCGCGAGCCTATGAAGAGGGCGGGCGGCTGGAGCTTGCCGAGAAGGAACGCGCCGAAATTGTGGTGCTGGAAGAGTTCATGCCGCGCCGGCTCAGCGACGATGAAGTCGGTGAGGCCGTGGACAAGGCCATTTCCCAGACCGGAGCGCAGAGCATACGTGACATGGGGAAAGTCATGGGTGTGCTGAAAACGAGATATGCCGGTCAGATGGACTTTGGGTCCGTGGGGCCGAAGGTCAGAGAGCGGTTGAGCGCGGAACAGCGCGCCTGACTTGTAGCGTTCGGCCGGCGCGGCGGTTGCATCGCGCCGGCTGGCAAGGCGCACCGTCCGCCTAGGACGAGTCGTGGGACGCCGCGCAGGGTGCCGGGCTGGCGTCGTCGCGTATCTTTCCGACCATCGGAAAATCCTCCTGGATTCGCGCCAACGTGGTTTCGTCGGTTACCGGAAAACGACCGACGTAGCGCGTTTTGAATGCCACCCGGCCGCGGCGCACGCCGAAGTTCTCCCCGTGATTGACGATATACATCGCTGCTTCCTGCCGCAGGGGTCTGAGCGGCCGTCCGGCGAGCGCTGCAAGGTACGGAAACATCCGGTGTTCGTGCGCCGTGATAGCACCGAGAAACTCGGCATCGCGGTGCGGTTCCGCGCTCAGATCGAAGCGAAAGGCCGCGCAGCTTCCGCACATCTTCCAGAACGGCTTGCGGCCGGGTGCAAACGGCGTTTGCGGCGCACAGAGGCCCAATTGCCGGCTTTGCGCGTCCATCACCAGACCTCGGGTGACCAGATACCCGTAGGGGTCGCGCCGTCGCACCATCTCTTCGACTGTGCGGCGATTCAGCAGGTCGTCTGCGTCGAAGCTCATGGCGTAGCCCGACGTCACGCCCAACTTCGGCAGGTGATGGCACAGCATCTCCAGCTTCGCCCACTTGTCGTTCCCGTCGACCCGACGGGTGAAGGGCAAAAACCGGATCTGATCGTCGAACGCGATTCCCGCCGGTTCGTCCTGACCGCAGATCACGGCCATCCAGCGGTCGGATGTCTGGCGGCGAAAGCTCGCGACGGTATCGGCAAGCCGCGCCTCCACCTCGTGCCACTCGTTGACGTGGTGGCGCCCCACCAACGGCAACAGGAATACCACCGTGGGGTCGGAGATCGGGCCCGGTCGCCCGTTCACCCGGCGTTCCAGCGCTTCCTGCTCGGAGGGTTGGAGGTCGCAATGTTCATATGTCCACCGCGGGCCGAGCGTTGTTGCGTAAAGCCGCCTGAGAATGCGTTGCGACTTCGGTGTCGCTGGAGCCTGTGCCATCTGCTCACTCCCTTATGGGGAGATATCGCGTGAGTTCACCGTAGAGGTCAACGCGCTCATCGTCGCTGAGAAAAGCTCCGATCTCGACCTCGCGTCCGGCCCCGCGCAATGTCACGTAGTTCGCCACTGGCCCGCCCGTTTGGTGCAGCGCGACTAGGACCCAATGAGGGTTGGCTTCCCATTCCTGCGTCGCGTCGCGGCGCGAATGGCGTTCCAGGCGTACGTTGTCCGGCCAGATGCGGAGTTCTTCAAGCACTTCGCCGTCGCGGTAGCTGCGTTGAATTGCCCAGTAGAGAAGCCAGAGCGTGCCCATCAGGAATGGCAGCAGCCCCCAGAGCACCGGCGAGCCAAGCGCCGGGTAGAGCGGCACGAGCAGCAGTACGAAGGTGCCGGCAATGAAGCCGGCGAACCCGCGTTTCGGCAGCGAACGGTGGGGCCAGAGATGCAATTCGTGTATCGGCCCGCCCGGCTCGGGGGGGATCCATTCGTAGGGCAAGGCGCGTTCCATCGTTTCCTGAGATGATCATAGATCCGTGTGGAGGCCGCAGGAAGCGTGGTCGGCCAGACCGGGCAAATGGCGGACTGCGCACGATGGAAACCCCAGCTTTGGCGGCGGCCAGCAGCGGCAGGGCGATCCCCGCAAGGCCTCTCCGCAATGGACCCGAAATGAAGGACCGCCGACGATTCTTCGCCAGCGGTCCCTTTGTTCTTCAGCGTTTTCTCGGTCGGCGGGGCTCAGCGGCAGCTACCCCGAACGTCGTCAGTGTGCGTGGCTTTTGTCCCAGTCGCTTTGCTTGGGGAGCGTCTCGAAGGTGTGCTCCGGGGGCGGCGACGGCAGCGTCCACTCCAAGGTGTCCGCCCATTCGTTCCACGGGTTCGGCCGGGTTTCCTTCGCTCCGGACCGAAGCGCAGAGAAGACGATGTAGAAGAACAGCAGGAACGAGGCGAAGGACAGAAGGGCGCCAATCGACGAGACGTAGTTCCAGGTGGCAAACGCCTCCGGGTAGTCAATGTAACGGCGCGGCATGCCTTGGCGGCCCAGGAAGTGCTGCGGGAAGAACGTCAGGTTCACGCCGATGAAGAACAGCCAGAAATGCACCTTGCCAAGCATCTCGTTGTACTGCCTGCCCGTCATCTTCGAGAAGTAAAAGTAGACGCCGGCAAAGATCGTGAAGGCCGCTCCCATCGACATGGTGTAGTGGAAGTGCGCGACGACGTAATAGGTGTCGTGGTAGGCGCGGTCGATACCGGCCTGGCTAAGCACAATTCCGGTCACGCCGCCGACTGTGAAGAGCAGCAGGAAGCCGATAGCGAAGAGCATCGGCGTCTTGAACTCGATGGAGCCGCCCCACATGGTCGCGATCCAGCTGAAGATCTTGATACCGGTGGGCACCGCAATGACCATCGTGGCGAGCATGAAGTAGCTCTGCTGACGCAGGGACATGCCGACGGTGTACATGTGGTGCGCCCAGACGACGAAGCCCAGAACGCCGATTGCCACCATCGCGTAGACCATCGGCAGGTATCCGAAGATCGGTTTGCGCGAGAAGGTCGCAATGACGTGGCTGGCAATGCCGAAGCCCGGCACGATCACGATGTAGACCTCCGGGTGGCCGAAGAACCACAGGATGTGCTGGTAGAGGATCGGGTCACCGCCGCCGGCCGGATCGAAGAACGTCGTGCCGAAGTTGCGATCCGTCAGCAGCATGGTGATGGCGCCGGCCAGAACCGGCAACGCCAGCAGAATCAGCCAAGCCGTCACGAAGATCGACCAGGCGAAGAGCGGCACCTTGTGCAGGGTCATGCCCGGCGCGCGCATGTTCAGGAAGGTCGTGATCATGTTGATCGCGCCGAGGATCGAAGACGCGCCCGACAAGTGGACGGCAAAGATCGCCAGGTCCATGGAGAACCCGCCTTCGTTAACGCTCAGCGGCGGGTAAAGCACCCATCCGACACCGGACCCGAGCTGGCCGTTGCCCCCCGGCGAGAAGACCGAGGCGACGGCGAGCGAACTGCCGGCGAAATAGAGCCAGAAACTCAGGTTGTTGAGCCGCGGGAAGGCCATGTCCGGCGCGCCGATCTGCAACGGCATGAAATAGTTGCCGAAACCGCCGAAAAGGGCGGGAATCACGACGAAGAACATCATCAGGATGCCGTGCGCGGTGATGAGCACGTTCCAGAGGTGACCGTTCGGCGTGCAGTTTTCGGTCGAGCCGCCGAACAGGCGGAATCCTTCGAGGCACATGTGCTGCACCCCGGGGTTCATCAACTCCATCCGCATCAGGACCGTGAAGAGCACGGCGATGAAGCCGAGCGCGGCCGATGTCACCAGGTAGAGGATCCCGATGTCCTTGTGGTTGGTGGACATGAACCAACGGGTGAAGAAACCCCGATTGTCCTCATGGTCATGCCCGTGGATGGCTGCATCGGCCATGCGTTTCCTCCGGATGAAAGTGTCCCGTTCCAGTAAGGCGCCCGCGTCGTGGCGGCCTTCGCGTCCCGCCTCACATTAAGGGGATCGCGCGGGGCCAGCAACAAGCAATGCGCGGCTCACATGGTCAATATGCAATAATTGGAATGGTAGCCTCGACCCAAGCAGACAGGTGCCTTGGCAGGTTTTGGCCGCGCGCCATGACGCTAGGCTGGGCGTCTCAGGCGGACTTGCTCCGCAGCTACATGTTCGGCCGAGTCACCCTGACGCTGCTCGCGGTCAGGCGTCCTCCGGCAGCGGCAACGCAGTCGAGAATGTCTGGCGAAGCGCCACGTCGAGGTCGTCCATCGTGACCGGCAGGCCGAGATCCACGAGGCTCGTCACGCCATGCCCGGTGATTCCGCAGGGCACGATGCCATTGAAGTGCTCCAGCTCCGGTTCGACGTTGATCGAGATGCCATGGAAGCTCACCCATTTTCGCAGGCGGATGCCGATGGCTGCGATCTTGTCCTCTCGCGGAGTTCCGTCCGGCAACGGCGGCTTTTCCGGCCGCGCCACCCACACTCCGACGCGACCCGGGCGAATCTCGCCCTTGACGTTGAACCGATCGAGCGTGGCGATGACCCAGGTTTCGAGTTGCTCGACGAAGGCGCGCACGTCGCGTCCGCGCCGGTTGAGATCGAGCATGACGTAGACGACGCGCTGGCCAGGGCCATGGTACGTGTATTGACCGCCGCGCTTGCTCTCGAACACCGGGAACCGGTCCGGGTCGCGCAGGTCCGAGATCCGCGCTGAGGTGCCAGCCGTGTAGAGAGGGGGGTGCTCGAGCAGCCACACAGCCTCACCCTCCGTGCCCGCGGCAATGGCGGCGGCGCGGTGCTCCATTATGGCAACCGCATCGGGATAGGCGACCAGCCCGTCCGACGTTATCCATTCGACCATGGGGACCTCCTGTCTTTTCGTCGAATCGGGTCCTCCACGAGGACTACCCAAACGTCGGCGTCGCGACCATGGAGAGAATGGTTGCGGCGCGGCGGGAAGGGTGTGGGCCCGGGTCAACCTTTCACGCGAACAGCGTGTTTTGCTGGGCGTGAAGCCACCTTCCACATCGTATCGCGACAGACGCAAAAAAACGCTTTTCAACGCCGCGCGCCTTCGCTATCTACGCCCGGCCTACCTGATCACGTGCGGTCGTGGCGGAATTGGTAGACGCGCAGCGTTGAGGTCGCTGTGGGGTAACTCCCGTGGAAGTTCGAGTCTTCTCGACCGCACCAATCACCCCTGAGACTGCAGGCGGAGTGACGTATCAGGGCGCGTTTCCACCAACGGATCGCCTGATGTCATGCGTTTATTCCAGCGCGTGACCGAAGCCGTTACTGCAGAGCCCGTCCAGCCTCATCGAATTGATGCAGCCGTTTCGGAGGGATGTGCAGGCCGGTTTCCGTGCCCACCTTCGTTTCATCGTCACCATCGACGCGCGCAACCAGACTCAGGTTTTCCGGCGTCGTCAGGTGAAGGAGACATTCGCCGCCAAGCTGTTCCTTGACCGCGACAGTCGCATCCAGATTTCCCGTTCCTGGTGGCACCAGTTCGAAATGCTCGGGCCGGCAGCCAACGAGCCGGGTTTTTGCGTTGAGTTCCAGGTCTTTCACGGCGCCCGAGGCAAAGACGTTCATCGCTGGCGATCCGATGAACTCCGCCACGAAACGCGAATTCGGGTGGTGATAGAGTTCCATCGGCGTGCCGAACTGCTCCACGCGCCCGGCGTTCAGGACGACGATCTTGTCGGCCATGGTCATCGCCTCGACCTGATCGTGCGTGACGTAGACCATCGTCACGCCAAGATGCTTGTGTAGCGCCTCCAGCTCGACGCGCATTTGGATGCGTAGTTTGGCGTCCAGGTTGGAAAGCGGCTCGTCGAACAGGAAGACCTTCGGATTCTTGACGATGGACCGGCCGATGGCCACCCGTTGCCGCTGGCCGCCGGACAACTGCCCCGGCTTGCGGTCGAGATAATCCTCAAGTTGTAGGATGCGCGCGGCTTCGGCGATGCGTTTTTCCCGCGCGGCGGGATCGACGCCGCCCACCTTCATGCCGAACTCCATGTTCTGGCGGACGGTCATGTGGGGATAGAGGGCGTAAGACTGGAAGACCATCGAAACGTCGCGGTCGGCGGGTTCGGCATGCGTCACGTCTGTGCCGTCGATGATGACGGCCCCGGAATTGATCCCTTCAAGCCCCGCAAGCGCCCGTAAAAGCGTCGATTTCCCGCAACCGGAAGGTCCAACGAACACGACGAATTCGCCATCGCCGACGTCAAGGTTCACGTCAGAGAGGGCCTGCGTGTTGCCGTAGAATTTGTCGAGATTCCTGATTTCGATCGTCGCCAATGTCCCCTCCCTCACGACCCAGGCACCGCTTGCAGGATGCCCTCTCCTCTCTCCCGCAACGCCCTGTTTTGGATTGACAGACGGGGGCAATGTACTTTTGTATGATCGATATTACAAATGAATGTCAAACAGAATACACAACCGGGAGGAGACGGAATGAAGCGGAGAGTCTTGTTGTCTTGCGCGGCCACTGTCGCGCTGATCGCCAGTGGCGCTGTCGCCCAGAGCGACTGGAGCCTTGAGGAAGCAGCGAAGCCCTATGCGGGCACGACCGTAGATGTCGTTTTCTTGCTGCGGCCGGGATACGAAGCCATCGAGGCCATGCTGCCGGAGTTCGAAGAGCGGACCGGTATCAAGGTGAACATCATCAAGCATCCCTACGAGAACGCGCTCGGTGAGCAGGTTCGCGATTTCGTTGCGGGCGGCGATCTGGACATCGCCCTCATCGACCTCGTCTGGATCGGCAACTTTGCCGAGAACGAGTGGGTCGTGCCGATCGAGCAGATCCAGGCGGACTACCCCGATCTTGTCGACCCGGACCTGGATATCGACGATTTCTTCCCGCTGGTTTTGAACGCCTTCGGAGGCTGGAACGGCACCATCTACGGGCTGCCCTTCGACAACTATTCCGGCCTTCTGTTCTACAACAAGTGCATGCTGGAAGAGGCCGGATTCGACGGGCCGCCGGAAACCTGGGAGGAGCTGAAGGACACTTATGGCCCTGCGCTGACGAAGGACGGCAAGTACGCCTTCGCCCTCCAGTCGAAGCGGAACGAGACACAGTCGGCTGACAGCTTCGCCCGCGTGCTCTGGCCGTTCGGCGGGTCTTTCCTCGACGAAGAATTCCGCTCGAACCTGATGAGCGAGGAAAGCCAGGCCGGGCTGAAGTTCCGCCAGGATCTGATGCAATACATGCCAGAAGGGATTGTCGCCTATGACCACGCCGAGGCTGTGAACGGCTTCGCCCAAGGCGATGTCGCGATGATCACCGAATGGTCGGCCTTCTACTCGACGGTGGTGTCGCCCGACACGTCGGCTGTCGCAGACTGCGTCGAGATCGCGCCGGAACCGAAGGGACCCGCTGGCCGCAAGCCTGCTCTGGGTGGCTTCTCGCTGGCCGTGGCGAGCCAGGCCGACGAGGACGAGAAAGGCGCGGCGTGGCTGTTCATCCAGTGGGCAACCTCGAAGGAAAACGCGGGCGAGTATCTGGAACGGGGCGGCGTGCCTGCACGGCAGTCGGCATACGAGGACCCGGCTCTGGCCGAAACCTACAAGTTCGTTCCGGCACTGGTGGAAAGTTGGCAGGAAGGTGTGCCGGAGTTCCGGCCGCGGTTTGCCGAGTGGCCTGAGATTACCGAGATCGTACAGGAGTGGGGCACGAAGATGATGCTCGGCGAAGTCACGACCGAGGAGGGCGCTCAGGAAATCGGGACGCGCATGGAAGAGGTGCTCGAAAACGCGGGCTACTATTCCGGCGACAAGACTCTGGCCCAATAACCGATCACCCAGACTGAGGGTGCGGCGTTTGGCGCGCCGCACCCGACATCCTTTTTTGGCGGAGGTGAAGATGCGCGGACAGGCATCCAGGAAGACCATTCTCGCCTTCATCGGTCCTGCCGTGTTTGGGCTGGCGATCGTGGGTATCGCACCACTCCTTTACGCGCTTTGGACATCGCTGCACTTCTTCAACCTGACCAAGCTTCGGCAGATCGAGTTCATCGGGCTGGAGAACTACGCGAACGTTCTGACCGACGAAGTCTTCTGGCAGGCGATGGGGCGCACGTTCTTCCTGCTGGGGACCGCGCTCCCGCTACAAATCGGGTTCGGCCTCGGCATTGCTCTGGTGCTGCACAAACCGGGTCTCACGATTCTCAAGACGCTGACGCGGCTCAGCCTCGTCCTGCCGATGGCAACGACCTACGCCGTTGTCGGTCTGCTCGGGCAAGTAATGTTCAACCAGAAGTTCGGAGTCGTGAACCAGCTTCTGAATGGCGCGGACATCAACTGGATCGGCGATCCCACCAACGCCTTTGCCATGATCATCTTCTGGGACGTCTGGCAATGGACGCCGTTCGTTGCGCTTGTCCTTCTCGCCGGTTTGACGATGGTTCCAGGCGAAGTGGAGGAAGCGGCGCGGCTTGAAACGAAGAGCTGGTGGACAATTCTTCGCCATGTCCAACTGCCGTTCCTGATTCCCGGCCTTGTCGCCGTGTTGATCCTGAGAACGGCCGATACGCTGAAGCTTTTCGACATGGTCTTCACCCTGACCCGTGGCGGCCCGGGATCATCGACCGAGTTCATCTCCCTGATGATTCAGCGGGTGGGCTTCCGTGGCTTCGACCAGGGTCTTGCCTCCGCGCAGGCCGTCATCCTGCTGATCATCACGATCGTCCTGGCGCAGATCTATATCCGCGTCTTCTACAAGGAGGTGTAGAGATGGCCGTCACCCCTTCGGACGCCGATCCCGGCGTCTTCACGGCCGCGACCGGCACGAAACGACGCATCGCCAATCGGTCGGTGATCTGGCAAGTCGTCCTCCTGCTGGCAATCATGCTGGTCTGTGTATTTCCATTCTACTGGATGGTCACAACATCGCTGAAAACCCAGATCGTCGCGCTGGAAGCGCCACCGGTGTGGATTTTCGAACCGACGCTCGACAACTACCGCGAGGCGCTCTTCGAAGACGGAGTGCTGAGGACCTTGATCAACTCGCTCATCATCGCCGTGTGCACGACCGGACTGGCCCTCCTCCTGGGCGTTCCGGCGGCGTTCGCGCTCGCGCGGTTCGAGTTTCGCGGCAAGAAGGACCTGTGGTTCTGGTTCATCACCAACCGGATGGTGTCCCCGATCGTGCTGGCGCTGCCGTTCTTCCTGATCGCGCGCAATCTCGGCCTGCTCGACAAGCATATCACGCTGATCCTGATCTATCTGACCTTCAACCTCCCCATCGTCATCTGGATTGTGACCGACCAGTTTCGTGGCATTCCCTACGACCTGGACGAGGCCGCACGGCTGGAGGGGGCGTCTCAATTCACCATCATGCGGAAGATCTGCCTCCCCCTCGCAATGCCCGGCGTCGCCGTTTCGGCCATCTTCGCCTTCATCTTCTCCTGGAACGAATTGATGTTCGGGCTGATCCTGACGCGCTCGGAGGCGAAGACAGCGCCGGCCATGGCTGTCTCCTTCATGGAAGGCTACAACCTTCCCTACGGAAAAATCATGGCGACCTCGACGTTGATCGTCATACCCGTTCTGATCTTCGCGCTGATCGCATCCAAACAATTGGTTCGCGGACTGACCATGGGAGCGGTCAAGTGATGCGTCCTTCGTCCGGCCTGTCTCCCTCCATGCGGCGGTCAGTCCGGAACAACTCGCGGTGATCGGCCCGTGTCGCGACACATCAAAATCGACCAGATCGACACTGAGGAGCAGCTTTTGGTGCGACTCGCCTGGGCATGCGAAATCGAAGGTCTGACCCAGTCCGAAGCGGCAAACCGGTTCGGCACAACCCGTCTGCGGGTCAACAAGTCGCTGGCCGAGGCGCGACGGCGCGGAATTTTGCGGATCAGCATTGATTCCATTTACAAGGCCGCCGTGGAACAAGAATGGGCGCTGGAACGGGAGTTCGGCCTGGGGCGTGTCGTCGTCGTCCCGACCCCGGAAGATCCCGCCTCCGTGACGTCGCTCGTCAGCGCGGGGCTCGGCAGCTATCTCTATCCCGTGCTGACGGACCCCGAACTCAAGCTCTTCGGCATCGCGTGGGGCAATACGCTGAACCTCGCTACCCGCTTCATGCAGCCGATCAACCGTCCGGATCTCGAGATCGTCTCGATCATGGGCGGCGTGTCGCGGGGGTCTGACGTCAACGGCTACGAGATCACCACCCGTCTGGCGGATCTGTGCAATGCCGACCACAGCTTTTTCACCACGCCGCTCTTCGCCGGCAGCGCCGGAGGGCAGGCCATGTTCCTGCAGCAGGATGTCGTGGCGGAGATGCTGGGCAAGATCCGATCCTGCGACGCCGCCGCACTGGCGACCAGCGATCTGACCCATTCGCTCCTGGTGCGCGATGCCTTGCCGAAGGACATCGATCCCGCCGATCTGATCGCGCTCGGTGGGGTTGGGGACATCATGGGGTATGTTCTCGATTCCGAGGGAAACCTCATAGACCATGACATCAACCAACGGGTTATCGGCATCTCCCTGGATGAGCTCGACCGTATCCCGAACGTAATCCTTGCTGCGGGCGGTGCGCACAAGGTGCCCATCATTCGCGCCGCGCTTCGGCGCGGTTTCATCGATACGCTGGTGACCGACGCAAGTACGGCAGCGGCGTTGATGACCCGACCTGATTGAGACTAAGAGGAGTCATGACCATGCCCCAGGCGCTGGTGCTGGAAGAAACGAAACGCCTTTCGCTGCGGGATATCGACCTGCCGTCCGACGTTGGGCCGAAGGATGTGCGCATCGCGATCAATACGGTCGGCGTTTGCGGCAGCGACGTGCACTACTACACCCACGGCAAGATTGGCCATTTCGTGGTGAAGGACCCCATGGTTCTCGGCCACGAGGCGTCCGGCGTCATCACCGAAATCGGGTCGGAGGTGCGTCACCTGGCGGTGGGTGACCGGGTCTGTATGGAGCCGGGTATTCCGAACATGTCGTCGAAGGCAACCAAGCTGGGCGTCTACAACGTCGATCCCGATGTCCGCTTTTGGGCGACGCCGCCCATCCACGGATGCCTGACGCCATCGGTGATCCATCCGGCGGCATTCACCTACCGGATCCCCGACAACGTGAGCTTCGCCGAGGGGGCAATGGTCGAGCCCTTTGCGATCGGGATGCAGGCGGCGACGCGGGCAAAGATCCGACCGGGGGACATCGCACTCGTCACCGGCGCGGGGCCAATCGGCATCATGGTGGCCCTGGCCGCGTTGGCGGGAGGCTGTGCAAAAGTCTTCATCGCTGACCTCGTGGACGAAAAGCTCGGCGTGGCTGCGCAATATGGCAACATCCACCCGATCAACGTGACCCGCGACAACGCGGCCGCCGCCGTCGCCGAGGCGACCGGAGGCTGGGGGGCTGACGTGGTGTTCGAGTGTGCTGGGGCCGCGAAGTCCATACAGGGCGCGCTGGAGGCGGTGGCGCCCGCAGGGTGCGTCGTCTGGGTCGGGATGCCTGTCGACCCGGTTCCCTTCGATCTCGTTCTGGCGCAGTCCAAGGAAATCCGCATGGAGACCGTGTTCCGCTACGCGAATATGTACGATCGGGCGATCGAGCTGCTCGCCTCCGGCAAGGTCGATCTGAAGCCCCTTATCTCTGAGACCTTCGCTTTCGACGACAGCGTCGCCGCATTCGACCGAGCGGTGGAGGCCCGGCCCACGGACGTGAAGATCCAGATCAAGATGCCGGACGCATAAGGCATGGGGCTGGTCCGGGATCGCGCTCTGACCGGTGAGCGACCCGGGCCGGCAATTCCGTCGGCCAGGGAGGAACGGACTGTGTTTCTCCCCGCGCCGAAGGGGGCGATGTGCGGCTGACATTCGAACCGGGAGTAAACCCTTGGCAAACTGGCAAAAACGATTCAGCTTGGACGGCCGGACGGCCCTGATCACTGGGGCATCATCCGGAATCGGGTGGGCCATCGCGGACGTGTTTGCCGACGCCGGTGCTGATATCATCGCCCATGGGCGCGATACGGCGCGGCTTGCCGCACTCGGAGATATCGTGACGGGGAGGGGTCGCAGTTACGCCCCAGTTTCGGGCGATCTTGCCTCCGTCGAGGAAACGGCCGGCATCGCAGCGGCCGCTCTGGACGCGGCGGACAATCGGATCGACATTCTGGTGAATTCCGCCGGGATCGCCATTACCGGTCCGGCCGTCGATTACCCAATCGAGGACTGGGCGCGGACCCTGGCCGTGAACCTCACCGCCCCTTTCATTCTGTCGAAAGCTCTGCTGCCGGGCATGATGCATAGGCGCATGGGAAAGATCATCAACATATCCTCGCAGACGGGTGTGATCGCCCTTCAGGACCACGCCGCCTATGCCACCTCCAAGGGAGGACTGAACGCACTGACCAAATCGCTGATGACCGAAGCCGCCCCTTTCAACGTGCAGGTCAATGCGATCTGTCCGACCGTCGTTCTGACGGAGATGGGCAAGCAGCTCTGGTCCGCGCCGGAGAAGAAGGATCCGTTCATAGCACGCACCCCGCTCGGGCGGTTCGGGGAACCGGTGGAGATCGCCGACATGGCGCTTTACCTCGCCTCACCCGCATCCGATCTCGTCAACGGCGAGATCCTGATGATCGAGGGAGGCTATTCAAGCATTTAGGGAGGACCCATGACACAGGATCTAGACGGAAAGGTCGTCGCCATCACCGGCGCAGCGTCCGGTATCGGCTTGGAATGCGCGCGGCAGTGTCTGGCCGCCGGGGCGCGGGTGGCTCTGGTGGACCGGAACGAAGCGGCCCTGGCGAAGGCTTGCGATGATCTGGGTGATGGCGCGATTCCCATCGTGACCGATCTTCTGGACCCGGGCAGCGTGGATCGGATGCTGCCGGGCATTCTCGACGCCGCGGGCCGACTCGACGCGTTTCACGCCAATGCGGGGGCCTACGTGGGCGGCGATATTCTGGACGCGGATCCCGATCAGTGGGACATGGTTCTTAACCTGAACGTCAACGCCTGCTTCCGGTCCATCCATGCCGTGTTGCCCCATATGGCGGAGCAGAAGTCCGGCGATGTCATCATCACGAGCTCGGTCGCGGGTGTGATCCCTGTGGTATGGGAGCCGATCTACACGGCCTCCAAGCACGCCGTGCAGGCGTTTACCCATACCGTGCGACGTCAGATGTCCAAGCATGGCGTTCGGGTGGGGGCCATCCTGCCGGGGCCCGTCGTTACGGCGCTGCTCGATGACTGGCCTAAGGCAAAGTTGGAGCAGGCGCTGGAAGAGGGCAGCCTGATGCAGCCGAAGGAAGTCGCCGACTGTGTGGTGTTCATGCTGACCCGTCCGCGGAACGTTACTATCCGCGATCTGGTCCTTCTGCCGAATGCCGTCGATCTCTAGCACAAGGTCAAGTGACGGAGGTGGATGTTAGTCTTTAAGGGAGGGGTTGGGTCATGAAAGGGTTCGGTGTCCACACCAGCATGTGGACGATGCACTGGGACCGGGATGGCGCGGAACGCACGATCCCGGCGACCGCGGCCTACGGGATGGATTTCGTTGAGATCGCCCTGCTCGACACCTCCATCGTCGATGCAGCGCACACGCGCGCGCTGCTCGAGAAGCACGAGCTCAGGGCGGTCTGTTCGCTGGGCCTTCCTGAAGGAAGCTGGCCCTCCGTGGCGCCGGAGGCCGCTGTCGCCCACCTGAAGGATGTGTTCGAAACGGCTGCCGCCATGGGGGCCGAAGCTGTCTCTGGCGTGACGTATGGCGGGATCGGTCAGCGCTCCGGTGTGCCGCCCACCGAAGAGGAATACGACAACGTCGCCCGTGCGCTTCAGCAGGCGGCGGCGTATGCGAAGCGGCTGGGGCTGGCCTTCGGCATCGAGCCTGTCAATCGGTACGAAAACCACCTCATCAACACCGCGTGGCAGGCGCGCGACATGATCGAAAAGGTGGGCTCGGACAACATTTTCATCCACCTGGACACCTATCACATGAACATCGAGGAGAAGGGCGTCGCCAATGGCATCCTCGATGCCCGCGACCACCTGCGTTACATCCACCTGTCGGAAAGCGACCGGGGCACGCCGGGGGAAGGGTGTTGCGACTGGAACGAGGTATTCGGGACGCTCTCGGCGATCGGTTTTGAGGGGGGTATGGCGATGGAGAGCTTCATCAACATGCCGCCGCAGATTGCCTATGGTCTCGCCGTCTGGCGCCCCGTGGCGGACAGCTTCGAAGACGTGATGGACCGCGGCCTGCCGTTTCTCAGGAACAAGGCCAGACAATACCGTCTTGCGTGAATTGATCAGCCAGGGCGACACCGACCGCGGCCGTGAACCAGTCGTGAGCGATGTCACGGAACGCCAGCTAAACAGCGATCCGCCGCCCTGTATTCCAAGGCGAACGGTTCACTAACGCTATTCTGACTGCCCGCCTGAGGTACGGTCACGCGGCTGCGTAGCCAGCCTCCGCGATTGCGGACTTCAGCGCTTCGGGAGGCAGAGCGCTGTCGATCCTGACCGTGCGGTCTTTCAGGTCGCAATCGACTTTCGCGTCGGCATCCACTGCCTTAACGGCCTTCTCGATGGCAGCCGTGCAATGGCCGCAGCTCATCTCGGGAACGGAAAATTGAGTCATGGGTGTCTCCTTTGCGCAGTACATGGGAGTTTCCCACGCTGGAAGGTCAAGCGGACAGAGGGGCTTCCTACTGGCCGTGTTCGTGCGGTGCATCGCCGCGGGCGATTGCAAGGTGGTGCGCGCCGTGGTGCGTCCCGAGCGTAAGGATCCCGAAAAATCCCAGCCCCTGGATCAGGTCTCGCTGTTCCGGAGCGCCGGTGACGCGCAGGACGGCGCCATCGGGGAGAATTTCGAACACCTGTTGCAGCCCGTCGAAGCCGGTCATCGTTTCCGCGTGCGCGGAGACCATTCGGCGGATCGAGGCCGTCACGTCCGGATCGCCGGACATCACGCGAAATTCCGCGCCGTTCTCGAGGTCGCGTGCTTCGACACGGGAGCGCAGAGTGACGTTGTCCATGTCGACAAGGTGCTCTCGCAGGGCGTCAATGTCGACACGGGTCCAATCGGTGTCCGGGTCCGCCATGAGATCCGCGACAGTGTCCTGAATGACGGCGAAGGCCGCCTGTCCAGCCCCAGGCGCCACGTCGGCCGCGCCCATGGCGTTCATGTGTTGGGAATGGTCCTGCGCCGCCACGGGCGCGGACACGGCGGCAATTGCCGCTGCGAATATCACGTGTCGCACTGAAGTCTCCGGCTTTAATGCGGCGGAATGATACCGCGTCCCCCGGCATCAAGCCATTCGATAGTCGAGCGAACGGACGTCCGTGGACCGTTACGGCGGGAAGGGCCGCGGCGGCTCTTGACCTTCCAGTTAGTGGAAGCACTATCTGCTGCCTTGCCGAGTGTGTAGCTGGACCGGGAGAGCAACATGAGCACTTTGAATCTGTCCGTCGAGGGCATGTCTTGCGCGTCCTGCGTGGGGCGGGTCGAACGCGCGCTCTCGGCTGTTCCGGGCGTGGACAGCGCCTCGGTTAATCTCGCCAGCGAATCCGCGCAAGTTGAAATCTCCGAACCCGGCGGGGCAATTCGCGTGAGCGAGGCGTTGGAGAAAGCTGGCTACCCGGCGCGGGTCGGCGATGTCACACTCCAGGTCGAGGAGATGTCCTGCGCCTCCTGCGTTGGCCGGGTGGAGCGGGCATTGGCGCAGGTTCCAGGGGTGCTGGAGGCCTCGGTCAACCTCGCGAGCGAAACGGCGCGGGTTCGCTATCTGGAAGGCGGTGTCACGCCGGAAACACTGATCCGCGTAGCGACAGAGGCCGGCTACCCCGCGAAGCTGCCAGAAGGCACGGCCACCGCACCCGACGCAGGGGAGCGCAAGGACGCCGAAGCCGCCGAATTGCGTCGACTGACGCTGTTCGCCGGAGCGCTGGCCCTGCCTGTCTTCTTGATGGAGATGGGCGGCCACATGATCCCCGGCGTCCATCACTTCATCGGTGAGACGATCGGGCATCGCGCGAGTTGGATTATCCAGTTTGTCCTGACCACAATCGTTCTCTTCGGGCCGGGGCGCCGTTTCTATACCAAGGGCTACCCCGCGCTGCTCCACGGGGCGCCGGACATGAACAGCCTCGTCGCCATCGGCACCTCTGCGGCCTACGGCTATTCCGTGATTGCGACGTTCCTGCCGTTCCTGCTGCCCGCCGAAACCCGCGCAGTTTACTACGAAGCCGCGGCGGTGATCGTCGTTCTAATCCTTCTGGGCCGCTGGCTGGAGGCCCGTGCGAAAGGGCGCACCGGACAGGCGATCCGCAAACTCATGGGCCTGCAAGCCAAGTCGGCGCTGGTGGAGCGCGGCGGCGAGGCCGTTGAGGTACCTATCGAGCAGATCGTCGTCGGCGACCTCATCCGCGTCCGTCCCGGCGAGCGGATTGCCGTGGACGGCGAGGTCGTGCAGGGCGCGACCTACGTCGACGAAAGCATGCTGACGGGCGAGCCGATCCCGGTGCGAAAGTCCGAGGGGGACACAGTTGTCGGCGGCACGGTCAATGGCAATGGCGGGATCTCCTTCCGGGCGGACAAGGTCGGCGCGGACACGATGCTGGCCCAGATCATCCGCATGGTTGAGCAGGCCCAGGGCGCGAAGCTCCCTATCCAAGGGCTCGTGGACCGGATCACGCTGTGGTTCGTGCCCGCCGTCATGTCGGTTGCCGGGCTGACGGTGCTCGCCTGGCTCCTTTTCGGCCCGTCGCCGGCGATCACCTACGCCCTCGTGGCCGGGGTCGCTGTGCTGATCATCGCGTGCCCGTGCGCCATGGGCCTCGCCACGCCGACCTCGATCATGGTGGGCACCGGCCGCGCGGCGGAACTCGGCGTGTTGTTCCGCAAGGGAGATGCGCTGCAGCGCTTGCAGGAGGTTCAGGTCGTAGCCCTCGACAAGACCGGCACGATTACCGAAGGGAAGCCCGCGTTGACCGATATGGTCCTTGCAGACGGCGTTGACAGGGACGAGACGCTGCGCCTTGTTGCGGCCGTCGAAGGCAACTCTGAGCACCCCGTGGCAAAAGCCATCGTGGAGGCCGCGGGTAAGAGCAGAGCGTTGCCAGCGGTGACCGACTTTACCGCCATCCCCGGATTCGGGGTCCGCGCCACGGTGGAGGGGCACGCGGTGCTGGTGGGCGCCCGGCGTCTCATGGAGCGCGAGGGGATCGAACTCGGTCCGCTGGCCGAAATTGGATCGGACCTCGCCGCGGCTGGCAAAACGGCCCTTTTCGCCGCCGTGGACGGGGCAATCGCGGCGGCGCTTGCTGTCTCCGACCCGGTGAAACCCACATCGCGCGCGGCCATCGACGCCCTGCACGGGCTCGGTCTGCAAGTCGCGATGGTAACGGGTGACAGCAAGGCGACGGCCGACGCCATCGCGAGGGATCTCGGGATCGATCACGTGGTGGCCGAGGTGTTGCCGGACGGCAAGGTCGCCGCCTTGGATGCCCTGCGGGACGGGGAACGGAAACTCGCGTTCGTCGGGGACGGCATCAACGACGCGCCCGCGCTTGCCCATGCCGACATCGGTATCGCCATGGGCACGGGGACCGACGTCGCCATCGAAAGCGCGGACGTAGTTCTGATGACCGGTGATTTGAGAGGGGTGGTCAATGCCTTCGAGATCTCGGCGCGGACGATGCGGAATATCCGCCAGAACCTCGGCTGGGCGTTCGGGTACAATACGGCGCTGATCCCGGTTGCGGCCGGCGCTCTTTACCCGGCCTTCGGGATACTGCTGTCACCGGTGCTTGCGGCGGGTGCCATGGCCATGTCGTCGGTGTTCGTGCTGACCAACGCCCTACGCCTGCGCTTCGTGGAACCCGTTCTCTCGGACGCGCCGCCCCAGGCTGACCCCGCGCTGTCCACCCGCGTCGCCGTTGCAGAGTGAGGTGAACCGGATGAATATCGGAGATGTATCGGCACTATCCGGAGTCCCGGCCAAGACGATCCGCTACTACGAGGATATCGGCCTGATCGCACCGCCAAGGAGCGCCAATGGGTACCGCGTCTTCGGCGAGGCGGATCTTCACCGCCTGACCTTCTTGGGGCGCGCACGATCTCTGGGCTTCTCGATCGACGACTGCCGGGCCCTGTTGCAGCTTTACGAGGACAACACCCGCGCGAGCGCGGACGTGAAGCAGATTGCCCAGAAACACCTCGCCAGGATCGACGCCAAGGTCGAAGAACTGACGGCGATGCACCGGACCCTGTCCCACCTCATCCATGCCTGCGCGGGCGACAACCGCCCCGACTGCCCGATTCTCGAGGACTTGGCGACAAGCCCCGGTCCGACTCGCCGCAGTAAGGCTTAGGCAACAGGGCGGGCGCCGCCGTGGACGGGAATCGGGGGCGATCGCCTCAATGCCGGCTTTTTGCATTTCGGATCTGAGCAGGCTTTTGCCGATCGGGACTGCTACTGCCCTGGAACAGTTCGCCGCACCCAGTTGGTGTTTATCGGGCGGCAGGGGGGCGAGGGATGTCTGCAGCGCCCTTGCGGATGACACATGAGCAAGCGGACAAGCTCCGCTGGACCGTGGCCCACAGCGAGTAGATTTGGGTGTCGCTTCTCGTCGGGTGAAGCGCCGGGGAATAAACTTTTCTATAGTACTCTTGGAACAATAAGTGCCTGAGCGTGTTATTAAATACTTATGGGGTGCGATGACTTCGCGCGGCTGAATACTGTCTCCCCGGTCGACGACCAGGACGTTTATTTGGCTGCGCCGAACATCCCCGAGGCGGAAATCTGGCTGCTTAACAACCTGTTAAGTCGCGTTCACTGGCGCCTCATTTACCCGATCTCAAGCGCTCATCTCTAGCGTCCGCCGTGTCCCAAAGTTTCCGCGGTAGAGACGGTGCCCCAATTTCTGCCGCTTTCGAGGCAAATTCCAGCCTCCATTCTGCGCCAGACCTCCAGCCAGCCCACTTGGGAACACATGCCGGAGGCGCCGCGCGGGCGCCAGGGGCAGGGCCGGTCCGTTCGGAGGATCGACTCCACCATGATCGATAAAACGCGGGAAAGAGCAGATGAGCTTCACCGACACCTTCGATACGTATGACACATCCTTCTGGTACACGGCCGATTTCTCGATCGCGAACAAATGGCAGTGGACGGCCTGGGAGGCCGATTATGTGCGCGAGCACGGCGGCGAGATCTCCCTGAGCTTCGACACCACCGTCTCCACAGACAAGAAACACGTGAAGCCCTATACAGGTTCCGAAATTCAGTCGCGCGATTATTTCGGCTACGGCTATTACGAGGTGGACATGAAGGCCTCCGGCGAATCCGGGGTGGTGTCGTCCTTCTTCCTCTTCAACAACACCTTCTGGAGCGCCGATCACCACAACGAGATCGACTTCGAGTTCCTCGGCGGTGACACCACGGTCGTCAACATCAACTACTACTACGACGACATGCGGATGGGCGCGGAGAACGGCCCCGTCCAGATCGATCTGGGCTACGACGCGGCCGA
>NZ_FOLG01000017.1 GCF_900112335.1 Tropicimonas isoalkanivorans
GGGCTCTGTTGCGCAAATCGGGTTGGGGATTCATCTCGTGAATCCAGCATGGTAGCTGGTTGGCATGAGCAGACCGACACCCCCAAGCTACAAGACCAGGAACTGGCCGGGCTATAACGAAGCGTTGAAGCGCCGAGGATCGCTGACGATCTGGTTCGACCCCGAGTTGATGTGGGAGGCCAAGCCGACCGGCAAGCGCGGCCGACAGCCGACATACAGCGACGCCGCGATCCAAACCTGCCTGACGATGAAGTTGCTGTTTGGCATGGCGCTTAGGCAGACGACCGGCTTTGTCGAAAGCCTTCTTCAGTTGATCGGGCTGGGCTGGTCGGTGCCGGATTTCAGCACCCTCAGCCGCCGCCAGAAGACCCTCGCCGTGGACATCCCGTATCGTGGATCGGAAGGGCCGCTGCACCTGCTGATTGATAGCACCGGCATCAAGGTCGAGGGCGAAGGAGAGTGGAATGCCCGCAAACATGGTGGTTCCAAACGCCGCGTGTGGCGCAAGGTCCACCTCGGTATCGATGAGAAAACACTGGAAATCCGGGCGGTCGAATTCACCAGCAGCGACATCGGCGATGCGCCGATGCTACCGGAACTGCTGGCACAGATCCCGCCAGATCAGGAGATCGGCAGCGTCACCGCAGACGGTGCCTACGACACCCGCAAGTGCCACGATGCCATCGCTGACCGAGGCGCCGCCGCGGTCATCCCGCCCCGCAAGAACGCCAGGCCCTGGAAACCAGACACCGCAGGCGCGATTGCGCGAAACGAAGCGCTTCGGGCGACGAAATACCTCGGCCGGACGATCTGGCGGAAATGGAGCGGATACCACCGCCGAAGTCGGGCTGAAACCAAGATGCACTGCATGAAGCTTCTCGGACAACGCCTCATGGCCCGGGACCCCGACCGTCAGGTCGCCGAACTTCAAGTTCGTGTTGCCGTCATGAACGGCTTCACCGCGCTTGGCATACCTGTCACAGAGGCTGTGGGATAAGTCTGTCCGGGGAAAGGGGAAGCTTGGCCGTCACCTGAATTGCACAACAGAGTCCTTATGACGGCATCCGTTTTGACCAGTTCGCTATGATCATCTCGGCGGCGGTGGCGGGAATGGGCGTGGCGCTGCTCCCCTCCTACCTGATCGAGGAGGAGCTTGAACGCGGCAGTCTGGTCGCCCTTTCTGACCGCGCGATGCCAACGGAATTCAGCTACTACATCATGCAGCCGGAGAGCAAACGGACGAGCAACGCCACAGTCCTTTTCCGTAACTGGCTGCTGAGGCAGGTTTCACATGTACCAAGCGACGCGGCGACCTGAATGGTGATGTCATGTGTGGACGTATATGGACCCCGCCTGATTGCAGCGGCTTTGCTGGCTCCGGGTCGAGCGTCACGATTGCTGACGTATATCCGGCATTCTGAAGTGGCCCGATAAATCGTCGCCGCAAGCCCCGATGGGTTTCCGCGCGCTTCGTCCTCAATGCTCCCGAGGCATCGGCGTGCGCCGTGCTAGTTCACACATCAGGCCCGCGTCCACGCGCCGAGCTGATAAGCAACATTATGTAAATTTTCTGGTAACGCTCCTTGCCTAACAGCAATCCGGTCCACGCGCACCGGGCGCCAGACTCGTGATGTTCTTCAGGGCGTCGCGTTCCACCTGGCAGCAATCCAGAATGGCCGACCTGAGCTGTTGCCGACCGCGCTGAACACGGGATTTGACGGTCGAAACGCTCAACCCGCGAGCGGCAGCAAGGTCGGTTTGCCGCCCGCCGTCGAGATCCACGAACGTTACCGCGTCCCGGTATATGTCGGGCAGGTTCCTGACCAGGGGCACGAGGCATGTGGCGAACTCGCCCGACGATATATCCGGAAGAGGGTCGGGAATGTCCTCCGGAACTCCCTCGGCAGCGACGCCCCGGTGTTTCCGCCGCCTGAGGTGATCGATCATGGCCGATTTCGCAACCGTATAGAGACAGGCCAGCGGCTCTCGCGCCGTTTCAAGCGCCTCTCCGTTCCGGGTCACTCTCAGAAACACGTCCTGCAGCACGTCCTCCACGTCCTAGGGATTGTTCAGGCGACGGGCAAGGTAGTGCCTAAGCGTCGACTGGAACTCCCTGTAGGCCGTATCGGGGTTGGGCATCGCGGTTCCCTCAGCAACAGCGCGCTTTGCCAGTGTCGCGGGCCCGGAAGAACCCGTCCAGGTTTTCCGGCAGGGCATAGGCGTCGCCACCAACGGTGTCGGCGCAGCAGCCGGACGTCTCCCGGGTTCCTGCCGTGGCCGCATTCAGGATGGACTCGACGATCTTTCCGACAGGCGCGGAAGAATATACCTTGCCCTTCCAGTGCCAGGTCCGGCAGTTCACCGTCGTCTGCCCGCCCGCGATCTCGCCGCAACTGGCGCATTCCCCCTGAGTCGTATCAGGGTCGATATCGACGCCGTCGATGCGGATGGTCGGCGAGGCTACGAGTTGATGCGCGATCGCATCCTCGCGGGTCGCAACATGAATTCGTTCGACCTCCAACGTCACGCCAAGGGCTTCCAGGGGAGCCGCCACGATCTGCAGGGCCTCGTCGAGAGCTTGTCCGGTCCCCCCGCAGGGCTTGCAGACGCTCTCGTCCAGAAACAGGAATTCGAGCTTGAGGGATCCTGGTCTGGTACCCTGCTCCCCGAGCGGGGCGGAACTGCTGCAGCAACCCATGAGCTTTCTCCTTTCCGGGTTCGTTCTGTCTCCCTTGACGGCACGAAATCGGAAAAAACGCAAATTCCGGGAGACTTTCTGGGACCTCGAGACGAAAGGTGGGCAGTCAACCCGGGAACGACAAGACGGAATTGACGACAACTGAGAGCGGCTACAGGGAACGGCAAAACGCGGCTTCTCGCTTGTGCGGCACGAGCGGCACACGCAAACCCGCTGGGCGGGCGGATCGGGACGCCGCGCTCGGGATCAGTCGGCCTCGGTCTTCGGGACCGGCGCGGGCGCTCTTGGCGGAACGGCATCGCGGAATTCGTCGAAGCTCTTCCAGGCCGGCTCAACCGGTTCAACACCCTCCCGCGGGATATAGACGGAGGGGCCATCGCGTCCCGGTATGTACCGCGGGCAGTTCGCAAAGATCACCCGCGCCGTCACGCGGATCAGCAACTGCGCCCCGACGAACGTGCCGATATCCGGGTCGTCGCGCGAGACGATGGCGATTCCGTTCACCCGCAGGCGCCTTGGTATCTCGCCCATCGCGATGAACAGAAGCCCGACGTTGGGGTTGACCAGGATGTTGCCGAGGCTCTTGAACATGCCGTTGCCGTCGTAGTCCGGAAAGGCCAACTCATCATCCCCGGTGACCCGGACAAAGCCCACCGCACCGCCCTTGAACGAACAATCGGGCCGGCCGTCGGCGTCGGCCGTTGCCAGGAAGAAGAACCCCGCGCCTTCGATGAACGCCCGGTCGTCGTCGCTGAATTTCTGGCGCAGCGTCACACTTTCGAGGCGATCGGCAATCCGACGGCTGTCGAAGCGATCCTGAAGCCGCCGGTTGCGTTCGTGGAAAAGCAGACTCGACATCGGTCCGAACCTCGTTGTTGGTGCGAAAGTGTATCACGGCAGGAGGCGTTGCCATATCTGCGAAAGGGTGAACAAGGTAGGAGACACCCCGGCTGCCGGGTCGCGTTCCGGTCAATCCGATGGCGGAAGCGCTGATCGACTGGCTGCATCAACTGGCCGGGACCGGTGCTCAGCCTGGCAGAGAACATCCGCGACATCCCTTGTTCCAGACTCTTGGCTCCATACGCCAGGCAATGAACCTCGCGGATTTCCCGGAGAGCGAACCGAGGTCGTCAGGTTGCCGTACGCAAGACAGACCCGGGCGTCCCGATCCGACCTTTCTCTACCTCACCACTCCAGAGGTGGATCCACGAACCCGGTGCGCAGATTGATCCGGTAGTGCGGACTTGAATAGGCCTGCGCCGTTCCCGGCTCGACTATGATGCGGATTTCATAGCTCACCCGATCCGGCTCCGACTTGTCGAGATAGACGGTCTCCTCGTACCAGTCGCCGTCCTCGCGATAGTATCGAGTTTCCTCTCGCGTATAGCAGAACCATTCCTCCGGGATGCCGCTGTCATCATCATGGATGTGCATCAGCCGCTTGCCCTCCGGACAGATGTAGCTGGCGCTCTCGTGGCGGCCGAGAAAACGGGCGGAAACATCGACATTGGAGTAGACGCCGCCCGCCATCTCGCAATAGCCGAAAGGCGGCAGGGGCGGCACCTTTGACAGGCGCGAGACCATATAGGCAAAGGCATCCGAGCAGGCTGGCGGAAACCCTCCAGCCAGACAAAGGATCACCTTGCAATCCATGTCATAGGCGGTGGCGGCAGTCGGCACTGCTGTAGCAGCGCAGAGAGCCAGGGGTTTCAGCGCCAGTCCCCACCAGCTCCGTCGATCCGCACTGACCGGGCCGGTCTTGCTCCGGATGCACGGGAGGACCAGCTGCTGACCGCGGTTCGGGTTCGATATTTTGACAATAGTACTTTTAGTCATCCGTCCATTTAGTTATTTATCTAAGACCGAGCTTCCGCTTCTGCAGGCCTCCTGAGCAGGCGCGTCAGTCCCCATTCGAGGGTTCTTCGATCCAACTTCCGGTAGGGTTGACACCAAACACGCGATTGTAGAACTCCAGAGAATAGTTGATCGCGTCTCGCGCCGCCGCAGCCTCATCGTTCAGGCAGGTGAGATATTGCCCCATCTCCGACCAGTATACCTGGAAGCTCTGCCGGATTAGGAAATCCGTATCTTCTTCTCCTGTCGGCGTAATCCAGAGTGGCTCTTCCGGCCGAACGCAGGCTGCCCGCAATTCGCAGGGAAGGATCAAGGCTGGAAGGATCGCAAGGATCCGGGCATATACCATCGTCAACCTCGCCTCTCCGACTGCGACCGGGGCGGGCTACCGAAGTGGGTGCGTGGTGTAAACTGCGAATTGGTTAAATTAACCAAAATTAATTTTTGTACATTTGGTTGCGTGCCCACTTCCCCTTCTGTATGGACCCGCTACCATCTCTCCCGGAAACTCGAGCGGAAGGGATCGAACCAATGACACCATTCAGAAGGATGGGAGTAATCCACTACGATGCGCTCGCCCAGGGGATCCAAGCCGGCAACCGGTACAGCTATCGCTTCCGTCCAACAAGGGACTGGACGGGCGACAAGCCCGTCTACTGGTGCGAAGTCACCCAGCTCCATCCCGTACGGAAAGTCAGCCAGGTCACGCTCACCAAGGTTTCAGCCGAGACCGGCGTCACCCTCAAGACTTTCCACACGCTGCGCGCCATGGTCAATTTCGTGGAGAAGTTCTTCCCCGGTGAAGAAGTCCTCACGCTGCCGCTCGAAATCCCTGACTATAGCTCTGAGGACGGCGAGTAGCGCCGCCTTCCTGGCATGTGCCGGGATCTCCAACGCTGAGGTACTGGTTGTCTCCGGGAGCGGCAGCTTCCAGCGCCATACCACGCCCGTGGGCGTGATCGCCTTTCAGCCCCGGCCGGAAACAGACATCGCCGAAACCAGATCCGTGGCGCCGCGCGCAGATCGCGTTCGCCCAAGACACCCCTCGCCCGACATCGCCCGCCTCATCAATGACACCGCCCTGCGCTACGGCGGGCATGCGGCCCTGAGGTCCTCCGGGCTCAGCGTCTCCGACTGGTTGGGCGTCTTTCGCGCCAATATCGAGATCGAGAGTGCCTATGACCCTGCCGCCCGCTCCCATGTCGGCGCCATCGGACTCGGCCAACTGATGCCGGCGACGGCCCGGCAACTCGGCGTCGATCCTTCCGATCCGGCCCAGAATCTCGACGGGTCGGCGCGCTATCTTCTGGCGATGCTCGAGGAGTTCGGCACCGTGAGCCTCGCGCTTGCCGCCTACAACGCCGGCCCGGATGCGGTCCGGACACATGGCGGGATACCGCCCTACCGCGAGACCGAGCAGCACGTGAAACGCGTACTCACCGTCTGGCACAATCTATCGATCTAGGAGATCTCCCAAATGCACACGAGCACCCGCGCGAGCTGGCTCGCGCTCGCCCTTCTTTTGTTCGCCAAGATGGCAATCGCCCAGGAAATCGACACCTCGGCCATCGATTCCGTTCTGACCTCGGTTCTCGATGCGCTGACCGGCACCACCGGCCGGATCCTGATGACCATCGTCCTCTTCGGTGTCATTGCCTCGGGCCTCATGAGCATTCTCGACTGGAGCCGGGTTTTCTGGGTCGTGATCGGCATCGTCATCCTCGGGGTCGTGCCGACCTTCGTCGAGGCGATCTGGGGCGCCGGCGCCTGAGCCATGGCAGGGCGCGCACCGATATTCCTGGCGCTGACGCGCAGCTCACGGCTCATCGGGCTTCCCTATGCCTATGCCGTGCTGATGATGATGATCTGCGCCCTGCCTCTCATCTGGCTTCTCTCGGCCTGGTCGATTGCCTGGGCATGCGTCGTGTATGTCGCCCTGCGCATCGCCTCGGAATATGACGACAAGGCGGTCGAGGTCTTCCTCAGGGGGATCGCCGCCGTTCCCGCCACGCAGGGACGCAAACTCTGGGGAGGGGACAGCTATGGGCCTTGACCTCTCCCCCTTCGTGCTGAATTTCGTCGCCAGCGAAAAACTCGCGCCCTCGGGCTTCATGCATCTGCCCTACGTTTCCCTGGTCGATGACAGCACCATCCGCCTGCGGGACAACGGGCTCATGCGCTGCCTGCGTGTCGACGGGCTCGACAGCATGACCAGCGACGATTCCGCGCTCGAACGCATCCGGGACGCCCTGGCCGCTGTCATCGCCCAGCTCGATCAGCGCTTCATGGTCCATGTGCATCGCATCTCCCGCAACGTTCCTTTCGAACAGATGGCTAAAAGGGTTCAGACCGGCGGGCTAGCCGAAGAGATCGACCGTCGCTGGCGAAGCCGCTTCACCCGCCAGCGTCCTCGTGACCGGAGCCTGACGATCTCCATCACCCGTTCAGCCGCCCTGCCCCGCCCGGTCTCCCGACTTGCCCGGCACGGCAAGACGGATATCCGTCGCTCCGATACCCGCAATATCGAGGCGCTGGACGAGGTGATCCGTTTCCTCGTCGCCGCTCTCGGCGACCTGGCGCCCCGGGTCCTGACCGCCTCCTCCGGAGATCTGCTCGGATTTCTTGCCTCGATCCAGTCCGGCAACGAACTGCCCGTAAACCGGCCCAGGTCCATGGGCGTGCTGGCCGACGCGGTCTTCAACGAGCGCGTGACCTTCGCCAAGGACTATTTCCGCCTCGGGGACGGACTCCATCGCGAGCGTTTCGGCACCATCCGGGTCCTCAAGAACTATGCCGCCGAGAGCTGGATGACGATGTTCGACGAACTCGCCCTTCCCTGCGACTTTGTCATCTCCCAGAGCTTCCAGCCGGTCGGCAACGCGAAGGCGGCCGAGCTGATCGGCCGGCAGCGCCGGGTCATGCGGGCCACCGACGATGCCCGCATCTCGGCCGCCGAACAGCTGGCGCATCTGCACGAGGATATCCTCTCCCAGAAGAGCTCGCTTGGTCTGCACCAGATGTCGGTCAGCCTCATGGCCGGCTCCCTCGACGAGCTGCGCGATCTTGTCTCCGAACTCGAGACCGTGGCCGGCCAGAGCGGCACGCAGATGGTGCGCGACGCACTGGTCGCCAAGGCGCATTACTTCGGGCAATGGCCGGGCAACCGGGCGAAGCTGGTCCGGCAATCGCTGATCACCAATCGCAACTTCGCCGATTTCGCATCGCTGCACCGTGCCTCCATGGGGCTTGCGCGGGACCGGGTGCCCTGGGCCTCGCCCGTCACCTACTTTCCGACCATCGACGGCTCGCTGCGGCGCTTCAACTTCCACGATGCCGGCTCGCCCGATGCGGCGCCGAGTCCGGGCCATACCATCGCCATCGGCAAGACCGGGACCGGCAAGAGCGTGCTCGCGGGCTTCCTGATGGCCCAGCTGGCACGTCTCGATGCCCGTATCTTCGTCTTCGACTATCGCCGCGGACTCGAGATGATCACCCGCGGTCTCGGCGGCTCCTACGGGACGATCCATTCCGGCGAAGCCACGGGGCTCAACCCGCTTCAGGTCGAAACCGACGAGGAAGGCGTGGACTGGCTCGCCGACTGGCTCGGACGGGTGATCAAGCCCCAGGGCGAGCTCACCCCGGTACAGACCAGGCGCATCTTCGAGATCTGCCGCGGCAATGCCGGCGTGCAGCCGCAACTGCGCCGCTGGGAGGATCTCGCAAAGCAATTCGCCAGCACCGACGATGGCGGCGAATTGATCAGCCTTGTCTCCGAATGGGCGCCCCGCGGTCGCTTCGGCTGGGTGTTCGGCAAGTCGGACGAAGACAGCTTCTCGCTCGATGGACGGATCGTCGGCTTCGACCTCACGCAGATCCTCGACGCGGAGAGCGCGCGCGAACGCATGGCGGTGCTTTCCTATATCTTCCGGCGCGTCGAGCGGCAGTTACGCGATGCCCGCCGCACGGTGGTGATCATCGACGAGGCCTGGAAGGCGCTCGACAACCCGTATTTCGCGGAGAAGCTGAAAGGATGGCTGGTCACGCTGCGCAAGCAGAATGCCGTGGTCCTGATGATGACCCAAAATCCCGAGCAGCTGACCGCCTCACGTGTCGGCGCCGGGATCTATTCGAGCTTCTCCACCCAGATCCTGCTGCCGAACCCCAATGCGCTGGCAGCCGACTATGCGCCGCTGCGCCTGAACGACAAGGAACTGGCCTATATCCTCGGAACCAATGCCGGCCGCAGCTTCCTGCTGCGGGACCAGGCAGGCTCCACGATCGTCAATGCCGATCTCTCGCCGCTTGGCAAGCTCGTCCAGGTGATCGGCGGCGGCGCCATGGGCGAGGCCATCGTGGGGTCCGGCTACCGGGACCATGCAAATTTCTGGGAGAATGCCTGTTGAGACCGTCCACCCGCCCTGCCCTTCTCATCGCCGCCCTGCTGCTCCTTTCCGCCTGCGCTCAGCCGGAACGCACCCCGCCCTGCGCCTGTTTCCAGGACGGTGCTTCGACCGGCCGCTGCGATTTCGAACCGCTCGCGCCCTATCGCCCCGAATTCCAGTAGTCGCTGCCCTCCTTCGCACCCGAGCTCATGTCCATGTCCTCATCCCTGCGCCTGGCCGCTGCAATCGGCCTGCTCTGTCTTGGCGCGGCGGCGACCGCCGCGGCGCAAGGCGTGCCAGTGCTCGATGGCCAGGCCTTCGCCAAAAGACTGGAAATCTTCCGGCAAATGGAGCGCGACGAGGACAGCCAGGTCGAAAAGGCCGAGAAACGCGCGGCGCAGAAGGATTTCCGCCAGCAGCAACTCGACTCCATCGATGCCATGCTCGCCGCTTTCGAGAGCCCGTCGACTTTCATGGCCGCCATGAATGCTGGGGGCGATCTCGCAGACGGCACCCCGGTGCCGGATGTCGAGACGTTCTATGGTCCTCTCGCCAACCCGGCCGCTTCCCGCGTCTTCGGCGATGCGCGGGAGGATATCGAGGCAGTGATCATCCGCGGCGCCTCCGACACCTATGCCTTGCCCGGTGTCGGCGCTGCCGGTCTCAGCCCCACCCAATGGCGCTGCCTGCTGCAGGCGCTCATCAAGCAGGAAAGCCGCTTCCAGGTCGGCGCACAATCCAGTGCCTCGGCCTTCGGCCTCACCCAGATCATGCCCGACACCGCACGGGATCTCGGGATCTATCCGGCCTATTACGAAGACCCCTATCTGCAGGTGACCGGCGGCGCGCGCTACTTGGCGGCCCAGCTGCAACGGTTCGACGGCAATGTTGTCCACGCACTCGCTGCCTATAATGCCGGCCCCGGTCGCGTCATCGAATATGGCGGGGTGCCGCCCTTTGCCGAAACGCAAGCCTACGTTCAGATCATCCCGCGTTTCTACAACGAGTATCTCGCCCGGATCGGCGGTCCGGACGCGCTCGGAACGATCGACCCCGCCCTCTATGCCGCCGCCGGCGCTTCGCTGATGGCGATCGGGTCGGCGCATTATGCCGACCATTCGATGGCGACCGCCCAATCCGCCCTGCTCCGGGTACGCGCCATTGTCGAGCGGATCGGCAAGACAACCTCCGTCAAGGAGAGCTACGATCTCAACACCTATATGCGCGCCGAACTGATCCATATCACCAACCAGCGCATCCGGCTCAAGGCCGGGAAGACGAAATCGCTCAACGCCCAACACCTCGCCATGCTCACCCGGCAACGGGAGGCCGAGGACTTTTTGGCGGATTTCACCAGCGCAGCGTTCCAGGAATAACCTCATGCATTCAATACCCACACCATTGGCGCCGGGTTTCGCGTCCCTCTGCTTCGCATTGCTCTCTTCCGCGCTCTCGATCTCGCCCGTCCTGGCCCAGGGCGTCCCGACCTTCGATGCCAAGGGGGTGCTGCAGGACATCAAGCAGTTCGAGCAGATGGTGAAGGATTACGGCATCCAGACCGATCAGCTCGACCAGCTCGTTGCCCAGCTCGAGGCTCTCCAGAAGCAGATCGAGCAATATGACGAGATCATCGCCGCGGTTTCCAACCCGTCCGATGTGCTGGATCTGCTGATGGAGGGCGACCTTGACGGAATGCTCGGATCCAAGTTCGACAGCTCCTTCCTTGCCACCGTGACCAAGGGGGCCGGCGGCGACTGGTCGGGGCTGACCGACGATCGGGCCACCGAGTTCGTGGCCTCCGTCTCGAAGGTGCTCGCCGGTGCCGGAACCACCCAGGAGAAGATCACCGCACTGGCAGAATCGGCCAATCCCAACGCGCAGCGCAACGCCGCCGCCACGACCAGTTCCGCCGCCACCTCCGCCGCGGCTGAGATCGCCTACGAGGAGGCCGAGCAATCGGTGCGCCGCACCACGATCCTTGTCGAGGAGATCGGCGAGCTGAAGACCCTGAAGGAAAGTGTAGATCACAACACGCGCGTGACCGCGGAACTCGCCATCGCGCTCGCCGCCATGTGGCAGCTGGAATCCGTCCAGACCATGAATGTCGGTCTTCTCGGCGTCACCGATGCCGCCACGCTCGCCGAGACCGAGCGCTTCTTCGACTTCACCCTGCAGGAGATCGAGTGATGTCCCGATCCGAGGTCATCGAGACAATCGAGGAGGAGCTGATCTTCGGCGCCATGCGCCGGGAGAAGCAGTGGAAACTGGCCACGCTGTTCGCGGGCCTCGTGGCCATGGGCTCACTGGTGGCCGCCGCGATCGTGGTTCTCTCCTACACCCCGCCCCCGCCGGTGCTGATCCCCTACAATCCGGAAACCGGCATGGCGATGCCGAACGCGACGGTCCGCTCGATCAGCCTGGCCGAACGCGAGGCGGTCATCGAGGCGGCCGTCTATCGCTACGTGATCGATCGCGAAAGCTACAACCAGATCGACAACGATCTCCGGATCCGCCGCGCCCTGTCGCAAAGTTCCGGCCGGGCCCGCACCAGCCTGAGTGCGGCCTGGGATTCCGGCAATGCAAGCTACCCGCCCGCGCGCTACGGCGATCGAGCCGAGATCCAGGTCAATGTGCTGTCGATCTCGCACATCACCAATGACCGGGCCCAGATCCGCCTGCAGAAACGCCTCGTCAGCCCGGACGGTCTGCGCGAGGGGGATTTCACCATCGTGCTGGCCTATGATTTCGACCCGGCCACGCAAAAATCCCTCGAAGCCGTCTGGCAGAACCCCTTCGGCTTCACTGTCACCGACTACAACATCACTTCCGACAAGAGGGAACGGGATCTATGAGACAGGCGGTTCGAACAATCCTGGGGCTGGCAGCGCTGCTTTGCGCCCTGCCGGCCGCGGCCGAGACCATACCCGCGGCCACCCGGCTCGACCCGCGGGTGCGCATGACCCATTATGTCGACGGGCAGGTCTATACGCTCCGGGTCTCGCTGACCCGCGCCACCACCGTCGAGTTCGGACCCGGCGAGCGCATCGTCTCGCTGGTCGCCGGGGATACCGAGAGCTTTCTCTTCGAGACGATTCCCGGCGGACGTGTCTTTGCCATCAAACCCACCTCGCGCGGCGTGGAGACCAATGTCACCGTCTACACCAACCAGCGGTCGTATTATTTCCGCCTGACAGAGGGCAACTCGCCGTTCTTCGTGCTGCGCTTCGATTACCCGAAGACCCAGTCCGCCTCCAGCCGCAGTGTCCGGAAGGGACCGATCCGCTCGAATTACGGCGCCAGCCGGCGCACCGCGATCACCCCTGTCTCGGTCTGGGATGACGGAACGTTCACATATTTCCGGTTTGCCGAAAGTGCGCCGCAACCGGCGATCTTCAAGGTCGTGAACGGCCGGGAACGGTCGGTCAATTCCACAGCCGAGGGCAATGGTGTGATGCGTGTTTCCGGCACCTCGCGCCAGTGGACCGTCCGCATGGGCGATCTCGAAGTCTGTATCGCGGAGCTTGTCCATGAGTGAGCCCCAGGACCTGAGTTCCCGCCTGCGCGACATCACCGGCGAGGTCTCGAAGAAGGAGACCCGCGGACGCCTCGGCATCGTCCTCTTGGCGGGGACCGCCCTTCTCGCGACCACCGGCGGCGCGGCCTATCTCGCGACACTCACCCCGAAACCCGCCCCGACCGAGGCCGCCATCCCGGTCGTGGAGACCGAGGAGTTTCCGACCGACACCGGCGGGTTCGGCGGGCTGGACCTGCCGCCAAGACCGGCCGATCCGACGCCCATCGGCAGCATGGATACCGCCCAGCAGGAGATGCTCAGCGCGCTTCAGGCCGAACTCGACGCCCTGAAATCCGCCCAGGAACAGGGACGCCTCAGGAATGAGCGTGACCGCGAAGCCGCCCTCGCCGCCCTCCAGGACAAGATGCAATCGGAGGTCGACAAGTTGAGCGAGGCCGCCGAGGCCGCAAGGGAAGAACTGGAACGTCGGGAGCGGACCTACCAGGCCGAGCTCGACCGCAAGGCCACTGAGCTTGAACGGCTCCAGGCGGAGTTCGACCTGCAGCGCGGGGTTGATGCGCAATTGCACAGCGCCGAGATGGAACGGCTCCGCACGGAACTCGAGCTCGAGCGGCAGCGCGTGGAAAATTCGCCCGAACTCGATCCTTTCCTGCTCGCGGAGCGCGAGGCGGAAGAGCAGCAAAGGCGGCGTCTCGAAGAGCTTCGGGCAAAGCAGGAAGCCGAGCGAGAACGCCGCGTGCATTCGAAAATGCTGGCTTTCGGCTCGAACGGCACGGGCGGGGTGAGCGAGGCCGGCAGTCGCGAGCTCTCCGCCAACGAGGCCTTCGTCAAGCGCCAGATCGAGGCAGTGCCGGTCGCCTCCGCCCAGGTCATTGCCCGTCCGGAAGCGACCATCGTCCAGGGCACGATCCTCCAGGCGGTGCTGGAGACCGCCATCGACACCTCGCTCCCGGGCGCCATTCGCGCCATCGTCGCCGAGGATGTGCACTCCATGGACGGGTCCAACATCGTCGTTCCCCGTGGCTCGAAGATCTTCGGCGAATACAGCTCCGAGATCTCGATCGCGCAGCGCCGCGCCGTCGTGGTCTGGACCCGGATCGTCACCCCTGACGGGAAATCGGTCCAGATCACCTCCTACGGCGGCGACACCCTCGGACGCGCCGGTACCACCGGACATGTCGATACGCGCTTTGCCGCCCGCTTCGGCAGCGCCGCACTCATCTCCTTCATCTCCGCCCTGCCCACCGTGGCCGGCGCACAGACCGAAAACGACGTGACGGCCGATGTGCTGATGGATGTCGGCGACGATCTCAGGAACTCCACCCGTTCCGTGATCGGCGACTACCTGCGGATCCCGCCCACCATCCGCATCGACCAAGGGGCGGAGATCTCGGTGATCCTTGACCGGGACGTGGAGATATACTGATGCTCGCCTCCTATCTCGACACCGCCATGGGCTTCCTGGAGCCGCTTCTGACCGACGATCTCGTCGAGATCGCCATCAACCCCGACGGAAGGATCTGGCAGGAACGCCGCGGCGACAGCTTCATGGCGCCGGCAGATGTGGATGCAACGCCCTCGCAGATCGAGGCCCTCGCCCAGCAGATCGCCAATGAGGCCGAGATCCGGGTCTCGGAGGCCAAGCCGGTCTTTTCCGTGTCGATCCACTACGGTGTCTGGTTGATCCGCGCCCAGATCCTGCAGAGCCCGGCGGTCAGCCAGGGCGTTGCCATCGCGCTGCGCTTCTACAATCCCGACGTCGAGATCTACGAGCCGCGGTTCCTGCATGGCAGGCCGATGTCGGCCTCGGCCCTTCGGCGCGAGCGCAACCAAGAGATGCGGGATCTGGCGACAAACGGCCAACTCGTCGAGGCGCTGCGCTTCTGCGTCACCCACAAGCTCAATGTCATCGTCTCCGGCGGTACCAGCTCCGGCAAGACCATGGTCGCGCGCTATTTGCAGAAAATGATCGGCGACGAGGAACGGATCATCACCATCGAGGACGCGCCCGATCTTCTGCCCTCCCAACCCAACAAGGTGATGATGGTCAGCCTGACCGATGACCCATATCGCTCCCCCGACCGGCTGCTTCAGGCCAGCCTCCGCATGCGACCCGATCGCATCATCCTCAGCGAGGTTCGCGGCAAGGAGGCCTATACTTTCCTGAAAGCGATCAACACCGGTCATGGCGGCTCGATCACCACGCTTCATGCCGACACCGCCGAGCTTGCGATCTCGCGACTGGCCCAGGCCGCCCTCGAAGGCTCGCCGGGGATGACATTCCGCGAAATGACCGACTATATCGGCCAGTCCATCGACGTGATCGTACATCAGGAAAAGCAGGGCGGCGAGCGCGGTGTGACCGAAATCTATCTCCCCGGCATCGACTGGAAAGGAACAGACGAATGAAGAGCTTGCTGATCGTTGCGATTGCGGTTTCGCTCTGCACCCCTGTCCTGGCGCAGGAGGAAAGCGACAAGGCTCTGGATCGTGCCATCCCGACCCTCGCGCCTGCACCTGACGGCGAGACCCTTGCCGAGCGGCAGGAAAACTATGTCGATCCGACACGGGGACGTGGTCGCTGCGCCGAGACCCGGCCGGACCGGCCGGGATGGGTGATGGTGCACGACAAGTCGGAGGGGCCGGGTGCGGGAGCCTTTGCAGCGATCGGTCAAGCGCTCTATCGCCTCCGTTCGTCGGAGAACATCATGGAAAGCGGCGAATGCTCTTGCGGCCTTCTTTACCCTGACTGGTCAAGCATTCGAACAGAATACGAAACGCTCATCGCGGAAGTCATGACCGTCGACTTGGCGGTGGAGGCAAAAGACCATCTCACCAGCCAAAAGACGGAAGCCTACGGCAGGGTCAGAAACCTCTGCAAAGGGGTCAAATGAACTTCGTCGAGTTTGTCTACTCGACGGCCTTGTCGTTTCTGGATTCAGTTTCGGAATCCCAATTCGGCGCCGTCGCCAGTGCACTCGGCACAACTGCACAGCTCGCCGCAACGCTGGTGGCGGCCCTCGTCATTGTAAACATGGCAACCCAGACGCAGCCGATGCTGGCCCGCGACAGCATTGCACTTCTTGTCCGGTTGCTGCTGATCAACCTCTTCATGTTCAACTGGACCCAGTTCGATGCACTGGCCGACGCCATGTTTTCGATGCTGGACAGGGTGAGCGGTGCGCTGATTTCATCGGTCAGTGGTCAGGATGAAACGACGCCAATTTCAGCGGGTGGCGTTGGGTCGCCGCTCATCGGCATTGCCGGTGCCATCGACGCGCTCATCGCCCAGATGAGCCTGTTCGCGAATGCCGTTTCAGATAACATCGGCATTGTCGGCGGTACGATCTTCCAGGTCACCTTTGCAGTTCTGATGGCGTTGCTTGCCGGAGCGGCCTCGCTCATTCTCGTCGCGTCGCGGGTGACCATCACCGTCTTGATCGCCATCGCACCGCTGATGATCATGCTCACCATGTTCGATGCCACCAAATCCTACTTCGAACGCTGGCTGGCCGCCCTCGTCACCCTCTCGCTTTATCCCCTGGTCATTGCCGGCATCTTTTCTACCATCGTCGGCGTCGGGACCACCGCGCTCGACCAACTGGCGCAGCCAGAGGACCTGACCTCCATCGGCGAGGCAATCCCGGTCTTCATGGTCGTCGTCCTCTCCATCCTGCTGACCGCGATGACCCCGATCATCGTCAGCATGATCAGCGGCTCGATTCATGTCAGGGACAAGGTCACCGAAGCCGCCAGCCTGATGGCCGTGGCCGCCACGAAGATGGCCGCCGTGACGGGCGGGCAGGCCGCGGCGAAGGGAACGCGGGTCGTTGCGAAGGATGCCGCCGGCTATCTCGGCAATCCGGTGACCAACGCGCGGCAGTCGGCTTCCGAGGTTGCGGCGATGATCAATCGGATGCAGGCGAGGACAGCGCGCTTCGTTGGCAGGAAGTAGACGTTCAGATTGAGGTCAACCGAGCGAAAATCACACAGGCCGCCCATGATTGGGATCCTATATTGAACTGCGAACCTTTAATAGCTGACCGGCGTTATTAAAGTTTCGTGCGCCGGCCTTGAACAACACAGTTGAGTGGTTCCAGGTTGGGACGTCTCCGACGGAGCTCTATTGCACCTTGAGGGGCGCTAGCATTTCGTCCGTGTCGAGCTTGAGCGCACTACGCCACAAGGGCGTCTTGAAGACCTGTCGGCTGGAACGGCCATCCGCTTCGTGTTCCACCTGAACAAGCAGGCCGGCCCACTCCAGTGGTTTCAGCACGCAGGACGAGAAGGCTGCAATTTCGCGCCAGCGATCATTGTCCCAGTCGGGTCCTTCGCCGTAGAACGCGCCAAACAGCGCACGTTCCGAACAGCCCTGGTCCGCATCGACATTGATCACGTTCAGCCAGACATCCCACTTGCCGAAAGGGCTTTCCTCAAACCGGCTATAGGAAGAATGGTCGACCCGCAGGACGAAGAACGGGACCAGTTCCGCGAAGAGCCTCCCGGGCGAACCCGCAAGTTCCTTGCCGCGTTTGGTGGCACGGAACTCGCCCTTGTATTGACGGCCCAGTTTCAACTCGATCAGCAGGAAATGCAGCAGTTCAAGCGGTGGGAACTCGTACTCGTTCAGCACCTTCTTGAACCGGTAAAGCTCCTCGTAACCCATGCCAGGCCAGTCGAAATGCTCGGCAGCCCAATGCACAAAGACCCGCTTGAAGGCCTTCGTCCCGGTCAAGCCGATGGATCCGTGTTCGACCACATAGCCAAGTGTCAGCTGCGCCGCGCGTAGCAGGGGTGAATACGCGAGATCGGGATGGTCGTCAGGGAGAGGGCGGAACTCGATCATGGGGAAGTGCTGACAGATTCGGCGAAATGTCGCCAGTACCTGAACGGCTCTGCCGCACATCCGGCTCTCAAAGCGAATCCTTCATCGGCAGAAGCCTCGCCGCGAGCATCGGAAGTCCCTTCTGTCGCAGGTTCATCAGGTACTCGGTGGCACCGGGTTGAGAGCGTAGCCCGCGACGATGCTCGCGCAGAACCGAAAAGGCCTTGTATTGAAAGTGATCGAAGGTACCCGACAGGAAATGGTCGGCGGTCCCTCGCTCCAAGTCGAAGGGCTCCAGGCACTCCGGTGGGAAATCCCTGACGTTGTCAGTGACGATATATTGCGCCTTGCACGCAATCGCCGCCGCCACGACGTGGTTGTCGTCGGGATCATTGGGGAGGTCCACAATCGGGATGAACTTCTCGTGGCCGCCCACCCAGCAGTCTTCGAAATGTTCGCGCATTAGGGCGTCGGTGCGATCCAGCTTAGCAACGTTGTCCGGAAAGCGCTCCCTGGCGCGGACGAGCCATTCCTGCTGGATCTTCTCCGTCCAGCGTGCCCGGTATAGGTCGGCCTCATGGAAGCGTAACAGGATGTCGCGCTTCATGTTGGGAAAGAGCACGCTGGCGTCGAGGACAGCGGTAAAGCGATTGGTCGCGGAGATCACTGGTCGTCGAGATCCTCTGCAATCGCCTGCATCTCGGAAAGCGCAGATTTGCGCCCCTCAGACCTGCGCGCCTTGTAGTCCAGGACATCTCGGAGTGACAGGCGGCGATGGGTACCGACCATCACATGATCCAGCTCTTTTCGATCGATAAGCTTGACGAGGAAAGGCCGCGAGACGTTGAGCAGGTCTGCAGCTTCCTGCGTGGTCAACCGCCGGGACAATGGCACCAAAGTGAGTGTATCGCCCCGCGCAACGACGCTGAGAACGTCGGTGAGCAGATCTACCAGCGATCCGGACAGGACCGCATCGCCGATGGCAAGCGCTCCGTCTGTCGCGCGCTGGTTTTCGATCGCTGTCAGGGCTTCCGCGGCGCTGTCTATCTCTTCGGGCGTGGGAAGCCGATCGCCGAAATCGACGACGTTGGCGGCGGCGTTCATGCTGTGCTCCTGGGTTGGGGTGCGCGCTGGTTTGTCCCGCGATTTGACATCAATATGGACGTTCGCGGCGGAATTTCAATCGAAATAACCGAATCATTCGAAATATTCGCAGCAGTCCCAGTACTGCGGCATTGCCGGCACAACTGTCCGTCGGCCGCTCAGGGAGCCTCCGAAGCCAACGTGCGAACGTTGTCTCGGCCTGCGCTTTGCGTGCACACCGCGCAGCCGCGTCATCGGAACTGCCGACAGCTCGACCGCCAGCCATGTGTTGTCACGATGGGCGGATGCCTGAAGCTCCGACCACCGTTGCCATCCAGATAAGCTAGAAAAGCTCCTCTAGCGCTTTGCGCTGCGCCGCATGCTTTGCGCCATTTTCACTGATCAATTTTTTCAGGTTGATCAATTTCCACTTCACCGCGGGCAGCCGGGACGCCTGGGGGCGGGCAATGGCGTCAAATTCGGGCGTGCCGTCATGAAGGCTTAGCAGGAACCGCTTGGTATCCTCGTCAAGACGGGACTGGATGTCCGCAATCAATCGCTCACGGGTTTCCAGAAGCTCATCCAGAGCGACGACCGTTTTGGTCATGCCCTCGAATTCTCGCGCAAAAGGACGGTCGAGATCGATCAGGTTCGGGTTCAAGAGCTCATGCGCAGGCCGGGGTGAACTTGCGACATAGACCAGAAAGGTGCGGAAGAGATCGTTCGTCAGACCTTCATTTTCGTAGAGCAATTTGACGTCGTAAAGATCGCGCGGGTGCTGACGATCTACAGCTGCATGGAGTTTGCCACCGAACAGATCCTCGAAGGCGACGATCTGCATTTCCGCGTATCCGAACTCATCCTCAACGGCTTCGGATACAGCACGGGTGTCCGGGTCGTGGACGACCCCGCGTGTGACCGGGGAGGTTTCGACCTTGATCTCGACTCCCTTGTTGCGCACCAGCAGTCGGGTGGCGCCGCCACCGCCGCCTCTGATCCGTTGTGTCCTGGCGCCCGGAACGCCACCTTCGACCGCGGCGGCGATACGATCCATCGCCTCGTTGATCTCGGCAAGGCTCTGGGCGCGCTCCTTGATAGGCAGGTAGGTTAGGTCAATGTCCACCGACAGCCGAGGCAGATCACGGTAGAACAGGTTGATGGCCGTGCCGCCTTTGAGCGCAAAGATGGGCTCGTTTGCGACATGCGGGAGTATGCTTACAAGGAGCGCTACCTGAGATTGATAAGTTTCACGCACCATCGCCGGTCTCCGCTCGCACAAAATCTTCCGGCACCATGATGCGGTAGCGAGGGTGTATCTTGCCGCCCGTGACCAGTGCGCGGTCGCCGCGACCGAGGTTGAAGTCTTCGGGATCAAGGCGCTTGCGCCAGGGGTGATTTTGGCGGTCGGCAAAAACAAAGAACAGGCGCCTGACCTTGATCTTCCTACAGCTGTGCAGCAATGCCGAGAGCATGCGTGGGCGCAAGGTCGTCAGGCTTTCAAACACCATGTCAAGGTTATGAAAGCTCTCATGGTCGGGAAGTTCGTCCATGACTTCCATGACCGCGCGCTCCGGGGCAGACATCTTCAGTTCCCAGTCCCATGGGAGGGTAGAGCTGGCATCGGTCTCGTCTTTTTTCAGGCCGAGTGACGGATCGGCAAACAACGTCGTCCTGCGGGTCTCTATCGGTGCGTTGAGCGGGAGCCTGGTAAGCCAGTTTGGTATGGCGTCGCCATAGATCCAGACAGGCGCGTTGCTGCCCAGGCGCAGATAGTGATCATAACCTTGCTGAGCCAGTGCGGTCGAGCCGCCGACATGGGCATCGTTACGCATGATATGCTGGAGCGAGAGCAGGCATGTCTTCCAGTCGAACACGCTCGACATTCCTGTGGCTGGTGATGGACGACGGTATACGCCGTGGAGGACGCGCTCCAGCCAGCCGGTCTCAACGTATTTCCGGGCAAGGAAACGGCTCACGCCCTGGCGTTCGAGCCACGCCGTATCAACCATGAACCCTGGGGGTATGGCGTCCAGTGTGCTCTTCAGCTTTTGTTCCCTGCGTGCACTCATAGGACACAAATTAGTATGTTTTCAAAGAACTCGCCAGTGATCTCTTTGTACTGTGCAAGTTTTGTGTACCCAAAGGGCACAAATCAGGTAATTTAGAAAGAATGCAACCGCCGCCAAGACCGGCCAAGGTGATCTCCCGCGCCAGACTGCCTCGAGCCACTCCATCGACATCGTTGGCCATCACCCAGTTGGAAAGAACCACGGCCTCTCACCCTATATGCCGAATGAGCTAATGGGATGAACCGCTCAGAAATCGTATGATCCATGGTCACGGAAGAATTCTTCCAGGTCTTGGATTGCCACATAGCCTCTGACCACGAACCGGCCTCACGGAAAGTTCAGCGAACGATTTCCTTCTTCCTTCCCCTCTCCTGCTCAATGCTCTCTGCCGTGATCCCGCCCAGATCGATCCTCGGCGAATTCCCCTGCCCTTTCCGCCGGCGCGGTGGCTTTGACGTGACCTCGTCCACCGCATCGCCGCCCCCGCCTCGGCCAACCTCCACCTGCCGTTGCTCGACCTTCTCCTCGAACCTGGACAGCCGCTCGGTCAGTTTGACAATCGCCTCAAGCGTCGCCGCGGACTCCTCCGCTGCACCGGCTTCACCGGCTGCGCTGGCCTTCACCTGACGCTCACCGGCGTCGACCCGATCCCGCAACTCGCGGATCTGGATCTCTTCCCGCGACAGCGCCGGAAGATCCTGCCCATCCTGGGATTCGAACAACCCTTTCAGCATCCGGTCAAAGCGATAGTTGATCGCCTTCGCGCGGATGGGGTGATCGCCATCGACCACAAGGATGATGTCCTCGCGATCCAGCCGCCGTGCCTCGTCGGGCGGGAGAAGCGGCACCTCTTCGGACCGTTCGGAAACCGTCACCCGCTGAAGATGCCCCGACTGCCGAGATTTCGACACCACCCGCTTCGTGGTCATGCCGCAGGCTTCGGAAACACTCTCGACCGTCATCTCCTCCGAAGGTGTCATGTAGGCCTTGATCCCGGCGCCGCCCTCGAGGCTCAGACGCTCGTTGCGGCCGTAGATCTCGTCGAGCTTCGGGATGGTCTGGGTGATGATCGCGAGCTGGCCGCCATAGCTGCGGAGCGTGGTGATCGACTCCGTCACGATCGGCATCTTGCCGAGCTTGTGGAATTCGTCGAGCACGATCATCACCGGCCAGGGCTCATCCGCGCCCGGCTCGTGATGTTCAAGCGAGGCGATCAGGTCCGAGAAGAACAGCCGGATCAACCCGGCCATCGGCTTGATGTCCTGCGGCGGGATCGTGAGATAGATCGAATGCGGCACCTTCCGGATCTCCGCGAAGGAAAAATCCGTCTCCGAGGTCAGCCGGTCGGTATGATGGTTCTCCCAGGGGTCCAGCCCCGACGTGTTCAGGAGCGAGATATACCCCGACAGCGTCCGCTCGGTGACCTTCGAAAGCGCCTCCCACTGCAGTTGCACCTGCGGATTGCGGGTCTCCAGCGCATGGGCTGCAAAGGACTCCGCATAGTCCGACCCCCCGCCATTCACGATCCGGTAGACCTCGCCGAGCGTCGGGATCCTGCGTTCGAAGGCCAGCATGCCGGCGGCAACGAAAGCCTTGATACCACCGCGCAGAAGGCTCTCGTTGCCGGGGTTCTCGGTCTGCAGGAAGAGCGATGCGAGCTTGTTCAGCTCGAACATCTGCTGATCGGGATCCTTAAGCCCGTAGATCCGGAGGAGCGGGTTGTACCGATGCGAGGGTCCGGTGAAATCCGTCGGCGCAAACCGGAATACCCGGTCGCCCAGCGACGCCCGCCGGCGCGATGTCTTCTCGAAATTCTCCCCCTTTACATCGAGCGTTACGGTCGAACCCTTGTAGGTCAGCAGGTTCGGGATCACGAAACCCACCCCCTTGCCGCGGCCGGTGGGCGCCACGATCATGCAATGCGGATGCTTGCGCGAACAGATGAACCGACCTAGGCGCGCTGACGGGCGCGAGGTCCGGGCGAGCAGGAAGCCCCTGCCCGGCTCCTGGAAGAATTGCCCGCGCCGGAGTTCGGCATGGGTCTGCCAGTGGGTGACCCCGTAGAGCGAAAGCCGCTCCGTGATGAAATAGCCCCCCAGGAACATCGCTCCGAGCGTTCCGCCACCGAGAATGAGTGCCGTCTGCTGTGCCAGATCGGGATCGACCCGCATCAGGCCGGGGAAGCCGGTGAGGATCGCGAGGTAGTCGACATCGATCCCCAGCCGGAACCCGAGCCAGGCCGTGGCCAGCACATAGCCGATGGCCGCTCCGCAGATGGCGAAGAGCGCATAGCCGCCAAGAATACGTGGCATCGTCCGTCCCTACTCGTGATCGATGCCAGAGGACCCGTGGCCCGGCCTACGCTGCGCGACCAGGCGCTCGGCCGCCTCGCGGCGGAGATCGGCGGCAGCCTGTGCGTCGATCGAATGGCCGCGCTCGCGATCCTCCTCGACCAGGATCGAGGCAAGCGCGCTCTGCGCCGCGGGAGAGGCCGTGATCCCGGACAGCACATCCGAACGCCCCGCGCGCAGCTGTTGAAGCACCTCGCCGTCGAGTGTCTCCCGCAGGGCGTCGGCGATGGCCGAACGCTCGCCCGGGTCCGCAACTGTCGCCCCCCGCTCGGCGGCCTCGACCCCGCGCCGGATCGCCTCCGGCATCGCCGGCCTTTCGACCAGCTCTCCACCGGCTTCCGACAACTCCAGATCATGCGCAAAGGCACCGACTTCCTGCAGGTCCTGGCGTATCTCGGCGTAGAGATCCTCCAGGCTGGCGCGGGCCTCCTGGAATTCCTCCGATGCCGTCAGGTCCAGACCGCGCGCCGCGGCATGGTTTTGCAGATCGTCGAGCATCCACTGCCGCTCGAGATATTGCCGTTCGTTGCCGGCCTCGACCCGCGCCAGCACGGTCTTCGGATCGATACCGGATTCCGCCAGGGTCTCGCCGAGCTGCGAGACCGTGCGTTCATCTCCCAGGCGATCGGGGTCGGAGACGAGGACGGCGTTGTAGGGGCTTGCGTCTCCCGGCGGGGTTTCAAGGCTTTCATTGCCCGGAGCCGCCCGATTGAGGCTGGCCAGATCGGCCAGGAGATCGGCCTGCTCCTTCTCCAGATCGGCACGCTCAGACGCTGGCAGGGCATCCAGTTTCTCGCCAATCCTGCCGAACCGGTCTTCAAGTTCCGCAAGCACAGTGTCGAAGCCTTCCGCTTCCGACAGGGTCTCGGCATCCGCCATAAACGCATCTCCTCTGGGCAGGGGCCCGTATTCATTCAAAACGGCATTGGCGCGGGACAGCACGTCCGCGACCCGATGCAGGTCTTGCCTCTCGGCAAGAACGCCCAGTGCGCCATAGAGCGAAGCGGCGTTGTCCACCTGGGATTTCGCGAAGTCCAGATCGGACCCGACACGAACCCGGTCCTTCGGTGCGCGGTGTTGCTCTCGTGCCTTGTAGACCTCCCGCGTGGTCGGCGGCCGATGCACCAGCCCCCGCTCGAACCGGTTGCTCGCCGTCATCTCGACGCCATGGCGCTCGCCATGGGCCACCATTGCATCGCGGATCGACTGGTAGCTCACCGCACTTCCATAGCGCAGCGTGAAGAGTTTCCCGTCGCTGCCGCGGCGATTGAGGATGATATGCGCATGCGGATGATCGCGGTCCGTATGCACCCCGGCGATGTACTTGTACCGGACGTCACCCGAGCTGAACATCTCGTTGCAGACGGCCGCGGTGATGTCCCGCACCTTCCCGGCCGGCGTCCCGATCGGATAGCTCAGCAGCATGTGGCTGGAATAGCCGACCTTCGTCCGCCCCCACCAATCCTGCTCCCAGTTGCGCGCAATGCGATCGATGTCGCCCGCCTCCAGCCCCTCCTTCCCGGCATGCAACCCCGTCGGGTCGACCAGCGCCACCGACTTGCTGAACACGTAATCGAGCTGGCCTTTCAGTCCCTTTGCATCGACACAGCCGCCGGATTTGATCAGCTTGAACACCGCCGCGGGCCGGCCCGACGCCGCCCGCGCCATCGTGCCCATCCGGCTGCGGGACGCCTCCCGCCCGGCCGATCCGGACGGCCGGCGCCGATCCCGCGGCGCCCCGACAGCCCGGGGCATCCGTTCGAAGAGCCGTCCCATCACCGCGTCGACAGCCGTCCGGTCAACCATCCGATGCCCCCTCTTCCACGGAAGCGACAATCGCCGCGGCCCGCACCTGCGAGTTCGAGATCAGATCCCGCAGCAGCCGCTTCAACGCGACCACCTCATCCTCCAGCGCCAGGATCTGCTCGATCTGCGCCCGTGCCGGATCCGCCCGGCCAATCTTCCGGACCGACAGGCTCAGCGCCGCCGCCACCTGGTTGAGGTTCCCTCCCGCCCTGGCAAGCTCTGCCTGCATTGCGTCCAGCGCGGCCTCTGCCTCGGCATCGGGCTCGTAGAAGCCGACCGCCTGGCGCACCAGCGCCCGCAGATACGCCGACTGGCTCCCGTGCCGGCTCGCCTCGACCGCCCGCTCCAGCCCGGCCCGCTCTGCCTCCGACAGTCGAAACGCCACCGGATGTATTGCCCGTGAGGTCGTTCGCTGCCCCCGGAACTTCCCCACCGCCCGGTAGATCGTCGGCCGCGACACCCCGAAATGCGCCGCCGCCTCGGCAACGGATGTCCCGCCCAGCACCATGCGGGCCGCGGATTCCTTCTGCTTTGCCGTCAGTCGCAAGGCTTGAGCTCATTTGTAACGTTTACGTTTACCATATCCTGCAATCCTTACGTCTTACGAGATTCCACTTTCCTAGTATGTACTCCCTGCACCGGCCAGCCAAAATCCGACCCCGCTGAAAACGGCAGGCGATTGCCGCAATCGCCGAAAACCGACGGCGGCTCGGTGGTGCTTCAAAGAACCCCTGCACCTGACACACGGCCCGCGCCCACGTGAATGCTGTCTCCCTCGTGCCGAACCGGTTTTCCTGACGCGCCGCAACGCGACCGGGGTCCGGGGCATGAACCAAAGGGCGGTTGCGCCGGGGTTTGGCGAGGCGGAACCGGATGTCCCCGTTGGCACACTGGCCAAAACACGTGGCACGGCGGGCATAGTTTCTGGAAGGGAGCACATCGCCCCCAGCACTGTCCCTTTGGCACAGCGCACACTGCACAGGACGCATGGCACATGGCCCGGCGCACAGAGGACAGCGGGCGGAGCAACTCAGCCATCGAACAGCGCACGCAGCACACATCACGTTGACATCGCCTCACTGACCGGCGCACATCGGCCCTCCGTGCGAAGCACGCCAGCAACCATCGAGTGGAGAGGCCGAAGATGCCCAACGACAACCTGCGCGTGATCGCGCTCATCAACAACAAAGGCGGCTCGGGCAAGACCACGCTCGCGATGATCTTCGGCAGCGTTGCGCTCGCCGGAAATGCGCGCGTCGGCTTCGTCGACATGGACCCGATGCTGAACCTGACCAAGTGGGTCGCGGCGGCGCGGGAACACGGGCTCTGGGCGGAAGGCGCCGAGCTTCTGACCTCGGAGGACCCGGACGAGGTCGCCGCCTGGATCGACGATGCCTATGACAGCGATCGGCTCGACTACATCTTCGTCGACACACCTGGATTTGCCAGCGACAGGATCGAAGCCGCCGTCCTTGTGGCCGACCATGTGGTTTCGCCAATCCTGACCGGCGCCAATGACGTTCGCTCGGCGCTCGACATGAGGGACTGGTTCACAGGCCTCGCAGAGCGGGTCAGCGGCGGCGACGTGCCCCCGGTCGTCTTCGTTCTCAACGCCCTGGCCGACGATATTCCCGACCGTCTGCCAGTCGCACAGCGCGAGGCCTATCGCACCATTCGGTCGGAACTGCCGACGACCCCGACAACCCTGCGGCGTGCCGCCGACTACGGCACCATGGCCGCCAAAGGCCCGCTCTACGCGCTCGCCGTCAACCGCGAGCTCGCCGATGCCGCCACCGTTCGGATCACGGCGCGAAGCGCCCACAAGGCGCTCGCCCGCGGCGCTGATGTCCTCAACGAGGTTCTGGGTGGAGAGCTCTATCTTGCCCGGGAAGAGGAAACCGCCTGATGCCGCGCAAACGTCCAACCGTCACCGCACCCGATGAGACCGGCTGGGCGCGCCCGATATCGGCGGCGACGCCGCCGCCGAGCCTCAGGACGCGTGAGAGGAAGAACGCGGCGTCACCTTCCACGGAGACGGCACATTCCGACCGATCGACGGCAGGGAACCCGCGCCCCGACGAGACCGAGAAGGTCGTTGATGCCTCCCAGCAGCCATCGAAACCGGCCGCGAGCGGTGAACGCGTCTCGATCCAGCTGCAGGTACGGGTTCCGGACACGCTCAGTCACGAGGTCTCCGCGCTTCTGAAGGGGAACGGCCTCACCGACGAACACCTTCGTCGCCTGCTCGCCAAGGAAGTCGCCGCCATGCCGTTCAGCGCCTATGCCATCCCGGGCTCCGATGAGCTCGCCGCATGGAAGTCCGGGCGATCGATAGGCCGGGCGCGCCTGTCGCTGCCGGCGGATCTGGTCACCGCATATCGCGCGCAGCACGATCCGATCAATGTCATGCCCGCGACCAATGCCGGCGAGGCGATCCTTGCGGCGCACGCCAGCGAGATCTGGGACAGGGTGATCGACAAGGTCCGACAGTTCGTTGGGTAGACGGACCAAGAGCGGGTGCGAATGCGCAAAAGGGTCTGCATTTCACGCAGCGGAGGGCCGCGACCCATCCGGTCACTCCGGCCGATCACCTCTTCGCCGAAGGATATAGGAAGCGGTGGTTGGCCATGCTGTCGACCAATTTGAGGTAGATGCATTCCGGAATGGACTGTGCCCGAATGGCAGGATTTTCGCCTAGTCCGCTTTATGTAAATTCTTGGGCAGGGAGCAGCCAGTCGACAGAGCGGCACAGCAATCGCGGAAATTGGCAGCACGGCCCGCGGCGAGTGTCCTGCTAGACGCCCCGAGGTACTGCCGGACGGCACGCGTAGCGAAACCTGGCATGCTTCGACAAGTGTCTCGCCGGGGGAGACTCGATCGAGATCAACCGCCCTTTCGCTTCGCCGACAGTTTCTCCAAATGAATTGGGCCGTTCCCGCTGCCGGGAAGCGCAATTCATCCGGACTGGGGCTAGAATTTTTGTAATCTTCGTGCTACATATTCTGCAAATCTGTAGTGCGAAGGTAGCAAATGCCTACTCCACATACTCCTCCAGCGGCCGTGCGCCGCGCCCTGCGTAAGCTCGGCGCGGATATCCACGACGCCAGACGCCGCCGCAAGCTGCCCATGGCAGTCGTCGCGGAGCGCGCGTTCACATCCCGTTCGACCCTGCAAAGGGTCGAAGCCGGCGACACAAATGTCAGCATCGGCATCTATGCTGCTGTACTTCAGGCCCTTGGGCTGCTTGAAGGTCTTGGTCAAGTTGCCGACATAAGCAATGATAGTGTCGGGCAAGCACTGGCGAGTGCCGATCTGCCCAAGCGCGTTCATCTGAAGCGGTCAACGAGGTCGTCCCGCAATGGCTGACTTCGAGGTCCATATCGATCTTCACGGCCGCACGCGCCCGATCGGATTGGCGAGAAGCAACCGCGTTCGAGGCACAGAGACCATCCTTTTCGAATATGACGGCGCCTGGCTTGAGGACGCCGAGCGCTTCTCACTTGAGCCTGCGCTCGCTCTTACGCGCGGCGCCTTCGTTCCTCCTGCCGGTCTGGCGACATTCGGATCCATCGGCGACTCCGCTCCAGATACCTGGGGCCGCCGCCTCATGCAGCGTGCCGAGCGTCGCTTAGCCGACCGCGAGGGCCGAGCAGTCCGCACGCTTGCGGAAAGTGACTACCTGCTTGGGGTCGCAGATGAGACGCGCCTCGGCGCGCTACGATTTCGCTGGGCCGGCGAAGAGACCTTCCAGGCGCCGATCAGGGCCGGCGTGCCAGCCTTGATCGAGCTTGGCCGTCTTCTCCAGATCACCGAGCGGATTCTCCGGGACGAGGAAACGGACGAAGATCTTCAACTGATCTTCGCGCCCGGCTCCTCCCTTGGCGGTGCGCGGCCGAAAGCCTCGGTTATCGACCAACATGGCCATCTCTCCATCGCCAAGTTTCCCAAGGAGACAGATGACTACAGTATGGAAACCTGGGAGGAGATCGCGCTACGGCTGGCTGGCCAAGCCGGTATCGCCACCCCACAACACGAACTTGTCGATGTGGCTGGTAAATCGGTGATGCTATCGCGACGCTTCGACCGCGATCGTGCGATCCGCATCCCGTTCCTGTCTGCCATGGCGATGATGGGTGCCAAGGACGGCGAACGTGGCAGCTATCCCGAGATCGTCGACGCACTGACCCAGCATGGCGCACAGGGAAAGACGGACGCCCACGCACTTTATCGGCGTGTCGTGTTCAATGTTCTGATCTCCAACATCGACGATCATTTGCGCAATCACGGCTTTCTGTGGCTCGGCAAGGCTGGATGGTCGCTCTCGCCCGCCTACAACCTCAATCCGGTGCCCACGGACCTGAAGGCGCGCGTGCTGACGACAAACATCGACCTCGATGAGGGCACCTGCTCGCTCGATCTGCTTGAACGGGCTTCGGAGTATTTCGCCCTCACGCTGGCGCAGGCACGCGCGATCATCAAGGAGGTCGCGACCGTGACTGCGACATGGCGTGAGACCGCAAAGGTCGTAGGCGCACGATCGTCCGAGATTACCCGCATGGCCAGCGCCTTCGAGCACGACGATCTCACGCGGGCGCTGGCGTTATGACCAGGACATTCTTGCATAGCTTCGATCCGCCAAGCGCGAGCCCGGTCTCCGGGGCCATCGTCGATCTGGAAGTTTCCGAGATAGAGGATGCCGGTATCCGAGAGGTGCTTCAGACACCGGGCGCGGCCTATGGCGCCTGGTCGATTCTCGATGCGCTCTTGGCCCCGACCGGCTCAGGCACACCGTTCTTGTTCAGGGAGCCGCTCGGTCAAGCACGAGAGGTCAAGGTCGCGCTCTCCGGCCTGTTCGGACGGTTCGTCGCGCGTGCCTACCTCGAGCGCTATTTCAACCTCTCGATTTTCGCCCATCTCGGCAGCCACACGATCGACCTCGATCGCCGACATAAGGTCAAGATCACACGCCTCGCCCGTGGCGACCTGCCTGACTGGATCGCCTGCGCATCCGACCTGTCTTCGCTGACTGTCGCCGAAGCCAAGGGTTGCCACGATATCGGTGGCCCCGCCAAAGCGCTGGACCGAGCATGGGCGCAAGCACGTCGGATCGACGTCACTGTCCGAGGCCACAAGGTCGGGGTGAAGCGTATCGCGATCGCCACGCGCTGGGGAATGGCAACGGCCGGTCCAGCCGATGCCCGTCTTTCGGTTCGGGACCCCATCGAGGAAGGCGAGCCTCACACCCAGGAGGAGAAGGACGCGCTCTTCATCGGCATGCTTCGCCTCCACATCGCCAATCTGATCAAGCCGCTCGGCCATGCTGAATTGGCTGGCGTGCTTCGGAGCCTAACGCGACAATCATTTCCACGAAGGCTACAAGGCGAGACACAGCGTGCTCGCTCGCTGCTTGACGCTTCTCCGGTGCGGGATGTTGAGAAGGCAAGTGTCGCCATGGACGGTCTGATCGGCGGGATCGTCACTCGCGCCGGACCGCTCACCGACACCGACATTGAACCAGCGGATCAAGAAGCACTCTCCCGCCTTAATCTCCGGCCCGTGTTCGTCGGGATCGAACACGAGCTCATTCGCGCCGCAATCGACGCCGAGCCGCAAGCCATTCGCAGCCGTCTCGCCGACAAGACGGGCCCGGACGAATTTGCACGACCGGATCGTGCTGGCGGCTGGATCATTCCACTCGGCCAAGAGCGGCGCATGAAAGGCGGCACCTGAAATAATGATCACGGAAGACAACCATAATAGAAAACAGCCCGCCAGATCTTGCGGGCGGGATCGGGGCAGAAGACATGGACGCGCACGAGACTGATCTCTCGAATGAAGCTGCAGCACTGGCCGATATACTCAAGTGGTCGGTGGACCTGCCCGCCTGGCAACGCGATGCGCTGAGACGTCTGTGCGGTCAGTCCAAGCTGGAGGCCGCCGATATCACAGTGCTTGTCGCGGTCTGCAAAGGCACAGACAAAGGCAGTCCACTCGATGCGACGCACGTCCGGGACCCGGCGGCCAGCCACGCCGTCGTCAGCCTCGGCGCTCTCCATAGCCTTTCGCACGTCAATGCCCTTGCGCCTGGGGAACGGCTCACCTTCGGCAAATCCGGCCTCACTGTCATTTACGGCGATAATGGCGCCGGCAAGTCCGGCTACGCCCGGGTCCTCAAGCAGCTCTGTCGAGCGCGTTCGCCGAAGGGCGATGCAATCCTGCCAAACATCTATTCGACCGGCTCAGGCACTCCCGCAGCCAGCGTCAACTTCTATATTGGCGCCCAGAAGCGAAGCGCGTCATGGGCCCAGGGTAGCCCACCGGACGCCATGCTCTCCGCGGTGAGCGTGTTCGACTCGCGGACCGCCAACGTACATGTCGAAAACACGAACGATCTCGCTTACACACCGCTGCCGCTCCGCATCCTCGCTGGGCTGGCCCAGGCCTGCCAGGACGTCAAAGGCAAACTGGCCGCCGAGATAAAGGCGCTACAAGAGCAGACCCCGGCCGTTCTTTCGATACCCGAATGCAAGCTGGAGACTTCAGTCGGCAAGCTGATCTCCGGTCTGACGGGAAAGACTAATTCAGAAGCCATCGACAAGCTCGCCGGTCTGTCGACCGAGGAAGAAACCCGCCTTCACACGCTCAACACCGACCTCGCCAGCGACCCGGCGCGCAACGTTCGCCAGCTTCAGGGTCAGGAAGCCAGGATCAAGTCAGCGATCGGGCAGCTCGAACGGCTGACCGCCGCCGCGACGGACGAAAGCCGGGTAACGCTACGCGCAGCCCACACGCAACTTGCAACGGCGCGCTCTGCCGCTGCTGCCGCCTCCGCCAACCTTTTCGCCGATGAACCACTTCCCGACATCGGCTCGGAGGTCTGGAAGGCCCTGTGGGAGGCAGCCCGGGATTATTCGCGTGCCTCCGCCTATCCAGATCGCCCGTTCCCTGCAATCAAGATTGATGCCCATTGCGTCCTCTGTCAGCAGCCGCTCAGCGAGGAAGCCTCGAAGCGGCTCAGCAGTTTCGAGGCTTTCGTGCAGGACGAGAGCAAGCGCCGCGAACAGGAAGCCTCAGACGCTTATGTCGAACTGGTCGACGAGATCTCGGCGCACGCCATTTCTATGAAGGACTTGATCGCGATCGTTGCGACGATCCGCGATGATGTCGGCCAGGAGGAAGCTGCGAACGCCCTCCGCCGCGAGATTCTCCTATTGGCGTGGCGGCTACGTGCCATCCTGAAAACCCACGGCCTTGTGGTCTTGCCTGATCTTCCGCCCCCCGGCACCATCTCGCTCGATCCGCTGCGCACGGCACTCAGCAGCATCGCCACGCGCATCGAAGGCTTGCAGTCGGAAGCCAGCTCTCCGCAGCGCGCAGCGCTCATCGCCGAGCGCGATGGCCTTGCCAATCGCAAATGGCTCGGTGTGGTTAAGGCCGATGTGCTTGCCCAGATCGATCGCCGTGCGGCCATCGAGGCGATCGAGAAAGCCAGCAAGGATACCGCAACGAACAAGATCACTACCCAGAGCGCCCGTATCGCCCAGGCACTAGTCACCAACCGTTTACGCGGCAGGTTCGCAATCGAGGTGGACAAACTTGGCGTTGCCGGCCTCGCTATCGAACTCCAGCAGGCCAAGACAACGGCCGGCGTCCCCTTCTTCCAGGTCCGACTGATCAACAAGCCAAGCGAACCGGTCGGCAAGGTCCTGAGCGAAGGAGAGCATCGCTGTGTCGCGCTCGCCGCTTTTCTCGCCGAGTTGTCGACCATCGATGCCCAATCCGCGATCGTGTTCGACGATCCCGTCTCCTCTCTCGATCATTTGCATCGCGACCGGGTGGCGTCCCGGTTGGCCGAGGCCGGCCAGACGCGCCAGGTGATCGTCTTCACCCACGACATGGCGTTCCTGCTTCTCCTCGATGAAGCCTGCCGAGCGATCAAAGATCGTGAGGCGACGCCCATGTCGTACCGACTGATCAGCCGCGGGACGGAGAACGCGGGCTATTGCCATCAGGACCCGCCGGCCAATGTCATGCCGATCGACAAGGTGATTGACGGAATGAAGACGCATCTTGGTAACGTGAATATCCACTATGAACGCGGGGATCAGGCGAAATGGCTGCGCGAAGTGACGTCCTTTCAGGACCAGCTTCGCACGACTTGGGAGCGAGCAGTCGAGGAGGTGGTCGGACCTGTGATCCGCCGCCTATCGCGCAAGGTGGACACAACTGGCCTCATCAAGCTTACCGTCCTCACCGATGCAGATTGTACGGCTATGCGGGAAGCGTTCGGTCGTTGCTCGGCGCTCCTGCACAGTCAGCCGGGTGAGATAAATCCACGGCTGCCCGCGCCATCGGTGATCGAGACCGAAATCGACGCATTGGGAAAATGGATCGCCGACATTCGGTCGCGGCAGGAGAAGGCCGCATGATCACATATCATGTTGCGCAGCCTCGCATAAGGGGAGCGTTCTCGTCGTGGAACGATCCGAGCTAGCCCACATCCATGATTGCAGAGGACGTTGCAGTCCCATTTCGATGGCTGCTTCGTGAAGCCTTACGTGCCGCATGCGGTAAGGTCGACCATCCGCGATGGGCCGTTCTCAGCGGCCGTCCGGCACCCATACCCCCGCCGCTTCTTCGTTGCCGACAACTTCATCAGGGCGTTGATCGCCCTGCCCTCGTCATCATGCTGCTCGATCAGTACCTGGCCTCGGCAGCCAATACGGCCCCATTCCCGCACTAGGCTCACCCCGCCGAAGAGATCCGGTTGAACGCTCATCCGATAGAACCGCCGCATGTTAAGCGACGGATCGATCCGCTTCAGATCGACCGTCGTCGGGAACACCTCCAATTGCTGCACCTCATCGAACATCTTGCGGTCACCTCGTGTGCGACAACAATATCAAGAGTTCTTTGATGTTTCCACTATGTTCTATCCCGAGAAAGGAAAGGGGGCTCACGCCCCCTTCTCGAACTTCATGACCGGGATGCCCAGCTTCCTGGCCTTGTCCGCGAGGTTCTCCTGGATACCCGTTCCGGGGAAGACAAGGACCCCGACCGGGAGCACATCCAGCATCGCGTCGTTGCGCTTGAAGGGCGCGGCCTTGGCGTGCTTGGTCCAGTCGGGCTTGAAGGCCACCTGCGTCACGCCCCGGGCTTCGGCCCATTTGGCGGCGATGAGCTCTGCGCCCTTCGGGCTGCCACCGTGCAGGAGGACCATGTCGGGATACTTGGTCCGGACCTGGTCGAGCTTGCCCCAGATCAGGCGGTGATCGTTGAAATCGGTCCCGCCGGTGAGGGCGACCTTGGGGCCTGTGGGAAGCATTACCTCGGTCTCGGCGCGGCGCTTGGCGGTTAGGAAGTCGCGGCTGTCGATCAGGGCGGCGGTCATGTGCTGGCGGTTCACCATCGAGCCGGTGCGGGGGCGCCAGGTCGATCCCGTGTGATGGACGAACTCGGTGGCGGCGTGATCGCGCATCATGTCCATGCAGTTGCGCCGTTCGACGAGTGTCAGGCCTTCAGCCGTCAGGCGCTCGAGTTCGACGGATTTCACCTCGGAGCCATCCTGCTCACGCTGGAGGCGGCGCTGCGCCTGTTCGTTCTCATCGAGAGACCGCTCGATCCGGGCCGTGGCGCGGTGGAAAAGGTTGACCTGGCCCCAGAGCACCTCTTCGAGGTCGGGCTCCATGCGGGTGTCTTCCAGGGTCGCGACGAGGGCATCGAAGATGTCCGCGACGGCGCCAGCGAGGCGCTGCCCGTCCGGCATCGGGCGCGGATCGGGCTCGTCCTCGAAGGGGCGATAGCCATAGAGCTGCAACTCGTCGAGCGCATGGGCGGTCTGGGATGCGGTGCGGGCGGGTTCATACGCATCGTCACGGGTGTGGATCGTCATCGGTTTCTTGCCTCCGGGCCTGTCTCGTCCGCGCGTCATCCCGCGCGGCCTTCATGGGCAGACCCGAGCCGTCGGGGCGGTTGCCCCTTCACCCCGGCTTCACCGGGGCCGGAACAGCGTGGAGGAGGTCGGCAGGGAAGCTATTTGTCTCGCGATGCAAAGGCGGCTTTGCCGCCGGCGGAAATAGGTTCCCTGCCGACCTTGCAGGGGCAACCGCTTTGACGGCCTGCCCATCTCTTGAAGGCCGCTCGGGTGACGGGTGGATGCGCAAAGGCCCGGGATGGGGTGAGGACGACGATCCAGAGCCACGACTGGGATGCAGCCCCCTGCCCCGCACTCCCAGCCCCCCTGCGCGATGTAGCTCAGCTGGGCAGGCGATGCCGATCCTCGGGCCCGATCTGACCTGCCAGATGCTGGCGCAGCGCGTCCTTGCCGTTCGCCCGAAGATCATCGTTGAAATCCCCGAGCCGCGGTTCCAGCACCCGCACACGCACCCCGACCTCGGAGGCTCTGGCGCTCAACCTCCCTGCCGCAAGTTGCCCAGCCGGATCGCGGTCGATGGCGATGTAGAGGCGCTGGAGCCCCTCCGGCAGCAGGACCGCCCCGAGGTGTCCCGACGAGAGCGCCGCCCAGACGGGCAGACCTGGGATTGCCTCGGACAGGGACAGCATGGTCTCGATGCCTTCGCCGACGACGAGGATGTCATCGTGCGGGGTGAGCCTGACAGCATTGCAGAGGAGGTGACCCATAGCCCGACGCTGTGGATTCACTGCCGCCTTCCCCTGTCCGTCAGGCGCCAGCCAGGTGCGATGCACGCCCTGCACGGCCCCTGCCCCATCGGTAACCGCCGCGATCATCGCCGGTCTGGGGATGCTCCGGGTCTGCCCCTCTTCCCGATGCCAGCACTTCGGGTGGAAGCGTAAGGCGCCGTTCGCCCCGAATTGGGTGATGCCTCGGGAACGGAGGTAGGTCTCAGCAAGCGTGCCTGTGATCGGCTTCGAGGCAGCAAACAAGCGCGCCGCTGCCGCGGGAGTGCCACCGGGCGCCTTGGCCTTCCTCAGCTCTTTCTTATCCGGGACGACCGGCTGCGGACGGCCAAGATGCGCTCGGGCCTCGGCGAGAAGGTCGGGGAAGCGCGTGATCCCCGTCCGGGCGCGGATGATGTCCAGGAGATCGCCATGCTCGCCTGTGGCCCCATCCGTAAACTTGCCCGCTGCCCCTGGTCCCGACGCAGGACCCGTCAACCGCACGAAGAGCGACCGGCCGGGGTTGTTCTGCAGATCGCCGACGATCCAGTAGGATCCTTCCCGCCGTCCGGCGGGAAGGTAGGCACGACAGACGCCTTCGGCATTTTCTGCCAGATCGCGCACGAGGTCTTCGGTCTCGGAATACATGGGTCAACAACCTCCGCGATCATGTAGCCTTGCGACAGGACAACGTGCAAGCAGACGATCCAGTATCGCGACGCCATCGGCGTCGGTCGGGCAAAACAGCCGAAGCTTCCAACTGATGATCTCCGAGAAGAAGCCATCGGCCTTGAGCCGATCCTTGGCTGCCTCCGAGAAGCCCGACAGTTCGATCCGGTTCGCGCCCATGACGCGCGAGCGGTGCAATTCCATCCCTTCGGACAGGCACACCACGGTCTTGCCCTCCAGAACGAGGGCATGGACCTGCGCGGCCGAGAGCTTGGGCGCATCGGCGGCCAGCGTGGTCGCGACCCAGGCAGGCGAGACGCGGCGGCCGATGATGCGCTGCCCGTCATCGGTCTGCAGGCGGTAGACGCGGGTTTCATCCTGGGGGAGCTGCTTCCAGATCGGCAGCAGCAGACCTCCCACGATGTGCAGCGTGGAGTCCGAAAACTCCGGCACCTCGGCCAGTTCCGCAGTCCACGCCGCTGTGAAGGCCGCGCGGTCGGCCTCGAGCCAGTGGGTGTCCTCCATGACCTTGGCCGGGACCGTGCTGGCATCAAGCGGGCGGATCAGGCGCCGGCGCGGCTCGATGGTCCCATCGTCCAGCATGTGACTGGTGGCGGAAACCTGCACGGCAGCCCGGCCCGAGCGGCTGTTGACCAGAAGCCGCGCCTGCGGGTCATCCAGCCATTCGAGCGCATCGGCCAGCGAAGTAGGCGTGTTGCGGCGCTTTTCCGCGATGGTCAGCAGCTGGGTTTCCGCGCCGGAGCCCGGATGGGTGTAGATGACCTGTGCGTCGGTCACCCGGAAGCTCTCGGCACGGAGTGTCTCGAGCCCGAGATCATAGACCCCAGCGGCGATGGCACCCTCGATCCGCTGGTCGAGGAGTTCTTCGAAACCCGCGAACAGGACGGCCTGCATGTCGATCGTCAGCGCCAGCAGGCGATTGAGGAAGGTCGTGATCGGCGGCAGGTCATCCTTCAGCCCGTTGTCATCGGTCAGGCTGAGCCCGGTCGCATCCTCGAAAGCCCCGAGCGAACATCCGGCCAGATCGCCGCGATAGATGCGGCGGTAAAGCTGGCGCAGGGCGTCGCGGGCGTAGGGCGACTCGAGGTTGTCTTCGGGGCGGAACAGCCCTTGCCCGCCGGTCTGGCGCTGACCCCGCGTGATGGCGCCAAGCGTGTCGAGGCGGCGCGCAATGGTCGACAGGAACCGCTTCTCCGCCTTCACGTCGGTGGCCACCGGCCGGAACAAGGGCGGCTGCGCCTGATTGGTGCGGTTGGTGCGCCCGAGACCCTGGATCGCGGCATCTGCCTTCCAGCCGGGCTCCAGGAGGTAGTGGACCCGCAGGCGCTGGTTCTTCGCCCCGAGATCGGCGTGATAGCTGCGCCCGGTGCCGCCGGCATCCGAGAAGATCAGGATACGCTTTTCGTCATCCATGAAGGCTTGGGTTTCCGCGAGGTTCGCGGCTCCAGCCCGGTTCTCCACCACGAGCCGTGCCGAATGCCCTTCGCCCTTGCGCACGATGCGGCGCGACCGGCCCGTGACCTCAGCGACCAGGTCGGTACCGAAGCGCTGGACGATCTGGTCGAGCGCTCCTGGCACCGGTGGCAGCGAGGCGAGCTTTTCGATCAGCGCATCGCGCCGGCGGACAGCATCCCGGCACTCGACCGGTTGACCGTCCCGCGTGACGGGGCGCGAGGAGAGATTGCCCTCGCTGTCGGTGAAGGGCTCGTAGAGCTGCACCGGGAAGGAATGAGCGAGGTAATCCAGGACGTACTCCCTGGGCGTGATGTCACAGCGGATGTCGTTCCATTCGTCGGTCGGGATCTCCGACAGGCGGCGTTCCATCAGCGCCTCACCCGTCGAGACGATCTGGATGACCGCCGCATGACCTGCCGCCAGATCGGCCTCGATCGCGCCGATCAGCGTGGGGGTCTTCATCGAGGTGAGCAAATGGCCGAAGAATCGCTGCTTGGCGGACTCGAAGGCCGAGCGAGCGGCGGACTTGGCCTGCCGGTTGAGCGTACCGCTCTCGCCAGAAATGTTCGCCGCCTCCAGTGCCGCGGTCAGGTTGTTGTGGATGATAGCGAAGGCCCCGGCATAGGCATCGTAGATGCCGCGCTGCTCCAGTGTCAGCACGTGCTCCAGCATCTCGTATTCGACACCATCATAGGACAGCGACCGGGCGGTGTAGAGACCGAGCGCCCGCAGGTCACGGGCCAGCACCTCCATCGCCGCGACGCCACCCGCCTCGATTGCCTCGACGAACTCGGAGCGCGTCGCGAATGGGAAATCCTCCCCGCCCCAGAGGCCGAGACGCTGCGCATAGGCGAGGTTGTGGACGGTGGTCGCACCCGTGGCCGAGACATAGACCACGCGGGCATTGGGCAGCCTGTGCTGCAGGCGCAGGCCCGCCCTGCCCTGCTGCGAGGCCATGGTATCGCCCCTCTCGCCTTTGCCACCGGCGGCATTCGCCATGGCATGGCTTTCATCGAAGAGGATCACCCCGTCGAAATCCGCCCCGAGCCAGTCGACAATCTGGTCGACGCGAGATTTCTTCCCGCCACGTTCTTCCGAGCGCAACGTCGCATAAGTGGTGAAGAGGATGCCCTCGGCGAGCGGGATGTCCCGGCCTTGCGCGAAACGCGACAGCGGCGTCACCAGAAGCCGCTCCTGACCGAGCGCTGACCAGTCGCGCTGCGCGTCCTCGAGGAGCTTGTCGCTTTTTGAGATCCAGAGCGCCTTGCGTCTTCCTCGAACCCAGTTGTCGAGCAGGATCCCGGCGGACTGGCGACCCTTTCCCGCGCCGGTGCCGTCACCGAGAAAGAAGCCGCGGCGGAAGCGGACAGCGTCACCGGCATCGTCCGGAGCAGCGGAGACCAAGTCGCCGGTCTCATCGACAGTCCACGATCCGGCGAGATGCGCGCCATGCGCCTCGCCCGCGTAGATCACTGTCTCGAGCTGCGCGTTGGAGAGAAGCCCGTCCCGCAGGACTGATGCGGGAAGCTTCGGGCGATAGCTGGGTTTCGGAGGAGCGACCGAGGCCATGGCCGCCGATTGCACGAGCTTGGTCGGGTGCGGTGCCGCGCCGGGGATGTCGATCGCCTGCAGGCGGAATGTCTCGTAGATCGCATCCGAAAGGCGAGTGGCGCCATCGTCACCACTCGCCTCACGCAGGGTATAGGCGAGGCCTTCGGCCTCGGCCGTGGTGACAGCGGGTGCGGCCATGGTTGCGGAGGATGCACGTGAACTCTTGAGCGCAGCGCGGGTGAGGCGCGCAGGACTTCCCGGGAAGGGGGAAGAGCGGCCATGGCCTGCCGGCGCGGCCCGATCCAGTTCGAGACGCGGCGGGACCTCGGACGCGATCCTGGACAGGAGATGCGCGGCATCGGGGGAGATCGGCTGGCGAAGATCGGCGGTTATGCCGCCACGCTCGCCGCCTCGGGACTTGTCAAAGACCGAAATCCGCGTCTCGAAGCTGGTGCCGTGCCTGGCGAAGGCAGCACCCGACACCGCGCCGGTGAACACCAGATGCGCGGTCTCTGTCATGCGCGCGAAACTCTCGGCCCAGGACGGCGCGTCGGGCGCGAAACTGGCGCCGGTGATTGCGACGAGCCGTCCGCCGGGGGCCAGGCGCGCAAGCGCCGAGCGCAGATGCCGGGCCGTCGCCGCGGTGCTGCGGCCATCGACATTGGCCACAGCCGAGAACGGCGGGTTCATCAGGATGACACTCGGGCGCAGGCCAGCGTCTAGGTGATCGTCAATCTGCGCGGCGTCAAAACGGGTGACCGGTCGGCCCGGAAACATCCGACGCAGAAGCTCGGCCCGGGTGTCGGCCAGTTCGTTCAGCGCGAGGCTGCCACCGGCGACCTCGGCCAGGATCGCCAGAAGCCCGGTCCCGGCCGACGGCTCGAGGACGAGATCACGACCGTCGATCCGTGCAGCAGCCAGAGCCGCGAGCCCCATTGGCAACGGGGTGCTGAACTGCTGAAAGCGCTCCATTTCTTCCGAGCGCCGGGTATGGGTCGGCAGGAGGTCAGCGACCTTGGTCAGGATGGGCAGCAGCGCAGCATGCGAACCGGCCCGGGCCAGCAGCGCGCGGCCGAATTTCCGCAAGAAGAGGACCAGTGCCACCTCGCCCGCCTCGTAGGCAAGCTTCCAGTCCCAGGCGCCTGTCGCATCGGAGCCGCCAAAGGCGCGCTCCATCTCCAGGCGCAAGCGCAGCGCGTCGATCTGGAAGCCTTGCGCCAGATCGGGCTGCAGCGCCTCGGCGACAGCGAGGATCGCGGTTGCAGGGTCCGGGGACATGTGGGGAAAAGCGGGCGCAAGCTCGGGCGCCTGCGCAACAGGGGAAAGTTGGGTCATCGGGACACTCCGGAATGAGGTTCAGGATCAGGCCCTGGCACCCTCTCTCGGGCACCCTCGGACCTGGCCTTTCCCATCCAATCTCTTCCTCTCGACCAGAGGAGATCTCGCCGCTTCGCTTGATTTTGTTCCCGTTATGTTCTATTTTGAGAGCCAAGTCAGAATGGGACTTTCCCGATGGACAGCATCACATATTCTCTGCCCGCGACGCCCAAACAGATCGCCTATGCGCGGTCGCTCGCACTCCGGAACCGGACCCCTTTACCTTGGGAGGTCCAGCAGAACCGTCGCGCCCTGAGCGCCTGGATCGACGCCCAGGCCAGGCGGGCGCCCACAGCCGGAGACAACCGGCCGACCTCCAGGCAGGTTGCCTTCGCCGAGCGTCTTGCCCGCATCAAACGGCGCGATGTGCCGGACGAATGTTTCCGCGACAAGGGGCTCATGTCGAAGTGGATCGACGGGAACAAGTAGGGAAGTGGATCAGGCAGCGGCCGTTTGAGCTTTCCGCAGCGGCGGTCCGGAAGGAACCATTGGTCGTCATCCGATCAGTTGGGCAGCGTAACGATGACCGGCGCACGGCGAGTCGCAACAACAGTGTGTTCGTATTGAACGGCCATGGCACGGGGATGGCTGTAAAGGGTCCATCCGTCTTCGCCCTCCGTAGCCATGAGACCGCCAGTGGACAGGAACGGTTCCACCGTCACCACCATCCCATTGTGCATTCGGCGTTTGTCGCTGCGTGTGGGCCAGGTGGCAATCTCCTCGGGATACTCATGCAGCGAACGGCCGACCCCATGGCTGGCAAGGTTGCGGATCAGAGTATAGCCGCGGGCCGAGGCGAACCGCCCGATGGCCCGCCCGATGCCGGCCAGCGGCTTGTCATGACCAACCTGCGCGATCCCGATCTGCATGGCACGCTTGCCATCCTTGCAGAGGCGGTCGAGAGACCCGCGCACCGGAAGAACCCGAAACGTCGCGCCTGTGTCGGCGAAGTACCCGGCCTTTGACGCGGACACGTCGATGTTCACGAGATCCCCTTTCTCGATCACCCTGGCACCGGGGATGCCATGGGCAATCTCCTCGTTCACGCTGATGCAGGTCGTGCCGGGAAAGTCGTAGATGGATTTCGGCGCCGACAGGGCGCCCTCGCGTTCCAGAAACTCGCGCCCGATCTCGTCCAGCTCTCGCGTTGTCATGCCGGGTTCGAGTGTCCGAAGCATCGCGCGCTGTGCGTCGGCGCCGCAGGCGTTGCGTCCGGACACCCGTAAGGCGGACAAAGCTCGGGAGAAGTCTGTCGCCCTGGCGGAACGCATCCAGTCGTTCAGGCGACTTCTCGGCGAGGGTCTGCAATCGTCCGACGACCGCGATGGATCGCGTAAAGCCCGGCGGCGACGATGATGACCGCTCCGAGGATCGTGGACCAGATTGGTAGGGTTCCAAACACCAGAAAACCGATTGGGATCGACCACACGATCTGCAGATACATGAAGGGCTGGATCGAACTGGCCTGCGTCAGCGACAAGGCGTGCATCACGCTGAAATGCGCCCCGATGCTGAACAGGCAGATGCCCGCCAGCAACAGCCAATCGATCTCCGACAGCAGCGGCGCCGTCTTGAGCCCCGGCCAGGTGGTCAGGGCAACACCGATCAGGCCGGCATAGAAGAACGAGGTCAGGGTGCTGTCGTGGCGGCTCACCATGCGGGTGAACAACTGGTAGACCGCGAAAGTGGTCGTCGCGGCGAGCGCCACGAGGCCGCCGATGCCCCAGATATTGCCCGATGGTTGCATGATGATCGCCAGCCCGAGCATTCCCGCCAGCATCGCCCCGATCCGGTGCCACCCCACATGCTCGCCAAGAAATGCCGCCGCAAGGGCCGTGACGATCAGCGGGCTGACCATGATGATCGTGGTGACCTCCGCAAGCCCGAGCATGCTGTAGGCGTAGACGATGAGCGCAATCTCTCCGACCAGCAGGCATCCGCGCGCGACCTGCATCATTGGCCGGGCAGTCGTCATCGCCGCCCGAAATCCCTGCCTGCTCAGCATCGCCCAGATGATGGCGACCGCCAGGTGGAACCAGTAGCGGCCCATCAGGATGAACCAGACCGAATGATCCGCCACCAACGCCTTTGACATGGCGTCCATCGAGGCAAAGAGGACGGTCGCAAGGATTGCGAAAGGAACGCCAAGATTTCGCGGCGCCTTGAACTCGTTCATGTCGTGGTCTTTCGGTGCTCGATGCACAGGCGCAGCCGTATCCCGCCTGCTGGAAGTGTCATGCCTTCTCAGGTGACTTGGTGCGCCTCATCGCATGTGTGAACGCCGCCCGCAATCCATTGCCGGCCGGCCTGATCAAGCCTCCCCAACAGGGTACAAAGCCCGCGTTAATGGCGCCCTGGCTATTCCAGGGCCTTCACCGCGCCTTCGATGTTCAATGGCAGCCATTCGGCATAATTCGCCCAGCCTTCGTAATCCGGCATGGATACCGTGGCGACGATCTCCTCCAGGCTCTTGCCGGCATCGAGTTCGGCCTTGACCTTCGACTTGAGCTCTTCGAGATAGGCCAGCGTCTCGGTCACGTCTTCCATCGTACCGTTGCCCGAATGCCCGGGCACGAGGATGTCGAAATCCAGCCCGGAAACGACCTGCACCTGCCCGATGATCCCGTCGATCGCGGAGGTCGAATCCCGGTATGGCAGCCGCTTGGGCGAGACGATGTCGACCACGAAGGCAACGTTCTCGGGGCGCACCACCATCACCACCATGTCGTCTCCGTGGCCCGCGCCGACATAGGTCAACTCGAACGTCTTGCCACCGTGTTCCAGCGACAGCTTGTCCGAGAAAAGGATGTCCGCCGGCGTCGTCGGCCCGAAATCCTGACCGACCGCCTTCTGATAATTCTCATGCGCAATGATCGTCGCGGTATCGCCAAGAACCTCGCCGCCCGAACCATGGTCCCCATGGCTGTGACTGGGCAGCATGTAGGTGACCTCCTTGCCGAACCGGTCGCGGATTTCGGTTTCCAGCCAGGTCGCCGCCTCGGCGTTTATCGGGTCGGTGACCACCGCACCCTCATCGGTCACGACCACCATCGAGACGTGGAAGTTATTATCGAACCGCCAGACGTCGCCGGTGACCTCGGTCAGGTTGCGGGTAACGTCGCCCGACTGGGCATGGGCGCCCCCTGCGGTAATTGCGGCGACGGCAAAAACACAAACGGAATGGCGCATGAAAACCTCCCTGATCCAGGCATGTGACCACCAGCCTACCCAGCCATTGGCGTCTCGTCACATCAAGTGGCCGTGCGTCACGACCCGGGAGCCAAATCGGTTGCGGATCATGTACGGCCAGATGCGCCCGCCAGCCGCTATCCCAGGACGATATCGAAGACGTAGCGCGGCGGCGGCCCGGGTTCGTTTCGGGCGATCAGGGCTGCCGGATTCCTCGCTCGTCGCAGGAGGCCGTCGCGCTCGTTGCCCGGTTCGCCGGGAAAATACATCTGCGTTGTCAGCGCCGCTCCATTTGCACCGCGCACCTTGACGTGAATATGGCGCGTGCGGCCGGGATAAATGCCGGGCAGGGTCGTTCGGAAACGATAGGCGCCCGAGCTGTCGGTCCTGACGGCGCCAAACCCCTGAAAGCCGGGCGGCGTATTTCGTCCCACGTGGGCATAGACACCGTTCACGTCGCAGTGCCAGATTTCTATTCTCCCACCAGGCAAGAGCTGACCCTTGGTGGTGAAAAGCCGGCCGACCATCTCAATGACCTCGCCAGGTGCCCTTTTGTTGTTGAATACGGTCAGATCGGCGTCGCTGTCAGAGGGGATGTTGCGCGGATAGAACGGCCCTTCGCTCTGCTTGGGCGTTGTAGTCAATGCACTCACCGGACCGGAGACGGTCGCGCCCAGCAAAAGCGCCGGGGCCCCGAGTGCTAGCCTGCGTCGTCCACGATCCACTCTGGTCCCGCTCATTCTCGCCTCTCCATTGACTGGCGAACCGTAGCATCGAATGGCCCAAACAGGGCGTCACACATGGAGAGAACGCGCGATTGTGAACCGTGCCCCATTCGGTTCCCCGGCATCCCCCCGAACCGTTCGACTGGATGTGGGTCGCCGTGGCGCGGTGCGGAGGGCCGAGTCCGGGCAGTTCGGAAGATAAACTTGCCCCCTGCAATGTGGATCTCTCCGGATGACGAGGCCTGCTGCCCAGATGTTCCCCGCACTGACATCCGCGGTATGCAGGCGGTTCGAGCCCATTGCATTCAGCCGTTCAAACAGCTGACGCAACCACGCAGTTCGAAGAGGCGATGGTGCGCTGGCGCGTCTTGTCCGGTGCTGCGGATCGGACGAACTGGTATTTTGTCGGCTCTGCGAACATCCGAGCGGAAGGCTCAGATGACCGTCCCCGTGCCCTTGGCGGACCGTACCTGGCTCGCTTGACGGCTGGTCCTCGACATCCTATTGCAGCGTCAGGATTGGGACATCCGTCAGCGCCGCCTCAGCGCCAGAGAAGATATTGGGGGCGAACGCTGGTCCTTTTGCGCTTCGCATACTCTGGCCATCACAATCTTGATGGTGGTCTCTATGACGAAAGCGCGTGTCTTCTTTCTGCTCCTGATTCTCGGAACGGCCTTCTGGGGCGTGTCGTTCTCGCTGGTGAAGGTGGGCGTGGGCGACGGGTCACCCTTCATCTTCCTCGCCTACAAGTTCGCGCTAGCGGCGCTGGTGCTGGCAATCGTCTTCGCCCGTCGCCTGCGCAGTCTGAGCCCGCGCGCCTTGGCTGCGGGCGTGCTGATCGGGCTGCCGCTGTTGCTCGGCAATGTCTTCCAGACCATCGGGCTGCAGCACACCAGCGTCACCAACTCGGCCTTCATCACCGGGCTCGACGTGCTCATCATCCCGCTGTTCAAGTGGGGCCTGTTCCGGCGCCCGGTGCAGGGGCGCGTCTGGATCTCGTGCGGCCTGGCGCTTCTGGGGCTCTACATGATCGTGGCGCAGAACGGGCTGAGATTGAACGTGGGCGATCTCTGGACCATGGCCTGCGCGGTGTTCTTCGCTGCCTATGTGCTGACTGTGGGGCATTTCGCCCACCGCTACGACCCGCTCCAGACCGTGATAGTCGCTCTTGCTTTCTGCGGGGCCGGCTGCGGCCTTGCGGGGGCTTTCGACGCCAGGGCGATCTGGATGCCGGTCGATATGTCCTTCTGGCGTGGGATCGTCTTTGCCGCCCTCTTCGCCACGGCCTTCATGTACGCGGTTCAGAGCTCGGCCCAGCGTTACATAGCCGAAGAGAAGGTGGCGCTGACATATCTTTGCGAGCCAGTCTTTGCTGCGCTGGCCGGTGTCCTGCTGCTTGGCGAGGCGTTGACGCTCCGCACGGTGATCGGCGCAGGGATGATCTTGTCGGCGATGGTTTTGCCCGAGATCGATCTTCGGGCGCTGCGCTCGAGCGGCACGCCACGCCAGAGGATCAAAGCCTGATCTGGCGAGGTCAGCTACGTAGGTCTTTCCAACGTTTGGATCGACAGAACCTTTTCCGGCCGGGTTCAAAAAGGGACCGGCGCCGAGGCGCCGGCCAGTCCAACAGGGAGGTGCGGAATGCTTTCCGCAGTAAAATGTTAACAGGTGACTATGACCAAAATTGGATCGATATCTGTTTGCCCTTTGCGGAACAGGGGCTCCAATCGGTGACATGAGTATTTTGATCGGACGAACTCTCAGTCGAGCAATTTACTTTCCAGCCTGGGCGGCGATACCGGTGTACCACCGACAACGCCGACGGCAGTGAACTGCAAATGCCCGACACTCGCATTCGACGTCTCTTCGCAAGCGCAGCACGACATAGATTAGCAAGTCTCTCCCCGTAGCTGCCGTCCGGGGTCGATGTGGCAAAGGACTGGAGAGAGAGCCCAGCCAAAACTCAGGCGAAACAGCGGCCGCGACACCTCCGTCACTCTATAGAACCGAATAGACAGTCCCTCGCGGCCTGCCAGCTGGTTTGATCGGGAGCGCAGATCAATCCGCCGCTAGTGTGGAAAGGTTTGTACTCCGATCCATCGAAGTGTGCGCTGAAGCCGCCGGCCTCTTGGTGCAGGAGCCATCCGGCGGCATGATCCCACGGCATCAGCTTGTTATAGACCAACAATTCGCAGTTTCCGCTCGCGGCAAGCCTGTATTCGTGTGTCGCGCAGCGCAGCCAGAAGTTCATTGCGAACTTCGAAAGGTTTCTCTGAACGACCGGACGTAACTCGGGTGGCAGGAAGTTCGTTCCGGCGACGATGTTCATCTGCTTGGGAGCGCAGGGGGACGAAACCCTATAACGCTGATCGGAAACACCAGACTGCCGGAGCCAGGAACCTGCGCCACGCAAGGCTGTTGCCGTTTCTCCGGTGATTGGGTCGTGTATGGCTGCGAAGATGATTTCTCCGTGAGACAGCCCTGCAACCATCGTACCGAAGAGTGGCAGACCCGACGTGAAGTTCTTCGTGCCATCGATCGGGTCGATGAGGAATGCAATTGGCGCATCCGCCATCTTCTTTATGGCCCCTGGATCGTTGCCGGTCCCTTCCTCGCCAACGATCAACGCGCCGGGAAACATAGCAGCTAATGCCTCGGTAATGCGGTCCTCGGCAGCTTGATCCGCTTCACTGAAAACATCGAAGGAAGAGGTCTTTTCGCGAACCGGGTTCGGAATCTGAGCACGGAACCTGGGCAGAAGCTCCTCTTCGCCTACACGGCGGAGAAGTTCGCAAAACCGATCAACATGAGACGGGCTGAACAAAGTCATGGGCTAGTGGTTTCCGATCATGGATGCAGGACGGCGTGGGACAACGTTCTTCATCACCAAGGTCGACGTTAGACGAAGGACGCTGGGCAAAGCGGACAGGCGTTCGTCATAAAGAGCCTGGAACTCGGCAAGGTCGCGAGTGAGAATATGGAGAATGTAATCGGGGTCGCCGAACAAGCGTTCCGCCTGGACGACCTGCGAGACGCCGCCAACGGCATTCTCAAAAGCCTCAACCATCTCCCGACTGCCCTCTCGCAGGGTCACAAAAACGATTGCCGCGAAATTCAGACCCACCTTCGTCGGGTCCACCTGGGCGCGGTAGGCGCTGATGACCCCTGCGTCTTCGAGTGCGCGCACGCGGCGGTGGCATGGCGAGAGACTCAATTCCACACGCTCCGCAAGCTCGGTGAGAGTAAGTCGACCATCCGACTGCAACTCGGAAAGGATTTTCCTATCAGTGGCATCCATTTGGAAAGATCTACCTCAGGCCCAGCCCTTCTGGCAATAAGTAGGAAGCACCTGCCAATGAGAATCTAGTACACTTCCCTCTCTGAAAGAGATAGCGCGACAGGTGAGGCATGGTCTTTGGTTTGATGTCGGCATTCTGGGCGGTGTCGGTGTTCTTCGTCATCACGCCGGGCGTGGACTGGGCCTATGCGATTTCCGCAGGCTTGGGAAAGCGGGCCGTTCTACCGGCTGTCTCAGGCCTTCTTCTGGGGCATCTGGCTGCGACTCTGCTGGTCGCCACGGGCGTGGGAGCGCTGATTGCCGGTGTCCCATTTGCGCTGCCGGCGACGACTGCCTTGGGGTCCGCCTACCTCTTGTGGTTGGGGGGCCAGTTGTTCTTGGCCCGTCCTGAGCCATTTTCCGGCACCACGCCGACCGAGGCAGACCGAGACTGGAAAGGATGGCTACTGAAAGGGTTTTGTGTTAGTGGTCTGAACCCAAAGGTTTTCCTGCTGTTTCTGACACTGCTCCCGCAGTTCACAACGGCTATGGCACCGTGGCCTGTCCCCGTGCAGATCGTGGCGCTTGGGGTTGTCCATCTTTTGAACTGTGCGGTGGTCTATTTTTCAGTCGGGTTCTTCTCCACGTCAGTCTTGCGTGCCCGCCCGGATGTTGCTCGCACCGTCAACCGCGTCTCCGGGGCGATCATTTCCGCGCTAGGCTTGATATTGCTGTGGGAGGCTATTTTTTGATCAAGTCGGCACCACAGACCGCTCCCTTTCGACCTTTGGCCTCATAAACGGAATAAGTGATGACCTTGGATGACCAACTGGCGTATATGTTTCTCGCTGCAGTACTTCTGAACGACCAACGACCTCCAACGTTCCGACCGAACTCGCGGCCTTGGATCCAGTCTGCCGAACGGCACAAGTCGACGGAGATAGATCTGAACCAGCAGAAGCTCAGGCAATCGCAATGATCGAGTAGTCTGGCGTGCCGTCCCAGACGAGATCCCAGGACACGCCCGGACGGACATTCTGGATGGCGCGAGGCTCGAAGCACACGAGGCAGTTTCCGCTGGGTGCAGGCGCCCGGACCGATGGGTAGATCAGTCCACGCGAGCCCCCTCGCCGCAGTTGCTGGGCGAGGCTCTGGCCCTCGGGATAGCCCACATCCGGATCGGCGTTGAGCGCTGGATGATCCGATTCATCGGTGACGTCATCGAAAACTCCGATGAAATCCGCCAGCAGTTCGACATAGCGGGCGCTGTCCTCAAAACAGCCCGTGAAGCCAAGTTCCCGCGTCCGGTGCCACGCGACCTCACTGACCGAGACCATGACATCCCAGGCACAATACCAGGCACCGCGCTCCTCGGAATTGAAACGGTTTCCGCCCGTCCGGGTATAGGTGAAGGCCGCATTCACGTGGCTGTCGCCATAGATGCGCAGGTCACGACTCCTGCGGGCCCATGCAAGTTCGCGCGGATCGAGATGCGGGTTTCGGCCCCGCTCGGCCAGAAGACGCCCGCTGGTCAGCCCCTCGATCTCGGCGAGGAGATCGAGCTCTTCATCGGTGTCAACGAGACCGCGAAGGGCCGGCGGTTTGTGGTAGGTGGCAGGGATGAGGCGCGTGAGACCGCGATCGGAAATCTCGGTTTGCCTCATGCCCCACCACGCAGGGCGTCAAGATAGGTCCGAATGGCGAGAATCTGGGGCAATCCACCTTCGATCGCCGTCTCGACGGGACGATGGCCACCAAACAACGACCCCGCGTTCGGCCGCGTGAACCACGTCCTCGCGAGCGGGTCGGAAAAATAAAGCTCAAGCGACTTGTAGATTCCGATCACCGCGCTGAGACGCAGGAGCTGATCCTTGGTCAGCTCGCCTGCGAAATCGGGCTTCCTGGCCCGCTTCCATGTGCTTTCGGACATATCGGCAAGGCCCGCCGCCTCTCTCAGGCTGAGAGCCCAGGACTCGACAATGCGCGCATAGGCTTTGAGCGCAACTGCGTTGACCTCGGCTGGTTCGCGAGTCCTGGCGGCAACTTGCATTGTGGATCTCCTTTACACCCCAGTTAGGCCATATGGCCATATTGTCAAGTCCATATGATCCGATATGGCCCAAAGACAGATCATCAGACTCTGCGCCTGCCCGTCACCCGAACCGCCGCCCTCCCTCGGTGAAGGTATACTCGTTGACGATGATCCCCTCCTCGATCGCCTCATCCGAGGTGAGGTGGTCATACTCGGCCTCGAGCTGGCGGTAGAGCCAGCGGGCCAGATCACGCAGCGCCTCGGTCACGATCTCTTCGGCGTCCTCAGTTGGCGGCTGCCAGGACGGGCTGTCCCGGGTGACGTCCACCGACATGGTGTATTCGTGGTAGTAGCGGCCGCGGTGGCTGGCCTCGGCGGCGAGCTGGTAGAAATTCCGCCGCTGGATGGCCTGAAGCCGATCGGCGATGCCATGCAGCGTCGCGTCCGTCGGGGCATAGTCCCGGATACGCGCGGCCGAGCCCTTGGCGTGGGACCAGTAGCCTTCGAAACAGGCCCCGTCGCCCTGGTTCCAGAAGCCGGAGAACCAGATGCAGGGCTTGGCGCGCGTGCCGCCGCCCATCAGGCGGATGGGGGTGGTCTTGAGGCGGATGCCCAGGATCTCGCAGATGCGCTCGAAATCCTCATAGACCGCGTCCCACCAGTCGTCATGGGGTCCGAGCTCGCGATACCAGCTGCGTGCCTTTTCCTTGGCAGCGTCCGAGAGTTCGGGGAACTGGTAGACCGTCGTGCAGATGACCTCAGGCATGGAGGTCCTCCCCGTTCAGTGCCGCGGCCAGCCATTCCTGCGTGCTGGACCAGCCGATGGACTTGCGAGCACCGAGATCGATGGCATGCGCGCCGCCGCCGAAGGCGTCGAGGCGCGGCCGGGAGCAGGTCAGGGCGTACTGGAACCCCCAAAGGCCGGTGAGATCGAGGTCGTCGGCGAGGCGCAAGACGAAGCGGATGACGGCTTCGACATCGCCGTGTTCGTCGTCATGAATCCAGAGGGTGCTGCCTTCGGGGGCATCCTGGCGCGAGAGACAAAAACCTGAGACCTGCGGGTCGCCAGCGTCCTGGTCCGCGTCGCGCAGTTCATGGAACAGCGCAAGGGCACGGGCGGCCTTGTCGCACGTGCCGACGTCGATCAGGCATGAGAAATGGGGGGAGTAATCCGCCATGGGGACCTCTTGAATGGGGAAGACCCGGCCAAGAGGCCGGGCGCTGAATTGGGATGAAGGGGTGGCCGGGAGCGATCAGCCGGTCGGCGTGTCGTCTGCCGCCTTTCGTGCGGCATGCGCGCAGAGCATCTGTCGTGAGAGGCGCTTGCGCGCCGTCTGGAAACTGCGAGCGGCGCGGCTGTCAGGTCGAAGCGCCCGGACCGCCGCGCGAACCACTGCCAGAGGCGAAGCGGTCGGCGGCAAGCCGAGACGCAGATAGGCGGGATCGGTCATGTCAGCTGACCTCGACCACTGGAGAGGCAGCATGCGGATCGACCTGTGCCTCGATCCGCTCAGACCGGCCCATCCACGGCTCGGGCCGGATCGCCTTCACCCAGTCGGCAAAGCCCGGGATGAAGCCAAGATCTTCCTTGACATGCTGCTCGCCGACCCACCGGGTCGGGATGACCCGCCCGGTCGAGAGCGTGAGGGTCGGGCCGAAGATGGTCTCGGCCATGAAGATGCCCTCGGCATGGTGGCGCAGCGCCCGATGCCGAAAATCGGCAGTGATCTCCTTGCTATGGTCGATTATCTGGACACTTGCGATTTCACCTCCAAGGTTGAAGTTTTCATCTTTTTCCGAGGACAGATTATGCAAGTCACCAGAACTCCCGAGGGGGCTGTCCCTCGCTATTTTGTCCGCGACGATGCGGGCAATTCCGTTGAACCGATTCACGATTTCCTCCGTTATCTCGACGCTCGGGGCTCATCCCCGAACACCATTCGCTCCTACGCCTACGACCTGCGGCGCGTGTGGGAGTTCTTCGAAGCCCGAGAGCTCGAGTGGCAGGACTTCAACATCGCGAATGCCGTCGATCTGATCGCTTACCTGCACGACCAGATCGATATGCGCCCCGGCCGATCCGCAACTGCGCCCGGCCCGGATCGGCTGTCACCGGCGACGGTCAATCGAGCGCTGGCCGCCATGTCGTCATTCTGCGACTGGGCGATCATCGCAGGGACGCTGACCCCGCCGAACCCGATGCGGGTCAGCAAGAGTATCAACAAGCCCTCTGTCACCGATCGTCACCGTCCGTTTTTCGAAGGCATCTCACGTCGATCAGCGAGTGTGAGCGTGATCCGTGTCCGCAGCGTTCACCGCCTGCCTCGTCCGATGAGCGACGACCAAATCGAGCGTCTCCTTGCCGAGGTGGCCAGTCTGCGCGATCGCGCCCTTGTGCTGCTGATGCTGCACGGTGGGCTACGACCAGGCGAAGCGCTCAGTCTGCATCTCGAGGATATCGCCTATGGGCGGCGGCGCGTGACCGTTCGATGTCGCGATGACCACCCGAAAGGGGCACGCGGAAAGTCGCGCGTCGAGCGTGTCGTCGACCTGCATGACGGGCAGGCCCTCGATACCATCAGCGCCTATGTTATGCGCGACCGTCCCCGCCAGACAGACACTCCGTTCATCTTTCTGGTCGGCGGAAACGGCACGAGGCGATCTGAGCCCTTGTCCTATGCCGCGTTGGCAAAAGCCTTCGCGCGAGCAGCAGAACGCGCCGGGATCAAATCGCCCGGCGTCACACCGCATGCGCTGCGGCATACCCACGCCACCCGCATGTGGGAAGCAGGCATGCGAGAGCTGACCCTGCAGCGCCGGCTCGGGCATGCATCACCGGAATCGACGCGCATCTATACACGCGTGTCCGACGCCACTGTGCTCGCCGAGTACAGCCGTGCAATGGGGCTGAAGCCATGACGGCCCCCTTGCCGGATGCCCTGATGACGTTTCCGACCGACATCGCGCCGTCGCATAGCGGGGAGGACGAGTACCGCGCATTCCTCGCGGGCCTCGACATGACCCGCTACATGAAGAACCGCTATATCGCGCAACGTCGAGAGTTCGTCGCCGCCTTTCCCGATCTCGCTCTTTGGTGCGAACAACCGCTTGAAGTTCGGCTCGGGCGACTTCACGGAACATCCGCCTTCACACCTGAACACCCCGCCTCGTTCTGGGCGCGGCAATATCTCTACTACCTCGCCTTCACGGACCGCCTGCGCCTCGACTATGGGTTCCTCCTGTCGATTTCGCCCATGTATGCCGCCCAACTCGCAAATCACCTGGGCATCGATCTAGGCATTCCGGATCTCCGCAAGCGCCAGAAAGCGATGGGGTATCACCAGACGACACCACAGGGATCGACCATCTGGGTGGTTTCCCGCATTGCGCTTCATGCCGGCATACGTTCGCCTGAACTTATTTCCTCCGACGACCTCGACGCGTTGAACGACGCAATTTCTGCATATGCGGCGTCTTCCCTGATGAAGCGCTTCCATGGCTACGACCCGCAAAAGGCCAAGACAACCGCCCATTACTGGCACCGCTATGTCCGACAGACACAGCTTGTCCTGCATCACCTCGGCAACGGCATCGCGCGACCGCGAATGACCGCCGACAAGCGAAGGCCTTATGTCTATCCGAGGCCGGATATGGGTGTTTTCATCGAGCGCTGGCTGGAGATCAAGCGCACCAGCCTTTCCAGGGTGACGGTCGACCACTGCGCCGTGTCGCTCCGCCGCTTTGTCGACTTCCTGGTTCGCCACGATCCAAAGATCGAGAAGTTCGCCAATGTCACGCCCGAGGTGATGACTGCCTTCCTGATCGATCTGAGAAGCCAAGTCGGCGCCAGAACCAAGCGTACATTGTCGATTTCCGCCCAGAGATCCCGTGCGCTTCATGTTGCACAGTTCCTCAGCGAGGGTGCCGCTTGGGACTGGCCAGATTTCCCGACGCGACCGGTTCTTAACACGCGCGACCTTCCCCGCCTTCCGCAGCGTCTGCCTCGATATATCCCCGCGGAACAGCTTGGCCCCCTGATGGAAGAGGTCCGCAAGCTTCCCTGCGATTTCCAGCGCGCCGCAATCCTGACGGCGCGTTGGTCCGGCGCCCGTCGAACAGAGATCGCAAGATTGCCCGTCGGCTGTCTGGACGCCTATCCCGACGGGACACCACGGCTGCGCATTCCTGCGGGGAAGACCTACAGGGAGCGGCTTGTGCCGCTTCACCCTGAAGCTGCCGACGCTCTTCGCAGGGTGATTGCCCTGCGCACAAAGTCGGACGAACGCCCGGTCCCGGATGCCAGAACCGGCCAATACGTCAAGTTGCTCTTCTACCGCCGCGGTGTCGCGATCTCGCCCGACTACCTGTTCAACTATCCGCTCAAAGGCATCTCTCACCGACTTGGCCTGGTCGATGGGAAAGGACAGAATCTCATCTCGGCACATCGCTTCCGCCACACCGTCGGCACGGAACTCGCCGAAGGCGGGGCGCGAATGCAGACAATCATGGACGTGCTCGGGCATCAAAGCCCGCATATGTCGATGGTCTATATCCGCGTCAGCGATGAAGCTGTGCTCGCCGACTATCAGGCCGTGTTGAAACCCGATGCGCCGATTGCCGGACCCGCGGCCGAGGTCATCCGCAATCAGCGCCTACCAGAGAGCACGGTCGATTGGCTGAAGTGCAACTTTCTGAAGACCGAGCTCGAACTCGGCCATTGTCTGCGGCTGCCGGAAGAAGGCCCCTGTGAATGCGACCTCTACCTGAACTGCGCCAAGTTCGTCACCACCCGATCTTATGCGCCGAGGCTGCGAGCGCGCCATCGCCTCGAACTCAATCTGACGGAAGATGCGCGTTGCCGCGGTTGGACACGAGAGATCGAACGGCATTCAGGAATAGCTTCCCGCATCGAACAGCTTCTCGTGGAACTGGGCGAGCCAGTCACAGACGCGGCCCAGGAGGTCGGGCAGACGGTCGAAGCGGCACGGAAAATGTCGCGGTAGCCCACAGGGACCTCCCCGCCGCCCGCTCCGCTGCGCGCGTATCCGCGCTACGCGGGCGGCGGGGCCCCTCCTATGGACAACCACGACAAACCCCGGCCTGGAGAACAAAAACAGCTTGATTGTCCGGATAACATCGAACCAGGAATGCACAGCGAGGTAATCCTCGACCGTGCCGCCCCATTTCTTCACCGAGGACAGGGCGTGGTGATAGGGATGAGCCATCGCTGCCCCCTCAGAAATCATGGGTGGTGAGTTCGGACGAGGTGAAGCGCTCGTTGAACTCGAGGTGGATGCAGCGGGCCGCGGCGTCGAAGCAGAACTCGCCCCAGGCGCCGTCGTTGTTCTCCCAGCCGCCATGGGTGTCGGAGAGGAAGTCGTAGGCCAGCTGCTCGACGACATCTTCGAGCGAAAGCGCCCGCATCTCGACCTCCGGGTCGTCCCAGGTCAATGCGGCATAGGCGATCTGGGTCTTGGGGAAAGTGACTTCGGTGTCGCCAGCGTAGGCTTCGATGCTTTCAACCTGGCCGCTATCGCCATAACCGTCGAAGCTCACGGACACATGGGTGATGCCCGCGGCAGTCAGGCCATCGAAGAGGCGCTCCTTGTTGGCCGGACGCAAAGCTGCGATCCGCGCGTCGCGCTCGGCCTGCCGAGCCAGCACGGCGGTGAAATCAATCCTGGACGGCGCCATCGGCGCAGCCAGGGTGGGTTCGATCTTGGACATTGGAAACTCCGGAATGAGGAAAGGGATCTGAACCCCGAGGCTCTCTCTCGTCCTCGCAGGCTCACATCCTCCCCTGCCCTTCTCTGACTCTCGGGCGTCACGCCGCGATCTGCCGGGCGCGAGACGCGAAGACACGCCAGAGCGGATCGACAAGACGGGCATCGAGAAGGTCGGCGTGATGCCGCAGCCGTCGCGCGAGGCCATGTTCATGCCACTCGGCCGCCCGCATGGCCTGCGCGCGGGTCTGGCTGGCCTCGGACACGACGGCGCGGGCTTCGGCGGCATCCGAGACCGGGTGGCACCATGCGACCCCGCCATCACAGGTAGCTCCGGCCAGAACGAGACGGCCCTCCCGATCGAGGATTGCCAGGATGCGCGGAGCGTCTTCAGGTGTGATATCTTCGGCGTGAACGATTGCCCCCTGCATGGCCTCGGCCAGCGTGGCAAACCGCTCCAGTACCTTGGGGTGTGCCTGCCCGGACATGAGAGCTGCGGGCGCATGGCAAGCCGTCGTGAGTGCGAACGGCAAGTCTTGATCTGCAAAAACGGTCAGGAGGCTCGGCGGCAAACCTGTTTTCTGTGTTTCCGGCTGAGTTTGGAGAGTAAGATCGAATATGGGCATATCTCCGACGGTGCGGAGAGCCTCTCTCCCCGCTTCAAACCGTCAAAGACCAAACCGCCCCCTCGGACTCTCTGTCGCTGATCGGGCCGATCATTTCGGCGTTGGTAAATCGCCCCATCGAACCCGCAAGTAGCGCCCTTCGCGCTTTGGAAGATCTTTTCGGTCGATCATCCGACCCGAGACCTGAAAATCCTCGTTGATCTTTACAACCAAGAGCTTGTTGAAATGCCCATTGGTATCGACCACAACAACATCCTTTGTCTTGAATGGCGTAATGGTTTTGACCTCGACATGATCATTGCCAAGTCTTCCGTCAGCACCCTGGGCGTAGGTCTTGTTCAGCTTGATACCGTACGTGATAGCACCGAACAGCTCACCGATATCGCCGTAGACAGAGAGGTGAAGGCCGGTCTCGAGGTGGTAGCTTTCCGCGAGGGACAGGAGATCCTCAAAATATGGGATCATAGACCGGATCGCGTTCGGGTATTTAGCGCCCCACTCCTTGTAGCGAAGCTGCTCGTCGATTTCCGACCAGGTAACCCATTCACCGTCATCATAAAATGCACGATCTGACCAATCAATTTCTTCCATGCGCGTACTTCCAACACCTAAACGTGTCGGGCACAGTAGCAGATCGATGAAACAGGAACGAGACCGGAGGCGATATCGCCTCCGGTCGCCACCTCAACCAACGCGGTCGAGAAGCTTCTTGGCGCGCCCTTCCATATCAAGGCGGGCGTCCTGCTGGGTCTTGTCGCGCGCAAGCCGGGTAATCCCCTGCACGAAATCGAAGATGCTCTCGGGCGGGCGGCCTTCCTCCATCAGCACCTTCTCGATGATCTTGCCGGATTCGGCTTTCGAGAAACCGCGCTTACGCAGGAAATCCGCGCGGTCCTCATCGCTGCGCGCCACGATCTGCTGCCGCGCCGCCTTGATCCCGTTCACGAACCCCTGCGGCGAGGAATTGGCGAAGCGCGTCAGCGCGGGCGCCGCCTCATGGGCAAAACGCGATGCAGCGTATTTCGAGTGGCGGATCTTGATCTCCTGGAAATCCTCGACGCCCCAGAGGTTGCGGTTCTGGCACACCGCCCGCAGGTAGAAGCTCGCCATGCCCAGCGTCTTGGCGCCGACCTCGGAGTTCCAGCAATAGAATCCCCGGAAATAGAGATCGGGCGAGCCGTCCGGCAGCTTGCCGGCCTCGATCGGGTTGCGGTCGTCGACCAGGAACAGGAAGACGTCACGATCCGAGGCGTAGAGTGTGGTCGTGTCGCGGCTAATCTCGACATCGGGATTGTAGACCCCGGTCGACCAGTCGAGCACGCCCGGGACCTTCCAGCGCGTGTCGCCGGTGCCGTTGCCCGCAATGCGCTGCACCGCCTCGACAAGCTCGAAGTCATGGATGCGGCCATAGTCGGGCCCGGTCACGGCGCGCAGTTCCGTGCGGCCATCCTCCGTCTCGAAGGTCTTCACCTGTTCCGCACGGTGATTGGTCAGACCGTATTGCAGGTTGATCCCCGCCAGCGGCGCGGGCAGCTGCCGTAGGTAGGAGGCCGGAGCGCCGACAATGCTGGCGAGCTGGCCGAAGGCCCAATGCGTCGGTGCAACCGGCTCCTGCGCCTTCGGCAGCACAAGGTGCAACCGCTCGGCGCTGTCGCGCGCAGCCTCGACCCGGATGTCGGCTGTCTGGACAACCCTGCTGCGGCTGCGCTCGGAGCGACCCTTCACATTGGCCCAGAGACCGTCGAGCGACAGATACCGCTCGTCATCCGGCCGGTTGAACCATTCGGACGACACGCGCCCGTTCCGCTCGCCCCGGCTTACATCCACTTTCCAGCCACCCGTCCGCGCCGACTGTACCGGATCCAGAACTTCCACAACGCCCATCGGCATTCCTCCGTGACAGGCGCCGGGAGCCACTCTCCCAGTCCTCAACCTGTCACAAAAGGGACCATCCCCGCTCTCACTCTCTCGCCCTGCATCCGAATAGCATGGCGTCTGACCGGAAGGCTTTTGAACGGCTACGTGCGCAGCATGCGCCAGCGCTGTTGGATCAGAACATCGCCCGTTCGGGCATCCAGCGTCTCGACCACCAGGATATTGTAGGCATGGCGCCCTTTCCCGGTCTCGATGGCTTCGGAGGTGATCCGGACCGAAAGCTCCGTCTCCGGAAGTATCGGTCGCGAGAAGCGGATGCGACTGAGTTCCGCCCCGATCAAGGGCTGATCCCCGAACGGCTGCGCCTCGACGGCAAGCCGCATAGTCAAGGCGAGGGCATGCCAGCCGCTGGCGGTCAGGGTGCCGAAAAACCCGGACTCTGCCGCAGTGTCGTCGAGATGCATCGGCTGAGGATCGAATTCCCGCGCAAAGCCGAGGGCCGCCTCCCGGGTCAATCGGCGAGTCGTCGTAGTGATAGTCGCCCCGACCTCCATGTGGCGTGCCTCAGCCATGCATCTTCGCGCCCTTGGTGATCTTGTCGACGATCTTCTTGTCGGCCCGAAGCGCGATGCCGACGGTATTGGTCTCATCGGCTCCGTGATCGGCGAACACGGCGCGGTTCGCCGCGTCATGGCCGGTGGCAAACATCTCCTCGATATAGGCCACGGTATTGACACCGCGCTCAAAGGCACGGTTGCGGACATTGGTCAGAACGTTCGCCGCGCCGCTCAGCACGATCACCGGCTGGACCGACATCGGCAGATGAGTCCGGCCATCTTTGTCGCGATAGGCTTCTCCGATGAGGTCGGGATTTGCACCCGCGATCCCGCTCATCAGGAAGGCGGTTACGTTGAGCTTTTGCCAGGTCGCGAGGTCTTCCCGCACGACGATGGCGATCTTGGTATCGAACATTTTCAGTCCTTCTGAAGTAATTGCAATGAAGCCAAACCCTGCAGCGAGGATCGAACGTCCGGAGCGGAGGCACCCAAGGCGGAATCGACCTCTGCGTTGAGCGCGTCCATCGCGGCCTGCATGGCGGGAAGTGCCGCCCTGCCCTGCGCGGTCAACGACAGCCGGTTGATCCGGCGATCCGTCAGGTCCGGCGCGCGCGCGATCAAGTCCATCGCAGAGAGCCGGTCGATGACGCCGACAATCGTCGCGCTGTCGATCATCAGGGCCGCTCCGATATCGGCGGCCGTCTGGTGCTCCGCTTCCGAGACGGCTTGCAGCACGGCGAATTGGATGGGCGTCACTCCATGCGGCGTGAGTCGGTTCCGAGACAGCCGGGCAATGGTCTTGGCCGCGGCGCTGGCCTGAAAGCTGATGCAGGTACGAATGGTTTCCATGCAGGCTGCATTACTTGTATGCGAGTTAGTTGTAAACAAGCATCTATTGAACCTACCTAACCGGTGGAATCTCGCGACTGGCGCATACGCCGCTTGCGTCTTTCAAAATTACGGGTATATACCCGCATCATGACTGAAAGATGCCTCTGCACCTCCCTCCGCCAGGCCGCCGCGTTCAGTACGGCGCATTATGACGCCGTGCTCGCACCCGCCGGGATCAAGATTACGATGTTCCGGCTGCTCCGGCGCATCGACGAGGCGGGCTGCGTGTCGATCTCTGACCTCGCAGGCATTGTCGGGCTGGATCGCAGCACCCTCGGGCGCAATCTGCGCGTCCTCGAAAAGCAGGACCTGATCGCAACGCGCCCCGGCCAGGATCAGCGCGAGCGGGTTGTCGAACTGACGGACCACGGCCGCCGAACGCTCGAAACCGCCCTGCCGCTCTGGCGGTCGGCCCAGGACAGCTTCGCCGCACTGCTTGGCCCTGACGTTCTGACCATCCTGGAAGGCCTCGCCGACCTGAACAAAAACCAAGAAACGTATGAAGGAGATCGCGCGTGACGATCCAGACGACCGATTGGCGCGGAGCCGGTGTTGCATTGATCTGCGGATCGCTGATCCTCCTGATCTCGTTGGGCGTACGACACACGTTCGGACTGTTCCTGCAGCCTGTGAGCATGGATCAGGGATGGGGGCGCGAGACATTCGCCTTTTCCATCGCCCTCCAGAACCTCGTCTGGGGTGCCAGTCAGCCCTTTGCCGGGATGCTGGCGGATCGATACGGTGCGAAGCCGGTCGTCGCGGTCGGGGCCGTTCTCTATGGGCTCGGTCTCTGGCTGATGAGCATCGTTGGGGGTGAGGCGCTCTTCATTCTCGGTGCAGGCGTCGTGATCGGTCTGGGCCTTTCAGGCACGACTTTTCCGGTAATCTTCGGGGCCATCAGCCGACTTGTGCGCCCGGAGCAGCGCTCCCTGGCGATGGGGATCACGATGTCGGTCGGATCCTTTGGGCAGTTCGCCATGTTGCCTATCTCGCTCGGTTTGATTGTCGAACTGGAATGGCAAGGGGCACTGATAGCACTTTCCGTGCTTGCTCTGATGATGTTCCCATTGGCCTTCGGCATCCGCAACGTTCCTGCGCCCGTCGCAAGTGCCGTGGAAGATGTGAGCTTCGGCCGTGCGCTACGGGATGCCTTCGGCGAGCGCGATTTCTGGCTCCTGTCCCTGGGATTCTTCGCCTGCGGGTTTCAGGTCGTGTTCATCGCCGTTCATTTGCCAGCCTACCTCGCTGACAACGGGATCGGGAGCGGCACCGCCACCATCGTTCTGGCGCTGATCGGCTTGGTCAATATCGGGGGTACCTATTTCGCCGGGCTTTGGGGCGGACGCCATCGCAAGCCGATGCTGCTGTCCTGGATCTATCTGGGACGGGCGCTTGCCATCGCGGCTTTCGTCCTGCTGCCGCTTTCGCAGGCCAGTGCCTATGTCTTCGGGGCGGTCATGGGCCTGTTCTGGCTGTCGACAGTGCCGCTCACGAACGGCACCGTGGCCACTGTGTTCGGCGTGAAGCACATGTCCATGCTGGGCGGCATCGTCTTCTTCGCCCATCAGCTTGGGTCCTTCGCTGGCGGGTGGCTTGGCGGATGGCTCTATGACCGCACCGGAAATTACGACGCGGCCTGGGGCATCGCCATCGGTCTCAGCCTTGTGTCCGTTCTTCTGAACTGGCCGATCACCGAGCGTACACTGGCAGAAAGGCGGGCGGCATGAGTTTGAACAGTCCCGTAGTGTGGCTGCTCGCCGCTTTGGCCGCGGCGCTTCTCGCAGCCTTGTTCGCTCTCTATCGAAACCCGGTGCTGGAGATCTACCTCTCGAACTGGAGCTTGTGCTGATCCTCAAGCACGTTCTTGCAGAGATCGCGCGAATTCCAGCCCCCGACGGGAGGCGACACTGGGTGATTGGAGTATTCACCGCACGACCAACCGAGCGTCGCGATGCATAGACATGGTGACAGAAAGCCGTTAATAGGTCAGTATATATGACATGATTGGCGCGCCATGATAGACCCTCAAACCTACTACCTTTTTCTGCTGACGTCGCTCGTTCTGGTACTCTCCCCCGGTCCGGACACGGTACTGATCTTGTCGCGGACAATCGCCACGGGGACCGTCGCCGGCATGATGACGCTGTTTGGGACACAGGCAGGCAATGTGATCCATGCGATCCTCGCTGGTCTTGGCGTATCCACGCTCGTGCTCCTGTTCCCGCTCGCCTTCGACGTTCTTAAATATGCAGGAGCGGCCTATCTGGTCTATCTGGCGGTGATGGCATGGCGCGTACCAGCCTCTCTCGACCTCGACACGCGCCTCAGGAGCAAGGGAGGCGGGGCCATGCGCTATTTCTATCAGGGTCTCGTCAACAACCTTGTGAACCCAAAGATGATCCCGTTCTTCATCGCCCTCTTTCCGCAGTTCGTACATCCGGAACATGGCGCGGTGGCCCTGCAAAGCTTCGTCCTGGGCGCAACGCTGGCGGGAATGGCAATCGTGTGGCTCGGCACGGTGGTCGTCATCGTTGGCCGGTTCAGGGCGGTTGTGACGGGCAGCACGACATTTCTGAAACTGGCAAACCGTCTGGCTGCTGTCACCTTCTTCGGGCTTGCCTGTCGGCTGGCCGTCCAGGAACGCTGAACCGGGAGGCAACCACATGACAGACTATCCGTTTCAACAAGTCGATGTGTTTTCGAAGGAACCGTTCAAAGGCAATCCGGTCGCCGTTGTCATCGGTGCAGATGATCTGTCCGACCGTCAGATGGCCGACTTTGCGAAATGGACCAACCTGAGTGAGACCACATTTCTGCTCGAGCCGACCACCGCGGACGCCGACTACCGTGTCCGCATCTTCACCCAGAGAGGAGAGTTGCCTTTCGCCGGTCATCCGACCCTTGGCACCTGCCATGCCTGGTTGACCCACGGCGGGAAACCACGGGGCGACATGATCGTTCAGGAATGTGGGTTGGCCTCGTTGCGGTACGCCGCGAAGGCGGACGGCTGGCATTCGCCGCGCCCAAGCTGTTGCGCTCCGGTCCGGTAGATGAGGCCCTGGAGACCCGCATCGCCGACGGGCTGCGGATCGAGCGGGGCAGCATCCTCGACGCCCAGTGGGCCGATAACGGCCCCGGATGGGTCGCTTTGCAGCTCGGCTCGCGTGCAGACGTTCTGGCACTCGAGCCCGACTATGCCGCATTGGAAGATCTGAAGATCGGCGTGGTTGGTGCTTGGGATGCGGGCAAGGACGGCAACGATGCGCAATTCGAGGTTCGCGCGTTTGCGATGGGCGCCGGTGTGAAAGAGGACCCTGTTACCGGAAGCCTGAACGCTGCTCTGGCGCAATGGCTGATCAGAAGTGGCCGCGCTCCAACGTCATATGTCGCCAGTCAGGGAACGGCACTCGGTCGCGCGGGGCGCGTCCATGTCGATCAGGTTGAAAACGACATATGGATTGGCGGCGAAACCGTTACCCTCATTACCGGCACTCTCAGCATTTGAGTTCGAGTTGCGCTGTGCCAGCCAGCCCATGCCATGCTTGCCACCTCGCCGTTGTCCACTATAGTGACGCAATGGTGCATGATGATATCGATCTGCGGATCGGCGCCCGCATCCGCGCCGAGCGCGAAACCCGCGGCTGGTCGCTCACCGAACTGGCCGACCGGGCGAAGGTCTCGCGCGCCATGATCCACAAGGTGGAGCGTGGCGACAGTTCCCCGACGGCCAACCTTCTCGGCAAGCTCTCAGGGGCTTTCGGCCTCAGCATGTCCACCTTGCTCGCGCGCGCGGAGGCAGCAGGCTGCGACCTACTGCGCAGAGACGACCAGCCGGTCTGGACCGATCCCGAGACCGGATACATCCGGCGGCAAGTCTCGCCCAAGTCCGACATGCCGCTCGATCTCGTTGAGGTCACGCTTCCGGCCGGTAAGGAAGTGCCGATGCCGGCCTCGGCCTACGCCTTCATCCGGCAGTTGATCTGGGTTCTGGCGGGCAACCTTGTCTTCGTCGAAGGCCCCGTCCGCCACGAGCTTCAGGCTGGCGACTGCCTGCATCTCGGCCCCCCGGAAGACTGCGTGTTTCGCAACGAGGGAGTCGAGCCTTGCACCTATGCCGTGGCCGTTTTGCGCGACGGGTAAAGCCAGGTCGGGCCCGTGATGACATATTGACAATACGTCTACTATATTAGACTTTGCGGCAATCATAGTGCCACAGAGGGCAGACTCATGCAGATTCGCGATGCCGAAGACCGTGACCTTGAGGGGATCACGACGATCTACAACGATGCCATCGAACAGACGACGGCGATCTGGAACGAAACCATAATTGACGTTGAAAACCGACGTGCCTGGCTCGCTGATCGGCGCACGGCTGGATACCCGGTGCTGGTGGCCGTCTCGGATGACGACAAGGTGCTAGGCTATGCCTCCTTCGGCGATTGGCGCGCCTGGGACGGCTATCGCTATACCGTCGAACATTCGGTCTACGTCCGTTCAGACCAGCGCGGCGCCGGGATCGGCAAGGCGCTGATGGAGGCCCTGATCGGGCGCGCCCGAGACATTGGCAAACATGTGATGGTTGCGGGTATCGAGGCAGGCAATACCGGCTCGATCCGACTGCACGAAAAACTTGGCTTCGAACGGGCGGGCCTCTTACGGCAGGTCGGCACGAAGTTCGGCCGTTGGCTCGACTTGGCCTTCCTGCAGCTCACGCTCGATGACAGGACCGATCCTGATCGCCCCGTCGACAAATGACAGCTGGCATCACACTGGGCCTTCTTGTGGCGGCGGGCGCGGCGCTGGTCGTACAGAACTTGCTGATGGCCAAGATCACCGGGGCGGCATCCTCAGTGCTGATGGCACTTCTGATGAACTCGGCAGTGGGATTGGTGCTGCTATCCGCCTTGATATTGCGCAAGACCGGGATGAACGGGTTCAGTGAAATCGCGGGCATGTTTCGGCTTTGGTTCGTGATCCCCGGTATCTTGGGCACGTTCTTCGTCTATGCCAGCATCACGGGGTACCAAAGCGTTGGAGCCACGCCGACCATCGCAACCCTCGTCGCGAGCCAATTGCTGTTCGGTCTTGCGTGGGACATGTCCCGCTCTAACAGCCTTACATCGAATGGCATCTTGCCAGCGGCAATCGGGGTCGCGCTTCTCGTTGCAGGCGCGATCCTGATCGTATCGCGCTTTCGGTGATACCCGAATGGAAGTCCCGAACCCGGCGGGTTTTCCCGCCGGGCCCGAGGGGGGGGAGACCCCGTTCCTCAGAACGGGATCTCATCGTCGCGGTCGACCAGCTCGGGGTTTTCGTTCTCGGCCGACTTTGGGCGGCTCAGGAAGTCGACCTTCTCGGCGATGATCTCGCAGCCGTAGCGGTCGTTCCCCATGCTGTCGATCCACTTGGTGTAGTGGATGCGGCCGTGGACGAGGACCTTCATGCCCTTTTCGCAGTGCTCAGCGACCGTCTTGCCGAGACCGTTGAAGCAGGTGATGCGGTGCCATTCGGTGTCCATGACCCGGTAGCCGTTCTCGTCGCGCATCACACGGCCTTCCGAGAGGCGGGGGCGCGAGGTGGCGAGGCTGAAGTTGGTGATCTTGGTGCCGCTCTGGGTGGTGCGGGCTTCGGGGGTCTGACCGATGTTGCCGGCGAGGATGACGATGTTTTGCATGATTTGCTCCTGTGTTTCCTGTCTTTCGGGACCGTCCCTTCGACAAGACCCTGAAAAAGCCCGTCGGGTGACGCGTGCACGGTGGACAGCATGGACACCGGAAACCCCCAGAGGACTGGGGTGGAGCGGGCAGGACGCCAAAGGCGGCCAACACGGCCCGGACTGACGCGGGGTTGCGCGCAGGAGACCGAACGGGATTAGGGGATTGTCAGTCGAAGGAATGGCCCCGAAAGACAGAGAGGCGCGGGGAGCTCATGCCAGATCCTGTCATCCTGCCGGTCTGGCTGTCTGAACCCAAGCCCCGCTGCAATGGCGGCCAATACGGATCATCCAGACTCGCCACTCGGGGCCGTGGCTTACGGGAATTGCGGAGCAATGCGACAAAATCCTATCGATGCCAGGTCATGGACACCGAATGGCACCCTTGCCTGATCACGATCTCGAGGCTCCGTCGCTCTAAGATTACGAGAAACTCCAGAAGGACATCGCCAATACGCACTCCGCTTACCACGATAGGCAGAAGGTGGAAGCCCGCAGTAAGGTGAAATCGGAGACCAGATCGGTAGGCATTTCCCTGGCCAGACTGATCAGCCCCGAGACAAATCCGCCGTTGCGTCAGTCCTTGCGAGATAACGGCGCTCAGAGGAACATTCAGCCAAGAGTTCCGAATACCACGATGCCAACTCCAAACAGTCCGGCAACCACCCTCCTTCGAGGTAAGGATGAAATCGGCAGCACCCGAATTTGGCCCATGACGCGGGTTGGCAGACCGGGATTCGGATCATGGCCTCGGTGGTGCTCTTTCACCAACACGACCTTGCCGCTCCGGTACAAGCGAGCGCCGGGCGTTTGGATGAACGTGGCCAAACACCAATCATTGACTTAACGCAATTTTTGAAGCAAGTTTTCCTGAAAAACGCAACCCCGCAGAATCGGAGCAGTCATGGGGGAATTTATCAAAACCCGTTTCCCGGTCGCGATCTATCGCGGTCTGATAATTGATCTTGAGGACCGCCTGCGCGGAGAAGCCCTCAAGGCTCATCGTATGATTCATGATCACTCTGGTCTGGATACACGTCGCGCACGGCGTCTTGAGGGAATGTCGCGTTTCCACATGATGGAAAAGGGGTTTCAGGAGGTCTGCGAACTTCATGGCGGCGCACTGCTCGACGGCGGCATCATCCCCGGTTCTGACTTCAAGGTTTTCCAACCGTTCATGCGTTTCGAGCATGAGGGGCAAGGCTTTATCCTCGGACTCGCCGCAATGCCGGAACCCAGCAAGCTGCCCGTCAAGAACAAGTCGCGGAACGCTGGTGTGACCCTGAATTACCGGCTGTCACCTCACTTCGATTTTGACGGTACCGCCCCTCAGATCGGGGACATCTGCATTCTGTTTCTCTTCGCCCGCGATCCCGAACAAGCCGGCAAGATCAAGGAATTGGCCATAGGTCTCATTGACTCCGATTATGAGCAATACCTCTTCTACGAACGGATCGACCAGTACCTCGCGGATGACGGGGATGTTTCGGAACCCAGCTCGCCGTTTTCGACACCTTCCGCATTGCCTGCCGGCGGTGCTGTCCGCCTGAAGCGCACGATGAAGCCTTTTATTCCTCCCGAGGCTCCATCTGTGGATGACGAACAGGATGGCAAAGCGTAAAGGGTGCCATCGGCACCAGAGGAGGGAAAATGCGTGTGGGAACACCCGGCTTCGTGCCGGAACGCCTCGTTGAGGCCCGCGCCGCCCGGCGCGTTCAAAGCATGAAAGAGTTGGCCTTGATGCTGGGAGTTAGCCCTAGTTCGGTTTCTCGTTGGGAAACCGGCAAGCAGGCGCCGGAAGCTGATGCGCTGACCGAATTGGCAAAGGTACTACGTGTCCGACGTGAGTTTTTTCTCCGTCCAGTCTTCGACAGCCCGCGACCGATGTTCTATCGCAAGCTGGTCAGCACGCTGAAGCGTGACCGCGAGTATCAAACTTCTCAGGTGAGTTGGCTACATGAGATCAGCCACGTCCTGCAGCACTATGTCGATTTTCCCGAACTTAACATTCCCGACGTCCTGGGCGGTGCCAGCTACAGTCAGCTTCGGGACGAAGACATCGAGGACATCGCCGGCGAACTGCGTTCCCACTGGCAATTGGGTGACGGCCCTTGCACAAATGTCGTAGCCGTCCTTGAAAAGATCGGCTGTGTCGTCGGATCCATCGAAATGGGAACGTCCAAACTCGACGGCGTTTGCAGTTGGTCTAAGTCCGAAGATCGTCCTCACATCTTGCTCTCAACAGACAAGATGAATCTTCCCCGTCGTCAGATGGACGCCGCACATGAACTGGGTCATTCGGTTCTGCACCGGAATGTCAGCGCAAAAGCGTTGCGCGATGATCTACCAGAGATCGAGCGCCAGGCATTCCGTTTCGCGAGCGCGTTTCTTATGCCGCAGACGACCTATGTGCCGGAGGTCCCGAACTTCTCCCTGGCAGGGTTGCTATCCCTGAAAGAACGTTGGCGCGTTTCTGTGAAAGCCCAGGTCAAACGGTTGGTGGATCTCGAGATCATCCCCCAGGATCATGCCACGCAGCTCTATAAGACCTATTCCGCCAAAGGGTGGAACCGGCAGGAGCCGATGGACAAGGAATGGGCTGTACCAAAGCCGCGAATGTTGCATGACGCTCTTTGCTTGATCGTAGATTCCGGCACTCGCAGCAAGGAAGACCTGCTTTCGGTCGAGTTCACCATGCATCCGGGCGATATTGAGAACCTCGTCAACCTTCCGTCCGGTTGGTTCAGCAAGAAAACAGGCGACGTGGTGTCATTGACTCTCAAGACGGACACATCGCGTGAGACAGGGGCACCTGCAGGAGGTTCGGTGATCCCGTTCTCTCGGCGTGAATCGTCGTAACAAAGGGTCCGCACATGCGCGTGAAAATCGATGTCTCGGAAGAGGATCTGGATAGCGACTATGGTACGGTTCCGGGGCTTGTCATTACCTGCAGTCGGTGCCGGCACTCCGTGGAGGTGTTCGGCACCGAAGAACCTTCTGTGAAACGCGGCGCCGTCATGCTTCGGGACGAATGCCCTTTTGATGAGGACAACTTCTACTCGGCGTAGATCGTTGGAGGAATTGTTCAACCGCGCCTATCGATCGACGCAGATCGATAGATGATCTGACTTGCTCAGATTTCTGTATGAATGGAACCATTTTTCACGCAATAGGCCCACTAGAGCACAGTTTTCATGTGATAGGAACAAATTTCATGGAGAACGGACTCTCCAACAAAAATTCGCGCCAAGGGAACGGGATTCATGCCATCTGACCAAGAGGGACAGAGGCCCATCCAGCCAAGAGCTCTGAATACCACGATGCCAACTCCGGACGGTCCGGCAATCAGTCCTTCGAGGTAAAGATAAACTCGGCGGCATCCGACTTTGGCCCCATGACGCGGGTTGGCAAACCGGGGTCCGGATCATGGCCTCGGTGGTGGCCTTTTACCAACACGACCTTGCCGTTGCGGTAGCGCCGCTCATGTTCGCTCACCCAATGGCGAACGGGACCGCTTCGTCCTTCCTGCGCCTGACGCTCAAACTCGTGGCGCGCCTGCCTCTCTTGCATGTGGGCTGCGGCCTGCGGACCAATGCGGATTGTGAGATGGGATTTCTGCGCGCCAAGGATCCAGGACTTCCCAAATTTTCGAGCTGTCTTTGCGTCCTTGGCCGTAAATGTCGTCGTTTCAGTGGGAATGATGCCGCCCAGGTCAGGGGACACCAACATCGCGAAGAGCGCGTAGGGAATGAACAGATCGTATCCGGTATCGATCCGATGCAGGGTGCGAAGGGCGTCGATCTTTTCCCTGGAATCCCCGATACGCACCCGAAAGTCGACCATGGACCGGCTCAGGTCCTCGTAGACGTTTTCATAATCCAGGCGTCCGTCCGCCATCCGGTTGACCAGCAGAGCGCAAATCGGGTCCATGATCTTGCTGCCTTCAGGCCGGCTGAACATGGTGATACGCAGGTCATCGTCGTTTCGGTCATCGATCAGATAGCCGCGCAGGCCGGAGCCGATCGGGTTGTCGTCATGTGCCGTCACGGATGATCCGCGCTCGAAACGCGCGGCACCCAATTCCCGATAATCGAACTCGACCCAGGCAACTTTTGAAGGAAGTCGCACCTCCCCAAGAAAGGCCATCGCGGGCTGGCCGGTTTTTGTAGCCCTTTCCGCTACGGCTTCGTGAAGAGTATCGGCGTAGGTGGCAGCCAGGTGATCCAGCAGGTAGACCTTGGCTTGCTGCAAGGCATCGAGAGCATACTCTCGAAACATTTGCAGTTCCTCGGACCGACCTAAGTGCCAAACAGGATCGTCCGATGGTGCTGACCTGGCCGCAAGCGAAGCGCCAAATGTAGCAATCAAAGACTTGTAGAGCATTCCTGCGCTTCCAGTTGTTTTCGGGGTAGCTTCTGACGGGCATGTCCGATGATCAAGCGGCTTGTCCGTTCGAATTTCGGAAGCAAATCTCGGAATTCTCCCGCGGATAGAGGTACAGGGTGCCTTCTGCCGTGACCTTCTTGCCGAAAGGAAATGGTTTGCCGAGATAGTCTCGGCGCTCTGCCCCGGTCGGCCGGAACGGCTGACCGGGGTTAGGCTCGGGTCGGTGCCATTGCACCGAACCTGAGCTTCCCGGAAAACCGTGGGCCTAAGCCCACGGGTCGATCTCACCCACCACCTGAACCTCGTCGCCGTCGATTTCATCGGCGGGGACGGCGCCATAGGTCCCATCCCCTGCCTGGAAGACGACGATCGAGACCATGAGCGTGGCGGCGAGGGAGGCGGCGAAGGCGTGGGCATCTTTGCGGGACATCTGTTTGGCTCCTGTCTTGGAGGCGGAGGACCATCCCCCGCGCGACAGGACCCCGCAGGCCCGAAGACTGGCTGATATCACCGGGTGCGTTCGGCTCGTCCGAATCCACCCGGCGGCACGGGCTTGCCCGTAGTCCGACCCATCGCGGGTTGATCTCGAAGACGGGATTCGGGGCAAGGAAGGGAATGGCGAGCGGGGGATGGTGCGACCGCTGACTGGAGCCGCTTGTCCCGCTGATGCTTTCGTCGCCCGCATCCCGGCCAACCTCGTGGTGGAATACACCCCTTCCGTGACGGGATGGATCCTCTGGCGCCCCGCAGGCTCGCGGGACAGGGCTACGCTGGGTGAGAGGCCCGCGCTTCGGCGGGCCCCTCCGGTTTCATGCGGGCTCAGGCAGCAAGATCCGCGCCCCCTGCCCCATCACCGTCCTCGCTGCCGACGACCTCGAGCCGTGCGTTGCGATAGCCTTCCCTGGCGATCCAGAGTTCGGCAGCCGTGACGGACTCGGCCAGGTGCAGCAGTTCCGTGCAGCCCCCGAAATCCAGCAGGACACGCACCTGTCCGGGCTTCGGTTCCTCTGCCACCTCGAAGGTCAACGCACTGTCAGCCGAATGCGTTCGCATGATGGTGACGAGAATGACCCCGTCCGAGGAGAAGTTCCCCTCGTGCAGCGTGAACGACGCCGGCGCCGTCCAGGTCGGATAGGGTCGCGGCGGCTCCTTCTTGACGAGACGGCCCACGCCGTTCGAGCGCTCCCAGGCCGCAAGCTTCTTGGTGAATCTCGCGGGCGGCTTGGGACTGCTGTCGGTGTAGCGAATGAGCGCCGCCAAGGGGGCGGTCTCGAGAATGGTCGTTGCAGACATGATTCCTCATCCTGAATGCGCAATCTTGCATTCATCATATTGATATTATTGTATTTTATGTGATTGAGGGCGGGTTTCCCCGCCCTCGGTAGCCCGGATCACTCCGCGGCCATCATCGACGCATCATCACCCGGCAGGTCAGCGGTGAGGAAGGCGGGCAGATCGACATCCTCAGACAATTCGGTGTCGGGAATGTCCGCAGTCCCCCCCTGCCCTTCTGCACCTTCGAATGCCGCCAGATCGTGACGGCGAAGAACCTCCGGCAACCAACCGCTGCCCTTCAGCAGGCGCTCGGCCTCGGTCGCCATCTCAGCCTTCTTCAGGTGATCGAGGAGCTGCGCCGTCCCCTCCCCTTTCGCCTCGCGCACGGCTTCAAGGATTCGAGCCTTGGGCACGCGGTTCAGGTAGGTATCGGCCGTCGGCTCCCAGCCAGCCTCGACCATGTCGAGATCGACTGCCTGTGCAAGCAAGTCGGCCTGCGCCATCCGCCGGGTCAGACCACTGGCGGAGATACCGGCACCGTAGGGGTTCACCTTCTCGTGGAGCGCGTTGATCCCGAAGCTGAGGCAATGCGCGAGCAAGGACAGCCGGCTCACCTGATCGAGGGAGGTCAGGTAGTCCCAGAGAGCGGCATCGTCGCCGAGCGGCAGGTCGGCCTCCCACTCCGCGTGGCGATCGTCCACCAGCTTGGCCACCACGCTGTCCTTCAGATCGTTGGCCTGCGCCGACATGTAGACCTGACGCACCGATGCCTCGCAGCATCCGCCCGAAGCGCTCGACATCCGGAAAGTGTCGTTGACAAGCTTCAGGAGCAGCAGCGTCAGCGCGACGTCGGGGGAGCGCCCGACAGCTTCGCGCAGTGCCAATGTCCGGTGCGCCGTCAGCTCCATGACGAGTCGCTCGGGCAAGGGCTTCAAGGCGCCATCGTCCTCGTCATCGGGCCCGTTCGCGCCAAGCGCTTGACCAGCAGAGGTGATCACCGTACCATGGCCGATACCATCCACGTTGCTCGTCGCTGAAAGCTCAGCGCCCTGCCCGTCTGCCGTCTGTTCACCGCTGTGGACATCGGCCTCTGTCCGAGGTTCATCCTCCGGCCGCACAAAGCCCCGATAGACGGAAAGCTCACCATAGCGATCAAGCGTCACAAAGGCCCCTGCCCGCGCGATCTCCTCCGCGTCGAAGATTAGCGGCCGCGTCTCGAGCTTCTCCATCGCGACTTCGAGCTCGCCAAGGCGGGCGTCGGTCTCTTCAGGGAATTCATCCTGGCCCTCGTATTCCTCTTCGAGCGCCCGGTACTCGGCGAGCAGCTTGGCATGGGCCGCGCCTTCCTCATTGGTCATCGGCGCCGGATCGCCGCTAAGCCGTCGCAGGCCATGGCTGTAGCCATAGGGCAGGTCGAGCGAGACCTCGATCCATTTCCATCCCTCGGCCGCGGTCGCTTCGGCGTCGGCTTGAAGTTTCTCACTGACAAGGCGATCGAGCAGGGCAGGGTCTTCGAGCCAACCGCCGTCGTTGCCCTGGAAGAGGTCGTGCAACATGGTGCCGCCCGCCGCCTCGTAGGCCTCGACGCCGACAAAGACGGCACGACGGTCGGAGGCCCGCACGGAAGTTTCCGTCAGCATCCGCCGGATCTGGTAGGGCTCCTTGTTCCAGGACGACCGGATCGCGTCCCAGACCTGAGCCTGACGCTCGTGATCCGGGTTGATGGTGAAGGCCATGAGCTGTTCCAGCGTCATCTCGTCCTCGGCGTAGACCTCGAGAAGGGCAGGGGCCACGGAGGCGAGTTTCAGGCGCTGTTTGACCACCTGCGGCGTGACGAAGAAGGCGGCAGCGATCTCTTCATCGCCCTGGCCTTTCTCCCGCAGCGCGACGAAGGCGCGGAACTGATCAAGCGGGTGCAGGGCAGCACGCTGCATGTTCTCAGCGAGCGAGTCATCCTCGGCAAGGATTGCAGACTTGGCATCCCGCACGATGCAGGGAATGGGGGTCGTCCTGGTCAGGCGTTTCTGCTTCACCAGCAGCGACAGGGCCTGGAAGCGCCGGCCGCCAGCGGGAATTTCGAACTTGCCGGTTTCGGTGCCATCATCAGCCAGGACGGGCCGGACGCTCAGGCTCTGCAGCAATCCGCGGCGGGCGATATCCTCAGCCAGTTCCTCGACCGAGATGCCGGCCTTTATGCGTCGGACGTTGGACTGGCTCAACACGAGCTTTTCGAAGGGGATATCCCGGGAGGGGGACAGGGTGACTTTCTGGGCAGATTTCGCCATCAGATCTTCTCCACGACGGGCACCGGAAGCCACTCTCCCGATCTCACTTCCCGTCACCCCTTTCACAGCCATCCTCTCCCTCGACCGTAATTGTCCGCGGACAATTTTTTTGGCGGAAGCAGTAGAGCACTGTCTGGTTAAATCGGTTGTGCCCGAGCGAGACGCCGAACAAGCTGCTCTGGAACGAAGTCCGCGCTGTTTCTCCCAGACGTTATCGACCGAAAATAGGCACCGACCTTTTGGACTTTTTCGTGGAACTGCATGATCGCCCAGACGGTCAGCGCAGTCCCTTCTATGCCAAGCTGTTCTTGAGCATCTTGGTAGTTTCTCGAGTCTATCCCGAGCATTGGTGCCAGAGTTCGTGCGTGTGAAACCACGTCGGACATAGTTTTCACTGGCGTGAGTGAAAATTGGGCTGCTTCAGGGCAGGCACTAAGGATTTCGGGAACGCTAAGGGGTATTGTCCTTAGATTTGATGGTAGAGTTTTCGGTGGGAGTTGTTCTCTTTTATCAATATGTTCTTTGTTTGAGTTATGATGATGCCGGACATTTTGGCCGTCGTTGCCGGACATTTTTTCCTCTCCGGCGACGACGGCTTCACAAGGTTGTTCGGCTTCCACGGCCTCGATGTTTAGGCCTGCCAAGAGGCTGTAGCATTCATCCAGTGAAAGCTTTCTGCGAAGGGTGCGTATAGCGATTAACGCATCGACGTCGTCCGGTTCGGCTTGCAGGATGTCGTTTGCTGCGGCACGTATCTTCGCTTTGAGGTAGGCGATCTGGTCGTCTTCGCGAACGGCCTGGGCAGCAAGCTCTGCGAACTCTGGGAAGCGTTGGAACAAGGGTGTGAGGTCGAACCCGAATCGAAGGGCGGTGCCTTCGGTTACGTTTCGCTTGCTGAATCTTTTTCGATTTGAGCTATCGCGGCGAACAAGCAGCCCGAGTTCTTGGAGAATGGCTGCATGGCGCCTAATCGTTCGGTCGGAAATCCCATTTCGCCGGAACGCAAGTGTGGCATTCGATGCGAAGACGGTGTTGTGCTGCCTTTTCGGGGGAAGGCACGAGAGCATCGCGTCGAGCGTCGCAATGACTGATGCTTTCAGACCCATCAACGGAGCAGCCTGGCGCAGTGTGTCGATGATGATGTGACGTTCGGGGCGGGCGTTGTCCGCGGACAACAAGATCTCCGTCCGCTCTCCAACGGAGGCGGATGCCTGAGTAAATGCCATGAATTTTTCACGACAACCGGTCGGGAAAGGCCCAGATCCCCCGATTTCTTGAGAAAAGGCAACAGATCATCGTTCAACCGATTCGGTTGTTATTGACTGCTACGGAGAAGCTGGTACATCTGAGGGTGCTAAGAACAGATTGGGCTCTCCGGGGAAGACCTTGGGGGGCTCTTTCTTTTCTGGCTGTTTTTCGTGCTCCTTTTTGTTGCTCTGCTCGCCTGTCTGTCAGCCGGATTGCTGGTCCGACTTCCACGCCTCATAGAGACGTTTCAACTCAACTTCCGCGTTGTCCCGCATCCATTGAGCGAACTCCGGGGTATCAACCTTGGACATTTTCATCGTCAAAGCGCGCGGGCTATCCTTGACCTCTGCAAGTGTCTTGCCGTCGCTTGATACAACCATATGCGCCGCGGACTTTGTGGACCTCGCGGATTTGCCAAGTTTCGAAATGGCGTCGCTGACGCGCGCAAAGCGGTCGTCCGAAGTAGGGATTTGATCCAGACCCAAATCGGAAGCCATCCGAACTAGGTCAGCATTGCTGCCCTTCGCCTTGTCTGCTAGGTCTTCCCAGCGGCGGCGTCCGACGCCATGTGCCGAGCCGATCAACTGTATTACAGTCTCCGGTATTGTGCGGGCAACCTTAGTCATTCGCGACAACATAGGTTTGTCGATGGCAAGTGCGTCGAGGATCACTGGCTGATCGTAGCCATTGTCGCTCAGCTGCGCAGCGAACAAGGCCTTTTCAATGAAACTAGGGTCTAGTCTGTGCGAGTTTTCCTGGCCTTGGGCAAGGATCGCCTCCTCGTCCGAAAGAGTGCGCACCAAGGCTCTGGCCGGTACTCCGATCAATTGCAGGGCCCGCAGTCGGCGACGACCGTAAACGATCTTGTAGCGACCCGGTTTGTCCGAGAGCGAACGAACCATGATCGGTACCTGCTGCCCATGTTCCTTGATGCTCGCAGCAAGAGACGCGACGTCGGCATCGGAGAATGAAAGCCGGTCTTTCGGCCCGTCCTCCTCGATGAGATCGACCGGAATTTCCCGTACGGCGTTGCTCGATAGATCCTTCAGAGTCGATTTCACACCGCTCATCGCACCGGTGTTGGGGAAACGAGGTTTCAGGTCAGTCGTTGCCAACTCCTCGGTAGAGTCCGGTGGGGGAGGGGGCTGAAAAAGGTTCCTACGTGCCATTACTCGACCGTCCTCCCCCAAGCCTGTTGAATCGTCTTTTCGAACTCGTCTGCGACGCCGTTTACGCTTTCGAGTATCCTGTCCAAAGTCTTCTTGACGACCTGGCTCGGCTCGAGTTCATAGATCGTCTGCTGCGTCATCCCTGCGTCCGAAATCGCAGTGGATTTCAGCATGGGCGTAGTGAGAACCTGGTCGAGCAAAATCGACCGGAGGAACCCAGCCATCTGCGATTGTGGGACATCAGTCGGTTCGAACCTCGCGACGAGGTACTTGAGGAACGACCAATCGATCGGTCCTGTTGCTTCCTCCAAAGTCCTGACGGTTTCTCCGGCCATCTCAAGGAATTGCGCCATGGAGGCGACGTCCAGCATACTCGGCACGACGGTAATTAGGAGACCGGTTGACGCGAGCAATGCCGTCATCGTCGTGAAGCCCAACTGCGGTGGGCAATCGATGATCACCAGATCGTAGTTGGCTTCGATTTCATCGAGCGCAATGGCTAACCTCTGTGTGAACGGAGGATCGACCTTGTGCTGAAGCGCGTAAGCCGTCTCGGTCTCATATTCAGACAGCAACAACCCGGCTGGCGCGAGGTCGAGATTGTGGAAGTAAGTCTTGCGCACGACTTGGCTCAGGGGAACCGGATCTTCATATTTTAGGGCGTCGTACACCGTGCCGCTTTCAGCAAACTCGATTTCTGGGCGGTATCCGAACATAGTCGTTAGGCTGGCTTGGGGGTCCATGTCTACGGCTAGGACGCGATACCCTCTAAGGGCGTAGCGTTGGGCTAGATGAATTGCTGTCGTCGTCTTGCTGGACCCGCCTTTGAAATTCACGATGGATATGATCTGAAGTCCATCGCCATCCCGCCGGCCAGGCAAGTAAGCTTCCCCGTTGCGACCGGTACGCGCCATCACTCTGCGGATTTGGTCGATCTCTTCAGCGGAATAGAGACGCCTGCCACGAGAGTCTGTTTCGACTTCGGGAAAGTCACCTTCCTGGTGGCGCGTTCTCAGGTTCGACATGCTGATGCCTGTCAGCTCAGAGACCTCTGCAGGGTGAAACTTCCGCAGCGTCTTTCTGCTTTCCGGTTGAAAGCTGTTGCGCATATGATGGTTGAGGGCATCCGACAAACGCGCGGCGTTGGCAGAAATGGAAGCTGCAATTGATTTTGCGCCTGAGAAATCTGCCTTGCTGTTCATGCTGCCCTCGTGACCTCTTGGTGGGTCGATTCTGTTTCGTCGCTAAACTGCGCGATTTTCGCATTTTTGCGACTACAGCACTCATGACACGCAACTTATCGCCAGACAACAATTTTTTTGAAGGCGGAGGGCGCGAACTTGAGCTGGGCCTGCGTTTTGGCGTTAGAAAGTGTTCTAAGTGCCGAGTGGATAAGGATAAATATCAGTTCGCTCTAGCGTACTGTCGAACATGTTGTGGCTGCGCCGCAGGCAACCCCTAGGTATCGCGGCAGGGTCTGTCGACGAATCGTCGCTTCTGAAGGATTGAGCGATTGGCACCTAGTAGCTGATTAGACGAGCCCGAGTCGCTCCGCCCGTTCCAACAGCATCCTTACGGAAGATGGCTGCCAGCTGGTTCGCCCACGAGGCGTGCGCTCACGCATGGATTCCAGACGGTCGCAGATTGCCTGTAGCGTGATATCAGGATCCGCGCCTTTGATTGCTGCGACAATCGCCGGCAGGCGATCGTCGGTTTCGCGCCGTCCAGCCCGTCCAAGCACTTCAGCGGGCAGGAACCCGTCCCGCACATATGCTTTCACGGCGCGGAGCAGGCGGCTTTGCGTCCAGTGGCGGTCGTGGGGCAGGGAGCCATTGATGATCCGCAGGACGTCTTCCCAAGCCATATCGGGGCGCATGCGGCGCACATGGGGCACCCAATCCTGCGCGGTCTCGTTCAGGCGCTCCATGTAACCGTCTTGTCGCGCGAGGAGCACCTTGCGCCGCGCGGCGGGGTCCTTGGCACGAAGCCCAGGATTTCCGCCCACGCGCCCCTTGGCGCGTGCCGAGGCAAGTCCCGCCTTAGTACGCTCGCGGATCAGAGCGCGTTCAAACTCCGCCGCCGCGCCCAGAACCTGCAGGGTGAACTTGCCCTGCGGGGACGACGTGTCGATCGGGTCCTGGAGCGAGCGGAAGAAGGCGCCCTTCGCCTCCAGCCGTTCGATCACCTCCAGCAGATGCGAGAGCGACCGCGCCAGACGGTCTATGCGAACAACAACAAGCGTGTCGCCCTTGCTGATGCGCTCAAGAACTCGGGCGAGTATCGGCCGCGCACGATTGCCGCCTGAGGCGTGCTCTTCGAAGATCTCACCACATCCCGCGGATCGCAAGGCTTCGGACTGGGGCAGGGGGGTCTGATCCTCTGTGGATACGCGCGCATAGCCTATCAGGGGCATGGAAAAGGGCCGTTTGCAATATAAGGTATCGCTACTAAACGACCGTTTATAAAAGAATGCAAGTGAGCATTCTCTTGTCGCGCTAGTGCGCAATCCCTTGGTTTCCTTGCGCTGAACACGAACTGAGAGGTTTCGCCGGCAGTCTTGCGCGCGTACTATGTGAGGGGCGCAGGCAGCGGTCACAAAACGCTTGAGTAGCGTGCAAAAGATCAGTATTTCGCACATATGAAGATGCAGGCCTCTACTTTGACTGATGATTACGACGACCCCCTTATCACCATCGAGGAGGATGAAGAGGCTGACGAAAACGATCTCTGGTTTCTGCCTGGTCCACTCGAGGAAGAACCGGATGATTTGCCTCCCGGGCCGCGTGCGGAACCGCCCGACACCGCTGTCGTCCATAACTGGGTAAAGGCAGAGAGGCTTCACGCTGCGCGGCTGGCACGCGTGGCTGGACGCCTGGGTGCTCTGGATGACCGGCTGCTGCGTGGCCCGGAAGGCTGGCGGCATCGGCTTGCTTTAATCGAGGCGGCGGATCTTAGCTGGTTCGCAGGCGACCGGGTGAGTTCTGATCGTCTGGCGCTCTGGATATCGATGCGGCTCTCGGGCGCACAGGATGACCCAAATGCCTTGGCAAGAGTTGGATGGGCTGTTCGGCGCCTGACAGGCGGTCCCGGACCGAAAGTAGACTTGGCCGCCTTCCTGGATCGCCGCGACCCCGAGAACATCGAAGACAGTGCCGAGCGTCTCAAAGATCGCGCGGGTGGATGGCTGGACGTTATGACAGCCGCAACCGATCTCCACCCGATCACCAGGGCTTGCATGGGTTTTCACCTCTGGAGTCTGGCAGGCCTCGGACAGCACGGCGACCAGATCGAAGCGGCCGTCACAGCTGCCAGGATCGCGGCCAGCGATGGAAGCGGTGCCATGTTCGCACCGCTCGCTATGGGCGGGGCAGGGGGGCTGCGTGTCTCAGGCTCGCCAACCGAACGTTTGGCCCGCTGGCTGGATGGGATGAACGGAGCAATTCTGAAGGCGATGCGAAACCTTGACGGTATTGAAGCGTGGACAGCGCGCGCAGAAAATATCATGGCGCATTTGTCTGGTCGGACGCCGGTCGCCTTAAGAAGAGTCTTCGCGGAATGGCCTTTGGTGTCCGCCCCAATGGCTGAGGCAATGACCGAAGCCAGTCGCGCCGCCGTTCAGCGCAATCTGGCATGGATGGAGGCCAAAGATTTGATCCGCGAAGTGACAGGGCAGGGGCGCTTTAGGATGTGGCGGATCGAGATCTAGTTGCATTTTAAGGCCCTGCGCCAACCCGACCTTGCAGCAAAGCAGCCATTCGTTCTTTGCGCAGAGAACGACGGCAGAGGAGCCCATCCTGTGAGTTCAGCTGGTGTTGTCACGTTAATCAGTATCCGGCTGAAGATGGTTTGTTGGGTGGAAAGTTAAACAAGCCCGGCGGCGGTCTTCCAGATGTCGAATGCTTCCAGTCGATGAAATCGGATGGCCATGGCAGTGCGGCGGCGGGATGGAACGGAAAAGCAATTTCGGGTTGGCGAATGAATGGAAACAAATCGCTGCAATCCGCCAGGCGAGCGAAATCCTTGCATGCAGCGTTCGCGTTTCCTGAACGGCAGGTGACTGTTTTCAGCCCGGTTATTCAGACCTTTATGGGAACGGTGTTCCAGTCCCGGTGCGACGTCACGTTTCGCGGCTCCATAGGACCGCAGCTTGTCGGTGACGAT
>NZ_FOLG01000037.1 GCF_900112335.1 Tropicimonas isoalkanivorans
GCTGCGATGAGAGCCCGCGCATCCTCGACTGTCACAGTGATGCGGACCGGGCTGTCCGAAAGATCCCGCTTGACGATGCCGATGATCGGAACGCGGACCAGCGGCCGCGTAGCGCGCAGGTTTTCGATCCCCTCGATGCGCAGCCCTGCCGCCCCGCCCGCGACTGCGGCCTGGGCCATCGCAGCGACGATCTCGGGCCGGTCCATCGGGCTGTCATCGACGGGCTGACAGGAAGCAACCAATCCACTTTTTAGCTGTTGTAAAACTTTCATTGCATCAACCCCGGCAGGCCCGTTGCGAGGATCGGGAACACGCAGACCAATATGAGCACCACGAAGGGAGGAATCAGCCAGGGCAGAATTGCCCGCGCCAACCGCTGGAAAGGTATGCCACCAACCTGCGCCACGACGAACAGCGCCATGCCCATTGGCGGTGTCAGGATCGAGATCATCAGGTTGAGGACAACGATGATACCGAAATGGACCGGATCGATTCCGAAGCCAGTAGCGATGGGGACCAGGATCGGCACCACGATCAGAAGGATCACCAGCGACTCGATAAACATGCCCAGTGCAAAGATCATGAGGTTGACGGCGATAAGGAAAGTGACGGGACCGTCGGCGATGGACAGGAACATTGACGCGATCTGCTGCGGTGCCTGTTCGCGCGCAAGCACGTACCCCAAAAGCGAGACGCCGGCGATGATGGTGGCAATACTGGCGGAGGTAGACGTGGTCTCGTAGATTGCATCCCAAAGCCGACGCCAGGTGAGTTCGCGGTAGAAGATCAGGTCGATAAGGATCGCGTAGAGCACCGTCACCGCCGCCGCCTCAGTCGGCGAGAACCAGCCGCTGAAAATCCCGCCCACAATCACCGCTGGGGTGAAGAGCGCAGGAAAGGACCGGACGAAGAGCCTCGACAGTTCCGGGATCCCGGGCCAGGGGTCGCGCGGATAGTCGCGGCGCAGGGCGATGACGTAGACCATCACCATCAGTGACACGGCGCAGAGGACTCCCGGCACCACGCCGCCGAGAAAGAGCTTGCCGATAGAGGTGTTGGAGATGACGCCATAGAGAACCATGGTGATCGATGGTGGCACCAGCGGACCGATCATCGACGAAGCCGCCGTTACGGAACCGGCGAACTCGTCGTCATAGCCGGCATTGCGCATGGCCTCGATTTCCATCTTGCCCAGACCGCCGGCGTCGGCGAGTGCCGAGCCCGACATGCCGGAGAAAAACAGGCTCGCCATGATGTTGACGTGCCCCAATCCGCCGCGGATGTGGCCTACAAGTGCCCGGGCGAAGCCGAACAGAAGGTTGGTGATCCCCGCGCCGTTTAGGATTGCAGCGGCAAGAATGAAGAGCGGTACGGCCAGCATCGGGAAGCTATTCAGGCCGTCGACCATGCGAGACAGGGCGAAGGCAAGACCCATTCCGGACCAGTAGAAATAGGCCATCGAAACCAGGATCATCGAGATGCCGATCGGCACACCGACGAGGACCAGCAACAGCCAGGCAACGGCAATAATCGTCAGGATCATTCCACAATCTCCACTTCATCCGGGTCGTGACGGTGACCAATCCCGATCAACCGGCGAATTATGCGGTTTGCGATGAGGATCATCGCCAAGAAGCCCGATGCGTAGAGAACGGCGTCGGACGCCGGAAGCGTCACCGATTCATTTGACCAGGTGCGCTGGATCGTCTTCCACCCGATCCAGATGAGATGGATCACGATACCCAGGTAGACGAGATCGATCACGGTCAGGATGGCAAGGCGGACCCGTCGGCGCAGGTGCTCAACCAGAAATCCCATGCGGAGCTGACTGTCGGTGCGCTCAACCTCTGCGATGCCGATCATCGCCATCCAGACCCAGAGCCAGCGCGCCGCCTCTTCGGTCCAGACCGGACCGGTAAAGAGCGCAGTTCGGCCGAAGATCTGGATCATCAGAACGACAATCAGAACGATGAACAACACCGATGCGGCGATGCCTTCCGGACTGTATTTGCCTTGCGGTTTCAACGGCTCTCTCCTTTGGGACGTGGGTCGGGAGTACTCACCCCCGACCCCTGTTTGGTTTACTTTGCAGTAACTGCTGCAATGGAACCCTCGCCGAACTCCGCTTCCAGCTCGTCATAGTAGGATTGCATCGCGGCCTTGAAGGGCTCAAGATCCGGGCGCGTGATCGTCAATCCCTTCTCCTCGAAAACCGTAAGCAGTTCGGCCTCGCCCGTTTCCAGCAGTTCGTCGTTCAGCGCACCGCCGGCTGCGATTGCCGTGCTCACCCATTCCCTTTCCTGATCCGAGAACCCATCCCACGCGTCCTTGCCGATCAGAACGGCGGAGGAAGCGACGAAGTGGTTGGTCAGGGCCACCGAGCTTTGCACCTCGTAGAATTTTTGCGCGTCGATGGTGGTCAGCGGGTTTTCCTGTGCATCGACCTGGTTGGTCTGCAGGGCAAGGTAGACTTCGGGGAACGCCACCGGAGCAGGCGTCGCGCCGACCGCCTCGGCATAGGCGATCAGGAACGGAACGTTTGGCGTCCGCAGGCGGAGGCCCTGCATGTCCTCGATGGAGTTGATGGGCTTGTTCGCCGTTGTCTGGCGCGTGCCATAGTACCAGACATCAAGAACGTGGATGCCCTTCTCCTCGAACTTCCCGGCCATCTCCTGCCCCCAAGGTCCGGCGACGATTTCCTTGAGTTGCGCGTAGTCGCCTACCACGTAGGGAGCACCGATCAGCTTCAGTTCGGGGATCGTATAGGACATGTCCGGGTAGCCCGTGATGACTAGGTCAAGCTCACCAGCCTGGGCCTGCTGCACCATCGCCTTGAAGTCTCCCAGCGTCGCGGACGGGAACAGTTTGACTGTCATCTCGCCGCCCGACACTTCTTCCAGTTTCTCGGCGAATTCCGCAGCACCCTTGTAGACCGGGGTCGCTTCGTTGTCCTGCAACCCGAGCGTCAATTCTCGTGCGTCCGCCGTCGTTACCAGCGCGAGCGCAGCCACACCTGCGAGCAGGGTCTTTTTCAACATCATGGTCTTCTCCTCGGTTAATGTTGGTTTCGGTGACCCGTTGACGGGTTTCTGTTCTTCTTGAGCCGTGCGCGGTACGATCGCGCCAGATGCCGGTCCATCACTTCAGTGGCCGCCATCACATCCCCTTCCAGAACCGCGTCGTAAATCTCGCGATGTTCGGCAAAGGTATTGGAATCGTAGTGTTTGACATCGTCGACCGGCGGGCGTTGGGCCAGGAGGTCCGATACGAACATATCGTGCAAGGTCAGGATCACCGGGTTACCGACGATCGAGACGATCTCGCGGTGAAAGGCAATATCCGTTACGGCAAACCGGGGCGTCCCGATCGCTGCCTCGTTGCGATCGAGAGCATCGCGCAGCCGAGCAATCTGAACGCGATCCCCCCGCATTGCTGCTTCGCGCACCGCGCCGGTTTCGATGAACTGGCGCATCTGTTCCAGATGCGCCCCGCTTTCGGCATCCCCAAGCAGATCACGCATGTGATCGGCAGCTGATGTCAGGATTGTTTGAAGCGACGGCAACGATGCACGCGGCCGACGACCGCCACCTGCTTCGATGAACCCTCGCATCTGCATCAACCAAAGCGCCTCCCGAATCGTTGGGCGCGATGTATCGAACCGCGCGCACAGCTCTCGTTCCGGCGGCAGGGCATCACCGACGGCGATCAAGCCGTCGCGAATCTCGGAAATAAGCTTTCCAGCAATCATGTCCGGCATGCGGATTGAAGCAGAGAATTCGGTCACGCAACCCTCCCTTGGCCTGTCCGAACGCCTTTTAGTAAGTCTAAAAATGTTACTTGTCAAACAAAACGGAAATTCTATGCTTACCATACCTGTTTTCGGAGGATCCAATGACAAGACAGCTTGCCGGAATGTACGCCGCCCTGATGACCGGGCTTGAGGATGACGGGAGCTTCAGCCCGGAGCGTCAACGCGCCCTGGACGCGTATGTGCTCCGACAAGGGCTTTCAGGACTGTATGTCGGGGGCAGCAGCGGTGAGTCGGGGCTGCTGGACGTCGAGGAGTTGCTCGCGCAGCAGTCCGTGGTTGCCGAGGATGCTGGTGATGCGGTGCTCATCGCTCATGTAGGCGCACCCAGCTTGCGCGACTCGGTTCGCCTGGCGAAGAACGCGGCCGAACTGGGCTATGCCGGTCTCTCCGCGCTGCCACCCCATTCCTACCCGTTCAGCGATGCGGAGATCCTTGCCTACTACCGCGAGCTGCAGGCGGCCACCAACCTGCCGCTGATCGTCTACGAGGTGCCGATCCGCACGGGCCGGCCGATTGGTCTCGAGACGCTCGTTGCGATCATGGATCTGCCGAATGTTGCCGGATTGAAGTTTACCTCCACAGACATGTTCAAACTCTCGATGCTGCGGCGGCGCTGCCCGGATTCTACGATCTTCTTCGGCTTCGACGAAATCTACCTGTCCGGTGCGGTGCTTGGAGCGGATGGCGGAATCGGTACCACTTACAATCTTCTGGGCCGCCTCTACGCTGCTCTGGATCGGGCCATTCAGTCCGGAGATCTTGCAGAAGCGCAGCGCCTTCAGAACATCTCAGCTGTCTTCGTTGAGGCGTTGCTGGAAACGGGGGTTCTGCCGGGGATGAAGGCCGCGTTCCGCGCGATCGGGATCGATGTCGGCCTCACGCGGGCTCCCATGCTCATGCGGGTGGACGACGGAGACGCGCGGATGACCGAACTCGTAAAGCGCCCGGAAATCGCCGAGTGGCTCAGCTAGCCGTACGGAAGAAACCGACGATGCTTTGTGTCCGCACAGTAAGCGTTCAATCAATGGAGGAAGAACAAGGTGAAATGCAAATCCTATGTCGCAGGCGCAGCCATGCTCGCAGCCATGTCCGGAGTTGCCATGGCAGATAATTGGCCCGACCTGCCGATCGGCATCAAGAATGGCTTTGCCGCTCAAGTTGGCGAGACGCTCTACACCGGGCTCGGAAGTGCGGGTCAGGATGTCTACAAACTGGATCTCGGAAATCTCGAAGCCGGATGGCAGAAAGTGGCCGCATTCGCAGGCCCGGCACCAAGCCAACCTGCCGCAGCGGTGTCAGGAGGGAAAATCTACGTCTTTTCCGGCTCCGGAAACGAGACAGAAGACTCCAAGTCGCCGGTCGTGTTCGATACGGCCTACCGCTACGATCCCGAGAGCGACAGTTGGGAACGACTGGCAACCACCGTGCCAGTGGGTCTACTCGGCGCATCTGCGGTCGCAAGATCCGACAGTTCGATCGCGATCTTTGGCGGCTACAACAAGCAGCTCTTCGACAAGTACCTCGCGGACATCACCGCGATCGACAAGGAACGCGATCCGGAGGCCTGGAACAAGACGGTACAGGACTTCATGGGGATGAAGCCAAAGGACTATCACTGGAACGATCTGGTCCTGCTGTACAAACCGGAAACCAACGACTGGACCGATCTCGGCCGAACTCCGTTTCTGCCAAATACAGGTGCCGCGCTGGTCGACCTGGGCGGAGACAAGATCGCCTTGATTAACGGCGAAGTGAAGCCGGGCTTGAGAACCGATATGGCGAAAACAGTCGATTTCTCTGGCGAAGCTGCGGAGTGGGATCAGCTACCGCCGCTCCCCTCCGGCCACTCCGGATCCCGGCAGGAAGGAGTCGCTGGTGCTTATGCAGGTCTGGTTGGTGACGCGCTGATTGTTGCCGGCGGCGCGAACTTCCCCGGCGCACGCGACGCCGCAGACAGCGGAAACTGGTTCGCGCATGACGGGCTCTCCAAGACCTGGAACAGCGATGTGTTCATGTTGGCCGATGGCCAGTGGACCCTCATTGGGCAACTTCCCGAAGGTCTTGCCTATGGCGCGAGCTTCAGCCTGCCCGAAGGTGTGCTGATCGTCGGCGGCGAAGACGGGGAACGCAATGCACGGACTGACGTTTTCCTGCTGTCGGTAGAGAACGGTGCCGTCATCACCACCCAGTAGTCCTGGATGCAGTTTCCCGGTTCAGAAAAGCAAGGTCGGCATAGCCGGGAGACTGTCGATCATCATCGTCGCGTACGCCATATGGTCATCGAGAGCTGACTCTATGAAAGTGCGGCTGCAAAGTAGCCAGGTTTGATCTCTCTTTGGCCGTATGCAGCCCGGTCTATTTTAGGCTCAGGACTCATAACCAGAACAGCACAGTAGCGGCGAGAGCGACGGCTGAGAGGAAGACCTTCGGGCATCTGTCGTAGCGGGTCGCTACGCGTCGCCAGTCCTTAAGCCTGCCGAACATGATCTCGATGCGGCTGCGCCGCTTGTATCTCCGCTTGTCGTATTTGACTGGGATCTTGCGCGCCTTGCGGCCTGGAATACAGGCCCTGATCCCCTTGTCCTGCAAGGCTTCGCGGAACCAATCGGCATCATAGCCTCGGTCAGCAAGTAGCCACTGCGCAGCTGGCAGACCGCCCAGAAGGGCTGCCGCGCCAGTGTAATCACTCACCTGACCAGCAGACATGAAAAACCTGATCGGGCGTCCCTTCGTGTCGGTTACCGCGTGGAGCTTGGTGTTCATCCCTCCCTTGGTGCGACCGATCAGGCGCCCGCACCCCCCTTTTTACTCCGCAGGCTTGAGGCCGTGCGGTGCGCTTTCAGGTAGGTCGCATCGATCATGATCGTCGTCGGCTCCACCGCTTCGGCGGCCAGCCCCTCGAATATTCGGGCGAACACCCCCATCTCGCTCCAACGCTTCCAGCGGTTGTAGAGCGTTTTGGGTGGACCGTATTCCTGCGGTGCATCCCGCCAGCGCAAGCCATTGCGATTGATGAATATTATCCCGCTCAGAACTCGACGATCATCGACGCGCGGACGACCATGGCTCTTCGGAAAGAACGGCCCGAGACGCGCCATCTGCTCGTCGCTCAGCCAGAAAAGATTACTCACCACACCCTCCTATAGTTGGAGAGCGTGAATCACGCCGCCAGTGGCCCCGCAAGCCGATTAATGGGTCCTGAGCCTA
>NZ_FOLG01000018.1 GCF_900112335.1 Tropicimonas isoalkanivorans
AGCTCCACCATCTCGGCCGCCTCGGCCAGCGCGCAGGCGATACCCACCACTTTGAAGCCCTCCACCCGTTCGGTGAAACGGCGGTGCAATTCGGCGATCCTTGGATCGTCCTCCACGATCAGCACCGAAATGGCGGTCATGCGCCCGACTCCTCCGCATCCGTTGACTGGTGGTACTTGGGGATGGCCACGGTGAAAAGGGCGCCGCCGGTGTCGGCACGTCCCAACGTGACGTAGCCGCCCAGCTCGTCCACCGCCCGGCGCACGAGGAAGAGTCCGTACCCGTGCCGCGCCCCGCCCTTGGACGACACACCCTTTTCGAAGATGGACTCGAATTTCTCCGGCGGCACCCCGTCGCCGGAATCCTCGACGTCGAAGACCAGTTCGTCACCGAGATCGGTGAAGGAGAGCAGGACCTTCCGGCGCTCCTGCGGCTTGCCCGAGACCGCGTCGAAGGCGTTGTCGAGAAGGTTGCCCAGAACGGTCACCAGCCGCTCCTGATCCACCCCGGCGGGCACGTCGATCATCTGACTGTCGGGGGCGATGCCCAGATCCACCCGCAACTCGCGCGCCCGGGCGTATTTGCCGAGGATGATGGCTGCGATCACCGGATGAGGGACGGCGTCGTGCAGGAAACGGATCAGTTGCTGGTAGCCGCTGTTCTCGCGGAAGACGAGATCCTGCGCCTCCTGGAAGGCGCCGATCTCCAGCAGACCGGCGATCATGTGGAGCATGTTGGAATGCTCGTGGCTCTGCGCCCGCAGCGCCTCCACGTAGCCTTGCACGCGCACCAGTTCGCGCGCCATCCGGTCCACCGCGTCCTTCGGGCGGAAGGTCGCGACTGCGCCATGGACGCGGCCGTCCTCCTCCACCGCCACCGCATTGACCAGCATGTCCCGGCCGCCGATCGGGCGATCCTCGTCCACCATGGCCCCGCCGGTTTTCAAAAGCTCCTCCAGCCCGAGATCCGGATAATTGCTGCTGGCCGGTTTGCCGACGACGTCGCTGTGACCTTCCGCGGCTGCCGCCGCCACCGCCGCTCGGTTGGCCAGCCGAACGACGCCCGCCTCGTCGATGGCGACCACGCCCTCGCGGATCGACTGGAGCACCGCGCGGCGCTGGAGGTAGAGCTGGGTGATCTCCTCCGGCTCCAGCCCGAGCGTGCGCTTCTTGAGCGTGCGGGCGACGTAGATGGCCCAGAGGATTCCGAGCCCGACCAGCAGCATCACGAAAAGCGCGGGCTGGCGCAGGTAGTGTTGCAGGACGCCGCGAACGTCCTCGACCAGGTAGCCGACACTGACAAAGCCGATGATGTCGCCAGTCCAGTTGTGGATTGGAGAGAAACCGCGGATCGCCGGGCCGAGGGTGCCGGTGGCCTGTGAAATGTAGGAGCGACCTTCGGTGAGCGCCGCCGCGGTGTCGCCGCCGACGAAGGTCTTGCCGATCCGCTCGGGGACGGGGTGGGAATAGCGCACGCCGTCCCTGTCGGCGACGACAATGTATTCCGCGCCGACCTTGCGGCGAAGGTCCTCCGCCAGTGTCTGGATCCCGCCACTACGGTCTTCGGCGGCCAGGCGAGTGCGGATCTCGGGCATTTCCGCCACGGCAATCGCCGTCTGCAGGGCGCGCTGGCCCATCTGTTCCTGCACGATGCCGGAGACGGCATGGGAGATCACCACCCACGTCACCGCGAACTGCAACAGCACCATGCCCGCGATCATGACCATGAGGTGACCCTGGAGGGTCAGTCCTCCCGTGCCGACGATGCCGCGCAGGTGCTTCACGGGTGCCGTTCCTTCCAATGCGGTTTCGCGTGCCCCATTGTTCGAAACCCTTACCCCACGGCAGTCAGGAACGCGCGGATTTTCGACGCGTGGCCCAGATGACCCGGTGTCGCGGGCCGATACTCTGCAAGTCTTGCAAGTTGCATGGGCGCGCGGATGCTCTATTCTTGGGCACCTGATGCAGTGTTCTGAAGGACCCTCCGTGAAGTCAGCGGACCGAACCACCTGAATGACGCCCTGCGCTTCGCGCCGGGGCAGTAGCGCGTCGCGCCTCGCGACCGCGCGGATTCCGCGTGCATGCGCGCGTTCATCATCACTTCAGGGAACTGCAAATGAACAACTACTTCGAAAGCCCCTTTCGCGGGGAGACCCTTGATCGGCAGGTGTCCAACCCGAACATAAAGGTCGGGCGCTTCAGCTATTACTCGGGCTACTACCATGGTCACAGCTTCGACGACTGCGCCCGTTACCTCCTGCCTGACGAAGGTGTCGATCGCCTCCTGATTGGCAGCTTTTGTTCGATTGGGAGCGGCGCGGCCTTCATCATGGCGGGCAACCAGGGCCACAGGAACGACTGGATCAGTACGTTTCCGTTCTACTGGATGTCGGAGGTGCCCGCATTCGAGGGGGCCGAGAACGGCTACCGGCCTGCCGGTGATACGGTCATCGGCAATGACGTGTGGATCGGGTCAGAAGCGATCATCATGCCCGGCGTGAAAATCGGCGATGGCGCGGTGATCGGCACGCGCGCCGTGGTGACCCGCGATGTCGCGCCTTACGCCGTTGTGGGCGGCAATCCGGCCAAGACCATCAGGAAAAGGTTCGAGGATGGGCTTGTCGCTTTGCTGCTTGAAATGCGGTGGTGGGAGTGGTCCGAAGATCAGCTTCAGGTCGCCATGCCCATCTTGACGAGCGGCAATGTCGAGAACCTGCACCACTATTGGACCCGTCACATCCGCTCCGTCTGAGCAGAAAGCACTCGCCCTACCCATGTGGGGCGGGTGCATCACAGTTAGCCTTTCCTTCCCGCTCTCCGGTCGCGCCAGCGATAGGATGCAGCGCTGACTAGGGCTGCTGTGCTGAGACGGGGCCGCGGTGGACGCTGGCGCCGGCAATGTAGGGCGCGAGCGGGCCCTCAGGGTCGAAGTGCTCGTCGGTACAGATGTGGTCGTAGTCCGCAAGGTCGCTGAACCATTCCGGTTTTACCAGGCCGAACTTGGTGGAATCGACCAGCAGGGCGCGGGACTGGGCGTTCTCCATCGCAAGGGTCTTGATCGCCACTTCGAAGAAGTTGGAGCAGCTTACGCCCCCTTCCGCGTGGACGCCGCCGGCAGAAAGGAGGGCGAGGTTGATCCGCATCCGCCGCAAGGTCTCCAGCGCCTCCGGGCTGGAGAAGGCGGCGGAGGAGCCGTGATAGAGCCCGCCGAGCAGAATGACCCGGATGCCCGGCTTGCGGCACAGGATCTGGGCAACGTTCATTGAGTAGCAGATCACCGTCAGGCCGGTATCGTGCGGCAGCAGCCGGGCCAGATGTGGCGTCGTGGTCCCGCAGTCGATGAAAAGCGTGTCCTCCGGCCGGATGAGGTCGAGCGCGGCGCGGCTCGCGGCCCGCTTCAGTTCGGTGTTGGTCTCCTGCTCGCGGTTCAGGATATACCCCATCCCTCCCGGCGATTCCGGGCCGGCGGCGATGTAGCCGCCAAGGTAACTGAACCGGCCGTCGCCGGTCGCAAGGTCGCGGCGGACGGTCATTTCGGACACGCCAAGCGACTCCGCCGCCTCCTTCAGACGCAGAAAACCCCCGTCCGTGAGTAAGTGCGCAAGATGGTCCAGCCGTTCGGCTCTTTTCCGGTACATGAGCCCTCCCGTTGGAAAGCCTACACGCTTCGCGGCCCCGGGTGGCGTCGTCCAGCGCGGCAAATCGACGTCGCCGTACCGATGTTTTAAACTTGACGTGGGAACGGCGAGATGTAACTCAAGGAACATAAAAGTGTTACGAATTTAACATAATCGTGCGCCGAGGCAAGCGAGGTCGAGGCGAGGGAGGGGACGAAATGGGCGCTGCACGGGATCTGCGGAGCAATTTCGACATTGCGGGGATCATAGATCACACGTTGCTGCGTCAGGACGCGCTGCCGTCCGAGGCTGACGCGATCTGCGACGAGGCGATGGAATACGGGTTCAAGGCGGTCTGCGTGAACCCCGTCTACCTGCCGCGCGTTGCCAAACGGCTCGCCGGCAGCGGCGTGGCCCCCTGCTCCGTCATCGGCTTCCCCTTCGGCGCGGACCCCACGGAGATCACCGCCGCGGAAGCGGCCTGGGTTGTCGCGAACGGTGCGCAGGAAGTCGACATGGTCATCGCGCTCGGCCTGCTGAAGGCGGGCGAGACGGACGCGGTGACGGCCGACATCGCGGCGGTCAAGGCGGCGTGCGGCGACGCGCTGCTCAAGGTAATCATCGAGGCGACCCTGCTCGACGACGAGCAGAAGGTGCGCGCCTGCCGCTGCGCGATGGAGGCCGGCGCGGATTTCGTGAAGACATCGACGGGATTCGCTGGCGGTGGTGCGACGGTCGAGGACGTGGCGTTGATGCGGCGGACGGTCGGTCCCGACATGGGCGTGAAAGCGTCCGGCGGGGTCCGCACCACGGCAGACGCGAAGGCAATGGTGGAAGCCGGCGCTTCCCGCATTGGGGCGAGCGCAAGCATCGCTATAGTAACCGGCGATTGAGACGGAGGGACGGGGTCCACGCGCCGGAGGAGCGCGGGGCCGCGTGTGGCAATCGAAAACGGGCGACACAGCAATAGCCCACACTCAGGAGGAGACGAACCATGACCAAGCTGTTTACCTCGCTCGCGATCGCGGGCGTTATGGCATCGGGCGCCGCCCTTGCCGAAGGCGTGCTGGAAACGCCGGGACAGATTGATGCGCTGACGAAGGATTCCGTCGGCAAGGAATATTCCATCGCCACCGTGGTAAAGGTCGACGGCATCGCCTGGTTCGACCGGATGCGCGATGGCGTGAAGCAGTTCGGCGATGACACGGGCCACGACACGTGGATGGTCGGCCCGAGCCAGGCCGACGCCGCGGCGCAGGTGCAGATCATCGAGAACCTGATTGCCCAGGGCGTGGACGCGATCACGGTGGTTCCGTTCTCGGTCGAGGCGGTTGAGCCGGTGCTCAAGAAGGCCCGCGACCGTGGCATCGTGGTGATTGCGCACGAAGCATCGAACATCCAGAACGCGGACTACATCCTCGAAGCCTTCGACAACCACGCCTATGGCGCGAAGCTGATGGAAGTTCTGGGCGGCTACATGAACGGCGAGGGCCAGTACGCCGCGACCGTCGGCAGCCTGACGTCGAAGTCGCAGAACGAATGGATCGACGGTGCCATAGCCTACCAGGAAGAGCACTTCCCGGACATGGAGCTGGTGACGGATCGTCTGGAAACCTATGACGACGCCAACACCGACTACAACAAGCTGAAGGAAACGCTGACGACCTATCCCGACCTCAAGGGGATCGTCGGTGGCCCGATGCCGACGTCGGCTGGCGCTGGCCGTCTGGTGGCCGAGCGCGGGCTTCAGGACAAGCTGTTCTTCTCCGGCACCGGCCTCGTGTCTGTCGCGGGCGAATACCTTGCCAATGGCGACATCCAGTACATCCAGTTCTGGGACCCGGCGGTCGCGGGCTACGCGATGAACATGCTGGCCGTCATGGCGCTGGACGACAAGGCCGAGGACATCAAGCCGGGCCTCGACCTGGGTCTGCCGGGCTACACCGATCTGTCGCAGCCTGAAGATGCCACCACGAACATCTTCTACGGCCAGGGCTGGGTCGGCGTGACCTCCGAGAACATGGATCAGTACGACTTCTGATCTCGTGCCATCGGTCCGGGGCGGCCTGACGCCGCCCCGGGACTCCGGCTTCGCGAACCCGCCCCAACCCCAGACGAGCGGACGTGCCATGACAGATCCCTTCATCGAGCTGCGCAACATCCGCAAGGAATTCGCCGGCGTCGTCGCGCTGGACGACATGTCGCTGACGGTCCGCGAGGCGGAAATCCATTGCCTTGCCGGCGAGAACGGCTCCGGAAAGTCGACCATCATCAAGGTGATGAGCGGCGTCTACCAGCCCGACCGGGGCGAGATCCTGATCCGGGGCCAACAGGTGCCGCGGCTCAACCCGATTGCCTCCATCGACCACGGCATTCAGGTGATCTATCAGGACTTCTCGCTGTTCGGGAACCTGACGGTCGCCGAAAACCTGGCGATGAACGTGCAGCTTCGCGAAAAGCACCGGCTGATGAACTGGCGCCGCACCCGCGAGATCGCGCGTGAAGCCGTGGACCGGCTGGGCGTAGAGCTGGACCTCGACGCGGAAGTCGGCCACCTGCCGACCGCCGGCAAGCAGCTCGTCGCCATCGCGCGGGCGCTGATGTCCGACGCGCGGCTCATCATCATGGACGAGCCGACCACGGCGCTGACGCGGCGCGAGGTGGAAACGCTGTTCCGGATCGTGCGGGACATCCAGTCGCGCGGGATCGCGGTGCTGTTCGTCAGCCACAAGATGCGCGAGATGCTGGAAATCAGCGAGACCATCACGGTGATGCGCAACGGCTCGCTCGTGGCCGACGGCCCGACCTCGGAGTTCGACGAGGCGCTGATCACCCGCCACATGACCGGCTCCGACATCATATCGGAGCCCTACGTCTGGACCCCGCCGTCCGGCGCGCCGCAGTCGCCTCGGCTCGAGGTGCGTGGACTGGGGCTCAAGGGCGCGTACGAGGATGTGGACCTGACGATCCGCCCGGGCGAGATCGTTGGGCTGACGGGGCTTATGGGCTCAGGCCGCACGGAACTGGCGCTGTCGCTTTTTGGAATGGCGCCGGCCGATCATGGCGACGTGAAGGTGGACGGCAAACCGGTCGCCCTGCGCACCACGCAGGAGGCGATCGCCGCCGGCATTGCCTACGTGCCCGAGGATCGGCTCTCGGAGGGACTGTTCCTGACGCAGAGCATCGACCGCAACATCCTGTCGACCTCCTATGAGGCCCTGTCGCCGGGTCTGACCATCGATAAGACGCGCGCCGCGGAGATGGCGGCGGAAACCATCGACACGATGCAGATCGCGACCCCCACCGGCGACAAGCTGGTCAAGGAGCTGTCGGGTGGCAACCAGCAGCGGGTGGTGTTGGGCCGCTGGCTGCTCACCGATGCGCGGGTGCTGATCCTGAACGGGCCAACCGTGGGGGTGGACGTGGGCTCCAAGGCCGAGATCCACCGCAAGATCCGGGACCTCGCGCGGGAGCAGGGGCTGGCGGTTCTGATGATCTCGGACGACGTGCCGGAGCTCGTGCAGAACTGCAACCGGCTGGTGCTGATGCACCGCGGCCGGCTGGTCGAGGAATTCGAGAGCGCCGGGACCTCCGAGGAGGCAATCGGCGACAAACTCAAGGCGTTCAGGTAGGGGAGAGCACGCATGGCCTGGCTTCGCAGATCCGAGGTCGTCATCGCGGGCATCCTGTTGCTCGCCATGATCCTGATCGGGCTCGTCAACCCTGCCTTCTGGCAGGCCGACAACCTGTTCAGCCTGATGCGGTCGAACGTCATCATCGGTATTATGGCACTCGGGGTGCTGATGATCATGATCTCGGGCGGCATCGACGTCTCCTTCCCCGCCTTCGCGGTGGCGGCGATGTACCTGACGGTGAAGTTCATGCTCTGGTCGGGGTACGAGGGCATTGCTTTCGCCTTTGCCATGGCAGCAATGATCGGGCTGCTGCTGGGCGCGATCAATGCCTTCTTCGTCTACAAGTTCCGGATGATCCCGCTGATCGTGACGCTGGGGACGGGCAGCATGGTGCGAGGCTTCCTGCTCGGGGTCGTGGGCACCTCGATGATCAACATCAACAAGATGCCCGACGGGCTGATCGACTTCGCCAAGATCGACATCGTGTCCATGACCAAGGCGGACGGAACGACCTATGGGCTGACGGCGATGGTGCTGGTCTACCTCGGGCTGGCGTTGATCGTGCACATGGTGCTGCGTTACACGATGGTCGGGCGCGGCGTCTATGCCTACGGCGGAGATCCGGAGGCGGCGAGCCGGGCGGGCTTCGACATCCGGCTGATCCTGTTCTTCATCTACTGTTTCGCTGGCGCGCTGGCGGGCTTCGCGGGGCTGCTGCACGCCGGGATGATCTGGCTCGCGAACCCGCGCGACTTCGTCGGGCTGGAGCTCGACGTGATTGCGGCTGTGGTGCTGGGCGGCGCGTCCATCTTCGGCGGGCGCGGCTCGGTGCTGGGGACCATGCTGGGTGTCTTCATGCTGGTAATGGTCAAGAACAGCCTGATCATCATGAAGATCGACACCACGTGGCAGCGCGTCGTCGTCGGCGTCATCATCATTATCGCGACGGCCGTGACCGCCTGGCGCGACCAGAAACGCAAGGCGTGAGGAGGGGAAGATGACCCGACAGTTCGATTTCCGGTCGTTCCTCAACCGCGACAACAACATCGCGCAGTTGATCGTGATGACGATCCTGATCTTCGTGGTGATGTCGCTGCTGAGCCCCGACAAGTTCCTGCGCTACTACAACTTCGAGTCGATCACCTACATTTTTCCCGAACTGGGCCTGCTCTCCATCGCGATGATGATCGCGATGCTGACCGGCGGGATCGACCTTTCGGTGGTGGGAATCGCGAACCTGTCCGGCATCCTTGCCGGGATCCTCTTTCAGAAGATCGCGGGCGAGGGAGGGGTGGCCGCGGCCGGGCTGCCGGCGGTGCTCCTGGGTGGCGCGGTAGCGCTGCTGACGGGCCTGACGGCAGGGGCGCTGAACGGCTTCCTGATCACGAAGGTCAAGATCACGCCGATCCTGGCCACGCTTGGCACGGGGCAGGTGTTCACGGGGCTCGCCATCGTGATGACCGGCGGGCCGGCGATCGTGGGCTTCCCCGTGCTGTGGTCCTGGGTGGGCAACGGCAAGATCCTGGGGCTCGCCACGCCCTTCGTGCTCTTCGTGCTGATCGCCGCCGCGGTCGCCTTCGTGCTGACGCGGACGCCGCTCGGCGTGAACCTGATGCTGATCGGGACCAACCCGAAGGCGGCGCTCTTCGCCGGGCTGAAACGCGAGCGGATGATCTTCTACAGCTACATGATGACGGGGGTGCTGGCCTCCATCGCGGGGATCATGCTCTCGGGGCGGACCAACGCTGCCAAGTCGGACTACGGCACTTCCTACCTGCTGCAGGCGGTGCTGATCTCGGTGCTCGGAGGCACCAATCCGGCCGGAGGCAAGGGCACGGTGCTGGGGGTCTCGCTGGCGGTGGTGGCGCTCATGCTGCTGTCCAGCGGGTTCCAGGTGCTGCGCTTTTCCAACCACCTGATCGACTTCATCTGGGGCGTGTTCCTGCTGCTGGTGATCGCGCTCAACGCCTACAAGAACCGCGCCCGCTGAGGCCGGAGAGGGGAGGGGGCTCATGTCCGACGTGACCAAAATCGACCTGCGCAGAAGCTTCGGGGAGCGGGAGCGGACCGTTGCGGAGGCGCACGGCATCACCGCGAGCCTGTTCCGCTATGACAGCGGCATCGAGGCGCTGCGGCTCTCCAACGGGCGTGGCCACCTCGTGGTGTTGCCGTTCTACGGCCAGATGGTGTGGGACGCGGTGTTCGACGGTGTGGACCTGACGATGGCGAACATGTTCGACATGCCGCGCCCGGCAGACTCCATCGCGGGAACCTATGGCTGCTTCGCCTTCCACTCCGGGCTTCTGACCAACGGCTGCCCCGGCCCGGAGGACAGTCACCCGCTCCACGGCGAGATGCCGTGTGCGCCAATGGATGCGGCGGGCCTCGAGATCGGCACGGACGGGGAGGGGCCTTACGTGGCCGTGACGGGGTTAAGGGAATACGTGATGGGCTTCGGCTCGCACTACGCCGCGCGCCCGCGTGTGATCCTGCGGCCCGGGGCGACGCTTTTCGACATCGAGATGTCGGTGCAGAATCTCTCCGAGGCACCGATGGAGCTCATGTACATGGCCCACGTCAATTTCGCCTTCGTCGAGGGCGGGCGGATCGTACAGCCCGCGCCCTTCACGCCGGAGGCGACGGCGGTGCGCACCAAGGTCCCGGCCCATGTGCCGCGCAACCCGGCCTACGATGCGCTTCTGGAGGAACTGGCGTCCGATCCCGCGGGGATGGAAGTGCTGGATGAGCCTGAACGGTATGACCCTGAGCAGGTGTTTTACATCCGCGGGGCGGGTGCCGGCTCGGATGGGCGCACCGCGCAGATGCTCCGCCGACCGGAGGGCGATGGCTTCCACATTGCTTGGGACCCGGCCGAACTCCCCGTGACCGCCCGCTGGGTGCTGGTCAACAGTGACCAGAAGGTCTGCGCCTTCGCGCTGCCGGCCACCTGCGAGCCGGAGGGCCATGCCGCAGAGAGCGCCAAGGGCAACGTCCAGTCGCTGGGCGGGGGCGAGACGCGGCACTTCGCCGTGCGGCTGGGCTACGTGACGAAGGCGGAGGCCGATGCGGCCGAGACCGCCATCGGGAACATGGGTTGAGGGAGAGCAGAGCCATGGCAGGAAAGATCGCCGTCGTCGGCAGCAACATGGTGGACCTGATCACCTATACCGACCGGATGCCCGGGGCGGGAGAGACCATCGAGGCGCCGCGCTTCGAGATGGGCTGCGGCGGCAAGGGCGCGAACCAGGCCATCGCGGCGGCGCGGCTGGGCGCCGAGGTGATGATGGTGACGAAGGTCGGCGACGACATCTTCGCCGACAACACCATCCGCAACTTCGAGACCTCCGGCATCGACACGCGTTTCGTGGAGCGGGTGCCGGGGACGTCGAGCGGGGTGGCGCCGATTTTCGTGGAGCCGTCGGGTGAGAACTCCATCCTCATCGTCAAGGGCGCCAACGCGCTGCTGTCGCCGGAGGACCTCGACCGGGCGGAGGAGGCGCTGAAGGACTGTGCGCTCATCGTCATGCAACTCGAGGTGCCGCTGGAGACGGTCTATCACGCGGTGGAACTGGGCGCGCGCCACGGCATCGAGACGCTGCTGAACCCCGCACCTGCCTCGCTGGAGCTGGACCCGTCCCGGATCGAAAGCCTGACGTTCCTGGTGCCCAACCAGACGGAACTCGCGACGATCTCCGGTCTGCCTGTGAGCGACGAACGGGAGGCCGAGGCCGCGGCGCGGCATCTGATCGGCCGCGGCATCCGCACCGTCATCGTCACCCTCGGCGGGCGCGGCGCGCTGCTGGTGGATGCCGACAAGGACGCGCGCCACATCGAGGCCGTTCCGGTGACGCCGGTCGATACCACGGGTGCGGGCGACGCCTTCATCGGCAGCTTTTCGCGGTTCTATGTGCAGGACGGCGACATGCAGGGCGCGCTGGAGAAGGCCGTGCGCTATGCCGCTGACAGCATCACCCGGCCGGGTACGCAGAAATCCTACGCCGACGCGGCCGCGTTCGAAGCGTTCCTCGCGCGAAGCGCCTGAACGCGGGTGCACGGCGGCGCGCGCCTCAGCTGACGCCGGCCCTCATGAGGACCATGAAGGAGCTGTCGAAATGCTCCGCCATGGCCGCCTCTGCGCGAGCAGCATCCTGTTCGATGACCGCCGTGGCGATCCGTTCGTGGCACTTTATATTCTCCACACGGCTCTCATGGCTTCCGCGAGCACGCCAGCCGATGTGCCATGTCTGCCGTGTGATCACTCGGAAACTATCGACCAGCACTGAATAGAGCGGGTTGCCCGAGGCGCGCGCGATGATCTCGTGGAACCGGATGTCCAGATCCATCACGCTGTGGGGATTGTCGCGCTGGACGGCTTCCATCATCCCCTCGATCGTCTGCAGGAGCGCTTGCGCCTCCTCGGCGCTGCGATGCAGGGCGGCGAGGCTGACCGTGCGCATCTCCAACGTGCGGCGGACGTCCTGGATTTGAACCACGGATAACTGCCGGGTGTAAGCGGTGTGGTCGAGAATGGCGCTTAGCGTCTCGGAGGTCGCCCCGGCGACCCGTGCGCGCCGGCCGCTGCCGACCTCGAGGATTCGAAGTGCGGCGAGTCCCCGCAGGGCTTCCCGCGCGACGGTGCGTGAGATCCCCAGTTGCGCGGCCAGCGCATTTTCAGAAGGCAGCACGTCGCCGACTCGCAACCGGTTGTCTCGAATAAGATTTCGTATGTCGACCATCGTTCTCTCGACGAGGCTCGACGGGGATTTCTCCGCCGTTGTCCCAGGTTGTATGACAGCTTTTTCCATACGGTCTTATCAATATTCCGATACGATCTTCAAAACGGTAGCACATCATCGTATGAGACGACACCGGAGGCGTCGACTCGGATCGGCCGCCTTCGGCAATCCTCTGAGGAGGGGACTCGACATGAAGATCACCGCCGTTCGGACCTTTCGAATAGAGGCGCATCAAAACGTCCTTTGGGTGCATATCGAAACCGATGCCGGCGTGAGGGGCTTGGGAGAGACGTTCTACGGCGCCGCGGCGGTGGAGGCGCATATTCACGACACACTGGCCAGCCGCCTGCTTGGACAGGACCCGTTGCGGATCGAGGCACTGCACCGGGAAATGCTGATGCTGCCCAACGCGCAAAGCTCCACCGGCGTCGAATACCGCGCCACCTCGGCCATCGACATCGCGCTTTGGGATCTGTTCGGCAAGGTTTGCGGCCAGCCGGTGCACCAGATGCTGGGCGGGCTGTGTTTCGACCGGATGCGCGTTTACAACACCTGCGCCGGCACCGGGTATGTTTCCACGAACAAGATCAAGCCGGTGGACACCTGGAATTTCGGCGAGGACGGCAGGTATGAGGATCTGCAGGGTTTCATGACCGACGCCGGCGCGCTGGCGGAGGACCTGCTCGACGGCGGCATCACGGCGATGAAGATCTGGCCGTTCGATCCGCCCGCGATTGCCAACAAGGGCCTGCACATCACCGCCGAGGAGCTGAAGACCGCGCTGCGGCCCTTCGAGCTGATCCGCAAAGCGGTGGGCGACCGGATGGAGATCATGGTGGAGCTCCACTCGCTGTGGAACCTGCCCATGGCCAAGAAGATTGCCCGGGCCCTTGAGCCCTTTGAGCCGACGTGGTTCGAGGACCCGATCAAGATGAATGCGCCGCAGGCGCTGGCCGAGTTCGCACGCTCGACGCCGGTTTGGACGTGCGCCTCCGAAACCCTGGGCTCTCGCTATGCCTTCAAGGAGTACCTGGATCGCGACGCCTGCGGCGTGGTGATGGCGGACCTCTGCTGGACGGGCGGGTTGACCGAAGGCCGCAAGATTGCCGCGATGGCAGAGACCTACCACCGGCCGTTCGCGGCGCACGACTGCATCGGCCCGGTGGGCTTCGCGGCCGCGATCCACATGAGCTTCAGCCAGCCCAACACTCTGATTCAGGAGTCGGTGCGCGCGTTCTATAAGGGCTGGTATCGGGACCTCGTGACGGAAGTCCCCCGGATCGAGGACGGCTTCGTGTATCCGATGGAAGGGCCGGGGCTCGGCACTGAGCTTCAGCCAGGCTTCTTCGACCGGTCCGACCTGAGCGTGCGTCACTCCGACCTATAAGGGCAATACCATGAGCCTCACCCTCTTCGATCTCAGCGGAAAAACGGCCCTGATTACCGGATCCTCCCGCGGACTTGGCCGCGCGATGGCCGAGGGGTTGGCACAAGCCGGCGCCCGGATCGTCCTGAACGGCCACAACGCCGAGCGGCTTCAGTCTGCGGCGGAGGAAATGGCGCGGGCGGGCGCGGAGGTGATCGTCGCCCGGTTCGACGTGGCCGACGAGGCGGCTGTGGTGGCAGCCTTCGAGGCGCTCGACGCGGATGGCGTGGCGGTGGATATCCTCGTCAACAACGCCGGCATCCAGTTCCGCAGGCCGATGCTGGACCTCGAGACCGCGGACTGGCAGCGGGTGATCGACATTAACCTGACCGCGTCCTTCGTCGTCGGTCGGGAGGCTGCTAAACGGATGGCCGCCCGCGGCCGCGGCAAGATCATCAATATCGCGTCTCTGACCTCCGAGCTCGCGCGCGCAACCGTTGCGCCCTACACGGTCGCCAAGGGCGGCATCAAGATGCTGACCAAGGCGATGGCGGCGGAGTGGGGCGAGAAGAACATCCAGGCTAACGCCATCGGCCCGGGCTACATGGTGACCGACATGAACGAGGCGCTGCTGAGCAACCCGGACTTCGACGCCTGGGTAAAAGGGCGCACGCCGATGCGCCGGTGGGGCCTGCCGGAGGAGCTGGTAGGCACCGCAATCTACCTGGCCTCCGATGCCTCGAACTACGTCTCCGGGCAGGTCATCTATGTCGACGGGGGCATGGTCTCGGTGCTCTGACGGGCAAGCCGGCAGCATCCACGCCCGGCGCTTGGGTCCACCGTGGGGTCCGTCACTCGCCGCGAGGGTAGCGCGCGCGGTGCTCCACCTCGTTCAGGTCCATGTGGTTTCGCATGAACCGGTCGCTGGCCTGTTGCAGCGGCTGGTAGTCCCACGGGAAATAGGCGCCGTTCCGCAGTGCCTCGTAGACCACCTTTCGGCGAGCCTGACTCTTGCGGACTTCGGCGTCGAAGCGCGCGAGATCCCAGCGGGCGTCGGCTTGGGCACGTAGCCGGGCGAGGGCCTTGGAATGGGTGGGGTCCTGGGCCAGGTTCTGCAACTCGTGCGGGTCGGCTTCCAAATCGAAGAGCTGTTCCGGGTCGAGCGCGCAGCGGGTGTACTTGTAGCGCCCGTCGCGGATCGCCACCAACGGCGCGTAGGAACCTTCTGCGGCGTATTCCATCAGCACCGGACCGCGCTCCGCACCGTCCGCCACAGGCAGCAGGCTTTTTCCCGCCGTCCAGGGCGCGACCTCCTCCATGCTGACGCCGGCCAGCGCACAGAGCGTCGGGCAGACGTCGATCGTGGAAACCGGCGCCTCCACCCGTCCAGGCTCAAGTCCCGGCGCGGCCAGCATCATCGGCACCCGCGACGATCCCTCGAAGAACGACATCTTGTACCAAAGCCCGCGCTCGCCCAGCATGTCGCCGTGATCGGACACGAAAAGAACCGCCGCCTCCTGGTGCGTCGCTTCCAGGATGTCGAGAAACTGGCCGATCTTCTCGTCGAGATAGGAGATGTTGGCAAAGTAGGCCCGGCGGGCGGCGCGAATGTGGGCCTCCTCTACGGTGTAGCTGCGCCAGTCATTGGCGTCAAAGAGCCGTTGCGAGTGCGGGTCGTGCGCCTCGTAGGGGATCGCCGGCACCTCCGGCTGAAGATGGTCGCACCCCTCGTAGAGATCCCAGAACCGCCGCCGTGCGAGGTAGGGGTCGTGCGGGTGGGTAAAGCTGACCGTCAGGCACCACGGACGCGCGTCGTGCCGGCGGGCGAGGTCGTAGAGCTTGCGGGCGGCGCAATAGGCGACCTCGTCGTCATACTCCATCTGGTTGGAGATTTCCGCGATCCCCGCGCCCGTGACCGAGCCCATGTTGTGATACCACCAATCGATCCGCTCGCCCGGTGCGCGGTAGTCCGGCGTCCAACCGAAGTCGGCGGGATAGATATCAGTGGTCAGGCGTTCCTCGAACCCGTGCATCTGGTCGGGGCCCACGAAATGCATCTTGCCGCTCAGACACGTATGGTAGCCAGCTCGGCGCAGGTGATGGGCATAGGTGGGCAGGTCCGAGGGAAACTCGGCGGCGTTGTCATAGACCCCGGTGACGGAGGGCAGTTCGCCCGACATGAAGCTCGCCCGCCCGGGCGCACAAAGCGGGGACGCCGTGTAGCAGGTGGAGAACCGGACCGACCGCTCTGCCAGACGCCGCAGGTTCGGCACATGCAGCCAGTCCGCCGGGCCGTCGGGAAACAGCGTGCCGTTGAGTTGGTCCACCATCAGGATCAGGATGTTTGGCTGGGTCATGGCGGTTCGTGTTCCTTTTTGTCGACGGCCGGGTTCGGCGCGGGACCGCCGCAAGGGAGTGGTAGCAGAGCGCCGCTCGCCTTGCCATCGGTGGAACCTCCGCCGATGCGCCGCGTTGGCCTTGCGGGATGCAACAACGGAATACCGCAATGCTTCGGAAAAAATTGGCGGCCACCCTCGTATGCGCGACGTTCGCCACATCGGCCGCGGCAGAGGTCGTGGGCAACATCGACGTGGACTGGCTCGGCAACGACATTCTCATAGAGGCGTTCGAGGACCCCAAGGTTCCAGGCGTCACGTGCCATGTGGCCTATTTCGAGCGCGGCCTCTTCGACCGGCTCCAGAAAGGCAACTGGTTCGAGGACCCGTCCAACACGTCCATCGCCTGCCGCCAAACCGGACCTATCTCGGTCGGTGACATCGACCTGTCGCGCGAGGGCGAGACGGTCTTTTCCGAGCGACGGTCGATCATCTGGAAGTCGATCCGGATCACCCGGATCATGGACCAGGAACACGACACCTTGGTCTACCTCTCGCATGCCCGCGACGTACAGAACGGCTCCGCCAAGATGTCCATCTCCACTGTGCCGCTTTATGGCGCGGACAACGGGCAGCAGAACTGAGCGCGGACACGTTACTGCGTCGAGCCAAGACGCCGAAAACTCAGGAACCCGGACCGGGACGTCTGGCCTACGCCACGAGGCTTTTCGTACGACGCCATCCTCTTGAATACGGCAGCGAGGACGTGGACCGCGGGAGCAGCGGGATACGCCCGCTAAGGGCGGCTTTCAAGTCGTCCACCGTCGGCCTCCTGTTCACGCCGTAAGAACGGGATAATCCTCCCCGGGGAGTTGCGCGGCGCCTTCCGTTCCGCTGGGCTGCCGCCGCCGGAAGCTGGACGGGTTTCTGCTCCGTGTCGGTCTCGACCCGGATCGTTGGCTATCCGCGATGCTTCAAGGCTTCAGCAAAGAACAACCAGTTCCCGGAGTTCCATGGCGTCGAGAACCGCCCGCTCATGCCTCCCGCCGTTACGTGGGAGTCATATGGTGAATCCCTCGGCCGATTTGCGCAACAGCGCCCACTTCGATCCCGGACAGCCGAGCTTTGAAAGAACGTCTACCGGAATAATGCAACCGATCTTTGCAATTGTTGAAATGCCCTGCCTGGTATGTAGTCCACGGACAAGATTAGGCAGCGTGAACGCCTACGTCGCCCGTATCAGCGGACGATTAAAGTAAAAGGAGGAGATCCAATGACAAAGTGGCTCGCGGCCGTGGCCGGAGTTATTACCGCTGTTGGGCCGGTCTTTTGCGGCATGGCCCAAGCCGCGGAATACCCGCGTCGCGCGGTAGAGATGGTCGTGCCGTTCGGCGCCGGGGGCGCCAGTGACGTCTTTGCCCGGCAGTTTTCCGAAATTGCCTCCAAATACCTTGGAGCACCGATCACCGTTGTCAACAAAGGCGGCGCAGGCACCATAGAAGGTCTGGCCTATGCTTACAGCGCCCCGGCCGACGGCTACACCATCCTGGAAGTGACGCCGTCCCTTCCAATCGTTGAAGCCCAGAATCGAAGCTCGATCAAGTTCCGCGCCGAATTTGAGCCTATCATGCGCGTCCAGGCCGACGTGCAGTTGATCGGCGTTCCGAAGGACAGCCCGTTTCAAACCATCGAAGATCTGGTGGCCTTCGGAAAAGAAAATCCGAAAAAGCTGAAAATCGGCGGCATTTCTCCAGGTGGACTGGACGACTATATTGCCCATGGTTTCGCCAAGGCGGCTGGATTTGAGTGGAACTACATCCCCTACAAAGGCTCCTCGGTGATGAAGGCCGCCGTTCTTGGTGGCGAGCTCGACGTCTACCAGGACAAGCTGATCTCGTTCATGAGCCTCGTCGAGAGTGGTGATATTCGACCGCTTGTCGTGATCAGCGACCAGCGGATCGACGTGCCGGAGTTGAAGGACGCACCCTCAAGTGTGGAAAAGGGTATCGATTTCACACAAGGCTCGTGGCGCGGTTTCGTTGTCAAGCGTGGCACTCCGGAGGAAATCAAGGCCAAGATCATCGACGCTTTCGAGCAAGCCTATGCCGACCCCGCCTACAAAGAGGTCGAGAAGCAGCAGATGACCAACATCCTGCCCGGCCACTTGGCGTCCGACGAGTTCGAGACGCTGCTCGACGAAGAGTTCGAGCACTTCCGGGCAATGTTCGAAGAACTCGGGCAGGTCAAAAAATAGCCCTTCGGAAAAAAAGTGTCCGGATTGCCTTTTCCGATTGGCGATCCGGATCTTTCCAAACCTGCCGGGAGGAGGTGTGGCCATGCGTGCCGAACTCATTTTCAACGCGTTTGTGGGTTTCTTTCTGTCATTCCTGCTTTTCAATGCTTTGATGTTGCCGGGCTCGGACAATCCAAGCGACCTCTTGGGAGCGGGTGGTTTTCCCACCGTCCTTTGCATCCTCGGGCTGGTCGTTCTGGCGTTTATCACGCTACGGGTGCTGCGGTATCAAAAAGCGATACATGTGCCATTGTTTGACGCGCGCTCAGTGGACGGGCGGGCCGCTGCATTGAGCGTGCTGCTGCTACTCGCCTACATTCTGGTGCTGGATATCATCGGGTTCATCCTCGGAACCCTTTTGTATCTGCCGATTGCCGCTTGGTTGATTGGCTACCGCAGCCCAGTACGCGTTGCGATCTACACCATCGCCGCCACGGTCGTGGTGACAACCGTCTTCGGCATCCTGTTTCTCGTTCCCCTTCCGCGTGGCATCGGCCAGCTGCGGGAACTGAGCTACCTGATCTACTGACCGGAGAACGCAAGAATGGAACATCTGTTTGAAGCATTCGGAGCGGTCTTCAATCCGCTCTCGGCAGCGCTGGTGATCGTCGGTACGGTTTTCGGTATGATTTGCGGCACCTTGCCCGGAGTCAGCACCTCTCTCGCCATCATTCTCTGTCTGCCGTTCACCTACACGATGGACCCTGCCTCCGCCGTGGTTCTGCTTATCTCCGTCTATGTGGGCGGGGCTTGCGGGGGTTCGATCGCCGCTATCCTGATCAAGACGCCAGGGACGCCGGAGGCTGTGGCGACCACCTTCGACGGTTACCCGATGGCGCGAAAAGGCGATGTCGGCAAGGCGCTCGGCCTCGCGGTCACCGCGTCGTCGTTCGGGACGATATTCTCTGCCGCCGTGATGCTCGTGGCTGCTCCCTTGCTCGCGAAAATCGCGCTGACCTTCCAAAGCGCGGAGTACTTTGGGCTCGGCCTGCTCGGGTTGAGTTGCATCACCTCCATCTCGGCCAAGGACGAGGCAAAAGCCTTCCTCTCGGTGATCCTCGGCCTTCTGATCTCCACCGTTGGCATCGATACGATCGACGGTACGGAGCGTTTCACCTTCGGTGAACCGTTCTTGCTCAACGGCATCAACTATATCCCCGTGATGATCGGCGCGTTCGCTGTCGCCGAAGTGATAAGAAACATTGAGGAATATAGACTTCGCGACACCACGAAGACCGTCGGCACCGTATCGATCAAACTGATGAAGTTCGCCGAGATGCTCCGCATGTGGGCGACCTTCGTCAAGGCTTCGATCATCGGTGTCGTTGTCGGCATTATCCCGGCGGCCGGTGGTTCAATTTCAAGCCTGATCGCCTACGGCGAAGCGGCGCGGTCCAACAAGAACGATCCGATCCCGTTTGGAGAAGGCAATCCCCGGGGCATCATCGCGCCCGAAGCTGCGAACAATGCCGGTGTCGGCGGCTCCTTGGTGCCTACGATGGTGCTGGGGATCCCCGGCAGCCCGGTTACGGCGGTGATAATGGCCGCTTTCATCATCGTCGGGCTGCGCCCCGGTCCGCTGCTGCTCCGGGATCAGCCGGTGCTTCTCAACACAATCTTCCTCGGGCTCATCTTCTCGGCGCTGTTGCTCTTCCTCGGCGGGCGTTTCGTGACCCAGCAATTCGGCCACATTCTGAAGCTGCCCTACCCGCTGCTCGCTCCGCTTATCATCGTGCTTGGCCTCGTCGGTGCGTATTCTCTCGAGAACAGCATCTACGCCGTCTTCGTGATGTTCATCTTCGGGCTCATTGGGTACCTATTCGACAAATTCCAGTATTCCAATCCAGCTTTGATCCTCGGGCTAATTCTTGGCGAACTGGTCGAGAACTCGCTGCGCAAACAGATCATTATCGCCGATGGAAGCTTCTCGGGCTTTTTCGAACGCCCGGTCTCTCTTGTTATCCTGATCATCGTCCTGCTGATCTTTGCCTGGCCAATGATCGCCCGGCTCACCGGGATCGGCAGCCCTCGGGGCAAAAAGGGATAGCGGCTGAGTACGCTCGAGTTATCGAACCGTGGGCCCAATCGAAGGTGGGATTGCAGGCAAAGCTTGCAATCCCCAATTTTTCAAATATGAAATTCCCGCACCTTGTTTGTCGGATTTACGATAAATTAAGCTGCCACCGCTTTGTTTGCTACAGTCGGCGATAATCCAACCGATTTTAAGACGAGCGATAAAGCAACGCGGTTTGCATACGAGCCATCCACCTCGGGTTGTAACGGCCGGAAATCAGCCGAAAATGGTCAATTGGGCTGCCAACATCCGGTTTTGCTTTGCTCGGCAAGCCTCCTCCACCAATGGAATTTCCTGTCCTTCGCAAACGTGGTGACTCCAAAATTTTCCATTTGATGCGAATGACGCATCAGTCGTCAAAAAGATCGGAATTATTCTGGTCGGTCTAAAAGGGTAGGCTGCCGTTGTTGGAATTATGCCGTAAATCAGCCGCTCACGAAGCGAGCGCGGTGCACCGCTCAACCCTTGTGAATGATGTCGTCGATGCCACAGAGATCCATACCCTTTATCTTCATGCGAGGCGGAACTTCTCGCGGCCCTTACTTCCTGCGCAGTGACCTGCCGGAGGACCGGGAGAAATTGGCCGAAGTCTTGCTGGCGGTTATCGGCGCCGGCCATCCGTGGAATATCGACGGCCTGGGCGGTGGCACTGCAGTGACATGCAAAGTTGCGATGTTATCGCGGTCGGATGATCCTTCGGCAGATGTCGATTACTTTTTCGCTCAAGTGGTTTCGGCGAAGCGGGAGGTCGATTTCTCACCATCCTGCGGCAACATCCTTTCGGGAGTCGGGCCGGCCGCAATCGAGATGGGGTTGGTCGAACCGGGCGACGGCCAAACAACCGTGCGCATCCGGGCGGTCAACACCGGGTCGCTTATCGAAGCCGAAATCCAGTCTCCGGGCGGCGAAGTCGAATACGAAGGCACCACAGTGATCGACGGCGTGCCGGGAACGGCGGCGAAGATTCGACTGACGTTCTCCGAAGTGGTGGGCTCCAAATCGGGACGGATGTTTCCCACAGGAGCATGCATGGAGGAGATTGGCGGTATCCCGCTTACCTGCATCGATGTTGCCATGCCGATGGTCGTTGCACGGGCGTCGGACTTTGGCCTGACCGGACACGAAACCCCTGCCGAGATCGACGGAAATCGGGCGTTCTACGAGCGAATGGAGCCGATACGGGTGGAGGCCGGTCGGAGAATGGGGTTCGGGGACGTGTCTGAAAGCGTGGTGCCAAAATTTGCCCTGCTTGCACCTCCGCGCGCTGGAGGCACGGTAACATCGCGATATTTCATGCCTTGGGACTGCCATCCAAGCTATGCCATTACCGGCGGCATCTGCCTCGCCACATGTGTGCTCGCAGCAGGGACCATAGCCGAAACCGTTGTACCGCAGCGCTTTGACGGACCCGCCGCCTCGATCGTCATCGAGCATCCGTCCGGCCATATGGAGATCGTCGCGGATTTCGACGTCGACGGAGAGCAGCTCGGTCTGCGAAAAATCGGTACCATTCGAACGGCTCGAAAGCTTGCTTCAGGTCAGGTCTTCGTCCCGGCCGGCATCTGGAACTGAATTTCTCCTTCACGACGAACCACGCAACATCTTGCTATCCCTCGGTGGCATGAAGCTGCTTGTGGTCCGGATCGCGTCGGACTTGATTTGGGCCGCTGGTTTGGTATGGGTTTGCGCAGGTTCGCTGAAATTGTTGATTAGGGGGCGGCGGAGTGCGCGTCAATTTCGAACTCCTCGACCTCCGTGCCTTCATCGCTGTCGTCGAACTGGGTAATTTCCGCAAGGCAGCCGAGGCGATGAACCTCTCGCAGCCGGCCTTCTCCCGACGGATCAAGTCGCTTGAGCTGGAACTCGGCGGCCCGCTTCTGGAGAGGTCGACGCGCCATGTGGCGCCCACTGCCTTCGGACGTGAAATCGAACCTCTGGCGCGGCGCCTCATTGACGAGTTCGAGAACCAGATTCTCTCCATATCCGGGGTGGGCGATCAGCAGGCAGGCCAAGTCACCATCGCGTGCATCCCGACTGCGGCATTCTACTTTCTCCCAAAGGCGATCAAGCAATTCAACAGCCGCTACCCACACATCCGTTTTCGTGTCCTCGACGTGTCGTCGGGTCCGGGTCTGGACAGTGTCGCCCGGGGTGAAGCGGAGTTCGGAATTAACTTTATCGGGGCATCTGGGGGTGATCTGAATTTCTCTCCGTTGATTGAGGACCCATTTGTCCTCGCCTGCCGGCGCGACCATCCTTTGGCCAAACATCGTTCCTTGACCTGGTCAGACCTTGAGGATCAGCAACTCATCGGGGTCAGCCGGGCCAGCGGCAATCGGGTCCTCATGGACACTGCGCTGGCAAGAGCTCCAGTCCGCCTGAGATGGTTCTACGAGGTCAATCACCTGTCCACATCCTTAGGTCTGGTGGAGCGGGGGCTCGGCGTCTCTATTCTGCCATTGCTGGCGACTCCGCCGGAAGAGCATCCTTTGCTGATGACAATCCCGATCGTCGATCCGGTGGTAACCAGGGTCATTGGGATCGTCGAACGTCCGTCCGGGCGGTTGTCACCGGCAGCACAGCGGTTCCGGGATATGCTGGTGGAAACCTGGAAAACCTGAAGCGTTTCGCGCTTAATTTGAGGCGCATGCGGGCGAAGTGGCATGCCGCGATAGAGTTAGCGAGGTGGGAGCGGTACCGAGTGATCAAACACGTCAGAGATCGGCTTGGGAGTGAAAGCGCGCGCCACCGATCCTGAGGCTCGAAACGCTGCCATGCCCCGCAACACCCTGGACCGTCCGGTCGCTTACGCCGAAATAGGCCGCGAGTGCTGTAAAATTCACATAATATTAGTTACCGGTCCGTTCGAACGCGGTATGCCCCGCCTCGTCTGGTCTATCTTTACGCTTGGGAAACGGCGTCCAGAGAAGAGTTGGTGAACCTGAGGTCGCGATAAAGTTCAGCCAAATTGTACAATCCCGTACCGCGCGAGGCCGCGTGCCACGGGTCAAAGCGTCAGGCGTGCAGTTCGCGGACCTTGGGCTCACTGACTTCGAACGACGGGAAGCGTGCCGTGAAGCCACCCCGCTGGGGCGAGCAGAGGTAGAGGCCGACGTCGACTTGAGCTGGCTCGACCGGCCACGGTGCAAGTCGTTCCATGCGCCAGCCTGCATCCCCTTCCTGCGACTGCAACAACAGTGCATCCCCGATCCGGGTCGCGCGGATGGTAATGGTGCGGTGCATCGCCTCGGGCATCGCCCGGGCGGACCAGTCCGAGACGCCGTGCGTGACCACGCAGCTCAGGTTTGGAACGCCGTCGGTCACCTCGACCCCGAACTTTACCCAATGCTCCGGACCGGCGCGCAGCATCAACCCAGCCTGGTCGTAGAGCGTCTCGTAATCGCCCGCGAAGGTCAGGGTGGCGGTGAACTCCCCCAATCGCGGCGTCAGCAATGCGTGCCCGTCATCGCGAATGAACCCGTAGTGGGTGCGGCGCCAGAAGTCGGTCTGCTTGCCCGAACAGGCGTGGACCGTGCCGTCGGCATCCACAGACCAGTTCGGGGGCGGATTCGTCCATTCGGCTCCCTCAAGAGAGCGTGGCAGGGATCGGGAAGGCGGAGTCCGGTCCGTCATTGGTATCTCCTGAGGTCAACTCTCCGAAGCATAGGCGGAGTGAGTGCGTCGGCAGAAGTCTATTCCGTTGCGGCCTGTCGTCCGGGTCAGACCGCGGGTTCACCCCCTGAGCCTTTGCCCGGCAGGACTCGGGCCCGGGATTGAAAAACGCGCAAATCTATGTCCGCCGCTGCTGCGCCGGAAAGCTCTACTCCGAAGAACGCCGAGACTTCGCGGAATGCGCCTTCCCGCGTTTGGAGTGGGCACGGACCCGCTCTGCCGACTCGCCCGGGCGGGACGTCGAGTCGCGGTTGACCAGGTGCGTGGGCAGAATGGTCTGGCGGGTGGGAAGATCCAGCCCCACGATCAGTGCAAGCAGCATGTTCACGGCGGACCGGCCCATCTCCTGCAATGGTTGGCGAACGGTCGTCAGTGCCGGATACACTTGGCTTGCCAACAGGATGTCATCGAAGCCGACGATCGAAATATCTTCCGGTATGCGCAAACCCGCCTCGCGGACTGCGGCCATGGCGCCGAGCGCGCTCAGGTCGTTACAGGCAAAGATGGCGGTCGGGCGCTCTGGCAGCGCAAGCAGCGCGCTCGCCGCATCGAACCCCCCTTTCTCGGAATAGTTCCCATCCGCAATCAGACCTTCGTCGGCGTCCAGGCCAAATTGCGCCACCGCGTCCCGGTACGCTTGGAGACGGATGCGCGCAGACGTCAACTGGCAGTTGCCCGTAATGATGCCGATCCGCCTGTGCCCGAGTTCGGAGAGGTGGATCATGGCCTGGCGCCCGCCCTGGTAGCTGTCGGCGCTCACCGAAGGAAAGGTCGACTCGTCCTCCCGGGTATCCACAGTCACGACGGGAACGGATGCGTTCGCCATAATCTCCAGGTAGCCCGCTTCGTAGGGCAGAATTGCGATCACCCCGTCGGAGATCTGTTGCAGCAGGCTCAGAACGCTCCCGGGCGGTTGGCTGTGGTTCTCCGGCAGGGAATAGACCAGCATCTCGTACCCCATCCCGCGCGCCTGGCTTCCGATCCCGAGCACCAGATCCGAGGTAAAGGGCGTGTGGAACTGGGCGATGACGCCAATGATCCGCGTTTTCCCGGCGGACAGCTTCTGGGCCATGGGATTGGTGACATATCCCATTTCATCCGCGATCCGCAGAATGTCCTCCCGCGTCTTCTCGGACAGGCCGGGCTGGTTGTTCATCGCGCGAGATGCGGTCATGCGGGACACGCCCGCAACCTTGGCCACTTCCGCCAGAGTTGGCTTGCGCTTGGTCACGGGAGGCCAGCCTGATCCAGCCGGTTGGCCGGATCTTGTTCACGAGGGCGGCGCCGAGACACATCACGTGCAGGCGGCCACCAAGACTGCATGGGGTCTTTCGCCGCATCTGGAGAGGGGCGCACACTCGCACATTTCCTCACAGTCCGCGGAACGTAATCGGGGCGTTCGGACACAGTCACTGTCCCGTGCCTCATAACGTTGCTCATAACGTTCAGTTTCCCCCCGCTCCCTTATCCCACTTACAAGATTCGCCGCTAAACGCCCGCTTGTCCACCGTTTGCGTTTCCGAGCTGTGGTAACGGCGTCGCCCGGACCTGTGGCAAAGTGCAAATTGACATCCTGTAACGTTACCGATACCGTAACATATGTGACGAACGGTTTCCAGTCATCGCATGGGAGGAAGACATGCAATTCAGACCGACCGCAAAAGCCGCGAAGCTGCTCAGCTGCGCCGCACTCGCCAGCATCCTGCCGCTGGCAGGGTATTCTCAAGATGTGAAGACCCTCACGTCGTGGGACCTGCAGACGCAGGAAGACACCGTCAAAGTCATCCGGAACGGGATGGACAGGTTCGAAGCGGCGAACCCGGGCTTCAAGGTCGAAGACTCGCACTTTGCCAACGACGCCTACAAAACCAAGCTGAAGATCGCCTTCGGTGCCGACGAGGCGCCGTGCATCTTCTCGTCCTGGGGCGGCGGACCGCTGCGGGAATACATCAAGTCCGATCAGGTCGTGGATCTGACGCCGTACCTGGACGAGAATCCGGAGTTCAAGGACCGCTTCATGCCGGCCAGCTTCACGGCGGTGACCTACGAAGACCACATCTACGGCCTGCCGGCCGAGACGTCGGCCGTCGGCGTCATCATCTACAACAAGGAACTCTTTGCCGAGAACGACATCACGCCGCCCGAGACCTGGGACGAGCTGATGGACGTCGTCGCGCAATTGCAGGAGAAGAACATCGCGCCGTTCGCGCTGGCCAATAAGACCAAGTGGCCGGGGTCGATGTACTTCGTCTACCTCGCCGACCGGATCGGCGGGCCCGAGACCTTCCTGAATGCCGCCGAACGCGCCCCCGGTGGCAGCTTCGAAGACCCGACCTTCATCAAGGCCGGCGAGATGCTGCAGGATCTGGTGAAAGCCGGCGGTTTCGCCCGCGGCTATAACGGTCTGGACTACGACATCGGCGGGTCGCGCCGCCTGCTCTATTCCGGCCGTGCGGCCATGGAGCTCATGGGCACCTGGGAATTCTCGACGATCGCCAACGAGAACCCGGACTTTGCTGACAAGATCGGCTTCTTCCCGTTCCCGTCCGTCGAAGGCGGCAAGGGGGATCCCAACAACGTCGTCGGCACGCTGGGCGACAACTTCATCAGCATCGCGTCCTCTTGCGAGTATCCCGACGCCGCCTTTGATCTGCTCATGCACCTGACCGACGACATCGCCGTGGAGAAAAAGCTAGAGGACAACGGGATCATGCCCGTCAAGAACCTCGAGGTCGACGATCCGTTCCTGTCGGGCGTGATGGACATGGTGGCGGACGCCCCCAGCGTCCAGCTCTGGTACGACCAGGAACTGCCGCCGGCGCTGGCGGAAGTTCACAAGGACACGACCCAGCAGCTTCTCGGCCTTTCGATCACACCGGAAGAAGCCGCTGCGGCGATGGAGGCGGCTGCGAAGGCGCAGGACTCCTCCAACTGATCGGCTGAATAGCCCTTCACCCAAGAACAGGCATTGATCCGGCCGCTGTCGCATGCGGCAGCGGCCGGAGGCATGCCTAACGAAAGGCGGCATTCATGTCTTCCGCTGAAATTGCACCCACTGAATCGGGGCACCGTCAGTCGAGCAGACGGTTTCGCAGAGCGCAAAAGGTAGCACCCTTTGTCTTCCTAGCGCCCGCGGTCCTGCTGTTGCTGGTGTTCCTTCTCTACCCTCTCGTGTCGAGCTTCCGGCTGTCGTTCGTAAGCTGGAACGGCCTTGGCGACGGCGGCGACTTCGTCGGGTTTCAGAACTGGGTGCGACTTGCGCACGACACGCTCTTCTGGCGCTCCGCCTTGCACAACATCCTGCTCGCGGTCTTCTCGGTGGTGGTCCAACTCCCCATCGCGGTGGTGCTGGCGGTGGTTCTGGACGAGGCGAGCAAGGGATCGAGAATTCTCAAGATCCTCTATTTTCTACCACTTCTCATGTCGAGCGTGGCCCTGGGTGTTCTGTTCAAGAACATCTACGACCCCAACTTCGGCCCGATCAACGGCATCCTGTCCGAGCTTGGCCTTTATAGCTGGACGCAAGACTGGCTCGGCGATCCGCGGCTTGCATTGGCCTCCGTGATCGCAGTCGTCTCCTGGCAGTACATTCCGTTCTACATGGTGCTCTTCCTCGCGGCCCTGTCGTCCTTCCCGCGGGAGATCACCGAAGCCGCACGCCTCGACGGGGCCAGCGGGCGGACGATCTTCTGGCGCCTGAAGCTGCCTCACCTGCAGGGCACCTTCCGAACGGCCGCGTTGCTCGTGCTGATCGGCTCGATGCGTTATTTCGACCTGATTTACGTGATGACCGGCGGCGGACCCGAAAACGCCTCGGAGGTCATGGCGACCTACATGTACAGGACCGTCTTCGCCTCCTTCGAGCTCGGCTACGGCAGCACGATCGCCTCGGCCATGTTCTTCATCATCATGGCGATCTCGATCGTCTCCCTGCGTGTCTCCCAACGCTTTGAAACGGAGGTGTAGGGACGATGGCCCATAGATCCTTCAAACTTTCCCGCCTCTCCATCCCGGTGCTCGGCCTGTTCTGGCTGGCTGTGACCACCCTGCCCTTCCTGTTCGTCGTCTTCACCAGCATGAAGACCCTGCAGGAGACCTATACAAACCCCGTCTGGGCCCTGCCGGAATCGTTCAGCCTGGATAACTACATCCGGGTGATCGAGGGGTCCTATCTGACGTACCTGCGCAACAGCGCGTTCGTCATCACGATATCGGTGATCCTGATCGTCATCGTCAGTTCGATGGCAGCCTATGCCCTGGCGCGACTGAAGTTCCGATTCAACACGGCCCTGTTCGGGCTGATCGTCGCCGGGATGATCGTGCCGCTCCACGTGACGCTGGTGCCGGTCTATCTCATGACCCGCGCCATGGGCCTCTATGACACGCTCTTCGCGCTGATCGGCCCCTACGTGGCGACGAGCCTGCCTGTCTCCATCTTCATCCTGACGGAGTTCATGCGGCAGGTCCCGCGGGAACTGGAAGAAGCGGCGCTGCTCGACGGCTGCGGTCCGTTCAAGATCTTCGCAAAGATCTTCTTCCCGCTTTCCACGCCCGGCATTTCCACCGTGGCTATCTACAACGGCATCATGCTCTGGAACGAGTTCGTCTTCGCCTACGTGCTGACCTCGTCGCCGGAGACCCGGACGTTGCCGCTCGCCGTCTGGGAATTCCAGGGCCAGTACGCCGCAGACATCCCGACAATCCTCGCCGTCGTCACCCTCAGCACCCTGCCGCTGATCATCGTCTACGCGATCGGTCAGGAACGCATTGTCAACGGCATGATGGCCGGCTCGCTGAAAGGCTAAGGGACAGGAAACGAACAATGACCAGCATTACACTCAACAATGTCGAAAAGAGTTTCGGCAAGGTGACCGTCCTCCACGATATCGACCTGATGATCGAAGACGGCGAATTCTGCGTCTTCCTGGGGCCGTCCGGCTGCGGAAAGTCCACGCTGCTGCGGATGATCGCCGGCATCGAGACGGTGACCTCCGGGGATCTGCGGATCGGCGGCGAGCGCATGAACGACGTTCTCCCGTCCGAACGCCGGGTCGCCATGGTGTTCCAGAACTACGCGCTTTACCCGCACATGAGCGTCTACGAAAACATGGCGTTCGGTCTGAAACAGGCCAAAACCCCGAAGGACGAGATCGCCAAACGCGTGCAGATCGCCGCCAAGACGCTGCAGATCGAGCCGCTCCTTGAACGGCGGCCGAAGGAGCTTTCCGGCGGCCAGCGTCAGCGGGTCGCCATCGGGCGCGCCATCGTGCGGCAACCGGCAGTGTTCCTGTTCGACGAACCGCTGTCGAACCTGGACGCGGCCCTGCGCGTTCACATGCGGACCGAGATCGCGAACCTGCACCGCGACTTTCCTCACGCCAGCATGATCTACGTCACCCACGACCAGACCGAAGCGATGGCGCTGGCCGACAAGATCGTTCTGCTGCGCTCTGGTGAAGACGTGCTGACCAAGGGAAGTATCGCCCAGTCCGGAAGCCCGCTGGAACTCTATCACCGGCCGAAAAACCGGTTCGTGGCCGGGTTCCTGGGCTCGCCGTCGATGAACTTCCTCCCGGTCACTCTGGTGAACGCCAACACGGAGGGCGCAACAGTGCGCCTTGCATCGGGTGAGATCATCGACGTTCCGGTAGACGCGCGCACGCTGTCTGCCGGGGCGCCGCTCACTCTGGGCGTCCGGCCGGAACACATGGTCCCTGCCCCTCCGGGAACCGACACGCAGGTGATCCGCAAGGTCGTCCATTCGATCGAGAACTTTGGCGAGCACAGCTATCTCTACCTGTCCGATACGCCCGACGAGCCCTGTATCGCCAAGGTGGCCGACGACGTTCTCGAAACGGCCGAGGGGCCGGTGGCGTTCCGCGTCCGGCCCTCCGCCTGCCACCTGTTCGACGCCAACGGTGACGCCCTGCCGTACTTGGCCGACGCGACCTCGCGCACCTTCGCCTGATCGCACCCCTTTATCGCGGCCACGGCCGCGCAACCTGATGGAATTACCATGACTGACCTCTACAAAGACCCGGCACAGTCCATCGAGGCACGTGTCGACGACCTTCTGGCGCGCATGTCGCTCGAAGAAAAGATCGGACAGATGCACTCGGTGTGGCTGTTTCTCAACGAGAATGGCCAGCACACGACCCGCAGCGATCAGTTCACCGGCTCGTCCGACCAGGATACGCTGAAGGACATGCTGAACACCGGCCTGGGGCAGATCACCCGGCCCCTCGGCACCCGCACCGTTGAGCCGGCGGCCGGCGTTCGCGCGCTGAACAGCCTGCAGAAGTACCTCGTCGAGGAAACACGGCTGGGCATCCCGGTGATGTCGCACGAAGAGTGCCTGTCCGGGCTCATGATCAGCGGCGCCACGCTCTTTCCGTCGGCGCTGTCCTTCGGCGCGACCTGGAACCCGGAGCTGGTCGAACGTGTCGGCGATGCGATCGGTGCCGAGCTGCGCATGATCGGCTGCCACCAGGGGCTTGCCCCGGTGCTCGACGTTGCCCGCGACTCGCGTTGGGGCCGCACGGAGGAGACTTTCGGCGAAGATCCCTACCTCACCGGTGTCCTCGCGACCCGCTACGTAAGAGGGCTGCAAGGCGAAAAACGCGACGTGCTTGCAACGCTCAAACACTACGCCGGTCACTCCGCCAGTGAAGGCGGCCGCAACCATGCGCCGGTGCACATGGGATGGCGGGAGTTGAACGACACGTTCCTGTTGCCGTTCGAAATGGCCGTGAAGCTCGGCAATGCCGGCTCCGTGATGCCGGCCTATCATGATATCGACAACGAACCCGTCCACGCCTCCAAGCACCTCCTGACCAAGGTGCTGCGCGACGACTGGGGCTTTGATGGCATCGTCGTTGCCGACTACGTCGGCGTCAGCCTGCTCTACCAGCACCACGGCATCGCCACGGATACCGCGGAGGCCGCGGCCCTCTCGTTCAATGCGGGCCTCGACGTCGAACTGCCGGGCAATGACTGCGCCAAGGACCTCAAGCTGGCTATCGAACGCGGCCAGATCTCTCTCGACAAGGTTGACGAGGTGGTGCGCCGCGTCCTGACGGAGAAATTCCGCATCGGGCTGTTCGAGAAGCCCTATACCGACGACGCGGCAATCGAGCTTCGATCCGACGCGGCAGTGCAGGTCGCCCGCGAGGTCGCGGAACAGTCTGTGGTCATCCTCGACAACAACGGCGTGCTGCCGCTGGACGACCGGGCGAAGGTGGCGGTCATCGGCCCGACCGCCGACGATCCGCTGGCGCTCCTTGGCGACTACAGCTTCCCCGTGCACCTCATCCACAATGAAGAAACGGATGACGTGGCGACCGTCGTCACCCCGCGCGCGGGCCTCGAGGCGGCGCTCGGAGACGGCCGGGTCGTCTACGCCCGGGGCTGCAATATCCTCGATGAGCGCAAAGCCGGCGCGCCGGTCTTCCCCGGCGATGTTGACGACAGCACGAGCCTGCAGCAAGCGTCGCCGCTGTCCTCCCGGCTCGACATGATCCCCGAGGCCGTGGCTGCCGCCGAAGCCGCGGATGTCGCCATCGTCTGTGTCGGCGATCTGTCCGGCATCTTCCAGACCGGCACCGTCGGCGAAGGCTCCGATGTCGACACGCTGGAACTGCCGGGGGTGCAGCAGCAATTGCTGGACGCCGTGGTCGCCACCGGCAAGCCCGTCATCGTGGTGGTGATCAGCGGTCGCCCCTACAACCTCGGCGGCCTTGAGGACAAGATCGCGGCCCAGGTCTGGGCATTCTTCGCCGGGCAAGAAGGCGGGACAGCGCTCGCAAGCGTCCTAACCGGCGCGATCGAACCTTCCGGGCGTCTCACGCTCTCGGTCCCGCGAAGCGTTGGCGCCGCGCCGTACTTCTACAACCACGCCTTCAAGAGCTCCGGCACGCCAATCGCCCGCCACTTCGGCAGCCGGTATCCGTTCGGCCACGGCCTGGCGTACACGGACTTCGAGTTCGCCAACCTGGAGCTGGAAGCGGATACCGTGGACATCGAAAGCGGCGACGTTCGCCTGTCTTTCGAGATCCGCAACACCGGCAAGCGCGACGGCGTGGCCGTTCCGCAGCTCTACGTCCGCGACGAACTTGCCAGCGTCGTTCGCCCGGTCAAAGAGCTGAAGGCATTCGGCCGGGTGAGCCTCAAGGCCGGGGAAACCGCGCGTGTTACCTTCAGCGTTCCCAGCGACATGCTGAGTTTCACCGGGCCGGAGGGCACGCGCATCGTCGAGCCCGGCTTCTTCACGCTGATGGTCGGTGCGTCGAGCGGCGATATCCGGCTGACCGGACGTGTAGAGGGGACCGGCGCCCGCCGCACGCTCCCCAAAGACTGGCGGATGGAAAGCACGTGTGAATTCGAAACCATCGCGACGTCCGCGCAAGCCGTCGCTGCAACTGGAGTGTGACCCATGAAAACCGATTTTTTCTCAGGGATCGAACCCGCGCAGTATAAAGGAACCGACAGCACGGATCCGCTGTCCTTCCGCTACTACGACAAGGACCGGAAGGTGATGGGCCGGCGCATGGAGGACCATCTCCGGTTCTCCGCGGCGTACTGGCATTCCTTCACCTGGCCGGGCAGCGACCCCTTCGGCGGCGAAACTCTCAACCGCCCCTGGATGCACGGCGACGACGCCATGGAACTGGCGCGTCAGAAGGCCGATGTCGCCTTCGACATGTTCGAGCTTCTGGGCGTTCCCTACTTCGCATTCCACGACATCGACGTCGCCCCCGAAGGCGGCAGCCTGCGGGAGTTCAACGCCAACCTGAACGCCATCGCCGACATCTTCGAGAGCAAGATGCAGTCCTCCGGGGTCAAACTGCTCTGGGGCACGGCGAACATGTTCAGCCATCGCCGCTTCATGTCGGGCGCGGCGACGAACCCCGACCCGGACGTCTTTGCCTACGCCTGTGGCCAGGTGAAGGCGGCGATGGACGTCACCAAGCGCCTGGGCGGCGAGAACTATGTTTGCTGGGGCGGCCGTGAAGGCTACGAGACGCTTCTCAACACCAATCTGAAACAGGAGCTGGATCAACTCGGCCGCTTCCTGTCGATGCTGGTGGAGTACAAGCACAAGATCGGCTTCGACGGCCCGATCCTGATCGAACCGAAACCGAAGGAGCCGACCAAGCACCAGTACGACTATGATGTTGCCACGGTGTACGGCTTCCTGAGCCGCTACGGCCTGCTCGACGACGTAAAGGTCAATATCGAGCAAAACCATGCGATCCTCGCCGGTCATTCGTTCGACCACGAAGTGCGGCTGGCTTATGCCCTCGGTATCTTTGGCTCCATCGACATCAACCGGGGCGATGACCTGCTCGGTTGGGATACGGATCAGTTCGCGATGAACGTTCCCGAGATCGCGCTGCTGATGCACGAGATCCTGAAGAACGGCGGGTTCCAGACCGGCGGCCTGAACTTCGACGCCAAGATCCGGCGCCAGTCGATCGATCCGCAGGACCTTCTGATCGCGCATGTGGCCTCGATGGATGCCTGCGCACGCGGCCTGCTGGCGGCGGAGAAGATGCTGGAAGACAAAGCGCTGGAGGGCCCCCTCGCCGACCGGTACGCAGGCTGGTCCGAGCCGGAGCCGCAGGCGATCCTCGCGGGGGAACGCTCGCTGGAAGAGGTCGCCATGAAGGGCCTCGAAACTTCGCCGCAACCGCGGTCGGGGCGGCAGGAGTACCTTGAAGGTGTCCTGAACCGCTACGTCTGAGACCTGCGGTTCCGCCGTCGCGAGGCGGCCGGGACATCGATCTGAACCGGGGACCCGGCCTCCCGCCTCACGGTGGGGGGCCGGGTCTTCTTCGTACCGCCCTGCCCTCCTTACCCGGCCCGATACCGCAGCGCATCGGCCAGCAGGCGGAACGATGGGAGGCGCTGACGGCGGCTTGGGAAATAGAGGTGATAGCCTGGGAACGGCGGGCACCAGTCCGTGAGGCAGGCGACGAGGTCCCCCCGCGCCACGAGGTCCCCCAAGTGGTCCTCCGGCAGGAAGACGAGTCCTTCGCCGGCAATCGCCGCAGCGATCATCAGATCGGGATCGTTGGAGGTGAACTGCCCCTCCACCCGCACGTTCAGCGCCTGCCCGTTCTTCTCGAATTCCCACGCATAGAGCCCGCCCAGCGTCGGCAGGCGCAGGTTGATGCAGTTGTGCTCCGTCAGGTCGCGCGGCGTCTCCGGCGCCGGGCGGCGAGCGAAATAGGCGGGGCTCCCGGCGACGATCATCCGCATGTCAGGACCGATACGGATCGCGATCATGTCCTTCTCCACCTCCTCGCCGAGGCGGACGCCGGCATCGAACCCTTCCCGCACGATATCCACCAGCCGCTGGTCGATGTTGATCTCGATATTGAGGCCCGGATAGGCCGCCATCAACGCGCTCACGGCGGGCATCAGGATGTCACGGGCGACATTTCGGCTGGCCGTGATGCGGATGGTTCCGCTGGGCTGGCTGCGCAGTTCGTCAAGTTCCATGAGCCGGGACTCGATGTCCTCGAAGGCCGGTCCAAGGGTTTCGGCAAGCCGCAGCCCCGCCTCCGTCGGCGCGACGTTCCGCGTAGTGCGCGTGAGCAGCCGAATGTCCAACCGCTCCTCCAGGCGCCGAACCACGTGGCTCAACGCGCTTTGCGAGGTGCCGAGACGGGCGGCTGCACGGGTGAAACTGCGTTCCTCGGCCACCGCGAGGAACGCCATGAGGTCGCCAAGTTCATCCCGACGCAAGGGCATGAAGTCGGACTCCTGCCGATTGATGAATGATCGATATAGGCACAATAGGCAATTCATCTCTAATCCGGAAGGGAGCAGGACCTATACTTGTCAAAGCCCGACATGTGACCCGGTGCCTGTGACGAAAGGAAACCCGATGAAGATCCTCACCCCGAGCGACCAGCCCTCCGCCCAGGGACCAGCGGAGACGTTCTCCGGGCAAGTCCGGATCGACGGCATGTTCGCCATGCCCGACCCCGCCTCCGGCGCCGCAGCGCTGGTCACCTTCGAGCCAGGCGCCCGCACGGCCTGGCACACCCACCCGCGCGGCCAGCTTCTGCTCGTCGTCTCTGGCGAAGGCTGGGTGCAGACCGAGGGTGGACCGAAACAGACGATCCGCGCGGGCGACACCGTTTGGTTCGATCCCGGCGAGCGCCACTGGCACGGCGCGACGGCTCAGAATGCGATGAGCCATGTCGCCATCCAGGAGCGGGAGAACGGCTCCCCCGTCGACTGGCAGGAGCATGTCACCGACGAGGACTACCTCTCCTGAGGCCACGCCTACCCGCACCGGCCTGACACCATTCTTCACCCGTCAAAGCAGCGCCGCCCGCGCCCTGCCCGACTCATCAAGGAAAGTTCCATGTACGCCACCCTCATGCATGCCCCCGGCGACGTCCGCTACGAACGCGTCGACGATCCGAAAATCCTCAAGCCCACCGACGCAATCATCGAGCTATCGGCCACTTGTATCTGCGGATCGGACCTCTGGCCCTATCGCGGCGCTCAGCCCTTCGAGGAGCCCATGCACATGGGCCACGAGTATTGCGGCAAGGTAATCGAGGTGGGCAGCGAGGTCCGCACGATCCGCCCGGGGCAATTCGTCGTCGGCTCCTTCGTGATCTCGGACAACACCTGCCCGCATTGCCAGTTCGGCTACCCGTCCTCGTGCGAACAGCGGGAATTCATGTCCGGCGCACAGGCGCCCTACGCTCGCGTGCCACTGGCCGACGGCACGCTCGTCGCCACCGAGGAAATGCCGACTGACGAACAGATCCCCTACATGCTCGCAAGCTCCGACGTGCTTGGCACGGGTTACTACGCAGCCGAAGCCGCCGGTGTAACCAATGGCTCGACCGCCGTCGTGGTCGGGGACGGAGCGGTGGGCCTGATGGCCGTCCTCTCCGCCAAAATGCGCGGCGCCGAGCGCATCATCGCCATGAGCCGGCACGAAAGCCGCCAGAAGCTCGCCCGGGAATACGGCGCGACGGACATCGTCGCCTCCCGTGGTGAGGAGGGCATTGCCGAAGTGATGGACCTGACCAACGGCGTCGGCGCCGACGCGGTGCTGGAATGCGTGGGCCTGCAGCAGTCCATGGATCAGGCCCTCGGCGTCTGCAGGCCCGGCGGCGCGGTCGGCTTCGTCGGCGTGCCGCACGAGGTGACCTTCACCGGCGAGGGGCTCTTCTTCGCCCAGAAGCGCCTGTTCGGTGGTCCGGCCCCGGTACGCCGCTACCTGCCGGATCTGATGCAACGCGTGTTGGAAGGCGAGATCAAACCGGGCAAGGTCTTCGATCTGGAACTGCCCATCGCCGAGGTGGCGGACGGCTACCGCGCCATGGACGAGCGCCGCGCGATCAAGACCCTGCTCCGCGTCTGAAACCTCGCAGGCCTGCGGCGCGCCCCGATCCCGCGTCACAGGCCACCTCCCAGCCGCTTCGCCCGAATTCCGCGGCGCAGCGACGCGGGGGGAGTGGCATTGCGGCCAGTGGTTTACAAACGGCTCGTCGCCGTACCATGCTTGCGCCGACTCTCCGGCTCACATGGCGGTAATCCGGGTCGTAACGACTCCCCTGCGGCCCGCGCGCCCGACTGTTCGCGATACACCCCGACCGTATCGCACTTCGGCGTGCGACATCCTCCTCGGTCCGGCGCGGCGACTTGTATTGGATGCGGCGGTCCGGGAGCGGCCTCCGGATGGGAAGGAGATCTGGCGGATGAAGACAGCGAAGAAACCCCGCGAGCTGGCGGAGATGGTGCCCGAGGGCGCCGTTCTGCTGATCGGCGGGTTCATGGCCGTGGGCACGCCCGAGCGGATGATCGACGCGCTGGTGGAGCGCGGCGTAGGCGGCTTCACGGTGGTCGCGAACGACACCGCCATGCCGGGCCACGGCATCGGTAAGCTGGTGACAGCGGGCCTTATCTCCCGCGCCATCGTTAGCCACATCGGGCTCAACCCCGAAACGCAGGCCAAGATGATCGCAGGCGAGATAGACGTGGAGCTGGTGCCACAAGGCACGCTGGTGGAACGCATCCGCGCCGGCGGCGTGGGCCTCGGCGGAGTGCTGACGGCGACCGGCCTCGGCACGCCGGTGGCCGACGGCAAGCCGGTGGTCGAGGTCGACGGCAAGAGCTTCCTGCTGGAGAAACCGATCCGCGGCGACTTTGCCCTGATCCGCTGCAAACACGCGGACTACAAGGGGAACCTCGATTACGCTCTGACCGCACACAACTTCAACCCGATCATGGCCATGGCCGCCGATACGGTGATCGCCGAGCCGCAGGAGATCGTGCCGATCGGCGCCATCCCGCCGGATGCGGTGAAGACGCCCGGCATCCTGGTCGATCACCTTCTGTCGCGGGGGAACTGACATGAACGCGAAGGAAATCATCGCCCGCCGCGTCGCGCTGGATGTGCGGGACGGAATGCTCGTCAACCTCGGCATCGGCCTGCCAAGTCTGGTCGCCAACTACCTCCCCGACGATGTAGACGTCTTCTTCCAGGCCGAGAACGGCGTGATCGGGCTGGGTGCGCGGCCGCCGGAAGGCATGGAGGACCCGGACCTGACCGATGCCGGCGGCGGTTTCGTGACCGCCGTTCCCGGCGCGGCCTCCATCGACTCGGCCATGTCCTTCGGGCTGATCCGGGGCGGGCACCTGGACATGACGGTTCTCGGCGGGCTTCAGGTGGACGCGCGCGGCTACCTCGCCAACTGGATGGTGCCCGGCAAGATGGTGCCCGGCATGGGCGGCGCGATGGATCTTGTCGCCGGCGCTCGCAAGGTCGTGGTCTCGATGGTCCACACGGCCAAGGGCGAGCCCAAGATTCTGCCCGAATGCACCCTGCCGCTGACCGCCACGCGCCGGGTCAGCCTGATCGTGACCGAGATGGCGGTGATCGAGCCCACCGACGACGGGCTGGTGCTGCGCGAAGTCGGACCGGGTGTTTCGGTGGAGGACGTTCGCGCTGCCACCGCCGCAGAGTTGCACATCGTGGGCGACGTGCCCGAAATGCGCCTCACCTGACCGCCCCGCGTCGCCGCTCCCAGTGGTGGGCGGCGGCGTCCGGCGGCGGGTCACGGACGCGCCCAACCGAAGCCGTCAGCCGTGCTTCCGCCGGATCGTCACGAACACAGTGCGGCATCGAAGTCCCGATCGCGCGCCCGCCCACTGCCCCCTTCCCTCTGATAGACCCGCCGCCGCCGGAGCATTCCCCGGCGACGCTGTGTTTCCAAAGCGGGAACCGGCCGGCCAACTTTTCGCCCATTTGTTGGCCAAGTCTGGTCATTCATCTTAATTGGCAGGTACCCATGACGACGAGATTTGGTCAGGACGGATTTCAGACGGCTGTCGCATTCTTCAAGGCGCTGCCATCACAGCTTCTCACCAAACACCAGGAGGCGCGGGACGAACGGCACATCCGCCGCATGGTTGACGAACTCGACTGGCGCAACGAAGGGCCCAGGAAAGCCGTGCGCCGAAAGAACAATCCCCTGAGCCGACGCTAACCTCTTCGCCGTCCCGGCGTCAGGTCGCCTCCTCCACCTCGGGGAGCGTATACGTCCGGTCGAGCACAGCCTGACCCGGGCGGTAGATGCGCATCAGGAAGTTCCAGCCCCGGGTTATGTCCACCCGGTTCGGCTGGTCGCCGCAAAGCGCCTCGGGGCCGAAATGAACGGTGAACGTGCCGTCCTCGTTCAGCGTCACGTTGCGGTCGTTGACGATGTTGGTGTCGCTCTCCATGAACCCGTCCGCGCCATAGACGGTGATCGACCAGAAGGCGTCGTTCGGCGGCACGTCGTAGGTCGCGGTGTAACAGGCATCCTCCGACTCCGGGCCGGTGTAGTTGATATAGACGGCATCCTTCTCCGGGAAGAGGCCCCACGCTCCCGCCACCGCAAGATGCCGCGTCTCCTCGTTCACCGTGCCGCGCGGCCCCATCCAGTCCGGCTCGTACTGGGTATAGGTCTGGAATTCCTCCTCGTACTCCGCCCGCAGGTCGAGCATGCTGTCCACGTCCCACTCAGGGTCCGGGAACAGGTCATGGCTCGAACCCTCTATGACGAACGCATTCTGCATTTCGTTGACGAGCGCGATATCGTCCGGATTGCCCGGGTCCATCATCTGGATGCGCATGATCAAAGCGACGTACTTGGTGTCACCCGGAATGTCGTATGTCCCCGGCTCGTAGAATACGGCCGGCGCGTAATGGTCGTTGTCGATGACCAGAACAGAAAAATACCGGTCGTCCGGAAACTCCGGAATGGTGATCGTCGCCCCGCCCTCGGTGTCCACAACGGCGCCCGCATAAAGCGTGTCGCGGTTCATACGCACAACCGCCTGTTCGTCCAGCGGCGTCGGCTTCCGGATGTAATAAAACCGGTTCACGTCGCTGCCCGCCTTCAACTGGAAAACGGCGAACGACATGTCGACCTCGGCCCGAATGTAAGTTTCCGGTGTTACCATTTCCTGCGCCGGAACTGGAAAAGATGTGAGCGCAAGGAGGCCCACGACCGTAGCAATGCTTTTCATCGAATGGTCCTTTTCATGACCCGAAACGGTGGGAATGCCTTAATACACTAATAAGAGATACGCTGGACAACGCGTCGGTCAAACACCAATCGAGTCCCGGCCGGGCGGCAAACTGCCCTGTCCGGCGCCGCGCACTTCGCGCGGTATTCGATCTTGCCACTGCATTGTGGCCGCATTTCACCCGCAACGTGCGGCGACTCGACCGAGATCCAGCCGACCAAAGGGGCGGAATGTCACGATACGTCGACAGCCACCTCGCCCTGGCCAAACGGCTCTCCAACGAAACCGGCCGTCCCATTGCCGACTGCATGGCCGAGGCTGCGGAGATCCTCGTCCGCCGGCGGCGCGCCTCCCGCCTGCCAAAGACCAGTGCCCTGCTGATTTTCCTCGCGGCGGCCTTCGCCGTGAAAACCGCCGATGCCGTGGCCTACGCCGCGGGGACTGGCGGCCAGCTCCCCCCATTCGCCTCCGTCGCCCTCACCGGGGCCGCACTTGCGGGGATCTTCTGCCTCGCTCCGGAACTGCCGCTGCTGTCGCGGCTCTGGACCCGCCTCAATACCCCCCTCTTCATGGCCTCCATGATCTGGGTTCTGCTCGGCGATCCGACCGGCGCTTCGGCCCTTGTCGGTTAGCTGGCGAGCGCCGCCTACTTCGCCATCGCCACCCACGCCGCCCTGAGTGGTGCCTTGGATCCCGATCGCGCGCTCGACCTCCGTTCCAGGCTCAGCCAGAAGCCTTTCTGGAACCCTTGCGGCTGAATCCCCAAAGCCGCCGTTCCCAGCGGCGAGCGGGTCTATCGCAAAGTTCAGCGGGAGGCCACCCGGCGGCACGGTCGCCCGCGCCGCCAACTGGCTCTTGCATCAAGCCGGCGGCCGCGCGGGGCTGCAACGCCACGCGGCCGCCGATCACGTCGGCCTCAGAGGTCGAGCGCGACGGGCTGTCCCGTTTGGGCCGACCGCGTGGCGGCCTCCGCCAGGGCAAGGGCCTTGATGCCGTCTTCCAACGTCACCGGCATGTCGGTCCCATTCAGAACAGCGCTAACGAAGGCATCCCATTCGGCGACATAGGCGGGCATGTATCGTTGCAGGAAGAAGTACGTGGGCTTGGCGCCGACGACACCCTCTGCGGTCGCTTTCGAGACCGTATTCTCCAGCATGTTCGCCGCCGAGAGCAGACCCTCGGAGCCCAGCAGTTCTACCCGCTGGTCGTAACCATAGGCGGCGCGGCGGCTGTTCTTGATCACCCCGAGGCGTCCGTCGCCATAGGTCAGCGTGACCACGGCGGTATCGACGTCGCCCGCAGCGCCGATCTCCGGATCGACGATGGAGGTGCCGACCGCCTGCACCATCACCGGCGCATCCCCCATGATAAACGCCGCCATGTCGAAATCGTGGATCATCATGTCCCGGAACAGCCCGCCGGACACCTTGACATAGGCCACGGGCGGTGGCGCGGGGTCGAAAGAGGTGATCGACAGTAGCTCCGCCTTGCCGATCTCACCCGCTTCCAGCGCGGCCTTCACGGCAGCGAAGTTCGGGTCGAACCGGCGGTTGAAGCCGATCATCACCGGCTGGCCGCTCGCCGCAACCTTCGCCTGGCAGGCCTTGGCCCGCTCCAGCGACAGGTCCACCGGCTTCTCGCACAGTACCGCCTTGCCGGCCGCCGTGGCCGCTTCGATCAGGCCCGAGTGCGTGTCGGTGGATGTGGCCACGAGGACGGCGTCGATGGACGGGTCCTGAAGGATCTCCTCCGACGTCCGCGCCTCAGCGCCGAACTGCGCCGCCAGCTTTTCGGCCGCCTCGGCATTGATGTCGGACACGGCGACCAGTTCGCTCTGCGCGTGACCGGCGATATTCACAGCATGCACCTGTCCGATACGGCCGGCGCCCAGCAACCCAACTTTCAGCATATGCTCCTCCAGAATCGCGGCCCCTCGCCGCGCTTTGCCGGGAAATTCTGCCGTTTTGCACGCGCGTGCAACAAGTTTCTGCTCGCGTGTGCAATTCGTCATGTCGCCCCCACCGTATTCGCTTCAATCGCCCTAAATGCGGGGATAGGATGCCACGAGGAGAAGCCGATGGCGCGGGATGACAGGACCTTACCGGAAGCGCACGTGACCGCCGACGACGTGGCCACGGCGGCCGGCGTCTCCCGTTGGACCGTCAATCGCGCCTTCCGGAAGGATGCGTCGATCTCCGCCCGGAGCCGGGAAAAGGTCATGCAGGCGGCAACCCGGCTCGGCTACGTGCCGGACATGCGCGCGGCCAGCCTTGCCTCCGACCGCTCAAATCTGGTCGCGCTGCTGGTCGACGACTTTTGCAACCCCCACAAGCTGGTCGTTCTCGAACATCTGACCCGCAGCCTGCGTCGCGCCGGATGGGACACGCTGCTCGTCAACACGTTGGACGAGGCCGACGCCGGGCCCGCCTTGCTCAACGCCAGCCAGCGCCGCGTCGACGCTGTCATCCTGATCGGCGTGCAGTTCGACGACGAGGCGCTCAAGACTGCCATCGCCGCGCGGCGGTTCCGCAAGCTGATCGTCTTCGCCCGCTTCTCCCGGAATCCCGACACGATCAACATTGCCGTGGATGACGTGGCCGCCATGACGGAACTTGCCGAATACGTGGCCGCGCGCGGGTACCGGCGGCCCATGTTCCTCGCCGGGCCGCGCACCTCTTCCGCGCATCTGGACCGCAAGGAGACCTTCCTGGCGTTCTGGCAAGCGCGCTTCGGCACGGAGCCGCCCTGCACCTCCGTCGCTGCCTACAGTCCCACCCTCGCCACAGAGGCCGTGACAACGGCGCTCTCCGACCGCCCCGCCGCCGACCTGCCGGACGTGATCGTCTGCGAGAATGACGCCCTCGCGATCGGCGCGATGGATGCGATCCGCCACACTCTTGGGCTGCGCGTGCCGGAGGACGTCGCAGTCACCGGTTTCGACGATGCGCCCCAAGCGCGCAGCGTGGCCTACCGGATCACCTCATTCACGCAACCCGTCGCCGAGATGGCGGATTACCTTGTGGAAGTGCTGGACAGCAGCGAAGACCGCGACTTCAGCCGCCTGTTCCTTGGCCAGCTGAAGCCGCGCGCCAGCGCCTGAGCCTTGCCTCACAGCCCGTCCACCCGTATATACAGAAAGATACACGGGAGAGCCGCGCCATGATCGAGACCAAAATTCGCAAGGTGGGAAACTCGGCCGTCATGACCCTGACGACAGAAATGCTAACGATCCTGGACGCCAAGGAGGGCGACACCCTGTTCGTGGCGCGCGGAGATGACGGCAGCCTAAAGGTCATGGCCCACGACCCCTCCGTCGCGGCGGCTCTAGAAGCCGCCGAGATCGTCATGGACGAGAACCGGGATATGCTCCAGGCCCTCGCGTGACACCCCCCGTCTGGGTACCGCTGGCCGCGGTCGTCGTCATCCACGACCGGCAGATCTCCCGGCATGGCGGCACCCCCGGCCTGCGTGACCGGGCGCTGCTGGAAATGGGCTGTGCCCGCGCCATGAACCTCGCCGCCTATTCGAAGGCCGGCCTGGCCGAGATCGCTGCGGCCTATGCGTTCGGTATCGCCAAGGCCCACGCCTTCGTCGACGGCAACAAGCGCACCGCCTTCGTGACCGCCGTCACCTTCCTGCGGCTGAACGGCCATGCCTTCCGCCCTGCCCCGGTCGAGGGCGTGCGGATGATGGAGGACCTGGCCTCGGGCCGGATCGACGAGGCCGCCTTTGCCGCCTGGCTCACCGCAGGCTGGCGACCGATCTGACCAAACAAAGCACTGGGCCCCCTCCTCCGTGCGCCCGGAGATTGACGCCCGCAGGCCGGCATGATCCAACATCGGGACGTTTTTAGCGAGCGCCGGGGCTACTTTCCATGTCAACAGACCGCTTTCGGCACGGAGCCGGGGATCTCTACAGGGCGCTCCCCAACATCTGGTCCGCCCCGATGGATCGCCACATGCGCCGCAAGTATCGGGACCGCGCGCCCACGCGGCTGGATGTGATGAGCTCCATCGCCGGCCCCAATCCGGACGTGCTCCAGGTCCTCCTGCTCACCCTGTCCGAAATCCACCCCCGCGACGAGATCGTCTTCTGGCTGCTGGAACAGAACCTCGGCCCCGGAAAAATCGCGGCCCTCGAGCGGTTCTGTGCCGGGCTCGGAAACATCACCCTGCGCCCGCTCCGGATTCCGGACGCCGAGGCATTCGACCGGCTGAAACAGCTTGGCGGCAAGCCCGACAGCGCCCGCTTCCTCTGGTTCGTCGCGCACCAACACCTGCCGGACGACATAAAACGCGTGATCTACCTCGACGCGCTGGACCTTCTGGTGACGGACGACCTCGTGCCGCTCCTGAACCATCCCTTCCTCGGCCGATATCTCGTGGCCTGCCGGGAGTCGCTGAAGGTGCCACCGCTGCTGATCGGGCCAGCGCGCCGCGCCCATGCCCTGGGCCTGCCGGCCATTATCGTTCGGCACATCGCCCAGGGGCTCCTCAACAGCGGCTCCATCGTGCTCAACCTCGACAAACTCAGGCGGGACGACATCGGGCTGGACCACTACCTCGCGGTCGCCAAATGGGCGCGCAAGACGCTCGACCTCGACTTCGGCGACCAGGGTCTGTTCTCGCTGACCCACGGCAGCCACTACGTGCAGGCGCACGACCGGTACAACCACCGCTTCTACAACGAGCGGCCTGGCCACGTCATGCAGCGGCCGGCCGTGATCCACTACGCCGGACAGGTCATCAAACCCGCGCGGTGGCGGCTGTCGCCCGAGCTGGAGCAGCGGGTTCTGGAGCATCTGCAGCATATCGGCAAGCCCGAGATAGCCCTGAACGACTGGGCCCGCCTGCCGCCCACTCATATCCCCTACCTGCGCAAATGGTGGGACATCTGCGCGCGGACGCCCTGCCATGCACGGATCGCGCCGCAGGCAACGCAACGCATGACCCGGGCGCTGGCGCGGGCGGGAGTTGATGTCGACTGACGCCGAGCCGTGTCAAAGCTGCGCAGCAACGGCGGCAGTGTCGATCACCGACCACACGGACCGGATGCGGCCGCCGTCGAATTCGTAGAACACATTCTCGCAGAACTGCACCCGTCTGCCGTTCACCGGCAGGCCAAAGAGCATCCCCACCGGCGTGCACTCAAAGGCCAACCGGCTCGCAACCATCGGGGGCTCGCATACCAGAAGCTCGAGTACGAATGTCAGATCGGGGATCGCCCGAAAGTCCTCCACGAGCAATGCGCGATATCCCTCCAGCCCGAGCGCCTGCCCGTTCCGCCGCACATCCTCGTCCACATACTTGCCGAGGTTGCCCCAGTCCTGCCGGTTCAGGCAGTCAATGTAGCCGCGATAAATCTCCGAAAGGTCCGCGCCGGTCATGTCACCCGGGCACCTACGCAATTGGGGCGAACTGCAGGGCGAGCATGATCGCGGAAATCGCCGCAAGCCAGGCCGCCGCGACCCGCAGGCCGACGTCCACCCAAACCCGCGAGACCTTGTCGGTCAGGATCACCCGCGCCCCGACGACATAGAGCAGGCCGGCATTCGCCCCGAGAAAGGACCCGGCCATCGCGACAAGCCGGTCCCGTAGCGGACCTGCCTCAGGGACCGACGCCGCGCCGATACAGACGCCGCCCAGAAGCGTGAGCGCCGCCACCGTCGGCAACAGCCGTCCCGGCGCCAGGGCCGCTTGCACACAGGCGAGGAAGGCAATGGCGAACATGACCTCGTCCAGCCGGCCAAACCACCGCCCCGTCGCCATCCCCAGAACCGTCGCCGCACAGAAGAGACCGAGCCACTTGCCGAAAGATTGACCCTTCAATCCGCCGATCAACAGGCCGACCCCCAGCAACAGCATCACCTGCGCCGGGGTAGAGATCGGGTGCAGCAGGCCGGAATAAAACCCGTCAACACCGGGTATCGCGGAATGCGCCTGCGCCGTCCCGGGAACAGCAAACCCCATGAGGGCAGCCAGCCGGAGTGCGCGTGTCCTCATGCCATGCCGGTCAGGAAGGCCATGCCAGCGAGCGAAATCACCCCGCCCGCGCCCCGCACCACCAGGCGGCCAGCTGGCCACTTGACGAGAAGCCCGATGGCGATGCCCGTCAGGTGCAACAGCCCGGTCGCAATCACGAACCCAGCCGCAAAGGCAAAGGCATTCGCACTCGCGGGCAGCTCCGTCCCGTGTGCGTAGCCGTGGAAGATCGCGAAGAGACCCACGAGCACGGCCGAGACCCAGACAGACGGTTTCGCCGCGAAGACGATCATCAGTCCCAATACGACCGCCGACAGCGCGATGCCCGTTTCAACGGCCGGAACCGGGATACCCAGAATGCCCATAACGGCCCCGAACGCCATGACCAACGGAAAGACGACCGGCAGCAGCCAGATTGCGGGAGCGCCCAGAAACGCCCCCCAGAGCCCGACGGCGACCATCGCCGCCACGTGATCCCACCCCAGAATGGGATGGGTGAAGCCGTTGACGAAGCCACCGCCATAGATCTCCCCGGTGTGGGCGAGGGACGCGCTGGCACACAGCGCGGTGACAAGCAGCGCCGTGAGGAAAAGGGGTGCCTTGCGGAAACTCAACATGACGTCTTCGGCTTTCTTCTGGAGTGGAGTTGGTACGACCCAAGCGTTACAAAAGATCGCCGCTTGGTTCACGCGGTTTCTGGCGTTAGGCAGGGCCTTGCCCTCCCCTGCCCCGCCATCCCGTGACGGTCTCATGCCTAAAGCACCCGCGTCCCGCGATACTCGAAGGTCTTGGTTCCGTCAGTTTGGGAGGACTCGGAATGACTAGCCTTATCCTGAAAATGCAAGTCATTGCCGCACTGGTCCTGGCCAGTTATCCAGTCGTCGCCGAAATCTCGGGCGAGCACGAATACAAGGTCGCTTGCGCGGGCCGCCACGCCGAAAGCGCGATGGGGGACGGACCTCTTGCCACCCTCCTCAATATCTCCATCCCCAGCCTGGTGGACCTGTCGCAATCCAACGACGGCGCCTTTCCGTTCGAGGCGGTGCTGACCACGATCGACGGCCGCGACGGTGTCAGGGCGCACGGCAGCGCGATGCCGATCTGGGGCGAGCGCTTCCAGAACTCCGCGACCAGCCAACGCGGAGAGACGTCCGACATGGTGGCGCGCGGCCGGATCCTGTCGCTTGTCTACTACCTGCAGTCGATCCAGCAATAGGCCCCGGCAGATTGAACGGGGGATCGGTAGTAATCCATTTAGCGCCGCGAAATCAATACCTTGTGCGGCGTTCTACCCGTGCGTCACGGTGATGGACGACACCGAAGCATCCACCTGACGCACCGCGGACAGCAGCCGCCCGTTCAGGTGCCCCTGCACATAGCTTGCGTGAAACCGGCTCGGGGCGTGCAACAGCAACCGGTCCCCGGTCCGCGCCGCCCGCGTCAACGCCGCGAACCAGGCCGCGTGCAGGTTGGCATCCTCAGCATAGAGCAGTCCGGAGGCGAGCGCCCATTCATCGTCCGACGACACGTCGGGCGGCTTTGGCCGCGTCGCGCCGGGAAAGGCGACGATGGTCCCCTGCCCCGCCGGCGCTTCGCCCGTTTCCGCCGCGCCCATCCGAACCGCGAAATCCTCGCCCACATTCGCCCAGGCTGGCGCGGTATCGGCCAGAATCCGTTCCAGGCACAACTGATACACCGTGATACGCCCGCGCGCGGCCGGGCGCTTGACCGCAATCCACCCCAAGGCCTTAAGCCGCGCAAGTTCCCGTTTCACCGTGCGCTCATCGACGCACCACAGCCGCGCCATCTCCCGGCGGCCGACCACCAGTTCCTCTGTGCGCCAGTTGTATCGCGCCGTAATCAGTGTCAGCAGCCTCAGGCTGCGTTTCTGTTGCGACCTGTCCCCTGGCCCGGCCGCGAGCGCATGGGCGCCTAGAGCGGTCAGGATATCGTATTTCATCGCCGAGGCATTTCGCCCGACGGGTTTCGTTTGGATCATCCGCCCGATCCTTGCCAAGATACCGGTCACCCGGGTCGCTGCCTCTGCGGTCACGCCGCTCATGGTCTGTCGTTGGAGGTCAAACCAACGCTTTTCGCCATTTGACGGCAATTAGCGTCTCGTATCTCGATTCTGTCAAGGATTTTCAAGCCATCGCCGATCTCGGCCTCAAATCCGAAGGATAAGAATCGGTTTCATTGGTATAGGGGGACGTTCTGGCTGTCCCCCTATTTCGGGGTTTTGTCCCCCTATATGTCGTGTGGCACGCCGAAGTGTCCCCCAATCACCAGCCGCCCCCTGCCCCATTTTGCGGCCGCCCGGCGTAGCGCGCGCGAATCGCCTGCAGCTCAGGTTTTCAAAGGCGTGGGGCATTCCACCCGCAACACGCATCAAGAATAATAGGTTTTGCAAAAACGTGCAAATCCGCGTAAATCCGAAATCACAACGAAAATACGTCCGATCATGAGGCGCGCAGTGACTTACACCCATGAAGACCTGTCCCGTCTGCAGGCGAACTCCCTCAAGATGCAGAGTTGGATCCGCCGTCAGACCTTCTCGCCGGAACTGGAAAAGACCCTCCGTCGGTTTTCGAGCTGGGAAGTGTCCGAGCTGATCCTCAAGGTGAACCAGTCGACCTTTCGCGGTCGTCTCGCCGCCGATCCATCCTTGCCCGCCGGCGAGGTCGTGGGAGATGGCCGTCAGCGTTGGTACACCCTCGAAGAGATCAACGAGATGCGGCGCCGGATGAAGGTCAACCGCCGCTCCCTCCTGCCCCGCCGCCCGACGGGCAAGCGGGCCTTCCGGGCGGCCGTTGCGAATTTCAAGGGCGGCGCCGGCAAATCGACCGTCGCGCTGCACTTCGCCCATGCCGCCGCGCTGGACGGCTATCGCGTGCTTGTCGTTGATTTCGACCCCCAGGCCACGCTGTCCCACTCCATGGGGCTTTCCGACGTGGCGGAGGAATACACCGTCTGGGGCATCATGGCCCGCGACCTCGTGCGGGAGACGGACCGGATGAACGAGGCGCCCACTGCCGCCGAGTCCGGCGCCTCCCTGCCCCGCCGCCAGATCCCGTCTTCGATCCGGGACATGGGCCTTGGCACGCTCCGGGTGCCGGACTTCATCAAGCCCACGGCCTGGTCCTCCATCGACATTATCCCCTCCTGCGCCAACGCGGCCTTCGTGGAATTCGCGTCCGCGCAGTACCGGCACCTGAATCCGGACTGGTCCTTCTTCGCGGCCGTCTCACGCTACCTCGACGGACTGGCACCGGATGCCTACGATCTGGTGATTTTCGACTGCCCTCCGGCCATCGGTTACCAGTCGATGAACGCGGTGTTCGCGGCCGACATGCTCTACATTCCTTCCGGCCCGGGCTACTGGGAATACGATTCCACCACCTCCTTCATCGGCCAACTCGCCGAGGCGCTGGAGGATCTGTCCGCCGGGTTCCCCGCGGGGAACCTGCCATTGCCCAAGGCCTTCCTCGAGATCCGCTTCCTGTTGACCCGTTACGAGCCCGGCAACGACCTGCACCGTGCAATGTTCGACGCCTTCCGCAAGGTCTTCGACGGGCATGTCGCCGAACACCCGATCGAGATGACCCGAGCCGTGGAGCAATCCGGCCGCTTCCTGTCCTCCGTCTACGAGATTGATTATCGCGATATGACGCGGGAAACCTGGCGCCGCGCGCGCACCACATTCGATCAAGCCTACGCTGAATTCCGGGACACCGTGCTCTCGGCCTGGGACCGCCTGGAGGACGTGGCATGAGCAAGAAGCGGCGCGTTTTCGATATCGACTTGCCCGACGATCTCTCCTCTGACCCGCCGGCTGCTCCCGGGTCCGCCACGGCGGCGTCCGTGGCCCGCCGTGGGCCGATGGCCTCCGCAGTGCGGGAGAATGCGGAGTCCCTCAGCAACCGAGCGGACATGGAAGCCCGTATACGCGCGGAGAATGATCGACTTGCCCATGAACACGTCCGTCTCAAAAAAGCGGGCCTGATCACCGACCTTATTCCGACCGAGGCGATTTCAACGACCAAGCTGATCCGGGATCGCAACTTCGATGGCACGGACGACCTGTCCGAACTCAAGGCGTCTATCGAGGCAATCGGCCTGTCCAATCCGATCCAGGTCGAGCAGGTCGGTGAGGGGGCGTACGAACTCGTGCAGGGCTTGCGGAGGCTGTCGGCGTGGCGCGAGCTGCGGATTGCGTCCGGCGGTAGCGATGAACGCTGGACCCGGATCCCGGCCACGATCATCGCCAGTGGCGAGGCGTTGGAGCAGCTCTACCGTCGGATGGTGGACGAGAACCTCGTTCGGAAGGACATCTCTTTCGGCGAGATGGCGGTGCTGGCGCGGGACTATGCCGCTGACCAGCAGACCAAGGTTGACGACGTGGACGCGGCGGTTCTGGAGCTCTACCGGTCGGCGGGCAAGCAGAAACGCAGCTACATCCGCGCCTTTGCTCAACTCTTCGAAATCATCGGCGCCCATATCCAGTTCCCGCAGGCAATTCCGCGACAACTCGGGCTCGATCTTCGCAAGGCTTTCGAGGTCCAGCCCGACTTGGCCGAGCAGGTTCTCGCGGACCTCGCAGCGCTTCCCGCGCCACGCCAGCCAGAGGACGAGAAGCGCGTGCTGAGCGGCTATGCCCAAGCAGCGGGTAACACGGAGCGATCGAAGGGGCCGGGGGCGAAACCTCGGCCGGCGCGAACGACTTTCCGCATCGAGCGGCCGGGCGGCTCGGCGAAGGTCACCGCGTCCCACGGGCGGCTGGAGGTTCGGTTGAACACGGATTTCTCCGCCAAGGATCGACGCATGCTGGAAGCCGCATTGGAAGCGTTCCTCGCCCAACTCGATGAATAGGGCAGGGGGTTCCCCGCGGGGAACCATGCTTGCAGACCTGCGACTCGCCGATCGTTCACGCGGTCGCGGTGGGGCCATACTACAGCGGAGAAAAGATAGTGAAAACCCGACGCGCGGTTGTCCGGGAGGGCCGGGGACCACGAAGACTTTCCGAACCATGGGGCAGGGGAGGGCGGTCGGTCAAAGCGGCCCGGGTGCGTGTGCAATTGACTACGTACATGCGGAGCGCGACGTGGCGTGAAGTAAATTTAAAATAATAAAATCAATATCTTAAGTAGACTTCAAAACCGGATGCGTGAAGTCCTCAACCGCGCGCCGATCTCGCGACAGGTCCACTGCCGGGGATGCGAACACCCCGGCAGGGCCACTACCTGCGCAGGCGGGGACACCCGAGACGGACGCAGCCGGCACGTTCCCTGAGCCCGACCTCAGCAAGCGGACAGCCAGCCGAGGCCAGCGTCCGTCGTCGTGCGAGGTTTGTACTCTGCGCCGAGCGGCGTCTTGTAACCCAGCGTCTCAAGATGGGCATAGATATGCGGGTAATTCACTTCGCCGCAGTCTGGCTCCGAGCGGTCCGGCACGGAGGCGATCTGGATGTGCCCGATTATCGGCAACCTTTCGGTCAGGTGCCGGGTCAAATCCCCCTCCATGATTTGCAGATGGTAGCAGTCGAACATGAGCTTCACGTTCGGGCGGGCGACGTCTTCGAGGATCGCGGCCGCCTGGGAGCTGGTTTGCAGGAAGTACCCGGGGGCATCGTAGCGATTGAGTGGCTCGATCAGAATGGTGATGCCGTGCGGTGCGGCCTGGGTACTGGCGTATCGCAGGTTGGTCACGAAGGTCGCCCGTGCGTCTGCGCCTTCGGCAAATCCGGCCATGACATGCACGTTGGGCGTGCCGATGGCCCTGGCATAGGCGATGGCCTGGTCGATCGCGTCGCGAGCCTCTTGCTGCCGTTGGGGCAGGGCGGCAAGACCGTTCTCCCCCGGCTGTCCGCGCACGGTGTTCAGCCCAAGCATGGGCAGGCCGGTCTCCCGCAGGGCCACGGCGACCTCCTGTGGCGGGGTGTCGTAGGGCCAGTGGCATTCGACGGCCTGGAATCCGGCCGCCTTTGCGGCCCGGATGGCATCGGGCAGGGGCAGTTCGGTCCACAGGAAGCCGAGGTTTGCAGAAAAAGCCGTCATGTCAGTCATCCCACTCGACATTGAATTTGGAAACCAGGCCTCGGATCTCCGCCTCGTTCAGCAAGCGGGGAGAGAGGCCGCGGGTCAGCATGGCGAGCTTCGCCGTCTCCTCCAGCTCCTCCATGGCATAACAGGCGGCCTCCAGGTCCTTGCCGGCGACGACGGGGCCGTGATTGGCCAGCACGACGGCGCTGCGCCTGCCTGCGAGGCCGCGAATGGCATCGCCCATCGCCGGATCGCCCGGCATGAAGTAGGGCAGGAGCTTCACCCGCCCGAGCTTCATCACGCCGTAGGCGGTGATCGGGGGCAACATGTTCTCCGGATCGGTATCGGGCAAAACCGACAGCGCCACCGAATGGGAGGAATGGAGGTGCACGACCGCGCCGGTCTGCTGCGGGCGCGTCTCGTAGAAGGCGGCATGCAGCGGCACTTCCTTGGTGGGTGCGTCGCCGTCAATTAGGGTCATCCGGGCGTCCAGCACCGAGAGGCGCGCCGGGTCGAGGCGGCAGAAGCAACTGCCGGTGGGTGTGACCAGAAGGCGGTCTGCGTCAAGCCGGGCGGAGATGTTGCCGCTGGATCCGACGGTCAGTCCGCGGTCGAACATGGATTTGGCGAGCAGGCAGATCTGTTCGCGCAGGCGGGCCTCGGCGCTCATTCGGCGGCCTCCAGTTTTGCGAAGGCGTCGGAAAAGAAGGTTTCGGTGCCGAAGTTGCCGGATTTTAAGGCCATGGCGATGTCGTGGCCACCGCTGCGGCACCACGTCCAGGGGACGCCCGGCGCGATTTCCTCGCCGATGGACATCCGGGTCACGCCGAGCGCCTTGGTGACCGCGCCCGCCGTCTCGCCGCCGGCGACAACGAACCGGCGCACGCCGAGGTCACGCGCATCGGTGGCAAGCTGCGCCAGGGCGGCCTCGACCACCGCGCCGGCACGCGCCGCGCCGAGCTCGGCCTGCGTGGCCGCCACGTCGGCGGGCTCGGCCGTGGCATAAACGATCTTGGGGGCCTCCGCGGGCTGTTGGGCGAGCCAGTCCCGCGCGGCTTGCGGCCCCGATCTGGCCAGTTCCAGCGGATCGAGCTTCAGGGCGGAGGCCTGCGGCAGGTACTGCGCGACCTGGGCGCGGGTCATGGCGGAGCAACTGCCAGACAGCACGATGGAGCCCGCGCCGACGGGGGGAGGGGCCTGCCGCCGGGCGCTCCGGGCAATGGCACCGTCGCGCAGGTAGATGCCGGGCAGGGGCATGGCCAGGGCACTGCCGCCGGTCATCAGGGGCATGTGGGCACAGGCCTCGGCGAGAATTCTGAGGTCATCGTCCGCCACCGCGTCCAGCACAACGTGGGCGATGCCGTCGCGCTCCAGATCGGCCAGCCGCGCCCGTACGGCATCCGGTCCGCGGGCAACGGTGAGCCGGTTGACCAAGCCGACCTTGCCCCGCACCTGCGGCGCCAGAAGCCGCATGAGGTTGCTGTCGCGCATCGGGGTCAGGGGGTGATCCTTCATCGGGCTCTCGGCAATCGGCTGTTCGCCGACGAAGAGGTAACCCATGAAGACACTGCGCCCGTTCTCGGGGAAAGCTGGGCAATAGACCGTCTGCGTTGCGCCGAGATCGGCCATCAGCGCCTCGGCAACGGGGCCTATGTTGCCGTCCGCGGTGCTGTCGAAGGTCGAGCAATATTTCCAGAAGATCCGCTGCGCCCCGGCGCGGCGCAGCCAGTCGAAGGCGGCGCGGGTGTCGGCCACGGCCTCGGCAACGGGTATGGTGCGGCATTTAAGGGCGATGATCTCGAAGGCGGCGGTTTCCGCGGTTTCAGGCGGCGCGTCGGGAATTCCCATCCGCAGCGAGACGGCGATACCGCTGCGGGCGAGCAGCCCGGCAAGGTCCGTTGCGCCGGTGAAATCGTCGGCGATGCATCCAAGAACGACAGCCATCGGTGGCCTTCCTTTCGGTTCTTCCATCTGCCTGCGAGGGCAGTCTTCTATTGCGCGGCCGGGCCCGCTGTGCGCCCTGGGCGCACGGACATGGTGGCGGCGCGCTTCGTCAGGAGATGTCTCCCTTGGTCATGAGCGACCGGGTGGTCGCGTAGACGTGCCGGAGGTGCCGTGCGAAGGCCGCGCCGGCGGCAGCGGGGTCGCGGGCCCTCAGTCCGTCCAGAATCTCCGCATGTTCACGGCAGCTCGCCTCGATAACGCCGGGCACGGCGACGACCTGACGCCTGCGTGTCATTTCGTAGCCGTAGAGGTCCGCGACGAAGTCGGTCAGGACCGGGTTGCCGCTGGCCTCGTAGATCGTCAGATGGAATCCCCGATCGCTGACGAGGAAACGGATCGGGTCGTTTGTCATGCCGAACTGGGCATCCAGCATCTCCTCCAGCTTGGCGATGGTCGCGTCGTCGATCCGCAGAGCGGCGCTGCGGACAACCATGTCTTCCAGCATGGTCCGGGCGGTTTCGACGTCTTCGAGGGAATAGGCGTTGATCCGTTGGGCCTGCCGGGTGTCGGGGGTCACGTCGGCCGATATAACGCGGGTCTTGACCCCCTGGGCGATGGACAGGACGCCCTTCGCGGCCAGGAATTGCAATCCGCTGCGCACGCTCGATCGGCTGATGTTGAAGGAGACCGCGAGTTCGCGTTCGCTTGGAAGTTCGTCGCCGACGCTCAACGCTCCGGTTGCGATGAGGGAGGCGATTTTTCTCGCGACCAGATCCCGGGCAGAGGCCGGTTTCAGCGCCTCGTCGAAATGTGGCTTTTTGTGCTCCGGGGTATCCAAGGTCGTCTCCATCTGGTATGTAGGACATACCAGTGGACCAGTGATAGCGGTGCGTGCCGACGGGTGTCAATACGGCCGCGGCACGGTAGGGCAGGGGGCATGGAGGCTCCCGTACAACATTTTGATTTAAAACGAAATCTCCGCGGCGCAGCCACGATCCTGGGGTGATGCCCTGGATCCGACCGGTCCGGAGCTGCTCAGGACATGATCAAGCCACCGTCCACGTTGACCGTCTGGCCGGTGATGTAGTCGGCGTCTTCACTGGCGAGGAAGGCGACGAGGCCGGCCACGTCCTTGCCGAAGCCCGCGCGTTTCATGGGAATGTTCTGCACCCATTCCGCCATCAACTCGCCGGGTCCGTAGTCTCCCAGCATTTTGCCCCAGACACGGTCATTGTAGTCCCACATCTCGCTGTAGATGATGCCGGGGCAGATTGCGTTGACGGTGATCTTCTCCAGAGCGACTTCCTTGGCGAGGCTTTGTGTCAGGCCCATGACGCCGAACTTGGAGGCAGCGTAGTGCGGGGTGTAGATGAAGCCCTCGCGGGCCTGACCGGAGGCGGTGTTGACGAGCTTGCCTCCGCGGCCGTGCCTGCGAATCCGTTTGATCGCCTCCTGGCAGCAGAGGAAGCAGCCGGTCGTGTTGACCGCAAGGGTCTTGTTCCATTCATCGAGGCTCACGTCCTCGAGCTTGGAGATATAGATCACGCCGGCGTTCTGGATCGAGATATCGATGCTGCCGAATTCCGCCTCGGCCGCATCGTAGAGGCTAACGACCTGGTTCGGGTCCGTGACGTCGCAGAGCACGCCAAGCGTCCGGGCGCCGGACTTCGCAAGCTCGTCCGCGGCCTCTGTGACCTGCGGCTCGTAGGAGGCGATCGCGACATTCGCACCTTCCGCCGCGAACCGCTCGGCTATCGCGTAGCCGATGCCCTTGTTGCCACCGGTCACCACGACCGTTTTCCCGGCGAAGCGTTCCATCCATCGGACTCCTTCTACTGGTTTGTGTCGGCACATCCCTTCACGAGGCGGCCGGCAGTAAAGACATCGGTGATAAGCACATCGATGCAGCGGGTTTTCAGTGCAGCGTGGATCGCCTGGGTCTTGGCGGCGCCACCGGCCAGGGCGATCACGCGGTCGACCTTGGCGAGATCCTCCAGCGGCATACCGATCACGCGGTCGTCCAGCGGGGTCTTCACCAGTTTGCCCTCGGTGTCGAAAAACCGAAGGCTCATGTCACCGACGGCGCCGGCGCGGGTCAGTTCGGCGAGCTCGTTGGTGGTGAAAACGTTGCCGCTCCGCGCGAGCATCGACGACGGTTCGATGGCCCCGATCCCCACAATGGCGAGGCTGAGTTTTCCGTAAAGGTCCATCGTCTCGCGCACGTAGGTGTCGCTCAGCAGGACAAGTTTCGCTTCGCGTGACTGGGCGACCCCCGGCGCGGACAACAGGCGCGACTCGGCCCCCGTCAGGCGGGCAAGCCGGGTGATGAGTTGCGTCGCATGGGTCTGAACCGCCGGGTCCCCCATGCCGCCGAGCGTCTGGACGACATATTTCGCCCGGCCGGAGCGCATCGGGTGGATGTTGTCGACCATTTTGAGAATGGTCTCGCTCCAGCTCGCGACTCCGATGATCTCGTCGGGCTGTAGGGTCGCTTCCAGGAAATGGGCGGCGCCTTCGCCGATCCGGGACATGATCGGCCCCGGACGGTCTTCGGTGCATTCGACCACGATCGCCTCGGAGAGGCCGTAGCACTCCCGCAGGCCTGTCTCCAGGTCCGCATATGTGCCGGAAGGAGCGACGACCGTCGTGCGCACGATACCTTCCTCGACAGCCTTCTTCAGCATGCGAGAGACGGTCGCTTGTGAGATGTGCAGGTGTTTCGCGATGTCGCCCTGGCGGCGACCTTCGGTGTGGTACATCTGGGCGACACGCGCAATCAGCCTGAGTTCGTTCACTCGAGCCATCGAGGACTCCTGGGTTGGGTAGGATCGAGAGCGGACCCTACCCTGAATTTTTATTCCGGTCCAAGGGTCGCTCGGGCAATCGCCATCCGCCACCCCGCCAGGTCGCGCTCGCGGTCTGCCGCCGAGATGGTCGGAGCGATTTCGCGACCATGCCCTTCCAGCGCGCCCACGGTTTCGAGGTCCGGCCAGAGGCCGGTGGCCAGGCCCGCCAGATAGGCCGCGCCCTGGGCCGAGGCTTCGGTGCTTTCGCCTACGATCACCGGGTGGTCGATGTAGTCGGCGACCATTCCCATCAGGAAGGGATTCTTGCTTGGCCCGCCGTCAACGAAAAGCCGGCCGATGCCCCGACCGGAGTTCCGCACAACGATTTCAAAGATGTCGGCGACCTGAAAGGCGATGCTCTCGGCCGCGGCGCGAGCGATGTGCGCCTTGCCCGCATTGAAAGACAGCCCGCAGATCAGCCCGCGCGCGTCGGAGTTCCAATGCGGCGAGCCAAGGCCCACATGTGCCGGCACGAGCATGACGCCGAGCGTCGTGTCGACGGTCTGCGCCAGATCCAGAAGGGCAGTGACGTCCGACTGGGCGAGCAGGTCCGCCGTCCACGGAAGGATCGAGGCGCTGACGAAGATGTTGCCCTCGAACGCATAGGTCGGCTTGCCATTCAGGGACCAGGCAATCGTCGTGGTGATGCCTTTCGGCGGGACGATGAACGCCGGGAGCGTGGTCATGACCGAGGAGCCGGTGCCGAACGTGACCTTGCCGTCTCCGAGGGTGTAAGCGCCGTGGCCGAACAAGGCTCCGTGCGAGTCGCCGATCGCTGACGCGACCGGCAACCCGTCCGGGAGGACGTCCACGCCCGAGGTATGGGCGAAGACGTGGGAGGAGTCGTGGACCTCGGGCAGGGCCTCTGCTGGGACATTGAAGATGTCGCAGAGGGTGTCGTCCCAGTGGCCTTCGGAGATGTTGTAGAGTTGGGTGCGGGCGGCGTTGGAGGTGTCGCAGGCGTGGACTGTGCCGCCGGAGAAGTTCCAGATTAGCCAGGAATCCACGGTGCCGATGCAGATGTCGCCGGGCGCCTTGCCGGCACAGTGGGTTTCCAGCAACCACCTCACCTTGGTGGCCGGGAACATGGGGTCGAGCGGAAGACCGGTGCGGGCGATCACCTCGTCCTCGTGACCGGCCGCCTTGAGGGCGTCGCAGGCCGCCGCCGTCCGGTGGCACTGCCAGGTCACGAGCGGCCCAAGGGGCTCGCCGGTCTGCCTGTCCCAGATCATGATCGACTCGCGTTGGTTGGAGATGCCGATGGCGTGGATCTGCACCTCCGGCCCGTTTGCAAGGCACTCCCGAATCGCGGCGACCGTGCTGGTCCAGACCTGTTTCGCGTCCTGGTCGACCCAACCGGACTGCGGATGCCTCGTCTCAACCGGGTGGGACCCACGCCCGACGATTTCACCGCTCTCCAGCACCAGAATCGCTTTGCTATTCGTCGTGCCTTCGTCGATGGCCAGAACCGCTCGCTCCATCACACCCTCCTCCCTCTACTCAGGATCTCTTCACGATTTCCGCTGGACCAATGCGGTCGCCGTCGTCGCGATGCCGTCCGGCGACATACCGAATTCGTCAAGGAGGAAATTGGCCGAGCCCGTCGGAGGGAAGGTGCCGGGCACGCCGAGTCGTTTCATCGGCACGGGCGCATGGTCGACGACCACTTCCGCAACCGCGCTGCCGAGCCCGCCGAAAATCGTGTGCTCCTCGCAGGTGAGAATGGCGCCCGTCTCTTTCGCGGCCTTGATGATGGCCTGCTCGTCGATCGGGCGGACGCTGGCCATGTTGAGGACCCGCGCTTCTATGCCCTTGGCGGCGAGCAGCTCGGCGGCTTTCAGCGCCCGGTGGGTCAGCGTGCCGTTGGCGATGAGGGTGACGTCGGAGCCGTCGCGCAGCAGGTTGGCCTTGCCGAGTTCGAATGTGTGTCCATCCGGCAGAAGCTGCGGCACGCCAACGCGGCTGAGGCGCAGGAAAATCGGCCCTTCGAACGCGGCGGCGAAGGCAACCGCCGCGGCCGTCTCGACGTTGTCACATGGGGCGACGACGGCGATGTTGGGAATCGCCCGGAGCCAGGCGAAATCTTCGGTCGAGTGATGAGTCGGCCCGAGCTCGCCATACGCCATGCCAGAGCTGATACCGATGAGTTTCACGTTGGTGTTGGAATAGGCGACGTCGGCCTTGATCTGTTCCAGCGATCTGCCGGTCAGAAAACACGCCGCACCGCAGACGAACGGGATCTTGCCACCGTTGGCAAGGCCGGCACCGACGCCGACCAGCGTCTGTTCGGCGATTCCGACGTTGATCAGACGTTCGGGAAACCGGTCGCGGAAGCCTGTCAGCTTCGAGGAGCCGACCGAGTCGTTGCAGACGGCGACGACGTTGGTGTCTTCGGTCGCCAGCGCTTCCAGCGTTTCGGTGAAAGCGTCGCGGCAATCGAACAGTTTCACTTTTTCGGCGATGGCGTTCATTGGTTGGCCTCCTCGAGTTCGGCCATGGCCTGTTTGTATTGCTCAGCGTTCGGCACCTTGTGGTGCCAGGCGACGTTGTCGGACATGAACGAGATGCCGTTGCCCTTGTTGGTGTGGGCGACGATGCAGCGCGGTTTGCCGGGGACCACCTTTTCGGGCGAGAGCGCCGCGACGATCTGGTCCATGTCGTGGCCGTCGATCTCCTCGACCGCCCAGCCAAAGGGTTCGAGCTTCGGCGGGAAGGGGGCCAGGTTGTTGGTTTCTGCCAGCCGGGCGCCCTGTTGCAGGCGATTATGGTCGATGATGAGCGTCAGGTTGTCGAGCTTGTATTGGGCGGCCGAGGCGATGGCCTCCCAGTTGCTGCCTTCCTGCATTTCGCCGTCGCCGGTGACGACAAACGTCCGCCAGGACGCATTGTCCAGCTTCGCGGCCAGAGCCATTCCGACGGCCACGGGCAGACCATGGCCGAGCGGGCCGGTGTTCGTTTCCACTCCGGGCACTTTGGTCCTGTTTGGATGACCGTTGAGGCGCGAATGGGGCTTGAGGAAGGTCTTGATCTCGTCCTTCGGGATGAAGCCCTTCTCGGCCAGAACGACGTAGAGCGCGCAGGCGGTGTGCCCCTTGCTCAGAACGAAGCGGTCCCGCGTCGGGTCCTGCGGGTTCTCCGGGTCGACCCGAAGGACGTGAAAATACAATGCCGTGAGGATGTCGATGACCGACATCTCTCCGCCGATATGCCCTGCGCCGGCCTCGAATACCGCCTGAAGGTCGCGGCGGCGGATCGCGTTGGCCAGCCTCCGAAGATCCTGGGTGTCCATGTGACCCTCCATGAATAACTATTCTGGTAACTCTAAAAATACATATTTGGCCTCATGTCAAGGATCATGTTTTTCCTGACGGGAATGATATATGGGAATTACCTCAGAAAATATTTGACATGTCCTCCGGCGGAGCGATAGGAATGATACGTCACTAAAGAATAAATATGCATGTTTGGGAGGGGCCAATGAATGCGATTGCCAAGGACGGTTCGACAAGGCCGTTGTTCGCCAATCTCTTTTCTTTGGGCGGGGCCACCGGCCCGTTGATAGGATTGCTCCTGCTGTGCGCGGTCCTTTCCCTTGCCACAGACTCCTTCCTGTCATTCAGAAACTTTCTGAACATTCTCGACCAGATCACCGTGCTCGGAATCATGGCGGTCGGTATGACCTTCGTGATCCTGATCGGGGGCATCGACCTGTCAGTCGGGTCCGTGTTGGCGCTTTCGATGATGGTTCTCGGCTATCTCAACGTCGAAGCGGGAATGCCCATGTCCATCGCGATTGGGGGGGCATTGGTGGCCTCGATGGTGGCGGGGGCCGTCTCGGGCTTAATGATAACCGCCTTCAGGGTACCGGCCTTCATTGCCACGCTCGCGATGATGTCGATTGCGCGCGGGCTCGCCAACATGATCACCAACGGGTCCCAGATCATCGGCTTCCCGGCGTGGTTCAACATGGGCGCCATCATCCGCTACGGCGGCTTTCTTACGATGACGGTCGCCGTCATGCTGATCGTCTTCGTCCTGGCGCTGCTGTATCAGCGGTATCGGGAGGGGGGACGTGCGCTCTACGCGATTGGCGGCAACGCCGAAGTCGCCCGCCTGGCCGGGATCAACGTCAGCCGGGCAACCGTCGCTGTCTATGTCGCATCCGCCTTTCTGTCGGGATTGGCCGGTATCCTCATGGCGGCTCGCCTGGATGCGGTGCAGCCGAGCTCCGGCGTGGCCTATGAACTCGATGCAATCGCGGCGGTGGTTATCGGCGGTACGAGCCTTTCAGGCGGCACCGGGGGTGTCGGCGGCACCATCGTCGGCATCCTGATCATCGGCGTGCTGAGAAACGGCCTGAACCTGCTGAACGTCTCGCCGTTCCTGCAGGCCGTCATCATCGGTCTGGTCATCGTCCTGGCCGTCGCGGCGGAGACCTTCAAGCACAACCGCCGCTGAAAATTCGGGGCGGCGGTGGTTCCGCCCGCTCCGTCAAATTGGTCCGAATCTTCTGGACCGCACCACGGGTGCAGCGCGTAGCGGCCCGACACAAAGAGGAGGAAACACCCATGAACATCACCTTCAAGGCCCTGATCGCGGCAACAGCTCTGGCCACGATCGCCGGTGCCGCCTCGGCAGACGAGGTCAAGAAGCTCGGCGTCGCCGTGCCCAACCTGCAGGCGGATTTCTTCAACCAGATCAAGCTCGGTGTGGAGGCCTACGCCAAGGAAAAAGGCATCGAGACCATCGTCGTGGATGCCAAGAACGACACCGCGACGCAGGTCAGCCAGGTGCAGGACCTGATGACGCAAGGTATCGACGCGTTCATCTATATTCCTGCCGGTGCCGCCGCCGCTGCGGTTCCGACCCGCTTGGCCCGGGCCGAGGGCATCCCGGTGATCAACGTCGACCGGACGCCGGATGGAGAGCCGGGCGACACGTTCATCGCCGGCGAGAGCGTGGAATCCGCGTATGAGGTCTGCAAGACCATCATCGAGATGGCCGGTGGCGAGGGCAAGATGGCCATCATCCACGGTCAGAAGGGGACGACGCCGGAAGTTCTGCGGCATGAGGGTTGCCTGCGCGCCGTCGAGGAAAACCCGGGCGTCGAACTCGTCGCCGAGCAGTGGAGCCAGATGTGGTCTCCGGACGAAGGGTTCTCGATTGCGCAAAACATGCTGCAGGCCCATCCCGACATCAAGATCATCTTCGGTCAGGCGGATGGACTTGCCATGGGTGCGGCGAAGGCGGTCGACGTGGCCGGGTTGTCGGACCAGGTCGTGATCGGCGGCTATGACGGCGACGTCGCGGCGCTCGAGTACCTGGCGAAGTGCGAAGGCCCGTTCAAGGTGACTGCCACCCAGAGCACGCAGCTGATGGGACGCCTGGCCGTCGACTCGGCGATCAAGAAGGCAGCGGGCGAAGACCTGCCGGAGCGGCAGACCCCCAACGCGGTGCTCACCACCTGTGAGAACGCGCCGGAATTCGTGGCGGAGCACCCGTAAGACCATCCGCACCGGCACCGTGACGCGAAAGGCACCGCCATGACCACCGAAGGCAATTCCCCGATCCTATCGCTGCGTAACATCCAGAAATCCTACGGGCCGATCCAGGTTCTGCACGGGATCGACATGGATTTCTACGCTGGGGAGGTCGTGGCCTTGCTGGGCGAGAACGGCGCCGGCAAATCGACGGTCTCGAACGTGATCTCCGGCACGATCCGTCCGACATCCGGGACAATGACATGGCAGGGCGCGGCTTACGCGCCCGCCACTCCGAAAGAAGCGATCGATTCCGGTGTCGGCATGATCCACCAGGAACTCATGCTGCTGCCGCACCTGACGATCGCCGAGAATATTTTCGTGGGCCGCTACCCGAAAACCGCCGGGCGCGTCGACCGCAGAAAGATGGAAGAGCGCGCCCACGAGGGTCTTGAGCGGCTTGGTCTCGACATCTCGCCGCGACGGGTGGTCGAAGGCCTCTCCACCGCGAACCAGCAGCTGATCGAGATTGCGAAGGCGCTCACGCTGAACGCAAAGCTCCTAATCCTTGATGAACCAACGGCAGCCCTCGGTGGCGCCGAGACCAAACTGCTGTTCAAGCAGATCGAAAAGCTGAAATCCGAAGGCGTGGGCATCGTCTACATTTCGCACCGCCTGGAGGAGATCAAGCAAATCGCGGACCGCATTGTGGTCATGCGGGATGGTGAAAAGGTCAAGGAATTCGACAGCGCCGACATTCCCATCCGAACCATCGTCGAGGCCATGGTCGGCCGGTCGCTCGGGCGCATGTTCCCGAACATTCCCACCCCGTCCGAGGAGACGGTGCTGGAGGTGCGCGATCTCTCCTCGCCGCACGGCACCTTCGCCGGTGTGAACTTCGCGGTGAAGAAGGGCGAGATCTTCGGTGTCGCCGGGCTCGTTGGCGCCGGACGGACCGAACTCGTGCGCGCCATCGCCGGCGCCGATCCGATCGAGACAGGCCAGGTGCTGTTGGGCGGCACGGACATCACGCCGCGCACCCCGCGCGCAGCCATCGACAACGGAATCGTCCTCGTACCGGAAGACCGCAAGTTGCAGGGCGTCATCCTCAACCAGAGCATTCAGGAGAACATCGCCTACGCGAACTTCGAATCCGTCGGCCCGTCCGGTTGGGTCCGGCAAGGCCGGGTCCGGCAGTTTGCCAACGAGAACATTCGGAAATTCGGGGTCAAGGGGCAGGGGCACCAGAACGCCAGCGAGATGTCTGGCGGCAATCAACAGAAGGTCGTGATTGCAAAGTGGCTCGCCCGCAACCCGCGCGTGGTGCTTCTCGACGAGCCGACCCGCGGCATTGACGTCGGTGCGCGGTCCTCGATTTACGACATCATCGTGGGATTGGCCGAGCAAGGCGTCGCTGTCATCGTCGTGAGTTCGGACCTCGACGAGGTGCTGGGCGTCTCAAACCGTATCATGGTGATGGCGGCCGGACGGCAGACAGGCATTCTCGACCGGAGCGAGGCCAACGACGTCTACGTCATGGAATTGGCAACGTCCGGCCGTGCACGCTCGTTCGACCAGAAAGATCTGATCACACCGATCAAGCAGCGGTTGGAGTTCGTGTTCATCCCCAAGGTGGTTCATCCCTGGTACGAGGTTGTGGCCAAGGGCGCCGAGAAGGCCGTGGAGGAGTTGAAGCGAGACGGCATTGATGTGCGGGTCACATGGGATTGGCCGCCGAAAGCGCAGGTCGCCGACCACAATCGCCGCATCATGGAGACCCTGGAGCGCAAGCCTGATGGGGTGGCGGTCGCCTGCCTTGATCCGGTTTCGGAGATACCGACGATCCAGAAGGCGGTGGACGAGGGTGTGAATGTCATTACCTTCGACACGTTCTGCTCCGACGCGTTTCCCTTCGTCGGCAACAAGTCCGACCGCCAGGATGGGGCGGAACTGGGCGAATTCCTCGCGGCCCGGATCGGCGGGGCGGGCAAGGTCGCGATCCTTGCTGGCAGCCCGACGGCCACCAACCACGCCGCCCGTGTTGCAGGGTTCAAGGAGGCAATCGCCGCTTATCCGGACATCGACATCGTCTACGAGGAAGCGGACAACGACAACCCGGATACCGCGGTGCGTCTGACCGAGGCGGCGCTCGCGGCCCATCCGGACCTCGCCGGCATCTTCGGCTGCGATGCCTCCAATCCCATTGGCGCGGCACGTGCGGTGTCGGATGCCGGACGGGCGGGCGAGGTAGTGATCGTTGGCATGGACGATCTGCAGGAGACCCTGAAGTACATCGAGGCCGGCGTGATCGCCGGGGTGAAGGCGCAGCGTCAGTGGGAGATCGGCTACTGGACGGTCAAGAACCTTGTGGCGATGAACCAGAACCATACGGTCCCGCACGAGCACCTGACGGGCTCCCAGATGTTGACCAAGGCGCATCTGGCCGACTGGTGGGACAAGACGCGCGGGGAGCATTCGGGCGCCGAGCCTGCGGAGACGGTTGGAGCGCTCCCGGCCGGCACGGCGCGTGAAACGAGATACGACACTACTCCTAGGAGATGAAATGGCAGACCTTACCCTGAACGCCCCGGCGCTTTTCGATCTTTCCGGACGGGTTGCCCTGGTCACTGGCGCCGGCAGTGGTATCGGGCAGCGCATCGCGATCGGGCTTGCGCAGTGCGGCGCCGATGTTGCCTGCCTGGACCGCCGCGAGGATGACGGACTGGCCGAAACCGCAGGGCACATCGACGCTGTCGGGCGCAAGGCCCTGACGATCACGGCCGATGTCACCGACAAGGGCTCGCTGGCCGACGCTGTGGCCAAGACCGAAGCCGACCTCGGCCCACTGGGCATCGCCGTCAACGCCGCCGGTATCGCCAATGCCAACCCGGCGGAGGAAATGGAGGAAGAGCAGTACCAGACGTTGATGGACATCAACCTGAAGGGCGTTTTCCTGTCCTGTCAGGCGGAAGCCCGCGCCATGCTCCAGAACGGAAAGGGCTCCATCATCAACATCGCGTCGATGTCTGGCGTGATCGTCAACCGGGGGCTCAAGCAGCTGCATTACAATGCGTCGAAGGCCGGTGTGATCCACATGTCGAAGAGCATGGCGATGGAGTGGGTGGATCGCCAGATCCGCGTGAACTCGATCAGTCCCGGCTACACGGCCACACCGATGAATACCCGGCCCGAGATGGTTCATCAGACCCGGGAGTTCGAAAGCCAGACCCCGATGCAACGCATGGCCACGGTCGACGAAATGGTGGGGCCGGCCATCTTTCTGGCCAGCGACGCGTCGTCCTACTGCACGGGCGTCGATCTGTTGGTTGACGGCGGTTTCTGCTGCTGGTGATCCCGATGGGGCGTCGTAAGGCGCCCCACGAACGGCGTGATCGGGGGGACTGGGCTTCGGTCCACGCGTCGGCCCCGGTCGTCGCGCGTGATCCGGCCTCCTGACCATGCAGGGGAAGCAGCCGGATTTTCGGCTGCGCCACGCGTGTGGTCCCACAATTGAGGCGATGACCGCAGCCGCCGGTTGAGCGGGTTCGAGGTGGGGGGTATGCAGGGCAGTGCCGTACTCCGTTTGTCCGGGCCGACGTGTTGGCCGGGCGAAGGGCGTGCCTCTGTACCCGCACACCGCGAGATGCTCTTTCCTGCCGAAAAGGAACAGACCCAATGACCGCCTCTATCACCGGCATCATCCCGGTCATGTTGACCCCGTTCACTGACGACGACACGATCGACTGGAACGGCTACGGGGCGCTCATCGAGTGGTACATCGCCAATGGCGCGGAGGCGCTTTTTGCGGTCTGCCAGTCCTCGGAGATGCAGCACCTTACGCTTTCCGAACGGGTGGAACTGGCGCGGTCCACCATGGAGCAGGTCGCGGGACGGGTTCCGGTGGTTGCCTCGGGCCATGTTTCCGACGGGCTGGACGCGCAGAAGGAAGAGCTGGCGGCCGTGGCGGCGACGGGCGTGGACGGCCTTGTGCTGGTGACCAACCGGCTTGCCACGCAGGATCAGGGGTCCGAGGCGTTCAGGGAGAATTTGCACGCGCTGCTGGATGCGCTGCCGGGTGACCTGACGCTCGGCCTTTACGAATGCCCGGCGCCTTACCGGCGGCTGCTGACGGACGAGGAACTGGTTCATTGTGCGGGGACCGGCCGCTTCGCGCTCCTCAAGGACGTTTCCTGCGACCTGGAGACGGTGCAGCGCCGTGTGGACCTGACCCGTGGCTCCACCCTCACCATCAACAACGCCAACGCGGCCATTGCCTGGCCCGCCATGCAGGCGGGGGCGGCGGGCTTCTGTGGGGTCTTCAACAACGTACATCCCGACCTCTATCGCTGGCTGCAAGACCAAGGCGCGCGGCATCCCGACCTTGCCGAAGAGCTCGCGGTTTTCCTCGTGCTTGCCGCCTGCACCGAGCCAATGGGGTATCCCAAGCTCGCCAAGCTCTACCACCAGCGGCTCGGGACGTTCAAAAGCACGCACTCCCGCGCGGTCAACTTCGACATTCTCGAAAGGTTCTGGGCCCTTGAGCCCATACTGGAACGGATCGAGCAGGGCACCGCGCACTTCCGCGCCCGGATTGCAGCGCTCGACACCGAGGAGTGACCGACGGGCCCTCGGCAGAGGAGGGCGGTGGATGACGTGCTCCGAAAGGTTTCAGAGGCCGCGGTTGGCCGGGGAGAGCGCGTCGGTCAGATCGTCCCGCCGGCCGTCGACGATCTCGGCAAGCATCGCGCCGGTGGTCGGCCCAAGGGTGAAGCCCTGATGACCGTGGCCGAAATCGAACCACAGCCCGCGATGGCGCGGGGCAGAGCCGACCAGGGGGAGCATGTCCGGCAGGCAGGGCCGGTGCCCGTGCCAGATGCCGTCCTCAATGGGCGCGCCGATCTCCACCAGCTCTCCGGCGGCGCGGCGGCCGCGGTCAAGCTGGCGCAGGGTGCGGGGCGCGTCACGGCTTACCAGCTCGGCGCCGGTGCTGAGCCGCAGCCCAAGGGTCATCGAGGCGAGCACGACGCCATATTCAGCATCGAGGTAGGGCCGCACCAATTGCGCGGGGGAGGCAAAGTGCCCGTGATATCCACGCTTCCAGACCATCGGCACCCGGTAGCCGAGGCGTGACAGAAGGTCGGGCGACCAGGGGCCGAGGCACACCACCGCGTCCGTCCCGTCGACTGGCCCGTCCGCGCCCTGCACGCGCCAGCCCGAGCCCTGTTGCCGGAGGCTCAATGCATCGCCCGTCACCACCTGGCCGCCGCGCGCTTCGAGCAGGGCGGCATAGGCACGGGTGAGGGCACCGGGGTCCGAGCAACTCCACGGCCCCTCCCAGAGCAGCAGGCCCGCCGGATCGCCGCGCAACGCCGGCTCCGCGCGGGTCATATCGGCGCCGACCAGGACCCGCGAGGGCACGCCGTATGTTCGCCCGATCCGTTCCGCGTTGCGGGCCGCCGTTTCCAGGCTGCGCTCGGAGCGATGAAACTCCCCGAGGCCGGTGCGGCGGATCAGGCCCTCGCTGTTCGAGGCTGCGACAAGCGGCGCGTGATCGTCGGTCGCGCGGGCGGTCAGCCTGGCGTAGATCTGCGAGGTACGCGCGTGTCGCTGGGGCGCCGAGCAGCGGAAGTATCGCCAGAGCGCGGGCGCGGCCCCGGGCAGGTCCCGCAGGTGCCAGAGCACGTCATTGCTGCGCCCCAGAGCGTAGGAGAGGAGCGTCGGCAGGTCGCGGGGGAGGGCATAGGGCTCCGCCGCCTCGGCCTGGATCACCCCGGCATTGCCGTGGCTCGTCTCCGAGCCGGGCTCTCGCCGGTCGACCACGGTGACCCCGTGGCCCCGCGCCTGGAGCGCAAGCGCCGCGCCGACACCCGCCATGCCGGCGCCGAGAACGATGAAGTGCGACATCCGTCCGATCTCCCTGCCGGGGGCCTCAGCCGACCAGTGCCTTTCTCAGCATGTTCCCCGCCAGCACCAACACCGTAAGCGCGAAGACGAGCCGCAGTCGCGCCGGGCTGAGATCGTGCGCGAGTTTCACCCCGATCGGCACCGCGAGGAGTGAGGTGACCATGATCAGCGCCACCGCGGGCAGGTTGACGTAGCCCACGGTGCCCGGTGGTTTGCCGGTAAGGCTCCAGCCGGTCATGAGGAACGTGAGAAAGCCCGGGATGGCGATCATCAGGCCAAATCCGGGCGAGGTGCCCACGGCGCGGTGCGGCGGCACGTTGTAGGCGGTCAGGAGTGGGACGGTGAAGCTGCCGCCGCCGATGCCCATGAGCGCCGAAAAGAAGCCGATGAGACCGCCGTAGAGGGCACCGAGCGGCCGGCTCGGCAGCGTGTCGGAGAGGCGCCAGCTGCGCTTGCCGAGCAGCATGTAGAGCCCGAGACTGACGCCGATGATGCCGAAGACGAGCTGCAGTTGGTGGCTGCGCAAGCTGGCGGCGGCCAGAACGCCGGTGACCGAGCCCAGGGCGACGAAGGGCCCCCAGGAGCGGATCAGTTCCAGGCTGACGGCGCCGCGCTTGTGATGTGAGGTGACCGAGCGCAGGGAGGTGACGATGATCGTGCCAGTGGAGGTGGCGACGCAGATCTGCATGAGCTGGTCCGGGTGATAGCCCAAACCGCTGAAGACGTAATAGAACGCGGGCACCAGGATGATGCCGCCACCGACGCCGAGCAGGCCGGCGATTATCCCGGCCACCCCGCCGGCGGCGGCGATGACCCCGAAAAAGATCAACATGTCCATCGCTCAGACCTCCGGCGCGCGCTGTTCGTCGGGGTTGGCGAAAAGGCCGGTCAGTGGCTGTGAGTTGCCGAGGGTCTGCACCGTGGTTTTGGCGTCGGGAAAAGGTGTTCTGCCCTGAGGGGCGATGAGGTGCGGCGTGTCGCGGGTGGTCATGTGGCGTCTCTTCCTGGGTCGTGCGCCGGTCGCCGCCTCATTGCTGCGGCCCGGCAGGCAAAGGCGTAGGCCAAAGCCAGGCGCGGCGCCATGACCATCACGTGCGCTGCGGCAAGAGCGTCCGTTGCGCGCGTGGACAGCCGCGCGTCGGCCCGCGACATGGCGGCCGAGGACGGCGCGCCGCCTCGACCTCCGCGAGGCCGGAAGTTAACCTCGTGTTCGCCAGATCGGAAATTCCGTCATTCGAATTCCGGTTTCCCAGTCTGTAGGCTGCCGGCAGGTCGAAGGGAGATGAACATGTCGAAAACTGTCTTTGTGATGAACGGGCCCAATCTCAACTTGCTGGGCAAGCGCCAGCCGGAGATTTACGGCAGCGATACGCTGGAGGACGTCGCGAACAATTGCAGCCGGGTCGCCGCCGAGTTCGGGCTCGAGGTGCGGTCCTTGCAGTCCAACCACGAGGGCCAGATCATCGACTGGATTCACGAGGCGCGGGAGGCGGCCGTCGGGATCATCCTGAACCCCGGCGCCTTCACCCATACATCGGTGGCCATCCTTGATGCGCTGAACGCCTTTGAAGGGCCGGTTTTCGAGGTTCACATCAGCCAGGTGCACAAGCGCGAAGCTTTCCGGCATCATTCCTACGTCAGTATGCGCGCGGACGGGATCATCGTCGGCTGCGGCATCGAGGGCTATGAACTGGCCATGCGGCGGATGGGGACGCTCGTCGGCGGGTGAGCGACGTCCGCCTCACGGGGCGGTCGAGGTGGCCTCCGGCTGCGCCATGACGGCCCGCATCACGAGGTCCACCACGAAGCGGCGATGCGTTTCCTGTCCTTCATCGGAATGGATCGTGTCGCCGAACCCGGCGCTGAAGGTGTGCCGGTTCGAGACGTTGTAGAAGCAGAGCGCCGAAATCATCCAGTGCAGCCGCACGGGTTCCAGACCGGGCCGGAACTGGCCGCGCGCGACGCCGTCGGCGTAGATTTCGCCCACCTGGTTCACTGCGCCCTGGTTCAGCCGCCGGATCACCTCCGATTCCGCCAGGTGGACGGCCGCCTGGGTGTTCTCGTGGGCGATCATGGCAACGAATTCGGGGTGGTGGCGATGAAAATCGAACGTGAACTCCACCAGGCGGCGCATGGCTTCCACTGCGTCGAGGCCGGAGAAGTCGATCTCTCCCTCCTGGTGCCGCGCGCGGTGATACTCCGATTCGAGCGCGGCCCGGTACAGCCCGACCTTGTCGCCGAAGTAGTAGTAGATCATGCGCTTCGATGTCGCCGTGCGGCGCGCGATCTCGTCGATCCGCGTTCCTGACAGCCCTTTCACCGAAAACTCTGCCACGGCGGCCCGCAGGATGTCGGCTTTCACGCTGTCGGGGTCCTGTTTCCAACGCGTTCGCCGCGCCTCTTTCTCCACGGCAGCCTCCCTCGCGACGGGTGTCGTTCCCAATGCCCTGTCTGAAGTGATAGCATGGAATGGTCGAAATGGTACAAATTCCGCTTTGACAATTGTACGAATTCGTACATTTTTAATACCAACGCCGGTCAGGAGGATTCGGCGGATCAAAATCTGGGAGGAGAAGTCATGAACCGCAAACTCATGGGGGCGGTCGTCGCCGCGATTCTGGCGGCCGCGCCCGCACTCGCCGAATTCCCCGAGAAGGACCTGCAGGGCATCGTCATGTGGGGGGCAGGTGGGTCCACCGACACCGTCATGCGGTCCGTCACGCCCCATGCCGAGGAGGTGCTGGGCAGCGACGTGATCATCCAGAACATGACCGGCGGGGTCGGCGCCATCGCCACGAAGTACGTCTTCGCGCAGAAGCCCGATGGCTACACGCTGTTGCTCGGCGCCGAAAACCCGCAGCTTTACAAGGTTATGGGCCTTGGCGAGTTGGACTATTCGGATTTCATCCCGATCAACGTTCTGGCGCGCGGCGTGCCGGTCATCGTCGCCAACAACGATGCGCCCTTCGATACCTTCACGGAGATGGTGGATTACGTGAGCGCCCACCCGAACGAAGTGAAGTTCGGGACAACCGGGCCGGGCGGGCTGCCCTCGACGGTCACCGCGATGTTGTCGAGCAAGCTGGAGCTGCCGGTCACGGAAGTGCCCTATGACGGCGACGGCCCGGCGATCACCGCGCTGCAATCGGGCGCGATCCATGTGGTTCCGGTGGTGATGGGCGTGGCGATCGAGCACGTCAAAGCCGGCCGGGTGAAGCCAATTGCCCTGATCGACGTGGAGCCCAATCCGCTGATGCCCGATTTGCCCCCGATCACTGAGGAGTATCCGGACTTCGCCACCTACCTTCCGTGGGGCCCGTTCTTCGGCGTTTTCGTCAAGAAGGGGACGCCAGACGAGGCGGTCGAGAAGCTGAAGGAAGCCTTTGCGGCGGGCGCCGAAAATCAGGAGTTCAAGGACCTGATGGCGGCGCGCGGCTACTCCATCATGAACATCTCCGGGGACGAGGCGGTCCAGTTCCTCGAAAAGTACCAGTCGGTCACGTCCTGGCTCGTCCATGACGCAGGCATCGCCAAGACCTCTCCGGAGGAATTCGACATTCCCCGGCCCTGACAGGGCACGCACGGACGGGAACCGCGTCGGCCCGGGCGCCGCGCGGTTCCCAACTTTCGGGAGGATGCATGGGACCGAATAACACACGCAAACCCGGCGAAGCGATCTTCGCCCTTCTGCTGGCGCTCCTGAGTCTCGGTGCGCTGGTCAAGGCCTACGGGATCTCCGGATTCGAGGGCCTGAGTTCGCCCGGCGCCTTCCCGATGGCCGCGGCGGCGGTGATGCTGCTCTCTGCGTTGGTTGTAACAGTGAACACGCTGCGCGCCAGCCGCGACAGCGACACGGAGATGTTCCGGGACATCCTGCCGGCCAACGCGGTGATGATGGCGGGTCTGATCCTGCTCTACGCCATCGCCCTGCGCCCGCTCGGCTTCCTGCCGACGTCGCTGATTTTCCTTTTCGTCTCGACGCTGATCCTGGCCAAGCGCGGCGTGATATTCGCCGCCGTGGTCTCGGTGCTCAGCCTGGCGATCATCTACATCGTCTTCCGGCTGGTCTTTTCCGTGCTGATGCCCGAGGGCGTCGTGCCCGAACGCGAGATCCTGGCCTGGATCGCGCGGCTTGCCTCCGGGGGTGCGGAATGATCGACGCGCTGCAAAACCTTACCATCGCCTGGTTCGACCCCAGCCTGCTGATGCTCGTTGCGCTCGGCACCTTCGCGGGGATCTACGTGGGCGCGATCCCGGGCCTGTCCGTGACCATGGCGGTCTCGATCCTGATCTCCTTCACGTTCTCATGGGACGTCTACGAGGCGCTCAGCCTGATGGTGGGCATCTACATGGGCGGGGTCTATGGCGGGTCGCGGACGGCGATCCTGCTCAACATCCCCGGTGCGCCCTCGGCCATCGCCACGGCGCTGGACGGCTACCCCCTCGCCCAGAAGGGGCTGGCGGGGGAGGCGATCGGGCTTTCGACCACGATGTCCGCCGTGGGCGGCCTGCTCGGCATTCTCGTGCTCGCCTTCGCCGCGCCGGCGGTCAGCGAATTCGCCCTGACGTTCCAGCCGCGGGACTACATGCTGCTGGCGATCCTCGGCATCCTGCTCGTTGGCTCACTCTCGGGCGAGAGTCTGACCAAGGGCATCTTTGCCGGTGCGCTCGGCCTGCTGATCGGCACCGTGGGGCTCGACCCGCTGACCGCGCAGGAGCGCTTTACCTTTGGCGTGGTGGAACTCTGGGGCGGCATCAGTTTCGTCGCCGTGATGATCGGCATGTTCGGCGTGGCCGAAGCGCTGATCCAGTTGCGCGAGCTCGAGATGGCAGCGGTGAAGCAGACGATCTCCCGCATCGTGCCGCGCTGGTCGGATGTGCGGAAATACCTGCCGCTCTCGTTGCAGACCTCGGCCATCGGCGTTCTGATCGGTGCCCTTCCCGGCACCGGCGGCGATATCGCGGCGCTCATGGCCTACGACCACGCCAAGCGCGTGACAAAGGACCCGGACGTGCCCTTCGGCGAGGGCGCGAAGGAAGGGCTCGTCGCGCCGGAGACGGCCAACAATGCCGCGATCGGTGGTGCCTTCATCCCGATGATCACCCTCGGCATTCCCGGCGACGCGGTGACCGCCATCATTATCGGCGCGCTCTTCATCCACGGCCTGAACCCCGGACCGATGCTGATGATCGAGAAGCCGGACATGTTCTGGTTCATCGTCGGCGCGCTTCTGCTGGCCAACGTCTTCATGCTGATCTTCGGTCTGACGGGCATCCGCATCTTCACCCGGATCGTCGAAATGCCGCGCGCGGTGCTGATCCCACTTATCCTGATGCTGTCCATTGTCGGCGCGTTCGCGGTGAACAACTCGATCACGGACGTCTACTGGATGCTGGGCTTCGGCATCCTGGGCTATTTCATGAAGCTTTACGGTTACCAGGTGGGGCCGGTGATCCTCGGCGTGATTCTCAGTCGTCTCATTGACGAAAACTGGCGACGGGCGATCATCTCGGACCAGGAGAGCCTCCCGCGTTTATTCCAGGGGATCGTGACGAGCCCGCTTTCGCTCGTCCTCTTCATCGCCGTGGTGCTGATATTTGTCAGCCAGACGCCGCTCTGGGCCGCCCTCATGAAACCGTTTCGGACGAAGAGGACGCCGCCGCCGGACGCATGATTCACCCGACCGCGCTCCCATGAGCCGATGACATGCCGTCCGGGCGGCCGGATGGTCGCAGAAGACGTGTCGCCCCCACAGCGGCCGCGACGCCAGACCAAGGACAAAACCATGCCCGATCTTCATCTGGGCCTCATCGGGGACAATATCTCCCGCTCCGCCTCCCCCCGGCTGCACCGAGCGGCCGGACGGCAGCATGGGCTCGACGTGCGCTACGACCGGCTGATCCCGGCGGATCTGGGGCAGAGCTTCGAGGAGGTCTTCGCGGCCTGTGGAGCGCAGCCGTTCCGGGGGCTCAATATCACCCATCCCTACAAGGAGCGGGCAGCGCGGAGCGTGCGCATCGATGACCCTCAGGTGCGCCGCATCGGCGCCACCAACACCATTCTGTTCGAAGCGGGTGGGCCCACCGGGCACAACACGGATTACACGGGCTTCATGGCCGCCTATCGCCGGGTCCGTGGGGCGGCGGCGCCCGGTGTCGTCGCGATGGCCGGGGTCGGGGGCGTGGGCCGGGCCGTGGGCTTCGCGCTGCTGACGCTGGGCGCTGCCGAGATCCGGCTGTTCGACATCGACCCCGCCCGTGCCGCCGCCCTCGCCGAGGCGCTGGCCGACGCGGCGCCCGGAACCCGCGTGTCGAGCGTCGAGAGTATCGAGGCGGCTGCGAAGGGTGCGACCGCGTTGATCAACTGCACGCCGCTCGGCATGGTCGGCCACCCGGGAACGGCTATCCCGCGCGCCTGTCTGCGCGGAGTGGATTGGGTGTTCGACGCAGTTTACACGCCGCTGGAGACGCAATTCCTGCGGGACGCCGCGGCCGGGGGCGTGCAGATCGTCTCCGGCTACGAGCTGTTCTTTTACCAGGGCGTCCACGCGTGGGAGATTTTCACCGGGTTGCCGCTGGACGAGAACCGGCTGCGTGAGGATCTTGCTGCCGTCGTCGCCTGAGCGCGACCGGGAACGGCAGGACAGAAAAAGGCGCGAACCCGGGTCTCCGGATCCGTGCCTTTCGCGTCCGTTCTTCTGGAAAATCCGCCTCCCGAAAACGGCCCGCCACTGGCGAGCCGCTCTCAGAAGGTCAGCCCGGCGCCTCTGCTCGCGCCTGGCTGCCAGACCGCCCCTAGTTCAGCAGATTTGGGAGGAAGAGGATGATCTGCGGAAACAGGGTCAGCAGCAGGAGCGAGCCGAGAAGCGCGAAGAGGAAGGGCAGGGAGGCCCACATCACCTTCTCCAGCGGCACCTTCGTCACTGCGCTTGCCACGAAGAGGTCCAGCCCGACCGGCGGCGTGATGCACCCGATGGCGAGGTTGACGACCATCAGAACGCCGAAGAACAGCGGGTCGATGCCGAGTTGCAGCGCCACCGGCAGGAAGATCGGCGTCAGGATGACAACGGCCGCGGAGGCGTTGATCAGCGTGCCGATAACCAGCAGCAGGATGTTCATCGCCAGCAGGAAGGCGATCGGCGAGCTGGTGAGCGACACCACATAGGCCGCGATGTGGTGCGGGATCTCCAGGTTCGTGAGCATCCAGCCAAAGACCTTGGCCGCACCCACGATGAACATGATGAGCGTGGTCCCGATCACCGCCTTGAAGATGATGGACGGAAAGTCTTTCAGCTTCAGCTCGCCGTAGATGAACATGCCGACGACGATGCCATAGACGGCGGCCACTGCCGCGGCTTCGGTCGGGGTGAAGACGCCGCCGTAAATGCCGCCGATGATGATGACCGGTGTCATCAGGGCGAAGAAGCTGTCGCCGAAGGCCTTCGCGGCCGCCACGAAGGAGAACTTGCCTTCGGCGGGGATGCCCTCGCGCTTGGCGATGAACCAGCTTACGAGGCACATCACGAGGCCCATCAGGATGCCGGGGGCGAAGCCGCCGACGAAGAGGTCGCTAATCGAGGTGCCGGCGATCACGCCATAGACCACCAACGTGATCGAGGGCGGGATGACAATGCCGACGGTACCGCCCGCGGCGACGACGCCGGTGGCGAATTCGCGGCGGTAGCCCTTTTTCTCCATCTCGTCGACCATGGTCGTGCCGATGGCAGCGGTGGTGGCCGCCGAGGAGCCGGAGATGGCGGCGAAGAACATGCCGGAGACGCAGACCACCTGCGCGAGCCCGCCGCGGAAGGACCCGACGAGCGTCTGGGCGAAGCTGACGAGGCGCTTTGTGACGCCGCCTTCCGACATGAAGGCGCCGGCCAGCATGAAGAACGGCACCGCCATGAAGGAGAAGGAGTCGACCCCGGAGTACATGATTTGCGGGATCAGCACGGAGGGCTGGCCGGTGAAGAACACCAGGATGACCAGCACCGCGAGGCAGAGGGCGAAGGCCACCGGCACACCGGAGAAGGCCATGAGCAGAAAGGATCCGACGAGAGCGAGTTCCATCTTACTCCTCCAGGTTTACAGGGGTGCTGCGGGCGTGGATGTGGGCGGTCAGCCCGTCACGGCCGGATTGCGAATAGACCTTGGCGTCGCCGAGGATGCGAATTGTGTCGCGGGTCAGGTACAGCGCCATGAGCAGGCCGCTGATGGGCAGGGCGATGTAGACCCAGCTTACGGAGATGCCGAGCGCGGGCGTCGTCTGGAACGACATGCGGGTCGCCATGGTGCCGCCCTGGAAGACCAGCAGGTAGATGAAGATGTAGCTCAGCACGTTGATCACGGCGTCGAGGACGAGGCCGGCGACCGAACCGCTGAGATAGTCGGGCAGGAAGCGGACGGCCAAGTGGCCGGTTTCGCCCATGATGAGCGCAGATCCGAGGAACACGACCCACACGAACAGAAAGCGCGCGAGTTCCTCCGACCAGTCAAAAGTGAATCCGAAGATATAGCGGGTGACGACCTGGGCGAAGATGAGGGCCAGCATTGTCGCCATGGCTGTAACCGAGACCCAATACAGGGTCGTACGCAGTCCCTTGAGGAGCGTGTTCATGGAGGTGTTCCAATGCGAGGATGGAGGGAAGGCCGTTCCCGGGCGAGGGGACCCCACTCGGAAACGGCACGAGGGATCGGATTACTTGTCCTTGCCGAGTTCGGCGATCCGGTCGAGGTTCTCCTGGCCGACCATTTTCGAGAACTCTTCGTAGACCGGCTTGACGGCTTCGGCGAACGCGTCGCGGTCGACTTCGATCACTTCCATTTTTCCGGTCGCCTTGATCTCGTCCCAGTATTCCTGGTCCTTTTTGGTGGACAGGTCACGCTGCCAGTCCACGGCGTCCTTGGCGGCTTGCTGGACGATTTCCTGTTGTTCCGGGGTCATCCGGCTCCAGGTCGCCATCGAGATCAGAACCGGCTCCGGCGAGTAGGCGTGGGCTGTCAGCGAGGCGTAAGGCTGAACCTCGAAGAAGCGCTTGGTGAAGATGTGGGCGGAGGGGTTCTCCTGACCATCCACCGTGTGCTGCTGCAGGGCGGTGTAGAGCTCGTCGAACGCCATCGGGGTCGCCGAGGCGCCGAGCGTGTTCATGGTTTCGACGTAGATCTTGTTGGACATCACCCGGATCTTCAGCCCGTCCATGTCGGCCGGCGTGGTGATCGGGTGCTTGGAGTTGGTCATGTGGCGGATGCCGTTCTCCATGAAGCCGAGCAGCTTGATGCCGCGGTTCTCGAGGTCCGCGCCCATGTCCATGCCGACAGTATCGAGCGAGGCGTAGGCATGCTCGCGGTCCTTGAACAGGAACGGCAGGTCGAAGATCGAGATCTCGGGCAGGAACTGGCCAAGAACGGCGGTACCGGTCAGCGCCATGTCGACGGTGCCGTAGACCAGGCCTTCGATCAGGGATTTCTGGTCGCCGAGCTGCGAGGACGGGAAGACCTTGACCTCGATGGCGCCGTCGGACAGTTCGCCGACGCGCTTGGCGAAGTAGTCGGCACCTTGCGCATAGGGGTGTTCCGCCTCGGCGATGTGGCCGAGCTTGAGGGTCAGATCGGCCGCAAAGGCAGATGTCGCCAGGCCACACACGACCGCTGCGCTCGCAAGCGCTGTCTTGATGATGTTCATGAGTATCTCCCAGATGCGCTGCCCGGGGCCTCCTGCCGGGAGCAGCTACGGGACACAGCCTACGGCGCTGCCGATTCGTTTCAAGAATCGGGAAATTGAATCTCAAAAGGGTCTTAACAGCGTTTTGCGCTTTGTGTTCACGGGACCGTGAGCGGGCCTAGATCTTGGCGTACCGGCGCTCCGGTCGGCCGATGGCGCCATAGACCAGGTCAGGTCGCACAAAGCAGACGGAAACGAGGTATTCAAGATATCGCCGCGCGGTCGACCGGCTGACGCCGATCCGGGCGCCGACATCCTCGGCGCTCAGGCCCTCCGCGGAAGGCTCCGTCTCGAAGACCGCGCGGATCTTGTCGAGCGTGAGCGCATCTATGCCCTTGGGCAGGTGCTCGGCCACAGGCTCCCCGCTGGCGCCCGTGGTGACGGGGGCGTGGAGAATGCCGTCCACATCGCCCTGTTCGAGCATGGTTCGAGTTTCCAGCCGGGCGTAGTGGTTGCGATACTTGTCGAGGCATTCGGCGAAGCGGGCGGTGGAGATCGGTTTGATGATGAAGTCGAAGACGCCGTTGCGCATCGCGGTCTTGAGCGTCTTCACGTCGTGGGCGGCGGTGATGAGGATCACATCCGTCTCCGCTCCGGCCGCGCGAACCTGGTTCAGCAGGCCGAAGCTGTCTCCGTCCGGGAAATAGAGGTCGAGCAGAATCAGGTCCGGCTCCAGCAGCTCCACCATCTCGGCCGCCTCGGCCAGCGCGCAGGCGATACCCACCACTTTGAAGCCCTCCACCCGTTCGGTGAAACGGCGGTGCAATTCGGC
>NZ_FOLG01000001.1 GCF_900112335.1 Tropicimonas isoalkanivorans
GCGGTGGCCGCCAGCGTCACACCCGGCCGCGCGCTGCGCTACGCCGGGGGCTCCGCGCGCGGCCTCCTACACCAAGCGTTGGGACACTACCAAACAAGAAGAAGACAGTCACGACTGGGTAACGCTCAGGCCATCTGAGATGTCTTCTTGTTTTTCAATTGATTTGATGTGGAAAACGCCCAGGCGTTACAATTGGTAGCGGGGGCACCACAATAGAATGACAACCCGTCTTTCAGGTACAACAAGTCTTCGCCCGATACGCTTTGGCTTCTTGGTCCGTCCAAGCGACAAGAAATCCGTCAGCCGCATCATGCGCTGGTCCACATGTCTTTGGGGTGGGCGTTGCAACCCGATTATCCCGGTAGGTCGCTACCCGGCGCACTGGCGATCAAGTGAGCCTTTTCTTCGCAAGCCAGACAGGGAAGTTGCACGAGACTACATGCGCTTTTTTGAGCCAGACATCATTGTTGAGGCGGAGCCAGGCTTAGCGGAGTCAATTGGCTTCGATGCTGTTTCCAACTCAAGTTTGGAATCGCAGCTTATATCACTTGATGAACTCCACTCGAAGAAATGGACCGGCCATCGGATGGACCTGTACGTTGGTCAATCTGTGGTCGACATATATCAAGCCGACTATGAGGCGCGGCATCAATTTGTTCTTCGAGAAGATGTGCCAGCGCTTTTGTTCAAGGAAGATCGGCTGGCGCCACTTGTGGAGGCAATATTCGGCGCATTTCCGAGAGACGAGGATGCAGACTATTTCAAGAAATTCTACGAAAACGCCTATTCTCCGAAGTTGGCAGCCGCAGGTCCGGATACCTGGCTGTCGGTTTTTGAAGGTAAGGCAAAGCCGCCATTTTATCCGACCTTCTTGGACTTGGAAATTGAACCCAAGACTCGTAGAGAAGCGACGTTTTTCATATTTGATCACACCAAGACGAGCGACTTGATCGACTACTGGAATACTAGGCTTTTTGAGACGCCTGTGTTCCCAGTTCCGCTGTGTTGGCTGGACGAATTGAAAGGCTTTGTCTCAAAAGCGATCAACTCCAATCATCGTCCGATCCCGAACAACAGCTTTGGGACAATGTTTACCAGCCAGGTGGTTTTCGCTCGGAGCGTCAAAGAGGAGGTTGCGAAGGCTGTCGTTGAAGTGTTCTCTTCTGATTGTCCCGACGGTTCCTTTTTCATTGGTCGCTCCACGCATCCTAAACACACCGATGACTGGCATGGACCTAGATGTGCGCGTCACAGCGTCAAGTCAGATGAGGCCCGCTTGTCTCTGGAAGTCGAAGGAGGATCAGTCTCGTTTCCCATGCCATATCCCAAGTTTGCCGAGAGATTTGGCGGCGGACGTTATCGCTGGGCAAATGTCGTCAACCTAAGCGCACACGGTCCGAGTGACATGGCACTCTGCTACCCTTCAAATATCGAGGACCGCACCTTTCCGCACCTTGCGATGGGGCAGCAGGGTCCGATTGTTTCACGCGAAGGTTGGGTTCTTCTTGAACACTACCATGAGAGCAGCGGCTATCTGCGAATAGACTCGGGTACAGATGCCATTTGTCGTTGGCTGAAGAAGAAGGGAATTGAGGCTAAGCCCTCTTCCGCCGGTCGTATTGCGTCACAAATGGTTGAGAAGCTTGCATCCCTTCGTGCCGCTGACTTGATCGCGGACAAGGATACGATCCAGATTTTGAACAAGATGGCGATGCAGGAACGTACAAGCAATTCGAAGTCTACGTCCAATACCAAGACATTTGAAGGTCGAACTGCAGATACCGGACGATGGCACGAACTTATAAAGAAGAGGGCGAAGAACACCCTTCGCTTTCGAGTTTCGCTTGAGCAGTTCACGAGCCGAGGCATCTTAAAGTTGGGTCTTGGGCTGAATTGCCCACACTGTACCCACAGCAACTGGTACGGACTTGATGGAGTCGATTACATCGTAACCTGCGAACGCTGTCTTAAGGAATTTTCATATCCGCAGGGCAGCAAGGAGCCACGCTGGAAGTACCGTGTGACCGGGCCATTTTCTGTCCCAAACTTTGCTGAAGGTGCCTACGCTGTAACGCTTACGCTAGCCACGTTTGCGAAGAGCCTATCTCCAGTTGGAGACATAGGCATGACCATGACCACCGGTTTGAACCTCAAGTGCGACGCATTTGAACGGGAGATTGATTTCGCCTTTTGGTACCGTAAAGAGCGAATGCTCGATCAAAAAGGCGAACCGCATTTTGTTGTTGGTGAAGCCAAAAGTTTTGCAGAGGAAGCGATCGAGAAGGGCGATCTTGAAGCGCTTCAAGTGGTGGCAAAAGAACTCCCTGGAACCGTATTGGTCGTATCAGTTTTGAAAGAGAAATTCTCGGAAAAAGAAAAGCGGCTGTTGGAGAAGCTGGTTCGTTGGGGTTGGGTATCGGTTGAAGGGCGTATGAGAGCACCTGTGATCATGCTGACAGGCGTTGAACTCTTCGCTGACTGGACGGTTGAAAAGTCATGGCAACAGAAAGGAGCTCCGTACCCGGCTGACGCTGACAGGAGCGTATTTTCAGATTTGGAATTGTTTGCGTTGGAGACGCAGCGCATCCACCTAGGCATCGACTACTATGACGAGCTTAGGAAGAGGCGCCGAACCTAAATCGCTGAAGCCCCTTGATGCTGTTGCTCTGCGACGCCCATGTTGCTTCGATCTAGAGACCAGAGATGTCGGCAGCCCGAAAAAGCCGATCCGGGCAGTGTTTGCTGTACTTATTCTGTACTCGGAAAGAAAAAGGACTTAGCGGATGTGTGCTAAGTGCTTGATTTTTATGGCTCCGGCGGTAGGGATCGAACCTACGACCAATTGATTAACAGTCAACTGCTCTACCGCTGAGCTACGCCGGAACACGGGGGGCGATATAGCAACGGCTCTCGGGGGCGTCCAGTGGAATTCTCACATTTCTGAAGACGGGTTCACCGAGCCTTTGCCAGTGCGGAAGCGAGCGCTTGGGGTCAGCGGGCCGTCGGGTCGGACCAGGTCTCGGTTGATCAGGTCAATCAGGTGGGAAAGCACGGTTCGCCCGGCTGCGGGTAGCAGGGCGGTTGGGATGTCCTTGTAGATTTGACGGGTCAGGTCCGCCACGGTCATCGTGGTGGCACCGAGTTGCGCCAAGATCTCGGCCTCGCGCTTGCGGCGATGTGACATCAGCCACGCGATGCGGTCTGCAGGCGACGCCACCGGGGCGCCGTGGCCGGGATAGTAAATGCGGTCGCGTCGTCTCGCGAGGCGGTCGCAGGACGCCATGAACGCTGTCAGGTCTCCGTCGGGCGGCGAAACCATGGACGATGCCCAGCCCATGACGTGATCGCCCGTGAAAAGCGCGTCCTGCCAAGCGAAGGCCATGTGGTTCGAGGTGTGGCCCGGTGTGTGGAGTGCCTCGATTCGCCAGCCGCGACCCTCGACCACGTCTGCATCTCGCAACCGGACATCCGGGACGAAATCCATGTCCGCCCCTTCGCCGCCGCCGATCAGGCCTTCTGCGGCCAGTCGCACCATTAGCGGAGATCGACCATCCTCGTGACGACCGAAGGCGTGGATTGGGGCGCCGGTGTCCTGTGCAATCTGCCGTGCCAAGGGCGAATGGTCGAGATGGGAGTGCGTGACGAATATGTGCGTGATTCTCTCGCCCTTACCGAGCGCAGACGCGAGGGCGGCTCGATGACTCGGCAGGGCGGGTCCGGGATCGATGACGGCGACGTCGCCCTCGCCGACGATGTAGGTGTTGGTGCCGTGAAAGGTCATCGGCGAGGGATTGGGCGCCAGGACGCAACGCAGCCCCGGTTCCGGGCGGGTCAGGACAGGGCTGTCGGTCATTTCGGCATTTCTCCGGAGGCACAGGGGCGATAGCGTTCTGCCATGAAACTCGACTGGCTCAAACGCCCTATGCCGCGTGGGCTCTACGGACGAGCGGCGCTGATCCTGGTGGTGCCGGTGACGGTGCTCATGGTGGTGGTGTCGCTGGTTTTCATTCAGCGGCATTTCGAGGGCGTCACGCAGCAGCTGACCAGCGGCATCGTTCTGGAGCTGCGCGAGGTGGTCGAGGTCATTGAGGCCGCTCCAGACCTTGGGGCCGGTCTGGCGGAAGCGGAACCGCTGGTGACGACGCTGGGCATCCAACTTGCTCCGGCGGACAAGCCTCAGACTGGCGACCGCCGGGTGTTTTATGACGTCTCCGGGCGGATGGTGATCGACACGCTGCGCGACGGCCTGCCTGAAGTTCGCGCGGTCGATCTCCGCCAATCGAGCCGCCGGGTTATCGTTCAACTCGACACCCGCCATGGGCCCTTGGAGGCGACAGTGGATCGACGCCGGGCGTCGGCCTCCAACCCGCATCAGTTCCTGGTGTTGATGGCGTCGATCGGGGTGCTGATGACTGGGATCGCCTATCTCTACCTGCGCAACCAGCTTCGGCCGATCACCCGGTTGGCGGAGGCGGCGGAGGCCTTCGGCAAGGGGCGGGTGGTTCGGTACCGTCCCTCCGGCGCGCTGGAGGTGCGGGCAGCGGGACGGGCCTTCCTTGACATGCGGGCGCGGATCGAGCGGCAGATCGAGCAGCGGACCCTCATGCTGTCGGGCGTCAGCCACGACCTACGGACGCCGATCACCCGGCTGAAGCTTGCCCTGTCGATGATGCCGGAGGGGCAGGACGTCGAGGATATGCAGCGCGACGTGGCGGAGATGGAGGGGCTGATCGACTCCTTCCTGGACTTCGCCCGCTCGGACCAGGAGGAGGACCCGGCGCCTGTCGTGCCTGTGGATCTGGCTCGAAAGGTCGTCGAGCGGGCGGCTCGCGGGCGCGGAGAGGTCTCGCTGTCGGCCGGGGACGAGGCTGGCCAGGAGGTGCTGCTGCGGGAGCAGGCGGTGGAACGGGCGCTCGGCAATCTGGTGGGCAACGCGCTCCGGTACGGGGAGCGGGCGGCGGTCTCGGTGGCCTGCACGGGGCGGACGGTCGTGTTCTCGGTCGAGGACGACGGGCCGGGGATTCCGGAGGGTGACCGGGAGCGGGCGGTGCAGCCTTTCACCCGCCTCGATGCGGCCCGCAATCAGGACCGCGGGTCCGGCGTGGGTCTGGGATTGTCGCTGGCCCGCGATATTGCGCGGCGGCATGGGGGGGCACTCCGGCTCTCGGACAGCGAGACCCTGGGGGGGCTGAAGGCGGAGCTGGTGATCCCGCGGTAGGGATGCGTCCCATGGATGGGACAGGGTGTAACGCGCAGGATTACAATGGGTTGCGGATGCGGATTAACGGTTTTTTAAAGGTGTTCCCGTTATGTCCCATGGAGGCAACACGGTTCGGGCCATCCGCGGTGGGGCCGCTGGAGAGGAGGCTGTATGAACATCAAAGACGTGACCGGGCACATTCGGCAGGCCAGGAACGTCACCTTCATCATCGGCGCAGGTGCTTCGATCAGCGCGGGCATCCCGAACGCGCGGGACCTCGTTTGGCGCATCCGGAGGGACAATTCGCACTGCCTCGGCCATCTCGATGAGGCCGGGCGGAACGACTACGGCAAGGCGATGGCGGCGCTGTCGCCGGGAGATCGGGAGGCGCTAATCCAGCCCCTCCTGGACGAATCGCGGCTCAACTGGGGGCATGTCGCTCTGGCCTGCGTGCTGTTGCAGCCGCAAGTGCGCCGCGTGCTGACATTCAACTTCGATTTCCTGCTGGAACGCGCTTTGGTGCTGCTGGGGGAGCATCTGCCGGTCTATGATTTCGGCGTATCGCCAACGCGCGAGATCCAACGGCTTGCCGATAAGGCGATCGTCCACCTGCATGGCCAGAGTTATGGCTTGCGCCTGCTCAACTCGGAAGGTGAGACCGCAGATCACGCTCGGGAACTGGGGCCGTTGCTGTCGGACAGCCTGCGTAACCACCTGACTGTTGTGATCGGCTACAGCGGCAGCGTTGACGCGGCCTTTCCCAGCATGGTCGAGGCCTACAATTCCATGTTTCCGTTGCTCTGGCTCGGCCATGATCGCGAACCAGCCGACCACCTCGAACCGCTTCTAGGGAAGGACTACGCGACCTATGTCGGAGGCTGCGATTTCGACCGGGTGATGATCGAAATTGCGCGGGGCCTCGATTGCTGGCCGCCGGTGATCTTCACCAACCCGCCAATGCACGTGCGCCAGTTGTTAGGAGAGATGCCCGATTTTCCAGTCTGCAACAAAGCCGGTCCGGACGTTCTCAGTGAAACGCGACGGAGGCTCGGCGAGGCGGCGGACAGCTGGGAGGCTGGGCGCTCCATAGAAGAGCAGGCAGCGGATGCCTTCCTCGCGGGCGATGCAGCGCCAGACCTAGACCTGAGCTTAACATCGGAAAAACTCCGAGAGTTCGTGGCATGGAGCCTTGTCAACGAAGGGGTTTCTCTCCGTACGGAGGCCGAAGCGCTCGACGGCGTTGTGCGGTCAGAAAAATTGGCGGAAGCCTGCGAAAAATACGAGGCTGCTCTCAAGATCAAAACGGACATGCACGCTGCCCTCAACAATTGGGGAAATGCTCTTGCCGCGCAAGCCGTGGCCCTCAAGGGCGCTGAGCGGTTGAAGAAACTTGCCGAGGCCCGCGAAAAGTACGCGGAGGCGATTGCGATAAAGCCGGATCATGACGATGCGTTATATAACTGGGGAATTGCGCTGCTGGACGAGGCCATGGCGATGGATGGTGCGGCCCGGTCGGAAAAACTGGATGAGGCCTGCGCCAAGTTCGCGGCGGCACTGGAGATCAAACCGGACGACCATGCAGCTCTCCACAGTTGGGGATATGCACGTGTGGAGCAAACGAGGACCGTCGGGCGAACTGAACGGTCAGAGAAACTCGCTGAGGCTTGCGCAAAGTACGCGGAAGCGACTGCGATAAAGCCGGACAAACACGAGGCGCTCACCAATTGGGGCGTTGCATTGGCCTTGGAGGCCGTAGAGCTCAACGGATCCGCCCGGGCTGACAAATTCACTGAAGCTCGTGAAAAGTTCGAAGTCGCGCTGAAAATTAAGCCGAACGATTACGACGCGCTCGCCAATTGGGGCGCCTCTTTGGTGAGCGAGGCCGAAGCGCTCGACGGGGGCGCCCGTGCGGCGAAGCTGGCTGAGGCGGAGGAAAGGATCTGTGAGGCGGAGGCGATCTCCGGCAAACCGAGTTACAATCTCGCCCGTGTTTACGCCCTTCTCGGGGAGGTTGTAGCGGCGCTGGACAAGTTGGAGGCCTGCGCGATCGCCGAGACACTTCCGAACACGGCGGCGCTGAAGGCGGATTTGGAGGCTCTGCGAGGTGAGCCTCGGTTTAAGGCGTTTCTAAATCGAGACGGCGGAGCCGGGTGAATCTCAAGCCTTCTGCAAAAACGCGTCCATTCGCTCCAGCGCGCGGGAGATGTTTTCGCGGCTGTTGGCGTAGCTGAGGCGGATGTAGCCTTCGCCGAGGGTGCCGAAGTCCGGGCCGCCGATGGTGGCGACGCCGGTTTGTTCGAGGAGCGCGGAGGCGAGGGGTTTGGCTTGCCAGCCGGTGTCGGTGACGTTGGGGAAGGCGTAGAAGGCGCCCTTGGGGACGATGCAGCTGACGCCGGGGAGGGCGTTCAGGCCCTCCACCACGAGTTTGCGGCGTGCGTCGAATTCCGCGACCATCGTGGCGACGGCATCCTGCGGGCCGGTGAGGGCCTCCAGGGCGGCGTATTGGGAGGGCGTGTTCACGCAGGACCAGGCATTGACCGCGAGTTTGCGGGCCTTGTCGTGGAGGCCGTCGGGCCAGACGGCGTAGCCCAGCCGCCAGCCGGTCATGGCGTAGGTCTTGGACCAGCCGTTGAGCAGGATCAGGCGGTCGCGGATCTGGGGGAAGGTCAGGAGGCTGACGTGTTCCTCGCCGTCGTAGAGCATCTGGTCGTAGATCTCGTCGGACAGAATGGCGACGTCGGGGTGGGCCTCAAGCCCGCTGACGAGGCGTTCGATCTCGGCCCGCGGCGTGACGCCGCCGCAGGGGTTCGCGGGCGAGTTTAGGATCAGCAGGCGGGTCTGGGGGGTGATGAGGGACAGCGTCTCCTCCGCGGAGAAGGCGAAGCCGTTGGATTCGCGGATCGGCACCGGGATGGGGCGCGCGCCAGTGAAGTCGATCATCGAGCGGTAGATGGGGAAGCCCGGGTCGGGGTAGAGGATGTCGGCCCCCGGCTCGCCGAACATCAGGATGGCGGCGAACATGGTCACCTTGCCGCCGGGAACGACGAGGACGCGGTCGGGGCGCACCTCGGTGCCGAAGCGGCGGTCGAGGTCGGCGGCGACGGCCTCGCGCAGGGCGGGGAGGCCGGTCGCATCGGTGTAGCCGTGGTGGCCGTCGCGCAGGGCCTTGACGGCGGCCTCCACGATATTGGGCGGGGTTGGGAAATCGGGCTGGCCGATGCCGAGGTTGATGACGTCCATGCCGCCGGCCGCGAGGGCGCTGGCGCGGGCCAGGACGGCGAAGGCGTTCTCCTCGCCGATCCGGTCGAATCCTGCGATTGTCTTCATCGGTCTCTCCTTGCCGACCTTGGGCGCCGTGTCGGGGGGTCAGGCCTGCCAGGCCACCACGGCCTGACGCTGTTCGCCGAGGCCCTGGATGCCCAGGCGCATCTGGTCGCCGGGCTGCAGGAACTGGGGCGGCTTCATGCCCATGCCGACGCCCGGCGGCGTTCCGGTGGAGATGACGTCGCCGGGTTCCAGCGTGATGAACCGGCTGAGGTGGGCGACGACCTCGGCGACGGAGAAAATCATGGTGCGGGTGTTGCCGGTCTGGCGGCGGTCGCCGTTGACGTCGAGGAAGAGGTCCAGTGCCTGCGGGTCCGGCACCTCGTCGGGGGTGACGAGCCAGGGGCCGATGGGGGCGAAGGTGTCGCAGGATTTGCCCTTCACCCACTGCCCGCCGCGCTCGATCTGGAAGGCGCGTTCAGAGACGTCGTTGACGACGCAGTAGCCCGCGACGTGGTCCAGCGCGGCCTCCTCGGTCACATGCTGGGTGCGGCGGCCGATGACCACGCCGAGCTCCACCTCCCAGTCGGTCTTGGTTCCTCCCTTGGGGATCATCACGGCATCGTTGGCGCCGGTCGGGGGGCAGACCTTCATGAAGAGGATCGGCATCTCCGGGATCGCCGCGCCCGTTTCGGCGGCGTGGTCGGCATAGTTGAGTCCGATGCAGAAGATCCGGCGGATGTCGGCGAGGATCGGTGCATAGTCGCCGTCGGCGGCGGTCAGGGTGGGGAGGTCATCGAGGACAAGCGCTTCGAGGGGGGCGAGGCCACCGTAGGCGATGGTGTCGCTGGTGACGTCGTCGAGGTGCCCGGCAAGGCTGCGCAGGGTGCCCTCGCCATCGACTGCGGCGGGCACGATGCCGTCGGCGGTACGGATACGGCAGAATTTCATTGTGGCCTCCCTCTGGAACAGGATCCTGTCGGCAGCGCGGAGCGGCGCCGCCGGGAACGCCGCGATGGAACCGGATTCCGAGAGCGGCTGCAAGCCGGTTCGGACCGGAAGCGGACCGCAGCCAAGACCTGAACAGGGACAGCCGCGCAGGAATTGCGCTGGTCGGATGGCGCTGGCAGGACCAAATTGGTGACCGCAATGAGCCGCAACATGAAGCCAATGGGTAATTCGCAAGTAGCAATGATCGAAGCACTTTGGCATCTCGGAGATCTGGGACACTTGAGAGGGCGATGAAACGTCTGCGGGCACGGGGAGCCAATGTTGTCAGCGAAGAAGGCAGAGCGTTTAAGTGTCGCCAGTATTGGGAGGTAATAGTGTCGTGACCGTAAAACGCCCACCCAATACACCTAGCCTGACGGGCTAACCGCGTAGCAGGCCTAGGCGCGCGCACGGCATGCGCGATTTTCAAAGGACTCTCCGCATCCTGCATCACGCTTGTGGGACTTGGTGCCAATGCCCGGCGTTCCGCGCGGGCGATTGCGAGGGAATGGGGTTTTGCGTTTGGGCTGTGGCTTCAAAAAAGCTGTTTCACACCAAACCAAAGCAATCCGAGTAAGCCCAGGAGGACGAACAGGCTGAAGGCAAAGGCAATCAGCGTGCCGATAACGGAAGCGATCCCGATGAATATGAACGAGACAGATTTTTGTATTGTCTCGAGCAATGTAGTGAACGGCCGGGCGATCCAACCCAAAACATCAGCGACAAGGTCCCAAAAACCAACTCTCGCCAGGACGATGCCAAGGGTTACCCAACCAGCCCACCCGCAGACCCCTGCAACGTCACTATCTGTTTGAACGGCGACGACCGCGCCCGGAAAAATGCCGATCAGCGCGTTGATTAAATGCCAAGCGATCCGATTCACCCGCGTCATCTGCTGGGCGTCAGTTTCTTCGTCGTCTCGGCCCTTCATCATGACTTTCAGTTCTTGCCTTTCGCTCTGTCACGGAAGCCAAGGCCTGACACAGATCGGACTTTCCATTCGGCTTCAAGGTCCTCTAACGCCATGCGTTGCAAAGACACTGTTGCACAAATTGGCTTAAGGCCAAGGCTCCCCTTGCCCCGGTCGTACTTTCTCCACGGCCTCTGTGACAACTATTTCGGGCGCGGTATCGCCGTTCTGGAATGAGCCATGTCGTGCCATTGCTCTGAGCGACAACGGCGAATGATGCGGACCTAGAGTTCCGCAACCCGGCCGTGAAAGTCCTTCGCCATGAGCCGCTGAACGCAAAGTGGTGAACAATTCGGGGAGACGCGGTTAACGTCACCCAAAGCCATCAAAAAAATGGGATAAAGAGAATTTGTGGTAGGCCCGGAGGGACTTGAACCCCCAACCAAAGCGTTATGAGCGCTCTGCTCTAACCAATTGAGCTACAGGCCCGTGTCGGGACTGCCTAGCAGGTTGCCCGCCGGGGTCAAGCCATATGGCGCGGGCTGGGGGGACGGCGGCATAGACACGGGGGGCGAGCCTTGCTAACTCGCGCCACGAACTTCTTCTGGCGAAAGGGCGAGCCGGTGAGTGCAGGCAAGAACGGACTGACCTATGCGGATGCCGGCGTGGATATCGACGCGGGCAATGCGCTCGTGGAGCGGATCAAACCCGCGGCGAAATCGACGGACCGGGCCGGTGTGATGGCGGGGCTCGGGGGCTTTGGCGGGCTTTTCGATCTGAAGGCCGCCGGCTACCGCGATCCGGTGCTGGTGGCCGCGACCGATGGTGTGGGCACCAAGCTCAAGATCGCGATCGACACCGGGCATGTCTCCGGCGTGGGTGTCGACCTGGTGGCGATGTGCGTCAACGACCTGGTTTGCCAGGGGGCCGAGCCGCTGTTCTTCCTCGATTACTTTGCCTGCGGCGCGCTTGACGTCGATCGCGCGGCGCTTGTCGTCGAAGGGATCGCGGAGGGCTGCCGGCAGGCGGGCTGCGCGCTGATCGGCGGCGAAACGGCGGAAATGCCCGGCATGTATGCCAAGGAGGATTTCGACCTCGCGGGCTTTGCCTTGGGCGCCATGGAGCGGGGCCGGGCGCTGCCTGCGGACGTCGCGGACGGGGACGTGCTGCTGGGGCTCGCGTCGTCGGGCGTGCACTCCAACGGCTATTCGCTGGTGCGAAAGATCGTGGAGGTGCAGGGGCTCGACTGGGAGTCCGCCGCGCCATTTGGTGGCGGGCCGCTTGGGCAGGCGCTGCTCGCGCCGACGCGGATCTACGTGCAGTCCGCGCTGGCGGCGATCCGCGCTGGCGGGGTGCGGGGGCTTGCCCACATCACCGGCGGCGGCCTGACGGAGAACCTGCCGCGCGTTCTGCCCGAGGGGCTGGGCGCGGAGATCGACCTCAGGTCCTGGACATTGCCGCCCGTGATCTCCTGGCTGGCAACGGCCGGCGGGCTCATGCAGGCAGAGATGCTGAAGACCTTCAACGCCGGGATCGGCATGGTGCTGGTCGTCGCGCCGGACCGGGCGGACGCGTTGACCGCGACGCTGGAGGCCGAAGGGGAACAGGTGCACCGGATCGGCCGGGTGGAGCCGGGGCAGGGAGTTCGGTACACCGGGGCGCTGGTGTGAAGCGGGTCGCCATCCTGATCTCGGGCGGCGGCTCCAACATGCTGGCGCTGCTCGACAGCATGGAGGATGCGGGCCACCCCGCCGAGCCCTGCCTTGTTGCGTCGAACGACCCTGAGGCTCCGGGGCTGGCGAAGGCGGCCGCGCGCGGAGTGCCGACGGCCGGGCTCGACCATCGGCCCTTTGGCAAGGATCGGGCGGCGTTCGAGGCGGAACTGCATAAGATCATCGAGTCCCACGGGGCGGACATGATTTGCCTTGCCGGGTTCATGCGGGTGCTGACGGCCGGGTTCGTGTCCGGGTGGTCCGGGCGGATGCTCAATATCCATCCATCGCTGCTGCCGAAGTATCGCGGGCTGCACACGCACGCGCGGGCGCTGGAGGCGGGCGACGCCGAACATGGCTGCACGGTGCATGAAGTGACGCCGGAGCTGGACGATGGCCCGATCCTCGGGCAGGCGCGGGTTCCGGTGGAGCCGGGCGACACGCCGGACACGCTGGCCGCGCGGGTCCTGACGATGGAACACAAGCTTTATCCCGCCGTGCTGCGGCGTTTCGCAGCGGGTGATCGAAGACCCGTCTGGCTCCCCTGACAATGCTTTTCTTTGGTTGATTTTAGCCGTATGACGGAAACACCGGGAATATAACCCGATTTTTGGCAGAAGCAGTACGATAAGAGTCCCTTGCATGCGAACAATTACCACGACCGAAGAACTCGCCGCCTTTTGCGAGGCGGCGCGGAGTGGCGCATACGTTACGATTGACACCGAATTCCTGAGAGAACGCACCTACTATTCAAAGCTTTGTCTTGTGCAGATGGCCCTGCCGGACGACGGCGATGCCGTGCTGGTCGATCCCATCGTGGGAGGGGACAAGCTGTCGATGGAGCCGCTTTACGCGCTGTTCCGTGACACCTCCGTGGTGAAAGTATTTCACGCCGCGCGGCAGGATCTGGAGATCTTCTTTCACGAGGGCGGAGTCTTTCCCCAGCCGTTGTTCGACACGCAGGTGGCTGCGATGGTCTGCGGCTTCGGCGAGCAGGTGGGCTACGAGACCCTGGTGCGGAAGATCGCGCGGGCGAGCGTGGACAAGACATCGCGCTTCACCGACTGGTCCCGCAGGCCGCTGTCGGAGGCGCAGCAGGCTTACGCGCTGGCAGATGTGACGCACCTTCGGGTGATCTACGAGCACCTCGCGCTGGATCTCGAACGCTCCGGACGGAAGCATTGGCTGGAGGAAGAGCTGTCGGTTCTGACCGAACCGGGGACGTATGTGATCGAGCCGAGGGAAGCGTGGCGGCGGGTCAAGACGCGCACGCATTCGGGCCGGTTTCTGGCCATTGTGCGGGAGCTGGCGGAGTTTCGCGAGACCTACGCGCAGAGCCACAACATTCCCCGCAACCGGGTGTTCAAGGACGATGCGCTGCTCGAACTGGCCTCGACCAAGCCGCGCACGCCGAGTGATCTGAGCAAGTCGCGAATGCTGCTGCGGGACGCCCGCAAGGGGGCGATCGCGGAGGGAATCCTGGCCGCCATCGCCGCCGGCATCGATACGCCGCCGGAGGATCAGCCCGAAGCCGACAACAGGCGCAACGGGCTGCAGGTGAACCCGGCGCTGGCCGATCTGTTGCGTGTGCTGCTGAAGGCGAAGTCGGAGGAATCCGGGGTCGCCCAGAAGCTGATCGCGACGTCGTCGGACCTCGACGATATTGCCGCGGGCCAGCGGGACGGCGCAGCGCTCAAGGGCTGGCGGCGGGAGGTGTTCGGCGCGGACGCTCTGCGGCTCTGCGCGGGCGAGATCGCGCTGGCGGCGCGTGGCGCCGCGGTGGTGGTTCTGGACGTCTGACGCGCCGGGGGCGGTGCCCCCGGGAGGCCCCTCAGCGGCTGGAGGCGACGCTGTTGTTGGCGGCGACGACCGTGATCCGCCGGACGTTGTAGAGCGTCTGGTCAGTCAGGTAGGTGCCGGCCACGACCTCCCGCGATTGCTGGTTGACCACGGGATTCGGCACAGGCGGCGGGATGATCTTGAATTCCAGCCTGATTTCGCCGTCCTTGGCTGCGACCTCTCCGGTGACCGTCTGATAGGTCGAGACGAGGTCGGCTTTCCAATATCCTTGAGTCGGAGGCAGGCCGACCGCGGTGACGATGGCGCCGCCGGGAACCCGCTCCACATCCATAGACAGAACCTGCGAGACCAGCGGACGCCGTTCCGTCTTGTCCTCGTAGCCATCATCTGGCGCCAAGGTTGTGCGTGATGCGTTTCCGCCGCCCCAGCTCCAGTTTACCGGGTTGTAGCGGGACTGGCACCCGGTGAGGACCAAGGCGGCCGCGAGGCCCGCAACAATCTGCACTTTCATATCGGGTCCCCGTCCGTCCCTTGCCGTCGGCCTCCGGCTTAGCGAAAAGCGTGTCAGTTGAAAAGGCTGCGCAGGCGTTCCGTCCACTGGACCCGCGCCGCGTGGGGCCATAGATACACCGGAGAGCAGCGAGCGGAGCGATCATGGCCCAGGACGCCTTTGAAGACATCGTCGAAACCTTCGAATTCCTGGACGACTGGGAGGACCGCTATCGCCACGTGATCGACATGGGCAAGGCGATGGACCCGCTGGCGGAGAACCTGCGGGTGCCGGCCACCAAGGTGGAGGGCTGTGCCAGCCAGGTCTGGCTGGTGCCGGAGATCGACGGGCAGGGGCCGGGGGCGGTGTTCCGGTTCAAGGGCGACAGCGACGCGATGATCGTCCGGGGGCTGATCGCGATCCTGAAGGCGCTCTATTCCGGGTTGCCGGTGTCGGACGTGCTGTCGGTGGAGGCGCAGGCGGAGCTGGCCCGGCTTGGGCTGGACGAACACTTGTCCTCCCAGCGCTCCAACGGGCTGAAGGCCATGGTGCAGCGAATCCGTTTGCTTGCGGAGAAGGCAGCGGCCTGAGACCCGGCCTCCCCGGGCATCGGTTTTGGCCGCCGCGGTGGGCGGCGGCCGGTGTATGCGGGGCGGGACTAGACGGTGTCGAAGTAGTCGCTTCCGACGACGCTTAGCGCCAGATCCTCCAGCGTCACGTCAAGCACGCGCACCGATCCGCCGAGTGTGGTGGAGAGCAGCACGTCGTCCCCGTCCTGCGCAGCGTTGGCGATGTCGTTCTGCTTGAACCGAAGAACGTCCACCCCCGATTCCAGCGCATAGATGACGTCGTCGCCAGTTCCGGCGCCGGCGTTGATGACGAAGCGGTCCTTCACGCTGTCGCCCGTGGCGCCGCTGACGTCCCAGCCGCCGGCCAGGAGGCGGGCAACGGTGGCGTCGCCGCCGACCATCACGTCGTCGTCCGCCCCACCCACGAGGCGATCCTTGCCGGCGCCGCCCACAAGCGCATCGTTTCCGCCACCGCCGAGCAGATTGTCGGCATCCGCGCCGCCCGCGAGCAGGTCGTCGCCGAGGCCACCGGACAGACGGTCGTCGCCCGGCCCGCCGACGATCGTGTCGTCGCCCTCGCCGCCGCGCACGTTGTCATCGCCCGAGCCGGCGTCGATCCAGTCGTCCCCGAGGCTGCCGATGACCGTGTCGTTGCCTGCGAGCGCATAGATCGTGTCGGATTGCCCGGTCCCAACGAGCCGGTCGTCGCCGATGGTGCCGACGATGCCGGGCAGGGCCTGCAGCAGGTGCGGCCCCATCGTGGGATCGCCGTGCATGGTCATGCCGTTGAACCAGTCGAGCGCCCAGTCCTCCGCCGGGGCGTCCGTCGCGGCGGCGTACATGTCGAACCAGGCGAGGAAGGCCTGCCCGAGCGTCGCGCCGCTCACCTGCGGCTGGTAGAAATCGGCGAAGTTGAGCATGGAGCCCGTTTTCGTGCTGCCAATGGTGTTCAGCACGCCGTCGCTCAGCATCGTGTAGGTGGCAGCGAGGTTCGATGCGGCGGTGTAATTGGCCGAGCTGCAGTTGAACAGGTTGATGAAGGCCGGTTGCGGGTTGAACGCGACCAGCTCGGCGGCTGAGACGCCGCCCCCGCCAATGCCGGAAATCGAAAGACCAGAAGACCATGCGTGGATCTGTTGAACCAGTGTCTCAACATTTTCCTGGATCAAACTGGTATAGACCGCCTCCGTCGTCAGGGCCGTGTCGCGAATGTCGGTGACGTCGTCATACAGGCCGGAGAGCGAAAGGACGTCGTTCACGAAGCCCGACCAGTCGTCGTCCGCAAACCAGATGGCGCGGTCCTCATAGCCGAGCGCGCCGGTCCGTGCGGCGTGCAGCTTGTCGAAGTAGGCGTTGATCAGGTCCGCTTCGCTCTTGTCGGTCAGCGAGCCGAGTTGGCTGGCGGTGATCCGGGAAAGGTAGATCTCCGGCCCCACGTCACCGGTCCCGTCGAGATGGGCGTCCGCGCCGGTGGAGAAGAAGTTGTACTCACCGTCGAGGTCCATGAGGTAGAGGTCGTGTGGGTACTCGACCAGAACCTCCCTGTTGTCCCAGCTATCGTAGGACGCGAAGGTCCGGAACGGCAGGTCCCCCACGAGCAGCGCGCCTTCGAGCCCGGTGGTCATCCAATGGTATTGCAGGTCATAGCGGAGATTGTCGGCGTCGCCGGCGTATTCGACGATCCGGACGCTATAGCCTTCGGCTTCGAGGTCGTCGGCATACTGGCCGAGGGAGACGCTGATGTCGGCGAGCAATCCCTGTTCGACATAGATGTTGAAGACGCCCGAGCCTGCGTAGGTGCCCGCCGGGGCCGCAAGGGACTCGGCGTCAACCGACGGGCCGCCGATGATGCCGCGTTCGACCAGGTTTTTCAGGCTGTTGGGGCCGTCACCGTTGATGGCGGCAAGCGAGTCCGCGATGAGATCTTGTACGCGTTCGGTGGAATCCGTTGCCATTGTCCTCCTCCTCCTCTGCAGAGGCACCGCCGCGTTTGGGCGGCGCAGGCATTGCGGGGACAATTATACCGGAACGCGGGAACTTCGCCTTGACGGTGGACAATGGGGGCCGGGATCAGGCCCCGGGAGCTGCGCCCTGCGCGAGCGCGTGCGCGAGGTCACCGTAACCGGTGAAGCGGCGTTCGTGGGCGAGGCCGAGCCGGGCGGCGCAGTCCCGTGCCTTGGCATCGAGAACGGGATCGTCCACCTGAGCCTGATGCACGAGCGTGGTGTAGTGGGCGAAGTAGGTGTGGCGCAGGTCCGGGTGGCGGTCCAGCCCAAGAGGTCGCCAGACGAAGGCGTCGAACTGGCGGACGAGGAAATCGGTCAGGTAGAAGGCCGTGACCTCCGCCCGGTCCGCGAAGGCGGCGTTGCCCTCGTAGAAGCTGTAGCAGTGGGGGCCGGCGATCATCTCCACGCCGAGCCGGTCGCAGGTGGCCTGCAACTGCCCGCCGGTGCCGCAGTCGGCATAGGCGACGAAGATGCGGTCGAAGGCGTCCCGGTGCTTGAGGATGGCGGCCTCCACCGCCGGGGTGATCCGTTCGGGGTGAGTGTGCAGGATCGCCGGCAGGCAGGTGAGCGCGATGTGGTCCCAGCCGTTGGCGGCCTTGAGGGCCAGGATCTCCCGGGCGAGGGCGCCGCAGCCGATCACCAGGACCCGCTCCGCCGCGATGTCGGGGGCGAGGCCGTGCTCTGTGAGCGCGCTGTCGCTGGGGAGCGGAGGGGCGGAGGGCATGTGGCCCTCAGCGGTCGCGGCGGGCAAGGCCACGCCAGGCCAGCGCCAGCAGCATCGCGCCGGTGACGAAGAGCCGCCAGGCATTCGCGTGATCGGCGCCGGGCAGAACCTCGGTGGCGATGGCGACGGTCAAGGCGGCGAGGCCGAGGACGCCGGCGAGCAGGGCGACGAAGACTTTCCAGGGCATGGTGCCTCCTTTTTCCCGATCACACATAGGGATCGGAACCGGGCATGTCAGCCCATCGCCGCCTGCCTTTCGGTCAGCCCGCCGCGATGGCGTTGTGTTTGCGCGCGATGAACTTCTTCGCCGTTTCCACCGCAACGGCCGCGTCGCGGCAGTAGGCGTCCGCGCCGATGGCCCGGCCGAATTCCTCGTTCAGTGGCGCGCCGCCCACCAGCACGATGTAGTCGTCGCGGATGCCCTGGGCGACCATCGCGTCGATCACCACCTTCATGTAGGGCATGGTCGTGGTCAGCAGCGCCGACATGCCGACGATGTCCGCTTCCTCCTGCTGGGCGGCTTCGATGTATTTCTCGACGGGGTTGTTGATCCCGAGGTCCACAACCTCGAAGCCCGCGCCCTCCATCATCATGCTGACGAGGTTCTTGCCGATGTCGTGGATGTCGCCCTTTACGGTGCCGATCACCATCTTGCCCATGCGGGGCGCGCCGGTTTCGGCCAGAAGCGGCTTCAGGATCGACATGCCCGCCTTCATCGCGTTGGCGGCGAGCAGAACCTCCGGGACGAAGAGGATGCCGTCGCGGAAGTCGTTGCCGACGATGGTCATGCCGGCGACCAGCGCTTCGGTCAGCACCTTGTAGGGCGCCCAGCCGCGCTCCAGCAGGATGTTCACACCTTCCTCGATCTCGTCCCTGAGGCCGTCATAGAGGTCGTCGTGCATCTGGAGCACGAGTTCCTCCGTCTCCAGTTCGGACAGGATGATGTCGTCTTCCTCGTCGGCCATGTACGCACTCCGGGCAGGCAGGCGGCGGATTGGCCGCCGTCGGTTAGGTCCACCTTCGATGGTAGCGGAAATTCCGACGCGACAAATAGCGACATGCGCGGAGGCGTGAACGACGTTGGTCCACGGCGGCTGGATGATGAACCTTGCGTCATGTTCTCTTTATGTTCTAAATTCCCCGGATGACTGACAGCGACCCCGCCAACCTTCCGCACGCTCGCCTGAGGGCGCGGGCGGCGCGTTCGAACCGTCCCGGGCGCTACGAGGGCTACGCGCGCGAATCGGTGGATGACGGGTGGGCGGGTGATGAAGAGCCGCCGCCGCCGCTCCGGACGGAGGTGCGGGAGGAGCGGCCGCGCTCGGTGCTGACGCGCAACCGGTCCCCGGACGTAGGGTTCGACCGATCGGTGAACCCGTACCGGGGGTGCGAACATGGGTGCATCTATTGCTTCGCCCGCCCGACCCACGCCTATCTGGGCCTGTCGCCGGGGCTGGACTTCGAGACGAAGCTGATTGCGAAGCCGGATGCGCCTGAGATCCTCCGCCGCGAGATTTCCAAGCCCAGCTACCGGCCTGAACCGGTCGCCTTTGGCACCAACACGGACCCGTATATGCCGATCGAGCGGGAGCGGCGGATCACCCGAGGGTGCCTGGAGGTGCTGCAAGAGTTCCGCCATCCGCTGACCGTGGTGACAAAGGGCACGCTGGTGGAGCGCGACGCGGATATCCTGGGGGAGATGGGGCAGGCGGGGCTGGCGCAGGCGGCCGTGTCGGTGACCACGCTGGATGCCGGGCTGGCGCGCGCAATGGAGCCGCGCGTCCCGTCCCCGGCGCGCAGGCTGCGGGCCATCGAACGGCTGGCGCGTGCGGGATGTCCGGTGCGGGTGTCCGTCTCGCCCATCGTGCCGGGGCTGACGGACCACGAGATCGAGGCGATTCTGCAGGCGGCGCGCGATGCGGGGGCGGCGTATGCGACGATGATCGTGCTGCGGTTGCCGCTGGAGGTGGCGGACCTGTTCCAGGAGTGGCTGGCCCACGCCCGCCCGGATCGGGCGGCCCGCGTCATGGCGCGGGTGCGGGAGGTGCAGGGCGGCGCCGATTATGACGCAACCTGGGGTACGCGGATGACCGGGCAGGGAACCTATGCGGAGCTGTTGCAGCAGCGGTTCACCCTCGCGCTCAAGCGCACCGGCCTGTCGCGGGAGGCGCCGAAGCTCAGGACGGACCTGTTCAGGGTGCCGCCAAAGGCCGGCGATCAGCTCGCGCTGTTCTGATACTGGGGCCCGGCCGCATGACCCGCCAAGCCCGCGCCGTGGGATAACAGGACAAGCGGGAATATCCCGTCGCGTATCGGTGCGCGCAGTCTGGCCGGCGTCCCTTCGAAGAAAATGGTCTCGCCCAGGGTAACGGTGTCGTCGCCCGTTGAGGCCGGGTACCAGATCGTCACCTCCAGATCGGTGTTCCGTTCTTCGGAGGCGACCGAAATGACCCTAACCCCCGCAGTGTCGCTCGCAGCGAGTGTTTGAGCGCAGGACGCGATGAGACTCACGGCGGCCACGCTGGCCAATCTCGTCAGTTAGGAGGCACCGGTTCATTGAACGTACACACGGGTGGGACACGCAACCATTGTCGCCGAGACCGCACATCGGCGTCTCGCACTGCAGGATTCTGAGCGCCTCGCCTCCAGGGTCCGGTTTGGGGATGATGACGGGCGGTCGATACTGTCTGGCGCGGAGGTTGTCGGCGGTTGGCCAAGAGCAGCCCCTGCTGGGGCGACCCGTTGCGCGTGCCGCCCGGAGTGGACCAGCAGCCTCGGCGCCGGATCAACCGCGCCGGCGCCTGCGGGGGCGTTGCGTGCTCGGATCTGCCGGGCCGGTGCCGTCGCTGGACGAGGAGAAGCCGCCGAGCGTTCCCGTGATCTGTTCCAGCGTCGGGCGCGGCCCCCGTGGCGTGGTTTCCAGCGCGGCGCGCATGGCGCGGAGGTGGTCGGCAGTGGTGCCGCAGCAGCCGCCGATGATCGTGGCGCCCGCATCGCGCGCGAGTACGGCATAGTGCGCCATAAGCTCCGGCGTGCCGTCGTAGTGGATGTGGCCGTCGACGTATTTCGGGATGCCTGCGTTGCCCTTCGCCACCACCGGAATCTCCGGCCCCATGGCGGAGAAGCCGAGTACGGTGCGCAGCAAGTCGGACGCGCCCACGCCGCAGTTGGCGCCGAAGGCGAGCGGCGCGTGGTCCAGCTTGCCCACGAGCGTCACCATGTCGGCGGAGGTCACGCCCATCATGGTACGTCCCGCTGTATCGAAGCTCATCGTGCCGACCCATGGCATCCCGGCAAGCGCGGCTGCCTCGGCGGCGGCGCGATATTCCTCGGGGGCGGAGATGGTTTCGACCCAGAGTACGTCCGCGCCTCCCGCCTTCAGGCCCTCGGCCTGTTCGTGGAACATCTCCACGGCGGTCTCGTGGGTCAGCGGACCCATCGGCGCCATGATCTCTCCCGTCGGCCCCATGGAGCCGGCGACGACCACGGGCCGGCCGGCAGCGTCGGCCACCTCGCGGCCAAGCTCGGCGGCGCGCTGGTTGAGGTCTCCCACGCGGCCCTGGGCCTCGTGCAGCTTGAGCCGGGCGGCGGTGCCGCCGAAGGAGTTTGTGAGGAAGATGTCGCTGCCCGCGTCCACCGCGCCGCGATAGAGGGCACGGATACGGTCCGGGTGGTCGGCGTTCCAAAGCTCCGGTGCGTCGCCGGATTGCAACCCCATGTTGAAGAGGGTGGTGCCGGTGGCGCCGTCGGCCATCAGCCAGTCGCGGTCGGCAAGCAGGCGGGAAAGAGCGTCGGTCATTGCAAAAGGTCCGTTCCGAATCCTGGCGCGCTCATGTCATGATCGGCGCCACGAGGCAAACGGATTGCCTGCCGCGGTGCAGCGCAATCGGGCGGCGGGCAGGGGTCCCGCTCGCCGCCAAAGCCGTCTCGCCGGTTCGGTCAGAGCATCGTGCGGATTTTTCCCTCGCGGGCGCGGGTGCGCGCTTCCGCCAGGAACTCGTCCATCCGTTCGCGGATACGTTCCTCGGGGCGCAGGTCGCCCAGGTCGGCTTTCAGCTTTGCCAAGACAGCCGGCTCGCCGCCGTCCTCGAGGTCCACGCGGATGATGTCCTTGGCATAGCGCACGGCCTCCTCGGCGCTCATTCCCAGGATTGCCGCGGCCCAGAAGCCGATCTGCTTGTTGCGGGAGGACTGGGCCATGAACTCCAGTTCCGCCTCGTGCACGAATTTCGCCTCGTAGGCGGCTTCGCGATCGTCAAACGTGGTCATCCTTCCGGTCTCCCCTCCGCAATACCGTTTCGATTCCAAATGTATGGGAGCGCTCGGGCCTTGCCTAGTGCGACCCGCGGCCCTAACCCTCCCGACCGAACAATTCCGCCAGCCGGGCCGCGGCGGCGTGCTTCTGCGCTGGTGTGCGGCGGCCCCGGTCGATCATCTGGCGGGCGTCCGCGAGGGCGCTGTCGATATCGCCGGAGACGAGGCGCGCCGTGAGGCTGTCGAGCCAGGCGACCTGGATCTCCGGGGGCAGGGCCGATTCCGCGGCCTCCACCAGGATACGGGTCACTTCGTCCTCCCATGAGCGCTCGGGGTCGTCGGGCTCTGCGGAGGCGCTGACCGGTTCGGCCGGGACTGGCTCCGGGGCTGCCTGCGGGGCGGGCGCTGGCGGGGTGACGGGCTCGGGTTTCGGTGTCCGGGCCTCGATCACGGAGCGGGCGGAGGACAGCGGGGCTCCGCCGGGCGCGTCCGACAATTCCAGGACGGTGAGCGTGTCCGGCATCTCCATGAAGAGGCTTTCCGGGTCGACGCCGAGCGATTCCAGAATCACCGACTGGCGCGCCGGGGTCATGATTTCCGAGGCGGTCACGCCGGGGGGCGGGAGGCTGTCCGTCTCGACCGGGTGGGGCATGCCGGAGTCGATGCCGTGCCAGTCCGCCTCCGGCGCGGTTCCGCTGGGGCTGAAGGAGATGGCGCGCCGGGTCATCCGGCCATCCTGGTAGATGTGAAAGGCAAAGTGGGCGCCGGGGTGCCGCCCGCCGGAGTAGCGGAAGTAGAACATCTCGTCGCCCCGCAACTGCGCGCTGAGAGCCTCGCAGAAATGGGACGTCTCGTCGTCGCCCTCGCGAAACTCGATCAGCGTCAGGCCGGCGACGCCGATCGGCGAAGACAGGCGCACCGGGCTGACGGGGCCGCTGAAGCCCATGTCCGTCGCGACGGGACGGGTGAGCGGGCCGGCGCCGAGCGTGCCCGGCGGCTGAATGGACAGCGTCGACCGGGTGGTGCCGGGTGCGGCCCCGCCGCCGGAAAAGCGCCGCAGGAGTCGGGAGAGGACGCCGCCGCCCTCCGGGTTGGCGCGGGAGGGGGCGGCCTGCGCTCGGGCCAGTGCCTCCGCTATCTCGGCCGGAGATCGCACCGAAAGCGCGAAGTCGATGAGCGCGAAATCCTCGGTCATGTCGAAATGCCTCCTCGCTGCACGTCCAACGCCCCCGGGACGCCGCAGCGCGGCTACAGTCTGTCAGGGGCCTCGGGCTGTCAACTCGGTGGCGGCACAGGTGTTCACATTCCGGCCAATGCTTGCGACGCCGCGTGGCTTGGCTTATAGGGCAGCACTAAACCGGCTCCTGGACGTACCAGAGGGGCCGAGGAAAGGATTCCATGGCACGTCGCAAGAAAATTTACGAAGGCAAGGCCAAGATTCTCTACGAAGGACCCGAACCGGGCACGCTCGTGCAGTACTTCAAGGACGACGCCACCGCCTTCAACGCCGAAAAGAAGGACGTGATCGAGGGCAAGGGGGTGCTGAACAACCGCCTGTCCGAGTTCTTCATGACGGGGCTGAACAACCTCGGGGTGCCGACGCACTTCATCAAGCGCCTCAACATGCGCGAGCAACTCATTCGCGCCGTTGAGATTATTCCGCTCGAAGTGGTGGTTCGAAACATCGCCGCCGGGTCGATCTCCAAGCGCCTGGGGATCGAGGAGGGCACGCCGTTGCCCCGGCCCATCGTCGAGTTCTACTACAAGGACGACGCCCTGGGCGACCCGATGGTCACCGAGGAACACATCATCGCCTTCGGCTGGGCCTCCCAGCAGGACCTCGATGACATCGTGGCGCTGGCGCTGCGGGTCAACGATTTCGTGTCCGGCATCATGATGGGCGTTGGAATCAAGCTGGTGGACTTCAAGATCGAGATCGGCCGGATCTGGGAAGGCGATTACATGCGGCTGGTTGTGGCCGACGAGATCAGCCCGGATTCCTGCCGCCTGTGGGACGCCCACACCGGGCAGAAGCTCGACAAGGACGTGTTCCGCCGCGACCTGGGCAACTTGGCCGACGCCTATACCGAGGTGGCCCGCCGGCTGGGCGTGTTGCCGCAGAACGGAGTACCGCGGGGCAAGCCCACGCTCATCAATTGAAAGCCCGTCCTCCTTTCGGGAGGCGCAGGCTTGAGCCTAAACGACACGCGACACAAGGACGAGCAGACATGAAGGCGACCGTGACCGTCATGCTGAAGACCGGGGTTCTGGACCCCCAGGGCGAGGCAGTGAAATCCGCGCTCGGAGCGCTTGGTTTCGCCGGTGTGGACGCCGTGCGCCAGGGCAAAGTGATCGAGCTGGACCTCGAGGAGACGGACGCCGCCGCCGCCGAGGCCGCGGTGACGGAGATGTGCGACAAGCTGCTCGCCAACACGGTCATCGAAAGCTACCGGATCGAGATCGCCTGATGCGCGCCGCCGTCGTTACCTTCCCCGGTTCGAACTGCGACCGCGACCTTGCCGTGGCTTTCGAGGCGGCGGGCTTCGAGGTTGCGCGCGTCTGGCACAAGGACACCACGCTGCCCGACGGGCTCGACGTGATCGGCCTGCCCGGGGGCTTTTCCTTTGGCGACTACCTGCGGTGCGGGGCGATCGCCGCCAACGCGCCGATCTGCCGTGAGGTTAAGGCCTTCGCCGAGCGCGGGGGGCATGTGCTGGGCATCTGCAACGGCTTCCAGATCCTGCTGGAGACCGGCCTGCTGCCGGGGGCGCTGATGCGCAATGCGAGCCTGCATTTCGTGTGCAAGCCGGTGCCCCTGCGGGTGGAGACGGCCAGTTCGCCGTTTACCGCAGGCTACGGCGCCGGCACGGAGATCACCATTCCGGTTGCCCACCACGACGGCAACTACCAGGCGGATTCCGAGACGCTCGCGCGGCTGGCGGGCGAAGGGCAGGTGGCGTTCCGTTACCTCGACAATCCCAATGGCTCCGCGGGGGACATCGCCGGGGTGCTGTCCGAGAACCGCCGGGTGCTTGGCATGATGCCCCACCCGGAGCGCGCCATCGACCCGCTGCACGGCGGTATCGACGGCCGGCCGCTGTTCACCGGGCTGACCGAGGCGTTGGTCTCGGCCTGACGACTGCCGCGGCCCGAGCAGGCGCATGAGCGCAGCTCGGGGGCCGGCTGTCACGCGGCCCCGCGGATATCCGCGCATGTGCCCCAAAGGTGGCGCTTGGGTTCCAAGGCATATTCGCTTAAGATTCAGGCATGTCCGACACTGCTCTCACCCCGGTGACCCCGCCCGATCCGCCGCGATGGCGGCTGCGGGTCGTGGCGCTGGTGATTGTGGTGCTGGCGGCGGTGACGCTTTATGTGACCAACCTGTGGCTGACGGACCGATTCACGGAAACGACGCGGAACCGTGCGGAGCTGCGCCTTGCGCTTTATTCCGGGAACGTTATCAGCGAGTTGCAGCGCAATTCTGTTGTACCGCTTTTACTTGCGCAGGACCCGGCGCTGATTGGTGCGCTCAATTCGGGCGACTTCTCCCAGAGTTCGCAGCGGCTGATTTCTTTCCGCGACGAGATCGGCGCGGCCTCTCTGCTCATGCTGGACCGGGACGGGCGGGCCGTCGCCGCGACGGACCGCAACCTGATCGGCAGCCAGCACCGGCAACAGCCCTTTTTCGTCGACGCGCTGCGTGCCAACGACACGGTCTTTTCCGTCGTGGAGACGGAAAGCGGGGCCAAGGTCTTCACGTATTCGCGAAAGATCACGTCGGATCGCGAGGTGATCGGGGTGATCGTGGTCGAGGTGGACCTGCAGAAATTCCAGAGCAGCTGGGCCGGCATTGCCGACGCGGTGCTTGTGACCGACAGCGAGGGCACGATCATCCTGGCAACAGAGCCACGGTGGCGGGGCAAGACGATCAGCGGCGCCTTGGAACAGACCTCGCCGCCCTCCGCCATCGCGCGCGCGCTCCATGCCACGACGGACTGGTCGCTGACGATGCCGGACGCCTACATCCTCGGCGAGGCGGTCATGCGCTCCGAGGGGCGGATCCCGTTCCAGGGGTGGCGGATCAGCAGTTTCACCACCTACAGTTCGGTGCGGGAGCGGGTGAACGGGGTTCTGGCGCTGGAGATCATGGGCTTCGCGCTGTTGCTGGCGGCGGCGTTCTATTTCATGAGCCGCAAGGCGGTGACACGGTCGCGGCTGTTCCAGCGGGAATCGGCGGACCTTCGGCGCCTGAACCAGCGGCTGCAGCGGGAGATCGAGGAACGGGAGCGGGCCGAGAAGAACCTGGAGGTGGCCGAGCAGACGCTGGCGCAAAGCTCCAAGCTTGCCGCTCTGGGTGAGATGTCGGCGGCGGTGAGCCACGAGTTGAACCAGCCGTTGGCCGCGATGAAGACGTACCTGGCCGGCGCGCGACTGCTGTTGCAGCGCAAGCGGCCGGAGGAGGCGTTGAGCTCGTTTCAGCGGATCGACGACCTGATCGGCCGCATGGGCGCGATCACGCGGCAGCTCAAGTCCTATGCCCGGAAGGGCGAGGAGGCGTTCGAGCCGGTCGATGTGCGGGAGGCCGTCTCCTCCGCGCTGGCGATGATGGAGCCGCAGCTCAAGAGCCGGCACGTCGCCATCGTGCGGACGCTGCCCTCCGAGCCCGTGATCGTCCGGGTCGACCGGCTCAGGCTGGAGCAGGTGCTCATCAACCTGTTCCGCAATGCGCTTGACGCCACGAAACAGACGCCGGACCCGACGATCGAACTGTCGCTCTGGGCCGGGGAGACGGCGACGCTGAGCGTGCGCGACAACGGGCACGGGATCGAAGACCTCGAGTCGCTGTTCGAGCCGTTCTACACGACCAAACAAGCTGGTGATGGCGTCGGTCTTGGCCTTGCCATTTCGTCGGGGATCGTTAACGACTTCGGCGGCCGTCTGACAGCACGCAACTCGCCGGACGGCGGAGCGGTGTTCGAAGTGCGGCTGCCGATTGCGCCGCGCGACGTGGGCACTGTAAAGGCCGCCGAGTAGATTTTGAGTACGACTTGGATCGCCCAAGGAGGGGTGTGACGATGGCAAAGGCAATGAAAATCGCGATCGTCGACGACGAACAGGACATGCGCCAGTCGATCAGCCAGTGGCTCGCGCTGAGCGGGTTCGACACGGAGAGCTTCGCGACGGCGGAAGAGGCCCTGAAGCGGATCGGCGCGGATTATCCCGGCGTCGTGGTGTCCGACGTGCGGATGCCGGGAATGGACGGGATGGCCTTTCTGAAGCGGCTGATGAGCCAGGACAGCGCGCTGCCTGTCATCATCATCACCGGCCACGGCGACGTTCCGATGGCGGTGGAGGCGATGCGCATGGGGGCGTTCGACTTCCTCGAGAAGCCGTTCAACCCGGAGCGGATGACCGAGCTTGCCAAGCGGGCCACGCAAAAGCGGAGGCTGGCGCTGGACGCACGCGCGCTCAGGCGGGACCTGTCCGGCGGCACGCAGATCATGGACAAGCTGATCGGCGCGAGCCCGGCGATGGACCGCCTGCGGGAGGATATCCTGGACCTGGGCCAGGCCGATGGTCACGTGCTGATCGACGGCGAAACGGGCACCGGCAAGACGCTGGCGGCGCACGCGCTGCACGCGGTGGGCTCTCGGGCCTCCAAGCCGTTCGTGCTCGTGCAGTGCGGCGCGTATCCGGACGAGGAACTGGGCGCGGTGCTGTTCGAGGGCGACCCCGACGCCGGCATCCTGCCGCTTGTCGAGCAGGCGCGTGGCGGCACGCTGTGCCTTGAGGATGTCGAGGCGTTGAGCCCGGCGGTGCAGGCACGGCTGCTGAATTTCATCAACGATCAGGGTGCGCCCGCGGAAACCCGCATTGTCGCGGTCTCCAACCTGCAGGAGCAGGGCAAGACCAGCGAGGACATGCTGCGCCCGGATCTGTTCTACCGGCTGGCCGCGATGCGCATCACCCTGCCGCCGCTGCGCCAGAGGGGTGAGGACATCCTGCAGCTTTTTACCCGATTCACGGAGCAGTTTGCCGACGAGTACGGCTGCGATGCCCCGCAGGTGGGCGCGCAGGAGGCTGCGCAGCTTTTGCAGGCGCCCTGGCCGGGCAACGTGCGGCAGCTCATCAACGTGGCGGAGCGCGCCGTCCTGCAGTCTCGGCGCGGCTCGGGCACCATCGCCTCTCTGCTGATGGCGGAGAGCGAGGCGGTGGAGCCGGTGATGACCACCGAGGGCAAGCCGCTGAAGGAATACGTTGAAGCCTTTGAGCGAATGCTGATCGACAACACGATGCGGCGCCACAAGGGGTCCATCGTCGCGGTGATGGACGAGCTTTGCCTGCCGCGCCGGACGCTGAACGAGAAGATGGCGAAGTACGGGCTGCAACGGTCCGATTACCTGTAAGGTGCCGCGGCACGGTCCGTGCCGAAAGGGATCGCGCCGGGCGCCTGGATCGGGTGCCCGGCACTTTGAGATTGTATTCTGACCAAAACTGCCGATATTGTCGGCCTACAGGTCCTGGTGGGCGATGTTTTACGTTCAGCGGACCACCCAAATTTCACTGGACCTGTCCGGAGCCGGCCATAAGCCGGCGGGCAGGAACAGGGTTACCGGTCAAAAAGGCCAATGGTCCGCGTATGTTGTGGACCGAACCTCACACATTGGTGCGCCGCGCTCGACCGTGGCAGCATCGGAGACAAGAACCGCGATGGAACGCGAGAGGGAAAACCACGGAGCAGGCAGGGCGGGCGAAACCGCCGCTGCCGCCGTTGGCGTGCCCGCCGTTCCCGCCCCATACACATGCCCTGACATCATTCCCGCGCCTGACCGGACGCGGACGCCGCCAGGGCGCGAAAGACTTACATGGCAAAGAAGATGCTTATCGACGCCACCCACGCGGAAGAGACCCGCGTCGTGGTGGTGGACGGCAACAAGGTCGACGAGTTCGATTTCGAGACCTCCAGCAAACGGCAACTCGCCGGCAATATCTATCTAGCGAAGGTCACCCGTGTGGAGCCGTCGCTCCAGGCGGCGTTCGTGGACTACGGCGGAAACCGCCACGGGTTCCTGGCTTTCTCCGAGATCCATCCGGACTACTACCAGATCCCGGTTGCGGACCGGCAGGCGCTGCTGGCCGAGGAAAAGGCCATCGCGCAATCGGAGGACGATGACGACTCCGACGAGCCGAAGAAAAGTTCACGCTCCCGCCGCCGCAGTTCCAGAAGCCGGCAGAAGGACACCGGAGAGGCAAAGAAGCCCGAGCAGGCGCCCGCGACGTCACTTGAGGGCGTCGAAGGCATGGATGTCGTCGATTTCGATGACGAAGACAGCAGCGAAGGCGCCGCCAAATCGCCGTTCGTGATCGAGGACAGCCACGGGTCTGCCCGAAAGGACGCCGGGGAGACCGCGCCTGCTGGCGCAGAGGAAACGGCCCCGGCGGAGCAACAGGACGCCGCGCCGGCAGCCGAGAGTGCTGCACCGATGTCGGAAGCTGGCGGCAAGGAAGACGTGCCGGCCGCCGAGGCGTCGGAAGTTTCGGAGGCGCCTGAAGGCGAGACGCCCGAAGCGGCTCAAACGGACGCTTCGGAGGAAACCCCGGAGGCGTCTTCGGAGGACGATGCGGAGGCCGACGCACCGCGCCGGCCCATTGCGGCGCGCAACGAGGATCGTCAGGACGACGTGCTGTCTTCCGGCGAGGTCGATGCTGCGGGCGACGTGGCGCCGGAGGCCGACGGCCCGGTGGGTGAAACCGGTGAAGGCGATCCGTCGCCCGAGACGGCTGCTGAAGACGAAGCCTCCGCCGAGGAGTCCAACGACGCCGGGGAAGATGAGGCCTCCGAGGAGGCAGGCGACGGCGACGACGATGACGACAATGGCCACGATCCCGCCAGCGAGATCGAGTCCGTCGCCGAAGAGGACGTACAGGAAGAAATCCAGCGGCCGCGCAAGCCGCGGATGCGCCGGTACAAGATTCAGGAGGTCATCAAGGTCCGCCAGATCATGCTGGTGCAGGTCGTCAAGGAGGAGCGCGGCAACAAGGGCGCGGCGCTCACGACCTATCTGAGCCTTGCCGGTCGCTACTGCGTCCTGATGCCGAACACGGCGCGCGGCGGCGGCATTTCCCGCAAGATCACCAACTCGGTGGACCGCAAGAAACTCAAGGAAATCGCCAGCGAGATCGACGTGCCGGAAGGCGCGGGCCTGATCATCCGGACGGCGGGCGCCAAGCGGACGAAATCGGAGATCAAGCGCGACTACGAATATCTCAAGCGCCTGTGGGAGCAGATCCGCGCCCTGACGCTGAAGAGCATCGCCCCCGCGCCGATCTATGAGGAAGGCAACCTCATCAAGAGGTCCATCCGCGACCTCTACAACCGCGACATCGACGAGGTGTTCGTGGAGGGGGACGAGGGCTACCGCGTGGCCAAGGACTTCATGAAGATGATCATGCCGTCCCACGCCAAGAACGTGAAGCACTACCAAGACCAGATGCCGCTGTTCGCACGCTACCAGGTGGAGAGCTACCTGGCCGCGATGTTCAACCCGGTGGTCCAGTTGAAGTCCGGCGGCTACATCGTGATCGGCGTGACGGAGGCCTTGGTGGCCATCGACGTGAACTCCGGCCGCGCGACCAAGGAAGGCTCCATCGAGGAGACCGCGCTCAAGACCAACCTGGAAGCGGCCGAGGAGGTGGCGCGTCAGCTTCGCCTGCGCGACCTGGCGGGGCTGATCGTGATCGACTTCATCGACATGGAGGAGCGTAAGAACAACGCTGCCGTCGAGAAGCGCTTCAAGGAGAAGCTGAAGACGGACCGCGCGCGCATCCAGGTGGGCCGGATCTCGGGCTTCGGGCTACTGGAGATGAGCCGGCAGCGGCTTCGCCCGGGGATGCTGGAGGCGACGACGCAGCCATGTCCGCATTGTCACGGCACCGGCCTGCTGCGCTCGAGCGACAGCATCGGCTTGCAGATCCTGCGCCAGTTGGAAGAGGAGGGCGGGCGCAAGCGCTCCCGCGAGGTGCTGGTGAAGGTTCCGCCGGCGATCTGTAACTTCCTGATCAACCAGAAGCGGGAGCGGATTGCCCATATCGAAGCAATCTATGGCATGGCCGTGCGGCTGGAGGCCGACCCGGCGCTGATCCCTCCGGATTTCACGATGGAGAAATTCAAGACGGCCACCCGCGCCGTTCCCGAGCCTTCGTCGGCTGTTGTGTCGGTCGATATCTCCGACATGCCGGAGATAGAGGATGCGGAGGAAGAGGCGGTCGAGGTGGAGGCCGAGGCCACCGAGGCCGAGGCCACGCCGACAGAGACCGAAGACACGGACGCTCCCAAGAAGAAGCGCCGCCGCCGTCGCCGCCGCCGGGGGTCCTCGGGTCAGGACAATGGCGAGAACCAGCAGTCCGGTGACGACGACAGCTCGTCGGACGACACCCAGTCGGACGAGACAACGCCGGAAGCTGTGGAGGAGTCCACGGGCGAACCGTCGTCGGAGGAGAGCGGCAAAGAGCAGAAGCCGTCGCGGTCCCGCCGCCGGTCCCGCTCGCGGTCGCGCAAATCCGAGGACGAGAGCGCGGCGGTGCCCGAGACTGCCAGTGGCGATGCAGAGGCAGCCAGTGGCGACGGGGCCGGGGCGCCGGCCGAACCGACGGCCGAGGCGGCGGCGAGCCCTGAAAGTGCCGGCGAAGAAACTCCGGTGGCGGCTGCGTCTGCTGAGCTTCCGTCCGTGGAGGAAGCGGCCGCTGTTGAGCCCGCTGAGCCTGTCGAGGAAGCGGCGCCTGTGGAAGCGGCGGCGCCTGATGAGGCACAGACCCCGGTCGAAGTGACGCCAGCGGAGCCGGAACAAGAGCCGATGCTTGCCGCTGAGGAGCCGGAAGCTGCTGAAGGTGCGGTCGAACCGGCGCCCGAAGCCTCCGGAACCGCTGCTCCGGAAACGAAGGCAGCCGAAAGCGCTGCGCCGGAGGCCGTCGAGGCCCCTGCGCAGGAGCCGGAACTGGCGGAAGCCTTGGAGGCGGAATCGGCAGACGACGAGCCGTCGAAGCCGAAACGGCGGGGCTGGTGGTCCGTGGGCCGCTAGGACGCGTGCCGGACAGTCATGACAAACGACAGGGCCGCGACGCAAACCGTCGCGGCCCTGTTTGCACCCGAAAGGCCGCTGGCGCCCAAGCTGTGGCCACGGCAATGTGACGCGATGGGGTCGTGACCCGCCGCGCGGAGATTGCTAGGCGGGACACGGAGAGGGAGAGCGAATGCCCGGACTGGACATCATCGACGCCGGTTTGCTGCCGGCAATGGCCATCGCGCTCATCGCGGGGCTCATCAGCTTTCTGAGCCCCTGCGTGCTGCCCATCGTGCCTCCGTATCTGGCCTACATGGGCGGCGTGTCGATGAACGACATGTCGGCGGGGCCCTCGGCGCGGGGCAAGGTTATCCTGACCGCGCTTTTCTTCGTGATGGGCCTGTCCACGGTGTTCCTGTTCCTGGGCTTCACCGCATCGGCCTTCGGGGCGTTCTTCCTGCAGAACCAGGGGGCGTTCAATACCATTGCCGGTATTTTGGTGATGGTGTTCGGACTACATTTCCTCGGCATCATCCGCATCCCCTTCCTGGACCGGGAGGCGCGGCTGGACGTGGGCGACCAGGGCGGGTCGGCGTTCGGGGCCTATGTGCTGGGCCTCGCCTTCGCCTTCGGATGGACGCCGTGCATCGGGCCGCAACTGGGTGCGATCCTTTCGCTGGCGGCGTCCGAGGCGGACATGACCCGCGGAACGGTCCTGTTGGCTGTCTACGCCATCGGGCTGGGCCTGCCGTTCCTGCTGGTCGCCGCGTTCTTCCCGAGCCTGACCGGGGTCATGGCCTGGATGAAACGGCACATGGCCCGCATCGAACGGGTAATGGGCCTGCTGCTCTGGACCATCGGGCTGATGATGCTGACGGGCGGCTTCTCGCAGTTCTCCTATTGGCTGCTGGAAACTTTCCCCGGCCTGGCGCAGCTCGGTTGACGCGCCGCTTATTGCCAAACGGTCTCCACTTCCCACTTGAGATGACATGGTGACGGAAAATCCAGATCCGCCCGAGGCGGTGGTTGAGAAGCGCGAGGCGTTTCTGCGGGATGCGTTTTGGCTTGGTCTGGTGCTCAAGCTCCTCCACAGCCTGATCGAGATCCTGTGCGGCTTCGCGCTGCTGTGGGTGAGCCATGAGGCGCTCCTGCATTTCGCTCAGGCCGTCACGGCCATCTTCTTGGTGGGGCACCCGTCCGATCTGGTCGCCAATGCCCTGCGCACCGCCGCAGAACGATTCAATGGGAGCGAGCAGAGTTTCGCGGCCTGGTATCTGTTGAGCCATGGCGTGGTGAAGGCGGACTTGGTCGCGGGGGTACTTGCGGACAGGCGATGGGCCTATCCGGCGTTCATGGCGGCGCTGATCCTTTTCATCGCCTACCAGGTCTACCGGATGTTCTTTGGTCCGCCCTGGGCGCTGCTGGCGTTGACCGTGATCGACGTTATCGTGCTGGGTCTGACCTGGCACGAGTGGCGGTATCGGCAGAGCCAACGGAGCGGCCAACCGGAATGAAAAACGGGGGCCGAGGCCCCCGCTTTGGCTGTTTGGCGATCTGGCGCCGGCTCAGGAGGCCTTGGCCAGGTTCCGCAGAACGTAGTGCAGCACGCCGCCGTTCTCGATGTATTCGATCTCGACCGCCGTATCGATCCGGCACTTGATCGTGATCTCCTTGGTCGACCCGTCGGGCGAGGTGATGGTGCAGGGCACCTCCTGCAGCGGCTTGATCGTGTCGAGCCCGGAGATGGACACGGTCTCCTCGCCGGTGAGACCCAGCGACTTGCGGGTGTCGCCGCCGGTGAACTCGAACGGGATCACGCCCATGCCGACGAGGTTGGAGCGGTGGATGCGCTCGTAGCTTTCGGCGATCACGGCCTTGACGCCCAGCAACGCCGTGCCTTTGGCCGCCCAGTCACGGGAGGAACCGGCGCCGTACTGCTCGCCAGCGAAGATGACGAGCGGTGTGCCCCCATCCTGGTAGGCCATGGCGGCGTCGTAGATCGTGGTTTGCTTGCCGTCCGGCCCCTTGGTGAAGCCGCCTTCGACCCCGTCCAGCATCTCGTTCTTGATGCGGATGTTGGCGAAGGTGCCGCGCATCATGACCTCGTGGTTGCCGCGGCGGGAGCCGTAGGAGTTGAATTCCCGCACCGGCACCTGGCGCTCGATCAGGTACTGACCGGCGGGTGTTTCCGCCTTGAAGGACCCTGCGGGCGAGATGTGGTCTGTGGTGATCATGTCGCCGAGGACGGCGAGCACGCGGGCGCCCTCGATGTTGTCGATCTTGCCCGGCTCCATGCCCATGCCCTGGAAGTAGGGCGGGTTCTGAATGTAGGTCGACGACGGCGGCCAGTCGTAGGTTTCGGCTTCGGTCGTCTCCACCGCCTGCCACTTCTCGTCGCCCTTGAAGACGTCGGCGTACTTGGACTGGAACGCCTCGCGGGTCACGGTCTTCTCGACCAGCTCGGCAATCTCGGCGTTCGACGGCCAGATGTCCTTCAGGTAGACGTCGTTGCCGTCCTTGTCCTGCCCGATCGGGTCGGAGGCGATGTTGACGTTCATGTCGCCGACCAGCGCATAGGCCACCACGAGCGGCGGCGAGGCGAGGTAGTTGGCGCGGACGTCAGGCGAAATGCGGCCCTCGAAGTTGCGGTTGCCCGAGAGGACGGACGTCGCGACGAGGTCGTAATCGTTGATCGCCTTGGAGATCGGCGCTTCCAGCGGGCCGGAGTTGCCGATGCAGGTGGTGCAGCCGTAGCCGACGAGGTTGAAGCCGATGGCATCCAGATCCTCCTGCAGGCCTGCGGCCTCCAGGTATTCCGACACGACCTGCGAGCCGGGAGCAAGCGACGTCTTCACCCAGGGCTTCCGCGTCAGGCCCTTTTCGCGCGCCTTGCGGGCCACGAGGCCGGCGCCGATCATCACGTAGGGGTTCGACGTGTTGGTGCAGGACGTGATCGACGCGATCACGATGGAGCCGTCGTGGATCTGCTGCGCGCCGCCTTCGGCGCTGTACCAACCCTTCTTGTGATGGCCCTGGTCGCCGGGGACGTCCCGCGGCTCCGGCGCGCCGCCTTCGCCTTCCCAGCGGACTTCGGCATTGGCGGTGGCATCCTTGCCCTCGCGCAGGCCCTTGATGTACTTGGCGAATTCCGACGAGGCCGTGTCCAGCGCAATGTAGTCCTGCGGACGTTTGGGGCCGGAGATGGCGGGGACGATGGTGCCCATGTCGAGCTCCAGCGTGTCGGTGTAGACGGGCGCGTAGTCCGGGCCGCGCCACATGCCGTTTTCCTTGGCATAGGCCTCGACCAGCTCGATGCGATCCTCGGCGCGGCCGGTCTGACGCAGGTAGCGCAGCGTCTCGTCGTCCACCGGGAAGAAGCCGCAGGTGGCGCCGTATTCGGGGGCCATGTTGGCGATGGTGGCGCGTTGCGCGAGCGGCAGATTGTCCAGGCCGGAGCCGTAGAATTCGACGAACTTGCCGACGACGCCCTTCTGGCGCAGCATTTCGACGACCTTGAGCACGAGGTCCGTGCCCGTGGTGCCCTCGACCATCTCGCCGGTCAGCTTGAAGCCCACGACCTCGGGGATCAGCATGGAGATCGGCTGGCCCAGCATGGCGGCTTCGGCCTCGATGCCGCCCACGCCCCAGCCGAGAACGGCCGCGCCGTTGACCATGGTGGTGTGGCTGTCGGTGCCGACCAGCGTGTCGGGGTAGGCCACTTCACTGCCGTTCTGGTCGGTGTCAGTCCAGACCGTCTGGGCGAGGTATTCCAGGTTCACCTGGTGGCAGATGCCGGTGCCCGGCGGGACCACGCGGAAGTTGTTGAACGCCTTCTGGCCCCACTTGAGGAAGGTGTAGCGTTCGATGTTGCGCTCGTACTCACGCTCCACGTTCATCTGGAAGGCGCGCGGGTTGCCGAACTCGTCGATCATCACCGAGTGGTCGATGACGAGGTCCACCGGGTTCAGCGGGTTGATCTTCTGCGCGTCGCCGCCCAGTGCCTTGATGCCGTCGCGCATGGCCGCGAGGTCGACAACGGCCGGAACGCCGGTGAAGTCCTGCATCAGCACGCGGGCCGGACGATAGGCGATCTCGCGGGGGTTCTGCCCGCCCTTTTCGGCCCATTCGGAGAAGGCCTTGATGTCGTCGACGGAGACGGTGAAGCCGTCGTCCTCGAAGCGCAACAGGTTCTCAAGCACCACTTTCAGCGAAGCCGGCAGCCGGGAAAAATCCCCGAGCCCGGCAGCCTCGGCGGCGGGGATGGAATAATAGGAGTAGGACTTGCCGCCCACCGAAAGATCCTTGCGGGTTTTGGCAGTGTCCGTTCCAACAGTGATGGGCATGAGATGGCCTCCCTTACATGTCCAGGGGTTCGCTAGTGCTGCATGTGCCTGAGGATTCCCCTTCGTTCAAGGGAATATCGAGGGGGTGAGACAATTTTGTATACCATGGCACACCGTTTTTCCGGGATTGCCTGTCCCGGCCGCTTGTCGGAAAAAAGCAGGCGACGAAAGTCACGGAGCAGCGGGGAGGCAGGACCATGACGGACGGAACCGGCAACACGGCGGAAACGGTCGCGCTGGAGGCGGCGGTCTACGCGCTTTCGGAGAAGCTCGACGCGATCGACGCCCGGCTGGAACGGATGGACGCCAAGCTGGAACGGATGCTCGGCCTCTACGACGCCATTGGGATCATCGCCGCGGGCGTTCCGCCACGGCTCGTGGCGGCGCTCTACGCGATGACGCCCGCCGAGCATGTGGCCCTGCAGATGGTGCTGGACAACCGATCCAACCGGGAAATTTCCGTGTGCCTGGATGTGCCGGAAGCGCAAGTGAAGACCTGGATTGATTCCATGATTGCAAAGCTCGGCGTCAAGGACCGGAGGGACATACGCGCGCTCATGTACCCGGTCATGGCGAAGGTGCCGGCCGCCGACTACATCCGGGCGAGCGGCGGAATTCCGAAGGACTGGAACGACAAGTACGGGGTGGGCGGCATTCCGGACCCCTTCCGGCGCATCTATCATCCGGATTGAACGGCTGTCGGTCGCGCCACGGTTACTGGCGCGATGGCAACTCCCACGGAGTCTTGATTGGTTGTTGCAGGGGGGAGGGGGTAAGACCAAGCCTCGTAAGGTTAACGAAAGACGATCCATGAGACCCACTGCTCTGATCGCCGGAGGGCTGGCGGCACTAACCATTCTGGGAGCCAGCGCAGCGGTACAGGCCGACGAATCGGACGGTCTGGTGGTGGTGGAGCTTTTCACCTCGCAGGGCTGTTCCTCGTGCCCGCCGGCCGATGCGCTCCTGGAACGGCTCGCCCAGCGCGACGACGTTCTGCCGCTGGCGCTGCATGTGGATTACTGGGATTACATTGGCTGGGCAGACAGTTTCGCGCGGCCCGAGCACACCAAGCGGCAAAAGGCTTACGCCCACCTCGCGGGGAGCCGGACGATCTACACCCCGCAGATGGTGATCGACGGCGTCGAGCAGATCGTCGGTGCCCGCCCGATGGAAGTGGCCGACGCGGTCATGCGGCACCTGGAGCACCAGCAGGAAATTGACGTCGACGTGTCCCGCGAGGGTGCCGCGCTGCGCATTCTGGCGGCGCCGCCAGAACAGTCGCACGGCACTATGCTCGTTCAACTCGTCCGGTACATGCCGAAGCGCACTGTCGCAATCGAGCGCGGCGAGAATGCGGGCAAGACGCTGGAATACGCCAATATCGTCACCGACTGGCGGGTCCTCGGCGAATGGTCCGGGATGGACCCGCTGGAAATTTCCGCCGATGCCGAAGGGGATGACGCGGCTGCGGTGATCATCCAGCAGGCCGAGACCGGCAAGATCCTAGGCGCTGCCAACCTGCGCTGATCCCTGAGTTCAGGACGACTTGCGGCGGGGCAGGGCGGCTGGATGAAGGCCCGGTTTCATGCCCTTTCCCCCGTTCCACTTGCGCTTCCAGCGGCGGTGAATCCAGAACCATTGGCCCGGGTGCGCTTCGATGCGCGCTTCTATCGAGCGGTTGAAGGCGGCGGTCATGGCTTCGGCGTCGCTCGCCGGGATCTCCGGCTCCACCTCGACCCGGAAGGTCAGACCGTCGGGAGCGCGAATACCGTAGAACGGGATCAGGGGGGCGCGGAGTTTCAGGGCCAGTTCCGCCGCTGACAGGCCGGTCATCGCCGGTTTGCCGAGAAACGGCATTTCGACCCCACCGCCCACGTAGAGGTCGTTCAAAATGATCGCCGCGCCGCCGTTCTTCAGGTGCCGCAGGAGTTGTCCCATCCCTTGCCGCCCCTGCGGAAAGAGCGGCCCGCCGCCAACCTTCTCGGCCACGTCGACATAGGTGCGGTTGATGTAGGGGTTCCCCATCGGGCGATAGAGCGCGCCGACGTTCCACCCCTGCTTGATCAGACAAAGGCGCGCCGCTTCGTAGTTTCCGAAGTGCCCGGTGACGAGGACGACCGGCCGCCCTTGCTCGGCGGCGGCCTGAAGCGTCTGGAGGCCCGGGCCGGTGGGGGCGACGCCGTCCATCCGGCGCGCGAGGTCCGCCATCGAAAAATGTTCGATCAGCGCCCTGCCGAAGTTGTTGCCAGCCGCCGCCGCGATCTCGCTCCGGCGTGCCTCGGACAAGTCCGGCCAGACGTAGTCGAGGTTTTCCAGCATCCGCTGGTGATAGGAGGTCAGCCGGCTCGCAGCCTTTTGCGCGATCGCCCCGAAGAGGGGCACCCGGCGCTCGTACGGCAGCCTGAGGGCGGCCCAGAGCGCCGCGCGCAGAGCGCGATCCTGTAGCAATGCGCCAGTGGTGGCGTTCGTGGCCTCAGCGCCACCGGTATCGGGTTTGGATCGATGTGCCATGGCCGTCCTCGCGGGGCGAGACATAGGCGGACGCGGGTCCGATCACAAGGGTTGGGTCCGCGCGCGCCTGTAGCGGCGTTTTAGCGGGCGCGGGCGGCGGGAAGGGGAGCACGACCCGGGGCGATCTTTACATACGGCAGGGGGGGACGCGCCGAAGCGGACATCTGCCGTCGCAAGGGCCACCAACGCTTCAGTGGTCGGCGCCTTTCAAAGAGTAAAGCTGGAGATCCCTCGCCGTCGTTGGGTCTTCGGCGGCGCCGACGCGCCGCCAGGACATATACGTGTCCGGAGCGCCCAAAGAACGGCGCAGCCCGGATGCTGATCAAGAATTTGAACGGCGGTGCCGCGCCCAAGCGAGGCGGAACGCAGCACTCTTTCCGTGCCGCGATTGTTCTCCTGTTCTCGAGGAATCGCCACCAGTCCAGCCGCTTATCCCTCTTCGGCGACGAGCAGCAATTCGCCCGACTCCACCATCTGCCGGATTTCGGACACCACGACGTTCATTGCGTCTTCGCCTGCCTCGGCCTTGACCGGACCGGCGTCCTGCATCTCCTCCTTCACAGCGTCTGCCAGCCGCTTCGACATGTTCTCCAGGAGAAAGTCCCGCGCGGCTTCCATCATCTTGTCCCCGGCGGCGAAAGACAGCGCGGCGACGAGAACGGGCTGATCGATCGCGCGAACGATGCGGGGCACGTCGCGGGGGGTGACGCGCGAGGGGATGTGCGCGAAGGTGAAGATCGCCCGGCGCACCTCCGCCGCGAATTCCGCATCCGTTTCATCGAGTCCTTCGAGCACGTCATCGCGGGTCGCCGCGCGGCTGTAGTTCAGGATCGCGCCGACCCGCTGGACGGGCCCGTCGTCAAAGGCGCCGGTCGGCTCGGAGTCGAACTGGGCGGCCAGCGACAAACCGATCCGCCGGACGGTCTCCGGCTGAATGCCGCTGGTCCGAGAGATGGCGTAGGAGAGCACCCGCGCGCGTGGGCCGGGGATCTGCCCGAGCAACTCTGCCGCCTGCGCGACGCGGAGCTTGGAGAGCATGACTGCGCCGACCTCGGCGCTTTCCTCCTCCAGCACCCGCAGCAGACGTTCCGGCGCCAGACTGGAGATGCGCTCCCACGGGTCGCCACGGGCCGCCACCCCGGCCTCGCGCCGCAAGCGCGCCGCGGTGGAGGGGCTGATGTGGCCGTCCAGCATACCGAGCGCCCCCTCGATCCCGCCGGGAAAGGTCAGGCCGACGGCCTCCATCTCCTCCACAAATTCGCGCACGACCGCGCCAACCGTGTCGCGGTCGATCAGCCGGAGTTCGCCGAACTGTTCGGTCAATTCGGCTTGCGCCTCCTCCGGCAGCGCATCCAGCGGCACCTTTTCGCCCTCGGATAGCAGCAGGCGAACGATGACCGCCGCCTTCTGGCGACGGCTCAGCGCCATTCGCGACGGCCGGTCCTGCTGGCCAATTGCCACGGGGGCCGGCACAGACCCACCCATCGCGTTCAGGTCTGCAATGGGAATCGGGGCAAGGCTGTCCATCACGTCGAAAGATCCTGAGGCATTTCGTGTCAGGATCGTAAAAGGACGCTCGTTAACAGCGCGTTACCGCGAAACCTCTCGGCAGAGGGCCAGTGGGGTGCGGTGTCGGGATCAGCTCGAAACTTGTTTTGTGCAGGACCCCGTCTGAGCGTCGTACAACGTGCCCTGCGGACAGTTTGTCGCACTTTGGCTAGGGTGTCTCACACTGCAATCCGCCCCTGCAAAGGTAGGGAGCGCGGCCAGAGCGAGCGCGGCGAGCATGGTCTTCAACTGCATGGGCATCCTCCTGTTCGCATGAGGAAGGCTACCACGCGGACCCCGTTTCGCAAAGCCACAGAACGGCCGGCCACGCGGCTGGGCCGCTACCGCTTTGTCCGGCTTAAGTGAATTTTCACAGCTTCTCGCCAAGGGTCTGCGTCGAGGCCGATCCCCGACCCGGGTCGGCGCGCGGGGCATGTGGTTCCGTCCACGCTCTAACCAGTGAGGGCCGTCAATGGCATTTCTTCGCAATGTGCGCCTGTCGATAAAACTCCCGTTGATCATGGCCCTGCTAGGATCGGTGGCAATCTCCGTCACGGCGGTTCTGGGGTGGATGGACATGCGTCGCCAATCCGTCGACCGGGCAACCTCCCAGCTGAGCTTTGCGACCCGTGCGCGGGGAGACGACATCGAGGCGTTCTTCGAGAAGGTGGCGGCTCAGGTGGACATTCAGGCCGGTACAATGACGACGCGAAAGGCGCTCAGGACTCTCGGTCTGGGCTTCCGCTATATCGACAACAGCAATCCTGGCGCGGCGGTCCGCAAGCTCTACGTGGACCGGAACCCGTACCGCGCCGGTTCGAGGGAAGACCTGATCGATGCCGGCGACGCATCGCAGTACTCCCAGAACCACGCGCAGTTCCATGGCCAGTTTCTGGAGTTCATGCGTCGCAACGATTTCCTGGACACGATGCTGATCGACCCAGACGGCAACATTATCTATTCCGTCATGAAGGGGGAAGACTTCGGAACGAACGTGTTGTCGAACCCGGATGTCCCCGGCGTGCGGGAGGCGTATCAGGCCGCCCTCGCGAAGGGGGAGGACGAGGTCGTCATCTCCGATTTTCAGCATTATGGGCCCATGGGAGATACTCTGGTGGCCTTCGCCGCAGAGACGTTGAACGGTCCCAACGAGAAACCCTTCGGCGTCTTCGTGGCGCTGCTGCCGATCGCTCCGATCGATGCCATCCTCAATGAGTCGAATGGGTTGCCGGACCAAACGCAGATCTACCTCGTGGGGCCCGATGGGGCCTTGCGCAACAACCCGGGCATCTCGTCCAACCTGCGCGCATTCGAGACATCGGTCGGGACGCCTGCGGCTCGCTCCGCCCTCAAGGGCTCGGCCGGCGTCGTGCAGCAGGCGTCCCTCACCGGGCAGCCCGCGCTGGCCGCGTATGATACCGTCAGCGTCGGTGGGTCCGACTGGGCCATCGTCGGCGAGGAGCCGCTGGAGGCGTTGCACGCCGCGTCGACGGAATACATCTCCGACGTAGCCCTCCAGACGAGCGCGCTTTTGGTCCTTATCTGCGGCATCGGCTGGGCGGCCTCCCGCGAGATCTCCCGCCCCCTCGGCCGCGTACGTGATGCGATGTCTTCCGTCCGGGACGGCGATCTTGAGCGCGATATTCCCGATACCGGGCGCAGCGATGACGTGGGCGACATCGCAAAGACGCTCGCAAGCTTCAGGGAAAGACTTCTGGACGCCAAAACACTTGAGCAGGAGAACATTCGCAACAGCGCGGCCCTGAGCGGATGCTCCGCCGCCATGATGATGACCGATCGCGAGTTGCGGATCGTGTACATCAACGAGACGCTCCGGAAAATCGTCACCGACCACGCCGACCAATTCCGAGGCGTCTGCCCGGAGTTCGAACCAGAGGCTTTGATCGGGCAGTCGATGGATATCTTCCACAAGGATCCCGAGCGTGTCCGCCTGATGATCGAGGATCCCGAGAGATTGCCCATGACGGCGGATATCGTGGTCGGGAACGTCAATTTCGCTCTCACCGTCAGCGCTATCACCGACCGCGACGGGACGTACCTGGGCAACGTTGTCGAATGGACCGATGTCACCGAGCAGCGGTTGCAGAATGCGCTCCTCAAGGCCATCGAAAGTCACTTCGTGACGGCGCATATCGCGTCCGACGGACGGATCATGACATCGAACCGGACCTTCGGTGACCTTGTCGGGCGGGAGGCGTCGGAAATCGAGGGCGCGAATGCCTTCGACATGATCGAGATCGAGGTCGACGGGCCGGACACGCCCGATGTTGCGGGGGCGCTGAATGGTGGCAGACCGGTAAACGGGACCTTCCGTCTCGCGGCACGTGACGGGGCGGAAAAATGGGTGGAGGGCGGTTTCACCCCGGTCCTGGATGGCCGCGGCACTGCCACGCGCATCCTGTTCGTGGCGTCGGACACGACAGAGGCGGTCTTGCAGTTGCACCGGGCGGCGGAGGCCAGAGAACGGATGGAAGCGGCCCAAAGTCATGTGGTGGAAGCCTTGCGCACCGGGCTGAACGGTCTTGCCGACGGCAATCTGACCGTCGCCATCGAACAGGCCTTCGCACCGCAATACGAGCAGCTGCGGTCCGATTTCAACGCCTCCGTCTCCCGCCTGGAGGATGCGATCGCCCTGGTGGTGGCGAATGCCGCCTCGATCCGGAGCGAGACCAACGACATCAATTCGGCCGCCGAGGATCTGTCCCGGCGCACCGAGAAACAGGCCGCAACGCTCGAGGAAACGGCCGCCGCGCTGGACGAGTTGACGACCAGCGTGAAAAGCGCAGCCGACGGGGCGACGCTCGCCAAGAAGATCGTCGACGAAGCACGCAAAGATGCGGAGAAAAGCGGAGATGTCGTCCAGCAGGCGGTCGTCGCCATGGGGGAGATTTCCTCTTCTTCCGAGCAGATCTCCAAGATCATCGGCGTCATCGACGACATTGCGTTCCAGACCAATCTGCTCGCCCTGAACGCGGGGGTCGAAGCGGCACGGGCCGGTGAGGCAGGGCGCGGGTTCGCCGTCGTCGCCTCCGAAGTCCGCGCCCTTGCGCAACGGTCGTCGGCTGCTGCGCGGGAAATCGCGGACCTCATTTCGGCCAGCGGCGAAAATGTCGGACGCGGTGTGGCCCTCGTGGGTCAGACGGGCGACGCCCTTAAAAAAATATTCGAAACGGTCAATGACATCGCCAACCATGTCTCGGAGATCGCCGTGTCTGCCCAGGAGCAGTCGACCGGCCTGGCCGAGATCAACACGGCCGTCAATCAACTGGATCAGGTGACCCAACAGAACGCGGCCATGTTCGAGCAGACCTCGGCCGCGAGCAATGCTCTGTCGCGGGAAGCGCAGGTTCTGAATGACACGATGACCCGCTTTCGGATCCGGTCGACCGGCCCCGCGCTGGCCACACCGGAGGCGACGGAAAAGCCGGTCAGGGACCGCGCCGCCCCGATCGTTCGGGCTAGGGTCTCCGGCCAGGCTCTCGCCGTCGCACTGCCAGCGGAGGAGGAGGACTGGGAGGAATTCTGACCGCTGGCATGACCTCCCAGTCGTCGCAAGCGCGCAGAGTATTCGCCGCGTAACCGTTTGGAGCCATGAAATGAAAAAGCGTGTCGTTATCGTCGACGACTCTAGGTCGATGCGGGGGCTGATCCACCAGTGCCTGTTGGCCGACGGTCGGTTCGACATTGTGGGGGAGGCCTCGGAGCCTTTCGAGGCCCGGGCGGTCATTCGCGAGACGAACCCGGACGTCATCACTCTCGACGTCGAGATGCCGCGGATGGACGGGCTGACGTTCCTGGAAAAGCTCATGCGGCTCCGGCCGATCCCGGTCGTCATGCTCTCGACGGAAACCCACCGCGGCAGCGCTGCGGCAATCGAGGCGCTTTCGCTCGGTGCCGTGGACTGTATCGGCAAGCCCCGCGCGGGGGAGCCGGGCGCGCTGGCCGATCTTGCCGAGCGTGTCTTCGTCGCGGCCTGCGCGCACCTGCCGAGCCGCGAGCCACGGGCCGCGCCGTCATCAGCGGCCTTCCGTTGGAATGGAAAGACGGTGCTCATCGGCGCCTCCACCGGGGGCGTCGACGCGCTGGAGCGCATCCTGTGCGAGATGCCCGCGAATGCCCCGCCCATCCTGATCGCGCAACACATGCCAAAGGGGTTTCTGGAGAGTTTCGCCGAACGGCTCTCCCGCCGGATTGCTCCGAAGGTGGGCCTTGCGCGCGGGCGTGAAGAGCTGCAGCCGGGGCGCGTACTCATTGCCCCGGGAGGCGCGCATCATCTGGTCCTCACAACGGAGCGCGTAGGGGCGAAATCCACCTGTCGCCTCGATCCGGGCGAGAAATGCAATGGCCATCGTCCCTCGGTGGATGTGCTGTTCCGGTCGGCCGTACCCATGGCGTCCCGTGTGGTGCCGGTCCTGTTGACCGGGATGGGCCGGGACGGGGCGGATGGCATGATGCGCCTCCGAAGGGAGGGCGCGGAGACCATTGCACAGGATCGCGCCAGCTGCGTCGTCTACGGCATGCCCCGCGTCGCGGTCGAACTCGGGGCCGTCAGCCAGTCCGTGCCGCTCGGGCGGATTGCAAGCGCTATCCTCGAGCAGACCAGCGCCAAGGAGCGAGCGGCCACATGATGGAGCCGTCGGACACGGTCGTGCATGTCGGCCAGGGGGAAATGGCGGTGTCGGATTGTGCCGACACCATGTTGAGCACGGTTTTGGGCTCCTGCGTGACCGCCTGCATCCGGGACCCGATGCGCAAGATTGGCGGCATGAACCATATTCTCCTTCCCGACGGGGTGGAGAGCGACGTGCGGCGGCAGCTTTACGGTACGAATTCGATGGAGTTGCTGATCAATCGGCTGCTCCACGGGGGCGCGGACCGGAGACGTCTTGAGGCGAAGGTCTTCGGCGGGGCGCGTCTGATCGCGGGGTTGAGCGATGTCGGGCAAAGAAACTGCGACTTCGTCCTCGCATTCTGTGCGCGAGAAGGGATCCCCGTCACGGCCTCCAGCCTTGGTGGAACCGCGGCGCGGCGGGTGCAGTTCTGGCCGCATATGGGCAAGGCGCGTCAACGGCTCGTGCCGACATCCATGGTCGACGAGCGAAAGCAGCCTCGAGAGATCTCGCCGCTGTCGGACGTCGAGTTGTTCGCGTAAAAGGGAGACCTGCGTTTCGCAAATCCCGGTATCCTGCGTGCCGTGGGGTGGGTGCAGGGGATGGCATCCGCGCTCATCGTCGAACCCATCGGGCGAGCGAATTTGAAGAGTTTTCCATGCGCCTTTTGGACCTGCCACGCATTGGTCAGATCGCGATGACGCCACGACGGTGCGACCAGCGAGATGCCTCGCCGCTTTCTCCGCCCGGCTGTCGATACGGAACGCGCGTAGCCGCGGTGGAATTGCAAGAGTCTGCGGGCCTCCCAGCCACTCCAGAGGATCGCAGACATCGGGTTTGCGACCCGTAGGAAGAGGTGTGCTCAGGGGACGGGGCGACGGTGACGATCGGGCGGTCCCCTCGTACCTGTGCCGCCAGGCGGTCAATTGGTGCAGGGCGCGCATTCAGGGCAGCCGGTAGGACCGGCGGGACTTTCCGCCTTTCGGCGGACGGCGGCGATCTGGCCGCGGAGACGGGACGAGCAAACGGTTTTTTTGAGGGTGGTCTCCGGCCGGACGGCTACAGGACGACGCATGATGTGGCTGTATTTGGGAAAAGCGCTTCAGGTTTCGCCATGCGCGTCAATTGAGCGAGGCGGCGTACCCGGGGCCGACGCGAAGTTGCTTGGCTATAGTCGGCCCCGCGCAGCATCCACGGGTCCCAGATCTTTCAAATGTTGCACGTCGAGTGGCGCGAAGGTCGGTGAAATGACGCGGGGGCGAGCGATTAGACGGGCTCGCCCAGACTGTATCAAGACGGTGCCCAAGACGGTGCTGGTCGCGCGGTCACACGTCCGAAACCGGAATGGCTCTGGCCCGTCGCCGAGGGTTCGGCGTACCGTGGAGACGGCGAGACGGGCAGAACCTGCTGGACGTTGGCGCCGAGGGACGACACAGATGCGCGGTGCGGCGCGGCGGCCGCGCACAGCAAGGAGACGCGACGTGAAGCTGCTAGACCGCAACGACCCGTTTTTCGCCCCGCTCTGGCGACGCGTGGTCATCGTGGCCGTGACGCTGGCCTGGAGCGTCTTTGAGTTCGTGGCCGGCTCTCCCTTTTGGGGAATCCTCGTCGGGGCCATCGGGATTTACTGCGTTTACCAACTGTTCGTCGTCTTCGAACCTCGGGAGCCGGGGGACAGCGATCCGTCGTGACGCTGCGCGAACGCCCTAGTCCGATGGCGTCAGGCGCCAGAGCGCGCCGTTGTCAGCATCCGTGAGCACCATCACCGACCCGTCGTTCGCCACGTCGACATCGCGAATGCGGGCCTCGTCCTGCAGATGGCGAGCCTCGCCCGTGACGCGCCCATCCTCCAGCGTGAGCCTGACGAGCGCTTTGCTTGCCAACCCGCCGATCAGGAAGCTCCCCTGCCACTCCGGGAAAACGTCGCCTTCGTAGAGCGCCATTCCACTCGGTGCGATCACCGGATCCCAGTAGTACACCGGCTGCTCCATGCCGTCTTTCGCGGTCAGGCCCTCGCCGACCGGCGCGCCGGAATAGGTCTCGCCGTAACTGATGACGGGCCAACCGTAGTTTCGGCCGGGCTCAGGACGGTTCAGTTCGTCGCCGCCTTGTGGGCCGTGCTCGACGGTCCAAAGCGCGCCGTCCGGGCCAATCGCTGCGGACTGAAGATTGCGGTGCCCATAGGACCAGATCTCGGGCCGGCCGCCGTCGATGTCCGGGTTGCCCTCAGCCGGCCCGCCTTCCGGCGATAGACGGAGCACTTTCCCGAGATGGGTCGTCACGTCCTGCGCCAGATCACGCGGGCCGAAGCGCTCTCCGGTGGTCACGAACAGCGCGCCATCGGGGGAGAAGACCAGCCGGGAGCCGTAGTGCGCGGTAGAGTCCCAGGCCGGTTCCTGATGGAAGATGACCTCGACGTCTTCCAGTTGCGTGTCGTCCGGGGAAAGCACGCCCGTGGCCACGGCCGTTCCGGTTTTACCACCGTCGCGCGGCTCAGCGAAGCTCCACCAGACACGGCGAGTCTCGTCGAAATCCTCGCGGATCGTCACGTCCAGCAAGCCCCCCTGGCGGCGGCTGTCCACATCGGGGAGGCCTGCAATGGGATCGGACAGGGTTCCGTCCGCCGACACGATCCGCAGTCTGCCCGGCCGTTCGGTGACAAGCCAGCGGCCGTCCGGCAGTTGGTCCATCCCCCAAGGGTGCGACAGCCCTTCGGCCACCGTCTCGCGGGAGAGGGCTACGGGATCGTCGATCACCGGGGCGCGCGTCTGCTCGGGGAAGGCCGGCTGCTGGTCCGGTGCGTTCGGTGGGGCCTCGTTGAAATCCTGTGCGCAAGCTTGCGTCGCCAGTGCGACGGTGAGGGCGCAGGCAAGGGCGGGGTGGCTGGGCAGGGCGGGCAGTGTGCGGCTCATCTCGTTTCCTCCGGTGTGTCCTCACCTGAAAGGGTGGGGCAGACCGCGACCGTTTCCATGTAAAACAGTCGCAAAAACGCGTGAGCTAGGGCAGCTGACCGTCGAGCGAGAGCAGGCCAGGGTCCTCCGGCAGCTTGGTCAGCGCCTCGTCGAGAGTTTCGCGCGCCAGGTCTTCCTCGCCGCTGGCCGACTGGAGCCGAACGAGCATGGACCAGGCCGCAGCGAGGTGCGGATCCATGCGCACGGCCTCCCTGAAGGCTTCAAGCGCGCCGGGCAGATCGCGTTTGGTCATGGCCATTCCGCCAAGGATCATTTGCGTTTCCGGATAATCCGCATTCGACGCAAGGGTCGCCTGCCATTCCTCCATGGCTGTCGAGAGCGCTTCGGTTACCTCCGCCGGCAATGCGTCGGCCGATACGGCGAGCATCTCGCGGGCCGCAGTGATCCGAACAACGCGAACGTCGTCCATGAGCAGGGGCCACACGCGTTCAACCATGTCCGTCAGCGGGGCAGGGCGCTGGATCGCGAGGGCATTGCTTCGCACCAGGGGATCGGGGTCGTTCAGAAGTCCGGCCAAGCGATCGGCCTGCTCCGGCGTGGCGGAGGGGGCCAGCAGTTCCAGCGCGGTGGCGCGGACGATGCCGGGCAGGGTCTCGGCCAGCGCGATCTTGGCCAGGTCGTCGCCGACATCGGCTACGCTGCCGGTCGGCTCCCCCCCTTGGGCGGCATGGAAGACCGCAGCGAAGGGGGCTTCGCGATAGGCCGAGTTCGGGAAACGTCGGTCGAGTTCCTCCTGCGCCCAGTACGGTCCCTCCGCGGCATGGCAGTCGGTACAGGCGTTGGGCGCACCGGTGGCAACGGTGAGGTCCGGGCGGGGGACGCGGAACGAGTGGTCGTGCCGGCGGTCGACCCCCATGACGTCGCGTGCGGCCATGTGGCAGGAGACGCATTGCGCGCCGTCCGACCCCTCAGGATGGAAGTGGTGGTCGGGCGAGTCGTAGGGTGCGCGGCGCAGGTCGGGGAAGTCTGGCGTGCCCCCAGGCGAATGGCAGGCGGTGCAGACGGCATTCCCGGTTGCCACGGGTGTCGCGCCGTGCACCTCGTGGCAATCGGAACAGGTCACGCCACTGGCCTGTTTCGAGGACTGCAGGAACGAGCCATATTCGTAGGCCTCACCCATGATCTGACCGTCCGGATAGTAGAGCGGCGGGCGCAGGGTGGAGAGGACGAGGGCGTCATTGAACGGCGTGCCGGGAACCGGGGAGTGGCTGAAGAGCGGGCTGCGGGCGGCGTGGCAGGAGGCGCAGAGTTCGATCTCGGCATTCGGGTCCGTGGGCTTGAAGTCAATGGTCAGCCCGGTCGGCCCCAGCCCCTCCGGTGGATCGGCGTTATCGCTGGATGCGCGCCTCTGCGCCCAGTCGAGATGCGCCGAGGCGGGGCCATGGCAGGCCTCGCAACCGACGCCGATCTCCTGCGCTGTGCTGGCATAGCGTTGGGTTTCCGCGTCGTAGTTGCGGCTGAAGTTCGTGCTGTGGCACTCCGCGCAGCGGGCGTTCCAGGTCCGGTACGGGCCGGTCCAACTGTCGCCGTTTGCCGCCGGCAGCGCGTCCTCCGGCGTGATCTGGAACCAGCGCTGACCAACTGTGTCCCAGGCGAGGTCGAAGCTTTGGAGGCGGCCCGGCTCCGTTTCGATGAGGTATTGCTGCACGGGCGACGTGCCGACCACGCCCGCGACCGGCCATCGCGTCATCTGGTCGTCGGGTCCGACGCTCTCGATATAAAACGTGTTATCCCTGCGGGTGAAGGTCGTCTTCATCCCGCGGTGGGCCGAGGTCGCGGTGTTGAAATCGCCAAGAACGTTTGACGCCGTCGGCTGTGTCCAGGCGAGATGGTGGGGCGAGTCCGTCCAGGCAACGGTCTGGTCCGCGTGGCATTCCGCACATGCGGAACTGCCAACGTATGCCGGCGCAATCGGATCCGCGCCTTCCGGCGTATCCGTTTCAGCCGCATGGACGGCCGCCGCAGTCCCTGCAATAACAATCAACGCGCCCCGGAGCGCAGCCCTCCAGCGCCACGTGCGACTCGCCATGGTCGCCGCCCCTTTATCATCCCGGGAATATCCTAGCGCAGGAGCGCGGCGACACGCCAGCGCCGCGACTGTCCGTCCCGGTCTCTTTGCCGTGACGGAGCCGACCGGGTGGCGGGAACGCGGTTGCCGCGCACCGCGGCGGTGCTACCTTCCGCGCAACCTCATTGCAACGCGCGCGAGGACGCGGGAAGGACGGATTGCTCATGAAAGCCAAAGACCTCGCAGCTCGCCACCGTGTCGAGGACGGCGAGAAATTTCGACTGAAGGATGTCGACCCCGCGGACACGGCCGGCGTCGACGTGGACAAGTCCGATGCGAAGAAGCTGATAAAGGACTGCAAGAAGTCCCTGCGAAAGCTGCAGGAGCGGCTCTACGCCGAGAACAAATCCTCCGTCTTGATGGTGTTGCAGGCAATGGACGCCGGCGGCAAGGACAGCGCCATCGAGCACGTCATGAGCGGCATCAACCCGCAGGGCTGCGATGTGCATTCGTTCAAGCAGCCGGGCCCGGTGGAACTTGACCACGACTTCCTGTGGCGCCACGCCATTTCGCTTCCGTCCCGCGGGCGGATCGGGATCTTCAACCGGTCGCATTACGAGGAGGTTCTGGTCGTTCGGGTCAACCCGTCCATTCTGGAGGCGCGGGACCTGCCGGCGAAGGCGTTCGACGACGATTTCTGGGAGATGCGGTTCGAGGATATCCGGGCGTTCGAACGCCACCTCGCCAACAGTCGCACCGCGGTGCTGAAAGTTTTTCTGCACATCTCCAAGGAGGAGCAGGCGCGTCGGTTCCTGGATCGGATCGACGAGGCGGACAAGAACTGGAAGTTCTCCGCAAGCGACATCGAGGTGCGCGAGCGGTGGGACGACTACATGCGTGCATACGAGGACATGATCCGGAAGACTGCGCGCCCCCACGCGCCCTGGTACGTGGTTCCGGCCAACAACAAGTGGTACGCGCGAATGGTCATCTCCAGCGTCCTGACGGAGACACTCGAACGGCTCGATCCGCAGTTCCCGGAGGTCGATGGCGATTTTCGGTCCAGAATGGCCGAGGCCCGCAAGACGCTTGCGCGCGACGCGGGCAAGCGCTGACCGGGGCGCCCCGATAGGCTTAGGAAGGACGACGGCCATGGCCACTCACTCTTCGGTATCGCTGAGGCCCGGCGAGGAATGTCTGGAGGAACCGCTCTGGCTGGAAGAAAACGCCCGACTCTGCTTCATCGGGCGCGTCCGAACGCCGTGGGGTCCCGAGGACTGCCCCGGCAACATTGCTGCGGCGCGGGCGACGGGGCAGGGGGCGCGGATCGAGCTTGCCGATGGGATGGAGCGCGGGCTCGTCGGGCTCTCCGTAGGACAGCCGATGGTCGCGGTGTACTGGATGGACCACGCGCGACGGGATCTGATTGTCCAAGCCCCGCGCCATTGCGACGGCCCTCGTGGGACCTTCGCGTTGCGCTCGCCGCACCGGCCGAACCCGATCGCGCTGTCAGTGGTGACGATCCGCGCGATCGACGCCGCGGCCGGCGTGCTGGAGATCGACGCACTGGATTGCTTTGACGGGACGCCCTTGCTGGACCTCAAGCCATGGCTCCCAACGGTCGATGCGCCGCACCGGGAGCAGACCGAATAGGCGGAAAGTGCTCCGAACGAATCAGTTGGACCGGCAAGACTTGGCTGAAAGAAGCACAATCGTACCTCGTTCTGCCCAATTGGTGCGCTGCACCGCCCTCCAATGACTGCCTCATTTTTGCCACGAATGTTTACAAACCAGTAACACTCGGCGGGGTGAATGGGTGGCTTTTGTTGACTGCAGCGAAACAAAACCGAGGGCCGGGTTGAGACGCGATTCGTACCTTAACCTTCGGAATGCCGGGAATTACCGCGATGCGACGGCGAGATAGCCGCGTTGGGGTGCCGCCGCGGCGGGTCACAGCAGGAAACAATGAGCCCCGCGCTCGCGCGACAAACGCGTCAACACCTCTCCGCGAACCTCACGCGACACGCCACGGTTCTGCCCACTTTCGGACATTTTTGCTTCCGCGTCGCAGCGCCTACGGGTTAAGATTTCCTTACCCGATGAGGGGGATCTACGAAGGCCACGGGAGCTGCCGCTGAATAGACCGTGACGCTGCTGACTGCGAAACAGGACGAAAGGTAAAAGGGTTCCGCACCCATGCGGGGCCGCCGCGAAGGCTGGGAATGATACGTCCAATGGACGATCCCGGATTAATTTTTGCGGATTGATGAAACCTTTCTGAATTTGCTGCGGTGCAACATTCGAGGCGGTTAACGGTTTCGGTTGGGGAATGCCCCACGTGGTCGAAATCGAACGCAACGCATGGAAGCGATCTAGCAGATGATTGACCCGCAGCAGCGCACATCTACGGAGGCCGGTCGCACGCCGGTGCCGGCGTGGTCGTCGCGGGTTTGCTGCTTCACTCCGGGCACGATTGTGGCGACGCCGGCGGGAGAACGCCCGGTGGAAGATCTGAAAGCGGGCGATGCGATTGTGACCCGAGACCACGGTATCCAGAAGATCCGTTGGCATGGCCGCAAAGACGTCTCCTCTGCCCTCGTGGCAAAGGCGCCGCAGCTCCAGCCGGTGCGCATCGGTGCCGGTGCCCTGGGTAACGGATTGCCGGAGCGGGACATGGTCGTGTCGCCGAACCACCGGATGTTACTCGTGGGCAGGCAGGCCGATCCTTGCCTGCAGGATGACGAGGTTCTGGTCGCTGCGAGACATCTTGTCTCCGCCAGCAAAGGCATCGGCCGCCTGAGGGCGGGCGGTGTGAGCTACATTCATTTCATGTGCGACAAGCACGAGATCGTCCGCGCCGACGGTGTGTGGACGGAGAGTTTTCAACCCTCCGATGAGGCCATCAAGGGGTTGGGAAGCGCGCAGCGGACCGAGATCTTCGAGATCTTTCCCAATCTGCGCACATCGACAGGGCGCGCCGCATATGTGGCGGCCCGCAAATCGCCGCGCGCAAGCGAGGTGGCAGTATTACATTGATTGGGTACGAGTGTTTTTCCGGTGGTATTGCGAGTGTTTTGAACGGGTAAGTGGTGCGGTAATGGGTGCGGACGAGTAATTTTCAGACAGTAATTACGTAATGAGTGCGCTTTAAGTGACGAGTTCTGCCCCTATTAGCGGGCGTCGTGGGGGTGACTGAGCGGGAGAGCCTGGGGGCTCTCCCGCTGCAGTCAGGTTACAGAATATCCGCCCAATTTCTTGGGTGCCTGAAAAGACTCACTATTTCGTAAAGTTTCACGCCATGGCAATCGACCAGCCCGTCCGGCTGGTTCGTAAGCTATTCTGCCTGCACAACAAAATGGCCGCGAACGCGCGACCGTAGAGGCAGGCATGAACTTGGAAGATGATACGGGCCCGTGGCGGCCCGCGCGGGGAGCGATACTCTCCGGAACCGTCACGACATTCAAACGTGATGACGTCGTGGACACTGAGGATGGGTGCAAACCTGCTGTGAGGCTTCGGCCGGGCGACCGGTTGGCCGTCGGCGGGGCAGGGTCCCAGCAGCCCATTCTATGGGTTGCGATCGGCGCCGACGTCCGCGTGTTCCTGGCCGAGGGTCAAACGCGTCGCCTCGGCTGCCCGATCGTCGGGCGCGTTTCGTCCCAAACCGGGAAATTGGTGATGGATGGCGGGCGGGTGCCGGCACCGGCTGCGCGACTGGTGCTGCACTAACCATTCGGGCTGGGCTCAGCGATCACCTTGCCCAGTCCGGCTTCCGTTTCGCGAGAAACGCGTCGATCCCCTCGTCGGTATCCCGCCAGAGCATGTTTTGCGTCATCACTTCCGCAGCGTGGGCATAGGCCGCGTCCATCTCAAGGTCGATCTGGTCGTAGAAGGCGCGTTTGCCGATCTTTACCGCCGCATCCAGTTTCCCAGCGACCGTTTTGGCCAGGTCCAATGTCTTTTCGCGCAGCTCAACGTGTGAAACCACGTGATTGACCAGCCCGACCTCGCGTGCCCGGTCGGCGATGATGAAGGCTCCAGTGGTCAGCATTTCGAAGGCCACCTTGCGCGGCACGTTGCGGGTGAGGGCGACCATGGGCGTTGAGCAGAACAGCCCGATGTTGACGCCGTTGACGCCGAACCGCGTTCCCTCCGCGGCAACCGCCATGTCGCAGGAGGCGACGAGCTGGCAGCCGGCGGCAGTGGCGATGCCGTGCACCTCGGCTATGACCGGTTGCGGCAAACGTTGCAGGCCGAGCATCACGTCGGCGCACCGGCGGAAAAGATCGGCGAAGTAGGACGCGCCGGAATCCTCGGCCTGCCGCCCGAGTTGCATTTCCTTCAGGTCGTGGCCGGCGCAGAAAACCTTTCCTGCACCGCGCAGGATGACGACGCGCGTGTCGCGGTCGTTTTCCAGGGCGGCGATCTCCGCGCTCAATGCCGCCAGGAGGTCGTCGGACAGCGCATTCAGTGCGTCGGGGCGGTTCAAGGTCAGTGCCGCGATGCCGTCACGGTCCGCCCGCACCAGGATTTCGTCAGCCATTCATTCCTCCCGAGGTTTCCCGAACAGTACCCGGCGGGCGACAAACCGGAAGACCCATTGTGGTCGGTTGTGATTGGCGGATACCTGGTGTTCTGCCGCTCGAATTTGGGGTATTATTATACCGTAATTACAAGTGACTGTTTTTGATAGAAAAATTTGATACCTTTGCACTTGACCGAACGGCGGAAATCCTTAGAACCGCTCCATCAATCGCCTCGGGCGCCGTTTTGGTCGCCCCCCGACGAAGCACAAGAGCAAGAACCATGAAAACCTACACCGCGACCCCCGCGGAGATCGAAAAGAAATGGATCATCATCGACGCCGAGGGTGTCGTGCTGGGCCGTCTCGCCTCGATCGTCGCAAATCGCCTGCGCGGCAAGCACAAGGCGACCTTCACCCCGCACATGGACATGGGCGACAATGTCATCGTGATCAACGCCGACAAGGTGCAGATCACCGGCAACAAGCGCGCCAAGCCGAACTACTGGCACACCGGGTATCCGGGCGGCATCAAGTCCCGCACCACGGATCAGATCCTGAAGGGCGAGCATCCTGAGCGCGTCGTCATGCAGGCCGTCAAGCGGATGCTGCCGGGCAACCGTCTCAGCCGCCAGCAGATGACCAACCTGCGCGTCTACGCCGGCACCGAGCATCCGCATGAGGCCCAGCAGCCCGAAGTGCTCGATGTCAAAGCCATGAACAAGAAGAACACCCGGAGCTGAGGCACATGGTCGAAGAAGTTAAATCCCTCGCCGAACTCGGCGAAGTCGCCGAAGGCACCGTTCCCGGCGTCGAGATCGAAGCGCCCCGCGAGCCCGTCCGGGACGAGCTGGGCCGCGCTTATGCCACCGGCAAGCGGAAGGACGCGGTTGCCCGCGTCTGGATCAAGCCGGGCTCTGGCAAGGTCACCGTCAACGGGCGGGACATCACCGTCTATTTCGCACGTCCGGTGCAGCAGCTGATCCTGAACCAACCGTTCCAGGTCGCTGGTGTGGAAGGCGAATTCGACGTGGAAGCCACCGTCAAGGGCGGCGGTTTGTCCGGTCAGGCCGGCGCGGTGAAGCACGGCATCTCCAAGGCGCTGCAGCTCTACGATCCGAGCCTGCGCTCGTCGCTCAAGGCTGCCGGTTTCCTGACCCGCGATGCCCGCGTCGTGGAGCGCAAGAAGTTCGGTCGCCGCAAGGCCCGCCGGAGCTTCCAGTTCTCCAAGCGCTGACCTGCGCGAGACAGTATCCAAGGAAAGGGCCGCACATGTTGCGGCCCTTTTTGTTGGCGAAAAGCCGGGGTCGTGATCCTGGGCTACGTGCGCATGGGCGAGGCAGGGTCGGCGCCGGCCTGCTGGACCGGCGCCTTGGGGGATCACTCCTCCACCCACCAGACATCCGGCATAAAGCCGATCCAGTCGCCGTACATCGAGATCTTGTCTTCGGGGTACTTCAGCGACGCTTTGTGGGCGATGCGGCCGACCGGGGAATACCAGATGGGGATCACGTAGCGCCCTGTCGTCAGCACCCGGTCCAGCGCCTTCACCGTGGCTTGGAAGTCGTCCTGGTCCTCAGCATTCAGCATGGTGTCGATCAGGTCCTCCACCACCGGGTTGTCCATACCCATCCAGTTGCGCGTGCCTGGCTTGGTCACGCCCTCGCTTCCCCAGTAGAGAGTCTGCTCGTTGCCGGGGCTCAGCGACATGAGCCGGACGTAATAGGCCATGTCGAAATCGTAGTTGTCCGTCCGCTCGGTGTACTGGGCGGAATCCACAGTCACGATGTTGGCGACGACGCCGATCCGTTTGAGCTGCTGTGCGTAGAGCTCGGCGATGTTGATCGTCTGCGTTGCGCCGGACCGCAGCAGGATGTCGAATTCGAGAGCCTCCCCGTCGGCTTTCTTCATCACGCCGTCCTGCACCGTCCAGCCGGCCTGTTGCAGAATGCGTAGGGCTTTGCGGGTGTTGGACCTGTTGGCCTCCGTGCCGTCCGAGACGGGCAGGGCGTAGCCTTCCAGGGCGCCGGGCAGCAGTTGGTCGGCGTACGGCTCCAGCAGGTCCTTCACCTTGCCCTCGGCGGGGCCGTGCGACATCGCCAGCACCGAGTTCGTGTAGTAGGAGCCGATGCGGGGCTCTTCGCCGCCATTGATCGCGTCGTTGATGAATTCGAAGTTGAACGCGTGGATCAGGGCGTCCCGCACCCGCCAGTCGTCGAAGGGGGCGCGGCGGGTGTTCATCACCAGCCCACGCATGCCGCCGGGCCGCTCGTGCGGAATTTCCGACAGGACGACGTCTCCCGATCGGACGGCGGGGAAGTCGTAGGCCGTGCGCCATTTAGACAGGTTCAATTCCCGATTGGCGGAGAGCTCCCCGGCGCGAAATGCCTCGAAGGCAACGTCGGCGTCGCCGAACCATTCATAGCGGATCTCGCCGATATTGTGCTGGCCGCGGTTGAACGGAAGGTCCTCCCCCCACCAGTCGGGGTCCTTCACCAAGGTCATGAACCGACCCGGCTCGTATGCGCCAATGACGTAGGGTCCCGAGCCGATCGGGGCTTCGAGCGAACTCTGGTCGAAGGGTTGGTCGCCCTCCACCTTTTTCAGGATCGGTCGTAGTCCGAGGATGAGCGGCAATTCCCTGTCGGGCGTGTTGAAGGTGAAGCGGACCGTCCGCTCGTCCACGGCTTCCGCACTCGCCACCTTCGTCCAGGCGCCTTGGTAGCGGGGGTGGCCCAGCGTCCCGAGCGTCTCCATGGACCAGAGCACATCCTCGACCGTGACGGGCGAGCCGTCGGAGAAATGGGCTTTGGGTCGCAGCGTGAATTCGACCCATTCCCGGTCCGGGCCGGTCTCGACTGATTCGGCCAACAAACCGTAAAGTGTGAACGGTTCATCGTAACTTCTGCCCATCAGGCTCTCGTAACCGTAGTACCGCTGCCCGTAGACGGAGTTGCCTTTGAGGATAAATGGATTGAGACTGTCGAAGCCACCGACCTCCGAGGACACGATCCGGCCACCTTTTGGGGCATCGGGATTGACGTACGGCAGAGACACAAAATCCGGTGGCAGAGCCGGCTCCCCATACATAGCTATGCCATGCGATGGATCGGCCGAAACGAATCCCCCTGGGGCCGCCAATGCGAGCGCGATGCCTAAAGGTTCCAAAAGCCTGAAAAAATCCCGTACCATTTCGGCAACAATCCCTCTCTGCCCTTGTTTCTTTGGCCCGGAGGCTATGCCTTGCTGTCAAGGTTTTCAAACTTTTACCTTGGACTCCGACGCGCGTTTGCGTATAACTAAGTCACTGCTCGATAGGTTTCTTGCCTGTATGAAACCTGCCTCAATGACTTGACGCCCGCCTTGTGCGGGCGTTTTTTTTGGACCGTCGGGCCGGTTTCCGCAAGCCCCGAAAATGCCTCAATCGCGCCATCGTCATGTCCGAATTGAAGCGGCGTCCGCGGCGCTCTCGCGGAGGTTATTGGACCCTGCGGCGTGGCGTCTTACCTGAGCGATCTCTGATTTTCATTTCGCGGGCGCAGCATGTACGCTGCGCCGGTAGAGCAATGGGGAGAATGCAATGTCGCTACAAGGTAAAACCGCGGTCATCACGGGCTCGAATTCCGGGATCGGGCTCGGCGTGGCGTGGGAGTTGGCGCGGGCGGGTGCGGACGTGGTTCTGAACTCGTTCACCGACAACGACGAGGACCACGAACTGGCGGAAAAGATCGCCAAGGAAACGGACACGAAGGCCCGTTACATCAAGGCGGACATGTCGAAGGGCGACGAATGCCGTGCTCTTATCGAGCAAGCTGGCGCCTGCGATATCCTGGTGAACAATGCCGGTATCCAGTACGTGGCGGCGATCGACGAATTTCCGGTGGAGAAATGGGACGCGATCATCGCGATCAACCTGAGTTCCTCCTTTCACACCACCGCGGCGGCCTTGCCCAAGATGCGTTCGGCGGGCTGGGGCAGGGTCATCAACATCGCCTCTGCCCATGGGCTGACCGCCTCGCCGTACAAATCGGCCTATGTCTCGGCCAAGCATGGTGTGGTCGGCATGACCAAGGTGATTGCACTGGAGACCGCGCAGGAGCCGATCACGGCCAACGCGATCTGTCCGGGCTACGTGCTGACGCCGCTCGTGGAGGCGCAGATCCCGGACACGATGCGGGAGTATGACATGAGCCGCGAGGACGTGATCAAGAACGTCATGCTGGAGCGGCAGCCCTCCAAGGAATTCGCCACGGTGGAGCAACTGGGGGGCACCTGTGTGTTCCTCTGTTCGCCGGCGGCCGACCAGATCACCGGGACCACGATCAGCGTGGACGGCGGCTGGACGGCGCTCTGAGCGGCGCGTCACGCAAGGGGGGCCAGCCCCCCGTCGCGGCCCTCGGGGCCGCGACTCCCCCCGGGATATTTTCAGACACAAGAAGTGGGCGTCATGGGCGATATCAAGCGGATCAATCTGGCGCTGCAGGGGGGCGGCGCGCATGGCGCTTTTACCTGGGGCGTTCTCGACCGGCTTCTGGACGAGGAAGATGTGGAGATCGCCGCGATCTCGGGCACCTCAGCCGGGGCGCTGAACGGGGCGGCGCTGAAGGCGGGACTGGTGGCCGATGGTGAAGGACGCGACCGGGAGGCGGCGCGCGCCAATCTCGACTGGCTCTGGCAGCAGGTGTTGGGTGTCAACGATTTCAGGATGACACACTGGTTCGCCCCTTTCGCACCGCCGACCACGGTATTTTCCCAGCTGACTGAACTGTCGCCATTTTACGGCCTGATGGACCTGGCGAGCCGCGTCTTCAGCCCGTATTCGTCCGGGCCGTTCTACTCCAACCCACTGGAGCGGATCGTGTCACGGTTCGAATATGGCAAGGTCTGTGCCCACGTGGGGCCTTCCTTCTATGTGGCCGCGACCAATGTGCGGACCGGGAAGATCCGGGTCTTCTCGGGGTCTGAGATCGACACGCGCTCGATCCTGGCCTCTGGCTGCCTGCCGACACTTTTCCGTGCCATCGAAATCCCGGATCCGGCGACCGGCACCGTCGAGGCGTATTGGGATGGTGGATATACGGGCAATCCGCCGCTTTACCCGATGTTCCGCCATGACCTGCCGGCCGACATCGTCGTTGTGAACATCAATCCTCTGGAACGCCCCGAGGTGCCGTGCACGCCAATGGAGATCCAGAACCGGATCAACGAGATCAGCTTCAACTCGTCGCTTCTGAGAGAGATGCGGGCAATCCAGTTCGTGCACGATCTCGTCGATCAGGGCGTTCTGGACCGCGGACAGATGCGCGACCCGCTGATCCACATGATCGCCGACGACGACTTCATGCGCGATCTGTCAGTGGCCACCAAGATCGTGCCGTCCGCGATCGTCATCTACCGGCTCAAGGCGGCGGGCAGGGCGGCGGCTGACCGCTTTCTGGCCGAGCACAAGCAGGATTTGAACGTTCGGGAAACGGTGAACCTGCAGTCGATGTTCGGCTGACCAACCGGGTCAGGCGCCCAGCCGGTCCTTCTGGCGTTCCGCCTCCACGGCAAGCGGGATGCCGTCCGGCCGGGGCGGCGTCGTCGCTGTCCTGTCGGCCGGGTAGACAAGGCCGGCGGAGATCACCAGTTTGGCGGCATCCTCGATGGACATGTCTAGATAGATGAGATCCGCTTCCGGGACGAAGAGCAGATAGCCCGAGGTCGGGTTTGGTGTCGTCGGCAGGAAGACGGACATGATCCGTTCGTCGCGCGGGACGCGGCGGTGGATTTCCCCTTTGGCAGACGTCGAGACGAAGGCGATAGCCCAGAGGCCGGGGCGCGGGTACTCGATCAGGCAAGCCTTGTCGAAGTTCGTCTCCGTCTGGGCGAAGACCGTTTCAGCGATCTGTTTCACGCCGCCGTAGATCGTGCGGACGATGGGCATCCGTTCGACGATGCCTTCGGCCAAATCGATCAGCGACCGGCCGATGACGCCCTTGGCGATCCAGCCGACGACCACCGAGAAAATCAGGAAGAAGACAACGCCGACGCCGCGAACGTTGATGGTCGTGTCCTCGCCGAAGAAGTCGCGGATGATCGTCTCGGGCTTGTAAGGATCCGGGACGAACGGAAGAACGAAGCTGTCCACCCAGCCGACGACCGTCCAGATCAGCCAGACCGTCAGGCCAACCGGCGCAATGACCACCAGGCCGGTCAGGAACGAGGAGCGCAGGTTGGCAAGAAGGCCGGGCTTGCGACGTGGATGGGCCGGGGGGAGGTCGCGGCCGTGATCGGGGTAGGGGCTTTGGGGCATCGGAGTCCGGCAGATGAGGTGTGCCGCAAGCTATGCAGCGGGTGGCTCCGGCGCAAGATGGCGACTGGTACGGGTGGCCCCGAAATCAGGCCGGGGCGGCGATGTGGGCGGCGATTGCCGACGCAAGACGCGCGTTGTTCAACACGAGGGCAATGTTTGCGTCCAGCGAGCGGCCGTCGGTCAACTCGAAGATGCGCTGAAGCAGGAACGGGGTCACGTCCTTCGCGGCGATCCCCTGCGCGTCGGCCTCCGCCTGTGCCTGCGCGATCACCGGGGCGAGGTCTTCGGCGGGGATCTCGTCGGCTTCGGGGATCGGATTGGCCACCAGTTGCCCGCCCGGCAGGCCGAGGGTGCCGCGCATCACGTGGGCGGCGGCGATTTCGGCCGCGGTGTCCATCCGCAGGGGCGCGCGCAGGCCGGAGGAACGGGACCAGAAGGCGGGCAACGCATCCTGCCCGACGGCGATGACCGGCACGCCCAGGGTCTCCAGCACTTCGAGCGTCTTCGGCAGATCGAGGATCGCTTTCGCGCCGGCGGCAACCACGGTCACCGGCGTCGCCGCCAATTCCTGCAGGTCGGCAGAAATGTCGAAGCTGGTCTCCGCGCCCTTGTGTACGCCGCCGATTCCCCCTGTCGCGAAAACGGAAATGCCAGCCAGGTGCGCTGCGATCATGGTCGCCGCGACGGTGGTTGCGCCGGTTCCGCCCGTGGCGAGGCAGACGGCTAGGTCGGCCCGGCTGAGTTTGGCCACATCGCGCGCCTGCGCCAAGGCTTCCAGCCGCTCCGGATCGAGGCCGACGTGGAGCCGGCCCTCCAGCACCGCGATGGTCGCTGGCACCGCGCCCGCTTCGCGCACGGTGGCTTCGACCTTTTGCGCTGTCTCCAGGTTCTGCGGCCAAGGCATGCCGTGGGTGATGATCGTGCTTTCCAGGGCCACCAGTGGGCGGCCCTTCGCGACGGCGTCCGCAACTTCGGGCGACAGGGTCAGGGGGGGCGTCATGTTATTCGGTCTCCGATATATAGGCGGCGGTCACGCCGAGCGCGCGCTCCAGCGCGAAAATGCCGGTGAGCCCACGCGCTTCTGCGGCGATGTGGGCGGCCATGAAGGTATCTCCCGCCCCGGTCACGCGTGTAACTACCACCTGAGGCGGCACCGCGGTAAGCACACCGGCCGCGCTTGCCTCCGCCATGGGCGCCGCGCCGTCGGTCACCAGCGCCCGCCGGGCGCCGCGCGCCACCAGCGCTTCTGCCGCGTGCCGGGCGGAGGGGAAGCGGTCGTCGCAGATCAGCCCCGCCTCGATCCGGTTGACGTAGAGGGTTCCGGCCGGGTGCCGCAACAGCGGCAGCAAGCGCCCGGCCTTGCCGGGGGATGCCGGTGCAATCCGCAGATCCGCCTGTGCAAAGAGCGGGCTGTCGGCAATTCGCGAGAGCAGATCTTCTGTCAGGTTGCCATCTACGGCCACGATCCCGGAGTGCGGCCGCTCGGCGGAGCCAAGCCGGCCATCGATCAGCGGCGCCAGGATCGCATCGCCCGCCCGTTCCAGCGAATGCGCATCGGCCACTGCGGCGATCAGGCCGTTCTCGGCCTCGATCGCCATGTATTGATCGGTCGGAAGGTCCTCCGACCAGGTGACATGCGCGGTGTCCATCCCGAGCGCTTTGGCCGCGGATGCGAGCTCCTGTCCGGGAGCATCGCGCCCCAGCACGGTCAGCAGGGATGGCCGCATCCCCTCCCGGCAGAGCGCCATGGCAATGTTCATCGCCACGCCGCCCGGCACGCGAGTAATCCGGCCCGGAACGTCGTGGCCCACGGCCATGGAGCGCGGGGTCCGCCCGATCACGTCCCACAGGACGGATCCGATGCACAGTATGTCCGGACGGCTTTCCATGGCCGCAAATGACCCAGCCTGCGGCAGCAGCGCAAGCGCGATCCTTCTTGTGTCCGGAAATATCCCCGCCGGAGGCAAAAAAACTTTCGGCGCGGCGCTTAGCCTTTCAGCGCGTATCTGTCCGCCTCTTCGAAGACGTCAATCACGATCGATCCTGCCTTCACCCTGGCCGAATGCTCCGCGCCTGCTGGGATGTCATAGCTCTGCCCGGGCATGTAGGTGCGGGTCTGTCCATCCACTGTCAGGGTCACCTCACCCTCGATCACCGTGCCCCATTGCCCCTTGTGGGCATGGGGCGGCAGGTCGAAATCGGTATGGAACAGGAAGAACACGGCCAATGCATCGTCCGACCGGATCGCCTTTGCTTCGACCTGAGATTCCGGGAATGGGATGTCCAGCGCTGGCAGCGCCTGCAGGAAGTTGGGTAGGGGCACCGGGGTCTCCATTTATTGCGCGGCGACCCTAGCAGGAAATTTCTCCAAGGGTAGGAAAACCGGGGCAGGGGGTTGCGCAACGGGCGGCGATGGAGTAATGCGCGCCCACTTCACAGGCGGGGCCTGGGCCATCGGGGGAGACATCCCCGTTCGGTCCGCCGGTTGGGAGAGATCCCTGAATGCCCCGCTGAGGATGCGAAACCGGAAAGGATAGGACATGGCGCTTCCTGAGTTCACTCTGCGTCAGCTGCTCGAAGCTGGCGTTCACTTTGGTCACCAGACCCAGCGGTGGAATCCCCGCATGGGCGAGTACATCTACGGCGACCGCAACGGCATTCATATCGTCGACCTGACGCAGACCGTCCCGATGCTGGACCAGGCTCTGATGGTCGTGCGCGACACCGTCGCCAAGGGCGGACGGATCCTGTTCGTCGGCACCAAGCGGCAGGCTCAGAAGCCGATCGCCGACGCCGCCGAGCGCTGCGCGCAGTATTACATGAACCACCGCTGGCTGGGCGGCACGCTCACCAACTGGAAGACCGTTTCCCAGTCGATCGACCGCCTGCGCGCGATTGACGAGCAGATGGCTCTGGGGGCCGAAGGCCTGACCAAGAAAGAGCGCCTGCACATGGAGCGCGACCAGCAGAAGCTGCAAGCCTCGCTCGGCGGTATCCGCGAGATGGGCGGCATTCCGGACCTGCTGTTCGTGATCGACGTCAACAAGGAAGACCTCGCCATTGCCGAAGCGAAGAAGCTCGGCATTCCGGTGGTCGCCGTGGTCGACACCAACTGCTCGCCCGAGGGCGTGGACTACGTGATCCCGGGCAATGACGACGCCGCCCGCGCGATCGCGCTCTATTGCGACCTCGTCTCCCGCGCCGCGCTCGACGGCATGTCGGCGCAAATGGACGCTGCCGGCATCGACGTGGGCGAGATGGAAGAGGCGTTGGTCGAAGAAGATCTGGACGCCGCGCCCGCAGAGGCCGCCGCGCAGACCGAAAGCGCCGACGCCTGACCGGCAACGCACGCCGCGTCACGGAACTGATACTGGCGGTGGGGTAGTCCCCACCGCAGCACGACCCCCAATCGAGGAGAGCCAAGATGGCGATCACCGCGAAACAGGTGAAGGAACTGCGCGACCAGACCGGCGCAGGCATGATGGACGCCAAGAAGGCGCTGACCGAAACCGACGGCGACATGGAGGCCGCGGTTGACTGGCTGCGCACCAAAGGCCTGGCCAAGGCTGCCAAGAAGTCCGGCCGCACCGCGGCTGAAGGCCTGGTGGGCGTGGAGGTTGACGGCGGCACCGGCGTGGTCGTGGAGTTGAACTCCGAGACCGACTTCGTCGGCAAGAATGCCGAGTTCCAGGAGATGGTCAGCGCCATCGCCAAGACCGCCATCAACGCGCCGGACCTGATGTCGCTCAAGAGCGCCGACCTGGGCGGCAAGACGGTGGAAGAGACGGTCACGGACAAGATTGCCAAGATCGGCGAAAACATGTCCCTGCGCCGGATGGAGCGCCTCGAAGGCGAGACTGTTGTCTCCTACGTGCACAACGCCGTCGCGCCCGGACTGGGCAAGATTGGTGTGCTCGTCGCACTGACGGGGGGCGATGAAGCCTTCGGCAAGCAGGTGGCCATGCACATCGCGGCTGCCAGCCCGGCGTCGCTGTCCGAGGCAGACCTGGATCCGGCCATCGTCGAGCACGAGAAGCAGGTTCAGATGGACATCGCTCGCGAGTCCGGCAAGCCGGAAGCCGTCATCGAAAAGATGATCGTCGGCCGGATGAAGAAATTCCTGGGCGAAGTTACGCTCCTGGGGCAGGCCTTCGTCGTCAACCCGGATCTGACGGTTGGCGAAGCCGCCAAGGACGCCGGCGCCGAGATCACCGGTTTCGTTCGCATGGCAGTGGGCGAGGGGATCGAGGTCGAGAAGGAAGACTTCGCAGCCGAGGTCGCCAAGGCCGCGCAAGGCTGACAATTTTCGCCTCGGCGATCCGTGTCAGTGCAGATTTCGCGCCGTCCCCACTGGGGGCGGCGCGTTTCGATTCGACGGGGTAGGATGAGCGTGCCGCCCTGACAAAACGTCAATGGACACGCGATATTTCCCGGAAACGGTCTCTAAAATAAAAGTCGGCCCGAGATGCGGAAAATACGCCCTCGGACCGACATCCGGTTTCCCGGAGCGACTCGACGTTCATCGTAATCGCGATTCCCATCACATCGCAGTTCCCAGGCCCAATAGCCACCACTCACGGAACACCGGCAGAATGCCATAGTGACCTACGGTAAGGTAAGTAAGGTTTTCCTTACCTCGTGTGGTTAAAGACAATAAATATCTATAAAATTCAATAATTTATCGATCATGCCGCATTGCAGAAAAATTTTGGATCTACGCTAAGTCACCGTGAAGGCTATAGATCTGATTCAAAAAAGCGGCCTTCAGGACCGCTTGTGCCGTGGTTGCAACGTCAAGCGTCTCGCGCGCGAGGCGGAGGTGTTTCTCCACCGTCGGAGGGGTCAGGCCCATGATCGACGCGATATCCGCCGTCGTCTTTCCGTCTCCGACCCACTCCAGAACCTCGCGCTGGCGCGGCGTCAGGGCGCGGCGCGTTTGCGGATGGGGCAAGCCGATAAGGCGCAGGTGGAGGACATTGCACATCGCTGTGATGACCCGACCGTGCTCAGCCCAGATCTCGTCCGTCTGGTCGAAGGACAACGCCGGGACGGAGGTGAGGCTGATCCCGCCCTTGGCGCGTCCTGACGATGTGGGAAAGCTGATCGTGTAGCCGCCCAGAAGCCCGTGGGACCGGTTGAAGGCCCAGATCCGCTCTGCTGCCGAGCTTGACTTGCCGCCAAGAGGCAGGCTTTCGGCGTCCCTCCAGGAGCACGCCCCAACGTTTCGAAGCGCCCAAAGCGTCATAGGAGCCTGCTGGTACAATCCCGATTCCAGAAACGTTTGAATGTACTCGGGGTCGTGATTTGTCAGAACGAGCATGTCCTGCAGATCCCCCAGCGAATGCTCAGTGCGGAACCTGGTGAATCCGTACAGGACACGATTGAACCCGAACCGTGCCATGACGTCTGTATGGTAATCCCATACCTGCTGCATGTCCGGGAGTGTTGTGATCCGTTCGACATACCCGAGGATCGCCGAGGGCGCCTCCGTGCCTGATAAGCCGGACGCGGAGAGATGCGCACTTTGCCGGGGAATGTCTTCGCTCACTCGGCCTCCAACACCTCGTCACGATAAAATTCGTTAATCGAAGGACAACATAAGTAAATGCTTGGAGCCTGTCGAGGCGCGGCTTACGCCGGGGCTGGGGGCATATTGCCCGTATTGAGCCGAGAGTTGCAAAAGACGCCATTCGGGATTGCGTTTCGTGAAGGTTTTGGCGAGATATGCCGCATTTGCGTGGTCGGTTGACCGCATTAAGGTCCTCCCCAAATCCCGGTAAGGACCAAGGCCGAATATCCCGAGACGAAGGACGGGATATCGGTTAGAGGTCGTTTTTACTCATCCGCACGCGCGGCGGGCACCGATGGCGCCGAGACAGGGGCAAACAGAAAGGTCTAGGAATGAACGCGAGCGTTGACTTCGGCGTCGAGCAGGAGAAACCCGCCCGAGCAATTCATGGTGGGCAGGCAGCCGTGTCGAAGGCCGCCGCGGCGGCTCCGGCACTGCCGGACTACCTGGTCGATGTCTATACCTGGGCCTACGTCGCCCCGAAGATGGTGGACATTCTTGATAGAGAGATCATTGTCGCCATCATCCTGTGGTGTCAGCAGAACAAGCTGATGCGCGCGGCCCGCGAGGAGATTGCGGCGGGGAGCCGCGTTCTGCAACCCGCAGCCGTCTACGGGAAACTGGTCGGTCACCTGGCCGAAAAGATCGGGCCAAAGGGCGAATACCATGTGACAGACATCCAGCAGGTGCAGATCGACCACGTGCGCCGCAAGATCGGAGATCTGCCGCAGTCGCGCACTGAGATCTGCGACGCGCGCACCACCGGCGACGGGCTTTATGACACGGTTTGCAGCTACTTCCTGATGCACGAGGTGCCGGAAGACTACAAACGTGACATCGCGAACAACCTTGCCTCACACGTGAAGCCCGGCGGCAAACTGATGTTCGTGGATTATCACGAGCCGGCGTTCCTGCACCCGATGCGTCCGATCATCTGGCTTGTTTTCAAATGGTTGGAGCCGTTTGCGAAAGCTCTGTGGAAGAATGAAATGTTCGACTACATCGACGAGCCCGAGCAGTTCGAGTGGCGCAAGGAGACCTATTTCGGCGGTCTTTATCAAAAGGTCGTCGGCATCAAGCGCGGCTGAGGGCAGGGCGGTCGGACCGTTCATTGTCTCCGTTTCCACCGGAACACCTAACCGGCGTGGCGCGTTATCTTTCCAAGATCGCGCCACTCCGCTTCTGCCTCCAGAAATATGGAGGATACCTCAATACCTTACGCTCGCTTCCTGACGGAACGCTTGTCTGCGGATCGGCTGATCGACCTCTCGGGGTAGCTCTGCCGGTTCGATCCAGGCAACTGCGGCTCCGGCACAGACGAAACGATGAGGAACTGGCCTCAAGTCGCTGATTTCTCGCAGAAAGCTGAGCGCTGAACATGCCTTTTGATAAACCCCAAGGGTCGTCCGGCACGCGTGCGGTCCTTTACCGTATGGCGATGCCGGATCACCTTTGCCCGTACGGCCTGAAGTCCCGGTACATCCTGACGCGTCATGGGCTGGATATCGAAGACCATAAGCTGACCACCCGCGACGAAACGGACGAGTTCATGGCGCGCCACGGGGTGGACACCACGCCACAGACCTGGATCGACGGCGAACGGATCGGCGGGTACGACGCTTTACGGGAATTCTTCGGCGAAAAGTCGGATGACGACGAGAAAACCTATTGGCCCGTCATCACGATCTTTGCGGTCGCGTTTCTCATGGCGATCGCAGTTCAGTGGTCCGCTGGCGACCAGATGATGCACCTGAGGCTCATCGAACGCTTCATCGCAATCTCGATGTGCTTTCTTGCCGTTCAGAAGCTCAAGGATGTCGAGAGCTTTTCCACGATGTTCCTGAACTACGATCTGCTTGCCAGACGCTGGGTCCGCTACGGGTATCTCTATCCGTATGGTGAGGCGCTCGCCGGCATCCTGATGCTTGCCGGCGCGCTCACGTGGATCTCGGCTCCGATTGCGATGTTCATTGGTTCCATCGGCGCAGTTTCGGTCTTCAAGGCTGTCTACATCGACAAGCGGGAGCTCAAGTGTGCCTGCGTTGGTGGCGATAGCAATGTGCCATTGGGATTCATCTCGCTAACGGAAAACCTGATGATGATTGCCATGGCAATCTGGATGTCGGCGAAGGCGCTTGGCTACATTTCTATATGACACCAGATACAAAAACCGCCGCGGAGTGACCTCCGCGGCGGTTGTATATTTTACATAATACCGATTATCGGACGAATGTAGGAAGGCTCGGTCGACATCAGATGTCCGCCAACGCCTCCTCCAGCATCTTACGAACCTTTTCCGCAACCGGACGTACATCCTCCTTGTCGACCGGCTCAAAGGCCACCACCGGATCAATGGCGCTGACCTCGATGCCGTCGCCGACCTTGCGGAGGATCACGTTGCACGGCAGCAAAGCACCGATGCGCGGCTCTCCCTTCACCGCTTCCAAGGCTGACGGCGGATGGCATGCGCCGAGGATCTTGTAGTCCTCGAGATCGGCGCCGAGCTTCTCCTTCAGCTTCGCAGCGAGGTCGATTTCCGTAAGGACGCCAAATCCATGGGTCGACAGTGCGTCGCGCGTGCGGCGTTCGACCTCTTCCATGTCTGCGGAGTCGATCTGGCGGTCGATGGTATAGGCCATGGGGAGCCTCCTCGTTTTTGGTTGATACGTGAGACAACGCTAGCGGTGGACGCACGTTCCTCCGCGCCCGTCAACTCTACGTCATCACCCAAGCGCGTACCCGGCCCCGCGCACCGTGCGGACCGGATCGGTGCCGCCGTGTTGGCACAGTGCCTTTCGCAGCCGGCCGATATGCACGTCGACCGTCCGTGTGTCGACGTAGATGTCGCGGCCCCAGACCCGGTCGAGCAGCTGTTCGCGGCTCCAGACGCGGCCCGGCTTCTCCATGAAGGTGGACAGCAAGCGAAACTCCGTGGGCCCGAGTTTCAGCAGCTTATCACCGCGAAAGACCTTATGGGTCTCCGCATCAAGAACGATGTCGTCGAACTCCAGCCGTTCGCCCACGCTGGCCGGTCGCGTCCGGCGGAGCTGCGCCCGAATGCGGGCCATCAACTCGATGACGGAATACGGCTTCACCACGTAGTCATCTGCCCCGGTTTCCAACCCGCGCACACGGTCGACTTCTTCCGACCGGGCGCTGAGCATGATGATCGGCACATGCCGGGTGTCGGACCGCATCTTCAGCCGCCGGCACACCTCGATGCCGGAGACGTTGGGAAGCATCCAGTCCAGAACGATGACGTCCGGGGCATCCTCGTCGACGAGCAGCATCGCCTCCTCGCCGTTCTCTGCCCGGCAGACGCGAAAACCTTCGGCCTCGAGATTGTAGGCCAGAACCTCGCGTTGCGCCGGCTCATCCTCGACGACCAGAACGCTGGGCTGCTCGGGTGACGCCATCAGACGTGCTCGGACCGGCTCGTGCGGTCCCCCTTGGGCCGCGGCTCTTCCGGCATCGTGCCGGTTGCCAGATAGATCACCTGCTCCGCGACGGCCGTCACGTGATCGCCCATCCGTTCGATGTTCTTCGCGATGAAATGGAGGTGCATGCAGGCCGTGATGTTGCGCGGGTCTTCCATCATGTAGGTCAGGAAGTTGCGAAACAGCGAGTTGTACATCTGATCCACTTCGAGGTCGCGCTGGCGGACATCTTCCGCCAGTTCGGCATCGCGCTGCACAAATGCGTCGAGTGCGTCCTTCAGCATGACCGCGACCATTCTGGCCATCCGTCGGGTCGCGTTCCCGGCATCCTCAATCGACCCCATCTGCGCCAGAACGCCGGTGCGCTTGGCGATGTTCTTCGCATAGTCGCCGATACGTTCGAGGTTCGAGGCGATCTTCATCGCCGCGAGAATAACCCGCAGGTCCGAGGCCATGGGCTGGCGCTCCGCGATTGTCAGGGCCGCCTCGTCCATGATCATGCGTTCGAGGCCGTCGATGGCGGCATCTTTCTCCCGCACCAGCGTCGCGAGTTCCTCGTCGCGGAGGGCAAGTGCTTCGGCGGCCTCGAGGATCGCCTCCTCAACCAGCCCGCCCATCTTCATGATATGGGCCTGAAGCGCTTCCAGGCTGCGGTCATAGGCCCGGACGATATGTTCGTTGCTGCGATCCATGAATGTGTCCTCCCTCACCCGATCCTGCCGGTAATGTAGCTCTCGGTCCGGGGATCTTTCGGATTGGTGAAAATCTGTCCGGTTTGTCCAAATTCGACGAGGCTTCCGAGGTGGAAGAATGCGGTCTTTTGGCTGACGCGCGCGGCCTGCTGCATGGAGTGCGTCACGATGACGACGGAATAGTTCTCCCGCAGTTCGTCGATCAGTTCCTCCACCTGGCTGGTGGCGATAGGGTCCAACGCGGAGCACGGCTCGTCCATCAGAAGCACTTCCGGCTCGGTAGCCACCGCACGGGCGATGCAGAGACGCTGCTGCTGGCCGCCCGAAAGACCGGTGCCCGGGGCTGCCAAGCGGTCCTTGACCTCTTCCCAGATCGCGGCGCGGCGCAGGGATTTTTCCACGATCTCATCCAGTTGCGACTTGTTCTTCGCCAATCCGTGGATGCGCGGGCCGTAGGCGACGTTGTCGTAGATGGACTTCGGAAACGGGTTGGGCTTCTGGAACACCATGCCGACCTTCGCGCGAAGCTGCACCGGGTCCACACGCTTGTCGTAAATATCTTCACCGTCCAGCAGATAGGTCCCCTCCACCCGGGCGATGTCGATCGTGTCGTTCATCCGGTTGAGGCATCGCAGGAACGTGGACTTGCCGCAGCCGGACGGGCCGATGAAGGCGGTCACCGTCTTGTCCTCCACGTCCACGCTCACGTCTTTGATGGCGTGGGTGTCGCCGTAATACACGTCGCAGTTCCGGCACTCGAATTTGATGTCCTTGGTGGTCACGGCGCGCTCCGCGGGTCGCATGTCGTTCATGGGGTCGGCTCCTATTACCACCTGCGCTCGAAACGGCGACGCAAAATGATGGCGACGATGTTCATGGTGAGCAGGAACAGCAACAATACGATGATGCCGCCCCATGCCTTGTCGTAGAAGGCGGCATCGGCGCGGGCCGCCCAGGTGTAGATTTGCGCGGGCATGGCCGAGTTGGGTTCGACGAAACCTTCAAGGAAGCCGCCCGGGTAGCCGCGGGCCACGAAGCCCACCATCCCGATCAGCAGGAGCGGCGCAGTTTCGCCCAGGGCCTGCGCGAGACCGATGATAGTGCCGGTCAGGATGCCGGGCATCGCCAGCGGCAGAACGTGGTGAAACACCGCCTGCATTTTCGAGGCCCCTACCCCGAGCGCCGCGTCGCGGATGCTCGGCGGCACCGATTTGAGCGAGGCCCGGGTGGAGATGATGATTGTCGGCAGGGTCATCAGCGTCAGCACCAGCCCGCCCACCAGCGGCGCGGACTGGGGCAGGTGCATGAACTGGATGAAGACGGCGAGCCCTAGGATGCCGAAGACGATGGACGGCACGGCGGCGAGGTTTGAGATGTTGATCTCGATGAGGTCCGTGAACCAGTTCTGCGGCGCGAATTCCTCGAGGTAGATCGACGCGGCCACGCCGATGGGCAGCGACAGGACCAGAACCACGAGCATCATGAAGAAGGACCCCACGACGGAGACGCCGATCCCCGCGCCACCGGGGTTGTCCACCCCGGAGTCGCCGCCCGTCAGGAACGGCCAGTTGAACTCCGCATGAATGATGCCAGCCTCCTCCAGCCGATCGACCAGATCGAGGTCGCTCGCCATCAGGAAACGGCTGTCCTGCAACGTGTCGCGCTTGACCCTACCGTTGAGATACCCGTCCACGCGCGACGAGGTCGCGAGGCTGAAGGATACCGGCTCCCCCAGCTTGGCCGGGTTGGCCTTGTAATACTCCCGGATCGTCCCGCCGACCTTGCCGAGAAGGCGCTCGATGGCGGCCTCGTCGAAGGTGCTGTCCAACCCGCGCTCCTGCAATTCCGCGGTGAGCGCGGAGATGAACAGACCGGAGTAAACCTTTGTCTTCAGGAGAGATTTCTCGGCCTCGTCGAACTGTTGCTGAGTCATGGCAAAGTCGACCTGCACGACGGTGCGGGTGAAGGCCGGAGTGCCCGACCGGATGATCGACACGGCGAGAACCGCGAGGAAGAACATCCCGAAGGCCACCGCGGCGAGCCCGTAGGCCCGGAACCGGCGTTCGGCGTTGTTGCGCCGCCGGGTGCCCGCATCGTACTCCATCAGGGAGCTCGACCCGGCGCGATGCGACGAACTCGGCAGGGGGGCGGTTGCGTCGGTCATTCGTACTGCTCCCGGTATTTCCGCACGATGTAGAGGGCGAGGACGTTGAGCCCGAGTGTCAGCACGAACAGCGTCATACCGAGCGCAAAGGCCACGAGCGCCTCGGGCGAGGCGAAATCCGCGTCGCCCGTAAGCTGGGAGACGATCTTGGCCGTGACCGTGGTCATGGCCTCGAACGGGTTCAGGCTGAGCCGGGCCGCGGCCCCTGCCCCAAGCACCACGATCATCGTCTCACCGATGGCGCGCGAGGCAGCCAGCAGGATGGCGCCCACGATGCCGGGCAGCGCTGCAGGCAGGACGACCTGCTTGATCGTCTCCGACTGCGTGGCGCCCAGCCCGTAGGAGCCGTCCCGCATAGCTTGCGGCACCGCGTTGATGATGTCGTCGCTGAGCGAACTGACGAAGGGGATCAGCATGATGCCCATGACCAGCCCCGCCGTCATGACCGCGGTGCCGGCCTGCATCCATCCCAGCCCGTCCTTGCCGAAGACCGAGAGCAGCAGCGGCCCGACCGTCAGCAGCGCGAAGAGACCGTAGACGATTGTGGGAATGCCCGCGAGAACCTCCAGCATCGGCTTGGCGATGGCCCGCATCCGGGGACTTGCGTATTCCGACAGATAGATCGCCGCGAACAGCCCGATCGGCACTGCCACCAGCAGCGCCACCAGGGAAATGTAAAATGTGCCCCAGAGCAGCGGCACGACGCCCAACTCGGAGGACCCGCCCCGACCGGAGAAACTCGGCGCCCAGTTCAGGCCGAAGAAGAAGTCGGCGGCTGGATACAGGCGGAAGAACTCGATGGTATTGAACACCAGTGACAAGACGATTCCCACCGTCGTCAGGATCGCGATGGACGCCGCCCCGATCAGGAGCGCACGAACCCCCCGTTCTACGACGTTGCGCGCCCGGAAGTCGGCCCGGTTTTCGCGGATGCCCCAGAGCATTCCGATGACCGAGAGGATCAGCACGCCCGCGGTCATCAACAGTCCGCCGGTCGCATTCAAGTCGCGGTAGCGCTGTGCGGCATTCAGCACGGGCGTTGTGATCTGTGAAGTGATGATCTGCCCGGCGTCCTTCAGTCGCTGGGTGACCTCATCGGGGTCGGCGTTCGGATCGCGCGCCACGGTCTCGGACATCGCGCCGCCTGCGACGGCGTTTTTCAGCCCGTCGGCGGTGCGGCGCACCTCCGCCATGACCAGCCCGTGTTCGGCGCGGCTCGTTCCCTCACCGTCCGGAATCAGTCCGGAGACGGCGCTGGTGACGTAGATCGGCTGCACGAGCAGCCAGACGATCATCAGCAGGAACGCGGGAACCGCCGCCTTGAGCGCAACGTTCGCCCCATAGTAGCTCGGCAGCGAATGCAGCTTTCGGATGTCCCCGCCGGCATCGCGCATCGCGCGCGCCCGGCCGAGAATGTACCCGACAACCGCGATCGCAAGCACGATCAGGATAAGCCAGAATATGGGCATGGGTCCCCCGTGTTCCCGTGACCGTTATGTCGACGCAGCCGACAAGCAAACAGGGGGCGACGAAACGTGCCGCCCCCGCGTCATCAAGGCAGTCGCCTTGATCACATGCTCTCGCCCATCGTCTTCTCGTCAGCGACCTTTTCCTGCGTCGCGCTCAGTTCCGGGTCGGAGACGAGGCCGTAGTTGGCAAGCGGTCCGCTCGGGCCGGCCAGTTCGTCGGCGACGAAGAACTGGGCGTATTCCTTCAGGCCCGGGATGACGCCGATGTGGGCTTTCTTGACGTAGAAGAACAGCGGCCGCGACACCGGGTACTCGCCGGAAGCGATGGTCTCGGTGGAGGGCGCGATGCCGGACATGGTCGCGACCTTCAGCTTGTCCTGGTTGTTCTCGAAGAACGCCAGGCCGAACACGCCGATGCCATTGGGGTTGGCGTCGATGCGCGCGAGTGTCTCGGTGTAGTCGCCGTCGATGTCGACGGATTTGCCATCCGTGCGGACATCGAGGCAGGCATCCTCAGCGTCGTCCTCGGACATGCCGCCGTCGATCATCGCCTGCATGGCGCCGGTGTCTTCACAGCCTTGCAGAAGGACCTTGTCCTCGAACACCTCACGGGTGCCGTGCTTGGTGCCCGGAATGAACATGGCGATTTCCGCGTCCGGCAGGTCGCCGTTGAACTCAGACCAGGTGTTGTATGAGTTGTCGACGATCTCGCCGTCCTTCAGCACCTTGGCGCCGATGGCGTTGAAGATGTCCGACGGCACGAACGCGTCGAACGCCGGGCCGGACTGTTGCGAGGCAAAGACGATCCCGTCGTAGCCGATGCGGACCTCGATGATGTCGGTCACGCCGGCGTCGGCACAGGCCTGGATTTCCTTGTCGCGGATCGCGCGGGAGGCATTGGCGATGTCGATCGTGTTTTCGCCCACGCCTTCACAGAACCGCTTCAGGCCGGCCGAGGAGCCGCCCGATTCCACGACCGGGGTCGGGAAGTCCGTGTTCTCGCCGAAGGCTTCGGCGACGATCGAGGCGTAGGGCAGAACGGTCGACGACCCGGCGATCTGGATGTTGTCCCGGGCAGCGGCAGCGCTGGCGGAGACGGCGGCGATCGCCAGAGCAGAGGCGGTGATCTTCGCGAGAGACATATTGTGCTCCATGCAGTGGTTGTATGATCGCCGGCTCCGGCGACCTTGCTGGCGTGGTAGTCACCCTGCGTTTGGCTTTTGTGACGTTTGCGTAACAGTAATATGACAAACGGCGGGAAGCGTCGGATCTCGGTCTAGTTACCTTACGTCAGGTTCGAGCTGCTTTTCCATAGGGAGCCGCTCGGTGCCGTCTGTGCGCGGGGCATCGTGCGCCGCACCTATTCAGAAGCCGGAAGCACAACGGTAAAGCGCGCGCCCTTGCCCGGTTCGCTCTCGATCCGAAAGCGACCGCGGTGGCGGTTCACGATGTGCTTGGCGATGGCGAGGCCGAGGCCCGTCCCGCCGACCGCCCGCGAACGATGCGTGTCCACGCGATAGAATCGCTCCGTCAGGCGGGGGATGTGGACGGGGTCGAACCCCTCGCCGTAATCCTCCACGACCAGTTCGACTGCCGGTCCACGAAACGCCAGTTCTCGCGCCTTTCTGCCGACCCGGACCGTGACGCGGCCGCCGTCCCGACCGTATTTGATGGCGTTCTCCACCAGGTTCGTCAGCACCTGTTGCAGTTGGTCGGCATCACCCGGAACGGTCACGCCGCCGTCGCCCTGCCGTTCCAACTCCAGGGTCACCCCCTCGCCCTCCGCAAGCGTGCGCAAAGCATTGAGGGTGGATTGCGCCAGATCGTCCAGTGCGACCGGGTCTCGCGGCCGCTGCCGGGCGGACGATTCCACGCGGCTGAGTGACAGCAGGTCCGAGACCAGGCGGTTCATCCGCTCCGCTTCCCGCTCCATGATCGCGAGGAACCGGTCCCGCGCCGCCGCGTCGTTCCGCGCCGCTCCCCGCAAGGTTTCGATGAAGCCGAGCAGCGCGGTCAGCGGTGTCTTCAACTCGTGGCTGACGTTGGCAACAAAGTCCCGCCGCATCTGGCCCGCGCGCTCGAGGTCGGTGACGTCTTCGAAGGAAACCAGAATGCCCCCTTCCCCGCCGTGCGCTACGGGCACCGCGCGCACCCTGTACGTCATCTCCCGCGCGACGTCCGTCAGCACGTACCGCGCCGCAACTTCGCTGCCGTCCCGGAATGCCTGCTCAACGGCGGCCAAAAGACCCGGTTGCCGCAGGACAGTCACGTAATGCCGCCCCTCCCCGTTTGACCCGAACAGCTCGACCGCCGCCGGGTTCATAATGCCGATGCGTTCGTCCGCCGAGACCAAGACCAACGGCATCGGCACGCCCGCGAGGATCGCGGCGCAAAGTCCGGTATCGGAAATGGATTTTGAAAACGGCCTGGCCATGGGCGCCATCTGGACGACGAAACGTTGTCAGCGCAAGGGAAAGGCAGTCGGGCGACCGGCCTGAACCCGGTTGCGTGTGCCGAGTTGCCGGTCCTTACAGGGCGAGCAGCCCGTCGCGATACCGCCGCGCGTTTTTCTGATAGTTCAGAGCCGACCGGCGGAGCCCCTCTATGGCGGCCTCGTCCAGCGTCCGGATCACCTTTCCCGGCGCTCCCATCACGAGCGAATTGTCCGGGATCTCCTTGCCCTCGGTAATGAGCGCACCGGCCCCGATGAGGCAGTTCCGGCCGATCTTCGCCCCGTTGAGCACCGTCGCCCCCATGCCGATCAGGCTGTTGTCGCCGATCGTGCAGCCATGGAGCATCGCTTTATGGCCAATTGTGCAGCCTTCCCCGATCGTCAGGGGGAAGCCCATGTCGGTATGGCAGACGGTGTTTTCCTGCACGTTCGACCCGCGCCCCACGCGGATCAGTTCGTTGTCGCCGCGCAGGGTGCAGCCAAACCAGACCGACGTATCCTCCTCCAGCGCGATCTTGCCGATCACGTTGGCGTCCGGTGCCACCCAGGCGCTTGCTGAGATGTCCGGCGCGATGCCGTCGAGCGTGTAGATCATGCCTGCGCCCCCTCGAATTCCGCCTGCAAACCCCGCACGAAGTCCTGAAGCTTCGGTTGCTGGGCACGTCGCATCCGTTCGGCGGTCACGATGACCTTGAGCTTCTCGAATGTCGCGTCGAGATCGTCGTTTACCAGAACGTAGTCGTAGCTGCCCCAGTGGCTGATCTCGTCCCAGCTCTTCTGCATTCGTTTGCCGATCACCTCCGGCGCGTCCTTTCCGCGGGAAATCAGCCGCCGTTTCAGCTCGCCAATGGAGGGCGGCAGGATGAAGATGGACAGCGTGTGCTTGCCGAGGTCCGAGTTGCGGATCTGCTGCGCCCCCTGCCAGTCCACGTCAAACAGAACATCGCGTCCCGCATTGATCGCTTCCAGCACCGGGCCTTTGGGCGAGCCGTAGAAATTGCCGAAGACGTGCGCGTGCTCCAGCATCTGCCCATCGGTCACAAGCTGTTTGAAGGTGGCGACCTCCATGAAGTGATAATCCACGGTGTCGCGCTCGCCCTCTCGCGGCGCGCGGGTGGTGGCGGAGACCGAGAACGCCAAAGTCGAATCCCAGTCCATCAACCGGTGTGCCAATGTCGATTTTCCGGCGCCCGACGGCGACGACAGGATAATCAGCAGTCCACGGCGGTCAGTCGTCATCTTTCACTCCACATTCTGGACCTGCTCGCGCATCTGGTCGATGACGGCCTTCAGGTCGAGTCCGATCCGGGTCAGCGCGACGTCCTGCGACTTCGAGCAGAGCGTATTGGCCTCCCGGTTGAACTCCTGGGTCAGGAATTCAAGTTTGCGCCCGACCGGCCCGTCGTCGTCGAGCAGCGCGCGGGCAGAGTCTACGTGGGCAGACAGCCGGTCCAGTTCCTCCGTCACGTCTGCCTTGACCGCGATCATCGCCAGTTCCTGGGCCACGCGCGATTCCTCGATCGCGTCCGCGTTCTCCATCACCCGCGCCAACGCCTGTTTCAGGGCTTCCGCGGCGGCCGTGGCGCGCCCGTCGAGCCGGCTCGCGGCATCCGCTGTCAGTGCCGTGATCCGGTCCAACTGCTCACCCAGAACCCGGGCCAGCGCCTCGCCCTCGCGCGCCCTGGCGGCAAGGAAGTCTTCAAGAAGGGGAGAAACGTCATCGAGCAATAGGTCACGCAGCGCTGTCGTGGCGCCAGCCTGCGCCGGCCCTTGCAACTGAACACCCTTGATGGTCAGGATTTCCGCAGCCGTGGGCGGCGCGACCGTGACGCCGATGGCTCCGGCGGCCCCGGCGACCTGCCCCAGGGCACGGAGCGCGGCGTTCAGCGCGTCGGCGTCAATCTCCATCGAATCTTCGCCCGCCGCGCGCCAGACCTTCAGCCCCATTGTGACGCTACCGCGTTTCATCGCCGCGGCGAGACGCGTCCGCAGCGCCGGCTCCAGCCCCTCGATCCAGTCCGGAAGCCGCATCCGAACGTCGAGACCGCGCGCGTTGAGACTTCGGAGGTCCCAGGCCCAGGCGTAGCCCTGCGCCTGCCCCGTCCGGGACGCGAAACCGGTCATCGAATGAATCATCGCTGCACTTCCCCAATCTCGCCGAACGCCGATGCCCCAATGGGCCTTTCTCGCACGGTGAGAGCGACACGCGGGCCGCCCCTTGCTGCTTCGCTTATGGCCGGTGATATTCCATGCCGGAGGCCAAAGGAAAGCCGAGCGATACCCGTTGACGCGTTTCGTCGCGGGTCAGGCGCGGAGCCGAGCGGGAAAATTGGTGACAATTTTAAATAAGTTCGGTGCGTTCCGGCGGGAAATACGGACTTTCGTCAATGTTTTAAGAGCCCCGCGGCGACCGCGGCGTTTATGCAGCATTAACCAAGTGGGGCAAATGCTGGTGTAAAGAAAATCTGAACGGGTTAGCCAGGTGTTAAGTCTTCGGTAAGGATGATCGCACAAGCACGGGCCGCCTGGCTCCAGAATGCGCGGTCGGTGTTCCCACGCAAAGTCGCGTGGCATTTTGAAAGGTGATTTTTGATGTCGGACGAGCGCGGGAATGACAAGCTTTCAATACTATCAGCGTCCAGGATGACCGCACTCACCTCCCAGTTTCCCATGATTGCGACGGTCGAGGCGTACTGGGACGCGCTGCGCGGCGACCGGCAGATCCCACCGCGCTCGGAAGTCGATCCGCGCGGGCTGGGCAATTCCCTGCCCTGCTGCTTCATCCTTGAACGGCTCGCTCCCGGTGTCGCCCGGTTCCGGCTGTCGGGAACCCATCTCAATGACATCCTGGGCATGGAGGTGCGCGGCATGCCATTGACCGCGCTGTTCCTGCCCGAGTCCCGCAGCCAAGTCAGTACGGCGCTGGAACGGGTGTTCGACCTGCCGGGACGGGCACATCTGTCGCTCGCCGGGGACAGGGGGATCGGCAAACCGCCGATGGATGCCGCCTTGTTGCTCCTGCCGCTGATGAGCGATCTCGGAGAGGTCACGCGTGTCCTCGGCTGCCTGCCGACGTTGGGCCCGGTCGGACGAACGCCCCGGCGCTTCGAGGTTCGGCAAAGCCGGATCACCCCCCTGACCTCGGCGCGTACGCCAGCGACCCAAGGGTACGGATGGCCGGACCGCAATGACCGGGACTCCGAGCATTTGACGAACGAAATGGCCGAGCCCGCGGCGGGCTACGCGCCGGGACCGAAGCCTCAATCGAGCGGCGGCAAGCCGTACCTCTACCTGGTTTCGTCGAAGGACGATTAGGAAATCGACTGATCTTCCGCCGCGACTCGGCAAAAGATCCAAGGTTATAAAAAGGTTGAGCGGGGGTATTAACCCGCCGCTCTAGCTTCCTCGTGACGTCTCGATAGCTGTTCCGCAACCAGAAAGGCCAGTTCCAGCGATTGACTGGCGTTGAGACGCGGATCGCAGGCGGTGTGGTAGCGGTCGCTCAGGTCCTCTTCCGTCACGTCGCGGACGCCGCCCGTGCATTCGGTCACGTCCTTGCCCGTCATCTCGAAGTGAACGCCCCCCGGCACCGTGCCCGCCTCGCGGTGGACGGCAAAGAACTCATGGACCTCCGACAGCACCCGTTCGAATGGGCGGGTCTTGTACCCGGTGGCGGACTTGATCGTGTTGCCGTGCATCGCGTCGCACACCCACACCACCTCCGCACCCTCCTCGCGCACCGTCTCAATCAGACGCGGCAGGTGCTCCGTCACGCGGCCGGCGCCGAACCGGGTGATCAGGGTCAGGCGGCCGGGCTCGTTATGCGGGTTGAGCCGGGACATGAGCGCCTTGAGATCCTCGGCTTGCATCGAGGGACCGCACTTCAACCCGATCGGGTTGACGACGCCCCGGCAGAACTCGACATGCGCACCATCGGGCTGGCGGGTCCGGTCGCCGATCCAGAGCATGTGTCCGGAGCCGGCGATGGTCTGCCCGGTGGTGGAATCCACCCGCGTCAGAGCTTCCTCGTATTCCAGAAGCAACGCTTCATGGGAGGTGTAGAAATCCACGATGTTCATCGTGGACATGCGGTCGGAACTGATGCCGGCCGCCGACATGAAATCGAGCGCATCCGAAATCCGGTTGGACAGGGCGCGATACCGTTCGGCCTTGTCCGCCTCGGCGAAGCCGCTGGTCCAGGCGTGGACACGGTGGATATCGGCGAAACCGCCGGTGGAGAAGGCGCGCAACAGGTTCAGCGACGCCGCGGCCTGGGTATAGGCCCGCAGCATGTTCTCGGGATTCGGCTGCCGGGCCTCGGGCGTGAAGTCCAAATCGTTGATGATGTCGCCGCGATAGCTCGGCAGCTCAAGACCGTCCTTGGTTTCCGTCGGCGCAGACCGGGGCTTGGCGAACTGCCCGGCCATTCGCCCGACCTTCACCACGGGCACCTTGGCGCCGTAGGTCAGCACGATCGCCATCTGCAGCAGGACCTTGAAGGTTTCACGGATTGTGTCGGCCGAGAACTCCGCGAAACTCTCCGCGCAGTCGCCGCCTTGCAGCAGGAAAGCCTCCCCACGCGCCGCGCGGGCAAGCTCCGACTTCAGCCGTCGCGCCTCGCCCGCGAACACCAGGGGCGGATACTTGGCAAGCCGCTTTTCGGCCGCGCGCAGCGCGTCGGTATCGGGATAATCGGGCATCTGAACTCGCGGCTTTGCGCGCCAGTCCGATTTGTTCCAGACCCCTGTCATGTCGTCCTCCGGCGTGTGGGCGGTAGAGATCGGGGGTGTATATCTGCCGCGACCGGATATGGGAACGGGAAATTTTCAGGCACCCGGCTTGGGGTTCGCGCAATCTTTTGTCAGACCAAGGCTTCCGGCCGGCGCGCAGGCCCCGTGCATCCGCCGGCCGACCGGCCCGGGCGGGCATCGAATTCAGCGCCCGCCCCTTGCAGCCGTCGTCAATTCCGGTTTTCGATAGTCGGATCACAGGTATGAGGCCCGTATGGACGCCAGCGACAGCCGCCCAGCCCCTCTCGTCGACGTTGCCGTAGAAAACGACCGGCCGCGGCGCTTCGTCTTCGTGCTGTTGGACCAGTTCACCTTGCTGTCGTTTGCCTGTGCCATAGAACCATTGCGGATTGCCAACCGCGTTACGGGCAAAACCCTCTATTCCTGGATCCTCGCCGGCGAGGGCGGGGAGCGTGTGTCTTGCTCGAACGGCGCGACGTTTCTGCTGGATACCGACCTCAGGGAAATGAGCCGCGACGATACCGTTCTGGTCTGCGGCGGGCTTGACATGCAGCGCACCACGACGCGCGCGCTGATGAACTGGTTGCGACGGGAGGCGCGCCGTGGCGCCACGGTCGGCGGACTTTGCACCGCAGGCTACGCCTTGGCCAAGGCGGGCCTGTTGGACGGCAAGAAAGCAACGATCCACTGGGAGAACCAGGACAGCTTCTCCGAAGAATTCGAAGGCGTGACGCTGACCAAGTCGGTTTTTTCAGTCGACGGCAATCGGATCACCGCCGCCGGTGGCACCGCCTCTGTCGACCTGATGCTGAAGCTCATCGCAGACGATCATGGCGACGAACTCGCCGGCGCGGTTGCCGACCAGCTCATCCACTCCTCAATCCGTACCGACCAAGACACCCAGCGGATGTCGATCCCGACCCGGATCGGGGTGCGTCACCCGAAACTGGGCCAAGTGATCCAGATCATGGAGGAAAATCTGGAGGAGCCGATCAGCCCGGCCCAACTGGCGAAGGAGGTGTCACTCTCCACCCGGCAATTGGAGCGCCTGTTCCGGCGGTACCTCAACAGGAGCCCGAAGCGGTACTACATGGAACTGCGCCTGCAGAAGGCGCGGAACCTCCTCATGCAGACGGACATGAGCGTCATCAATATCGCCCTCGCCTGCGGTTTCACCTCGCCCAGCCACTTTTCCAAGTGTTACCGGGCCCACTACCAGACCACGCCATACCGGGAACGGGGCACCCAGGCGCGCAAGACGACGGATTGAGGCCAGCGCCGCCCGAGTTATCCGGCGTAATCTAAAAGCTCTTCCATTCGCGCGCGTCCGAGCATCACCAGGCAGGATTCGATGGCGATCCCGGTGCCGCTTCCGCCGCCATAGGTGCTGCCGACGTAATCGCAATGTGCCTTGCGGTAGGCCTCCCAGGCGGCTTGACTGTTGTGTAGCGCCGGTACGGCCGCGGTCCGCCCCGTGATCTCGTCCAGCTCCTCGGCCGACTTCATGGCGAAGCTGAGCGCGCTTTCAATAGCCGTGTCAACGGCTTGCAGCGTGGCGTGAACGCAATTCCCAATCTCGATCTGCGAGCCTCCGGGGCATTCCATATCCGGTCCGGCAAACGCTGCCGGGATGTTCAAGGACCCCAGGGTCACGACGACATACGCCAAAGCTCTCATCTTTTCGTCTCCACGGCCTGTCCTGCACCGAGCAGGTATCATCGCGACCATAGCAGATAGGAGCACACAGGAAGACCCGGAGCCGCTACGTTCCATTTTCCATCCATGAAATGCGGGTGTGCCGGCACTTTTCATTTCCACGATTGCCCCATAACGTGACGCCCGATCTTGCGATCCAACTGGGAGTTTTAAAAAATGAAGAAACTGTTGCTGGCGAGTGCCGCCACGCTTCTCGCCACCGCCGCCACGGCCGAGGACATCAAGCTCGGGGTTCTCCTCGGCTTCACCGGGCCGATCGAATCCATGGCCGTCAATATGGGCGCCGGTGCCGAAATGGCGATTTCCGAAGTCAACGAAAGCGGTGCGCTGCTCGACGGGTCCACAGTGACCGCGGTCCGCGGTGACTCGACTTGCATCGACGCCGCCGCGGCAACCGCCGCCGCCGAGCGTCTGATTACCTCCGACGGGGTGAAGGGCATCGTGGGCGCTGCCTGCTCCGGAGTCACCGGCGCCGTTCTGCAGAACGTCGCACGCCCCAACGGCATGGTCATGATCTCGCCATCGGCCACCTCGCCGGCGCTGACGACGGCCGAAGACGATGGCCTGTTCTTCCGTACCCCGCCGTCGGACGCCCGCCAGGGCGAGATCATGGCGGAGATCCTGATGGAACAGGGCGTCGAGTCTGTAGCGCTGACCTATACAAACAACGACTACGGCAAGGGCCTCGCGGACAGCTTCCAGAAGGCCTACGAAGATATGGGCGGCACGGTGACGATCACCGCAGCCCACGAAGACGACAAGGCCGACTATTCGGCCGAAGTCGGCGCGCTGGCTTCCGCAGGCGGTGACCGCCTTGTCGTCGCGGGTTATGCGGACCGTGGCGGTTCGGGAATCGTCCGCGCGGCGCTCGACACCGGCGCGTTCGACACCTTCCACTTCCCCGATGGGATGGTCTCCGACGGCACCATCGGCTCTTTCGGCGACGAAGTGGACGGTTCCACCGGCCAGCTTCCCGGCTCGGACAGCCCGGGCGCCGAGACGTTCGCCGAAGTGGTCGGCGATGCGTTCGACCCGACCTCGATCTTTGCTGGTGAAAGCTATGACGCGGCGGCGTTGATCATGCTCGCCATGCAGGCGGCCGGGTCGTCGGACCCACAGGTCTACAAGGACAAGGTGATGGACGTCGCTAACGGACCGGGTGAGGAGATCATGCCGGGCGAGTTGGCCAAGGGTCTGGAAATCCTCGCGGAGGGTGGCGACATCGACTACGTCGGCGCGACCGCGGTCGAGTTCATCGGCGGCGGCGAATCGGCGGGCAACTTCCGCGAGGTTGTCGTTGAAGGCGGACAATTCCAGACCGTCGGCTACCGGTGATCGCCGCCAACCGGACGGTTCTCTTGCCGTCAGGGCATTGTTGACGTAACGACAGACGGCCCGGGTGCTTTCACGGGCCGTCTGCTTGTCTTAAGACCACGCGCCATAGCCAGGGATCGCGCATGATACGGGTCGAGAACCTTCATAAGCACTTCGGCGGCTTCCGCGCCTGCGATGGCGCGTCGATCGAAATCGCCGAAGGCTCCATTACCGGGCTGATCGGGCCGAACGGCGCGGGCAAGTCGACACTCTTCAACGTGATTGCAGGCGTGCTGCCGCCAACGGCCGGCACGGTCTACATGGGCGGCGAGGACATTACCGGCCTGCCGCCGCACGAGTTATTCCATAAGGGGTTGCTCCGCACCTTCCAGATCGCGCACGAGTTCGCCTCAATGACGGTGCGCGAAAATCTGATGATGGTGCCGGGCGGCCAGTCTGGGGAAACGCTCTGGAATACCTGGTTCCGCCGCGGGCAGATTGCCACCGAGGAGGCCGCTCTGCGCCGCAAGGCCGACGAGGTCCTTCAGTTCCTCACCATCGACCACCTGGCGGACGAGAAAGCCGGCAACCTGTCTGGCGGGCAGAAAAAGTTGCTGGAACTTGGCCGCACGATGATGGTGGACGCTAAGGTCGTCTTTCTCGACGAGGTGGGCGCGGGCGTGAACCGAACCTTGCTGCGCACCATTGGCGACGCGATCCTGCGGCTCAACAAGGAGCGTGGCTACACGTTCTGCCTGATCGAGCACGACATGGATTTCATCGCCCGCCTCTGCGATCCGGTGATCTGTATGGCCGAAGGCAAGGTGCTGGCCGTCGGCAAGGCGCAGGAGATCATGCAGGATGACCGGGTGATCGAAGCCTACCTAGGCACCGGGCTCAAGAGCCGCACGAAGGCGGAGGCGCCAGCGGGATGAAGACTGTATTCCAAGCTACTGCCAGATGGCCGTTATTCCCAAATGCGCCCCGCAGTCGGCGCGTGACGCAGACGGCACCCCAATTCAAGGGCGAATGGATCGCCCTGCCCTCGAGCGAATGAGACGGCCATGAGCGACCCATTTCTCATCGGCGACCGCATGTCGGGCGGCTACGGCCAGGGGCCCAATATCCTGCACGGCTGCACCCTCGCCGTGGAAAAGGGGCAGATCGCGGTCATCGTGGGGCCGAACGGTGCTGGCAAATCTACCGCGATGAAGGCCGTCTTCGGCATGATGGACGTGCGCGAAGGGGCCGTTCGGCTCGACGGCGAAGACATCACCGCGCTCTCCCCACAGGACCGGGTGGCCAAGGGGATGGCCTTCGTGCCGCAGACCAACAACATCTTCACCTCGATGACCGTCGAGGAAAACCTGGAGATGGGCGCTTTCCTTCGGGAAGACGACATTTCCGGCACGATGGGACAGGTCTACGACCTCTTCCCGATCCTGAAGGACAAACGCCGTCAGGCCGCCGGCGAGCTTTCCGGCGGGCAGCGCCAACAGGTCGCCGTCGGGCGGGCGCTGATGACCCAGCCCACCGTGCTGATGCTGGACGAGCCCACGGCGGGCGTTTCGCCAATCGTGATGGATGAACTCTTCGACCGTATCATCGAAGTCGCCCGCACCGGAATCTCGATCCTCATGGTGGAGCAGAACGCACGACAGGCCCTTGAAATCGCCGATAAAGGCTACGTTCTCGTCCAAGGCCGAAATGCCCATACCGGGAGCGGGCGGGAGCTTCTGGAAAATCCGGAGGTCCGCCGGACCTTCCTCGGGGGGACCTGATGCGCATGTCTCCGTCTTCCCACCGCAAAGCGGCCCCACGAGCTGGCAGGTAGATGCAAATGGACTTCCTCAACGCCCTCGTCGTTCTCGCAAACTTCGTCCTGATCCCGGCCGTCTCCTACGGCAGTCAGTTGGCGCTTGGGGCGCTCGGGGTGACGCTGGTCTATGGCATCCTGCGGTTCTCGAACTTCGCCCACGGCGATACGATGGCCTTTGGAGCGATGGTGACGATCCTCTTCACCTGGGCGTTCCAGGCGTTCGGTCTCTCCATTGCGCCCCTGCCCACGGCGCTCCTCGCCCTGCCCTTCGGCATCGCCGTCACCGCCGGGATGATGCTCCTCACCGACCGCTGGGTCTATCAGTTCTACCGCCGCCACAAGGCCAAGCCGATCATTCTCGTCATGGTCTCGCTCGGCGTGATGTTCATCCTCAACGGGGTCGTTCGAGTCATCATCGGACCGGGCGAGCAGCGCTTCAACGACGGTGCACGATTCATCATAAGCGCGGGCGATTTCAAGAAGATGACGGGTCTTTCTGAGGGACTTGCCTTCCGCTCCTCGCAAGGTCTGACGATCGTCGTCACGCTCATCTCGGTGGCGGTGCTCTTCTGGTTCCTGAACCGGACGCGGACCGGCAAGTCCATGCGGGCCTATTCCGACAACGAAGATCTGGCCCTGCTCTCCGGGATCAATCCCGAAAAGGTGGTGCGGGTCACCTGGATCATCGCCGCGATCCTCGCCACCACGGCGGGCGTGCTTTATGGGCTCGACAAGGCATTTAAGCCGTTCACCTACTTCCAATTGCTTCTGCCGGTCTTTGCCGCGGCCATCGTTGGCGGCCTGGGCAACCCATTGGGGGCCATCGCGGGCGGCTACATCATCGCGTTTTCCGAGGTGACGTTGACCTATGCCTGGAAGAAGGTCGCAACCTACATGTTGCCCGACAGCCTCGCGCCTGACGGTCTCGCGCAGCTTCTGTCGACCGACTACAAGTACGCCGTCTCATTCACGATCCTTGTTATCGTGTTGATTTTCAAACCTTACGGGCTGTTCCGGGGGAAAGCGGTATGAACAGGAACGCTCTGCTCTTCGGGTTCGTCGCCCTCCTCTACATCATCACCGGTTTCGTGCAGAGCTGGAACACGGCGCTTGCGATCTTCAACATGGGCTTGATCTCCGCGATCATGGCGCTCGGCGTGAACATCCAGTGGGGATATGCGGGGCTGTTCAACGTCGGCATCATGGGCTTCGTCGCTCTCGGCGGGCTGGCGACCGTGCTGGTATCGATGCCTCCCGTGGCGGAAGCCTGGGCGGCCGGCGGACTCCGCATGCTGGGGGCCCTCGCCCTCGGTGCGGCGACCATTACTGCCGGCGTGGTCGCGTACAAACGCCTGCCCTTGGGGCGCGTCAGAAGCCTTGGCGTGATCGCGATTTTCGTCGTTGGCTTCGTGCTTTACCGGGTACTCTTCGACCCCGCGCGCGATGCGATCGAGGCCATCAATCCGGCCTCCACAGGCTATCTCGGCGGGATGAACCTCACGATTCTGCTGGCATGGCCGATCGGCGGTTTGATCGCCGCAGGGGCGGCATGGCTGATCGGCAAGACGGCGCTCGGGTTGCGGTCGGACTACCTTGCCATCGCGACGCTCGGGATCGCGGAGATCGTCATCGCGGTGCTGAAGAACGAGGACTGGCTGGCGCGTGGCGTCAAGAACGTCGTCGGTCTGCCGCGCCCGGTTCCCTACGAGGTGGACCTGCAGCAAAGCACCGATTTCGTCGCTCGCGCCACCTGGCTTGGGTTTGATCCGGCCACCGCCTCCTCCCTCTGGGTCAAACTCCTGTACGCCGGGCTGTTCGCCGCCGTCCTCCTGGCGCTGATCTGGCTGTCTCAACTGGCTTTGAATTCTCCCTGGGGCCGCATGATGCGGGCCATCCGTGACAACGAGGTCGCGGCGGAGGCCATGGGAAAGAACGTCACGCGTCGGCATCTGCAGATTTTTGTGATCGGTTCTGCCATCTGCGGCATGGCAGGCGCGATGATGACGACGCTTGACGGGCAGCTCACACCGGGGACGTATCAGCCGCTCCGTTTCACCTTCCTGATCTGGGTGATGGTGATCGTCGGCGGCTCGGGGAACAACTGGGGGTCCGTCCTGGGCGGTTTTCTCATCTGGTGGCTCTGGATCCAGGTTGAGCCGATCGGCGGCGCGATCATGAGCCTCATCACCTACCCGATGCCGGACGGATCGGGACTCAAGGCACACCTGCTGGATTCTGTGCAGCATATCAGGCTGTTGACGATGGGCGTTGTGTTGCTTCTGGTCCTACGCTTCAGCCCGCGCGGATTGATCCCGGAGCGGTGAACTCCCGCCCGTCGCAGCGTGTATCGACGACGCTCCGCCAACGGGCCAAACCGCGCGCTGAACGCGCGACAGAGATTTTCGGCCGAAGACTGGTGCAGCAGGCGTTCCGGCGGTCAAAGTCCGTATAGGGCGCCGAACTTTCGCTCGAGGTAGGAAAGGAGCGGCTCCGGCGAAATGGGCGCGCCGGACGCCAATTCCACCAAATCACGGGGCAGATACCGGGAGCCATGTTTTTGAACGCGCTCCCGCAGCCAACCAGTCGCCGGCGTGGCGTCCCCCTCCGCCATCGCCGCGGCCCATCCGGGAACCCCGTCCTGCATCGCCGCGAACAGGCAGCCGGCATACACGTTGCCGAGCGTGTAGGTGGGAAAGTAGCCGAACAGCCCTACCGCCCAGTGTACGTCCTGCAGGACACCATTCGACGGACGATCCACCGCAACGCCGAAATCGGCGGCGAAGCGGCTGTTCCACGCCTCTTCCAGGTCCGCCACCTCCAGCGCGCCACGAACAAGGTCCCGTTCCAGATCGAACCTCAGGAGGATGTGCAGGTTGTAGTGCACCTCGTCCGCTTCCGTCCGGATATAGCCGCTCTCGACAGCGTTGAGTGCGGCGTAGAAGGCATCGGCGTCCGCCACCCCGATATCGCCATAGGTCTCGCGCAGCTTTGCGAAGAGCCAGCCAGCGAAGGCCCGGCCGCGGGCGAGCTGGTTCTCGTAGATGCGGCTCTGGCTCTCGTGCACGCCCATCGACGCGCCCGTTCCGAGCGGGGTCAGCAGGTAGGCACGGTCCACGTTCTGCTCGTAGCTGCCATGACCAACCTCGTGGATCGTGGAATAGAGGCAGTCGAAGGGATTCTCCGGATCGGTCCGCGTGGTGATCCGCGAGTCCAGCCCCTGGCCAGAGGAAAACGGGTGCACGGCCCGGTCGATCCGTCCGTGGGCGAAGTTGTAGCCGAAGACGCGGGCGCAATCGGCGGCAAGGCGCATCTGCGTCGCCTCATCGAACCGACCGGACAGCTTCGGGGGCGTGCGGTCGCTGCCCAGTATCCTTTCCCTCAGGGCAACCAGGCGGGGGCGTAGCGCGTCGAAGATCCGGCTCAGCGACGCTCCGGTTTCACCAGGCTCATAATCGTCGAGCAGCGCATCGTAGAGGTCCGTTCCCTCCGCAAGCGCTGCCGCCTCATGCCGGCGAAGGTTCAGCACCTCCGTCAACGTCGGGGCGAAGGCGGCGAAGTCATCCGCGGCACGGGTCTCGGCCCAGATCCCCTGCGCGAGGCTCGTGGTCCGGGCGATTGCGGCGGCAAGGTCCGCAGGCACCCGCGTGGCCCGCTCATGCTCCCGCCGCAATTCGCGCACGTGCGCCTGCTGAACCTCGTCCGCCGGCTCCGCTCGGTTGAGCCAGTCGCCGACCCGCGGGTCCGTGCGGCGCGCGTGGAGCACCTTTTCCATCGCCGCCATCTCTTCGGCCCGCTGCGCCGCCGCACCGCGGGGCATGACGGTCTCCTGATCCCAGCCGAGCCGGCCGAGCACCTGCTTCAGGGCCTCGGTCTCCCGGGCGTGGGCCATAAGGTCATCGTATGCAGACATCCGGTCAGAGCCCCTCACGTACGGAGCTTGCCACCGGATAGCCCGCGAGGAACCGCGCCCGAAGGATCAGCACCCAAAGCACGACGGCTATGAGCTGGTGCGTTATGGCGACGTGCCACTGTGCCTGGGTCAGCACCGCAACAATCCCCAGGACGATCTGGCCAAAGGTGAACACCAGCATCCAGTCAAAGGCACGGCGGGTCCGGCGATGGGCGGAGCGGCGGCTGCGCGCCCAGACAACAATGGAGAAGGCGAAGACGAGATATCCCCAGGTCCGGTGAAGAAATTGCACCAACCCTTCATTTTCGAAGAAATTTCTCCAAAGCGGTTCAATACCCAACGGGTCGGGCGGAAGAAACCCTCCCGCAATGAGAGGCCAGGTCGGGTACGCCCGTCCGGCGTCGGTGCCGGCGACAAGTGCCCCGATCAAAATCTGAAGGAACGCTGCATGCAGCAGCCCGGTCGATAGTCCCCAAAGGCGCGTTTCCTTTTGGCGTCGCGCCTGCATGAGGTCCCGTTCGGGGCGCGATAGCCTCAGGACGTACCAGCAGATCACACCGAGAATGACAAAGGCCAGGCCCAAGTGGATCGCCAATCGATAGGGAGCGACATCCAGAGCGTCACCGTCGAGGCCGCTGGAAACCATCCACCACCCGATGGCACCCTGAACACCCCCCAACACGCCCGGAAGCGCCAGACGTCCGGTCCATCCCGCCGGGATTTTCCGCATCGCGAGAAAGCCGAGGAAGCCTGCCGCCCATACCAGCCCTACCGCGCGCCCGAGTTGCCGATGCCCCCACTCCCACCAGTAAATGGATTTGAACTCGGCCAGGGTCATCTGACTGTTCTGGAGCTGATACTCCGGGATCTTCTGGTACTTCTCGAACTCCGCCGCCCAAGCCGCTTCGGACATTGGAGGAATCGCCCCGGTCACCGGTTTCCATTCGGTGATCGACAGCCCGGAATCGGTGAGTCGCGTCAGCCCTCCGACCACAATCATTGCCACCACCATCGCGAAGAGCACCATGAGCCAGACCCGAATGGCCCGTCGTGCGCCGCTGCGGGCGCGGTCGATCAAACCAGTCTGCGCCACGGGGTCCCGGGATACCTTGGGCTTGTCTTCCCCCACCTCTTCGAAAATGCTGCGCTTGGCGGCCATGTCCTTTTCTCCAGTGGCTCAGGGGTCGGGTCGGTCGGTCTCGGACGGCATCTGCGGCCGGGTCAACTGGCGCAGCATGCCGTGAAAAATCTGCACGTCCGCTCGGCTCAATGCCAGCCGGGACAGCATGTTGCGCACGACAAGGCGCATCCCAGGCGCCTTCTCGGGCGGAAAGAAGAACCCGGCGCGGGTGAGCTTCTCGTCGAAATGCTCCGCGAGCTTCTCGACCTCGATGGCCTTGGCCCGCTCGGTGTCTTCTACGCGCGCCGGCGCGGCAGTCTGGCGGCCCCATTCATAGGCCATCAGCAGCACACATTGCGCGAGATTGAGCGAGAAAAACGCCGGGTTGACCGGGACGGTGACGATGGCGTTCGCGCGGGCAACGTCCTCGTTTTCCAGTCCGGCGCGCTCCGGTCCGAACAGAACGCCAACCTTGCCGCCAGCCTTAGTCACGGCGCGGGCTTCGGCCATGGCCTCCTCCGGCGACACGACCGGCTTGGTAATTCCGCGCCCTCGCGCCGTGGTGGCATAGACGTGCGTGCAGTCGCCAATAGCTTCCGCGACGCTATCGAAATGACCGGCGTTGTCCAGCAGCCGCCCGGCCCCGCTCGCCAGTGCCACCGCCCTCGGGTTCGGCCAGCCGTCGCGCGGCTCCACCAGGCGCATCCGGTCCAGTCCGAAATTCCACATCGCCCGCGCCGCTCCGCCGATGTTTTCGCCCATCTGCGGACGTACGAGGATGAAGGTGGGCTGGGACATAGGCATTCGGTCTGGTTTCAGGTCCCGGCCCTGATACGCCGCGTACGCCCCGTCTTCAAGCGACCATGGCACAGCCGGAGAAAGGGCGCTAAGACAGGCGGCGAAACAGGACGAGACCCCGGAGCGACGGATGGCCGACAAAGAGCAGCCGCAAATCTACCTCATCACGCCGCCGGAGGTGCATCTGTCCACCTTTCCCGATATTCTGGCCCGTGTGCTCGACGCGCGGGAGGTCGCCTGCGTGCGGCTCGCTCTGGCCGGCCATGACGAGGACCGGATCGCGCGCGCCGCAGACGCCTGCCGTGCCGTGACCCACGCGCGCGACGTGGCCATTGTCATCGACACGCACCTGAGACTGGTTACGCCGCACGGCCTCGACGGGGTTCACCTTGACGGGGCGCGCGGCATTCGGGACGCGAGGAAGGAGTTGGGCGAGGACGCCATTGTCGGCAGTTTTTGCGGCACCTCGCGCCATGAGGGGCTGAACGCTGGCGAAGCGGGCGCGGACTACGTGTCGTTCGGTCCGGTGACGGCAACCGCGCTGGGCGACGGCTCGGTCGCCGACCCGGACCTCTTCGCCTGGTGGTCCCAGATGATCGAACTGCCCGTGGTGGCCGAGGGCGGCCTTACGCCCGATCTCGTCGGCAGCCTGGCGCCGGTCACGGACTTTTTCGGCATCGGCGCGGAAATCTGGTCGGCGGACGACCCGGTGCTTGCCCTGGCCGACCTGATGGCGGCCGTCAGTTGAGCATTTCGTTGTGCTGTTGACCCAAGGTCGCCGGTGTCACGGAAGGCTGGACGGGCCCGGCGTCGGTGGCAGTGCGTCCATCACACCGGCGCGCACAATATCCTCGCATTGGGCGGCCAGTGCCTTGCGCCCGCGAGCCCCGTCGACCGGCACGGACGCGTGATAGATCACGTCGACCGACCCCTGCCGTCTTGCCGCGAGAACCTTCAGCAAGTGCGGCCCGAAATCCATGTCGCCCCACCACGCATAGAACCTCGGGTCTTCACCCGCCGGAGGCCGGTAGATCACGCTCACCGGCTGGACGCTTAGATCGGAGTTCATGTCGGAATCGAAGAACGCCTGAAAGAGCGTTGATTTAAATGATAGAACGCGACGTCCGTCCGTACTGGTGCCTTCCGGGAAGAAGAGCAGCCGGTGCCCCGCGGCCAGACGCTCGGCAAAGAGTGTGCTGTGCGCCTTGGCCTCCTTGCGGTCCCGATTGATGAAGACGGTGCCCGTCGCTCGCGCCAGCCACCCGATTCCGGGCCAGCCAGCCACCTCTGCCTTCGAGACGAAATAGACCCTGTCGCCCGCGTTCAGGGTAAAAATATCCAGCCAGCTCGCATGGTTGGCGACCACCACGCATCGGCCCTTGGCGGGCGCGCCCCGAACATTTCGGCGGATCCCCATCAGAACGAACGCCGAGAGACAGACGAATCGCGTGATCCAGGGCGTCACCGGGCGGCGGAGGCCGAAGAGCGGCCGCTCCACCACGCGCAGGAGCAGCATCAAGCCCAGACAGCCGAAGACCACCACGCCCAGCGGCACCCCGCGACGCAAGACCCGAAACCAGGCACGAGCAGACAGCGGCCCCGGTCCCTCCGGCAAGTCATCCGACTGCCAGGTCGGAGTCATCCCTGCCCGCCGGTGTAAAGCGCCCGCTGCTTGGCAGTGAGGCGTTCGGTGTCCATGACCAGGCAGACGTCGGTGGTATTGAACGCGTGATCGATGAACGCGCCGTCGCCCACGTAGCCACCCAGGCGCAGGTAGCCCTTGATAAGGGCCGGGATCGCGCGGACGGCCGCCGGCCGGTCGACCACGTCTTCGGGCAAGATATCCATCGAAACATAGTGGTCGGTGAGCGCCCGCACCCGCAACTCCGGCGGGGCCAGGTGGGAATGATGAAGCCGGGACAGCGGCTGCGCCAGTGCCTGCACGTCCGTTCCGTGGAAGCTCGCGACGCCGAACAGGATCTCGATGTCGCGTTCGACCGCGTAGCGGCCAAGGCCGTTCCAGAGGAGGAACATCGCGTTGCCCCCGCGGTAATCCGGGTGAATGCAGGAGCGCCCGAGTTCCAGCAGCCGCCGGTTCGATGCGATGAGCGGTGAAAGATCGTACTCCCCGGCGCAATAGAAGCCACCCGCCGCCGCAGCCCGATCCCCCGGCATCAAACGGTAGACCCCGACCACGTGATCCAGCGCGGCGGCGTCCCGACGCCGATCCACCAGAACCAGCTGGTCGTAATAGGGATCGAACCGGTCGCGCTCCAACCGTTCGCCGTGGTCCACCAGCGCGCCGTCACCGCCGAGTTCCTCGACAAAAACAGCGTACCGCAGTCGTTGCGCGGCCAGCCGATCCTGATCGGTTTCGGCGAGGCGAATCTGAAGGAAAGAGTCTTCGGGGGTCATGCTCGGGCGGCGCGTCATCCTTGCGTCATGGCGCACGGTCTAGGGGCTTCCCGCCGCCTTGGCAACCGTCGGCGTCGCCGATCTCGGGTCGCCGGGCTCCCCATATAAAGCGAATTGAATCTGGTGAAGACGGGATTAGGTTTGCCGCTCGCTTGTCAGCGTTCCGTAAAGGTTGGCATACCCCGGTTGCAAGTTCAGTCAAGGTCCGAAAGCAGCATGATAACACGCCCGTCGAGCACCACCTTGCCGGCATGTTCGAAGTTCACCGTAATCCGATGCCCGATATGGGACTGTACCTGGCCGAGCCCCCAGTCCGGCTGGTCGGGGTGGCGCACCAGGTCGCCCGGCGCGAGAAAAGGATTGAGGTTTTCCATACCGTCCATTCCGTCAGGAAAGTGTGCCCATGTCCAGTGACCCGTCCCGCAACACCGTCGACATTCCGGCGCTCATCGGGTCCCGCATCTGCCACGATCTAATTAGCCCCATAGGCGCCATCGGCAACGGCATCGAACTACTGACAATGTCGGGCGCATCCGTCGGGCCGGAGCTGTCGCTGATATCTGAAAGCGTCGCCAACGCGAACGCGCGCATCCGTTATTACCGTCTCGCCTTCGGCCAGTCCGGGCAGGATCAGGCCACTAGCCGAACCGAAGTCCAGTCGATCCTTCGGGACCTCTATGGCGGCTCACGGCTTCGGATCGACTGGACCTTGTCCGTGGATTGCGGCCGCATGGAGGCCAAGGCGGCGCTGCTGGCCGTGCAGTGCATGGAAACGGCCATGCCTTTCGGCGGGCGCCTGGAGGTCAGCCGAAGCGATGGCCAATGGCGGATCGTCGGCGAGGCTCCGAAGCTGCGCGTCGATCCGGAAACATGGGCAATTCTGGAAGGGGATGCCGCCGCCGTTGTAGAGCTGACCCCCGCACTGGTGCATTTTGCGCTGCTGCCGGAAACGGTCGCCGACCTGGGCCGGACGTTGAGCGTCACGCGCAGCGACGAAAAAATCGTCCTGACCTACTGACGGTCAGGGGCGGAGAGTTCCATCGCCTTCGACGAGATACTTGAAACTCGTGAGTTGCTCGGCTCCGACCGGACCGCGGGCGTGCATCTTGCCGGTGGCAATCCCGATCTCCGCCCCCATTCCGAACTCGCCACCATCGGCGAATTGGGTCGAGGCGTTGCGCATCAGAATGGCGCTGTCGAGCCGCTGGAAAAAGCGCGCCGCTGCTGCGTCATCTTCCGTCAGGATCGCCTCGGTATGGCTTGAGCCATACTGACGGATATGCGCGATAGCTTCGTCAATATCGTCAACGACTTTCGCGGCGATCTTCATGTCGAGGAACTCGGTGCCGAAATCCGACTCGGCCGCTTCCATGGTTCCCTTCAACCCGCGTGCTCGAACCTCGACGCCCGCTGCCATTAGATCGTCCACGATCTGCTGGCCAAGAGTGTCCGCGATGTCGCGGTGCACAAGGAGGCATTCGGCAGAGCCGCAGATTCCGGTGCGTCGCGTCTTGGCGTTCAACACGACCGCACGGGCCTTGTCGGGGTCAGCAGCCTTGTCGACGTAGACGTGGCAGATGCCCTCCAAGTGCGCAAATACCGGCACCCGCGCCTCGCGCTGAACCAGCCCCACGAGGCCCTTGCCACCCCGGGGCACGATGACGTCGATGGTGCCTGTCATGTGGAGCATTTCCGTGACGGCGGCGCGATCCCGGGTGGGCACCCGCTGGATGGCGGCTTCGGGCAAACCGGCGGCCTTCAATCCGTCTACCAGGCAAGAATGGATTGCGCTGGACGAATGGAAGCTTTCCGAGCCCCCGCGCAGGATCACCGCGTTGCCGGCCTTCAGGCATAGTGCGCCCGCGTCCGCCGTTACGTTGGGCCGGCTTTCGTAAATGACGCCCACAACGCCCAGAGGCGTCCGGACGCGGCGGATGTGGAGCCCTGAGGGCATGTCCCACTCCGAGATGGTCTCCCCCACAGGGTCCTTTTGCTCCGCAACCGTGCGCAGCCCGTCGACAATGCCGCGGATCCGATCCTCGTCGAGCATGAGCCGGTCCATCATCGCATCGGTGAGACCCTTTTCACGGCCATACGCCAGATCCTTTTGGTTCGACGCGATAATCTCCTCCCTGCGGGACCAGACCGCGTCCGCCGCGGCGACAAGGGCAGTTTGCTTGCTTTCAGAACTGGCAAAGGCCAGCTCGGCTGCGGCGTCGCGGGCGGCGGCGCCGATCTCGGCCATGAGGGCGGGAATGTCGGTTTGATCTTTCATGGCGTGGCCTTCGGCGGAAAGGGCGGAATGGGTATTTGAGCCAACAAGAAGCGGCAGGTCAGAGCGCCATATCATCCCGGTGGATGAGAGCGGCGCGGCCGGGATAGCCCAGAATGACCTCGATGTCACCGGATCTGTGTCCTGCAATGGCGCGGGCTTCGGCCGAGGTGTAGCGGCAGAGCCCCTGCCCCAGCCGGCCGTCGGGACCGAGGATCGTGACTGGCTCGCCACGTCCGAAACGGCCCGACACCGCGGTGACACCGGCAGGAAGCAGCGATCGGCCGCTTGTCAACGCCCGTGCGGCGCCGGCATCGACGGTGACCTCTCCACGAGGTTTCATGCTGGCGATCCAGCGCTTTCGCGCCGTTTGCGGGTCGCCCTCTGTGAGAAACCATGTGCAATTCGCGCCGTCCTGGAGCGCCCGCAGTGGACGGTGGACGGAGCCTTCGGTGATCGCCAAGGCGCAGCCGGCCTTTGTCGCCGTCTTGGCGGCCATGAGTTTCGTCTTCATCCCGCCGCGGGACAGCCCGGACGCGGCGTCGCCAGCCTGGGCCTCAATCTCCGCCGTGATGTGCTCGACCACCTCGTAGCGACGGGCGGAGGCATCCTCTGTCGGGTTGGCGGAGTAGAACCCGTCCACGTCGGAGAGCAGCACGAGTTGGTCGGCGCCCACCGTCACCGCGATCTGCGCAGCCAGGCGGTCATTGTCGCCAAAACGGATCTCATCTGTGGCGATTGTGTCGTTTTCGTTGACAATAGGGACGACACCGAAGCCCAGAAGCGTCTCCAGGGTGGCGCGGGTATTCAGGTAGCGGCGGCGGTCTTCGGAATCCTCAAGGGTCACGAGGACTTGCGCGGCAGTTATGCCGTGGGGCGCCAGCGCGGTCTGGTAGGCGCGGGCGAGGCCGATCTGGCCCACGGCGGCCGCGGCCTGGGATTGCTCCAGCGGAAGCGGCCCCGTTCCGAGACCGAGTGTGGCCCGCCCGAGCGCAATGGAGCCGGAGGATACGAGGATCACACCGGCACCGCGCGCCCGCGTATCGGCCACATCCTGCGCGAGACCCGTCAGCCACTCTTCGCGAAGCGAACCTGTAGTGCGGTCGACGAGCAGGGCGGAACCGATCTTCACAACCAACCGGCTCGCATCCGCAAGTGCCGGGCGACGGCGTTCCATCAGGGCCTCCACGGGCCGGTCTCCGTCTCGTCGGGAGCCTCCTCAGCACGTTCCGCCCGCCGTGCCGCATCCACCTCCGAGCGGAGCGCGCGCAGCACCGGGACGAGGCCTTCGCGGCTGACGCCGGACATCGGGTAAACACGCCCTCCGCTGGCCTCTTCCAGCGCGGCGAGACGTTCCGCGCGCTCGTCGTCGTCGAGCGCGTCGATCTTGTTCAGCGCCGTGATCCGCGGCTTGTCGGCGAGGTGACCGCCGTAGGCTTCCAACTCGTCGATAATCGTACGGTAGTCGTCCGCCACATCCTCCGACGTTCCGTCGACCAGATGCAGCAACACGGCGCACCGTTCCACGTGACCGAGGAAACGGTCGCCGATGCCCCTGCCCTCATGGGCGCCCTCGATCAGACCCGGAATGTCCGCAACCACGAACTCCGTGTTGTCCACCCCCACGACGCCGAGGTTCGGGTGCAGCGTGGTGAACGGATAATCCGCGATCTTGGGCCGGGCGTTGGACGTCGCGGCAAGGAAGGTCGATTTGCCGGCGTTGGGAAGGCCCAGAAGACCGGCATCCGCGATCAGCTTCAACCTGAGCCACAACGTGCGCTCGATGCCGGGCTGGCCCGAATTGGCGCGGCGCGGGGCCTGGTTGGTCGAACTCTTGAAATGCAGGTTACCGAAACCGCCGTTCCCGCCACGGGCGAGCACGACCTGGTCGCCCACGTTCGCCAGATCCGCGATCACGGTTTCCTCGTCCTCGTCGAGGATCTCCGTGCCCGCTGGGACCCGCAGCACAATGTCGTTGCCATCAGCACCGGTCCGTTGCTTGCCCATCCCGGGCTGGCCGTTCTTGGCGAAGAAATGCTGCTGGTACCGGAAGTCGATCAGCGTGTTCAGCCCATCGACCGCCTCGGCGATGACGTCGCCGCCCCGCCCACCGTTGCCGCCGTCCGGGCCACCGAACTCGATATACTTCTCGCGGCGGAAGGACACGGCACCGCCGCCGCCGCTGCCGGAGCGAATGTAGACCTTGGCGAGATCGAGGAACTTCATGATGGGGCTCGGAAATTAGGACAGATCAGGCGATAGTCCGAAACGCCCGCGGGCTCAAGCCGCCAGCGGGCGTTTCGCGGAGGTCTAACTGAGATCTCGCCGGTGGCCCCAGGGTCAGTGGCTGACCGAACACCTGTTCCGAAACAGAGGCTTATCTCATCTTCTTCAGATAGGTCCAAGTCGGGATATTCCCCCCGCGCGCGACCGAATACGCCTCGGCATCGCCGAGGTATTCGAATCCGGCATTGGTCAGGATGCGCGCGGAGAACGGATTGTCCTGAAAGACCTCGGCAAAGACGGTATCGGAATCCTGCGGGTTGGCCGCGAGAAGCGCGCTGACGGCTTCGGACGCGAGCCCAGTGTGCCACATGACGGGCGCCACCCAATACCCGATTTCGGACTTGCGCGGTGCATCCTCCATGCGTGTCAGGCTGACGACCCCGACCAGTTCGCCAAGTCCGGCCGCCGTGCCGTCCATGGCCCAGACGTCTTCCCTGCGATCCTCGGCGTGGCTGCGGGCGATAAATGCCTCTGCGGCCCCTGGCGGCAGCGGATGTGCGATGGAGCGCGTATATCGCGCCACGCGCTCGTCTCCCGCATACAATTCCAGAAGCCCCTTGTCGGATTTCTGCAAAGGCCGAAGAACGACCCGCTCAGACGGGACAACCGACTGGCCAGTGATGTGGTGCAACTTCATGACGTTTCCCCTCCTCCCGGGAAGCGCTACTCGCTCCTCTCCGCGACACGCAGTGGTCCCGACCCCTCCCCGGGTCCACGACGCAGCAGCGGATAGTACGGATATGCATAAAAAATGGTCATCAGTACGGCAGCCTGCAAGGCTACCGACGTTGTCGCGGCAAAGACAACATCGCTACCTGCAGCCACAAGCAATGAGATAGCCCGAAACAGCAATCCGGGAACCCCGGTCGCAATCGCATCGGGCTGCAGGCGCACCTGGCCGAGGCGGAACGCCGCCAGGCTGATGGTCGCAGCGGCTGTCCAAAACGCGGCATCGGCGCGCGGTCGGACGGCTCCGGACCATCGGGTCCGGCCAACGTGACGATCAATGGTCTGAAAGGGGAGACGTCTCATGTCTTTCCTTCCTTGAAGAATCGGCGGGGGGACCGGCGCTCTTGCCGATCCCCCCACCACGGATTTTTTACCCGATTTCGGCTTACTCGGCGGCCTCCGCGACCGGGAGAACCGAAATGAACGTGCGGCCCTTGAGGCCCTTGTGGAACTTCACGGCGCCTTCAACGGTGGCGAAGATCGTGTGATCCTTGCCTTGGCCAACGCCCTCGCCCGGCCACCACTTGTTGCCACGCTGACGGACGATGATGTTGCCGGGCGCGACGGCTTCGCCGCCGAATTTCTTCACGCCAAGGCGACGGCCAATGGAGTCGCGACCGTTACGGGATGAACCGCCTGCTTTCTTGTGTGCCATATCGCTAGTCTCCTATCTCTCTCAGCCCTGAGCCAACTCTTTGGCCTGATCGACCCAGCCTTCGCGCTCGATGCGCCCTTTGAACGACAGCTTTTCGTTCATCTCGGCGATATCGGCCTCGGTCCAGGCGGCGATCTGCGCAAAGCTGGTGACACCGGCATCGTGCAGTTTCTTCTCCAGCGCCGGGCCAACGCCCGAAAGCTTCTTCAGGTCGTCCGCTTTCGCCTCGGCGGCAGGCGCTTCTGCCTTGGCGGAGGCCTTCGGAGCGGGCTCAGCGGCTGCCACCGCAACACCGCCCACGGACCCGGCACCCACCGCAACCTTGACGCCGGTGGAATCGGCACCCGATTCCAGAATGTCGGTGATCCGCAGAACGGTCAGCTGCTGCCGATGGCCCTTGGTCCGCTTGGAGCCATGCTTACGGCGGCGTTTGACGAAGTGAATGGTCTTCACGCCCTTGATCTGGTCAAGCACCTCGGCCTGAACGGCCGCGCCGTCGACCAGCGGTGCGCCCACGGTGGAGCCGACCATCAGAACGTCATTGAATTGAACGGTTTCGCCGGCAGTTGCCGCCAGCTTTTCGACGCGCAGCACATCGCCCGATTGAACGCGATATTGCTTGCCGCCGGTCTTGAGGACCGCAAACATGGGTCATTCCTTTGCTCTCGACGCGTCTCTGCGGCCCCCTCTCGGGTGTTCTCGCCGGTGGCCCGGCGCCTCGGACAGCGCGCCCTTGCGGGCTTCGTTTCTCATGCCTGGCACGTGGAATCCCCGGCCAGAGTGCGCGATATGATCGACTCCGCCCAATCTGTCAAGACTTTGCGCCTTCCGGTCAGCGCGACCCTGCACAATGTATCGTGCACGGCCCACCTATCCAATAGGTTCGCATGTACCATCTACTGTGCGGGGTTCAATGTCCCCTACAGATCCTCGCCAGCCATGAAGCGGGCCGCGGAGAGGCCGAGTTCGTAGGACAGGGTGCGGAACATTTCGCCGAAGGCGGTGAAGAGATTGGCGTTCAATTGCCTCCCGGGCTCGCTTGCGCAAAGCTCGACATAGGCGCGCAGGTCCTCTTCCGACAGCGGCTGATAGGCGAGCGCGAGGTAGGAGAAGACCCACGTGTCCGTCTTGCTTCGGATGGCGCCTTCCTGTGCCCAGACGTCCCGCACCATGTCGTCCTCGCCCATCGGCCGGTCGAAGGCCCCGGCGGCGTTCAGCCCGGAGTAGAAGGCGTAGTTGGCATTCAACGCGCCTGTGACATTCATCTCGACCAGGTCGTTGACCGTGGCGAAATCCTCCAGCAGTTCGAGGCGCCCGTCGCCGTCTGCGCGCATCCGGTCCAGCATCACGGCACTTGCCTCCTCCACGGCAGGGTCCATCATCGCACGGCGGGCTCCGATCTCCAGTTCCACGATCTCCTGCCCGCGGCTCGAGGTGAAGAATTCCGTCAACTCGGTCATCTCGGCGGGGTCAAGATCTGAGCCTAGGCCCTCCTGTACGATCGTCGTCATCCGGCCGGTGTCGTAGATCTCCCCGACCATCTCCAACCAATCCGCACCGCCCCGGCCGGGGAACATGTCCCGTTCCAGATCAGCGGCATAGCCGATCCCCTCCTGCCGTATAAGGTCCACCAACGCGTCGATACGGAGGGCACGCATCAGCGGCTCCGCACCAGCGGGCACCTCTTCGACGGCCGCTGATGGCTCTTCCGTCGCCTGAGCGACGGACGGTGGGGTGGCCAAACAGGCGACAAGGGCGAGGGCAACGAGGAACGGACGCGTGAACATGACCTGTCTCCGGGACTTTGGACCACGCTGTCGCCGATCCGGCGCCATTGCAAGCCCCACGGACTGACAAGGCAGGAAGCGCAGGGAAATCCGTGGCGTGCGGGCGAAAAACACTTGCGCCGGACTTTCGCAGCAACTACACCGCGCCCACCCTGATCACGGGACGCGGAGAGGTGCCGGAGTGGTCGAACGGGGCGGTCTCGAAAACCGTTGTGGGGGTGACCCCACCCAGGGTTCGAATCCCTGTCTCTCCGCCATTTCCCCACTAATGCGCTTGAAGATGCTACAACCCCCAGGCGGCCATCTTACGGTCGATTGTCTTGCGAGAGACGCCGAGCCGCCGTGCGGCCTCAGCGCGGTTGCCGGCACATTGGTCGAGAACGTGCAGGATGTGTCGCTTGGTCACAAGGTCGAGGTTCTCGATGGCTTCCGGTGCGGTGACGGCGCTGCTGCCGGCAAACTCCTCCGGGAATTCTCCAAGGATCACGGACCGTTCGATCAGGTTCTTCAACTCCCGAACGTTCCCAGGCCAATCGTAGCGGCGCAGTTTCAGCAGCGTGTCCTCGTTCAGCTCCAGCGAGGCCATCCCGAGCGTGTTCGAAAACTGCTCCATGAACTGCGCGGCGAGTTCGACAATATCCTCCGACCGGTCGCGTAAAGGCGGCATCTTGATCGTGAAGACGTTGATCCGGTGGTACAGGTCCACCCGGAACCTGCCCTCCGTCACGGCCTGATGCAGGTCGGCGTTGGTTGCGAACAGAAAGCGCAGGTCCAGCGGGATTTCCCGCTCTGCCCCGACGGGCCGGATCTTTTTGTCATCCAGCACGCGCAGCAGGGCCGCCTGCAACTGGTCGGGCATTTGGGCCACTTCGTCGAGGAACAAGGTGCCGCCGTCGGCCAGCATGAAGAGCCCGGGCTTGAGCCGTCCGCTCTCCTCGATCACGCCAAACAGTTCCGCAGCGATGCGGTCCGGGTCGAGCACGGCGCAGTTCACGGCGACGAACGGTGCCTCGGACCGGTCCGACATCTCGTGCAGATGCTCGGCCGCGAGCTCCTTGCCGGTTCCGCTGGCGCCGAGGAACAGCACCGGGGTCGGCAGCGGCGCCAAGCGCTTCAGCATGGAGAGAACCGAGGCCAGCGCCTCAGACGTTCCCAGCAGCTTGCCACGGGCCGTACGCGCGTAAAGCTCCCGCCGCAGCAACGCGTTCTCGCGACGCAGGTGCTTGCGGTCCAGCGTGCGTTCGATGGCACCGAGGATCTGGTTTGCGCGGAAGGGTTTCAGCACGAAGTCGCCTATGCCCGCGCGCAGGGCGGCGATGGCGGTTTCGAGGTCCGCATAGGCCGTGATCAGGATCACGTCGCCGAAGAATCCCTTTCGCCGCTGGTCGTTGATCCAGTCCAGCCCCTTCATCCCGGGCATGACGTTGTCCAGGATCAGGACATCGAAATGGCCGACGTCCAGCTTCGCCGTTGCCTCCAGCGGAGATCCCGCCTGTTCCACGCACTTGACGCGGGGGCCGAGCACCTTGGTCAGGAAGTTACGCATTCCCGGCTCGTCGTCGATTACCAGCACGGAGGCACCGGACAGGTTGCCGCCGTAGTCCTCCGCCGAACTCACCACCGTGCGCTGTGTTGCCGCCGTCATGCGCAGACCGTCTCCTATTCCAGCCGCACGTTGGGGCTGGAATAGACTGCCTGCGAGGAGAACCCGGCATGGTTCAGCCCGTACCAGGCGCCGATCGCGATCAGGATGGCGGCCGTAAAGCCTGCAAGCATCGCCTTCATGTTTCGCTCAGTCTCCCTTCGTCGCCGTCTCAAGATACTTGATCAGGTCTTCCCTGTCGCCGGCCCCAGCGATCACCTGCATCGGCATCTTGGACCCTGGAATGTAGTGGTCTGGCCCCTGATCGAAAAGCCGATCGACCGTTTCCGCCGTCCAGACAATGTCCGACCCGGTGAGTGTGTCCGAATAGCTGTAGTCGGGCACCGTCCCCGCCGCGCGCCCGAAAAGACCGTGCAGCGTCGGCCCCGCCTTGCGCGAAGGGCCCGGTGAAAGCGCGTGGCATATGGAGCATTTTCGTACGAACTGGCGCTCGCCGTTTGGCATGCTGTCGGCGTTGCGCAAAAAGGTGCGGTCGTTCCCCATCTCCGGATCGAAGCTGTCCAGAAGGCCCACCGGCCAGGAATAGACGACGTCTTCCAAACCGCCGGCGTGGAGCACCGAGCCATCCGGCGAAAAGGCCAGTGCCCAGACCGGCCCCTGCCGGGTTGCGCGAAAGTCCTGAACGATCCGCCACTCGGCGGTGTCGAGCACCATGATGTAGCCGTGACCGTCTCCCACGGCGATGCGGCCGGTTTGGGCGTTGTAGGCCATTGCCAGCACCGGCCGCCGGTCCAGTGTGAAATCCGCAATCTGCGCGCCGGATTCGGCATCGATGACACGTGTGCCGCCATCCACGGCGCCATAGGCCACCCACCCCTCTCCGACGATCAGGCAGTTCACGCCGAACCCGTGCCGGGCCAGCGGTGCCGGGGTACCGCCCGCCAAGTCGTACCGCAAAACGAGGCCGGCAGACGTGCTGGCGTACAGATGCTCGCCGCCGGGATCGAAGGCCACGTCGTTGACGCCTGCCCCGGGCGGGGGCAGCGTTTGCGCCGCGCTGCCATCGAGAGGCCAAAGCCGGATGGTGCCATCCCAACTTCCACTGGCGACTAGATCGCCGTTCGGTGAAACAGCGACCCCGGCAACCTTTCCCTGGTGCTGCCCCAGCAGTCGGGGCGCCCTGCCCCAGAGTCGTACGGCGAAATCATCCCCGCCTGTCACGAGCTCGCCATTCGGCCCGAAGGCAATTGCGGTCACGGCCGCTTCATGCCCCTCCAGCCACACCGGCGTGCCGCCCGCCCACAGGCCCACGGAGTTATCGAAGCTAGCGCTCGCAACTTCGCCGTCCGGCGACACGGCGATCCCCATGATCGGCCCGCCATGCCCCTTCAACGTTTCGAACTCCTGCGCGGACAGATCCCCTGCCAAGGCCGCTGCGAGGAATGTCAGCACGTAGCGCAACACCCTATTCCGCCGGGTGCGCGGTCCCGTCTCGCGCCTTCACCTTCTTGAGCCAAAGGGAATGGTGCTCCCGGGCCCACTGCTCCTCGACGTAGCCTGTGCCCATGGCATCGAACGCGCCCTCCATGCCGAGCGTGCCGATGTAGATATGGCCGATGATCATCGCCATGAAGAGAAATCCGAAGGCGGCGTGGACGATCTGGGTGTACTGCATCTCCTCCTGCGGGGTGAGTGGCACCGGCAGGTCATTGAAGCCCGCCCAGGACAGCACGCCAAGGCCGTTGATCCAGGCGAAGACATCATCGAAGACCAGCACCCGGAATGGCAGCAACAGGCTCAGACCCGTCGCCACGGCGCCAATCGACATGAGCATGACGGACCAAAAGATGATCTTCTGCCCCGCGTTGAACTTGCCCGCCGGCGGGTGGACGGAATCGTCGAACAATCCGCCCATCTGACGGAGCCAGCGCAGATCGTTCATGTTCGGGATGTTGAACCGCACCCATTTGAAGAAGATCAGCACGACGCCCAGCATGAATGCGAAGCTGATGCTGTTGTGGATGAGCTTCGACCAATGTGCAAAATCGGCATGTGCCTCCTTGCCCATCACGTCGATGAGGTACGGCCGCCCATACATCGAGACAAGTCCGGTGATCGCCAGCATCACGAAGGACCCGGCGGTCAGCCAATGGGCAAATCGGTCGATGCTGCCAAAGCGCAGGATCTTGCGCCCGGTCTTCTCGCCCACAATCGGCACGCGCCCGCGGATGAGGTAGAATACGGCCAGAACGCCGATCATCCCAAGAAGCAGCCAGCCGCCCCATTTCGCAATGACATCCTCGCGAAACTCCAGCCACCACATGCCACCGTCCTGGATCAGGACATTTGTCGCCGGCCCACGGCTGGTGGCGTCCGTGCTGGCTTCGTCGTAACGCAGCGCCCGCCACATCTCCGCGTCCGACACGCCGCCGAGCGTGCCGAGCTGCCCCGTGATGGCGGCGGCATTGGCGGGGTCGCCCGTGGCCGTCCTGCGGAACGTGTCGTCGATCTGCTGGCCGCGCTGACGCGCCATGATGTCTTCGCGGGTCTGCGCTCCGCCGGTTTCCTGCCGCGCCGCCACCAGAGCCGCCTCGTCCAGGCCGTCCCGATCTGCCGTCAGCGGCGTCAGGATGAGCATCGCGAGGACGATAAGGACGATCAGTGCGAGGAACGCGCCGAAGCCGGATTTTCGAGTGCCCATCGTGTCTTTCTCGGTTGTCCGCAGATGGCCCATGACGATCCGGCACATCCCTGGGCCAAAGGTCTAGGGACGCGCCGGCAATTGGAGGCACCCGGGGCGAGGCTCCCCGGATGCCAGAGCGGCCTCAGCCGCCCTTCTGGTCGTAGGCGGTGCCCCAGCCCCAGGCACCCGAGCCGAACCCGCGCGCCACCACGCGTTCGCGATAGGTCGCGGAAACGACGTCGCCGTCGCCCGCAAGAAGCGCCTTGGTCGAGCACATTTCGGCGCAGAGCGGCAGCTTGCCCTCGGCGATCCGGTTGCGCCCGTATTTCGAGAACTCCGCGTTGGAGAAGGTCTCTTCCGGTCCGCCGGCGCAGAAGGTGCATTTGTCCATCTTGCCGCGCGATCCGAAGTTGCCCGCCTGCGGGTACTGCGGCGCGCCGAAGGGACAGGCGTAGAAGCAGTAGCCGCAGCCGATGCACAGGTCCTTGGAGTGCAGAACGATCCCGTCCTCACTCTGATAGAAGCAGTCCACCGGGCAGACGGCCATGCAGGGCGCGTCCGAGCAGTGCATGCATGCCACCGAGATGGACCGTTCCCCCGGCTGGCCATCCTGGATGGTCACGACCCTCCGGCGGTTGATGCCCCAGGGAACTTCGTTCTCGTTCTTGCAGGCGGTGACGCAGGCATTGCACTCGATGCAGCGCTCGGCGTCGCAGAGAAATTTTGCTCTACCCATTCTCTATCTCCTTACGCTGGCATGATCTTGCAGAGGGTCGCCTTGGTCTCCTGCATCTGGGTGACCGAGTCGTAGCCGTAGGTCTGCGCCGTGTTGGTCGATTCCCCAAGCACATAGGGGTCCGCCCCGTCGGGATACTTGGCCCTCAGGTCTTCGCCCTGGAAGTGGCCGCCAAAGTGGAACGGCATGAACGCCACCCCCGCCGCGACCCGCGGCGTCACCATGGCCATCACCTTGACCTTGCCGCCCTCGGGCCCCTCGACCCAGACCTGCGCGCCGTCGCGCACGCCGAGGTTGTTGGCGTCCCGCGGGTTGATCTCGATGAACATGTCCTGCTGGAGTTCCGCCAGCCAGGGGTTCGACCGGGTCTCGTCGCCGCCGCCCTCGTATTCGACAAGGCGGCCGGAGGTCAGGATGATCGGATAATCCTTCGAGAAGTCGTTCTTCTGGATGGAGGCGTAAAGCGTCGGCACCCGCCAGAACTTCTTGTCCTCGTAGGTCGGGTAATCCTCCACCAGATCCCGCCGGCTCGTGTAGAGCGGCTCGCGGTGGATCGGCACCGGGTCCGGGAAAGTCCAGACCACGGCGCGCGCCTTGGCGTTACCGTACGGGGCGCAGCCGTGCTTGATCGCGACCCGCTGGATGCCGCCCGAGAGGTCGGTCTTCCAGTTCACGCCGCCGACCTTCTCGATGTAGTCCGACGGAATTTCCCCCTGCTGGGAGGTCTCGCCGACCTCCTCGCCCATGCCGGGCCGCTGATCCGCGAACCCGGAGACCCATTCGATCATCCGCCGTTCGTAGGGGGTCAGATCCTTGTCCCAGCCGAGGTCCACGAGCATCTGCATCGTGAACTCCGGATAACCGTCCGGAATCTCCGAGCCCACTGGAGCAACGCCGTCGGCCAGAAGGTTGTCGCCCTCGTGCTCGACACCGAACCGCGCACGGAATCCCATGCCGCCCTCCGCCACCGGAAGCGAAACGTCATAGAGGTTGGCGGACCCCGGGTGGTTCATCTCAGCCGTCCCCCAGGACGGCCATGGCAATCCGTAGTAGTCGCCGTCGGCCGGCCCGCCATTCGCCCGGAGGGTCGTCCGGTCGAACGTGTGCTGGTTTTCCATGTGCATCTTCAGCCGCTCCGGGCTCTGCCCGGTGTAGCCGATGGTCCACATGCCCCGGTTGAATTCGCGGGTGATGTCCTCGATGTTCGGCTCGTCATCGCCATCCATCTCGATGTGGCGGAAAAGCCGATCCTCGAAGCCGAACTTGCGCGCGAACTTCGCCATGATCACGTGGTCCGGCAGGCTCTCGAAAAGCGGCGCGACCACTTGCTCGCGCCATTGCAGCGAACGGTTGGAGGCCGTGACCGAGCCGCGCGTCTCGAACTGCGTCGCCGCGGGAAGCAGGTAGACGCCGTCGGTCCGATCGTGCAGCACCGCCGAGACCGTCGGATACGGGTCGACCACGACCAGAAGGTCGAGCTTCTCCATGGCGGTCTTCATCTCGACCATGCGGGTCTGCGAGTTCGGCGCATGACCCCAGAGCACCATGGCACGCGTATTGTCGGGCTGATCCAGGTTCTCCTTGTCCTCCAGCACGCCGTCGATCCACCGGCTCACGGGAATTCCGTTGAGGTTCATCATCTTCTCGTCGCCGAAGGTCGCGTCCGAGAACCGGCCCTTGAGCCAGTCGAGATCTTCGTCCCAAACCCGCGCCCAATGGGCCCAGGAACCGTCCGACAGGCCGTAGTAGCCGGGCAGCGTGTCCGCGAGAACGCCGAGGTCGGTCGCCCCCTGCACATTGTCGTGGCCGCGGAAGATGTTGGTTCCACCGCCAGCGACACCCATGTTGCCGAGCGCGAGTTGCAAGATGCAGTACGCGCGGGTGTTGTTGTTTCCGTTGGTGTGCTGCGTGCCGCCCATGCACCAGATGACCGTGCCCGGGCGGTTGTTGGCCAGGGTCCGCGCGACGCGGTTGAGCTGGCTGCCCGGCACGCCGGTGACACGTTCCACCTCTTCGGGCGTCCAGGCGGCCACCTCCTCGCGGATCTGGTCCATCCCCCAGACCCGGGTGCGGATGAACTGCTTGTCCTCCCAACCGTTCTCGAAGATGTGCCAGAGAATGCCCCAGACCAGCGCCACGTCGCTGCCGGGGCGGAACTGCACGTATTCGTCGGCATGGGCCGCAGTCCGGGTGAACCGGGGATCGCAGACGATCAGTGGCGCGTTGTTCTGTTCCTTGGCGCGCAGGACATGCAGCAGCGAAACCGGGTGCGCCTCCGCCGGGTTACCCCCGATGATGAAGATCGCTCGGGAATTGTGAATGTCGTTGTAGGAGTTCGTCATGGCGCCGTAGCCCCATGTATTCGCGACGCCGGCAACGGTGGTGGAGTGGCAGATGCGTGCCTGGTGGTCCACATTGTTCGTGCCCCAGTAGGCGGCGAACTTGCGGAACAGGTACGCCTGTTCGTTGCTATGCTTCGCGGACCCGAGCCAGTAGACGCTATCCGGGCCGCTCTCGTCCCGGATGGCCAGCATCTGGTCGCCGATCTCGTTGATCGCCTGGTCCCAGGAAATGCGCGTCCACTCGCCGCCGACCTTCTTCATCGGGTACTTTAGCCGGCGCTCCCCGTGCGCATGTTCGCGCACCGACGCCCCCTTGGCGCAATGGGAGCCGAGGTTGAACGGACTGTCCCAACCGGGCTCCTGCCCGATCCAGACGCCGTCCGCCACTTCGGCAAGAACGGTACAGCCGACGGAACAATGGGTGCAGATGGACTTCTTGATCTCCACCGCCTTCTGCGTGGCGGTCTGGGCCGTGGCCTGGGTGACGGTGCCGCCCGTCGCCGCTATTGCCGACAGTCCTCCGATCGCCAATCCCGAGCCGCGCAGAAAGGCACGGCGATCGACAGAGGCGTTCGCAGCCTCGGCCAGGAGGGTGGTCCGTTGGCCGCGTCTGGCGACCCCGTTGGTCTTCTTCCTCAGCATCGCTTCACTCCCTTGCTTGCACGAGTCCCTGCCGCGCTCGCTTGGTTTTTCGGTTATGGCTCGATCATCCGGGCATCACGCCACGGGACGCGGGCCGATTTGGCCACGTCCGGTCAGAACCGGGCGCTGCTGTAGTAGGCGCGCGCGTGGGCGGTGTCCTGCAGACAGTCGGCTTTCACATCGGCATCGGCTGCCTGGGCCTCTGCCCCGCCGGCCGCAACTGCGACAGCCGCTGCCGGCGCCGCGGTTCCCGCCAGCTTCAGAAAATCGCGGCGGCTCGTGGCCTCCTTGGGCGTGCTTGTCATCCTGGGGTCCTCCTTCCTGTCACTGTTGTCGGCGCGTGGCCGGTTCTGCGGGTTCACCCCGCGCCCATCCGAAAAGCTTCGGCTTCAATGTCCATGAAAACGCGGCCGACCGTCCCGACCGGCGCGTAAAAGACGGCATTCTTGGCGCCTTCCAGATCGGCAAAGAAATGTCCGGCCCAAGGGCCGACGTGCTTGTTAAAGAAATCCTTCTGGGTGCTGACGTTGGCCGGTGCGCCAAAGCGGCCCACGATCATCGCCCCCATCATCTCCATGAGGCTCGCAATGCCGTCCTCGGGTTCGAAGACGGTCTCCGACCGCACCATGCCACGCGCGGTCATGTCCCGCCGCAGCGATGCCAGCGGCTTTTCGTTCAGGAAGCCGGTCAGATAATAGCTGGCATAGGGCAACACCTCGCCCCGCCCCAACCCGATGAACAGCCGCCCGAATTCGCTCTCCACCTTCTTGCGCCCGGATCGTTTTGCGACGTCCGCAAGTTGGACGATGGCGCGGCCGAGGTCGCTGTCGTCCCCCGACAGCGCCGCGGTCTGAGCCAGCAAGCCATCGTCGGGCGGCGCGGACAGAATGAGCCCGAGGAAATTGTAAAGATCCGCCCTGAGGCGATCCTCCTCTGGAATCTGTCGGTCCGGCGCTGCGTTCATCTCAAGATCGTCCCCCATCATGTTGCTTCGAAACGAAAGTTCATACGCCGGGGTCGCAGGTCGGAGGGCGTTTGGGCTTCATCCGCACCTTGGACACCGTCGGTTGAAATGTCTTTGGTCGCCGGCTCGGATGGTTCCAGAGCGACGTTGCGATCAAACTCCTCCGGCCCATCCGTATTGCGCGCAAGCGCTGTTTGCGGTTCGACGGAGCCGCTCTCGGCATCGACGCCCTCACCCTCAGCCATCACCCGCCTCACGATTCCCTTGCCCACCTGGTAAGCCGTCTTGATCTCTCCGCCGGTGGGAACGGCGTTGAAATCCTCGCCGTAGTCGACCAACCCATCGAGGTTCGCGAGAACGGGATTGAGGCCCCAGAGGCGTCGAAGCGCCCGCGTTTTCAGGCGTTGTGGCACAGCTGCTGCGAGGAAGGCCCGAACCTCTTTGGAGCTCATCAGCATTTCCGGCGCTGGCAGCCCCAGATCCTTCAGAATGTCAGCATCGGAACGCGCCGCCAGTTCCTCTTCCGTCTGCTGTGCCTGAGCAGCCTGCGTCGCAACCTCCTCGGCGCGCACTTCCGCTTCCACTGCTGCCTTGCGCCGGGTCCAGAAGTCGCTCATTGCAAACGCCTCCGTTTGAGCGTCGGGGAAGCGTAGACGTCGGTCAGCGCGCCGATCCTCGGATCACCCACGCCATCCTCCTTCAGATCCACCCGCTTCTTGTCACGCTTCCGCTTCACGAAGGCCTCCTCATGGTGGAATTCGTCGACGAACTCCCAGACCCACGCCTTAAGACCCGGCGTCATCGGCACCCGCTCGACGATTTCCTCCCCACTGTCGGTGTAATCCTGCGCCTCGTAAGGCGACGCCGTTGCAAGCACCACCCTGAGCGGCCGCGGACCAGGAACCTTTCTCAACACGATGAAAACGCTCGGCTCTTTCGCGGTCAGCCCGTGGACGTAAGCTTCCGTCTCCGCGCCATGCAACTCCAGCGGAACCGTCGCGGCATGGTACTCGATAGTCTCGCCCTCCCGACGCAGTTCCCGCCAGTCCGCCGGAGCTGCGCCCGGCAGCACCGCCGTCGCGGTCCACGACCACGGCACCCAGCGTGTGATGCCGGGTGCCCGCTTCATCACTACGCCAAGCGGCATGGATCGGTGCTGCTTCGGATTGCGGTACACGTCGCGGAGTCCTCCCGGAGGAGATACTGTCCCGCAAGGTGACCAAGCAAAAGGACTTTCCCAGGGTAACCGGAAACTTTTCCGTGCGCTGGACAAAATGCCCGACCCGACCGACGCTCCGTGCTTCGCAGGGACGAAATGTCCAGTCCGAGTATTTCTGCCGGAATTCATGTCTACGGGTTCCCCCGAATCGAAAGGGTGCGCGCAGCCTTTGTCGGCAATCGGCGGAACACGTGCCCGTGAGCCGAAACTGGTTGTGGATTGCCGCGAATCCCGGCTACGCTGCCATCGCAAAACGGCAATGAGGTGGACGAAACTCCTCATGTACTGCAGGAGGAAAGATGCCGAAGGCATTGATTACATGCGATTGCCTAGGCAGTCAGGCGATAGACGCAAAAGGCTTGTCAGCCACGACGGGTCTCGACGTGCGCCCTCCCTGCAAAGCCCTCTGTACCAGCCAGATTGACCGGGCGGCGGCGGCGATCAGGGGCGGCGACGCAATTCTTTGCTGCACCCAGGAGTCGCGGGTCTTCGACGAGCTCGCAGCCGATCTAAGCCTGCCTGCGCCGCCTTTGCTGGACCTCCGCGACAGAGCCGGCTGGACGGCGGATCGAGCCTCGACCCTGCCCAAAGTGTCCGCCCTCATTGCCGAGGCCCTGCTTCCGGCGCGCCCGGCAAAAACGCTGGACGTCGCCTCCGAAGGGCTGTGCCTGATCCTCGGCAAGGCCCACGTCGCCCTTTCGGCAGCCGATCAACTCAGCGGCCATCTGGGCGTGACCGTGTTGCTGGAGGACCCGTCGGACCTGCCTGAGACGCGCGCCTACGACGTAATCGCGGGGCAACTGCGCCGTGCGAGCGGTGCGCTCGGCCAATTCCGTGTTGTCATCGACGCTTTGCAACAGGTCGAGCCCGGTGGCAGAGGCGCGTTCACCCTCACGGCCCCGAGGGACGGCGGGCAATCGGAATGCGACGTGATCCTGGATCTCCGGGGCGACACGCCGCTCTTTCCGGCGCCGGAGAAGCGCGAAGGCTACCTTCGGGCCGACCCTGGTCATCCTCAGGCCGTCGCGGCCGCGATCCTGGCGGCGTCGCATCTGGTCGGCACCTTCGAGAAGCCCCTCTACGTGCGGACGGAGCCCCTCCTCTGCGCCCATTCGCGGGCCGAACAGTCCGGCTGCAACCGGTGCCTGGACCTCTGCCCGACGGGCGCGATCATTCCGGACGGCGAGCATGTCTCGGTCGACCCGATGGTCTGCGCCGGCTGCGGCGCCTGCTCGGCGGTCTGCCCCTCCGGAGCGATTTCCTATGACGCTCCGCAGGTGGATTTCACATTCCGCCGCATCCAGACCCTCGCGAAAGCCTACCTCGACGCGGGAGGGACCGCTCCGCGCCTTCTGGTGCACGACGCCCATGGTGCGGAGATGATCCGCCTGTCGGCGCGATACGGGCGCGGCTTGCCTGCCGATGTGATGCCGATGGAGATGACAGCCATCGGCGCCTTTGGCCATGCCGAGGGGCTGGCGGCGCTGGCCGCGGGTTTCGCCTCGGTGCATTGGCTCCCCGGCCCGGGCGCTGACAGGCTCGCCCTTACGGCGCAAGTCGCTCTGACCCAAGCCATTGCAGGGGCGGATCGGCTGCGGCTCCTCGACACCTCCGACCCGGACGCGATGTCCGATGCGCTGTTTGCCGAGGACGCCCCTGCGCCGGTCGCCAACCCGGTTCGCCCGATGGGGACCCGGCGTCAGATCACGCGGCAGGCGGCCAAGGCGCTCTTGCCCGAAGCCGGTGTGATCCCGCTGCCGGAGGGCGCGCCCTATGGCTACGTGCTTGTCGACACGGACGCCTGCACACTGTGCCTCTCCTGCGTCTCGCTCTGTCCCTCCGGCGCGCTCGGCGACAACCCGGACTTGCCGCAACTTCGCTTTCAGGAGGACGCCTGCCTGCAATGCGGACTGTGTTCGAACGTTTGCCCAGAAAATGCAATTACTTACCAGCCCAGGCTAAATCTCGGCGACGATGCCCTTCAACAAGTGGTTCTAAACGAAGAAGAACCCTTCGCTTGCGTTGAATGCGGCGCCCTGTTCGGCGTGAAGTCGACCATCGAAAGGATCACCGCCAAGCTGGAAAACCACGCGATGTTCGCGGGCGGGGACAAGTTGCGGATGATCCAGATGTGCGACGACTGCCGGGTCAATGCGCAGTATCACTCCGAGGACAATCCGTTCACATTGGGCGAACGCCCACGGCCGCGGACGACCGACGACTACCTCAAGAAGCGCCGGGATCACTGATGACGCTGATACAGCGGCGCGCCAAGATCGGCGGCCTCCATCTCCGCGACGTAAGCCACGATCGCTTCGACCTCCTGCAGCGTCATGCGGATCGGGGAGATGGGCGACGGGCGGCTGATTTCGAAGGGCGGCGTGACATCATCGACGATGGTGAACGCCGGATGCGGGTTGATCGCGTAGAATGCCGAAAAGCGGTACTGCCAGTCGGAGAGGTTGCGCAGGACCGAAAAGCTGGGCGTCGAGCCGATCCCGGCCATACGGCTTTCCACGTCGACAGCGTGACATCGCGTGCATTTCTCTCGCGAGACCACTTTACCGACCGCCGCGTCGCCATCCACATCCGGGGCGGCCGCTTCGGCCTCCTGCATCTCGGGAATGGTGAAGGGCGCGCCTCCTTCGGGCGTGAACGCGGTCACGGTGCGCCGGCCAACATCGGAGGTCAGCCAGTCCGCCAAGCTCTTCGCGTTGGCGCTCGGGTCTGCCCCCAACGCCATGTGCCAGACCTGGCCCGCGCCCTCGAACACCGGGCGGCCATCGGTGCCAAGGACGATTTCCGCCTGTCCGGGTGCCTCTACGAGGTCCACCTTGACCCGGGTTTTGAGGGAAAAGCGTGGCAGGATATGCGTCATCAGCCCGGTCTCGATCAGGGCAACCGGCGCGTAAAGACGCACCGCTGTGCCCTCCGCCACCGACTTGACAGGCAGCAGGACAAGACTGAACACCAGAAGCAGGATGCGCGGCTCCATGGGCAAGCCTAGGCGCGCATGGAGCGGCCAGTCAATCAACTGAACGGGAGAAGACGATGAGCGACGATTTCAATATGTCGATGCGGAAGTTCCTCAAGCAGGTCGGCGTGACTTCGCAGCAGGCGATCGAGGACGCACTGCGCAACGCCGAGACCGACGGCAAGACGTTCGCCATCAAGGCGGTTGTCACCATCGAGGAACTCGACATGACCCATGAAGTGACCGGCACCATTTCGGGCAAGGGGTGATCCGTGGCCGCTGACAGGGAGGCCGTCCTCGCGGCGCTCAAACAGATCGGCGATCCCATCGCGGGAACGGACATCGTTGCAAGCGGCGTGGTCCGGGCGTTGAACGTCGGAGACGACGGCGCGGTGCGTTTCGTTCTCGAAATCCCTCCGGATCATGCCGACCGCTTTCAGGTCGTGAAGGCAGAGGCCGAGGCCACGCTGAAGGCCATGGACGGCATCACCAACGTCTCCATCGTCCTGACCGGACACACGGAGAAGGCGCCGCCGGAGCTTCGTCCGCGCAGGCCCGCTGAGCCGAAAGGCCCGCAGAAGATCCCCGGTGTGGATCACATCGTGGCCATCGCCAGCGGCAAGGGCGGGGTTGGAAAATCCACCGTGGCCGCCAACCTCGCTTGCGCCCTCGCTCAGATGGGACGGCGGGTCGGGCTGCTGGACGCCGATGTCTACGGGCCATCCCAGCCTCGGATGCTGGGCGTCTCCGGCCGGCCGGCGAGCCCGGACGGCAAGACGATCCTGCCACTGCGCAACCACGGCGTCACGCTGATGTCCATCGGGCTGATGACCAACGACGATCAGGCCGTGGTGTGGCGCGGGCCGATGCTGATGGGGGCGCTGCAGCAGATGATGATGCAGGTGCAGTGGGGCGCGCTGGACGTCCTACTGGTGGACCTGCCACCTGGCACCGGCGACGTGCAGATGACGCTGAGCCAGAAGGCGCAGGTGGATGGCGCGATCATCGTATCGACGCCGCAGGACGTGGCGTTGCTCGATGCGCGCAAGGGGATCGACATGTTCCGGCAGCTCAACGTGCCGATTCTGGGCATGGTCGAGAACATGAGCACTCATATCTGCTCCCAATGCGGGCACGAGGAGCACGTTTTCGGCCATGGTGGCGTTGCCGCGGAGGCTGCGAAGCTTGGCGTGCCGTTGCTGGCCGAAGTGCCGCTGGACTTGCAGATCCGGATCGCGTCCGACGGTGGCGCGCCCATCGCCGTCAGCCAGCCGGACAGCGCGCAGGCCGCCGCGTTCTCGACCATCGCCCGGTCTCTGGTCGCGGCGGGTGTCGCGTGACGATGCCGGAGACGATGGATCTCGCAATTCCGCCGCTGATGTGGGCGGAGGCGGCCCCCGACGATGCATTCGACCACGCCGTCCGCCGGGCGCAGGCGGGGTGTGACGCTGGGCTCGTGGCGCACAACCTGACAGCGGCCCAGATGCAGGCCGCGCTGGTACTGGCCCCTGACGTGCCGCTTTCCAAGGCGGTGGCCATGCTTCCCCTCTGCGGGGTCGGCCTGCAAAGTGCTTTGGGTGCCCTGGCCCCGCCGGAAGTGGCGGTAGAACTCGACTGGAACGGCGGGATACGCGTCAACGGCGGCCTGTGCGGCGGCTTTCGAATCCGCGCATCCACGCCGGAGCCTGACGCGGTGCCCGACTGGCTTGTCGTCGGCTTCACGTTGACGTTGCTTCCGGAAACGGACAGCCCCGGCGATACGCCCGAGCGCACTGCGCTTTACGCGGAAGGGTGCGGCGACGTTGCCGCGCCGATGCTGTTGGAAGCCTGGTCCCGCCACACATTGAACTGGATCGCCCGCTGGGAAGACGACGGCCCCGCACCTCTTCACGCCGAATGGTCCGGTTTGGCACACGGGATTGGCGAGACCGTCGACGTCGGTGCAGTGCGGGGAACCTTCCTGGGCATCGACGAGGATTTCGGAATGCTCCTGCGTGATGCCGACACGACCCACCTGATCCCCCTGACCCGCCTGTTGGAGCCGACCTCATGAACCTCGCCCGCGCCATCCATTTCGACGAGAGCGACCAGCGGGTCTATGCCTCCCCGGCGCGGACCGGCGAGTGGTGCATCTCCGGCGGGTTCGAGTTTTCCAACTGGTCGGACGGCGACCTGACGGGCAAGGCGCGACAGGCCTTTGCGAATGGCTGGTTCGGATTGGAAACCGGCGGGCGGGTGACCTTCGTGGCCGTGACACGAATCGAACCGGCGGAACTGGAAACGCTGACCGACCTCCTCGCGCAGCACTTCGTGACCTATTACGGCGCCCCCTCCGCTGAGGCGGCCCGCCCGGTTGCAGCTGAGGAGATCGCCCAGATGGCCGATCTGTGCGACGAACACGCGCCCAACACGCTCCTGACGGTCGCGCGGGAGCTTACCCCGGCCGGTGTGCGAGAGGCCTATCGCGTGATCCGGCCGGAGGATGCGGGGCTGGACCAGATCGCCATTCACGGTTCGCTGGACGACTAGATCGGCCGGCCGCGGGCGGCTTGGCGCCGCCCGAACACCCTTCGGTCAATCCGTGTCCGCGTTGAACACGAACAGCGTCTCACCGCCGATCGTGTAGCTGTCGATCAACTCCCGCGCCTTGTCCGAGGTCAGCCAGTCCTCCAGCTTCATCGCCAGATCGTTCCGGACATGATTGTGCATCTCCGGGTTCACCGGCAAATAGGCGTACTGGTTGAACAACACCGGATCGCCGGAATAGAGCAGCGCCAGATCGCCCTTGTTGCCGAAATTGAGCCAGCTTGCCCGGTCCGACAGGATGTAGGCGTTCATCCCGGCCGCGGTGTTAAGCGCCGCGCCCATCCCCGCACCGACCGCCTTGTACCAGTCGCCGAACTGGGCCACGTCCAGCCCGGCCTCTTTCCACAGGCTCAGCTCCTTTTTGTGGGTCCCGCTGTCGTCGCCCCGGCTGACGAAATCGGCCTCTGCGCCCGCGATCTTCTGCAGGCTGTCCACCCCGCTGGCGGCCCCTTTCACCCCGGCGGGATCGTCCGACGGGCCGATGAACACGAAGTCATTGTACATGATCTCGCGGCGGTGGGTGCCGTAGCCACCTTCAAGGAAGGCCTCCTCGGCCTTGCGGGAGTGCACGAGGATCGCGTCCACGTCGCCAGCCTCCCCCAACTTGATGGCCTGCCCCGTACCGACGACGAGCAATTGAACCTCCAGGTCCAGATCGTTCAGAATTTCCGGCAGCAGGACGTCGGCCAGGCCGGAATTGTGGAACGACGTCGTGACCGCCATCTTCATCACGTCCGCCGCCTGCGCCGCACTGCCGATGGCCAGCGCGAGGATGGCTCCCAAAAGCTTCTTCATCATTCCACAATATCTCCCTTCAGAAAGGCTGCTGCCTGGTGTGTTCTGGTTCGTGCGAAAAAGTCCGCCGCGGAACCGGTTTCATGCACCTTCCCGTGCAACATGAAGACGACGTCATCGGCGAGGCGGCGTGCCTGGCCCATGTTGTGAGTCGACAGGATCAGGCTCGTGCCATTGGCGCGGGCCGTCAGCAGGATATCCTCGATCTCCCGCGTCGCGCGTCCGTCGAGGGATGCGCAGGGCTCGTCGAGGAATAGCAACTCCGGCTCCGTGATGAGCGCGCGGGCGAGTGCGAGCTTCTGCTGCTCCCCGCCGGATAGGACGGGCGCCTGACGCTCCAGCATCCCGCCCAGTCCGACACGCTCCGCCCACGCCTCCGCGCGCTCCAGCGCGATGCGGCGCGCGACCCCGCGTGCGCGAAGCGGATAGGCAATATTCTGGCGCACCGAGCGGCGCAGCATGATCGGCCTCTGAAACACGAAGGCCTGCGCCCGGCGCGCCTGCGCGAGGGGGCAAGCCCAGCGGATACTGCCCGCCGTCAGCCGTGCCGCCCCGTGCATCAACCGCAGGAGGGACGTCTTTCCCGCGCCGTTCGGCCCCATGAACACGCAGATCCCGGTGCCGTCCAGCGTCAGGTCGATCGGGCCGACCAGCACGCGGCCGCGCCGCGATGTCTCCGCGCCTTCCAGCACCACTGGGAACAAGCCGCTCACCACCGCCCCTCCCGCTCGGTTCCGCTGAGCCAGTGGATCGAAAGGCTGACGGAAATCGCCATGGCGATCAGCACGAAGCCGAGGGCGAGCGCCAGTGCGAAATCGCCCTTGCCCGTTTCCAGCGCGATGGCCGTGGTCAGCACGCGGGTCGCGTGGTCAATGTTGCCGCCGACGATCATAATCGCCCCGACCTCCCCGATGGCCCGGCCGAACCCGGCAAGCGCGGCCGTTAGCAAGGCGCGGCGCGTATCCCACAAAAGCGTATGGATCTTCTGCCACTGCGACACGTTCATGGAAATCAGCAGGTCATGGTATTCCTGCCAGAGATCGCGCAGCGCCTGATGGGCGATACTTGCGATAAGCGGCACGATGATGACGACCTGCGCGATCACCATCGCCGTCGGGGTGAACAGCAGCCCGAGGACACCGAGCGGCCCGGAGCGGGACAGAAGGACGTAGACGACAAGGCCAACCACCACAGGCGGTAGCCCCATCAGTGCGTTGAGCACCGCAATAATGACCCGGCGCCAGCGGAACCTCTTTACGGCCAGAAGCGCGGCAAGCGGCATCGCGATAAGCGACGCAATCAACAGCGCGGTCATGGACACGCGCAACGACCGCAGGGCGATCTCGATCAGTTCCGAATTCAGCGTCACGACCAGCCAGAATGCCTGCGCGAGACCGCTCCAAAGATCGACCATGCGCCGATCGCCTCCCCTGTTTGGGGTGGAAACTTGCAGGTCGCCCCGCCCATTGCCAGCACAAATTTCCGTTTGTTCTCAGTGCGTCCCAGAACGACCCTACAGGTCGCAACCCTGCGTTGCGCGGCGGCCAATTTGTCCACTACCGCCCGCGACAGCGGGACCCGAAGGACCCCCGGTCAGCCGTTCGAAGCCTGAACCGCGTCCGCGCGGCGCTGCTCGACCTCGGCCCGGCACCAGTCGAGAACCGCGTCCGCATCCTCCGGCAAGCGTTCCGCAAGGTCCTGCGCATAGTCGGTGAAGCTCGACACCTGACCGGGAGTGACGGCCGTCAGCACCGGAATGCCGGCGGCAAGCGCCGCGCCGATGACGGGCCGAAAGCCACGGCCGTCCGCCTCCTGCTTGCCGAACTTGTTGACGATCAGGAGATCCGGGCCGCTCTCCAGCGCCGCCGCCACAAGGCCGACCGCGCGTTCGAGGCCATCGGGGTCCAGCCGGCACCCCTCGGACAGTGCGCCGAGGTTCTGGCTGATGCGAATGATTGCCCCGTCCGCCAGAACATGCAGGTCCATGTCGCATTTGCGGTGCGGATCGGTTTCGAGATTCACCTGAATCGCGCCGACCAGCCTGACGCCCTGGTCCAGCAGGCAGGCGGCAACCTCCTGCAACATCGTGTCGGCCGCACCGCGCCCTTCCGCCACCAGATAGCCGAGCATTTGCTCTTCCCTTGCAACTCACGCACCCAACCTACAAGATGCCCGCCAGACAGGAAAGACAAGCCCGACTGGACCCCTCGCGCGATGCTGCCGGATTACCCCATGCTGCCCGATCCGACAGATCCGCGCCTGACCCGCCGGATTGCCGGCACCGATCACACGGGCGCCTCCACTGAAATTTCGGTGGTCGAGGAACGGCCGCTCACGATTTTCCTGAACAGTCAGGAGATCGTCACCGCCATGACGATCGGCGATTATCCCGACTACCTCGCCTTGGGATTTCTTCGCAATCAGGGTATGTTACTGAACGACGATACTGTGACCGGCGTCGACTACGACGAGGAGTTGGAGACGGTCGTGGTACGGACGGCGCGGGAGACCTCCTACGAGGACAAGGTGCGCAAGAAGACCCGCACCAGCGGCTGCGCGGTGGGCACCGTCTTTGGCGACATGATGGAAGGGCTAGAGGGGCTGCGGCTACCCGCGGCCGAGGTCCGAACCAGTTGGCTCTATGCTCTGGCGAAGGAGATCAACACCACGCCTTCACTCTACCTGGAGGCGGGCGCGATCCACGGCACCGTCCTCTGCCAGCGGGAACGCCCGCTGGTCTACATGGAGGACGTCGGGCGGCACAACGCAGTCGACAAGATCGCGGGCTTCATGTTCCGGCACGGCGTGACGCCTGAGGACAAGATCCTCTACACCACTGGCCGCCTCACCTCCGAGATGGTCATCAAGACCGCGCAGATGGGCATTCCTGTGCTGGTGTCCCGCTCCGGCTTCACGGCCTGGGGAGTCGAGATCGCCCGCCGTGTTGGACTGACGCTCGTTGGACGGATGCGTGGGCAGAGGTTCGTCTGTCTTTCGGGCGAAGAGCGGCTGATCCGTGATGCCGATCCGGCTCACGAAGCCGAGGAAGCCTCGAAACATCGGCGTAAGGCGGCGCAGGATGGGTGAGATCGCCGGCGTCATCCTCGCAGGCGGGCGGGCGACGCGCATGGGGGGCGGCGACAAGGGATTGCGGCCGCTCGGCGACCGGCGGCTGATCGACCACGTCATCGCTCGGCTGGCGCCCCAAGTTGGCGCACTTGCGATCAACGCCAACGGAGATCCGTCCCGTTTCGACGAATTCGGCCTGCCCGTCCTGCCCGATCCCCTGCCCGATTTTCCCGGCCCGCTGGCAGGCGTTCTGGCGGGCCTGGAGTGGGCAGCCGCCGAAGGGTATGCCGCCATCGTGACCGCCGCCGCCGACACCCCGTTCTTTCCGGCCGATCTGGTTGCCGGGCTGACGCGGGCTGCGGGACCCGATAGGCTTGCTCTGGCGGCATCACGCGACGCGAGCGGAAAGCTCTGGCGGCACCCGACCTTCGGCCTCTGGCCGATCGCCCTGAGAGACGATTTGCGGGCCTCCCTGCTGGATGGACTGCGCAAGATCGTGCTGTGGACGGACCGTCACGGCGCCGGTCTCGCCGAATTCGCCCATACCGGCCACGACCCGTTCTTCAACGTCAACGCGCCCGAGGATATCGCTGCGGCGGAACTACTGTTGGTACATCAATGAAGCTTTATGGAATAACTGGCTGGAAAAACTCGGGAAAGACCGGCTTGGTAGAGCGCATCGTGACGGAGATCTGCAGTCGCGGGCACAGTGTGTCGACCATCAAGCACGCCCATCACGACGCCGACGTCGACCAACCCGGGCGGGACAGCCACAGGCACCGTCAGGCCGGTGCGCGGGAAGTCTTGCTCGCCACCCCGCATCGCTGGGCGCTGATGCACGAGTTGCGGGGCGCGGCCGAGCCGCCCCTGCCTGATCTGCTGGCGCAGATGTCGCCGGTCGATCTCATCCTGATCGAAGGCTGCAAGACGGAGCCGCACCCCAAAATCGAAGCGTTTCGCCAGGCGAACGGCCGTGTGCCGTTGGCCGGGCAGAACGCTACCATCCGCGCCGTCGCGTCGGACTGCGCCATGCCGGATGTTGCCGTTCCGATCTTCGATCTGAATGACACCACAGCAATTGCCGACTTCATCCTGCGGGAGGTTGGCCTTTGACGTTCGACCGGGTGGCTATTGTGACCACGGATGGCACGCAATTCTGGCTTGGCATCGCTACGTCGGACGGCGTCCAAGCCGCTACCTATCCCGACGTGGCAGCGGTCGTGGGGGCTTTGGCCGCGCTCTCTGCCGCCAAGACATTGGTCGGTGTTGCCGACGAGCCGGAACCATGGCGCGAGCGCCTTGCATTGGATGACGCATCTAATAACGGATTCGCGCAGACAACCGTGGTACGTGTCGATCCGGCGGTGCTCTCCGCTGAGGTCGAGGCGCACTGCCGCGCAATGCCCGGAACTGCCGCCGCCGAGGCGCAGGCGCGGCTTATGGCACAGGCGCTTTTTGCCCTGTCCGAACAGGGTGATTTGCCGGGACTGCTGACGAGCGACGCGGGCACGGCTGAAACGGTGATCGGTGGCACACACCAGATTGCCCTGCGCCGCGCCCTGCCCTCCTCGTTGGAGCCACCGCGCCTGCGCGACGACTGTTTTGCGATGCCGCAAGGCGTCGACTGGGTGCCGGTGGACGAGGCGCTGTCACGCCTGCGTGATGCCCTGAAACCGATAACCTCCGTGGAGACCTGCCGCACCGCTGACGCCCTTGGACGGGTACTGGCGGCGGATTGCATCGCCCGGCGATCCAACCCACCCTCTCCGAACTCCGCCGTCGACGGATACGGTTTCGCCCACGCGGCCACCGGGAATGGGCCTCAAAGCCTGCCCTTGGTGGCGGGCCGCGCCGCTGCCGGCCAGCCATATGACGCACACGTGCCGGAAGGCGCCGCGATCCGCATCCTGACCGGCGCGATCTTGCCAGATGGCGTGGATACGGTCGTCTTGGAGGAAGACACGGCGACTGATGGCGCCTCCGTGGTGTTCGATGGCCCAGTCAAGCTACGGGCCAACACACGCAAGGCGGGCGAGGATGTGGCCGAAGGCGCGCCGGCCCTGAGCGAGGGACACAGGCTGCGCCCGCCCGATCTGGCATTGATGTCGGCGCTCGGCATCGCGGAGGTGACGGCCTACCGCCGTCTGCGGGTTGGGGTGCTCTCCACCGGCGACGAGATTATCGCATCGCCCGACCTGCCTGCAAAGCCGCATCAGATTTGGGACGCCAACCGGCCCATGCTGCTGAGCCTCGCGTCGGCCTGGGGATACGAGCCGGTGGACCTCGGGCATGTGAACGACGACGTCGCGACGATCGAACAGCGGTTCAACGACGGTTGCGCGGACGCGGACGTCATCCTGACCTCGGGAGGGGCCTCGGCGGGCGACGAGGATCACGTCTCCGCCCTATTGGCCGCGCGCGGCACCCTGTCGAGCTGGCGCATTGCGCTGAAACCTGGCCGCCCTCTGGCCCTGGCCATGTGGCGGGGCACGCCGGTTTTTGGTCTGCCGGGCAACCCGGTGGCCGCGCTCGTCTGCTCCCTCATATTCGCGCGTCCGGCTCTGTCGCTGATGGCAGGCGCCGGCTGGGTGGAGCCGCTGGGATTCGACGTGCCGGCGGCCTTCTCGAAATCCAAGAAGCCCGGGCGGCGCGAGTACCTGCGCGCCCGGCTGAACGCCGAGGGCGCCGCTGAAGTGTTCCCGTCAGAAGGGTCGGGCCGGATCAGCGGGCTGAGTTGGGCCACGGGGCTCGTCGAACTTCCCGACGGCCCACTGGACGTGGAACCGGGGCAACCGGTGCGGTTCCTGCCTTATGCTGGCTTCGGGATCTGACAGGACGGACCAGTCCCCGCGTATTGTGTCAGCGCATCCGGATCAGGTTCGGCGGATCAGGTAAATCAAGACCTCACCTTCCTGATGAGAGTCCTCCAGCATGTTTCCGGATTCGTTGCAGAAATGTGGAACGTCCACGACCGACGCCGGGTCGGTCGATATAAGGCGCAAAACCTCTCCCGGCGCCATCGCCTTCAGCCGCTTTCGCGCCTTGAGCACCGGCAACGGGCACAACAGGCCGCTTGCGTCGAGTTCCTGATCCCACGTCATGTGCATGGAATACGCGCCCCAAACGCCCATGTCGATGCCGTCGAACACCAAACAAAAGCTCGCGCGCGAGACGCATTCGATATTGACCCCGCTCCGGCACAACCGTCACCCTGTGGGCTCGGGAGAGGTCCGGGGAGGAACTCAATGGGACGTGATGAGCGTAGGGGCGTATGGTCGTCTGGGCGCACCGGCGGGCGCGGGCGAACGACGCCGAAGGGACGGCAGGTCGAGGATGCCGCGCTGGAGGAGATTTGCGCGCTGCTCGGCCAGCAACCGCGCCGGCGCGACCTGTTGATCGAGTTCCTTCACCTCGTTCAGGACACCTATGGCCACTTGTCAGCCCGCCACCTCCGCGCGCTCGCTGCGGAGATGGATCTCTCCATGGCTGAGGTCTGGGAAGTCGCCACCTTCTACGCCCATTTCGACCCGGTGCGCGAAGGCGAGGCTCCGCCGCCGGACCTGACGATCCGGGTCTGCAACTCGCTCTCCTGCGAGCTTGCGGGATCGGAGGCGCTCTATCAGGCGCTGTTAGCGGGCCACGATCCGGCGCAGGTCCGCGTCCTGCGGGCGCCATGCATGGGCCGGTGCGAAACCGCGCCGGTGGTTGAGGTCGGGCATCGCCACGTGCCGCACGCGACGGAGAACGCGGTGAATCGGGTTATAGGCTCCGGCGATTACCACCCCGAGATGCCGGACTACGAGACCTTCGCGACCTATCGCGCCGGCGGCGGATACGAGAAACTGGAAGCCCTCCGCGCGACTGGCGACTGGCAGGCGGTGCAGGATATGCTGATGGACGCGGGATTGCGCGGCATGGGCGGAGCCGGCTTCCCGTCCGGCAAAAAGTGGGGGTTCGTACGCGACGCTGAAGGCCCGAGGTACCTCGCCGTGAATGGAGACGAGGGCGAGCCGGGCACCTTCAAGGATCGGTATCACCTGGAGCGCACCCCGCACATGATGCTCGAGGGGATGCTGATCGCTGCGTGGGCCGTCGAGGCGGAGACCTGCTTCGTCTATATCCGGGATGAATACGCCGCCGTTTTGGAAATCCTCCGGCGGGAGATCGCGGAACTGGAGCGCGCGGGGCTCGTGGCGCCTGGATATATCGACCTGCGGCGGGGTGCAGGCGCGTATATCTGCGGTGAGGAATCCGCGATGATCGAGTCGATCGAGGGAAAACGAGGAATACCGCGCCTGCGCCCGCCTTATGTGGCGCAGAGGGGGGTGTTTGGGCGCCCGACGCTGGTGCACAACGTTGAAACCCTGCACTTCGTGGCCCGCATCTGCCGCGAGGGACCGGAGATTACCTCCGAGGTCAGCCGCAACGCGCGTTCGGGCCTGCGGAGCTACTCGGTCTCGGGCCGCGTGGCGAAACCGGGCGTCTACGTGCTTCCCTCTGGCTCCACCATCCTGGACGTGATCGACGCCGCGGGGGGCATGGCCGAGGGGCATACGTTGAAGGCGTTCCAGCCCGGCGGCCCCTCCTCCGGGCTGTTGCCGGCGAACCTGGACTACGTGCCGCTCGACTTCGAGACGCTCACGGCGCAAGGCACGCTAATCGGGTCCGCCGCGGTCGTGATCCTTTCCGACAAGGACAGCGCGCGCGACGCCGCCTTGAACATGCTGAAGTTCTTCGAGGCGGAAAGCTGCGGCCAGTGCACGCCGTGCCGCGTCGGCTGTGAAAAGGCGGTGAAGCTGATGCAGCACGACACCTGGGACCGCGGGCTTCTGGAGGATCTGTGCCTGGTGATGGAGGATGCCTCCATCTGCGGGCTCGGCCAGGCCGCGCCGAACCCGATCCGGCTGGTTCTGAAACATTTTGCGGATGAGGTCTGAGATGGCGGACGGAACAGGACCCGCGACGACGACCTTCCGGATGGACGGCGAGACCGTCACCGCCTTCGAGGGCGAAACCATCTGGGACGTGGCCAAACGCGAGGGCAAGACCCTGCCCTATCTCTGCCATGGGGACCGGACGAGCTACCGCCCCGATGGCAACTGCCGCGCCTGCATGGTCGAGATCGAGGGGGAACGCGGACTGGCCGCATCCTGCTGGCGACGCCCCTCCGAGGGCATGAAGGTCACGACGGACAGCGCACGGGCGCGCAAGTCCCGCGCGCTGGTCATGGAGCTGCTGCTTGCCGACCAACCCGACGACGACGACGCCCACGACGCGGGCTCCCATTTTCGGGACACGGCGGAGGCGGCGGGCGTGACGACCAGCCGGTTCCCGCCGCTGGAGCGGGAGGCCGTTCCGCTGTTGGACGACAGCCATGTCGCCATGCGGGTGAACCTCGACGCTTGCATCCAATGCGGGCTCTGCGTGCGGGCATGCCGGGAAGTGCAGGTCAACGACGTCATCGGCATGGCGGGTCGCGGACACGGGGCCTATCCGGTCTTCGATTTCGACGACCCGATGGGCGAAAGCACCTGCGTCGCCTGCGGCGAATGCGTGCAAGCCTGCCCGACCGGCGCACTGATGCCGACGAGCGCCATGGACGAGGCGCAACGCGGCAACAGCAAGGACGTCGACCGGGAGGTCGCGTCCGTCTGCCCCTTCTGCGGTGTCGGCTGCCAGGTCGCGCTCAAGATCAAGGACGGAAGGGTCAAACAGGTCGACGGGATCGATGGGCCCGCCAACGAAGGGCGGCTCTGCGTCAAGGGGCGCTTTGGGTATGACTACATCCATCACCCTCACCGCCTAACACGGCCGCTCATTCGTTTGGACGATGCGCCCAAGGCGCTGGACGTCGACCCGGCTAACCCGTTTACCCACTTCCGCGCGGCAAGCTGGGAAGAGGCGCTGGACGCCGCGGCAGGCGGACTTGCGCGCCTGCGGGAGGCGCACGGCGGAGAGGCGGTCGCGGGCTTCGGCAGCGCCAAGTGCACAAACGAGGAGGCGTATCTCTTCCAGAAGCTCATCCGGCAGGGCTTCGGCCACAACAACGTCGACCATTGCACCCGGCTCTGCCATGCATCCTCCGTGGCGGCACTGATGGAAAACGTCGGCTCTGGCGCCGTCACGGCGACCTTCAACGAGATCGAACATGCCGATGCGGCGATCGTCATCGGAGCGAACCCGGCGGAGAACCACCCGGTTGCCGCGACGTACTTCAAGCAGTTCGCGAAGCGGGGTGGCAGGTTGATCGTGATGGACCCGCGCGGCCAGGCGCTCAAGCGTCACGCAACCCACATGCTCCAGTTCCGGCCCGGTGCGGACGTGGCCCTGTTGAACGCGATCATGTCGGTGATCGTGGAGGAAGGCCTTTACGACCAAGGCTACATCGACCGCTTCACCGAAAACTGGGACGCCGAGAAGCAGCATTTGGCCGGGTTCTCGCCGGAAGCGATGGAGCCGCTCTGCGGTATCCCGGCCGGAACGATCCGCGAGGTCGCCCGCGACTTTGCCACCGCGCGTGCGGGCATGATCTTCTGGGGCATGGGGATCAGCCAGCACGTCCACGGCACGGACAATTCGCGCTGCCTGATCAACCTCGCGCTGATGACGGGGAATGTGGGCAGGTCGGGCACGGGCCTGCATCCTCTTCGTGGCCAGAACAACGTGCAGGGGGCGTCGGATGCAGGCCTCATTCCGATGTTCCTGCCCGACTACCAGTCCGTCACGGACGCCGCCGCGCGTCAGCGATTTTCCGGCATCTGGGAGTCGGCGGGGTTCAGTGACGCCGCTGGCCTGACGGTGACGGAGATCCTGGACGGCGTCCACGCCGGGCGCATTCGCGGCATGTACATCCTGGGCGAGAACCCGGCCATGTCGGACCCGGACGTCACTCACGCACGGGCAGCTTTGGCGAAACTGGACCACCTTGTTGTGCAGGACATCTTCCTGACCGAAACCGCCAATTTCGCCGACGTGATCCTGCCCGCCGCGGCCTTCTACGAAAAGGACGGCACCGTCACCAACACCAACCGGCAGGTGCAGATGGGCCGCGCGGCGGTATCGCCACCCGGCGACGCCCGGCCGGACTGGAAGATCACCGTCGCGCTGGCCCGTCGCCTCGGGCTGGATTGGGCGTACGACCACCCCAGCCAGGTGTTTGCCGAGATGAAGCAGGGCATGCGCTCGCTGGACAACATCACCTGGGATCGTCTGGAGAAGGAAGGCGCGATCACCTACCCCTGCCTGTCCGAGACGGACCCGGGACAGGCGGTCGTCTTTGGCGATGGATTTCCCCGACCGGAGGGCCGGGCCCGGTTCGCGCCGGCCGATATCGTTCCACCCGACGAACTGCCGGACGACGACTATCCCATGATCCTGACCACGGGGCGACAGCTCGAGCATTGGCACACGGGGTCGATGACGCGGCGGTCCAAGGTGCTGGACGCGATGGAGCCGCAGGCGAACTGTTCCCTGCACCCCTCGACGCTGCGCAAACTCGGCGTGGAGCCCGGGGGGATGGTCCGCCTGGAAACCCGCCGCGGGACAGTGGACGTGATGGCGCGCACAGATCGGGCCGTTGCACCGGACATGGTGTTCCTGCCCTTTGCCTATGTGGAGGCGGCGGCAAACATCCTCACCAACCCGGCGCTGGACCCCTTCGGCAAGATCCCGGAGTTCAAGTTCGCGGCGGTTCGGGTGACGGCATCGCCGGAAGTCGCCTGAAAAACGATCTGCTTACGCGCCGATATCGTCCTGCCGAGCCTCCGCCGCGGGCAGCCAGACCCGGAACTCCGCGCCGCCCTCTGGCCGATTGCGGACGGTAATCAGCCCGCCTGCCCGCTGGATCAGCGTCTGCGAGATCGAGAGGCCCAAGCCGGTGCCCTCGGCCTGCTTGGTCGTGAAGAAGGGATCAAAGACCGACGCCAGCCGGTCCTCCGGTATACCCGGCCCGGTATCGGCAACCACCAGGCAGGCCCCATCACGCCCGTCCCGAGTTTCGGGCAACAGCGCCAGATCGAGTGTCCCCCCCGGCCCCATCGCCTGCACGGCGTTGACGATCAGGTTCACCACCACCTGCTGCATCTCCCCCGGGTCGACCCGTACATCCGGGACCGGTGCGAACGCCTTTCGTACCACGGCCTTGCCCTGCGCAACGACGTGGCTCACGAGCACGAGGCACTCGTCCACGACCCCGCACAACTCGACACTCTCCTCGCTGCCGGAATAGTCGCCGGGGCGCGCGAACTTCAGCAACTTTCCCACGATGGCCTGAATCCGCGCGACCTGCCGGTCGATCAGCGCAAGCTCAGTGTCTATCGGCTGCGTGTTCGGTCCAAGAACTTCATAAATGACATCAAGATTGCCCTGTATAACCGCTACAGGATTGTTGATTTCGTGCGCCACACCTGCGGTGATTTCGCCGATGGAGGCCAGCTTTTCGCTCATGACCAGTTGCCGGAACGTCGCCTCGAGCTTCTCGTTGGCCTCCCTCAGTTCGGCCGTCCTCTGGTCCACCCGCTGGTTCAGTTCGTCCGCCCAGGCTCGCAGCCTGCGATCGCGGTCCTGCACCTGGTCCAGCAGGTCGTCGAGGTGGGCGGCCACCTGCCCGATCTCATCCTTCGCACCGGCATGGTTGTTGCGGGCGGAGAGGTCTCCGTCGCCCACGCGGCGCATCGTTTCAGTCATGCGCTCCAACGGCGCAAAGATGCCCTCTGCCATCCGCAGGAAGATCGGCACGAATAGCACCAGAACGGCGGCGAAGGCCAGCATCATCCAGAGCAGCGCGGCGCGTTTGGCGGCGGTGAACGGCGCTTCGAGGAACCCGACATAGAGCATGCCCACGCGCTCCCCGAAACTGTCGGTCAAAGGCAGGTATCCCGAAATGTACCAGTCGTTCACGACGAAGGCGCGGTCGAGCCATGTGCGGCCCTCGTCCAACACCGCGCCCCGCACGGCAGCGGACACCCGCGTTCCAAGGGCGCGAACGTCTTCAAACAGCCGCACGTTGGTGGAAACGCGCACGTCATCGAGGAAGAGCGTGGCCGTCCCCTGCCGCTCGCCGCCCGTGACGGCGTTGAGATAAACCAGCGCATTGATCGTATCGATGAAATCGAGGTTCCGGTTCAACAGGATGCCACCGACCAGCACCCCTGGCTGCCCCCCGAACCTCACGGGCGCGGCCGCGTGAACGACCATTCCCCGTTCCTCCTCCGTCCGCGTGGTCGGCACGGCGGCCTCGGTGTCGATCAAGGGAATCCGGGCACGCTCCGCCAACTCGGTCGAGACCGCCTCCAGATCCTCCGGTTGGAAGAGGTCGATGCTGGTTTCCGCCCGCCCCGCAAGGCCGGACGCAATCACGGGCCAGCGTTGCGCCGCCGGTTCCGCCTGAGTCACGGGCAGGAAATAAAGAAAGTCGAACCCGAGAACCTCTCTTTTCCGGTCCAGGAACGCCGCCCGTGCCGGCTTCTCTGCGCCCAGGACCACGGCCAACTGTGCCGACTCCGCGATCCCCTGCAGGTCCTCCCCGGTCCCGGCCATGAGGCGGGACAGATATTGCTCCGCAATCCGCAGATCGCTCTCGACGTTCGCAATCAGAAGCCGGTCGTAATCCGCCGTCCAGCGCGTCATCGCAATCAGCAACAGGGCCGGCATCAGCAGGACGAGCGGGGCAAGCGCCAGGACCAGCAGCCGTACGCGGACGGACGTCATGAGAGCAATCCTGCAAGTTTCGGTGCGGCCACGATAAACGGGCGGCCGCCTGCCGCAACCGGTGAAGCCAAGGGGGCACGCCTAGAGCTGGCTGCCAATCGGCAGAACGCCATAGACACGGCTCATGAAGACACGCCATGACGACCTCGCCGGTTCCTGCTTGTGCAGGACGACGGTCCCATCCTCGCGGCGAGAAATCCAGTCGAGTCCGCCCTCGGGGTCCAGGCGCACCTCGTAGGCATTGGCGCGGATGTTGTTCCGGAACGCCTCGACTGCCTGCGTCGCCAGCTGGTCCGACTCGATCAGCACACCCATTTCGTTGTTGATCCAGACCGACCGCGGATCCCAATTGAAGGACCCCACAAAGAGATAGTGACGGTCTATCGCGAAGGCCTTGGTATGGAGAGACGATTGCGACAGGCCGAGGCCGAGGCTCTCCCGATCCATGCGGGCGCTGTCCGGGCGCAACTCCCACAGGGCGATCCCCGCGTCCAGCATCGCTTCGCGGGATCGCGCGTAGTGACCATAGACGGGAACCACGTCGGTCGAATCCAGCGAGTTCGTCAGGACCGTCACGTCCACCCCGCGTTCGCTGATCCCGGAGAGGAGCGTCACGCCACGCTTGCGCGGCACGAAATAGGCCGAGGACACGTAGAGATCCGACGTCGCCGCGTTCAGATAGGGCAACATCTGCGCAGCGACGAATTCCTCCGGGTTTGCCTCCCCGGTCGCCTTGTCTGCGGGGTCGGCGATCAGTTTCGCGGGCACCCACGCAAGGTCGAGGTCGCGCTTCGATACCCCGTCGCGGATGGCGTGGCTCAGGGCGTCGCCATAGGGCGTCTGGCGCGCCTCGGCAGCCAACCGGGCAAGCTGGGCGCGGGCTTCGTCCAGTGTCAGCGCGTCGCCCCGCTTGCCGACGGCGATCTGTGCCGGGACGGCATATTCGCTGTTCCAGTAGGCATCGAACGTCCGCGAGACCTCCTGCGCGAGTGGGCCGGCGCCGAGCACGTCGAAATCGTTGTAGTTGCTGTCCTCGCGGGCCGCGAAATACTCGTCCCCGATGTTCCGCCCCCCGACGATCGTCACCACGTTGTCGAACGTCATGGACTTGTTGTGCATCCGCCGGTTGACCCGGTCGAAGTCCAAGAGCGCCGCGACGTTCTTTCCCAATCCCCTCCGGAAAGGGTTGTATAGACGGATCTCGATGTTGGGATGACGGTCCAGCGCGGCGGTCATCGCGTCGTAGCCGGCGACGTCCATGTCATCCAGCAGCAGGCGAACGCGCACGCCCCGGTCCGCGGCCTGCAGAAGGTTCCAGGCGAAGAGGTGCCCGGAGGAATCGTTATGCAGCAGATAGTACTGCGCATCTATCGAGCGCTGCGCCTTCTCCGTAAGCACCAGCCGCAGGGCCAGGGCTTCCGGACCGTCGGATACGAGGCGAATGCCGGACCGCCCGTCATGAGGGTTTCCGAGCGCGTCGGCCCGACGCGCCAGAAAGGTGCCGCCGGTGTCCGTTTGTGCCCTTGAAACCGTCTTCGTGTAGCCGACGGCACCCACCGCGCAGGAGGCCAGTTGCCAGGCAAGCGCCAGTACCAGTATCCCCCTCAGCGGCGCCCGCAGGAAGTCCCCACGCCGGCTCAAACCAAACCTTAGCTGCGCCACCCTCGTCCAGATCGCGACCCCGGGTTTCATTCTTCAGCCCCTCCGATCCGTCGTCCTAAGTGAGTTGTTCGGGCCAAGCATACCTCAAGCGGGCCTTTCCGCAGAGATCGGAGTTCGACCCTCCGAAACGCCTCGCGAACAGGCGACTTGATAGCCATTTGCAACACTTGGCAGGGAACCGAACCCCCAGTTCGTGCGTAGTCACCCAAGATAAATGGCTTTTAGAAACAGGAGTATCAGATGCGTTTTCTTACGGCGGTGATGGGAATTGCGATCCTCGGTCTTTCGGCGTGCGGTGATACCGCGACCGAACGGGCCGCGACCGGTGGCATCGGCGGCGCGGTCGTGGCCGGACCCGCTGGCGCAGTTGTGGGCGGCACCTTGGGCGCGGCCACAACTGAATAACGGATCAATTGGCGCGCCGCGGCATTCCTTTGAGGTCCACGGCGCGCGTTTAATACCAACAGAGCGTCTAAGGTGGGGGTCGTGCTTACCGCAACACCGGTTTGCAGACGTACGTCTGCCCTTGCCGTACTACCGCATTGTTCGGAAAGTCGGAGACCGCGGTAAAAATAGAATGGTCCCGACCACCGCGGAGGGTGTGGCCGGGACCGGAACTCAATACACTTTATGCAATCGCTTCTAAAACCGTTTGAACTCGTACTTATGTGCGTATGCTGCGAATAATCAGACCTTAGTCTTGGACGCGTGAGCACTGCGTGAGTTGGCTGCAAGGTCACAACCCATTCAATCCACCCCGAGAAATTGCGACCGAACCTCCCAGAGGCCCGGCTCCTCCATACGCCGCAAAATTAATGCGCCGGCGGGACAGGCTGCACGCGGTCCCATTCCGAGACCGATTGTCAGGAACGCCGCGACAGTGGAGCAGACCTCCTCCTTCGGGATGTTCAAGAAGTCTTCGGACGTGCTGATACCGCCCCGCTGCTTCCGGAAATGCTCAATCAACGCGCCCTCGATCCTGCCGCTCACCTGCCGTCCGAGGCTCTTCGGATCGACATTCGGTTGGGCGGCCCTGACCAGCCCCTCGATCGGCCCTTCGCTGATAGCGCTGGCCAGAATCTCCAGGCCCAGCCGTTCCTCCAGCCAGGCGTCTCCCGTCGCTTTCGATTCCCCCTGGTCGAGGGCAATCGATTCCGCCAGCAAAGCCAGCGTCTGATTTTCCAGTGATGGCATTCCAGTCTCCCTGCGATCGCAAAGAGCACTCAATCAGGCCTAGCGTTAGTGCAGCGTGATGCGGAGCCGCCTCAATCGAGGCCACGCAGGAAGTCGGTATCGACAAGGCCAGCCGTACGCATCATCGAAACGGGATATTTCCCGTCGTCGACAAGGCGGCGCACGGTGAAGTCGGGTTCGACCTTGCGGAGCAGGTCGATGGAACGACGGGTCGCCACTTCGTCCCGGGCCAGAGAATAGAGGCCGATGAGATACCGCAGCGGCGGACGGAATTCCGGATTGAGCGACCGGGATGTCTCGAGGTGTGCGGTCGCCTCTCCCATCCTGCCTGTAACGGCGGCGGCCAGAGCGAGTTGGAACTCCGACCAGAAGCGGAAGGACGCATTGTGCGACAGCATCTGCGCCGTCTTCGCCGCAGAATACGCCGTTTTCGTCTCGCCGGTATAGAGAAGCGCAGTGGACCATGCCCACCAGGCTAGCGGGTTCGAAGGATTGGCCGTCACCGCGATCTTGGACAGCTCCCGGCTGGCATTTCCATCGTTCTCCAGCGCCAGCCGCGCATTCGCCACGGAGCAGAGGACGTTGGAATTCGTCGGCTCCCCCGCCAGGGCGTCCGCACACAATTGCCGGACCGCCTCCGCCGTCTCTTCCTTGTCGCGGTCGCAGAATTCGACGTAGCGGATCACTTCGAGCTGCGCCAGCCAGGCGTCGAACAGGCCACGCGCCTCGATCTCGCGGGCCTTCAGGAAAAGCATCCTGGCCTCGTCGAGGTCCCTGCGCCGCATCGTGAACATCTTCCGCAGGGCAGTGCTGGCAAGCGCGTCCGCGTCGAGATCGTGGCGGCGATTGCGCGCCGGTCGGCTCATCATTCCCATGACAGCAACCACCGCCCGATGGCTCAGCGCCATGTGCGCAATTCCGATTACGGCCTGGGACGCCGGTTGCGGAGCGATCACGCTATCAGTCCATACGGTCCGTTGCGTGCCGCTTTCGTTGATCGACACGCGTAGACCGATCTCGTCGCCGGAGCCGAACGCCTCCACCTCTGCGATCAGCAGGCCCGGTTCGGCCGTGAGAGGCGCCGCGAGATGCGCGTCGATGTCGAAGGTTTCCCGGAGGGACTTCGCCAGATGGTCGCAGAACTGCTTTTCCACCATGCCGAGTGGAGAGCGCGCCGGGCTCACGAGCGTCAGAACGATCTGACGCTGTGCGCGTTGCAGGGACCGGGCGGCGGCCCGCGGGGCGGAGATCGGGAGGGCACCGGTTTCGTGTGCGGGGCGCTGACGCCGACTCCGCATCGTCGTCAGCCAGTCGTTGAACTCCGGGCTGTCCACGTCCAGGCCTTCGAGAAAGTCCGCGTCCGACTCCTCGGCATCGCGCACCACAACGCGGCTGGAGTCCAAGCCGATGTTCACGCGATCGGAGACGATCACCGCATCGAGGCTGTCCGAGGACCTGCGGATCGTCCGAAGGGTTTGCCGCAGATTGGCCTGGCTGGACTTGGAATCCCCATCCCACAGCTTGTCCTGAAGCCAGGTTCTGGTGCGGGTGAAGTTCGGCTCCGTGGCCAACAAGGCAAGTAGACCTTGGGCCTTTCGGCCGACGGGCGTGACCTCCGCGCCCGTCCGGGTGTCGATGCGGAAACGGCCGTTCAGATGGATCGTCAGTTCCGGTTCCGTGGTCATTGCAAATCCGATCGACCGTGCGCAGTCAGCGTGCCTTTGCCAAGGTTAATCAATTCGCGCCGTCCCGTGAACCCAGCGTGAATCACCCGCAAAGCGCTTTGTGCAACGGGCGATATGGGCCAAAGTGTTAACATTTCATAGAAGGGAGAGGGATTTGCAATGGCACATGGACTGGCAGCCGGCGGAGGGTTCGGCGGCGGATTTGGTGGCGGTTTCGGCGGCGGGTTCGGTGGTGGTTTCGGTGGAGGGTTTGGAGGCGGCTTCGGGGGTGCGGCCGGAGCGGCGTCGCCGCTGCTCGCCTCCGCGTTGATGACCTCCCACGACGCCCTCGCCGGCTACTGGAACGACGACGCAGCTCTCGCCACGCCCCCGCGCAGCGGCGTTGGCGACGATCTCGGGTACCTCTCTGCCGGGCGCCGGGCGGAGGTGCTGCTTGGCCAGATGCTCGGCGGGCTGTCGGTTCGTAGTGACGGAGATGGCCGCGCCACGCTCCGCGTTGGCGGCGCCGATGTGTGCGAAATTCGGAGGCCGGACGAGGCTGACTTCGAGAAACAGATGCTCTTCCTGCGCAATTACGCCGACCTCCGCGTGGACCGTATTCCCGAAATCGTTGCACAGACGGCGACAATCATCCCCTTTTTCGGCGCATTGACGCACCTCAACGACACATGCCGCAAATCGACATTGGAACTTCTGACGCTAACCCAATCCGTTGCCATCGCCCTGGAAATGCAAGTGAAGCACTTCTGTTGGGCCGCCCGCCCCGCGGAGCGGAGCGACAAGGTGCAGCCGATCATCCAAACCCCGGATCACTCCAGCTTTCCGTCCGGTCATGCCACGGAAGCCTTCGCCGTCGCCACCGTCCTCCATCATCTTCAAACCGGCGAAACCGGCCCAGCGGAGGCGCACATGGCCTACCTGGTCGCGCACCGGATCGCCGTAAACCGGACCGTCGCCGGCGTGCATTACCCTGTGGACTCGGCTGCGGGAGCGGTTCTGGGGTGCACGATCGGCGAGATCGTCCTGGCTGCGGCGAGCGGCGAGGCCGTCCGACAACGCGGGTACGGGGGCGACAGCGAAGGGTCGTGCAAGCTCAAAGCAACCGCCGACTTCGATTTGCACTGGCTGGCCGAAAGCTTCTCGGAGTTGCAGGGCCATCCATCCTCGACCGATGAAACGACGGCGACCGACCCGATCCCCGTGATCGCCGCCCTCGTTCAGGCCGCCAAGGAGGAGTGGTGAGCCATGGTACCATGGTCGGATTGGGCCCCTTTGGAGGACCCTGAAGCATCGCCTTACGCAGATTGGTGGCACAGGATGGAAGCGCTGGACGGCCATGCGAAGCCCCACGGCCTGATGCGGGACGTCGTCCCGCTCCGCGCTATCGACCCCGAATTGCCGGACCATGGCACGGCGCCTAAACCCCGCCTCCGGCTGGGGGATGACCTGACAGCGCCGGAAATGCCAATGACTTGGAGATCGAAATTTGAGCATCACTTGAAGGCACAAGGCGATTGGCTCCCCCCGCTCTCCACCCTGCCCGACCTGCCGGACGGCTCGGTGATCGTCGGCGTGATCGACGCCGACATTCCACTGGGCCATTCCCGGTTGCGCGATGCGTCGGGCAACTCGCGGATTGCCGCCGCGTGGCAGATGGGGCAACCGACCGGGCCGGACTATCTGCCCTTCGGCAATGAGCTCTACCAGGCCGACATCGACCGGCATCTGCGAGAGTGCAAAACGGGTTCGGACGGGCGGATCGACCAGTTGGCCTTCGATCTGCGGACGGGAACGGTGGATATGACCACCCGCTTCGGACGTCGGGCGTTGGCCGGCCGCTCGGCGCATGGCGCACACGTTCTGGACGTTGCGGCGGGCTGCGAGCGTTCGGCCGCGGCGGATATTGGCAAAACCTGCGTCATCGCCGTCAACCTGCCGCCCCGCGCCGCATTTGGCGCGTCGGGTGAGTTTCTCGACTACTACATGGTCCATGCGCTACGCCGGATCGTCGATTTGAGCGACGCAATCTGGGTGAAGAACCACCCAGAGCCGACGGACGGCCCCATCGGCTACCCGACGATCATCAACCTGTCCTTCGGCCGCCAAGCAGGCGTGAAGGACAGTCGCGGCGTCTTTGCGAGCGCCCTGTCGCAGCTCATCGGTCTCCGGGACGACAGCCGCGCGCCTTTGGACATCGTGATGCCGGCGGGAAACGACAACTTGGAGCGGATGTACGCCGTCGCCAATCTCGAGCCGGGAGTGGACGGCCCCGGGGCGGTGGCGGAGATCGACTGGCGCATACAGCCGGAAGACCAGTCTTCCAACTACGTCGAGATCCTTTTCGAAGCCCCGAGCGAGGCTAGCTCGCCCCATGCGCCTATCGAGATCGACCTCAGTCCCCCTGGCGCGGCGCCCTGCCCCCGGCCGATCCCGGTGAATGCCCGATCCGAGCTTGGCAGGTTCGCGGCGATCTATTGCAGGATGCTGCCGGCCGACCGCGAAGGTAACACGCAGCTTTACCGGCTCCTCCTGTGCGTGGCCCCCACAAGTCGGCCGGGTGGTCATGGCGCCTGTGCGCCGTCCGGCGCCTGGAAGATCCGACTGCGCAACGTGAGCGACAGCCCGGTGGAGGTGGACCTCAATATCCAGACCGACCAATCCATCTTGCCCGCAAGCACCGCCGGCCGGCGGTCCTATCTCGACAGCCCGTTCTATCGCAGGTTCGACTCCGGGGGCCGACCGCTCGACACTTGGGCCTCGGAGCTCGGCAACGATACGGTCGCAAGGGGTTCCGAAGCGCGTGGACCGCAAGACCCCGTCTTCGATCCCGAGGCCAACCCGTGTGTCCGGCGACACGGGACCATCAACGCCACCGCCTCCAGCGCGCTCGTCGTCTGCGCAGGGGGCTATAGGCGCTCCGATGGCAGGGAAGCGCCCTATTCGTCCACCGGCACCGGCGTGCCGCTCTCCGATGACGGCCGGAGCGCGCCCACTGCCGCCTTCCCCACGGATGACGGCTACGCCCACTTCGGCATCCTCGCCGCTGGCGCGGCCGATGGGTCCGTCGTTCCGATGCGCGGCACCAGCTTCGCCGCGCCACAGGCCACGCGGCTGATCGCGCTGCGCCGGCTCAGCGGCAACACGACCCGTTCCGGCAATGAGATCTTGTCCGATCAGGCCGAGGACGACGAAAGCCACTCGGGATACGCAGGCGAACGGACCATTGCAAAAACGGGCAAGGGACGTGCGCGCCTCCCCCAACCTCGGCGCGTCGGGCGAATGTAGCGGCTCGGCAGCTCTGGCACCTTCTCGCCTTCACGGAGGACTCACGCACTTGGCACCATCTTGAACGGCAGGGGCGCTCCGCTCCGATTTCAGGAAATCTGCAGGGAGACACAAAATGACGAGACGGGTGAAGGTTTATGCGTCCGATATTTCCGACCTGCAGGACTTCCTGTCGGAAAGCGGTACGGATATGGGGCCAGGAGCCATCGTGTTGCCGGACCTTCATGGCGTGGCAACCGTGGTTCTCGCGGAGGAGCCCGTCGTCGAGGCGCTGCGGTCCCGCCGCACGGCGCAACGGCGCCTCACGTTCCTCGACATCTTCACCGACCCGCGAGACCGCCTGGACCTCGTAAACCTCGGCAACCGGTTTCACGACGGGACGAGCCCGATCGGGCTCGGCGTGAGAACCGCCGTGTAATGTACTACAATCAGGATGAAATTATTACCGCGGTCCATAACCTGGCCCGCCGGCATTCCGATCTCGCACGCCCGATCCGACTGCCCCACCTGAGCCCGCGAGGCCGCTTCGGCTATGCGCTCCTGATCAGCACGCCGTGCGCGGCCGACGCCCCAACCATGATCGTTTCAGGCGGCTGGCGGGCGGGTGACTGGCTCGCCTCGGATGGCATCGTCTCCGTTGCGGCCGATCTTCTGGGCGCGGTCTCGGACGGTCACGGGCTGCACTATGGTTCTTACAGGTGCCCGCGCAGGACCGTCCGGGATACGCTCGACGCTCTGCGACTGGTTCTGGTGCCCTGCATCCATCCGGACATACACGATCTCGATCCAGTAGCGCGCCACGCGGCAACGGAGACGGTTCCTGGCAGTCGTACGATGCTGTCACCGGGTGCGCAGAACCTATTCTGGCTTCGTGCGCGCTACCCGGCCACCAGATGGCGCGTGAATGTGATTGGCCGGGGCCTCAATCATGTGCACACCAAGGCTGACGCTGGCGACATCGAGGTTGCCTGCGACGCGCCGCAAACTGGAGCGGGCCGGGATCACGGTATCCGCACGGTTTCTGCTGCCATTCTTGCTAAAATCGAAGACGCATCTCGCACGGCAACCCTGACGAAGGTCGTTCAAACCCCCTGAGGCTCTATCGGTCTGCCATTTGCCTAGGCGCGCAGGCAGCCTTATGCCCGGTCGGCGAGTTCCTGACCGGCTGGCGGATATGCGTTTGACCCCGAGCGCCCGATCGGGTCAGGTCTGACCGACTCGGACCGGGCGGAAGACACATGCGTGTCATGATCGGTCCGCACCAGAACGCTTAGCTCCCGCAGACGCACCACTGGCCTTTCGGGCCGGGTGCGGCGGGTGCTCCGACTGCCAGAGGTTTGCACCAATGACACGCGACACGACCGAGACACTGCGCACCGCAACGGAAGCAGATCTGGACTTGATCCGGATACGCAATGAGGCCGGGATCGAGGTCAGCGTGCTTCCGAACGGCGCGATTTTTGCCCTCGAGCACACGACGGACGGTCGGCGGATCATGATCAATCAGGTGCTCGGTTCGCGCATTGGCGGCGGACTGGGCCGCCTGGTGCTGCGAGTCGGCGATCCCAATCCGGCAATAGGCATCATTGCGGGTTCGGGTGCCCGTGGAATGCTCGGTGGCGACCGTGACCGCATCGTCTGGCAGGGCGCAACCGGCGGCGTTGCGCACCGGGTGACACTGTCTCTCCATCCGGCCAAACCGCTCTGGTTTTGGCGCATCGAATTGACGAATAATGAGGACATACCAGCGCATTGCGACACCGTATTTATGCAAGACATTGGGCTTGGCGATCGCGGATTCCTAGCCAACAACGAGGCCTATGCCTGCCAGTACCTCGACCACCACGTTGCACCGCTCCCCGCAGCCGGGCCAGTGATCCTAATGCGCCAGAACCTAGCCCAGGGAGACGCGCACCCATGGGTCGCGCACGGATGCCTCGACGGGGTTGCCGGCTTTGCCACCGATTTCCGACAGATCCTCGGCCCGCATCACCGGGACCGCGCTGGGTTCGACCTGCCCTATGGCGCAAATCTGCGCTCGGAACGGCTTCAAGGCGAGTGCGCGGTTGCCGCGCTTCAGTCCCTTCCGTGCGAGATTGCACCCGGCCAAACGGTGTCGCGGACATTCTTCGGCTCGTATTCCCCGGATCACCCGGCCGCGTCGGGGGAAGCGGATATGACCTCTCTGGAGGACGTGCGCCTGGCGAGTCAGGCTTTTGAGCCACGACACGTTGCGCTGAATCCGATCGCCCGGAGCGTGGTGGAAGATGCCCAGCCGCTCGAGGTTCTGCCGATGAGCGATGCGGACATCGCAGACCGCTACCCGGAACGGACCCATGAAGAACGCGATGGGGAAGAGCTCCTCTCGTTTTTCGTTCCCGCCGCGGTCGGGAACCGCCACGTGGTCGCCGCGGCCAAGGACCGTAGGGTGGCCCGGAGACACGGAACGATCCTCCTCAGCGGGGAAAGCTGGCTGCCGACGGATGATGTACTTTCTCTAACCTGCTGGATGCATGGCGTTTTCGGTGCCCAACTGACGCTCGGAAACACGTCGCTCCACAAGCTATTCTCTGTGGCGCGGGATCCCTACAACATCGTGCGGTCGACCGGCCTTCGGATCTTGGTGGACCTTGGCGACGGCTGGCGCCACCTGACCACCCCGACACTTTTTGAAATGGGCCTGCAAGACTGTCGATGGATCTACCAGCTCGCGGACCGGACGATCACGGTGTCCACGACGGTCGCCGGCGAGGCCGCGGCGCAGGTTCGGGTGTCCGTCGACGGGCCGGCGTGCAGGTTTCTTGCCTTTGGCCACCTCGTCATGGGGGAGCGCGAACTGATGCAGGCCGCGCCAGTGGAGATCGACACCGAGAGCCTGCGGGCCACCTTCCGCCCCGCCGAAGGGCAGATCTGGCACACGCATTACCCACAGGCCGCCTTTCACCTTGTTAGCAGCACGCCCGACAGCATCGACGCCATAGGCTCTGACGAGCTGCTTCAGGACGCCCCAGTCGACCGCGCGGGCGAATTTATCGCCGTCCGATCGCATGCCACGACGGATTTCTGCCTGTCCATCGTCGGCTCGCTGACCTCCAGGGAGGAGGCGGACGCGTTGGCCGAGCGGTATTCCCGCGGCGTCGGAGACGAAGCCATTCGCGAGGAGACGGCACCGTTTTGGCAGTCGGTCACGCCCGAGCTGGCATTCGGGGGCGGCGGCGAGACCGCGGAGGCCATGACAACGCTCCTGCCATGGCTTGTGCACAACGGCAGGGTACACGCGGCGGTGCCCCACGGGCTGGAGCAATACACCGGGGCCGCTTGGGGAACGCGTGACGTCTGCCAGGGCCCGGTCGAACTGCTCCTGTCGCTGCGAAAGGACGAGACGGTCCGGGACATCCTTATCGAGGTCCTCAGTCAGCAGGACGAGGTGCGGGGCGACTGGCCGCAATGGTTCATGCTCGAACCCTATTCCTTCATCCGGGACAGCGGGGCGCATGGCGACGTCATCATTTGGCCGTTGAAGGCGGTCTGCGACTACGTGGAGGAAACGGGCGATTTCGCGTTTCTCGACTCGTCGGTGGGCTGGCGCCGGGAGGGCGGACTCGCGGCCTCGGACCAAAGCAGCCCGGTCGTCGACCATCTAGAGCGATTGCTGGCGGCGGTGGAGAGCAGATTCCTGCCCGGCACGGCACTCATTCAATACGGCCACGGCGACTGGAATGACTCGCTCCAGCCGGTCGACCGTGCGAAGCGGGACTGGATGGTAAGCAGCTGGACCGTCGCCCTGCTCTACCAGCAACTTCGCCGCTACCAGAGGATTCTTGAGAAGGCCGGCCGCGGCACACCCGCAGAGCGGTGCGAAACCCTGGCCACGCAAATGCGAGAGGACTTTCATCGCCACCTCGTTCTTGACGGCACCGTTGCAGGCTACGCCGTATTCGACGCGGAGGACGCGGCGCCGGAGGTGCTGCTGCACCCGGCGGATCAAACGACAGGGGTCTCCTGCTCCCTGATCTCGATCACGCAGGCCGTGGTGGCGGGGCTTGTCACACCTGAACAGACGGAGCATCACCTGAACGTACTACGCGACCACCTGTCCTTCCCGGACGGCGTCCGGCTGATGGACAAACCTGTGGCTTACACTGGTGGGGTCGAAAAGCTGTTCCGGCGCGCGGAATCCGCGGCTTTCTTCGGGCGCGAGATCGGGCTGATGTACGTCCACGCCCACCTGCGCTACGCGGAGATGCTGTCAGAGTTGGACGACGCGGCCGGTTTCTGGGACGCGCTCGCGGTCATCAACCCGATCCTGGTGACGGAACGGCTGGAGCACGCAGCGCTGCGCCAGCGCAATGCGTATTTCAGCAGCAGCGATGCGGCCTTCGCAGATCGGTACCAAGCCAGCGCGGAATGGGATCGTGTCAAGCGCGGGACGATCCCCGTGGAGGCCGGTTGGAGAATTTATTCAAGTGGACCGGGGCTTTATATCAATATGCTGATGCGACACGGACTCGGCGCAAGGCGATCTTTTGGAGACGCCGAGACAGCGCCCCTCGATTTGCCCGAGGGGCGCTGATCCAAGCTACTTTTCAATACCTTCGAAGCAACATGTGAAGTGACGCATCAACTCCGGCTGTCGTGTGATGCCGAAGCCCGTCAGGCTGTCCTTCATGCTGGCCACTTCTTCGAAGACTTCAAGAACGTAGTCGATGTGGCTCTGGGTGTAGGTGCGCCGGGGGATGGCAAGCCGGACCAGATCCATTGCCGCAGGCTGCTCTGTGCCATCGGGCTGCATGCCGAACATAACCGTCCCGATCTCACAACTCCGGATCCCGCCGAGTTCGTAGAGTGCCACCGCGAGCGCCTGCCCCGGGTATTCGAGCGGCGGAATCTGCGGCAGCCAGCTCCGCGCATCGACAAAGACCGCGTGCCCGCCCGCTGGCTTCACCACCGGCACGCCGAGCCGGTCGAGATGCTCGATGATGTAGCTCATGGTCCGGACCCGGTACCGCAGGTAGTCCTCGTCCACGATCTCGCTCAGGCCTTGCGCCAGCGCCTCCAGATCGCGCCCGGCGAGGCCGCCGTACGTGGGGAACCCCTCCGTGCGGATCAGGTGGTTCCGCGCTCGCTCGGCCAGTGCGTCGTCGTTCAGCGCCAACCAGCCGCCGATGTTGCCGAAGGCGTCCTTCTTGGCACTCATTGTCATACCGTCGGCCTCGGCAAAGCAATCGCGGACGATGTCGGGGATGGACCGGTCGCCCTGCCCCGATTCGCGTTGCTTGATGAACCAGGCATTCTCCGCGAACCGGCACCCGTCGATGAAGAACGGCTTGCCGAACCGTCGCGCGAGCGCCGCCGTGCCGCGGATGTTGTCGAGGCTGACCGGCTGCCCCCCGCCCGCATTGTTGGTGATGGTCAGCATCACGCAAGGCACGGCATCGCCGTGGTTCTCCAGGTAGGCCTCAAGCCTGTCCAGATCCATGTTGCCCTTGAACGGGTGGTCGCTGGCCGGGTCGCGCCCTTCGGCAATCACGAGATCGTCGCCTCTGGCGCCGGAGGCTTCGATGTTGCCGCGCGTGGTATCGAAGTGCGTGTTGCTCGGGATATGCCGGCCCGGCCCGCCGAACATGGAGAACAGGATCGCCTCGGCGGCCCGTCCTTGGTGGGTTGGAATGACATGGGTGAAGGGCATCAGGTCCTTCACGGCCGCTTCGAACCTGTAGAACGACGGCGAGCCGGCATAGCTCTCGTCGCCGCGCATTACGGCGGCCCACTGGGCGGAACTCATGGCGCCGGTGCCGGAATCGGTCAGAAGGTCGATCAGCACATCGTCGGAGTGCAACCCGAACAGGTTGAAATGGGCCTTCTCGATCAGCTCCCGACGCTCCTCGCGCGTCGTCATGCGGATCGGCTCGACCGATTTGATGCGGAAGGGTTCGATGATTGTCTTCATCTCAGGGCTCCTCATGTCGGCCCTGCAGACTCGCGGCAACGTCAAACACGAAAGGGGCCGAAGCGCCGCGGTTGCCCGAAGCGGACCGCGCTCAGCGCCCATTCTGTTGCGGCATCCATTAAGCAGACAATTTCAGCCGGATCAAGCCGCGGGCAGGCGGCCCGCAGGCCAAACGCGGCGGTGGCGGATCACGCCGCCCGGGATCGGCTCCCGTCCGGCTCGAAGAAGTAGGCGCGGTCCGGGTCGAAGCCCAGCGTCACCCGCTCGTTGGCCCTGATGGGATGCTGGCCGAACAAGCGCAGGGTCACAGCCTCCCCGCCCCCCAGATCGACGATGGCGTTGGTGTCGCCCCCCAGTTTCTCCACGTGAGTCACCTCGCCCGACAGAGGGCCGGCAGGGTCGATCGTCAGGTGTTCGGGACGGATGCCGAAGGTGCGGCCACCGTCGCGGCCAACGCGGTCAGCAGGAAGGAAATTCATCGACGGCGCGCCAAGGAACCCGGCGACGAACTGGTTGGCGGGATTGTTGTAGAGATCCATCGGGCTGCCGACCTGCTCAATCCGCCCGTCGCGCAGCACGACGATCTTGTCGGCCAGCGTCATCGCCTCCGTCTGGTCGTGGGTGACATAGATCATCGTGGCGCCGAGCGTCTTGTGAAGGTTCGCAATCTCGATCCGGGTGTTCATGCGAAGCGCGGCGTCGAGGTTCGACAACGGCTCGTCGAACAGGAACAGCTTAGGCTGGCGCACGATGGCCCGGCCAATGGCGACCCGCTGGCGCTGCCCGCCGGACAGCTCCGCCGGCCGGCGGTCCAGGTAGTCACCCAGATTGAGCATGCGCGCGGCTTCGGCGACGCGGTCGGCGATCACGTCCTTCGGTTGCCGTTCCTGCTTCAGCGCGAGCGCCATGTTGTCGCGCACGGTCAGGTGCGGATAGAGCGCGTAGGACTGGAACACCATGGCGATGCCGCGTTTTGCTGGCGGGGTCCGGTTCACGACGTCGCCGGCGATGCGTATCTCGCCGGACGTGGCGTCCTCCAGCCCGGCAATGACCCGCAGCAGGGTGGACTTGCCGCACCCGGAGGGGCCGACGAAGACGACGAACTCGCCGACGTCGACGTCGAGGCTGATATCCTTAAGCACTTCGACCTTGCCGAAGGATTTGTACACATGGCTGAGCGTCAGGGCAGTCATCTGGGGTCCTCCCGGAGGTCGATGGCGCGGCCGGTGCGGATGCTTTCGTCGGCGGCAAGACAGATACGAAGCGACTGGAAGGCGTCGTCCATGTGGCGCGTCAGGTCGATATCCTCGGCGATGGCGCGGAGCATGAAAGATTGTTCTGCGTCGCAGAGCGCCTGGTGGCCGGGCTCGTCGGCAAGGTCGATCAGGCGGTCGCCCTCAAGCGTATGCACCCGCAGACCGCCCACACGCGTGTGGCCGTCGATGTCGGAGGACGCGCCCTTCTCGGCATCCACGATGGAGACGGCACCATTGGGGCTCACGATGTCCTTCACGAAGAAGGCCGTCTCCGACATCATCGGCCCCCAGCCGGCCTCGTACCAGCCTATGGAGCCGTCGGCGAAGGTGACCTGGAGCTGGCCGTAGTTGTACATCTCCGGCGCGATCTCGTCCGACAGCCGCAGTCCCATGCCGTTCACGCGGACAGGCGCGGCGTCGGTGATCTGGCACATGACGTCGACGTAATGCACACCGCAGTCCACGATCGGCGAGGTGGTCTGCATCAATGCCTTGTGGGTTTCCCACTCCGCACCGGTGGATTGCTGGTTGAGGTTCAGCCGGAACACGTACGGCCCACCAAGCGCGCGCGCTTCGGCGATCAGCCGTTGCCAGGACGGGTGGTGGCGCAAAATATACCCGACCACCAGCTTCCGACCCGTCCGCTTCGCCGTTTCGACCACGCGTTCGGCATCGGCTACGGTCGTCGCCAACGGCTTCTCGACGAAGACGTGGGCCCCCTGCTCCATCGCCCCGCACGCCAGGTCGGCGTGGCTGTCTGAGTAGGTCGCGATGACCACAAGATCCGGATTTTCGGCCAAGCCGGCCTCGAAACTTCCCAGCCGCGGATATTCGGAGAGCGCGTCGGGCAGCGCGACATCAGACCGGTTGACCAGCCCTATGATCTCAGAGCCGAGGCTGTGGTGGGCCAGCGCATGGGAACGCCCCATGTTGCCGAGTCCTGCGACGAGAACGCGCGTCATTTCACTGCTCCAGATGTGATGCCCCGAATGAGCTGCCGCGAGAAGATCACGTAGAGGATCAACACCGGCAGGATCGCCATGGACAGGGCCGAGAGAACCGCGTTCCAGTCTGTGACGAACTGGCCGATGAACACCTGGGAGCCGAGGGTGAGCGTCTTCGTCTCCTCCGCCGGCGCGAGGATCAGCGGAAACCAGAGATCGTTCCAGATCGGGATCATGTTGAACACCGCCACCGTGGCCATGGCCGGGCGCACCAGCGGCAGGACGAGCCGGAAGAAGATCGTGTATTCCGACAAACCGTCGATGCGGCCGGCGTTCTTCAGATCGTCGGAGACCTGTCGCATGAACTCGCTGAGGATGAAGACCGCGAGTGGCAGGCCCTGCGCTGTGTAGACGAGGATCAGGGACCACAGAGTGTTCACCAGCCCCGCCTGCACCATCATCTCCAGGATGGCCACGGTGCCGATCCGGATGGGGATCATGATCCCAAGCGCCAGATACAGCCCCATGACGGTATTGCCACGGAAGCGGTACTCGCTCAGCGCGAAGGCGGCCATCGCGCCGAACAGCAGGATCAGGAACAGCGACACGACGGTGACGATCAGGGAGTTCTGGATGTAGAGGAAGAAATCCCCCTGCCGCAGGACCGTCTGGTAGCCGATCATGCTGAAGGTTTCGGCATCCGGAAGGCTCAGGGGTTCGCGGAAGATGCCCTTTCGCGTCTTCAGACTGTTGATGAGGATCACGAAGACCGGGAACAGGGCGATGACGGTGTAGAGGATCAGCGCGCCGTGCATCGCGGCCATGTTGAGCGGGTTTCTGCGGGCCTGGTTCATGGTCGAAGCACCTCAGAGCTGGTAGCGGCGCATCCGGGTCTGGATGCCGAAGAGGTAGATGCAGACACCGATCAGGATGATCGCGAACATCGCGCTGGCGATGGCGGAGCCCATGTAGGGATCGCCCAGCTGGAGCTGGAAGCCGAAGAATGTCCGGTAGAGGAACGTGCCGAGGATGTCGGTCGCGAAGTCCGGGCCGGCCAACGCGCCTTGCGCCGAATAGATCAGGTCGAAGGCGTTGAAATTGCCGACGAAGGTCAGGATGGAAATGATCCCGATGGACGGCAGGATCAGCGGCAGCTTGATCTTCCAGAAGGCGGACATTCCGGTGATGCCGTCGATTTCTCCCGCTTCCAGTAGTTCTTCGGGGATCGACAGGAGCGCGGCATAGATCAGCATCATCGGTATGCCCACGAACTGCCAGACGGAGACAAGCGCGAGCGTCGTCAGCGCGTATTCCTCCTTGCCGAGCCAGGGTTGGAACAGACCACCCAGGCCCACCGCGTCCAGCAGCGACGGCGCGATGCCCCAGATGGGCGACAGGATCAGCTTCCAAGCAAATCCGACGATGACGAAGGAGAGGATGGTCGGCACGAAGATGGCCGTTCGATAGAACGCGGCGAAGCGCAGGCGCGGGTGGCTGAGCAGCGCGGCCAGCGCGATGCCGATGGGGTTCTGGACCAGCATGTGGATGAGGAAGAACCAGAAGTTGTTGCCGAGCGCATTCCAGAATGCGTCCGACCAGAGGGGATCGAGGAACAGCGTCCGGAAATTGGCCAGCCCGACAAACAGGCGCTGATCGTCGACCTCGTTGAAGAGCGCGAGCCGCAGGGTGTTGAACAGCGGATAGATCATGACCGCCGTGTAGACCAGGACGGCCGGCGCCAGGAAAACGGCGATATGCCAGCGGATGCGGGATTTCTGCATTGGGCGGTCCTCGCGTGTCTCCCGGACGGCAGAGGCCGTCCGGGACTATGCGCAAATTGGGAAGGCCTGTTACTTCTGCGGGTCGTACCAGCTCGAAAGACCGTCTTGCAGCTTCTGGGCCAGCTCTTCCGGGGTCGAGGTGCCCTTGATCGCGGCGGCGGACGCGCCCCAGGTCTCGTTCTCCAGGTTCGGAGTGCCGCGCGACAGGATCTGGTAGGTCGAGCGGATCGTCGAGTTGCAGGACTGACGCCAGCTCACGAATTCCTGTGCCAGCGGATCGGACATCTCGACGTCGAAGCTCGCCAGCGAGAAAAACCCGGGCAGCGCGTTGGAATAGATCGTCGCGAACTCTTCCGAGCCGACCCACTCCAGGAAGGCCTTCGCCTCCTCCGGGTGTTCCGTCGCGGCGTTCATGCCCATCGCGATGTCGGTGTGGTCGGAGATATAGCACTCGTCGCCTTCTGCCGGAACCGGCGGCGGGAACGCGCCCATCTCGAAGTCGGCCTGCTGGTTGAATCCGGAGATCTCCCAGGACCCGGCCGGATAGATCGCCGCCCGTCCCAGCGTGAACAGGTTCTGGCTGTCCGGATAGGTCTGCGCCTCGTACCCGTTGCCGAGGTATGGCGCCCACTTGGCCAGTTCACGGAACGGAGCAACCCACTGCTCGTCGGTCAGCTTCTGCTCGCCCGCGATCAGGGCCTGCCGCCCCTCCTCGCCCTTCCAGTAGTTCGGGCCGATGTTCTGATAGCCCATCGTGGCCGCTTCCCACTGGTCGTTGGTGCCCATCGCCATGGGAATATAGCTGCCATCCTCCTGGATCTTGTCGAGCACGGCATAAAACTCGTCCGTGGTCTTCGGCGGCTCGATCCCCAGTTCGTTGAAGGCGTCCTTGTTGTAGATGAATCCGTGAATGACGCTGGCAATCGGCACGCAGAACGTGGCCGAGCCGTCGTCGGTCTGCCAGGCGGACTTGGCGACGTCCGCGAAGCTGTCCATCGCGTCGAGGTCCGACAGGTCAGCCAGCTTGTCGCCCTCGTAAAGTGCGAGCGATGCGTCGAACGGTCGGCAGGTGATGAGGTCGCCCGCCGAACCGGCGTCGAGTTTGGAGTTCAGCACCGCGTTGTACTCCGCCGGGGCGGAGGGCGAAAACTTGATCTTGATCCCGGGGTGACTGGCTTCGAACGCCGGGATGATCTGGTCCTGCCACAGGGTCAGGTCATCGTTGCGCCAGCTTTCGATGGTCAGCGTGACATCCTGGGCGAGCGCTCCCTGCGCGAGAAGCGTTGTGGAGAGCAGCGTCGCTGCGGTCAGTGTCTTCTTCATTGTCGTCCTCCTGTTGGAATTCCGGCGATACATTTTCGTCGCCGTCAGATGCGCGCCAGCGCGGCGCGCAGGTTTCCCTGCACTTCGGCAAGTATCTCTTCCGCGGCCTCCAGCGTCACCCCGGAAACCGCGATCAGCACGGCGGGCTTCACCCGCCCGCCCGCTGTTTCGAGAGCGGCCTCCGCGCGCTCGGGCGGGCAGTCGGCGATCGTCGCAACCATTCGGGCGGCGCGGCCGCGCAGCTTCGTGTTGTCGGCCACCAAATTGACCATCATCCCATCGTAGACGTGCCCGAGTTCCACCGCCATCAGCGTCGAAAGCATGTTCAGCGCGATTTTCTGGGCGGTGCCGGCTCCCATCCGCGTCGAGCCTGCGATAACCTCGGGCGGGGTGGCGAGCAGGATCGGGTGGTCTGCCATCTCCAAAAGTGGTGTGCCCGGATTGTTGGCAATGCCGATGAGCGTGGCGCCCATGGACCGGGCAGCCTCGCCCGCCGCGAGGGCATAAGGCGTGGTCCCGCTGGCCGAGAGGGCAATCACGCAATCCGCCGCTGTCAGGTCGGCCAAGTCGCCGGACAGGCCGCTCGTGTCGTCCTCGACGTTTCCCGGCATTTCGGAGCCGGTCGGGATGCCGCCGGCCATCAGGATGCGGACCTGCTGCGGATTGATCGAGAAGGTTCCGCCGAGTTCCAGCGCATCGGCCACCGCCATCAACCCGGACGACCCCGCTGCGGCGTAGACAAGCCGCCCACCCGCGCCAATTGCCCGCGCCATTGCCCGGGCGCCATCACAGATCGCCTCCGACGCCGCCGCCACGCTCTGGGCGGCCTCGGCCTGGGCATCGGCCAATACGCGCGCGGCGTTGGAAAGCGGCCCGGAATCGAGCCCGCGAGCGTCGTCGTGCAGCATCTCGGTTTTCGGCAGAATCATGCGAATCCCCTCGGTTCGGATTATCATACCTTTATAATACCATTTGTCTACTGCGGCGCCTATTGGTTCAAAACTTTCCTGAAATTCGCGAGGACACAGCCCTGATGGGCCATTTGGAATGACAAAGGTCTTTTAGTTCGCTAAATGGTATTATATAGGTTTCACATGAGATTTGACCCGGATACTGCCGTGCTGGCCGCCGATGGCGGTGGAACGACCTGCCGCCTGGCCCTGAAGTCGGGCGATGCCGTGCAAGCGGTCACTCTGGGGTCTGCCAACGTGTCCACCGATATCGCGCGAGCTGCGGAGACGATCCGAGCGGGCCTCGATCAGCTTGCCCATGAGGCCGGGGTGGACCACGCCACCCTGTGCGCCCTGCCCGCCTATCTCGGCCTCGCCGGCGTGATCGGATCGGAAGACGCGGAGGGTCTCGCCCACAGATTGCCGCTCCGCCGGGTCCGGATCGAGGACGACCGCTGCGCGGCCGTTCGGGGTGCGCTCGGTGCCGGGGACGGCACGATTGCGGGGCTCGGAACCGGCTCGTTCTTCGGCCGGCAGACGGACGGCGCGATCCGGCTCGTCGGCGGCTGGGGCTCGCGGCTGGGGGACGAAGCGTCGGGCTTCTGGATCGGGCGCGAGGCGCTGGCGCGAACTCTGGACGTGACCGACGGACTGCGCCCACAGACCGGCCTGTCGGATGCCATTCTCACCCGGTTCGGCGGCACCCCCCGCGGCATCGTCGCTTTCAGCATCGCCGCGACGCCGGGAGACATTGCGGCCCTTGCGCCTCTGGTGGCCGACACCGCCGCGAACGGCGATCCGCTTGGCATCGAGATCCTCGACGCTGGTGTGGCCTACATCCGGCGCATCCTGAACGCGATCGGCTGGCGCAAGGGCGAGCCGATCTGCTTGCTTGGCGGCGCCACCGCGGCCTATCGGGGTCGCCTGCCGGAGGAGATCGTGGCGTCCGTAAAGCCCCCTCGCGGCTCCGCACTGGACGGCGCGCTGGCCCTGGCAGCGGACTTCCGAGAGGAGGCGCGACCGTGAACGTCACGGAGTTCCTCAAGCCCGGCGACTGGCTCGGCAAGAGCGCGGGGCCGCGCTACGTCCAGCTCCGCCGCCGCATCGAACAGGCGGTGGAACAGGGAATCCTGCAGCCGAACAGCTCCCTGCCCCCGGAACGCGAGATCGCTGAGCTGACGGACCTGTCGCGGGTGACCGTGCGGAAGGCGATCCATGATCTCGTGGATTCCGGCATCCTGATCCAGCGGCAAGGCTCGGGCACCTTCGTGCGCGACAAGGTCCAGCGCGTGGAACAGTCCCTGTCACGGCTGACCTCGTTCTCCGACGACATGAAGCGACGCGGGATGGAAACGACCTCCACCTGGCTGGAGCGCGGCGTCGTCTTGCCCTCCCCCGAGGAGGTCGTGGCCCTGGGGCTGTCGGCCGGCGACTCCGTCGCGCGTCTTTACCGGCTGCGACAGGCCGAAGGGCAGCCGATGGCCCTGGAACGCGCGGCCCTGCCGCTGGACATCCTGCCGAACCCCCTGCTGGTCACCTCGTCTCTCTACGAGGTTCTGGAAGCTTCCGGCACTTTGCCGGTACGCGCGATCCAGCGGATCACCGCGGTAAATCTCGGGCATCGGGAAGCCGAGTTGCTGGGTGTCGAGCCGGGCGCCGCCGGACTCAGCATTAGGCGCACGTCGTACCTCGAGAACGACCGCGTCGTCGAATTCACGCAATCCACCTATCGCGGAGACGCCTACGACTTCGTGGCGGAACTGCGTCTGGCCAATGTAGAGGACCGCCGGCAATGACGAGGAAAACGCTGATGCGCGCGGAGGTGGAGGAGATCCCCGCCGCCGTCGACCGCCTGCTCCATGCCGGCGAAGCCACTGTGCGCGAGATCGCGCAGCAGGCCAATGCGCTCGATCCGGGGGTGCTGGTCACGGTCGCACGCGGCTCGTCCGACCACGCCTGTACGTATCTGAAATACGCCAGTGAGATCCTGCTCGGGCTGCCGACGGCCTCAGTCGGCCCGTCAGTCGCGTCGATCTACGGCGCGCGACTGAAGCTGAAGAACGCGCTTTGCCTTGCGGTCTCCCAGTCCGGCAAGAGCCCCGATATCGTCGAAATGACCCGGTCGGCAAGGGATGGCGGCGCCTTTGCCATCGCGGTGACCAACGACACGGCGTCGCCGCTGGCTCAGGCCGCGAATGCCACGCTCGATATTCAGGCTGGCCCGGAGCTCAGCGTGGCCGCCACAAAGACTTTCGTGACGTCCGCCGTCGCAGGGCTCTGGCTGATTGCCAGCATGAAACGGGACGACGCTCTCCTCGCGGCGATCCGTGCACTGCCCGCCGACCTGGAGCGCGCTGTCGCGACCGACTGGTCGCCCGTGACCGCTGCAATCGGCGACAGGTCGATCTACACCCTTGGCCGCGGTCCGGGCTGGGCGATGTCCAACGAGGCGGCACTGAAATTCAAGGAAACCTGCCAGCTCCATGCCGAAAGCTTCTCCTCGGCCGAGGTGATGCATGGCCCGGTCTCCATCGTCGACCGCGGCTTTCCGGTGATCGCCTTCGCCGCCGCCGACGCCGCAGAACAGGCCGTGTCGGAGGTGGCGGATGCCCTCGCCGCCAAGGGGGCAAACGTCTTCGTCACGTCCCACAAGGCGCAGAATGCGACCGTTATCGAACACGTGCGCACCGGTCATTGGCTGACCGACCCGGTCGCCTTGATCGTGTCGTTCTACGCGATGGTCGAAAAGGTCGCCGAAATGCGGGGGATCAACCCGGACATGCCGCGACATCTCAACAAGGTCACCGAAACGCTATGACAGACGCTCGTACGCTCTACCGCGGCGGTCCGATCTTCGACGGCGACCGGCTGCTCGAGGATTCCGTGTTGGTTCTGGAGGACGGGCACGTCGCCGATATTCTCCCGGAAGCGGAGGCGCCCGACGGGACGGTTGCGGACCTTGAGGGCGACATCCTCAGCCCCGGATACGTGGATCTGCAGGTCAACGGCGGCGGCGGTGTGATGTTCAACGACGACCAGTCGGTGAGCGCCCTGCGACGGATGGCCGAAGCCCATGCCAGCCTCGGGGCCACGACTATATTTCCGACGCTCATCACGGACACACCCGACCGGACCCTTGCTGCCATTGCGGGCGTGGAGGCCGCAGTCGCCGAGGGTGTGGAGGGCATCGGGGGCCTGCACCTGGAAGGGCCGCACCTGTCGCTGGCCCGAAAGGGGGCGCATGATCCAAGCCTGATCCGCTCGATGACCGACCGCGACCTTGATATCCTGTGCGACGCCGCCCGTCGCCTACCGGCGCTCATGGTCACGGTGGCGCCGGAAAATGCGACCGAAGATCAGGTTCGCACCCTGGCGGAGGCCGGGGCCATCGTCTCGCTCGGGCATTCCGATACGGACTTCGACACGGCCCGCCGGTACGCGGCGGCAGGCGCGCGTTGTGTCACGCACCTGTTCAATGCGATGAGCCAATTGGGGCACCGCACGCCGGGTCTTGCCGGCGCAGCCCTGGCGGACGGTGGGCTCGACTGCGGCCTGATCGCAGACGGCATCCACGTCCACCCCGCGGCGATGCGCACCGCCATAGCGGCAAAGTCCGGACCCGGGCAAATCTTCCTGGTCAGCGACTCCATGGCGCCCGCCGGGACGGACGACCGGAGCTTCACCCTCAACGGCCGGACGATCGAACGGGCGGATGGGCGACTTTTGCTGGCGGACGGAACGCTCGCAGGCGCCGACCTCGACCTGACCACCGCGGTCAATGTTCTGGTGGAGAAGGTCGGCCTCGACCTCACGCAGGCGCTTTGCATGGCGACTTCCGTTCCCGCCGGCGTCGGGCGACAGCGCCCTGGTGTGGGAAGGCTCGTCTCCGGTGCCGCGTGTCCGCTGATCCGGCTCCGGCGGGGTGCCGCCGGCCTCTCCCTTGTCGGCACGCTTCTCCCGTGATGCGCATGATCGGGCGGCGGTCTTACCCCCGCCCGATCGCGATTGGGATCATTCTTCCTGGATGGTCGACAGGTACTCGATCAGAGCCAGAACCCGCAGCTTCGAGTAGGCGGCGCTGTCCTCGATGAAGTCGGGATCGCGCTCGGCGCGTTGCCTGTAGCGGAGCCCCCATGCGGGCATGTCCCGCGTTCCGTGCGGTCCGACCTCGGGGCCGCCCTCGATGGTCTGGAAGACCTTCGTCACCGGAAAAACGCCCTCATTGTCGGCTTGAAGTTTGGTCAGATCCGGCAGGGCCGTGTTGAGATAGGCCGCGATGGACCCTTCCCCCTTGCCGTCCGGCCCGTGGCAGGCGGCGCAGCTGTTCACGAACTCGAACCGGCCAAGGCTTTCGGTCATTGTTTCGGCTTGTGCCGAGACCACCCACACCCCTGCCCCCACGAGCATCATCGTTTGAAGAATGGATTTCATGGCTTCGTTCTCCCCTCGCAACCCGTGCAAGCCAGCCGCGAAATCCTTCTTGGTGAGGACGTGCGACCAGCCCCGTCGCCATGCCAATTCCCGGTGACAGTATACACCGAATCCGCGCCCGTGTCGCGGGGCTGGCCGCCGCGGGGCGCGTGCAAAGCGGCCTTCGCCGCATGGGGATCAGGTGGATTTCAAGTAGTCCAGAATCGTCGGGGCGCCCGACACGTTCACCGGAACGCCGGGCGGGTTGTCACGCATCCCGGCCTCGGCGAAAATCTTGCGGATTTTTCGATCCTCCACGACCATGGAATACCGCCAGCTTCGGCTCCCCATCCCTTGATCCGTGCGCGCGACCAGCATGCCCATGCCGCGCGTGAAGTCGCCATTGCCATCGGGCAACATGGAGACCTTGCCAGCGCCGAGCAGGCGCGCCCATTGGAACATGACAAACGCGTCGTTGACCGCGAGGCAGATCACCTCGTCCACCCCAAGGGACAGGAATTCACCGTGCAGCGCTTCGTAGCCGGGCAGATGGGTTTCCGAGCACGCCGGTGTAAAGGCGCCCGGCACAGCGAACAGCACGATGCGCCGGTTGGCGAATATGGTGCCGGAGGACAGGTCCCGCCACTCGAACGGGTTCGCCCCGCCGAGCGCGTCGTTTCTGACCCGCGTGTGGAAGACCGTTTCGGGAACGTGGGACGGATGCATGGGGCGTCTCTTCCTCTCGGGCGGCACCAGGGGTCGGCGCTCAGTCCCCCGAGTTGCCGGTGGATGTCAGAAAATCGTAGGCGACCAGCCCGACGGTCAGCAGGGCGACGAGGATCAGGTCGGGACTGGGGATCTTGACGACCAAAATCCCGATGAACCCCGCGAGCGTGAGGAAGGCGATCAGGGCAAGCAAGCGTTTCATGTCATGCTCCCGTCAGGGTCTGAAGGATCGGCCCATCTGAAGAGCCAGTTCGCGGTCCGCAGAAGCCGCGCGTCCTCTCCACGCGCCGCCACGAGTTGCACTCCCATCGGCAGGCCATTCTCCGCCGTCAGGATCGGAACGGTCACGGCCGGCGTGCCGCAGAGCGTCCAGAGGCCGTTGAAGATCGAGTCGCCCGTCGAGCCGAGACCTTCCGGCGCCGGTCCGGGCGCGGCCGGGCATAGGATCGCGTCGCAGCGCCGGGAGATCTCCTCCAGCCCCGCATTCAGGACGTTCCGCCAATCCAGCGCCGCGAGGTAGTCGCGGGCCGATATGCCGTTGCCCGTCTCGATGGCGTCCCGCGTTCTGGCGCCAAGCACGTCCGCGCCATCTCTCCCGTAGCGATAGTAGTTCCGGGACATTTCGGCGTGGTTGATCCGGGCCCGCTGCGGAGCCGCTTCCGCAAAGACGGCCGGCAGGGAGACCTCGAAGACCTGCTCGCCGAGGGCCGCCGCGAGTTCTGCGAAGGCGGCATGCAGTTGCGGGTCCGCCTCCTCCCATCCCGGCGGCTTGACCAGGGCAAAGACGGGCGCCAGCGGGGGCGCGGCGCGGGTCGTCTCCACCAACCGTGGCGACGGGGCGAGGCTCGTAGCGGCATCGGCAGGATCGTGGCCGAACAGCACCTCTGCAATCAGCGCGGCACCTTCCGGGTCGCGAGCGAATACACCAACGGTATCGAGGGACTGCGATTGCATCAGCACCCCCCGGCGCGGGATGGCGCCGAAGGTGGGTTTGAACCCGGCGATGCCGCAGAAAGACGCCGGGCGGATGACCGAACCGCCGGACTGGGTGCCGACCGCGAGGGGCACCATCCCGTCCGCAACCGCCGCTGCCGATCCGGACGACGATCCCCCGGGCGTGTGGGCGAGGTTGTGGGGATTACGGGTCCCTCCGGGGTGCATGAAGGCAAGCTCCGTCGTCACCGTCTTGCCCATGATGATCGCGCCGGCCTGCCGCAGGCGTTCGACCACATACGCATCCTTCAGGGGCACCCGCCCGGCGTCGAGCCGGCAGCCGTTCTCCGTCGGGATGCGGGCGGTGTCGATGATGTCCTTGATGCCCACGGGCAGACCGTGAAGCGGCCCGATCGGGCGGCCGGAGGCGCGGTGGGCGTCCAGATGCTTGGCCTGGGCGCGCACGTACTCCGCATCGAGCCAGGCCCAGGCGCCCACGTCGGCCTCCCGCTCCTCGATCCGGCCGAGGCAGATCTCGGCAAGCTCGGCCGCCTTGAGCGCGCCGGACGCGAGGCGGTCCCGGAGCGCCACGGTGCCGAGGTCTGCCGGCTGGCTCTCCCGCCGACGGGGTCTCATGACATCAGCCTCCATAGAACAACTCCGGCAGATAGAAGACGATTTCAGGGAAGACGTACATCAACACCATAGAGACGATCACGCAGAACAGGAACGGCATGACGCCGGCAAAGATCTGCGTAAGCCGCACCTCCGGCGGCGCGATCCCCTTGAGATAATAAGCTGACATGGCCATTGGCGGCGTCAGGAAGCTGGTCTGGAGGTTGAGCGCCACGAGGATGCCGAAGAACAGCGGGTCGATCTCGAAGTACGCCAGCAGCGGCAGGAAGATCGGGACGAAGATGATGATGATCTCCGACCACTCCAGCGGCCAGCCCAGCAGGAAGATGATGAACTGCGCCATGATCAGGAACTGAATTGGCGTCAGGTTCATGCCCTGAACGAATTCTGAGATCACATGCTCGCCCCCAAGATAGGAGAACACGGCCGAAAACGTGTAGGAGCCAACGAAGAGCCAGCAGACCATCGCCGTGGTGCGCACCGTCAGGTAAACGCTTTCCCGCAGCCGCTGCCATGTCATCGCCCGGTAGAGGAATGCCAGCAGCATCCCTCCCAGGGCTCCGATGGAGGCGGCCTCCGTCGGGGTTGCGAGACCGAACAGGATGGACCCGAGGACGGACAGGATCAGGAAGGCGAGCGGCAGGAACGACGTCAGGATCATCACCAGCAGCTTGCCAAGCGGCACGTCGGGAACCTCGTCCGCAGACGGGCGCGGCGCGGACGATGGCTGCAGGATCGCCCGCCCGACCACGTAGACGAGATAGAGCCCGACAAGCGTGAGCCCCGGCAACAGTGCCCCGGCATAGAGCCGCACGATGGAGACGTTCGACGCCGCCGCGTAGACGATGAGCATGATCGACGGCGGGATCAGGATGCCGAGCGTCCCGCCCGCGCAGATGATGCCGCTGGCGAAGGACGGCTTGTAGCGCGCCTTCAGCATCGCCGGCAGCGCCAGCAGGCCCATCAGCGTCACCACGGCGCCGACAATGCCGGTGGCCGTCGCGAACAGCGCGCAGGTGATAAGGGCGGCGACCCCGAGCGAGCCGGGAACGTTCTTCGACGCGATATTCAGCGTCGAGAACAGTCGGTCGACGATGTTGGCGCGCTCCACGATGTATCCCATGAACAGGAAGAGCGGAACGGCCGTCAGCACCTCGTTCGACATGACCGTGAACGTCTGGTTCACGAAGAGGTCGAATATTCGGTTGTTGAAAAACCCCTCGAACCAAGTGGACCATTGATCCCACGTCCCGGCGGCCTCATCGAGCCGGTCGAAGTCCCGCCACATGCGACGCGCGTCGAAATAGGCGTAATAGCCGAATCCGATCCCCATCGCCATGAGCGTGAAGGCGATCGGGAAGCCGAGAAAGACGAAGACAATGAAGAGCCCCAGCATCATCAGGGCGACCTGTGGGTCCGTCATGGGTGGCTGTCCTTTTCGGCCCGGCTGGCCTGTTCCATCAGGAGGTCCTCGGTTTCGAAGACGTCCTCCTCGGCCTCGATCCATTTGTTCGTGCGAATGGCGATGATGCAGCGCATGACCTGCGCGATCCCCTGGATGAACAGCAGGATGCCGGCGGCGACGATCACGGTTTTGAACTGATAGATCGGAACGCCCGCCGGGCTGTTCACCGAAACCTCGCCGTATTGCCAGGACCGCGCAGCGTATTTCCACCCGGCCAGGATCAGCGCCGTCACGCCGGGGAAGAAGAAGATCAGGTAGAGCACGAGGTCTACCTTTGCCTGCGTGCGTGGTTTCCACAGCCGATAGAGAAAGTCCCCCCGGACATGGCCGCCGCGAGAGAGCGTGTAGGCCCCGCCCATCATGAACAGCGTTCCGTACATGATGAACGAGACGTCCAGCGCCCAGGCAGTTGGCGAATTCAGGACGTAGCGGACGAAGACCTCGTAGCCGGTGCCGACCGACATGAGGATGATGAGCCACGCGAACGCCTTGCCGAACCACGCCGACAGATTATCCGCGAACCGGATGAAACCGATCATGGGATTTCCTTCGAGGATCACGGTGCCCCCGGCGCAGGTCCGCCGGGGGTCATCCGAAGTGGCCTGAACCTCAGAGCTTCAGCTTGCCCGGGAAGAAGTGCTCGTAGGCGAGCGCGTAGTCCGGCGCGTTCATCAGCTCGTAGAACGCGACCTGTTCGGCCCATTCGCGCTGGCTTGCCACGCAGCGCTTGAAGAAGTCGTCCTCCTCCAGCCCCGGCAGAAGTTCCGACCAGGCGTTGATCTGGGCGTCGAGGATCTCCTTGGGGGTACGACGCACGGTGACCCCGGCTTCGTTCTGGAGCCACTGGAGATCCGCGGAGTACCGCCGCATCGCCTTGGACGTGTTTGCCGTGGCCGATGCCTCGACGCCGTACTTCAGGATCGCCTGAAGATCAGGGTCAAGATCCTCGAAGCTGAAGCGGTTGAACAGGAATTCGAACTGCTCCGCCGCCTGGTGATAGGAGGACAGGTAGTAGTTCTTGGCCACGTCCTGCGCGCCGAAATCCTTGTCCGACGACGGGTTGTTGAACTCGAAGGCGTCGATCACGCCGCGTTCCATCGCCGGCACGATCTCGCCGCCGGGGAGCTGCGCCACGGACATGCCCATGGACTGGAACAGGTCCGCCGCGAGGCCCACCGTGCGGTACTTGAAGCCCTCGATGTCGGCGACCGAGTTGACCTCACCCTTGAACCACCCGAAGGGCTGCGCGAACATCGGGAAGCCGAGGAAGCCGATGACGTCCAGCCCCATGATGTCCTGCGTCAGTTCGCGGTAAAGCTCGGCCCCGCCGCCCTCGTAGAACCAGCCGAGCATCGCGGTCGACGAGGCCCCGAAGACGGGCCCCGTGCCGAATAGCGACGCGGCCTTGTTTTTGCCGTACCAGTAGGCCGAAACAGAATGCGCGGCGTCTAGAATACCGTCGTTGACGGCGTCCATCACCTGGAACGCGGCCACGACCGCGCCCGCCGGCAGAAGGTCGATCTTGAGCCGGCCGCCAGACATTTCCTCGACACGGTTCACGTAGTCCTGCGCGAATTCCTGCCAGATGTTGGAGGCCGACCACGACGTTTGCATCTTCAATACGATGGGGGCCTGTGCCAGCACCGCGGGCGCCGCGAGCGCGCTGCCGGCCACTGCGCCGCCGGCGATTGCGGATTTCTTCAAAAACGACCGGCGGCCGAAAGTCTTGGTGTCCGTCATCTGTTTCCTCCCTGGATGACTTGCCAATTTCCGTTTCTTGGGGGGCTTGATGCCAGGGTTCGGCCGCTTTGAACGACGCCGAACCGCTTTTCTTCCGACGGCACGCCCCCATGTCGTGCCTGATCGGAATGCTGTCTCCTATCTGATCAATGTCGGTCTTTTCGCCCGGTGCTGCGCACAAACACGCACGTACGGTCCTCCCTGTGAACGGTCTCTCGGCCGGAGCTGCGTGCTGCGAATGAGCAACTGCCAAGCGCGCGCGACGTCTGGTGCCGAAGACGACCTGTGCTCTTTTTATTCTTAGCTGATGCCTCTCACCCGGTTCGCGAGGGCGTCGCCCGTCTGGCCGGTCCGACTTGCCAGTGACCGTCGCGTGCGCCGAATTCCTCCCAACGCCGCGCCGATGCCCGGGCCCTGGCGCGTTCTCCTCCCTCAATGTCTCCCACGACAGGTTGTCCGGACTCTTGCCCTCGGGTCAAGAACAACATTTTCGAATATATGGTGTAGATCAGCCGAACCTGGACGGAACGGACAGCGTGGCCCATTCTGCGGTGCGCGCCGTCAGAACAATTCGCTGCGCAGGCATCGGATGAAAATACCGGCGCCGGTCGCAATGAGTGCGTCCGGGAAATCGTAGTCGGGACTGTGCAGCGCGGGGCAATCCACGCCCGACCCAAGCAGCATCATGGCCGCGTTCGCGCCATCCCCGAAGCGGCCGAAATCCTCCGAGGCGCGCATGGGCAGTCCGGCCTTTCCCGTGGGAACCCCTTCCGCCTCAAGGGCGCGGGCTAGCAGGCGCGTCGCCGCCGGCGCGTTCTCGCAATGGCGGAACACGTCGTGATAGCTGACCTTCCACGTCAGTCCTGCCCCGTCCGCAGCCTCGGCAACCGCCTGCTCCGCGCGTGCGACAAGTGCGTCCATGCCAGCGTCCCGCTGCGTGCGCAGCGTCGCCCAGATTTCTGCCCTCCCGGGAGCGACCCCGAAAGCCGGCTCCCCGACCCGCGCGTGCGTCACGGTCACCAGCGAAAAGTCGGGATCGGCTTGCGACCCGCCGGTCCCGAGGTCAGTCAGCAGCGACATGAGCCGAGCCACGGCGGGCACCGGCGAGCGGCCCGTTTCTGGCTGGGACGCATGCGCGGTCCGCCCGTTCAGCACGATCTTCATCCCACGCGACGCGCAATTCATGATGCCTTCGTCCAGCACCGCATGGCCCAGCGGAACACCGGGCATGTTGTGCAGCGCCAGCGCAAAATCCGGCGACAGGGTACGGAAACGCGGATCGGCAATCACCCGTTCCGCCCCCGACCCATCCTCCTCGGCCGGTTGAAAGAGCAGGACGACCCGCCCCCTGGCAGGACGGTTCCGACCCAGCCATCGACCGACCCCCGCCAGAATGGCCATGTGGCCGTCGTGACCGCATAGATGCGCCTTGCCGGCGACCTTCGAGCGGTGGGCAACCTCGCCAAGCTCCTCAATTGGCAGCCCGTCCAACTCGCAACGCAGAAGGATGCAAGGACCATCGGCGCGGCCCTCAAAGACGGCGGCGACTCCGTGGCCGCCCAGTTCCGTGATGACCCGGTCCGGTTCCGTGTGGCCCAGCATGTCGGCCACGCGCCGCGCGGTCTCGGCCTCTTCGCCGGACAGGTCGGGGCGGCGATGAAGCGCGCGGCGCCACTCCGTCAGGTCGGCAATATCGCGGTCACAGAGGACGTTGGACTCGCGCGGTGTGTCGTTTGCAGTCATGCCGAAACCATAGGACCTTTGCCTGCATCGGAAACCCCAAACAAAGCGCACAGGGCCTCGCGACATCGTGCCGTTGTATCGGGGGCCGGGAGTCCCGATATCGGGAAGGTCCGGTGACAGGTATTCGCGGGTAGTCGTGGTAGATCATCTCGCGAGTCGATAGGAACGTCGTCACCACATGCGCCCAACTCCGGATGACGGGGTGGGGGCGCGAGATGGGCTGATTGCCTGTGCCCCTACAAGCCTAAGGAGGCTTCGCCATGAGCTGGAACCCGACCCTTGCGCCCGACTGCCCCGACAGCGTGGGCCTGGATGCGATCGAAACCACGATCATCCCGCGTGCCCGCGATATCGGTGGCTTTGAAGTGCGCCGCGCCCTGCCCTCACCCAGGCGGCAGATGGTGGGGCCGTTCATCTTCTTCGACCAGGTGGGTCCGGCAGAGTTCATCACCGAGGGCGGCATCGACGTCCGCCCGCATCCGCATATCGGCCTCGGTACGGTGACTTACCTCTACCAGGGCGAGTTCGAACACCGTGACAGCCTCGGCACGCATCAGATGATCTACCCCGGCGAGGTCAACTGGATGCTGGCAGGCAACGGCGTCACCCATTCGGAACGTACGAGTGCCGAGACCCGGGCAACCCGTCACAAGCTGTTCGGTATTCAGACATGGGTCGCCCTGCCCGAGGACCGGGAGGACATGGCGCCCGACTTCGAGCATCACCGGCAGGAGGCCCTGCCCCTGCTTTCCGAGAATGGCGCCAGCGCTCGGCTGATCCTGGGGTCGGCGTGGGGCGAGCGGTCGCCCGTCACGATGCAGTCCGAGATCTTCTACGCCGACGTGACGCTCACACCGGGCGCGCATTTCCCGCTGCCCGACGATCATGAGGACCGCGGGATTTATGTCACCGAGGGTGAGATCGAGATTGCCGGCGAGACCTTCGAAGCCGGCCGGATGATGGTGTTCCGCCCCGGGGACCGTATCTCCGTTCGCGCGGGGGCACAGGGCGCGCGCCTCATGGCGCTCGGTGGCGAAACGCTGAACGGACCGCGCTACATCTGGTGGAACTTCGTCTCGTCTTCTCCGGACAGGATCGAGGAGGCGAAGGCCGCCTGGAAGGAGGCGAACTGGTCCGACGGACCCTTCAAGCTGCCCCCGGGCGACGACTCGGAGTTCATCCCGATCACGCCGGAACTGGAGAGGTTGAAGCTGAAACGCTGACCTTTGCGGCGCTGTCGCCAATACCGAACGCTGCGTGCCAGGCGTGCCCCGCTGTGAGGGAAACGATCCCTCCACTGGTGCGCGCTCCTGGCAGCGCGGCGGCGTGCTTCACTGCTCTGCCTGACCCCCGCTCCAACCGAGGCTCCGCAGCCGATCGAGGACCGCATCGGCATTGGCCTTTTCGCTGTGGATTCCATACAGCATCGACGCGACCGGCGCATTCGGCCAGGCCCGGTCCAACTCGTTGAGTTTACGGAGCGCTCCCTTGTCATCGCCGAGCGCCGAAAGGCAGGCTGCCTGGTACGCCAGCGAGGGCGCGCTCAGGGGATCGCCCATCGCTGCCGCTTCGACAAAAGCATCGTAGGCGACCCGATAGTTGCCAAGATGATAGTTCGCCGCCGCGAAGATGTTGCGGTTCGCAAAACGCTGATGGCTGCCGACCCGCGCCTGTCCGCCATCCACGGCCTTCAAGGCCTGCTCGAAGTCGCCGGTGAACAGGGCAATGGTACCGACGAGATCGAGGATCTGAGCGTTGTCGGAGTCCAGTTGCTCGGCCAGAGCGGCCAGCCTCATGGCTTCGTCGAAATCCCGCGAGGCGAAGGCGGTCCAAGCCAGTGCGGACTGGGTCCAGGCCTGCGCGGGCGCAAGACGCAAAGCGGTGTCGGCCGCCTCCCGCGACCGCGAGACCAATGCCGCCCGGCTTTCGGGATCGGGCGACAGGATCGCGCGGGTGCTGAGAACGTAAGAAAGCCCGGCATAGCCGCCGTAGTAGTCCGGATCGAGTTCTATGACACGCTCGAAGACGGACGTGAGCAAGGTCTGCCGGGGAAGGTCGAAGATCGGGAAGATCATGCTCTGCGCTTGCTCGGCGAGGGTCATCGCCTCAAGCGCGGCGGGAGACTTTTCGAAGATGGCCGAACGTTGGGCCTTCTTGCCGTTGGATGTCGCCTGCCCAGACCCACCGATCATGGCGGGGTCGAGTAACGCCACCTTTTTGGAAGGGTCCGGAGAAAAGACCAGCATCAGCCCCACGCCGACGAACGTGCCGAGCGCGAAGAGGCCCGCATAGATGGCCGCCCGCGCGGTCGTGCTTCGCAGGGGTGAGGAGTGCGGCACCGCGTGCGTCTCGAAACGCGGTCGGTAGCTGCCCGGGTCGAGCACAAGCTGGACCGGATCCGATGCACCGATCGTTGCGTAATACTGGTCGAGTTGCTGACGCAGGCGGCGCGCATCCACGCGGACGATGTTTTCGGGGTCTCCATCGCTCCCAGTGCTCCGGCCATAGACGTCCTGGGCGATGGTCTTTCCGCGAATGCCACCGCCCCGCCCGGCGAGGTCCTCCTCCACGACATAGGTCAGGAAATCGCGGAGCCTGCCCGCGCTCTGGAATCCGGGCGACGCGAGGATCCGCTCCAGCGCGGACTTCCTGGCGTCCGGCGGTATCGCCGATTGTGGCCGGTCGTCTTTCATCGTCGCCCGCCTCGGCAAAGTTGCCCGCCCATTCTTGCCTTGTTTCACGCGTGAGTCACGCAAGGAGTCACCGTGACTCCGTTACATGCGGCGCATTGATCGGGAACCATTGGGCAAGGCTCATTCCGTTCCGGCCACCTGGTGCCGCCACGCCGGCAGCGCGCGGGCCGGAGAGCCAACACCAAGGGAGGACCCTAAGATGGCAGATCGAGACACTGCGATCCGGCGAACGGCCGCTTTCGTGGCCGGCATTGCATTCGGCGCCTGGATGGCACAGCCGGATACGCCAAGCCTGTCGATTGCGGGCGCGGCTTATGCGCAGGAGGCGGAGGTTTCACCCACGATGGTGCGCGACCGCAATCGCGACGCCTACTATCCCAACACCGAGGACCTTGCCCCCGACGAGATGCGCGTGATCGCCTGCGGCACCGGCATGCCGACGACCCGTGCTGCGCAGGCCGCCGCCTGCTTCCTCGTGGAACTTGGTAACGGCGACAAGTTCCTGTTCGACATCGGCTCAGGTTCGGCGGAGCGGATCTCGTCACTTCAGATCCCTTACAATTTTCTGGACAAGATCTTCATCGGGCACCTGCACACGGACCATTTCGGCGCGCTTCATGACATTTTCATAGGTGGCGCCCTGATGGGCCGAAACGTTCCGCTGAAAGTCTGGGGACCGAGCGGCGCGACGCCGGAGCTCGGCACGGCACATGCTCTCGAGGGCATGATGCAGATGCTCACCTGGGACATGGCAGGGCGCGCTGGAAACGTCGACTTTCGCGGCTACCGCCTTGAGGTGAACGAGTTCGACTACAAACTCGAGAACGAGGTGATCTACGAGGAGAATGGCGTCGTCATCCGAACTTTTCCGGCCATTCATTCCATCGATGGTGCCGTCAGCTATGCGCTCGAATGGAACGATCTGAAGTTCGTTTTCAGTTCAGACACGTATCCCAACAAGTGGTTCATCGAATACGCGAAGGATGCCGACCTCGCGATCCACGAATGCTTCATCGCGGTGCCGGACCTCGTCAACAAGATGCGGTTCAGCCCGGAATCTGCGCTTCTGGTCGGCACGCAGGTTCACACGGCGCCGGAAGCGTTCGGCAAGGTCATGAGCGACATCCAGCCGCGACTGGCCGTCGCCTATCACTTCTTCAACGACTTCGACACCGGCACGGCCGTCTACGAACGCATTCGAAAAACCTACGATGGTCCGCTTAGCATGGCGGACGACTTCATGGCCTGGAACGTTACGAAGGAAGACATCCGCGTGAGAATGGCCGTGACGGAGGAGCGGACATGGGCGCCGCCACTCGGAGCGCCCGCCGAGCCGCCCACACTGGACGACCGCACCGCCTTCGCGGAACAGGTGGGCATCGACATCGCCGACATTGGTTTCTCGGAGTTCACGAAGAGTGGGTATTGGGACGTCGACGACGCTCTACGCCCAATCTTCAAGGAAGCCTCCGAGGCTCTCGGGCGCGACTTCCCGTACCCCGGCGACGAATGACGCCGCTCTGCCCCGGCGTTTTCTTGCGCCGGGGCGTCACCCCTGCCCGAGGTCGCGCCATGGTCCTCCCGCTTCGCCTGTTCGTCACCATCCTCGCCACAGCCTCGTGGACGGCCGTCGCGCGGGCCGATCTGGTTTCACCCTACGGAGGCGAAACGGCACCGGACTTTGCCGAGGTTTCCGTGTTGCCAGACCGGGTACGGGTCGCGCTGGAAATCGATCCGGCGGACTTTCCCTTCTTCGTGAGGCCCGATGACGGCACCGGCCTGCCCCTCTCCGAACGCACGGGCTTGACGCTGTCCGTCGCGGCCGATGGCCAGCCGCTCGTGCCGGTGATCCGCACGGTCGACCTGCGCCCACGAAAGCCACGTATCACGGCCGCCACCGCCATCGTGCCGCCGCGACCGCGCAGCGCTGACGTCGTCTTCGCCGAACTTGAGTTTCCTTTCGACGATCGACCGGAGCGCATTACCCTCACGCCGCCGCTCGATACCACCGGTATGCCGTTGGCGTCACTCGGGCTGCTGGTGGACCACCTTGGCGTGCCTGTGACGGACTACCGCTATCTGTCCCGCACCGAAACGCTGATGCCGGACTGGGACGACCCCTGGTTCAGCGCTTTCGAGAACCCCAATCTGACTCGCCACCACAAATCCCCGCTGATGTCGTTTCTGTCGATGGAGCCACGAGAAGTCAGACACGAGATCATCTTGCGCCTGCGGGATCTCGAAGGATGGGTCGACCTCGGCCTTGGCGACGCCGCCTCCCTCGGGCCGGCGCAGATGGCCGGGGTCGAGGCGCGGGCGGCGGACTTCCTACGGCACCGAAATCCGGTAGCGATCGACGGCGAACGGGTGGTGCCGGCCGACATCCGCGTGTCCCGCGTCGCGGTCGGTGCGGAGGGGTTGCGGGTGGTGGAAGAGGCACAGCAATCCGATCGTGCGACAACTCTGCTCGGCGTCATCCTGTCTTATCCCCGTGAGAGCCTCGCCCAGGATGTCGAGATGACCTGGGAGCTATTCCCGGACAGCCTGACCTCCGTGCCTGTCACCCTCACCGATCCGGCGGGCGGTGTTCCGGCACAGGTGCGTGTCGGCAATCCAGTGGTGCGCTGGACCAATTACCTGAGGGACTGGACCGAGCCGCAGGCCCGCCCCGTCACCGTGTCCACAGCAACCATCATCAGCCTGCCGATACTTGCAGGCGCGTTCGTCATTGGCGCTTTGGCTGCCGCATGGTCAGCGTTTCGCCAGCGGGGTGGTCGGAGACTCGGCTTGCTGGCAGGTGCGGCAATGGCCCTTTGCGCGGCGGTTGTTGCTGCGCCAGTAAGCACCCGTATTTCACTGCCAGGACAGCCGGAGCCGACCGCGGAAGCGGCGCAGCAGCTCATGTCCGGTCTGCTGAACAATGCCGGCACCGCGATGCTGGAGACCCGATCCGATGCCTTTGCCGAAGCGCTGACCCAATTCGTCCCTGCAGAACGCATTACCGAGGTCGGCGCGGAATTGCATCGGGGCCTCGCGGTCACCCTGCCCTCAGGGGCGATGGCCCGAACTGACGAGATCGTGGACCTGAAGGTGGAGCGCATCGACCCGGCCGAAAACGGCACGGGCAGCCAGATCCTTGCTACCTGGGCCGCGTCCGTGAGCGGCGGCCACTGGGGCCACCTTCACCGCCGTCAGGTCACGTATCGCGGGCTTGTGGACGTCTCCCGGCAGCAGGATCGCTGGTACCTCGACGGCCTGACCATTCTGAGTGCGGAGATCAAAACGTGAGGTCATATAGGGAACGTCTCCTGATTCCCGCGCTTGCCCTGCTTTCGTTGCTCGTGAGCGGCGCGGCGTGGGCACATTTCAAGCTGAACCTGAACGTCCGAGTATTTCACATCGTACACAGCGAGGCCGGGCTCGACGTCTATCTTCGCACGCCCATGGCCTATCTGGTGGCGGACAAGCTGGGTCCGATCGGCGCAGATGGCCTTCCCGCCCCGGCGCCCTTCACCACCAACCGCCTCGAAAACGGGGTGACGATGCACCTTGTCGACCCGAACGCCCTGCGTGCGGACCCGCTCGGGCTGGGCCGGATTTCGGCCAATGGCTTGCGCCTCGAAACAGGTGCGGGCCAGCTGGCCGCCGAGGTTGTCTCCGTCCGCGTTCACCAGGCCGGCAAGGAGCCGGCATTCGCCACGCGTGCGGAGGCGACGGTTGCCCTCGCCAGCGGTGTCGGCGTCTGGACCGACGCCGGCGAGACGTATGTCGGCAATGCGGTGGTCGACGTGCACCTCGCCTACCCGACCGGCGCTGTTTCCGAATACACCCTTGCCACGCTCTACAATCCCGGGCTTCCCGGAGTGGAGGACACGGCCAACCTGATCCTCGATTATCGCGGCGACGCCACCCGGACCTACCGCACCACCGGGTTGATGGCCGATCCTGTCACGATTTCCGGCTCCCCCGTTGCGGCAGCCTCGACCTTCGTCCTCGAAGGCGTGCGCCACATTCTCGAGGGCATCGACCACGTCCTCTTCGTTATATGCATGGTGATCGGCGCTCAGACCCTCGGGGCGCTCTTGGCGCGGGTCAGCGGGTTCACTATCGGCCACACGGTCACGCTCAGCCTGGGATTTTTCGGAATCGCCCCATCCGCGCCGTGGTTCATACCCGCCGTGGAGACCGCCATCGCGCTCAGCATCATCTGGGCCGCCGCCGATGCCGCTCTCCAACGCCAGGGCCAGTCCCGGAGCAATCGGGCGGCCGTCGCTATCACCGCCTCAATCGGACTTCTTCACGGGTTCGGATTCTCCTTCATGCTGCGGAACATCCTGCAGATCGATTCGGACAACGTCTGGCAGAGCCTGCTCGCCTTCAACCTCGGCGTCGAATTCGGCCAGCTTGCGATCGTCGCACTGATCTGGCCCCTCGTCCTCCTGATCCGCCGAATGCCGACCATGGTCTGGATCCGTACGCGCGGAGCCGTCGCTCTTTCCGTATCCGCGGTGGCAGCAATCTGGGCCGTGGAACGGGCGAGCTTCCTGATCGGATAGATGGGTTACCTGTTGCGCAGCTTTAGTCGTTGGCGGGCCGCGTCAGGACTCCGTCGAAGAACCTCGACAGTTCTTCAAATCCATCGAGCGGAAGGACGTGCGCGATGTACTGGTCGGGGCGCACCACCACCATGCATCCCCTTGCCCGGTCGATGCCGCGCATATCGAAGATGTCGCCGGCCCCCTTGTGATCGACGCAAAACACCTTCTCGTGGTCCTGAAGCCCGTACTTGCCCTTCTCCGGCTTCAGCAGCGCAGGGATGTCCTCGTAGTGGAGCGCGTCGAACGTCTGCTGAAATACTGCGCGCAGGTCGATCAGACCGTCAATGTCCTCGTCCGGCCGGGCATATTTCACCACGGGCGAGGCCGGGTCGTTGGCCAGCCAATCGGTCAAATTGTGGATGGGCGATCCCGGAGCCGAGCTGTCGTGCCGGCCTGCAAATGCGTAGATGCGCCAACGCCCGTCCGCTTCGGCCACATGCCCGAGCTGCATCTGCATCGCATCGGACACGCGCACCACCGGCGCCGAGTGGAAGCGGCGCCCGATCTCCTCTCCCGTGGCCAGTTCCTGGTGGGTAGGTGGGCCGACAAGGCGGGACGGGTCGTATTTGACGGCAAGCCCGCCGGTGAATGGGAGGTTCTCGATGAACTGCTTCTGGAACCGCGGCATGTCGGAGCCGTCGAGCTCCGACTCCCCTGGCGGGGCCGACATGATCCGCGCCCATGCGTGGTCGGTCTCGATAAGCCGCTTCGCCTCGGTCCAGCGTTCGGCGGAGTAGGTGTGCAACAGGCTCGCCTCCGCGCGGCCAAGGAGTACATGCGCCAGCTTCCAGCCCAGATTGAAGGTGTCCTGCATCGAGACGTTCATTCCCTGCCCCGCCTTGGGGCTATGGGTGTGACAAGCATCGCCCGCGGTGAAGACCCGCGGCGTGCGCGTCGCCCGGTCGCTGTCGGGGACGTCGTCGAAGCGGTCGGTCAGGCGGTGCCCGATCTCGTAGATCGACCACCAGACGACTTCCTTCACGTCAATCGAATAGGGTTTCATGATCCGGTTGGCTGCCGCGATGATGTGGTCCGCGGTCAGGTTCCGGTTGGAGACGCGCTCGTCCGGGTTCAGCTTGTCGAGTTCAACGTACATCCGAAAGAGATACCCGCCCTCGCGCGGCAGGATCAGGACGTTGCCCTCCTCCGCCGAGGTGACGAGGCACTTCTGGCGCACGTCGGGAAAGTCCGTGTTGGCGAGGATGTCCATCACGCCCCACGCTTGGTGCGCTGCATCCCCATGGAGGTCGCCCCCGATGGCCTTGCGGACGTTCGAGCGGGCCCCGTCGCAGCCGACAACGTAATTGGCCCGCACGACCGTCGTCTCGCCCGCATTGACGCCTGTGTTTTCCAGCGTCACGGTCACCGGGTGATCGTCGGTGGACGTTTCGATGGTCAGGTCGCGCAGCGCCCAGCCGTAGTCCGGTTCCAGCCTGGCAGGCGAATTTCTCGCAACGTCGAGGAACAGTTCGTGCACGCGTGCCTGATTGAGGAGGGTGTGCGGCATCTCGGAGGAGTCGTCGGGCACGTCCTGCACCCGGCCGATCCGTCGGATATGCGCCGGGTTATTCGGGTCCGGCGTCCAGAACGTCGTCTGGTTCACCCAATAGCTTTCGCGTTTGACCGTTTCGGCAAAGCCGAAGGCCTGAAACATCTCCATCGTGCGGGTGTTGACACCATCCGCCTGCCCCTTCTCGATGGGTCCTGGCTTCCGCTCTATGATCATCGTGTCGATCTCAGGGAACTGGGATAACTGCGCGGCGAGGCAGAGGCCCGCCGGGCCGCAGCCGACAATCAGCACGTCTACTTTGTCCGGCAGCGGCGCATACGGTGTCCGATCCCGTCGGCCCGGCGCCGCGTTCATGACGTCGGGGTCCCCGCCACGAAAACCGTTCAGGTAGTATTGCATGGGTCCCTCCTCGCGCATGGGCCGGCGCCGGCCGATCTCTCGATATAGTAACCATACTTACCAAATTTTGCCAAATAAAAAATATGTATACAAATCATCACCACCAACATACTGTTCGAACGTCTGATTTTCTGTTGGCGGCGGAAGAGGTCCAGCATGGAAGCGCAGAACATGGCCGGCCATGCCATTCGGCGGCTGCACCAGATCTCGACCCATGTTTTTACGAAGCGGATGCAGGAGGCCGGGTTCGACCTGACCCCGGTCCAGTTCGCGGCGATGGACGCAATCGTCGCCCAGCCCGGCATCGATCAGGCCGGGGTTGCGGCGGGAATTGCCTATGACCGGGCGACAATCGGCGGGGTGATCGACCGGCTGGAGCACAAAGGATTCGTGGAACGGCGCGTGAGCCAGCACGACCGAAGAGCACGGGAAGTTCGCCCGACGGAAAAAGGCTTGCAGGCCTTCGATCAAATCCTGCCGATTGTGCGGTCCATTCAGGTGGACATGCTGGAAGGGCTGGACGAGGCGGAGCGCGCGACCTTTCTCGAACTCGCAAGGAAGGCCATTGCCGGTTCCCGCGACGCGCAGTCGTCGCAGGACGGCAAGTAGCCTTTCGACCTCCAAGCTTGGTGTCGGAGAGCGCCTATGCCCCTCCGCCAGCCGCCTCGCGCACGTAGCGGTCGATATTTTCCATCTGACCTTCGTCGAGACGAAGTCCCAGCCGGGTGCGCCGCCAGAGGAAATCCTCCCCGGTCCGGACCCACTCCTTGTCGATCGCCCAATCGAGTTCCCGCGCCGTGATGGTCGCGCCGAACTCTTCGCCCAGGTCTTCCACCGCTTTCGCATCGCCGAGAATATCACGCGCCTCGGTCCCGTAGGTGCGGATCAGGCGGGCGGCCCAGTCCGTGTCGAGGAACGGGAAATCGCGCTTCAGTTCCTCGACCAGCCGGTCAACCTGGTCGACCGGGAAGTCGCCCCCCGGAAGCGGAACGCCCGCCGTCCACGATTTGGTGGCCGAGGGAAACGTCCCCGAAAGCTTGTCCATCGCCGCTTCGGCAAGCCGCCGATAAGTGGTGATCTTGCCGCCGAACACGCTCAGCAGCGGCGCTCCGCCCGTATCGTCAAGTGTCAGAACGTAGTCCCGCGTCGCTGCCGTTGCCGAGCTCGCGCCGTCGTCATAGAGCGGCCGCACGCCCGAGTAGGTCCAGACGATATCGTCCGCCGTCACCGGCGTGGCGAAGTAGTTGGAGACGAACTTGAGCAGATAATCCCTCTCTTCGTCGGTGCAGACCGGTTTCTGGTCCGCATCGTGGTGTTCCATGTCGGTCGTGCCGATCAGCGTGAAATCCTGTTCGTAGGGAATCGCAAAGACGATGCGGCCGTCGGAGCCCTGGAAGAAGTAACACTTGTCATGGTCGTAGAGCTTACGCGTGACGATGTGGCTGCCGCGGACAAGGCGGATGCCGGCGCGGCTGTTGGAGCGCACGATATTGTGCAGGATCTCGTCCACCCAAGGTCCGCCGGCATTGACCAACGCGCGGGCTTCGATCGTTTCCGCGCCATCCGGACCCTCGATGGCAACCTGCCACGTTTCGCCCTGTCGTTCGGCCGAGATGACGCGGGTGCGCGTCATGATCCGGGCGCCGCGCGCCGCCGCGTCGCGGGCGTTCAGCAGCACGAGTCGTGAATCCTCGACCCAGCAATCGGAATATTCGTAGGCGAACTTGAAGACATCCTTGAGCGGCCTGCCTTCCGGCGCCTTTGTGAGGTCCAGCTTTGCCGTGCCCGGAAGGATTTCGCGGCCCCCAAGGGTATCGTACATGAAGAGCCCCATCCGGATCATCCATGCCGGGCGCCTGCCTTTCGTCCACGGCATGAAGGTCGACAGCAACTTGGAGGCCGGAGTGGCGGTGTCGAACCGCATCCCTTTGTGGATCGGCAGGACGAAACGCATGGGCCACGAGATATGCGGCATCGCCCGCAGCAGCACTTCGCGTTCGGCCAGGGCCTCCCGGACCAGCCGGATCTCGAAGTACTCCAGGTAGCGCAATCCACCGTGGAACAGCTTGGTGGAGGCCGATGAGGTGGCAGACGCCAGATCGTTCATTTCTGCCAGGGCGACCGAAAGGCCGCGCCCGGCAGCATCGCGGGCGATCCCGCTTCCGTTGACGCCGCCACCGATCACGAACAGATCGTAAACCCCGGCGGTGTCAGGCGGAGATGATTTGCTTGCCATCTTCCTCATCCATCATCAGCACCTTTGTATGTCCGCGTTTCGCAGCCGCCAGGAAGTCTTCCGGCGGCGGCCTGTCCGTCACCACGTAATCAAGATCCGCCACGTCGCAGATCCGGACCGGTGCCGTCCGGTCGAACTTCGAGGAATCGCAGACCAGGATACGGGTGCGTGAATTCTTCAGGATGGAGCGCGCGACGGACACCTCTCGCGCGTCGTAGTCGAGGATCGCGCCGTCGGCATCCAGTGCCGACGCCCCGATCACGGCGAAATCTGCCTTGTAGCGGGATATGAAATCGACCGCATCGGCGCCGACGATGGCGCCGTCGGTCTGCCGGACTGAGCCGCCCACCAGGATCAGTTCCCGCGCCTTGGACCCGACCAACACATTGATGATGTTGATATTGTTCGAGAGTACCACCAGGCCCTCGTGGTTCGTCAGGGCGCGCGCGACCTGCTCGGTCGAAGTCCCGATGTTGAGCATCACCGAACAATGGTTCGGAATGAGTTCGGCGGCCTGCAGACCGATCCATTCCTTTTCCTGTTGCCGGATCCTGCGCCGCTCGGAATAGGCGTAGTTGGACGCCGACCCGGCGCGGCGCGCGCCGCCGTGGGTGCGCAGGACAAGGCCCCGCTCCGCCAATTCCCGAAGATCGTTGCGGATGGTTTGGGTGGACACCTGGAACCTCTCGGCCAGGGTCTCGACGTCGACCGAATCCCGACGCCTGAGCAGCGTCATGATTTCGTTTTGTCTTTCGGTCAGAGCATCCGTCATTTCACACGAGTCCGCTTCGCGACGTCGAACCTACTCGATTTGGCAAAGGATGCCAGCATTGTTTGTATTTGACTTTCATTTGAACGTAATTCAAAAATTTCCCCGAGGGGAGGAGGACCCCTCCGCATAAGCGAACAGGGAGGACCAGATGCGCACGTATCTATTCTGCGCAAGCGCGGCGATTGCCGTGATTGCGGGGGCGCCTGCGGCATTCGCCGACATGGCGGCCGCTGAAAAGTGGATTGACGAGGAATTCCAACCATCTGCGATATCGCGCGACGATCAGGTCGCCGAGATGCAATGGTTCATTGACGCCGCCGAGCCGTTTGCCGGCATGGAGATCAACGTTCTGTCCGAGGGCGTGCCGACGCACTCCTACGAGTCGGACGTCCTGACAAAGGCGTTCGAGGAGATCACCGGGATCAAGGTGAACCACCAGATTCTCGGCGAAGGGGAAGTCGTGCAGGCGGTGCAGACGCAAATGCAGACGAACCGGAACCTCTATGACGGCTACGTCAACGACAGCGACCTGATTGGCACCCATGCCCGGCTTCAGCAGGCCTACCCCATCAGCGACATGATGGAAGGCGACTGGGCCGACGTGACGAGCCCGACGCTCGATCTCGACGACTTCATCGGAATCCAGTTCACCACCGGACCGGACGGCAAGATCTACCAGTTGCCCGACCAGCAGTTCGCGAACCTCTACTGGTTCCGCAAGGACTGGTTCGACCGTGAGGACCTGAAGGCCCAGTTCAAGGAGAAATATGGCTACGATCTCGGCGTCCCGATCAACTGGTCGGCCTACGAGGACATCGCCGAGTTCTTCACCGAGGACGTGAAGGAGATCGACGGCACGCAGATCTATGGCCACATGGACTACGGCAAGCGCGCGCCTGACCTCGGCTGGCGGATGACGGATGCCTGGTTGTCGATGGCCGGCGCGGGGTCCAAGGGTCTGCCGAACGGGGTGCCCATCGACGAATGGGGCATCCGCATGGAGGAAGGCACCTGTAACCCGGTCGGTGCCTCGGTCAGCCGCGGTGGCGCCACCAACGGGCCGGCCGCTGTCTACGCGATCCGCAAGTGGGACGAATGGCTGCGGAAGTACGCCCCGCCGGGCGCGGCATCCTATGACTTCTACCAGTCACTGCCGGCCCTCGCGCAAGGCAACGTCGCCCAGCAGATCTTCTGGTACACCGCTTTCGTGCCGGACGTTGTCGCGCCGCGCTCAGCGGGCAACAACACGGTGGACGAGGAAGGCACGCCGCTCTGGCGGATGGCCCCCTCCCCGCACGGCCCCTATTGGGAAGAAGGCATGAAGGTCGGCTACCAGGACGTGGGCTCCTGGACGTTCCTGAAGTCGACGCCGATGGACCGCGCCAAGGCCGCCTGGCTCTATGCGCAGTTCGTCACCTCCAAGACCGTCGACACCAAAAAGAGCCACGTTGGCCTGACCTTTATCCGCAACAGCTCGGTCAACGACGAGAGCTTCACCGAGCGCGCGCCGAAACTGGGCGGCCTGGTGGAATTCTACCGTTCGCCGGACCGGGTCGTCTGGACGCCCACCGGCATCAACGTGCCCGACTATCCCAAGCTGGCGCAAATCTGGTGGCAGCAGATCGGGGACGTGAACGCCGGCACCTTCACACCGCAGGAGGCGATGGACCGTCTGGCCGAGGAAATGGACATCACCATGGGCCGGATGCAGCAGGCGGATGAGCAGGCCAACGTCTACGGCGGCTGCGGCCCACGCCTGAACGAGCCGAAGGACCCGTCCGAATGGATCGGCAACGGCGGTGCCAAGGCCAAGCTCGAGAACGAGAAGCCGCAGGGCGAGACCATCGCCTACGAGGATCTCATCAAGCAGTGGGAAGCGAACTGACCGCTGCGCGATGAGCCGACGACACTTGCCGGGGCGCCCATTGCGCCCCGGCTCTCTCGACGCCTCGAAGGGTCGCGCGGAGCGACCGCCGCCGGTCGATGGTCTGGAAATTGCATGACACTTGAATTGATTGATGTCTCCCTGCGCGTCGGCGCGGACATGCACCTCTATCCGACGTCCCTGCGGTTGGAGCCGGGTGAGTTCAACATTCTGCTGGGCGCGACGGGCGCCGGCAAGAGCACCCTGATCCGCCTCGCGGCAGGATTGGAGCGACCGACGGGCGGTCGGATCCTGGTCGACGGGACGGACGTCACGGGCATGAGTCCGCAGAAGCGCAACATCTCCCTCGTCCACCAGTTCTTCGTGAATTATCCCCACCTGACCGTCTTCGAGAACATCGCCTCACCGCTTCGGGTGTCGCGCGTTCCGAAATCGGAAATCGAGGGCCGGGTCGAGGAAGCCGCGGACATCCTGCAACTCCGCCCCATGCTGCACCGGCGCCCGCAGGAGCTTTCCGGCGGCCAGCAACAGCGCACGGCCCTGGCACGCGCGATCGTCAAGGAGAGCAAGGCAATCTTTCTCGACGAGCCGCTCGCCAACCTCGACTACAAGCTGCGGGAGGAACTGCGCGAACAGCTTCCCGAGTTGCTTGCCGGCCGTGGCACAGTGATCGTCTACGCCACGTCGGAGCCGACGGAAGCGCTCTTGCTCGGTGGCCACACCGCGCTCATGCGCGAAGGCAGGCTGACCCAGTTCGGACCCACCGCCGAAATCTACCACCAACCGCGCGACGTCGCCTCGGCCTCCGTCTTCTCCGACCCGCCGATGAACTTCGCTCCGGTTGAGAAGCGCGGCCACCGAATGCATCTGGGCTCAGCACTGGACTGGCCCGTTTACGGCGCGGCCGCCGGGCTTCCGGACGGGGCCTACACAGTCGGGATCCGGCCGCACCACATTTCGCCAGTGGACCCGCCCGATCCATCGATCCCGATCCGGGGAACGGTCAGGATCACCGAACTGAGCGGTTCCGAAAGCGTCGCCCATTTCGACATCGCCGACCGGGTCTGGGTGTCCCAAAGCGCCGGCGTACAGCAGTTCCAGGTGGGGGAGCCGCACGAGTTCCACATGGTGCCCACGCACTGCTTCTACTTCGCCGAGGACGGAAAGCTGGCCGCGAAGGGGATCGCCGATGGCTAAGATCACGCTCGACGGCCTGCGCCACAGCTACGTCCCCGATCCGCAAAGCGAGGCGGATTACGCGTTGAAGCGGATGGATCTGGAATGGAAGGATGGCGGCGCCTATGCGCTCCTCGGCCCGTCGGGCTGCGGAAAGTCCACCCTTCTCAATATCATATCCGGGCTTCTTAATCCGTCGGAGGGCCGGGTCTTGTTCGACGAGCGCGACGTCACGAGAGAGCCGCCGGACCGGCGTAACATCGCGCAGGTGTTTCAGTTCCCGGTGATCTACGACACGATGACCGTCTACGACAATCTCGCCTTTCCCCTGCGCAATCGCGGGGTGCCTGCGAGCCGCGTGGACGCTCGGGTCACCGAGATCGCCGAGATGCTCGAACTCGGCGACCGGCTGCGCACCCGCGCGTCCGGCCTCGGGCCGGACGACAAGCAGAAGATCTCCATGGGCCGCGGACTGGTGCGCGACGACGTCAACGTGATCATGTTCGACGAGCCGCTGACCGTGATCGACCCCGCACAGAAATGGAAATTGCGCTCGAAACTCAAGGAGCTGCACCAGAAGATTGAAGTGACGATGATCTATGTCACCCACGACCAGACGGAGGCGCTGACCTTCGCCGACCAGGTCGTCGTGATGCAGGACGGCGAAGTCGTGCAGATCGGAACGCCCGTGGACCTGTTCGAATGCCCCCGGCACACCTTCGTGGGCCATTTCATCGGCTCGCCGGGGATGAACATCCTGCCCTGCGACGTACACGGGCAGCGGGTGGAGTTCCAGGGGATCACCGTCCCGACGGCGGGCTTCCCGGAAGTTCCCGACGGCGCGACAGCAGAGATTGGTGTGCGGCCCGAGTTCGTCTCGATCACGGAGGACGGCGGGATTCCCGCGGTTGTGCGCAAGGCCGCAGACATTGGCCGACACATCGTCGTGGAGGCGATGGCTGGCGACGTGCCCGTCAGCGCGGTGATCGACGGGGACGCGCCTGAAGCTGGCAGCGAGGTGCGCCTGCGCTTCGACCCCGCCCACACAAGGGTCTACGCCGATGGCTGGCTGGTAACGCGGGAGGGCGCAATATGAGGACGCAAAACCAACGCGCCTGGTTCTTCGTTCTGCCGGTGCTTGTGCTGGTGGCGTTCAACGCACTGGTACCGCTGATGACCGTCGTGAACTACTCCGTGCAGGAGACGTTCGGCGACAACCGGTTCTTCTGGCACGGACTGGGGTGGTTTGAGGACGTGCTGCGCTCCGAGCGCTTCCACGCAGCGCTCGGGCGGCAGGTTCTTTTCACTTTCACAATCCTGATCATCGAAGTGCCACTCGGCGTGGCCATCGCGCTGACCATGCCGCGCAAGGGATTCTGGGTGCCGGTCTGCCTGGTGCTGATGTCGCTGCCCCTGCTGATCCCCTGGAACGTCGTTGGCGCGATGTGGAACATCTTCACGCTGCCTGACATCGGCCTGCTGGGGTATTTCCTCAACAACGTGCTCGGCATCGACTACAACATGACCCAGAGCCCGGTTGCCGCCTGGGTCACGGTGATCGTGATGGATGTCTGGCACTGGACGTCACTCGTCGTGCTCCTGGCCTATGCCGGGCTGATCTCGATCCCGGAGGCTTACTATCAGGCGGCCAAGATCGATGCCGCGTCCAACTGGGCCATCTTTCGTTACATCCAGCTGCCGAAGATGAAACGCGTGCTGACCATCGCGATCCTGCTTCGCTTCATGGACAGCTTCAATATCTATACTGAACCCTTTGTTTTGACAGGGGGCGGACCGGGCAACTCCACGACGTTCCTGTCCATCGACCTCGTTAAGGTCGCGCTCGGCCAGTTCGACCTCGGCCCGGCGGCGGCGATGTCGCTGATCTACTTCGCCTTCACGCTTCTCGTGTCGTGGCTCTTCTACACCATTATGACAAAGGACGAGCAATGAGACCCCGCAGCATCGTTCCCATCCTCTACATCCTGTTCCTGATGCTGCCGATCTACTGGCTGGTGGCGATGAGCTTCAAGACCACGAACGAGATCCTGGGGGGCTTCTCGCTCTTCCCGCAGGAATGGACGTTCGACAACTACCGGACGATCTTCACGGATCCGACCTGGTACTGGGGGTACTTCAACTCGATCATCTATGTCACGATGAACACGGTGATTTCTCTGCTCGCGGCCCTTCCGGCGGCCTATGCCTTTTCGCGGTACAGCTTCCTGGGGGACAAGCACCTGTTCTTCTGGTTGCTGACCAACCGGATGGCGCCGGTCGCGGTGTTCGCGTTGCCGTTTTTCCAACTCTACTCGGCCGTTGGCCTGTTCGACACCCACCTGGCCGTGGCGCTGGCGCATTGCCTCTTCAACATCCCCCTCGCTGTCTGGATTCTCGAAGGCTTCATGTCCGGTATCCCGCGCGAGTTGGATGAGAGCGCCTTCGTCGACGGATATTCCTTCCCGAGGTTCTTCACGACGATTTTTGTACCGACGATCAAGGCGGGGATCGGCGTGACGGCCTTCTTCCTCTTCATGTTCTCCTGGGTTGAGCTGCTTCTCGCCAAGACGCTCACGGCGGTTCAGGCCAAGCCCATCGCGGCGGTGATGACCCGCACCGCCTCCAGCGCCGGCTACGAACTCGGCCTGCTGGCGGCGGCGGGCGTGCTGACGATCATCCCGGGCGCCATCGTTATCTACTTCGTCCGCAACTACATCGCGAAGGGCTTCGCCCTTGGGAGGGTGTGATGCGGCTTGCCCTGATCCTTCTGCTCCTCCCCGCCGCCGCGTTGGCGCAACAGGCCGGATGGGGCAATGTCGGCAACGAGGAGGCGGAGGTCGCCACCTGGGCCAAATGGTGGACGGAGCCGATGTTCTCCGGCTTCTGGATGGCCTGGACCCGCGCCACCCTCGCTTTCTTCATCTTCATCTTCGGCTGCATCGGGATCATGGCGGTGCTGGAAGTGCGCTGGCCGGGAGGCGCCGAACGTCTCGGCGTACTGGGCCTGACCACGACGCGGGGCGACCGGCTGTTCATCTCGCTGCTCGGCTCGGCCTATATATTTCTGGCCTGGCTCGGGTTGGTCGGCCCGCCGATGTGGGTGCCGCTCGGCCTGGCGGTGGCTTGGGCCGTGTTCGCGTTCTGGAAGATCTGACTGCCGGCCACTGCGCCCTTACGGGGAGGCAAATGACCGGGCACAGCTAACCGCCCGCTGGAAGGTGGCCGCCCACTCCTCCGGTTGCTCTCCGGGTTCGATCAACGTGAACTCCGCTTTCGGCTCGATCCGCAGACCCACGGCTTCGGCCGCAAGGATTGCGGTGCCGACCGCCGTCAGTTCGGCTTGGCGGGAGATGCGCACCTCGCGCCCGAGGCAATCGGCGACGAACTGGCAGAACCACGGGTTGCGGGTCATGCCCCCGTCGATGGAAATCCGCTGCCCGATTGGTACAAAAGCGTCCATCGACCGGACGACCTCCGCGGTGCGAAAGGCGATCCCCTCCAGCACGGCCTGGACCATGTCCGTCGGCTCGGCATCCAGCCCCATACCCATCCAAGTCCCCTTGCAGCGTCGGTCCCAATGCGGGCAGGCAAGCCCCGCCAGCGCCGGAACGAAGGCGATCCCGCGCGAGATGGCGGGCGGCCGCGCGAAATCGTCGATCTCCGACCAGGCGGAAAACAGCCCCAGCCCCCGCGCCCAGTTGACCGCTGCCGCCGCCGCGTGCACCCCGCCCTCCAGCGCATAGACCGGCGGCGCACCATCCTTCGACCATGCAATCGTGGGCACCGGTCCGCCGCCGGCGGCGGGTGCCTCCGGGCCTGCGACCGCCAGCACGAAGGCGCCAGTGCCGAAGGTGATTTTCGCGTCCCCCCGCCGGCTGCATCCCTGCCCGCGCAAGGCCGCCTGCTGGTCGACGATGCTCGCCGTCAACGGCAAGCCGCCCTGCGCAATCGCCCCGAATTCTCCGCAGGTTGGCGTGATCGTGGGCAAGCACTCCATCGGCACGCCGAACAACGCGCAAAGATCGGCATCCCACGCGCAGGTGGCAAGGTTCATCAGGGAGGTTCGGGAGGCGGTGGCCACGTCCGTCTCGAACCTCCCCGTCAGGCGATGGCGGAAGAACGCGTCGGTCGTGCCGAGGCAGAGCTGCCCGGAGGCGGCCAGACGCGCCGCTTCGGGGGCGTTGCGCAGGATCCAACCAAGTTTCGAGGCGGAGAAATAAGGATCGAGATGCAGGCCCGCCCGCTCCAGCGTCAGGGCCTCGGCGCCCGTGGCGCGCAGGCGGTCGTTGTCACCCTCCGTACGCTCGTCCTGCCAGACGATCACAGGGCTCACCGCCTCGCCGGTCTGACGGTTCCAGGCCAGACAGCTTTCGCCCTGGTTGTCGATCCCGACGACCGCGAAGTCGTTCCCGGCAGCGGAGATGCACTCCGCGACGTTCCGAAGGAGTTCCTCCGGGTCGTGTTCCACCCAGCCGGGGTGCGGGTAGCTTTGGCGGTGGTCGCGCGCCGACAGCACTTGCGCCGCACCGCTCTCCTCCACCGCGACCGCGCGGGTGCTTGTCGTTCCCTGGTCGATGGCCAGAATGCGCATCACGTGCCCTCCTCGAACACCACCTGCGCATCGCACCCCTCCGGCGGCAGGGGCAAGAGGATGCGCCGCTCTGGCAGGGCCGAGATCGCGCGCCCGGACACCTCGCGCCCGTCGACCAGAAGGCTGAGCCGCCCTCGGGCCGGCCGATTCACGCGGAGTTGCAACTTGTCGAAGGCACGGCGAGCGTCCCCGCTCAGGCGCTGTGGCATCACGTATTTCAGCGGCCCGCCCGCAATGGAGATGGCGCCGCCCCCTCCTCGCGCAGCCGCGTTCAGATCGGAGGCTATAGCGCGGGCGACTGCGCGCCCTTCCGCCCAGCACCATCCGGCCGTCTCCACGGGGCGCAGGAGGTTTCCCGCGGCATACACCCCCGGCATGGAGCATCGGCCGCATTCGTCCACCCTCGGCCCTCCGGTACCCGGGTCGATGGCCAGTCCCGCCAACCGCGCCAATGCGGACTCCGGGCGGAACTTGCCGGTCACGACAACGCCGTCCGTTTCCAAAGCAACAGGGCCATCCGCCGTTGTCAAAATCGCCCCGTCCACCTGGGCGCTGCCATGGATCTCCGCCACGTCGGAAGACAGGTGAAGCGGCACCCTGAGCCCCTTCGGGAGGAGGTCCGCCGGGTGGCGGGCGATGATCCTATCGGACGGTTCCACCATCGCCACCGGCCGGATCCCCGCATGCAGGCAGGTCAGGATGGCGGAGAAGGACACGAGTTCCGTCCCGAGGATGATGGGCCGGCGGAAGGGGCGCATCCGCGTACCGTAGACGAGCGACTGCAACGCGCCCGTCACCATCACGCCGCCAGGCTTGGTGCCACCGATCAGACGCGCCGCACGCGGCGTCTCACGCACGCCCGTAGAAATCAGAACGGCGCGCGCCCGCACCTCAGACAGGCCGTCGTCTGTCGAGACGGTCAGGCACGGCCCGGAACGCAGCGATGTCACCGTGGCGGAGGTTCGGATGTCGGCGCCCGCCTGCCGCGCCCTCTGTTCCAGCGCGCGGGCGTAGGACGGACCGAACATCGGCCGCCGGAATTCACGCAGCCCATAGGGGGAATGCCCACAGAAGCGCGGCACGCCTCCGGCCTCCCGGTCGCGTTCAAGCACCAAAACCGAGCCGATACCGAGCCGTTTCAACTCCGCCGCCGCCGACAGCCCGGCCGGACCACCGCCAACGATCACCACATCCACGGACTCCGGCATCCTAGTCATGGCCGGTCGCTTCCGCCATGGGCACGGCGAAATGGCCCTCGGTCATCTCCGCCAGCCGCGCCGTGCAGTGGAACCCCTGGCACCGCCCCATGGTGACCCGTGTCCGCCGCTTGAGGCCGGCAAGGCTGCGCGCAGCCAACGGGCCCTCCAGAGCCGACTCGATCTCGCGTCGCGTCACCAGTTCGCACTGGCAGACAACGCCCCCATTTCCCGGCCGTTCCCAGTCCCGCTGCTGCGCCTCGCTGATGTTCCGGACGGTCGGCCAATGGACGCTCTCGGGCGGGTCGTAGTGAAAGCCGGTCTGCTCGGTCAGACCAAAGACGTAGGACGCGGTTCCGAGAGCGGAGGTGAGCCCGGTGGACCGGATGCCGCCCACGGTGACATAGTTCTGGTCCGCGTGGTGGCGGATTCGGTAGTCCTTCTCCTCGGTAGCCGGACGCAAGCCGGCATAGATCGCCGTAACGTCATGGTCCTTGAGCCCCGGCAGGATCTCCTCTCCCCGCGCGCGCAGCGCGGCCAGCGTGTCGGGCACCAGATCTGCCACATCTTTCTCCGTCTGGTCCTCCGCCGTCGGGCCGACGAGCAGGTTGCCGTAGGCCGTGGGGCAGACGACGATCCCCTTGGTGATCTTGGTTGGCACGGGCAGCAGGATATGCCCCGCCAGCGCCGCAGCGGACTTGTCGAACACCACGAACTGTCCCTTGCGCGGGCGAACGGTGAAGTCCCTCCGGCCGATGAGCGCGAGGTCCACATCGTCGCCGTACAGTCCGGCGGCGTTGATGACGAGCCCAGCCCGTACGCTGCCGTCGGACAGCTTCAGGTCCCAATGGGTGCCGCCAAAATCCCCGCCGAGAACCTTGCAACTGCGCCGCAGCTCCGCCCCGTGCGCCATCGCCTGCCCGAGGTAGGCCAGCGGGGCCGACCACGGGTCGATGATGAACTCCCCGGGCACGCGGAAACTGGCGCGCAGGGAGGGAGCGAGCCCCGGCTCACGGCGCAACGTGTCCTCCCGCGAGAGCATTTCCACGTCCGTCACACCATTCGCGTGAGCCTGCGCAATCAGGTCGGGCAGGATCGCCTCCTGCTCTTCTGTCCAGGCAATCACCAGCGCGCCCGTGCGCATCACCGGCAGGCCGAGTTTTTCGCGAATCTCGAGGTACTCCCGGTAGCCCGCTGTCACGCAGGCGGCCTCCACAGAGCCGGGCGGCGCATCGAATCCGGTGTGAAGGATCGCGGAATTGCCCTTGGATGCGCCGTCGAGAATATCGGCTGCCTTTTCAAGCATCACCACGCGTGCACCAGCGAGAGCGTACGTGCGCGCGATCGCGCAGCCAACGACGCCAGCGCCGATCACCGCGACGTCGAATGTCTCGGCCTTTCCGTTGTCTTGCTGATGCATCGGCTCTGCCCTTCGTCATGGCCGGTGGTTGCGTTGTCGCGAACCTGTGTCTGTCATGGCAGTTTCCGCCCGTGCGGTCAATTTTTTGCCCGCACGATACGAAACTTCCCACATCTGGAACGGAAAACTGTTGACACAGTCATATGCGCCGGAGTCTCCTGAACGGGAAAAAATGGGGGCAGCGTGAAACCGAAAGACCGCCAGGCCAAAATCCTGGAGATCGTGAGCCGTACCGGCGAGGTCTCGGTCGAGACGCTGGCCGGGACGTTCGACATCTCGCTGGAAACCGTTCGCCGTGACCTGGAGTCTCTTGCCAGCACCGGCGCGCTCCACAAAGTGCGCGGCGGGGCGCGGCGGATCAAGCTGATGACCGAGGGCAGCTACCGCGAGCGCATGGTCGAACATGCCGAGGCGAAGGCGGAAATCGGGAGAAAACTCTGCGAGCTCGTCGAGGACGGCGACACCATCTTCATGGACACCGGCACGACGACCCTCGCCTGCGCGGACGCCCTGGCCGCCCGTTCCGGGCTCACGGTCATCACAAATTCCCTCCACATCGCGCAGCGGCTGGGCGAGCAACCGGCCGGCCACCGCCTGTTCCTGCTGGGCGGAGCCTATGGGGCGGACAACTCACAGACGGTGGGCTCGCTGACCATCGAGCAGGCGGAACGCTACCAGGCCGACCACGCCGTGCTCACTGTCGCGGCACTTGACGCGGAGGCAGGCGCGATGGACGCTGATTTCGACGAGGCACAGGTTGCCCGCACGATGATCGAACACGCCAGAAACGCTATCGTTTTGGCCAATTCAGGAAAATTCGGCCGCCGCGCCGCCTTCAGGGTCTGTAGGCTCGACAGGATCGGTGTGCTTGTGTCCGAAAGACGGCCCGAAGGGCCGCTCGCGGACGCCCTCGGAACGGCGGGGGTGCGGGTGGCGTGACAGAGGCCAGCACCAACAAGGGACAGACAATGCCGAGAGCAATCAAGGCGTACGTGCGGGTGGCGGACCGACTTGCGGACTACACTGGCTATCTCGCGATGTATCTGATCTTCGTCATGATCGCAGTGCTGCTGCTCGACGCGGTCACCCGCAACCTGCTGCATATTCCGCTGCACTGGTGCGTCGAGTTCGCGCAATTCACGCTGGCCGCCTACTACTTCCTCGGTGGTCCAATGACGCTGAAGAACGACGATCACGTCCGGATGGACCTGTTCTATTCAAGCTTCAGCCGCTGGGGAAAACACCGGATGGACCTCGCCACCCTGCCCTTCCTGCTGGTGTACCTTGTGGTGATGCTGATCGGGTCGTCGTCCTCCTTGATCTACGCCATCGAGACCAACGAAAAGCGGTTCTCCATGTGGAACCCCAGCGTAATCCCGATCAAGGCGCTGATGCTGGTCTGCATTGTGCTGATGATCCTGCAAACGATCTCGCTCATCTTCAAACACGTGGAGGCGCTGCGCGCGCGGAAGGCGGCAGCCGAATGAGTTACGAGCTGATTGCGATCCTCATGTTCCTGTCGATGGTGCTTTTGCTCTCGACCGGGCAACGCGTCTTCGGCGCCATAGGCTTCGTCGCTTCGGCGGCGGCGCTCATGCTGTACGGCACCGGCGGGGTGGAAATGCCGTTCAGCCAGGCGTTCAAGCTGTTCAACTGGTTCCCCATGCTGACGCTGCCGCTGTTCATCTACATGGGCTACGTGCTGTCGGAATCCGGCATCGCCGAAGACCTCTACCGCATGTTCCACGTCTTCTTCGGGCGCATGTCGGGCGGTCTGGCCATCGGCACGATCTTCCTGATGGTGATCATCTCGGCGATGAACGGGCTGTCGGTCGCCGGCATGGCCATCGGCGCGACCATCGCCCTGCCGGAGATGCTCCGGCGCGGCTATGACAAGGTGCTGATCTCCGGCGTCGTGCAGGGCGGCTCCTCGCTCGGAATCCTGATCCCGCCGTCGGTCGTTCTGGTGCTCTTCGGCATGATCGCCCGGGCACCGGTCAGCCAGCTCTGGCTGGCGGGCGTGTTCCCGGGGCTGATCATGGCGACGATGTTCGTTCTCTACATCTGGATCCGCTGCAAGCTGAACCCCGCGCTTGCGCCCGTCGTGAGCGACGACGACCTCAACCTGCCATTTCGGGAGAAGCTGAAACTCCTGCGCGCCGGGGTCATTCCGCTCCTGATCTTCTTCTTCATGACCGGCCTCTTCGTGATGGGCTACACCAGCCTGGTGGAGAGTTCCGCCGTCGGTGCGACCTGTGCGACGCTCGCCGCGCTCTACAAGCACCGCCTGAGCTGGCAGCTCTTTCACGAGACCGCACGCAGCACACTGGCCGTGTCCTGTATGTTCCTCTGGCTGATCCTGGCGGCACTCGCTTTCGGGGCCATCTTCGACGGCATCGGCGCCAGCCGCGCCATCGAGAGCCTGTTCATCACCCGCTGGGACCTGAACCCCTGGGCGATCATCATCATGATGCAGCTCAGCTTCATCATCATGGGAATGTTTCTGGACGACACCGCCATGCTGGTGATCGTGGCACCGCTCTACATCCCGCTGGTAAAGACGCTGGAGTTGGGCATCAACAACCAGATCGTCTGGTACGGAGTGCTTTACACGATCACCTGCCAGATCGCCTATATCACCCCGCCCTTCGGCTATAACCTCTTCCTGATGCGCTCGCTCGCACCGAAAGAGATCTCGCTCGTCGACATTTATCGCTCGATCTGGCCATTCGCGCTTATGATGGCGATCACAATCGCCCTGTTGATGCTGTTCCCGCAGATCGCGCTGTGGCTGCCCTCCCAGATCCGCCTGCGCGGATAACCCTAAAACCGGCTCGCGAAAGAGGCCGGAGATCACTTCGAAACCGACAAGGAGACTGACAAGATGGCTAAGAAGACGACCCTGGCTTCCCCCTCCAAGACGATCCTTGCTTCCCGGCGCAAGTTTCTGAGAACCGCCGGAGTAGGCGGTGCGGCGGTGGCGGCCTCGACCCTCTCCGCGCCCTACGTCAACGCCCAGGCGCCGATCCGCTGGCGGCTGCAAACCTATTCCGGTGCGCCCCTCGGCGCCCACGTGATCAAACCCCAGATCGACGCCTTCAACGCAGCCGCGAACGGCGAGATGGAGATCGAGCTCTATTATGCCGACCAGCTCGTGCCCACAGCCGAGCTGTTCCGCGCCCTCCAGAACGGCACGCTGGACGCCGTGCAATCGGACGAGGCGACCATGGCCTCCCCGGTCGATATCTCGGTGTTCGGCGGCTACTTCCCCTTCGCAACCCGCTACTCGCTCGATGTGACGGCGCTCTTCCGCTACTACGGCCTGCAGGAGATCTGGGAAGAGGCCTACAACGAGGTCGAGAACGTGACCTGGCTGAGCGCTGGCGCGTGGGACCCGCTCCACATTTTCACCGTGGACAAGCCGATCCGCTCGCTGGCGGACATGCAGGGCCTGCGCGTCTTCGGCGTACCGACGGCCGGCCGGTTCCTGTCCAAGTATGGCCTGATCCCGGTGACCGTGCCGTGGGACGACGTGGAAGTCGCCATGCAAACCGGCGAGCTTGACGGGGTCGCCTGGTGCGGCTTCACGGAGGCTTACGAGGTCGGCTGGGCCGACGTCTGCAACTACGCCCTGACCAACTCCGTGACCGGCGCGTGGTTCGGCTCCTATTTCGCCAACACCGAAAGCTGGGAAAAGGTGCCGCCGCATCTGCAGGAACTCTACAAGATCACCATCGACCAGTCGCATTACTACCGCCTCGGATGGTACTGGGGCGGCGAGGCCAAGTTGCGGGTCGAGGGCGAGAAGATGGAGCTCACCTCGATCCCGCCGGAGGAATGGGCCACCGTCGTCAAGGACGCGGAAGGCTTCTGGGACGAGGTCGCGTCGTCGTCGGAGCGTGCCGGAAAGGTGGTCGACGCATTCAAGCAGTACGCCGCCAACATGGAAAAGGCGGGCTACCCCTACCGTTGATCCTGAAGAAAACCGGAGCCGGGGCGCATCGCGGTGCGCCCCGCCCCTTGTTGAAAGACCTGCCGTGCGCGGCACAAAAAGAGGCCGGACCAGATGCCCGCCAACATGACCTTCGAAAACCTCGAAGCCGCCGTCGCGGCCGGCGAGATCGACACCGTTCTGACCTGCGTACCGGACATGCAGGGGCGCCTGATGGGGAAGCGTTTCCACGCGGAGCACTTCGTCAACAGCGCCCATGAGGAGACGCACGGCTGCAACTACCTGCTCGCGACCGACATGGATATGTACACGGTCCCGGGATACAAGGCGACGAGCTGGAAGACGGGCTATGGCGACTACGTCCACAAGCCGGATCTGGCCACGCTCCGTCGGGTGCCCTGGCTGCCGGGCACCGCGATGGTGATGTGCGATGTGCTCGACCACCATACCCATGAAGAAGTTCCCCATGCGCCCCGAACCGTGCTCAAGCGCCAGATCGCCCGCGCGCGGGAACTCGGCTACGAGCCGATGTTCGCCACCGAACTGGAGTTCTTCCTGTTCGAACGGACGTTCAACGAGCTTTGCGACGACGGCTACACCAACCTGCAAACGGTTGGGCGGCACAACCTCGATTACGCCATCATGGGCACCACCAAGGAGGAGGACGTGTTGCGGGCCATCCGCAACGGTCTGCACGGAGCGGGGGTGCCGGTGGAGAATTCCAAGGGCGAGGCTGAGATCGGGCAGGAGGAGATCAACGTCCGTTACTCGGATGCGCTCGACACTGCCGACAACCATTCCATCGTGAAGAACGGCTGCAAGGAGATCGCGCATCTGCACGGCCGGTCCGTGACCTTCATGGCGAAATACGCCACGGATCGCGCGGGGTCGTCGAGCCATGTGCACCAGTCACTCTGGAAGGATGGCAAGCCCGCCTTCCTCGACGAGAGTGCCGAGCACGGAATGTCCAAGATCATGCGGCATTACGTTGCCGGCTTGCTCGAACATGCCTCCGAGGTGACCTATTTCCTTGCGCCCTACGTGAACAGCTACAAGCGGTTCTGCGTCGGCATGTTCGCGCCCACAAAGGCCGTCTGGTCCACCGACAACCGCACGGCGGGCTACCGGGTTTGCGGCGCGGATACCAAGGGCGTGCGCGTGGAATGCCGCGTCGGCGGGGCCGATCTCAACCCCTACCTTGCAATGGCTGCGCAACTGGCGGCCGGGCTCGACGGTATGGAGCGGGAGCTGGAGCTCGAGCCGGAACTGACCGGCGATATGTACAGCGCCGAGGGCATCCGCGAGGTCCCCAAGACCCTCCGCGCGGCGGCTGAGGCGATGCAGGGCTCCGAGATGCTCCGCGCGGCTTTTGGCGACGAGGTCATTGACCACTACCACCATGCCGCGCAATGGGAGATTTCAGAGCAGGACCGAGTCGTCACCGACTGGGACCTGAAGCGCGGATTCGAGCGCGCCTGAGAGGCCGCGAACGTCGGAGAAGAAACATGACCAGTATGATCCAGTGCATCTCGCCCGTGGACGGGCGGGTCTATGCGGAGCGTGAGGCGCTCTCGCCGGATGCGGCCGCCAAAGCGGTTGCGCGCGCCCGGGCGGCGCAGGCCGGGTGGGCCGCCCTGTCCCTCGACGAGCGCATCGCGAAGGTGAAGGCCGGCATTGCCGCGCTCGACGGCATGAAGGAGCAGATTGTCGAGGAACTTGCTTGGCAGATGGGGCGCCCGGTCCGCTTCGGCGGAGAATTCGGCGGCGTACACGAGCGGACAGAGTACATGGCCTCCATCGCGGCCGACGCGCTGGCGCCGACGATCGTGGAAAACTCCGAACATTTCGATCGCCGCATCGAACGCGAGCCGCAGGGTGTCGTGTTCGTCATCGCGCCGTGGAACTACCCTTATCTCACGGCCGTCAACACCATCGTGCCGGCGCTGATCGCGGGCAATTCCGTGATTCTGAAACACGCCAGCCAGACGATCCTCGTCGGCGAGCGGCTGGCCGAGGCGTTGCACGCGGGCGGCGTGCCGGAGGACGTGTTCCAGAACGTCGTGCTGGACCATGCGGGCACGGAAGCGCTGATCGCCGCAAAGTCCTTCGGCTTCATCAACTTCACCGGCTCCGTTCCCGGCGGTCGCGCAATCGAACGCGCCGCCGCGGGCACCTTCACCGCGCTCGGGCTGGAACTCGGCGGAAAGGACCCGGCCTACGTGATGGAGGACGCGGACGTCGACTGGGCGGTCGACGTCCTGATGGACGGCGCGATGTACAACGCCGGCCAGTGCTGCTGCGGGATCGAGCGGATCTACGTCCACCAGAAGCACTACGACACCTTCGTCGAAAAAGCTGCCGCATGGGTCAACGCCCTGCATCTGGGCGACCCGTTCGACCCGGAGACGACCCTCGGCCCGATGGCGAACGTCCGCTTCGCTCGGACCGTCCGGGAACAGACTGAGGAGGCGCTGGCCGCCGGCGCCAAGGCGCTGATCGAACGGCAGAACTTCCCGCAGGATGATGGCGGCGCCTATCTGATGCCGCAAATCCTGGTCAACGTGGACCACTCCATGCGCGTCATGCGCGAGGAAAGCTTCGGTCCTGTCGTGGGCATCATGCCGGTGAAGGACGACGAGGAAGCTCTCACCCTGATGAACGACTGCGATTTCGGGCTGACGGCATCGCTCTGGACCGCCGACCCCGAACGCGCCCTCGCGCTCGGCCGCCGGATCGAGACCGGCACCGTCTATCTCAACCGCGCCGACTATCTGGACCCGGCTATCTGCTGGACCGGCTGCAAGGACACTGGGCGCGGTGGCTCGCTGTCGGAGCTCGGCTACCACGCGGTCACGCGGCCGCGCTCCTACCACCTGAGAAAGGTCAAGGCATGATCCCCACCGCCAACTGGTCCTATCCCACGGCCATCAAGTTCGGCCCGGGCCGTATCGCGGAGCTTCCGGACGCCTGCCGTCAGTCGGGGATCTCGCGCCCGCTTCTGGTGACCGACCGTGGGCTCGCCAGCCTGCCGATCACCACGCAGGCGCTCGACATTCTCGACGCTGCGGGTCTCGGCCGTTCGCTCTTTGCCGAGGTGGACCCCAACCCGAACGAAAAGAACCTCGATGCCGGAGTTGCGGCCTATCAGGCGGGCGGGCACGACGGCGTAGTTGCTTTCGGCGGCGGCTCTGGCCTCGACCTGGGCAAGATGGTTGCGTTCATGGCCGGGCAGAGCCGCCCGGTCTGGGATTTCGAGGACATCGGAGACTGGTGGACCCGTGCGGACGCGGCGAGCATCGCGCCGATCGTCGCCGTTCCTACCACCGCGGGGACCGGATCGGAGGTTGGCCGGGCGAGCGTCATCACTAATTCCGAAACCCATGTGAAGAAGATCATCTTCCACCCGAAGGTCCTGCCCACCGTCGTTATATGCGACCCGGAACTGACGGTCGGGATGCCGCCTGCCATCACCGCCGGCACCGGCATGGACGCCTTCGCGCACTGTCTGGAGGCCTACTGCTCGCCGCACTACCACCCGATGAGCCAGGGCATCGCGCTCGAAGGGTTGCGGCTCGTCAACGACTACCTGCCCCGCGCATTCGCCGACGGCAGTGACCTGGAGGCGCGGGCTCACATGATGTCCGCCGCGGCGATGGGGGCGGTGGCGTTCCAGAAAGGCCTCGGCGCCATTCACGCCCTGTCCCACCCCGTCGGGGCTGTCTTCAATACCCACCACGGTACGACGAACGCGGCGGTGATGCTGGCGGTGCTGCGGTTCAATCGCCCTGCCATCGAAGACCGGCTTGGCGCGGCAGCCGCCTATCTCGGGCTCGGGACCGACTTCGACACCTTCTATTCGCGCGTGCAGGAGCTGAACGCGACCCTCGGTATCCCGGGCGGACTTGCCGCCATGGGCGTCGATGCCGACCGCATCGACGAGCTGACTGCGATGGCGTTGGAAGACCCGAGCACGGGGGGCAATCCGGTCGAGATGACGGCGGAAAATACCAAGGCCCTGTTCCTCGACGCGATGTAACGGGAAGGCGGCTCGAAGCGTGTCTTCGAGCCGCCCCTTGTGCCTTCCGGGGTCTTTGGCTCTGGTCCCTCTCGCTAGCGCGACGCGGAATGGCTTGTCGGGCGTCTTGCCCCCGCCCGGCATCCGCGCCATCTTTCCGGCCTTGAGGCAAGAGTGGTAGGCAAGCATCAGCAATACCATGCGCGAGTCCGCCGAGGAGGGCGCCCGATGTCCCATATCTTTCCCCGCCACACACGACAGCTGCCGCCACGCGCCGTGAGCGGCGAAGGCTGCTACCTGATCGACGAAACGGGAAAGCGGTATCTGGATGCCTCCGGCGGCGCGGCTGTGTCCTGCCTCGGCCACGGCGACCCGGAGATCATCGGAGCGATCAAGGCGCAACTGGACGACCTGGCCTTTGCCCACACCGGGTTTTTCACCTCCCAACCGGCCGAAGAGCTGGCGGACCTGCTGATTGCCAACGCGCCCAAAGGCCTCGACCGGGTCTACCTCGTCTCCGGCGGCTCAGAGGCCGCGGAAGCAGCGATCAAGCTGGCACGCCAATACTGGGTCGAGAAGGGCGAGCCGCAGCGGGGCAAGGTCATCGCGCGCAAGCAGAGCTACCACGGCAACACCATCGGCGCCCTCAGCGCCGGAGGAAACGAATGGCGCCGCGCGCAGTTCGGGCCGCTCCTGCTGGACATGAGCCACATTGACGCCTGCTACGAATATCGGCTCCGGCTTGACGGCGAGAGCCTGGAGGACTACGGCCGCCGCGCCGCCGACGCGCTTGAGGCGGAGATCCTGCGTCTCGGGCCGGAGACGGTCATGGCCTTCATGGCCGAACCCGTTGTTGGCGCAACGGCCGGCGCCCTCACCCCTGCCCCCGGATACTTCCGCCGCATCCGCGAGATCTGTGACACCTACGGCGTTCTGTTGATCCTCGACGAGGTGATGTGCGGCATGGGCCGGACCGGAACGCTCTTCGCCTGCGAGCAGGACGGTGTCTCCCCGGATATCGCCTGCATCGCCAAGGGCCTCGGCGCGGGCTACCAGCCGATCGGGGCGATGCTCTGCACGGGGGAGATCTACGACGCTGTGGCGACTGGCTCGGGTTTCTTCCAGCACGGGCACACTTACATGGGGCACCCGACCGCCGCTGCGGCAGGGCGGGCCGTCGTCGGCGCCATTCTCGAACGGGGCCTCCTCCCACGTGTGACAGCACAGGGCGAGAAGCTGGCGGAGCGCCTAACCGACCGTTTTGGCCAGCATCCGCATGTGGGGGACCTTCGGGGCCGCGGACTGTTCCGCGGTATCGAACTGGTTAGGGACCGCGAGACCAAGGACCCCTTCGACCCGTCGCAGGGAGTTGCGGGCAAGATCAAGAAGGCCGCCTTCGAGGCGGGGCTGATCTGCTACCCGATGGCCGGCACTATCGACGGGCGGCGGGGCGATCACGTGCTGCTGGCTCCGCCCTTCATCATCGAGGATACGCAGCTCGACGAACTGGTGGACAAGCTGGAACCAGCGATCGACGCTGCCACCCGGGCGGCGTGATGTACCACCTCGCGCCCTGTGACCCGGCGCTCGGGCACGCGCTTCCTGCCGCTGCTGGCTCTTGGTGTCAGAGTCCGCGCGAGATCGTGATCGGCGCCAGCCGCCTAACTGCCACATCACGCCATACGGCCCAGGAACGGTTTCCCGCGCGCAGCGTTTTCGAGGTGATGGCGGCGGGTGTCTGGTCCACGCCCGAATGTTCGTTCCCTGCGGACGGCCCGCCGCACGCGGCCTCCATGCGAGGCTGAGCCCCGCATCGGGCCACCCGAAACCAGACGCACGACGCTCTGAACATTATTGCGATCATCCCTTCGGAAGGACACTCCATGCTCGACACTCCCACCCGCCTTGCCGACCTTCTCGACGATCCCGATCTGCTCGTCTCCAAAGCCTACCTGGCCGGCGAATGGCAGGACGCCGACGACGGCGGGACCTTCGCCGTGACCAACCCCGCTCGTGGCGACGTGCTTGCCGAAGTCGCCGACCTCGGGCGGGCCGAAACCGCCCGCGCCATCGACGCTGCCTACACCGCGCAGAAGGAGTGGGCGTCATGGACCGGCAAGGAGCGCGCGGCCGTGATGCGCCGCTGGTTCGACCTGATGGTGGAAAACGCCGACGACCTTGCGACGATCCTGACCGCCGAACAGGGCAAGCCCCATTCGGAGGCGCGTGGAGAGATCCTCTACGGCGCGTCCTTCATCGAATGGTTCGGCGAGGAGGCCAAGCGGGTTTACGGCGAGACGATCCCCGGGCACCAGCGAGACAAGCGGATCACCGTTATCCGCCAACCCATCGGCGTTGCCGCCTCGATCACGCCCTGGAACTTCCCCAACGCCATGATCACACGCAAGGTCGGCCCCGCGCTGGCCGCCGGCTGTGCCTTCATCGCCCGGCCTGCCGCCGAGACGCCGTTGTCGGCGCTGGCGATTGCCGTGCTCGCCGAACGTGCCGGCATTCCGCATGGCGTATTCTCGGTCATCCCCTCGTCACGGTCCTCCGACATCGGCAAGGAATTCTGCGAGAACCCGAAGGTACGCAAGCTGACCTTCACCGGGTCGACCGAGGTGGGCCGTATCCTGCTGAAGCAGGCGGCGGAGCAAGTGATGAAATGCTCCATGGAGCTTGGGGGCAACGCGCCGTTCATCGTCTTCGACGACGCAGACCTCGACGCCGCCGTGGAGGGGGCAATGGTCTCCAAGTACCGCAATAACGGGCAGACCTGCGTCTGCGCCAACCGCCTTTATGTGCAAGCGGGCGTCTACGATGCCTTCGCTGAAAAACTGGCGGCGGCGGTCGAGAAGATGCAGGTGGGCGACGGGCTTTCCGAAGGCTCCCAACTCGGCCCGTTGATCAATGACTCCGCCGTGGAGAAGGTGGAGGAGCATATCGCCGATGCCGTCTCCAAGGGCGCCACGGTGGTGACGGGCGGCGCCCGCCACGAACTCGGTGGCACGTTCTTTCAGCCTACGATCCTAACCGGGGCGACCATGGATATGGCCTTTGCCCAGGAGGAAACCTTTGGCCCGCTCGCACCGCTCTTCAAGTTCGAGACGGTAGACGAGGTGATCGATCTGGCGAACGACACGATCTTCGGCCTTGCCTCCTATTTCTATGCCAAGGACCTCAGTCGTGTGACGAAGGTCGCCGAAGCTCTGGAATACGGCATGGTTGGCGTCAACACCGGACTCATCTCCACCGAGGTCGCGCCGTTCGGCGGGGTCAAGCAGTCGGGCCTAGGTCGCGAAGGAAGCCGGCACGGCATGGACGAATTCCTCGAGATGAAATACGTGTGCCTGTCGGTCTGAGCCGGACCTCTGCGAACTGCCCCTGCCGCCCGGCCCTCAGACGCGTCCCAGGGCGCGCCCAAACCGGCGGCGGGGATTGCAGCCAGCGATACGGGGTGTCTACACCTTACGGCCCAGCTCCGGTGTGGCGCTACATCCGGTCGGGCGGATAGGCCTGTTCCGGCCGGATGGAATAGGTCCAGGCCAGCCCGGCGTTCTTCCAGCCGTTCACCGTCCTGTGGCCTGCGGCCGGCCCATCCTTCGATGTGTCGCCCTCGAACCCGTCGATCACTGAATAAACGTGCTCGTACCCGAGATCGTAGAGGACGTTCGCCGCCTTCGCGCTGCGCGTCCCGGACCGGCACATGATGACAATCTGCGCCTCGTCCGACAGGCCCCTCTCCTCCGCGTAATTGAGAAAATCGAACTCGAAATCCTCATTCGCCTCGAGCCGATACCCTTGCGCCTCGGCATCGTAGTGCAGGCTCGAGGGCATGACCATGAACGGGATGTGGACGTCGACCCGTTCCGCGATGCCCACGAAGGTCACCTCCGGACGGCTTCGCACGTCCAGCAAAACGACGTCGCTGTCCTGAAGCATATCGGCGGCCGCCTGCGCCGTCAGATACAGCCCGGCCTTGGTCTGTTTCTTCTCCGGAACGGCCATCCGCTCCTCGGCCAATGCCGGAACCGCTACCGATATCGCCAGTAAGGCGTTGAAGGCGCGGGGAAACTCTCGCATGGGTCTATCTCCTGAATAGGGAATGACGTCTGCCTGCGTGGCGCCACCTCCGATGGCTCCCGTACTACGATTGAAAGAGGGCCCGACGACGGGATTCTCCGGGCCCCCCGACGATTTGGCGGCTCAGTACCAGAGGTGTGAGCAGCTGGTCAGCACCTTGAGGGTGAGAGCATCCAGTCCGAAGGCCACGTGCAGATCCAGGTCCCGCCGTTCCAGCCAGGTCGCCTGCACGGCATAGGCTTCCTTTTCTCCGTCCTCGGCGCAGGTGAGGGTGCGGTTGCTGACGGTATGGGCGTGATGGACCAGTTCGTGGACAATAACTGACAACGAAGCCGGATCGTTTCCGCTCCAAGTCTCAGGGACGAGGATTTGCCTCCGCTTGCGATCATAGAGCGCCTCGATTTCAAGCGCGGGTCTGCCGTGCAGATCGTTCCCAAGCCGCCTCAGCTCCAACTCCTCTCGACTTACCGCGCAGACTGGCGGGGCCGGACCGCTCTCCGTGATGCCAAGTTCGTCCGTCACCCAGGCCCACAGATCGGCAATCTCCGAGACATCTATCGCAGGAGGTCCCGCGTTCTGGATGGCACATTCATCGGCCGCCGCCAGATGCGCCAGGGAGGCCGTCAGCCCCGCCACCATTAGTCCTTGCATGAGCCTCTCCTCCCAATGAATAGCGATGGAGACACAATCACACGGAACGCGTTAGTTGATCGTGAGAGGGAACTACCCTTGCGTGTGCCGACGCCTGCTTACCGACACGGCCATACCGGGCTTTCGCGGGAATTTGGCGGGCGTTACCTCATCGCGCCACTGGCGCGGACACTTGCAAAGACGATCTTCCAAGCCGCCCGAATTGTGGTTCGGGCGGTGCTGTTCGACGGCAGAAAAGTCCAGGATCAACGCCCTTTCAGCCTACCCCAATGGCCGAAAAATGCAACATACGGGGCACCAGAGGCGCCGCCGCCCTGCAGGCCATGTGGACACCAAGGAGAGAGGGCGTTTTCGGCATCTCTGGCTATGATTGCGCCCAGAGCCGGCACCCGCTCCGGCGCGTATCAAGGAAGCTTGTCATGTCCGATCACTCTATCGCCGACCCCTTCGAGCGGAAATTCAACGCCGCCGAGATCGGGGCCCTCGCCCACCTCTACCGCGCGGAGGTCTACCGCAGCACCGTGTGGCGAACGCGGCTCGACACCACGACCAACTGGTCCGTCGTCTCCCTCGGCGTCGCTCTATCGATCAGCTTTTCCAGCCCCGAAGCGTCGCCCCTGCCCCTGCTGATCGTTGGCACGCTGATCTGGACACTGCTGCTGCTCGAAGCCCGGCGATACCGGTACTTCGACGTTTGGCGGCACCGGACGCGGTTTCTGGAGGTCCATCTCTACGCCCCCGTCCTGCGCAAAGGCGACCTCGACGCCGAATACGATGCGCTGACGGGGTTTGCCGACGATTACGAACACCCGAAATACCATGTCACCTTCCTGATTGCATTCGGCCGGCGTATTCGGCGCAACTACCTCTGGATTCTCGCGATCCAGTCCGCAGCCTATGTCGGAAAGCTGGTGATCCATCCGATCCCTGCGGCGTCCATCGGGCAGGTCATCGACAGGGCCGACACCGGCCCGCTGCCGGGTGAAATCGTTCTGGCGTTTGGCGCACTCTACCTCGGACTATTCATTGCAGCCGCCTGGATCACGCGCCGGATTGACAGGGAACGCACCGCCAGGCTCGGGCGTGCCTTCGGATGACGGGCCCGAGCGGAACCGCTTACGCTTCGCCTGTCGACTGGCGGAGGATCGCCACGACCTCCGCGTCGCTGACCTGCGTGAAGTCCGCGTAGAACTGACCGATTGCGTAGAAGACGCGCGGGGTCTGCAGGCAGACGAGGTGATCGACCTCCCGGCGCAGTTTCGCGGCCGTGTCGGGCGGCGCAACCGGGACGGCGAGCGTCAGCGACCTGGGCCGACGCAGCCGCACCGCCTTCAGCACCGCGCGGGTCGTCGCGCCGGTAGCCACGCCATCGTCGATGACAATCGCATCCCGGCCTTCGACCGGAACCGGGGCGCGGCCCCGGAGATAAAGCTGCCGCCGGCGCCGGATCTCCTCGAGTTGCTGCGCCTTAGCCGCCTCAATCTCGTCCGCCGTCATGTTGGCCGATGCGACGACCTCATCGTTGATCACCAGCTGGGCGGTCTCGCCATCGACGACCGCCGCGGCGGCCAGTTCCGGCTGCCATGGGACACCAATCTTTCGCACCATCACCAAGTCCAGTGGCGCCCCGATTGCGCGTGCCACTTCCCAGGCGACAGGAACGCCGCCGCGCGGGAGCGCCAGAAGAACCGGGTCGTCGATGCCCGGGTGGCGCGCAAGCAGGCTGTTCACGGCCTCCGCGAGTTTCCTTCCGGCGTCGCGCCGGTCCGCGAAGATCATGTCGCTCATGTCAGGCTCCCTTGCCCATGGCGGTGCAAATGGGCCTCGAACCAATCGGCCGCATGGTCGATCACAGCCTCCAGCGTGCCCGGTTCCTCGAACAGATGCGTGGCCCCCGGCACCACGGTCAGGCGCTTCTCGCAGTGAAGCTGGGCAAAGGCGCTTTCGTTCAATTCGATGACGCCCCAGTCCGCGCCCCCAACCAAAAGCAACGTCGGGGCACGTACGCGGTGCAGCGCCCCGGCCGCCAAATCGGGCCGCCCGCCGCGGGAAACCACGGCAGCTATTGCCCCCGGCGCTTCGGCTGCGGCGACGAGGGCAGCAGCCGCGCCAGTGCTCGCTCCGAAGAGACCGATCGCAAGGTTTGCGACAGCCGGCTCCGTATGCGCCCAAAGGACCGCTTCGAGAACCCGTCGCCCAAGGAGCCGAATGTCGAAGACGTTGGCACAATCCTCCGCCTCCGACGTCGACAGAAGGTCGAAGAGGAGCGTGGCAAATCCTCGAGCTTGCAGCGCTTCGGCGACGTAGGTGTTGCGCGGGCTGAACCGGCTGCTGCCGCTGCCGTGGGCAAAGATCACGAGGCCCCTGGGATCGGACGGACTGACGAGCCCGCCTTCCAGCCGGGTCGGCCCGATGATGGCAGTGCGCATCTGCATCGTACCACCTCCATTTGGTACAGAATGGCACGTATCGCCGGATGTTCATTGATCGGAATCAACGCGCGGTCGCGACCTGTATTCCGCGCCGGCCGCACACCCTTGGTGGGGTTTGGTTTTTCTTCACAAACGGAATACCCTGCGCCCGGGTCGCCAGTCCGGCGCCCCTCTGTCGCTGGCCCGTCCGCATCGGCAGGAGACTACGGACAATCAAAAGGGGCCACTGTGTCCTCATCGAACTGCACACCCCCTGGCCTCTCCGCGATCCGATCCGAAATGGCGCGCCAACACGCCGACGCCCTTGCCGCGTTTCAGACAGCGGGTGGTGTGGCAGACATGGTGGCGGCCAGCATCCGCGAAACAGGTCGGGTCCTTCTTCTCGGGATGGGTGCGTCCCATGCCGTCGGGCGTACGGTGGAGCCGTTCTATCGTGCCCTTGGCTACGATGCGGTTGCGCTCCCCTTGTCGGAGCACCTCGACCAGCCGTCGGCGTTTGCAGGATGGGCCGCTCTGCTGACGTCGCAGTCTGGTGAAAGCGCGGAGATCCTGCGGCACTTCCGGGCTGACCCCGCACCGGCTCACACCTATGGGGTGACGCTTGACCCGACCTCGAGCCTGGCGCGGTTGGTGCCGTGCCTCCTCGGCGCGGGCGGGATCGAGACGGCCTTCGCCGCGACACGCAGCCTGACCGTGACCCTTGCCTCGCACGCAGCCGTTCTGGCGCGCCTCGGCGCCCCGATGGACGACCTTGAAGACATCCTTTCCGACCCGCAGGTGCCCGACCTCTCCGCCGCGCTTGCCCGGTTCGTCGCGGTGGAGGCGGTCGTCACCAGCGGGCGGCGACTGCGCGGGCTGGCTGACGCGATGGCGCTCGGCTTGACCGAACTCTCCCGCCTGCCGGTCCTGTCGCTGGAGGGCGGCCAGTTGCGCCATGGTCCCCTTGAAATGCTCGGGTCCAGCGTGGGCGTTGTCATGGTCAGGGGACAGGATGAAACATCGGCCCTCGTTGCCTCCCTCGCCGAAGCCGTGATCGAAACCGGCGCCCCTCTGGTCGTCTTCGACGCGTCGGGGGATGCGCCCATCGACGGTGCGGAGACCGTGGTCGTGCCCGCCGCCACCGACATACCGGCCGTGTTCCGTTTGCTGCCGGCAGTACAAACGTTCATGGTCGCCTTCGCAACGTCACGGGTGGCCGATGTGGGAACGCCCCGCCATTCCCAGAAGATTACCAGGATCGAGTAACCCCATGCAGCCGCTTGCCGTCGTCGGAAACGTGAATGTCGACATGATCCTCGGCCCCGCCGCGCCCTGGCCGCTCCCCGGCTCGGAGATCATGGTGGAGCATTCGGAGCTGCGCGTCGGCGGGTCGGCAGCGAATTCCGCGCTGACGTGGAAGGGCCTCGGGGCTGCGTTTCAGTTCGTGGCCAACACCGGCAACGATCTGTACGGCGCATGGATGCGGGACCAGCTCGTGCCGCAGTCCGAAGGCTGGACCGTGTCCGACGGGCCGTCGACCGTTTCCGTGGGGATCACTCATCCCGATGGCGAACGCACGTTCTTCACCAACACCGGCCACCTCCTCGACCTCGGCTGGCAGGAGGTTCGCGACGGAATCGATTGGCCAGCGCTGGCCGGCGGATGGCTGCTGCTCTGTGGCACGTTCCTGACGCCGAGGCTTGCTCGCGACCTCCCGGAGCTGTTCGCGCATTGCCAGGCTCGGAATGTGCGCGTGGCGCTGGATACTGGGTGGCCCCCGGAAGGCTGGGAGGGCGACACCCGGAGGCGCGCGGGTGACTGGTTGCGCGGGACGGATTGCCTTCTGGTGAACGAGGCCGAGGCCACCGCGCTGTCCGGGCAGCGGGATCCACGGCTTGCCGGGGAGGCGCTGCTGGACAAGCTTCGGCCCGACGGCATGGTCGTGGTAAAGATCGGCCCCGGGGGTGCGCTGGTCTTTCAGGGAGCGGCGGAGATCCGGGCGGCCGCGCCGGAGGTCCGGGTCGTCGACACTATCGGTGCCGGTGACGTGTTCAACGCGAGCTTCCTCAAGTCGCTGGCGGAGGGGCATTCGCTGGACGAGGCCGCGACGCAAGGCGTTCGCACCGCATCCTACGCGATCTCCACTTTTCCGCGGAGCTACGACGCGGGTCCGGGCTAAGCGATGCGCTCAGCCTGACAGCGCCGCGATGACCGTCGGGATCTCCCGCGGGCGGAGGCAGACCGGGTTCACCATGAGGCATCTTGGCCGGAACGGGTCTATGCCCGTATGCACCGGCTCGTCCCAGCCCACGAGGGCGGCGCGCAATTGTGCGGCCGCATTGGCATTTTCGCAGGAGAGCACCACGACCGGGATTGCGCCGGTATCGTCCGCACCCTCAATTGTGGCCTCGCACCCCGGCGGCAGAGTGCTTCCGACGACGATCTGCTCGCAGACCGCGAGCCAGTGCGCGTGGCGCACCGCATCGCCTTCGGCGACGAAATGGTCAAGCGCGGCCAAAAGCCCGAAGACCTCGTGCTTGCCGACCTTGCAGCACCGCCCGATTCCCTGACGTGGCAGGCCGGGGAGTGTCGCCTTGTCTATGAAGTCGGCCGGAGGATGCCAACTCGACCAGTCGACATCCATGTCGAGCATTTGCAGTGCCGCCGAGGCCACAAGGTCCCGCCGCCCGCAAAGAATACCGGTTCCGGCCGGTCCGCCGAGGACCTTCCCGCCGGAATAGACGACAAGGTCCGCGCCTTCTGCGATGAAGCGCCTGAGATTGTCAGCCGGTGGCAGTTCAGCCGCGGCATCGACGATCAAGGGCAGGCCATGCCGCTTCGCGACGTCCGCAACCGCCGCGAGGGCCGGCCGCGTCTGGTCGCTCTGGACGTAGTGGATGGCGGCGGTGTGCGGGCCGATGGCACTTTCGTACTCCCAAGGCTCGGCATCGCGGATCCCCGCCCCGGCGAGCGCCTCGGGCAGTCCGATCTCGATCAGGCGCGCGCCCGACGTGCGAAGGGCATGGTCGTAGCCATTGCGCTGGCCTCGGGCGACGACGATCTCCGAACGGTCCCCCGGCTCCGGCAGCGCGTTCATGCGCGCAACGTCGAACCCGGCGAGACACGCAGCCGCGGCGAGTAGCAGGCCGGACGACGCGCCTGCCGTGACCAGGCCCGCTTCCGCGCCCGTCGCCGCCGCGATGGCCCGGGAGGCGTGGGCCTGCACCTCGAACATGTCCGCCGAAACGGCATCCGCCTCCGCCATCGCCTCCAGAACACCGGGCGCGAGCGGCCCGCCGGAGAGGCGTGTCAACGTTCCTGCGGCATTGATGATGGTTGGACAGCCTCGCAAGGCCGCCTGCCGGGGGTCGGACCGCACTGCCACCCTGCCCTACCAGACCAGCCCGCGCGCATCGACGCGGGTCAGGCCGAGGAGCTTGCCGCCCTGGCTCAGCGCGACCCGGTCGAATAGATTGCTCACCGGGCAGGCGTGGTTCGGCAGCACGTCGAGCACATCGCCAACTTTCGGCTTTCGGTCGGTGCCGGAGATGTCGAGGTAGCCATGCTCCTCGTTGAGCTTGTAGACCCGCGCATCCTCCAGATCTGGCACGCAGCCGAAGTCCTGCAGCCCGATCAGGTCGCTCGTCAGGGCCTTGGAACCGGCATCAAGGATGGCGCGGTCCTCCGTCGGCACGCTCACCACCGTCGTTCGCACCATCAGGGCGCAGTCCGAATGCGTGCAGGCACCCGTCGCAATCAGCGAGCGGTCGAAGTAGACGTAGGTGCCAGCCCGGTATTCGGTCGCCACGCCGAGCCCCTCATCGCTCCACATCTCCGGCGAGCCGCCCGTGCTGACCACGTGCGTTTCGAGCCCGGCGTCGGCGATAAGGTCCCGCGCCTCGGTCAGAATGGCGGCGGCCGCTGTCCGGGTGCCCGTGGCCGGATAGGTCATGAGTCCGCTGTAGCGGGCCCCCTCGGTGCGGTCGATCAGCAACGCCAATTCGCGCGCCTTCAGCGGGCTCTGCACCCCGTTGCGGCCAGCGCCAGTCTCGCATTCGACCAGAATGTCGATCTCCCGCCCCGCGCTCCGCCCGGCCGCGCCGATTCCCGCGACGACCTCGGCATTGTCGGCCACCAGAGAGATGCTGGTCCGCCTTGCCAAAGCCGCAAGGCGCTTGAGCTTGGGCGCGCCGACCACGTTGAATGTCATCAGGATGTCGGATATGCCGGCATCCGCCATAACCTCGGCCTCCCCCAGCTTCTGAACGCAGATACCCCGCGCCCCGACGTCCATTTGGAACCGCGCCAGTCCGGTCAGCTTGTGGGTCTTGACATGCGGCCGATTGGCGAGCCCGAGCTGGTCGCACCGCGCCTGCCAGCGGCGGATATTCCTCTCGGCCACGTCGAGATCCACCACCGGAACCGGCGTTTCGAGCATAGCATCCTCGACCGGCTCGATGTCGAAATAGGTTTCGATTCCGCGCGCGGTCATGACGGGGTGATCCGGAAGTCGCTGCCCTCCGGGAGCAGCTGCCCGCCGTCGACGACGATGGTCGTTCCGGTGACATAGGCCGCGTCGTCGGATGCCAGGTAGAGAAACGCGTTCGCGACGTCTTCCGGCGTCCCCATTCGGCCGAGCGGGATCGACCGCGCCATGCCTTCGATGAATTCGGGGCTGCGATGCGACTTCATCCCGTCGGTCAGGATGTTGCCGGGCTCCACCCCGTTGACGGTGATGCCGTACCCCGCGAACTCCAGCGCCGCCGCCCGGATGAACCCGTTGATCCCGGCCTTGCTGGCCGAGTAGTGGCCGTGACCGGGGCTGGTGACGTGTGGCCCGGTGATCGACGAGGTAAAGATCATGCGCCCCGACCCTTGTGCCTTCATCGGGGGCAGCGCGGCCCGTGCGGCAAGGAAACAGCCGCCGAGATTGACCGCCATCACCTTCGCCCACTCCTCCGGGCTGGTGTTTTCGATCAGCGTCCAGGGATAGATCCCGGCGTTCTGGACCAGGATGTCGAGACGGCCGAACTTGTCCACCGCCGCAGCAACGGCGCGTTCCGCCTCCTCGGCATCGGAGATGTCGGTGCGAATGTAGAGGCCACCGAGACTGTCGGCGAGGGCCGTGCCCGCGTCGTCCTCCAGATCGGCGATCACGACTCCGGCCCCTTCGGCGGCGAAGCGCACGGCGATTCCGCCGCCGATGCCCCGCGCCCCACCGACAACCAGTGCAACTTTTCCGTTCAGCCGTCCGTTCACAGCAGTTTCTCCCTCAGCCGCAGCTTGAAAGTGTCGAGCAGCACCGCCGCCAGCACAAGGCCACCGAGGATCATCTGCGTAAAATGCGCCGGCAGGCCCATGAGGTTGATGGCGGTGTGTATGGAATAAAGCAACAGGACCCCGGCATAGACGCCGGGTAACTTGCCGATGCCGCCCTTCAGGCTGACGCCGCCGATCACGACGGCTGCGAAGGCGTTGAAGAGCATTCCCACGCCAAGGTTCGCCGTAGCGCCCGAGGTGCGGATCGCCAGCAGCCAGCCTGCCAAACCGGCCAGAACCCCGGCGACGATGAAGCTCGACCACAGGATCCGGTCGCTGTTGATACCGGCGCGGAATGTGGCGTCCTTGTTGCCACCCACCAGCGTGATGTACCGGCCGAAAGTCGTCTTTGCCATGACGAAGGCGAAGATCGCGAAGCAGAGGACGGAGATCCAGGCCAGAAGCGGCACGCCGAGGATATCTTCCATCCCGATGATGCGGATCGACGGCGCAAGATTTTGGGCGCTGCGCCCGCCCGAAATCGCCACGACGAGGCCGCGCACCCAGATGAAGGACGCCAGGGTCACGATGAAGGCGGACATGCCGACCCGGATCACGAAGAACCCGTTCAGAAACCCGATGATGCCGCCGACGGCCAGGGCAATCAGGAGCGAGACAACCGGCATCAGCCAGGCCGGGGAAAACGAGATCCCCATGCCGACGCCGCTCGAAGCGAAGAGCATGCCCGTCACCATGGCCGAGAGGGCCGCGGTCGACTCCACGGAAAGGTCGAGGTTGCCGGCGATGATCACGATGGCAAGGCCGATCGCCATCACCCCGACGAATGTGGATTGCTCGAAAATGTTCGCGAAGATTCCGAACTGGAAATAGTTCGGGATTGTCGCCGAGAACACGGCAAGGACGACGATGAGCATCAGCCAGACCAGGTTGTCGAGCAGAAATTCAATGGTGGCGCGGCGCGCTGGTGACATGGAATGGCCCTTGTTCGAAGTGCCGCCGGGCCACGCGATGCAGCCCGGCGGATGGCGTTCGTTGTGTTACTTGACCGGTTCGATCGGGCCTTCGGGCGCCTTCAGGTTCCCCCAGAAGCGGGCCTCGTCCACGTTTTCGGGCGTGATTGCGGCGCCGGGGATCTTGAGATCCGGGCCCCAGTCTTCGATCGTCAGTTCCGACTCAAGGCCGAGCACCTCATACATGCCGGGCTCCAGCTCCTCGCCGTTCGCGACCTTGTCAGCGAACATCGCCAAAGCCGCGGCCTGGGCATAGAGCGGCTGCTCGACTTCGACTTGCTCCCAACCCTGCCGGATCAGGTCGAGGCCCACGGGCGCGCCGTTGGAGGACACCAGCATCACGTCGCCCGGCTGCTTGCCAGCGGACTCGAGCGAGGCGACCGCGGCCACCGCCAAGTGCGCCGCATGCACGAAGATCAGGTCGATATCGGGGTTCGCCAGCAGTTGATCTGCCACGATAGAGCCGGCGTTGGAGGCTTCCCACTGCATCGCCGGTTTGGTGATAATCTCGACATCCGGGTAGTCGGCCATCAATTCCTCGAACCCCTTCTGGATATCGAGCGTGTACGGGTCGCCGGGATCGCCGAGAACCTGCAGGACCTTGCCTTTGACCTCGCCATTCTTCTCCTCAAGGAGCCGCTGGATTTCGCCGGCGGCAACGTGACCGATCTCGACCGTTCCCGCGACCGAGGTGAAGTCCGACTCCGTCGAGGTGATCTGCCGGTCGAAGATCATCACCGGCACGCCGGCTTCCCGCGCCTTGTCGATGTAGGGCGCCAGCGCGTTGAAATCGACGGCCGCAAGGATGATGGCCTTGGGATTGGTCAGGATGGCCGTGTCCATCTGCCCTTGCTGGACGTCGGTCTTGTTGTCGGCGTTCAGCGTTTCCACCTCATAGCCGACCTGCCCCATGAAGCTCTCGATCGCACTGACGGATTCTGTCTGGAACTCGTCCAGCAGCGTCGGAACCATGTAGTAGATCTTGCCCTTGTCCTGGGCAAAAGCGGCGGATGCGAGCGCCAGGCCCGCGACTGCGGCGCCGATGGCCGTTTTCAGAATACTTCTCATAGCCTGGTCTTCTCCCGTTGATATGCCGGGTCGGAATTGCCCCCATCCCCGTCCGTCCCGGCATCGGACAGGGTTCCACCGGTGATCAGGTCGATCACCTTTTCGGGGGTCGTCTCTTCGCGCTTCAGATCGCCCGCGACCGCGCCCTGCCGAATGACGACGAGACGGTCCGCGACCTGGAAGGCCTGTTCCATGATGTGCGTGATGACGATGACGCCGATGCCGCCGGCGGCGACGCGGCGGATCATCTCCAGCCCGCGGCGCGTCTGCTCCACCCCGAGCGCCGCGAAAGGCTCGTCGAGCACAACGAGCTTGCCGCCCCAATGCACGAACCGGTTGAGCTCGATCGCCTGACGCTGGCCGCCCGACAGGTTCTCCACATTCACCCGCAGCGATGGAATTTTGGTGCCGGCATTCCGCATGGCTTCGGCGACCACCTTCTCCATCTCGCGCTCCTGAAGAACCGGGATGCCGAGGTAGCGCTTGGTTATCTCGCGCCCCATGAAGAAGTTCGCGACAACGTCGGCGTTCGTGCAGAGCGACAGGTCCTGGTAGACGGTTTCGATTCCTGCCGCCTTGGCTTCCTTCGGCGAAGCGAAGTACCGTTCCTCGCCTTCGAACATGAGCCGTCCCGAAGATGGCGGATAGGTTCCGGCGATGATCTTCACCAGCGTAGACTTGCCCGCACCGTTGTCTCCAAGCAGCGCCACCACCTCACCCCTGGACACTGTCATATCGACGCCGCGCAGGGCCTCGATCGCACCGAAGTGCTTCTTGATCCGTTCCAGCTTCAGCAACGGCTCACCGTCGGTCATGCGGCACTCTCCTTTTCGCGGGAGCGATCGAGGGGATCGCCGATGTCGTCTTTCGGCTCGTTTGCCGGCGGCGGTTCCGGCGAGAAGACGCGGGAGACCGCAAGAGACGCGGCCCCTAGCAGGACAGCATCCGCGCCGCCGTCGGACAGCACAACGCGCGGGACCGTCCGATCCTGGCGCGCTGCAAGGGAATTGGGCAGGTCGTCAGCAAGCTCGAGCAACTTCCGACGCAATTCGACCGGGGCAACGCCGCCGAGAACGACGGTTTCAGGGTCGAAGAGGTTCTCGATGGTGACGATGGCCGCACGGAAGATCGGCGCGATCTCCTCCAGCCAGGCCTCCTCCCCGATCTCCGCGACCCGCCGGTCGTACGCTTCCAGTGAGACGTAGCGTTCCAGGCAGCCCCGGTTGCCACACGCGCACAGCTCGCCGCCGGGAACGAGCGGGACGTGGCCGATCTCACCGGCGTTTCCCCATGCGCCGCGCATCACGCGACTGTTGTAGATGATGGAACCGCCCAGCCCCACGCCGAGGAAAAGGTAGTAGAAATTATCCAGCCGGTCGCCGAGCCCATAGAGCCGTTCGCCATGAGCCGCCGCAGCGCTGTCCACGTCCACGAAGACCGGGAACGGGACCGCCGCCTTCAGGCGGTCGTACACGTCCACGCCGCCCCAGGTCTGCATCGTGGTCGGCCCGACGAAACTCATGGATTCGATGTCGAAGGGACCCGGAAGGGCCAGTCCGACGCCGATCACCCGGTCTGGCGACCAGCCGTCTACAAGTTCGGAGACCATGTCCGAGATCCATGCGAAGGCCCGGTCGGCTGAGATCTGGGTTTCTTGCAATACGCGCCGGCCGAGGAGCCGGCCGGACAGGTTGATGACCCCCGCTTCGATGCCGCGCGGCGTTACGTAGATGCCGCAGGCGCAGCCGCCGTCGGGGTTGACCTGAAGGGACGGCGCAGGAAATCCGCGGCCCTTCGGCTTGCCGGGCGTCAGGGAGACAAACCCACCCTCGTGAAGTTCGGCGGTGATGGTGGACACGGTCTGGACCGTCAGCCCGATCCGGCGTGCAATCTCGGCGCGGGAGATCGGCCCATGCTGGCGGATCGCCTCCAGGACAATCCTCCGATTGTGCGGTCGCCCCAGCTCCTGATTGGTCCCTTTAAGCATCGTCCTCTCCACGCGTGAATCGAGGATAGGGACAAATCCGTCTTTCAGTCAAATGATCTGAATTAAAAATTCGGGCAGCGCAAACTCAACGCGCGCTTGCACGGAACGCTGCCAATTGGCGGTCACGAAAGATTGGAAAGTGGGCGGTTCGTGGCGCCCTATTCGGCGGCAAGCCCGTTCCTGCCGGCCTCGCGGCTGTCGAGACGCCGGGAAAGTTCACGCCCGGCTTCGACGAGCGCGGCGCGATAGTCGGCGTAATGCGCCATGGCGTCCTCTTTGGGCGCCACGATGCAGACCGTGCTTTGGCACAGGCCGTCGGCATCGAGGACAGGGGCGGCAAAGCAGTGGGTGAAGTTGTCGGCAACACTGTCGAACGAAAAGAACTTCTCCGCCCACGCCTTACGCACGCTGGCGATGAAGTCTCGCGGCGCGATGGAGCCGCCATTGGAATACGTGAAGTCGTCCGGCGGAATCAGATCGAGGATCTCGTCATCGGAGAGGTGACCGAGCAACAGCCTGCCAGAGGCCGTCCATGGGATCGGGGTGCGTTCGCCGACGTCCGAACTGATGCGGAACGGGCGGCTGCCCTCGTTCATCATGGCGACGTAGTACTTGTCGCCATCCAGCATGCAGAGCTGCGAAGTCTCCCGTGTTTTCGCGGTGATCCCCTCCAGCACCGGGCGCGCGTGTCGCGTGACGTCGAACCCCTTGAGATAGTTCACGCCCCAGAAATGGAGTTTGCGCCCCAAGAAGACACGTCCCTCGGCATCCGTCCGTTCCAGCACGCCAGCCGTCGTCAGCAAACCGACGAGTTCGTAGATCGACGATTTGGGCGCCCCCATACCGGTCGCAATCTCGATCGGGCGCTGCGGTGCTCCCGCAGCGCACAGGTAATCGAGCAGGAGAAAGGCGCGTTCCAGGCCGCGTTCTTTGGTCCTTGTCTGCGGTTTCGGTGTCGACTGGCTCATCCCAAAGCAGATCCGTTTCCTCGGTCGGTCCACTTCACTTAGTGCATCCGGGTCAGGTTGTCTTGCGATAAGCGATACAGTCGAGTTCCACCTTGCAGTCCACAACCATCGACGACTGGACGCAGGCGCGCGCCGGCGGATGCTCCCCGAAATACTCTGCGAAGACCTTGTTGAAGCTCCAGAAGTCGCGGGCATCGTCCAGCCAGACCCCGATGCGCACGATGTCGGCGGCGCTGTAGCCCGCGTCTTCCACGATGGCGAGCATGTTGCGGATCGCTTGATGGGCCTGAACCACGATACCCCCGTCGATCACTTCGCCGTCCACCATGGGCGTCTGGCCCGACACATAGAGCCAGCCGTCGGCTTCGGTCGCCTTTGCAAAGGGAAGGGCCTGTTTTCCCGAGCCCTTTGATTCGTTCACACCATGTCTCTTGATCGTCATTGTCGGATCCTTCTCAGAATTTGGAGTTTTTCAGGAAGGCCGCGAGGCGTTCCGATTTCGGGTGGTAGAAAAGCTGGTCGGGCGAACCTTCCTCGGCGATGCGGCCATCCTGCATGAAGACGACCTTGTTCGACACGTCATGGGCGAACTGCATCTCGTGGGTCACCAGCAGCATGGTCATGCCGTCGGCTGCAAGCCCCTTGATCACCGACAGGACCTCGCCCACCAGTTCCGGGTCGAGTGCGGAGGTGACCTCGTCAAACAGCATGAGTTGCGGGTTCATGGCGATGGCGCGGGCAATCGCCACCCGCTGCTGCTGCCCGCCGGAGAGTTGGCCGGGATAGTGATCCTTCCGATCCGCCATGCCCACGCGCTCCAGCCAGGATTCCGCGGTGGCATAGGCTTCGTCTTTGGACATCTTGCGGGTTTTGACCAGACCCAGCATGACGTTGCGGATCGCGCTCATGTGGGGGAAGAGGTTGAACTGCTGGAACGCCATGCCGGTCATCGCGCGCTGGCGGGCAATCTCGCGCTCTCGCAGGCGTACCCGCTTGCCATTCCGCTCGACATAGCCGATCTGCTCGCCGGCCACCGCGACGACGCCCTCCTCGTAATCCTCCAGCAGGTTCACGCAACGCAGCAGCGTGGTCTTCCCCGACCCGCTCGCCCCGATCAGGCTGACAACGTCGCTCTTCTGCATTGTCAGGTCGATGCCCTTCAGCACCTCGACCGAGCCGAAGCGCTTGTGCAGGTTCCTGATCTCGAGAACGGGGACAGTCATGGGCGGACCTCAGGTGGGCAGAGCAACCTTGCGCTCGACAAAACGGCCGACCTTTTCGATCGTGAAATTGACCAGAAAGAAGACGAAACCGGCAAAGAAGTAGAGTTCTAGGCTCAGGTAGGTGCGGGAGATAACCTGCTGAACCGACAGCAGCAACTCGACCACCCCGATGATGGACAGCAGCGTCGAGGCCTTTACGATCTCCGTCGCCGTGTTGACCCAGGTCGGCAGGATCATCCGTAGCGCCTGCGGCAGCAGGACGGAAAAGAACGTGCCGAAGAACGTGAGACCGATCGATTTCGCGGCCTCCGTCTGACCGGCGGGGATGGCCTGTAGCGAGCCCCGAACGATCTCCCCCACATGCGAGCTGCAGAACAGCGTGAGGGCGAAGACGCCGGCCTGGAAGGCAGTGAGCTGAATGCCCACAACCGACAGGATGTAGAAGCAGGCAAGGATCAGCACGAAGACGGGCGTGCCGCGCAGAAAGTCGGAATAGAGCCGGACGATCAGCCGGACGAACCAGTTTCCGTAGGTCAACAGAAGCCCCACCACCACGCCAAGGATCGTTCCCATGACGATGGACAGGAGCGAAATCAGGATGGTGTTGCCAAGCCCGTGCAAGATCGGCACGCGGGCGGACCAGATGGCGTCGAGGGTTTGCAGAACGTCCATGCTGGCACTTACCGCGGGATCGCCAGCCGTGCCTCGACCTGTCGCAGCAGCGCTGCGATGATCGAACAGGCCAGGACGTACATCAGGCTCGCCACCAGCCAGGTCTCGATCACGCGGAAGGTCTCCACGTTGATCTTGCGGGCATAGAAGGTGAGTTCCGGCACCGCGATGGCAGCCGCGAGCGAGGTGTCCTTGAAGAGCGAAATGAAGTTGTTGCCCAGGGCCGGAAGCACGTTCCGGAACATCACCGGGATGGTGATGAGGATCTTGGTTCGGAATTCGGTGAGGCCGATGGTCAGCCCGGCCTCCCGCAAACCGGGCGGAAGCGAGACGAGACCGGAGCGGAACACTTCGGTCAGGTACGCGCCCGAGTAGATCGCCAGGGTGACGATGAAGCTCTCGATCTTGCCGAGCCGCACGCCGAGTTGCGGCAGGGCGAAATAGGTGAAGAGGATCAGGACGAGGATCGGCGTATTCCGGATCGCGGAGACATAGGCCGTGGACACCCATCGAACCGGCGCGTGCCGGGAGAGCATTCCAAAGGCGGCCAGCAGACCGATCAGACATCCAATCGCGATGGAGACCACGGCCAGCACAAGGCCAAGCCCCAGTCCGGAAAGCAGCAGGTCGAAGTCCCGCCACACCGCCGCGAAGTTGAAGTCGTAGTCCACTGACCGCCCTCGGGAGTGCGCTTGTCTACTTGAATTCGACCGGGAAACCGATTTGCGGCGGGTCCAGCTTCACGCCGAACCACTCCTCGAAGGACGCGGCGTAGGTGTTGAACTCGACACCCGTCATCGCCTCGTGCAGGACCGCGTTTACAAAATTCAGCCAGCGCTGGTCGCCCGGCTTCACCGCGCAGCTATAGCTCTGCGGGTTCCAGCCATAGCCGGCGTCGGCGTAGCGGTCCGGATTCTGCTTCATGAACCAGCTCAGGGAGGACTGGTCGGTCGCCGCTGCATCTGCGCGGCCGGAATTCAGCGCTTGGTAGATCAGATCGACGCTCTCGTACTGGTCGACCTTGGCGTCGGGCAGCGCCTCATGCACCATGTCCTCGGCATAGACGTTCTGAAGCACCGAAACGGTCACGTCGGAGCCCGCCCCTTTCAGCGCTTCGTAATCGGCATAGTCGCCGTCGGCCATCATCATCAGGCCCACGCCTTCCCGGTAGTACGGAACGGTGAATTCGACCTGCTGGGCACGACCGGCGGTTACGGTCATGAACTGGCAGGTCACGTCGACCTTGTCGGTCGCAAGGTTCGGGATGCGGGCATCGCCCGACTGGTTGACGAATTCGATGGCGTCCGGGTCGTCGAACAGACCCTTGGCGATCAGACGAAGCATGTCGACGTCGAAGCCAACCAGTTCGTTGCTGTCGTTCATGAAATGCCAGGGCGCGTTCGTGCTGCCCGTGCCGGCGATCAGACGCCCGCGGTCGAGCACATCCTGAAGTTTGTCAGCATGAGCGGCACTTGCAAGGACGCCGCAGACGAAAGCGGTCGACCCATATCGGACCAGAGTAGTGAGCATGGGAGCCTCCACGTTGGGTGTTCCATTATACCGGAATGGATTGTGCTATTATGGAATGATGGTCCTTCCCTGCCCCGTCACTTGTCAACTGGAAATTGAGTGCACTGGGCTCGCAACGATTTTGCGTCCGGACGTTCGAGCAGTCCCCGCCGACCAGAGCTTGGCCGGTACAGGAGAGGCCACCCGCGCCCCAGACGGACTCTGACACAGCTTGGCAACTGTCACCTGAAACGAGATCTGCGGGAGAGCTGCGGACGATATTGCTGAAGGAATTAGCACAGGCGACGACACCGCTCGGACTTACGCGGGGACCGGGTGTCTCTCTGCTGGCGGGGTCCGTCAACGAGCGGCGCGCTGCATGAATTGCGCCTGCCGCCCATGAGGTTGCCACCCCGGAATCCAGGGTGTGTCAGACCATTTTGGATGGTTGGGAACGCCTAATTGGTCTCGCCCCGCATCATCAGAAACGACGACGCGGGACGAGTAAGCGAGCTCTAGCCGCTTGCCCTTGGCAGCAGGCCCCTAAATAGCCTCAGGCGACTTCCATAGAGCGGGACGGCGCATCCTGTGCGGTCGCGGTTTTCAGGTCTATCAGGTCCTTCATGACACGCGACAGGTCCGCGGCCTGGGTCACGCCGCCGAAGGCATCGTGAACCTGCCGATACAGGGCAAAGAGCTTGTCGTAGATCGCAGCCCGGGCCGGATCGGGCGTGTAGGTCGTATCTCTCAGGCTGGTCATCGCCGCGACGGCGTCATCGAGGCTGCTATGCGGCCCACCGACAAAGGCGGCCCCGATGGCAGCCCCGAGCGCGCAGGTCTGCTGCGAGGTCGACACCCGGATCGGCGTCTGCATGACATCCGCATAGATCTGCATCAGCATCGGGTTCTTTTCCGCGATGCCGCCCGCGGCAATGATCGTGTCCACCCGCGTGCCGCACTCCCTCAGCCGCTCGAGTATCACCCGCGCGCCAAAGGCGGTGGCCTCGATCAGCGCTCGATAGATTTCGGCGCGGCTGGTGTGCAGGGTCTGGCCCAGGATCACGCCCGTCAGGCGCTGGTCGACCAGAACCGTGCGGTTGCCGTTATTCCAGTCCAGCGCCAGCAGGCCCGACTGGCCCGGCGCCAATTTCGCAGCCTCGTCGGTCAGCGTGCCATGCAGGGCGCCGTCCCCCTGGCAGATACCCTCGACCCACCATTTGAAAAGATCGCCGACGGCCGACTGACCGGCTTCGATACCGTAGACCCCGGGCAGGATCGACCCTTCGACAATCCCGCAAACGCCCGGAATCGTTCCGGGGTTGTTTTCCGGAGACACGATCGCGCAGTCACAAGTGGACGTGCCGATCACCTTGACGAGCGCACCCTCCTGGATGCCGCACCCGATCGAGCCGTAGTGGTTGTCGAAGGCGCCGATGGCGATGGCGATGCCTTCCGGCAGGCCAAGCCGCTCCGCCCATTCTGCGCTCAGAGCGCCCGCCGGGGTGTCCAGATCGTAGGCCGTGTCGTAAAGGCGCTCCCGCAAGTCCGCGAGTGCCGGATCGAGCTTGGCGAGGAATTCGGCGGCCGGCAGCCCACCCCAGGCCGGATTGTAGAGGCCCTTGTGACCCGCCGCGCACACACCACGCACCACCTCCGACGGCTTGGACCGCCCGGCCAGGACGGACGGAACCCAATCGGCGAGTTCGACCCAGGATGCCGCTGCGTCGAAAACGTCCGGCGCGACATTCTTGCAGTGCCAGATCTTCGCCCACCACCATTCCGACGAATACGTGCCGCCACATATGTCGAGGTACTCAGGACGCTCCTTTTGCGCGATGCGCGTAAATTCCTCTGCCTCGCGCCAGCTCGTATGGTCTTTCCAGAGCCAGCACATCGCCGCCAGGTTGTCCCTGAAGTCGGGCGTCATGGAAAGGGCACGGTTGTTGCCATCGACCGGGAGGGGACTGGAGCCAGTGGAATCGACACCGATGCCGACGATTTTGGACCGGTCGAAATCGGTGTGCTCCGCCGCTTCCTCCAGCGCGCCGGCAACCGCGTGTTCAAGACCGTAAAGGTAGTCCGCCGGATTCTGGCGGGCGAGGTTGTGGTCCGTCGGGTCAAGCAGAATGCCCTGATGGCCCGAGGGATAGTTGACGACGGCCGATCCGATAATCGACCCGTCGCTGCAATCGACCACGACCGCCCGCACAGAGTTGGTCCCGTAGTCCAGGCCGATGGAATAGGATTGTGCCATGTTGTGACCTTCCACTTTTCGCTTTGGGGTCATCCTCGCGCGCCTCGTATCAAAGTCAGTCGCAAGAGACCTTTCTGATGCAGTTCCGGTGCTTTGCACTCTTTCGATCTTTGACGGCCCATTCGGGACGATGCACGCGCCCGGACAGCGTGACCGGACGCCATTCAATGGTTGGGAGCCGCTTTCGGTCAAGCATCGCGGGGGCCATCCGTGCGAACGGCGTTCACATCTCGTCAGAGCGCGACGAACGGCTCCAACGGATCGATTGACCGGATACCCTCCCTTTCAGCGCCCCGTCAGGCGGGATACAGCGCGCTTTCTGACTTCTCCTCCGTTTCCCATTGTGCAGGTTTCCACGGATGCGCACAGACGCCAAACGGCCATTGATATGGACAATTCTCCTTTTATCCGCCGAGCCAAATCGCGTTGGTTATCCATGGCGTGTGCGAGCGTCGGTTTAGAAGGGGCCACGTCGCGGCCGCCCTCATCCATGACCATCCTGTTCCCTCTCGGGCCTAGGCTCGTTGGGTGCCGCATCTAGTCCGCCATCAGTTGCGGGATGCCACGGGCCTGAAGCAGCGCGACCACCGCGTCCGGCGATCTTCCAAACGACTGGTCTATGGCGTGCTTCTCGAATTGGAGCGTGAGCGAATACATCGCCCCCTCCCTCTCGCCCGTTGGTGTCAGACTGTAGCCCGTCATCCGCGCAAACGGCAGGAACAGCTCGCTCGAGGCATAGGCAGAATCGTGGTGCCCGCTCGGGTCCGTGTCGCGGCTTACCAGGACCAGTTCGTGCGGCGTCTCCAGAACCATCATCCCATTTGCCGCGCCTTCCCCCTCGCCCGCCGAGCCGAGGTGCGTGCTCCGCGGCTCGAAGTGGATGGCGGTCACAAGGCCCGGACCCCGAAGCTGGATCTCGTGCAGGACCGAGCCGAAAAACACTTCCGTCGCCGGTATCTCCACGGCATGCTCCGTGGCCCTTTCCGCGTGGGTGGGATCGACGTCGGGTCCGTTCAGATGCTCTCGCACGAAGTCCGTCGCCGTGTTGATCGTGTCGACCGACACCCGGTTGTACTCGAGGTCGACCCGGGAGCCGTCGGCGGCGTAGATTGTCCAGACGCCCTTCAGAAGGTCACTTTCGCAGCCGATGGCCGCAATTCGGTCCCACGGGAACTCGAGCGTATAGATGCCGTCAGGACCGAGCCGCCGAAGCGTGAGGCCGCGCCCAAAGAGCGCGATTACGTCCCGGTAGAGGTCCATGCCCGGTCGCAACTCCCGGCGATCCTCCTTCCGCGGCACCTTGAGCAGGATGCGCGCATCCTTGTCGGCCGCGTAAAACGGACGGAAGCGGGGCGGCATATCCTCTTCCGACGCCACCTTCACGATCCAGGGGCCGTAGGCGTTGTATTCCTCCCGATCCTCGGGGCTGGCGGCATGATACCAGTGCAGCGGCTTCTGCCTCGTTTCCAGGTCTTGTTCCATCGTCTCCTCCTCCAGCATTTCGAGATGCTCGGCGATCAGGCCAAGCCCGTGTGCTGCCTCCGCGATTTTATCGGGCGCCATCGTCGCAAACAGGGCATCGAGTCCCCTACGTCGCTGCCGGGCCAGGTGCTCGGCAAAAGCCTGTCCGGCCGGAGTCAGGCGCACATGGTACCGGCGCCCGCCTCGCGCCATGTCACGACGCATGACAAACCCAAGGCGCTCCAATCGGCGCAGAACCGACGTCAGGCTCCCTTTCTGCATGTTGAGGTGCCGGCTGAGCTGCGTCGGTGATAGCTCCTCCCGCTGCGCCAGGACAGTCGCCACCTTGATCTCGCTTTCGAGAAAGCCTCGTCCCTGGAAGCGCGTCCGGTGCAGGATCGGATCGATGTGGATTCGAAAGAACAGCATGAACGCGTCCATGTTCCGATCCAGATCTTCGTTGGGAAAGGTCATGAGGTCATCGCTCTGTTAGATATCTAACTTACGCTATTGCTGGGTTTCGTCAAGAATCCCGTTGGCTGGCCCCGGCTGATCGGCATGCACCGAAAAAAGGAGAATCGTCCATATCAATGGCCGTTTGGCGACTGTCGTGTCTGGTATTTTCCTGAAAGAGTAGATCCCGGAGGACAGAACAGACAGCGTTTTGGACCCCGCATGGCGGGACGCTGTTCCAAGGGAGGTCATCGGAGAAAACGGTTGCGGCCGGGCGAGTTCGACACTCGACCCTACGGCACAGCGCTCTACGGCGAACGCCACACGCAGCCCCACCCCCGAATTGCTTTCCATCGCGAACGGCGCTCCGAAGTGTAACGTCAACAGCGTGCCTGACGGTGCGCATGTTCGGGAGGAAGACTTGATGAGAAAGTACAACTGGACATCGGCTCTGGCCATCGGCGCCTTGGCCTTCGCGGTCGGCACCGCCGCGGCGAATGCCGAAGGGTTCGTCGGAATCTCCATGCCGACGCAATCGTCCGCGCGGTGGATCGCCGACGGCGAGAACATGGTGAAGCAGTTCGAAGAGGCCGGCTACACCACTGACCTGCAGTACGCTGAGGACGACATCGCCAACCAACTTCAGCAGATCGAGACGATGATGCTGAAGGGGGTGAACGTGCTGGTCATTGGTGCAATCGACGGCACCACGCTGTCGGCCGCGCTCGAGAATGCCGCCGCCTCCGACATCAAGGTCGTGGCCTATGACCGGCTCATCCGGGATTCCGGCAACGTCGACTACTACGCGACCTTCGACAACTTCCAGGTCGGCGTCATCCAGGGCACCTCGCTCGTCGACGGCCTGAAGGAGCGCTTCCCGGACGAAGAGGTCTGGAACATCGAGGTCTTCGGCGGCAGCCCGGACGACAACAACGCCTACTTCTTCTACGACGGCGCAATGAGCGTGCTTCAGCCGCTGATCGACGAAGGCAAGATCAACATCGTGTCCGGCCAGACCGGCATGGATACAGTTGGCACGCTCCGTTGGGACGGCGCCGTCGCGCAAGCGCGCATGGATAACCTGCTTTCCGCCAACTACACCGACACGCAACTTCACGGCGTGCTGTCGCCCTATGACGGCCTGTCCATCGGCATCCTCTCCTCGGTCAAAGGCGTGGGCTACGGCTCCGGCGACCTGCCGATGCCGATCGTGACCGGCCAGGACGCCGAGATCCCCTCGATCAAGTCGATCATTGCCGGCGAGCAATACTCGACGGTCTACAAGGACACCCGTGAACTGGCGCGCGTGACCGTGGGCATGGTCGATGCGCTGCTTGCGGGCGGCGAGCCGGAAATAAATGACACCGAGACCTACGACAACGGTGTCAAGGTCGTCCCCTCCTACCTTCTGAAACCCGTGCCGGTGGATGCGACCAACTGGGAAGATATCCTGATTGGCAGCGGCTACTACAGCAAGGATCAGATCGAGTGAGGTCCTCCCGGGGCGGCGCCTTTGGGCGCTGCCCCACCCCCGGCAAGAAAGCCATCATAAGGCTCCGGAGATTCCGATGAACGCTATCCTGGAAATGCGGAACATCACCAAGACGTTCCCGGGCGTGAAAGCTTTGAGCGACGTCAACCTGTCGGTGAAGAAGGGCGAGATCCATGCCCTCGTCGGCGAAAACGGCGCCGGCAAATCGACCCTCATGAAGGTGTTGAGCGGCGTGTACCCGCACCACCAGTTCGAGGGCGATATCTATTACAAAGGCGAGCCGCAGAAGTTCGCCAAGATCTCCGACAGCGAGGAAAAGGGGATCATCATCATCCATCAGGAACTCGCGCTGGTTCCGATGTTGTCGATCGCCGAGAACATCTTTCTCGGCAACGAGACCGCCAAGAAAGGCGTCATCGACTGGCACGAGGCGCATCAGCGGGCCAAGGAAGTGACGGCCAAGGTGGGCCTGCGGGAACCGACCACCACCAAGATCACGAACCTCGGCACCGGCAAGCAACAGCTCGTGGAGATCGCCAAGGCGCTGTCGAAACGGGTGGAATTGCTGATCCTGGACGAGCCGACCTCCTCTCTCAACGAGACCGACAGCGAGGCACTCCTGGATCTGCTGCGCGAGTTCCGGGCGCAGGGCATCACCTCCATCATCATATCGCACAAACTCAACGAGGTTGCCGAGGTCGCCGACACGATCACCGTGCTCCGCGACGGCCTGACGGTCAGTTCGTTCCCCTGTGACAAGTCCGTCGAGATCGAAAACCGGATCATCAAGGAGATGGTCGGCCGGGAGCTGACCAACCGCTACCCGCCCCGCGACGTCGCCATCGGCGACATGATGTTGGAGGTCAGGAACTGGAACGTCTACCACCATCTCCACTCCGACAGGCACCTGATCCGCAACGTGAACTTCAATGTCCGGGCGGGCGAGATCGTCGGCATTGCCGGGTTGATGGGCGCGGGCCGGACCGAACTTGCCATGAGCATCTTCGGCCGTTCCTACGGTCAGAAAATCTCCGGCGAAGTGCTTCTCAAGGGGCAGCCCGTCGACGTGAGCGACATCAAGAAAGCCGTCGCGCTCGGCATTGCCTACGTAACCGAGGACCGCAAGGAACTGGGTCTGGTTCTGGACAATTCCATCAAGCACAACCTGACGCTTGCCAACCTCGACGGGGTCGCCAAGGGGCTCGTGCTGGATGATATCGAAGAGCGTAACGTCGGCCGGGAATACATCGAGAAGCTCAACATCCGCTGCTCATCGATGCTGCAAGAGGTCGTCAACCTCTCCGGTGGCAACCAGCAAAAGGTGGTGCTCGGGAAGTGGCTCTATTCGCATCCCGAAGTGCTGATCCTGGATGAGCCGACACGCGGCATCGACGTCAACGCCAAATTCGAAATCTACTCGATCATCAATGATTTGGCGGCGGAAGGTAAAGCGATCGTCTTTATCTCCTCCGAGATGCCGGAACTGCTCGGAATGTGCGACCGGATCTATGTCATGAGCGAGGGCCGCATGGCGGGCGAACTGCCCGTAGCGGAAGCTTCGCAAGAAAAGATCATGCGAATGATCGTCAAGAACGATGGGTGAAGAAATGCAACAAGTTGCAAGCGGCCCGGCCGCGACGATGGAGCCGGAGAACAAAAACACCATCGCAAGCTATCTGAAGTCCAACCTTAGGGAATACGGCCTGCTTCTGGCGCTGATCGTAGTCATGGTTTCGTTCCAGATCATGACCGACGGCATCCTGATGAAACCGCTCAACATCACCAACCTGGTGCTGCAGAACAGCTACATCGTCATCATGGCGGTCGGTATGTTGCTGGTGATCGTCTCCGGCAACATCGACCTTTCCGTGGGGTCGGTCGTGGGCTTCATCGGCGCGCTGGCAGCGGTGCTGATGGTCAACTACGGGATGAACTTCATTCTCGCGTCCGCCATTTGCCTGGTCACCGGCGCGGCAATCGGCGCCGCTCAGGGGTATTGGATCGCCTATCACAAGATCCCATCGTTCATCGTGACCCTGGCGGGCATGCTCGTGTTTCGCGGCCTGACCCTGGCTCTGCTTGCCGGACAATCGATCGGCCCGTTCCCCGTGTCGTTCCAACGACTGAGCTCCGGCTTCATCCCGGACCTTCTGGGCTCCGGCAAGCCGCATATGCTGACGCTCGTGCTCGGCGCGGCGATCAGCCTTTACCTGGTTTACGCCAATGTCCGCCAACGGATGGCCGAGCAAAAGATCGCCAGACCCGAGGAGCCTTTCGCGATCTTCGTCGGCAAGAACGCCCTCATTCTGATCGCGATCAACTATCTGGCCTTCCTGATGGCCGGCTATCGCGGCCTTCCGAACGTGCTGATCGTCATGGCGCTGCTGATCTCCATCTACAGCTTCCTGACCTCTCGGACGACCCTTGGGCGGCGGATCTACGCGCTCGGCGGCAATGAGAAGGCGGCGAAGCTCTCAGGCGTGAACACCGAGAAGCTGACGTTCCTGACCTTCGCCAATATGGGGATGCTGGCCGCGCTCGCTGGCCTGGTCTTCGCCGCGCGTCTGAATTCGGCCTCGCCCAAAGCCGGCGTCGCGTTCGAACTGGACGTCATCGCGGCGGTCTTCATTGGCGGTGCCTCCATGTCGGGCGGGGTCGGCACGGTGGTCGGCGCGGTGATCGGTGCATTCCTGATGGGCGTTATGAACAACGGCATGTCGATCATGTCCGTCGGCATCGACTACCAGCAGGTCATCAAGGGCCTGGTCCTGTTGGCCGCCGTGATCTTCGACGTCTACAACAAGAAGAAGGCCGGCTAAGCCCTCTTCTCGCCCGGGCCGAGCGCACCCCTCCCCGCTGGCCCGGGCATCTTCCGGCCTCTGAGCCACCCTCCTTTCCACCCCCGCCGCGGCCATACCGCAGCAGACCCCCGACATTTGCCTGACGAAAGGAACCTGTTCGATGCTGAAGGACCTTCGCGACGCCGTGCTGGACGCCAACCTGGAGCTGAACCGGCGCGGGGTCGTGCTCTACACCTGGGGAAATGTCAGCGCGATCGACCGCGATAGCGGACTGATCGTCATCAAACCTTCCGGCGTGGCCTACGACGCGATGACGGCCGATGACATGGTCGTTGTCTCCCTGGACAACGAGGTCGTTTGGGGCAGCAACAAGCCTTCGTCCGATACCCGCACCCACACGGCGCTCTATCGCGCCTTCCCGGAGATCGGCGGCGTTGCCCACACACACTCCACCCACGCTGTAGCCTGGGCACAGGCCCGCCGTGCGATCCCCTGCCTCGGCACCACGCAGGCCGACTACTGCGCGGGCGAAGTGCCGTGCACCGCACCGCTCCCGCCCGACGAAGTGCAGCGCGATTACGAAACCGCCACGGGCGACGCGATCATACGGCGCTTTCAGGGTCTGGACCCGGTGGCGGTGCCGATGGTGCTGGTCGCGGGCCACGGCCCGTTCACCTGGGGCAAGGATGCGGACGACGCGGTCCACAACGCGGTGGTGCTGGAGGAGTCGGCGAAGATGGCCACGCTTACCGTCACCGTGTCCGGGCCCAATCCACAACCGCTGGAGGATTACGTGCTCGACTACCACTACCAGCGAAAGCACGGAAAAAACGCCTGGTACGGCCAGAACTGAGCTGGACCGCGGCGGAGAATATGGCGCGGTCCCTCCGCGCGAAGGATAGAGAGGAAGAGACATGATCGGGTTGAAACCGCTGAAATTCTGGTTCGTTTGCGGATCGCAGCACCTCTATGGGCCGGAAACGCTGGCGCAGGTCGGCGATGGGGCCAAAACGGTGGTCGAGGGGCTGACGAAGGGCGACCGCCTGGCCCTGCCCATCGAGTTTGCCGGCGTCGTCACGACCGCTGACGAGATTGCCGACGTCTGCCGCCGCGCCTCCGCCGACCCCGAATGTGGCGGCCTGATCATCTGGATGCACACCTTCTCGCCTGCGAAAATGTGGATCCGCGGTCTCAGCCAACTGACCAAGCCGCTCCTCCACCTCCACACCCAGCTTTTGGCGGAGCTCCCGTGGGACTCCATCGACATGGACTACATGAACCTCCACCAGGCCGCCCATGGCGACCGGGAGGCAGGGTTCATGCACACCCGGATGCGGCTGGGTCGTAAGGTGGCGGCCGGCCATTGGTCCGACCCGGAAACGCAGGACCGGATCGACGCCTGGATGCGCGCCGCCCGCGCCTGGGACGACTGGCAAGGCGCGAAGTTCTGCCGGTTCGGCGACAATATGCGGAACGTTGCGGTGACCGAAGGCGACAAAGTCGGGGCCGAAATGGCGTTCGGTTTCGCGGTGCACGGCTACGGGATCATGGACCTCGCCGATCGTATGGCCGAGATTTCGGACGCGGAGGTCGAGGCGCTGGCGACCGAGTACATGGATCTATACGACGTTGATCCCGTGTTGGCGCCCGGTGGCGAGCGGCACGCGGCACTGCTCTACAACGCCAAACAGGAACTCGGCCTCGGGGCCTTCCTCGCCGAAGGCGGCTTCAAGGGGTTCACTCACACCTTCGAAGATCTCCACGGCCTCTCCCAGCTTCCCGGCATCGCCACGCAACGCCTGATGGCGCAGGGCTATGGGTTCGCGGGCGAAGGCGACTGGAAGACACCGGCCCTCGTGCGGGCGATGAAGGTGATGGGCCACGGCATGAGCGGCGCGACCTCCTTCATGGAGGATTACACGTACGACCTGACGCCCGGGAAGGAAAAGGTGCTCGGATCGCACATGTTGGAAGTGTGCCCGACGATCGCCGAAGGAAAGATCCGGGTGGAAATCCATCCGCTTGGCATCGGCGGCAAGGACGATCCGGTGCGGCTCGTCTTCAACTCGAAGAAGGGTCCGGCAATCAACGCGAGCCTGGTGGATATCGGAAACCGATTCCGGCTTGTGGCCAACACGGTAACATCGGTCGACCATCCCGACCTGCCGAAACTGCCGGTGGCGCGGGCCGTCTGGGAATGCCATCCGGACTTCAAGACGGCGGTGAGCGCATGGATCCTCGCCGGCGGCGCGCATCACACCGCCTACAGCAACGACGTGACGGCAGAAATGCTGGAAGACTTCGCGACCATCGCCGGCATTGAGCTGGCCCTGATCGACGACGAAACCACGTTGTCCGCCTTCAAGCAGACCCTGCGCAGCAACGAGGTCTATTGGCATATTGCGAAAGGCTTTTATGCCTGAGGCGAATTCTTCGTCCAAATGACAGTGGGCCCGATTTGGGCCCACTTACTCAACACAACGCAATTGCCAAAGCCGCCCGCGGCGGCTCTCGATCTCAGCGGTCGTTCAGCGGCGGAGCTGCTGGCCGCGGCAGAGCCGAAGACACAGCGACTGCATCGGAATTTGACGAATCCCGCCAGCGGGCCCGGAACGCCCGCGGCCCCATTCCCGTGTGCTTGCGGAATACACGCGAGAAATAAAGCGGATCGTCATACCCCACCATCGGCGACAGCGACTTGATGGGAACATTTGTGTTCTGAAGAATCTGCATCGCATACTGAACGCGCTGTGCGTCCCGCCACTGAATCACGCCAATGCCCACGCTCTGGCGGAACAGGTTCGAGAGGCGCGACGGGGAAAGGCACACATGTTTGCAGATCTCATTGATTCCGAGCGGCTTGTCCAAATTCTCGGTAATCAGCTTGCAGGCAGCCAGCACACGCTCATCCACCAAAACGGACCCGGTCTTTGCCGGGCGATCCAGCCGGGCGCAGGTCAGCAGGATCTGTTCGAGGCGGTTGAACGCGAGGTCCGTCGATAGCGCGTCTTCGAGATTTGCCGATTTCTCCACTTCGACGAACAGGTTGAACAACTCGCTGAACGTGCTCTCGTCTCGGTGGCGGAGGACGTATACCCCGTCGACCGTCCGCTTCCACTCCAACCACGGCTTCCAGAAGGCACGCGGGTGGAAATAGATCCAACGGTGCCACCATTTCTCGGCCGACGGCGCCCGCCCATAATAATGCCGCACGCGCGGGGGAAAGAGCAGCACGTCACCCGCGGTCACGTCAAAGCGTTGATCGCCGTCGAACACCTGACCGGTCCCTTCGATCGTCAGGTTGACGATCCATCCCCGCATCCCGTTTGGCCGATCGATGAAGAAGTCCAATCGCCCGCCTTCCTCAATCGGCGTAATTCCCGCCACGAGGCGCAGGTCGAAACTGTACCCGGGAAAGAGCGGTGCCATTTGTTCGTCATCCAGCACCATCCCAGTCGCAAGGCTCAGCTTGCGACTTACCCTGTGAATTTCAGGGTCTTGCGAGGGGTCAAAGGCAGAGCGATCATCCATTTCCCGGTGATTTTCTCCTGTACCGCCATCAGAGGCGCGTCCTGGCACACTCCGAAAGAGCTGAAGAGCTCAGGTCGTCGGGTCAGCCCGTCGGAGAGTGGCGCTGGCGTGCCTCGGTATATCGGACGCAAACGAACGTTGGAAAGAATGTGTTAAATGCTGGAAACCGAATTCTTTTTCCCCGAAGGACTCGTCGCCTACATGTTACCGAGTTTTCCTGCCGTTGGCTGCCCCGCTTGGCCGAGGCGCGACACTGTGCGACAGGCGCTTTCTCCATGACAAAAGAGAGCGCCCTCTTTCCGTCGCCACGATTCTGTTCACACGTCACCATCCGTATCGATGGCCCTGCCGACTCTCCTTGATTGCCTGAAGCGTGGGACCCAAGCTGGCGTAATTACCTGGGGTTTGTGACGATCCGCACTTCAGAGGGCGACGTCAATCGTTGCGCCAGATCCATTACATTGGCGTAGTGAGAGGAAAGGCAGCGAGGCCAAAAGATGCAGGATCGTATCCGTCACACCACTTTCGGAACACTCGTGCTCATACTGGCAACGATCGGGATGTCGATCGTTCTGTTCCCATTCTGGAAATCCATTTTCTGGGCAGTGGTGCTGGCGATTCTGTTCTGGCCTGTACGGCAGGTCGTCGTTCGCCGACTGCGAGGACGAAAGACTATCGCGTCGATCCTGATCGTTTTGCTGGTCATGATCTTCGTTCTCATTCCCGCAATTCTGATCGCGGGTCTTATTGTGGATGGCGCCGCCACGATCGTCGAAGATATCCGGTCGGGTGCGTTCCGGCCAGGCGAGTTCTTCTCGACCGTCGAGGACCGGCTGCCCCGGACGACGGACTTCCTGAAGAGGACCGGGGTAGATTTCGAGGCCGTCAAGAAACTGTCAGGACAGGCCTTTTTCTCGGTTGCTCAATTTGCGGCCAGCCACGTTGCGGTCATCGGCCAGAGCGCGTCGGTCTTCGTGTTCCACGTCGTTCTCACGCTCTACATTCTCTTTGCCCTTCTTCAACAGGGCGACAACATCTACGGGGTGATCTTCAGCCGCTTTCCTGCATCGCGCCACGCCAAGGAGAAGTTCTTTGCCGCCTTCTCAGGGATGGCGGTCGCAACCATCAAGGGCATGGTCTCCGTCGGAATCGTCCAGGCCGTCCTGGGGGGCGCGATATTCGCCGTTCTCGGGATCAACAGCGCTGTCTTCTGGGGCGCGCTGATGGGGCTGCTTTCCGTCGTCCCCCCGTTCGGAGCCAGCGTCATTTGGGCACCGGCCGCTCTCGTGATGGTGCTGCACGGAGACACGTCAGGCGGGCTCATCCTGTTGGCCTACGGCGTGGCCGTAGTCAGCATGTCCGACAATGTCGTGCGCCCGATTGTCGTCGGGCGCGCAAGCAGTGTGCCTGGGTACATGGTGCTGGTTACGACACTGGGCGGGCTCGCGATGTTCGGCCTGACCGGCCTGGTTCTCGGGCCGGTCATCGCGTCGCTGTTCCTGTCGGCCTGGCAGTGGTTCGACGAGTCGGAAAGGCAGACCTCACTGGGAGAACCGACAGAGGCAGACGTGCGGCCCGCGGCAGTCGAGCATGGACCCACGACGTGATCCTGCGCATTCGGTCTGCCAAAGAGGCTCTCGCTTTTACACCATCATCCGGCGGGGATCTGCCAGCAGGCCACAGAGGTACGTCATGAACCGCGCAGCGTCAGCGCCGTTGATCACCCGGTGATCGTAGCTCAGGTCCAGCGGCAGCATTGGCACCGGCTTGGGTATATCCCCCTCCCAAACCGTGAAAATCTCCGTCCGCGTGATGCCAAGGATGGCAAGCTCGGGCGGGTTGACGATGGGGGTAAAGGCCGTTCCACCGATGCCGCCGAGCGATGAGATGGTCATCGACGCGCCGCCCATGTCCTCGGGCCCGACCTTTCGCTCCTGGGCGCGGGAGGCCAGGTCGCCGATGTCGGAAGCGATCTGCCAGAGCCCCTTTCGGTCCGCGTCGCGGATCACCGGAACCATCAATCCATGGGGTGTGTCGACGGCGATCCCGATGTGGACGTAGTCCTTGAGGATCAGCGTATTGCCGTCCGGACTGAGCGAGGCATTGAACCGCGGAAACGCCCGCAAGGCCCGCGCCAAAGCTTGCACGTGAAAGGCCAGCGCGGTGAGTTTGACGCCGCGCGCCTCCGCCTCGGGTTTCAGCGCTTTGCGAAAGGCTTCAATGGCGCGAATATCGGCGCGATCGTGGTGGGTCACTTGCGGGATCAGCGCGTTCGCCGCCCCCAGGTTGGCCGCAGCCACCTTCGCGAAACGGCTCATGGGTTCTTCGGTCACCGGCCCGAAGAGGCTGTGGTCCACCTCCCAATAGGAGGTGTCCCCCTTGGCGGCGCCGGACGGCGCACCGCGTTCCAGATCCTCGCGGGCGATGGTCGTCCGGCCAAGATCTTTCGCGAGTTTCGCGATATCGATGTCCATACGACCGGCGAGCGCGCGGACGGACGGAGACGCGATAACCTCTGTCATAAGCTTTCCCCCTACCAACTCGCCGATATGTATTGGGTTTCCATGAATTCGAGCATACCCTCGTGCCCGCCTTCGCGCCCAAGTCCGGACTGCTTCATGCCGCCGAATGGCGCCGCAGGATCGCTGACGAGACCGCGATTCAGGCCGACCATGCCATAGTCGAGCGCCTCGCAGACCTGCAGGCCACGCTTCATGTCCTCCGTGAAGACATAGGCCACAAGGCCGTACTCCGTGGCATTCGCACGGCGGACAACGTCCTGCTGATCGGAGAACGTCTGCAGGGCGGCTACCGGTCCGAAGATCTCGTCATGGACGCACTCCGCCGTCTCGGGCACGTTGGTCAGCACCGTTGGCGGGTAGAAATAGCCCCTGCACTCCGGCACGTCGCCGCCGGTCTCGATCTTGGCGCCCTTGGCAACGGCATCTTTCACGAAGGCGGCGACCTTGTCTCGCGTGTCGGCATTGACCAGCGCCCCTACGTCGACCGACGGGTCGGTGCCGTCGCCGACCTTGAGACCGGCCATCTTCTCGGTGAGCTTCTTGGTAAAGTCCGCAGCCACGGCCTCGTGGACGTAGATCCGGTTGGCCGCCGTGCAGGCCGAGCCGAGGTTTCGCATTTTGGCGACCATCGTACCTTCGACGGCAACGTCGAGGTCCGCATCATCGAAGACGATGAGCGGCGCGTTGCCGCCAAGCTCCATCGCCGGTTTCAGGACCTGGTCCGCTGCGCCACGCAGCAGCTTGCGGCCAACGGCCGTGGACCCTGTGAAGGAGATCACCCGCACGCGCGGATCTTCCATCATGTGGCTCACCAGCGGTCCGGCACTGCGGGTCGGCAGAACGTTGACCAGGCCCGGCGGCACCCCGGCCTCCTCCAAAAGCGGCATTAGCGCCAGCATGGTAAGCGGCGTCTCCGCGGCGGGCTTGATGATCACGGCGCAGCCGGCGGCAAGCGCTGGCGCGATCTTCCGGGTGCCCATTGCGGCTGGGTAGTTCCACGGCGTGACCAGCACGGCGAGGCCGGCGGGCTTGTGTTGCACCACGATCCGGGCACCCGATGCCGGTGCATGGGTGATCATCCCATCGGCCCGGACCGCTTCTTCGGCGAACCAGCGGAAGAACTCGGCGGCATAGGTGGCTTCCCCCCGCGCATCCGCGCCAGCCTTTCCGTTCTCCAGCGTGATAAGGTGCGCAAAATGGTCGAGCCGCTCGGTCATGAGTTGCCATGCCTTGCGAAGCACCTCGGAGCGATCACGCGGGGTGCGCGCGGCCCAGTCCTTCATCGCCGCGTCGGCGGCGTCCAGCGCGGCATCGGCATCGGCGATTGAGGCGTCCGCCACGGACGCGATCACCTCCTCATTTGCCGGATTCAGGACGTCGAACCGCTCCCCGGAGGTACTCTCGCGCCAAGAGCCGTTGATGTAGAGATCGGTGAATTCCATGTTGGTCTCCTCAGAGCAGGTGGCGGAGCGGCTGCTCCATCCGGCCCGCGAAATTGGATAGAAGGGCGACGGCTTCCAACGCCGACAGATGGTGGCCGGCGCATTCGAGCGTGACGGAGAGACCGGCGGCCGATGTGGCAAGCGTCAGAACCGGGCAGTCCTCCGCGCCGAGCTCCACGCTGGTGATCCGGGTGTCGCGCAGGTCACGCAGGACTAGGTCTGCGGGAGCGTCAGCCTCGCTTTCGACGACCTCCCCAATACGGCGGCCCGGAACACGATAGTGACGGGTCCGGCCGAGCGCCTCGAGCGCAACCACGGTGTCATCCAGATCCAGGCTCGCACCGGCGAGGCCCGCGAGGAGCGCCCCGGTATCCTTCAGCCCCGCATGCTCCGCAGCCCATGCCGCGAACTCCGCGAACCCGTCGGACGGCACTTCGGCCGCGATCCGTCGAGACGGGGCAGAGGAAACAGGTGTGGCCTCCGTCGGCAGGGACTTGAGAACTTCCAGATCCTTCACGTGGTATGGCTGCGGGTGACCCTCGCGGACCAGCCGGCTCAGATCGAGCCCCTGCTCCTCCGCCAGGCGCCGGGCTTTGGGAGAGGCGAGGATGCGGCCACCTTCTGCGTGCGTGGCTGGTTTTGGCGGTGCCTCTGGGTTTTTCTTGGCTTTAGGGGCTGGCGCCGCAGCTTCGGGTTCCGGCTCCGCCTCGGCAGGCGTTCGTTTCCGGCCACGTTGCAGGGGCGCGTCAGGCTTTTCGTCCGAAATGACGGCGATGACCTCGCCAACCGGCACGTCCTCTCCGGCCTCGGCCAGAAGCGCGGCGAAAAAGCCATCGTGGCCGGCCTCGACCTCAACCGTGGATTTGTCGGTTTCCACTTCAAAGAGAATGTCGGTTGCGGCGACAGCGTCGCCCGGAGCCTTGTGCCACGCGACGAGCAGGCCGCTATCCTGAGCCATGCCAAGAGTTGGCATGATGACGTCACGGCCTTCCGGCAGATCCGTCGCTTCCGGCGCCGTATCCTCAGTGGGGCTTTCCTCGGTTTCCACCGCCTCGGGGCTCTCGCCGATCAGTGCGATCACGTCGCCGACGGGCACGTCGTCACCAGCGTGCCGGCGGATCTGGGAAAGGAACCCAGCTGCCTGGGCCTCGACCTCCATCGTCGCCTTGTCGGTTTCAACTTCGAACAGCAGATCCCCCTCGGCAACGGCGTCGCCCGGGCTTTTGTGCCAGGCGACGATCAGGCCGGTGTCCTGCGCCATGCCCAAGGCGGGCATGATCACCTCATGCGGCATGGATCATCTCCCCGCGCACCAATCGGCGCGCATTCTCCACCACGCCCTCCGGGGTCGGAACGGTGATGTCCTCAAGCGCCGGACTGAAGGGGACCGGCACGTCCATCGCCCCCATGCGCAGCACGGGCGCATCGAGGTGGTAGAACGCCTTCTCGTTGATCCGGCTCGCAATTTCTCCGGTGACGCCGAAGCTCTGGTGCCCCTCGTCCACCACGATCACCCGGCTGGTTTTCTTCGCGGATGCCAGAAGCGTCGCCTCGTCGAGCGGGACGATTGTCCGCGGGTCTATGACCTCTGCGAAGATGCCCTCGGCCTCCAGCGCCTCAGCAGCCTTCTGGCAGACCTGCACCATGGAGGAGGTGCCGATCAGCGTGATGTCACTGCCCTCGCGTAGCACCTTGGCCTCCCCGAAGGGGATCAGGTATTCCTCCTCCGGCACCGGGGCCTTGTCCTGGTACATCAGCTTGTCTTCAAAGATCACGACCGGGTTGTCGTCGCGGATCGCGGTCTTCATCAGCCCCTTTGCCTCGTAGGCGGAACTGGGCAGCGCCACTTTCAGACCCGGGATATGCGCCACGAGCGCGTGCAAGGACTGCGAGTGCTGCGCCGCGGAGCGCCGGGTGGCGCCGAGGTTCGTCCGGAGCACGAGAGGCACGTTCAGCTTGCCACCGGACATGTAATGGGTCTTGGCCGCCTGATTACAGAGCTGATCCATAATCAGGTAGATGAAATCGCCGAACATCAGGTCGACGACCGGACGCGTGCCGGTCATGGCCGCGCCCACGGCGATCCCCATGAAACCGGGCTCGGCGATGGGCGTATCGACGACGCGGCTTGTGCCGAATTCCTCGACGAGACCGCTCAGAACCTTGAAGGGCGTACCGGCTTCGGCCACATCCTCGCCGATGATGAACACCGTTTCGTCCCTGCGCATCTCCTCGGCAAGGGCTTCGTTGACGGCCTGGGACAGGGTAATTTCTCGCATCGGTGTTCTCCTCAAGCCAGCGCGTGCGTCACGTCGGTGAACACATGCATGTCCACCTCGCTTTGGTCGGGGTATTTGGCGCTGAGCGCGTAATCGACGGCGGCTTTCGCATCGTCCTTGATCTCGGCGTTCATCGCCTCGACCTCCTCTTCGGACGCGATGCCTTCCGCAACCAGCCAGGACCGGAAGCGGATGATCGGGTCGCGGTTCTCCTTCCAGTCCTTCTCCTCGTCCTTTGAGCGGTAGTATTCGCGGTTGATATCGCCGACGTGGTGACCGTGGTACCGGTACGTCATAAGCTCCATAAAGAACGGCCCCTCTCCCTTCCGGGCGCGTTCGACAAGCTTTTCAGTCAGCGCGTTGACGGCCAGAACGTCCTGCCCGTCGACCTGATGGCTTTCGATGCCGAAGGCCTCCGCCCGGGCCATGATCGAGCCCGCTGCTATCTCGTCAGTCTTCGTGTATTCCGAATAGCCGTTGTTCTCGCAGGCGTAGATGACGGGCAGCTTCCACAGCGCCGCCATGTTCATCACCTCGTACCAGAGGCCCTGCGCCGTGGCCCCGTCGCCGAAGAAGCAGACGGTCACGTCATCCTTGCCGAGCAACTTGGCGGTGAACGCCGCGCCGGTGGCGATCCCCATTGAGCCGCCAACGATGGCATTGGCGCCGAGGTTGCCGTTCGACTGGTCGGCGATGTGCATCGACCCGCCCTTGCCGCGGCAGTAGCCCTCTTCCTTGCCGAGAAGCTCGCAGAACATTTCCTTGAATTCCGCGCCCTTGGCGACGCAATGGCCATGGCCGCGGTGGGTGGAAGTGATCTTGTCCGTGGTGCGCAGCGCCTCGCAGATCCCCACGGCCACCGCTTCCTCGCCCGAGTACATGTGCGTCAGCCCGGGCATCTTGGCGGACAGGTAAAGTTGGTTTGCGTTGTCCTCGAAAGTGCGGATACGAACCATCTGGCGATACATGCGCAGATAGTCCTCGGCATTGTGCTTCGGCGCGTCGGCCATACGGTCCTCCATCGGGGGTAATTCCCCGGAATTGGCAGTTGCTCGGTCGTGGGGTTCCGGGGCGCGCGCGCCCCGGTGCGGCCACGTCTCAGTACCGGTTCGCGATTGGCAGTTCCTCAGCCGGGAAGAGCGAGATGACCTCGCAGCCGGTGTCAGTAACGACCACTTCCTCCTCGATGCGGGCCGCCGAAAAACCGTCTGCGGCGGGGCAGTACGTCTCCAGGGCGAACACCATCCCGGTCTGGATCTCCATCGGGTTCTCCAGGCTCACCGCACGGCTGATGATGGGGCGTTCGTGCAGCGCCAGCCCGAGCCCGTGGCCAAACTGCAGGCCGAAGGCGGACAGCTCATCGGGGAAGCCGAACTCCTCCGCCTTTGGCCAAGCCTGCGCCACGGTGTCGGTGGTCACGCCGGGCCGGATCAGGTCGATCGAGGCATCGATCCATTCCCGCGCCTTCACATAGGCGTCGTGCTGCGCGGACGTTGCGCGGCCGATGTTGAAAGTGCGATAGTAGCAGGTGCGATAGCCTTGATAGGATTGCAGGATGTCGAAAAAGGCCTGATCGCCCGGGCGGAACAGCCGATCCGTAAAGTTGTGCGGATGCGGGTTGCAGCGCTCGCCCGAGATGGCGTTGATCGCCTCGACGTCGTCGCTGCCCATCTCATAGAGCATCTTGTTGGACAGAGCGACGATGTCGTTCTCGCGGATACCCGGCTTCAGCTCCTCATAGATCATGTGGTAGACGCCATCGACCATGCTGGCGGCCTGCGTCAGCAACTGGATCTCGTCCCAGTTCTTGATCTCCCGCGCCGACAGCATGATCTGCTGACCGTCAACGATGTTGAGCCCGGCCTGCTTCAGGGCTTCGAACATTGCCGTCTCTGCGTAGTCCACGCCCACCGGCATGTCGGCCATGCCCGCGTCCCGGATCAGGCCGGCGATATCCTCGGCGTACTTCTTCATCAGCCCGAAGCTCGGCGGAATGGTGCCGCGCATCCCGACCACGCCGGCGTGACAATGATCGGGGACCAGCCAGTCGGAGTACTTCCGGTGATGCACGGCGGCGGAGCCGAAGTCCCAGACGTGGGGTGCGTCATCGCCAGTCAGCAGGCAGAAGCGGCACATCTTGTCCCGCTCCCACTCGCCGATCTTGGTCGCGGAGACATAGCGGATGTTGTTCACGTCGAAGAGCAGCAGCGACCCCGCGTCGCTCTGCTTCAACGCCTGTCGCGCGCGGCTTAGGCGATAGCGGCGCAGGCGATCGTGGTCGATCCGGCGTTCGAAGTCGACTGACAGGAAGCCGAATGCAGGCAATCGGCCTTCCCATCTCCAATTGGGTTCCAGGTCGGCCGGTGTGAGGACGTTCGGTGTGAGTGCGCAGGACATGGTTTCCTCCTTCAGGCGGAGAAAGCCCCGCCCGTTATGCGTTCATTTTCAGTGGGATGGCGCGTTACTGGATGCACCATCCGCCGTCGATGTGGATCATCTGGCCGGTCATGTAGTCGCTGTCGGAACTCGCGAGATAAGCCGCGGTCCCCTTGATGTCGTCGGGATAGGAAACGCGCTTGATCTGGAGCGCATCGCGAACGATGTCGTCGTAGGCCTGCCCCTCCTTCTCCTTGAACCCGATGTCGACCAGGTCCTTGTCGAGCTGCTCCCAGAGCGGCGTGACCACGACACCCGGGGCGTAGCCGTTGACGGTGATGTTGTGCTCGGAGAGCGCGATGGCGCCGCAATGTGTCAGCGCGAGGCAGCCATACTTCGACGTGCAATAGACAGTGACGTCGACCAGCGGCTTGCGGGATGCGATGGAGCCGACGTTGATCAGCTTGTAGGGATAGTCCTGCTTGCCCTGCGCGATCATCTGCCGGGCGGTTTCCTGCATTCCGAGCCACATCGCCTTGGTGTTCACGTTCATGATGAGGTCCCAGTTGTCCTCGTCGATGTCCATGAAGAAGCGCGGCTTGTTGAGCCCGGCATTAAAGAGCCCGACGTTGATCATACCGTAGGCGTCCACCGTGGCGGCCACGGCGGCGGCGTTGTCCTCCCGCTTGGTCACATCCATCTTCACCGCGATGGCCTCCCCGTTGCCGCGCGCGTTGATGCGATCAGCAACGGACTGAGCTTCCTCGAGGTTGAGGTCACCCAGGCAGACATTCGCACCCAATTCCGCGAAGTGCTCGGCATTGGTGGCTCCCATGCCGCGAGCTGCGCCGGTAATCAGGATGTTTTTGCCTTTGAGGCGATTGGGATCCATGGGGTGTCCTCCGAATTAAGTGGTGTGACTTTAGTGGTCGAACATTTTGTCGACGCGGGACTGGGTCCGCTGAATGGCCTCCCGCGGTGTCAGGACGCCCCGCAGCATGTCGTGGAATTCCTCGCCACAGATCTTGAAGATGTCGCAGATCTCCGGCACCGGCGGGCGCGGCCAGAATTGGAGCTCGTCGCGCCAGGACATCTCGTCGACCGCTTCAAAGATCGTGGAGGCGCTGCGCACGTCAGGGTCGGATGCCACCGAATACCTCGGGTTCGTCCGACTTCCGTTCTGGATGTAGAGTTTCTGGGCCTCCGGCGAGGTGAAGACGATCAGCGCCTCGACAGCCGCCTGAATGCGATCTTTCGGCAGGTTTGCCGGGATGCCCATGGCATAGCCGCCGACCGTCGCCACGGGTTGCGCATCCGGGCCTGCCGGATGCGGCAGGAACCCGGTCTGGCCACGGGCCGGAGACGACTCATCCAGCTCGAAATAGGGGGCGAGCAGCGTGTATCCGTATGCAATCGCAACTTTGCCCGACGCATAGGGGCGAACACGTTCGTACCACGACATGGACAGGATGTCGGGCGGCGAATAATACAGCAGCTCCTTGAGATACTCTGCCGCTTGCAGGCCGCGCTCCGTGTCGAAGGTGGGACGGTAGCCGCCCTCCGCCAAGGCGTCCGCGTCGAACCCACCGGCAATTTTCGGTAGATCCAAAATCGGCTGGCCGAAATCCGCCATTGTCATCAGCACAGTATGCCCGAGGGCCGTACCGCGGGCCGCGTTCCACGCGATCCCATACCGGCCACGCTTCGGATCGTGAAAATGGCGGGCCGCTTCCAGAAGTCTGTCCGTCGTCGCCGGAGGTTCCAACCCCGCCGCCGCAAACAGATCCTTGCGGTAGAACAGGAGTTCCGGCGTCGTCTGCGCCGGCACGCCGAAGGGCCGGCCACCCCAGTGTGCAGCTTTCCACCCGGCAGTATGAAAATCGGCCGGATCGAGCCGGGCGACATCCATGGCCTCGTCGAGAGGCATGAGTATCCGGCGCTCGGCGAATTCGCCCACCCAGGGCAAATCGAATGCCAGGATGTCGTAGCGGCTGGAGGATCGTTCCGCGTTGCGGATGGCTTCGTCCCGCAGTCGATCGATGGAGAAGGCGCGCTGGTGGATCTCCGTGCCGATCACCTGCTCGAAATGGCGCTTGAGGTTCTCCATGACCATGAACGTCGGATCGCCATGCACCAGCACCCGGATGCCTCCGGGAACGGTCAACGGCTGCGGCAACACCTGCAGCGGCGGAATTGCCTGGGCGGCCATGTAAGACCCACCGAAGAAGTAATCGCGATCCGCCTTGCTTTGCGTGCCGACGAAGTGGGCTTCTGCCAGCCGCCGGGTCCGCTCGGAAAACTGCAGCCATTGCTCCAGCAGCGTCTCGCTGGGGTGCAGGGAAAAGGTTCTGCCGGTCTTGGTGCGCGGGCGCTGCTCGATTAGCCCCGCTTCGATCATGTCCTTTATGCGCCGGTTGGCGGTCGCGTAAGGAACGTGGCTGGCGCCTATGAGAGACGTCGGTGTCACGACTTTGCCCTCAAGATGCGCGCGGACCAGATGCAGGGCCATCCGGACGACCGGATTGGGCGCGAACAACTCGATTGACCCCTCTAGCTCATCACCGAACTTCTCCAGAAACGATATCGTTTGGAGAACCTCGCTGTTTGCCTGGGGGGAGGTCAGCTGTCCCTTCAAATGTTGTGCGCCCATGACATTCATCAGGTGGTCCTGCGCCCTTCTCTCCTTGCTCGACGGCGTGTCCGCCAAACTGTCCGGATTGGGTTTTCTTGGTTTCGGCATCGCGCCGGCCTCCTCCAAAATCGCCGATCTGACGTGGCCACCACATCTCAAAAATTCTCATTATGGATATCAAAGTATCCGAACTGGTGATTTTTTGTGCGACTTTTGAACGCGGGAACCCGCATCGTCTTTGCATTCGTCCGCACGCCGGATGGAAACGCAGCGACGCTACCGTCGTTTTACTCAGGACTGGAAAACCGGACTGACCGGGAGGAGACCAAGAGATGAAGATCCGCAATGCACTGGTTGTGACCACTGCTGTCGGCACGCTGGCCGTCGCCGGCGCCGCATCCGCCGAGACCTACAAGATCGGAATTACCCAGAACAACGTTGGCGTCGACAGCTATCAGACCACGTATGAGCAGGCGTTCATTGCGGCGGCAGACGCCAATGAGAACGTCGAAACTGTCGTGCTCGACGCCGGCGGCGACGTGGCCCGCCAGATCGCCCAAATGGAAGATCTGATCCAGCAGGAAGTGGACGCGATCATCATTTGGCCGACCAACGGCGAGGCCGTGATCCCGGCCGTGAGAAAGGCGCACAGCGCGGGTATCCCGGTCATCGTCACGAATTCCAACATCGCCGAGCCGGGCTTCGAGTTCGTCGCGTCGTTCTCGGGGCCGGACAACATCACCCAGGGCGCGCGGTCGGCCGAGATCATGTGCGACAAGTTCAAGGAGATGGGCATCGACGGCGAAGCGAAGATCGTTCAGATCTCGGGCCAGCCGGGCTACACGACCGCCATCGAGCGCCAGAAGGGCTTCGATGACCGGCTGCCGGAGGTCTGCCCCGACGTGGAACTGGTAGAGACCCAGCCGGGCGACTGGAACCGCGAAAAGTCGCAAAAGGTCATGGAGGCCTTTCTGGTCAAGTACGACGATATCGACGGCGTCTATGCCGGCGACGACAACATGGGCGTTGGTGCGCTGAACGCCGCCAAGGCGGCCGGTCGCGACGGTATCATCTTCGTCGGCGCCACGAACTTCGCGGTCGGCTACGAGGCCATGGAAAAAGGCGAGTACTGGGGGTCCATCTACCAGTCGCCCGTGGATGACGCCGAAGCCGCCCTGCAAACGGCGATCGATGTTCTCGACGGCAAGGACGTGCCGTTCCTGAACTACTTCGACACGCCGAAGATCACTCAGGACAACATGAGCGAATACACCAAGCCCGTGTTCTGAGGCATCCATTGGTGACGCGGGGGCACAGACGCCCCCGCGTCTTCCAAATCCATCGACATCATTTGAACGGGGGGAGACACCATGGGCCGGGTCTCTGATCGCTCCTGCATCGTCACGGGCGCTGCGCAGGGTATAGGCCGCGCGATCGGCGAGGCGCTTCTGGACGAAGGCGCGGACGTCTGCTTCGCCGATATCAACGGCGCGAAGGTAGCGGAGGTCGCCCAGGCGAACCAGGCGCGCGCAGAAAGGTCCGGGGCCCGGGTGGCCCATGCGCCCGTCGATGTAACCAACCGGGATCAGGTACGGGCCATGATCGCCCATACGGTCGAAACGTTCGGCAAGCTGGACGTCAAGTTCAACAACGCCGGCGTCAACAAGCCGATGAACTTTCTTGATGTGACAGAGAACAACTGGAACTTCATCATGGGGGTCAACGGACTTGGCTGCATGATCGGGATGCAGGAGGCGGCGAAGCAGATGATCGCACAAGGCACCGGCGGCAAGATCATCAACACCGCATCCATCGCGAGCCGGCAGGGGTTCGACAATGTTGCGCCCTACTGCGCATCGAAATGGGCGGTGGTCTCGCTGACGCAGTCGGCCGCGCGGGATCTGGCCAAGCACGACATCACGGTCACGGGGTTCGCGCCGGGCGTCGTGGCGACCGAAATGTGGGAGCAGGTCGACCAGGATCTGATGGAAATCGGCGCAGCGGACCGCCCCGGTCAGGCGATGGAGGAGTTCTCCGCCGAAATCCTCAAGGGACGTGTGGCGACGCCGGCGGACATTACCGGAACCACCACGTTCCTGGCGTCCAAGGACAGCGACTACATGACGGGCCAGATCGTCATGATCGACGGCGGCATGACATTGATCTGACGGTCATGCCCGGAAGGAGACGGACCGACGACGAAGATCAGATGCAGGACATTCGGGCCGCCGAAGCGGCCCTGGGGAGGACATGATGGGAGCTTTGTCGAAATTCGAGATCGGAGGCGTGCTTGCCCGACAGGGCATTTTGATCGCATTCGTTCTCTTCATGATCGCGTTCACGATCGCCAATCAGCGTTTTCTGGATCCGGACAACATTCTTGGGGTCATCCGCTCCTCCGCTATCCTGGGGGTCATGGCCCTTGGCGTGACGTTCGTCGTCATCAGCGGAAATCTGGATCTTTCGGTGGGGTCCATGATGTCTTTCTCCACCATCGTCGTGCTCGATCTTCACGACAAGATAGGTCCGGCCCTGGCAATACCAGCCATGTTCATCATGACGCTGGCCCTGGGCGCCTTGATCGGATTTCTCGTGGGGTACCTGAAGCTCAACTCGCTGATCGTCACGCTGGGTATGCTCTCGGCGATCCACGGGCTCACCCTGACATATTCCGGCGGCAAGAACATGGATATCGCCGACAAGGCGGGCACCTGGTTCAGCGTTTTCGGGCAAGGCTCGATCCTGGGCATTCCCGTTCCGATCCTGATCTTCGCCCTGCTCGCGGCCGTGCTCGGCACGATGCTCGCCAAGACACCCTTCGGGCGCAAGGTCTATGCCGTCGGTGGTAATGGAGTGGCTGCGACCTTCTCCGGCATCCGGCGGGCGCGGGTCGTGTTCATGTGCTACCTGCTTTCCTCTTTCTGTGTCGCGACAGCGGGCCTGATCCAGGCCAGCCGGTCGCTCGGTTCCCAGAACACCGTGGGTCAGGGACTGGAGTTGGAAGTCCTTGCGGCCGTCATCCTTGGCGGGGCCTCGCTGATGGGCGGCTCGGGGACAATCTTCAAGACGGTGATCGGCGTTCTGATCCTCGGCTTCATCCAGAACGGATTGCTGCTCGTGGGCCTTCAGTTCTACGCGCAATACGTCGTCACCTGGATCATCATCATCCTCGCCGTCTGGCTGGACATTGCCGCCAAACGTGGCCGGCTCTGGTCCCCGATCGCCTGAACAGGAGACAGACATGGCACCTGGAACACTGAGCAACTACCTCAAGAGCGGCGCGATCTGGGCCTTCATTGTGCTCGAACTGGCCTTCTTTTCCATCGCCGGCGAGTATTTCTCGCTCTCGGACAAGGCCTTTATGGATTTCGATAACATGCTGCTGCTCTTCAAGCAGTCGGCGCCAATCGGGATCATCGCCATGGGCATGACCATCATCATGGTCAACGGGAACATCGACCTGAGCGTCGGCGCCACCTACGCCCTGTGCGCCATCGTCCTGCTCGACAGCATGACGTGGCCGATCTTCGCCGGCCTTGGTGACGCCGTGATCCCTATCTCCTGGGCGCTGGCGTTGCTGACTGGCGTTCTGCTGGGCGCGTTGAACGGACTGATCGTCTGGAAGACCGGTGTCGATGCCTTCATCGTCACGCTCGGGTCCATGCTCGGCTACCGCGGCCTCGTCTTCATGTACAACGGCGAGCAGCCGACGTCGCATCTCAACTGGACGCTGGTCGACTTCGCCGAGGCGCAGTTTCTCGGCCTGCACACGGCGACGTGGTTCCTCCTGGCCGTGACCGTGGCGATCTGGTTCCTGATGAACCGCACCGTCCACGGGCGCAATGCCTATGCCATCGGCGACAACCGGTCCGCAGCGGTGAACGCCGGTATTCGCGTCGGTCCGCACATGATGATCAACTTCATGATTATCGGATTTCTGGCCGCGCTTTCGGCGGTGGTGTTTTACTCTGAATCCGGCTCCGTGAACCCGAATGACGGGGAGCTTTACGAGCTCTGGATCATCACCGCGGTCGTTCTGGGCGGCACCAAACTCACCGGCGGCTCCGGCTCGATCGTGTCGACCTTCGGCGGCGTTCTGGCGATCCAACTTCTCCGCAAGGGGCTCGCGCATATCGGCGCCGATACGTCGACGGTCAATCTGGTCATCGGCCTGATCCTGATCGCCGTGCTGTTCCTCGACCGGCAACTGAACCTCAAAGGCAAAGAGGAGTTGAGAGTATGAGCCGCCCAGACACGGGGCAAACCCCCGTCCTTCGCCTTGAGAATATCGTGAAGACATTCCCAGGCGTGCGTGCCCTCGACGGCGTCTCTTTCGCCGTGATGCCCGGCGAGGTGCATGCGCTGATGGGCGAGAACGGCGCCGGCAAGTCGACCCTGATGAAAGTGCTTGGCGGAATCCACCAGCCGAACGAGGGCCAGATCTTCGTCGAAGAGCAGGCCACCGTGATCAACACCCCGCTCGAAGCGAAGGCCAAGGGCATCGTGTTCATTCACCAGGAACTGAGCCTGGCCGAGGAACTGTCGGTGGCCGAGAATATCTACTTGGGGGAGCTGCCCCGGAAATCTTTCGGCCGCGTGGACTGGAACAAGCTTTTCGCTGAAACCAACGAGATCCTCGGCAAGCTCAACGTCAGTTTCGACGCCAAGGCGCGCGTGGGCGACCTGTCCATCGCCAACCAGCAGATGGTGGAGATTGCCCGCGCACTGACCGTCGACGCCAAGGCGGTCATTTTCGACGAACCGACGGCCTCGCTGACGGACGCCGAGAAAGTGGTTTTGTTCGACGTGATCGCCGATCTGAAGTCACAGGGTGTCGGGATCATCTATATCTCCCATCGAATGGAGGAGATCTTTAAGATCACCGACCGGATCAGCGTTCTGCGGGACGGCCAGTACAGCGGCACGCTGACGACGGCGCAGACCAACGAGGATGAAGTGACCCAGTTGATGATCGGCCGCTCCCTCGATCTTTCCCGGAACGTGAGCCACGGGGAACTGGGCGACGTGGCGCTCGAAGTCCGCGGCCTTTCGTGCGGACACCTCTACCAAGACATCAGCTTCGAAGTGCGCCGCGGTGAAGTCGTCGGGTTTTATGGGCTCGTCGGTGCGGGGCGAACCGAGATCGCCGAGACGCTTTTCGGGCTGCGCGACCCCTCGGCCGGCACCATCCTGCTCGATGGAAAGGAAGTCCGCATCAACTCGCCTGCGGAAGCAATTGCGCATGGGATCTCGCTCGTTCCAGAGGACCGGAAGGGTCAGGGCCTGGTGCTTGGCATGAACTGCCGGGATAACATGACCCTGCCCCAGGTGGACGACCTGAAGGCAGGTCCCTTCGTGGCCGAAGGGGCCGAGGTCGCCATTTTCGACCAGTACCGTGATCGTCTCGACATTCGCACGCCGGGCTGGCGGCAACTCGTCGGCAATCTCTCGGGCGGCAACCAACAGAAGATCGTGATCGGCAAGTGGCTGTCGATGCACCCGAACGTGCTGATCTTGGACGAGCCAACGCGCGGCATCGACGTGGGCTCCAAGTCCGAGATCCACAACTTGATCCGTGATCTTGCGTCACAGGGCTACGCAGTGATCGTGATCAGCTCGGAGATGCCGGAGGTTCTGCATGTGTCCGACCGGATCATCGCAATGTACCACGGTGAACTGATCAGGACGTTCAGCTCGGAAGAAGTGACGGAAGACAACCTGATACAGGCCATTTCCGGCATCCGCAGCGACAAGGTCGCCTGACAAACGGCGGCAGGTCTTGGGCGGAAGGGGGAGTGACTGTTGCTTTCGCGCGGCTCACGCCCCTGCCCTCCAAACCGCACGGATCAAGCGAGGCCAGTCGGATGGGGACCATCCAGCGGGTAGTGACATGCCACCGCCCGGCCATCGGCCGCCTTGACCAGCGCCGGGCGCTGGACCTCGCGTCTCTCCTTGGCAAAGGCGCACCGGGTGTGGAACGGGCAGCCCGGCGGCGGCGAGAAGGGGCTTGGCAGGTCGCCCTTGACCTGTGCCCGCTCCGGCCGCTTCGCGTGCAGCCGCGGCTCCGGCATCGCCTCCCGAAGGACACGCGTATACGGGTGGCGGGGGGTGGAGAACACCTCGTCGGCGTCCCCGACTTCGACAATCGCGCCGAGGTACATGACCGCGACACGGTTGGAGATCTGTCGAACAACGGCGAGATCGTGGGCGATAAAGACGTAGGTCAGGCCAAACTCTTCACGGAGTTCCGCCAACAAGTTGATGATCTGCGCCTGGATGGAGACATCGAGCGCGGAGACCGGCTCGTCGGCCACCAGCAGCTTTGGATGAAGGGCAAGCGCCCTGGCGATGCCGATGCGCTGCTTCTGTCCGCCGGAGAACTCGTGGGGGAACCGTAAGGCGTGCTCCGACCGCAGGCCCACGCGGCGCAGCAATTCGCTCACCCGATCCTCGATTTCTGAGCGCGCCCCGATGCCGTGGATGCGGAACGGTTCCGCCAGCAGGTCACCGACCCGGCGGCGGGCGTTCAGCGATGCCGCAGGGTCCTGGAACACCATCTGCATCTCCCGCCGGAGCGGCCGTATCTGCCGCAGGCTGAGATCCGTGATATCGCGACCGTCGAACTCCAGCCGGCCGGAGCTGATGTCCTGCAACCGGGTCAGGCAACGCCCCAAGGAGGACTTGCCGCAGCCGGACTCGCCGACGATCCCAAGCGTCTCGCCGGGCATGACCTCGAGCGAGACCTCGTTGACCGCATGCACCTGCTGCCGACGCGACGGCAGGAGCGACCGGCCAGACTTGTAGATCTTGCTGAGCTTCGTCGCCCTGAGCAACGGTTTCTGAGCGGTGGCCATGGTCATGCAGCCCCCTCCTGCCTGGGCGCCAGTTCCTCAATCGCTGCATCGGGCAGCACGCAAGCGCTGCGGTGCCCGACCGGACCGGCAAGAGGCGGCTCCTGCAGGCACGCGTCATGCGCATGCGGGCAGCGGGGCCGGAAGGAGCAGCCCTTTGGCAGCGCCGAAAGCTTGGGGGGCGCTCCGGGTATGGCACTGAGCCGCGCGGGCCGCGGTCCGTCGAAGGGCGGGATGGACCCGAACAGGCCCCAGGAATACGGGTGGCGCGGCTGAAGAAAGACAGCCTCCTTCGGCCCTTCCTCCACGATCCGGCCCGCGTACATCACGTTCACCTTGTCCGCCGTCTCTGCCACCACGCCGAGGTCGTGCGTGACGAGGATAACGGACGAACCGAAATCCTCCCGCAGCTTTCCGATCAGATCGAGGATCTGCGCCTGCACCGTCACGTCGAGCGCCGTGGTAGGCTCGTCGGCCAGCAGCAGCGCCGGATTGCAGGACATCGCCATGGCAATCACCGCCCGCTGCCGCATCCCGCCGGAGAGTTGGTGCGGGTAGCGGTCGGCCACCGAACGCGGCGCGGGAATACCAACCGCATCGATCAATTCCACGGCACGGTCCTTCGCGGCCTTGCGGCCGATCTGCTCGTGGGCGCGCAACGTCTCGACGATCTGTGCGCCGATGGTGTGGACGGGGGTGAGCGAAGTCATCGGGTCCTGAAAGATCATCCCGATCTTCTTGCCGCGAATCCGGTCGAGTGCCCGACGCGGTAGCCCCATAAGCTCCTGTCCCTCAAACCGGATCGAACCAGAGAGAACAGCATTCGGGCTGTCGATAAGGCCCATGATGGCAAGGAGCGTCTGGCTTTTGCCCGAACCGCTCTCGCCCACCAGGCCGAGAATCTCATTGCGGCCGACGTTGAACGAGACGCCGCGCACGGCCTCCACCAGCCCCTCCTCGGAGCGAAAATGAACGGTCAGGTCCTTGACCTCCAGAAGCGGCTCAAAACGCATCGCGCACCCTCGGGTCCAGGAACATATGCACCACGTCGACCACGAAGTTCGCCATCACCACAAAGAAGGAGGCGTAAATCACGGTCGCCATGATCATCGGCAGGTCCAGCGTCTGCAGTGCGTCATAGGTGAGCTTTCCCACACCCTGCAGGCCGAAGACCACCTCGGTCAGCAGCGCGCCGCCGCCCACCAAAGCGCCGAAATCCAGACCGAACATGGTGACGAAGGCCACCAGCGACGTGCGCAGCCCGTGCCGCAGAAGCACCTGGCGTTCACCGATACCTTTGGCGCGGGCCATTCGGATGAAATCTTCCTGCATGGTCTCGATCAGACTGGCGCGCAGCACCCGGCCGTAAAGTCCGACGTAAAGCGTGGCGAGCACGATCCACGGAATGACCAGCGCCTGGAACCAGCCCAACGGGTCCCTCCCGAAGGGCACGTAGCCAAGCGCCGGGACCCAGGAAAAAGCCCAGCTGTCGTGGAACCGGCTCTGGGTGATGAGGTTGGCGACCTCGCCCAGCCAGAAGACAGGCATCGAGACCCCAGCCAGTGAGATCATCATCAGCGTCCTGTCGAGCCAGCTCCCCTTGGTGGCGCCAGCAATCAGCCCGACGATCAGCCCGCCGATCAGCCATAGCAGAGCGGCGCCTATCACCAGCGACAGCGTGATCGGGATGGCGCGAGTGACCGTGGGGATGACTTTCTGGCCGCGGTTCACGAAGGAGGTCAGGTCGCGGGTGACAAAGAGCTTCTTCATCATCAGTGCGTATTGAACCGGCAACGGCCGATCGAGGCCGAAGTCGTGCCGCACCTGTTGCAGCGTCTCCTGGCTGGCATTCCGTCCGGCGATGCGGGCCGAGGGGTCCGAGCCGGGGGTGGCAAAGAAGATCAGGAAGACGACGACGGAGATCCCGAACATGACGAGGGCCATCTGACCGAGACGGGCGGCAAGTGCATAGATCATCAGCCGATCCTCATGGCAGACTTCGGATCGAGCGCATCCCGCACCCCGTCGCCCAGAATGTTCAGCGCCAGCACGGTGACGGCGATGGCGATGCCCGGAACGAGCGCCACGGCCGGCCTGGAATAGAGCAGCCCCTGCCCGTCCTGAATGATGGTGCCCCAGCTCGCACCCGGCGGCTGAACCCCGATGGACAGGAACGACAAAGCGGACTCGATGATCATCGACAGCGCGAGGATCAGCGGGACGAAGACGACGATCCGGGGAACCACGTTCGGCAGGATGTCCTTGATGAGAATACGCCACGGCGAGGCACCCAGACCCACGGCGGCCGTCACGAACTCAGCCCCCATGAGGGTCTGGACATGGCCGCGGATCGGGCGGGCGACGTAGGGAACATAGACGATACCGATGATGAAGATCGGCAGCGCAAGCGAGCCGGAGGTGATCCGCCACGGACCGATGGTGAGTGTCTGGTTGAGCAGCACGATGGACAGCGAGATAGCGAGCAGGAAGATGGGAAACGCCCAGAGCACATCGAGGATGCGCGACAGGATCGTGTCGGAAATGCCGCCGAAGAAGCCGGCAGTGGTGCCGACGAGCGTCGCCAGGACCAGGCAAAGCAACGTCGAGGCGAAAGCGATGAAGAGCGAATTGCGCCCGCCATAGAGCATACGCGCCGCCACGTCCCGACCCTGGTTGTCAGCGCCCAGCATGAACGGGCCGAATTCCCACGTGGGCCCGATCGGGGTCAGCCCAAGCCCCAGGCCGGTGGTGGAGGGCTCCAGCACAGGACGCTCTTCCCCCGCGATCATGACGGTGCCGTTCAGATTGGTCACGAAGGGGTCGGTCATGGCCACGTGGCGGGCGTACAATGGCGCCATCAGGCAGACCACGACGATCGCCACCAGAACCGCCAGCGCCACTATCGCCGCGCGATCGCGCCGGAGCTTGCGGAACGCGGTGGCCCAAGGGCTCTCGGTGGCCTTTGCCTGACCCTGACGGGACGCCGCCGGGGCATCGGTTTCTTCGACTGAACTCATAGGTGCCTTTGCCTCAGAAGGAACGGCGGCGCCACGGGGGCACCGCCGTCCATGGTCAACTCCGCGGGCGTTACTCGACCCAGGACTGGGACATGATCCAGTAGAACTGGGGTGAGAAGGTGAAGTTTTTCACTCGGGACGAGATGAAGTCCACGCGCTTCGGCGTGAACAGCACCGCTGCGGGGGCGGCATCGGTCACGGCCTTGTCCACCTCGGTCCAGAGTTCTGCGGACTTCTCCGGGTCCGTCAGCGTCAGCGACGCAGCTTCGGCCATCTTGGCGTCGATCGACTCGTCGCAGAAGCCCGAAATGTTCACCGAGGCGTCAGAACCCGGGTTGAACGACGCGCAGCTAAAGAGGACCTGCAGGAAGTTCGAGGGCGACGGATAGTCCTGGAACCACTGCGAGATGGAGATCTGCACGTTGTTGTTGGTGTTCTGGATGTAGGTGAACTGGATGTTCTGCGAGATCGCCTGAACCTTGGCCTCATAGCCGAGCTCGTTCAGGACGTCTTGCAGGTACACCCCGATCGCACGCGAGACGGTGTTGTCTTCGGCAATGATCGTCACTTCCTGCCCGGCCGTGCCGGATTCGGCCACCAGCGCCTTGGCCTTCTCCATGTCCGGCGCGGACCAGGTGTCGCCCCCGCCTGCGGTATAAGGGCAGTAGGGCTCGTAGGAGGGGAACCCCGGCGGCAGGATCTGGCAAGCCGGCTGGGCGAGGTTGCTACCGCCGAAGAGCTTCACGACGGCAGAACGGTCGATGGCATAGTTCACCGCCTGACGCACGCGGACGTCGTCGAAGGGCGCCAGGTTGGTGTTCATCGGCGCGTACCACATCGCCGTCAGTGGATGCACGGACGCCTGGTCGGCGTACGTCGTCCCAATCTCGGCCAGACGGTCCGGCGGGGGCGGGTCGAACATCCAGTCCGCCTGCCCGTTCTGGATCGCCGTGACGGCCGCCTCTTCGGTCAGGCCGAAGTCGTAGTCGATCTCGTCGGGGTATCCGGCCGGCTGTGCCTCGGCGCTCCATTCCTCGAAGTGCGGGTTGCGGACCATCTTGAGCCGCTCGTTGGGATTGTAGCTCTCGATCATGTAGGGCCCCGTGCCCGGAACCGGTTCGGTGCCCATATCCTTGATCGGGGTCTCGGCGGGCAGGATCGCGGCATGCGGAATCGCGATCTTCTGCAGGAATTCGCCGTCCGGCTCGGTCAAATTGATGGTAATCGTGAAGGCTTCCTCGTCGATCACCACGCCGCCGTCGAGCGTGCAGTCCGCAGGCGCGGCGAGACATTCATCCGCCCCCACGATCCCGTTGTAGAAGGTGCCGGCAGTGGGGCCGGAGACCTTGAAGATCCGCTGGAACGAGGCAAGCACGTCTTCCGGCGTCACGTCGGACCCGTCGGCGAACTTCAGACCCTTGCGAAGTTGGAAGGTATAGGTCTTCCCGCCATCCTCGGGCTCCGGAAGCGTTTCCGCGAGGTCGGCGACCACGTCGAAACCGGTCTCGTCCCCTGCCTTCTTGAAGGTCACGAGGCCGTCGTAGAGGATGTAGTTGATCTGAAAATACTGCAGTGTGTAGTTGATGTGCGGGTCGATCGTTCCCGCCGCGGCCTTGGCCAGCAGGCGGAGCGTGCCTCCCGGCGTGCCCTGTGCCCCGGCTGGCGCAGCAGTCGCGAAGACCGCCAGCGCGATGCCGGATGTGAGGGCGGCGAAAGATGTCCTGTTCTTCATTCCCATTCCCCTGTTGATGTGCGTGCGCCGCGCGTTCTTTCCCGGCGCGGCTTCATTGTCGTGTCCCGTCAGCGCGAGCAAAGGCAACTCGGAGCACCGCGAGTGCCGCACCCGCCTTTCACAGACCGCGCGACTACCTTGAAGGTATCGGTGCGCCTTTCGGGCTGTATAGCTATGGATTGTTATAGGTCCGGACAGCCCGTGTGCCGGGACCGCGCCCGTCGTCTGTTTATTGCGCATATGCGGGATCTCTGAGCAGAAATGCCGGGCCACAGGGGTCCTGTGAATTGACAAACGCGCTGACGTCCCGAAACCTGTCTGCATGGTTCAGGCTGAGATCATCAGGGAAGAAGCGTTCCATCCGGGCATGGCTCTGGAGGAGGCAATGGACGTCGCGCACCGACTACTGGGGCCGGCTGGCTTCGACATCGCCACCTATGACTATTCCCCCGTTCCGCTGACTCACGATGGGGAGTTCATCCTGCCGACCGTCTTCAGCCTGAGGGAAACGCCGCGGGACATGGAGCCGCTCTGGTGCAACAGCGGCTATTACAGCCGCGATCCGGTGATGGAGGCCGCGCGCGAAGTCACACGGCCCTTCACCTGGTCGCACGACGGTCGCCAGAGTGCCGTCATGCAGAAGATCTTGTCCGACCGCCACGCCCCGGTTGTGGAGTATCTTCTCGACACTGGCATGCGCAGCGGCATCACCGTCCCGATTCGTGGCCCTGGTGGATCCCTCGCGACGTTCAGCGCCATTCGTCTCGGCAGAGCCGACGACGCGGGCATGGAGGACTACTTGCCTGCCGTTGGGCATCTGGGCCATATCCTTCATGATGCGGTGTTTCCGGGATTCCCCGCCGACGCCCGGCGCACGTCCCACGTGAGCTTAACCCCCCGGGAGCGGCAATGCATGATGCTGTGCGCCTCGGGCCTAACCACCAAGCAGATCGCCCACGAGATCGGCCGCTCCGTCCCAACGGTAACGCTGCATCTGACCTCGGCCGCGAACAAGCTCGGCGCACGGAACAGGGCCCATGCCCTCGCGCTGGCCGCGCACTACCGGCTGCTCGATCTGGACGCGTAAGCGCACGAGACCCCGGCACCCTATAAGATTCCCTAGCTGTCTGCACACATGCCCGCGCTGGTAGGTATCCCAAAACGTCCATTGGGAACCTCACAGGAGAGCGGACATGTGCGCCTACGATATTTCGACGGGGATTTCGCCGTACAACGGGTACGAAACCTGGTACCGCATCTGCGGCTCACTGGAGTCTGAAAAACTGCCCCTCGTGGTGGTGCACGGCGGGCCGGGGTGTACCCATGACTACGTCGACAGCTTCAAGGCGCTCGCAGAAACCGGGCGGCCGGTCATTCATTACGACCAGATTGGCAACGGCAAGTCCACGCACCTCCCCGAAAAGGGCGCGGACTTCTGGACCGTCGATTTCTTCCTTGGCGAACTCGACGCGCTGCTGACGCACCTGGGAATCAAGGACCGCTATGCCTACCTCGGCCAAAGCTGGGGCGGGATGCTCGGCGCGGAACACGCAGTTCGCCAACCGGCGGGCCTGAAAGCGCTGGTGATCGCGAATTCGCCGGCCTCCATGGAGTTGTGGCTGGCGGGCGCAGCAAAGTTGAGAGCCCAGTTGCCAGCCGATGTTCAGGACGCGTTGACGAAACACGAAGTGGCGGGCACGACCGACGACGAGGAATACAAGCGCGCCGAGAAGGTCTTCAACGAGCGGCACGTGTGCCGGGTCGTCCCGATGCCGGCAGAGGTACAGGCCACATTCGACGCGATGGAAGCGGACCCGACCGTGTATCACACGATGAATGGCCCGAACGAATTCCACGTGATCGGCACGATGAAGACGTGGTCTGTCATCGATCGGCTACCAAACATCACCGCGCCGACTCTCGCATTCCGTGGCCATTTTGATGAGGCGACTGAGGAATGCGTCCAGCCTTTCCTCGACCTCATTCCCGACGTGACGGGACATGTCTTCCCGAATTCCAGCCACATGCCCCACGTCGAGGAGATGGACGATTGCATGGCGGTCGTGGAGGCTTTTTTGCGGAAGTACGACTGAACGCGCCTTGGCGGGGCCAGCGCTGACGAGGTTCCGCCGAATGCCGTGGTGGTCCGGTTCGCGGAAAACTCGTCAAGAGGCCATAACCACCATCGATGCATCGCACGGCGGCACTCAGAGTCGCCGGCGATCCCCCTGCCCCGAGGCCGGACCTTCGCATCGGACTTGGCGCGCGTCGGCGAGGCCCTCCGACTACGGCCCGGGTTCGACGAGCGTCTGCAGTGAATCGGCGTCGCGCCGCGGCGGGGCACCGAAGAGCCGCTTGTACTCTCGCGAAAACTGCGACGCGCTTTGATAGCCGACCGCATACCCCACGGTGGCCGCCTCGGCATTTTCGGTAACTAGGAGGCGTCGTGCCTCATGCAGTCGGATGTGCTTTTGGTACTGAAGCGGGCTTACGCCGGTGACAGACTTGAAGCGGCGGTGAAACACCGAAACGCTCATGCCCGCCACCTCCGCCATGGCCTCAATGCTCAGATGCTGTGAATAACACCGCCGAATAAACGCCATGGCGCGGCGGATATGGGTGAGGCGAGAACTGCAACCGGCGATCTGGCGCAGCAAGGCGCCCTGTGGCCCCATCAGAAGCCGGAACATCAGTTCGTGTTCGAGATGGGAGGCCATCACCCGTATTTCATCGGGCCTGTCGAGAAGCCCTGCGAACCGTCGCCAGGCCTCGAGCAGGGTCGGGCCAGCCTTGGAGATACCGAAACCCGACCGGATCGTGGGTTCGACCAGGCCGTCCATATCGAGCAAAATTGTCGAAATGACCGCGGGATCGAGGACGAGGTTCAGCGACAGATAGGGGGCTTCGGGCAATGCGTCGCACACCTGCCCCATCGCCGCCACCTCCGCGGCCACCACCATGCATTCGCCCTCGCCGTATTCGAGCATGTCGTCGCCGATCAACGTCCGCTTCCGCCCCTGAACAACGAGGCAGGCCACGGGCTCGTAGATCAAAGCCGTGGCATCGGTTGGGCTGTCGAAGCGGTAGACGTGAAGCCGTGGCAGCGCCGCGTTCTGGCGGCCAGCGTGGCGCAGGGCAATGGCACGAATGTCGGTCAGATCTGTCATGTCGGGATCCCACAACGGTTGCCGCCAAAGGTCAACTGAACGGCAGGATCAGGCAATCATTCGACATCATCGGACATTCAGGCGGCAGGTGCCCTGCCTACATCCCTGGCAATACCAGCGCAGAGGACATTCCAATGCCGACCACGCGCGAGTTGGGCATCGGGTTCGTCCCCTATTCGCCGCTCGGCCGGGGCTTTCTTACCGGCGCGGTGAAGCCCGCCGCGGAGTACGAGGAGGGCGACATGCGCCGGACCGACCCGCGCTGGCAGCCCGGGAACTTCGAAAAGAACCTCGATGCGGTCCGCAAACTCGGCGAGCTGGCCGAGCAAAAGGGCATCATGGTATCACAACTGGCCTTGGCGTGGCTCTTGGCGCAGGGTGACGAGATCGTGCCAATTCCCGGTACACGCCATATCGAGCGGCTCGAGGAAAACACCGCCGCTGCCGATGTTTCGCTGTCGGCTGACGACCTGGAGCGCATCCGGCAGATCCTTCCCGACGGCGCGTTCGGTGCGCGGTACGCGGGCGGCATGGTGCCCGAGTGGGTCTGAAGAGTGGCAGTGGGCGGTCATGTAGGCCGCCCCTCACCCCTCCCGTCTCAAGCGGCCCCATTGATCGCATTCCCGGTTTTGTCCTGCAGCGAAATCACCCGTTCAACCCGCCATCGTCGCGGATCTTGCGGCTGAAAGCGGCGGGCGTCATGCCGTAGGCCGTTTTGAATTGCCGGTGGAAATGACTGAGGTTGGAGAAGCCCGCCGAAAACGCGGCCTCTGCCACCGACGCGCTTCCGCTTGCCATCAGCCCTGCCGCGCGCTCCAGCCGCCGCCGGTTGCAGTAGGCCACGAAGCTCGTTCCGGTGTAGCGACGGAACTCCCGCGTCAACAGGCTACGCGACATGCCGAAGTGGCTCGAAACAGATGCCAAGGTCATGGCCTCGTCCAGATGTTCGTCGATCCAGGCCACGATCGTTGCGATCCGCGCGTCGTAAGCCCCACACGGCGGCAGCGCCGATCGCTCAATGTGTTGCGCCAGAAGCAGGCCAAGCTTCGCCCAATCGCTGAGGGCGGCCGCAAAATCGAGCCCTTCGTGAATGGTCATGGCAAGCTCAAACACCGCGCTCTCATCGGTATGGCCAGCGCGCGTCAGCCGATCGCCGGCCGAGGTCAAACGACCGACAAGTTGCGGCGCCAGATAGGCCGAGGCTTCCGACGGCGTGAAGCAAACAAGCCGTATGTCGATGTCTTCGCCGGGCGACACGAAAAAGCGGTGTTCCACACCGGGCGGCAGAAGCAAAGTGTCGCCGGCCCCAAGCCGGACATCGCGCTCACGGGTCGACAGCGTGCCACCGGCTGTCATGACCGTGACGAATTCGTACACGTCGTGGTCATGCCACGGCGACGATTCGGAAAGGGACGCTCGCAAACACCACATTCTTGTTCGATCCCACATGTTTCTGCGGCAATCTGCAAAGATTTCATGCTTATAAATAGGATACTAAGCACTCCTGTTGTTTCCGAATCCACACATCGTCCAAGGAGTGCCGATGTACACTGCCTTCTCCGAAGCCCACCGCGGCTTCGCCATGCTCGGGTGCCTGACCACCGTTCTCTGGGCCCTCGCCGCCCTCATCCCGACCATCAGACACCGTCCGGCGCCGCGTCTGTGGAGACCCTTGTTCATTGCGGCGATGGCCACCACGGGTCTCTCCGGATTGACCGGCCTCGTCGTCCTCTTCTTCGGCGGCTGGCTGTCCTTCATCTTTCCGTGGCTTGGAATTGTTGCCATCGCCCTGCATGGCATGGCCGGCGCGCGTGGCCGCAAGGCACTGGAAGCCGGCGCGGCGGGACCATTGGCAGTCGCCCTCACCGTCCAGATCCTCGCCCTCGTGGTCGCCTATGCCCTGATGATTGCGAAACCCTTCTGATCCGGGTGTCTTTTACGTAGCAAGGATCGCGATCAAGCCGTCTCCCTCGGTCGAGCTGCCTCTCACCACCCAAGCCGGGTAGGTCACAACGCTGACCCCTGGCTTGGCAACGTCCCGCTGGATTCTGGCACACCAATTCGAAACAGTCTCGCTAGGGGCGGTATGGCTGTCTTTTGTTCCACGCAGACGTGTGTCAATTCCGTGCGGAGAAACGGCTGTCTTCGGTAACCTTCGTGCGTGATTGTGCGCGCAGCGCCGCCCCTTCGCAGATCGGGCCATAGTCACCGGGCTCGCGGTGCAACGCGAAATTGAACACGTTCTCCCGCAATTCGCGGCATCTGTCGAAATCGATTTCCGCGGTCGCGATTTCGTCGCCCAAGCCCTGCGTCCGGGCAATGATTTCTCCGGTTGGGGCGATAATGCAGCTGCCACCGATCAAGTCACACCCTTCTTCCCGTCCGGCTTTTGCCGTGCCGATCACCCAGCAACCATTGGCATAGGCGCCGGCCTGCATGCTCAAGTGGTTATGAAAATCCTGCAGGTGATCATGTTCCGGGGCCTGCGGGTAGTGGACGGGCGTGTTGTAGCCAAGCATGACCAGTTCCGCGCCGCGCAGGCCGAGCACGCGGAATGTCTCCGGCCAGCGACGATCATTGCACAGGCACATTCCAAGCGTGCCGCCCATCGCGTCGAAAACGGGGAACCCGAGATCGCCATGTTCGAAATACCGTTTTTCAAGATGCTGGAACGGGCGCCATTCCTCAGGATTGAAATGGCCCGGAAGATGGACTTTGCGATATTTGCCCACGATTCTGCCGTCCCGATCCACGATGATCGACGTATTGAAGCGCCGTTTTGTATCCCCCTCGCGGACCAGTTCGGCATAGCCGAGGTAAAAGCCGATCCCAAGCCGGCGGGCGGCCTCGAAAAGCGGCTCAGTTTCCGGCCCCGGCATTTCGGACTCGAAAAAGCGATCCAGTTCCGCTTCATCCTCGATGTACCAGCGCGGGAAAAACGTCGTTAGGGCGAGTTCAGGAAACACCACCAACTCCGCACCTCGGCGGTGCGCCTTTTCCAGCAACGCAATGAGGCGGTTGACGGCGGACGCGCGAGCCTCGGAGCGCGCGATCGGCCCGAGTTGAGCGGTGGCGGCGACGATGGAACGGCTCATGCGGTCTGTCCTTCCGGCTGCACCACACAAGCGCGTTCCAACGCCACCTCGGCCAGGAGCCGGACGCCGTTGGCGAGATCTTCTGGTGCGGTAAATTCGTGAATGTTATGGCTGATCCCGCCCTGCGATGGCACGAAGATCATGGCAGAGGGGCAATTGGGCGCAAACATCTGAGCGTCATGCCCGGCGCCCGACGGCATCTTGCGGTGGCTTAGGCCAAGCCGGACAGCCCCGGACACAATCTGATCGACGAGATCGGTGTCAAAGGCCACAGGTTCAAAACGGGCAAGTGTTTGACGGGCGAGCGTGCACCCTTCGGCCGAAGCAAGTTCCTCCGCAGTCTCGAAGAGACGTTTCTCTGCGGCCTTGAGCGTTGCCTCGTCAGTATGGCGTAAGTCCACCGTCAGCACAGCTTGCTCCGGGACAACATTCACCAGATCCGGCGTGAAAGACATCCGGCCGACTGTGGCCACCTGAGGCGGACCGAAGTCGCGGGCGATCGCGCGGGCTTCCGTGGCGATGGCGGCGGCAACGGCCCCGGCGTCACGGCGCAGTGCCATCGGAGTGGTGCCCGCGTGGGACGATCGGCCGGAGATTGTGAACTCGGTCCATGAAATGCCCTGAACCCCCGTGACGACCCCGATTTCCAGACATTCGCTTTCCAAAACCGGACCCTGCTCGATGTGCAACTCCAGATAGGCCGACGGCGTCAACGCCCCAACGGGTTCCGATCCCCGGGCACCAATGGCATCGAGCGCGTCGCCGACGCTTTTTCCATCAATGCCGACCTTGCCGAGCATCTCTCCAAGCTCCAACCCACCCTGGCTTACGCCGGACCCCATCATGTCGGGTGCGAAACGTGCGCCCTCCTCGTTGGTGAAGAACGCCACAGCGAGCGGATACTCGGTGTCGATCCCCGCGTCGATCACGCTCTCGATCACCTCAAGGCCCCCCAACACACCCAGGACACCATCATAAAGGCCACCGGTTGCAACGGTGTCGATATGCGACCCCAGGACCAGCGGTGGCAAGTGCTTACGTCCCCTGCGAATGGCCCAGGTGTTGCCAATGACGTCGGTGTGAATTTCCAGTCCGAGTGTGCGGAACCAACCGGTCACCAGCGCCCGGCCCTCCGCGTCCTCGGCGCTCAGGGCCAGCCGCTTGCAACCGCCGCCGGGAAGGGCACCGATACGCCCAAGCTGATCGATCCGGGAGAGGAGCCGTTCGGTGTTGATGTGAACGTTCATGCAGCGGCCCTCACCTCGTCCGCAGTTTTCCCGACCAGTTCAGTATAAAGTTCGGGGTCAGTGTCGGCCTCGGTGCCGAAGACCAGCACGCGGGAGGTTTCATCTATTCCGAGTGCCTCCCGAGCTGGAGCATGGTTCGCAGCCGAAAGAAATGCCGCCAGCCCGGCAACGGCGGATTCGCCGGCCACCACAGGCGGATCCCCCGACAACGGCCGCGCCAGGCGGCGCATCATCGCAACCGCGTCAGCGTCCGCCACGGAGGCCACAGCGAAGCACAAGGGTTTGAGAACGTCCCAGGCAAGCACCGACACCTCGCCGCAGGCAAGCCCGGCCATCAGGGTATCTAGCTCGCCCTCAACAGCTGTTGGCGTTCCGGCGCGGATGGTCTCCAGCCAACACGCGCTGTCCTCTGGATCGGCCAGAATGAAACGGGGCGCCGCGCCGGAACCGTACCGGCGACGCATCTGGGCTGCCACCGCCGCGGCGACACCACCGACACCCGTCTGCAGGAAGACATGCGTCGGCGCCTCGCCCAACTGTTCCGCAGCCTCGGCCGCCATCACCTCGTAGCCCTGCATCACGTCTTTCGGGATCTCCGTGTAGCCGGGATAGGACGTATCGGAGACCACGAACCAGCCCTCGGCACGTGCCGTTTTGTCGGCCTCCCGCACGCTGTCATCGTAGTTGCCAGCGCATCGGCGGACGTCGGCTCCGAATGCTTCGATGGCCGTCTTGCGCCCCTCCGAAACGGTCCCGTGGATGAAGATCACGCAGTTGCACCCAAACGTCTGTGCGCCCCATGCCACCGAACGGCCGTGGTTGCCATCGGTCGCACAGCAGACGGTGACATCAGAGATCACGTCGGCATGGGTGCCATCGAGGATATCGTCCACACTCGGCTCGTCTATCCCCTTGCGGGTGGCTATTTCACGCGCGAGCAGACGCAGCACCGCATAGGCACCTCCAAGTGCCTTGAAACTGCCGAGCCCAAAACGCCCGCCCTCGTCCTTGTAGTGCAACGTGGCAACCCCCGCCTCCGCCGCTATCCCCGGAAGCGCCAGGAGCGGCGTTGGAGCGTAACCAGGCCAAGCGGAAATGGTCCGGTGTGCGGTGGAAAAGCCCGCATCGCTCAGAACCGCCGCCTGCGTCGCGTCGTAGGGCGCGTGGGGGTCGAAATGGCGGTTGAACACAACTTCCGTGGTTGCCTCGTGTCCGAGGGTGTTCGCGTACTTGATCGAATCCTGCATAGTGTCCTGCTTGATCAGTCGTTGCGCCCCGAGCGGCGGCGAATGCTCTCCGCCAGAACCACCAGGGCGATATTTCCCAGCACGATCAGAACCGCGAGTGCATTCAGGCTGGGCGAAAGGTTGAAACGGAAATCGGAAGCAACGAGCACCGAGAGCGGCTGTTCGCGCCCCGAAAGGAAGGCCGTCATCACGTACTCCGATGAGGAAAGCACGAAGGCAATGACCCAACTCGCCAGAAGCCCGTTGCTCATCAGTGGGAGCACCACCCTGCGAAAGCTTGACCAACCCGAAGCGCCGAGATCGGCCGCCGCGTCGATCAGCTGTCTGTCGATCCGGATCAGGACCGAGGCGATGATCAGAGTGGAGAACGGTAGAATGATGATCGATTGCCCGGCGATAACTGTCCACAGCGAACGATCGATCCCCACCTCCTTGAACAGGATGAGTTGCGACACGGCGAGGATCAGGCGTGGTACGAGGAACGGCATGAGCAGAATGGCGACGAAGAGCCCCCTCCCCCGCATCGGGTAGAGCGTGAGCACCAGCGCGGCGATCGCGCCGAAGACGGTCACGAGGATCGCCACCGGGAAGGCAACCGAAAGCGTGGTGAGGAACCCGCCGCCGAGACGACCGTCGGACAGGATCGCCCCATACCATTCGGTGGTGAAACCACGGAGGGGGAATGCCATGACGTCGGACGCGTTCAACGAGAACAGAAGTATCATGGCGATCGGCAGGTACATGAAACCGAAGACGAGCCAGACCCAGAGAGTTGCGAGCCGTGACATCAGGCGCCGTCCGAAACCAGAGTGGCTCGGCGGATCGCAAGCGCGCCCGCTCCGAAACAGAACATCAGGATCGCCAGCATGGTCCACGCTATGGCCGAGCCGAGCGGCCAGTCGAACGCGGTGCCGAACAGATCGTTGACAGCCGATATGATCGTGACGCCCGAAGCGCCGCCCAACAATTGCGGGGTCAGATAGTCCCCTGCAACCATGACGAAGACCATCAGCCCTCCCGCAATCAGACCGGGCACGGTGAGCGGCAATGTTACCCGCCGGAAACGATCCACGGCTGGGGCGCCGAGATCGGCCGCCGCCTCGATCCAGGCGTCATCGAGACTCTCAAAGGCGAGCCAAAGACCAATGACCATGAACGGGAGGTAGTTGTAGGTGAGCGCGATATGGGTTGCGAGCGGGCTGAAGAGCAGCCCTGCCAGCGGCTCCGTCGTCACACCCAACCACATGAGAGTGCGGTTGATCGCACCTTCCGCCCCCAGGAGCACCCGCCAGGCGAACACGCGAACGAGGTCGCCCGAATAGAGCGGCACCAGCAGCAGCGTCAGCAATGTGGACTTTGCCGTCGTAACCCGCTTGGCAATGAACCATGCAACCGGGTAGCCGATGATGGCAGTGATCGCGACGACGAGCATCGCCGAGCCGAAGGCGCGCGCAATAAGGTTCCGGTACGTCTCTGACCCGGCGATCTTGGCATAGTTGGCAAAGGTCGGCTCGCGCGAGATGGCGACGAAGTCGACCTGGAAGAAGCTGTACGCGAACAGGATCAGCAGCGGCGCCACGCAAAGCGCGAAGAGAGCCGCGACGACGGGCAGCGACAACCAATTTCCGATCCGTCCAGGCAGTACGGCCATCAGGCCGCCCTTTGGTCGGCGGCGGCGGCCCATGCCCGGGCCGGATCGAAGCTCACATGGACGTCGGTTCCCGGCGGCGGCGGAGACGAGGTTGCCGTGACTTGCACCAGTTGTCCGGCGATCTCGCATTCCACGATCCAGTCGGAGCCGCGGAAGACACAATGCGTCACACGGGCTGGAATGCCGGCATCCGCCAGCGACAGGTTCTCGGGTCGCAGGCACAGCACCGCGGGCGCGCCACCGGTGAGCGTCGCTACGCCGTGAACCCTGTGCTTGCCAAGCGGCGTGTCGAGCGTGACCTCATCGCCATTTCGCTCCAGGGTCAGTGCCGGAACGCAGGCCGCTCCACCGATGAAGTCTGCAACGTAAGCGGTGCGTGGCCGGGCGTAGATATCTTCCGGTCTGCCCTGTTGCTCGATCCGGCCGTCACGCATGACGATGATCCGGTCAGAGAGCGCAAAGGCCTCTTCTTGATCGTGGGTCACGTGGAGAAATGACATGCCGAGGCGGCGTTGAAGATCCTTGAGTTCGATCTGCATATCCTTGCGCATCCGTCGGTCGAGAGCCGACAAGGGTTCATCAAGCAGCAGCAAACGTGGTGCGTTGACAATCGCACGCGCAAGCGCAACCCGCTGCTGTTGCCCTCCAGACAACTGGCGCGGCCGACGGTCCGCCATCGCGTCCATCTGGACGATTTCCAACGCATGCAGAGCGCGGGGACGGATTTCGGACCTGGGAATTTCCCGATAGCTCAGTCCGAAGGCAACGTTCTCCACCACGGACAGGTGAGGAAACAGCGCATAGTTCTGGAACACGGTATTGATCGGCCGTTTCGCGGCGGGGATCTCGTCGAGACGTGCGCCATCGAGGGTCAGGGCACCGGACGTCACCTCCTCGAACCCACCGATCATCCGCAGGATGGAGGTTTTGCCGCATCCCGAAGGGCCAAGCAGGGTGACGTAGCTGTTCTCGGCCAGCGCGAAATCAACGCCGGATACGGCTTCAACCTTGCCGTAGCTCTTGTATAGCCCCTTGGCCTCAAGAAGCGGCCGCCGGGGACGGCCGCTCTCCTCCGATTCAGCCCGACGTTCAGGCGTCGTCATCTCAGCTTGCCTTCACTTCGTTCCACAGCGCCACCCAGTCGTTGTACCGCGGCGGATTCTTCTTCCAGACGAAGCTGTCCATGATCGAAAGATCCTTGATGAAGATCTTCTCCTGCTCTTCGTCGCTCAGCATGTCGCGGGCGGCGGAGGTGGATTGCGCATACGGGCCGCCCAAGGCGAGCATTTTGCCGTATTCCGGGCCGAGCAGGTAGTCGACCAGCTTGAACGTCGCGTCGAGCCGCTCGCCCTGCACGCCCTTGGGCACGGCGATCGTATCGCACCAGCCGATCACGCCCTCTTTGGGTTTGGCCATTCCCATGTCGATCCCCTTGGCGCGCAGATCATAGTAGGGCGGCACCCAGGAGAAGGCGCAGACGACCTCGCCGGTCGCAAACAGGTTGGTCAGGTCGCCGATGGAATTCCAATACGTGCGAAGCTTGGACTTCTGGATCATCAAGACCCGTTTCACCTCGGCAAGCTGGGCGTCGTCGAGGTCGAACATCTCGCTCTCGGGAATACCGAGATACATGGCGGCAATCATGATTCCTTCGAGCGCGTAGTCGCGCATCGCAAGCTTGCCGTTGTATTTGTCACCTTCAAAGAAAACCGACCAGTCCGGCTCTTCGTCCATCAAGTCCGCGCGATACACGATCGGATTGATGCCCCAGTAGAACGGAATGCCGTAGGTCTCGCCATTGACCTTGCCCAGTTGCGTTTTCTTGAACGTGTCGTAAAGCAGCGACGCGTTCGGCACCTTGTCGAAATCGATCGGCTGAAGCAGGTCCGACGCAGTGTAGAACTCCACTTTGTCGAGTCCGGGCGTGATCAGATCGACCGAGTTTGCGCCGCCAGCCCGCAGCTTGGCAAACTGTTCGTCATCGGTCCCGATGAATGTCTTGGTAAGGGACACATCATTGGCAGCCAGGAAGGGAGCGAGGTAGTCGTCCTTTGCAAGGTTTTCCCAGGTCATCCAGAGGATGTCCGTTGCGGCGAGCGCGCGAGAAGCGGGACCGAACGCCCCGAGAGCGGCGCCGGCAAGGGTAGTTTTCAGAAGGTCTCGGCGGTACATGGGCGGTCCTTTCTATCTGTCACAGGAGGATCGAGCGTCTCCATGGTTGCATGAAAATGAATTTTCACCTACAACTAAATCATGAAAATCCGCGTGCATTCTTTCCGTGCCCAATGCGTCATCTGCCGCAGCGTGTCTTTTGTCAGGTTTTCAGCACCTTTCGAAACGGCGCGCCCCAGAAGAAGAACTCATTCCGACAATGACTGAAGACGTCACGCCTGACAGCGACTCCCGCTCTGGATCACTTCTGCGCCGGCTTCACGAAGCCTACGCGTCATTACCCGAGAGCGAACGGCGGGTCGCCGACACGATCCTGAACACACCGTCGGAAATGCCTGTCTGGACGGCCACTGAACTTGCCGGGCACGCCCGGGTCTCGAACGCAACCGTGAGCCGATTGGTACAGCGGATAGGCTATCGCAGTTTTGAGGAAGCGCGGCAGCACGCACGCGCTCTACGCGAAACCGGATCACCTCTTTACATGAGGGACCCGGACAGCCTGGGCGGATGCGACGAGGCGCATATGGATCTGTTGCGCTCCGAGGTCAGCATCATCGAGGAGACGCTCTCAAAGTTGGACAACGCTGTGCTCCATGATGCCGCCACCGCGCTCGCCAAGGCGAGGAAAGTGCGGCTTCTGGGATATCGGAACAGCCGCTTCCTGTCGGACTATCTAACAGCACAGCTCGCGCAGCTTCGCCACGACGTTGCGCCCTTGGTGCTCGACGGACAAACCATGTCAGAGGGTATCGCCGGTCTCGGACCCCAAGACGTTGCTGTGCTCGTAGGATTCCGGCGTCGACCGGCAAAGTTCACTGAAATCGTCCGGCTGATCGCCGCGCGTGGCGCCAAAGTACTGTTGGTCGCCGACAAAGACTTGCGCGAAGCCCCAGCTTTCGCAACCTGGACCTTCATCTGCGCGGTTCAGACGCCTCTACCAATCGACTCGTATGCAGGCGCACTCTCGCTCGTCAGAAAACTGGCGATCGAAACGACAGCCGCTCTTGGAGATGCCGGTCTTCATCATTTGAACGATGTCGAGACGTTGCGAGAACATTTGGGCGAACTCGAGGCCGGACCTTCGGAGCATTCGAAATAGAGAGCCACGTGTCTGACACCACGGTATGTTGGCGCGATCCTTTCAGTTGATTGGACGGAGGCACCATGGGTCGAGTTCGTCCCGGCTGCACCACGCACACGCACCCCTTCAGAGCAGCAAAACAACGATTGCGGGCTTCGCGCGCTAAACTGTGCCGCGAGCCCGCGACCTGAAGTTACCTTTTACTTCCAATGATCTGCGCGTCTGACCTGTCCTTGGTTTAGGATTAGCCTGTTCTCCGCGCGAGGTGACAGGCGGCGAAGTGAACCCCTCTCCGCGAAGCGCAGATCGTTGCCTACCTGAAGGAGCACCAAACAACCATGGCGTGAGCGCGACGCGCGAAATGATTTGGTTCTTTGGCGCGCCGGTCCATATCGTAGTCCTCCCGGCAAGGAGAGAGCGATGAGCGAGACGATCACTGTCAACGGCGTCAGCCAACCACTGCCCGATGACGTCCGAGTATCGCTTCTGGATTTCCTGAGGCAGCATCTCGGGCTGACCGGCACGAAGAAGGGTTGCGATCACGGCCAGTGCGGGGCCTGCACAGTTCTTGTGGATGGTTTCAGGATCAACAGCTGCCTGACCCTCGCCGCAATGCACGCGGACCAGGAAGTGACGACGATAGAGGGGCTCGGCACGCCCGAAGACCCGTCGGCTCTGCAGCGGGCTTTCGTCGAACATGACGCCTTCCAATGCGGCTACTGCACGCCGGGCCAGATCTGTTCTGCGACCGCGCTCTTAGAGGAAATTCGCTCCGAATGGCCGAGCGACGCGAGCGACGACCTTGCCGCGCCGACCCTGACCGACGAGGAGATCAGGGAAAGGATGAGCGGCAACCTCTGCCGCTGCGGCGCGTACGCCAACATCCTGGCGGCGATCCGTCAGGTTGCGGAGGAAGACGCATGAGGCCGTTCGACTACATCCGCGCCACCGACCCAACCGACGCAGCCGAGCGGACTTCCGCCCCGGGAGCGATGGCCATCGCGGGCGGCACCAACCTGATTGATCTGATGAAGCTGCAGGTTGAGACACCGGATACGCTGGTCGATGTCGGTCGCCTTGATATGGGGTCGATCGAGGAAGCGGGCGATGGCCTGCGCATTGGCGCGCTTGTCACCAACACCGCCACTGCGGTTCATCCAAAGGTGCGTGCCGACTATCCGGTGCTTGCGCGGGCAATCCTTGCGGGCGCCACGCAACAGCTGCGCAACAAGGCGACAACTGCCGGCAATCTCTGCCAGCGAACGCGCTGCACCTACTTCACCAACATCGACCAGCCCTGCAACAAGCGTGCGCCGGGCTCCGGCTGCGGGGCAATGGGAGGCGTTGCACGGCTCCATGCAATTCTCGGCACCAGCGACCAGTGTATCGCAACCTACCCCGGCGACATGGCCGTGGCGATGGCAGCGCTGGACGCACATGTTCATATCCAGGGCGGACGCGGCGGTGATCGGCAGGTGCCCGTCCGCGAGTTCCACCGCCTTCCGGGAGAAACGCCTTGGCAGGACAATGTTCTGGAGAGCGGTGAGATCATCACAGCGGTGACGCTGCCGCTCCCAGTCAAGGGCAAGCAGATCTACCGCAAGGTGCGCGAGCGTTCGTCCTATGCCTTCGCGCTGGTCTCCATCGCCGCGATCGTGGCGATGGACGGCGGCCGGATCGCCCGGGCCGACCTCGCCTTCGGGGGGCTGGCGCACAAGCCGTGGCACGATCCACGTCTGGCCGACCTCCTGGTCGGTGAGGCACCGTCGCCCGCCCTTTTCGAAAAGGCGGCGGATGTGCTTCTCGACGAGGCAGACGCCCGCGGCGGAAGCGAATTCAAGATACCCCTAGCGCGCCGGACCCTGACCGCCGTGCTGACCGAGGCAACGGAGACCCGCACATGACCGCGCATCTCAAGCAGGACGGCCCAGTCGACCGGGCGCATCTCGACGGAATGCAACAAGGGCTTCTCGGCAAGGCCGTGCCCCGCATCGAGGGATACGCAAAGGTCACGGGGACCGCGACCTATGCCGCGGAATACGACGTCGCCGACCCGGCCGAAGGCGTCCTCGTCACCGCGACGATCACGAAGGGCAAGGTTACCTACATCGACAACGACGCGGCGCTGGCCATGCCCGGCGTCCTTGCCGTGATCGCCGACGCGCGGATGACGACCCGCCCCGCGCAGGGGACGGCGGGCGAAGCGCCGGAGCAGGAACCGCAGAGCGTTTCCTATTGGGGCCAGCCCATCGCCGTCGTGGTGGCCGAGACCTTTGAAGAGGCGCGCAATGCGGCGAAACATCTGGTCGTCGCCTACGAAGCGGATGCGGACGTGGACCTCGACCCAGCCGCCGCACAACCAGAGCCGCAGGATGGTCAGGCCGTCGAGATGGGCGATTTGACCGCGGCGATGGACGCGGCGACCCATAGCGTCGATCTGACCATCGAGACCGACGGCCACGCCTCCGCGGCGATGGAACCGCATGCCGCAATCGCGGATTGGGACGGCGACAATCTCACCGTCCGTGCGTCGTTGCAAATGCTGAACTACAATATCGCCGAACTGGCCGATGCACTGGGGGTAGAGGAAGACAATGTCCGTCTGATTTCCCGATACGTCGGAGGCGGTTTCGGGTCCAAGCTGGGTATCAGCGAGGAGGTGGTCGCTGCCGCCCTCGCCGCGCGCCAGCTTGGGCGTCCGGTGCGTGTGGTAATGTCCCGCCAACAGGTGTTCCAGTGCATCATGCGCCGATCCGAAACCCATCAGCGCTTGCAGCTCGCCTGCGACGCCGAAGGTCGCCTGACGGCCTTTGGCCATCACGCCCGTGTCTCGAACCTTCCGGGCGAGAGCTTTGCCGAGCCGGTCCTGCAATCGTCGCATTTTCTATACGGGGCGGAGAACAGGTCCTTGGGCATGGATCTCGTTCGCATCCACAGAATGACTGCCGGATCGGTCCGCGCGCCGGGGGAGGCTGTGGGTATGCCCGCGCTCGAGATGGCGATGGACGAACTGGCGGAAAAGGCGGGGATCGACCCTGTCGCGTTCCGCCTGCGCAACATTCCCGGAGAAAACCCGGAGGAGGACCTGCCATTTACCTCGCACACCCTCGCCGACTGTCTGCGCCAAGGGGCGGAGGCTTTCGGCTGGGACGACGGCCCCCGCCGGCCGCGTATGCGGCGCGAGGGTGACTGGTGGATCGGAACCGGAATGGCCAGCGCTGCCCGCGTCCACAACGTGAGTGAGGCCAAGGCTCGGGTGCGCCTCACCGCCGAGGGTCGCGCGGTCGTCCAGACCGACATGACCGACCTCGGCACCGGCACTTACACCATCCTCGCCCAGATCGCAGGGGAGATGCTGGGCCTGCCAATCGACCGGGTAACGGTCGAGCTTGGCGACACCAACCACCCACGCGGTCCGGGGTCGGGCGGAAGCTGGGGTGCGGCCTCCATCGGTTCTGCCGTGTATCTGGCATGCAAGGCGCTGCGCGAAGAAATTGCACGGCGCGCCAACACCGGAGAGGCGGAGTTGGGACTAAAGGACGGTGCAGTCGCGGGGGGCAGGACGCTTGTCGATCTCCTCGGGGGCGAGGCGCTGGAGGAGGTCGGCCATTACGAGCCCGGCGACAACCAGGATGCGTGGACGGCCTCGGGGTTCGGCGCCTTTTTCGCGCAGGTCCGCGTCAATCACTGGACCGGCGAGGCGCGCGTCGACCGGATGCTCGGCGCTTTCGGCTTCGGGCGGGTGCTGAACGAAAAGACCGCGCGCTCGCAATGCCTGGGCGGCATCACCTGGAGCATCGGCGCGGCTTTGACCGAGGCCTTGCACTTCGACCCGCGGGACGGCCATCTCGCGAACCCGGATCTCGCGGAGTACCACGTCCCCGTACATCGGGACGTCCAAGATGTCGAAGTGCTGATGCTGGAGGAGCGCGATCCCTTGGCAAGCGCGATTCAGGCCAAGGGCATCGGCGAACTCGGTATGTGCGGGGGCGCGGGCGCCATCGCGAACGCGGTCTACAACGCCTGCGGTGCGCGGCTCCGTGAGCTGCCGATGACGCCGGACCGCATTCTCGCCGCGCTTCCTGAATGAGGGGCGAGCCGCATCCGCGCCCGGTCGACCCCGACCATGCCGCTCTGGCCGTGGCCTGCGAGCCCGGGGTGGCGCTCTGCACCATCGTCGGGATCGACGGCGCCTTCTCCCGGCGGATCGGGGCGCAACTGGCGATCCGCCCCGACGGTATCACGGCAGGAGATTTCGCCGACAATTGCCTAGAGCGCCAGCTGGTCACGGATGTCGGCGAGTTGACGGCTCCAGAGGTGCGGCGCTACGGGCGCGGGTCCGAGAAGATCGATTTCCGTCTCCCTTGCGGCGGCGGCCTCGACATCCTGCTCGACCCATTGCCGGACAGGGACGCGGTGCGGCGGGCGATGGACGATCTCCATGCGCGGCGCCCCACTCGCCTCGACCTTCCCGGACTGCCATACCGGGAATTCTTGCCGGCCTTGCGTTTGCGCCTGTTTGGCAAAGGTCCCGAAATGACCGCCGTCGCGGACCTCGCGCGGATGATGGACATCGAGATTCAGGTCCTATCGACCGACACCCTCTCTTTCGGCCGTCCGAGCGCTCTGCCAAAGGCCGACCCGTGGACCGCCATCCTGCTGCTGTTCCACGATCATGACTGGGAGATCGCACTTATCGAGGAAGCCATGTCGAGCGAGGCGTTCTACATCGGCGCGCAAGGAAGCCGGGCGACCCACGACCGACGCCTGGCTGATCTCTCTACCCGGGGCGTCGTTGTCGACGAGCGGCTCGGGAGTCCAGTCGGTGTCATCCCGTCCTGCAAGACGCCACGACTGTTCGCTCTTTCGACTTTGACGGAAGTCGTGGCGGCCTACGATCGCCTTCGCGATGACGCCTGACCGACGGGTGGCGTTGATCCTCCTCGCGGCAGGGAGGAGCAGCCGGTTTGGGTCGGACAAGCTGAATGCGATGATCGATGGCCGGTCGGTGCTGTCCCTTTCGATGGAGGCCGCCGCCGGGGCCGATGTCGCCTCCCGCTTCCTCGTCCGGCCGACGAACGCACCTGATCCTCGCGTTCCGGCCGGCTGGAAGATTGTCGAGACGCCCATCCCTTCGGACGGCATCGCCGCGTCGATCCGGACCGGTGTAGCCGCCGCGAGGGACCACAGCCACGCGCTCATCGCCCTTGGTGACATGCCTTTCATGACCCCCAACTTCCTGACGAAGCTGGCGCACCAGGAAGGACCCACGTTCTCTTGCCATCCCGACGGTCGCTTCGGCTGCCCGGCGATCTTCCCCGCCGCTGGCTTCCCGGCTCTCTTGGCGCTGCAAGGGGACAGGGGCGCGGCCGCGCGGGACTGGCCCGAAGCCAGCGCGATCTCCCCGGATAATCCCGACATGCTACGTGACATCGACCGTCCAAGCGACCTTTGCCTCTGAGAGCGCGCTGGTTATCGAACCGGAGGGCGCAATCAGGCCAAGTCGAAGGCCCCGAGAGTGCCATTGCCACGCCGGCCCCGAACCAAACCATTCGTCGCGTTTCGCGCGGATCCCGGCAGCACGTATGGGAGCGAGCCGCTTCCACTATTACCGGACCGGCTCGTAGCCGATCTTGGTGCCGCGCTTGTGCCCCCATCACCCTTCGAAAGCCTTCGAGAACACCGTTCAGTGTCAGGCCGCCTGCAGATTTTTCGCCTTTTCGCTTCGTGCGAGTGACTTGGGGTAGCGCACCATCAGAAGCGCAGGGCTCGTGATGGCGCCGTCCTGGATGCTCTCGGCCAGGCGATCCAAGGTCGTGGAAACAACTCTCTGCCGCTCGGTGGAGACCGAGGCGACGATGTCCACCTGGCATTCCGCCGGCGCTCCCGCATCCATCAGGTCTTGCTGGACCCGTGCCGCCTTCTCGACCGCCATGTAGAACGCGATGGACGTGCCGGGGCGGGCGAGCAAGGCCCGGTCGGGCTCGGCATCACCGGGACGGCATGTTCCGGTTGTGATGACGAAGGTATCGGTCTCCCCGCGCTCCGTGAGGGGGCGGCTCATGGCGGCAGCAGCGGCGGAAGCAGCCGTGATGCCGGGAACGAGTTCAACCTCGATCCCCGCGGCGCGGGCTGCAGCGAGTTCTTCGCAGGCGCGACCGAAGACGGACGGGTCACCGGACTTCAACCGCACGACATGCTGACCCTGCGCCGCAGCGGCCACGATCATCCGGTCGATCTTTTCCTGTGGCCAGGCGCAGGCGCCGAGCTCCTTGCCGACATAAATGCGCTCCGCATCGCGGCGCGCCAGTTCCAGAACGTCCGGGTCCACGAGCCGGTCGTAGAAAATGACATCCGCTTCCTGCAAGCGTTGGACGGCACGCAGCGTCAGCAGGTCCCGGGCGCCCGGACCTGCGCCGACAAGGCTGATGATCCCCGCGCAGGACGTGCCCGGTGCACCAGCCTCGATCGCCTGTTTGAGGGCGCGCACTGCGTCGCGTTCGGATCCGGCCGCGTGCAACCGCCGCGGGGTCGACTCGAAGACCCATCGCCAGAACGCGCGCCGCCGCGTTGACGGCACGCGGGTGGCGACGGCTTCCCGCAGGCGGCCGGCCGTGGCGGCGAGGTCTCCCAGTCGCGGCTCGAGCATCGCCTCCACCTTGGTCTTGATCTGGCGGGCAAGCACCGGTGCCGTGCCCTCGGTGCCGATTGCCACCACCACGGGATCGCGGTCGACAATCGACGGCGTGAGGGCATCGCACAGCGCCGGCTGGTCGACCACATTGACCAGGGCTCCCGCCGCCTTGGCCAGCGTGTGCAGGGACCGATCCGCGCCGGGGCAGCCCGTGGCAATGAATACCAGTGCCGCCGAAGCGAATGTTCCGGGGGAAACCGGCCCTGCGACATGCTGCGCGCGCCCCTCCACGACCAATGCCGCGAGCTCCGCATCAAGGTCTGGGGCAAGCAGCGTGAGCCGCGCTTCGGTCTTCAGGATCAGGCGGGCTTTCTGTGCTGCCTGTTCGCCACCGCCAGCGATGATGACCTCTCGTCCGGAAAGCTGCAGGAACATGGGAAACGCTTTCATTTCGTTCTCCTTCAGGCCGCGCGGACGTCGTGACGGGTGATCCAGAGATGCAGGGCCAGGCTGGCGGCGTCTGCATGGCCGGCGGTGTCGAGCGCGAGCGCAGCGGTGCCGGTGACGATGGCTTCTTCGAACGGCGCGGAAACGTCACCGCGCCAAAGCCGGTCGAGGTCGGCAGGTTCGGAGAGGCTGCCGGCGAGCCGGCGCGCTTCATCCACGAGAGGCGGGGCATTGCCGCCCCAGGCCGCGCCGCCCCGCAGACCGAAAAGCGCGATATCCTTCGACGGATGTCGCTCGAACTCGCCGCCACCGCCCTTGATTATGGTGACGTCTCGCTCGCCCAGCATTCCTGCGGCGTCCGCCTGCAGGTCCCTGTAGGGGGGATGAAAGACGCCTTGCACCGAGGCCGCGGCGCCGGCGGGGTTCATCACCCGCAGAACGGTATTGACCGCCGAGCGCAGGCCGAGCACGTCGCGCAGTCGCAGGAGGTCCAGCGCGCGCGGCGCGATAGCCTCCAGCGGCAGATAGGCGATTGCGTCGCGATCAAGCACCATTGCGGCCTCGTCCCCGTCGCGCGCGACCGAGATCCCGGCGTGCGGCAGGGCGTCTCGTACCGAAGCGCCGGGCAATTGATGCGAGTTCCAGCCGTGGATCAGCACGGGCGTGCCGGCCATCGCGACCAGCCGCGCCGAGAGCAGGAACCATGGCAGCCCGCGTGACCGGCCAGCGGCGTAGCTCGGCCAGTCGAGCGCCGGGCGCGGCCTTGGCCAGGGCGGGAGTGTGGCCCGCACGGCATCGGCGAAGCCGGCAACCTCCGCAGGGGTTTCGCCGCGATAGCGCATCAGCATCAGCAAGGCGCCGACTGCCTCCGGAGCGGTCTCGCCGGCAAGGATCGCCCGCATGGCGTCCTGCGCCTCCTCCCGGGTCAGCGACCGGCCGCGCGACGGCCCGCGCCCCATAGCGTGGATGTAGGGGGCGAGGCTCATTCGGCGGCCCTCGGCGCGGCGGCGTTGGCCAGCAGTGCGGCGAGTTCCGGGCGGCAGGAGCCGCAACTCGTGCCGGCCTGCAAGACCGCGCCGATCTCTTCCACGCTGGTAAGACCACCGGTTCGGATCGCCGAAAGGATCGTATTCACACCCACGTCGAAGCAGGCACAGACGGTCGCTCCGGGATCGGGGCGGTCGGCACCGGGGCGACCGGCGAGCACCGTTCCGGCATCGCTCTCTCCAATCCGCCCGGTAATATGGGCACGCGCAACGGCCACCGGATCGGGAGCGGCGTAGAGCGTTGCCACCACGCGACCCGAGTCCAGCAGCGCCACGCGTGCGACGCCCCGATGCGCGTCAATGACCGACACCGCGTCGGCATCCGACCGGTCGAACAGATCGCGCGCGAACTGCTCCCAGTCCTGCGGTACGGCCGCGTCGGCCAGCTCTGCGCGCCATCCGGTCTTGGTGCGCGCCTTCGCCCAATAGGCGGTGCGAGGCCGGATTTCTCCCCCGGCGACCGCAAAGCCGTACCACGCCGCCGAGAACGGCGCGACCGAGACCGCCGCCGCCTTGCTTTCCGGCTGCCCGGAGATCGGGTCGACCTCGGACGGCACGAGGGCGTCGATGCGGGCCTGCGATGCGCTCTCCGACGTCCAATGCATCGGCGCGAAAACCTCGCCCGGCCGCACGCGATCGGTGGTCACGACACGCAGCAGCGCTCGGCCGAGAGGGCTCGTCACCTCGGCGATGGTGGCCGGCTGAAGACCCAGTACGGCCGCATCCTCGGGGTGGATCTCCAGGTAGGGCTCGCCCATGTGCTGGCTCAGGCGTGGCGACTTCGCGGTGCGGGTCATCGTGTGCCAGTGATCGCGCACCCGACCGGTGTTGAAGCGGAACGGGAACGCGGCCGTTGTGTCCGCCGCCGGCCCGCGCCGCTTGAGCGGCAGCATTTGTCCACGCCCGCTTTCGGTGAAGAAGCCGCCATCGGCAAAGAAGCGGCCACCGGCACGCACCGTCGTCAGCGGCCAGACCGTGGGCGCCAGCGCGTCGTACTCGGCAGTGCTTAAATCCACGAGACCTGAAATGTCGAAATCGCGCCCAAACCGGCCCGCGATGCCCGAGAGCGCGGCGTATTCGCGGAAGATTTCGGCTGGCCCGTCGTAGTCGAACTGCGCCGCCCATCCCAGACGCCCGGCGACGTCGCACAGGATCCGCCAGTCCGCGCGGGGGCCGTCAGGCGCGGTCGCAAAGGGGCGCTGGCGGCTGATGCAGCGTTCGGAATTGGTGACGGTGCCGTCCTTTTCCCCCCACGCCATGGCCGGCAGGACGACATCGGCACGCCGCGCGGTGTCGGTGGCCGCAGTGACGTCCGAAACGACGACGAACTCGCAGGCCTCGATTGCCGTACACACAGCATCCGCCTCCGGCATGGAGACGGCCGGGTTGGTGTGGATGATCCAGAGCGCCTTGATCCCCCCCTCCCCCGCCGCGCGGAACATGTCCACCGCTTTCAATCCGGGCACCGACGGTATCGCCGGTGCGTTCCAGAAATCACGGACTGCCGCTCGGTGCTCGGAATTCTCGAGGTCGAGATGGCACGCCAGCATGTTGGCCAGCCCCCCCACCTCGCGCCCTCCCATCGCGTTGGGCTGGCCAGTAACCGAGAAAGGCCCCATGCCGGGGCGGCCGATCCGCCCTGTGGCCAGATGGCAGTTCAGGATCGCATTCACCTTGTCGGTGCCCGAGGAGGACTGGTTCACACCCTGCGAGAATACGGTGACCGTCTTTTCGGTGCGGACCCACAGGTCGAAGAACTCCCGCAGGAGTTGCGGTGGCAGGCCGGTGACCGACAGATCCTCGCTGCGCGCCGCGGAGAGCGCCACTTCGAAGCCCTCGACGTGACGCGCGACATACGCGGCGTCCACCGCGCCCTTTTCGGCAATCCATGCGAGCAAGCCATTGAAAAGCGCCACGTCACCTGCTGGCGCGATTTGCAGGTGAAGATCCGCAATATCGCATGTGGCCGTGCGACGGGGGTCGATATTCACGACCTTCATGAACGGGCGCGCCTTTTTTGCCGCCACGATGCGCTGGTACAGCACCGGGTGGCACCAGGCGAGGTTGGAGCCGACGAGCACCACCAGATCGGCCTCTTCGAGATCCATGTATTGCCCCGGCACCGTGTCGGTACCAAACGCGCGCTTGTGACCTGCAACGGAGGACGACATGCAGAGCCGCGAGTTGGTGTCGATATTGGCCGAGCCGATGAACCCCTTCATCAGCTTGTTGGCGACGTAGTAGTCCTCGGTCAGCAACTGGCCCGAGACGTAAAAGCCCACGCTGTCCGGTCCATGCTGGTCAATCGCGTCCCTGAACCGGCTGGCCACAAGGTCGAGCGCCGCATTCCAGCCGGTCGGCGCCCCCCCGACGCGCGGGGTCAGCAACCGGTCCTCCAGTCCAAGGGTTTCGGCCAGAGCCGATCCCTTGGAGCAGAGCCGGCCGAGATTGGCCGGATGTGATGGATCGCCGTGGACGGACCATCCGCCGCTGGCCGCGGGCTTTGCGATCACACCGCAGCCGACCCCGCAATAGGGGCACGTGGTGCGGACCTCGGTCATGCGGCGCCCCGCGCCGCGAACCGGCTACCGTCGAGCAGGAGCCGCCCCGCCTCCACCCGCACCGGATAGGTCTCGATCACGCCCTCGTCTGCGCCCTGCGCCTTTCCCGTCTCCAGCGAGTAGACCATGTTGTGCAGCGGGCACGTGACCTTGCGATCATGCACGATCCCCTCCGACAGCGGGCCGCCCTTGTGCGGGCAGCGGTCGGAGGTGGCGAAGACCTCGTCGGGGCCGGTGCGGAACACCGCCACACACCCATCGCGAGTCTTCACGATACGACTCCCCCGCACAGGGATCTCGTCGACGGCGCCAATATCAATCCAGTTCATTCCGCAGCCTCCACGTTGAGGTCCGCAAGGGGGTGGAACCGCCTTGCCGTGTCGGGCTTCGCGTGTTCGGCCCAGGGATCTTTTCGATAAACGGATTGCGAAATCTCGAACCGGTCGATCAGGCCCGCACGGATCTCGGCATCGGCAAGCTGATCGCGGACCCAGTCGAGACCGACCTTGCCAATCCACTTGTAGGGCCGGTCGAGATATTTGGCGCTTTCCCTGTAAAGCTGGACAAAGGCGGTCACGATGGCGATCGCCTCCTCCTCGGTCGCAACCTTGGCGAGCGGTTCGGTCTCCCGCACGTCCATGCCCGCCGCCCCGCCGACGCCGATCTCGTAGCCGGACTCCACGCAGACGATACCCACATCCTTGCACGTCGCTTCCGCGCAGTTGCGCGGACAGCCGGAGACGCCGAGCTTGACCTTATGCGGCGTCCACGATCCCCAAAGGACCTTTTCCAGCTTTATCCCCAGACCGGTCGAATCCTGGGTGCCGAACCGGCACCAGTCCGAACCGACGCAGGTCTTCACGGTGCGCAGCCCCTTCGTATAGGCATGCCCGGAAACCATCCCCGCCTGGTTCAGGTCGTACCAGATCGCCGGCAGATCTTCCTTCCGCACGCCAAGAAGGTCTATCCGCTGGCCGCCAGTTACCTTCACCGTCGGCACGCCGTATTTTTCCGCCGCGTCGGCAAGGGCGCGGAGTTCGGCAGGCGTGGTAATGCCCCCCCACATGCGCGGCATCACCGAATAGGTGCCATCCTTCTGGATGTTGGCATGATTGCGCTCGTTGACGAACCGGCTCTGCGGGTCGTCGGCATAGTCCAGCGGCCAGTCGGCCAGCAGGTAGAAGTTGATCGCCGGGCGGCAGACGTGGCAGCCGTTCGGCGTCGTCCAGCCCAGCTCCTGCCAGACGGCGGGCTGGGACTTCAGCTCCCTGGACTTGATCAGGCGTCGCACGTCCTCGTGCGTCAGGTCAGTGCAACCGCAGACGGGTTGGGCGGCAGGCGAGGCGTAGGCATCGCCCATTGTCACCGCCAGGACCTGTTCGACGAGCCCCGTGCAGGTTCCGCAGGAGGCGCTGGCCTTGGTCACGGCACGGATGTCGGACAGACTGGCCGCGCCGCCGTCGATAGCCTCCACGATCCGGCCCTTGCAGACGCCGTTGCAGCCGCAGATCTCCGCCTCAGGCGGTAATGCTGCAACGGCTGCCAGAGGGTCCGCGGCGGCACCGCCACCCCCCTGGAACGCAGGCCCGAAGATCAGAGTGTCGCGCATTTCCTCGATGTCGGTGCCGTCCTTGATCAGGCCGAAGAACCAGGTCGAATCCGACGTGTCGCCATACATGACGGCCCCGACCAGACGGTCGTCCTCGATCACCAGCCGTTTGTAGATGCCGCGCGCGGGGTCGCGGTAGACGATGTCTTCCCGCATCTCTCCAGCCGTGAAATCACCGGCCGAGAACAAGTCGCACCCGGTGACTTTCAGCTTAGTGGAAAGCTCCTTTACCCGAAAGGCGTCATCCTCCCCCATCAGGGTTTTCGCCAGCACTTTCGCCTGATCGTAGAGCGGCGCGACGAGGCCAAAGAGGGTCCCGTCGAACTCGACGCATTCGCCCACGGCGAAGATATCCGGATCGCTGGTGCGCATCTGGGCATCGACCTTGATTGCCCGGCCCGTCTCCAGCCCCGCCGCCTGTCCCAGATGCGTGGCGGGCCGGATGCCGACCGCCATGACCACGATGTCGGAGGAGAGCGTCGTCCCGTCCTCCAGAACCACCCGCTCGACACGGCCGTTCCCTTCGATGGCTTTGGTATTGGCGCTGGTAATGACGCGGATGCCGCGATTTTCAAGGTCCTTCTTCAGCAGGTATCCCGCTGTCTCGTCGAGCTGCCGATCCATCAGGTGGCCGGTGTTGTGCAGCACCGTCACCTCCATTCCGCGCAGCCGCAGCCCGGCGGCCGCTTCAAGCCCCAGCAGACCGCCGCCGATGACCACGGCGCTGGCCCCGGGCGTACCGGCGGCCTCGATCATCGCCGCGGTGTCCTCCAGGTCGCGATAGGCGACAACACCCGGCAGATCGTGGCCCGGAAATGGAATGATGAAGGGGTTGGAGCCGGTGGCGAGGATCAGCTTGTCGTAGGCCACCTCGCCCCCGGCGGAGGTCACCACCTTGCGAGACCGGTCTATGCCGGTCACCCGTTCCCCGAAGCGGCACGCGACGCCGTGCTCGGCATACCAGGCGTCGTCATGGGTGACGATCTCGGCATAACTCTTCTCGCCCGACAGCACGGGTGAGAGCATGATGCGGTTGTAGTTGCCGCGCGGTTCGGCATTGAACAGCGTGACTTCGAAGGCGCCGGGGGCGGCGTCGAACAGGTGCTCCAACACTCGGCCCGAGGCCATACCGGCACCGATGACGACAAGTCGTGTCATGTCCAATCCTTCCCTCACAGATACCAGGCGACCACGTGCGCCAGGTCGTCGCCGCGCCAGATCGGCAGCGCGACCATCGAGCGGTAGCCCGCCGGCAGGCCCACTCCGTCAGTCTTCACGAATGGGAGGCCAGAGCCGAGCACCTGGCCGATCGGCCCTTGCCAGGCCGTCGCCGTCTTCGGAGAGACGGGCGGATTTTCCTCCGCCCAGAGCGGGCCCTCACGTTCGCAGATCCCATCGGTCAACGTCGCCTCGCGGGGGCTGCCCGCTCTCGCGGCGCGCGCCTCCCAGATCTCGAAACGGCGGGCGATTGGGGTGCCGCGCGCGGAGAGCAGCGTCAGCACGAACGTAGCGCCATCGGGGGCGGGCATCGGCAGGCCGATCCCGGTCGAGAGCCCCGCCTTCTCCGCGCTGTCGGCCCGGACGAACCGGTATCCGGAACCGAGGTCGCGCATGAGGATCGGCGTTCCAGCCGCCCAGACACCCCCCGGCAGCCCCTGACCACGGGGGAAGTGGGTGTGTTGCGACACCCATTCGAAGTGCTTCGCGGCGCCGTAATAGCCGTCCTCGAGCCGAAGGACGCCGTCCGTCTCCTTCCAGACCTCTATCGCGCCGGTGCGAGCATCGTCGTCGCCGCACAGCACAACCAGGACCGCCTTCAAAACCTTCCCGGCAAAGACAGGCACCGCCACGGCACTGGTCAGTCCGGCCTCTTTCGCGGCCTCGGTCCGCTTGAAGTAGGAGCCGTCGAAGGCCTTCAGCACAATCGGGCGTCCTTCCGCCCAGGCCTTGCCGGGCAGGCCCTCGCCGCGCGCAAAGCTTTCCTTGTGGGACGCCGCCGCGAAGGCATCGAGATTGCCGTAATTGCCCTTTTCCAGCACCAGGCGGTCGCCGTCGGGAACCCAGACCTCGGCCACCTGGATAAACGTCATCGTGGCCGGATCCATCACATCGTTCATGGGGGATACTCCGTTCATGGCGCTCACGCGGCCGCCTGTTTCGGGGATGCCTGCTTGTCGGCCTTCGCTTTCGGCGTCGCGCCGTGCTCGTATTCTTCGAGGAAGGACAAAACCTGCTCGCGGTAGAGGTAGTAGTCTGGGTGCTCCAGCAGCGCCTTGCGCGTGCGTGGGCGCGGCAGGTCAACTTCGACGATGCGGCCAATGGTGGCCTGCGGGCCGTTGGTCATCATCACCACCCGGTCAGCCAGCAGGATCGCCTCGTCCACATCATGGGTGACGCAGACGGCGGTGACCTTGGTCCGCGACCAGACCTCCATCAGGACCTCCTGCAGCTCCCAGCGGGTCAAGCTGTCGAGCATTCCGAACGGTTCATCGAGCAGGAGAAGTTTGGGCGAGAGGGCGAAGGCGCGGGCGATACCGACGCGTTGCTTCATGCCGTTGGAAAGCGACGAGGCGGGCTTGTCCATGCTGTCGCCGAGGCCCACGCGCTCCAGATAGTATTCCACCACGTCCTGCCGTTCCGCGCGGCTGGCACGGGGATAGACCTTGTCGACGCCTACCGAGACGTTTTCCTTCGCCGTCAACCAGGGGAAGAGCGACGGCGACTGGAAGACGACCGCCCGCTCCGGGTCCGCCCCGAAGACGCCACGGCCGTCGAGATTGATGACGCCCTTCGAAATGTCGTTGAGACCGGCGGCCATCGTCAGCACCGTGGACTTCCCGCAGCCCGAATGGCCGATCAGCGAGATGAACTCGCCTTTGTCCATCTTGAGGTTGAAATCTTCCACCACGGTGAGCGGCCCCTTGGGGGTGGGGTAGATCTTGTGAATCTGCGAGAACTCCAGGTACTTGTCGGTCCGGCTTGAGCCTTGCGCTTCGCTCAGCGCGGCCGGGACCGGCTCGTTGTGGATGGCCGTGACCGTCGGAACCGCCTTGGTCTCCTCGGATCGGGACTGGATGCCGGCGTCCATCAGGTACTTGGTCACCGCTCCGCGCAGGCGTTTGAACTCCGGGTCGTGGTTCATCGCACCGCGGTCGCGCGGCCGGGGGATGGAGACGCGGAATTCCTCGCCAAGTGTCCCATCAGGGTTGAGCGCGATGATCCGGTCCGCCAGCACGATGGCCTCGTCCACATCATTGGTGATGAGAACGCAGGTCTTCTTGTCAGCTTCCCAGATATGCTCGATCTCGTCGGCGAGATTGGCCCGGGTCAGCGCATCGAGCGAAGACAGCGGTTCGTCGAGCAGCAGAAGCTCGGGCGACATGGCGAGCGCGCGGGCGACGTTCACCCGCTGGCGCATTCCTCCCGACAGCTCGGCCGGACGGCGGCCCGCCGCGTGCGAAAGGCCCACCATCTTCACGTATTTGGCGACCAGCGCCTCCTTCTCCACCTTGGGCATGGCAGGGAAGACGGTGTCCACGGCGAGCTTTACGTTGCCAGTGACCGTGAGCCACGGCATCAGGGAGTAGTTCTGAAAGATGACCCCGCGCTCACGGCCGGGCCCGGTGATCGGCGCGCCCTTGAAGGTGACCTCCCCCTTTGTGGGAAACTCAAGCCCCGCCATGAGGTTGATCAGGGTCGTCTTGCCCGTGCCGGAGAACCCGAGGAGGACGAGGAACTCGCCATCCCGCACGTCGAGATCGATGTTCCGCAGGACGTCCGTCTTTGCCGTGCCTTCCCCGAAGGACTTGGAGACGTTGCTGAATTTGAGAATGCTCATCGCCGTCACCGGTTATTGGAGTATGTGAAAAGGGATTGCAGCGCGAACATCAGCCGATCGAGAAGAAAGCCGATGATGCCGATGGTGAAGACCGCCACCATGATCTTGGCGAGCGACTGGCTGGAGCCGTTCTGAAACTCGTCCCAGACGAATTTCCCCAGTCCCGGGTTCTGCGCCAGCATTTCGGCCGCGATCAGCACCATCCAGCCCACTCCGAGCGACAGACGCAGACCGGTGAAGATCAGCGGCAGCGCGGAAGGCAGCACCAGCCGGGTGATCTTGCTCCAGGTCGACATCTTCAGGACCTTGGAGACGTTCACCAGGTCCTTGTCGATGGAAGCGACGCCGAGGGAGGTGTTAATCAGCGTCGGCCAAAGCGAGCAGAGCGTGACGGTGATGGCCGAGATGAGGAAGGATTTCGTGAAGAGCCCATCATTCGTTGTGTAGGTGGCCGAAACCACCATGGTCACGATCGGCAGCCAGGCGAGCGGGCTCACAGGCTTGAAGATCTGAACCAGCGGGTTGATCGCGGCGTCGGCAATGCGGGAGAGGCCCGCGGCGATGCCGACCGGTACGGCGACCAAGGTCCCGATCAGAAAGCCGAAGAAGACGGTCCGGATCGAGGTCCAGATCTGGTCGTAGTAGGTCGACTTGCCGGTGTAGTCGCGCCATTTGACCTTGTCGCCCTTGCCGGCGGCTTCCAGTTTGGCGTTGCGCTCATTCTGGCGCTCATAGAAGGCCGCTTCCTTCTGGCGTTCGCGGATCGCGTCCTCGTTCAGGTTGACCGCCTGTTCCCAGACTTGCGCCGGGCCGGGGACGGCGCCGAGCGACGTCTGCACCTGCGGGGCAAGCGTGGCCCAGAGGGTCAGGAAGGCGGCGATGGCAACCACGGGCACGCCGAGCAGCAGCCAGATCTCCTTCAGCTGCGCCTTCGGGTTGTCACCGGCGAGCGCCTTCAGGAGAGGCGTCATGAAGGAGAGACCGAGCACCTTGAACCAGGAATCGGCCTTGTTGATGCGGGTGAAGATCCTGGCTTTGCGGGCCTCTCGGGCGGCCTCGCGGCTCAGGCTCTCGGGGTCGATGGCGGTCATGGTCAGAGTCCTCGGTAGGGTTTCTGGCGGCATGGCGGGGAGGACGCGCGCTCCCTGCCGGAGCATCGCCTCACCCGCCGTCCCGGTCCCGGCCCCCGGAAAGGCGGGCCGGCGCCGTCGCTTGCTTTTCTTGGGGTCAGCCTTCGACCTGGTTGCCGACGACCTTCTGGTCGCCCTTCAGGCCGATCGGCAGGCTCTCGAGATAGGCGTTGGGCTGACGGCCGTCGTAGGGGATGCCGTCGATGATGTCCCCCGCCGGGGTCGGCTCCTTGTAGCCGTCCGTTTCGAAGTCGAAATCGGCCTCGGTCGCGTAGCCATCGTCGATCAGGCTTTCGGCGGCGACGAGGTAGATGTCGGGCCGGTAGACCGACTTCGCCACCTCGTCGTACCAGCTGTCCGGCTTGGCCTCGGCGATCTGGCCCCAGCGACGCATCTGGGTCAGATACCACACGGCGTCGGAGTAATAGGGATAGGTCGCATTGTAGCGGAAGAAGACGTTGAAATCGGGCACCTCACGCTTGTCACCCTTTTCGTACTCGAAGGTGCCGGTCATGGAGTTGGCGATGACATCGTAATCGGCCCCGACGTATTCGGAACGGCTGAGGATCTCTACCGCTTCCTCGCGGTTGGCGTTGTCATTCTCGTCGAGCCACATCGCGGCGCGGATGAGCGCCTTCGTGATGGCGACGGTCGTGTTTGGGTTTTCTTCCTGGAAGGCGGCGGACAGACCGAAGACCTTCTCAGGGTTGTTCTTCCACAGCTCGTAGTCGGTGATGACCGGAACGCCGATGCCCATGAAAACGGCCTGCTGGTTCCACGGCTCACCGACGCAATAGCCATAGATGGTACCGGCTTCGAGCGTGGCGGGCATCTGGGGCGGCGGCGTCACCGAAAGCAGAACCTCCGCGTCGATCTGGCCGGTCACGTCCTCGGGGCTGTAATAGCCGGGCTTGATCCCGCCCGCGGCGAGCCAGTAGCGCAGCTCGTAGTTGTGGGTGGAGACAGGGAACACCATGCCCATGTTGAACGGCTTGCCCTCGGCGCGGTAGCTGTCGACGATCGGCTTCAGCGCGGCCGCCGAGATCGGGTGGACGGGCTTGCCGTCTTCGCCGACGGGAATGTTCGGCTTCATCTGATCCCAGATTTCGTTCGACACGGTGATGCCGTTGCCGTTCAGATCCATCGAGAACGGCGTGATGATATGCGCCTCTGTGCCGAAGCCGATGGTGGCGGCAAGCGGCTGGCCCGCGAGCATGTGCGCGCCGTCAAGCTGTCCGCCAATCACGCCGTCAAGCAGCACTTTCCAGTTGGCCTGCGCCTCGAGCGTGACGAAAAGACCTTCGTCCTCGAAGTAGCCCATCTCATAGGCCACGGCCAAAGGCGCCATATCGGTCAACTTGATGAAGCCAAAGGTCAGTTCATCCTTTTCCACATCCAGCATTTCCGCCGCAGCGGGCAGCGTGAGGGCCGACGTGGCGAGAAGCAGTGCGATGGTCTTGTTCATGTCGGTGTCATCCTGTCTCTGGCCCGGGAGGGGACCGAAAAAACAAAAAAAGCCGCTGACCGTCCCTGCCGGAGGTGGCAAGGGGGTCGAGCGGCTGTGCTCGGATACCCGCAACATTGAGGGTGAATTCTGGAAACGGGACGCCATTGCCCCGTGCCTTGAGGTTTTGCCGCCGCGGCGATTGCCTGTCAACGAATGCCGGCGGATCTGAGGGCATAGAGGGCCCTTCCGACGGGATTTCTGCCGCGGTGCAGAAAATTCTGCCTGAATTTCGTTCAGCTTTCCCCGTTCGGATCAAAAATGAATCCGTCGAAGAACGCGTCAGGTTCGAGAATCAGCTTCCCCGATTCCGAGGCGACGGCGGTTTTCTGGCCAAGCGCACCTTCAACCTTGTCCGTCGCACCGGGAATCTCGGCGCCCAGGTCGCGCAGGTTGCGGCGGAATAGGTCCGTCCGAAAAATTGCGCGCCCCGCCTCCGCGGATTCCGCGCCATCGAGGCCAGAGCGCTCGGCCAAAGACCGAGCGATCAGCGCGCCGTGCGACCGCCACGGATACGCCGCAGCCCCACGGTGAAACAGCAGATAGTTTTCGACCGCGCGTATCTCAGCCCGAGGAGAGATCACCAGCCTTCCGCTCAGGGACCGTTCGATCACTTCCGCGGGCACATTCAGATACTCACGGCGGGCCAGCAGTTCTGAAGCCGTCGAGTGGTTTTCCGGTTGGTCAAGCCACTTGCTCGCGCGCCAGAGCGCCCGCATCAACCGCCGGGCAAGCTCGGGTTCCGCCTCCGCCCAATCGTGCCGCACCGCGAGGACCTTCTCCGGCGCAAAGGCGCGGATCGCCGAGGTCGGCAACAACAGTTCGCCCACGCCGTTCTCCACAGCCATCGACCCCCACGGTGCGCCGACACAGAAGGCATCGATCTCCCCGGCGGCCATGGCCTGCGCCATCAATGGCGGCGGTACCGTGACCACCCGAAGCGCCTGTGGCGCCGCTACGCCGAGGGCACCGAGCCAGTGGTAGAGGAGTTCTGCGTGCATGGAGAAGGGAAAGGGCACGCCGATCCGCGGCTCCTCCCGCGCAGCGGCCAGAAGCGCTCGCCCGGCGACCGCGGCATCGGCAAAGTCGAAACGATAGCCGGCCGCCCGCATCCGCTGTGCCAACTCGCCAGAGACCCCGATCGCATTGCCGTTGACCGAGAGTACCGAAAGCACGTCGATGCGTGCGGCGACGCCGCCAAGGCCAAGCGCCATCGCCACCGGCATCGCCGAAAGCATGTGCGCCGCGTCGACCCGGCCAAGGATGAGCATGTCGCGCAAAGTGGCCCAACTCGGTGCCGCATGCAGGCGCAGCGCAAGCCCCTCCTCCTCGGCAAACCCGATCTCATGCGCGACGACGAACGGCGCAGCATCGACCAGCGGGATAAACCCTGCCTCCAGCAGCGCGGTGCTCATGACAACAGCCCTGCCGTCGTGACCAAAGCTTCTGCCACGTCCACGACCTTGCGGCCCTGGTCCATCGCCGTCTTGCGCAAAAGCGCATAGGCCGCGTCCTCGTCCACGCCGCGCGCCTTCATCAACAGGCCTTTTGCGCGGTCGATTACCTTGCGCTCCTCCAGAGCGCGCTTGGTGGCTTCCAGCTCGAGCCGGATCCGGTGAAACATGTGGAACCGCGCGATTGCCGCATCCATGATCGGCTTGATCCGCTCCGGCCGGAGGCCATCGACCACATAAGCCGAAACGCCGGCCTCGATGGCCTCCCGCGTCAGGCTGTCGTCGGACCGGTCGACAAACATCGCAACCGGCCGTTCGAGCGGGCCGGAAGCGAGCGTGAGTTCCTCCAGGATATCGCGCGAGGGGCTGGAGACATCGATGAGCACGATGTCTGGGTTCAGGTTGGAGACATGTCGCGCAAGGCCGGTCATCTCGGCAATGACCGAAACCTTGTGATCCCCGGCGCCCCGCAAGCTGTCGACGATCAGAATCGCGCGTTCGCGATCCGGTTCCACGACAACGATGGAGAGCTTCTGCGACATACGGGTTGCCCGGTCTGATCATGGCTGTGGCGGGTGCGAGGCGCCATGCAGAAAGAGCGATGTCGGCGGGCACTGACCACAGCAGAGGGCAATCTCACCGCTTGGAAACGCACGCACCGGTGTGATTGCCGGAAAGACCGGCAGGGTAGCTCAAATCTTATTCGCTTGGCGAAAGTGGGAGGCATAAGACAGCTTGGTACCGGTCACAGGTCCACCAGTCGTCCTGCCCGTTTCTCAGACAACTCTGGAATCGGCACCAATGCGCGCCAAAAAAACGAATTTCCTTGTTCTTTCCCTGTAATCCAGCGAACCGGCCGCAAACCGACCCCAGCCAAATGACCGACAGAGACGTTCGCTGGACTCGCCCGCGAGCCGAGCGGCATCAGCCGTCTCTCTCCATGGAGCGACGGCGCAAGCCGCGCAGAACGCGTTCGAATTCCGGGGAAATGGGCCGGGACTGTCGAAGACTGGGGTGGCTGGCGGGCCGAAGTCGATGAAACCGAGAACTACACCTACGCTATAGCACTCTACATTGAGGCACGGACGAAATTCAGACTTCTGCTGCAGCGTTTACGGCCCAGTTTTCTCGGGAAAGCAGCGCCGCCGATTTGAATGCGACGCATAGGATTTCCGCGCAATATCAACTGAGCATTCTCTTTACCGCGCTCAATAGAAACTCGTCCTGGTAATGACCCGCGACGAAGGATAGTCCGACCGGACAATCATCCACTGTCATCACCGGGGCAGAGACTTCCGGCAAGCGTGCCACACCGGACAACGCGGTGATGGTCATCGTCGGATCATAGAAGTCCATCACCGCTTCGAGCGTATTCAGGGACCCTTTCAGGGGAGCGATTTTCGGCGTCGTAGGAAAACAGATCACCGTTTCCGGAGTGAAAAAGGCGTTGATCTGCCTGAAGAGGCTTTCACATCTCGCTATGTTGTCCAGCGCCGCGATGCGGTCGAACTTCTGGACGTTTCCGTAGGCCATTGAGAACGTGATGCCGAGCTCGGGCTTGCAAGCTTCGATCCAGTTGCCGACCGTGCTCTGAAATTCGGCGGTTTGCAGATCACGCAATCCATTCAGGTTGCAGACCTTCAGTTCGCATGCCCCCCCCCGACGATCTCGGAAAATCTTACAGGCTCGACCTCAATGCCGGTGTTCTCTGCTATTCGGTCGAATGCGCGGTTAACTTCGCCTCGAATGGCGGCATCTGCGATCTCCAGCGCATCCTGCAAGACGAGGATGCGCCGTGGCGATGGCATTGATGATGCGGGAGCGTTCAGCAAGACGCGCGTCGCCGCATCGAGCACCTCTAACCGATCCGCCAGCACGCCTACGGTGCTGACGCTTGGCTGAAATGGCAAAACGCCAGCCTCGGAAATCCGATGAAGGGAGGGACGCATCCCCCAAAGACCGCAAAGGCTCGCCGGAACACGGATAGAACCTCCCGCGTCCGTGCGAAGAGAAAAATCCGCAAGACCATTCGCGACGGAAGCAGCCGAGCCGCTGGAGGAGCCACCGGGGACGCGATCCGGTGCTTTCGCGTTTCGGGGGGTGCCAAAATAGAAGCTCTCCCCGTCGAGGCTATACGTGAACTCATCCGCCACGACCTTGCCGACGCAACGCGATCCGGAAGCAAGCAGTTGGTCGACGCAGAGCGCGTTGTGAACCGGCGCGGGATGTGCGTACCGCTAGGCGGGGCTTCCATAGGACGTCTTATGTCCCGCAAGGTCGATGTTATCTTTCACGGTGAAGCGAAGCCCGTCCAGCGAACCGCTACGTACGGGCGCGAGGTCAACTTGCTCGACCAGTGCGCCGGATGGGTCTGTTGGACAGTGAGGCATATCGTCTATTTCCTGGCGCGAATCTGAACGGTTTTTCGGGTAGTTCTACACCGCCGGGTCGAGACGATCACGCTCGTCTGTCACAATTTCCCGGAATCTGAGACAAGCTCAGCGCCTCTATAACCTGTTGAAGGAGACACCAGTCTGAACGATATACGTCCGCAAAGGGGGCAGAAGCGGGCGCCGGGTTCCTGAGATTTGTAGGGCTGTAGCGTAAAAACTGCGTCTTGCCATCCCGCCCGGTGGAATGCAGTAATCGGCGGCAATATCGCGCCATAGAGGGCAATCAGCGGTGTATGGCGGAGAGACAGGGATTCGAACCCTGGAGACGGTTTCCCGCCTACACACTTTCCAGGCGTGCGCCTTCGACCACTCGGCCACCTCTCCGGTGGGCGAGGGTTTAGCCGCAACCCGGGGAGACATGCAAGCGGATATCGCATCGTTTTTCCATCGATATCACCCCGCGAGGTGAAGGGTCACCCGACGGTTGCGGGCGCCCTTCTTTTCGACCTTGCCGATGCGGATCTGGCCGATCTCTCCGGTCTTGGCGACGTGGGTTCCGCCGCAGGGTTGCAGATCCACTTCCGCCGATCCGCGCCCGATACGGATCAGCCGCACCCGCCCCTGCCCGCGCGGCGGCTGTACCGACATGGTCTTGACCAGCCCGGGGTTCGCGGCGAGCTCCGCGTCGGTGATCCAGTCCTCGCTCACCGGCAGATCCCGGTCGATGAGCGCTTGTAACGCCGCCTCAACGGCTGACTTGTCCTCGAGAGCCTCCGGCATGTCGAAGTCGAGGCGGCCCTTCTCCGAGCCGATCGCCCCGCCGGAGACCGGCAGCGGGATGACCACGGAGAGCAGGTGAAGGGCGGTGTGGACGCGCATATGGCGGTAGCGTCGTTCCCAGTCGAGCGATTGGCGCAGGGCGGTGCGGACGGGTGGCAGGGCTGCGGGCTCGGCGGGGATCAGGACAATCTCGCCCCCCTCCCCCTTGACCGTGGTCGCGATGGGGAGGGCCCTGTCCCGCCAGAACAACGTCCCGCTGTCGCCCGGCTGCCCGCCGCCGGTTGGGTAGAAGATGGTCGCGTCGAGCACGATTCCACCCTCCGGCGTCTGCGCAACCACCGTGCCGATGGACTCTCGGGCATAGGGGTCCTGGCGGAACAGCATTTCGGTCATAGGTCATCCTCCGACGGAGCGTCCAGTTCCGCGCCGGTCCTGTCGGGCGGTGGCGCCGGGGCGGCTGCCCCCTGTGGCGGGGGCGTCTGCCCCTGTGCGGGGGCAGCGGCCGGGCGGTGGGCAAGGCTGGCGGCCAGTACGTCCGGGTTGCGGAGCCAGATATCGCGCTGCGCGAAGGGAATCTCGATACCCTCCTCCGCGAACCGCTCGGCAATGCGATGATTCAATTCCGTCCGGGCATTCAGGCCGAAATTGATGTCGCGCAGGATCACCCGCATCTCGAATTCGAGCGCGTCCGCGCCGAACCCCTGGAACACGATCAGCGGCGGAGGATTGACGATCACCAGCGGGTGCTCGTCGGCGATCTCCGCGAGGATCGCGGCCACCTTCCGCGTGTCGGAGCCATAGGCCACGCCCACATTCAATATTACCCGTCCGCTGAGGTTGCTGCGCGTCCAGTTGGTGAACTGGCTGGTCACGAAATCTGAGTTCGGAACGACGATGTCCGTGCGGTCGAAGGTCTCCACCGTGGTCGCACGGACCGAGATGCGCCGAACGGTGCCCATGACCCCGCCGACCTCCACCCAGTCGCCCTCCGTCACAGGCCTCTCGATCAACAGGATCAGGCCGGAGACGAAGTTGGAGACGATGTTCTGCAGTCCGAAGCCGACCCCGACGGACAAGGCACCGGCCACGATGGCGAGGTTGCTGAGGTCAAGACCTGCTGTCGCCACCGCAACCATGCCGGACAGGGCGATGCCGACATACCCCAGGCCTGCGTTGACCGCCTTCTGTGCTCCCGGATCGAGCGAAGTGCGGGGCAGTACGGAGCTTCCGACCGCGCCTTGCAGGAGCCGCGTGATCAGGAACCCGGCACCGAACACCGCCAGGAGGACCACGACGACGGAGGGCGAGATGTTGACCCCCCCGATCGAGAAACCGTCGTTCAGGGTCGTCCACAACTCGTCGAAGTCCGCCCACCGCGCTCCCCAGATCAGCCCGAAGAGCGGCAGGGAGGCGAGCACGATCCCGAAATTCGCGAGAACGGCGAACAGCCCGTCGCCGTCCTTTTCCCGATGCCCGAACAGCCTGAACAGCCCCGAGGACAGCCGTTGAAGGAACGCCACGAGCGCGAACAGCAACAGGGACAGCGAGGGCGAGAGCGTGGCGTAGACGCCCGCGAGGATGAAGCCGGCCGCAGCTACGACCGGGCCGGCGATGGCAAAGATACGGATCGCATAGCCGAGAAAACGGTCGAGCTGGCTGAAGAAGTGGCGCTCGGCGGAGAATTCCCCCTGCTCTTCGCCCTCCTCCTGCACATCGCCCTGCATTCCGCTCGCCATGATCAGGCGGCCCATGTTCTCAAGGCAGATCCCGGTCAGCAAAATCATCGGGAAAACCAGGACGGACACTGTGGCGCTTTGCAGATCGAACAGCTGCCGGGACGTTTCGATCATGACCGCGAAAGCGAAAAGCAGGCCCAGGCCATGCCCGTAGAACCTGCCACGGACCCGCTGGCGCGCGGAGAGGTTCAGATTTGCGGGCCAATTGTCCTGCTTGGGAAAGCTCTGCCTCGCGATCCAGCGCGTCAGGAAGAATGCCATGCCGGCGATTGCCAGCGCATCCAGAAGGCCCTCGCCGCCCGGACCGAAAAAGCCCGTCAGCCGCAACGCCAGACTCAGCGCCGTAATCCCAATGGACGGCAAGATGAATTGCGCCAGCGACAGGATCATTGCCACGACGAACACCTGGTCGCTGCGGTCCCGGTGCGCGACGAGCCGATTGATGACGCCGTGGAAAATCTGCCGCCCGAACGCCAGCAACAACAGCGCGAGAGAGACGAGCAACGCGATTTGCGGCAGGTTGTTGAGAAACACCGTACGTTGGCTGTCTGACTTCAGCGACGCACCGACCTCGTCGACCAGACCTCGCACGACCTCGTTCAGATCCCCCAGAGCGACGCGCACATTGACCGGGTTCAGCGGCGAGGGCCAGCGCTCGAGCAGCCGGTCTCTCTGCCGCTCACGGATAAGCTTGTCGATCCTTGTAATCAGACCCTGCGCACGCGCATAGGCCTCCTCGGCGCGGCGGACGGGCGTCACCAACCGTTGATACTCGTCGTTCAGCTCCTGCCGGCGCGCGGCGATCTCCTCGCTTTCGGTCTCGCCGTTCTCGGGCGGCGGGCCCAGGGCGTCGATCCGGCTCTTGAGCGTCTTTATCGGCTCGGCGTCACGCTTCTGTGCTTCCTGAAACCGGGCCCGCCAGCCGACAAGCTGAAGGCGCAGGGTCTCATAGGCCTCGGTCGACGCCTTCGCCCGCTCGATGGACTGATCAGCTCGATTGGCGACCCGGTCCCATGCGGAATACTCTTCCTCGGTCAGCGCCGCGCCCGGCCCCTCCTGCGCCCAGGCAGCGACAGACCATGCGACTGCGGATGGACCATCCGGCCGGGGACCGGCCCAGATCGCAGCTGCCACCACCACCAGCAGTCCGGCCAGCAGACGGCGCATCGTCACGCCTCCGCGAAAACAACCGGAAGCTCGCGAGCCGAGCCGGCGAGCCAATGCGGGACCGGCAGCGCCTTCGACCGGAGAAAGTCCGGGTTATAGAGCTTCGACTGGTAGCGCGTGCCGTAGTCGCAGAGCACCGTCACGATCCTGTGCCCCGGGCCCATTTCGCGCGCCATTCGGATCGCCCCCGCAATGTTGATGCCGGAAGAGCCGCCAAGGCAGAGCCCCTCGTTCTCCAGAAGGTCGAACAGGATCGGCAGCGCCTCATCGTCCGGGATCTGGAACGCGGTGTCCGGTGTGAATCCCTCGAGATTAGCGGTTATCCGCCCCTGCCCGATCCCTTCGGTGATCGAATTGCCCTCCGGCGACGCGGTGCCCGTCTCGAAGAGCGAGAACATGCCGGAGCCCATCGGATCGGCCAGGCCCACCTTCACACCCTTGGGTTGCAATGCCGCGCCCACGCCGGCAAGCGTGCCGCCGGTCCCAACGGCACAGATAAAGCCGTCCACCTGGCCCTCCGTCTGCGCCCAGATCTCGGGGCCGGTGCCTTCCACATGGGCCTGCCGGTTGGCCGTGTTGTCGAACTGGTTGGCCCATATCGCTCCGTTTGGATCGGTGCGGTTGATCTCCTCGGCCAGCCGACCGGAGTACTTCACGTAGTTGTTCGGGTTCTTGTAGGGCACCGCCGGCACCTCCACGAGTTCCGCGCCCGCCAGCCGGATCATGTCCTTCTTTTCCTGGCTCTGCGTCTCGGGAATGACGATCACCGTCCTGAACCCCATCGACGCGCCCACCAGCGCCAGCCCGATCCCGGTATTGCCGGCGGTCCCTTCCACGATGGTGCCGCCCGGCCGCAATGCCCCCTTCGCCACCGCATCGCGGATGATGAAAAGCGCCGCGCGGTCCTTCACTGACTGGCCGGGATTCAGGAACTCCGCCTTGCCGAATATTTCGCACCCCGAGGTCTCGCTCGCCGCCCGAAGCCGGATCAGCGGGGTGTTTCCCACGGCGTCCGCGAGGTCGGTCCTGATATCCATTGGTGTGCTCCCGTTCTGGCTGGCCCCTTGCTAGCCGAGGCGGGAGCGGAGTCAACTGCCCGAGCGCAGCCCCTCGCGCAACCGTGCGAGGTGCAGAAGCAGCAGGATCAGCGGACCCACGTTGATCTCGCCGCTTTCCACCAACTCCATCGCCCGATCGAAGGCGATGACGTGACTGCGAATGTCCTCGCCCTCGCTTTCCAAGCCGGCCACGCCCGCCACGTCGTCCGGCAAATCGGCCGTGGCGATATAGCCGAAGAGGTATTCGCTCTTCGCACCCGGCGTCGGGTAGTACTGCGCCACAAGATGAAGGTCCTTCAGCGCGAGTCCCGCTTCCTCCAAAGCCTCGCGCCGTGCACTTTCCTCGGGCGCTTCCCCTCCATCGATCCGGCCGGCGATCGGCTCCAACATCCAGGGCTGCGAGTCGCCGCGGGCATACGGCCCGGCGCGGAACTGCTCAATGAGCAGCACCCGGTCCCTCTCGGGGTCGTAAGGCAGCACCGTTACCGCGTCCGCCGAGATGAAGGCGGTCCGGTTCAACGCCTCCCCCTGCTCGCCGGAGAACTTTCGGTGGGTGATGTCGTACTCCTCGACCGAGAAGAACTGCGAGTAGACAAGGTTGCGGCGGGCCAACTGCACGTCGCCCGGTCCCGCCCTGCGGCGCAGCGTCGTTGGCGCCGATTTCCGCGCATTCAACCGCGCCTGCGCCCTGGCCCGCAGTGGCCCGCGCCGCCGGGCCACGTCCGCCGCGGGGCGCTTGTCCTTGTCGGCCAGGATCTCCTCGGCTGTCAGGCAGGCAAGCGGTCCCCACCGTTTCGCCCAAGCGTCCGTGTCCCACGGCTCGCCGGGGGTGAAGCCGGTGTCGGGCAACAGGTACCAGCGAGCTTGGACAGGGCCATCGTCCGTAAGAACGCACTCCGTCGCCGGCTGGTAGCCCAAACCACATTCGTAGTAGTCCAACCGCGCAAGCGCATCCGTGGCGAGGTCCGCAATCAGTACGCCCTGCGCCACCGCGCCCGGCCGTTTCACGATCATGGGGAAACTCTCCCCCACCACGCTCACGACCGCGTGGTCCTGCAGGCGGGCGGGCGTGGTCTCTCTGTCCTCCCCCAACACCACGGCACGAAGCGGCGCATGGCACAGCGTGCCATAGAGAAAGACATCCGTCATGAATTAGCCCCCGGCGGTCAGATCAGGCCCAGCGTTCCGACGCCCATTCCGCCAGGAAGGCAGCGAGAATCCCCCCGACCAGAAGAACGATCGGCATCTGGAGATCCGTTAGCATCAATTGGAAATAGTCCGCAATGAGCACCATCATCGCCGCCAGCGCGTCCATGGGACCTTCATAACGCATTCCCATTGACCGCTTGAGCATCTCGTAGCAGGACCAGATCAGCAGCGCATAGAACAAGGCGACCGCGATGGTCCGCACACCCGAACCGGCAGCGGAATAGTACCCCCGTCCGGCCAACCGCCCCATGATCATCCAGCCGCAAAATATGCCGACGAGCGTGTTGATCGGACTCAGCAGACCGGACTGCGTGCCATCCGGCAAAAGCGTCTTGTAGATTTCCGAGGCGAAGAACGCCACGAAACCGAAGGCTATAGCGGCAAAAAGCTTGGCGGCAGTGGGCATGCTCCGTCAGGCTCCCTTCTACAATGCTACTCAGACGGTGCGATTGACCGTGATCTGCGTTACATCACAGTTTCGGGACCAAAATGAGGCAGCGCAGGCACAAAGGTAAAACTCCCACATCCGGCGGAACCGCTCGTCGAACCCAAGCGCTGAGATCTCGTCCCACCTGTCGGTGAAGGTCTTGTGCCAGCTCCTCAGGGTACGACTGTAACTCTCACCGAACTCGATCGACCCGAGCACCTGCAACCCGGCACGCTCCACCTCCGCGCGCAGCACCAACGGGCTTGGCAGCATCCCCCCGGGAAAGATGTACTTCTGAATGAAATCAACGCCTTTGCGGTAGATCTCGAAACGGCGGTCCTGCACCGTAATGATCTGCAACGTCGCATTCCGCCCCGGTTTCAGACAGCCCCGCAAGGTATTGAAATAGGTGGGCCAATACTTCTCCCCAACCGCCTCGAACATCTCGATGGACGCGACGCCGTCATACTGCCCCTGTTCGTCGCGATAATCCTGCATCCGGATATCGACGCGTTCCTGCAGCCCTGCCCGCGCCATGCGGGCCTGAGCGTAATCATGCTGCTCCCGACTGATCGTGAGCCCGGTGACCCTCAGCCCCCGTTCCCGGGCGGCGTACTCTGCGAACCCGCCCCAGCCGCACCCGATCTCCAGCACGTGATCGCCCGGCTGCGCGCCCATGCCGTCGATCAGGCTCGCGTACTTGGCCGTCTGGGCCTCCTCCAGGCTCTCCGTGCCATGCTCGAAACGGGCCGAGGAATAGGTCATCGTGTTGTCCAGCCAAAGCCGGTAGAACTCATTGCCCAGGTCGTAGTGATAGGAGATGTTCCGCTTCGCCTGCGCACGGCTGTTGTCCCGCAGCCGATGACGAAGCCGCTCGTAAAGGCGCACGAGCGCCATGCCACGAAACTCGTCATAGATCTCGTCCTCGGCGGCATGGACGTAATCTAGGAACGCCTGCAGGTCCGGCGTCGTCCACCACTTGTCGAGATAGGCCTCGCAGAACCCCAGGTCCCCCTCCCGCACCAAGCGAGCGAAGATGTCCGGATTGACGACATTCAGCCGCGCCATGGGCCCCGGCAAGTGCCCCGCCGCCCGAAACACCCTTCCGTCCGGCAGCGCGATATCGAGCTGCCCTTTCGGCGCCAGCGAGGCGCGGTCGAAAACATGGGCGAAGTAGCGCGGCAACTGTCCTTCGCCCGCGGTCGTGGTCTTGATCGACATGGTCCCGGTTCCCCCATCTTTCCTGACCCGGACGGCATCTGCCCGCCAAGCCATGACCGCATGTTCCAATCCGCGGCCGGACAGGGTCAAGCCCCCTTCCCTTACATCACCCGTCGCATCGGCGAACCGCCCGCCGAATGAACGCCGCCCCGTCTTCTTGTTGGAAAAAATACCCCCCGCCGGAGGCACGATCTTTCGCCCGAAAGATCGTTCTTATTGCCATCAATCCTTAACTGCACCGTAGGCGTCGAGTGCCCGTTCCCGCCCCTCGGACAATCCCACGATAGGCTTGTCCGGATAGGCGTCCTCCGGTGCCCGTGCCCAACGTCGCGGGATCGCCTCGAAATAGTCCAGCGCCGTCTCCGGCGGATCGTCCTGCCCTTCCGCGATCCAGCGTCGGACATAGGCGCCCTCTGGGTCGAATTTCTCCTGCTGCGTCTCCGGGTTGAACACTCGGAAGAACGGCGAGGCGTCCGGTCCGGACCCCGCCACCCATTGCCACCCCATTGCGTTCGACGCAGCGTCCCGGTCGATCAGATGCGCGTCGAACCAGTGCTGGCCTACACGCCAATGCACCATCAAGTGCTTCGTCAGGTAGGACGCCGTTATCATCCGGGCGCGGTTGTGCATCGTGCCTGTGACCTGCATCTCCCGCATCCCCGCATCGACCAGCGGCACGCCCGTCCGCGCCTGCTTCCACGCCTTGACCTCGGCCTTGCGCTCGTCGTCTTCCCAGGGGAAGGCGTCCCATTTTTCGCGCCAATTCCGATCCAGAATGCGCGGGGTGTGGTACGCCAGATGCCAGGCGAACTCGCGCCAGGCCAGTTCGCTCAGGAACGTCTCCGCCCCGGTGCTCCCCTCGTGCAGCGCGCGCATCCCGGCGTGCCAGATCGTCCTCGGGCCAATCTCACCCGTCGTCAGGAAAACGCTCATCCCTGACGTGCCGGCCTCCGCCAGTCGATCACGGCCAGCCTTGTAGTCGTCGATCCCCTCCTCGAGAAACGCAGCCAGCCTGTCGCCCGCCGCGTCCTCTCCGATTTCAGCGTAACGCTCGACGACCGCCGCACCGCGGTTCATCGCCCGGCCGAGGTCCCAGTCATCGAGCGCCTCGCTCTCCGGCCATGTGTCGGGCGCAGGGATCTGCTTGGGCGCGGAGGACGGGGCGGCAACGTCCCGCTTTTTCACCGTGCGCCAGAACGGGGAGTAGACCTTGTACGGGCCGCCATCCTTCGTCTCCACCTCCCATGGCTCGAAGAGCAACGTCCCGGAGAAGCTCTTTGCATCGATTCCCTTGGCCTTCAGGCCCTCCTTCACCCCGCTGTCGCGCGCAATGGACTCCGGGTCATAGAGGCGCGTCCAGAAGACCTGCTTCGCGCCGGTCGTCTCCACCAACCCGGCAAGCACATCGAGGGGATCGCCGCTGCGCAGGATCAAGCGAGATCCCTTAGCTTCCAGCGTCTTGCCGAACACTTCCAGCCCCCGTCCCAGTCGCCATTTCGGCGCGGCCCCGAGCCCATCCAGCAAGCTGTCACGGATATAAACCGGAATGACCGGCGCGCCGCTCTCGCAGGCCGCGGAAAGCGCGGGCGCGTCGCTCAGACGGAGGTCGCGCCGCAGCCAGAGAAGGATCGGTGGGGTGTCGGACATGGGCTCTCCCTGTTTGGACAGAGGATCTAGCCGGGCCGTCCCGCCGGGCAAGTCTGCCGGCGCTGCCGGCCCGCCCCCCTACAGCACCGCATCGAGCGCCGCGATCAGCCGATTGACCTCGTCGCGGGTCGTATAATGCACGAAACTCAGGCGCAGGACATCCTTGGCGGGATCGACACCCATCGCTTTCAGCGGCCGCACGGCATAGAAGTTACCGCCCCCCGCCATTATGCCATGCCCCGAAAGCTCCGCCGCGACGTCCTCTCCCGGCCGATCGAGCGCCAGGGCGACCGTCGGCGCACGCCCATCCGCCGCCGACGGGCCGAGCAGGCGCACATCGTTCCGCCCCGCAACATAGTCGAGGAGCGGCTGCAAAAGCTCGGTTTCATGCGCCCGCATCAGCCGCTGTACGGCCACTCCCGTTTCCACCGGCGTCTTGCAGGAAATGCCGTGATGCGCCGCCAGCGCCTCCACATAGTCCACCATGCCCGCGCAGGCCGCTACCTGTGCATGATCCGGTCCGGCCGGCGTAAACCGCTTGTAGAGCGTGTCGCCGTTGAAGAAATGTCCCTGGTTGGGCAACTCGAATCCGAATTGCCGGCGGATCACCATGATCCCCTGGTGGGGTCCATAGGTCTTGTAGCTGGAAAACAGGTAGACATCGGCCCCGAGCACCCCCACGTCGGGCAGCCCGTGCGGGGCGAAGGAGACGCCATCGACGCATGTGAAGGCCCCATCGGCATGGGCCAGCGCGGTGATCGCCGCGACGTCGTTGATCTCCCCCACCACGTTGGAGCAATGCGGGAAGCAGACCAGCCGCACGTGGCCGTCGGCCAGCAGCGGCTCCAGCTGTTCCGGATCGAGTCGGCCGGTCTGCCGGTCGATCCGCCATTCGCGGACCTCGATCCCCTCGTCGGCCAGCCGCCGCCAGGGCCCGGAATTGGCCTCGTGGTCCTGATCGGTCACCACCACCGCCTCCCCCGGGGTGAGCCACAGCCGCACCGCATTGGCCAGCACGAAGGTATTGGCGGAGGTCGACGGGCCGAAGCTCAACTCGTCCGAGCCCACCCCGAGCAGGGCCGCTAGACGCGCGCGCGCCTCGTCCATCTCCGCGCCCGCTGCTTCCGCAGCGGCGTAGGGGGCATAGGGCTGAACCTTTCGCTGGTGATAAAACCGGGTGAGACGGTCGATCACCTGACGACAGGTATAGGACCCGCCGGCATTCTCGAAAAACACCTGCCCCTCGAGCGTCGGTTCGGAAAAGGCCGGAAACTGTTGCCGGACGAAATCAACATCGAGTGCCATCGAAACTTCCCCTGCCGTATCTGCGCGACAAAAAAGGACAAAGGGCGGCGATGCGCAAGCACCGCCGCCCTTCTAACCGTCAAAGCTCCCGTCAGGTCAGCGAGGTTCGCTCGCCAGCCCCTTTGCAATGGCCACGCACATCAGAAGAAGCACAATGGTGAACGGCAACCCGGTGGAGATCACCATGGCTTGCAGGGCAGCGAGCCCGCCCCCCAAAAGGAGCACGATGGCGACGGCCCCCTCGAAGGTGCACCAGAACACCCGCTGGGGCACCGGAGCGTCGACCTTGCCACCCGCCGTGATCGTGTCGATCACCAGCGAACCGGAGTCCGACGAGGTCACGAAGAAGACGATCACCAGGATGATTCCGAGGGTCGAGGTGATACCCGCCAGCGGTAGCCCTTCCAGCATCGCGAACAGCGAGATTGGCGGGTTGTAACTGTCGATCACCTGCGCCTTGACCGCGCTGCCTGCCGGATCGCTCAGCACCTGGTCGATGGCCACGCCGCCAAAGACGGCCATCCAGAGCACGCAGACGAGGCTCGGGATAATGAGCACGCAGGTCACGAACTCCCGCACCGTCCGGCCGCGGCTGACGCGTGCGATGAACATGCCGACAAAGGGCGACCAGGAGATCCACCAAGCCCAGTAGAAGGCGGTCCAACCATTCATGTAACCGGTGTCCTCCCGCGCAAACGGATTGGAGAGCGCGGTGAGATCCTGGGCATAGGTGAACAGACCCAAAACGAAGTCCGTCAGGATCAGCATCGTCGGGCCGACCAACAGCACGAACAGCAGCAGAAGCGCCGCCAGCCCCATGTTTATTTCCGACAGGACTTTCACCCCGCCGTCGAGGCCGCGCAGAACCGAGATCAGCGCGATCGTGGTAATGATCGTGATCAGAACAACTTGCACCTCGACATTGTTCGGCACACCGAACACGTGCTCAAGACCGGCATTCGCTTGCTGTGCCCCGAATCCGAGCGACGTCGCGAGGCCAAAGAGCGTGGCGAAAACGGCCAGGATGTCGATGACATGCCCGGTCCAACCCCAGACGCGTTCGCCGAAGATCGGATAGAACGCGGATCGAATGGTGAGCGGCAGGCCCTTGTTGTAGCTGAAGAGCGCGAGCGCCAGCGCCACGATGGCATAGATGGCCCAAGGGTGCAGGCCCCAGTGATAGATCGTCGCCGCAAGGCCCATACGTTTCGCGGCCTCAACGTTGGCCTCGATGATGCTTCCGTCCTCTGCGAAGGGCGACGGTACGCCCAGAGGTTCCGAGATGGCCATGTGATAAACCGGTTCCAGCACGCCGAAGAACATCAGGCCGATGCCCATGCCGGCGGCGAACAGCATCGCGAACCACCCGACGTAAGTGTAATCCGGGGTCGCCTCCCGCCCGCCGAGGCGGACGCTGCCCCACGGGGTGACGATCAGCGCCAGGCAGAAGAGAACAAACACGTTTGCCGAGGTCAGGAAAAACCAGTTGAACGTGCTGGTCAGCCACGGCCGAAGCGCGCCGAACGCCTCAGTCGCCTGGTCCTGAAACACCAGCGCATAAAAGACGAAGGCCACGATGGTCAGGCCCGAAATCAGGAACACGGGGTTGTGCACGTCGAAGCCGAAGGGCCCAACGGACCCTTCTACATTATCCTGGCCGATCTCGTAATCGGTATCAATCAGGTCCGTGGGCCCCTCCGGCTCCGGAATTCCTAGTGTTTCATCTGTCATATTAATATCTTTCCCCCGTTTCTTGACCCGTTCGTCGAGCCTTGTCAGATCCGTACGACAAGCACGGATGATTTTGCATGCGCCGCCAGGGTGCCGCCGTTGGATGGCCAGACATAATCCATGAGGTTCGGAATATGGCTCGCCACGACGATCAGGTCCGCCTCCAACTCGGAGGCCGCCCGGATCAGGGCAGGATCCAGGTCTATTGCGGGGTCATGCGTTTCCAGTGCGAAGTATCCCGTCTCGATGCCCGCAACGCGCGCCTGCTCGGCAGCGAACTCCTTCAGCCGCTCCCGAAACTCCTGGGGCGTATGCGCCAGTTTGCTCGGAAGAGCCGTCGTAACTCCGACATAGATCACCGGGATCGAATAGAGTTTCCCAAGATCTGCCGCGCAGGTCAGCGCCTTTTCCAGACGATTTACATGCGCAAGATCGACCGGCACCATGATGCGGGTGAACATCTTCGCCTCCGTGATTTCCCGCACACCGCCAGAGGCATGACATTCCCGGCCACCGGGCAACGTCACGCAAACATGTGCGGTTTTCCCAGTTCAAGCGGCCGCCTTCTCGCGCGGGCCACCTCCTACGGGCTCCATTCTAAAGCAGCAACCGAAAAAAGCGACCCCGCAGACCGGACTGAAGCCAGGCCGACCGCCATCTGTTCAGTGCGGCAGCCCTCCCGGACGGCTGCGTCAGGCGTTTACATCGACCAGGACACGGCCGCGAACCTTGCCCTTGAGGATGTCTGCGCCAAGCTTGGGCAGGTCCTCCAACGTCGCCTCGACCATCATCCCCTGCAGTCGGTCCATCGGCAGATCGGATGCGATGCGCGCCCACGCCCGCTGCCGGTTCTCGAAGGGTTGCATGACGGAATCGATGCCCAGCAGGTTCACGCCGCGCAGGATGAAGGGTGTCACCTTCGCGGGCAGATCCGCCCCGCCCGCAAGCCCAACCGACGCAACGGATGCGCCGTATTTCATCTGCCCCAGCACCCGCGCCAGCATCGGTCCGCCCACCGCGTCGATGCAGCCCGCCCAGCTTTCCTTTTCAAGCGGCTTCTTCACCGTTTCGGCCAAGTCGTCCCGTGTAATGAGCTTTTGGGCGCCCAGCAGCGACAGGTACTGCGACTGCTCCGGACGGCCCGTGACCGCAGCGACCTCGTAGCCGAGGTTGGACAGGATCGCAGTCGCCACGGACCCCACGCCGCCGGTGGCGCCCGTCACAAGGACCTCGCCGTTCTCCGGGCGCAGACCGTGGTTCTGCAGCGCCATGATGGCCAGCATCGCGGTCAAACCAGCGGTTCCCACCGCCATCGCCTGTTTCGTGGTCAGCCCCTCGGGCAGCGGCACCAGCCAGTCGGCCTTCACCCGGGCCTTCTCGGCGTAGCCACCCCAGTGCACCTCCCCGACCCTCCAGCCGGTCAGCACCACCTTGTCGCCGGGCTTGTACCGGTCGTCCTCGCTCGACTTGACCGTCCCGGCAAAGTCTATGCCCGGCACATGCGGATAGGTTCTCACCAGCCCGGCCCCGGGCCCGATGCAGAGCCCATCCTTGTAGTTCAGCGTCGAGTATTCCACCCGAACGGTCACCTCGCCCTCCGGCAGGCGGCTCTCATCGATTTCCTGAACGGAAGCGCTCGTCTTGCCGTCCTCAGACTTTTCCACGATTAGCGCGCGCATTGCCTTCCTCCTTGTTGATTGGGCCGAGTGTGGAGGCGGTCTTAGATCACCTCCGGCATGAAGGCCAGATCAGTGGGCGCGGGATGCGCGCCGGCGGCGGTCAGCATGGCGTGGATCTGGCCGCGGTGGTGGACCTGATGATTGAACAGGTGCGCGACGCAAACGGCGATGGGCTTGCGTTGCTCGCGCCCGGTGCTCCCCGACATCCAGGTCAGATCGCCCCGCAGCGCTGCGGGGCGCAGGTTGCGCGCCCAGAGCACCAGCCGTGCGTCGGCACGGGTTCGATCGGCCTTCCAGGCCGCAAGGGTCGGGTACAGGGCCACGCTTTCGGAAATGCCGCCGTCCGGGCGCACCCAGCCGTCTATCCGCGCCATCCAGAGCCGGTCAGCCCAGAGCAGATGGTTGAGCGTGGCGAAGATCGAGCCGAAGTGGGCGCCACGGTCGCGCGTCACCTCGTCCTCGTCCAGAGCTTCAACCGTCTCTGTCAGCGCCTTGTTCTGCCACGCATTGTAGCGCGCCATGAGCTGAACGTATTCGACAGATATCACCCGCCTGTCCCCTTGCTGCGGCCCGGTCCACGCAAGCGTCGCCGGTGCGCGGGCGTCCTGTCAATGGAAAGCGCGCGGATGGGGCGTGGTCAGCCGCTGCCGATCAGGATGCCCGCCGCCAGGACCAGCCCGCCGCCGAGCACGACCTGTGACGCCGCGCGCCAGAACGGCGTCTGCATGAACCGCTTCTGAATCCAGGCGATAGCCCAGAGCTCAACGAAGACCACGCAGATTGCGATAATGGTGGCGGTCCAGAAATGCGGGATCAGGTAGGGAAGCGCGTGGCCCAGCCCGCCGAGCGTGGTCATTACCCCGGATGCGATCCCCCGCTTCAGCGGGCTGCCACGGCCAGACAGTTCTCCATCGTCCGACGCGGCTTCGGTGAACCCCATGGAGATGCCCGCCCCGACCGAAGCCGCGAGGCCCACCAGGAACGTGCTCCACGTATCGCCGGTGGCGAAGGCCGCTGCGAAAATCGGCGCCAGCGTCGAGACGGACCCGTCCATCAGTCCCGCGAGCCCCGGCTGAACCCATGTCAGCACGAACTGGCGATGGGCATGGTGGTCCTCGGCGCTTACCGCCTGTTCCGTCAAGTGCTGTTCCGTCAGGTCGCCCGCCACGGTCTCGTGCCCCGCCTCGGCCGCAGCCAGATCGCCCAGCAGTTGGCGCGTCGCCGCATCGGTGACCCGCGCAGCGGCGGCTTCGTAGTACCGGCGCGCCTCGTATTCCATGTCCGCAGCGATGGTGCGGATGCGCTCCAGCGGCAAATGCTCCATGAGCCATACCGGCTGGCGGGCGTAGAAGCCGGCCACGTGTTCCCGGCGGATCAGCGGGATTGTTTCCCCGAACCGGCTGCGAAACATGTCGATCAGCCGTTTGCGGTGCCCGTCTTCCTCCTCCGCCATACCGTCGAACACAGCGGCAGTCGCCGGGTAGTCCTGACGAAGGCGTGCGGCGAAGTTGCGGTAAATCTGCGCGTCGTCCTCCTCCGAGGAGATCGCCAGCGCAAGGACTTCCGCCTCGCTGAGATCGTGAAAACGCTTTCGGTTTGATATCAGGGAGCGCATGCGGCCGGCTCTTTCAGTTTGGAACAGTTCTAAACTAGTATTTGCCCCCACCGGCGCAAGCCCCCAAACCGCCGGAATTGCCGCACAGGGCGGCTTCGGCACGCGGGCCAAGGGGCGCGGGTTCAGCGCCACCGCGCCCGTTCAACACCGCAAAATTCAGCAGTTCCCACTTCCAATCCCGCGGCGGGCGGCCTATTTATACGATGTTCCTTCGGGGACTATGGCGATAAACGCGCTCGTAATAAGCGGCTCGGACCCGGGGGCGGTACCCGGCGGCTCCACCAAATATCCCGCATTGGGGGATCAGGGGGCCGAAACAGGATCGACGGACGTCTAAAGGGGTTAGCTTTTGCCCGGTGAGGTACCACCGTTATCGGTCCAAGCATGATAGTTGCCAATGACAACCGTGCTCCGGTGGCCGTTGCTGCGTAAGCAGTAACCAAACCGAAATCTTAAGCCCAGGCCTCTAGCAAGGTCTGGCGGGGTTCGCAGGCACCTGGCAACAGAAGCCTGCACTTCCTTCCCCCATATTTAATCTAGAACCGCCGCGCCGTGCCGAATGGACCTTCGGGCTAGCTTCGCATGCGTTTAGCCATTGTTCAGCATCTCCGGGTAGCTTTCCCGCAAAACGGGAGTCGAACCATGAGTTGCAAGGTCAAGTTGCTGCAGCAGTTTTACGATCGCATCTGGGTCGCAGGTGCGGTCGGGGAGATCGATCGGTTCTTCAACACGCAGGTTGAGGCCAGCGGGCTGATGCACGAGCTGGAATTGACAGCGGTCGAGTTCCACGATTTCGCTGTTGCGCTGCAGGAGATCATGGAGGTCTCGCAGGTGACACTTGAGAAGACCATCGAGCAGGGCGAATGGGTGTCGGCAATGGGCACGTTCGAAGCCACGCTCAGGGCATCCGGTCGCACGATAACAGGCTCCGGCATGCTCATGGCCAGGATCGTCGACGATCGCATCGTCGAGGCGTTCAACTGCGTCGATTTCCTCAGTTTGTTCGAGAAATCCGGCCTGTTGCCGGAGAATGCGCTCGCCCTCGGGATGGCCGGTCACCGGTTCACGTAAGGCCGCGACGCGACCTGAAGCCCAGGCGGGACCGAAACTCTGGCGCTCAGGTGTCGCCCCGCATCAACGACCGGCCGTCGCGGACGACGACGCGGCGCCTGAATCCGCATCCATTTCCGGCGTCTGGCCGATGGCATCGGAGGGGGTATCATTCGACCGCGAATTGCCTATGCTTACGGCAAAACCACGTGGAGACTACGACGCCCATGTCGCAAACCATCGACTATGGCAAGCTGATGCACAGGGCCATGCGCAGCCTGATTCAGGAGGTTCTTGGCCAGGTGGCGACCCATGGTTTGCCAGGCCAGCACCATTTCTTTATCACCTTCGACACCACTCATCCGGACGTCGAGATCGCCGCATGGTTGCGCGACCGCTATCCGGAAGAGATGACGGTGGTCCTGCAGCATTGGTTCGACAATCTCGAGGTCACCGACCAGGGATTCTACATTACGCTGAACTTCGGAGACACGCCGGAGCCGCTCTACATTCCCTATGACGCAATCGCCACCTTCGTCGATCCGTCAGTAGAATTCGGGCTGCGCTTCGAGACTGCCTCGTCCGACGACGACGAGGAGGCGGTCGACGAAGATGGCGCGGAAGAGGACGTCCCCGAGGCCCCTCTCGCCGAAGATCTGGACCCCGACACCGCTTCCCCCAGCGAAGCCGAGATCGTCAGCCTGGATTCCTTCCGGAAGTAACGGCGGTTAGCAGCCGACGACCTGACGGCTCGCCGGGCGCAGGCGTGGCCTGTGGCGCGTCTCCTGCGCCAATTGGCCCGCCCTCCGGCGGCTTTGGCACAGTTGCCCACTTCGGAGCCGACCGCTAAACCGCCGTCAGCTAACCCGGAGGATTCCTGCGATGTCTGAGACCCGTACCGAAACCGACAGCTTCGGCCCCCTCGAAGTCCCCGCCGACAAGTACTGGGGCGCCCAGACCCAGCGGTCGATCATGAACTTCCCCATCGGCTGGGAAAAACAGCCCGTGATGATCGTCCGCGCGCTCGGCGTCATCAAGAAGGCCTGCGCCATGGCCAATACCGCCTCCGGCAAACTCTCCAAAGAGCTTGGCGAGGCGATCCAGGCGGCGGCCCAGGAGGTCATCGACGGCAAGCTCGACGACAACTTCCCCCTGGTCGTCTGGCAGACCGGCTCCGGCACCCAGTCCAACATGAACGCCAACGAGGTGATCGCCAACCGCGCCATCGAGATGCTGGGCGGCACCATCGGCTCGAAGGACCCGGTGCACCCCAACGATCACTGCAACATGGGGCAGTCCTCCAACGACACCTTCCCTACCGCGATGCACATCGCGACCGCCATGCAGGCCCGCGACGTGCTGCTGCCGGGGCTGAAGAAGCTGCTGGCGGGGCTCGAGAAGAAGGTCGAGGAGTTCGACGGCATCATCAAGATCGGCCGCACTCACACGCAGGACGCCACGCCGATCAAGTTGAGCCAGGAGTTCTCCGGCTACGTCCATCAGGTGCGGAAATCCATTGAGCGGGTGGAGACGGCCCTCGGCGACATCTACGAACTGGCCCAGGGCGGCACCGCCGTCGGCACCGGGCTCAACACCACCGAGGGCTGGGACGAAGAGGTCGCCGCCAACATGGCCGAGATCACCGGCCTGCCCTTCGTGCCTGCGCCGAACAAGATGGAAGCGCTCGCTGCCCATGACGCCATGGTGCAGATGTCCGGCACCCTGAAAACGGTCGCCGCGTCGCTCTTCAAGATCGCACAGGACATCCGCTTGCTCGGCTCCGGCCCCCGCTGCGGCCTGGGCGAACTGCTCCTGCCGGAGAACGAGCCCGGCTCCTCGATCATGCCCGGCAAGGTGAACCCGACCCAGTGTGAGGCGATGACCCAGGTCTGCTGCCACGTGATGGGCAACGACATGGCCGTCGGCATGGCGGGCTCGCAAGGCAACTTCGAGCTGAACGTCTACAAGCCGATGATGGCCTACAACGTGCTGCAGTCGATGCAGCTTCTGGGCGACGTCAGCTCGGCCTTTACCGACAACCTCGTGGAGGGCCTGAAAGCCGACCGTGAGCGGATCGAGAAGCTGCGCGACGAGTCGCTGATGCTGGTAACTGCACTGGCGCCCACCATCGGCTACGACAACGCCACCAAGGTCGCCAAAACCGCACACAAGAACCGCACCACGCTGAAGGAAGAAGCCATCGCGCTCGGCTTCGTGGACGAGGCGACTTTTGACAAGGTAGTCCGTCCGGAGAACATGGTCGGCCCCAAGCCGAAAAGCTGACGTTCGATAGGTTCGACGCAGAACGAGAGAGGGCCGCCCGAGGGCGGCCCTTTGTTGTGTCAGTGGCTTTCAGGCCGGGGCCGTCAAGCGGTTAGAGCAGCACGAGGCTCAGCACGTAAACCAACGCCATCGCGGTGACGCCCTGCACGAGAGTCGCCATGGTCTGGGCGCGATAGGCCAGCCCAACGCTCATGCGACTGAACTGCGAGACGACCCAGAAGAAGCTGTCGTTGGCGTGTGATACGGTCATCGCGCCCGCGCCAATCGCCATCACTGTCAACACCCCGCCCATTTCGGTATCCAGCCCCAACTGCGGCAGCAGCGGCGCGACGAGCGCGGAGGTCGTGACCAGCGCCACCGTCGAGGAGCCTTGCGCCGATTTCAGTGCTGCGGCGACGATGAAGGGCATGAAGACGCCCACACCAAGCCCCGAAAGAGTGGTGCCGAGGAATTCGCCGAGCGGCGTGGCCTTGAGGACCGCCCCGAAGGCGCCACCGGCGCCGGTGATCAGCAGGATCGGTGCCGCCGCGACGATGCCCTCGCTGATGCGCTCGCTGAACTCCGCAATCTTGCTGTCGGATTTGAGCAGCCGCATGGAGAGAAAGAGGCCGATGACCAGGGCGGTCAGTGGCTGGCCGAGGAAGGCGAGCGCCTGATAGACGACGCCCTCGCCCACCGGCTGGCTTGGGAAGTTGGCGATGGAGCCGAGGCAGATCAGGCCGATCGGCACAAGGATCGGGGCGAAGGCCTGACCCGCGGAGGGAAGCGTGCCGTAAGACGCTTTCAGAGCGGCCCAGTCGTGGTGGACTGTCTCACTGGCCTCGTCCACGAGGTCCGGTTCCACATTCGCAAACAGGCGCGCCCACAGCATACCGGCCGCGGCCGCCACCGCGGCGACAACGGCCCCGACGGCAATTACCAGCCCGAGGTTGTTCTCGAGCCCGAGGTTGCCGGCCGCTGCGATCGGCCCCGGGGTCGGCGGCACGAAGGTGTGGGTGGCGTAAAGGCCGGTGGCAAGCGCCACGCTCATGGCAACGCTCGACGTCTTGAGCCGCGTGGCGAGCGACTCCTTGAGCGAGTTCAGGATCACGAAGCCCGAGTCGCAGAACACGGGGATCGACACGATATAGCCGATGATGCTCATGGTCAGGGTCGGGAAACGTTCGCCCAGGACACGGATCACGCTGTCAGCCATGGTGATTGCCGCGCCACTCTTTTCCAGAATGATGCCGATGATCGTGCCCAGGACGATCACGAGGCCGATATAGCCGAGGATGCCGCCAAAGCCGCTGGTGATGGTCTTGGCGATGTCGGCAAGCGGCAAGCCGTAGGCGAAGGCCGCGAGGAACGCGGCGATCAGCAAGGCAAGGAAGGGGTGAACCTTGAACGTGGTCGTGGCGATCACGATGAACGCGATCACGACCAGCAGGATCAAGACCAGTAGCATATTTTCCTCCAGTGCGCTGGTTCGATGGTGTTGGGATGGGGGGGGTCCGCAGCGTATGGACCTTCCATGTCGCCAGCTTTGATGGCGCGTGAGGAGACGGAGGAAGGAACGCGTGGCATGGGTGCCGAATGCTGCTGTCGGGGGATCGGTGGCACGCGGGACTCCGCCCAGCAATGTGCCAAAGTGCGCGGCATCGACGTGCGAACCGTGACGGGGTGTTCTGCCTATCCGGTCCCGGATCGTGCCGGCTCACCCACTTTGCAAATGGACCATAAAGCGTTGAAGTTGCGGGGGCGATCAGCGCTCCGACCGCATCCGCACTGACGGCAACGCCTGCGGCATTATGCCGACACCCTCCGCCCCGGCGGGCCCACCTCCACGTATGCCCGCCGCCCTTCCCCGACTCTCGCAGCGCCGCTATCATGGGGCCATGTCGTCGCCCGTGAATCTCAACCGCTTTCGGAAGCAGAAGGCCCGCCAGCAGGCTCGCGAACAGGCGGACCGCAACGCCGTTCTGCATGGTCTGCCAAAGAGCGAGAAGCTCCGCGCCAAGGCGGAGGCAGAGCGTGTCGCCCGACTGCATGACGGCAGCCGCAGGACCCCCTCCGACGCCGCCGACGACTAGGGCATTTTCGTCACATCACCCTCGCGCCTCGCGCGGCACGCTTGCGCCAAGGACTCCATGAGCCGATTCTGAACTCAGAAAAACGGGGCGCAAGGCGCCTGCGCCGCAACGACGGCGACGAGCAGAAATGGACAGCAGACGGGCATGGAAAACGCCCCGCGAACGGCCTTTTCACGGGCGCGCCCTGTGGCGCGCACGTCTTTCGGGCAAGCGACCCTGGTGTTGCAGCCCGAGCAGTTATTGCAGCCCCCGGACCCGTTTCAAAGCCCGGGCGCGTGGCTCATTGCGGCCGTGGCCGCGGAAACCCGCATCATGACCCCGACTGGCCCCTGCCCTGCTGGACGGCTCCAGCCCAGCGATTTTGTCCAGACGATCGACCACGGCCCTGTGCCCGTGCTCTGGTCGGGCCGTCGCACCGTCAGCGCGCGGCAGGTCGCGGCGTGCCCGCAGCTTGGCCCAATCTTGGTTCCCCGCGCCGCCTTCGGAGGAGGCACCCCGCGCCGGCCGGTCAGACTGTCGCCGCGTGCGGGCGTTCTGCTGTCGCCGGACAATGCCCCGGACGGCGTGCTCGTCCCCGCGGGCGACCTCTGTGGACATGCGGGTATCGCACCCACCCCGGCCGAGGCGGTGACCTATGTGCAGCTTCTGCTCGAGCGCCACGCGGTCATCGCGGCCGATGGCCTGCCGGTGGAGAGCTTTCACCCCGGTTGGCTGGACGACGGCCCCTGGAACAGCCGCCTGCGTGCCGAAGTGATCGCGGTGCTGCCGGACCTGGAGCATGGGCCAGACCTCTACGGCCCGGATGTCCGCCCGCGGGTGCAGCGGGCGCGATGAGCCGGCCGGTCAAACGTTCGCTCACCCTGTCAGGCCACCGCACCAGCGTGTCGCTGGAAGAGCCCTTCTGGCAGGCCTTCCGCGAGATCGCGCGGGACCGCGGCCAGCCGATCAATGCACTCGCCGCCGAAATCGACCGCGAGCGCGGGCTGGAGACCGGCCTTGCCTCCGCGATCCGGCTGTTCGTTCTGTCAGACTATCGCGCCCGGCTTGGGCTGGATCAGGCGCCCCGCACCTGATCCGCGCCCACCGGTCCGGTCTGCGCGAATTGCCCGATTTACTCCGACGAGCCCGACAGATACCTGCGGATTGCGCTGCCGAGGGCCTGCGTATCCAGAATGCCGCTTTCCGACACCGGACCAGAAGCGCCATCGCCGGCCAACTCGTCCGCGATACGCCTGTATTCCTCCAGATACCCCGCCGGCAGGCCGTGCGCGATGCCCTGGTGGCAGTCGATGCAGGTCATGCCCTCGTCGATCGCCTTCTGGTGCTCTGACGCGGCGCGGTTTTCCTGGATCGTGAAATCCATGTACTCGAAAGCATGGCAGTTCCGGCATTCGCGGCTGTCGGATGCCTTCATCTTGGTCCAGACCGAGCTGGCCATGTGCAGACGGCGTTCGTCGTATTTCTCGTCGGTGTCGATGGTTCCCATGATCTCGTGGTAGAGGTCCTTGGTCGCCATGATCTTGGCCTTCACCTTGTACTGCCACTCATGCGGCACGTGGCACTCCGGACAGGTCGCCCGCACCCCAGAGTGATTGCTGTAGTGAACCGTCTCCGTGTACTCGTCGAAGTTCTTCGTCATCGTGTGGCAGGAGGTGCAGAATTCTTCGGAATTCGTCATCTCAAGCGACCAGTGGAATCCGCCCCAGAACAGGATTCCCGCCAGGAAGCCTGCGATCAGCAGAAAGCCGAGACTGAAGACACCGCTGGGGCTCCAAATTCCATTCCAGATGCGTCGAATAAGGCCGGGGCGCTTGCCGTCATGCTCTGCCATCGCTCTTTTCCTTATCTTTCTGCGCGCTCAGCGCCCGGTGGATGGCTGGAAGGTGTTCTCCACCAGTTCCGGCGCATTTGCCTGCGGCACGTGGCACTGGTTGCAGAACCAGCGAGTGCCGGCGACGTGGTCCATCTCCACCCCGTTCCGGTCGAGGTAATGAGTCATCGAGAGCGTAGGCGCGCCGCGGTCACCGGCGTTCGTCCAGTCGTGGCAGCTCAGGCACTGGTTCGCCCGCATGTCGATCTGGTACTGGTCGATTGAATGGGGAATGAGCGGCGGCTGCTGGCGGTATTCGCGGTTGAACCGCTGCGTTTCCTGCTGAAACACCTGCTCCAGGGGCACCTGTTCGTCGACTCCCCCGCCGCGCAAGGTGGAGAGCCCCCCGGCCGATTGTGCCAGGCCGACGCCAACCAGGGACAGGGTGGTCGCCAGGGCAAGGGCACCTGCAAGGATCGGCTTCTTCATCGTGGTTCTCCGTTGCTCAGTTCACGCTGCTGTCTGTTCGCGCGGCTCGACCTGCGAGTCCGCTTTGGGCGGGGTTTCGACATGGTGGTCGAAACGATGGGTAAAGGCGAAGACGTCTACCGAGCAGACGTCGATGCACCGCCCGCAGTTGGTGCAGTTGGGCGAGAGGATCAGCGGCGAGCCGTCCCCGCGGGCCTTGAGAGCGGGCGAAATGACCTGGTTTTCCGGGCAGACCGCGTAGCAGTCCATGCAGTCGTCACAGGCGCCGCGGCGGAGCGCGGACACCCGCAGAAGGCTTTTCGCGCCCACCAGCGAGTAGAACGCACCCACTGGGCAAACATGTCCACACCAGCCGCGCCGGGCTACGAGAAGGTCGAACACGAACACGGCGAGCACCATGCCCCAGACCCAGCCCATGCCGAAAATGAGCCCGCGGTGAACCATGGTGACCGGATTGACCACCTCCCAGGCAATCGTACCGGTGAGCGTGGAGACGACAAGAACCGTGCCCAGCAGCCAATAACGGAAGGAGCGCTTCGGCTGCCAGCCTTTCTGGATTCCAAGCTTGTCATGGAGCCAATGCGCGGCGTCGGTGACGGGATTGATCGGGCAGACCCAGGAGCAATAGACCCGACCGCCGATCAGCGCATAGGCCACCAACACGATAAGCCCGCCTATCAGAGCGGTTGCCTCCGGCCAGTGACCGGCGGCCATCATCTGGCCGAGGATCAGCGGATCGTTCAGCGGCAGGACCCTGAACGTTTCCGAGCCCGCGAGCGTGCCCTTGACCCACCAGATACCGAACCACGGCCCCATGAGGAACAGAACGAGGAAGAAGACCTGGCTCGACCGGCGCCAGATCAGGTAGCGGTTCGCACCGTACCAGCCCTTCACGCGCCGCGCTTCCTGGCCGGGTGGGAGGTGGACCTTGCCGGTGGCGCTCATTGCCCCGTCCCTCCCGGCACCTGGAAGATCGGCCGGAAGCCGCCCGCGCTGCCGTCCACGCCGCCGAGACCCGGCTCGAACCCACCCGGAGCGGCGAGGTTATCGGTGCCCGGCCCCGGCAGGCGGTCCGGCAGGTCGATAATGCCTTCGACCACGGGCGCGCCCTTGGCGTCCTTCTCCTCCCAGCCCTTACGGTAATGCTCGGCGGGCGCGCCACGGGCGAGCCGGACCGGCAGGACTTTGATCGCTGCCTCCGGCAAAACGCATTTCTTCTCGCAGATGCCGCAGCCGGTGCAGGCGTCTGCGTGGACGGTGGGGGCGAAGATGGCGTGATGGCCCGAGCGCTCGTTGTGGCGCATCTCCAGCGTGATCGCCTCGTCGATCATCGGGCAGACCCGGTAGCAGACATCGCACCGCAGTCCGAGGAAGTTCAGGCAGTTCTCCTGATCGACGAGCACCGCCGTGCCCATCTTTGCGTTCTCGATATCGGTAAGGCTCTTGTCCAGCGCCCCCGTCGGGCAGGCGGCGACGCAGGGAATATCGTCACACATCTCGCAGGGGATCTCGCGAGCGGTGAAAAAAGGCGTGCCAGTGGCCGGGCCGTTCTGGCCGAGGTCGGCCAGAACCAGCGTGTCATACGGGCAATCGCGCACGCAGAGGCCGCAACGGATACAGGCGGCGAGGAAATCGTCCTCGCCGAGCGCACCCGGTGGGCGGATCGCCTGGTCCGGAAGCGCCTTGGCCTCTCGCGCCACATAGGCCAGGAGCGATCCCGCGACCGCACAGCCCGCCGCCATGCGGGCGCTGTCGGTCAGGAACCGACGGCGATCGACCTTATGTGGCTTGGCGGCGGCCATGGCGTGCTCCCGGGTTCAGGCGTTTGGGCTCAGGCCCGTTCCACCTTGCAGGCGCATTTCTTGAAATCGGTCTCTTTCGACAGCGGGCAGGTCGCGTCGAGTGTCAGCTTGTTGGTCAGCTGCCCCTCGTCGAACCAGGGCATGAAGACCAGCCCGCGCGGCACCTTATTGCGGCCACGGGTCTCCAGCCGGCTCAGCACCTCGCCCCGGCGGGTGGAAATCGAGATCTCCTGCCCGCGCCGAAGGCCGCGATCGCGCGCGTCGTCGGGGTGCATGAACACCACCGCCGCCGGATAGGACCGGTGCAGTTCCGGCACCCTGCGGGTCATGGAGCCGGAGTGCCAATGCTCCAGAACGCGCCCGGTGCAGAGCCAGAGATCGTATTCCTCGTCCGGCACCTCGACCGGCGCCTCGTAGGGGGCGAAGATGATCTTGGCGCGGCCGTCCTTGTGGCCGTAGAACTTCACGCCCTCGCCTTCCTTCACGTAGGGGTCATAGCCCTCCCGGAAGCGATAGAGCGTCTCCTGCCCGTCCACCACCGGCCAGCGCAGGCCGCGGGCCTGGTGGTACATCTCGAACGGGGCGAGGTCGTGGGCATGGCCCCGGCCGAAGGACGCGTATTCCTCGAACAGCCCCTTCTGGACGTAGTAGCCGAAGTGCTCGCTCTCGTCGTTGTCGAAACCCTCGGCCACCTCGGAGACGGGGAACTTGTTGACCACGCCGTTCTCGAAAAGCACCTCGTAGAGCGTCTTGCCTGCGTGTTCGGGCATGGTAGCAACCAATTCCTCGCCCCAGGCCTCCTCTACCGTGAACCGCTTGGCAAACTCCATCACCTGCCAGACGTCCGATTTCGCCTCGCCCGGCGCCTTCACCTGCTGGCGCCAGAACTGCGTCCGGCGCTCGGCGTTGCCGTAGGCGCCTTCCTTTTCCACCCACATGGCGGTGGGCAGGATCAGGTCCGCCGCGAGACCAGTGACGGTCGGATAGGGGTCCGAGACGGTGATGAACGTCTCGGAGTTCCGATACCCGGGGAACCCCTCCTCGTTCATGTTGGGCGCGGCCTGAAGGTTGTTGTTGCACTGCACCCAGTGGCACTTCAACTCGCCGTCCTTGAGCTTGCGGTGTTGCAGCACCGCGTGGAAGCCAGGCTTGGGCGGGATCGTGCCCTCGGGGATGTTCCAGGCCGTCTCGCAGATCTTCCGATGCTCGTCGTTGGCCACCACCATGTCGGCGGGCAGCCGGTGAGCGAAGGTGCCGACTTCGCGCGCGGTGCCGCAGGCGGAGGGCTGGCCGGTCAGCGAGAACGGCGAGTTGCCGGGCTCGGAAATCTTGCCGGTGAGCAGGTGGACATTGTACATCAACCCGTTCACCCAGGAGCCGCGCTGGTGCTGGTTGAACCCCATCGTCCAGAGGCTCATCACCTTGCGGTTCGGGTCCGCATACTGCTGTGCGAGCCGTTCAAGCTGCGCCGCCGGCACGCCGGACATCTCGCTGGCCTTCTCGACGGTGTATTCGGAGACCATCTCGGCGTATTCGTCAAAGGTGATCGGGGTCAACTTGCCGGAGTTGGGGTTGGCGGCCGATGCCTGGCGCGGGTCGTCGTCGCGCAGGCCATAGCCGATGTCGGTATCCGTCTTGGTGAAATTGACGTTGGCGTTGACGAAGTCCCAGTTCACCGCGTCGTTCTGGATGATGTAGTTCGCGATGTAGTTCAGGATCGCGAGGTCCGCGTGCGGCGTGAAGATTATGCCGTTGTCGGCCAGTTCATAGCAGCGATGCTCGAAGGTCGAGAGGACATGCACCTCGCATCCGGGCTTGGTCAGACGGGTGTCGGTGAGGCGCGACCACAGGATCGGGTGCATCTCGGCCATGTTGGAGCCCCAGAGCACGAATGTGTCGGCGTGCTCCAGATCGTCATAGCACCCCATCGGCTCGTCGATGCCGAAGGCGCGGATGAATCCCACCACGGCGGAGGCCATGCAATGCCGTGCGTTGGGGTCGATGTTGTTGGACCTGAGACCCGCCTTCATGAACTTGGCGGCGGCATAGCCCTCCCAGACCGTCCACTGGCCGGACCCGAAGATGGAGACGCCTGCCCCGCCCTTCTCCTTCAGCGCCGCCTTCCACTTCTCGGCCATCACGTCGAAGGCCTCGTCCCAGGAGACCGGCTCGAATTCGCCGTTCTTGTCGAAGACCCCGTTCGATTTGCGCAGCATCGGCGTCGTCAGGCGGTCCTGGCCGTACATGATCTTGGACAGGAAATAGCCCTTGATGCAGTTGAGCCCCCGGTTCACTGGCGCGTCCGGGTCGCCCTGCGTGGCCACCACGCGGCCATCCTTGGTGCCCACAAGCACCGAGCAGCCGGTGCCGCAGAACCGGCAAGCGGCCTTGTCCCACCGAATGTCCGGGGTGCGCACCTGCGCCTCGGCCGGCGCGAGCGGCAGGGTGATGCCCGCGGCAGAGGCGGTCGCAACGGCGGCGGTGGATTTCAGGAATGTCCGGCGGGAGTCCGACATCGTCATGGGCTTGGCTCCGGTTCAGGGGGTGCTAGGGGCAGAGACCGGCTGCGGCCGGCTCTCGCCGTCCTCAAGGTCCTCGAAATGGTGATAGGTCAGGGTGAGCGAGATCACCCCGGGGATCTGGTGCAGCGCCATGATGATCTCCGAGGCGCGCGCGTCGGCGGTATCCTCGACGACAACCACGAGGCGCTCGTCCTCGGTCACGGCATGGACTTCCACGCCCGCCATTCCGGCGGCGGTCTGCCGGACGGTCTGCCCCTGTCCGGGCGCGGCGTGGAGGAGGCAACCACAAATATTCATGCGCAGAGCTCCGTATCCATCGGGCGGGACCGGCCGCGGGTGAGCGACACCGCCGCCGCCGGACAAATCGCGATGCAGGCACCGCAGCCCGTGCAAGCCACGTCGTCGATGATCGGCCGCGCGTTGCCACCGACTTCCAGCCGAAACCGGATGGCGCGGGCGTCGCAGGCATCCTCGCAAGCGCGACAGGCCGTGCGGTTCAACGACAGGCAGTCGGCGGAGACGGACGCCCGCCACGGCCAGTCCGCCACCCGTTCCTCCGCCAGCGCATCCGTTGGGCAGGCCCGGGCGCAATCGCCGCAAAGCGTGCAGGCGCGGCGGGAGAGATCCAGTTGCACTGCCCCGCGATTGTCCGTGTGAATGATTGCCTCCAGACAAGCGGCCGCGCAGTCGCCGCAGCCCGTACAAGCAGCCGCAAATCCGCCCTCCAGCGCGCCGGGCGGCCGAAGCACACTCGGTGCGGAGCGTCCTCCAAGGAACTCCCTGCGACTTTTTCCGGATACCATACGTTTTACTCTGCCGATATTTTGCGCAGTTTATGTACTGAACATTTCTTAGGCAACGTTGATGAATATCAAAGAAGGTGAAGAATCCGGCCGATATCGGTAAGAAAACCGCAGGCCGACCATTCGGCGGCAAGTTGCGGCCGCCGGCGTCCGTACGCCCGCCAGTTCGTGCGTGCTGCGGGTCGCGCTAGCCGCCGTCGCGCGCCACCCGTCAGGTGGCTTCAATGTAACGTCGTTGGAGGAAAGACATGCTCGACATCCTCGGCCTCATCGCCGGCAACATCTTGAACTTGCCGGGGATTCTCGGCCTCGCGCTTGGCATGACGACCCGGCAGCCGATCATCGGCGCCGTTCTTGGCGCGCTTGTCGGCGTCGTGTCGACCTACATCTTCTTCACCGATCTGGGCATATCCCAACTCGCCTCGCCCGAGCTGACCATCGCGGTCATCATCGGCGCGATGTTCGGCGCCCTCGGCAGCTTGATCCGGCGGAAGGGCGCGTTGGTCTGATTGCCGTTACAGGCCCGGGCGCGAGATGCCCGGGACTCGCCATCGACGGCCGGGCGCTGCCCCCTGCCCCTACTCGAAGCGACGCAACCGGCGGATCAGGCTGGACGTGTCCCAGCGTCCGCCGCCCATGTTCTGAACGTCCTTGTAGAACTGATCCACCAGCGCGGTCACCGGCAGGCTGGCCCCGGTCTCGTTTGCCGTCGCAAGGCAGATCCCGAGATCCTTGCGCATCCAATCCACCGCGAATCCGTGGTCGAACTTGTCGTCCAGCATGGTTTCGTAACGGTTGGACATCTGCCAGGAGCCGGCTGCCCCCTGGCTGATCACCTCCACGACGGCGCGCCCGTCGAGCCCTGCCTTTTCGGCAAAGTGCAGCGCTTCGGACAGGCCCTGGACGAGCCCCGCGATGGCGATCTGGTTGCAGGCCTTGGTCATCTGGCCCGCCCCGCTGTCGCCAAGGCGGCGGCAGATCTTGGCATAGGCGTCGATCACCGGCTCGGCCCGCGCGTAGGCATCCGCGTCCCCGCCGCACATGACCGAAAGCTGGCCGTTCTCCGCCCCCGCCTGTCCGCCAGAGATCGGCGCGTCGACGAACGCGACGCCCCGCTGCTGTGCCGCCGCGGCCATCTCGCGCGTCACCATCGCCGAAACCGTGGTGTGGTCGACAAAGACGGCACCTGACTCCATCGCGCCGAGTGCGCCGTCCTCGCCGGTGCAGACCTGCCGCAAATCGTCGTCGTTGCCGACGCAGGACATCACGAACTCCGCCCCCGCCGCGGCCTCCGCCGGGGTCGCCGCTTGCGCGCCGCCGTGTTCGGCCACCCACGCTTCGGTCTTCGCCGCCGTCCGGTTGTACACGGTCACCTCGTGGCCGGCCTTCGCGAGATGCCCTGCCATCGGATAGCCCATCACGCCCAAGCCCAAAAACGCTACCTTCGCCATCACATTTCCTTTCGTTGACCTTGCTTCGTCGCCGGGCGCAGCGCAAACGAGCCGCGAGGCGGTTCCCTGCGCCCGCCGGGCGCTTTAGGGTCACACCAGACCTACCCGGCTGAGGGCGGCGGTCAATAGAGAGGGGCAGGATGGTTCGGGTATTCCGTTGGACGCTGCGGCTGTTCACACTTGTCGTGGCGTTGGCTGCGGCCGCCGCGGCGCTGGTCTATTATTTCGCGGCAAGCTCCCTGCCGGACTATTCCGCGAACTACACGCTGGACGGCCTGACCGCCCCCGTGGAGATCGTGCGCGACAACGCCGACGTGCCCCACATCTTCGGCCAGACCGATGAAGACGTGTTCTTCGGCCTTGGATTCGCCCACGCGCAGGACCGGCTGTGGCAGATGACGCTGCTGCGCCGCACCGTGCAGGGCCGGCTGTCCGAACTCTTCGGCCCGCGCACCGTGCAGACCGACGAACTGATGCGCCGGCTGGACCTTTACCGGCTGGCGAGCCGTTCCGTTTCGGCGCAGGACGCGGACACCCAGGCCGCGCTGAAGGCCTATGCCGCGGGGGTCAACGCGTGGATCGAGACGGTCAACGCCGAGGCCCTGGGCCGTGGGGCGCCCGAATTCTTCCTTTTCACGCCCGAGATCGCCCCTTGGCAGCCCGCCGACTCGATTGCCGTCGCCAAACTGATGGCGCTCGACATGACCCCGCACATGCAGAACGAAGTCCTCCGCGCCCGCGCCTCGCTGACGCTTTCTTCGGAGCGGCTGGCCGACCTGATGCCGGACGTGCCCAAAGGGCTCGAGGGTGCGCTGCCGACCGATTACGGCGCACTGTTCCCCGACCTGCCCAAGATTGCGCGCGCGTCCACCTGGGAGCCGGGGCCGCTCATGCCGGTTGGCCCGCCGGCATTTGCCGGTGCCTCGAACGCCTGGGCCGCCGCGCCGGACCGCTCCGCCGCGGGCGGCACGCTGCTTGCCAACGACCCCCACATGGCGCTCACCGCCCCCACCATCTGGTACCTCGCCCGGCTGGAGCTTTCGAGCGGAGGCGTGATCGGCGGCACCCTGCCCGGCGTGCCGATGGTGTTGACCGGGCGGTCCGACAAGCTCGGCTGGGGCATCACCGTGGCCTACGCCGACGATCAGGACCTCTATATGGAGGAGTTGAACCCCGCCGACCGGCAGGAGTATCGCACCCCCGACGGCTGGCAAAAGTTCCGCACTGAGCGCTCCATCATTCGCGTCGCCGAGGAGCCGCCCGTCACCATCACCTTGCGCTGGACGGAAAACGGCCCCGTCCTGCCCGGCAGCCATTTCGACCTCGCGCAGGTCACGCCCAGGGGCCACGTCGCCGCGCTGGCGTGGACGGGCCTTTCCCCAGAGGACCGGTCCATGTCCGCCGGGCTGAAATTGATGCGCGCCAAATCAGTCGAAGAAGGCATGGAAGCGGGTCGCGATTTCGTCGCCCCCGCTCTCAACGTGACACTGGCGGATAGCGAATCGGTCGCGCTGCAGCTCTTTGGCGTCGTCCCCGAGCGGGACGCGGCGCATTACAGCAAGGGGCGGATGCCCTCGCTTGGCTGGCAAACCGAGAACCGATGGAAAGGTCGGCGGCCGTATGAGACCAACGCCCGCATCGCCAATCCGGCCGCCGGCATCCTCGGCAACACCAACAACCGCATCACCGAGGCGCCCTTCCCCGACAATATCAGCTTCCTGTGGGGCGATACGCAGCGCATCCAGCGGTGGCGCAAGCTGATGGCGGAGCGGGAGGTGCATACCCGCGAGAGCTTCATCGCCGCCCAGCTCGACACCGTCTCCGTCACTGCCCGATCCCTGTTGCCGTTGATCGCGCGGGATCTCTGGTACACCGGAGAGGCTGCACCCGACGGCACACCGGAGCGTCAGCGGCAGGTCGCCTTGCAACTCCTCGCCAACTGGAACGGCGAGATGAACGAGCACCTGCCGGAGCCGCTGATCTATGCTGCGTGGCTGCGGCAACTGCAGCAGAAGCTGATCGTGGACGAGATCGGGCCCCTGTCGCTGGAGTTCACACACCCCGATCCGATCTTTCTGGAGCGTGTGTTCCGCAACATCGACGGTGCCGCCGCCTGGTGCGACATCAAGCAGACCACCATCACCGAGACCTGCACAGACACCGCCCGGATCGCGCTGGACGAAGCGCTGCTCTGGATCGGGGAGCGGTACGGCACGTCGCTGGAAAGCCTTCGGTGGGGCGATGCGCACGAAGCCCGGCACGACCACCTGGTTCTCGGCAACGTGCCCATCCTGCAGTGGTTCGTGAACATTCGCCAATCGACCTCGGGCGGCGACAATACGTTGCAACGCGGACTGACCAAGGGAGATATGCCCGCCCCCTTCGCCAATGTGCACGCGGCGGGGTACCGGGGGGTCTATGACTTCGCAGACCCGGATTCCTCCGTCTTCATCACCGCGACCGGTCAATCCGGGCACCCGCTGAGCCGCCACTACGACGACCTCGGCGCGTTGTGGCGGCAGGGCGAATACATCCCCATGTCACTCAACCCCGAACTGGCGCGCGCCGGGGCCGTGGGGATCACCACGCTCTCTCCGCGTTAACGCACGGGCCCTCTGCGCGTCCGCAGGCTCCGGCACGGCTGGAATCCGTGTAAACTCCGGAACACGCAAAAAGGAGCTCCCTATGACCCCGCCCGTCAATCCTGCGACCCGGATCGGTCACGTACATCTGAAGGTCGCCGATCTGGAGCGTGCCATCGCGTTCTATTCTGGAGTCCTCGGGTTCGAGGTGCAGCAGCGCTACGGGCGCGGCGCGGCCTTTCTCTCGGCCGGCGGCTATCACCACCACATTGGGCTGAACACCTGGGAAAGCGCCGGAGGCACCCCGCCGCCGCCGGGGCATACAGGACTCTACCACACGGCCATTCTCTATCCCGATCGCGCGTCTCTGGCGGATGCCGTGGCGCGTGTTCTCCGTGCCGGCGTTCCGCTGGATGGTGCCGCCGACCACGGGGTCAGCGAGGCCGTCTATCTGCGCGATCCGGACGGAAACGGCGTGGAGCTTTACCGCGACCGGGCGCCGGAGGATTGGCCCCGCGACGATGACGGGGCGCTGGCCATGGGAAACTGGCCGCTCGACGTGGCGGCCCTGGTGAATGAGGCGGCGAGCGCCACCGGCCCCGAAGGTACGGAAACAGCCTGATCCCGCACAAATGCTCATCGGAGGTCCCCGCCGAACCCGCCCCATCTTCGCCGGCATCGTGAAGAAACTGTGGCGGCCACGCCCAACAAATGCCGCGAGAAAGTGCCATGCAGGTCGTCATCACTCTTTTAGGGACTGGAGATCGCGGTGAAAATTCTGAGAACGTGCCTGACAGCGGGTTTGGTGCTGTGCCTACCTGTTGCCTTGGGCGGACAGGGATGGGTCGATTTCTCCGACCTGGGGGCGGCCGTCGCAAAGCAAGGCGGCAATGGCGGCGGTAAGGGGAATGGCGGCAGCAACGGCGGTGGCAAAGGCAACAGCGGCGGCGGCAAAGGCAATAGCGACAGCAAGGGGAACAGCGGCGGTAGCAAAGGCAACAACGGCAACAAGGGAAACAGCGATAACGCCAAGAGTTCCAAGGGCGGCAGCTCAGTCGACAAAGGCAGTCGCACTGCCACGCGTTCCGATGGCGGCAAATCGTCCAACGGCAAAGGCCCGGGCGCCTTCTTCCGCAGCATCGGAAATGCCTTCAATCCCAAGAGCAGCCAGTCAAACAAGCCGGCGGCCACGGCCCGGACGACCACCACGAAAGCCGTGAAATCCAAACCGGTCAAGTCAGCGAAGACCACGGCACCGGCCCGCACGACAACGGTGAAGACATCTCCCAAGCCAGCGGCCCGTCCGGCGACCGCAGCAGCGGCGGCGACCACCCTGGCCATGGCGCATCCCTCCGAGCTCAAGAGCTTGAATTCGCTGAAACGCGATCTCAACGGCGTCATGAACAGCAAAGATCCGAAGATGGAGCCGTTCCGGGAGTACATCCAGGCCAGTGCCGAGCGGGAAACGGCCATGCAGTCCCTGATCGACGCTGAAAAGGCGCTCGCGGAAAGCTCGGATGTGTATGCGGGCTATGTCGACGAACTGGGCCTGGACCCCAAACTGGAGCTGGCCGAGGAGCAGCTCGCCACGCGCGCGGCAGAACTGGCAGCGTTGGAACCCGATCCCGACACGCCGGAATGGGACGCCTGGAACGCGGACATGCAGGAGGTTCTGGACGCCCAGAAGGCCCTTGATCAGGTCGCGGCCGACACCAAGCTGCGCAACGACTCCGAACTCGCCCTGACCGACGCGACGCTGGCCACAAACAGCACGGCCCTGCGCCAAGCCATCGCGGACTCCTACTACGCCACCGGCCAAGGTCCGATGACCGAGGCCGACGTCTCTCCGGAAGTGGAAGCCTGGGTTTCGCAGCAGCTCGGCGTCGGCGATGACGACGGCCTTATCGACGAATACATGGCCCGTTCGGGCATCGCCCCGGCTGAAGTCGACGACATCGACGTGGACGAGCCCGAGATCGGCGAGTTGGATGACGGCATCGATCCGACCGCCGGGGATGACACCGAGGTCACCGGCGACGACGGCCTGGAAACCGACCCAGGCGACGGGACCTACGTCGAGGACGAGACCGACCCGGCCCCGATCGATGACGGCACCGACGTCGCGGACGAGGACGGACTGGACCCGGACGTCGGGGACGGAACCGGCGCTGAGGACGGCGATGACGGCGAGTTGGTCGACGGGGACGGTACGGAAATCACCGACGGTGACTCCTCCGGCGACGACGAGGTCATCCCCGCCGAGGACCTCGCCTCGGCGGACGACGAACTGATCGTAGAGTAAGAAACAGGGCTGCCGCGTCACATGTCGCGGCGGCCCGTCATTCGACCGTGACGGACTTCGCGAGATTTCGCGGCTGATCGACGTCCGTCCCCTTGGCCACCGCCGCGTGATACGCCAGCAACTGCGCGGGCAAGGCATAGAGGATCGGGGCCAACATCGGCTCGACCTCCGGCAACGTCAGCGTCTTCCAGCAGCCGTCACCCGCCAGTTTCGCGCCCTTGGTATCGGTGATGAGCAACACCTTGCCCCCGCGCGCCATCACCTCCTGCATGTTGGACACGGTCTTGTCGAAGAGGTGGTCGGATGGGGCCATGACGATCACGGGAACGGACTTGTCCACCAGCGCGATCGGCCCATGCTTCAGCTCACCCGATGCATAGCCTTCGGCGTGTATGTAGCTGATCTCTTTCAGCTTCAACGCTCCCTCCATCGCCAGAGGGAACATGGCGCCGCGGCCTAGGAACAGCACGTCGCGCGCCTCTGCCACCGCCTTCGCGACACGGCCAATGTCGCCCGAGCGGGCAAGCGCGCTGTTCATCAGGCCGGGCATGTGGCGGAGAGCGGAGAGGTAGGCATCCATCTCCTCCCCATCCAACCGGCCTCGATCATGCGCCCCCTTCAGGGCCAGCAGGAACAGCACCGTCAGCTGGCAGGTGAACGCCTTCGTCGACGCCACCCCGATTTCAGCCCCCGCCCGGATCGGCAGGACGAGGTCGCTTTCACGGGCAATCGAACTCTCCGTGACGTTGACGACCGAGACGATCCGCGCCGCCTTGCCCTCGCAGTAGCGCAACGCGGCCAGCGTGTCGGCCGTCTCGCCGGACTGGCTGACGAACAAGGCCAGCGTGCGCGGCGGAATCGGCGGCTCGCGATAGCGGAATTCGCTGGCGATATCGACCTCGACGCTCAGCCCGGACAGCCGCTCGAACCAGTACTTGGCGACCACGCAGGCATAGTTCGCGGTACCGCAGGCGACCATAACGATCCGGTCGAACTCGCTGAAATCCAAACCGGGTTCGGGAAGCGAAATCGTATCGTCGCGCAGGTAGTGAGCCAGAGCGTCGCCCAGCACGGTCGGTTGCTCGGCGATCTCCTTGGCCATGAAATGCCGGTGTCCGCCCTTTTCGACCTGCGTGAGGTCGATGCTGACGGTCTGGATCGGCCGATCCACCAGGTGCCCCGCCTGATCGCGGATCTCCACCGAGCGCCGGCTCAGGCAGGCCCAATCGCCTTCCTCCAGATAGGTGATCATGTTCGTCATCGGCGCCAACGCCATGGCGTCCGACCCGACGTACACCTCGCCGTCGCCATACCCGATGGCCAGGGGAGAGCCGCGGCGCGCGACGATCATCAGGTCGTCCTCGCCGTCGAACAGCAGCGCAAGGGCGAAGGCGCCCTCCAACCGGGCGATGGCGGCGGCAGCAGCGTCCCGCGGGCTCATCCCCTTGCCGAGCATGTGTTGCACCAGAAGCGCGATGGTCTCGGTGTCCGTCTCGGTTTCAAACGGCAAACCCGCTGCTGCAAGTTCGGCCCGCAATTCTCTGAAATTTTCTATAATTCCGTTATGCACTACGGCGACTGGCCCGGCCCGGTGCGGGTGGGCATTTGCGACGTTTGGCGCGCCGTGGGTGGCCCAGCGGGTGTGTCCGATCCCGGACTTCCCGGGCAACGGATCATGGACGAGAAGGTCGGAGAGGTTCACGAGTTTGCCCACCGCGCGGCGGCGATCGAGCTTGCCGTCATCGACCGTGGCGATACCAGCGCTGTCGTACCCTCGATATTCCAGCCGCTTGAGCGCTTCGACCAGCAGCGGCGCCGCTTCATGCCGCCCCAGAACCCCTACGATTCCGCACATCAGCTTTCCCTTTCGCTGAGTTTCCTCTTTGCCGCGCGCAACTTTTCCATCATGCGCCGGGCCAGGCCCGGCTTGTTGACCTGCTTCGCCCGCCCAAGCGCGAGCGCTCCCGGCGGGACATCCGACGTGATGACGGAGCCGGAACCGGTCATCGCCTCGTCGCCCACCTTGACGGGGGCCACGAGCATGGTATTGGATCCAATAAAGACGCCCGCCCCAATTTCGGTCCGGTGCTTGAAGACGCCGTCGTAATTGCAGGTGATCGTCCCGGCACCAATGTTGCTGCCGGCTCCGATGCTGGCGTCGCCGATGTAGGTCAGGTGGTTGACCTTGGACCCGGTGTCCAGAACGCCATTCTTGATCTCCACGAAATTGCCGACGCGCACATCCTCGGCCAGTTCGGTGCCGGGCCGGAGCCGTGCGTAGGGGCCCACAACAGCCCCGCGGGAGACGTGGCAGCCCTCGAGATGGCTGAAAGCGCGGATGCGTGCGCCGGTTTCCACCGTAACGCCAAGGCCGAAGACGACATAGGGTTCGATTATCGCGTCGCGGCCGAGATAGGTGTCGAAGGCGAAGACAACCGTGTCCGGCGCCTCCAACGTGACCCCGTCGTCCATCGCGGCCAGCCGCGCGCGTGCTTGGAATGCAGCTTCCGAGGCGGCGAGGTCGGCGCGGGAATTGACGCCGAGCGTCTCGGACTCCTCGCAGGCCACCGCTGTGACCGAAAGCCCGCGCCCACGCGCAAGTCCGATGATGTCCGTCAGGTAGTATTCGCCGGATGCGTTGTCGTTACCGACCTCCTCTATCAGGTCGAACAGAAGATCCGATTCCGCGCAAATAACGCCTGAATTGCAGAACGTTATCGAGCGTTCCTCATCCGTCGCATCCTTGAACTCGACAATCCGCTCCAACGTGTCGCCATCCATCACCAGTCGCCCGTAGCGCCCCGGATTGGCGGCCTCGAATCCCAGCACGACAACCGCGTGATTGGCGCGCGCTTCCTTCATCGCACCCAGGGTCTCGGGCCGGATCAGCGGCGTATCACCGTACAGCACGATCACGTCGCCCCCGGCCCCGTCGAGCGCGAGCTGCGCCTGCTGCACGGCATGGGCCGTGCCCTTCTGTTCGGCCTGGAGAACAACCGTAACGTCCGGGTCGGCTTCCCGGGCCGCAGCTTCCACCCGGTCCGCGCCGTGTCCGGCAACCACGACGGTCCGCTCCGGCTCCAGGGCCGCACCGGACCGCATGGCGTGGTGTAAAAGCGGTGCGCCCGCAAGGCGGTGCAGGACCTTAGGCAGATCGGATTGCATTCGGGTGCCCTGGCCCGCGGCGAGGATGACTAGGCTGGTCGACATGGAACTGCTCTTTTCTTCTGCCTGTCTCCGTAATACGCGAGGACCTGCGCGCTGCAAGAGGCCTGCGGTCAAATGCGGTGACACGCTGAAACATGGCTCCCCGGGGCCACGCCGGGAGGGCGGACATGCGCACGGTGATCTTCGATCTGGATGGCACCCTCGCGGACACGAGCGGCGACCTGATCGCCGCCGCGAACGGGTGTTTCGAAAGCCTCGGCCACGGGGCGGTGCTTGACCCGGCATCCGACGCGGCGACGGCATTCCGCGGCGGACGGGCGATGTTGCGGCTCGGCTTTGCCCGACTGGGCGCCGAGGACGCGGAGGCACAGGTGGAGCGGGAGTATCCCCGGCTGTTGGAGCGCTATGGCGCGGCCATCGACGTCTACACCCGGCTCTACCCGGGCGCACTTGACGCGGTGGAGGCGTTGCGGTCCGCCGGTTTTACAATCGGAATCTGCACGAATAAGCCAGAGGCGCTGGCGGAGTTGTTACTGCGGCGGCTGGGCGTGCGGGGTGCCTTTGCCTCGCTGGTGGGCGCCGACACTTTGCCGGTGCGCAAGCCGGACCCCGCGCCCTACCGGGCGGCGGTGGAACGCGCGGGCGGGCAGGTGGAGCGCTCGCTGCTGGTCGGCGATACCGAGACCGACCGCGAGACGGCCCGCGCGGGCGGCGTTCCTTGCGTGCTGGTCACATTCGGCCCGGACGGGCGCGGTGTGGAGGCGCTCGGCCCGGAGGCGCTTCTCGACCGGTTCGATGCGCTGCCGGACCTTGTCGAACGTTTGCTGCCCTAAAGACCGAAACGATCTTTCTGGTGAAAGATCGTGCCTCCGGCGGGGATATTTTTAGACACAAGAAGCCTGTCAGGCACTTAGGACCTTGGCGAGGCGCGGGAGGCGGGCCTTTTTCAGCAGCGGGCGGATTTCGTGCGGGACGCCGTCCATGGTTTGCGCCTGGCGGAGAACGGTGGCCGCGGCCCGGGCCACAGCGTCCGGATTATCGAGCCACAGGCGGTACAGAAAGCTGTCCGGATCTTCCCGCGCCAGCCCCTCCTCCGCCAGCGTGTGGCGCGGGAAGTCCTTCGCGTTGTTGGTCAGGATCACGTCGGCGGAGCCTGCGATTGCGGCTGCGAGAACGTGAACGTCTGCGGGGTCCGGCAAGTACAGACGCGCCAGATCGCCCGCGCGCGGAGTGACGCTGGCATTCGGCCAGGCAGCTCGGGTCACGGCGATCTCCGCCCGGGCCTGCGCCTCGTCCAGCGGCCCCCGGCGTGCAGCGGCGCGGGCCCATTCCTCCAGCAACCGGTCCGACCAGAGCGGCTGGAACAAGCCTTCCCGCGCAACGGCCAGGACGATCTCGCGCATCACGGTGGGATACAGCACGCAGGCGTCGATCAGAACGCGGGTCATGGAGACAGCCGGAAGAACAGGGCCTTGAGGTATCCGCTCTCCGCCAGCTGCGGCAGCATCGGGTGGTCCGGCCCGGCAAAACCGGTGTGCAGAAGCTGCGCACGCCGCCCGCCGCGACCGATACCGCGCGCCGAGGCGTTGCGGAACCGCGTGAGATCCGCCGCGTGGGAGCAGGAGCAGAGCACGAGGAACCCGCCCGGCGCCACCAGCGGCGCGGCCAGACGCGCGACGCGCTCGTAGGCGCGCAGGCCCGCGTCCAGCGCCTGTTTCGACGGGGCGAAGGCCGGCGGGTCGCAAACCACGAGGTCGTAGGTCGCCCCTTCCGTGGCCAGCGCCTCCATGACCGCGAAGGCATCACCCTTGCGCGTGGTGAATTGCGCGGCCTGCCCCATCGCCTCCGCCCCGCGCGCGGCGAGGTCCAGCGCCGGCTCGGAGCCATCGACACAGAGCGCCTGATCGGCCCCTGCTGCCAGAGCAGCCAGCCCGAAACCGCCGACATGCGAAAACACGTCCAGCACCCGCGCACCGCGGGCCAACCGGGCGGCGAAGGCGTGGTTCGGACGCTGGTCGAAAAAGAGGCCCGTTTTCTGCCCGCCCAACAGATCAGCCATGTAGATCGCGCCATTCATCGGAACCGGCACGGGTCCATCAAGGGCGCCTTTCAGCAGGAGGGTCTCCTCCGGCAGTCCCTCCGGCCCCCGCGCGCGCCCGGTACCGTTCTTCACGATCACCGTGACGCCTGTCACGCGTTCCAGCGCCGCGGCAAGCTGGTCCAGACGCTGCTCGGCCCAGGCCGCGTTCGGCTGGATCACGGCCGCATCGCCGAAACGGTCGATCACCACACCCGGCAGCCCGTCTGCCTCGGCATGGACCAGCCGATAGAACGGGGCATCGAACAGCCGCTCTCGCAGCGACAGCGCACGCGCCAGGCGCTCCTCGAACCAGGCCGGTCCGATCTCCGCCTCCGGGTCGCGGTCGAGCACCCGCCCGATGATCTTCGAGGCCGGGTTCAGCGCGACGATACCGAGCGGCCGCCGTTCGGCGTCCTCCAACCGGGCGACAGTGCCGGCCGCGAGCGCCCGGGTCCGCCGGTCGGTGACAAGCTCGTCGGCGTAAACCCACGGGAAGCCGTGGCGCAGCGCACGCGCCTCCGCCTTGGGGCGCAGGCGAACGGTCGGGGTGGTTGAGAAATCTGCTGGGTCCGTCATGGCCGGACACGTAGCCCGTCCGGGCGGCGGGATAAAGACCATGACGGCAGGGTTGCACCGCCGTTTAATTGGCGGGACAGTCGAGCGCGCGGAAACGAAGGCCGCGTTTGCGCCGTTAGCGCTAAACTGTTACAGCATCCGGCAAAAGCGAAGGAGAGACGCATGGAACTCAATCCCACGGTCGCACGTGTGACCGAGCGCATCGCCGACCGCAGCCGCGACAGCCGCCAGAGCTACCTCGACCGCATGCGCGCCGCCGCCGAGGCCGGGCCGGCGCGGGCGCATCTGACCTGCGGCAACCAGGCCCATGCCTATGCCGCCATGGGGCGGGACAAGGACTCACTGGCCGAAGGGCGCGCGCCGAACATCGGCATCGTGACCGCCTATAACGACATGCTCTCGGCGCACCAGCCATACGAGCGTTTCCCCGACCTCATCCGCACCGCCGCCCGCGAGGCCGGCGCGACCGCTCAGGTGGCCGGAGGGGTCCCAGCGATGTGCGATGGCGTGACCCAGGGACAAACGGGGATGGAGCTGAGCCTGTTCTCGCGGGACGTGATCGCGATGGCCTCGGCCGTGGCGCTCAGCCACAACACCTTCGACAGCGCCCTGTTCCTCGGGGTCTGTGACAAGATCGTTCCGGGACTGGTGATGGCCGCGGCGAGTTTCTCGCACCTGCCAGCGGTTTTCGTTCCGGCGGGGCCGATGACCAGCGGGCTGCCGAACGACGAGAAGGCTAAGGTTCGACAGCAATTCGCCACCGGCGAGGTCGGCCGCGACCGTCTGATGGAGGCGGAGATGGCTTCCTACCACGGACCGGGCACCTGCACCTTTTACGGCACGGCGAACACCAACCAGATGTTGATGGAGTTCATGGGCCTGCACCTGCCGGGCGCAAGCTTTGTCACGCCCAACACGCCACTGCGCGATGCGTTGACGGTGGCAGCGGCGAAGCGCGCGGCGGAGATCACGGCGCTCGGCAATGCCTATACGCCGGTGGGCGAGATTCTGGACGAACGGACCTTTGTCAACGGCATCGTCGGGCTGATGGCAACGGGCGGGTCGACCAACCTGATCCTGCACCTGCCTGCGATGGCCCGGGCCGCCGGCGTTCTGCTGGCATTGGAGGACTTCGCGGATCTGTCCGAAGCAACGCCGCTTCTGGCCAAGGTCTACCCCAACGGATTGGCGGACGTGAACCACTTCCACGCGGCGGGCGGGCTCGGCTACATGATCGGCGAGTTGCTCGAGGCCGGTCTGCTGCACCCCGACACCCGCACAGTAGCGGGCGACGGGCTGGAGCGCTACACGCAGGACCCGAAACTGCGCGACGGCGAGCTGGTTTGGGAAGCCGGGTCGAGGACCAGCCAGAACGAGAAGATCCTGCGCCCCGCCGCCACGCCCTTTCAGCCGACGGGCGGGTTGAAGCAGCTTTCCGGCTCGCTTGGACAAGGGGTCATCAAGGTCTCGGCCGTTGCGCCCGAGCGGCATGTCATCGAGGCGCGCGCCCGGGTGTTCCACGACCAGCAGTCGGTGAAGGACGCCTTCAAGGCGGGCGAGTTCACCGAGGACACCGTGGTCGTCGTCCGCTTCCAGGGGCCGGGTGCCAACGGGATGCCGGAGTTGCACGGACTAACCCCCACGCTCGCCGTGCTTCAGGATCGCGGGCTCAAGGTGGCGCTGGTGACAGACGGTCGGATGTCCGGCGCGTCCGGCAAGGTTCCGGCAGCGATCCACGTCAGCCCGGAGGCCGCGGCCGGCGGGCCACTGGCGCGGGTGCGCGATGGCGACCTTGTCCGCGTCGATGCGGTGGCCGGAACGCTGGACGTGCTGGAGGACGGTTTCACGGATCGTACACCGGTTCAGGCAGATCTTTCGGCCAACTCTTTCGGGCTGGGCAGAGACCTGTTCGAGACCTTCCGGAGAAACGTGGGGCCGTCGACCGAAGGGGCCTGCTCCGTTCTCTGACGTTCGGCATTGGCCGGGACAGTGTCCCGGCCCGGCCCTATTGCGCAGCCATCACTCGGCGGCGGTTTTCAGTTTGAATCCGCGCTCCACCATGTCGGCCGGCTCCACAGGGTATTCGCCCGAGAAACAAGCGTCGCAATACTGCGGGCACTCAGGTTTGCGCCCGCCTGCCTCGCCGACGGCTCGGTAAAGCCCGTCCAGCGAGATGAAACGCAGGCTGTCCACCGCCAGATGCTCCCGCATCTCGGATTCGGACATCGTGGCAGCGAGGAGTTTCTCCCGCTTCGGCGTATCCACCCCGTAGAAGCACGGCCAAGCGGTCGGCGGACTGGCAATGCGGAAGTGCACTTCCTTCGCCCCGGCATCCAGAATCATGTCCTTGATCTTGCGGCTTGTGGTGCCGCGGACGACGGAGTCGTCCACCAGGATCACCCGTTTGCCCTTGATGAGCGCGCGGTTGACGTTGAGCTTCAGACGCACGCCCATGTTTCGGATCTGCTCGGTGGGCTCGATGAAAGTGCGGCCCATGTACTGGTTGCGTATGATTCCCATGGCATAGGGAATGCCGCTCTCCTGGCTGAACCCGATCGCGGCGGGGGTGCCGGAATCGGGCACCGGGCAAACCAGATCCGCATCCACCGGCGCCTCGCGCGCCAGTTCCACACCGATCTGGCGGCGGGTTTCATAGACGGAGCGGCCGCCGAGGATGGAATCGGGGCGGCTGAAGTAGACGTGTTCGAAGATGCAGAAACGGGAGGACTTCGCCTCGAACGGTCTGTGACTGCGCAGTCCGGTCTCGGGCGTGACAACGACCATTTCGCCCGGTTCGACCTCCCGCACAAACTCGGCGCCGATAATGTCGAGCGCGCAGGTTTCCGACGACAGCACCCATCCGTCGCCGATCCTGCCGAGCACCAGTGGCCGCACGCCCAGCGGGTCCCTTACGCCAATCAGCTTGGTCCGGGTCATCGCCACCACGGAGAAGGCCCCTTCGACCCTGCGCAGCGCATCCTTCATCCGCTCGGGGATGTCGCGCTGCAGAGAGCGCGCCATCAGGTGGATGATGCATTCGCTGTCCGACGAGGACTGGAAGATCGAGCCGCGCTCGATCAACTCCCGCCGCAGCGCCTCGGCATTGGTGATATTGCCGTTGTGCGCAATCGCGGCGCCGCCCATGGAGAATTCTCCGAAGAACGGTTGGACGTCGCGAATCTCCGTCCGGCCCTTGGACCCGGCGGTGGAGTAGCGGACATGGCCGATGGCCAGCTCCCCCGGAAGGGTCTCCATCAACTTGGCGGAGGTGAAGTTGTCCCGCACGTAGCCGAATCGCCGGGCGGAATGGAAGCCCGTCGTCGTGTTGTGGGTGACAATCCCGCCTGCCTCCTGCCCGCGATGCTGCAACGCATGCAGGCCGAGGGCGACGAAATTGGCGGCATCGGCGACACCAAACACACCGAAGACGCCACATTCCTCGCGGAGTTTGTCGTCGTCGAAGGGGTGGGCATAGTGGGTCCGTGTCGTCTCAGGTGCAGAAGACATGAGGCAGGAGGCTCCGAATCCGGACAGAAAATCTAGGCGGCGTCGCCTATGTACGGCGTTGTGCGGCCGGTGTCATCCCTTTGTCACGGCACCGTGTATAGGACGGGCCGTGCGGGAACCCGACGCCGTGCCGGGCACAGGCCTCAGCCCGCGTCAGCCTCGGGCGGCGTCTCCGGCGTCAGGGCTGCGTCCGTCTCCGCCCCGCAGGCGGACTCGATCAACGCTTCGAACTTGGTGGTGAGCCACTGCAGAGCGGTTTCCTGATCGGCGATCTCGCCGCTGACCTTCTGCTGCATGGAGGCGAACACCTGCGCCGACCGGCTGTTTTCCACGATATCGATACCTTCGGAGCCGACAGCGAAATCATAGACGACAAGCGCGATCACGATCAGCAGCACCCCGCGCACGACCCCGAACAGGAAGCCGAGCCCCTGGTCGATCGCATTGAGCGCCGATCGTTGGACGACGGAGGAAAACACCGGCGTGAACAGGGCGAAGACCACAAGCGCCAAGGCGAACACCCCGGCAAAAGCGGCAATCGTTGCGGCGGTGCAGTTGTCGAGGAAGTCCCGCAGAACCGGGATCTCACGCACCAACGGCTCTGCCTGCGGCGCGAAGATATAGGCCAGCACGGCCGCTGCAATCCATCCGGCGATCGCCAGCGCTTCCCGCACGAACCCGCGGGAATAGGCGAGAATCGCCGAGAAGATGATGATGACGGCGACGCCCGCGTCGACGATGGTAAAACCTTCCATGCCCTGCCTTCCTGCCCCGGACCTTTCGTAAGTCTCCGGCTTCTAGCCTGCGCCGAACATTTCGCCGACGAATGCGGTCAGGTCCGAAACCTGCCGCATCGAGACGCCGTCGGGGGCCTTCACCTTGGACCGCTCCGGCAACGCCGCTTGCGAAAAACCAAGTTTCTGCGCCTCTTTCAACCTGTTTTCTGTCTGACCCACTGGCCTTAGCGCGCCAGTGAGACTTATTTCCCCGAATACGACCATATCCGGCGGCAAAGCCACGTCTTCGCGCGCCGATAGTAGCGCCGCGGCCACAGCCAGATCGGCCGCTGGTTCGCTCACCCGGATGCCGCCGGCCACATTGAGATAGACGTCGAGCCCGGCGAACGGGATGGAGCAGCGCGCTTCCAGCACTGCGAGGATCATCGCCAGGCGCCCGCTGTCCCACCCCACGACCGTTCGGCGCGCTTGCGCGGTCGGGCTGGGCGCGACGAGCGCCTGGAATTCCACCAGCACAGGCCGCGTGCCCTCGATCCCGGCGAAGACTGCCGTACCCGGCGCCCGCGTCTCCCGGTCCGAAAGGAACAGCGCGGAGGGATTCGTCACCTGGCGCAGCCCCTCGCCCGTCATTTCGAACACACCGATCTCGTCGGCCGGGCCGAAGCGGTTTTTCACCGCGCGCAGGATGCGGAACTGGTGCCCCCGCTCACCCTCGAAGTAAAGAACAGTGTCCACCATGTGCTCCACGACACGCGGGCCCGCGATCTGGCCCTCTTTGGTGACATGGCCGACGAGGATCACAGCCGTTCCCCGCCGCTTGGCAAAAGTCACAAGCTCATGCGCGGCCGCGCGGACCTGGCTGACAGAGCCGGGAGCGGCCTCCACGTTGTCGGACCACATGGTCTGCACGGAATCGATGATGGCGAGGTCGGGCCGCTCGCGGTCCAGCGTCGTCAGGATGTCCCGCAGGTTGGTTTCGGCGGCGAGCCGAACCGGGGCCTTCCCCAGCCCGAGCCGCTGCGCCCGCATCCGCACCTGTGCGCTCGCCTCCTCACCGGAGACATAGATGCAGGACAGCCCGGCTTCTGCGAATCTCGCCGCTGCCTGCAACAGGAGCGTGGACTTGCCGATCCCCGGGTCGCCCCCCACCAGAAGCGCCGAGGCGGGGACGAGACCGCCGCCCAGAACGCGGTCGAGTTCCTCCAAGCCGGCGCGCGTGCGGGGCGGCGGCGCTTCCTCGGTCGCCAGGTCCATCAGCGCCAGCGTCTGGCCCCGCCCTCCCCCGAGCGATTTCTTCGTGGGGCCGGCGGACAGGGGCGCCTCTTCCTGAATGGTGTTCCAGGCGCCGCACGCATCGCAGCGCCCCGACCAGCGGGGATGCGTGGCGCCACACTCGGCGCAGACGAATGTCAGCGGTTTGGCCATGGCCGACAGATGCCCTAGCCGCCCGCCCGCGGCAACCCGCCCCGGCGTTCAGTGAGAAGTCCGAGGGCGAACGAGGCCAGAATACACGCGGTAAAGAGGTAAAGCCCCCACGCCGTCTCCACCCGCCCGACGCCCACACCCTTCGCGATGACGATGTAGAGCGCGATCAGGAAGATGTCGGCCATCGCCAGTCGCCCCAACACCTCCAGCGCGGGAAGAAGGCGCCTACGCGCGATCCGGAAATGCACCAGCGCCAATCCGATTGTCTTGAGGTACGGCGCGAAGAGCGCGAAGGAAGTGACCAGCAGCGCGAGAAAAATGTCGGTTTTCCAGAGCGCCTGAAGCCCCGAGATCACCGAGATCTCGCTCATCGCGAAGAACGGCAGCAAGCCCGCCCGCATCAGGGGCGCAAACCACGCCACCGGGTACAGCAGCAGGAGGGAGAGGTTGGCGTATTTCAGGATGGTCATGGCCCCGCCCATATAGGGGGCCGAGCCGTGCATGGACAGCCCGGACCGCGCTTTCGCGTGCAAATCCTTCCCCAAAGCCCGGTCCGTTTGACCGCCCTCACATTGCAAGGTTCGTGGCGCCGCCATCGAGCAGGATGTTCTGCCCGACGATAAAGCTCGCGTGCTGAGAACACAGGAACGCGCACATGGCGCCGAAGTCCTCCGGCGTGCCGTAGCGCCGCGCCGGAATCGTCTCCAGCCGTTGTTCCCGGGCCTCCTGCGGGGTGATGCCCGCCGAGGTCGCCGCGCCCGCATCAAGGCTCTCCGCCCGCGCCGTGTCGTGAATGCCGGGCAGCAGGTTGTTGATCGTCACGCCCTTTGGCGCCACCTGCCGCGCCGTGCCCGCCACGTAGCCAGTCAGCCCCGCGCGGGCGCTGTTCGAAAGGCCGAGCTGCGGAATCGGCGCCTTGACCGAGACGGAGGTGATGTTGACCACCCTGCCCCAGCCGGCCTCCATCATGCCCGGCACTTGCGCCTTCATCAGGGCGATCGGCGCGAGCATATTGGCATCGAGCGCCTTGATGAAGTCGTCGCGCTCCCAGTCTGTCCACATGCCCGGCGGCGGCCCTCCGGCGTTGGTGACGAGGATGTCCACCTGCCCCGCGGCCTCCAGCACCTCGGCGCGGCCCGCCTCCTCCGTGATGTCCGCCGCAACCGCCGTCACCTGCACGCCGTGGGCCGCGCGGATGGCGTCCGCCGCCGCCTCCAGCGCCTCCGCGCCGCGGGCATTCATCACCAGATCGACCCCGGCGGCGGCCAAGGCTTCCGCGCAGCCACGCCCCAACCCCTTCGAGGACGCCGTCACCAATGCCCGCTTGCCCGCAATTCCGAGATCCATCACTCGTTCTCCTTTGATGCCTTGATCGCGCCGCACCCTGCCGCGCCATGGCCGCCGCCGCAAGCAGGGGCGCGGAGTTTCACGCGCTCGAATTCGACTTCCAAGAGAAGATTTCTGCTGTACGCCTAATGATGATAACCTTGGAAGTTACCTCACGCGCTCCCGCCCCGTGTTCGACGCAAGGTACATCTCAGGTCGCGACCAGCCTGTGAATCACCGGGTCCCACTGTGCCCGCATCGGCCGATAGACGGCCTGAGTCCGGTCGAAGATGGACAACCCCTCTTCGGCCAGATCGCCATAGGCGACCCGTTCCGAGATCCGCGCCACGGGGTCGTGCCCGATCTTGGCGAAGAAGGTATCGAGGCGGTCGTTCGCCCGGCCGCGCGGCTTGACCCGATTGGCGAGCAGTTCGATTTGGACCTTGCCCTTCCGAATGCGCTTGATGTCCTGAAGGTCCTTCAGGAACCGCTTGGTGCTGTCGGCATCGAAGAAGGACGGCATGACGGGGCAGATCACCGCTTTCGCCTCGGCCACCAGGGTCTGGCTTTCGTCATCGTACAGCGCGCCGGGGGCATCGATGACGACCCACTCCACACCCTTCGGCACCGCGCCCAGGGATTTGCGGGAGGTCCAGTCGAGATGCGTGATCTTGGGGACACCGGCGGGGCGGCGCTTCAACCAGCGGGTGGTGGACTTCTGCAGATCGGCGTCGGCCAGCGCGACCTTCCAACCGCCGTCGGCCAGCGCCGCGGCCAGAGTAATGGCCGTCGTCGTCTTGCCGCAGCCGCCCTTCCGGTTGGCGATCAGCACCGTTTTCATCTGCACGTCCCCCTGTCAGTCTACATCATCTTGCTCGAAGGGACGGGTGACGTTGCGACGAATGCTGCAACGACGCTCTGCGGTTCGCCCCCGGTCCCTTTTGTCTCCTGCCCAGCCTCTTGCCAGATGCCCCCTACCTTTATGGACGAATGCCCGGCGACCACAACCGGCCCACGCGTTTCCGAGCGACACCTGAGACAGCGCCCGGATCACCAGCGTGTGCGAGTTGCCCGCATGCAATCTGCGCCAAGGGCCTGCTGGGTAGGCGGAAATTCTCTGTAACTGCGGTTATAGGCCCGTAAACTCGCGCCTCGTCAGCGCCGTTTCGTACCTCAGGTGGATTTCCGTGCCGGACCACGCGCCCCAAGTCTCGCCCGGGACGCGCCAAGCCGGCCTTCCCTCGTTGAGACAGCATCACAGGAGAAACCCATGCTGAAGACCACTGCCGCCCTCACCCTTGCCGCCGCGATGCTCTTGCCCGCCGCCGGAGCGATAGCGTCCTCCGAAGTCACGCTGACCGACGAAACGAAGGCACAGATCACTCAGACCCTCACTGAGCAGGGGTATGAGGTGGGCAAGATCAAGGTCGAAGACGGGATGTACGAGGCCTATGCCAAGAAGGACGGCAAGAAACTGGAGATCTACCTGAACGGCGATCTGGAAGTCGTGAAGACGGACGTCGATTGATCGCCGCCGGGGGCGGTTCCCCGGGCCGCCCCCACCCTGATATCGCAATCCGAAAAGGCAGATTGCCATGACACGTCTCAAGGTCTGGGATCCGTTCGTGCGCCTGTTCCACTGGTCCCTGGTCACGCTCTTCGCTGCAAATGCGCTCTTTGTCGACGACGACGGGAAGCTTCATCAATGGATCGGCTACGCGATCCTCGCGCTCGTTCTCGCGCGCATCCTTTGGGGGATCGTCGGCCCCGGTTATGCGCGGTTCTCGACCTTTCCGCCGAGCCTGTCCGCCGCGACCGGCCAGGTCCGCGACATCGCCCTCGGGCGCACGCCGCTCCACACCGGCCACACGCCGCTTGGCGCGTTCATGATCTACAACCTGATCTTGACGCTGCTGGTGATCTGCACGTCTGGGTACCTGATGACGACCGACATGTTCTGGGGCGTGGAATGGCCCGAAGTTCTGCACGAAGCGGCCGTGACGTGGGCGGAAATCTCGGTGCTGCTGCACATCGCGGCGGTCATCTTCGAGAGCCGCCGGACACGGATCAATCTTCCGTTCGCTATGGTCACGGGCTACAAGGAAATCCCATCCGAGCAGGACTGACACGGCCCGTGACCCCCGGAGCGCGCGAAAGCAACAGGCTGACCTACCTCATGATCGCCCTGATCGCGGTGCAGGTATTCTGCGCCGCGTTCTTCGTGAGCGATGTGATTTCCGACCTGCCGGAGGCCGGGACGAACGACCCGGCCTGGCACCTTGCCGTGGAGGCGCTGGCGGCGTTCACGCTCTGCCTGGCGATTCTGATGGAAGCGCGCTACTTCGGCTGGCTATTGCGACGCAAGGCGCATCTGGAGCGCAGCATCTCCGTGGCATCGGCGGCGATGCACGATGTGATCGAGGCGCACTTCGACGGCTGGAAACTGACGCCGGCTGAGCGGGACGTGGCGATGCTCATGGTCAAGGGGTTGAGCAATACCGAGATCGCGGGAATTCGGGGCTGCGCGGAGGGCACGGTCAAGTCGCACCTCAACGCGGTCTACCGCAAGTCCGGCACGACGGGGCGCGGGGAACTGTTGAGCCATATCATCGACGGGATGATGGGCTGACATCCCAGTCGCGCGCAGGGCGGTGGGCACGGAATTGGGTATTTGGACCAACAAGAAGACCACAGCGCGCGCAGGATTGTAGCGACCTACTCCGCGTTGGCGTTGAAGCAGTCGCGGTAGATCCGGAACGAGCCGTCGTCCTGGCGCTTCAGGATGGTGAGAAATTTGCCCTCCATGGTCACGTCGGTGCCGTCAATAACGGTTGTGACGTCGTAGTTGCCGCGGGCGAAGGCCCAGTCGCCGGCAATCTCGATGTCGATCGGGCGGATGCTCATGGTCCGTGGCGGACGTTCAGCCCAGCGGTCTGCGAGGCCCTCGGCGATACTGTCGATGCGTCGCGCCGGAATTCCGGGCGGCATCTGGATCCCCTCAGCGTCCCAAAGAGCGAGCCACCCCTCGGCGTCGCCGGCAACCGAGGCGGCTTCATAGCTGTCCCACAGTGTTTCGATTGCCGCCCTGTCGGCAGTGTCGTCTGCCCGCGCCGATCCGAAGCCCAAAACGCCAGCGGCAACTGCGGCGATGACGAGGATTTTGGTACGAGGACCGATCATGGCTTTCCCTCCCACGATTGGGCCTGTCCCCACGTGGCACAGGATACCGCCCTCGGCGGCGCCGTGCCATGATATGGGTCATCGCCTCCCCTTCAGAACGGAAGCGGCGCTTAGCCTGCCCATCCCCGCCTTGCGAAAAAGTGCGAAAGGGTCAGGACGATTGCACACGCGAGTAGCCCCAGCCAACGTTCGTAGGCGCCATCGATCGAGGTGGGCAGGAAAAAGAACACGGGCGCGCAGACGCCCCAGACCAGACCGAGCGCGATGAGCATCCGCCGTGTGCCCGTGTGTTCGCGGCCGATATCTGCGGCGAAGCACAGCGGCGCCGCGAGGAACAGAGCGCCGAGCCCGTAGACGAAATACACGTGAAGGACGATGCCTTCGCTGTCACCATCGCCGTATTCGTTGCGCGCGCCGATGACCACAACGAGCGCCGCCAGGATTGCCAGTGCGAGCGTTCCCCCGGTCCACCACACCCTCCCGAGATGGGCGTGGGAGGCCGCGAGGGAAAGCGCGAAGAGCCCTGCCGCGAATCCGTAGAGCGCTAGGTCCATAATGATTTCGTTGTCACCGGCAGCAAGGTCGCTGATCGTGTCGGACACCCAGTCGTGGTCGGGCACCAGAAACGCGGCGACGAACGTTCCCGCGGTGAGGGCGATACACCCCAAAAGGCCCAAAGCTCCAAGGAATACGAGGAAATACGGCCGTTCCAGGTTATCCCCGTCGGCTGGCGGGTCGTGCGGCACCGGATTTTCCCCCATCTTATTGTTGACTGGGGAACACCTGCCGGCGCGGAAGGTTCCGTTCGCCCGCTCCCGATTGTGGAACCGATTGCCCCCCGCACGCCCCTCGCCTATATCGCGCCCATGCTGGACCTCGCCCACAACCGCCCCGACCTGCCGCCCGAGATCGCCCGCCGCCGGACGTTCGCGATCATCTCGCACCCCGACGCGGGCAAGACGACGTTAACGGAGAAATTCCTGCTTTATGGCGGGGCGATCCAAATGGCTGGGCAGGTACGCGCCAAGGGCGAGGCGCGGCGGACCCGGTCGGACTTCATGCAGATGGAAAAAGACCGGGGGATCTCCGTCTCTGCCTCTGCGATGTCCTTCGACTACAACAACTTCCGGTTCAACCTTGTGGACACGCCGGGGCACAGCGACTTCTCGGAGGATACCTATCGCACGCTGACGGCGGTCGATGCGGCGATCATGGTGATCGACGGGGCGAAAGGTGTGGAAAGCCAGACGCAGAAGCTCTTCGAGGTGTGCCGGCTCCGCGACCTGCCGATCCTGACCTTCTGCAACAAGATGGACCGGGAGAGCCGCGACACGTTCGAGATCATCGACGAGATCCAGGAGATGCTTGCGATCGACGTGACTCCGGCGTCCTGGCCGATCGGCAAGGGGCATGACTTCGTCGGCTGCTATGACATCCTGCGGGACAGGCTGGAACTGATGGACCGGGCGGATCGCAACAAGGTGGCCGAGAGCATCCGGATCGAGGGACTGGACGATCCGAAGCTGGCCGAGCACGTGCCGGCGCACCTGCTGGAGACCTTCCTGGAAGAGCTGGAAATGGCGCGGGAGCTGTTGCCGCCGCTGGACCCGCAGTCGGTCCTGGAGGGGCATATGACGCCGATCTGGTTCGGCTCGGCGATCAACTCCTTCGGGGTGAAGGAGTTGATGGACGGAATCGGCCGCTATGGGCCGGAACCGCAGCCGCAACGGGCAGAGCCGCGTCAGATTTCGCCCGAAGAAACAAAAGTTTCTGGCTTTGTCTTCAAAGTTCAGGCGAACATGGACCCCAAGCACCGGGACCGTGTGGCCTTCCTGCGGATGGCGTCGGGGCACTTCAAGCGGGGCATGAAGCTCACGCATGTGAGGACGAAAAAACCGATGGCGGTCAGCAACCCAGTGCTGTTCCTGGCCTCCGACCGGGAATTGGCGGAGGAGGCCTGGGCCGGAGACATTATCGGCATTCCGAACCACGGGCAGCTTCGCATCGGGGACACGCTGACCGAAGGCGAGGCGCTCAAGGTCACCGGAATTCCGTCCTTCGCGCCGGAGCTGCTGCAGACCTGCCGGGCGGGCGATCCGCTGAAGGCAAAGCACCTCGACAAAGCTCTGATGCAGTTTGCCGAGGAAGGCGCGGCGAAGGTGTTCAAACCCTCGGTCGGGTCGGGCTTCATCATCGGCGTGGTGGGTGCCCTGCAGTTCGAGGTTCTGGCGAGCCGGATCGAGTTGGAATACGGCCTGCCCGTGCGTTTCGAGCCGACGCAGTTCACCTCCGCCCGCTGGGTCAGCGGACCAAGGGACAAGGTCGACGCCTTCGCGCAGGCCAACAAGGGGCATATGGCGCAGGACAACGACGGCGACCTCGTCTACCTCACGCGGCTTCAGTGGGACATCGACAGGGTGGCGCGCGACTATCCGGATGTGCGGCTGAGCGCGACGAAGGAGATGATGGTCTAGGTCCGGATTGTCCGTAAAACCGGGATGCGGACGGCTTTCACGCTGCCCGTGCACCGCTTGTGCGCCGCGCTAGGGAGACCGACCGCTATGCCCCTCCAGAACCGCGTCCTGCCGACTGGAGACATCGTTGCTACATCGGAACGCGGGCTCTTCATGGGAAACCGCGGCATTCTCCATAATGACGACGGGCGATTGGGCAGCCGCCGGTGGGCGCACCAGACCTGGATCTGCTGCGCACTGGAATTCAAGGAGCGCAAGCGGCAAGTGATGGCGCCGGGGCGGTACACGGAGCTCTTTTTTCTCGACGAGGCGGTGGCGCTGGCCGCCGGGCACCGGCCTTGTGCCGAATGCCGACGGAAAGCATACGAGCGGTTTCGCGGGGCTTGGGTGACAGCGGTCGGCTCGGGGGACCGGGCAGCGCAGATCGACCGGCGGCTGCACGTGGACAGGGTCCGGCGGGACTGGCGGCAGGTGCGACACGACTTGCGCCTGGGTGATCTTTCGGACGGCGCCTTCGTGCTGGTGGACGGACGGGCACACCTGCTTTGGCATGGCGCCCTGCGTCCGTTCTCGCGGGCCGGCTACGGTTCCCCGCTGCCGATTGAGCGGGATGCGGTCCTTACGGTACTCACCCCCCGGGCGACGCTCGCCGTGCTGAAGGCGGGCTACACGCCGCACGTCCATCCGTCTGCGGCGGTCTGACCCTCCCCTTCCCCTCGCCGCCGGAGTAGCGTCTGGATGCCTCGCGCCAATTCCGAGACCGGAGACCGATGACCGAAACGCCGCCGCCCCCTGCGCCGGACCCTTCACTGCCGCTTGAGCAGATGTTGTGGGACGTTGCGACCATGGTCAACGGTCGGGAGACGGTGCTGTTCGGCGAGATGCTGGATGCGCTCGGGCGGCGCGGATTCGGGCCGGTACTCACGCTCGCCTCGGCGATGGCCGTGCTGCCGACGGGAATCGTCCCGGGTGTGCCGGCCGTCATGGCGGTCATCATGATGATCGCCTCGGTCCAGATGCTACGCGGCCGCAAGGAACTTTGGGTGCCGCCCCGACTCTATCGCTTGCAGATCCCGGGGGTGACGGTGTTGAAGGCCGTGGCGCGCGCGCGTCCGACCGCTCGGCGCCTGGGGCGGATCAACCGGCCGCACATGCAATGGTTGACCCGTTCGCGCCCGGCGATCTGGTCCATCGCGCTCGTCGTCATCCTTACAAGCTGCGCGATCATTACGATTGGCGCCATACCGGGGCTGCCGTTCGTCCTCGCGATCCATCTGCTTGCCTTCGGCATCGGGCTGACGGCCGGAGACGGCCGTTTCGTCGCGGCGGGATTCGCCATTTTCCTGCCGGCCGCTTACGGAGCGCTCCGTCTGACCGGCATGGTGTAGATCCGGCAGTTTCGAGGCGCTTTTTCCCCCGCAGAAGGGACCCATACAGAAAAAACGCAATCGAAAGGTCGGTTTTTGCGGTGAAAACCGCCTGCAAGTTGACCGGAGGGGCAAGCTGGGGTAAAGGGCGGGCGTCCGCGATCCGCGCGGGCAGGAGCGCCGGGGCGTGAGATCCATACGTCCCAAAATTTTGCAGCCCCTCAGGGGCCGCCAGAACTGGACGTACATGACCAAATTTTCCGACCTGAGCCTGGACCCCAAGGTCTTGAAAGCCATTGAAGAAACCGGCTACGAAACGCCGACCCCCATCCAGGCCGGAGCCATTCCGCCTGCGCTGGAAGGCAAGGACGTGCTGGGAATCGCTCAGACGGGCACAGGCAAGACCGCCTCCTTCACCCTGCCGATGATTACCCTGCTGGGTCGCGGCCGCGCGCGGGCACGCATGCCCCGCAGCCTCGTGCTGGCCCCCACCCGCGAACTCGCGGCGCAGGTGGCCGAGAACTTTGATGTCTACGCAAAGCACACGCGCCTCACCAAGGCCTTGCTGATCGGTGGCGTCTCGTTCGGCGAGCAGGACAAGCTGATCGACAAGGGCGTCGATGTGCTCATCGCAACCCCAGGCCGGCTGCTCGACCATTTCGAGCGCGGCAAGTTGCTGCTGACGGGCGTCCAGGTGATGGTCGTGGACGAGGCGGACCGGATGCTCGACATGGGCTTCATTCCCGACATCGAGCGAATCTTCCAGCTCACACCCTTCACCCGCCAGACGCTGTTCTTCTCCGCCACCATGCCGCCGGAAATCGAACGGCTTACGAATACCTTCCTGCATGCGCCGGTGAAGATCGAGGTTGCCCGCCAGGCGACCGCATCCGAGACGATCAACCAGGGGCTGGTGCAGTTCAAGCCCTCCCGTCGGGACCGCGCGGCAAGCGAAAAGCGGGCGATCCTGCGCGCCCTGATCGAGCGCGAAGGCGACAAGTTCCGCAATGCCATCATCTTCTGCAACCGCAAGGTTGATGTCGATATCGTCGCCAAGTCGTTGAAGAAATACGGTCTGAACGCCGAACCGATCCACGGAGACCTCGACCAGTCGCACCGCACGCGTACGCTGGACGGTTTCCGTGACGGCTCCATCACGCTGCTGGTCGCCTCGGACGTCGCGGCGCGCGGGCTCGATATCCCCAATGTGAGCCATGTGTTCAACTTCGACGTGCCGAACCACCCGGAAGACTACGTTCACCGGATCGGCCGCACGGGGCGTGCCGGGCGAGAGGGCACGACATTGATGATCGCCACTCCCTCGGATGACAAGGCGCTGGCCGCCATCGAAGATATGGTGAAGCAGTCGATCCCGCGCCTGGAAGCGCCTGACCTGCCGAAATCCGAACGTCGGTCCCGCAAATCCGACCGGACCGAAACGGACGACAGGAAGGAAACGGCCGCCGCACGGAAAGAGCCTGAGCAGGTGTCGCCCGCCGAACCGGCACCAGCCGAGACAACGCCCTCGGAGGCCCCCGCCCCCAATTCGTCCCGCCGTTCCGGACGCTCTCGCAGTGGCAAGGGCCGGGATGACAACGTGGTGGGTATGGGCGATCACGTGCCGGACTTCCTGCTGCGCTCCTTCGCCTGAGCCGTCTCACGGTTTGGACTGGCTTCCGGAACGCCGGCGGTTGGGCGAAATCTGACCAGGTTTTTCAAGTTTGCGTTCGGCCCTGCGACACGCGCCTTCTGCATGAAAGCGCGTTTCAGATGCTTGACGCGGGGGCCCACGAGACTGCATTGACACGCCCCCTGACCGGGTCTAGGCCAGTTCCGCCATTCGCGGCTGGGAGCCTGTCACCGCGCCCTCCGGCCGCTGTCACGCCAGAGGCCCCCCCATGACACAGCACGACTCGCCCGCCGAACCCCGCCTGACCTCGCTCTCCCACGGCGGCGGCTGCGGCTGCAAGATTGCGCCGGCCGTGCTGTCGGAGATTCTGCGTGAAACAACGGTCATGGCCTTGCCCGAGGCCGTGCTGGTGGGGAACGAAACTGCCGATGACGCCGCCGTCTACCGGCTGAACGACGAGCAGGCCCTTGTGGCGACCACCGACTTCTTCATGCCGATCGTGGACGATCCGTTCGACTTCGGCAGGATCGCCGCGACAAACGCCATAAGCGACGTCTACGCGATGGGCGCGCGGCCAATCATGGCGCTGGCGCTGGTGGGCATGCCGATCAACGTGCTTGGCAAACAAACCATCGGGCGCATTCTGGAGGGCGGCGCCACGGCGGCCCGCGCGGCCGGTATCCCGGTGGTCGGGGGGCACTCGATCGACTCGGTGGAGGCAATCTATGGCCTCGTAGCACTTGGTCTTGTGCACCCCAACCTGGTGAAAAAGAACGCGGGCGCGCAGCCCGGAGACAGTCTCGTCCTCGGCAAACCGCTCGGGGCCGGCGTGATGTCCGCCGCGCTCAAGGCCGAGGCGCTGGACGCGGCAGGGTACGCGCGGATGATCGACACAACGACCCGGCTCAACACCCCCGGACCGGAGCTTGCAGAACTGTCCGGCGTGCATGCCCTGACCGACGTCACAGGCTTCGGTCTCGGTGGGCATGTGCTGGAGATGCTCCGTGCCGGCGGCTGTTCGGCCCGCATCGACTGGGCCTCCGTGCCGGTCATGGAGGGGGTGCGGGAGTTGGCCGAGCGCGGCTTCGTGACCGGCGCGTCGGGGCGGAACTGGGCGAGCTATGGCGCCGAGGTCGCACTCGATGTCGGCCTTTCAGATCTCGACCAGGCCCTCCTGACGGACCCGCAAACCAGCGGGGGGCTGATGGTCGCCTGTGGGCCGGAAGCGGAAGGCGAAGTTCTGGACATCTTCCGGCGGCATGGATTTGCCCAGGCGGCGGTGGTGGGAGCTGTTGCCGCAGGCGGCGATGCTCCGATGCTCTCGGTCGGCTGACGCACTTCGGTCGCACGCCGAAGGCGTGCCTGGCCCAACGGGAGGAGGCGCATCTTCGATGCGGAGACGACGGGCGGGAGCGCCCGGGCTTTGCCCGGGCGAAAGCGCCGCCGGAGGCGGCGCTGCCTCCGGCGGGGGGTATTTTCCCCAACAAGAAGGGTCGGTCGCTCGCCGGGACTTAAGCGAGGCGCGACACCACGATCGTCACTTCCGGCTTTTTTCCGATCTCTTCGACCGCCACCTGACGGACCACCCGCCGCAGGGCCGCGTCGAGCTTGTCGTCGTCCTGCAGGACCTTCTCGTCGGTGCGGGCGAGGTACTGCGCGGTTTCCGCCTCAATCAATTCCACCAGCGAGGAGCGAGAGGCGCCGGTCTCCGCAAGACCCATGATTTCGGCCCAGGGCTCACCCAAGGGTTCATCCTCCTCATCGAAAATGACGTTGAGCATCACGTGGCCGTTCAGTGCCATGCGAATACGACCACGCACCACGCCGTCGAGGGCACCGACCTTTTGGGTGCCATCGAGGTAGACGCGGCCGGTTTCCACGTGCCCCGCCACCGCCGGACGATCGCCGGTCAGGTCGATGATCGTGCCGTTCGATGCCACGGCGGCGGGAATTCCTGCCGCCTCAGCCGCCTCGGCATGCCTGCGAAGCATCCGGTGCTCCCCGTGCATCGGGATGACCATCTTCGGCTTCATCAGTTGATGCACCGCCTCGAGATCCGGGCGGTTGGCGTGGCCGGACACGTGGTAGAGGCTGGAGCTGTCGTCAACCACGTTCACCCCCATTTCGGAGAACGCGTTCACGATCCGCAGGACGGACCGCTCGTTGCCAGGGATGGTTTTCGACGAAAAGAGGAACGTGTCGTCCGCCTTCAGTTCCAGCCCCAGATACTTGCCGCGGGAGAGTTGGGCGGTGGCGGCCCGGCGTTCGCCTTGGGAACCGGTGACGATCAGCATCAGGTGTTCCCGGGGCACGTCCTCCGCTTCCTCGTGAGAAATCACCGGTGGAAAATCCGTCAGCACGCCCGTTTCAACGGCCGCCTGCACCATGCGTAGCATGGCACGCCCCATGAGGCAGACCGAGCGGCCGGCGTCGCGGCCCGCCTCTGCCAGCGTCTTCACCCGCGCCACATTGGAGGCGAACGTCGTGGCGACGAACATGCCGGAGGATGTTGCCACGAGTTCGCGGATGTTCGATCCGAGCGTAGCTTCCGAACGCCCCGGGGTTTCGGCATGTATGTTGGTGCTGTCGCAGATCAGCGCCTGCACGCCGCTCGAGGCGATATCGTGCCACAGCTCGGCATTGAACGGTTCGCCGACGACCGGCGCGCCGTCGAGCTTGAAGTCGCCGGTGTGCACGAGGCGCCCGGCAGGGGTGTCGATGACCAGTGCCGAACTTTCGGGGATAGAGTGGGAGACGGGTAGGAATGCGACCGTAAAGGGACCGGCCTCCACTGCCTCTGGGAAAGGCTCCATAACGTCGATCTGACCGGGATCGATGCCGCGCTCTTCCATCTTTCGCGCCGCAAGGTGCCCGGTGAACCGCCTGCAGTAGACCGGCGCGCGCAGCTCGTTCCAGAAGTGCGCGAGCCCGCCAATGTGGTCTTCGTGCCCGTGGGTGATGAAGATTGCCTCCAGCCGGTGGGCGTTCTGCACCAGCCAGCTCATGTCGGGAAAGATCAGGTCGATTCCCGGCGTGCTGTCCATGTCCGGAAAGGTGACGCCCAGATCCACCAGGATCAGCCGTTCCTTGCCCGGAGCGCCCCATCCGTAGACGTAGGCGTTCATGCCCACCTCGCCCGCCCCGCCCAAAGGCAGGTAAATCAACCGCTCTTGCCCGCTCATCTACCGATTTTCCTTATTGTAGCGATGGATGACCGTCAGGCCGTGCATCGTCAGGTCGTCCTCGATCATGTCGAACAATACATCGCCCTGTGAGAACAGCGGCGCAAGCCCTCCGGTGCCGATGATCTTCATCGGTCGGTCCCGTTCGGCCAGGATTCGGCCGCAAATCTCTCGCACCAGCCCGATGTACCCCCAGAACACGCCGGATTGCATGCAGGCCACGGTATTGGTGCCGATCACGCGTTGCGGCTTGGTGATATCGACATGGGGCAGCGCAGCGGCGGCAAGGTGCAGGGCCTCAAGGCTGAGGTTCACGCCGGGCGCGATCACGCCACCGATATAGGCACCGTCCTTGGAAACCACGTCGAAGGTTGTCGCCGTGCCGAAGTCGACCACGATCAGGTCGCCGCCGTGGCGGTCGAAGGCACCGGCGGTATTGACCAGACGGTCGGGACCGACCTGAGCGGCCGGGTCCACGCGCGGGGGATTTGGCAGCAGGCAATCCGGTTTACCCACGACGATGGGCCGGCAGTTGAAGTAGCGATCGGCAAGAACGCGGAGGTTGAAGACCACGCGCGGGACAGTCGAGGAGATGATGACCTCATCGATTTCGATCGGCAGGCCGTGGTGCTCCATCAGCGTTGAGAACCAGACGAAATACTGATCCGAGGTACGCTGGTGCTCTGTGGCGGTCCTCAACGTGGTCAGGAACTTGGTGCCATCCCACACGGAGAAGACGGTGTTGGTATTGCCGGTGTCGATGCAAAGAAGCATGGGGCCGTGCCTTGGGGTTGGGGCGGTGGTCAGGTTGGCTCAGAGTAAGACGCCCGATCTTTTGGGCAAGTCGGGTGTGAGCCCCATTCCCAGGCAGGGTGTCCGTTTCCGGTCCTGCGGCCGGGAGGGCTGCCGACGCGCGCAGTCGGCAAGGGGCGTTTGGGACGCATGCTCAGGCCAGTCAGAAGAAAATGTCCGCAGCGGCAATGCTGCGCTTGCCGTTCGGCGTGGCCAGAACGATGTTGCCGGTTGCGTCGATGGTTTCGAAGATGCCGGAAACCTCCCCGGAGGCCATGCGCGCAACCACCGTTTCACCGATACGTGCGGCGCGGGCGAGCCAGGCCTCGCGGATCGGTGCGAATCCGAAAGTCGTGAGCTGCGCTTCTTGCCGCGCATAGGCGGGGGCGAGCGCGTGGAGGAACTCCTCAGGTGTGACCGCGGCACCGGTTTCCCCCAGGAGGGACACGGGACGGACCGCGCCCTGCTCCAACCGGGACGGGTTTGGCGCGTCGGCAAGGTTCACGCCGATCCCGATCGAGAGGAAACTCACCTGCCCGCCTTGCGCCGCAGATTCCAACAGAATGCCAGCGACCTTGCCACCGTTCAGCAGTACGTCGTTCGGCCACTTTAAAGAAAAAGGATCGGTGCGCCCTGTGACGGCGACAAAGGCGTCATAGAGCGCGAGCGCGGCGACGAAGCTTCGCAGTGCGGCCTGTTCCGCGCCGAGGGAGGGTCGCGTGACCAGTGTCGCGGCGAAATTGCCCGATGGCCCCACCCAGGTGCGCCCGCGTCGGCCCCGCGCATCCGTCTGTTCAAGCGCCATGACCCACGTCGGCCCACGCAGGTCCGGCGCGCGCCGGGCGGCTTCCGCCATGGTGCTATCGACACGGGGCAGCACAACGCGGTCGTAGCCGTCAGGCCAGTCGTTTGCAAAAGGCCTGGTCACGGTTGCATTACCCGGAACGAATGTCGGCGCTCCGCTTCGAAGCACCGGTCCCTGATTGGCAGCGCGGGACGCTTCCGAGTGTCAGTCAGATAATCCACGGGCCGAGGTCCGGTGCTTTCGAGCCCCCGAGGGCGTCCGGGAGATACGCCAGGACCGCTCATATTATGCGCTTCCGCACTCGAGTGGCCGGCGCGGATGTCGTATCCACGCGCAAAGCCGCGCGGGTCGTCAGCTCAGTTGACGACAAGAGAGGCCGCCGCGTTCGCGGCCAGGCCGTCCACCCCGAACAGGTTGATGACGCCCGCCACCATGATCAGCGCCGAGACCATGAGCACAACCCATTGGGCACCGTTCATGGAACCGTCGATCTGCTCCGCCTCTTCAGAACCGAAGTACATGTAGTAGACGATCCGCAGGTAATAGAAGGCCGAGATCACCGACCCCACGGCACCGAGCGCCGCAAGCCACGGGAGACCCGCGTCGAGGGCGGCCGTCAGCACCGCGAACTTGCCAAAGAAGCCTACGAGCGGCGGCACGCCAGCGAGGCTGAACAGCAGCACCAGCATGGCGAGCGCGGTCAGCGGTTCCTTTCGCGATAGGAGGGAGACACCGTCGATGCGGGTCACGTGCTGACCGTCGCGCTCCATGGACAGGATGAAGGCGAAGGTGCCGACGTTCATGGTCACATAGATCGCCATGTAGATCAGCATCGCCGTCACACCGGCCTGGGTACCAGCGGCGAGCCCAATCAAGGCAAAGCCCATATGCGAGATGGACGAATAGGCCATTAGCCGTTTGATGTCCCGCTGGCCGATACCGGCGATGGCGCCGAGGAAGATCGACAACACCGCCATCAGCGCCACGATCTGCTGCCAGTCGGCGACAGCCTGACCGAAAGCGTCGTGCATCGCGCGGGCGAACATCGCCATGGCCGCCATCTTGGGCGCGGAGGCGAAGAAGGCCGTCACCGGCGTCGGCGCGCCTTCGTAGACGTCAGGCGTCCACATGTGGAACGGCACTGCGGAGACCTTGAACGCGAAGCCCGAGATCATGAACGTCAGGCCGAGCAGAAGGCCGATGCCGACGTGACCGTCGTTGGCCGCGGCAAAGATGTCCCGGAAGACCGTCGAGCCGGCGTAGCCGTAGGTGAGCGACGCACCATAGAGCAGCAGGCCCGAGGAGAGCGCGCCCAGGGTGAAGTACTTCAGGCCGGCTTCCGTGGACTTCAGGCTGTCTCGGCGGATTGCCGCGATAACGTAGAGCGACAGCGATTGCAGCTCGAGCCCCATATAGAGCGTGATCAGGTCGCCTGCCGACACCATGACCATCATGCCGACTACAGCGAGCGCGATCAGAACCGGATATTCGAAGTGCTGAATCCCGCGCCGCGAGAAGAACCCCTCCGACAGAACCAGAACGATCGCCGCTGCAAGCAGAAGCGTGACTTTGGCGAAGCGGGCGAAGGCATCGTCCACAAACATGCCGTTGAAGGCGACGTTGGTGGCGGATCCGGCAAGCGAGATCCAGACGGCCACGGCCACCAAGACAGCCGCGGTCAGCCAGCAAAGCAGTGACGCCGCCGCGTCCTTGCTCGTCCAGACAGCGCCGAGCAACGCCACCATGGCGTAGAGCGCCAGGAACAGCTCGGGCATGATGATTGCAAGATCGGTCGATGTCATCTCAGTGGTCTCCGGCCAGGGCGACCTCGGTCGCTGGCGTGTAGTCGTTCAGGGCGACCTCATACTGGCCGATAAGGTTTTCGACCGCCGGGCCAATCACATCGGTCACGAGCGAGGGGTAGACGCCCAGGAGCAGGGTCATGGCCACCAGCGGAGCAAAGATTGCCTTTTCCCGCCCGGTCATGTCGGAAATGGTCTTCAGGCTCTCCTTGATGAGCTTGCCCAGCATGACGCGACGGTAGAGCCAGAGCCCGTAGCAAGCCGAGAAGATCACGCCGGAGGTGGCCACGACCGCCACCCAGGTGTTCACCTGGAAGATCGCCATCAGCGTCAGGAACTCGCCTATGAAGCCGGATGTGCCGGGCAGCCCCACGTTGGCCATGGTGAACAGCAGGAAGATCAGCGCGTAGACCGGCATCCGCACGGCCAACCCGCCGTAGGCCGCGATTTCGCGGGTGTGCATCCGGTCATAGACGACGCCCACGACAAGGAAGAGCGCACCGGAGACGAAGCCGTGGCTCAGCATCTGGAAGATCGCGCCGTCCAACCCCTGCTGGTTCACGGTGAAGATCCCCATGGTGACGTAGCCCATGTGGGCGACGGAACTGTAGGCGATGAGCTTCTTCATGTCCTCCTGCGCAAGCGCCACCAGCGAGGCGTAGACGATGGCGATGGCCGAGAGCCAGAAGACAAAGGTGGACATGACTTCCGACCCGACCGGGAACATCGGCAGCGAGAAGCGAAGGAAGCCGTAGCCACCCATCTTCAGAAGGATCGCGGCCAGAACCACGGAGCCGGCGGTGGGCGCCTGCACGTGGGCGTCCGGCAGCCAGGTGTGCACGGGCCACATCGGCATCTTCACCGCGAAGGAAGCGAAGAAGGCAAGGAAGAGCATGGTCTGCAGGCCGCCGACCACCTGGATACCAAGCACCGGGAAAGTCTCGGACGCGAAGGTGTGTTCGAGCAGCGCGGCGATGTCGGTCGTGCCGGCATCTACGTACATGGCGACCATCGCCACCAGCATCAGCAGCGAGCCGAGGAAGGTATAGAGGAAGAACTTGAAGGCCGCATAGATGCGGTCCTTGCCGCCCCAGATGCCGATGATCAGGAACATCGGGATCAGCCCGCCTTCGAAGAAGAGGTAGAACAGCACCAGGTCGAGCGCGGTGAAGACGCCCAGCATGAGGCTCTCCAGCACGAGGAAGGCGATCATGTACTCCTTCACCCGTACCTTCACGTCCCAGCAAGCCGCGATGGTGATGGGCATGAGGAAGGTCGTCAGCATCACGAACAGGATCGAGATACCGTCGACGCCCATCTTGTAGTGCAAGCCCATCAGCCAGCTGCGATCCTCGACGAACTGGAACTCGGTCACGGACGGGTCAAAGCCCCCGAGCAGGAACAGCGAGATGAAGAAGGTCGCCAGCGTCGCGATGAAGGCGAGCCATTTTGCGTTGCGCTGTGCCGCCTCGTCTTCGCCCTTGAGGAAGAGAGCCAGGATGAGCGCTGCGATCAGCGGCAGGAAGACGATGATGGAGATCAGATTCTGCATTGTCTCAGTTCCCCGCGATCGTCATCCAGGTGACAAGGACGATGATGCCCAACACCATGGCGAACGCGTAGTGGTAGAGGTATCCGCTCTGCGCTCGGCCCGCGAGCCGGGTGAAGAACGGAATGATTCCCATGGCCAGCCCGTTGATGGCGCCGTCTATCGTGGTTCCGTCGCCCTTCTTCCAGAGCGTGCGCCCAAGCGCCCGGACGGGACGCACGAAGATCGCGTCGTAAATCTCGTCGAAGTACCACTTGTTGAGCAAGAAGAGGTACAGCGGCCGCTGGTTCTCGGCCAGCTTGCCCGGCAGGTCCGGCCGACGGATGTAGAACAGGAAGGCCGTCCCAAAACCGATCAGCATGGCGATGAAGGGGCTGACCTTGACCCAGACCGGCGCCGCGTGGGCGTTGTCCAGCACATGGTTGTCCGGCCCAAAGTAGATCGCGCCCTCGCCCGGCGCCCCGCCGAAGGCAGCATGGTGCTCCTCGGCTTCTTCGCCCGCGACGTTTTCCACCACGCCACCAGCCTCGGTGGCGTCCTCGGCGATGGCTTCGACGGCTCCGTCGCCGTGGCCTTCGGTTGCCGCCTCGCCATGACCTTCGGCCGCGTCGCCGTCGGTCGCTGCCTCCGCGTGAACCTCGCCGGCAAGCGGAATGCCATAGAAGCGCGCGACCTGGTCGGTATGACCGAAGAAGGAACCATGCCACAGCATTCCGGAGAAGATGGCACCCGCCGCCAGAACATAGAGCGGGATGAGCATGGACTTCGGGCTCTCGTGGGCGTGCTCGTGCGTGTGTTTGTTGCCGCGCGGCTCGCCGTGGAAGGTCAGGAACATCAGGCGCCACGAGTAGAAGGACGTCATCAGCGCGGCCACGACCAGCGACCAGAAGGCGAAGTTCGATGCCACCGTGCCGCCACCCCAGGCGCTCTCGATGATCGCGTCCTTGCTGAGGAAGCCGGCGAAACCGATGGAGGTCAGCGGAATGCCGACGCCGGTGATTGCGAGCGTGCCGATCATCATGATCCAGTAGGTGACCGGGAACTTGTCCTTCAGCCCGCCGTAGTTCCGCATGTCCTGCTCGTGGTGCATCCCGTGGATGACCGAGCCCGCGCCGAGGAACAGCATCGCCTTGAAGAAGGCATGGGTCAGCAGGTGGAACATGGCGGCGGAATACATGCCGACGCCGGCGGCAACGAACATGTAGCCGAGCTGCGAACAGGTCGAGTAGGCGATGACGCGCTTGATGTCGTTCTGCACCAGGCCAATGGTCGCCGCGAAGAAGGCGGTGATGGCACCGATGTAGACAATGAAAGTAGCCGCTCCCGGCGCGAATTCGATCAGCGGCGACATGCGACAGACGAGGAAGACACCCGCCGTGACCATGGTGGCAGCGTGGATCAGCGCCGAGACTGGCGTCGGGCCTTCCATCGCGTCCGGCAGCCAGGTGTGGAGCAGGAATTGTGCCGATTTTCCCATGGCGCCGACGAAGAGCAGGAAGGCGAGCAGGTTCGCCGCGTTCCAGTCGGTCCAGAGGAAGCTTATGGTGCTTTCCGCCAATGTCGGCGCGGCGGCAAAGACGTCGTCCATCGCAACCGAGTCGACCATGAAGAAGAGCCCGGCGATCCCGAGCGCGAAGCCGAAGTCGCCGACGCGGTTGACGATGAAGGCCTTCATGGCGGCCTCGCCCGCGCTCTCCTTCTTGTAGTAGAAGCCGATCAGCAGGTAGGAGGCCAGGCCCACGCCTTCCCAGCCGAAGAACATTTGCACAAGGTTGTCGGCGGTCACCAGGGCCAGCATGGCGAAGGTGAAGAGCGACAGGAAGGCGAAGAAGCGGGCGCGGTAGGGTTCGTCTTCGGGGAACTGGCTGTCATGCGCCATGTAGCCGAAGCTGTAGAGGTGTACGAAGGCCGAAACGGTGGTCACGACCACCAGCATGATCGCGGTGAGCCGGTCGAGGCGGATCGCCCAGTCGGCTTCCAGCGTGCCGGAGTCGATCCAGCGGAGGATGAAGATGTGCTCGGTCACGCCGTCGTGGCTGAAGAAGATGATCCAACTCAGAAAGCACGATAGGAACAGAAGCGCCGTCGCCGTGATCTGCCCCGACCGTTCGCCGATCAGCCGCCAGAACAGGCCGCAGATGATGGCGCCGATAAGCGGAGCGAAGAGGATGATGGTTGCCATGCCCGGTTACCCCTTCATGTTCGAAACTTCTTCAACCGCGATCGTGCCACGCACGCGGAAGAAGCAGACCAGGATCGCGAGACCGATGGCCGCCTCGGAGGCAGCGACGGTCAGGACGAAGAGCGTGAAAATCTGACCCGTCAAATCCCCGAGGAAGGATGAGAAGGCGACGAGGTTGAGGTTGACCGACAGCAGCACCAGTTCGATCGACATCAGGATGATGATGACGTTCTTCCGGTTCAGGAAGATGCCGAAAATCCCGATGACGAACAGCGTCGCCGCGACAGCCAGGTAATGTTCCAGTTGAACCATGCGCGGTCCCCCGATCCTTGTCTCCGCCTGTCGGCGGGTCTCGTCCTCGCCCCGAAAGGCGGATTTGGTCTTCTCCGCCGGCGTGGCGGCGATTGCATTCGAGCCAGATGGCGGCGGCTTACAGCCCCTGCCCCGGCTTCACGTCCTTCAGCTCCAGTGTCTTGGCTGGATCACGGTACATCTGGGCCAGCACGTCTTGCCGCTTGATGTCCTTGCGGTGGCGCAGGGTCAGGACGATCGCGCCGATCATGGCGACCAGCAGGATCAGCCCGGCAAGCTGGAACAGAATGAAGTAGCGGTCATAGAGCAGCAGGCCGAGCGCGGCGGTGTTGTGCGGTCCGGCCCCTTCCGGCGTACCCATGGGCAGCTCGTGCAGTGCAACGCCGCCACCGAGTTCCCAGGTGCCGAAGGCCATGGCGAGTTGCATGATCAGCACCAGCCCGATCACCAGTGCCAGCGGCAGGTAACTCGCCATCTCAGCCCGAAGTTCGGCAAAATCGACGTCGAGCATCATGACCACGAAGAGGAACAGCACCGCGACCGCGCCCACGTAGACGATGATAAGCAGCATGGCGACGAACTCCGCCCCCAGCAGCACCATCAGCCCGGCCCCGGAAAGAAAGGCGAGGATCAGCCAGAGCACGGAGTGCACCGGGCTTTTGGAGACCACGGTGAACACGCCGCCCGTAAGGAGCGTCAGCGCGAAGAGGTAGAATACGAACTGGACGACGGTCATGGGTCAGCCTTCCTCTTTCGCGGCGATCTCGGACTGGGCGATTTGCATCGCCTTGGTCATCGCGGGCACCCCGCCGAAGACCGACATCTGGCCGATCACCTCGGCAATTTCCTGTGGTGTGGCGCCGGCTTCCAGCGCGTGACGCACTGTTACGGCAATCTGTTGATCCACCTGCGCGCCTTGCGCCACCAGCGCGCCCAGCGTCACGAAGAGGCGCGTCTTGGCGTCCAGCCCGCCGGGATTGAACGTCTTCCCGAAGGTCATTTCCATCGCGTCCTTCGGCATCGTCGGCAGGTAGGCGGACATGTCCGGCATCTGGAATTTCTCCAGCGCCGGGTTCATCGCCTTCGCCATCTCCTGGCTCTGCACGATCATCGACTGGAAGAGCTTGGTGAAGTCGGTCATCTGTAAGGCGCGTCCAACTCAATGCTGCGGGCGATCTCCGCCTCCCAGCGTTCGCCGTTCTCCAGGAGCTTCTCCTTGTTATAGAAGAGCTGCTCGCGGTTCTCGGCGGTGAATTCGAAGTTTGGCCCCTCGACGATGGCATCAACAGGACAAGCTTCCTGGCAGAAGCCGCAATAGATGCACTTGGTCATGTCAATGTCGTAGCGCGTGGTGCGGCGCGAACCGTCGGCGCGCGGCTCTGCGTCGATCACGATGGCTTGCGCCGGACAGATCGCCTCGCAAAGCTTGCAGGCGATGCAACGCTCCTCCCCGTTGGGATACCGGCGCAGCGCGTGCTCGCCGCGGAAGCGCGGGCTCAGCGGCCCCTTTTCGTGGGGGTAGTTCACGGTCGCTTTCGGCGCCAGGAAGTATTTCATCCCGAGCTGAAAGCCCTTGAGCATATCCAGCAGCAGGAAGTACTTGCCGGCCCGTTTCCAGTCGATTGCCGTCATGGGTCAGCCTCCAATCGCCCAGCGGGCCCAGAAGCCGCCGAGAACCTCGAATTTCGCCAGGAAGGAGATCAGCACCACCCAGCCGAGCGACATCGGAAGGAACACCTTCCAGCCGATCCGCATGAGCTGGTCATAGCGGTAGCGCGGCACGATGGCCTTGACCATGGCGAAGATGAAGAAGAAGAAGCACATCTTCAGAACCATCCAGAGGACGCCGTCGGGCAGCCCCGGAATGGGCGACAGCCAGCCGCCGAAGAAGAGCAGCGTTACCAGTGCACACATCAGCACGATGGCAACGAGTTCGCCCATCATGTAGAGCAGGAAGGGCGTGGACGAGTATTCCACCTGGTAGCCCGCCACCAGCTCCGATTCCGCCTCCGGCAGGTCGAACGGCGGACGGTTCGTCTCGGCCAGCGCCGAGATGAAGAAAAGGAACACCATGGGCAGGTGCGGCAGCCAGTACCAGTTGAAGAACCCGAAGGAGCCGTCCTGCGCCCGCACGATATCTGTGAAGTTCAGCGAGCCGGTGGAGATCACCACCCCGATGATGATGAGGCCGATGGAGACCTCGTAGGAGATCATTTGCGCCGCTGAGCGCAGCGAACCAAGGAAGGGATACTTCGAGTTCGACGCCCAGCCGCCCATGATGACGCCATAGACCTCCAGGCTCGACATGGCGAAGACGTAAAGGATCGCCACGTTCAGATCCGCGATGGCCCAGCCGTCGCCGAAGGGGATCACCGCCCAGGCGATCACGGCCAGCACGAAGGAGATCATCGGCGCCAATAGGAACACCGCCCTGTCGGCACCCGCGGGGACCACGATTTCCTTGGCAATGTACTTCAGGAAGTCCGCGAAAGATTGCAGCAGACCGAAAGCGCCCACCACGTTCGGGCCCTTGCGCATCTGGACCGCCGCCCAGACCTTGCGGTCCGCGTACATCAGGAAGGCCAGGCTCACGAACAGGATCGTGACGAACAGCAGGATCTGCGCCACCACAAGCACCAGAATTCCCAGATTCGATTGCAGAAAATCAGCCATGGTGCCTCATCTTCCTCAGACAGTCGGTATGCCCCGTTCGGCGCAATCGGCGACGGCCACTTCCGCGTCGATTGTCTGCGCCCCTTCGGGGAGTGCTGGCGAGACCGTGTAAACCGCATCCGCTCGCCAAACGCCAGAGTCTTGTGCGAGCCTTGTGCGCACATGTCGCGCGAAACCGTAGCCCCGGATCAGGGCGTATTGAGCGGCCGCGCAGGCGGTGTAGTCCTGCACGTCCTGTGTATCGCGCGCGCCTTCCATCTCGACGATGAAACTGACGAGATCGTCGTCGAGAAGGCGTGTCTCGATGCCGCGGTAGACCGGCGCGAAAGGGGCCGACTCGCGAGGTGCTGGCGCGCCATCGGCGCATCCCGCCAACGCGGCTATCGCCAGCGCCACCCCCACCGTTTGCCGCCCCATGCGGCTCACTCCGCTGCCAGCGGGGCTTCCGCGCGCGCCTTCGCCCGTGCCGACAGCTCCGCCATGAGCTCGCTCGCGCGTGCGATCGGGTTGGTCAGGTAGTGGTCGCGGATCGGCACACGGAAGTCCGCATCGCCCAGCGGGCCGGCGTCCAGCGTCTCCCCGGTGTTCTCGATCACCTGGTCGATCTGGGCCAGATGCGGGACCGCGTCGACCAGCGCCTGACGCAACCCTGCGATCGTGTCCCAAGGCAGCGTCGCGCCGAGTTCAGCCGAAAGTGCCCTCAGGATCGCCCAGTTTTCCTTCGCCTCTCCCGGCGGGAAACTGGCGCGGATAGCAAGCTGCGGCCGGCCTTCGGTATTGACGAAAAGCCCCTGCTCCTCGACCCAGGCAGCCGCCGGCAGGATAACGTCGGCGCGGTGCGCCCCCCGGTCCCCATGGCTGCCCTGATAGATCACGAAGGGGCCGGCATCGATCTCCACCTCGTCGGCGCCGAGGTTGTAGATGACCTCCGCCCCGTCGAGCGCGGCCTCCATGCCACCATCGGTCGCAGCCCCGACGTCCATCGCGCCCACTCGCGACGCGGCGGTGTGCAGAACCAGCAGGCGGCTGTCGGTCGCATCCGCCAGCCGCTGCACGGCGGCCAGCACGGCCGCCCCGTCGGCCTCCGACAGGGCGCCCTGCCCAACGATCACCATCGATGGCGTCTCGCGCGTTTCGTCGTTCACATCGCGTCCGACCAGGTCTTCCAGGGCGCTGCGGCCGGTCCCAAGGTGCTCGTAGGTGTACGTCAGATCCACCGCCGGACCGATGACACGAACGTTGGCGCCCGCCAGCCAGGCCTTGCGGATACGCGCGTTCAGAACCGGCGCCTCGTCGCGCGGGTTGGTGCCGACGAGCAGGATGTCTCCAGCCGTCTCGATGTCCTCGATTGTGCCAGTGCCGACATATCCCGCACGGCTGCCAATCGGAAGGCGGGCGCCGTCCGTCCGGCATTCGACCTTGCCGCCCTGCCCCTCGATGAGGTGTTTGAGCGAGAAGATCGCCTCCACCGGGGCCAGATCGCCGATGAGACCCGCAACCGTCTTGCCCTTCATCGCGTCCGCCGCGGCGGAAAGCGCCTCAGCCCAACTTGCAGGCGTCAGCTTTCCGTCTTTGCGAATGTAGGGCCTGTCGAGCCGTTGCCGGCGCAGGCCGTCCCACACGAAGCGAGACTTGTCGGACAGCCATTCCTCGTTCACCGCATCGTTGTTGCGCGGCAGGATCCGCATCACTTCGCGGCCCTTCACGTCCACCCGCGTGTTGGAGCCCAGGGCATCCATCACGTCGATGGTTTCGGTCTTGGAGAGTTCCCACGGCCGCGCGGTGAAGGAATAGGGCTTGGAGACCAACGCCCCCACCGGGCAAAGGTCGATGATGTTGCCCTGCAGGTTCGAATCGAGCGTCTGACCGAGATAGGTGGTGATCTCCGCGTCCTCGCCACGTCCCGTCTGGCCCATCTGCGAGATGCCCGCCACCTCGGTGGTGAAGCGCACGCAGCGGGTGCAGGAGATGCAGCGGGTCATATGGGTGTCGACCAGCGGGCCGAGGTCCAGATCCTCCGTCGCCCGCTTGGGCTCGCGGAAACGGGAGAAGTCCACCCCGTAGGCCATCGCCTGATCCTGAAGGTCGCATTCGCCGCCCTGATCGCAGATCGGACAGTCGAGCGGGTGATTGATGAGCAGGAACTCCATCACCCCTTCGCGGGCTTTCTTGACCATGGGTGAATTTGTCTTGATCTCCGGCGGCTCGCCGTTGCGTCCGGGGCGCAAGTCCCGCACCTGCATCGCGCAGGAGGCCGCGGGCTTGGGCGGGCCACCGACAACTTCCACCAGGCACATCCGGCAGTTGCCGGCGATCGACAGGCGCTCGTGGTAGCAGAACCGCGGAACCTCGATTCCCGCCTGCTCACAGGCCTGTATCAGGGTCAGCGCCGGGTCGCACTCGACCTCCCGGCCGTCGATAATGATGGTGCGTAGGTCACTCATGCGCTGCCTCCGGCTTCGTCGCGGGATTGCCGTTCGAGACGGCGGGGCGCGCGGATGGCGCGGCCTCCGGATCCGTTCGGGGTCTCTACTAACGGCTTCTGCGGGGAAGTCCAATCAGCGATTTAGCCGCGACGGCTCTCGGCAGTCAGCCCAAGGCTCCCTTTTCCCGCCGCGCGACCCGCGTTGTCTCACGGCTGGCATCGGAACCGGCCAGATTGCACGACCGAGTGTGCCTCCCGCCGTTAGTGTGGTCGTACAAAGCCGCCATGGCAGGCGCTATCGCCAAAAATGACAACTATGCCGCCGCAGTTGACCCCATGAACGACAACACTGCCATGTTTGTCAGTATGAAATTGCGGGAGATGTAACGCGTTGCACCAGTATGCTACGGTTCGGGTGCCCGTTCGCCCCGAAGAGTTTATTCTTTGTGATTTCATGACTTTCGTTACGCCTGTGACAGCAATTGCAACGAGGAATCCTGATTTTGGGGTGAGAAACAGATCAATAGCAGTCGCCTTGAACCGCCCCCGCCGCTCCTGCGCCTTAGTGACACGGGCGAGACACCAAGAGTGGACCGCGGCAGAACCTCAGAATGTCGGGACGCGCAATGCCCCTGAATGTAGGCGCCCCAAAGCCGAAATCGGCGCACGACCCCATTCGGGGTCCCGTGCACCGGCCACCCGACCGGTTCGGGCTTCGCCGGCTCACCCATGAAGATGCCGCCACCGGCGCCTACTTGCTCCGCAGCAGGAGCCCGATCTGAGACTTTGCAGCGATCTCCGCCTCACCGACGCGGCAGACGCTCTCCGGATCGCTCTCCCGTCCCCCCTTGGCACTCAGCACATCACGGGCCTGACGCTCCACGCGCTTTCGCTCGGTCTTGTCCTTCACGTACGCATGAACCTCATCTCGCGGAAAGCCCAGCGAGACGGCGTGATGCTCCAGCTCGCGGATCAGCCCCCACCCGCGGACATATCGCGCCGAAATCGAAGGGCAGTAGAGGCTGATTCCATAGGCCACCGTCAAATCCGTAAGCGCTCGGTCAATCCTGTCGTTTTCCCGAAGCGCGCGCGTCGTGTCCGCCTGTCCGGCCAGCGCAAGACTGGCAGTCAAAAGAAGCACAAGTGCGGTTATTATCGCCGTGCCGATCGTAAAGAATCTCAGCATTCTATCGTTTCCCTGCTCGTTGGTGACGGTCCGCTAAAGATCGGCGCCGCCTGCCTGAAGCTGAGAGCCATTTTGTACGCTATTCAATATCATGCCGCTTACATCGGATGCCATGGCGCACAGGACCCAACTGGATCAGCCGCCGGACGTCTCAGACGGGACCACTTGGTTCTGAGAATGCCGATCTACTGTGCCCAGCCCTTCCCAAGATTCATTGGCGGAAATCAGCAGCGTGATGGCCATAAAGGCAGCGGCGGCGAAGACAATAATCTTAATCATTTCAAACCTTCCATAAGTCCCCACCGACACAATGGGGCAGTCGCCTAGAGATGTCCGGGCGACAGCCACAGATCAACGTCGCACACAGCTTTGTTACGAATGTGGCGCTGGTTGATCCTGGTCCGGGCGCAAACTTGCCAGTGTCGAGAAACCGTCCAAGCTTGACCAGGCTTAGCTGTTGGAATTGGGTATTTCGGCCAACAAGAAGGCGCGATGTCCGTCTTCTTGTTGGCCGAAATACCCATAATCCCCCGCCATCGGCGAGTGCTTGACCTCATCATGGAGGTGATCGCAGAAGCAAGGCATCCCCTCGCTCGGGCATGGGTCCTGCCCAGGTTCAATGGCGGTCGCCGACGCCTCGGCTAAAGAGGCGCCGCACGGAGGCTCCGGGCATTCGGCAGCGGGAGTCTATTCCGCAGCGATACCGGGCTTGTTCTTGATACGGTATTCGATTTCGTCGCGAAAATGCCGGATCAGCCCCTGAATCGGCCACGCGGCGGCGTCGCCGAGAGCGCAGATGGTGTGGCCCTCCACCTGCTTGGTGACGTCGAGCAGCATGTCGATCTCTTCGACCGCCGCCTCGCCGTGCATCAGGCGTTCCATCACGCGCATCATCCAGCCGGTCCCTTCGCGGCACGGCGTGCACTGGCCACAGCTTTCGTGCTTAAAGAACTTGGCGAGCCGCCACACAGCTTTCACGACGTCCGTCGACTGGTCCATCACGATCATGCACCCGGTGCCGAGAGAGGATTTGTTCTCCCGCATCCAATCGAAATCCATGATCGCGTCCTCGCAGAGGTGCGCGGGCAGGACCGGGCAGGACGCGCCGCCGGGAATGACGGCCTTGAGGTTGTCCCAGCCGCCGCGCACGCCACCGCCGTATTTTTCGATCATCTCGCGCATGGACATCGACATGCTTTCCTCAAACACGCACGGCGTGTTGACGTGCCCGGTGAGCGCGAACAGCTTCGTGCCGCTGTTGTTGGGCCGTCCGAAGGAGGCGAACCACGCGCCGCCACGGCGCAGGATTGTCGGCACCACGGCGATCGATTCGACGTTGTTCACAGTGGTCGGACAGCCGTAGAGGCCAGCGCCTGCCGGGAACGGCGGCTTCATCCGTGGCATGCCCTTCTTGCCTTCGAGGCTCTCCAGCAGCGCGGTCTCCTCGCCGCAAATGTAGGCACCTGCGCCATGGGTCAGATACAGGTCGAAGTCCCAGCCCGAACCCGCGGCATTGGCACCGAGAAGGCCCGCCTCATAGCATTCGTCGATGGCCGCCTGCAGCGCCTCGCGCTCCCGGATGAACTCCCCGCGGATGTAGATGTAGGCCTGGTGCGCCCCCATCGCGAAGGATGCGATCAGCGCACCCTCGATCAGGTGATGCGGTTCATGCCGCATAATTTCGCGGTCCTTGCAGGTCGCAGGCTCGGATTCGTCGGCGTTGATAACGAGGTAATGCGGCCGGCCATCGCTCTCGCGCGGCATGAAGGACCACTTCAATCCAGTGGGGAAGCCGGCCCCGCCCCGGCCGCGCAGACCGGAGGCCTTCATCTCCTCGATGATCTTTTCGGGTCCGCGCGCGATGATCTCGGCAGTGTTATCCCAAAGCCCGCGCATCTTAGCCCCGTTAAGGTTACGCTCCTTGAGCCCGTAGATGTTGGTGAAGATCCTGTCCTTGTCCTGCAGCATCTCTTATCCTCTCATCCCTGGTCACCGGAGCGGTTCCGCCACATCCGGAGTGCCACCACGAGCGCCCAGACGAAGGCCGCCAGCGAGGCGAAATAGAACAACATTTCATAACGCGCCGGCAAGCCCAGCACCACCACAAGCGCCGGCGCGAAGATCGCCAGCAGTCCGCCCGCAGCGATCACGAGCGCCACGATCCGGCCCAGCCGGGCAGTATCGCGATCGGGGTCCGGCCTCGCCATGGCGCGCGCGTCCATCACTCGTCCGAACTGTTCCCGGCGGCGAGCGCACGGGCTTGTCCGACCCAGTCGTCCCGGGTCACCCGGCCTTTGAAGCCTTCCAGGTTTTGGTCGACCCAGGTGACTTCCTCCGGCGTCCAGGCGGCAATCTGGTCGAAGTGGTAGAAACCGAGGGAGTGGCACATTTCCTCAAGCTTCGGGCCGATGCCCTTGATTTCCTTCAGGTCATCGGCCGTTCCACCGCGCGGGCCATCATACCATTGAGGACGATTGGCCTCGTCCATGGTCTCGGCCGCAGCGGCTCCATCAGCCTCCTGCGCTTCCACCGGAGTCTCCACATCGGCAGCGGAATCAGCATCGGCTTCCTGCTTGGTGATGCCCTCTTCGCTGATGGGATGACCTTCGCCGGGGGTTGGCTCAGATTGCCGAGCTTCCTCGTCCGGCACCTCTGCCTCCGGCGCTTCGGGTTGTTCGCCCCCTGCCGCCGAGCGACCGCCGCGGTCCGTCCAGGGGTGCAGCAGGGGCACCTCGGTACCGTCGATATGCTTGATGGTATCGCCGACCTCAAGCGCGCGCGAGACGGACGCGTTGTGAGGCGCAGCATCCTCGTTGAACTCGGTTAGCACCACTGGCCCGCCCAGAGGCTCACAGCCATAGCGACCGTTCTGCGGCCCAGGCGTCGGCACGTCGCCAGACGCCAGCTCATCGAGAATTTCGGCGAACCGTTCTGCCGTTAGATCCTCGTAGAAATCCTTACCGATCTGCACCATGGGCGCGTTCGTGCAGGCGCCAAGGCATTCGACCTCCTCCCACGAGAACTTGCCGTCCGCCGAGAGCATGTGCGGCTTTGGAGCGATCTTCTCGCGACAGACCTTGATCAGGTCCTCCGCGCCGCAGATCATGCAAGTCGTGGTGCCGCAAACCTGGATATTCGCCACCGAGCCAACGGGTTGAAGCTGGAACATGAAGTAGAACGTCGCCACTTCCAGCGCTCGGATGTGGGCCATGCCCAGCATATCGGCGACGTGCTCAATCGCCGGACGGCTCAGCCAGCCCTCCTGCTCCTGAGCCCGCCACAGCAAGGGGATCACGGCACTGGCCTCCCGGCCCTTGGGAAACTTGGTGATCTGCGCCCGAGCCCAGTCGAGGTTCTCGGGGGTGAAGGCGAAGCTTTCGGGCTGGTCGTGGTAGAGGCGGCGTAGCATCAGTTGGTCCTTTGCGCGACGGTCTTGCAGCCCTCGCTGACGAGGTACTGGGCACCGACGAAATCACTGAGCGCGGCGAAGATCTCCTTCACCTGCACATCGGGTTCGGCCTTGCGGGCCAGATTGGGGTTCAGCGCCATCAGCCGCTCTCCGAGCCCCGTGATCTGCTGCGAGAGGAACGCGCGGTGCTTGTCGAGCGGGCCGAGCACGGCGGCTTTCATCAATCCGTTTTCCACCCCTGCCAGCAGCGGCGGAACGCGGGTTTGATACGCCACCAGGTCAGAGGGCCGATCAACGGTTACCATGGGCGGCCAAACCTCGGCGTGCTCCCCCTCGCGCGCGAGTTGGCGCAGTTCAGCATCGAGATCGCTGGCGGCATCGAAGGTGTCGAAGCAGATGTCGAGCTGCTGCTCCAGCAGACGGGAGGCCGACGCCTCCACAACCTGCACCCGCGCGTACCAGGCCTGAATGGCAACGAAAACGGCCGCGAAGACAGTGGAAATGGCGATCCAGAAGGTCGCTGAGCCGAGCCAGTTTGTGCCGCTGTCGCCGATCATGCCGATGCTCTAGCGATCCACTTCGCCGAACACGATGTCCAGCGTGCCTACGATGGCGGCCATATCGGCGAGTTGGTGGCCGCGGCCGACGTGGTCGATGGCCTGCAGGTGGGTGTAGCCCGGCGCGCGCAGCTTGACGCGGTAGGGTTTGTTGGTGCCGTCGGAGACGATGTAGACACCAAACTCACCCTTCGGCGCCTCGACGGCGCCGTAGTATTCGCCAGCCGGCACCTTGAAGCCCTCGGTGTAAAGCTTGAAATGGTGGATCAGCGCTTCCATCGAGGTCTTCATGTCGCCCCGCTTCGGCGGGGTCAGTTTGCCACGGGCAAGCACGTCCCCCTGCCCGTCCGGTGCGCGAAGTTTCTCAATCGCTTGCTGGCAGATCTTCACAGACTGCCGCATCTCTTCCATGCGGATCAGATAGCGGTCGTAGCAGTCGCCGTTCTTGCCGACGGGGATCTGGAAGTCGAACTCGTCATAGCATTCGTAAGGCTGCGCGCGCCGCAGGTCCCAGGCGAGGCCGGCGGAGCGGGCCATCGGGCCCGTCATGCCCCAATCATAGACGTCCTGCTCGGTGACGATGGCAATATCGACGTTGCGCTGCTTGAAGATCCGGTTCTCGGTCAGAAGTCCGTCGAGATCGTCCAGCACCTTCGGGAAGCGTTCGCACCAGGCTTCGATGTCGTCGAGCAGATCCGGCGGCACATCCTGATGCACACCCCCAGGCCGGAAATAGTTGCAGTGCATCCGCGCGCCGGAGGCCCGCTCGAAGAAGACGAACAACTCCTCCCGGCCGGGCTCAAACCCCCAAAGCGGCGGGGTCAGTGCGCCCACGTCCATTGCCTGGGTGGTACAGTTCATCACGTGGTTGCCGATGCGGGTCAGTTCGCCGAACAGAACGCGCAGCAGGCTGGCACGGCGCGGCACCTGAACGCCGGTCATCTTCTCGATGGCGAGGCAATACGCGTGCTCCTGGTTCATTGGCGCGGAATAATCGAGCCGGTCCAAGTAGGGCGCATTTTGGAGGTAGGTGCGGCTTTCCATCAGCTTCTCGGTCCCGCGGTGAAGCAGGCCGATATGCGGGTCCGCGCGCTCGACGATCTCCCCGTCCAGCTCCAGAACCATCCGCAGAACACCGTGTGCGGCGGGGTGTTGCGGGCCGAAGTTGATGTTGAAGTTGCGGATCTGCTGCTCGCCGGTGCGGGCGTCGGTCGATCCGTCGTCGTAGCGGTTGATGCGGGTGTCGCCGTCCATCATTTCGCCTCCTCGCCCTTCTCGTCCCCGGGCAGGACGTATTTCGCCCCCTCCCACGGCGAGAGGTAGTCGTACTGCCGGTAGTCGTGCACCAGCTTGACCGGTTCATAAACCACGCGCTTCTGCGCGTCGTCGTAGCGCAATTCCACATAGCCTGTTGTCGGAAAGTCCTTGCGCAGCGGATGGCCGCGGAAGCCATAGTCCGTGAGAATACGGCGCAGGTCCGGGTGGCCGGTGAACAGCACGCCGAACATGTCGAACACTTCCCGCTCGTACCAGTTCGCGTTGGGAAAGAGCCCCGTGAGGGAGGCGATGCTCTCGTCCTCCCGAACTGCCGCGCGCACGCGGACGCGTTGGTTCTGGTGCATGGACAAGAAATGATAGACCACCGTGAAGCGCCGCTCCCGCTCGGGATGATCTACGGCGGTAATGTCGATCAGGTGGGTGAAGCGGCAGGTCCCGTCGGACTTCAGGAACTCCACCAGCCCAATGATCGACGCCGGCGCGGCCTCGATCGTCAATTGGTCAAGCTCCACTCGCCAGTTGGCCACGCAATCGGGGCGGCGGCTTGCGATATGCTCCCCCAGAACCTTCAGTGCTTCGTCCATGCTCGGCGTCGTCCTTGTCGTCAATGTCCGGTCGTTCCGGCCCCGTCGCCTCGGCGGAGCCCGTCAATCGCAGCCCAAGCGCGGCGGATCAGCGGGTGATCGTGCCAACCCGGCGGATCTTGCGCTGCATTTGCAGGATACCGTAGAGCAGCGCCTCGGCCGTCGGCGGGCAGCCGGGAACGTAGACGTCCACGGGCACAATGCGGTCCACGCCGCGAACCACCGAGTAGCTGTAGTGATAATAGCCGCCACCGTTGGCGCAGGACCCCATCGACAGCACGTAGCGCGGCTCCGGCATCTGGTCGTAGACCTTGCGCAGCGCGGGCGCCATCTTGTTGGTGAGCGTGCCGGCCACGACCATCATGTCGGACTGGCGCGGCGAGGCGCGCGGGGCAGTGCCGAACCGCTCCAGATCGTAGCGCGGCATAGACGTGTGGATCATCTCGATGGCGCAGCAGGCCAGGCCGAAGGTCATCCAGTGCAGACTGCCCGTCCGCGCCCAGTTGATGACGTCGGCGGTCGAGGTCACCAGAAATCCCTTGTCGGAGACTTCCCTGTGCAGGGCTTCTGCCATGACTTCCTTGTCGGGACCGGCGTCGTTGAGGGCTGTGCTCACTCCCATTCGAGGGCTCCCTTTTTCCATTCGTAGGCGAAACCGACGGTCAGCACGGTCAGAAAGACCATCATGGACCAGAAAGCCGCCATGGACAGTGCCCCGAAGGAGACCGCCCAGGGAAACAGGAACGCCACTTCGAGGTCGAAGATGATGAACAGGATCGACACCAGGTAGAACCGGATGTCGAACTTCATCCGCGCGTCGTCGAACGCGTTGAACCCGCATTCGTAGGCGCTGAGTTTTTCCGGGTCGGGGTCTGAGGGGGCCACGAGCCACGCGCCCGCAACAAAAACCACCCCCAAAGCGATCGCGATTGCGAGAAAGACGAGAACGGGAAGGTATTCTCTGAGAAGGTCGTCCACGGCCGGCTCCTTGTCTGCCCGCGCACGGGGTGCGCGGGGCGTCACGGGCTAGTTTGCGGTTTACGCGCGCCCCCCGACGGGGTCAACCGGCGGAGTGCCTCCGCGAAGCGGCGTTCTGTCCCGTCCCGACCTCGGGGACGCGACACGGGAGCGGCGTTTCGCGAAGCATCCGCTTGCCCCGTTTGAACGTCCGCGCGGCCGAGTGATTGCCGTCGCTCCGATTGGCCTCAGGACCAAGCTGCGCCTTTTAAAACTACCCACCTGCTAAACATAGCGCCACGGCCCCGGAACGAAAGACACACCGGAGATGCTCTCGATGAATTTATGAACACGGCCCGAGTGCTGCGCGACGCCGTGCGCCGAGTGCCATGTGACCGGCGTGGGATTTCGCCGCAGAGGTGAATGGTGCATTCTTGCGCGAACGCCCCATGCCCGGAGCCGCGCTGCATGATCCACACGCCCACCGCCGACCGTCGCCTGTTCCGCCTGGCGGGCTTGCTGTACCTCATCATCATTGCCTGCGGACTGTGGAGCGAGTTGGCCGTGCGCCAGCCGATGCTGTCCGCCACGGACGATGCGCTGGCCGACCGGCTCTTCGAGGGTGACGCCATCTTCCGGCTCAGCCTGACGGCAGACCTCCTGATGGCGCTATGCGACGTGGCGCTCGCCGTTCTGCTCTTCGCCATTCTCTCGCCTCGCGGCCCGCTGATCGCCGCCCTGGCCACGGCCTTTCGCCTCGTTCAATCCGCCGTCATCGGGGCAAACCTTCTGTTGCCGTACGCCGCGCTTCACCTGATGCAAACCGACCCCGCCGGACCCGTGTCGGTCGCCAGAACTCTGATGGAGCTGCACGGCACAGGTTACGACATCGGTCTGGCATTCTTCGGACTGAGCTGCCTGTGTACGGGCTGGCTCGTCGCAAGACACCCGATGTTCGCACGCTGGCTTGGCATTCTGATCGCCGCCGCGGGAGCGGTCTACCTCGCAGGCACGGCACTGCGCCTCCTGGCACCGTCTCTCAGCCTGGCGTTCAGCCCAGCCTATCTGGTCTCTATCGTCGCAGAGACATCCTTCTGCCTCTGGCTCCTGGTCGGTGGCCGAAAGGCGCGTTCCACGTCCTCCTGATCCGGGTGCCGCCTGCGGTGACGCTGCATCTGATCCATGCAGCCCAGATTACGCCTCATTCGCGCTTTTCCCGGGACACCAAAGAGACATCTTTTCATGCGGCGCCCGAATCTGTATGGTTGCACGAGGATTGGAATTGCATTTGAAACAATGGGTTAACGTTTTTGCAACGGCCATTGGTACAAACATAGAACGCGCTTCACAGCCGCGGGAGTTAAAGAGTTGCCTATTCGAGGAATCATGCCGAGTATTTATTTGTTCGTTCTTCTTGCCCGCTCCTGTCGAGCGCTTGTTCTACGCATCCTGACAGGGTTGATTGTCGAGCTTCCGCCGGAGGTTCTTCGTGCGCGCGTCTGCAATCTGCCCGTGACCGCGCAGATCCCCTTGATCGGCAACGTGCTGGTCCTTCTGGGAATGTCGACGCTCGTCTTTGCCCATGCCGGATGGGGTGGGCCGGTGGCCTTCTGGCTTACTCTCGCCCTCGTCGTCCGCTAGGGCGCTTCGCTGTCCGCGTCGGCGGCCCTGAATCCAGTGGCCACGACGAACTTCTCCGACGAATCGGATCGGCTCGCCGGGGGTTTGACATTGGCGACCTTTTCGAAACGGTTCTTGAGCAGCTTTTGCAGCTCGCCCTCGGCACCACCCGCCAGAACCTTGGCCACGAAGGTGCCGCCTGGCGCCAGCACGTCGAACGCAAAATAGGCCGCCGCCTCGCAGAGCGCGATGATCCGCAGGTGGTCCGTCTGCTTGTGGCCGGACGACGCCGCCGCCATGTCCGACATCACGACGTCAGCCTGACCGCCAAGCCAGCCCTTCACCACGGTGTCCGCGTCATCCTCCATGAAATCGAGCACATGCGTCTCCGCCCCCGGAACAGGCTCAATGGGCTTCAGGTCGATTCCCAATACGGTGCCCACGGCCTTGCCCGAGGCCTCACCGAGCGCATTGACCCGCTTCGCCGCAACCTGGCACCACCCGCCCGGGGCGCAGCCCAGATCGACCACGCGCGCGCCCGGCGTCAGGAAGCGAAACTTGTCATCCAGTTCGAGGATCTTGTAGGCTGCACGCCCGCGATAGCCCTCCCGCTTCGCCTGCGCGACATACGGATCGTTCAGCTGCCGTTGCAGCCACCGGGTAGAACTGAGCTTCCGCCCGCGCGCCGTTTTCACCTTGACCTTCAGATCGCGCTGTCCGCGCCCGCTGGTATTCTTTGCCATCTTGCCCCCACGCGTGCCGGGTCCTGTCTAATCTACGGCCGGAATAGGAGCAGACGGACGGCAAGTGAACCCCATCGGCTTCTTGTGTCCGAAAATATCCTCGCCGAAGGCGGCTTCAGAAAGGCCCGTCCTCCAACACGCCGTCCGAAGACATCTGCGCATAAAGAAGCCCTTCGCGCAGTCCGCGGTCGGCGACTGACAGGCGATCGGTCGGCCAGACGCGCATGAGCGCCTGAAGGATCGCGGCCCCGGACATGATGAGCGAGTGGCGGTCCTTGCCGATGCGCGGGTCGGCGCGGCGGCCGGCTTCGCCCAGGTCCAGATACCCGCGGATTACCGCGTCGATCTGGTCGGAGGTCATGCGCAACCCGTCGACCTTGGTTCGATCGTATCGGCGCAGGCCCAGATGGCTCGCGGCAACCGTTGTGACCGTCCCGGAGGTGCCGATAATCTGGAACCCCTCCCGCGCCTGTTCGTGGGCGTAGGGCGAGAACTCTGCCAGTTGCTCCTCGAAATACCAGCTCATCAGGGCAAATCGGCCCGCGTCGTCCTCCACGTCCCGGAACAGATCCTTGAGCGTCGCCACCCCAAGCGGCACGGAGATCCAATCCACCACCTTCGCGGTGGGGAACGGATGGTCACCGGTGTCGAAACCCTTATGGAGCCGCATGATCGCGCGCGGCCGGTCGGGACCGGGCACGCGACTCAGGTCGATCCACACCAGTTCCGTAGACCCCCCGCCGATATCGACCACGAGCAACTGTTCGGTCCTGACCGAAACGAGTGGCGCACAGGACACGACCGCCAGCCGTGCCTCCTCCTCCGGTCGGATGATTTCGAGTTTCAGACCGGTCTCGCGCCGGACAAGACGGATGAAATCTCGTGCGTTCTTGGCACGGCGACAGGCTTCTGTCGCCACCAGCCGCATCCGCTGTACCTTGTGCTTCTGGAACTTCGCCTTGCAGATCCGGAGCGCCTGCACCGTGCGGGACATGGAGGCCCGCGACAGGCGCCCGCTCGCCTCCAACCCCGTGCCCAGCTGGACCGACTTGGAAAAGCTGTCCACGACATGAAACTGGCTACCCTTTGGCTGGGCGACCAGCATCCTGCACGAATTCGTTCCCAGATCCAGCGCGGCATACGGCGCCACAGGATCGGGCGGTTCTGGCGCGGGGGTTACGACCGGTTTCGGGAACGCGCCCGCACCAACGGGACGCCTGGGCGTCATATCACGCCCTCCATTTCAAGTTGTATCCAAGGTAGCCATCCGGGCCTTCGCGTGCAAGTCCGAGCCGTGCGGCGCAATGGCGTCGGTTTCGACCGCATCCGCCCGGAAGGGCGCTCCGAAGCGGTCAGGAAGTGCCCGTACGGCGGCAGGGAACCGCCAGACGGCGCGGCAGGTCGGTGTTGTTCACTGCGATGTCGGTATTCGCAGCCGCGCGGGCGGGGATGCATCGTAAACCGAAATGAGCAGCGCGAAAGGAAGTTGGTTTCATGCCCGATGTCACCATCGTCTACTGGCGAGACATCCCGGCCCAGGTCATCGTGGGCAAGGGCCGGCGCGGCGCCAAGGCCCCCCTGCCCGAGCGATTCGAGCAGGCGATAGACCGGTGCGCCATGGCCGTTGGGGCGAAGGACAGCGACGCCTATCTCGCCGACTGGCGCAAGGACACCGCACTTTCCGCCGAAGGAACGCCGGAGGACGTGGCCGCGGCGCAGGCCGCCCGGCTGGACCTGGAATACGACAATGCCCGCCTGAAACAGCTCGTCACCAACGCCGGATGGGAGTGATCCCGGCACAGATCCTGGAGGCCGCGATGGCTCTGCTACCCTTCCGCAAACGCACCCACCGCCCCGATAGCACGGCGGCCCTTCAGGCCTTTCTGCAGGGCTATTCCATCGAGGTGATGCCGCGCACTGCCGCCAAGGTGGCGGATTTCCCCGCGCTTTTACCGCCGGGCACCCGGGTCTACATCGCCCATATCGACGGCACGCCGATCGACGACATGGTGGCGACGGCCAGACGACTCTCTGCGGACGGTTTTACCGTGATGCCGCACGTCCCGGCGCGATTGATCCCAGATGAGGCGACGCTCGGCGACTGGATCGCACGCTACCAGGGCGAGGCCGGCGTGACCGAGGCGCTCCTGCTCGGCGGCGGCCTCAACGCCCCACGCGGCGACTTCCATTGCTCCATGCAGCTTCTCGAAACCGGGATGTTCGACAAGGCCGGCTTCACACGCCTGCACGTCGCGGGCCACCCGGAAGGCAACCGCGACATCGACCCCGATGGCAATGCGCGCAACGTGATGGAGGCGCTGCGCTGGAAACAGGCCTTTTCCGAGCGGACGGACGCGCGGATGGCCATCGTGACCCAGTTCGCCTTCGAAGCCGCGCCAATCATCGCCTGGGCGGACGGCCTGCGCGCGGCCGGCATCGACCTGCCGGTGCATATCGGCATCGCCGGCCCTGCCAAGCTACAGACGATGATCAAGTTCGCCGTCGCCTGCGGAGTCGGCCCGAGCCTGCGGGTGCTGCAGCGCAGGGCGCGGGACGTGAGCAAGCTGGTCAAGCCCTTCGAGCCCGGGCAAATCCTGACCGAGCTTGCCCTCCACAAGGCCGCAAACCCGGATTTCGCTATAGAGCAGGTGCACTTCTTTCCGTTGGGGGGTATCAAGGCGGCGGCCGACTGGACGGCCGAACATGGCGGCGCGGAAGCCCGGGCTGCCGCAGCAACCGCCTGAGAGTCCATATGACAACTGCCCTGCTTTTCGATCTGGACGGGACCCTGATCGATTCCGACCCCCTCCACGCCGCCGTCTTCATCGAGATGTTCGCCGAACGCGGCCAGGAGATCGACTTCGAATTCTACCGCGAGAATATTCATGGCCGCCTGAACGCCCACATCTTTGCCGAACTCTTCCCCGGCGAGGATGCCGAGGCCATGGCGGACTATAAGGAGGCCGAGTACCGCAGGCGCCTGAAGGCCGGTCAGGAACCGATACCCGGGACGTTCGAATTGCTCGACCTCGCGGACCGCATGGGCTGGGGCAAGGCCGTCGTCACCAACGCGCCGCGCGAAAATGGCGAGGCTGTGTTGGAGGCACTCGGCCTGACAAACCGGATCGACACCCTCGTGATTGGCGACGAATGCGCCCGCGGCAAACCAGACCCCGCGCCCTATGCCGAAGGTCTGCGGCGGCTCGGCGCCGATCCCGCGGCCTCCTTGGCGTTCGAGGACAGCCCTCCGGGCATCCGCTCCGCCACAGGTGCAGGGCTCAAGACCATCGGCATCCGCTCCCTTCTGGACGACGCCACCCTGCGAGACGCCGGCGCCTCGCTGACGATCAAGAACTATGCCGACCCGCACCTCGCGCCCCATATCGAGAAACTCAAAGGATAGCCGCATGACCCGTACCGTCGTCGAGAGCAGGACCAAGACCGTCACGATCGGGTTCGACGAACCGTTCTGCGTGATCGGCGAACGGATCAATCCCACCGGCCGCAAGAAACTCGCGGCCGAGTTGGAGGCGGGCGATTTCTCGACGGTGGAAAAGGATGCATTGGAGCAGGTGGCCTGCGGGGCGATGGTGCTCGATGTGAACGCGGGCGTGGTCTACAACTCCAATCCCGATCCCAACGAGACCGAACCGCCCCTGATGCGAAAGGTGCTCGAGACCGTGATGGCGCTGACGGATACGCCGTTGTGCATCGACAGTTCGGTTCCGGGCGCGCTGGAAGCGGGTCTGGAAACGGTCGAAGGCCGGCCGCTGCTGAATTCGGTGACCGGCGAGGAGGAACGGCTGGAGCGCGTTCTGCCGCTGGTCAAGAAATACGACGTGCCCGTTGTCGCCATTTCCAACGACGACACCGGCATTTCTGAGGACCCGGACGTGCGGTTCGCCGTGGCCAAGAAGATCGTAGAACGGGCCGCGGATTTCGGCATTCCCGCGCATGACATCGTGGTGGACCCGCTGGTGATGCCGGTGGGCGCGATGGGTACGGCAGGCCGCCAGGTCTTCGCGTTGGTCCGGCGGCTTCGGGACGAACTCGGCGTGAACACCACCTGCGGCGCCTCCAACATCTCCTTCGGTCTGCCGAACCGCCACGGCATCAACGCCGCGTTCCTGCCAATGGCCATTGGCGCCGGCATGACCTCGGCCATCATGAACCCGGTGCGCCCGGGCGAGATGGAGGCCATCCGCGCCGCCAACTTCCTGATGAACCACGACGCCAACGGCGCCAACTGGATCGGCTTCTCGCGCGTGTTGGAGGCCGTGAAGGGCGGCGCGACCTTTGCTGAGGCCAGCAAGGCGGCCGCGGCGAGCCGGAGCGGGCGACGCCGGCGCCGGGCGTAAGCCGATGTCAGATCTACCTGCGCAACGCTCGGCCCATGGAAAATGGACGCAGGCGACGCGGAGCGCCGGAGGCGTGGATTGCGGAGATCGTTGCCGCCAAGGCTGTCTCGCGCGGCGGCGTGATCCGGCGGGCGTCGGCCGGGGTGGGTCGCAAGGTTGGGCGCGATCGCTTCATCACGGACTTCCGGACGCGCTGGTTTCACCTGTTCGAATGCGGGAGAGAGCGTGTAGTGATCTGCGGTCCCGGAGCTCTTCGCATCTTCTGTTGAAACGAACTTTTGCGGCGGCGGCAGGATGACCAATCCTCTGGTGATCTTTGCCCCCTCGGGAAAGCGCGGACGGTTTCCGGTTGGCACCCCGGTCCTCGCTGCCGCGCGACAACTCGGAGTCGACCTCGATTCCGTCTGCGGCGGTCGCGGGATCTGCTCGAAGTGTCAGGTTTCGCCCGCCCTCGGCGAATTTCCCAAGTTCGGAGTGACCGTTGCCGAGGACGCCCTGTCCCCCTGGAACGCCGTCGAAGCGCGGAACGAGAAACGGGGCCTGAAACCGGGGCGCAGGCTGGGTTGCCAGGCCACGATTCAGTCGGATGTCGTGATTGATGTGCCGCCCGAAAGCCAGGTCCATCGCCAGGTCGTCCGAAAGGCAGCCTCCGAGCGGACCATCGAGATGGACCCGGCCACCCGACGTTTCTTCGTCGCGATCGCCGAACCCGACATGCACAATCCGTCTGGCGATCTGCAACGCCTTCGGGACGCTCTGCGGGAGAGTTGGGGAATCGCGAACCTCAACGTGCCCCTGTCCGTGCTCACGCGCCTCCAGTCCACGCTGCGCGCCGGCGACTGGCAGGTCACGTGCACGGTGTTCCAGCCACACGACGGCCAGCCGCACCTGCTGGACGTCGAAGCTGGTTTTGTCGATACGCCGCTCCTTGGCCTTGCCATCGACCTCGGCTCCACCACCATCGCCGGACATCTGTGCGACCTGACGACAGGCGCGGTTCTCGGCTCCGCCGGAATCATGAACCCGCAGATCCGCTTCGGCGAGGACCTGATGAGCCGCGTGTCCTATGCCATGCTTAACCCCGGCGGCGCGGCGGAGATGACCGCCGTCGTCCGCCAGGCCCTCGAAGCCCTCGCTGTGGAGGTTGCGGCAGACGCCGGCGCCACCCCCGCAGCCGTGGTGGAGACGGCTATCGTCTGCAACCCGGTGATGCACCACCTCCTGCTCGGAATCGATCCGGTCGAACTCGGACAATCGCCGTTTGCACTCGCCACCTCCGACTCCGTCAGCCTTGCCGCCGCCAAGCTCGGGCTGTCGTCCATTCATCCTGAGGCCCGTGCCTACCTGCTGCCCTGCATTGCCGGCCACGTCGGGGCCGATGCGGCCGCTGTCGTGTTGTCCGAAGAGCCGGACCAGCAGGACGCCCTGACGTTGGTGATCGACGTCGGCACCAACGCCGAGATCGTGCTCGGCAACCGGGAGCGCGTGCTCGCCTGCTCCTCGCCCACCGGCCCCGCTTTCGAGGGCGCCCAGATCAGTTCCGGCCAACGCGCAGCGCCGGGCGCCATCGAACGCGTCGAGATAGACCCGGAGACCAAGGAACCTCGCTTCCGGGTCGTCGGCTGTGATCTGTGGTCGGACGACCCGGGCTTCGCCGTGGCCACCGCGGTCAGCGGCGTCACCGGCATCTGCGGCTCCGGCATCATCGAGGCGGTGGCCGAGATGCGCATGGCCGGCCTGCTCGATGCCTCCGGCCTGATCGGTTCGGCGGAACAGACCGGCAGCGCCCGATGCGCCCCCGACGGGCGCACGCATTCCTATCTGCTTCACGACGGTACGGCCGAGGGCGGCCCCCGCATCTCCGTCACGCAGGGAGACATCCGCGCGATTCAACTCGCCAAGTCGGCGCTTTATGCGGGTGCGCGGCTGTTGATGGACGAGTTGGGTGTGGACACGGTCGAGCGGATCGTCCTGGCCGGCGCGTTCGGCGCCCATATCAGTCCGAAACACGCGATGGTGCTGGGCATGATCCCCGACGCTCCGTTGGAGGCTGTGACCTCCGCAGGCAACGCCGCCGGCACCGGCGCCCGGATCGCGCTGTTGAACCGCGCCTCGCGGGCCCGCATCGAACAGACGGTCCGCCGCATCACGAAAGTCGAGACGGCTATAGCGCCCCGCTTCCAGGACCATTTCGTCAACGCCAACGCCCTGCCCCATGCCACGGACCCGTTTACCGAACTCGCCCGTGTCGTCAGGCTGCCGGATGTCTCCTTCAACGCCGCCCGGTCCCTGACCAAGAGGCGGCGGCAGAGGCGGCAACCCGGCACGGAGGGGGCGGATTGATCCGGTTTTGAATGACCGGAACAGGTAGGCGGACCGGCGATGCATTGCCTCGCAAACCGGGTTGCCGGCCCTTGCGCCGCACCGGGCGAATTGCGTCTTGCAGGCCGATGGCAGGCAGCTATATGGAAGTGCTATGCGGGTGTAGCTCAATGGTAGAGCAGGAGCTTCCCAAGCTTAAGACGAGGGTTCGATTCCCTTCACCCGCTCCATCTCGACCGGTCTGCGCCAGAAGGTGTCTCGGTCGGCGGCCCTGCTCGATTTCATTTCGCGGCGGCCGATAGCGATACGGCCCAGCACGGGCCAGGTTCCCATCACGAGTGTTCCCATGGCCAGTTCTCCCACCAAACATCTCAATCTCCGTGCACGCACCAGCCATCACGATATCCTGCGGCGGGTGAACGACCGGCTGAAAACGGACCCCACGTTCTTCACCGTCCTTCGCGGGCTTCTGGACGATCTGGAGGCGACCGCCTTCATGCCAATCCGCGATTTGCGTGCCGAACTCCACCGCATTCATGCCCGGATCGACGCGCTGGAAGCGCAGGTGGATTCACGCTAACGACCGGAGGCAGTCCGCAACCACGCCGCAGTCAGGAGAGGCCCATGTCCCTGCCCTACCTCACCCCGCTCGGTGCGCGCGACCTGGCGGCGCACGGCATTCCGCCCCAATGGCGTTACGGCATGGCCGATCGGGTGCGGTTCTCCGAGATCGACGCGTTGGATCATGTCAATCATACGGCCTGCCTGCGCTGGTTTGAGAGCTTGCGCCTGCCCTATTGCCGCGACTACGGGATCAGCCGCTACGACCGATCCTCGCCCGAACTGGTCCTCAAGGCCGTCGAGGCGCGATACCATGCGCCGATGTTCGCATCCGAGGATTACGTGGTCACCGCCCGCACCGTCAGTTTCCGCACCAGCAGCTTCCGCATGGAATACGCCGTCTTCGCGCCGGACCTGCGCACCGAGGGGTCGGCCATCGTCGTTTTGCTGCAGCGCGACGGCGGGGACAGATTTGCACTCACCGAGGAAATGAAACAGGCATTCGTGGAGCGTGACGGCGCACACTCCGAAGGCTGATCCATTCGGGATTTCAGAATTCTCGCAGGCAGGCGTTTCGTTCGCGGGTCGCGCCGGATCTGTGATAGTCTCGCGATGCAATCACGCACGGCACCGGTGGATTACTGCCAGATTTCGACTCACCAAAAATTGGGGTCCACCTCCGAGGCCGCCGAACCGGGAGGAAAAAATGCTCAGGTATCTTGTCGCCATCGCCATTGCCTTCATGGCAACCACGGCACTCGCTCAAAGCCAAATGTATCAGGAGGCTCAGATGAACCTGAGGGAGCTCGGCATCCAGATCGAGATCCCTGAGGACACCGACGCCGCCAAGCTGGAGCAGATCATATTGGCGACCGAGCACGCCGGGATGGACAAGGAGGCTACGGAAAGCCAGGTCAAGGAAATCCTCGGCATGGAATGACGCTGGCGCGCGCTCCAGGGCGTTCGCTGCAATCTTAGGCAGGCCGACGTCCAGCCCGGAACTGAGCCACGACTGGCCGCGCCTTACGGCACGGCCAGGGATTGGGCTTCAGAAGCCGTTCACGCGTGCGTCTGGATGTAGTCCACCAGCGCGGCGGTCGAGCCATCCTTGCCCTCTGCGCTTTGCTCGCCCGCCACAATGGGTTCCAGCGCCTCGGCAAGTTCCTTGCCCAATTCCACGCCCCACTGGTCGAACGAGTTGATGCCGAGGATCACGCCCTCCACGAACACCCTATGCTCGTAGAGCGCCACGATCTGCCCCAGCACCTCCGGCGTGAGCAGCGGGTAGACCAGCGTCGTCGATGGCCGGTTGCCGGGGAAGACCCGGTGGCGGGCTTGCCGATCCAGCTCCGCACCTTCCAGCCCCTTGGCCTTCATGATCTCGGTCGCTTCCTCGAGCGACCGGCCGCGCAGCAGCGCCTCCGATTGCGCGAGGCAGTTGGCGACGAGCAGCCGATGCATGTGGGCAAGCTCGTCCTCATGGCCCCGCGCACCGACCATGAACTCGCACGGAACGACGCCCGTGCCCTGGTGGATCAACTGGTAGAATGCGTGCTGGCCGTTGGTGCCCGGCTCGCCCCAGACGATCGGGCCGGAGACGACCTCGAGGTCCTTACCGTCCATCGACACACGCTTGCCGTTGCTCTCCATCTCAAGCTGCTGGAGATAGGCCGGCAGGCGGATCAGTCGTTGCTCGTACGGCAGCACGGCGCGCGTGGGGTAGCCGCAGACCTGATGGTGCCAGACGCCGACCAGAGCCAGCAGCACCGGCAGGTTCTCCCGGAACTCGGCCGCGCGGAAGTGCGTGTCCACCGCCTGCGCCCCGCGCAGGAAGGCACGAAATGCCTGACCGCCCACGGCAAGCATCAGGCTCAGCCCGATCGGTCCCCACATCGAATACCGCCCGCCGACCCAGTCGGCAAACCCGAAGACGCGGTCGGCGTCGATACCGAAGGCAGCGGTCAGGTCGAGGTTGGACGACAGCGCCGCGAACTGCCCGGCGGGGTTGTCGACCTTGTCCGACATCCACTCCTTGGCCACCTTGGCATTGGTCATTGTCTCGATGGTGGTGAAGGTCTTGGACGCCACGATCACCAGCGTGGTGCGCGGATCGAGCGGGCGCAGGACGTCCGCGATATGCGCGCCGTCCACGTTGGAGACGAAATGGGTGCGCGGGCCGTCGTGGTAGGGCGCAAGCGCGAGCGTCGCCATGACCGGGCCGAGGTCCGACCCGCCGATGCCGATGTTGACCACGTCGGTGATCTTGCCCCCCTGCCCCAGGAACGTGCCGGTGCGCACGTCCGTGGCGAAGGCCTCCATGCGGTCGAGGGTCTCCAGCACCTCCGGCATCACGTTCTGCCCGTCGACCGTCACCGGGTCGCCGTCCAGGTTACGAAGCGCGGTGTGTAGAACAGCCCGGCCTTCGGTCTCGTTGATCTTCTCGCCGGTAAACATCGCCTCTCGCCGGCCGGCCACATCCGCGTCCTCGGCAAGCTTGATCAGCAGGTCCAGCCCGGTCTCGTCGATGTTTGTCTTCGAGAAGTCGAAGCGCAGGTTGCCGAAGGTCGCCGCGAAGTTCGAGGCCCGCTCCGGATCGTCGAACAACGACAGGATGGAGCGACCGGAGACCGTGGCGCGATGCGATTTGAGCTCATTCCACATGGATTTACCTATTCTGCCCAGTGAACGGTTGCGTCATTCAGTACAATCTTCACCGGCGCCTCGCGAGGCGACAAGCTGCGCGCCCGTTCCAGCGCGGCACGCTTCTCCGGGCCGGTGATGAGGATATGGGTCGACAGTGCCCCTTGCAGGACGGGTGCCGTCAGGGTCATGCGCGGCTCGGCCGCCGCCTCCGCGCGCAGCGCCATGACCGGGGGTGCAGTGTCGGCCAACGCCTCATCCAGCCGGTCGGCCCCTGGGAAGATCGAGGCGGTGTGCATGTCGCCCCCCATGCCAAGCAGCAGGACGTTGATTGGCAGCACCTTCCGGACCTCGTCTCCCAACTCCTCCAGCGCCTCCTCGGGAGTGGCGGCGTCGGTGTGCAGGGATTGCAACTGCGCGGAGGCCGCCTGGTTCACCAGCAACCGCTTTCGCACCAGACGCGTGTTGGAGCGGGGATGATCCTCCGGCACCCAGCGTTCGTCGCCCAAAAGCACCGTTACCCGGCTCCAGTCGATCTTCGACGCCGAGAGCGAGTCGAACGCCGGCCCCGGCGTGGTGCCCCCCGGCACGCAGAAGGTCGCGCGCTCGTGTGTCAGCAGCGCGTTCTTGAGTTCGCTCGACAGCCTGTCGGCGAGGTCGATCATCATCAATTCGCGGTCTGGGTACTCGATGAACTTCATTGGCGGATATCCCTCCATCGCCTGCCGTCCCGGTGCAACAGCATCAGCGCGTCGTCCGGCCCGGAGCTCCCCTGGTCGTAGGGGCTTGGAACATGCCCGCGCGACTCCCAGTCGGCGATTACCGGATCGGTCCACGCCCAGGCCGCCTCCACCTCGTCGCCGCGCATGAAGAGAGTCTGGTTGCCCCGGATCACGTCCATGATGAGACGCTCATAGGCGTCCGGAATGTCGCTCGCCTGTTCCCCAAGCGCTTCGGCGAAGGACATGTCCAGCGGAACATCAATCAGCCGCATGCCACCCGGCCCCGGTTCCTTGATCGTGACGCTCATCTCCATGCCTTCGTTCGGTTGCAGCCGGATCGAGAGCACGTTGGAATGCCGACCCTGCGGCACGTCGAAAATGGAATGCGGGGCGTCCTTGAACACGATGGCGATCTCGCTGGTCCGCGCCTTGAGCCGCTTGCCTGTCCGCAGGTAGAACGGCGTCCCCGCCCACCGCCAGTTCGAGACCGCGAGCCGCATGGCGATGAAACACTCGGTCAGGCTGTTCGGGTTGCCAACGTCTTCCAGGTAGCTCGGCCCCGATGGGCCGGCCAGATACTGACCCCGGACGAGGTCGTCCGGCCGCACGGTGTCGAGCGCGCGGATCACCTTCAGTTTCTCATCCCGAACGGCATCGGGATCGTAACGTGAGGGCGGCTCCATGGCGATCAGGCAAAGCAGCTGCAGCAGATGGTTCTGCACCATGTCGCGCATGGCGCCCGACCGGTCATAGTACTCCCCCCGGCCGCCGACGCCGACTGTCTCGGCCACGGTGATCTGAATGTGGTCCACGTACTGGCTGTTCCAGAGCGGCTCGAACAGCATGTTGCCGAAGCGCACGGCCATCAGGTTCTGGACCGTCTCCTTGCCGAGGTAATGGTCGATCCGGTAGATCTGCTTTTCGTTGAAATGCTGGGCCAGACTGGCATTCAGCGCCTTGGCCGATTCCAGATCGTGGCCGAAGGGTTTCTCGACAACGATCCGCGCCTCGTCGTCCGCGATCCCCCGGTCCTTCAATCGCTCCGCGATGGGCCCGAAGAGGGACGGCGCAACCGAGAAGTAGAACGCATGGACTCGGTCCGGGTTCATCAGCTTCTTGAGGTCTTCCCACCCGGCATCGCCCTTGGCATCGACTGTGACGTAGAACAGAAGCCCCAAGAACGTCTCGACCTGCTCGCTATCGAGATCCTCCTCCCGCTGATACTCGTACAATGCCTCGCGCACGAGTTCCCGAAATCCGTCGTCGTCCAGATCACTGCGAGCGGCACCGATGATACGGGCTTCGGGCGGCATCTGTCCGTCCGCCAGCCTGCGGTAGAGCCCCGGGAGAATCTTGCGCCGGGCGAGATCCCCCGTGCCGCCGAAGATGACCAGATCGAAGGGTTCCACCGGAATAATGCGTGCGACCATGACCTCGCTCCTGCCTGACGCCGCGTTGTGCGGCACGGCTTTCCGTTAGCGCAAACAGCCCCCACCTCCAAGTCATTCACATCCGCGTCAGGGGGGCGGGCTTCAGCTTTCGTCTTCCGATAGCAGGAACTAGCGTCGAGCGAAACGGAAAGCGTTGAACCTTTAGAGGACTTTGGAATGAAAGATGTGGCCGGCGCGAACGCGGGCAAGTTCTGCGACCCCGACACGACCGCCGATGGTGACCCGCGCGCGCGGGTTGGCCTGAGCCATCCCCGGACGCTGTGGTTCAACACCGGGACGCTCTGCAATATTACCTGCCGAAACTGCTATATTGGGTCGTCACCCGAGAACGATGCCCTGGTCTATCTGACGGCGGACGAGGTCTCGGGGTATCTCGATCAACTTGAGGACCGGGACTGGCCGGTCACCGAGATCGGCTTTACCGGCGGCGAGCCGTTCATGAACCCCCACATCATCGAAATGGCCCGCCGGTCACTGGCGCGCGGCTACGAGGTGCTCATTCTGACGAACGCGATGCGCCCGATGATGCGGCCCGGGATGCGGCAGGGACTGGTGGATCTGCGTGAAGCGTATGGAATGAAGCTGACGTTGCGGGTCTCGCTGGACCACTGGTCGGCGGCGCGCCATGACGAGGAGCGTGGCTCCGGCGGATTCGCGGCCTCGCTGGATGGCATGACATGGCTACGAGAGGCAGGCATCCGGATGACCGTCGCCGGGCGCACCGTCTGGGGCGAGAGCGAGGACGACGCGCGCGATGGCTACGGGCGGCTGTTCCGGGCGCACGCCTTCGAGATCGACGCGCAAGACCCGGCGGCGACCGTGCTCTTCCCGGAGATGGATGAAGGTGTCGAGGTGCCCGAGATCACCACCGCTTGCTGGGGAATCCTGGGAAAATCCCCGGAGTCGGTGATGTGCGCGTCGTCCCGGATGGTAGTGAAACGGCGCGGGGCCGAGCGGCCGGCGGTTCTGGCCTGCACCCTTCTGGCCTATGACGCGCGGTTCGAACTCGGTGAAACGCTGGCGGAGGCGGAGGGAGAGGTGGCGCTGAATCACCCCCACTGCGCGAAGTTTTGCGTACTCGGGGGGGCGAGCTGCTCGGCGTGACGCGGGAAGCTTGCCTGAGGCGGTAGCGGCGGCTAACCCTGAGGCAGTCAAACCGGAGTTTGCGATGCCCCGACCTGCCCTCGCCGCGATCGTCCTTCTGATGGCTCTTGGACTCGCGGCATGTGGCGGGGGTGGCGACACGGACCGGCGGCAGGGTTTCGGGCCGGGGTATGACGCCCCGCTCTATCCCAACGAGACACCGGAGCTGCGCCACCTGATCAACAAATACGCGGTCGAATACGACCTGCCGCCCTCGCTGCTGCATCGGCTGGCGATCCGGGAGAGCACGCATCGCCCGCAGGCCCGCAACGGGCCTTACTATGGGCTCCTGCAGATCCTGCCGCAGACGGCCCGGACGATGGGGCACCGGGGGCCGGCGTCGGAGCTGCTCGATGCGGAGACGAACCTGAAATATGCGGGCAAGTACCTGCGGGGGGCGTGGCTGTTGTCGGACGGAAGCCAGGACGAGGCGATCGGGTGGTACGCGCGGGGGTACTATTACGAGGCCAAGCGGCGGGGCATGCTGGAGGAGACGGGCCTGCGGTGAGGCCGGACGGGCACCGGGGACAGGCGACGTCCCACGGGTGAGACAGCAACCCTTCGCAGGTTTTTCAATCCTTTAGACGGCATCTTTAACCTTCCGTTAGCATTTTCTTACGGCGTCAGAACGCGAGCGGACCAGTGTTTCGCGAACAGCTTCAGGGATTGCAGCGGGCGTATGCCGTTGGCGGGAACCGACTCTTGCCGGTCAATGCTGACAGCTCAATTCATTGCTTCGAAGGACCTCGCGGACACCGGTGAGAGGCAGCCGGACAGAGGGTCCGAGGCAGAACGAACCAACCGAGTTCCGCCCCCGTCACAATTCCGCATCGCAATGCCAGTGAGCGCACCTGGCCTGTGGTATCTCGTATTGCCTTCGCCGGGAGTTCCCCGTAGCCAACGCACAAGGTGCCGGGCACCTGCCGCCTGCGGACGCGAGTCACGGTGAAGCCCGGAGCAAGACGACATCTCACCCTCGAAGCATTTCGCTGGTGGGCAATGCAGGCTCCCTCCCGATCCGAAATGCCTCCTCGGAGGAGTGAGCGATGTCCGTTGGACCCGCACCTGAAACACGTAAGAACCAATTCCTGACCCGCCCCATCGGGCGGTTGTTCCTGTCGAATGCCCTGCCCATGGCGGTGGTCCTGTCGACGGGTGGCTTGTTGAACGTCATTGACGGGATTTTCGTCGGGCGCTTTGTCGGCGCCCAGGCCCTTGCCGCAGTCAGCCTGGCGTTTCCTGTCGTCATGCTGCTCACGGCACTCACCACGTTGGCGGGCGGCGGCATGTCGAGCCTGCTCGCGCGCCATCTCGGCGCCGGGTCCCGCACAGAGGCGGAGGCCGTCTTTGCTGGCGCGCATGGGCTGGCTTTGGCCATCAGCGCGGTGTTGGTCGCGGGAGCGTTGGCGCTCGGTCCGGCCACCGTCTCCGCGCTCGCCGCCGGAAATTCGGCGGTGGCGGGGCCGGCGCAGAGCTATCTGCTGATCCTGATCCTGGGCGCACCCATCCAGTTCGGTTTGGGCTTGCATGCCGATGCCATGCGCATTGAAGGACGGGCCGGACATATCGCCGTGCTGTCGGTGCTCGTGAACCTGCTGAACATTGGGGCCAACTATGTCGCGATCGTGCTTCTCGGGCTCGGCGTGGCGGGCTCAGCTCTCGGCACCGTCAGCGCGCAGACCCTTGGGTTGGTGCTGCTGTTGCTGGTGCGGGCGCGCGATCGCGATCTTCTTCCCCTCGGCGCCCTTTTGCGGGCGAGTTGGCTGTCGGGATGGCGGCAGATCTTGTCGCTCGGCCTCCCCCTTTGCCTGAACTTCATCGGGATGGCGCTGGTGGCAAGCATGGTCCTTCTCGTCATCGGCACCACCGACGCGGATCATGCCGCCTATATCGCGGCTTACGGTGTGGTGACGCGAGTTCTGGGACTCGCCTTCCTGCCGCAGATGGCGATCGCGCTGACGACTCAGAGCATCACCGGCAACAACGCCGGCGCGGGCCGCATGGATCGGGCCACGTCTGCCCTGAGACTTGCCATGGGGAGCGCGCTCCTCTGGTGTCTCGGCGTGACGCTGGCGGGCGCGTTTGCCGGCGCGTCGTTGGGCGCGTTGTTCTCGGACGATCGGAGCGTGGTCGCGGCGGTCGCGGCGATTCTGCGACCGATGACGGCTCTTTACGCCATCACCGGGCCGATCCTCGTCCTCGCCCTGCATTTTCAGGCGATGGGCTACCCGCTCCGGACCGCGGCGCTGACCCTGGTGAAGCCCTGGGTGCTGACGCCGGCGCTTCTCGTCGTCCTGAATGCCCTGGCGGGGATAGATCGCCTGTGGTTCGCCTTTCCGGTGGCGGATGGCGTGCTGCTTGTCCTGGCTCTGACCATGGTCCGTCGCGGCCACCTGATCGCCCCCGTCCAGGGGACAGCGGATGCAAAGGAGGCGGCGTGACACGATGTTCGGGTGAAGTACGCGGAGAGGTCGGACCTTCGCGAAGAATGTCCGGCCGCCCGAACAGGTTTTTTCCGGGCCGCCCTGACCGACATCCGTCCCGTATCGAAAGCTGACTCACCGCCAAAACGAGAAAGGGCGCTGCCGTGGCAGCGCCCTTTCAAAGTCCGGTTACGTGGCCGGCTAGCCGCGGGCTTTACCCACCAGTTTCCAGGCCGCCGGCAGGAGCATCGCGGCCAGCGCCAGTTTCAGGGCGTCGCCGACGAGGAACGGCGTCAGGCCCCAGGCGAGGATCGGTTGGTCCCAGCCGTAGAGCTGGCCGAGCCACAGCAGGCCGGGGACGTAGATGAGCGCGTTGCCGACCAGCATGGCGACGGCCATTTTCGGTGCCGAGCGGTCCCAGCCGATACGGGCGAACCAGCCGAGGGCGACGGCGGCGAGGACGTAGCCCACGAGGTAGCCGCCGGTGGAACCCATCATGTACTGGATGCCGTGCAGATCGGCAGTGGAGCTTTGGAACACGTCAAAGCCGAGGGCGCCGACGAGCATATAGCCGAGGATCGTCGCGAGGCCGAGGCGCGGGCCGTAGGCGGCGCCGATGGTCAGAACGGCGAAGGTGCCGAGGTTCATCGCCACCGGAGAGCCCGGCACGGGCACTTTGATCTGCGCCATCAGAGCCAGAAGGGCGATGCCGGTCACGAACAGGACCGCCTGCTTCACGCGCAGCGCGGTGCCCTCGCTGGGGCCGATCGCTTCCACGAGTGCCTTGTCGAATGTTGCCTGGGCCATGTCCCCGGTCTCCTCGTCCATGTTGGTTCGTTTGGGCAAGATGTGCCGCAAAGGCGCGGACTTCGCAAGGTCACGCAGGGTGATACCAGCTTTGCATTACGTAGTTCTTCCGCGGCCCGTCGACGCGCCAGAGGCTGGACCACGTGGGCCAGGCGGTGAAATCGTAGTGCACGCGGTAGTCGTCGGGCGCGCACCAGTGGGTTGCTTTCGGGGCGTCGGAGGGGTGGAAGCGGTGGAAGGGACGGCCATCGTCGAAGAGGACGGCGATTTGCGCGCCGTCGGCCTGCCAGAGGTAGCGGCGGGTGGCGGTCATCGGCGGGCTGCCGGGGCGGATAAGCGTGCCCTTTTCTTCGAGGATCAGGCCCTCGCCTGCCCGGGAAAACGTTGCGGTGCCCTCCAGCCGCAGCACATGGCCGGAGCGGGCGTCGTCGATCCGCCGCTCCAGCCGCCAGAGGCCTTCGAAGCTGTCCAGGTTCACGTCGGGACGTTCAGCCATGCCCACCTCGGCCAGGGGAAGTTTGGGGCGTCTTCGCAGGGTCCGGCGGCTGGTGCAAGCGGCGGGCCGCGCCGCAGGGGGGGCGGCGCGGCTGCGGCGTCAGGCCGCGGTCTTGCTGTCCTCGTCGAGGAACGGGTAGTCGACGTAGCCCTCGGCGCCGCCGCCGTAGAAGGTGCTCTGGTCGGGTTCGTTGAGATCGGCGCCGACGCGGAGGCGCTCCGGCAGGTCGGGGTTCGCGAGGAAGTCGCGGCCGATGGAGACGGCGTCGGCGCGGCCTTGGGCGATGGCCTCGGCGGCGCTGTTGCCGTCGTAGCCGCCGTTGGGGATGTAGAACCCGTCGTAGCCTGCGCGGAGGCGGTCCAGCATCTCGCGGCCGGCGGAGTCTTCGCCGGTGCCGGGGAAGGATTCTACGACGTGCAGGTAGGCCAGGCTCTTGGACGCGACCATGCTGTAGGCGGCACGGAACAGCGTTTCGGGGTCGCTGTCGGAAATGTCGTTGGCCTGCCCGAGCGGCGAGAGGCGGACGCCGACGCGGTCCACGCCCCAGACGTCGATGACGGCGTCGAGCACGTCGGAGAGCAAGCGCAGGCGGTTTTCGACCGACCCGCCGTAGGCGTCCTCGCGGTGGTTCACGCCGTCCTGCAGGAACTGGTCCAGCAGGTAGCCGTTGGCGCCGTGGACCTCTACCCCGTCGAACCCGGCCTCCTTCGCCATTTCCGCGGCGTGGCGGTAGTCGGCGATGAGGGCGGGAATCTCGTCCAGCGGCAGTTCGATGGGCTCGGAGGTGGCCTCGAACCCGTTCGCGGTGAAGGTCTGCGCCTCGGCGCGGACGGCGGAGGAGGACACGGGCTGTCGGTTGTCCGGCAGAAGCGAGACGTGGCTGATCCGGCCCACGTGCCAGAGTTGGCAGAAGATGCGGCCACCGGCGGCGTGGACTGCGGCGGTGATCTTCTTCCAGCCGGCGACGTGCTCGGGGGTGTAGATGCCGGGCGTGTCGATATAGCCCTTGCCCATGGCGGAGATCTGGGTGGCCTCGGAGATGATCAGGCCGGCGCTGGCGCGCTGGGCGTAGTAGCGTTCGGCAAGCTCTCCGGGTGTGCCGTCGGGGTGCGCCCGGTTCCGGGTCAGCGGTGCCATCAGGATGCGGTTGGGGAGTTCCATCGCGCCCATCCGCGTCGGATGGAACAGGATGCTGTGATCGGTCATTCGAAATCTCCTAGGGAGTGTGTCGCCTATTCGGGAGCCTACGCGTCACCTGCGCACACTGTTCCCTGCACCAAAGCAGACTCACCGTGCGAAAATGCGCAGACCGCCCCGGCGTTCTTGCCGGGGCGGCGGGGCTTGGGTATGACGGCGGCGCCCACCGGCGCACCGCAAATGAGAAGGCAGAGCCCGCATGATCCCCCGCTATTCCCGCCCCGACATGGTCGCCATCTGGTCGCCAGAGACGAAGTTCCGCATCTGGTACGAGATCGAGGCGCACGCCTGCGATGCGCAAGCCGAGCTTGGCGTGATCCCGCAGGCGAACGCGGACGCAGTGTGGAAGGCGAAGGACGTGGACTTCGACGTGGCCCGGATCGACGAGATCGAGGCCGTCACCAAGCACGACGTCATCGCCTTTCTGACCCACCTTGCAGACATCATCGGCAACGATGAAGCGCGGTTCGTGCACCAGGGCATGACTTCCTCGGACGTGCTGGATACCTGTTTCAACGTGCAACTGGCCCGCGCGGCCGACATCCTGATCGCGGATGTGGAGGGGCTTCTGGCCGCACTCAAGCGCCGTGCCTACGAGCACAAGGACACGGTGCGCATCGGCCGGTCCCACGGGATTCACGCCGAACCCACCACGATGGGGCTGACCTTTGCCCGGTTCTATGCGGAGATGGACCGCAACCTCTCTCGCCTGCGGGATGCCCGGGCGGAAATCGCCACGGGCGCCATTTCGGGCGCAGTTGGCACCTTCGCCAACATCGATCCGGCGGTGGAGGAGCACGTCTGTGCCAAGATGGGGTTGGTGCCTGAGCCGATCTCGACGCAGGTCATCCCGCGCGACCGCCACGCGGCCTTTTTCGCAACGCTGGGCGTGGTGGCGAGTTCGGTGGAGAACATCGCGACCGAGATCCGTCACATGCAGCGCACCGAAGTGCTGGAGGCCGAGGAATTCTTTTCCAAGGGCCAGAAGGGCAGCTCCGCGATGCCGCACAAGCGCAATCCAGTGCTGACGGAGAACCTGACCGGCCTTGCACGGCTGGTGCGCGGCATGGTGATCCCGGCGCTGGAGAACGTGACGCTCTGGCACGAGCGCGACATCTCGCACAGCTCGGTGGAGCGCAATATCGGGCCCGATGCGACCATCACCCTCGATTTCGCGCTGGCCCGCCTGACCGGGGTGATCGACAAGCTGGTCGTCTATCCCAACAACATGCTCGCCAACATGAACAAGTTCCGTGGGCTGGTGATGAGCCAACGGGTGCTGCTGGCGCTGACCCAAGCCGGGGTGAGCCGGGAGGACGCGTATTCGCTGGTGCAGCGCAACGCGATGAAGGTCTGGGAACAGGGCAAGGACTTCAAGGAAGAGCTTCTGGCCGATCCGGACGTGTGCGCGGCGCTCTCGCCGGAGGCGATCGAGGAGAAATTCGACCTCGGCTATCACACCAAACACGTCGACACGATCTTTGCCCGCGTCTTTGGCGAGGACTGAGGCAGGGGGTCTGCTGTCGCGGGTGCCCGGCGATTGGAAGGCCGGTCAGGCGGAGTGGGGCGCGCGATGTCTGACTCGCTGACGCTCTCTCCCCTGACGGCGACGGTGCTGTTGCTGGTTCTCGTCTTTGCCGGGCGTGCGTTCCGGCAGAACTGGAAGGCACAGGGGGCGTTCTGGCGCGTCAAGGCCTGGGCCTATGGCCTCGCCGCCGTCATCGCCTTCGCGGCGCTGGCATTCTTGCAAGTGCAGGCCTAAGGCGCGGCGCCCGCGTGCCGATTCAGGCCTTGCCGGCGGCCTTTCGGGCCCGGGGGCATCCGGCGAGGCGGTCGCGGAGCGGGCTGTCCGGGTCGATATCCTTCTGACAGACCACGCATTTATCGGCTCCCGAGATCGCGTTCAGGCCGCCGCAGCTTCCCTTGATGCGCATCTTGGGGCCGACCAGCATGACGCCGATGGACATGCCGGCGATCACCAGCGCGATCAGGATGAAAGAAAATGCGAAAGTGGCCATGGCGTTCCGTCCGGTCTTTCAGGCAGTTTAATCGCCGTCGCGCAGCTTTTCAAAGGCCGGACTGGCGTGGGTCACGTAGTCCTGATCGGCCCCCTGCTCCGCGCGGGAGATGAAGAAGACGGCGAGATCGTTTTCTTCGGCCACCCGGAGCCCCTCCTCCTCGCCCAGAACGAGCATGGCGGTGGCGAGGGCGTCGGCCATCATGCCGCTGTCGGCCAGTACCGTGACCGAGGTCGCCCGGTGGGTGATGGGGCGGCCCGTCGTCGGGTCGATGATGTGGGAGTAGCGCACACCGTCCTGCTCGGTGAAGTTGCGGTAGTCGCCGGAGGTGGCCATGCCGCGGTCCGAGACCGGCAGGATCATCTCAACGCTGCGGCTGGCCGGGTCCGGTGCTTCGATGCCGATCTGCCAGGGGGCGCCGTCTTCGTTCAGGCCGGCGGAGACGAGATCGCCGCCGATTTCCACCAGGTAGTTCTCGATGCCGAAGCCGCGCAGGGCCTCGGCCACCGCATCGTTGCCGTAGCCCTTGGCGATGGCGGAGAGGTTGACGGAGACGTCGGGGTCGATCTTGGTCAGGGTTTCGCCGTCGAGCCGGAGGGCGTCCCCCTGCCCCACGTGCTCCAGGGCGGCGGCGATGTCCTCGTCGGCGGGGATGGGCTCGCCCGGCGTCTTGGGGCCGAAACCCCAGAGGTCGATCAGCGGCGAAAGGGTGACATCGAACTTGCCGCCGGAGAGCGCGTGGACCTCGTTGGCGGCGGACATGACATGGGCCAGTTCCGGGGAGATGGTGACGGGGTCCGTGCTTTGTGCCTCGTTGAAGCGGGAGATTTCGGACTGCGGGTCCCAGTTCGACATGGAGGCGTTGACAGCGGACAGCGCGGCGTCCACGGCGGCCGACAGATCGTCTTCGGAGACGTCGGCGGGGACCTCGACCGCGGTGACGTGGTAGGTGGTGCCCATGGTCTCGCCGGAGAGCTTGTAGGTCTCGGTCTTGTCCTCGCCCCAGCACGCGGCGAGCATCAGAACGGCGGGAAGGAGGGTGAAGGCACGCATGGGAGTCCTGTGGGTCGGTGTCCGGTCGCCGGGGGTCTGCCCGTTTGCCGGCGCTCTGTCAACGCGGGCCCGTGCGCGGACCTGAGGCAATTGGTGCCCGATGAGTTGTGTTGCGCAGCGTCCTGTGTCTCACTATGAGGGACAAAATCGCCCGCTCGTGTATACCGTCGCCCACCGAATTAACGGCCGGACGCGTCGGAGGAGTCGGGCGGTCGCAGGGATGGAAACGGACAGCGCAGCACTCTGAGATGCCGGAATTCAGCTTCAAGAAGGGCCTGGACCTGCCGATGAGCGGGGCACCAGTGCAGGAGATCGACGAGGGGCCGCGGATCGGGTCCGTCGGGGTGATCGGGGCCGACACGCTCGGCCTGAAACCGGGGATGCTGGTGGCGGAGGGCGATACCGTCCGGCGCGGCCAGCCGCTCTATGCCCACAAGGACACGCCGGACGTGCTGTTCACCGCGCCGGCCACCGGGCGGGTGCGGGCGATCAACCGGGGCGCGCGGCGGGTGCTGCAGAGCGTGGTGATCGACGTGGACGACCCGTCCGACGCGGGCGAGGATTTCGGCGCTCTGGCAGAGGGCGCGGGCGCCATGACGGTGGCCGAGAAGCTCTGCCGGGCGGGGCTGTGGCCCGCGTTCCGCACCCGGCCCTACTCCCACGTGCCCGATCCGGCGACGCGGCCCACGGCGATCTTCGTGACCGCGATGGACACCGAGCCGCTCGCGGCCGATCCGGCGGTGGTCATCGCGGAACGGCCGGGAGAGTTCACCGCGGGTCTGGAGGCGATCTCGCATCTGACGGACGGAACCGTATGGCTCTGCAAGGCGCCGGACGCGGAGGTTCCCGGCGGCGATGTGGAGGGCGTGGAGGTCGCGACGTTCGAGGGGCCGCACCCGGCGGGGCTGGCCGGCACGCACATGCATTTCCTCGCGCCGCCGTCCGGGTCGCGGGTTGTGTGGACGATCTCCTACCAAGACGTGATCGCGATCGGGCACCTGATGCAGACCGGCCACCTGGACCCGACAAGGGTGATCTCGCTTGCTGGCCCGCGCGCTGTCAGGCCGCGACTGGTGCGGACGATTCTGGGCGCCAACCTGACGGACCTGACGGAGGGCGAGGTTGAGGGAGATGACCCGGTGCGGGTCATTTCCGGCTCGGTGCTGACAGGGCGGATGTCCGACGACGGCCCGTTCGACTATCTCGGCCGCTACGCCCGCGCCGTCACGCTCATCACGGAGGACCGCGAGCAGGTGCTGCTGGGATGGATTCGGCCACGGCCCGACCAGTTCGCGGTGATGCCGGTGCTTGCCTCGGCGCTGGAAAAGATCAAGCGCTTCCCGATGGGCTCCAACCTCAACGGCGCGCGCCGCGCCTCGGTTCCGCTGGGCACCTTCGAGCAACTGATGCCGCAGGACATCCTGCCGACACAGCTTCTGCGCGCGCTGCTGGTGATGGACACCGACAGCGCCCAGGCGCTCGGCGCGCTGGAGCTGGATGAGGAGGACCTTGCGCTGTGCACCTTCGCCTGCCCGGCCAAGTACGAATACGGGCCGGCCCTGCGCGCCAGCCTGACCAAGATCGAGAAGGAGGGCTGAGCCATGGGTCTGCGCAGTTTCTTCGACCGCATCGAGCCGAACTTCCACAAGGGCGGCAAATACGAGCGGTACTTCGCCCTGTACGAGGCCATCGAGAGCTTCCTCTACACCCCCAAGACCGTGGCCACCGTGGCGCCGCATGCGCGCGCCTACACGGACATGAAGCGGATCATGACCTACGTGGTTCTGGCGACGCTTCCCGCGCTTCTCTTCGGGCTCTGGAACACCGGCTACCAGGCCAACATGGCGCTCGCCGCCCTCGGGGACGAGGCGATGACGGGCTGGCGCGTGGGGCTGATGCAGGCCATCGGCTTCGGCATGAACCCGGGCAATTTCCTTGCCTGCATGTTCCACGGGCTCCTCTGGTTCCTACCGATCTATATCGTCACGATGGTGGTCGGCCTCGGCTGGGAGGGGCTGTTCGCGGTCGTTCGGGGGCATGAGATCAACGAGGGTTTCCTCGTTACGTCAATGCTTTACGTCCTGATCCTGCCGGCTTCCGCGCCGCTCTGGCAGGTCGCGCTCGGCATCTCCTTCGGGGTGGTGATCGGCAAGGAGGTATTCGGCGGCACGGGCAAGAACTTCCTCAACCCCGCGCTGGTGGGGCGTGCGTTCCTCTACTTCGCGTACCCCGCGCAGATGTCGGGCGACAGCGTCTGGACGCCGGTTGACGGCTTCTCCGGCGCCACCGCGCTTGCGGTTTCGGCCGCCGACGGTGTCGGGGCGCTGCCGGAGTACGGCATCACCTTCTGGAGCGCCTTCTGGGGCACGATCCAGGGCTGCATCGGGGAAACCTCGGTCGTGGCCTGCATGATCGGCCTGGCGTTCCTGCTGGTCACGAAAGTCGCCAATTGGCGGCTGGTGGTCGGCTGCTTGGCCGGCACGGTCGTCTTCTCTACGCTGCTGAACCTGATCGGCTCGGACACCAACCCGATGTTCGGGATGCCCTTCTGGTGGCATTTCGTGCTGGGCGGGTACGCCTTCGGGCTGGCCTTCATGGTCACGGAGCCGGTTTCGGCGGCGCATACCAACCTCGGGCGGCTCTGGTACGGGGCGCTGATCGGCTTCATGGTCGTGATGATCCGCGTGCTGAACCCGGCCTTCCCCGAAGGCATGATGCTCGCCATCCTGTTCGCCAACATCTTCGCGCCGCTGATCGACTGGTTCGTGGTGCGCGCCAACATCTCGCGGAGGGCAAAGCGCAATGCCTGAACCGGACTCTCAGGAAACCGAGGGCTTCCTCGCCCGCTTCAAGGCGCTGCCCGTGGATTCGGTGCAGAAGACCTTCTTCGTCGCGGTGACGCTGTGCCTGTTCTGCTCCATGGTCGTGGCCGCCGCGGCGGTCAGCCTTCGGCCGGTGCAGGAGGCCAACAAGCTGCGGGACAAGCGGATCAACATCCTGCAGGTGGCCGGCCTTTATGAGCCGGGAACCGACGTGGACGAGGCCTTCGCCGCCTTCGAACCGCGGGTGGTGGACCTGGAGTCGGGCACCTTCACCGACCGCTTCGACGCCACGACCTTCGACGACAAGCAGGCCGCCGAGGACGTGACGCTTTCCATGCCGCTGGAGGACGACCCCGCGAGCATCGGGCGGCGCCTGAACTATGCCACCGTCTACCTGCTGAACGACGAACAGGGGAATCTCGACAAGATCATCCTGCCGGTCTACGGCTATGGGCTCTGGTCCACGCTCTACGGCTTCATTGCGCTGGAAGAGAACGGCAACGACATCTACGGCCTTCAGTTCTATGAACATGCGGAGACGCCGGGGCTGGGCGCGGAGGTGGACAACCCGCGCTGGAAGGCGCTCTGGAACGGCAAGAAGCTGCGGGATGACGACGGCGACCTGAAGATCACGGTCGCCAAGGGCGTGCCGTCGCCCGCGATGGAGCCGTTCCACGTCGACGCTCTGGCCGGGGCCACGCTGACCTCCAACGGCGTCGACAACCTCGTCCGCTTCTGGATGGGCGAACAGGGCTTCGCGCCCTTCCTGGACAACCTCAAGGCGGGAGCCGTGTGATGGCACAGACGCGACGCACCTACCTCGTCGATCCGCTGGTCGACAACAACCCGATCACGCTGCAGGTGCTGGGCATCTGCTCCGCGCTGGCGGTGACCTCCTCGTTGCAGGTGTCGCTGGTCATGGCGATCGCGGTGACATCGGTCACGGCCTTCTCGTCGATGTTCATCTCGATGCTGCGCAACCACATTCCGGGGTCGATCCGGATCATCGTGCAGATGGTCATCATCGCCAGCCTCGTGATCCTGGTGGACCAGATCCTGAAGGCGTTCCTGTTCGAGATCTCAAAGACGCTGTCCGTCTTCGTTGGGCTCATCATCACCAACTGCATCGTCATGGGCCGTGCGGAGGCCTTCGCCATGAAGAACCCGCCGGTGGACAGCTTCATCGACGGGATCGGCAACGGGCTGGGCTACGGGCTGATCCTGATGATGGTGGGCACGGTGCGGGAGCTGTTCGGCTCCGGCTCGCTCTTCGGCATCACGATCCTGCCCACGGTCAACAACGGCGGCTGGTACGTGCCGAACGGCCTGCTGCTGCTGCCGCCGTCGGCCTTTTTCATCATAGGGCTGATCATCTGGGCCTTCCGGACGTGGAAGCCGGAGCAGGTCGAGGTTCGCGAATACATCATCCAGGAACAGGAAGTGGAGGCGCACTGATGGAAGGGCTGCTGTCGCTCGCCGTCAAGGCGATCTTCGTCGAAAACCTGGCGCTGTCGTTCTTCCTCGGCATGTGCACCTTCATCGCCGTCAGCAAGAAGATCTCCACCGCCATCGGGCTGGGGATCTCGGTCATGGTGGTGCAGACGATCACGGTGCCCGCCAACAACCTGATTTTGAACGGGCTGCTGAAACCCGGCGCGCTGGACTGGCTGGGCTTCGGGAACGTGGACCTGACGTTCCTGGGTCTCATCTCCTACATCGGGGTGATCGCGGCGATGGTGCAGATCCTGGAGATGGTGCTCGATAAGTACTTTCCGCCGCTCTACAACGCGCTCGGGATCTTCCTGCCGCTCATCACGGTGAACTGCGCGATCCTCGGCGGGTCGCTGTTCATGGTGGAACGCGACTACGGCTTCGCACAGTCGGTCACCTACGGGTTCAGCTCCGGCCTCGGCTGGGCGCTGGCGATCACCGCCATGGCGGGCGTGCGGGAGAAGCTGAAGTACTCCGACATCCCCGACGGGCTGCAGGGGCTGGGGATCACCTTCATCACCGCCGGGCTGATGGCCATGGGATTCATGTCCTTCAGCGGCGTGAAACTGTAAGGGGGCCGGGAGATGTCGACATTTCTTCTGGGCGTCGCGCTCTTTACCCTGATCGTTCTGGCGCTCGTCACCCTCATCATGTTCGCCCGTTCGCGGCTTGTCTCGTCCGGCAATGTGGCGATCACGATCAACGGCGAGAAGACGATCCACGTTCCTGCCGGCGGCAAGCTGTTGCAGACGCTGGCGAACCAGCACCTGTTCGTGCCCTCGGCCTGCGGCGGCGGCGGCACCTGTGCGCAGTGCCGGGTGCGCGTGCATGCGGGCGGCGGGTCGATCCTGCCCACCGAGGAAACCCACATCACCAAGCGCGAGGCGGCACGGGGCGACCGGCTGTCCTGCCAGGTGGCGGTGAAGCAGGACATGGAGATCGAGGTTCCCGAAGAGGTCTTCGGCGTGAAGAAGTGGGAGTGCACGGTGCGCTCCAACCACAACGTCGCGACCTTCATCAAGGAGCTGGTTCTGGAGCTGCCCGAGGGCGAGCACGTGAACTTCCGCGCTGGCGGTTACATCCAGATCGAGGCCCCGGCCCATGAACTGAAGTACACCGAGTTCGAGATCGAGGACGAGTACCGGGAGGACTGGGACCGCTTCGACCTCTGGCAGTATGAGTCCGCCGTCGAGGAGCCGGTGGAGCGCGCCTATTCCATGGCGAACTACCCCGAGGAGAAGGGCATCATCATGCTCAACGTCCGGGTGGCCTCCCCGCCGCCGGGCACGGCGCATATCCCGCCGGGCAAGATGTCCTCCTACATCTTCAACCTCAAGCCGGGCGACAAGGTCACGATCTCCGGCCCGTTCGGGGAGTTCTTCGCCCGCGACACCGACAAGGAGATGATCTTCGTCGGCGGCGGGGCGGGCATGGCGCCGATGCGCAGCCACATCTTCGACCAGCTCAAGCGGCTCGCCACAACGCGGAAGGTGACCTTCTGGTACGGCGCCCGCTCGAAGCGGGAGATGTTCTACGTCGAGGATTTCGACCAGCTCGCAGCGGAGAATCCGAACTTCACCTGGCACGTCGCCCTGTCGGACGCGATGCCGGAGGACAATTGGACGGGCTACACCGGCTTCATCCACAACGTCCTCTATGAGCAGTACCTGAAGGACCACCCTGCCCCCGAGGATTGCGAATATTACATGTGCGGGCCGCCGATCATGAACCAGTCGGTGATCAACATGCTGCTGGAGCTTGGTGTGGACCGGGAAGACATCATGCTGGACGACTTCGGCGGTTGATCCGCCAATCTCCTCCCCCCAACCGGCGCCTCGCGGCGCCGGTCGCCTTTTGCGGGGAGGCAAGTGCGAAAGTATCGCGCCCGGCAGAGCGACTTTCTACTGTAGTCAGCTGAAAATCCCGGTCTAGAATGGCGCTGACCGATAGCCTGGACGGGCCGTCGTCGAAATCAGGTGGCATGGAACGAGAAAGAGACCCCCGATGCACCGAAAAACCGTACATCCGATCGAACACGAAAACCCGCATACCCACAGCCAGAGCCTCGAGTCGAACACGACCCCGCCGGGCGGAAACGCAACCGCGGCAACCGTGCTGGACGCCAAGGGCAAGCAGATCTACTCGGTTCGGCCGGCCGATTCGATCCACCATGCCTCCGAGGTCCTCAAGGAGCACAACATCGGTTCGGTTCTCGTGCGGGATCAGAACGGCCATGTCGTCGGCATTCTGACGGAGCGCGACATCGTCCGCGGCTTCGCCGACCTGCCGGGAGATACCTATACAAAGCGGGTGGACGAACTGATGACGACAGACGTCGTCAGCTGCGGCCCGGAAGAGCGCTTGTTGGACATGCTCCGCAAGATGACCGACGGGCGGTTCCGCCACCTGCCGGTGATGGACGGCGAACACGTGGTGGGCATGATTTCCATCGGCGACGTGGTGAAGTACCGCCTGCGGGAACTGGAATACGAAGCGCTGAAACTCAAGCAGATGATCGTCGGCTGATCTTAGGCTTTTCCGCCCCGCCGGGCCCGGATTTTCGGCCGGAAGGTCGTTACGATTTTTCGGCCGAAGAATCGCGAGCGGGGTCGGCGCGCAGGGCGCGGCCGGTCGCAGTGTCGAACAGATGAAGTTGGTCCGGGTCGGGTTCGAGGTACACCTCCGCGCCCACTGTCAGGTCCGTCTGCCCGGGCCGGTGCAGCGACACCGCCTCGCCCGCTGCGGTGACCGCGTGGACATAGGAATCCCCGCCCAGTTGCTCGATGCCGCGAACGGTTGCATGCAATCCCGAGACCGTTTCCGCGACCGGAATCAGGTGGTTCGGCCGCACGCCGAGGGTGACCGCTGCGCCGTCCTCCAATGAGAACTTCCCGTGGGGGACGTCGACCATCTGCCCGTTGTCGAGCCTGAGCCGGCCTGCCTCCACGCGGCCGGTCAGGAAGTTCATCCGGGGCGAGCCGATGAACCCTGCGACGAAGAGGTTCGCGGGCGAGTTATAAAGCTCCAGCGGCGCCCCCACCTGCTCCACCTGCCCGTCGCGCAAAACGACGATCCGGTCGGCCATCGTCATCGCTTCGACCTGGTCGTGGGTCACGTAGACCATGGTGTTCCCGAGGCGCGCGTGCAGGCGCGAGATTTCGCCCCGCATCTCCACCCGCAATTCGGCGTCGAGGTTGGAGAGCGGCTCGTCGAACAGGAAGATCCGCGGCTCCCGCACGACGGCGCGGCCGATGGCAACCCTCTGCCGTTGGCCCCCCGACAGGTCCTTGGGGCGGCGGTCGAGCAGCATGTCGATCTGCAGCATGGCGGCCACCTCCTCCACCGTCTCCGCGATCTGCCCGCGGGGGGTGCGCAGGTTTTCCAGGCCGAACGACAGGTTCTGGCGCACGCTCATGTGCGGATAGAGCGCGTAGGACTGGAACACCATCGCCAGTCCCCGCTCGGCCGCCGGCACGTCGTTCACCACGTCGCCGCCGATCCGTATCTCCCCCGCTGTGACGTTCTCCAGCCCCGAGATCATGCGCAGAAGGGTGGACTTTCCGCAGCCCGAGGGCCCAACGAAGACGCAGAACTCCCCCTGCTCCACGGTCAGGTCGACCCCGCGGATCACCTCGGCCTTGCCGAAGGACTTGGTGACGTTCCGCAGCTCCAGCCGCGCCGTCCGGCGCGAGATGTGCGGTGTCTGCTCCCCTGCCGTCGTCATCCGCTCTCTTTCACTTGCCGCCCGTGGAGGCGATGCCCGTGGCGATGTACTTCTGGAGGAAGGCGAAAACCAGCGCCACGGGCAAAAGCGTCAGCACCGTCATCGCCAGAAGGCTGCTCCACTCCGTCCGCATTTCGCCCTGGAACGAATTCAGCGCCAGTTGCAGCGTGTAGTTCTCGCTGCGCGACAGGGCAATCAGCGGCCAGAGGAAGTCGTTCCAGCGCCACATGATCGAAAGGATCGCCAACACCGCGATGGCGGGCGCGGAGAGCGGCAGCACGATCCGCCAGAAGATCTTCCACTCGCTGGCCTTGTCCATGCGGGCGGCATCCAGGATTTCGTCCGGGATCGTCAGCATGTATTGGCGCAGCAGGAACACCCCCGTCGGCGTCGCGGCGCCGGGAATGATCACGCCCCAGGGGCTGTCGAGCATCCCGAATTCGCGCGTGACCATGAAGAGCGGCACCAGCACCACCGATTGCGGCACCATCAGCACGCCGATCACCAGCGCGACGACGGCCCCCCGTCCCCGGAACTCGTATTTTGCCAGCGCGAAGGCTGCCATGGAGTTGACCAGCAGGGTGATTGCCGTTGCGGTCAGGGTGATGAAGGTCGAGTTCCAGAAATAGCGCATGAAATCGAAGCGCTCGAAAAGGGTGCGATAGTTTTCCAGCGCCGGTTTCACGCGTTCCACCGGCACCCTGTCGGCACGGTTGATCTTGACGACCTCGCCTGGCGCCTCCGGGCGGACGACCTGGCTCGTGAGTCCGATCCGGCGCACTTGCGCCACCGTTTCCCCCGCCAGCGGGCCATCCGTCACGCGAAACAGCGGCAGAGGCTCGGCATGGCCGTCGAGTTGCACCGTCTCCGGGGCATAGGGAAGGAAGCGCGGCGGAAAGCGGTCGAGTTCCGCCTGCGTCTTGAAGGAGGAGACCACGAGCCAGATCACCGGGCCGAACATCAGGAAGACGCCGAGGGCGAGGTAGGCGTAGCTCGCCCAATCGGTCCAGTGGAGCCGACCCCGCCCCCGGGTGCGGGTCAGAAAGGCCGTTACATTAGCCATTGGACGACCTCCGCGTAATCCAGAGCTGTATCACCGTCAGCGCCACCAAAAGCAGCGCCAGCAGCAGCGAGGCCGCCGCCGCTGGCCCGAACAGGCGCGGCGCGCCGCCAAAGCCGGTCTCATAGATATACTGGATGATGAAGGTGGTCGCCGATCCCGGCCCACCCCCGGTAAAGGCATAGATCTCGTCGAAGGTCTGCACGCCCTTGATGAGCGCCAGCACCATCACGACCAGCATCGTCGGCATCAGGAGCGGCAGGGTGATGCGCCGGAACGTCCGCCAGGGGCCGGCGGCGTCCATCACCGCGGCCTCGTAGACGTCACGGGGGATCGCCTGCAGCCCGGCGAGAAGGATGAGGGTATAAAAGCCCATGTGCGCCCAGACGGACAGGAACACCGACCAGAAGAACGCCCAATGACGGTCGAGCAGCCAGACCACGCTGTCCATGCCCACCGCCTCCAGCCCGGCGTTCAGGATTCCGTTCCGCTGGAGCACCCACTTCCAGACCAGCGCCACCACCACCGGTGACAGAAGGACGGGAAAGAAGAAGACCGCCCGGAAGAAGCCCCGCGCCTTGATCTCCCGGTTCAGAACCAGGGCGGTCAGCAGGGAGAAGCCGACCATGAACCCAACCTGCATCACGATGAACCACGCGGTATTGTGCACCGCGCGCCAGAAAAGATCGCGCGCGCAGGTGTTCGGATCGAGATAGCTGTCGCAATCCAGAAGCTGGGCGAAGTTTTCCGCGCCGACGAAGGTTCGATCCAGCAGCAGGATGTTGTCCGTCCCGGTGAAGGCATAGGCGAAGTTCAGCAGAATCGGCAGGAACGCGAAGGTCCCGAAGAGCAGCAGGTTGGGCAGGAGAAACACCCAGGCGAGCCGGGAGATTCCGAGCCGGCGCTGCAGCGCCCGCATCGGCAGGTCGACCACATTCATCAGGGGTGAGATCAGGCGAAGCAGCATGCGGTCTCTTTCCATGCCGGGCGCGGACAGCGCCCCGCGGCCAGCGGGTCATCGGGCGCGCGTCCGGAGCGTCGACGGCACCTCCCGGCCCACACGTCGGAATTTGGGTATTTGGGCCAACAAGAAGACTCCACCTTGGGCTTCTTGTTGGTGAAAATACCCATATCCGACCCTCAGCCGCAGACGCGGCCGGTCGACAGTCCGGTGCGACGTCTCACCGTCTCACTCGCCCGATTCGGCCAGCGCCTGAGCCAGGTCGTCCTTGGCGCGCGCCATGGCCTCTTCGACCGTCAACTCGCCGACGATGGCCTGGCTGACGCGCGCGAGCGAGATGTTGAACATGGCGCGGTTGTTCTTGTAGCCCTGATAGGCGAAGGCGATCGGCGAGACGGTGGGGACCTGGGCGGCGAAGGCGTTCAGCGCCGCGGCCGCTTGCTCGGACGCGCCCTCGTAGGTCACGCCCTCAGCGGCGACGGCGGCATGGGCGGGGATGTTGAGGGACTTGGCGGTCAGGTCGGCGTAGTTCTCCTTTTCCGCCAGGAAGTCGATCAGCTTCGCCACGATCTCGGGATGTTGCGTCTGTTCGAAGCCGACGATGCCGGCGCCTCCCGGCATTCCCGTGCAGGCGGCGGGTCCGCAGGGCGAGCCGACCACTTCCCAGTCGAATGCGTCGCCGATGGAGCTGTCCATGCGCTGGACGTTCCAGCTTCCGGAGTAGTAGAACACGAGCTCGCCGTTGATGAACTCCTGCGCCGCGTCCTGGTAGGTGGTGCCACCGGCCGCGCCCCAGACGTCCGGCGCCATGGTGCCGTCTTTATTCCAGTCGACGAATTTCTGCGCGAAGGTGGTGAAGCCCTCGTCCACCAGTGTTGGCGTGCCGTCTTCGCCGAACAGCTTGGCGCCGTAGGAGATCGCGGGGCCGGCGATGCGGTGGCCGGAGCGGTCGATGGCCATGGCGAACGGCGTCTCGGTCGCCTCCGCAACCTTGCGGGTGGCCTCTGCCCAGTCGTCCCAGGTGGCATCCGGCCCCGGAACCTCTACCTCCGCCTGATCGAAGAGGGTGCGGTTGATGAAGGGTCCGGTGATGGTGAGCTGAGAATGCAGGCCGTAGATGCCATCGTCGTCGGGCCCCTTGCGGTACCAGTCGAGGATCGGGCCGAAGCTTTCCTCCCAGTAGGCGCGGTCGACGTGAGGCGCGAGGTCCAGGTAGTACTTGCTGAGCCCTCCCAGGTCCGTGACCTTGGCCATGTCGGGGCCGGTGCCAGCGGCGAGCTGCACTGGCAGGTTTTCGAGGATGGCCTTGTAGGGGACCTTGTCGATCACGACGCTCACGCCGTCGTTCTCGGCCTCGAAGCGCTCGATGATCTCGCCGGCGGCCTCGCATTCGTTGCCGTCGGAGTAGCACATGAAGCGGATTTCCTGTGCCGAGGCGGCGCCTCCGGCCAGCATGGCGGCCAGTGCGGCGCCTTTCGTGAAATATCCAGTCGGTGTCATCGGTCACTCCTCCCTGAGTCGTCCCTGTCTCGGACCAGTTCGACGGCGCCCGGTTCGGGGGCCCAGCCATAATACAACGGGTGATCCTCGGCCAGCGGCAGGTATTCGGCCTGCCCCGTCCGCGCGGCATTGTAGATCGCGGCCACCAGTTCGACGGAGCGGCGCCCGTCTTCGGGGGTGACGGCCTGCGCCTCCCTGCCCTGCAGCCGGTCCGCCAGCGCCTCGAAATACCCGGCGAAGCGGGTCCGCGAGGGGCGGACGCCGGCCAGCACGTCGTCCACCTGCGATTGCTCCACGGGGGCGCGGGCGGTGAAGGTCCACGGCTGGGCCATGGGCGCGTAGGGCTCGGTGCCGCTTTCGGCGGTCACCCCCTCCCAGCAGATGCGGATGCGCGTGGTGTCGGTCGCGGCGCCGAGGGTGATGGAGCTGGTCGCCAGCGCGCCGGACTCGAAGCGCAGCGCGATCGCCGCGCAGTCTTCGGTCTCGATGGCATTGACGCGGGTGGCGACCGTGGCCTGCACCTCGCGCACCGGCCCCAGCAGGGCGGTCAACAGGTCATGATTGTGGATGGCGTGGCCGAGGACGGCGCCGCCGTTCTCCCCCGCCCAGGTACCGCGCCAGGAGGTGGCGTAGTAGTCCGGGCCTCGGTTCCAGTGGGTTTCCACGCTCGCCGCGTAGGGCCGCCCCAGAAGGCCGGCCGTTCGGAGGGCTTCGATCTGAGCCATGGCCGGGCCGTAGCGGTACTGGAAGACCGGCGACAGCACGCGGCCGGCGGCCTGGGCTGTGGCGATCAGGGACTCCGCCTCGGCGAGCGAGGGGACCATGGGTTTTTCGCAGACCACGTGCTTGCCGGCCTTTAACGCGGCCTTCGCGGCCTTGTAGTGCAGGTGCGGCGGCAGGCAGATGTCCACGAGATCGACGTCCGGGTCGGCCAGCACGTTCGCCAGGTTGCGTGCGACCTGGATGCCGTGGGGATCGGCGATTTCCTCTGCGCGGGCGAGGTTGAGGTCGCAGATCCAGGTGACGGCGAATTGGTGGGGAAGATCGAGGTAGCCCTCCAGGTGCTCCCGCCCGATGCCGGCGCCTATGATCGCGGTGCGGATCAAGGCCGCGTGGCTCCCTCGGCCATCCGTTGTGCCCGGATCGCGAGCTCCATGACGGTGAAGCAGTGGGCCTGCGACATGGCCGTTTCGGTGCGGTCGCGAATGTCCGCCGCGAGCCGGCCGAAATAGGGCAGACCGGCCGTCGCGCAATCGACCTTTTCGCAGCGCGTGCCGTTGACGAGGACGAGGTGGTCGGTGCCCGGCGCGCCGCCGACGTCGACGTACTTCCGCAGCTCGATGTAGCCGTCCGTGCCGAGGATGGTCAGACGTCCGTCGCCCCAGTTGGGCAGCGCGTCGGGGGTGTACCAGTCGACGCGAATATAGCCGTGACCTTCGGGACTTCTGAGCGCAAGTTCACCGAAATCCTGAAGTCCGGGGGTGGCCGGGTTGGCGTAGTTGCCGACGCTGGCCAACGTGACCTCCGCGTCGGTCGCGCCGGTGAAGTGGAGGAACTGGTCGATCTGGTGAGAGGCGATATCGCACAGGATGCCGCCATAGGCGTCGCGGTCGAAGAACCAGTCCGGGCGGGTGGGCTTGTTGAGACGGTGCGGGCCGAGGCCGACGGTTTGCACCACGCGGCCGATGGCCCCCTCGGCCACCAACTCGGAGGCGCGGGTGACGCTCGGCACCTCGAACCGTTCGGAGAAATCGACGGACCAGATGCGGCCCGTCTCCGCCTGCGTAGCGCGGAGCGCGTCAAGCTGCTCCAGCGTCGTGCAGCCGGGCTTGTCGACCATCACGTCCTTGCCGGCCTGCATCGCTTCGATGGCGAGCGCGGCGCGGCGGCGGGGGACATCGGCGATCAGGATCAGGTCGATATCCGGGTCCGCCAGCAGGGTATCCCGGTCTGTCGCGCGGGGCACGTCGGGGAAGCGTTTTTTGAAGCCGTCGAGGATCATCGGGTCGCCGTCGTTCCACCACCCGACGAACTTCGCGCCCTCGGTCGCCATGCTTTGCGCCATGCCGAAAATGTGGCGGTGTTCGATGCCGAGGGCGGCGAATTTCAGTGCGCGTTCCATCGGTTACTCGGCGTCCTTCAGAATAACGGCGCGTCGCTCCCGTGAGGACTCGACCAGCGCGTCGATCAGGCGGTGGACGCGCAGCGCTTCCCGGCCGGACACCAGCGGCGCGCGACCCTCGGCGACGGCGTCGGCAAAGTCCTCGATCACGCCCTGGTGCCACTCGTGGGTGAAAGCCATGGGGTCCGCGCCGCCGCCGGTGCCGGTGGCCTGGGCGCCGAGCGTCTCGTGCCGCCCGTCGTGGAAATCGAGGGTGCAGGTGCCGGATTCCAAACGGAGGCTGCCGGACTGCCCGTGGAGAACTATGGATTCCGGGCCGCCGGGATAGCTGGCGGTGGAGGCGACAAACGAGCCCACGGCGCCGTTGGCAAATTCCAGACCGGCCGTTACGAAATCCTCCGCCTCCATGCGGTGCAACGCGGTCGTCCGGGCCATGGCCTGCACGCTGCGTACCGGGCCGGTAAGCGACAGCATCAGGTCGAGCGTGTGAATGGCCTGGCTGATGAGCACGCCGCCGCCGTCGCGTGCGTAGGTGCCGCGGCCCGGCTCATCGTAGTAGGATTGGGGCCGCCACCAGGGCACCGTCACCTCCACCGCCGCCAGTGGCCCGAGCGCGCCCTCGGCCAGAACCGCGGCGGCGTGCTGCGAGGCTTCCCGCATCCGGTGCTGGAAGACGACGCCGAGGGGCACGCCATTGGCCTCGCAGAGCGTGACGATCTCCTCCGCGGCGGCGCTGTCGCGCTCGATCGGCTTTTCCATCAGCATCGGCTTGCCGGCCTCCGCCAGCGCGCGGACGATCTCCATCCGGGCGTTGGGCGGTGTGCAGAGCAGAACGAGGTCCACGGCGGGGTCGGCGGCGACTTCGGCAATATCGTTGTATATCTTGGGCTTCTGACCCGATGCCGAAGCGACGGTTTCGGCGAAGGCCTCCGCCCTGTCCGCGTGCGCCGCCATGACGCCACGCAGGGTGACCTTGCCGTCGGTTGCGGCCACGGCGTCCACGTGGGTGCGGGCGACCATGCCCACGCCGATCAAGACTGCCTGCATGAAACCCTCCCGCAACCGTTCCGACGCCGCTTCCAGCCCCCCGAGACTAAACACGTCGCATGAGACTTGACCAGACCGGCCCGCGATTGCCTCTCAATCGAGCGTCCGCCGGAACCGGGTCAGGGCAAGCAGGGCATAGGCAAGAACGAAGACGGCCATGGCCGCCATGGGGCCCGACACGTTGGTCAGGTCCGCGCCCTTAAGCATGACGGCGCGGATCATGCGCAGGAAATGGGTGAGCGGGAAGAATTCACCGAGAACCTGAGCCCATCCCGGCATCCCCCTGTAGGGAAACATGAAACCGGAAAGCAGGAGCGACGGCAGGAAGAAGAAGAAGGTGAGCTGCATCGCCTGCATCTGCGTCCGCGCGGCGGTGGAGATCGTGTAGCCGAGCAGAACCAGCGCCAGGACGAAGATGAAGACGCCGAACAGCAGGAGCGACAGCGAACCGACGAAGGGCACGCCGAAGAGCGCCTTTGCCGCGCCGAGGACGAGGAACACCTGAAAGGCGCCGACGGCGAGGTAGGGCAGGATCTTGCCGCACATGATCTCCAGCCCGGTGGCGGGCATCGCCAGCAGGTTCTCCATCGTGCCGCGCTCGACTTCGCGGGTGAGCGCCATGGAGGTCATCATGACCATGGTCATCTGGAGGATGACCCCCAGCAGCCCCGGCACGATATTGTACTGCGTGATGCCGTCGGGATTGTAGCGGCGGTGGACGATGACTTCGAGCTGGCTGCGGGTCTGCTCCTCGGCCAGCGCGTCCTTGCCGCTCTCGTGCAGAAGCGCCTCGGAGGCCACCTGCCCCAGCGTGGAGATCGCGCCGGAGGCGACGGCGGGGTCGGTGGCATCCGCCTCGATCAGGATCTGCGGATTGTCGCCCCGGTCGACCCGGCGGTCGAAATCCGATGGGATTGTCACCACGAAGGAAATGGCGCCGCGCTCGATCAGCGCCTCCGCCTCGGCCGCCGAAGGGGTGATGTGGTCGAACCGGTAGTAGCCGGTCAGTTCCAGCGCGGTGACTATGGCGCGCGAATAGCGGTCCTGCGTGGGGGCCACCAGCGCGGCGGGGAGCGACTTGGGGTCGTTGTTGATGGCGAACCCGAAGAGGACGAGTTGCATCAGCGGCACGCCGATCATCATGGCGAAGGTGATGCGGTCCCGCCGCATCTGGATCACCTCCTTCTTGAGCAACGCGCGGAGCCTGCGGAACGAAAACCACCTCATGCCATGTTGTCCTGCGACTGGTTCATGAACCGGATGAAGGCGTCCTCGAGGCTGGTCTCGGTGGCCGACATCCGGGTGCCGGTCTCGGCGGCGACCTGCCGGACGGAGGTCTTCAGCGCCCCCGCGTCGCGTCCGACCACGTGCAGGGACGTGCCGAAGGGCGCGGTTTCGTCCACGCCGGGCATGCCGCGCAGTTGCCGCTCCGCCTCGGCGACCTTGTCCATCGGCCCCTCGATCAGGAAGGTGGTGAGCCCGGCATGGGCGATCACCTCCTCTACGGTTCCGGAAGCCACGAGCCGGCCATAGGAGATGTAGTTGACGAAATGGCAGCGCTCCGCCTCGTCCATGTAGTGGGTGGAGACCAGCACGGTCATCCCGCCGGCGGCGAGGTGGTGGATCTCCTCCCAGAAGTCGCGGCGGGCCTTGGGGTCCACGCCCGCCGTGGGCTCGTCCAGCAGCAGCAGCTTCGGCTTGTGCATGACGCAGGCGGCGAGGGCCATGCGCTGTTTCCAGCCACCCGAGAGCGTGCCGGACAGCTGGTGCTGGCGGCTGGTGAGGCCCAACCCTTCCAGTGTTTCGTCCACCACGCGCCGGAGCGGGCGCAGCCCGTAGAGGCCGGCGACGAAGGCGAGGTTTTCGCGGATCGTCATGTCCTCGTAGAGCGAGAACCGCTGGGTCATGTAGCCGATCTCGCGCTTGATCCGGCGGGTATCGCGGCCGAGCCGGTAGCCCAGAACCATGCCCGTTCCCTCGTCCGCCGTCAGCAGGCCGCACATGACGCGGATCATCGTCGTCTTGCCGGAGCCGTTGGGGCCGAGGAAGCCCGTGATCTGGCCGCGGGCGACGGTCATGGAGACGTGGTCCACCACGGTGCGGCCGCCGAAGCGCTTGACCAGCCCTTCGACCCGGATTGCCGGCCCCTCTGTCATGACTCCGGCTCCGACAGCCGGACATCGACGATCTGCCCCGGCTTCAGCCAGTGGGAGGCGACGTCCGGGCGGGCTTCGACAAGGTAGACGAGCTTTTGCCGGTTATCGAGGGAGTAGATCACGGGCGGGGTGAATTCCGGACCGTCGGCGAGGTAGGTCACATGCGCGGTCTGCCCCTCCGGGCAGCCGTCGCAGTTGACGGTCAGTTCCGAGCCGATGGAGAGCCGCGAGATTTCCGACTGCGGCACGTAGAGCCGGAGCAGCACGGCGCCGTCGGGCAGCATGGAGAGGACCGGGGCCTGCGGGCCGGCGATCTCCCCGGCGGTGCGCAGAACCTCGTGCACCTGACCGTCAGCGGGGGCGGCGAGGGTGCGCCGTTCGAGCTGCCATTGGGCCGCGGACACGCCCGCCTCCGCCTGCGCCAGCGCCGCGTGCGCGGCCTGGATCTCCTGCGGGCGAGCGGGCAGCTTGGCCACCGCGAGGTTCGCTTCCACCTCGGCGATTTTGGCCAGAGTCACGTCGGCGCGGGTGCGGGCGTCCTCGGCCTGGGCGGAGGGGGCGATGCCGCGCCGAGCGAGGTCTTCCTGGCGCTTTGCCTCCCGCTCCGCCTCCGCTGCTTCGGCCTTGGCGGAGGCCAGCGAGGCCTCGATCACGGCGATTTCCTCCTGCCGCCGCCCTTCCCGCAGGTTGTCGAGCTCGCTCTCGGCTGCCTCCAGCGCGGCCTTCGCCTCCGCCAGCGCGATGGCGGCGTCGCGGGTTTCCATCACCGCCAGCACCTCGCCCGCCGTCACCCGCGCACCGCGGGCCACGTTGAGCGTTTCAACCTGCGCCGTGGTGATCGGCGCGATCAGGCGGTACTCGCCCTCCACGTAGCCGGTGGCGAGCGGCGGAAGCCCTGTGCAGGCGGCGAAGAAGGTGGCGAGCACCGGGATCGAACAGACATCAAGCATCACGGCTGCCTCCGGTTGGCGGCGACGATCGCGCGCAGGTTGGCGATGAGGACCTCGGTGATCTGGCGGACGGTCTCCTCGTCCAGCCGCTCCCAGCCCATGCGCTGTTGCACGACGGTCTGGCCGATGCGGAAATAGAGCGCCTGCCCGATCACGGCGAAGACGGTCAGGCGGGTCCGGTCGCTCTCGGCCGGCCAGCCGGTGGCCACTTCCCACAGCCGGCAGAAGGCGCGGTGGCGCGGCTCCATCGTGGTGGCATAGACCTCGCGGATGGCAGGGCCGTCCTCCGCCATTTCGCGCATGATGAAAGCGACGATGTCCGCCTCGCCTTGCTCCAGCAGGAGGTAGTGGGCAAAGGCCGCGATCACCCCTTCCAGAAGGTGGAGCGCCTGCTCGGGCGTCTCCACCTCCGGCAGGTCGGTCTTGCCGACGACGCGGGCGAGGCGTTCGGCAATGGCCGTGCCGCAGGCCACCCTAAGCCCCTCCTTGCCACCGAAGTGATAGGCGATGGAGGCGACGTTCGTCCCGGCCTTCTGGGCGATGGCGCGGGTGCTGGTGCCCCGGAACCCCTCTTGCCCGAACAGGGCGATCGCGGCGTCGATCAGGGCGCGGCGCGTCTGGTCGGACGGGCTTTCGGGCATTTCGGGGGTGGAGGTCATCGGGTCACCAAATTCAATCAAACGTTTGATTAAATAATGCACCCGCCCGACGCGAATTGCAACCCCGGAGGCGACATGCGCCTCCGGGGGCTGATTCATTGGTGAATTTTTCCGGCTACGACTTGTCGGGCAGCGGCGGCAGGCTCCGGAGATAGAGGATGATCGCGGCGAGGTCGTCCTCGGTCATCCGCGCGAGGTAGCCGTAGGGCATGGGCGGCAGGAGTTGTTCCCCGTCCGGTTCGACGCCCTTGGTGATCATGTCGGCGATCTCGGCGTCGGTATACTCCGCCAGCCCGTCCTCGTGGCTGGTCAGGTTGGCCGAAACGGAGATGCCCCACGGCCCGTGGAACTCGAAGCCGCCGCGGCCGAGGTCGGTTTCCGTCAACCGGCCCTGCGGCCCCATGGGCGTGTGGCATTCCATGCAGTGCGCAACCGGGCCGGAGAGGTATTCGCCATACTCGACCGTCACGCCGCGCGGGATGTCCGCCACGGACTCCACGGGCGGGCCGTAGGCGGGCGGCAGGGGAATATTGTAGACGGATTCGCCGGGATCATTCTCGACAGCAGGGACCGTCCTCAAAAACGCAACGATGGCCGAGAGGTCGGTGTCCGAGAGACGGCGGTAGAATTCGAAGGGCATCGGCGGGCCGATCAGCGAGCCGTCCGGGCGGATGCCTTCGCGGATGGAACGCGCCAGGTCTTCGTCGCTCCAGTCCGCGACGGCCCCGGCCGGCGTGATGTTCGGCGCGATGGCGGTGAAGGCGTCGTTCTTCTCCACCAGCCGGCCTGCGAGTTCCTGGCCCTCCACCGGCCCTTCCGGCCCCAGCGGCGTGTGGCAGTTGCCGCATCCCGCCGGCCCCCGCACCAGATATTCGCCCCGTTCGAGAAGTGTTTCCGCCACTGCCGAGGTCGATCCCACGGCGAGGGCGACGGCTGCGATGCTCGCACTCCGTTTCATAAGCGCCTCCCTTTTCTCCTGTACGCAACGTCAACCTACCATGACGTGAATATCGGCCATCAACAGCCCACGACATCGGAGACGAAAAAATCGTGGCGGCGCGGTTGCCTGGCCGCACCGGGCGCTGCATTCACCCGCCCCCTGCCCCGGCGGGCCACGTGCCATCGGCCGCACCCGGAGCGCGTTGCCTGTGCGCGGGCGTTCTTCTAGTCTCCGCGCCACGCAAACGGGACCCAACCGGAGGACACCCCCATGACCGACGGCCGCACACTCGGCTTCGACACCCTTCAAGTCCATGCAGGCGCCAGCCCCGATCCGGCGACAGGAGCCCGGCAGACGCCGATCTACCAGACGACGGCCTATGTGTTTCGGGATGCCGACCACGCCGCCGCGCTCTTCAACCTGCAGGAGGTCGGCTACATCTATTCCCGGCTGACCAACCCCACCGTGCAGGTGCTGGCCGAGCGCATCGCCACGCTGGAAGGCGGCGCTGGTGCGGTCTGCTGCTCCTCCGGGCACGCGGCGCAGATCATGGCGCTGTTCCCGCTGATGGGCCCGGGGCGCAATATCGTGGTCTCCACCCGGCTCTACGGCGGTACGATCACCCAGTTCTCGCAAACGATCAAACGCTTCGGCTGGTCGGCGCGGTTTGTGGACATGGACGACGTGGACGCGGTGCGGAACGCCATCGACGACGACACGCGCGCGCTGTTCTGCGAATCGATTGCCAACCCGGGCGGCTACGTCACCGACATTCCGCTGATGGCGGAGATCGCTGCGGAGGCGGGCCTGCCGCTCATCGTCGACAACACGTCGGCCACGCCGTACCTGTGCAACCCGATTGCGCTCGGCGCGACGCTGGTCGTCCATTCCACGACGAAGTACCTGACCGGCAACGGCACCGTCACCGGCGGCTGCGTGGTGGATTCGGGCAAGTTCGACTGGTCGGCCTCCGGCAAGTTCCCCTCGCTCAGCGAGCCGGAGCCTGCCTATCACGGGCTGGTCTTCCACCAGGCGCTCGGGCCGATGGCGTTCACCTTCCACTCCATCGCGGTCGGTCTGCGCGATCTGGGCATGACGATGAACCCGCAGGGCGCGCATTACACGCTGCTGGGGATCGAGACGCTGTCGCTGCGGATGGCCCGGCACGTGGAGAACGCGGTGAAGGTGGCCGAATGGCTGGAGAAGGACCCGCGTGTGGAGTCCGTGACCTACGCCGGCCTGCCCTCCTCGAACTACCACGGGCGGGCGCAGAAGATCTGCCCGAAAGGGGCCGGGGCGCTGTTCACCTTCGCGGTGAAGGGGGGCTACGAGGCCTGCGTCAAGCTGGTGGATTCGCTGGAGCTCTTCAGCCACGTCGCCAACCTCGGCGATGCCCGGTCGCTGGTGATTCATTCCGCCTCCACCACGCACCGGCAGCTCACGCCGGAACAGCAGGAGGCCGCCGGGGCTGCGCCGAACATGGTGCGCGTGTCCATCGGGATCGAGGATGCCGACGACCTGATCGCGGACCTGGATCAGGCGCTGGCGAAGGCGACGGCCTGACGGCGGGATTTTGGGATTGCCGGTGCCCTTGAGGGCACCGGCTGTTCCGGCGCGGACCTGGTCAACGGCGTTGACCGTCGCGGACGTTGCTTACGGCTAAAGCCGCTCGAAGGCGTCCCGTTGGCGGGCGGTCCAGCGGACGTCGATCGTCCATCCGGCATCGCCCTGCCGCTCGTTCGTCACCACGTTCTGCTCGTGCAACCAGGCGTGCTTCTTGCCCTCCGAGAACGCAAGGTCGAGCGAGGTTTCGCTGCGGGCCCCGTCGAGCGCTTCGGTGATGGCGGCGACGAGGTCGTCCATCCCCTCGCCGGTCCACGCAGACAGAGTCTGCACGTCCGGCCGCCGGGACGCGAGCGTGTCGAGCGTCGGGCGCACGTCGGCGGGGACCAGGTCGATCTTGTTCCAGACCTCGATCCGGGGCGTATCGTCGGTGACGCCGAGCTCGTGCAGAATCGCCTCAACGTCCTCCGCCTGCTCTTCGGTCTCGGTGTGGCTGATGTCGCGCACGTGCACGATCAGGTCGGCCGACAGCACCTCTTCCAGCGTCGCCCGGAAGGCGGCGACGAGTTGCGTTGGCAGGTCGGAGATGAATCCCACCGTGTCCGATAGGATGACCTTTTGGCCGGTGGTGAGCGTGACGCCCCGCATTGTGGGGTCCAGCGTGGCGAAAAGCATGTCCTTCGCCAACACCTCCGCTCCTGTCAGACGGTTGAACAGGGTCGATTTGCCGGCGTTGGTGTAGCCCACCAGCGCCACGACCGGGAATGGCACCTTGGCGCGGGAGGCACGGTGGAGCGCGCGGGTCTTCACCACCTTTTCGAGCTGGCGGCGGATGCGGGTGATCGCCTCGTCAATGGCCCGGCGGTCGGCCTCGATCTGGGTCTCGCCCGGACCACCGACGAACCCCAGCCCGCCGCGCTGGCGTTCCAGGTGGGTCCAGGCGCGCACCAGCCGGGTACGCTGGTAGGAGAGCGCGGCCAGTTCCACCTGCAACACACCCTCGCGGGTGGCGGCGCGGTCGGCGAAGATTTCGAGAATCAGCCCGGTCCGGTCCAGAAGCTTGACGCCCCATTCCTTTTCCAGGTTGCGCTGCTGGACGGGGGTCACGGGGCCGTCGATCAGCACCAGACCGACCTCGTCGGCCTCGATACGGGCCTTCAGCTCCTCCACCTTGCCGCTGCCGAACAGCGTGCCGGGTTGCGGGGCGCGAAGGGCGACAACTGCGCTGCCCACGATGTCCAGCCCCGGCAGGGCGGCGGCGAGAGCGACAGCTTCTTCAAGCCGGGGGCCCGCAGGTCGCCGGTCGGGATCGTTGAGAATGTCGGGGTGAAGTACCAGCGCGCGCTCGGCGGGGGCCTCCCCGCTAGGGTCCTGGGTCAGTCTTCGCCCTCGTACAAATTGATCGGTTGCGACGGCATGATGGTCGAGATCGCGTGCTTGTAGACAAGCTGCGACTGTCCGTCGCGGCGCAGCAACACGCAGAAATTGTCGAACCACGTAATGACGCCCTGCAGCTTCACGCCATTGATCAAGAAGATCGTGACAGGGACCTTTGTCTTACGCACATGATTTAGGAACGCATCCTGCAAATTCTGCTTATCGGCAGCCATGTCCTTGCCTTATTTTCTTATAGTTACCCGAAGGCCGTCTCTCGTTCGCGGATGCTCTTTCACCCGTTGCCGCCCACTATGGTATGGGTTCGCAGTAGATTCCAGCCCCCAAGATGCCCCTACGCAAAGACTTTTCTGCGCCTGCGGCATTGAATCCCACCTTATCGGCGCCAGAAGTGTGGATTCAGCAACGCCAGGATGGCGAGCGTCTCCAGACGCCCGAGCGCCATGGCGAAGGCGAGGACGACCTTGCCCGGGTCGTTGAGCGCGGCATAGCTCACCGGGTGGTCGAGCACGACGTGCCCCGCTGGCCCGGTGGTGGACAGCGCGGCGACCGCCATCACCATCGCCTCGTCGAAGGCAGCTCCCGCCGCGGCCAGGGCCATCGCGACGCCGGTCAGCGACAGGGCGAACAGCATGAAGAAGATCCAGGCGACATAGGCCCCCTGCCGGCGGATGTTGCGCCCCGCCGTGCCCGCCCCGCCGATGGAGGACGGATAGATCAGCCGTTCCATTTCGCGTTCGGAGTGTTTGTAGAGCGCGAAAACGCGCAGCAGCTTCACCCCGCCCGCGGTGGTGGCCACCCCGCCCCCGATCAGCGCGAGGCCGAGCAGGACCAGCCCGGGCGTCTGCAGGCCGGACCACGCCCGTGCAACTTCCCATTCCGAACTGACGAAGCCGGCGGTGGAGAGGAACGACAGCACGCTGAACGTGGAGCCCCAGAGCACGTTCAGCGCCGAGGGGAGCGCGGCCACCGTGTCGACCTCGTAGGCGCCGATCCAGTGGCGGAGAAACAGGAAGCTCGGCACCAGGATCACCAGCACCGCGCCGATCCGCACTTCCGGGTCCTGCGCCAGATTGCGAGCACCCTTTTGCGTCAAGGCCCCGGTGAAGGTGAGGCGGGAGATGGCGAAGGCGAAAAAGAGGAAGATCAGGAACTCCCCCGCCAGCCCAGATTGGGCGTGTTCGACGCCGCCCACCGGGCTGATGCCGCTGGTGGCGAGCGTCGACATCGCGTGACAGGCGGCGGTCAACGCCTCCTCCCCCACGGCCAGCAGGCCAAGCCAGAGCGCCAGTGTGAGCCCGGCATAGATCGGCAGCAGCGTGAGGGTGAACCGCCACAGCCGTTCGCGCGGGTCGCACGCCACCAGACCGGCCGGGCGCCGCGTCAGCCGGGCGCCGCTTCCGGCGGACGTTCCGGAGTAGATGACCTCGAACCCGCCGAGGTTCATCGGTGCCATCAGCGCGAAGGCCGAGACCCAAGCCAGCAACCCGCCGAGCCACCCCACCAGCGCCCGCCACAGGTGCAGCGACGGCACCAGCCGGTCGGGCTCGAACAAGGTCGCGCCGGTGGTGGTGATCGAGGAGACCATTTCCACCCAGGCATTCATGTAGGTGGTGGAGGGAATGCGTTCGTGGAACGGCACCGCCAGAATCAGGGGCACCAGCGTGTAGGCGGCGACCAGCCCGGCAAGGTGACTGCGCACGTGCCCGCTGTTGGCGCGGTTCGCCATGGCGACGGCGATGATGGCGCTGATGAAGAGGAACAGCATGGCCGACTGGCCAAAGACATGGGCCGTCCGCAGATCGCCGATGGCCAGCCCGTGGAGCGCCGGAACGACCATGGCGAGGGAGCCGACGCCCATGAAGAGCACGATCAGCGGAAGATCGAACAGGCGGTTCATGGCGCGGCCGGAGTCAGAAGAAGTCGATGGAGACCTGCAGCAAGCGCTCCACCTCCGGAACATCGTCGGCCATGGCGAAGATGAGCACGATGTCGCCTTCGAGGATGCGCGTCGCCCCGTTCGGCATCATGATCTCGTCCCCGCGCTTGATTGCGCCGAGCAGCGCCCCTTCGGGGAAGTCCACCTCCCGCAGGCGCCGGCCGGAGATCGGCGAGGTGGACAGCACCTGCGCCTCGATCACCTCCGCCTCCGCATCGCCGATGGAATAGACCCCGCGGACGCGCCCGTGGCGGATATGGCGCAGGATCGAGCTGACCGTGGTGGCGCGCGGGTTGACGTAGGCGTCGATTCCCAGCGGCTCCATCAGGTTCACAAGCGTCGGATCGTTGACCAGAGCGATGGACATCTTGCAGCCCGCCGATTTGGCGCGCACCGCCGCGAGAAGATTCACCTTGTCGTCGTCCGTCACGCAGACCACGGCATCGGCGCGGTCCACGCTGGCCTCCGACAGGACCTCGTTGTCCATGCCGTCGCCGTGCAGGACGATGGTGCGTTCCAGCGCGTCAGCGGCGCGCTCCGCTCGGGAGCGGTCCATTTCGATCACACGTGCCCGGATCCGCTGCTCCCCGGCCTCCAGCGCCCGGGCGACGGCAAGGCCGACGTTGCCCGCGCCGATGATCACAACCCGTTCCTGCCGGTGGACGGTCTTGCCGAAGATCTCCAGCGTCCGGTTCACGTCCAGCCGGTGAGTGGCGACATAGACCTGATCGTTGACGAAAAGCTGGTCTTCCGGCTCGGGCGAGAACAGCCGCCCCTCCCGCCGCACGCCCACCACCATGGCGCGCAAGGTCGAGAACAGGTCGGTGAGCTGGCGGAGCGGGGTGTGCAGGACGGGGCAGTCCGGGTCGAGCTGGATGCCCAGCAGTTGCACCTCGTCGTCGAGAAAGCTCTCGGTGTCGAAGGTGGCGGGCGCGGCGATCCGTTGCAGGGCCGCTTCGGCCACCTCGCGCTCGGGGCTGATCACCACGTCGATGGGCATGTGATCGCGCTTGTAGAGATCGCGATAGATCGCCTCCAGGTAGGACTGCGCACGCAGACGCGCGATCTTGCGAGTCACGCCAAAGATCGAGTGGGCCACCTGGCAAGTGACCATGTTGACCTCGTCCGAATGCGTCGCGGCGATGACCATGTCGGCATCGCGCGCCCCTGCCCGGTCGAGCACGTCGGGATAGCTGGCGAACCCGGCGATGCCGGCCACATCCAGTGTGTCGGTCGCCCGACGCACAAGCACCGGGTTGTTATCGACCACCGTTACGTCGTTCTTCTCGCTGGCAAGATGCCGGGCGATCTGCCAGCCGACCTGGCCCGCCCCGCAGATGATGACCTTCATCGCCCCGGCCTATGAAATCGCAGTTGGCACAGGGATGGCAGAGCGCGGGGCGGGCGTCAACGGGCGCACGGAGGATACTGTTTCCGCATTTGTTCCGCCGGGCGTGGTCGTCCGGCGGAACTCTGGACGTTGGGTGAGGCCGCGCGCCGCTGAGCCCCCTACTCCGCCGCCTGGGATGCCTCCTCGATATGGGCGACGCGGGTGCCGGCCTTGGAGGACGTCACGACGCCGAGGGACTTCAGCTTGCGGTGGAGCGCCGAGCGTTCCATGCCGACGAACGTGGCGGTGCGGCTGATGTTGCCGCCGAAGCGGTTGATCTGGGTGAGCAGGTACTCCCGTTCGAACAGCTCGCGCGCCTCTCGCAGGGGCAGTGTCGCCAAGGCGCCGGAGAGCACCACGCGCCCGTCGTCCCCGTCGCTGCGGTCGGCGCCCTCGAGTTCGCGCACACCGATCGGTGCGGAACCTTCGCCGAGGATCAATACGCGCTCGATCACGTTCTTCAGCTGCCGGACGTTGCCGGGCAGGTGCATGGTCTGCAGCAGCGCTTCCGCCTCCTCGCTCAGCGACCGGAGCGGCAGGCCCTGGGTCGAGTTGAGGTTGGAGATGAAGTGGTTCGCGAGCTCCGGAATGTCCTCCCGCCGTTCGTCGAGCCCGGGCACGCGGATCGGCACGACGTTCAGGCGATGGTACAGCTCCTGGCGGAAGTTGCCGGCGGCGATCTCGCTTTCAAGATCGCGGTTGGTGGAGGAGATCACGCGAATGTCCACGCGCACCTTGTCCGAGCCGCCGACGCGCTGAAACTGCTGGTCGACCAGCACGCGCAGGATCTTGGACTGGGTGCCGAGCGGCATGTCGGCCACTTCGTCGAAGTAGAGGACGCCGCCGTGCGCCTCCTCCAGCAGACCGGGCTCGACGCCGCGGTCCATACCCTCGCGGCCGAACAGGACTTCTTCCATGCGCTCGGGTTCGATGGAGGCCGAATTGACGGACACGAACGGCCCGTCCGCGCGGTTGGAGTTGGCGTGGATGAAGCGCGCGGCGACCTCCTTGCCGGCGCCGGCCGGGCCGGTCAGCATGACCCGGCCATTGGAGCGGGTCACCTTTTCAAGCTGCGCCTTCAAGGCCTTGAAGGCGGCACTTGAGCCGACCATCTCCGAGGTGGAGACGTCCTTGCGACGCAGTTCGGTGTTCTCCCGGCGCAGCCGCGAGGTTTCCATCGCGCGCCGGATCACCACCATGAGCTGGTCGATGTTGAACGGCTTCTCGATGAAGTCGTAGGCACCCTGCTTGATGGCCGCCACGGCGATCTCGATATTGCCGTGACCGGAAATGATGACCACCGGGATCTCCGGCCGGTCCCGCTTGACCGACTTGAGAATGTCGATGCCGTCCATCTTGCTGTCCTTCAGCCAGATGTCGAGGATCATCAGCGCCGGGGGCTCCTCGCTGATCGAATTCATGCATTCCTCGGAGTTCGCCGCCAGTCGGACGGTAAACCCTTCGTCGCGCAGAATATCTCCGATCAGTTCCCGGATGTCGCGCTCGTCGTCTGTGATAAGAATGTCGCCCATATACCTGATCTCCCTCAAGTTTTCTCACTCAGCCGCTTGGCCGAGCCGGGCTGCGCAAGGCAGCCGTATTTCCGCCATCGCGCCATGATGCGCGTTGCCTTCGAACGTCGGCGCGTCTTTCAGCTCGAGCGTGCCGCCGTGTTCCTCAATGATCTTCTTGACGATGGGCAGGCCGAGGCCGGTGCCCTTCGCGCGCGTCGTTACATAGGGCTCGAACAACCGTCCCCGGTCTTCCGGCAGGCCAATGCCGTTGTCGGCGATCCGGATGACGGCCTGCGTTCCGTCTTGCTGCAGGCTGACTCGGATCTCCGGAACGAAACCTTCCGGCACTCCACTTTCTTCCAGACTTTCAATGGCTTCACCGCCATTCTTTATTAAGTTCGTCAACGCCTGACCGATCATCGTCTCGTCCACGAGAACCGGCGTGGAATCCTCGGGCAGATCGCAGTGCAGCGCGTCGCCGAGTTGCTGGCGCTGAAGTGTGACCGCATCACGGACCAGCTTGGTCAGGTCGGTATCCTTGCGGTCGGGCTCCGGCATGCGGGCGAACTTGGAGAATTCGTCCACGATGCGGCGAAGGTCGTTGGTCTGGCGCACGATGACGTCGGTCATGGAAGCCAGGGTCTCGGCATCCTCGTCGTCGAGCTTGCGCGAGAACTTCCGCTTGAGCCGTTCGGCGGAAAGCTGAATGGGCGTGAGCGGGTTCTTGATCTCGTGCGCGATGCGCCGGGCCACGTCGCCCCAGGCCGCCGTCCGTTGGGCCGTCACAAGCTCGGTCACGTCGTCGAAGGCCACCACGTAGCCTTCCAACTCGCCGCCAACCGATCGCCGCTCGGCCAGCCGCACCAGCAGCGTCTCTTGCTTGCCGTCGCGGGTCAGCCGGATCTCTTCCTGGGTTTCGCTGCGGTCGTCGGCCCGGAGCCGCGCCAGCAGCCCGGCGAATTCGGGCACCGCCTTGGCTAGGGCGGCGTGCTTGTCGCCCGCGCTCTCCCCCATCCGGAGCAGGCGCATGGCGGCGGGGTTCATGAAGTCCACGCGGCCCTCGGGGTCGAGCCCGATGACCCCCGCGGTGATGGAGGTGAGGACCGTCTCGAACAGCCGCCGGCGCGCCTCGATCTGAGCGTTGTTTTCCAGAAGCGTCTGCCGCTGGGCGCTCAACTGGCGGGTCATCTGGTTGAAGACGCGGCCAAGGGTTGCGATCTCGTCGTCGCCTTGTTCCTCGCGGACCTGAACCGTGAGGTCGCCCTTGCCGACATCGGCGGCCGCGGCGGCGAGTTGGCCGATCGGCCGCGACAGCCGCTCCGCCAACCACAGGCCAAGCCAGATCGCGGCGAGGATCAGGATGAGGGCGAAGCCGATGTAGAGCAGCGAAAATTCGAACAGGATGCGACCGCGTTCGTTTTCGAGCTGGTTGTAGAGCCGGACGGACTCCTGCGTCTCGTCCAGCAGCGAGAGGATGTCTCCATCGACTTCCCGGCTGACGTAGAGGTAGCGGTCGGCGAAGGAGTCCAGCTTCACGAGGGCGCGGAACTCGTTGATGTCCCAATCCTCGATCATCACCGTTTCGCCGGCCTCGGCACGGGCGAATGTACCCGGGGCGGGCTGCTCGTAGTCGAAGAGGTAGGACCGCTCCCCACGCGAGCGGAGTTGGCCGGAGGAGTCGATCACATAGGCTTCGCGCAGGCCGCGCTGGATCTGGGCCTGGCCCTGGGTCAGGAGCTGGCGCACCTCGCCGTCGGAAAGGCCGAGCGACAGGCCGCTGGCCGCGTCGATATAGGCGGCGAGGCCTTGAGCGTCCTGCCGGAGGGCAAGCACTTCCTCCTGCTCATAGGCCTCGGCAGCGGAGAGCGAGGCGCCGACCACGTTGCGCACGCGGTCGGAGAACCACCCTTCGAGCCCGATGTTGATGGTAAGACCGGCGAAGATGGCGACGAGCACGGCGGGGGTCAGCGCGATCAGCGCGAAGACGCCGGTCAGGCGCAGGTGAAGCTTGGAGCCGGCTGAATCCCTGCGCCGGGCTGCGACCATGGCCATCACCCGGCGCAGCACCAACGTCGCCACGGCGAGGATGTAGACCAGGTCCGTCAGAAGGATCATGCGCAGCGTGGGAGAGGAGACCCCCTCGCCCAGCGGGCCGAGCATTACGAAGGTCAGGACCACCAGAACAGGACCGAGGACGACAAGCGTAAGCGCCGCTGTCGTCTGGACCCTGCGCCGGCGCCTGAGCCGGATCAGGTATTCCCAATTGAGCCGCCTGGTGCTGCCTGCCAAGCTTCGCCTCATGTGTTTGCGCCACGGAACCCCACGGGGTCCTGTGGCGCGACCGCCATATTCCGTGATCGTTGCGGGGGCGTGCCCCCGATGCCACGGCTCTGTTGCGGTTTTACATCAATTTGCGGCGGCGTGTCACGCGAATATCGAGGTCTGTAATCTTCTTGCGCAAAGTATTGCGATTGATCCCGAGCAGATCGGCGCATTTCGCCTGATTTCCGCCAGTTGCGTCGAGCGCGATCTCGATCAGCGGAATCTCCACTTCCCGCAAAATCCGCTGGTAGAGCCCCGGCGGCGGCAAAACACCGCCGTGCAGATCGAAGTACCGGCGGAGGTGCTTCGCGACGGAGGCGGAGAGCTTTTCGGTATCGCCACCGCCCACCAGCGGTTCGATTTCCGGCTGGTTGCCCAGCACCATCTCGACCTCCGCGCGGCCGATCTCCTCCTCGGACGAGGTGAAGACGAGCCTGCGGATGGTGTTCTCGAGTTGGCGCACATTACCGGGCCAAGAATAGGCGCGGATCAGTTCCATTGCCTGCGGCGAGAAGCGACGCGTGCCAGTGCCGTCCCGTTCGGCGCGGGCCAGGAAGTGCTCCGCCAGAAGCGGGATGTCGTCCACCCGCTCGCGCAGGGACGGCACGTTCAGCGTCACCCCGCTCAGGCGGTAGAACAGGTCCTGCCGGAAGGCGCCGGATTCCATTTTCTGCATCAGGTTGCCCTGACAGGTGGCCATCACGCGCGGCGCAGTGTCGGAGAGCGCGTCGAGCATGCGGACGATGCGGCCCTGCGTTTCCGGCTCCAGGTCCGCGACCTCGTCGAACAGGACCGAGCCGCCCCGCGCCTTGGCGAGTACGGTGGCCGGCCCGTCGATGGCGGCCATCTCCTCGGCCCCGGCCACCACGAAGGGCAGCGTGCGGCGGTCGGAGAAGTCGTGGATGGCGCGGGCGATGAGCGATTTGCCGGTTCCGGATTCGCCGGTGATGAGCACGGCGAGATCGGTGTTCATCACGCGCGCCACGAGGCGATAGAGCGCCTGCATGACCGGGGTGCGGCCGACCAGCGGCAGGTCGTCCGACTCGCCCGACGGCTCCCCGGAGGACGGCCGCGTCGCGGGTGCGCGCCGCTTGGTCTCGAGCGCCTTGGAGGCGCGCTTCATGAGGTCCGGCAGGTCGAACGGTTTCGGCAGGTAATCGTAGGCATCCGCCTCCGCTGCCTGGATCGCCGTCATGATCGTGTTCTGCGCGGAGATCACGATGACCGGCAGGCCGGGGCGTTCCTCCGCGATCTTGGGGAGCGTTTCCAGCCCGTTGCCGTCGGGCATGATGACGTCGGAAATGACGAGATCCCCCTTCCCTTCCTCGACCCACCGCATGAGCGTGACAAGCGAGGAGGTGGCGTGCACCTTGCACCCTGCGCGGGTCAGCGCCTGGGTGAGAACGGTGCGGATCGTGCGGTCGTCGTCGGCGACAAGAACGGTGCCATCCATCTATCAGGTCTCCTTGTCCATGTCCTGCTGCATATGTTTGGGGGCGACGGGGAGCGAGATGCGGAACACCGTGCGCCCCGGCACGGATTCCACTGATATCCAGCCCTTGTGTTCGGCGATGATCTTGCTGACGAGCGCCAGCCCCAGCCCGGTGCCGTTCTCGCGGCCCGAGACGAAGGGCTCGAACACCTCGTCGGAAATCTCGGGCGGCAGGCCGGGGCCGTTGTCGATGATCTCGACCTGGAGCGGAACGCGGAACGCCTGCTCACCCTTGCGGCGCACCCGCAGGCTCGCCTCGTAAAAGGTGCGGATCATGATCTCGCCGCCGTCCGACTCCGCGGCCTGGGCCGCGTTCTTCAAGAGGTTCTGGAACACCTGAAGGAGTTGGTCGCCATCGGCGAAGGCCGGCGGCAGGGAGGGGTCGTAATCCTCCCGCACGGTCATGTGTGCGGCGAACCCGATGCTGGCGGACTTGCGCGCGCGTTCGAGCACGTCGTGGATGTTCACCGGCTTGAGTTGCGGCGGCCGCAGGTTGCCGAACTGCTCCACCTGGTCCAGCAGCTTAACGATGCGGCGGCTTTCGGCGACGATCAGGTCGGTCAGTTCAAGGTCTTCTTTCGACAGGTTCATCGACAGGAGCTGCGCCGCACCGGTGATGCCCGCCAGCGGGTTCTTGATCTCGTGCGCCAGCATCTCGGCCATGCCGATGGCCGATTTCGCCGCCTTGTCGGCGTTGATGGATCGGCCCAGGCGACCGGCGATCTCCCGCGGGGAGACAAGGAAGAGCACCCTGTCGGTGTCGTGACTCATGGGGGCGATCTGCAGGTTGCATTCGACCGGGGCGCGCTCGCCCGTGCCAACGTCCACGTCATTGACGAAGATCGGGGAGCGGTTGCGGCGCACCCGTGCCAGCGCTTCCTCGATGGCGACGTCGATCACCAGCTTGTCGTAGACCAGTTCCCCCTCCAGGCCCCGGATCGTCGTGTTCAGGAACAGCTCCGCCGCCGGGTTGATGGCCGTGATCCTGTCTTCGGGGTCGAGCACAAGCGCCGGAATCGGCAGCGAAGACCAAATGCGTCCCGATCCGGGCATCACGCGGCCTCCCGGGCGGTGGACGGAGCGTCCACGTCGAAGGCGCGGGCGATGAGGCGCTGTACTTCGGCATTGTCGGCTTCGGTCTGCAACCGGCGGCGCAGGCCGGCAGGGTCGCCCGCGTGATCGAGGTACCAGCCGAGGTGCTTGCGAGCCATGCGGTTGCCGAGCGTGGGGCCGTAGAAGGAGAGCATCGCCTCCACGTGACCGGCGACCGTCTCTGCCAGCGCGGCACCGCGTGGGACGGCCGGAGCCGGCGCGCCGAAGAGGTCCGCCGCGATCTCGGCCAGCCGCCACGGCCGGCCCTGCGCGGCGCGGCCGACCATGACGCCGTCGGCGCCGGACTGAGCCAGCGCCCTGCGTGCGGTGGCGCTGTCCACGATGTCGCCATTGGCGATGACGGGGATGGAGACGGCGCGCTTGATCTCGGCGATCGCGGCCCAGTCCGCCTGGCCCTTGTAGAATTGCTGCCGCGTGCGGCCGTGGATCGTCACCATCTGCACGCCAGCCGATTCGGCCCGACGGGCGAGATCGGCCGCGTTGCGGGTGCTGTCATCCCACCCGAGCCGGGTCTTCAGGGTGACGGGCACGGAGACCGCTCCCACGACGGCCTCGATCAGGCTGAGCGCGTGGTCGAGATCGCGCAGGAGCGCGGAGCCGCTCGCCCCTGCCCCGCTGGCGCTCGTGACCCGTTTCGCCGGGCAGCCCATGTTGATGTCGATGATCCGGGCCCCGTTCGCCTCGGCCATTCGGGCGGCCTCGGCCATCCAATAGGCCTCGCGACCAGCCAGCTGGACAGCGGTCTTCGCCTCGCCGAATCCCAGTTCGGCCTTTTCTCTCACGCCCGGCTTTGCCTGAACCATCTCCTGGCTCGCGACCATCTCCGACACGACCAGCCCCGCGCCGAAACGGGACACGAGCTGCCGGAACGGCAGATCGGTGATCCCGGCGAGGGGGGCCAGCAGTACGGGCGGTGTCAAGGCAAAGTTTGCAAAGCAAACCGTCAATTGCTCAATCCTTGTGCAGTCAAGTCGTCGTACAGCGAAGGCTACATGAGTTGGAAGGTGCAAACCGACGTGACCCGCCCGCAAAGCACCAAACGCACAAAAATTGGGCGAACTGCCCCCCTCCCGGCTTGCCCGTTGCCCTCCCATCGGTCACGCACTAGACGAATGAGCATGAGCCTGGACCGATTTACCGCGCCCTCGGGGCAAAAGCCGGCCCGTGTTGCGGCGCTGATCGTCGCGGCCGGTCGTGGCCTGCGCGCGGGTGGCGAGATCCCGAAGCAATATCAGAGCATTGCCGGGCGTCCGGCACTGGCGCGGACGGTTGAACGATTCCTTTCCCATCCCGGTGTGGATGACGTGGTCGTGGTGATCGCCGCGGCGGATGCCGCGCTGGCGGCGGACGTACTGCCCGAAGATGTGGCACGCGTGCCCGGTGGGGACACCCGGGATGCCTCGGTTCGGGCAGGTCTGGCGGCGCTTCCGGAGGGGGTGCGCCACGTTCTGATCCACGATGGCGCCCGCCCGCTGGTCGCGGCGGAGGTCATCGACCGCGTTTTGGCGGCACTCGAGTCGTCGCCCGGCGCGGCGCCGGCGGTGAGCGTCACAGACGCGCTCTGGCGCGGTGCAGAGGGGCGCGTGCTGGCGCCCACCCCCCGCGAGGGCCTGTTCCGCGCGCAGACGCCGCAGGGATTCGATCTGGCCGCGATCCGGGCGGCCCATGCCGCGCACCCCGGCGGAGCGGCCGATGATGTGGAGGTAGCGCTGGCCGCAGGGCTGGAAGTCGCTATCGTTGAGGGTCACGAAGACAACATCAAGGTGACGCTGCCGGGCTGTTTCGCCCGGGCCGAGAAGATCCTGTCGAGAGGAACGCAAATGGATGTGAGGCTGGGCAACGGATACGACGTGCACCGGTTCGGGCCGGGGGACCACGTCGTGCTGTGCGGCGTCGACGTCCCCCATTCGCGGGGGCTTCAGGGGCACTCGGATGCCGACGTGGGGATGCATGCCGTCACCGACGCGCTCTATGGCGCGCTCGCGGAGGGGGACATCGGCCGGCACTTCCCGCCCAGCGACCCACAGTGGAAGGGTGCGGCGAGCGAGATCTTCCTGCGCCACGCAGTGGAGCGCGTCGCGTCCCGCGGTTTTCGGATCGCCAACGTCGATTGCACTCTGGTCTGCGAGCAGCCCAAGATCGGCCCCCACGCCGAGGCGATGACGCAGGCGATGGCGGCAATTCTGGGTGTGGAGACCGGACGGGTGAGCGTCAAGGCGACGACATCGGAGCGCCTGGGCTTTACCGGACGGGAAGAAGGGATCGCGGCGCTGGCCACCGCGACGCTGGTGACGGCATGACCGCGACGCGTTTCCTCGCCACGTTCTTCTGCGTCGGGCTGCTGCGCCCGGCTCCGGGCACCTGGGGCTCGATGGCCGCCATTCCCGTCGCCTACCTGCTACATTGGCTGGGCGGCTTCCCGCTCCTGCTGATCGCAACCGCCGCGACCGCTGCCATCGGCTGGTGGACGATCCGAACGGAGTTGTTGAGAGGCACGGACCCGGACCCGTCCGAGATCGTCATCGACGAGGCGGTGGGGATGTGGATCGCCCTGCTGCCGCTCTCCGCGGGGCTGTGGTTCTCCGGCGTTCCCTCCTACGTCTTCCCCTACCCCGGCTGGCTCGGCGCGTTCTTCCTGTTCCGGCTGTTCGACATCTGGAAACCCGGCCCCGTCGGTTGGGCGGAGCGGCTTCACGGCGAGTGGGGGGTCATGCTCGACGACATGATCGCCGGTGTGCTGGCGGCAGTGGCGGTCTCCGTCGCCGCGTTCGTCTCCCACACCTGGTTCATGGGATGAAAGGTGGTCCGTCGCGCCCTGCACTGCGCGGGACATTGCCGGACCGGACAGCGATTCTTGCCGCAGGGCGACGGACGGGCATGATACTGGCCGCACGCCTCACATGCCGATTCGCCAGATGAGCCAGATTGCCAAGATCGTCGATATCACGACCCTGAGTGCGGAGACGCTGCTCGACCGTGCTCGCGCACGGGGCCTGAAAGTCGCAACGGCCGAAAGCTGCACCGGCGGCATGATTGCGGGGGCGATCACGGATGTTGCCGGCTCGTCCGACGTCTTCGACCGCGGCTTCGTGACCTACTCCAACGCGGCCAAGCAGGAGATGTTGGGCGTGCGGTCCGACAGTCTGGAGCGGTTCGGCGCAGTCTCCGAGCAGGTCGCGCGGGAGATGGCCGACGGCGCGCTTGCACGTTCGCACGCCGATCTGGTGGTCTCCGTCACGGGCATTGCAGGCCCGGGCGGCTCCGAGCACAAGCCGGAGGCCCGGGTGTGCTTCGGCCTTGCCCGGCGCGGGCACATCACCGTCAGCAAGACGGTCGACTTCGGCGCCCTTGGACGCGCGGCGGTTCGGCAGTCCACGGTCAACCACGCGCTGAAGCTGCTCATCGGCGGGCTGGAAGACGCACCGCCCCCGAAAGACCGCCCCCTGCTGGACGACGGCGGCTGACACGGCCGCCCTCCGCCTCGCTCCAGATATCCGGCCACGGTCGGAACCGAAGGGCGGACCAAGTGTCTCAGTTTATTGACAAGCACATGACACCCGTGTGACGTTCGCCTCCCCGGCGCGGCACAGGACTTACGATGTTTACTAGAGACTCCGAGATCCAAGGTGGAGCCGATGTTAAAAGGCAGGGTGGCCGCTGGCGCACGCCCGCGGTGGCCGCTCTCGCCGTGCTCATCGCCACGGCAGCCATCGTCGGTCTGGCCGACCGGGCGGGGTACGACGTTTCGGCGCTGATCCGGGACGCCGCCGCCGAGTTCGACGTGCCGATCTCAGCGGGCAGCGTGTCGTTCATCGGTGTCGTGATGCTTCTGCTGACGAGCGGAGCGGCGGCAGTGACCGCCATGGCAACGCGGACGAACAGAGCCGTGCTGGCCGCGGTTGGTCTGCTGAGTCTGATGCTGGCCCTCGACGATCAGTTCATGCTGCATGAGCGCATCATCAAGCGCTATTTCGGCATCGAGGAGGAGGTCGTGATGGCGGTCTACGCGCTATGGGCGACGGGCCTGCTGATCGCCGTCTGGCGCGGTCGCCTGAAGCCATGGGTCTCCGGCCTGTTGGTTCCGGCCGGGGTGATGGCGCTTTCCGTCACGGCCGATCAGGTCGGCACCTCTTATGTCATCGAGGATCTGCTGAAGGTGACGGGTTTCGGAGCCTGGGCGGCGTTCTGGGTCAGTGTTTCGCGCGCGACGTTGCAGGGCCACGCTTAGCCGTAGAGCTCCCGAGCGCGCTTCTCGAACGCGCCCATCACGTGCCTGTGCGCTTCCTGAAAGAACGCGCCGGCTGCTTTTTGCAGGAGCCGGTTCCGGAATTCGAACTCGACGTGGTAATCGACGGCGCATCCGGCGTCGACATCCTCGAAGCGCCACTTGGACACCAGGAACTTGAACGGGCCTTCCAGGAAATCGCTGACGATCGTGCCTGCGTCTTCGTCCATCGTGACCTTCGTGGCGAATTTCTCCCGGAATACCTTGAAGGAGATGACCATGTCGGCAATCGCCACGATCACGCCCCCCTCCGGATGCTGACCACGTACGCGGGCGGCGGCCGTCCAGGGCAGGAATTTTGGATAAGACTCGATGTCCGCCACCAAATCGTACATCTGTTTGGCGGAATACGGCATCACGCGGCTGTCGGTATGGGTGAGCATCGTGCGGCGATTGGCCCCTGTCGCTTCGGTTCACGTCTTGAGCGGAACATGTCGTAGACTCTGCGAGCAATATCAAGGGAAGCCAATGACCTCGCGACCATACGTCATCGACCAAATGATCTCCGCCAAGTCGATTGCCGCCCGAATCGAGGCACTGGCGCGCGAAATCGAGGCGGAATTTTCGGACACCGACAAGTTGGTCGTCGTGGGACTGCTGCGCGGCTCGTTCATCTTCATCGCCGATCTCGTGCGGGAGCTGGACCTGCCGGTGGAGGTGGATTTCCTCGAAGCCTCCTCCTACGGCAATTCCATGACCTCCAGCCGAGAGGTGCGCATCCTGAAGGACCTGCGCGGCGAGATCGGCGGCCGCGACGTGCTGGTGGTGGAGGATATCATCGACACCGGCCACACGATGAAACGGGTCGTCGCCTTTCTGTCGGCGCGGGAGCCGGGGCGGCTCCGCACGATCTGCCTGCTCGACAAGCCGGCACGGCGGGAGGTGGACTATACCGCCGACTGGACCGGGTTCGAAATCCCGGACCGGTTCGTGGTCGGCTACGGAATCGACTACGCGCAGCGCAACCGCAACCTCCCCTTCATCGGCTCGGTGAGGTTCACCGGCGAGGCGGACGACACCGGGCAGCCTTGACCCTGGCGGACGCTCAGCCGGCCAGACCCCTTTTGACACCGTCCCCCACGTCGTTGCGCCACGCGCTGATCTGGCAGTCGACCTGCGCCTGCCTTTCGCCATCCCCTTAGCGCGTCGCGACGCGCCTTTGGTTGGCGTGCGCACCGCGCCGTCCCACTGCCCCGCGCGGCAGGCACAAAGGACTCTCAAGATCCGAAAATTTTCGACCGAATGGGGCTTGCGGTGAGCCACCCGTCCAAGTATCAACCGCTCCGCTGCTGGGGTGTAGCCAAGTGGTAAGGCAGCGGTTTTTGGTACCGTGTACCGTAGGTTCGAATCCTACCACCCCAGCCAGTAGTTCCCTGACTGAAGACGATGCGAAGCGTGTCGCGAATTGCGCCTGCAAGTCAGAGACTTCCGAGACTTGTTCGCTTGCTGAGAGAGCATGCCGGTCGCTGCAATGAGCGTAATGCCGCGAAGGTCTGCGCGGGCCGCTTTCGTCATACGAGGTTGCGAGTTGGGAGATCATAGTGTCTCCATAACCTGGCGGTGTTTGGTCCTGTCCCCGCGACACCCGCCTGGAGTGACTGCTGGAGACGGTTCCAGCGATCCGGAAGGATGATCGCCGGAGATATCCCCTCGTAGGTCTTTTGCCGATGCCGGATACGCCCGGCAGCGCGCGAACCGTCCCGAGCCCGTCATCGAGGTCGAAGAGGGGTCGGATCGTCTGCGCTCGGGACTCTTTAATCTTTGTCGGTTCGTCGAGCCGACTTCGCTGACCGACCTCGCCGGCGGTCGTGCAACCTTACTCGACCGCTCCGTGTGACTAGCCGCTGTTCGAGTGATTTCAGGCAGAGCCTGCCGTGCGGTCGATCCGGTCGGTGCCGGTTGGATTTGGATCCGCCCGTCGATGCGCACTCAGACTATTCAACCTGATGTCAGTTCTTTTACGAAAACGGGCGGCCCGTGGGGCCGCCCTTCGGCACAGGAAGGAAGGGGTGAGCTTAGCCCGGGGTATACTATACCAGATGGGTGACGTGTAGGCGCGTTCCTGCGTCTCCGTTGGCGCCTCCTCGGGCAGCGACGCGCCCATTCGGAAAGCATCGTAGACGGTCCACCGCGGGGTCGGGATTTCGATGACCCGAGCGTAGTAGAACGCCGACTGGGATGGATCGAAGTCGGGATCGCTCCAGACCGTGCCCATCTCTGCCTGACCGATCGAATTGGTCCAGGTGGCGCGCTCGACGTCCACGGTCGACCCGATGGCAGGAAGCTTGCCATCTGCGTCGGGTTGCCTGTCGCCGGCCCAGACAACGTCGTAGACCTGTTCTTGGGTCTCCCCCTCGGCGTCAATCCAACCCTTAACGATCTGGATCCGGTCAAGGTTACCTCCGAGCGGGTCCTTGAGGGCATAGACCATGAAGCTGGGCGCCTCGGCTCCCTCCGGCGCCGCAGCCAGATCGCCCCCCATGGGCGTACCTTTCCCATAGCCGGCAACAGCCGGGGTCCGGGAGGTCAGGTCGTCCATCGTGTAATCCCAGCCGCCGAAGAAACGAACGCCCATGCGCGACCCCGTCGTCGCGTAGACCTCCTTTCGCTCCATCGCGTCGAAAATCGCCTCGCGAGTGTTCTCTGCCGCCCAAACCGCCGCGAGGCCAGAGGCGACCATTTCCCAGCCTAAGACCTTTACGTCGCCGAATTGGCCGACGATATGCTCCGGTCGCTGCGGGTTTGGCTCGGCGCCGGAATGCTTGCCGAAGAAGTTGTCCTCCTGCGCCGTGGCGAGCGATGTGTGGCTGTCGGTCGAGCCGACCATGCCGAACTTGTAAGGGTTGGTGCCGAGAGACGTTTCCAGCATCAGCCCGGTTTTCAACGCCTCGCGCGCATATTCACCGGCCAACATGTCGTCGGTCTTGAGCTCGGACAAGTTCAGGTTGCCCTTGTCCCAGGTTTCGTAGTCAGCGAACTCGTCGTTTGGGCTGAGGAAGGGGTGTGTCTCGCCATCGCCCTTGATCTGCGTGACCTCGTAGACAGGCTCCCAGAGGGCACGTGTTTCCGCGTACTCGGCGTCCAGTTCCCGGCCATCGAACTGCGCGGTTTCGGGAAACATGATGCCATTGGACAGGTTGCCGTTGTGAGCGATCGCAAGCACGTCGCCGCGCGTGACCTCCTCGTAATTTGCCATCCATTTCCACAGGTCGCGCGGATTTATCGACCAAACGGCGCTTCGGTCGTGAATGGGTCTATCATTCCGGCCCGTTCGCCCCCGTCGCGATACATCACCACGCGGTGCATGTTCCCGCCCTGAATGAGCGAGGTCCATTCGTAGCCGATGAAGCTGGTGAATAGGCCCGGTTCGTAAGCCTCTTCGGCCGCGTCGATCTGACGTTGCCAGACAGAGCGAAACGGTTTGGACCCGGCTTCCACGGCGAGGGCCGGCGAAACCACGTCGCCCCGCGAGTAGGCGTCGATCAATTCCAGCGCCGCCGCGACGCCCTCTTCGCCGCCATTGGCAATCATGGTGGCAATTCGGTTTCCTTCGGAATCAGACATGATGCTCGGGTCCTGCGCGAAGATCAGGTCGAACAGCCCCATATTGTCGGAATGATCGGCAACCACCAGCCAGTCCAACGGCCTCGACAACCGCGCCATGAAGCCGGTGGTAGCCTGAACCTCCTGCCCCTTTGCAAACCGGTATGCAGCGCGGGCGTCGAGCCGGTTACCGAACGCCCCCGCATCGAAGGAGGTAGACGTATGCAGGTGCGAGTCACCCCACAGTGGGCGGTCTGGGATCCCGCGCCCGGCGTAAGGCGAATATGACGATCCCGGGAAGGCCTCGGTCAGGGTCGACCCCTCGGGTGACGGTTCGAAGGCCAAAGCAGCACTCGCGCTGAGGAAAAGTGCGGCTGTTATATATGAATATTGCTCCACGCTAACCTCCTGCGGAATTTCATTTCAAAATAATATTAACTTAAGCAATAAGCATTTGGCGAGGCGAAACTTGTCCAAACGACCTGATATGGTGGAAATGCTTGGCAATCGGCGCGCTGATGATCGAGACCAACGACGAATGGGGCGTGGCGTGCCGACACGCGGGGCTGGAGACGCTGGCGCGCATCACCGATCATCCCATTGTCAGGCTGCCCGCCGTGGTCGCCCGACCAATTTTGGCCTGTCCGAAGGCGGATGCTCATGAATCGCGCGTCGGTGCATGGCCATTGGAGCAGGGCACGAGGGCCAGGCGAATGGCGCGAGGAGCCAACGATTGACATGTTCGTGCATCTTTTCGCGGGCTTTCGTCAGCAGCTGAGCGATCTCGAATGGAAACGAAAACCCGCGGCATCAGAAGACGATCCGCGCGCGCAATCCAACAATGGTCAGGTTGCCAGATCCCGGATTGAGCAAGGGGTTCTTGACGAACTGGATCGACGGCGTGATCTGGACGTCTGGCGAGATGTTGAATCGATAGAAGGCTTCTGCCGTGACTTGTCGGTCGTCGAAACCCTCCGCCTCCGCCCAGTTCAGGCCGATGGCCGCCAGGTCCTGGTTGCGTCGGTACCAGCCGAGCCCCGTGGACAGGGACCGGTTGTACAGCGACGCCGTTCCGTCGGAGACACCGGCCCGGACGAACGGCATCCAGGTGTTGTCAAAGAACCAGGCGGCCGAGACGGTCCCGCCTCTGTCCTCTGCGCGGGTGCCATCTTCGGATTCGTCCGATTGCCAGAAGGTCAGGTGCACATTGTCGAAATAGAGCCGGTCCGAGCCGCTGGTGTAGCCGATTTCGATCGATTTGAACGTTTCGCCCGTCTCGAACACATCAAAAGCCGGTTCCGTCGGGTCGCCGTTCGCGTCAGCGACCGCACCGACGACGTAGAAAGTCTCCCCAAGCTTCGCACCGGCGGCGATGCCAAGACCAGGATTGGGGGCGTTGATGGTCGGATTGGTGTTGAAGGCAAGGTTCTGGAACGCGGTGTAGGGGCTGACCAAACCGTAGACATCAACGAAATCCGTCACGTCGATCTGGCCAATTTGCAGGGTCCATCGACCTTCCGGGTCCCGCTGTGTCCAGAACAGGTTGGTCAGCATGGTGCCGTTGTCATTGAAGGCGGTGCCAGTGATCGAGAGAGCGCCGATGTCGAAGCCGTAGACCTGCGGCGCGATGGCTCCATAGGCTTGGCGGCTTTCAAGCTTGAACGTCAGGGCGCCGGTCTCGGTCGCCTGCCAACTGCCGTAGACGCGCAGGATGCCACTGCCGGCCTCGCTCTCGCCAAGATCGCTGTCGCTCCATTGGCCCAGGGCGAGGTAGTCGAGATTGAAGCGGAAGCCGTTCTCTGCGAGGCCCTCCTTCCAGGCGAAATAGCCGGGCAGGACATTGCGAGGAAAATCCGTTCGCGGCTGCGGATCGGTCAGCCCGTCGCCAGGTTTCAGGTCGGCAGCGACAGAGGATGGGCCCGCAAGCCCTTGTGCCACAACGGTTGCCGGCGCGAGTGCCGTCACGATAAGCGCAGCGATGCGAATGGCTTTCAAACGTGTGTCCTCCGACCGATGGCGGCTCAGGTCTCTTTGAGCGATGAGAGTTGCACCGTGTGTTCGAACTGGGCCGAACCCTCGGCATCGAGACAGGTGAGAATGACATTCGTCCCTTCTGGATCTTCCCACCGGATGTCTATCTCTCCGAAGTTGACCCCCGTGAACGGACCGGCCACCCGTTTCGAGTTTTTCAGCTCGGCATAAGCAGGTGTGGAATGTGTCAAACCGCTGGAGGTGAAATCGGTCAGCGGATAAGGACCCTCAGTCGTCCGGGAGACTTCGCTGAAGTGTACGTTTCCGGACAGGAGGATCACGCCTTCCGCATCCGTTTTGCCGACCAGGTCGAACAGTTTCCGACGCTCCGCGGGGAAATTTCCCCATTCCTCCATCGCCTTCTCATCGGCAACGATCTGGGTGCCGGAGGCGATCAACCGGAGCTCGGCAGGTTTCTGCAATTGCTCGTCCAACCATAGCCATTGCGCCTCACCAAGCAGGGTCGCGTCGGGATCGGTTGCAGGCAGATACTGGCCGCGGATATTCAGGGCGGCTTTTTCCTCCGCGCTGCGCGGATCGGGGCTGTAGGGCGATTTGAATGTCCGGCAGTCGAGCAGAATAATCTGGACGCGGCGCCCCTCAGGGCCGTAGGTCATCGCGTCGTAAATCCCCGGCCTGTTGCGTCTTTCCGTGTTCGGAGGCTCACCGAAGAAATCGAGGAAGAGCTTTTTCGACTGTTCCTTGAGTTCGAACTCGGCACCACCGTCATGCTTGCCGAAATCGTGATTATCCCATGTGGCAAGCATCGGAACCTGCTCGCGAAAAGTCGCGAATTCCGGGATCGCTGCCAATTGGTCCCAATCTGCGCGGAGACTTTCTTCGGTCGCTATGAAGACCTCGTCTCCGTGCCAGTCCCCGTAGATCGCATCTCCCAGGAAGAGGAAGAGGTCCGGCTCGCGACGCGCAATTGCGTTCCAGATCGGTTGTGGCTCCCACTGTTTGGCGCACGAGCCAAAGGCAATGCGCGACAGCGTCTGGGTGGAGGTCTGTCCGATGGCCCGGGAAAACGGGCCCGCAGTCATGCCGGTGGCAACTGCGGACGATAGGAAAAGACGTCTTGTCAACACTGGATCAACGCCTCATTTCAGATCGCGCTTTTATTCCAAGGGATTCGGGGCGCGTGGGAAATTTCGGAGGCGATACGTCCAGTACTTCCGCCACGCTTCAGTTCGAGTCTCCGTTTTTATTCTGAGGCAGTTGCCCAGATGCGCGCAGGCGCTCCACAATGGCCGCCGCCCACGCATTTTCTTGCCGGGAGTCGGCGGTGTCCTGTAAATCCTGCTTCGTCAGAGTCCCGGTCGCCTCCATCTCGTAAGCGGCGCGCATGGGCACCAGGCCGTCGACGACCTGAATGTCATGTGTCGTGTCGGACAGGCTGAGGCGTCCCCTAACCTGCACAGGTTCGTGCATGGTCGCCGGGCGCCAATCTCCCTTGAGCAAAACCCGCACCATTTGATTGGGTTTGGGCGGTGGCGTGTGGCTGCACATCCCGCGTTCAGGGACGAGGTATGCGACCGGCGTGCCGTCATCCGCCGGGGGCGCGGGAATGGCGTACCCCGCCAGAACGACCAACTCGCCATCGAGCGCGGCATTTCCGGCTTCGGCGGCTTTTTTGCGGCGTTCCGCAACCACCCAGCGCTGCGAAAGAAGGTTGGGGGCGTCGATGCCTTGTTCTGCCAACGACGCCTTGGCGTCATTCAGCCGCGCTTCGATCTCATCGCGGGTCTCCGTGGCCGATACGCCATCTTCAAGCGTTTGCTCCGCCTTTGCGACGACACGCAGTTTTTCGAGTTGTTCGAAGCTCAGGTCGCGAAACGGGTCTTCATAGAGCTGTGCAGTCGGATCGATCAGATCGGGCCACGTGATCGGCGATTGCGCCGCTGCGACATGGGCGAACAGGCATCCGACGAGGGCCAGGAGCGTCTTGCGCATGTGGGGCGTACCTTTCCTGCGTTTCCATTGGCCATCATTCCGTTCGGAAAGATGACTGTCAGGGAAGCCCAGTCGATGGGCCTCTCCGTCAAATCAGCTGAAGGAAGAACCACTCCACCGGTGCCTCAAGGATAGATGCCCGGCTCGCGAACCGCCGGCCGGTACATGATGCTGTCGGTGTCGACCATCGTGTTCTTGTAGGCGCGGCCATCCTTCATAACGAGTTGCAGCTTGCTCTCGTCGAGGATCAGGTTGATGTCCTCCAGCGGGTTGCCGTCCCAGATCAGGATGTCGGCATAGCTGTCAGGTGCGATCTGCCCTAGGTTGTAGGTGGGGTACGGGTCCTTGGGGCCGGACCATTTCAGCACGATCCCTGCATTGCCCGTGTAGTGCTTCAGCGCCTGTGCAGGCGTATATCCGACAGACGTGGGGCAAACGATGTCTTCCTTGATCTTCTCGACAAGTCCGGGGCTGAACATATCGGAGCCACCTACGATGAACATGCCATACTCGTTCATCCACTTCGACATCCGACGCACGCCTTCGCCGGCCGCAACGCCCTTGAGCTTCTGCTCATGGGTGAAGAAATCCGGCATCGTCTCATAGCTGCCGAAGGAATTGACACTCATGTAGCACTGGAAGCTCCAGACGATGTCCTGGCTCTCGTTGTACCTGGCGACCATGCGCTTCACCATGTCCTCCGAGATCAGGAAGCCATGCTCGAAAGAGCGGGTGCCGAGACGCAGGTGACGGTCATAGCTTTCGTCGAAATAGGCATGGACCGCGACATAGGTTCCGTTGTCCTTCGCAATCTCGTTTGCCCGCGCCGCTTCATCTTCGGCGAGACCGAGGATTTCCAGCGGGTCGAATTCGCTGGCCACGCCGCCGCCGCCCATGACCTTCAAGAACGCGGCCCCGCGACGGAAATTGAACCGTGCCGCGCGGGTCACGTCGTCAACGCCGTCCACGACCCACGTCATCTGCGTGGCCTGCCCGACATCCTGATTTTCCTCCAGGAGACGAGCGGGGTAGTTGCGTGCCGCCCAGTCACTATGACCGCCAGTCTGGCCGATCGCGCCACCGGATGAATATATCCGCGGCCCCGGCAAGAGACCCATGTCGATGGCCTTGGCGACATCCAACGGATCGCCCGCAATGTCCCGGATCGTCGTGATGCCCTTCATGAGCATGTTCTGGTTGAGATGGTGCTGCGCAAAGGCGCCACTTGCAGCTTCGTCCCACCTGGCAATGAACGAGCCTGTGCCTTCTGGCATGTTCAGCATCACGTGCTGGTGCATGTCGATAAAGCCGGGCGTCATCGTCTTACCAGTGCCGTCGACCTCGAATGCGCCCTCGACCTCGATCGGGTCGGTGGAGACCTGAGTAATCACGTTGCCCTCGACGAGCACGTTGGCATCCTCGATCAGGTCCGGACCGAACCCGTCGAACACGTCGACATTGGTGAAAAGGATCGGTGGCGGCCCGTCTGCCTCTTGCGCCAGCGCTGCAGACGTCCCTCCCACCAAAACCGCACCGATGACTGCGCCTGTCTTCATTCTCGCGAGCATTCCCGACTACCTCCCATTGCCTTAATTCTGATAGTTCAGATCTGATGGTTAGGAAGCGCTCACCGGCCCGTCTTTCTCGGTCGTGACTATGTCGCCAATTGGTAAAACGAGCCGATCCTGCTGCGGCGGGATTCGAAACCGGCACCGCGGGAAATCAGCTCTTCTGCAGAGCGCGGCGGTACTCGGACGGCGTGAGGCCGGTTTGACGGCGGAACGCCCGGCAAAAGTGAGCTTGATGGGCGTAACCGAGGCAGTAGGACACGTCGGCGATCGACATGTCCGGCGACTTCAGGTGCTCGACAGCTGCCGTCGTCCTCCGCTGCGCAAGCAACTCTCCGAACGTCGTGTTTTCGCGCGCCAGGAGCCGTTGCAGGGCGCGCGGTTGCACGTCGCAGATCCGAGCTATGAACGTCAGCGATACATGCCGGTCTCCCAGATAGCTGTCTATAAGCTTGGTGAGCGCACCGGCCGTGTTGACCGACAGGCTATTGAAATCATCTTCGGCGTTCGCTTGCTCGGCGGTCTCGAGCGATCTGACCAGATCGTCGTCGTGGATCGCGATCACCGTCTCTGAATGCTCAAAGCGCAGGTCGGTCTTGCCGACATCGAACAGGGCTTCGGTCTCTTTCCGGTGGAAAGTCTGCAGCCAGATCTGCATGGGCTGCCAGGCACGTCCCAGAACGCTCCGAATGGTGGAGAGCATCATGTAGACGACATAAAGTTCCGTCTGACGCGCCGAGATCTCGTCGCCAGCGATTGGCCCACGCTTGAAAAGCAGGGCGTTCCGACGACGTTCGACGTTGAACGAAGCTTCCGAATACTCGTCGTTCGCGGCACGGCAAAAGGCGCTTAGGCGGGTCGCAAGCGTTTGAGTGGAGAGGACATGCTCGGAAAACTGTCCGTAATCGTCCAGTGCCGCGGAAGCGGCCGCTGTCCAACCGATGTCAAGGTGCCCAGTTCTGACGGCGCAATGCCTTGCTACCTCGCCGAGTTGCCAAATCGTCGTTACACCGTTGGCCCGCTCCAGCACGCCGTCGCTCAGGCCGGCGCGGTCCATGACTGGACCTTCGGAAAGTCCCGTCGCGCGCAGTGCATCGACGAAGTGGGCACTGTACCGGGCGCGTACCAAAGGTATCATCGAAGTAAGGCTGTCATCAGTCCTCCACGCCCTAAAGAAGTCAACGCTGAGCCTTCTCGAAGTACGCCTGCCCCTCGGTCATCCTAACACGGAACGCACGGCTTAGGTATCGCCATAGAGATTGGGAGGACCCGGCCGCGGTCCGATCGTAGTGTGCGGCCGAGTCCGGACTTTTCCGACCAGTACCAGCTACGCGATGCCGTATGCCCGCGCCGGCCATGAGGTCAGCAAGTCGCGATCTTCAGGGCCAAGACCGTTGCGCAGACGACCCCGACCTCTGCCCCACTTACCCAATTGTCGGATCTCGCCAAGGCTGTGTCAGGGCTTGAAGTCGAACCCGTTTTTGTCGAGGCCGCATCCGCCACGGGCGCAGGCGAACGCACTCACCCCTGTGTGAGAGCGACGACAGGTGGCACAGCCAAATCAGGTGAAGTGAACTGCAGAGAGTCCCCCGAGACTTCGGCCACAGGTTCCATTGGGTCGCTTGGTCCGGCGCAATGCCACGTCGGATCGGCGGGAATCGTCTTCGAAGTTTGCAACGACCAGTCCCATGTCTTTCCTCTGTCGCATTGGCGTTATAGTGTAACGTCAAATTCACGAAGCAGGAGTGCCTCCATGATCGGCCGTATCGCCATTTTTGCATCGCTCGTGGCGACGCAAGTGTATTCACAGGAACACCGCGAACTCGGAGCCCATGAGCACGGCGTGGGGCAAATGGACATCGCCATCGAAGGGACGCGACTCTGGATGGAGTTGCACGCACCCGGGGCGGACATCGTCGGTTTCGAACACGCGGCGGGAAACGCCGACGATCGCGCCAAGATCGACAGCGCTGTGGCTCTTCTGGCCCGGCCGCTCGACCTGTTCGTGTTTCCTTCCGCAGCCGAATGCACCGTGGTCGAAGCCAAGGCGGAGATTGAGGCCGAAACGCATGAAGAGAGCGGGGAGGAAGGCGGGCACGATCATGACGAGGCCGACGCCCATGACGACGACGGCGGGCACACGGAGTTCCACGCCGAATACGCCCTGGATTGTGCCAACCCGTCGGCCATTGATAGGATCGCGTTCGCTTATTTCGAGACCTTCCCGAACGCGCGTGAACTCGAACTGCAGGTCCTGACGGAGACGGGCGCACAGGCCTTCGAGATCGAACGAAACGCCCCGGTGCTCGAACTTGCCGGACGCTCGTAACGGCCCAGCGCCCGCCATCGCCATGACGGAGGTCCGGTTCCGGTGGCCGGGGCGGGCCTCCTTTGCGATCGATGTGCCGGCGTTCCGGCTGGAGCAGGGTGAGAGCGTCCTGCTCCTCGGCGAAAGCGGCTCGGGAAAGTCGACGTTGCTCTCGCTGACCTGCGGAATCGTCGCCGCACAAGCCGGCCGGATCATGGTCGCAGGAACGGACATCGCCTCTCTGCGAACCGGTGCGCGGGACAGATTCCGGGCGGAGCAGATCGGCGTGATCTTCCAGCAGTTCAACCTGTTGCCCTATGCCCGGGTACTCGACAACATCCTGCTTCCGCTGCGTTTCGCTCCTGTTCGGCGTGCGCGGGCGGGCGACGGCCACGCCGAAGCAGAAAAGCTGTGCGAGTCCCTCGGGCTTCCGGCCCGCGTGCTATCTTCCGCGGCAGGCAGGTTGAGCGTCGGCCAGCAGCAGAGGGTCGCGGTCGCCCGCGCCCTGATCGGCCGGCCGCCCCTCATCGTCGCGGATGAGCCGACCTCCGCGCTCGATGCCGCGACACAGGACAGCTTCCTGCACCTGCTATTCGCCCAGGTGCGCGAGGCCGGGTCCTCTCTCCTCATGGTCAGCCACGACGAACGGCTTGGCAGCCGTTTCGACCGGGTGATCCACCTCGAAAGCGTCGTGAACACCCAAGGAGCTGATGCATGATCCTTCGGCTCGCAATCGGCTCGCTTCTCGCCCGCGCGCTGACGGTCGGCATGACCGTGCTCGCGATTGCGCTGTCGGTCGCTCTCTTTCTCGGGGTTGAGAAGGTGCGCACTGGCGCGCGCGCAAGCTTCGCCGACACGATCTCGGGCACCGACCTGATCGTCGGTGCCCGCTCCGGTTCGGTCCAGCTGCTGCTTTATTCGGTGTTCCGCATCGGCAATGCCACCAACAACGTCACTTGGGAAAGTTACCAGGACATCGCCACCCGGCCCGAGGTGGACTGGATCGTGCCGATCTCGCTCGGTGACAGTCACCGGCAGTTCCGCGTCATGGGCACGACGCCGGAATTCTTCGATCGCTACAAGTATCGCGGCGGACGTGCGCTGACGTTTGCGGCAGGCCACAGCCTCGGGGATCTCTACGACACCGTGATCGGCGCGGATGTGGCCGACACACTCGGCTACGCGGTCGGTGACCCCATCGTGGTCTCCCACGGGCTTGCATCTTTCACCGCGCACAGCGATCAGCCGTTCCGCGTTGCCGGGATCGTCGCCAAGACCGGCACGCCGGTCGACAGAACGGTGATCGTGAGCCTCGAAGCGATCGAGGCGATCCACGTGGACTGGCAAAGCGGTGCGCAGATCCCGGGCAAAACCACACCGGTCGACGTGATCCGAACGATGGACCTGACGCCGACGGCAATCTCCGCCGCGCTTGTCGGCGTGAAGTCTCGGCTTCAGGTCTTCAAGCTCCAGAGATGGATCAACGAATACCCCGAGGAGCCGCTACTGGCGGTGCTCCCCGGCGTGGCGTTGCAGGAGCTCTGGCAGATCGTCGGGATCGCCGAGAAGGCGTTGATCGGTGTCTCGGCGATGGTCGTGGTTACGGCGCTTCTGGGGATGATGGCCATGATCCTGTCGAGCCTCGGTGAACGGCGGCGCGAAATGGCCGTCTGGCGCGCAATGGGCGCACGGCCGGCGACGATCCTGTCGCTGCTGGTGCTGGAGGCTGCGTTGATGGCCGCGGCGGGTGCGGTGCTCGGAGTTGCCCTGCTTTACGCGGGGCTTGCCCTGGCGCGTCCCTGGGTGGACGCAACCTTCGGCATCTGGCTCCCCATCGAGCCGCCGGATGTACGCGAACTCTGGGTTCTCGCAGGTGTGATCGCCGCAGCGGCGCTTGCGAGCCTTGTTCCGGCGATCCGGGCCTACCGGATGTCCCTCGCTGATGGCATGATGGTGAGGATATGACTCGATCGATCCTTCTCTCGCGGCGGTCCGTCCTGCTGCTTGGCACGGCGGGCCTCGTGCTGCCGTCCCGCGCGCGCGCCGCGCCGTTCCGGGAAATCACCTGGGAAGACCTGATCCCACCCGGCGTCCCCTATTCCGAGATCATCGGCGAGGGCGAACTCGACCAGGAAAACGACACCTGGAACCCGATCTTCGACGAGAACGCGACGAAGCTGAACACGGGCCTGGAGGGCGAGACGGTCAAGCTGCCGGGCTACATCATCCCGCTGGATGTCGGCGCCGACGGCGTCACAAGCTTCGTCCTGGTGCCCTACGTGGGAGCGTGCATTCATGTCCCGCCGCCGCCGCCGAACCAGCTTGTCTTCGTGACGACGCAGGTGCCCTGGCCGAGCGACGCCCTCTGGGACGCGGTGTGGGTGTCGGGGCGGATCAGCACCGGGCTGCAATCAACCGAGGTGGCAGAGATCGGCTACCAGATCGCTGCGGAAAAGATCGAGCTCTACCAATGGCTCGACTGAGTCTTCCCAGGCGCACCGTGTCTTTCGGGATCGCGGCCTTTGGGTTCGTTCCCCTGCGCGCCGTTGCCTCGGAGGAGGTGGTCGATCTCGAATGGAGCGACCTGGTGCCCAAGGGCGAAACATCGCTTCCGGCCGAGTTGCAGGGCCTGGTGCAGCACGATCAGGGCGCGCTCATGAGCCAGCAGCCGCAATCGTCAGGCGTACGGACCGACTGGAATGGCAGGACCGTCCGACTTCCCGGCTACATGGTTCCGCTCGACTTTGACGGAACCGGCGTAACCGCGTTCATTCTGGTGCCCTATGTCGGCGCGTGCGTCCACGTCCCGCCGCCGCCTGCAAACCAGCTTGTGCTCGTCACCACCGAACGCCCCTACGAAACGGACGGCCTGTTCGAGCCGGTGACCGTGACGGGGATGTTCGGCACGGCGGCGGCATCGACTGAACTTGCAGACGTTGGGTATGCGCTCTCCGCCGATAACATCGAAACATACAAGGCGCGTTAGGCGATTGCGGGCGCAGCCCGACCGGCAGCGAGATTTCGCGTATATGCGGTTGAGCCAAGTGCCAGCGTCCGGCCAGAGGAAAGGCAGGTCTTTCGGGAAACGTGCATGTCCGGTTCCTCTGGCATGCTCGCGTGAACTGCGTCGGGAACAGAAAGACTACCGCCGCCCGTCCTTTGAACCGGCGGCGGTTCTGAAATCAGTCCAGGGTATTCTTGTAGATCACGCCGTGCTTCATGATGACGTCGAAATTGTTTTCAGGATCGCTCACCAGATCTAGGTTCTCCAGCGGATTGCCGTCGACGAGAATTAAGTCGGCATAGGCGCCTTCCTCAACCACCCCGAGCGGACCGAGCGGATAGGGCGTGAGTTTACCCGAAAGCGCCAGCAATTCGGCGTTGTCGCAGGTGGCCATCTTTAGAGCCTCGTAGGGCGTGAACCATGTCTGCAGCTTGGCAAGCTGCGCGCCCTGCCTCGAGGCCAGATCGGCGCTGAAGAGCGTGTCCGTGCCAAAGGCGATCTTCACGCCCAGTTCCTTGGCCGTGCGGTACACGAAATCAGTGCCGTCGGTGACGAACTTGTACTTGGCCTTCTGAAAATCGTTCAAGGTTGGCGCATCCTCGTCATCCAGGAATGGCTGCATGCTGAGCCAGGCGCCTTCGTCCTTGATGCGCTGCAGCGTTTCTCGCGTTGCCATGTGACCGTGCTCGATGCTCTTCACACCCGCGTCGAGAGAATGGTTGACGGCCTCGTCGTTGATCGCGTGGGTCAGAACGTAGGTGCCCCAGTTTTCTGCCTGCTCAACTGCCGCCTCAAGCTCCGCCAGCGTGTATTGCTTGACGTGGATCGGATCGTAGGTGGAGGTGACTCCGCCTCCGGCCATCAACTTGATCTGCGTTGCCCCCTGCATGAGGTTCTCGCGCGTGCGCCGCAGCACTTCGGGAACACCGTCGGCGATGTAGAACATGTCGGAGGTCTCGAAGGGGTTCAGTTTGTCCGGCGTGGCAGGCACGTCCTTCGTCGTGCGGAAATCCATGTGACCCGCCGTTTGCGAGAGTGCGGGGCCGGAGGGAAAGACCCTCGGCCCCTCTATCAGGCCCTCGTCTGTCGCGCGGGCGATATCGAACATTGGCCCTGCGGCGTCGCGCACGGTCGTGAAGCCGCGATAGAGCGTGTCACGCTGCGCGGCCGCGGTCTTGAGGTTCCAATAGCCCTCATTGGTCGCCATCAGCTGGGCAATCGTAGCCGTCGCAAAAACGCCATGCCAATGCGCATCGATCAAGCCTGGCATCAGCACACGGCCATCGGCCTCGATGACGGTGGCGAACTCGGGCGGCTCGATGTTCGGACCGATGCGGGTGATCAAGGGACCCGCCATAAACACATCCTGGCCTTCCACAAGGTCAGGAGCACATCCCGTGAAGATCTTTGCGCCGCGGATCAAAACCGCACTGGGCGCAGTGTCCGACTGCGCCTGAGCTTGAGGCGCGCAGACGGTCGCGAGAGCCGTGGCCCCGCAGAGAAGGGAATGTAGAAAATAGCGTTTCATCCTGATTTCTTTCCTTGGTAAATGCCCGCAATCCGCAGCGACATGATGTGCAGTCGCGATTGCGAGTGTGCCCGTCATTTTGTCTTCTGTCGCGCACCATTTCGTATTGCGACACCTGACGAACCGGCATTGCGCCCCGAGGTGACCCATGACCTCCGCCTGGAGACGCTGAAGAATTTCCCGGTATTCGGAGGCGCGTTCAGGCATACCCTGCCGGCGTGCACGTGCACATTCGGGCATTTCCGGTTCATCGTGGATCGGAGCGAATACCGAACTGCTGCGAGACGGGCCGCGCGATCTCAAGGTCCCAATCGAGGAAATACCGCGTCAGCCTTCGCTCATACCCATCCATCTCCCGCGTGCCTCGAAGGCCCTGCTCCGGTGCAGCACGTTCGACGGGGCGCGAGCCCGTTGGAACAGGCAATTACGCAGGCGAAATCGGTTCGTTGTGGCCCAATTCCCAGTTGTTTCCGAGCCTTTGGCAAATTGCGCTTTACCTGCTACTCGATCCGCTCAGTTGCTATCGCGACCGTATTCCGATCGAAGAGCATCCTGCCTGGCATTCATCTCAGGTGTACTCCATTGGTCGAACGCGGCAGCCGGGATTGAAGACGAAAAGATCGGCGATCATGCCTCCTGCATCCGGCCACGCTCCTGCATCGCCATCAGCGCCGTACGGAGCCTGTCAATCGGCGTGATAGGCGCGGCCGGCGGAGTCGAAGAGATGCAACTGGCTCGTGTCGAAGCGCAGGGTTACGACGTCCCCCGGCGCGACCTGCGACCGTCCGTCGTCCAGCGCGATCACCGAGGTGCCGTCGCCGAGGCGGGTGTAGACCAGCGTCCGGTCTCCAAGATGTTCCACCACGGTCGCCTCGCCCTTTGTGTCGCCCTCGCCCGTCGTGACATGGACCGCCTCCGGCCGTATCCCCAGTTCGTAGGCGCCGTCATCGGGTATCGAGATGGTCATCGCCACGCGGGATCCGTCCCCGAGGGTTGCGCTCGCTTCTTTGCCTGAGGTCGATACGTCGGCGTCAAGGAAGTTCATCCCTGGATTTCCGACAAAGCCGGCAACGAAGCGCGAAGCAGGATAGGTGTAGACTTCCATCGGCGTTCCGATCTGCTCGATCCGGCAGTCGTTGAGGATGACGATGCGGTCGGCGAGCGTCATCGCCTCGGTCTGGTCGTGGGTGACGTAGATCATCGTGGCCGCAATGCGTTGGTGCAACTGCGCCAGTTCCACCCGCGTCCGCACCCGAAGTGCGGCGTCGAGGTTTGACAGCGGTTCGTCGAATAGAAACGCCGCCGGCTCCTTGACGATGGCCCGGCCGATCGCCACCCGCTGGCGCTGCCCGCCCGACAGCTGGCTCGGACGGCGGTCGAGAAGCGCGTCCATCTCGAGGATGCGCCCGGCATCCTCGACCCGTGCGGCGATGTCCGCTTCCTTCATGCCCACGTTTCGCAGGCCGAAGGCCATGTTGTCCCGCACGGTCATGTGGGGATAGAGCGCGTAGTTCTGGAAGACCATCGCGACGTTCCGCTTGCCCGGCACGAGGTTCTGACATTCCTTCCCGCCGATCAGGAGCTTGCCTCGGTCGATGGTCTCGAGCCCCGCGATCATGCGCAGGAGCGTCGATTTTCCCGACCCCGAGGGCCCCAGAAAAACGACGAACTCCCCTTGCCCGACCTGAAGGCTGATGTCCTTGATGACCTCGACGGCACCGAAGCTTTTCGAGACGTTCTCTAGTGCGATTTCCGCCATACCTTACCCCTTGATCCCCGCACTGAGCGTAATGGCCTGCGTGACCCGCCTCTGGAACAGCAGGTAGGCCAGCGCGACAGGGAAACCGGCGAGGACGGCCGAGGCCAGCTGCCGCGCGTAATAGACACCGAAGGCGTCGCTGACCTGGGTGATGCCGACCGTGATGGTCATCATTTCGGTCCGCGTGACCGCCAGGAACGGCCACAGGAAGGCGTTCCACGCCCAGATGAAGGTGACGATGGAGAGCGCCGTGGTCACGCCCCAGTTCATCGGAATATAGACCTTGGTGAGGATCCGGAACTCCGAGGCGTTGTCCATCACGGCCGCCTCGCGGAACTCTCGCGGGACCTGGTCGAAGAACTGCTTGTAGACGATGATGACCACGGGGTGGATAAGCTGCGGCAGGATAATCCCGGCCCAGGTGTTCAGCAGCCCCATGTTCGCGATCAGCACGAAATGATTGATGATGAGAACCTGCGTGGGCACCATGAAACTCGCCAGGATCAGCCACCAAAGCGGGCGCCGTCCCGGGAACCGAAGCTGGCTGAGGGCATAGCCTGCGAGGAGTGACGTGGAGACGGTCAGGACGGTCACGCCAAGCGCCGTGACCACCGAGTTCAGGTACCAGCTGCCAATCTGCGTCTGTGTCAGGGCGAACCAGTAATGGCGTAGAGTCGGGTTCTCGGGCCAGAGCTCGATATACGGCCGCACGACTTCGTCCTCGAGCTTGAAGGACGAAACGATGCCCCAGTAGATCGGGAAGGCCCAGATGAGGGCGGCGATCACCGTGATGATGGTGATGATCCCTCCCGCGATATTGTAGCGTCGCGTCGTGTCAGGGGTCATGTCTTGCGCTCCGCCAAACGCAGGAGCTGGAAATTCAGCACGGAGACCACAATGACCATCACGAAGAGCACCACCGCGATGGCCGCGGCCCGGCCACCGTCATCGTTCTGAAAGGCGCGCTGGTAGATGTAGTAGACCATCACGAGGTTGTCGTTCGGTCGCCCTCCTGTGGTGAACAGGTACACCTGGTCGAAGATCTTCAGCTGAAGGATCAGCTGGATCGTCAGAACCAGCGCCGTGACGGGCCATAACAATGGCCACGTCAGCTTGCGGAAGACGGTCCAGCGGCCGGCATTGTCCAGCTCTGCCGCCTCGTAGAATTCCACCGGGATTGCCCTGAGGCCTGCGAGAAACAGCAGGATCGAGAAACCACAGGTCCACCATATCGTCACGAAGGCAACGGCCGGCATGAACCAGGTCGACGTCTTGAAGATTGGAATGCGGTCGATACCCAGGGCATCGAAGAGGTGCATGGCGATGCCGAACTGGAAGTTCAGCGTCCAGTCCCAGATCCGGTAGACCACGGAGACCGGCAGGATGTAGGGCAGGAAGAACAGGGCCAGCACGAGAGACTGAATTCGGCCTGAGAGCCGCGTGATGCCGAGGGCGATGGCGAGCGCCACAAGCGTCCCCGGAATCACCGTCAGCAGAACGAAGTAGGCCGTGTTCCAAAACGCCGTGCCGAAGCGTCGGTCATCCGGCAATCGGGTGTAGTTGTCGAGTCCGGTCCACTCTGCAGACTGCGGTCCGAAGCTGATGAGCGGCGCATCCTGAAAAGACAGGATGAACATGTTGATCGTCGGATAAACGAAGATCAGACCGTAGATCACCAGGAACGGTGCAATCAGGACATAGGCGATCAGCGTGTCATTTTTGGTGTTGCGGATCACGTCTGGTCCTCCCATTCGAACCGGCCGTCACAAGAAAGGGGCGCGCGCTCGGCGCACGCCCCCCTCCCGGGAGTATTACATGTCGTTAAGTTCGTATTGGATTTCCTCGACCGCTTTGGCCGGGTCCATCTCTCCGTTCAGCGTCGGAACGAAGTACGTGGACATCACATCGAACATCGGACCGGCGACACCCGAGAATTCGCTCTGGGGGTCGAAGATCATGTTCGCCGTCAGGGAGGAGTAAGTCGCATTGGGCTCCATCTGGGAATACTCCTCGGACGCCGTCACGCCGGAGTTGGCCGGGATGTGGCCCGCGGTCGCCCAGAAGAGCGAGTTTTTGGAGATCCAGGACATGACTTCGAGGACCGCATCGCGCTTGGCCGTGCCTTCATCCACGCCGTTGTTGGCGGGGATCGCGAAGGCGTGGCTGTCGGCGTATGTCGAAGCGTGGTCGAAGATCACCGGCAGCTCAACGGCGCCCCAATCGAAAAGCCTCCCCTCGTCGGCAAGATCCTTCATCGTCGGGACTTCCCAAACGCCGTTGATCATCATCGCTGCCTCGCCCGAGGTGAAGAGCGCGACGGTCGCGGGATAGTCGGTATAGGTCGACTGCCACTGGTTTTTGGTCCATTCCTGCAGCACGGTCAGCGCATTCTGCAGCTTTTCGGCATTGTCGCCGGCCAGGAACTCGCCGTCGGTCAGGAGCTCGCCGTCCTGCTGGCCCATGAACGAGTAGATGGTGCGGTACATGAAGTTTCCGTCGGCCGTTACCGACCCCAGCGGATACTCGACGCCCGCATCCTTGAGCGCAGCCAGGGTTTCCTCGAAGCCTTCGCGGCTGTCGAGCCCCATGGGCGTGCCATCCTCGTTGAGCCTGCCGGCTTTCTTGAGGAGTTCGCGGTTGTAGTAGAGCACGATGGGGTGCGTATCCAACGGCACCGCGTACTGCTTCCCATCGACGGTCACCGCGTTCCAGGTGGCTTCTGCGAAGTCCTCCTGGCTCAGGCCCATCTGCTCCCAGTCGGCATCGGTGATGGGCTGGATCACGCCCTGGCTCACGGCCAGCGGAATGCGGCTGGCGTGGTAGGTCATGATGTCGGGGGCTTCGCCGACGGCGACCGAGGTCTGCACCTTGCTATAGAAGGGGACACCCCATTCGAGCGTGGTCGCGTCGATGGCGATCTCGCCCTCGTGGGCGGCGTTGAAGTCCTCGATCAGCGACTTCATTCGAACGCCGTCGCCGCCGCTCAGAAAGTCCCACCAGACTACGGTTTCCTGCGCCTGCGCCGCCGTCGCAAGCGTGGCCCCAAGGGCGATTCCAATCAGTTGTTTCATCTTTCCTCCTCCCATACAGCGACCGGTCCCGGTCCGAGATCGATGTTACACGACTGCCAGATCCAATCAACGATCTGTCGGTATATACCCGATTTTATGGTACGGTCGTCAAAGCCCTACGCGGATCATGGAATAGCTGTAGGGCGGCAGTGTTGCGCTGAGCGAATTGCCTTCGATGCTCACGCCGTTGCCATCCTGCGGCACCACCGTGTCCGGCGCCTCCTTGGTGTTTCTCGCCTCCAAGTCGTCATGCCGGATCAGGGTATGGCTCACTTCCTTCGGCGTGCCGAACCGTTCGAGCGAAAGCTCGACCTCCAGGGGCTCGCTCCCGTTCCGGTTGATCGCGAAGAAGGTCACGCTGCCCGCCTCGGCGTCGTGGACACCTGCAATGTCGAGGTAGCTGACCCCTGCCGCCATGTCCGCGTCATAGGTCGGGCAATCAACGTCCAGTTGCAGAGCGGTACCGCGGCCATGGCGCGACGCGAGCTTGAACGGGTAATAGATCGTCTGCCGCCAGGCCGGCCCGCCCGGCTCCGTCATGATCGGAGCGATCACGTTCACGAGCTGCGCGATGCAGGCGATGCGCACCCGATCCGACCGGCGGATGAAAGTGTTGAGGATGCAGCCCACCTGTAGCACGTCCTCAAAGTTGTAGACGTCCTCCAGGATTGGCGGCCAGTACTTCCAGTCCTTGCCCTCCAGGTAGACCTGATCCTGCTTGCGGGTGTGATACCAGACGTTCCATTCGTCGAAGGAGATTTTCACATCTTTCTTCGACCGCTTCTTGCCCTTCACAAAGTCGATAACGCCACTCACCGTGCCGATATAACGGTCCAGTTTCTCAGGCAGAGCAAGGAAGTTCGCCGTATTTTTCTCGTAGTTCTCGAAGTACATATGCAAGGAAATATGGTCGATGTTGTCGTAGGTCTCCTCGAGCACAGTGGCCTCCCACTGCGGATAGGTCGGCATGTCCGAGTGAGAGGAGCCGCAGACCACGAGTTCCAGGTCGCTGTCGAACGCGCGCAGTGCCTTGGCCGTCTCGTTCGCGAGGTGCCCGTATTCGCGGGCCGTTTTGTGGCCGACCTGCCAGGGGCCATCCATCTCGTTGCCGAGGCACCAGGTCTTCACCCCCCACGGGCTTTCCCGACCATTCTTGCGGCGCATGTCTGACCAATAGCTGCCGCCGGGATGGTTCACGTACTCGACGAAGCTCCGAGCCTCGTCGAGCCCGCGCGAACCGAGGTTGACTGCCAGCATCATCTCCACGCCCGCCTTCTCGGCCCAGTCGGCATACTCGTGAATGCCCACGTGGTTGTTCTCGAGCGTCTTCCACGCGAGATCCAGCCGTGTCGGCCGGTCTTCCTTCGGACCGATCCCGTCCTCCCAATTGTAGGCGGAGACGAAGTTGCCGCCCGGATACCGGCAGATGGGCGTGTCGAGTTCGCGTACGAGGTCGATAACGTCCGTCCGCATCCCGCTTGCGTCAGCGCTTGGGTGATCAGGTTCGTAAATGCCGGTGTACACGGCCCGGCCAAGATGCTCCAGGAACGACCCGTAAAGCCGTTTGTCGATATCCGCGATTGCATAGCGCGAATGCGCTGTGACACGTGCCCTCATGGCATCCCCTCCCCTATGTACCCTGATTTCAGGTTTATACCGTACTTTTAGGTATGGTTGCCGGGCGACAGCCTCGCAGTCAAGGCTTTTCTGCGCTCTCAGCGCAGGCGCATCGTGATGTCCTGATCATAGTTTCCGAAGCCACGCCCGAAGATGTTCATCCCTCCGGGATGTTCGGCGTCTTCGCGGACGCCGATCCGGACCCGGATGGATCGGTGCCTGTCGACCTCTAGATCCTTCAGCGTTACATCCGAAACCCGCACCCCATCGACGTAGGTGCCGGTGCCGTTGATTCGCCACGTCTTGAGCTTGCCATATTGCGATCCCGCCAACTTCCACCAATCGGGGGTGAAGACGCCCCGCTTGTCGCCGAAATCGCCGGGCGAGGTCCATGTGGCCACGTGTGTCCCGTTCACGCTCAACGAGATGTCGGAGGGCCAGTCGGCGGAGGTGCCCGGCACCTCGGAACTTAGCTCCATGGAGAACTCGAGCGACTGCACCGGCTTATTCAAGAGCTTGGCATTGTTGGGAAACTGGTACTCGACAAACCCCCGGGTGAACCAAAGGAGCCCCGCCCGCATACGGTCGGGATCGAGAAAGGTATCAGGCACGTCAAGGAGGCCGATGACCCCGTCTGCGGAGCACAGCCCGCACGGAGCAGTCACCTCGAAGTGCGAATACAGACCCAGCGGCATGGAGACCTCGATCTCGTCGTCGCGAACCTCCGGCCCCTGATCGCTGAACGCCACGAGGATCTCGGTGAAGACGGACCGACAAACCTTCTGACTGCCCTTCCGCGCTTTCTGGATGTCCGTAACGACGAGGCCGACGGTCTCGAGCACCTGAATGTTCGAAGAAATCGTGGATTGGGGAAGCGAAAGTTCGGCCGCGACCTGGTTGACGTTCATCGGTCCGGACTTCGCCAAGAGTTTCAGGATCGAAATGCGGACTTCGCTTGCGAGGCCCTTGAGAACATCGAACTGATCAATAGGATCGACGACGAGCAGTTTGTTGGTCATCGGGATGGCTTTCTCCGGCAGTCAACGCCCTTATATGTATCCGGTAAGCGGATATGAAAAAAGAGCCAATCGCCCGTTAAACGGGAGCGGCGACGTTTTCCGTCGCCTTGCAACGCCTCGCTGCGCACTTTGGGCTCCCTCACGGCCGGGTAAGACCCCGACATGGTCTGGCACGCGTGGCCGTCAGGCCGCTCGGTTGGTCGAGGGCCTGATCCGGAAGGTTTGGCCAGATTGGCCCGCGTCGGACGGCGCGCAGATCCCTAGGCCGACTCACGCATGATCAAACGGGCGGGGAAGAGCGCGGTTCCCTCAGGAATGTCAGCACAGGGCGCCTCCCCGGCATCTAGGCCTTCATCGGATATGGCCGCCAGCAGCAGGTTCAGGCTCGTGGTGGCGATTGCGGTATAGTCCTGCGCCACGGTCGTCAGGCCGGGACACGAAAAGGGGCTGAGCGGATGGTCGTCGTGACCTGCCACCCGCAAATCGGAGTCCGCCGTGCGGCCAATTTTCACCCCGCGCCGACACGCCGCAGCCATCACGCCAAAGGCAATCCGGTCGTTCGCGCACATGATGGTCCGTGTTGGAAAGCCGCCAATGTCGATCTGTCGGTTCGCCGCCGCGAACCCGGCTGCCTCGAAATTCCAGCCATCGGCGTCTACTGGAATGACCGTCGGGGTCCGATCGGCGCGTCCCATGGCCCGGACATAAGCCTCCCGACGCTCGATGGCGTTGGAATTGACCCCGGGCATGTCCATGAAGCAGGGCGGCTCGCCGGTTCGGCAAAGGTAGTCGACCATCATCGAAATGCTCTGATCGTTGTCGGTGCCGACAAACGGCGCATCGATGCCGATCCGGGCATCGAGGACAACCAGTTCAATCCGCTTGTTCAGTTTTTGCAGCAGATCTAGGTTGGACTTGTGACCCAGAGGCGCCACGATTGCGCCGGCGAGGTTGAGGGACAGCAACATTTCAAGGGCCGCAGTTTCCTCGGACGGCTCGCCATGAGAGCTCAGAACGATGGCCCAGTAGCCCATCTCGCGACAGGTCGTTTCAATCCGCCGTACGACTTCCGCATAGAAGGGGTCGATCAGATGGGGCACGACCAGGCCAATGTTCCGCGGATTGCGCCGCTTCAGGCTCTGGGCGAACAGGTTCGGACGAAAATCGTGCACCCGCAGAGCATCCTCGATCAGGCGCCGCGTCGTGCTCCGAACCGACGTCGGATCGGCAAAGTACTTCGCCACGGTCGGTCGGGACAGGCCGACGATCCGGGCGAAGTCACTCATGTTCCCGATTTTGTCCGCCATTGTCCTAAGGTCGCTCCGCTCCTCTGAGGCGCGCCGAAATGTGCCAGTTACGTTAGTCCCTCGATCAGGGAGGCGGCAAGCCAATGGACGCGCCGCGCCAGCCTTGGGCCAGGAACTCCGGCCGGTGAACACAGATCCAGGACGTCAGCGCTGGTAGCGCGAATAGATGCCCTCCCCTGCCATCGTGTCAACGAAAGATATCACGAGATAATTATCCGGACTTTCCTGAGTTGAATTTTGCAACGGAAGCACCCCGTCATTAGGGTGCAGCAATAGCGTTTACAACATGCAGCAGCCACTTACTAACGGCGTTGCGCGTTGGCTTCCAAATGAACAGCCCACCTTGCACAGAGACAAAAAGTATCACGTGCAAAGTTTTTATTGACCGGGTCTCAGTCGAGGCGCATAGACACGACTGTCGTGGCGCCGGGGCGTGGATTTGCGCGGGGCGCTCCGAGCAGGCTCGCGCCGGTTGACTCCGGTCGGGCCCGTCGCTCAGGAGGAGGAGTTCCAGAATGAAGAAGATCGTCACGATTGGTGAGATCGTGGTCGAGATCATGGCCACGGAACTTGGCAACGGGTTTCTGGAGCCGATCCCATTGGTGGGGCCGTTTCCGTCCGGGGCGCCCGCGATCTTCATCGACCAGGTGGCCCGGCTCGACCAGCCCTGCGGCATTGTCAGCTGCGTGGGCAATGACGACTTCGGCAAACTCAATATCGACAGGCTGAAGGCCGACGGGGTGGACACCTCGGCCATCCGCGTGATCCCCGAATACGCCACCGGAAGCGCCTTCGTGCGCTATCGCGAGGACGGCAACCGCGATTTCGTCTTCAACATCAAGCAAAGCGCCAACGGTCAGATCGGCCCGGCGCCGGAGGTGGACGCGCTGTTCGACTCCGCCGACTGCCTGCACGTCATGGGCTCGGCGCTGTTCTGCGAGGGCTCCGTCAAGCTGTCCCTGCAAGCGGCGGAGGTCATCAAGGCCAAGGGCGGGCTCGTCACCTTCGACCCGAACCTGCGCAAGGAGATGCTGGACCTGCCCGGCATGCGCGAGGCGATGCAGGAGATCCTGAGCAAGACGGACCTGTTCCTGCCGAGCGGCCCTGAGCTGAGCCTGCTCACGGAAGCCAAAGACGACGTCGGCGCCATCGCCGAGCTGCTTAGCCGCGGCGTGACGGCGATCGTGCTCAAGCAGGGATCGGAGGGCGCGAGCTACATCGACGCGCGCGGCCGCATCGACCAGCCCGCCTTCGCGGTGGAGGAGATCGACCCGACCGGCGCGGGCGACAGTTTCGGCGGCGCGTTCGTCACCTGCTGGCTGCGCGGCGAGGATCCGGCGGCGTCGCTGCGGTTCGCCGCCGCGGCAGGGGCGCTGGCCGTGACCCGCAAGGGGCCGATGGAGGGCACGTCCCGGCGCGCGGAGATCGAGGCGTTCCTCACCGAACGGGCCTGAACCGAATTCCAGCGCGGGCGTGGCCCGCCCGCCAGTACAACGAGGGGGACAGACATGGCTGATGTCTCAGAACGGACAAGAGAGCACGTGGTGAACGGCGAGACGGTGCAGGAGGTGATCCTGACCAACGCCGCCGGCGCCCGCGCCGCGATCCTCAGCTGGGGCGCGGTGGTGCGCGACATGCAGGTGACCATGGCCGACGGAAGCCAGCGCCGGGTGGTACTGGGCTATGCCGACGTGGCCGATTACGGCGACAACGGCCCGCATCTTGGCACGGTGTGCGGCCGGGTCTGCAACCGCATCGCGCATGGGCGTTTCACGCTGGACGGCACGGACTACCAGCTAGATGTGAACGGCGGGGGTGATGTGCACCTGCACGGCGGACCGAAGGGGTTCACCCTACGGAACTGGGAGGTGGTCGAGACCGCGTCTGACTCCGTGCTGCTGAGGATCGTCTCCGCCGACGGCGACGAGGGCTATCCGGGCGAGGTCACGGTGACTTGCCGCTATACCCTGACCGAGGACACCACGCTGCGGATGGAGCTGGAGGGCACGACCGACGCGGTCACGTTGCTCAACATGACCAACCACAGCTACTTCACGCTGGCCGAGGGTGCGCGGGCGAAGGATTACTGGCTGGAGGTCGCCTCCGATTTCTACACGCCCACGCTGCCCAACATGATCCCCACCGGCGAGGTGCTGAAGGTCGACGGGACGGAGTACGATTTTCGCGAGCTTCGTGCGCTTGGACAGGATTACGAAGTGAACTTCGTGCTCAAGGGTCCGCGCGGCGCCGTGGTGCCGGTCGCGCGGTTGCGCTCGCCGGCACAGGACCTGGAAATGGAAGTTGCGACCGACCAGCCGGGGCTTCTGCTCTATACCGCCGCGGGGCTCGAAGAGGGCCCGGGCACCTACGGGCAGAAGCTCGGGCCGAGCCTCGGCCTCTGCCTGGAGGCGGCGGGGTTCTGCGACTCCGTCAACTGGCGGCATTTCCCGTCGCCAGTGCTGGAGCCCGGCGTCACCTACCGCAACACCTGCGAATACCGCTTCCGGGCGCTCTGACGCCCGGATGCCATGCCGCAAGCGGGCAGTGGCCCGCTTCGGCGCCCCCTACTCAACCGGGCCAAGCGCCCATCAGGAGGACATCATGAAACTCGAAGGCAAAGCCGCCCTCATCACTGGCGCCGCCCGCGGCATCGGCAAGGCATTCGCCGAAGCCTATATCCGCGAAGGCGCGACCGTCTGCATCGCCGATATCAATGAGGACGGCGCCAAGGCAACCGCCGAGGAACTCGGCCCCAACGCCTTCCCGCTCTACATGGATGTGAGCAAGCAGGACTCGATCGAAAACGCCATCAAGACGATGGAGGAGAAATGCGGCGGCATCGACATCCTGGTCAATAACGCTGCCATCTTCCACATGGCGCCGATCACCGAAATCACCCGCGAAGATTACCAGAATGTCCTCGACGTCAACCTGGCAAGCGTGATCTTCACCACCGAGGCCGCGGCCAATTCGATGATCAAGCGCGGCAAGGGCGGCAAGATCATCAATATGTCGAGTCAGGCCGGCCGTCGGGGCGAGGCGCTGGTGACTCTCTACTGCGCCACCAAGGCCGCGATCATCTCGATCACCCAATCCTCGGCGCTGCACCTGATCAAGTACGGCATTAACGTCAACGCCATCGCTCCGGGCGTGGTCAATGACGAACACTGGGATGGTGTCGACGCCGCCTTTGCCAAGGCCGAGGGCCTGCAACCCGGCGAGAAGAAAGCCATGGTCGACAAGAGCGTGCCCTTCGGACGGATGGCGAAGCCCGAGGAACTGGCGCCGATGGCCGTCTTCCTGGCGTCGTCGGATTCCGACTACATTCTGGCCCAGTGCTACAACGTCGACGGCGGTCAGTGGATGAGCTGAGCCCGCGTGCCGGGAGGCGGGCATGACTCCCCGCCTCCCGGCTTGCTGCATGGTTTTACAGTCTAGCTAAAACGTATCACTAACACGTTTTAGCTAGACGAATCCGCCCAGTGCTGGTAAAAGCAAAGGCAGTTCACGGGAGGTGGACCTCCGACATAGCAGCTGAGTCGATCAGGGCGTGCATCCCGCCGAGGCATGGCTTCGGCGCACAAGGATCTCGTGCCCGGTCGCGGAGCCGAAACCAGCTGCCGCCAGGAGGGACCCGCACCGCGGTGGCTACTGGGAGCACGAGGACAAGATGAAAAGCTTCAACTACTATCAACCGACCCGCCTTCTGTTCGGCTCGGGTCGCCGCGCCGAGGCAGGGGCGGCCGCACGCGAAATGGCCGACAGCACGCTGCTCGTGGTCGATCCCATGCTGCTTAGGGTCGCCGCCGACAAGGTCGAAGACGTCACCAGAGCGCTGGAGAAAGCCGGCGTGCGCACGGTGATGTTCAGCGACGTGGTGCCGAACCCGACGCTCGATGCGATCCAGCGCGGCGCAGAAGTTGCCAAGGCGGAGAACGTCAAGTCCGTGATCGGCATGGGCGGCGGCAGCGCCATCGACACGGCCAAGGCAATTGCGGTCGCGGCGACGCATCCCGGAACGGCCTGGGATTACCTCTACTTCAAGGACAAGCCCACCGACGCGACGCTGCCGATCATGGCAATCAACACCACCTCGGGCACCGGCACCCAGACCTCGAAGGTCTCCGTCTTCACCAACACCGAGGAAAACTGCAAATCGGCGATGTGGAACGACCACCTGCTTTGCAAGGTGGCGATCATCGACCCCGAACTGATGGTCAGCGTGCCGGTGCGGGTGACCGCGGCGACGGGTTTCGACATCTTCACCCACACCTTCGAGAGCTACATCAACACCGGCTCTTCGGAAGCAGTCGATGCGATCGCCCTTGACGCGATTGCCCGGGTCATCCGCTCGCTGCCGGTTGCGATCACAAACGGCTCGAACCTTTCCGCGCGCGAGGATCTCGCCTGGGCGGACACGCTTGCCGGGCAATGCCTGGCCAATGTCGGCACCACCCTGCCCCATGCCGCCGGCCAGCCGATCAGCGGCCACTTTCCGAAGGTCAGCCACGGCGAGTCGCTTGCGGTGATCTATCCGGCCTTCGCCGCCTTCACCTGGCGTGGCGCGGTCGCCAAATTCGCCAAGGTGGCGCGGATGTTCAATCCTGCCCTTTCGGCCGCCTCCGACGAGGTCGCGGCGCAGAACTTTGAGCTGGAGATCGAACGCTTCCTGAAGCTGATCGGCCTCTACTGCCGCCTTGATGATTTCGGCATCACGCCCGACGACATCCCGCCGATCCTCGTGCACGCCATGGAATTCCCTGACAGCCAGGGCAACCCGGTGGTGCCCACCGAAGAGGACATGCGGTCGATCTACATGACGAGCTTCCGCGCCGCCTGAACGGCATTACGGCGCATCGAAAGCTGCGCCATTGCATGACATTGCTCCGCCCGCCGCAAGATGAGCGACGGACGGGGCCGGAACGAAACGTACAGCAAGGGAGGAACGGATGCCTGCAGCGACGGTTTCGCAAAAGCCGCCCGTCTCCGACGCCGGCGTAGGAGAGACGATCCTGAGCGCCCGTGATGTCGTTAAGCGGTTCCCGGGGGTGCTCGCGCTCGACAACGTGCACCTGGAGTTAAACCGCGGCGAGGTCCACGCGCTTTGCGGCGAGAACGGCGCCGGGAAGTCGACCCTGATGAAGGTCATCACCGGCCTCTACCAGCCCGACGCGGGCGAAGTGACGTACAAAGGCAAGCCGGTACATTTTGCGACGCTTCAGGACAGCGAGGCAGCCGGCATTACCATCATCCACCAGGAGCTGAACCTGGTGCCGCACCTGACGGTGGCCGAGAACATCTTTCTCGCCCGCGAGCCGAAAAGCGGCTGGTTCGTCGACCGCAGGAAGATGGAAGCCGATGCGCAGGTCTATCTGGATCGGCTGAAGGTCGACATCAAGGCCTCCGACCAGGTGTTGACCCTGTCGGTCGCACGTCAGCAGATGGTGGAGATCGCCAAGGCGCTGTCGCTCAATGCTGAAGTGCTGATCATGGACGAGCCGACGTCGGCCCTGACGGAATCCGAGATCGACCAGCTCTTCAAGATCATCCACGAGTTGAAGGCCGATGGCGTCGCAATCGCCTATATCTCGCACCGCCTGCAGGAGCTTGGCCGCATTGTCGACCGGGTGACGGTGATGCGCGACGGCGGCTACGTGTGGACCAAGCGGTTCGACGAAACCTCGGTCGACGACATCGTCGCCGCCATGGTCGGCCGCTCGCTGGAACACCAGTTCCCGGAACGGAAGTCGGTTCCGACCGACGAGGTCTTCTTCGAGGTCAAGGGGCTGTCCGGCCCCAAGAACTGCCGCGATGTCAGCTTTAACCTTCGCCGCGGCGAGATCCTGGGCTTTGCCGGCCTGATGGGGGCCGGGCGGACCGAGACAGCCCGCGCCATCTTCGGCGCCGACACCAAGACTGCCGGCCAGGTCGTTCTGGAAGGCACGGAGATCGACACCAAGACCCCTGTCGACGCCATCCAGGCCGGGCTCGCCTACCTGTCCGAAGACCGCAAGCTGAACGGCCTGTCCGTGAAGATGACGGTCAAGGAAAACATCACCATGGCCAACATGGACGCTGTCTGCCGGAACGGATTCATCAGCGACGCTGCAGAGGCCGAGGCGGCGCGCGAGGCGGTCGAGAAGCTCGACATCAAGACCCCGACCATCGACCAGGTGGTGCGCAACCTGTCGGGCGGCAACCAGCAAAAGGTGGTGATCGGCAAGTGGCTGTTCCGGCAAAGCCGTGTGCTGTTCTTCGACGAGCCGACCCGCGGCATCGACGTCGGTGCCAAGTTTGCCATCTACGAGTTGCTGGACGAACTGGCGAGCGAAGGGATTGGGGTGATCATGATCACCTCGGAATTGCCCGAAATCCTCGGGATGACCGACCGCGTCGTGGTGTTCCACGAAGGCGAGGTCGCCGGGGTCCTTGAGACAGCCAAGACCGACCAGGAAGAGATCATGCAATACGCCTCCGGCGTGAAACGCATGGACTTGTGACACACCCGCTGGAGGAGACACGACCGTGGCCAGTATCGACACGGCGCCGAAGTACGCCAAACAACCCATCGACCGTAACGACCTGATCCAGAAATTCGCCGCTCTCGCGGGCCTCGTGCTGCTGGTCATCGCGTTCTCGCTCGCCAACGGCGCCTTTCATACCATGAGCAACGCGGTCACCATCGCGTTGCAGACATCGACGATCGCCTTCATCGGCCTTGGCGCGACGCTTACAATCATCACCGCCGGGATCGACCTGAGCCTCGGCTCGGTGCTGGCGCTCGCCGGCGTTGTCTCGGCGCTGTCCGCACAGGTCGGCATTCCAGTGCCTATCGCCATGCTGATCGGCGTGCTGACCGGCGCGGTCTGCGGGCTGTTCAACGGCCTCGTGGTCACTCGGCTGAAGCTGCCGCCCTTCATCGCCACGCTCGGCATGATGATGATCGCCCGCGGCGTCGCTTTGCAGATCACCGGCGCGCGTCCCGTCTCGGGCCTGCCTGAAAGCTTCGGTACGCTCGGCGGCGGGTCGCTGTTCCGGATTGTCGAGATGGCCCCCAACGGCTTTCCCAAAGTGATCTTTCCCGGCATCCCCTACCCCGTGATCCTGATGGCCATCCTCGCGGTGGCTGTGGCGGTGATGCTGCGCAAGACGTCCTTCGGTCGGCATCTTTATGCCATCGGATCCAACGAGGAGGCCGCGCGGCTCTCCGGCGTCAAGGTCGATCGGGTCAAGACCGGCGCCTACATCCTGTCCGGCGCCATGGCGGGAATCGCGGGCATCGTGCTGATGTCGCGGCTGGTTACCGGCCAGCCCAACGAGGGCGTCGCCTACGAACTGGACGCTATCGCGGCGGCAGTGATCGGCGGCACCTCGCTTGCCGGCGGCGTCGGCACGATCTCCGGCACCATCATCGGCGCGTTCATCATCGGCATCCTGCGCAACGGGCTGAACATGAACGGCGTCTCGTTCTTCATCCAGATGATCATCATCGGCCTCGTCATCATCGCCACCGTCTGGATCGACCAGCTGCGCAACCGGAAGTGACCGGTTGCCGCGGGGGCCGGGTCCATCGCCCGTCCTCACCCAGAAAGCGGCTTCGCGCCTGCCCTATCCGGCCGGCGCGGCGCCACCACCCCTGCGGCCCGACAGCCAATGGGAGCACCGCATGCCCGGCGACGGGTCCGTCTTCTGGAGGGGGCGGTGTCACAGAGACCGGATCAGATCCCTGGACCGGTCAGGAAACTCGACAAGGAGGAAAGGAGAGTTCCCATGAAGAAACTTATGATCGGCCTGATGGCCGCCACCGCCCTCGGCACCGCGTTCCCCGCGCTCGCCCAGAGCAACGAAATCGCCGTGATCGTGAAGACGGCCAACTCCAACTTCTGGCAGAACGTCAACAAGGGCGCAGAGGCGGCGGTCAAGGACCTGCCCGACTACACCATGACCTTCCAGGGTCCGGTTGCGGAGTCGAACGTCGCCGATCAGGTGAACATGGTCGACAACGCGGTAAACCGGCACGTCGCCGGCATCGTCCTGGCGCCATCCGACCCCGATGCGCTCATCCCTTCGATCAAGAAGGCTTGGGAAAACGCCATTCCCGTCGTGCTGATCGACAGCGGCATCTCCGACTCCGGCAAGGACTACTACCAGTCCTTCCTGTCGACCGACAACAAGGCCGCGGGTGAGCTCTGCGCTCAGGAAATGATCGATCGCATGGGGGACTCCGGCAAGATCGCGATCATGTCCTACGTCGCGGGTGTCGGCTCCGAAATCGGGCGCGTCGGCGGCTTCACCGATTACATCAAGGCCAATTCCGACATCGAGATCGTCAACACGTTCTATTCTCAGGCTCAGATGGCGACCGCGCTGAACCAGACGATCGACGCGCTGGCCGCCTATCCGGACCTGGACGGCATCTTCGGGGCCAACGAACCCACCGCCGCCGGCATGGGTCGCGCCATCGAGCAGGCCGGTAAAGCTGGCCAGTTGACCGCGATCGGCTTCGACGGCAACGAGGATCTGCAGAACTTCGTCCGCGACGGTACGCTGCAAGGCATCGCCGTGCAGGGCTCGTTCCAGATGGGCGAATTGGGCGTGCAGACCGTGGCCAAGGTGCTCGCGGGCGAAAGCGTCGAGAAGTTCATCGACACGGGCGTCGTTTTCGTGACCGAAGAAAACATCGATCAGCCCGAAGCGCAGAACGTCCTCTACTAACCTCTGCTCGCCAGGACCTGCCCGCCTCCGGGCAGGTAGGTCCCCTCCCCCGGCGTCGCCACCGGCCCGTTCCAGACCGGCGGCGGCGCCGCCCCCAAGCTTTTCGACAGATCTGCAGGCGCACGGGTCGCCGCGATCCACCCGAGACACGAACGGAGACACGCATGACCTCCCTGGAGCTTTACCGCGACATCCTTGAAGGCAACCGCGCCGGCAAGGGCGGTGCAGTCGCCTCGATTTGCTCGGCGCATCCCCTCGTGCTCAGGGCGCTCTTTCGCTCGGCGCTATCTCGGGACTCGGTGGCGCTGGTTGAATCGACCTCGAATCAGGTCGACCAATACGGCGGCTATACCGGCATGACGCCGGCCGATTTCGCGAAACTGGTCTTCGATATTGCCGACGACGAAGGCTTCCCGCGCGATCGCGTTTTACTGGGCGGCGATCACCTCGGCCCCAACACATGGCGCGCCGAGGGCTCCGGTCCGGCGATGGAAAAGACGCTGAAACTGGTCGAGGCCTATGTGCAGGCGGGGTACCGCAAGATCCACCTCGACGCCTCGTTCGTCTGCGCCGACGACACCGCGCCGCTCACCGACGAAATCGTGTCGGAACGCGCGGCGCAAATGTGCAAAGTGGCCGAGGCGTCCTGCGGGGATGTACCGCCCGTCTACATCATCGGCACCGAAGTCCCGACGCCCGGCGGCGTGGTGAAGGACGAGGAAATGCACGTCACCAGCCCCGAGGATGTGAAGAAAACGCTCGCAGCGTTCGAGGCTGCCTTCAAACGTCACGGGCTGGAGGCAGCGTGGGAGCGCGTGACCGGCCTCGTGGTGCAGCCCGGCGTGGAATTCGGGGACGGACTGGTGGAGGATTACGCCGGGGCGCCCGATCTTTCCAAAACGATCCTCGACTATCCCGGCATGGTGTTCGAAGCCCATTCCACCGATTACCAAACGCCTGAGAACCTCAGCCGTCTGGTCGCCGACCATTTCGGCATCCTCAAGGTCGGGCCGTGGCTTACCTACGCGCTGCGCGAGGCGCTGATGGCGCTGGAACTGGTTGAACGGGAATCCATGCCCGAAGAGCCATCGGAGTTCCGTGCCGCTCTGACACGGACCATGAAGGACGATCCGAAGCATTGGAAAAGCTACTACACCGGCACGGCCGACGAGATCGCCTTCAAGCTGATCTACAGCTATTCCGACCGTGCGCGGTACTACCTGCCGCAGCCTGCGATCCGGGCCGCCGTGGAAACCCTGTTTGCGAATCTGTCCGGAGGCGTGCCGGAGGGGCTTCTGAGTCAGTTCCTGCCGGCCCAGTATCGGGCCTATCGCGCCGGAAAGATCTCCGCCGAACCGCGGGATCTGGCTATTGCCCGGATCTCGGACGTGATCGACTTCTATCTCGACGCCTGACCTGAAAGGGACCGTTCCATGCTTCGCGGTATCTCCCCGCTGATCTCGCCTGACCTGCTCGATGCGCTCAACCGCATGGGGCACGGAGACGAGATCGTTCTGGCCGATGCGCATTTCCCGGCCCTCACCTTCAACGCCCGTGTCATCCGCGCAGACGGCCTGCCCGTGGATGCGCTGATAAACGCGATCCTGCCGCTCTTCGTGCTCGACCCATACGTGCCGGACCCTATCGTCATGATGTCGGCGGTCTCGGGGGATACGCTTGATCCCGACGTTCTGGAACGCTACCGAGTAGCGATTGAGCGCCACGACCCGCGAGCGCCCGAAACCAATTTCATCGACCGTTTCTCCTTTTACGACCGAGCGAAGACGGCCTTCGCCGTGGTGCAGAGCGGGGAGATGGCCAAGTACGGCAACATCATCCTGAAAAAGGGTGTGACGCCGGTCGAATGACCAACCCTGGCCGGGTGCGATGCGCCTGACCTGCAATCCCGCGCTTGCGGACCGAAGGAGGGCCGAGGGCTCCATGGCGAAAAGGAAAACGACCGCCACCGGCCCGCGCCCGGCCTCGATCCGGGGGATCGCCCAGCTTACCGGCTTTTCCAATACCACCGTCAGCCTGGTGCTGAACGGTCGCGCGAGCGACTACAACATCACCGACGAGACGCGCGATCTGATCCTCGCCAAGGCGAAGGAGCTGAACTACCAGCCCAACATCCATGCCCGCAACCTGCGGTCGGGGCGCAGCGACATCCTCGGGCTTATGGTGCCGACCCTTCGCAACCCGTTCTTCGGCGAGTTGGCCGAGGCGTTCGAGGCACATGCCCGCGCCGAGCGGAAACTGGCCTTGATCCACGTCACCCGCTACGACCGGGAGGAGGAAATCAGCGCCACCCGCTATTTCCAGTCCCAGAACGCCGATTGCGTCTTCGTCGCCAACCCGATGGGGCTGGCCGAGATCGCCGCGCTCGGCGACAGCAGCGGGGCGTTGCAGATCTTCATCGATGCCGAGGCCGATGGGTGCAACACCGTCGGCACCGACAACTTCGGTGCGGCGCGCGAGTTAACGCAGGCAATCATCGGCTCGATGGCGTCCGAGGGACGTCAGGGACGGATCTATTTCTTCGGAGGTATGGCCGACCACCAGGTGACGCGGCTGCGTCTCGACGGGTTCCGGGCCGCCCTCGCCGCGGCGGGGATCGAGTTCGCCGAAGACCAGGTAATCTGGTCGCCATTCGAGGCCGGGGCATCTTACGGGATCATCGCCCGGCATTTCGACGGCGTCAGCGACAACGGCGGCATGTTCGTCAATTCGATCCCGCCAATGGAAGGCTTGATCCGCTATATCCCGGAGAATTTCGAGACCTGCCGCACGGTCCACTACGGCGTCTTCGACAGTTCGCCCTACATGCGCCTGCTGACCAACCTCAAGATCGTCAGCATCAAGCAGGACCCGCGCGCCATCATGGAAGCGGCCTTCGCTCTGTTCATGGCCGGCACGCCTGCGGACCAAGGCGCTGCGATCAGCGTGCCGCACCAGCTCATTCCAGCGGCCACCATAGGCGGCTAAACGGCCTCCTAGGGGCGACACGCCCGGGCTAATGCCTGGGCGAAGGACCGCCCGTGCGTGCCTGCAAAACTTGAAGTGATACCATTAGTACCATATATCTCCGGTTCCCCAGCGTCACCCACGGGTGCGCCATTCAGCGGAGCTAAAAATGAGTGCCGACGCGGAAAAGAGACTTGAAGAGCTGGAACAAGGGAGTTCGTCCTCGGATGCATGGGCATTCTACGACTCGCTCCCTGCCGCATCGCTGGAACAGATGATCGGCGCTTGGCGTGGGAGTGGAGTTCCAACGGGACACGTCTTCGACGGAATGCTGGAGGAATTCGGCTGGCACGGCAAACGCTTTGAAACGACGGAAATCGCGCACCCTTTGGTCTTTGAAAAGCCAGACGGGTCGCTGTTTTATCTCAATCCGGCGCGCCTGCCGATGGGTATGGTTCTGGACCACGTCGATCTTGCGCGCTCCAGCGCATCCGCGTCTTTCTTCCGCCTCTCATCAGGGATGCTCGCAACCAAGGACCCGCAGGCGCGTCTCCGCATGATCGAGTATCGCGGCGTCGTGACGGCGTCGATGGTCTACGACGCGCTGCCGATCATCGACGTGTTTCGCGCGGTCGGTCCCGACACCCTGATCGGCGCGATGGACATGCGCGGATTCGAGCAACCGTTCCTGTTTGCTCTGCGGCGCGAAGCGTCCCCCGCACCGCTGGACGCTTGAGTCAGTCTGAAGGAGACGACCATGAGTAATCAGGAAATCGCCGTAGTTACGGGCGCGGGATCGGGGATCGGGCGGGAGCTCACACGCCTGTTTCTTCAGGATGGCGCCCATGTCGTCGCGATCAGCCTTCATGAAGAAGGCCTCGCCTCGCTCCAGGAGGAGATGGCGAATGCCGGCGGCACGTTGACGACTCGCGCACAGGATCTCTCCGAACTGGACGCGGCCGAACGGCTCATCGAGTTTACCGACTCGCTGGGTCTGGATGTCGACACGTTGGTGAACAACGCGGGATACGCCGTCTTCGGCGATGCGGTTGACGTGGACCTCGGCCGTCTCGAAGCCATGACGAAGCTGAACGTCGTCACGCTCATGAAACTGTCGGTGCTATTCGGAGCGTGCATGAAGGCGCGCGGGAAAGGCAACATTCTGAACGTGGGGTCGACCGCCGGCATGGTTCCTGCGGCCCGCCTCGCGGGCTACGGTGCCACCAAGGCCTTTGTGAATGCCTTCAGCTACGCATTCCGCGCGGAGATGCGTCCGCATGGCGTCAACGTCACCTGCCTGACCCCGGGGCCCGTAGATACCAAGTTCACCAAGACCGCCGGCATCGACACGTTCGAGGGCAAGTCCATGGTCAAAAAGTTGTTCGAGACCGGGAAAGTCGGCACACCGGCCGAAGTCGCCAAGCAAGCCTACGATGGAATGCGCAAAGGCAAAGCTCAGGTGCTTGCGGGTCCCGGGGCGGGCTTTGCGTCGCTGGCCATGCACCTGTTACCGCAAAGTCTGATTCCGACGCTCGTGAAGAATACCTGACCCAATACCGGCCATCGCCCTACCGAACGCATTGGCCACCGACGCGGAATGACTGTAGGGACAGAACATGCCGTCTCGACCCAAGCTTCGCGCAGATGCCAGAGCCAGCCGCGAACGTATTCTGTCCGCGGCTGACCGCGTATTTCAGGAACACGGCACTGACGCGACAATCGAACAGGTGATCCGCTCCGCCGACGTAGGGCGGATGACCTTTTTTCGGCACTTTCCGAACCGGGATTGTCTGCTCGCCGCCTTGCTGGACCTAGCCATGGATGAACTTGAGGCCCTGGCAAAGTCGCTAGAAGGCAAGGAGGACGCCCTGCCCCGCATTCTGTGGTTCATGACCGAACGCATGGGCCAACGGGCGGGCCTCGTCGACTACTGGATTTCCGCAGATCCGAACCATCCGGCCGTTTCCAAAGCGATGCGCCGCGTAGAGCCGATTTTCGGTGCCTCCATCCGTGCGGCGAAGGCGGCCGGACTGTGCCGGCCTGACCTCACAACCGAGGATATCGAACTGTTCGGACGTATGCTCGCCGGAGCAACGCAAGGCATCCGGGGAGACCGCCGCGCCGCAGTCACTCAAAGGGCCGCGAAGATCCTGATCGCCGGATTGACGGCGCCGGACTAGCGGGACAGCGCCAGACGACAACAGTGGGCTCCGCCACGATGACTGCAGCCTGAAGCCTGTCAGGCGGGCACGAGGCGGATATCCTCCTTATCGAATCCAAGGTGCAGATTGTCGCCCTGCCGGAACGGGTTCGCGGTCGGCGGCATGATGGCGAAGACCTGCCCGGCGGGCGTGTTCAATGTGTATTGCACCGAGTTCCCGAGGTAGGCCGCATAACCGACCTCCGCCGGCAGCGTGACCGGGCCAGGTTCCCGGGACAGGCGGAGCTGGTGCGGGCGTAGAACCATCTTGGCCGGCCCGCTGGAGACACCGGACAAGGGAACCCTGAGGCGATGGTCGAGCAGTTCGATCTCGGTCTCCTTGCCGCTGGCCGTCACCTCGACGTCGATCAGGTTCGCATCGCCGATGAAATCGGCGATGAAGGCGGAGTTGGGTCGGTCGTAAAGGTCGCCCGGTGTCCCCTCCTGCGCGATCTCGGCGTTCTTCATGACGATGATCCGGTCCGAGACCGCCATCGCCTCCTCCTGGTCGTGTGTGACGTAGACGGCTGTCAGGCCGAGGGTCTGCTGGATCTGCCTGATCTCCTCGCGGACTTGGCGGCGAAGCTTGGCGTCGAGGTTCGATAGCGGCTCGTCGAGAAGCAGCACCTCCGGTTCCAGAACGATGGCACGGGCCACCGCCACCCTCTGCTGCTGGCCGCCCGAAAGCTCGGAGGGCAGACGTTCGCCGAACCCTTTCAGGCCAACCATCTCCAACCCTGTTTCGGCCCGCTCCCGCGCTTCGGCCCTGGGGACCCGCTTCACAGTCAGCCCGTAGGCGACGTTCTCGGCCACCGTCATGTGCGGGAAGAGCGCGTAGGACTGGAACACCATAGAGACCGCGCGATAGGTCGCCGACAGGTGCGTCACGTCTTCGCCGCCGATCAGGATGCGGCCGTCCGTCGGCGCTTCCAGTCCGGCGATCAGACGCAAGGTCGTCGTCTTGCCACAGCCCGAGGGGCCGAGGAGCGTGACGAGCGTGCCGGGGGCGATATCCAGCGACAGCGGTTTCAACGCGACCACCGCGCCGAAGCGCTTGGTGACATTGTCGAAACGGACGGAACCTTTGGTCATTGAAGTCTCCAGCGATCAGTGGGCCTCGATACGGTCGGCGCGGCGCAGGGTCCGCCGGCCGATCACGAGTTGCAGGGCAAGGACGGCGAGCAGCATGGTGACGATCAGCACCGCTGCATAGGCGATGGCGATACCATATTCGCCGTTTTCGACCCGGCCGACGATGAAAGAGGTGGCCATGTTGTACCTCGCCGAGACGAGGAAGATGACGGCCGAGACCGACGTGATGGCGCGCACGAAGCTGTAGGTGAGCGCGGCGAGGATCGCCGGTCCCATCAGCGGCAGGATCACACGCCGCAGGGTGGTGGCGCTGTTGGCGCCGAGCGTGATCGACGCCTCGTCGAGCGAGCGGTCGAGCTGGCTCATCGCCGCGATGCCGCCCCGCACGCCGACCGGCATGTTGCGGAAGATGAAGACGATGATCAGGATCAGGCCGGTGCCCGTCAACTCGATTGGAGGGAAGTTGAAGGCCATCACGTAGGCCACGCCGATCACCGTGCCGGGAATGGCAAAGGAGAGCATGGTGGAAAACTCGAACGCGTCCTTGCCGAAGAATTTCTGCCGTACCAGCAGGTAGGCCGTGGCAAGTCCGACCGCGGCGGTCAGCGGCGCGGCGAGCGAGGCAATGGTCAGCGTCGTGAAATAGCTGTCCCAGGCGGAGCCGATGAAATGCCAGCCATTGCGGTGGACGATCCCGAAGGCCCGCTTGTAGTGCTCGGTGGTCAGGGTGTGGTCGTAGCCCCAGAGCTTCACGAAACTGCCGAAGACGATCAGCACGTAGAGGATCATCGTGAATGCGGCCCAGGGAATGGCGACGAGGTAGCAGGTCCAGCGCAACACCGGGTTCAAGGCCGCGTGCCGGCCAGCGTCGGCCTTGCCGGTGACGGTGGCGTAGTTCTTCGAGCCCAGCCAGTAGCGCTGCGCCAGGAAGGCGGTCAGCGTCAGCGACAGCAGGACGAGCGACAGGATCGCCGCCTTCGCAGGGTCAGCGACCGTGCCGACGATGGCGAAGTAGATTTCGGTGGACAGGAAGTTCTCGTTGCCGCTCAGCACCAGCGGGTTGCCGAAGTCGGCGAGGCTTTCAATGAAACCGAGCAGGAAGGCATTGGCGAGCCCCGGCCGCATCAGTGGCAGCGAGACGTAGCGGAACGTCTGCCAGCGGTTCGCGTCGAGCGTCTGGCTGGCCTCCTCCATCGACGGCGACACGCCCTCCACGACGCCGATCAGCACCAGGAAGGCGATGGGCGTGAACGACAACATCTGCGCCAGCCACACCCCCCAGATGCCGTAGAGCCAGCGGGTCTTCTCCCAGCCAAACATGTCGGAAAAGAATTCGGTGACGGTTCCGGCCCGTCCGAAGAGCAGGATGAGGGCGAGGCCGATCACGAAGGGTGGCGTGATGATGGGCAGGATCGTCAGGACCCGCAGGAACTTCTTCGCCGGAAAGGCAGTGCGCGTGAAGATCAGGGCAAAGGACAGGCCGAGGAGCGTGGTCCCGAGCGCCGTCGACAGCCCGAGGATGAGCGAGTTCATCGCCGCGCCGCAGTAGCCGCGGCCGGTGAAACAGGCGGTGGACCATATTTCTGGGGCGAAGAAACGCGGGAAGAATTCCGAGATGCCGAAACCGGCGCCGCCTTTCAGCTCGAAGGCGCTGACGAGGATGAAGGCCATCGGGTAGAAGACGAAGATGCCGACCAGCGCCACGATGGCGCCCACCATGCCGGTAATGAAGGCATCGCCCCGCCCGCGCCCAAGGCCCGAGATTCCGGTCGTCAGGATGAACAGCAGCCCCGCCGCGGTAACGAGCGCCCCCGCGCCCATGCCGGGCTGGCTCGCCCCTTCGGCGAGGCCGAAGCGGGTGCCATGGCCGAGAATGACCAGCCCCTGCCCCGCCATCAGCGCCAGCCCGCCGGCGCCGGAGGCCACGAGCCCCCGGGCTGTCTGCAACTGGTCGCGCTTCAGGGCCAGAACCAGGGCCGCCCCCGCGAAACCGAACAGCGGCAGCCACAACCACGTGCGCCCCGAGAGCGACCAGAGAAGCGCGGACGCACCCTCGCCGCTCAGATCGCCCAGCCAGCCGAACGACAGGACGCCGCCGGTTACCATGTACCAGGGCAGCAGGGCATAGCCCGCCAACCCGATCAGAAGCCAAAGCCCCGCCGTCCGCCGCATCGAATCCGCCCCGGTTCGCCAGTTGACCCGCCCCGGTCTGGCCGGGGCGGGCGAAGGATTACCCGAAGGTCACTCCTCGAAGTTGCCGCCCTTGGACTTGACGTCGGCTTCCCACCGCTCAAGCAGCCGCTCGCGCGTGTCGGAGGCGCCGTAGGTCGCGAAGTCGTAGTCGATCAGCTTGACCGAGGCCATGTCGGGGGCTTCGGGGTCCGTGGCCGCATCGGGGTTCGACGGGATGTTGTAGACCCCGACTTCGAGCCCGCGCGACTGCGCATCGGCGCTGATGACGTATTCGACCCACTTCTTCGCCGCGTCCATGTTCGGCGTGCCCTTGATGACCGAAACCGCGCCGGTCTCGTACCCGGTGCCCTCACAGGGCGAGACGATCTCGACCGGGAAGCCCTGTTTCTTGAGGTTCACCATGTCATGCATGAAGCCGATTGCGATGGTCGTCTCGCCGCGCGCCGCCATCTTGCCGGGGGCGGAGCCGGACTTGGTGTACTGGTTCACGTTCTGGCCGATATCAGCGAGCAACTGCATCGCCTCGTCCTCGCCGAAAAGCTGCACGAGCGTCGCAAGTTCGGTATAGGCCGTGCCGGAGGATTGCGGGCTGGCGACGGTGATCTCGCCCTTGTACTCGGGCTTGGTCAGATCGCGCCAGCACGCCGGCGCCGGCAGGCCCTTCTCTTCCAGGACTTCGGTGTTGTAGAGCATCCCGAGCAGCCCGACGTGGACGCCGATCGCCTTGCCATCGGTCATTTCAGCCATGTTCTGCGCCCAGCCCAGCAGGCCGGAGGTGTCGACGCCAGTCGCGACCGTCAGATCCTCCGCGGCGGCGATCAGGTGCGGGTCACCCGTGCCGCCCCACCAGACATCGACCTTGGGGTTGCCAGCCTCCGCGCGCACCTGCGCGAGCACCTCGCCGGTGGACTTGCGCACGATTGCGGTGTCGATGCCGGTGTCGATCTGGAAGTTTTGCGCCATCAGATCGCACCACACCTGCTCGTTCGAGCAGACGACGTTGAGCGTGTCGGCCGAAGCGCCCGTAGCGCCAATAGCGGCGGCCAGCGCGAATGCGCTGATCGAAAGTGTCCGGTTCATGTGATCCTCCCAAAATTCCGCCCGGTCCGGAGACATCGGGCCTGCCCCCAACTTGTCACGCGGCTGCGCCGTGGAGCGAGGTTGCGGAGGTTAACAGAATGACGGCCGGCCATCTTTTGTATGAACAATGTTACAGGGCCGGATTGGAATCGATAATGCTTTTAACCTGATAGGCGTTTGGTCTGCCGTCGATCTGCGCCATGATGGGCCTGCGGACCAACATATCCGTAGGGAGGAAGAGATGCAGCATCAGGCGCCATCGAGCCCTGTGGTCGCCGTGATCGACGACGATCCCGATCTGCGTGCCACGGTGGCCGCGCTGCTGGAAGAGAACGGGTTCACGCCGCTGCCACTGCCCGACAGCGCGTCCTTCCATGCCCTCGGCTCCGACCCAGGCGTTGACCTCGCCCTGATCGACCTTCGGCTGCGGGGCGAAAGCGGCCTGATGCTGGCAATACATATCCGTGATCGCTTCGGCCTGCCGATTGTCATGCTGACGGGTCGCGGTGACGAGATGGACAAGATCATTGGGCTGGAATCGGGTGCCGACGACTACCTGATGAAACCGTTCAACCCGCGCGAGCTTATTGCGCGCCTGCGGGCGGTGCTGCGGCGGGCGGGACATCCGGCTGTGGACGCGCCTGCCACCGCCGGCCACCAGGTGCGGGCGTTCGGGGCACTGCGGCTGGACATGACGCGCCGCGAGCTTCACGGCGCGGATGGCTCGGAAATCCCCCTGACCAATGCCGAGTACCGGCTGCTCGACTACTTTCTGCGCAATCCCGACCGGATCATACCGCGCACCGAGTTGCTGACCGAGTTGGGCAACGACTTGTCGCAGTACATGGATCGTACGATTGACGTGCTGATCCTGCGCCTTCGACGGAAGATCGAAAGCGTGCCGTCGAAGCCGGTACACCTGCAAACACGTCGGGGTCAGGGGTATATCTTTGTTGCGCGAGGCGCCGAATGAGACGCCTGACCGTCAGGGCGCGGCTTCTTTTGGCGCTCGGTCTGCTGGCCTTTGCCACGCTGATTGTCGGCGCGATCAGCTGGAATGCCCTGAACCAAGGCAGCGCGAAGCTCGAGACCCAGCAAAACGGAACCTTGGTGGAGGTCGACCAGGCGCTGACGTTGTCTCGGCTCGCGTCGGACCTTGCGACACTCGCGCCCTATCTGCTGACGCTCGACAGTCCGTTTCGCATTGCGCAGGAGGGCAATGTGGCGACCGGGCTCGTCGATACAATCGCGGCGGGCCTGCCGGCGGGCGGCGAACCCCGGGCCATCCTCGCCGATACCCGCCGTGCCATAGCCGATCTCGTTCGGGAAACCTCGCTGCGCGCCGCGCTGCGCGACCGAACGTTGCGGCTGAATGCCGAACTGGCGCGCTCCGAACGCCGCTTCGCCGCCATGGCGGCGAGCCCGGCGGCGACATTGACGGAGCGGCAGGATTGGTTCGTCTTGCAACGGCTGGCCGCCGCGTTGCTCGGGGCCGGCCGGGCGGAGAACCTGATCTCCGTCGGCGAATACCAGCGGGAAGTTCACCTGCTGATCCGTCCCGAAACGGCCCCGACCCAGGTCGGCGCGGAGGATCTGTCCCGCCTGCTCTCTCTGGCACGCGGGCCGGAGGGGCTGTTCGAACTGCGGCGGCAGGAGCTCTCCCGTCGGATCGGCGCGGAGGCCGCGCTGGTGCGCATCCGCCAGGGCAGCGCCTCAGTCATCGCCCATTCCGCCGCGGTAACCGCCGAGGCTCAGGCGCGGATCGCGGAGGAACGGGCGCGGACGATGACCGCCATTTCCGTCGCCAAATCGACCATCCTCTTCGTTGGGTTCCTGAGCGCTGCGGTGGCCCTCATCGCGGCGCTTTACGTCTCGAATTACGTCACGGCGAACCTGCGGGCGATTTCCGACGCCATGACGCGGCTGGCGATGGGCGACCGGTCGAGCCGCCTGCCTCGCGGCGAAGGTGCGGGCGACGAGATCGGCAAGTTGTTCCATGCGTTCCGCATGTTCCGAGCCAACACACTGCGGCTCGACCGATCGAACCGGCAAATGACCCAGCGGAACGCGCTGTTCGAGAAAACCCTGCAAGGGATCAACGATGGGGTTGCGGTGCTGTCCGAGACCGGCGCGATCGTGGCATGCAACGCCCGCCTGGCGGAGGTGATCAACGTCCCGCCCAATCGCCTAACCGGCCGGCCGATCCTGTCGGACTTGATCGCCGAGGCTGGCTGGCAGTCCACCCCCGGCCCGGGGGGTATATCGAACCTGACGCGGGGCGGCGGCTACCACGCGGAATACCGCGAGAGCCCCCTGCCCGACGGCGGCAGCGTGGTGCTGATCTCCGACGCCACCGAACGCACGCAGCTCGACGATCGGCTGCGGCAGATCCAACGCATTGAGGCGCTCGGCAAGGTGTCGGGCGAAGTGGCGCATGACTTCGGCAATATCCTGTCGACGATCTCCGGCAACCTGCACATGATGGAGACCGCGCCGGAGGCCCGTCAGGCCGGCTTGCGCCAGTCCATCGCCTCGGCGGTCGAGCTTGGCACGTCGCTTACGCAGCGGCTGCTCAGTTTTGCCCGGCGTCAGCGCCTTGAGCCGGAGCAGGTGGAACTCAACATGCTGGTGGAGGGCATGACAGACCTGATCGGGTTCGCGTTACGTGAGGATATCGCCCTGGAGATCCACACGACCGCCGCGCCGCTCTGGGTGACGGTGGACCCCGGCCAGATGGAAAGCGCAATCCTCAACCTGTGTCTGAACGCCGGGCAGGCGATGGAAGGTCCGGGCGAGATCGTGATTTCGGTTCGCGGAGACGGCGATCAGGTCCTGCTCGACGTGGCGGACACAGGCGCCGGAATGCCGCCCGAGATCCTCGCACACGCGATGGAGCCCTTCTTCACCGCGCGCGGCGACGGGTCAGGCACCGGGCTGGGGTTGGCCATGGTCTACGGCTTCATCCGGCAGTCCGGCGGCGGCGTTCACATCACGTCGACCGAAGGAAGGGGTACCCGGGTTCGCCTGAGCCTGCCGCGGCATGTGACGGCCGAGAAGCCGGAGCAGATGCTGTGGCGAAATGTGCTGGTCATCGAGGACGACCCGAGGGACATGGAACGGGCGCTGGCGCTGCTGTACCCGGTTGCCGAACGGGTGGAGAGCCGCAGCACGGCGGGAGCTGGACTCGCAGCCATCGAGGCAGGCGGGATCGACCTTGTCGTCACCGACCTGAGCTTGCATGGCGTGACTGACGGCTGGCGCCTTGCCCGTGCGGCCCTGAGCCGGCGTCCCGAGACCCGTGTCGCCGTTGTTTCCGGGCGGCTGCCCGACATTAACCCGCTGAAGGGGCAGTTCGGCGACCGGCTGGTCACCCTTCCGAAACCGCTCACCCTCGCCGCCCTGCGTACCGCGCTGGCGACGGCGCGGGCCGGCGAGACGACATCTGACGCGTCCTGACGTCAAGCCGCGTTGTTTGTCGTCGGCGACACGTCGTCGGACCGAAAAATCTCAGATGTCGCCGCAACTCAAAATGCCGTCGCACGCGAGGAAAGCGCACGGCCGGCACCGGAATAACGTGCGACTTCGCTGTGAAACATCCTGAAGGCTGCGGCCCGCCCCGGCATTCAATCTTGCTTCTCCGTTGCGACAATCCACCCCGGAAAAGATCATTGTTCACGGCCGCCGACCGTCGGTCGTCGCAAATTTGTGCAATGACCTGGAACGACGGAGGAAAACTCACCCGCCCGAGATTCGTAAAAACTTCATATATCTTTCTAACACATTGGTATCAATGCATTTTAAAGTGGTGCATTTTAGTCAACGGCATCCTCCTCCTGCGCCGAGCCGCTTGAGCCATTCCGCATTGTAGACTACCACAGCCTCATGGGATTCATGACGAAAAGGTCATGTCACATGACGGGCCGCGGCACAGCGAGCGCCGGTGCGGTAGCCGTGCTGCACCCACCCTGCGCGAGCGCCTGGCTACGATGTCGCCTCATAGAACCGGCATGAACATTCCCGAATTATCAACCATGCCAAGCGAGCGAGCGGTTGTCGCCCCCTCGGACCATGGCCCGCCGGTTCTCGGTTTTCGCCGACGCCTTAAATCGATCCATTCAACGGTGACCCCGTGATCTCTCGCCATGACCTGCGACGCGCCTGGGCCCTGCTCGACGCCCACGAGCGACGCAACGCCCTCAAGGTGCTGGCCCTGATGATCGTCGCCGCATTTGCGTCCGCGGTCATGATCGGATCGGTGTTTCCGTTCCTGTCGGTGCTATCGGACCCGGATCTTATTGATACGGTACCCTTGCTGCATTGGAGCTACCAAACCTTGGGTTTCGACTCCAAGTATACATTCATAGTGACACTTGGGCTTGCGGCGATTGTTCTAATCGTCCTCTCGAATATTGTCCTTATCCTGAGCACTTGGGCGAACTTGCGTTTCTCGCAAATGCGGACCCATTCCATTAGCCGCCGCCTCCTAGCCCACTATCTCGCACAGGGTTATGGGTACTTTCTCACCAAACATACCGGTGATCTGGCCACAACGATGCTCGCAGAGTCTTCGCAGGTCGTGAACCAGTTCTTTCGCCCGCTGGCTAACTTCATTTCGGCTTCGCTTACGTCGGTCGCGGTCATCTCTACGGTCGTACTTATCGAGCCTGTCGTTGCCACGAGTGTCATTGTCACGTTCGGCCTGATTTATTGCGGACTGATGGTTACAACCCGACGCTACCTTCGGCGTCTTGGACAACTTCGCACGGAATCCAACAGCAGAAGGTTTCGTTACGCCAGCGAAGCGCTCAACGGCATCAAGGACGTGAAACTGCTAGGTCATGAAGCGACCTACCTCGACAGGTACAGCCACCCGTCCCTGGAGATGGCACGGTCGCAGGTCGCGGTGAGCGTGCTATCGGAAGCGCCTCGTTACGCTATCCAGATTGTCGCATTCGGCGGTATCATCATCGTTTGCCTGCTCCTCCTCGATCCTTCCGGGCTGGAAGACCGCGCGGCACTCAGCGGGATTCTGCCCATCATCGGCCTGCTCGCATTCGCCGGACAGAGACTGATGCCCGAACTTCAGAAGCTGTACTCGGCCATAACGGCAATGACGTACGGGGGAGCGGCACTAAACCGCGTCTACAATGATCTCAACGACAGCCCATCGCACCGGCTGGTGCGTACGCAGCCAGCGCCCCTCGGCCTCAAGCGGTCGCTGGTGCTGGACGACGTTCAATACACATATCCCAATGCCGAGCGACCGGGCCTCCGCGGTGTCAGTCTGGACATTCGCGCGGGCGAGCGGATCGGTTTCGTCGGCAGCAGTGGCGCCGGAAAGACCACCCTCGTCGATGTTGTACTCGGCCTACTTACCCCGGACAGCGGCGCCATTCACGTCGACGGGACACAGCTGACGTCGGACAACATTCGGGCGTGGCAGCGCAGCGTGGGATATGTTCCGCAGGACATTTTTCTGATCGATGCAAGCCTCGCCGAGAACATTGCGCTCGGCGTTCCTCCTGAGAAGATCGACGCCCAAAGAGTGGAACAGAGCGCACGCGCCGCGCATCTCCACGACTTCGTCATGGGCGAGTTGCCGGAGGGATATGCCACCCGAATTGGCGAGCGCGGCCTTCGGCTTTCCGGCGGCCAACGGCAACGCATCGGAATCGCACGGGCGCTCTATCGGGACACGGACCTCATTGCCTTCGATGAGGCCACCAGTGCACTCGACAATCTTACCGAGCGGGAAGTCCTTAGCGCCGTCGAGACGCTGCCCGGGGACAAAACGATCCTGATGATCGCGCACCGATTGAGTACCGTAAAAGTCTGTGACCGCATCGTCGTTATGGACGGAGGGAGAATTGCGGATGTGGGCACGTGGGACGAGCTCATTCGCTACTCCGACGCTTTCTCGCGCATTGCCGGCGACGCAGCCTAGAAATGTCCAACGCGCCGATGAACGTCGCCCCGAATAGCTTGATGCGGTCCGTAAATGAGATTTCGCAAGAGCATACGCGGAATGCGAAGGCATTACGCTATCGTATCTGGCCGAGAGTCATCCCCCGAAGCCGGAAGGTACTTGGCGTATTCCCCTATCCGCTCAAGAACCCGTTCCTGCCGCTGCTCTATTCCAATTTTCAGGCGGAGGTGGTTGCATTACCAAGTCTGCGAAGAGGCTTGCGGCTCGCGCGCCATGGACGGATCGACGCTCTGCACATCCATTTCGAGGATCAAGTCACAAGGCGCACGCGGTTCGAACCAAGGCAATCTCTCGAAAACGCCGCGCGGGAGGCCGTGGAACTTCTGACAGAATTTATATCAAACGGCGGACGCCTTGTATGGACGCTGCACAACGCCGAAAACCACTACGAAACGACGTTTTCGGACGCGATGTTCGAGCTGCGGCGCTATCTCGCGCAGAATGCTGACGTGGTTCACGTGTTCAACGAGGCGGGTGCAAGGCACGCCCGCGATACTCTCGACAGCCCTCGCAATCGGATCGCACGGATAGCCCATCCCAGTTACTTCGGTAGCTACGGTGATATTCCTAGCCCCACCCATCCGGCAGACCAGCGCCGTTTCCTATGCTTCGGGACAATCCTTCCATTCAAAGGTATTGAGGAGTTCTTAACAACTATCGGCCAGGCTGATTTCGATCATCATTGTGGCAAAATCATTATCGCGGGACCGCATTGGGGGCATAGGAGCCCCGATTTATCGCAACATGTTCCCGACAACCGAAATGTGGAGTTAAGATACGGATTTGTGCCGGACGAGGAGGTTTCATCGCTCTTCGCCGAAACGGACTTCGCAGTTCTAAATTACAAGCGCGTTCTCACATCAGGGTTTGCTGCTTTGGCGATGACCATGGGCAAACCTATCGTAGGGGCAGACAGGGGGGGCATTAAGGAGGCGGTTCCTCCAGAAAACCATCACCTCCTCTACGCACCTGACGATCCCGATGGCCTCGCACGCGTCATCCATCGCGCCTGCACGATGCCGGCTGAAGAGCACATGGCGCTACAGAAAGCGTGCCGCGACTTTGCATACCGAATTCACCCGCTTACACAGTCACAACGGCTGGAGAATGTGCTCAGGGACTATGGCATTCTCTAGACCATCCGCTTGTCTATAGAGGTTTTCTTGTCAAAGCAAAGTTTCAGGACAATTCCCGAAGGCGACTTCGCCAGCGCGGCGTTTGACGAAGCGCCCGGTGTCACGCCTCGTACATTGCTGCTAATATTTAGCACCCCTCGCAGTGGAAGCACCTTCGCCTGCGATTTGGTTCGGCGCTCGGGTCTCTGCGTACCGCATGAGTACTTTCAACCGTGGGACTATCGGCCCGCATTGGAAAGCCGCTGGGGCGTCGCACCTGGAGACGATAAAGCCTACGCCAATGCGTTGGCAAAACACCGCACAGGACCGAGCGGATGGCTGGGAATTAACCTTCACGCCCATCACATTGAAGGCTGGGAGGCGTGCCGAGATCATTTGCCAGACACCATCGACACGGTTATCGAGCTCCGGATCAGGCGACGGGACACCTATGGCCAAGCGGTATCTTACTATGTCGCGCGCCAATCCGGCGTATGGAGCAGCGCGTACGGTCAGGGTAAAGAAGTATTGTACGATGCCAAAGCGATTGCGCAAGGCTACGGTCGATTGCGTCAACTCGAGAAAAAACTTGACCGATATTTTGCCGGCCGAGGCGGAACCGTACCGACATTGTATTATGAAGAATTTCGGGAAAAGCCCGAGATTATGTTCGAAACCATAGGCATAACTCCAGTGAGTCTTTCGGAGAGCCACGTCCGGCAACAACGAGACTCGTCCAAGCAGGACTTTAAGGCGATGTTCCGCCGAGATATGCGCATCCCCCGTCGGGTCCTGCGCAAGCTGGAATCATGGGTCCATCGGACTGTGTTGTGAGTAGCCATAACAGTTGCTTGAAATTGTGCCGAAAGTTGATCTGCATTGTCACGAATATGAGCGGAATTAAATCCAGAGGAAAAGTGCATTTTATTTTCTGTGACCTGCGCAATTCAAGTGACGCGAACACTCTACGTACAGCCATTGGCCCAGAAGGCAGAACGTGAGTGCTCGCCGTAGCCGCTCCCTCCTTTAGCCAGCCTTCGGAGACTTTCGTGCGCGCCCATGCGCGCACGATAGCGCCGGGAAGAACTGTTCTGGTCTGCGAAAACGGAATGGGCGCGGAGGCATTGGGGATGCCGCTGCTGTCCGATCTCGACCCCTACCCCCCCGCGGCAACCTTTCCCGAACACATCTCCAACGCCCTTCGCTACCGATGGCGCACGAGGGTGGATCAACGTCTCGGCGGCGTGTCCGAGAAGCGGATCAGGTCATTTCTGCTCGCGCACGGGGTCACGCACGTTCTGGCGGAGTTCGGCCCTATCGGATGTCGCGTTTCGCTCGCCGCCCGCAGGTCCGGCGCACGCCTTTTTGTTCACTTTCACGGCTACGACGCCACGGTACTCCCGCGGCAGGCGAGTTGGATGCGGCAGTATTCGAAACTCTTCGCCGTTGCCGATGGTATCATTGCCCCCTCTGCGTACATCGCGAACAAGCTCGTCGACATGGGGTGCCCAGCAGACAAGATCCACGTTTCCCCATGCGGTGTGGCGCTCGACGCGTTCAAACCCACGGAGCGAATTTCAGGTCATGTCGTGATGGTCGGACGCATGGTGGAAAAGAAAGCGCCGCTACACGCCATCCGCGCCTTTGCCCAAGCTTCGAAGAACCATCCGGAGGCACACCTGCATGTCGTGGGTGATGGCCCATTAAAGCCTCAGGCCGAAGTCTTGCTCAGCGAGAATGGACTGAGTGAGCGGGTAACGCTGCATGGGGCGCGGCCCCACCCTTTCGTGCGCAAACTCCTATCGCAGGCTTCCCTCTTCATCCAACACTCGGTTCGGGCGGCAGATGGAGACGAGGAAGGCCTCCCGGTTGCGATCCTGGAGGCCATGGCATCCGGCATCCCCGTCGTGGCAACGCGTCACAGCGGCATTCCGGAAGCAGTCATCGACGGCGAAACGGGCATTCTCGTCGCGGAATTCGATGAAGTTGGAATGTCGATCGCGATAAACAGCATGTTTGACGACCCAGTACGCGCGGCACATTTGGGTATAGCCGGTCGCCGAAAGGCCTCTGCCGAGTTCAGCGAGGATGTGGTCGCCAGCCGTCTCCGCTCCATCATGGGTATCGAATAGCGGCGCGATGGCCTGGCTACCCCATATCAACGAGTTGGTCCCCGAGGTCTACGAGCACCGGCCTGTCCTGAGTATGGCGCGGAAGGGTTTCCAGAACGAGGCGAGGCTCGCACACTGGCAACTCCATCGCCGCCGGGTGAACCGCTTTCTCATCTTCGCCCAGGGGCGTACGGGATCGACCTTGCTGACGTCCACATTGAATATGCATTCACAGGTGGTCTGCGATGACGAGATCCTCGGGGTCCCGCGCATGTTTCCCCAAAATTTTGTCGAGAACCGAGCGAGCGACAGCGGGGCCCACAATTTTGGATTCCACGTTAAGATCTATCAGTTGTCTGCGTGGCAACGCGTCGACGACGTGGGGGCATTCCTAGGTAGCCTGAGTGCGAGAGGTTGGAAGATCATATATCTTTTCCGGGAGAACCTGGTTAGACATGCGGTCTCCAACGTGTTTGCCGAAGCCTTAGGTGCATATCATGACCGTGGTCGGGGCGGTGAGCGCCCTCGGACTGTTTATATGGAGCCAAACCGCCTGTTAAGCGACATAAAGTTGCGGTCCCGCCAGCGCACTGCGGAACGGACTGCATTGGACGGCCTGGATCACTTGACCCTATGTTACGAACGGGACCTTGAGGCTCCGGATGCGCAGAAGGCAACATTTACCCGAATACAATCCTATCTTCAGCTTCAGCAGGAAGACTTGGTCCCCGACCTTCGCAAGATGGTCACACGTCCGCTTTCCGATCTCCTCCAGAATTACGAAGAGATCCAATCACTCCTCCGTGGCCGACCTGAAGCGCGGTTTCTCGATGACACCTGATCGTCCGGCCCCAACCACGTTCGTCAGCGTCGTGATCCCTTGCTACAATGCTGCCGGCTTCGTGGCCCGTGCCGTGGAGAGCGTACGCGGGCAAGAAGAGGTCGAAACACAAATTATCGCGATCGATGACGGGTCCACTGATGGAACACCCGACGTCCTCAGTAAATTGGGACAGGCCGTGTTTTGGGAGACCGGCGCAAACGCCGGAGCTTGCGCAGCGCGAAACCGTGGTCTTGCTCTCGCAGATGCGCCGTTCACCATGTTTCTCGATGCGGATGATTATATCGAGCCCGGCACACTTGCGGCTCTCGTTGCTGCGCTTTCGGAAGACAACGCCGATATCGCCTTTGCGCCGGTTATTGAACGGACAAACACCGGCGACAGGCCCCCGCGTCGGCGGCCCCGGACCGGTTGCACCTCCGAATTCGTCATTGACTGGATCACCGGTAGCTACATTCCGCCCTGTGGCGTGCTGTGGCGTACCGAGACTGTTCGATCGATTGGTGGGTGGGACGAAAACCTCAGAAAGAACCAGGACGGCGAACTTGTGCTCCGAGCTGCGATCGCAGGCGCTAAACTGGCCGTAAGCAATGAGGGCGCGGCCGTCTATTGGCACCACGATGGAGCACACCGGATCAGTAACGTCGTTTCGGAAGTTAAGCTCCAGGACAGCTTTGAAGTACTGTGCCGTTGCCGAGATCACGTTGCTGTCACAGAGGAGGCGTCCAATGAGATTGAGAGGGCGTTCTCCGTGGCCACACACGATTTAGAACGCATGGCGGCACGCCACGCGTTGGACGCTTTGCAAGAACGGATCCATGTCTATCGTCAGGGCGCTGGCTGGCCGACGTTCGAAGGCGGCACATATCACCGGATCGGGTCGCGATTGTTAGGGCTGAAGGCGAAGGAAAAGCTGGCGCAGTTCCTTGTGTCCATCCGGGGCAGGAAAGCGAAGCAATCGTGAACCCGACAAGGCGCGCCAAAACGGAATGTCAGTCCGCTTGAACCAGATACCATCCAAACCCTTAATCAGTGTCGTCACGCCGGCCTTCCGGCCCAGAGGCGCCCAGGCATTTTTTGCGGCTATCGCCGCAAACGAACTTTGCGAATCGGCGGAGTGGATCGTAGTCGACGACGGCTCTGGGCCGCACTTCGATGCCCTCTTCGACTCTCTCGCGGCGGAGGGCGTGCGTGTCATCCGCCTGCCCGAGAACCGGGGACAGGCAGCGGCGCGGAACGTGGGATTGCGGGCGGCGAGCGGGGCGCTGATCAAGTTCCTCGACATGGACGACCGGCTCAGTGACGGTCATATCGCCGCTTTGCTCGCATCGGCGGATAGTCTCGATAAGAAGGCTATCCCGTTTGCCCCGACCCTTCACAGCTGGCCGTCCGGCGCTCAAATGCGCAACGAAAGCTGGCGCAGCGCGGGCAGCAGGCCAGAGGCGCAACTGGCGCGGCTGCTTCATGCACCGTTTCTCCACCACTGCGGCGCGCTTTTCCCGCGGGCCCTGCTGCTCGAACTTGGCGGATATGACGAGGCGCTTCGGACGGACGAGGACGGCGACCTGCTCATCCGTGTGCTGCTTGCGGGCTACAGCTTCGTTGCAGTGCCGGAAGCGGATTACATCTACACCCACACCGACAGCGTCACCCGCGTGTCCTCCGACGACGATCTGCGAAAGATCGAGGCACGATTGGCCGTTTGCGAGAAGACGATAGCAGCGTTGGAAGAGACGGGCCGTGGGCTGACGCCGGAAGTCAGGGTCGCCATGGCGCAACGGATGGACCAGATCGCGATGGCCTGCTGGGCCCTCGATCCCGCGTGTTCGCGCAGCATCCTCGCCCGCGCGCACGCGGTCTGCCCGACGTATCCCCTGCCCGGCCGCTGGCCGGTCAGGCTTGCGCGGAGGATCGGCGGCCCGGACGCGGCCAAATCGGTCATGGCGGTTGCACGACTGCTTCGCGGGCGGCTGGCGGGCGGCGTCCGGGGGTGACGCGCGGCTGTCTGGATCAGGCCATGACGTTCCGGCAGGCCGAGCGACGCGTGGGCCACTGGAATGCATCTCCTGCATGAAGATCGCGCTCGTGACCTCAAAGATGTCGTCCGCTGCCGGCGGTCTTGGAGTCTCTGTGCCCGGAATGGCGCACGCTCTGGCGCAGGCGGGAGAGGATGTGCTTACTATCGGCACTCTCGATCCCGCCCGGCCGAAAGAAGCTGACGCCTGGGGGCCGGCCGTCCGCGCTTGCGCCACTAAGGGACCGCAGGCATTGCAGTTCGCACCAGGCATGTCGCGCGCCGTTCAAGACTTCGCGCCCGACCTTGTGGACGTTCAGGGGCTGTGGACGTACCCGTCGCTGGCCAACCTGCGCCATCACCAACGCACCGGCACGCCCTATATTGTGACGCCGAGGGGCATGTTGGACCCCTGGGCGCTGAACAACTCCGCGTGGAAGAAGAAATTGGCTTGGGGGCTGTTCGAGGGTACGCACCTGCGCACGGCACGGTGCCTGCGCGCGACGGCGGAGATGGAAGCGCAGCATTTCCGCAGCGCCGGCCTGACCAATCCGATCGCGATTGTGCCCAACGCCATCGCGGTGCAGCCGCTTGCCCCCCGCCCTTCAAAACCTCTCTCCCGCCTTCTCTTCCTGAGCCGCATTCATCCCAAGAAAGGACTGCCCCTGTTGGTGCGAGCCTGGGCTGCCCTCCAACGGAAATTTCCTGACTGGGAGCTTGTCATCGCCGGACCCGAGGAGGTCGGCCACGAGGCGGAGATGCGCGCACTTGCGGAGACATTGGGCTTGCAACGCATTCGCTTCGTCGGAGAGGTGCAGGGAGACGAAAAGACCGCGCTGTACCGAAGCGCCGACCTTTTCGTGCTTCCGACCCATGCGGAGAACTTCGGGTTGGTTGTCGCCGAAGCGCTGGCGCAGGAGGTTCCGGTGGTAACGACCAAGAATGCCCCCTGGTCCGGCCTTGAAACCCATGGCTGTGGCTGGTGGATCGACCTCGACGAGCAGGCGCTGACCTCGACGCTTTCAAGGGCGATGGCCACGCCGGATGCGGCGCGGCGGGACATGGGCGTGCGCGGTCGAGCCTGGGTTGAACGCGACTTCGGCTGGGACATGGTAGCGAGCCGAATGCGCGACGTGTATAACTGGGTCGCAAGAGGTGGCGATACACCCGCAGACGTACACCATTGAGGAAGCAGTCCTTGCGTCTCGACAGATTCTCAAACCCGGAATTCGATCGCGGCGCGTCGCGCGCGAAGGAAGCTGCGTGGACGGTTGTCTCTGGAGTGCTGGTCGCGTCATGGATCCCGGGAACCGGCTGGCGGCGCACGATCCTCAGGGCCTTCGGGGCCGAGATCGGAGACGGCGTCGTGATCAAGCCCGGCCTTCGGGTGAAGTTCCCCTGGCGACTGAAGGTCGGCGACCATGTCTGGCTCGGGGAAGACGTCTGGATCGACAACCTCGCCCAAGTCACTATCGGCGGGCACTCCTGCCTGTCGCAGGGCGCGTATCTTTGCACCGGAAGCCACGACTGGGCCGACCCGCGCTTTTCCCTGCAAACCCGCCCCATCGTCCTCGAAGGCGAATGCTGGGTCGGCGCGCGGGCCTGCCTGGCCCCCGGAACAGTGATGGAGCGCGGCGCGGTCCTGACGATGGCCGCAGTGGGAACGGGGCGGCTGTCAGGTTGGACGATCCACGGCGGCTACGATGGCGCGGTTCACCGGCCGCGAATGGAGCGCAGACCTGCGCTGAATACCGCAGCCACCGCAGCAGACACCGCGGGGCTGACGGCATGAGCGTTCGCTATCGGCCGGAGATCGACGGCCTACGGGCGCTCGCCGTGAGCGCGGTCGTGCTGTTGACCGCAATTCCAGATCCGATGATTTAGCGAATATCGCGATGGTCTTTGGCTATACACCTTTGGATCCGCTGATTGTCCTAATCGGGACAGCCTATGCTGGCTTCCTTCTGGTCCGGGACCCGGTGCGCCTGATGGCGTTTCTTCCCGCGGCGCTTTGTCTGTACTTCATTATTCCAACGGTCACTCTTTTGACCTTGTGGCAGACGGTCCCCCTGCTGCTCATGTTCTGGCTGATTGCCCAAGGGAAGCTTGTGTTGCCAAAGTCGGCAAGGCCCTTCGTCGCCCTGCTGATGTTCCTATTCTTAGTCTCATGCGTATACGCGATTGTGCTGGGAAGGGATCCGACACGCGCGGTCATACGCTCGATCTACTACGCTAGTACGTTTGCGCTATTCTTATACGCTTACGATATCGGCCGACGCCCAGAAGCCTATCGCCTATTTGTGGTCGGTTTTGCCGTCACCGCGGCAATCCTGAGCCTCTACGGCCTTTATCAGTTTTTTGCGTCGGCCACAGGACTGCCGTATCGCGGCATCCTGCGCGGCGCCTATGGCGCAGACTCCGCATTCGAAAATGGCATTCTTCGTATCAACAGCCTTGCAAACGAACCGAAGCGGCTCGGGTATGTGCTCTTTGTCGGGGCGCTGGCCTTCTTCGAGCGCGCCACATGGCTGCATGGCAAGGCACGGAGAAATTCTGTTCTTTGGGGCGTTGGCGTGCTCTTCGTGTCGCTCTTCACCTTCTCGGGCTCCTATTTCCTGGCCCTTGCCCTCTTCGGGGTCGGCGCATTCGTGCTTTACCCAGTCCGCCTCCGGAAAGCCTGGATTCCGCTGCTCGTTTTCAGTCTCGCATTCGTCGCCTTCGGACAGAACACAGGGCTTTACAAGGCGCTGGAGACTGGCATCGAACGGCGACAGCAAGAGGTCGAGCTGGGGACGGATGGCTATGTGGTCTACCGCCAGGAATTCTTCGCGCAGGACTACCTGGAGCGCCATCCCGGAACGGCATTTACTGGCGTGGGCGTGGGGCAGTATTACAACGTCTTGCATTCGAAATACGGCGACGGGGTGGGCCTGGCGGGCGGCCGTCTTTTGCCCATCAACGCAATGGCGCTTGAGCTTACATTCGACGTGGGCGGCATAGCTGCAGCCACGCTTTTCTCGGGCCTCGTTCTGTTGATCTTCCGCCTTCGACGACGGGGATTCGTATTCCTCACTCTCGCTCTGCTGTTCCTGACCGTTCAGAGCCTGACGATCCAGACGCTGCTGTACATTGCGGTGGTGACCGGCATTGGATTGGCCCAACTCCGCACAAGGGTGTCCGAGGAGAACGAGAGCAACTCCCAGTCCCCGCTTGGAGAGTACGGTCCGGAGCCGGGGCAAACGGCACTCCCGGCGAATGGCCGTTCCGCCTCATGAAAATCCTCTGCCTTAGTGAGCACTACTGGCCCCGGGTCGGCGGGACGACGAACCACGTGCACGAAATGTGCACGGCCCTGGCGGAGAGCGGCGCAGACATCGAACTCCTTGTGCCTGGACCGAATGTGCCTGCGCAGGATACGGCCCCTTCGGACCGTCCTTACCGGGTGACATGGATCGACGCAGGCTATCCGGCGAGCGGCGAGCCGACGCGGGCGGAACGCTACGCCTTCTGCGAACGAGCGAATGCCGAGGTCAAGCGACGAGTAACGAGCGGGACGGAAAACCGGCCGGACGCGGTCTATGTCCTGTTCGGGCTGTTCCTGATGGAGGTGCTTGAAACACAGGCCGTCCGGGCGGCAGGGGTGCGTACAATGGCGACGGTCCACAACGTGCCACCGATGGAATGCGGGCGGACGTGGCCGGGAGCGCCGTTGCGAAAACGTCTGGCCGAGACAGCGCGGCTTAGGCTCGTTGCCCGAAAGAACCATGCGCGACTGCGCCAGCATGAGTACGACGTCTACGTCACGCCCTCCGAGCAGGTGGCCCGGACCCTACAGGCCGTCTTGCCGCAGGCTGACATCCGCGTCGTCTGGCACGGGGTGAACGATGCGCTGCTCGCTGCCATGTCGCCGCCGGAAAGTCGCGCCCCGGCGAATGGGGAGGCCATTCGGATCTTCACGGCGGGGGGGTGGGTGCCTCACAAGCGTCAGATCATCATCCCCGACACGCTCGCGCTCCTTCAGAAGGCGGGTCACTTGGTCGTCTGGGAAATCGCCGGGCCGGCCTCCCGCGTGAACGCCTACCGCCAGGCGGTGATCGAGCGCGCCAGATGCCTCGGCGTGGACGCCAACCTCCGGATGCACGAAGCGCTCGACCTGGCAGAGTTCGCGCAGTGCTACAACCGCGCGAACCTCTACGTGCAGCCCTCCACCGAAGAGGGGTTCTGCCTCACGGCGCTGGATGCCGCCGCGGCCGGCCTCCCGGTCATCGGCAGCCCGGCCGGGGTTCTCCCGGACATCTGCGCGATCAGCGGCGGTCGCCTTGTGGACAGCCGCCCCGAAGCGCTCGCTGACGCTATTGTCAGCTTCGTGACCGGCGACGGCTGGCCAGCCAGCGCCGTCGCAACCGCCACCGACGTCCGCCGCACCTTCACCTGGCCCCGGGCCGCGGCGGAAGTGGCCGCGCTCATCCAATCCGGGAGGCCGGCTGCCGCCGGCTGAAGCCAGGGTGGATGCGCCGGTGCGGCGGATCTGCGAAAGACGCGGTGGGGCGGATGCCCAGTGGTTCTATCGGCAGCGCCGCAAGCCTGCGGAACGCCACGCCGATTGCGTCAAACGGCAGGTCCGTGACCCCCATGACGGCGGGCGGACGTCCCTACTCCTCCTCGGTCAGCCCACTTCCCGCAGCGATGAAGTCGGCAAGCATGGGGACGTACTTCTCGCCCTGTCCTACCGCCTCCATCGCTGCGAAGCTGTTTCGCACGGCGGACTGCACCGGGTTCACTGCGCCGACATCGAGCGCCAGCGCGGTTAGGTAGCGCATGTCTTTATGCGCATTCGCGATCGAGAAGCGGTGGGCCGTCTCGTCGCGCTCCAGCGACCACTTCATGAACGTCTCATAAAATCCGTTCGCCATGCGACTGGAGCCGATGACCGCGTCGAACTGCTCGACGCTCAGCCCAGCCTTGCGGGAGATCGTGAGCGCTTCCGCGTAAAGCGCAGCATACCCCATCGAGATGAAGTTCATGATGAGCTTCATCTTGTGCCCCGCCCCAACCGGGCCGAGGCGAACGATATTTCCCGCCCAGCACGTCAGGATCGGCTCGACCCGCGCAAAGGTCGCGTCATCCGCGCCGACCATCGTGTCGAGCGTTCCGGCCAGCGCCTCTTTCGGTGTCCGACCCAAGGGCGCGTCCACAAGGGGGATGTCCCGCTCAGCCAGTTCCTCGGCGAGTTGCAAGGTGCTGACGGGGTTGGAGGTCGAACTGTCGATGACGACGCTGCCTGGCGCGGCATTTGTCGCGATCCCGCCGTCTCCCCGGATGGCGGCCTCAACCTGAGGGCTACCGGACACGCAGATCTGGATCACCTCGCATTGGGACGCGAGCTCGGCGATGGAGGACGCCTCGGTCGCTCCGCGTTCGATGAGGTCCTCCACGCCGGTACGGTTGCGGTGGGCAACGACAACGAGCGGATAGCCGGCACTCTGGATATTCCGCGCCATGCCGTGGCCCATGAGGCCCACACCGATGAAGCCGACTACGGGTTTGGTCATTTTCTCACCTTCGGAATGTTATTTCGCCAATTCTGCTTTTCCCGCAGAGCGGGTTTCGAGCGGAGCGAGGGGCGCCGGAACGGAACGCGTCCGGGTCCTGCGAAGACTTAGGGAACCAGCGCATCTTAAGCGCACGATTCGGTCCCGGTCCTCCAGAGGTATCCCGGACCAAGATTTTCATGCCGTCCTCCCTGGGCCGCTCCCGCATCAGACCACGGATCGCGGCGCGACTCGCCGCGGTCGGTGAACGCGTTCCCGCCCCCCCTGCTTGCGCCCCGCCAGCGAGGATGACAACCATGGGACGGAGTTTCGGAACGTCAACGCTGCTTGGTCCGCGCGGCTTGCGGGCGGGGTGAACCGAGGGTGACACTCTCTCCTTTGGGGTGCGCCGCATGGGCCCGCTGCAACACGCCAATCCGGAAGCACGGGGCGCTCGGCCGCTTGGTGACAAGACCGGCACCCAGCCGTTCCGCTGATATCAATCTTCGCAAACACTGATACTTTTTTGAATATTTTTAGGTATTTCAGGAATCCTGATCTTTCGCGAATGGGGCATTGATCGTCCCTCCGGTGCATGTCTATGGTGAGCCAGCCGTGGTTCGATGCTCACCGCCAATGCGCGGTTTTGACGCGAGATAACCGCGCAGATCGCTTGGAGGAGCTGTCGACAATGCAATTGCAGGTTGCGAGCATTCGCACGTCTGCCGGCTGCGGAGCGGGCGGGTCTAAACCGGACAGGGGCGGTGATCCCTTGGTCCGCGCCTGACATGCGGGCGACCCTGCCAACAGATGCGCAGCGGGCAGTGATCCGCGCAAGGGCGGTCACGCCCATTCCCCGAATTTCGGCGTTGGGACGCAACCCTCACCCAACGTCCGAAACCTGCGGCACCCTGGTTGGTGTTGCTAAACCCGCGGCCGCGCGCTGCACAACAACGTGAAAACCGATATGGGAGGAACAACAATGAAGAAGATGGTATTTGGAGCGGCGGTCGCCGCTGCGGTCATGGCAGGGCTGTCAGGAGCGGCCGTGGCCAAGGACAGCTACCGTTTCGTGATCGTACCGAAGGTGGTGCATCCCTGGTTCGACCTGGTGAACGACGGCGCCATGGAAGCGGCGGCCTATCTCAAGGAAACCGCGGGCGTCGACGTGGAGGTCGAGTACCTCGCGCCGCAGACCGCAAGCGTCGTGGAGCAGAACCAGATCCTGGAACGGGCGATCGCAACCCGTCCCGACGGCATCGCGATCGACCTTCTGGACGCATCGGCCAACAAGCCCGTCCTGGAGGAAGCTCAACAGGCGGGCGTCAAGCTTGCCGCGTTCGACTCCGTGCCGCCGGACGGCATGGTCTTCACTGCCATCGGCAACGACTTCTGCGAACAGGCCAAGCTTGCCTCCGAGCGGCTGGTCGAACTTCTTGGCGGCAAGGGCAAGGTCGCGATCATGCAGGGTGTGCCGACGGCCCCCAACCACAACATCCGCTATGAGTGTCACAAGGAGGTGTTCGCGAGCTACCCGGACATCGAACTCGTCGCCGAGGGCATCGACAACGACGACATCGAGACCGCCCAGAAACAGGCCGCGACGATCATGCAATCGAACCCGGACCTCGGCGGCTGGGTCGCGTGCGATGCTGCCGGCCCGATCGGGATCGGTCAGGCGATCAAGGAAGCGGGGCTTGAGGGCAAGGTCCAGATGGTCGGCCTCGACAACCTGCCCGACATGATCACCCTTGTTGAAGAGGGCGTCGCGGACTCCTCCTCCTCCACGCGCCCGCAGATCCAGGGCTTCTACTCGGTCATGATGCTCTACGATGGCGCCAACGGCATCGTCACGCCCAAGACCGTCGATACCGGCATCCTGCTGATCTCGAAGGACAACCTGGAAGGCGAGCTTCGCTGAACGCGGCGCGGCGGGCGTCGCCCGCCCCCCCCTTACGCTAGGAAATGATGCCGGCGGCCCCCCATCCCGGGGGCCGTCGGTTTCCGCCCCTCCACCGCAAGGACAGACCCGACATGGCAAGCGTTCGCGCCCCCGCACCGACCTCCCCCGCTGAACCGCCAGGCGGCGCCGCGACGGATACGACCGACGGCGTGCTGGTAGAAGCGCGCGGCATTACCCAGACCTATCCGGGCGTCACCGCGCTCGAGGACGTGGCGATCAGTATCCGGGCAGGTTCGGTCCATGTCATCGCCGGTGAGAACGGCGCGGGCAAATCCACCCTTGTGAAGATCCTGACCGGGACCGAATCCCCCACCCGCGGCGAGGTCATCATCGGCGGCCGGCCCGCTGCCGAAGACCCGCAGTTGTTCCATCGGATCGGCTACGTGCCGCAGGAACTGAGCCTGTTCTCGCACATGACAGTGGCCGAAAACCTCTTCATGCCGTTCGAACAGTCCGGTTACGGGGGCGCGCTGCTCAACACCCGGCGGATGCAACGCAACGCAGCCGAACAACTGGAGCGTTTCAAGATCAATGCGCGCCCGGAGCAGCAAGTGCAGAGCCTATCGGTCTCGGACCAGCAGCTGCTGATGATCGCCCGCGCGCTCTCCCACCGGGAACTCGACGTGCTGATCCTCGACGAGCCAACCTCGTCCCTGACGGCGTCGGAGGTCGAGCGCCTGTTCGACCTGATCAACGCCCTGCGTGACGAAGGAAAGGGGATCGTCTTCATCTCCCACAAATCCGAAGAAGTGTTCGAGATGGGCGACGAGACCACCGTGCTCCGGAACGGCAAGCTGGTCGGCACCTATCCGATGGCCGACCTCGACGAGCGGCGGCTGCTGTCGCTTATGGCCGGCCGGGAGGTCGATACCGATGAACGCTTCAAGCCGGAAGTTGACGAGGGCGAAGTCATCCTCCAGGTGCGCGGGCTGACCGGCCCCGGATTCGAGAACATCAGCTTCGAACTGCGGCGCGGCGAGGTGCTCGGCCTTGCAGGACTGGTCGGCGCCGGGCGCACGGAGTCGATGCAGGCGGTGTTTGGCTACCTGCCCGTCAAATCCGGCGATGTCGTTCTGGACGGCGAGCCGCTCAAGTTGGGCGACACCTCCGCTTCGGTGCGGGCGGGCCTTCTCTATCTCTCCGAGGAGCGGAAGCTGCATGGCATCCTGCCGTTGCAGAGCGTACTGCATAACATCGGCGTGACGCTCTTTGACGAGACAGCCCGCAGAGGGCTGATTTCGGCGTCGAAGGAACGCGCCCGCGTGAGCGAGATCGTGCAGCGTTTCGACGTGAAAACGTCCTCGCTCGGCAACCGCATCATGTTCCTGTCCGGCGGCAACCAGCAGAAGGCGATCATCGGGCGCGCCATGGCGCTCCAGCCCAAAGTGCTGATCCTCGACGAGCCCACTCGCGGCATCGACGTCCGGACGAAGATCGAGGTTTACCGAATCATCACCCAGCTTGCCGAAGCGGGGGTGGGCGTCATCGTCATCTCGTCGGAGATGACGGAGCTGCGCAAATGCTCCACCCGGATCGCCTGCCTCTATGCGGGCCGCATCCAGGCGGAATTCGACAACGAAACATGCTCCAACGAAGAGCTGGTCACGGCCATCTTTGGCGGCAGGAGGGACGAGCAATGAAACTCAAGAACATCGGGTTCTCCACGATGCAGATCGGGATCGTGGCGATCGTTCTGGCGGCGCTCATCGCCGTGTCGTCGCTGGTGTCGGAGTACTTCGCCAGCTCCTACAACATGATGATTATCGCCCGCAGCCTGGCCTTCATCGGCCTCGTCACCACCGGGCAAGCCATGCTGATGCTTCTTGGCGAACTCGACATCTCGCTCGGCACGATCGGCGGCCTGTGCGGCGTTATCGCCGGTATGTTGATGGTCAACCTTGGGCTCAACCCCTTCGTGTCCATGCTCTTGGCGGTCATGTTCGGCGCGTTGTTCGGGCTGTTCAACGGGCTTCTGGTGACCGGGCTTGGCCTTCACTCCCTGGTGCTGACCATCGCCATGGCCGGTGTCTACAAGGGCATCAACCTGGTGCTGACGAAGGGCGTGGCGATCACCAACATTCCCGAGCAAGTGCAGTTTCTCGGGCGCGGGCAGGTCTGGGGCATTCCCGTGCCGTTCATCATCATGCTCGTCATCGCGTTGTTGATCACCGTTATCGCCCACAAGTCGCCGTTCGGCCGGTATATCTTCGCCATCGGCGACAACCCTCCGGCGGCGCGGATGCTGGGGATCAAGACGAACCGCATTCGCATCATGGTCTTTACCCTCGCGGGCACGCTTGCGGCGCTGGCCGGCACGCTCATGGTCGCGCGGCTCGGCACGGCGCAACCTTCGATCGGGGATTCCTGGGTGCTGCCGTCCATCGCCGCCGCGGTCATCGGCGGCGTGGCGACCACGGGGGGCGTGGGCTCGCCACTCGGTGCGATCCTCGGTGCCGGCATCATCGGCGTGATCGAGAACATCATCGTGCTTTACGGGGTGTCGCCCTATTGGCAGGGCGTGATCAGCGGTGTCGTGGTCGTTCTGGCGATCTCGTTCGACTCGATCTCGAGGCGCTTCCTCTTCGGACGGCACTAGCGCCATGCGCGCGGGCAAATCGGGGCAAGGCGCCGAGCGGCGCCCTGCCCTCCACGGACAGCTATTCCAGGTTCGTGTGGTTGGCCCGCATGGCCTGCGGATCGACTGCGAGCCGGTCGCGCAGTTTGAGGATCATGCATTCGAACAGGATGTACTGCGCGCCCTCGAACAGCGACCCCATGGGCAGGACGGAGACCGCCGCGCCGGTGTCATCCGCCATCGTCTGCGCGGGGATCGGGAGAACCACGTCCGCGGCAAGCGCGCATTTCCCGTCGGGCTGCGCAGTCACGCAGAGCGTCCGCGCCCCGGCGCTGGAGGCCGTATCCATCAGGGCGGCGACGGTCGAGAAATATCCCGGCCCGGCAGAGACGATCAGCAGGTCTCCCTCCCCCAGCGGCGGCGTGGTCATATCGCCCACCATCGAGGCCGCGCGCCCGAGGTGAAAGAGCCGCATCGCCAATCCCTTGATCTGCAAGCCTTCCCGGCCCACGCCGTAAAGCGCAATGCGCCGCGCGTCCGCAATCGCCTCGACCGCCGCATCGACGGCCGCCTCGTCGATCCGATCAAACACCTTCGCCAGGTCGCCAAGGGCCTCATGGTAGAGCGTCATCGCCTCGTCTCCTTCAACTCACGATCCATATTTCGCGCACAAGCCTCGCGCCGGCCGGCGGCGATAGCATCGTCCGGAACCGGACGGACCGCAATGGAACGGGCGCGCGCCGGAGCGCTCCTGTCCATCCTGCCGCCGACGCACGAAAGACACCACCTTGGGAGGTCATCATGAAACTCGGTCTCAATCTCTCCTTCGCCATCAAGCGCTGGTTGGGAGGGGAGCGCCTGGCGGCGCTGGTCGCCAACGAGTTGGAGACGCGGTATGTCCAATTTACCTGGGATCTGGTGGACCCGGACTGGCCCGCGTCTACCCGCGACACGCTTGCCCGGGAGTATGCGACCGCGTTTGCCGCTGCGGGCGTGACAGTCGAAAGCACCTTCGGCGGGTTGGCGTCCTACACCTTCAACCACATCCTTGCGCCCACGCCAGAACTGCGCGCGCTCGGGAAGGCCCACCTTCGCAATGCCATCGACATGACCGCCGCCATGGAGGTGCCGGCCGCCGGGATGCCGCTGGGCTCCTTTAGCGCCGACGACGCCGTGAACCCCGCCCGCCGGGAGGAGATCTACAAGATGGCGCTGGAGGCCTATGTCGACCTTGCGCGCCATGCGCGGGAACAAGGTCTTTCGATGTTGCTGGTGGAACCCGTCCCGCTGGCTACCGAATTCCCTGCAAGCGCGGAGGAGGCCTTGCGCTTGATGACGGACCTCGACGGCCAGACGGACGTGCCGGTCCGGCTCTGCGTCGACTGGGGGCATGCCATGTTCAAGCCGCTGTTCGGGGAAAAGGCCACCATGGAGCACTGGATGGAGGTCGTCGGGAACTACATCGCGACCTTCCACATCCAACAGCACGACGGTCTTTACGACCGGCACTGGAATTTCACTCGCGACGGGCTGATCACCCCCCAGATCCTGTCAGACTTCTGGGACCGGCACGAGTTGGACGAGCAGACCTACTTCCTGGAGATCATCTATCCCTTCGAGGAACCGGACGCCGTCGTTCTGGAGGACATGAAGGCCGCGATGAAGATGCTGCGATCCGTCTAGAGCGCGCGCGACGCCCGGCCTTCATGCTTGTTCCGTACCGGCGTTGCCCCCCTTCTCCTCGCCGAGCGCCGCAATCACGGCGGCGAGCGTTTTGGGCAGAGGATCGTTCGTCGTCAGCCGCAGCCACGCGATGATCCCGGGATCACGGGAAAGCTGGGCGTCAAGCACCGCCGCGTCCGCATCCGACGCCCCGCTGTCGCGCGACGTCAACCGCTGATGCAAGACCGCGGGATCGGCCTCCAGCCAGACGCCGAGGAACGGGGCATCGCCGACGCAGGTGGCAATCGCATCCCGGCGGCCTGCCCGGTCGAATGTTGCATCGGCCACCACCGCGCAGCCTGCTGCGACGAGGGACGCCGCACGCTGTGTGATCTGGCCATAGACGGCATCGGAGACCGCGTCGGTATAGGCTTCCTGCGGCAGATGCGTGGCGGCACCCACCCCGAACATTGCCTTGCGGATGCGGTCGCTTTCCAGCCGCCGGGCCCCCGGCGGAGCACCGAGCCGGGGCGCAAGCGTGGCGGCGAGGGTCGACTTGCCGCTCCCGCTCAGCCCACCGATGGCAACTAACTGCGGCGCACGCGGATCGAGGATCTCCAGCGCAAGGTCGTAATAGGCGCGGGCCGAGGCCCTTGCCCGGTCAGCCTCCTCCCCCTTCACCCCCTCGGCGCGCGTCGCCGTGACGTGCGCACGCACCGCGGCCCGCAGGGCAGTGAAAAGGGGCATCAGGGGATACCCGTCCTCCTGCCCCGCCAGGTCCAGGTAGCGGTTGGTGAGTTGGTTGGCCTGCACCTCCATCCCGCGGTGCCAGAGATCCATCGCGAGGAACGCGAAATCGTAGAGTACGTCCACCGTGGCCAGCCGGTCGTTGAAGTCGATGCAATCGAACAGCCGCGGCCGCCCTTCGAACAGGCAGATGTTGCGCAGGTGGAGGTCCCCGTGACAGCGCCGGATGGCACCCGCAGCTGCGCGGGCATCAAGCAGCGCCGCGTGGCGGTCGAGGGCGGACCGGAATGCGCCATCGATCGCGTCGATCTCGGCCGGGTCGAACACGCGGCTCTCCCCGAACCCCGCGCGGTTGATGTCGAGAACACCGCGCACGTTTTCGGCGCCGCTCTCACCGTGAACGACCGCCGCTGCGTCGTGGGCCGCCACGATCTCCCCCGCCAGTTCGTCCAGACACGCCGCCGTCAGCACGCCACGTTTGGCCAGGCCGTCGAACAGGCTACTCTGATCGAACCGAACCATCTCCACCACCGCGTCGACCAGCTCGCCGTCGCCATCGAACGTCAGACCGTCCGGCCCCCGCGTGATGCGCCGCACCCCGAGGTAGAGTGCCGGCGTCGTCGCACGGTTCAGCGCCAGTTCCTTCTCGCAGGCCGCCAGCCGAATCTGCGGCGTGGAGAAATCGGCATAGGGAAGATGTACCGCCTTCTTCAGCTTGAAGGCCCGCGCACCTGTCAGGAAGACTGCCGAAATATGAGTCTCGACAACCTCGACCGGCCCGGTTCCGCCGTGGCTTTCGGGATTGGCAAGAAACTCCATCGTCGCGCGCTGGTCCTGAACGAGCATCCTCGCCTCCCTTCGCGCCTGTCATCGCCATGCTACCGGCAGATGGGCGGACACGTGTTGACAGGGATCAAGCGGCGCAATGTTCAGAGCCCGGACGGTGTGGCTCCGTCATTATGACGGGGTTTTCCGGCCCGCGACTGGACGAGGTCCACGGCGGGCCGGAAACTGTCCGCTTGTGCCGCGCGCCACCATTCGGCATAGACCGTGTCCTCCGGTGCATCGATCAGCACGCCTTCGGCGAGGAACGATTGCACGCGGTCCATCGGCAGCGCCCGTTCCGGGCCGACCCGGTGCATCAGGTGATGCGGCTGCAGATCGCGCGGATGGGCAAAGCCGGCGGCGGCGACGATCTCCGCCAGGGCCTCCAGCGTCTTGGCATGGAACCGCGCGGCGCGCTCCCCCTGCACCTCCGGGATCAGGCCCCTCTGGCGGCTCTTGTTCTGGGTCGTGACACCGGTCGGGCAGGTTCCGAGGTGGCACCTTTGTGCCTGAACGCAGCCGATCGAGAGCATGAAGGCGCGGGCGGCATTGCACCAGTCCGCGCCCTGCGCCAGGCAGCGCGCCAGCCCCATCCCGGAGTAGACCTTGCCGCTCGCTGCCAGTCGCACGTCGTCCTTTAGACCCGCACCAACCAGCGCGTTTCGCATCAGCACGAGCCCCTCCGAGAGCGGCATCCCGACCCAGTCCGACAGCTCCACCGGCGCCGCCCCAGTGCCACCCTCGCCACCATCCACCACGATGAAGTCGGGGCGAATTCCTGTCTCCAGCATCGCCTTGGCCAGCGCGAAGGGTTCGTGCGGCTGCCCTATGCACAGTTTGAGGCCGACAGGCTTGCCGCCGGAGAGGTCCCGCATCCGGGCCGCAAATTCCATCAATTCGATGGGCGTGGAAAACGCGGAATGGCCGCGTGGCGACAGGCAGTCCTGATGCGCGGGAACCTGGCGCGCTTCGGCAATTTCCTCCGTCACCTTCGCGGCCGGAAGCATCCCCCCGTGGCCGGGCTTGGCACCCTGGCTCAGCTTGATTTCGGTCATCTTGACCGCATCGTGGGCCGCGCCGTCGCGGAACTTCTCAGAATCGAAGTTGCCCTGCTCATCTCGTGCGCCGAAATAGCCGGAGCCCAGTTCCCAGACGAGATCCCCGCCGTGTGCCAGGTGGTGCTTGCTTAGCCCCCCTTCGCCGGAATCGTGATAGAATCCTCCCTGTTTCGCCCCGATGTTCAGCGCCCGCACGGCATTGGCCGACAACGCGCCGAAACTCATCGCCGAGATGTTGAGGACCGAGGCCGAGTAGGGCCGCGCGCATTGATCGTTGCCAACCTGCACCCGCGGGCTTTCGTCCGGCCTGGGCTCGGGAGCGATGGAATGTCCGACCCAGTGGTAGTCGGGGTCCGACACGTGACGCTCGGTGCCAAAGGGATGCGTATCGGTCTCGCCCCGCGCCCGCGCGTGGATGAGATTGCGCGCATCGAAGGAGTAGGGCGTGCCGGAAAGGTCGCCTTCGACGATGTAGGAATGGAGATAGGGGCGAAGCTGATAGAACAGCCACCGGATACGGCCCGCAACGGGGTAGTTTCGGGTGATCGTCCATTTCTTCTGGTAGAAGTCGTAAATGCCGATCGCCACCACGGCGACGGCCAGCGGCACGAGCCAGTACCAGCCGAGGGCCAGTGAAACGATGGCCAGCCCCGCAGCCGTTGCTGGGATGATGGCGCGCTTTAACAGGTCGAGCATGAGTGGCCTCCGATCGCTGCGGATGGTAGGCGACGCGCCCGGATGATCAACATCCGTTCAGCCGACAGGATAAATCGGGGTGTCGGTGGGCGGTCGCACCCCGTCCGCAAATCACTTTGCGCCGTAGACCGCGACGGCGACCTTGCGCCCTTCGGCGTTCGCCACAAGCGCAAAGCCCATGTGCGTGAAAATCTGGTCTTCTCCGCCGGAGGCGAGGCGCGGGGCGAAATAGGCGCCATCGCTCCGAACCGCCTTTGCTCCACACCCACCGCAGGCCTCGGAGGCGACGGAAAGGCTGGTCCAGCCCTCACTTTCATCCGGAAGCAGGCCGAAGACATCATCCGGGAGCACCATATCATCGTCCGAGAACGTCGCCCCCTCGGCCAAGCGCTCCGCCAATGTGTCGAGCCCCGCGTCCGAAGCGAGCGGTGAACGTCCCTGCCCGTCCCGTTCAGCGTTGAGCGCCTCCAGTGCCGCGGCCCGAACCTCTTCTGGCACAGCGGCCGTCGGTTCGTCGGCGCCGTCGTGCCCTGGGGGCGTGCCCGGGCCGGAGAACGTCTGCACGGCATAGATCGTATCGCCGTCGGAGGTCATTGCGAAACCGAACGTGTCCAGCCCTTGGCCCAGGATGTTTGCCCGGTGCCCGGGGCTTTGCATCCAGCCGTCGTGGAAGGCACGCACCTGCGCCGCCTCATCCGGGGTACCACACCCCTCGCAGCGGGCGATGTTCTCGGCAACCACGCTCCACCGGCTGCCACCGGCCGCCAGCACGCGGTCGCGTACGTCCTCGCCCTCCGGCGACGTGTGGCTGTAGTATTCCCTCGCCAGCATGTCCTCGGCATGGGCCTCGGCCGCGGCCTGCAATACCGCGTCCGTCTCCAACTCGGGCAATCCTTGTTCGGCTCGCGAACCGTTGACAAGTGACAGCGCCTCCCCCGGCTCGGCCAGGGCCGGCGCGCAGATCAGGCACAGGAACATCGGAAGCAAGTGCGCAGGTTTCATGGGATGCGATCTATCCCGGACCGACGCCGCGACAACCCCTCGATGCACCCATGGGCTCGCGACGCGGTTGCCGCCGGTCCGGGAATTGGCATGATTGGCGCCGAAATCCGGAGGACCCGAACCATGACTCAACCCACCATCGACGACCTGGAGCAACAGGAGGCGCGTTTCGTGTTCGCGCAGTTCAATGAGGAGACCGCCTATGAGGTCGGCACGGCTTTGGTGGAGTCCGCCCGGTCGGCATCGGCGCCGGTCATTGTCGACATCCGCACGCCGGACCGGACATTGTTTCACGCCGCGATGCCGGGAAGCGCGCCGGACAACGACCACTGGGCGCGGCGCAAGAGCAATACCGTTCTCCGCCAGCACCGTTCCTCTCTCCTCGCCGGGATGCGCCTGGCCGCGAAGGGTCGCGACGTCGGGCCGGGGATCGGCCTGGATCCCATGGAGTTTTCTGCGCACGGCGGCAGCGTTCCGATCCGGGTCTCCGGCGTGGGGGTCATCGGCGCCATCACGGTCTCGGGCCTCGCGTCGGAGGAGGATCACGCGATGATCGCCGAGGTGCTTTCGCGTCACCTCGGCCTTGCGGACTAGAGCGTCGGGCGCGCGGCGTCACAACGTCGCAAGCCCGCCACAGCCTACCACTGCATACCTTATCGAATGGACCGCCCCATACCCTTGGAGTAGCAGACGGGGGGACTCACACAGGTACGGGATTCTCCTTCCCCCTGGATGGCACGTCGATACTTTCACAAGGCCAAGGTCGTGACCGAAGATCTTCAGTTCTACACGGTGAACCCGATTTCCAATCGGGTGGAGCGGAAGGACATCGAGCAACTGCTGGCACGATGCGGCCTCTCCTACGAGGAGCAGATCGAAGCTTTCGTCGTCTGCCGTGACGGCAATGAACTGGTCGCCTGTGCGGGACTGCAGAAGGACATCATCAAGGACGTCGCCATCGACCCGGACTACCGCGGCGGCGCGATGAGCCTGAAACTCGTCAGCGAGATCACCTATCTCGCTCACAGTCGCGGGCTGGATCTGCTCTTTGTCTACACCGAGCCGAAGAACGCGGAATTCTTCCGCGGGTGCGGCTTCTACGACCTGGTGGAAGTTCCTGACCGGGTGACGCTGCTGGAGAATACGCCCATCGGCATCCGCTCCTACTGCGCCAAGCTCGCCCGGCAGCGGGTGGCGGGAGAGAAAATCGGCTGCGTCGTGGCCAACGCCAACCCCTTCACCCTCGGCCACCGCTACCTGATCGAACAGGCGGCAAAGGCCTGCGACTGGCTACATCTGTTCATGGTGCGCGAGGACGTCTCCCTCTTTTCCTACAAGGACCGCTACTACCTCGCGCAGGAAAACATCCGCGGCATCCCGAACGTGACGCTCCACGAGGGCTCCCACTACATGATCTCGCGGGCCACCTTCCCCTGCTATTTTTTCAAGGACCGGGGCATCGTCGGCAAATGCCGCACGGCCGTGGACCTGCTGTTGTTCCGCAATCACATCGCCCCGGCGCTCGGCGTGACGCACCGCTTCGTGGGCACCGAGCCGTTCTGCCCCACCACCAACAAGTACAACACCGACATGAAAGTTTGGCTGCAGGAGGACGTCTCGAAAGCGCCGCCGATCAAGGTGGTGGAGATCGAGCGGACCCAGCGAAACGGCCTGGCCATCTCGGCTTCGGAGGTGCGCCGGCTGCTGCGCAAGGGCGAGATGGAGCGCATCCGCGACATGGTTCCGCCGGCCACCTTCGACCTGTTGGAATCGAAATACGCGGCGTTGGCGCGGCCGGTCACCGATACATGAAATTGCGCCGGCATGCGGCCGGCGACAGGAGAGGACGGAAAAATGGAACTGAAACAGGAGTCGCTGGCGGGAACGCTGGAGTCCAGCGATCTCTTTATCCGCATATCGCCCAGCGACGAGCCGCTTGAGGTGGTCATCAACAGCGAGGTCGGCCACCAGTTCGGCGACCAGATCCGCGCCGCCGTGGTGGAAACGCTGGAAATGCTGAAGGTTACGAAAGGTATCGTAATCGTGGAGGACAAGGGCGCGCTCGACTGCACCATCCGGGCACGAGTACACGCCGCGGCAATGCGTGCCGCCGGTGTGACCGAGGTCGATTGGGAGGCGCTGTCATGACCCTCCGACGCTCCATGCTCTTCGTGCCGGGCTCCTCGGCGGCGATGCTCTCCACCGCCTTCATCTTCAAGCCGGACTCCGTGATGTTCGACCTCGAGGATGCCGTGTCGCTCCGGGAAAAGGACGCTGCGCGACTGCTCGTCTACCGGACGCTGAAGATGCCGCTCTACGACGGGATCGAACGGGTCGTCCGCATCAACCCGCTGTCCTCCCCCTTCGGCCACGATGACCTGCAGGCGGCCGTGCGCGGCGGCGCCGATGTGATCCGCCTGCCCAAGACCAACACCGCCGATGAAGTGCACGAGTTGGAAGCGGCCGTCGCGGAGGTGGAACGGGACTGCGGGCGCGAGGTTGGGTCGACGCGCCTGATGGCGGCCATCGAATCCGCCTCGGGCGTCGTCAACGCCACCTCGATCGCCACGGCCTCACCACGGATCGTCGGCATCGCGCTCGCGGGCTTCGATTACGTGATGGACATGCAGACCACCCGCGGTGATGGAACGGAGCTGTTCTATGCGCGCTGTGCGGTGTTGCACGCCGCCCGCGCCGCAGAGATCGATGCCTTTGACGTGGTCTTCCCCGACCTCAATGACGAGGAAGGTTTCATGAAAGAGGTGGAGCTCATCAAGCGACTGGGCTTCAACGGCAAGTCGCTCATCAACCCGCGCCAGATTGAGCTCCTGCACAACGCCTACGCCCCCACGCAGGAAGACGTGGACTATGCCCGCCGCGTGGTAGCGGCGGCAGAGCAGGCCGAGGCGGATGGCCTCGGGGTGATCTCGCTCAACGGAAAGATGGTCGATGCCCCCGTGGTGGAGAACGCGAAACGCGTGCTCAACCGGGCGGCGGCGTCTGGACTGCGGAAATAGGCGGACACGAGACATGGATTCGCAACATCAATCGAACGCCGGAACTGAACGCGCAGCGGAGCTCGCGCCGTTCGGAGGGCGCAACGCCAACATCCCGTACCCCTGCGGCCCGGAGGCCAACCCCGACCGCAAGATCGTGGACAGTGTCGAGGAGGCCGTGCGCCGCGTCGGGTTGAAGGACGGCATGACCGTGTCCTTTCACCATGCCTTCCGCGAGGGCGACAAGACGATCAACATGGTCGTCGGCGTGCTCGCCCGCATGGGCTTCAAGGATCTCACGCTCGCCGCTTCCTCCTTGCTATCCGCCAACGCTCCGCTCATCGAGCACATCAAGAACGGCGTGATCCGCCGGATCTACACCTCCGGCATGCGCGGCAAGCTGGGCGATGCGATCTCCAACGGGCTGATGGACACGCCCGTTACCTTCCATTCCCATGGCGGTCGGCCAGCGCTGATCGAACGTGGAGAATTGCAAATCGACGTCGCCTTCCTGGGTGTCTCCGCCTGCGATCCGTTCGGCAATGCCAACGGCGTCTCCGGGCGCTCGTGGTGCGGCGCGCTTGGCTATGCGATGGTCGACGCGCAATTCGCCCGCAACGTGGTGATGCTGACGGAGGAGGTCGTCCCCTACCCCAACGCCCCGGCCAGCATCCGGCAGGACCAGGTTGACTGGATCGTGCAGGTGGACGAGGTGGGCGATCCGGCCAAGATCAGCGTCGGCGCCGCCCGCGCCACGACCAACCCGCGCGAGTTGCTCATCGCCCGGCTGTCGGCCGAGGTGATGGAACACGCGGGCTACTTCGAGGACGGTTTCTCGATGCAGACCGGCACCGGCGGTTCCGCGACGGCGACCACCCGGTTCCTGGAGGACCGGATGCGCAGCAAGGGGATCGCCGCTGCCTGGGCACTCGGCGGGCAGACCGGCAGCATGGTGGATCTGCACAAGAAAGGCTTGATCGGCACGCTGCTCGACACCCAGAGCTTCGACGCCGTGGCCGCCCGCTCGCTGGCCGAGTCACCCCGTCACTCCGAGATTTCGGCCCACGTCTACGCCAACCCGCTCGCCAAAGGCGCGGTGGTGGACCGGCTGGACATGGTGATCTTGTCGGCGTTGGAGATTGATCTGGACTTCAACGTGAACGTCCTGACCGGGTCGGACGGCGTGGTGCGCGGGGCCATCGGCGGCCATGCGGACACGGCGGCCAGAGCCAAGCTCGCCATCGTGGTCGCCCCGCTCCTGCGCACCCGCATCCCCACCGTTGTGGAAAAGGTCACAACGCGGGTCACGCCGGGCGAGACCATCGGCGTTCTGGTCACCGACCATGGCATCGCGGTCAATCCGCGTCGGCCAGACGTCGCCGACAGGCTGAAGGCAGCAGGCCTACCCGTGGTTCCGATCGAGGATCTGCACCGCAGGGCGATCGCCATCTCGGGCCAACCGCAACCCTTGCGCTTCCTCGACCGGGTGGTCGGGCACGTGCGGTATCGTGACGGCACACTGATCGACACCGTCCGCCAGGTTGCACCGTGACGCCGCGCACGACGCAATTCTGTCCCGAGGGGACCACGGCACCGAGGCGCGGCGGGCTCCGAGCCCCAGGCGCGGCCCTCTCTCCACAGGAGTGGGCCGCGTTGGCGCACGAGGCCCTGCTGCGGGAGGTCCACCTGACCCCGAAACCGGGCCTTGTGGACCGGCGCAACACGGGCTCTCACAGGGACATGACGTTGGCCACCTTCGAGGTCAGCGCCGACGCGCTGCGCCCCTTCTTCGAGGCGTTCGTCGAGGCTGGCATGGGCTCCGGCGCGTCGCCCCCAGCCGACGCGCTGCCGGAGCTTCGGCGCATCGGCCTTGCCTGCGAGAGTGCGATGCTGGTGGCGACGGCGGGGGTCAACACACACAAAGGGGCGATCTTCTCCTTTGGCCTCCTGCTCGGGGCGGCGGGCCGGTTGATTGCCGGCGGGCAGCCTCCGACACCCGAGCGGATTACGGAGGAAGCGGCGCTGATCGCCGCCGGGCTGGTGCAGCGGGACCTTGCGGTGCGCCGACGCACCGCTCGGACGGCTGGCGAGTACATCTTCCGCCGGTACGGACTCACGGGTGCGCGCGGCGAAGCGGAATCTGGCTTTGCAAGCGTGCGCAGTGTGGGACTGCCAGCGTATCGCGCGGCGCAAGAGCATGGAGCACCTCGGGAGCTTGCCCTGCTGGCCGCGCTCATTGACCTCCTCGCCGTCAACGGGGACACGAACCTCGTCGCGCGTGGCGGCATGGATGGCTTGCGTTTCGTCCGGCGGGAGGCAGTTCGGCTGCGCGAGGCGGGCGGGATCTTCGCCCCGGATGCGCTCGAACGGCTGGAGGCGATGGACGACGCGCTCATCGCCCGCAACCTCAGTCCCGGCGGAACAGCCGACCTCGTCGGCGTCACGTGGTTTCTCGCTGAATTGCCGGTGTACGCCGCCGGGTGCGACCGCCATGGCGGGCAATAATGAAGACCCATTCGCCGGACCGCCGGTCAGCCTGACCGACATGCTCAGAGCGCGCGAGCGACGCGTCGCGTTACGCCAGTCGACACAGGACTGGCTTGGCGTGCCTGCCGTGACCGTCACGGTGGTTATGCCCGGTGCGGTGAAGGACTGTCCGATGTCGCGCCTGCTGGCCTCCGAGGCCTGCCGTGCGGTCAGCGACGTATTCCATCGGATGCACTGGCACGCCGACACTGTCCTGTCGGAGACTTACGCCACCGGCCCGGAGACGCTCTTTGCGGTCTCCACCCTTGCCAAGCCCCTGAAGCTGACCATGATCGACTTGGAAGAAACGCACCCCCTGGGCCGGTTGTGGGACATCGACGTGCACGACGGGACAGGAACCGCGGTGTCCCGAAGCGTCGTCGGCCGCGCGCCGCGCCAGTGCCTACTTTGCGAGCAACCTGCTCACGCCTGCGCCCGGTCGCGTGCACACGCGCTCGCGGAACTCCGAGAGGCGATGCATCAGAGGGTTGAGGCCTGGCAGTCCTCCGGTCAACCTTGCCAATAGGCCAGTTGCCTGCAATCTATTGGCTGCTGGAGACAATCCGCGGCGAGAGGCTCGCACGTGTCCGAAGTGGCCAAAGAGATGACCAATATCGCAAACCCCGAAGCGCTGGACGCATTGTCCGCGCTGTCGGAGCGTTACGTGTTCGCTTTGGTCCCGGGCTTCAAGAACAGCGGCCCGGAGCACTGGCAAAGCCACTGGCAGAACAGTACACCGTTCTTCACCCGCATCACCCACAGCCACTGGACGCACCGCGACATCCATTTCTGGATCGACGCCATCCGGCGGCTGCTGGCGGAGGTCGAAAAGCCCGTAATCCTCATCGGGCATTCGTTGGGATCGCTGGCCTCCGCTTGCGTCATCGCCGAAGCGCATCCCCGCGTGGCCGGCGGAATGCTGGTGGCGCCGGCCGAACCGATGCGCTTCGAGGCCGAGGACCAGATCCCTCATGCCCCGCTGCCACGACCCACCGTGCTGGTGGCCAGCCACAACGACACGTTGATCTCGTTATCGCGCACGCAGGGGCTGGCGCAGAACTGGCAATCGGACTTCGTCGATCTGGGAGACGCAGGCCACATCAATTCGGAATCCGGGTTCGGGCGATGGCCTTACGGCCTGACGATCCTTGCCGATCTCGTCGCTCGGATCGAGGACGGTGCGGCCGCGCAGGGGTAACCGGCGTGCCGCATCACGATGAACGACCCGTGGGGGCGTGAAGCAAGGCCGGTAATAACATGAGCCCAACTCATGTAAATGATGCCGATTATGAATTTCATATTCTCCGCCGCATTCGATACATGTCCACTCGCTCAGAGCCTCGACAGCAATCTCGAAAGACGCCATGACTTCTCCCTCCTCCGTTTTCTCCCGCCTGCAACAGGCGGCGCGTTCCCGTATCCTCGTTCTTGATGGAGCCATGGGGACGCAGATTCAGAAACTCGGGCTGTCGGAGGCGGACTTCCACGGGAGCGGCGCCTGCGGCTGCCATCCGGCGCCGGGAGGCGAGCGGCCGCAGAAGGGGAACAACGACCTTCTCAATCTGACGCGGCCGGAGGCGATCGAGGACATCCATTACCAATACGCCCTCGCCGGCGCGGACATCGTGGAAACGAACACGTTCTCCGCAACCACCATCGCCCAGGCGGACTACGGCATGGAATCCGCCGTGCGCGACATCAACCTTGCCGGGGCGCGTCTCGCGCGGCAGGCGATGGACCGGGCGGAGGCGCATGACGGGCGGGCACGGTTCGTCGCCGGGGCCCTAGGGCCGACCAACCGCACAGCGTCGCTAAGTCCGGATGTGAACAACCCCGGCTACCGCGCTGTTACATTTGAGCAATTGCGGGCGGCCTATTTCGAGCAGGCGGAGGCCTTGGTCGAAGGTGGGGCGGATATCCTGCTGATCGAAACCATCTTTGACACGCTCAATGCAAAGGCTGCGATCTTTGCCTGCGAGGAGGTCTTTGCCGCGCGGGGCGAGCGCCTTCCGGTCATGATCTCCGGCACCATCACCGATCTCTCCGGCCGCACCCTGTCCGGCCAGACGCCGACGGCTTTCTGGCATTCCATCCGCCACGCTGCACCCTTCACAGTGGGGCTCAACTGCGCCCTCGGCGCCGCCGCCATGCGGCCGCATCTGGCGGAGCTGGCGGGAGCGGCGGATACGCTGATCTGCGCCTACCCGAATGCCGGGCTACCCAACGAGATGGGGGCCTATGACGAGACGCCGGAGCAGATGGCAGCCCAGGTCGCCGAGTTCGCCCGCGAAGGGCTGGTGAACGTCGTCGGCGGCTGCTGCGGATCGACCTACGAGCACATCCGCGCCATCGCGGAGGCCGTGAAGGACAGCGCGCCGCGGATCGTGCCGGAGCAACCGCGCCGGATGCGCCTGTCGGGGCTGGAGCCGTTCACGCTGACGCCGGACATTCCATTCGTCAACGTGGGCGAGCGGACCAACGTCACTGGCTCCGCCCGCTTCCGAAAGCTGATCAAGACCGCCGACTACACCGCCGCGCTGGAGGTGGCCCGCGCCCAGGTCGAGAACGGCGCGCAGGTGATCGACATTAATATGGACGAGGGACTCATCGACTCCCGCGCGGCGATGGTCGACTTCCTGAACCTCGTCGCCTCCGAGCCCGATATCGCCCGCGTGCCGATCATGATCGACAGCTCCAAGTGGGAGGTGATCGAGGCCGGGCTGCAATGTGTGCAGGGCAAGCCGATCGTCAACTCGATCTCGCTGAAGGAGGGTGAAGAGGCCTTCCTTCGGCAAGCGCGGCTGTGCCGGGCCTATGGCGCGGCGATGGTGGTGATGGCGTTCGACGAACAGGGTCAGGCGGACTCCGAGGACCGCAAGGTAGAGATCTGCCGCCGCGCCTACCGCCTGCTGACTGAAGTTGCGGACGTGCCGCCCGAAGACATCATCTTCGATCCCAACGTCTTTGCCGTCGCCACTGGGATCGAGGAGCACGACAACTACGGCGTCGACTTCATCGAGGCGACCCGCCGGATCGTCGCCGACTGTCCGCACGTCCATATCTCCGGCGGCGTCTCCAACCTGTCCTTCAGCTTCCGTGGCAACGAGCCCGTACGGGAGGCGATGCACGCGGTCTTCCTCTACCACGCTATCCGCGCCGGGATGGACATGGGCATCGTCAACGCCGGGCAGCTCGCCGTCTATGACCAGATCGAACCGGATTTGCGCGCGGCCTGCGAGGACGTAGTGCTGAACCGCCGGCCGGACGGCACTGAGCGGCTCCTTGAACTCGCCGAGCGGTATCGGGGTCAGGGCGGCAGCAAGGCGCGCGAGAAGGACATGTCGTGGCGCGAGTGGCCCGTGCAGAAACGGCTGGAACATGCCCTCGTCAATGGCCTGACCGAGTTCATCGCCGAGGACACGGAGGAGGCCCGTGTGGCCGCCGAGAGGCCGCTCGACGTGATCGAAGGCCCCCTGATGGACGGGATGAACGTGGTTGGAGACCTTTTCGGCTCCGGCAAGATGTTCCTTCCCCAGGTCGTCAAGTCGGCCCGCGTGATGAAACAGGCCGTGGCCGTTCTCCTGCCGTATATGGAGGAGGAAAAGCGCCGGAGTGGTGGCCGGGAGACCGCCGGGAAGGTGTTGCTGGCGACCGTGAAGGGAGACGTGCACGATATCGGCAAGAACATCGTGGGCGTCGTCCTGGCGTGCAACAATTACGAAATCATTGACCTTGGCGTCATGGTGCCGGCGGAAAAGATCCTCGCCACCGCGAAAGCCGAGGAGGTCGACGTGATCGGCCTGTCGGGGCTCATCACGCCCTCTCTCGACGAAATGGTGCATGTAGCCGCGGAGATGGAGCGCGAAGGCTTCGATGTCCCACTTCTGATCGGCGGCGCCACGACCAGCCGGGTGCACACCGCGGTGAAGATCCACCCCGCCTATCATCGGGGCCAGGCGGTGCATGTCACCGACGCCAGCCGCGCGGTCGGCGTCGTGTCCTCGCTTCTCTCCGAAAGCAGGAAGGATGAATTCGTCGGCAAGGTCGGCGCCGACTACGCCGATATCGCGGAAAAGTACGCGCGGGGCGATCGGAACAAGTCGCGCCTGCCGCTGGCGGATGCCCGTTCCAACGCCCTCAAGATCGACTTTTCGGCCTATCGCCCGAAGCAGCCGAGCTTCCTTGGGACGAAGGTCCTGAACGGCTGGGACCTGGCAGCGCTCGTCCGCTACATCGACTGGACCCCCTTCTTTCAAACCTGGGAGATGAAGGGCGTTTTCCCGAAGATCCTTGATGACCCCAAACAGGGCGCGGCGGCCCGCCAGCTTTACGAAGATGCGCAGGCGATGCTGCAGCGGATTGTCGAAGAGAAATGGTTCACGCCGCGCGCGGTTGTCGGCTTCTGGCCAGCGAACGCGGTCGGGGATGACATTCGGCTCTACACTGACGAAACCCGCGCCGGAACGGTGGCGACGCTCCACACACTGCGCCAGCAGACCGCGAAGCGTGGCGACCGGCCGAACGTTGCCATGTCAGATTTCGTGGCCCCCGAAGGAACGGCGCCTGACTATGTCGGCGGGTTCGTTGTCACCGCCGGCCCCGAGGAATCCGACATCGCGGCAGACTTCGAGAAGGCGCACGACGACTATGCGGCAATCCTCGTCAAGGCGCTGGCGGACCGGATTGCGGAGGCCTTTGCGGAACGCCTTCACGAGCGGGTCAGGACCGAATTCTGGGGATACGCGCCAGACGAGGCCCTCGAGTGCGCCCAGCTTATCGCCGAGGACTACGACGGCATCCGCCCGGCTCCGGGGTACCCGGCCCAGCCCGATCACACGGAAAAGCAGACGCTGTTCGAGTTGCTCGATGCGACCGCCGCGACCGGCGTTACGCTTACCGAAAGCTATGCCATGTGGCCAGGTTCCTCGGTCTCCGGACTCTATATCGCCCACCCCGAGAGCTACTATTTCGGGGTCGGAAAGATCGAGCGGGACCAGGCCGAAGACTACGCTGCCCGAAAAGGCATGTCGGTGTCCGACGTCGAACGCTGGCTTGCACCCGTGCTGAATTATGCGCCTCGGACGCGGTCGCCTGCCGAGATCGGCGCGGAATAGTCCCGGCGGCGCGTCGGCTGACAGTTCGGGACCGGGGCGCCGCCCCGGACCCCGGGGTATTGGGACCAACAAGAAGCGGCAGGGTCGCACGACATCCGGACCGGGGCGCGGTTTTGAGACGCGTGCCGGTATGCGCTTGACCAACTCATGGGTGACCTGAGGAAGCGAGATCCCTATGCTCGTCTTGCCCGTCGCCGCAATGAGTCCCGATTCCACCCGGAAGGTCCATGCCCGCCCTGTGCCGCGATTGCCTCCACCTGTTCGATGCCGGTCACCGCTGCCCTGCCTGCCGCGGACCGCGGGTCGTGTCGCATCCGGAGTTGCTGAGCCTGAGCATCGCGCACATGGATTGCGACGCGTTCTACGCTTCGGTCGAGAAGCGGGACGACCCCAGTCTCGCGGACAAGCCGGTGATTGTGGGCGGCGGAAAGCGCGGTGTTGTCTCGACCGCCTGCTACATCGCGCGCACTTATGGCGTTCGCTCCGCAATGCCCATGTTCCAAGCCTTGAAGCTCTGCCCGGAGGCCGTGGTGGTCAAGCCGCGCGGTGCCGCCTACATGGAGGCGTCGCGCGCGATCCGCGCAATGATGGAGGAGATGACGCCGGCCATCGAGCCGCTGTCGCTCGACGAGGCGTTTCTCGACCTCACCGGCACTGCGCGGCTCCACCACGCGCCGCCGGCAGTGATGTTGGCGCGCCTGGTCCGGCGGATGGAAACCGAGTTGGGCCTTTCGGGTTCTATCGGCCTGAGCCACAACAAGTTTCTTGCCAAGGTGGCGTCCGACCTCGACAAGCCGCGCGGGTTCGCGATGATCGGAAAGGCGGAGACGGCCGATTTCCTGCGTGATCGGCCGGTGCGGCTGATCTGGGGGGTCGGACAGGCGTATCAAGACTCACTCGACCGGGCTGGCATTCGCACTTTCGGCGACCTTCTTCGGTGGGACCGCAAGGATCTGCACGCGCGCTTCGGAAGTTCGGGTGACCGGCTCTGGCATCTTGCCCGCGGGGAAGACGCGCGCAGGGTACGGCGCAACGCGCCGGTCAAGTCGATCTCCAGCGAGACGACCTTCTTCAAGGACACCGGCGCGCACGACCTGCTCGACGGGCACCTATGGCGGTTGTCGGAAAAGGTCTCCGACCGGGCCAAGGCGAAGGGAATGGCCGGGCGCGTGGTGACGCTGAAACTGAAACGGGCGAACCACGCGGTTCTCACGCGGCGGCACGCATTGGACGACGCTACGCAGATCGCCGACCGGATCTATCGCACCGCACGCCCGCTGCTGGAACAGTCGGTGGACTGCGGGCCGTTCCGGCTGATCGGTGTCGGGATCTCGAACCTGGTCCCGGAGCATCAGGCAGATCTTTCGGGGGACCTGCTGGACCCGGCCGCTGAGCGCCGTGCCACCGCTGAGCGGGCCGCCGACCGGATACGGGCGCGTTTCGGACCCGATGCAATTCTCAAGGGCCGGGCCCTGCGCTGATCGGGTCGTCTGAACGCCCCATTTATCCCGATAGAGCATTGGCGCCTTGGGGGTCATTTGCGCCCCGGCTTCCACCTGTTGCAGGCCGCAGGCCTGCGTGGCCCAACGCCTTTGTCGGCCCGGCAGGGCCGAACGAAGGGGGCGGGAGACCTACCGGCGTCTATTACCGACCTTGGGTCTCCCGTGCGATCGGACTCATTTTCCCTTGAACAGACTTCCCAGGATTCCGCGAACGACAGCCTGTCCCGATTTCGTCCCGAGCTGACGCGCGAAACTCTTTGCGAAGGCCTCGCCAACGCTATCGGTTCGTGAGGACCGCCGCGCGGGCTTGGATGTAGAGCGGCCCACCCGCGTGCCGGAATACCTCCGGCCAGCCGAGTATTCCCGCTCGGCGGTCGAGGACTCTGCCTCGGATCGTTCCGCGTCGTCCGCCGCCCGGGCCGCTTCGGTCGCCTTGGCCAGAAGGATCTCGTGGGCGCTCTCTCGGTCCAGAAGGGTGTCGTACTTCCCCTCCACGGGAGACGTTCCCATGATCTGAGCGCGTACAGCCGGATCCAGCGGCCCGAGTTGGGAGGATGGAGGGCGGATCAACGTGCGCTGCGCCATCCCTGGAACGCCTTTCTTTTCGAGGAAAGACGTCACCGCTTCCCCGACACCCACCTCCCGGATCGCCTGCTCGATCTCGAAGGCGGGGTTGTCGCGATAGGTTTCGGCAGCCTGCTGGAGAGCCCTGCGGTCTCGCGCTGTAAACGCGCGCAGCGCGTGTTGCACGCGGTTGCCGAGTTGGCCAAGGATGTCCTCTGGCACGTCCGCCGGATTCTGCGTGCAGAAATAAACCCCGACGCCTTTCGACCGGATAAGCCGGGCCACCTGCTCCACCTTGTCCAGCAGCGCCTTGGGAGCATCGTCGAACAGCAGGTGTGCCTCGTCAAAGAAGAAGACGAGCTTAGGTTTCTCCGGATCGCCCACTTCCGGCAGCGTCTCGAACAGCTCGCTGAGAAGCCACAGAAGAAACGTGGCGTAGAGCCTCGGTGCGGCCATCAGCTGGTCGGCGGCCAAGATGTTCACCCGTCCTCGTCCGTCCTCATCGGTCAGGAACAGGTCGGCAAGCTCCAGTGCCGGCTCGCCAAAGAGCCCCGCCCCGCCCTCGTTTTCCAGTACCAGCAGGCGCCGTTGAATGGCCCCGATCGAGGCGGTGGAGACATTGCCGTAGCGCAGGGAGAGCGTGGCTCGGTTCTCCCCGACCCAGACCAGGAGGGATTGCAGGTCCTTCAGATCCAGCAGCGGCCAGCCTTCCTCGTCGGCCACCCGGAAGGCGATGTTGAGAATGCCCTCCTGCACCTCGCTCAGATCCAGAAGGCGGGAGAGGATGAGCGGGCCCATTTCCGCGACGGTCGTGCGCACGGGGTGCCCCTGCGCGCCGAACAGGTCCCAGAACGTTACCGGGAAGGCCCTGTAGGCATAGTCGCTCAACCCGATCGTGGCCGCCCGCTCCGTGAAGGGCGCATGGGTCCCGGCCTCCGCCGAGCCCGCCGCGGCCAAGCCGCTCAGGTCGCCTTTCACATCGGCGAGGAACACCGGCACCCCGGCGGCCGAAAACCCTTCGGCAAGGACTTGAAGCGTCACCGTCTTGCCGGTGCCCGTGGCCCCCGCGATGAGCCCGTGCCGATTGCTATAGCGCAGGAGCAGTTCCTCCGGCAGGACATAGTCCTCGCCGCATCCGCCCACGAATATCCGCTCCATCGCTGCCGTCCCTCCTGGAAACTATCCGGCGAATAGCCTGCCTATGACAGGATGTGCCAGAAAGGACGGCACCGCGCCAGTCCGGCAACGACTTGGATCGGAAGCCATTTTGCCCCTTTCAGGGCATCCCTGCGGCACCCGCCCTTCCATCAACGCGGCTCATGGGTGCGATCAGCAAACAAAATGACTCCGACACCGATTTTGCCTGTTGACCCCTATTTCCAATGGACATAGCGTCTCACGCGTCAAGTCGGCCCGTCCGACAGGGAGCAAAGAATGGCGCGCAAAGCGTCCGGGGGTATCCCCCGAGAAAAGGGTCCGACCGGACCCTTTTTTCGCCGTTGAAAAACCACGCCCAGCATCCGAAGCGTCGCCTGCGCGGGGCCTTCGGCAAGGTCTCGCGCCCTTCCCTTGCGCTGGCGCGCCTCACCACATTGGGACCTGACAGTTTGCGCTGCCCGTGATAAATGCAGCGGCAAAACGACCGCAAAAAATCAACCTCGAGCCGTAAAGCGATCTTTCAGATATGACCAAGAGACTTCATACCCGCCTGCCCTCTCTGGCCCTTGCCGCCTTGCTGGCCGCCACGCCGGTCTTCGCACAGGAGACTGCGGCGCCTGAGCAGCCGTCCGAGCCTGCGACCGCCGAGGCGACGGAAGGTGGGTCCGGCGACGGCCTGAACATGGGTACGCCGGTCGGCGAGAATGGGTCGCAACAGGATACGATCGGCTCGACCTACATCGAGGACGTCTCCGGCGACTGGGAGATTCATTGCGTTCGAACCCAGTTGGACGCCGATCCCTGTGCGCTGCACCAGATGCTGCGGGACGAATCCGACAACCCGGTGGCGACGATCGAAATGGTGAACCTGCCCGCTGGCCGGCAGGCCGTGGCCGGGGCGACCATCGTGACGCCGCTCGAAACGCTGCTGACCGAACAGATCACGCTCTCCGTGGACGGAAACGGCGGGCGCGCCTACCCGTTTAACTTCTGCACCCAACGTGGCTGCGTTTCCCGGGTTGGTTTCGCGCAAGCCGATGTCGACCGGTTCAAACGCGGGAATGCGGCTCAACTCAGCATCGTGCCGATGGTTGCTCCGGATCAGAAGGTCGCGCTGACGATTTCGCTCAACGGCTTCACCGCCGGCTTTGACAAGATCAAGCAACTGAACGCCGCCAACGAAGCCGCCATCGCCAAGGCTGCGGCGGAGGCACCGGCTGAAGCACCGGCCGAAAGCGCCAACTGAGCCCCGGGAGGGCTGCCGTGTAAGTACTCTGAAATGCCGCCTCATCGAGGCGGCATTTTTTGCATCCGCTTTCCGAGTACAGCGTACGACTGCGCCGCTCTTTTGACATTGGCACCCGTGTTGCGTAGGCGGCCGAGCACACGAGCATTCTGCTGTGGGACGGCGGATGCTTAGAGCCCTACACCCGGCTCAGGACCAGCACGGCGTTCAGCCCGCCGAAGGCGAAGGCGTTGGACAACACCACTTCGACTTTCGCCTCCCGCGCGACGTTCGGAACCACGTCGAGCGCGCATTCCGGATCCGGCTCCTCGTAGCCGATGGTGGGCGCGATCACGCCTTCGCGGAGCGCGAGCGTGCAGGCGAGAAGCTCCACCGCGCCGGTGCCGCCGATCAGGTGACCGTGCATGGACTTGGTGGAGGAGATCATGAGGTCGTCTGCGTGATGGCCAAAGGCATCGGCGACCGCAGCGCATTCCGTCTTGTCGTTGGCAGCCGTCCCGGTGCCATGGGCGTTGATATAGCCAACCTGCTCCGGATTCACCCGCGCATCCTTGACCGCACCCGCAATGGTACGGGCCGCACCCTGCTTGGACGGCATGACGATGTCGGCAGCGTCGGAGGTCATCGCGAAACCGATCACTTCGGCCAGGATCTCCGCCCCGCGGGCACGCGCATGTTCGTACTCCTCGAAGACGAAGACCGCCGCCCCTTCGCCCTGAACCATGCCGTTCCGGTTGGCCGAGAACGGCCGGCAGGCGTCCTTGGACATCACCCGCAGGCCTTCCCACGCCTTGACCCCGCCGAAGCAGAGCATGGATTCCGACCCGCCGGTGATCATGACCTCGGCCATCCCGGACCGAATGATCTGGAACGCCTGCCCCATGGCATGGTTGGACGACGCGCAGGCGGTGGAGACGGTGAAGGTCGGCCCCTTGAGGTTGAACTCCATGGACACATGGCTCGCCGCAGCGTTGTTCATCAGCTTGGGCACGACGAACGGGTGCACGCGGTTCTTTCCGTCCTCGTAGACGGTGCGGTAATTCTCATCGAGCGTGTTCATCCCGCCGCCGGAGTTCCCAAGCACGACGCCGGTGCGAGTGGCCAGGTCGCCGATGAAGTTCAGGCCGGCCTGGGCTATGGCCTCACGGGCCGACAACAGCGTGAACTGGGTAAACCGGTCATAGAGCAGGATCTGCTGGCGGTTGAAGACGGTTTCGGGATCATAGCCCTTCACCTGACCGCCGATCTGGATGGCCAGTCGGTCGACGTCGCGCATCTCGAGAGGGCCGATGCCGCACCGCCCCTCGCGCATCGCCTCCCAGGTCTCGGAAACGTTCGTTCCCAGGGCGTTGATGGTGCCCTGGCCGGTAATGACGACGCGCTTCACGAGGCGGACTGCTCCGCGACCAGCCCCCTCACGGCGGCAATGATGGACTCGACCGACGAAATGTCGAACTCGCTTTTTTCGGGTTCGTTGGCGTTGAAGGGAACGGAAATATCGAACGCTTCCTCGATTGCGAAGATGCTTTCAACCAGCCCGAGGCTGTCGATGCCGAGGTCTTCCAGGGTGGCGTCCATATTGACGTCAGACGGCTCGAGCACGGCCTGTTCGGCGATGATCGCGATCACCTTGTCCTTGATGTCGTCGGACATGCTGCTCACTCCCCTGCTCTCTTTGAGCGGCACATTTAGTCGCTGCCGTCTGCCTTGGAAAGGACCTTTCGCACCTCTGCAACCTCGCGGAAAAGCCGTGGCAGGCGGCGCAGCGCCTTGTAGCCTTCCACGTGGGTGGACATCTTCACGGCCGGGTATCCTGCCATCACGCGCCCCGACGGAACGTTGGAAATCACCTTGGTGGCGGCGGTGATGACCACGTCCGAGCCGATCGTGATGTTGTCAGCCACCCCCGCCTGACCGGCCAGCACCACGCGGTCGCCGATGACGGTGGAGCCGGCGACACCGGAAAGACCGCACAACAAGCAATCTTCCCCGACGATCACGTTGTGGCCGATCATCACAAGGTTGTCGATCTTGGTACCCCGGCCGATGCGGGTGGCGCGGATGGTGCCTGCGTCGATCGTGGCATTGCTGCCAACCTCGACGTCGTCGCCGATTTCGACGCCGCCCAAGGAGTGGATCTTTACCCATTCGTTTCGGGTCGTCGCAACCTCGTCGCCCATCGCATCGCGCGCCTGCTCCATCCCGCTGGCTTGCGGCGTTACGAAAGAGAAGCCGTCTCCACCGATCGACGCCCCCGGCTGGCAGGTGAAGAGATCGCCGATGCGCACGTTCCGTCCGATCCGGGCGCCGGCGTGGATCACGGCGTCCGCGCCGATGGTCGTGTTGTCGGCGATGCTGACATGCGCGGCGATCCGGGCCCGCGGCCCGATCGACACCCCTCGCCCGATCACCACGAAGGGGCCAACGGCGGCGCCGATGCCGATGGTCGCGGAGTCATCCACAACGGCCGTGGGGTGGATACCGGGTGCGATTCCGGGGCCAGAGTCCAGGAGCGCAGTCAGGCCCGAGAGCGCGTATCGCGGCCTGTCGATCAAAATCGCCGCCTCCAGACCAAGAGCGGCCCAATCCGCGTCGGCCCAGAGCACGGCTGCCCGTGCGGAGCCGTCCTTCAGGCGCTCGGCATAGGCCGGCGCCATCGCGATTGCTATTGCATCCGGCCCAGCGTCCGCGGGCTCCGATGCGTGGGAAATTTCGAGTGTCAGATCGCCCACGGCGCGTGCACCGAGCGCCTCGGCAATCTGTTCAATGGTGAAGCGCATGGGTCTGGTCCTGCTCTGGCCCGTGGGCCTCACACTTAGAGTACGGCGGGGCGCAACCGCAACCTTGGAAAGGCTCCTGTGCGGAGCCTTCCCTGCCCTTGCGCGAAGCCTAGCTCCCGGCGGCACCCAGCTTGACGCCGGCGCGCTGCATCGCGTCCCAGATCCGAGCGTCGCGGCCATAAATGTCCGGCCGATAGTTGATCCGCCCCTTCGCGGGAACGAACGCGGTGCGGTATTGCAAGTGCACCGGCACCGGCTGCTCCAGGTTCAGACGCGACTCCGACCCGCCGTTCAGCTTCGACTGGAAGAGGCCAACCGGGTCGTTGGTCTGCGGCTCCAGCAATGCGTGAGCAAAGTCGAAGGGGTCGGCCACGCGCACGCACCCATGAGAGAACGCACGCTGGTCACGCTCGAACAAACTCTTGGACGGCGTATCGTGCAGGTAGATGTTGTACCGGTTGGGGAACATGAACTTCACTTGCCCGAGCGCATTGCCCTGCGACGGCGGCTGCTTCAGCCGGTAGGGAAAGGTCGCCGCGGTGTACTGCCGGAAGTTCACGCTGTTGCGGTTGATCGTGCGCCCCCGCGAGTCGACCACGCGGAGGTGGCTCACCGCATTGGGATTCTTCTGCAACTGCGGCAGGTATTCCTTGATGGTGATCGACCGCGGCACGTTCCACGTCGGGTTGATGACCATGAATTCCATCACGTCGGAAAATTCCGGCGTGCGCTGATCGGGCTGGTTCTTGCCCACGACGACACGTGTGGCAAAGGTCTCCTTGCCGTTGTCGATGATCCGGGCGGTGTATTCGGGGATGTTCACCTCGATATGGCGCTTCCCCTTGGGGATGTTGCTCCACCGCTCGCGTTCCATGGCGACGATCACCTGCGCCAACCGCTTCTCGGGGCCGACGTTGATCTCGCCCAGCGTCTCGGTCCCGGCCACGCCATCCGGCGCGAGACCGTGGTCAATCTGGAACTGTTGGACCGCCTTCTGCAACTTGCCGTCGTAGGACTGGCTGGCGGAACGGCCCATGTAGCCCATGGCGATAAGACGGTTGCGCAGGGCGACCACTGCCACACCGGACTCGCCGGGCTTCACCGCCCCGCTTCCCACCGTCGGGCCCCAGCCACCGTGCCGGAGCACTTTCTGAAGCCGCATCTTTTCAGCCATCAGGGCGTTGTACTGATGCGTCTTCGGCGGCAGAGCATTCATGAAGCCCGCCGGCGACGATTTCGAGAACGCCTGAAGCTGCAACAGCGGATCGCGGCGCGGCAACACGCGCACGATGCCGCCATCGATCTTGCTCGGGGTCATCGCGCCCGACTGGATGTCGGTGCTGAATTGCAGGAACATACGTGCGGCCAGAACCTCTGCCCGGCCGCGGTCGCGGGCCGACTTGGCGGACTGGAACGTGGCCTTCAACGCGTCCGGATCGTAACGACCGGACGGAAGGCCGTGGTCATCCGCAGTTGCCAATGCGTTGATCAGCGCTGAGCGCCGGCGGCCGTCGCGGGATCCGGTGAACAAGGGCTGGTAGTTGCGCATCCGGTAGAATGTCGCGACAGCCTCGTTGCCATACGCGGCCTCCGCGACCGCTTGCCGGAAGGCCATGTCCTGCGCCGCGGCCGGGCGCGCCAGGCCGGCCACACACGACAGTGCCAACGTGACCACCAGTGCCGGAAACGACAGGCGATTTATCGCGAAAGCCATTGCAAATCCTTCAATTTCTACTGCTCGAGCAACCTCAAGAGAGCTTTTCACGAGCGGACGCGGGCTGTCCATGCACAACGCCGTGGCACGCCCTCTCCGTCAGCCGGTGTGGCACACGGACGACGATGTGGCGCAAAGAACGCATGCCGCAATATTCAAGTGGACAGTTGCCGTTAATCCAATTTCAGCAGGTTTCTGCCTATTTTTCGCTCAAAGAGCCTGCGGCGCAATTTGCGCACTTGGAAGGAGAATCACTTTATGGCATCAAACTTCCACACCTGGGGATGAGGTGTGAACAGAGACCGCGAAAATGCGGACCGACGACAGGCAAACGGGACAGGCAATACCTATGACCGAACACGAACCCGCCCCCACGGGGCTCTCTAGGCGTGGCATTCTCCGTGCTTTTGCAGCAACTGCCGTAACCGCGGCACCGACCTTCGCCAGCGCGGCAGGGTTTCTGCGCGGTGCAGGCGATGTCCGCCGCGTAAAGATGTACAACGGCCGTACCGGCGAAAGCATGGATACGATCTACTGGATCGAAGGCGACTACATCAAAGACGCGCTCAAAGAAATCAATGCATTCATGCGTGATTGGCGGCGCAACGAGGTGAAGACGATCGACACTCGCACGATCGACATTCTGGCCGCGTCGCACAACCTGCTCGATACTTCCGAGCCGTACATGCTCCTTTCGGGCTACCGGTCGCCGGCGACCAACGCGATGCTTCGCTCCCGCTCGGGTGGCGTGGCGAAGAACTCCCTCCACATGAAGGGTCAAGCAGCCGACCTGCGGCTCGGGAATCGCTCCATTTACCAGATGGCCAAGGCGGCTCAGTCCTGTCAGGCCGGTGGGGTCGGGATCTACCGCGGCTCGAACTTCGTGCACATGGATTGCGGCGCCGTTCGCAGTTGGAAGGGCTGAGAACCGCCTGACGCGGTCACGTCCTGTCCCATAAACGTGTTTAGCCTCGGCACATTGTCGTCGGGGCTTTTCGTGTTTTCTCAAGGCGTTCGGTCTGCACGCGATTTTACGACGATTCTCCCACACGACTCACCGCACCTCGCCCACAGGACCCGGCGGGCAGTACACCGCCAAGGGCGAGATTCGATTCGCGTCTTGGGCCGGCGACTACGGTGAACATTCTCCATCCGACCGCCGAGATGGGAACCGCGTCCTAAGCAGATCCCGGCATCGCCGCAACTCAAGCCCTGATTTCGCCGATGAACGGTGAGTGCAGCCCCTGACCGCGACAGCCACCACTGCGCCGGACCCTGCGATTCGCGACACGCGAATCGCTGTCAGACAGATGGCGAGAAGATCGGTCAAACTCCCACCCTCAAGGGCGCTATGCCACGCTGCGGCGCATCCCGTGGTGCATGCCGCGAATCTCCTCCGTTAACCATACGCGGCGAAAACGAATGCTAACGAAAGGTTAACGGCCTACGTTCGGCCCATGAAACCGTTCGTGATCCTGTCCGTCCTCCTGCTCTGCGGCTGCGCTGCCACGCCCGACGTTCCGGTGGGCGTAACCTCGCGGGCGCCGAATACGACCTTTGACTGCATTGCCCCGCGCCTGGAACGACTGCCGGTGCGGTTCGAGACGGAGCGTACGCCGGACGGGTGGCGCATGGACGTCCAGATTTTTGCCGGACCGCCGTCCGGCTGGTACCACAACGGTCGGATAGAGCATTCCGGGCACCTGGTGGTCTACGCCCCGGACGGTGCGACCCGCGGGATCGGCGCCGGGCAGGCTGACAAGATCGCCCCGATCATCCGTCGGTGCAGCGGGGGGTAGCCTGCGCGCTCACAGCTGCCCCTCCTTCACCGCCTCCATCGCTACATAGGTGGAGGTGCTCGCCACATGCGGCAGGGCCGAGATTCGCTCTCCCAAGACGCGGCGGTATTGATCGATATCGGACGTGCGCACTTTCAGCAGGTAGTCGAAACTGCCCGCAATCATATGGCATTGCTCCACCTCCGGGACAGCTTGAACTGCGCGGTTGAAGGCCGTCAAAGCCCGCTCGCGGGTGTCACTCAACTTCACTTCCACGAAAGCGACGTGTGCAAGACCGAGTCGGATCGGATCGAGCAGCGCCTGATATCCGGTGATGACGCCCGCTGCCTCCAATCGTTTGAGCCGCGCCTGCGTGGGCGACTTCGAGAGACCGATACGCCGCGCAAGCTCCGTCACAGCGATGCGGCCCTGCGTCGAGACGATATTGAGAATTGCATGGTCGAAGGAATCGAGCGTGGGATCTGGACGGGGCACCACAGGAAACTCTCCCGTTGAGATGGTTCAATCCAACCCTATAGCCTATGATCAGATCAATTAAAGGCGGATCGCCTTCTCGCCCTCGAATATCGTTAATTCATTCCAACTCAAGGCCGGACCACATGCCCCAGACGCTCGACACCGCCCGTGCGCGCCTGCGCGCCCTCTACCTGCCAAATGAAACCGCCCGACTGGAGGAGATGACCGCCACGGCAGCGCTCTCAGACGCGGACCGGGGCAAGATCTGCGCCCGCGCCGCCGACTTGGTCACTGCGATCCGGCGTTCCGAGGACTCCGGCCTGATGGAGATGTTCCTCGCGGAATACGGGCTATCCACTGAAGAGGGCATCGCGTTGATGTGCTTGGCCGAAGCGCTGCTGCGTGTCCCCGATGCCGCCACGATCGACGCACTGATCGAAGACAAGATCGCGCCGTCGGACTGGAACATGCACCTGCGCAAGTCGGCGTCTTATCTCGTCAACGCCTCCACCTGGGGGCTGCTGCTGACCGGCAAGGTGCTCGACAGCGACCACCCCGGGCTGGCCGGCACGTTGCGGGGCGCCGTCCGCCGCCTGGGCGAGCCGGTGATCCGCACCGCCGTGGCCCAGGCCATGCGCCAGATGGGGAACCAGTTCGTGCTGGGCGAAAGCATCGAAGCGGCGCTCAAGCGCGCGTCCAAGCTGGAGGCGAAGGGCTACACCTACTCTTACGATATGCTGGGAGAGGCCGCGCGAACCGAGGCGGACGCCTTGCGCTACCACGCCGCCTACCTCACCGCGATCGACAAGATCGGACCGGCGGCCAAAACCGGGGACATCCGCGCCAACCCTGGAATTTCGGTGAAGCTCTCCGCCTTGCACCCACGGTTCGAGGTGAGCCAGCGCGACAGAGTGATGAAGGAACTTGTGCCGCGCGTCCGCGACCTCGCTCTCGCCTGCAAGCATGCCGACATGGGCCTCAACATCGACGCGGAGGAAGCCGACCGGCTGGAAATGACGCTCGACGTGTTCGAGGCAGTGGCCCGCGACCCGGCGCTTGCCGGATGGGACGGCTTCGGCACGGTGGTGCAAGCCTACGGCCCGCGAGCGGTCGCAGCGATCGACTGGATCGTCGCTCTGGCCGAAGAGCTCGACCGCCGCTTCACCGTCCGTCTGGTCAAGGGCGCCTACTGGGACACCGAGATCAAGCGCGCGCAGGTGATGGGCCTGGCAGGCTTCCCGGTTTTCACCCGCAAGCCGGTGACGGATGTCAGCTACATCGCCTGCGCCCGGAAGCTGCTCTCGTCGACCGACCGGATTTACCCGCAATTCGCCACCCACAACGCCCATTCCGCCGCAGCCATCCTGCACATGGCGCCAAACCGGGATTGCTTCGAATTCCAGCGCCTGCATGGCATGGGTGAACGCCTGCACCAGATCGTGAAGGACACCGAGGGCACCCGCTGCCGCATCTACGCCCCGGTCGGCGCCCACCGCGACCTGCTCGCCTATCTCGTCCGCCGGCTACTCGAGAACGGCGCGAACTCCTCCTTCGTGAACCAGATCGTCGATGAGACGGTGCCCGCCGAAGCGGTCGTCGCGGACCCGTTCGACGCCGCAAGGGCGGCCCTCGCCAGTTCCACGCCGGTCATCACACCTTCGGAGCTCTTCGGGGCGGCCCGACGCAACTCGCGCGGGTGGGACCTCTCGGAGCCGCAAGACTTAGCGGAGATCGACGCCGCCCGCGCCCCCCATCGGCATACGCAGTTCGTCGCGGCGCCCATTGTCGCGGGCACGGAGCAGACGGGGGACGGTGCCCCGGTGACAAACCCCGCCCACCCCGAGGACATCGTCGGCCACGTCACCGAGGCTACCCCTCAGGCGATAGCGGACGCCATGGCCGCAGCCGAGCCGTGGGCCGCCCCACCGGCCACCCGCGCCGCGGTCCTGAACCGCGCGGCGGACCTCTACGAGCAGGAGTTCGGTCTGTTCTTTGCCCTCGCGGCCCGGGAAGCCGGAAAGACCCTGCCCGACGCGGTGGGCGAGCTGCGCGAAGCCGTGGACTTCCTGCGCTACTACGCCGGTCAGATCGCAGCGCTGGACCGACCGGCACGCGGCACCTTCGCCTGCATCTCACCCTGGAACTTCCCTCTCGCGATCTTTACCGGCCAGATCGCCGCCGCGCTGGCCGCTGGCAACGCCGTCCTCGCCAAACCGGCGGAACAGACGCCCCTCATCGCCGCTGCCGCCGTACGCCTGCTGCACCAGGCCGGCGTCCCCGTCACCGCTCTTCAACTCCTGCCCGGTCGCGGCGAAACCGTTGGCGCCGCTCTGACGTCGGACCCGCGTATCGACGGCGTCTGTTTCACCGGCGGCACGGACACCGCGCGGATCATCCACCGCTCTATGGCGGAAAACCTGGCCCCCGATGCGCCGCTGATTGCAGAAACCGGCGGGCTCAACGCAATGATCGTTGACAGCACGGCGCTGCCGGAACAGGCGGTGCGGGACATTCTCGCCTCCGCCTTCCAAAGCGCAGGACAGCGGTGCTCCGCCCTGCGCTGCCTGTATGTGCAGGAGGACATCGCCGACGGCCTGCTGGAGATGCTTCGGGGCGCGATGAACTGCCTGCGTGCAGGCGATCCGTGGGACCTGTCCACCGACCTCGGCCCGGTGATCGACAGCGAGGCGCGCGAAACCATCGAGCGCCACGTTGCCCAAGCAAATGCCGACGGCCGCCTTCTCTGCCGCCTGCCTGTGCCCCGGCACGGGCTCTTCGCCGGCCCCGCGGTCATCCGCGTTCCCGGGATCGAGGCGTTGGAACGTGAGGTCTTCGGACCGGTCTTGCACGTGGCCACCTTCCGCGCCGAGGAGCTTGGCACGGTCATCGACCGGATCAATGCCACCGGCTACGGGCTGACGTTCGGCCTGCATACCCGGATCGACGACCGGGTGCAGACTGTGGTGGACCGCGTGACCGCAGGCAACATCTACGTCAACCGCAACCAGATCGGCGCCGTCGTCGGCTCCCAGCCCTTCGGGGGCGAGGGGCTTTCGGGAACGGGGCCGAAGGCGGGCGGTCCGGCCTACCTGCCCCGTTTCACCCGGCCCGAGGCCCCAACGGTCGCCCGATCGACGCCTGAACACAGCGCCGACCTGGCGACTGTTCAAAAAGCGATACATGCCGCACGGTCGCCCGCCCGCCCGATCTCGCGGCAGGAGATGCCCGGCCCCACCGGCGAGTCGAACCGCCTCTCCACCCTGCCCCGCAAACCGATCCTCTGCCTCGGCCCCGGCAAGGAGACCGCCACAGCGCAGGCAGCGGAGGTGGTAACCGCTGGCGCCGTACCCGTTGTCGTCGAGGGCCAGTTGGACGCGGCCGCCCTATCCAGCCTCGAGGGCTTCGGCGCCGTCATCTGGTGGGGCGAGGAGGACACGGCGCGCACCCTCCGCCAGGCACTCGCCAGCCGCGACGGCCCGATCCTGCCGCTTGTCACCGCCTCCGGCGAGACCACCTCGTTCCACCTCGAACGTCACGTCTGCGTCGATACCACCGCGTCTGGCGGAAACGCCGCACTGTTGGCGGCGGCGGCCCCCTAGCGCTCCCGCCCTCCGGGGCTTCTTGTGTCAAAAAATATCCTCGGGGGGAGCGCGGCCCAGCCGCGCGGGGGGGCAGACAGCCCCCCGCCTGCCGCGCCACACGCGCGCGGTCGTCGGTCTTGCACCGCCCCCGGCCCCATGGCAGGGAAGTGGCAGAAAGATCCGCAAAATGACGCTCCCCCCCTCCTCCCTTTGGCCGCGTATCGCCCTCGCAGCGGTGGTCGGCATCCTGTGCGGACTGATCGCGCGACGCATCGGCATGCCGCTGCCCTGGATGCTCGGCCCCATGCTGGGCTGCGGAATCGCCAGCCTGTCCGGCGCCCCGCTTCACGGACCAGCCGGTTTGCGGCTGGTCGTCATTCCGATCATCGGGGTGATGCTGGGGTCAGGCTTCCATCCAGAGATCCTTGGCCACATGGCCGCCTGGAGCGGCACCCTGCTGCTCCTGCCCGCGTTCCTCGCTGTCGCGACCTTCACGAGCTATACGTTCTACCGCCGAGTCGGCGGCTACGATCCGGTCAACGCCTTCTTCTGCGCGGCGCCCGGCGGGTTGAACGAGATGATTGCGCTCGGCGGCAGCGCCGGGGGAGACGAACGGCGCATCGCGCTCGCCCACGCCCTGCGGGTCTTCCTCACTATTTCGGCCATCGCCCTGTTCTATGCGCTGGTCCTCGGCATCCGCGCCAACCGCAGTCCCGGCACCTGGGTGGGCCTCGGCGACCTCGGTCTGGCAGACTGGGCAATCCTGAGTTTCTGCGCCGTCTTGGGAGCAGTCGGCGGCAAGCGGCTCCACCTGCCTGCGCCGCAACTTTTCGGCCCCGGGTTGCTCAGCGCGGCCGCGCACCTGACCGAGGTAGTGACTCTTCCGCCGCCGACCCTCCTCGTCGTCGCCAGCCAGATCACCATCGGGACCATCCTGGGGTGCCGCTTCGCCGGTGTCAGCTTGCGCGAAACGGGGCGGGACATGATCCTCGGCGTCGGTGCAACGCTGGCGCTTCTGGCAGTTACGGTGGCGTTCGCGGCGCTCCTCTTGCCGCTCGCTGGCACGCCGTTGGCGCAAGGCGTGCTGGCCTATTCTCCGGGCGGCCTGACGGAGATGTCGCTTCTGGCGCTCTCCATGGGGCAGGACGTGGCCTACGTCTCCTCCATGCATATCGCGCGGATCGTCCTTGTTCTTTTCGCGATGACGACGCTCTTCAGAATTATCGGAAAGCACCTGATCGCCGCCTCCCGCGGCAGGCCTAAGGACTCATAAAGTTTCAAATTGGCCACGAATGTGATACAGATCGTTTCGTAACGGTTTGTGTATTCCGCGAGTCGCCTTGCCTGGGGTACTCTGGGTGTACATTTACAATCGCGGCAAAAGGTCTCGGCCTTGAGCTATTTTGAGTGAGTACCTGTCATGAACGATTTTCAGAATCCCGCCCCGAAGACGCAACCGGAGCAGCCGCCCGAGGCCAGAAGGCGCAAAGACCCACATCGTCAGCAGCCCAAGCCTGCGCCAGAGGTCAGCCGCCATCCACGTTTCGTCTTCACAGATTTCGCCAGCATCTGAGTCCCCACCTAGCGCCGATTCAAACCCGGCGTCGGATCTGACATGAATCGATGCCGAACCGGGTCGTGCCAGAAATTTGTAGGTGTGTACCTCGGCGTCGGACAGTGTGCAGCCGAAAATGCAATGGCCGCCTCCGGGGAGACGGCCATCGTTCAAACTTGCTGCATCACGTCAGCCGACGAGTTCAAGACTCGAGAAGAAGAAGGCAATCTCGACCGCCGCGGTCTCCGGGGCATCGGAGCCGTGCACGGAGTTCTCGCCCACCGACTCGGCGAATTCGGCGCGGACCGTGCCCGGCGCAGCGTCGGCCGGGTTGGTCGCCCCCATCACTTCGCGGTTCTTGGCGATGGCGCTTTCCCCTTCGAGGACCTGCACCACGACGGGCTCGGACGCCATGAACGTGGTCAGTTCATCAAAGAACGGGCGCTCTTTGTGGACGGCGTAAAATGCGCCAGCCTGCTCCTTGGTGAGCTGGATGCGCTTCTGCGCGATGATCCGCAGGCCGGCATCCTCGAACTTGGCGTTGATCTTGCCGGTCAGGTTCCGCTTGGTGGCGTCGGGTTTGATGATGGACAGGGTGCGTTCGATGGCCATGGTCTCGCCTTCTCTATTGCTCGCGGCGGGCGCGCCGCCCGCCTGTCTATTCCGGCGCCGCCCTAGCACGGCGCCCATGCCTTGAAAAGCCATGTCAGCGGCACGGCGCTCCGGTCGGCGTGGCTCCGGCGGTGACGGACCGGGCGCGTTCATACCGTGCGGATCGCCGTAGTGCCGACCGCAGCCAAGGGGGGGGCCCCTCTTTACGACGCCCCCGGTTTGAGGCATGGCGACGCCATGCTCAGGCTCACCGATATCTCCTATTCCGTCGAAGGCCGTCCGTTGATCGACCATGCCTCGGCGGTCGTCCCCACCGGGCACAAGGTGGGCGTCGTCGGACGCAACGGCACCGGCAAGACCACGCTCTTCCGGTTGATCCGCGGTGAACTGACCCTGGAGACGGGGAGCATCGAGGTCCCGCGCGGCGCCCGCATCGGCGGCGTGGCGCAGGAGGTCCCGGGCAACGACGTGTCCCTTATCGACACGGTGCTTGCCGCCGATACGGAGCGCGCCGCGCTCCTTGGGGAGGCGGAAACCGCGACCGACCCCGCCCGCATCGCCGAGGTTCAGACCCGGCTTGCCGATATCGACGCCTGGTCGGCGGAGGCGCGCGCCGCCTCCATCCTGCGCGGCCTCGGCTTCGAGCCCGAGCAGCAGTCCATGCCCTGTTCCGCCTTTTCCGGCGGCTGGCGGATGCGTGTGGCGCTGGCCGCTGTGCTCTTCGCCCAGCCCGACCTGCTGCTTCTCGACGAGCCCACGAACTACCTCGACCTCGAAGGCGCGCTCTGGCTCGAGACCTACCTTACGCGCTATCCGCACACCGTCTTGATCGTCTCTCACGACCGGGCGCTGCTCAACCGCTCGGTGCAGGCGATCCTGCATCTGGAGGACCGCAAGCTCACGCTCTACCAAGGCGCCTACGACACCTTCGCCGAAACGCGCGCGGCCCGGCTGGCGGCTGCGGAGTCCGAGGCGAAGCGGCAGGAGGTCCGACGGGCGCACCTTCAGAGCTACGTGGACAGGTTCCGGTACAAGGCGGACAAGGCGAAGCAGGCGCAGTCGCGCCTAAAGATGATCGCGCGACTGAAGCCCATTTCGACTCCGCAGGAAGCGGCGCTGCGCCGTTTCACCTTCCCCGAGCCGGAGGAACTCTCGCCCCCCATCATCGCCACGGAAGGGGCCGCCATCGGCTATGGCGACACGACCGTCCTGTCGCGCCTGAGCCTGCGCATCGACCAGGATGACCGGATCGCGCTTCTGGGCAAGAACGGCGAAGGCAAGTCGACCCTGTCGAAGTTCCTCGCCCAAAGGCTGGAGGCGCAAAAGGGGCGCATCACGCGGGCCAACAAGCTGCGTGTCGGGTATTTCGCCCAGCACCAAGTGGACGAACTTCGGGTCGACGAGACGCCGTTGGAGCATCTGCGACGACTGCGCCCGGACGAGCCGCCGACGAAGTTGAGGGCACGGCTCGGCGGCTTCGGCATCGGGGCGGAGCAGGCCGAGACGGTCGTGGCAAAGCTCTCCGGCGGGCAAAAGGCGCGACTGTCGCTTATGCTGGCCACGCTTGACGCGCCGCATCTCCTGATCCTCGACGAACCGACCAACCACCTCGACATCGAAAGCCGCGAGGCGCTGGTGGAAGCGCTGACCGCCTATTCGGGGGCGATCATCCTCGTCAGCCACGATCTGCACCTGCTGTCCCACGTGGCCGACCGGCTTTGGCTGGTCTCTGGCGGCCGGGTCACCCCGTTCGAGGACGACCTTGACGCCTATCGGGCCATGCTGCTTGAGCGGGACCGGCCGGAACGCCCGAAGCCGGAGTCCAAGCCGAGGCGTGTGAGCCAATCGGCGATCCTTGAGCTGAAGTCGGACGTGAAGAAATGCGAACAACGCATAGAAAAGCTTTCCGAAATGCGGGAAACGCTGGCCGCGAGACTGGCAGATCCGTCGGTCTATGAGGATCGGAACCGTGACAAGATGGAACTTTGGCAGAAGAAATTTGCCGAGGTGGAAGACGCCCTTGAGCGGGCCGAGGCTCTTTGGATGGAAGCGGAGGAACGGCTGGACGCCGCGCGGACGCAGCCGGCCGGCTGAACTTTCGGGATGACCCCAGCCGCGATACCCCCTATGGCGGCGGTATGGACTGGACATTCTACATAAATGCTTTCGTGGCGCTCTTCGTGGTCATCGACCCGATCGGCATGGTGCCGATCTTCATCGCACTGACCCAGGGCCACCCGGCCCAGGAGCGGCTGGCAATCGGGCGACGTTCGCTCCTTCTGGCGTTCCTCGTGTTGCTGCTGTTCGGCCTTCTGGGCGAAGCGGTTCTGGGGTTCGTCGGGATCTCCTTCCCGGCGTTCCGGATCGCGGGCGGGGCGCTTCTGTTCCTGACGGCGCTCGACATGCTCTTCGAACGCCGCACCGCCCGGCGGGACCACACAGCCGAAGAATACGAGCGCACCGACCCGTCCGTCTTCCCCCTGGCCATTCCGCTACTCGCCGGTCCGGGCGCGATCACGACGATGATCCTGCTGGTGGGCCAGAGCGAGACGCCCCTCGAGCTTACGGGCGTCTTCGTCGTCATGGCGCTTGTTCTTTTGGGCTGCGCCATCCTGTTCCGGGCCGCGGGCGGGCTCGAACGGCTTCTCGGCCGGACCGGCACCGTCGTCGCAACGCGGTTGCTGGGGATGTTGCTGGCGGCGCTCTCCGTCCAATTCATGCTCGACGGGCTGCGGGGCGCCGGGCTAATGCCCGGATAGCCCGGTCACTGGCGCCGGGCCCTCCCACTTCCTACATATCAAGGGCCGCGTCCCGTCGTCGGGGCACGAAGGAGGGTCCATGAGCGCCGACCAGACCGCCTCGCTGATCTACCTGATGCTGCTGGGGACTGTGATCGCCAGCTATTTCTTCCTGTCCAACCGGCAGTCCCTCGGCCGTACCATGCGGCAGGCGGGGCTTTGGGTGCTGATCTTCATCGGGGCGATCGTGGCCTATGGGCTCTGGGATGACCTGCGCGATACGGTCCTGCCGCAACAGTCGGTCTTCGCGGAGGAAGGCCGGGTCGAGGTGCCGCTTTCTTCGGACGGACATTACCACATGGTCCTTCGGGTCAACGGCACGCCTGTGGAGTTCGTTATCGACACCGGCGCATCGGACATCGTTCTGACCCGCGAGGACGCCGAGCGCGCCGGAATCGCGACGGACGATCTGCCGTTCTCCGGTGTCGCCAACACCGCGAACGGAACGGTGCGGACGGCGCGGGTCAGGCTGGACGAGGTGTCGTTGGGCGGCATCACGGACCAGAACGTTCCGGCAGTGATCAACGGCGGCGAGATGTGGGGCTCCCTGCTTGGCATGGCGTACCTCAACCGCTTCGCGGAGGTGACCTTCGGCCGCGGAAAGATGATTCTCACACGCTGACCGGACGTGGGCCAGCGATCCCGCAGTGCCTTGACGCCGATCATGGCTGCAGCCCGAAATCCAAGGTAGATTTTCCGCGGGAGGCCCGAGGGCCTTCCCGGCCCCGCCGGGGTTCCTCCCAGATGGAGGAGGGAGCCATGTCACACACCAGGCACATCGCGATTACCCTGGCAGCAGCCGCGTTCTCGCTGGCAGGAGGGGCGGCTATGGGGCAGGACGAGATCGGACGGACGGAATATCTCGGCGCCTGCGCAAGCTGCCACGGCGTCGATGCCCATGGCGGCGGTGAGGTCTCCAAGTATATGACCGTCGAGGTTCCGGATCTGACGAAGCTCGCAGCCGCAAATGATGGCGTCTTCCCGATGCTGGAGGTGATTCACATCATCGACGGGCGCACCGGCGTGAGGGGCCACGGAACCGACATGCCGGTTTGGGGCACCGGATTCCGCCTGACCGACCGGGAAGTGCTGGACCAAGAGAAGCAGATGCCCACCTGGGGAGAGATCTTCCGCTCCGCCATCGGTGAGGAAGCCGGACCCTACGGAGCCGAGACGATCGTTCGGGGTCGGATGTTCTCCATCGCGCTCTATCTGGAGTCCATTCAGGAGTAGGCCTGGAGTTGCGGCCCTCGTCCCGCCTGAGGTGAGAACGGATAAAAGCGCGGCGTCACTGGACGGACGTCAGCTTTCCGCCTTCATCTCCCATCGGCCGCTCTCCTCCGACCAGTACTGCGCGGCCGCTCCCGCGCCGGTAAGCGCCTTCCACTGGCCGCGCGCATGCTGAACCGCCGCCGGGTCGTGGCCGTCAAAGAGGATGCAAACGCGGTCGAGGGCGGCCACCTCCTCCGCCCCGACCGCCGCGCCATCCACCGCCATCAGGCAAGCGGCGGCGTTGGGAATGTCCTCCGCCGCCGTCAGAAGGACCGGCTGGCGGGCGTCGTGCGGCCCGCCGGCCATCCCATGCGGCAGGAACCCGTCCTCCGGCCCCAGCCAAAGCTTCTGATCCAGCCAATCCAGCCGCCCCGGGTCAGTGCCCCGCACCACCACCCGCCACCCGCGCTGAAGGGACTTCTCCAGCAGCATCGGCAAGGTCGCCTCGAGCGGCTGTCGGGTAAGATGGTAGAAAAGGGCCTGCCCCATCAGCGTATCCGGACCGCGATCGTTCGCATCACGACTCGTAGCCGTCCCGGATCATCCGGTCGAGCGCGAGCACGCCCCAGCCGGACGCGCCCTTCGGCCCGAGCGCCGGTGCAGAGGCGGGCTGTGCAACCCCGGCGATATCGAGATGGATCCATGGCACGCCTTCCTTCACGAACCGGTGCAGGAACTCCGCCGCCGTGATCGCGCCTCCCCAACGGGTCCCCACGTTCTTCACGTCCGCCTTGTCCGATTTCAGCAGTTTGGCATAGCTCTCGCCCAGGGGCATCCGCCAAGCGCCTTCGCCCTCCGCCGCGGCGGCCTTGAGGAAGGCATCGCAGAACGCGTCGTCGTTGGAGAAGACGCCCGCGTTGTCATGCCCCAGCGAGACGATGATGGCGCCGGTCAGCGTGGCAAGGTCCACCATGCCGCGCGGCTCAAAGCGCTCCTGCGCGTACCACATGACATCGCCCAGAACGAGCCGGCCCTCGGCATCGGTGTTGATCACCTCCACCGTGTCGCCCTTCATCGAGGTCACGATGTCGCCGGGGCGCTGCGCGCGTCCGTCCGGCATGTTCTCGACGAGGCCGACGAGTCCAACCACGTTGGCCTTCGCCTTGCGACCGGCCACGGCCCGCATGACGCCCGCGACGACGCCTGCGCCGCCCATGTCCATGGTCATGTCTTCCATACCTCCGGCGGGCTTGATCGAGATCCCTCCGGTGTCGAACACCACGCCTTTGCCGACCAGCGCCAGCGGCGCCTCGTCTCCGCCGCCCTTCCACTGCATGACAACCACCTTGGATGGGCTTTCCGACCCCTGCCCCACGCCAAGGAGCATGGTCATGCCAAGCTCCTCCAGCTTGTCCTCGTCCAGCACCTCGACCTCGACGCCGAGGTCCTGCAGGCCCTCCAGTCGCGCGGCGAATTCTTCCGTGGTCAGCACATTGGCGGGCAGGTTTACCAGGTCGCGGGTAAAACACACGCCGTCCGCGAGAGCCATGACCTCGGCCATGGCGGCCTGGGTCTCTTTCGCATCGCGCACCATGATCTGCATGGCGCCCGCAGTCTCGGAGGCTTTCTCCCCGGACTTGCAGGCCTCGAAGGCATAGGCCCCCAGGCTCATGCCCAACGCAATCTGTTCGGGGTGCTTGCGCACGCCGGCGAGCACAAGAACGCCGCTCTTGCCCCGCACCTTGCCGATGGACGCCCCGGCCTTGCGCGAGTCCGTGTCGGACGCCTGCCGATCGAGCAATACCACCTGCACCGCCTCGGCGCCCAGGCCGCCGGGAAACGCGAGATCCTTCGCCTCGCCCGGCTTCATCTTAGAGAACGCCTCGCTCTCGGTGAAACGGGCCAGCGCGCCGCGTGTCAGCCTGTTCACCCGGCGGGCCGGCACGTCCAGCTTGCCGTCGGCAGGAACGAGAACGGCGATGCGTCCGGCGAAAGACTTCAGGTCTTCGAGGTCGGTGGCAAGGATCTCTACGTCGGGGGCCATGGTCATGCAGCGAACTCCAATGATGTTTCGACCATACCTAGCCCCCCGCGCCGCCCACCGCCAGCAGTCCCGACCGGTGGCCGGGAACGGATGGGTAAATTGCCCGATGTTGTTTCGCGATGGAGCTTGCCACGATAGGCTGACGACAGGGGAGCGTGGCGCAGGTACAGCCTTGGGAGGGGTGATGCCGGGAAACTCGAAGAATTGCCGAAAACTGACACCGGCCGAAATGGGAGCGATCGCGCATCTGTACCGGGGCGAGGTCTATCGCAGCACGATCTGGCGCACCCGGCTCGACACGACGACGAACTGGTCCGTGGTCTCGCTCGGCGCGGCAATCTCGCTGTCCTACACCACCAAGGAGGCCTCGGCACTGCCGCTGCTGCTGGTGGGCGTGCTCATCTGGACGCTGATGCTGCTGGAATCCCGACGCTATCGATACTTCAACGTTTGGCGGGCGCGGGCGCGCTACATGGAAGTCCATTTCTACGCCCCGATGCTGCAGGACGGCGACCTGCATATGGAACAGGACTGGCAAAAGGTCCTGGCAGAGGACTACTGGCGCCCTGAGTACCATGTCAGCCTTCTGACGGCGATGGGACGGCGGATCCGCCGGAACTACCTCTGGATCCTGTCGGTGCAGATGATGGCCTATGTCGGAAAACTGGTGGTGCATCCGACGCCCGCGAGTTCTGTCGCGCAAGTCATCCACCGCGCCGATACCGGCCCGCTGCCGGGCGAACTGGTGCTTGGAATCGGCGTGGTCTACCTCTCCGCGTTCGTCGTGATCGCCCAGGTGACCGGCCGGCGGGATGCCCGGCGCAGCGCCCAGCGCGGCGCGGGCCAATCCCTCGGCTGAGCGCCCGTCCGCAAAGGCGCCCCCGACCTGGCCGGATTCACCGCCCCCCAGCTTCTTGTGTCAAAAAATATCCCGGGGGGCGCGCTCGCAGAGCGCGGGGGGCAGCGCCCCCCGTCCGACGCCTGCCGCGTGTCCGCGCCGGCGGACGTGTCTCCCCGACCCCGATCGGCATCCCATCGCGCGGTAGCGTTTTACCGGGTCGCCGATTTCGTCTAAGCCAATCGAAAAACGACGAACCCGGAGCAGGAACCGCGTGGCGCGATTCGACCGATATTTCCTTCAACAGCTCATGTGGCTGTTCGGCTTCTTCGCGCTCGTGCTGGTCTCGGTGTATTGGATCAACCGGGCCGTGGTGCTGTTCGACCAGATCCTGGCGGACGGACAGTCCGCCGGCGTCTTCGTGACGCTTACCCTCTACACGCTGCCCAACGTCATCCGGATGGTGCTTCCGATCGCCGCCTTCGTCGCAGCCGTCTACGTCACCAACCGCCTGACGACGGAAAGCGAGCTCGTGGTTGCGCAGGCAACCGGCATGTCCGCCTGGCGCATGGCGCGGCCTGTCGTCGCCTTCGGCCTGATCGCATCGCTGCTGATGGCGCTCCTCGTGCATTTCCTCGTCCCGATGAGCCGCACCCAGCTTGCGGACCGGACCGAGGAAATCGAGGCCAATGTCGCGGCAAGGATGCTGAGCGAGGGACAATTCCTGAATCCGGCCCGCGGCATCACCTTCTACATCCGGGAGATTACGCGCGAAGGCGAGTTGGTCGACGTCTTTCTGTCCGATTCCCGCTCCGATACGACGCGGACAGACTACCTGGCCGCCCGCGCCTACCTGGTGCAACAGGAGAGCGGTCCGAAGCTCGTGATGGTGGATGGCTCGGCACAGACCTACGATCTCGCGGATCGGCGACTGCTCGTCACGGCATTCGAGAATTTTACATACGACGTAGGCGCGTTGATGCGGTCCGGCGGGCGGGACAAGCGGGACGTGCGGGAATACGACACCCTGACGCTATTTGCTCCCGACGCGGCGGCGCTTGCGGCCACGGGCGCGGATCGGGCCGACTTCCTCTACGAGGGCCACTTGCGGATCGCCCAACCCTTCAACCCACTGGTCGCCGCGCTGATCGGCTTCTCCGCGCTGATGGTCGGCGGGTTCAGCCGTTTCGGCGTCTGGCGGCAGATCGGGCTCGCGGTTTTTCTGATCATCATCCTGCAAGCCGTGGAGAACCAGACGGCCGACATGGCTCGGCACGATGCGTCGGCATGGCCGTTGGTGTATTTGCCGACTGTCCTCGGCGCTGCCGCAATCTTGTTCATGCTCTGGGTGTCCGGCAGGCCAGCGCTGCTGCGGCGGGTCAACCGCCCGGAGGCGGACGCATGAAGCTGCAACTCTACTTTGCGCGAAAGTTCCTGATGATCCTGATTGGGATCTTTGCGGTTTTCGCGATTTTCCTGACGCTGCTGGACATGGTGGACCAGATGCGCCGCTTCGACAGCGCGGAGCTTTCTTTCGGCGGCGCCCTGCAGCTTTCCCTGCTTGCCGCGCCAGAGACCCTCTACGCGATGCTCCCCTTAATGGTCATGCTAGCCACGCTGGCGCTGTTTCTCGGCCTTGCCCGGACGTCGGAACTGGTCGTGACGCGCGCGGCGGGCCGTTCGGCGATCCGGGCCATGATCGCGCCGGCCATTACCGCGGCCCTCGTGGGTGTCTTCGGCGTGACGGTCCTGAACCCCATCGTCGCGGCCACGAAACATGGGTACGAACGGCGGGCAGCGGAACTCTCCGGCAGCGGCAACAGCGTGCTGTCGGTTAGCCGCGAGGGGCTGTGGCTGCGCCAGGGCGGCGAGGAGGGACAGACCGTAATCCGGGCGCAGCGGGCCAACCTGGATGGCACGGTGCTTTACGGTGTGACCTTCATCGGCTTTGCCCCCGAGGGTGCGGGCGCGACAGGGGCAGTCCGCCGGGCGGAAGCCGAAAGCGCCACGCTCGTGGACGGCGCGTGGAAGCTCACCGGTGCCAAACTCTGGCCGTTGACGGTGGAGAACCCCGAGGCGGAGGCGAGCCTCCATGACGAGGTGCTCCTGCCCTCCACCCTGACCCAGACCCAGATCCGCGACAGTTTCGGCTCCCCCGCCTCCGTGCCGATCTGGGAACTGCCTGCCTTCATCGCGGACCTCGACACCGCAGGTTTCTCCGCCCGGCTGCACCGGGTGTGGTTCCAGATGGAGCTGGCTCTGCCGCTGTTTCTGGCATCCATGGTCATGATCGGCGCCGGCTTCACCATGCGCCACACGCGGTTCGGGCGCACCGGGCTGATGGTGCTGCTGGCGCTGATGATGGGCTTCGGCGCTTTCTTCATCCGGAACTTCGCGCAGGTTCTCGGCCAAAACGGTGACATCCCCATCTCGCTCGCCGCCTGGGCGCCGCCGGCCGCGGCGATCCTGATGTCCATGGGACTACTACTGCACCTGGAGGACGGATGAGACGCCCCCCGTTTCGTATGGCGTTGGCCCGCATTAGGCACTTCTTGCGCAGCTCGGTGAGTGCTTTTCGCTACGATGCGCCCGGCGCAGCGTGTTCTGGCGCAGGCCTGGTCGCCGGCGCGCTCGTGGCTTTCTGCGCAACGTCCGCCGCCGCCCAGGCAACGCCGCCTGCCACCCTTGTTGCGGACAAGGTCGAGATCACCGCAGACGGCAGCCTGGTCGCGACGGGCTCAGTCGAGGCGCTCTACGAGGACGCACGATTGAAGGCGGAACGAATCGTCTATAACCCGGACGCCGACCGGCTCGAAATCGACGGGCCGATCGTCCTGACACAGGGCGACAACACGATCGTCCTCGCCGATAGCGCGGCGCTCTCACCAGACCTGCAGGACGGGCTGCTTCGCTCGGCCCGTGTGGTCATGGATCAACAGCTTCAGCTTGCCGCTGCGGAGATCGACCGCGTAGACGGCCGCTATACCCAGCTTTACAAGACCGTCGCCTCCTCCTGCGAGGTCTGTGCCGCCCGTCCTGTGCCACTCTGGCAGATCAGGGCGCGGCGGGTGGTGCACGACGATGTAGAGAAGCAACTTTACTTCGACCACGCAATTTTCGAAGTCGCGGGCGTGCCGGTGATGTACCTGCCACGCCTGCGCCTGCCTGACCCCACGGTCGAACGCGCGACTGGGTTCCTGACCCCGTTCCTGCGCACAACTGATGAGCTCGGATTTGGCATCAAGGCCCCTTACTTCGTCACGCTTGGCCAAAACCGCGACGTGACCTTTACGCCCTACTGGTCCTCGAACCGGACACGCACGCTGGAGTTGCGCTACCGAGAGGCGTTTCGAAACGGCGAAATCGAGTTCAACGGCGCCGTCAGCCGGGACGACATCCGCCCCGAGGGCCCCCGGGCCTACCTGTTCGGCGAAGGGGCGTTCGAGCTTCCCTACGGTTTCGATCTCGATTTCGGCCTCGAGACCGCGTCCGACGATACTTACCTGATCGACTATGACTATTCCGACGTCGACCGCCTCGACAGCTTCGTGTCGCTGTCCCGCACGCGCCGTGATCGGACGTTCCTCGCCGAGACCCACGTTTACCGCTCCCTTCGCTCCACGGATGACAGAGAAACGCAGCCCTACCTGGTGGGCGATGCCTCCTGGGCGCATCGGTTCGACGCGCCGTGGATCGGTGGCACGGCGGATTACTTTCTCGCCTACCACGGACACCGCCGCCGGTCCGATCTGGATATCGAGGGGCGCGACGTGAGCCGGCTGGCCGGTGAGCTGGGCTGGCGGCGCAACTGGATCGGCCCCGCCGGTCTGCTTTTCAACGCCTCCGCCCGCGGCGTGCTGGATCACACGCAGGTGCGCGACGATAACCGCTACGACGACGAGATCACCCGGTTCACCCCCTTCGGCATCGCCGAGGTGCGCTGGCCGTGGCAAAAGCAGGCCGCACGCGCCAGCCACGTGATCGAGCCGGTGGTGCAGGTCGTCTGGAGTCCGGACACGGACGAGACCTTGCCGCAGGACGAGAGCACGCAGCTCGAGTTCGACGAGGGAAATCTGTTCGGTCTTTCCCGTTTCCCCTCCGGGGATGTCCTGGAACGCGGGCTGCGCGCCAATGTTGGCGTCGCCTGGACCCGCTACGACCCATCGGGCTGGAACCTGCAAACCACAGTCGGGCGGGTCTACCGGGAGCAGGACCTTGGCCAGTTCGCTGGATACGACAGCCTTGACGGCCGATGGTCCGACTGGCTGGCCTCGGTGGAACTGGATATTCCGGGCCGGCTGACGGTCGTGAACCGCACGCTCTTCAACGACGAATTCGACCTCACGAAGAACGAGACCCGATTGGGTTGGAACAGCGATCCCCTGGAGTTCAGCACCACATACGTCTGGCTGGAGCCGAGCCTGGTGGAGGACCGGGACGTGACGACGCACGAGTTCGGATTCGCTGGCGACTGGGACATCGACCAACGGTGGCGCAGCACATTGGACATGCGATACGACATCGAGCTCAACCGCGCGGCATCGGCGCGACTCGGTTTGGAGTACCGCACCGAATGCGCCACCTTCGATTTCGGGGTGCGCCGTCGATTTACCTCCACCGAACAGCTCAACCCGACCACCGATTTCACGTTTGAGGTCCAGCTCGCCGGGTTTGGCACGGCCGAGGGCGGCCGGCCGCGCCCCTCCCGGGTCGGTTGCCGTGGTTAGACCGACTTGTCGCAGACGGGACGCTGGCTTAGAACGCACCAAAGGCACCCGGGCAATTCGACCGACCCGGGCCGGGGCAGGAACGGGAGCATTTGGAATGATCCGCGTATATCGGGCAATGTTGGCCGGACTTGTGGCGCTGTGTCTGTCGCCGGTTGCGGCGCCAGCGCAGACAGGAGCGTTCTCTCCCGTCGTCATCGTGAACGAGCGGCCGATCACCCGATACGAGCTTGAGCAGCGGATCAAGATCCTCGAGCTATTCCGAACCACCGGCGACGTGGAAAAGCGCGCGATGGAGGATCTGATCGACGACCGCCTCCGCATGGAAGCCGCCTCTCGCACGGGCATCTCGCTGACCCCCGAGATGACGCAGGCAGGCATGGCGGAGTTCGCGCAGCGCACCAATATGGATGTTCCAACCTTCATTCAGGCCCTGGCCGCCCAAGGTGTATCGGAGGAGACCTTCCGCGATTTCATCAATGCCGGCATGGCCTGGCGGGAAGTTGTCGCAGCACGCTTCGGCCCACGGGTGGAGATTACCGACGCTGAGGTCGACCGCGCGCTGTCCGTGACGTCGCGGACGGGCGGCGCAGAAGCGCAGCTGGCGGAGATCATCCTGCCTGCGCGGGACCCCGACGAAGCGGCGCGTTCCGAAGCGCTCGCAAATCAACTGGCGGAGAGCGTGACCACCGTCGGCGCCTTTGCCGCAGCGGCGCGGGAATATTCCCTGTCGAGCACACGCGGCAATGGCGGCCGCCTCCCCCGCGCGCTGCCGCTCTCCGAATTGCCGCCGCCGATCCGTGCCCAGATCCTGACGCTTGCACCCGGGAGGGTGACGGACCCGATCTCCGTTCCCAATGCGGTAGCGATTTTCCAGCTTATCGAATTGCGCGAGACCGGTCTGGAGGAGCCGCAGAACGTCACGCTCGAATATGCCACCTACCTGATTCCCGGTGGCCGCAGCGAGGCCGCACTGACCGAAGCCGCAAGTGTGATTGGCCGCGTCGATACCTGCAAGGATCTCTACGGCGTTAACAAGGGTCAGGCGCCTGAGCGGCTGACGGTCAATTCCCTGCCCTCCAGCGAAGTGCCGCGTGACGTCGCCCTGGAACTGGCGAAGCTCGACCCCGGAGAGATCTCGACCGCGCTGACCCGCGGCAGCAACCTTGCCTTGCTGATGCTCTGCGCCCGCACACCGGTTTACGAGGCAGAGCCCGATCGCGCGGCAATACGGGCACGGCTCCGCAATCAGAGGCTTGGGGCCTACGGCGAAGGCTACCTGGCTGAGCTAAGGGCCGACGCCATCATCCTTTACCCGTGACGACGCCCACCAAGGCTCCCGCCGGTTTGCCCCCGGTCATGACATGCGGCGAACCGGCCGGGGTTGGCCCGGAGATCGCCGCGCGTCTGTGGGACGTGCACCGCGATACCCTCCCCTTCGCCTGGATCGGAGACCCGCGCCACCTGCCCTCCGGCACGCCGATAGCCGAAATCTCGGCGCCCCGCGATGCGCTCGCATGCGCCGACAGAGCTCTGCCGGTCCTGCCGCATGCCTTTCCTGCCGATGTAGACCCGGGCCACCCAGTGCCGCAAAACGCCGCCGAGGTCATCGCCGTGATCGCCCGGGCCGTGGACCTCGTCCAAAGCGGCGCGGCCGGCGCCGTGGTGACCGCGCCGATCAACAAGAAGGTGCTGCAGGACGGCGCGGGATTCGCCTACCCCGGCCACACCGAATACCTGGCGGCCCTCGGTGGTGCGGAGCAAGTCGTCATGATACTCGCCTGCGCGGAGCTTCGGGTGGTGCCCACGACAATCCACATCGCGTTGAAGGATGTGCCTGCGCGACTGACGCCAGAGCTTCTGGCCGGAACGATCCGCATCACGGATGCGGCCCTGCGCCGGGATTTCGGCATCCCGACCCCCCGCCTCGCGGTGGCGGGCCTCAACCCTCATGCCGGAGAGGGCGGGGTGATGGGCGGGGAGGAAATCGCCTGGATCGCGCCGCTTCTGGACAGCTTGCGTGGCGAGGGGCTCACCCTCACCGGCCCCCTGCCCCCGGACACGATGTTCCACGCAGAGGCCCGGGCGCAGTACGATGCGGCGATCTGCATGTACCATGACCAGGCTTTGATCCCGATCAAGACGCTGGATTTCGCCCGCGGGGTCAACGTGACGCTCGGCCTGCCCTTCATCCGCACATCCCCGGATCACGGCACCGCCTTCGACATTGCGGGCCACGGCGTGGCGGACATCCGTTCGACCGTGGAGGCCCTGCGACTGGCCGCAGATATGGCGCGCGCGAGGGCCGAAGGGTGAACTGGATCGTGGCACGGTCAGCCATTGACGGAGGGGGGCTGTCTGCCCCCCGCGCGGCCGCGCCGCGCGCCCCCGAGGATATTTTTCGACACAAGAAGGGTCTAGGGTGAGCGCGATCGACGGGTTACCGCCACTGCGGGAGGTGATCCGGCAGCACGGCTTGGCGGCGAAGAAGTCGCTCGGCCAGAACTTCCTGCTCGACCTGAACCTGACGGCGCGTATTGCGCGGATCCCGGGCGATCTGTCGGACGCGTCAGTTCTCGAGGTGGGACCAGGTCCAGGTGGGCTGACTCGCGGGCTCCTCGCCGAGGGCGCCCGACATGTGCTGGCCATCGAGAAGGACGCACGCTGTTTGCCGGCATTGGAGGAAATCGCGGCAGCCTACCCCGGTCGGTTGCAGGTGATCGAGGGGGATGCTTTGGAGATCGATCCGCGCGATCATCTCGATCCGCCGATCCACGTGGTCGCCAACTTGCCCTACAACGTTGGCACCGAGTTGCTCATTCGCTGGTTGTCGCCGTCTGATTGGCCGCCGTATTGGACCTCGCTCACGTTGATGTTTCAGCAAGAGGTCGCGGAACGGATCGTGGCCCAGCCGGGAACGAAAGCGTACGGCCGGCTTGCGGTCCTGGCCCAGTGGCGGAGCGAGGCGAGAATCGCGCTCAGGCTTCCTCCGGGGGCCTTTACGCCGCCGCCCAAGGTGAGTTCGGCCGTCGTTCACCTGCGCCCACGCCCTGAGCCGCTGGCACCAGCGGACCCGGACGTCATGAGCCACGTCGTCGCCACGGCCTTCAATCAACGACGCAAGATGCTCCGTTCGGCGCTGAAGGGCCTTGGGGGGAATGTTGTATCCTTGCTCGAGGGCGCCGGCATTACACCGACCGAGCGGGCGGAGCAGGTGACGATCGAAGGCTACGCGGCGCTGGCACACGCCGTTGCCGCCCGATCTGGCGCCTGAAACCCTGACAGGTTCGCGCCGGCAGGAGCACCTTCCGACGCAGACGCACTGCCGCGAATGACATTCACGTGTCTGGACGTATCCCCGCCGGAGGCACCGCGCGCGATAGCGCGCGGCGTGGCCCAACGGGAGTGGGTGCATCTTCGATGCGCCTTCTCCCGGCGGGAGCCCACTGGGGTGGTCGGCTAGCCGGTATCAGTCAGCGACTTCCGCGGAATCCGCCTTGCCCTCTGGCTGCTGGGCCTGATCGCCGCCCGACGCGGCATCTTCGCCATCGGGTTTTTTCTCCGCCTTGGGCTTGCGGGGGCGGCTCGTGCGGGTTCGCGGCTTCGGCTTGGGTTTGCTTTCCGGGGTTTCGACGAGACCGCTATCCTGATCCTCACCGTTGGCGGATGCCTCTCCACGATCCTGGGACGCCGAGCCCAGATCCACGTCGGGCTGAGGCGATCCTTGCAGGTCGTCTTCGATCACATCGGGCTCGTTGTCCCTGGTCTGGTCTACGGCCTCAAGCGCATCGGACGAATTCGCCTCTCGCCGGTCGCCGTTGCCGCCGTTCGAATTGCCGTTGTCGTGGCGTTCGCGCTGACGGTCGCGGTTCGCCTGATCTTGCTGTTCGCGACGCGCGTCCTGCTCCCGCTGCGCTTCGCCCAGCATCCGGGTGTAGTGTTCCGCGTGCTGCTGGAAGTTCTCTGCCGCCACCCGGTCGTTGCCGAGCGTCGCATCGCGGGCCAACTGCGTGTACTTGTCGATGATCTGCTGCGGGGTGCCACGCACCTTGCCCTCCGGACCTGAGGAATCGAAGACCCGGTTGACGATGTTTCCGATCGAGCGCGAGCGGTTCGACTTCGAACGCGAACGTGACTTGGATGATCTCATTAGTATCTCGTTCCGCCTTGTTGCGGTGGTCGGACCCAGTGTTGCGAGCGGCGGGAGCAATTCCCGCGCGACGGTCCGAGTTGTTATGGCTTTCTAGCGCAGGGGCCTTATGGCCTCCGATCCACGCTCTGCCTGCTAAGCATGCGCCACCGACGCTGACAAGTCAAAAACCGTCATTTGGGCCAGATAATGCGCAATCGGGGCGAAAATAGTGCCCTTATCGGCACGATTACTTCCCTTACACGTGGGCAAGCACAATTCGCGCCCTCCCATCGAGATCGTGACCGAACCGGACATCTTCAAGTCCACATGACGTGAAAATCTCCGCCACGCGGACCGCATGATCGCCTGCACCGGTTTCCACCAGCAGCCTTCCGCCCGGCTCCAGATGGTCGCTCGCACCGGCGGCGATGGCGCGATAGGCCGACAATCCGTCCGCCCCATCGGTCAGGGCCAAGTGCGGCTCCCAGAGCCGGGTTTCAGGGGCAAGATCCTCCATTTCGTGCGCCGCGATGTAGGGCGGGTTTGAGACGATAAGGTCAAAGCGCTCCGGGACCGATGAATACCAGTCCGAGACCCGGAACGCGGCAGACACGCCGAGATTGGCGGCGTTGTCCTCTGCCACCCGCAAAGCGGATTGCGAAATATCCACGCCCAGTCCGTCCGCGGATCTATTTTCCGCAAGCAATGTCAGAAGGATGCAGCCCGTTCCTGTTCCAAGGTCGAGCACTCGCTTGAAGGGCCGTTCCAGCGCGTCCGCCACCAGCGTCTCGGTTTCGGGTCGCGGGTCCAGCACGTCCTCGGTCACATTGAAAGAACGCCCGTAGAAAAGCCGCCGTCCGACGATCTGCGACACCGGGCGGCGCGCTTCCCGCGCAGTCAATGCCGCTTCAAGCGGCGCCTCCGCCGTAAACGGCTCGCGCAAATGCAGGGTCAGCCGGTCGAGCGGCACCTGGGCCGCAAAGGCGACGAGGTGGCGCGCGTCCCGTTCCGGCGTGGTCACGCCTACCGCTCTCAGACGAGCCACGGCGCTCGCGATCGCATCGGCAAACGTGCGGGTCACGCGCCGAGCTCGGCCAGTTTCCGCGCCTGGTCGTCGGCGATCAATGCGTCGATCACGTCGCCCAGATCGCCCTGCATCACCTGATCGAGCTTGTAGAGCGTCAGGTTGATCCGGTGGTCCGTCATCCGGCCCTGCGGGAAGTTGTAGGTCCGGACCCGTTCCGACCGGTCGCCGGAGCCCACCTGCGCTCTCCTGTCCGCCGCGCGCTCTTCGTCCACCTCCCGCCGTTTCAAATCGTAGAGGCGGGCACGGAGCACCTGCATGGCGATTTCCCTGTTCCGATGCTGGGACTTCTCGGAACTCGTCACCACGATCCCGGTCGGCAGGTGCGTGATCCGGACCGCCGAATCGGTGGTGTTGACGTGCTGGCCCCCGGCGCCGCTGGCGCGCATCGTGTCGATACGCAGATCACTGGCGGGAATGGCGATGTCCACGTCTTCCGCCTCCGGCAGCACCGCCACGGTGGCCGCCGATGTGTGGATGCGTCCGCCGCTCTCCGTTTCCGGAACGCGCTGAACCCTATGAACGCCAGATTCGTATTTCAGCTTCGCAAAAACGCCGTCGCCCGTCACATGCGCCACGGCCTCCTTGATGCCACCCAGTTCCGTTTCCTGTGCCTCGACAATCTCGAACCGCCAGCCCTGCGCCTCGGCAAATCGCTGGTACATCTTGAGCAAGTCGCCCGCGAAGAGGGCCGCCTCCTCGCCGCCGGTCCCGGGGCGGATCTCGATCATCGCAGGCCGGGCATCGGCCGCGTCCTTGGGCAGGAGGGCGAGTTGGAGGGCGGTCTCATGCTCTGGCAACCGGGCCCGCAATACCGGCAGTTCCTCCTCCGCCAGACCCCGCATCTCAGGGTCCTTGAGCATGGCCTCCGCCTCCGCGATGTCGGCGCGACATGCTCGCCAGGCGGCAATTTCGGCCACCACGGGCTTCAGGTCCGCGTACTCTTTCGCCAAGCGCGCGATTTCGCCAGCCTCCGCTCCGCCAGCCATCTTCGCTTCGAGAAACTCGAAGCGCGCGGTGATCTCGTGCAGTCTTTCCTCGGGAACCATGCCGGGGTGCGTGACCTATTGCGAGCCGCGGGTCAAGAGGACGGCAAGCGCCTAGGTCTCGGCGCCCTCACCGATCACGGGCACTGTCTCCGCGAGCGCCTCGAGCCACCCCGAAACGCGCCGTCGGTTGACGCCCATGTCGCCCTTCCCGTACCGAGCCCGCGCGAAAATAAGAAGCCGCGTTCCCTGCCCCTCTGGCACCGCCTCGACGGTGGTGTAGTCGGGAAAGCCGAAGAGGAGGCTGCGGCTGACGTAAGTCACGCGACCGTCTGCAACACTTCCCGCCAACCTGCTGGTGCGCGTGCTTCCGACGGCAATCGAGTCAAACTGGCCCAAAACGGCCTGCGGATCCGCGCCGAAGACGGGCCCCTCTATGTCGCCACCCTCCGGCAGAACCGTGAACCGCCCGTCACCCGGACGCCCGGTGCGTGGATCGACATGCCAACGCGCGGGATCGCTCGGTGCCAGCCGGAAGTATAGCAGCGCGAACGCCGCCACCGCCAGTATAGCAAGAATTAAGAAGTATCTCATAACAGCCTCCTGCCAGGGAACTTAGGCGCCGCAGCGCAGACCGCCAGCCCGCCCCCTCATATGGACATTCACATCCCATCCGCCGTAAGCCGCAGCACGACAACCGCCGCAAGGAGGCTGACCGAATGCCCGACTCCCTGATCCATGACCCGCATGGCGGCATGGCCAGACTTCTGGAGATCATGGCGCGCCTGCGCGATCCCGAGCACGGCTGCCCCTGGGACATCGAGCAAACGTGGGAAACGATCGCCCCCTACACCATCGAGGAAGCCTACGAAGTGGCCGACGCCATCACGCGGCAGGCCTGGGGCGAACTGAGGGGCGAGCTGGGCGACCTGCTGCTGCAGGTGGTCTACTTCGCACAGATGGGCGCGGAAGAAGGCCGTTTCACCTTCGACGAAATCGCCGACACAATCTCTGCCAAGATGGTCGACCGCCACCCGCATGTCTTCGGGGATGAGAGCCGCGACAAGAGCGCCGAGCAGCAGACCCGCGACTGGGAAAAGGTCAAGGCAGCCGAGCGTCAGTCCAAAGGCGAGGCGCGCGTCCTAGACGGCGTCGCTCTTGGCCTGCCCGCGCTACTGCGGGCTTACAAGCTCCAGAAGCGCGCCGCGCGCGTCGGCTTCGACTGGGCCGACACCGGACAGGTGCTGGAGAAGATCCGCGAAGAAGCCGAAGAACTCGCGACCGCCACCGCCGCCCGCGACAGGGACGCCGTAGAGGACGAGATGGGCGACATGCTCTTCGCCCTCGCCAATCTCGCCCGCCACCTCGGCATCGACCCCGAACAGGCCCTGCGACGCACGAACGACAAATTTGTCCGCCGTTTCAACGCGGTCGAAGACGCACTTCATGCCCGAGGCACAACGCCCGGCGAGTCTACCCTCGACGACATGGACGCCCTCTGGAACGCGGTCAAACGCTCTGAGAAAAGCTGATCCGCTTCGGAGCCGTCCTCGCCTGAGCCCCGCACGGCCGGGGCGACAGCCAACGGGCAAGGAAAATTGCGGAGGCTCCGCGGCGGAGCCGTGGAAGCCGCCATTTCCCTTGCGCGGCGGATGACGCGTCGGCAGGCAAGGGTCAGGAGAGGAGGGCTTCGGAGCGGCATCCGCTTTGGTGAGCGCCTAAGCCCCCGCCGGCTCCGCACCAGCGCAGCCCCCCCCAGAAAGCGGCACGGGACCGCCCGCCCCGCGCGAAGCGCAAAGGGGAATGCGCCGCAAGGCGCGCACTGTGAAAGCGTGGCCCTAGCGGCGAGACCTCAGACGCCGATGGCGCGAAAAACCCCGGGAAGCAGGTCCGGAATGTCGGTCGCGATCAGTCCCGGGCCAAAGGTCCGCGCGGCCTCCACATGCAGCCAGGTGGCGATTTCCGCCGCGGTCACGGGCCAGATGTCCCGGGCCAGCAGCCCGGTTATCATGCCGGACAGCACATCGCCCGCCCCCGCCGTGGCCAACCATGGGGTTGCCCGGTCGTAGGCGGCGGCACAGACCACCGTGCGCCCTCCGGGCTCGGCAATCACCGTGTCCCGTCCCTTGAAGAGCACGATGCACCCCGCCCGCGCTGCGGCCTCCTGAGTCGCATCGACCTTGGAGAACGCCGGTCCGCCCGTTGGAGTCTCCGCCAGTTTCCGCCAGATATCCGGGAACAGGCGTGCGAACTCTCCGGCATGCGGCGTCAGCACGACGCGCGAATGCAGGTGGGCGAAGAGGGTCGGCGCGGACCCCGCGAAGGACGTCAGCGCGTCCGCGTCAAGCACGCAGCGGCGACGGCTGCCGAGCGCCGTGATCACCATGTCGCGGGTCGCCGAGCCGACGCCCAGCCCCGGCCCCAGGCAGAGCGCGTTCAGCCGCTCGTCCTCCAGCACGGCGCCCAGGTCGGACGCGCCGTTGCAGCGCGTCAGCATGATCGCTGTCAGGTGCGCGGCGCATTCGGCCATCGCCGACCCCGGGGCCGCGACCGTGACCAGTCCCGCCCCGACCCGAATTGCCCCACGGGCAGCCAGGCGCGCAGCGCCGGTCCGCCCCGGCCCCCCGGAAAGCACGAGGGCATGACCATAGTCGTATTTGTGGCCACCGGGATTGTCCTCCCCGCCCTTGCGCAGCTCGTAGGCCCGCGGAGCGGCTTCGGTGACGGCCGCCGCCAACGTTTCCCGGAGTTCCGGCCTCGATGCGCGCAATGCCGCCTGATCGAGACCGATATCGGCCACCTTGACTGACCCGCAGGCGTCCGGCCCTTCGGCCAGCAGGTGCCCCAGCTTGCGCCGGTGGAACGACACGGTCAGATCGTAGCGCAGCGGCAGCTCCTCCTGTGGCCCCGGCGCCAGCGGCCGCCCGGAATCCATGCACAGCCCGCTCGGCGCATCCACCGCCACCCGAAGCGCGGTCCCCTTCGGGAAGGCCGCGTCGAGTTCGCGGAGCGCGCGGTCCAGCGGCTCGTCGAGCGGCCGTGTGAGCCCGGTGCCGAAGAGCGCGTCGATCAGCACCGTGGGCGCCACGTCGCCGGTCATCCGAACCCCATAGCGCAACCCGAACCGCCAGTCGTTGAAGGCCACGACCGGACCCACCGCCGCCCAGCGGTCATGGTTCGCCCGCGCATCGGGCGGCAGCCGGATCGCCTCGCCGTACAGGAAGCACTCCACGCCCCAGCCGCGTTCCTGCAGCAGGCGCGCGATGACGAAGCCGTCGCCGCCGTTATTGCCCGGCCCGCAGAGAATCAGTGCGTGGCGGTGGCCCTGCTCCACGTCCGGATAGGCGGACAGGATCGCCTCCACGACTCCCTGCCCGGCCCGTTCCATCAGCTCGATTCCGGTGGCCGATCCGCCGTCGAAGGCAGCCTGCTCAATGGCGCGCATTTGTGCAGATGTTAGTAGTTCAGTCATGAAATCCGGCCCAATCTGTTCTCACTTTGCTCAAACTATGAGCAACTTGCATCGTTCCTGTCCAAGCACCCGGCAAACGGCCATTCGCCGCACAGGTGACGTGGCTCTTGAATTGTCCCTCCACCGCGATGATGGTCTCTGCATTTACCGGGACGGATCACAGGGAGTCGGCCGCCACCATGAAAAAAATCGAAGCCATCATCAAACCTTTCAAGCTCGACGACGTGAAGGAGGCCCTTCAAGATGTCGGCGTGCAAGGCTTGAGTGTGATCGAGGTCAAGGGTTTCGGGCGGCAAAAGGGGCATACGGAGCTGTATCGCGGTGCCGAGTATGTCGTGGATTTCCTGCCGAAGGTAAAGATCGAGGTCGTACTGCCGAACGATCAGCTCGACAGCGCCATCGATGCAATCAAGACAGCCGCCAAGACCGACAAGATCGGCGATGGCAAGATCTTCATCTCTTCGGTCGATCAGGCGATCCGCATCCGCACTGGCGAAGAAGGCGACGACGCGCTCTGAGCCGATTCCGTCATCCGCAATATTCAAGCCCATTCTGAACAGAGGGACCAAGCTCACATGAGTAAAGACGCCGTTCTAAAGACGATCAAGGACGAGGAAGTCGCCTACGTCGATGTTCGCTTCACCGACCCGCGCGGCAAGCTGCAGCACGTGACGATCATGTCCGACCAGGTCGACGAGGACTTCCTGGAAGAAGGCTTCATGTTCGACGGCTCCTCGATTGCCGGCTGGAAGTCGATCGATCAGTCCGACATGAAGCTGATGCCGGACACCGATTCCGCCTACATGGATCCGTTCTACGCCGAGAAGACGCTGGCCGTGCACTGTTCCGTGGTCGAGCCCGACACCGGCGAGCCCTATGACCGCGACCCGCGCGGCACCGCCGAGAAGGCCGAGGCCTACCTGAAGTCCTCCGGCATCGGCGACACAGCCTACATGGGCCCCGAGGCCGAGTTCTTCCTGTTCGACGACGTGCGCTTCCAGGTCGGCATGAACAAGGTCGGCTACGAGGTGGACGCGCTGGACGCCGCCTGGAACTCCGACACCGAATACGAGATGGGCAACATGGGCCATCGCCCGGGGATCAAGGGCGGCTATTTCCCGGTGAACCCCACCGACGACGCCCAGGACCTGCGCTCTGAAATGCTCTCCACCATGAAGCGCATGGGGATGAAGGTCGACAAGCACCACCACGAGGTGGCCTCCTGTCAGCACGAACTTGGCCTGATCTTCGACTCGCTGACAAAGCAGGCCGACGAGCTTCAGAAGTACAAGTACGTCATCCACAACGTCGCCCACGCCTACGGCAAGTCGGCCACCTTCATGCCGAAGCCGATCGCCGGCGATAACGGCACCGGCATGCACGTCAACATGTCGATCTGGAAGGACGGCAAGCCGCTCTTCGCGGGCGACAAGTATGCAGACCTGTCCGATGAGGCGCTGTGGTACATCGGCGGCCTGCTGAAGCACGCCAAGACGCTGAACGCCTTCACCAACCCGTCGACCAACTCCTACAAGCGCCTGATTCCGGGCTTCGAAGCGCCGGTGCTGCGCGCCTACTCGGCCCGCAACCGCTCTGGCTGCATCCGGATCCCGTGGGCCGAAAGCCCGAAGGCCAAGCGCGTCGAGGCCCGTTTCCCGGACCCGTCGTCGAACCCGTACCTCTGCTTCTCCGCCCTGCTGATGGCCGGCCTCGACGGCATCCGCAACAAAATCGACCCGGGCGAAGCCATGGACAAGGACCTCTACGACCTGCCCGCCGAGGAGTTGCAAGGCATCCCGACCGTCTGCGCGTCGCTCCGCGAGGCCATGGAATGCCTGGAAGCTGACCACGAGTTCCTGCTGGCCGGCGACGTCTTCACCAAGAGCCAGATCGAAGGCTACATGGATCTCAAGTGGGAAGAGATCTACGCCTACGAGCACACGCCGCACCCGATGGAGTTCAAGCTGTACTACAGCTGCTGATTCCATCTTTCGGACTGACACCAAGGGGCGCCAATCTGGCGCCCCTTACCATTTCGAGAAAGGAACCAATTCGGCCTGAATTTTGTAATCCCGTCCCGCCCGTGTACATTGCCCGGAGGTCCGAAGAACGAGTTCTGTATGGGGGGATGAGATTTGATCAGGTGGAAGTACTACAACGCGAACCTCGGCATTTTCGCATTTCGTTGGGACACGGATCACTACGACGTGACGGTCCGTAAGGATCGGATTGTCCTCACCTACGACGAAGGTCTCGGGAAGTCGTTCGAGGCGCACCGAAACGCCTACCGGATCGTGCTGGAGACGGCGGACGCCAAAACCTTCGTGCCCGCGGAAGGTCCTGAGAAAGGCGAGCGCCAGTTCACGGACGGCACCGTCAGCGAAATCCGAATGTACGGCAAGGCGGGGGAGTTGCAGGTTCGGGCGACGGGCGTGGACGTTCCGCTCGTCGCCTTGCAGGGCTGGTACAACGAGGACGGAGATTACGACAGCCTCTTCCAGTACCTCGACGGATTCAATTCGACCCACATCGGGGCCAATAACGGGCCAAGGAGCGGGTGGAACGATTACATCCTGAAGGACGAGATCCGAACCGGAGCCGGGAACGACAAGGTCTGGGCCAGGGGCGGCAATGACTACATCGTCGATCATGGCGGCCGGGACGTCTACCACGGCGGCGCGGGCCGGGATCAGCTTTCCTATGACCAGTGGTTTTGGGAACCCGCGGGCATCAAGTCCGGCATCCGGGCCGACCTTGCGGGCGGCACGATCCAAGGGCCCGACGGCAGGACAGACAAGGTGACGGCGATTGAGCAGATTCGCGGCACCTTCCTGCGAGATGTCATCAGGGGCGACGCCAAGGATAACGAGTTTCAGGGCATGGCCGGCGACGACCTTCTGGTCGGACGCGGCGGCTGGGATCGGGCCAGCTATCGCAATGAAGCCAACCAGGGCGGCACGGCGGGAATACGGGCGAACCTGGAGACAGGCAAGGTCCGGGACGGCTTCGGCACGGTCGATACCCTCCGGGGCATCGAGGAGGTGCAGGGAACGGATGTCCGCGACGTGTTCACGGACGGCAAGAGGGACCATTCCTATCGCGGTCGTGACGGCAATGACCTTTTCCGGATCACCGGCGGAGACGACTGGATACGTGGCGACAGCGGGGCCGACAGGTTCCTGTTCAAAGGCAGAGCCTTCGGCAGCAACACAATCGATGATTTCGACACGCGCGAGGGCGATCGGATCGAGATCGCGGCGGCGAAGAACTTCAAGGCGCTGACCATCGCCTCCGTGAATGGTGGCGAGGACACCCTTGTCACGTTCGCGAAAGGCGAGATTCTGTTGGAGGATGTCGCATCCGTCGATACCGGCGATTTCATCTTCTGACCCCGCCTTCAGGCGGGCAAAGAAAAGGGCGCCGCCGCGCCCTTTCTGTCCCCACACCGCACCCGGCATCTACTCCAGCCGGATCGCCTCTTTTACACGCTCGGCCAATTCCGCCGTCACTTCGATATGGTGCACCTCCTTTGCATGGGCGGCTGCGGCTTGGAGGATCGCCTCGTCGGAGTCCGCCCGCGTTTCGAAATCGCACCCTGGCATCAGATCACCGCATTTCAGCACTCTGGTCATGGCGTTTTCTCCCGTTCGCGTTGGGCGGCCAGCATACCACACATGGCCCCCAGTGGGTAACCTAACGTCAACGCCGAACCGCGGAATCCGGCGCCGGACCTCGCCCCGTATGCCGGCAAACCGACCTTTTGGGCCGCCGCGCGCCCGTTCCGCTGGACCAACCCGTCCCCGCGATTACCCAGTCCTCGCCACGTTCCGACCGCAAAGGTCCCGCAAGGTGCAAGCAACCGACCTTCAATTGAGGCACGAAATGTCCCTGCCCGACCATATTTCCGTCGCGCTGCTTCTGCCCCGACCTGCGTCCGTCGATGTTCGGAAACTCCGCGCGCATCTCAACGGAATCATGAGTGCGTCAGGGATGCGTTTCGACACGTTCGCAGCCCGCCACGGGGTGACGTTGGCGGCTGACGGCTTGTCCATCGAGCTGCGCGAACGCGATCTGCCGCTCATCCCCTCCCGGCTGGAACCCGCGCTGTCCTCCGGCCTGCAGGACTATCTGAACGAAGACTGGTCCGACCTCGTCGCGCTGCACCGAGCGGCGATCACGCTCGATCTCCGCCGGACGCCGATCCGTCGCAGCAAGGCGTCTCTGAGCGGCGAGCAGACTGCGGACCCTGCGGCCCCGGCTCCGCATACGCGCGAGACGATGGACCTGATGCTGATGGCGGGCCACGTCGCCGCGGCCTACATGACCCGAACCGCACGCCCGGTGGCAATCTATTGGGGCGCGTCGCAACGGATTTTCCCCACCCCGCGATTCCGCGCCATGGAAGGGATGCTGTTCCCGCTGCCGCTGTTCCTCCACCCCCGCCCGGTCCGGGAACTCACCGACGACCGGCAGACACTTCCGGAGTTCGAGTTGCTCGGGGCCTCATCGCTCATCGGCTGCTCTCTGCGCGTCGCCCCTGCCCGGATGCGATTCGACTGGATGATGAAACGGGTGCTGGCCTTCGTGGCGCATGTCCGGGCCAACAACGGCATCCTGTCGGATGGGTCCTCCTTCGGACTGGAGGAAGGTGAGAGATTCACCGTGCGGCGCACGGCGGACGGCGGCGTTGGCTTGGTGCTGGCAGAGCGCAAGGGCCTGCCCGTGAACCGACACACGGCGGATTATTTCGAGGTGGTCGCCTGAAACGGGCCTCTACCGCTCCAATGAGCGGTACATCCCCGACTACGCCTCAGTAACGCACAACCATGCCCAGATGGTCCGAGCCGAGCAGCGGTCGCAGTTCGCTCGCACCGCGCTTGCCCTCCGGGACCAGCACGTGATCGATCGGCAGTGATACGAAACGCATGATCGGCAGCATCCCCGGCCGATAGAGCGCGAAGCTCGGCCGCACTCGGCCAGCGCGTTCCGCGCCAAGCGCCTCCGTGACGCGGCGCATCGTCGAGGACCATGGAACCATGTTGAAGTCCCCCCCCAGGACCGTGGGCGCGCCCATGCGCTCCATCACCGGCAAAAGGTGGTCGAGGTGCCGCGCCTGCTGTTCCGGCCAGGGCCACCGCAGATGAAGGGACGCCACCCAAAGCGGCCCGTCCGGTCCATCCACCCGCAGGGCGGCCAGTCCGCTGACGCAGATCCGCTCCCCGTCGATCACCGGCCACCGCGACGCGACGACAACAGCCCCCGCCGAGCCGCGACCGCAGGAGTGGGAATAGGGCAGGATGTCTTGCAACGCGTCCGGAAACCACGTCGGCCCGACGGGCACCTCCTGCATGGTGAGGATATCGGGCCTGACGGCGCGAATATCGGCGACCAGACCCGACGGGTCGGGATTCTTGCGGAGCATGTTCTTCTGGTAGATCGTTACGGTATGGTCGGGGGAGACATATTCGGTGCGCGTGTAGCCGGCGAACGCCGGCAGCACGGCAACTCCCAGCGGCAGGAGCCAGACCGGCGATGCCACACGGGTCGCCCACCCCATCAATACCCACAGCACCCCCGCGCCCGCGATGTAGTTCCGGAAAACCGCGAGGGAATCGCCCGCCGGATGCAGCGCGCCGAGGAAACTCGCTCCGAGCGCCACGAAGCCCACGGCCAGCCCCAATCGAAACACGGCCTTCCACCGCCTCATTCCATTTCTCCGATGACCTTTCGTCACCTTGGCGTGACGCGGGCGACATACCCCTTCCGTTCGCCGGGCGCCAGCATCACGCTACCATCGGAGCCAGGCCATGCTCGGGGGACCACAATGGAAAAGATCACCTTCACCGGCGCCCAGGGTGCGCCGCTTGCCGCCCGCCTCGACATGCCTGAGGGCCCGCACCTGGCCACCGCCATTTTCGCGCACTGTTTCTCCTGCTCCAAGGATATCGCCGCCGCGCGGCGCATCGCGCAGCGCCTCGCGGGGATGGGGATTGCTGTGCTGCGGTTCGATTTCACCGGGCTCGGCCATTCGGGCGGCGAATTCGCCAACACGACCTTCACGTCGAATGCCGGGGATCTCAAGGCAGCGGCCGCGTGGCTGACCAACCAGCGTATGGCGCCCTCCCTCATGATCGGGCACTCGCTGGGCGGCGCGGCGGTGCTGAAGGCCGCCGGCGAAATCGAGAGCCTGCGCGCTGTGGTGACCATCGGCGCGCCCTTCTCACCCAAGCATGTGACACACCACTTCACCGAAGCCCTGCCGCGTATCATGGAGGACGGCATGGCATCGGTGCAGCTTGCCGGCCGGCCCTTCTGCATCGGGCGCGAATTCGTCGAGGACGTGATGAGCGAGGACCTGACGCCCGAGATCGCTGGCCTGCGCAAGGCCCTCCTCGTCATGCACGCCCCGCGGGACGAGGCCGTGGGCATCGAGAACGCCACGCAAATCTTCGTCGCCGCCAAGCACCCCAAGAGCTTCGTCACGCTGGATGATGCCGATCACCTGATCAGCCGCGCGCGGGACGCCGAATATGCCGCCGAGGTGATTGCCGCATGGTCCGGCCGTTATCTCGACCTGCGCGCACCCGCGCCGCCCCCCGGCGCGCCCGAAGGTGTCGTTCGCTCGTCGGAGGCCGATCCGGAAGGCTTCCTGCAGGACATCACCAGCGGCCCGCGCCATCATGCGTTGGCCGACGAACCGCGCGCCTATGGCGGAACGGATCGCGGCATGTCGCCCTACGGCTTTCTCTCGGCGGCGCTGGCCGCCTGCACCTCCATGACGTTGCGCATGTACGCTCGGCGAAAGGGCTGGCCGCTGGAACATGTCTCGGTCGACGTCACGCACGCGAAGGTGCACGCGCAAGACAGCGACCTGACCGGGCCGAACAGGATTGACCGCTTTACCCGGACAATCCGGCTTCAGGGAACGTTGGATGACCAACAGCGCGACCGCCTGCTGGAAATCGCCGATCGATGCCCAGTGCACAAAACGCTGGAGGCCGGCGCAAGCGTGGAAACACGGCTGGAATAGCGCACCAGCCGTGTCCGTATATCCAAATCAGAAAATGAAGTCGTCCGCGCCGAGGACGCTGGCGTCCGTGTCGAGGAAGATGATTGTGACGTCGTCGAATGTCGCCACGGCATCTGCGTGGTCCTGGGTGATCTCCACGTCGTCGAAGGATTCAGCACCGGACTCGATCTGGACATGGTCGCGACCGTCCCTGAATCGGTAGATCTCGGCCACGCCGTCACCTGAGAAGAACACGAAAGTGTCCGCCCCGGGCCCTCCGTACAGGTAGTCGTACCCGGCCCCCCCGTACAGCGTATCCTGGCCCCAGCCACCCCTAAGTATGTCATTGCTGCCGCCGCCATACAGGGTATCGCGCCCGACCTGGCCTTTCAGAAGGTCGTCTCCGGTACCGCCGAAGAGCGTATCCGCACCATAGCCGCCGGCAAGCATATCGCTTCCCGCCCCGCCATGGATTTCGTCGTTGCCCCGGTGACCGTAGAGGACATCACCGCGCTGCTGGCCATACAGGACATCGTCGAACTTGCCGCCGTGGATGACGTCTCGGCCTTCAAAGAAATCGCCAAAGTCGATCGTCTCCGCATTGACCTCCGCCTCCGTGGCAGGGGTGTATAGATCGGTGAGCGTCAGCGTTGTCACACCGTCGGCGTTGGAGAAGACCAATCCCGTAAGATGGTATTCGGTCGTCTCGGGATCGTAGTCGTAGTATGCCTCCACATCCTGGAACGGAGCGTCGATCCCCGTGGATAGGGTGGCAACGACGTCCATATAGTTCGGATTTTCCGGATCGGTGGACAGGACGGTGCTCGAGACCTTTTCATAGTCCGAAGCTGCCGGAACGTTGGTAGCAAACTGGAGCGCGTCGTCGGGGGACATGATCAGCCCGGTGCCGGCTGTGTTCGCTATATTGATTTTAACCATTTTATCCTCGCTAAAGAAACAATTACGTTCCAACTGGGCCCACCAACCCCAGTCCTAAATATTTAGCGCAATTGTACTGCTGCGACAAGTATTGCCAAAGTATTAATTTATCCGGGTAATTAATCTGGAATTAATTCTGGTATTGTTTCCCAATACACGCATGATCGATGGTTCATTTACGCCAGCGCCCCTTTGGGCGTTTCATTTTCACAACACTCGCGGCTACCGCCGTGTCTCGCCAGAGCGAACCAGTACAATAAGGCGCCGTTCAGAGCGGACGTGGGGGCAGAGATGCCTCGCTTCGGCACCTGGCCGATCGGCCGCAAAGAGCGCAAGACGTCCCTAGACTTCCCGCCCATGTACCGCCAAGGTGCGCACCCGCAAGTCCGGAGACCGCCCATGCCGCCGCGCAAGATCATCATCGACACCGACCCCGGCCAGGACGACGCCGTGGCGATCCTGCTGGCACTGGCCAGCCCGGAGGAGCTTGAGGTGCTGGCGATCACCGCTGTTGCCGGAAATGTGCCCCTGCCCCTCACTTCCCGGAACGCCCGCGTTGTTTGCGAGCTTGCGGGGCGGACCGATGTGCCCGTCCACGAGGGGGCCAAGGCGCCGTTGGTTCGCACATTGGTGACTGCCGAATACGTCCATGGCAAAACGGGACTGGACGGGGTGGACCTGCCCGTGCCCAAAATGCCCGTTGCGTCCCAACCGGCGGTGGACGCGATTGTCGAGCATATCCGCCGTGAGCCGCCCAGAACGGTCACGCTCTGCCCCTTGGGGCCGCTCACAAACGTGGCCCTCGCCATGCAGAGCGCCCCTGACATTACAGAGCGGCTGGCGGGCATCGTGCTCATGGGGGGGGCCTATTTCGAAGTCGGCAACGTCACTCCGGCGGCGGAATTCAACATCTACGTCGATCCGGAAGCCGCCGACGTTGTAATGAAGTCGGGCGTCGACATCACGATCCTGCCGCTCGATGCCACGCACCAGGCGCTCGTCACCCGGCCACGGCTCGACGCAATCTCGGCCATCGGCACGCCGGTGGCCCGTGCGGTGTCGGGCTGGCTCGATTTCTTCGAACGGTTCGATCTCGAGAAGTACGGCCACGCTGGCGCGCCTTTGCACGACCCCTGCGTCATCGCCTATCTGCTGCGGCCCGACCTGTTCGAAGGCCGCCATATCAACGTCGAAATCGAAACCGCAAGCGACCTGACTCGCGGCATGACTGTCGCCGACTGGTGGCGGGTCACTGACCGGGCGCCAAATGCCACCTTCATCGGGAAGGTGGACGCCGACGGGTTCTTTGACCTTCTGACGGAACGACTGGCGCGGCTCAAATGATAGAAATCGCCCCCCACGCGCCGGATTGGGCTTGGTTGGCGGACCTGGAAGCCGACCGGTGGATTTCCGCCCCGGGCGAGGCTGTTAAGGCCGTCCACCATATCGGCTCCACCGCCGTGCCCAATCTGGGAGCCCGGCCCGTCATCGACCTGTTGATCGAAGTATCGTCGACAGTTGATCCGGACAGTCTCCGCTCCGCAGCGGAGGCGCTTGGTTATCGTTGGCTCGGCGCGAAAGGCCAGGCGCACAGCCGCTACTGTCGGCGAGAGGGGGAACCGGCCGTGCACGCACGCATCTGGGCGCGCGGCGCCCCGGAAATTCGCCGCCACCTGGCGTTTCGCGACGCCCTGGAAGCCGATCCCCTGCTGGCGGCGGGCTTCGAGGCACGCAAACGACATTGCGCCTCACTCCACTTGGAAGACACGGACGCCTATGATCGGTGCAAATCGGCTTGGATCGAAACGGTCGAAGCCAAAGCCCTGAAGGAGGCCCCCCGGTGAAGACCAAGCTCCATATGGCCCGCAAGGAAGATCTGCCCCGCCTGACCCCGATGGTGGAGGCGTTCCACGCCGAGCACGGCATCGTTCAGGACGATGAGACCCGCGCAGCGGCCCTGCTCCCCTTGCTGGAGGGCAGCCCGCTCGGCGTGATCTATATCGTGGGGCCGCGCAACGCGCCGGTGGGCTACGTTGCTATCAGCTTCGGCTGGTCCATCGAGATGGGCGGTATCGACGGTTTTATCGACGAGATCTGGATCCGCCCGGCAGTGCGCGACAAGGGAATGGGCAGCGAAGCCCTCTCCGCTCTGATTCCGGCGCTGCGGGAGGCCGGCGTCGCCGCGCTGCACTTGGAGGTCGACGAGAACAGTTCCGCCGTGAGCCTTTACGAACGCCTGGGCTTCGCATCGCGGGAGCGGTACTTCCTTATGACGGCGGATCTCCGGCGGAAGGGACAATAGGCGGGCGCACCGGCCCGCCTGTTTGCGGTGCCGCCATATTCCAAGCATCGGTCCGTTAAGATTTACGGCTCAAGCAGAGCAGATCGGCCGCCATCGGGTTCCCAGCCGGACGGGGCCGGCGCAGCACAAAACGCATCCTCCATCGTGCCAATTGCCCCGCGCCGGCGCCTATTGAGGTGATTTCCGGAGAGGCATTTACTGACGGCAAGCCATTGATGCCCGCCAATAAAGGCGCCCTGCCCGCAATCCATCCCGATTCTGGTCATAATTTTACCACAGGTCAGGACAAAACTCGGCAGTGCAATAATGCAGTGTCACCTTGGAAGCGTTCGCAAATGCCTCGTATTTTCCAAAAGGACGAGGACGGATCGGTGACTATCGAGTTCGTCCTGTGGGTGCCGTTCTTCGCAATTTTCCTCCTTTTCGCGGTCGATGCGACCCTCGTATTCATGCGGCAAAGTCAGATGTGGCAGATTTCGCGCGAAACGGCGCGGATCGTATCGCGGTACGGCATGGATGAGGTGACCGCCGAGACGTTCGCCAAAGCCTACGGGACAGTCGGATCGACGACGCCCACGGTCGACGTGATCCTGGGCACTGCCGAGGTCAGCGTCGACATGCAGCTTCCGCTCGCCGCACTTGCCCCCTTCGGTATCCTGAAGTTCGCGGTTGGGGACAAGGTCGCGGTCCATGTCACACATGCAATGGAACCCATTTTCGTGGAGCCCTCGTGATGATCCGCCTGAAATCGATTCTTGCGCAATTCCGTGATGGCGAAGACGGGGCTGGCACAGCCTTTGCGCTTTTCATGTTCATGACGCTCGCCGCGATCCTCGGGATCACGGTCGACGGAACGTTCGGTTGGTGGAACAAGAACCGGCTCGAGGCCGCCGCGGATATCGGGGCCCACGCCGGCGCCGTCGCGCTGGCCAACAAGAAAACCGAAACCGAACTAAGAACGGCGGTCGAGCAGGCCGTGTATGCCAACCTGCCCACGAACATCTTCGGCGCGGTCATCGACAGTTCGGTCGACGTCGCCTTCGCCCACTATGATCCGGAAAAGAGGACATACGACGGCGGAACCGAGCCCAACACCGTCATCGTAAGTCTGGAGCGCACGAAAACACGCGGCAACCCGATCAGAACTTTCCTGCTGAGTTTCGCTGGCGTTACGACCATGGATACGATGGCGCAAAGCGCCGCGGTCTTCGATATCAACGGCGTATGCAAATCCTCGGACGGGATCTATGCGCAGTCGACGATTACACTGTCGAGCCAGACGGATGTCGGTGCAGGCTTCTGCATCCATTCGAACAGCGACGTCTGGCTGCCGCAGCAGAACTCGTTCGAGCCGGGCGCCTACGTTTCCATGCCGAACCTCGATAACTGCAAATCCAAGTGCCAGAACTCCGCCAACCCTGGCATCGTGGCCGTGGAAAGCCACATGGCGATGCCTGACCTCGGCAAATATATCCAGGACACTTACGACTCCTTTGCCTACGCCAACGCCTCCACCACCAAACCACAGGTCGTCACCGATCTGTTCAGCGGCGTAACCGTGGGCAATCAGGCTGATCTGATCGACAAGGGCGTGCTGTCGTCTCCCGTCGCGCTCGCAACTGTCGTCCCGATGACCGTGGACCAGTTCCACAGCCTGGCGGAACTGCCCTCCGGACTGATCTACAAGATCGACTGCAAGCCCGGCAGCACCGGTGTGAAGACCTGGCTCAACTTCAGCGGCACGGTCGCGCAGATGAGCCATGCCGCCGTGGTGACGAACTGCGGGCTCAACTTCGAGGACGGCGCACGGGCGGTCGGTTCGGTCCTCATCACGACGCGTGACAATACCAATGCCACCGTGACCGCGGGCTCGCACGTCACCGTGGCGGACCCGGCGAAAGCCTGCAACGAAGACGAGAGAACCGTCCTCATGTCGCTTTCCAAGGTCAGCGTGCCGGCCGAATTCGTCCTGTCGAACCTTACCATGATCGTGGACGACGATGTCGACATCGCCTCCGCAACCTCGTCCGACGTGATATCCAAAGGACTGTCGATCTACTCGACACATCAGGTGAAATTCTCCTCGCAGCACCGGTTCCGGACCTGCAAGACGCCTGACGCCTTTCTGACGCCGACTGCCAAGGTCCTCCGCCTGATCATGCCGCCGGCGGAATCCCAGACCGTCTCGACGCTCTGATACCCCGTCCCCCGCCCCTCCGGAGGCGGGGGAGACACCTTCCCCCCTGACAAACCGCCGGCGCGCTCCTACCTTTAAGGCATGGAGACGCGCATGCCCCTCGAAATCCCTTTCGACAACAGTTACGCCCGCCTTCCCGAGCGGTTCTACGTCCGCCAGGCTCCGGTTCCGGTCACGGCGCCAGAGCTTTTGCTCCTCAACCGGGCGCTGGCGACGGACCTCGGGCTCGATCCCGACTCGCTGCAAACGCCGGAGGCGGTCGAGGTTCTGGCCGGAAACACCGTGGCCCCCGGCTCCACCCCCCTCGCCCAAGCCTACGCGGGGCATCAGTTCGGCGGCTTCTCCCCGGTACTGGGGGATGGCCGCGCGCTGCTTCTGGGCGAGGTGGTGGACCGCCAAGGTCAGCGGCGCGATATCCAGCTCAAGGGGTCGGGCCGCACCGCCTTCAGCCGCCCCGGCAGCGACGGGCGGTCGCCGCTTGGCCCGGTCATCCGCGAGTTCATCGTCAGCGAGGCGATGTCCGCGCTCGGCATCCCCACCACCCGGTCGCTTGCCGCAGTCGCCACCGGCGAGCGGGTCGTGCGGGGTCAACAGGAACCCGGCGGGGTGCTGACCCGCGTGGCTGCCAGCCACATCCGCATCGGCACCTTCCAGTTCTTCGCCGCGCGTGGGGATACCGAGGCCCTGCGCCTGCTGACCGACCACGTTATCGCGCGCCATTACCCTGACGCCGACGGGCCGATGGGCCTCCTCGACGCCGTGATCGACCGACAGGCGCGGCTGGTGGCCCGGTGGCTCGGCGTCGGCTTCATCCACGGCGTCATGAACACTGACAACACCTCCATCTCCGGCGAGACGATCGACTATGGCCCCTGCGCCTTCATGGACACCTTCCATCCCCGGACTGTCTATTCCTCAATCGACCACGCAGGCCGCTACTCCTATGAGAACCAGCCGGAAATCCTGGCCTGGAACCTCGCCCAGTTCGCCACGGCCCTCCTGCCGCTTCTGGGCGAAGACCGGGACGCCGGGATCGCGGTTGCGCAGGAAGTGATGCAAGTCTACCCGCAGCGAGTTCGGGCAGCGTGGCTCGGAGTCTTCCGCGCCAAGCTCGGCCTGACCACTGCAGAGGATGGCGACGAAGGCCTGATCGGGGAGTTGCTGGGCCGGATGGTGGCCGGCCAGGCGGATTTCACGAACACCTTCCGGGCGCTGGCCACTGGCGGGGCGCGGGACGAATTCGTGGAGCCGGAGGTATTCGATCAGTGGGAGCGGGATTGGACGGCCCGTCTCGCTCGGGAACCGGAGCCGGAGGCACTGACGGCGCGGCTCAAGTCCGCCAACCCGGCGGTGATTCCCCGCAACCATCGCGTCGAGCAGGCCATCGCCGCCGCCACGGACGGGGATCTCGGGCCCGCCACACGGCTCATCGGCGCGCTGGCGCGCCCATACGACGATCCGACTGACGATCTCCGGGATCTCACCCGCCCCCCGACCGAGGACGAGCGGGTCTATCGCACCTTCTGCGGCACGTGAACTGCCCCACCTATCTGCCCGCAAAGACGTCACTTCCGGCCGCTGGATCGTTCACGCATCGGGGAAAGACACTACCCTGCCCGCGAATTGTTCACGGAAGGCGCCCATCGCCCATGGTAGCGGCCACCCCGCAACGATCACTTGTTCGTTAACGGGGTCGCAACGGCGACGCCTTTCCAATCCCCACGCGGCTCGGTTAGGCTCGCTCGCAATGACAAGACGGGGGAACTCCGCATGCCGGGGCGAGCAGACACGCGCATCCGCGCCGTTGGTCCGGACGACGAGGCCACGTGGCGGAGGCTTTGGACCGATTACCTGACCTTTTATGAGGCTTCCGTCGACGAAGAGGTATACCGAACCTCCTTCGCCCGGCTGTTGTCCGACGACCCGCAAGATTTTCACGGCCGTATTGCCGAAGTGGGCGGACGTCCCGTGGGATTGGTGCATTTCCTCTTCCACCGTCACATGTGGCGGATCGAGAAGGTCTGTTACCTGCAGGATCTTTACGCCGATCCCGATGTGCGCGGCCAAGGCGTTGGTCGGGCGCTGATCGAGGCGGTCTATGATGCGGCCGATGCCGCTGGCTGCCCGTCGGTGTATTGGCACACCCAGGACTTCAACATGACGGCCCGGCAGCTCTATGACAGGATCGGAACGAAGACCCCGTTCATCCGCTACAACCGGAGGGTCGCGTGAAGCTCCGGGCCCTGGCGCTGGCGGCGGTTGCCGTGGTGGCTGCCTCCTGCACGCCCGGCCCGTCCGCCGAAGTCGCCCAACGCCGTGCGGGGTTCGACGTTCCCCTGCCCCCCATGCGGGCATTCGGTCCGGTGTATTCCAGCCCCTCGGTGCGCACGAACACGCAACTGGCGGGCGATTTCATGGATCTGACCTTCATGCTGGAAAGCGGCCGGAACCTGGACCGCTTCACCCGCTTCGAGGGGGAGATCACCATCGGCGTGAAAGGTCCGGCCGATGCGGCGCTCCGACGCGACCTGGACCGCCTGATCCTACGGTTGCAACGTGAGGCCAAACTGCCGATCCGCGCCGCCCGCGAGGGCGAAGCCCCGTCGATCCTTGTGGAAGTGCTGCCGCGAAAGAAACTGCAACGCGCCGTCCCGCAGGCGGCCTGTTTCGTGGTACCGAGGGTCAGCGGCTGGGAGGAATTCCGCGAGAACCGCCGGTCGGACGCTGTGGACTGGACCACGCTGGAGCGGCGCGAGCGCGCCTCGGTGTTCCTGCCGGGCGATGTGTCGCCGCAGGAGGCCCGCGACTGTCTCCACGAGGAGATCGCGCAGGCCCTGGGCCCGTTGAATGATCTCTACCGCCTGCCCGATTCCGTCTTCAACGACGATAACTTCCACACCGTGCTCACCGGCTTCGACATGCTGATGCTGCGCGTCACCTACGATCCCGCGCTGGAAAACGGCATGAGCCGGGCGCAGGTGGCGGCCGCCCTGCCCGGTATCCTCGCGCGCCTGAACCCCTCCGGTGAGCGTTCCGGCCCAGCGGCGACCCCGCCGACACCGCGGATCTGGATCGACGCGATAGAAGGCGCTCTCTCTCCGCGCAACAGCCAGGCACAACGCCGCGCCGCCGCGCGCCGCGCGGTCGACCTCGCCGAGAGCGCCGGATGGCGCGACACGCGTATGGCATTCTCGCTGTATGCTCTCGGACGGCTCTCGCTTGGTCAGGAGCCCGAACTGGCGCTCACGGCCTTCGTCGAGGCAGCCGACATCTACCGCACCCTCCCCGATACCCAGGTTCAGGCAGCCCACGTCGCCATGCAACTCGCCGCCTTCTCCCTGAGCGCCGGACAGGCGGACGCCACAATCGCCCTGGTGGACGAAAGCCTGCCCGCGGTGCGAAAGGCGGAAAACGCGGCCCTTCTCTCCACCCTGATGATGATGCGGGCGGAAGCCATGGCGATGAAGGGCGACACCACGAACGCGCGCGCCGAACGCACCGAGGCCCTCGGCTGGGCGCGCTACGGCTTCGGCGCCGACGACGTGGTCCGCGACCGCGCGACCGAGATCGCAGCCCTTGCCCCTGGCCCGCTGGCCCGCTAAGCGGCCTCGAGACCAGCGGGGGAACGCGACATGATCGTGATCATCTGCGCCCTGTGCGGCGCGCTCTGGGGCGGCAATGTCGCCCGCAAACGCGGTGGCAAGGCGGCCGATATCGCCCAATATGCGGCCGGATACGCCATCGCGTTGTCCCTCGTGGGACTGTTCATCACCATCCTGATCGAAGGCCTGATGTGAACGCCGACGCCGGGGGGCTCCCGCCCTTCCCCTCGCGCTGACGCGCTCTAGGAAAGCGTTGGGCCAGGCGCCCTTCGGGCGCGGTCGCGCGATTTCCTGACCGACCGGAAGGCTTCTTGAGTCCGAAAATATCCTCGGGGGGAGCCCCGGAGAATCCGGGGCGCGCAGTGGGCAGTCAGCCCCCCGTTCGACCGGACCAATCCGCGAAACGGTTGACCTCCGCCCTTCGAACACCAAGGCTGGACGAAAACCCGGAGACCGCAATGTTCCTCCCCTTCTTCCAGACCCTGCGCACGGGTGGCGTGCCGGTGAGCCCGCGGGAGTACCTCGCCTTTCTCGAAGGGATGGCGGCGGGGCTTGCGACTTACGACGTGGACAGCTTCTACTACCTCGCCCGCACGGCCATGGTGAAGGACGAGCGCCATCTCGACCGCTTCGACCGGGCCTTTGCTGCGACGTTCCAAGGGCTTGACGCGATCACGGTCGAACAGGTCCTGGAGGCCGTCAACCTGCCGGGCGACTGGCTGCGGAAGATGGCGGAGAAACACCTGACGCCGGAAGAGATGGCGGAAATCGAAGCGCTCGGCGGCTTCGAGAAGCTAATGGAAACGCTGAAGCAACGCCTCGAGGAGCAAAAAGGCCGTCACCAGGGGGCAGCAAATGGATCGGCACCGCCGGCACCTCCCCCTTCGGCGCCTATGGCTACAACCCGGAGGGCGTCCGGATCGGCCAAGATGAAAGCCGCCACCAACGGGCCGTGAAGGTCTGGGACAGGCGGGAGTTCAAGAATCTTGACGACACGGTCGAACTCGGGACCCGCAATATCAAGGTCGCCCTGAAGCGCTTGCGCCAATGGGCCCGGTCCGGCGCCCATGAGGAACTGGACCTCGACGCGACCATCCGTGCCACCGCCGATCATGGCTATCTCGACGTCAAGCTGCGGCCGGAGCGACACAATGCGGTAAAGGTGCTGCTCTTCCTGGACGCGGGCGGCTCCATGGACCCCTTCGTGCGGGTCGTCGAAGAGCTGTTCTCGGCGGCACGGGCGGAGCTCAAGCACCTCGAGCATTTCTACTTCCACAATTGCCTTTATGAGGGAGTCTGGCGCGACAATGCCCGGCGCTGGACCGAGCAGACGCCGACCTGGGAGGCGCTGAATACTTACGGGCCTGACTACAAGTGCATCTTCGTGGGCGACGCGTCCATGAGCCCTTACGAGATCCTCCACCCGGGCGGCGCGAACGAGCACTGGAACGCTGAATCCGGAGAAATCTGGCTGCGCCGCGCCCGCGCGCAGTGGCCGGACACGCTCTGGATCAACCCCACGCCCGAGCGCCTATGGAAATATACTCAATCCATAAAGATGATCGGCGAGATCTTCGAAGGCCGGATGGTTCCGATGACACTGGAAGGACTGGATCGCGGAATGCGAATGCTCAGCTGATCGGCCCGAACGGGTCTGACGCCGTTAGACCGCCGGTGCGAAACCGATCTCAGGTGCGGGAGAGCCGCATCATGCGGACCGAATGCAGCGCAGGTACGTCATTGTCGAGGACCATCTCCTCGATCCCCCGCCATTCGTTCTCGTAGTCCTGCGACTCCTCCGCTGGCGCTTTGCTCCGGGCTGGCGCGGGCAGAAACGCAAGGACTGCCCCGGACAATGCCACACCGACCGACGCTGCGGCGGCGGGAATCATCGCCATGACGATGTACTGCTGCATGACCGCCACGGGTGGCTCGAAGGCGGCGACGGCAACGCCCGCCATTGGCCCCATGACGAATAGCAGCGCCACCACGAGACAGAAGAAGATCGCGAAGGCTTCTGTCGCGTTGATCGGGTTGCGCAGCCACCCCGGCATGGTCTTCGGCAGCAGGAAATAGATGCACAACGACCCGCAGATCAGGCCGACACTGACATTCAACGCGATCGGCCGGTCATTGGCCAAACCGTGCGCGACGCCTGCGACGATTCCGAAGAAGTAAAGAAGGACGCATGTTCCGAGAAGACGCAATCCAAGGCTGTGAATAAGGTTCACATGTTTCCGCATCGGTCCTAGGCCCGCCGCTCTCAAAATACCGTTTCAAGTCAAACTAGAGGCGAATTTGGGCGGAATCGTGCTCGTCATGGGGAAAGCTCGTGCCCGCTTGCTCCCATTTGTGGCGGACCCCATATTGATGTCATGGTGAAACTGCTCCCCCTGCTGCTGGTCATTCTCTACGGGCTGGCCATGTACCGCTTCTCAGCCTGGCGCACGGCGCGGGACCTCGACACCCGCTCCACCGAGCTGGCGGATGGCCGGCTGAAGGCGCTGACCGACCGGATGGCGCAGGCGCTCGATCTGGAACGGATTCGCGTCCACATTTACGAAATCGCAGCGATCAACGGCCTTGCCGCGCCCGACGGCCGCATCTTCATCACACGGGGTTTTTATGACCAATACCGCAAGGGCACGGTGAGCGCCGAGGAACTGGCCAGCGTTATCGCACATGAACTCGGCCACGTCGCGCTCGGTCATTCGCGGCGGCGGATGATCGACTTCTCCGGTCAGAACGCAATGCGGGTGGCGCTGGCGACCGTCCTCAACCGCTTCATTCCAGGTGTCGGGGCATGGATCGCGGCCATGGCGACGTCTCTGTTGGCCGCGCGGCTCAGCCGGCAGGACGAGTTCGAGGCGGACGCCTATGCCTCCGCCCTTCTGGTAAAGGCGGGCATCGGCACCGCGCCGCAGAAAAGCCTGTTCGACAAGCTCGGTCATCTTACCGGCAATTTCGGCACGGCGAGCCCGGCCTGGCTGATGAGCCACCCCAAGGCCGAACAGCGGATCGCCGCAATCGAGGCCCGTGAAGCCCGCTGGTCCCGGCCACCGATCGCGCCATAGGGAAAACCGGTCCGGAGGCTCTGGCCGCCTTAACTTTTGCCCGAGAAGCGCCGGCAGTTCGCTGATACGCTCCCGCGTATGACCAGCAACGCGAGTCCCCCCGGTATGACCGTCACCCCTCCTCCGCCCGGATCGCCCTCCCGACCGGCGATCATCAGTCCGGACGCCTTCCGCTGGACGGCACTGGTTCTTGTGACAGCGCTCACCACGCTGCTGTTCTTCGCGATGATCCGGGGCTTTCTTATCTCGCTCATTATGGCGGCGATCATAGCGGAAATGTCCCGGCCGGCTTACCGCCGGATCCGTGCGCACGTCGGGGGGCACCGCAACATCGCCGCTGCAATAACTCTGGCGCTCATCATCGGACTGGTCATCGTGCCGGTCTTGATGATCGGTACGGTCGCCGCCGAACAGGCCCTGGCCCTGCCGCGAACGGTCGTCCGCGTGCTGGACGGATTGGCGCAGCAGAGCCAGACCTGGGAAATGCCAGAGTGGCTTCCGTTCGACGAGGACATGGAGCACGTCGGGCCGGAGGTCGTCTCCAAGGTGGGCGATCTCGTGACCGCCATTGCGCGCTACATGGTGGGCACCATGTCGGCGGTTACGAGAGGCACGGCTCTTCTGTTCCTCGACATTTTCATCTTCCTCTACGCGCTGTTCTTCTTCGTGAAGATGGAGGTGCCGGTCATGAAGCAGGTGCTGCATTTCACCGCGCTGGCGCCGGAGACACAGCACAAGCTGGCGGACAGGGCTGTGTCAGTCAGCCGGGCAACGCTGAAGGGCGTGGTGGTCATCGGGATCGTGCAGGGCATTCTCGGCGGCATCGGCTTTTGGGTCGCCGGCATCGAGGGAGCGACGTTCTGGGGCGTGGTCATGGCAATCCTGTCGATCATTCCCGGCCTGGGCCCGGGCCTGGTGCTGGCGGTCGGTTGCCTCTACCTGTTCGCGGCCGGCAATCAGGTCGCGGCTATCGGGCTCGGGCTTTGGGCCGGCCTTGTTGTCACGACCATCGACAACTTCCTGCGCCCGATCCTCGTCGGCCGGGACACCCAGATGCACGACATCCTCATCCTGGTGTCCACCTTCGGGGGGCTGGGTATGTTCGGTGCCGTCGGGCTGGTACTCGGGCCAGTGGTCGCGGGCGTCTTCGTCACCATCTGGACGACGCTGGCGGAGGCAATGATGGCCAACACGAAGTCGACCCAGGCGGAGGATCAGATCACCGCCCCGCCCGCGCCTGCGTCACCGCCAGCACCTCGGAGCGGATGATCCGGGCGATCAGGGCGCAATCCTCCAGGCTGAATGTCAGCGGCAAGCGCATGTCGATCAGCCCCGTGAGGATACGGTCGGTACGCGGCAGGGAACGCGGCGCAGCGTAGCGCCAGTGATCGTAACGCGAGGTAAACCCCGCCGGTGCGTCCGCGCCGAACCATTTCAGGTCCACGCCCCGCGCGGCGCAGCGGGCCAGCACATCGCGAACGTCGGCGGCGCACCAGTCGGGCAACAGGAACTGGATCGAGGAGCCGACGATGGTCTCGCTCTCCGCCCGCTCGATCAATTGCACCCCCGGCGTGCCCCTCAGCCCGTCTTCCACAACAACATACCGGGCGTTCCACGCGGCCCGGCGGTCGGCCAGCCGGGCAAGCTGGGGGCGCAGGATGGCGGCGCGCAGATTGTCCATACGAGCGGACATGTTGGGCGTAGCCAATCGTAGCCCATCGAACGCATCGGTCGGCGGCGCAGCCAGGTGGCGCTCGTAAAGCATGTAGCTGCCCGACAGCAGCACCGCGCGGGCCATGGCGGACGCATCGTCGGACACGATCAGCCCGCCTTCGCCCGAATTGATGTGCTTGTAGGTCTGCGTCGAATAGCACCCGAACATCCCGTGCCGACCGGAGGGCGTACCGTTCCACGCCGCGCCCATGGTATGCGCGCAGTCCTCGACAACCGTCAGCCCAAGCTCGGCGCAGAGTGCCACAAGGCGGTCCATGTCGCAGATATGGCCGCGCATGTGGGACAGCAGAAGCACGCGTGCCGCGGGAGCCGCTGCCGCCTGCTGAGCAAGATCGTCCAGGTCAATGGTTAGCGCCTCCGTCGTTTCGACCAGATGCGCGGTGGCGCCCACGGCGGCGATAGCGCCCGGAACAGGCGCAAGGGTGAAGGCATTGGCCAGAACGGTATCGCCCTGCCCCACGCCGGCGGCCCGCAGCGCGATGGCGAGCGCCTGCCCACCGGAGGCCACCGCAAGGCAGTAGCGCGCGCCCGTGAACGTCGCGAACTCCTGCTCCAGCCGTGCGGCCTCCCCCGCTTCGCCGGGCGCGAGGTTGTAGCGGTGCAGACGCCCGTGGCGCATCACCTCCAGCGCGGCCGCGATCCCGTCCTCCGGGATCGGCTCCTGCTGGGTAAAACTGCCGTCGAACCGTTCCGTCGCTTGGGTCATGGGCGACTACATCCCCGGCCAGCGGGGCGTCGTCAATTGCCCGCAGGCGATTTGCGGCGTTGCCCCGCACCACCCAGCCCGCTTGTCCTCGCCGCGCGCTTGGCGGAGAGTGTCCGTGCCCAACCACCGCCCGGAGTGCGCCCCATGAAAATCGCCACCTTCAACATCAACGGCATCAAGGCCCGCCACGCCGCGCTTTGCGACTGGCTGGACGAGGCGCAGCCGGACGTGGCGCTGTTGCAGGAGATCAAGTCGGTGGACGACGGCTTCCCGCGCGACCTGTTCGAGGACCGCGGCTACAACGTCGAGACACACGGGCAGAAGGGTTTCAACGGGGTGGCGATCCTGTCGAAGCTGCCGCTGGAAGACGTGAGCCGTGGCCTGCCGGGGGACGAGGGCGATGAACAGGCCCGGTGGATCGAAGCGACGGTGGTGGGTGAGCAGGCTGCGGTGCGCCTGTGCGGGCTTTACCTGCCGAACGGCAACCCGGCGCCGGGGCCGAAATACGACTACAAGCTCTCTTGGATGAAGAGATTAGAGGAGCGCGCCAAGGCTCTGTTGTTGCAAGAGGAACCTGCCATCATGGCGGGCGACTACAACGTGATTCCGCAGGACGGAGACGCAGCCCGCCCGGAGGCCTGGCGCGAGGACGCGCTGGCTCGGCCCGAAAGCCGGCGGGCGTTCCGCAAGATCATGAATCTTGGCTTCACGGACGCATTCCGCGCACGCACCCAAGGCCCCGGCCACTACACGTTCTGGGACTACCAGGCCGCGGCCTGGGACCGGAACGACGGTATCCGGATCGACCACCTGCTTCTCACCCCCCAGGCAGCGGATCTGCTCACCGATTGCCGGATCGACAAGGATATCCGCAACCGCCCCAAACCATCGGACCACGTGCCGATCTGGGTGGAGTTGGACGCCTGAAACCGGCGGTCGATTGAAGCCGAACACGCGCCGGCTTCCCGATGGAGGCCCTCTCCGCCCCAAAACACGCCAAGGTTGTCCATTTTTCGTGCTATACTCCTTTATCGCGACTCGAGCGACGGCCGGAATTGGCTGGCCCACGGCCCGCAGCGGCTGGTCGGGACGCGACCAGGGAGGACACCAAATGAAACTCGCAGTAGTTGCGGCCGCCGCCGTGATGACGTTCGGCCTGCCTTGTACCGCACAAGCCAATACCGTGGATCTGGACGCCGTCAAAGCGGCGGTGGAGAAATACAAGGACGTCAACGTTGCACTTGCCGACGGCTATATCCCCGACCCGTCCGGACATTGCGTGACGGCCGCGGCCGAGGGGCTACCCGCGGAATGGGGCGGGATGGGGATCCACTACCTCAACCCGGCGATGCTGGGCATCACGGGGGACAAGCCGCGCGTCAATGGCAACGGCACGCACACCGATTGGATGAAACCCGCGATCCTGCTCTATGAGCCGCAGGCAGATGGCTCGCGCGAACTGGTTGGGGTGGAGAATCTGGTCTGGCAGGCTGCCTGGAAAGAGACCGGCAATGCCGCGCCGGAGATCAACGGCCGCCTCTGGGACGCGATGGCCGACGACCCCAACACCGAAGCCGACGAGGCGCACGGGTTCGAACCTCATTTCGACCAGCATGTCTGGCTGTTCCGAGAGAATCCGGCGGGGGAGTTGATGCCGTTCAACGCGGCCGTTACCTGCGATCACCAAGCGACGCACTGAGCCGCGGCACCCGTCGCCTTCTGTTCCTGCTGTCAGCCGGTTCAGAACGCCGTCCGTGCAGGCTCCATGACGTTCAAAAGAAATCGGGGCGCCACAAGGCGCCCCAGTCTGGCTTATCAGGCTCAATTGTTTGTACCGCCCGGTTTTCTGCCTGCGGCCTGATCCGCCGTCGGAGCGAGCGCACTCGCCCCTGAAACCGCGCCCCCCGAAACGGGAAGTAAAGGGGGCGCGAAACCCTTAGCTACACCCGCTGGTGCCGCCGCACGTGTTGCACTTCATGCACGTGCCGTTGCGCACCAGCGTGTAGTTGCCGCACTCGCCGCAGGCCTCGCCCTCGTAGCCCTGCATCCGGGCCTTGGTGCGGCTGTCCATCGCGGTGACGGCCCCCACGGCGGTGGCGCTGCCGGTCTCCGGCACCAGTGTCTGCAGCGTGGCGAGCGGGTCGCCGGCGGTGCCGAGCGCGGTGCCCCCGGCCATCGCCTCCACGCCGCCCTGCAGGACGACCAGTTCCTGCGGCAGGCGCTTGCGGAGGTAGCCGGTGGAGGAGATCTGCTTGAGCACCTCCAGCGACTTGCTGGCCGCCGTCTCGCTCAACTCGGAGATGTTGTTGACCCCCTCGTGGTGATCGCCCCGGCCCAGGTCGTCGAAGGTGTGGCCGGCGGGTTTGACGTGGGCGAGGTCCGTCCGGTCGAGGTAGGACACCGCCAGTTCGCGGAAAATGTAGTCCAGGATCGACGTCGCGTTCTTGATGCTGTCGTTGCCCTGCACGATGCCCGCAGGCTCGAACTTGGTGAAGGTGAAGGCATCGACGAATTCTTCAAGCGGAACACCGTATTGCAGGCCGACGCTCACCGCGATTGCGAAGTTGTTCATCATCGCCCGGAAGCCCGCGCCTTCCTTGTGCATGTCGATGAAGATCTCGCCCAGGGACCCGTCGGCGTATTCGCCGGTGCGCAGGTAGACCTTGTGCCCGCCCACGTTCGCCTTTTGGGTGTAACCCTTCCGGCGCTCCGGCATTTTCTCCCGGTGGGAGCGGACGATCTCCTTGACGATCACCTTCTCTATGATCTTCTCGGCCAGCACCTCGGCTTTTTCCTGTGGCGTGCCGGATTCCAGGATCTCCTGCGCCTCCTCGTCGTCTTCGACGAGGGCCGCGGCAAGCGGCTGGCTCAGCTTGGAACCGTCGCGGTAGAGCGCGTTGGCCTTGGTGCCCAGCGACCAGCTCAGCTCATAGGCCTTTTGGCAGTCCTCGATGGTCGCGTCGTTGGGCATGTTGATCGTCTTGGAGATCGCGCCCGAGATGAAGCTCTGTGCCGCCGCCATCATCTTGATGTGGCTCTCGACCGACAGGAACCGCTTGCCCTTTTTCCCGCAGGGGTTGGCGCAATCGAAGATCGCGTAGTGTTCTTCGCGCAGGTGCGGCGCGCCTTCCAGCGTCATCGTCCCGCAAACATGGTCGTTGGCGGCGTCGATCTGCGCCTTGGTGAAGCCGAGATCGGTCAGCATGTCGTAGCCGGGATCGTTCAGCTTCTCGGCAGGGATGCCGAGCACGTCGGTGCAGAATTCCGCGCCCAGCGTCCACTGGTTGAACACGAAGCGGATGTCGAAGGCCGAGGGCAGCGCAGCCTCGATCTTGTCGATCTCGGCCTGGCTGAAGCCGTTGCCCGCCAGCGAGGTGTGATTGATGCCGGGCGCGTTGCCGAGGGTGCCGTGACCCACGGCGTAGGAGATGATCTCCTCGGTCTGGGAGGAGCTGTATCCCAGCTTCTCCAGCGCGGCCGGCACGGAGCGGTTGATGATCTTGAAGTATCCGCCCCCGGCGAGCTTCTTGAACTTCACCAGCGCGAAGTCAGGCTCGATGCCGGTGGTGTCGCAATCCATCACCAGCCCGATCGTGCCCGTCGGCGCGATCACCGTGGCCTGCGCATTGCGGAAGCCATTGCGCTCGCCCAGTCGAAGCGCCTCGTCCCAGGCGTTCATGGCAAGCTGGTTCAGGGTCTTGTCGGGGTTGGACTCCTGATCCAGCGCGACCGGCTTCACAGCCAGCGCCTCGTAGCCGTCGGTGTGGCCGTGGGCGGCGTTGCGGTGGTTTCGGATGACCCGCAGCATGTGCTTGGCGTTACGCTCGTAGCCCGCGAAGGGGCCAAGCTCGCCGGCGACCTCGGCGGAGGTCGCATAGGCAACACCGGTCATCAGCGCGGTCAGCGCACCGCAGAGCGCCCGGCCCTCCTTGGAGTCGTAGGAGTAGCCCATGTTCATCAGCAGGCCGCCGATATTGGCATAGCCGAGACCCAGCGTCCGGAAGTCGTAGGAGAGCTGCGCGATTTCCTTCGACGGGAACTGCGCCATCGTCACCGAGATTTCCAGCGTCAGGGTCCACAGCCGCGTGGCGTGCATGTAGTCCTCGGCCTGGAACGCGCCTTCCTTCAGGAAGGTCAGCAGGTTCATCGAGGCCAGGTTGCAGGCCGTATCGTCGAGGAACATGTACTCCGAGCACGGATTGGAGCCGCGGATTTCGCCGTCATCCGGGCAGGTGTGCCAGGCATTCACCGTGTCATGGAACTGGATGCCCGGATCGGCGCAGGCCCAGGCCGCGTGGCCGATCTGCTCCCACAGGTCTCGGGCCTTGATGGTCTTGGCCACCTTGCCGTCGGTGCGGCGGAGCAACTCCCAGTCGGCGTCGTCGCGGACAGCCTGCAGGAAGGCGTCCGTGACGCGGACTGAGTTGTTGGAATTCTGCCCCGAAACCGTGTTGTAGGCTTCGCTGTCCCAATCCGTGTCGTAGGTCGGGAACTCGATCGAGGTATAGCCCTGACGCGCGTACTGGAGAACGCGGTTGACATAGGTCTCGGGGATGGCGACCTTCTTCGCCGCTCTTATTGCACCCTTGAGGGCGGAATTCTTCTTCGGGTCGGTCGCGCCTTCGATTGCGCCGTCCCACTGCCCGATAGCCGCGAAGATCTCGTTGAGTTTCGCCTCGTGCATCTTGGAGCCCGCGACGATACTGGCGACCTTCTGCTCTTCCTTCACCTTCCAGTTGATGAATTCTTCGATGTCCGGGTGATCAGCGTCGCAGATCACCATCTTGGCCGCGCGGCGCGTCGTGCCGCCCGATTTGATCGCGCCGGCAGCCCGGTCGCCAATCCGCAGGAAGCCCATCAGGCCGGAGGATTTGCCGCCGCCCGACAGGGCTTCGCCTTCGGCCCTGAGCGACGAGAAGTTCGTGCCCGTCCCAGAGCCGTATTTGAACAGACGCGCCTCGCGGACCCAGAGGTCCATGATCCCGCCGTCGCCCACCAGATCGTCTGCGACCGACTGGATGAAGCAGGCATGGGGCTGCGGGTGTTCGTAGGCGCTGGAAGAACGAGTCAGCTTGCCGGACGCGTGGTCGACGTAATAGTGGCCCTGGCTCGGACCGTCGATGCCATAAGCCCAGTGCAGACCGGTGTTGAACCACTGCGGGCTGTTCGGGGCGGCCCGCTGGGTGGCGAGCATGTGGCGCATCTCGTCGTAATAGGCGCGGGCATCTTCCTCGGCGGTGAAGTATCCGCCTTTCCAGCCCCAATAGGCCCAGGCGCCGGCCATGCGGTCGAACACCTGCCGCGCGGAGGTCTCGCCGCCGAAGCGCTCCTCTTCCGGCAACTCCGCCAGCGCCTTCTCGTCGGGCACGGACCGCCAGAGGAACTCCGGCACACCCTTTTCCTTGACCCTGCGCAGGCGGGCCGCGACGCCGGCTTTGCGGAAGTATTTCTGGGCGATCACGTCGCTGGCGACCTGGCTCCAGCTTGCAGGAACGTCGATGCCTTCCAGGTTGAACACAACTCTGCCGTCCGGGTTGCGGATTTCCGAAGTGGTCGTGGCAAATGCCAGCCCGTCGTACGCGTCTTTCCCGGCGGTGGTGAACTTCCTGTCGATTTTCATGGTCTCGATGCCCCGTGCGCTTTGCCCGCCCCTGCCGGCGGTACGTTCCGTTTTTTCGGTTCGTGGTGCGCGGCCTTCCCTGCCGCGACCGTCTTCCGCGATCCGGGGCGCAAAAGGGAACCGTTCCCCCAGTTGACGGGGGCCAGATCTAGGGTCGGCGCAGAGCCGCCCGACTGTCCGGGTTATTGTCCCTCTCGCAACCGGCGCCACTATATGTTGTGGCCTTCTCGGTTCGCCCCCACAATCTGACGTAGATGGGCCTATCAGGTCAACGCTAAAATTGCCGCTTTAAGCTGGAAGTTTGTCTTGACCGGCGCATTGTTTTTGACCCCCACCCGTCAGCGGGCGATTCCTTCGTTAACGCGGCCTCGCCACTACCAGTGGCCTGTCACCGCATACAGCCAACAAAATATGGGAGCGGGGCGTCTTAGTGGCGAATGCTCTCCAGAGGGGCGCCCGAGAGGTATCCCAAGGGCGCTCCACAAGCGACATGATCGTCGCGACGAAATGGCAACACCAGATGTAGTGCCCGCCAGGCCAGACCCGATCGCGATTGGCGCCGCGCCAGTCGGAGGCATCCTCGGCCGCAATGTGCTTGGCAGGTCGTCAAATCAAGCACTTCGGCACAGCGTCCGCCCCCGTCCGACCAGAGGCGGTCCGAGTCGAACCTATACCGAATCGGACGACTCACCTCCCGGCACGGGCAAACAGGCTCGGACGAAGGAAAAGATGGTCGGGACGGCAAGATTCGAACTTGCGGCCTTCGGTACCCAAAACCGACGCGCTACCAGGCTGCGCTACGCCCCGACACATGCCCCTGCGCCGGACGGCGGCGCGTGGCGGCCCGGTCCGGACGGCCCCATGCGGGCCCGTCTTGAAACCGGTCTGAGCCGTCTATGCGCAAGCGGAGAAAAATGCAAAGTCGTTTTTGCGCGGCGGGTCCTTTCACAGTCCCACGGTCGGGCCGCGCGGCGTATCCGCCCGAACTGCCCTTTCCGGTTATTTCCCCCGGCCGGTTGCACTATCGTTTTGGCAGGATAGAACCTGCCCCAGGCAACAAAGGCATTGAAATGATACACCCCGTTATCCTCTGCGGCGGATCCGGAACCCGTCTCTGGCCCGCGTCCCGCAAGGCATACCCCAAACAGTTCGCGCGCCTGATCGGAGACAGCAGTCTTTACCAGGCCACCCTTCGGCGGCTGACCGGCCCCCGCTTCACCCGCCCACTCGTCATGACAAACGAGGACTTTCGGTTCCTCGCCTCCCAACAGGCGGTGTCCACGGGCCTGTCGGACGCGAAGGTGGTGGTCGAACCCGCGCTGCGCGACACCGGCCCCGCGATCCTGGTGGCCGCACTGATGGTTGCGGAAGAGGACGGCGAAGACGCGCTGATGCTGGTCGCGCCGTCGGACCACATCATCAACGACGCAGAGGCCTTCCTTCAGGCCGTGGACGCCGGCGCGACCGCTGCCGAAGGGGGGGCGCTGGTCACGTTCGGCATCACCCCCGACCGGCCGGAAACCGGCTATGGCTACCTTGAGCTGACCCGCAAACCCGATGGAGACGGCGTCGCCATTCCGCTCGCCAGTTTCCGCGAAAAGCCCGACGAGGAAACCGCGGAGCGCTTCGTGGCCGCGGGCAATTACCTTTGGAACGGCGGCATCTTCCTGTTCCGCGCCAAGGATGTGATCGCGGCGTTCGAGGCGAACGCGCCAGATCTCATGGCCCCTGCCCGCGCCGCGCTGAAGGACGGCAAGGAGGACCTCAACCTCTTCCGCCTGGACGCGGAGTCCTATGGGGATTGCCCATCCATTTCCTTCGACTATGCGGTGATGGAAAAGGCATCCAATGTCACCACGGTGCCGCTGGATTGCGAATGGTCGGACCTTGGCGCCTGGGACGCGCTCTGGCAGGCCGAGCGCCCCGACGACGACGGCCTCGCCACCCGGGGGCCGGTGACGGCCATCGACTGCCGGGACAGCTACCTGCGGTCCGAAAGCGGCGGCATGCGGCTGGTCGGCCTTGGGCTCGACGGCGTGGTCGCGGTGGCGATGCCGGACGCGGTTCTGGTGGCGGACAAGGCGCGCACCCAGGAGGTCAAGGAACTGGTCACGACCCTGCGGGAGGCCAACGTCACCCAGGCCGACGACTATCCGCGCCACCATCGCCCGTGGGGCTGGTACGAAACTCTTTGCATTGACGACCGCTTCCAGGTGAAGCGGATCATGGTTCGGCCGGGCGGCACGCTCAGCCTGCAAAGCCACCACCACCGGTCCGAGCACTGGATCGTGGTGTCCGGCACGGCGGAGGTGACCGTTGGCGAGGACGTGAAGCTCGTGACGGAGAACCAGTCGGTCTACATCCCGCTGGGAACGGTCCACCGCATGGCGAATCCCGGCAAGTTGCCGATGTATCTCATCGAGGTGCAGACCGGCTCCTATCTCGGGGAGGACGACATCGTCCGCTACGAGGACGTCTACGGGCGGAGCTGAGCGCAGGCTGGCGGCGCTCTTTCGGGCGTCGTCGTGCCCTTTTTGTCACGTCGCGCGTCGCGGGGGATCACCGGATCAGTCGGAACAGGCCCACGCGGCATCATCCCCGAGCGCCGGATGACGCAGTTCCGAGCCGGGTCCGATTCCCATCGCTTCGGCCAGTCCGCCGTTGATTTCCAGCACCGCGACCACGCCCGGCCCACCGTCGATTGGCGTCAGGTCCCCCGGCACGGCCTGCGACCGCACGCGCGTCACGACCCCTCGGGCGTCCGCGAAAATCATATCCAGTGGAATGAGCGTGTTCTTCATCCAGAACTGAACGCGCTGTGGCTGGGGGTAGATGAAGAGCATCCCGGCCGAGCGCGGCAGGGATTCGCGGAACATCAGCCCTTCGGCGCGTTCCCCGGTGTCGTCGGCAACCTCCACCGAAAATCGCGCGCTGCCCCAGTCGCCGCGCAGGTCGACCTGATCTTCCGCACAGGTCGCCGCCGCCAGCGATGGCGCCAGAGTTGCGAGAGCCGCAAACACGACTGCCTTCACGGTGTGCACCGTCATCACATTTCCCGGTGAATGGCCCGTTCCCAAGCGGCGACCTCGATCGCCATCCGGCCGCGGCGTCCATCGACGACACGCAGGCCGATCGCCTCTCCCGGCTGCAGATCGGCCAGACCGGACCGGCGCAGAACTTCGATATGGACGAAGATATCTTCGGACCGTCCAAAGATGTTTGCGAAGCCGAAGCCCTTGCCCTTATCGAACCATTTCACCCGCGCAGGCTCCAGCGGCAGGGCCGCAATCTCCTCCGGGGAAATGGCGGCGGCATCTTCCAGCGGCGGGCCGGAGGCCTCGTCGGGCGGTGTAATCGTCACCACCTCGACCGCCTGCATGCCGCGCGCGGTCTGCTGGACGAGAATTTCAATTGCGGCACCGTCGGCCACCGATGACTGGCCGAAGTTCCGCAGGACGTTGGCATGCAACAGAATATCGGGGCCGCCTTCCTCGGCGACAACGAAGCCAAACCCCTTGGCAGGGTCGAACCACTTAACCCGGCCTTTAACGTGCCGTGTATTTGTTGTTTCGTCTCTCGTGGTCACCGCTGGGACACCTTCGAACTCTGCCAATCTGGGCGCTTCTCTCGTTTCCAACCCAACAATGAAATCCTATACCCTTAAATCAACGGAGGAGTACGAAAACACAAAAACCTCCGAGGATTTTGTGCTTATGGCATCACTCTAATCGTTTCAAGCTTTGGTCCTTGTTTGAACGCAAATGCCTTGAAGTAGCCATAATGCTTAAAGAAAAGGTGCCTTTTTAGACATGTCGCCGTCAGGGAGACAGTCGCTGTATGTCCCACTGTCCACCGGCACCTTTCCGCCAAACGAACCTGTCATGCAGGCGGAACGCCCCATCAGCCCAAAATTCCACCTCGACAGGCCGAAGTCGGAATCCGCCCCAGAAGGGCGGGCGAGGCGGATTGGTTCCGTAGCGCGCGGTGACACGGGCCACCTCTGCCATCAGCGCGGTTCTGGAGGCCAGGGGAGCGCTCTGATGCGAGGCCCAGGCGCCGAGACGGGATTTCAGCGAGCGCGAGGCGAAATAGTCATCCGCCTGCGGACCCTCGACGCGTTCGACGCTGCCGCGCACGCGGATTTGCCGGCGCAGGCTTTTCCAGTGCATCACGAAGGCGGCGGTTCCGGACTGCTCGATCTCGCGCGCCTTGGTGCTTGTGTAGTTGGTGTAGAAGACGAAGGCGTCGGCCGCGATCTCCTTGAGCAGCACCATGCGCACGTTCGGCAGGCCGTCGGCATCCACCGTGGCAAGCGCGATCGCGTTGGGATCGTTGATTTCGGTCTGTTCCGCCTCCGCCAGCCAGGCGCGCGACAGCGCGAACGGATCGTCCCCTGCGAATATGCCGCTGCGGTCACTCATCTTGCCACTCCTGCCCTGCGCCAGCCTCTTTACGCCGCAGCTACACGCCGCCGCCAACGATTTCCAGCGTTTCGCGTCCTACTTGCCCTTTGCCCGCCGCTCGTCTTAAAGGGTCCAATAAACTGCAAAGCGGTGGAGGGACACCATGACAGCTGGTCTCATGGAGGGAAAACGCGGCCTGATAATGGGGCTCGCCAACGATAAATCCATCGCTTGGGGCATTGCGAAGGCCTGCGCCGACGCCGGTGCGGAACTGGCGCTGACCTATCAGGGCGACGCGTTCCGCAAGCGGGTGGTGCCTCTGGCAGAGCAACTCGGCGTCAGCCAGCTCGCCGACTGCGACGTGACCGACGAGGCGTCGATGGACGCGCTCTTCGAGCAGCTCGGAGATGCCTGGGGCAGTCTCGACTTTGTGGTGCACGCCATCGGCTTCTCCGACAAGAACGAACTTCGCGGCCGCTACGTGGACACCTCGCGCGGCAACTTCTCCATGTCGATGGATGTCTCCGTCTATTCCTTCACCTCCCTTTGCCGCCGTGCCGAAAAGCTCATGACGAATGGCGGGTCGTGTCTGACGCTGACCTACTACGGCGCGGAAAAGGTGATGCCGCACTACAATGTGATGGGCGTCGCCAAGGCCGCGCTGGAAGCCTCCGTGCGTTACCTGGCCGAAGATCTCGGGAAGAACGGCATCCGGGTGAACGGAATCTCCGCCGGCCCCATCAAGACGCTCGCTGCCTCCGGCATCGGCGATTTCCGCTACATCCTGAAGTGGAACGAACTGAACTCGCCGCTTCGGCGGAACGTGACGATCGGCGACGTGGGCAACTCGGCGCTCTACCTGCTGTCGGACCTCGGCGCCGGCGTGACTGGGGAGATCCACCACGTCGACGCGGGCTATCACGCGGTCGGCATGAAGGCCGTGGACGCGCCCGACATCGACGCAACGAAGAAGTGAGACCGCGATGAACCAGCGCTCCGACCAACTGCCCCACGAGAAGGGGTTCCACATCAGCTGGGATCAGATCCACCGCGACAGCCGCGCCCTCGCCTGGCGCCTGGACGGCCACGGGCCGATGGAGGGCGGAAGCTGGAAGGCCGTGGTGGCGATCACCCGGGGCGGCATGGCACCCGCGATGATCGTGGCGCGCGAACTCGACATCCGAACCGTCGATACGATTTCGGTGAAGTCCTACAACCATAAGCAGCAGATGGACGCCAAGGTGCTCAAGGCGCCGAACGAGGAGATGATGGGCGACGGCGAGGGCATTCTGATCGTCGACGACCTGGTGGACTCCGGCAAGACGCTCGAACTGGTGCGCCGGCTCTATCCCAAGGCGCATTTCGCCACCGTCTACGCCAAACCCAAGGGGCGGCCGATGGTCGATACCTATATTACCGAGGTGAGCCAGGACACCTGGATCTTCTTCCCCTGGGACATGGCGCTGCAATACGTGGAACCGTACCGCGGAACCGACTGAGCGCGGCTTTGGTCCCACGCGCAGGACGGGGGGCCGTCTGCCCCCCGCGCCCCGTTCCGGTGCTCCCCCCCCCCGAGGATATTTTCCGACACAAGAAGCCCCTCCAGGAGAGATGGCCGCAGGCATTTCGCAAGGTGCACTGACGTGCGACGGTGACGACATCCTCGTTGTGGAGAGGCGGTGGGGTCGTGGTGCATCGCCCGCCCGTCGTCTTCGCTATCAGGGAGGCTGGCGCGCCCGGCAGGCGGGCTTGAACACTGCCTTGGCGCGGCGGTAGCTCTTTCGAAAGGCGTGGAAGCGCCGTCTGAGGCGCTTGCCTCCCCGCCGCGGGGGGCATAGACAAGCCCGACACGAATTGCAGCGGACAGGTGCCCCGATGAGCAAAGGCAAGAAGGCCGGAAACATTCTCGTCTATGCCCTTTTGGTGGCGCTGATCGCCGGTCTAGGCGGGTTCGGTATCCGGAATTTCTCCGGCGGCGGCACCTCCGTGGCGAGCGTCGGGGATCGCGATATCACCGCGCAGGAATACTACCGCGCCCTGACGCAGGCGATGCGTGCACAGCAAGCCGCAGGCGCCACCGACGTGTCCTTCGCCTCGCTGGAGGCCCAAGGCATTCCCGCACAGGTGCGGGGTCAGCTTGCCGCCACCGCCGCGCTGAACAACGAGACGGACCGGCTGGGCCTGTCGGTGGGAGATGCCAACGTCGCCCGGCAAATCACCGCCGCAGCTGCATTTTCCGGGCCCGACGGCACGTTTGATCGGGATGCCTATGAGTACATGCTCGATCAGAACGGCTGGAGCGTGGCCGAGTACGAGCGCACCGTCCGCGAGGAGACCTCCCGGAACATCCTTCAGTCCGCCGTGACCGGCGGGATCGCCGCCCCGCAGGAGACCGTCGATCTGCTGATGACTTGGCTTGGGGAGCGGCGGAGCTTCCGCTATGCCGGGTTCGACGCGGAGGGGTTCCTCGGGGACTTGCCGGAGCCGAGCGACGAGGAGCTTCAGGCCTTCCACGACGTGCATGAAGCGGATTTCACCCTGCCTGAGAGCAAGCGGATCACCTATGCCTACCTCTCGCCCGAAATGATGGCGGACGACGTGGACGTTGCCGAGGACGAGGTACGTGCGCTCTACAACGAGCGGATCGGCCAGTACGTGATCCCGGAGCGTCGGCTGGTGGAACGGCTCGTCTTCGGTACTGCCGAGGAGGCGACGGCGGCGCGGGAAGCCGTGGAGGCGGGAGAAAGCGACTTCGCTGCCGAAGTGGAAAAGCGCGGCCTGTCGCTGGAGGATGTGGACCTTGGGGACGTGAGGCGGGAAGACCTCGGCGCGGCGGCCGATGCCGTCTTCGGTCTGTCAGAGCCCGGCATCGTCGGCCCCTACCCCACGGACCTCGGTCCCGCGCTCTTTCGCATGAACGCCATTCTCAATCCACAGGAAACGCCCTTCGAGGAGGCCGAACCCGATCTTCGCGACGAACTGGCCCGTCAGAAGGCGCGCGGTGCCATCCAGGATCTCGCGACCGATTTCGATGACCGCCTTGCCGGCGGCGCGACGCTGGAGGACCTTGCAGGCGAAACGGAGATGGAGCTTGCGACCCTGGACTACTACCCCGGAGTCGAGGCTGACATCGCTGCGGATGCGGCGTTCCGGGAGGCGGCGGAGGCCGTGACGGAGAAGGACTTCCCGCAGATCCGGACGATGGACAACGGCGGGATTTTCGCCCTCCGGATGGACGAGATGGTACCGCCCCGCCTTCAGCCTCTGGAGGAGGTTCGGGACGTCGTGACGGACCGCTGGCGTCAGGCGCAGGCGTTGGAGCGGGCACGTGAGGAAGCCGAAGCTGCGCAAGCCCAGCTCGAGGTTGGCGGTGGCCTGACCGGCGGCGCCACGATGCAGACGGTCAAGGACGCGACGCGAGCGAGTTTTGCGACAACCGGCGCTCCCCAGGTGCTGATGGATGCCGTCTACCAGCTTGACCCTGGCGGAAGCGAGATCGTCGACGCAGCCGGAGTTGCGGTTCTTGTGGTCCTCGACGAGATCAAGCCGGTCGACACGAGCGACCCGCAGATGGCGATGATCGAAGGCCAGGTACGCGACAGCGCCGCGCAGGGCGTGGCGGCGGACCTCTTCACCTATTACGCGAAGGCTCTGACCGCGCGGGCGGGCATCAGCTTCAACGATGCGGGGCTGAACTCCGTCCATTCGCAGCTCTTCCGCTGAGGCGACATGGTACAGCTTCTTCCCGACTTCGAGACGTTCGCCCGCGCGTATGAGGACGAACGCAACCAGGTGGTTTATGCGCGCCTGGCCGCCGATCTCGACACCCCCGTCAGCCTGATGCTGAAACTCGCCGGCGCCCGTACCGACAGCTTCGTTCTGGAATCGGTGACGGGGGGCGAGGTGCGCGGACGCTATTCCATGGTGGGGTTCAAGCCGGACCTGATCTGGAAGTGCCACGGCAAGTCGGTGCGCGTGAACCGCGAGGCCCGTTACGACCCGGAGGCCTTCGTGGACGAGGAGGCCGATCCCCTGACCTCCCTGCGGGACCTGATCGCCGAAAGCCGGATCGAACTGCCCGAGGGGCTCCCCTCGGCGTCGGCGGGGCTCTTCGGGTATCTCGGCTACGACATGATCCGGCTGGTGGAGCATCTGCCCCATGTCAATCCGGACCCGCTGGGCCTGCCGGATGCGGTTCTGATCCGCCCGTCGGTGGTGGCGGTTCTGGACGGGGTGAAAGGCGAGGTCATCGTCGTCTCGCCGGCCTTTACCGCGAGCGGGGTCTCTGCCCGCGCCGCCTACGCGCAAGCCGCCGAGCGGGTGATGGACGCCATTCGCGACCTCGAAGCGGGTGAGCGCGGCGAGCGCCGGGATCTCGCCGACGAGGCGCAAGTGGGCGATCCGGTGTCGAACTTCACCAAGGCCGGGTACATGCAAGCGGTCGAGGCGGCCAAGGAATACATCCGCGCCGGGGACATCTTCCAGGTCGTCCCCTCGCAGCGCTGGACCGTAAACTTCCCCCTGCCCCCCTTTGCGCTCTACCGGAGCCTCAGGCGCACCAACCCGTCTCCGTTCATGTTCTTCTTCAACTTCGGCGGTTTCCAGGTCATCGGTGCCAGTCCCGAGATCCTCGTGCGCCTGCGCGACGGTGAGGTCACGATCCGTCCCATCGCCGGTACGCGTCCGCGCGGCGCAACGGAGGAAGAGGACCGGGCACTGGAGGCGGACCTTCTGGGCGACGAGAAGGAGATGGCCGAGCACCTCATGCTGCTGGATCTGGGCCGCAACGACGTGGGCCGGGTGGCGAAGATAGGCACAGTCCGCCCGACCGAGGAATTCGTCATCGAACGTTACAGCCACGTCATGCACATCGTCTCCAACGTGGTGGGCGATCTGAAGGAAGGCGAGGACGCGCTTTCCGCCCTGCTCGCCGGCTTGCCCGCGGGCACCGTATCGGGCGCACCCAAGGTCCGGGCGATGGAGATCATCGACGAACTGGAGCCCGAAAAACGCGGCGTCTACGGCGGCGGTGTCGGCTATTTCTCGGCGGGCGGGGACATGGACATGTGCATCGCGCTGCGCACGGCGGTGCTCAAGGACGAAAAGCTCTACATTCAGGCCGGCGGCGGCGTTGTCTATGACAGCGACCCCGAGGCGGAATGGCTGGAGACCGTGAACAAGTCCCGCGCGATCCGCGCCGCGGCGCAGGACGCCGGCCGGTTCGTGCGCAACCGAAACAGCTGAATTCGCCAAGACCCACCTTGGCGATCACGTTCCGGTGGGAGGATGTGCCACGCCCTCGCCCGACGTGGTACTCTCCGTAATGGGACCCGCCCCGCATACACCGCCGGAGCCATCCGGCGACCGCCCGACCAGGCGCAGCATCTGGCTCGTCATCGGGGCCGTGGCACTGGTTGCGGGGCTGGCCGTCGGTCTTGTCCTCGCCCTGCCCACGCTCGATCCGGCCGAGCTGATGGCGCGCGTGCCGCAAACTCCCCGGATGATCGCGCTGCTGCTCGTGGGCCTGATGGTGCTGCACAACTTCGTTCCGGTTCCGGCGGAGGCCATCGCCATCTGCGCCGGCGCCGCGCTCGGCATTCCGGCCGGGGTCGCAACCGTTTGGATCGGTGCGATGCTGGGAGCGGCCATCGCCTTCGGCCTCTCCCGCCGTCTCGGACGCGGGCTGCCCCGCGATCCCTCCAGCGTCCTCGGCCGTGTCGACCAAACCTGGCAGGCGTGGGGCGCGCCGGGCCTGATCGGGCTGCGGCTCGTCCCGCTAATCTCGTTCAACCTGATCAACTACGCCGCCGGACTGACCTCCGTCGGCTGGTGGACCTTCCTCTGGACCACCGCCATCGGCATTCTGCCGGTTCTCGTCGTCTCCGTCGCCGCAGGGGCGGGCCTGCACGCGTGGATCATGGGCCCGGCGTTTTACGTGCTCCTCGGCGCGGTTTGCGTCGCGCTGCTACTTGCGCGCGTGGTCCTGCGGCGCAGGTCGCTGGCGGCAGCCCCACACGTGGCGCAGACGGAGACCTCCGTCAGCCGATCGCCTTTTCCATGAAGACGCGATACCCCTCCCGCCCCGTCTCGGCCCAGCCGCTCTTGCGGTAGAACCGCAAGGTCGGCGTCATGTCGCCGTGGGAGGAAAGGGTCATGCGGCGGTAGCCTTTGTCATGCGCATGGGCCTCGGCCGCCGCCATCAAGGCGCGCCCGATGCCGCGCCCGCCGCAGTCCGGGCAGACGGCGAGGTTCGCCACCTTCGCGGTGTCCGACCCGAGGTGCAGCACCAGCCCGCCGAGAATGCGCCCCGACCTCCGGGATTCCGCCACCCAGACCGGATGTTGTGCGATTTCTTCGGCCACACCGGCATCCACGTCGGGCAGTCCGTCCAGCCGGTCGATCCACGGGCCATAGGCCGCCCGAATGGCCGCGGTAAACGCTGCGGCGTCGGAAGGAATGGCACGGCGGATGATCGGGCTTTCCATGCCAGCTATGTGGGAACTGCGCCGCGCCGTTGCAACAGGCTCGGGCCGCCCGGGGCGCACCGAAACGACCGGGCGGATGCGGGATCGACGCCGGCAAATCCCCGGCAAGCGGCCGTTTCAGACAACGTCCGGCGACCGGACCTCCACGTCGCCCCAGATCGGCAGGTGGTCGGAGGCGCGGCTGGCCAGCGGCCCCTCTTCCACGCCCGCCCCATGCAGGGACACATCCCGACCGAGCGCGAACCGGTCGAGCCCGGCGATGGGCCGCGCGGCATGGAACGAGAAACCGGGACTCACGATCCGGAAATCACGTTCCAGAGGCTCCAGGCCCCGCTCCATGGACCATTCGTTGAAGTCGCCCATAACCACGGCGCGCCCGGGCATGTCGCCCAAGTGCTCCCGGATGCGCTGCAATTGGAGGCGGCGGTGATAGCGGACCAGCCCCAGGTGCGTGCCCACGACCGACACCGCACCTGCCCCGGACCGCACATCCACCCGCACTGCGCCGCGCGGCTCCAGCCCCGGCAGGTCCACCCGCTCCACGTAGGCGATCTCCAGGTCCCGGCGCACGAGGATCGCATTTCCGTGCCAGCCAAGGCTCACATCGTTGTCCGCGAGCGGCGCAACCACGTAATCCGTCTCCGCCCCGATGGTGTCCCGGCAGAGCACCGAGGGCCGCGCGCCGAGCCGTTTGTCGACCTCCTGCAAGGCGACCACGTCCGCCTCCAACGCGTTAACAACGTCCATGATCCGCATCGGATCGCGGCGGAAGTCGATGCCCACCGCCTTCTGGATGTTGTAACTGGCTATCCTGAGGCGCACAGTCGCCCTCCTGTTCGCGTTCGTCCCGGGTGCCTAGAGCACCGGCGCCATCAGCCGCGCAAATGGCGCGCCAAGCCGCCGGCTCAGGGGCTGATCGGCCAGGGACGTCTCTAGAAGATAGGCGCGCGCGAAATCGGCTTCCAGCATTCGGGCCGTTTCCGCCGCTGCGCGCTCGTCGAAAACGACCACGGTTGCCTCAAAATTGAGCCGACAGGAGCGGTTGTCCATGTTCGTCGTCCCGACGGAGGCGATCCGGTCGTCCACCAGCAGCACCTTCTGGTGCATGAACCCCTCGGTATACCGCCACACCTGCACCCCGGCCTCCCGGATTTCGTCGAAATAGGCAAAGGCGGCGAGCCAGGGCAGGCGGTGGTCGATCACCTCCGGCACCAGGATGCGCACGTCCACCCCGCGCATGGCCGCGAGCTTCAGGGACGTAAGGATGTCGATGTCGGGCACGAAATAGGGAGATGCGATCCACAGCCGCTTCACCGCCCGCGTGATGCAGGCGCAGAAATAGAGACTGCCGGTTTCCAGAACGTCGCCGGGCCCGGTGGCCGCGACGATGGCGTCCATCCCCTCCTCCACCCGTTCCGCCCGCCAGTTCAGATGTTTGTACGGCAGCCGATGCGTCGCCCAGTGCCAGTCCTCTGAATAAACGAGCTGGAGCTGCGTCACCACAGGCCCGCGAAGCCGGCAATGGGTGTCCCGCCAGGCGCCGTATTTCGGGTTCTTGCCGAGGTACTCGTCCCCAACGTTCAGCCCGCCGATGAACCCCACCTGCCCATCCACGACGACGGTCTTCCGGTGGTTGCGGAAGTTGATCTGGAACCGGTGGCTCGGCCCGCGCATCGCGCTGGCGTTGACCACCTCGACGCCGCTGGCGCGCAGGTCCGCCACGTAGGCATTCGGAAGGTGGACGCTGCCCACCGGATCGTAGAGCAGCCGCACCGCAACCCCGCGGTCGGCAGCGGCCTTGAGCCGGGCGGCGAAGGCGCGGCCGAGGTCGTCGTCGTGGATGATGTAGAACTGGACGAGGATGTACTGCTCAGCCGCGTCGAAGGCCGCGAAAATCGCCTCGAACGCGGCTTCCCCGTCGATGAGAAGCTCCATGGAGTTGCCGGAAACCACGGGCATTTCCGAAATCTCCTCGAAGGCGCCATAACCGAACAGGCCGCCATCGCGGGCCGCGCGGTAATGCTCGCCCATCGCATCGAGTCCAGCGATCACCTCGGCGGAGTCGCGCCGCGACACGACGTATCCCTGGTACCTCCTGTGCCCGAAGAACAGGAAGGACGGCACCGCCAGCCAGGGCAACATGATGAGAAACAGCACCCACGCCAGAGATCCCTGAGGTGTGCGGGCGCGGGAAACGGCGCGGTAGGCGAAGTACAGCGCGAACAGCTCGAGCACCAGATAGCCCGCTGCGGAGAACGTGACCCACATGGCGACCCCTTTCCAATACCCGTGACGGCAATACTGGACGCAGCGGCGTCCCGGATGCAAGCCCAGCCTTGCCTGCGGACATTCCGCGCGCCGCCCCCGGTAGGATCAATCCGTTGGCTTCGGTGGCAGGGCCGAGACGTGGGACACCGCGAGCGCCGCCCACGCCGACAGAACGTCGTCGGTCGCCTCTTCCTCGGTGACGCGAAAGATCCCGCCAAGGCGCTTGCCGCCAAGGACCAAGGGTTCGCCGCCGGGCAAGGCTTCGGCCGTTTCCGTGTTGTCCTTCCCGACGCGGAAAATGTAGTGCCCGTGGCCCGTGGTCCGGTCCCGACTGGCCCCGCCGACCATATGGCCGTTCAGAACCACGCAAACGCCGCCGAACATCTTCTTTTCGGCGATCCCCGGCCGGTCGCCGATCGCCTCCCGCAGGCGTCTGTTCATGTCCGGATCTGCAACCATCCCGTCGCCTCCAGTCCTGGCCATAACCGTCCGACCGCCACCACGGCCCGCGCGGCGCCTACTGCCCCCGCAGGACCGCCGAGACCGGCGCTAGCGTCACGTCGGACGCCTTGTCCGACCCGACCCATTCGAACAGCGCCTTGACCGTCTCGGGCCGCGCGTGGCCGGCCATGACGACCGCCCCCTCCTGCCTCGCCTTGAAAGCGGCCCTGTCGAGATACCGCTCGATCACCGTGTTGCGCTCGCCTTGATCGTCGAGACTCCGGAAGACCAGTGCCGAGGGCTGTCCAATACGTTCGGCCGCGGCCTGAACGGAGCCGACGCCCCGGTCCCAGCCAATCAGGCCATGGCCGTCATAGGCCGCGATGCTGGCGACGTGTTCCACCAGGTTGCGGCTGTTGCCGAAGCCGTTTTCGGGCGGGTCCATGATGGCGACCGCCTCCGGCACCTGGGCAAAGTTCGCCTCCAACGCCACCTCAAGGTCGCGCGGCTGGGCATTCTCCGGCAACCCCTCGACCAGCATGACCACCTCGAAACCGTTCTCGCGATAAAACGCGGCGGCCTCAGAGGCGTCGGGCATGGTGGGGTCGACGGCGAAGGTCACGGGGAAGTTGAACGTGCCGAGCACAGACCGATCGAGCGTCCGGCTGCCGTCATCGATCAGGATGATGGAATAGAGCGGCTTGCCTGGGGCGTTCTCGAACGGCACGGCATTGCGGCTCAGGGCGTCGAGCCGGAAGGACCCGCCCGACCCGCTGGGAATGGCGGTTTCGCCGTCCTGCGCGGCGTCGGCAGTTCCGGCCTCCTCTTCCCCCGCCTCTGGGACCTCAGCGTCGCCGATCTGGGGCAGGCGCGAGCTGCTGCCGGAGCGTTCGGTCAGCGGTACCACACGCACGCCGGGGCTGTCGGGCGCACGGTCGTTGACCGAAGGCGGCGCCTCTTCGGGCCCGGCGATGGTCACCTCCTTGCGCTCGGGCCGCTCGAGGTCCGTCTCGGCCGGGGACGCGGCAACGGCCGGCGCGGCCGGAAGGGCATCGGCGCTCTCGGCTTCGTCGGCGTCCTCCGCCCCATCCGCGACCACGGCACGATCCGCCTGTGTCGTCTGCGGCATGGCGGAGGTCACGTCGGCCATCGCCACCCGCTCGCCTTCTGCCGTGTCAGCAGGCTCGCCACCGGCCACCGGCCCGTTCGATCTGGCGACCACCGCGTCCAGCCCCTCGCCGGGTTCGGACGGCACGGTCAGTCCGGACGTGGCGGCGTCCGGAGCGTCGGACACCTGCACCGTGTCCGCCGCCTCGGTTCCGTTGGCGGCAGGCAGCGTAGTTTCCATGCCGGTTGGGGCGGCCTCGGCGACGTCGGCCTCGACCGCCTCCATACCGTCGACGGCACGCGCCTGCGTGGCGGCCGTGGAGGCAACCGAGGGCACGGCCTCGCGCGCAGTGGCCGAGGCCACGGTTTCGCGCCCGGCTGCAACCGCCGAATCCGTGGTCTCCGCGCCGGTCGGCCCGATGGGCTGCCCGCCGTCCACGCGACCGATCGGGGCGACGGCGACCGCTTCGGCGGTTGCAGCGGTAAGCTCCGGCGAGGGCTCCGGAACGTTGCGGTCGGCCGTCTGGCCGGCAGAGGCGCCCGGCACCGGCGTCGCCCCTGGCATCAAGGCGACACCGGCGACCTCTGACCCTTCGACGCGTGGGCTCTCACCCGGGCTCAGGCGCTCGCCGGTCGCACCGGACGCCAGCCGTTCGGCCGCCCCGTCGGACACCGGGGCCGTCGCGGTGCTTTCGGCGGGCTGGCTGGTGGAACTGCCCGTCACCGCCGTCGAGGCGACACCCGCGGCATCCGTCCCTCCGACGCGTTGGCTCTCACCCGGGCTCAGACGCTCGCCGGTCGCGCCGGATGCCAGCCGTTCGGCCGCCCCGACGTTGGCCTGCGTCGCCGTTTCGGACCCCACGCTCTCGGCGGTCACGGGCGGTGCAAAGCGGCGGACTCCCTGACCGGAGACGTCTTCCCGTGCGGCGGGCGCGCCGGGCTCGGAGGGGCTGGGCGTCCCCTTCAGCCCGGGTTCGGTCGGCGTTTCCGCACCGATTTCCGGCGCCTTGTCGTCGAATCCGGGGGCCTCGGGCGCAGTCACCTCCATGCCGGGCGTCTCTGGGCGCGCGGCGGCGGAGGTGTTCGGGATGGCCAGCGACGGGTCCCCCGTGAAGCCCTGCGGCACGGGCGGAGCGCTCTTGCCCGGGGTGCCGGCATCGGGCGCGGGAAGCGCGGCTTCGGTCTCGGGCGGCGGTCGGCGGAACTCCGACCCCGCGGGCACCGACAGCGTAGAGGCCACTTCCGTACCCGTCCCGCCGGTCTCGGCATCCGGCGATCCGGCCGCGTCCGGTTCGGGCGCGGTCTCCCCTTCGGGCTCAGTGCCCGTCGTCGCGATCTCCGTCTCCCCGCCGGTTTCCGGCCCCTCCGGCTGCGCCACGGGCGCGCCGGACTCGGAGACCGCGGGCGCTTCGCCCTCTGCTGGGGTCCCCTCCGGCGTGGACACGGTGATCTCCGGTCCTGGCTTGCCAGCCGTGTCGGACAAGGCGGGTGACTGCCCGTCACCCTCCGGCAACAGCGCCGTCCTCTGCAGCGGCGGCGCAAGGAGCGACACCGCGGACAACACGACAACTGAAATGATGCTGCCCCAGAACAGGCCGGACAGGATTCCGCGTCCCATGCCTTATCCCCGCTCCCTTTTTTCGTTGCTCTCTCGCCTCTGGGCCCTGCCCGCCGGGTGCTTGACCTTGACCCCGGCGGAAGCCTCTGAGCATGTATAGCCCGACACAGTTTCCGGTTCACCCCTTATTGCTCGGACGCGCAAAAATGCTCCTGCTGATCGATAATTACGACAGTTTCACCTACAACCTCGTACATTATCTCGGGGAACTCGGCGCCGACGTCGACGTGCGCCGCAACGACGCGCTGGACGTGCAGCAAGCGATGGGGCTCCGGCCGGACGGGATCATCCTGTCACCGGGCCCATGCGACCCGTCGCAGGCGGGCATCTGCCTCGCCCTCACCCAAGCGGCGGCGGACACGAAAACGCCCCTGCTGGGCGTGTGCCTCGGCCATCAGACCATCGGCGAGGCCTTCGGCGGCAAGGTGGTGCGCTGCCACGAGATCGTGCACGGCAAGATGGGACGGATCCACCACGACGGAAAAGGCGTGTTCGCCGGCATCGACGGGCCGTTCCTGGCGACGCGGTATCACTCGCTGGTGGTGGAACGCGAGAGCCTGCCGGACTGCCTGGAGGTCTCCGCCTGGCTGGAGGACGGCACGATCATGGGGCTGCGACATCGGGACCTGCCCATCGAGGGCGTCCAGTTCCACCCCGAAAGCATTCGCTCCGAACACGGGCACCGGATGCTCCGGAATTTTCTTGAACACGTGAAGGTACCAGCATGAGTGACGGGCTGAAACCGCTGATCGGTCTGGCCGCCGACCGCGCGCTGACGGCCGCCGAAGCCGAGGCGGCATTCGACGCGCTGTTCGAGGGCGAGGCGACCCCCAGCCAGATCGGCGGCTTCCTGATGGCGCTGCGCACCCGTGGCGAAACGGTGGAGGAAATCACCGCCGCCGCGAAGGTGATGCGCGCCAAGTGCAACGCCGTCCGCGCCCCGGAGGGCGCGATGGATATCGTCGGCACAGGAGGCGATGGCAAGGGCACGCTGAACATCTCCACCGCGACGGCCTTCGTCGTGGCGGGCGCGGGCGTGCCGGTGGCCAAGCACGGCAACCGCAACCTGTCGTCCAAGTCCGGCTCCGCCGACGCGCTGACCCAGATGGGCATCAACGTGATGGTGGGCCCCGAGGTGGCCGAACGCGCGCTGGCGGAGGGCGGCATCTGCTTCATGATGGCGCCCATGCACCACCCGGCGATGCGCCACGTCATGCCGACCCGCACCGAACTCGGCACGCGGACCGTCTTCAATGTGCTGGGGCCACTGACCAACCCGGCGAGCGTGAAGCGCCAGTTGACCGGGGTCTATACGCTCGACCTGATCCGCCCGCTGGCCGAGACGCTCGCCGCGCTCGGGAGCGACGCCGCCTGGCTGGTCCACGGCGGCGACGGCACCGACGAGCTGTCCATCGCCGGACCGTCCTGGGTCGCGGAACTGAAGGACGGCGACGTGCGCGAATTCGACATCTCGCCCGAGGACGCAGGCCTGCCCGTGCACCCGTTCGAGGCCATTCTCGGCGGCACGCCGGAGCACAACGGCCGCGCTTTCGCCGCGCTGCTGGATGGCGAGCCGGGCGCCTATCGCGACGCCGTCCTGCTGAACGCCGCCGCCGCGCTGCTGGTGGCGGGCAAGGCGGCGGACCTCAAGGAGGGGGCCGAGATGGCCAGGGCCAGCATCGACGGAGGCCATGCGCGGGCCAAGGTGCACACGCTCGCCACGCTGACCGCGGACGCCGGATGAGCCTGACCGCCGCCCATACCGGTGCCTGGACCACCCTGCCGTTCTTTCGTGACGACCTGCCGGCAATTGACGCCGCGCTGGACGCGGACCCTCGGCCAACCCTGCCTGACAGCGGCCAGGTCTTCGCCGCGCTCGAACTGACCCAGCCGGAGGACGTGCGGGTCGTAATTCTCGGGCAGGACCCCTATCCGACACCCGGCCATGCCCATGGTCTCGCCTTTTCCGCAGCGCCGCACGTCCGCCCCCTGCCCCGGTCGCTCGCAAACATCTACCGCGAGATGCAGGACGATCTGGGCGCCGCCCCGCCCAACGCGGATCTGCGGTTCTGGGCACGGCAGGGCGTGCTGCTGCTCAACTCCGTGCTCACCGTGCCCGCCGGCACCGCCAACGGGCACAAGGCGCTCGGCTGGCAGCGGCTGACGGCGCAGGTGCTGGCACGGCTGGCCGATGCGCCCCGCGCCTTCCTCCTGTGGGGGCGGCAGGCGCAGGAGGCTGCGCGCGGCATCGACGGCACGCGGCATCTCAAGATCGAAACACCCCACCCCTCGCCGCTCTCGGCGCGGCGCGGATTTTTCGGCTCGCGACCCTTCTCGCGCACCAACGACTGGCTGCGCGCCCGGGGACACGCTCCCATCAACTGGACCACTCCGGAGGCGTCATGAGTACCCCGACAATTCTCGAACGGATCAAGGCCTACAAGCTGGACCACATCGCCGCCTGCAAAGAGGCCTTCCCGCAAGCCGAGGTCGAGGCCGCCGCGCGGGAGGCCGGGTCCGTTCGGCCGTTCGAGGACGCGTTGCTGGCAGCGATCCACCAGGGCTACGGCCTGATCGCGGAGATCAAGAAGGCCAGCCCGTCCAAGGGGCTCATCCGGGAGGATTTCGACCCCGCGGCGCTGGCCAAGGCCTACGAGGAGGGCGGCGCGACCTGCCTGAGCGTGTTGACCGACGGCCCGTCTTTCCAGGGCGACGATTCCTACCTGAAAGCCGCCCGCGACGCGACGTCGCTTCCCGTGCTGCGCAAGGACTTCATGTACGACCCCTACCAGGTGGCCGAGGCGCGGGCGCTCGGGGCCGACTGCATCCTCATCATCATGGCCTCGGTCTCCGACGCGCAGGCGGCGGAACTGGAATCGGCGGCGCTCGCCTGGGGCATGAGCGTGCTGATCGAGGTGCACGACCGCGAAGAGCTCGACCGCGCGCTCACCCTGTCCTCCGGGCTGATCGGCATCAACAACCGAGACCTGCACAGCTTCGAAACCAGCCTCGACGTAACGCGCAGGCTGATCAAGCACGTGCCGGCCGACCGGCTGATCGTCTCCGAATCCGGCCTGTCCGGGCCGAGGGAACTGGCCGAACTGGCGATGTACGGCGCCCGCTGCTTCCTGATCGGCGAGAGCCTGATGCGCCAGCCGGACGTCAAGCTCGCCACCCGGCAGTTGCTCGCCAACCCGCTGACGTCGGCCCACGGCGGGGGCATCTGATGGCGCTGACGCATTTCGACGACGCGGGCCGGGCGCATATGGTCGATGTGTCCGACAAGGCCGCGACCTCCCGCATCGCCGTCGCCGAGGGTTGGGTCCGGATGAAGCCGGAGACGCTCGACCTCGTCCGTCAGGGCACGGCGAAGAAGGGCGACGTTCTGGGCGTCGCGCGCCTTGCCGGGATCATGGGGGCGAAGAAGACCGCCGAACTGATCCCCCTGTGCCACCCGCTACCCGTGACCAAAGTCGCCGTGGAACTGGAAGCGGACCCGGCCATCCCCGGTGTCCGCATCGCGGCGACCGTCAAGACCACCGGCCAGACCGGGGTGGAGATGGAGGCCCTGACCGCCGTCTCCACTGCCGCGCTGACGATCTACGACATGCTCAAGGCGGTCGACCGGGGCATGGAGATGGGCGGCATCCGCGTGATCCTGAAGGACGGCGGCAAGTCCGGCCGTTTCGAGGCAACGGCATGATTCCCGTCAGCGAGGCGTTGGAAAAGATCTTTGCGCTCGTCGCGCCGGTGGGCACGGAACGCGTACCGCTGAGCAAGGCCGCGGGCCGCGTACTGGCCGAACCCGTGGTCGCCCGGCGCGCCCAACCGCCCTTCGCCGCCTCCGCCATGGACGGATACGCCCTGCGCGCCGCCGAGGTGACGCAAGGCGCGCGGTTCCGGGTGATCGGCGCCGCCCCCGCCGGAGAGGCTTTCGCCGGCACGGTCGGCGCGGGCGAGGCGGTGCGCATCTTCACCGGGGCGCCGGTGCCCGACGGGGCCGACATGGTGGTGATCCAGGAAAACACCGCCCGCGACGGCGACGTGGTGACCATCACCGATCCCGACCGGCACGCCACCAACATCCGCCCCGCCGGAGGGGACTTTGCCCCCGGCGACCGGATGGAGGCGCCACGGCGGCTGTCCCCGGCCGACGTGATGCTGGCCGCCGCGATGAACGTGCCGGATCTCGTCGTCTCCCGCCGCCCCGTCGTCGCGCTTCTGGCCACGGGCAACGAACTGGTGATGCCGGGCGAGGAACCACGGGACGACCAGATCGTCGCCTGCAACGGCTTCGGCCTGAAAGCGCTGTTCGAGGCCGCCGGGGCGGAAGCGCGGCTGCTTCCCATCGCCCGAGACGATGTGGACAGCCTTCGCACCGCGCTTGGCCTGACCGACGGCGCGGACCTGATCGTGACCATTGGCGGCGCCTCGGTGGGCGACCACGACCTCGTCGCCGGCGTCGCCGCGGACCTTGGGCTGGAAGCGGCCTTTCACAAGGTGGCAATGCGGCCGGGCAAGCCGCTTCTGGCCGGCCGGCTGGGGGACGTACCGATGGTTGGGGTGCCGGGAAACCCCGTGTCCGCAATGGTTTGCGGGCATATCTTTCTCCGACCCATGCTGCTCGCCATGCAGGGCCTTGTCGCGCGCCCCGCGCCGCGCGTGACTGCCGCGCTCGGCGCCGACGTCGCCGAAAACGGGCCGCGGGAGCACTACATGCGCGCCATCCTGGCCGACGGCGTGGTGACGCCTTTCGACAGTCAGGACAGCGCGTTGCTCGGCGTTCTTTCGCAGTCCAATGCCCTGCTGGTCCGCCCCGTTGCGGATCCGTCACGCAAGGCGGGGGAAATGGCCGAAGTTGTCCCGATCTGACCCCCACGGTTGACACAAAACGTGAACACTGGCAGAACAACCTGCAAACGCGGGACTTTTCTGCTCGGCGGCCCCGCGGCACCTGAACAAGCGAGGACGCCATGCTGACGAAGAAGCAACTCGACCTGCTGGAATTCATCCACAAGCGGATGCAGCGGGACGGCGTGCCGCCTTCGTTCGACGAGATGAAGGATGCGTTGGACCTGCGTTCCAAGTCCGGCATCCACCGCCTCATCACCGCCCTCGAGGAACGCGGTTTCATCCGCCGCCTCGCCCACCGGGCGCGGGCGATCGAGATCGTGAAACTGCCTGAGGCGCTTCAGTCCAAGGGCTTCTCGCCGGTGGTGATCGAGAACGACGCGCCGGAAATGGCGGAGCCGCGGACGGCGGCGAACTCCCGTCTGGTGGAGGTGCACGCGGCAGAACTGCCTGTGATGGGCCGCATCGCCGCCGGTGTGCCGATCGAGGCGATCAGCGAGGTCAGCCACACGGTGGCCGTGCCGGGCCAGATGGTCGGCACCGGCCACCATTATGCGCTCGAGGTGCGCGGGGACTCGATGATCGAGGCCGGAATCAACGACGGCGACGTCGTGGTGATCCGCGAGCAGGAAACGGCGGACGACGGCGATATCGTCGTGGCGCTCGTGGAGGATCTGGAGGCGACCCTCAAACGCTTCCGCCGCAAGGGCCGCACCATTGCGCTGGAGGCCGCCAACCCGGCTTACGAAACGCGCCTGTTCCGCGACGATCAGGTCAAGGTGCAGGGCCGGCTCGTGGGACTGATCCGGAGCTACTGAACGGACCCTGCGCCGCGCGCCCTACGGCGCCCACATCCTGTGGCCGGTCCGCTCGGCCACGGTCTCGAACACCGGCCCTTCATCGCCGATCCGGATCGACACTGCCCCGCTCTTCCGCAGGCTTTCCGGGTCGAACAGCCTGCACGCCCCCTCGGGCCGGTTCGTCAACGGCTGGTTCGTCACGAGAACATCCGCCCCGCAGGCCGTCCCCAACCGGGCAAGCCCCGTCTTTCCGGTCAGATGCCGCACGGTGAGCGCACCTGCCTGCGCCCTCCGCTCAAACCGGTCGCCGGTAAAGCCCGGGCGTGCCGCCGCCTCGGCCTGGTCCGCCCCGTCGCCGTCGTTCTCCAGCCAACTCAAGGCGGCAAACCCATCGCCCTTGGGCCGGGACAGGCTGCGCCCTTCCGGTCCCATCACCCCCACGACTCCCCCGGTGTCCGAAATCAGCACGTCCGGCCGGTCCGCCTGCGTCCAAAGGCCAAGAGCGGCCACCATGGCGAGCAGCCCGGACCAACGCAGCGGGCCGCGCCAGAGCAGCGTCACGAGGAACCCGAGGGAGAGGAGCGGCAGCACCCACGGCCCGGGCGCGATGACATGCGTGACCGCCCCGTCGAGCGCCGACACCCTCGCAGCCACGAACAGGATCCATTCCAGCCCCCACCGCATCAGCCACAAGCCCACCCAGGACAGCCCAATCGGCCACAAGACCGCAGCGGCGACGGCCGACGGCATGACGAGCGCCCCCATCAGCGGCACCGAGGCGAGGTTCGCCAGCAGGCCGTAGTCCGCGATCCGGTTGAAGTGCGCGGCCGAGAAAGGCGCCGTTGCGGCGCCCGCCACCGCCGAGGAGATCAGCACAGCCACCGCCGGCGCCAGCCATCGCGGCAGGCGCGCCATCCGCTCGCGGTGAGGCTTCAGCGCCCCAAAGGCCGCGACGAGCGCCGTCGTTGCAGCGAACGACATCTGGAAGCTCGGCCCGAACAACGTCTCCGGCGTCAGCACCAGCAGAACCGTCGCCGCCAGCGCGACGGAGCGCAGGGAGATCGCGCGCCGTTCCAGAAGCACCGCCACCAGCATGACCGAGACCATCACGAAGGCGCGGGTCGTCGACACCGCGCCACCGGAGAGCGCGAGGTAGAAGGCCCCGACTACCAGTGCCCCCGCAGCCGCAATCTTGCGCGTGGGCAGGCGCAACGCCACCCAGGGGATGAGCGCCATCGCCGCCCTGAGCGCGGCGAAGACCGCGCCGGTCAGCAATCCCATATGCAGCCCGGAAATCGCGAGCAGGTGCGCGAGGTTCGCGTTGCGCAGGTTCTCCACGGTCTCTCGTGGCATGGCGGAGCGGTCCCCGGTGAGGATCGCCGCGGCAAGAGCGCCGGCCTCGCCCGGAATCCGCGCCTGCACGCCCTCGCTGATCGCCATCCGCAGACGGAAGATAGCCAGCCCCGCCCGCCCCTCTTCGGCCGGCGCCGCAGCGAGGACGGGCGTTCGGGTGTAGCCGACGCCGCCGAGACGCTCGAACCACGCCATGCGGCGGAAGTCGAAACCGCCCGGCTCCACCGGCCCGCTCGGAGGTGACAGGTGGCCGGTCAGGATGACCGTCAGGCCAGGTTCGGGCGCGATGAACCCTTGCTGGCCGTGTAGCGACACCCGCACCCGCGCCGGCGTCCGCGATGGCGCGACGTCTTCCAGCACGACCCGATCGAGCGTCAGGCGCGGCTTGTCGGAGACAGAGCGGTCGATGTCGATGATGCGACCCTCGATGGCGCCGTAGTAACGAAACCCCAGCACCGGCGCGGCAACCGAATGCGCCCGCGCCCCCGCCAGCAGCGCCCCGCAGAGCACCAGCGCGATGCCCCAGAAAAGGGGCGCGGCCCCCTCTCCAGCCTGACGGCCGAGCAGGAACAGCGCGCCGGCCCCCAGCCCGCAGGCGGCGTATTCCGCCAAACCCGGCTCAATCCTCAGGGAGAACCAGCCGCCGATTCCGAAAGCCAGGCAGATCGGTACCCAAAGTATCAATCGCCCGCGCTGCGCCAGGAGCGCGGCGGAAAGCGCGCCTCTAAGGCCCGCCGCCGGGACGGTCCCCGGCTCTGACGTCGTTGTGACGACCATGGCGCAGCCTTGGGTCATCATGGTTGAGAAAGGATTAATGCGCGCCCCGCGCCCAGACCCACCCGGCTCGCTATTTCGCCCCTGCCCGCCTTTCCAACCGTGGGGCAGTGAAATATATCCCGTTGGGAAATGATTTTCGGGCGGGGGAACCGCGGACCAGGCACGGCCGGTCCGGGTCATGACCCCGCCCGCCCAGGAATGTGGAAAGGTCATCAGGATCATGCCAAACACCCGGCAGGTCGTCACACGTATTGCCCCCTCTCCGACGGGCTTCATGCATATCGGCACCGCACGCACCGCGCTCTTCAACTGGCTCTACGCGCGTGGACGGGGTGGAAAGTTCCTTCTCCGTATCGAGGACACCGACCGCGAGCGCTCGACCCCACAAGCGACGGAGGCGATCCTGCGCGGGATGCGCTGGCTCGGGCTGGACTGGGACGGCGATGCGGTAAGCCAATTCGAGCGCGCAGGCCGCCATGCGGAGGTCGCGCAGGCGTTGCTGGAGCGCGGCGCCGCGTACAAGTGCTTCGCGACGCAGGACGAAATCGCCGCCTTCCGTGAGGCCGCCCGTGCCGAAGGGCGCAGCACGAACTTCCGCTCCCCCTGGCGCGATGCCGATCCCGCCAGCCATCCCGATGCACCCCATGTCGTCCGCATCAAAGCCCCGCGCGACGGCGAAACCGTCATCGAGGACGCCGTTCAAGGCACGGTCCGCTGGAAGAACGCCGATCTCGACGACATGATCCTTCTGCGCTCCGACGGCACGCCGACCTACATGCTGGCCGTTGTGGTGGACGACGTGGACATGGGCGTGACCCACGTGATCCGCGGCGACGATCACCTTGCGAATGCCGCCCGGCAGTCCCTGATCTATGCCGGGATGGGGTGGGAGTTGCCGGTCTACGCGCACATCCCCCTCATTCTCGGGCCGGACGGCAAGAAGCTCTCCAAGCGTCACGGCGCGACGGGCGTCGAAGAGTACCAGAAGATGGGGTACCCGGCCGCAGGCATGAGAAATTACCTGGCGCGTCTCGGTTGGAGCCACGGCGACGACGAATTCTTCACCGACGCCCAGGCGCGGGAGTGGTTCGACCTCGACGGCATCAACAAGGCCGCCGCCCGGTTCGATTTCAAGAAGCTGGAGAATCTCTGCGGACAGCATATTGCGGCTGCAGAAGACGCCGCCCTTTTGACCGAATTGGAGGCATTTCTGGACGCGACCGGTGCCCTTCCCCTTACGGAATCTCAGCGCGATGGGATGGCCCGCGGCATGTACTGCCTGAAGGAACGCGCGAAGACCTTCGGCGAACTTCTTGATAAGGCTCACTTCATTTTGGCGAGCCGGCCGATCGAGCCAGAGCCGAAGGCGGCCAAGGCACTTGATTTAGTATCCCGTGGTATACTGTCAGAATTGACGCCGCACCTGCAAAATGCTAGCTGGTCCCGCGATGGTCTGGAACAGGCCGTCAACGAATTTGCCGAGTCCAAGGAGCTGAAGCTGGGAAAGATAGCACAGCCCCTGCGCGCCGCCCTGGCGGGGCGCACGGCGACGCCGAGTGTCTTCGACATGATGCTCGTGATCGGCCGGGAGGAGACCCTGCGCCGCATTGAGGACGCCGCGGGCCAGACGGGGGAGTAACCCGGCCCGTGACATTAGAAACCCGAACCCGGATGCGCCCCTGCGGGCCGTGCGGGCATATAGAGAAAGGGACGCCCCAATGACCGATAGAAAAGCGACGCTGACCTTCGACGACAAGACGTTCGATTTGGCAATGCACTCGCCCACCGCCGGACCGGACGTGATCGATATTCGCGGGCTCTATGGCAAAGCCGGCGTCTTTACCCACGATCCGGGGTTCACGTCGACCTCGTCCTGCGAATCCACGATCACCTTCATCGACGGCGAAAAGGGCCAGCTTCTTCACCGCGGCTACCCGATCGACCAACTCGCCGCGAAATCGCACTACCTCGAAGTCTGCTACCTGCTGCTCTACGGCGAACTGCCGACCGCCGCGCAGATGGAGGACTTCGAATACCGCGTCACCCATCACTCCATGCTGCACGACCAGATGCAGTATTTCTTCCGCGGGTTCCGCCGCGATGCCCACCCGATGGCGATCATCGTGGGCGTGATGGGCGCGATGTCCGCGTTCTACCACGACTCCACGGACATCACGGACCCCTGGCAGCGTGAAGTCGCCTCGATCCGCATGATCGCCAAGATGCCGACCATCGTCGCCTGGGCGTTCAAGTACTCGATGGGCATGCCCTTCATCTACCCGCGCAACGATCTGGACTATGCCGGGAACTTCCTGCGCATGTGCTTTGCCGTGCCGGCAGAGGAATACGAGGTGGACCCGATCCTGGCCCGCGCCATGGACCGCATCTTCACCCTGCACGCCGACCACGAGCAGAACGCGTCGACCTCGACCGTGCGCCTGGCCTCCTCCTCCGGAGCCAACCCGTTTGCCTGCATCGCGGCCGGTGCGGCCTGCCTCTGGGGCCCTGCCCACGGCGGCGCCAACGAGGCCTGCTTGATGATGCTGCGGGAAATCGGCACCGTCGACCGGATCCCCGAATTCATCGCCCGCGCCAAGGACAAGGACGATCCGTTCCGCCTGATGGGCTTCGGCCACCGGGTCTACAAGAACGTCGACCCGCGCGCGAAGGTGCTCAAGGCCTCCGCCGACGAGGTTCTGGACCTGATGGGCATCCACAACAATCCAACGCTCCAGGTCGCCAAGGAACTGGAGAAGCAGGCGCTCGAGGATCCCTACTTCGCCGAGAAGAAACTGTTCCCGAACGTGGACTTCTACTCCGGCATCATCCTGGAGGCGATGGGCTTCCCGACCTCGATGTTCACCCCGATTTTCGCCCTGTCGCGGACCGTGGGCTGGATCTCGCAGTGGAAGGAACAGCTCTCCGATCCCGAGCACAAGATCGGCCGCCCGCGCCAGCTCTACACCGGCGCCCCCTACCGCGACTACGTCGAGGTCGAAGAGCGCGGCTGAGGCAGGCTCCGAGAGGACCCACGAATTGGAAAGGCCGGGCGCTCTGCCCGGCCTTCTCATTTTTCAAGCCGTTACGCGGGCCCCGGCGTCAGTCCCGCAGCTCCAGTCGAAGGTGCGGCACCCCGTTGGAGGTATGCTGCGGCGACAGGCCATCCGCGTCGATGGTGGCGGAGACCCGGCTCCGCATCGACGAAAAGCTGTCGAACGTGACCACGTCGACCGGCGCGTCGAATTGCAGCGTGACGGCGTAGTGCGAGCCGCCGTTCATCTGGCGCAGCGCCACCACCTCGCCGGTGAAGCTCTGGCCGAGATAGGTTCCGCGCACACGGTCGCCGGCCTGCACCGGCGGCATCGGGCGGTTGGGCCTGGGCCGGTCAGCCGCCGCGCGCAGCGTGTTCCAGTCGCGATAGCCGTATTGCGCGGCCAGAAGCTCCAGACTGCGGGAGTGGCCGACGTCGGAGCCGGCGTCGGCAAGGCTGCCACGCAAGCGGCGCGCCTGCGCCTTCAGCGCATCCACGGTGGGAAGGGTATCGGGTGTCGTCATATGTGTCATCTCTGCCTCGGTCTCACGACAGGCGGCACTCGGGTGGGGCTCGCGTTGCCATCCTGCCTGCGTCGCTGAGCGGGGGATGAACATAGACGTTCGGGACTTCACCATGGTGCGCTGCACCTGCGAGCGGCCGGCGTCCCTGACCGTGCGCTTATCTGGGACCGGCGCGCCGGGATTGCAAGGGGTCAGTTCCGAAGCACCACACACGGAACCCCCCGCCCCCTGAGCCGCCCGCACAGCCCCTGCGCCTCGGATCGGCTGTCCGCCCCGATCTGCGCAGTGACCTGCAGACCGGCCTGCGTGGGCAACCGCATCCGGTGATAGACGACGTCGTAGCTCTCAAGCACCGGGCGACGCTGCTTGAGCCGGTCATACCTGTTGGCGGCAATGGCCTGGGTGCGATGGGCGGCAAGGATGACGGCCCAGGGCTTCACGGGCACCGTGGTCCGGAACTCCCGGAAGCGCCGCGTGTCCGCCAGCTCCACGCAAGCCGCCTGGAACGGCTCTCCGTCCTCCAGCGCCAGATCCACCGTCTCCGGCGCCGCGTCGCGCCAGTCGAGCGCGGAATAGCCTGTGATGGCAGGCACGTAGCGGCGGGTTTCCAGGGGCAGAATCCGTCCCCGGCTGACAAAATCCGCCACGCGCTCCTCGCCCGCGTTATAGGCGGCCGCAGCAAGCCCGAGGTTGCCGTAGAGGTCGCGAAGCTCGGCGAGGTAGTACGCCGATGCCCTGAGCGCCTTGGCGGGGTTGAACGGGTCGTCCAGCCGCCGCAATGCGGCCGTCCCCGGCATGAACTGCGCGATGCCCTGCGCGCCGGCGGGGCTGACCGCGGAGGCATCGAACAAGCTTTCCCGCCAGATCAGGCGGGCAAAGAAATCCCGGTCCAGCCCGGCCTCGTCAGCGGCGGCCTCGATCGTGCGGCAGACGTCGGCGGTGTAGGTCTTGGCGGCAATGCAGTGGCGGCCATCCGGTGTGCATCGCAGGTCCCCGCGCCCCAGATCGGGAGGCCGGGGCCTGGGGCGCTGCACCTCGGCCGCCGTTACGGTCTCTTCCCAAGGCTCGGAAAGACCGGCAGACACGGGCAGGGAGAGGCCGATCACGCAAAGGGCGACGCGGCAAAGCCCGAGGAGGGACCTCATTCGCAAACCATCGCTCATTCGCACACACTCTCGGTTTTTCACCACCCCATAGAAAACCACGTTTCGGCCAATCCACAAAGGAGAATGTCAGCTGGGTGGGCTCCCGCCCGCCGCTCCGGCATCGAAGATGCCGTCCCGCCAGTTGGGCCGGGCCGGGCGCGCACTGCGCGCGCGTGCGTTTTTTCGGCCGAAAAATCGTGCCCCAGCCCCGGCGGAGCGACACTGCCGATCGTCAGCGACCTTCAAATTGCGGCGGGCGTTTCTCAACGAAGGCGACGACGCCCTCCTTGAAGTCCCGGCTCAATCCACAATCCCCCTGCAAGCGGGCTTCCAGACCAAGCTGCGTCTCCAGATCGTTGCCGAGCCCCGCGCGCAGCGCCTGCTTGGCCGCGCGATAGGCCGCGGTCGGCCCCTGCGCGAGATGTTGCGCCCGCGCCCACCAATGCGCGGCGAACGCGTCGTCCGGCACGGCCTCCCAGATCATGCCCCAGGCGTCGGCATCCCGGGCCGCGATCGGCTCAGCGAACAGCGCCGCCCCCATTGCCTTCGCAAACCCCATCTGGCGCGGCAGCCAATAGGTGCCGCCCGCATCCGGAATGAGACCGATCCGAACGAACGCCTGCAGAAACACCGCGCTTTCGGCGGCAATCACGACATCGCAGGACAGAGCCAGATTGGCCCCTGCCCCGGCGGCGGCCCCGTTGACCGCGGCAATGGTTGGAACCGGACAGTCCGTGATCGACTGGATCAAGGGCATGTACTCGTCCCGAAGCGTCCGCTCCAGGTCGATATGGCCTAGGTTGGCGCGGTCTCCGAGGTCCTGACCCGAGCAGAAGGCACGCCCCGCCCCTGTCAGCACCACCACCCGCGCCTCGTTGCCCCCGCGCCCCACGGCATGGGTGATCTCTGCGCGCATCTGCGTGTTGAGCGCGTTCATCACCTCCGGGCGGCGGAGCGTCACCAGCGCCACACCCTCGCGCACCTCGTAATCAATGGCGTCGTATTGCACCGAAAATACCTTCTCGCAGCAGATTTCGGACCGGCCCCGGCCCCGCCATGCATCCCAGGGGCGCGAAAGCCTCCAGCCCTGTCGTCACTCTCTCAGGATGTCCTCCAGCCGGGCTTCCTCCTCTCGGGTAAGACCTGCCTCCGTACCATCCTCTGCGCGTCCCCGCCGGCGGACATAGGCCAAGCCCATCCCCCCGGCCAGCAGCAGCATCGCCGGCCCCGCAATCCAGAGGATCAGATTGGCCCCCTGCGCGGTGGGCTTGAGCAGCACATATTCTCCGTAGCGGTTGACGACGTAGTCCACCACCTCTTCGTTCGTGTCGCCCGCAACCAGCCGCTCCCGCACGAGCACCCGCAAATCCCGCGCCAGTTCGGCATTCGACTCGTCGATATTCTCGTTTCGGCAAACCAGGCAGCGCAGCCCCTTGGAAATATCCCGGGCCCGCGCCTCCAGCGCCGGGTTGTCCAGCACCTCGGACGGCGTCACCGCGAAGACGGGCCACGCCGCGAGCAGGGCCAATGCGAGGATCAAGCGCTTCATTCCGCAGGCACCCCGGTTACCCCCGTCGCCCGCTTCCGCGCCCCCGCGGCGACGCGATAGCGACGGTCGGAGAGCGACGCGATCCCTCCCAGGCCCATGATGATGCAGCCCGCCCAAATCCAGTTCGCAAAGGGCTTGATGTAGGTCCGCACGGCATACCCCCCACCCTCCTGCGGGTCGCCGATCACGAGATAGACGTCACGCAGGATGCCATTGTCGATCCCGGCCTCCGTCGTCGGCATCTGAGCCACGGGATAGACGCGTTTCTCCGGGTGCAGCACCGCCACCTCCTTGCCATCGCGCCAGACTGCCATCGTCGCAAGCGTCGCCACGTAGTTCGGCCCCGGCACGCGCAAGACGTCGCGCAATTCGATCTCGTATCCCGCATGGCCGAACCGTTCGCCAATCTGCGCCACCCGGATATCCTCGCTCTCCCAAGCCGTAAGCCCGGAAATGCCGAAGACCGTCACCGCCAGCCCGATATGGGCAATCGTCTTGCCCCAGTCCGCCCCCGGCAGGTTGCGCAGCCGCCGCACACGTCCCGAAAGGCCACCCCGCCCCGTCCGCGACCACAGATCTGTCAGCGCGCCCAGCGTGACCCAGGTCGCCAGCGTGAACCCGACCGGCGCCAGCATCGACCCACCCGTCTGCATCACCCAGACCAGGGCGCCGCCGGCGAGGCTCAGCGCCAACACGCCCCAAAGCGGCTGCATCGTGCGCGTGAGGTTGCCGCGCTTCCAAGGCAGCATCGCGCCAATCGGCAGGATCGCCGTCAGCGCCACGATGAACGGCGTGAACGCGGCATCGAAGAACGGCGCCCCCACGCTCAGCTTTCGCCCAAACGCAAGCTCGGCCAGCAACGGCCAGATCGTCCCCACGAACACGACGAAGGCCGACACGGCAAGCAGCACGTTGTTGGCCACCAGCGCGCTCTCCCGGCTGATCATCGCGAATACGCCCTTGGCCTGCATCGCGCCCGCCCGGGCGGCGAACAGCGTCAGCGCGCCGCCCATGAAAACCGCCAGAATGAACAGGATGAACACGCCCCGCTCGGGATCGTTGGCAAAGGCATGGACGGAGGTGATGACACCGGAGCGCACGAGGAACGTGCCGATCAGCGAGAACCCGAAGGCCATGATCGCCAGTAGGATGGTCCAGCTCTTCAGCGCCTCCCGTTTCTCGACGACGATGGCCGAATGCAGCAGCGCCGCGGCCAGCAGCCACGGCATGAAGGAAGCGTTCTCGACCGGGTCCCAGAACCAGAACCCGCCCCAGCCGAGCTCATAATACGCCCACCAGGAGCCAAGCCCGATCCCGATCGTCAGAAAAATCCACGCCGCAAGCGTCCACGGCCGCACCCACCGCCCCCAGGCCGCATCCACGCGCCCCTCGATCAGCGCCGCGACGGCAAAGGAAAACGCCATCGAAAGCCCCACATACCCCAGGTAGAGGAACGGCGGATGGAAGGCGAGACCGGGGTCCTGCAGCAGCGGGTTCAGGTCCTCCCCATTCATCGGCGGCGTCGCAAGCCGCGTGAACGGATTGGAGGTGGCAAGGATGAAGGCGTAGAACGCAACCGAAATGGACGCCTGCACCGCCAGCACCCGTGCCTTGAGCGAGGGCTTCAGGTTCGCACCGAACCACGCCGCGCAGGCCCCGAACAGCGCCAGGATCAGCACCCAGAGCAGCATCGAGCCCTCGTGGTTCCCCCAGACGCCCGACACCTTGTAAAGCATGGGCTTCGCCGTGTGCGAGTTCAGCACCACCAGGCGCAGCGAGAAATCCGACGTCACGAAGGCATAGGTCAGCGCCGCAAAGGACGCCGCCACCAGCACGAACTGCGCCGTCGCGGCCGGAACCGCAACGGCCATCCAACCCGGCCAGCGCCGGGCGGCGCCCACCATCGGGACGATCATCTGGATACAGGCGACAAGCGCCGCGAGGACGAGGGCGAAATGGCCGAGTTCGACTATCATGCCGGCGAAGGTATCCGAGCCGCAATGCTCCGGCAACGGCCCTGCGGCACCATGCCCTCACATTCCGGGGAGCATCCGCCCCGCGCCGTCCAAAGCGCCCCGGCCCGGCTTCTTGTTGGCGAAAATACCCGCGCCGAAGGCGGGATCTTCGCAGAAGATCCATGCACCGCCCACAACACGCGCCCACGCGCGCCTACCGCTCCAGCATTTCCTTCAACGCCATGTCCAACCGGTCCGCCGCTTCCCTGTTGCGCTCCAGGGTGTGCACGAACCGGCGCCCCATCACCGCCCGCCGGGCGGCGCGGCGCAGCGCCGACACGGCCGGTTGCCATAAGCGGCCCATCGCCCGCCTCACACCGCGAGCGCGAGCAGCAGCAGCGAGACCGCCATCGCCCCGGCCACCGGCAGCAGGAAGGCGCCGCGGCGAAACCCGAAGGACGTCTCGATCACCTCGAAATGCAGCACCGCGCCGGTCAGCATCGCCCCCACCAGCACCAGCAGCGCCTCGCTGCGCAGCATCCAGATCGGCCCGCCCAAGCGCGAGTAGAGCCACCACCAGCCCATGACCATCGCGGCACCCATCCACGAAAACGCCATGCCGAGCGACAGCGTCGACATGCGCATCGCCCAAAGCCACAGGAATGTGGCCGCGATCATCAGTGCCATGATGGCCAGCGCGCCATAGGCAATTTCCGCCGTTCCGGCAAAGCCTTGCGTCAGGTACGACGCATGCATTCCGCCCAGCACGGCGGCATAAATCACGAGGGCCTGTTTCACGTCTCTTGTCCTTTGCGGCACTCACACGCGGTCGCGTGGCAGCCGCTCGCGGATCAACGTGGTGATCTCCACGATGATCTCGGTGTTTCGGTTCAGGATGGTTCGGGTCGCATCGTCCTTCTGGTGGTCCCGGAACAGCAGGTAGAACACCAGCAGCACCCAGGGTCCGTGTTCGGTGACGAGGCTGATCCAGAACTCATCGGCGATGGGCATCTTTCCACTCCGCCAGGGCGGCATTCGGCTCGGGGCTGTCGATGTCGATCACCTCGGCCGCCTCCACCTGTGCCCCAAGGGGCGCGTCGGGCCGCGCCCGCGGCAAGCCCGACCCGGCTTCCAGCGCATTCAGGGCCGCGATGCCTTCGGTCACCTCCGCCGTCCGGGCCAGCGTCTCGGCGATGGAGCGCTGGAACTCCTGCCCCTTCGCCTGGTGGCGCGCGCCGAAGTAGAAGCCGACGATCGCCCCCAACAGCCACCACAGCGGCTCGGGCACGAGCGCGATGCCCTGCATCCGCGCCGCAAACCAGATCGGATCCACCATCGCCGCCACGAACAGCGCCAGCGTCCCCAGCGCCATGGCCGGCCGCGGTATCCGGTTCAGCCCGTCGATCACCTGATCGAACCGGGACCGCCCTGCGCCGGAGAACTCGGCAGCATACTGCACCAGCGCCGCCTCCGCCCGCACCGCATCGCGCCCCGCGCCTGCCTCGGCGCTCTCCCGAAACATCCCGACCACATCCGTAATCACGTTGCGATTGTTGCCCAAAAGGGCGCCCAACGTCCCCGAGATCATCCCCATGCCGCCACCCGTGCCCTGTGTTCCGCGTCCGATAGCCGGAACCGCGGCGAGATGAATTCCTCGGCGCGGGTGATCCACCCGCCCTTGCCGCCGTCCCGGCGCCGGGCGTATTTCCGGCTGCTGGGCCGGACGTCCGCAAGCGCGTAGTAATAGTTGCGCCGCGCGATGCCGTAGGCATCGACCAGATGATCCGGCGCGTTGCGCGCCGCGCGCGCCGCCGCGCCGATGGTCTGCGGCCCGATCACCCCGTCCACGCTCACCTGTTCTCCGAACCGCACCAACAGACGCTGGAGGAGCTTCACCGCATTGGCGCCGGCATTCACGTACATATCGAAAACAGGGGCCCGAAGCGGTTCCGGCAGATCCGAGATCCGCGGCCGATAGTAGTAGTGCTTCAGGAAGATCCGCGCGGCCCCCGCCCGGTCCAACCGTTTCAGATCGTTCAGCGTCACCGCCCCGTCGCGATCCGTGTCGATGCCCAGCCGCCGCAGCGTAGCAAGGGTGACACCGTATTTCGTCGGCCCGCCGGGATCGTCGGGGTCGTTCACATAGCCGCCCTCGCGGGCAACGATTTCGGCAGCGATTGCCTCGATGTCTTTCATGAAGCCTGGCCTCCGGCGCAATTGAATGCCCCCGACCCTCGGCCAAATCGTTTAAGAAAGGTGAAGCGCGCCGCGCGCAGCCGCGCCCCCGTCAACCCGTCAGGGGCGCGTGGGCTGCATCGGCATGTGCAGGTGGGTCAGCACTGGGGCCCCGTCACTCGCGGGCACCACGACGAACATGGTGTCGAACACCTCCTGCCCGATCTCCGGCGCCTCCCGAACCCCCAAACCGCTCAGGATCGACGGGATCGTTTCCGCGTGACCGACGACCAGCACCCGATCTTCCGCATAATCGAAGCCGAGCAGATCCAGCACGCCCGTCACGTCCGAAACCGCAACCTCGGTCCGCTCGACGTCCAAGGCCTGCGCCACGATATCGCCGGTCTCCCTGGTCCGCCGCGCCTCGGTGGTGATCACGGCGTCGATGCCGGCGCTCGCCAGCATCCCGGCCCAGGCCGCCGCGCGGGCCTGTCCCGCCCCGGTCAGCCCCGGGTCCTCGCCAGTTGCCTGCTTCTCCCCATGCCGGATGAGGAACACCGCCTCCTGCGCGCCCATCGGCGGTGCGGCGAGCGTGGCGCAAAGGCCCAATGCCAGGATCCCCGTCTTCACCGCGCCTCCTCCCCTCGGCTGTCGCCAGCCGCACCCCGCCGGGTCAGGACCCGGGCTCGTTCGGGTCCTTGTAGACGCCCTGATCCTTCAGCGCGTCCACCACTTCCTTGGGCATGTAGCTCTCGTCGTGCCGGGCCAGGATCTCCTTGGCGACGAACACACCGTCCACCAGTTGCCCGGTGCCGATCATCCCCTGCCCCTCACCGAACAGGTCCGGCAGCACGCCCGTGTAGGAGACCGGCACCGACGCGCCACCGTCCGTCACGCTGAAGGTGATGGTCTCGCCCTGCCCGCGCACGAGGCTGCCTTCCTCCACCAGCCCGCCGATGCGGAACGTCTCGCGCGCCGCCGGCGGCTCCGCCACCACGTCGGACGGAGGCCGGAAATAGTTGATCCCGTCGCGCATCGCGTACCCGATCAGCGCGGTACTGCCCGCAAGCGCGACGAACGCCACCACGATCACCTGGATCCGCCGCTTCTTCTTCAGACCCTTCATTCCCGCCATCGTATCCCTCCCTCGCGGTCGGCCCCGCCGCTTATGGATAAACCGGGGCGAGCATCAGCCCCTCCGTCTCCGGCAGCCCCAGCATCAGGTTGGCGTTCTGAACCGCCTGCCCCGACGAGCCCTTGCACAGATTGTCGAGCACCGCATAAACGGTCGCCCGGCCGGACCCGCGCTCCTTGACCACCCCAATATGCACGAAATTCGTCGCCCGCACATGCTTTGCCGCAGGCACCTCACCCATCGGCAGAACCACGATGAAGGGCTCTTCGGCATAGGCCGCGGCCAGCGCCGCATGCACCGCCTCCGCATCGCCCTTCACGTAACTCGCCGCGAGGATGCCGCGATTGGCCGGAACCAGCGTCGGCGTGAACTGAACCTCCACGCGGCGTCCGGCCGCCTTGGAGAACTCCTGATCGAACTCGCCCAGATGCCGGTGCTTGCCGCCGACGCTGTAGGGGTGCCAGTTCTCCGACAGCTCGGCGTGCAGAAGGTTCTCCTTCGGCGACCGCCCCGCCCCGCTTACGCCCACCTTCATGTCGATGATGATGTCGTCGAGGTCGATCACCCCGCCCTTCATCAGCGGCAGCAGCGAGAACAAGCCCGTCGCCGCGTTGCACCCCGTCCCGGCCACCAGCCGCGCCCCCGCAATCTCGTCGCGGTAGAACTCGGTCAGGCCATAGACGGCCTCCTTCTGCAACTCCGGCGCGGAGTGCGGCTTGCCGTACCATTTCTCGTAATCCGACAGGTCGCGCAGGCGGAAATCGGCGGACAGGTCCACCACCTTCACCCCCTCGGGCAGCTCCGCGATCACCGCCTGGCTCGTCGCATGAGGAAGCGCGCAGAAACACAGGTCGATGCCGGAGAAATCCAGCTCCTCGATCCGCACCAACGGCGGCAGATCCATGTGCCGCAGGTGCGGGTACACCTCCGCCATCGCCATCCCCGCCTTTCTGTCGGCCGACAGGGCGCCCACCTCCAGCCCGGGATGGGTGGCGATCAGTCGGACGAGTTCGGCGCCGGTATAGCCGGAAGCCCCCAGAATGGCGACGGAATGGGTCATGTCGAGCCCTTCATATTACGAAAACGATATATGTGAAAGATCGGCCGCCGGCCTCACGCGGCGACGAAGTCGATCTTTCTTCGCAGGAACTGCGTGGCGCGGTTCGACACCTTGCGCGGGTCGCCCGTCGTCAGGAACATCGCGTCGGTGCCCGGCCCCGCCATCTTGGGGTGACGCCCCAGATAGTCGGCAAGGCTTTCCGCCACCAGGTTCGCTTGCGAGTACACCTCGACCTGCGGTCCCAGCGCGTCGCGGAACACGTCTTCCATCAACGGATAGTGGGTGCAGCCCAGCACCGCCGCTTCCGGATGCGGCATCTTGCGCTTCAGGGCATCCACGTGGCTGCGCACCAGCGCCTCCGCAAGGATCATGTCCCCCTCCTCGATCGCGTCCACCACGCCACCGCAGGCCTGCGCCTCCACGTCCACGCCGATGGCGCGGAAGGCCAGTTCGCGCTGGAATGCGCGGCTGGAGACGGTGGCCGGGGTGGCGAACAGCGCCACATGCTTGACCGCGACTTCCCGGGGCGGAGAATTGTCGCCCCACTGCCGCTCTGTCAGCGCCTCGATCAGCGGCACAAAAACGCCCAGCACCCGCTTGTCGGACGGCACCCAGCGTTCCTGCATCCGGCGCAGCGCCGCTGCGGAGGCGGTATTGCAGGCCAGCACGACCAGATCGCAGCCCTCCTTCCACATCCGTTCCACGCCGGCCGTGGTCAGCTCGTAAACGTCGTCCGCATCGCGCACGCCATAAGGTGTATGCGCATTGTCGCCATAGTAGACGAACGGCACATCCGGCAGGCGTTTGCTCACCGCGTCAAGCACGGTCAGCCCGCCCAGCCCACTGTCGAAAATTCCAACTGCCATCAGTAGATCCGTGGCCTCCTCTCGCCCTTGTCGTCCCGGTGACGATCCTCGAACTCGAATCCGTACGCGAGCGACTTCAGCGGCTTTGGCGAAAGGGCATAGGTCCGGGCGCGCAGAAAGTCCATCATCGCTTTTGCATCGTTGGCCTGCGCGTCCAGTTCCTCGCGCGGGATCGGCTTGCCGATCACCACCCGCACCGGCTCGTCGATCCGCTGGCGGAACTCGTTGATCAGCAGCGCCATCCGCAGCGTGGAATGCAGGTGGCTCGCGAACTGGAACAGCCGGCTGTTATGCCCCACGAAGTAGATCGGCACCACCGCCGCCTGCGACTTGGAGATCATGCGCGCCGTGAACACCCGCCAGCCCGGGTCCATCGGCCGCGTGAACGGGCGCGCCGAGGTCGAGACGGTGCCGCCCGGAAACACGCCGATCGCCCCGCCACCGGACAGATACGCCAACGCCGTCTTCCGGGTCTCCAGATTCTCGCGCATCGCCTCCTTCGTCTCGTCGAAGGAGATCGGCAGGATCACCTTTTCCAGGTCCTCTGCCTTGCGGAACACGCTGTTGGCGAGAATGCGAAAATCGCCCCGCACGATGGACAGGATATGCCCCATCATCAGCCCGTCGAGGATGCCGTACGGATGGTTGGCAATGCAGATCAGCGGCCCTTCGGCCGGAATGTTGTCGAGGCTGCCCCCCACCACGTCGAGGCTCAGCCCGTACCGGGCGACCATCACACCCCAGAAGTCCTTGCCCTGGGCCACCTCGGTCTCGTACCCCGCCGCACGGCGCATGAGCGAAATCCGCCCCGTGGCGTTCTCCAGCACCCGCACGAGGGCCCGACCGCCCCGCGAACGAACACTCGTCGCATAGCTGATGTCGCGCGCGATATGGCGGTCTGCCATAGCGTCTCTCTCCGTTTCCCGCGGGAAACTGTCCCGCCCCTGCCTGCGGGAAAACTATATACGCGGCGTTGCGGAAATGTGCAGGGGGAGTGGCGGGTATCCCCTGTCCCTGCGTCACTTTTCACCATGCTGCGGCGAAGCGTCCTGCGGTGGACGAAACAGCGCACCCCGGCGGGGATTTCCCGCGCTCGCGCTCTCTCGCCATGCGTGCACAGGGGGTCCGTTGCGAGGCCAGCGCACCCGTTTTCGACCAATCTTTCTTGCTTCGCGCCCGAGTCTTGCTCAACCGGCCCGTTACCGCCGGATCTCGTTGCCGGCCTGCGGCGCTTTGTGGATTTTTCTTGCAAGGGGGATATGATCCATCTGCAAGCCATGCCAAGAGGCGGTGCGACCGCCGTCGGCGCGGACGCGCCCGACACTGGAAACGAGCGAGCAGGACGGACGAACCGAGATGGACTGGGACAAGCTGCGAATTTTTCATGCTGTGGCCTCGGCCGGCAGCCTGACCCACGCCGGAGATTCCCTGCACCTCAGCCAGTCGGCGGTGTCGCGCCAGATTCGCGCGCTCGAGGAGAGTCTGAACACCACCCTCTTCCACCGCCATGCCCGCGGCCTGATCCTGACCGAGCAGGGCGAGCTGCTGTTCGAAGCCACCCGCTCCATGAGCAAACGGCTCGAGGCCGCCTCCGCCCGCATCCGCGACAGCGAGGAGGAGGTCTTCGGCGAACTGCGCGTGACCACCGCCCACGGCTTCGGCTCTCTCTGGCTCGCGCCGCGGCTGGCCAAGCTCTACTCGAAATACCCCGACCTCAACATCGACCTGATGCTGGAGGAGCGCGTGCTCGACCTGCCGATGCGCGAGGCCGACGTCGCCATCCGCATGAAAGAGCCCTCCCAGGCCGACCTCATCCGCAAGCGCCTGATGACCGTGCGCATGCGCCTCTACGCCTCGCACCAGTACCTCGAACAGTTCGGCACGCCGCACTCTCCCGACGACATGCGCGAGCACCGGCTGATCTGCCAGGGCACGTCCTCCACCCAGGTCTCCGCCGGCGCCTCGATGGTGCAGTGGCTGCTCGGGCACGACATCACCTCGCGGCTGAACGTGAACAACTACTTCGGCGTCCTGCAGTGCGTGAAGAATCACCTCGGCGTCGGCGTGCTACCGGACTATATCGTCGCCTCCGAGCCCGATCTGGTGCGCGTGCTGCCGGACGTGGAAAGCGCGGAGGTTCCGGTCTTCCTCGCCTATCCGGAGGAGCTCCGGCAGTCCAAACGGATCGCCGCCTTCCGCGACTTCGTTGTCGAGGAGATTCAGGAACATCGCCGGAATCTCGAGGCCCAGACCTCCCCCGACGACTGACCCCCAGCCTCCCCTTTCGTTGCACCTGCACAACACGCATGGCGGCCATTTGCGGAGCGGGGCAGATTAATCTTGAACCACGCCGTTCAGTTTCCTAATTCTGACCCTATCGACGGACGCTTTGGCGTTCGTCTTTACCTCCCTGTTGGACTTGGGCCGAGACTTGTTCTCGGCCATTTTTTTTGGCCCAACGCCAAACACCTCCGAGCAGCGACGCGGCGATCGCCGCCGCCCGAAGCAACGTCGGGGTTGGAGCCGCCGAACGCCATGCTATAGGCTGGGACGAAGTCAACGGAGGAACTGCCCGATGTCATTTCGACTTGCCGCTCTCGCATTCGCCGCGGCATTCTCGCTTGCCGCCCCCGCCCTCGCGGCCAGTTGCGGCAATTCCGCGTCCGGCTTCGCGGCATGGAAACAGCAGTTCGCCCAAGAAGCGGCGCAGGCCGGCGTCGGCCAGCGCGGGCTCTCGGCCCTCGCCAATACCCAGTACGCCCAAGCCACCATCGCCGCCGACCGTGGCCAGAAAAGCTTCAAGCTCAGCTACGACCAGTTCTGCCAGAAGCGCGGCTGCGACGTGATCGTTTCGCAGGGACGCAAGCGCAAGGCGCAGAACCCGGCCTTCTACCAGTCCCTCGAGAGCCGCTACGGCGTGCCCGCTGGCCTCATCATCGCCATCCACGGCATGGAAACCGGCTTCGGCAACTTCATGGGCAACTCCAACGTGCTCAACGCCACCGCCACCCTGGCCTATGACTGCCGCCGGCCGCAGTTCTTCCAACCCCACCTAGTGAGCGCGCTGGTGATGATCGACCGGGGCATGATCTCTCCCGGTGCCGTCGGCGCAAAACACGGCGAACTCGGCCACACCCAGTTCCTTCCAGGCAACGCCCTGCGCTTCGGGCAGGACGGCAACGGCGATGGCCGGATCGACTTCAACAACATGTCCGATGCCCTTGCATCTACGGCGAATTATCTTCGCATGAAGGGCTGGGCACCGGGTCAGCCCTACCAGCCGGGCACCCGCAACTACAACGTTCTGAAGGAATGGAATGCGGCCTCCGTCTACCAGCAGGCCCTCGCGTCCATGGGCGCCCGCATCGACGGCTGACCGCTTCGCCCGGCGTCCGGGGCACCGCTATTACCCCCCCCGGACGCCGCGCCTTGACCCACCTCAGAGCAGGGACAGCACCTTGCGGGCGGCCTCTTCGGAAGACGCCGGGTTCTGGCCGGTCACAAGCTTGCCGTCCGTCACCACAAACTCAGACCAGTCGTCGCCCTTCTTGTAGTTCCCGCCGTTGGCGATCAGCATCTCTTCTACCAGGAACGGCACCACATCCGTCAGGCCGACACCCTCTTCCTCGGAATTGGTGAAGCCGGTCACCGTCTTGCCCGAGACCAGCGGATTTCCGTCCGCGTCGCGGGTATGCCGGAACACTGCCGGGGCATGGCAGACGGCGCCGATCGGCCGGCCGCTGGCGTCAAACGCCTCGATCAACGCCCGGCTATCGGAATCCTCTGCCAGATCCCACAGCGGCCCGTGACCACCGGGGTAAAAGATCGCGTCGAACCCCTCGGCGGAGACATCGGCGAGAACCGCGGTATTGGCGAGCTGCGTCTGCGCTGCCTCATCGCTTTTGAACCGCTTCGTCGCTTCGGTCTGCGCATCCTCGGAATCGCTCATCGGGTCCAGCGGCGGCTGGCCGCCCTTGGGAGACGCCAGCGTGACCTCCGCGCCTGCGTCCTTGAACACGTAATAGGGTGCCGCGAACTCCTCCAGCCAGAAGCCCGTCTTCTTGCCCGTGTCTCCCAGTTCGTCGTGGGAGGTCAGTACCATCAGGATCTTCATCGAAATTTCCTTTCGTTCTTGTCGTTTCAATCGCTCAGCCGTACGACCCGTTTGCCGAAGGCCTCGCCTCGCAGCAGCCCTACGAACGCCGATGGCGCTTGTTCCAGCCCCGAGATGACGTCTTCGCGATATCGGACCCGTCCGTCCTTCACCCAGGCCGACATCTCGCGAGCGAACTCGGGGTACAGGTGGCCGAAGTCGTCGAACACGATGAAGCCGCGGAACGTCATCCGCTTGCGCAGAATCGCACCCAGCAGCAGGTTCAACCGGTCCGGTCCTTCCGGAAGGGAGGTTGCGTTGTATTGCGAGATCAGGCCGCACACCGGCACCCGGGCGCGTGTATTCAGCAGCGGCAGAACCGCGTCGAAGACCGCGCCGCCGACGTTCTCGAAGTATATGTCGATGCCATCCGGCACCGCGTCCTTCAGCGCTTCGGGGAATCCGGCCGCCTTGTAGTCGATGCACGCGTCGAAACCGAGCGTGTCGACCACGTGCGCACATTTCTCCGGCCCGCCGGCGATTCCCACGACGCGGCAGCCGAGGATCTTACCGATCTGCCCCACGGTCGCCCCGACCGGCCCGCTGGCGGCGGCCACCACCAGCGTCTCGCCCGCCTTCGGCGCGCCGATCTGCGTCAAGCCCGCCCAGGCCGTCAGCCCCGGCATCCCCAGAACGCCCAGCGCCCAGGAGGGGTTCTCAGGGTTCTTCCCGAGGTTGATCACGCCTTTGCCGTCCGACAGCGCATAGTCCTGCCAGCCGCCGAACGCGACGACCCAGTCGCCCGCCTCGAACCCCTTGACGTCGGAGCGGACGACTTCCGCCACCGTGCCGCCGACCATGACCTCCCCCAGTTCCACCGGTGGGGCATAGGACGGCGCGTCGCTCATCCGGCCCCGCATGTACGGATCGAGCGACAGGTATTCATTGCGAAGCAGCATCTGGCCCGCGCCGGGGGTCGGCACGTCGCCGGTTTCCAGCCGCAGCGTATTGTCGTCCGGCTCGCCCTTCGGGCGTTCCGCCAGCACGAACCGCCGGTTGCGCGTCTCGGATTGTGGCATCGAATTCTCCTGTTCCGCCTTGGCACGCAGCCGCCTCCGGCTGCTTGCGATGGGTGCCATGTAAGAGCGGCAACGCCGGAAACAACGCCGCATTGCTCCACGGCGCCCGCCCGAGATCGGACCCAGCCTGAGAGACGCTGCACACGGCAAAGGTTAACGGCTGATGAACACGCCTCCGTAACCCCTTGGAATGTCGTACCGCACCTCCCGTCCCACCCGTGGGACGGCGACCCCGCCCGAACCGGCCCTCCGCTGGGAGTCGCCTCCCCTTCCCCTTTCCGCCCGCGCGGACTAAAAACGCCCCGAAGCAAAGGGACAGCCATGCAAGAGCCAGCCATCACGCCGGAAATCATCGCCGCCCACGGCCTGAAGCCCGAGGAATACGCCGAAATCCTGCGGATCCTGAACCGGGACCCAAACTTCACCGAACTCGGCATCTTCTCGGCCATGTGGAACGAGCACTGCTCCTACAAGTCCTCGAAGAAATGGCTGCGCACCCTGCCCACCACCGGCCCGCAGGTCATCTGCGGCCCCGGCGAGAACGCCGGCGTGGTCGACATCGGCGACGGCCAGGCCGTGGTCTTCAAGATGGAGAGCCACAACCACCCCTCCTACATCGAACCCTACCAGGGCGCGGCAACCGGCGTGGGCGGCATCCTCCGCGACGTCTTCACCATGGGCGCCCGTCCCATCGCCGCCATGAACGCGCTCTCCTTCGGCATGCCGGACCACCCCAAAACACGCAGCGTCGTCTCCGGCGTCGTCGCCGGCATCGGCGGCTACGGCAACTGCTTCGGTGTGCCCACCATCGGCGGCGAAGTCCGCTTCCACCCCGCCTACAATGGCAACTGCCTCGTCAACGCCTTCGCCGCCGGCCTCGCTGACAGCGACAAGATCTTCTACTCCGCCGCCTCCGGCGTGGGCATGCCCGTGGTCTACCTCGGCGCCAAGACCGGCCGCGACGGCGTCGGCGGCGCAACCATGGCCTCCGCCGAGTTCGACGAGACCATCGAAGAGAAGCGCCCGACCGTTCAGGTCGGCGACCCCTTCACCGAGAAGCGCCTGATGGAGGCCTGTCTGGAACTGATGCAGACTGGCGCCGTGATCTCGATCCAGGACATGGGGGCGGCGGGTTTGACCTGCTCCGCCGTGGAAATGGGCGACAAGGGCAACCTCGGCATCCGCCTCGACCTCGACCGCGTCCCGCAACGCGAAGAGAACATGACCCCCTACGAGATGATGCTGTCAGAAAGCCAGGAGCGCATGCTCATGGTTCTGCGCCCGGAAAAAGAGGCCGAAGCCCGCGCCGTCTTCGACAAGTGGGACCTCGACTTCGCCATCGTCGGCGAGACGATCCCCGAGGACCGCTTCCTGATCGAGCACAACGGGGCGGTCGTGGCCGACCTGCCGCTCGCCACCCTCGCCGGATCCGCGCCGGAATACGACCGCCCGTGGGAACCCACGGCGCCCGCCGCCGAAATGGACCCGGTACCCGAGATCGACCCCATCGACGGCCTCAAGGCGCTCATCGGTTCGCCCAACTACGCCCACAAGGCGTGGGTTTTCGAACAATACGACCACATGGTCATGGCAGATACGGTCCGCGTGCCCGGTCAGGGCGCCGGTATCGTGCGCGTGCACGGCACCAACAAGGCGCTGGCCTTCACCTCAGACGTGACCCCACGCTACGTCCGCGCCAATCCGGTCGAGGGCGGGCGGCAGGCGGTTGCAGAGGCCTTCCGCAACCTGAGGGCCGTGGGGGCAAGGCCGCTCGCCACCACGGACAACCTCAACTTCGGCAATCCCGAGAAGCCGGAGATCATGGGGCAATTCGTCGGCGCCATCCAGGGGATCGGGGAAGCCTGCGCGGCGCTCGACATGCCGATCGTCTCCGGCAACGTCTCGCTCTACAACGAAACGGACGGCGAGCCGATCCTGCCCACCCCGACCATCGGCGCCGTCGGACTGATCGACGACCTCGACCACCTGATCGGCCGGGACGCCCGTGAGGGCCATGTCCTGCTTCTGCTCGGCGAAACTGCCGGCCACCTGGGCCAATCGGCCCTGCTGGCTGAAGTGTTCAACCGTGAAGACGGCGACGCGCCGCATGTCGACCTCGCTGCCGAAAAGGCGCACGGCGAGTTCATCCGCGACAACCGCGACTGGATCGACGCCTGCACCGACCTGTCTGACGGCGGGCTGGCGCTTGCCGCGTTCGAAATGGCCGAGGCTGCGGGCGTTGGTGTGGTGCTCGATGCTGCCGACACGGCCACGTTGTTCGGCGAGGATCAGGCGCGCTACCTCATCGCCTGCTCTTTCGACAAGGCCGAGGCGCTCATGATCGCCGCAGGCCGGGCCGGCGTACCGCTGCAAACGGTCGGTCGGTTCACCGGGGAAACTGTCCGCCTCGGCAGTTCGGAGGCCCCGCTGGCGGAGTTGAGCGCACTGTTCCGCACGGCGTTTGGCACTGCAATCGGCTGAGGCCTGCTCCGGCGGAGAGGTCCGGGCGCGATTTTTTGGCTAAAAATGCGCGTGCGCCTTCGCCACAGCACCTTCGGCTCGGCCGTCTGCCGCCTCAGGATGGAGCCGACCGGCAGGTCGGCCTCCTCTTGCGGACCCGGCGCGCCGGCCCTAACTTTCGGACGACACCAGTAAACAGGATTCCCGCCCATGGCCATTCAGGCCCAGCAGATCGAGACCCTTCTTCGCGACGCATTTCCCGATGCCACGATCATCGTGACCGATCTGGCAGGCGACGGCGCCCATTTCGCAGCCGAGGTGGTTGACGAGAGCTTCCGCGGCAAGAACCGTGTTCAGCAGCAACGAGCCGTCTACGCCGCGCTGAAAGGCATGATGGACGGAAGCGAGGCCGATCTGCACGCACTGGCGCTGACCACTAAGGCGCCGGACTGAACGACACTCCACCGCTATCACCGAGCCGGCAATACCCCTCTGATCGTGCCGCACGCACCGCGCTCCCGGCACTTAGACCAAAAGGATCAATTCATGACCGCCGAAGACCGGATCAAACAGACCGTGACCGCCAACGATGTCGTTCTGTTCATGAAAGGCACCAAGATGGCCCCGCAGTGCGGGTTCTCCCAGCGGGTTGCCGGTGTGCTGAACTACATGGGCGTAGACTACGCCGACGTGAACGTGCTCGCCGACGAGGACATCCGCCAGGGCGTCAAGGACTACTCCGATTGGCCGACCATCCCGCAGCTCTATGTGAAGGGCGAATTCGTCGGGGGATGCGATATTGTCACTGAAATGACGCTGTCGGGCGAACTCGATCAACTGTTCGAGCAAAATGGCGTGACCTACAACAAGGACGCCGCCGACAAGATCCGCGAAGCCAACGCCTGATCGGGCACGGCAAACGGGTCTCCCGCTCCAGCGAAAGCCGACGAGCCCCATGGAGAGGTGCGCCCTTTCCGTGGGATTTTTGCGTCTTGTGTCCTCATCCCATCGAAAATGGCGGCCCACCGCAGGTGCCTGGCCCAACGCTTTGGGACGCATCTGCGATGCGGCGCAAAGGGGCGGGAGCCGCCCCGGCAGAATGTCACCCCGCGGTCTTTTCTTCCGCCAGCGCCGCCAATGCCTCCGCCCGCGCGGCAATTTCGGCGAGGCTGTCCGTCAGGGCGGTGGGAACGACCGGGACCTCCACCCGCTCCGGTTCCGGGGCGGGCCGGCCCTGCAGGTCGTCGATCTGGCGTTGCTGCTGGGCCACCCGTTGCTCTGCCGCCGCCGCACGCTCCTCGTAGGCCGCCGTCCGGTCGGCGAGCATCAGGCCAGCCATGAGCAGCATCCGGGTTTCCGGCATCCGCCCGATCTGGCTCACCAGTCCCCGCGCCTCGCGGTCCAGCATCGCCGCCGCCGACTGAAGGTACTGTTCCTCGCCATCCTGGCAGGCGACGGTGAAATCCCTGCCGCCAATCGAGATCTGCACTTCAGGCATTGGTCTGCTCCTCCACCAGCGGCCCGAGCGCCGCGATGAGCCCGTCGAGTTCTTCGCGGTCCGCCGCCTGCTTGCCGAGCAGAACCTGCAGTTCCGTCTCGAGTTCCGCGATCCGCTCCTGTTGGCGCTCGTTCGTTTCCGTCAGCGCGTCGATGCGCTCGCGAAGCTGATCTCCCGCAGCAGCGTCGGTCTCCAACGCCTGGTTCAGCCTGTCGATCTCCGCCTCGGCGCTTTCGGCGCGAGCCATCGCGGCGCGCGCTTCGGCCTCGGCGGCCCCGCGGGCCTCGTCGATGCCTTCCGCCGAAGCACCGCCCGCAGGCTGGAACCCCTCGACGGCACGTCCGATCCGCGCCATCGCGGCAGAGATCCGCCCCTCGAGGTCGGCAATGTCGTTCATGCTCCACTCCCCCGTTACACGGCTATTGTTGCAGCAGCGGGTCCGGCAGCCGCAGCGAATCGGCCCGCGCAGGATCAAAGCAAATATTAAACAACAATAATCGGGAATGCGCCCCCGAATGCTCAGGTACTTAGCCACCGCTCTTGAAGTACACTAAGCCACGTTGACGCGCCGCCGTTCGCTGCTACACCGCCCCTGCGCTCTGCCGCGCCGATCCCGATGCCCACGATCAACCGAAAGGAACTCACCTTGGAGATCAATGCCCTGAGAGAGGCCCACCCCGATCACTGGCAAAAGGCCTGCGCAATCCGCGTATTGACCCTCGATGCAGTTGCCGCGGCCAATTCTGGCCATTCCGGCATGCCGATGGGTATGGCCGACGTCGCCACCGTGCTTTTCGGCAAACACCTGAAGTTCGACGCCGCAAATCCCGATTGGCCCGACCGCGACCGCTTCGTGCTGTCGGCCGGCCACGGGTCCATGCTGCTGTACTCGTTGCTCTATCTCACCGACTCGCCCGACATGACGCTGGAGCAGGTGAAGAACTTCCGCCAACTTGGCTCGATCACCGCCGGCCACCCGGAGTACGGCCATGCCAAGGGAATCGAGACCACCACCGGGCCGCTCGGACAAGGCATTGCCAACTCGGTGGGTTTCGCCATCGCGGAGGAGCACCTGCGCGCGACCTGGGGCGATGACCTCGTCAATCACTACACCTATGTCATCGCCGGCGACGGCTGCCTGATGGAGGGTGTCAGCCAGGAGGCCATCGCGCTCGCCGGCCAGCAGCAACTCTCCAAGCTCATCGTCTTCTGGGACGACAACGGGATCACCATCGACGGCCCCGTCGGCATCGCCGACCGCACCGATCAGCAGGGGCGGTTCGCTGCCTGCGGCTGGCATGTGCAAAGCATCGACGGCCACGACCCGGATGCCATCGACCGCGCCATCGAACAGGCAAAGGCGGACGGCCGGCCCAGCATGATCGCCTGCAAGACGCACATCGGCCTCGGCTCCCCGGCGCAGGATACGTCCAAGGCGCACGGCGCGCTGACTGACGCGCAACTCATCGCGGACACCCGCGCCGTCTATGGCTGGGAGCATGGACCGTTCGAGATTCCCGGCGAGATCAAGGCCGCTTGGGAAGAGATCGGCGCGCGCGGCGCCGCGGCCCGTGCGGACTGGGAAAGCCGCCTGGCCGCACAGGAAGGCGACCGCCGGTCCGACTTCGAGCGGGCGCAGTCGGGCAAGCTGCCCGGAACGCTTGCCGGCGCGCTGGCCGACTACCGCGCCAAGCTGATCGCTGACAAGCCGAAGGTCGCCACGCGGAAAGCCTCCGAAATGGCGTTGGAAATCATCAACCCGATCGTCACCGAAACCATCGGCGGCTCCGCGGACCTGACGGGCTCGAACAATACCCGGACGTCGGAAATGAGCGACTTCACCGCCAATAACCGGGCCGGCCGCTACATCCGCTATGGCGTGCGGGAGCACGGCATGGCGGCGGCGATGAACGGGCTGGCGCTGCACGGCGGGGTCCGCCCCTATGGCGGCACGTTCCTGTGCTTCACCGACTACGCCCGCCCCTCCATGCGTCTGTCCGCCCTGATGGGCGTGCCCGTGGTCTACGTCATGACCCACGACAGCATCGGGCTCGGCGAGGACGGCCCCACCCACCAGCCGGTGGAACACGTGGCCATGCTGCGCGCGACGCCGAACATGCTGGTCTTCCGTCCCGCCGACGTGGTGGAAACGGCAGAAGCGTGGGAAATCGCCCTCGAGCAAACCGGAACGCCCTCGGTCCTCGCGCTATCACGGCAGAACCTGCCCACGGTGCGCACGGACAATGGCCGGGAAAACCTGACCGCCAAGGGAGCCTACATCCTGGCCGAGGCGGAGGCGAAGCGGCAGGCCATTCTGCTCGCCACCGGGTCTGAAGTGTCTCTCGCGCTCGAAGCCCGCGACATGCTGGAGGCGGCCGGGATCGGCACTCGCGTGGTTTCCGTGCCCTGCATGGAGCTTTTCGAGGCGCAACCGGAGGCCTACCGCAAGAAGGTGCTGCCCAACTCCGGCGTTCGGGTGGCTATCGAGGCCGGCGTGCGGCAGGGCTGGGACCGCTGGCTGCTTGGCGAGCGCGCCCGCGCCAACAAGGCCGACTTCGTGGGCATGACGGGCTTCGGCGCATCGGCTCCGGCGGAAGAACTCTACGAGCATTTCGGCATTACCGCCGAAGCGACGGTGGCCAAGGTCAAGGCGCTGCTCTGATACCGACGCGTTGCCGGGCCGGGGCAAGTGCACCCGGCCCGGCGTACCACCCTCTGGGCCAGCACCGGAGGACCCGGCGTTTCAAGGCTCCCAGTACCGCCGCCTCTCCTGCCAGAGCTTTTCCCCGATCAGGCAATCGGTCGGATCGCGCGACACGAACTGCGCCGGGACGAGCCGGTCGGGCACGGCGACCCCAGCCATCTCCAGGATGAGCTTCCGCCGAACCGCCTCGCCAAAATCCTCCCACTCCAGCACAGGGATGACGAAGGCACCCGGCCCGCCGGTGACGCAGGTCTCGTAGTAGATATCCAACCCCTCGAGGTGCCACTTGCTTCCCAATCCCTCGCGGGTCATGAGTGGCAGGCCGTTGATGACGATGCCCTTCGCGAGAACCGCATCCCGCGCCTTCTGAACGGGGCGTCCTTGGTTGTTCGGCCCGTCACCCGAGATGTCGATCACCCGGCGCAGCCCATCGAAGGCGTTGCGCTCCATCATGTCCGCCCCGAAGATGAGCGCCTCCGAGATGGACGTGCGCCGAAGCCCTGGATTGAACGCGGTGGTCAGAACGTTCGCGAAGGCGTCCAGATCCTCGCGCGTCTCCAGCAGCCGCCAGTCGACAACGACTTCCTGAGTGCCGGACCACTCGACATAGGCCAGCGCCACCCGTTGAAGCATCCCTGACTGAACGGCAGCCAGCACGGCATCGGTGCGCAGCGCCTCCGCATAGCCGCGACGCTGGATTTCCAGTTCCCGTTCGCTCATGGAGCGCGACACGTCGACCATCAGGACAAGTTCAAGGTCGACCTCGATCCGCTCCGCGGCAGCGGGCGTTCCCATGGCAAGCGCCACGGCCAGAAGCAGTGCAGCAAGACGATGCATGGCACGAGGATGCACAGCGGGCGTTGGAACGTCCAATCAAATCGGGGCACGGCTCCCCCTGCGCAAAGCCTCGGTCATGCCTTGCGCGTGAACATCCCGGCCGCCGGAAGGATCACCCGGCTCACAATGGGAACCAGAAGCATGCCCAGGATCAGGCCGAACACGCCGTCGAGGAAGGCCGTCACGGCCCATGCCACAGCGCCAGCTATACCTTCGGGCACGGCATGAGCCGCCCGTTCGGCCACGTCGTGGATCGCATGGCCGACGAAGGCGCCCACGTCCAGCACCTCCATCCCGTGAATGACGATGTTGCCGCCGACCCAGAGCATCGCGGCCGTGCCGACGACCATCAGGAGCGACATGAACCGCGGCATCCAGCGCACGATCCCGCGGCCGATCGCCCGTGTGATACCCAATCGGCCACGCTCGGCCATCAAAAGGCCGAGGTCGTCGGCCTTCACGATCACCGCCACGGAGCCATAGACCATCGCCGTGATACCCACCGCGACCAGGGCCAGCGTCAGAGCCATGGATAGTATGCCCGAATCCGGAATTGCCGAGAGCGCGATGGTCATGATTTCCGCCGACAGGATGAAGTCGGTCTTAATCGCCCCGGCCACGCGCGTTTCTTCGAGGTGCGCCGGGTCGCCGACCGGACCCTTCTCGACCACGTGATCGGCATGGGGCCGCAGGACGTGGAGCACCTTCTCGGCACCCTCGAAACACAGGTAGCACCCGCCGAGCATCAGGAGTGGCGCAATCGCCCAAGGGGCGAAGGCACTCAGCAGTAGCGCGGCAGGCAGCAGGATGATGAACTTGTTGCGGATAGACCCCCAGGCGATCCGTCCGACGATGGGCAGTTCCCGCGCGGCAGGCAGGCCGTGGGTATATTTCGGAGTCACCGCGGCATCGTCGATCAAGGCGCCTGCAGCCTTCGTCCCCGCCTTCGCGGCGTCGTCGAGCGCCGTTCCGGCGACTTTGGCGGTGGTCTTGAATGCCTGCCCCGCGACGTCGTCCACGGAGGCCGCCGCCAGTTTGGCCAGACCCGCCACATCATCCAGAAGCGCTAGCAATCCGCTCATCTTACCCTCGTCCGTGCGTTGGAGTGAACCCTAGCCGCTCTCTCCAGACCGGCCAACCCGTCGGACGGCGGGAACGATCCCCTCGGGCAACCAACCCTCGGGCCTGCGCATCGTTCCGACCCGCAGCAAACCCGCGTCCGTCCGTCGCTTCCGCTGCACCGGCCGGTCAGCAGTTATTGTCGAATTTGCCGCGCAGCGCTTCGCGCACGGGGGGCGTCACGAAACTGGAGACGCTGCCGCCGAGGCGGGCGATTTCCTTGACCAGCTTGGAGGCAATCGCCTGGTGCTGGGCCTCGGCCATCAGGAACACGGTCTCGATCGAAGCATTGAGCCGCCGGTTCATGCCGACCATCTGGAACTCGTATTCGAAATCGGCGACCGCCCGCAGGCCACGGACGATAATGCTGGCGCCCACGTCGTCGGCGCAGTGGATCAACAGGTTCTCGAATGGATGGACGAGGATTTCGCAGCCCGTCTGTTCGGAGATCTTCCGGCATTCCGCCCCGATCATCGCCACCCGCTCATCGAGGCTAAATAATGGCCCCTTGTCACGGTTGATCGCCACTCCGATCACCAGCCGGTCGACCAGGACCGTAGCGCGACGGATGATGTCCAGGTGCCCCAGTGTGACGGGATCGAATGTCCCGGGATAAAGCCCGATGCGCATGGTGCGTGCTCCCTGCCGTTCCTCCGCGCACCGGTTGCCACAGCCTCCCCGGGCAAATTGCAGGCACGCACCTTCCACCTCGCGCCGGCATAACATGCTGCAGCGGGGCGCTCCACCTCTTCTTCCTGTTTTGCTTGCCTAATTGGCGCGACGCCACGACGCGAACGGTTGCGGCGTCGCGCCCCGCCCAGGCGGGACGCGCAGCGCTCAGTGCCCCATGATCATCCCCTGAAGAGCGTCCTTCTCCATCGCCAGCTCGGTCAGCCGCGCCTTGACCACGTCGCCGATGGTGATGATTCCGATCATCGCGCCGTCGTCCATCACCGGCATGTGGCGAAACCGGCCTTCGGTCATCCGTTCCAACACCGATTCGGACTGGTCGCTCAGCCCGCAGGTCTCGATGATCTTCGTCATCATCTCCTCGACCTTGTCCGACATGCAGGTCGGCCCCCGCTTGCCCAGCTCACGAACGATATCGCGCTCCGAAAGGATGCCAGCGCATTGCTTTCCGTCCGTCGAAATCACTACGGAACCGATCCGGTTCTCCGAAAGCACCTGCGCGGCGGCCGCTACCGACGTTCCCGGCTTCACAGTGATCACACCCGCCGTCGGCTTTCCCTTCAGAATCTGCTGAACAATCATTTGGTCGAAGTCTCCTCCTCGAATTCCTTGGTCTTGTTGCCCCCCTCAGCGTTCCCAGAGCCGGCCATCTGTGTCAATGCCTGCCGCGCGTGCGCCATTTCCCGGCGCATCCCCGCCACCAGCAGCTCGGCGAACCGCGACAAGCGCCGCACGCGCGCGTCGTCTGCGTGGCGGATCAGGTAGAAATACCGCTTCAGTTCGAAGGCGCCTTCCAGCACCGGCGCCATCGCGGTGTCACCCGCCAGCGCAAAATCATGCGCCACGACGAGGCCCGCGCCCGCTCGCGCCATCTGGTACTGCACGGCGGAGGAATTCGACGCCAGTTGCGGCCGCTCTACCCCCAGCCGGTCGAGGTAGTCGAGTTCCTTGTCGAAGATCATCTCGGGAATGTAGCCGATCAGCCGGTGCCCGCGCAGATCCGCAAGGCCACGGATCGGCGGCACTCCGGCGAGGTAACGGCGGGAGGCCGCCATCAGCAACCGGTAGTCGACGATCTTCTGCACCGTCAGGCGCCCCACCGCGGGCATGCTGACCCCGATCGCCATGTCTGCCTCACGCCGGTTGAGGTTGAAGATGCGCGGCAGCGCGACGACCTGCACCTCGAGCGCCGGGTGCTCGGCGACGATTTCGGCAACGACACGGGGCAACAGGAAGCTGGCGCAGCCATCCGGCGCCCCGATTCGCACCGCTCCGCTCAGGCGGTCGCCCTGCCCGCGCACCGCATCTTCCGCACAGGCCATCGCCTGTTCGGCCTCCTCCGCATGGGGCACCAGGCGCTCACCGGCTTCGGTCAGGGCATATCCGTGGGGCGACTTCAGGAACAGCGCGGCGCCGAGCCCCGCCTCCAGCCTCGCCACCCGCCGCCCGACTGTCGCCGGGTCGATCGCCAATGAAGTGCCGGCAGCCGACAAGCTCCCCTGCCGGGCCACTGCCAGAAACACCTTCAGATCGTCCCAACTCGGAGCCATCGCACCGACCCTTGCAATTATGCAAAACCCTTTTGGAAACCTTCCGCTTCTCGGGCCATTCCTGCAAGACTATATCAGCAGCAATCGAATCCGAACGCTATAAGGGGGAGGAACCCATGGAACAGATCGGTCACTACATCAACGGCGCCCACGTCAGCGGCGGCTCCGGCCGCACGGCGGACATCTACAATCCTGCGACCGGCGAAAAGCAGGGGCAGGTGACGCTCGCGACGAAGGACGAACTGGACGAGGCCGTCGCCAAGGCCGCCGAGGCACAGAAAGGCTGGGCCGCCACCAACCCGCAGCGCCGTGCCCGCGTGATGATGCGCTTTGCGGCCCTCATCAATGAGCACATGGACGAACTGGCGGAATTGGTCAGCCGCGAGCACGGCAAGACCCTCCCCGACGGACGCGGCGACGTGCAGCGCGGGCTCGAGGTGGTTGAGGTCTGCATGGGCGGACCGGCGCTCCTGAAGGGCGAGTTCACCGACGACGGTGGTCCCGGCATCGACCTCTACTCCATGCGGCAGCCCCTCGGTGTGGTCGCCGGCATCACGCCGTTCAACTTCCCCGCCATGATTCCGCTGTGGAAGATGGCTCCCGCCCTCACCTGCGGCAACGCCATGATCCTGAAGCCGTCGGAGCGCTGCCCGTCCACGTCCCTGCGGCTGGCGGAACTGCTGACGGAAGCGGGTCTGCCCGATGGCGTGCTGCAAGTGGTCAACGGCGACAAGGAGGTCGTGGACGCGATCCTCGACAACGAGACCGTTCAGGCGGTGGGCTTCGTCGGCTCCACCCCGATTGCGCAGTACATCTATGGCCGGGCCGCCAACAACGGCAAGCGGGCGCAGTGCTTCGGCGGCGCCAAGAACCATATGATAATCATGCCCGACGCGGACCTCGACAAGGCCGCCGACGCGCTGGTGGGCGCGGGCTTCGGCGCGGCTGGCGAACGCTGCATGGCGATCTCCGTCGCCGTTCCGGTTGGTCAGGAAACCGCCGATGCGCTGGTCGAGCGCCTGGTGCCGCGGATCGAGAAGCTGAAGGTCGGCCCCTACACCGCCGGCGAGGATGTGGACTTCGGCCCCGTCATCACCGCCCAGGCGAAGGACCGTATCCTCGGCCTGATCGACTCCGGCGTGGAACAGGGCGCGAATCTCGTCGTGGACGGTCGCGGGTTCAAACTGCAAGGCTACGAGAACGGCTTCTTCGTGGGCCCGTCGCTTTTCGACAACGTCACGCCCGACATGGACATCTACAAGGAAGAGATCTTCGGCCCCGTCCTGAGCCAGGTCCGCACGGACAACTACGAAGACGCCCTGGATCTCGTGATGGACAACCCGTACGGCAACGGCACCGCGATCTTCACCGCGGACGGCGACACGGCGCGCGACTTCGCACACCGGGTGAATGTCGGCATGGTCGGGATCAACTTCCCCATCCCCGTGCCGCTCTCCTACCACACCTTCGGCGGCTGGAAGAAATCGGCCTTCGGCGACCTCAACCAGTACGGCCCGGACGCCTTCCGCTTCTACACGCGGACCAAGACGGTCACCGCCCGCTGGTTCTCCGGCATTAAGGAAGGCGGGGACTTCCACTTCAAGGCAATGGACTGACACCACCACCCGGAGGGGCGGGTTTCCCGCCCTTCCGATCCGGCCAAATCCACGCTTCCGGCGCTCAAACCACTGTGCTACGCCCGCTTCATGGTCCTCAGCGCATCCCATTCCCGGCTGGCGGGCGCCAAAGTTCTCTTTGTCGCGAACCGGTTCCACACGAACCTTTTCTTCGCGACCCGAGCTCTTCTGAACGCTGGCGCCGACGTCCGCGTCTTCGCGGAACGAACCGCGCCGGGCGCAGAAGATCACCGGCACCTTACGCCTGAATCCTTCGAGCTTCCCGACGATGCCCAGCGGTTCACACAGGCAATCCACGCCTTCGCGCCGGATGTCTGCTTCGTTCGAGCGTCGTGTGGTTTGGCATCGGCGGCCTTCGCCGCCGGTCGCTTCGGGCGACATCCCATGTTCATCTACAACCAACGCCCGATGTCCTGGACGCTGCCTTGGGAAAAGGCCATCTCACGGCGCCTGCGGGGACTGACGACACGTCGTGTCACCCCGGTTCGCGGCACCCGCACGGACCGGCCGGACGATCCGCGCTCGGTCTACCTCCCCTGGCCGGTGGGTCCGTATGGCCCCGCCTCCCCGGACCCCGTCCGCTTTGAACAATCGCCGCTGGAAATTCTATGCGTCGGCAAGCTGGCCCAGCCGCGCAAGAACCAGGACCGGTTGATCGACGCGCTGGGCCGCCTTGCAGACCCCGCATCCGTCCGCCTCACACTCGTGGGAAGTTCGGATCTCTTGAAGAAGGTCGGACATACCGATCATCTGAGGCAGTTGGAAGACAGGGCCGCCGCGGGCGCCGGCGGAATTCCGGTACGGGTTCATACCGACGTCCCCTTCGCAGGGATGCGCGCGTTCTATGAATCGCACCACCTCTGCATCCTTCCGTCCAACGAGGAGCCCCTCGGTTCCGCCCCTGTGGAAGCGATGGTCTATGGCACGGTTCCGGTCATTGAACGCAGCTGCGGCAGCGCCGGGTATCTGACGGATGGCGTGGACGGCTATCGCATTGACATAAACGACCCCGACGCCATCGTCGGGCTTGTTACGCGGCTTGCCAAAGACCGCACGCTGCTCGCCCGAATGTCCGCCGCCGCCCGGAAGACCGCAGAGACCGAGTTGAGCGAGACCCGATTCCTCGACCGCGTGACGGCGCTGCTCGAAACACCCTGAGGCGGAGTGGACATCCATGCGCATCCTCTACATAACCCGCGACCGCTCAGGCCGCAGTCTCCGCAAACGGCTGCACCGCTGGTCCGTGGGGTTCCTCGACGGCCAGGACGGTTTTTTCGAGGCCGCGCTGCACGAAGCGGGCCGCGTGCAGCGGATGAGCTATGCCGAGGCGATGGCGCTCCCGGCGAAGCGCAGCGCCGCCTTCGACGCGGTGGTAATTAACGCCAAGTCCGGCTGGCCGTGGCAACGGGACCCTGGGGAGGCAGCCGCCGCACTGCGCCGGTTCCCCCAGCCGGTTTCACTGTTCCTCGGCCACGCCCAACCAGACGCTATGCCGCCAGACAGCCTCGTTACGCCGTTCAAGGTGGTCTTCAAGCGAGAGCCATTCGCAGACCTCGACCGCTACGGCCTCGGGCAGTCCAACGCGGCCAAGATCGTGCCGACACATCTTGCCAACCCGATGGTTTCCCACAGCTACCGGCTCGCCTGGCGCAATCGAACGCGGCCTCTTCGACGCTACGCCTGGCAAGTGCCGGACGAGCACGATGTCTTCTTTATCGGCACGGTGTCCGAGACGCGCTGTACCGAACGGGTCGCTGCCTGGCAGGCCGTCCTCGGAGCGGACGTTAAAAGCATCGGCGGGCTGTTACCCGCGAAGGGGTTCGAGCCGCACGTCCCGCCGGACCTCCTAGGCCGCCCGATCCCCCGCTCCGATTATCTGAAAGTGATGATGTCCAGCCGTATCAATCTCGCGCTCGAAGGCATCGGCCCGTTCACCTTCCGCCACCTCGAACAATTCTGGGCCGGCGCCTTCACCCTCAGCACCCCGAACATCCGCCCCCTGCGCCTGCGCGCCCCGTTGGTCGATGGGCAGGACTACGTCGCCTTCGACGACCCTGACGACATGATGGACAAGATCCGCTGGTACCTGAACCACCCCGAGGAGCGCGCCGAAATCGCCCGCAACGGGCGGGCGGCCTATGAACGGCTCTACGACGTGCCCGCTCACGCGCGAGAAATCCGCGCGGCGCTGTCCGCCTGACCGGGAGGGAGATCCATGCCCATCCTGCGTACACCCAAGGCCACGGTCCTTTTCGTGCATGTCCCAAAGGCGGGCGGCACCAGCGTCGAGGCCTACATGCGCACTAAGGGCCCGGTGTCGTTCCACGACTCCCAGACGGCGCCTGGCCTGCCCACCACGCCGCAGCATTTCCACGCTGAATTGCTGGACAGCCTCTTTGCCGCCAATTTCTTCGACGCCCGCTTCACCGTCCTGCGCGATCCCATGGAGCGGCTCATCAGCGAGTTCCGCTGGCGCGCGAAAGTCCCCGACCCGAAATATGCCCGCTTCGGCCTGCGAGACCTGACCGACAAGGGCAAGTTTCTGATTCGTGGCCGAAAGCTCTTCCTCAATTTTGACCAATGGGTCGCCTACGTGTTCGATCGCTATCCGAAGGACCCGTTCATCTGCGGCAACCATATCCGCCCCCAGCACGAATTCTTGTCCGGCAACGAGACAATGTTCCGCCTGGAGAACGGCCTCTCCCCGGTCTTCCGCTGGCTCGATGATGTGACTGACACCGCCCCTTCCCCCGACCCGGAGCGTCACAAGCCGGCCACCTTCCCCCGCCCAACCGTGTCCGCCGAAACGGAACGGGCGGTGCGGGAGTTCTACGCCGACGATTACGCGATGCTCGCCCGCCTCGCTACCGATCCGGCGCCTGGCCGCACCACACAAGCGCCCAACGGGAGTTGAACCCGCGCTTCCGCCGCTCTACGACGAGGCACCTAGACCCCAAGGGACCTGCCATGAGAAGCTGCATCGCGACCGGCGACTATTACCGCCCCGGCGAGACCTTCATCAACCGGCACATCCAGCACCTGTTCGGCGGCGAAACCTGCGTCGTCACCGGCCGGTACCACGGGGAGAACCCGCTCGGTCGACCGGTCTTCGAACGCCGCAAGCGCACCGGGGCCGCCGACCGCCTGATCGCCCCCTACTGGCTTCTCCACAACACCTGGGTCCACGGAACCTCCCGCCTGCCCTTCGGCCGCGCCAAGGCCGAACTGGCGCAATTCTGGCGCGACAACGGGGTGGAGGTCATTCTGGCCGAGTTCGGCACCCAGGCGCTCGCCGTCGCCCCCCTCGGCAACGAAATGGGTATCCCCGTGTTTACCTACTTCCGCGGCACCGATGCGTCGAAGCACCTCCGCCGCCCCCACATTCAAAAGGCCTACCGCAAGTTGATGCCCAAACTCGCGGGCGTCTTCTCGGTCTCGCAATTCCTGCTGGACAACCTGGCCGCCCATGGCATCACCCACTCCAATGCCCACGTCATCCCCTCCGGCGTGAACGTCGACCTTTTTCGCCCTGCGGAAAAGACGCCCGCGAGCTTCCTCGCCGTTGGCCGCTTCGTGGAGAAAAAAGCCCCCGAGATTACGCTGCGCAGCTTCGCCAAGGGCACTGCCGCACACCCCGAAGCGCGGCTGGAGATGGTCGGAGACGGCCCCCTGCTCGACCCCTGCAAGGCCCTGGCAACAGAGCTTGGGATCGCAGATCGCGTCTCTTTCCCCGGCCTGCAACCGCACGACGACGTCCGCGAACGGCTCGCCCGCTCGGCGGTCTTCCTACAGCATTCCATCACGGCGGCCGACGGCAACACCGAGGGCCTTCCCACCGCCATCCAGGAAGCGCTGGCCTGCGGCTGCATCACCCTGTCGACCCGCCACGCCGGCATCCCCGAAGCGGTGGAGCACGGCGTGAACGGATTCCTGGTGGACGAATGGGACGAGGCTGGCTTTACCGCCCAGATCGCCCGCGTACTGGACGAAGGCCGGCAGGCGGAGATGGAACACGCCGCCCGCGCCACGGCTGAAGCGCGGTTCGACAACGAGCGCCTGCTGGAAAAGCTCGAACGCACCATACTCGACACGCTCGACGCAAGCTGATCCCGATCCGCCCGTCCGCACCCCGCAGGTTCTTGTTGGCCCCAATACCCCGGGGTCCGGGGCAGCGCCCCGGTCCGCCCTCCCCGTCGGCGCGCCGCCCGCGTCGAAAGCGAAACGAAAAAGCCCCGCCGAACCTCCGGCGGGGCCACTGTCTGTTGCCGGTCCCCGTGGCCGGAGACCGAGCGGAACGCCGCTAGAGCGTTCCCGTCGCGGTTCCCTTGCCGCCGATGGGCGAAACCGGGTGTACATACCGAAGGAACGCCACCAGCGCCCCGCCCGCGATCACGACGCTTGCGATATTGGACAGCGTCGCGTCCAGACCGAAGCCGATCTGGGCTTGCAGGATGAAGGCCGCATCGACCGCCGTCATGAACACGGCCGGCACGGTTGCGATCCAGTGCAGCTTGCCCCTCTGGGCGAGATAGATCGCGGCGGACCAGAGCACCATCATCGACAGCATCTGGTTCGACCAGCCGAAGTACCGCCAGATGATGGCGAAATCGGCCCGGCTCACGAAGAAGGCGAGAACGAAGAGCGGGATCGCGATCAGGAGCCGCTTGCCGATCTTCGCTTGGTCGACCTTGAAGGACTCGGCCAGGATCAGTCGCGTGGAGCGGAACGCCGTGTCGCCGCTGGTGATCGGAAGGATCACGACGCCGAGGATGGCCAGGAACCCGCCGAAGGTGCCGAGCAAGGTGTTGCAGATCTCGTTGACGACTGCCGACGGCGAGCCGGCCGCGATCACCGCCTGCATGGCATCGGAGCTTTCGTAAAACGACACACCCGCCGTAACCCAGATCAGAGCGATGACGCCTTCTGCGATCATCGATCCGTAGAACACAAAACGACCATTGCGCTCATTGCGCATGCAACGCGCCATGAGTGGCGATTGCGTCGAGTGGAAGCCCGAGATCGCCCCGCAGCTCAGCGTGATGAACAACAGCGGCCAGATCGGCAGGTCGTTGGGATGCACGTTCGCGGTGAAGTCCAGGTTCGGCAGCAGTTCGTAGCCGTTGAAGATCAGCCCGCCGAGCACGCCGAAGGTCATGAAGAGCAGCAGCGCGCCGAAGATTGGGTAGAGCCCGCCGATGATCTTGTCGATCGGCAGGATGGTGGCGACGAAGTAGTAGCAGAAGATGAAGAAGACCAGCAGCTGCACGTTGAGCCCCGTCATGTTCGACAGAAGCTTCGCCGGGCCGAGGATGAAGACAACACCCACCAGCAGCAGAAGGATCACCGAGAAGACGCGCAGGACCTGGCGCGCGGTCGAGCCCATGAAATCGCCCACGACCTCCGGGATGGACTCGCCGCCCTTGCGGACCGACAGCATGCCGGAGAAGTAGTCGTGCACGCCACCGGCGAAGATCGAGCCGAGAACCACCCAAAGCAGCGCCTGTGGCCCGTAGAGAGCCCCCAGGATCGGACCGAAGATCGGCCCGAGGCCGGCGATGTCCAGCAACTGGATGAAGAAGACCTTCCAGGTGGGCATATTGATGTAGTCGCACCCGTCCTCGCGGGTCCAGCACGGCGTCTTTCGGTCAGGGTCGGGCCCGAAAACCCGCTCAACGAATACGCCATAGGTGAAGTAACCGAGTATGAGAAGGCCGACACAGGCTATGAAGAAAAGCATTCATCACTCCCAAGGGTTGCCGTCCGCGCGTCCTGTTTTTTTCGCGCCCTCGGCCTGAACCTCACGTCAATTCAAGTCAATGTGACATGGGCTGTGCAGCGCCCGCATCAGGGCGCGCAAGTTGACGCACCCCCTTGCCGCGGAAACCTGGGCCCCTAGCGAGCGACCGGCACTTCATGCTCACCCGATCGCTGCGGGGCGTCCGGATGCACCCGCCGCTTGCACGGCGCGCGGGCCTCTGCCACGGTTTTCTGACGTCACCGGGAGGGGCCCATGTCCACAACAGAACCCGCGCTCACCCTCGGGTTGGAGGAGGAATACCTCCTCGTCGATATAGAAACTCTGGAGCTGGCCAACGCTCCGGACGCGTTGATCGAGGAGTGCGCCGGCGCCATGGAGGGGCAGGTCAGCCCGGAGTTCCTGCAGTGCCAGATTGAGGTCGGCACCAAGGTCTGCCCCGACATCGCCACCGCGCGCGACGACCTGAAACGCCTGCGCTCCACCGTCGCCACGCACGCTGCCCGTCACGGGCTGGCGCCCATCGCGGCCTCCTGCCACCCGCTGGCGGACTGGAAGCGGCAGAGCCATACGGACAAGACCCGCTACAACGAACTGGAACAGGCCCTTGCGGGCGTCGCCCGGCGGCTGCTGATCTGCGGGATGCATGTGCACGTGGGCGTCGAGAATCCGACGCAGCGCATCGACCTCATGAACCAGCTCACTTATTTCCTGCCGCACCTGCTGGCCCTCTCCTGCTCGTCGCCCTTCTGGATGGGGCAGGACACCGGGCTGGCCTCCTACCGGCTCACCGTCTTCGACAACCTGCCTCGTACCGGTCTACCGCCGCAGCTCACCTCCTGGGCGGGGTTCGAGCGGATGACCGGCGTGCTGGTGGACCTCGGCATCATCGAGGACGCGTCGAAGATCTGGTGGGACCTGCGCCCCTCGTGGCGGTTTCCGACACTGGAGACCCGGATCTGCGACGTGCCGACCCTGCTGGAGGACACGCTCACCATCGCCGCGCTGACCCAATGCTTCACCCGGATGCTGTGGCGGCTGGCGGCGCGAAACCAACGCTGGCGTCTCTACGACAGCGTGCTGGTCGGCGAGAATCGCTGGCGGGCGCAGCGTTACGGGCTGGCCGAAGGAATGATCGACTTCGGCCGTCGCGAGATCCTCGGCTTCGACATTCTCGCCAAGGAAATGGTTGAGCTTCTGGAAGAAGATGCCGAGGCGCTCGGGTGCCGGGAGGAAATGGAACGCGTGGAACAGATCGTCGCCCGTGGTAACAGCGCCGACCGGCAACGCGCGGTCCGGCAGGCCCGGCTGGACGCCGGCGACGACGAGGAGGAAGCGATGCGCGCCGTTGTGCGTCACCTGATCGACGCCTTCAACGACGGGCTCTGACCACCGCGCGCGCCGTACCTGCAAGCCTACGCTACGTGACCTCCGCTTCCGGGTGGCGCCCACGCATGAACGCGTTAGGGTGGCTGGCGACCGCGGGCGTAGGAAACGCCGCCGCGCCAACACCTTGCGACATCTCGCGCCGGATCGCGGCGCCCCACAGAGCGAACGATGACCGACATTCTGATCCGACAGACTGGCCGCGCCGGCCGTATCACCCTCACCCGCCCGAACGCACTCAATGCACTGTCCTACCCCATGTGCCGGGAGATCGACACGGCGCTGCGGGCCTGGACCGACGACTCCGCGGTGGAACTGGTGGTCATGGACGCGGAGGGGGAGAAGGCCTTTTGCGCGGGCGGCGACATTGCCGAGATCCACGCCACGGCGAGCGCCGGCAACTATGACCACGGCCGCGACTTCTGGCGCGACGAATACCGCATGAATGCCCGTATCGCCGCGTATCCCAAGCCTGTCGTGTCTTTCCTGCACGGCTTCACCATGGGAGGCGGTGTCGGTATCGGCTGCCACGGCTCTCACAGGGTGGTGGGCGAGACCACGCGCATCGCCATGCCGGAATGCGGTATAGGTCTGATCCCGGACGTCGGCGGCACGTGGTTGCTCGCCCGCGCCCCGGGACGGATCGGCGCGTATCTCGGGATCACCGGGGCGCGGATGGCAGCGGCCGATGCGTTGCTTGCAGGTTTCGCCGACCATTTCATCCCCCTGTCCGCCTGGCCCGACCTGATCGCGCGGCTCGAACAGACGGGCGACGCGTCTCTGGTTGCGGCCGCCGCGACCGACGCGCCGGATGAGGGAACCCTTGCGGCGGATCGCGCCGAGATCGACCGGCACTTCGGTGCGCGAACGATCGCGGAGATCCGGCAAAACCTGGTAAGTGCGGACACCCCGCTCGCCAGGCGGGCGCGCGAGGCGGTCGACCGCAACTCCCCGCTCTCCATGGCCTGCACACTGGAGGCCATCCTTCGCCTGCACGGCGCCACCGACATCCGGGAGGCCCTCCGCCAAGAATACCGCTTCACCTACAGGTCACTGGAGCGCGGCGACCTCCTCGAAGGCATCCGCGCCGCGATCATCGACAAGGATCGCACACCGAAGTGGCGCTTCACACCGCAGGAAGTGACCCCCGATTTGGTCGACGAAATGCTGGCGCCGCTCGGGGCGGCAGAGTTGGAATTCGCAGACGGCTAGGTGTCGGGCTGGGCGCCGGACGAAGAACTTGGCGTCTCCGGGGTCAGTTCCAAGTGGTCCGCCAGCTTGAAGCAGTACGTCCACCACTCGATCAATGCACCGCGCTTGCCAGGGTCGTCCCAGCCATCCGCCTCCCACCGTTCGTGCCACAGGGTACGTATTTGGTCACTCATCTCCACGACATAGTCCTCCGACGAGCGGCGGAGGGCTTCCGCCCGCATTGCATTGGATGCGGCCGCGTAGAGATCGAGCATCTCGTTTTGTCCGGGTTGGAAACTTTGCTCTCCCATCAACAGGTCGATCAGGACGGAACACTCGACGAGGCTCTCGTAGAGAGGTTGGCCAGCGTGAGTCGGGACAGCAAAACCTGACGCAAACGCGGCGGCGAAAACGGTAGATCGCACAATGTCCCTCCTTCCGGATGATTATCTCTGGCTCGAATAACAATGAACGGCGGCAATCCTGTGACCTGCCCGGTTTCGGGCGCGGAACCGCCGACAGTGCCCCCGCGACTGGAACGTCCCCCGCCAACTCGCGTTAAGTCCTCCAGATAACCGTCTCACAAGGACGAGGAAGGACGAAACAATGAAACCGCTCATGGCTGCCCTGATTGGTGTCTCGCTGGCCGCGAATGCCGGCGCCGCACTCGCAAATAACGACAAGTCCCACGGCAAGGGTAACGGACACGGCCAGGCCGTCCGGGTCCAACCGGCTCCGCTCGTTCAGGCCGCCGGGTGCCCGCCGGGCCTTGCCAAGAAATCCCCGGCCTGCGTTCCGCCGGGACAGGCAAAGAAAGCCTATCCGCGCTACGGCGTCGGCGACTACATCGACGGCGACTACCGGTTCATCCGCGATCCGGGCCGTTATCACCTCGACCGCCGCAACGATTACGTTGTCATGAACGATTACGTGTACCGGATCGACCCGGAGACTAGGAAGATCCTCAACCTGATCGGCGCGCTGACCGACCTCGTGCAATAATCCCCCCGGCACGGGAACGGACAGCGTGTCAAGCCGGCACCCTCGCTGCAATTTTCGCGCGAGGGGGCCGCACAAAGCGATCCGGTCGTCGTGAGGCGATCGGATCGCATACCAAAACCAGAAAGCGCGTTCCGGCCGTGCGGCCTTATTCGGCGGCCAATCGCCCCGCGGCGCGCAACATGGGTTTCAGGTACTTGCCGGTGTGGCTCTCCGGCACATTGGCAACATCCTCCGGCGTCCCGGTGGCGACGACGGTGCCGCCCCCATCCCCACCCTCTGGGCCAATGTCGATGATCCAGTCGGCGGTCTTAATGACGTCCAGGTTGTGCTCGATCACGACCACCGTGTTCCCCTGCTCTACCAGTTCGTGGAGCACTTCCAACAGCTTGCGAACGTCTTCGAAATGCAGCCCGGTGGTCGGCTCGTCGAGGATGTAAAGCGTCCGGCCCGTTGACCGCTTCGCCAGTTCCTTGCTGAGCTTCACCCGCTGGGCCTCGCCACCCGAAAGCGTTGTCGCCTGCTGCCCCACCTTGATGTAGCCGAGCCCCACGCGGACCAGTGCATCCATCTTTTCCCGGATGCTCGGCACCGCCTTGAAAAACTCCTGCGCATCCTCCACTGTCATATCAAGAACGTCCGCTATGCTCTTGCCCTTGAACTTGATTTCCAGCGTCTCGCGGTTGTAGCGCGCGCCGTGGCACGTCTCGCAGGTCACATAGACGTCCGGTAGGAAGTGCATCTCGATCTTGATGACACCGTCGCCCTGGCACGCCTCACACCGCCCACCCTTGACGTTGAAGCTGAATCGGCCGGGCTTGTAGCCCCGCGCCTTGGCCTCTGGGAGGCCGGCGAACCAGTCCCGGATCGGCGTGAAGGCACCGGTGTATGTCGCTGGATTCGATCGCGGAGTTCGCCCGATGGGGCGCTGGTCGATGTCGATCACCTTGTCGAGATGTTCCAACCCCTTGATGGTCTCGCAGGGCGCCGGCGTCTGCCGCGCCCCGTTGAGCCGCATGGAGGCGGTCTTGAACAGCGTCTCGATGGTCAGAGTGGACTTGCCGCCGCCCGAAACCCCCGTCACGCAGACGAATTTGCCGAGCGGAAAGTCCGCCGTCACCGACTTCAGGTTGTTACCGGTGGCCTTCACCACGGTGAGTTTCTTGCCATTCCCCTCACGCCGGATCTGGCTGACTGGGATTTCCCGTTTGCCGTTCAGATAGTCGCCAGTGATCGAGTCCGGGTTGTTCGCAATCTCCTCCGGCGTACCTTTCGCAACCACCTGCCCGCCATGCACGCCGGCACCCGGCCCGATGTCGAAGACGTAGTCAGCCTCGCGGATCGCTTCCTCGTCGTGCTCCACGACGATGACGGTATTCCCCTGGTCCCGCAGGTTCTTCAGGGTGCCGAGGAGACGGTCGTTGTCGCGCTGGTGCAGACCGATGGACGGCTCGTCCAGAACGTAGAGCACACCGGTCAGCCCCGACCCGATCTGGCTGGCCAACCGGATCCGCTGGCTCTCCCCGCCCGACAGCGTGCCCGCGTTGCGGGCCAGGGTCAGGTATTCCAGACCCACGTTGTTCAGGAACCCAAGACGCTCGCGGATCTCCTTCAGGATCGCCCGCGCGATTTCGTTTTTCTGGCCCGAGAGGCTCTCCGGCACTGTCTCGATCCAGTCGAAGGCCTCGCGGATCGACATCTGGACGACCTCGCCGACGTGCAGCCCCGCAATCTTCACCGCCAGCGCCTCCGGCCGCAAACGGTAGCCGCCGCATGAGCCGCAGGGCCTATTATTCTGATATCTCTCAAATTCCTCCCGAACCCAGCTCGAGTCCGTCTCCCGATAGCGGCGCTCCATATTGGGGATGACCCCTTCGAAGCTGCGCGTCACCTGATAAACCCGCCCGCCCTCGTCATACCGGAACAGGATCTCCTCCTTGCCGGAGCCGTAGAGAAAAACCTGTTGCACCTTTTCCGGGAGATCCTTCCAGCGAGCGTTCTTGTCGAACGAGAAATGCCGCGCGAGCGCCTCGATTGTCTGGAGAAAATATGGCGACTTTCCCTTGCGCCACGGCGCCAGCGCACCGTCGTAGACCTTCAGCGTCGCATCGGGCACAACCAGACGCTCGTCGAAAAACAGTTCCACCCCGAGTCCGTCACACACCGGACAGGCGCCGAAGGGGGCGTTGAAGGAAAACAGACGCGGCTCGATTTCAGGAATGGTGAAGCCGCTGACGGGACAGGCGAAGTTTTCCGAAAACGTGATCCGCTCCGGTTCGCCGTCTTCCTCTCTCGGCGCGGTCTCCAGAATGGCAATGCCGGAGGCGAGGTCCAGCGCGGTGCGGAAGCTGTCCGCCAACCGGGTCTCCATCCCCTCGCGCACGACGATCCGGTCCACCACCGCGTCAATGTCGTGCCGAAACTTCTTGTCGAGTTTGGGTGCGTCGTCGAGGTCGTGGAAGACGCCGTCCACCTTTACCCGTTGGAAGCCCTGCTTGCGGAGTTCCAGAAACTCCTTCCGGTACTCCCCCTTTCGGTCTCGAACGATTGGGGCGAGCAAATAGGCGCGCGTGCCCTCCTCCATCGCCATGACACGATCTACCATGTCCTGCACCTGCTGCGCCTCGATCGGCAGCCCGGTGGCCGGTGAATAGGGCGTGCCGACCCGGGCGAAAAGCAGGCGAAGGTAGTCGTAGATCTCCGTCACCGTACCCACGGTGGAGCGGGGGTTCTTGGACGTGGTCTTCTGTTCGATGGAGATCGCGGGTGAGAGGCCCGTGATGTGATCCACATCCGGCTTTTCCATCATGTCGAGAAACTGCCGGGCATAGGCCGAGAGCGACTCCACATATCGGCGCTGCCCTTCCGCGTAGATCGTGTCGAAAGCGAGCGAGGACTTGCCTGAACCCGATAGCCCGGTGATCACCACCAGCTCGTCGCGGGGAATGTCCACGTCGATGCTCTTCAGGTTGTGCTCGCGCGCGCCGCGCACTTCGATGAACTTCTGTTCAGCCATGTCCCACCCCGTGACGGATGGGACACAGATAAGCGAGACGCGTGGATTCTCCAATCGGAAAGTGAGAACAAAAGGTAAACAACCGCCGATCGAGGCGGATCGGCGCCAGCGGAACGCAAAACGCCGCTCCCGCAGGCAGCGGAAACGGCGTCATCAAGATACTCAAATTGGCCGGAAGCCCGGCCTGCGCCTTAGCGCGCGTTGGCCCCCACGGCCGCCCCACCGGCTGCGCCCAACGCCGTCATCGCGGTCTTGCCTTTGCCGCTACCGAACTGGTTGCCGATGGCACCACCAACGACAGCGCCGGTCGCCGCGTTGACGCCCTGGCTGTCCGTGCAGGCCGCAACGGAGGTCAGGAGGAGAAGGCCGATCGCAACGGCGGAGAGTGAACGAGTCATGATAAGGAGTTTTCCTCTTTTTGCTGCTTCGACCCAACCCGTACCCGAAAGACCACGCGCGTCAAGCTAAGACACGTCGAGAGGCCCCGTTCGGCTGAGACGCGCCGGTGAACTGAGGCGTTTAGCTTTGCGCGCTATCGCCTTGAGAACGCCGCCGTTATCGTCAATGCGGCTGCTAACGAGGCTGCGGCCCCATGGGTACCCGCTGCGCGTCAATCGGGTCGGCGCCCGGTCGGGTCCGGAACCTTTGACCGGCCCGGGCGATGTCCTTCAACACAAGGAGGCCCCATGAGCGAACGGACGGAAAACGAACGCAAGGACATCCGAAAGGACTTCCGCGAAGCGGTCAACATGAGCCCGTCGGAGCTGGAGGACTGGCTGGACACCGAGGAGTCCAAATCGGTGGGTGACAGCGAGGATGGCGAAAGCACGGGGCACAAGTCCGGCCGGCGCATCGTCGAGATCAAGCGCAAGACCGTCGACGAGTTGACCGAGGATGACCACGACTGGATGAAAAAGGTGGTGGGGTACGTTAACCGCCACCTCGCCCAGGGAGGCCCGGACGAGGATGTGGAGCATTCGCGCTGGCGATACAGCCTGATGAACTGGGGTCACGACCCGCTCATCTGAGGCCGCTGCCTACATGTGGATCACGCGGCCGTAGGCATCCAGCACGCTCTCGTGCATCATCTCGCTGAGCGTCGGGTGCGGGAAGACCGTCTCCATCAGCTCGGCCTCCGTGGTCTCCAGCGTCTTGCCGACGACGTAGCCCTGGATCAGTTCCGTCACTTCGGCTCCGACCATGTGAGCGCCCAAAAGCTCGCCGGTCTTTGCATCGAAAATGGTCTTGATCATCCCCTCGGGTTCGCCGAGCGCAATCGCTTTGCCGTTGCCGATGAAGGGGAAGCGGCCGACCTTGACCTCGTAGCCTTCTTCCTTGGCCTTCGCCTCGGTCAGGCCAACGCTGGCCACCTGCGGCTGGCAATACGTGCAGCCCGCGATGGACCCCGGTTTGATCGGGTGCGCGTTTTTGCCGGCGATCAGTTCGGCCACCATGACACCCTCGTGACTCGCCTTGTGCGCCAGCCACGGGGCGCCCGCGATATCGCCAATGGCATAGAGGCCGTCGACCCCCGTGCGGCAATATTCGTCCGTCACCACGTGGGTCCGGTCGATCTTCACCCCCAGTTCTTCCAGGCCGAGGTTCTCGACATTGCCGACGATGCCGACGGCGGAGATCACGGTGTCGAACTCGACCTTCTCCACCTTGCCGCCGGTCTCGATGTGAGCCACGACCTTGTCGTCCGAACGGTCCAGTTGCTTGACCATGGACTTCTCGAGAATGCGCATCCCCTGCTTGGTGAATTGCTTCTTGGCGAAGGCGGAAATTTCCGCGTCCTCCACCGGCAGAACACGGTCCAGCACCTCGACCACGGTGGTCTCGGCACCGAGGGTGTTGTAGAAGCTCGCGAATTCGATGCCGATGGCACCGGAACCGATGACCAGCAATTTCTTGGGCATATGCGGCGGCACCAGCGCGGTCTTGTACGTCCAGACCCGCTTGCCGTCTCCTTCCAGCCCGGGCAATTCCCGAGCGCGTGCGCCGGTGGCCACCACGATGGCCTTTGCGGAGAGCTCTTCGGTGCCCTTCTCGGTCTTGACCGTGACCTTGCCCTTCCCGGCCAGCTTCGCCTCGCCCATGATCGTCGTCACCTTGTTCTTCTTGAACAGGTGCCCGATGCCGTTGGTGAGCTGCTTGGCGACGCCGCGAGAGCGCTTCACCACCGCGTCGAGATCGTAGCCGAACTTCTCCGCCGACAGGCCAAAGTCCTTGGCCCGCTCCATCAGGTGAAAGACTTCCGCGGACCGAAGCAGCGCCTTGGTGGGAATGCAGCCCCAGTTGAGGCAAATCCCGCCCAGGTGCTCGCGTTCCACGCAAGCGACCTTCAGGCCAAGCTGCGCTCCCCGGATCGCCGCCACATAGCCGCCTGGCCCCGCGCCGATCACGATCATGTCGAATGTCTGGTCTGCCATCTGGGGCCCCTCCGCGCTCAAAATTGGTTCAGCATTAAACTATTTAATCCGGCGCGCGAAGCCCTCGCTGCGGCTAATCGGCACCCGCGGGTCGAATTCCGTCATGTCGCCCACGCATAGCTCACGGCGCTGCGCGAATAACTCGCCGGTCGAACTCACGCGACGGTCCGTCCGCCGACACGGACCGTGCCATGCAACTCAGCCTGCCGAACGGCAACGAACTGCCGCTCCTTGGGCGGGCGGCGGTTCGTGGAGGCGCCGCCGTCCAGCGGCGCCTCCACGGCATCACGCCGTGCTTGCGGGCGCGCAGCCCTTCAGGAATTCCGCGTAGCCGTTGTTCTCCAGATACTCCGCCTCGCCCGGCAGCGTCAGGCGCCCGAGCGCCTTGTTGCGCCCAGGGAAGCGGCCGAAGCGGCGGATCACCTGGCGGTGCGCGCAGGCGTGGCGGAGATTCTCGGCCCCGGTATCCGGCATGCGCTCGACGATCAGGCGAACGGCACGGTCCTGGTCCCCGAGGTTCTCGGAGTGCACGAGCGGCAGGTAGAAGAACTGCCGACCCGGCTCGGGCACGCACAGGTCCCACCGGCGGTCGATCGCCATCTTCGCCGCCGACCGCGCCAAGGCGTCGGTTTCGAAGGCGCGTGCCTGGCCGCGGAACATGTTGCGCGGGAACTGGTCGGTGAGGATCAAGAAGCCGAAGGTCCCGGGTGCGTCGTGGCACCAATCGTGCAGGTCACCCCGGTGGGCGGCTTCCCAGGCGTCCTGGAAGTCCTTGCGAATCCGCTCGTCCAGATCTTCGGAGACCTCGTACCAGCCCTTCGGGCCCACCTCCTCGATCCAGAAGCGGGAGATTTCCTGCGGTGTTGCGTCCACCATGTTTTTTCCTTTCGTAATTGCGGACGGAGTATTCTCTCGGGCCGATCAGCCCCACTGCCCCGTGCCTTTGCTGTCGACCTCTGCCTCGGTGCCGGCCTCCTGGGCCGTCTCGATGAACACCTCTTGAGCAACCTCAACCGCAACGGGCGATGCCGTCGGCAGCACCGGCGCGTAGCTGACGGTTGCATCCACCGGAACCGCTTCGCTCTGCGTCATCCGCCATCCGGCATAGGCCGCGAGCGTGGAACACAAGACGGCGAGGAACAAAAAGAAGCCCTCCGGCCCGGCAACCCCCATGATCCAGCCGGTGACCAGCGGCCCGGCAACGGCCCCGACGCCGTTGATGAAGACGAGCCCGGCAGACGCCCCTGCCATTTCCTCGTAATCGAGATGATCGTTCACGTAGGCCAGCAACAGAGCGTAGAGGGGGGTGGCTGCGCCGCCGATGAAAAAAGCCGCTGCGAGAAGCGCGGCGAAGCTTTGGTCCATGGCCATCGCCAGCGACGAAGCGACGGCTCCCAGAACGGAAATCGCCAGAACCAGCCCGCGGCGATCCACCCGGTCGGACAGCCAGCCAATGGGATACTGCATGACCATCCCGCCGAGATAGATGGCGGCGACGAACGCCGAGATCTCTGGCACGGCCATGCCGGCCTGCGCTCCGTAGACCGATGCCATGCCGTAAAGCGCGGAGAACACGCCACCCAGCAGGAAGATCCCAACGAAGCCGAGTTGCGAGCTTTGCCACAGCCTGCGCAGGCTCATCGGCTTGGAGGTCTCGAAGGCCGGCGTTGGCTGCACCGCCAGAAGGATCGGCGCGAAGGACACAGAGACCAGCACCGACGGCACGATGAAGAGCGCAAATCCCGACGGGTCCCCGAAGAGCAACAGCCCCTGGGCCGCAACGAGGCCGGCCATCTGCACGATCAAATAGAGCGACAGTGCCTGGCCACGGCGGTCGTTCGTTACCGCGTTGTTGAGCCAGCTTTCGGAGGTGACGTAGACCGCGGACAGGCAAAATCCCATCAACATGCGCCCGACCGTCCAGGCCACCGGGTTGGCGACGAGCGGGTAGAGGATCAGAATCGCCGACACCATGGAACCGAGTGCTGCGAAGACGCGGATATGACCGACCCGCCGGATCAGTTCTGGCGCCATACGGGAGCCGCCCAGAAAGCCGAGGAAGTAGGCGGACATGACGATGGACATGGAGAAGGTCGAGAACCCCTCGATACTGCCACGAATGCCGAGCAGCGTGGCCTGCACGCCGTTCCCGACCATCAACAGAAGGATTCCGAACAAGAGGGCCCAGGTCCCCGAGATCACTTTCAGCATTCAGCACCTTCTACGGTCCGCACCGCCGCTCCAGCCGAGTCGGCATTATCGCGGCCCGCTTTAAAACGAGGCGGCGCTCGGACGAAAGGGAAAGCTTTGCCGCGACGCGGCAACCCACATGCGTGCTGGCGCCGCACCGCCGCCTCGAGCGGCCACACGTCCCTTTGGCGTCGCGCTGAACGCGGTTTCGGCGCGACGTGGGCGCCTGCGGCGGCATTCCGCCAATGACACGGGCGCCACACCGGAACGATTTCGTTTGACGGAGGCACGCGCATTGCGCAGAACTGCCGCCATGACACGCGTCGCCGCCTCCAGCTTTTATTGGACCCGCACCACATAGGCGCGGCCGGTGATGTCATTCCACACACACGAAAGCCGCCACGAGCGGCTTTTTTCATCTTCGGCGCTTCGTGGCGGCAGCCACATGAGGAGACTGGAAGATGCAAAACATGGCGACGACAGCGCACCCGGTGCGCATTCGGCGTGCCGAGCGCGGCGATGCGCCGGCCCTCTTGCGGATGGTGGCGGCCCTGGCTGAGCATCATGGCGACATCGCGACCCTGACACCGCGCGCGCTGGAACGAGATCTCTTCGGTCCGTCGGCCTGCGCCAGCGCGCTTCTGGCGCTCAACGGGACGGACGCGGTGGGATATGCCGTCCTCTCCAGTTCTCCACGGCTTCACTCGGGGCGCCGTGTGATGGAGGTGCACCACCTTTTCGTCGACAGCGCGCACCGGGGCACCGGAGTGGGGCGCAGGCTGATGGCCGCCGCAGTGGTTGAGGCGCGACGGCAGGACTGCGGCGAGTTGGAAGTCGGCACGGACGCGGAGAATGCGCGCGCACAGGCGATCTATGGCTCGCTCGGATTTGCACCCCGGTCCCCGCGCGGTCCCCGCTTCGCGCTTTCGCTGCCTGCGGCGGGCACCTTGCCGGAAGGCTGGATCTGAGGCGCGGACAGGAGGGGGCATTCTGCCCCCCGCGCCTGGCGGCGCTCCCCCCTGAGGATATTTTCCGACACAAGAAGCCGGTGGGGACGGACCTAGGACTCAGGGCAGCAAGAGAGACGCGTCGCCGTAGGAAAAGAAGCGATACCGCTGAGCGACAGCGTGGGCGTAGACCTGCATCATCCGCTCCCGCCCCATGAGTGCGGAGACGAGCATCATCAGGGTGGATTTCGGCAAGTGAAAATTCGTCATCAGCGCATCGGTGGCCCGGAACCGATGGCCGGGGCGGATGAAAATGTCGGTGTCCCCCCGGAAGGCGGCCAGTCCGTCATCGGTCGCGGCCGTTTCCAGCAGGCGGCAGGCGGTGGTGCCGACGGGGATGATGCGCCCGCCTGCAGCGCGGGTGGCGTTGACCTCGTCCGCGGCCTGTTCGGAGACCTCGCCCCACTCCGCGTGCATCCGGTGGCGGCTGACATCATCAGTCTTGACCGGCAGGAACGTTCCCGCGCCCACGTGGAGGGTGACCTCGGTGAAGTCCACGCCCATTTCAGCGATGCGTTGCAGAAGCGGCCGGTCGAAATGCAGGCTCGCGGTCGGCGCGGCGACGGCGCCGGAGTGGCGGGCGAAGACGGTCTGGTAGTCCGTCCGGTCTCGGTCGTCGGCGGGGCGGCGGGCGGAGATGTAGGGCGGCAGGGGCATTGCCCCGGCGGACTCCAGCGCCGCCTGGAACGCATCCCCCTCGAGCGCGAAGGCGAGTGCAAGCTGCCCTTCCGCGCGGGACAGGACGCGCGCCGAGAAGCCGGGGCCGAAGTGGATCTCCTCGCCGTCCCGCACCTTTTTGGCGGGCTTGGCGAGCGCAGACCATGTGCCGTCACTCCGAGGCTCCAGCAGAGTGATCTCGATACGGGCCTCGGTTTCGCCCTCCACCCCTGCCCTTCGCCGAACGCCGGACAGGCGCGCGGGGATCACGCGGGTGTTGTTCAGCACGAGCCTGTCGCCGGGGCGCAGGAAGTCCGGCAGGTCGCGCACGTGGGCGTCCGTGAGCCGGTCCGGCCGCGCGACGAGAAGGCGGGCGGAGCTGCGCGGGCTGGCCGGGCGGGTGGCGATCAGTTCATCCGGGAGGGCGAAGTCGAAGTCCGAAAGGCGCATGCGGCTCACCCCCCGTTGCGAGGCTGCGGGGGCGGGGCGCGGAAGATCTCGCGGAACATGCCCGGTGTCAGCATGGAGAGCGGGTTCACCTCGACGGAGGGATCGTCGGAGGAGCCGCGCATCCGGTAGGTCACGCCGAACAGCCCCTCGCCCCGGCGGGTGAAGATGGAGCCGATGGAATTGACCATGTAGATCGGGGAGAACACGCCCTGCATGTCCAACCGGTCGCCCACCATGTCGTAGACCCCTTCCATCGTGATGCCGAGCGAGGGCCCGACGCCGGAGGAGCGTGTGACCTGCAGGTAGCGCGGCGTCAAGCGGAAGGCGGCCTGGATATTGCTGAAGACGATGCCGGAGCCGCTCAACTCGTCCAGCAGACCCACGACCGAGATTGCGTTGGCAAGCGCCGCGATGCCGGATGCGCCGCGCAGGCGGACGTTTTCGACCTTGAGCTGGCCATCATACGCGCCCTCCTCACCGGTCGGTTGGAGCACGAGCGAGAGCGTGCCACCCTCGGCCTTGCGGAAGAAGCCGGCTGCCTTGAACACGGCGCCGGCGTTGTCGGAGCGAATGCTGACGGCGGCCCCCCCGGACTGTCCGGGCGCCAGGGATCCGCTCACGGGCGCCTGCCCATTTACGCGGCCGGTGAAGTTTCCCGCCGGTCCGCTGCCGGGAACGATGTCGCCGCGGAAGGGGGCGAGCGACAGGTTGTCGGTGACCTGAAGGCGGTCGAGAGACAGGGTGATTGGCCCGCTGGCCCCGCCACCGCCGCCACCGCCCCCGCTCCCGCCGCCGAATGGCGCACGGCGCAGGTCGAGCTGGCCGCCGGAGACAGCGATCGCCGGCGTGCGCCCCGCGCCTCGGCCGGTGAGGGTGACGGGCGCGTCGAGCCAGCCGGCGAGCGACAGCCTGTCGAACCGGGCCCGTTCGAGCGCACCCTCCGGGGTGACCGAGACGGCGCCGGAAGCGGAGAGGCCTGAGGCCTCGATTTCCAAAACCGTCACTTCTGGCGGCTGCCCCAGGCGACCGGCGACGCGCAGGCGCCCCTCGGAGGCCGCGCGTTTGGACCAGGACAGTGTGGGCAGGGAGAGTCCGACACCGTTGAGCGCCGACGTCAGGCTGAACGTCGGCGGCGCCCCTTGCGGCAACTCAACCCTGAACTGGGCCGGGCCGGCGCCAGTGACGCTGTTGTCCGGCAGGCCGATGCCGAAGGTTGAGACGAATTTCTCGCCGATCCGAACCGTGCCCTCCACGGCCGGGGCCTGCTCCTGCCCCGCGGGTCCGAGTGGCAGGGTGAAGGTGCCGTCGGCCGGCACGCCGTCCAGTTCGGCGGCACCTGCCACGGTCAGCGCTTCCGGCGTGGCGTGCAGGTCCAGCCGGTCCGCCGTCAGGCGCCGGTTCGGAACGACCTTGTCGGACGCCGCCCCCATGGCTTCTCCGGCAATGTCGAAATCAACATCGCTGCCGGTGAGCTTCGGGCGGATCGGGAAGGCGATGCGTCCCTGAACGGACGCCTGCCCCGTGGCGAGGTCCACCGGCTGGCCAGCTTTTTCCAGAAACCGGAAGGGCTCCTGATCGAGCAGCGACAGTCCGGCGACCACCGGAGAGGTGGAGCGCCAGAGGATCTCGGCGACCTTCGGCTCGGCCTTCAGGTCTCCGATCTTGAACACCGACCCGGCGATGTCGACCGCGCCGCCCTCCGGCGGCACGATCCGGCCCGCGTCGAGCGAGAGCGAAAAGACGTCGCGCCCGAGCGACGCGTAGCCGGTTGCCGCCTCGATCGGCGGCAGACTTTGCAAAGGGCGTATCTGGCTGTCGCGGAACTCGAAAGTGAGGGAGGCGTCGGGTCTTTGGCCTTGATCGAACCGCAGACCGGCATTGGCGTCGAACAAGGTGCCAGCACTCAGGCGGGTCTCGATCCACTCGCGCGTACGCGGGACAAGCTGCAGCGGCCACAGGGAGAACAGCCGGCCGGCCTCGATTTCGTCCAAGCCAATGTCGAGTGCCACGTGCCATCCGGTCTGGTCGGCAGTGATCCGCCCCGAGGTCTCCAACCGGCTCGCAGCGGACCCGTCATTCTGGGGTGTCGTCAGGACGAACTGGCCGATGCGAGCCACGAAAGGGGCAAACTCCACCTTGATATCGAGAAAGCCTGTCTCGAAGACGGCCGGGCCAGGCAGAAGGCCCGGCGGATCGAGCGTGACGTCGGAGAAGCTGAGTTGCCCGACGATGGCGGTCGGCCATCCGGTATCCAACCCCTCGAGGTAGGCATGACCGACGGCGGCAAAAGTGCCGTCCGGCGACCGGAGTTCGAGCTCGTCGAAGCGCAGGCGGGCATCCTCCGGCTCATAGCTGAAGTAGGCCCGCGCGCCGTCGAACGGAACTGGGCGGGCCGCGCGTTCCGGCTGGAACACCCCCTCGCCGATTTCCAGGGTGCCATTGAGCGTCTCCATGCGGTCGGATTCGTCCAGAGCAGCAATCAGGGCGCCCGAGACCCGCGCGTCCAGCGGCTCCAGCCAAGACAGCGCCGGCCCTTGGGACGCGATTTCCCGAGCCGCGACCCCGTCGACGAGGGCGGAGAACTGCGCCGGCGATCCAGCCTCTGTCCCGAGGGCCAGGCGGAGCGCGACGGTTGCGGTGGGCGTCTCGGTCCCCGGATCGGCATCGCCTTCGGGCAGCGTCAGATCCACCGACAGCGAGAGCGTGTCATCGTCCCTGACCAGTGCAAGCGCCCCGTCCTCCACCCGCCAGACCTTGTCCGCGCGCTGGTCCTCGAAGTGCATGTCGAGCCCCTGAACGTCGATCCTGCGGATCGGTTGCAGCCCGGGAAGGTCGAAGGTGTCCCGTACAACGGCGATCGCCTGCTCGACCGAGCCGAGACGTGCAGGCGCCATGCCGTTGCCGAAACCGAGGTCCAGCGTGCCGTCGGGCTTGCGCCGGAGCCGGACAGTCGCGCCGTCGACGCGCAGAGCTTCGGGGCGCACCTTGCGCTCCAGCAGCGCGCGCTTGTCCAGCCGCACGCCAACGGCGGGTACGGCGACCAGTTCCGCCCCATTGGGCGCAGTGACGTGCACGTCGCGAAAGGCGATTTCCGGCAGGCTTCGGTGCTCGACCCGGAGCGTCACCTGCCCGACCTCCACCTGGCCGCCGCCGAGACCTTCCGAAAGTACGGCACCGGCTTTTTCCGCGACCCACTGCGGCGCAGGCAGATCGCGACCGGCCAACATCGCGCCGCCGATCAACACCGCTACCCCCAGCACCAGCACGAGATCGAACAGCAGGAACACGCCCCACAACAGGGCACGCCGCTTGCGCCGACGCGAACGGCGCCGCACGCCTTGCCCGCCTTCCGTGGTCCGGCCGTCCTCTGCAGGGGGGGCCGCTTCCGCAGCGATGTCGTTCGGTTCCTGGTCTGTCACGTCTTTCCCTGCCGGGGGCCACCCCGGCTCGCTTTATCTTTGCGCGCCGGGAACTAGAAAGGAAGTAGTGCTACTGTTTCGAGGAATGACATTCAAATGATCGACACCGGAACCTCTGCCCCCGATTTCACCCTGCCCCGCGACGGCGGCGGCGACGTCACCCTGTCGGCGCTGAAGCCGAAGGTCGTGGTCCTTTACTTCTACCCACGCGACGACACCTCTGGCTGCACCACCGAAGCCGTCGACTTTACCGGCGCACTTGCGGAATTCGAAGCGGCGGGCGCCGTGGTGCTCGGGGTCTCGAAAGATACTGTCGAGAAACACGACAAGTTCCGCGACAAGCATGAGCTCGGGGTCATCCTGCTGTCTGACGCGGAGAGCGACGTTTGTGAACGCTACGGCGTCTTCAAGGAAAAGAAGATGTACGGCAAGACCTTCATGGGCATTGAACGTACGACGTTCCTGATTGACGGCGAGGGCATCGTGCGGGAGGTCTGGCCGAAAGTGAAGGTGCAAGGCCACGCCGATGCCGTTCTGGAGGCCGTGCGCGGGCTCTGAGCGTGACCGGCCTGCCCACCTGAACGCCGGGCCCGGAGGGCGGCGCACCACCCTCCGCGCGGCCCGATCCTACGGTTTCGGACGGGGACAGAAAGGGGCCCGTGTGCCCCCGACGGTCGATCTACGAGCCGCCCGTCTGCCCATTCTTGGCCCCGTCCCCGCAACCCCGCGCTTTGCCGCGGCGCGCGTCATGTCCGCCGGAAACCGCTGCCGGAGTAGGCGAATTATTGCCAATTCCCGGCCGATACCGCCGCCGATCAGCAACGTTTCCCCAAAAATGTTGCGCCCTGTGGAACCGCACCGTAAGCCCGATGCCAACGGCGAGCCAGGGGACGGCATCGCCGAGTAAACACTAAACAATGGCGACGCAGAGGACGGGACGGGTGCAGACGCGACTCAACGACCGCATTCACAATTTCTTTGAGCGATGGTTTCCGGAACAGAGACTGTTCCTCCGCTCGGACAATGATAATACACGATTCATCCGGCTCCGCCCCGGCACCATCGCGCTGGCGCTGTTCGGCTCCACGGCGACGATCGCCTGGGCCATTATCGCCTCCTCAATCCTGCTGATGGACATGATCGGCGCCGGCAATGTGCGGGAGCAGGCCGGGCGCGACCGGGCGCTCTACGAGGAGCGGCTGAACAGCCTGTCGCAGTCACGGGAGTCCGCGGAGGCCGAGGCGCTCACGGCGCACCAACGGTTCAACGCCGCCCTCACCCAGGTTTCGGCGATGCAGTCCAAGCTGCTGGAGTCCGAGGCCCGCCTGCGCGAGCTTGAAACCGGCATCGGCGTCGTCCAGACCACCCTGCGCCGCACCATCCACGAACGCGACACCGCCATGGCGGCGAAGGAGCAGGTTACCGCCCAACTCGAAGGCCGCGCCGTGGAAGACGACGACGGCGCCTCCGTGGCGGAAGTCGACGCGACGCTCGCATTCCTGAACGAAGCGCTGGAGCGCACCGCCGTCGAACGTGACGACCTGGCCAAGGAAGCCGAGTTGGCGCTGGAGGAGGCCGAGGCGGCCACCTTCGAACGCGACCTGATCCTGGACCGCAACGACAAGATCTTCACCCAGCTCGAAGAGGCGCTGACCGTCTCGGTTGAACCGCTGGAGAAGATGTTCACCAAAGCCGGCCTGCCCCCGGAGAAGCTGCTGAACGCGGTCAAGAAGGGCTATTCCGGTCAGGGCGGCCCGCTGACGCCGATCTCGTTCTCGACCAAGGGCAGCGCGCCGTCGGCTGACGAATCCCGCGCCAACCTGCTGCTCGAAGGCCTCGACCGGATGAACCTTTACCGGATCGCGGCAGAGCGCGCGCCCTTCGGCATGCCGCTCAAGGATTCCTTCCGCTTCACCAGCCCGTTCGGTCCGCGGTGGGGCCGGATGCACAACGGCACCGATTTTGCCGCAGGCAACGGCACGCCGATTTACGCCACGGCCGACGGGGTCGTCACGACGTCTGGTTGGCATTCCGGCTTCGGACAGATGATCAAGATCCGGCACGATTTCGGCGTCGAGACATGGTACGGTCACATGTCGCGGCTTCGGGTGAAAGAGGGTCAAAGGGTCTCGAAAGGGCAGAGGATCGGTGATATGGGCAGTACCGGACGGTCCACCGGCACCCACCTGCACTACGAGGTGCACGTGAACGGCAAGCCCGTAAACCCTATGAACTTTATCAAGGCAGCCAAAGATGTTTTCTAAGAGCCGAATCAACGAGCCTGGCCCTGGGAAGGACACCGAGACCGCAAAAGGGTCCGAGGCAGCGAAGCAGCCGACGAGCAGTGCGCCCGCGATGGACCGACCGGCCTCCCCGCCCAAGGCCAAGCCACCGGCATCGGTTCTGTCGTCTGACCTCACGATCACTGGCAACATCAAGACCTCCGGTGACATCCAGGTCGAGGGCACCATCGAGGGCGACATCCGCGCCCACCTTCTCACCATCGGCGAGAACGCCACCATCCGCGGCGAATGCGTTGCCGATGACGTGGTGGTCAACGGCCGTATCGTCGGGCGCGTCCGCGGCCTGAAGGTGCGTCTGACCTCCACCGCCAAGGTCGAAGGCGACATCATCCACAAGACGATCGCCATCGAGAGCGGCGCCCATTTCGAGGGCTCCGTGCAACGCCAGGACGATCCCTTGAGCAGCAGCAGCCAGCGCTCCGGCAAGGCGCCTGCGCCCGCCCCCGAGGGCTGATCCGGCCACAGTCACGAACTTTGCTGTAGGCGGTTCCTTTCGGAACCGCCTTTTCATTTGGGCGCCCCCGGACGGCCCCACCCCGGCCCAAATCGCGCGGAACACCTGTTGCAGGACCGACAGGAGTGCCCGCCATGGCGACGATCTTCGATCTGAACGACCCGTTCGCGATCGCCCGCACCTTCGCCCCGAAGGACGGACGCAAGAGGCTCGGCCATCCAATGGCGGACAAGCTGGCCCGCATTCCGGCCGAAATGCTGCCCCACACACGTGGCCCGCTGTCTGCCATGCCACAGGCCGAGCGGTCGCGGGTCATGCTGGAGGTCCGCACCCCCTGGATCGAGGAGGCGCTGAAACTGCCGTCCGACGAACTCGGCCGGCTGATCTGGGTGCTGCTGTTGGCCCAGGCTCGAGCCGGGACCACCCCGAACCCCGATGCGGAGTTCTTCCCGGAGACGCTGTCGCGGGTAACGGACTGGCTGCTCGAATTTGACGGCGTGGAACGGCGCGCGCGGCTGTCAGACGACGACCTGCGCAACATTGTGATCCGGGACGCGGACAGGCTCATCAATACCGATCCGCTCGCACGGACACCGCTCCTGTGGCTCAACCGCGTTCTCGCTCGCCAGGCGTCCGAAGGCCTGACCGCCCCGACTCGGCAGGCCTTCCGCGCGCTGCTGAACGGCCAGAACGGCACATGGCAGGTGGTGGACGAGGGAAAGGTCTTCGGCCTCGTCGGGCTTTGCCGGCTGGTGGGCATCCCGGAGGAGGAAACCCGCGCCTTCCGGGAAACGCGGCTGACGTTCCTGGGCGGCCTGGCCCGGGAAGCACGGATGATTTCGGAGCTTCACCCGTTCAACCGCAAGATCCTCGCCTCTGGGCGCCGTCGCCGGCAAGGGCCACGTCCCGTCGGCACCGCTGAGTTGGAACTCCTCTCTGCAGAGGAACGTGGGCACCTCATGCTCGATCTTCTGCGCGCCGGCGACCTGCTGCGCCATCGCTACTGGTCCGAACTTCGGGGTCCGAACGGCTGCCACAACCGCGCACGGATGCTCCTGAGCGCCTATCGCGGCCAGTCGCTTCCCGCCCCCCAATGGCTCGTCTCCCGCTGGAAGCAAAGATATGCGCCGGAGGAGCATGACGGCGTCAGCTTCGAAGACAGCGGGCAGGACATGCAGCAGATCAGCCTCTACTGCCTGTTGCTCGAACACGGCTTCTCCTTCCGCGACGATCAATTGGAGGAGGTGGTGGATATTGGCGTCCGGGAGGCGCAGGAGGCGGTTGAAAAACGTCAAACCGTGCACACCGTGAACGACGACATCGCCCGCGCGCTTACGCCGGGTCAGATCGGGTTCTATCTCAATCGACGGCCGAATTTCGACGAACGGGTCTTCGAGCGCATCCTGTGCCACGCCGGTGTCTCGCGCGCGATCGCGCTTCGGCCGGCCCGGCCCGATCACACAGGGGTGCTGCACGCCGAGAGGCGGCTCCGATCGGGGTTCCTTCACCTTCGGAACATGCTCCGCCGCTGACCCGGGATGCCGCCGCCTGGTATCCGCTAGCGCTGCTCAGGCGGAGGCGGCGATCTCGCTGCTCTCCGCCACGTCTTCCGGATGGATGAGCGCGCGTCGGTAAAGGTGCCAGGTCGCATGCCCGAGAACGGGCAAGGACACGAACAGTCCCAGGAACGCGGGGATCATCGACACGACCAGATAGACCGCGATGACAATGGCCCAGAGCAGCATCACGGCGAGATTCTCCCGCACCGCCTCGAAGCTCAGAAGCATGGCGGTCATGAAGTCGATCTCCTTGTCGACCAACAAGGGCAGGGAAAACACGGTCAGCCCGAAAAGAATAAACCCCAGCACGGCGCCCACTGCCAACTCCACCGCGATCATCGTTAGCCCATTCGCCGTCAGGAACACGTCCCATGAGCTGGACACGTTCGTCATCACAGACAGCCCCATGAACAGCGCGAACAGCATGTGGGCAAAGAAGGAATAGAACAGAAAGTAGAACACGATGATCGCGCCCACCCACGGGATCTGCCGGTTCTTCTCGTTCCAGACCACGCCGAATATCTGATAGAGGTCCAGCGGCGCGCCGGATTCAATCCGTCGGCTGGTCTCATAAAGCCCGACCGCGACGAATGGAGCAACGAGCGGGAACCCGAGCGCCAGGATGACCGTCTGCATGACGAACCCGCCCGATATGAAGGCCAGAAACAACCCGCCCAGAACGTAAACGGCAGAGAAGACCAGCCCGATGCCCGGCGCCCGGCGAAAATCCCGCCAGCCCATGCTGAGCGCGAAGGCGAGGTCGCTTCCGTCGAGAATGGCGATGTCCGGGCGTGGCGAAGCCTCCGCCACCACGTTGGTCGTCATGAAAAATCCTCCCGCGCCTGTCGGCACGGGAAGAATGGCCGGGGGATGGCCGTCAGATCAAGAGGCGAGCGCGCGGAGCGGCCGCGATCGCCCGGTCAGTGGCGGGACATCCGGCCCAGCACGAGGCCGATGCCGAGCGCAATAAGCGTCGACTGCAGCGGCTTGTCGGCGACATAGGCCTCCAGCGATTCCGCCTGAGCCTCGGCGCGCGCCCGTGTCGACCGGTAGGCCCGTTCGGAGGTGTCGAGGACGTCCTGTGCGCGTGCCATGGCCTGATCGCGGGCCTCGGCGGTTTTGCTCTCGGCGAGATTTTTCAACAGCCCGGTCAGCTTGGCGACGTCGTCCCGGATCACCTTGAGCTGTTCTTCCAGATCTTCCCGCTCGGGGTCCTTCTTGGCGGTGGTTGTGGTGGCCATGGCGGTTCCTCGCTTTCTCGGTCGGGCGGATGCGGCGTCGCCCTCGGTGTAACGCTGTCAGGCAGCGTGGGGTTCCGCAAGACCGCATTTTCACCCGGGCCTCCGGGCGACGATCCTGCGGCGAGTCCGGCGCGGCTGGGTCAGTCCTCCGCCTGCGCCTCGCTGCGGCTTTTGCCAGCCACGTCCATGGCCAGCGTTGCCGCCATGAAGCCGTCCAGATCGCCGTCGAGAACCCCCTGCGTGTCGGAGGTCTCGTGGTTCGTGCGTAAGTCCTTCACCATCTGGTAGGGTTGCAGCACGTAAGAACGGATCTGGTTGCCCCAGCCTGCGGAGCCCTTGGCCTCGTGCGCCTCGGTGATTGCGGCGTTCCGCCGGTCCAGTTCCATCTGGTAGAGGCGAGATTTCAGGGCCTTCATGGCGATGTCGCGGTTTTGGTGCTGCGACTTCTCGGACGAGGTCACGACTATGCCGGTCGGCATGTGTGTGATCCGGACGGCGGAGTCGGTCGTGTTGACGTGCTGGCCGCCCGCGCCGGAGGAGCGGTAGGTGTCGATCCGGATGTCCGACGGATTGACGTCGATCTCGATGTTGTCGTCGACCACCGGATAGACCCAGACGCTCGCGAAGGAGGTTTCCCGCGTGCCCTTTCCGAAAGGCGAAATGCGCACCAGCCGATGCACACCGCTTTCGGACTTTAGCCAGCCGTATGCGTTCGCGCCCGAAATCTTGTAGGCGACGGACTTGATACCCGCCTCCGTACCCGGTTCCTCGGACTGAAGCTCCACCTTGTATCCGCGCTTTTCGGCCCATCGCACGTACATCCGCTGGAGCATCGCGGCCCAGTCACACGCCTCCGTGCCCCCTGCCCCGGCATTGATCTCCAGGAAGGTGTCGTTGCCGTCGGCCTCGCCGTCGAGCAGCGCCTCCAGCTCCTTCTCCGCGGCCTTTTCGGCCAGCGCCCGCAGCGCCGCTTCGGCCTCGGAGACGACCTCGTCGTCCTCCTCCATCTCGCCCAGGTCGATCAGCTCGATGTTGTCGTTCAGCTCCTGTTCGAGGCTGCGATAGCTGGTGATGGAATCCACCAGCATCTGGCGGTCGCGCATCAGTTTCTGCGCCGCGGCCGGATCGTCCCAGAGCGTCGGGTCCTCGACCCGGGCGTTGAACTCCTCCAGCCGGTGATCGGCGGTCTCGAGGTCCATCCGCTGGCCCAGCAGGGTCAGCGACTTGCGAATTGCTTCGACGGTGTTCTGGATTTCGGCGCGCATCGCATCCTCCTGTCAGATGAGCGTCATACCGTGCACCCCAAGCGGGAGCAAGCGACGCCGGGCCACCGCGTCTCAGGGAAATTCGGCGTGCGGCACGAGGGAGCGCACCATGGTCAGTCCGGCCCCGATCGCACCGATGGTGAAGACCACGCGCAGCCCCGCACTGACCGCGGTCTGCAGGCTCGCGGCGGGATCGACGGGCGATTGCGCCGTCAGCTCCAGCAGCCCGATGATCCAGCTCGTTGCCGCGCCGCCGGGGATCATGGGAATGCACCCGGCAATCGCCAGAACGCTGCGCGGCCGCCGGACCTCGAAGGGACCGAACCGCAGCAGTTCCACCGCCAGCGCAACCACGGCAGCGGCGGCAAAGGAGGCCGCCTCCAGGTTCCAGCCGGCCTGCAACGCCACCGTCCGCACGCTCAGCGCAAGCGCGCCCGCCAGGGACGCCCAGAACAACCGGCGCGCGCCGAAGTTGAACAGAACGCCGAACCCGGCGGCGGCGATGGCGCCGAAGACCGCATGATGGATCACACTGGGCTGTTGGGAGAGCAGGTTGCCTTGCCCGCCACTATTCAGGAGCTGCGCCGCGCCGAGACCCACGGTGATGAACATCAGCAGCATTGCCACAGTGACGAACCGGGCGCTCCCCATGGTGGGGTATCCCTCCATGATGTCGGTCTGCGCGTTCATGGCGGGAATGCCGGGCACGAGCAACAGCACCGAGGCCGTCATCGCCATCGGAACCATCAGGCTGCCTACGGCAATCGCCAGCGTGCCGGAGAGGATCGAGGCGGTGAACGCCACAATGGCCGCGATGACGAAGACGTTCACTCCCCGATGCACCATGGAGACCCGAAGCCATTGACCCGCGGCGCTGGCCACGAAGATGGGGACCAGCGCCAGCCAGTCGACTCCCAGCAGCCGGCCGAACGCCGCGCAGGCGACCCCAGCCGAGACGGCCACCAGCCAGCGCGAGTGATGCGGCGTCTGCTCACGCAGGGCCTTCAGGGATGCGCGTACATCCCCCACGCCCGGCCCGCCCCGCTCCACCACCCGGCACAGCTCCCGCAGCTCGTGGTTCAAGCGCATGTTCACGCCAAGCGGGCCGACGTCGATCATTCGGGTAATGGTGTTCTCGCCGTGCGCCACGGTCAGCGCCAGCGAGGCATAGCCGATCCGGCTGTAGACCCGGTCCGCCCCGAGGCCTTCGGCGATCTTCTTCATGCCGGCCGAGACGACGGAGGTCTTGGCGCCGGTCTCGCTCAGCATCCGCCCAACCTCCAACGCAGTCATGGCGATCTGCTCCAGGTGGCGGTGCCGCGTCACGACGAAATCGTCTGTCATCTGGTTCGAATGTCCCATCTATCGGCCGCGCCATGCCCTCCTGGCACCCCCAGCAAAAGGCGATGCGGCGCGGAGGCAGGGGCCGCCATGATATGCGCCCGGCGATACTGCAAGAGGACGCCGGGTCGCGGGAGGCGCGCCCCGTCAGTACAGGCCGCCGGAACTCATGGATCCGAAACTCGCCTTCGGTGCGATCTCCACCTTCTTGCCCGTCGACGTGGTGACGGTGGTGGAATCGGTGGCGTCGTCGTTCTCGCCGCGCGAGAACATCGGCACGTTCGCCCCCATGGCGAAGCCGCCGTCGACATAAGCCAGCGTGCCGAAGAACGGGTCCTCGCCGACGCGGAAATACTCCGCCACGACGTTCTCTCCTCTGGCACCGTCGGGCAGGCGCGATCCGGTGTAGCGATCGATGTTCACGAAATAGCCGCCTTCAGGCACGGCGAACGGGCCGCCGCCGTATTTCGCGATGGCTTCCTTCATGAACCGCGTGAAGACCGGCCCGCACATGCCCCCGCCGGAGGCACCGCTGCCCAGCGGGCGGGGCTGGTCGTAGCCCATGTAGCACCCTGCCGCGATGTTGGAGGTGAAGCCCACGAACCAGACGTCCTTGGCATCGTTGGTGGTGCCCGTCTTGCCGGCCACCGGCACGCCGAGGTTGGCCGCCCCGACCGTGCTGGCGGCGGTGCCGCGTTCCACCACGCCCTTCATCATCGAGGTGAGCTGATAGGCGGTGATGGCGTCGATCGCCTGCTTGCGGTTGGAGACGATCCGCGGCGCCAGCCCCGGCTGGAGGGAAGCGACCTCGCAATCCGGGCAAAGGCGCTGGTCGTGGCGATAGATCGTGGCGCCCCAGCGGTCCTGCACCCGGTCGACCAGCGTCGGTTCCACCCGTTCTCCGCCGTTGGCAAACATCGAATAGGCCGACACCATCTTGTAGAGCGTCGTTTCCTGGCTGCCGAGCGCGTTGGCGAGGTACCGGCCGAGGTGGTCGTAGACGCCGAAATCCTCGGCATAGCGAGCGACCGTGTCCATGCCGACCTCCTGCGCGAGGCGCACGGTCATCAGGTTCCGGCTCCGCTCGATGCCCGTCCGGAGCGGCGTCGGCCCGTAGAACCGGTTGGAGGCGTTCTTGGGCCGCCAGATGCCGGCGGCGGTGTCGATCTCGATGGGCGCGTCGATCACGATGGTCGCGGGCGTATAGCCGGAATCGAGCGCCGCCGCATAGACGAAGGGCTTGAAGGCGGAACCGGGCTGACGGGTGGCCTGTGTGGCGCGGTTGAAGACCGAGGACTGGTAGGAGAAGCCCCCCTGCATGGCCAGCACCCGGCCGGTGTGCACGTCCATCGCGACGAACGCCCCCTGGATGCGCGGAACCTGCCTGAGCGACCAGCGCAGGAATTCCCCGTCCTTGGTCATCCGGCGTACATGGACCACGTCGCCCACTTCGAAGTTGTCGAAGAAGTTGCCCTTGATCCAGCCGATATCGTCTCGGGGAACCTGAACCGGGTCCGACACCGTCTCCACACCGAGGGTCATGGCCTGATCGGCGATGTCGAGCACGACCGCGGGGAACCATTGCCCGTCGAGGTCGATGTCGCGGGCGATGCGGCTATCGCCCAGGGCGGCGCGCCAGGCGTCCTCCCCGTCAAGCTGTTCGGGCGGGATCTTGAAACGGGACTTGCGCCAGACGCCGAGCGAGCGGTCGTAGTCCTCCAGTGCCTTCCGCAACGACTTGGCCGCGGCGAACTGCAGGTCGGGATCGACGGTGGCGCGAATGGCCAGACCACCGCCGAAGAACTCATCCTTGCCGAAATCGCCCGAAAGCTGACGGCGGATCTCGTCGGTGAAGTAGTCCCGCGGCGGCAGATTGCGCCGGAACGAGGGGAAATCGCCGTTCTGGACCGTGCGCAGGGGTTTCTCGCGCTCGGCCTCGAAGGTCGCGGTGTCGAGGTAGCCGTTCTCGTGCATCTCCCGCAGGACGAAGTTCCGCCGCTGCAGGGCCGCGTCCTTCTGGTAAACCGGGTGGTAGTTCGACGGCGCCTTGGGCAGCGCAGCAAGATAGGCAGCCTCGTGCGGCTCCAGCTCGTCCAGCGTCTTGTTGAAATAGCTCTGCGCGGCGGCGGCGACGCCGTAGGAGTTGGAGCCGAGGAAAATCTCGTTGAGGTAGAGCTCGAGAATCTTGTCCTTCGACAGGGCCTGTTCAACGCGCGCGGCCAGCAGGATCTCCTTCATCTTGCGCTCGATCGAGCGGTCCGAGGAAAGAAGGAAGTTCTTCATCACCTGCTGGGTGATGGTGGACGCGCCCCGCAAGCGCCCGCCTTGCGCGGCGTCAAAGGCGGCCTTCGCGATGCCGGCAAGGTCATAGCCGTGGTGCTCGTAGAAATTCTTGTCCTCGGCGGAAAAGAAAGCTTCCTTCACCAGCGGCGGGATGTCCTCTGCCGGCACGAAGATCCGTCGCTCCGCCGCGAACTCGTCGATGATCTGGCCCTCGCCGGAATAGACCCGGCTGATGGTCTTGGGCGCATAAAGCGCCAGTTCCTCGTGGTTGGGCAGATCGCGGCTGTACATCCAGAGCACACCGCCGGCGATCAGCGCCACGAAGAGCAGGCCGGTGACGAGCAGGGTGAAAAGGCCGCCGAGTAGGCTGAAGAGCGCGCGAAGCATGAAATCGTCCTGTGCGTGACTGAGGCGGGTTATACGCAAGCCCGGGAGGGCGGTCAAAAGCATCCGCGCGGGCGGCGGCCACCACGGCAGCGGACGTGATCACGTCTGCGTGGCCGAACCCCGGCCGGGATCGCGGCGGGACACCCCGGGGGTCTCCCGCCCATCGTCAGCGCCGCGAAGCGACGCCTCCTCCCGTTGGGCCAGGCCGCGCTGCGCGCGGCCCGCGATTTTTCCGCCGGTAGTTCGTGCTCCCGGGCGGGAGGCGCGTCGCCGAACGGCGATTGCTGTGCTCCCGCGGCCTGCATCAGTGCCTGGCCAGCGCGGCACGGGCGCGGTCTTCGTCCGCCCAGTCTGCGAGCGAACTCGCGATGGCGTCGGCCGCCGCCACCCGCCACACCGGGTCCATCAGCTTCTCCAGTTCGCCCGGGCTCGACATGAACCCGAGTTCGATCAGGACCGACGGCATGTCCGGTGCCTTCAGGACCGAGAAGTTGGCCGATTCCAGCGGCCGCTTGTGCAGCTTCACCCCGGCCTTGCGGAACCCCGCCAGCAACGACCGCCCAAGGGCGTCATTGCGCGGCGAGGTCTCGGTGCGGGCAAGCGACATCAGCACGTGGGCCACCTCATCGTCCTGCCCCGTCAGGTCGATTCCCGCCAACAGGTCGTCCCGGTCGTGGCGCTCCGCCAGCTTTTCCGACGCGCGGGAAGAAGCAGCCTGCGACAACGTATAGATCTGCGCACCGCGGGCGATGCCCTCCGCCACGGCGTCGGCGTGGAGCGACAGGAAGACATCGCCCTCCGCCTTGCGCGCGAGGTCGAGCCGCGCTTCCAGCGAGACGAATTCGTCGGCCTCCCGGGTCAGCGCCACATCGAACATCCCGGACCGCAGGAGCGCCTCCCGCAGGTCCCGGGCGAAGGTCAGAACCAGATCGGCCTCGTGCACGCCGTCGCGCACCGCCCCCGGATCGACGCCGCCATGCCCGGGGTCGATCACCACCGTCATCCGCCCGTCGTCCGCTCGCGGCGGAGGCGCAGGGCTGGCCATTCCTTCCCTCGGCACCGCCGTGCTGACCGGCGCACCGGAGCGGGCGGCGAACGTCGTCGGATCGGTTTCCCGCAGCTTCACCTCGATCCGCGCGCTCCCATCGTCGGCATCCGTCTCCATGCCGGCCAGGTCGACGGCATACGGACCCGCGAGGTCCAGCACCAGCCGGGACCAGCCGGCCTGAATCGCACCGGAGCGCACGCCCGACACCGCGGGGCTGAACCCGAGACCGCCCGGACGCAGGGGCGCGAAATCCACCTCGCGGAAGTCCATGACCAGCCGGGGCGGATCGGCGAGCGTGGCCACGCGGTAGGGCACCGGCTGGCTGAGGGTCAGCACGACGTCGAAGCCGCCCTGGCGGTCGACGATCTCGGAGCGTTCCGGATCGAGCCGCGCCAATGCAAATAGGTCCTCTGCACTGCCTGGTGCAGACGGAACGAGCATCGCCACGAAGAGCAATGCGAGAAACCTGATCATGAGACTGCCCGGAGTATTTTTCCGTTATCGTTACCGCCAGCATACCCGCTGCGGCCCGATGGAGCAATTGGTACGAGTGCCCGGGTCGGGCCCTACCGCCGCGCCATGAAGGCCGCGAGCCGCTCCAGCCCTTCGGCAATATCCGCCGTCGCCCGCGCGTAGGAAAAGCGGAGCGTGCCCTGCCCCCGCCGCGGATCGAAGTCCAGCCCCGGCGTGACCGCGACCCCGGCCTGATCGAGAATCTCCCGGCTGAAGGCGAGGCTGTCCGCTGTCAGCCCGGAGACATCTGCATAGACATAAAAAGCTCCGTCCGGCGGTGCGATCCGGTCGAAACCGGCGCGCGGAAGGCCCTCCAGCATCTGGCGCCGGTTCTCCGCATAGACGGCAAGGTTGGCCTGCAACTCGTCCTCGCAGTCGAGCGCGGCCAGTGCGGCGACCTGGCTGGCGTTGGGCGGGCAGATGAACAGGTTCTGCGCCAGGCGTTCGTAGCGGCGCACCTCCGCCTCCGGCACGACCATCCATCCCACGCGCCAACCGGTCATGGAGAAGTACTTCGAGAACGAGTTGATGACGCAGACGTTATCGCTGAGTTCCAGGGCACTCACCGGCCGGCCGTCGTACTGTATGCCGTGGTAGATCTCGTCGGAGACGAAGGCCGCGCCGATCTCCGCCGCCCTCTCGATCAGCGCCGCGAGGGCGTCCCGGCTCAGCATCGTGCCCGACGGGTTCGCCGGGGAGGCGACGATCAGCCCGGCGAGGTCGTTCGGCACATCCTCCGGGACGGGTTGCAACCGATTCTCGAGAGCGGTCTGCAGGCCCACGGGTTGCAGGCTCAGCGCCTTCAGGATCTGGCGGTAGGACGGGTAGCCCGGCTCGCCCAGCCCGACCCGATCGCCCGCCTCGAAGAGCGCGGTGAAGGCCAGAATGAAGGCGCCGGACGATCCGGGGGTCACGATCACCCGCTCCGGGTTGAGATCGAGCCCGTACCAGTCGCGGTAGAGCCGCGCGATGCGCTGGCGAAGCGCCGGCAGCCCGAGCGCAACGGTGTAGCCAAGCGCGTCCGTCTCCATCGCCCGGGCAAGCGCAGCGCGGGCGGCGGCTGGCGCGGGCGTGCCGGGCTGGCCGACCTCCATGTGGATCACCCGGCGGCCGGCAGCCTCCGCCTGGCGGGCGGCTTCCATCACGTCCATCACGATAAAGGGATCGACCTCGCCGCGCCTTGATGCCCGCATCGCTTTCTCCTTTACTGCCCGCAACTGCCCCGCGGGGCATAACGCAGCCGGGGCAGGAGCTTCAATGGCACAGGGAACTCGGACACACGACCACCGAGCGATGCGGCCCAACCATGACGGTGCGCACCCGGCCCGTCGGTTTGCGCGGGATGCCGCGCCCGCCCAACGCTCCTTTGCCTCAGCCCTGTTGCAGGACACGAAGGTTCGTGCCAAACGCGCTTCAAAGGCCAGTTGCCCGCGGCTTCGCCACCGCCAAGACCCACGACAGAAGGAATTCGCGCTGATGAAGACCCTGCCCCTTGCTGCCGCCCTGGCATTCGGTGTCGCCCTGCCGGCCGCCGCCCTGGACATGACCAACTTGACCGACAGCGAGCGCGAAGCGTTCCGCGCCGAGGTGCGGACCTACCTGCTGGAGAACCCGGAAGTGCTGATGGAGGCGATCTCCGTTCTGGAGCAGCGCAACCAGGAGGCGCAGGCCGACAACGACGTGGCGCTCGTGCAGGCAAACGCGGCAGATCTGTTCGACGTCGAAACGGACTGGGTCGGCGGCAACCCCGAGGGCGACGTGACCATCGTCGAGTTCGTGGACTACCGGTGCGGCTACTGCCGCAAGGCCTATCCCGAGGTGAACCAGCTCATCGAGGACGACGGGGAAATCCGGCTGATCCTGAAGGAGTTCCCCATTCTGGGCGAACAGTCGGTCCTGTCCACCCGCGTGGCCCTGGCGACGCGGAATGCCTTCGGCGACGACGCCTATGGCCGGATGCACGACGCGCTCATCACCCTGCGGGGCGAGGTGAACGACGAAAGTATTCGTAGCCTCGCGGCGGATCTCGACCTCGACGGCGACAAGATCCTGGCGGGGATGAGCGCTCCCGAAGTCGACGCCGTCATCGCCGAGAACCACGCGCTCGCCCAGCGGCTGCAGATTTCCGGCACCCCGACGTTCGTCGTGGGCGACCAGCTCCTGCGCGGCTACCTGCCCTATGACGGCATGAAGCACGTTGTCGAACAGGTGCGCGAAGCCGACGGCTGACGCCGGCTGCCCCGACAAAGATATTTAATATTGGCCGGATCGCCCCGCCGCGTTTAAGACGGTTCCAAACACCGTCTGAGAACGGAAAAGGGACAGATGAGCGATACCGCGGCCGCTTCCGTCGGCGATGCCCCCATGCATCTGCCGAGCTATATCACGCCGCCCGGAGAGACGGACGTTCTCTTCGTGGCGGTGACCATTTTCCTCGTGCTCGCGGTCTTCGCGCTCGGGGTATTCTACTTCAAGCTCCACGCCCTGCCGGAGAAAATGGCGCACGGCAGCCATCGCGGGCAGTACCAGATCGTCGCAATCCTCGCACTCGTGGCGCTGTTCACCCATAACAACGCCTTCTGGATCGCGGCCCTGCTCCTCGCCGCGATCACGCCGCCGGACTTCCTGAGCCCGCTCAAGTCTATCGCGGTGTCGCTGCGCAAGATGTCGCGCGCGAACGACCCCGCCCCCGTGGCGCCCGCTCCACCACCCGCCCCACCGGCGGACCCGGACGTCAGAGCGGAGGTGTAGGGTCATGCTGGAACTGCTGGTCTGCGCGACGTTCACCGTCCTTCCGGACTACCTCTATCGCCGTTATGCGCAAGGCAAGCGCATCGGGCAGGAAATCGACCTCTTCACGGTGTGGTACGAGCTCAGGTACGGCCTGACCGGGTGCCTGATCCTGACGATCCTGCTGATAACGACGGTCTTCTACTACCACCCCTCCACGACGGACGTGTCCTCCTTCTTCCGCACCGTCACCATCCTTCCGGAGCGCAACGGGCGGGTGAAGGAAGTCTATGCGGAGAATGGTGCGATGCTTTCCGCAGGCGACCGGATCTTCATCCTTGAAGACGACCAACAGCAGGCGGCCGTCGAAACCGCGCAACGCCGGGTGGAGGAGATCGAGGCGCAATTCGCCCTGGTCGAGGACGAACTGGCCGCCGCACGCGGTGCCGTCAACCAGGCGGAATTCGCTCTGAAGGAAGCGCAGGACGAGCTCGACGACCAGTTGCAACTCCTTGCCTCCAACAGCCCCGCCGCCCGTGCGCGCGAGGCCGAGCGGTTGCAGAACCGCGTCGATTCCCGGCAGGGCGGCGTCGATGCAGCGCAGGCGAATTACCAGGCGGTCGAGACCAAGAAGTCGACTCTCCTGCCCGCGCAGCTTGCCAGTGCCAAGGCGGCGCTCAAACAGGCGGAGACCGACCTGGCGCAATCGGTCGTCTACGCCAGCACCGATGGCGAGTTGCAGCAGTTCGCTCTGCAACCCGGCGACGTGGTCAACCCGGCCATCCGCACCGCGGGCATCTTGGTTCCGCGCGACGTCGGACAGGACACGTTCCAGGCCGCCTTCCATCAGATCTCGGCGCAAGTGCTGAAAGAGGGGATGGTGACGGAGGTGCTCTGCATATCCAATCCGTTTACCATCGTTCCCATGCGGATCACCGCCGTGCAGGACTTCCTGCCCTCAGGCCAGTTCCGCCCCAGCGACGTTCTGGTAGACCTGCAGGACCGGGCGCGCCCGGGAAGCGTGCAGGTCAGGATGGAGCCGATCTTCGCCGGAAGCGCGGACAGCATTCCGCGCGGCAGCAAGTGCATTGCCAATGCCTACACCGACAATCACGAGGCTCTAGCCAATGAAGAGCACGGTTTCTGGAACGGGCTGTTCCTGCACATGGTCGACACGGTCGGCCTGGTCCATGCGCTGATCCTGCGCATTCAGGCGCTCCTGATGCCGATACAGACGCTGGTCCTTTCGGGTCACTGAGGCGGACGGGCGCCAGTCGCCCTGTCCGCTCCATTCCCGGCGATTCACGCGGCGGTCACTCCGCCGCGTCGAGCGCCTCCTGCGCCTCGATTTCCGCGGCCCGCTTTTCGACCTGTTCGACGATGTGGTCGATCATCTGGTCGTTGGACATCTTGTGGCTTTGTTTGCCTGCCAGGTAGACCATCCCGCTTCCGGCCCCGCCGCCGGTGAAGCCGACGTCGGTCATCAGCGCCTCGCCCGGCCCGTTCACAACGCAGCCGATGATGGAGAGGCTCATCGGCGTCTTCACGTGTTCCAGCCGCTTTTCAAGGATTTCCACCGTCTTGATGACGTCGAACCCCTGCCGCGCGCAGGATGGGCACGAGATGATGTTCACTCCACGGTGACGCAGGCCGAGCGACTTCAGGATCTCGTAGCCCACGCGGACCTCCTCGACCGGATCGGCCGAGAGGCTGACGCGAAGCGTGTCGCCAATGCCCATCCACAACAGGTTGCCCAGCCCGATGGCCGATTTCACCGTGCCGGACATCAGCCCGCCCGCCTCGGTAATGCCGAGATGGATCGGCGCATCCGTCTGTTCCGCAAGCTGTTGATACGCCGCGGCGGCCATGAACACGTCCGACGCCTTCACAGAGATCTTGAACTCGTGGAAGTCGTGGTCTTGCAGGATGCGGATATGGTCCATGCCACTCTCGACCATCGCGTCCGGGCACGGCTCTCCATACTTCTCCAGCAAATGCCGTTCCAGCGAGCCCGCGTTCACGCCGATCCGAATGGAACAGTCGTGGTCCCGCGCAGCCGCAATCACTTCCTTCACCCGGCTTTCGTCGCCGATATTCCCGGGGTTAATCCGAAGACAGGCCGCGCCGCTCTCGGCGGCCTCGATGGCGCGTTTGTAATGGAAATGGATGTCCGCCACGATCGGCACCGGGCTCTCCGCGACGATCTCCTTCAACGCCCGCGCGCTGGCCTCGTCCGGCGTGGAGACGCGCACGATGTCCGCCCCCGCGTCCGCCGCCGCCTGCACCTGCGCGACAGTCGCGGCGACGTCGGTGGTGATAGTATTCGTCATGGTCTGGACGGAAATCGGCGCATCGCCCCCCACCTTCACCGACCCGACCGAGATCTGGCGGCTTTCGCGGCGGTAGATGTTCCGCCAGGGGCGCACGTGGTTGATCGACATCGCTGACCTCCGAAGGGTGATCCTCGAGCCCTACTTAGAGTTCCCGCACGGCGGGAGCAACGGTCTGTGGGAAAGGAACCCTCCGGTCAGCCGACCGGGGCATCACTCCTGCGTGGGCTCCGCGGCCGCCTCGGGCTCCGGTTCGGGGAAGATCGCCGCCTGGGCAACTTCGACCGCCTTGCGCGCATCTTCGTCGGAATTGACATCGGCCATCGCGAAGGTCTCGGTCAGTCCAGCAGGGTTCAGCGCGATCTTGTCGACCACCGCCCCCTGGGGGCCCGCCGGCCCATACGTCTCGCCGTTCACCGCGAAATAGACGGCCCCGGCCGCTCCCGTCCGCAGCGTCGGCGGCTGTTCGGTCTGGGGCACGACATAGGTGTCGCCGGGGTTCAGGATCTTCTCCAGCAGGATCGAGCCGTCGCCAGACCGCACCCGGACCCAGGCCGGACGCACGGCGACAAGCATGACCTCGGGCACATCTTCCGTCACCTTCGGCGTATTGGCGCCAGCCGCCGCGTCGGCGGAGGCAAGCGCCGTGCCGTCGGCATTGAGCGTTTCCCCCTGCTCATGCAGGGCAGCAAGGAAGGTGTGATCCACCGGCAGCGGCTCGCGGAACGGCAACGGACCCGCCAAAGCACCCACGGTCTGCGGGTCGAGCGCGGCAATCGGGCCATCGCGGGCCACCATCACCGGCACATCCAGCGCCTGCGGGCGATAGAGCCGGTCGAGGGAATCCGCAGCCGAAGGCGCCATTCCGGCGATCTCGGGCTCGTTCTCCTCCTCCGGCTTTTCTGCGCTCGCCAGCGGGTCAATTGCGGCGACGGCCAGGGGGGCGCGATCCACCGGGGTAACCTGCACCCGCTGCACTTCCTGCAACACCGACCAACCGCCGTAACCCACGGCACCGATCAGCGCGAGCAGGACCAGCGTGGAGCCGATGGCACGCGGCTCCACCTGCGCCAGCGGACTGGCGGACTTGGGCGCGAAGGAAACGCGCGGATCCTTGAAAGGGTTGTAGCCTTCGGGCTTCGCAGTGGGGTTCTTGCGGTAGACGGGTTTGGCTGAACTCGGTGGCGCGGCGAGCTTGTCCTTTGTGGAGGCGGAAACGAAATTCGCCTCACGACAAAACGTCTCGAACGCCCACTCCGGGTCCAGCCCCAAGTACCGGGAATAGGATCGGACATAGCCGGCAACGAAACCGGGCGTCTCGAATGCGGAGGCGTCGGCATTCTCGATAGCGGCGATGAAGGAGGCCTTGATCTTCAATTCACGCTGAACGTCGAGCAACGACTTTCCCATCGTCGCCCGCTCGCCACGCATGACATCGCCAAGACGAAGATCATAGTCGTCGAAGCCCCTTTGCGGAGCCTGCGCCTCATCCGCCTTGGGCTGCTCTCGGCGCCCAATCATCTGCCCGTCCCCGTTTGTGCCAAACGTTGTCCCCTTGGGACAGGTGATTCGGTAAATCACCTATCCTTGAGGCGAGATTAACATAGCCTCGGAAGTCCTGCACAGGCAGAAAGATCAGGCGGACAACTCTGCGCGGTTCAATGCGCAATGAGACCACAGATTGTCCATCGCCCGGATAAGACCGTCGAGCATCTTTGGGTCGTGTACCGGCGACGGCGTAAAGCGCAGCCGCTCGGTTCCGCGGGGAACCGTCGGGAAGTTGATCGGCTGCACGTAGATGCTGAAATCTTCCAGCAGCATGTCCGAAATTTGCTTACAGTGCACCGGATCGCCCACGATCACAGGCACGATATGGCTGCCGTGGTCGATGATCGGAAGGCCCATCGCCTTTAGGCGGGTCTTCAGAATCCGCGCGTGGAGCTGTTGTTTGTCCCGCCGCTCCTGGTCCGTCTTCAGGTGCCTGACGGAGGCCGCCGCTCCAGCCGCAACTGCCGGCGGCAGCGAGGTAGTAAAGATGAAGCCCGGCGCGTAAGACCGTATCGCATCACACATTTTTGCGCTGGACGCGATATATCCGCCCATGACGCCATAGGCCTTGGCCAGCGTGCCGTTGATGATGTCGATCCGCCCCATCAGGCCGTCCCGCTCGGCCACGCCGGCGCCGCGGGGGCCATACATGCCGACGGCGTGCACCTCGTCGATGTAGGTCAGCGCGTCGAATTCAACGGCGAGATCGCAGATCGCTTCGATCGGGCCGAAGTCGCCGTCCATCGAATAGATCGATTCGAAGGCGATGAGCTTGGGCGCGGCCGGGTCGTCCGCCTCCAGCAGTTCGCGCAGGTGCGCGACGTCATTGTGCCGGAAAATCCGCTTCGCCCCACCGTTACGGCGAATACCCTCGATCATGGAGGCGTGGTTCAATTCGTCCGAATAGATGATGAGTCCGGGCAACAGTTTCGGAAGCGTCGACAATGTCGCGTCATTGGCAATATAGGCCGAGGTGAAGACCAGCGCGGCCTCCTTCCGGTGCAGGTCCGCGAGTTCCGCTTCCAGCCGCTTGTGATAGACCGTGGTGCCGGAAATGTTGCGCGTGCCGCCCGACCCCGCGCCCGTCGCTTCCAGCGCCTCGTGCATCGCGGCGAGCACCACCGGATGTTGGCCCATGCCAAGATAGTCGTTGCCGCACCAGACGACGATTTCCTTCGTGGACCCGTCGGGCTTGCGCCACAGCGCGCGGGGAAACTGCCCGCGGTGCCGCTCGATGTCGATGAAGGTGCGGTAGCGCCCTTCCTGGTGGAGCTTGTCAATCGCGCTCTCGACGGCGGCGGCGTAGCGGGCTGTGTGGGTCACCTGTAAAACCTCGGTTAGTTCGCGCGTTCTGTTCGTAATGGTTCACATAAACTGCGAACCGCTGCCTTGATGTGACGCAAATTGTCGCTCACCTGGCGTTTCTTGAATATGTTTTATGCACTCATTGATCGGTTATAACAAGTCGGCAGTCCGACGCACCCCGTTCGGCCGCCGCCGCACTGCACCGCGCAAGGGCCCGTCCGCCATCGCCCCGGTCGAAGCCGAATACACCCGCCTGCTCCGAAATTGCCATACCTTTCGGGGCCTTCATCTTCCTGTAGTCGCCGTTGAACGCCTGCGTCGCCTGCACCGACATCGTGAGCGGCTGCGGCTTGTACTTTTTCGGCGTGATGACAGCGATCACCACGCAGGGCTTACCGGAGGTGCGCCGCGAATTGCAGTTGGCCAACGCCGCGGCGGAGGCCGCCTCGACCGAATGGTAGTTGGCCATTGTCGACATCAGGTTGGAGCTCGCCGGCTCCCCGGGGGAGACTGCGATTGCGCCGTAGTACGGGATCTGGTCCGCCACTGCACGCAACGCCTTGGCCACCGCGTCGTCCATGAAATCGACGTTCGCCAACTGGGCCTCGGCCCCGCGTGTGCTGAACAGCATCCGCTTTGCGGTCTTGCCGTCCACGGGTTGGGCGGAGGCCTGCGGGGCCGCGGCACCTAGCGCCAGGGCCGCCGCGGCGATCATTGCTGCGATGCGCATTTCTGCAATCTCTCCCTTGGTTCCGGGCACAACTTAAACCTCGCGCGCGGCCGGGGCCACCCCCACTGGACAGCCGCCCCGCCAGTGATAGGGTCGCGCCGCATTCAGACAGGAGCCCTACATGACCGACGCCCGCCTTGACCCCGTCCTCGACCGGATCGACGCCGAACTGCCCGCCGCGCTCGACCGGCTGATGACGCTCCTGCGCATCCCCTCGATCTCCACCGATCCCGCTCATGCGGAGGATTGTGCACGCACGGCGGACTGGCTGGCCGAAGACCTGAAATCCTTGGGCATCGACGCCGCGCCGCGCCCGACGACCGGGCATCCGATGGTGGTGGGGCATGGGCAGGATGCCGGGCCGCATCTGCTATTCTACGGACACTACGACGTGCAACCGGTGGACCCGCTGGACCAATGGAAGACCCCGCCCTTCGAGCCGGAGATGCAGGAGACCACACACGGAAAGGTTATCCGCGGCCGCGGCGCGTCGGATGACAAGGGCCAGCTCATGACCTTCGTGGAGGCCTGCCGGGCGTGGAAGGCCGTGCACGGCTCCTTGCCAGCGCAGATCACCTTTTTCTTCGAGGGGGAGGAAGAGTCCGGCTCCCCCTCGCTGATTCCGTTCATGAAGGAGCACGCCGCGGACCTGACCGCCGACATCGCGCTGATCTGCGACACTTCCATGGTCTCCCCCGGTGTGCCGTCCATCGCCTCGCAGCTCCGGGGAATGCTGAAGGACGAGTTCACCATCACCGGCCCCCGCATCGACCTGCACTCTGGCCATTACGGCGGCCCGGCGCTCAACCCACTGAAGGAGATCGCCCGGATCGTCGCCTCGTTCCACGATGCCGATGGCCGGGTCGCGGTCGAGGGCTTCTACGAAGGTGTCGACGAGATTTCCGACGAGCTGAAGCGGCAGTGGGAAAACAGCGGCTTCGACGAGCGGACCTATCTGGAGAGCGTCGGCTTCACCCAGTCCCACGGGGAGGCGGGCTATTCCACGCTGGAGCAGCAGTGGTCGCGGCCGACGCTTGAGGTGAACGGGCTCTGGGGCGGCTACATGGGCCCCGGCAGCAAGACGGTGATTCCGAGCCAGGCGCATTGCAAGATCACCTGCCGACTGGTCGGCGACATGGACCCGGACAAACTGCGCCAGAAGATCCGCGCGCATGTCGCGGCGCAGCTGTCGCCCGACGCCAAGGTGACATGGGACGGCGATCTCGACGGCGCCCCTGCGGCCGTCATGAACACCGACCGGCCGGAGTTCGAAGCCGCCCGCCAGGCGCTGACCGACGAGTGGAACCGGGAGGCCGTTCTGGTCGGCATGGGCGGCTCGATCCCGATCGCCGGCTACTTCAAAGACATCCTCGACATGGACGCGATGTTGATCGGCTTCGCGAAAGACGACGACGCGATCCACTCGCCGAACGAGAAGTACGACGTCGAGAGCTTCCACAAGGGCATCCGCAGCTGGGCGCGGGTGCTGGCGGCCCTCTCCGCCTGATCCCTCCGGCGCGGCGGGTTCGGTTCCCGGACCCGCCCGCCACGCAGCCGCACTTCGGTCCCTCCGCCAACGGTCGGCGTATCCGTCGCGATCCGAAAATGAACGGCAGGCCGCACATGGTCTGATGCGCGAGCGAGCCATCGCCCGTCGACGCTCGCCATTCAAAAACTGCGATGGAGAAGAAGTGGCGCGGTTGACGGGGCTCGAACCCGCGACCTCCGGCGTGACAGGCCGGCACTCTAACCAACTGAGCTACAACCGCGCATGGCCCGAAGGCCTGGTCGAAATCCGCCATCAAGCGGGAATGCCCATGGCCCCAAGGGGCGACCCGGGCCGGGTCTGGCAGCGGTGGCGCGGTTGACGGGGCTCGAACCCGCGACCTCCGGCGTGACAGGCCGGCACTCTAACCAACTGAGCTACAACCGCTCACTGCCCGCCGCATGTGCACTGCACCGCGCGGCGTGAGCGGCGTTCTAGGCTGAGGTTCGAGCCGCGTCAAGCAGCCATTTCCCCCTTTTTCCTCCCCTCGCCATTTGCCGCCCCAACACGGGAAAAACGCCCGATTTCCCCTGCCGCGTACGGCTGGGCTCCCGTTCCCATCACCGACCATCTGAACAAGCGGTCCGCCATTACCAGAGCACACCGAAGCACCCCACGGCCCCCTACCCCGCATTTTCAGGCTCCGTGAACCGCCTCGCGATTTCGCCGAAGGCCCAGCCGTCGGACAGCCGATTCGTGACCATTTCATGATCGGGGGTGCAGGCTTCCCTGCGATTACTCACCTAGGAGCACCTGCCGGCTGCCTTGGTTCAGACACGCGCAGAACACGCATTAACCATTATGGCGGGCGCTCAAGAGCTGGGCGTTGTCGGCCGAAGCTCTCCTATTCCGTCCCCAATCGGGGCTGCCGGTTTGGTCCCCACCGTCAGCCATGCTACGTAAGAAGAAAGTACGACGAAGTTTTCGATTAATAGATTTAGGTGGCAATCATGACACGCTTCACGACGATGACGATCGCTCTTTCCCTCGGCCTCGCGGCCGCCTCGTCCGCCGCGTTCGCCCAATCCACACGGAGCACCGGCCAGGCGCCGGTCAGTCCGGCGGCGGTGGCGGCAGTCACCTCGATGCCGGAAACCCCGCCCGGACAATTGCGGGTGAAGCGGAACGGCATCACCCGTCTCGCCGGCCTGTTCTCGAACTCCACCGGCAGCACGGGGTCCACGGGCTCGACCGGCTCCACAAACTCGACCACGGGAACGAACTAGGCCCTCGGCCCGGCTCTCCATGCCCATGGACCCTCCGGCCATTGCCGGCGGCGGGGCTTACGATGCCCGTCTGTCACACTAAGCTGGCCACCACGCCACAAAAATTCCCGAACATTGTCACGTGCCGCTCTTCTGCTAATGGTTAACAAACGCAAGAGCAGCGCGAGGACATCTCATGAATATCCCTGTCGGGAGCGTTCGGATCTTCTGCCTGGCGGCAATGGCATTGGCTGCCACGCCGTCCCTGGCACAGCAAAACGACCCGCTGGCCTATTCGATCGCGGCCCGTGAGGACGCGTGCGAAGGTCGGCGCATTGAAAAGGCCTATTTCGTGGAGCAACGCCGGATCGCGGTCGAATGCGAAGGCGAGGCTGGCGCCTTTATTCTGGGCTCGAACGGCGCCGGGGCTGCGGGCGTCCTGGCCGGCGGGGCGTTGGCCCTGCTCGGCGCGTTTGCCTCCGGCGGGAATGGCGGTTCCGGCGCGACGGGGTCGACCGGATCGACGACCGGCACGAACTAGCGCCAGGTCCACCGCGCTTGCGACTGTGGCAAACGGCCGGAGTTCCTGCGGCCTTACCGCCGCTCCGAGTGCGGGCGGCGGTCTGACCGAGACGAGATCACCTCCCTGCCCGTCTCCCGGGATCCCATATGCAAACAGCGTTCTTCATAGCTTCCAAGATCATCTGGGGTCTTATGAAGCCCGAAACGCTGCTGGTCCTCGTGATCGCGCTCGCCTGCTATTTCACCTGGCGAAAGCGCATGTCCGCCGCACGCTTTTGGTCGACCCTGTCCGTTCTGCTCATGGTGGGCATTGGCGTTTTCCCGGTCGGCCGCTGGGCGCTTATTCCCCTCGAAACGGCATATCCGGCCTCCCCCCAACTTGACCGCGTTGACGGCATCCTCGTTCTGGGTGGCGGCGAACGTCCGCCCGCTTTCGGCCAACCTCAGGTGAACGAAGGCGGTGAGCGATACATCGAGGCGATGCGACTCGCCCGCCGCTTCCCTGACGCAACCGTCCTTTACACCGGCGGAAGCGGCGCACTGTCCGACGCAGGCAAAGTCACCGGCGTCCATGCGAGATCCGCCAAGTTGTTCTTCACCGACCTCGGGTTGGACCCGGAGCGATTGAAAATCGAGAACGCCTCGCGAAACACGGCGGAGAACGCCTCAATGAGTTTCGCGCTCGCCGCCCCCGACCCGGGCGAGCGGTGGGTGCTGGTGACATCGGCATTTCACATGCCCCGCTCCATGCGCACGTTCGAGCGCGCCGGCTGGACGAACCTGACCCCATGGCCCGCGGATTTCCGCACGCGGGGCGCACGGGGCCTGGGGTGGAATATTGCGGGCACCCTCAGCGACCTGAACCTCGCCGCAAAAGAGTATGTGGGCTTGATCGCCTACGGCGTGACCGGCCGCTGACGGGCGTAGCGTGCCACCGCCGCCCGACCCGAAAGGCGGACCCGCCTACCCGGGGCCGCCGCTCTCCATCAGGACGCGCTGCTGTCCGAGAAGATCGCCAGCACACCGAGAATGATGAGGATACACGCCGCAATCGCGGTGACCCAGTTACCGATCGCGAACGGAACGGCGTTGGTGTTCGTTCCAAACTCATAGGTCGCCAGGCAGAGCAACACGCCCAGGAACGCGGTCGCAGCGACCAGCATGGGCAGGAGGACACGCTCCAGCACGGACCGTGCGGGCTTTGCGTTGGCTGGGGAAGACTGAAAATCAGACGTGGAGATCATTCCTGAATTGAATGTCCGAAAATTGGGAGTGCCGCCTGAAATATCTCTTTTATCCGAGCGTTCAAATTCTCGATTCATCTGACCGATTTCCTTCGCGCTTTCGACATTCTTTTTAAAACCGGAGCACCCGTTTGCAGCTATTCGAATATGTTTGCCGCATTCGTCCTGATGGCGCTCCGATCTACGTTGCTCGTCCTTGATAGCCAGAAGCCCGAAACTGTTAACGCCGGGGAAGCGCCGCGAACAACCATGTGATGCATACACGCATCGCCCGTCGGCGTATTTCTGGCGACAATCCGCCAAATACGCCGGCCATCGGCAAAGTCCCTCTCAAGGCCTCGTGAGCCCCTCCCAGGGCAGAACGGCAGCGGCGGAGCCACGGGGCTCTCTTCGTCGGCAAAGCCCGCGCCTCCCTCCAGCCGGCGGGGACACGTGCCGCCCGCATGAACGAAAAAAGGAGCGCTCGCGCGCTCCCTTCTGATCGAGTTATTTCCGTGAATGCCCCGGCGGAGCCGCTCTTAGCGGGCGCCGAATCCGGTCAGCATCACCTGGACTGTGCGCAACGCGATGTAGACATCCAGACGCCCGGACGACGTTTCCACATAGATCTGATCGTAGTGCGCCTTGATCGACGTCGCCTCGACGCCTTCGGCGTAACCGCTTTCGATCTGCGCCAGCCCCGTGATGCCGGGCTTTACCTTAAACCGATAATCGTAATGGTCGATGGCCGTTAGGTAATGCGCGGCGTGGCGCGCGCTGTCCGGACGGGGGCCGATCACGCTCATGTCCCCCGTAAGAACATTGATGAAGTTCGGCAGCTCGTCGATCCGGTACTTCCGCAGCGCACGACCGAGCGGCGTGATGCGGTTCACTTCCAGCTGACACGTCGCGGAGCGATCGCGACCGCTGGCCTCGGGAATCATCGTGCGGAACTTCCAGATGGAGAAAGAGGCCTTGTTCTTGCCGAGACGATCCTGCCGGAAGAACAGCGGCCCGGGATTGAAGAACGGGTTCAGGACAAGCAGCGCGAGCGCCACCATCCCTGTCAGCGCGACCCCCATCAGGGCCAGCCCCTTGTCGAACACCAGTTTGTAGACTTTGAAACGGAGAGACCAGTGGGTGACGCTGGTGTCGTCCTTGCTATACGAATGTTGAGCGGGCCCTTGAAAAATGGCGGGCACAGTCAGAGCGACAGCGTATTCTCGCATGAAACTCCCCGACAGTTGCTGATTGAAATTCTGGGCGAATGAACCGAACGGTAAACTGGCACTCATTTCGTGGTTAACTGAGGGGTACCGGTGAGTAAAGTTCGTCAAGTTTGATCTTCCGGATTTTCAGCGAATTGTCGCCACCCGATCAACGAGAGTCAGACTTTGGTTAGATTATAGGCACTTGGATACCCGATACAGGGCGATTCGCGCATTGGCAAAAATGACATAAATTTGGCGAAGATCCAGAAAACGACAGGGGCTGAAAATTTATCCCGACCTGTTGCATCTGAACCACGGCAAAAAATTAATGTGTATTAACGGCAGCCAGCAGGCCGTAACACCCGACCCTGGGATGGACATTTTCGCCGGCTGCAACGGTCGATGATTCGTTTCCAGAACCGTCCCCTTTGCAGACGAACCGCCCCTCCACCGAGCCCGAAACGGCCCCCGATTCCACGGTTGACTACGCACCGCGCAGAACCTAACAAGCGGCACCACTTGGGCGAGTTGGCGGAGTGGTGACGCAGCGGATTGCAAATCCGTGTACACCGGTTCGATTCCGGTACTCGCCTCCAATACTTTCAAGTACTTGCGTCATTCTGCTCGTTCTTTCGACAGTGTTTTGAAACACCCGTTGAAACATTCACGTTCCGGGCTTGTTCTGTTCCATTCGATTCCGGGCCTCTTGCGCCCGCGCTGCCAACACCTTCTGCCTGACCTGCCCTCCGTACTTCTTCAGCATCTCCACGCCGGAATGGCCCGTGACGGCCTTCACCATCTCGTCGTCGCATCCGGCCAGATAGAGTTCGATGGTCGCGTTCTTCCGCAGCCCGTGGGTGACGTACTTCGCCGCGTTCGCGTGGTTCATCTGCGCCTTCACCTTGCGCATCTCGTCGGCCACCGTCCGGTAGCGCACGGGTCGGCCGCTCGCGTCCGTGATGACTGTCAGGCCCTTCTTGTCGACCGTCGCCAGATACACTTTGAGGCGATCCGTCAGCGGTATCCACAGCGGCTTGCCGGTCTTGCCCTGAGTGAAGTCGTAGGCCCCGTCCTTGAGATGCCCCCAGCGGATATTAAGTACGTCGCCAATCCGCTGCCCGGTGCCAAGGCAGAGTTCATAGACCAGCCGCGCGCGCGGCGTGGCGATCTTCTCAAACTCGGCCCGCACATCATCTGGCCACGGCTCCCAGCCTTCGCTTTCCTGTTTGAACAGCGGAATGCCTTTGGCCGGGTTGCCGTGCTCTTTCCTGAGGAAGCCGATCAGCCGCGCATGGTTCATTAGTACCACCATGACTTGCACTAGATAATTCGCTTGCCGCCAGTGCTCAGCATTGGCACGGTGCAGTTCATAGACGTGGTGCGGCTCGATCTTGGCAGGGTCTTTCGTGCCCCAGATCGCTCGGATATGGCCAATGTATTTTCGGTAATCGGACTTGGTGCGCGGCTTCAATTTCTTGAACGCATCGCTTTCATAGTAGCTGAGAATCAGCGCCTCGAAGTTGCGCGTGGTCGGGACAGGTTCGCGGCCTTTCAGGAGTAGTCGGTATTCATCCCAGAAGGCATCGGTGCCCGGTTCTCCCTTCATCATCACAGATTGACCGCGCGACCGGCGGATGAACCGGATATAGCCCCGATCCTCATAGACGTACTTCGGCAAAGCCTTCTTGGTCATTTGCCCATCCTCAAGTCGCTAGCCAAGAAGTTGTCGTCGCTGTCCTGATCAACCATGCCCGCATCCACTATCACGCTGCCATCCGGCTTTATCTCAAACCTGGCTCGCGCCCAGCCCGCCGCCCGCGCCTCTCGCATGAGGGCTGCTGCGGTGTTCTTGGCGACGGTCTGGCGGCTAGCGGTCATGTGTACCTGGCGTCCTCCGGTCAGTCCCGTCCCACGGTCATCGCTTCGTCGTCGATCTCGTGAACGATGCGGCCCCGCAGATAGTGAAAGTTCAAAACTTCAACCCGGATGATCTCCGGAGATGGCGAACCAGCAAATGTGGCGTGCCGCTGCGTCGTGTCGAAATCAGGAAGGTAGTAAGGCGAGCCCAATGCGGGAGTGACGATGTAGACCTGATCGGCGTCAGGGTGCTGCAGCAGGAAAGCCCGGATCTCGCAAGCCTTGTGCCCCGCCTTCGAAGGCGACAGGCCGCTTTCAATGTCTTGCTGGTACAAGCGCAGAGCGATGATGTCATTTACGTCGAACCGGCGCGCTCGGCCGGGGCTCGTCGCTGGGGCACACGGGTAGTGCCCGGCGTGGACCGCCTCATTGAAGCGATCCGAATTTACGCCAGCAATCTTGCAGGCGAGCGCCGTAGCGGCCTTGAATTTGGTGGTCTTGGGGAAGTCGTTCATCTCTGCCTCGCAGTTATACCTCTTGCCTTTCCCCAGAAGTATCACAGGTTCTGGGTGTCGACAAGAGGCATTGGCGTCAGAATGCGTCAGACTTCAGCGTGGCAACTTTGAACTCGTCCGCGACGCGGCGCAGGCCGTCGAACCAAACGCATATGGCTCCGTCCCCGTCCGTGTACTGCTTGATCTTCTCGATGGTCATCAGCGGGCCGCCGGAGCGGAGCCGCACTGTATCGCCTACCGCGAATTGGGTTTCGTTGTTCATAGTGGCCTCTCCTTGGTTAAGCGGCGCTTCGGCCGCGGGTAAAAATGTGGCGCTAAGCCTTGTAGGGCTGATGCAGGGGTGAGAACTGAGCGGCGATGTCCTTGGCCCTGCGGGTCTTGCGCTCGATGTCGGCAAGTCCCTCCCGCGCCCGAGAGACGAGCCAATAGAGCACATCAGTGTCAACTGCGCCGTCCGTGAAGACTTCACCGGACGCCATAGCGCCCAACAGTTCCAGTGTGGCGTGAACCGCGTAGGCCTCTTCGTCAAGATCGCCCACCAGGCCGCCCATGAGGTCCGCGATCTCGCGCAGCGCCGCCCCTTTCTTCTTCGGCAGACTGGCCTCATAGGCTTCCTGACGCTGCCTCAGCTTCGCGACCTTCGCCGCGCGGTGGTCGTAGAGCGACTTGGTGACTATCACGTCACCCCGCACTTCGCGGTTCTCCCAATCGGCAACGGGACGGGGGGCTTCGGTGTTCTCGCTCATGCCGCGTCCTCCGCGCTGAAAGTCGGGATCTTCGCTTCAAGCTGGTGAATGCGCTCGATCAGTTCGCCGGCCATTTCGTCGGCTTCTTCCAGCATTCCGCCGATGCCCCGGTCGTTGAGCGGGTGGCATTCGTTCTCGTTGGTGAAGGCGTACCGGGTGACACGGATCATGTCGCTGAGCCGGTAGGCAATTTCAGCAGGGGTGCGAATAGACACAGCGGCGTTGTTCGCGCTGGCGCGTTGGTCAGTCATCGTTCTGATTCCTTTCACTCAGGTGGTCGCCCGTTCTTCCGTCCGAGCCATACGGTCGCGCACGGCACGGATCACTTCGCTGTTCTGGCTGCTGCCGTTCTTCTCAGCCTGCGCCTTGATCCAGTCCTTCAGGTCGGCTGGGAGGCGCAGTTGCATCGGTTTTCGGTCATTCATGGCTGGGCCTCTGATGATGTCCATAGGACACTATATGGCTAAAGGACACTATTGCGTCAAGAGGGATATTGTGTCCATTGGACGCCATCATGACTGAGCCTGAAAATCGCACGCTTTCGGATAAGTTCATGCTCCGCCTGCCGGATGGAATGCGCGAGCGCATCAAGAAGGCTGCTGAGTCTAATAATCGATCAATGAACGCCGAATTATTGGCGACCCTTGAAGAGAAGTATCCAGCCAGAGACGCCTTCGATCAACTAACCGAAGTGCTCGTAATCCTGAACGCAATGATTGAAAAACGGTTGGAGCCACAAGGAGGCTTTAACAGTCGGGATATCGCGAGATTTCAGGCCCTGTCCGATTCAATCGTCGCCGATCTCCGTACCAGATTTCCAAAGCGAGCAGCGACGGACAAGGTTGTGGCAGCCGCCCAAGTACTGGCAAACGATAGGATCATAAAGGGTCAGGAAGACTAATCTGCGTCGCGGATCCGGGATGCGCATCCCGGTTTCAAGGAATGCACTGAAACTTCTACGCGCGTAGAGATTTCGATGACGAACTGTGTAAGCGCTTACACCTTCACCCGAACACCGCATCGAACAACGCCGGGGTGATGCCTGACCTCGGCGCTGGGTCTGCCTTCCCGCCGCCCAGCCACTCCCGGTCCATCTCGGTCAGGATCTCGACGTGGTGCGGTTCCAGCGGCATCCGGGCGAGGCGGCACCATGCCTCTATCTCCTGGTAGGTGATCGGATTCGGCCCCAGACCGCCGTAGGAGCGTGTCCTGTGCAGGGCCATGAAGGCCCCCCAGAGCACCCGCCCCGCCTCTGGCAAGTTCGGTGCCTTCCCGGCCCGCACGCTGTCCCTGACGGCCTTCACCATGAGCCGGGTAAGCCGCCGCTGGCCCGCCGGGGTCATCCAACCCTCCGAGGGTCTTTCCTGATGCGGGCGGCAGTCTTCGGCGCAACGTGCCGGTCATAGTGCTGGAGTCCCGCCCTCGTCGCTGAGTCGGCCTCAGACCGCGATACATCCCTCACGTACCCCTGCCAGCGTCCCTGCGCGTCCATATCGACCTCGACCGACAAGCGAATGTCCTGCGCCCCGCCTCCGCCCTTCGTGTGGTCCGTCACGGTCTCCCGTGGGTGGAGTATCGCGGGGAACCCGCCCTTGCCGTCCAGGCCCCCTGTCCGTGAGCCTGAGCCTGTGTAGCCGCCGCCGTCGAAGGACAGCATCTTGCCCAGCATCGCGACAGGATTGTTGCCGCCGCCCATCCCCGACACGCCGAGGAACGCCTGCATCATCTGGACGCGGGCAATCTCCATCAAGAGTTCCCCGACCGCCTCTTTCGCCGACTTCGAGCCGTCGATGACACCCATGAAAATGTCCGACAACGCGCCCGCCCCGCGTTCTGCGGCCGCTTCAATCTCATTCAGCTTTCCCGCCGCTTCCTCCGCCGACGTCCCGGCCTCCACATAGGCTTGCGCGAGCCGGTTGATCTCGGCTTCCAACTCCGGAGTGATCTCCTTCCCGGCCTTCTGCGCCGCGTGGAGGAGCTCCGCCTTGGTGCGGGCGAGGTCGATAGCCGCCGCATAGTTGCCGCCGCTCACAGCGACCGCCGCCAGTGCTGCCGCCTCGGCATTCAGGGCCGCAGTCTTGTCCCGGATAGCCTCCGCCTCACGCGCATAATCGTCGGCACGAGAACGGCCACCACCGCCACCCTTGCCACCACCGCCGCGAGACTTGGGCGCATCGGGCACCCCGAAGCTGGCATCGACGCTCGGTCGTTGCGGACGGATGGAGGATTCGGGAGCGAACTCGCCCGGACGGATCTCCACGGGAATGCCGCGTCCACGTCCATTCTGCGGCCCCACAGGCAGGGATGCGCCCATACCCGCAGCCTCCCGGATCGCACTACCAAGCGCCGCCGCCACGGTCAGAACCTGACCGATCACGCTGCCGAGTGCCTGCACCTGCGCGATCGCATTGCTGAAGTCCACCTTGTCGGCTTCGTCCAGCGCCTCGAAGGCACCCAGGGCGTTGGTCTGAACCACGCCAAGTTCCTCGGCAAAGGCGTCGGCCTCTATCGTTCCACCTGCGAACTCACCGGCAAGGCGACGCATCTCCATGGCGCTCGCCGACAGGGTTTGAGCCACATCCGCATAGCCCCACGCGCGGGCGAGGTTGGCGGATTGCTCCAGCGCCGCTGCCGTCTGGTTCGCCTCGTCTCCAAGGCCGGCAAACTGCTTGCGAAGCTCCGTTATGTCGGTTGCGGCCTCGTCCACCACGTCCCGGTTCGCATTGAGGACGTCGTAGAAATCATCTCCCAGCACGGCCCGTCCTTGCGCCTCGGACGGAAACAGCCGGTCCAGCTTTGCCCGCAGATCGGTGGCCTCGGTTGCGATACCCGCGAAGGCGACGGCCGCTCGCTTGCCGAAGTTCCCGACCGTCACGGAAAGCTCGTTGAACCTCCGGTCCAGCTCGTCGGCTTTGGCAATCATCGCGTCGTCCATGACCGCGCCGACTTGATGCGCTTGGGTGATGGTGCGCCTCAGGCCCTCGGCGCCCTGGTCCAGCAACTCCACGAAGCGTTCGCCCGCGCTGCCCCCGAAGACTTCATCGGCAATGCGGATCTGCGCGGCGCGGTCCATGCCCTCCAGCCGGTCGATGATGTCGAGCATGAGTTCGGAGGGATCTTCCAGCCCCCGCTTGAGCCTGTCCGCTCCAAGGCTCAGACGCTGGAACGCCTCCGCCGCCGGGCCGCCGCCGGTCACTATGAACTCGTCCGCGCGCAGGTTCAGTTCCTTGAATCCGTCGACAAGCTGGTCGACGCCAATCCGGTTCTGTTCGGCAACGAAGCTCCATTCCTGAAACGCTTGCGCCGAAAGGCCCGACCGCTTGGCCTCGTTGCCGATCTCCGCAATGCCCTTCACGGTCCCGGCAATGTCAGTCGACAATTTCGCCAACGCTGCCGTCGCGGCTCCTGCGACGAAGCCCGCTGCCATCGTTCGACCGAAGGCGCCGATCTTCGAGGATGTGGTGGCGAGCGCCCGGTTGATCGCGCTCGTCGACCGCAACATGTCCCGTTCCATCGCGCGTGTAGCCGAACCGGAGCCTGTGCGCAGGCGGGTGTAGGACCGGGTGCCCGTGCGCTCTGCCTTCTTCATGCGCTTCTCGAACTCGTTGATCCGCGCTTCGAGCTGGACGATCAGCCGTTCCTTGTCATCTGCCATCTGTCAGCCTCATGCGAAGTACATGTCGTCGTTGAACCAGCTCGCCTCGGTGACGAACTGGACATCTCCGGCCGCGCAGCGTGCGACCGCCATAGCCGTTGCAACCGCCCCGTCGATCTTGTTGCCGGACTTGCCCTTGTGGAAACTGCGGTTTCCGGCCTGGTCGACGTGAAGCTGGATATTTTCGAAGTTCCACCGCAGCACGGGGTGGCCGCCGTGGTTGAACCGCCGCGCGAGAATGGCCCGCTCCAGTTCCTTCACCGCCGGCGCCATGCTCACCCACCCTTGCCGGAACTCGACCGCCGGAAGCCCGTCGTCGTCGAGATCGGCCATCATGCTCCGCCCGTAGGTAGGATCAAAGGCGATTTCGCGAACGTTGAACCGGGCGCAAAGCTCCCGGATATGCGTCTCCACGGCCCTCAGGTCGACCGTGTTGCCGGGCGTGGGGATGATGTAGCCGTCCTCCGCCCAGGACACGTAATCGACGCCGTGACGTTCGCCGCGGGCGCGCAGGTTGTCCTCCGGGCAGAAGAACCACGGGTGCACCTGGTAGCCGTCCTCGCCGTTCTCCCAGCAGGCGACAACGCAGGTGAGGTCTTCGTTCTTGGACAAATCGACGCCGAGCCAGCACGGCGCCTGCACCATGTCCAGTTCTTCGAGGTCGACGGGGTGCGCACCCTGGTCATAGACGTGCATCTCCACGAACGGACTGGTGGAGGCATCGAGCCACTGGTTCAGGTTGAATTGCCGGAAGCTGTCCCGTTCGAAAGGGCTGTGTTCCGCCTTGCGCGCCTTGTCTCGAAAGCCTGCAATGTCGGGATAGCCGTGCTTTAAGCCCGGGTTCACGGCGAACCAGAGCGCTTCGTCGGTCCAGTCGTCTTCGGCCTCCGCCATGAAGATGACAGGCAGCGTGGCTGGATCGTCTATCTCGCCCTTCTGCACGTTGATCGCGTATTCGACCGTCTTCCACGCAAGGTTTTCCTGCCCGCGCCCCGACGTACTGGCGACGATCATCAGCGTTCCCGGAACCTTCACCAGTGCGGAGTCCAACGCCTCCCACTGGCGCAACCCCGGCCGGCCCTCCCAGGCGTGGAGCTCGTCGGCAATGACAACGTTTGGCGTCTTGCCGTGCTGCACCTTCCCGTCAGACGCCACGGCGATGTAGCGGGTGCGCTGCTTGGGATAGGAGATCCGGCTCACGTACTCCCGCACGGACAGATGCTTCGCTAGCCGCCGGTCATGGTCGACGATCAGGGCGGCTTCGTTGAACAGCTCCAGCGCCTGTTCGTGCGCAGAGGCCGCCGAGACGATCAGCCCGCCCGGTTCCCGCTCGGGACCGGCCAGGTGCAGCAGCGTGATCGCGGCGCACAGACTGGTCTTTCTGTTGCCCCGCGGCAGCAGCAGCACGACGCGCCGCACGATCCGCCGGCCGTCCTCGTGGCGCGGGCCGTAGATCCGGCGAATGGTCCTTTCCGCCCATGGGTCCAGTTGAAACGGATGCCCCGGCGCCGGGTTTTTCGGGTGCTTGAGCCTGCGGAGCCAGTCCACCGCGCGCTGCCCGTAGCCGAGAGGATCGGGGATTTCGGTCTCGTCCTCAATCCAGGAGGGAATCATCATCGTCGTCATCCCGGATTGCCGGCCGCGAGCGCGACACAGGTGTGAGGCCAAGTTCGGCCGCGAGAAGGCGCGCGCGGGTCATCGCGTCGGACTGGATGCCAACGGCGGGGTTGCGCTTCATCACCCCGTCCACGTCGATCACGTGCCCGTAGTCTTGAAGGTGCCGGTCCATCTCCCGAACCGTGCCCATTGCCATGCAGTAGTTCTCCAGGCTTCCGAGGTCCGCGACCGTAAGAATGCGCCGCTCGGCAAGGATCGGCATCACCCGGTCCCATTCCTCGGCGGCGTCCTCCGACATCCACTCCGGGGCGGCGAGATCGGTGATCGCCTCAGGGTCCTGCCGCATGGTCGGTTTCACCCCTCGCATCAGCCTGCCCCCAGCTTCTCGCAGCGGATCTCAAGGCCCCGGCCGTCCTCGATCTCGGCGACGGTCTTGATGTTGAAGTCCTCCCCACGGAACCGGACCCGATCCGCGTTGGTCACATCGCCGAAGTACCGGGTGCGGAACACCACGCTTTCGACATCGCCAGCGCCCTGAGCGTTGACGAACTCGCTGGCTTCCTGGCGGATCACCTCGGCGCGGAGGTGCGCATGATCGGCCCACGTTTCCACCGGCGTGCCCGCATCGTTCACGGTATTGGTTGCGCGCTGGATCTGGATCACGCGCCGGAGCCTGCCCGATTTCATGCCGGCACCCCGCTCACCAGAACCTCGACCGTCACCACGCCGTGCGAGGTCTCCCCGTCCGGATCGCGCATGGCGCGAGTACCTGAAACCTTTACATCGGCCGCGTGAAGTCCGGGGCCAAGCGTAAGGCGTCCTTCCCACAAGGCGCCCCTGACGGCCCCGCAGATGACCTTCACACCTTCCAATGACGGTTCTCGCTTCCACACGTGGATCGTGTGATAGACGCGCGTATGGAGGCGCTGGAGGCTGCTTCCCTCGTCGACCTCCTGACTCTCCCCGAGGACGATGGACGGCGACGGCGCAGGCCGCTGGTTGCGGTCCAGAATGCTCGCAGGGGGTACAAGGTCGGTGACAGCGGGCGTGGCCACCAACCGTGCCCGGATCGCCTTCTGCACTTCGAGGTCGATGCTCATTTGCCTGCTTCCCGCACTGCCTTGGAGATCGCGCGCTTGATCCGGTTCAGCGACCGCTTGCGGTGGAGCCGGAAGCCGGGCCAGAAGTAGGCCTGCGCTGCGGTGTCCTTCGTGCCGTACTCGGCAAGGTGGGCGTAGCGAACATCGGTATTGCCGGCCGTGATCGAGACGGCGTTCTCGGGAACCGTGTAAGACCCGCCGGGCTGAGAATAGGGCGGCGTAGCCTGACCGGGACCAGTGACGGCAATGCTGTCCCGCAGATCGCCGCTGTCAACAGGCGCAAGGGTGCGCATGGCCGCGGCGGTTTCCTCCGCCGACTTCATCAACGCGGGTTTGACCGCCTCCCGAACCTCCTTCGGGATTGCGTTCATGCGCTTCTGGAATTTCGAAAGCCCGCCGTCGCCCATCAGAATGTGAACTCCCGGAACTCGGTGACGATCTCGCGCACGCCGTAGGGGGTTTCCTTCGCGCCATCTCCCGCAGCCTCGCGACATTCGTACCACCAGGCGGCAAGCTGACTGACAGCCTCCACCAGCGCGGGCGGCACCGGGTCCTGATCCTGCCCGCCGTAGGTGTCGGAGATGATGAAGCCGAGAAGACGGTTGACGTGGTTCTCTGCGGCGTCGATCAGCCGGGCCAAAAGGGCGTCGTCGGTGCTCCCGATGTCATCGGTGAACGCCAGATGCTCCTTCAATTCCTCTACCGTTACGATAGCCATGATCAGGTATCCTCGCTGCGCTGGATCGCACCATTCGGTTGAATGTCCACCTCAAGCCGCATCACGACATCCGCCTCCCCGAAGACCTCGCCGATGCGCATGACGAATCCCATCCAGGCGCGCTCGGTGACACCATCCGGCAGCACCAGCCGGAAAGGGAAATCCGAGGACGAATACGCGGCCTTCCACAAGACAACTTGCCCGGCATCGGTGAGGTCATTGCCGAGAACGATCTGCATCGCCTGGCGCCGCAATGCCGACTTGGCAAACTCGACTTCCTGCGGTCCATCGGGATCGCAGGCAACCGTGGCCTCGTCCATCTGCCATTCCACGCCGAGGGTGCCGAGCGTCTCCGTCTCGCCAATCTCTACCCAGCCGGCCGCCGGGATAGGACCGTCAGGCAGGTCAGCAATGAATATCCGACTTCCCGCCGTGGAGTAGATCATCAGGCACCGGCAGCATCGACGCGCGTAACCGGCGAGTTGATCCAGATCGACGAGTGGAATTTCAGGATCGCGTCGACGCCCTCGGCTTCCTCCGCGGCGCTCCCGACCATGCCGATGAAGTAGCGAACGCTCGGGGTACCGCCGTCCGGGGCGTCGTTGAACTGGATCTTGAAGGCATAGTTGAAGTCGGTCTTCTCGGCCGCGACCAGCGCCACCTGACCGGGATCGGCGTAGTTGATCGCCATCACGAGATCCAGCGTCCCGGCATCGCGGGTGCCCTTGGCACGGGTAATGCGGCCGTCCTTGAGACCTGCGAAGGTGACTTCGTTGGACGTGTCGCCGAACCGGCCGATACTCTCGACCTCGCCGTTGGCGCCGATCTCGGTGTAGCTGAGCGCCTCGTAGGCTGCTTCATTCGCTGGTTCCGTGTCCTGCGACGTGGTGCTGATGAAAATCAGGGTGTCCTTTGCGCTGTATACGCTCATTGTTTCGGTCTCCTGGTCAGGCGCCGTTCTTCACGTTGCTTCGCGCCGGAATGACAATGTGTGCACAGGGCTTGCCAGTTGGTGCGGTCCCAGAACCGCGCTGGATCGCCCTTGTGCGGGGTGATGTGGTCGACGAGATCGGCCGGCCCGCCGCACCGCCGGCACCGGGGATGCTCGGCAAGGAAGGCAAGCCGTGCCTTTTCCCATGTGCCGGTGTAGCCCCGCTGACTTGAATTCGGACGCTTGCGGTCGTGCCGGGCATTTCGCTCGGCAGCCCGCTTACGCTCGCAGGGACAGCGCACGCCGGCCGCGACACGGTGACCGCACGCGCAGATCCGGGGTGGCTTGCTGGGCATGGCACGTCAGTCCGCCTTCTTCGACTTCGAGACCTTGAAGCGGTGCTCGTCGCCGTCGCGGGTGCGAATGACGGTCTCGCCATCGCTCTCGGTAACGCTGACGCCGCCCTTGGTCTTGCGGAGGTCAGCCACGAAGGCGTCGATCTCGGCTTGGCTCTTGCTCACGGTGCTCATGCTGCCACCCCTTCGAGTACGGCGATTGCTTCGGGCATGACCGTGGCCCCGCCGACGCGGCGACGGGCGCGGATCTTCACGATGCCGTTGTCCGCTCCCGTGTAGTCGTCCCGCATGGTCTGAATGCCGATGCGGTCCACGATCTGATAGCCGGTGTGGAAGTCGCCGAATGCGACGGGATAGGCACCCGCGGCGAGGTCCGGCATATCGACCATCTCGACAACCGGCCGGCCGAACAGCGAGGACGGTGCCGAGTCCGTAAGGCCGGGCTGCCAGATGAACGCGCCGTTGGCATCTTTCAGCCCCCGGATCGTCGCGAGCGACTTGCGGTTCAAAGCCCAGGTGGCCCGACGCGCGTATTCGGTCGGCAGCGCGTAGTAGAGCGCCATGAGCGCGTCGACGAAATCGGAGCCATCATCCTTGACGTTGATCGACTGGTAGGACGCCGCATCGGCGAGGAAGCCCGTGGGCTTGCCGTTGCCGTCTCCATTGACGAAAGCCGCAGCTTCCATCTTGGCGAACTCGCGCGCGATGTGGTTGCGCAGGAACGCTTCAAGGTCGATGAAACTGTCTTCCAGGAGATGCTGCGAAACGGGCACGATGACCGCTTGCTCAAACACTTCGATCTTCTGTTGATCGAAGGCCGGTTCGGAGGTCGGCCGCGGACCCATCTCGGTCACCCACCCCGGCTGGACATTCGAGACCAGCTTCGGAATGTAGACCTCGGTCGTACCGATCGACATGGTGTTCGCGACCGAGCGCATCGGGCTCTGTTCGGAGATCCCCTGCAAGATGCGCGTCGAGAACTCCGGGGCGACGACATAGCCGCCGGCGGTGTTCGTTCCGAGGTTCAGGGTCTTCTTCTCGACATCATCGAGCGCCTGGACACCGGAGCGCAGGAAGACGGAAAGCGCCTTCTTCTCGATGTCGTCGCCCTTGTCGTGCGAGCCGTCACCGGCGGCGCGGTTGGTCTTCGCCTCCAGCTTGTCCAGCCGCTCCACCAGTTTCGTGGTGTCGGCCTTCTTCTCGACCGTGGCCAGCCGCTCGTCGACGGTCTCGGTCAGGTCCTTCACGGCCTTCGTGACGACATCGACAGGATCGTCTTCGTCGCCTTTCCGGATGAAGTGGTTTTGGGGGAAGTGTTTCATGGCTACCTCGTAAGTTGCGCCGCGGCGCGGTTCAGGATCTCGGCGAGGCGGATCGCCTGCACCGCGGATTTGGCAGAAGTCACGCGCGCGCCCGGATGCATCGGGAGGGTCACGAGCGAGACTTCCATCAGTTCAAGTGCTTTGATCGTGCGGCCGCCGCCCTTGCGCTTCTCGGCACCTTTGGTCGTGAACCCGATGCTGAGCCCCCGCACCGCGCCAGAACGGACGAGCGCCCGGATCTCCCGCGCCCGTGGCAGATCCTCGACGAGAAGCTTGCCGGAGATGTGCAAGCCGTCTGCCTTTTCCTCGGCTGAATCCCACGCGCCCACCGGGTCGTTCTGGTCGTGGCCAAACAACATCGGAAGCGGCAGGGACGCGGACTTGAAGGCGCCGGGTTCAATCCAGTCGCCAACCCGATCCGGCGAGCCGAACGGCCATGCTAAGCCGGAGACAGTGCCGTCGTCTTCGGCGAGGATCTTGGTTTCGACGAGCAGCCTTTCCATCAGACCAGCCCGTAAATGCCGGTGGCCGTGGTGCCGGTGGCCCTCACCCTGACCGGGCGCAGTCCCCGCTCAACGAGGGGGTCCAGTGCCGCTGACATCTCGTTGCCGGACGCGGAGACGATCACGGCCGTTCCCGCTCCGGTGCAGGTCAACGCCCTGGGCAGGAACGGCAGATCGGCATTGTCATCCGGGGTGATCGGAATCCAGTCGTCGGCGGGGCCAGTGATGCTGGGGGCGTATCGGGTGAATTTATCCATTACCTTCCTCTGAATGCTGAGCGGTTGGAGGCGAAGTCGTCGACCTGCGCCTGTACCCAGGCCGCCGACTTGAGAAGGCGCACGACATTTGCTTGGGAGAACGGAATGGGCTTGCCGTCTTCCTCGATCTCCCAACCGAGAACGCAGGCGGCGAGGCACTCAAGCCGCAGCCGCTCGCGGGCGTCGGCCGGCACCCTCCCGTCCGGATCGGCGGCTTCCGCCAGATCGTCGGACAAGCGAAGCCGTGCGCGGTTCTGCGTGGCGCTGTCTGGCCCCGCGATCCGCAACTTGATCCCCGTGGGCTTGCCCGTCACGGGATCGGCCAGTTCGAACTCGCGGCCCCGGTCCTGGTCCTGCGCGTCCGCGAGAATGTCACTCAGGTCCATCGTCGGTTTCCTTGTCGACTGACGCATCGGAGGTGATGTTCGGGTTCAGGAATTCGTTGCCGCCCTCACGCGGCAGAAGACCAAGCCAGGCGCGGCCCTCATTGGGGTTGATCGTGCGCGACGAGATCAGGCTGTTGATGACGGTCGCGCGGGTGTTCAGATCGGCGCGGGTGAGGTCGTCGCGGTCGAAGCGGATCACCTTGCCGGCGCGCTCGTCGGGCAGGAACAGGCCCCGCCGAAGCGCGCCTTCCATGGCCCGCAGCCACGGCTCAAGGCAGTAGACCAGGAACTCGCGGCCCATTTGTTCGGTGTTGCTCCAGGTTGCACGGTCCAGTTCGAACAGCATCGACGGCGGCACCCGGAACGCGCGGGCAATTTCGAGGATCTGGAACTTGCGGTTTTCGAGGAACTGCGCGTCGGTGGAGTTGAACGTAAACGGCTCGAACTCGGCGCCGTCGTAGAGGATCGCCGTCTGGCCGCCGGTGTCTTCGCCCTCGTGGGTCGCGCGCCACGCAGCACGCGCCTTCTTCACCGACTCCTCACCCATGCCCTTCGGGAACTTGAGTGCCCCCGAGGGCCGGGCGCCACGGCCAAAGAGCCGGGCCGCATGGCGCTCCATCACGAAGGCAACGCCGATAGCCTCCTTCGCCAGCGTGAGCGGGGCGCGGCCGAAGGGGCTGCGAAGGTGGATGATGTTCGCCGCGGGCTCGGGGCGGTTGCTGATGCGATAGCTCGGCTCGCCCGTCACCGGGTCATACTCGACTGAGATGACGCCTTGCGCGTAGCGGATGATCTCCACCGGCCGGCCATTCACACGGTTGACCCAGGCCATGCCGCCGGCATCGTACCGCAGCGCATCGGCCACGAGATCACGGATCAGCTCGTATCCGCTGGTCCAGTCGTTCGCCGCGCCGGTCAGCAGCGCCGCTGCCGCATCGTCGTTCAGCGTCTGCCGCTCGTCGGAGGTCTTCACGGCAATGTCGAGACTTGCAACGGCTTCGGAGATCACCCGAATTGCGGAACTGACGGCCGGTACACGAAGGGCCGCCTCGGCAGAGAGGCTGACACCCGAGTAAGTCGGAGTGGCGCCGAACAATTCGAGCAGCCAGTCCTCAGGAACGCTGAGCGACTTCGCTTCGATCTCGGGTTGGTTTTTTTGCTTCGAAAACGGCCACATACCGGAAAGATACCCGGCGGTATGCGGCCCGGTAAGCTGGCCAGATGCAGGAACTCATTGGTTTTTGGAGGTTTTCGTGGGGTGCGAAAATTCCAGTTTCGGGCAAATGTTGCGACGAGGACCCCGCGCCGGTCCCCCAGGGAGGTGGAAAGTTGAAGACCACCCCCCCTTGGAACGTTCCCAAGCAATGAGAAGTTTGGGAAGTGAGACAATCCGTTACGCGCGTAACGGTTTCCGGGCGGTGTGTTCCAACTTGGAACGCACGATCCATCTCACTCGTCGAGATCTTCCAGGTCGGCGAGCGCCTCCCGAACCTTCTCCTTCGCGGCTTCGATGATGATCGGCTTGGCATCGCTGAGGATGCGCATCCCTTTGTGGTTCCACCACAGCCGTACTTCGCCCTTGTACCGCACGAGTTGCAGGTCATCGACATGGACGGGCCACATCCCGACGCTGAAGGTGGCCAGCAAGACAGCATCGCCCTTGAGCTTTGCCGGTGGCAGGCACATCGCCACGTTGTAGATGCGCGGGTTCGGGTCTCTCGTGAGATCGCTGGTCATTTGGTCCTCATCCATTCATTGAGTTCAGTGCGGGTTGCGAAGTAGCGGCCCGAGCCGGGCGGCTGGTAGATCGGCACGTCGTCTCGCTTGGCCAGCTTGCGGGCCGTGTCGACGGACACGCCGAGAGCCGAAGCAATAGGGCTGAGCCCCCACAGTCGTTCGGGGCCGCTGGTAATGGCGTCGAAGCGCCATGGGTCGAGAGGGGGTTTCCTGTTCATGTTCATTGCTCGTTTCCTCGTTCGGGTGTCGTTTTGCCTGCCTGCCTCCCCTTCCCCTTACCCGGGGGGAGAAGGTGTATAGTGATCTTTGCCGGAATCCGCCATTTGCTCGGCGAAGCGGTAACGGCCGGCTCGCCGTCCACGGATCGGCCTGCTCACCTCCTGAATGAAGCCTCGCTCTATGAGCACATCGCGTGCACGGATGATGCGGGTGCGGTGCCACGGCGGGCTGCCCGCCTCGCTCATGGCAGTCGGCGCAATGGCGAAATTCGGCCGCTTGCTGTGCCAGCGCTTGAACATCTGGTAGAGCACCAGCGCTTCCGGCTGGTCGATCAGGTCATCCATGTACCCGTCCTCCGCTGTTATCTGGGGCTTGCGAAGACCAAGGTAGTTGCGGCCCTCGCACTCGTACCGCCACGCCGAACGGGCGCAGCGCTCCACCTCGACGAGGCCTAGGGGATCGGGGAACGAACCGGCCCAGCTTGCCGCCACGTCGATCAGGGCTTCCACGTCATCGCAGAAGCGCGCCTGCGTCATGCAGTGGCGCCAGAGGGCGTTGTTGCGCTCGCCGTCCTGTACACCCTCAGCCGCCCGTGTGTAGCCGTCCTCCAGCGCGCCTGCGCGGATGGTGGGAAGGTCGTTGAGGTTCGCCACAGACCCGCTCAGGAAGCGATAGGCGGCCCCGAGATCTTCACGCCACGACGGCGGGGCGATGGTGAAGCCGCCCCCCAGCACGTCTATGGGCAGGCCCCTGAACGGTCGAATGCGCCGCCCCTCGCCATTCCCGCGATACCAGAGCTTGCCCTTGCCGCTTGCCGTCCTGATCCTGACCGGGGTATCGCCGAAGCGCTCCACGGCGGACTGCAACCAGGCATCTCCGGCGGCGTCCACGTCGACCTCGACTATCCCGCCCATTCGGATGCCGATGCCCTCTGCCCCGGCGAAACGCGGGTTACTGGCCCACGCGCGCGAGGCATTGGTCCCGGCCCGCTCCCAGTTGCGCACCAGCGGCCTCTTGGCCCTTGCATCCACCGGGAAGGCGACGAGCCCGGCGTTCACGTAGTCGGCAACGTGCTCCGCGAAGACAGCGTGCATCACACCGCCCCCCCGCCGTCAGGGGCCGGCAGAAGGCCATTGATCATGATGCGGTCGTTCGCTTCGAACTGGCGATCCAGGGCGAGTTGGTCGCCGTCGATATGCCGCTCGATTGCGGCCCGCAGGATTTCCGCGATAACGTTCGGCGGCAGCGCTTCAAGCTGGCACGTCCCCCCATCCCAGGACTTGGAACGACTATCAGTTGTTTTCGGTGGCGCGGTGGGGAGGCCGTATCTGGACACCTGTTCGGCCGTCAATGCGACCCGCTCGAAGGCCACGCTGACGAGGCCATGCGGTCGGTCGGACATGACGAAGGCCGTCACGTCTTCGGCCACGCTGTCGAATATGCTTTCCCCGCTGGGATCGAAGTCGCCCAAGTGCAGAATGGTGGCCTCTTTTTCCATTCGGCAAATGCGATCCGCCAGCCGCTTCTTGGCTGTCAGGCTGTCAAAGCCGCCGGAGGAATAGACAGGCACCGAATAGGGTTCGGCGACGTGGTAGAGCTGGGGCAACATTCCTGCGGCCTCGCCCCAGACTTCAATATGCAAGTCCTGTCCAGCCAACTTGTCGCGCGTATAGGTCTCGCCAAGTCGGCGGACGTGTCGCAGGAAGTCATCCCGGTCGACGAAGTGGTCCAGCGAGTAGGTCGTCACGCCGTCGTCGCGAATTGCATCAAAGCTGATCCAGCGCCCTCGGCGAGCATTGGCGAGGTGGTGGCAGAGCCGCTTGTAGGCGCCTTCCGTCTTGTCATAGCCATGCGCTCCAACCAATCGGTAGAAAATTTGGCGGATCGTGAGCGGCCAATATTGGCGGTATTCATCCAGCACTTCTTGCGCCTGGCTGAGCAGCGCTCGGGTGCTGGTGCTCGGACGGTAATCGTCGATATAGCCGCGGGGGCGGAAGTTTTTACGACTTGCCGTAATTTTGCTCATGCCGCGAACCCCCAATGGGTCGCGATGATGGGGTGACGCGCCGCGAGCGATGCGGTATTGTCGTCACGAAGATCCACTTCACACACAATTGCCCCGGTTGCGCACGCCAGCGCGCCGGGGTCTTCGTTCGCACCGGTCAGACCGGGCTTTGAAACTTTCCCGGAACGTTCACCGTTTGTCGGGGCATGTTTTGAAACACGACCCCCTTGTTTTTCATCGGAAAGAGGCCGGATTGCAAATCCGTGTACACCGGTTCGATTCCGGTACTCGCCTCCATTTACTTTCAATGGGCTTCCGATGCTTGCACATTGATCGCGCCTCCCTTCCCATTGACGTTAAAAACAAAGCACCTCGCTGCTCTCCAGTCCCCCGCGCTCTCTCAATCTGCCCCGAAGGCGTTCCGTCGTCGCAACTGACGCATCCCGACTCTCTGGTCTGATTGCGGACTTGTGCGCCGCGCAGCGCGTGGGTTGCCGATGTCGGCGAGGCGCACCGCCTGCCGCCTCGACGCAGGCCCGCATTGAGACCTTAGCGGGAGTTTTCCCATATCAGGCATCCGTTTCACGCCCTATACGAGTTGCCATGACCTCCCGACGCACGACAGCCCCGTTCCGGAGTTACAAACCGTCCGACCGGGACTGGATCATCCGTGCGAACGTCCGCCACTACGAGAGGATCGACGGGTTCGACCCGAGCTTTGCGGAGGCGGTCTCCAAGGCGCTCGATCTGCTTGAGGAAAGGATCGACGACGACACCAGCAAATTCCTGATCGCCGAGGCGGGGGAGATACGCCGCCCGGTCGGCTGCGTCTTTTTCTCCACCGAGCGTGCTGCGGTCGGCCGACTCCGCCTGTTCTACCTCGAAGAGCCGTTTCGGGGCCTGGGGATCGGCAGGCAGATGATCGAAGACCTGATCGGCCACGCCAAGACACATGATTTCGAGAAGATCCTCGTCTCGACCTTCGACCGTCACGAGGCCGCCTGCCGACTCTACCGCAAACTGGGGTTCCGCGAGATGGCAAAAGAACCCGCGACCGCGTTCGGACAGCTGATGTTCCAGATCGACTTCGAGAAGACCCTGCCCGATCACCCCCAGTAACGGCGCAGGCACTCAACCGCACCGAACGACCATGACGTCGGGACCGGTCACGACAGCGATGGCAATGAGGGTCGGGAGAGTTGCCCGCTGCGATGTCGCAGCACCGGGCCGAGCCCGTCTGAGCGTTCATAGCCGTCGACCCCGAAAGCCCGATCCTAACTGGAGACCCCGCTTCGCCACACGAAGGGGCAATAATGTTCGCCTTCCCGTTGAAATCTGCGCACTGTCCATCTAGATAGATCGCTAACTGTTAGCTGGCTACATGATGTGATGTCTGATTTTGAATCCACCAAGCTCGGCGTTCTCCGCACGCTCATCGCGTTGACGCGCAAGGTGCGTACGCTCTTCGACGCGCGCACAGGTGAGTATGGCCTGACCGAAGCCCGGGCGCGCTTGCTGCTTCACCTCTCCAAAAGCGGCCCGCTTACTCAGAGCGAACTGGCCGAGGCTATGGAGGTGGAACGGCCGACCATGGCGCGATTGATCGACGGCATGGAAACCAGCGGAATGGTGCGCCGGGACATCCATCCCGGCGACCGGCGTCAGCGCCACATCCATTTGACGGACGCGGCCGAGGGTCAGGTGCAGGCTGTTCTGAAGCTGTCGGAGCAAGTGCGCGCGGACGTCCTGGCCGGAATTTCGGAAGAAGATCTCGCGATCACGCACAAGGTCCTGCTCCAAATGTTCGACAATGTGGTGAAGGCGGGTCACTGATGACCGAAGGCGGCGAGATCCAGCAGCGGCATCCCGACGACAAAGCCGTGGAGCACTCCGGCGAGCGGTCCGATGCCCCGCCCCAGGGTCTGACGATGCCGCCGTGGCGCGCCTGCGGCTACTTCGCGACGGCTGTCGTGCTCGCGCTCGCGCAGGGGTACGGCCAATCGGTCATCTCGGCCAACGCCCAGCAGTTGCAAGGCAGCTTTTCCACAACCCAAGCCGAAACCGCGTGGCTGACCGCGGCCTACATGGCGCCCAACGCCTCGCTCTCGCTGGCATTGATCAAGATCCGCGGTCAGATCGGCATTCGGCGCTTCGCGGAGGTGTCGATCGTCGGTTTCTTGCTCGCGACCTTGCTGACCTTTTCGGCCGAGGACTTCGGCGCCCATCTCGCCGTGCGGTTCCTGTCCGGGATCGCCGCCGCGCCGATGAGCTCGCTGGCGTTCCTCTACATGCTCGAGCCGCTGCCGCCGCATCGGAAGATGAATGTCGGGCTCGCGGCTGCACTGACGTTCATCTTCATGGGCTCGCCGGTGACGCGCCTTGTCTCACCGCATCTGCTCGATATCGGGCTGTGGCACGCGCTGACGAGCATGGAGGTCGCCCTGGCCGCGATTTCCCTGGGCCTGATCTACCTGTTGCCGCTCAAGACGCCGCCCATGCCGATGAGGATCGAAGCGGCCGACGTGATCTCGTTCTTCTTCATTGCAGTGAGCTTCGGTTGCATCGCGGTCGCGGCCGTGACGGGCCCAATCTACTGGTGGACGGAACATGCCTGGCTGGGCCTTGTTCTGGCGGGGGGCATCGCGGCCTTCGCCGTCGCCGCCAGCATCGAGCTCAACCGGGAGACTCCGCTTCTGGACATCCGTTGGCTCGCCAGCCCGCCCGTGATGCACTTCGCCGCCGCGATCCTGCTGTTCCGTCTCGTCCTGAGCGAGCAAACCTCCGGCGCGGCCGGTTTGTTCCGCTCGATGGGCCTTCTCAACGAACAGATGCAGGGGCTCTGGCTGGTCGTCATCGGGGCGACCCTCCTCGGCGGCGTGATCTGCGCCATCCTGATGAAGCCGGGCCGCGAGGTCCAGTTCCACGCCGTGGCGCTGTGCCTCCTGATCGCTGGTTCGTGGATGGATTCCCGCTCCACAGCCCAAACATTGCCCTCGGACCTCTATCTGTCCCAGGGGATGATCGGACTGGCCTCCGCGCTGTTCCTCCCCCCGGCTCTCCTGTCCGGCTTGATGTCGGCCCTTGCAAAGGGGCCGAACTACATCCTGACATTCGTGATCGTCTTCCTGACCACGCAGAAGCTCGGCGGCATCTTCGGCGCCGCGATCTTTGCCAGCTTCGTACAGGTGCGCCGGCAGCTTCACACCCAGCGGCTGTCGGAGTCGCTGGCCGCGACCGACCCCCTGGTGACCAGTCGTCTCGCCACCTCGTTCGGCGCGCTGTCGCCGCAGCTTGGGGACACCACGCTTGTCTCGGCCCAGGCGGCCGCCCAACTCGCGGGCGAGGTCCGGATGCAGGCCTCCGTCATGGCCTACAACGACGCGTTCCTGACCATCGCCGTGACATCGGCCGCGGCGCTCGTGCTGCTTCTGGGTCATTCGGCCCTCAAGGTCTGGCGTGCACGCAAATCCATCACCAGCCCCGAAGAGACCCAGGCGGGGAGGCAAGAACCGGCGTCCGGGACGCCGCAGCCCCAAGCCGCCTGAGACGAGGAGTCACGATGTTTTCCAATGCCACCCGCCATGTCGCTACGTTCATTGCTCTCGCCGTCGGCGTCCTCGGTGTCGTGGGCGTGCTGTACGCCTGGGGCCTGCCGCCGTTCGAGCCCGACGCTCAGATAACCGAAGATGCCTATGTCCGGGGCCAGGTGACCTTCCTTGCACCGCAAGTCGCCGGCGAAGTCTCCGAGATCGCCGTCGGGGATTTCGAGGACGTCGCACGGGGCGACCTGCTGCTCAGGCTGGACGATTCAACCTACAAGCAGCAGCTCGCCCAGGCGGAGGCACGGCTGGAATCTGCCCATGCCGATCTGGCAAGCGCCAAGCAGGATCGCCTCTCCGCCAGCGCCAGTGTCGAGTCCGCGGAGGCGGGCGTGGCATCGGCGAGGGCCGCGTTGGAGGTGGCCCGCACCGACCTCGACCGGGCGACGGAACTGCGCGACCGGGGCGTCATCACCGAGCAGGACTCGCAGGGGCGTCGGCTCGCCTTCGATCAGGCACGGGCGGCGCTGCGCCAGGCCGAGGCGCAGGCGGAAACCACGCGGCAGGAAGTGGAGTCCATCGCGGTCAAACGCAGATCGCGCGAAGCCGCGGTCCGGGAGGCCGAGGCGGCGGTCAATCTCGCCAAGCTCGACCTCGAACACACGCGCATCCTTGCTCCGGTGGACGGCAAGCTGGGGGAGATCTCGGCCCGCGTCGGGCAATACGTGACCCCCGGCGCCCGGCTCGCGGCACTGGTTCCCGAGCGAAAGTGGATCATCGCCAACTTCAAGGAGACCCAGCTTTCGGGAATGGATATCGGGCAAAAGGTCAGCTTCACCGTGGACGCACTGGGCGAGGCCCGGTTCACCGGTCATATCGAAAGCTTCTCTCCCGCAACCGGCTCGGAATTCAGCGTGCTCGGCAGTTCCAACGCCACCGGCAACTTCATCAAGATCGCCCAGCGGCTGCCCGTGCGTATAGCGATCGACCCGGATCAGTACCTTTCCGAGCGTCTTGTGCCCGGCATGTCCGTCGTGGCCGAGGTCGGAACCGCGCCGGAGGACGGCCGGAAACTCGCTCGCGCCGGCAACTGAGCTGACGCCCTTTCGGCCAACGCTATCAGCGAGATGGCCCGACGCAGCCACCGGCTCCATCGATAACAGGCTGGCAAACCCCTCTGAGGCGGCGTTTGGCCCCGTCTCGGCGCGGGCGACCGCGCAGAGATCGCAGGCCGCCTCGTAGGACGCGGCGCCCAAGTCGAGCAGCCGCTTGAGCCCGACGACATCGCCGGCCACGCTACCCTGCGCCGCTGCCGGTCCGGTCCCATCGCGCCGGACGAAAGCGCCTATACCTTGCAGGACGGCCGCAACATCCTCCATGCCGATGCCGCCGACGTGCTCCTGCTCGACCCGCACCGGGCCGGCGGTCTCTGGCCCGTCCTCAAGGCGGCCGGCATCGCGGAGGCGCGTGGCATCCCCGGCCCGCTCCACTCCGGCGCGGAACGCGCGATCAGCCAGGCAGCCTGCGTCCACATCGGGCTGACGGTCCCCAACCTCACCCTCGCGATCGACACGGAACGGCACTATCCCGGCGGCGACGTCGCCCCAGTCGCCCCGGTGCTGCAAGACGGCCGCTTCCACGCCACCGACCGCCCGGGCCTCGGCGTCACGCCGGATATGGGCGCGGTCCGCGACTACGAGGGGAACCGGCCTCGACTCTGCCCGCCCCGGCTGGTTCCCGGTCGAACCCGCGTATTGACGCCGCCGCGCTTCAGGCCTCATCCAGTCCGAACGGCCGCCCCCGGCCCCACCTGCGCCATCGCAAATCACACGGTCCGCCGCGGCCCGCCCACAAGACCCGCACCGAGGGCAAGGTCGTCGTCGCCCGCTTCGGCCGCAAGCGCCGTGAGATCGCGTATTCCGATGCGATCCGGCCGGAGGATCTCGATGTACCCCGCCTCGGCCAGCGCGTGGAACCCGCGGCTGATGGATTCCGGGCGCGTGCCGAGCAAGTGGGCCAGATCAGCTCGGCTGATGGGAATGCGCACCTCCGGGCCGCGGCGGCCCGCGCGGAACAGGTGGTCGATGCCCGCGAACCGGGAGCACAGCACGAGCAGGAAGCCCGCGATGCGGCCGGAGACCCGGGGGCACGACAGAATGATCATCCAGTCGCGCGCGCGGTCGAGCTCATTGAGGATGTTCAGAAGCACCATCCGCTCCAGATCCGGCATCCGCACCAGCAACTCCTCGAACGGCGCGCGGCGAAAGGTGCAGACTTCCGCCTCCGTCGCCGCCTCGATGGCGAAGTGCAGCGCACCGTCGAACACCCGCCCGAACATGTCGCCCTCGACCAGCAGGCCGACCACGTGCTGCCGCCCGTCGGCCAATCTCTTCTGCATCCGCAGGAACCCTGACCGGACGCAGCCGATCGTGTCCAGCGTCTCGCCACTCCGGGCCACCGTCTGCCCGGCCCGGTAGCGATGCGTCCGGCATATCGCCTCGAGCGCGTCCCGCACGCCGCTGTCCAGCCTGTCGAAGCGGGCGACCTTCGTCAGCTCGCAGCCGTCGCTTTCGGGGTCGGAACGGTGTGTCGCCATCGCAGACCCTCACCCCATCTCCCGCCACCGATCTCCCGAAGCGGGCGACGACAGTCTACACGACCGCGCGAAAAACGCACTTGACCCGGGTCATTGTGGACGAATGCACCCGGCGGTAGAGTGAAATCGTGCAAGCGGAGGGGGCATCGGGGGGCCGCCGAGCGACGGGTCCCGACCAGTGTCCTTGATCGCTCCGGCAACGCACGTCGGCCCGATGCGGCGGTCTCCGCCGGTGGGAGCCGTGCAAGACCGAACGGCATGACCGTGGCCGGAGCACCAGTCCTGACGCCCCCCTGCCCCGGAACCGTCCCCCGGCCGGTTCCCGCGGAAAGGAGCCGTGCATGGGCAAGGTCGCGAAGATCCATCTGCCGGACGAATGCCATCGGTGCACGCTGCGTGGCGCGGCCCTTTGCCGGGCGGTTGCCGCCTCCGGTCTCTCCGGTGTCCGGCCCGCGCGACGATGGCGGTACCGCCGCGACGACGTGGTTGGTGGCGACGGCGAGTCCGGGTGGGTTTTCGGCGTCCTCCGCAGCGGATTCCTCCGAAAGGAGAAGTTGCGGCCCGACGGGCGGCGCACCCTCATCGGGCTGGCCTGCCCCGGCGATCTGGTCAGTTGGCAGCCGGAGACCCGCCCCTCCTATACACTTGAGGCCGCGACCGACGCCGAGATCTGCGCGTTCGACAGGCAAACCGTCGCCCGCATGACGGCCCACGACAGCCGGTTCCAACTGTTCCAGGTGCAGGAGGCCTACGAAAGCCACGAGCGTCAGCTCGAACTGATCTGGCGGCGCGGGGCGCTGACCAGCCGCGAGCGGATCATCTCCTTCCTCGTCATGGCGACCGAGTTCATGCCGGTGGAGCACTGTCCGGACGGCAGCCTTATCGTGACCGTCGAACTGTCGCGCCGCGACTGGGCCGATCTGTCCAACACCACTGTGGAGACGATCAGCCGAACGCTCGGACACCTGGCCGAAAAGGGCCTCGTCACCACCGTCGCGCCCGGACGCTACCGCATCCGGGACCTGCCGCTGCTGACCCGTCTGGCCGGGGTGGAGGCCGAGCCGGACCGCACCGGGATCCCCGTCAACGCCGGTCTGCCGGCACCGCCGCAGTCAGCGCCGGACACCCGTTCACGCTGATCGCGCCGCGCGGTGGTACCCGCTCGCTATTGCACCTCCAGCCGATCCACCACCTCCGCGACCCCCGGCGCGGCCCAGGCCGCCCGCTCGGCGCAGCGGCGCTCGCCGAGGTAGCGCACACGGCCTTCTAGGGTCACTGTCCCACCCTGCACCTTCACCCTGATGCCGGACGCATCCAGATCGGCGTCGCGTATCAGGGCATTCCGTATCCGCTGCGAGACGTCTTCGGCCTTTACCGACGGCGTTATGCGAATGCGGTTGTCCACCCCGGTGACGCCCGCGAGCCGGTGCACCACCTGTTCGGCGGCGGCCGCCTGGTAGCGCCACTCCACCTCGCCCTCCAGCGTGACGCGCCCGTTGGCGACCGTGACCCGGATGGCGTTCTCCGGAACCGAGGTGTTCCACGTCAGGCTGTTGGCGGCCCGCACGGCGATCTCGTCGTCGGCCGTGACATGCGTCCCCACCGGCCGAACCTCGATCTCGTCGGCCACCGCGCGCACGCCTTTCACACTCTCCACGATCTCGATTGCCGTCACCTTTTCGCCGTAGGTCGCCACGTGGCCGGACAGGGTGACGACGCCGTCATGGACCGCCACACCGATCTCGGCCGCATCGATGCTCGGCTCGAAATCGAGTTCGTCGATGATATCCAGTCTGAGATCCTTGTCGGTCATGGCCTCCTCCCTTGACCGTTACGGTGATCCCACATGCTACGATGAACCTCCCCGGCCGGCATTGATGACGCGCAACGCGCCCGACCGCGCCGTTTTCCGGCGGCCGCGTTGACAGCCGTCAATGCGACGGCGCCGGGAATCTGTAACGCTCCTTCTTGTCCGCAAGTTGCTGCCGCTGCTTCCTTGGGGGCACCTGCAGTGTCTGTGCCTGTCCCTGCCGATGCGGACATTCCCCGCCGGCCGGTGAACGTACTTCGTTCGTACCGGCCGGCTTTTTTTGCCCAGTCGCGCCCTCGCAACGGCGGATCGCCACCGCGCGGCGCTCCCGACAATGTTGATACCGATCAACGCGCAGCTTCGGGTTTCTCTGCGAGAATGGTACTATCAGCGCGGAGGCCTCCCATGGCCAGAGACCCGTCGAACCAACCCCCGAAACCCGATCCTGCGAACCGCGTGGGATGGAGCGAACTTCTGGCGCTCGCTGCGTTGCTGTTCATGGGCGTGATCGCGGTGCTGAGCGATGCAGGCCCCCCGCAGCAGACGCTGCCCTACAGCGAACTCAAGCAGATGATCCGCCGGGGCGACGTCAATCAGGCGCTGTTGGAGGAAAACGCGATCCGCGTCAGCGCCGCGTCCTCCGACTCCGTCGAAACCACGTGGTATCGCGCCGTCACCCCCAGCCAGGGCGACCCCGAGCTTTTGCCCCTGCTGGAGGCGCAGGGCGTGGAGATCACGGCGGAGACGCCGCGCGGCGTCTCGATCTTTTCCTATCTGCTGCCGTGGCTGCTCATCCTCGGCGTCTATGTTTGGTATCAGCGCCGGATGATGGAGCGGTTCGGCGGCCTCGGCTCCGGCGGCATGGGCGGGATCTTCACCGGCCGTTTCGCCACCCCCACCGAACAACGCTCCCCCGTGACCTTTGCCGATGTCGCCGGCCAGGATCAGGCGAAGAAGGAAGTGGCCGAGCTAGTGGAGTTCCTGCGCGAGCCGGAACGGTTCGGCAAGGTCGGCGCGGAGGTTCCGCATGGCGTCCTGCTGATGGGGCCGCCCGGCACCGGCAAGACACTGCTCGCGCGTGCGCTTGCGGGCGAGGCCGAGGTGCCGTTCTTCTCGACCTCCGGCTCGGAGTTCATCGAGGTCTTCGTCGGCGTCGGCGCGGGCCGCGTGCGCCGGATGTTCGAGGCCGCCCGCAACGCTGCCCCCGCGGTCATCTTCATCGACGAACTCGACAGTATCGGGCGCACCCGGGGCACCGGCCTCGGCGGCGGTCACGACGAGCGCGAACAGACGCTCAACCAGATCCTCGCGGAACTGGACGGCTTCGGCGGCAAGGAAGCGGTCGTCGTTCTGGCCGCGACCAACCGGCCGGACGTGCTCGACCCGGCGCTGCTGCGCCCCGGCCGGTTCGACCGGCACGTCATCCTCAACCTGCCGGACAAGACCGCCCGGCGCGCGATCCTCGACATCCACGCCCGCGATTTGCCCCTCGCCGATCCCGCCGACCTCGGGACCATCGCCGAAGGCACGCCCGGCTTTTCCGGGGCGGACCTGAAGAACCTGCTGAACGAAGCCGCCATCCAGGCCGCGCGCCGCCGGGCCGCAACCATCACCGGCGCGGACCTTCAGGAGGCCCGCGACAAGGTGATGATGGGAACCGTGCGGACCCTCGCCATCCAGCCCGAAGAACGCCACCGCCTTGCGGTGCACGAGGCCGGCCACACCGCCGCCGCCTACTACAGCCCCGGCGCCGACCCGCTCTACAAGGTGACGATCATTCCACGCGGCCGGAGCCTCGGCGGCACCCACATGCTGGAACGGGATGAGCACCACACCCTGCCGGAGGACTACCTGAACACCCAGCTCATCGTCCTGCTCGCCGGGCGCGCCGCCGAAAAGCGGCTGATCGGCACCGTCAGCTCGGGCGCCGACGACGACATCAAGCGCGCGACCGCCCTGGCCCGGTCGATGGTCGCCCGTTGGGGCATGACCGAAGACCTCGGCCCGGTGGACCTGCGCCAGAGCGAGGACCAGCCGTTCCTAGGGCAAACCATGGCGCTGCCGCGGGAACATGCCGATGAAACCGCTGCGCGTGTCGATAGCGAGGTGATGGCCCTGCTGAAGGACGCGGAGGCGAAAGCCACCGGCATCATCGCCCAGCACGAGCGGGAGATCCGGCGCCTGATCGACCGTCTGGAGGCCAGCGAAGTTCTGGATGCGGACGAAATCGAGGCCTGCCTTGCGCCCGGACCGGCCAAGCGGGCGAAAAGCCCCAAGCCCGTGCGCACCCCGCCTGCCGGGGATGCCGGCAGCACGAAAAGCCGCCCCACGGAGATGACCCCGTAACCCCGCGTCCACGCCACGGCCCATCTGCCTGCGCCATCAGCCCGTCCGGCTCGGCGCTCACTTGGACAACAGAACCGGCAGCTTGGTGTGTTCCAGCAGGTGGTTCGTCACCGCGCCAATCACGAAGTCGTAAAACTGCGAGTGCCCGAACGCGCCGCTCACGACGAGCTGCGCACCGCGCTCCTCCGCCACCGCCAGCAACGTCTCACCGCGCTCGCGAAGGGACGCCTCCCGGTCCACCAGTGTGGCCTGGAACCCGAGACGGTCCAGCGCCGCCGCGAAATCCTCCCGGCCGTCGACCGGGCCATCCGGCTCGCCAATGGAAAGCAGGTCGATCTCCGCACCCGGCTTGGCCAGCGCCAGCACATCATGGGCCGCCCGCGCCGCCTCCCGCGTGTCGCTCCAGCCGACCAGAATGCGCTCCGGCGCCCCAGCCAGTCCGGCCCCCTGCGGCAGGACCAGAACCGGGCGCCCCGCTTGACGGATCAACGTGCGGGCAAGTCCGTCGTTGCCGGACATCGGGCCTTCCGACCCGGTCGACGCCATCACCACCAGATCCGCCCCGCGCACGGCCGACAGCATATAGGCCTCCGACGCGAGCGACGCCTCTGGCTGTGCCCGCAATTCGGCGTGAATGTCGGCGCGACGCGCGGTGTCGCTGAACAGGTCCTCGATCTCGGCAACCTCGGCCACGCGCAGCTCCCGCACCGCCTCCATGAATCCCAGATCCCCTTCGGGACCGAAGTACACCGGCACCGGCCGATGGGGATGCACGCCAATCAGATGGGCGTCGAACGCACGTGCAGTCTCGCAGGCCAGCGGGACAAGCCATTCCGCCTCCGCCCGATCGAACAGGACCAGAGCAATTGTACGTATCGTCATCTCACCCTCCCTCCTCACGGCGCGGCCGTCGACCGCGGTACCGCCATTCTACCCGCAGCGCGCCAAAGTGCATTGACCCCTGTCATCTTTTGTTCAGCGCAACGTGCAGCCCCGCGGGAAACAGTCACCGACCAAAGGCAACACTGTTTCCGTTCAGGCGCCGCGAACCCCCGCCAGGAGGCGCTTTTCCACCCCCCGGCCCTCGGGGTCCCGAATCACGCTCATATCGCCCGTCGTCTCAAGCACGACCGCCGCGACCTCATCGAGGTGGGTGGCGTCGGCCATGCGCAGCCGGGCCAACAGATCCTCCTCCGTCACGCGCCCTTCCCGAAGGCTCTCCCGCAGGATTTCTCCGTCGCGCAGCAACAGCAACGGCGTGTTATCCACCGCCCTGCGAACCGGGCGGACCCAAACTCGCAGCATCGACAGCGCCGCCTGCACCACGTAAATCGCGGCCAGAGACGCCAACCCGATCCGCAGGTCGAGCGACCGGTCGACAATCGTGGTCGCCAGGATCGACCCTAGCGCCACGGTCATGGCGAAATCGAAACTCGACATTTTCGAAAACGACCGCAATCCGTTCAGACGTGTAAACAGGATCACGGCGGCGACGGCGATCACGGCTCTCACCAGCACTTCCAGCATGGGGGCTCCTTTTTCCCGGCGCGTGCAGGGTCAACTGCACCGGGCACTCCCTGTTCCCGACCCATTCTGCCGCCGACCGCCGGAGCCCCCCCACAGGCGTGCAATCGCCCGGCGGGCGCATTTTCCCCTTGGCTTGAAAGGCACGGCTGCTACACCGGGACCCCATGATAAAGCTCGATATCCTCTCCGATCCGATCTGCCCGTGGTGCTACATCGGCAAGACGCTGCTCTTCCGCGCGCTGGAAGACCGCCCCGATCACCCCTTCGTGATCGAGTGGCATCCGTTCCAGCTCAACCCCGATATGCCCCCCGAAGGCATGGACCGGCGGGCCTACCTGGAGGCCAAGTTCGGAAGCCGTGAGAAGGTCGTGGAGGCGCATGTGCCCGTCGACGCAGCGGCAGAGGCCGCCGGTCTCTCCATCGACTTCGGCGCCATCGCCCGCACCCCCAACACGCTGGACGCCCACCGCCTGATCCACTGGGCCGGAATCGAGCGCCGACAAACCGACGTTGTCGCCGCCCTGTTCGACGCCCATTTCGCCGACGGCCGCGACATCAGCGACCACGACGTGCTGGCCGACATCGCCGACACCGCCGGAATGGACGCCGCGGTCATCCGCCGCCTGCTCGCCAGCGACTCCGATGTGGAGGAGATCCGCACCCGCGACGCTCACGCCCGCGAACGCGGCATAACCGGCGTGCCGACGTTCATCGTCGCCGAAACCCACGTGGTTCCCGGAGCGCAGCAGACCGAGCTCTGGCTGAAGCTGATCGACGAGATCAACGGCCAGCTCGCCGGCGGCTGACCCGCCGGCAAAACGCACCGCGCCCCTTGCCCGCACACCCGCCTGTGCGTTTTCAGAGCATTGGCAAGCGTCCGGCCCTCGTGTTAGCGGCACCGGGTAGAAGGAATTATTTTCATGCCCGTACGCCTGCCCAAGGTGGAATTCGTTGCCTTGATCGCAATGCTGTTCGCCACCATCGCATTTTCCATCGACTCCATGCTCCCGGCCCTGCCGGTCATCGCCTCCGAGCTGACCCCCGAGAACCCCAACCTCGCGCAGCTCATCCTGACGAGCTTCGTCCTGGGCATGGGGATCGCCACCATCTTCACCGGCCCGCTGTCGGACGCCTTCGGCCGCCGCCCGATCATCCTCGGCGGCGCGGCCGTCTACATCGCCGGTGCACTCATCGCCTGGCGGGCAAACTCGCTCGAACTGATGCTGGTCGCCCGCCTGATCCAGGGCTTCGGCGCCGCAGGACCGCGCATCGCCGCCATCGCCATCGTGCGCGACCTCTACGCCGGCCGCGACATGGCGCGCCTGATGTCCTTCGTGATGATGGTTTTCACACTTGTGCCCGCCGTCGCCCCGACGCTCGGCGCCGGGATCATCGCGCTCTTCGGTTGGCGCGGCATCTTCGGCGCCTTCCTGCTCTTCTCCGTCGTCAGCGCCGGCTGGATGCTGGTGCGTCAGCAGGAAACCCTCCTGCCCGCCAACCGCCGCGCCTTCCGGCCTGCAATCCTGGTGCGCGGCGTGTCCGAGGTCCTCTCCAACCGCGTGGTGCTGATCGCCGTCGCGGCACAGGGCCTCTGCTTCGCCATCCTCTTCGCCAACATCAGCTCGATCCAGCAGATCTTCGACATCACCTTCGGCGAGGCCGCGCACTTCCCGCTCTGGTTCGGACTGATCGGCCTCACCGCCGCCTCCGCCAGCCTGCTGAACGCGACGCTGGTGGGAAGCCTCGGCATGCGCCGGCTGGCCACGGTCGCCCTGACCCTGCAACTGGCCTGCTCCGCGGCGGTCGCGCTCATCTTCGCCGGCCCCTGGGCGCCGCAACATCACGCCGGCTTCGCGCTTTACCTGCTATGGACCTGCTCGGTGTTCTTCCTCAACGGCCTGACGCTCGGCAACCTGAACTCGATCGCCATGGAGCCGATGGGCCACCTCGCGGGCATGGCCGCTTCCGTTCTGGGCTCGGTGGGCACCGTAATCGCCGTCCTCCTGGCGGTGCCCGTGGGACTTGCATTCGACGGCACCCCCCTGCCGCTCATGGCCGCCACGGCCGTTCTAGCCGCCGCGGCCCTCATTCTGACGAAGCGGATCGGCCGCGCGCAGGATGCCATCCCGGCGTAAGGTCACCACGCCCCCACCGCCGCCCCTATCTCAGCAACTCCCCCGCGCGAACCGCCCGCGGGGGAAGCGACCGGCCGCCGCCTGAATGCCGGAATCATGGCCGCAGACCCGCGCCCGCACTCTCCCCCGAGGGTCAGACGCCCGCAAAGCCCACGTGGCAACTACCGGCCATGGCCAATCAAGGCCGCGGGCACCGCATGCACCGCCCGTCTGGCACGCCCAATCCGCCGCCCCAGCGTGAGAACGGCGCGCGCCACCCCCGCCGCCGCCCCTGTCTCAGCAAATCACCCGCTCTGAACGGCCATTCGGGAAGCGACCGGCCGCTGCCTCAATGCCGGAGGCATGCACGCGGAACCGCGCCCCGATCCGCTTTCGCCCCACGCACCCTCCGGATCAACCGGCCGCTGACGCCTTCGCCTGCTCCGCCAGGTCCCGGGCAATGGCGAACGCCCCCTTGATCTTGTCGGCATTGTTCTTCCAGTCCCGGCGCACGACGATCTTGTTGTCCTTGACCTTCGCCAACCCGTTCTGCGCCTGAACGAACGCCACCAGCCCGGCGGGGTTGGCGAACTTGTCGTTGTGGAACTGGATCGTCGCCCCCTTCGGCCCGCCGTCGAGCTTGGCAATGCCCGCGCGCTTGCACATGGCCTTTATGCGCACGATCAGCAGCAGCGTGTTCACCTCCTTCGGCAACTTGCCGAAGCGGTCGATGAGTTCGGCGGCGAAGCCCTCCAGCTCCACCTTGGTGGTCAGCCCCGACAGCCGCCGGTAGAGTCCCAGCCGCACGTCGAGGTCCGGTACGTAATCCTCCGGGATCAGCACCGGCACGCCGAGGTTGATCTGCGGCGCCCATTGCCCGTCGTCGGTCAGCCCCTCGAACTGTCCCGAGCGGATCTTGGAAATCGCCTCCTCGAGCATGGTCTGGTAGAGTTCGTAGCCCACCTCCCGCATCTGCCCTGACTGCTCCTCGCCCACCAGGTTGCCCGCGCCGCGAATGTCGAGGTCCTGGCTGGCCAGCGTGAACCCCGCACCGAGGCTGTCGAGCGACCCCAGCACCCGCAGGCGCTTCTCCGCTGCGTCCGTCAGCTTCAGGCGCGGCTTGGTGGTGAGATAGGCATAGGCCCGCGTCTTCGCCCGCCCCACCCGGCCCCGGATCTGGTAGAGCTGGGCCAGCCCGAACATGTCCGCCCGGTGCACGACCATCGTGTTCGCCGTGGGAATATCCAGGCCCGATTCCACGATCGTCGTCGCCAGCAGCACGTCGTACTTGCCGTCGTAGAACGCGTTCATCCGGTCGTCCAACTCGCCCGCCGCCATCTGCCCGTGCGCCACAACGTAGGACACCTCCGGCACCTGGTCCCTCAGGAAGTGCTCCATGTCCGGCAGGTCCGCGATGCGCGGGACAACGAAGAAGCTCTGTCCGCCCCGGTAGTGCTCCCGCAGCAGCGCCTCCCGGATCGTCACCGTGTCGAACTCCGAGACGTAGGTGCGGATCGCCAGGCGGTCCACCGGCGGGGTGCCGATGATCGACAGGTCACGCACGCCCGACAGCGACATCTGCAACGTCCGCGGGATCGGCGTTGCGGTCAGCGTCAGCACGTGGATGTCCGACCGCATCTCCTTCAGCCGCTCCTTGTGCTGCACGCCGAAGTGCTGCTCCTCGTCGATGATGAGCAGCCCGAGGTTGTTGAACTTCACCTGCTTGGCCAGCAGCGCATGGGTGCCGATGGCGATATCGACGGTGCCGTCGGCGATGCCCTTGCGGGTCTCCGACGCCTGCTTGGTGGATACGAAACGCGAAAGCTGGCGCACCTTCACCGGGAAGCCCCGGAACCGCTCGGCAAAGCTCTTGGCGTGCTGGCGGGCGAGCAGCGTGGTGGGCGCAATCACCGCCACCTGCATCCCGGACATGGCGACGACGAACGCCGCCCGCATCGCCACCTCCGTCTTGCCGAACCCCACGTCGCCACAGATCAGCCGGTCCATCGGGATGCCCCGGTCGAGGTCCTCCAGCACGTCCTCTATGGCGCGCAGCTGGTCGTCGGTCTCCTGATACGGGAAGCGGGCGGAGAACTCCTCCCAGGCGTGGTGGTCGATGTGTAGCACCGGCGCTTTGCGCAGGGCGCGTTCGGCGGCGATCCGCATCAGCTTGTCGGCGATCTGCCGGATCCGCTCCTTGAGCGCGGCCTTCTTCGCCTGCCACGCCCCGCCGCCCAGCTTGTCGAGCAGCCCCTCCTCGTGGCCGTAGCGCGACAGAAGCTCGATGTTCTCCACCGGCAGGTAGAGCCGCGCCTCCTCGGCATATTCCAGGTGGATCATCTCGTGATCCGCGCCAAGCGCTTTGACGATCTCCAGCCCCTTGTAGCGGCCCACCCCGTGGTCCACATGCACGACCAGATCGCCAGGGCTGAGCGACTGCGCCTCGGTCAGGAAGTTCTCCGCTCGCCGCTTCCGGCGCGGTTTGCGGATCAGCCGGTCGCCCAGAACGTCCTGCTCGGAGATGACGGTCAACCCGTCCCCCTCGAACCCATGCTCCAACGCCCAGACGGCGAGATAGAGGCCGCCCTTGCCCTCCGGCACGTCGCGGAAGTCCGCGATTTCCGTTGCGCCGACGACGCCTTCGTCCTCCATCAGGCCCGACAGCCGCTCCCGCGCGCCCTCGGAATAGGAGGCGACGATGACATGCCCGCCCTGACGCTTCGCCTTCACATGATCGGCCAAGGCGCCGAAAAGGCTCACCTTTTCCTGCTGCCGCTCCGGGGAGAAGTTGCGCCCGATCCGCCCGCCCGCGTCGATCACGCCCGGCCCCGTGCTCTGCGGCAGTGGCGAGAGCGTCAGCACCCGGTGGCCGGCGACGGCCTCCGCCCAGGCGTCCTCGTCCAGGTAAAGCGCCCCCGGCGCCGTCGGCTTGTACACCGAGTCGAGCCGCGCCTTGGACTTCATCGCCTCCACGCGGTTTTCGTAGCTGTCGACAATCCCGTCCCAACGGGCGATCCGCGCCGCCTCGGTCTGGTCGTCCAACATCACGGCGGCATCCGGCAGGTAGTCGAACAGCGTCTCCAGCCGCTCGTGGAAGAACGGCAGCCAGTGCTCCATGCCCGCCTGCTTGCGCCCCGCGCTCACCGCCTCGTAGAGCGGGTCGTCCGTGCCCGCCGCGCCGAACTCGATGCGATAGGACTGCCGGAACCGGGTGATCGCGGCGTCGTCCAGGATCACCTCGGAGACGGGGGCCAGTTCGACCGCCTGAAGCTTCTCGATCGTCCGCTGCGTCGCCGGGTCGAACCGGCGCGCCCCGTCCAGGACGTCGCCGAACAGGTCCAGCCGGATCGGCCCGGGATGCCCCGGCGGGAAAACGTCGATGATCCCGCCGCGCACGGCATAGTCGCCGGGCTCCAGCACCGTCGGCGCCTGCGTGAACCCCATGCGGACCAGAAACGCCTTCAGGCCCGCCTCGTCGATCCGGTCCCCCACCCGCGCCGCGAAGGCCGCTTCCCGCAGCACCTCGCGCGCGGGCACCTTCTGGGTGGCGGCGTTCAATGTCGTGAGCAGCACGAACGGCCCCGGAATGCCGGCGATCAGCGCCGCCAGCGTCGCCATCCGGCGGGCGGAGACGTCGGGGTTGGGCGAGACCCTGTCGTAGGGCAGGCAGTCCCAGCTCGGGAAATCTAGCACCACGGCCTGCGGCGCGAAAAAGGCCAGCGCCGCCCGCATCGCCGCGAGCCGCCTGTCGTCGCGCGCGACATGGAGCACCGGCGCGCCCTTCTGCAACTCGCGGGCGAGCAGCAGCGCGTCATAGCCCTCGGGAGCGCCGCCGACGGTGATATGGGAAACCGGTCTCATGATGGCGTCACCTATGGCCGCGTTGGTGGGTTTCAATCCCGCCCGCCGATGCGGGGCAACGGGATCGCGGAAAGCGGCGGCGGAGGCAATAGGCTTTCCGCGCCGCCCCCGATTTTCCTGCCCTACAGAACGCCAAGGGCCAGGTTTTGCCACATGCCCCAAAAGGCGGTGATGGCGATGGAAACCATGCCGATCGCCTGGGTCATGAACCGGTGCCGCGCCAGCATGCGATAAAGCCCCTCGCCATCGGCAGACTTGATCCGCCGCGCCGTGCGGATCGACAAGGCAAAGACAAGCCCCATCGGCAGGCCCAGAAGGAACACCGCCTGCGCGAATTCGACCCCGTAGACAAACCCCAGCAGCGCCAGCGTCGTCAGCAGGAACGAGGCGAACGCCAGCATCCAGACGCCCGTCGTGTCGGCAATGAAGAGAAGGCGATTGACGTAGATGCGGACGAGGTCACGCAGATCCTCCTCCGCCTCCCCGCCGAAGCGCCGCGCGCGCGTGATCATGTCGTAGGGCACGCCCAGCACCCAGTGGCTCGCGGTGGACCACATGACCGCCAGGGCGATCCAGTACCACAGGTTCGAAAATGAGCGCATGTCGATCAGTTCGAACGCCGTCTGATACCAGTCTTCCAACCTGTCCGCTCCTGATTGCGCGTCCGGCCGCGCGACATCACGACGGGACTTCGCTCGGGGTACCCCTCTCGCGGCATCAGTGCAAGCGGGGCACACCATGTCACGCTTGAGGTGGTGGCAGAACCGTCGCACTGTGCACGCCGCTTGAATAACGATCACCCAGGACAAGACCATGCGCCCCACCCTCGCCCCCTATCCCTCCGGCCGTCTCCGTCGCCTGCGGCGCTCCCCTGCCTTGCGCGCGCTGGTGCGCGAAACGCAACTGAGCGTGGACGACCTGATCTGGCCGGTGTTCCTGTGCGCCGGCGAGGGCGTGACGGAGGAGGTCTCCTCGATGCCCGGCGTCCTCCGCCGCTCCGTCGATCTGACGGTGGAGGCCGCGGCCGAGGCGGCAGAGCTGGGCATTCCCGCGATCTGCCTCTTTCCCTACACCGATCCCGCGCTCAAGACCGAAGGCTGCGAGGAGGCCTGGAACCCCGACAACCTGAGCAACCGCGCCATCCGCGCGATCAAGGCCCAGGTGCCGGAGATCGCCGTGATGACCGACATCGCGCTCGATCCCTACAACATCAACGGCCACGACGGCATCGTGGTGGACGGCGAGATCGTGAACGACGAGACCGTCGAGGCGCTGGTGAAGATGGCCCTCGCCCAGGCCGACGCCGGCGCGGACATCCTCGGCCCCTCGGACATGATGGACGGCCGGATCGGCGCGATGCGCGCCGCGCTGGAGGCCGCCGGCCACCGCAACGTGACGATCATGTCCTACGCCGCGAAATACGCCTCCGCCTTCTACGGCCCGTTCCGCGATGCCGTCGGCGCCACGGGCGCACTGAAGGGCGACAAGAAAACCTACCAGATGGACCCCGCCAACAGCGACGAGGCCATGCGCCTCATCGAACGCGATCTCTCCGAGGGGGCGGACATGGTGATGGTCAAACCGGGGATGCCCTACCTCGACATCTGCCGCCGCGCGAAGCAGGAGTTCGGCGCCCCGACCTTCGCCTACCAGGTCTCCGGCGAATACGCGATGCTGGAGGCGGCTGCGGCCAACGGCTGGCTCGACGGCGAAAAGGTCATGTGGGAAAGCCTCATGGCCTTCAAACGCGCCGGCTGCGACGGCATCCTGACCTATTACGCGCCCCGGGTGGCACGGCTGTTGAAGGACGGACGCAACGCACCCTGACGGCCTCGGACAGGATCGCGGGAGGCCGGACCGCGCCCCCCGCACCGCCAGCGCCCCCACGGCCAAGCCAATCCGAACGGATCTGTTGACTTTAATTAACGGGTGGCGTGACACCGGCGATTCGCTGCCCTATACTACTGGGCAACCGGCGGGACACGCCGGACACAAGGGCAATGGGCGAAAAATCAGGGCAGTACCATGACCTCTCAGACATCTCTCTCCCGCCGCGGATTCCTCGCGGTGGCCGCCGCGGGCACCGCGGCTCTCGCAGGGTGCGCCAACGGCGTCGGCTCGGACGGCGCGGCGCGCATCGACCAGCGCGTCGACGCCACGCGCAACTTCCTCTTCTCCACCTACCCGGGCACCGCCGACCTCGAGCAAAAGTCGTCCGGCGTCCTCTACATGCCGTTGATTACTAAGGCAGGGTTTGGCGTCGGCGGCAGTTATGGCACCGGCGCGCTCCGCATCAACAACATGTCGGTCGACTATTACGAGGCCATCCAGGCCAACGTCGGCTTCCAGATCGGCGCGCAGCAATACGCCCACGCGCTATTCTTCATGACGCCGGAAACGCTGCAGGAATTCCGCACCTCCCACGGCTGGACGGCCGGGGCGGACGCCGAATACGCCTGGGTCGACCAGGGCGGCAACCTCTCCGCAGGCACGCTGACCACCTCCAAACCGGTCATCGCGCTCGTCTTCGCACAAGCGGGCCTCATCGCGGGCGCCACCCTCGAAGGCACCAAATACCGCCGCATCATCCCCTGATCGCAGGCGGACACGACACACAAAGCGACCGGACCCGCCAGGCGTCCGGTCGTTTTTTTTTCGTGGACCGGAACGCGCCCCGCGACAGGGCAACCAATTGAAGCACTCTGGCCCCCTGCCTACGCTTCGGCCATGTTCGACACCACCGACAGGATCGCCCAGGGCGCCACGCTGCTCGTCAACATTGCCGCGGCCGCGGCGGACCCGAGCGGTCTGGTGGCGGCCCAATCGGCAACGGGCGGGTATTTCGCTCTCCGGGGCATGTTCCGCCATAAGATCAAGGGCGCGGAAGACCGAATCCGCCAGGTGTCAAACGCCCTCAACGCGCGCTTGACCGCCCCCACCTTTCACACGCCCGCCGGAGCAGACGCCCACCTGCCCGAGATGCTGCTCGACGCCCTGCCAACGCCGGAGGACATCGCCGCCGCAGGCCTCGACCCCGACGCCCTCGTCGCCAGCATGTGCGCGCGGTTCAAACGGGAGGGCGTGCGCAGCGACTTTCAACCCTATGAACTGATCGAATGCTTCGGTAACTGGGTCCGCCCGGAGATCGAAGGCCTGCTGAACGACAGTGATTTCGTCACGTCCACCGCCCCCAGCCTCTTCCGCACGCTTTTCGCTGAGCAACAGAGCCAGAGAAAGATCCTGGACGAAGTGGAGAGGCAGTACGGCTCGCTCGCGAAGGCTCTGGGGGCTCTGGAGAATGCACGGCGGGACCAGCTTGAAGCGATTGCCGTGCGGTTCGAGATCGAGCGCGCGTTTGAGTTGTCCGAACACGACCTGCGCCAAGTATTGATGCAGAAGGCGGAGGAATATCGCACCTACCGGGCACAGATCGACGCGCTGGACGAACGGGTGGCGGCGATTTCCAATCTTAAGGGCGCAGCGCAGGGCGCGGCGGAGCGGTTGGATTTCGACGAGGTCGAGACGCTGCTTGCGCGGGTGGACGCGGTGGAGACGGAGATCGCCGCCGAGACCAAGGAGGCCCGCGCCCGAAACGCGCTCCTGCGCGGTCAGGTGGAGGACGCTTACCGCCTGCTGTGCGCGGCCGCGGACAGCTTTGGCTCGTTGGATCCGCTGGAACCTGCGCGGCGGCGGATCTTTCGATATAACTTGATACTTTGGGATCACGGACGGCGCTATGGAGGCGCAGGGCTGGCGCGGGCGGCGGAGATGCTGCGTCCAGTGCTAACTGGCTCCCTCCGCCGCGCGGATACTTGGCTGTGGGTAAGCGGTCAGGGCAACCTCGCAAATGCCATGCAGGATCTAGGCAGTCGCACCGCTGGCGCTACGGGCGCGCGCTCGGTCGCTGAAGCTGTCATGGCGTACCGCGCGATTCTTCGCGTCTACCCGGAGAGCAGCCAGCCCTTGGTCTGGGCACGGACACAGAACAACCTCGCCATCGCGCTCCTCGAACTGAGCCACCGCACTCGCGGGGTGGAGAGTGTCGAATTGCTTGCTGAATCGGTCGATGCCCACCGCGCCGCCCTCCGTGTCTACGCGGAGCAGGACCACCCATTGGAACGGGCCATAACCCAAAGCAAGCTCGCCAATGCCCTCGCCGAACAGTACAACCGCACCGGCGACCCGGATAACGAGGGACTTCTCGTCCTAGCCGCGCAGGCGAGCTGCGCCGCCCTTCGAGTCCTGACCGAACATGATAACCCTGCGGAATGGGCCGCAGCCCAAAATAGCCTTGGCAACGCTTTGGCGGGGCATGGCACGAGCACTGGTGGCCAAAAGGGCGCGAGCCTGCTCGCCGAAGCTGTTGAGGCCTATCGTGCCACTCTCCGCGTCTACACCGAAGCGAGTAACCCGGTGGCCTGGGCCGGGACGCAAAACAACCTCGGCAATGCCCTCTCGCAACTTGGCCACCTCACAGTTGGCGCGGCTGGCTTGGACCCTCTTGATGAGGCCGTCCAGGCCTGCCGCGCCGCGCTCCGCGTGCGAACCGAACATGACCTCCCGAGGCACTGGGCCGAGACGCAGGGAAACCTGGCGAATGCCCTCAAAGAACAGGGTCGCCGCATGTATGGAGAGCCGGGTGTTGACCGCATCGCGGAAGCGGTCGACGCTTATCGCGCCACCCTTCGGTTTTATACTGAAGAGGACTTCCCGGTGAACTGGGCCAAAACCCATGACAATATGGCGCTGGCGGAAGCTGCGATTGCAGAGCACAACGCTACGACATCACGGAAGGCGCACGTAAAGGCGGCGCTCGACCACGTTGAAACGGCGCTTAGGGTCTTTGATCCGACGACCACGCCCCACTACTACAACGACGCGGACACCTTGCGAGAGCAGCTATCGGCTTGGCTGGCTCGACTTGAAGGTCAAGACGGGATGGAACTTCCCTAACGAACGGTAAACTAGACTCTGTAACCCATTGAAATCTTTCATCCGCCCAGATGTCCCACCCATGAGACACGGACCTCCGACTCAACCGGCCCGGACGGATCGCCCGGGCCGATAATATCGCGCGGAGCGGCCCGGCCGGTCGGCCCGCCGCTCCTCGGGGGCCAGGTCAGCGCTCGACCGTCACTTTCGTCATCCGGTCTGGCCCGTCGACCGCCCCGTTGGCCGCCGCGTTGCCCTTCTTGATGGCGTCCACCACGTCCATCCCCTCGATCACCTGCCCGACCACCGTGTACTGGCCGTCCAGGTACGGGGCCGCATCGAACATGATGAAGAACTGGCTGTTGGCCGAGTCCGGGCTCTGCGAGCGGGCCATACCCACCGCGCCGCGCTCGAAGCGGACGTTGCTGAACTCGGCCGGCAGGTCCGGCATCTCCGACCCGCCCATGCCGGCCCGCGAGGTGTCCCCCCCAGCCTTGCCGAACTGAACGTCGCCCGTCTGCGCCATGAACCCGCCGATCACCCGGTGGAAGACCACGTCGTCATAGGCCCCGGATTCGGCCAGGGAGACGATCCGTTCCACGTGCTGGGGGGCGACATCGGCCAGCAGATCGATGACGATCCGGCCGTCGGTCTCTCCACCCACCTCAATCACGAGGTTTGGACCGGGCCCGTCCTCGGCCGCGAGGGCGGGAGCGAGGGAGCCGGCGAGCACCGCGGCGGCCAGCAGCCCGGCGAGGGTACGGCGATCAGGCATCGGCGGCCACCTTGACGGAGATCATCTTGTCAGGATTCGCTGGCGGCTCGCCGCGGGTGATGGCATCCACGTGCTCCATCCCCTCGATCACCCGGCCGTAGACCGTGTACTGCCCGTTCAGGAAGTCATTGTCCTTGAAATTGATGAAGAACTGGCTGTTGGCGGAATTCGGGTTCTGCGAGCGTGCTGCGCCGAGGGTGCCGCGGGCATGCGGCAGGCGGGAGAACTCGGCCGGCAGGTCGGGGTATTCGGAGCCGCCCGTGCCGGCGCGCCGCAGGTCGGAGCCTTTGCCGTGGGCCACGTCGCCCGTCTGGGCCATGAACCCCTCGATCACCCGATGAAAGACCACGCCGTCGTACGCGCCGTCCCGGGCGAGTTGCTTCATCCGCTCGCTGTGCTCGGGCGCCACGTCCGGCAGAAGCTCGATGACGACATTGCCGCCTTTCAGCTCGATGATGATGGTGTTCTCGGGATCCTTGATCTCGGCCATTGAGGCCCTCCTCGCGTTGCAATGCGGGAAACGCTCCCGCGGTCGGCGCGACCCTAAACCGCGTTGGCGGAAACCACAAACCCTGTGGAGCGCGCACGGCGCATCCGGTAGAGGTGCCCCATGCCTTTCGAAAGGAGCTTCTCATGAGCTGGAAAACCCTCGACGACATGGATCTCGCCGGCAAGATCGTGCTGGTTCGTGTCGACATTAACGTGCCCGTCAAGGACGGGAAGGTGACGGACGCCACACGGATCGAACGCATTGTGCCGACGATCAAAGACATTCTGGCCAAGGGTGGCAAGCCGGTGATGCTGGCGCACTTTGGTCGGCCCAAGGGGCAGGTGGTGCCGGAGATGAGCCTGCGCCTGGTTGTACCGGCCCTCGAAGAACAACTGGGCGAGGCGGTCACCTTCGTCGAGAAACCCTCCCGGGAGGACCTCGAGGCGCTGCCCGCCGGATCGGTCGTGCTGGTGGAGAACACGCGCTTCACCAAGGCGGAAACTGACAACGACCCCGAGATGGCGAAATTCCTCGCCTCGCTGGGCGATGTCTACTGCAACGACGCCTTCTCGGCCGCGCACCGCGCCCATGCTTCGACCGAAGGCGTGGCGAAATTGCTGCCGAACTGCGCCGGCCGCCTGATGGCACAGGAGCTTACGGCGTTGGAAAGCGCGCTCGGCAAGCCCGAGCGGCCGGTCGTAGCCGTGGTGGGCGGGGCGAAGGTCTCCACCAAACTCGACCTACTGAGCAACCTGATCGAAAAGGTTGACCACCTTGTGATCGGCGGCGGCATGGCCAACACGTTCCTGGTGGCGAAGGGCGTGGAAATCGGTAAGTCGCTGGCAGAGCGCGACATGGCGGACACCGCGAAGGCGATCATGGAGAAGGCGGAGAGCACCGGCTGCAACATCCACCTGCCGAGCGACATCGTGGTGGCCAAGGAGTTCGCCGCCGGGGCCGACAGCGAGGTGCTGCCGGTGGATCAATGCCCAGAGGACGGCATGATCCTGGATGCGGGTCCGGAGACGGTCGAGGGACTGAAGGAGGTCTTCGCCCAGTGCAAGACACTGATCTGGAACGGCCCACTGGGCGCCTTCGAGATCGAACCCTTTAACCGGGGCACCTTTGATGCCGCGCGCGCAGCGGCGAAACTGACGGCCGACGGCAAGCTGAAGACCGTCGCCGGCGGTGGCGACACGGTGGCTGCGCTCAACCAATCCGGAGCAGCCAAGGATTTCAGCTACATCTCCACGGCCGGCGGCGCGTTCCTGGAGTGGATGGAAGGCAAGGAACTGCCCGGGGTGGCCGCGCTCGGCTGATCACTGGCGCGACTATTCGGCGGAAAATTCGTGGGCCGGGCGGCGAAAGCCGTCCGGCCCTGCTGTGTCTGCGGACGCGGGAATTTCAATGTCGCGCAGCCGGACGCACAGGTTAATGGTTCTTGCGAGACGCGAGCGGCGGTTTGCTTAATCTGTCTCAAACGGCTACTCCGGCGCCGGGAAATCCGGTTTGGGAGCGCCCACACTGCGACTTAGCGCCCAATTCCGGTCAATCCGGCTTGCGCGGCAGGCCGCAGGCTCTTAGGCCGCTCGTGCAAACCACAGCATAGGGATCGAATCCATGAAAGCCACCAGAGCTGTTAGCCGCATTCTCGCCAATTACGAGGGCGAGACGCCAGGTGTGAAGGCCAACCTCTGCCGCATGCTGATGGCGGGCAAGCTGGGCGGCACCGGCAAGATGATCATCCTGCCCGTCGACCAGGGCTTCGAGCACGGCGCGGTCCGCTCTTTCGGCCCGAACCCGGCCGGCTATGACCCGCATTACCATTACCAACTCGCGATCGACGCTGGCCTGAACGCCTATGCCGCGCCGCTCGGTTCTCTCGAAGCCGGCGCCGACACCTTTGCCGGCCAGATCCCGACCATCCTCAAGGTCAACTCGGCGAACTCGCTGATGTCCGACACCGCCGCAAAGAACCAGGCGATCACCGCTTCGGTGGACGACGCTCTGCGCATCGGCGCCTCGGCGATCGGCTTCACCATCTACCCCGGCTCCGACGTGATGTTCGACATGTTCGAAGAAATCGTCGAAATGCGCCGGGAAGCCGCGTCCAAAGGCATCGCCACGGTGATCTGGTCCTATCCGCGCGGTGAAGGCGTGACCAAGGACGGCGAAACCGCGATCGACGTCGGCTCCTATGCCGCCCATATCGCGGCTCTGCTCGGCGCGCACATCATCAAGATCAAGCTCACCACCGATCACATCATGCAGGATGAGGCGCGCAAGGTCTACGAGTCCGAAGGCATCGACGTCTCCACCCTGTCCGCTCGCGTCAAGCATTGCGTCGACGCCTGCTTCAACGGCAAGCGCATCGTGGTCTTCTCGGGCGGTGCGATGAAAGGCTCCGACAGCGTTTACGACGACGCCCGCGCGATCCGCGACGGCGGCGGCAACGGGTCCATCATCGGCCGGAACTCGTTCCAACGGCCGCGTGATGAAGCGCTGCAACTGTTCTCGAACCTGGTCGACATCTACAAAGGCAAAGCCTGACGTCCGACCCGCGCTCTTTGCGCCAGAGATACGTTCGGCCCGGTGCGTCTCGACGCGCCGGGCCTTTTCTTTCGGCGGCACGTGTCCCTTTTTCCGGGTGCAGCCATTCTATGGGTCCCGCCCGTTGTCAGCATGCGCATCGTTGCCAGATGCCGTCGTGACCGGCATTCTGCGTTCCAGGCATACGGAGTCTTCACTGGCGGGAGGGGCGCGGGGCGAATGACGAACACCGGGATTGGAGGACGTACGGCGCCTGCGTAGGCGCGACCCGCGCGACGGCTTGCGCATGTCGGGGCGCGGGTCCTGACGGCGGGGTGCCTGGTGGCCGGTGCCTCCGCGGCGCTCGCGACAAGCAACGACATGGCGCGCGACCTGTGCCAGACCGACATGGTCGAAAACCAAGGCGCAGAGACCGTGAAGATCGAGCAGCTTCGGCGGCACGACAACGTTCCATTCGTTTACGGTGCCGCGGATTTCGCGGATGCGCAGGGCGTGCATTTCCGGTGCAGGGTCTACGACGACCGCGTGACCGAGGTCCGGTTCCTCGTGAGCGACCCGTCGCTGTTGGACGGCGCGATCTGGTCGGAGGACCGCCCGAGCGGGCCGACCACTGAGCCCACCGAGTTGACCGACGCGGCGATGGCGCCGCCCGCGGTCGAGGCGGCAGAGCCGCGCTTCGAGAAGCCCCCCATGGAAGGGGAACGCCGGCTGCCGCCTGAGGGCGCGAATGCGGCCGATGACTCGTCCGGTGGAGCGCGTTTCGAAAAGGCACCTGCCCCAGCGGAGTGACCGGTCATTAATGCCGTGCGCGTGCCCGGTACCCGCCCAGTTGACCTGCGTCATTGACCGAACGGCGCATGCGTCGTCTCCTGAGAGTATCGAGCGAGACGATCTGTGGGCAGGAGGGCAAGCCACGTCGCAATGACCAGGGGAGGAGGGTCGGATGGCAAACGTGAGCCAGATTCTCGATCGCAAGGGGCGCGATGTTCTGACCATACGCCCCGAACAGATGGTGCTGGATGCCCTGAAATCCATGGCGGAGGCCGACGTGGGATCGGTCATGGTCATGTCCGGTGACGCCGTCGAAGGCATCTTCACCGAGAGGCAATATGCCCGGAAGGTCTTCCTGATGGGCAAGGCCTCCCCCACCACGCCGGTTCGGGATGTCATGGAGCGGGACGTGATCTTCGTCGCGCCCGATCAGAGCGTTGAGGCCTGCATGGCCCTGATGACGGAGAAGCGCATCAGGCATCTGCCAGTTCTCAGCAATGGCCGTCTGGTGGGGATGATCTCCATTGGCGATCTGATGAAGAGCGTCATCGACGAGCACAAGTTCAACATCGAGCAGCTTGTGCAATACGTCCAAGGCTAGGATTGCGGTCGGCGAAACCCGCCGGACCGGACCGTGCTGGACGTGCGCCAAATCGGTTGTGGTGAAAAATTCAGGCAGCGGGGCCGTTGAGGGCTTTCCCGCCCTGCCCCGCTCCCCTAAGAGGCTCCGCGATACGACGAGCCGGCTGCAGGCCGGGTGCTGTTGTCCCGTGCGCGAAATCGTTTACGCTGGGGAAATCGCGGCTGGAGCGGGCCGCTGTTGGACGGGCTGAAGACCGGAGGGGGGCACGGCCAGATGGGGATAGACCTGATCCCGGCGGAGCAGGCGGGCACGCTTTATGGCTTGTTGCAGGAACGTGCGCGCCGCCAGCCGGACGCAGTGGCCTATCGCGAGGTGGATCGCTCCAGCGGCGACTGGATCGGACTGTCCTGGCAGGAGGTGCTGGCGCGGGTCGACCGGATCGCCGGCGCCTTTCAGGTCGCCGGACTGACCCACGGCGACCGCGTTGCAATCTTTCTGCACAACTGCATCGACTGGGTCTGCTACGACATGGCCGCACATAAGCTCGGCCTGCCGGTGGTGCCGCTCTATACAAACGACGCGGTCGCGAACACGGCTTACGTGCTTGCCGACGCACGGCCACGGATTGTGTTGGTGGATACCGCCGCGCGCTGGAAGGGGATTTCGGCGGCGCTGGAAGACGCGAGCTTTATCGAGGCGGCCTGGGTTCACGACTCAGCCGCCGCCGGCGACGAAGCCGCCCTGCCCGCGTCCGCCCGTCCCTTTGGGGCCGTTCTGGGGGAGGCCGAGGGTGTGGCAGCCGTGCCGGCCAGTGCGCCCGAAGATCCGGCGGCGCTGATCTACACCTCCGGCACAACGGGTCAGCCCAAGGGGGCGATCCTGACGCACCGGGCGCTGCTGGCGAATGCCGAGGGCGTGGGAAAGGTCTTCCCGCCGCGCACCGAGGATGTCTTCCTGTCGGTCTTGCCGCTGGCACATGCTTTCGAGCGGACTATGGGCTACCTCCTGCCGCTGATGGGCGGCTCCTGCGTAGCCTACGCGCAGTCGCTCAGGCGGCTCAGGGAAGACATGGCGACGATCCGCCCGACCGCGCTGATGGGCGTGCCGCGACTGTACGAGTCCGTTTATACCTCAGCCCGGCGGGCCGCCGCCGAAAGCCCGATGCGGTTGCGGCTGTTCGATATGACCGCCCGCATCGGGTGGAAGCGGTTCGCGGGGCGGAACGGGATCGGGGACGGGCCGACGCTGGGAGAACGGGCAGCCTGGCCGCTGCTCGACCGATTGGTGGCGCAGAAGGTGAAGAGCGCATTCGGCGGCAACCTGCGGGTGGCCGTCTCGGGTGGCGCCAACTTCCCGCCGGAGATTTCGCGGGCCCTGATCGGGCTCGGCGTGCCGATGGTGGAGGGGTACGGGCTGACGGAGGCCGGGCCGGTGGTGACAGCCTCGCTTGTGAAGGACTACGTTCCGGGGACGGTGGGCTTCGCCCTGCCCGGGATCGAGGTCAAGCGGACAGCGCAGGGGGAGTTGCGCCTGCGCTCGCCGGGGATGATGACGGGCTACTGGCAGAACCCGGAAGCCACCGCGGGAATGATCGACGCCGAGGGCTGGATGCAGACGGGCGACATGGTGGACATTGCGGAAGGGCGGATCGCCATTACGGGTCGGTTGAAGCATATCCTGGTGCTCTCGAACGGCGAGAACGTGAACCCCCGCCCGCTGGAGACCGCGCTGGCGGCCGATCCGCTTTTCGAGCAGACCTGCGTGGCCGGCGACGGGCGGCCTTATCTGGTGCTGCTGACCGTTCTGAACCGGGAGGTCTGGCGCGATTTGGCCGGGGCGGCTGGGGTGCCGCCGGAAGACCCCAATGACCCCAAGGCGCAAAAGCTCATCATGCCGCGCATCAAGGCCGCGCTCAAAGGCTTTCCCGCCCACCAACAGATCCGGGCCTGCCATGCAACGCTGGAGGAATGGACCGTGGAACGCCGCCTTGTGACGCCCACGTTGAAGCTCCGCCGGGAGCGGATCGTCGCCGCGTTCGGCGGGGAGATTGCGTCGCTGTACGCCAACGGCTGAGCGCCGCGTTGATGCAGTTGTTGCAGCCGCGGCTCACATGAGCGCTTCATTGCCGCAACCGGTGGCTGACCCTTTGTCGGGGATTCCCTTTGCGTGCGGGCTATGACAGGATCGCTCACACCGCCCGAAGAGGCGGGCCCGAGGCAGAGACATGAGCACACCCCACTCCCGTCCCGCGGTGAAATCCGCGGCTTTTCTGACTCTCAGCTTCTCGCTGGGAATGTACTTCACCTTCGCCGCCGTGCAGGGCGATTTCGGCCTGTTCCGCAGGATCGAGATCGAAGCGCAGACGCGGGCGATGGAGACGGAGAAGGCTGCGCTGCAGAAGCAGGTGGCGGAAATGCGGAACAAAACCCACCGCATGTCCGAAACCTACCTTGACCTCGACCTTCTGGACCAGCAGGCGCGCGACGTGCTCGGCCTGATCCGCGCAGACGAGGTCGTCGTTCGTTAGCCGTCCGTGCCGCTCCTGCCCTGAAATCGTGGTGCCGGCGGAGGATTGCCGAGGATTGATCGGCGCCCATCCGCAGTGGGGCACCCTGCCATAAAATTCGGCTTGAAGTCTGTATCCGGGCAGCGTTTTCTTGCTCGACGGGCGTTATGGGACCCGCCTTTTGCGTTTGGCGATGGGGGCGTCCTGCGAATGTGCCCACCAAGAGCGCCTGACTGCGTGGCGACATGTGCTATGTTTGGATGCAGGTGGAGGCCGGAGGAATGCGGCGCAACGAAAGGTGGGTTTTGCAGCGAAGTGCACTTATCCTCGCCATCCTGATCGGTAGCGGAAGCGGCCATTGGGCCCAGGCCAACGCGGAAACGGCGGAAGACGTGTTCGCACGGGCGCGTGAACTCTCCTCCACGGTTTCGGCCCCGTACGATTGGAGGGAAGCGCAGGTTTTGAAGGAGATTCAACGGCTTCTGGACCGTATCGTGTACAGGTACCCGAAATCGGATCTGGCAAGCCGCATTCTTTCTCGAGAGACCATCGACGGATTCGACGTCGCCGCGGTAGACCATGCGATAGCGCGTCTGCCCTATCAATCGCTGTCGGAGCAGGTCGGGGCGACCGCCGAGACGAAAGAGCCGGTGGGTCCCGAAGCCAACCGCGTCTCATCTGAGGATGCCCTGCCGGAGGCGCTGCCCGAGGCACCGGTGACGGACGATATGGCACCGCCGCAGGACGCGCCATCGGTGGATGTGGATCAAGTTCCGATACCGGATGAGCCGACCGACGTGACTGCGCCTGCGGCCGCCACACCGCTCGACGACGGATCAGATCCCGCGATGGCGGCAAGCGCCGAGGAGCAGGCACCCGAAGACCTGCCAGCCCCCGTTCGGGTCGCGGCGGATACTCCCCTCACCCCGCGCGAAACGCTGGAGGCCAAACGACCGGACAGCGTCGAGCCGGAGTCGTCCGCGACCAGCCTACGGGCGCTGGACCTTGAAAACGTGCCGCGCGTGCCGCCCGTGGAGGTATCCGTTCGCTCGGCTCCGTCCTCTAGCGGCCTAGCCGAGATCCCGTCGGTTCCGGCGCAATCAATGGGGAAAGCTGCCGCTCCCGCAATCGTCGCTGCAGTCGTGGACGGGCCGGAGCGCCCGACAGAGGGAGCGGCAGAGGATGCTTTGGAAGGCGCCGGAACGGGTAAAACGGCGGTCACCACGCAACCCATGGCTCGCGAAGACCTAACCGACGAGCCACGTGCAAATTTGGTCCCGCCACCTCCGCCTGACAGTGCACCCCCCGATGAGGTCATCGGGCCCGAGGTCACGTCGGCGCCGCCCCGCAACCCCATGGCGGCCGCTTCGGAACCGGCGACAGGGCGGGAAAGGTCGCGTGACCGTCCCCTGCCCCGCCGAGTTGCGAAGTCGGCCCCCCTCGAGACGGCAACGGTTCCGGTCGACGAGGGCACAGAGGGACCGGAGCCAAAACCAGAGACCGCGGCAACGCCCGAGGCGGACACAGCGGTAAAGGAGGCGGTGCCGTCGGAAGGCTCCGCCGACGTCAGCGAAACGCCCACCACTTCGGGCTTGCGCCAGGTGGGCCGCTGTTTTGTTGCCGAGGAGGAAGGGGCGGCCGGCGTCGAGATCCTGATCGACGTTCAGATCGGCCCGGACGGTCGGATCACGGCCCTTCCGGATCTGATTGCGCCGTCCCAACCAAACGCGGACGAACGGACGCTCTATGCCAAGGCGCTTTCAGCGCTGGACGCCTGCGCGCCTTACGTTACCGAAACGGCGGGCGTCCATCGCATGGCGGCGTCACCGGAAGGTCTCCGTCTGGTTAACGATCGACCTCAACCCGCGGTGGCAGAGTCGTTGCCGGCTTCTGAGACGCTGAACTGGCTTCCAGCCTCACGCGAGACGGAGGACGCATTGTTGCTCTCGCGAACCGACGTCATGGACGTGCAGGCGCGGTTGAGCGCGCTCGGCTTCGACCCGATGGGCGTCGACGGGAGCCTTGGGGAAAACAGCCGTGCCGCGCTGGCCGCGTGGCAGTCGTCGGCGGCGATTCCGGCAACCGGTTTCCTCAACAAGCCCCAATTGGCGGCCTTGCGAGAGCAGTCTGCTTCAGCCTTTCAGGCGTGGATGCAGAATGACGCGAACCGCGCCCTTGTCGAGGGCACAACGCAACCTGAGCCGGCCAAGCGGAAGGCATCCACACGGCGGCGCGCATCGCTGCCGCCGGGGTACTTTTGGTACAAGGGCCGTATGTGCAAGAAAGTGCTGGGAAATTTGATCTATTCCTGCAAGTGAGGCGGTTTCGATGCAAGCGCATCGACATCGCCTCCCGTTCCGCGCATGGCGGGTTTTCGGGACTTTTGGCCCCATTCTCCGCCTTCGGCTAACTTTTTGGTATGAAACCTTTGCCGGGGTCTGTTAGTTGATAATTCAACGTTAAACTATTCTCGGGCAAGGGGAGGCCCTGCTGATGGCAGCGCGACGGACCACCACCAAGAAACCCAACGTATCCAAAGAGGAATTGCTCGGGTATTACCGCGACATGCTCCTCATAAGGCGGTTTGAGGAGAAGGCCGGCCAGCTCTATGGCATGGGCCTGATCGGCGGTTTCTGTCACCTCTACATCGGTCAGGAAGCGGTCGTCGTGGGGCTGGAAGCCGCGGCGGAGGAAGGGGACAAGCGCGTCACCTCCTACCGCGACCACGGACATATGCTTGCCTGCGGAATGGATCCGAAGGGCGTCATGGCCGAGTTGACCGGCCGTGAGGGCGGTTATTCCAAGGGCAAGGGCGGCTCGATGCACATGTTCTCGAAAGAGAAACATTTCTACGGCGGCCACGGGATTGTCGGTGCACAGGTTCCGATCGGCGCCGGTCTTGCCTTCTCTGACAAATACCGCGGCGACGACCGCGTGACGTTCACCTACTTCGGTGACGGCGCTGCGAACCAGGGCCAGGTCTACGAGACCTACAACATGGCGGAGCTGTGGGACCTACCGGTCATCTTCGTAATCGAGAACAACCAATACGCCATGGGGACCTCGGTCGCCCGCTCTACCAAGTCGCCGAGCCTTTGGGAGCGTGGCGCGGCCTACGGCATTCCGGGCGAGGAAGTGGACGGCATGGATGTGCTGGCGGTTAAGGAAGCCGGCGAACGCGCGGTTGCCCAGTGCCGCGAAGGCAAGGGCCCCTACATCCTCGAGGTGAAGACCTACCGCTACCGTGGGCACTCGATGTCGGACCCGGCGAAGTACCGGACCCGCGAGGAGGTTCAGAAGATGCGCGAAGAGCGCGACTGCATTGAATCGGTGCGCCAGTTGCTGCTGACGGGGAACCACGCGACGGAGGACGAACTGAAGGCCATCGACAAGGAAATCAAGGACGTGGTCAACGAAGCCGCCGAGTTTTCAAAAGAGAGCCCGGAACCTGCTCTCGAAGAGCTTTGGACCGACATCTACGCCGACGTGGCGCCGCAGAACGCCTGAGGGGGAAAGAACAGATGGCAACCAAAGTATTGATGCCCGCCCTGTCGCCGACCATGGAGGAAGGCACGCTGGCCAAATGGCTGGTCAAGGAGGGCGACACGGTCTCCTCCGGCGACATTCTGGCCGAGATCGAAACGGACAAGGCGACGATGGAATTCGAAGCCGTCGACGAAGGGATCGTCGGTAAGATCCTGGTAGATGCAGGCAGCGAGGGCGTGAAGGTCAACACGCCGATCGCGGTTCTGGTCGAGGAAGGGGAAGATGTTGAGGCGGCGGTTTCCGAAGCCTCCGGATCGGACGAGAAGGCCCCCAAGGCAGACACCCCCGCTCCATCTGAGCCGGCCGAAGCCAAGGCTCCGCCGGAGCCGGTGAAGAGCGTGAAACGCGAACCCGACTATCCCGAGGGTACCGAGCTAAAGTCGCAGACTGTGCGAGAAGCGCTTCGTGACGCCATGGCCGAGGAAATGACCCGGGACGAGACGGTCTACCTGATGGGCGAGGAAGTTGCCGAGTACCAAGGGGCGTACAAGATCAGTCAGGGATTGCTTGACCAGTTCGGCGCCAAACGGGTGGTCGATACTCCGATTACCGAACACGGTTTTGCGGGCCTTGCCGTGGGCGCGGCGTTTGGCGGCCTCCGTCCCATCGTGGAGTTCATGACGTTCAACTTCGCGATGCAAGCGATTGACCAGATCATCAACTCGGCTGCAAAAACGCTGTACATGGCCGGCGGGCAAATGGGGTGCCCCATCGTGTTCCGCGGCCCGAACGGCGCCGCAGCCCGCGTCGCCGCCCAACACAGCCAAGACTATGCGGCATGGTACGCACAGATCCCCGGCCTCAAGGTCGTGATGCCCTACAGTGCGTCCGATGCGAAAGGCCTGCTGAAATCTGCAATCCGCGATCCGAACCCGGTTATCTTCCTGGAAAACGAGATCTTGTATGGCCGCAGTTTCGAAGTGCCGGTTCTGGACGATTACACCGTACCATTCGGCAAGGCGCGCATCTGGCGAGAGGGCGATGACGTGACCATCGTGAGCTTCGGTATCGGAATGACCTATGCTCTCGAAGCTGCAGACAAGCTTGCCGAGGAAGGGATCTCCGCCGAAGTCATCGACCTGCGGACATTGCGACCGCTCGATTACGAGACGGTGATAGAGTCTGTGAAGAAGACCAACCGCTGCGTAACCGTGGAGGAAGGCTGGCCTGTCGGGGCCATCGGCAACCACCTGTCGGCCTATATCATGACCAACGCCTTCGATTACCTCGACGCACCGGTCCTGAATTGCACGGGTAAAGACGTACCGATGCCCTACGCCGCAAACCTGGAAAAACACGCCCTGGTGACGACCGCCGAAGTGATCGACGCCGTGAAAGCAGTCACCTACCGCTGAGGAGCGCGAGATGCCGACCGAAGTTCTGATGCCCGCCCTGTCCCCCACGATGGAGGAAGGGACGCTGGCCAAATGGCTGGTAAAGGAGGGCGACACGGTCTCTTCCGGCGACTTGCTGGCGGAGATCGAGACCGACAAGGCGACGATGGAATTTGAGGCCGTCGACGAAGGTGTGATCGGAAAGATCCTGGTGCCGGACGGTACCGAAGGCGTGAAGGTCAACACCCCCATCGCCGTTCTGCTGGAAGAGGGCGAAAGCGCCGATGATATCGGCGATGTCTCCTCTGCGCCCAAGGACGTGGATACTGCCACCGGAACCGCCCCGGCAGCCCCCGCCCCTGACGAAGCTCCTGCCGGCGGCTATGCCGGCGAGGAACAGGTGAAGAGCGATGAGAAAGCCGCCTCGTCCCCAGCCGGTGATGGCGAACGGATCTTTGCGTCGCCGCTGGCCCGTCGCATCGCCAAGGACAAAGGCTTGGACCTGAGCCAGATCAAGGGCTCAGGGCCCCGCGGCCGGATCGTCAAGGCGGACGTAATAGATGCCAAGCCGATCGAGAAGGCCGCCGAAACCCCGGCCGCGAAGGCGGCACCCGCCGCGTCCGCGGCCGCTGGCGTTCCCGCAGGACCGTCAGCCGAAGCTGTGCTGAAAATGTACGAGGGTCGCGAGTTCGAGGAAATCAAACTCGACGGCATGCGCAAGACGATCGCCGCGCGTTTGACCGAGGCGAAGCAGACCATCCCGCATTTTTACCTGCGCCGCGATATCAAGCTCGACGCGCTGCTCAAGTTCCGGGGCACGTTGAACAAGCAACTCGAGGCCAGGGGCATCAAGTTGTCGGTGAACGACTTTATCATCAAAGCGTGCGCCCTCGCCCTCCAGCAAGTCCCGGCGGCGAATGCGGCCTGGGCTGGCGACCGGATTCTGCAACTGAAACCCTCCGACGTCGCGGTCGCAGTCGCGATCGAAGGCGGCCTATTCACTCCGGTTCTTAGGGACGCGGACATGAAGTCGCTGTCCGCTCTGTCGACTGAGATGAAGGATCTTGCCAAGCGCGCCCGCGACAGAAAGCTTGCGCCACATGAATACCAAGGGGGCACATTCGCAGTCTCCAACCTTGGGATGTTCGGGATCGATAACTTCGACGCCGTCATCAATCCGCCGCATGGGGCGATCCTTGCGGTGGGTTCGGGCGTGAAGAAGCCAATCGTAGGCGACGATGGTGAACTCACGGTGGCCACCGTCATGTCGGTCACCCTCTCCGTGGACCATCGTGTGATCGACGGAGCGCTTGGCGCGGAACTCCTTCAGGCCATCGTAGAAAACCTCGAAAACCCGATTGCCATGCTGGCCTGACATTCGGGCACTTAGAGCAAAAAGATGGGGACCACGCATCTGCGCGGTCCCCATTTCTTGGTCAGAGCGTAAGGTATTGCTTTGTAAAAATAAGGTGACCTACATGGGTCGGCCTCAGTTCACCCGGCCTTGCCGTCTCCGCCATCCTGCATCAACATCTGGTCCATGGAACTGGATGGCTGCGAGCATCCGGCCCGGCCCACAACCCTCGCAGGAACTCCAGCGACAGTAACGTTGGGCGGAACCGCATCCAGAACGACCGACCCGGCAGCGATACGGCTGCATTGACCAACCTCGATGTTCCCGAGCACCTTCGCGCCCGCACCGATCATCACACCATTTCCAACCTTCGGATGTCTGTCGCCATCTTCCTTGCCGGTGCCTCCAAGCGTTACGGAATGCAACATCGACACGTCGTCGCCGACGACAGCCGTCTCGCCGATGACAATCGAATGCGCATGGTCGATCATCACACCACGCCCGAGGCGCGCCGCTGGGTGAATGTCGACGCCGAACACCTCCGAGACCCGCATTTGCACGAAGTAAGCCATATCTCGGCGACCCTGCCGCCAAAGCCAGTGGCCGATTCGATAGGCTTGGACAGCTTGATAGCCTTTAAAGAACAGGATCGGCTGCAGGTACCTGTGGCATGCCGGGTCCCGCTCGAACGTGGCCATCAAGTCCGCCCTTGCGGCCGCAACAAGTTCCTGGTCGGAAGCATAGGCGTCGTCACCGATCTCCCGCAAAATCTGCTCCGACATCTCGCCCGACGCCAACTTTAATGACATCCGATAGGCGAGCGCCCTTTCCAGGCTGGGATGGTGCAACAAGCTGGAGTGAATGAGCCCACCAAGCAGCGGCTCGGCGGCAACCGCAGCCTCACCTTCCCGTTTGATGCGGTCCCACACGGGATCCACCGCTGCAAGACGTTCCTTGGTTTCGAGCATGAGCCGGCCTCCTGTTCGCTGGGAGTGCCCCATATCTAGGTACAATGCCATAGTCGGGAACCCCTTACCCGCGAAAAGTTCGGCCGGCCATAGGTTGTCGTTGCGACTACTCCGGCAAACTGATCCGATAGCAATGCAAGGCCAGTCGCAGTTGTCCACCGGAGAACGTACCCCCGTCGGGCGCCAGCCAAACACTGGTCTCAGCGTAGATTGCTGTAGGGTGCGACAGAAGTCCGGTGCAATAGGACCCCGCCACGCACCCAATACCCGAGCCGAAACGAGTGCTATCTCCGGAAATTCCCAACCGCCAACTCGGTGCAGTTCCATTGAGGCTTTCGATAACACGCGCCGAACAAGCGAAGACAATGCTGTCCGCGGGGATCGTCATGTTGGTTTGCTGCTCAGCACCGGACGCGACCGAATAGGTTGATTCTGTTACCTCGATCCGAGCGGACGCGTTCGACGGCGAACCTGCCACCCAACCGGCGTCCCAACGGCCGTTGACGAAGGTCGCCGTAAGTCCCTCATCCAGTATCCATGCCCGCCACCCAACAAGCGGCTCCACAAAGAGCCACCCGCCATTCGAACCGATAGCGATCATCCCGTCCTGATCAATCCACTCGCCGGCAGCTCCGTCCGCGACTGCGTAGCAGGCGCCGTCAACAACATCTCCCACCGGGGGGCGCTTGAGTTGGCGCGACTGCAGGCGAAGCTGCGTCAGACCGTCCAGACGGATCAGCGCTTCATTTACCGTTACGTGCTTCTGGGCCTGTGACGGCTGCAGAAGCGGAAGGCACAGAGAAGGGGTATCAGTCATCGATATCGAGGCTCCTGAAAGGTCCGGCACCGAATTGGTCGGAGATTTGCGCGACACGGAACGCGAAGGGCCCCGTGCAACCGTCTGATTGGCGACGTGCCAAGGTGTAGGTCCAGGCGGAATCGGAGACGATCTCTTCCCGGACGACCTTGCCGTCGCAGATTACCTGGACGAGATACCTTTCGCGGTTCTCTCCAAGTGGCACATCGAATGCCTGCCAGGTGTCGCCGTCGACCCGCGTTCGCCTGATCCAACCGAAAGTGAGGGCTCCGTTGGCATCCTTCCTTGATCGGAGGTGCGCCGGCGCGTACGGCCGGAGGCCGACTCCAGAAAATGTGCCCGTCTCATGCGAGTAAGACACGTGATCATACCCTTTTACCGCGGGCCCGATGCGATAGTGCCTCTCCAGCCCACGCATCGACGCAGGGAGGTCAATCTGCACTGGCCCTCCGTCCAGCAGAACAACGATGCTTCCCTCAGGCCAATCGTCCGGCATGACGCCGTCCGTTCCGGCCTGCCCGCGCAAACGCAGGCTCAGCTCATAGGTATCGGTGCCCACCAACTCCGCACGCGAGAACTGAAAGACCTCCCAGTCCCCGCTCTCCGGATTTCCGATGGCGGCCGAATTTGCACCGTTCATCATGGCCGCTTCGGATGCCGAAGAGACAAATCCCGATCCGAAGCGCACACGCAAAGGCGTCCCTCGATCAAGCACGCCGGGCGCTGCCTTCGAGAGCGAAGTCTCCGTCACACCGATGGTGGACTGGACTTGGACAAGCCGATTCAGTTCATAGGCATCGTCTTCGGGAGAGGAATAAACCGCCACACTTCCCGTCCAGGGTCGCGCTGCGACGGCCACAAACGGTGCCGCCGGATCCTCCTTGCCGGTTAGAAGCGGCAAGTCCATGAATACCGAAAACACCGGCATGGGGGGGGAGAACGGCGTCTGCCGAACAATCTCCGAGACGTCCGCGGCAGGACGATAGACCCCCTCTTCCACCCTTGTGGCTTCCAGATTCTGGGACGCGCCAGCTTCAACGCGGTCCACCCGGTACAGCATCTGCGCGTCGCCTGAGGGAACCTTCACGACGTCGCCAGCCGCCACGTCCATCCGCGAAGGAGGCAAAGTCATGCGCACTGTGTCACGCGCCACGCGCGATTCCGACAGCCATCGTTCCACAATTCGTTGGCCTTCCGCCCCGGTGAGCGAGAGCGCCAATTCAGAAGTCGATACAACCGGACTCGTTTCGTCCGGAAAAATCGCCTCTGAAGCGTGGGTGGGGAAATCACTGTCGGCCAGAATGTGGTTTAGCCGTATCCGTCCTGCCATCTCCGCTTGGGGGGCTCGAACCGTCTCGATTTTTCCATCGAGCTCGGTGGTCGTTGCGAGCAGCTCGGTGTCGATCTCGCTGTCCGCGTGCGCGGTTCGAGTCCGGAACTGCAGTGCGTCCTCACCCTCATTGGCGTCGAATCCGTGAGACAGCATCAGAGGCTGCAACGCCCCGCGCGCGCTGGAGACCTGTTCGATGGCATACCCGCGCACAAGACCGTCCAGTTCGGAGACGTCGATATTCGCCACACCCGACTTGGCACAGATCTCAGAGACCACCGCCGCAAGAGGCTCGGATGTTGTCCGACCGTTGAGCCAGTGCCCGGCTCGATAGTTGTCACCATCTCCCCAGACATCGCCGTTTGCCGGAAATGCCGGATATGGACGGGCGTCCCAGGCCCAAACGTGTGCCCGGCTCATGTCCACCATACGGCCACCGTAAACGGACGACGTCGGGTTGTTGGCCGGTTCCTCCCAATACAGGTGCATTGCACGAAGGTATTGTGCCTGCATGAGGTCATCCCGCCCGCCGGTCGAGTAATGCGGCAAGCTGGATTCCGAGGATTTCGGATCGAGGAACTTGTTGGGCTGGTTCGTTCCTTTATCGATTGCCGCGCAGCCTAATTCGGTGAACCAGATGGGTTTGCTCTCCGGTTTCCACGATGTGGGCTCCGCCTGCCTGTTGCCCGCTATCCTCTCGTGGTGCTCGCGACTCCACCAGTTGCGGATATCCTTGTAACGAAAAACCCACGGCTCGGAGTAGGCGCCATCCTGAATCGGCAACCTGTCTTGCGCATCGCGACCGGCCTGATCGGCATAGTACCAATCGTACCCTTCGCCCCCGGCGACGTTTCGTTTCAGATATTCAACGTCGTAGATTGACCTCCAATCTGCGTCCGCATGCCCCGGCCCATCCCGCCAATCGGATATCGGCATGTAGTTGTCGATGCCGATAAAATTGACGTCCGGATCCGACCACAGCGGGTCGAGGTGAAAGAACAAGTCGCCTGAGTCGTCAGCGGGCTGGTACCCGAAATATTCGCTCCAATCGGCGCAGTACCCGATCTTCGTATCGGCGCCCAGGATCGCACGCACATCCGACGCAAGCCTCTTGAATTCGGCAATCGCCGGAAATGCGCCATTCGCCCCGCGAATCTGCGTAAGGCTGCGCATTTCCGATCCTATACAAAACGCGTCGACACCACCGGCCAGAGCACAAAGGTGCGCATAGTGAAGGATGAAGCGGCGATACCTCCAGTCGTCCGGCCCGGAGTAGCCGACCGTCGAGCCGTCATGGTGGAAGTCGCCCCCGCTCGCCGTTCCGAAAAACGCCTGAACCTCTGACCCTGCTGTCGAAGTTCCGTCCGTGGTCCCGGGCCGACCTGATCCGATCGACGTCGTTATGCGCCCACGCCATGGAAGGGCCGGTTGACCAGCCTCCCCAGTCCAAGGGTCCGGCAAGTCGTTTCCCTCCATCTGATCCATCAGGATGAATGGATAAAACATCACCTGCTTGCCGGACGCGCGGATCGCCCGGATGGCTTGCGCGACCGACTGATCGGTGGGCGTCCCTCCATAGACAGGGCGTCCATCTATTTTCGGCACTTTGCCGGCTTCGCTGCGATCCGTACCGCTCACCGACCAGGACATCCGGTTGCCCTCGATCGAATGGTGTTCGACTTTCGGTCTAATACTGCACTCGCCGCACCTCAGATCGCTCCCAAACCACGACACGACAAGAGACACCGACTCGCATTTCGGCAGCTCCTCCGTCAGGTGCTCGAGCGAGGTGGAGAAATCCGTCTTCCCGCTGGGTGAGTGCACGTTGGCCGAAGTTTTCCAGCCGAAGCCGTTGTCATATTCCACCGGCGTGGTCGCCAGTGCGAATTCTCCAGTACCGGGAATCATCGCGACCGCCCGGACCGTCTGGGACAGGCTTTGCGCTTCGGCGGGCGCATGAGCCGGATCTGTGGCACGGATCACTTCGAACGAGAACTGCGGGACCCTATTTCCGAAGCGAGCCAGTTGGAGGTCTTCGAAGACCACGTAGGCAAGTCCTCGATACGCCGGCACATTGCCAGCGCCCTCGATGGCCTCCATTTTCGGATCCGGCATCTGGCCTTCGGTGCCCGTATAGACTCGCAGGTCAAGATCGTCGCGACCCAGTTCCAGACCGTCTGCCCAAATGCGCCCGACGCGCAGGATCTCGCCCTCGCAGAGGGCCACTGCCAGACTGACGGAATAGCTGTAGGTCTTGGTGGAGGTCCCACCCCCACCCCCTTTTCCACCAGTGGAGCGCGTTTTGCTGCTTTCCTTGAATTTGGAGGACCAAATGACCTGCCCCCCAAGCCGCATCCGGCCGTAAACCTGATTGATAGCACTCCCTTCACTGGCACCGGTCAGACGGAATCGATCCAGCCGGCCTGTCTCGATCACCTCACTGCCGCCGCCCATCAGCCGCTGGTCGATCACCCGCCCCAGCGTCGCGCCAATCGCACGCCCAACGATGGCGGTCGACAATCCGAATGCGGTGCCCCCAATAGCGCCACCAATCGCGGCCCCCGCCGCACCAAGAATAAGTGTCGCCATCACCGGACTCCTTGAGGGAAGACAAAGCGCGCCACGATCCGTTTTCGCCACGCGTCCGTCAGGGCACTTTCGACCACGCTGTGGCCGCTATAAGCATGGATGAAGCTGGGCGACCCGGACCGTTCAGCAGCTACGCCCAAGTGTTTCGCCACACGTCCATCGCGCATCCGAAACAGGATCATATCGCCCGGTTCAGGCTGCGCGTTCGACGCCGCCGGCAATAAATAGCACTCCGCCGCCCGCCGCTGCCGTTCGTCGCCGGACGCCTCCGACCAGTCGGGCGAATAGGGCGGGACGAACACCGGCTCCCGGCCGAGAAGCTCGCGCCAGATGCCGCGGATAAGGCCCAGACAGTCGGTTCCCACGCCCGGTATGGAAGCTTGGTGACAATACGGCGTCCCGATCCAGCGACGGGCAATCTCGACGACACGCGCAGGATCTGCTGGCTGAGACGGCAGTCCTTGAGATTTCTCAGCCATTCAGGCTTCCTCCATCGTTGTCGTCGCCTTGCTTGGGGTAGGCGGTCAACCAGTCCTCGCCTGGAATGTGAGGAAAGCCGCGGAAGTTATCGAAGTTATTGAACTTGTCTCTGCAGGTGGCCGCCCGCTTGTCGCATCCGGCTACGAGCCGCACCGAATCCCCAACGTCGAGGGTCGGGCGAATTTCCTGCCAAAGCTCGATCTCACGCGAGGCACCAAGACGGCAGTCACGTTTGATGATCGCGATCAGCCCTCGCGCCGCCCCGTCGAGCACCTCCAGGCGGCCACGGCTGAACCAGCCTTCCTCCTGCCCGCCATCCGCGACGATCAGTTTCACACCGCCATCGACGCTCAGCACGGGTGCTTCCATGGAATAGCCCAGCATTTCCGGGTCGAACCTGCAATCGCCGTCGCACAGAACGGCGGAGCACATGGATTGATAAACCCGCCCCTGGGGCTGGTTCAGGGCTTCGGTTGCGCCGCGCAGTTCAGCGCTGAACGCCTCTCCGCACCGTGTCACCTCGCCGAGGGAGCCGTTGAATTGAACCATCCTCTGCTCGGGATCTGCCCAATTCACAACCCAGCACGTGACAACCGCCCCGTCGTATCGACCCGCGCTTATATCCTCCTCGGTGATCGCCCCTGCACGTAGCGCGCCGACGGCCTCGGTATTGTTGACGGCAAGGCCTGTCGTCTGTTCTACGGCCGCGGCCGTGAAACCGGTCGCAGCGGAGAAAGCCGTCCCGTCGAATTCCAGATCCCCGTCATGATCGGTAAACCCCAGGACTTTGCCGTCGCGGCGAACGACCCGCCAGCACCGGCACACCGTTGACGCCCCGTCCCTCAGATGGGCAATCAGCGCCTGCCCCTTCACGGAAAGTTTCGCCATCACACGCGCACCTCGACCACCGGCACAACGGGAATTTCACCGGCCTGGAAGGATGTCGCCGACACAGAGATCGCATCGGTATCGAACCGCACCGGCACGTCAAACTCGAACCCTGCCGTCACCTTTCTGCCGATCGCCGGGGCTTCGACCATCGTCACGACACCCGTTGCGGGATCGACCACCCACGCGGAGTCCTTGCCCATCTCCACGCCCGCAACGGCGACGCGAACAGTACCCACCACGGGCTTGCGGATCGGGCGCGAATAGTCCGCCCCACCTGACTCATAGACCCGGCACAGTTGGAACTCCGTCGTGACACCGTCGCCTATACCAATCGTCTGGTCCGTCGCCCGGACGGTTTGGGACGGCAGGCAGGATTTGTGATCCGCCCAGTCCTTCCACCGAAATCCATAAAGCCGTCCCCGCCGCGCTTCGAAAAACGCGATCAGGTCCTGGAGGTCATCGGCGGACCGCACACCGACCCCGGCATCGTACCTGCGTCGGGAATGCTCCCACGGCGTGTTGCGCTCTTCAAAACCATTCGAGAGCGTCACGATCTCGGTACGCCGTTCCGGGCCGCCGACAGAACCAAAGCTCAATGCGGCCGGAAATCTCACCTCGTGAAAATCCATGTCGTCGTCTCCTGCTGGCACTTACCGGTTGCGTTGGCCGCGGCTGAGCGCGCGGCCAACCTGAGCAGCAATCTGCGTCTGACTCTTCCGGAACCCGTCAGCATCGGGGGTGGAGATGTTCATCACGATGTTGACAGGCCGGGACGCGCCTCCGGCCGCCTTCACGCCGAGACTACCGTCGGCCCCGCGGGTCAGCGGCATGATCGCCTCCGGCCCCGCTTCCCCCATCAACCCGCTGCCGCCCCGCATGGGAAAGGCGGTCGGAGCCGTCACCACCCCGCCCTTCGCGAATGGCATCACACGCCCCTGGGAAAAGCTCCCGCCTTTGGCGAAGGCCGCAGCACCGATGCCCGCAATCCCACTCGCGAACATGTCTCCGATCTGCTTGGTCACCGGCTTGATCGCGGCACCGTAGGTGGCATTCACCATCGACTGGGCGACCATCTTCATCGCATCGGAGGCTTTCATGCCATCAAACACCAGCCCGTCGAACGCCCGCCGCAGGCCCCCGCTGATGCTGGAGGACAGCGACTCCACACTCGCGGAGGTTCGCGCCATGCTGCTCTGCATCTTCCGCAATTCGCCATCGAAGGCCGACGCCAACGAACTGGCGCCGTTCAGGCTGCTTTCCAGAGCGTCGATCTGCGCGTCGAGGCTCTCCATGTCATCCGGGTCCAGCGCCATCGCGCCCCCCTTTCTCATTGTCGGGATAAGCCCGCGCCAGTTCGTCCAGGCGCGCGCGCGTCAGTGGCGCCGGCACGGCATCCGCGCCCAGCATCACCATCAATTCCACCGGGGTCAGTCTCCAGAACACGTCCGGGGCCAGCCCCAGACGACAAAGCCCCAGACGCAGAAGGCCAGCCCAGTCCACTGCGTTACCCGGCCGTGTCCGGGAGCGAGAACGCACGAGCGAGCAACTCCGCCGCCACGCGCGCCGCCTCCGCCGGGCCGCCACCGATCTCGACCGACGTCAGGGCGTCCGCCGACCCCTTCCAACCCCCGCCGCGCAGCCCCGCAACGATGAGGGTCAGCACATCCCGCGCTGAAAACCGGCCGGCCTCGAAACGCTCCACAAGGTCGATGAGCGACCCTTCCGACAGGCCCGCTTCCAGTTCGGCCAGCGCACCAAGCGTCAGTTTGCAGACGTGCGGCGTGCCATCCAGAGCGAGCGTCACCTCGCCGGTCCAAGGGTTCGCCATGGCTCAAAACGCCGAAAAGAGGAGCGGGCCGGCCGAGGCCAAGGACATTTCGTAAGTCGCCTCGCCGTCGTGGCTCCCGGCATATTCAAGCGACGAAATCTGGAATGCCCCCTCGACCGTCCCGAAATCCGGAATGACCACCTGGAACAAGGGCGTCTCGGCAGCGAAGAACGCCTCCCGTGCACGTTCGTCCGTATCCTGATCCTTGAACACGCCTGCCCCGCTGATCGCGGCACTGCGGACACCGGCGCCGGAGAGCAGCTCCCGCCATCCGCCCTGGCTCTCCAAAGAGGTCACATCGATCGTTTCTGCGTTGAAGCTGACCCGCGTCGCCCGAAGGCCCGCCGCGGTCTGGAACTGGCCATTCCCTGTCATGTCGATCTTGATAAGAAGATCCTTGCCGGATTGTGCACCCATGCCTATTCTCCGCTATCCTGCTGTAGGAATTAGAAATTTCAGTCGTCTTCGACCAACGCCTCGAAGCGCAGGTCGACCCGGCGCTTGGCTCCAGCGCCCACGCGCTTGGCCGTCGCCTTCAGAAACCGCATCTGCACGACGGTTCCCCGCTGGAGCGCCGGCTTGGCACCATGCAGGGCGTCGGACACGGCCACGGCAACCGCCTTCGCATCGAGAAACCCGCCGCCGTCACTCACCACGCTGACCGTGAAGCGATGCCGCGCGCCTTCTGCCGTCTTGTCCCCGGCGGGCATCACCGTTTCCGGTCCAAGGCTCACGTAGAGCGATGGAACCAACCCAGAGGGAACGGCATCGTAGATGTCCGCGCCGACGAGCGCTGCGAGCGCCGGGTCAGCCAACAGATGCTGATAGATGGCCGCCTGCAGCGCCACCGAAGTGCCGTAGCTCATGCCGATACCTCCTCTTCGCGCGTGAAGCAGGTCAGGTACTTGCCGCGCACGTCCGCATCGGCGACTGCCAGGATGCGAAACACCCGGTTGCCTTCCCGAAAGCGCTGATCCGGTTTCGGCCGGCTCGGCGCCCCGGGCGGGGCCGATCGCACTGTGATCCGGTAGGGCACGGTAGACAGCGTCAGAAACTCCGCCTCGGTCTCCCGGCCCGTCCCCGCCTTGACCTCCGCCCACACCGTGCCGAGGACGACCCACGTCGTCCGGAACCCGCCTGCCCCGTCAGCAACCCGGTCCAAGGCTTCCAGCGTCAGCTTGCGCCGCAATTCGGGCGCCGACGTACTCATCGCACGCCACCGCCGAGCACGCGCACATTGCGCCAGCGGTCCACGAGCGACGACACCCCGTACGGCATCACCGCACCGCCGACACGCATCTCATGCCGGTACTCGTAGTAATAGGCCGCCAGCAGCATCACCGCCTGCGCGAGGTCAGCCGGCACGTCCACCCAGGCCGGCCCGAACCCTGCCATGAAATCGATGAGGACCGACCCTTGCGTCGGTATGGTCGGCAACCGGCTTGACCGCGCCATAAGGACCGGGCGGTGCGTGTCCTGTTGCAGACGATACTTGGACGGGTCCACAAGGCTTTCCCAGTCCAGACAGTCAACAATACGGACGGCTTTGATCTCGCTGACAGGCGCGACCGGCAACGTCTGCGCCCGCGTGTCCCGCCACCCCATCAGGCTCAGTCTGAACTGGCGCTCCAGAAGGACCTTCCCGGTCCACGCCTCGACCGCCGCGATGGCCGCGCGGAGAAAGGTCTCCAGAAGGCTGTCCTCCGCCCCCTCGTCGGCAAACCCGGTGCCCAGGCGCAAATGGTCCCTGAAATCCGCAACCGGCAGTGCTGCCGCAGGCGCTGTAGTCTGCTCGACTAGCATCAGTCATCTCTCCGAATGTTCCTCCCCTCGAAGGGTTGAGTGACAGGCGCGTGCCCCGCATTGCTCGGAGGGAGGGGAGCAGCTGGACAACGCGGTGACTTCGTCATGAGACACACGCCTGTCGACGGTTTCGGCCCCGACGAGCCGAAACCGCTATTCCGGCGAGCGTCAGCCCACCGAGAACTTCAGAACCTTGATCGCCGCAAAGTCGCTGACGTCACCACCAACCCGCTTCGTGGCATAGAACAGAACGTGGGGCTTGGCGGAGAACGGGTCACGCAGCACCCGCAGGTCGGGACGTTCGGCAACCGTGTAGCCGGCAGAAAAGTCACCGAACGCGATGGCCGCGGCGCCGCTGGCGATGTCCGGCATGTCCTCGGCGATCAACACCGGATAGCCCAACAGCCGGGCCGGCTCGCCCGCGGAAAGGCCGTCGGACCACAGGAACCGGCCGTCTGCGTCCTTCAGCTTGCGGACCGCGCCCGCCGTCTTGGAGTTCATGACGAAGCTCGCGCCCGCGCGATACTGCGCTCCGAGCGCGTAGACGAGGTCGATCAGCGCGTCCGCCCCGGAAAAATCACCATCCGCGCCGCTCGGGACGTAGCCGATGTTGCCCCAGGCCCAGACGTCATTGTCCACCGTCGGATGGGTCAGGAACCCGGTCGGTTTGTCGACACCGTCACCGTTGATGAAAGCCGCGGCCTCGGCGCGGGCAAACTTGTCCGCGATGCGGCCGGCCAGCCAGCCGTCGATGTCGAAGGCGCTGTCGTCGAGAAGCCGCTGGCTCGCTTTCGGCATGGCCGAGAGCTCGTGCAACGGAATGGTAATGCGCTCGATCTGCGGGCTGTCGGTTTCGATACTGGTGGCAGTCTCGGTGGCCCAGCCGGAGCCCATCTCGCCGTGGTCGATCAGCACGTCGAAGGACGTCGCCTCGACGTTGACGACATTGGCGATCGACCGGATCGACGCATCGGCCTTCAGCACGCTCTTGATCGCCTCCGCCGTTTCCGGATCGACGAGGTAGCCGCCGTCCGCCGCAACCGCGGTCGAAAGCGCCTTGCCTTCCAGCGGCAAGCCCCGCAGTGCGTCTTCGTCGCCGGACCGCAGATAGGCCTCGAACGCTTTCTGGTGCGGCGCACCTTCGGCATCGGCGGCGGTGGCAAGGGCCGGGCGTCCGGCAATCATGGTTTTCCGATCCAGCATGGTCAGTCGCTCTTCCTGCTTTTGAAGTCTAGATTTGATGTCGGCCTGAAAGCCCCTGAAATCGTTCAGGAACCCCGTCACGGCAGATTTCATGTCGGGCATGTCCTGCCCGGTCCGAGCCTTGGTCTCGGCTGTGCTCATCGCTTGCGTCCTTCCTGCAAGACTAAGGGGGAGGATCGGCGGCTCACTCCGCCGCCATCTCGCGGCGCGCCGTCTCCAGCGCCTCCGCCAGCTCGCGCATCAGGCCGGCCTCGGGGCTCTCCCCCTTCGCACCCACCCGCGCTTCGGGGAGCATCGGGAAGGTCACGAGAGACACCTCCCACAGCTCCAGATCGTGCAGGAGCCGCTGACCCCGTGCATCCTTCTCGGCCCGCTTGGTGCGATAGCCGATCGACAGACCGTCGATGGCGCCCGCCTCGATCAGCGCGGCAGCCTCGCGGCCCTTTTCCACTTCGGTCAAGATGCGGCCCTTGACGTAAAGGCCCCGGGCGTCTTCCCGAACCTCGTCCCACACGCCGATGGGCTGGGCGGGATCGTGTTGCCACAGCATCTTCACCCGCCGGTCCGCACCCGCCATCGCCTTGAGCGAGGCCGCGTAGGCACCCGGTTGCACAACGTCGCCGCCCTGGTCGGTCTTGCCGAAAAGCGACGCGTAGCCTTCCACGACAGCGCCGTCCTTGACGATGAGCGTCGCGTCCTGCGGACAGAACTTGCGTTCCAGCCCGCCTCCGTCGATCTGAGTCATCCTTCCATCCTTCTCGAAATCCGTTGCGCCTCATTCCACCAATGGGGGCAGCCCCAGCAGCGACCGCTTTTCCGCCTCCGTGAGGAAGGACGCGGCGCCGATGCGGGCCCACTGAGCCTCCCTCTCGGCGCTCAGGGCCGGGATGCGATCCAGATCGGGAGCGAGCGTCACCGCCTCGCCCTGGAACCGGGACAGCCAGTCGGAGAGCGTCGCCGCCACGCGGCTGGCGAGCGGCAGCACCGTCAGCCGATAGAACGCCCGGTTCGCCTCCTGGTAGTTCGCGTAGGTCATGTCGCCCGGTATCCCGAGCAGCATCGGCGGCACGCCGAACGCCGTCGCGATCTCCCGCGCGGCATCGGCCTTCGTCTGTTGAAACTCCATGTCCGACGGCGAGAACCCCATCGGCTTCCAGTCCAGCCCGCCCTCCAGGAGCATCGGCCGCCCGGCATTCCGCGCGCCCTGGTGGTGCATCTCCATCTCGCTGAGCAGCCGGTCGTACTGGTCCGCCGTCAGCGTCCCGTGCCCCCCGTCCGAACCACGATAGACAATGGCCCCCGACGGGCGCGCCGCGTTATCCAGAAGCGCCTTCGACCAACGCGACGCGCTGCTGTGAACGTCGATCGCCATCGCCGCCGCCTGCATCGGCGACAGCCCATAATGATCGTCCTGCGGGTGAAAGCTCCGCATGTGGCAGATCGGTGGAACCTCAGCCGCCATGTCGAACCGGAACGTCTTTCCGCCGACGGTGTATTCGTAGGCCACCGGCCAACCATCCGCGCCCGGGATCAGGTTCATCCGGTCTGAGCGCAACACATGCAGTTCGGACGGCAACCCGCCGGTACCGACCGCCTCGATGTAGCCGTTCCCCGACAGCAGGATCTGCCCGAAGAGCGCCTCCAACAGGTCTGCACGGCCCTGCGCGCCATTCGGCCGGGAGAGAAGCGACAGGACGGGATGGGTTTCGTACCGCCGCTCCGTGTCCTGGCAGACCAGCGGCACCGCCGCCGCCGCCTCCGCGACGAGCTTGACACAACGAAACCCGATCGGATTCCCGACGAACCCCGTCCGCGTCAGGGACGCCGTGTCACGAGGCGACCACGCCACCCGCCCGGCACCCTGCCAGGCGATCACCGGCCCCGTCGCCGAGGCCTTCCGTTCCGGCGGCTGACTGGTCTCGGCCCCGTCGCCGGACCGTCGCAGGAAATCCAGTACCATGCGTTCTCGCTCCTTTTCCTGTGGGGCGGGACGCCCCGGCATTCCCAGCCCGTCCCCCCGCCAAATGGCGGGGGGCGGGCGCACCAGGAGAGGGCGCGTCCCTTCAAGGCGCGCGCCACGCTCTCCTGATTGTCAGTGTTCGAAGAGCCGCAATCCGGGCGGTGCGCTTTACCTTCTCACCCGTCGCAAGCGACAACTGCGGACATGGGTATTTTTACCAACAAGAAGACAGCGGCCGCACGTTCTTGTTGGCGCAAATACCCAAATCCCGACGCCCGCCATGGGCGGCGCAGCCGGGCGTCGGTGCAAACGTCCTAAAGCGTCCGCACCCGCGGCCGGCGAAACTGGCCTGACGGCTCGATCACCAGTTCCGTCATTGCCCAGACAAGCGCGTCCACCCTGTCCGGCGATCCCCGCCCCTCAAAACCCCGCGTGGTCATCCGGCACATCTGATCCTCCAGAGCGCCGAGCCCGCGCACATGCCGCACTCGCCCCTGTTCGTAGAGCGCGGCCACCGGTTCCGCCCGCGCGGCCTTGCCCCGCTGCGCCCGCACCGCCTTGAAGGGAAGCAGCGGATCGATCTGGTTCAACACCGTTTGCACCAGGTCTCCGCCCTGGTTGACCTCCGCCACCAGCCGGTCCGCGCCATGACGCTCCCGCGCCGCCACCGCGGCATGCGCCCACGCGGTCGGAGAGGAGGCCGAAACGCTCGCGTCCTCCAGCACCCAAGCGATCCAGTCCTTCGGATCGCCCTTCGCCTCCACGCCAACGACCACGATCCCGCATTCGTCGGACCCAGAGTGCCCCGTCACGGGCGGGTCGATGGCCACCACGATCCGGTCGAGCGCCGGCGCCGAGTCCCGCCGCGCCGCCTCGATCAGCGCCGAGGTCCAAAGCGCGCCCTCGGTGTTCTCCACCAGAACGCCGTCCAGTTCCTGCCGCCCCAGCCGTGTGCCGCCGTACCGCGCCTCGACCTCGGCCAGAAAGCTCGCCGCCAGGTTGGCCCGGTTCGCCTCCGTCGCGGCCGAGGTCACCACCGTCGAGTCCCGCTTGAGCAGATCCTTCAGGATTGCCACGTCCCGCGGCGTCGTCGTCACGCATTGCTGCGGGTTGTCGCCCAGCCGCAGCCCGAACTGCAGCATCGACCAGGTCTCCTCGGCCTTCTTCCACTTTGCCAATTCATCAACCCAGGCACAGTCGAACTGCGGCCCCCGCAGGCTCTCCGGCTCATGCGCCGAGAACACCTGCGCCACCGCCCCGTTCGGCCAGACCAACCGCTTGCGCGTGGACTGCCACTCCGGAACCCGGTCGGGCGGCGAGCAGGCCAGGATGCCGCTGTCGCCGAAGATCATCACTTCCCGCACCTGCTCCACCGTCTCGCCCACCAGTGCGACGCGGTGGGCCTGCCCGGTGTCCTGCGGGCACGGCCCCTCGACCTTGGACCGGACCCATTCGGACCCGGCGCGGGTTTTCCCCGCGCCGCGCCCACCCAGGATGACCCATGTCTTCCAGTCCCCGGCCGGCGGCACCTGATGCGGCATCGCCCAGAACTCGAACAGCCAGGGCAACGCGCACAGCGCCTCCGCGCTCAGCCCCTCAAGAAACGCCTCCTGCACCTCTGGCGGCTCGGAGGCGAGCAATTCTGCCCCCGATCTCATCGCGGGCCGCGGCAAGGTCGAAAGCCTGCTTGTGAACATCCCCGACGAGCTTTCGGCGAAGGTCTTCGACATGACGTGCCTCTTCCATCATGGTGAACGAAGCCTTGCGAAGCTCCGACAGAACTCCCTTTAGCTTCCGTGCCCGCTCGGTCTTGCCCAGACCGATCTCTTCGATGATATCCGTCAGCTCCCGCGAGCCGCTGCGATATAGGGTGATGGCCTGATCAAAATACTGGCCGGCGTCGTCTCCCGGCTGTCCGGGAACAAAGGTCTTGTTCATCTATGAACCTGCTCTTTCACGTGCCTCCACACGAGTGAAACGAAAAAGCGCCGAGACCATTGGTCCGGCGCTTGCCCACTTCTTCCAGCTTGACTTGTTTCTACATTAGACCGTTCGCCGAGTCAAGCTCGGAGCTTCGCGCGCCACCTGAGCAGCGCGCGCCAGGTTACTGTTTGTTAACCGTTTTCTTACTGCGCCACCTGCTGCGCCTCGATCTCGCGCCAGCGTCGGACGTTCTCGTTGTGCTCGCGCAAGGTCGAGGCAAAAGCGTGCCCACCGCTGCCATCGGCAACAAAGAAAAGGTAATCCGTATCTGCCGGATTCAAGGCCGCCGCGATGGACTCGCGGCCCGGGTTTGCGATCGGTGTCGGCGGCAGGCCGGGAATCACATAGGTGTTGTAAGGCGTCGCCTTGCGCAGTTCGCTCTGCCGGATGCCGCGTCCGAGCGGCGCCTTCCCTTCCGTCAGGCCGTAGATCACCGTCGGGTCCGTCTGCAGCCGCATCCCGTCCTTGAGTCGATTCACGAAAACGCTCGCCACCATGGGGCGCTCGTCGGCCACCCCGGTTTCCTTTTCGACGATCGACGCAAGGGTCAACGCCTCCTCCGGCGTCTCCAGCGGCAGCCCCTCGGCCCGCGCGGCCCAGAGGTCCGCCAGAATCGCAGACTGCCGGGACTTCATCTCTGCGACCAGTTCCCCCAGATCGGCGCCCTTCGGCGTCTCATAACTGTCGGGCGCAAGGCTCCCCTCGGCCGGAACCTCGGCAACCTCGCCGCTCAGGAACGGCGCCCGCTTCAGCTCCTCGATCACCTGCCAGCTCGTCACACCTTCCGCGAGCGTGATGCGGTAGCGCGTGCTGGGGTTCTCCATGATCGCGTCAAGCCCCTCCGGCGCGGGCTCCTCTCCCGGAACGTAGCTTGCCAGTTCAACGTACTGCTGTGTGCCCGGATCGAGTTCGCGAACCACCATGTTCGCCTCCGCCACGCCGACGCGATAATTGACCTCGGTGCCGCAGGTGCTCCGCCCGCTGGCGGTGATCGCTTCGATGATCTCGTCCATGGAGGCGTGCGGCTCCACCACGAAGCTCCCGGCCTTCAACTGGTTGGAGCGCTTGCTGTATTCGGCCCCCAGCCGAAAGATCGTCCCGTTGGAAATCGCGCCCTGCTCCTCCAAGTCCCGTGAAATCTTGGACATGGAGGCGCCCGAAGGCACCACGACGCAGATCGCATCCTCGAGTGGCCCCCGCCCGGCATATTGGCTGCGCCCCCAGCCGATGATGCTGCCGGCCGCAACCATCAGCACAACGAGGATGGTCAGCGCGTTCGAAGCGAGCGACCGCGCCATCAGGCGTCGACCTTACCCATCACCAGCGTGGCGTTCGTCCCGCCGAATCCGAAGGAATTCGACAGCGCCACGTTGATCTCCCGTTCCCGTTTCACCTTCGGCGCCAGATCGATCTTCGCGCCCTCCGGCGGTGTGTCGAGGTTCAGCGTCGGCGGAGCCACCTGGTCCCGAATCGCAAGGATGCAGAAGATTGCCTCGACAGCCCCCGCAGCGCCAAGCAAATGCCCGATGGACGATTTGGTCGACGACATGGTGGGGTTGCCCACGGCATCACCCAAAAGCCGCTCCACCGCGCCCATCTCGATCGTGTCCGCCATCGTCGAGGTGCCATGTGCGTTGATGTAGTCGATCGCCGAGGCCGGCAGGTCCGCCCGCTTCAGCGCCGCCTGCATGGAGCGGAAACCGCCATCGCCATCCTCGGACGGCGCGGTGATGTGATAGGCGTCGCCCGACATCCCGTAGCCGAGGATCTCGGCATAGATCTTCGCGCCGCGCGCCTTGGCATGTTCGTACTCTTCCAGCACCACGACGCCGGCGCCCTCGCCCATCACGAACCCGTCCCGGTCCGCGTCCCAAGGCCGGCTTGCGCCCTTGGGGTCGTCCGCCCGCTTGGTCGACAGCGCCTTGCACGCGTTGAACCCCGCGATGCCGATCTCGCAGATCGCGCTCTCCGCGCCACCCGCGACCATCACGTCCGCGTCGCCGAAGCCAATGATGCGGGAGGCATCGCCGATGGCGTGCGCGCCCGTCGAGCAGGCCGTCACCACCGCGTGGTTCGGCCCCTTGAAGCCATGGCGAATGCTGACCTGGCCGCTCGCGAGGTTGATGAGCGAACCGGGGATGAAGAACGGCGACACCCGCCGCGGGCCTTTCTCCTTAAGCACGATGGCCGTGTCCGCAATGGAACTCAGCCCGCCGATCCCGGAGCCGATCATCACGCCCGTGCGCAGGCGGTCTTCCTCGCTCTCGGGAGTCCATCCGGCGTCCTTCACGGCCTGATCGGCCGCCGCAATAGCGAACAGGATGAAGTCGTCGACCTTCCGGCGCTCCTTCGGCTCCATCCAGTCGTCCGGATTGAACGTCCCGTCCGAACCATCGCCTAGGGGAACCTCACAGGCATACTTAGTCGTTACCCGCTCGGGATCGAATCGCGTGATCGGCCCCGCCCCCGACTCTCCGGCCAGAAGCCGGCTCCAGGTCTCTTCCACCCCGCATGCCAGCGGGCTGACCATTCCCAAACCGGTGACTACCACTCGACGCATTTCTCGCACCCTAGTTCGTTTGTTGGCTTTGGGGGTGATACACGCGCCCCGTGATTGGCGCAACAAGCCGCGGACCGCGGTATGTCGGTCATGCGGGTTCAGCGAAACGTCGCCGGATCGCGATACCCCTCAACGAAAAATGGCGCCCCACTGGAGCGCCATTCCCGGCCAAGCCACAAGGCTTGCGGAAACGCCCGTCAGGACGCTTCCTTGATGAACTTCACCGCGTCGCCGAACGTCTGGATAGTTTCGGCCGCGTCGTCCGGAATCTCGATGCCGAACTCTTCTTCGAACGCCATCACCAGCTCGACGGTATCAAGCGAGTCGGCGCCCAGGTCGTCGATGAACGACGCGTTTTCGGTCACCTTGTCCTCGTCGACGCTCAGGTGCTCGACCACAATCTTCCTCACGCGATCCGCGATATCGCTCATGTTTCTTCCTCATTCGTTGGGGCTTGCTGCCCCGTTCTTGTCCGCACCCCGAAGGCGCTCTACCTCGTTACCCCGCCAGGGGCGGCTCTTCCCGTCCGCCGCGGGAGCCCATGCCCGGCCCGTCCTCGGAAAGGCCCGGGACCAAAACTGCGCCGCCTTTAACACGTTCGCCTGCAAATGCAAACGCCTTGATCGGGCGTTCGGCACCCGCAATTCCATTCTCCCGAACCGGCCGCTGGTTGCGCATTCGCGCCCCCGCGCGCCGCGTCAGATCATTGCCATCCCGCCGTTCACATGCAGCGTCGCGCCGGTGACATAGCCCGCCTCGGCGCTGGCCAGGTACAGAACCGCTGCGGCGATTTCCTCCGGCGTACCCATGCGGGCGGCCGGGATGCGGGTGTTGATCGCATCCTTCTGCTCGTCGGTCAGCTTATCCGTCATCGCCGTGGCAATGAACCCCGGCGCCACCGCGTTGGCGGTGATGCCCCGGCTCGCCACTTCGTAGGCGATGGACTTCGTCAACCCGATCATGCCCGCCTTGGAGGCCGCGTAGTTCGCCTGCCCCGGGTTGCCGGTCACGCCGACCACGGAGGAGATATTGACGATCCGCCCCCAGCGCTTTTTCATCATCGGCCGCATCACGCCCCGGCAGAGCCGCATCGTGGAGGTCAGGTTGACCTCCAGAACCTGCGCCCATTCCTCGTCGGACATCCGCATGAAGATCTGGTCACGGGTGATCCCGGCGTTGTTGACCAAAATGTCCACCCCGCCCATCGCCTCGATGGCCTGCTTCGGCAGCGCATCGACCGCGCCGGCATCGCTCAGGTTGCAGGGCAGCACATGTGCGCGCTCCCCCAATTCCGCCGCCAACGCCTCCAGCGGCTCCACCCGCGTGCCCGACAGGCCCACGACAGCCCCCGCGCCATGAAGCGCCTTGGCAATCGCCCCCCCGATGCCGCCCGAGGCACCAGTGACCAGTGCCGTCTTTCCGCTCAGATCAAACATGTCCATTCCTTCCCGTCAGTCTCGCCAGGCCCCGATCAACCCTTGGCGCTTTCGGCGGCCGCCGCGACGTCCTCCGGCGTTCCCACCGCGCGTGTGGCCACCGTCTTGTCGATGCGCCGGATCATGCCCGTCAGCGCCTTCCCGGCACCAATCTCCCACGTCTCGTCCACGCCCTGCGCGGCCATCCACGCCACGGACTCCCGCCAGCGCACCGCGTGGGTCACCTGCTCCACCAGCAGCGCGCGGATCTCGTCGGGGTCCGTCACCGCCTCCGCGCGCACGTTGGCGACGACGGGCACCTTCGGCACGGCGATATCCACCTGCGCCAGCGCCTCGGCCATGACCTCCGCCGCCGGTTGCATCAGCGCACAATGGAACGGGGCGCTGACCGGCAGCAGGATCGCCCGCTTGGCGCCCCGACCCTTGGCAATCTCCACCGCCCGCTCCACGGCCGCCTTCGCCCCGGACACGACGACCTGCGCGGGGTCGTTGTCGTTTGCTGCCGCACACACCTCGCCCTGCGCGGCTTCAGCCGCCACCTCGCGCACCGCGGCCAGGTCCAGCCCCAGCACGGCGGCCATGGCGCCTTCGCCCACCGGCACGGCCTGTTGCATGGCCTTGCCCCGCGTCCGCAACAGCCGCGCGGTATCGGTGATGCTGAATGCCTGCGCCGCAGCCAGAGCCGAGTATTCACCCAGCGAGTGACCGGCAACGAAGGCCGCCGCCTCGATCCCGACGCCTTCGGCCTCCAGCGCCTTCATCGCTGCCAGCGAGGTCGCCATCAGCGCCGGCTGCGCATTCTCCGTCAACGTCAGCGTCTCGATATCGCCGTCCCAGATCAGGTCGGAGAGCTTTTCGCCCAGCGCTTCGTCCACCTCGTCGAACACGGCCCGTGCCGCCGGATACGCGTCGGCGAGCGCCTTGCCCATCCCGATCGCCTGCGCGCCCTGCCCCGGAAAAACGAATGCCCTGCTCATGGTCTCACTCCCAACCTTCTCGTCTCATGGCGCCCGTGTATCGCCAAGTGCTGCGACCGACAAGCGACAGGAGCGCCCCGCCCGGCGCGCACACCGCCTGTGCGCCCGCGGAGATGGGCCATCCCCCGGTTTGGACATATGTCACCGTACCTGACCGATCCAACCGCCATGGAGCCCGCATCCCATGTCCCTTTCGAACACGCCCGACCGCTACGGCCTGGTGTCTCGTGCCCTGCACTGGCTGACAGCCGGCCTCATCCTCGTGCTGCTGCCGCTCGGCCTGATCGCAGAAGAATGGCCCTACGACACCGGAGCCCAGCTCGCCGTGAAGGCCCAGCTCTTCAGCCTGCACAAGACCCTCGGCATCCTCGTCTTCTTCCTCGCCCTCGCCCGGCTCGTCTGGACCGCGCTGCAACCGCATCCCGCGCTCCTGAACGGTGACCGTCGGATCGAGGCCCGGCTCGCCCAGACGGTGCACTGGCTGCTCTATGTGGCGCTCGTGGGCACGCCCCTGACCGGCTGGATCCATCACGCCGCCACCGAAGGCTTCGCGCCGATCTGGTGGCCGTTCGGCCAGTCGCTGCCGCTGGTTCCGAAATCCGAATCCGTCTCCGTCCTCTTTTCCGGGCTTCATCTCGTCTTCGTGCTGCTGCTGGTGGCCACCCTCGGCCTTCACGTGGCGGGCGCGCTGAAACACCACCTCTTCGACCGGGACGCGACCCTGCGCCGGATGCTCTTCGGCACCCGCGCGCCCGGCCAACCGGACGCAGAAGCGCCCCGCGTGACGGCCGTTGCGGCTGTCGCCGTCGCCCTCGTCGCCATCGGCCTCGGCGCGGCTGCCGGACTGTACGAAGGGGAGACCGACGCGCAGGAGACCCAGGCCCTCGCCGCCGTCGAAAGCGGCTGGGAGGTGCAGGAGGGTACGCTCGCGATCACCGTCAGCCAGATGGGGGCCGACGTGACGGGCGCCTTCGCGGACTGGACCGCCAGCATCGACTTCACCGAGGAAGCCGTAGCCGGCAAACACGGCACCGCCGAAGTGACCATCGCCATCGGCTCGCTCACCCTCGGCTCCGTCACCGACAAGGCCATGGGGCCGGAATACTTCGACGCCGGCAGCTTCCCCACCGCCACGTTCCGGGCCGACCTCCTGCCCGCCGACGGCGAGGGCCAATACCTGGCCGACGGGGTCCTGAGCCTGCGCGGCGCGGACGTGCCCGTGCAAATGCCCTTCACGCTCGACATCTCCGGCGACACTGCGGAGATGACGGCGACCGTCACTCTGGACCGGCGCGACTTCCACATCGGCGACACCCAGACGGACGCGAAAACCCTCGGCTTCGACGTCGTGGTCGACATCGCCCTGACTGCCCAACGCTCCTGAAAGTTGGGTCACGCACTTCTACAGGCCGGTCGCTCCGCGGCCGGCCTGTTGCTGTAGAATAGTCGACGTCTGCCACGCGCACGGCCTCACGCTCAAATAGCGAAAAACCACCCGGACGGACTTCCCCGCACGACCTCGTGGTTTCAACTTTCAGGATTGGGACACGACAACGCGCGCTCAGCGCGACCCGATCAGGGCCATCGCAAGCAACGCGCTTGGCAATATTCAGGATTGTTTGGAAGAGATGCCCGGACGGTCGGGCACCCGTGGTACTGGCACGGTAGCGAGACGCGCCAAAGCGCGCCTCCAAATTCAGTGGACGTTGACCGGCGTCATGTCGTTCTGACGCGCCAGCACGAACGCCAGTTCGCGCCCCTGCACCAGCGCCAGGCGCTGCCCCTGCTCGTCATGGACGGCGTAGAGATTTTCCACGCCCTCAGCCTGCTGCCGAAGCTCCACCGGCAAGTCAGTCACGGCCACCGGACGAATATAGACGATCGGCCGGTCTTCCTGGGCTTGCGCCTCGATAAGCGGATGTTTATGGTCCATACCTGCCTCTCCTCAGTTCCGGTTGATCTCTATTGTCTGGACAACGGTTTCGGGCGCCGCACGTTCCAGATCCACGTGCAAAAGGCCGTTTTCCATCGTCGCTCCCTTCACCTCGACTCCGTCCGCCAGCACGAAACTGCGCTGGAACTGCCGGGCCGCGATCCCGCGGTAGAGAAAGATCCTGTCGTCGCCGGCCTCTGCCTGGCGTCCGCGGATGACCAGTTGCCGGTCCTCGACGGTGATCGACAGATCCCCCTCGCTGAAGCCCGCAACGGCCAGCGTGATCCGGTAGCTCCGGTCCCCGAACTGTTCGATGTTATAGGGTGGGTAGCCTTCGTTGCCGGACTTCGCGGTCCGTTCGACGAGGCGTTCAAGCTGCTCGAATCCCAACAGGAAGGGATGCGAACCGAGGGCGGTCTTGGTCATCGGGCACGTCCTTTCACAAAGCGACCATGCATGTGCGGGCCCCGCGTTCGGGCACCCGAAGCGACATATGGGCACGATACCGCAACGGCGCAAGGTGGGGCTTGGCGGATCGGGCCGGGCGCGCCTATAGTCATGACGTTATCGCCCAGAGTTCAAGCTGGCAGAGGTCGCGGAAGGCTCGCATGAACGCACCCAGTGAAATGGACCCCACGGAGGTGAAGCGCGTCAAGCTCCAGGTACTCGTCCGCGAGCACCGGGACCTCGACGAGGCCATCCACGCGCTCCAGGAAAGAGGCACGGCCGATTCCTTCACCATTCGGCGCCTCAAGAAGCAGAAACTGGCGCTGAAAGACCGCATCGCCGCGCTCGAAGATGAACTGACCCCCGATATCATCGCCTGACCCGCGCGCCCCGTTGCCCCTGACCGCCGCGCTGCTATGGTGCGCGCTCCGTGGGACAGGAGGGCGCGATGCCGGAGCCGAAGGTGGGAATCATCATGGGCAGCCAGTCGGACTGGCCGACCATGAAGGAAGCCGCAGCCATTCTCGACGAGCTCGGCGTGCCCTACGAGGCCCGCATCGTCTCCGCCCACCGCACGCCCGACCGGCTCTGGACCTATGGCAAGACGGCGGCCGAGCGCGGCCTGAAGGCGATCGTCGCCGGCGCCGGCGGCGCGGCACACCTGCCGGGCATGGTCGCCTCCAAGACCCGCGTGCCGGTCATCGGCGTTCCAGTGCAGACGCGCGCACTCAACGGCGTCGACTCGCTCTATTCCATCGTCCAGATGCCCCGCGGCTTCCCCGTCGCCACCATGGCCATCGGGGCGGCCGGGGCGGCCAACGGCGGGCTCATGGCCGCCGCCATCCTCGCCAACGAGGACCCCGCACTGGCCGAGCGGTTGGACGCCTGGCGCGCGGCGCTCTCCGCCTCCATCCCGGAGGAGCCGCAGGAATGAGCCGGATCGGGTTCATCGGCACCGGCCACATCGCTGCCCCCATGGTGCGCTTCCTGGCCCGCAAGGGCCACCAGATCACCGTGACGGAACGCAACGCCCAGGTCTCCGCCGCCCTCGCACGGGAGGTGGGCGTGCACGTCGCGGACGCGCAGGGCGTGCTCGACGCCGCCGACATCGTTTTCCTCTGCCTCCGCCCCCCGGTGGCCGAAAGCGTCCTCGCCCCGCTGACGTTCCGCCCCGACCACCGCATCGTCTCGGTCATGGCCAGCAATCCGGAGCCCCTCCTCCGCACCCTCTGCGCCCCCGCAACCGATCTCGTCCAGACCGTCCCGCTCGGCTTCGTGGAGGCCGGCGGCTGCCCCCTCGCGGCCTACGGAAACGACCGGCTGCTGGCGGAGCTGTTCGGGCCCGAGAACCCCGTCATCAAGGTCGGCAGCGAGTCCGCCCTCAACGCGCATTTCGCGATCTGCGCCATGGTCCCCGGCCTTCTGGACCTGATGGCAACCGGCGCGGGCTGGCTCGGCGACAAGACGGGCGACCCCACCGGGGCGGAGGTCTTCACCACCCAACTCGTCGCAGGCTTCCTCGCCGCCATGGACAAGGGCCGCGCCGGCCGCCTCGCGGAGGAACGCGACGCCCTGGGTACCGAAGGCACCCTGAGCCTTCAAATGGTCGAGACGTTGCGCCGCGAAGGCGCCCACGACGCGCTGCGAACCGCCCTGAAATCCATTGAGAAACGGCTTGAAGAGTAGCCCCATGACGACGCTCCCCCCCGGTTCGACCATCGGCATCCTTGGCGGCGGCCAGTTGGGCCGCATGCTCTCTGTCGCCGCCGCCCGCCTCGGCTATCGCTGCCACATCTTCGAGCCCGGTGCCGCGCCCGCGGCGGACGTGGCCGCACAGCTGACCCAGGCCCCCTACGAGGATTCGGCCGCGCTGGAGGCCTTCGCCAAAAGCGTCGACGTCGTCACCTTCGAATTCGAGAACGTTCCCGCCGAGGCGCTGGACCGGATCGAGGCCCTCCGCCCCCTGCGCCCCAACCGCCGCGCCCTCGCCGTGAGCCAGGACCGCCTGACGGAAAAGGAGTTCCTCAGCGGCCTCGGGCTGCGCACGGCCCCCTATGCGAATGTCGAAAGCGCGGCGGACCTCGCCGCCGCCGTCCAGTCGCTCGGCTGCCCCGCCATCCTGAAGACCCGCCGCCTGGGCTACGACGGCAAGGGCCAGGTCCGCCTCACGGACCCGGCGCAGGTCCCAGACGCCTGGGCGGCTATGAAGGACGCTCCCGCCGTGCTGGAGGGGTTCGTTGGCTTCTCCATGGAAATCTCGGTGATCGCCGCGCGCGGTCTCTCCGGCGAGGTCGCCTGTTACGACCCCGGACAGAACGTCCACGAGGCCGGCATCCTGCGCACCACCACCGTCCCGGCCCCGATCCCGGCCGCGCTCCGCGCCGACGCGGTGCTTCTCGCAGGGCGGATTTTGAACGCACTCGACTATGTGGGCGTCCTCGGCGTCGAACTCTTCGTCACGCAGGGCGGCCTGCTGGTAAACGAAATCGCCCCGCGCGTCCATAACTCCGGCCACTGGACCCAGAACGGCTGCACCGTCGACCAGTTCGAACAACACATCCGCGCCATCGCCGGCTGGCCCCTCGGCGACGGCAGCCGCCATGCCGACGTGACGATGGAAAACCTCATCGGCACCGACATGACCCGCGTGCCCGACCTCGCCGCCACCCCCGGCATCGCCCTGCACCTCTACGGCAAGGCAGACGTCCGAGAGGGCCGAAAGATGGGGCATGTCAACCGGATCACGAGCGCGACCGCCTGACCTTCTTGTGTCCGAAAATATCCTCGGGGGGAGCGCGGCCCGGGCCGCGCGGGGGGCAGACGCCCCCCATCGCCCCTCATAGTTTTCGCCGTCGGCGAAACGAAGCGCCTACCCATCCACACGGAACACCTTGTCCCGCGACGTCGCTCCTCGCACCAGCGCCAACGTCGACTTCGGCACCCCAAGCGCCTTGGCGAGCAGCTTCTGCACGGCGGCATTGGCCTTTCCGGCTTCCGGAACGGTTGTCACGTAAACCCGCAGCGCGCCGTCGTCGGCCACCTCGACCGCATTGCGCGACGCCTTCGGCGTCACCCGCACCGCGATCTCCGCACCCGGTTCCGCAAGGTACGCCAGGTCTGCCTTGCTCATCGCCCCGCCTCTTTTCCCGACCACCTCGCAGGGTAGCCCTCTGCAATAGGGAATGCCAGCCGCCGACAGACGCCGCATCACCCCGTCTCCGGTCTGGAGGATCGCCCCCGGCGGGACTAGATACGGGAGCGACACCTGCCGCATTGGAGAGACCATGCCCATCCCGAACCAGGCCGCCCTGGAGTTCCTCCAGACCCGCCGGTCCCGCCCGGCCAAGACGCTCACGACGCCGGTGCCCGATCCGGACGCGCTGCGCGCGCTGCTGACCATCGCCGCCCGCACCCCCGACCACAAGAAACTGGAGCCCTGGCGCTTCATCGTGCTGGAAAAGCCCGCGCTGGAGCGGCTTGCCGCCCTGATCCCCGCCCGCGCCGCCGCGCTGGACATCGCGCCCGAGGCCGCCGAAAAGATGGTGCGCCAGTTCGCCGACGCCGATCTTGCGGTGGCCGTGATCGGCACCCCGAAGCCCCGCGACGATGTTCCTGAAATCGAACAGGTGCTGTCGGCGGGCGCAGCCTGCTACGGCCTGCTCGCCGCCGCGCTTGCGGCCGGCTGGGGCGCAAACTGGCTCACCGGATGGGCCGTCTACGACCGCCCCTTCGTCGAACAGGGCCTCGGGCTCCAGCCACAGGAGTTCGTTGCCGGGTTCATCCATATCGGCAGCGAAAAGGCCCGCCCGCCGGAACGCCCGCGCCCGGACGTCGACGCCATCACCGAGTGGGTGCGCGAATGAGGATCTTCCGCGACGTCTCGCTTGCCCTGTCCCAGATGTCGGACCGGCGGTTCCTCCGCGTGTTCCTGCTGGGGGTCGGCCTGACGGTCCTGCTCCTTGCCGGCGCCACCGTGCTGCTGGTCTGGCTGATCGGCGGACTGGTGCCCGACCACCTCACCCTCTTCGGCCTGTCGCTGGACTTCGCGGACAACGTCGTCTCGGTGGCAACCGTCGGGCTGATGCTCGTGGCCTCTGTCTTCCTGATGGTCCCCGTGGCCTCGGCCTTTACCGGGTTCTTCCTGGACGAGGTCGCCGAAGCCGTGGAAGAACGGCACTACCCCCAGCTTCCCCCCGCGAACCCGGGAAATTGGGGCGAGGCGATGAAGGACAGCGTCAGCTTTCTCGGGGTAATCGTCGTGGTCAACCTGATCGCCCTGATCCTCTACTTCTTCGTCGGCCCCTTCGCGCCGCTGCTGTTCTGGGTGGTCAACGGATACCTGCTCGGACGCGAATATTTCCAACTCGTCGCCATGCGGCGCGTGGGGCGCAAGGGGGCCATCGCGGCCCGGCGGCGGCACATGCCACGGATCTGGCTGGCAGGCACGCTCATGGCCGCGCCGCTGTCCATCCCCATCGTCAACCTCTTCGTGCCGATCCTCGGGGCGGCGACCTTCACGCACCTCTATCACCGGCTGGAAACGCCGGACGCCGCGCGGAACCGGCGGTAAGGGTCAGTCCGTCTGAGCCGCACCACTCTCCGGACCGAAGCGCTTGAAAAGGTCGAAATCGTCGACCGTGATCGTCTCCGTCACGATGATCGCACAGACGACGGCCCAGAGCGGCAGGGCAATGGCCGTGACGATCAGCGCCCTGCGCTTGAGCATCGGGTCCGTCGGCGCCGAGCGCGGGGTGCCGTGAACCACGTCCCCCGCGTCGTCCTGCGTCGTCAGCCGGATCGGCAGCACGATGAAGAACACCATGAACCAGATCACCGACAACAGGACGAACGCGGAGGTGATCGCCATGGCTCAGACCTGCTCGAGCTCGACGAGGCAGCCGTTGAAGTCCTTCGGATGCAGGAACAGCACGGGCTTCTTGTGGGCGCCGATCTTGGGCTCGCCGTTGCCGAGCACGCGGGCGCCTTCGGCCTTCAGCTTGTCGCGGGCGGCGATGATGTCGTCGACCTCGAAGCACATGTGGTGAATGCCGCCCGACGGGTTTTTCTCAAGGAAACCGGCGATGGGGGAGTTCTCGCCCAGCGGGTAGAGCAGCTCGACCTTGGTGTTGGGCAGCTCGATGAACACCACCGTCACGCCGTGATCGGGCTCGTCCTGCGGCGCACCCACCTTTGCGCCGAGGGTGTCGCGGTACTTCGCAGAGGCGGCCTCGAGGTCGGGCACGGCAATGGCAACGTGGTTGAGACGACCGATCATGATGAACTTCCTTCTGATGGCTTCGCGCGCCTTATCGCTCCGCTGCCCCGGGTTTCGCAACCCCGCCGCCTGCGGCGCGACGTCCATTTACCATCCATTAGGGAGAATCGTCCTTAACTCTGCGCAAAGCATGAAAGGAAGGACGATGGACGACCTCTGCACGGAGGCCTTTGCCCGCAAACCAACGCCGGACCGGCCGCTTTTGGGCGTGACGGTGCTGGTGGTCGAGGACAGCCGCTTCGCGAGCGAGGCGATGCGCCTGCTCTGCCTGCGCAGCGGCGCCCGCATCCGGCGCGCCGATTGCCTGGCCTCCGCCCGCCGCCACCTGGCGACCTACCGCCCCACAGCCGTCGTGGTCGACCTCGGCCTGCCGGACGGCTCCGGCGACACGCTGATCCGCGAACTGGCGTCGTCCGATCAACCTGCCTCCATCATCCTCGGCACCAGCGGCGATCCCGACGCGGAGAGCGTGGCCCTGTCCGCCGGCGCGCATGGCTTCCTGGCAAAGCCCATCACCAGCCTCGCCCTCTTCCAGCAAGCGATCCTGTCCCGACTGCCGCTCAGGCGGCATCCGCGCGGGATGCGGCTCATCTCCGGCGACCAGATCGCACCGGACCCGATCGCCCTGCGCGACGACCTCAATCACGCGGCCGACATTCTGGCCAGCCGGGTGGACGAGCCGACGCTGGACTACCTCGCGCAGTTCCTCACCTCCGTCGCCCGCAGCGCTTCCGACCCCGCGCTGGCCGAGGCCGCCAGCCGCCTCCACGCAGCCGGCCGCCGCGGAAAGGACCCGGCGGACGCCCTCCACGCGGTCTCCTCGCTCGTGGATACCCGCAGGGCTGCAAGCGCAGCCTTTTAGGCAAAATGGCACCGGTGCGATTTGGGTATTTTTACCAACAAGAAGATCAACCCTCGGCTTCTTGTTGGCGCAAATACCCAAATAGCCACAGGAGTCGCCATGCGAAGACCGTCCTATTAAAGGATCACCCCTCCGGTTCCCTCCATTCTCAGCCCCGGAAAGATCGTGGTCTCCAGTAGGGTCCGGTCGATCCCAAGCAGCTCCCGCATGACGGCCGCGGCGTAGCCTCGCACGTCCGCGGTCGGCAGCAGGTCCCGCCGCTGGTAGAGGTCCGCCTCTCCCAGCCCCGGCCAGCGACCGTGTACGACCCCGCCGCGCACCGCGCCCCCCGCCATCAGCATGGCGCCGCCGGTGCCGTGGTCCGTTCCCCCGGTCCCGTTCGGCCGCACTGTCCGGCCGAATTCGGTCATCGCCAGAACAGCCGTCTGCCCCCAAACCGGCCCGAGGCCATCCTGCAAGGCGAGGATCGTGTCAGACAGCCGCCCCAGCGCCCGCGAAAGCCCATGCCCCTGGTCGCGGTGCGTGTCCCACCCGTTGATCGAAAAGGCGGCGATTCGCGTCTCCGCGCGCAGCCGCTCTGCCGCGAACTCCGCCACCTGCAGGTGCGGCGCGCCCTTCACGGCGCCGCCATCGGCAATCTCGCCGCTCACCTGAAGCGCCTCCTCGATAGCGTCCCGAAAGAGCACGTCGTCCTGGCACACGATTTCCAGCAATAGCTCCGCCTGCGGCGTCAGCGCGAGGCTCGCCCCCGGCGCCCAGTTCGCCACCGGCGCATCCCCCCGCAGCAGCAGCGGGTCCTCCTGTCCGATGGCGAAGGCCGTCTCCGCCTCCAGGCCGGGAATGCCCTGCAACATCCGGTTTAACCAGCCGTCGCGCGCCGGGCGCTCTCCCGGCCCGAACCCCGCGCCCGCCTCCAGCAGGTCCTGCCCGTCGAAATGGCTCCGCTTGTCGCGGTAGGGCGTCGAGACGGCATGGGCAACGGCAAGGTCCCCCGCCGTCCAGAGCGGCAGCAGCGGCAGGAGCGCCGGATGGAGCGCGAAGAAGCCGTCGAGATCCTGCGCGTCTCCGCTGGCCTCACCAATCCCAACCGTCCCACCGCGCAGGCTCGCGAACTCCCGGTCGCCATACGGCTGCACCACGTCCAATCCATCCATGCCCCCGCGCAGGATAATGACGACGAGGCGCGCGTCCCACGGCGCGGCGGCGAACGAGACCGGCGTCAGCAGCGGACTCGCAGCCGCCGAACAGCCAAGCACCGCACTGGTGCGCAGGAATCGGCGGCGGTCGATCGGGGCAGTGCGTGCCATGTCGCGCTCCTATCTGCGTTGAAAGTCCGGCGAGGCGAGAACGACCGCCACCCCGTCGCTGCGCGTCTCCGCCGCGCGGGCGGCGAACATCAGCCGCTCGGATGCCCGCCGCCCCAACGCCGTCCGCACCAGGCGCCGCGGATCGGGCAGTTCCGCACCGACAATCTCCGGCAGGCGCACCGTCCAGGCAACGCGGGCCGCCAACCCCTGCGGGGTGATCCACGCGCCCCCAGCCTCCGGCCAGCCGTCTGGCCCGCCGGGCGCCTGCCACGGCTGGCCCATCTGCGCCAGGGGCCCGAGGAATCTGGCCCGCACGTCGGCGGGTTCGAGCGCCACCACATCCGCGCCCGGCGTCCCCAGCGCCCGCAGGCAGGAGACGACGAAATCGAACGGCGGCTTGACCTTCCCCGGCGTCCCGCTCTGCGCGGCGGGATGGGTCAGAAGCACCTCCGTCATCGCCAGCAGATCGCCGCCGCTGTCCCGGAACCTCTGCGCCAGCGCCTCCACCAGGCCCGCGTCGGGCGCCTCGGACACGAAGTGCACGGCCAGTTTGCCCGCTATGTGCCGGGCCGTGTCGGGGTGCGCCGCCAGGTCGTCCAAGGCGGCCATCACCTCCGCCCGGCCGGGCGCATCCCGGCGCACCGGGGCCGTGACCGCCGATCCGCCCCGCGCCACGCGCGGCAGCCCGGAGAACATCTCTGCCAGCCGCCGCACATCCGACTGCCCGTAGGCGCCCCCCACACCCAGCGTGTGCAGCTCCAGCACCTCCCGCGCGAGGTTCTCGTTCATCGCTGGCGCCGACGCCCCCGCGGCGCCCGGCGCGTAGTCGGCAAGGCTTCCCGCCTGGTCGAGGTAGAGCTGCATCATCGGATGCAGAACCGCCGCCTTCAGCATGTCCGCAAACCGGCCCGCCACATGCGGGCGGATCGCCTCCTCCACGAACAGCGACACCCCGCCAAGCGTGTCCGGTCGCGTGCTCTCTACCGTAAAATGATCCGCCCAGAACCACACCAGCCGCTCCCGCAGCCCATCCTCGCAGTCCAGACCGCGCGCGAGCGTCCGGGCCATCTGGCGCGCCTCGAGCGCGCTGAGATCCTCCAGCAGGGTCTCCTTCCGCTCCAGCGCCGCCGGGGTCGCCGCGCCGTCCCGGTGCACCGCCTCAATGTCAGCGATTTCCCAAGCGGCCCGGAACAGCGTCTCCGCCCCCGGCATCGGATGCCGCACCGCCATCCGGTCCTCCCCCGCCAGCGCGTCGAGCATCGCCGACGGCCCGGCGGGGTCGGCAATCACCGGGGACCGCCCGGTCCCGAACCGAACCGCACCTGTCATAGGGTCGAACGTCAACGAAGTCTCCGCACCTGCTCGCGGGCGAACCATAGCACCGCGCGCCGCAGGCTCCACAGGGCATCCCCACGTAGGAAGAGCCGCCCAGGCATCGCTGCCACATTCCCGCGCAGTCCGCACAAAAAAGGCGCCCGAGGGAGTCTCCCCGAGCGCCTGCTGCACTGACCCGCATGGCGGGCTTACTCCTGCGGGATCACCCGCAGCGACAGCTCCCGAAGCTGCTCGTTGGTCGGCTCCGACGGTGCGCCCATCATCAGGTCTTCGGCCCGCTGGTTCATCGGGAACAGGATCACCTCGCGGATGTTGGCCTCGTCCGCCAGCAGCATCACGATCCGGTCGATCCCCGCCGCGCAACCGCCGTGGGGGGGCGCGCCGTACTTGAAGGCGTTGACCATGCCGCCGAAGCGCTTGATCACCTCTTCCTTCGGGTAACCCGCGATCTCGAAAGCCTTGAACATGATCTCCGGCTTGTGGTTCCGGATCGCCCCCGACAGAATCTCGTAGCCGTTGCAAGAACAGTCGTACTGGTAGCCGAGCACGTCCAGCGGGTCGCCCTCCAGCGCCTCCAGCCCGCCTTGCGGCATCGAGAACGGGTTGTGCTCGAAGTCGATCGCGCCGGTCTCCTCGTCCTTCTCGTAGATCGGGAAATCCACGACCCAGCAGAAGGCGAAGCGGTCCTTTTCCGTCAGACCCAGCTCATCGCCGATCACGGTGCGGGCGCGCCCGGCGACCGCCTCGAAGACCGACGGCTTGCCGCCGAGGAAGAACGCCGCGTCGCCCTTGCCGAGCCCCAGTTGCAGACGGATCGCTTCCGTCCGCTCCGGGCCGATGTTCTTGGCGAGCGGGCCTGCGGCTTCCATTCCGCTCTCGCCGTCACGCCAGAAGATATACCCCATCCCCGGCAGCCCCTGCTCCTGCGCGAACTTGTTCATCCGGTCGCAGAACTTGCGCGAGCCGCCCGTGGGCGCCGGAATGGCGCGGATCTGCGTGCCGTCCTGCTCCAACAGCTTGGCGAAGATGGCAAAACCCGAGCCACGGAAATGCTCGGAGACGTCCTGCATCTTGATCGGGTTGCGCAGGTCCGGCTTGTCCGTCCCGTACCAGAGCGCCGCATCGCGATAGGAGATCTGCGGCCAGTGCTTGTCGACCTTGGCGCCGTCGCCGAATTCCTCGAACACGCCCTCCAGCACCGGCTGGATGGTGTCGAAGATGTCCTGCTGCTCGACGAAGCTCATCTCCATATCGAGCTGGTAGAAGTCCGTCGGCGAGCGGTCCGCCCGCGGGTCCTCATCGCGGAAACACGGCGCGATCTGGAAATACTTGTCGAAGCCCGCCACCATCATGAGCTGCTTGAACTGCTGCGGCGCCTGCGGCAGCGCATAGAACTTGCCCGGGTGCAGGCGCGACGGCACGAGGAAGTCGCGCGCGCCTTCGGGGCTTGAGGCGGTGATGATCGGTGTCTGGTACTCGCGGAAGCCCTGATCCCACATGCGGCGGCGCATGGACGCCACGACATCGGAGCGCAGCTTCATGTTCTCCTGCATCGCCTCGCGGCGCAGGTCGAGGAAGCGGTAGCGCAGACGCGTCTCCTCCGGATACTCCTGATCGCCGAAAACGATCAGCGGCAGTTCCTCCGCGGCGCCCAGGACCTCCATGTCACGGATAAAGACCTCAACCTCCCCGGTCGGAATCTTGGGGTTGATCAGGCTTTCGTCGCGCGCCTTTACCTCGCCGTCGATGCGGATGCACCATTCGGAGCGCACCTTCTCGACCTCGGAAAAGACCGGGCTGTCCGGGTCGGCCAGCACCTGCGTCACGCCGTAATGGTCGCGCAGGTCGATGAACAGGATGCCGCCGTGATCGCGCACCCGGTGCACCCATCCGGAAAGACGGACGGTATCGCCCACGTTGGCGCGGGTCAGGTCGGCGCAGGTCATGCTGCGGTAGGCGTGCATATCGGGGCCCTTTCGGCGGTCTGTCTTGGTCCGCGCCGATACACCCCTTGGCACGGGAGATGTCAAGCGGCCCGCGCCCGCCGGGCCTCCGGCGCGTCCGGCGGGAGACGGGAAAAGGCCGGGACGCAGACAATCCGCGCACGCGCCTCGGTCCCCCGAACTGGCATGGCACGCCACAGTCGTATCCTTTTCACAGCCAAATTGCCTGCCTGCGCGCAGGCCCGTACCGACGTCGAAAACACGGAGGCCGACCGCAAGCCCTTCGCCCTGCGCCGCCCCGTGCCGGCAGCCCGCCCGCGGCCGTCCGGTCGGAGAATGACCTAGTGCACTCCACCCGTGAGCCGGACAGGCGCGCCCGTCGCTGTCGAGTGTTTTCCAGAAAATGCGGCGTCGAATTCCAAGCCAGATTGGCCGCCCATTCCCAAGCAAGACCGGGAAAACTGCCCGACCCACAGCGGCCAACCGAACCCTCTCCGACCCGCGCCTTGCCGCGTCGGCAAATCCTTCGTAGTCGCTCGAAGGGTGAAGGTCCGCCCAAACCGGCCGACCGCGGGGGCTCCCAAAATGCGCGCCCATCCCCGTCGAACGCTGCGCGACCGGCAAGACCGGAATTCCCAACGCCTCCGGCCCCGCCTGAGAGCGGAAAATGAACGAAGACGCCCCCTCCCCGCCGTCGTCGCACCGAGCCACCCCGGCTTGCCACCGGAACGAAGCAGCGCCCCACCCGTCGACGCGGCCCAATTCCTTAATGCTTCGTGAATACGTACCCGCAAGCCCTTGAAATCTATAGAACCACGCACTGTCCCACCGTCGGACACCGCCCAGCCGAGGTCTCCCGCCCACCGCCGGCGTGCGCGTGCCGCGCACCTCGTCGGCAGTTGGGCCAAGCCCGCCTTCGGCGGGCAGTCGAGCCGGAGCCGGAGAGCGGGGGAACGGCCGCGAGGGTCGCCCTGCTTCATAGTTCAAGGAGCCATCCAAGATCCCCGCCGACGCGCCGAAGGCGCGCCCGGCCCAACGGGATGAGGCGCCGACAGGCGCCGAAGACGGGCGGGAGCCCCCTTCCCGCTGAACCTGTGCTAGGGTGGCGGCACAGCGAACAGGAGGACCCGTCATGATCTTGACCGTCGTGCACCAGGAAACGTTCGACTTCAGAAACCCCGGCAGGCACATCATCCTGGAGAGGGAAACCGATCACATCCCCTGCCCCGGAGATCTCATCAAGAACGGCGGCACCCTGGCGGGATACGACCTCTATCGAGTCGAACAGCGGATCTTCCGGTCGTCGCCCAAGCCCAACGGAGACAGCAAGGATTTCGATCAGGTGCTGCTGATCGTCTCCGACATGACGGAGGAGTGAGAGGACGCGCCGAGCGGCCGGCCGCTCCGCCCCACGGCGGAGCACAAGTTCAGCGCAGGATCGGCGGAGCGTCCGGGTCCATGCCGGGCGGATCGATCTCTGTCACCTCGACCGCCTCCGGCTCCGGCAGGTCAAAGCGCAGCCCGACCTTCGCCAGCCGCGCCGACATGGGATCGCTGGCAGCGAGGAACGCCACGTCCATCTCGCCCGCCTCCAGCCCGGAAAAGGTCAGCGCCTCTCCAGCCGCCGTGGCCAGCGCGCCCTCCGCCCCCGGCACCGCATCCACGAAGGCCAGCAAATGCCCGCTGCGCCCGCTCTCGTAGACGACGGTGGCAAGGAAAGCGATCTGCGCCAGGCCCCCGGCGGTGGCAAGCTTCACGTCGAGCCCGCGCAAGACCTGCTCGGGCACGGCGCCGGGCGCCGACACCTCCCGCGGGCGCTCCTCCGCCTGCTCCGGCCGGTGCTCCAGCGTGGCCGCAAGCCAGTCCACCGCCTCCGCGGGCAGAACCGTTTCGGAGTGCGGCACCCCGAGGTTGACCCCCAGGCCCATCCCCTTCCCGGCCAGCAGCTTCACCACCTGCCGCCCGGAGAGGCCGGCATAATACGCCGCCTCACCTACGAAATCGGCCAGCCGCACCTCGCGGTCAAACACCAGAACCACCGGCCCGTCGCCCAGCGGAAAGATCCGCGGCTCGATACTGTCGCCCTCCGCCTCCCGCTCCAGCAGCAGGAACAGCTCCGAATCCGCCAGCCGCTCGTAGAAGCGCATCTGCGCGGTGACATCCTCCGGCGCCTCGGCCACCGCCTGTTGCGCCAGGTCCAGCGCCGTCGTCTCATCGCTCATTTCAGGGCCTCCTGAACACGCTTTCGTAGCACCGGCAGCAACTCGGCCTCAAACCACGGGTTTCGCTTCAGCCACGCCGTATTGCGCCAGGACGGGTGGGGCAAGGGAAAGACGGCGGGCGCATGGTCGCGCCAGGCAGCGACGGTGCGGGTCACTCCCCCGGCCGCGGCCTTCCCAAGGTGGTACTTCTGCGCATGCCCCCCGATCAGGACCGTCAGGTCGAACCGGCCAGCATAGGAGAGCGCCTCCGCCCGCCAGGCGCGCGCGCATTCCGGCGGAGGCGGCAGATCGGAGCCCTTTCGATAGCCCGGAAAACAAAACGCCATGGGAATGATCGCCACCCGGCCCCGGTCGTAAAAGGTCGCGCCGTCCATTCCGAGCCACTCCCGGAGCCGCGTGCCCGATGCGTCATGAAAGGGAACTCCCGCGGCATGCGCCCGTGCCCCGGGAGCCTGGCTGGCAATCAAAATCCGAGCGCCGGAGCCGAACCAGACCACAGGCCGGGGCTCATGGGCGGTATCAGTCGCGGCGAAACGGTCGGCGCAGAGACGGCAGGCGGAAATGCGGTCGGGAAGACTGATCATGGACGCGACGTTCTAAACCCTTTCAATCGGCGCGCAAAGCAGACGTTTCCGCCCGCCGTACTGTCACACCGTCCGGCAGGCGCGCCTCGCCCCTGCGTCTTGTTGGACCAAATACCCAATTCCGCCATTTTCCACCGGCGCACGGCCGAACGAAAGCTATTCCGATTCCACCGCGACTCAATCATTGCCATATTTCTAGAAATGTGAAAATGTCGCGCCATGATGGCTCCGCTGCCTCCCCCGGTTCCGCTTGAAGCCGCCGCCGCGACCTTTGCCGCGCTCGGCTCTGAACAACGCCTCATGGTGCTGCGAACATTGGTGCGGGCGGGTGAAGAGGGACTAAGTATCGGCGAACTTGGCACCCGTTCGGGCGTCAGTGGCTCCACGCTCACCCACCATGTCAAGACACTCGCGCAAGTGGGCCTCGTTCGGCAGACCCGCAAGGGCCGGAGCATCATCTGCGCCGCCGTCGCATTCGACGAGATCCGCGCGCTCACCGACATCCTGCTGTCGGAGTGCTGTGCCGACTGCGCCCCCTCGATCCTGCCGGGTTCCGATGACTGACACGACGCATAGCTCCCCCACCCGCCCCGCTCTCTGGCGCAAGGCCGACAAGGTCTGGCTGCTGATCGCGTTTCTGCCGTTTGCCGTGGGCGTGATCGATCCGCCGAAGGCAGTCCCCACAGTCACCTTCGCGCTCGGCCCGCTGGCCCATACCGCACCTTTCATCGTCTTTGCGGTGCTCGCGGTGGCCTGGCTGAAAGCGACCGGCGCGGAGACGTTGCTGGCGCGCGCCTTCGAGGGGCGCGAGGTCCGCATGATCCTGTTGGCCGCGCTCGCCGGGGGGCTGTCGCCCTTCTGCTCCTGCGAAGTCATCCCCTTCATCGCCGCCATGCTCGCCATCGGCGCGCCGCTGTCGGCGGTCATGGCCTTCTGGCTCGCCTCGCCGCTGATGGACCCGGCGATGTTCCTCATCACTTCCGGCACGCTCGGGTGGCAATTCGCGACCGCCAAGATGGTCGCGGCGGTGGCTATCGGCCTGTTCGGCGGCTTCGGGGTGAAGGTTTTCGCTGACTCCCCGGTTTTTGCCGACCCCCTGCGCGCATCGCCTGTCGCCCGCGGCAAGAGCAGGTGCGGCTGCGGGTCGTGCACCCCCGACCCGCTGTCCGGCAAACCGGTCTGGCGGTTTTGGAGCGAACCGGAGCGCCGCCGGGAGTTCGGGGCGACGGCACGGGACAACGCTCTTTTCCTGCTCAAGTGGCTGCTTCTGGCCTACATGATTGAAGCCCTGATGCTGACCTACATTCCGCCGGAAGCGGTCGCGGGCGTGCTCGGCGGCACCGGACTGATGCCCATTCTGCTCGGCGCGGTCGTGGGGGCGCCCGCCTATCTGAACGGCTACGCGGCCGTGCCGCTGATCGACGCGCTGCTGCAGCAGGGGATGTCCAACGGCGCAGCGATGTCCTTCGCCATTGCTGGCGGGGTGAGTTGCATTCCGGCAGCGGTCGCGGTCTGGGCACTGGTCAAACCGCGTGTCTTTGCCGGCTACATCGGCTTCGCGACGTTCGGCGCGGTGCTGGCCGGAATCGCGTGGTCCATGATCGCCTGAGGGCCGGGCGCGCCCGAGCGCGCCGCGCGGGATTTCGCCCCGCGCTCTCCCCCGCCTCCGCGGCGGTCGGCAAGCCGATTTCGGACGGATACCCTCGCGGAAACTTGCCGAAAACCGCGCGCCATCCCTTTGCGGAGATACGCAGTCTTACCTAGTGTGGCGCACGAGGCCGGCGCCTGGTTCCGCCGAGCCACCACCGGAAAGGCAGTCCATGGGCCGTTTTCTCACCATTCTCGTCATCGTGGCCGTCCTGCTCGGCGCCGGCGGCCTGTGGCTGACGCGTCCGAAGCCATTGCCGGAGTCGGCGGTCGCGGGGCTGGAGGGCGACCCCGCGGCCGGGCGGCAGGTATTCCTCGCCGCCGGTTGCGCCGCCTGCCATGCCAAGGCGGGCGCGGAAGGACAGGAGGCGCCGGAAATGAGCGGCGGCCGACGGCTGGCGACCGCGTACGGTACCTTTGTCGCCCCCAACATTTCGCCCGACGCGGAGGCCGGTATCGGCGCCTACACGCTCGCGGGGCTCGCCAGCGTTCTCAAACGAGGGGTCACACCGGAAGGCAAACACCTTTACCCGGTCATGCCCTACGCAACTTATGCGCGCATGCGTGTGCAGGACATCGCCGATCTGAAGGCCTATCTCGACACGCTGCCCGCCGTTGAGACGCCGGCGGCGGCGAGCGAAGTTGCCTTCCCATACTCGCTCCGCAGCCTGGTCGGCTTCTGGAAGTGGCGCTATCTGGACACCGCTTTCGTCGGCGCAGCGCCGAGCCCGCAGATGGAACGCGGACGCTACCTGGTGGAGGCGCTCGGGCATTGCGCCGAATGCCACACGCCGCGCGACCGTTTCGGCGGACTGGATCGCAGCCGATGGATGGCCGGTGCGCCCAACCCTGTCGGCACCGGGGAGGTGCCGAACATCACGCCCGCCGCCATCGACTGGTCGCGGAGCGAGATGGTCTGGTACCTGCAGAGCGGCTTCACCCCCAGCCACGAAGAGGTCGCCGGGGAGATGGAGCCTATCATCGCGGGGCTCGGCCAATTGCCCGAAGAGGACCGGGAGGCGATTGCTGTCTATCTCGCTGGGCTCGCACCGGTGGAATGACGGGCATGGCTATTTTGGTCGGCGGTGACGCACGTGCTATGATGCGCCCGCGCAACCACAGGACCGAGCCATGCCGCATCCCGATGGAATGCCCCCGCAGCAGCCAGGAAAGCTCTGGCTGACCGAAGGCGGGATCGAAACCGAGATCATGTACAAGTGGGGACACGAGCTGCCGCAGTTCGCCATGTTCCCGCTACTCGACAATCCCGCGGCGCTGCAGGCGATGCAGGACATGTGGCGGCGGTCGCTGGATGTCGCGGCGCAGCACGGCTTCTCCATGGTTATGAACGGGCTGGATTATCGCGCCAGCCCGGATTGGGCTGCGCTGCTGGGGTATTCGCTGGAAGGGCTGGCCGAGATGCAGCACCGCTCCATCGACTTCCTGCGCGAACTGCGGGACGAGTACACGGGCCAGATCCCGGACATGGTTGTCTGCGGCACCGTCGGTCCGCGCGGCGACGCCTACGGGTTGAACCGGGACATAACGGCGGACTCGGCGGAGGAGTATCACGCCGTTCAGCTTACCACCCTGCGCGAGGCCGGCGCCGAGATGGCATGGACGATGACGTTCAACAACATCCCCGAGGCCGTGGGCGCGATTCGTGCGGCCCGTGCCATCGGGTTGCCGATCGTGATGGGCCTGACGCTCGACAGCAACGCGCGCCTCAAGTCGGGGCCGAGCCTTGGAGAGGCTATCGAAAGGATCGACGCGGAGGCCGGTGGCGGCCCGGAGTTCTACCTGCTGAACTGTTCGCACCCGGTGGAATTCGAACCCGCGCTGGATGGCGGCGATTGGGAGCGCCGGATCCGGGCGCTGCGGCCAAACGCGTCCAAGATGGAGAAGATCGCTTTGTGCCAACTCGGTCACCTCGAGGAAGGCAACCCGGTGGAACTAGGCCAATTGATGGGCGATCTGGCGCGCCGGCAGCCCCAGATCGACATCTGGGGCGGATGCTGCGGCACCTGCGAGGTGCACCTGGAGGAGATCGCTCGGAACGTGAAGGCCGCGCGGATGGAAATGGCGTGATGTCCTGAACGCATTGACACACGGACGGCGCCGGATCAATCGCCTTCGTCGAACGCGATGGGGGTCTGCCGCGCACGGTTCACCCTTAGCGTGAACACATCCGGCCGTGCGTAGTGGCCGCTCACGTCGAACTTGCGCCGGGAGGCGCGCGCCGCGTCAACGTCGATCTCTGCAAACAGAAGCCCCTGTTCGCGCGACATGGGCCCCGCCTCCCGCCCGCCGAAGGGGCGAAAGACGACTGCATCGCCGGGATTCACCCATTCTTCCGGATCGGGGAAAAGCTCCTCCCGATAGGGCACCAACGCCGGCACGTCCGACGCCTTCAGCGCCGTCGCGCAACCCACCACCCAGCAACCGCCCTCGCGCGCGATGTGCTGCATGGTGGCGAGCCAGGTCGCGCCGCTGTCCCAGGTCGGAGCGGCGTAGATATCTATGCTCTGCGCGTAGAGAGCGAACCGCGCGAGCGGCATGTAGTTTTCCCAGCACAGCAGCGCGCCCACCCGGCCCACGGCTGTGTCGACCACGTTCAGCGTCGAGCCGTCACCGAAGCCCCAGATCATGCGCTCGGGGTTCGTAGGCATCAGCTTGCGGTGATTGTTCAGCAGCCGCCCGTCCGCGTCGATGATCGCCACGCTGTTATAGAGCGTGCTGCCGCTCACCGCGCCGTCGAGTTCCTGGTGGCCCATGACGACGACCATGGAATGCTCCTTCGCGGCCGCCTTTACCGGGGCGAGATCGTCCCGGCTCAGATCGATGGAATTGGCCTGGGCGCGGGCGAACAACTCATCCGTTTTGCCCATCCCTGCGCCGGGGGCCAGACGCCAGACGAACGTCGGGTAGCCGGGTAGCCACGCCTCGGGGAACACGATCATCTCGCAGCCTTCCGCTCCGGCCTCCGCAACAAGGTCCACCGCGCGTTCCAGCGAACGTTCCTTGTCCAGGTAGACCGGCGGATACTGCACCACGGCAAGTCTCATGACAGCCCCTCCAAGCGGATCGGAGGAGCGTAGTCGGTTCCGCAACGTAAATCAAAGAGTGGCCGGCAGCGCCGGTCTGTCAGGCCCGCCCGAGCTTCGCCAGCCGCGCCGCCCGCAAACGGTCGAAATCGTCGCCCGCGTGGTAGGAGGAGCGCGTGAGCGGCGTTGCCGAGACCATCAGGAAGCCCTTGCCGTATGCCGCCTTTTCGTAGGACTTGAATTCGTCCGGCGTCACGAACCGCTCCACGGCGTGGTGCTTGGGCGTCGGTTGCAGGTATTGGCCAATGGTCAGGAAATCGACGTCCGCCGATCGCATGTCGTCCATCACCTGCAGCACACCTTGCCGGTCCTCACCCAGTCCGACCATGATGCCCGACTTCGTGAACATCGTGGGGTCCAGCTCCTTCACCCGCTGAAGCAGGCGGAGGGAGTGGAAATAGCGCGCACCGGGCCGGACCGAGGGATAGAGGCCAGGGACCGTCTCAAGGTTGTGGTTGAATACGTCGGGTTTCGCCTCGACCACGGTTTCCAGAACCGAAGGCGCGCATTTCAGGAAGTCCGGCGTGAGGATCTCGATTGTGGAATCCGGCGCTCGGTGACGGATGGCGCGGATGGTCTGCGCGAAATGCTCCGCCCCGCCGTCCTCCAGATCGTCACGGTCGACGGAGGTGATGACCACGTGGCGCAGGCCAAGCTTCTCCACCGCGTGCGCCACGCGGCCCGGCTCGAACACGTCGAGATCCGACGGCTTGCCGGTGGCCACGTTGCAGAAGGTGCAGCCACGGGTGCAGATCTCGCCCATGATCATCATGGTGGCGTGGCCTTGGGTCCAGCACTCGCCCACGTTCGGGCAGCCGGCCTCCTCGCAGACGGTGGAGAGCCCCAGGTCGCGCATCAGCTTGTGCGTGTCGTTGAACCCCTGCCCGCCGGGCGCCCTCACGCGAATCCAGTCCGGCTTCTTCGGCTGGGCGTTGTCCGGGCGGTGCGCCTTTTCCGGGTGGCGTTGGTCGGGGATCTTCAGGTCGCGCATGTCACACCTCACGAGTTCTCTCCCTCATATATGGTGCAGGCCCCGAAACCAATTGCCCTTTTCGGAGCGCAAAGCCGGCTTGCGGCGCGAGGGAACCGCCTGAAATAAGGCGCCCCACGAAATCGTGCGACACGATCTTGCAAAATATCTTTGGCTTTCGACTGATCCTGTCCAATATTCGCCGCTGGGAGGACGCCCTATGGAATCCAGGAACCATCACGCGGACCGCGTGGTCGAGGTGGCACAGTCCGGGACGGCCGCGGCGCGCTCGCGTCTGGCCGCATCTTGGCGCCGTTCGATGGTCAAGCACGGGCTCGACCCGACACAGGATCACTACCGCCACCGCCTGGGCGACACGCAGCTCAAGTTGCGCAAGGAGGCCCTGGAGCCGTTTCTGCGGATCGCGGCACCACAGCTCGACAGGCTTTATTCGCTGCTGGGCATGAACGGCTGCGGCGTGGTGCTGACCGATGCCGAAGGCGTCATCCTCGAACAGCGATACTCCGAGGGGGACGCCGCGATCTTCGAGACCTGGGGCCTGTGGGAAGGCGCGGACTGGAGCGAGGCCCGCGAAGGCACCAACGGCATCGGCACCTGCCTTGCCGAAGGGCGGCGTCTGATCGTCCACCGGGACGAGCATTTCCATCCCCGCAATATCGCCATGAGCTGCATCGACGCGCCGATCTATGGCGCGGACGGGCAGTTGCTCGCGGCGCTCGACGTCTCCTCCGCACGGGCCGATCAGACCGAGGCGATCAACAAACTGATCGCCGCGACGGTGGCCCAGACCGTCCGGCAGATCGAGGCCGAGCACTTCCGCGCGAGTTTCCCCGAGAGCCGCATCGTTGTGGTGGAAAGTGGCGATGCGGATGCCGCGGCGCTGCTCGCGGTGGATGGCGACGATATCGTCGTTGGCGCGACCCGCGAGGCGCGGCGGCGGTTCGATCTGGGCAACGGCCCGCTCGTGAAGGCACGACCGGCGCGCGATCTGCTGGAGTCCGGCGATGGTCCGAGCGGCTTCGAACGGGCGGAGCGGGCGGCGGTGAAACGCGCCCTCGCCCGTGCCGGCGGGAACGTCAGCCAGGCGGCCCGCGCACTCGGAATCGGCCGGGCGACGCTTTATCGGCGGATGAAACGGCTCGGATTGCTGGACTCCGGCGCCGAGTCGGGCGAAACCGGCGACGACCTGTCTCAGGGTTGAGACACATGGCCGCTCCCGACGTATGCGCCGGGGGTCACAGGGCCAGTACCTCCTCCTAGTCTCCTCCCATTCCGGGCCATGACCCGGTCCGTCTGGGAGGACACCAAATGAACGAGATGACGCAACCGGCCGCAACAGGCCACACGTCGCCCTTCAAAGACCGTTACGACAACTTCATCGGTGGACAGTTCGTGCCGCCGAAATCCGGCCGCTACTTCGACAACGTGACGCCGATCACCGGCCAGGTGGTCTGCGAAGTCGCCCGCTCCAACGCCGAGGATGTGGAGTCCGCGCTCGACGCCGCCCACGCAGCGAAGGACGCCTGGGGCCGCACCTCGCCGGCGGAACGCTCCAACATCCTGCTCAAGATCGCCGACCGGATGGAGCAGAACCTCGACCTTCTCGCCGCCGCCGAGACCTGGGACAACGGCAAGCCCATCCGCGAGACCACCGGGGCCGACATTCCCCTCTCCATCGACCACTTCCGATACTTCGCGGGCGTGCTGCGCGGACAGGAAGGCACGATGTCGGAGATCGACGCCGATACCGTGGCCTATCACTACCACGAACCCCTGGGCGTCGTGGGCCAGATCATCCCCTGGAACTTCTCCGTGCTGATGGCCGCCTGGAAGCTGGCCCCGGCGCTGGCCGCAGGCAACTGCGTCGTTCTCAAACCCGCCGAGCAGACCCCGGCCGCCATCATGGTTCTGGCAGAGATGGTCGCGGACCTGCTGCCCCCCGGCGTGATGAACATCGTCAACGGGTACGGCGCCGAGGTCGGTGCGCCGTTGGCAAGAAGCACCCGCATCGCCAAGATCGCCTTCACCGGATCCACCCAGACCGGCCGCATGATCATGCAGTACGCCACCGAGAACCTGATCCCGGTGACGCTGGAACTGGGCGGCAAGTCTCCCAACATCTTCTTCTCGGATGTCATGCGCGAGGATGACGCCTATCTCGACAAGGCCATCGAAGGCTTCGTCATGTTCGCGTTCAACCAGGGCGAGGTCTGTACCTGCCCGAGCCGCGCGCTGGTCCAGGAGGATATCTACGACGCCTTTATCGAGCGGGCCGTCGCCCGCGTGCAGGCGATCGTTCAGGGCGATCCGCGCAGGATGGACACGATGGTCGGCGCACAGGCGAGCCAGGAGCAGCAGGAAAAGATCCTCTCCTACCTGAAGATCGGCCGCGAGGAAGGCGCCGAGGTGCTGACCGGCGGGGACGCCGCGAAGCTGGGCGGCGAACTGGAGAGCGGCTATTACATCCAGCCGACGATCCTGAAGGGCCACAACAAGATGCGGGTCTTCCAGGAGGAAATCTTCGGCCCGGTGGTGTCGGTGACCACCTTCAAGGACGAGGAGGACGCGCTGCACATCGCGAACGACACGATGTACGGCCTCGGCGCTGGCGTGTGGTCGCGGGATCTGAACACCTGCTACCGCTTCGGCCGCCACATCCAGGCCGGACGCGTGTGGGTGAACAACTATCACAGCTACCCCGCGCACGCGGCCTTCGGCGGCTACAAGCAGTCCGGCATTGGGCGCGAGAACCACAAGATGATGCTCGATCATTACCAGCAGACCAAGAACATGCTGGTCAGCTACAACCCGACCAAGAACGGCTTCTTCTGAACCCAACGAAAAGAGGGCCCACCTCCCCCCGGGCCCTCCGACCGGTCGGCGGGCGTCCCCTCCCTCTACCGTCCGTCGACCCTTCCGGCCCGTCGACCGTCTGCTGACGGTCGGCGGGCCAGTCGATCTCGTCCTCCCTTACCGCGACGCAAAACGCGCCTGCTGTGCTACACTGGCCGCAAGGCGGAAACCGGCATGACAAGAGCAGCGAGGCGCAGCCCGGGAGGAGGGTCCCGATGATCATGCGCATTTTCCAGGTGACGACCCACCCGGGCAAGGAAGCCGAGTTCGCGCGGTTCTTCCACGAGGTGGCCATTCCGATGATGAAAAGCACGCCGGGCCTGGTGCGGTTATTACCGGGCCTGCCGCATGGCGATCATCCAAACGAGTTCTCGATGGTGATGGTCTGGGACAGCCTCGACGCGCTCAAGGCGTTCGTGGGAGAGGACTATACCAACCCGCACATCGATCCCTCGGAGGCTGACCTGGTCAAGTTCCGACGGATTTCGCACTACGACCTGATCGAAATTTGACAGCCCCTGGAATGCCGTCGTCTGCTGGCCCGGGTACCAACTGATTTTCGTGGTGTGGAACAGGGAGAGCCGACTTGTCTCATCCCGCTGACGTTCTCGTCAGGGCGTTCCTCGCAGTCCCTTCGATCTGCACCGCCGTCGCCGCCTCCGCCTTCACCCCGCCGACGGTGTGACCGTCACGTTTTACGGCCAGGTGAGCCCCATGTACCTCGGCTACGACGACGACGCGAAATCCTACGGCAACCTCACCGACAACGGGAATTCGAACTGCCGTATCGGGCTCACGCTCATGCAACCCGCGGGGAGCGGCCTCACGTTCGGCATGGTGCTGGAGGCAGCGCTCGGCGGCCCTCAATGCTCCGGGTTCGCTCAAGTGTCGGACCCGATCTGGATTTGGCAAAAGACGGACATCCGGAAAGCCGAGATTAGCCTGGGCGGTCATTTCGGCACACTGTTCTTGGGTCAGGGCAGCATGGCGACAGATAGCGTCGCGGCGCGCGACCTCTCCGGCACCGCGCTTGCCGGATACGTCAACCGGCCCGATACTGCCGGCAGTTACTCCCTTCGCAGGCGGGACGGCGACCTTTCGGGTTTCACCATCGGCGACGTCTTCAAGGACTACAACGGAAGCACGAGGAAGCAGATACGGTATGACACCCCGGGATGGAACGGTTTGAGCCTGCGAGGCGCCTAGTGGTACGAGGCGTTGAGCGGTGGCGACCAGTCCGACGACTATGACGTCGCGCGCTCGTACGGCGGAGACATCACCGATCTCAAGCTGGACGGCGCCATTGGCTATGGCTGGAACGCCAACAACGGCGATTTTGCGGAAAGCTGGATGGAATCCGTCTCGGCGGTGCACACGCCCCCAGGGATCAACGGCAAAATCGCGGCCGGCGGCGCAGATGGCCGCGGCGGGAAGGTGGGAAGGTTACGTGCGCCGATATGAAAAAGGCGCCCCCGGGGAGGCGCCTTACTTCGGTCGGACGTCCGGCCGCCGTCAGCCGATCATGCCGCGTCCGGGGCCATAGGTTTCCTCGTAATGCCGGGCCAGGCGCGCCAAAGCGATGCGCAACACGATCTTGCCGGAACGCGCGGACCAGCCCAGACGCCGTTCGGTCGCTTCAAGCCCTTCGAGAAAGCAGCAGCAGCGCAGCACCATGTCGCCCAGCCCCGGCCCCAACTCGCGCAGCGCGCGAGCGACGCGGTCCCGCGCGCCTTCCGGGCCGGACACCGGGTCTCCACCGCCGAAGCCGCCGCGCGCGCCACCGGTGAGGAAACGCTCCCAGTTCTGCGCAACGCGCGGGCCCATCTGCGCCAGTTCGAAGTCCTCGCGCAAGCGTTCGGCGGCGGCCACGTGTTCGGGGTCGAGGAAGGGCGTACCGTCCTTGTCGCGGCGGCGGGCGAGCTGGACGACCGGGCTCTCAGCCATGTTGTAGCGCACCCGGCGGCGGCGGGGCTCGCCCTCGCCCTCATCGTCGAACACGACCTTCTGGCCCCAGTCCCTGTGCTGATCGGCAAAAGGCATCGGCGCCTCGGCGAAACCGGCACCGGCGCCCTCCTCGCTCAGCAGCCGCTTCAACGCGGCGCGCCCCGCGGCGGTGATCGTGTAGCTCGTCACGCGGCCCGACGACCGGCTGGCAATCCATTCCTTCAGCGCGAAGGCCTGAGCCACCGGCCGGTCCACCACCGCCGTCCGCGTGGTGCGGCCATCCGGCATCTCGCGCAGAACCGCGGCTTTGTCCATCTCCGGCGCGACGGCGAGCACCGCGCCGCTTTCGGACAGCCGTCGCAGGATACGGCGCGCTTCGCGCAGGACGGTGGTTTCCTCGCAAACGGCAGTGGGCTTGTCCGTGTGCAGCGAGCAATATGCGGTCATGTCGGCGGTCTCCTCAGGTCCGGTTCGCTTTCTTCGTTCGGTCCTGAAATGCTCCGCGCCCAGCCGGGCCAGCGCTTCGTCTACGAGCGGGTCGTCCCGCCGCTGTTCGAAACGCCGAATCCGGCGCAGGATGGTCGAGGCATGGCACCCTTCGGCGCGGGCGACTTCGCGGATCGACACACCTTGTTCAGTGTGCCGGAGATAGTGCATCGCGGCCTGCGGAACCCAACCGGGCACCTTGCCCGCCAGATCGTCATCGGCCTCACTCGTCATACACCTGAAGTCTCCGGAAACCATGGTTAAACGCATCTTACCTCGTACCGGCGAATCCCTTCGCTCCGGTTAATTTCAAGACTTCGGCAAGAATTGTTTAAAATTGACAAACATTCCTGAGTGCCCCGTGCGGTGGAGTCGGCAGGTCCGCAACGCCCGCTGGAGGTGTGCCAGTTTCCCGGCACACTCACGGAGACTCGCCATGACCGATTTTGCCCAAACCCTTGTTTCGCTTCGGCGACCCCGGCTGCTGATCCGCGCTGCCCGCCTGGGGATGACCAGCTACAATCGCAAGCGAGATTTGAAGCGGATCACCCACGGCGACACCCAGTTTGACGGCGCGCGGGCGCTGCGGCGGCTGATGGCGCTGGAAGCCGATCTGGAACAGTCTCGCCGATCAGGCGACATGGCCTATTCGCCCGCCCGCCACGTGGACCTGCTGATCGCGCTGATGTCGGAAGCGCAGCTCTGGCTTCGGGCGCGGACCACGGCCTGAGGCCGCCGCACCTGCCGCCGGGCTGGAGCGGACGCGGTCAAACGAACGCGTCCGCCTCCGCCTCTTTCCGCTGGGCGATGAACGCCTCGAGCGCCTCAACCACGGCAGCATCAATCGGCGGTGCTTCGTACTGGGACAGCAGCTTGGCCACCCGCGCTGACGCCAGCGTCGCCGTGTCCCGACCGCCCTCTTCGTCCCATGTCTCGAATGGCTTGTAATCCAGCAAGTCCGTCCGCCAGAAGGCATCCTGGAAATTCCGCTGGGTATGCCCGCATCCAAGGTAATGCCCACCCGGCCCCACCTCTCGGATCGCATCCATAGCCTGAGCTTCCTCGTCGCCGGGCACACCTGCCGCAAACCTGTGCAAGGGCCCGAGTTGGTCTGCGTCCATCACGAACTTCTCGAAGGAGGCCACCAGCCCCCCCTCCAGCCAGCCGCAGGCGTGCAGCATGAAGTTGACCCCCGACAGCAGCCCCGCGTTCAGCGAGTTCGCCGATTCGTAAGCCGCCTGCGCGTCTGGCAGCTTGGAGCCGGTGAACGCGCCGGCGGACCGGTAGGGGAGCCCCAGCCGGCGAGCGAGCTGGCCCGCGCCATAGGTGATCTGGGACGCCTCAGGCGTGCCAAAGGTCGGAGCCCCGGAATTCATGTCGATGGACGCGACGAAGGCGCCGAAAATCACCGGCGCGCCGGCACGGACGAGTTGGCTGTAGGCGACGCCCGCCAGCACCTCCGCCAGCACCTGCGTGAGCGTCCCCATGACAGACACCGGCGCCATCGCGCCGCCGACGATGAACGGCGAGATGATACAGGCCTGGTTCGCCGCCGCGTATGTTTCCAACGCGCCCATCATGGTGGAGTCGAAGGTGAGCGGAGAGTTGATGTTGATGAGCGAGGTGAGGACGGTGCGGTCCGCGAGCCCACCGAAGAGGATATCGCACATCTCAACTGAGTCGCGGGCGCGGGACGGTTCCGTGACAGAGCCCATGAACGGCTTGTCCGACAGCGTCATGTGGGCAAGCAGCATGTCAAAATGGCGCTTGTTGACCGGCAAATCGGTGGGCTCGCAGACGGTTCCGCCGGAATGATGCAGCCACTTCGACATGTAGCCCAGCTTCACGAAGGTGCGGAAATCCTCCATCGTTGCATAGCGCCGCCCACGTTCAGCGTCGCGCACGAAGGGGGGGCCGTAGACGGGAGCAAGCACCAGCTTGCGCCCGCCGATCTCGACAGAGCGTTCGGGATTGCGGGCGTGTTGGATGAACCGCGCCGGCGCCGTGGCGCAGAGCTGTCGCGCGAGACCCCGGGGAATGCGCACCCGCTCGCCCGAGACGTCGGCGCCGGCCTGCTTCCACCGCTCCAGCGCCGCCGGGTTTTCGACGAAGGAAACGCCGATCTCCTCAAGGACCGTTTCGGCATTGTGCTCGATGGTCTCCAGCAGATCGTCGGAGAACACCGGCAGATCGGGGATCCGGCGGTCGATAACCTTCGCGCAGTCGAAGGATACTGCCGTTCGCCGCGCCCGGCGCGCCGCGCCACCGCCCCCACGCCGCCGTGATGTGTCTTCCGCCATCGTCGATCCTCGCCCAGGCCCCGTCTGTCCCGACAATTTTTACCCATTTGCCCGGAGACGGCAGGGGCGGTTTACGGCACCTTGCGCAGGAAACCGACATCCCCCATCGCCTGCACCTGGTTTGCGGGCGGCGCGGCCTCTTGCCAGCGCTATCGCGGCACCCTACTCAGGCGGCATGACCAGTCACACCCATGACCGCTTGCTGATCGTCGACTTTGGCTCCCAGGTCACGCAGCTCATCGCCCGCCGCCTGCGGGAGCTGAACGTTTATTGCGAGATCCACCCCTACCAGAACGTCACCGACGCTTTTCTGAAGGACTTCGCGCCGCGCGCCGTGATCTTCTCCGGCGGGCCCGATTCCGTGATGCGCGAGGGGAGCCCGCGGCCCCCGGCGGGCGTCTACGAGATGGGCGTGCCGATCCTCGGGATCTGCTACGGCCAGCAGGTGATGATGCAGGACCTGGGCGGCCGGGTCGAAGCGGGGGAACATGCCACGGCCGAGTTCGGCCGGGCCTACGTCACCCCCGGCGATGACCGCCTGCCGCTGCTGGACGGCTGGTTCGAGCAGGGCCGCGAGCAGGTCTGGATGTCCCACGGCGACCACGTGAGCGAGATCGCTCCGGGCTTCGAGGTTTACGGCACCTCGCCCGGCGCGCCCTTCGCCATCACCGCCGATCCGTCACGTCATTTCTATGCGGTGCAGTTCCACCCCGAGGTGCACCACACGCCGAACGGAAAACGGCTCTACGAGAACTTCGTGAAACTCGCCGGTTTCAAGGGCGACTGGACCATGGGCGCCTACCGGGAGGAGGCGATTGCCAAGATCCGTGAGCAGGTGGGCGACGCCAAAGTGATCTGCGGCCTGTCCGGCGGCGTCGACTCCTCGGTGGCCGCGGTGCTGATCCACAAGGCCATCGGCGACCAACTGACCTGCGTCTTCGTCGATCACGGTCTGCTGCGGAAGGGAGAGGCGGAAGAGGTCGTCTCCATGTTCCGCGACAACTACAACATCCCGCTGATCGCGGCCGACGATTCGGAACGGTTCCTTTCTGCGCTGGACGGGGTTTCCGACCCGGAAGTGAAGCGGAAGACCATCGGTCGGCTCTTCATCGATGTGTTCCAGGAACATGCCAACGAGGTGGGGGGGGCCGCGTTTCTGGCGCAGGGTACGCTGTACCCCGATGTTATTGAATCGGTGAGTTTTTCAGGCGGCCCTTCCGTCACCATCAAGTCCCACCACAACGTCGGCGGACTGCCGGAGAAGATGGGGCTCAAGCTGGTCGAGCCGCTGCGGGAACTTTTCAAGGACGAGGTCCGTGCCCTCGGGCGCGAACTGGGCCTGCCGGAGAGCTTCATCGGCCGCCACCCCTTCCCCGGCCCCGGGCTGGCGATCCGGTGCCCCGGTGAGATCACACGCGCCAAGCTGAAAATCCTGCGGGAGGCCGACGCCGTCTACATCGACCAGATCCGCAAGCACGGCCTCTACGACGAGATTTGGCAGGCGTTCGTCGCCATTCTTCCTGTGCGCACCGTCGGCGTGATGGGCGACGGGCGCACCTATGACCACGCCTGCGCGCTCCGGGCGGTGACGAGCGTCGACGGGATGACGGCGGATTACTATCCCTTCAGTCATGAGTTTCTCGGGGAGACTGCGACCCGCATTATCAACGAGGTGCCGGGCATCAACCGCGTCACCTACGACATTACCAGCAAACCGCCGGGAACGATCGAGTGGGAATAGGCGGCCTGCGTGAGCTCTAGGGCCACGGGCGTTTCCGCGGTAGAGAGTTGAGTGGCAGGTCGGTTCTGCCGCGTCAATCGACGCCCCCACTCAAGAAACCTTAACTTTACAACCGGTTGTGCGGCGTTTGTTAAGTCGCACACGAACCCGTGTGCACTCACCCACAAACGCGATCCGGTTCATTGCGACACGCCCCTCCCTTGCATCCTCGCCCGTTTCAGGACAGGTCGTGGGCAAGGCTCGTACCTTGAAGGCTCCTGCGAATGTCAGACCCCCACCCGCTTCGCGCGGCCGCCTGGATGGCCGGCGCAATCACCTGCTTCTCGCTGATGGCGGTGGGGGGGGCGTGCCGTTTCGTTGGACCACGACACGTTCGAGATCCTGATGTACCGCTCGGTCGTGTCCTTCGCCATAGTCCTGATCGTAGGCGGGGCCACCGGGGCCCTGCGCCAGATCTCCACCCGGAACATGCGCTGGCATGTCGCCCGGAATGTCGCGCATTTCGCGGGACAGAACCTGTGGTTCTACGCGCTCGCGTTGATCCCGCTGGCGCAGGTCATGGCGCTGGAATTCACCTCGCCGATCTGGGTTGCCCTGCTTGCGCCGCTGATCCTCGGAGAGCGCCTGACCCGGGTACGGGCGATTGCGGCCGTCATCGGCTTTTCGGGCGTGATCATGGTCGTCCGGCCCGATCTGGGGAACCTGTCGCCGCCGATGCTTGCCGCGGCCGGCGCGGCCATCGGGTTCGCTGGATCGGCCCTCTTCACCCGCAAGTTGACACGGACCGAAACGATCACCTGCATCATGTTCTGGCTCACTCTCATGCAAGCCGTGTTCGGTCTTGTCTGCTCTGGCATCGACGGCCAGATCGCCCTGCCCTCCGCCCGGTCCGTACCCTGGCTGGCGCTGATCGGCGCGGCGGGGCTTGGGGCCCATTTCTGCCTGTCGAGCGCGCTGGCCCTCGCGCCGGCCGCCGTGGTGATGCCGATGGACTTTCTCAGGCTGCCCGTTATGGCAGTCATCGGCACGCTCTTCTATGGCGAACCCATGGACGCCATGATGGTCCTCGGGGCTGCCGTGATCTTCGGGGCGAACTGGCTCAACATCCGCGCTGGAACCAGCCGGCGGGCAGCGCTGCCATCCTGATACACATTTGAATCTTCGCGTATCCCGTGTGCAGAAGCGCTGTAGCTTCCCAAAGTGGGAGGGTAGAACCGCCGTAGGGGAAAGCTCGAATTTGAGGCCCCAGCAACCATACACCAAACGTATCACCCCCGCGCACCGTCCGGCGTGCGGCCAACCGAGAGCCAAGGGACAGGAACGATGAAAAGAGCATTGGGCAGCGCGTCCATACTTGCAGCCATTGCAGGAGGCGCCTGTGCGGGCGGACTGGACCGCACTGGCCAGCCGATCGGCGCGCTGTTCGAAGAGGGCGGCGCGAACGGCGCCTATGTGGAACTCTCTTTCGCCCACACGTCGCCCGACATCACCGGAACCGGCGACGGCATTTCCGTCGCCACGCCGATCGGACCCGTCGACGTCCTGTCCTCGGGCTTCGGGTACAACGGCGTGGGCGACGATTTCTGGACCTTCGGCGCGGCGGTGAAGATGCAACTCACCGAAGCCCTGTCGGCGGCGGTGATCTTCGACCAGCCCTATGGCACCGACATTGCGTATAACGGCAGCGCCACCGCGACCGAACTGGGCGGGACCCGCGCCTTCGCGGAAACCAACGCCGTGACGGGATTGCTGCGCTACGCCTTCGACCCGCGCTGGAGCGTTCACGGCGGGATTCGTATTGAGGCCGCGGAAGGGTCTATCGGCTTGGAAGGCGTCGCCTACGGGCCGTTCAACGGCTACGACGTCGATTTGGAACGGGACACCTCGCTCGGTTATTCGCTCGGCTATGCCTACGAGATCCCGGAACTCGCATTGCGGGTGGCGCTGACCTACAATTCCAAGATCAGCCACGACATGAAGACGACCGAGAACGGCCTCGGCGCCTTCGGCCTGCCCGGAGACCTCAAGACCACGACGGAGGTCGAGACGCCGCAATCGATCAACCTGGACATGCAAACGGGCATCGCAGCCAACACGCTGCTCTTCGGCTCGGTGCGGTGGGTCGACTGGAGCGAGTTCAAGATCGACCCGAAGTATTTCATCGGAACCGCCCGCGAGGGGCTGGTGGACCTCGACGATGCGACGACCTACGAAATTGGCCTTGCGCGCGAGTTCACCGACGTTTGGGCAGGATCCGTGGCTGTTTTATACGAGCCCGGGGAGGACGACGTTGTGTCGCCGCTTTCGCCGACCAACGGATTCTGGGCCGTAGCTCTGGGCACAGCCTATGAAATAGGAGACGTGACGGTTTCGGGTGGCGCCCGGTACATGTGGCTCGGCGATGCGAAACCGGAAACGGGCACGCCGGACGTGATTCGGGCGGAGTTCGAGAACAACACCGCGTTCACGCTCGGGATGCGTATCGCCTACAACTTCTGATCCGTCTTGCCCGGGGCCTGACACATCGGGACCCGGGCGGAGAGCACCTCAGAAGAGGAAATCATCTTCGGTCAGCGTCAAGTCCGCACCCCCGACCAGGACGACGGTCAGGTCCATTCCGCCTGCGTCGATGTGAATTCGAAGGTTGGAACGGCCCGCGTCGAACTCCAGATCGCCGAAGTCGACGTTCCTGTCTTGGAATACCAGAAGGTCGTCGCCCTGCTCGAACCCGATCACGCGGTCCGTCCCGGACTCGTTGGGGCGCCAGATAATCCGATCCTCGCCGCCCCCCGGGCGCAATTCATCGTTGCCTGCACCACCAACCAGCTTGTCCCGCCCGGCACCGCCGACAAGTTTGTCCCGGCCAGCGTCGCCGAACAGCCGATCCGCGCCGCCGTTCCCGCGCAGCACATCCCGGCCATTCTCGCCGTGGATGATATCCCGGCCCCCCCGTCCGGAGGCGACATCGTCTCCGGCGCCGAGGTCGATCACATCCCTGCCTCGCCCCCATCCGATGACCTTGTCCGCCCCGCCGGACGCGTCGACGGTGTGCATCTGCCGGCCCAGCACGAAGACATCGGCATAGCTCGTCCCCTTGGCCGCCTCCACGCTCACCATGGAGACCGTCAACTCGGTCGCGTTGCCCCTTTCGTGGGCCACCGCCATCTCGCCGAGGTAGTTCTTGACCCACACGCCGTGTCTCAGGTTCGAGAAATCCGCCGTGTCGTACTGGGTGAAACCGAGCATCTGCTGCACCGGCGCCCTGGCAGACACCTTGAACCAGTCGTTGCCTTGCGTGCCGACCTGAATGTCCGCGTCGCCAGACACCGACAACGTGCTCGCCAGCTCCTGCCCAAGCAGGGCAGCGAAATCGGGTTCGTAATGGATCCGGTCGTCCTGGAACATGTCCTCGACCGTGAAGCCCTGGCCGGCGGCCACGGTGTCGGGGTCCACGGAGAGGACGGAAGCGTCCTTCGCGGCCACGGCCATTTGCGCCTGACGCACGGTCGCCCAGCCGTTTTCCTGTTCGGCGCTGTCCTGCCACAGCCCTTCCCGACGTTCCGCCGACACGTCTTCAGAGAGGAGCGAAACGACCATGTCGTGAGCGCCATAGCGTGCGGTCACGTCGGCGTGCAGCAGCTTCAGGTTCGCCTTGTAGTCCGCGGCCGTTTCGCTCAGGCCCGCGTCGGCCTCCCCCTGCACCCAGATCATTCCGGCGACATGGGCCCCCTCGATATGGCCAGGCTTGCCCGGGTCAACGATGCTGTCCACCCGCGCATAGAGATCGTCCAGCAGTTCGCCGGCTCCCGGCTCGCCGGACGGGTCCCAGTCGTCATTGTCCTGATAATACCGATGCGCCGACAAGGCGCTGCCCGACACCGCATAGTGGACGACGATGGCGCCCATCTCGGCGAGTTGTTGTGACACTGCGATCGGCAGGGGCGGCATCGTCGCATTCGACTGCCCCGCCACGATAACGATTGGTTGCTTACCCATACAAATACACCCGTCAATTCCTTAAGACCGCGGCACGGGCGCCCTTTTGGGGCGGTTTGTTCGGCTGCGGCACGCTATGCGCCGAACCTAGTTGGCGGGCGCACTGTGTCCATGTTGATTTTCCATACCGGCACGATCCGGCCGAAATCCCGCCCCTTCGTCGGTCAGGCCGACCGAATATCCGGCACAGCCAGCGCAAGGGTGCGCCGAATTTCCGCAGGTATAATCCCGGCACGTCACCGGCCTACACCGACGAATCGCTCTGGATCAATGGCGGTCCGCCCGCTACCAATCGGCGCATGAGCTTCCCGCGCCTCCTCTATCCCGACGCCGCCGCCTGGTTCGCCACCCCCAAGAAACGCTTGGGTCTGTTTGGCATGTCAGGCTTGGGCAAGACGCATGTCTCGAACCAGCTCCGAGCACATGGCGACTGGTTCCACTACTCCGTCGATTACCGCATCGGGACGCGGTACATGGGCGAGTTGATCTCCGACGAGTTCAAACGCCAGGCGATGCAGGTGCCGCACCTGCGGGAATTGCTGATGTCGGATTCCATCCGTATCGAGTCCAACATCACCTTCAACAACCTCGCGCCGCTCTCCCAATACCTCGGCAAACCCGGCGATCCGGACCGCGGCGGTTTGCCGATGGAAGAATATCGCAAGCGCCAGGCCCAGCACGACGCGGCTGAACGTGCCGCGATGCTCGACGTGCCGCGTTTCGTCGACAGGGCGGAAGAGATCTATGGCTACCCCCATTTCGTCTGCGATTTCAGCGGCTCCTTCTGTGAAGTTGTCGATCCCGACGACCCGCAGGACGAAATCCTGACCACGCTGGCAAAGACGATGCTTCTTGTCTGGATCGAAGGCTCGGAGGCGCATGCGGAGGAGTTGGTGCGGCGTTTCAACCGGGCGCCGAAACCCATGTGCTACCGGCCCGCCTTCACCGAGAGCTGCTGGCAGGACTTCCTTTGCGACCACAAGGCGACAGCCGGCGAGGTTGACCCGGACGCATTCGTCCGCTTCGCCTACCGCCGTGCCATGGCCGCGCGGCAACCGGCCTATGCCGCCATCGCCGACAACTGGGGCGTCAAGGTCACGGCGGAGGAAGTCGCCGCCGCCGACAGCCCGGAAGCGTTCGAGGCGCTCATTGGCCGCGCCCTTGAGCGCGGCTGACGCAAGGTCTATCTGAGGCGTTCCAACCCGCGAGACATGTCATGCCGATCAAACTGCCCGAAACCCTGCCCGCCTATGACATCCTTCAGAACGAGGGCGTCATGGTCATGGGCGAGGATCGCGCGGCGCGGCAGGACATTCGCCCCCTGCGCATCGGGCTGCTCAACCTGATGCCCAAAAAGATCCAGACCGAGACGCAATTCGCCCGGCTTATCGGAGCGACGCCGTTGCAGATCGACCTTCACCTGATCCGCATCTCCTCCCACGAGACGCGGAACACCGCCGCCGAGCATATGGAGGCGTTTTACAATCCCTGGACCGAGGTCACGGACGAGAAGTTCGACGGGCTCATTATCACCGGCGCCCCGATCGAGCATTTGCCGTTCGAGGAGGTGACCTATTGGGACGAGCTCACCCAGATCTTCGAGTGGACCCAGACCAACGTGCATTCCACCCTCGGCGTCTGCTGGGGCGGGATGGCGATGATCAACTATTTTCATGACGTCCCCAAACACATGCTGGATCACAAGGCCTTCGGGTGCTTCCGGCATCGGAACCTCGCGCCCGCGTCGCCCTATTTGCGGGGCTTCTCGGACGATCTGTTGATGCCGGTGAGCCGCTGGACCGAGATGCGGCAGGACGAGATCGAGGCCGTACCCGCATTGATCCCGCTGATCTCCTCCGACGACACCGGCCCCGCGCTGGTGGAGGACCCCGACCACAGGGCGCTCTACGTGTTCAACCACTTCGAATACGACAGCGGCACACTGAAGGAGGAATACGACCGGGACGTGGATGCCGGCCAGCCGATCAACGTGCCGGTCAATTACTATCCTGACGACGATCCGGAGAACATGCCGACCAATCGCTGGCGCAGCCATGCGCACCTGTTTTACGGCAACTGGATCAACGAGATTTACCAAACCACCCCGTTCGACCTTCATGCCATCGGGACTGATCCCCGGTAGCGCCCGCCGGGCGGCGCGCGCCTTTCCACCCGTCGGCCGGCTTTTGCAGGTGGACGGACGGCAGGTGCACGCGTTTGTGGAGGGAGACGGGCCAGATGTCGTCTTGCTGCACGGCGCGTCGGGCAGCCTGCGGGATTTCACCTTCGAGTTCGCCGGCCGGCTGGCACGGCACTTCCGCGTCACCGCCTTCGACCGGCCGGGACTGGGCCATTCGGAGCGCCTGCACCGCGGGGGCGAGAGTCCGTCCGAGCAAGCCGCCATGCTGGACGCGGCGGCCGCGCAACTCGGCATCCGCCGCGCCGTGATCGTCGGCCATTCCTATGGCGGCGCGGTCGCGATGGCCTGGGCGCTGGACCGGCCGGAGCGGGTGGCCGCGGTGGTCTCGCTCGCGGGGGCCACGATGCCATGGCCGGGTGAGCTCGGCCTTTGGTACCGTGTCGGAGCCACGCCCGTCGGCGGCTGGCTCGCCGTTCGCCTCGCCACCCGCCTGACACCGCGTTCGGTGGCCGATCGTGCCATTGCCGCCATTTTCGCCCCGCAGCCCGTGCCGGACGGCTACGTAGAGCACATGGGCGTTCCCCTCACTCTGCGCCGGCCGAAGGTGCTGGGGGCGAATGTCCGGCAGGTGGGCGGGCTGAAACCCCATCTCGCCGCGATGTCACGTCGCTATCCGACCCTCCGCATGCCGGTCGAGATCGTCCATGGCACGTCCGACAGTGTGGTCTATTTCAACGTGCACGCCTGCCCCACGGCCAACCTGCTTCCGGATGCCAAGCTGACCGAATTGCCGGGCGTCGGTCACATGCCACACCACGCGAACCCGGAGGCAAGCGCGGAAGCCGTGATCCGGGCCGCATCCCGGGGCGGATTGAACTAGGGTACGTCCGTCTGCATAGTGAACAAAACACGGGAAAAGCTTATGTCAAACCTGCCCTTCGACGGCGCCATCAGTGAGTTCTACAAGAAAAAAGCCCCCGATCCCGTCCGCGAGGCGATCAAGGATGCCGATGGCAAGCCGATCCTCCAGGGGAGCTATCCCTATGAAGACCGCATGGACAAGGACGAGTACGAGGAGACGCTCCACAAGCTCCAGATCGAACTGGTCAAATTGCAGGCCTGGGCGGCAAATTCGAAGGAGCGGATCGCGATCGTCTTCGAGGGCCGGGACACGGCCGGAAAAGGCGGCGCCATCAAGCGGTTCATGGAATATATGAACCCCCGTTCGGCCCGCGTGGTGGCGCTCAGCGCGCCCACCAGCCGCGAGGTCAACCAGTGGTACTTCCAGCGCTACGTGGAACAGATGCCCGCGGGCGGCGAGATCTGCCTGTTCGACCGGTCCTGGTACAACCGCGGCGTGGTCGAGCACGTCTTCGGATTTTGCACCAAGGCCGAACGGCAGGCGTTCTTTCGGCAGCTTCCCGACTTCGAGAAACTGCTGGTGGAGGACGGTATCAAGCTCTTCAAGATCTGGCTGAACATCAGTCAGGCGGAACAGCTCAACCGGATGCTGTCGCGCGAGCACGATCCGCTGAAGCAGTGGAAACTGTCGAAGATCGACGTGGACGGGCTGAACTTCTGGGACGAATACTCCGAAGCAATCTCGGAGACGTTGCACCTGACGCACGAGATCTACGCCCCGTGGACCGTCATCCGCGCCGACGACAAGCGCCGCGCCCGGATCGCCGCAATCCGCCTCGTGCTGAGCCAGATCGAGTACGAGGGCAAGAAACCGAAGGTGGTGGGCGAGGTCGACGCAGCGATCTGCGGTGGCCCTGCCCTGATACATGCCTAAGAAACGCGGCTACCACCACGGGAACCTTCGTCAGGCCCTGATCGACGCCGCGCTCGGCCTGATCGAGGCGAAGGGGCCGCAGGGCTTTACCCTGTCGGAGGCGGCGAAGGCCGCGGGGGTGACGCCGGCGGCCGTCTATCGCCACTTCCAGGGCCGAGAGGATCTGCTCTATGCGATTGCGAAAGAAGGCTTCGAGATCTTTGCCGACTTGATGGAATATGCCTTCGAGAAGGGCCAGCCGTCGCCGCTTGCAAGTTTCGAGTCCACCGGCCGCGCCTATCTCGCCTTCGCAAGAAAAAACCCGGGCCATTACCAGGCCATGTTCGAGGCAGGCCTGTCGCTCCGCTCGGATCCGGAACTCGCAAACGCGGCGGATCGTGCGGCGGGGGTGCTGGAGCGCGCCGCCGAAGGGCTTATGGAGCAGCTTCCACCCGACCGGCGCCCGCCTCCACAGATGGTCTCGGCCCATATCTGGGCGATGAGCCACGGGGTCGTCGAACTCTACGCCCGTGGCGCGCCGGGAAGCCGGGCGCCTTTCCCGCCCGAGGACCTGCTGGAAACCGGGATCGGAATCTATCTCCGTGGTCTCGGATTGCTGCCGCCAGACGTCTGACGCTGGAAGGCGGACGAATCGGCGCTGAGATGATTCGCCGCAACCGGTCGACATGCCGACGCAAGATTATTGCGCGGCGGATCGCCACCGGGTCGAGAATTCTGCTCGGAATTCAGCCGACAAGCCCAAAATGCCGTTCCCCCATAATTAAACCATTTCGTTGCAGCCCAGCACTTCGCGTAACGTGGTCGCAATAGAAACGAGGGGAGGACGGTGATGACGTGGTGCGAATTTCTGCAGGAATGGCACGGGCAACTTCACCGGTTGCAGACCCTTTTCCCCTATGCTGATGCCACCGCGCTGGCGAGATTTCGTGGCAACAAGCACCTTCTCACCGAATATATCGCGAACACGCATGACCTGACTCTGTCCGAAGGGCTGGAGGCACTCGAACTGCGCCTGCTTCCCGGAGCTCAGGCCAAAACGACTTTCGCTTACGCGGCGGAGTGAGACGAGCCACGCGGGTCAGTTGAGTGATGTAACCCAGAGGATCGTCGCGTCCTCCTGACTGACGGAAACGACGTTGTGGCCCATGGTGGCGTCGTAATAGGCGCTGTCACCGCGCCGCAGGTCTACGGGAGCGTAGAACTCGGTGTAGAGGCGGATCACGCCGGTCAGGACCAACAGAAACTCTTCGCCCTCGTGGCGGACCCAGCCATCGAATTCCTCCATGGACCGGGCTCGGATGCGCGCGCGATAGGGCAGCATTTTCTTTGTGGTGAGTCCGTCCGCGAGCAACTCGTGCTCGTAGGTCGCGGTCGCGTGGGCGGCACCGTCGCCGGCCATGTTCACGACCATGCGGCCGTTTGCCTCCACCTGAGGCGGCGGTGTGAAAAGTTGGGGAACGCTGATCTTCAGCCCGCCGGCGAGCTTCTTGAGCGCATCGTAAGTCGGCGACATTTGACCGTTCTCGATCTTGGAGAGCGTGGAGCGCGCCAGCCCGGCTTGCCCGGCCGCCTGCTCCAGCGTCCATCCCTTCGCCTTGCGGAGCTCGCGAACACGCTCGCCCAGATCGAGCGGCTCCCCCCGCTCGTTCCGGCCGGATTCGCGGGCGATGCGAATGAGGGACCTTGGGTCCGAAGGGGCGCCGTCCTGAGACATGCCGGCCCTTCTACGCTCGCGCCGTGCCGAGTTCAACGGGTGTGCAGAGGTCAGGGGGGCTCCCGCCCACTGCCTTCCCGCGCCCGGCGGGCGCGGTTCGTCAGCGGTTGGGCCGCGCCCGCCTTCGGCGGGTCCTGCCAGTCCCGATTGATCAGCCCGATCGACAAGCTATGGCACTCAGGGGGCGTAGGCGGCAAGCGCGCGGGAGCAGCTCAGAACGCCGCCTGGTAACGCCCCTTGAAGCTCTCGAAGATCTCGAGTGTGCGGCGGGCAATCCCGGTCCAGCCGAAATGACGCCGCGCAAACCGTGCACCCTCCACCGAGAGCCTTTCCCGCAACCGATCATGCTGCATGGGCATGTTCACCATCGCGGCAAATTCCTGCGGCCGCGTCGGGTCGGCAGCGAGGGCGTGGCGGCCGAAGTCGACTTGCTCGAACAGTCCGCCTCGGGTCGTCAAAACGGTGGGCGTGCCGCAAGCCATTGCCTCCACGGCGGTCATCCCGAACGGCTCATAGCGCGACGGCAGGGCGAAGATGCCCGGCGCGCGGTAGTAGTCCGCGAGATCCTCGTCGGCCACGTAGCCGCGCCAGTCAATGTTGTCAGCCACACCGAGCTCCGCCGCTTCAGCTTTCCAGGAGTCGATGAGGGTTTCGTCATCCTCCGAGTTTGCTCCTGCCGCGAGGACAAGCCGCGCGTCCGGTTGCAGTTGCCGCAGGTGAGGCAGCGCCTGGATGATCAGGTCGTATCCCTTGTTCGTTGCCGAGCGGCCGACGACGTAGACGTCGTTCTCCGTCATCTTCAGGCGCTGGCGCACTTCCTCGAGCTGCTGGGGCGTCACCGCGGTAAAGCGCTGTTCGTCGATGCCGGGGGGGATCATCGTGATGTGATGGCTCGGCAACTCGTACTGTTCCTCGATCATCGTTGCCTGCTGTTCGCTGGTGGCAATGATGTGGTCGCAGCTGCGATAGAGCACGTATTCGGTCTGAATGCGCTCCTTGAAGCGGTAGTTCGCGCTCTCCCCCTCGTCGAGGCTCTTCATGTCCTTGGCCTTCCACCAGCCGAGCGAGTGAGGCGTGTGGATATGGGGGATCTGGAGTTCCTCGGCGATCTTCTGGCCAGAAACTCCTGCATCCCAATAGTGGCTGTTGACCACGTCGTAGCTCAACCCCTGCCGCCGGATTGCCGCGAGGGCATTGGAGACGAAGTCGCCGTACCAGTCGTGCATATCCTCCTTGCGGATGAAATCCGGCCCGCCGAAGGGGATGCGCCAGACCCGCAGGTTGTCGTTGATCCGATCTTCGGCCGGCTGATCCTCGAACTGCCGCGTCAGAACGTCGACGTTGTATCCCAGACGCGCGAAGCGCTTCGCCAGTTCCATGACGAAGACGACCTGCCCCCCCGTGTCCGGCTTGCCGAGTTCGGGCGACCCAGCGACATAGCCGTGAAGGGAAATGAGCATGAGCGATCCGGTGAAATTGCTGTTCATGGTGTGCTTTAATACCTCTCTCTATTTTATGGGTCGCCGTCGGTCGCCGGCAGGGCGCCATAATGCCGGAGCCCCTCCAGAACACCGGCCGCGTGGTCGTGCCTCGCGTGGTAGAACGTGCCCGGCTCAAGCCCATCGAGCAGTTCCTGACGGGCGTTTCCGACCGCTATCCCATTACCGACAACGTGGAACATCGCGAGGTCGTTCCCGCTGTCACCCGCGACGACTACATGCGTAATGTCGCACCCGAGCGTCCGGGCCAGATGGAGCGTTGCGGCATCCTTACCCGCGTTTTCCGGGATGATGTCGAAGTCGTCGATGCCGGACGCGATGATGCGGCACCGGATGTTCTGCTCCGCCAGCGCCGCCCGCACCTCGGCCTGCGCCTTTTCGCCGGGGATTGCAAAGCTTACCTTGCGTGGCGTCTGGAATTCGGGCGCGTGAGGGCGGTGGCCGAAGCGGGAGACGATCTCGAAGATCCGCTCCTGCGGCCAGCCCTCGAACCGGGCATCCCAGTCGGGAACCGGTTCGCCCCCGAGGGAAATTTCCGTACCAAGGGCCGTAATCACAGCGTCCGGCTTCAGGCCGGGGGGAAACACACGCTCCAGCGTCTCCGCGACGCTGCCCGAGGGGCGGCTGGAATTGACCGCGAACCATATGCGGTCATGGTATCGCGCGATCGCGTCGGAGAAGCGTTGCAGGGCCTCGGAACTGCCGGTCAGGGTGTCGTCGATGTCGCTGACAAGCAGCCAGGGTCGGGTCTGTCGTATGTCAGTGCCGGTCATGGTCCCATGGGAACGTCAGGCGACATGGGAACGTCGCTCTGACGGGTCGATGTATAGACGGTCTCTTCTTCCGCAACGGCGCGGTGCAGGTCTTCAACCGTGATATTGTCGAGCTTCACTTTTGCGGACTCGGTGTAGAAGCCGATGCGCCCGCTGCTGTACGCGTCGTCGGCAATGCAAAGCGTCACCTGACCGTTCATGGAGAATTCGATGTATGGGCCGTGCGCAACGATCTCGGTCTCCCAGGATTCGCGGGGATCGTGGGTCAGGAAGGATCCGCGCTGGAGCCCCTCGTAGGTGAAGGCGTGCTCAAATTCAGCGTGGGGGTTGGCGCCCCAACGCCGGATCTGCGCGTAGCCCTTCACGAGGTCGAGGGCGAGGAAATACCCGTCCCCCTCGTCGGACGAACGCAGGACCAGGCCACATTTGCCGAGGCCTTCGAGCTGTATCCGGGCCCGTAGCCGGAAATCATCGCGTTCTCCGGGCAGAAGGAAGGCTTCGTATCCGCTAATGCAGGAAATGTGGATCTCGCCCCCGCCGTCGGCGACGGACGCGTGGGGGTTGCCGAACAGCGTCCGCAATTCATGAGGCTCTGTGATGGATGTGCACGACTTCGCAAGCGTGTCGAACCCACCAAAGGAACGCGGAATGAGGTGCCCATTCTTCCCGGCCACAAGCTCCTTCGGCGGGGGCAGAAGGCGGCCGATGGTCTCGCGGCCATAGACGAACTCCCGCCGCTGGAAGAAGTTGAACAGCAGCAGCCGGTCCTCCACCTGGCAGATGCGGGCGGCGTAGTTCCCCTTGGGCAGCAGCACGTTGTCGTCGAAATTCATATACGGGCCGCGGAGATCGTCCGCATACCAGTAGTGGATTTTGGTGTCTTCGCGGATCGAGCCTACGAGGTAGTACCGCCCACCGAGCCGGAACAGGTTCGGCACTTCGACATCGTCGTAGAGGCCCGGCTTGTGCAGCGGCTCCTCGAATTCGAATTGGTCGGGCGCTGTTTCCCGCGCCACGCCCACGCAGCCGCGGCGGATGACGGGCCCGTGGTTCACCCGGGCTGCCGCGAGCAGAAGGCGATGCCCCTCCTCCGGGTCGTGGTAGAAGAAGGGATCGCGGAAGCTGACCCAGCTCCGGCCCTCATCGATCCGGGATTCATACCAGGAACCTTCGATTTCGAGCGGGTAATTGGCCTTCTCGCACCGGGTCCAGTGATAAAGGTCGTCTGACCGGGCCATCCCCACGCGTTGCACGCGCCCGTATTCGGCGCGCGACAGGCCCGTGTAGAACATCCGCCAGGCGCCGGGGCGCTCGGGATCGCGTGAGACGTGCATCGTCCACAGCATGTCGTCGTCGAAGTGCCCGGGATCGCCCACGAAAATCGCGTTCTTCACCCGGCGCCACGTCATACCATCACGGCTGACCGCGTGGGCGATGAAGTCGTGGTTCGGGAGAACGAGGTGGAAGAGGTGGAACAGGCCGTCGTCATATACAACGTCGACGTCCCCGATGTCGGAGCGAAGAAAGCCGTGGGATGCGTACATGCCCGCACTCTGCCCAAGCGACGGCCGATTTGCAAACGACGTCTTCGCGGGTTCTTGCGTCATGGCGTAGTGTCTCGATTTCGGGGCGCTTCGCTGCGTTGTTGCCCGCCGAAGTCGCCGTTTGCCTGCATGGTCCGCGTGCAATTGCGTGCCCTGCCCTGAAAATCAAGGACAAGGCGACATGCTTAACGTGCAAATCCCGTTGGCGAGGTGTTGCTGATACTGTTTTGAATGGTAGAGCATCGATCGCGTTGAATTGCGCGGCGGTGCTAACGCCACGCACGGCGTTCGGAAGATGTCAGGTGGGCTCCGGCGGTGGGGTATCCGCCTTGGTCGCACCACGCACGCCCATTGGCATTGGAGAGCCCGTCGTGGTATCTTCCGTCGTTTGTTGCTCCATCTCTGCATCCAGTTCAGCCCCGAGCAGGATCACGTAGGCCGAAATCCACAGCCACATGAGCAGGGCGATCACGCCGCCAAGCGTGCCGAAGCTTTCGTTGTAATTCGCGAAGTTGTCCGCATAGACGGCGAACAACATGGAGGCCCCAAGCCACACGATGCAAGCCAACGTGGCCCCAGGCGACAACCAGCTCCACTGTGCGGTGGCGCGGTGGGGGCCGTAGCGATACAGCACCATGATCCCGCCGATCGTCAAAAGAAACATAACCACCCAACGTGCCGCGGATATCAGAAGCTCTGTCACCATACCCAGGTTTACGACGGACAGGACTACCGGCAGCACGGTGGTCGCGAAGATCCCCAGCAGCATCCCCACGATAAGAAACAGCGTCAGGGCCAGGACAACCAGGTTCTGTTTGATGAAGCCGCGCGTGTCCTTTTCCTCGTAGGCGATGTTGAGCCCTTCAACGAGGCTGCGAACGCCTTTGGAGGATGAGTAGATCGCGAGCAGGATGCCGAAGATCGCGGCAAGGCCAAGGCCCGTGCTCTGTGCCCCTGCAACCTTTGTTGCCTGGGATTCGATTATACCGAACGCCTCACGTGGCACGACCGTCGCGACTGTGTCGATCTTCTGACCCACTTCCACCGGGTCCATGACAAGCCCGCCAACAGCGACAAGCGCGGTGATGGCGGGGAAGATTGCCAGAAGGCCGTAAAAGGCGACGCCGGCGGCGATGAGGCTTATATGGTCCTCCCCCGCCCGGCGCCATGTCCGCAGGCCGATTTCCATCCATCCCCGCATGGGGATTTCCGTCGGCTTGGTTGCCGTCGTCCCGCGGACATCCGTCATCGTCAGGCCTCCGTGTTGCCGAGCTTCTGCTTCTCGGCCTCATCCTTGGCGGCGGTCGCGATGCGGTCACCCGCCTGGGTCACCCCTTCGCGCACTTTCTGCACGGCCGACTGGCCGGACTCGTCAGCCTTCCGCGCCTGTTCCTTGGCCGCGTCTATGCCTTCCTTGGCAACTGCACGGGTCTCCTCCAAGGCAGCGACGGCAACGCGCTCTGCCTTGTCGCGCTCTTCGAGATAGATCCGTTCAGCCTCATCGAAGAGCTGGTCGGAATACTCACCCACCAGTTCATCTTCCCGGCGCGTGCGCGGGAGGCTCGCGGCAAGCGCGGCGCCGACGGCCACGGCGAGGGCCCCGGCCACGAGGGGATACTCGTCGTAGAACTCCACGGCACTGTCACGCCCGCGGTTCCACCCGTCCTGCGCTTTTGCCGCTGCGCGGTGCCGCGCATCCAGAGCACGGCGGCGAGCGGTGATGATACGCTCCCGGGCGGCCTCGCTCAGATCCTCGGTTCCGCGCGCAAGGCGAGCGCGCACTCGAGCGGCGTGGTCTGCTCCGCTCCGCGCGGTGTCGGACACAGTGCGACCAGCGCGGTTGGCAGCATCCGCCGCGCTTCTCGCTGCCGAGCGCGCGCCGTCCGCGACGGAACTCGCCGCACTGGATACGCCCTCCGCCACCTTGCTTGCACCGGATTGCGCAGCGTCGGAAGCACGTCCCGCACCAGACGCAACGGCGTCGCCCGCAGACCCCGCGCGCGAGCTGAGCGTCGCGCCGGCTGCCTTGGCACGATCGAGTGCCGAGGGGCTCGTGCTGTCGTCGATATGTCCCGAAGCGTTGTCAATTGGGTAGCCGTAGAGAGCATCGTCCTCGTCATCGTCCACCGCCCAATCGGGCTCGTAGCCGGTCCGCTTGGTCCCGTAGTAGCCGGCATAGCTGCTGCGGCGCGGTTCGGTCGGCGACGGCGTCCGATCGGTGACGCGCGGGGGCGTGTACCCATACTCTTCCGGCACGTTGGTGGTCAGTCTGCGATCGCTCGGACCGGACTGCTGCGCGCCCGGCTCATCATGAGAACGGCCGAACATCAGCCAGGCCAACCCGATGCCGGTAAGTGCCAGCCCGATCGGGTTCTGCTTGGCAGACCGTCCGATCGCGGTGCCAAACTCGCCACCATGTTCGCGGAGGTTGCCGAAAGCTGCATTCACAGCGGCTTCCGGGGTGAAACGGGATTGAAGTTCCGAAATCGTGCTTGCGAGTTCCGAACGGTCGCGTTCGATATCACGCTCGATCTCGCTCGGGGAACGGCGATCAGTTGGCATTGGTAGCTCCTTTGACGGCGCGCGCATCACGCTTCACATTCTCGGCGGTGCGCGTCGGCGCCAGGCTGGAAAGTTTCAGATTGTTCAAACCGCGGTTCAACAACACCCAGGCAAGGAGACCGAAGGCAAGGCCAACGATCAAAGCTGCCCAACCGGCGTCGATGCCGAGGTTTGCAAGACCCGCGGCAATAGCGGCCGCAAGCACGTTTAACGCTGTCAGCGCCAAGATGACGGCCGCGGCGATCATCCCGAGAGCCATGCCCGCGCTGCGAAGATTCTGATCGATCTCGGCGCGTGCCAAATCGACTTCGGAGCGAACGAGCGACGCGACGGAGGTCAGCGCCTCGCCGATCAGCGTCGTCGTGCCCTCGGTTGCAGGACGTTCGTTCATTTATCGGTCCTCCCGTACGGGGTGTGGGCCGCGCCAGTCGACGGGCTCGGGGAGATCGTGGATGTCGATGGGTTCCCCGTAGCGGGGGTGGTCGGCGGGGTTGCAAGGCCTACCCCACTCGCGGGCGGTGCAGCCGGCGAGGTGCTCGGGGTGGACGTCGTCGGCGAAACGCTCGGCGTTGACGGTATCGTCGCAGGCGCTGGTGCGGATGGCGAGGACGGGCTGCGATACGACGCACGCGCCAGCCGCATTCCCGCAAAACCGAGCAAAGCGGCACCGCCCAGGAATGCCATCGGGTTGCGACGCCCGAAGTCGTTGACCTCGCTCAGCATCTGGCCGAGGTCCTTTCCGCGCATGGTGTCCGAGAAATCGGCCAGAGCATTCGCAGCGGTGGAGAAGATCTGCTCCTGCGGGGACCCGTCTCTCAGTTCGCTTGAGGCGGAACGGAGGGCGCGACCGACGGAGCCGACCTCATCGGCAATTCCATCGCGCGCCGATTCAGCTTGTTTCTGGATGTGTTCACTTGCCGCGTCGCGGACGCCGCGCGCTTCCTCAGCGGCAGTGTCTCGAAGGTCGCGACCGGCCTGCCGGATCTCGGCGGAGGTCTTCGACGTTTCATTATATGTCTCAGTGGTCATGGCCAGAGCCTCCGGTTTCAGGCGATAAAGTTCAAAACGGCCAGAACCACGACGACCAACCCTATTATGTAGATGATCGAATGCATTGGTGCGGTCCTTCCTTATTTGCGTTTTCTGCGGCTCTCGAAAGGTGGCCGCTCGTTATTGTCATGGCCGACTAACGGCTGTTTACCGGTTTTGTTCCGCTTCCGACTGTCCACCATGCAAAATGAAATGGTCCTCGCGGCGGCCTTACTGTTGGCCACCGGGCGACGCGGCTTTGGGTTCGCGGAAATGTTCCGAAGCCGTCCCGACGAGTCGGAGACCCTGTTCGTCCAGCAGTCCGTCGCATGAAGATGAGCGATCGGGTGCTGGGATTGACGGAGGTGTTCACCCGGTATGCCAGAGCGGACTGTCTCGACAGGTCGAAAAAGTCTTGGCAGAGTGAGCCTTATCGACAATTCGAGCTTGGCGGCAGCCGATTGGTCGCCGGGTGATGACCAAGAACGTACGCCATGTTTAACCGCCTATTCGATACGACCTTGCGCCGCCTTATCGGTACGGGAACGCTCACGGTGATCGACGCCGAGGGAACCAGCCGGACCTACGGCTCCGGAAGCAGTCCGCAATGCACGGTACGATTTACCGATCCGGACCTTCCCCGAAAGCTCCTCGCCAACCCCGATCTTGCGCTCGGCGAGGCCTATATGGACGAGCGTCTGACGATCGAGGAAGGGGACCTGCCCGACTTTCTCGCGCTCATTCTGGCAAATCGCGGCGCGGGACACACGGCCCTGCCTATCGAAGCCCATCTCGCCATGCGCCGCAGCTTGCGCCGCGCGGCGCAACGCAATCCGGTGTCACGCGCGCAGCGGAATGTGGCCCATCACTACGACCTGTCGGGCGCGCTGTACGATCTCTTTCTGGACGAAGACCGGAATTATTCCTGCGCTTACTTCAAGACCCCGAACGACACGCTGGAGGTGGCCCAGGCGCAGAAGAAGGCCCATATCGCGCGCAAGCTGCTGCTCGAGCCTGACATGCGGGTCTTCGATATCGGTTGCGGCTGGGGCGGGCTGGCGCTCACGCTTGCCCGGGATCATGGCGCCCGTGTTCTGGGCGTGACGCTGTCTGAGGAGCAGCACAAGGTCGCCAACGAACGGGTACAGGCGGCAGGCCTCGCCGACAGGATCGAGATACGGCTCGCCGACTACAGGACCGTCACCGGCAGCTTCGACCGCGTGGTCTCCGTTGGCATGTTCGAGCATGTCGGCGTGCCGCACTACCGCGAGTATTTTTCCCACGTGCGTCAACGCCTTACGGAAGACGGTGTGGCGCTGATTCACACCATAGGGCGCAACACGCCGCCCGGCTCCACCAGTCCCTGGATCGACAAGTACATCTTTCCCGGCGGCTACGTGCCCGCCCTGTCGGAGATGATGGCCCCGATCGAAAAGGAACGTCTGTGGGTGACCGATGTGGAGGTCTGGCGGCTGCACTATGCCGAAACGCTGCGCCACTGGCGCGAGCGGTTCGAGGCGAACATCGACGCCGCGCGCGCCCTCTATGACGAGCGGTTCTGCAGGATGTGGCGGTATTATCTGACGGCGTCCGAGATGTCGTTCCGCCACTTCAACCAGAACGTGTTCCAGGTCCAGATTGCCCGCCGCCAGGACGCCGTCCCGCTCACGCGCGACTACTTATATGAAGGTTTGAAACAGGACGGGCCCGTGGCCGGCTGAAAGGCGAGCCAGAGGAACCTACCTGCTTCGGCGCATCGCCACGGAAAGAAGCGCGATCAGCACGAGAATGCGGAACAGGTGGTGCGTGGCCACATAGGCGGGATCGAAGTTGAGCGCGAGCCCGATGGCCGACATCGCCTCCACGCCGCCGGGGGCAAAGGCGATCCAGATCTGTCCGTAAGGGAGCCCGGTCAGGGCGCCGGTTAGCGCTGCGAACCCGGCCGAGATAACGGCAGCGGATCCAACGGCGGCGGCCGTCGCGCCGAGGGCACCCAAGACCTCCGACACGCCGATGCCGGTGAAACGGCTGCCGAGCGTCGCGCCTGTCACGATGAAGCCAGCTGTCAGGATCCACCCCGGCGGTCGCCCCTCAACGAGGCCGGAAGCATGCGCCACCGCGCTGACCAGCATGGCTCCCACGAGGAACGCTGCAGGAAACCCCACGCGTCGCAGCAGCAGGGACAACGCCGCGCCGGGAACCATGAGGGCCAGGAAGACCGGGAGCGACAGACTGCCCATCGGTTTCCCTGTCCCGCTCGCGGCATCTATCCCCAGCACCGCAACGGCCAGCGGCACGATGGCCGTAAGGCTCAGCAGGCGCATGGTCTGCATCACCAGCACCGTCGAGGGCTTTCCCCGCCCCTCCGCGACGAGCGCCATGACCATGGAGAATGTCCCGGGAACACTGGAGAGGAAAGCGGTATGGCGGTCGAACTTCCAGAACCGCCTGAGCAGCCAACTGCTGCCATAGAGGGTGGCGGTGATGGAAATCGCCAGCATAGCCAGGCTCGTGGCCCAGCGGTGGAGGTATTGCAGGAAGTCCGGATCGATGCCGGAGCCCAAGGCGACCCCGATCACCAGAATGGCCCCATCGCGCAAACCGCCCGGCACATGCAACTCGACCTTGGCCCAGGCCGCGGCGGAGGTGGCGAGCGATGCGCCCAGCAGGGCGCCGGCGGGCAAACCCACAAGTTGCGCCAGCAGGCCGCCGAGCGCCCCGATGGCAAAGGTGATGAGCGTGCTGCGGGTCATGCTTGGCGGGTTTCGGAGCGCGACTTAGTAATCGAGAGCGGCCGAACGGCTTTTGAACCAGACCGCACTGTCGCACTAGCCCTTGAGATAACGCAATGCCAGACTTTGCCCATCCATTGACGTCGGGTCAGCTTGACCCACGGGACACCGGCCCCGCTATTGCAGCATCAGACCGAGGTCAGCGCCGCTCCCCCTCGCCGCCTTGCGTCTCGACGACGGCAGACCTGATGGCCAATTTCAACCGTCAGACCGTTTCGCCTGCGCTCATCCGGTCCAGAAACGCTTCCGCCTCGTCCAGCACAGTCTCCCGTTTATCGTCCGACATTCTGTCCCAAGTCCGGTACATCTGCGACATGCGCGGGTTCTTCTCGAACCGCTCCCGGTGACGGTTCAGGAAGTACCAGTACAGCAGGTTGAACGGGCACGCCCCCTGCCCCGTTTTCTTGCTCACCGCATAGTCGCAGCCGCCGCAATAGTCCGACATCTTGTTGATATAATTGCCGGACGAGACGTACGGCTTCGACCCCACGATCCCGCCGTCCGCGAATTGGCTCATGCCCACGGTATTCGGCGCCTCCACCCACTCGAAAGCGTCGAAATAGACCGAAAGGTACCATTCGTGAACCTCTGTCGGGTTGATGCCAGTCAAAAGCGCGAAGTTTCCAGTCACCATCAGCCGCTGAATGTGGTGGGCATAGGCCTCCTCCCGCGTCTGGGCGACGGCATGGGACAGGCAGGCCATTTTGGTTTCCGCGCCCCAATACAGGTCCGGCAACTTGCGCTGGTGGTTGAGCGCGTTGCGGCGGGGATAGTCGGGCCCTTCCAGAAAGTAGATGCCCCGCATGTACTCCCGCCAACCGATGATCTGCCGGATGAACCCCTCAGCGGCATTGATCGGAGCCTTGCCGTCCTTCCATGCTGTCTCCACCCGGCGGCAGACATCGAGCGGGTCGAGCAGGCCAATGTTCATGTAGGCCGAGATTAGGGAGTGATAGAGGAAGCGATCGTTCGCGAGCATCGCGTCCTGGTAGTCGCCGAAACACTCCAGGGACTCCGTCAGGAAGTGCTCCAGCACCTGTTCGGCCTGCGCCGCATCGGTCGCGAATCCGAAGGGGCGGAGATCGCCGAAATTGTCCCCGAACCGCGCCTCAACGAGGTCCAGAACCTCCTCCACGGTCTTGTCCGGCTCGAACCAACACGGGTGAGGACCGAATAGGTCGTCCTTTGCAGGTTTCCGGTTCTCATGGTCGAAGTTCCACTTGCCGCCAGCGGGGTCGCCGTCCTCCATCAGAAGGCCGGTCTTTCGGCGCATATCGCGGTAGAAATGCTCCATCCGCAATTCCTTGCGCCCCTCCGCCCATTTCTCGAACTCAGTATGGCTGGCGATGAAGCGGTCGTCCTCCAACAGCTCCACGTCCAGCGGCGTCTCCTCCAGCGCCTCGATCAGCCGCCACTCGCCCGGCCGAGTGGCTAGCACAGACTTCGCACCGGTCTCGTCCGCGCGTCGCAGCAATTCGCCGGGGATGGACCCTGCGTTGTCTTCGTCGTCCAGCCGGGTATAGGCGACCTCCCAGCCATCGTTGCGCAGTCGGCCCGCAAACTTCCGCATGGCCGCGAAGATCAGCGCGATCTTCTTGGGGTGGTGGGAGACATAGGTCGCTTCGCTCGCGACCTCGGCCATGACCACGACGTCTTCGCCCTTGTCGGCCTTTTTCAGCGCGGCCATCTCCGGGGTGAGTTGGTCGCCCAGCACCAGGATCAATTTCACCACGGCACCTCCTTGCCGGCCCAGTCGAAGAACTTGCCGCTCTCGGCAGGCGTCAGGCCGTCGGTCACCCGCAACAGGTTCTCCGCGGCCTCATGCGGCGCGACCTTTCGATGGCCGGGATAGGCTTTGGTGAATGGCGTCGCCACAGTTCCGGGATGAAGCGCGACCACGACCGCCTGCTTGTGCTTGCGTCCAATCTCGATGGCTGCGGTGCGAACAATCTGATTGGCTGCCGATTTTGAGGCGCGGTAGGCGTACCACCCGCCAAGCCCGTTATCCCCGATCGACCCGACGCGCGCCGTCAGGACGCCGACCACCGATCGCGCGTCCGTTGGCAGCATGCGCGGAACGTGGCGCAGAACGAGTGCCGGGCCGATAGCATTGACCGCCATCACGTGCGCCATCGCGGCGGCATCGATCTGATCGAGCGATTTCTCCGGCGTGCCACCCTCCGGGGCGAGGATACCGGACGCCACGAGGATAATATCGAACGGTCCCTCCTGCGCCCCCAGCACTCGGTCGACCGACGCGGCATCCGTCACGTCGAGGCCGTCCAACGTACGGGAAAGGCCAACGACGTCGTAGCCCCGATCTGCGAGCACCCGTTGGAGGGCCGCGCCGATCCCACCGGAGGCGCCAACGATCAATGCGCGTTGCACCTTACACCCCTTTGTCGGCGATAACTTGAGGGTCAGCGCGCCGAGCGAAACCAGGAAATCTTGGCAACGACCTCAATGCTTTATGACCCCCGATTGAGCAACGGCTCAATCTGCCGGGTGATCTGGGGCGCTCGCGGATTGGTCAACGCCCCCCAGGTATTCACCACCTCACCGTCTGGGCCGATCAGGATCTTGTTGAAATTCCACCGCGGCGCGAAGCCGGTTTCTGCCCGCACGTCCTCGTAGAACGGATGCGCATCGCCTCCCCGCACGCTGGTGATAGTGGTCATCGGAAGATCGAGGCCGAAGTTCACCTCGCAGAAGTCCTTGACCGCAGCATCGCTGTCCAGCTCCTGCCGGAAGTCGTCCGACGGGACGGCGAGCACGACGAGGCCACGGTCCCGATAGGCATCGTAGAGCGCCTGCATGTCGTCGTATTGCCCGGTGAACCCGCACCGCGATGCCGTGTTGACCACAAGCACGGGCCGCCCACGCCAGTCCTCCAGCGAAATTTCCCCGCCGTCGATGGATGCGAAAGTGCCCCCGACGGGGCCGGCAGTGGCGGCTTGGCCGACGCCCAGGAACAGTAACAAAAGCAGGATCGGTTTCATGCGGCTCTCCCGTGGCTTCGGTACGGATACGGCCGGGCATGGGCGGCGGATCAATCCGGCGCCTATACGAAGGCCGCGAACATCGACCGGAGAGGAACCCGTGCCCGCAGCCGAGTCGCCAACAGGAACGTGCCGCCGATCTTGCGTTGCAGGAAAAGCGCATCCATCGGTATCTCCGGCGGGGGCATACGGTCCGCCGCCAGTTTCCGGCCCTCCGTCCGGAGACGCGCCAGCAGGTCGCTTTCCGCAAAGTCGAACACCTCGCGCCGCGCGTCTGCGAACGCGATCTCCATCATCGAGAGGATCTGGGCGCGATGGTCTGGCGCCATAGCCTCCGGAAGGACGCCGAGCGCGGCTGAGGCCCTTTCCAGGCCGGGCCGGTCGCCGGCCAGCCCCGCCGCCAGCATCTCCCTACATTGGTCGATGATCTGGGGCGGCAGGCTGCGCGTGGCCCCGAAGTCGAGCAGCACGACGCGGCCGGTTCCCGGATCGTAGCGGTAATTGGCGAAGTTAGGGTCGGTCTGCACGAGGCCAAACTCGAAGATCTCCCGCAGAACGAGGTCTATCAGACGGGCGATCACCCGATCCCGCTCTTCCTGCGACGCGTCGGTGAGCCACTCGATGGGCCGGCTTTCGTGGAAGGACATGGCGAGAACCTCGCCCGTGGACCATTGCTCGGCTACCGTGGGAATCTCGAAGCCCTCCGTCTCCCCGACGAGCGCGGCATAGGCTGCGAGCTGGGCCGCCTCGTGCCGGTAGTCGGCCTCCAGCCGCAACTGCCGCTTCCCCTCCTCAAGGTAGTGCGCGATGTCGAAGCCGGGCGAAAGCATCCCCGACATTCGGATAAGGGTGCCGATATTCGCAATATCGGCGTCGATGCTGCGGGCAACGCCGGGATACTGCACCTTGATGGCGAGCGTCCGGCCGTCCCGCAGGGTGGCCTTGTGCACTTGGCCGATGGAGGCCGCAGCGATGGGCCGAGGATCGAAATGCGCGAAGTCGCCGCGCCAGTCCTCCCCCCAATTGGATCGCAGCACCCGCTCAAGTTGTTTAGGCGGCATCGGGTCCGCCGACGCTTGCAGGCGGGAGAAAATGGCCGCGAGGTCCGGCGGCAAGACATCGCCCGCCTCCATCGAAACGAGCTGACCCACCTTCATCGCGGCCCCCCGCATACGGGCCAAGTCGTCAGCCACACGGGCGGCGTTGCCGGGCGACAACAGCAATTGACGCAGGTCCGGCCGTTGGCCTCGGCTCCATTGCGAGATCCCTTGCGCCGCGACATTCCCGGCAACTCCCGTCGCCATCGCGCCGAGCCGGTGCAGCCGAGACAGGCGCCCGGCCGGTACGTGCCGGGACGCCGTGCGATCTTTTTCCGCCATTGGTAAACGCCTCCGTTTCGTTAACACATGTAGGCGCTCCATCGGAAGTCAAAGACGCGACGGTCACGGTTGCGCCATTCGGCCCGGACTAAGCAATTCGACGCATTGGCCGTGGCCGGAAAACGGTGCAGCAACGGGAGGCATTTCGGAGGCTGATCGATGACCCACCCTACATTTACGTTCGCAACGGCGACCGAAATCCGCTTCGGGCGCGGCACGGCCGCTGATGCGGTACCGGACCTGGCCCGCCTGGGGCGTCGGCTCCTTCTGGTCACTGGTGCCTCGGCGCTCCGGTCTGCATGGCTGCCGGAGGCTTTGGCGACTGAGGGGTGCGAAACCACAGTGTTCAGTGTGCCGGGCGAGCCCGACGTCGCCATGATCGAAGCGGGGGTCGCGGCGGCACGGCTGATGGGGGCGCAGGCCGTGATCGCCATCGGCGGCGGGGCGGTGGTGGATGCCGGTAAGGCCATCGCCGCGCTGGTTCCGGCGACCCGACCCATGCTCGACCATCTGGAGGTCGTGGGCCGTGGCCTGCCGCTGGAGCAGCCACCCCTGCCCTTCGTGGCCCTGCCGACCACCGCCGGGACCGGCGCCGAAGTGACGCGGAACGCCGTGATTGCCGTCCCAGAGGCACGCCGCAAGGTCAGCCTCCGCGACCGCGCCATGCTGCCTGACCTGGCGATCGTCGATCCAAGCCTGACGGATGCCTGCCCGCGCGCCGTCACGCTGGCCTCCGGCCTTGATGCGATCACGCAAGTCATCGAGCCCTACCTGTGTACCCGCGCCAATCCGATGACCGACGCGCTGTGCCGGGACGCGATCCTTGTCGGTCTGACTGCGCTGCGGACACTCATGGACCGAGAGGACCCCGAGGCCCGCGACGCCATGGCCTGGGTCTCGCTCTGCGGCGGGCTGGCGCTGGCAAATGCCGGGCTGGGGGTCGTTCACGGCCTGGCCGGACCGCTCGGCGGCTTGACGGGCGCAGCGCATGGCGCGATCTGCGGCGTGCTCCTGCCGCACGGCCTCACCCTCAATGACGCGCGCGTGGTGGACCCGAAGGTACGCGCGCGGCTGAACGAGGTCCGCGATTGGATCGCGCAAGCGCTCGGTTGCGCGCCCGATATTGCCTTCGATAGCCTCGCTCATTGGGCCTCCGACTGCGGCCTGCCCGCGCTGACCGACCTGGGCGTCACGGCAGACGCACAGGCTCAGGCTGCGGAGGCGGCGGCGAGTTCGTCATCGATGAAGGCCAACCCCGTCGCGCTCTCGGCCGAGGATCTTCGCGGGATGATGGCGCAGGCGGGTTAATCCGGACGCGAACGCCCCGGCTTACACCGGCGGCCGTGCCTGCCCACGGAGGCCTGCGGTAATCGGTACAAGGACGGGCTCCGGTTCCGGCGGCGGCGCGGTCTTTCGCGGCGTTTTGGTGCCGGACACGTGGGCGAGCCACGCCACGGCAAGCAGCGCGGCGACGCCCAGCGGCGGCAGAGCCCAGGCGAGCCATTCGGCCTGCGGCACCACCATCATCAACGCCTGACAGGCGAGCGACAGAACCGTGCCGACGGCAAAGATCAGCAACCCGTGGCGACCGATTAGCCGGGCCGGAGTGGCGTACTTATGGGCCGACAGCCAGGTCACGATCTGCAGTTGCGACAGGACATATGCCAGCGCGAGAATGTGCAGGAAGCGCGGTGCGGCGAGGAACGTCTTGTCATGCGATGTGAAGATGAACGGAACCCCAGCCTCGGCCAGGTGATGCATCTGGATGTTGAAGAAGTTCTCGGCGCCGGGGAAATACTTCCAGAACAACACGAACCCGAGAAACCCTACCGAAATCCAGAAAAGCAAACGCGAGCGGGGAAAGAAGACTTTACCCTGACGCAGGCTGAGGCCTGTCAGCAGTCCGCAGATGAAAATCGCTTGCCACGCGAAGGGGTTGAAGAACCATCCCCCCTCGTTCGGGTAATTGGGCAGGTTCAGACGAAATACTCCCGTAGCCACCCATAGCCCCAGCGACGCAGCGAAGAGCGCCCGCGGCCATTTCAATCCCACCAAGATCGCCACCGGCGCACAGAAGAGCAGCACAGAATACGCGGGCAGGATGTTCACGTAGCCGAACTGGTGCGTAAGCAGCGGAAGGCCAATCAGCCCCTGCGTGGGGTTCTGAAACACCTGCCGCATGTTGATCTGCGTCAGAAGGTCGGGCAAGCCGGAGACTTGGTACGCTATGCCAAAGATGGCCAGTGCAGCGGCCGACAGAACCATCTGGACGAGGTAAAGCGTCCATGCCCGTTTCCACAGCGGCGCGATCGCAGGCCAGAGGCCATTGCGTTCGCGTTCGGAAGGGAAGAAGCGCGCCGTGTAGGCCAGCCCTGCGGCAATCCCGGACATTAGGAAGAACGCCTCCGCCGCATCGGCAAAGCCGAGGTTGCGGATGGTCAGGTATTCGTACGGGTTTCCCGGAACGTGGTTGATGAAGATCATGATCAGCGCAAGCCCGCGAAACGCGTCGATACGCGGATCGCGGGCTGTTTTTGCCGGCTTGGGCTTATTGCCAGGAAAGGTCACGAGTTCGGCTTTACGCAAGGACACCAGCACCCTCCGGAGCGGCGGCGGCCTCGGTCTCCGTCTCCCAGCTCCGGCTCCACCGCGCGCAGATCTCGCGATAGCGCAATACGACCGGGGCCGGAGCGGACTCGTCCGGTACCCGGAAAAGCGCGTGGGTCAGGGGCCGTGACGTCCAGGCGATGAGGAACGGCGCGAAGAGCATGGGCAAACCGACCGGCAGCAGCCAGATTGTGAGATCCGGTGCAATCCAGCGCACCGCGGCAAGCGAGGCGGCCCCGATCAACACGATCCAGCGCGCGGCACGCCAGCCGTCCGCCAGGGTCAGCATACCTTCTCCGCGCTGGTTGGCGGGCCACCCCCCGTCTTGACCGGACAGCACCTGCAGCACTGCGCGGGTGTGATAGAGCAGCATGAGCGGCGCCAGCAGGGTCGTCAGCAGCACCTCGGCCAGAACGGAAAACCCTGTCCGGACGGCGCCGCCAAAGGATGTCACCCGGCCCGACGAGATGGCGCCCAGGAGAATCGTGAGCTTGGGAATGATGAGCAGGCCGACGACACCGAAGGCGAGCATTGTGATCTCGCGTGTGCTGGTGTTCGGGAACTGCGGGAACAGTTGGTGCGGCTCCGGGAAGTAGTCCGGCGGCGGCGCGGTGATCGTGGCGATGAACGATGCGACCAGAAACGCCGCCCACAGTACGGACACGACATACGCGAAGATATTCTGCAGGAACACGAAGCGGCTCCACCCGGCGAATCCGGGAGAGAAAAGCAACCGCGCGTGCTGCAGATTGCCCTGGCACCAGCGCCGGTCGCGCCGGGCGAAAGACAGAACGTTCTCCGGGCCTTCCTCGAAAGAGCCGTCGATGGTCTGGTCCACCTCCACCCGCCATCCGCCGCGCGCCAGAAGTGCCGCCTCGACATAGTCGTGGCTCAGGATATGCCCACCGAACGGCGGAGGGCCGGACAGCTCCGGGAGCCCACAACTTTCCGCAAAGGCCCGCACGCGAACGATGGCATTGTGACCCCAGAACGGGCCGGTCGCCCCCTGCATCCGGGCAAGCCCACGGGTGAATACCGGCCCGTGGAAGCTGGCTGCGAACTGGAGCGCCCGGCCGAAGAAGGAATGCGCGCCGATAATGCGCGGCAAGGTTTGCAGCAGCCCCAAGTCGGGTTCCGCCTGCATTCGGGCGACCATCTTCCGGATCGCCTCCCCCTCCATCAAGCTGTCGGCGTCAAGAATGACCGCAAGGTCATAGGCACTGCCCGAAGTCCGCACGAAATCTTCGATGTTGCCAGCCTTGCGGCCGACATTCTGCTCGCGGCGGCGGTAGAACGTGCGTCCCTCCCCGCCGGTCTCCAGCAGGAGCCGTTCGAAAGCCAGACGCTCCTCGGCCGCCGCCTTATCGTCCCGCGTGTCGGACAGGACGGCAACATCGGCGCGAACGCCGGCACCCGCCACCGACCGGTCGATGGCGGCGATCCGCGCGAAGGTGCTCAACGGATCCTCGTTGCAGATCGGCATAACAATTACCGTCCGCGGCTGTGGATTTGAGAGTTCAGGATACGCCCGCGATTTCTGGCGCCCCGGGACACCGATGAGTGCCAGTGACGCCCCCCAGGCCAGCCAGGCCGTGGTGGCGAAAATGAGTGCGGCGCGAACCGCGTCCCACGTCCCGAACCCGTCGTGAGCGGACGCCTCCGCCATAAGTGCGGAGGCCGTCACCGCAGCGACGAGGGAAAACCCCAAGGCAATAAGCCTCGAGAGCCGGGTTATGCCGTCGGGAGCGCGGTTGGTTTTCATGATGTCGTCTATCCCTCAGGGCCGGATCATGCCTTGCGACGGGACAGGAACAGCCGGCCGATGTCGGCCAGCTCCAGCCAGCTCGATCGGGACTCCAGTTCCTGTTTCGGCATGACCAGCGGCGCGGAGGGCGGTGCCCAGTCGGGCCCGCGGTTTTCGGTCTGGTCGGTTAGTCGGTTCATTTCAAATTCCATCTGGCTTACGCGTTGATCCATTGGTCCACCCATGTCTCAGTAAGATTTTGGTCGTAGCCTGATATTGCTGCCTTCAGTTCGACGACCGCGCCGGGTTCGGCCCGGACTTCGATTACCAGTCGCCAAACGTCCTTCCCATCTACGGGGCTTAGGACGGTTTCCACGATTTCGCCGTTCAGCGCCGATACTTCGGGCTCGATCTCTGCATCGCCGGGCAGGCGCCCAAGCAATCCACCGGCAAAATCGATAACGAATTTGCGGGTGCCGGTGTCGGTATCGACCCCAGCCACACCGCCTTCGCCAACACGCGTGCGCACGACCCTGGCGAGGTCTGCCGGGACGGCACCCTCGGGAGTCAGGCCCCACCGCATCCGGTAGGCGAACTCCATCGCATCGCCGGCGCGGGCATCCCCCTCGGGCACCCAATAGGCCACGATGTTGTCGTGGATTTCCAGGTCCGACGGGATCTCCACCAGACGCACGGAGCCACGCCCCCAATCGCCGACAGGTTCGATCATCAGCGACGGGCGGCGTTCGTAGTGTGCTTGCGCATCCAGGTAATGCTCGAAGTCCCGGCTGCGCTGCGCCAGTCCGAAGGATTTCGGACTTACGGCGCCAAAGTAGGAGCTCGCAAGTTGCGGCGGGTTGTTGAGAGGCCTGTAGTAGGTCTCTCCCGCCTGCGTATTGAGGATCAGGGCCTCGCTGTCGTGCACGGCAGCGCGGTAGTCGTCAAACGCCCCCATGTCCGCGCCGCTGAACAGGAACATCGACGTCAGCGGCGCGATGCCGAGTTGCTTGATGTCCTTGCGCAGGAACAGACGGGACACGACATCGACTTCCGTCGTGTCGCCGGGCGTGATGGTAAACTGGTAGGCCCCGGTCACGGACGGGCTGATGAGCGCCGCATACAAGGTGATCGACGGATCGCCCGGGTTGGGACGTCGCAGCCAGACCTCGGAGAAGCGGGGGAACTCCTCGCCCTCCGGCAAGCCGGTGTTCACGGCGAGGCCACGGGCGCTCAGCCCATAGGTGTTTCCACGACCGAGCGCGCGGAAATAGCTCGCGCCCTGAAACACAACCAGCTCGTCAAAGATGTCGGCACGGTTCAGCGGCGTGTGCAGCCTGAATCCGGCGATGCCCGGCATTTCTTCGTTGTCCGGCACCTTGGCGGCGAGATCCTCGTCGTCGTACTCGAAATCGGCGGTGGTGAACGTCATCGGCTGCACCACATCGTCCACGATCTCGTGAACCTTCACCGGCTCCTTGAACAGCCAGCCGGGATGGAAGGAATGCAGGCGAAACTTCACGCCCTCGTCCTGCCACCGGGCCTGCTCAGGCCGGAACCGGATGCGCTGGTAAGCGTCGTAGTCGAGATCGGCGAAGAAGCCGTGCACCTGCTCGGGCGCCTTGTAGGGCTCCGCCGCTTGCTTGCGCATCTGCTCGGACAGCATATCGAAGGAAAACGGCACGGCCTCACCATCCTGAGCTTGCGCGCCGATGGGCGACAGCAGCATGGGCGCGCCAACGGTTGCCGCGATGGCGGCAATTACCTGGCGCCGTTGCCACGGCCCAATCGACAAAGCCTCTCGGCTGGTATGATCGTCAACAGTCACGGAATGTCCCCCAGAGTGACACAAATGTAAGCTCAAACGCCCGGATATCTAACCCGCTCTGCGCTGCAGCAAAGATCCCGAATCAGTTTGTAGGCGATAATTTGCATGCAAGCGCGAAAAATCGCCTATCGTGGGAATTTCGCCACAACCAAAGGCTCAAAGATTGCGCAGTTTGCAAACGGCGACTCGCTAAGGTCATGGAATGGCGGCGTGATTCGTGGCAGCGGCAGACTGATCGCGAGATTGTCCCGCGGCGGCCGGAAATCAAGAGCATCTGACTATCTCCACGAAAATTTTTCCCCGGTTTTCTGTCTCTTTCCGCCTTGCTGTCCGGCGCCGTTCCGACACACCCTTGAGGCCACACGACGCGGAGGCTGATACGAGCAATATGACAAGTGGACGTTCTTCTTGGACCGACGCGGCGGAGCGCCGAGTAGTGCCGGCCCTCCCTCGCCCTATCCCGGTTTTGATCGCGAGCCGGAATGCCACCCCCAAAGGAAACGTGCTTCTGGTTCACGGCCGGAACGGCGCGCCCGACCAGCCTCAGATTGCCGAGATCGCCGAGGCGTATCTCGCCGCAGGCTGGCGCGTCATCGCACCGGAATTGCCAAACTCCTCTGCACTGCTGGAGTCCGGGCCTGCGAGCGAGCTGACCCTGACGGGCCACTTGGCCGCCGCGGCTGAAGCTTGGCATTGGGTGTTGTCGGAATGGCCCAGCGAGACGTGCGCGCTCGCCGGGCACAGTATCGGCGCATTCGTGATTGCGCATCTCGCTGCCGGCACGCCCACCACCCACCACGTTCTCGCGGTTTCCCCGGCCGTGTCGGGGCTCGCCTTGCTCGACGCACGCCGAGCGATGGGTCCTCCGGCTGTCGCGGAACTGGAGCGCGAGGCTCCGCTTTTCCGCGCCGAGATGGAAACGCAGGACGCCGCGCCTGCCCTTGCCCGAACCAATGCCAGGCTGGGCGTCGTGACTGGTGCGGAGGATGGTATCGTCCCGATCTCCTATGCCCGAACCTACTTCGCATCCGCCGGAAATGGCAGGTTTTTCGGGGCCTTGCCAGGCGAACATCATTGCCCTGCGGGACCCGCGTGCGCTGATATGTTGAAGGCCGCCCTCGCGGCACTTGGCGCGTGAAAGAAGCAAGACCGGACCCTGATTGGATTGCGGCGCAACGGCTCGGGTCGGCCCGCGCCATGCGTGCGGCAACGTCGGCAACTGGCCTGACGCGCCATCGCGAAGGGTTCGGATGGACAGTTCACCCGGTAAACGGGTCGATCCTCGCCTCGACGCAGATTTCGAGTTGGGACCCGGAACCGGACTATTTCCATCATTGGATTCGAGATGCCGCAATCGTGCTCCGCGCGGTGCCCAAGGCGATCGAAGCTGACCCGGAATCGCGTGCGTTTTGGTTGAAGGCAATTGCCGACAACATTCGCTTTTCATCCTACATCTCCGATCCGGACCGCGACGGCCCGGCTTTCAACCCCATCGAACCAGCAACGTTGGACACCCACAAAAAGTTCCTGCGACCGGATGGGGAGCTTGCAGCGCTGACGGGGCGGGCGTGGTTGGAGGAACCGCGCGTCGCGGCTGATGGCACGCCGGACCTGGAGCAATGGGCCCGACCGCAGGACGACGGCCCGGCGCTCAGGGCATCCAGCGTGATGTCCGTCTTGGCGGACCTGCCTGAGACGGCCTCACCGGAGGCCGACGCGCTGATTGAGCGGGACCTCGCGCACGTGGCGGCCGTTGCTGGCCGGCCCTGCATCGGCCCCTGGGAGGAAACACCTCCCCGCCGCACGACGTTCACCCTGATCGTCGAATGGGACGCGTTGGACCGTGGGGCGAAGCGCGCGGAGGCGCGGGGCACGTCGGGGGCTCACCTGCGCGAAGGAGCCGACCGCGTGGCGGCCCTCATTGAGGAAGCAGCCGATCCCGTGACGGGCGGATGGCGCGAGAGCCTAGAAGCGCCCGCCGGTAAGCTCGACAGTGCGACGATCCTCGCCATTCTGCATGCCGGCCGCCGGGGCGGGCCCTTCGCACTCGCAGCATCACGAACCCGCGCGACTGTCGCCGCATTGGAAACGATCTTCGCCGACCTTTACCCGATCAACCGGGGCCGATCCGTGCCCGCCATCGGCCGCTGGAAAGACGACGTCTACTTCGATGGCAACCCTTGGTACCCGACCACGCTGGGCTTCGCCGAACTTCACTACCACGTCGCTGCCGACAGCAGGGACGCAACCGTTTTCGCGAAAGCCGAGGGCTGGATGCGGCTGATTCAGGACGTGGCGCCGGAAGGCACATTGGACCTGCCGGAGCAGTTCGACCGGCGCACCGGCGCGCCCACGTCGTGCCGCGCGCTGACATGGTCCGCGGCCGCCTTTCTGGAGGCCGACGCGGCGCGGCAGCGGGCGCTTCAGGCGATGGCATCCTCAAGGTAGGGTGCCGAGAAGCCGAGAGCCCGCAGGCCCCGCCGGACCTCCTCACGCCCGGACACAAGCCGCCAGAGCAGCCCCGAGCGGTGGTTCTCCAGCCCGATCACGATAGGCGCCTGGTCGATGGCGAGACGACTGCCGGCCACCCAGTCCCGCGTCTCGCAGAACGCGTCGGCAAACCCTGCCTCGCCCCAAATCCGGTCGCCCAGATCGTCGTGCAGGTGCCGCAGCACCGGCATCGCCTCCTCCGGCACGTAGGGGAAGGACCCAAGCGCCGCGGTCGGTGTGATGACGCCGGTATCTTCGGTCGGGGAATGGGCAACGTAGCCGGACGGGTCGTCGCTCGCCGTCAGGCCCCAGCAGTCCCTGCCATAGCCGCGCCAGCCGTGGGGGTTGGCGAGGCAGTGCGCCCGGTTGACCAACGCATGGGCCCGGGCCTGGACGCCGTAGTCGGCATAGGCGTCCCGCAGGCCGCGGGGATCGATGCCGAGGAACGGATACTGCGACAAGAACAACGGCCCTCCCCAGTCCGGCCCGAGCGGCAGGACGGTGCCATCGTAGGTCCGCCCGTTCCTGAACGCGGGCGCGGCGGCCCAGCTCCGGTGATAGGACGCGGGCGGAATGGGATGGCTCCGCGCACCGGCGCCCAGTACGAACACGGGAAGCGCCTCGTTCCATCCTCGGATCGGCAGCGCGTGCGCGGGCCACGGCCGCCCGGGGAAACGGTGCCACATCACTGCGCCGTCCGTCCGCAGATGCGCCGCCCAGTTCACCGCATCGAACAACGCCTCGATCCGCACGCCGAGCTCCGGCGCTTCGGTAAAATACGCCGCCGCCCCCAGCAGACCAAGCATGAGAAAGGAGGTCTCCACGAGGTCGCCGCCCTCGTCACCCGCCATGAAGGGGAGTACGCGGCCCGTCGTTCCATCGAGGAAATGGGGATAGACGCCGTCGAAGCGGTCTGCCCGCTCCAGGAAGTCGACGATCCGGTCCGCTCGGTCCAAGATGGCTCGTCGCGGCCGCCAGCCGCGCTCTGCGGCAACGATCTGGGCCAGCAAGCCGAAGCCGGTGCCACCCGTACACACGGTCTCCTCGACATCATAGCCAAACGCGCCGGCGCTGCGCTCGCGCGCCATTCCGCTAACCGGGTGGCTCCAGTCGAGAAAATAAAGCGCGGTCGCCTGCGAAACGCGATCTCGCAGGGCGTCGTCGTCAAGACCTCGGATCACGTCTTCCACGTCACTTCTACCGTCTGGGTGTCGCGGCTGTTAGGGCCGACGTGAAGGCGAACGAGGCCGGGATCGCGGACCCACTCTGCGGCGTCCAGCGACGGCGCGATGGGGTAGCGGAACTGATCCGCCGTGATCTCGAACACCACCTCGCGGCTCTCGCCCGCGCTTAGCGTCACCTGCTTGAAGTCCAGCAGCATCCGCCCGGGACGGGTCACGCGCGCCACCGGGTCCGAGCCGTAAAGCTGCACGGTCTCGACAACCTCGCCGGGCCCCGCGTTCTCGACCCGAAGACGCAGCAGCACGGGGCGGTCCGCCGGAGACCTCTGGGCCGTCAAGCTGGGCCTGCCGTAGCGCACCTTGCCGTACCCCAGACCGAAGCCGAACGGGAAACGATGCACACCATCCGGCATGTCGAGCCAGCCCGTGCGAAATTTCTCGAACCGCCCGGTGTGCGGCCGGCCGGTCGGCTCGCTGGCATAGGAGAACGGCATCTCGTTCGGATGGGCCGGTAGGGACACCGCGAGACGCCCGGACGGAACGGTTGCGCCGTAGAGAAGGTCGGCCACCCCCTCCGGCCCGGCAATGCCACCGTGCCAGGCATAGAGCAGCGCGTCGGCCTGCTCCGCGACGTCGCCCAACGCAAGGGGCCGCCCCGCGAAGACGACCACGACCAGTGGTTTGCGGGTTTTCGCAAGAGCCGCGATCAGACGGCGCTGCGGCAGGGGTATCTCCGGTGACAGCACGGACGAGGACTCGCCGGCATGCTCCTTCGCCTCCCCCACGCATGCGATGATGACATCGGCGGCCATAGCGGCCTCTACGGCCTCCGACAGCGTGTCGGCCTCACCGCGGGGATCGCGCTCCACCGTCACACCATGGACGTTGAGCCGCCGCTCCAGCCACGCCTCCTCCACGATGTTCGCGCCCCAGGCCACCGTGGGCGCCCGTCCCGTCAGAGCCGCGACCGCGTCGTCCAGGGGCACGACGTCTTCGGCCTTTCCGGAGACCGCCCAGGTGCCCAGCATGTTCGCCCGATCCGCCGCAAAGGGGCCGATCAGGGCGACCTTGGCATCGCGCTCCAACGGAAGGACATCATCGTTCTTGAGCAGTACGGCCGAGCGCGCTGCGGCCCGTCGGGCCAGTTTCCGCCCCTCTGTGCGGGAAGGGGCAGCGCGCGCCTTTTCCAAGCCGCGGAAGGGGTTGTCCAGAAGGCCGAGCCGCGCCTTGAAGGTCAGTACCCGTCGGCAGGACCGGTCGACAAGGTCGACCATCTGCTGGGGCGACAGCGAGAGCCCCGCATCCGGCGCGTCCAGCCCGTCCCGGGCGAGCTTAGGGAGCTGGTGCAGGTAATCCTCGCCGACCATGTCCATGTCCACGCCCGCCAGCAAAGCCCGCGCGGCAGCCACGGGCGCTGGCCCGAGGCCGTGGGCGATGAGTTCCTTGATCCCGGTGTAGTCGGAGACGACCAACCCATCGAACCCAGCCCGCCCGCGCAGCCAGCCCTCCACCAGAGCCTCCCCGGCGTGCATGGGTACTTTGTTGACCGCGTTGAAGGCCACCATCAGGCTCGCCGCCCCGCCCGAGACGCCCGCGGCAAAGGGCGGCAGATAGACGGACAGAAGATCTTCCCAGGCCAGGCTCACGTTATCGTAGTCCCGCCCGCTATCCGGCGCGCCGTAAGCAACGAAATGCTTCAGGCAGGCCGCGACCCGGCCGGGGGCGGCGATGCCCTTGCCCTGAAACCCCCGCACGGCGGCCGCCGCGAGGCGCGCGGCCAGCAGCGGGTCCTCCCCCGGGCTTTCGGCGACCCTACCCCAACGGGCGTCGCGGGAGACGTCGATCATCGGGGCGAAAACCTGGTGCAGCCCTTCGGCCGCCGCTTCGCTGGCCGCAAAGGCGGCGGTGTCCTCGATCAGGTCCAGATCCCAACTGCACGCGAGAGCGATATTGATCGGAAAGACCGTTCGGTGCCCGTGGATGACATCCTCGGCAAAGAACAGCGGAATCTTGAGCCGGGAGCCGGCCAGTGCCCGCTCCTGCATGGAGCGAGCGGAGGAGAGAGACTTCGTTCCAAAGACCGCCCCCACCTGCCCCGCGTCCAGCCGCCTGGACAGCGGCGTATGCTGCGCGGCCCCTGTCGCCAGGCCTTCGCCTGCCGCCAAAAGATTGAGCTGGCCGATCTTCTCGGCCAGCGTCATCTCGGCCATCAGCCGATCAACACTCTCGTAAGAGTCCATGCGTGGGCCCTGCGTGTTGTCCCGTTACTCCGCAGCGTGACGGGCAGCAACGTATTCCGTCGACACGACCGGACGCAGGCGCCCGACGCCATTACGGATTTCGAGGACCGAAGAATAGAACGGCTCGCCATCCGGATCATGCGGCACGGTTTCCCCGTGCAGCACCGCGAGAATCGCGGTTTCCTGCAAGCACTCGCACAGGGTCAGGTGGAAGTCCACCACGGCATTGACGTCGAGCGCGGAGGTGGCCTCATCCAGCAGTAGGACCTGCGGTTTCGCCAGCAGGATGCGGGCCAGAACAAGCCGCTGCTTCTGCCCGCCCGAGAAGACGTTGCGCCAGTTTTTGCCTTGGTAAAGCTCGTCTTCGAGGCAGTGGATGAAGTCGCCCAGCCCCACGCGGGACAGCGCATGTGCTGCCGCGATGTCCGAATGCTGTTCGGGGTGGTCGGGATAGGCGACCAGCGCCTTCAGGGTCAACCGGTCCGGAAGGTCCGGCTCCTGACCGGCGAAGAACATCGCCGCGCCCTCGCGCATGGAGACGCGGCCCTCGCCATAAGGCCAGAGCCCGGCCACCGCCTTCAGCAGGCTGCTCTTGCCGCAACCGTTCTGGCCGCGCAGGTAAACCCGGTCGCCGGGGCGCAGATCGAGCGACGGCACGGAGAGGAAGGGCTCCGCATCGTGCCCACGGTGACGCAGCGCAAGCCCATGAGCCGCGAGTACCGGGCCAGTCTGTGTCCGGGTGCGCTCGAACCGGCTGACGCCTGTCTCGGCGTAAAACTGTTGGCGTTCGCGCACCCGTTCGATGGCGTTGGCAACCTCGGTCAGGCGCACTGCGTTCGCCTTGAGCGTCGCGATCGCGGGCATGACATTGATGAACCAGGACACGTCCCCGATCAGTTCCGCCGTCAACTCGCTGTTCGCCGCAAAGTCGCGGAAGGACAGGTTGCCCGCCATGAAGGCCGGCAGGGCGGGGAGATATGCAAGCAGCCGGCTGGAAAGGAAGCTGTACATGTTCGAGAACATCATCATGCCCGCGTCCAGCCGGTTCTGCCGCCCCCAGGTCACATCGACATCTGCGTAGAGGCGCCCATTGATCCGGGCCTGCGCCCGCTCGCCTCGGGAGGCCGCAAGTTGGCTCACCCGGTTGAGCATCACGCCCCATTCGCCCCGCCAGGCGCCATTTCGGCGCTGGCGCTGGAGATTGAGCCGTTCGATGATGCGCCCGAGCAGCCAGGCAACATAGGTAATCGTCGGCACATACACCAGCACCAGCGCCCCCGCCATCAGGGCCGTGCCATATTGGCCCGGCACCAGATTGACGTGTGCGGCGACAGGGCCGAACCACTGAACAAGCGCATCGCTCGCAGCCACACCCCAACGGTCGAGGAAGGGGACAGGCTGGCTGCGTTCGATAAGCGCCGAGGAAATGAACCAGATCGAGGTGACCGCGCCCCACAGGCCCATCGTCAGACCGATGACGCCGCCGTAGAGGCCGACGGAGCACTCGTCGATACGCTGGTCGATGGCATCCGGCATCCGCGAGATGCCATTCGCTTCGGAGCGGTCGCTCATCAGGTCGAAAGCGATCCGCTCATCGGCCAGGATCTCGCGATTGAAGCGCTCCACCAGCCACCCCCGCGCCCGACGGTGAAGCGTGGAGGACAGAAAGTGGCGCAGCGCCACCCCGCCCGTCCGGGAAAAGAAGAACGCGAAATAGGTGACGGCCGCCAGAAGAACCACCTGGGCCGGATTCGCGCTGTCGAGGGAGTGAAAGTTTGCCAGGGAGGCAAGGAAGTCCGCACTCGCCATGGCAACCCAGACGCTGGACTTGCTGAGCAAAGTGGTCAGGGCGATAATGATTGCGGTCAGGATCCAGGCTTCTCGCCACCTTTCCGAAACCCAGTACGCCGATAGAAGCCCCCAAAATCCGGTCAACCGTTTCACATCCGCCGCCCCTATTTTATGTGCCTTCACAACATCTCCGCGCAACACTCGGTCGCGAGAGGGGCCGACTTGGCACAATTTGTTGTTTTCTTCCGGCTTTTTTATGCGTTTTTGTCGTCGCGCCGGACACTGCCTGTGAATGACCTTAGCAATCATTTTCGTAGGCAGTAAACCGCCGATAGGCCGCGACGGGGCACAACCATTGCGGCAGTGGGTGACTGTCTCCCAGCTACAACGGTCACGTGTCGCGAATCGGGTTAAGTCCTTGGGGACACGACGAGTGCCGATTTTACATGCTTCCCTGTCAACGACAGATTTCCGCGGGATTCCCCAATATTCAGGGGCAAGTTGCCGCCCCGCGTCAAATGGTCGGCGCGGTGGTCGCCATGTCGCGGAGAGCCCTCTGATCGGGGACTCTTTCGATCGGCTTGAGGGCCATTTTTGGGCTATGCAGAATTGTCAAGGGAGCGGCGGGAGGTCTCCCTTTCCGACCACGAAGAAACCACCACCCCGGCCACTTGGTCGTCCGCTCCACCGGTGCGCCGTTCCCTTCTCGGACCACGCGCGCTAGCCTCAGACATGTCGCCCCAGACCGCCTGACAGGATCATGCAGCCCCACCTGACCTCCTGCGCCTCCGCCCCCCACCGCGCCGTTCTGGGCATAGTTCCGGTCGCCCTAGGCCGACCTGCGCCCGAGGGGCTCTTGCGCGATATTGCCAGCAGTTCGCCGGAGGATCTGGTGGCGGTGGCGACGGCCAGTCACGTCCATCCGTTGATCTGGTGCGCATTCTCTAATTCACCGGACCTGCGAGACGCGGTGCCGCCGGATCTGCCGGTCTACTTCCGCGAAATTCAGGCCGCCAACGCACGGCGCAACCACGCCATTGAGGCGCATTTGCACACTCTCGGACGGATCGCCGACGAAGGACGCCTGACACCCGTGGCACTGAAAGGCGCCGTGGAGCTATTGGCACCGCGGTATCCGTCGCCGGGTGCGCGACTCCTCAGCGACATCGACGTCCTGCTGGCCAATGCGGATCTCGCAAGGCTCAGGCAGAGCCTTCTCGACCTTGGGGCACGGGAGGAGGCCGTTTCGGAGATCAACCAACGCGGCCATCATCATCTTCCGCCGCTCCTCGCCCCGGGCTGGCCTTGCGCGGTGGAATTGCACCGCCAGCTCGGACAGGGCGCGGCGGAGCACGTGTTGCCGGCCGAGGCTGTTTTGCGGAATGCGCTGCCGGTGACCGCGGCCGGGGTGCGTGTCCCTTCAGGCGCGGACCGGCTCGCCCACACCGTCCTTCACGCGCAATTCGGCCAGACGGACCGTCTCGCCCTGCCCCGGATCAGCTTGCGGGACGTGATCGATTTCGGCCTACTCTCACGCGATCTTTCGGGCGAGGAACTGGCGGCAGCACGAGACCGTTTCGCGCAAGCCGGAGAAGTCGAGGCGTTCGATAGGATGTCGGCCCTCGCCGCGCGTCTCTTAGATGGCGATGCAACGCGGCAGGCGGCTTGGGTGGATCGGGTGCTCACCGCGTTCGGCGAACCACACTCCCTTCGCCGTCAGTCGGACCTTGGCTGGTTGCAGCACTACGCCCGCGGTTTTCTGTACGAACCGGACCGGCGGCAGCACTACCTGAAGACGCTGGCGAGCTGGCGCGGTTTGCGCCGGCTTGCGGCTTTCCATCGGGAGCGTCGTAGGTGGTTCCGGTAGCGGAAAGGGCCGCCCCTAGTTGACGTAGTACTTGTTCGCGCCCTTGCCGGAATAGGCGCCGTACCGCTGCCCGTGACCGTAGGAGCGCATCTTTTCCGTATCGACCTTGGTCAGTACCAGGCCATCGGCCGACAGGCCAGAAAGCTCGAGCTGCGCCAGCGCGTCGCGCACCTGGCTGCGCCGGGTGCTCTCCCATTGGACCATGAACAGGATCGTATCCGCATACTGTCCAACCACCCGCGCATCGGGCACCAGCAACAGCGGCGGCGTGTCGATTACCACGAAGTCATATGCCTCCCGCGCGACGTCGATCAGGCAACTGAAGGCCTGGGAGGCCAGAATGTCAGCCGGATTGGCGGTGGTTTGGCCGCTGGACAAGATGTCGATGCCAAGCGAAACCTGGCTCTGCACGGCGTCGAGCAGGTCTGTTTCCCCCGAAAGGACGGAGAGCAGGGATTTGTCTTTCGGGGCCGGAAAGATCTCGGAGAACGCCCGACGCCGAACGTCGCCCTCTATCAACAGAACCGATTTTCCTAGCCCGGCGAAGTGATGGGCCAGCGCGATGGAGGTGACTGTCTTGCCCTCCCCCGGGACAGAGGAGGTCGCGATGATGACCCGAGGCGGGGAGTCGATAGACGTGTATTGCAGCGACGTCCGCAGCCCACGCACCGCTTCCGCCCCGACAGAACCTGGCTTGCCGACGATGTAGGAGATCAGGTCGATCCGAGACCGGCCGGGGATCTGCGGGATCTGCCCCAGGACCGGCAGACCGGTGTCTCCCTCCAGGGTTTCACTCAGGCGATAGCGGTCGTTCATGCGGTCGCGCAGGATTAGCAAGCCACATGTCAGAACCATGCCCATAAGGCCGCTCATGATCATGAACCGAAAGCCGTTCGCCCCGATCTGCCTCCCCCCGAAGGCCGGCGAAAGGACGCGGGCCGACGCCTGTGCGAAGCCTTCCTTGACCGCCGCTTCCTTCAGGCGGGCGAGGAAGTATTCGTAGATCAGACGATCGGCTTCCGCTTCACGCTCGAGCTGGCGAAGCTGGACGTATTCAGTGGATTGCTGGTCGATCTCCACCTGTTGTTCCTGAAGCGCTGCGCGCAGCCTCTCGGCATGCACTATCCGCTTGTCGAGATCCCGGGACAAATCGGAAAGCAGCGTATCCACCTTCGCTTGGAGCCGCTGGACCGAAGCCGGGTCGGTTTCGTCCACGGACACGCTCCATGGGCGGCCGGTCACCCGCTCCACCGCGGCGAGCTGGTCAGAGGCCGATCCACTGGACCGCGCATTTTCGATCAGCGCCTGCTTGTCTGACAGGTCGCGCACGTCCTGTTCCGCCGTCTCGGCGCGCTCGCGGAGGGTCTTGAACTGAAGGTTCAACGCCTCGAGCGTCTGTTCATTCTGGAGGTCCGCGTCGCCACGAAATGCTTCCATCCTGCGGGCCGAGGCATCTGCCTCCGCCTTGAGATCGGCTGTTTGGTCCGACAGCCACTCCCGCGCCTCGCGGGTGCGCTCGAGGCGCACGTCAACCTGATCGCGGATGTAGAGGTCAGCCAGCGTGTTCGCGAAAAGGGCCGCCCGTTGGGCGTTGGTATCCCGAACCGAAATATCCAGCATGTAGGAGAATTCCTGGTTCGAGACCGAAATCGCGCGGCGCAGACGGCTGGCGATGGAGTGCAGGATCTGGTTATCCGGCGGTGGCGCTACGGTCTCCTGCGGTGTGGAATCCTTGCCGAGCATACTGGACAACCAGCCCCGATCACTGCCCGCGTCCTCCCTTGGCAGGTAGGGATTGAAGTCGGGATTGCGGATGAGATCGAGTTCCACCGCCAGTTTCTCAGCGAGATTGTAGGATTCGATGACCCCCATCTCTGTCTTGAGCACAGCGTCGTTCCACGCGTTGCCGCTGCCCGCCGTCAGCGACGGCAGACCGGCCACCGGCGTCTCCTCGCGTTCGAGCATGATGGTTGCCGTCGCAACGTAGACCGGCGTCGATGCCACAACCCCTTGGTAATATCCGAAGGCAAGCCCCAGGACGGTCGCGATGAGAATCCAGTACCGCCCGCGCCAAAGGGCCATGAAGATCGAGCGGAGGTCGATCTCGTCGTCCTTTTCCGTCTCAGTCGTGCGGCCGACGGGGCGGCCGGACACGAGCCTGTTAAGCTGGTTCATGGCGATATTTCTTCTGCTCTGCTCCTGCCTGCTCGCACGTCGTAGGTCCGGTTAAAGGCAAGAAAGTGAAAACTGTCTGTCTTGCGTGGGGCAATTGTGCACTTGCCGGAAACGACTTCGCCTTCTGCGCGTGCCCGATTGCTCCGGTCATCCCGCATCCGCACCAATCAGATCACCATTCCGGAGCATGCATGGAGCGCTGTGTCCGTATCGGGATAGGTGATGCGACAGGCGGGCACCTCGTCGGCCAGGCGGACCAGAGGGGCCAGGCTGTCAGATAGCGCAAGAGGGGCCGCCCCAACCTTCAGCAGGCCAACCAGGGTCTGCTCCGGAGACAGGGCTTCGGTGGTGGGGGTACAGCCCGATATGTATTGGGGAAAGACAATGGCCGAAACTGGCAGGATGCGCCCTGCCCGAGCCGGGTTTGCCGGCGGCTGGAACTCCACCCCAAGGATGCTCGCAATGTCGTCCGTCCCGCCAGCGCGGGCCTGAGCGGGATCCCAGCTTCCCGGGCGCTTCACCGATGCCGCGGTCGGAATGGCGGTCACAGTCTGGCCGTCGCGCATGAGCGGAATGAGGTCGTCTCCGACATGCTGCCACCCTGCCGCAGCCAGCGCCAAGGCCAGCGTCGTCTTGCCGGCTCCGGTCGCCCCGGCCAGCAGAACGCCCTGCCCGTGCCGTGCAACACAGGCGGAATGCAACAGTGCCGCGACCCGGTCCCGTCCGGCCAACGCCGCGAGCACCTGCCGCAGAGTGCCGTGGCGGATCTGGTCGTGGTCCAGCCCGGTCGCCACGATGGCCCCATTGCGGCGCAGCCGGAAGTCGCCCCACGCGCCGTCCAACTCGATCACATCTACCCCCGCGAGCCCCTTCTCGGCACCATAGGCACCCACCACCGCGTCGATCTGGGCGAGGAGGAATGCATGGGGCGTGCGGACGACACAGCCATGTTCGCCGAGGCAATAGGCTCCCTGGTGTAAGGCCTCCCGCATGTCAGGCACTTGCGCTGCGACCGGGTTCTCAGAAGGCGACGCGAAAAGGCCAGCATCGTGCCAGCGTCTGAGGGTTTCGCTCACCAGTTTGAGCGATGCCTCCTGAGCCATGCCACTGCGGACCGAAACGACCTGTCCGATGTCCTCCACGGGAGCGTTGAGGCGCAAGCCATCCAGGATCGCCGCGCCATCGCCGTTTGAGAGCACGCTGGCCCCAGTTCCGCGCGAGCGTAGGAGCAGGCTCGATCCGAGCGGCAGCACTTCGACGTTGGCGATAGCCTCGGACGGGATCCGCCGCGCAGGCGCCGATATAGGCCTTGCCAGCGTCACCGGCTATTTCGGCCTGAACCCGTTGCTGTCGCGGTCGAACCGCTGCAGGCCAAGGTTTCCGTTGGGCTGTTTGGACCTTTTACCAGGACCGTCAGGTTCGGGACCGTCGCAGAACCAGTGGTAGATCCAGGCGTTTCTGTCGGGATCGATGACCGAGCAGAACGATTGCGCAGCGAGCGCGTCGTCCGCCGACAGTATGACCGTGGACGTGCCAGCGACACAGGCGGCGTATTTCTGCACGGCCTTCAGCGCGGCACGCCGATCAGGATCATCCGGGCCGTGGTGGTCGCAGGGTGTCTCCGAGGCCTTCTCCGGGTCCGGATCTTTCATGCTCGTCCTCAAATCGCGTTAACCATTGTTAACGTTTATTAACCCTACGGCAACCTCAGGTTGCCGGGAAGACAGTTCATCGCTGGTCCGTCGCCAGATGGGCGAATTCGCAACACTGCGTGCGCCGCGGTTACCGAGTGGCAAACCGTCCGCCCCATTCTCCTGCACTACGAAACACAGGAGACAACCATGACCCTTGGCACCTGGGGCGCGACCGCCCTCGTCCTGCCTGATGACGAAGAACACGTCTTTCCGCACTGGGTCTCGCCGGCGACCATCCATGCCGAAGTCGGAGACGGAGACGTTCAGATCCAGCGCCGCAACGCCACCGGCGACGATTGGACCACCATCGAAACCCTCAGCGAGGACTGCTCCAGAATTCTCGATGTGAAGAACATGCCAGCCATGCGAATCCTCCCGACCGGGTCGGCACAATTCATGGTCGTCTGGGCGAAGAACGGCGCCTGACCCCATCCGTCTTCGGTCCGCCAGCCGGGCCGTTCTTGCCGCGTGACGCGGCAGACCGCGGGCGCCCCCAACGCCCGCGTTTTTCTCGTGCCTGTCACGACGCGGCGCCACCCGTATGGGGCCATGATACCCCCAAGGTGCTATCCTCCTCCTGCGCGCCGCTTGCCGGCGACGCCAAGGGAGGAGCGTTGATGACGACCACCGCCGCACAAACCGACCTCGGCACGCACAGGGTCGAGAACCAACCGCCCGATCTCGGGGACCTGGACCTGTTTGGAGGCGACCAGGCCCTGTCCGATCACGTAGCGGGCATCGACCACGACGCACGCGACGGGCTGGCGGCCTATGGCGCGGCTCTCGGGACCGCCGACATGCAACTCGCCGCGCGGGAGGCCAACCGCCACCCGCCGGACCTCGTGCCATTCGACCGGGCCGGCCGGCGGCTGGACGAGGTGCGCTTTCACCCGGCCTACCATCGGTTCATGGACCTGTCGTGCGCGGCGGGGTATGCGGCTATTCCTTGGGAGGGACAGACGGATGGCCACCTGCGCCACGCGGCCATGGTCTACCTCGCAAGCCAGATGGAGCCGGGCCATTGTTGCCCGCTGACCATGACATATGCCGCCATCCCCACCCTGCCGTCGGAGGGTTCCCCGTTCCCTGTCTGGCGGGAACGGCTGGTATCGCGGCACTACGACCCAACTGTGCGTCCGGTCGCGGAAAAGGCAGGCGCGACGCTCGGCATGGCCCTGACAGAGAAGCAGGGAGGATCGGACGTCCGCTCCAACACCACCCGAGCCGAGCGTGACGGCGAAAACTGGCGCCTGACCGGGCACAAGTGGTTCTGCTCGGCGCCGATGTCGGACGGGTTCCTGACCCTCGCCCAGGCGCCCGCGGGGCTGACCTGTTTTCTTGTCCCGCGCTGGTTGCCGGAGGGCCGCAACGCCATCCGCCTGATGCGGCTCAAGGACAAGCTCGGGAACCGGTCCAATGCCTCGGCGGAAATCGAGTACCACCGCGCTCTCGCCTTTCAGGTCGGCGACGAGGGTCAGGGACTGCGGGCGATCATAGAGATGATCCACCATACGCGGCTCGACACGGCTTTGGCGCCCGCGGGTCTGATGCGCGCCGCCCTTCGGGAGGCGCACCATTGGGTAAGCCACCGCACGGCCTTCCAACGTACCCTGATCGATCAGCCGTTGATGCGCGCCGTGTTGGCGGACCTAGCGTTGGACTTCGAGGGAAGCCTCGCCCTCGGCCTGCATGTCGCCCGAGCCTTCGACGGCGGCGGGCCGGAGGATCGGGCCTTTGCGCGGATTGGCGTGGCGCTGGCAAAGTTCCTGTCGAACAAGCTTTGCCCAATGGTCATCGGCGAGGCGCTGGAGTGCCTCGGGGGGGCGGGATACGTCGAGGACAGCCCGGTTCCGATGCTTTACCGGGAGGCCCCGCTCAACGGCATCTGGGAGGGATCGGGCAACGTGATTTGCCTAGATGTTCTCAGAACGCTCGCGCGCCTGCCCGCCGCGCGCACCGGGCTAGACGCCGAACTGGATGCTGGTGCGTCACTCGACCGCACCTACGCGCGGGCCCTGCGGGAGCATCGGGACAGATGGCCGCAAAAGCCGCAGGAAGCCGAAGCACGCTGGTTTGTCGAGCAGACCGCGCTGCTGCTGGCGGCGTCCGTACTCTTGCGCCGCGCGCCACCGGGCGTGGCGGAAGCGTTCGTCCATACGCGCCTGACCGGACGCAGGGGCCGGGGTCCCGGAACCATTGGCAGCATCGACACGGACGCCGTTCTCGAACGCATCTACCCAAACGGGCAGGCTACGCAGCGTCAGCAACCTCGAATTTCTGCAGGTGCGACCTAGATAGGAAGGAGGGCAGCCTAACTGCCGCCGCGCATCACCGTTTTCTGCAAGGCCGACGTCGCTGGATGTCGGATCATGCCATGTTCGACTCCATCGACGCCGTCCTTCTCGCCCGCATCCAGTTCGCCTTCACGGTGAGCATGCATTTCCTGTTCCCGGCTTTCACGATTGGGCTTGCCAGCTACCTCGCCGTTCTGAACGGCCTGTGGCTCTGGACGAAGGAGACGAAGTACCTCGACCTCTTCCGGTACTGGGTCAAGATCTTCGCCCTCGCGTTTGCCATGGGCGTCGTCTCGGGCATCGTGATGAGCTACCAGTTCGGCACCAATTGGTCTGTGTTCTCGGACCGTGCGGGCCCGGTCATCGGCGCTCCCATGGCCTACGAAGTGCTGAGCGCCTTCTTCCTCGAAGCCGGGTTCCTCGGCATCATGCTGTTCGGCCGGGAGCGGGTCGGCCCGACGCTGCACATGATCGCCTGCCTCGCGGTCGCGGTCGGCACGGTCTTCTCGGCCTTCTGGATTCTCAGCGTGAACAGCTGGATGCAGACGCCCGCGGGCTTCGAGATCGACCCGGAGACCGGGCAGTTCCTGCCCACGGATTTCTGGCAGGTGATCTTCAACCCGTCTTTCCCATACCGGCTGATGCACACCGTGACGGCCGCGTACCTGACCACGGCCTTTATCGTCGGCGGCGTGGGGGCCTATCACCTGCTGCTGCGCAGGCGCCGGGGCCAATCGGCGCCCGAAGCCACCAAGACGATGTTTTCCATGGCCATGTGGATGGCGGCCATCGTGGCCCCGATCCAGATCTTCCTAGGGGATGCGCACGGGTTGAACACCCTTGAACACCAGCCCCCCAAGGTCATGGCGATGGAAGGCCACTACGAAAGCCACCCCCATGGCGCGCCGCTCTACCTCTTCGGCATTCCCAATGACGCCGAACAGCGACTGGACTACGCCGTCGGCATCCCCAAGCTCGGTTCCCTGATCCTGAAACATGACCCGAATGCCCCGGTCGCCGGCCTCGACACGGTGCCGGACGAGGACCAACCGCCCGTCTTCATCGTGTTCTGGGCCTTCCGCGTCATGGTCGGGCTCGGCCTTTGCATGGCCGGCCTGGGCATGTGGTCTCTCTGGGCGCGGTGGCGCAAGCGCCTCTACGACGCGCCTTGGCTGCACCGTGCTGCGGTTGTCATGGCGCCATCCGGTTTGATCGCAGTGATTGCGGGCTGGGTCACGACCGAGGTCGGCCGCCAGCCGTTCACCGTCTATGGCCTGCTGCGCACCGCAGAGAGTGCAGCACCGCTGGATTCGCCCGCTGTCGGAGCGTCGCTCGTGGCCTTCGTGCTCGTCTATTTCGCCATTTTCGGCTCCGGCACGTTCTACATTCTTCGCCTGATGTCCCGCCCAGCCGACGCCAACGAGCCGCGTCTGGGCAGCGTGACCGAAGGACCGACGCGCACGGCGGGCATCACGCCCGCAGCGGGCGCAGCCAGCCACCGGTCCAAAGACCGCCAACCGGGGGAATGAACCATGCCATTCACCGAAGGCATCTCCATCGACCTGACGCTCATTTGGGCATTCCTCATTGCCTTCGCGGTCCTCGTCTACGTTATCCTGGACGGCTTCGACCTCGGGCTGGGAATGCTGTTCGCTGTAGAGCCAAACCGCCGGGACAGGGACGTGATCATGAACTCCGTCGCGCCGGTGTGGGACGGGAATGAAACTTGGCTGGTGCTGGGCGGCGGCGGCCTGTTCGCGGCGTTTCCGCTCGCCTATGCTCTTGTGCTCCCTGCACTCTACGCCCCGATCATTGCGATGCTTCTGGCCCTCATTTTTCGGGGCGTTGCCTTTGAATTCCGCTGGCGGACGGAGCGTTGGCGCGGTGTGTGGGACGTCGCGTTCATCGGCGGCTCCGCCATCGCCACGCTGTCGCAGGGGATCGCCCTCGGGGGGCTGCTTCAGGGGATCTCCATCGACGAGCAGGCCCGCAGCTATTCCGGCGGATGGTGGGACTGGCTGACGCCCTTTTCGGTGACCGTCGGCGTGGCACTCATGGTGGGCTACATGCTACTGGGCGCGACATGGCTCGTCATGCGGACCGAGGGACGCCTGCAAGCCCGAATGCGCCGGCGGGCATGGTATCTGTGCCTCGCAACGGTCGCCTTCATCGGTGTCGTAAGCCTCTGGACGCCATTTCTGCAGGAGGGCTACTACCTGCGGTGGTTCAGCGGTTGGCGGATCGGGATCGCCGTCGGCGTCGCCGCCGCCGTTCTTGCGCTGGCCGCCCTGATCTGGCGCAGCCTTGTACTCTACGGGCATGATTACTGGCCCTTTATCTTGTCTCTCGGTCTGTTCGTGCTGAGTTTCGTGGGCCTCGGCGTGTCGATGTATCCGTACGTCATCCCCACCGAAGTCACGATCTGGGAGGCCGCGGCACCCGCCAACGCGCAGATGTTCATGCTGGTGGGTGCCTCGATCCTGATCCCGATCATCCTTGTCTACACGGCCTACGCGTACTGGGTCTTCCGCGGCAAGATTGATCCCGACGACGGCTATCACTGATGGCGCAAGACCGATCCTCCGAACGAAAAGGCTCCCTGCGCCGGATCGCCTGGTTTGCCGGCCTGTACTTGGCCGGCATCCTGACCTTGGGAGCGATTGCCATTACCCTGCGCGTGCTGATCTCGTAGAGCCTCCGGTCCTAGCCCGACACGGCTCCCCATAGAAGCACTGGCCGAGACTATTGCAGCGCGGGTGCGATTTCCGGAGAAAGCGCGCCGTACCAGCCCGCGAGGGCGGCGATATCCGCGTCGCTCAGATCCATCGCCGCTTTCGTCATCACGTCCGACCCTCCCCTGAGCCCGTCGCGCCAAAGGGAAAGCTGCGCCGCGAGGTAGGACGGATCCTGCCCCGCAAGCGATGGAAACTCCGCCTTCGCGCGCGTTGCACCGGGACCGTGGCACGCGACGCAGGCGGGGACATCATCGGTCCCGCGCCGCGCAAGGTCGGCACCGGGGCCGGCCGGAGCCTCTGTCACCGCTTCGGCGGGCGTCCGTGGCGACATCCGTGGGACGAGGGCCGGGATGTCGTCAGCCGGTACGAGCGACGCCGCCTGCTCCATGATCCCACTCGGGCGGGACCCGTCACGGTAGTCCGACAGCGCCTTGTTGAGATACTCCGGCGACAGGATGCCGAGCCGCGGCACATGGGCGGACACATCCTCATGGCAGGCCTGGCAATAGGCCGCCCAGTCGCCACGCGCTCCGCCGTCCTGCGCCACAAGGTCCGTGGGGGCCGTTCCCTCCTTCACCCGCAGCAGATAGGCAACCACCGGCCAGACCTCTGCGGAGCGCTCCGGCGCGGACCATGCCGGCATGCCGCTCATCTTGATCCCGTTGTAGACGATCCAGTGCAGGTGATTGGCCTCCCAATGCGCCACCGCCTCCTCGATATGCGGTGGCGCCGGCACCATTGCGCGCACCGTGGCCGACCGCTCCACCCCCGGCGCCGCATGGCAGGGAGCACAAGCGGTGGCGTAGTGCTGGGCCCCGAGGTCTGCGAGCGCCGGGTCGGACAGGTCCGGCACCTCCGCCTCGGGCATGGCGCGCAATTTGACGGACTGGACGAAGGTGGTGTGCAAGACCCACCCGACCCCCGGCCAGTGCCCGACCCGTGCCGACACGTTGTAAAGGCCGAACGCGACAACGCCTCCCCCCGCGAGCGCACCCAGGCTGGCCAGCGCGGCAAGGGTGCGAAATACGATCCTTGGGGTTCCTGGCTCGACCTTCATGCCATCTCGCTCCGTCCAAGCGCTCGGGCGGTGAGCATGAGCCCGGCAACCAGGTAGACCGGCGTGCCGATGGCCAGCATCAGCATCCCGCCCCCCTGTTGACCGGCGAGGTCGGGCGCCGTTCCACACATATCTGCGTAAAGGTCCCTCGGGGCGAGCGTCAGCAGCGCGCCGAGCAGGGTCATGTGCATGGAGGTCAGCAACAGCCCCCCTGCCCCGGCCAGCGGCTGACGGCTCAGCAGGCATCCGGCCCAGACCAGCACACCGACCAGCAGAAACGACGCCTGTTCCGCCACGAAGCCAACCCCGCTGAGCCGGCCTATCGCGTGCGTCTGCGGCATGTGCCAGCCCCACACGACCGCGAACTCCAGCACGGCGGCGATCAGGGGATTGATCGCGACCCGGGCGGCAAGCTTCGGTAGCCCCAGAACGAGCAGCGGTGCCGCAAGCGCCACGAGCACCATGTGACGCAACATGTGCACCGGGAAGACGCCGAGCACTGTGTCCAATGGCAGCGTCCATATGGCCACCAGCAGCGCGAGGCCGGGGAGGAGGAACGTCGGTCTCATCTGCAGCCCTCCACGAGGACAAGCGGAAGGGCGGTGTAGATCACGCCTATTGCCGAGATGATCGCCAGCAGGAGCGCCGCCTGCCCGAGAAACTGGTGCCGGTCCTCGTCCTCTCCGCGCGCATTGGCGTAGTCGCCGGTGTTGTGGGCGTCCCACTGCCGCCAGGCACGCCAGCCCGTCCAGGTGATTGCCAGCAGGGCAACGAGGGTCAGCCCCACCAAGGCGGTCCGCCAGAAGTCTGGGTCGCCCCCCTTGGCACAGACAACCGCGAGGGTGCAGTAACACAGAAGGAAATGGGCCGCCCAGATCACCGGGGCAAAGGTGATGCGGAAGAGGCTTTCCGCCTCCTCACGGAATTCGCGGCGTTCCTCCTGGGCGCGGGGCTCTTGCGGGGTTTTCATCGCATGACCCCAGGCGCAAGCCCCATCACGGCGCAGGTCACGAGCACCGCGATCAGGTGGAAGTGCCAGTAAAGCGTGACGTTCTGAATGTCGGCGTCATGGCGCGGCGTCATCTTTCCCGCGACGGAGGCCGCGAGGCAGTAGAGCTGCATCACAATCCCCACACCAGCGTGGACCACCACCCAAATCGCAAGCGCGCACATGACGGCGGGGTAAACATGGGTGGAAGGTGACAGCCCAATCACTGACAGGACAAGCGCCGCAGCGCCCCCGGCTGCAGCAACGGGCGCGACGATCAAGGCCGCACGGGCAGCCGTCACTCGCGCTCGAGCATTAAGCCAGGCCGCGCTGACCGTGGCGGCCCAAGCCAGCAGTAGGCCGACCACAGCAAGCCCGACGAGCGCCCGATCCGGGTCCGGCATGGCAACCGGGGGGAAGTCCGCGCTCGACGTCCAGTAGTAGAAGAAGGCGAACACGACGGAGGCAAAGGCCGTGGCGTCCCCCAGCATGGTGATCCACATCGCCCACCAACCGACGGAGTTCGGACCGGCGGCGTAGTTCGGCAGCCTCAGCCCCAAGCCCGCGTCGCGCATTTCATGCTCCGGCGGCCAAGACGTCTCCCGCCACAACCAGAGGATGATAATGGCGAGAGCAACGGCCCCCGAGGCTATGGCTGGCGGATACACGTGGAACGTCGGAAAGATGAACGCCCCGCCGGTAAAGACCGCCGCCAGCAACGGAAGCCAGCTCGGCCCCGTCACCTTCTGGATCAGCAGAGGCTTCGCGTCGATCACGCTCGTCACCATCGTCTCGCGTCGCACCGTCTCCGCATCCGGCAGATAGTAGCGGCCGCTGTCGAGCCGCTCCAGCAGCTTCGGATCGTCCCACAGAGGATAGCGTGAGGTGACATAGGGGATGGATCGGGTGCCCCAGAGCTCTTCCGGCACGTCATGGGTCCACTCCAGAGTACCGCCGCCCCAGGGATTGCGCGGGATTTGCGGCTGCCGGGTCTTGGGTCGGATCACGTCCCAGGCAAAGACGGCGAAGCCAGCGGCGATGAGGAAGGACGCGATCGTGGACATCAGGTTGACCGTGTCCCACCCCAGCCCACCCGGGAAGGTATAGATCCGGCGCGGCATGCCGAGCAGCCCCACCCAGTGCATCGGCAGGAACGTCACGTTGAACCCGACGAAGATCAACCAGAAGGCGATCCGCCCGAGACGTTCTGACAGCAGTTTCTTGCGGGCAAACGGGAAGAAATAGTAGACCCCCGCGATCACCGGAAACACCATCCCGCCGAACAGCGTGTAATGCAGGTGGGCGACCACGAAATAGCTGTCGTGCGCCTGGAAATCGAACGGCGCCATGGCAAGCATCACGCCGGTCAGCCCGCCAGCGGTGAAAATGGCCAGGCCGCCGGCGATCCACAGCATGGGCAGGTTGACCCTCACCCGCCCCACCATAAGCGTCGCCAGGAACGCAAAGAGCTGGATGCCGGTCGGGATCACCACCGCCTCCGAGGCGGCGGAAAAGAACCCCAGCGAGATGGAGGGCAGCCCGGTCGTGAACATGTGGTGCACCCAAAGCCCGAAGCTTAGGAATCCGGTACCCACCGCCGACAGGACGATCCAGGAATAGCCCACGATGGGGCGTTGCGCGACCGTCGGCACCACCATCGCCGCGATGGCAATCGACGGAAGGAAGACGATGTAGACTTCGGGGTGGCCGAAGATCCAGAACAGGTGCTGCCACAGCAGCGGATCGCCGCCGCGCGTCGGGTCGAAGAACGGCCAGTCGAAGGACCGCTCCAGTTCGAACAGGAAATCCCCGGCGATGAGGGGCGGAAAGGCGAACAGGATCATCCCACCGACCACGAGGACGTACCACGCGTAAAGCGGCATGATGTTCACGCGCATCCCCGGCGGGCGGCACTTGAGCGTGCCCACGATCAGCTCGACAGCCGCGGCGATGGAGGCGACTTCGATGAAACTCAACCCCAGCAGCCAGATGTCCGAGCCGATTCCCTCGTCCTGCGTGGCAAGCGGCGGATACATGAACCAGCCCGCCGTCGGCCCCGCATCGACGAAGACCGAGCCGATCACAGAGATCCCACCGATCAGGAAGCACCAGTAGCCGTAGGCCGACAGCCGCGGAAATGGCAGGTCCCTCGCGGAGAGGAACCCCGGCAGGATCAGGATCGCGATCGCTTCGAAGATCGGCACGGCGAACAGGAACATCATAGCCGAGCCGTGCATCGTGAAAAGCTGGTTGAAGCGGTCGGCCGAAATCAGGTCGTTCTCGGGGAACGCGAGTTGCAGCCGGATGATGAGGGCCATCACGCCCGCGATGAGCATGAAGGCAAAGGCCGTCATCGAGTACCAGACGCCGACCTCGCTGTTGTTCACTGCGGTGACATAGCGAATCCCGGTCGGGGCCACCCATGCCTTGCGCAGACGGTCGGCCTGCGCCTTTTGCAGGTCGGCTGGCACCGGCTCAGACAGCATCTCCTCCGTGGGCGGATAGACGCCCTCCGGCGCGAGGTCGTCGGCCTGGCTCACCTTCCGCGGTATCGGGCGATCGTCTTCGCTCATTGGAGTCCCTTCAGATAGGCGGCGAGCAGACGGTGTTCTTCCTCCGGCAGGTGGCCATAGGCGGGCATCTCGACCTCGGGTTTGAGTTCGTCCGTGTGGCTGATCCAGGCGGCGAAATCCTCTAGCGTCGCGCCGAGCCGACCGGCCCCAAGCGTGTGCCTTGCGCCGACATGCGTCAGGTCCGGGCCAACCTGCCCGATGTGGTCCGTTCCGCGCACCGTGTGACACGCCCCACACCCCTCGCGCGCGAATATCTCTGCGCCCGCCACCGCGTCGGGGGTTGACGGCGCGACAGCCGCCGACGCCTCGTGATCGAGCCAAGCGGCGAAGTCGGCCGGGGGCATGGCCTCCGCCGCAAATGCCATCCACGCATGGCTGGCCCCACAGAACTCCGCGCATTGCCCGCGGTAGACGCCCGGCTCGGTCGCCTTCAGGGAAACACGCGTGTCGCGGCCCGGAAACATGTCCATCTTGCCCCCGAGTGCGGGGATCCAGAACGAGTGGATCACCCGCTTCGCACCAAGCGCGAACTCCACCCGCTCGCCCACCGGCATCCGGATTTCATTGGCGGAGACGATCGGCGCCTCGGCACCCTCCGGCCAGTATTCCACGCGCCACCACCATTGTTCGCCCGTCACGCGGATCGTCAGTCCATCCCCGGAACGTTGCTGGTCGGGCAGGATGGACAAACCCCAGGCCAGCAACGCACCGATCAACACCGCCGGAACCACCAGCCCTCCGATGATGATCATACCGTTGGCGAGCCGTTGGGGCACCGCCCCCGGACGCACGCGCGTAAGGTAGAAGAAGAGGCCGTTGAGCATCAGCCATAGGACGACGGCCCCGACCAGCATGACGAAAAACAGCGTGGACTGTACCGCGGCGTCCTCTCCGCGCGGAATAAGCGCGGACTGCTGCCCAGTGCATCCAGACATGAGCCCAGACCCGACCAGACCGCCAGCAAGAGTCACTGTGTGGCGGAAGCCCCTCATTGGCTTCGGTCGGCGGTCGCGTGATGTTGTCATGCGGTTTTGCACCGTGTCCGCGCCGCGGCCCGTTCCATTTGCCACATCCGTCCCATAAGTCCTTTTAGTCCAACAGATGAACGGCTTGAGGGTTCCGAAACACGTCCCCCCCTCGGACTGATGCGCGGGGGCTCTGTCGCGGGACGCTCACCTGTTTGGACTATCGCCCGGGGTGGCCTCTTTCAGTTTCGATGCCAGGTCGATCAATTCCACGACGGAGCTGACCTCGAGTTTTTCCAGAATGCGGGCCCTGTGGTGGTCCACGGTGCGCGGGCTGATCCCCAGATAGTTGCCGATCTCCTTGCTGGACACCTCGGCCGGATTGGAAATCATCCGAGCGACGATCTCCTCCTCCCGGGCCGTCAGCCGATCAAACCTCAGCTTGATGCCGCGGCTGCGCTCGCGGGCCTCGTATTTCTCCCGGGAAAGGTCCAACGCCGTCTCGACAAGGTCCACCAGCACCGCCTGACGGAATGGCTTCTCCAGGAAATCCACCGCACCTGCCTTCATCGCCAGAACTGATTCCGGCACGCCGCCATGCCCGGTGATAAAGATGATGGCGAGCGGGCAGCGCTTGGCGTTCAGGTGCTCCTGCAGATCCAGGCCCGACATCATCGGCATCCCGAAGTCGAGCACCACGCAGCCCGGCTGTTCACCGTCGTATGCATCAAGGAACGCCTGCGCGGAGTCGAAAGTCTGCACGGTGAACCCCCGCGTGCGGAGGGCACGCGTCAGCGACGTTCGAATATCCTTGTCGTCGTCCACGATGAAGACGACAGCGTCCGTGTCAGACATTCCACTTCTCTGTCAAACCGAGGGCTCCGTCGGCGAGACTAACGCGACGTCGCGCAGACCGCCATCGTCATGTTAACTTAGTCACATGCGACGCTTGGCCCTGTCCACCGTTGAGCCTTTTGTCTGACGGCGCCGCGGCGCGCTATGCGTCGGCGCTGGCATCGAGGGTGAAACAGAACCGTGCGCCGCCTGTCTCCGCCGGTTCGTGCCAAAGCTGCCCGCCGTTCTCCTGCACGATGGCTCGGCAGATCGACAGTCCCAGCCCCATCCCCCCGGGTTTGGTCGTCTCGAACTGGGTAAAAAGCGTCAGGTCTGGATCGACGCCAGGACCGTTGTCGGTGACGCAGACCAGAATCTGCGGACCGCGCTGCCGTGCGTGGACCGTCACGAGCCGATCTTTGCCGGGGTTTTCCGCCACCGCCTCGATGGCGTTGCGCAGCAAGTTCACCAGCACCTGCGCCACCTGCACCCGGTTGGCATTGGCCTGAGGAAGGTGGCCCAGTTCGGTCGCGATCTCGGCACCGACTTCATGAGCCTCGGCAATCACCAGTCGCTTCGTCTGGTCCAGAAGCTCGACAAAATCGAAATCGGTGCGTGTCCCCTCGTCCTTGCGGATAAACGCGCGCAGGGCCCGGATGATCTCGCCCGCCCGGAGCGACTGCTCCTCGATCTCGTCGAGCACCTGACGCAACTCCGGATCGGCCTCGGGAACGCCCTTGATCATGAGCAGCGCCGTATCCGCGTTCTGGGCGATCGCGGTCAGCGGCTGGTTGAGTTCGTGGGCGAGCCCCGCCGCCATCTGGCCCATCGTATTGTCGCGCGACAGGTTGGAGAGGTCTTTGTTGAGCTGAGAGATCTTCTCCTCCTTGCGCTTGGTCAGCGTGATGTCGTCCAACGTCAGCACGACATGGAGCGCCTTGCCCTCCTGGTTATGGATCATGATCGCGTTCACGGCGGTCCAGATCGTTTCGCCGTCTTTACGGCGGCAGCGCATCTCGTGATTGATCTCGCTAGTCTCCGCACCATGCTGGCCGTCGAGCAGCAAGAAGGGCGCTTCTTCGCGATAGCAGATGTCGGTGAAGGTCATCCCGAGCAATTCGCTTGGCGAATACCCCGTGATCTCGCAGAAGCGGTCGTTCACCCGGATGAACTGTCCACTCTCCGGCGCGACCTGCGCCATCCCGCGTGAGGAGAGCGCGAAGGTCTGACCGTATTCCAGCTCCGTCTCCCGCCGCGCTGCAATCTGCTCCATCAGCATGGCGTTGGCGTTCTCCAGTTCCTGGTAGGTTTTGGGAAGCGGCTCTTCCGGGTCCAGCTCGCCCTGCGAGATCAACGCGGAGCGGACGGCAAAGGCCCGCACCGGTTTGTAGATGAATTGCGCCAGAGCCAATCCGGCCAGCCCTGTGGTCGCAGCCACCAGAGCCGCGATCCAGATATTCATCCGGCGGTTGAGTTTGATTTCGGACGTGAAGTCGTTTTCGGGGGCATAGGCGGCGATGGTCCAGGGGAGTTTCTCGCTCATCACCGGCATGACGACCGACACGTAGGTTTCCCCGTTGTACTCGAACTGCGACAGCGTTTCGCGCGCCACCGGCACCTTTCCGTCCTGTGTCAGCTGCGAAAACGCAGCCTGCGCGATGGGGTCGTCGAACGTCCGGATATTTGCGAACCGCAACGTTCCATCCTCATCCGTCGTCTTCAGAAGGTCCTTGTTGGGATGGGCAATGACATCGCCATTGTCGTGGATGATGAGCGCCTTGCCGTGGCTCCCGATCTCGAGTTGGGCGAGGAAATCGGAGATGTCGCTGATCTCGATGTCCACACCCACGATGCCGCGAATGCCGTCCACGCCGCTCATCACCGGCGAGGCCAGCGTGATGCCGGGCTGCTGCGAGGTGAAGAAGATGTAGGGATCGGTCCAGATGGTCGTCCGTTGGTCGCGGGCGCGTTGGTACCAGGGGCGAACGCGGGGGTCGTAGGTGTCCTCCGGGTCCATCCTGCGCTCGACGACCTCGAATGCGTCGTTCCGCCAGATCAACTCCGTGGACCGGACGCCGTCTTGCACGCGGATGAACTTGGAGCGAAAGGGCCCCGGCCCGTCGCTGCGCATCACATAGACGAAATCGCCCCCCTCACTGCCGTAGAACAGGCCGGCGAACTGCGGCGCGAGTTGCAGTTGCTGAAACAGCAACTTTTCCAGCAGCTCAGGCCTGTCGCTCGCAATCACATCCGTCTGGGCGAGCCGCGCGGAAAGCTCTGCCGCGGCCCGGGCGGGTCGCAGAAAGCCGGTACTGTGGGCAATGGTGTTCGTGCCGACATCACTCAGCAACGATCGCGCGTGGTCCAGCAGCGCCCGTTCCGACGTGACATAGGACGAAAAGACCACCGCCAGAACGGCAACGAATTGTAGCCCGGCAAGGCCGATCGCCAGCAACAGGCCGAGCGAATTTCTCATGACACCACCGTCTTGGTCTGGATCGGCTGACGCGCCCCCTTCAATTGCCGGATCGCGCACCGATTGCCGCGATCAAACCGGCCATAGCCGGCGGATGCAACATTTCGGTCTGTCCAGAACCGCCGGCCTGGGTCGCCCGTGCCCCAAGGGCAACGGAGCGGGCAAAACGGATGACTGCTGCCGTTAGGTAGTATTACCTAGGTATTCAAACGAATTCACCCGTCGGCGGAAAACTGCCAGTTTGCAGTTGTGGTTCTACCGTAGTGTGAGTGCAGTTGGTTGTGTTGATAAGCGCCAAAAGTCGAATGTTTATTTCGGTTTGAATTTCCTAGCGCGAGTGAGTGGTGCGCATATATTTATACTTTAGGATCCGGCGTCTCGGTTATCGGGGCGCCGGTATTTTTTTTGGACACACTGTCCGAATTGCGCCCCCCCACCAGTCGGATTTCGGAACGCCCCAAACGGGGTCGTGCACGAGCAGCTTTGGCCGGTGAAAACGCGGCACGATTGCAAAGGAAAAGGGCCGGATCACTCCGGCCCTGCATCAGAATTCTTTCAGGCGATCGTCTGATCAGCTGTCCGCGCCGAGCGACGAAAGGTATGCCCAAAGATCGTGCGCGTCCTGTTCCTTGCGGACCTTGAAGGACATCTTGCCCCGCGCGCCATCGTCTTCCAGATACCCTTTCAGGAAACCGGTCGGGTCCTGGACATAGGCCACGAAGTCATCCTCGCTCCACGTCAAACCCGCCTCCCCGGCCGCCTCGAGGGATTTGGAGTATTTGAAGCCCTCTTCGGAACCTGCCGGCTTGTCTGCGATCCCATAGAGGTTCGGGCCGGTCTTGGCCTTCTTGCCAGCCAGCGTTTCGCCCGCGTCGTTCACCACGACGTGGCATGTCTGGCACTGCCGAAACGCTTTCTCGCCAGCATCGACATCGCCCTGCGCAGCGACCGACAGCGGCATCGAAACAAGGGCAGCGGCCCACAAAAAGGTCTTCATAAGTATCTCCTCAACTTAGGGCCGGCAGCGACTTCAGCTGCCATCGCCCGATCCTTCACTGCGACCTTTCGGCAAGACCGCATCCCATATGGATGACTTAGTGCAAAAACCAGAAAGTCGACATCCGGAATACTATGGTGAGGTCCCGACCCAACTTGCAACCGCCATAGCCGCACGGCGCCCTCAAAAAAGCAGTTAAGGTGCAGGCGGAGTCGGGACAATCGCTTCAGGCGTCGAGATCAATGGGCTCTGGTGCCGGATTCCGGCGCCAGATGGCATAGTTCAACGACGCAGCCACCGTCACCCATACGAGGTAGGGGACGAACAGAAGACCTGCCAGCAGGTTCACCATAAAGAATGTCACCATGGTGCCAGCAACGGCCAGCCACAACGGCACCATCACCAGGAGGCCGCTTCCGATACGCCGCAACCCGAAGAAGACCGGCGTCCAGAGAGCGTTCAGGGTGATTTGAAGCGACCAGAACGACAGGCCGATCCGCGATGCGTCGTCCCCGCTAAGGGAGTTTGTCACGATCACTGCTGCCCACGACATGAGCAGGTAGAGAACCGCCCAGACGACGGGGAACATCCAATTCGGGGGCGTCCAATTGGGCTTGTCGAGGGAATCGTACCAGGTTCCCGGCGGAAACAGCACCCCAGTCGCACCCGCAACCAGACAGGCGGCGAGATAAAGGAGGAAGACAATCAGACCCATCGGAAACCTCGGCAGTTTGGCGCTATACGGGCGCCGACTTCGAACGGCACCGAACGCGCCGCCCCTCTTGCAGAGGAACGCGGTTCGGAGCGGGCTTGTTCCTCCGGGCGGCCGGAGGCGTGCTTGGCCGGCCATGGTGTGGCCGGGCAGCGGATCAGAAGAGTCCCTCGATGAACCCTTGCGCGCTGATGTGAATGGCCTCGGCGGAGGGCGTTTTCGGTAAGCCCGGCATCGTCATGATCTCTCCGCAGATCACCACAACGAACCCCGCGCCGGCGGACAGGCGCACCTCCCGCACCGGCAGGCTGTGACCGACGGGTGCGCCGCGTTTGTTGGGATCGGTGGTGAAGGAATACTGCGTCTTTGCCATGCAGATCGGCAGATGCCCGTAGCCCTGCGCCTCCCAGTCCCGGAGCTGCTTGCGCACTTTGACGTCCGCCAGCACCTCGTCGGCGCGGTAGATGCGCTTGGCGATGCATTCGATCTTCTCGAAAAGCGGCATGTCGTCGGGATAGAGCGGGGCGAACTGCGCCGCCCCTTGTTCCACAATCTGCACGACCTTTGTGGCCAGCGCCTCCGTCCCTTTTGACCCCTCGGCCCAATGCCGGCACAGGATCGCCTCCGTGCCCTGACCCCTGACGTAGTCCCGGATCGCCTCGATCTCCGCGTCCGTATCGGTGACGAAGTGGTTGATCGCCACCACGGCCGGCACGCCGAACTGCTTGAGATTCTCGATGTGTCGGCCGAGGTTGGCACAACCTTTCTTCACCGCCGTGACGTTCTCCTCCCCGAGCCCGTCCTTGCCCACGCCGCCGTTCATCTTGAGCGCCCGGACCGTCGCCACGATCACCACCGCCGAGGGGGCCAGCCCCGCCTTGCGGCACTTGATGTCCATGAACTTCTCGGCCCCGAGATCGGCCCCGAAACCGGCCTCGGTGACAACGTAGTCGGCAAGCTTCAGGGCCGTCGTCGTGGCCACCACAGAGTTGCAGCCGTGCGCGATATTGGCGAACGGGCCGCCATGAACAAACGCGGGATTGTTCTCCAGCGTCTGCACGAGGTTGGGTTGCATCGCCTGCTGAAGCAGAACCGCCATGGCCCCGTCCGCCTTCAGGTCCCGGCACGTCACCGGCGAGCGGTCGCGGCGGTAGCCGACGATAATGTCGCCCAGGCGCCTTTCCAGATCGGCCATGTCGGTCGCGAGGCACAGGATTGCCATCACTTCGGAGGCCACGGTGATGTCGAAGCCGCCCTCGCGCGGGAAACCGTTCGCCACGCCACCAAGGTTGCAGACGATCTGGCGGAGCGCGCGGTCGTTGATGTCCATCACCCGGCGAAAGGTGATCCGGCGGATGTCGATCTCCTGCGCGTTGCCCCAGTAGATGTGGTTGTCGATCATCGCGGCCAGCAGGTTGTGCGCCGCCGTGATCGCGTGGAAGTCGCCCGTGAAATGGAGGTTCATGTCCTCCATCGGCACGACCTGCGCATAACCGCCCCCGGCCGCGCCCCCCTTCATGCCGAAGCACGGGCCAAGCGATGCCTCCCGGATGCAGATCGCCGCGCTCTTGCCGATGGCATTGAGCCCGTCGCCCAGCCCCACGGTCGTCGTGGTCTTGCCCTCGCCCGCGGGCGTCGGGTTGATCGCAGTGACGAGGACAAGGTGCCCCTTCGGCCTGTCCGCGAGCGAGGCGATGAATTCGGCCGAAACCTTCGCCTTGTCGTGTCCGAAGGGAAGCAGGTGCTCGTCCGGAATGCCAAGCCGCGCCCCGATCTCCTGGATCGGCTTCTTGTCGGCGGCGCGGGCGATTTCGATGTCAGTCAGCGAATGCGTCATTGGCAGTCCCCCGCTCCACGTCCCGCGCCGTCCGTTGTCTGCCTTGTGCTGTGTTTCATCCGGTCCTCCCTTCCAGTCCCGACGACACCCGTCCGTGCCGTGGCGATGCGCCCGGGCACATGAACAGCCGCCACTCCCCCTGCGGATCGTAGCGTAGACCTTCGCCCGCAATCCGCCAGACCCGCTCGTCCAAAAGCGGCAAACGCCTGCTCCGGAACGAAGTTTCGGACTGGCAATCCGCGTCACAACCGCAGGTGCAAAGGCATACGACCGTTGGGCCTGCGGGTCCATGGCGCCGTATTGCCCGCCTGCATGGCTGGCCATCACAGCATGCGACCGCACAAAGACGCGTTGCACTCCCCTGCCCGCATCTGGCACATCCCGGATCGTGGCCCTTCGACCGACCTATCACGGGAGACCTTTTCCATGCTCATTCGGTCCGCCGAATCCGTGCTTGTCGTTATCGACATTCAGGAACGCCTTCTGCCTGCCATGCGATCCCCCGCCCAGACGGTCCGCAACACGCGCACCCTGCTCGCCGCCGCGCAGGAAACGGGCGTGCCGGTTCTGATCACGGAGCAATATCCCGAAGGACTGGGGCCCACGGTTGCCGATCTCTCGCCGCCGCCGGACACCAAGGTGCTCACGAAGACGCACTTCTCCTGCATGGAGGACGCCACCTTCGCCGACGCATTCCGGAAGCTCGGTCGGAAACAGGCCGTGCTGGCCGGGATCGAAGCGCACATCTGCGTCACCCAGACCGCCGCCGGTCTGATCGAACAGGGATACGAGGTGTTCCTCGTTTCCGACGCCACTTCGTCGCGCACGGCAGAAAGCGAACAGGCCGCCGTGACGCGCCTGGCGGCGAATGGGGCGGGGATCGTCACGACGGAAATGGTCGTCTTCGAGTGGCTCGGGCAGGCTGGCACACCAGCCTTCAAGAAGCTCCTCCCGCTCATAAAGTGACGGACGCGCGGCTGCGCGCGCTACGCGTCTAACGGTTCAATAACAGCACAGGACGGCGCCATTCCTCCGCTTTGCCGCCCCAAATCGGCGTCGGAGGCGACCTCGGCGCAGGCCACAGCTCTTTTCGGAAGCAGGCCGTTTTGAAGCGTGTTAAGGCGGAGCGATGCAAAAACAGGAGACGTCGCGTTGGTTGATGAATCGGTGAAAATCGAGGGGGGTGACCCGCAGGTGCACGTGGACGAAGGAATTCGTTACCTCGGCAAGATCCTCGGCCGGGTCGTTCACACGCAGGAGGGTGGCGACGCCTTCGACACCGTGGAAAACATCCGGCTCTCGTCGATCCATTACCACCGGACGGGGGATGAAAACGCCTACCAGAAGCTGCAGCGCACCATCTCCGGCATGTCCGAAGACAGAACGCTGCAGGTGTTGCGCGCCTTCACCTATTTCCTTCACCTCCTGAACATCTCGCAGGATCAGGAGACGCTGGCCGCCGGCCGGAACGAGCCGTCACAGCTTGAAAGCGTGGTGGAAGCGATCCGGGAGGCCGGGTTTACAGAAGAGCAGATCAGCAAGTTCTTCCGCGAGGCCCTCGTCAGCCCGATCCTCACCGCCCACCCCACGGAAATCCGGCGGCAGAGCACCATGCGCTCGGAGTTCAAGATCTTTCGCCTGCTCGACGACCGCACCCGCGCCCGGACAGTGGGGCTCGATCATTCCGACATCGATACGGCCATCGAACGCGAAATCTCGACGCTCTGGCAGACCCACCTGCTCCGCCGTGCCAAGCTGACGGTGAACGACGAGATCAAGAATGGGCTCGCCTACTTCGATCACACCTTCTTCCGCGCCGTTCCAGAGATACAGGAAGCCGTGCACGATGCCCTCCACCTCCGGCCGGGAGAGGATGTCCCACCGTTTCTTCGGATCGGAACATGGATCGGCGGCGACCGGGACGGCAACCCCTTCGTGACCGACGAGGTCCTTCGCAACACCTTCCGTCTGCAAGCGGGCCACGCGCTGTCGCACTATCTGAGCGAGATCGACCAACTCGGGCTGGAGCTGTCGATGTCCACCCGCGTCGTCCCGGTGAGCGACGAGGTACTCGCGCTCGCCGAGAGGTCGCCGGACCGCTCCGTCCACCGACAGGACGAGCCGTACCGGCGCGGCCTGATCGGTGTCTTCTCCCGGCTTGCCGCGACGCTGAAGGAGATCGACCCCGAAGCGCCGCCGCCCCGCGTTCCCCTGCCGGCCTCCCCGTACACCGGCCCGGAGGAAGTGCTGACCGATCTCGATGTGATCGACACCTCGCTCCGGGCAAATCAGGCGGGGTTGATCGCGGACGGACGGCTGCTCTCGCTTCGGCGCAAGATCCGCAGCTTCGGCTTCCATCTCGCCAGCGTCGACCTGCGCCAGAACTCTGCCGTCCATGCCACGACCGTGGCGGAACTGTTCGAAGCGATCGCGCCCGGGACCGGCTATATGGATCTCTCGGAGGAGGCGCGCGTCGAACTCCTCCGGGCCGAACTCAACTCCCCGCGCTCGCTCCTGCGCCCGTTCTGGGACTATTCGGACGCAACGGAGAAGGAGCTCCGGATCTTTCGCACGGCCAAGGACATCATCGACCGCTTCGGACCGAAGGCCATCTGCACCGCGATCATCTCCAACGCGCAGTCGGTCTCCGACGTGCTCGAGCTCTCGGTCCTGCTGAAGCAAGTGGGCCTTCTTGCGCTCGACGGCAGCTGTACGATCTCGGTGGTGCCTCTCTTCGAGACCATCGCCGACCTTCAGATGGGTCCCACGATCATCAGCGAGTTGCTGGACCTGCCGGAATACCGCCGCGTGCTCGACAGCCAGGGCGGCATCCAGGAAATCATGCTCGGCTACAGCGACAGCAACAAGGACGGCGGGTTCGTCACCTCGGGCTGGGAGCTGCACAAGGCAGAGCGTGAACTGGTAAAGCTGTTCCGCGACCGCAGCCTGCGCCTGCGCCTGTTCCATGGCCGCGGCGGTTCCGTCGGCCGCGGCGGGGGGCCCGCTCGCGAAGCCATCACTGCGCAGCCGCCGGGGGCCGTGGACGGTCAAATCCGGCTGACCGAACAGGGCGAGGTGATCTCCTCGCGCTATGGCCATGCCGAGAGCGGGTATGCACACCTGGAAACGCTGGTGTCCGCAACGGCGGAGGCGAGCTTGCTGCCCGGCCCGGACCTCGCCACAGAAGACGCCGAGGCAATCATGGAGAGCCTCTCCGAGCACGCCTTCCGGGCCTATCGAAGCCTCGTCTTCGAGACCGACGGGTTCGAGGACTTTTTCTGGTCCTCCACCATCATCAACGAGATCGCCTCGCTTAACATCGGCTCACGGCCAGCGTCCCGTTCGACCACGCGGGAGATCACGTCGCTCAGGGCCATTCCGTGGGTCTTCAGCTGGGCGCAGTGCCGCCTGATGCTTCCCGGCTGGTACGGCTTCGGGACCGCGGTGAAGTCCTGGCAGGACGCGAATCCCGACCGGGGCGACGCCCTGGCCGACCTCTATCGCGATTGGCCATTCTTTCACTCCATGGTGGCGAAGGTGGTCTCGGTCATCGAGAAGAGCGATCTGTCGATCGCCTCGCACTACGCCGACCTGGTGGAAGACACGGCGCTCAGGGACCGGATCTTCAGCCGTATCTCGGAGGAGTGGCACGCCACGGCCGACGCGTTGGAAGCCATCACTGGAGAGCGGCCAGTCAAGGTGGAACAGCACCGCACGCCGTACCTCGACCCGCTCAACCACATCCAGGTGTCGCTCATGGAGAAAGTTCGCACCGAGGAAACCACGGAGCGGATCAAGCGTGGTCTCCTGCTGTCGATCAACGGAGTGGCGTCCGGGCTGCGAAATACCGGCTGACGGCGCAACGGCGCCATTTGCCGCGCGCTAGGGGCTGAACGCTAACGGCGTTCAGCCGACGTCTATTCGCAGGGGAACGAGTCTTTCAGCGTGTCCATGACCGATTGCGCCGCCGGCATCGCGATACGTTCGGAATAGGAGGCATGGACCCACCGCATGAAGGCCCAGCGGACTTCGTCGGCGACATTGTCCTCGGGCAGGCAAATGCCAACCTCGGGTCCAAGCTGACCGGTCACGTCGAGCGCGTTGACGAAGCCTATGAGGTATTGTTCGCACTCGATCTCCGCTGCCTCGCCCCAACGCGCGTCGTTGTCGGCCTCCTGGCAGGGCGAAAGCAGTTCCCGTGTGGTGTAGTTCGAATGGATCGTCAGGACGGACGACACGCCCGCCTGGGCGGGCGACAGGCTCGCTGCGCCAAGCGCCAACGCGGCGGCGATGGTGGGGGTAACTCGCATGGTCTGGGCTCCCGTTCGTGGAATGTCCTTGCCCGTCACCCCGTAAGTCCGGGGTGACGGTGGTCGGCGCTTACTGTGCGGCGTCCTGATCGCGTTTGTCGGCCAGGGCATGGACAGCCTCGTCCATCACCTCCTGATGCTCCGCGTTGTTCACGAAGGCAGGGGTATTCACCCGCGACCAGAGCTCCTCGTCGGTCATGTTCTGGTGGCAACCCATGCAGAGACCGGTGCGCTCCATCTTCTCGCGCATGTCCTGCGGCAGCGGGCCGGTCAGCGGCCAATGCGATCCGACCGTCACGAGTTGCTTGCCATCCTCGGTCACGATCCGGGACAGGTCGTGGTCGAGGCTCGGGATCGGCTGCGACTGGAGTTGGGTCTGCTGCGGGATCACCTCGCCCGTCGCCGTTTCCAGGTCGACGTAGAAGCCGTCCTCGTAGCCAGCCATGAAGCGACCGCCCGAAATCCCGTAGCCGAGCGCCTTGGGATTGTTGTGACAGCTTTCACAGCTCCGCGCCTCGCGCCCGGCGGTGTGCGGCTGCACGGCGGCATGGTCCATGCCCTTGGTGCCACCGGCGTCCGGCGTCATCCAGGTCTCGTTGTGGGCAACGGTATTGCCGTCCTTGTCGATGACCGTGGTGATGACCTGACAGCCCGGCATCAGCGGAGACACGCGGCCCTCGCCATTGATTCCGAGCGTCGGCTCTTCCCAGCGGAGGTAGGAGCGGGTCTCGGAGACCTTGCCGGGCGACGTGAGGCCGTTGGTGCCGAGCGGGTTATCCGCCGTCAGGCCGTTGGGCTCACGCGCATTGGCGTTTTCGATCCAGTCGACGTCCGTCTTGCCCTCCGAGTAGTCCACGGTGATGTGGCAGCCGTAGCACTGCGGTGCCCAGTCGGCGTGGCACGCATAGCACTCCATGCTTTCCTGGTGCTTGGCGACAGACTTCATCGCGACCTCGGCGTTCTGGTTCTTCCAGGTGCCGTCGAGAGAGATCTGCTTGAGGATCGGCACCTCGAAGTCGAGGCCGGACGCCGAGTGCAGGATCACCTTCTCGCCGTCCTTGACCACGTTGCCGAAGGGGTTGCCGCGAGCGGTCAGCAGGAATCCGTCCTGTGCCTCGTAGTCCGTGGCGAACATGATGGTCTCGTCCATCGCGTCTTCGGACAGCCCACGCGGCGCGTCCGCGAGTTCGGTCTGGAACTCCTCGCCGTATCCCAGCGGCAGCTCCCAGGGGAACTTGCCCACGGTGCCGTGGCAGTCCTCGCACTCGATCTCTACCTGGGCCAACGTCGTGCCAGGCAGGTTGCCGTCGCCGTGCATGTCGATCGACGTATGGCAATCCTGGCAGAGCATGCCGCCTTCGGGGTTGCCGGGACGCGACTCGGTCGAGTGGTGCAGGTCGTCCTTCACGTAGATGTAGTTCTTGGTGTGCAGTTTGGGCTGCTTCTCCCCCTTCTCGTCATAGGGCGAGCCGTAGGGGAATTCCATGATGCCTTGGTAGCTCACGCCGATCCGCTTGCCGCGGTTGTGGCAGGAGTTGCAGGTCTCCGACGGAATACCGGAGTACTCCAGATCCCCGTGTTTCACCTTGGTTTTGCGCGTCGCCTGCAACTGGTGGGTGAGCAGCTTGCCCGGCTGATCCTTGGCAATGGTCGGGTCGCCGCCCTCGTAGAAACCCTCGTTGGAATAGGGAACGTGGCAGGACGAACAGCCGGCCCCGCGGAAGTCGCCGCGTTTCTCCCGGCCCGTGACGCCGACGTGGCAGCGCTGGCACTGCTGGCGGCTGTAGGTAATGCCGGCCAGATTCGGATGCTCGGCGACGGCGTTCACGTCCACGTCGGGGACCTGCTCCATCGATGTCGGCATCTGCTCCGGATGGGCCTCGGAGAAGGCGACCATGTATTCCTTGTAGGCGTCCGTGCCGACGGTGGGAACGTTGCCGTCCTCGTCCACGAGGTCATAGTTGCCGTAGACGGACTGGTAGGTGTCGATCACGCCCCAGGACCACAGGTTGCCCTGCAGCTTGCCGGCCTCGGTGTTCATCAGGGCCTTCGTCAGGCGTTCGGAATAGCCCTCGTGACAGCCGGACTGGCCGCAGGTCTTGTCCGCGATCCAGACCGCGCCCGGGTCCGGGTAGAACATTTCCGGCCCGCCGTCCTCGATCATCGTGGGGTGGGCGCCGGCGTGCGCCTCCTCCGCGGTCGTTCCGCTTACGGTGCCGCCATGGCAGACGGTGCAGCCCGCCGGATCGTCATAATCGAAGCCCAGGGCCTCGATCGTGTCCATCATGACACCTTGGGTGAAACGCTCGATACCCTCGTGACAGGATAGGCACCCCTCGCCTGCTGCCGTCTCGTCCGTAGCCACCGCCACCGTCTCTTCCGTGGCCGGTGCTGCCTCTTGTTGCGCTGCGGCGGCTCCGGCCATCCCCAGCAACAACGACATAATGAGAATGATGCGTCCCACTGCGAGCGCTCCCCTCGATCCAGAATCCGATTTCTATCGACCCTAGGGGGCGCCCCACATCAGCGCCCTGACATTTGTCAGGAAAGCGCAGTTGGTTAAGGTGTATTTTCAATTCACATTCAACGACTTGATCTGCATCAAGGACGCGGCGCAGCAATCGCCCATTAGTGCCCACTCGCCCGCAGATTGTAAATCTTGCCAGGGACACCTCCCGAATGGATACCTCAGCGCCGCTCAAAGACGACTTGCCTTGCATTGCCTGTCAGCAGCGGCTGTGCCGGTTCGTTGACGGGCAAAAGCCCGACATCACACCCCTTCGCATCGAGTTGCAACGCGGCGACCGGCTTGAGTGTATGACCGGCAACTGCCTGAAATTCTGGAGCGTTGTTCGCGGCACCACCGCCGTTTGCACCGTTCTGAAGGACGGTCGTCGGCAGATCGTTGCGCTTGCCGGCCCCCGCGACGCAATCTGTGGCATGCTTGCCGATGGCCACAGCCCGCACTGGTTGGAGGCGCTGGAGCCCTGCGAGGTCTGCGAAATCGATTTCACACCGCGTGCGGCAATTCTGGCGAAGGACGCCCGCTTCATGCGCGCGCTGATGGACATCATGCACGACCAATTGGTGCGCACGTCCCAGCACCTGATCACGCTCGGCCGGCTGGACAGCACCGAACGCGTCATTCTTTTCATCGGTCAACTCGCGCTGTGTTCGGCGGCGGAGGACGGCACGCCCCGGCCGGTGACGCTTCCCATGTCGCGGGAGGACATCGCAGACTACCTCGGTCTCAATGCCGAGACGGTCAGCCGCATTCTGACGAAGCTGCGCAAAAGCGGCCTCGTCAAGTTTCTGAACCGCTCCGAGTTCGTGGTTCCGGATCTGGACGCCCTGCGCCGTCGATTGCCGATGCAGCTGATGAACGACCAGGCCTCGGTGATCGGTCAGTTCGCGGACGGCAGGACGGGCGAACGGAGGGCGCAGGCATGATCACCGAATTCGGCCACTTCGCACTTTGGCTCGCTCTTGCCGCGGCGGTGGTGCAATCCGTGGTGCCGCTCTGGGGCGCGCGCAACGGGTCGGCCGCGGGTATGCGTGTCGCTGACAGCGCGGCGCAGATCCAGTTCCTTGCGGTCGGAGTGGCCTTCGCGGCGCTCGTGCGCGCCTACGTCGTATCCGACTTCTCGTTGGAGACCGTGGCGCTCAACTCCCACTCCACGAAACCGATGCTCTACAAGGTCACCGGCGTCTGGGCGAACCACGAGGGGTCCATGCTGCTCTGGGTGATGATGCTCGCGCTGTTCGGGATGCTGATTTCGCTGTTCGGACGGATGATCCCGGTGGCGATGCGGGCAACCGTTCTGGCCGTGCAGGCGATCATCGGGGTCGGCTTCTACCTGTTCATCCTGCTGACATCCAATCCCTTCGTCCGCGTCGCGAACCCGCCGCTGGACGGGCGGGGGATGAATCCGCTGCTGCAAGACCCAGGCGTCGCGTTTCACCCGCCGCTGCTCTACCTGGGCTACGTCGGCTTCTCGACCGCATTCGCCTTCGCGCTGGCGGCCCTCATCACCGGCCGGGTGGACCCGGCCTGGGCGCGCTGGATGCGCCCCTGGGTCCTGATCGCCTGGTCGGGGCTCACGGCCGGCATCGCGCTCGGCTCCTGGTGGGCGTACTACGAGCTCGGCTGGGGCGGGTTCTGGTTCTGGGACCCGGTGGAGAACGCCTCCTTCATGCCGTGGCTGATCGGAACGGCGCTGCTGCATTCGGCCATCGTGGTGGAAAAACGCAATGCGCTCCTGCATTGGACCATCTTACTGGCGATCCTGACCTTCTCGCTCAGCCTCATCGGCACCTTCCTGGTCCGTTCCGGCATCCTCAGTTCTGTCCACGCCTTCGCCAACGATCCCGAGCGCGGCATCTTCATCCTGGGCCTTCTGTGCCTCTACATCGGGGCCGCGCTGACGCTCTTTGCCTGGCGCGCCGGAGATCTGCGGGAGGGCGGCGTTTTCGCCTTCTGGTCGCGGGAAAGCGGCCTGCTGGTCAACAACGTCCTGTTGTCGACGGCCTCCGGCGTCGTCTTCGTCGGCACGCTGTATCCCCTCGTTCTGGAACTGGTGACGGGCGACAAGATCACGGTCGGCGCGCCGTACTTCAACCAGACCTTCCTGCCGATCTTCGGGCTGACCATGCTGGCCGCGGGGATCGGCCCGTTCCTGTCGTGGAAACGCGCACGGCCTGCCGTCGTTCTTCGGCGCGCGGCGCTGACCACGGCCATCTCCGCCGCACTCACCGCAGGGCTGGCGGTGGGCGTGGGATTGGGCGAGCCGGTGGGGCTCCTGGGCGCGTTCATCGCCCTTTGGCTGGCAGTCGCCACGCTTCAGGACCTCGGGCATCGCGCGGGTCTGCCAAACGTCAATGCCCGGGTCGCGGTGCGACGTGTGTTCGGCCTGCCCCGCTCGGCCTGGGGGCTCTACATTGGGCATACGGGCCTTTCCATCGCCGCGGCAGGGGTGGTCGCCGTCTCCGTCTGGAAAGCAGAGGAAATCCGCACCGTCTCCCCCGGTACGGCGCTCGATGTCGGGCCCTACGCTTTTACCCTGACGGAGACGCGCAACGAAACCGGCCCGAACTACCAGACGACGATTGCCACCATCGAGGTGAGCCGGGACGGCACCCCGATCGCCACCCTGCATCCGGAGCGCCGCTGGTACCCGGTGGAAGGCCGCCCAACGACCGAGGCAGGCATTCGCTCGCTTTGGCACGGCGACCTTTACGCCGTGCTGGGCGACCCGGACGGCGCCGGCCGCAATGTCGTCCGGTACTACTATAACCCCGGCGTGCCGTGGATGTGGCTGGGCGGCGTGATGATCGCGCTCGCCGGGCTGATCTCCCTTACCGATCGGCGTCTGCGGATCGGCGCCCCCTCGCGTCGGCGCGTGTCCACAGCGCAACCGGCGGAGTAACCTCATGACCATTCACACGCCATCGCTGCACCACACTGTTCGCGCCCTTCTGGCCGCCATGCTGTTTGCCGGAACCATGATGGCTCCAGCCGCCATGGCCCTCGACGCGGCGGAGATGTTCGACGATCCCGCGCAGGAGGCCCGCGCCCGCCATATAGGTCGTCAACTCCGTTGCCTGGTGTGCCAGAACGAGTCGATCTTCGATTCCAACGCCGGGCTGGCCCGGGACCTCCGGGTACTGGTGCGCGAGCAGATCGACGCGGGTCAGAACGACGACGCGATCATCGACTACGTCGTGGCACGCTACGGCGATTACGTGCTGCTCGAACCACCGATGAAGGGCGGAACCCTCGCCCTCTGGGCGGCGCCTCTGCTGTTTTTGTCGCTGGGCGGGGTCGCGTTGCTTGTCTATCACCGCAGCCGCGCCCGGACGCGTCCCGAGGCGCTTACAGATGCCGAACGGGCCGAAGCGCAACGCCTGTTGACCGGGGAGTGACCGATGCTTTTCTGGAGCCTGATCGCAGCGACATCCCTTCTGGCCGGGCTCTGGCTCGCGCGGCCGTTCCTGCGCGGCGGTCACGTCGACATGGACGCCAGCGATGGTGCAATGTCCGTCTACCGCGATCAGATCGAGGAGCTTGAGCGCGACCATGCAGCCGGCCTGATTTCTGCCGAAGAGCGCGACCAGGCGCGGCAGGAGATCGAACGGCGCGCGCTCGTTGCCGCCCGCCGGATGGACGGAGGACTGTCGGTGTCCCGGCGCTCGCCTGCCATCGCCGCCTCGCTTGCAGCCCTGGCCGCGCTGACCGCGCTCGGCGGCTATGCCCTGACCGGGGTGCCGACCGAGCCGGACCGCCCCCTCGCCTCCCGCCGCGCCGAGACATTGGAACGCATGGCCGCCGCCGGCGACGTGAACAGCCGCATCGCTCTGCTGATCGACAAGACGTCCGCGAACCCCACGTCATTCGAGGATTGGTGGACACTCGCGCAGTCCTATTCCGCCATCGGCAATCATTCCGCCTCCGTGGACGCCTACCGCAAGGCCGTCGAGCTGAGCGGCGACCGGCCTGCCGTGCTTTCCGCCTATGCCGAGGCGATGACGCTCGCCAACGGCAACAAGGTTCCGGACGCGGCCCGCCTCGCCTTCGAGCAGGTACTCAACCGCGGCCCGGACGTGCGTGCGCGCTATTATATCGCCCTCGCCAAGGCCCAGGCTCAGGACTTCGACGCGGCGCTGGAGGACTGGACGGCGCTCGTCCGCGACAGCCAGCCAGACGCGCCCTGGATGCCGCTTGTCCGGCGCGACATCGTCAACATGGTGCGGTTCCTGAACGCTGACGTGACGGAATACCTGCCCGATGCCTCGCCGCAAGAGATTGCGAGCGCCGGCGGAGCGCTGGTGCCGGCGGAATCCGCATCGCAGATCGCGGACCTCGAACGGTCGCTTGCGGACGACCCCCACGACTACAAGGGCTGGATAGAGCTCGCCACACTGCGGGCCGGCAACGGCGAGAACGAAGCGGCAGCCAACGCGCTAGCCGAGGCGCGCAGCAGCTATGCCGGTGCACCGTTCGTGTTGCAGAAGATCGACGAGGCCGCGCGCCGTCTCGGGCTCGACCTGCTGCCCCCAGCCGTGGAGCCCGCGGGCCCCAGCCAGGCCGACATCGAGGCGGCCGCGGACATGAGCGAGGGCGAACGCGACGACATGATTGAGGGCATGGTGGCCGGACTCGCCGCAAAACTGGAGGACGCGCCGAACAACCCCGACGGTTGGATCATGCTCGTGCGGTCCTATGCGGTCATGGGGCAGGACGAGAAAGCACGCGATGCGATTTCCCGCGCCGAGGCCCACTTCGCGGACAGCACCCCGGTCCTCGAACGCCTGCGCGCGGAAGCGGCGACCGTGCTGACGGAATAGTTGCGTCGGCACACCCGAAACACGTGGCGCTCGACTTTCAGTCGCGTTTCGATGCGGTCTGGTGGGTGATGAGAGACTCGAACTCCCGACATCTTCGGTGTAAACGAAGCGCTCTACCAACTGAGCTAATCACCCGCCGTCCGGCCTGATACCGCGTCCGCCGGGGCCAAGGCAAGACCGTTCGAGCCCACAGTCTTTGCACGGCCCGTGCGGAAGGCAGTACGATTGAATTCCGTGCCGTTTTCCGAGGCGCGCATTGGCGGCGCCCAAGCAAAACATTGCCCATGCCAACTGCCATGTTGGTTCCCTCGGGACCCCGTGCTATCACAGAGGTGGATTGGGTAATGGTTCCCAATCGCCTTGTAGGCGTAGGCTTTTTACTTGTGGATTTGCTTTTTGAATGACAACCGGAGTGACATCGTCTGTTGCTGCGCGCGCGACTTTTTAGATTGGCCGATGAGCCGGTCTCAGCGCCCCGTGCAGCACGATGGATGGGAAAGCGCTCCGCACCAAATCGGACCGGGGCAACCGGCATAGATCATTGGGGCCACGGCATGCGTTGGCCGCCCGAGCGAGCAAAGAAAGAGACGCGACGTTGAACACCAATTCGCTGATCTCCAAAGACAGGCTGACCTCCGTCCTCCCGAAAGGGTCCGACGAGGACGAGATCGACATTTCCAATCTTCTCTACTCTCTGTGGCGTGGGAAGTGGATCATTCTGGCGTGCGGGCTCATCGCGACGATGCTGGGCGCCTACCATGCCTTCAACAACACGCGCCCGGTTTATACGGCCTCGGCGCTGGTCGCTTTGAACACCCGCGAGGAAAAAGCGGTGTCCAATCTGGAGAGCGTCGTTTCGGGCCTGTCCACCGACTGGATGTCCATCAATACGGAGTTGGAAATCCTCAAATCCCGGACAATCGGCGCGCGCCTCGTCGACCGGCTGAACCTTGACGAGGACCCGCGGTTCAACTCCAGTCTGAGGGCACCGGCCGATCCCGGACTGAGATCCACCTTGCGCGAGAGCCTGATGTGGATCGTGGGCGCCGAACCCGTGGAGCGTGTCGAAAGGGATCCGCAGAGCATTCGCGACGACGTTATCACGAAGGCCCTCAGCCCCCTGAGCGTTTCGAACGACGGCGACAGCTACGTCTTCAAGATCGCCGCCACGACCGGCTCGCCGGCCTTGTCGGCGCAACTGGCCAACACGCTGGCGCAGCTCTACATCGAGGACCAGCTTCAGCTGAAATTCGACGCCACCAAGCAAGCCGCGAACTGGCTGTCCGACCGTGTCGCGGAGTTGCGGGCGCAACTGGAAGCCTCGGAGCAGAAAGCCAAGGAATTCGACTCGTCGATCGAACTGGTTAGCGACGAGGGCCTCGCGGCGGTCAACCGGCAACTCAAAGACATGCGCGAGCGCTATGACGCGTCAAAGCTGACCGCGGAGCGACTGGATGACCGGGTCCGTGAACTCGAGGCCGCCTTTGCGTCAGGTGACCGCGAGGCCCTGATTGGCATCGCGAACGACACCACCCTGCGCCGGCTGGCCGGCACGATTACGGACAGTCGGTCCGATGCCTTCGATGCACGCGTCGAGCAATTGGTCGCCCGGGCGCGGACGGAGGCCGATCGCGCGCGATCCCAAAGCGCGACGCTCGCAGCGAGCGTCGAGGAGCTTGAGGCGCAGGTGGAGCAGCAGTCATCGGACCTCGTGACGCTTCAGCAACTGCAACGCGAAACCGAAGCCAACCGGCTGATCTACGAAAGCTTCCTGGTCCGGCTGCGGGAGATCACCGTGCAGCAGGGCATTCAGCAGGCCGACGCCCGTATCCTGTCCGAAGCCGTCATTCCGAAGTTTCCAAGCGCTCCCAAGAAATCCCGCATCGTGATGATGTCGCTCATCCTTGGCGTGGCCCTGGGCGCGGCGCTGGTCCTCCTGAGAGAGATGCGGCGGCAAGGTTTCCGCACGGCGCGCGAACTCGAAGACCGAACCGGCGTGCCGGTTCTGGGCCAGATCGCCACGATGCCGATACGGCAGCGTGGCAAGCTGGTCCCCTACATTCTGGAAAACCCGACCTCCGTCACCGCGGAAGCGACGCGAAACCTTCGGACCTCGCTCCAGTTGAGCAACGTCGACCAGCCTCCACAGGTCATCCTGTCGACCTCCAGCCTTCCCGGCGAAGGCAAGTCGACGACCTCCATCATGCTTGCCCACCAGATCGCCGCACTGGGCAACCGCGTGCTCGTGCTCGAGGGCGACCTGCGCCGCCCGGTCATGGACCAGTACTTCGACATCAATCGGCACCAGCCGGGCGTCTCCGCGGTGCTGATCGGAGAAACGCCATGGAACGAGGCAGTGGTTTACGACGAGAAGTTGGGGATCGACATATTGAACGGCGACCGCCCTAAGGCCAGCGCGGCGGACCTGTTCTCCTCGGAGAAATTCAGGGCCCTGCTTTCTGAACTTCGGCAGTCCTACGACTATATCATCATCGACTCTCCGCCGGCACTCGTCGTCCCGGATTCCCGGGTCATTGCCCCGTTGGTGGATGCGATCCTGTTCTCCGTCAGGTGGAACAGGACCACCCGCACCCAGGTGGCTGAGGGGCTGGCCGTCTTCGGCAGCATCGGCATCCGGGTGACGGGCCTCGTGCTCACGAACGTCAATCAAAAAGCCATGCGCCGGTACGGGTACGACAAGGCCTACGGCGGCTATGGCTATGGCTCGAACGCGTACTACCGTAAGTAGTGCTGCAGGCCCCCCACGACGCCAAGATCTGTTGCCGTTGCGCCACGTGACACACTGCCGATCCGTCGCTATAAGGAAATTAACGGGCGAATAACGCCCAACCAAAAAACGAGCAGGCACATATGTGGGGCGGGCAGACTTCCACATCTTCATGCGCACCAATGCGTGATCGCGGCGGCGTGGGCCGGTCGGGCAGAAGCGCACGACCGTCTTGCAGTACCATGCGCAGCGCGGGGCATGGCTCGGAGACTGTGGAAAAGAGACAGGCCGATGCTTAGATGGCGAAACGCGTTTCTCCTCGGGACGACAGCAGTTTGCACGTCCATCCTCCTTTTCCAGTACCCCACCGCCACCGAAGCTGAAATCGTCGAGCGCCCCACCCTGTCCTTCTACGGCACGCCGGGCCTCATCGACATGCCGACTGCGACGATGCAGCCCGACGGGCAGTTCTCCGCGACGGCCTCCTTTCGGAAAGACGCCTGGCGCAGTGCGTTGACCTTCCAGATGACGCCCCGGCTGTCGACGACCTTTCAATATTCGTACACCGAAGATCTGCTTGACCCGGCAATTACCGATGAAAACCCGGACCATTATGACCGGGCGTTCAGTTTCTCCTATCGGTTTCTGAACGAGGGGAAGTACACCCCGGCGATGGCGGTCGGGATCACGGATATCGCGGGCACCGGATTCTTCGCCAACGAATACATCGTCGCGACGAAGCACGTGCATCCTGCGCTTGCCCTGTCCGCCGGCATCGGCTGGGGGCGCCTTGGCAGCGCCAACAGCTCGACGCGGACCAGCGACATGGATATTGCGAGCTCCACGAGTTCATTCAATATCGATGACTGGTTCACCGGGCCGGCCGCGTATTTCGGCGGGCTGAACTGGCGCATCAATGACAAGTGGACGTTCGCTGCTGAGTATTCCTCCGACAACTACGATCTGGAAAGCCAGAATGCCGGCTTCGAGAGGGATAGCCCGTTCAATTTCGGGTTGAAGTACCGGACGTCGCCCTGGTTCGACCTCGCGTTCTACTCCCTTTACGGATCGGAATTCGGCATCCAGGGCACCGTCACCCTAAACCCCAAATCCCCGCCATTCCCCGGTGGCCGCGAGGAGGCCCCCCCACCCGTTTCGGTTCGCGGTGGCAACACGGTGAACCTCGCGGCTTGGGGCCTGCCCAGCCACCAGTTGCAGGGGGCGCCGGTCGAACGGCTTCAGGCCGCCGTCGAGAAAGGGTTCGATGACCAGGGACTGGAACTGGTCTCGCTGGACATAGACGGCAGCACCGCGTGGGTGAAGCTGCGCAATCCGCGCTACGACGCCTCGCCACAGGCAATCGGGCGGGCTTCGCGCGTACTGGCGGCCATCCTGCCCGACCAGGTGGAGACCTTCCGGCTCACCCTTATCAACGCCGAGACCCCCACCGCGACCATCAGCATTCGACGGTCCGATCTGGAAGAGTTGGAGTTCAACCCGGACCGGGACTGGAAGAGCTACGTCCGGGCATCTGTCGACGACGCCTACAGCGCGCTCAGCTTCGGAAACTACGCGCCACCGGCGTATCCGAACACAAATATCCGCCTGAAACCCTATTTCGCGCCGGTGCTGTTCGACCCCGACGACCCGTTCCGCTGGTACGCAGGTGCCGAACTCGAGGCGGGATATACCCCGTCGCCCGGGCTGATCCTGTCCACCAGCTATCGACTGAAGCTGGCCGGGAACCGGGACGAGTCCACCCGGCTATCGGACTCCGTGTTGCCCCACGTGCGTTCCGACCTGCCGCTCTACGACAAGGACGGCGCTTCCCACATCCGGCACCTGACGGCGGAGTACTTCTACCGCCCCGGCCCCGATCTCTACGGCCGGGTGACCGCCGGCTACCTGGAGCGGATGTTCGGCGGCGTCTCCGGAGAAGTCCTCTGGAAGCCGGTCGACAGCCCGATCGCCTACAGCGCCGAACTCAACTACGTGCAGCAGCGCGACTTCGAGGGCGGCTTCGGATTTCAGGACTACGACGTCACGATGGGGCATGCATCCGTCTACTATGAGATCGGCAACGGCTATTACGGGCAGGTCGATGCCGGCCGCTATCTTGCGGGCGACTGGGGCAGCACCGTCACCTTCAGCCGCGATTTCGCGAACGGCTGGCGTTTCGGCGCCTTCGCCACACTCACCGATGTTTCCTCGGAGGACTTCGGCGAGGGGTCTTTCGACAAGGGCATCTTCGTCAATATTCCGCTTTCGTGGCTGTCAGGCGAGCCATCTCGCAACGGCTTTGCAACGACCATCCGCCCAGTGACGCGGGACGGCGGGGCGCAACTTCAGGTTCGCAACCGCCTCTACGACGTCGTGAAGAACGACCAGGAACCCACCCTGCGCCGCCGCTGGGGGAATTTCTGGCGATGAAACACGTCCTCGCCGTGCCGGCCATTGTTGGCATTATTGCAACGGCCGGCTGCGATCTCACGGCCGCGGGATCTCTGCTGGGGCCGGGAGGAGTAAACAATAGCGCGGTGGGTGGTCAAACGGGCGCAGAACAGACGTCCGATACGCTCACCGTCTTTTTTGAGGCTAGCGGCAGCGGCGCCCTGCTATCGCGGGCAAAAGCCACGGGTAACGGGACAGTGTGGACATCGGAAGACCTGGCAAGCCTGACCGAGAGGGACGGCATCGTCGTCGGCACGCAAGGGCTGAACACGGATCTCGTTTCCATCGAGACGCCGTCACCCGCGACGTGGGACACCCTGACCCCGCCCCGGGCCGTTACGGCCATCCACCGGCATTTCTCGGATTCGGTAGGACCTTGGATGCGCGCGTACGTCTGCGCCGTGTCGCCGACGCGCTCCGTGTCGCTCCCCGTTGGCGACAATATCGAAACGGTGTGGGAGACAAACCTCTCCTGCCGTAACGCCGATCAGTCCTACGAGGACACGTATTGGCGGGATCAGACCGGCAAGGTCGTCCTCGCCCGCCAGTGGCTGGGCGAGCAGCTCGGCTACGTCAACCTTCAGTATCCGTGGCACGGGAACACGCGACAGGCAGCAGACCCGGGAGATGAGCAATGAGACGATTTCTGATCGCAGCCTCCGCAGCGACACTGCTCGCGCTCGCCGGGTGCGGCGTGATCTACACCAGCCCCAGCGTACGGGAGGGCAATGTCGACGGGGCCAAGGTTCGCGTGGTTCCGATGACGGCCGAAACGGTCATCGCGGCGAACCAGTCTCCCTTCCGTCCGGCCAGTCTACCCGCCGCCTTCGGGCAGACTGCGGGCACCCCTGGCGCGATGCGAGGTATGGGGGCGATCCCCGAGCCGGTGGTGTCTCCCGAGACCCGCCCGGCGGCCATGGAAACCCGCGTGCCACCGGAGGCGCCGGGCGGTCCGTACCGGATCGGCATCGGCGACGTGCTGGTGTTAGCCACTCGGTCCGCATCCAACTCCGTCGAGGAACTGTCTGGCCTGTTGGCCGCGCAGAACCGGCGGCAAGGCTATGTCGTGCAAGACGACGGCGCCATTTCGATCCCGGACGTCGGACGTATCCGCGTCGCGGGCGAAACCCTCGACGAAGCGAATGAAATGGTCTTCCAGGCCCTCGTCGAGAACCAGATCGACCCGGCGTTCAGCCTCGAGGTCGCGGAGTTCAACTCGCAACGGGTGTCGATCGGCGGTGCGGTGTCGAACCCGACCGTGATCCCGATCGACCTGCGCCCCCTCTACCTGGACGAGGCGCTTGTCCACGCGGGCGGGGTCGCAGCCACCGATATCGACTACGTGACCATTCGCATCTACCGGGACGGCACGCTGTACCAGGTTCCGCTGAAGGAGCTCTATTCCTCTCGCAACCTTCAACGCATCCGCCTCGTCGATGGCGACAGCATCTTCGTCGACACGGCATTCGAACTGGATCGTGCGCAGGCGTACTTTACTCAACAGCTAACCCTGTACAACGTCCGCAACACGGCGCGCAGCAACGCTATCCAGGAACTGAACAACGAGATCGCCCTCCGCCGCGGCATCATTGAAGAGCAGCGTGGAAACTTCCGCAGCCGACTGGAACTCGATGCCGTGGACCGCGACTACGTCTATCTCGCTGGCGAAGTCCGCAAACAGTCCCGTTTCCCCTTGCCCTTCGAGCAGCGCGCCGTTCTGGCCGATGCGATGTACGAAGAAGGGGGCATCCCGACGATCAACGGCAACGTCGGCCAGATCTACGTCATTCGCGGCGAGAGCGACCCGCGGGAATTCGCGGGCGTCACCGCGTGGCATCTGGATGCCAGGAACGCCGCCTCGCTCATATTGGCGACCCGCTTCGAGCTGCGTCCCAACGACATCATCTTTGTGGCCGAGCAGCCGGTGACAAGTTGGAACCGCGCTCTGACCCAGATCAGCCCTGGCGTCTTCAACTCGACGATCAGCAGCCTCGCGCAATAGGGTTGCCGACCGCGGGTCCCGGCCACCCGGGACCCGAGCCTGCCTGGCCTAGCTTCGCGGATCCAACACGCCGCGCATGACGGACTGCCCCGTCACCTGCCCGACGGCCTTCCCGTCTTCCACCACGCGCAGCGCGCCCTCGCCGTCAAGAAGAGCCTGCATCACGTCCCGGACCCGGGCCGTGGCGGGGATGTCCGGCCCTTGCGCCTCCCCGAGTGGCTCCATGACGTCCCGCGCCCGAAGCACGCCGAGCGGGTTCATGTGCATGACGAAGTCGGCGACGTAATCGCTGGCCGGCGCGGAGAAGATCTCCTGCGGGGTACCGCACTGGACGATCCGCCCGCCCTCCATGATCGCGATCCGGTTGCCGATCTTGAACGCCTCGTCCAGATCGTGGCTGACAAAGATGATCGTGCGGTGCAGGCTCTCCTGCAACTCCAGCAACTCGTCCTGCAACCGATTGCGAATCAGCGGATCGAGCGCAGAGAACGGCTCGTCCATCAGCAGGATTGGCGCGTCGGTGGCGAAGGCGCGCGCCAGGCCGACACGCTGCTGCATCCCGCCCGACAGCTCGCTCACCTTGTTGTCGGCCCAACTCTGAAGGCCCACAAGCCGCAGTTGCTCTTCGACCTTCGCCGCCCGCTCGGCGCGCGGCATCCCGCCGAGCTCCAACCCAAGGCCCACGTTCTCCCGCACCGACCGCCAAGGGAGCAGGCCGAACTGCTGGAACACCATCGACACGCATTCCAGCCGCAAGCGGCGCAAGTCTTTTGGCGAGCAGTCCGGCAGCGTCACCGACCAGTCGCCGTCATAGATGCTGACCGACCCGCGCACGATCGGGTTCAGCCCGTTGACCGCCCGGAGCAACGTCGACTTGCCGGAGCCGGAGAGCCCCATCAGCACCAGGATCTCCCCCTGCTCCACCTCCAGCGAGCAATCGTGCACACCCAGCACCTGATCGGTCTCGGCCACGATTTCGGGGCGCGATTTGCCCGCGTCCATCAGCGGCAGCGCCGTCTCCGGCTTGTCGCCGAACACGACGGACACCTTGTCGAAACGAACCGCGACGCTCATTTCCGCCCTCCCACGCTCAGCAGCCGGTCGAGCATGATGGCGACCACCACGATCACGAAGCCGGATTCGAAGCCGAGCGACGTGTTCACCTGGTTGAGCGCACGAACCACAGGCACGCCGAGCCCGTCCGCCCCGACGAGGGCGGCGATCACCACCATCGATAGCGACAGCATGATCGTCTGATTCAGCCCGGCCATGATCTGCGGATAGGCATAGGGCAGTTCCACCCGGTAGAGTGTCTGCCGCCGCGTGGCGCCAAAGGCACGCGCTGCCTCCAACAGCGGCTGCGGCGTGCGGGACACCCCAAGATGGGTCAGGCGAATCGGCGCGGGCACAACGAAGACTACGGTGGCGATCAGTCCGGGCACCATGCCGATGCCGAAGAACACGATGGCCGGGATCAGATAGACGAAGGTCGGCAGCGTCTGCATCAGGTCCAGAACCGGGCGGAGGTAGGTGTAGAACCGCGGGTGATGCGCGGCGAAGATGCCGATGGGCACCCCGATCGCCATGCAGACGACACAGGCGGACAAGACAAGCGTCAGGCTCTCCGTGGTCTCCTCCCAATAGCCTTGGTTGAGAATGAACAGGAAGCCCAACGCGACAAAGAGGCAGGTCTTCCAGCTTCTCTGAAGGACCCAGGCCAGCGCGACGAAGGCCAGGACGATCACCAGCGGATTGGGGGTCTGCAGCAGCCACAGGATGCCGTCGATCATCGCTTCCATGATGCTGGCGAGGCCGTCGAAGAACCACTCGCCATGCCCTTGCAGCCAGTCGAATACGCTTTCCGCCACGTCTCCGACCGGGATCTTGTTGTCAGTCAGCCAGTCCATGTCGCTCCTTCGGCCAAGGCGGATGTGACGCGGCCCCGGCACGTCCTGCCGGGACCGTCATTTGCCCCCTACTTGCCAAGGGCGGCGTCAACGGCGGCTTTCGCATCGCTGCCGTCCAACGTCGTGACACCATCCAGCCACGCGGCATAGGTGTCCGGGTGATCTGCCAGCCAGGCAGAGGCCGCCTCGACCGGTTCCGCGCCATCGTCAAGAATGGCCCCCATGATCTCGTTCTCCATCTCGAGCGAGAACACAAGGTTGTTCAGCAGTTTTCCCACATTCGGGCATTCCTCGACGTATCCGGCACGGGTGTTGGTGTGCACGGTCGCGCCACCGAGATTGGGGCCGAAGAAATCATCGCCGCCGGTCAGGTAGGTCATCTCGAAGTTCGCGTTCATCGGATGCGGCTCCCAGCCGAGGAAGACGATCGGCTCTTCCCGCTTGGTGGCCCGCGCCACCTGCGCCAGCATCCCCTGTTCGGAGCTTTCCTTCACCTCGAACTCGCCCAAGCCGAAGGCGTCGCCGTCGATCATCGACTGGATCAGCCTGTTGCCGTCGTTGCCGGGTTCGATGCCGTAGATCTCGCCGTCCAGATGCTCCGCGTGGGTCGCGATATCGGCGAAATCCCCGATGCCGAGGTCAGCGCCCGCCTTGTTCGTGGCCAGCGTGTACTTGGCCCCGGACAGGTTCTCGCGCACCGTATCAACGGTTCCCGCCTCCCGGTAGGGTGCGATATCGCCCTCCATCGTCGGCATCCAGTTGCCCAGGAACACGTCGATGTCGCCCGCGGCCATGGACGTATAGGTCACCGGAACGGAGAGGACCTTGATGTCCGTGTCGTAGCCTAGGGCCTCCAACACGAAGGTCGTGGCGGCGGTGGTGGCGGTGATGTCGGTCCAGCCGACGTCGGAGAAGGTCACTGAATCGCACTCGGCGTTCGCCATCGTACCTGCCGAAAGCGCCAGCGCGGCGAGGAAGGAAATTCTATGCATGTGCGGTTATCCCTGTCGTTTGGTTGCTCGTTGTTGATTGACGGGTCAATTAAAAACATTCACACCAGACCCGAAGTTGCACCCCCAAGTTTGGAGCCTCGCTCGGACAATGCCAAGGACCGGAATGGAACCAATCCGGCGAACTGCGCTGGTGGAGGCGACGATCCACGAGATCGGCGTCTCCGGAACGCTTGACGTGCCCGTCAGCAAGATCGCCCGCCGCGCCGGCGTCTCCTCGGCGCTGGCGCACCACTACTTCGGCAACAAGGAGCAGCTGTTCCTCGACGCGATGCGCCATATGCTCACGCTTTACGCAAAGGAAGTACGGCGCGGACTGTCGGAAGTGGAAGGCCCGCGCGCCCGGCTGGAGGCTGTCGTGGCCGCGGGCTTCCGCCCTTTCAACTTCCAGCGAGAAGCCATTGCCGCCTGGCTGAACTTCTACGTTCTGGCGCAGACGTCCGTCGGCGCGCAGCGGTTGCTCAACATCTATCACCGGCGGCTCCATTCGACCCTGGTGCATGACCTCCGCCCATTGGTCGGGGACGAAGCGCCCCGGATCGCCCGCCTGGTCGCCGCGTTGATCGATGGGCTGTACCTTCGCCACGCACTCTTGGGGGACCTCACCACCGGGGAAGAAGCGACGTGGGAGGTGATGCACGCACTCGACGTCGCCCTCGCCGCCAGCACCCGGGAACAGGTCGCCGCGCCCACACCCGCCGACATCCCGGACGGAGACCTGCAATGACCGTCGACCCGACCCCGACCGCAAGCCACTTCATCGACGGCGCCTACGTCGAAGACCAAGACGGCGCGCCGATCGACATCGTTTATTCGGCCACCGGCGAAACGCTCGGACGGGTCCATTCGGCCACACCCGCCATCGTCGAGCGCGCCCTGGCAAGTGCATCTGCGGCGCAGGCGGCTTGGGCTGCGATGACGGGTATGGAGCGCGGCCGGATTCTGCGGCGCGCGGCGGACATTATCCGCGACCGCAATCGCGACCTGTCGATCCTGGAGACCTACGACACCGGCAAGCCCTTGCAGGAAACGCTTGTGGCCGACGCGACCTCTGGTGCCGATGCTCTGGAGTACTTCGGCGGAATGGCGGCCACCCTCACCGGCGAGTACATCCCCCAGCCAAATGGCGATTTCGCCTACACGATCCGCCAGCCGCTCGGCCTGTGTGTGGGAATCGGGGCGTGGAACTATCCCACGCAAATCGCCTGCTGGAAGGCCGCCCCTGCCCTCGCCTGCGGCAACACGATGGTCTTCAAGCCCTCCGAGACCACACCGCTCTGCGCCCTCAAGGTTGCGGAGATCCTGACGGAAGCCGGCGCCCCGCCCGGCGTCTTCAACGTGGTGCAGGGGCGCGGAGACGTCGGCGCTTCGCTCGTGGATGACGCGCGGGTGGCCAAGGTCTCCTTGACCGGCTCGGTGCCGACGGGCCGCAAGATCTATGCCGCAGCGGCCGCCGGCATGAAGCATGTGACGATGGAACTGGGCGGCAAGTCCCCCCTCATCGTCTTCGACGACGCGGATCTGGATAACGCGGTGAGCGGTGCGATCCTCGGCAATTTCTATTCCACGGGTCAGGTCTGTTCCAACGGCACGCGTGTCTTCGTGCAGACGGGCATCAAGCAGCGCTTCCTCGACCGACTCTGCGAGCGCCTCTCCCACGCCCGCATCGGCGATCCGCTGGACGAGAGCACCAGCTTTGGCCCGATGGCCTCGGAGCGGCAGTTGGACATCGTGCAGGAGTACATCCGGACGGGCCTGGAGGAAGGCGCCCGCCTTGCCTATGGCGGCAAGCGCCTGAACCGGCCGGGGTTCTACATCGAGCCGACGGTGTTTGCCGACGTGACGGACGACATGACCATCGCCCGCGAGGAGATCTTCGGGCCGGTGCTGTCGCTGCTGGACTTCGAGGACGAGGAGGAGGTGCTCGAACGGGCCAATGCGACCGAGTTCGGCCTCGCCGGTGGCGTTTTCACCAACGACCTGACCCGCGCCCACCGCGTGGTGGCGCGGCTGGAGGCCGGCACCTGCTACATCAACACCTACAACCTCGCCCCGGTTGAGGCGCCCTTCGGAGGCGTCAAGGCGTCAGGCGTCGGGCGCGAGAACTCCAAGGAAGCCATCGCCCACTACAGCGAGGTCAAGACCGTCCACGTCGCAATGAACGGGGTGGAGGCTCCCTTCTGATGCAGGCCGACTACATCATCGTTGGTGCGGGCTCCGCGGGGTGTGCCATCGCCTACCGGCTGGCTGAGGCCGGGCGGACGGTTCTGGTGATCGAGCATGGCGGCAGCGACCGCGGGCCCTTCATCCAGATGCCCGGCGCGCTCTCCTATCCGATGAACATGGGGATTTACGACTGGGGCTTCAAAACGGAGCCGGAACCGCATCTCGGTGGCCGTCGGCTGGCCACGCCGCGCGGCAAGGTGATCGGCGGGTCGTCTTCCATCAACGGCATGGTCTATGTCCGCGGCCATGCCTGCGACTTCGACCATTGGGCGGAGAGCGGCGCGGACGGGTGGGCCTTCGCCGACGTGCTGCCTTACTTCAAGCGGATGGAAACCTGGCATGACGGCGGTCACGGCGGCGACGGGAGCTGGCGCGGCACGGACGGACCACTTCACGTCACGCGGGGGGAGCGGCAGAACCCGCTCTTCGCCGCCTTCGTGGACGCGGGCCGGCAGGCGGGCTACGAGCTGACCGACGACTACAACGGCGCGAAGCAGGAAGGTTTCGGGCCGATGGAGCAGACGGTCTGGCAGGGCCGAAGATGGTCCACGGCCAACGCCTACCTGCGCCCGGCCCTCAAGGGTCCCAACTGTACCCTACTGCGCGCCTTCGTTCGCAAGGTGGTCATCGAGGATGGCCGCGCCATCGGCGTCGAAATCGAACGTGGCGGGCGCGTCAGCACCGTCCGGGCGGAGCGCGAGGTTATCGTGGCGGCGTCCGCCATCAACTCCCCCAAACTGCTCATGCTATCGGGCATCGGTCCGGCGGCGCACCTCGCCGAGCACGGGATCGACGTCATCGCCGACCGTCCGGGCGTGGGGCAGAATCTGCAGGATCATCTTGAGATCTACATGCAGATCGCTTCGAAACTGCCGATCACGCTCTACAAGTACTGGAATCTGTTCGGTAAGGGGCTGGTCGGCGCGCGCTGGCTGCTGACCGGCAAGGGCCCCGGCGCGTCGAACCAGTTCGAGAGCGCAGGCTTCATCCGCTCGGCCGCCGGGGTGCGCTATCCCGACATCCAGTTCCATTTCCTGCCCATCGCCGTCCGTTACGACGGGCGCGCGGCCCCGGACGGCCACGGTTTTCAGGCCCACACCGGCCCGATGCGCAGCCCGTCCCGGGGGGCGGTCACGTTGCGGTCAGCCGATCCGAAGGCCGCACCGTCGATCCTTTTCAACTACATGGCCCACGAGCAGGATTGGCAGGATTTCCGAACTTGCATCCGCCTGACACGCGAGATCTTCGCCCAGGAGGCGTTCGAACCTTTCGCGAAACACGAGATCCAGCCCGGCCCGGACGTGCAGACAGACGACGAGGTCGACGGTTTCGTGCGCGAGCATGTGGAGAGCGCCTATCATCCCTGTGGAACCTGTCGCATGGGGCGGCGCGAAGATCCGCAGGCCGTGGTGGACCCGGAATGCCGGGTGATCGGGGTCGAAGGCCTGCGTGTCGCCGACAGTTCCATCTTCCCGCGTATCACGAACGGCAACCTGAACGCGCCCTCGATCATGGTGGGCGAAAAGGCGGCGGACCACATTCTGGGCCTTGCGCCTCTCCCGCGCGAGAACAATGCGCCGTGGATCAGTCCACGGTGGCGGGTCGCGCAGCGGTAAGCAGCGGTCCACAGGCAGAACGCCCCCGACCATCCGCGCATCGAATACCCTCAGGGCGAGATTCCGCACATCGGTCCCCGCAAGGGAAATCGATGTGTTGTTTTTCGGCGGCCTTCTGCCCATCCTGTCGCCAACGAGATCGGCCCGAGCCGGCGATGTTGTCATTGAAGCAGATTCCTTAACCCGCGAGCAGATCCTCCCATGCCCACTCAAGCTATACCTATTCGCGAGTCCGACCATGATTGGTACGTTGCACAGCTGAAACCCAACGGTCTGGCACGTGCACTCACCAATCTGCACCGGCAACAGGTCTCCACCTTCGTGCCTCGACACCGCGAAACGATCCGCCGCGCAAACCGGCTCGTGACGCGCGAAGCCCCGCTTTTTCCCGGGTATCTCTTCGTTCGGGCGGAGAGCGACGGCGTCTGGCGCAAGATCAACAACACCCACGGCGTTGCCCGCCTCGTCATGCGCCGCCCCGACACCCCCCAGCCGGTCCCTCAAGGGATCATCCGCGCGCTCATGGACGCCACCGACAGCGATGGCACCGTCCGCCATGCCGCGGAGTTCGCGGAAGGGGATATGGTGCGGATCAAATCCGGGCCGATGGTGGATTTCGTGGGCCGGGTCGCATCGCTGCCGGATCAGCAGCGGGTCTTCGTGTTGCTCGAAATCATGGGCCACAGCGTGCGCACCGAGGTCCCGCGGCAGGCCATACGCCGCATGAGCGGGTGATCTGGGGCTGAGGCCGGCAACCGGCGAGTGGTGTGCGGCAATCACATGCCGTAAAAACATGCCATGGCCCGTGTGCCGATGAGCCCGAACCGGGGTAAACGATATAGGGAGCGGCAAATTTCGCCCGAGACCCCGCCGATTTCACTTACGGATACGTTGCGCAGCGCCCCATGAAGTTCTCCATCATCACCGCCACGTTCAACCGCGAGTCCACGGTGGCCGACGCCATCGCGAGCCTCCAGTCCCAGACCTACGGGGACTTCGAACATCTCGTTCAGGATGGCGCCTCCCGCGATGCCACGATGGACGTGGTCCGGGCGACGGCGGACGGCCGGACACGGGCCGTCTCCGAACCGGACGCGGGGATCTACGATGCCTTGAACAAGGCGATAGACCGCGCCACCGGCGATGCCGTCGGCCTGCTGCACTCCGACGATATGTACGCCAGCGACAAGGTTCTCGAATGGGTCGCGGCAGCCTTCGCGGACCCAGACGTCGATGCCGTCTACGGCGATCTGCACTACGTCCAGAAGAACAACCCCGGCAAGGTCGTGCGGAACTGGAAGGCGGGCGCATTCACCCCCGACCGGCTCCGCGCCGGATGGATGCCGCCGCACCCGACCCTCTTCCTGCGCCGCAGCGTGCTGGAACGGCTTGGCGCCTATGACACCAGCTTCACGATCGCGGCGGATTACGACGCAGTCATTCGGTATTTTGCCGAACCTGGCTTCACCGCCGTCTACGTCCCGGAGGTGTTCGTGAAGATGCGCGCCGGCGGCGAGAGCAACCGCTCGCTGGAGAGCATCGTCCGGAAAAGCCGCGAGGACTATCGCGCGCTGCGACGGAACGGCGTCGGCGGGCTCGGGGTGCTCGCCCGCAAGAACATCAGCAAATTGGAACAGTTCGTGGTGAAGGATTTCCCCAGGGCATGACAAAGCGCGCATTGATCACCGGCATCACCGGGCAGGACGGCTCTTACCTCGCGGAATTCCTGCTGGAGAAGGGCTACGAGGTTCACGGGATCAAGCGGCGGGCCTCGCTGTTCAACACTCAGCGGATTGACCACATCTACCAGGACCCGCACACGCCCGACCCCCGTCTGCAATTGCACTACGGGGACCTCAGCGATACGTCCAACCTGACCCGCATCCTTCGCGAGGTGGAGCCCGACGAGGTCTACAACCTCGGTGCGCAAAGCCATGTCGCCGTGAGCTTCGAGGCCCCGGAGTACACCGCGGATGTCGACGGCATCGGCACCCTGCGCCTTCTGGAAGGCATCCGGTTCCTGGGGCTGGAGACGCGGACCCGTTTCTACCAGGCCTCCACCTCGGAACTTTATGGGCTTGTTCAGGAGACCCCGCAAACGGAAACCACGCCGTTCCACCCGCGGTCCCCCTATGCCGTGGCCAAGCTCTATTCCTACTGGATCACGGTGAACTATCGCGAAGCCTACGGGATGTATGCCTGCAACGGCATCCTCTTCAACCACGAGAGCCCCCGCCGCGGCGAGACCTTTGTCACGCGCAAGATCACGCGCGGGCTCGCCAACGTGGCACAGGGTTTGGAGAAATGCCTGTTCATGGGCAACATCGATGCGCTGCGGGACTGGGGGCACGCGAAGGACTACGTCCGGATGCAATGGATGATGCTGCAGCAGGACGCGCCGGAGGATTTCGTCATCGCGACCGGCGTGCAATATTCCGTGCGGGACTTCATCCTGTGGGCGGCGGACGAACTCGGGATCGAACTCGAATTCACCGGCGTCGGAGTCGAGGAGGTCGGGCGGGTGGTCGCCGTGCGCAGCGACATGGCCCCGGCGGTCAAGGCGGGCGACGTGATTGTGCGCATCGATCCTCGCTATTTCCGGCCGGCCGAGGTGGAAACGTTGCTCGGCAACCCGACCAAGGCAAAGGAAAAGCTGGGTTGGGAGCCGCAGATCACCGCGCAGCAGATGTGCGCCGAAATGGCAGCGGAGGACCTGAAGATCGCCCGCCGCCACGCGCTGCTCAAGTCGCACGGCATGGACCTTCCCGTGTCGCTCGAGAAGTGAGGCTGCAATGAAGACATACATCGCCGGGCACCGCGGCATGGTCGGCTCCGCGATCCTCCGCCGCATGGAAGCGGCGTCGGGGCCCGACGATCGGATCGCTACTCGCACGCACGCGGAGCTGGATCTGACGGATCAAGCTGCTGTCCGGGATTTCCTGCAGACGGAAAAGCCCGATCAGGTGATCCTCGCTGCGGCGAAGGTTGGCGGCATTCACGCCAACAACAGCTACCCTGCCGAGTTCATCTACGAGAACCTGATGATGGAGGCCAATGTCGTCCATCAATCATATGCCGCAGGGGTGCGGAAACTGCTCTTCCTCGGCAGTTCCTGCATCTATCCGAAGCTGGCGCCGCAGCCGATGCCGGAAGACGCGCTGCTGACCGGCCCGCTGGAGCCGACCAACGAGCCTTATGCAATCGCCAAGATTACCGGCATCAAGCTTTGTGAGAGTTACAACCGGCAGTACGGCACCGATTATCGCAGCGTGATGCCCACGAACCTCTACGGGCCCGGCGACAACTTCCACCCGGAGAACAGCCACGTCCTGCCGGCGCTGATGCGGCGGTTCCACGAAGCGGTCGAAAGCGGCACACCGGAGGTCACGATCTGGGGCACCGGCACGCCGCGCCGCGAATTCCTGCATGTGGACGACATGGCCGAAGCCTCGCTGTTCGTCCTCGATCTCGACCGTGAGACCTACGACGCGAACACCGAACCAATGCTGTCCCACATCAACGTCGGTACGGGAACGGACGTCAGTATCCTGGACCTGGCCCGAATGGTCGCCGAGGTGACGGGATATACGGGACGGATCGAGACGGACCCCAGCAAACCGGACGGAACGCCGCGCAAGCTCATGGACGTCTCGCGCCTCGCTGCGATGGGCTGGGAGGCCCGCATTTCCCTCCGCGAGGGTGTCGAAGAGACTTACCGCTGGTTTTTGGACAACGTAGCGGCGCTCAGGGCCTGAGATAGCCGATTACTCGCCGTTCACCGACGGCGGAAAACGCACCTGCCCCGTCCGGGCAGGCGCATTGTGCGTCAGAGTTGCGCGGCGATTTCGTCGCTAACCTCGATATTCGCCGTCACGCGCTGGACGTCGTCATCGTCCTCCAGCACCTCGATCAGGCGCATCAGCTTCTGCGCGGTCTCGAGATCAAGCTCGGTCGTGGTCGTCGGCTTCCAGACGAGTTTCGTCGAATCGGATTCCCCAAGCACGCCCTCGAGCGCCGAGGAGACATCGTTCAGGTCCGTATCGGCGCAGTAAATGATGTGCTCGTTCTCGTCGGACTCCACATCCTCCGCGCCGGCCTCGATCGCCGCTTCCATCACCGCGTCCTCGTCGCCGACGGACGCCGGGTAGGTGATCTCTCCCTTGCGCTCGAACATGAAACCGACCGACCCGGTCTCGCCGAGGTTGCCGCCGTGCTTGGAAAAGGTCGAGCGCACGGTGGACGCGGTGCGGTTCCGGTTGTCGGTCATCGCCTCGACAATGACGGCGACGCCGCCGGGGCCGTAGCCCTCGTAGCGGATTTCTTCGTAATCGTCGCCGTCGCCCGCCTGGGACTTCTTGATTGCGCGGTCGATCACGTCCTTCGGCACGGAGTTCGACTTGGCTTCCTTCACCGCGAGCCGCAGGCGGGGGTTCTTGTCGGGGTCCGGGTCGCCCATTTTTGCGGCGACAGTGATTTCCTTGGACAGTTTGGAAAACAGTTTGGATCGGGCGGCGTCCTGGCGCCCCTTTCGGTGCTGGATGTTCGCCCATTTTGAATGGCCGGCCATGGGTCTTCTCCGTTCGGGTCAAGACTGTGTTTGATTGCCGCGTCCATAGCCCAAAGGTCGCCCCGGGGGCAATCCCACCGCCCGCCTTGGCAGACGCGGCGGCCAACGCCGGCCGAGGGAGGCACAGGCCTCCCCCGCCTGCCCCGGAACAAGTGCGCCGCGCCGGGGGTTCGCCCTGAAGACAGCGAGGAACACTTCATGGCTCAGAAGCGCAAGAGCACGACCAAAACGGCTCCGAAGAAGAAGACTGCGACCCGCACGTCGAAGGAGATTAAGCCATCTCGCAAGGCCGGCGGCCGCATCGATCGGTTCCGCGCTCTGAGCGAACGGATTACCGCGGGAGAGCAGCTTTTTCCGCCGGTCCTGCTGACCGGACAGGCACGCCGAGAGCACGTGCGGGCCACGCTGCGGGAAGATCACGCCAACCGGATCGAGCAACGGTCCTACGGCGCGCGAAAGAAGTTCGACCAGTTGGCCGGCGATTTCTACAAGTTCTTCCGCGGCACCGCGCTGCTCTTCTATCGCGACATGGTGGGCGAAGACGCCGAGATGCCGACCGTAATGACCCTAGGCGACGTTCACCCGGGCAACTTCGGTGTGATGCCCGACGAACATGGCGCGCCAATATTCGGGGTGAACGATTTTGACGAAGCCATCTACGCGCCCTTCACGTGGGATATCAAACGCGGGGCCACCGGCTTCTGGATTGCGGGCCGTGAATTGGGCGGGCTGAAGCGGAAGAAGCGCCGCAAGGTCGTCAAGAGGTTCGTTCGCGGCTATCTCGACGCGATGGAAGCCTACGCAGAGCGGGCGACCGAGCGCAGCGACGACTATCGGATGGACAATTCTCCCAAGGTAATCCGCCGCCTCTTCGAGGAGGCGTGGGAGGAACGGCAAGACTGGCTGTGGGAGGACTACCTCAAACCCAACGGTCGCGGTTTTCGTCCCGACAGCGAGTTGCAGCCGCTGACCGGCGAAAAGGACAAGTTCCAGAAAGCCGTCGATGCGCTTGCCGAGCGCAACGGGCTGGATCCGGCGGAACGGACCGGCACCCTGACGGTGAAGGACGTGTGCGTTCGTCATGGCCAGGGAACGGCCTCCTTAGGGCTGCCGCGGTTCTATGTGTTGCTGGAAGGGCCGTCGAAGGACGCGACGGACGATCTGGTCATAGAATTCAAGCGGGCTCGCAGTTCCGCACTCGAAGGGCTTGTTCCAACAACGGATTTCAACGCCGGCGACAAGGCGGATCGGATTTCCCACGCGCAGTCCGTCCAGCTTGCCCATGGCGATGTCTTCTTCGGAGCGGTGGAGATCGACGGCGAGAGCTTCCTCACCCGGGAACGCGCTCCGTTCCGGGATGACATCGACCTGGACGAGTTGAGCGCCGGGACGTGGAAGGAGTATGCCGAGGTCTGCGGCGCCGCACTCGCACAGGCTCACGCCCTGTCGGACGAATTGGGCCAGATCGACTACGACGTGGAACCCTCTATCGTTGCCGCCGCGAGCCCGCGGGCCCTGTTCATTTCCGACATCGTTTCCTTCGCCGAAGAGGCCGCGCTCCGCTTGGAAAGGGATCACGCCGCCTTCCGGAAGGATCATGCCCTGGGGGCGTTCGACAACGTGGAAATGGTCTATCGCTGACCGCGCCCACGACGCCATAGCCTGCTCCACGGCGGGCGGGGCCGCAGCCGCAAGCAGGCTCGCGGCCCCCTCATTGTCAGTCCATTGCGTACATTTTCCGCCGGTTGCGGGGACTGTTCACAAAAGATGTTGTGTGCCTGCCAGACTTCTGTAACGGATCTTCCAACAAGCGCAGGGAACGTGCGCAAGATCAGAGGACCGAGCAGATGAGCTTCAGGGACAGGTTCGATACACTCGACCTACGGAAATGGTATGTCGCCGATTTCTCCATGGCCAACGAGCGCAAGCTCACGGCCTGGGAAGACGACTACGTGACCAACGTGAACGGCAAACTCGAGCTGAGCTTCACGGCGACCCCGACGTGGGGCAGACCGCACTACAAGCCGTATACCGGCGCAGAGGTCCAGTCCCAGGACTTCTACGGCTACGGCTATTACGAAGTGAAGATGAAGGTCTCGCCGGAATCCGGCGTGGTGTCCTCGTTCTTCCTGTTCACAGATACCTTCTGGGGGGCCGATCGCCAGAACGAGATCGACTTCGAATTTCTCGGCGGCGGCGTCGTTCAACTGAACTACTACTACGGTGACCGGAACCTGAGCAGCGTAGACGGTCGGGTGCAGATCGACATGGGTGCCGATGCCACGGATTCCATGCACACCTACGGTATCGATTGGAAAAAGAACGGGATCGCCTGGTACATTGACGGGATAAAGGTGCATGAGGTGACGACTCGCACCTCCCCCGTTCCCATCCCTGACCAGAAGATGAAAATCATCATGAACGTTTGGTCAGGAAGTGCAGTCGGCTGGCACGGGGAACTGAGCGACGAAATGCTCTCCGGCAAGGAAACGACAACCTACTACAGTCGCGTCAGCTACGATTCGGACGGCGCTCCCTACGGCAACCAGGTCGCGATGAGCGCCCCCAAGACGCTGCCGACGTTCGACACCCTCGGCACGCGGGCGGACGACGTCCTGAAGGGTCACGGCCGGGCGGACAGCATCAACGGTCGTCGTGGCGACGATTTTGTGGCCGGACGGGGGGGGCGGGACGTGCTCTCCGGCGGCAAGGGGAGTGACATCGTCAAGGGCGGTGGCGGAGACGACACGCTCGTTTTCGTTGAAACGAGAAACCGCCGGGCGGACGATGTCTACGTCGGGTCTTCCGGAATAGACACACTGGAGATCTACTGTTCCTTCGACAAGATCAGCGACAGCAAGCTGCTCGACGAGGTGGACGACCTGCGGGCATTCATCCGCGCGCATCACGATGTGGACCGGAACGGCGGACCGACATTCGAGTTCGACAGCATCGGGCTGAGCGTTCGGTCAATCGAGGACGTCGAAGTCATCCTTTTCTAAGACGTCCGTCGCAGCCGGCCCCGCGTCACCCGCGGTCATCCCGGCCTGCGACTCATCAAACTTTTCCTTGACGAGGCGACAAAGCGCTCTAGCAAATACCGACTAGCCTGCCGTCGTCCAGTAGGCTTTCGCGTCGCATTTTCTGCGCAAGCAACAAAGCGCTGATAGGTTCCTGCCTCCGCAGGCACCTTCGCGCTCACTTTTCCATGTTTTGCTCGATGCCATTCCCCTTCTCGGCGGCCTGACGGACAACTTCCGTCATGCATGCGGCCCATGGTGGGGGCGGCCAAGAACTCTAATGAAACGCGGGAAAGAGCAGATGAGCTTCACCGACACCTTCGATACGTATGACACATCCTTCTGGTACACGGCCGATTTCTCGATCGCGAACAAATGGCAGTGGACGGCCTGGGAGGCCGATTATGTGCGCGAGCACGGCGGCGAGATCTCCCTGAGCTTCGACACCACCGTCTCCACAGACAAGAAACACGTGAAGCCCTATACAGGTTCCGAAATTCAGTCGCGCGATTATTTCGGCTACGGCTACTACGAGGTGGACATGAAGGCCTCCGGCGAATCCGGGGTGGTGTCGTCCTTCTTCCTCTTCAACAACACCTTCTGGAGCGCCGATCACCACAACGAGATCGACTTCGAGTTCCTCGGCGGTGACACCACGGTCGTCAACATCAACTACTACTACGACGACATGCGGATGGGCGCGGAGAACGGCCCCGTCCAGATCGATCTGGGCTACGACGCGGCCGA
>NZ_FOLG01000039.1 GCF_900112335.1 Tropicimonas isoalkanivorans
ACTACAACCGTTAGGCTGTCCGCCGTGGCGACCTGATCAGCCTTGGACCTCTCCGAAGGTCGGCGCTCTTACACCATCTCTCGGGGCACTACCTCGCGCGCCGTCAACCCGCTGTCATTGGTCGGCACGCCTTGAGACAAGGCGAGACCGGGCAGCAAGCAAAGCGCGAGGATATGGGTCAGCCTAGACTTCAATGTCACCCTCCGGGCCGCCGAGGGGTGTGAAGCTGCAATCAGATGCTGTGGGTGCCGTCGAAGCCAAGAACGTGAAGCAATTGGCCTGCGGTTCCTGGTACTGCGCGCAGGACGCCAAGGCGCCGAGCGCGGCGAGAAGCAACAAAATCCGTGTCATGAAATCCTCCAGAAATCAGCGTGATCGCGGTAATCGGCGCCGACCAGCGCCTCACCTTTCTCCATGCCGCCGAGAATGGTGAGATTGGGTCCGAGGGCGCTCAGATCGGCATCGACGACGATCGAGCCCTGGTCATCTCGGATGAGCGCAAGGCGGCTGTCGCTGCCGGTGTTGAGCAGCACGTCGAGTTCCTTCTCGTAGAGGTTCAGCATCGCGTAGTCGGCCGCATGGGCGCGGATGTTCGGAAGCAGGATTTGTGTCGGCACAGCTTCGACGATGGTCTTGCCGGTCCGGGTGCGCTCGAGCTGGCTGGCGTATTGCGTCATCATTACCGCGACAGTGTTCTGCTTGCGCGCGGTCACCAGCCAGTTCGACAGCCGCTCGGCGAAATACGCGTTATCGAGCGCCTTCCAGGCCTCGTCGATCACGATGATGGTGGGGCGCCGATCCTCGATCTCGCGCTCAACCCGGCGGAAGAGATAGGAGAGGACGGCCATGCGTTCCTTCTCGGCCTCGCTGTCGAGAATGCCGGTCAGATCGAAGCCCACCACATTGCCCTTCAGCGAGAAAGTGTCTTCCAGCGTCTGTCCGAAGATCCAGCCGTAGCGGCCCTCTTCGGTCCACTCGAGCAGCCGCTGGTGCAGATCGCCGCCATCGTCGGTCGAAACGAACAGCGATGCGAAGTCGCGCCAGTTCCGCAAGGCTGGGTTCGTGGCCTGCGCATTCTGGCGCACGACCTCCTGAATGCGATTTGTTTGCGCGGGCGTCAGCGGCTTGTCGGCACGATAGAGCAGGGTGGCGAGCCAGTCCGAGAGCCAGGCGGTGCCGCGCGCATCGGTCTCGGTCCAGAGCGGGTTGAGGCCCGTGGGTTGGCCGGCTTTGAGCGATGCGTAGCGCCCGCCGTTGGCGCGGACCGCCATCTCCATACCAAAACGGTAGTCGAAGACGAAGATCCGCGCCCCTGCTCGACGGGCTTGCGTCATGAGGAAGGCCGAGAGGACCGACTTGCCTGACCCGGGTCGTCCCATGATCAGCGTATGCCCGCTGGTCGGTTCTTTGTCGGGCGAGCCTTGCTCGTGATAGGAAAACCGGTATGCGCTCTGCTCGGGCGTGGGCAGACAGGTGATAACCTTGCCCCAGGGTGTTTTCTCAGCAGGCTTGCCAAGCTGAGTCCGGTGAAATGCTGCGAAATCCGCGAAGTTTCGATTGGTGATCGCACTGGCACGCACGCGCTTGGGCTGGTTGCCGGGATGCTGACTGAGGTAATGCGCCTTGGCCGCGACCCGCTCGCCGATCATCTTCACGCCTTCGGCGGCCGCGGCGTTCACGATCTCGGCGCTCAAGCTCTGCAACTCGTCCAGCGTATCGCAGAAAATCGTCACGACCATGTGGTGCTCGCCGAAGCTCTGCCGCTTGGCCTCCAGATCATCGGCAGCGATATCGAGGGCTTCCATGAGCGAGAGGGCCGCGTCCTGGCTGGCCTGCATCTGGCGCTTCTGGCGCTTGATCCGGCCCGCCATGAGGTTCGAATTGATCGGCGTGAAGGAATGCGTGACGATCATGTCGACCGGCAGGTTCAGCATGTCGAACATGGTGCAGGAGGTGCCTTCCGAGTATTCCCCGATGGTGAAACTCTTGCCGTAGCGGTGTCCCACGACGCCTTCGGAGAGTTCGAAGTGATCGCCTTGAAACGTCACTCGCGTGTTGGCGACGTTGAAGGACAGGAAGCCATAGGTGTTCGCCGGATAGAGCGGCAGTTCCTGGCCAGTGTTGAGGGCCCCTAGGAAGCCAATCAACTCGCCGGACTTGGCCGAAAGCACACGTGGGTTAAGCTCCGTCAGGCCAGACAGGAACACGTTCACGGCCTCGCCCAATCGGCGAAGGCGCTTCTCGGTCGCTTCCTTGAGGCGATCCGGCGCGCTGCGGTTCAGGAATGGCAGGACGCTTTTTGGAGGCGGGCGATGGATGATCGTAAGGGTGAGCGTCTTGTCGCGCAGCCCGCTGGTCTCTAGCTTCTTGCGCCAGAGCCGGTCGACTTCTCCCGCGAAACTGTCCTCGCGCAGCGGCTCGAGGTCCGGCGTGATCGCCTTCGAGACCTTATGGACGTAATAGCTGAACTCCGGCCCCAATTGCGCAATGATCCGGGCAAAGAGCGCGGTCACCTTGTCGAGATAGGCGTCATCGGTCGTATAGCTATTGACCCCGTCGAGCCGGATGCACTGGAAAAGCTCGTTGACCCGGGTCCGCACGGTCTGGTGATCGACGAGGCTCACATAGGGCAGCATGTGCGCGAGGCGGGTCTCGCGCGCATACCACTCCGGCGTCATCGTGCGGAGATCAAGCGCGGCTTCACGGGGCATAGCTGTCCCCGCCGTGGATGGAGCGGTTCCGCGTGGGCGGCGTCTCTTGCAGCGCCGTCATCATCACGTCGATGAAACGCGGATCCCAGTCCGCGGCCTTCCAGAGAACCGGGTAGAGCAGGGCGGCTACGCCCAGCACCGCAATGTGCTGGACCCAGACGAACAAGAGCACCGAGCCGAAAAGCCAGACCATCGCGTACATGATGGGCAGGCCCAGAAGCTTCGGAGGGCGCACGAGGCCCAGAAAGAGAGGCGCGCGCTCAGCCACCGGCGAAAACCGCGGCGACGATGGTGGGAGCGGCCGCAACACCAGCGATCCCGACGAGGACCCAGAGCGCCTGACGCAGATCGATGATATTGAAGAACCAGCTCAAGAAAACGCCAAGGACCGCGAGTGTGGCGATCACGACGCCGAGCGGGCCGGTTAGAGCATCGACAATGCCCTGCAACAAGCTTTGGATCGGGGATAGATCGATGCTTTGGGCAAGGGCGGGCTCGGCAATGAGCAGGAATAGCGCCAGTGAGGCGACAAAGAGGTTTGAAATCTGTCTCATGAATTTGATCCTTCCAATCGGGCCACGACGGCCATGACGCGGGCCACATGGTTCTGGGTTTCTCGGTAGGGGGGAATGCCGCCGTACTGGCGGATCGCATCGGGTCCGGCGTTGTAGGCTGCGAGGGCAAGGCGTGGATCGCCAAACGTGTCCAACATCATCGCGAGGTAGCGGGCGGCCCCGTCGAGGTTCTGCAGCGGGTCACGCGGGTCAACGCCGAGATCACGGGCAGTGGCGGGCATCAGCTGGCCAAGGCCTATAGCGCCCGCGCTCGAGATCGCATCCTGTCGATAGGCGCTCTCAACCTCGATATTGGCCCGATAGAGAGCCAGCCAATCGGTCACGGAAAGCCCCGCGCGACGCAGGCCCGGATGGCCGGCATAGCGCAAGGCCGTGGTCTGAATCCCAGAGAGAACATCGGCGCGGGGCAGGGGAGTCAGGCGGGCAAGGGCCGCAACTTGGACGCCCTCTTGCTCGTCCTCTACCTCGCCGAAGATTGCGATCCCATCGGAGGCCGAACCCTGACCAATCCCGTCATTGTAGTTTCGAGCAAAGCTGCTTTGGGAGCGGGACGGGGTCAGGGAGCCGTCGCTCTCCATGACCAGGACCATTTGCGCTGAAGCTGGCGCTGTGACCAGCCAGAGACAGACGAGGCTAGCTGCCAGTGCCCTTTTCTGATGGGGCTTTGTCTGGCGGGGCGAGTTTGTGCGTACGGCTTGTCCCCGCCTCAAGCGGCAGGTCGACATGCGCAAAACCAAGGCCAATGAAGAAAGACACCACGCCAGAGATCGTCTTGAACTCGCGGATCTTGATGTCGTTATAGGTCGTCCGAGTACGGGCCGTGACCAGCAGCTTCTCCACGCCTTCGTTGGAGACCACACGCATGATCCAGACCCCGTAATAGCTGGGGCCTTTCTTGTGTGCCGATTCTTGGCACAGGATTTCTGCGCTATAGCCGCTTTCCACGAGTTCGCGGAAACGTGCTTCCGTAACCACATTTGGTGCTTCGATGTCCCAGTTCATGGCCCGGCTCACGCTTTCTCCAATGGCGCGACCCTAGGCATTCCCACTTGAAGCCCAGAGTTACGATAGTATATTATCAACCGCAAGATGTAATATCATGCTTTGGCTGTAGTTTGGTCACGCAAACACTAGTCTCGGCCAGTGTCCGCGATCAAGGAGATAACAGGTTTGAGAAACCCGAGGTTGATATGCCTGCTCCCATTGCAAGCTCTGGCCCTTCTGATCTGCGTTCCCGGGCCGGTTTTGGCGGAATCCTGCTTCGCTCCACCCCGTCCCTTCCTGCCAAGTGATTCGCAGGCCGCGCGGGACTATGCGGCTATCATCCGCAGCGATTTCGAAAATTACATCCAGGATATCCAGAGCTATTTCCGTTGCCTCGACAGCGAACGCGCCCGCGC
>NZ_FOLG01000041.1 GCF_900112335.1 Tropicimonas isoalkanivorans
TGGCAACCCGATACGACAGATGCCCGAAGGTCTTCCTGTCAGCCATCGCCCTGGCCGCTCTCGTCATTTACTGGCTATGAGTCCTGACCCTAGCCTCCAGACATGTCGTGCAGCAAGATGGCGAAGCGCCGCTAGGTAAACGCTAGCGCTAACGCCCATTTACCCGTGGCCGCGCTGCCATTCGTTTCCAACGGAAACACATCCGGTCCCGGCGCAATGGGCGTGTTTGACGCAAATGCCCTCCCAAATGACGAATGGCTGCTCTTGCATCGTGGGGACGATGTGGGTTGGTTCAAAGATGCTGTGGAAAACAGCTGGATACACCCTTGGGTCCCGGGTTGGAAGCCGTGGAAGGGGACTGTCGAAGTCGGCTCGTGCAGATACATTTGGTGAACCCGAATCGAGAACACTTTCAGAAGGCTCAAGGACTGGCGGCATATTTGACATCGCTAAGATAGGTGACAAAAATTGTCTCTTGGAGCGATCGCTTCTTCTGCAACCATGGTTTTTGGCCGGGAGCTTGAGCCTAGTTTTTAAAAATTCCAAGCATATCCGGTATTGTAACGTCACCGATAATTGTTTGCGCTGCTGATAATCATCAACGCTATGTTGTTCGATGTCATGGCGCCAAGAGATTCGTTCAGGTCCTTCCTCAGCAGAAATGTTCTTATGAGTTTCTCCCTTTGTTCCGGCTCGGAAAACTGTCGGATGCTATCCTCCCCGAATTCGCGACTTGCCTTGTCCCTGAAAACTTCGAGTTGATCATCAATGTTAAGAGAGGAGAACGAGCTTGGCAGATTGAATGCTGTTTCAAAGACGGTTCGCAAGGGCGGGGAGCCCATAACGGAATACCACATGCCATTTTCGCTGAGATCACCGGACGCGATCTCTGCAAGTTCTCTCCGGGTGTCCAGGGCGAGCCTGAAATTCTCATTCTGCTCTCCGACTGCCATCTCGAATTGCCGTTCCTGGTATGCTGATATGCAGCTGTCAGAGAATCCTGGAAGCGCCGTACGGGTCACCTCTCCATCGCCCAAGCCGAATGCCTGGCTGAAAGCGAAGTAGCGCTTATCAGCAAGTTTGTTGGAGAAAGATTCGCCCGAAGAAGTTCCCTCACTCAGGACTTTCTGGACGAAAAACTTGTTACCAATATCGTCATCCAGGCCGAATGCGCCAAGCGCAACCTTGAGCAAGCGATAGTCGCCCACCAAGTCGGTTGCTGACCGCACGTTCGATATGTTCTCCCGGAAATAGTCCACATCACTCTGCACCTGACGAGACGCTGCGAAATTTTCTTTCTGACTTTCGAGCGTCCGGTTGAGAAATGCCCAACCGGAGTAGCCACTCAAAGGCAAAATGGGCTGGAAGCTCATTGGTGCGTGGCAGCCAGCAGCCGCTGTTCACGGGGAAGCAACCCCCTAAGGGCCTTCAGAGCCTGGTAATGCAAACCAGAAATGACTGCCCTCGTCGCGGAGTCCAGAAACTGCCTGCTATCCTTGTCCGTGAGCACATGGCTCAGTTGTTCAATTCCGCGCAGGAGCTGAGGTCGGGCCTCCTCGGGGTCGGCGTCGCCGGAAAGCACGAGTTGCGCGACGTAGCAGACCCGTCGTACCGGCGTGTTGGCCTCTTCGGGGTGAATGGCGTCCCGAAGCCTAAGGATGTTTGCGTTGGGTGTGATAATACTGACCCGGCTGCGGCGGTCGCCGTTTTCGATCACGGCACCGTTAATGAGGACTCTCTCGCGGGGCCCGAGCTTGAGTACGAGGCCTGTCACGAGGTTGACCCCTCTCCAGCGAGCCCGCGCATGACCGAAGTGTTGACGTCCACGAGTGCCTGCGCGGTGGCCTGTCCCTTGAGCACCTTGCGAGTATGGGTCTCTACGAACTCGGCAAGGTAGAAGATCTGTGCCCTCAATGCCGGTGGCAGCGCATTCTCTTTCTGCGCAACGTCGAGAGCGAGCGCGGACCATAGGCGTCGATTTTCGAACAGCGCCTGGGTCAGCGCGACGAACCCTTCTCGCTTCGAGCGTTCCGCAGCCAAAATCTTGCGGGTAAGGCGGGTGAATATCTCGTACTCGGCGCTGCGATTCGTTTTTACGGGCGCAGCATTCATCCCGTAAGCCCTTTGGGCCATGTCGACGGTGTTCACGTCATTTCCTTCCGAAGTTCAATGGAAGACGACCAACTCAGGTCGCGGGAGGGGAGGGGCGCGGGTATCGCCGCGCCCCGTCAGTGTTGTTAGCGGAAGAGCGAGAGCACGGACTGCGGCGACTGGTTCGCGATCGACAGCGACTGAATGCCGAGTTGTTGTTGCACCTGCAGGGCTTGCAGCCGGGCAGAGGCTTCTTCCATGTCGGCATCCACAAGTGTGCCGATCCCGGCTTTCATCGAGTCCGTCAGGTTGGAAATGAACTCCGACTGCGTCTCGATGCGGCCCTGAACGGAGCCGAAAGCCGCCGAAGCGTTGATCGCGGTGTCGATCATCGACTCGATCGACGTGAGCGCCGCGTTTGCGCCCGCATCTGTGGTGACATCGATGGTCGCCAGGTTTCCAAGTCCGCCTGCCGAGGTGCCAGCCGTCCCGTCGCTCGCAGCTTCCATGGTGATCATCAGGTCGCCGGCGTTCCCGCCCGTCACGTTGGTGAACGTGAGCGTATCGCCATTGCGTGAGACAGTGTATTCCGAGTTATCCCCGGTTGCGGAAAGAAAGTTGGAAACCTGCGTTTCAAGCGTGGCCGCCACGGAATTCACGCTGTCGTCAGCATCGGCGACGTATTCAAAAACCCGTTGCCCCAGGGGACCACCGGCCGCAGTGTCATCCAGCGTCAGCCGATAGCTTGCCTTGTCATGGACGGACGTGATCTGAACATCGTATGTGCCGCTCTCCGCGACGGCTGTTGCCGTGTCGTCGGTGACCGCACCGCCGCCGCCCTGCAAGTAGGTCCCATCGTTCACGGCCGTCGTGCCAAACGTTGCGCCAGTGGCAGTGTTCGAGACCGAGAGATCTTGCCGGGCCACTGTGATGTGAGACGCCGAGACAGTGCCGGACGCGTCCCTGTCGAGAGAGGAGAGCACGGTCACGTCTTCGGCTGACGAGCCGTCCACAAGGTTGAGACCGTTAAATTGAGCTGCGCCGACGACGGCGCCGATCTGGTCCTTGAGCGCTTCGATGTCAGTTTGGATCTTTTCGCGGTCGACGTTCTCCTCCTGAGCCGAGACCACCTTCTCCTTCATCTGGGTCAGAAGGTCTGTAACCGTTTCAGATGCGTTGCGGGCAACCGCGACTGTGGACTCGCCGAGCGCCAAGCTATCGGAGATCGCCTGAAACCCTTTGACATCTGATTCCATCACCTTGGAAATGGCCCAGACGGCAGCGTTGTCCTTGGCCGAAGAGACAGATTTGCCAGTCGAAATCTCGCTCTGGATTTGGTTGAGGTTGTTGTTGATGCCCTTTAAGGTCTGCAGTGCGACCATTGAGCTGGTATTCGTGAGAATGCTGGTCATGTTCCTGATCTCCTACCGAAACGGCGCTTTACGCCGGGAACCGAGCCGCCGGACCGATCCGGCTGCTATTCTGGCCTTCTGCGCCGTGCGGGCGGTCGATTGACCGTTCGCGCCACCCCTTCCGGAGTGCGTCGTCAGGATTGATCTGCCTTCCCTAGGGTCAGGACTCATAGCCAGTAAATGACGAGAGCGGCCAGGGCGATGGCTGACAGGAAGACCTTCGGGCATCTGTCGTATCGGGTTGCCAC
>NZ_FOLG01000042.1 GCF_900112335.1 Tropicimonas isoalkanivorans
CAACGCGATCGGCACTGCCGAGGTCGTCCGCGTGGCCTGAGCCTGAACGGGAAAGGGGCACTCACGCCTCGGGCCGCCTTTCTACAACAACGCCGCTCGGCATGATAAAGGTGGAAAGAAGTGCAGCCCCTTCGGCAGTCTGGGCCAAAGGGAGAGAGGGAAGCTCCTCATAGAGATCTTCGACATAGCGCCAGTCCTCTGCCCAGATAAGGTCATTAAGCATGGGCGCGATGCGTTCGGGATAGTGCTTTGCCACGGCAGCGTAGTATTCGCTGCGGATATGATTGGTTCCATCACCGTCGGTGTAGTCCGTGATGCGGTGAAACGCGCCGGCTAGAGCCAAAAGGGTTTGCTTGGCGTCATGATCCCCTGCTTCGATCATCATCTCCAACACAGTAAGAACATCGTTTGCGAAGGCATCCTTCCGCCAACCATACCCAAGCAAACAATCGACAGCATGTCTCAATGACTGAGCAGCCAGCTGAGGCTGGTTGTGATCGTGCGCGGCAAGAGCCAGCTTCCCAAAGGTAGCAGCTCGCTCGTTGAACACAGTCACGGTCTGCTCAAGTTCGTCCATGTAAGTCGCAATGAATTTTTCAGCGCTAGCTGGGTCATGCAGCGACACGCGGCGCATTGTGAGCTTCTCCAGCCAAAGCTCGTTTAGCCAAAAGGGCGATGCCCTTGCCTTCGAAAGAGCAATGTCGTCGATCTGATACGCAGCATCTAGCCCGCGGCCAATGAGGGAGAGGTCGAAAGCGGCATCAATCAGCGCAAGGCGCACCGCATTGAAACGGTGTTGAGCGTCGTAACTTCGTTCGTAGCAAGGCTACCCATCATACCAACTGAACACGTCACCGAGAGTTGGCCAATGCCTTGCGTTGGCCCAGTGTGCGGCGATGCGTCGAGCGAGTTTTTCAAATGCACGTAGTGCGCCCGCGAGCCAGCTTTCCGATGCATGATCCGGGATCTTTACCCAGCTTTTTGTTGGCTTTCCTGCCAGAGCAGCCGCTAGTGCGGACATGAAAATATTGTAAACGATCCCCCGGATATTCGTCTGGTGGCGATCTTCCGGGCCGTCAGCGCCCGCGAAAAGCGCTGACAGGTCTTTGCCTGAGCTGCTGCCTTTTATCGCGTCGCCCTTGATAATCCCCAGGCAGCGAATAGCTGGGTGCTTTCTTGCCTTTAACGGAGTTTGACTCGCAGGTGAGAGGCCCTCGAGACATAGGCACGTAAACAGTTCCTTGTCGAATTCATCCCCCGTGAAGCTCTTACCCGCTTGGAAGACGGAACTAACATTTCCGACAAGGCGCGCGCTTTGAGCGAAAGCGGCAACGATAGGGTCCGCTTGACCAGAACCGCGCGCGAAACGCAGCACCCGAGCAACCTCGTTCTTCTTGCTTGCAGCAACGACTGAAACCACAGCCCGAGCAAAATCGCCTTGCTGGTCATTGCTGATGTATTCGTCGTGACGGTTTTGGATGATGCGTCCGTTAAGTTCCTCAACAGCTCGGTCGACAAGCGCATCTCGCTGACTCTCATCGGTCATCTGAACGAGCGCCGGGATTAGCGAGGGAGGCAAATTAACTAAGTCGGCACGAAGGACGGCCGGGACAAAAATGTCGCCACTTAAAGCGGCCGCAACATACCAGACCTGGGCTAGTTCATCGTGCTGCAGCTCAACGGCATTTATCGCACGAATCTTTACAAGTCGGTGGCGCGCGACGCTTGCCAAATCGAATACTTCGAAAGCGGCCTGTTCGGCATGATTCAATACATTGATGAAGCGGTCGATCGGGTACCCCGCAGTGACGAAGGACAACGCCCACTCACGGGAAGGTCTCGTGATTAGGTTCTGTGCGTTCCCGCGTGTTGCCTGAGCGATCCATAGCCACGCCTCTCGCCAGTAGGGAGGCGCTTCTGTTTCCAGCCATTCCAAAGTCGGCGCACTGTTGGCCATAAAAATTGAATGGTGAATGGGATCATCTCGAAGAAAGGCGAACAAGCTACCGTGAAATGGGCGCACTTCCATCTCTCGAAAGTCGAGGAGATGACCGATCTCCGCCAGCCCCAAGATGCTCTGATCGTCCACGCCGAAGCAGTTATTGAGAGCAAATGGTGGCGGACTGAAGTCGAGACCAGCCAGAACGTGGAGAATTGCCTTCCCGCGTGGAGAAAGCTGCAACATAAACCCTGCTTAGTAATCGCGTATGTCTCCACTGGGGCAGGCCGGCTGCGCTCGAATTAGATCTGGCGTCACTTCATCGCCGGCACGGGCAACGGCCTCGAATGAATAAATCAGATGCAGAGGCAAGCCATTGGATATGTCGAAAAAAGCATCAGAAACCGCGGCAAGCGCTTTCGCTTTCGATTGGTGAGGCCAGCGGAAGAGATTCAGCCTTCCTGCGCGGTGTTGTGATGCAATCCAGCCTTCCACAGCAGCGCGGTTCATAAGAGGAAGCTCGACCCAGCCTTCTATCGGCGCTGCAGCCAGCATCCTTGTTGGAAGATCCTTTTCCGCAATCTTCTGGGTCCCAATTACCAGATGGGCACCCGGTACGGCGGGGATAAGCGCGTTAAAGAGTTCTTCGGCGTGCTCGCGATCACGGCCTTCTCGCCAGACGTGATCGAGTCCGTCGATGATCACGATAAGGCGTCTTCCTTCTGCGAGGACTTTCCGGGCGGCTTGTTCGATCGTTTCGCCCAAAGTACTATGCTGCCTCACTCTCAAGTCCGGCATCGTCTCTTGAAGTTGGGCTTCTAGCGAACGTGCAATAGCTTGAAAGTGGAACCTTCCCTCAGATCTGTCATCGAGGCTAAGGAAGTAGTGGTGCCGTATGCACACAACCTTTTTAGTATCGAGTTTCGACTTAAAGTGGCTGAGAAAAGTACTTTTCCCACGCCCAGGAGGGGCCCAAAGAACCGTGACGCCATCGTCATTGAGTACCCGCGAAAAGAAATCGTCAAAAAAGCTCTCGTCCGGCACACGGTAGTTTTCTGGCACCGTGAAATCTTGGGGAAGGGGCATGGCTCTTTCAGGGGAAAAAGCTTGCTGGAGATGGATATAGCGGATCCGCCCATCAGGGCCTGGCCAATTTTTTTGTGTCGCCCAAAGTTGGAGCTGTTTCTGGAATAATGCCCAGCCAGCGCTGTCCGTGTCAGATGCTATGCGCGCCCAGAGGGTCGCTTCAAGGTCCTCAATTATGGGCTGCGAGTGAATGAATTCAAAGATTTTAAAGAACTTTTGAGCGGCCGTAGCCGATCCAAGCTGTGCAATAATCCGCGTGCGAATTGGCAAAGGAATTTTTGAATAATTGACGCGGCGACCCTTCAAGGATTGAGAAAATTCCGAATCCGGTTTTCGATCCGTCATCAGACGAGCATTCGCCCGACAACCATCATCCAAAATCTTCAAAACCGGCACAGCCCAGTGCTGAAGGAAAGACTTTCCCTTGGGCTTCGCGCCTAAAATCCATTCCCAATCAAGGGCTGTCTTTGGGTTTTCCGGATCGACAGCAAACTTGACCTGTGTGACTTCGAACCGACCATCAGCTAGGCACGCCACCACGTCATCCACGGCTCGGAATGACGGGTCGGATGCTTCGACCTGGACCCAAGAATACTTTTTCGGGTTGCGATAGAAGGTAGTGTCCCAACGCTTGGTGTAGGAGGCCGCGCGCGGAGCCCCCGGCGTAGCGCAGCGCGCGGCCGGGTGTGACGCTGGCGGCCACCGCCGAT
>NZ_FOLG01000028.1 GCF_900112335.1 Tropicimonas isoalkanivorans
CCAGACCTTCCTGCACGATGGGCGGGTGGAGATCGACTCCAACAGCGTGGAGAACTTGATCCGGCCCATCGCTCTGAACAGGAAGAACGCATTGTTCGCCGGACATGACGAAGGCGGGCGCGCCTGGGGACGCATCGCGTCGCTCATCGAGACCGCAAAGATCAACGGCGTCGAGCCCTTCGCCTATCTCAAGGCCCTCCTCGAGGCCATCGCCGCCGGTCATCCGCAAGGCCGCATCGACGAACTTCTCCCGTGGAACTTCAATCCGTCAAGCTGAACCTGGGGTGGGATGCAGCCGCCGCTTACCATCCACTGTGTTCTACTCTATGCGTACAACCGGACTGGGAAGACGCGTTTGTCAATGGAGTTCAAAGACATCGGCAAGCGAAAGGCAAAGGGGATTTCCGATACGCTGTATTTTAACGCGTTCACTGAGGATCTCTTTGTTTGGCACAATGATCTCGACAACGACACTGATCGTCATCTGAAAATCAACGAAAACTCGTCCTTCTTTGACGGCCTGAAAGACTTAGCACTCGACGAGACAATCGCCGGTTACCTGTCGCGCTACACGGATTTTGATTTTGACATCGACTACGAGAAGTGGGTCGTGACCTTCCGCAAGGGCGATGAAGAGCGGATCAAGATATCCCGCGGCGAAGAGAAGATTTTCATCTGGTGCATGTTCATGGCGATCTGTGAGCGGGTCATCGATGGGCTGTCCTCTTATGAGCGGGTCAAGCACCTCTACATCGATGATCCCGTCTCCTCGCTGGACGATAACAACGCCATCGCCATCGCATGTGACTTGGCCGCTCTCCTTCGCAAAGCGGCGTCTCGCAAAAACGCGCAGGGTGAGCCGGACCCGCTACGCACCGTGTTCTCCTCTCATCATGCGCTTTTCTTCAATGTCATGTGCAATGAGATCGGGCGGACGAGGGACGGCCAGGAGAAGGTGAGCACCAAACGCTATTTTCTGCACCGGCCCGACTCCGACGGTTCCTTCACTCTGCAAGCGACCAGCGATACACCGTACTTCCATCACGTCGCGACCCTGGCCGAGCTTAGCAAATGCGTTGAGTCCGGGACCCTGTATACCTATCATTTCAATGCGCTAAGAAGCATCCTCGAGAGAACGGCCAGTTTTCTAGGCCATGATGACCTGCGGATTTGCCTTGAGGGGCTGGAAGACGAAGTCCTTTACAACCGCGCTCTAAATCTTTTGAGCCACGGCAAATATGCCATCACTGAACCGGTTGAAATGGTGGAAGACAACAAAGACCTGTTCAAAAGAATTCTCACGGATGTTGTCGAGAAGTTTGGTTTTGCAGTGCCCGACCTTGCCCCTGCGGCCCCCCAACCGAAAGCGAATCCATGACTGATCAGGACCAAAAACAGCTTGGCAAGACACTGTGGGGGATAGCCGATCAGTTGCGTGGCGCAATGAACGCGGATGACTTCCGCGACTACATGCTGGCGTTTCTGTTTCTCCGCTACCTCTCAGACAACTATGAGCAGGCTGCGAAAAAGGAGCTCGGACGCGACTATCCCGATCCCGACGCTGTCGGAAACGGGGGCCGGTCCTCCCTGTCTGTGTGGTACGAGCAGAACCCTAGCGACGTGGTGGCCTTTGAGAAGCAGATGCGCCTCAAGGCGCACTACGTTATCCGCCCCGAGCACCTCTGGGCCAGTATCGCCCACATGGCCCGGACCCAGGATGACGAGCTGCTCAACACGCTGCAAACCGGCTTCAAATATATCGAGAACGAATCGTTTCAGAGCACGTTCTCGGGCTTGTTCTCCGAAATCAATCTCGGCTCCGAAAAGCTCGGCAAGTCCTACGCGGACCGGAATGCAAAGCTCTGCACGATCATCACCAAGATTGCCGAAGGACTTGCGGAGTTTTCGACGGACACCGACACCCTAGGTGACGCTTACGAGTATCTGATCGGCCAGTTCGCTGCTGGGTCCGGAAAGAAAGCTGGTGAGTTCTACACGCCGCAGCGGATCTCGGACATCCTCTCCGCGATCGTCACACTCGACAGCCAGGAGCCGAAAACCGGCTCACGAAAGCACCTCCCCAGCGTAATGGACTTCGCCTGTGGCTCAGGCTCCCTGTTGCTCAATGTGCGAAAGCGCGTGCATCAGTCGGGTGGAAGTATTGGAAAGATTTTCGGGCAGGAAAAGAACATCACGACGTACAACCTCGCACGGATGAACATGTTGCTGCACGGCGTGAAGGACTCGGAATTCGAGATCTATCATGGTGACACGCTGACGAACGACTGGGACATGCTCCGCGAGACAAATCCAGCCAAGAAGCCTTACTTTGACGCCGTGGTGGCCAACCCGCCGTTCAGCTACCGCTGGAACCCGACCGAAGCGTTGGGCGAGGATGTGCGCTTCAAGAACTACGGGCTGGCTCCGAAATCGGCAGCTGACTTTGCATTTCTGCTCCACGGGTTTCACTACCTCAAAGACGACGGTGTAATGGCGATCATTTTGCCGCACGGCGTGTTGTTTCGTGGTGGAGCGGAAGCGAAGATCCGTCGCAAGCTACTGGACGACGGGCACATCGATACTGTCATCGGCCTGCCGGCTAACTTGTTCTACTCGACCGGCATCCCTGTCTGCATCCTTGTGCTGAAGAAGTGCAAGAAGCCTGAAGACGTTCTGTTCATAAACGCATCCGAGCATTTCGAGAGAGGAAAGCGACAGAACTACCTGTCTGACGATCACATAGAGACAATCATCAACACATACCAACAGCGCCCAAAGGAAATCGAGCGATACGCCAGGCGTGTGGAGATGGACGAGATTGAGGCCAATGACTTCAATCTGAACATCTCGCGCTACGTAAGTACGGCCAAGCCTGAGGTCGAGATCGACTTGTCAGCCACACACGAGGAGTTGCTCGAAATCGAAAAGAAAATTCGAGAGGCGACGGTAAAGCACAACGTGTTTCTCAGGGAACTTGGATTGTCCCCGCTGCCAAGTTCTGATTGACCCGTGCTCCGGGAAGCTTGAGCGCTCCATTGGGCGGCCTACTCGGCCGCGTGGACTAGATGCGGACGGGGCCGCATTGCCTCCGCCACAAACCCTACGCCATCCCGAAGTGGCTGCTCTGCCAGATGTGCGTAGCGCTGCGTGGTTTTCGCCTGGGTGTGCCCGAGCAGCTTACCGATCATCGAAAGCGATGCGCCGCCCGAGGCGAGCAGCGAGGCGAAGGTGTGCCGCAGATCGTGGATGCGCAGCTTCGGAAGTTTCGCCTCCTCCTGGATCGCATACCAGAACTTCCGGATTTCCTGCACCGGTTGTCCCTCGACATCGCTGGGGAAGAGCCACGGACAGCCCGCCGGAACCGCCTCCCGCCGCAGTCGGATGAGCGAGACCGCATCGGGCGATATCGGCACCCGGTGGACCTTCCGCTGCTTGGTGATCGCCGCCTGTTTGGTCCACACCGCATAGTCCAGATTGAACTGCTCGAAGCGCGCCTGCCGTACCTCACCGAGCCGGGCCCCGGTGAGCATGCAAAGCCGGATGATGCCTGCCGCACGCTGATCTTCCGCCGCCTCGAGCGCGGCACCCAGCCTGCCGATCTCCTCGAGCGACAAGAACACCTCGCGCTCGGTCTCGGGACGCCGCCGGAAACCCGCAGCTGGGTTGTCCTCGCGCATCTTCCATTTGATGGCGAGGTTAAACATCTTGCGCAGCACCTCGCCCACCCGGTTTGCGCGAACGGGAGTGGGCGTCGACGGCTTGAGCGGTTTTTCACGTTTGCGCGTGGTCTTCTTCTTGGCCGGCCGTGCCCGGCCTTCAGCAATCTTCGTAAGCAGCCGCTCCACGTCCGCCGGGGTTATTTCCTCTACAAGCCGGTTCTTCCATTCCGGCTCCACGAACCTGCGCATCATCGAGACCTGATCAGCACCATTGCGCTCCGACAGCGTTGGGACGTGCTCTTCAATGTAACGCGCGACGAGTGTTGAGATGCGCGGCGCTTCCCGCGTTTCCTCGCGGCTCGAAAGAGGATCCCGACCTGCTTCCATTTCCCGGCGCAGTTCCTTCGCGCGTTCCCGTGCGGCCACCACCGTCCAATCCGGCCAGCGTCCGATCGTGTAACGCCGTTGCCTGCCGCTTACGCGGTAGTTCAGCACGAACGTCTTCGTGCCGGAAGGCTGAACCGCCAGCGCGAAGGCAACCACCTCGGAGTCGAAGAGCTGGTAATATCTCCCTCGCCGCTCTGCGGCTCGCACCATTTTTTCTGTAAGCCGTTGACGGTCAGCCATAATTCTATCCTTATCCCGGTGTCCGAGCGACGCTCTCATCGGGCACGCATTCAAGTCATTTCGGGCGGGGGCGGTGGGAGCGTCTCACATGAGCCACTCGACAAAGCCCGAGGCCGCCGCGATTGCGCACCGAGAGACAAGGGGGCCGGATTGCCAACGGCATCCGGTCCGACGTCTCGAATCACGCTGGGGTGGGATAGCCTGTTGGTTGGGGTGGCAGGGTGGCAAGCGGGTCAGAGAACTGTGCCGACGCGAAAACCCAAGGCATCCGGATCGATTGGCTGCCGGACTCCGGCAACCGGCACGAGCGCCGTCCGGCCTTGCCACCGCGCTTGCTGGAACCAATTCTGAACGGTGTCGGTCGCGATTGCCCCGATTGGACCCGCGAAATTCTGCTCACCGCTTGCTCACCCAGCATATGCAGTTTTGTGCGATCCAGAAGCCGCCGAGCGCCGTCCAATACTGCTGAGTGCCTTTACTATCCTTTTTCGTTTTCAGTGAGTTAGGCGGCAATTGTCTGATTTGCATAAACATACCAACTTCGGCATGCGTAGGCTCATAACCTGAAGGTCGTAGGTTCAAATCCTACCCCCGCAACCAAAATTACAGACGAGATATCAAATACTTAGGCCGCCCTCCGGGCGGCTTTTGCATGTCGCGTCGTGTTGCAGGCCCGTCCCGAACGCTCCCCAAAGATTCCAAAGGCTTACGGCCAGCCCCGATTCCTCCGTGCAACACGGATGCGACACGGGACAGGCCCTATGTTCGCGGAGCGTTCGCGCCCAATGGCGCTTGCCCGCGCGGTGCCACTGCGATTGGATAGGAGCAATTCCCGAAAGGTCCCAATTGCCCATGCCGATCTACGAGTTTGCCAGCGAAGAAATACGCCCCCTCAGCAAGACCACATTCGGGCAGGTCCAGCTGCAGGAGCGTCGCGACCTGCAGCGCCTGCTCCGGGCGAACATCGCCGTGGTCGCACCTGACACGCTGGTGATCGCGGAGGAGTTCGGGGACTGGGACGAGTCACGCCGACGCATCGATCTTCTCGGCATTGACCGCGACGCGAACCTCGTGGTGATCGAGCTGAAGCGGACCGAGGACGGCGGCCACATGGAGCTGCAGGCCATCCGCTATGCGGCCATGGTATCCACCATGACCTTCGACCAGGCTGCCGATGTGTTCGCTCGCTGTCTCTCGCAGATCGGCAAGGCCGACACGGATGCGCGTGCCGAACTGCTCGACTTCCTCGGGTGGGACGAGCCCGACGAGGATGCCTTCGCGCAGGACGTCAGGATCGTCCTGGCCTCGGCCGAGTTCAGCCGAGAGCTGACGACATCGGTTCTCTGGCTGATCGAGCGCGGCATCGACGTCCGCTGCGTGCGCCTCCAGCCCTATGGCCTCGATGGTCGTGTCCTCGTTGATGTCCAGCAGATCATCCCGCTTCCGGAGGTCGCGGAATACCAGGTCCGCGTCACCGAGAAGAAGCGCAAAGAGCGCGAGGCGCGCACGGACACGCGAGACTGGACCAGCTACGACGTCACCCTCGGCGGGCGCCAACTGACGGCGCTGCGGAAGCGACACGCGATCTATCAGGTGTTCCGCCACCTCGTGGAGAGCGGTGTCGCACCGGAAGAGGTCGCCAAGCATTGTGGTCCGCGGGCCAATCGGGCCCTCGTGTCCGTGGAGGGCGAGGTGACGGGAGAAGACTTCAATCGCCTGGCAAAGGAAACCCGCGCCAGGGAGGGGCGGAATTTCGACCCGAAACGCTTCTTCACCGACGATGACGAACTTCTCCACTTCGGCGGGCGCACCTATGCGTTCTCCAGCCAGTGGGGCGGCACCGCTTGGGAGCAGGCCATGATCGAGCTGCGTGACGCCTTCCCGGATAAGGGCATCGCGTTCACGCCCTCCGAATAGAGGTGGTCATGCAGTTCCAATGGCAGGTTGATCAGACCGACATCGATCATGTGAAGACGTTTGTCGCTTCCCATGCCGCTAACCCCTTTGTCCGAATGCGGGTGGAGAGAAACCTCGCCTCAGCGAAGCCAGCCGTTGATCGCGCCGAGTTCTGGAAGCAGATGGTCGGCATGCGCATGACGTCTGTTCAACGATCTGGTCCGAATAGCGCCGTGGCAAAATGCCTGCGCACGACCCCGTTCCCCCTCGAATATGATGGTTTTGACCGTGAAACTGACGGAGAGGCGAGGCGTGATCTGATCTCGTCAACTCTCCGCGCTCATGGTGGTATCCGCTTCTCCGACAAGATTGCCGAAGACTTGTCCAGGAATCTCGACAAGCTGAACGCGGACCAAGGTTGGGCCACCACGCTGAAAAAGGTGAATGCTCTCGCGCTCCCTTCGGAAGCCCGACAGGAACGCGAGGTCGCCCGCTATCTCCAGAAGCTGCTGCACGGCTTTGGGCCGAAGCAGTCGAGAAACCTGCTTCAGTCGCTGGGATTGACCAGATACGAAATACCCATCGATAGCCGCATAACGAAGTGGCTGAACGACTTTGGTTTCCCTGTTACTTTGACAGCGACCGCGCTGGCAGACGCCGGATACTATGAGTTCGTGCTCGATGGCATTCAGGCACTGTGCGCCGCGAGCGATGTCTTCCCCTGCGTCCTCGATGCAGCAATCTTCGCTTCTTTCGACGGTGACGCGTGGACGCAGGAGAACACCATCTACTGACCACTACGCCGCCGCCGTCGCGATCCCATCCAGCCGCACCGCGACGCTGGTGACGCCGTTCCCGGCCGCTTCCACCGCCACGCCGATCGGGAAGCGCCCCGCGGCGGGGGTGGCGACTTCCTTCGCCGTGTTGTCCCACGCCACGCGCGCGCCGACCGTCAGCACCGCCGCGCTGGCCTTCGTCAGCTGGAACACGCCGGTGGTGGAGAGCTCGACGGGGTCGCCCTCGGCCGAGGAATAGGCGGCGATACCGAAGATGTTGCCGACGACGAGCGCGTCGCCCGAGGCGATGCCGCCTGCGGGCGTCGTGACGCGGACGATGTGGCCGTTCTGGAGGTAGTTCTTCATCTCAGAGCCCTTTCGAGGATTGAATGCGGACGACCGAGATGCGCTCGGTCGCCCCTGCGATCTGCCGGTTGAGGTCCGCGAGCGCGGCGGCCATCTCGCCGTCGCTCGCGTAGGTGACGCGCTTGCCGTCGTATTCGACGGTGCGGACGCCCCGGTAGCGCGCGGCCATCAGGGCGTCCCGCCAGGCGGTGAGCTGGGCGAGGTCGGCCATGCTCACGCCCCAGCATTCATGAACCAGCCCCGATGGTCGATGAACCCGGCCCCGAAATCGAGGATCACCCGGATCTCCACGCCATCGACATCCCAGCCCGAGCGGCTTTCCACCTGCGGGCCCTCGGCACCCGAGAGATAGGCGAACTCCAGCCCGTCGATCTCGCCAGGATCGGCGGTGACATACCAGCGCGTGGCTGAGGACAGGCGCGGCTCGACCACCAGCGAGAGCGAGCCCGAGAACGGGTTCACGTCGGCTGCGGTCGCGGGCGCGATGCTGGCCAGCCACTTCTCGGCGGTGGTCTCCAGCGCGGGCGGCACCAGCAGGTTGCGCGGCGTCACGCGGATCGTGCGGTCCTCAATGCCTTTCTGGGTGCGCAGCGCAAGCCGGGCCGCGGAGAGCGTGGCGTCGGAGATCACCGCGCCGGTGCCCGCCTTGTTGCCGTGGTCGGCATGGAACAGCGTCTTGCCGTCCGAGAGAGTCGGGCCGTTGCCGCTGCCCGCCTCAAGGAGGGTGACGAGGATGCGCGCCTCGGTCTCGGCCGCGGCCTGGCCCATACGCCGCGCGAGGTCCGAGAAGGCGCCGAGGTCGTCGTTCACCAGCACCTGCCGGGTGATGCCGATCTTCCGGGCCCAGGTCTCGACCTTGTAGGCCTCGCGCGCCTCGGCCATCGTGCCAGCCTTGATCTCGCCGTGCTCGTTCAGCTTCTCCAGCAGCGGCGCCTCGCCGAGCATGATCTTGTTCACCGCGCGGAAATCGCGCGCCGTGGTCTGGCGGCCGAGGCGTCGGATGCCCGAGGGCGCGGCCTGATAGGCGTCACGCAGCACCCTGCCCACCGTGTCTCCGAGGATGATTGGGAAATCGGAGGTCGTGTGCAGCGCTCGGGTCACAAGGCTCGCGGGCGACAGCGCCATGGTGGACTCGCCGCGCAGGGTCAGCAGTTCCTTCGCCATGTCCACGGGCGTGGAATAGGCGTAGCGCCGGGCGGGCTCGCTCAGCTCGTGGCGCGGGTTGATCCGGGCGTAGAGCGCCTCGCCCATCTGCCGGGCGCGGAGCGCCGGGTCGTCCTGGCTCTCGCCCATCTCGACGCGGACCTGCTCGGTGCGGATCGCGGGCGCGGATCGCTGCGCCAGCGCCTCGAAGGCCGCGCGGCGGGCGGTGTCGGGATCGGCGCCTCCGTCGATCTGGCGGTCGATCCAGGACTGGTCTAGCCCGGCGATGCGGGCGATGGAGCGGATCTCGGCGTTCGCCTCGGCGCGGGTCTCGGTTGTCGGCGCCGTGTCGGCGGCTTCGCGGGTGGTTGTCTCGGTCATCTCTGTCTCCATGCGAATATGGGCGCCGGGGTCGGCGGGCGTCGGCACCAGGGAAATCTCGTGGGGCATCCAGCGCACGGCGGTCATCACGCGCGCGCCGTTCTCGGCTGTCTCTGACCACTCCTCGACGGAGTAGCCGACCGAGACATGCCGCAGGATGCCCGCCAGGACGTCCTGCCAGACCGGCTCCACCTCGGGCCGGGCCGAGAATTGGATGAAGGCCGTGCCGCGCTTGCCGTCGACTGCGGCGCTGCGCACGGAGCCCAGCACGTCGCGGACGGCGGTCTGGCGGTGTGCGTCGAGGACGCTGGCGCCTTCGAGGCGCGACAGGTCCACGGCCTCGGGTGCAAGGCTCAGCCGCTCCATGTATTGACCCGCCATGTCGCGGCGGCGCACCGGCGCGCCGGTGGACCAAACCACCTCAACCGTTCGTGCCTCGGGATCGGCCGTGGCGGGCGCGAGCGTCGCGCGACGGGTGAGAAATCCGTTCCTGTCCTGGACGGTTTCTGCCGACCGGCCCGGTGGCACTATGGTCCTGGAAAGCGCGATCTCGGTCTCAGCCATCGGCCGCCTCCTTCTGCTGTGGCGACGCGGTCTGGCCGAAGGCGAGCCCCAGCCCCACCGCGCGCTCGCGGTCGGCGGCTATCTCGGCATCGACCAGTTCGGCGTCGTAGCCGCGCTCGGAGATCGCCTGGGACCGGCTCTTCAGACCCGCGCCGATCGCCATGATCTCGGCCTGCACGTCCTTCATCGGATCGACGTAGTCGAACTTCGGCGGTAGCCATTCGCATCCGAGATAGGCGTCCGGGTTACGGTAGAAGTCCCGCGCGGGCAGCTCGCCGGTAAGCACCGCCAAGCGCACGAAGCGCTCCCAGACCGGGCGGCAGAACAGGTGCACGACGACGTTGTGCTGCAGCTGCTCGACCCGGCGGCGGAACTCGATGAGCCCCGCGCGGATCGAGGAATAGGTCACACCCTCCAGGTCGCCCGAGACCAGCTCGTAGGGCAGGCCGAGCCCGGCCGCGACGGCGCGCAGGTGGTTTTTCACGAAGGGCGCATAGGCGTCGTGCTCGGTCGGGTTCGAAAAGCGGATGTCCGTGCCGGGCGGCAGCGGGATCAGGCTGCCGGGCTCCATGCCCACGGTCAGCGCGCCGCCGGTGTTGCTGCCCGACAGCCCGCCCGCCGTGCCATCAGGATCGGTGATGAAGCCGGTGAAGAGCGCCGCGACCTTGGCCTTCACCAGCGCGGCGTCCTCGAACTGGTCGAGCTCGTGCAGTCGAAGCAGCACCGGCGCCAGCCAGGTGATCCCGCGCAGTTGTCCCTTCGCGAGCGGCTTGAACAGGTGCAGGCAATCGGCGGCGGGAACGCGGAGCGGGTCCATGCGGAGAGACCCGAGAGGATCGCCCGGGCGGGAGGACAAGACCCGGTAGGCGACCCGGCGACCGGCGGCATCGAACTCGATGCCCGCGCGGATCCGCGCCCCGCCGCCGATCTCGCGGTGCAGGTCCATGGGAATCTGCTCGCGATCCAGAAGCTCAAGTTGGAGTGGAATGGCGGCGGCGTCGCTGGCCACACGGAGCCGGGCGAAGCTCTCGCCGCTCTCGACCATTGCGCGCACGGCCATCGCCTGCAGCCCGTAGAAATCCGCCAGCCCGTCCGGGGCGGCGTGATCGGTCCAGCGCAGCCAGAGCGCCTGCAGCCGCTCGCGCACCGCGCGGTCCGGATGGGTGGACTGCGGCTTGATCCCTGCGCCGACGACGTTGCCGACGAGGCTGTCCACCGCAGCCGCGACCCACGGGTTGTTCCGCGCATACCACCCGGCCCGCCGCGCCGCGGTGGTCGCGCCTGCCAGGATCGCCGCGTTCAGCCCATCGACCATCCGCGCGCCCTCCCAACGGCGCCCGCCACCCGCAGCGTCGAAGCCGCGAGCGCGCGCGAGGGCGAGAAGGCGATGGAGGAAGGTCCGCATGGGCGGCAGAATCGCCCGAAGTGGACTCTCAAGCTATTGGGAATGTTTGGGAATGGCCGAAAGCCGATCTACGCGATACGCGCTTCGCCGCTCCATTTTCCGAGCTCCGAGAGTTTTAGCCTGATGTTGTCGAAGCGCTTTACGGCAGCAGCGATCTTTCGTTGGTGCTCGATATCCAGAGTGCCATCTTCTTTCACAGGAAGCGACACCGTCAGTTCTTTCACACGGGCAACGAACAATTTTGCCTCGCAGAGAAAGCCACCAGCAGCCACGGCACTCCTCAACTGAATGGCCAAAAAGTCCAAATCAATCAGGTCATCCAGCACGTCGATAATGATGACATCGTCGGTGATTGCACAGACCTGATCCCGAACGTACACCTTGCCCACGGAAGCACCATTGGCGTTCACCGTAACGATGGGCTTCTCCTCGATGGTCATTCCGACGCTTTCGAGCCACTTCCGCGATGCCCGTCCCTTCTCGATGCGCGCGTCCCGAAAGCAGCTGTAGATCGGGATGTCTCCAGGATGTTGCCGAATGTCCTGCCCTCGCACACGTGTGCCAGACCTCACATTGAACAGCTTAGTATCTGAGAGCTCAAAGTCCTGCATGGGCGCATGCGTTAGCTTGTCGAGCTCGTCTTGCGCGGCTTTCAGTTCTCCTGATATCTCGGATATCCCCTCCCGTGCTTCGTTCACAAAGTCCACGCGTGATACTGCGTTTTCGCGTTCACCGAGTTCAACCAGCTCATCGTCCGACCAAAAGCGCGTTACATCCCATCGATCATTCGCTGTGAACTCGTCGGCGGAAACTGTACGGATCAGCTTGCTGGAATCGGCAAGGCTGGTGTCGCCTTCGGAGAACTTGATGAAAGCGGAAGCAATGTCATCCAAGTCGTTCTCATCAGGCGTCGGAATTCGCTGCCAATCGAGCGTTTCTCCGATAGACCGCGCAATAGCGCAGAATACCGGTGGGCGTGGATCAACATCTGTATGGCGGCGCTCGACGGCGAGGATGTAAGTCTTTTGCGCCGTGTTAAAGAAGGTGTTTCTTGGCAACTGGATGGACGCGATGATGTTGCACTCCCGTAGCAGCGCAGACTTGGGGCGCGGCTCTGTGCGGTTGAGCATCCCCAACGGAACGATGATGAACGCGCGGCCGCCCGGCTTCAATGCACCGGAAATATACCGCAGGAATAGGGCCTCAACGCCGAGCCCGCCGTTGTCGTAGTAGTCCCTCAGATCGACCCCGTTTCGCATACCTTTAACTTCGGCGATCTCCTTCTTGTAGATCGCACTTCCCTGCGTCACGTAGGGGGGATTGGTGAGAATGACGTCTACCGTATCCCGTGGCGGATATTCGAGCGAGCCGAGGGTGTCGTTTCTGTTGATGGCAACGAATGTATCCGACAGTGCTTGGTTAAGCGCTCCAACAGTCACCGCAGGATTTCTCACTGCTTCGGCCAAGTGGATAAGCATGTTCGCCTTGGCCAGCATGTGGAGATTGAGGTCAACGTCGAGACCGATGGTTCTTACCCGGCGTTTGGACTTCCCGGCGACGAACTCGACGTTATTTGGTAGCGCCTCGTCGAAGAGCAGTGGCTCAAGAACAAAGCCACCGACACCAGCTGCTGGGTCAAGTACAACAGCCCCATCCGAGAGCTTGCCCAGTTGCGCCATCCGGATCATCGGTCGGACGACGTTTCTGGGCGTGAAAAACTGACCGAGTTTTTGCTGTCGCGCCGAGCGCCGCAGAAAGGTCTCGTAAAGGCGTAACTTGAACTCGGGGTCTATAGCCGTAAGGGGTCCGAATTTCTTGAAGGCCTCTAGAATCTCAAGGAAAGTTCGGTTGTGCCCAGAAATTGTTTCGTCCGATTTGTGAAATGCGAAACCGTTGATGATTGATGTTGGGGACTTGACCTCTGAGACACCCAGCATGCTGTTGATCGCGGTGTCTTGCGCCACCTGGTCTGATGGGAACAGTTCCTGGAACTTTGGACGAATAAATTTCACGTAGTACTCGATAGCGGTCATTCCGTGCTTCGAGAGAAATGTCGCCGGATCCTCGAGAAGGAAATAGAACCGATATGCATCCGGGAGAGTGGCTGTGGGCAGGTTGTCAGAGAGGAACTTCAGCAGAAACAGCTCGACGAAGGTGAGAAGGCATTCCTTTGGCTCGGCTTTTGTTGCGTGCCAGATTATCTGCCATGTCGTTTCAGCTAGAGGCTTCGGATCTTTTGCCACGCCTGTGTCCCCGGCAAGGAGGTTTGAGAGAACCGCCGGGTTCAAGTCCCTCTGCTCGTCAAAGTATTCAAGGGCTTTATTTTCCAAGCTTGCCTTGACATCGATGTAGATGTCCTTGGTGCCGTCGGATGTAATGGCGATGTTGACGCCAAGGGAGGCGGCGGCGAAAAGCGCTTGTTCGGCGGAGGTCAGCTTTTCCTTTTCGGTCTTGTGCTTGCCGGGAGCCTTGTTCTCGGCAGTTGCCACGGGCACGAGATGATCCAGGATGCGGCGCAAGTAGACGCGATCAGGTTTCGCAGAGATTGGCTTCTTCGGCGCTTTGTAGTTGGCGAACGGGAAGTCGATGCTCTTTGGCGGCGTCGCCTCCACGCCAACAGCCACCAACTCCTTGATGGTCGTCTGTCCTATGTTGAGGAGCTCGTACTCGCCGAAGGTGTCCCCCTTGAGGGCGCCTGATGCCAGATAACCACGCTGAATGAGCTCTTCGTTTGCCATCGTGTTAGTCGATTCCCTTGTCGGTTCGCCGCGATTGGCTTGTCGGTAACACGTCGAAAGCGCCGTGAATAGAGGGAATCGTTCGTTGTGTCAGCGAGTTAGCCAGCGCGAGCGGATCACCTTGTCAGCAACAGGCTCCCGAGCTTGACCTCTCTCTGCCATCCCCTCCACCTCCTCGTTCAGCCGGAGCCCCATGCTGATGAGCCCGTGCAGGGCGGCGTGGGCGTAGACGAAGGTGTCGAGGGCCTCGTTGCGTTCGCCGTCACGCTTGGGCTGCCAGGAGCGGATGGGGCGGCCCCGCTCGAAGCGGGTGACGACGCGCTCGGCGGTCAGCTGGCGGAAGTAGTCGGCGTCGAGGCGGCGCGGGAAGTGGATCGCGCCGGGACCGGGCTCGGTCAGGCGCAGCCGGGCATAGACCGCGTCCTTCACCGCGTCCACGCCGACGATGAACAGCGGGATCTTGCCCTTGTTCGTGCGCGTCGGTCGGCGCGGCCAGACAGGGATGCCGGGCCCGCCGCGGCCCTTGATCGCCCAGATGCGGCGGGCGAGGCGGGTGCGGCAGAACTCGTACGCCATCTTGGTGTGATGCCCGCCGGTGTCGATGGCGGCGGCGCGCACGGGCAAGTCGAGCCCCGCGGGATGCGGGAAGGTCGCCTGCAGCACCATGTCGAGATCGGACCAGAGGCGCGGCCCGGACGGGTCGCCCCAGAGCACGCGGTAGTCGATGACCCATGCCTCCTCGTCGCGGCCCCAGCCGAGGATCTGCACCTCGATCCGGTCGCCCTGCACGTCGACGCCCGCGGTCAGCACGGCGACGGCGGCGGGCAGCGCCTCGCCCCAGTCCTCGCGCCGCGCCATGAGCGGGTCGGCCGGAACGGTGTCGCCCGCCTGGTCCTCCCAGGACTCGCCCAGCTTAGTGTTGACCCAGACCTGCAGGCGGGGCGGGTCCTTCTGGACGCGGCCGTGCTCGGCGGCGATCTCGGCCCATGTCTCCCACGGCGAATAGAGCGCGGAGAGGTGGAAGCCCGCGGTGCGACCGTCGCCCTCGGCGGTCGCGCGCCATTCGCCCGCCGCCAGCAAGCGGGGCTTCTCGTGCTCGTGGTGGATGCCGCCACAGGCCTCGCAGACCAGATGCGCCTGGTCACGCCGCCCCTCGGGCCAGCGGATGCGGGCCCAGGTGATCGGGGCCATGTCGCCGCAATGCAGACAGGGGACATGGTAGAAGCGTCGGTCGCTGTGCTCGAAGGCCGCCTCGATGCGGGAGTGGCCTTTCAGCGTGGGCGTCGAGACCATGTAGATCTTGCGCCGCCCGCGGAAGGTGGCCGTGCGCTGGATCGCGAGATCGACGGGATCGCCCTCGCCATCGGCGTCGCCCGGATAGCCGTCCACCTCGTCGAGGAACAGGTAGCGGACGGGCGTGGATCGCAGCCCCACCGCGCTGTTCGCCCCGGTCATCACCAGCTGGCCGCCGGGGAAGGACTTGCGGAACAGGCTGTTCCCGGCGTCACGGGAGCGGGGTGCTGCGACCAGTTCGCGGAGCGCGGGCGTCGCCTCGATCAGCGGATCGATGCGGACGGTGGTGTTCCGGCGCACCATGTCGAGCGAGGGCATCACCAGCATGGCGATGCCGGGCGCGTTCTGGATGATGTAGCCCAGCCAGTTCAGCCCGGCCTCGGAGCCGCCGGTCTGTGCCCCCTTCATCAGCACGACGCGCTCGTAGGGGCTGGCGGTGGAGAGCGCGTCCATCACCGCGCGCAGATACGGCGTGCGGTCGGTGCGCCAGCGGCCGGGCTCGGCCGAGGTCGGCGGCAGGATGCGGTGCCGGTCGGCCCAGTCCGAAACGGGGATCGGCGGTTCGGGGCGGATGCCGCGCCGCCAGGCGAGGTCGATGTCAGGCACCATCGCCAAAACTCCCGAGCGGTAGGTCGGCAAGGTGCTCCAGATGCTCGCGCATCATCCGGTCGAGCGCGGCAAAGGTGGCGCGTGGATCGGCGCCGAGCTCGGCGGCGAGCAGCGGTGCCGCGCGCTGCACCCATGCCATGTGCGCGTCGCGCTCGGCACGGGCGCGCGCGAACACCGTGCGCCGCGCCTCGTTGGCATCGATCAGCTTGCCCTGTTCACGCTCGAAGGCCAGCCGGGCGCGCTGAACCTTGACGATCTCGTGCAGCCGCTTCGCCTCGGCCAGCGTGGCGGTGCGGGCGGTGGCAGAGGGCGCGCCGCCCTTGTAGCGCCGGGCCGGGTCGAGGTTCGTCTCGATCCAGGCCAGCCCCTCGGCCACATCAATCCGCCCGTCCGCGCGCACCGGCAGCCCCTCGGCCACGAGTTGCGAGATGCGCCCCTTGGTCAGGCCGACCCGCGCGGCGAAGGCGGTCTTGGTCTCGGTCCCGTCAAGTTTAGGCATGACCGGCCCTCACGCTGGCGACGTTATGCGCTGCGGGTCCCCACATACGGATCGGCACAGGAGGAACCGCCCGGCGGCCCACGATCCGGCAAGCCCGACCGTTCCCGACGGTTCTGAAGTTCTCGCGGGCCGTGCCGGGTGTCGCCGTCCGTTGACGAATTGTCTGGTGGGTTTGGTGGAGATCAGGGGTTTGTTTCCGCCCGCCCTTAAAAACTGGCACGTCATGCGTCGCGGCGTGATGCATGACAGGACGTGTCGCGACCTTCCACGTCGCTGACACTTCGGGCGACAAACACAGATATCGGCCGGGACAAATCCACCAAAGCCACCAAACCCACCAGACGGATCGGGAATGAACGTCACGCATCGGCACGGCTCCGGAGAGTTTCAGAACCGTCGTTGATCGGCGTGGCGCCCAGCTCCGCGTGTTGCAGCTGCCAGCGCGTGTGCCCTGCCGACACGCCCGCGTTGATAAGGCGAAGCCCGCCCACGATCCGGTTCTGATGCGACCCGATCCACTTGCCGAGTCGTCTGCCGTTGATCGCGCCGCCTTCGCCCGCGACCCGCAGCAGGGCCTCGCGGAATTCGGGGTGCACGAACTCGGCGCGACCGTAGAGCTGCGGTCGCTGCTCGGTTGCGCGCTCGATCACGTCGCGGACGTTGGCGGGCTGCAGGCCGATCACCTCGCGCCAGCCTTCCAGGACCGATGTCAGCGCTTCGAGCTTCGGGTCGGCGCCGCGCAGCTCCTCCATCGTGTCGCAGGGGTCGGCCTCGCCCAGCCAGATCAGAGCGTCGCGGACCCAGCGCGACCAGTCGGTGAAGGAGCCGAGCGGCGCGCGCTGCTGCGGCCGGCCGGCGATGTGGAAGGCGCGCAGGACGGTCAGCCCGGCCGAGACGTAGTCGCCACGCCGCTCGCTCACCATGGCGAGGGGATCGCGGTCGAAGGCCCGCAGCTCGGGCCGCTCCACCCCGGCGTCGAGCGTGGCGCGGAGCGCGCGGCGTGTCATGTCGCCCTCGAAGGTCAGGTTGTTGCCGGTGGCGAAGATGGCCGCGTTGCTCGGCACCTCGGCGTTCACGGACTTGCCGAGGATCCGGACCTTGAGGCTCGTCTGCGTCATGGTCTGGCAGAGAAGCTCGCCGCCCAGCGGTTCCTCGCAGTTGTCGATGGCGATCAGCACGTCGCCCGCGATCAGCGCCGCGCCCAGCCGCTTCTCCATTTCCTCCTCGGATTTTCCCTGCGCGATCACCGGCGCGGGCCGGGCGGTGGCGATCAGGCTGGCGAGGTCAACCAACATGGATTTGCCCGTGCCCGCAGTCGGTGCGTTGAAGCCGTGCAGCGGCGCGGTGGGCAGCGAGCGGCGCACCAGCGCGGTCAGGATGGCCGAGAGCGCCACGGCGCGATCCCCTTCCGTAACGAAGGGGAAGGTCGAGATCAGATCCTTGAGGTAGGCCAGAGCGCGCAACGCCATGTCCCGGTCGGGATCGCGCGGCAGCGCCGGGAACCGGACGTCCTGCGGGTCGAACAGCAGCCCGGTCTGCGCATCGTAGCCAGGCAGGTCGAGGATCGAGCCGTCGGCGCGCAGGGTCGGGCAGTTGATGATCCCCGTCAGCACCGGTAGGCGCCACTGGCCCTCGCGCGAGAGGAAGGTCTCCGCGATCCTGTGCGGGCAGTCGGTGCTGAGCCACTCGCCCTCGCGCTTGTCGAACCGCTTCCAGTTCGCCGCGCGGGTGAAGGCCTCGGCCATGTGGTGCGCCTTGACGTCGACCAGCCGGGGGGCGTCGACCGTGCGCCCATCCGAGACCGCCACCGGCACCATCGCCGGGCGCACCACCATGCTGCCTCGCTGATAGTAGCCGAGCCCCGCCTGCATCAGCGCGCCCTCGGCCATGTCGACGGCCCGGTGCAGGAAGCCCGCAAAGATGCGGATCACCGGGCGGCTGTCTCCGTCGTCATCGTCGGTATCCTGGCCGTCTAGAATACGAGCGCGCGAGGTTCGCACCCGCTCCACCCGTTCCGCGCGCCAGCCGTTCTGCCGTGCGAGCCAGAAGAGCGTGCCCACGGTCACGCTGCGCACGGACGAGAAGCTGTCCCATTTCTCGCCCATGCGGAAGGTGGGCATCCGCACCTTGGCCTCGCTGGCGTAGTAGTAGACCTTCCGCCGCTCCTTCGCGTCGCCGAAGACGAAGAGTGCGATGGCGTCCGCGCCTCGCAGCAGATCCTCGGCCAGCGTCGGGCAAACCTCTCCTGTGGCGGGTCCAGCCCGCAAATGCTCCTGCATGTCCTGTCCTCCTAGGTGCGGATCAGCGCGCCGAGCGCGATGATCGTTCTCTGACTGACGGCGAACGTGACCATCGCATCGCCGCCCTCGTGAAATCCGGATGCCTCCATCAGCTTGCGCAGCTGCGCCTTCGGTGGCGCGAAGCTCGCGATCATCACGGTCCGGTCGGGCAACAGCCCGTCGCTGGACCCGGCGAGGGAGACGGACGCGGTATGGAACCGCCGCTCGACCTCGATCTTCAAGAAGGGGAGCATCACGCCGTCGAGCGCCTCGTCGAGCGCACCGTCCCGCGCCGCCGCGATCAGCCCGGCCAGCATGTCCCCGAATGTCCGGACCTGCGTCAGCGCCCGCATGGCATTGGGCAGCGGCAGCCAGTCGTCCTGATCGTCCTCGGGCATCATGTCCTGGCTGTGCAGGTCCTCGACGGGGAACTCCCAGAACCGCTGCGACGCCTCGACCGCGTCCTTCACCTGATCGGCCGCCATGATCGCGAGCAGCAGCCGGCCGCAATCCTCGGGCGTCATGTCGGCCGCGCCGGGCCCGCGCCCGCCGGTGGAGATCAGTCGCTCCTTCCGTAGCGCGCGCGCGATCACTGACACCGTCTGCTCGGGCATCGGCAGCACCTGCGCGAGGGTGGGGATGAGGTCGCTGAGCTTTGCCATCGCGGCGGGGTCTCCTGAGCTTGTTTCGGACTTTAGGTTCAAAACCTCTGGCGCACAAGAGGGTTTCGGACTAAAAATCCATTACTGGCTTCCGAGGCGGTCGGTTTCGCCTCGCTATGCCGGAAGAAGGATGGCAATGCGGAAGGCTGACAATGCTCAACGCATTGTCAGAAAAGAGGAAAATCGGATGGCGACGATCCGGAAGCGAACACTGCCCTCGGGCCTGGTGCGCTGGCAGGTGGATTTCACCGACCAGGCCGGCAAGCGCCGCTCGAAGCTGTTCCCGCGCCGGAAGGACGCCGACGTCTACCTCGTGAAAGTCCGCTCGCTGGTCGCCAACAACACCTATCTGGCCGACAGCGAGAGCATCACCGTGGCCGACGCCGCGAAGGCGTGGCTCGACCATTGCGAGGTCCGATGCAAGACGGGACGGCGGATGGAGCGGTCCACGCTCCGCGGCTATAGCGACTATGTGCGGCTGCACATCACGGACGCGCAGATCGGGATCGGGGACAAGCTGATCGTCCAGCTGACCCGCCGCCATGTGAACGAGTTCCGCGACCGTCTGCTGCTGAACGGCCGGTCCGAGCATCTGACCCGCCGCGCGCTCTCGGTGTTGAAGCTGCTGCTCGACCACGCCATCGACAACGGTCAGCTCTTCACCAACGCCGCGCAGGGCGTCCGCGTGATCAAGTCGAGCCGGATCGACTACAAGGCGCCGGTGCCGTCCAAGGAGACGATCCGCGCGCTGATCGACGCGGCCGACGAGGACTTCAAACCCCACCTGATCGTCTCGGCGCTGACCGGCCTGCGCGCCTCGGAACTGCGCGGCCTGCGCTGGCAGGACGTGGATTTCGAGAAGGGCTTCATCCACGTGCGCCAGCGCGCCGACGCCTACAACCAGATGGGCGAGCCGAAATCGCGCGCGGGCTATCGCGACATCCCCGCCGGGCCGATGGTGCTGAACGCCCTGCGCCGCTGGAAACTGCGCTGCCCGAAGAGCGACCTCGGGCTGGTGTTCCCGGCGCCGCGCGGCGGCGTCCTCCAGCACACCAACACGCAATCCCGGTTCCGCAAGCTGCAGGAGCAGGTCGGCGTGAAGCTGCGCTGGCACGACCTGCGCCATTTCGCGGTGTCGCTCTGGATCGAGCAAGGCTTCTCGATCAAGGAGATCATGACCTTCGCGGGCCATTCCTCGATCCAGATGACCATGGAGCGCTACGGCCACCTTTTCCCGTCGCCCGACCACCAGAACGCCATGGCCGAGGTCGAGGCCAAGCTGCTTGGGTGAGTGGGCCGAGCGGTCGGTTAACGCGATCTTTAGTCAATTCCTCGATGATGGTGCGGCCGACCGCAGAGGCCCTCCATCATGACCATCACCTACACCGAGGCCTATCGGACGGCCTTCGTCGAATATCTCCGCAGGGGAACACCGATCCGCCTGTCGCTGAAACAGGCCGGGATCACGGATCAGTATGTCTGGCGCACCCGGCGCGACGAGCGAGTGCGCCGGTCGCACCGGATAAACGACGGCCGCGTGTTCTCGTGGTCCGATCCGCCTGTCACCGGGCATCCCGGCGAGGACTACAACTGCCGCTGCGAAGCGGTCCCCTTCGTCGCTGGCGAGACGGAGTTCGGATTTCACGAGTTCACCACGAGCCTCGCGTCGAGCTATGATCGGTGGAGCAACCGCGATTTCATTCGCCACTACTATAATGGTGGCGGGCGCGCGGTCACCCTGCTGGAGATCGGACACCTGCGAGAGATTGCCGAGCAATACGCCTATGGCGATGGGGCCGAGGGCGCCTTCCGCCGCCTCGCCGACCAAATCGCGGATGAAGCGCGCGCGTCGGGCGCGGGAGCGCTCAGCTACGACTTCGGCGCTCCGTACGATTTCGGTGATGTCGCTTTCTCCCATGGCGATGGCGTGGTTCGCGGACGCTTCGTCGGTCGTGTCGACGACCGCGGCGCGATGCTCCGGATCACCGGCGAGACCACCTTCGAGTTCAGCGACATTTTCGAGGATCCGCTTGATATCGGCATCGAGGCCGGTGGCACGCCGTATCCGATCACCGGCGACTGGACAGCGCGCTTCTCCGCCGAGGTGGTGAAGGACGCCAGGAGGAGCGAGTACGGCGGGGTCGGTCGGAAGTGACGTCTCGGCCGCGATCTCTCACAGGCACGCTTGCTCGATACACGCTGCTCGGTCTGGCAGGGCTGATCCTCCTTTGGGCAGTGGTCGCCAGTGCGCGGTGGACGATGAGTTTCCAAGAAACCGTGACCTTGCCGAGTGGCATGCAGTTGAGCCGTGAGTTCGACTGGGACCGCTATGGCCGCTGGGATCTGCTCGCTACGAACGGCCGGACCCGGCTGGCGCGCGATGTGGAGTTCCTCTGCTTCGACGACCGGTACGTTTTCGTGCAGTCTCACGACCGCGCGTTCACCGGATTGTACGAAGCCGAGACCGACAGCAGGGTGCCGGTGGACTATGCGCGAGCCATGGCCATCAGCGGCCTGAGCAAACCCGGCGAGGGCTGCGACGGATACTATACGGGATGGGTCGGCCCCGGCCTTTTGCTCGACGCCGGGCGCCCACCTTTCGTGCCCCCTTGCGCATGGCGAAACGTCGACAACGAGGCGTTACGCGACCGGGCGTGGTTCGAGCGCCCCTGTGCGCCGGACTCGTGGCCTCCGGAGCGGCAATGAATACTCCGAGAATCAGATTCCCGTTCGTTCACAATGGTTTGCGTCTGCTCCGTGCGACACGTGAATGGCGTTGTTGCAGAACTCAGCCGGTGAAGGATTCACATCGGGAATTCATGCGGTTAGACGAGGTACATGAGCAAGCCCAAGCCCGCCCGCTACCGCACAACGAACTGGTCCACCTACAACGATGCGCTCAGGAAGCGCGGGTCGCTGCTGATCTGGCTGGACAAGGAGATGGCCTGGCACGCGCCGCATGAGGGACGCCCAGGGCGCCCGCCGGTCTTTTCGAATGCCGCGATCCGGTTCTGCCTATCGATCAAGGTTCTGTTCAAGCTGCCGCTCAGGCAGACAGCCGGGATGGTCGCGAGCCTCCTGCGCCTGGCAGGGCTGGACT
>NZ_FOLG01000002.1:0-173162 GCF_900112335.1 Tropicimonas isoalkanivorans
CTCTCGGCATCGCGGGCCATGATGGTGATGTTGACCCCGCCACCCGTGCCGTAGGCCTGCGCCTCGCGCCGCGACAGCACGCGCTCGCCCCGCTGCAGGATCGCGGGCACCTCGTCATGGCGTAGGCCCGCCATGCCGCCGGAATGCATCCGGGGCGCAGCGGCAAAAGCCATGGCCGGGACCATCCGCGAGTGTCCGGCCGATCCGACCATCCCGCCCGCATGCAGGACGTTGGCGAAAATGCCGCCCGCCCCAGAGAACACGCCGGAGAGCGCATTGGCGATCGGCCCGAGGATGAACCGTCGCGCCGCAAGCTGGGCGAGATCGGCCAGCAGCGAGGTGACGAGATCGCGGAAGTTCAGCTTGCCGGTCTTCACGAACTGGCCAACGGCGTTCTCGGCCGACTGGAAGGCCCCGACCAGGCTCTGGCCGATATCGCCGCCGATCTCGCGCGCCTTGCTGGCGTAGTCCGACAGCGCCGCCGTGACCGCCTGCCAGCCGGCGACGGCCGCCTCGGTCGCGGGCTCCTCTGCAGCGGCAGCAGCCCCGGCCGCCGCGCCTGCACCTGTCGCCGCTCGTCCGGCATCGCCGAGCGCCGTCTCCAGCCGTTCGGCCGCACCGGTGGCCTCAGTCAGCGCATCCGCGCTCGCCTCGTCGGTGCCGCGCACGGCATCGCGCAGCGCCTGCCAGCTTTCGAGCGGCGCGCGGGCCCCTTCCGCAAGATCGCGCGCGGCTCCGCGATACAGGTTCGCGGACTCGAGCGCCCTGTTCGCCGCGTCGGTCAGGCCGAGATCGGGCGCGGTCAGCGGGTTGTCCTCGAAGGCCCGGTCGAAGGCTGCCTGCGCCGCTGTCGTGGCAGCGCTGGCCGCGCCCTCGAAGCGGTTCTCGATCTCGCCGAGATCGAGGTCCGGCACCAGCGAGATGCGACGCTCCGAGCCCAGCGCTTCCAGCCCCTGGTTGATGCCGCCGATGAAGCCGTTGATGCGCGAGACCACGCCGTTCAGCATCGCCTCGACACCGTCGACAAGGCTGTTGGCCGCCTGGAACGCCAGATCGCCGATGGCGGCCGGCAGCAGACCCCAGATCGCCTTGATCGCCTCGTAGGCCCCCTCGAACGTGTTCGCGGCCGTGTTGCCGAAACCGACCACGCTCTCGATGGCGCTCTGCATGCCCGAGGCGGCGTCCGCCTTCAGGTCGAAGAACATCGCCGTGGCGGCGGCACCCGCCGCAGCGGCGCCCATCTTGATGCGTTCCCAGACCTCGACCGCGACGTCTTTCAGCAGCGACATCGCCTCGCCGAAGCCGCCCGCGCCGGAGACGAGACGGGTGAACTGGTAGACGAGTTCACCTGCACCAACGATCAGCGCCCCGATGCCGGTGCGGATCAGCGCCCCGCGCAGGACGACCAGCGCCGTGGCAAGGCCGCGGACCGAGAGCGCGGCAGCGGCCATCCCGGCGACCCAGCGTCCCGCGAGGAACGCCGCGAAGGTGGCGGCATAGGTGGTCAGGCGGCCGATGTTGTCGAAGAGACCGCGGATCGCGATGCCGAGCGGGCCAGAGCGGCTGGCGACCGCCGCCATGGCGTTGGCGACCGCTTCCAGCGCAGGCGCCGCTGCGACGGCAAGCTGGTTCGACAGCCCGCGCCAGATCAGCCCAAGCCGGGAGATCGCGTCGTTCGTCCGCTCGATCTGGTCGGCATCCTGCTCGGAGACGACGACGCCGAAGGCGCGCACGTCCTCGGTCGCCTGGCGCAGCGTCGCCGTGTCGATCCGGCTCATGGCGATGGAGCCTTCCTCGCCGAAGAGCTGGCCCGCGACGGCCGCGCGCTCGGCCGCAGGCACGAAGCTCTCGATGGCGGCGTTGATGGCGCCGACGCGCTGATCCAGCGGCAGCGCAATCAGGTCGGTGGCCGAAAGCCCCAGCCGATCGAGCGCCTGCGCCGCGGGACCGGTCCCGGCGGCCGCCTGGCTCAGACGACGCGTCAGATCCTTGGTCGCCTGCTCGATGCCGGACATCGAGACGCCCGCCAACTCGCCCGCCCGCTCCAGCGTCTGGATCGAGGCTACGGTGGTGCCGAGCGACTGCGCGAGCTTGGCCTGCGCATCGACGGTCTGCAGACCGGACCGGATCATGGCCACGCCAGCGGCGGTCGCGGCGGCAACTGCGGCAGCGGCAGCCACTGCTACACGGCGAGAAAACGCCGCCAGCCGGGTGTTCGCGGCCTCCATCTCGCGGCTGAGCCGGCCGAAGCCTCGCGACCCGGCCTCACCGACACCTTCCAGCTCGGCGCGCACCTGTCGGCCGCCAACCGCAGCAAGGCGGACAGAAACGCGCTTTTCAGCCACTGGAATGATCCATTTGTTCGTTGATCTTCGCCACCATCACCGCCTCGATGACGGGCAGCAGTTCGGCCATGGCGATCGGCGGCACGCCGAGGGCATCACCGAGCGCGAGCGCTGCCGACATGTCCCAGCCGATCACGGCGCCGGGCAGCACGCGCAGCTGGCCGCCGAGACGGCCGACCAGGTCCCAGACCTGCCAGCCCTCCGGCGTTTCCGGACGGTTCAGCCGCGCCGGGCAGTCCGGGCAGGCTCGCGCGCAGGCTTGGCAGTAGCGCTCGCCCCCGCCGAAGGACCATTCGGCGAGAGCGCGGAGGCGTTTTTTTCCTGTTCCAGCAGTAGGCCCTTAGAGACGTAGGTCAGCTGGAATGCCTCGAAGATCGGCCAGACATCGAGCAGCGCGTCGATTGCCTCCGGGCTAGGATCGATCGGCTTGCCGTCCGCATCGCCGATGCCCTCCCAGGCGAGCACGGCGCGGCGCGCGAGCGCCTTGGCGAAGGCGACGGCCCGCTCTTCGTCGGAAGCCTCCTCGGGCACCGCCTCGACGGCCGGATCGCTGCGCGTCGCCACCATCAGCGCGGTGGTCAGCGGGCGGAGTTGCACCCGGACACCGGGGGCGAGATCATGCCAGCGGGGCGCGTTCGTCAGGTCGAGCGTCAGCATCCTCAATACACCTCTATGTCGTTGATCAGGGTGGCGGTGCACATCCGGCCGACGACGCTGTCGCGGGCGGCCTGCCAGTCGAAGGTCGCCTGCACGCCCTGCGGCCCGGAAATCTCGATGCGCGGGCGCGGCAGGTAGACGGCGTGCACCGTGAAGGTGAAGCTCTCGCCAGACGGCAACACATAGGCGAATTCCATCTCGCAGGCCTCGCCGTTGATCGCCTGCGTCACCAGCGTCTGGTCGGCGAACCGCACCTCGATCCGACCGGTCAGCGCCGCGATGGACGGGTCGGCGCCGTCAATGCGGCCGTCGTTTCGGATCGTCTCGATGCGGTCGAGGTTGTTGGCATAGGTGATCTCGGCCGAGACCACGTTGCCGAGGGCAGTCCCATTCCGGGTGATCGCCCCGTTGAAATGGCCGAAGCGCTTCAGGTCCAGCGCAGCAGGCGTTCCGGCGCTGGTGGTCGTGCCCACTGTCTCGCCCTGCGCGACCAGCCGCGCGGTTGCGGTGAGCAAGCCCGAGCGCTGCATCTGCCAGGTGATCTGGTCGAGCACGCAGCCGGAATACATGGCGTAGCGCGGCACCTCCGGCATGCCGGTCTCGATCGACATCGAGGGCAACGTCCAGGACCCCGACTGGAACTCGTGGCTGTAGGGGGCTTCCGCGCCCGTGGTCGTGGGCGCGCCGAAGGCTGCTTTCAGCCAGAATCCGAAGGCCTCGGCGTCGAGCGGGACCACGACATCGCCATCGGCCGTCACCGCGTCCTTGATCGGCGCCAGCGGATCGCGGCCGTAGCCGAGCAGTTCCGAGTTCAGCAGCGGTTGCTCGGCACCGAGCGAGGTGCTGGCGAAGGGCATGCGGGTGAAGCCGCTCGCGGGCGGCGTTCCATAGGTCGTCTCGAACGCAAGCGCCATCAGCGCCCGCGCCCCCTGGGCTCGTGCCATGGTGTTCTCCTCGGGTTGTCGGGATCAGCCGAGCGGATCGGCCGTGGAATAGTGCAGAACCACCGGGATCACGGCGGCCTTCAGGCTGGCCGCGCCCTCGACGGGCAGATCGACCGGGCGCGGAGCTTCCGCCTCGACCCAGTCGCAGAGCCCGCCCAGCGTGCGGTCGGCGGCGATGGCCGCGCCGATGCCGGCGGTCAGCGTGTCGAAGGCGGCGTCACGGGTTGCGCCCTGCACGAACGCCTCGATCTCGGCGCGGTGCTGGTAGTGGTAGCGCAGGGGCGACAGCGTGACCTCCGGCTCGCCCGGTTCGCCGTCGCGAAGGATCAGGAGACCCTCGGCCGGCACGCGCTCGGGCAGCACCTCACCGCGCAGGGCGACGGCGGGCAGCGCCGAGAGCCGCGCATTCAGCGCGGTGAGGATGGTTTCACGAGGGCTGGGCATGGAGATGGACCACGATTGGCGACTGCGGAAAGAATACGCCTCAAGCCCAGTCGGACCAATGCAGCAGCATTCACGGACGGCGCCAATGTGCTAAGGTCGTGACGCGGGTCAGCGGTGGAACTCATCCTCGTCAGGCTCATAATTGCGACAAGCTTCGACGCCTGTAGCCACCGCGTCGAGCAGAGCCTCCACATCGTGCAGAAGATCCGCAATCCGGGGGCTGCTAATCCGATAGCGCACGAAACGACCATCGCGCATGCTGGTTACGAGGCCACACTCCGACAGACATCGAAGGTGGTTCGAGACGTTGGGTTGTGTCAGGGCCGTGCGCCCGACGATCTCGTGAACGACCAGCGGCCCGGCGCACAGAGCATCCAGGATCGCCAACCGGCTCTGGTCCGCGAGGCCGCGAAAGAACTTCGCCCGCCGCTCGGTGGCCGTCGCGACGGCATTGCGGTCCGCGGCGATTTGTTCCATATCATTCTCCGCTGATGTGTTTCGCACATCAAGATAGCAGGACCAATGCAAGCATGGCCAATGCCCAAGGCGCCGAACCGACCGCAGATGTCGCATCTTTCCGCTACCGCGTCTCCGGAATGGATTGCGCCAAGGATGCCGCCCAGATCGAGCGGGCCGCGCAGTCGGCGGGCGTGGCGCCGGAGGCAGTAAAGGTCTCCTCCGCCACCCACATCTTGACGTTGAACGTCCCCGAAGCGCGGCTGTCCGAGATCGAACGGGCCGTGGCCGCGACCGGCTACGGGTTCGATCGCATCGAAGCGGGCGACGACGAAGCGCAGGAGGGCGCAGCTTACCAAGACCCGGCCTATCGGCGCGCGCTCTGGATCGTGGTAATTCTCAACGTCGGGTATGGCATTGCGGAGATGATCGGCGGCTTCATTTCCGGATCGCAGGCCGTGAAGGCCGACGCGCTCGATTTCATTGGCGACGGCCTCATCACCTTTCTGGGTCTTCTGGCAATCGGTTGGAGCATTGTCTGGCGGGCGCGATCCGCCCTGATCCAAGGCATCTTCCTTGGCGTTCTGGGCCTTGGGGTTCTTGGGACGACGATCTGGCGCGCCTTTACCCAGACGACGCCGGACGCCGGTCTCATGGGGCTATTCGGTCTCATCGCTCTCGTGGTCAACGTCCTCGCGGTCCTGCCGCTGCTGCGGTTTCGCAAGGGTGACGCGAACATGCGGGCCGTCTGGCTCTTTTCGCGCAACGACGCGATCGGCAATGCGGCCGTGGTTGTGGCCGCGGCCCTCGTCGCGTGGCTGGGCAGCGCATGGCCCGACCTGATCGTCGCGTTCGGGATTGCGGGACTATTCCTGCATTCGTCCTGGTCGATTATCCGCGACGCGCGGGCTGATCTGAAGACAACTTGATGCTATCAGTTCGAAGCGGCCATCGCGGACATCGTCGAATAAGCGCAAGGCCCGCCACAGCAGTCATCTTCAGAACCTCTGCTCCACCCAGCTCGCCACGATCAGCCCCGGCACACCGTCCACTGCGCGCTCCGCATCCCGCGCCAGGTCCAGCCGCTTCGGCAGCTTCACCTGCGGCACCAGCAGGAAGATCGGCGCGGTGACCTTGCCGCGGCCGGTCTTCGACCGCGACACGACCGCTTGACCCTTCGTATTCAACCGTCCTTCCGCCACCAGCAAGCTCGGGCCCGTGCGGCGATAGACGAAGCGCAGGCGCAGCCCGCGCCGTCGTTCCCATTCGCCGGGCGTGATGCGGCCGCCGCGCAGGGATTTGCCAGCAGCTGGCAGCGGGATCGCCAGCCAGAACCCGTCTTTCGAGCGGATCAGCGGGCCGGTGTCATGCGCGCCGACGATGACCGGCGCTTTCGACCAGACCAGCGCCGCGGCGTCGAGGCTCTCGCCCGACCTCGGGAAGTTCTGGCTGCGGATCGAGTTGGCGAGCCGGGGGCCGAGCCCCGCGCCGGTGATCTGCAACCGCCAGGCCGACTTCAGCCCGGACCCGGCCTCGCGCATGGCGGCCGTCACCGCGCGTTCGCCCGCCGCGACCTCGGCCGCCATCATCGCGACGATGTCGGGATCGATGTCGAGCTTCAGCTTCATCACGGTCACGCCGGGCGCAGATCGACGGTCCAGACCAGCCGCTCGCGGTCGCGGACGGGCTCGCCCTGGATGAGGAAGGCGTCGCCGTCGATCTCGATGCGGTCACCGGGGCGCGGGTTCGCCACCTCGGCCACGCGCAGATCGATCCGCGTGGTCTCGGACCAGAGTCGCGCATCGCCGAAGTCGGTGATCGCGTCCGCACGCCGGGCGACGGCGCGCACCAGCACGGGCGCGCCGCCGTCGGCGATGTAGACCGCGTCCCGACCGACGTTCGGATCGGCGAAGAGCGCGCCCACGGCGGCGGCAAACGCGCTCATAAGAACGCCGCGTTCAGGCGGACCCGGCCGATGGTGTCACCCGCGCCGCTCGCCACCGCCTCGATGGCCACGCCGATGAGGGTGTTGTCGGTGGCCACGGTTGTGCAGCGCTTGTTGGTGTCGTCCCAGTAGACCTTGGCGCCGACGGTCCAGGCCTGCGAGCCGACCTTGGTGATGTCGAAGACGCCGACAAGCGCGGTCTCGACGGGCTCGCCGAGGGCGGCGGTCCCGGCCGCGATCCCGAAGATGGAGCCGACGAGCAGGCCATCGCCGGAGACGACGGCATAGGGCGCGGTCAGGGTGATCGTGTTGCCGGGCTGGACGAAGTTTTTCATGGGGGTGATCCTCGTGGAAAGACGAAGGGCGGCCCGATGGGACCGCCCGGATGTCAGGCTTCAGCATGGGGTGCGGGTTACGCGCCCGGGTTCTTGTAGAGGCCGCGCCAGTCGATCGCCTTGGCACCGAAGTCGAGGCGGCACTTGATCTCGACGCCGTCGACATCGAAGCCGTTGCGTGTCTCGATGTAGGCGCCTTGCTGACCCTCGAGATAGGCGTATTCGATGGTGTCGATCTGGTTCGGGCTAGCCGCCAGATACCAGGCGGTCTCGCTGGCGGCGTCGAGCCGGGGCTCGCTGATCGGCGCGAGGGTGCGGATCGACTGCGGCACCACGCTGGAGGTCGCGGCGGGCACCAGGTTCTGCGCGACCAGCTGCTCGGCCTTCAGTTCCAGCGAGGCGGGCACGATCAGGAAGGCGGGGCGGACGTTCAGCACCGTCTTCTTGTCGAGGCCGGTCTGCTTGGCCATCGCGGCGCGGGCCGCGCCGACGCTGCCGACGTCGAGCGCCGCGCCGGTGCCGGCGAGGTTCTTGTGGGTGGTGTGGAACAGCGCGTTGCCGTCGGCCATCGCTGGGTTGGCGGTGATGATCCCCCAGACCACGTCCGACTCCAGCTGGGCGATGGAGTTGCCGTACATCGCCGGGATGCGGGTAAAGGCGTCGAGATCGTCGTTGATCAGCGTCTGGCGGGTGATGGCGACCACCCGGCCATAGGTCTTGACCTTGTAGCTCTCCTTGCTCTCGCCGAGCGTGCCGCGCTTGAACTCGCCGCTCTCGCCGACCTCGAGCAGCTGCGGGGCCTCGCCGAGCTGGACCCTGTGCATCGCCTTGAAGTCGGTGGCCAGCACCTGGCGGCAGAACAGCATGAAGGTGCGGGGATAGGCCTCGTAGGCCTGCCGCAGGGTCTTGTTGGTGACCGCCGACAGGATCTCGGGGAAGTCCGAGGTCGAGTGCAGCGCCCGCGTCGCCACCTCGTCGCGCGACAGGCCGCGCGTGTTGACGCCGGCATTGCCGAGACTTTCGCGGGCGAGCTCCAGCAGGGTCATGCCGCGATACTGGCGCGCGGCGTCTTCCAGCTGGAACAACGTCGGGCTGTAGCGGTGCAGCAGCGCGTTCGCCACCGCGTCGCGGCGGGTGATACGTTCATCGCGTCCACCGAGGGGCACGGAGACATGCGGGAAGGTCCGGGTCTCGTCGAACTTCGCGGCGACCTGATCGAGGATCAGGCGGCGGGATTCGTCGACGCTGATGCCACGCTTGACCAGATCCTCGGCGAAGCTGCGTTCGAGGTTCAGCCGACCAGCCAGATCGTAGATGGTGGAGACGCGGTCGCGCTCGGCCTCCCGGGCGCGGGTCGCGATGGCTTCGGTGTCGGGGGCCTTCGGCTGGCTGCGCGTCTCTGGCGCGCGCGTTTGCGCCTCGGCCGCGCCGGTCTTGTCGTCGGGCATGGTGATCTCCTCGGTCGCTGCCGTATCGGTTGTGTCGTCGGCCGGGGCGGCCGGTGTCGTCTTGTCGGTCATCGGGGATGCTCCTTCGCTGGTTTCGGCGTCCCGGCGATGGAGGACGCAGTCGTGGTGTTCGCCCTTGGCGCGGAAGCCCGCGGCGGGATCGGCGCCGACCGGCACGGCCGAGATCTCGAACGGGGTCCAATCGACCGCCCGCCAAAGCTCGCGCCCGCCATCGGGTTTCGAGACGTCGAAGCGGTGGACCTGGTAGCCGATCGAGACCGCCCGGATGTGCCCGGCCTGGATGTCGCGCCAGATCGGCTCGACGTCAGCGCGCTCGCTGATCCGCACCTGCGCGATGCCGCGACCGTTCTCGATCCGCACTGAGCCGGGCACGACCGAGCCGATGACGGCGTCGAGCGTGTCGAGCTCGTGCACCTTCAGGAAGGGCGCGCCCGCGTTCAGCCGGTCGAGGCGGACATGGGCGGGGTCGAGGCTCAGCTCCTCGTCGTAGGGCTCGCCGAAGAAGGTCGCACGCCGGACGCGGGCCCCGGCCGACCAGACCACCTCGACGGTGCGGCTGTCGGCATCGGCCGTGTTCGGCGCAAGCTCCGCCGACCGGCGCATGGCCGGCAGTTCGATCATCGTGTCCATGAAGGTCAGTCCTGTTGGTCGGCCTGCGCCGGTGTGGTTTCCGGATCGGCGGGGGCTGTCGGGTCGCCCGCCTGCGCGCTGCCGGTCTTGGTGACGCGGCGCGGGTCGCTGTCGAGGACCAGCCCCAGCGCGTCGAGCTTGGCGTTGGTCGCAGCGATCTCCGCCAGCACGGCGTCCGGATTGTGGCCTTGCCGGGCGATGGCCTGTGCCAGTGTCATCGTGCCTGTCCGGATCGCCAGCAGATCGGCCATCGCGTCCTTGTAGGGATCGACTGCGTCGAACTTCGGCGGCGACCATTCGACCGGCACGTCAGGTGTCGGGATCTGGCCCGCCGCCCACGCGGCTTCCGTGAACCAGCGCCAGACCGGGGCGCAGAACATCGGGATGAAGAGCTGCCACTGCACGGCATCGATCATGCGGCGGAACTCCACGAGCCCCGCCCGGATCGAGGAATAGTTGACCTGGCTGAGATCGCCGGTCAGCAGCTCATACGGCACCCGGAACCCGGCCGAGATCGTGTGCAGGCTCGCCCGCTTGTATTCGCCGTAGCCGCCGGTGGCCGAGGGCTGGTTGAAGCGGATGTCCTTGCCGCCGCGTGCATAGGCGATGAGCCCCGGCTCGAACTGCTCGACCCGGTTGCCGTCGACATCGACCACGGCGGGCGCGATGCCCTGCTGCGCCTCGTCGTCGCCGAAGACGATGGCGGTGACGCAGGCTTCGGTCTTCTTGCGGACCAGTTCGGCCACCTCGTAATCGTCGAGATCGCGCAAGCTACGGATCACCGGGGCGCCCCAGGGAACGCCGCGTGCCTGCGTGCGCTGCTTCTCGTAGACATGGGCGACCTCGGTCGCTGGGACCGGGCGCGATCCAAGTGCGCCGTTCAGCGCGCCCCAGGCATCGCCGGGGTGCTCGGCATGCAGCCAGTAGGCCCGGCGTTTGCCGACCGGGTCGAACTCGATCCCTTGGACTAAGCGTCCCGCGCCCAAGGCGCCGGATTTCGAGGCGTCGAGGAAGTCGGCCTCCAGCACCTGCAATTGCAGCGGCACCGCCAAACCGTCGCTCGCTCGCCGCTGGCGGCGGCGCACCAGGACTTCGCCCGCCTCGACCATCTCGCGGCAGATCAGGGTCTGGAGCCCATAGAAGTCGAGCTGGCCGTCGGCATCGCAGTCCGCCGTCCAGCGTTCGAAGAGCGCGTCGACCTTGCGGTCCAAAGCCTCGTTACCACTCGCGGCGCGCGGCATGATCCCCGCGCCGATGATATTGTTGACCAGCACCGCGACGGCTTTCGCCGCATGCGGGTTGTTGCGCACCAGATCCCGCATCCGGTCGCGCAAGAGCGCCCCGGCCACCCCGATCTCGGTATCGGCGGAGGATCCCGGCGCCCGCCAGCCCTCCGTCCGCCGACCTTTCGCGGCCCCGTCATAGCCCCGTGTCAGGGCCTCGAAGGCATGCCGAGCCATCACGCGCCTGGCGGCGGCCCGAGGGGCGACGGAGGCAATAGCCTTGTCGAACCAGTTGGCCGACATCACCGATCCCCGCGCGAGAAGCCCGCCAGCCCGGCAACCGGCAGCGGTCGGCTGACACCCGCAATGGCGCGTTCGATGGTGCGGATGCGGGCCAGCAGGTCTTCGGCCGAGCCGTAATCGACTGACTTGCCGTCATAGCTGACCCGGGTCGTGCCGCTGGCATAGGCCCGGCGCAGCGCCGAGAGCTCGGTTTCCGTCCAGTCGGTCATCTTCAAAACCATCCTTCCCGCCGCCCAAGCCAGTCGGAGCGGCGCTTGCCCTGTGGGGCCTGTCCGGGCCGGTGAATTTGACCGGCGGGATCGGTGTCACCGTAAGACGCAGCCCCGAGCTGATCCTCGAGGTCGCGCCATTTCTCCTCAGTCCAGCGGTCCGCGCCCGCGATCCAGGCGGCGGCGCGGGCATAGACCCGGCAATCCAGCGCCTCGTTGCGTTCGCGCAGCTTCTGCCACTCGAGCTTCGCGAAGCCGCGTTTCGTGCGGACGGTGACCAGTTGCTCGGCCACAAGCTGCTTCAGCCACTCGCTTTCGACCCATGTCGGCAGGTGGATCGTGCCGGGCACAAAGGCCGCGCCTTCGGCGCGTTCTTCTTCAGTCGGCCGTTCCAGCCGAAGAAAGCGGTAGGTCTCAGCCTTGAAGGTCGAGACCGCTACGGTCCAAAGCCGGGCTCCGCGCCGCAGACGTTTCCCACCCTCGGTCGCATCGACAAACGTCGGCCCTGACACCGGGCTCGAGCGGTTGAACCCCTCGACACCTTTCACCGGCGACACCTGTGCAAACCCGGCGTTGCGCGACCAGGAATAGACCGCCGAGGCCTCGTAGCCCGTATCTATGGCGAGCCGCGCAATCCGAAGATGCGCCCCACGTTCATGCGGCCAGCTTCGGTCGAGCAGCGCGGTCAGCTCTGACCATGCGTCGTGCCGGTCCGGCCCGCCCTCGATCACGACGTGATCGACAAGCCAGCTTTCCAGCCCGCGGCCCCAAGCCCAGACATCGACCTCGATCCGGTCCTTCTGCACATCGGCCCCGGCGGTCAGGAACAGCCCGCCGGCAGGCACCGTGCCCGGTTTCCAAGCCTCGCGCCGGTCGTAGAGACGCTGCCAGTCTGGGGCTTCCCCGGTCTCGACCCATGTCTCGCCCAGCGACGTGTTGACGAAGGTCTTCATCGTCTCGTCCCCGCCGGAGCGCGCCGAGAGGAAGGCCCGCACCATCGCCTCCAGTCTGACCCAGGGCGAGTAGATCTCGTTCAGGTGGAAGCCCGCCACGCCCGCGAAGGGCTGCTCCGCCACCCAATGTCCTTTTGAGACGGCCGCCCAGCGGGTCTCGTCCCGCCACGCCGCATCGCATTCCGCGCAGTGGTAGCGCGCGGTTTCGGGCCGGTGGTCGCCCTCGGGCCCCTTGCTCCAGCGCACCTGTGTCCAGGTCAGCACCTGTTCCGCCCCGCAGTCCGGGCATGGCACCCAGAACCGGCGCTGGTCGCTTTCCTCGAAGGCCGCCTCGATCCGGCTGGTGCCCTTGTTCGTGGGCGTCGAGACCAGCACGATCTTTCGGTTCCAGAAGGTCACCGTGCGTTTCCTGGCGAGGTTGACCGGATCACCCTCGGCGCCCGCGCTGAACGGGTAGCGGTCGACCTCGTCGCACAGCAGCAGGCGGATCGGGCGGCTGGCCAGACCCGAGGGTGCGTTCGCACCCACGATGGTCAGATGCCCGCCCGGAAACCGCTTGTGCAGGATCTTGTTGTTGCCGTCGCGCGAGCGCGGATCGGCGATCTTGCCCTGCAGGCAGGGCGTGTCGCGGGCCATCGGCGAGAAGCGGTCCTTTGACCAGGTTTCCGCGTCGCGCTCGGTCGGCATCACCACCATGATCGGCGCGGGATCCTGATCGATGTGATAGCCGCAGGCGTTGTTCAGAACCTCGGTCTTGCCGACCTGGGCCGAGGACATGATGACCACCGTCTCAGACGAGGCGTCCGAAATCGCCTCCATGATCCCGCGCTGATATTCGGCCCGGCTCGTCCGCCATTGCCCGGGTTCGGCGCTGGCCTCAGAGCTCAGCCGTCGGTTCTGGTCGGCCCAATCGCTGATCGTCAGTTCCGGCGGTGGGCGCAGCACCTTCAGCGCCGCTTCCACCGTCCGCTTCAGGATCGGGGAGCCCGTCAATGTCAGCGCTGGCTTCGAGTTGGACATCTGGCTGCGCGAGATCATCGAGCACCTCGCGGATGGTCATTCGGATCAGGTTCCGGGTGTCTCCGACGGTTGATTGTTCGAAAACCTGCGGCGCCAGCCGGTCCGGCAGCGCGAGCAAGCGGGTGCGCAGAAGCGCCAGAACGGCGATCCAGGCGGCCTCGATCTCTTCGGCCGCAATCAGCGCGCCACGCTTTTCCTCGGCCTCCATCTCGGCGAGATCAGCCCGCGCCCGAATGAAGCGCGCCCGCTCGGCCGCGTAATCCGGCACACCGGCCTGCGCCTTAGTGGCCTGATCGCGCAGATAGCGGACATAGCCGCGCACCGATCCGATCAGGTCGTATTGGCCGCGCTCGGCCTTCGGGATCACGCCTTCGCGGCTCAGCTGCTGGACCCGGCGTTCCGACAGATCGAGCAGCCGCGCGATCACGCCGATGGGTTGCGTGGCTGACGACATGAGATGATCCGCGCACTCCGATTAAAGCCATGTAATTGCTGCGATTATACTGGATGATGTGCCCCGGCAGAGCGAAGCTGATCCTACGAAAACGATGCACCCCACGGAGCCTGCCATGACCCTCGCCGAACGCTACAACCTTGAAGCCGCCCGCCTTCTTCCGCACATGGCCGCCGACCTTCAGGTCGATCCCGCCATCACCCGCGCGACCGAGATCGACGAAATCGTCTTCCGACGCGGCGAGTTTCTGGGCGGCATGGCCTGCGCGATCCTCGCGATGATCGAGCAGAAGAACTGAGGGGCAAGATGATGACCGACCGCCACCAACTCCGCGCCGAACAGGCCCGCAAGAACCAAGAAGCCGCACTGGCGGCCTTCATTGAAAAGAAGGCCGAGTTCGACGCGATGCTCGCCCGCCTGCAGAGGCTGACCGACGACCACTTCAACGCCCGTCCTGACGAGATCAACTGGGGCCACGTCGGCACCCTCGACCACTATTCAAGCCTTCTGAAGCGCATCACCGACAGCGCGTTCGGCGAAGGCGAATTCGCAGGCTGACCTCCGGCATCTCCGGAACCTCTGCCGCGCGCGGGCGCGGCTTGGGGTCGTAGAAGGGATCGCGACGGCCGCGACCCGAATACGGAGACGACCCCATGACCCAGCTTTCCGATGCCCAAGCCATCATCCTCAGCGCCGCCGCCCGGCGGCCCGAGCACATCGCCTTGCCGCTGCCCGAGAGCCTGCGTGGGGGCGCCGCCGCCAAGATGGTTGGCGCGATGCTCGCGAAGGGCTTGCTCGAAGAGGTCGACGCCGACACGCGCAAGGGCGAACCCGTCTGGCGCGAGACCGGCGATGGCCACGGCGTCACGCTGGTAGCCACCGACGCAGGGCTCGCGGCCATTGGCATCGAACCGGACGCCTCCGCCGCCCCCGAACCCGCACCCAAGACGCGCACGCCTCGCGAGGGCACCAAACAAGCGACCCTCATCGCCATGCTTCGCGCGCCGGACGGCGCGACCATCAAGGAGATTATGGCCGCGACGGGCTGGCAATCGCACACGGTGCGCGGCGCGATGGCCGGGGCGCTGAAGAAGAAACTCGGGCTCGAGGTGGCCTCGGAGAAGATCGAGGGGCGCGGCCGGGTCTACCGGCTTTGAGCGGCATTGTTTGCCATGCACTCGCGTTGAACGTACCTTACGGATCGTTTTGATCCGCGACCCGACGATTTCCCAGAAACATCAATGGGCCAAGTCCATGTGACCATGAAGGTCGAATAGCCGCGCCTGCCGTTCAAGCGCGGCTATTTCTTGGGTTCCGAACCCGAGATCGGCCAAGATCTTGTCGACCATTTCTCGCGGCTCCGGCAGTTGGTTGACGCGCTTTCGCGTCTTGTTCCAGCTCACCATTTCCGGCGGCGCCAGAGCGATTATTTCTTTCTCGAGGCTTTCGAGTTCGGGTTTAGAGCCTCTCAACGGGATGCATGCGGCGCGGCAATGGCGACGAATGAACTCCTTGCGGACGAGTTTGGCCAACTGTGCGTCGGTGCCTACGTGACAGCTCAGTTTCCGGTTTCGCCACATCCTACCAATATTGTAATTGCAGGCCAGTTTGTGGCTTCGCTCCTCACTCCCATTGACGTGACGGCTATAGATCCGGTCCCGAAATGAGCTGGCTTCCGTGATTCCGACATAGTGTAGATCTCCGCGGTGATCAGCGAGCGCGTATACCCCGACAGCATCAGGAAGATCGTCAATCCGTCTCAGTTCCTGCGACTGCAATGCGGCGAGGCATTCTGCTGGCGAAAGAAGGAATTGGGACATCGTGAGTTCACACAGCAATCAAGGGTCTTTGGGGAAGCGGTTCGGTCGTTCCCGAGCCCAACTGCTTCGAATATCCTTCTAATGGAGTACGAGCGGACAATCGAGACAATGGTGAAGACAGCGCCCATCTTCAGGTTCTGCGCCAGCGTCGTGTGCAGGCCAAAGATCGGGAAGATCAGGATCTGCGCGACGACCGCAACGCCGTAGCCGACGATCACGTTGGCGACTGCCTCGACCAGTGACATGAGGCGGGACTGCTTCATGCCACGGCCTCATCCATCGGCCAACAGTTCAGCCGCCAGAGTTCGCAGCGCATGCGCTGCAACCAGGGGGACCACGCCGTTGCCACAGAGGCGAAGCCGGTCCACCCGGTGGGCCAGCCCATCAGCGCCTCGACGAACAGCGGGTTCAAGGTCCGGCGCGGCTCGGAGGTATTCGGCCCAGCCATCGGCGTCGCCAGGACCTGGCGGCCAAGCAGGCCGTTCACCGGCGTATTCGCCAATGTCGTCGCCCCGTCCTTGTGGTCGCGAGCCGTCGGCGTCATCCACATCTGACTGGCATGGGTAAGATCTGCCGTCCGGCGATTGCCCGCGCTCGGCTTGTTTCCGTCCGTTGCCATCGGCGTCGGCCAGTCCCGCGCCATCCGGTCCAGACCTTTCTCGTCGCGCCGGTCGCCGCCCCGGCTCCGAAAGCTGTCGGTCTGTGGCGTCGGCCACATTGCAGCCTTCGTCGCCAGATTCATCCCGTGCTGGCCCGCTGCCTGCGAGGGCGTCGGCTTCGTCTGCCGGTTCTCGTTGGCGCTGGCCCTCGGCGTCGGCCACAGGCGCAGCAATTCCGTCCGATTCCCGCCACTCGACCGGATGCCAGAGCAGGCGCGCGGGGTCGGCCAACTCGTCTCCCTCGCGGATGGCGAGGATGAAGAGCCGTTCGCGCTTGTGGGGCGCGCCGACTTCCGCCGCCGTGAAGAGGCCTGCCGCAAAACGGTAGCCCATGCCGACCAGTCCGCTGGCGACTTCGGGGAAGCCGAGGCGGAGATGATGGGCGACGTTCTCGAGGAACACGAAGGGCGGCTCGCACTCGCCGATAATGCGGGCGACATGCGGCCAGAGGTGGCGCGGGTCTTCCGCGCCCCGGCGCTTGCCCGCGACGGAGAACGGCTGGCACGGATAGCCCGCAGTGACGATGTCCACCGCGCCGCGCCACGGGCGGCCGTCGAAACTGGCAACATCGTCCCAGATAGGCGCGTGATCCAGAGACGCGTCTTCCATCCGCGCCACGAGAGTGGCTGCGGCGAAGGTTTCCCGTTCGACATGGCCCACAGTTCGATATCCGGGCAAGGCGATGGTGAGCCCGAGGTCGATGCCACCGGCGCCGGAGCAGAGCGAGAGGCCGAAGAGGCATGCGTCGCCTGTTCCGTCAGGCAGGCCTGCGGAAGGTAAAGCCAGGTCATCCATCCCTCAGCGGTCTTTGGTCTTGAGGTCGTCGTAGGGCGTTCCATCCCCGTCGAGGACGGCCTGCTTCCCGGTGAATTTCTGCCAGCGCTGGACGGCCACATCGACATAGGCCGGGTTCAGTTCGATGCCGTGGCAGACGCGGCCCGTGGTCTCGGCTGCGATCAGCGTGGTGCCCGATCCCATGAAGGGCTCGTAGATCGCCTGACCCGGGCTCGAATTGTTGAGGATCGGCCGGCGCATGCATTCCACGGGCTTCTGGGTGCCGTGGACGGTCTTTTCGTCCTGGTCCTTGCCCGAGATGTGCCAGAGCGTCGTCTGCTTGCGGTCGCCCGCCCAATGGCCCTTGCCGGACTTGCGCACGGCATACCAGGCGGGTTCGTGCTGCCAGTGATAATCGCCGCGGCTCAGAACCAGCCGCTCCTTGGCCCAGATGATCTGGGACCGGATGGTGAAGCCCGCGACCTCAAGGCTTTCCGCCACGGTCGCCGCGTGCAGCGCGCCGTGCCAGATATAGGCGACATCGCCCGGGAACAGCGCCCAGGCCTCGCGCCAATCGGCCCGATCATCGTTCAGCACCTTGCCGGTGCGCTTGGTCTTGGCCGCCCCGGCCTGGTTGCGCCAGCCCGGGTCATATTCCACGCCGTAGGGCGGATCGGTGACCATCAGAAGCGGCTTCACCGGCCCGAGCAGCCGCTCGACATCGGTGGCAACCGTGCTGTCACCACAGAGAAGCCGGTGGTGCCCGAGCAGCCAGAGATCGCCGGGACGGCTGATCGGATCCTCCGGGGTTTCCGGGATCTCGTCTTCGCCCTCCTGCGGACCGGTGCCCGCATCGAGGCTCGACATCAGCGCGTTCACCTCGTCCTCGGTGAAGCCGGTCAGGCCGAGGTCGAAATCCGCCTCCAGCAGATCCGCCAGTTCGAGGTTCAAGAGGTCCTTGTCCCATTCGGCATTCTCGCCCGAACGGTTGTCCATGATCCGGAAGGCGCGGGCCTGGGACGCGGTCAGCCCCTTGGCGACATGCACCGGCGCGGTCTTGAAGCCGAGCTTACGCGCCGCCTCCAGCCGGGTGTGCCCGGCCAGCACGACCATCGCCTCGTCTACCACGATGGGTTGGCGCCAGCCGAACTCCTGGATCGAGGCCGCGACCGTGGCGATTGCCTGCTCGTTGCGCCGGGGGTTGCGCGCATAGGGAATGATCTGCTCGAGCGGCAGGTCGACGACGTCCATGGGAATGTCCTTGGGGTGCCGGGCGGCGAAATGGGGGGCGTGAACCGAAATGCCCCCGCAGGGCCGTTTCGGTTCAGGCATGGGGTCTCGGGCCGTCAGACCCTTCGCGTGTTGCCGCGAGGCCCGAAGCGAAACGAAACGGGTGTTTTTCAGGGTGTCACTGGGAAACCCTCGCGCTTCGCCCGCCCGCATAGGGTGGACGCCGGGAAGGACCCGGAAACTTAGTCAGCGGCAATAGTCATTTTGGGAAAGGGAAATGCTTCACCTTGGAAGCTGCGTCGCGACATTTCGTCTTTGCCAGATTGAGGCGTGTGACTGCCTCCTGATACTGACTTGATTTTCCCGCAGACGAGATGAGCTCATCGACCCACACCTGGTTCCTCATCGGAGCGCAAATACCGGAAATCTTTGTCTTTCCAGAGTTCCGACTTTTCCTATATTGCCGGATGTCTCCGGTCGTAATGTTCAGTCGCAGCAACTCTCGGTGTTCGGCTGCCATTGTGGCTAGCGCAAGCTCATCGAAATATTCATCGACAAGCGGACGAACCATAGCCCTGATTTGTTCTTCCACTTTGCGTTGCTCGTTTTCTGCCGAACGCAAAGCATTACTCTCCGCCTTTGATGAGAGCGAGCAATGCCCCATAATCCATTCACTCGAGCACTTTGCGCAAGAAATGAAATACGAAATGTCGGCACCGCTCCAAGGATTGTCCTGTGTTGTGATAGACTTGACGATGGCTCCGTTACCACAAGGGCACTTCCCAACCTCAAAATCGACGGTTTCAGATGTACTCAAGGCATGCCCTCCCAACACAGCAAGACTTCCCGCAGCACTTCAGGACGTCAGCAATTAACTGGCACAACCAGAGTAATGCCTCAATGGTCTTCTGATGGAGGGCAGATCGGGGAGAGCCGTCTTCCGACGCACTCTCCCCATCATATCCTTCAGATAGCACGGATATGTTGCAGCTGTCGAAGACCAAAGTGTTGCAACATTTCACGCAGCCGCAGCATTTAGCCGCGCGGCGATCTTGGTGAGCGCGAGCTTGTGTTGCCGCCAGGCGGTGGAGCGGTCGACGCCCAGCTCATGGGTGATCTGCTTCCACGGCCGACGGGCAGCGCGCCACCAGATCAGGCGACGTTCACTCTCGCCGAGCCAGAGCACCCAATCGAAGGTTTGCTCGAGCCGCGAGATCGCGGCGGCCGAGGGCCAGACCCGCATCGGTTCGGGCTCCATGGCGAGGATCTCGCGTTCGGTGCGGATGACCTGCGGCCAGGCGTTGAAATAGCCCTGCACCTTCACCGGCGGCAGTTTGCGCAGGGTGCGGAAGGCCTCCTCGAAATGATCGGCGACGTCCTCGGCGGTCCAGATGTGCTCAGCCATGGCGCAGATCCTCGGCCGGGCGGGGACCATAGAGCCGCGTGCCCAGCTGCTCGACGAGTTCGCGCTCGGGCCAGGTCAGGCGCTGGTCATTCACGCTGACGGCCAGCAGGCCCTGTTCGCGCCAGCCGTCGCGCTTCACCTCATCAGGCGATCGGCGCTGGCCGCCATAGCCCTTGGGGTGGAACCTCATGCCGCACCTCCACGGGCGTCGAGGGCCCAGAGCAGGATGGCGATGGCATCGGCCTCGTTGTCGTCTTCGGGGCTGAAGCCCTTCGCGCGGGCCGCATCGATCATGGCCTGCTTGGGCGCGTTGCCCTTGCCGGTGGCGTGGCGCTTGATCGTGCCTACCGGCACGCCCTCGTAGGGCACACCCCGCAGCTCGCCCCAGCTGGTGAGCGAGGCCATCAGCCCGCCATAGACATGGGCCGCGTCGGTTCCGGCGTGGCGGCGGACCTCCTCGAACCAGATCGCGGCGATGGGCCCCGACAGGCGATCCAGTTCGGTCAGCCAGTTGGTGAAACGCAGATAGCGCATGCCACCGCCGTCATAGCGCCCGGGCCGGAAACTTGCGGTGCCGCTGGTGATCAGCCCATCGTGGCTGCGCAGCGCCCAGCCGGTGGTGGTGCCGAGACCAAGCGCAAGGATGCAGCGCGGGTGTTCGTGGGATTGGGTCATGAGAGACCTCCTCTTCGCGTTTGTGAGCGAGGCGAGCGGGCTGGCCGGTGAAGGCTGCGGTCTCGCCAGGCCCCGAAGGGTGGTCTGGTCAGTTCATGGGCTGGGCGGCTCGGCCGCCCGGCAAATCCTTCAGAACCTTCAGAGGGGCGCCTTGAAAGATTTCCGCCCCTAAGTAGTTGTCCTGTATGTGTAATATATAATCTTTCAATTATTCAATATTTCAATAGGTACCTGTCTCTCTCTATTAGAACGCGCGTGCACGCGTATAGGGGAAAGGGGTCCTCTTGAAAGATTGAAGGATTTGAAGGATCCGGTTTTTCCCTTTCGTTTCGGCTGCTTGTCGGCATTTCGGCTTCAAGGGCCGTTTCCGGCGGATTGAAGGATCTCCGGTCACCCGCCCCACCGCGCCATCCGGTAGACCATGGCCTGCTTGGTCGAGGAGCCGCGCATGCCCGTCGTGATGTCGCCGCTCTCGATCAGCGTCAGCAGGATTTCGTCGCGGTCGCGCGATTTCAGCCATTGTGAGGCTCGGGTGATCTCTGATTTGGTGATCCCCTTGGGCCCGGCGGCGCGGACGATTTCCTTCAGACGCTTCAGATGCGCCTCGGTCTCGGTATCCGCCACATGGCGCTCGACCGCCTCCATGGTGCGCCGCGCGTAATGGCGCACGAAGCCGATGGCCCAGTCCGCCGCGGTGATGTCGATCTCGGTGCGTACGGGATCGCGCCCGACAGCGACGATCAGCGCCAGCTTCAGCGCGTTCTCTCCGATCCGGGCGAGGATGGCGGTAAAGGCCGTGCCGGCCGCTGCCCGCAGCTCCTCGGTCAGGGTGTCGCTGAGGTCGGCAAACCGGGCGCGCGCAGCGTCGGACATCGGCACGGTCATCGGGTTCACGGCGGTGTTCTGATCGGCGGTCTTGCCGGTCAGGTTGCCCTTCACGGTCCCGCCGCCGCTCGCGACCAGCTGGAGCGCCTGGATCAGCGCGGGCGGCGCCTGCCGGATGCCCACGGCGAGGTTCTCGTCGGGATAGTCCTCATCGCTCGGCAGGATCAGAAAACGCGCGAGCGAGCCGTCGACCACATTCGCGCCCTGCAGCGCGCCCCAGAAATGCAGGGGCGTCGTGGTGCCATAGACGCAAAGGCAGGGCTGGTTGATGTCGCGCCGCTCATTGGTGCCGTCGCGGTTCGCATATTCCGCCCCGAGGAAGATCCCGCCCGCGGCCGTGAACAGCTCGGTCATGTTGTCGAGGATCTCGGTGATATGGCGCGGGCTGCGCTTCCGGTCGGCGGCGGCCGAGAGAAACATCCCGAATTCGTCGATCTGGAACAGGATCGCCGGCTGCCGATGAAGCGCCGTCAGGAGCCCGGCGCCAGAGGCGATCTTGTTGCCGCCGAGATGGTGGGCGAGACCCGCCTCGAAGAAGACCTCGTTGATGATCTCGCGGGCGTGGTTCTTGCCCGAGCCGCTGTCGGCGATCCCCACGACATAGAGGTTCGAACGCAGGTTGCTGGTCGTGCGATACCGCCGTCCCATCAACGCCCCGATGGCGCAGAGGCTCGCCCCGAGCGACAGAAGCGGTTGCGGGCGGCGGGCGGTGGCGAGCATATAGCCGGTCAGCTCGCCGACGAGACCGTCGGGGATGGTCAGGCTGAAGGCGGGATTTTCCGGGTCGGCGACGGTGGGCGCGCTCCCCTCCAGCCGGGCCAGCAGATCGGCGGCCGGATGCGGGCCGTCCGGATCGAGGCTGCCATCGAGGCGCAAGGCGGCGTCGGGCTGCCAGCCACGCTCCATGGCGAGGTGGTAGATCGTGCCCGCGCCGATCCTGTCGGGCTTGAAGCTCGCCCAGGCGCGGGCCGTGGTCGCGGGCACATCCTTGGCCGCCTGGGCCGACCAGGTGGCAAAGACCTCGCCGCCCTCATCACCAAGCGCACCTTTCAACGCCATGCCGATGCGCATCCAGCTGTCGTAATCGAGCTCGTCATTCGGCAGCCAGTCGAGTGCCGACCGGATGGCGGGCAATGTGCCGATCTGCCCGTGGTTGCGCAGGAGTGTGGCCGGTGCTGCCGAGCGCAGCCCACGCTGACGCAGGGCCTCGGGCAGGATCGCATAGGCTTCCTCGAGAAAGGCCGTCGCCGCTTCCGCCGTGATTTCCGGAAGGTCGCTGATATCGAGATCGGCCAGCCCCTCGTCGGGCCAGACATAGGGCGCGCCGGTGTCGGGGTGGTCGGCATAAGCCAGAAACTGCTGCCCGAGGCAGAGCACCTCGAGCGGATGGCGTTTGATGCCCCTAAACGGTGCGGCCGTGCGATAGACCAGCATGCGCTTCGGGGCGCGGCCGATGCGCAGCGCGGGCGTGTCGCCAAGGCGCGCCCGGGCCAGCGCCTCGATCTGCAATGCCAGTTCGGCGTCCGTCGCGATGTCGATATCGACCGCTGCCACCGCACCACCGACGATGCCGATGCCGCAGTCGGGCCAGGCAACCCAGGTCGCGACCTCGACCTCCGTGGTCGGGCGTTCGGCATGGCGGTTCCATTCCGGGTAATCGGCCCAGCCGCCGCGCTGGAACCGGCCGGGCTTCTTGGTGCCCGGGCCGATCGGCAGGATGGCATAGCCATTGGTGACGAGCCGCGCGCCGAAGCGCGCCATCCAGGACGTGTCGGCCATCAGAACGGCACCTCCGGCGCCATCGCATCGAGCCGGTTGCGATCCTTCGCCGCCAGCGCGCGCAGGTGGTCGCAATAGCCGGTGACGACCGCGTCGAGAAACCGGGCCCATTCCTCCTCGGACAGGGTCGCGAGGTCGGACTTGCCGATGGCTTCCAGATATTCGCCCCCCATCTGGCCGCCTGTGGCCATGGCCTCGGTCTCATTCGGGGTCGGATCGATCATGCCCTTCCTCCCATGACAGAGGTCCTGACAGGCGCGGCTGCAGAGCCGCTTGCGGCTGGCGTCGCGCCGAGGGTCGGTGCGACGGAACCCCGGTTCGAACCAGCCAAAGCCGCGAGGTTCCCTGTGGCAGACGGCGCAGAGGCCGGGGTCGGATGGGCGCATGGGGCGAACCTGTAACCGGAGATCTCAAGATAGCGGCCCGAGGGACGGACCGAGATGTCGCTGGGGCGCGCAAGGCGGCTCGTCTGCGCGAGGGCCTCGGCCACGCTCAGCGGCACGGGGCAGCCGGGCGCGCGCTTGCGCCACCACTCGGCCGCCTTCTGGCGGGCATAGCCCTGATGCTCGAGGCAGACCCATTCGCTGTAGGTGGCGAGGCCGCAGCTATAGGTCACCTTGAGCGACGGACGCCCGCCAGCCTTGTCGTGGCGGCTGTAGGAAACGCCCGTGACCGGAAGCCATTGTTGCTTTGGCGAAAGCACCGGCAGCGTGGCGGCGGTGGGGGCGATCTTCACCTCGCGCGCCGGGAAGACATAGCCGCAATCCGGGCATTCCGTCGCCGAGAGCGCGATGATGCTGTCGCACTCCGGGCAGACCTTGGTCGGTGCCTCGCCCCCGCCGCCATCACCGGGGCGCTTGGGCCGCACCAGATCGATCGGTCCGTGGCGACGGACATTGCCCGCGAAGTCCAGCACCAGGCAATTCTCCTTGCCCGGCGCGAGACGGGTGCCGCGCCCGACCATCTGCACATAGAGCCCGGCCGATTGCGTGGGGCGCAGCAGCGCGATCAGGTCGACGCCCGGCGCGTTGAAGCCGGTGGTCAGCACGCCCATCGAGGCCAGCGCCCGGATTTCGCCGCGCTTGAAGGCGGCAAGGATCGCATCGCGCTCGTCCTTCGGCGTGTCGCCGAAGATCGTGCGGCAGCTGATGCCCTGGCGGCCGAATTCCTCGGCCACATGGCGCGCGTGCTCGACGCCCGAGCAGAAGGCCAGCCAGGACTTCCGGTCACGGCCATGCTCGATGATTTCGGTGACGGCGGCGCGGGTGATGGCGTCCTGATCGACCGCCGCCGCCAGATCACGCGCAATGAAATCGCCCGCGCGGGTGCCCACCTTTGAGACGTCGAGCCGGGTTGCGGGCTGCTTCGAGACCAGAGGGCTCAGATACCCCGCGTCGATCAGCTCGCGGACCGGGGCCTCATAGGCGATGTCGGTGAAGAGCGCATTTTGCCCCTCATGCAGCATCCCGCAATCGAGCCGGAACGGCGTGGCGGTCAGCCCGATCACCTTGAGCGCCGGGTTGATCGCTTTCAGCGCGTCGAGGAAGCGCCGATACATCGTGCTCGACTTGCCGGGGATCAAATGCGCCTCGTCGATCAGCACAAGATCGGTGTGTCCGATTTCGGCCGCGCGGCGGTGGATCGACTGGATGCCGGCGAAAAGGATCCGCGCCTGTGCCTCGCGCTTGCCGAGGCCCGCCGAATAGATGCCAGCCGGGGCCTCGGGCCAGAGGCCGATCATCTCGGCATGGTTCTGGGCGATCAGCTCGCGGACATGGGTCACGATCAGGATGCGCTGATCGGGCCAGGCCTTCAGCACGCCCTCGATGAAGGAGGCCATGACGAGCGACTTGCCACCCGCGGTCGGAATGACCACCAGCGGATTGCCGGTGTGGGTCTGGAAATAGCCGTAGATCGCGGTGATCGCGGCCTGTTGATAGGGGCGCAGGGTCAGCATGGCGCGGCCTCCGGGGAACGGGCGTCGTTGGTCCAGGTCGTGCCATCGGCCATGCGGTAGGTGACGAGATCGTCGCCCGCATCGATGACCTCGCCCGGGATGAGGTCGGGGATGAAGAGATGGCGGCCGCAGGCCGTGCGTTGCTCGGAAGGCGCCAGCATCCGGTCGTGTCGGGCGCAGTGCCAACCACCGTCGACCGGCGTCGCATGCAGGCAGGAGCGGCAGGTCACCGCCGCGCCACCGCCGTCATGGCAGGCCGCATGGTGATCGCAGAACCGGCATTCGAACCAGGCCGGGTCCTCGCTGATCCGCGCGGGCGGATGCTGGGCGAAGATGATGCGCCCGGCCTTTTCCAGCAGGCGCTCGGCCATCGCGCGGTCCGCCTCGATGCGCTCGACATGCAGCGCGTCGTTGTCCTTGCAGACCGCGACGTAGAGCGCGCGCGTGATTCCGGTCAGGTGCATGTAGACCTGCATCTGCGCGGCATGCTGGGGCTTGGCCAGAACGACACCCTTGGCGACCAACTCGTTGAAGCTCTTGACCGAGTGGGTCTTGAACTCCAGCACATGCCAGGTCTTCGGCGCCTCCAGTAGCCCGAGGGCTACGCCGTCGAGCGAGCCGCCGAAATGCCCGCCATGGGCCTCGACCCGGAACTGGCGGCCGGTCTCGGGATCGACTTCGAGCACGGTTGCCCCGGTGGCACGCAGGTTGCGCACAAGCCGGTCCTCTTCCAACTGCCCAGTCTCGAAGAGGCGCAGCAGACGGCCGGAATGGCGCGCGGGCGTGACCCAGCGGAAGTCGTACCAGAGTGCGCGGGCACAGGATTTGCCGATGATCGACGCCCCGAGGTGATCGCGGAAACCATCGCCCTGGCGGGTCTCGTAGTCGGCATAGATCGCCGTCAGCGTCGGCGTGGAGGCTTCGGGAAGTTCTGCCATCACAGCCCCTCCCGTTCGCTACGGGCCTGTGCCTCGGCCAGAATGCCATCCCAGGTCTCTGGGTCATGGCGTTCGCGCAGGATGCCGATCAGCACGTCCTTCAGCTTTTCGCGGCGACGGCGGCCGGTGCCTTGGGCGAGAAGTTCTGCCCGCTCGCGGCACAGGTGGCGCAGGGCCGTGCGGGCCCGGTGGAACCAGTCCGGATCGATCGGCTTCTGGCCGCGCTGGCGGGCCAGATCGGCCGTCGCGATCTGCGTGCGGATCTTGGCGATGGCATCGTCGAGCTCGATCAGCCGCCGCTGGTTTTCAGGCAAGCCGGGGTTGTTCACGGCCACGGGGGCCGCGTTGGTCATGTCAGTCATGGGAATTTCCTCAGATGGGGTTGCGCGCTGCCCCGTCAGTCAGGGCGCAGGGCAGCGCGAAGGCTCAGCCCTTCTTGTTCCAGGGCGCGGAGGCCATTTTCGGCGGCACCGAAGAGCCGGCCGGATCGGGCGCGGGCTTTGCCGGGCGGGCGGCCGGGGTCGAACCACGCTCGGGCGGCAGGTAGGCGATCGCGTTGCTCTCGCCGTAGCCGTTCTTCGGTGGCCGGATCTTCACCTGGATCGTCATCGGGATCAGGTGCAGCTCCTCGCTGTCGCTGACATGCATCCGGCCCGTGGCATGGCAGATCGCCGAGAGCGTGCGCTGCGCGATTTCCACCGTGGTCGGGTTCGGGTTCACCAGGTTCAGCTGGTCGAAGATCTTCCGGCCTTTCTGCTCCCCGTCGAGAATGTCGAGCATCAGCCAGAGGAACTGGCCCATGCCGTTCCTGGTGACGCGCATCTCGCTCTCGACGATCTGGGCGCGGTATTTGCCTGCGGGCAGCAGCTCATAGGCGGTGGTGGGTTCGACGCTGGTCGCGTCAAAAGAGGTGTCGAAACGTGCCATGGTCTTGTCCTTTCAAGGCAATCATTCAGGTTGGGGCATGGCTGCGAGGAACTCTGACCACTCGAGTGGCAGGGTATCCGGCAGGCCGTAACGGTTCTTGGCGAGGAAGGCGGGGCGCTCTTCGGTGTGCATGACGCGTGCACCGGACCCGAGCGCACGGGTCACCTTCTTGTTGAAGCCGACATCGGATTTTGCGACCGAGATCTGATAGTTGGCAAAGAGCACCACGTCGGAATGCTCCTGCAGCAGCGCCGAGGCGCGGGCCTGCAGTTTGATCACATAGCGGTCGTAGGGCTCGTGCTCGGGGCTGTCGAAACGCTTGATGTCGGTATGGGCGATCTGGATGACTACCATGCCTTTGCGGTCGCGCAGCGCGTTGAGCCGGTCGAGATATTCGCGCCAGATGGTCAGCGCCTCGGCATAGCCCTTGCCAAACCCCGGCGCCTCGATCGAGGCCCAGCCGTTGCGCTTGCAGGCCTCGGCCCAGATCAGCGGCTCCAGCCAGTCGACGCTGTCGACGACGACCGTACCGAAATCGTGGTCCTCGTTTGAGAGCGCATCAAGCGCCTCGGCCACCTCCGCATAGCTGGTCGCGAGCGGGAAATGCGGGACCTGCAGCTTGCCCAGGCCATCCTCGGTCATGAGGAAGACGGGCCGGTCGGCATCGGCCGCGAAGGTGGATTTGCCCACCCCGGCCACGCCGTGGATCAGGATGCGCGGCGGGGTCAGCACCGAGGTCGTGCGCAGGGATGCGAGCGAAATGGCCATCAGCGCACCTCCTCGTTCAGCACGAGGCGGAACTTGGGCTTGCCGGTGCGGACTGTGCGCGCGGGCTCGAAGCCCTTGCGCCAGCTTTCCGGCAAAGCGCCGTATTTGCGCTCGGAGACCGACAGCTTGGTCTCGATGAATTCCGCCGGGTCCTCGCCCGCCGAGGCGATGTTCTCGGCGATCTGCGCCAGCAACGCCTGATCCCAGTCGATGCGCTTGGGCAGTTCGGCGATCACGGTGACGCCGTCATCCTCGAACCGGATCGTGCCGGTGTCCTTGCCCGCCTCTTGGCGGGTGTCTTGGGCGCGGTCCGCGTATTTCAGAGAGATGGCACCGTCGAGCCAGTCCGCGACCGACTTCGCCTGCGTCAGTTGCTCGTCGGCCGCGCTTTTCAGCAGCGCGAGCTGATCGGCGGGCAGCGCCGCGATCTCGCCCACCGGCATGCGGTGGACATCGGCCAGGGTGATGTGATTGGAGATCGTCATGTTCCGCCCCCCCTCACGCCGACATCGGACGATGGGGTTCGTGATCCACGCCGCGGATCTGTTCGGCCTCGAAGGCCTCGACATCCTCGAGCCGATAGATCACCCGGCCGCCGAGCTTGATGAATTTCGGGCCTTCGCCCGTCCACCGCCAGCGCTCCAGCGTGCGGTGCGAAATATTCCAGCGAGCCGCCAGCTCGATCTGGGAAAGGTGCCTGGTCGCCATGTGAACCTCCTTGGGATTTCTGCGAACACTTGCGGGTTCAACATGGCGGAGGGGCTTGGAGGCGCTGGGGAGGCAGCCGGTAGGCAAACTGGGAGTTCGGAAAGATCTTCGCGCTGAAACAAAAAAAGGCCGCCCCGAAGGACGGCCTTTTGGTCAAGCGTGGAACGATCTTATGGACCGCGGTAATCGAAAATCCACATCCAAGCGAACAGGCATTGAGGGAACGCTGCCCATTGGATCGATGCCGTCGGCCGCAAGCTGGTCAAGACGTTCTTTCTGTTTTTCATCCAATGCCCCGAACCAATCCGGATTGAAGAAAACATTCTCGACATGCTTCATCACAAACTGAAGGCATGCCGAGGCTCGTGTCTCGTCCGCCAGTTCTTCGAGCTGATCTGCGATGACCTTTCCGGGTGCACCGTCGATATTCCGCCAGGAAATGCAGATCATTGCGCTGGACTCACCCGCAAATGAAGAAACAAAAACCTGCTCGAGAAGCTCGTCTACGTATCCTTTTTGAAGTTCTGCGCCGTGGAGGTCAGTAAACGGCGACCACGCGCCTGCAAACATGAACGGAATAGGCGCCGCAAATTCAAAGATCAGAGAGCTAAGCACATCTGTCCGGGCGGCCACCAATGCTGCGGTTAATGCGTCATGAGTGGCCTTCAGATCGCGTCGAGCAGCTTCGTTGCCCGTGTCTATTTCATCAAGCATCTTCTGAAGCATGAACTGCTCAAAAGGTTGCAGCCCCTTATCGGCGCCCCTCAACGTTTCGCGTAAGTGAGAGCCAGCATCTTTCCCATAGAGTTCTCGGCTCATCGTCCGATAAGCGACGGCGAGACACTGGTCGGGGCGTCCGGTAAAGACTTCATTCTCGATGCAAGAAAAAATCTCCCGATCATGTTTGCTGCAAAAACCATGGAAAACGGACGCATCCTTGATGCCAATCCTCTTCACGGATAATTTGCCACCGTTTTTATTCATATCAGGAATGCTGGCGCCGTATTGCAGCACATGCCCATTCTCGGCGATCTTGGCGAGATTCGGGCCCCGCGAAACAGTGTGTGCTTTGATCACGCCGCCTTCGCAATCTCCCAAGCCCACGTCGCGTGCCCAGCACTTCTTTTGGGAAAATGCCTTGCGATTTACATCTACCGCGGCCCAAGGATTTTCTTTTGGCTGAGCATCACGACCAAGGTGGCACTTCTTATACTTCTTGCCAGAGCCACACCAACATGGGGCGTTTCTCTCTCGGCCTTTCATTGCACGACTATCATGGTATCGGGACATGCCTTTATTTGTGGGGGTAATTGTCATCGGGCTATCTGCTCAGGTTGCAAAGATTGCTGCAAGGCGTGGCAGCAGGCAAGCCTGGCTTGAAATGAACATCGCGTTACCGGCCATGGTTGCGCTCGGCTGTACTGGGTCATGCAATGGTCCACCAAGGATCACGGCCAACAGTCTGAAAATGCCATTTTCAAGCTTCAATCCAGCAATTTCCGTCGTCGAATTTGATGAAGGCCTGCCAATCCTCGCGTCGGCCAAAGGCTTTCTTGAGCGAGTTCACCTGTCCGCCATAGCCTGCCTCTTCCAGCACGGCGGCCACCCGCAGAACCGGTGACCCGGTCCAGTAGGCGGCAAACATGATCTGGAGAAGTAGCCGCTGCTTGTCGCCGCCGAAGGTGAGGGTCGTGTCACCATGCCAAACGAGTCCGCAGTCATTTGAATGATCGATGGGAAATCGCCGCTGCGCTTGCCCGGGGAACACCCGAGCCCCGAGAACCTGCGGCGAGACCGCGAGCTTGGCCGGATCGCCCGCAACATCCGCCACGTTGATGATGTGGTTGCGCTTCTGGGAGGTCTCTGGGATGCGCTCGCCGGGTGTGGAGGTCAGGATGATACGGATTTCCTGTGGTGGCTTGCGCGCGATCATCGCCTCGAGTTGCGCCCAGACACCTGGATCCCCGAGCCGCCGGGCAAACCAGACGGGGACCGAGGCTTTCGCCCTGGCGAGCTTGATGGTTCCCACGTCCCAGACGAGATCTGTGATCAAGGGCGCCGGGCGTGAAGGCCCGGCACGCTCGAACGCCACCAGCATCTTGGCAAGGGCCAGGCCAAAATCGACCCTACACGCCGCGATGTCCTGATTGGCGACCTTGACCCAGCGGCCGATGCTGTCGTGATAGCCGAATGATTTCAGCTCGGCCGACCAGGTGGCCTCAATGGGTTCATCCTCATAGTCGTCCATCCCTGCGACGACCGGGACATGCCCGCCCGACACCAACAGCTTGGCTGCGATCAACGCGTCGGTCGCGCTTCGGGAAACCTGGTGCAACGCCGATGTCTGGAGAGACATGCTGCGGGCTTCCATGGCCCGCAGCAGAAGGTCGATCGCACGCTTACCCAAGGACGTCGCCTTCGTCGTTGTCGTCCTTCAGGATGCCCCAGAGCCGCAAATACTTCTCGCCGATCAGGCGCTCTTGCGGGGTCATGTCCTTCAGGTTGCAGCCATGCGGCATGGTCACGGTCATCGAGAGCGATTTGCCCCGCCCGCCATCGGGGCCCGGGTGGAACTTGATGGTGAAGCGCGCACGGGTGACCACCCATTCCGCCACGTCGCCGGTGCCACCCAAGACACGCGCGCCGCCACCGATGTCGAGGCCGATCCGGTGTTCCGCCATCTGCCAGATCGTCCGGTCGGCACCCGACATGGATTCGAGCGTGATGCGCTCCTTCGCATCGCCCAGATCCATCAGGCGCAATTCCTTGACGGTCACGCCGGCAATCCCGTCGGCCGGGTCAGTCGGGAAGTCGAAAGGCCGCAGCAGCATGCTGAGATCGTACTCGCGCAGCGGCAGCGTCTGCTCCTCAGTAAGGGTGATGCCCAGCAGGTCGCGCGCCATGTACCGGGTCAGATCGATCCGATCCTCGCGCGTCTTGGCCACGACCTCGATCACGCCGGTCGCAGCCTCATAGGTCAGCGCCGCCTCGAAGACCGGCTTCACGATCCGACGCGACAGGGTGCTGTTGGCGTCGAATCCCAGCGTGTCCTCGGGACGCCCCTCCCGGTAGACCGCGACCTGGACCAGTTCGCATTCCTCGCCCTCAAGGATCACCCGGTGGCGGTCGAAGATGTCGACATGGACGTTGGGCGTTTCGAACCGTTCGCGGATCGCGGCCGTAAACGCGGCGAGCGAAACCGGGTCCTTCTTCACCGCGAGATCGGGATCGACGCCGAACCCGCTCCACGACCGCCCGCGGCGGCGCTCGTCATTGTAGCGCACCTCTTCGGCCAGGCGGAACCGATCGTTCTCGTTGAGGAAAACCCAGAGCGAGCGGTTGTTGGCCCCTTCGAGCGTATCGAAGACGGCGCGGTTCAGGACAACGTTCTGCAACGCGTTCTGGCCGGGCTCATCGGCCAGCGCCGCCACACGGGCCGCATCGAGGACGACACGCTGCTTTTCGTCATCGGACATGGCATCGACGGCCTTGATCAGCGGTTCCACCACCTCGGGCTCGGGCTTCGTCCAGTCGATGGGCGCAAGCGAGGTGAACCCGCCAGCAGTGAAGTAATCCTGCAGACGGATCACGGGGGTCTTGCGAAGAAACGCGGCGATGGCGGTCATGAGAGCCCTTTCTTTGGCCGGGGAGGAGGACAGAATCACAAAAATGCGATACGATGTTGTTCGATATATACCGAACAGATCGCCACGTCTACTTGCGCGGCACAATTTTGTTCGGCATATCGAACAAACGTCCTGCAACCAAGGAAACCAAGGATGATACGATGACCACGTCCCTCGGTGCGAAGATCAAGCGCCACCGTCAGGAAAAGGGATATTCCCTCGACAAGCTCGCCGAGCTGACCGACTCCAGCAAGAGCTACCTCTGGGAACTCGAGAACCGCGATACGCGAAAACCGTCGGGCGAGAAGCTGACCCGCATCGCCCAAGCTCTGGAGGTCACGACCGATTACCTGCTCGATGACAGCGAGGAGCCCAGCGACGAGGTTCTGAAAGAGGCCTTCTTCCGCAAGTTCAGCAAGCTCGACCCCGAAGACCAACAGAAAATCAACCAGATGATCGACATGTGGGGGAAGAAGGATTGAGCCTGCCGACGACGCCGAAGGGGTGGGCTATCCGCCTGACACAGATCCTGTCGATGGTCCAAGGCACCCATGGCCTTCCGCGGTTCCCCATTGATGTGGCCGCGCTGGCGCAGGATTTCTCGCGTCAGGTCTTTCCGGACGCGCCGATTACCATCGTGAAGGGGCTTCCGCTTTCCAAGGGCGTTGAAGGCATGCTGATGCCGCATCCCAGCGGTTCCGGCGAGTGGGGCATTGTCTACAACGAGACAATCCGGTCGCCGGGGCGGCGCAACTTCACGCTGGCGCATGAGCTGGGGCACTACCTCCTGCACCGGCAGGCCAACCCGGGCGGGCTCCAATGCACCAGCCGCAACATGGCCGACTGGGATGAGGCCCGTAACCGGATCGAGGCGGAGGCGAACACATTCGCCTCCTACCTGCTGATGCCCGTCGACGATTTCCGCGAGCAGATCAAAGGCCGGATCATCGATATCGACGTGATGACCGAGCTTGCGGATCGCTATGCCGTATCGCTGACCGCAGCGATCCTGAAATGGATGACCATCACCGACAAGCGCGCGATGATCGTGGTCGGCAAAGAGGGCTTCATCGATTGGGCCTGGTCCAGCGAACCGCTGTTGAAATCCGGGGTTTTCTACAGGGCACGGCAAGAGGTGATCGAATTGCCGCCCGCCTCGCTTGCTGCGCAAGAGGTGGACGGGGATGAAGGGCGCTACGGCTGCCGCCATCCGGGCGGCGTCTGGCCCGGCTCTGAACCGGTCCACGAGATGACGGTGTTCTCGCCCAGCAATGACCAGATGACGATCTCGCTTCTGCTCTACCCCGACCGCGCCCCATCGCGATGGGAGATGGCCGAACTGGAGGAAGAGGCAGTCCTCGACAGCTTCGACAAGTTCATGGACGGCCGGACGAGTTGATTCGCCACGACCGCCCGACCGACAGGTCAGTGCGGGGGCATTTCTGCTACGCAGATTTTCGCCACGCAGCGCAGATGTCCTCATCGAACGTAATAAACTGATTTACTTGATATTTTTCTGATTTCGCGACACATTTTGCCTATCACAACAGTCGCGAAAACCCGCCATGTCCATTCCCTCCGAAGACCCGGTTTCCGGGCCCAATCCTCTATGCCCTGAACGCATGTCCCCTGATGCCCGGCTTGCCGAGTTGGGTCGCATCCTCGCCGCAGGCGTCGTTCGCCTGAATGCCGGGAAGTCCAGTTCTTTATCGCCCGCAGACGGAGACAGTTCCGTGGACTACCCGCTCCGAAAGAGCGGTGGTCGTCGCAGGAAACGCATCCGCATCGGAGGAATTGATGAAGCATCACAGTAAGATAACGCCGCCTAAACCTGGGCAGGACGCGCGCCTGGACCATAGCGTCCTGTCGCGCATCGTCGCGCTCAAGGCCATGTCGGTGAAAGAGTTGAAGACCGAATGGGAACGGCTCCTCGGCAGCGCCGCACCGAACAACAGCCGCGCCTTTCTCGAGGCCCGCATCGCCTATCGCCTGCAGGAACTGACCTATGGCGGCCCTGATCACGAGACCCGCCGCATGCTGGACCTGCTTGCCGACGAGGTCGAGGGCGTCTCCCGCCGCAAGAACCAGATCGCGGATCCCCGCAATCCGGTGGCTGGCACACGGCTGATCCGGGAATGGAACGGGGTCGAGCACACCATCACCGTGCTGAAGGACGGTTTTGAGTGGCAGGGCCGCAAGTACAAATCGCTCTCGGGGATTGCGCGGGAAATCACCGGCGTGCGCTGGAACGGCTATCGCTTCTTCGGGCTGCAGGTCCGACCTCGGGAGGTTTGACCATGGACATGAACACGCGCCTCGGCCGCCGCCTGCGTTGCGCCATCTACACCCGCAAGTCGAGCGAGGAAGGGCTCGACATGGAGTTCAACAGCCTCGACGCCCAGCGGGAGGCTTGCGAGGCCTATATTGCCAGCCAGAAATCCGAAGGCTGGGTTGCAACCCGCGACCGCTATGACGACGGCGGATTCTCGGGCGGCAATCTGGACCGGCCGGGGCTGAAGCAGCTGCTCGCCGACATCGACGATGGGCTGATCGACGTGGTGGTGGTCTACAAGATCGACCGGCTCAGCCGTGCCCTGATGGATTTCTCGAAGCTGGTCGAGGTGTTCGACCGCAACGGCGTCACCTTCGTCTCGGTCACGCAGTCCTTCAACACGACCACGTCGATGGGGCGGCTGACGCTGAACATCCTGCTCAGCTTCGCCCAGTTCGAGCGCGAGGTCATCGGCGAACGCATCCGCGACAAGGTGGCCGCCTCGCGCAAGCGCGGGATCTGGATGGGGGGCTATGTACCGCTCGGCTACGATGTGCAGGACCGCAAGCTGGTGATCAACGAGGCTGAGGCCGCCTCGGTGCGCCGGATCTTCGAGCGGTTCGTCGAACTCGGCTCGGCCACGATGCTGGCGAAGGAGCTGCGGCGGGAGGGGTTTCGCAGCAAGCAGGGCACGCTGATCGACAAGGGCTACCTCTATCGGGTGCTCCGCAATCGCGTCTATCGTGGCGAGGCCGTCCACAAGGGCAAGGCCTATCCGGGCGAGCACGAGGCCATCGTCTCTGACAAGCTCTGGGATCAGGTCGACGTCATCCTGCAGGGCAACCGCCACGCGCGGTCCAGCAACAGCCGCATGCAGACGCCCGCGCCGCTGAAGGGGCTGATCTTCACCGACACCGGCGCAGCGATGACCCCGACCGCGACCAAGAAACGCGGCAAGCTCTACCGCTATTACGTCTCGATGGACGTGATCAAGAACCGCACCACGGAGGATGACTGCGGCGACCTCGCGCCGACCCGCCTGCCAGCGGGCATGGTCGAGGACGCCATCGTCACCGAGGTCCGGCGCATTCTGCAGACCCCCGAGGCGGTTACGCAGGTGCTGGCGGCGCTGAAGCGCGATCAGGTCTCCGAGGCCGAGGCCATCGCGGCGCTGCATGATTTCAACACGCTCTGGGCGCAGCTGTTTCCGCTCGAGCAGGCGCGGATCATCCAGCTTCTGGTCCGGCGCGTCACCGTCACCGCCGCCGGGCTCGAGGTCGACATCCGCCGCGAAGGCGTCGCGGGCGTCATCCGCGAGATGATCGCCCCACGCGACATGGAGGTCGCCGAATGACCCGAAGCAATGACACGATCCGCGTGCTGATCCCCCTGAAGCTGCGCAAGAAGAACGGGCGGCCCAAGATCATGCCGCCCGCCGACTACAGCCCGAGCGAGGATCAGACGCAGGACCCGCACATCCTGCGCGCCATCGGCCGGGCATGGGGCTGGCGGCGGCGCATGGAGGCAGGCGAGTTCGCCACGATCCAGGAACTGGCTGAAGCCGTCGGTCTGGCCGAACGCCATGTCAGCCGCCAGCTGCGCCTCGCCTATCTGGCGCCGGAGGTGCTGAAGCGCCTGACCTGCGGCCGCGAGGCATCGGCGGTCAGCCTCTATGACCTGTGCTTTCTGGCGGGGGAGACATGGCAGGAGCAGGCTGAGCGGGCGTTTCACGATATTTCAGCGGAGCTTTGACTGGACAAATTGCATGGTCAACGTGATCGGCGCATCCTGATCCTGACTACCTTGCGCTGCCTACAAGAAATGAATTCCACCCGGAACGCGTTTGGCTTTTCGTCGTCTTTGCGAAGCAAGAAGGAAGGCGTGTCCCAGAAATCTTCAATGCTGAGCCCCCCTTTTTTCATGGCCTTCTTTGTGAGCGCCAAGTCGAGGCGGGCACGGGTGCGATGGTTTTGGAAAGTGAATATGTATTGGTCTGCCGCGTCTTGCAGATCGTCGAGGTCGTAAATGTCCAGCGTTTTTCCGCTGCGATCCTTTATGACTATTGGGCCACGCACGACAGGCGGGGACTTCAGGGTTTGACTACCATTATCGGTGCAAGGGTGCTTCGGCCAAGGCCAACCAAGATCATCAAAGAAAACCCGGCCGCCGTAACGGCTCTGGTAGTAAAACACCTTTTCCCCGCATACCGGACAATAGGCATTGGGGTTCACATAGGATTCAACGGTCCGGAAAAGAGCGTTAGACGGGGAGCTAGAAGATGTGGCAGCGCACCAGCCACCGTTTAGGTGGATTGGCTTCAGCACGCCATCAACGTGCCGAAAAACGATCGGCTCACCACAGGTCCAACAAGTTGCCAAAGCTAACCCAGAAATTCATCGCAATTTTCAAACGTTAATCTCGACATTCGATGGATGTCTACATTGTCGTCGACAAGGTAGCTGGCAGAGGTCAGTGAAAGCTCGCCTGAAAGGACGTCGCGGTCAGCGAGACATGCGCGTCCAGCGGCGGGTGCAGCTCGAACGCCTTCGGCTCGCGGGCGAAGTTCCAGAGCCGGAACAGGGACCATTCCGAGCGCCGCTCCTCGGCCACGGCCAGCTCGTTGCGGCTGATATGAAAAGGCGTACGCTCCCAGCCATTCGTCGTCTTCACCTCAATCAGGCGCGGACGGCCATCCGGCGCGAAGCTGGCGATATCGTAGCCGGCGCCATCGCCATCCTCCTCCGAAACCCATCTGACCTTGCGCGCAAGATCGTCGCGGCCCGCTGATTTCAGGGCTGCACGCTCATGCGCTAGGACGCGTTCCTCACCGGCACGGCCGAGGGCGCGGTTTCGCTCGTCTCGCGCCGCGACATCGAATTTGCGGGCGATGTGCAGCATCTGCTCCAGCTCCTGCGGCGGCGGCTGGTTCGACAGCGTGGGCGGCGGCCCGATCCAGATCGGCCGCGCCTCCGCCAGGCCAGTCGGCTCTCCTGGACGAGAATGGCGGCCGAGCCAAGCCGGATTCAGCGCCAGCCAGCGCGCCACTGCATCCACCAGCGTCATCTGGAAATTGAAGGCGGGCTTGTAGCCCGGGATCCAGTCCTCACCCAGCCCCTTCAGCACGGCGCTGATGTTCTGGTGCTTGAACTCGACCGATCCCTCGGACCGATTATTCAACAGGGGCAGCAGCCCGCGCCGATGCTCGGCCTTGTTGTAGGGGCGACCAGAGACGTCGTCGGCCAGCATCGCGAAGTAATCCGCGACGATCAGGTCATTCTCTTGATCAGTCCAGGCCCCGTTTGACATCACGCCAGGCTAAGGGCGGAAACTGCGTTTGTCATCAGAGACTTCCCGCAAAACTCCCAAGACATACCAACGAGCACGCCGCGCGTGTCGCGTCGCCATCGGCTTTGAGACAACCCGGAACCAGCGAAACACGGGCGCAACCCGATCCCGTCAGTTCGTTGAAATCTATTGGAATTTTGAATCCGTCTCGCCGGGAGCGAGGGGCGGGTGGAAAGAGACGGTGGGCGTTCGGAGACCGATCTTGCGCGGCGGGTCTGTCTCCGAAGGGCGGATGGTGCCTGCAAACCCCTTTGGCACATAAAGAAAAAGGCCCCGCGAGGGACCTGTTTTCGGGTTTGCACTGTGCAAGTGGCGGAGGGGATGGGCCTGATATCCAACCTTCTCCACCACAAGTCTTTGATTTTGCATGAAAGAAGCACGCGCCCAAAGAATGCGCTTACTGAATTGAGCCGTCGGCGGCTGCTCCGTGCAATCGGAACACATTCCTTCCAACGGTAGCTTCTTCCATCGATGCCCTTTCCTACAGCCTACAGCTAGTGCTTTGACACTAGAGGTTTGGTACATCGCGATGCCGTCAGGGGAGAGCGGCATCCACTCCATCTCTGGCAGACTTTGCCCCGATCTTCGCAAGTCAACCGGAGCCGAAGGGGCGCACCCAAAAGACGACCAGGACCACGTAAACGGCATAGACGACCGGGAAGACCAGCACCTGCCACCGCCGGAAGCCGGTTTCGCGCCCGCCCCACCAGAGAAGCGCCGCATAGAGCGCAGGCATAATCGCCACGAAGGCCAGGCTTACCCAGTACAAATGCAGATTACCGATCGGCATTGCGATGATCGTGAGCGGGATGAAGGCGATGGTCATTGTCGCCGCCATGTCGCCTATAACGTCGGTCACCGCCGCCGTGATCTGTCCCTTGCGGGCAAGGCTCCATGTGGCGAAAACCTCCGGCAGCGCCGCCACGGGCGCAGTGATGAACAAGCCGCCGACGATCTTCTGAATACCAAGGGCGCTCACGATCTGCTCGGTCGAGAAGACGATGAAATAAGCCCCGACCGCAAGCGCGGCCACGCCGCCGCCCGCGAACCATTGTTCGCGCCGGGTCCATTCGACTCCCTGCCCCTCCTCGCGACCGCGCAAAAGCGCCTGCGCGAGGTAAGCCAGATAGGCTAGAAGCAGAATCCAGCCGTCAACCGGCTGAAGGCCCCGCCACGGCGCCGGAAGCGTGAGCAGTGCGACCAAGGCCAGAATGCCGAGATAAGGCAGCGCCTGCACCGTGATCGCGCCGGGGTCCACGGGCAGGAAGTGCTCGCGCAGATCTCGTTCGTGATCGCCGTGCTCGTTGCCGAGTTCCTTCTTACGGGTGGCGAGATAGGCGGTGACCACGAGAATTGGCACAACTATGATGTTGGCGCCCAGCATGGCTCCCAGTCCAATATCGGCAACTCCGCGGATGGCGCTCGTGACGTTGATGCCGATCTCCGGGCTTGCGGTGGCAAGTCCGATAAACGAGCCTCCAGCGGCGACGGAGAAGCCCCACTGCCGCCGCAGCTTCTTTAGTGGGTCGGCCAGGTGTTCCGCCCCCCAATGCGCCAGCCATACGGCAGCAAGAAGAACTCCGGCCCAGACAGCAATCACGACTCACTCCGAGGTCTGACATTACTCATCATGAACCGGCTCTTCGGTATGGCCGGCAATCTCGCTGTATCGATCTGCAGATCCTGATCCGGCACGTCGTAATCGACAGTTGCCGCGAGAAACCCGCAGGAGACTTTCATAAGCTCAATCGTGATCCACTCGCCGGGGCAGCGATGGTTGAGGGCGTGGTCGCCGCCTCCCTGCGGAATGAAATTGAAGGGACTGCCATCCCAATCCCGAAAGCGCTCCGGCCGGAACTCCTCCGGCGCATCCCAGGCTCGCGGATCGCGATTGGTGCCGTAGAGGTCCAGCATCACGCGCCGTCCCCGCGGAAACCGATATCCGTTCCATTCGAGATCACGCCTTGCGCGCGCCAGCACCGCGGGAAAGAACGGATAGAAACGCCGAACCTCCTGCACGAAGAACTCCAAACTCTCATCGTCGGTCCGAAGCTCCTGGCGACAGGCCGGAAAACGATGCAGAGCGTGCGCGGCGAATGTGATGAATACGGAGACGGCGACGGTCGGCCGCAAGATGTTCAGCAGTTCCACCGCGGCGACGCGTGGACTTAATAGCGCACCGTCCAGGTCCCGCCATGTGGCGATCACACGCGCCGCGCTGTCTTCCGGTGGGTTCAGGCGGCCGGCACGAATCTGCTCTATGATGTCCTCAATCCACCGCTCCGAGCCCTTGCGGGACAGGCGCGACCACCAGTGCCTCGGTCCGATCGCCCCCGCGTCGTCGAACAGCGCCGTCAGCTGTGCGGTGCGCCGACTCACCTCCGGTTCGGGCAGTGGAACGCCGGCCCATGCGCAAACGGCTTTCGTCAGGAGCTCTTGCACCTCATCATAAAGGACGACCCGGTCCATCGCTGCCCATTTCCGAGCGTAGACGTGCCACAGGCCGTCGACCAGCTCTCGCAAATGGTCGATCCGCTCGGGCGCCATGAGCGACATGAACATCTGCTTGCGGTGTCGGTGCGCTTCGCCGTCCATCCCCTGAACGCCGCCACGTCCGAAGAGGGTCTTCTGGATCCGGCCCGGCGTAGCGCCCCGCCGGACGAACAGGTCCTGCCGATAGAACAGTTCGGCCGCCTCCGGCCCGGTCATGCAGATCGTCTTGCGGAGCAGGATTCGCGCGAGGAAGAGATCGGACCGGTAGCGTCGGCACCTTTTCGAGACAAACCCGTAGGGGTCCAGGAGCAGAGCGATCGTGCTATCGGGATTTCGGTCGCGCGGGATGCGAGGCATCGGCTATTCTCCAAACCTGTCGGGAGGGGCCGGAGGTGGTCGCCTCTGAGGGACTGTTCCGCACGGTTCGCCACTGGTGCCTCCGTTGCAGGGCCGGCCTTTGCTTGCGGCGGTTTGCTCGCTCTCAAGCCTCCGCACGTCTTCTCTCGTCCTTCGCGCGAAAGCTGTCCAATATGAGCAGCGTGGCGCCACAGACCACCGCCACGTCAGCAAGGTTGAAGGCCGGCCAATGGTAGGCCCCCAGATGGAAATCGAGAAAGTCGGTGACCGCTTGAAAGCGCATCCGGTCAGCCACATTGCCCAGAGCGCCGCCGATGATCAGCCCAAGCGCTGCGCTGACCACCCGGCCTTGCGCTCGCCACAGCCAGACGGAAAGCCACGCCACTATCGCGAAAGCGAGCAGAACCAGAGCCCACCAGGGCACGATCCCGCTGAGCATCCCGAAACTGACACCGCGGTTTTCCACGAGGACAAGGTTCAGAACGGGGAGCAACTCAAGGCCGTTCGCCAAGGCCGGCGAGCGAAGGGCGAAGGCCTTGCTGCCCTGGTCCAGAGCGAACGCCGCTACAGCGCAGGCTATGCCAACCCCGCGGACGTTCATGCAACCTCCCGCAGGTCGGCTCTCGCATCCCGGATGATCGACGATGACGAATGCAGGAACAGTCCGGCTATGATGGCCGCGACAACGAGATCGGGCCAGGCTGTCCCCGTCCAGGCGACCAGACCCGCCGCCACGACGACCGCCGCATTTCCTATGGCGTCGTTGCGTGAGAACAGCCAGACCGCCCGCACATTGGCGTCCCCGGTCCTGTGCGGCAGAAGCGGAAGAACCGCGACCACGTTGACGACGAGTGCGATCACGGCGAAGAGACCCATCAGCCCGGCTTCGGGCTGCTGCTGCACCAGCACGCGGTAGGCCGTGTTGGCGAGGACCCCGAGACCGAGCGCGCCAAGAAAAAGGCCTTGGATCATGGCGGAACGGGCGCGCCAGACCAGACTCCATCCGATCGCGAGCACCCCGAGGAACGTGATCAGGCCGTCACCGAGGAAATCGAGCGCATCGGCTTTCAGCGCCTGCGAGCCGGAGATGAACCCGCCGACCATCTCGATGACGCCGTAGCCGACATTCAGCAGAATGACGATCCACAGTGCTCGCCTGTAGGCTGGCGTGATGTGGCTCAAGTCCTTCGGGAGATCGTCGAGGTCGCCTTCGTGATCGACATTGAGGCCGTCCAGACGGTCCAGCCGGTAGCCGATCCCCGCAACGGCGCGCTCCACTTCCGGCAGCTGCACGCCCGGATCGGACACATGCAGCGTCATGACCTGCGTTGCGGTCGAGACCTTCACTGCCTCCACGCCGACCGATCGAACCGCTTTCTCGATCTTTGCGGCGCAGGAGGGGCAGTCCATCCCTGTGACGCGATACCGGGCCATCTCTTCGGCATTGTGGATCAGGTCTGGGCTGCTCATTAGACTCTTCCTATCATTGGCACGAATAAGGTATCACTGAGGGCTGATATGTCTAGTGTAGAAATCCAATCCGGGGATAGGGAAGACTCCGAGGTCTGCCTGAAGCGGGCCAAGCTTCTTAGGGGCTTCGCCGATTCCTCCCGACTGGCAATTCTTCAGGCGCTGAGGGACGGTCCTCTGTCGGTGGGGGAGATCGTCAGAGCGACAGGTCTCTCGCAACCCAACGCGTCGAACCACCTACGCTGCCTGAGCGAATGCGGTCTGGCGGTGGGAGAGCAACGGGGACGTCACGTCCATTACCGCTTGACTGACCCGCGGATTTCCCAGCTGCTTGAGCTCCTGGACGAAGTACTGACCGGCGTGGCGACTGGGGTTGAGAATTGCCAGAACTACTAGCCCGCAAGTACATATGCTGCCCGCTCGTTCAGCCGATCCGCGCAAGGACCGGGAAGGCGTCCAGGAGCCAGTAGGCCAGTGCACTTAGCCGACCAGTCACCATGGCCAGCCCCATCAGGATCATGACGCCTCCCGCAGCCTGATTCAGGCGGCGACCCCAACGACCAATGCCCCGCAGCTTGCCGGCAATGGCGTCGGTGAAGCCCGCAACAATGAGAAATGGGATGCCGAGACCCGCCGAATAGAACGAGAGCAGAGTGATCCCGTCGGCGACGGTTGAACTGGCTGCGCTGGCCGTGAGAATGGCGCCTAGGATCGGACCAATGCACGGCGTCCAGCCGAACCCGAAGGCAAGCCCGAGGACGTAAGAGGAGACCGGTTTCCCGCCCGGGAGGTCGAGATGGAAGCGCATATCCCGTTCCATGGCCGAGAAGCGCGCAGCTCCGATCATGAACAATCCAAACAGGATCACAATCCCACCACCGATGATGTTGAGCTCGTAGCGCCAGCGCAGCAGCGCCTGACCGAGCGCCGTGGCGGAGGCGCCGAGTGCAATAAAGATCGTGGAGAAGCCGAGGACAAAGCAGAGGCTGAGCCACACCGCCTGCCTCCTCGACGGCGCCTTCTTGCCGGAGACCGTTCGCCCGGCGACGTAGGAGACGTAGCCGGGAACGAGCGGCAGGACGCAAGGCGACAAGAAGGAGATCGCGCCCGCCAGCAGTGCTGCCGAAACCCCAAGGAGGGAAAGGTCGACCATCATGCGCCCGGCCGCAGTCCGAGAGCGCCTCGCGGGAGCCGCAGGGCCGCAAGGTAGGCGAAGGTGGGAACGATCACCCACTGCAACAGCGGCGTGAGACCCGCGTCGAGGATCGGAACGACCGGCATGATCTCCCGATAGGCCCAGGCCGCTCGAACGACGATGTTCAGCCATTCGCTGAAGACCGTGTAGGCGACGCCGAACGCCACAGCCACGACCAGAACCCGGCGTACCCGTTCAAAAGGCCACGTCGCATCCCCAACCAGGAAGAGCGACAAGAGCATCGTGCTCATTGCGATGAGAATGTCCCCACCCGTGCAATGCACGATCGCGAAGGCGATCTCGCCCCAGGTTCCCTCCAGCCAGATGGTGTATAAGGGGATGTGGCCGATCTCCCAGACCAGATGTGCGACGGCCGAGAACAGCACGTATCTCCGGAGAACCAGGAGCCAGTCTGGTGCGGATGCTCCGTGAGTGGCCGCGCTCGTCATCTGACCAGCCCCAGGACACGATCCAGAAGACCCGGCTCGGGCGGGCGGACGTTGCTCAAGCCATTGATGTAGAGGACCATGTTCACATAGCCGAACTCCTCACCGTGGAAGATGCCGGCGTGACGCCCGCCGCGGTCGAGAACATGGGCCTCGGGGCTGATCTCTTCGCGCGAGGAAAGCTCGGCAAAGCGTGTCGCCAGGGAAGCGGCTGTGGCGCCGTTGGACGGGTCTACGGTGATGAGGTTTGACGCGGCCGGCTTCTCGCCGCCGTCGCCGCCCTCGGTAACCGCAACGAACGAAACCATGTCGCGCATCGGTGTGACGTTCACCGCCTCCCGGACCCGAGCGAGCAGCGCCTGCTGCGCGGCGCAGGGATCCCCGCAGCCTTCGGGCACGAAGCTCAGGACCACGATCTGATCCGAGAGACCGCCGAGATCGAACGGTTCGCCGGAACCATCCACGACGTCGAGTTCCGGCGGACGCCGGACATCCGTGGCTTCGAAAGCAGGCTCCTTCTCCGCCACGGCTTCGTCGAGCCGGTCTTCTGGATGGTTGGCCAGGGCCGGCCCGGCAAAAAGCAGCACCACGAGGAAGATTACTGATTTCATGGCCGTTCCTCCGTGGGGCCCATCGCACCGGGGCCGAGGACCGGAACGTCCACCGTCACATCGCCTGTGCCTTCGAAGACCAGCGTCATGGGGAAGCTCTCCCCCTCCTCGAGCTTCCGCGAAAGGTCCATCAGCATCAGGTGCGAGTCGCCTGGGGCAAGCGTCACTGGTGTACCGGGAGAAACGTCCAGTTCTTCGATGTGCACCATGCGGGTGACGCCCGCAGAATCGGTCGCGACTCCGTGGAGCATCACGTGTCCGGCCACCGGGCTCGTCACTTCGAGCAACCGATCGGGCGCATCGCTGGTCAAGGTGAGGTACGCGGCGCTTGGCCGCGAGGCGAGAACGCTGGCGCGGGCCCAAGGGTCGGTGACAATGATCTCGGCCTGCGCTGCCAGCGGCCAGGCGAAGGTAAGGAGGGATGCGGTGAGCAACTTCATTCCTGCTGTTCTTCCTTTGCGATCTGCATGAGGATTTCCTCGGCGACGGCTTCAGGCGGCTGGTCGCGTTCCTGAAAGACAGCCTCGAACCGCCCGTCTGGATCCATCAAGTAGATGTGGCCGGCATGCGCCATCATGTAGCCGTCGGGCGCGGTCTTCTCCTCGACCCGCTCGTACCAGGTTCGGAAGGCTTGCGCCGCCTCGGCCACCTGCGCCTCGGTCCCGGTCAGGCCGACAAGGCGGGGATGGAAGGCGGAGACGTATTCGGCCATCACCGGAACCGTGTCGCGCACCGGATCGACGGTGATGAAGAGCTGCGCCACACGGTCTGCCTGAGGGCCAAGCAGATCAAGCACGCTTGCCATGTAGGCCAGCGTCGTCGGGCAAATGTCCGGGCAGTGGGTGAAGCCGAAGAATACAAGCTGCCATCTTCCGGCGAAGTCGGCCTCCGTCACGGCACGGCCGGTATGTTCCATCAGCGCGAACTCCGAGCGGATGTCCGCTTCTCCGACAGAAGTCGCTCGGGGTGCTGGCGGCGCCATGTACGTGCGCACCGTCAGCGCGCCGCCTGCCAGGAGCAGGAGAGCAGCCGCGCCGGCCCAGAGCGCCAGCCGGACGTGCCGGAGAGTTTGCGTGGTGGGTTTTGAAATCATTGTCCAACTCGGGATGGTCCGCCCGGGCCGGAACCCGGGCGGAGTGGTGTCAGCCGTCCTGCGGCTCGGCTTCCGGGGCCTGCATCTGGTCGGTCTTGGCCTGCATCATCTCGGTGCAGGCCTCCATCATCGGTCCCATTTTCTGCATCATCTCCATCATCGGCATCATGCCCTCCATACCGGACATATTCCCGCCCATCATGTTTCCGGGCATGCCGTCCTGGTTCTGCATCGTCTGACCCGATGGCTGGTCCCCGGCCTCCTGAGCGAGGGCGGCCGTGGTCAGGAGCGCCGCCAGAGCGGTCGCGGCAAAGCCGAGCTTGCGTGTGGTATTCATTGTCGTCTCCTTCAGGGTTTTGGGTTCAGTTCTTCGTCGGGTCCGGCTCTCCGGCCGGATTGCTCTTGCTCGTGCAAGATTTCGAGCCGCCCATCATGCAGAGCCCCAGCCCGCACATCACGGCGCAAGGTGCGAGGCTCAGGATCAGCGGCGCCGCACCCACGGCGGTGAGCCAGCCCCAGTTGAAGGCGATACCTGCGCCGATCAGCGCCATCGCGGCGAGCATCAGGCCTCGACGGCCTAGCGGCAGTCGCAGCGGGACGGCCCGTCGCGTTGCCGGCATGGTTGTCGTCTCGGTCATGGCCTATTGGCTCCTTTCGTCGATGAGGGACTGGATTTGGGCGACGGCTTCAGGGCTGTCTCATTGGGCCGGGCCGGCAAGGCGACCGCGCTCGTGCCCCGCGCGGTCGATCAGGATCGTCGTCGGCAGCCCCACCACGGCGAAGGCAAGCATCGCGCGAATGTTCTCGGCGAAGTACATGTCGAGGTGACGAACGCCTATCTCTTCGTAGAAGCGGCGCACGGGCTCGAGTCCCGCCCGATCGATCGATAGCGGCACGACGTGGAAGTCCGGCCCCCCAAGGCGTGCTTGAAGCGCGTCGAGCGTCGGCATCTCCTCGCGGCAGGGTGCGCACCAGGTGGCCCAGATGTTCAGGAGCACGACGCGCCCTTCGAAGTCAGCAAGCGTCAGCTCGTGCCCGTCTCCGTCCACGAAAGGCGGCGACAGGAGATCGCGCGGAGCTCCATGCAGGGGCATCGTTGGCCGTGCGGCCGCGGGAGTCGCCGCGAGGGCCATCATTCCAGCGAGGAGTTCGCGACGCCTCATGAGCCGCGCTCCGACTGCAACCGGCGCACGACCGGCAGGATGTCGTTCTCAAACACGCGCCTGTCGAAGGGGCCGACGTGCTTGTAGGCGATGCGTCCTTCGGCATCGATCACGAAGGTCTCCGGCAGTCCGTAGACGCCCCAGTCGATGGCTACGCGTCCCGATCTGTCCGCTCCGATGCGCGTGAAGGGATCGCCGAGCTCTTCGAGAAAGGCCAGCGCCTCTTCGGGATCGTCCTTGTAGTTGATCCCGTAGATCGGGACGGTGCCTGCTTCGGCCAGTTCCACGAGAAGCGGGTTCTCCGTGCGGCAGGGAACGCACCACGATGCCCACACATTGACGAGGGAAACCCGGCCCTGCAGGTCAGCCGAGGACAGGCCATCCTGCCGCCCTTCGATTGGCGAGAGCGCGAACTCCGGGACCTGCTTTCCGATCAGCGTCGAGGGCAATCGCTCGTCGTTGTTCCAGAGGCCCCAGTAGAAGGCCGCGGCCAGCACGCCGAACACCGCCAGCGGCAAAAGCAGAACCAGCCGGCTCCCCCGGCGTCGAGGCTCTTGCTCGACATCCTCGCTCATGATCCGCCCTCGTCGTTTGCGGTGACGTCCGCCTGAAAGGCACGCTGGCGGTCCGGCCATGTGCTCTTGATGAAAGCGAGCACCGCCCGGATCTCCGCGTCCGTCAGCACGCCCTCGAAGGCGGGCATGTCGCTCTCGTAGCCCGGCACGACGCCGCCGACCCCGAGCTTCGTGATGGTGAAGAGCTGCCGGTCGGCATGGTGCCAGGTATGCCCGGTCTCGTCGTGCGGCGGAGCCGGCATGCGGCCGCTGTCGAGCCGGCGCTTCCAGTCGGGTTGACCCTCGAGATCGGCGCCGTGGCACGACGCGCAGTTCGCAGCATAGAGGTCCTGCCCAAGGGCGAGTTCGTCCGCCGTCACGGGCTCGCCGAGGAAGGTCACGCCGTCCATGTGCGCCTCGCCACCCTGCTGTTGCGCAAGCGCGGCGATGGCCGCCAGGCCCGCAACAGCGGCGCCGAAAAGGACGGTCGCTTTGCGCTTCATCGCGGCCCTCGCAGGTATTGCACCAGCGCCACGAGGCTGAGGACGAGGACTACGACGACCAGAAGCAGCACCAGCCCGCCACCGATCATCATCGCGCCCATCATTGGCCCGTTCATCATTCCCATGCACTCACTCATCGGAATAGACGGTGACCCCGTCCTCGCCGAAGGCGTAGGTCTTCAGAGTGCCGGTCTTCTCGGGCGCCATGCCGGGCGCGTTCGCCGGCATGCCGGGGAGCGTGATGCCGGCAATCTCCGGACGTTCCGTCACCAGCCGCTCGATGATCTCGGCGGGGACAAGGCCGCTGACGTAGTAGCCGTCGATCTCGGCCAAATGGCAGCCGAGTCCCTGCTCCGGCACGCCTGCCTCGACGGAGCGCCGGTCGAAATTTGGGTCGTCGATGCGCGTCACCTGATAGCCGTTGCCTTCGAGGTATTCGGCGTAGGCGTCACAGCATCCGCAGCTCGGGTCGCGCCAGATCGTGATCTGTTTCGAGGGCACCGCCTGTTCCGTGGCGGCAGCATCAGTGGTGGTCGTCCGACCCGAGTCCTGTGCCGAGGACAGCGTGGCGAAGGCGATGCCACCCGCGACCGCGACGGCTGCAATTGAGGTGAATGCAAGTGCGTTCTTCATGGTGAACTCCTTCAGGTGGCCGCGAGCGCGGACCAGGTGGCGCCGCCGTCGCGGCTCTGCTTCAGGCCGCCATCCAGCGCAGCGACGATGTGGTCGGGATCGACCGGGTGCACCGCCACCGCGACGGCGAACCCGACCGCGAGGTGCGACCAGACGACGCCGCCGTCGCGGGAGGTCCAGATGCCCGACGGCAGGGCGGCATAGAGCATTTCGGGCGCGGCCGGCGCGCTGGCCAGCGCATGGATCGGCTCGCCCGCCGGAAGCGGCGCCTCTGATGGCGGCGCATCGCCGGAAACCAGAGCGTCCATCGCGTCGCCCGGCTGGACATCCTGCCAGCGACAGAAGCAGTCGGGAACGCGGGTCAGGCCCGCTGGGGTGCCGGCATAGATCCAGATTCCACCCATGCCCGAAGCCAGATCCACCGAGGTGAGTGCGAGCAGGTCGCGTTCGGCGTCAGCGAGCCAGGGGCGGTCCATGGCAAGGCTCCAGTTTTGACCGGCGTCCTCGCTCTTCCAGAGCCCGTCGCCCTGGACCGAGGCATAGATCATGTCAGGCTGCCCGGCCGCGATGGCCACAGCGTCGACTTTGCCTTCGGCGAGACCGCGGGAGCGGCCTTCCCAGGTGCGTCCACCATCTTCAGACAGCGCGACGCCGCCAGATGCGAGACCGGCAATGATGCGGCCGGGCCGTTCGGGGTGCGTCGCGAGAGCCAGGACGACGGCAGGGACGGGCAGCGCCGTCCATGAGCTTCCGCCATCATCGCTGCGGAGCAGGTCTGAACCCGCCGCAAGCAGAGCGTCACCGTCGAAGGCGAGCGCCACCATTGCCGGCCTCAGCGGTTCAGCGGAATGCAGAACCTTCGGTAGCGCCAACACGCCGACCGCAGTGCCGGAATACAGAAGGAAACTGCGACGTGTCAGCCTCGGATAAGTTGGGCCGGGCATGGTAACTCCTGATCAAACCCTTGGTCCTCCGCCGCGGCCGGAAGGCACGCGACGCGGGAAAGGACTGCACTTCGGGGCGCATCCGCCGCCGAGGCGCTCGATGACGTGCCGGCTGCGCGCGTGCCGCCGGGCGTCAGATCAGATGAGGGTTCGAGGAGGGTGCTTGGCTGGGGGGCTAGAAAGGCCGCAGAAGTCCTGCGTCACCGCGGGCCCAAGCGCCTCACGTGGAGACGAAACGATGCCGTTTGCCAGCGGCGCAACCACAGCTGCGAAACTGCCGGCTCCGCAGACGAGTTCGCACGCGAGACCCATCTCGCCCGCGCCGGTGTCATCACAGGCGGCGCAGTCGGACATCGGCATCACAGCATCACCGGAGGCGATCATGGCGGCAGCCATATCTGCCGAGCCCGCAGCATGCGCAACCGGACTCACCGCGAACACCGCGAGGACGGCAACGAGAATCAGGCGGGCTACGAACTTCATCTGAGTACTCTATTCTGTATGGAGCCCGGTTTCCACTGCGCGGTGTTCGCAATCGGGTGAATGGCTGGACTTCATCGGTCTTCGGATATTTGGTCCATTCAGGCCGTTCCGGAACGTGCAAGGTCGTTCATGATGGGACAATCGGGACGGTCGTCGCCCTGACAGCGCGTGACCAGATCACGAAGCGTCGCGCTGAGTGCCTGCAACTCACCGATTTTTTGATCAATCCGCGCAAGGTGAGTCTTCGCGAGCCTCTTCACGTCTGAACTTGATCGATGGCGATCTTCGTAAAGGGATAAGAGCGTCCTGCATTCTTCTATGGTGAACCCGAGCGACCGGGCGCGGGCCAGGAAGGCCAGCTTGTGCAGGTCCTGAGATCCGAACTCCCGGTACCCGTTCTCGCTGCGCGAAGGCCGAACAAGCCCGATGTCTTCGTAGTACCGAATGGTCTTGGCCGGCAGGCCGCTCCGTTCCGACACATCTCCGATGTTCATGGCCGCGCCACCTTTCGCTCTGTCCTTGGGCGAGCACATAGGGCTTCCACTTACTGGAAGGTCAAGAGCGCAATTTGAATCTTTTGGCATTGACCTTCCATCCGCTGGAAGGCCTACCTGTCGATGCGATATCAACCGGAGGACCGAAGATGGATGTCGCGCACGCTTCAACGGGAGTGGCCAGAGACCCCGTCTGCGGCATGGTGGTCGAACCGAATGACAGCGCCCTTCATCATGAGCATGAGGGCCACGTCTACCACTTCTGCTCCGAGAAGTGCCGGTCCAGGTTCGCCGCCTCGCCCGACGACTTTATCGAGGCCGTCGATCCGGTCTGCGGCATGTCGGTTGATCGGTCGATGGCTGAGCACCTGTCGAAGCACGCGGGCGAGCGATTCTACTTTTGCTCGGCTCGGTGCAAGGACAAATTTGACGCCGCGCCGGAGATGTACCTGAAGGCAAAGCCGACGCCGGAGCCGATGCCGGCAGGCACGATCTACACCTGCCCGATGCATCCCGAGATTGAGCAGGTCGGACCCGGAGACTGCCCGATCTGCGGCATGGCGCTGGAGCCGAAGGGCGTTCCCACCGGCGAGGAGGGACCGAACCCCGAACTCGTCGATTTCACCCGCCGCTTCTGGATCGGCGCGGCGCTGACCATCCCGGTCGTGCTGCTGGCGATGGGCGGCTATGTCGGCATGCCCATCCGCGACTGGACGGGGGAGAGGCTTGCGCACTGGTTCGAGCTGATCCTGGCCACGCCGGTGATCCTTTGGGCGGGCTGGCCGTTCCTCGTGCGCGGCTGGAAGAGCTTTCGCACGCTGAACCTCAACATGTTCAGCCTGATCGCCATGGGCGTCTTCGCGGCCTGGGCCTTCAGCACGGTTGCGGTGATCGCGCCGGGCCTGTTCCCCGCGGGCTTCCGCGACGATCAGGGCAATGTCGGCATCTACTTCGAGGCCGGCGCGGTGATCGTCGTGCTGGTCCTGCTGGGCCAGCTCCTGGAGCTTCGGGCGCGGGAACGCACCGGCTCGGCGATCCGGGCGCTTCTGGACCTCGCGGCGAAGACCGCGCGTGTCATTCGCCCGGACGGGAGCGAGGAAGAAGTGCCGCTGGAGGACGTCCATATCGGCGACCGCCTGCGCGTCCGGCCGGGCGACAAGGTGCCGGTGGATGGCGAGGTGGTCGAGGGCCGCTCGTCTGTGGACGAATCCATGCTGACCGGAGAGCCGGTGCCGGTCGAGAAGGTCGCGGGCGATCCGGTCACGGGAGCGACGATCAACGGCACCGGCAGCCTGATCATCGAGGCGCGGCGCGTCGGCAAGGACACCATGCTCGCGCAGATCGTCGAGATGGTGGCCTCGGCCCAACGGTCGCGCGCACCGATCCAGAAGCTGGCGGATTCCGTGGCCGGCTATTTCGTGCCGGCGGTGATCGGCATCGCGGTCCTGTCCTTCATCGCCTGGGCCATCTGGGGCCCCGAACCCGCGCTTGCCTACGGGCTCGTCTCGGCCATCGCGGTCCTCATCATCGCCTGCCCCTGCGCACTGGGGCTAGCCACGCCCATGTCGATCATGACGGCCACGGGGCGTGGCGCGCAGGCCGGCGTGCTCATCAAGAACGCCGAGGCGCTGGAGGCGTTCGAGAGGGTGGACACGCTGATTGTAGACAAGACCGGCACTCTGACGGTCGGCAAGCCCGAACTGGCCGCCGTGCTACCCGAGGCGGGGCATGACGAGGCGGAGATCCTGCGCCTTGCCGCCAGTCTCGAACGCGGATCCGAGCACCCCTTGGCCGAAGCCATCGTGCGCGGGGCAGAGGCGCGGGGGCTGACGCTTGCCAACGCCGAGGCGTTCGAGGCCGTGACCGGCATGGGCGTGAAAGGAGTCGTCGATGGCAAGGCCGTAGCCCTCGGGAATGCGAAGATGCTGGCGCAGCTGGGCGTCGAGGCGCCTGCAGCGACTGCGACCGCGAATGCCCGGCGCGACGAAGGCGAGACGGTGATGTTCGTCACCGTCGATGGCGCCGTCGCGGGCCTCGTCGGTGTGGCCGACCCGGTGAAGGAGACGACCCCGCAGGCACTGAAGGACCTTCACGCGCTCGGCTTTCGCATCGTTATGGCGACCGGCGACAACGAACGCACCGCCCGCGCCATCGCCGGCCGCCTTGGCATCGACGACATCCGGGCCGACGTGCTGCCCGAGGACAAGGCCCGCATCATCCGCGAGCTTCAGGCGGAGGGGCGCAAGGTAGCGATGGCGGGCGATGGCGTGAACGACGCTCCAGCACTGGCGCAGGCGGACGTGGGCATCGCCATGGGAACCGGCGCCGACGTCGCCATCGAAAGCGCCGGCTTCACCCTGGTCAAGGGCGACCTCGGCGGGATCGTGCGGGCGCGGCGGCTGTCGCTGGCGACGATGCGCAACATCCGGCAGAACCTGTTCTTCGCGATGATCTACAACAGCGCCGGCGTGCCGATCGCGGCAGGGCTGCTCTATCCGTTCTTCGGGCTCCTGATCTCGCCGATGTTCGCTGCGGCCGCGATGAGCCTCTCGTCCGTCTCGGTCATTGGCAATGCGCTGAGGCTGCGGGCCGTGCGACTCTGATCGAGAGCTTCTCGCTCAAGCGCGGGCGCGGGACGGTTCATGCTCTTGCCGGTTCCGGCCTCCCGTGCTCTCGCCGCCGCCGCGGAAGTGCAGCCAGAGAAGTGCCGCGGCCGCGGCCAGGAAGGCGAGGTTCAGGAAGAAGGTGTAGTCGATCGCGAACCGCACCATCTCCTGCAGCGACGGCCGCTCGGTCGGGATCATGCCGAGCAGTGCGAAGAGGTAGTGCACGGTGACGCCTGCCGCGACCATGCAGACGTAGAGCAGGCCCGAAAGATAAAGGGCGTAGCGCCAGCCGTAGTACTTGGCGTGGACCCAGATCACCGTCGCCGCCACGAGGTCGGCTCCGAGGAACGCCACCACGCCGCCGAAGGACGCATCGCGCGACCAGAGCATCGCCGTCAGCGGCACGTTGCCCATCGATCCGATGAAAGTGAAGAACGCCACGACCGGCGCGACGAGTGCGTTCTCCAGCACGATGAGGAATCCCGGGCTGTCCTGCGCGCCGCCGTCGCTGATGAGGAAGATCGCATTCCAGAAACTCTGCGGCACGAAGACCGAGATGAAGCCGGCGATGGTGAAGCCGAAGAGGATCTCCTTCCAGACCATCTTCCATTCCATGAAGAACGCCTGGGCGATCCGTCGCCAGCCCTTGCGGGAGGTGAGCTTGTTCCGAAACGAGCCCTTCATCCCGTGGTCCATGTCCATTCCCTCGCTTTTCTGGGCCTTCTCGCCGTGCTCCTTCGCCTCATCGACGAGGCCCGAGGGAAACCAGAGCGCGGTCAGGATGTAGGCGTAGACGATCATCAAGATGCCGAGAAGGAAGTTCGCGAGGGTGAACTTCCAGCCGAGCAGCACCCAGAGGACGATGCCGAGCTCGATCACCAGATTGGTCGATGCGATCAGGAACGCCATCGAGTTCATCGGATGCGCGCCCTTGACCAGGACCGAGCGCGATGCCGCGAGCGCAGCGAACGAACAGGACGAAGAGATGAAGCCGAAAAATCCGCCGATGCCAGCCTCTTTTGGCCCGCGTTCACCGAGGATCCTGGCCATCTGTTCGCGAGTGACGAGGACCTGGATGCCGGCCGAGATGATGTAGCCGAAGATCAGCGCCCAAAGCGCTTTCCACAACATCCCGGCGCCAGTGGTGAAGGCTTCTACTATCTGATCCACGGCGCGCCGCCTCTATTGCTCATCTATACCTGTCCGGTTAACCCGGAGGGGAACCGCTCCGTTCCTCTGCGGGCCGCAAGGTTCAGAGCATCGAGCCGATGTCCGATGCGCCCGTGGGATATGCGAACATCGTCGATCTCAGCTGCTCGGCCGTCAGCCCATGGCGAATGGCGAGCGCAAAGATGTTGATGACTTCGTCGGCGTGCGGCCCTACCAGGTGTGCGCCCAGAATGCGATCGGTCTCCTCGTCCACCAGAACCTTGAAGCCGTAGACCTTCTCAGCCGCCTGGCGCGCGGTGAACCACCCCTCCGCTCGCTCGCTTTTTACGCGGAAGTTCAAGCCCTTCTCCCGGGCGTCCGCCTCGGTGAGACCGACGGCGGCGATCGGAGGGACCGTAAATGCGACGCTGGGAACCCCCGTGTAGTCGGGCTCGTGCTTGTTGCCCTCGAGCAGATTGGCGGCCACCACCTTCGCGTCGTGGCTCGAGACCGGCGTCAGCGGCGGCCCCATCTGGGCAGCATCGCCGGCGGCGTAGACCGCCGGATTGGATACGCTCTGCAGGTGCTCGTTCAGGACCAGCCGGCCATCCTTGTGCCTCACGCCGCCGGCGTCGAGATCGAGACCGTCGAGAGCCGGCTTGCGCCCGGCCGCATGAACGACGAGATCGGCGTCCACGGTCATCTCGCCATCCGGCCCCTTCGCTGCGACCCGGTAGCCCTCTCCGGCTCCTTCGACCGACGTCACCTCCGCCTCAGTGCGAATGTCGATCCCCACCTCGCCGAACTTGTCCATCAGCCAGCCGACAAGGTCGGGGTCGAAATGCTTCAACATCCGCTCGCCATGCTGAAGGATCGTGACTTTGGCGCCGGCGCGAGCCGCGATGTGAGAGAACTCCGCCGCGATGTAGCCCCCGCCGACGAGCACGATGTTCTTCGGCAGGCTCTCAAGATCGAGGAACGCCTCGTTGTCGATGAGATGCTCCTCGCCCGGGATGCCAAGCGGCACCGGCTCCGCGCCCGCCGCGATCAGGATGTGGTCGGCTTCAACCGCTTCTCCCTCGATGTTCAGCGTGTTCGGCCCTGTGAACCGGGCGCGGCCATGGAAGGTGTCTATGCCTTTCTCTGCGAAAGTGTTCCGGCGCTTTTCGGGCACTGGATCAGTGAAGCCGCGCTTGAAGTCGAGGAGTCCGCGCCACTCCAGATGCGTATCGCCTTCGACCCCGCGCCCACTCATGCGCCAGGCGTGATCCGCCGCTTCGGCGCCGCCGACCATCATCTTCTTTGGGTCGCAGCCCCTGAGAGCACAGGTCCCGCCGAATGGTCGAAAGTCGATAACCGCGACGCTCCAGCCTGCCGCGCGCACCCGCATCCCAGCCACCATGGCCGCCGTACCCGTCCCGACCACCACCAATTGATACTGCTTCGCCATTCGAGTTCCTTCTTCGTACTACCATTTCGGTCCAGGCATCCGGGACGGACCTCATCCCGCGCAGCAGGACAACTTGGCCACGTCCTGCCCGAAACTCTGCGCGGCCAGCTTCAGCCCCTCAACGTTGGTGAGATAGGGAAAGATCGTCTCCCCAAGGGCCTGCGTCGTCACCCCGAACTTCAACGCCATGGCCAACGTCTGGATACTGTCGGCCCCCTCGGGCGCAAGAATCTGGCCTCCGAGCAGCCGATCGCTCCTGGCGTCGGCCACGAGCTTGATCAGCCCGCGCGTATCTCTGGCCGCCAGTGCCCTCGGCACCTGATCGAGCGGCACGATCGAGGTCTTGACCTCGTGCCCCGCCGCGCGCGCTTCCGCCTCGGTCAGGCCAACGCCCGCGACTTGCGGATCGGTGAACACGACCCAGGGCATGGCCCCGTTGTCGTAGACCAGGCTGTCGCCGTTCAGTGCGTTCTTCGCAGCAAGCTTCGCGCCGCAGGCCGCCATGTAAACGAACTGGTCGCGCCCGGTGACGTCGCCCGCGGCGTAAACGCCGGGCCGGGTGGTCCGCAAGCGGTTGTCGACGATGATCGCGCCGCGCCGGTCGAGTTCGACGCCGGCGTCAGTCAGGTTCAGTCCTTCTGTATTGGGATGCCGGCCGGTCGTCGCCAGAACGCGGGCGGCGGTCAGTGTCTCTTCCCCGCCTTCCGAGAGCACGGTGAGCACGACCCCTTCTTCGCGGCGCGCGATGCGGCGGTAGAAGACTCCGGTCCGAACCGTGACGCCCTCATCGCGGAGATAGCGGGTCAGCGCCTCCGTAACCTCGGGCTCGGCTTCGGGCAGCAGTCGCGACCGCGTGACGAGCGTCACCGCCGTTCTCATGCGCGCAAACATCTGCGCGAGCTCGCAGCCGATGTAACCGCCGCCGATGACGAGGAGCGAGGCAGGCCGCTCGGTCAGCTCCAGCGCCGTCGTGCTGGTCAGGACCGGCACGTCCCCGATGCCGGCGATGTCCGGCATGGCCGGCGATGCGCCGGTGGCGATGATGGTTTTTCCGGCGCGGAGCGGCGCGCCACTGACAAGGAGAGCATCGCCGTCGAAGCGCGCCCGGCCTTCGATGTAGTCCACCCCTTCGTAGTCCGGCAGCAGGTCCGCGTACTTCTTCTGCCGCAACGTCGCGACGAGATCGTCCTTCGCTGCGATGAGCGACGGCCAGTCGGTCACGCGAGCTTCGCCGGCGAGCCCCGGAAACCGCGTAGCAGCGCTGGCGCCGTGCAGCGCTTCCGCCGCGCGGATCATTGTCTTGGACGGCACGCAGCCGACATTCACGCAGGTGCCGCCGATCGTTCCGTGGCCGATGAGGGCGACGCGCGCACCGAGATCCGCGGCGGTGATGGCGGCCGAGAACCCGGCCGAGCCGGCACCGACCACAGCGATATCGTAGGGGGAATTGCGCAATTCTGAGCAGCAGGCGTCCATGTCAGCTTCTTTCGTCCAATGGCATGTTCAGGTGCGGCACTTCGCTGCAGCGCAGAACGCCGCGTCAGGGTGTCGCCGAGCCTAAGGAAATCTCGGTTTCCTTATTCGGGCATCCCAGCCGCCGGGGTGGCGGGATAGCCCGCATTCATCGAGGCCGCGGCGATCGCCTCGGGGTCCGTCAGGGCGGGGTCGAAGACCACGGTGGCGGACTTGGTCTCGAAATCGACCTCGGCCGATCGCACGCCTTCGACGCCTTCCATCGCCAAGCGGACGGTGATCGGGCAGCTGGCGCAGGTCATGTTCTCGACCGAGAACGTCGCCGTCCGGAGGGCGGCCTCCGTGGCAGGCGCCTGCGCGAACGCAGGGGTGGTTGCGCTCATCACGAAGGGGCCGAGACCGAGCATCAGAGCGGCAGCAGCGTTTGTCAGGCGAACGTGCATTAAACGGTTCCTTCCAGGGGTTCAGTAGAGGAGAGGCGCCCACCAGTTGAGCGTGAGCGAGGCGATCACGAGCACGGTGGCGGACCAGAGGGCGATCTTGACGACGATGGCCGACTGCGGCCGGGAACAAGAGGATCCGGGGTCGCAGACCGTGTGCGGGCGGAAGTAGATCTGCAGGAATCCCAGCCCGATGAACACGAGCGCGATGGTTGCGAAGATCGGCTTGTACGGCGTCAAGGCGGTCAGGTTGCCGATCCAGGCCCCGGAGACGCCGAGCGACAGCAGCACCAGCGGGCCGAGGCAACAGATCGAGGACAGAACCGCGCCGCCGAGACCACCTGCGGCCAGCCAGCTCCTTTTCTGGTCGGACGGGTCGGCCGCGCCCTCCCTGACGGGCGCTGCTTCGGTTTGCGTGCTCATCCTTGTTCTCCCTCGATTTCGAGTCGTAGGATGCGTAAGGTCTGTAGCAACTACAGGCTCAAGAGGGTTTTTGGCGATGACTGATCACGTATCCGGGAGCGGGTTGCTGCGCGCGGAGCTGGCGCGGCGGACCGGCTGCAACCTCGAGACCATTCGCTACTATGAGAAGATCGGCATGATGCCTGACCCGCCGCGCACGCCGGCGGGGTACCGCGTCTACGACCCGGATCATATCTTGCGGCTGAGGTTCATCCTGCGTGCCAGAGAGCTTGGCTTCTCGATCGAGGAGATTCGCGGGCTTCTCGACCTCGTCGACGGCGGCGACCAGACCTGTGTGGAGGTCAAGGAACGCACCGAACGCCACCTCGCGGACGTACGTGCAAAGATCGCAGACCTCAGGCGGATCGAGAAGGCGCTGTCGGCGACGGCGGCACGGTGCTCGGGCGAGGCAGTCCCCGAGTGCGCCGTGCTCGAGACGCTCGAAGGCCCATAAGGTGCGGCGCTGGGACCTGCCGCATCGGCCTCAGCGACCCGCGGCGTTACACGCCCGCGCCTGTAGTCGGCGGCATCTCGGCGACAGCCGAACCCTGCGGGAACATCGCGAGCTTGTCGGCCGCTCCGGCCTGCTGGAGCTGCAGGAATAGTTGATTGCGCAACTACTCCTGTTTGGCGAGGGTGTTCCTCGCTGCTTCGGCCGGGGCCCGCGCGAGTGCTACTCGGCTCCGGACCAGCACCCACAGGCGGCCGAGAGCCGTTAGATCGAGCGCTGGTTGACGCGCTTCGACAGCTGCTCGGCGCTTTCCACCCGCTCGGAGTAGCGATCGGTCAGGTAGGCCGAGCGGTCGCGCGTGAGATGGGTGAACTTTACGAGTTCTTCCATCACGTCGACGATGCGGTTGTAGTAGGGTGAAGAGCGCATCCGGCCGGCATCGTCGAACTCGCCCCACGCCTTCGCCACCGAGGACTGGTTCGGGATCGTCACCATGCGCATCCAGCGGCCGAGGATGCGCATCTGGTTGACCGCGTTGAAGCTCTGCGAGCCGCCCGACACCTGCATGACCGCGAGCGTCTTGCCCTGCGTCGGCCGCACCCCTCCGAGCGACAGCGGCAGCCAGTCGATCTGCGCCTTCATGACGCCGGTCATCGCGCCATGGCGCTCGGGCGAGCACCAGACCATGCCCTCCGACCAGGTCGCGAGCTCGCGCAACTCCTTGACCTTCGGGTGGTCGGGACCTTCCGCGTCCGGCAGCGGCAGGCCGGACGGGTTGAAGGTGCGGGTCTCGGCGCCGAACCAGCGGAGGAGGCGCGCCGCCTCCTCCGAAGCGAAGCGCGAATAGGAGCGCGTCCGGAGCGATCCATAGAGCATCAGGATGCGCGGCGGATGCGTGGGCGCGTTTGGCCCGGCGAGCGCAGCTACGTCGATCGGCCTGAGCGACGCGGGGTCGATGTTCGGCAGGTCTTCGATCGGGACAGGATGGTCAGCCATGCCGGGCGCCTCCGGCATCCGCGGGAAAATGATGCCGCGTCCGGTTGGCGAAGGCGACCAGCGACAGCATCACCGGAACCTCGACAAGAACGCCAACGACCGTGGCGAGCGCGGCTCCGGATTGCAGTCCGAAGAGGCTGATCGCGACGGCGACCGCGAGCTCGAAGAAGTTCGACGTGCCGATCAGCGCGCAGGGCGCCGCAACGTTGAAGGGCACGCGCCAAGCCCAGGCGGCGGCATAGGCGAGCGCGAAAATGCCGTAGGACTGGATGAGGAGCGGAGCGGCGATCAGCGCGATCAGCAGCGGCTGCTCCAGGATGATCTGTCCCTGGAAGCCGAAGAGCAGCACGACCGTCGCCAGAAGGCCGATCACCGAAAAGGGTTTCACCGCCGCCGTGAAGCGCGCGACCGCCGCCTCGGCATCCGTCCCCCGACGATCCCGCGCGAGCCACTGGCGCGTGGCGGCGCCGGCTGCGAACGGAATGAGGATGTAGAGCCCGACCGACAGGATCAGCGTCTCCCACGGCACCGCGATATCGGTGACGCCGAGCAGCAGCGCCACGAGGGGCGCGAAGGCGAAGATCATGATGACGTCGTTCACCGAGACCTGCACCAGCGTGTAGGTCGCATCGCCGCGCGTCAGCTGCGACCAGACGAACACCATCGCCGTGCAGGGCGCGGCGCCGAGCAGGATCAAACCGGCGATATATTGCTGCGCATCGGCCGGTGCGATCAGGTCCGCGAACAGGACCTCGAAGAACAGGACGGCGAGGCCGGCCATGGTGAAGGGCTTGATCAGCCAGTTCACCACGACCGTCAGCACCAGACCCTTCGGTCGGTCGCCGATATGGCTGAGGCTCGCGAAATCGACCGCCACCATCATCGGATAGACCATCGCCCAGATCAGGACGGCGACGACAAGATTGACCGACGCGATCTCCAGCCCCGCGAGTGTCTCGAACAGGCCCGGTAGCGTATTGCCGAGCAGCAGCCCGGCGCCGATGCAGAGCGCCACCCAGACCGACAACCACTTCTCGAATAAGCCGATACCGGCGGGCGGCGCTGCGATTGCCTCGGCCGTGGGCGCGTAGGTGTCGTCGCTCATCGGGCGGCGCTCTCGTCCACGCGGCGCCCGTCGGCGTCCACCACGAGATCGCCGTCCTCCTTGCGGAATTCGCCCTGCTGCGGATTGGGCAGGATGTCGAGCACGACCTCGGACGGACGGCAGAGCCGGGTTCCGAGCGGCGTCTCGACGATGGGCCGGTTGATGAGGATCGGATGCGCCAGCATCAGGTCGATCAGCTCGTCGTCGGAGAACTTCGGGTCGTCGAGCCCGAGCTCATCATAGGGCGTGCCTTTCCGGCGCAGGAGGTCGCGCACCGAAATTCCCATAGCGGCGATCAGCGCCACGAGCCGCTCGCGGCTGGGCGGCGTCTTCAGGTATTCAATAACCTCCGGCTCCTCGCCGGAATTGCGGATCAGCGCCAGCACGTTGCGCGACGTGCCGCAGTTCGGGTTGTGATAGATCGTGGGGGTCATGCGGTCTCTTTCCGTGCGGCGGCGGTCGGGGGAGCGATCCCGCATGCTGCCGGGTCGCCGGCGCAGCAATTGCGGGTCAGGTAGTCGATCAGGCCTGTCATGGTGGAGAAGCTGGCCGAGTAGATGAGCGAGCGGCTCTCGCGCCGGACCGTCACCAGCCCGGCATGCTTCAGCTCCTTGAGGTGGAACGAGAGCGTGGCTGAAGGGAGATCCAGCGCCTCGCCGATCCGGCCCACTGCGCGCCCTTCCGGGCCGGCCTCCACCAGAAGACGGAAAATGTCGAGACGCGTCTCCTGAGAGAGCGCGGCCAGCGCGGCCAAGGTGTCCTGTTTATCCATATCTCCATGATAATGGAGATGTAAGGAATGATCAATCTCCGGAGTACGGCAGCTCAGTTCGATCTTCAATGGCCCTGCACGCCCGTGCCTGCTCGCGCAGTACGACATAGTCGCTCATCATCTCCGCCAGCACCGAGCGTTCCGGCAGCAGCAAGACCTCGTCGGCCGCACGCGACTGGAGATCGCGACTGTATTCCACGACCGGCGGACATGCAGAGATGCCGCCAGGTTCAGAACCGACCGTCGCGCAGCCGCTCAGCAAGCTCGTCGCGATCGCGAGGGCGGCGAGCTGCCGCTTCCAGCATCTGGCGTTGGACATCATTGGCCTTCTCCGTGGTCTCAAGACGTTCGGCGAGGCGTCCCGCTCGCTCACCGGACCGCCGAAACGAAAGCAGGAACAGGAGCACGGCGAGGACGCTGGCGGCGTAGCGCAGCGTCGCCCGCATCCACGGGCCGGCCGCGATCCCGGTGATACGCGCGGCGATCACCGCCGCCCCCGCTTCCAGTCGTCCAGACGCGCGTAGATCGTGACAGCGATCCCGCCGAGCGCCACTGCGATGAACACCCAGCGGAGCGTATCGAGATACGGGACCAGCGGCAGGACGGCGCTTTGCGTCTCTGCCAGCACCTGCTGGGCCACCTCCACCCCGGCCGCGCCGAGCGTCGCGACACCCGCCGCACCGCCGCCCTTCATGGTGCGGCTGTCGGCCAGCACTTCCCGCGAAGGCGGCGCTTCCTTGACGAACGGCACCGCACGCGGCGGGAACCGCTCGCCCCACTGCCGCGCCGGCCCCAAATCGACATGCATGAAGCCCGAGCGCGGATAGAAGCCGAAGCCGAGGAACCCGACCTCCCGCGCCGCCACCTCGAAGGCCACCGGGTCGTGGTTCGTCATGGCGATGTCGAAGGCGGCGCCGTCGAGGTGCTTGGATCGGGTCGCGCCGCCGACCGCGCGGTTGTGCTCGGGACTGCGATAGGCGGAACGGACGATCAGCGGCTTGCCGAGGCGGTTGCGCAGCGCCTGCAGCTTGTCGAGCGCCGGCTCGTTGACAAGGAGCTTGCCGGTCCCGCGGCAGGCGATCTCGGCCGGGCTGAAGTTGGGCCAGCTCCAGATACGGTCGGGCACATCTCGCCAGTGGCGGTAGAAAGTCGTCGTCATGGGGATCCTCCGGAATCGAAAAACCCGCCTCGAAGGGCGGGTGCGGTCGGTCGAACGGGCGGATGGCGCAGGGTCTACGGGCTGCCGCCGAAGATACGGAGCTTGATGGCGATGCCGGCGAGCAGCGCCAGCATCACGCCTGTGGTGATCATTCGCACGGTGGTCTGCACCGCAGTGCGGCGCACGAGCCGGATGCATTCGACGAGCGAGCGCAGGTCGCGGATGTCCAGCGCCGCCTCCTTGCCCTCGAGTCCGACGTCGGAGAGCGCGCGCTTTGCCCCTTCCTCGGCCGCGCGGGCGAGGATCGTCTCGAACTCCGACTCCGGGACCCGCACGAAGCCCTGATCGTTTCGGCGTACCGTCATGGCGTCCTCCTCGTCAGCCGATCTTGCAGCCCCAGAAGGACGTGTGATCGGCGGCGAAGTAGCCGTCCGCGACCCGGAAATACCCCTGCAGCTCGACGGTATCGCCGGCCGTCAGCGGCACCATGGTCTGCAGCCAGATGGCGGTGGCGAGCGAGACGTGGGTCGCGGAGATTTCGCCGAGGGAGCCACGGATTTCGGTGGTGCCGTTCAGGACAAGCCGTCCGCGCATGCGGGCCGTGGCGCTGGCGTTGATCTTGTAGAGCAGCGTCGCGCCGAAGAGGTAGGTGCCGTCGACCGGCGCCACGAAGTGGTTGTTCGCGGCGTCGAACGCGCCCTGGTCGTTGTAGTCGGTGTTGTTCAGGCCGATCTTCGTCCAGGTCCCGATACCGACATAGTTGTCGTAGTTCGTGTACGCCTTGAAGCGCGGCAGCCGGGGCTGATCGACGATGCCGGTGGTGTTGTCGACGCTGAGCCCGTCGAAGAAGGTGCTGCCGTCGGCCGAGACCGCGAGGCGGAACCTGTCCGAGCCGAACAGCCCGACCAGCGCCTTCGTCACGAAGCCGGTCTGCAGGGTCAGGCCGAGGTCATCGCCTGCCGCCTCCTTGTTCATGGTGTAGAAGAGATCGCCGGTGCCGCCCTCAGCCACGGTCTTCGCCGTCCAGAGCGCGGCGTTGAGCTTGGCCGCGAACGGATTGGCGGCATTGGCGGTAGTGCCGATACCAAACAGCGCCATGTTCTGCAGCGCCGCGGGCGTGGTGCCGACCCAGCCTGCGCCGTCGTAGACCAGCAGCAGCCCCTCGTCCTCGACCCATGCCCGCCAGCCCGTGCGCGGCGGCAGGCGTAGCCAGGCGCCATCGGTCCAGAGCGCAACGTTCAGATCCCAGCCCGCCCAGTCGCCCGTCGCGCCCGAGCCGACGATGTATCGGTCGCCATCGGCAGGAGAACCGGGCGGCGCTGTCAGATCGCGGTCGAGCACGGAAAGCTGGACGAGCCCGTCGAGGATCCGCAGCGCCTCGTTGTGGGTGACATGCTTCTGGGCCTGCGCCGCCAGGATGTAGGGCAGCAGGAGATGGGTCGTGGCGTCGGACATGGGATGGCCTTCAGAGCATCAGCGTGACGGTCTTGGGCGCGCCCCGCCCGACGAGGGCGGAGAGCTGGAAGATGCGGACGTCGAGCGTGTCGCCCGGTCCGAGCGGCGTGCCCCAGTCTTCGGTCTGCTGGGCGGCGGTGTAGACCGAGCGGGTCATGGTCGCAGACAGCACCCGCCTCACCGCGGCGCCGTCGAGGATCTCGACCTCGTAGGCTTCCAGTTCCTCGGCCAGCGGCACCTCAAGCCCGCCCCAGCTGTCCGCCGCGAGCGCGCGCGACCGCCGTGCCCAGCGGATTGTCAGGTCGCCGGGCGTGCGCGGCTTGCGCCACGGCTGCTCCACATGGGCCACGGAGAACGGACGCAGTCCGATGCCCTCGGGCGCGAAGGCCTGCGCGACGTAAGTCTCGTCGCTGACCGGGCGGCTCGCGGGGCCGATGCGCCAGTTCCACGGGATGCCGAGATCGGCCTCAGCGATCGACAGCGATGCGAGCGACGCGTCCAGCACCACGACCCGCGCCCCCGCCGGCGCGGGGTTGCCCATCGCACCCTCGGTGCCGCGCTGACCGCGCAGGAGCCGGGTCAGGAGATACCGGCCGGGCGCCAGCAGCTCGGCCGCGCCCGCCTGGACGATCTCCCAGACGCCGGGCGCGCTCTCGATCGCCAGCGCGTTGGCGCCGCCGAACAGGGTCAGGTCCGTGACGCTTTCCAGCGTGCCGGTCAGCAGATCAACCACCAGCGAGTTGCCGAGGTCGAAGCGCGAGGTGGGGCCAGGATAGAGGTCCGACACCATCGCCCCGATCCGGGCGCGGCCGCCGAAGCTGGTGAGCAGTTCGAAGCCGTCGGTCGACGGACTGCGGAACACCGCGATCTCGCCCGGCCAGGGAACGGCGTGCGCGGCGACCAGTGGCCGGTGTGCGGGCTGGTCCTCGGTGAGCTGCGGCAGGTCCATCAGCACCGCGTCCGGCGCGCCGAAGACGACGGCGCGCGTCAATGACGCCGCGCGGGGATCGCCGGGCGGCAGGTCGTAGGTCGCCCGGTCGTGGCGGACCGCCTCGATCCCGCGCGCCTCGGCGTCGGCGATGGAGACGAGCCGCAGATCGACCAGCCGCCCGTCATGCGCGAGCTGGATCGCGTCGGCCGGATCGAGCGCGAGGCGCGACGGCGGAAGACGGAACGCCGCCGTCTCCCGGCCCACCCAAGCCTCCATCAGCGCGCGACGGCAGCGGCGCTCGGCCTCCTCGGGCGGCACCGCCATCGGGAAGGACTCGGAGGCGATGCGCGTGGTGTCCACGGTGATGCGCCGCGCCTCGACGAGGGCTGCGTCGTAGTCCTCGTCGGCGCGGGCGACCTGCCACTTCAGCGCCTGCGGCAGTTCGGTTTCCTGGCCGCGCGTCAGTTCAAGCACGTCGCCTTCGCGGGTGGCGACCAGATCGTCGGGCGCGAGGATGGCGACAGACGCCCGGCCGCGCATCACGAAGCGGATCACCCCCTCGGTTTCCACCGCGTCGAAGCCGAAGTGGCGCGACAGCGTGGTGATCGAGGCGCGCGGGCTTTCCAGCGCCGTGATGGCGTAGCCCTCCACTGCGCCCCAAAGCCCGGTGACGTCGATCCGGGACTCGACCAGCCCCGCACGCAGGCAGAGGTGCCGGACGAGTGCGGCCAGCGACACCGCGCCGAGCCGCCCGGTCAGCCAGTGCCCGAGCCGCCAGTTCGCGCCGTCGGTCCAGACGTCGGTCAGCGCGGGAAAGAACGGATAGGGTCGCGCGTCCCAGGTCCAGGCGGCGCATTCCGGCACATGCACCATCCGGCCGCCGTAGACCGATGAAACCGGGTTGTTCGCGGCGTCACCCCACCAGAGATACGTCGCCTCGAGATAGGCCCGCTGGATCGCGTCGTCCCGCCAGCCCCGCGAGAAATGCGGCGTGAAGCTCTCGGACGATTTCGGGTCGAAGAAGACGTTGGGCTGGTTGGTGCCCCGGTCGATGGCCGGACAGCCGAGCTCGGTGAACCAGATCGGCTTCGACTGCGGCGCCCATGCGGTCGGTGTCCCGCTCTCCACCCCGCCCGGGCGGTCGTAATGCGCGTTCGACCACCAGGCGCGCAGATCCTTGTAGCGGAACACCCACGGCTTGGCCGCCGCGCCATCGGTGATCGGAGTCCGGTCTTGCGCGCTTCGGTCGGAGGCACTGGCGTAGAACCAGTCGAAGCCTTCGCCGCCCGCGATGTTCGCCTGCAGGTAAGCCCGGTCGTAGATCGCGGGCCAGCCCTCGGCCGCGTCGAGATGCTCGAACCCGTCGCGCCAGTCCGAGAGCGGCATGTAGTTGTCGATCCCGACGAAATCGATCTCCGGATCGGCCCAGAGCGGATCTAGGTGGAAGAACACATCGCCGCTGCCGTCGCCCGGTTGGTGCCCGAAATACTCCGACCAGTCCGCCGCGTATCCGATCCTGGTGCCGGACCCGAGGATCGAACGCACATCGGCAAGCAGGTCCCGATAGGCCTGCACAGCCGGGTAGGTGCTGGCGCCCGAGCGGATGGTCGTCAGCCCCGGCATCTCGGTGCCGATCAGGAAGGCGTCGACCCCACCCGCCGCCGCGCAGAGATGGGCGTAGTGCAGCACCATGCGCCGCAGGCCCCAGTCGCCGGGCGTGCCGGTCCAGCTGACGCTCTCGCCCGCCACGCTGAAGTTGGCGGGCGTGGCCGCGCCGAACAGCGCCGCGACCTGGCTTGCGGCCGTGGCGGTCTTGTCCACGGTTCCGGCGAAACCTGCCGCCGGAGAACAGGTGATCCGCCCCCGCCACGGGAACGCGGGCTGCCCCGTCCCGGCTGCGTTGTCTGAATACGGGTTCGGCAGCGTGTTGCCGGGCGGCACGTCCATCAGGGTGAACGGATAGAAGGTCACGCGTAGCCCGCGCGCCTGCATCTCCTGGATCGCCTGCACCACGGCGAAGTCGGACGGCGTGCCGCCATAGACGGGCCGATCCTGATCGTCGCGGCTGACGAGGAAGGCATTAGCGCGGCTGACGCCATTCACCGACCATGTGGCGGGCGTGGTCGACTTGGCCGTCACCTCGACGCCCGGCCGCACCTCGCAGGAACCTGCGCGCAGATCGTCGCCGAACCACGCCACGACGAGGCTGACACTCTCGACCGCAGGCGCCATCGCCTGCAGCCGGTCCAGCGCCTCCACCATGTCGGTGGAGTCGGCGAGCGCGTTCAGGTTCTCGGGCACCGTCGCGCCGCCATCGGTCTTGCGGATCGCCTGCGTCGCGTAGGTGAACTCGCCCGAGGCCGGGATCATGGTGACGGCGCGGGTCAGCCCCTCGGCGGTGTCGGGATCGGCCAGTGGCCGGAACACCTCGAAGGAGAGCTGCGGCAGGCGGTTACCATAGGTGGAAAGCGCCAGTTCCTCGAAGACCACATAGGCGGTGCCGCGATAGGCGGTCGTGCTGGCAGCCCCCATCTTCGCCGCGATGAACGGATCGGCGGACTGCGCCTCGTCGCCCGGATACCAGCGCCAGGTGACGCCGGAGAGGTCCATGGGCTTGCCGTCGGCCCAAATGCGGCCGATGCCGGTGATCGGGCCCTCGCAGAGCGCCACGGCGAACGAGGCATAGTAGAGATACTCGGTCGTCTTGACCTTTCCTCCGCCGCCGCCCTTGCCGCCGCCCTGCGTGGTGGTCTTGGTCTCCTCACGAAAATCCGTCGCCCAGATGATGTTGCCGCCCATGCGCATGCGCCCATAGAGCCGCGGGATGACCGCCCCTTCGGTGGCCGAGGTGATGCGCAGCGTGTCGAGACGTGCACCCTCGATGCGCTGCGTCGGCGCCAGCGACGAGATGATCCAGCTGTCCACGACCGAGCCGATGGTGGAGCCGATGAAGCCGCCTATGGTGGCGGCGCTCACGCCGAGGATCGCGCCGCCAATCGAACCGCCAATGGCGGCGCCGGCCGCGCCGAGAACGAGGGTGGCCATGTCGAGGTCTCAGCGTTGCGGGAACAGGAAAGCGAAGGCGATGCGCCGCCGCCAGCTTTGGGTGAGCGGTTCCTCGATCACGCCGAGCCGCTCGTAGGCGTGGAGGAAGCTGTCAGGGCCGGTCAGGATCCCGACATGCTTGGCGATGGCGCGGGGCTTCATGCGGAAGAGGACCAGCGCGCCGGGACCGGCTGCCGCCGGTTCCACTTCGATCATCATCCGCCGCGCGCCTTCGGCCAGAACCTCGCGCGGGCCGGTTTCGCCCCAGTCCCGGCTGTAGGGCGGGATCGGGAACGGCTCGGGGCCGACGACCTCGCGCCACACGCCCCGGGCCAGCCCGAGGCAGTCGCAGCCGACGCCGCGAAGGCTCGCCTGGTCGTGATACGGCGTGCCGAGCCAGGACCGCGCGACGGCGATGACGCGCGTGGGATTGGCGTTCACAGCACGGACCCCTCGTGGCCGCCGTCCTTCGTGGCGTAGCGCAGCACGGCGTCCTGGCCGGGGATATGCGGGAAGCCGCGGAAGTTGAGGGTATTCGCGAACTTCGCGCCGCAGGTCTCCATCCGCTTGTCGCAGCCCGCGCGGATGGTGAAGGCGTCGCCCTCGGCGATCGCACGCACCGGCGCTTCGAGCAGGGTCAGCACAGCGATGCCGTCCGTCACGTCATGGTCCAGCACCTCAGTGCGCCGCCCCGCGTTTGCGCCGCTCGTCCACTCCAGTGTGCCGAAGGTGAACCAGCCGGAAACGAACCCGCCGAGCCCCGAGGCGGTGAACGCCCGGTCCCGCAGGAGATCGATCACAGCGCCTGTGCCCTTGACGGCCGGGTCCTCCAGATCGACGCCGCAGCGCCCATCGCCGAGCGCCGCGTCGCAGGCCGCCTGGAAGGTCCGCCCGACCGTCTGGCCCAGCACATGGGCGAGCGAGCGGACCTCCGCGACGAAAGCCAGCCGGCCGCGCCGGATCTGGCCGATGGCACCGCGTCGCATGAGGACGCGATGGCCGGTGTCGGACCAGTTCACCCGCCAGACCTCGACCTCGGCGTTGTCCCAGCGGCCATCCATGATGTCGGTCTCGATGATGCGGTCGGAGGTCAGCACGCCCTCGGCGTCCTGCGCATCGACCGAGAGGTCCGAGCCGGAGCGGACCTCGGACGCCGTGAGCCCGCTCTCGGGCTCGAAGTTCGTCCCGTCGAAGCTGAGCGTCCGGTCGTGGTCGGTAAAGCCGAAGGTCACGCCGTCGGCGCGCGCGATCCGCCAGCACCAGGCGAGCGTCGTCGTGCCGGCGTCGAGATGGGCCTGCAGGGCGGGAGTGAGGGTCTTCATCGGCGGAGTTCCAGAAGCGGGATTGAGGTGATCGAGCCGAGCCGCTCGAGGTCGAGCGTCACGTCGAGCGCATCGGTGTCGAAACGAACGGGCACGTCGAACTCGAAGCCCGCGGTGATCGCAACGCCGGAACCCGGCGCGGCGCTGAAGGTGACGACGCCGGTGGCGGTGTCGACCGACCACCCGGAGGACTGCTCGACGCCCGACAGCGCGATGCGCACGCTGCCCGCAACCGGCTTGGCGATGGCGCGCGTCCAGGATTGCGCGCCCGAGGCGTAGCGCTTGACCAGCTGGAAGGCGATCGTCGTGCCGTCGCCGGTGCCGATTGATTGATCGGTTGGCCCCGGTATCTGCGACGGCAGGCAGGACTTGTGGTCGCCCCAATCCTTGAACCGGAAGCCGTAGAGCCGCCCGTTGCGCGCCTCGAAGAAGGCGACCACTGCCGCCAGATTGTCGGCGCGGCGGATGCCGTAGGCGACGTCGTAGCGGCGGCGCGAGTTGGCCCAGCTGGCGTTGCGCTCCTCGTCTCCCGAGGCGAGCTCGACGATCTGTGTGCGCCTTTCGGGGCCGCCGCGCGCGCCCCGGCTGATGTTGTCGGGAAACCGGACCTCTTGAAACGTCATCACATGCCCCTCCGCCCCAGCGACACCGCACGGGCGATGTCCGCCGCGACCTGCGTGCGGGACTGCCGGAAGCTCTCGGCGTCGCGGGCCATGATGGTGACGTTGACCCCGCCGCCCGCGCCGTAGCTCTGTGCCTCGCGGCGCGACAGCACCCGCTCGCCGCGCTGCAGGATTGCGGGCACCTCGTCGTGACGAAGCCCGGGCATGCCGCCACCATGCATCCGGGGCGCGGCAGCGAAGGCCATGGCCGGGACCATCCGCGAGGGTCCGGCGGATCCGACCATCCCGCCCGCATGCAGGACGTTGGCGAAGATGCCGCCAGCACCGGAGAACACGCCGGAGAGCGCGTTGGCGATCGGCCCAAGGATGAAACGTCGCGCCGCCAGCTGGGCGAGATCGGCCAGCAGCGAGGTGACCAGGTCGCGGAAGTTCAGCTTGCCGGTCTTCACGAACTGGCCCACGGCGTTCTCCGCCGACTGGAAGGCGCCGACGAGGCTCTGGCCTATGTCGCCGCCAATGTCGCGGGCCTTGCTGGCGTAGTCGGACAGCGCCGCCGTGACCGCCTGCCAGCCGGTGACGGCGGCCTCGGTTGCGGGCCCCGCCGCATCAGCGGCAGCCCCGGCCGCCGCGCCTGCATCTGTTGCAGCGCGCCCGGCATCGCCGAGCGCCGTCTCCAGCCGCTCGGCCGCTGCGGTGGCCTCGGTCAACGCATCGGCACTCGCCTCGTCGGTGCCGCGCACCGCGTCGCGCAGAGCCTGCCAGCTTTCGAGCGGCGCACGAGCCCCTTCGGCCAGATCGCGTGCGGCTCCGCGATAGAGGTTCGCGGACTCGAGCGCGCGGTTCGCCGCGTCGGTCAGGCCCAGATCGGGCGCGGTGAGCGGGTTGTCCTCGAAGGCCCGGTCGAACGCCGCCTGCGCCGCCGTCGTGGCGGCGCTGGCCGCGCCCTCGAAGCGGTTCTCGATCTCGCCGAGGTCGAGGTCGGGCACCAGCGAGATGCGGCGCTCCGACCCGAGCGCTTCCAGCCCCTGGTTGATGCCGCCGATGAATCCGTTGATGCGCGAGACGACGCCGTTCAGCATCGCCTCGACGCCGTCGACCAAGCTGTTCGCCGCCTGGAACGCCAGATCGCCGATGGCCGCGGGCAGCAGGCCCCAGATCGCCTTGATCGCCTCATAGGCGCCCTCGAAGGTGTTCGCGGCGGTGTTGCCGAAGCCCACGACGCTCTCGATGGCGCTCTGCATGCCCGACGCCGCATCGGCCTTCAGGTCGAAGAACATCGCTGTGGCGGCGGCACCCGCCGCTGCGGCGCCCATCCTGATGCGTTCCCAGACCTCGACCGCGAGGTCCTTCAGGAGCGACATCGCCTCGCCGAACCCACCCGCACCGGAGACGAGCCGGGTGAACTGGTAGACGAGTTCGCCCGCGCCGACGATGAGCGCCCCGATGCCGGTGCGGATCAGCGCACCTCGCAGGACGACGAGCGCCGTGGCAAGGCCACGGACCGAAAGGGCAGCAGCGGCCATGCCAGCCACCCAACGTCCCGTAAGCAACGCCGCGAAGGTGGCGGCATAGGTGGTCAGGCGGCCGATGTTGTCGAAGAGACCGCGGATCGCGATGCCGAGCGGCCCGGTGCGGCTGGCGACTGCCGCCATGGCATTCGCGACCGCTTCCAGCGCCGGAGCCGCTGCGACCGCCAGCTGGTTCGACAGCCCGCGCCAGATGAGGCCGAGCCTTGAGATTGCATCGTTCGTCCGCTCGATCTGATCGGCGTCCTGCTCCGAGACGACCACTCCGAAGGCAAGGACGTCCTCGGTCGCCTGGCGCAGCGTCGCGGTGTCGATCCGCGACATGGCGATGGAGCCTTCCTCGCCGAAGAGCTGGCCCGCAACGGCGGCACGTTCGGCGGCGGGCACGAAGCTCTCGATCGCCGCGTTGATCGCCCCGACCCGCTGGTCCAGCGGCAGGGCGATAAGCTCGCTGGCCGATAGTCCCAGCCGGTCCAGCGCGTCGGCGGCAGGACCGGTCCCGGCGGCCGCCTGGCTGAGACGACGCGTCAGATCCTTGGTGGCCTGCTCGATGCCGGACATCGACACGCCCGCCAGTTCGCCCGCACGCTCGAGCGTTTGGATCGAGGCGACGGTGGTGCCGAGCGACTGCGCCAGCTTGGCCTGCGCATCGACAGTCTGCAGACCGGACCGGATCATCGCCACGCCTGCGGCGGCAGCGGCTGCCACGGCGGCGGCGGCAGCGACGCGCACCCGCCGCGAGAAGGCCGCGAGCCGGGCGTTGGCCGCTTCCATCTCCCGGCTCAGCCGCCCGAAGCCGCGCGACCCGGCTTCACCCACGCCTTCCAGCTCGGCGCGCACCTGTCGCCCGCCCACGGCCGCGAGGCGGACGGACACTCGCTTTTCAGCCATCAGGTCGTTCCATCTGTTCGTTAAGCTTGGCGACCATCACCGCTTCGATGACGGGCAGCAGTTCGGCCATGGCGAGCGGCGGCACGCCGAGCGCATCACCGAGCGCCAGCGCTGCCGACATGTCCCATCCGATCACCGCGCCCGGCAGCACGCGAAGCTGACCACCGAGACGGCCGACCAGGTCCCAGACCTGCCAGCCCTCCGGCGTTTCCGGACGGTTCAGCCGCGCCGGGCAGTCCGGGCAGGCTTGCTCGCGGCCCTCGTAGGGTGCGCAGGCCTGGCAGTATCGCTCGCCCCCGCCGAAGGACCATTCGGCGAGAGCGCAGAGGCGTTTTTTTCCTGTTCCAGCAGCAGGCCCTTCGAGACGTAGGTGAGCTGGAAGGCCTCGAAGATCGGCCAGACATCGAGCAGCGCGTCGATGGCCTCGGGGCTCGGGTCGATGGGATTGCCGTCGGCGTCGCCGATGCCGTCCCAGGCGAGCACCGCCCGCCGCGCGAGAGCCTTGGCGAAGGCGACCGCGCGCTCCTCGTCGGAAGCCTCCTCCGGAACGGCCTCGACGGCCGGATCGCTGCGGGTCGCCACCATCAGCGCCGTGGTGAGCGTGCGGAGTTGCACCCGAACCCCGGGCGCCAGGTCGTGCCAGTGCGGGGCGTTGGTCAGGTCGAGCGTGAGCATCAGTACACCTCTATGTCGTTGATCAGGGTTGCGGTGCACATCCGGCCGATGACGCCGTCGCGCGCGGCCTGCCAGTCGAAGGTCGCCTGCACGCCCTGCGGCCCGGAGATCTCGATCCGTGGGCGCGGCAGGTAGACGGCGTGCACGGTGAAGGTGAAGCTTTCGCCCGAGGGCAGAACGTAGGCGAACTCCATCTCGCAGGCTTCGCCGTTGATGGCCTGCGTCACCAGCGTCTGGTCAGCAAAGCGCACCTCGATCCGGCCGGTCAGTGCGGCGATGGAGGGGTCCGCCCCGTCGATGCGGCCGTCGTTCCGGATGGTCTCGATCCGGTCGAGATTGTTGGCATAGGTGATCTCGGCCGAGACCACGTTGCCGAGCGCCGTCCCGTTCCGGGTGATCGCTCCGTTGAAATGCCCGAAGCGCTTCAGCTCCAGCGCGGCGGGCGTTCCGGCGCTCGTGGTCGTGCCCACCGTCTCGCCCTGCGCCACCAGCCGCGCGGTTGCCGTCAGCAGGCCCGAGCGCTGCATCTGCCAGGTGATCTGGTCGAGGACGCAGCCGGAATACATCGCATAGCGCGGCACCTCCGGCATGCCGGTCTCGATCGACATCGAGGGCAGCGTCCAGGACCCCGACTGGAACTCGTGGCTGTACGGCGCCTCCGCGCCGGTGGTCGTGGGCGCGCCGAAGGCGGCCTTCAGCCAAAATCCGAAAGCCTCGGCGTCGAGCGGCACGACGATATCGCCGTCGGCCGTCACCGCGTCCTTGATCGGCGCCAGCGGATCGCGGCCGTATCCCAGCAGCTCGGAGTTCAAGAGCGGCTGCTCCGCGCCAAGCGAGGAGCTGGCGAAGGGCATACGTCTGAAGCCGCTCGCGGGCGGCGTTCCATAGGTCGTTTCGAACGCAAGCGCCATCAGCGCCCGCGCCCCCTGGGCTCGTGCCATGGTGTTCTCCTCGGGTTGTCGGGGTCAGGCCAGTTGGTCGGCCGTGGAATAATGCAGCACGACGAGGATCACGGCCGCCTTCAGGCTGGCCGCGCCCTCAACCGGCAGATCGACCGGGCGCGGGGCTTCCGCCTCCACCCAGTCGCAGAGCCCGCCCAGCGTGCGGTCGGCGGCGAGCGCCGCGCCGATGCTGGCGGTCAATGTGTCGAAGGCGGCGTCACGGTCGGCACCCTGAACGACGGCCTCGATCTCGGCCCGGTGCTGGTAGTGATAGCGCAATGGCGACAGCGTGACCTCAGGCTCGCCCGGCTCGCCGTCGCGCAGGATCAGTAACCCTTCGGCAGGAACGCGCTCGGGCAACACCTCGCCGCGCAGTGCGGTGGCGGGCAGCGCCAAGAGCCGCGCGTGCAGCGCGGCGAGGATGGTTTCGCGTGGGGTGGGCATATCTGTCACGCGACTCCGCGCTTGACGTTTGTTTCGAGGGTGTTTGGATTAATGAAGGCCGCGCGGAACCAAGCGGTGGGAGGAAAGATGCTGCTTGATCCGCATAGACTCGAAGAACAGCTACGAGCGACAACAGCCATCGATGCTGCCGTCCGCGACGCCTATTTGACCTTTGCCCATGCTCATTTTCGTGGCGGGACCACGGTGCGCCCGGCCGGACATGGTTACATAGAACGAGAACTTCGTTTCGAAGCCAAGGGCGACTGGCTGTATTCAGCGGTCCTGAATCAGAAGTGGGTCCTGTGGTACTTTCGGAAGCCTGCCTTGAATGCAGGGCTTATTGATCCGGGCAAGACCAAAGAGCGCTTTCCCGCTTCGGAAGAAACGTCACGCGGGGAAATCAAGCTTCGCGTTCGTAGTTCGCCAGAGGCACTTGCTGTGTTGAAATGGGTGGGCGCTGAATAATGCGCTCCGTCGAGCGTCCAGCGGTTTCTTCCAATGGTTGCGCACTCATCCAAGCCGCCCCTCAACCCAATTCGCCACGATCAGACCCGGCACGCTGTCCAGCGCCCGCTCGGCATCCCGGTCTAGGTTGAGCCGCTTCAGCAGCTTGACCTGCGGCACCAGCAGGAAGATCGGCACCGTCGTGCGCCCGCGGCCAGTCTTCGAGCGTGACGCGACACCGAGCCCACGACTGTTCAGCCGTCCCTCTACCACCAGCAGGCTGGGCCCGCGGCGACGGTAGACGAAGCGGAGCCGCAGCCCCCGGCGGCGCTCCCATTCGCCGGGGGTGATCCTGCCGCCGCGCAGGCCGCGTCCGGCGGCTGGCGTCGGGATCGCAAGCCAGAACCCGTCCTTAGAGCGGATCAGCGGCCCGGTATCGTGAGCGCCGACAATGACCGGGGCCTTCGACCAGACCAGCGCCGCGGCGTTCAGGCTCTCGCCGGCCTTCGGATAGGTCTGGCTCCGGATCGAATTGGCGAGCCGCCGGCCGAGCCCCGCGCCGGTGATCTGGCCGCGCCAGGCGGTCTTCAGCCCGGTGCCCGCCTCGCGCATAGCGGCGGTGACGGCCTTCTCTCCGGCCTTCACCTCTGCCGCCATGGCGGCGACGAGGTCCGGCGTAATGTCGAGCTTCAGCTTCATCGCTATCAGGCCGGGCGCAGGTCCAAGGTCCAGACGAGCCGCTCGCGGTCGCGGACGGGCTCGCCCTGGATGAGGAAGGCTTCGCCGTCGATCTCGATGCGGTCACCGGGACGCGGGTTGGCCACTTCGGAAAGGCGCAGATCGAGCCGGGTGCTCTCCGACCAGATCCGCGCCTCGCCGAAACTGGTGACGTCGTCGGGGCGCCGCAGGATGGCGCGGACCAGCGAAGGCGCGCCGCCCTCGGCGATGTAGACGATGTCACGCGCGAGATGCGCATCCGCGAAGAGCGCGTCGAGGGCGGATGCGAACGCGCTGGCCATGGCTATACTGCTCCCATGAAACAGGAATCGATTTCAGAACGCCCGACGAGGGTCCGAGCCGTCCAGGCGCTGTCAGAGGCGTTCATGCGCCAGCACCCGGACACGTCCCTCGACCCGAAGGGCTACGTTGCAGATTTTCGCGACACCTTGCTTCCGCAGGTCTCGCTGGAGGATTTCGAAGCAGACCTGTCCTCAGGCGACGGCAACGAGCTGCAGACCAAGTTCCGGGCGGCCCATTCTTCATCTTGGCTGGCGGTCAACTGCTTCGCGCCCTTTCGGAGCCGGATCGCCGACCTCGCCATGCCGATGGGTGCCGGTTTCGACGATCTTCGCTTCGAACGGAAATGCCCCACCGGACTCCGCGGCGGCCGTGCACCCAACCTCGACGTCGTGCTTTCGGGCCCCGGCGGCGTGGTCGGGATCGAGTCCAAGCTGACCGAACACCTGTCGGCCCACCGGGCCGAATTCTCGCCCGCCTACGAGGAGCAGATCAGGGACGCGCGGCGCGGCCAGGGATACTTTCGCGAGATGCTGCGCCTCCGGGATCGCCCGGACCATTACACCTGGCTCGACGCTGCACAGCTCATCAAGCATGCTTTCGGTTTGGCTCGGACCTTTCCAGACCGCCCCGTGACGCTGCTCTATCTGTTCTGGGAGCCTGCGAACTCGGGTGCCGGTCCGGAGTTCGCCGCCCATCGTGAGGAGATCGACGAGTTCAGGGCGCGCGTGGCAGGATCATCACCGGCGTTCGAGGCGATGAGCTATCCGGAACTCTGGCGCTTCTGGCAGGACACCGAACCGGCCGAATGGCTGGTCCGGCATCTCAGCGATCTTCACGCCCGATACAGCGTCACGCTCTGACTCGTCAGGTCCGCCTGGCCTGTCGCAGCACCTGCGGGCGAGTGCAGATCGGCAGCGGGTTGCTCTCGATCTCAAGCCGCACCCATTCGTCGCGATCCCGGTCGGGGATGGTGCGGGCATAAAGAGGCTGGCCGAGGGTATTGACCGTCTCGAAGGTGTCGGCCGGCGCATAGTAGATCTCGAAGAGCCCCTCGATACCCTCGGGATAGAAGTACGCCTTGTCGGTGGGCACGGTGAAACCGACGCCGCCCCGGTAGCGGCGGAAGGTGATGCCGCCGAAGCTGACCTCGTCGGCCACGCGACCGCGCAGGTCGGCCGCCGCGGCGGTGTTGAGATAGGTCTCCCGCACCTCCTTGTGGGCCACGAGATCGGCGAAGAAGGCCGAGCCGCATTCGGCACGGATCTGCACGGCCCCGGCCGAAAACCCGCCCATCGAGTCCTCGACACTCTCGATCAGCGCCTGGCAGCGCTTCCGCAGCGCCCCCGAGGCCGGGCTCGCGTTGTCGAGGTCGAAGTCGATCTCGGCCGCCGGAGAGATGCCGAACTCGGTGAAGTAGTTCACCACAGTGGCGTGGTCCTTCGGGTCCTTCACCAGCCCCTGGATGCCGTTCAGGAGGTGATATTCGAAGGTGGTCTCGGCGTCCTGACGAAGCTTCCGAAGCCGATACGCGACCTCGGTCTGCACCTGCTGAGTCGCGCTCTCCGAGCCGAAGTCGCGCACCGATTGGATCTCAGAGGCCCAGAGCACGTCCTGCTTCTTGAACTGTCGGCAGACGAAGGCGCGCATCTCGCGCCGGTCGGGCACCTGCTGCTCGTAGGCCGAGCCGCGCTCGGAGAACGGGATCAGCGAGAGTGTGCCATCGCGGCTCTCGATCACCACGGTGCGCGAGCGCACGCCGCGCGGGCTGAAGAGGTTCGAGCCCGAGAGCAGCGCGGGCTTGAAGGGGATGTTCTCGAGCGCGCGGGTGAGCTCGACGATGGTGAAGGCATCGCCTTCGAAGATGTCCATGGCGGCCATGTGGATGCCTCCTGTCATGAGCGCGTCCAGGAAAAGTGGATTCTGGTTTTCCGTCCGGACGCGCGGGAATTGGGGACTTGGATCAGCGGACGAGGATGCCCGCGGCGAGGAGCGCCGTGTGGGCGGCCGCGATCTCCCCCTCGCTGGGCGTGCCGGCGAAGACGAGGTCGTGGCGGTTGACGATGGCGGGGCCGCGGACAACCGCGACGGCAGGCGCATCGCCGGTGCTCTCATCCGCCTTGCCCCAGAGCACCGCGACAGCGGTCTCGGTGCCATCGACGGCGGCCGGATCGTGCGCGGCGTACTTTCCGGACGCTGTGATCTTGCCGAGCACGGTGCCGGGCTCGAGCGTGCCCGCGGCGACGGTGATCGTCTCGCGGGTGTAGTCGCGGAAGGCTTCCCAGACGAGGAAGCCGCCGGGGTGTTTCCCTTCGACCAGCGTGGTCATGGTGTCATCCTTTCAGCTTGAAGGTGCGGGCGACGATCTCGCCCCAGGGGCGCGCGGCCGAGCTGCGGCCGGGCTGCGGGTGATGGGGCGCGATCTCGGGCTCGGCCTCGGCCTTGGCTGCGATGAGCGCGGCGCGCACCTCGTCGAGGCCCACGTCCTGTTCGAGGAAGCGAGCCGCCATCTGCGGCTGGCCCGCAAGGCGGCAGAGATCGATGACGGCCCGCGCATGGCCGATGGCCTCGGCTCGGATCGCGGCGGGATCGGGCGGCGCGCCGCTCGGCGGCGGGGTTTGGGCGGGCGGCTCCGGGGTGTCGGGAGCGGCGACTTCGTCGTCCTCGTCGTCCTCGACCTGATCGCCGTCGGCGACGTCGTCGGTGGCCTCGGTGTTTGTGCCGTCGGCATCGTCGTCGGGCTCCGGCCCGGCTTCGACCTGCTCGGCCAACGCCGGCGGTGCGTTGCGGAAGCGCCCGATGTCGAAGTTCGCGGCGATCCGGACAGGCTCGATCAGCCGGTCGGCGAAGCCCTGCGCCACCGCGTCCGCGGCGTCGAACCAGGTCTCGGCCGCCATGAGCGCGGAGACTTCCTCCGGCGTCCTGCCGGATTTCGCGGCGTAGCCCGAGACGAGGCTGCCCTTCACCTTGTCGAGCGCCTCGGCCATGGCGCGCATGTCCTCGGCCGTGCCCATTATGAGGCCGGCCGGGTCGTGGATCATCAGGAAGGCGTTCTCGGGCATGACGATCTCGTCGCCCGCCATCGCGATGTAGGAGGCGGCCGAAGCGGCGATGCCGTCGATCCAGACGGTGACCGGGCCCTCGTGACGCTTGATAGCATTGTGGATCGCGACCGCGTCGAAGGCCGACCCGCCAGGGCTGTTCAGCCGCAGATCGACGGGCGTGCCCTCAGGCAGCGCGCCCAGTTCGGCCAGAAAACCCTTCGCCGAGACCCCGTAGGCGCCGATCTCGTCATAGATCGCCACTTCCGCACCGGTCCCCCGGGCGCGGATCGCATACCAGCTTGCCATGTCGTCACTCCTGTTCGGTGGCCGGATCGGTCGCCGCCACGCCGTCATCCGTGCCGTCCCCCGCGCCAGCAGCCGGCTCCGGCCGCGTCGCCGGCGTCGCGCGAGCGCCCTGCCTCTCGCCGGGGCTCGTGCGGTAGCGCAGGCCGAGACCTGTCGCGCGGGCGGCGTCGGCGGCGTTCTCGCGGTCGACTTCCTCGATGTCGTAGCCGGTGGCCTCGACCACCTTGCGCCGCGAGGTGATGCCGGCCTCCATCGCCAGCACCTGCGCCTGGATGTCCTTCAGCGGGTCGACCCAGTCCCAGCGCGGCGGGATCCATTGCACCGGCCGCACCTCGGCCAGATCGGCGTCGAACGCGCCCGACAACACCGCCGTCTCCAGCCAGCGCTGCCAGACCGCGCGGCAGAGCTGGTGCACGATCACGCCATGCTGCAGCTGGCCGATGCGGCGGCGGAACTCGACGAGTTCGGCACGCAGGGACGAGTAGTTCGCCTGCCGGACATCGCCGGTGACGAGGTGATAGGGCAGCCCCAGCGAGGCCGAGACCGCCAGCAGCGTGCGGTACTGGAACGCCTCGTAGCCTCCGCCGACATCCGCCGGGGACGAGAACTTCACGTCCTCGCCCGGCAGCAGCACCTGCATCGTGCCAGGCTCGAGGCTGGCGATGGCGGCCCCGTCGAGATCCGCTTGCGTTTCGCCCATCATGGGCTCTTCCGGCGCGCTCTTGGTGATGAAGCCCGCGAACATTGCCGCGGTCTTCTTCCGGTCGAGCTCGGCATCGTCGTACTGGTCGAGCAGGAACAGCCGGACCATCGCCGGCGCGATATGTGGAAGGCCCCGGATCTGGCCCGCGTCGATGGGCCGGTAGATGTGCAGCACGTCTGTCGCCGCCACGCGCACAGTCTCCGGGATCACCGCGCCCTGATCTGTGCTGTCGCCCGGATGGCGCCGGCGGAAGTGATAGGCCACGCGGCGGCCGATCTCATCGAACTCGATCCCGCAGCGGATGCGGTTGCCGTTGGCTGCCGTCTCGGTCTTCTCGAAGGGCAGCATCTCGGACTGGAGAAGCTGCAGCTGCAGCGGGACCAGCAGTCCGTCCTCCGCACGCCGGGGACGAAGCCGGACGAAGCACTCGCCCGCGACGAACATCTCTCGCGCGACCATGGCCTGCAGGCCGTAGAAGTCGGTCAGCCCATCCGCGTCGGCCTCGTCCGTCCAGGCGAGCCAGAGCCGCTGGACCCGGTCACGCAGGGCGGCGTCCCCGATCAGTGAGGACGGCTTGATCCCGTCGCCCACGAGGTTGGCCGCAAAAGCCTCGCAGGCGTTGGCGGCATAGCCGTTCGTGACCACCAGTTCACGGGACCGCGCCAGCAGTCGCGGACCGCCCGAGGCGACCAGCGCGTTGATGTTCTCGAGCGGCGGGTTCCAGCCGCGCAGTCGCCGCTTTGCCATGGCGCCCTCGAGCCGGGCGCGCACGGCAGCGGGGCCGCCGGCGGACCGGCGGCGGAAGCGGTTGAAGATGCCCATCGATCAGAGCCCCTTCGCCGTCGTCACGCGCACATGTCGGACGATCCGACGCCCCTCGGCCGCGGCGATCTCGCGATCCAGCGCCTCGATGGCCCGGTCGATCTCGGCCACGCTCCGATAATCCACGGTCTTGCCGTCATAGCTCACCCGAGCCACCCCCGAGGATCGCTGCGCGGTCAGCGCGTCGCGGCGGGCGCGGAGCTCTGCGGCCGTGGCCATGGATCACCTCATGTAGCTTGAGCGCACCGTGCGCCGGCGCGGCATTGGTCGTGTCGGGACGGATGGCGCCGTTGCCGCACCGGCCTCGGGCCCGTCCGACGTCGCTACCCCGAGTTGCGCTTCCAGATCGGCCCACCGCGCTTCGGGCCAGCGATCCGCGCCCGCGATCCACGCCGCCGCGCGGGCATAGACGCGTGTGTCCAACGCCTCGTTGCGCTCGCGAAGCTTCTGCCATTCGAGCCGCGCGAAGCCGCGTTTCGTTCGGACCGTCACCAGCTGCTCGGCAGTCAGCTGCTTCAGCCATTCGCCGTCCGCCCAGTCCGGCAGATGGATTGTGCCGGGCGGGCACAGCGCGCCCACCGCCTGTTCCTCCCTCGTTGGCCGGTCCTGCCGCAGGAAGCGATAGGTCTCGGCCTTGAAGGTCGAGGTCGCCACGGTCCAGAGCCGGGCGCCGCGCCGGAGCCGCTTGCCCGCGACGGTCGCGTCGACATAGGTCGGCCCGGTCACCGGGCTTGTCCGGGTGAACCCCTCGACGCCCTTCACCGGCGCCACCTGCGAGAAGCCCACCTGGCGCGACCAGGCATAGACCGCGCTGGTCTCGTAGCCCGTATCGATCGCGAGCCGGGCAAGCGCGAGGTGACTGCCGCGTTCATGCTGCCAGACCCGGCCGAGCAGATCCGTCAGCTGCTGCCAGCAGGCCGGATCGCCGGGGCCGCCCTCTAGCACGAGGTGATCGACGAGCCAGCTTTCCAGCCCGCGGCCCCACGCCCAGACATCGACCTCGATCCGGTCCTTCTGCACGTCGGCCCCAGCGGTGAGGAACAGCCCACGCTCGGGCACCGTACCCGGCGGCCATGCCTCGCGCCGGTCCGCCAGCCGCTGCCAGTCGGGCGCCTCGCCGGTCTCCATCCAGGTCTCGCCGAGGATCGTGTTGCGGAACGCTCGCATCGCCTCGTCGCTGCCCCGTGCCGCCTCATGCGCCCGCGCGATCCGCTGCCAGCTGAGCCACCCGACCGGCGAGTAGAGCGCCGACAGGTGGTAGCCGACCGTCGCCGGATCGGCGGCCGTGGCGGTCGCGCGCCACTCGCCGTGCTCGAGCATCCTCGTCTTGTGGTGCTCCGCGATGGGCCGCTCGCAGCCCTCGCAGAGATACTCGGCCGTCTCCGGGCGCCCCTTTTCCCAGCGCAGCCGCTCGAACTTCAGCCATTGCATCGCGTCGCAATGCGGGCACGGCACGAAGTACCGCCGCTGGTCGGAAGCCTCGAACTCGCGCTCGATCCGGCTCAGGCCCCGGATCGTCGGGGTCGACACCAGGAACACCTTGCGCCGGTGGGCGAAGGTCAATGACCGCGCTTCGGCCAGCGTGACCGGGTCACCCTCCTCGTCGGCCGAGGCGGGATAGGCGTCGACCTCGTCGAGGAAGATGTACCGCGCCGGGGTCGACCGAAGCCCCACGGCCGAGTTCGCGCCGGTCATGATCAGGATGCCGCCCGCGAACTCCTTCGACAGCATCGTGTTGCCCGCATCGCGCGAGCGCGCGGGCTTCACCCGCTCCCGCAGGTCCGGGCTCTCGTCGATCAGCGGGTCGATCCGCTGGCGCGAGTTGCGCTTGGCCAGCTCCACCGTCGGCTGGACCGCCAGCATCGGCCCCGGCGCCTGGTGTATGACGAAGCCGATCCAGTTGTTGCCGGCCTCGGTCGCCCCGACCTGCGCGGCCTTCATGAACACGATCCGCTGGGTCGGATCGCCGGGCGAGAGCCGGTCCATGATCTCGCGCATGTAGGGCGTGCGCGCGGTCCGGTACTGCCCCGGCTCGGCCGAGGCACGCGAGGCGAGCTTCCGGTGGCGGTCGGCCCAGCTCGAGACGGTCAGGTCAGGATCAGGACGCAGACCCCGCGACCAGGCGCGGATCAGCGCGGCGGCGCCGTCGAACCCGAAGAGATCGTCATCCAAGCCCGGGTCGGATCTCCGCGAGGCTGTCGAGCTGGGCGCGGACATGGGCCTCCAGAACCTTCTGCATCAGCGCCGCCTCCACCTCGCAGCCGTCCCCCAGCGCCGCGGTGAGCTCCGAGGCCATCAGCGCAGCAACCCGCGCCGGCCACGTCACCCAGGCGTCGCGTTCGTCGCGCGCGAGCCGGAACATCAGCGTCTCCGCCCGGGCGCGGTCGACCAGTTCCCCTTTCAACTTCTGGAGCCGGATGCGTCGCTCCTGCGCCTTCAGCACCTCGTTCGCGGTCTTGGCCTGAAGGAAGGTCGTGCCGCCGCCGACGGCCGGCGCGGAAAGCCCCTGTTCGCGGAGGGTGTCGCCCACAGCAGCCACGGCGGCCTCGGGCACGGGTTTCAGCTTGGGCGCCGGCGCCTTTCGGGTCTTCGACGGGTCGGTCGTTTCGGCCCGCCGCTTGTCGGAAGCCGCGGCGTCGATGCTGCCGTCCTCGTGCATCACGAGGCGGCCGGCGGTCTTCGCCTTCTGGATCGCGCCACGCGAAAGCCCGACATGGGCGGCGTACTGGCGCTCGCTCATGCCCTGCATCGCCAGCCCCGATTGTCATTGAAAGTCAGGCGCTTATCGAGTTGATAAGCCTCGCGGACAGAGCGAACGTCCATCCCACAAGGACGATGCAACTCACCCGGAGCCACGACGATGACCAGCCGCCCGAACCCGATCACCACCCCGCGCTTTGAGGCCCGCGCCGACAAGGACCGGCGCAACAAGGAAGCTGCGCTCGCCGCCTTCATCGGCAAGAAGGCCGAGATCGACGAGATGCTCGCCCGCCTGCAGGCGCTCAGCGACGACCATTTCAACTGCCACCCAGACGAGGCGGGCTGGGCGATGGTCGGCACCCTCGAAAACTACGCCAGCCTCCTGAAGCGCATCACCGACAGCGCCTTCGGCGAGGGCGAGCACGCCCGCTGATCTCCGGCACCGCCGGAACTCCCGCCGCGCGCCCTGCGCGGCTCGGGGTCGTAGGAGGGTCGCGACGATCGCGGCCCTGAAACCGGAGACCCCAGATGACCAAGCTTTCCGATACCCAACTCGTGATCCTCAGCGCCGCCGCGCAGCGTGAGGACCGCAACGTCCTGCCGCTCCCCGGTTCGCTCCGCGGCGGCGCCGCCGCCAAGGTGGTTGGCGCGCTCCTGAAGCGCGCGCTGATCGCAGAGAAAGCGACCGACAGCGAGACCAAGGCGGACGCCGCCCTCAACCGCATCTGGCGCAACGACGAGGACGGCCGCGCCATCCTCCTGCACATCACCGATGCAGGCCTCGCCGCCATCGGCGTCGAGCCGGAGGGCGGCGATAGCGCGCCCAAGGGCGCCGGCGGGGCGCCGAGCGCGGAACCCACGCAGGAAGCTCCCGCCGAAGGCGAGCCCGCGCCCAAGGCGCGCACACCGCGCACGGGCACCAAGCAGGCGAAACTGATCGAGATGCTTCGCGCCGAGGGCGGCGCGACCATCGATGAGATCGTCGCCGAAACGGGCTGGCAGCCGCACACGGTCCGCGGTGCGTTTGCCGGAGCGCTCAAGAAGAAGCTCAGGCTCGAAGTCACCTCCGAGAAGGTCGAGGGCCGCGGGCGGGTGTACAGCCTGCCGCGCGACTAACGCCGCACGTCACGTTGGTCCCAATGCCGCCGTCCCGCACAGGGCGGCGGTATCTCATCGTGCCCCGCGCACCCGGATCGCCTCGAACACCCGCCGCAGGGCGAAGGACCGCGCGATGCTCACCACAGTGAAGACCGCGCCCATCTTGAGGTTCTGCGCCAGCGTCGTGTGCAGCCCGAAGACCGGGAAGATCAGGATCTGCGTCACGACCGCGACGCCGTAGCCGACCGCCACGTTGGCGACGGCCTCGACCAGCGACATGGCCCGGCTCTGCTTCATCGCGCCCCTTTATCCATCGGCCAGCAGTTGAGCTGCGAGAGTTCGGAGCGCATGCGCCGCGACCAGCGGGACCACTCCGTTGCCACAGAGGCGAAGCCGGTCCACCCGGTGGGCCAGCCCATCAACGCCTCGACGAACCGCGGGTTCAAGGTCCGGGGCGTGTCGCAGGAACGCCCGCCAGCCGTCGGCATCACCAGGACCTGGCGGCCAAGCAGCCCGTTCACCGGCGTGTTCGCGAGGCTCGTCGCCCCGTCCTTGTGATCCCGCGCCGTCGGCGTCATCCACATCCTCGTCGCATCGCAGAGCGTCGTCCCGTCGTTGCGCGGGCGCGCGGCCTCGCTGCGATTGCTCGTCCGGTTCCGCGTGCCCTTGCTGTCGCCGGCCAGCGGCGTCGGCCAGAGCCGCATCATCTCCGTCCTGTTCCCGCCGCTCGACCGCGTCCCCGAGCAGGCGCGCGGGGTCGGCCAGGTGGTCGCCCTCGCGGTGGGCGAGGATGAAGAGCCGCTCGCGCCGGTGGGGCGCACCGACTTCCGCCGCCGTGAAGAGGCCCGCCGCAAGGCGGTAGCCCATGCCGACCAGTCCTCCGGCGACCTCGGGGAAGCCGAGGCGGAGATGATGGGCGACGTTCTCGAGGAAGACGAAGGGCGGCTCGACCTCGCCGATGATGCGGGCGACATGCGGCCAGAGATGACGCGGGTCGTCCGCGCCCCGGCGCTTGCCCGCGACGGAGAACGGCTGGCACGGATAGCCCGCAGTGACGATGTCCACCGCGCCGCGCCACGGGCGGCCGTCGAAGGTGGCAACGTCGTCCCAGACAGGCGCCCGATCCAGGGCCGCGTCTTCCATCCGCGCCACGAGGACGGCCGCGGCGTAGGCGTCCCGCTCGACGTGACCCACAGTGCGATATCCGGGGCATGCGAGGTGCAGCCCGAGATCGAGCCCGCCGGCGCCGGAGCAGAGCGAGAGGCCGAACAGGCACGCGTCGCCGGCTCCGGCAGGCAGACCGGAGGAAGGTAGAGCCACGCCATCCACGTCGTCAGGCCGCGTAGGCCCCCTCGGCCGCCGCCGGGGTCTCGCCCAGCCGCTCGGCCTTCACCTCGGCGAAGGTCCGGCCATCGCCGTCGAGGATGGCAGTCTTGCCAGTCTCGGCCTGCCAGCGCTCGACGGCGACATCGACATAGGCCGGGCTGATCTCCATCGCGAAGACCCGGCGGCCATTGGCCTCGCCCGCCATGATCTGCGAGCCGGAGCCCGAGAAGGGTTCGTAGCAGATCCCGCCGCGCGCCACATGCTGCCGCATCGGGATACCGAAGGCGTCGAGCGGTTTCGGCGTCGGATGGTCCGGGCGCTCGTCCTTGGCGAAGGACGGCATCTCCCAGGTCGAGGGCAGCGTCTGCTCGGCGACTTTCGGCGGGCGGTTCGGGCGGCGCCAGCCCATGAAGCAGGGCTCGTGCTTCCAGAGGTAGTGCGAGCGGGTGAGAACCCCGCGGTCCTTCACCCAGATGATCTGCTGGTGGACGAAGGCGCCGGCCTTTTCCCAGCACGCCTCCAGCATCGCCTGGCGACGCGAGGCGTGCCAGCAATACCAGGCGGCGTCCTCGGTGATCGCCTCTGCCACGGCCGCGGCGATGAAGCCGTCGTAGAGGTCCGCGCCCTGGCTGCTGTCGTCCCAGGTCACGCCATAGGACTGCGACCAGTCCTTGTTCCGCGTCGGATGGTTCGATCCGTCGTAATCGACGAGGTATGGCGGGTCGCTCGCGAACAGCACTGCCCGCTCGCCGTTCATCAGGCGACGCACGTCGGCAGCGCTGGTGCTGTCGCCACAGAGGAGGCGGTGGTCGCCGAGGATCCAGAGATCGCCGGTGCGCGACGCAGGATTGCGCGGCGGCTCGGGGATGGTCACCGGCGGCACGGAGCCCCCGGCGCCACCCTCTTCTTCACCGCCCCCGTCCGGATCGAACGCCAGAAGCTTGTCCAGCTCGCCGTCCGAAAAGCCGACCAGCGACAGGTCGTAGTCGTCCGCGAGCAGGTCCTGCAGCTCGGCCGAGAGGAGCAGTTCATCCCACTCCGCCCAGTTCGCCGATTGGTTGGCCAGCAGACGGAACGCCTTGATCTGCGTCTCCGACAGCTCGTCGGCGAGGACCACCGGCACGGTGTCGAGACCGAGCAGACGGGCCGCCTTCAGCCGCAGGTGCCCGTCGACCACCAGCCCGTCGCTGCGCGCGACGATCGGGATGCGGAAGCCGAACTCGACGATGGCCTGCGCCATCCGGTCGACCACATCGTCGTTCTTGCGCGGGTTGCGCTCGTATTCGACGAGGCGGCCGATGGGCCATTGTTCAAGCTGCAGCGCGTTGGCCGGCATGGGCGGAACTCTTGAGCATGTGAAGGGTCACCGTCCGGCGCGCATGGATGCTGCAGAACAGGACGAGCTTGGTGACTGGGAGCGGCGGATCGACCGCCTCGACATCGTGGAACACGCTCTCCACGCGCTTGTGGCAGGCGCGGCAGAGCGGGATCAGGTTGGTCGGCGAGTTGTCCCGCGTCAGGCGGAACGGGATGATGTGGTGCACCTGAAGGTGCCTGGTCCTTCCGCAGCAGGCGCAGAAGGGCGTCTGCCGGAGCGCAGCCTTGCGGATCGTTTTCCATCGCGAGCCGCGCCCGCGGATGCGCGGCGTCCGGCACAGATGGCGCTCGTAGCAGGACCGCGAGCAGAACCGTCCGCTGGCGTTGGTGCGACCCGACAGGACCGACCGGGGAATGTGAAACGAGCTCCCGCAGGTCGCGCAGCATCGTTCGACCGACTGCGCGGCGCGACGACACGCGAGGCAGCAAAACTGCTGGCGGCTGCTCGGCGGCGCCGGGAAGACCCTGCCGCAGTGCCGGCACGTCTCATGGTTCCGATCCGCGGATCGCCTGCAGTGGCCTCTATCCAGCGCTGGTCGGGAGCCGCAGGCTCGACACCGAGTGGCGGGGTTGTCGGCGCGCACCTCCTCGACCTTGCCGCACTCCGCGCAGGTCCGGAGGCGCATCCCGCGGTTGCGCGACCTGGCGCGCGTCGCGACGGCGTCCGTGCCCGCCGCAGTGCCGTGGGCGAGGGTCATGAAGGTTCCTGTCGATGGTCGATCGGCATCCGCCGGGTGGACTCCGGCACGGCGGGGTCCACCGGCTTCCGGCTGGACTCCGGTATCCGCGGGGTATCCACCCCGGGCGGCCGGTCAGATGTTTGAATTCACGAGGCTTTCAGGACGCCGCGGGTGGATGCTGGATTCCGGCGGCTTCCCAAAATTCCGGCCCTGTCGCTGGCGAAATGCCGAGCCAAGCCCGCCAGCATACGTTTCGGCCCGGAAAGGAACCAGAAAACAAAGAGTTGGCGGCCTGGACCCCGGCTGGACCCCGGAAGCCAGCCCCGGTGTCCACCTCGGGACCAGCGTCGGTCCATCCGAGCGCACGACCCCCAGTATATCGCCATGGATACCGTCAGAGGGGCGATCCGTCTCGCCGTCCGGTGTCTCGCCGGAAAGTGTCTCGCGCGAACGTCGAACCTTGACAGGCTCATTGAGCAGCTTGCGCCACGACGAATTCCATCGACCGCTTCTTCGGCACTCGCCTCCCGTTCAACCGCCACACGATCACCGCGATGCCGTACTGCCAGCGCCTGTTCGCCGTGGCGCGGCTGATGCCGAGTTCCCAGCAGATCGGCTTCCAAGGCTTGCGGTTTGCCCGAAGCCAGAGCAGGCGCGCGTCGGCGGGGTCGAGCCAGCGAAGCCAGAGCAGAGCTTCCTCGGCCTGCGTGATGTCACGCGGCCCGGGCTTGGGTCGGCGCATCTGCGGCTCCTGGCCCACCTGGTCGGCGAAGCTGTGGAAGTACTCGGGCCAGGCGTTGAAGTAGCCCTGCGGCTTTACCTCGGGCAGCGACCGGAACACGTCGGCGGCGCTCTCGAGCCGGTCCTCGACCATGGTGGGCGTCCACTCAACCATTCGCGGCCTCCCGCTCGTCCGCCCGCGGCCCATAGAGCTTCTCCCCGAGCTGACGCACCAGCTCGCGTTCCGGCCAGGTCAGGCGGTGGTCGTCGACGGATACGGCGAGCACACCCTCGTCATGCCAGCCATCGCGCTTCACCTGGTCGGGATCCCGGCGCGTGCCGCCGTAGCCTTTCGGGCACCACCTCATCCCAGGCCCCCGTTCGTCTCGATCGCCCAGTGCAGGATGGCGATGGCGTCGGCCTCGTTGTCGTCGACGGGCGAGAACCCTCGTGCTCGCGCCGCGGCGATCATCGCCTCCTTGGGCGCATTGCCCTTGCCGGTGGCGTGGCGTTTGATCGATCCAACGGCGACGCCCTCGTATGGCACGCCACGCAGCTCCGCCCATGCCGTCAGCGTGGCCATCAGCCCGCCATAAACGTGGCTCGCGTCCACGCCCCTGTGAGCTCTCACCTCTTCGAACCAGATCGCGGCGATGGGCCCCGACAACCGGTCGAGTTCGGTCAGCCAGTTGGTGAAACGCAGGTAGCGCATGCCGCCTCCGTCGAATCGTCCGGGCCGGAAGCTGACCGTGCCGCTGGTGATCAGTCCGTCATGGCTGCGGAGCGCCCAGCCGGTCGTGGTGCCGAGGTCGAGGGCGAGGATGCAGGACCTATTGATCGCGCCCGGTTCGGGGCGGACGTTCTGCGCGGAAATCGATGTGTTCATCGTGAAGGCTCACAAGCTGTGGGCCTTCGGCTTCGGTCGCCGCAAGAATTAGCATCCGGCGGTCCTCGGCCAAAGCGAAAACGACCGTCGACGCGGCGACGGACGACGCTCAACGCTCTGAACGCCCCGGTCCCAACCTCCGAACGCGTGGTCCCAACCTTCGAGGGGGTTGGGACAGCCCTTTATCGTTTCACTCCAATGGCTTGCATGAATGTGGTCCCAACCTCGGTGTCCCCAACGGGGGTCCTTCTCTTTTCGTATAGAAGAACATGTTCCCGACCTTTTCCGTTCTCCCACATGAATGTGTAGCAAAAGGTTGGGACCACGGGGTGAGGTTGGGGACACCGTTGTTTTTGAACGGCTTTTCGTGTCCCCAACCCCCTCGGTAGGTTGGGACAGGGTTGGGACCAACGGGAGGTTGGGACGCCGCGCGCTTCACATCAGCGCCGGCTAGAACAGTATCGATTTCCTTGACACCGGCTTACCTTCCAGCCGATTCTGGACGGGTGAAACAATCTTTATTCGAGGGGCTTAGATGGCAGATGGCACTTTCAGAGTGCAGGTCGAGCACGACCATCTGCGCAAGCTCGCGAATGCGACGCCGGTGCAGGGGGTCGCCGAACTGGTTTGGAATGCCCTAGACGCGGACGCCACGCGTGTCGATGTTGACGTCGACGTGGGCGAGCTCGGCATGCGCTCCATCACGGTGACGGACAACGGTCACGGCTTCTCACGCCAAGAGGCCGAAGCGCTGTTCGGGAAGGTCGGTGGGTCATGGAAACGGCATGGCGCGCGATCCAAGAGCAAGGGCCGCGCTTTGCACGGCAAGGAGGGAAAAGGCCGGTTCAGAGCGCTCGGCCTCGGTCGTGTGGCGGATTGGAGCGTCCGATATCGCGAGGGTAATCGCCTCATGGCGTTTCGTATGACGTTGATCCGCGATGCACTCGTGGATGTGCGCATCACAGAGGCGACGGAGGCGGATGCCGCGCTTGGAACGGGCGTCGAGGTGAGGATTTCCGAACTCGACCGACAGTTCCGGTCGCTTGATCCGGAACGAGCCGTGCCCGACCTATCGGCAGTATTCGCGGTTTATCTCACCGACTATCGAGACGCCGCGGTTTATTTCGACCACCAAAAGCTCGACCCAGAAGCGAACATCGTTGAAAGGAACAAGATCTCGTTGTCACCCATTGAGGCTGACGGCGAGGAATACCCTGTGGCGTTGGAGCTGATCCAGTGGAGTTCGGCGCCAGAGCGATCAGTGTTCTTCTGCGGTGAAGACGGATTTCCGTTCGCGAGGATTGCGCCAAAATTCCACACGACTGGATATGTGTTCTCGGCCTATCTGAAATCCCGGTATGTCGACCGCCTTCAGGAACGCGGAGCCATCGACCTGGCCGAAATGGATTCGGCGATGGCAGAAGCCTACGACGAAGCAGCAGAAGCTATCCAGGCACACTTCAAGCAGGCCGGTGCAGCGGCCGCTCGCACTGAGATTGATCGCTGGAAGGCTGAGCGGAGCTACCCTTACGACACTGAACCGCAGACCCCAGTCGAGGCTGCCGAGCGCCAAGTCTTCGACATCGTAGCATTGACGGTGAGCAAGCACCTCTCGGATTTTTCGGAGCAAAGCACCAAGAGTCGCGCCCTCCAAATGCGGATGCTTCGGCAGGCAATCGAAAGGGGGCCAGACGAGCTTCAGAACATTCTTACGCAGGTTCTTGATCTACCCAAGAAGACGCGAAATGAGTTTTCTCGCCTCCTTGAGGAGGCTGACTTGGCAAATGTTATCAGCGCCTCACGACTTGTCTCCGACCGGCTCAAATTCCTGTCGGGTATCGAGCATCTACTCTACGATCCGGAAACTCGCGGACTACTGAAGGAACGCAGCCAACTTCACCGGATGATTGCCGAAGGCAATACCTGGATTTTTGGCGAAGAGTTTGCCCTGACCGTAGACGATAAGGGTCTGAGGGAAGTTCTACGCAAGCATCGCGAAATGATCGGCGCAGAAACCGTCATTGACGAGCCCGTTAAGCGCATTGACGGGAAAACAGGCATTGTTGATTTGATGCTATCGAGAGCAGTGCCTCTCAGCCGGTCGGAAGAGCGTGAGCATCTGATCGTTGAATTAAAGCGCCCATCCGTAGTGATTGGCGCGAGAGAGCTAACGCAGATTGAAAGCTACGCCTTCGCGATCGCTGGAGATGAGAGATTCCGCGACCTGAAAACCAGATGGACCTTCTGGGCGGTCTCGAACGACCTTGATGAGCACGCCCGGCGGCGGACCCGTCAGGAGGGCAGTCCGCCAGGGCGCGTTTTCAAGGAGGGCCTGATCGAAATATGGGTTCGGCCATGGTCGGAAATCCTCGCGGACAGCAAAGGTCGTATGCGGTTTGTACAAGACCATCTGAAGGCCAACGTAGAGGGAGATGCGGCTCTCAAATATCTCAAGACGACCTACGCAAAATATCTTGAAGGCATCGTCGAGGGTGAGGATGACAATGCAACAAATAGCCCTTCGGACCCGGAAGATGAGGGAAGTGATTAGTATCGGCTTTCGGGGCACGCATATTCAGAAATTGATCGTTTCATTTCTCCGCAGTCCAAAGCGCCCTCAGCCGTCTCGCCGATACCGCCACTCCCGCGGCGCCTCGCGCCCGCCCTCGTCGCGCCGCCGGTAGCGCTCCCAACCGTTCGCCTTGAGGTAAGCGGAGACGCGCATCTGGTCGCCGCGCGTCCAGCGGGCGGGTTCGAGCCCGATGGCCTCCTCGAGGATCTCGCCGACCGCCACATCCCTCAACGGCTCCGGACGCGGCACGCTCTCGGTGCGGGAGTTGCCGTAGTCGGGGAAGCCGTCGGAGACGGTCCGGATCTCGTGCGTCAGCCAGTGCTCGATCAGGTCGTCCCAGGCGTCGGACTGGTAGCGACGATCCTGTTCCTCGCGGGCTTCGGCAAGCAGCGCCGGATCGTCGATCCACCAGATCGCGCCGCCACGGAAGCGGTGAACGGCCTCGGCCCAGAGCTGGTCCCGGTCGCGCGCGAGCGCCGCGATATCGATTGCACCGCAGCGAAGCGGCCAGAAGCGGCGGTTGCCGGTCTCGTCGCGCAGATAGGTGTCGGGGTTCACAGTGCCGGCGAAGACGCACTGGCGCGGCACCTCGACGGTATAGCGCCCATACGGCGGTCGGAAGCGGTCGGTGGTGCGGGTCAGGAACGCCTTGATGCGCGAGACCTCGGCGCGGCCGATGGCGTCGAGTTCGGCAATCTCCACGATCCAGACGCCCTGCATGTGCAGCGCCGCGTCCTTCGAGCCAAGTTCCGGCAGCTCGTCGGTGAACCATTCCTCGCCGGCGAGCACCTTTATCGCGGTGGATTTGCGCGCGCCCTGCGGCCCCTCGAGGATCAGCATGTGGTCGGCCTTCACGCCGGGCCGGTATATGCGGGCGACGGCCGAGATCAGCCAGAGCGCACCGATGGTGTGATGGAACGCCGTCGGCTCCGCGCCGAGATGGGCGCTGGTCCATGTCTCGATCCGGGGCGTGCCATCCCATGTCAGGGTGTCGAGCCAGTCGCGGACCGGATGGATACGCAGCTCGCGGGCGACGGCGCCGACAGCGCGGCTCACGACCACCGGGGCGACGTTGATGCCGCGGAGCTGCAACCACTCGGCGGTGCGGATGTCGTCGGCGTCCTCCCATGGACGCGGAAGGGACGCGGCCGCACAATCCCACGGCAGCGGCTGACGCACCACGATCTCCTGCCCGAATTCGTCGAAGGCGAGAACGCCGGCGAAAGCGGGATCGGAGGTCAGCGCGACAATGACGTTGGCCTCGTTGCGTTCGGGCGCGCCTGCGAGGTCGAGCCGGAGGCGCCTGAACCAGGCGGGTTTCGGGATCGGCGCGCGCGGGTCGCCGGTGGCGTTCACGCGTCGGCGGAGCTCGGCCAGCTGCTGGGTCAGGACCGACATGCCGATCCCGGTCGCGGACTTGATGCGCGCGATGACCTGACGTTCGGGTAGCGGGTCGAGTTTCGCCAGCGCGATGCGCCCGAGCAGCGTGGACAGGGCTTCGAACTCGGGCGGATTGGTCAGGGCCTCGGCCGCGGCGATCAGCGTTGCGGGATCGTCGGCGGAGGCGACGATGAGCGTAGCCGCCCCCGGCTCGACAGGGTCGCCGTCCTGCGACTTCGCTGTGGTGTCAGTCGGTCGCGCGTAATCCTCGGCGCGAGCGCCGCGCAGAAGGTCGTCGTTGAAATCGTCGCCATGCAGCGGCGCAACAATTTCGTTCGGGATATCGGCCCGGTTCAGGCGGTCCGAGAGCGTCGCAGCCGCCTGGCGGCCGGCGTCTCCGGCATCGGCGTAGATGGTGACGCGCCGGGTGCCCTCCGGCCACTGGAATCGCGCCAGACCGTCCGCCGACAGCGCCGCCCAGACCGACGTGCCGAAGAGCGCGTGTGCGGCGAGCGCCGTCTCGATCCCTTCCGCGACGCCGATGTGCCCGTCCTCCGGTATCGGGAACAGCCGGACCGAGGCGTCCTTCACGCTGCCGAGCATCTTCTTGCCCGGGGGCGCCTTGGCGCTGCCGTCGTCAAGCAGGAAGGTGCGGTGGATGCCCGGCGCGCGCTCTCCGTCCGGCAGCCGGAGGATCGCGATCAGGCCGGGCCAGCCGCGGCAGCTGTCGAAATCCGGAAGATCGGGGTGGAACAGCAGATCGGGCGATCCGGGATCCGACAACCCGCGAGCGCGCAGATAGGTCTCGCCTGGCGTGCCCGCGAGCGGTACTGCCCCGCCGACAAGACGCGCGATCTCGGCCGAATGGTCCGGGCGTGCGCGGCTGGTCGACGACGGCGCTGACCGCGGCGCGGGATGGTCTATCCCCGCCAACCGCGCCGCCTCGTCGAAGAGCGCGCCGTCGCAGAGCCCTGTCGCCTGCGCGATCAGGTCGATGGGACCGGCCCGCTCGCCGGTGGCGTAGTCGAAGCCCCAGCCTGCATAGGGCCCGTCGAGATGGATGGTGCAGGAGCCCTCCTTGCGCGGCGGGCGCCCGGAGAGGTCCGCGCAGCGCAAGGAACGACGGTCCCGCGCGAGCCTGGCCTCGGGGAAGAGCCCCGGCAGCCAGTCGGCAGCGGTGCAGGCCAGGCGTTCCTTCACGGCAGCGAGGTCATGCCGGGTCTTCGGGACCGCGATGTCGTTGAGATCGATCATCGCACCCCTCAGGCCAGAAGGACGAGCCCGCGCTCGGCCCGGGTGATCGCCGTGTAGAGCCAGCGGCGCCGGTCGATCTCGTTTCGGCCCAGCCCGTCGTCCCAGACGATCACGTTCTCCCACTGCGAGCCCTGCGCCTTATGCGCGGTGATCGCCCAGCCGAAGGTCGCCTCGGTGAGCAGCCGCTTCTCCTTGTAGTCGCGGTCATGGCGCTTGTCGTCGTAGGCGACGTGGTCCTCGAAATGCCCCTTGTAGATGCGCAGCCGGCCCGGACGCCCGTCCTCATAGGGCTCGCCGATGTGGCGTCCGTCCTCGTCATGGACGACGGCGGAAAAGTAGAGGCTGCCCTCGTCGACGATGTCCTCGAGCGTCACGAACATCCCGTTGATCAGCCCCAGATCGTTCTGGTTCTTCAGGCAGATGATCTTCTCGGCCGGCCCCGTGGGCAGCCAGCTCCCGCCGAGGCCGGCCGCTGCACGCATGGCGTTGTTGATCTGCAGCCGCGTGGCGTTCAGCCCGCAGATCAGCTGGCCGCCGCGCAGCGCCTGTTCCGGCGTGATGTCGCCCTTGCGGAGCTTGGCGACATGATCGTCGTAGACGCCGAAGCCGATCGGCCGGCCCTCGCGCGCCATGGTGGCGAGACGGATGATCGCGCTCTCGGCCGCCTGGCGGTGGATCTCGGTCAGCATCACGTCCGGCTCGTCGCGGGTGAAGGCGCCTTCGCCCCGGATCGGCGGCAGCTGGCCGGGATCGCCGAGCACGAGGATCGGCTTGCCGAAGCTCATCAGGTCGCGCGCCATCTCCTCGCCGACCATCGACACCTCGTCGAGCACGATCAGCCGGGCGTCCGCCGCGTCGCTCTGCGGGTTCAGGGCGAAGCGCGGGTGCTTCATCGCCGAGAGCCCCTGGCGCATCGCCTCGATCGCGGCATCGGCCGTGGTGCGCGCGAACCCGGTGAGACGGAGCGCGTCGCGTTCGGCCACCGCAATCTTGCGGGCAGCCTCCTCGATCTCCTCCTCGGTCGCCTCGATCACCGAATAGATCAGGCTGTGGATGGTGCGCGCCGGCGTGCCCTTGCGGGTCAGCACCAGCGCGGCCTTGCCGGTGAAGGTGGCGGTGACGACGCCTGGCACGCAGCGGCCGTCCTTCGCGCTGCGGTGGGGCGAGAGGCCGAGTTCCTCGAGCGCGAACTTCAGCACGGTGCTCTTGCCGGACCCGGCATAGCCGAACAGGCGGAATACCTGCTGCTGCTCTGTGCGGGTCTCGAACCACTCCTTGATCTCGCGGATCGCGGCGGCCTGCGTGGCGGATGGGGTGAACTCGGTCATGAATAGCGCGCCTCCACTGCGTAATCCTTGACGATCCCGCCGCGGGTCGGATCGCCCACCTCGCACGGACGGACGAAGACCCGGCGCCCGTCGGCGAGCTGCCGCCAGTGACCGCGGCGAATGTGCCAGCGCGGGCTGGCGTGACTGCCGCCCTGCGGAGAAGTCGCCGCGCGCAGACGCGCCGGATCGATGGCGACCTGACGCCAGACCCATCCGCGCACGCCCTCGCGGGACAGGCGGGACCGTTTTGCAAGCGACACCTTGCGGTCGCGGATTTCAGGGGAGGCGCCAAGGATGGTCAGCGCGCGCCAGACGATGCCGGCGGCGACTTCGCCGTGACCGCGGACCGTCTCGTCGCTCCGCTCGGCCGGGTTGCCCTCGATCTCCGCCTTGCCGTCCGGATGCATCCAGATCCGCACCAGGCAATCCGTCCAGCCGCGCGGCGCCCGCCTGCGCATGAGGAACGTTGCCTCGACGATATCGCCGTCGGCGCGGGCGCAGACGATCAGGCCCGAGGGAGACGCGCGCTGCTCGCGCACCTCGAAGATCACGGACGGATGCGGCAGCCGAAGCGGACCGGTAAAGACCCGGATCATCGCGCGGTCGACGATATCGCCATCGAAGGCGGCCTGATCGCCGAAGAAATAGATCGGCGCGAACTCCGCCGCTCCGAGCAGGTCGGAGCACCAGAAACGCTCGCGATGCGCGCGCACGATCCGCTTGAGTTCGTAGGCGTCGGGGATCATGGCCGCTCTCCCCAGCACCGCTCCGCCCAGGCGCAGGGCGCGTGCCACTTGCCGGCAGCCATGCCGCCGCGGCACAGAACCGCCGTAGGCTCGGCCGCCGCGCGCGGCAGCCATTCTCCCGCCTCGGAGGCCCGGACCACGGCAACGGCGCGATCCGACATTTCCTGCGCGAGATGTGCATCGAAGGGCACGAGCTCGGCATGCAGCTCCATCGTGTCGCGGTTGAGCGCAGTGAAGAGCGCCGGGGTCGGCAGGTCCATGTAGGCCTGATAGAGCGCGATCTGGGCGGCATAGACCGGCCGGGCGAGGCTGACGCCGCGCTTGACCACGTCCTTCCAGCTGGCTGCGCCGAGCGCCTTGTTCTCCCAGAGCGCGGGATAGTCCATCGCGACTGGGCCGGAGACGAGGCAGCCGTCGATATGGCCCTTGAAGCGCCCGCCGAGGGCCTCAAACCCGAACTGGCGTCCATCGGGTCGCTCGGTGCGCAGGTCGAACCCGGCGATCCGGAACCAGCCTGCAACGATGTCCTCAGCCCGGTGGCCCGCCTCGAAGATGCGCAGCGTGCGCGGCGCAAACTCCTGGCCCTCGTCTTTTGGGACCGCGAGAAAGTCGTACTGGATCTGGCGCAGGCAGTCGCGGCCGAGACCCGAGGAACTGACATAGGTGCGCGGACGCTCGGCGCGGTGGCGCGCGGACAGCGCCGTGTCGATGGCGGCGGACACGGCCTGCGCGATGGGCGGGCGCGGCGCGACTGCGCCATAGAGGAAGCCCGAGCCATGGTTCAGGTCGATCATCGCTCGCGCTCCCAGAACCCGCCAGCCTGCGCGATGCAGGTCAGCTTGTGGAACTGCGCGTCCGTCAGCCGGGCGCTCTCGCCGAACCGAGCCAGCTTCTCGCGGAGGCTGTCGCAGAACTCGATCTCGAAGTCGGTGACGGCGTTCTCGGTGGCCGGCTCGAGCAGAGGCTTCCAGCTGCAGGACGCGGTGTTGTTGTTCAGGTCGATCATCGCACGCCCCCTCAGAACTGAATGGGGTCATCGAGGGCCGTGCCGGTGCGCTCCTTGCGCGCGGCCTGGTCCTGCATGCTGTCGATGTAGCCGGTGACCGCCGCCTCGATCAGGCAGTCGATGTCCTCGGCGCTGCGGTGGAAGAAGGGCTCCATGAGCCCGAGGTCGGTGAGCGCTTCGGCGAAGAGCGTCCGCGCTTCGCGGATCGCACGGGCCTCGCGCGCGGTCTTGTCGATCATGCCGTTGTTCCTTTGGGCGATGGCGCTGCCCACGTCCTGACAGCGGCGCGAGCAGAAGCGGTGGTATGGATGGCGATCCCAGCGGAGGCCGTGGCAGTAGCCGAAGCCGCGCGCCTCGCGGGCGCAGACGGCGCAGAGCGCTACCCGAGCAAGAAGGTCGCGATCGGGTCCTCGGGCGGCCAGCCCGCCCTCTGGAGCTTTTCGGACTGGAGCACGATCCAGCGCGAGATCGCGTTGCTGGCCATGGCTTCGAGGTCGCCGAGGCTGAGGCTTGCGATGGGGGCGTGCAGTCTTCCTCGGGCCTCGAGCCATCGTCCGATCTCCAGCGCCGCCTCGCGCGTCACATGCGCCTGCCATTCATCCGGGGTCATCGGCCCGGCAGGATCGCGCCGGGCCTCGGGCAGCGGCGAAGGCCGGTTTGACCTCCGCCGCCGCGCTGCCGACCGCGCCTCAGCCATTGAGCCAGGCGGGCATGCCGGTCGCCGGCGCTCCGCCCGGCGCGGACGCCGGCGGCTGCTGTGCGGACGACTGCTGCGAGGGCTGCGGCGCGGGCGCCTGAGCGCCCCAGGCCGGAGCCGCCGCCGGGGCTTGTGGTTGCGCGCCCCATGCCGGCGTGGGCGCCTGCCACCCCGGCGCCGGCGCGCTCGCGGCCTTGCGCGGCGGGGCGTTGACGGGCTCCGGGGGCACGGTTTCGCCGCGCATGATCGCGGCATGCTGCGGCTCGTCGGGCAGAACGACATTCGCGATCCGGTTCTGGTCGCGGTATTGGGGGTTGGAGGCGGGCTCCACCATGATCCGCGCGGCGAAGACGATGCCTTCGAGGTGCTTGAGCCCGGGCAGCACCCGCTTGGCCTTGGCGTCGGGACTTTCGTCTCTGGGATCGAGCCCGAGAGCGCTGTCGACCATCGCGCGAAAGGTGGACTTGGAGATCTTCCAGCCGATCGACTGGCCCTTCTCGTCGACCTTGCCGCCCGCCACGGTGAAGCTCTGCCAGAACTTCCGCCGGGCATGTGGCCCCTCGAGGATGGTGAACTCGCAGTCCAGCATCTTCGCGTCGCTCGACTGCGAGGCCTTCAGGAGCTTCGTGTCCATCGGGGTGGCGCCGTCCACGCCGCCGGGGCGCACGGTCAGGCGGACCTTGGCGAAGGTGCCGTCGGGGATCAGCTCGCCGATGGGGGCCATCTGCGGCTGGGCGTCGTTGAGATCGTAGCTCATGGATCTGTCCTTTGCGTCTGGATCAGGAAGGGGTGGCGGTGTGGGCGGGTGCACGGCCGTCGATCTTGGCGATCAGCGCGCCGAGATCGGGCGCCTCGGTCACATCGAGGCGGCCGGAGCGGTCCTTGGCGGGAACGCCCCAGGGATTGCCGGAGCGGCAGACGAGGCGGCGCTCGGCGGAGTTTTCGTCGAGGGTCCAGTCGCCCTTGGCGTCGCGGCCGAAGAGTTGCATCGAGACCACCTGATCGACGATGCCCGGCAACTCGCGCCCGGCCTTGGTGCCCTCCATCTGCGGCTGCCAGGTCGCCGTGCCGAACTCGTCGGTCACCTTCTCGAGCACGCCGACGAAGATCACCGTCTTGCCGCGGGCGTGCTGCAGGTGCTTCAGCGCCTGGATCACCTCGCGGCCCAGGAGCCCGTAGGCGCCGCGGACATCGGGCTTCCCGGTCCGCTCGGAGAAGGCCTCGGGCTGCTGGCGGGCATAGGCCATGGCCTGCCGCGTCAGGTCGGTGATCGAGTCGACGAAGACGATCCGTTTCCGGGCGAGAAAGTCCTCGATGCCGGTGCCGAGATACTGCTGCTGCAGCCAGGCGTGATACTCGGCGCCGTACCAGGACTTCGGATGCTGGGCCGGATCGTGCCCGCCGATCAGTACGGCGAGGTCGCGGAAATCGGTGAAGCTGCGCACCGGGATCGAGTCCCCGCGCCAGTCCTGCACCGACTTCATGCCGGCCTCGAGGTCGAGGCAGACCGTCTCCTCGGCGGGCAGCGTCTTCAGGAGCGTCGTCTTGCCGACGCCGGGCGGGCCGAAGATGGCGAGGGACGTCTTGTTCTCGGTGGCCGAGAGCCGTTCGTCGGCGGTGATGATGCGGAAGGCCATGGGGTTCTCCGGAGGTTGCGTTCAGGGTGCGCGGCGGCGGGGGTGACCGGGTGCCGAAGGGGAACCTGCCCGGCGTTGCCGACCGGGCGTCCCGCCGCCGCGCTTCACCGGTCTCGAGCCTCGAGCCGGAAGACGGGTTTGCCGGTGGTCTCGCTGCGCGCGTCCGCGAAGCCCTCGCGCATCGCCGCGGGCCAGGCGCCGAAGCGCCGCTCGGGCACGCGGTATGCGATCTCGAGATACTCGGTCGGGTCGTCCCCGGCGGCGCGGATGCGCTCGGCCATCGCGGCGAGGCGGTCCTGATCCCAGGAGACCTTCTTCGGCAGGTCGGCGACGATCACGATGCCCTCGTCCTCGACACGCACGGTGCCGCTGGTCTTGCCCTGAGCGGCCCGTTCCGCCGCGGCGGCGGTCTCGTAGCGCCGCGCGATACCGGCCTCGAGCCGGTCCCGCAGCCGCTTCACGCGGGCGGTCTCGGCGAGCGCCGTCGTCTGCAGATCCAGCAGCATCTCGGGCGACAACGCCGCGATGTCGCCGATGGCGAGACCTTCGAGATCGTCGAAGCGGGGGGCATTGTTGGGGTGCGGCATGGCGGGGTCTCCGTTGGAAGGGAATGGCAGGGCCATCACGCGGCGCGCTCTTCGAGGAGCAGCGCCGAGAGCGAGGCGTTGGCGGCTCTGGGTCTGGGTCGCGCGACGGCGATGTAGGCGAAGCGATCGGGGCCTACGCGCTCCTGCACGAGGTGGACGAGGCCCTTCTCGAAGGCGCCCAGCGCGGCCTGACCGAGGTCGGCGAGCTGGCGGCGCTCGGGCTCCGGCAGGGTCGAGATCACCGGCGTGACGTCGATCCCGAGAAAGCCGCGGTGATACTCGATCCGGGCGCCAGCCTCGGCCTGTGCGATCCAGGCGTAGAGCTCGACATCGGTGAGCTTCGGCGTCGCCACGCGGGCGCCGATCGGGGTTGCGGCGACCATCAGCATACCCGTGCGGCCCGCGCGGGGTCAGCGGTCAGCCGACGGGGCGAATGACCGACGCGCGCGACCGCCTCGCTGATTTTCAGGGCACGCTGCAGCTGGCTCTGCTCGAAGGCTTCGATATCGGCGAGCCGGTAGAGCACGCGCCCGCCGAGCTTGAGGAAGGCCGGCCCCAGGCCGGTGTAGCGCCAGCGCTCCAGCGTCCGGTGAGAGATCCCCCAGCGCCGGGCCAGCTCCTTCTGGTTCAGGCAATGCCTCTGCAGCATCGGTGTCTCCTCTCGTGTCGTCGTTGAGGAGACAGTGCGCAATTACGGTGTGGGATGTCGTGGGGACTGGCGGGGGATGCGGAGGGGGATCAGTCGGTCCTTGCAGGATTGGCTCTTGGCCGTTGGCGGGGCGCCGTCATCCCCCACCATCCCTCACCCATCCCCCTCCCGATCCCACAGGAATAGGGCGGAAGGGGATCGCTCAGTCGAGATTCAGACGGTAGCCGCCGCGCCGGTCGGAGCGGATCAGATGCCGCCAGTCCTTCTGCGACTTGAAGACGTCGGCCATGCGCAGGCTTTTGGAGCCGGCGCGCGACAGGATCGCCTTGCCGTTCTGCCACGGCGCGCCGGCCTGCGCTGCCTCGTGCAGCGCGCGCACGACCTCCGCCTGGATCGGGCCCAGCTTGAACCGGCATCCGTTGCAGCGGACTTCGAAGTAATCGACCGAGTGGATGAAGGTCGCCTCCTCCATCGGCTGTCCGCCCGGCGAGAACCCGGTCTCGATCTCGAAACGGTCGCGTTCATCTCGCCTTAGAAGGAGGTCGCCGATCATGACGAGGACGGGCTTCGCATCGCCCCAGGTCGTCGCGTAGTCGGCCTTCGGCGTCCGGAAGCTCTCGAGATGGACCTCGCCACACCGGAAAAGTTGGAACACATCGCGGGCGTGGAGATCGAGCAGGCCGCTGTGGTAGCTTTGCTCGCACGGCACCTTGTACGGCTCGCCTTGCTCGTCCTCCTCGATGTCACCGAACTCCATGGGCACGCCGAACACGCGCACCGACAGACGCAGCTTGTCGTTCTCGGCAAGGTAGATCAGGTCCGCTTCCGTGATTTGCCACCGCTCGAGGATCTCGGGGAGCGTGAAGTACGATTTATCGATGTGCATTCACTGCCCTCCGCGCCGATTCCCGTGTAAGATGTTTACCTTCTGTTCTTATTCGCTTGACGGGCTTCGATCAATCCGATTTTATCCTATTTCATCCACAGATGGGTGGGGATGACATGACCGAGCACCACACGCTTTCCGACCGCCTCAGAGCCCGGGCCAATCAGCTCGGCATCAGTCCTGCCCACGTCGCCGAGATGGCCGGCGTGAACCGTTCCTTCGTCTACGACATCCTCCGTGGCCGTTCAGCCCGCCCCGGCATAGACCGGCTGGCAGAGGTCGCCCGCGTGCTGAAGGTCGATCGCGACTGGCTGATCCACGGCATTGGCGAGGTGGAGGGGAAGCCCCCCTTCTTGGACAATCCTGACGACGCCTTCGTGGCCATCGCCCACGCCAACCCGCGCCCGGCAATGGGCGGCGGAGCGGTCGTGACCGAGGACGGCGACACGCCCGGTCGCGTCTACCACTTCCGGCGCTCCTGGATCCGGAACAGCCTCAAGGCCAGCCCGTCGCAGCTGCGCATCATGCATGTGGAGGGTGACAGCATGGCCCCGACACTGCTCAGCGGCGACGCGGTGCTGGTCGACATGACCCGCCGCGCGCCCAACCCGCCCGGGATCTTCGTTCTGGACGACGGGATGGGGCTGGTCGCCAAGCGGCTCGAGCACATCCCGAACAGCGACCCGCCCGCAGTGCGCGTCATCTCCGACAACAAGCACTACCCCGAATACGAAAGAACGGCCGACGAGATCCACATCGTCGGCCGCATCCGTTGGTTCGCGCGGGAGATCTGAGCATGGCCCACGTCATCATCCGGGGCGGAAACGGTCGCCGTCACGAAGTGAACTTCGAGGACGCCGATATCACTGTGGAGCTGCACGCCAGCGAGGATCACGTCGAACTGGTGATCGAGGCGTCCGACGATGAGGCTCCATCGGACAAGAAGCGCTTCGCGCTGATCAACATCCCGCGGCATCTGCTGAGCAAGGCCATGGCGGATCTGGCGCGCAAGGATCGGCGATCATGATCGCGTTCCGGGAGATCGACGATGCCGACCCGGCGCTGGCATTCTCGCCGCTGGTGCGTGGGGTCGAGAAGACCTTTGCCTGGATCAGCGAGCACGGTGGCATTCCCCTGACGCCGTCCAAGGCCTTCAAGCGGGTATTCGTGCACTGGGCCGCGGCCGAGTTCGGCTGGCCCGGCCACACCGAGGCGGACCTCTTCGCCGTCAACAAGGTGCTGAACGAGCCCGACTTCGCCCCGCTCATGGTGCTGCACGACCTGATGATCGCGATGAAGCTCGGGCGACACTACAAGGGTGAGTTCCGCCTGACCAATGCGGGCCAAGCGCTGGTCGGCCATCCCGGCCGGATTTTCGGCACGGTCGTCCCGTTCTTCCTGTTCCGTATCAACCACGCCAGCATGTCGCGCTTCGACGACGCGCCGATCCTTGGCAACTGGGACGTCTTCCTGAACGTGCTGAACGTCGAGACCGAGGACGGCGCCACCGGCGCGCACCTCCGCCGCGTGTTCTTCGGCGAGCCCGAGACGGGACCTCTCCGACGGTACGACGAGGTGATGGGCCAGCTCTACATCCAAGTGTTGCGTCCGCTCTGCTGGGCTGGCCTGTTGCAACAGGAACGCGGCACGGCCAGCTATCGCTTCGAGGAGGCGGTGTTCATGAAGACACCGCTGTGGCGGGCGGCGCTTACTCTCGACACCGATGCACAGATCACGCCGGCGATACGTCACTAAGGCTCCGCCGGTTCCCATCCTCTGCGCGGGCTTACGCAGAACTCCCATAAGTCTTTGATTCTGATTGTTTTCAGAGGGTGCGCGGGTAGCGTTTCCCCCATGCGAAACGCGCCGACATATCCATGGCTGGGCTCGAACCCACTGCCGCCCGACCGGATGCCCCCCGCCGAGCGCCGCGCCGAATTGTGCGGTCTGCTGGCGCTGGGGCTGGTCCGGTTGCGGCTGCGCGAGTGCGGCGAAGCTTCTGACGATACTGGAGAAATTCACCTACACTCTCCGGCCGACCAATGCCGTCATGCAACTCCAACTCACCGGAGACCCGCATGACGACCCACGATCCCATTCCCGCGCGCCTGGCCGCGCTGAAGACCGCCACGACGCCGGAATTGAAGGCGCAGTGGCGCGACCTGTTCGACAGAGAACCACCGCCGTTCAACCGGCGCTACCTGGAAAGCCGGCTCGCCTATCGCATCCAGGAACTGGCCTATGGCGGACTGAAGCCCGAAACGATCCGGCGCCTGGAGCGGCTGGGCGAGGAACTGGATGGCGGCGACAGGAAGAAGCGTGGCATGCGCGCCGACCGTGACCGCCCGATCACCGGCACGCGCCTCCTGCGCGAATGGCAGGGCGTCGAACAGGTCGTCACCGTCACCGCCGACGGCTTCGAGTGGCAGGGGCGGCCCTACAAGTCGCTGTCCGCTATCGCGCGCGCCATCACGGGCACCCGCTGGAACGGGTGGGTCTTCTTCGGGCTCAAAAACCACAGGGGGCGGGGATGACGAAGCCGCCCGAAAAATCGAAGGTCGTCCGCAAGCTGCGCTGTGCGGTCTACACCCGGAAATCCTCCGAGGAAGGGCTGGAGCAGGAGTTCAACAGCCTCCACGCTCAGCGCGAGGCCTGCGAATCCTACATCGCCAGCCAACGGTCTGAGGGCTGGGTGCTCGTCCGCGATCAGTATGACGACGGCGGCATCTCCGGCGGCACGCTGGATCGCCCTGGCCTGAAGCGGCTGCTGGAGGACATCGAGGACGGGCTGGTCGATGTGGTCGTGGTCTACAAGATCGACCGGCTCAGCCGCTCGCTGGCCGATTTCGCCAAGCTGGTTGAGGTGTTCGACCGGAACGGCGTGACGTTCGTCTCGGTCACGCAGTCGTTCAACACGACCACCTCGATGGGGCGGTTGACCCTGAACATCCTGCTGTCCTTCGCCCAGTTCGAGCGCGAGGTCACGGCCGAGAGGATCCGCGACAAGGTCGCCGCCAGCCGGAAGAAAGGAATGTGGATGGGCGGGGTGCCGCCCTACGGCTACCGGGTCGAGAACCGGAAGCTGGTGGTCGACGAAGAAACCGCTGCGCATGTGCGCTGGATCTTCGCCCGCTTCCTCGAGATCGGGTCGGGCACGGAACTGGCGCGCGAGGTCGCGAAACGCGGCATCTGCACGCCGCGCGGCAACCGGATCGACAAGAAGTACCTCTACCGTATGCTGAACAACCGCGCCTATATCGGCGAAGCGGTGCACAAGGGCGAGAGCTATCCCGGCGAGCACGACGCCATCATCGATCGCGAGACGTGGGAGCGCGTCCATGCAATCCTTCAGGAAAGCCCCCGCAAGCGGGCGATGCGCACCCGCGCTGAGACCCCGGCGCTGTTGAAGGGCCTGTTGTACGGACCCGACGGCGCGGCGTTCTCGCCGACCCATACGCGTAAGGGCGACCGGCTGTACCGCTACTACGTCAGCCAGACGGTGCTGAAACACGGCGCCGGGTCCTGCCCGGTCGGCCGCGTACCCGCGGGCGAGATCGAGGCCGCAGTCATCGACCAGCTGCGGGCGGTGTTTCGCCAGCCCGAGATCGTGGCGGGGACGTGGAAAGCAGCACGCGTCCACGTCGACGACGTCACCGAGGCCGACGCCCGGACGGCACTGCAACAGCTTGATCCGCTATGGGACGAGCTATTCCCTGCCGAACAGGCGCGCATCGTGGCGCTGTTGGTCGAGCGCGTGGACATCGGCACGGACGGGCTCAACGTCCGACTGCGCGTCGACGGGCTCAGCGGTCTGGCCCGCGAGATGCTTGCCGGCGACATCGGAGAAGCTGCATGACCCGCGGGGCTCCGATCCCGGAGACGGTCACGCTCCACGTCCCATTTCGCATCGTGAAGCGTGGCGGACGGAAGGAGATGCAGATGCCCGAGGGCGCCACGCAACCGCGGCGGACGGACAACACGCTGGTCAAGGCGTTGGCCCGCGCGTTCCGCTGGAAGCGGATGCTGGAGTCGGGCGAGTTCGCGTCGATTTCCGAACTGGCTGAGCGAGAGGGCATCGCCTTCACATACATGGCGCGGCTTATGCGCCTCTCTCTGCTGGCCCCGGAAATCGTGGATGCCATCATGGAGGGCCGCCAGCCTGAGAGCGTCACGCTTGCGAACATGATGGATCCTTTCCCGTTGGACTGGAAGGAACAGCGGATGCGATTCCTGCAGCCCGGGACGAATGACATCTAGCGTCTGGCTCCATCACCCCAGCTTTCACGCCCAGATATCGCCGGCTCGGGTCGTGAAGGCCTTCTTCGCGTCGACATCTGCGACAAATTCAGACCACAAATCCTTGCCCAGCTTTCGGCGCGCGAAGGCGCCTGCCATTGCGAGAAACGCCTTGAGCACGGCGTGCATGTCTTCCACGTACCCGGAAAGGATCGTCTCGGTGCCGGAGCCGTATGCGAGAAATAGCGCCTCGCGATAGTTCGCCTTGCCGCGGTAGCGGGCTGCCTGGTGAACGAACCCCATAGGCTTCCGCTCAAGCCTCTGATCCCGCAGCGTCCTTGCAGCTTTCGAGCGAAAACTGTCGACGCCCAGTTCCTTGAACGCACGCTCGCGTTTCAGATCCTCTTCTGTCTTCCACGCGTACCACTTCGCCGATCCGGACAAATACCCGGCAGCTGCGCCCAGTGCGTCGTTTTTCGTAGAGGGGCGCGTCTGGAGCTTCCCGGCGCTGCCATTCCGCAGTGCATCGACCTCCGCCTTGTAGGTCTTCTCCACGAGACTGCTCACTCTCCAGCTGAACGGCGCCATGGCGAGGCCCCGGCTGGCGATCTGCTCGTCCCACAGCCGCGCCGTCCCAGCATGGTCCTCCTGGAAGGATCCGGATTGCGCGGCGGTCATAGCGCTCGCCGCGTTGGCGATGCCGTAGTACCAGGCCAACACTCCGACCCTCGCGTAGTCCGCGGCCGTCGTTCCGCCTCGGAATTGGTCGAGGGCAGAAAGATGATGAAGCCCCAGGAAGAGTTGCTCGAGCACTGTGTTCTCGACCCAGACATCCATCTTCCGCTTTCCTTCCTTCCCGTAGAAGGCGGTCGCCGTCCCGAAATCGATCCCTTCGTCCTCCGCAAGGATTCGCAGGGCACGCATCCAGTTGACCGTCGACGGCAGCGCGAACTGGGGTTCGGGCTTTCCGCCCCTCTCGTTGATGGTGCCCTGTTTGATGATGCGGTCGTACAGCATGGTTTCTCGATCTGACGTTGAGGATTGCCGCGCCGGATCGGCGGAATCGGGCGTGCAAAACAAAGACTCGCGCGATAGTCTTCTGGAAAACAAGCCCTTTTCGCGAGTGCCCGTCCCGCATGTCCGACAGTCTGACCGACCTGATCCTTTCCCTTACCCCCGAAGACGGGTCCTCCATCGGCAACGGCGCGATGATGGCGCTGCTGCGCGAGCGTGTGCCGGACCTGACCGATGACGACTACGCCGCCGCGCGCGATGCGCTGGTCGATGACGGGCTTCTTGCCCGTGGCCGTGGGCGGGGCGGGTCGATCATGCGGGTGGTCGATGCCGAAGAGGATGAGGACGACGGCGAGGAATCTTCGGACGAGGATGCCGACGACGAAGGGTTCGAACTGACGCCGACCGACGAGCCCGCGCCGCGGCAGCGTGTCGCCTCTCGAGGCAAGAAGGCCGCGCGCAAGCCGAACGGCCCCACGCAGGTGCTCAGCTACCGCCATGGCGAAACGCGGGTGAACAACCCCGAGGTCGGGATGGTCCATGCCGGCACCGATCCGGATGGCGAGAAGACGGTCTGGGCTTACGACCCGCATCTCGACCCGGTGCTGAACTTCGACAGCGCGCGCGCGGGGATCGAACGGCTCATCGACGACGCGCTGGCCAGCGACGATCCCGAGCGGATGAAGGATGCGCTGCAGGAGCTGAAGCGGCTTCAAGCGCCCTATCTCAACTGGACGGGCAAGGCGGAGCGGACCAGCGTCGAGGTCGATACCGTCTCGCTCCATGTCCATGAACGGGTGGACCCGGCGACGATACTCGCCAATGCGGCGAAGCGGCTGAAGGGCAAGGACGCGCCGACGCAGTGGCAGCAGCCGGACCTGTTCGCGGCGCCGTTCGAGAACCTGCCGCTGCGCCAGGCGCTGGATTTCTACCACCACGAAAAGGGCTGGTCGAACCGCCTGGTGGCGGGCGACAGCCTGCTGGTGATGAACTCGCTTTTGACCAAGGAGAGCATGGGCGGAAAGGTGCAGATGATCTACATCGACCCGCCCTATGGCATCAAATACGGGTCGAACTTCCAGCCCTTCACGAACAAGCGCGACGTGAAGGACCGTTCGGACGACGACCTCACCCAGGAACCCGAGATGATCAAGGCGTTTCGCGACACCTGGGAACTCGGCATACACTCCTACCTCACCTATCTGCGCGATCGGCTGATGCTGGCGCGGGAATTGCTGACCGAGAGCGGGTCGGTGTTCGTGCAGATCGGAGATGAAAACGTCCACCACGCGCGCGAGCTATGCGAAGAAGTCTTCGGCGCTAAGAATTTCGTCTCACTGATCTGCGTGACGAAAACTGCCGGACAGACGGCAGAGCTGATGGCCGGACTGGCGGATTACATACTCTGGTTTTCGAAGGACAAGAGCCGCACGAAATTCCGCCGCCCGTACCGGGAGAAGAAGCTCGAGGACGATGCATCTGGCGTGTACCGCTACGTTCGAATGCCTGACCTTCGCGTCGAGAGGCTGCCGCCAGAGGCAACGGAAAGGGAAGCACTGATGTCGCGCGGTGGCCGAGTCCTCCGCTATGACAATACGACCTCCCAAAGACCTCCAGGTGATTTTCCGGTTGCCTTCCAAGGGCGCGAATTTGGGCCCGGCAAGGGATATTGGAAGACCGGCGAACTCGGGTTCTCGCGCCTCATCAAGGCATCCCGAATTAACGGTGCAAAGAACTCGCTTACCTACGTCCGCTTCATTGATGATTTTCCAGCATCTGAGATTGGGAATGTTTGGACGGATATGGGCACCGGCAGCTTCACAGAAGAGAAGGTTTACGTCGTCCAATCTGCCGTGAAGATTGTCGAACGCTGCCTCTTGATGACCACCGATCCCGGCGATCTGGTGCTCGATCCCACCTGCGGCTCCGGCACCACCGCCTTCGTTGCCGAGAAATGGGGGCGGCGCTGGATCACCTGCGACACCTCCCGCGTGGCGATCACGCTGGCCAAGCAGCGGCTGATGACCGCCAGCTTCGACTACTACGCCCTGCGCTATCCGCATGAAGGGCTGGGGGGCGGATTCGACTACGAGACCGTGCCGCACATCACGCTGAAAAGCATCGCCAACAACCCCGACATCGACACGATCTACAACGAGGACCACCCGAAGATCGCGGCGGCGCTGGCCGACCTGAACGCCGCGCTGGCCGCCGCCCCCCCGAAGCCGCTCAAGCCCACGCAGGGCGTGCGCAAAGGCAAGCCGGTGGATTTCGCCAAGGGCGACACCCTGCACGAATGGGAGGTGCCCTTCGACTGGCCGGACGATTGGCCCGAGGCCGCCCACGCGCCTTTCGACACCTTCCACGCCGCCCGTCAGGCGCTGCAGCGCCGCATGGATCAAAGCATCAGCGACCATGCCGAGCAGGAGACGCTTTACGACAAGCCCCGCATCGACCGATCAAAGCTGCGCATCTGCGGGCCCTTTTCGGTCGAGGCGGTGCCCGCGCCGACCGTCCTGTCGCTGGACGAAAGCATGCCGCCTCAAGAGGCCGACGAGACCGTCGCCCGCTCAGGCGAGACCTCGCGCCAGTCGCTGTGGCGCGACGAACTGCTCAAGACCGGCGTGCGCGGCAAGGGCGGCGCCATGCTCCGCTTCGCCGAGTTCGAGACGCTGCCGGGGCTGAAATACATCCACGCCAGCGGATCGCTGGCCGAGACGGGCGAGCGCGTCGTCGTCAGCTTCGGCCCCGAGCACGCGGCGCTGGAGCAGAGGCAGGTGGAACTGGCGCTGACCGAGGCCGAGACCCTGCGCCCGTCGCCGAAATTCATCCTGTTCTGCGCCTTCACCTTCGACCCCGAGGCCGCGAAGGACATCGACGAGGTGAACTGGCCGGGCGTGACGCTGCTCAAGGCGCAGATGAACACCGACCTGCTGACCGAGGATCTGAAGAAGAAGCGCGCTTCGAACCAGTCCTTCTGGCTGATGGGCCAGCCGGACGTGGAGCTGCGCAAGCGCAAGGACGGGATGTGGGAGGTCGAGGTGAACGGCTTCGACTATTTCGACCCGAAGGCGGGCGACCTCGTCTCGGGTGGCAAGAAGCAGATCGCGATGTGGTCGCTGGACGTGGACTACGACAACCGCTCGCTGATGCCGCACCAGATGTTCTTCCCGATGGCGGATGCGAAGGGCGGCTGGAACCGCCTGCGCAAGACCGTCCGCGCGGAGCTGGACGAGGATCTGTTGGAACAGTTCCACGGCACCGTCTCGCTGCCCTTCGAGGCGGGCGAGAACCGCCGGATCGCGGTAAAGATCGTGGATGACCGCGGGATCGAGTCGCTCAAGATCATGCCGCTCGAGGGATAGACCCATGTCCCTCATCATCAACACGCCATTCGAGTGCCCCGCGCAGCATTGGGTCGAGGGCAAGGGCGGCAAGCTGGAGATCAAGCCCGAGCGGCGGCCGGCGAGCTATGAGGTCTTCGACGCGCGCAACAACACCAAGCGCACCGAGGTGCTGGACCTGGTGAACACGATCCGGGCGCGCGTGGATCAGTGGCGCGAGGCGGGCTGGCCCGGCGTGACCATCGTCACACGCAAGCTGCTGGAGCACTGGCACGACCGCGATGCGCGCCAGTACCCGTTCTATTTCTGCCAGCTCGAGGCGATCGAGACACTGATCTGGTGGGTCGAGGGCGCCGAGGCGTACAAGCAGGGCATCGCGATCCCAGGCGACGGCGGGACGTGGGAGCGGCTGTGCAACAAGATGGCCACGGGCGCAGGCAAGACCACGGTGATGGCGATGATCATCACCTGGCAAGTTCTGAACGCGCTGACCTATCCGAAGCGGAACAAGGATTTCAGCCGCGCCGTGTTCATCGTGGCGCCCGGCCTGACCGTGAAGGAACGGCTGCAGGTGCTTCTGCCCAGCGAGGGCAGCTACTACGACGAGTTCAACCTGTGCCCGTCCGAGGCCCTGCGCCAGAAGCTGAACCAGGCGGAGGTGCTGATCGAGAACTGGCACACGCTGATGCCGCTGAAGGAAGCCGACCGATCGGTGGTGAAGAAAGGGCGCGAGTCCGACGAGGCCTTCACGCGGCGCGTGCTGGGCAAGCTGGCGTCGCACAAGGACATCATCGTCATCAACGACGAGGCGCACCACGCCTATCGCAAACCGCCCGAGGTGAAGATCAGCAAGAAGGCGGCAGCCGAACAGGGCATCGACCTTGATGAAGCCACGCGCTGGATCGAGGGTCTGGACCGAATCCACAAGACCCGGCGCATCCAGCGCTGTTTCGACCTCTCGGCCACGCCCTTCGCCCCGACAGGGAAGAAGAGCACCGACACGGCGCTGTTCGACTGGATCATCTCGGATTTCGGTTTGAACGACGCGATCGAGGCCGGGCTCGTGAAGACGCCCCGGGTCGTCGTGCGCGACGACGCTGTTCCGGACGCAAAGACGCTGCGCTCGAAGCTCTACCACATCTACCGCGACCCATCCGTCTCCGAGGACCTGAACCGGGCAAAGGCCGAGCCGCATGAGGCGCTGCCGAAGCTGGTGCAGGACGCCTACACGCTGCTCGGCGCCGACTGGCGGGAAACGCGTCGGCAGTGGCGAGAAGCCGGGCATCATTCGCCTCCGGTCATGCTCACCGTCTGCAACCGCACGGAGACCGCGGCCCGCATCGAGAATTATTTCAACAAGGGCGATGCACATTGGCCCGAGTTGCACGCGCCAGACCGGACGCTTCGCGTCGACTCGAAAGTGCTCGAGAAGGCAGAGATCGGCGAGACCGCCTCATCCGACAAGGACTACGAGGCGCGCTTGAAGGACATCATCGACGCGGCAGACCTTCCCGAAACCCGGCGCCAGCAGTTCCTTGCCTTGAAGAAGGAGGAACTGCTGCGCGAGATCGTGGACAACGTCGGGAAAAGGGGAGCAGCCGGCCAGGACCTTCAGAACGTCATATCGGTGGCGATGCTGTCGGAGGGATGGGACGCCAAGAATGTGACGCACATCATGGGGCTCCGGGCTTTCACGTCCCAGTTGCTCTGCGAACAGGTCGTCGGACGCGGACTGCGTCGGGTGTCCTACGACACTGACGAGAACGGCCTGTTCCTGCCCGAATACGTCAACGTCTTCGGCGTGCCGCTCTCTATCTCGGAGACCGGCGAAGGCGGTGAGGCGCCGCCACCGCCGAAGCCCACCACGCAGATCGAAGTAGTGCCCGACCGCGCGCATCTGGAGCTTCGCTGGCCGAACGTGCTGCGCGTGGAGGCGGTCGTCAAACCGGAGCTCGCCATCGACTGGAGCAAGGTCCAGCCGCTCGTGCTCGATCCCGCCAGCACACCGATCAGCGCCGAACTCGCCCCGGCGCTCGGCGGCGCGACGGACATGGGCAAGGTCACCGCGATCGACCTCGAGAAGCTACCGGATGGCTTCCGTCTGCAGCGCCTCGTATTCCAGGCTGCGCGGAAGGCGTTTGCAGAGCTGAGCCATGGGTTCACCGGCACCCACGAGTATCTGGCGGCGCAACTCGTCAGGATCGTCGAGGCGTTCCCCAACTCAGACCGCCTCGACATCCCGTCGCTGTTTCACTCCGATCCGCTTCGGCGGCGGATCCTGATCGCGCTCAACATCGATCTCGTGGTCCAGCATGTGCTGAGCAATGTGACCGAGCAGAACACGGAACGTCTGACGCCGGTGTTCGACGAGGAAAACCCGATCGGTGCAACCGGGTTGATGCGTACCTGGTACACGACCAAGCCGTGCTTTCCGACGACCAAGTCGCACATCAGCCATCTGGTTGGAGATTCTGCCTGGGAAGGCCACGCGGCCAATGTCTTCGAGAAGCGCGAGGACGTTCTTGCCTACGCCAAGAACGATCACCTCGGTTTCCAGATCTACTACATGTGGGCGGGCTCTCGGCGGCGATACGTCCCGGATTTCCTGGTCCGCCTTGCTGGCGGCACGATCCTCGCACTCGAGATCAAGGGCACCGACAGTCCTCAGAACAAGGCCAAGCGGGACGCGCTGAACGAATGGGTGAAGGCGATCAACGCAGCAGGCGGTTTCGGACGCTGGGCTTGGGATGTCGCGTTCAAGCCGGGCGAGGTGCAGGACATCATCACGAAGCACGCGACCGTCGCCGAGCCAGCAGAATAGAGCTCGTGTTTCGGCCAGAGCGCGACAGAGTTGTTCGATCCCGGTTCCATCTCGATGGCGCCACTAGCATCGAAGTGTTCAGGTCAGCCTTCGATTTGTTCCCTTATTTTCTGAGGCTTACAGGCTCTACACCAAAATCGGGCAGTCGAGAGGTCCGGAGAATATCGGCCCTGAGAGACCGCTTCCGGGCCTCCTGGCGCGGGGGCCAGTGCTCAGCCCCTCCCGCATAACCCTCGAAAACAACGAGAAAATTCGACCTCAGTCAGATCGGGAGAACGCTTTCGCGAGGGCAAGTGGCGGAGGGGATGGGCCTGAAAGACAACCTTCTCCGAAACGTAAGCCATTGAATTTATTATGCCGGCCGGCGCTTTCAAATTTGACTTGCTGCAAACCCAACTGAAATCCACCTCGTGCTTTCAGCCCCTTTGCCTTCGCGATCCACGGCCCGCCAAAGATAGTGCGCCTTGCCGTTGATCTTCACGAACACCTCGTCCAGATGCCATAGCCAGGTAATCCCCCCATTTCTAACGGGGTGCGTTTTGTCGTCAAATGACGCTACTCTGCTCGCCGGCCTGCTACAAGCCAGTTTGCTCTGACAAGACCGACCCAAAAGTCCGCAATGCTGAAGGATTTCCGGTACGGGCCTTTGCGGGCGCTTGGGCGATTGGCGGAAACAGCGCGAAATGGGCGACGACCGGGACAGGTTGGGTACAGAAGTGGCGCAGGAATGGTGGCTGACACTAGCATCGTGCCGGTCGTGCTACTGCGCTTGTTTGCGGGTGTTATGCAGTGCGCCGGACTGCTTTTGTGTCACCTCCATTTTTTTGGGGTTTGCCCGCTGCACCGAGGATCAGTCGTCGATATCTTCGATCCAGGTCTTGGCGGCCACAGCGCGGGGTAGGCCAAGCGGTCCGATGGCCAGCATGGCCACCTGAATGATTGCAGCGACTTCGATCCCGTCGACCTTCGCCCGTCGGGTGTGGGAATGCACCGCCCCCTCAGAACCAACGCCGATCGCAAGTGCGAGCTTGACGAGCCGTTTTTCCCGATCGGTCAGCGGCCCGCAATCGGCTGTTGCCTTGCCGAGGGCCGAATAGGCCTTCCAGATATCGGGATGCTCATCGGCGAGGTCGCCGGCAGCACCGGGCATGGGTCTGGTCATCTTGGTCTCCTTCACATTTACGGTTTGTCGATCAAAGGCTGGGCTACTCGATATTCCGCAAAAACTTGAACGCCCGGCAGAGGTTACCTGGCTGATCTCGAGGAAAGAGGCAAGGCGTCCCGTGTCGTGGGGCACATCGAAAGCGGCATCGACCCCAACTTATGCACTACCAGTTTCGCGTCTCATTCGAGCGCGGCAAGCGCGCGAGCCTACTCGCAGGGGACGGTCGCGCCGGTGACGGCGAAGCTCAACATCAACGGTGGGAAAGCGGGCTCGCGATCATGCTACGCCCATGCCTATGAGATCGCGTGCAACCTGCTGGAAGACCTGCGCCTGCGGGCTGTCAGGCTTTGTAACCACGATGGGCGCGCCGCGGTCTGAGGCGAGCCGGATGTCGAGATGAAGCGGGATTTCCGCCAGCAGCGGTACGCCTAGCCCCTCAGCCTCGGTCTTGACGCCACCGTGGCCGAAGATATGTTCTTCTTGCCCGCAGTTAGAGCAGACATGCGCGCTCATGTTCTCGATCATGCCCAGCACCGGCACATCCAACTGGTTGAACATCTCGATCGCCCTGCGCGCATCCAGAAGCGCCACGTCTTGCGGCGTCGAGACAATGATTGCGCCGTCCAACTTGGCTTTCTCAGTCAGCGACATCGACACGTCGCCGGTGCCCGGCGGTAGATCGACAATCAGGCAATCGAGCGCGCCCCACTGCACATCCATTAACATCTGTTGCAGCCCGCCCACCAGTCTCGAGCCACGCCAGAGCAACGCCTGATTTTCGTTTGCCAAGAGGCCGATGGACATCATGACGACGTCGTGATTGTGCACAGGGAGAAGGATCTTGCCGTCGGGGCTAGTGGGGCGATCCGATACACCCAACATCCGGGGCTGCGAGGGACCATGGACATCGGCATCGAGAAGGCCCACCCGGCGCCCCTTGGCGGCGAGCGCGCAGGCGAGATTTGCCGAGACAGTGGATTTGCCCACCCCGCCCTTGCCAGAGGCCACGGCGATGATGTGGTCGATGCCGGGCACGCGCTGCGGCCCCTCGGGTACAACCTTGGGCTTGGGCTTGAGTTCGGGCATCTCCATTGCCGAATGCGCGGTCAGCACCGCCGAGACGCGCTCCGCACCCGTCGCTTTCGCTGCCGCCTCGGCGGCTTCGCGGACCGCCTCGTAGACCTTGACCTTGGAGGGATCGATATCGAGCACGAAGCTAACTGCCCCGCCATCGACGGTTAGCGCCCGAACCACGCCAGCGGCAACGATATTGGACCCACTCACCGGGTCGGTGACCCGAGTCAGCGCCTTTAGAACGCCCTCGCGTGTTGTTGTCAATTCAACTCTACCCCCTGATCGTTCCGGTCACCATATCCACCACGCCGTGTCATCAACACTGTCGACATCTCCACGCCGTGAACACCATGCCTGCACACTATATGATCGGTAACGAGTGTCCGGCTATTCGATGAGGGGTGGTGCTACCTCGGGAAGAATCTTGAGATACTCAAGAACACTTTCAATATCAGATCGAGCCAAAATATACTTGAACTGTGGCATGATGATTAATGGTGGCTCCAGTCTGTTAAGGCCTTCGCTGATTTCCTCAATTATCTCCTCGTCACGACCTTCAATAATATATCCGTCTGAAAGATCCGGAATGTACTGGTATTCTCCAAAGCTTGAGACCCTAGGCCCATCGCCCCGACCAAACAACCCATGACAAACTGCACAATTCTCTGAATAAATCAGGCGTCCATTTTCGGCTGACACTTCAGTCATTGACGTGAAGAATGGCATAGCTACCGGACTTGACACCGACAGAAACGAGTCCGCTGCCTCATCAGATTTTTCCTGAGAAATCACTGATGTCGGGATCAGCATGGCGCCGACCATGAGTAGTCGAATAAACGATATGTGGGTTACCATCACGAATCCTCCAGGCTTCCGTTGAACTCTAAGGCAATCTCAGTAAATTCACCACTATGGTGAACGACAAAATGCCGAATCGCACCAACCAGATCCGAGTAAATGTTGTCTGGCTCGGCTTTTTCTGCGATCAAAGCCATCTGCGTCACGAAAGGAACGACAAAGCGTGCAAGAAAATGCGCCTGTTTGTCCCTCCAAAACTTCACGATCTCCTCTTCCCTATCTTGCAAGCTCTCGCTCTCCCGAAAGCTCAGGTATTGAAGAAACTCGAGCTCGACGCCGAGGTGGTCGGGAAGTTCCTCGTGCTTATCTGACAACGTCATACCAGATTCTTGGTACGCTTCCTTAACCGCCGCCATTTCTTCGAGACGTTTAGTTTCATCGACTGTAAAAAGCGACCCATAGGGTGGGCAAGGAATAATCGGGTAGTTACTCGAAAAAAGCTTGATGTAATCTCCTTCGATCCTTTGGATGGAAGATTCTCGAATATTCTTGAAAAATCGGTCGAAACATTTAAACATCCCTTCATCAAAAGCAGACGGTAGATCAAGCTTACCCAGAGTCTGATGTAAGGACCTTTCTACGAATTCCTGTCTAAAATATTCAATTCCTTTTTCAGCAGGGTGGCCAAACGCCAGCTCCAGGAAGCTGTAGATTTGACCCCTTGCCATTGCAACTTCGGAACCGTGCGACACGGCCCTTTTGACCATTTCAGTCATAACACTGTTATCCTTGTCTTTGAGGCACGAGTTCAGAGATCTTTCATCTTAATCTCGTCAGGAACGGGGTTCGGCTCCTGGATAAAACCCTGCATTGCATATCCAAAATACTTCTCCACCTCTTCAGGCGGAATGTTCCTAGGAGGGACATACCAGACGGACGGAATAGTTCCGAAATCCGGCCGATACTGACGCCGTTCCCCTTTGCTTATAGTGCGATGGGTCGCTCCGAGGCCTACTTCGGGATCGTAGGGTTGCACACCAAGAGACGGATCGCGTATCAGTTTCGAAATTGCGCTATCCGGATCCATCAAATTTCCGAAAATTCGAATCTTACCGGTACAGCTCTTGACGCATTGCGGCTCTTGACCCTTTTCCAAGAGCGGGAAACAGAACACACACTTCTCTGACTTCCCCGTAGTTGCGTTGTAGTAAATCTTGTCGTACGGGCAAGCCTTCACGCAGTACTGGAAGCCTTTGCAGTCGTCCTGGTCAATCAACACGATCCCATCATCGTTCTTGTATATGGACCGTGTAGGACAGGCCGGTAGGCAAGCTGGATTGGCGCAATGGTTGCAGGGCCTTGCCAAGTAAAACTGCCACAGATCCGGACCATTGCCTTTGGGCGTATCCTGATACAGATTTGAAAACCGATAATCATATTCGTCGTGACTGGCGGTTTCCTCACCGTGACGGGGATATTTTCCGTAAGGCGCGGTCGTGACGCTGTTCCAGAACATATCCTCCTGGCCTGAACCGCTCGTCCAAGTATTCTTGCAGGCCATCGTGCAAGTGTGGCAGCCAATACACTTATTGATGTCGATCAGCATTCCGTATTGTGCACGATTTCCGTATTTTGGGTTTGGTTGGCCGTAGTATTTTTGCCAAAGTTCTTCGGACATTTTTCTTTCCTTTCAGTTGCGGAAGTTAAGCTTTCTTGACTTCACAAATTTGATCAAAATGCCCGGAAACCGGCCCCCAAACGTTGGGAACGAAATAGATTTCGTGGATCGGATTGATATCAACGCGGGAAAGACCGTTCCAATGACCCTCTCGGATTTGTTGCCGTTGCCATCCGAAATAGATCAGCACAGCACCTGGCGGGACAGCATCGCGAACTTTCACTTTCGCCTTGATGTACCCATGTTGATTGTACGCAATAGCATACTTACCCGCTACTAGGTCACGCTTCGCAGCTTCCTCGCGGTTAATTTCAATCAAAGGTTCGCCGATATCATCTAGTTTAAGGAGAATATCCGTCGTTCTCCAAGACGAGTGAACGCTCCACCGTGTATGCCTGGCGTGGTAGACAAGCGGATAAGCCTGCATATTCGGGTTGCGTTCCTTTTTTGCCTCACTCCAAACTTTTGAAGTTCCATAGGGTGATGCGACGTGCGGTTCCTTATGAATAGGCAATTGTTCACCGTATTCAATAAACCTGTCTTCATCCTTATAGAGCTCTTGTCGCCCCGAGGCCGTTGCAAACTTCTTCTTGCCTTCGACCTCCTCGGTGAAGGGCGCGATTGGATCGGTCGGCAGATTTACCTTGATGACACGTTCCTTCTTCAGTCGTTCCAGCGTAATGCCTTCCACTCGCGGACCACCAGTCTTCAACAGGAGGTCTGCGGCTTGCTCAGGCTTATTGAATTCGAAGATGTCGCCAGTGCCCAATCGTTTGCAAAGCTCGTAGTAGATTTCAATGTCAGGCTTGGCGTCATAGATCCGCGGTAGAGCTCCTTCGTGCATCTGGATGTATGGGTGAGCAGGCGTCGTACAGATGTCCATCGGCAGCTCGTACCAGCTTACGACGGGCAGTACGACATCCGCGAGTTGCGCGGTACTGCTCATCTGGATTTCCGGGGAAACGATAAATTCGATTTCTTCCTCAAGTGTCTTCGCCAGCTGGGCTTGGTCCGAGGCTTGGCCAAAGAGATTGCCGCCGGCCGCATAGATACACCGAACCTGGCGCCATAGCTTTTCCTTATCAGCCATGGTTTCTGTTGGCCCGTTCACGACGTATGCCGTGTCGAGCGGAACTGGGCGATAACGTTCGGACCCGTCCTCATTTTTCTTCGGGAAGAAATAATCGGTCGGATTGAGACGCATCCGGTACTGACCAGCCCAAGGGCTGACGCCCCCGCCCTGTTTTCCGACGTTACCGGTCATGCATCCCAAGGCAATCACGGCTCTCCCCATCAAATCTCCGTGGTACCAATGGTTAATGCCAGTGCCGGACCAGATGCTCGCCGGATCTGCAGATGCATACTCCACCGCAATCCGTTCAATAACGTCAACTGGGACGCCGGTAATCTCGGAGACCGTTTCCGGATCGTGTTCATCAAGAGTTTTGAGGAACAGCGTATGGGAAGTGGAGCAGGTGATCGTTTCACCATTCGCGAGGTTGACCGACCAGCTACCCGTGAGCGGCGGTTCGTCGCTGAAATACACGTCGGGAACGGGCGTCTCAGTTTTTGAGTCATACACCATGAAGGTTTTCGGATCGCCGTCGGGATCCACATCAGAGGCCTTGAGGTACTTGCTGTTATCCTCTCGGATGAGAAGCGGGCCGCTTGTCGTACGGCGGAGGTGCGCCTCGTCTGCAAGTCCTTTTTTCACAACGACATGACACAGGCCGAGCGCCAGGGCCGCGTCTGTTCCTGGCCGAATTTTAACCCACTCGTCAACACCGCTGGCCGTGGGGTCAAAGTAGGGAGCGATATAGACTAGTTTCACCCCCTTCGCTCTGACATCCGTGAAAAAATGCGCATCAGGCATCCGGGTTTGGAATATATCAGAGCCCCAGATAATCGCATATTTCGTATTAAGCACATCTCGGAATTCATGCTCTTCGGTCTGGACGTTCCACGTTATCGGATGCGCCAGGGGAAGATCACCGTACCAGTTGTAGAATGTGCCAATACCGAAGCCGTTCACCGACGCGAATCGAAAGCCGCCGCCCTGTTTTACAAGCCCGGTAGCGGGAACAGGAGGATAAATCCAAACTGTATTTTTACCGTATTTTTCGGAAATCCGTTTCATTTCGGATGCAACGTAGTCGAGTGCTTCGTCCCAGCTGAGCCGTTCCCATAAGCCAGCACCGCGTGCACCTACGCGCCTCATCGGGTACTTGATCCGGTCTGCTGCATACACCCGGCGGACATAGGTCTGACCCTTCATACACCCACGCGGGTTATATTCGTCGTCTGGGTAATCGAGCGGTTGTTCCACTCGTTGAACGATCCCGTCCTTCACAAAAACATTCCAGCCGCAGGAACCCGTGCAGTTTGGCATATTGACGGCGCGGAATTTCGTCTCCCCAAGGAACCTGTCTCGCATCTGTTGTTCCCATGGGCGCGCTTCGGTTTGGACCAACGCCGCTAATGCGGCGCTGGTTTGGCCGAAAGGATTCACCGAGGCACCCACAAGCGCAGCCAAACTACCCTTGAAAAAACTACGTCTGGTTGAAGTGGTCATCTTCTTCTCCTATCCGTGCTTGCGAGCATCGGTGCGTTACTTCAATGCCGAAAGTGTTGCCACCACGTTTTCAATCGGCTGGATGGTTGAAAGGATGGTCGGTTCACCCCACTGTTCATGGTACAAATTTTCCGGAACCTCCATCAAAGACACCGCCAAGTTGTTGAACGCATTGAGATCAGCGGTCTCAAAATAGGTAATGAAATCGACATCGTCCAAACCGGTCGAATGATAAAGCTTGCGCTTGACGTTCACGAGGAACTCAAGCGTCGGTGCCGTGTGGACTTCCATGTGCGAAAGGCGTTCTTCGTGGCTCATGTTCCACCATTCTGCATCTTTCTCGATCGGAACGACAATCGAGTATTTCGGCTCCTCATCTGAGTACGAAGCAGAAGACAAGGCGGCGTTCATGTCTGGCGAATCTTCTTTCGTGACATAGTTCAGGGGTTTTGTGATGCCGGTTAGAGTTTCGGTAACTTCCGTGTGCATCCCAAACCGAGTTTCCAGGAAATCGGTCATGAAATTTTGAGCCGCTTCGAGATCATAGGCATGGACACGAAGCATGAAGTCGCTCTCAGAGCTAAGCCCCCTCGTCAGATAGGCGTCAACCCGCACTTTGCTTTTGTGCGCATCGACAACGGCGAGCACTTCTTCAACCCCGCCGCGCCGCTCGGCCGATGCCCTTTGGTAGTAGTCCGGATTGACTTTGTATGTGGCGAAAACGCCAATAACGCCAGCATCCTTTAGGATTTTCGCGTGGTCAATATCCATCGCCATTTCGGCATCTGCATTCGCCTGTTGTGCATAGACCATCGTGCCGGACATCGGTCCCGCCGCCACGAGCATGGCGGTGGCTGTTACCGTCAACATTTGAGTTGCATATGTCCGACGGTTTCCGTAAAGAATTGGCATGCGTTCTTCTCCCAAACTTTGTTGCGCAGGCACTCAATGCGATCCTGCATCAGTGGTTTCTGTCGCGTGCGGTCTGCATGCGCAGATTCTGAATTTCCTGGCGTTGATTCAGATCAAGTAGCCTCTGGAAGGACCTGCTTTTTCCGGCCAGCGCGATGCGCTGAAAAAGAAGGTGACGGGGCGCCAACAGTTCTTTGCTGAGGTCGACGCGATGGTTCCCTGGAGCCGGCTTCCGGCGCTGATTGCGCCGCACGACCCGGAGGGTGGGCCGCCCACCGATGCCGCTGGAGACAATGCTGCGGGTCTGTGCGGAACACGATCCAAGCAAGGATCAGTCGCTTCACGGCGCAGCGTGTCACGCATGTTCGTTCGTCTCGGAGACTTCATGTGAGCGGGGAAACCGCCATCTCGATCGCTCCCTCGTCGTGCCCAGCGTCGGACTCGTCTGGACAGGTCCGACGACACCCTTCGTCGCCACTTGTCGCACAGAGCAAGTGCTTCTAGATCTCATCGGTCACGCGCAAAGTGATATCTCTCTCGTTGGCTTTGTACTCCACCACGGGCGGACAGGCGGTCGCGATGCCGGGCTCAGAACCGACCGTCGCGCAGCCGCTGAGCAAGCTCGTTACGATCGCGAGGGCGGCGAGCCGCTGCTTCCAGCATCTGGCGGTGGACATCATTGGCCTTCTCCGTGGTCTCAAGTCGCTCGGCGAGGCGGCCCGTCCGCTCGCCGGACCGCCGAAGCGACAGCAGGAACAGGAGCACGGCGAGGACGATGGCGCCGTAGCGCAGCGCCGCCCGTGTCCACGGGCTGGCGGCGAACCCGGTCAGAAGCGCGGCGATCACCGCCGCCCCCGGCGCCAGTCGTCGAGGCGGGCATAGATGGTGACCGCGATGCCACCGAGTGCCACCGCGATGAACACCCAGCGGAGCGTATCGAGGTACGGGACGAGCGGCAGGATGGCGGATTGGGTCTCGGCCAGAACGCTATGCGCAACCTCGACCCCAGCCGCGCCCAGCGTGGCGACACCGGCCGCGCCACCACCCTTCATGGTACGGCTGTCGGCCAGCACTTCGCGCGCAGGCGGGGTTTCAGCCGCGAAAGCCGTCTCCCGGACCGGGAAGCGCTCGCCCCACTGACGCGCCGGGCCAAGATCGACATGGATGAACCCCGAGCGCGGATAGAAGCCGAAGCCGAGGAAGCCCACCTCCCGTGCCGCCGCCTCGAAGGCCACCGGATCGTGGTTCGCCATGGCGATGTCGAAGGCGGCGCCGTCGAGATGCTTCGACCGGCCCGCGCCCCCCACGGCACGGTTGTGCTCTGGGCTGCGGTAGGCGGAGCGGACGATCAGCGGCTTGCCCAGCCGGTCGCGCAGCGCCTGCAGCTTGTCGAGGGCGGGTTCCTTGACCAGCAGCTTGCCGGTACCTCGGCAGGCGATTTCGGCGGGCGAGAAGTTCGGCCAGCGCCAGGCGCTCTCTGGCACGTCTCGCCAATGGCGGTGGAAGGTCGTGGTCATGGGGGTCCTCCGAAACGAAAAAAAACCGCCTCGAGGGCGGGTGCGGTTGGGCTGGTGAACGGGGGTGTTGAGCGGCTACGGGCCGCCGCCGAAGATCTTCAGCTTGATCGCTATACCCGCGAGCAGCGCCAGCATGACGCCGGTGGTGATCATGCGGACGGCGGTCTGCATCGCGGTGCGGCGGACCAGCCGGATGCAGTCGACCAGGGAGCGCAGATCGCGGATGTCGAGCGCGGCCTCGTCGCCGTCGAGGCCGACATCGGCCAGCGCACGCTTGGCGCCTTCCTCCGCCGCCCGGGTCAAGATCGCCTCGAACTCGGCGTCGGGCATGCGCACGAAGCCCTCGGATCGGGGTGGGTTCATCGGATCCTCCTTCCGCCGCTCAGCCGACCTTGCAGCCCCAGAAGGACGTGTGGTCGGCGGCGAAGTAGCCGTCCGCGACCCGGAAATACCCCTGCAGCTCGACGGTATCGCCTGCCGTCAGCGGCACCATGGTCTGAAGCCAGATCGCGGTAGCGAGCGAGACATGAGTGGCGGAGATTTCGCCGAGGGAGCCGCGGATTTCGGTCGTGCCGTTCAGGACGAGCCGCCCGCGCATGCGGGCGGTGGCGCTGGCGTTGATCTTGTACAGCAGAGTCGCGCCGAAGAGGTAGGTGCCGTCCACGGGGGCGACGAAGTGGTTGTTCACGGCGTCGAACGCGCCCTGATCGTTGTAGTCGGTGTTGTTAAGGCCGATCTTGGTCCAGGTGCCGACGCCGACGTAGTTGTCGTAGTTCGTGTAAGCCTTGAACCGCGGCAGCCGGGGCTGATCGACAATGCCGGTGGCGTTGTCGACGCTCAGCCCGTCGAAGAAGGTGCTGCCGTCGGCGGAGACCGCGAGCCGGAAGCGGTCCGACCCGAACAGCCCCACCAGCGCCTTGGTCACGAAGCCGGTCTGGAGGGTCAAACCGAGATCGTCGCCGGCCGCCTCCTTGTTCATGGTGTAGAACAGGTCGCCGGTGCCGCCCTCGGCCACGGTCCTCGCCGTCCAGAGCGCGGCGTTGAGCTTGGCCGAGAACGGGTTCGATGCATCCGCCGTGGTGCCAACCCCGAGGAGCGCCATGTTCTGCAGCGCCGCCGGTGTGGTCCCGAGCCAGCCCGCGCCATCGTAGACCAGCAGCAGGCCCTCGTCCTCGACCCATGCGCGCCAGCCGATCCGCGGGGGAAGTCGCAGCCAGGCGCCATCGGTCCAGAGCGCGACGTTCAGGTCCCATCCGGACCATTCGCCCGTCGCGCCCGAGGCGACGATGTAGCGATCGCCATCGGCGGGACTGCCGGGCGGCGCTGTCAGATCGCGGTCGAGCACCGAGAGCTGCACGAGCCCGTCGAGCAGCCGCAGCGCCTCGTTGTGGGTGACGTGCTTCTGGGCCTGCGCCGCCAGGATGTAGGGCAGCAGGAGATGGGTCGTGGCGTCGGACATGGGATGGCCTTCAGAGTATCAGCGTGAGGGTCTTGGGCGCGCCCCGCCCGACGAGGGCGGAGAGCTGGTAGATGCGGCTGTCGAGCGTGTCACCGGGGCCGAGCGGCGCGCCCCAATCGGCGGTCTGGTCTGCGGCGGTGTAGACCGCGCTGGTGGTGGCGGTGCTCAGCACCCGCTTAACGGTCGCGCCATCAAGGATCTCGACCTCGTAGGCTTCGAGCTCTTCTCCGAGCGGCACTTCTAGCCCGCCCCAGCTGTCGGCCGCGAGAGCTCGGGACCGGCGCGTCCAGCGGATCGTCAGATCGCCGGGCGTGCGCGGCCTGCGCCACGGCTGCTCGACATGGGCGCCGGAGAACGGCCGCAGCCCGACGCCCGCGGGCGTGAAGGATTGCGCCACATAGGTCTCGTCGCTGACGGGGCGGCTCGCCGGACCGATGCGCCAGTTCCACGGCAATCCGAGATCGGCCTCGGCAATCGGCAGGGACGCCAGCGACGCGTCCAGCACCACGACAAGAGCGCCAGCGGGCGCCGGATTGCCCATCGCGCCCTCGGTGCCGCGCTGGCCGCGCAGGAGCCGGGTCAGCCGGTATCGACCCGGCGCCAGCAGCTCGGCCGCGCCCGCCTGCACGATCTCCCAGGTGCCGGGCGCGCTCTCGATAGCCAGCGCATTGGCGCCGCCCAACAGCGTCAGGTCGGTGACGCTCTCCAGCGTGCCGGTGAGCAGATCGACCACAAGCGCATTGCCGTGGTCGAAGCGTGAGGTGGGGCCCGGATAGAAGTCCGAGACCAGCGCTCCGATCCGGGCGCGGCTGCCGAACGTGGTCAGCAACTCGAACCCGTCCGTCGAGGGGCTGCGGAACACCGCCATCTCGCCCGGCCAGGGAAGAGCGTGCGCCGCGACAAACGGTCGATGCGCGGGCTGGTCCTCGGTCAGCTGCGGCAGGTCCATCAGCACCGCGTCCGGCGCGCCGAACACCACGGCCCGCGTCAGCGACGCCGCGCGGGGATCGCCGGGCGGCAGATCGTAAGTCGCACGGTCCTGCCGCACCGCCTCGATGCCGCGCGCTGCCGCGTCGGCGATGGAGACGAGCCGCAGATCGACCAGACGCCCGTCATGCGCGAGCCGGATCGCATCGGCCGGATCGAACGCGAGGCGCGAGGGTGGCAAACGGAACGCCGCCGTCTCGCGGCCCACCCACGCCTCCATCAGCGCGCGGCGGCAGCGCCTCTCGGCCTCCTCGGGCGGCACCGCCATTGGAAAGGACTCGGACGCGATCCGGGTCGTGTCCACGGTGATGCGCCGGGCCTCGACGAGGGCCGCGTCGTAATCCTCGTCGGCGCGGGCGACCTGCCATTTCAGGGCCTGCGGCAGTTCGGTCTCCTGGCCGCGCGTCAGTTCCAGCACATCGCCCTCGCGGGTGGCCACCAGATCGTCGGGCGCGAGGGTGGCGACGGAGGCCCGGCCGCGCATGACAAAGCGGATCCCCCCCTCTGTCTCGACGGCGTCGAAGCCGAAATGCCGCGACAGCGTTGTGATCGAGGCGCGTGGGCTTTCCAGCGCCGTGATGGCGTAGCCTTCGACCGCGCCCCAGAGGCCGGTGACGTCGATCCGGGACTCGGGCAGCCCGGCGCGCAGGCAGAGGTGCCGCACGAGCGCCGCCAGCGACACCGCGCCAAGCCGTCCGGTCAGCCAGTGCCCCAGCCGCCAGTTCGCCCCGTCCGTCCAGACATCGGTCAGCGCCGGAAAGAACGGGTACGGCCGCGCGTCCCAGGTCCAGGCGGCGCATTCCGGCACATGCACCATCCGGCCGCCGTAGACCGATGACACCGGGTTGTTCGCCGGGACGCCCCACCAGAGGTACGTCGCCTCGAGATAGGCGCGCTGGATCGCGTCGTCGCGCCAGCCCCGCGAGAAATGCGGCGTGAAGCTCTCGGACGACTTCGGGTCGAAGAAGACGTTCGGCTGGTTCGTGCCCCGGTCGATGGCGGGACAGCCGAGCTCGGTGAACCAGATCGGCTTCGACTCCGGCGCCCACGCCGTCAGCGTGCCGCTCTCCACCCCGCCCGGGCGGTCGTAATGCGCGTTCGACCACCAGGCGCGAAGATCCTTGTAGCGGAAAACCCATGGCTTGCCCGCCGCGCCATCGCTGATCGGGGTGCGCACCTGTGCCACCCGATCAGCCGCACTGGCATAGAACCAGTCGAAGCCTTCCCCGCCCGCAATGTTCCCCTGCAGATAGGCCCGGTCGTAGATCGCAGGCCAGCCCGCCTGCGCATCCGCGTGCTCGAACCCGTCGCGCCAGTCCGACAGCGGCATGTAATTGTCGATGCCGACGAAATCGATCTCCGGGTCCGCCCAGAGCGGATCGAGGTGGAAGAACACGTCGCCCGAGCCGTCGCCCGGCTGGTGCCCGAAGTATTCCGACCAGTCGGCGGCGTAGCCGATCTTCGTCCCGGCCCCGAGAATGGACCGCACATCGGCAAGGAGGTCCCGATAGCCCTGCACCGCCGGATAGGTGGCCGCGCCCGAGCGGACCGTCGTCAGCCCCGGCATCTCGGTGCCGATCAGGAAGGCATCGACCCCGCCCGCCGCCGCGCAGAGATGGGCATAGTGCAGCACCATGCGGCGCAGGCCCCAGTCGCCGGGCGTGCCTGTCCACGAAACCGATTGACCCGCCACGCTGAAGCTCGCAGGTGTCGCCGCGCCAAACAGCGCCGCGACCTGGCTTGCGGCCGTGGCAGTCTTGTCGACCGATCCCGCGTAGCCTGCCGCTGGAGAACAGGTGATCCGGCCCCGCCAGGGGAAAGCGGGCTGGCCGGTCTCGGCGGCGTTGTCGGAATAGGGGTTCGGCAGGGTGTTGCCGGGCGGCACGTCCATCAGGATGAATGGGTAGAATGTCACGCGCAGCCCGCGCGCCTTCATCTCCTGGATCGCCTGCACCACGGCGAAGTCGGACGGCGTGCCGCCATAGACCGGGCGGTCCTGGTCGTCGCGGCTGACCAGGAAGGCGTTGGCACGGCTCACGCCGTTCACCGACCAACTGGCGGGCGTGGTCGACTTGGCCGAGACCTCGACGCCCGGCCGCACCTTGCAGGAGCCCGCGCGCAGGTCGTCGCCGAACCAGGCCACGACGAGGCTGACGCTCTCGACCGCAGGCGCCATCGCTTGCAGCCGGTCGAGCGCCTCCACCATGTCGGTGGAGTCGGCCAGCGCGTTCAGGTTCTCGGGCATCGTCGCGCCGCCATCGGTCTTGCGGATGGCCTGCGTGGCATATGTGAACTCGCCCGAGGCCGGGATCATGGTGACGGCGCGGGTCAGCCCCTCGGCGATGTCGGGATCGGCGAGCGGCCGGAAGACTTCGAAGGACAGCTGCGGCAGGCGGTTGCCGTAGGTCGAAAGCGCCAGTTCCTCGAAGACGACATAGGCGGTGCCGCGATAGGCGGGCGTGTTGGCTGCGCCCATCTTCCCCGCAATGAACGGGTCCGCCGTCTGCGCCTCGTCGCCGGGATACCAGCGCCAGGTGACGCCGGAGAGGTCCATCGGCTTGCCGTCGGCCCAGATCCGGCCAATGCCGGTGATCGGGCCTTCACACAAGGCCACCGCGAAGCTGGCGTAGTACAGATACTCGGTGGTCTTGACCTTGCCGCCCCCGCCGCCCTTGCCGCCGCCCTGCGTCGTGGTCTTCGTCTCCTCGCGGAAATCGGTCGCCCAGATGATGTTGCCGCCCATCCGCATCCGGCCATAGAGCCGCGGGATCACCGCGCCCTCGGTGGCCGAGGTGATGCGCAGCGTGTCGAGCCGCGCGCCCTCGATGCGCTGGGTCGGCGCCAGCGACGAGATGATCCAGCTGTCGACGACCGAGCCGATGCTCGAGCCGATGAAGCCGCCGATGGTCGCGGCGCTCACGCCGAGGATCGCCCCGCCGATCGAACCGCCGATGGCGGCGCCGGCTGCACCGAGAACAAGCGTTGCCATGTCGGGGTCTCAGCGTTGCGGGAAGAGGAAGGCGAAGGCGATGCGCCGCCGCCAGGCATTGGTGAGCGGTTCCTCGATCACGCCGAGCCGCTCATAGGCGTGGAGGAAGGTGGCAGGACCGGTGAGGATCCCGACATGCTTGGCGATGGCGCGGGGCCTCATGCAGAAGAGGACCAGCGCGCCGGGACCGGCCTCGGCAGGCGACACCTCGATCATCATGCGCCGCGCGCCTTCGGCCAGAACCTCGCGCGGGCCGGTCTCGCCCCAGTCGCGGCTGTAAGGCAGAATCGGGAACGGCTCCGGCCCCACCACGTCGCGCCAGACCCCCCGCGCGAGCCCGAGGCAATCGCAACCGACGCCGCGCAGGCTGGCCTGGTCGTGGTACGGCGTGCCGAGCCAGGAGCGTGCGACGGCGACGACACGCGCGGGGTCGGCCGATGCGAGAGGTTGCGTCACAGCACGCCTCCCTCGTGGCCGCCATCCTTGGTGGCGTAGCGCAGCACGGCATCCTGGCCGGGGATGTGCGGGAACCCCCGGAAGTTGGCCGTGTTGGCGAACCTGGCGCCGCAGGTCTCGATCCGCTTATCGCAGCCCGCACGGATGGTGAAGGCATTGCCCTCGGAGATCTCGCGCACCGGCGCCTCGAGAAGGGTCAGCACGGCGATGCCGTCCGTCACATCATGGCCGAGAACCTCGGCCCGACGCCCCGCGTTGGAGCCACTGGTCCATTCGATGGTCCCGAAGGTGAACCAGCCGGAGGCGAAGCCGCCGAGGCCCGAAGCGGTGAAGGCGCGGTCGCGTAGAAGGTCGATCACGACGCTCGTGCCCTTGAACGCCGGGTTCTCCAGATCGACGCCGCAGCGCGCATCGCCGAGCGCGGCATCGCAGGTCGCCTGGAACGTCCGCCCGATCGTCTGGCCAAGCACATGCGCGAGCGAGCGGACTTCGGCGACGAAGGCCAGCCGCCCGCGCCGGATCTGGCCGATGGCCCCGCGCCGCATCAGCACGCGCTGGTTCGTGTCGGCCCAGTTCACCCGCCAGACTTCGACCTCGGCGTTATCCCAGCGGCCGTCGAGGATGTCGGTCTCGGTAATCCGGTCCGAGGTCAGCACGCCCTCGGCGTCCTGCGCATCGACCGAGAGGTCCGAGCCGGAACGGACCTCGGAGGCCGTCAGCCCGCTCTCGGGCTCGAAATCCGTCCCCTCGAAGCTGAGCGTCCGATCGTGGTCGGTGAAGCCGAAACTCGTGCCGTCGGCGCGCACGATCCGCCAGCACCAGGCGAGCGTCGTCGTTCCCTCGTCGAGATGGGCCTGCAGGTCGGGGTCGAGGGACTTCATCGGCGCAGTTCCAGAAGCGGGATGGAGGTGATCGAGCCGAGCCGCTCGAGGTCGAGCGTCACGTCGAGCGCGTCGGTGTCGAAACGGACCGGCACGTCGAACTCGAAGCCCGCGGTGATGGCGGCGCCAGCGCCCGGCGCGGTGCTGAAGGTGACGACGCCGGTGGCGGTGTCGACCGACCAGCCGGAAGGCTGCTCGACCCCGCCGAGCGCGATGCGCGCGGTTCCGGTCACCGGCTTCGCGACGGCGCGCGTCCAGGATTGCGCACCCGAGGCGTAGCGCTTGACCAGCTGGAAGGCGGTCGTCGCGCCGTCGCCCGTGCCGATAGACTGATCGGTGGGCGACGGCGTGCCCGAAGGCAGGCAGGACTTGTGGTCACCCCAGTCCTTGAACCGGAAGCCATGCAGGCGGCCATTGCGCGCCTCGAAGAAGGCGACGACGGCGGCCAGATCGTCGGCGCGGCGGATGCCATAGGCGACATCGTAGCGGCGGCGCGAATTGGCCCAGCTGGCGTTGCGCTCCTCGTCGCCCGAGGCGAGCTCGACGATCTGCGTGCGCCGCTCCGGTCCGCCCCGCGCACCTCGGCTGATGTTGTCGGGAAACCGGACCTCGTGAAACGCCATCACATGCCCCTCCGACCGAGCGACACGGCGCGGGCGATATCCGCGGCGACCTGCGTTCGCGATTGCCGGAAGCTCTCGGCGTCGCGGGCCATGATGGTCACGTTGACCCCGCCGCCCGCGCCGTAGCTCTGTGCCTCCCGCCGCGACAGCACGCGTTCCCCGCGCTGCAGGATCGCGGGCACCTCGTCGTGACGAAGCCCGGCCATGCCGCCACCATGCATCCGCGGCGCGGCGGCGAAGGCCATGGCCGGGACCATCCGCGAGGGTCCAGCCGATCCGACCATCCCGCCCGCATGCAGGACGTTGGCGAAGATGCCGCCCGCCCCGGAGAAGACGCCGGAGAGCGCATTGGCGATCGGCCCGAGGATGAACCGCCGCGCCGCCAGTTGGGCGAGATCGGCCAGCAGCGACGTCACCAGATCGCGGAAGTCGAGCTTGCCGGTCTTCACGAACTGGCCCACCGCGTTCTCGGCCGACTGGAAGGCGCCGACGAGGCTCTGGCCGATGTCGCCACCGATCTCGCGGGCCTTGCTGGCGTAGTCGGAGAGCGCGGCGGTGACCGCCCGCCAGCCGGTGACGGCCGCGTCGGTCGCGGGCTCCGCTACCGCAGCAGCAGCTCCGGCCGCCACACCTGCATCTGTTGCGGCGCGCCCGGCGTCGCCGAGGGACGTCTCCAGGCGCTCCGCCGCAGCGGTGGTCTCGGCCAGTGCGTCGGCGCCGTCCTCGTCGGTGCCGCGTACGGCATCACGCAGCGCCTGCCAGCTTTCGAGGGGCGCACGGGCCCCCTCCGCCAGGTCGCGCGCCGCGCCGCGGTAAAGGTTGGCGGACTCGAGCGCCCTGTTCGCCGCCTCGGTCAGACCGAGATCGGGCGCGGAGAGCGGATTGTCCTCGAAGGCCCGATCGAAGGCCGCCTGAGCTGCCGTGGTTGCGGCAGTCGCCGCTCCCTCGAAGCGGTTCTCGATCTCGCCGAGGTCGAGGTCCGGAACCAGCGATATGCGCCGCTCCGACCCGAGCGCTTCGAGCCCCTGGTTGATGCCGCCGATAAAGCCGTTGATCCGCGAGACCACCCCGTTCAGCATCGCCTCGACGCCATCGACCAGGCTGTTGGCCGCCTGGAACGCGAGATCGCCGATGGCGGCGGGCAGCAGGCCCCAGATCGCCTTGATCGCCTCGTAGGCGCCTTCGAAGGTGTTCGCGGCCGTGTTGCCGAAGCCCACCACGCTCTCGATGGCGCTCTGCATGCCCGATGCGGCATCCGCCTTCAGGTCGAAGAACATCGCCGTGGCGGCCGCGCCCGCCGCCGCCGCGCCCATACTGATGCGTTCCCAGACCTCGACCGCGAGGTCCTTCAGGAGCGACATCGCTTCTCCGAAACCGCCGGCGCCGGAGACGAGCCGGGTGAACTGGTAGACGAGCTCGCCCGCGCCGACGATCAGCGCGCCGATGCCGGTGCGGATCAGCGCCCCGCGCAGGACAACGAGCGCCGTGGCGAGGCCCCGGACCGAGAGCGCCGCAGCCGCCATGCCGGCGACCCAACGTCCCGCGAGGAACGCCGCGAAGGTGGCGGCATAGGTGGTCAGGCGGCCGATGTTGTCCAAGAGACCGCGGATCGCGATGCCGAGCGGCCCGGTGCGGCTGGCCACCGCCGCCATGGCATCGGCGACGGCTTCCAGCGCAGGTGCCGCTGCGACCGCCAACTGGTTCGAGAGCCCGCGCCAGACCAACCCGAGCCGCGAGATGGCGTCGTTCGTCCGCTCGATCTGGTCGGCGTCCTGCTCGGAGACGACAACCCCGAAGGCGAGGACGTCCTCTGTCGCCTGGCGCAGCGTCGCGGTGTCGATCCGGCTCATCGCGATGGAGCCTTCCTCGCCGAAGAGCTGGCCCGCGACCGCCGCGCGCTCGGCGGCAGGCACGAAGCTCTCGATCGCCGCGTTGATCGCGCCCACGCGCTGGTCCAGCGGCAAGGCGATCAGCTCATTTGCTGAAAGCCCCAGCCGGTCGAGCGCGTCGGCAGCAGGGCCGGTCCCGGCGGCCGCCTGACTGAGACGGCGCGTCAGATCCTTGGTGGCCTGCTCGATGCCGGACATGGAGACGCCCGCCAGATCGCCCGCGCGCTCCAGCGTCTGGATCGAGGCGACGGTGGTGCCGAGCGACTGCGCCAGCTTCGCCTGCGCATCGACCGTCTGCAGGCTGGACCGGATCATCGCCACGCCAGCAGCGGCTGCGGCGGCCACGGCAGCGGCAGCCGCGACCCGCACCCGCCGCGAGAAGGCCGCGAGCCGGGCGTTCGCGGCTTCCATCTCCCGGCTCAGCCGTCCGAAGCCGCGCGACCCGGCCTCGCCCACGCCTTCGAGTTCGGCGCGCACCTGCCGTCCGCCCACGGCCGCGAGGCGGACGCTGACCCTCTTCTCAGCCATGGGAATGATCCATCTTTTCGTTGAGCTTGGCCACCATCACCGCTTCGATGACGGGCAAGAGTTCACCCGCAGCAGCGGGCGGGACGCCGAGCGCAATTCCCAGAGCGAGGGCCGCGGACAGGTCCCAGCCGACCACCGCGCCGGGCAGCACGCGCAACTGACCGCCGAGGCGGCCGACGAGATCCCAGACCTGCCAGCCCTCATGGGTAAGCGGCCGGTTCAGGCGCGTCGGGCAGTCTTCGCACGCTTGCGCGCAGGCTTCGCAGTAGCGCTCGCCCCCGCCGAAGGACCACTCGGCGAGAGCGCGGAGGCGTTTTTTTCCTGTTCCAGCAGCAGGCCTTTGGACACGTAGGTCAATTGGAAGGCCTCGAAGATCGGCCAGACGTCGAGCAGCGCGTCGATGGCCTCGGGGGTGGGATCGATCGGGTTGCCGTCGGCATCGCCGATGCCCTCCCAGCCGAGCACAGCCCGTCGCGCCAGCGCCTTGGCGAAGGCGACGGCGCGCTCCTCGTCGGAAGCCTCCTCGGGCACCGCCTCGACGGCGGGGTCGCTGCGCGTCGCGACCATCAGGGCGGTCGTCAGCGGGCGCAGTTGCACCCGGACGCCGGGGGCGAGGTCATGCCAGCGCGGCGCGTTGGTCAGGTCGAGCGTCAGCATCAATACGTCTCCACGTCATTCACGAGGGTGGCGGTGCACATCCGGCCGACGACGCTGTCGCGCGCGGCCTGCCAGTCGAATGTCGCCTGGACGCCCTGCGGCCCGGAAATCTCGATCCGTGGACGCGGCAGGTAGACGGCGTGCACGGTGAAGGAGAAGCTTTCGCCTGAAGGCAGGACGTAGGCGAATTCCATCTCGCAGGCCTCGCCGTTGATCGCCTGCGTCACCAGCGTCTGGTCGGCGAAGCGCACCTCGATCCGGCCCGTCAGCGCGGCAATGGATGGATCCGCGCCATCGATGCGGCCGTCCGAGCGGATGGTCTCGATCCGGTCGAGGTTGTTGGCGTAGGTGATCTCGGCCGAGACCACATTGCCGAGGGCGGTGCCGTTCCGGGTGATCGCCCCGTTGAAATGGCCGAAGCGCTTCAACTCCAGTGCGGCGGGCGTTCCGGCACTGGTCGTGGTGCCGACCGTCTCGCCCTGCGCCACCAGCCGCGCGGTCGCGGTGAGCAGGCCCGAGCGCTGCATCTGCCAGGTGATCTGGTCGAGCACGCAGCCCGAGTACATCGCATAGCGGGGCACCTCGGGCATGCCGGTCTCGATCGACATCGAGGGCAACGTCCAGGACCCCGACTGAAATTCGTGGCTGTACGGGGCCTCCGCGCCCGTGGTCGTGGGCGCGCCGAAGGCTGCCTTCAGCCAGAAGCCGAACGCCTCGGCGTCCAGCGGCACGACGACGTCGCCGTCGGCCGTCACGGCGTCCTTGATCGGCGCTAGCGGATCGCGGCCGTAGCCGAGAAGCTCCGAATTCAGCAGCGGCTGCTCCGCGCCGAGCGACGTGCTGGCGAAGGGCATGCGGGTGAAGCCGCTGACGGGCGGCGTTCCATAGGTCGTCTCGAACGCAAGCGCCATCAGCGCTCGCGCCCCTTGGGCTCGTGCCATGTTCGTCTCCTGTGGTCGGTTGGGTCAGGCCAGCGGGTCGGCCGTGGAATAGTGCAGCACGACCGGGATAACGGCGGCCTTCAGACTCGCCGCGCCCTCGACCGGCAGATCGACCGGGCGCGGGGCTTCGGCCTCGACCCAGTCGCAGAACCCGCCCAGCGTCCGGTCGGCGGCGAGCGCTGCGCCGATGCTGGCGGTCAGCGTGTCAAAGGCGGCGTCGCGATCGGCACCCTGAACGACCGCCTCGATCTCGGCTCGGTGCTGGTAGTGATAGCGCAGCGGCGACAGCGTGACTTCGGGCGCACCTGGTTCGCCATCGCGCAGGATCATCAGGCCCTCGACCGGCATGCGCTCGGGCAGCACGTCCCCGCGCAGAGCGGTGGCGGGCAGCGCCGAGAGCCGCGCGTGCAGCGCGACGAGGATGGTTTCGCGAGGTGTCATGGGTCGGCCGAGTTGGAAATCGCGTCGAGCACCGGACAATCGGGGACTTCGGCGCCCGAACACCTGGATGCAGTTGTAGCGAGGACGGATTCGATACGCCGAAGATCCGCGATCCTCGCGCGGACATCGGCAAGGTGCCGCTCCGTCCGTTCCTTGACCTCGGCGCAGGTCGGCGCGGCGCCGTCGCCGAGCCCCATCAGCCCGCGGATGTCCTCCATCGAGAACCCGAGTTCGCGGGCGCGCAGGATGAAGCGGAGGCGTGTGGCGTGTGCGGCGGAATAGACCCGGTAGCCGGCGTCCGTGCGGGGCGGGTCGGGCAGCAGGCCGGTCTTCTCGTAATAGCGGATCGTCTCGATGTTGCAGCCGGTCGCCCGGGCCAGGTCGCCGCGTGTGAAGCCGCTCTCGCGCTCGTGATCGGTCATGGGCAAGTTTCCTCTTGAGCCTGTAGTTGCTACAGACCCTACACCCATCGTCAATCACAGACGAGAGGTGCGCGACATGGCGCTGACAGACGACAGAACGGACAGCACGGGCGCGGATCGCCCCGCCCGAAAGGGCTGGCTCGCGGCGGGCGGTGTGGTGGGCGCCTTTCTCGCCTCGGCCTGCTGCATCGGGCCGCTGGTGCTTCTGACTCTCGGCATCTCGGGCGCCTGGATCGGCAACCTGACGGCTCTGGAGCCTTACAAGCCGATCTTCGCCGTGATCGCGCTCGGCTTCATCGCGGCGGGTTTCTGGCAGGTCTATTTCCGCAAGCCAACCGTCTGCGAACCCGGTTCCTACTGCGCAAGGCCAGCATCGGCGCGCATCACCAAGTCGGCTCTCTGGGCCTCCCTGATCCTCGTTCTCGCAGCCCTCACCATCGACTGGTGGGCCCCGCTTCTCTACTGACCCCGAAAGGACATCCACATGAAGAAGATCCTTGCACTCGCCTTGTTCGGCCTGACCGCCGTTGTGCCGATCACCGCCATCCCTGTTGCCGCGCAGACCGTCGCCGCCGAGCAGACCGTCACCTTCGCGGTGGACAACATGACCTGCGCGCTCTGCCCAGTCACCGTGAAGCGTGCGATGGAGGGCGTCGCGGGCGTGCGCGCCGTCGAGATCGACTTCGATGCCCGCACCGCCACGGTGATCTTCGACACCGCCGCGACGAGCGCCGACGCCATCGCGACCGCGTCGGCCAATGCAGGCTACCCGGCGCGTGTCGCGGGCTGACGAGATGACCGAGCAGTCCGACCGCAAGCTGATCGCGACAGGGATCGTCGGCACCGTCATCGCGGCGCTCTGCTGCTTCACTCCGGTGCTGGTGGTGCTTCTGGGTGCCGTGGGCCTGTCGGCCTGGCTGGGTTGGCTCGACTACGTTCTGCTGCCCGCGCTCGCCTTTTTCGTCGCGCTGACCGTGTACGCGGTCTGGAGACGGCAGCGGCGCCAGACCACTCGAACGGATGGATGACTTGATGAAAGACGATTGCTGCGCGCCCAAGGGCGATTTCGACCTTGCCGTGATCGGCGCCGGATCGGCCGGGTTCTCGGCCGCGATCACCGCCGCCGAGGGAGGCAAGCGCGTCGCGCTGATCGGCCATGGCACCATCGGCGGGACCTGCGTGAACGTGGGCTGTGTGCCCTCCAAGACGATGATCCGGGCCGCGGAAGCCCTGCACGGTGCGCAGACAGCACATCGGTTCCCGGGCCTGAACAGCGAGGCGCAGGTCGCCGACTGGTCGGCGCTGATTGCGGCCAAGGACGATCTTGTCGCGACACTGCGCCAGAAGAAGTACGCCGATCTGCTGCCGGGCTACGGCGGTGTGACCTATCTCGACGAGGGTCCGGCGCGTCTCGTCCTCGGCGGGGTCGAGGTCGGCGGGCGCAGGATCACGGCTCCCAAGGTGATCGTCGCGACCGGTGGCCGACCCGCCGTGCCCGACATCCCTGGGATCCAGGACGCACCAACGCTCGACAGCACGTCGCTGCTGGAGCTGGACCGGTTGCCCGAAAGCCTGATCTTCCTCGGCGGCGGCTACATCGGCGTGGAGCTGGCGCAGATGATGGCGCGGATGGGCACCCGCGTCACCATTGTCTGCCGCTCGCGCCTGCTGCCGCGCACAGAGCCGGAGGTGTCCCGGGCGCTGACGGAGACGCTGCGCGCCGAGGGCGTCGCGGTTGTCGATGGCGCGACCTACGACGCCGCACGGCGCGACGGGGCCCGTGCGGTCCTGACGGTGACGGTGGACGGCGCAGACCGCGATCTGACGGCCGACCGCCTCGTCCTGACGACGGGACGCGCAGCCAACACCGAGGGGCTGGGCCTCGCGGAGATGGGCGTCGAGACCGACGCGCGTGGCGCGATCCGGGTGGGCGACGACATGCAGACCACGAAGGCCGGCATCTTCGCGGCGGGCGATGTGACCGACCGCGACCAGTTCGTCTACATGGCCGCCTATGGCGCCAAGCTCGCGTCCCGCAACGCCGTTCTGGGCGGGGCGGAGCGCTACGACAACGCCGCGATGCCGTGGGTGGTGTTCACCGATCCGCAGGTCGCCGGCGTCGGGCTGACCGAGGCGCAGGCGCGCGCCGCGGGTCATGACGTCAAGACCAGTGTGCTGACGCTCGACAACGTGCCCCGCGCGCTCGCCGCCCGCGACACGCGCGGCCTGATCAAGCTCGTCGCGGACCGGGCGACCGACCGCCTCCTGGGCGGCGTGATCATGGCGCCGGAGGGAGCCGACAGTGTCCAGACGCTCGCCATGGCGCTCAAGTTCGGCATGACGACAAAGGCGCTCGGCGAGACGATCTTCCCCTATCTGACCACGGTAGAGGGGCTGAAGCTCGCCGCGCAGACCTTCGACAAGGATGTCGCGAAGCTGTCGTGCTGCGCGGGGTAACCCGAGCCGTCGGTTTCGTGGCTGCCGAGCAAGATTGCGCATCGATGCGATCACAACCTACCCCCCACCCAGTTCGCCACGATCAGCCCCGGCACGCTGTCCAACGCCCGGTCTGCATCCCGCGCCAGATCCAGCCGCTTCGGCAGCTTGACCTGCGGCACCAGCAGGAAGATCGGCGCAGTGACCTTTCCGCGCCCGGTCTTCGACCGCGACACCACCGCCTGGCCTTTCGTGTTCAGCCGCCCCTCGGCGACCAGCAGGCTGGGGCCCGTCCGGCGATAGACGAAACGCAGGCGGAGGCCGCGTCGCCGCTCCCATTCACCGGGGGTGATCCGGCCGCCGCGCAGGGATTTGCCCGCCGCGGGCAGCGGGATCGCCAGCCAGAACCCGTTCTTCGATCGGATCAGCGGCCCGGTGTCATGCGCACCGACGATTACCGGCGCCTTCGACCAGACCAGCGCCGCAGCCTCAAGGCTCTCGCCCGACCTCGGGAAGTTCTGGCTCCGGATCGAGTTGGCGAGCCGTGTACCAAGCCCCGCGCCGGTGATCTGCAACCGCCACGCCGTCTTCAGCCCAGTCCCGGCCTCGCGAATGGCGGCGGTGACGGCCCGTTCACCCGCCGCGACCTCGGCCGCCATCATCGCGACGATGTCGGGATCGATGTCGAGCTTCAGTTTCACGCGGGCCTCAGGTCGACGGTCCAGACCAGCCGCTCGCGGTCGCGGACCGGCTCGCCCTGTATGAGGAAGGCGTCGCCGTCGATCTCGATGCGGTCGCCGGGACGCGGGTTCGCCACCTCGGCCACGCGCAGGTCGATCCGGGTGGTTTCGGACCAGAGCCGCGCGTCGCCGAAGTCGGTGACCGCGTCGGCGCGACGGGCGACGGCACGCACCAGCACGGGTGTACCGCCGTCGGCGATGTAGACCGCGTCCCGGCCGATGTTCGGATCGGCGAAGAGCGCGCCGATGGCGGCGGCGAAGGCCGACATCAGAACGTCGCGTTCAGGCGCACCCGGCCGATGGTGTCGCCGGCGCCGCTCGCCACCGCCTCGACGGCCGCGCCGATGAGGGTGTTGTCGGTCGCGACGGTCGTGGTGCGCTTGTTGGTGTCGTCCCAATAGACCTTGGCGCCAACCGTCCACGCCTGGGAGCCGACCTTGGTGATGTCGAACACGCCGACGAGCGCGGTCTCGACGGGCTCGCCAATGGCGGCGGCACCCGCGGCGATGCCGAAGATGGAGCCGACGAGCAGGCCATCGCCGGAGGCGACGGCATAGGGCGCGGTCAGGGTGATGGTGTTGCCGGGCTGGACGTAGGTTTTCATGATGGGGATCCTCGTGGAAAGACGAAGGGCGGCCCGTCAGGACCGCCCGTGTGTCAGGGTTCAGGAAGCGCGCCTTACGCGCCCGGGTTCTTGTAGAGGCCGCGCCAGTCGATGGCCTTGGCTCCGAAGTCGAGGCGGCACTTGATCTCGACCCCGTCGACGTCGAAGCCGTTGCGCGTCTCGATATAGGCGCCCTGCTGGCCCTCGAGATAGGCGTACTCGATGGTGTCGATCTGGTTCGGGCTGGCCGCCAGATACCAGGCGGTCTCGCTGGCGGCGTCGAGCCGGGGCTCGCTGATCGGCGCCAGCGTCCTGATCGACTGCGGCACCACGCTGGACGTCGCGGCGGGCACGAGGTTCTGGGCCACCAGCTGTTCGGCTTTCAGTTCCAGTGAGGCCGGCACGATCAGGAAGGCAGGCCGGACGTTCAGCACCGTCTTCTTGTCGAGGCCGGTCTGCTTGGCCATCGCCGCGCGCGCCGCTCCGACGCTGCTGACATCGAGCGCCGCGCCGGTGCCTGCCAGGTTCTTGTGGGTGGTGTGGAAGAGCGCATTGCCGTCGGCCATCGCCGGGTTGGCGGTGATGATGCCCCAGACCACGTCCGACTCCAGCTGGGCGATGGAGTTGCCGTACATCGCCGGGATCCGGGTGAAGGCGTCGAGATCGTCGTTGATCAGCGTCTGGCGGGTGATCGCGACCACCCGGCCATAGGTCTTGACCTTGTAGCTCTCCTTGCTCTCGCCGAGCGTGCCGCGCTTGAACTCGCCGCTCTCGCCCACCTCGAGCAGCTGCGGCGCTTCGCCGAGCTGGACGCGGTGCATCGCCTTGAAGTCGGTGGCCAGCACCTGGCGGCAGAACAGCATGAAGGTGCGGGGATAGGCCTCGTAGGCCTGCCGCAGGGTCTTGTTGGTGACCACCGACAGGATCTCGGGGAAGTCCGAGGTCGAGTGCAGCGCGCGCGTTGCCACCTCGTCACGCGACAGGCCGCGCGTGTTCACGCCCGCATTTCCGAGGCTTTCGCGGGCCAGTTCCATGAGCGTCATGCCACGATACTGGCGGGCGGCATCTTCCAGAGTGAAGAGCGTCGGGCTGTAGCGGTGCAGCAGCGCATTCGCCACAGCATCGCGGCGGGTGATGTGTTCGTCCCGGCCGCCGAGCGGGACGGACACCTGGCTGAAGGTTCGGGTCTCGTCCGACTTCGCGGCGACCTGATCGAGGATCAGTCGGCGGGACTCGTCGACGCTGACACCGCGCTTGACCAGGTCCTCGGCGAAGCCGCGCTCGAGGTTCAGGCGCCCCGCCAGATCGTAGATGGTGGAGACGCGGTCGCGTTCACCCTCGCGGGCGCGGGTGGCGACCGTCTCGGTGTCGGGCGCAGCGGGAGCATTGGCCTTCGGCTGCGTGCGGGTTTCGCTGGTGCGAAACTGCGGTTCAGCGTCGCCACGCTGCGGCTCGGTCGTGGTGGCCTTCGGCTCGGTCATGGGGGTGTCCTCGGTTTCGACCGGCGCGGTCGGCTGGGTGTTGGCGGGGGTTGCGGCGTCGCTCGCCGGGGTCTGGGTCTGGTCCGTCATCGGGGATGCTCCTTGCGGTGTGGGGGCGTCCCGGCGGTGGAGGACGCAGTCGTGAAGGGGATGCTGGGCGCGGAAGCCCGCAGCGGGGTCGGCGCCGACCGCGACGGCGGAGACCTCGAACGGCGTCCAGTCCACCGCCCGCCAGAGTTCGCGCGCGGCCTCGAGCTTCGAGACCTCGAAGCGGTGGACCTGGTAGCCGATCGAGACCGCGCGGATGTGCCCGGCCTGGATGTCGCGCCAGATCGGCTCGACATCGGCGCGCTCGCTGATCCGCACCAAGGCGATGCCGCGTCCGTTCTCGATCCGCGCCGAACCCGGCACGACCGAGCCGATGACGGCGTCAAGCGTGTCGATCTCGTGCACCTTCAGGAACGGCGCGCCCGCGTTCAGCCGGTCGAGCCGGACATGGGCCGGGTCGAGGCTGAGTTCCTCGTCATAGGGCTCGCCGAAGAAGGTCGCGCGGCGGACGCGGGCGCCCGCCGACCAGACCACCTCGACGGTGCGGCTGTCGGCGTCGGCCGTGTTCGGCGCAAGCTCCGCCGACCGGCGCATGGCCGGCAGTTCGATCATCGTGTCCATGAAGGTCAGTCCTGTTGGTCGGCCTGCGCCGGTTCGGTTTCCGCGTCGGCGGAGGGGTCGTCGGCCGGATCGTCGGCATCCGGATCGGTGGCCGGATCGCTGGTCTGCGCGCTGCCGGTCTTGGTGACGCGGCGTGGGTCGCTGTCGAGCACCAGCCCCAGCGCGTCGAGCTTGGCGTTGGTCGCGGCGATCTCCGCCAGCACCGCGTCGGGATTTCGGCCCTGTCTCGCGATCACCTCGGCCAGCGTCATGGTGCCGGAGCGGATCGACAGCAGGTTCGCCATCGCATCCTTCTGCGGATCGACCGCCTCGAATTTCGGCGGCGACCATTCGACCGGCACGATGGGCGACGGGATCTGTCCCGCCGCCCACGCGGCCTCGGTGAACCAGCGCCAGACCGGCGCGCAGAACATCGGGATGAACAGCTGCCACTGCACGGCGTCGATCTGGCGGCGGAACTCCACGAGCCCCGCCCGGATCGAGGAATAGTTCACCTGGCTGAGATCGCCGGTCAGCAGCTCGTAGGGCACCCGGAACCCGGCCGAGATCGTGTGCAGGCTCGCGCGCTTGTATTCGCCATAGCCGCCTGTGGCGGAGGGCTGGTTGAACCGGATGTCCTTGCCGCCGCGGGCATAGGCGATCAGCCCCGGCTCGAACTGTTCCACCCGGTTGCCGTCGGCATCGACCACGGAGGGCGCGATGCCCTGTTGCGCCTCGTCGTCGCCGAAGACGATGGCGGTGACGCAGGCCTCGGTCTTCTTGCGAACCAGTTCGGCCACTTCATAGTCGTCGAGATCACGCAACGACCGGATCACCGGCGCGCCCCAGGGGACGCCGCGCGCTTGCGTGCGCTGCTTCTCGTAGACATGGGCGATCTCGGTCGCGGGGACCGGGCGGCTCTGCAACCCGTTCTGCAAGGCCCCGTAGGCGTCGCCCGGATGCTCGGCATGCAGCCAGTAAGCCCGGCGCTTCCCGACCGGGTCGAACTCGATCCCCTGCACGAGGCGCCCTGCGCCGAGGGCTCCGGACTTGGTGGCGTCGAGGAAGTCGGCTTCCAGCACCTGCAATTGCAGCGGCACCGGCAGGCCGTCGCTCGCGCGCCGCAGGCGGCGGCGCACCAGAACCTCGCCCGCCTCGACCATCTCCCGGCAGATCAGCGTCTGCAGGCCATAGAAGTCAAGCTGGCCATCGGCGTCGCAGTCCGCCGTCCAGCGTTCGAAGAGCGCATCGACCTTCCGGTCCAGCTTGTCGTCGCCGCTAGCGGCGCGGGGCATGATGCCCGCGCCGATGATGTTGTTGACCAGCACCGCCACGGCCTTGGCCGCATGCGGGTTGTTGCGCACCAGATCGCGCATGCGGTCGCGCAGCAGCGCCCCGGCGACGCCGATTTCGGTGTCGGCCGAGGATCCCGGCGCGCGCCAGCCGTCCGTCCGTCGCCCGCGCGCCGCGCCGTCATAGCCACGCGTCAGCGTCTCGAATGCCTGACGCGCCATCACGCGCCGAGCCGCCATGCGCGGCGCCACCGTGGCGATGGCGTGGTCGAACCAGGTCGCCGACATCAGCGATCCCCGCGCGAGAAGCCAGCGAGCCCCGCCACGGGCAGCGGGCGGCTGAAGCCCGCGATGGCGCGCTCGATGGTCCGGATGCGGGCGAGCAGATCCTCGGCCGAGCCGTAATCCACCGACTTGCCGTCATAGCTGACGCGCGTCGTGCCGCTGGCATAGGCCCGGCGCAGCGCCGAAAGCTCGGTTTCCGTCCAGTCGATCATGTTCAGAACCATCCCTCCCGCCGCCCGAGCCAGTCGGAGCGGCGCTTGCCCTGCGGGGCCTGTCCCGGCCGGTTGATCTGCCCGGCGGGATCGGTGTCGGTGGGGGCGGCCCCGAGCTGATCCTCGAGGTCGCGCCATTTCTCGTCGGGCCAGCGGTCCGCGCCCGCGATCCAGGCGGCTGCGCGGGCGTAGACCCGGCAATCCAGCGCCTCGTTGCGCTCGCGCAGCTTCTGCCATTCCAGCCGGGCGAAGCCGCGCTTGGTGCGCACCGTCACCAGCTGCTCGGCCACGAACTGCTTCAGCCATTCGTTCTCGACCCAGTGCGGCAGGTGCACCGAGCCGGGCGGGAACGCCGCCCCGTCGGCCATCTCCTCCTCGGTCGGGCGTGCCAGCCGCAGGAAGCGGTAGGTTTCGGCCTTGAAGGTCGAGACCGCCACGGTCCAGAGCCGCGCCCCGCGCCGCAGGCGTTTGCCGCCCTCGGTCGCGTCGACAAAGGTCGGCCCCGACACCGGGCTCGAGCGGTTGAACCCCTCGACGCCCTTGACCGGCGACACCTGCGCGAAGCCTTGCGCCCGCGACCAGGAATAGACCGCCGGGGCCTCGTAGCCGGTGTCGATGGCGAGCCGCGCGATCCTGAGATGCGCGCGGCGTTCATGCGGCCAGGACCTGTCCAGCAGCGCGGTCAGCTCCGACCAGGCGTCGTGCCGGTCGGGCCCGCCCTCGATGACGACGTGATCGACGAGCCAGCTTTCCAAGCCGCGACCCCAGGCCCAGACATCGACCTCGATCCGGTCCTTCTGCACGTCGGCTCCGGCTGTCAGGAACAACCCGCCTGCTGGCACCGTGCCGGATTTCCAGCGTTCGCGCCGGTCGTAGAGCCGCTGCCAGTCGGGCGCTTCCCCGGTCTCGACCCATGTCTCGCCGAGGATCGTGTTGCGGAACGCCTTGATCGCCTCGTCCGACCCTTGGGCTGCTTCCCATGACCGCACGATCCGCTCCCAGCTCAGCCAGCCGATCGGCGAATAGAGCGCCGAAAGGTGATACCCGACCGTGGTCGGATCGGCGGCCGTGGCGGTCGCCCGCCATTCGCCGCCCTCCAGCATCGCCGTCTTGTGGTGTTCCGCGATTGCCGCGTCGCAGCCCTCGCAGTGATACTCGGCCGTCTCCGGGCGGCCCTTTTGCCAGCGCAGCCGGTCGAACTTCAGCCATTGTGCGTGGCCGCATTGTGGGCACGGCACGAAGAACCGACGCTGGTCGCTGGCCTCGTACTCGCGCTCGATGCGCGACAGCCCCCGGATCGTGGGCGTCGAGACCAGCAGCACCTTGCGCCGGTGGGCGAAGGTCAGGGAGCGCGCCTCGGCGAGCGTGACCGGATCGCCTTCCTCGTCGGCCGAGGCGGGATAGGCGTCGACCTCGTCGAGGAAGATGTAGCGCGCCGGGGTGGACCGAAGCCCGACCGCCGAGTTCGCGCCCGTCATGATCAGGATGCCGCCCGCGAACTCCTTCGAGAGCATCGTGTTGCCCGCATCGCGGGATCGCGCGGGCTTCACCCGCTCCCGCAGCTCTGGGCTTTCATCGATCAGCGGGTCGATGCGCTGGCGCGAGTTGCGCTTGGCCAGTTCCACGGTCGGCTGGACCGCCAGCATCGGACCCGGCGCCTGGTGGATCGCGAACCCGATCCAGTTGTTGCCCGCCTCGGTCGCGCCGACCTGCGCCGCCTTCATGAACACGATCCGCTGCGTGGGATCCCCCGGCGACAGCCGGTCCATGATCTCGCGCATGTAGGGCGTGCGCACGGTGCGATACCGCCCCGGTTCGGCTGAAGCCCGCCCCGAGAGCATCCGGTGCCGGTCCGCCCATTCCGAAACGGTCAGGTCCGGGTCGGGCCGCAACCCGTTGCCCCAGGCGCGGAGGATCTCGCCCGCGCCGTCGAAGTCGATCAGGCCATCATCGTCACCGGAAGTCGGGCCGGACCTCGGCGAGTTCGTCGAGGTGGGCGCGTACATGTTTCTCCAGGACCTTCTGCATCGCGGCTGGCTCCACGGTGATCTGCTGGCCGGTCACGTCGGCGCACGAGGCTGACAGTTCGGCCGCCATCAGCGCCGCCGCGCGTGCAGGCCAGTTCACCCACGCGTCCCGTTCCTCCCGCGCCAGCCGGAACACCAGCGCCAGCGCGCGGGCCCGCTCGATCAACTCCCCCTTCAGCTTCTGGAGCCGGATGCGCCGCTCCTGCGCTTTCAGCACCTCGTTCGCGGTCTTCGCCTGCAGGAAGGTCGTGCCGCCGCCGACGGCCGGGACTGCCAGCCCCTGTTCACGCAGCGTGTCGCCAACAGCGGCCACGGCCGCCTCGGGGACGGGCTTCAGCTTCGGCGTGGGCGGCTTGCGGGTCTTGGACGGGTCGGTCGTCTCGGCACGTCTGGCGTCGCTGGCGGCCGCGTTGATGCTGCCGTCGGGATAGAGGACCAGCCGCTCGGCGGCCTTGGCCTTCTGGATCGCGCCCCGCGACAGCCCGACATGCGCGGCGTACTGGCGCTCGCTCATGCCCTGCATCGACGGCTCCGATTATCTATCGAAATCATGTTCTTATCGAGTTGATAAGCAGCGCGACCGGAGCGAACGTCCGTTCAGAAGGACGATGCAACTCACCAAGGAGCCATCACGATGACCACGCGCCTGAACCCGATCACCACCCCGCGCCACGAACTCCGCGCCGAGAAGGCGCGCCGGAATAAGGAAGCCGCGCTCGCGGCCTTCATCGGCAAGAAGGCCGAGATCGACGAGATGCTCGCCCGGCTGCAGACGCTGAGCGACGACCACTTCAACGCCCACCCCGACGAGATCAACTGGGGCCATGTCGGCACCCTCGAACACTACGCCAGCCTCCTGAAGCGCATCACCGACAGCGCCTTCGGCGAGGGCGAGCACGCCCGCTGATCTCCGGCACTGCCGGAACTCCCGCCGCGCGCCCTGCGCGGCTCGGGGTCGTAGGAGGCGCCGCATGACGCGGGCCCGAATACGGAGACGATCCCATGACCAAGCTTTCTGACACCCAAGCCATCATCCTCAGCGCCGCCGCACAGCGCGAGGACCGCATCGCACTGCCGCTGCCCGAGAGCCTGCGCGGCGGCGCCGCTGCCAAGGTGGTCGGCGCGATGCTCGCGAAGAACTTCCTGCAGGAGGTCGACGCCGACACGCGCAAGGGCGAGCTTATGTGGCGCGAGACCGGAGACGGCCACGGCGTCACGCTGGTTGCCACCGACGCGGGCCTTGCCGCCATCGGGATCGAGACCGAGGACGCGAACCCCGCGCCTGCGGGCGCGACGGACGCGCCTACCGAGGAGGCCGCGCCGGACACCCCCACCGTAGCCGAAACCGCGCCCAAGACGCGCACACCGCGCGAGGGCACCAAGCAGGCCACGCTGATCGCCATGCTGCGCGCACCGGACGGCGCGACCATCGAGGAGATCATGGCCGCGACGGGCTGGCAGTCGCACACGGTGCGCGGCGCGATGGCGGGGGCGCTGAAGAAGAAGCTCGGGCTCGAGGTGACCTCGGAGAAGGTCGAGGATCGGGGGCGCGTGTACAAACTCCCCGCCGCCTGACGCGCCGGACCCCGACAAGCTGATGACCGCCGTCCCTACGGGGCGGCGGTCGATCATTTGGCGCTCCGCATCCGGATCGCCTCGAACACCCGCCGCAAGGCGAAGGAACGGGCGATCGAGACGACGGTGAAAATGGCGCCCATCTTCAGGTTCTGCGCCAGCGTCGTGTGCAGCCCGAAGATCGGGAAGATCAGGATCTGCGTCACGACCGCGACGCCGTAGCCGACGATCACGTTGGCGACGGACTCGACCAGCGACATGAGGCGGGTCTGCTTCATGCCGCTGCCTCATCCATCGGCCAGCAGTTCAGCCGCGAGAGTTCGCAGCGCATGCGCCGCAACCAAGGGGACCACGCCGTTGCCACAGAGGCGAAGCCGGTCCACCCGGTGGGCCAACCCATCAGTGCCTCGACGAACAGCGGGTTCAAGGTCCGGCGCGGCTCGGAGGTATCGCTCCCAGCCATCGGCGTCACCAGGACCTGGCGGCCAAGCAGGCCGTTCACCGGCGTGTTCGCGAGTGTCGTCGCCCCGTCCTTGTGATCCCGCGCCGTCGGCGTCATCCACAATCCCACCGCATGGGTCAGATCGGCCGTCTTGCGGTTGCCCGCGCTCGGCTTGCAGCCGTCGTTCGCCATCGGCGTCGGCCAGTCCCGCGCCATGCGGTCCAGACCCTTCTCGTCTCGTCGTTCGCCGCCCCGGCTGCGGAAACTGTCGGTCTGCGGCGTGGGCCACATCGCAGCCGTGGTCGCCAGGTTCATGCCGTGCTGGCCCGCTTTCTGCGACGGCGTCGGTATTGTCTGCCTGTTCTCGTTGGCGCTGGCCCTTGGCGTCGGCCAGAGCCGCAGCAGTTCCGTCCGGTTCCCGCCACTCGACCGGGTGCCAGAGCAGGCGCGCGGGGTCGGCCAGCTCGTCCCCTTCGCGGATGGCGAGGATGAAGAGCCGCTCGCGCTTGTGGGGCGCGCCGACTTCCGCCGCCGTGAAGAGGCCTGCCGCAAGGCGGTAGTATCCGTCTTGGTCAAGCGGGTCTGTCGACCCATTTCCGGCCGTCGCGCAGCAGCGCGTTGGCCAGCAGGACGAGCTTGCGCATGACGGCGGTGATGGCGACCTTCGGTGCCTTTCCACTTTCGATCAGCTGGCGGTACTTGCACTTGAGGGCCGCGTTAAACCGAATCGCGACGAGGGCCGGCATGAAGATCGCGGAACGCAGGGTCGCGCGCCCACCACGGATCATCTCCTTTCCCTTCCACTTGCCGGAACGGCGCGTGAACGGCGCCAGACCGGCGAGGCTCGCCGCCTGTTTCGGCTCGAGGGTCCCGAGCTCGGGCATCTCTATTAGCAGCATGCAGGCGGTCACGGCGCCGATGCCGGGAATGCTGGTGAGGATATCGAGACGCCCGGCCAACTCAGGATCATCGGCGATCCTGGCGGCGATGGTCTCGTCAATCTCGACGAGCTGCTTCTCGATGATGGCCAGCCGCGCTTTCGCCTGGCGGCGGATCAAGCCGATCACTGCCTTGTCAGTGCGGTTCCCCGTAGCAGTCCGGTCCTTGATCAGCGCCAGCCGCGCGACGTGCAACTCTCGCAACTCATTCATGAGTTCGCCGCGAACCGGCCGCGGCGGCAGATCGAGCGCGAGGCCCATCCGCGCCAATAGCATGGCATCCACCCGATCGGTCTTGGCCTGCGTCCCCGTGGCCTCCGCGAAGCGGCGCGCCTGTCGGGGATTGACCTTGACCAGCGCATGGCCCGCCCTTGCGAGCGCTTCCTCCATTGCGCGATGATAGGGGCCGGTCGGTTCGTAGACGATCCGCAATCCTTCGGGGTTGCCGATCCATCTCAGCAAATTCTTGAACCCCGCCTTGTCGTTGCCGAACCCCTTGTGCTTCCGATCCGAGAGCCGGAACGCGTCCAGACGGTCTTTTGATATGTCGATGCCGATGATATCCTGCATCCGTCTTTTCCTTACCTCTGCTTGTCATGCAGGCCCGAAGCCCTGCTATCCGTTCAGGTCATGAGAAAAGACAGGGGCGATCACACTACCGCACGGCCCATAACGACCGACCCTTTATCGATCCGTCCCCCGCCGCTACCCGGCATATTTGGGTGCCGGGCAGCAACTCCCTTATCGCAAAGGAGCCGAGGGAAGTCATAAGACAAGCCCATGCCGACCAGTCCTGCGGCGACTTCGGGGAAGCCGAGGCGGAGATGATGGGCGACATTCTCGAGGAAGACGAAGGGCGGTTCGACCTCGCCGATGATGCGGGCGACATGCGGCCAGAGGTGGCGCGGGTCGTCGGCGCCCCGGCGTTTGCCCGCGACGGAGAACGGCTGGCACGGATAGCCCGCAGTGACGATGTCCACCGCGCCGCGCCACGGGCGGCCGTCGAAAGTTGCAACATCGTCCCAGACAACAGCCTGATCCAGGGACGCGTCTTCCATCCGCGCCACGAGAGTGGCTGCGGCGAAGGTTTCCCGTTCGACATGGCCCACAGCACGATATCCGGGGATGGCGATGGTGAGCCCGAGGTCGATACCGCCCGCGCCGGAGCAGAGGGAGAGGCCGAACAGACATGCGTCTCCGGCTCCGGAAGCGTCTCCGGAGGAAGGTAGAGCCAGGTCATGCATGTCACGCGGCGGTCTGGCGCTTTCGCGCGGGTTCGGGTTCGGCGTCCGTGTCCGGCGTATCGGTGACGTCGCCCAGCCGCTCCGCCTTCACCTGCGCGAAGGTCCGGCCGTCGCCGTCGAGGATCGCGTCCTTGTCGGTTTCGGCCTGCCAACGCTCCACGGCGACATCGACATACGCCGCGCTGATCTCCATTGCGAAGACGCGGCGGCCATTGGCCTCGCCCGCCATGATCTGCGACCCGGAGCCGGAGAACGGCTCATAGCAGAGGCCGCCCCGCGCCACATGCTGGCGCATCGGGATCCCGAAGGCGTCGAGCGGCTTCGGCGTCGGATGGTCAGGCCGGTCATCCTTGGCGAAGCTGGGAAGCGCCCATGTCGATGGCAGCGTTTCCTCGGCCACCTTCGGCGGGCGGTTCGGGCGACGCCAGCCCATGAAACAGGGCTCGTGCTTCCAGAGGTAATGCGACCGGGTCAGGACGCCCCGGTCTTTCACCCAGATGATTTGCTGATGCACAAAGGCGCCTGCCTTCTCCCAGCAGGCTTCCAGCATCGCCTGGCGGCGCGAGGCGTGCCAGCAGTACCAGGCAGCATCCTCGGCGATGGCTTCCGCCACGGCTGCAGCGATGAACCCGTCATAGAGTTCCGCGCCCTGCGAACTGTCGTCCCAAGTCGTGCCGTAGGACGCCGACCAGTCCTTGTTGCGGGTCGGATGGTTCGAGCCGTCGTAGTCGACGAGATACGGTGGATCGGTCGCGAAAAGGATCGCGCGCTCACCGTTCATCAGGCGGCGCACATCGGCCGCGCTGGTGCTGTCGCCGCAGAGCAGCCGGTGATCGCCGAGGATCCAGAGATCGCCCGTCCGCGACGCCGGATTGCGTGGGGGTTCGGGGATGGTCACCGGCGGCACGGAGCCCCCGGCGCCCTCTTCCTCGCCGCCACCGTCGAGATCGAAGGCCAGCAGCTTGTCGAGTTCGCCATCGGAAAACCCGACCAGCGACAGGTCGAAGTCTTCGGCCAGCAGGTCGTTCAGTTCCGCCGACAGCAGCGCCTCGTCCCAGGTGCCGAGTTCCGTCAGCTTGTTGTCCGCAATCCGGTACGCCCGGCGCTGCGCTTCGGTCAGGTGCCCGAGCACGATCACCGGCGCCTCGGTCAGCCCGAGCTGCGTCGCGGCCAGCACGCGCCCGTGGCCTGCTATCAGTTCGCCGTCCTCGCCGACGAGGCAGGGCACGGTCCAGCCGAACTCGGCCATGCTGGCGGCGATCTTCGCGACCTGATCCGCGCCATGCGCCTTCGCGTTCTTCGCGTAGGGCTGGAGGCGCGACAGCGGCCACGTCTCGATCGCGTCCGGGGCGAAGCTCAACGTCATGATGGGCACGGTTCCTCGGTCGGGTGGATGCCGGTGGCTTCCGGACTCCGGATGCCGGGCCGGACTCCACACGGGGTCCAGCGGCCACCAGCGGTGTCCGGTCGGAAGGCCAGCGTTCATTGGTGTTTGCGCGGGGCGCGCGTGGCTCCGGCTTCCGGGTGGCTTCCCAAAAATCCGGCCCTGTCGCTGGCGATGTTCCGCGCTTCGCCCGCCAGCATACGAATATCGCCAGGAAGGAACCGGAAACTGCCGTGGGCTGGACTCCGGCCGGACCCTCGCTGGATACCGGGGTCCAGAAGGCTCCCGTCAACGCAAAGGGGAGAGCGAGCTTTCCAGCGCACCCTCCCCATCTTGCCTTCGGAATAGCATGGATCTGTTGCAGATGTCGAAGGGAAAAGTGTTGCAACACATTGGAGTCACTGCGCATTCAGGCGCGCAGCGATCTTGGTCAGCGCCAGCTGCCAGCGACGCCACGCGGTGGTGCGGTCGCAACCGAGTTCGCCGCTGATCTGCTTCCACGGCACCCGAGCCGCGCGCGACCAGACCAGCTTGCGCTCCGCCTCCTCGATCCAGAGCACCCAGTCGAAGGTCTGCTCGAGCCGGGTGATCGCGGCGGCCGAGGGCCAGACCCGCATCGGCTGCGGCTCCATCGCCGCGATCTCGCGGCTGGTCCGCACGATGTCGGGCCAGGTGTTAAAGTAGCCCTGCGCCTTGACGGGCGGCAGCTTGCGGAGGGTGCGGAACGCTTCCTCGAAATGATCGGCGACGCAGTCGGCGGTCCATTCGCGATCAGCCATGGCGCGCCTCCCTGTCGGACGGACGCGGGCCGTAGAGCTTCTCACCCAGCTGGCGGACCAGTTCACGCTCGGGCCAGGTGAGGCGGTCGTCATCGGCGGAGACCGCGAGGACGCCCTGTTCCTGCCAGCCCTCGCGCTTGACCTGCTCGGGATCCCGGCGTTGGCCGCCGTAGCCATGGGGGTGCCATCTCATGCGACACCTCCCTTCGTCTCGATCGCCCAGAGCAGGATGGCGATGGCGTCGGCCTCGTTGTCGTCAGCGGGGCTAAAGCCGCGAGCGCGGACGGCGGCGACCATGGCGGCCTTGTCGGCGTTGCCCTTGCCCGAGGCGTGACGCTTGATCGTGCCGACCGGAACGCCCTCGTAGGGCACGCCGCGCAGTTCCGCCCATGCGGTCAGCGTAGCCATGAGCCCGCCGTAGATGTGGCTCGCGTCGGTGCCCGCGTGGCGGCGGACTTCCTCGAACCAGATGGCGGCGACGGGCCCGGACAGCCGGTCGATCTCGGTCAGCCAGTTGGTGAAGCGCAGGTAGCGCATGCCGCCGCCGTCGAAGCGGCCTGGGCGCAGCGAGACGGTGCCGCTGGTGATCAGACCGTCATGGCCGCGGATCGCCCAGCCGGTCGAGGTGCCGAGGTCGAGCGCGAGGGTGCAGCGGTTGCGGGGCGTGTCGTGCGGCAGCGATTCAAACCTTGCGCCGTCGCAAGTCGGGATCAGAGTCGGCTGAGCCATGATGGGTCTCCTTTGCCGGGGGCCTGTGGTGGTGGAAGACGACGGCGGTCTGGTGCTTGGCGGTACGGGGCCGCCGTCGTCGGATCGGGAAGCACAAGGGAGCGTCACGGCGGCGCGCGCGGCTGGCCCGGACGTATGGGAGGAGTGGCCAACCCTGTGGGGTGGCCCTCCCATACGTAGTATGGGGGTTTGACACCTAACTGTTCCGAGGCGTTCAAGTGGCTGAAATCATTGCGGAATAAGACTTCATGAAGTCTTCGGGCATGAGTTAGGGACCTAACTCTTATTTCCCCGTAACCCGTTGATTTCGTTGAGTGCACAGTTGGCGCTGTCATATGAGTCAGGCCTCACTCATATGAGTGAGGTCGTCCTCCAGCCCCTCCGGGTAGACCCAGACAGCGGGGTTTTCGACCTGCAGGCAGAGCCCGGATTGCGGGCATTTGAAGTGGCTCGGCAGGACCTGGCGGACCTCCGTGGTGACCTCGCCGGTGGCCGGATCGACCTCCTCGGCGGGTGCGCCGAACTGCATGCCCTCGACGCAGAGATAGCCGAACCGCGACCGGGTGACGGGGAAGCCGAACCCCGAGGGGTCGCGCAGGAACTTCACGAAGCCCTTGGTCGCCAGCACGCTGAGGCGCTCGCGGATCGTGTGCTTGCTGCCCAGACCGCCCCGGTTCTCGAAGGTCTCGGCGAACTGCATGGCGGTGTAGAGGCGCTCGCTCGCCGCCTCATCCAGCAGCATGCCGAGGATGACATCGTGCTTGCGCAGCCGCTCGGCGTCGAGCTTGGCGCCGACCTCCTTGCGCACCAAGCGCTCGTTCATCGGGTTCAGTTCGACCCACTCGCCCTTCACCTTGTCGATCAGCTTGCCGGGCAGCGCGGGACCGTTCCGCAGTTCGATCTCCAGTTTGCGAACGCTGCTGTCCTCGTCGGGCCGGTGCATGAGCAGCCCGGAGGTGTAGAAGCCGCGCAGCGCGCTTGCGCCGGAGAGGGCGAGGAAGGGATCGTCCTTGACCTGGTGCTTGGTGACCTTGCGGGTGTGGTGGGCGAGGAGGACGCCCGCGTCCGGATTGACCGCCTCGCGCAAGAGCTCCACCCGGTCCTTCAGGAAGAACATCATGGCGGTGTTGTCGTTCTCGCCGCCCCCCTCGGGTCCGCCGTCGAAGAGGTTGCGGATCGGGTCGATGACGATGATGTCGGGCGGCGCGTCGGCGAATGCGGCCCGGATCGCCTCCGCCACGCAAGCGACGCCCTCGGCATCGAGCAGCAGCTTCAGCTTCGGCGTGGCAATGAAGGTGTCGCGCGCGGCGGCAATGACGGCGGTGGGCAGCGCGATCTGCTGCATGCGCTCGCGCAGGTAGTGATACTGGATCTCGGCCTGCAGATAGAACACGCGCAGCGGCCGGGGCGGCGTGAAGCCGAGGAACGGCACGCCCGCCGCCATGTGCACGAGCCAGGAGATCAGGAAGTCGCTCTTTCCGACCTTCGGCGCGCCGCCCAGAACCAGGAGCCCGCCAGGCGTCAGCACGCGGGGGCCGATGATGTCCTCCGGCATCGGACTGGTGTCGTCGAGCAGCGCGCCGAGGGTGAAGGTCGGCAGCGGGGTTGTCGGGACATCAGCTTGGGCTGCGCGAAGGAGCGGCGGGCCGTTGCGCTTCACATGCAGTTCCCAGAGCCGTTCGGACTCGACCATCAGCCGATCGAGCGGCCAGGACGGCCGCAGCATGGCGGCGTTGTAGCCGCAGATCGCCTCCCAGCCCGCGAAGGGATCGAGGCGGCCCTCGTGGACGAGGCGCACGTAATGGCCGATGGCGGCGCTGGCCCCCTGGAAGCGGGACCAGTCGTCCACCGCGCCTTCGCGCACCGGCGTGGTGAGCACGGCGTCGATTCCGGGCTTGATCGGCGGGGCGGAGAGGTCGCTGGCGAAACCCACGCCCGGCAGCGGCGGCATCTCGGCGACCCGTTCGGCGAAATCCACAAGGTCCACCTCGACGTCGCGCTGTTCGCGGATCTGCACGAGGCGTTGATGGCCATGCTTGTGATAGACGGTGCCAGGCACCCGGATCGGCTGGTGTGCCGATCGGAAATGCGTGTCGCCGCCGACCTTCACGGCGATCTCGCCGCGCAGGCGGCAGAGGGTGGCCAGTTCGTCGCCCTCGGCCGGTTCGGTCAGTTTCCACCAGACATGGAGCTTCGCCGCACCCTCGGGCGTGCGCCCGCCGCTTTCGATGATGAGCGTGGGCGCGCCGAGGTGGCGGGTGACATGGTCGAGCTTGGCCGGGATATCGCCTGCGTCGAGATCGACCACGATGGCCTGCATCTGCAGCACATCGGCGGCGCGGGCCTGACCCTGCTCCTCGACCGTGCCGGGGATGACATAGACGGCGGCGCCCTCACGGTTCGCCCACGCGGCGAAGGTCGCGAGCTTCTCGGTTGCGGTGTCGTCGGCCGGGATCCAGATGTTGTGCGGCTTGCCATCCCGGCCCTGACCCTTGTCGACGAAGCCGCGCAGCGGGATCAGCCCCTCGCACCAGCTGAACACGGTGTCGAGGAACACGGCGATCTGCTCGGGGTCGGGGTCGCACCCGAAGGGGTTCTCGGACGGTGGCCCGTCGTTGAAGTCCATCCACGGGTTGAAGTGCAGGACGCCGTCGTCGCTCATGCGGGAAGCCTCCAGCAGCGCTCGGACCAGGGGCAGAAGCGGCATTCGAAGAAGTCTGGCGTGGTGGCGACGCGCGGCAGAAGCTCGCCCGCATCGGTCGCCTGCAGGATCCGCACGCCCCGGTCGGACATGCGCTGCGCGAGGTCGGCGTCGAAGGGCACCAGCTCATGGTGAAGCTCCGCCGTGTCCTTGTTGATCGCGGTGAAGAGCGCGGGCGCGGACGAGATGCCGGGGACCGTCGCTTCCATGTAGGCCTGGTAGAGCGCGATCTGGGCGGCGTAGACCGGCTTCGACTTGGTCACGCCGTCCTTGACGCAGGCGCGCCAGTTCTTCGCGTTCATCGTCTTGCATTCCCAGAGCGCGGGAACGGCCAGACCGAAGCCTTCGGGCCTGGCCGCGACGATGCCGTCGACATGACCGCGGATGCGCCCGCCCGCGACCGAGAAGCCGAACTGGCCGCCGTCGGGCCGGTTGCCCTTCCGGGTGTAGAGATCGAACCCCGCGCCGCGCAGCCAGGCGACCGCCAGATCCTCGAGCGCGTGGCCAATGGCGAAGATGCGCAGGGACTGGCCGCTGAAGTCCTGGCCCTCGTCCTTCGGCGTCGCCGTAAACTCGAACTGCAGGGCGCGCTCGCAGGCATGGCCGAGGCGCGAGCCGCCGAGATAGTCGCGGGGCGGCCGCGTGGCCTGATCGGCGATGAGCGCCCGATCGACGGCGGCGTTGACATGCTCCGCGAAACTGGGGCGGTGATTGTAGTCCAGCATCAGAACGGCACCTCCGGCGTCTGCGCCCGGGCGATGTCGGACATGGCCTCGCGGAAGCCCTCGACGGCTTCCTCGATCAGCGCGCGCACCTGCGCCTCGGTCAGGTCGGCAAGCGGTGTGGCCCAGCCAATCTCGTCCATCAGCAGCGCCACGCGCTTCATGGTGGCGGTGATCGCGGCGCGCTCTTCCTCGGTCAGGTCAACCATGGCGAAACGCTCCCGCGCCAAGCGCGTCCAGAAGTACTGGCAGGGCATCGAGCAGAACCAGACCGAGGGCCGGGGCCGCTTCGACCGGTGCGGATCGAACCAGCCAAAACCACGGGTGGGTTGCCGGCAGACAGCACAGAGCGTTCCACGCGGATGCCAGAGCCGCTGCCGGTCCTCGGCCGTGATGGGGGTGGATGTGGACATGGGTCATGCCGCCCTCCGTTCGGGCCGGGCGGCCGTGTCGATCAGCTGCCGGATGGCGCGCTTGTTGAAGCCGAAGGTCATCAGCGCCGAGGCGCGATAGCGCGTCAGGCCGAAGTCATGGCGGCACTCGGGCGGCAGGTACTGCAGCTGCTTCTCGGTCGGCGGCTGACGCAGCCAGGACCGGGTCTTGAAGGCGCTCTCGTCGGTCTCGTGCGTGTTCAGCCAGTCGTCGGCCTGCGCGAGGCAGACCGTGCGCTCGCCGACGCCGAGCAGATGCGGGCGTTCGCCCTTCGCCCCGCCGATGGCGTACCAGACACCGTCCAGCCAGAAGATGCCGCCCCAGGCGGTGAAGCCCGCGGCCATCAGCGCGTCGTCGGTGCCGAAGAGGTCGACCCATGCGAAGCTCGACCGCTTCAGGAGGTCGATTTCGGTCATCATGAAGCCCGAGAGCGGCGCGGCACCGCCACCTTCACCGGCCTCTTCGTCGTCCCGCGGGAATGCCTCGCCGCAGAGCGGGCATTCGGTGGCGGCCAGCGGGATTTCCGCCTCGCAAGAAGGACACGTCTTCGTCGGCGCCTCGCCGGTTTCGGTCTTGCCGTCGAGATCGACGTCCTGTTCCAGCGTGCCGTGGATCAGGCTCGAGGTGCCGAAATCCAGCACGATGCAGTCGGTCTTGACGATGCCGGGATGTTCCTCGGGATCGACGGTGCGCAGGCCGCGCCCGACCATCTGGATCATGGTTGACTTGTACGAGCTGGGCCGCAGCAGCACGACGCAGGAGGTGGGCGGGTGGTCCCAGCCCTCGGTCAGCACGGCCACGTTGACCACGACGCGGATGCTGCCCGCCGCGTAGTCGGCAAGGATCGCCTTGCGGCTCTCGGCCGCCAGATCGCCATGGATCAGCGCGGCGGACACGCCCGCCGCCCGAAACGCATCGGTGACGTGTTCGGCGTGGGCGACAGTGGAGCAGAACACCACGGTCTGCCGGTCCCCCGCCTTTTCCTTCCAGTGGCGGATCACCTCGTCGGTGACGGGCGCGCGGTCCATGATGCCGGCCACTTCCGCCATGTCGAAATCCGACATGGTCTTGCGGACGGATCGCAACTCGTCCTGGACACCGACGTCGATGACGAAGGTGCGCGGCGGCACCAGGTGCCCCGAGGCGATCAGCTCGCCCAGCCGCACCTGATCGGCGACATTGTCGAAGACCTCGCGCAACCCCTTCTTGTCGCCACGGTTCGGCGTCGCCGTGACCCCGAAGATCCGGGCGTCAGGATTGGCCTCGCGCACGCGGTCGATGATGCGGCGGTAGCTGTCGGCGACGGCATGGTGCGCCTCGTCCACGACCAGCAGGTCGAGGCGCGGCATGTCCGCGAGGTTCGAGGCCCGTGCCAGCGTCGGCACCATGGCGAAGGCGACCTGGCCGCCCCAGGACTTCTCCGTGGCGTCGATGACCGAGGTGGCGACGCCCGGCACCACGCGCTGGAATTTGGCGCGGTTCTGCGCGGTCAGTTCGTCGCGGTGCGCCAGCACGCAGGCCTTGGCCCCCGAATTCTTTGAGATGGCGCCGATCATCTCGCCGGTGACCGCCGAGAGCATGATGGTCTTGCCCGCACCGGTGGGCGCCACACCCAGCGTATTGCCGCGGGAGGCGAGCGCAGCCACGCTGCGCTCGACGAAGGTTTTCTGGCGGGGGCGCAGGCGCATGGCCGGTCTCCCCCTTACTGCGCCCAGCTCGGCCGACCGGCGGTGCCGGAGGCGGACGCGGTCTGGCTGGGCTGGGTGGCCGTGGTGGGCTGCTGCGGGGCGTGGCCCTGCGCCGGGGCGGCGGAGACCTGCGGCGCGACCGTGCCCATCAGCGCGGCATAGTCACGGTGATCGGGGGTGACAGCAGCGCGGATCTCGTTCTTGTCCTCGCCGTTGGTGTCGGTGCCGATGTCGATGCGGGCGACGAACTCGACGCCGTCGAGATCGCCGAAGCCGTTGATGCGGCGGCGCGCCTGTGCCTCGGGCGAGTTGTCCTTGTCCGACACGCCGCGCGCCGAGTTCAGGATGCCGCGGATCAGGCCGCGCCCCATGTTCGCCCAGTCCGGACCCTTGGGGCTGTAGAGGCCGATCAGCGACCAGACCTTGCGCCGGGCATAGGGCCCCTCGAGCACCGTGTATTCGGCGTCGAGATAGACGGCGCCCGAGGCGGCGCGACGCGCCCAGCCGCCGGTCCAGCCCTGCGAGGGGTCGTCGAAGCCGCCCGGGCGCAGGGTCAGCCGCACCTTGGCGAGCGTGCCCTTCGGGATGACGTTGGTGTTCGATTGCGCGGAGTTGAAGTCGTTCCAGGGTCCGGACATTGCGCGGCTCCTTTCAGTTGGAGGATGGGACGCGCAGCGGCGTCAGAAGGGGAAAGCCACCCCGGCGACCGGATCGGGACACCGGGCGTGGCGAGAGGCGCTCAGCCATGTCCGGGCTCCTCAGCGGGCGCTGGATCGGCCGGGGTCACCGGCGGCCAGGTCAGGCGTTCGGAGGCTGGCGGCGCGGGGCGCTGGATCTTCTCCATCAGCCGGCCGAGATGCGGGGCCTCGACCATGTCAAGGCGGCCGGAGCGGTCCTTGGCCGGATAGCCCCAGGGGTTCAGCGTCTGGCAGACGAAGGCGCGCTGTGGCTGGCCGCCGGGGTCCGGGATGTCGGCCATGGTGATGACCTGATCGACGATGCCCGGCAGCTCGAGTCCGGTCTTGCTGCCGTCGATCTGCGGCTGGAAGACCTTGCGGTTGAAGTCGTCGAGCCGCTCGTCGAGGATGCCCACGAACCAGACATGCTTGCCGCGCGTGTGCTGCAGGTGGGTCAGCCAGCCGATCATCTCGCGGCCATGCAGCCCGTAGGCGCCGCGGATGTCGGGCTTGCCGGTCTTCTCGGAAAACGCCTCGGGCTGGCCCCGGCACCACTGGAAGCAGAGGCGCCCGGCCACGGTGATCGAGTCGATGAAGACGGTCTCGTATTTTCCGATCACCGCCGGATCGCCGTAGCGCCCGCAGACCTCGTCGAAATGCGCCTGGCTGTAGGGCTGGTCCTCGCGCAGCGCCGGGTTCGGCCCGCCGATGAACACCGCGAAGTCGCGGCATTCCTTCCAGGTGCGCGGCCGGAGCGTATCGATCTCCAGGCCCTCGACCGCGAGATCCCCGGCCTCGAGATCGAGGAAGAGCGTGGTCGAGGCGTTCAGCGTCCAGAGCAGGCTGGTCTTGCCGATGCCGGACCGGCCGAAGATGACGCCCTTGATGCCCTTGCGCTGCGCGAGCCGCTCATCGGCGCCGATGATGGGAAGGGCCATCACTGGGCCTCCTTCTTCAGCACCGCGGGCGCGGCGCGGTCGGCGCCGATGCTCCCGGCCTCGCGGGCGAGCCTGTAGAGCCGCTGAAGTGCTGCGGCGCGACGATAGGCGGCCGAGCTCTCCCGCTCCGCCTCCACGATCGCGAAGGCGATCTCGTCGACGCTCGCCTCCACGACCGGCAGCGGCTCTCGTGGCTCGTCGCCGGGGCGCTGCGGGAAGGCGATTGTCTCGGGGAGGTCTTCGAGGGCGTAGCTCGCCGCGCGAAGACGGGTGATGTCGTCCGGCTGGTCCGGCATGGCGGTTCTCCGTGAGATGAGGTGATCGAGGAGGCGCATCACGCGGCCTCGCGGACGTCGGGCGCGGGCTCGGCGACGTAGATCGCCAAGAGCGGCGTCCCGTCGGCATGGGCGCCGGCGTCCTCGATCTGATAGTTGCGGTTGGGCTCGCAGACCTCGGTCAGCTCCCAGCGGCGATAGAGCCCCGGAAGACGCCTGAAATCCTCGAGCGACAGATCGGCAGTGCGGTTCATGCGTGTCTGCTTTCGGTTGGAGGGAAGGCGCTCGGGGCGCTCGAATGGAAAAGCCACCGGCGGGACCGGATCGGGACATCGGGTCAGGGGATTTCCTCGAGGGCGGCGGTCAGCCGGCGCATGGCGCGCTGGTACCGCTTGCGGGCGGCGGCCTCGGTCAGACCCAGTTCGACAGCGACCTCGGCCTGCGAGAAGCCCTCGATCGCCACGCGGATCACCAGCAGGGCATCATCGCCGAGCAGTTTCCGCACGGCGCCGTTCAACCGTGCGTACCCGGTTGCGCCGATGCCGCTTTCGCCGCTGTCCGCCACCTCGTCGGGGTCGGCGCCGCTGGCGAGATGTTCGCGCGCCTGGTCGCGCTGGCGCACGCGGATCATGTCGCGCTCGACGTTGCGCAGCACCGTGGCCGCGATCCAGTTGACGCGGCTGAGGTCGAGGCCGCGGACCGCCTCGGTGGTGCGCGCCAGAACGTCGGACGCGACCTCGTCGGCGGTGCCGAGCCTGCGCCAGATCGACCGGCGGCGGATGGCGTCGAGGCCGGGCCAGAGCGCCAGCAACAGCAGTGTCAGGGCGCAGTCGGACGCGGTCCCGTCGCCCTGGGCCGCGCTGACGAGCGCAGAGAGTACCTGGTTCTTCCGGGCCGGATCGCCGGTCGTGCGGTGCAGCCCGTCCAGCAGGGCCGCCGGATCCCGGAACGGTGCGAGGGCGGCCTGCGCACGCCTGACGGCGTCGAAACTGCGCTGGAAGTGAAGGTTGGAGGAAGACTGCATGAGGTGATCACGGATCTCGTGCCACGCGAAGGACATCGGACGCCTGCCTTGCGGCCAGGCGTCCGGCGCCTTCTCGTGGCCAGGTCAGGACGTCGCGCGTCTCTGCGATTTCAGAGGGTTGGGTGGGTGCGCGCGTCAGCGCGCGGGTGAGGTCGCGTTGTTCAGTGAGCCGCAGCCGCGGCAGGTGGCCTGCACCGGGAAGCCCACGAGATACTCGTGCCCCCGCGCGAAGCGCAGGTGCATGCGGCCGTCCCGGCAGATGCCGAGCAGCTTGTCACAGCGCGTGCAGCGCCATTCCGCGTTGGAGGTGGTGGGCTTGGTCTTCGCTGCGCCGGACCAGCTCGTCGAGGCTGCCTGGCGCGGGGGGAAGGGAGTCGGCATCGGAGTGCTCCTCTGACTGAGTGAGCACCTCCAGTGGCCGACAGAATCATCGACCGTCTAACCCCCCAATCATCGACGGTTCATCGACGGCGCGGTTGGACGTTCGGGATGGGCCGAGGAGAGATTAGCTTGTCTTCAACCCCCACCAAGACTGACCGAGATCCTCGATATAGCCTTGGAAGACCGGCCACCGCTTTTTTCCGAGCATCTGCTGGATGCCGGAGGACTTCGACCCGGCGATGAGATCGCGGGTCTTCACCCCGGGCAGCCCCTTCTTCTTCGCGTCCACCAGCTGTCGGAAACAGTGGACCTGCTGTTCGCTGAACAAAGGCAGCTCCGGTTTTCCGGGCACGTGAAGTGTTCCAGACTCTCCGTCCGCGTTTTCTACGAGGGTCAGGGCGGTGCCGCCGAGGGCAAGTCCGAGGTTCGATCGGAAGAAGGTCTCGACGTAGCCCTTGTCGAGTCTGGCAAATCCTGCTGAGCCATCGGTGGCCCGGGGAAGAGTCATGATGAGGTTCGCGGCGATGCATTTCCAGCCGGGATCTTTCCCGCAGAACACGATGCCAGGGCCTGCTCCGGAGCGCATGCGCAACTGGACCTCGGCATCCACGAACCACTTCTGTTCGCCCAATCCGCGCGCGAGGTAGCAGGGAACATCCTTTCCATCGATGGACATGCTGCCGATGAAGAAGAGCCTCGTCGTGATCTCCTGCTTGCCCTGAATTGACAGCACGCTCTGCAGTGCCTCGATGATCCGCTGCTCGAGCCATTCCGTGCTGATGGCATAGAGCATCCGGTCCTTCGCTGGTGGTATGTCTTCGTCGTCGAAGTCGTCGATCACGCTGTCATCGACGTCCTTTTGCACGATCAGCTTGGCCTCGACGAGGCGATCTGGGTCGGTTTTCCTTTCCGAGAAGAAGGTTGCCGGGACTGTTTCTTCCCCTCGGTCATGCAGCTCCAGCAGCAAGGGGAGGAAGTCGCCAAGCTCGCCGGAGCTCAGGTCTCGGAAGGGGTGCTGGATCTTCCACTCGGTTAGCAGCGTCCGCCCCAGCCTGCGAAGCTCGGGATCGGGATCGCTGAGCAGGCTGCAGCGGTTACGGTCGGAGATCGTAATCTCCAGGAGGGACGGAGGGTCGGATTCCTGGCGCCGGTAGCGCACCGCGATGACGGCCCGGGAGATCCCCGACGCGCGCTGCAGTACGCGGGCGGGCGCCAGGTAGCTTTGCGCTGTCTTCTCGATCTCGTCGCCAAACGGGACAGAAAGACGAAGCCTTTGTTTCCATCTGGCGAGGCGCACCTCGATTTCGACGAGCGCGGTCTTGTCCACGAGGAATCCGGGCACCGCAGGTGGGTCAAGCGTGAGCGTCCTGAAGAACTGCGAAAGATCGTAGTTCACCCACGTCAGCGGCTTCGTCGAAACATCGTGCCCCAGGACCTCGGTCGCAAAACACTCGGAAACCAACGCGCGCTCTGGGGCTGTATCAGCGCAAATCTCGATCCGTTGTTCCACAGGAGTGTAGATCAGCAGAACTTCCTTTTGCGGCCGAAGAAAGCGAAGGCGTCTGCCTCCATTGTCGAGATGTTCGGGAATGCCGGTGATGTCTTTTGGAATCCGGATAATCACCAGAACCGATGGCTTGTACGCTTCCGTCGCCGGGAGGTCGACGACGCTCATTCCACAATCTACGGAAAGCTTGAGGCGCAACCGCACAGCAGCGAGGAGCTTCTCCTTGGGTATAGCGTTTGCGTCCACCGGCTTTGGGTGCTCGAGATCGACATCGAATGCGCTATACAGCTTTCCATCTCGCCACAGACGGGCATTGCGGAAACTCACGGCGTCATCGAATGCACGACGATGATGAGCGTGAACGTGTAGTGCGACGGCCAACTCGCCAAGCTGAGCAAACGCAGCTTCGTACTCCTCGTTGGAGAGTTCCTCTTCGGCAATCACCTTGAGAGCGGACGGGCCTTTTCCGTTCGTCAGAAGCAATACGCGTTGCGCCTCGATTTCGACAGGAAGCGTCACCTCCGGTTTCATGTCGTTGATCGCTGCGATCACCGCATTTCGGTTCTCTTCGTTGTCTTCTTCTTCGAGGGGCTTGAAGGGTTCAGCGATCTCAGAGGCAATCGCAACGAAATTCTCATCGTCCTGAAAAAAGAAACCCCGAAGAGATTCGGGTGATGCGTTCTCAATTACTGTCTGAAGGGACCGCAAGCTACGTTTCGATGACGGGGGCATCACTTCCTCTCGCTAAAGACGCCAAGGCAACTATAAGCGCAGCATCCCGCAGGGGCACTCGCCCATCAATAGATTTTCTCCTGCTCCGACATGGGGCTGTCCCGTCGGCAGCCGCCAGGTGGCTTTTGATCGGTAGCAGCACCACCGATCACGGCCACCGAGACATGAAACGCCCGAACCCACTCCCACCCGACCAGATGACGCCCGCAGAGCGCCGCACAGAGCTGTGCGGCCTGCTGGCGCTCGGGCTGGTTCGGTTGCAGATGCGGAAGACGGGCGAAGTATCTGACGATACTGGAGAAAGTTGCCTACACTATCCGCCCGACCAATGCCGTCATGCAACTCCAACTTGCCGGAGAAATGCATGAACAAGCCCGATCCCATCCCCGCGCGCCTGGCCGCGCTCAAGACCACGCCGACGCCCGACCTGAAGCAACAGTGGCGCGACCTGTTCGACAGCGAGCCGCCACCGTTCAACCGCCGCTACCTCGAGTCCCGCCTGGCATACCGAATCCAGGAACTCGCCTATGGCGGGCTGAAGCCCGAAACGACACGGCGTCTGGAACGGCTCGGCGAGGAACTGGGCGGCGGCGACCGATCCAAGCGCGGCATCCGCGCAGATCGCGACCGCCCGATCACCGGCACGCGGCTGCTCCGCGAGTGGCAGGGCGTCGAGCAGATAGTCACCGTAACTGCCGACGGCTTCGAATGGCAGGGGCGGCCGTACAAGTCGCTGTCCGCGATCGCCCGCGCGATCACCGGCACGCGTTGGAACGGGTGGACCTTCTTCGGGCTGAAGAACCACAGGGGGCGGACATGACGAAGCCGCCGGATAAATCGAAGGTCGTCCGCAAGCTGCGGTGTGCCGTCTACACCCGGAAATCCTCCGAGGAAGGACTGGAGCAGGAGTTCAACTCGCTCCACGCCCAGCGCGAGGCCTGCGAGGCTTACATCGCCAGCCAGCGGTCGGAGGGCTGGGTGCTGGTCCGCGATCAGTATGACGACGGCGGCATCTCGGGCGGCACGCTGGAGCGGCCCGGCTTGAAGCGGCTGCTGGAGGATATCGAGGACGGGCTGGTCGATGTTGTGGTGGTCTACAAGATCGACCGCCTCAGCCGCTCGCTGGCGGATTTCGCCAAGCTGGTCGAGGTGTTCGACCGGAACGGCGTGACGTTCGTCTCGGTCACGCAGTCGTTCAACACCACCACCTCCATGGGGCGGCTGACGCTGAACATCCTGCTCAGCTTCGCCCAGTTCGAGCGCGAGGTGACGGCCGAACGCATCCGCGACAAGGTCGCCGCCAGCCGGAAGAAGGGTATGTGGATGGGCGGGGTGCCACCATACGGTTACCGCGTCGAGAACCGGAAGCTGGTGGTCGACGAAGAGCACGCTGAGCACGTTCGCTGGGTCTTCGACCGCTTTCTCGAGATCGGGTCCTGCACGGAACTGGCGCGGGAAGTCGGCACGCGCGGCCTCCGGACGCCGCGCGGCAACCGGATCGACAAGAAGTACATCTACCGCATGCTCAGCAACCGCGCCTACATCGGCGAGGCGGTCCACAAGGGCGACAGCTATCCCGGCGAGCACGACGCCATCATCGATCCCGAGATTTGGGACCGCGTCCACGCCATCCTGCAGGAGAGCCCGCGCAAGCGCGCGGCCCGCACCCGCGCCGACACGCCCGCGCTGCTGAAGGGGCTGCTGTTCGGGCCCGATGGCGCCGCGTTCTCACCGACGCATACTCGGAAGGGGGATCGTCTCTACCGCTACTATGTCAGTCAGACCGTGCTGAAGCATGGTGCTGGTTCGTGTCCGGTCGGCCGCGTGCCTGCGGGCGAGATCGAGGGCGCTGTCATCGACCAGCTCCGCGCCGTGTTCCGCCAGCCAGAGATCGTGGCGGGGACGTGGAAGGCGGCGCGTGCCTACGCCGAAGAAATCTCCGAGGCCGACGCACGCGCGGCCTTGCAGCAGCTCGACCCGCTGTGGGACGAACTCTTCCCCGCCGAGCAGGCGCGCATAGTCACGCTGCTGGTCGAGCGCGTCGATATCGGCACGAACGGGCTCAACTTCCGGCTCCGGATGGACGGCCTCGGAGGGCTCGCGCGCGAGATGCTGTCTGGCAGCATCGGAGCAGCGGCATGACCCGCGCGACGGCGGTCCCCGAGACGGTTACAATCCACGTGCCATTCCGCATCGTGAAGCGCGGCGGGCGGAAAGAGATGCAGCGGCCATCAGGTACACAAGCGCGCGGGAGGCCGGACGATACGCTCATCAAGGCGCTTGCGCGCGCGTTCCGCTGGAAGAGGATGCTCGACAACGGTGACTTTGCCACGGTAGCCGACCTCGCCGCACAGGAGGGCATCGCTGTCTCCTACCTAACGCGTGTGCTTCGGCTGACGCAGCTTGCGCCCGATCTCGTCGAGGCGATACTCGACGCACGGCATCCCCCGGGCCTGACGCTTCAGTCGCTGCGAGTGCAGATCCCCGATGAATGGTCGAAGCAGCGCGGGTCCTTGCTGCCAGGGACGGAATAAGGCTTGCGGCATCAGTCGGCCACGCTGTAGCTTCTCCGAGCCGTTGTCAGGCGAAAGAGCTGCCAAACCAGAGAATTGCGCGTTGATCTGAGCCGAGTTCTTTGACAAGCCGTTTGCTGCGCGATGGCATGTCGAAACCGGGCGAAGTAGATTGCGCATGAACGAAGCCGATACCTGCAGAAAGTTCGTCGTCCCGAAGCTGCAGGAAGCAGGCTGGGATGATCGTCCGCACGCGATAAACGAGCAGAGAACTTTTACTGACGGCCGAGTTGTATTTGTCGGCGGCAAAGCTCGCCGTGGCAAGCAGAAGCGCTCAGACTATCTTCTCCGATATAATCCGGATTTCCCGATCGCCGTCGTTGAGGCCAAATCCCGCTACCGGCACGCCGCGGAGGGCCTCCAACAAGCCAAGGAATATGCAGAAATCCTTGGACTTCGGTTCGCGTATTCGACCAACGGGATCGAGATTGTCGAGTTCGACTACACGACCGGCATCGAGCGAACGATTTCGGATTTCCCGGCGCCTGATGACCTTTGGGCTCGGCTCCGCCGCGCCGAGGGCATTGTCGACGACCAAGTGGCCGAACGGCTGCTGACGCCCACCTTTCCAGACCGAGCCAAACCCCTTCGCTACTATCAGGAAATCGCGGTGAACCGCGCGGTCCAAGTGGCCCTTCAGGGCAGGAAGCGGGCCCTTCTCACACTGTGCACCGGAGCGGGCAAGACTGCCGTCGCCTTCCAGATCTGCTGGAAGCTATGGTCAGCACGCTGGAATTCCAAAGGGGTCAACCGAAACCCGAAGATCCTGTTTCTCGCTGATCGCAACGTCCTGGTCGACGATCCGATGGCAAAAGACTTCAGCCCGTTTGGCGACGCCCGTCACAGGATAGCTGGCGGCGTGGCGGTCAAGAGCCGCGACATGTATTTCGCGATCTACCAGTCCATCGCGCGTGACGAGAACCGTCCCGGCCTCTATCGAGAGTATGCGCGCGACTTCTTCGATCTCATCATAATTGACGAATGCCATCGTGGCAGTGCGCGCGACGACAGCAACTGGCGAGAAATCCTCGAGTGGTTCGAGCCTGCGACCCAGATCGGGATGACAGCGACGCCGCGGCGAGAGGATAACGTCGACACCTACAACTATTTCGGCGATCCGCTTTATGAATACAGCCTGGCGCAGGGCATCGCTGACGGCTTCCTGGCCCCGTATCGCGTCCATCGCGTCATATCGGACTACGACGCTGCAGGCTGGCGACCAACGCGGGGTGAACTTGATCGCTATGGTCGCGAGATCCCCGACGCCGAATACTCGACGCGGGACTTCGAGCGGGTCGTGGCGCTGCGGGCTCGAACTCAGGCCATTGCGAAACATCTCGCGGGCTTCATGGCCGAGACCGACCGCTTCGCGAAGACCATCGTCTTCTGCGTCGACCAGGAACACGCGCTCGAAATGCGGCAGGCGCTCGCCGCCCTGAACACCGATCTCGTGAAGGACCATCCCGACTACGTTTGCCGTGTGACGTCCGACGAAGGCGATGTGGGAAGCGCGCACAGGGCGAAGTTTCAGGATGTCGAGACCCAGACGCCGGTCATCCTCACCACATCGCAGCTTCTCACGACCGGCGTGGACGCCCCGACCTGCAAGAACGTGGTGCTCGCGCGGGTCGTCGGCTCCATGCCGGAGTTCAAGCAGATCATCGGACGGGGCACCCGTCTCCGGCCCGACTACGGCAAGCTCGCCTTCAACATCATCGACTACACCGGAACCGCGACGCGCATGTTCGCCGATCCCGCCTTTGACGGCGAGCCCGTCCGCGAGGACGAAGCGGTGATCAATGCGGACGGCGACATCGTGGAAGAGCGCGAGATCGAAGAAGTGGCGCCGGATCCGGACGATTTTCCTGAAGGGCCCGATATCCCGGATGGACCGGTCGAGCTGGGGGACGAGGGCGAGAACGGGCCCCGCAAGTTCTATGTCGACGGCGGCGAGGTCGCGATCGTCCGGCACCTCGTGTACGAACTCGATTCTGACGGCCGGCAACTCGCCTGCCGCCAGCTCACCGATTACACTGGCGACAAGGTCCGCACACTCTACCCCAATGCGTCGGAACTGCGCACGGACTGGCTCGATCCCGAACGCCGGGCGGAAATCGTCGAGCGGCTCGAGGAAAAGGGCATCGACCTCGATTCCCTGGCTGATGCAGTCGGAAAGCCGGAGGCCGACCCGTTCGATCTCCTTTGCCATCTCGCCTATAACGCGCCGCTGCGCACCCGGCGCGAGCGCGCTGACCGTCTGGTGAGGGAGCAGGACGAGTTTCTGGACCGCTTCGGGCCGGATGCCCGCGAAGTTCTGGATGCCGTGCTTGAAAAGTATGCCGAACATGGCAGTGCCCAGTTCAAGCTGCCCGACATCCTTGAAGTGCCCCCGTTCAACGAGTGGGGCAACGTCATAGAAATCGCCGCCCGCTTCGGCGGGGGCAAGGAGCTGCGCAGCGCCGTCACCGAGCTGCAGCGTCTGCTCTACACCGCTTGAATTGAAGGAGCTCTAACTTGGCTACAACCGCCCGAAAGAAGGCTGCGCCGAAGCAACTGACCACTGCCCAGCGTCTCGACAGCATCATCAAGTCCGCCCGCAAGATCATGCGGAAGGACAAGGGGCTGAACGGCGACCTTGATCGGTTGCCGATGCTCACCTGGATCATGTTCCTGAAGTTCCTCGACGACATGGAGCGAATCGAGGAGGGACGCGCAGAACTTGCTGGCAAGGATTATCGCTCGATCATCGAGGCCCCTTATCGCTGGCGCGATTGGGCGGCGGATGCCGATGGCATCACCGGTCCCGACCTCCTGTCGTTCCTCGTTTCCGAAATGACCGAGCGCCCGGACGGCACACGCGGCCCGGGGCTCTTCACCTATCTCCGAGGCTTGCGCGGCGACAATGGGCGGCGCGAGCGGCGCGACGTGATTGCAACCGTCTTCCAGGGCTTCGCCAACCGGATGGAGAGCGGCTACCTGCTGCGCGACGTGGTCAACCTGATCGACGGCATCCATTTCGATTCTTCGGAAGAAGTTCACACACTCGGCCGCCTGTACGAGACGCTGCTGCGCGAAATGCGCGACGCTGCAGGGGACTCGGGCGAGTTCTACACGCCCCGGCCGGTCGTGCGGTTCATGGTCGAGGTGACCGATCCCAAGCTGGGCGAGACCATCCTCGACCCGGCATGCGGCACCGGGGGATTTCTGACCGAGGCATTCCTGCATCTTGAGCGCCAGGCCGATACGGTCGAGAAGCGACGCATCCTCCAGGAAGACAGCTTCTTCGGCGGCGAGGCCAAGTCGCTGCCGTTCCTGCTGTCCCAGCTCAACCTCCTGCTGCACGGCCTGCATGCCCCGCGCATCGACCCGGGCAATGCCCTTCGCTTCCGCCTCGCCGAGATCGGCGAGGATCAGCGGGTCAATGTCATCCTGACCAATCCGCCATTCGGCGGCGAGGAGGAGGCAGGCATCCTCAACAACTTCCCCGAGGACCGGCGCACGGCCGAAACGGCGCTGCTGTTCCTGCAACTGATCATGCGGAGGCTGAAACGCGCCGGGCGCGGGCGGGCCGCCGTCGTCGTTCCGCACGGCACGCTGTTCGGCGATGGCATCTCGGCGCGGATCAAGGCGGACCTGCTCGAGAAGTTCAACCTGCACACAGTGGTCCGGCTGCGCGAAGGGGTGTTCGCGCCCTACACGGACATCCCGGCAAACCTGATCTTCTTCGACACGACCGGACCAACGAGGGACATCTGGTACTACGAGATGCCGCTGCCGGAGGGCCGCAAGAAGTACTCGAAGACCGCGCCCATGGCCTATGAGGAATTTGCGGACTGCCTTGCCTGGTGGAAGAAGCGCGAGCCGAACGAGCGCGCGTGGAAGGTCTCCGCCGGTGATCTGATCCAGCGCGACGAGCAGGATCGCGTTGTCGCCTGTAACCTGGACATCAAGAACCCGCATTCCGGCGAGGTCGCCGATCATCGCGCGCCGCTCGAGATCGTGGACGCGATCATCGCACAGGAACAGCGGATCATCGGGATCATGGACGAGATCAAGGCCGTGCTGGCGGAGCGGGTGTGATGTCGCGGACGATAACCATCGACAGGTTTCTGACCAAGGCAGAGGACTGGGTCCCGGTAAAGCCGGATGAAAATTACAAGCAGATCACCGCACGTCTTTGGGGAAAGGGTCTCACGCTGCGTGGCGAAGTTCCGGGGAGCGCGATTGCTGCCGCCCGACAGTACTGCGCCAAGGCAGGTCAGTTCCTGATCTCGAGGATCGACGCGCGTCATGGAGCGTTCGGGATCGTTCCAGAGGACCTGGACGGTGCACTGGTCAGCAATGATTTCCCCTGCTTCAACATCGACGCTTCGACGGTGCTGCCACATTTCTTCGAGTGGTATTCACGCACGCCCGAGTTCATCGATCTATGTCGCCGAGCGAGCGAGGGTTCGACAAACCGCGTTCGCATGAAAGAAGCGAAATTCCTGAAGATGACGGTGCCTCTGCCTTCTCTCGACGAACAGCGCCGTATCGTCGAAAAGCTCGACCGGGTCGCGGCGCTGGTGGACGACCGCCGCAACGCCATCGAGGCGGCCGAGCGCGAGACGCAGGCGTTGCTGCTGAAAGCCTTCCAGCGCGCCATCGACGGCGCCCCCCTGCGCCCCATGGCCGAGGTCGCGCCGCTGGTGCGAAGACCGGTCGAGATCGATCTCGACGCTGCCTATCCGGAACTCGGCGTCCGGTCATTCGGTCGGGGCACGTTCCACAAACCCGAACTGCCCGGCGTTGAGGTCGGCAACAAGAAGCTGTTCCGCATCTGCACGGGCGACCTCGTGTTCAACATCGTCTTTGCCTGGGAAGGCGCTGTCGCCGTCGCTCAGCCAGAAGACGATGGCCGGGTCGGCTCACATCGTTTCCTGACCTGCGTTCCCGCGCCGGAAACCGCAACCGTCGAGTTCCTACGCTTCTATTTCTCGACGCCCGAGGGATTGCAGAAGCTGGGTGAAGCATCTCCTGGCGGAGCGGGACGGAACCGGACGCTGGGATTGAAGAAGCTCGAAAGCTTGCAAGTGCCGGTCCCACCAATCGGTCGACAGCACTGGTTCGACCGCCTTCAGACGAAGGCGCACGAAGCCCGCACCATCCGCGCCAACACCGCGCAGGATGTGGAGGCCCTGATTCCGGCCATGCTGCACGAGATCTTCGACGGTGGGGCGAAGGCCGCGTGACTGTGAGCCGGGACGATCAGCCCGATCTGCTATCGGACCTTTCGGATCTGGACTTCGTCCGTCATCTGCTGGCCGACCTTCATGACGACCTGCCAGGGAAGGTCGGCCGTTTCCGGATGCTGACAGATCTGGGCGGCCAGATGGGTCGATCCGGGACGATGATTTTCGGCGGCCATGCGGCCTATCACGCTTGGGTCGAAGCGCGTTCGTCGTTCGTGCACGGCAATTATGTGGCGACGATCCTGCTGTGTCAGGGGCTCGTGGAGCATCTGCTGGCGGCATATCTTCACGCCGGGCTTCTGGTTGATGACATTCCGGATCGCATCCAGTTCGCCGACACCCTCCGCCGCTGCCGAGAGCGCGAGGTAGTCTCTGATGAAGACGTCACCGACCTCCGCCGCATGATGGCGCTGCGAAACCCGTTGTCGCACTTCCGGCATGTCGATGACGGCAGCAATCTTGATCGTCGTAGCATCGATGAGAGCAGATCGGCGGACGACCTGCTGCGCCATGACGCGATCTTTTCGATCGGTCTCGCCGTTCGGATGCTTTCAAGGCCTGCGTTCCGGCTCGGCTAGCAATCGGGGCCACCAGCTGGTCATCGTCGAACGGACCGAGTTTTTGGTGGCGTGATCCGATCACCCTTCGCCAAGATGTAGTCGGCGATCTTGTGCCCGAGGGGATGGGGCCCCGCCCACAGCATGTAGTAGATTGGGACACCTCGCGTGTTCCTGACGACACTCGGTGTGGCGGCGTGGCCGAACAAGGTCTTCAGGCGGCCGACGTAGTGGTCAAGAAGCCGCTTGGCTGCATCGTCAACCTTGTGGCGGGTCGTATCCCCGAAGAGGTCGGTGCGCTCTGCGTAGACGAGGCTCTCCCAGTCCGCACCGCCGAAGCAGCCGTTTAGCCCCGCGCGCCAAGTTTCGGGAATGTCACCCGAGCGCGTGATCAATCTGTTGATGGCCATTCCAAGCGGGAAGTTTATGATCACCTCAAACTTCTTGGTTGATCCCAGAGCTGCGACGGTTCGCCAGTCCAGGTGGGGGCCATAAGGATCGAGGAAAGCAACACCCCTCATGTTCCGCCCCGCAATCCGCGGGACCAGCTTCTGGATCAATTCGTTCGCGTCGCCAACCTGAACGCTGATCTTTCGAGCCGGGTACTCTGCCCTCAAGCCCTCGAGAAGGGCCGCGCGCCCTGCATCTGCGTCAAAGAAATGATATTGGGTGAAAGGGTGTTCGAGAGCGAGGGCTCGGTGCGGGGAGCCTTCGATGAACTGCTCCTCGGACCGAACGAACTCGTCATCAAGAAGCTGAAGGTCTTCGTCATCAGCACCGGCCCAGGCGTCGCGGATTCTTGACCGTCCCGCGCCGGCGAATGCGTCGACGTAGACCAGTTCGAAGGACTGTTTCTTCAGCGCAATGGTGTAAGCGTGAAGATATGCCTCGAGGCCATCGAGCTTTTGCCGAGCCCATGGGCCAACGGTATTTTCAATATGCGATTTCTTCAATGATGGCGGTACTCCGTGCGAAATGGTTCACGCTGAAATCTGATCGAGGATCGGCTTCGGGACGATTTGCCACGGAAAGCCGTTCCATTCCTCACCATCGAGCAGACGCCCCCCCGACTTCGGACGGGCGCCACCCCATTGTTTGAAGAAGAAAGCGACGTCGTCACGTTCGCAGATGTCCCGCATCTGGCGGGCCCAGCTTTCGTCCATGGGCCGAGCCCGGGGCCCGCTCTCCCCCCCGACGATGGCCCAAGCGACGCCCTGCAGATCGACATCCCCGACCGGTCCGAGCAGCGGCTCGAACGAGATGAAGCGCGCGTCGGAATTGATCTGCTTCAGGTGCTCGATCCGGCTCGCGTGCGCGGCGTCCTCGACAGAAACGCCGAGCCAGATGTGCCGAGGGACCGGCCCTCCATCATACCGCTTCCGAACGTAGTTGCGCATGAGCGAGCTGCGCTTGGTCAGCACCTGGTAGACGTGCCAGTCCGCCAGCTCCATGGCGTCGAACACCGCGTCGATGAATGTACGGTCGATGTCCTTGTGGAAGAGGTCGCTCATCGAGTTCACGAAGATCATCCGCGGCTTTTTCCAGAGCACGGGCTGCTTCAGCCTCGACGGCCAGAGTGTCAGGACAAAGCCCTGCTCGTAGGGGTGTCCAGGGATTCCACGCCAGCGCTCTGCGAACCGCTCGGCGTAGCAGTTGTCACAACCGGGACCGACCTTGGTGCAGCCCGTCACCGGGTTCCACGTCGCGTCCGTCCATTCGATGTCTGACTTCTGGGCCAACTGCTCGCCTCACACTTTTTCACAACGGTAACACGCGGTTGACTCAGCACAAAGCACGAACAGCGGCTGGGGTGAGATTGGTCCCAGCCGCAGCCGAACCAGCGCGCAACGGGCGGCGTTCGATCTCTGTTCCATCCGCCATCCAGCTGGATTTTCCAAATTGCGTGCATCACGGACTTCGAAAGATCACTTGAAAGCAATGACTTAAAGCTGTTCACCGAAAGCGCGGCGGTTAACAGGTCCGGAGAATATCGGCCCGGAGAGAACGCGTGTGCGCCCTTCGGGGCGTAGGCCGGTTAACAGCCCAACCCGCATAACCCCCGAAAACAACGGAAAAATCCGGCTGCAGCCGGATCGGGAGAACGCTTTCGCGAGGGCAAGTGGCGGAGG
>NZ_FOLG01000002.1:173172-220799 GCF_900112335.1 Tropicimonas isoalkanivorans
GCCCGACATGGGCGGCGTACTGGCGCTCGCTCATGCCTTGCATCGCCAGCCCCGATTATCATTCAAAGTCAGGTGCTTATGTCGTTGATAAGCCTCGCGGACAGAGCGAACGTCCATCCCACAAGGACGATGCAACTTACGAAGGAGCCACCACGATGACCACCCGCTTGAACCCGATCACCACCCCGCGCCACGAACTCCGCGCCGAGAAGGCGCGCCGGAACAAGGAAGCCGCGCTGAACGCCTTCATCGGCAAGAAGGCCGAGATCGACGAGATGCTCGCCCGCCTGCAGGCGCTCAGCGACGACCACTTCAACGCCCACCCCGACGAGGTGAACTGGGGCCATGTCGGTACCCTCGAACACTACGCCAGCCTCCTGAGACTCATCACCGACAGCGCCTTTGGTGAGGGCGAACACGCCCGCTGATCTCCGGCGCTGCCGGAACTCCTGCCGCGCGCCCTGCGCGGCTCGGGGTCGTAGAAGGGTCGCGACGGTCGCGACCCCGAACACGGAGACGACCCCATGACCAAGCTTTCCGACACCCAGCTCGTGATCCTCAGCGCCGCCGCGCAGCGCGAGGACCGCAACGTCCTGCCACTCCCCGGCTCGCTCCGCGGCGGCGCCGCCGCCAAGGTGGTCGGCGCGCTGCTCTCCCGTGGGCTGATTGCCGAGACGGCGACCGACAGCCGGGCCAAGACCGACGCCGCGCTCAACCGCATCTGGCGCAACGACGAGGACGGCAACGCCATCCTCCTGCACATCACCGACGCAGGCCTCGCCGCCATCGGCGTCGAGCCGGAGAGCGGCGGCAGCGCGCCCACGGACGCCGACGAGGCGCCGAGCGCGGAGCCCCCGCAGGACGCTCCAGCCGGGGCCGACCCCGCGCCTAAGGCGCGCACACCGCGCACGGGCACGAAGCAGGCGAAGCTGATCGAGATGCTCCGCGCAGAGGGTGGCGCGACCATCGAAGAGATCGTCGCCGAAACGGGGTGGCAAGCTCACACCGTCAGAGGTGCCATGTCCGGCGCGCTGAAGAAGAAGCTGGGCCTGACGATCACCTCCGAGAAGGTCGAGGGACGAGGTCGCGTCTACGCCATAGGCGGCTGACACCTCGCGTGGCAACGAACTCCATGCCGCCGCCCAACGCTGGGCGGCGGTCCTTCATTCCACGCTCCGTATCCGGATCGCCTCAAACAGCCGCCTTAGCAGGTAGCCACGCGCCAGCGAGACGCCGACGAAGGCGAGGCCGATGGTCAGATGCTCCGCGACACCCGTCTCGATCCCGAACCACGGGAACACGACGATCTGCGTGGCGATGGCCAAGAAGTAGCCGACGACAACGTTCGCCGCGGCCTCAACCATCGACATGGCCCGGCTCTGCTTCATCGCAGGCTCTCCATGAAAGCCATCACGAACTCTGCCGCAACCGGCGGCACGATCGCATTGCCGTAGCCCCGCAGGAGCCCCATGCGACCGGATATCCCATCAGCCAGCGGGAATGTTCCGGGCTCAACGGGCCGCCATTTTCCATCCCGGCAGAGGAGCCAGTCCGGATCTCGCCAGACACCGTCCGTCGCATTGGTCCCGGCGGGGTCGGCGCCATCGACCAGTCCACCAGCTTCACCGTCCTGCGGCTCGCATCCGTGTTGCCCGCCGCGTTGTACGCTGACGTCGCGGGCGAACCCGCCATCGCCGTTGGCCAGCCCGCCAACCACACCTGCCGGCCGAGAAGCGCGTTGATCGGAACAGTCCGGCATTCGGATCCGTCCTTGTGATCCCGCGCCGAGGCTGTCGCCCAGCCCGCCCGGCTCCAGGGCCATGGCGCCGAAGAACAGGCGCTGGCGGATGTGCGGCGCGCCGATGCCCGCAGCCGGCAGATCGGCCGCCGCGACGGCGTAAGATGCCGCTTCCAGGTCAGCCGCCAGAGCGTCGAACCACGCCCACCCAGCCGGATCCTCAGCCGCTGTTCGAGCCGCGCCGCCAACGCGTCCGAGCACTGCCGTACTCGCGACCTGCTCGCCGAAAACGAACTCCGGGCGGCAGGCTGCGACGAGCCGCAGGAAGGCCGGGGCGAGATGGCGGTCATCGTCCTGTCCCTTGCGCTGCCCGGCCTGACTGAATGGCTGGCAGGGCGGCGAACCGGTCCAGACGGACATGTCCTCGGCCACGCCCGCGAGGCGCAGCGCGTAGGGCCAACCGCCGATCCCGGCGAAGAAATGACATTGGGTGAAGCCGCGCAGGTCGACGGGCTCCACGTCCAGGATTGACCGCCCGTCTACTTCGCCATCCGGCAGCAGCTTGGCCGAGATCAGCTCCCGCAGCCATGCGCATGCCGCGAGATCGGCAACGTTGTAGTAGACGGCCATCAGGCTGCGGCATCGGCCTTGTCGCCCAGCCGCTCGGCCTTCACCTCGTCGAAGGTCCGGCCGTCTCCGTCGAGGATCACATCGCGCCCGGTCTCGGCCTGCCAGCGTTCGACAGCCACATCGACATAGGCCGGGCTGATCTCCATCGCGAAGACACGGCGGCCATTGGCCTCGCCCGCCATGATCTGCGACCCGGAACCCGAGAACGGCTCGTAGCAGAGCCCGCCGCGGGCGACATGCTGGCGCATCGGGATGCCGAACGCGTCGAGGGGTTTCGGCGTCGGGTGGTCGGGACGCTCGTCCTTTGCGAAGGACGGCATCTCCCAAGTCGAGGGCAGCGTCTGCTCGGCGACCTTCGGCGGGCGGTTCGGCCGGCGCCAGCCCATGAAGCAGGGCTCGTGCTTCCACAGGTAATGCGAGCGGGTCAGGACGCCGCGGTCCTTCACCCAGATGATCTGCTGGTGGACGAAGGCGCCGGCCTTTTCCCAGCAGGCCTCCAGCATCGCCTGGCGGCGAGAGGCGTGCCAGCAATACCAGGCGGCATCGTCGGTAATCGCCTCGGCGACCGCAGCGGCGATGAAACCGTCGTAGAGGTCCGCCCCCTGCGAACTGTCGTCCCAGGTTGTGCCGTAGGACGCCGACCAGTCCTTGTTGCGGGTCGGATGGTTCGAGCCGTCGTAGTCGACAAGATACGGCGGGTCGGTTGCGAACAGGATCGCCCGCTCACCACTCATCAGGCGGCGCACATCCTCGTGGCTGGTCGAGTCCCCGCAGAGCAGCCGGTGGTCGCCGAGGATCCACAGATCGCCTGTGCGCGAGGCCGGGTTGCGCGGCGGCTCGGGGATGGTCACCGGAGGCACCGAGCCCCCGGCGCCACCCTCTTCTTCACCGCCCTCGTCCGGATCGAAGGCCAGCAGCTTGTCGAGCTCGCCGTCGGAGAAACCGACCAGCGACAGGTCGTAGTCGTCCGCGAGCAGGTCCTGCAGTTCGGCCGACAGCAGCGCCTCGTCCCAGGTGCCGAGTTCCGTCAGCTTGTTGTCCGCGATCCGGTAGGCCCGGCGCTGCGCCTCGGTCAGGTGGCCCAGTACGATCACCGGCGCCTCGGTCAGCCCCAGCTGCGTGGCGGCCAAGACGCGCCCGTGGCCCGCGATCAGTTCTCCGTCCTCACCGACGAGGCACGGAACGGTCCAGCCGAACTCGGCCATGCTGGCGGCGATCTTCGCGACCTGGTCGGCGCCATGCACCTTCGCGTTCTTCGCGTAGGGCTGGAGCTTGGCCAGAGGCCAGGTTTCGATCCGCTCGGGGGCGAAGCTCAGCGTCATGGGCGGGTGGTGTCCGTCGTGAGGTGGATACCGGCCGGAATCCGGACTCCGGATGCCGCGCTGGACTCCACGTGGGGTCCAGCGGCATCCGGGGTATCCGGCCCGCAGGCCAGCGATTATTGGTGTTCGCGCGGGAGTCGGGTGGCTCTGGCTTCTGGGTGGCTTCCCAAAAATCCGGCCCTGTCGCTGGCGAAATATTGCGCCAAGCCCGCCAGCATACATAGTCGCCAGGAAGGAACCACGCACTTGGGCTGGGGGCGGACAGCGGCTCGCAAGGAAAGGATAAGCGCCTTTCCTTTCGTAACGGGTTCGCCAACGAAAGGATGTTTTTGCTCGGGTCCGTCCCGCGCGCGCCTCTCCCGAGTATATCCGGTTTCTAACCCGGGAGAGCCGTTTTTGTCTTAGCGAAAACTGTCCGGCGAACACTTTCCTATTGCGCCCATAGGCTTACGCGCCAGCGGCCAGCGCGATCACCTTGCGCTTCGACAGGCTGCGATTGAACGACCGCCTGTTGAGCGTCAGCGCGATCACCGATAGCCCGTATTGCCAGTGCTGATGCGCCGCGGAGCGTCGCAGACCGACCGCCCAGCAGATCTCCTTCCAGCGCTCGCCATGCGCTTTCATCCAGACGATCTTGCCGTCGAGCGGCTCGAGGCAGGCCGTCCAGGTGAGGGTCTCCTCCATCCGGCTGATGTCCTGCGGCGAGGGCAGCACGCGCATCGGCTTTGGCTCCTGGCCGACCTTGTCGCCGAAGCTGTGGACGATCTCGGGCCACGTGCTGAAGTATCCTTGCCGCCGCGGCTCGGGCATCCGCTTCAGCACGAGGGCCGCCACGGCGAGCCGCTCCTCGACCATTGCCGGGGTCCAGTCCGTCATCGCTGCACCTCCTGTTCCGAGGGGCGCGCGCCGTAAAGACGCTCGCCGAGTTGCCGTACTAGCTCCCGCTCAGGCCAAGTAAGTCTCTGGTCGTCAAGCGAAACTGCCAGAACGCCTTGCTCTTTCCAGCCTTCGCGCTTGACCTGTTCGGGGTCGCGGCGATGGCCGCCGTAGCCCTTGGGATGCCACCTCATTGGACGCCTCCCTTGGTCTCCAGCGCCCAGAACAGGATGGCGATGGCATCGGCCTCGTTGTCGTCGGCCGGGCTGAATCCGCGGGCCCGGGCAGCGTCGATCATGGCATCCTTGTTCGCGTTGCCCTTGCCGGTAGCGAAGCGCTTGATCGTGCCCACCGGGACGCCCTCGTAGGGCACGCCGCGCAGCTCTGCCCACGAGGTCAGCGTCGCCATGAGCCCGCCGTAGACATGCGCGGCGTCCGTGCCAGCGTGGCGGCGGACCTCCTCGAACCAGATCGCGGCGATGGGCCCGGAGAGCCGGTCCAGCTCGGCTAGCCAGTTCGTGAAGCGCAGATACCGCATGCCGCCGCCATCGAAGCGACCGGTACGGAAGGACACCGTGCCGGAGGTGATCAGCCCATCGGCTCCGTGCAGGGCCCACCCCGTGGTGATGCCGAGATCGAGCGCGAGCAAGGTGCGATCGGCGCGGTGCGCGACAGGCAGATCGGGGATTGCCTCGCGAGCGCTGGTGGCGAGAGTCATGTCAGCCATGGGTGGTCTCCTCTTCTGGTTGGCTGCTCGGGTGGAAGACGACGGCGGCCTGGTGCTTGGCGGTACGGGGCCGCCGTCGTCGGATCGGGTGGTTCGGGCGAGGACGGGCCACGCGCGCGAAACCCCTGGGGGTGGGCGTGGGAGAACCCGCCTGCGGCGTTCTCCCCCACCCCCGTAGGGGGTGGTTTCTCCCCCCAAACTGGAAGTCTGCATCAACCCACTGACAGAAAATGGGTTTTCCAGTTTGGATGGGTCACTTTCAGCATTTCCGGCCGAAACTGGTTGCAGCGTAGTCTTTGCGGTTCGAGCGCAATTCTGCAGGGGCAGTTTCGGAAGCGGGCCGAAACTGGCCACAACGGACGTGTGCGGGGCGGCGCGAAACGACGGCGAGGCAGTTTCGGAAAGGCCCCGCATCTGGTTCAAACTGGCCCCTGCGCAATTCTGCGCGGAGCGATATGCGGGGGCGATCATGGCCGCTCCCCCTCCGGATAGACCCAGACATTCGGGTTCTCGACCTCAAGGAGCGCCCCGGTCTGTGGCGATTTGTAATGGGTGGGCAGCACAGCGACGCTGGCGGGGGTGACCTCGCCGGTCGCCGGATCGACCTCCTCGCCGCCCGTGGGCATGACCATTCCCTCGACGCAGAGGTACCCGAAGCGCGAACGCGACGGCCCGAGGCCATAGGGGGCGCCGTCGCGGATGAACTTGATGGCGCCCTTGGTCGCCTGCACCGCGATCCGGTCGCGGATCGAATCCTTACCGCCCAGACCGGCCTTGTTCTCGAAGGCCTCGGCGAACTGGTTGATGGTGTAGAGCCGCCCCTCGACCGCCTCGTCGAGCAGGAGGGAAAGGATCACGTCCCGCTTGCGATCACGCTCCGCGTCGTATTTGGCGCCGACCTCCGCACGCACCAACCTCTCGTTCATGGGATTGATCTCGGCCCATGCGCCATCCAGCTTGTCGACGAGCTTCGCTGGCAGTGCCGGCCCGTTCCGGAGCTCGATTTCCAACCGCCTCTGGGTAGAGTCCTCCTCGGGTCGGTGCAGGATCAAACCGGTGGTGTAGAAGCCCCGGAGCGCGCTGGCGCCGGATAGCGCAAGGAACGGATCCTCCTTCACCTGGTGCTTGGAGAGCTTCTTGGTGTGGTGAACGAGGATCACGCCGCACTCGGGATTGACGTGGTCGCGCAGCACCTCGACCCGGTCCTTGAGGAAGAACATCATGGCGGCGTTGTCGTTTTCGCCACCGCCATCAGGGCCGCCATCGAAGAGGTTGCGGATCGGGTCGATGCAGAGGATGTCGAGTGGTTCGTCGGGGAACGCGGCCCTGATTGCCTCGGCCACGCGGGCGCTGCCCTCGGCATCGAGCAGCATCCGCAGTTTCGGCGTAACGATAAGGTTGTCGCGCGCGGCGGCGATCAGCTCGGGCTGGAGACCGATCTGCTGCATGCGCTCTCGCAGGTAGTGGTACTGGATCTCGGCCTGCAGATAGAAGATCCGGAGTGGCCGAGGCGGGGTGAAGCCGAGGAAGGGCACGCCCGCCGCCATGTGCACGAGCAAGGCGATCAGAAGATCGCTCTTGCCGACCTTCGGCGCGCCGCCCAGCACCAGGAGCCCGCTTGGCGTCAGCACGCGCGGGCCGATGATGTCGTCCGGCATCGGGCTCGTGTCGTCAAGGAGCGCGCCCAGAGTGAAGGTCGGCAAGTCCGTCTGCGTGGGCGCTGCGCTGTCGAGGCGGATCAGCGGCGGCCCGTGCCGCTTGATGTGCAGCTCCCAGAGGCGGTTGGTCTCGCGCTTCAGCCGGTCGAGTGGCCAGGACGGGCGCAGCATCGCGGCGTTGTAGCCGCAGATCGCCGTCCAGCCCTCGTCCATCGACATCCGGCCCTCGTGGACCAGCCGCAGGAAATAGCCGATGGCGGCCGAGGCGCCCTCGAAGCGGGACCAGTCGTCCGTGCCGCCCTCGCGAACGGGCGTCACCAGCACGTCGTCGATTGCAGGTTTCTCGCGGGGCTCCGCCGTGGTCATGCCGACGCCTGCCATGGGCGGCATGTCGGCGACGCGCTCGGCCATTTCGGCGAGATCGACCTCGAGCTCGGTCGCCTCGCGGATCTGCACGAGCCGGGTCAGCCCGCCCTTATGATAGACGGTGCCGGGCACGCGGATTGGCTGGTGGGCCGAGCGGAAATGGGTGTCGCCGCCGACCTTGAGCGCGATCTCGCCGCGCAGTTCGCACAGCCGGTCGAGATCCAGGCCCTCCGCGGGCTCGGTCAGCTTCCACCAGACATGGAGCTTGGTCGCGCCTTCGCGCGTGCGCCCGCCGCTCTCGACGATCAGCGTTGGCCGCCCGAGATGGTGGAGGAGATGATCGAGCTTGGCCGGGATGTCGCCGGAGTCGAGATCGACCACGAGGCTCTGCATCTGCAGGACATCCGCGGCGCGGGCCTGGCCCGTTTCCGCGACCGTGCCGGGAATGACGTAGACCGCGGCGCCCTCGCGCGATGCCCAGCCGGCGAAGGTGGCGAGCTTCTCCGGCGCCGTAGCATCCGCCTCGATCCAGATGTTGTGCGGCCGGCCGTCCTTGCCCTGACCCTTGTCGACGAAGCCACGGACCGGGATTAGCCCCTCGGAGTAGCCGAAGACGACATCGACGAAGCAGGCGATCTGGTCCGCGTCCGGTTCGACCGCGAAGGGATCGTGCAGCGGCGCCGCGTCGTTGAAATCCCGCCAGGGATTGAAGTGGATGATGTTGTCGTCGCTCATGCCGGCAGGCTCCAGCAGCGCTCGGCCCATGGGCAGAACCGGCATTCGAAGAAGTCGCGGTTCTGGGCCACGCGCGGCAGCAACTCGCCCGCATCGGTGGCGCGCAGGATTCGCACGCCGCGGTCGGACATGCGCTGCGCGAGATCGGCGTCGAATGGCACGAGCTCGTGGTGCAGCTCGGCCGTGTCCTTGTTGATCGCGGTGAAGAGCGCCGGGTTGGCCGAGATGCCCGGCACCGTCGCTTCCATGTAGGCCTGGTAGAGCGCGATCTGCGCCGCGTAGACGGGCTTGGCGACGGTCACGCCCTTGGCCACCGTCTCGCGCCAGTTCTTCGCGTTCATGGTCTTGCACTCCCAGAGCGCGGGAGTGCGCAGCCCCAGCGCCGCCGGGGCCTCGGCAACGATCCCGTCGACGTGGCCGCGGATCCGCCCGCCCGCGACGGAGAAGCCGAACTGGCCGCCGTCACGTTTCTGGGTGACCAGATCGAGCCCCGCCGTCCGCAGCCAGCGGATGGCGAGATCCTCGAGTTCATGCCCGATCGCGAAGATCCGGAGCGACCGGCCGGAGAAGTCGTGGCCTTCGTCCTTCGGTGCGCCCGCAAACTCGAACTGCAGCGCGCGCTCGCAGGCATGGCCGAGCCGGGACGCGCCGAGATAGTCGCGCGGCGGAGTTGCCGCGCGCTCTGCCTCGAGCGCGGCATCCACGGCGGCGTTGATGCGCTCCGCGATGCCAGGGCGGTGGTTGTAGTCCAGCATCAGAACGGGATCCCCGACTCGGCGGCGATCTCCGCCATCTCCGCGCGGAACGCCTCGACGGTTGTGACGATCAGCCGGTGCATGTCATTCTGAGTCAGCTGCCCCAGCGGTCGGTCCCAGCCGATGCGCTCCATCTCGGGGGCGAGCGCGCGCATCACGGCGGGCAGCGCCTGGGTTTCTTCTTCGGTGAAATCGACCATGCTCAGTCCTCTCTTCGCTTTTCGGGTGAAGGCCGTCTGGCAGCCCATGGAGCAGAACCAGCGGCGGGTTTGGGTGCGGGTTGGGCGCGTCCGGTGGGGATCGAACCAGCCGAAGCCGCGGGTGCGCGCGGTGCAGACGGCGCAGAGGAGCGGGCGCGGATGCCAGAGGCGATCAATGCCCGGTCGATCCGGAGCCGCTTTGGGCGGGGATGGGACTTGCGCGACATGGCTCACGCCGCCCTCCGCTCGGGCGCGGCCGACATCACGAGCCGGCGAATGTCGCGCCGGTTGAACTGGAAGGTGATCAGCGCCGACGCCCGGTAGCGGGTGAGCCCGTAATCCTGCCGCTGCTCGGGCGAGAGGTATTGCAGCTGCTTCTCGGTCGGCGTCTGCGTCAGCCAGCGCTTCGACTTGAAGGCGCTCTCGTCGCTCTCGTGTTCGTTCAGCCAATCGTCGGCCTGCGCCAGACAGACGGTACGCTCGCCCACGCCGAGGAGGCGCGTCCGCTCATTCTTGCCACCGCCTACGGCATGCCAGCGCCCCTCGAGGTAGAACACGCCGCCCCAGGCGTTGAACCCGCTCGCCATGAGCGCGGACTCGTCGTCGAACAGGTCCTCCCAGGCGAAGCTGGAGCGCTTGAGGAGGTCGATCTCGGACATGACCACGCTGTCGAGCGGCGGTACCCCGTCGCGGAGGAACTCGAATCCGCAGATCGGGCATTGGCGGGCAGCGAGCGGGACCGTCGCCTCGCATTCCGGGCAGGTCTTCGTCGGCGCGTCGCACGGTGTGGGATCGCGCCCGTCGAGATCGACGTCCTGCTCGAGCGTGCCGTGGGTCAGGCTCGAGATCCCGAAATCCAGAACGATGCAGTCGGTCTTGACGATGCCCGGATGCTCGGCGGGATCGACCGTGCGCAGGCCGCGCCCGACCATCTGGATCATGGTGGACTTGCAGGAGCTGGGGCGCAACAGCACCACGCAGGAGGTCGGCGGGTGGTCCCAACCCTCGGTCAGCACCGCCACGTTGACGACGACGTGGATCTCGCCAGCGGCATAGGCTGCGAGGATCCGACGGCGCGTCTCGGAGCCGAGATCGCCGTGGATGACGCCGGCGGGGATCCCGTCACTGTTGAATGCCTCGGCGACGTTTTCCGCGTGGGCGACTGTCGAGCAGAAGACCACGGTCTGCCGGTCGCCGGCCTTCTCGCGCCAGTGCCGGATGACCTCGGCCGTGATCGGCGCGCGGTTCATGATCTCTGCCACCGCGCCCATGTCGTAGTCGGACGCGGTCTTGCGCACGGCACGAAGTTTCTCCTGCACGCCCACATCGATCACGAAGGTGCGCGGGGCTACGAGGTGACCAGAGGCGATCAGCTCGGCCAGCGTGACCTGGTCGCCGACGTTGTCGAAGACAGCGCGCAGCCCTTTCCGGTCGCCGCGGTTGGGCGTCGCCGTGACGCCGAAGATGCGCGCTTCGGGATTGGCATCGCGCACCCGGTCGATGATCCGACGATAGCTGTCGGCCACCGCGTGATGCGCCTCGTCGATCACCAGCAGATCGAGCGTGGGCATCGCCTTCAGGCTCGACGAGCGCGACAGCGTCGGCGCCATGGCAAAGGTGACCTGGCCGGCCCACGACTTCGAGCCGGCATCCACCACGGACGTGGTCACCTCCGGATTGACCCGGGCGAACTTCGCGCGGTTCTGGCCGGTCAGCTCGTCGCGATGGGCGAGAACGCAGGCCTTGGCCTCCGTCTCCTCCACCAGCTTGCCGGTGACCGCGGAGAGCATGATGGTCTTGCCCGCGCCCGTGGGCGCGACACCGAGCGTGTTGCCGTGCTTCGAGAGCGCAGCGAGGCTGCGCTCCACAAAGACTTTCTGGCGGGGACGAAGCCGCATCGGACGCCCCTCACTGCGCCCAAGCCGGACGCCCCGGCGCCGCCGGAGCAGTCGGCTGCGATGCCGCCGCCGGCTGCGGCGCGGGCTGCGATGGCGGCTGGTAGCCATGGCCGGCCGTGCCCATGACCTGCGCGTAGTCGCGATGGTCTGGCGTGACCGCGGCACGGATCTCGTTCTTGTCCTCGCCCATCGCATCGGAGCCGATGTCGATGCGCGCGACGAACTCCAGCCCGTCGAGGTCGGCGAAGCCGTTGATCCGACGTGCGGCCTGCGCCTCGGGCGAGGTGTCCTTGTCCGAGATCCCGCGCGCCGAGTTGAGCATGCCGCGGACGAGGCTGCGGCCCATGTTGGCCCAGTCCGGCCCCTTGGGGCTGTGCAGCCCGATCAGCGTGAAGATCTTGCGCCGGGCATAGGGGCCCTCGAGCACGGTGAACTCGCCGTTGAGATACACCGCACCGGTGGAGCCGCGGGTGGCATAGCCCCCGGTCCAGCCCTGCGACGGGTCGTCGAAGCCGCCGGGGCGGATGGTCAGGCGCACCTTGGCGAGCGTCCCCTTGGGGATGAGGTTCGTGTTGGACTGCGCGTCGTTGAAATCGTTCCAGAGACCGGTCATGGCGTGGGGTCCTTTCAGTTGGTGGGATCGGATTGAGGGGTCGCGGCGGGCGCCGGGATGCGCGGCGCGTCGGTGACGAGCGGGCGCGCATCGATCGGCAGCGGTTGGCGGATCTTCTCGATGAGCCGGCCGAGATGCGGCGGCTCGAGCAGGTCGAGGCGTCCGGAGCGGTCCTTGGCCGGATAGCCCCAGCGGTTCTGCGTGTGGCAGACGAAGACCCGCTGCGGCACGCCATTGTCGTCGGGCAGCGAAGTGAGCGTCAGCACCTCGTCGACGATGCCCGGCAGTTCCAGCCCGGTCTTGGACCCATCGATCTGCGGGACGAAGACCTTGCGATTGAAGTCGTCGACCTTCTCGTCGAGGATCCCGACGAAGATCACGTTCTTGGCGCGCGTGTGCTGGAGATGCGTGAGCCAGGCGATCATCTCGCGGCCATGCAGCCCGTAGGCCCCACGGACGTCCGGCTTGCCGGTCTTGTCCGAATGCGCCTCCGGCTGGCCCTTGCACCACTGGAAGCAGAGCCGCCCCGCGACGGTGATCGAGTCGATGAAGACCGTGTCGTACTTCTCCAGCACCTGCGGATCGCCGTACTTCTGGCAGATTGCCTGGTAGTGGTCCTCGCTGTAGGGCTGGTCCTTGCGCAGCGCCGGGTTCGGACCGCCAATGAACACAGCGAAGTCGCGACATTCCCGCCAGGTGCGCGGGCGGATCGTGTCGATCGCCAGCCCCTCAATGGCGAGATCGCCGGCCTCGAGGTCGAAAAACAGCGAGGTGGTCGAATTGAGTGTGCGCAGAAGCGTGGTCTTGCCGATGCCCGGAGGTCCAAAGATGGCGGCCTTCACGCCGCGCACCTCGGCCAGCCGCTCGTCGGCGGTGATGATCGGGAGGCTCATGCGTCGCCTCCCTGCGGCCGGATCTCGACCTTCAACGCGCCGGTCTTCACGGTGCGCGCGGGCTCGAAGCCCTGGCGGATCGCATCGGGCCAGGCCGCGTATTTGCGCTCGGGCACCTTGAAGGCGATGTCGACATACTCGGCCGGATCGTCCCCGACGGCGCGGATCCGCTCGACCATCGCAGCCAGCTGGGACTGGTCCCACTCGACGCGTTTCGGCAGATCCGCGACCACGGTGAAATCGCCGTCGTCGAAGCGGACCGTGCCGGTATCCTTGGCCTGCGCCTGCCGCTCCTCGGCGGCGCGGGTGGCGTAGCGGACGGTCAGTGCGGCATCGAGCCGGGTCTTCGCAGCCGTGTCGCGTTTCAGGCGCTCGTCGATCTCGCGCTGTAGGATGGCCAGCAGTTCGACGGGCAGCGCGGCGATCTCCTGCGGGCTGAGGCCCGGCAGGTCATCGGGCGTGGGTGTGTTCTCTGGATAGGGCATTGGGGTCTCCGGGATGGGGGATGGGGATCAGGCGGCCTCGAGCAGGCGCATCGAGAGCGCCGCGCCGGACGGGCCGGGCTTCGGACGGGCGACAGCGATGTAGGCGAAGGCGTCGGGGCCGAGCCGCGACTGCACGAGGTGGACGAGGTTCTGCTCGGCCGCGCGCCGGGCAGCAGCCGCCACCAGTTGCAGCGTACGTTGGCGATCCGCCGGCAGCTTCGAGATGACCGACGTGGCATCGACGGCGAGGAACCCGCGGTGATAGACCAGCGCCTCGCCGGGTTCGGCCTGCGCGATCCAGGCGGCGAGCCCGATCTCGTCGAGTGTCGGCCCGTTTACGCCGTGCAGCGGCACGACCTCGGCCTCGGTGATGGGCGACAGGTGTCCCATCAGGCCGCCCCTGCGCGCGGCTGGGTGTCCATGGTGTGCTGGAGCTGGTCGCGCTCGAAGGCGACGATGTCCTCGAGGCGGTAGACGACCCGTCCGCCGATCTTCATGTAGGCCGGGCCTTCACCCGCCCACCGCCAGCGCTCCAGCGTGCGATGCGAGATCGTCCAGCGCCGGGCGAGTTCCTTCTGGTTCAGGCAATGCTTCTGCTGCATCGGCTCTCTCCGTTTGCGTGTGCTTCGGAGAGAGATTGCGAAATCCCGCTATGGGATGTCGTCAGGATCGCAGGGGGATGCGGAGGGGGATGGATATGGCCTTGCAGGACAGGCTTGGGTGGCTCGCTGGGGGATCGTCACCCCCCTCCATCCCCCAGCCGATCCCACACCGAGCGCGATCAGGAACCGCGCATGGGGGATGGCAGGCGAGTCAGTCGATGTTGAGACGGTAGCCGCCGCGGCGGTCGGAACGGATCAGCTGCCGCCAGTCCTTCTGCGATTTGAAGACGTCGGCCATGCGCAGGCTCTTCGAACCGGCCGAGGACAGGATGGCCTTGCCGCTCTGCAAGGGCTCGCCCCGCTGTGCGGCCTCGTGCAGGGCGCGGACGACCTGAGCCTGGATCGGGCCGAGCCGGAAGCGGTAGCCGTTGCAGCGCACCTCCTGGTAATCGGCCGAGGCGATGAAGGTGCTCTCCTCCATCGCCGAGCCGCCGGAGGAGAATCCGGACTGGAGCTCGAAACGATCGCGTTCCTCGCGCCGTAGCAGCAGATCGCCGATCATCACGAAGACCGGCTTGGCTTCGCCGTAGAGCGACGCATAGTCCGCGCGTGGCGTACGAAACTCGCTGACATGGAGCTCGCCGCAGCGGAACAGCTGGAAGACATCGCAGGCGTGCAGGTCGAGCAGCCCGCTGAAGGGCTTCTGCTCCCACGGCACGCGGAACCGCTCGCCGTCCTGGCCCTCCTCGTAGTCGCCGAATTCGACCGGCTCGCCGAAGACGCGGACCGACAGCCGGAGCTTGTCGTTCTCGGCAAGATAGACGAGGTCCGTCTCGGAGATCCGCCAGCGCTCGAGCACTTCGGGAAGCGTGAAATACAGCTTGTCGATGTGCACGCGCCCCTCCGATTCCCATGTCCGATGTTTACCTTATGTTCTTATTCACTTGACGAGCTCCGATCAATCCGATTTTATCCTATTTCATCCACAGATGGGTGGGGAAACATGAACGAGCATCACACGCTTGCTGACCGTCTCAGGGCCCGTGCCAACCAGCTCGGCCTCAGCCCCGCCCACGTCGCCGAGATGGCCGGCGTGAACCGATCCTTCGTCTACGACATCCTGCGCGGACGATCATCCCGTCCTGGCATCGACCGGCTGGCAGAGGTCGCCCGCGTGCTGAAGGTCGACCGCGACTGGCTGATCCACGGGATCGGCGATGTCGAGGGCACGCCGCCCTTCATCGAGAACCCGGACGAAGCCTTCGTCTCGATCGCGCATGCGAGCCCGCGCCCCTCGATGGGCGGCGGCGCTGTTGTCGAGGAGCATGAGGATCCCGCCGGCCGCGCCTACCACTTCCGCCGGTCCTGGATCCGCCACAGCCTGAAGGCCAGCCCGTCCCAGCTGCGGATCATGCATGTGGAAGGCGACAGCATGGCGCCCACGCTGCTCGACGGCGACACGGTGCTTGTCGACATGGCGCGCCGCGCGCCGAACCCGCCCGGCATCTTCGTGCTGGACGACGGTATGGGGCTGGTGGCCAAGCGGCTCGAGCACATCCCGAACAGCGACCCGCCGGCGGTCCGAGTCATCTCGGACAACGGCTTCTACAGCCCCTACGAGCGAACGGCCGACGAGATCCACATCGTCGGCCGCATCCGTTGGTTCGCACGGGAGATCTGAGGTGAACGCGTTCCGGGAGGTAGACGATGCCGATCCGGCGCTTGCGTTCTCGCCGATGGTGCGCGCGATCGAAAAGACCTTCGTGTGGATCGACGAGAACGGCGGCATCCCTCTGACGCCATCCAAGGCTTTCAAGCGCGTGTTCGTGCACTGGGCCGCGGCCGAGTTCGAATGGCCCGGCCACACCGAGGCCGAACTCTTCGCCGTCAACAAGGTGCTGAACGAGCCCGACTTCGCCCCGCTCACGGTTCTGCACGACCTGATGATCGCGATGAAGCTCGGCCGGCACTACAAGGGAGAGTTCCGACTGACCAAGGCAGGCGAGGCGCTGGTAAGCCATCCCGGTCGGATCTTCGGCAACTGGGACGTGTTCCTGAACGTGCTGAACGTTGAGACCGAGGACGGCGCTACCGGCGCCCGCCTCCGCCGCGTGCTCTTCGGAGAACCCGAGAAGGAGCCGTTGCCGCGCTACGACGGGGTGATGGGGCAACTCTACATCCAGGTGCTGAGACCGCTGTGTTGGGCGGGGCTGCTGCAGCAGGGGCGTGGCACAGCCAGCTATCGCTTCGAGGAAACGGTGTTCATGAAGACGCCGCTGTGGCGAGCGGCGATCCGGCTGGAGACGGACCAGAGGGTCAGGCGGGCACAGCGGCACTGATCCTGCCTACTTGTGCTCGAAGCGCGCCATGCAGGAGGTTTCTGACCATGGTGAACGGCCCTGGAGAGCGGATTCGCGTTGTGCGACAGGGGAGAGTCATGCGATACAGAGCGAAAAGCGGCGGGCAGAGATGGTAGCGACGATAGACTTTAAGAACCCGACTATGGTGATCGTTGGCCATTGGAACTCTGCGATTCTGAATGAACCGGGCTGGATTGCGAAACACTTGCTTGACGTGCCCGACGGACAGCAAGTGGATCTCCAAGCAATAGTTGTCGGCAACCAAGTTGGACCGTCCCATGTGGCGCCCGAGAAGCAAATTTGGCTGTTTGATCAATACGGTATATGCTGTTCCGGCCAACGACTGGAAATGTACACTCGTGATCTCGACAATTTGGAGCCGCTCTATTTGGCGACGTCAAAGATCTCGCAGAAACTCCCGCACACACCGGTGCGTGCGATCGGCATCAACTTCAACGTGAAGATTAATGGCGACTTTGCCGCAATCACAGCGCTTTTAGAGACAAACGAGAGTTTTGACCTCTTGGGCACGATAAGGTCTACGGAACGTACGGATTCGATAGAGATTGGTAACGAAAATCTGATAGAGATTGATGGCTTTGGTCGGGTTCAGACGACTTTAAATTTGACGAGGAAATCTGATTTTGCTCAGGTTGAGATAAATTTCAATTATCACTCACCGGTGCAAGGCATTGAATTCTTGGATGGTTTTGTTGGCAAAGACCCCATTGCACACTGGCGAAGTCGTGCGATGACAATCCTCAGTGACTGCTACGATCTGACTGAAGTTGCGTCAGAATACTTTTAAGGGAGGAAACGGAAAATGGCAGAAAAAGAAGTGTCGGCAACATCAGGTCGGTTCAGTGGACCGACTGCAAACACCGGAGCGCAAAAGGTCGAAGCTAGCACCTGGACTTCCCGCTCCGTCTCAATCACCGTCTCTGCCTCTAGCAGAGGCGAGCGGCTCGTGTCCTTAAATGACCGCCTTCGGGGCAGCACAAGCAGAAGCACCGCCACCTCAGAATAGGTGTAACCTTGGATTTTGTTTTCAAGGATGTATCCAGACTTGATACGTCTGGTCTATCACAAGGCGATGTTATCGCGAAAACCGATGCCGTAATTGATAGAATTGGTCAGGCGCACCAGTACTACGCTGATGCACCTGACTATACTCATTTTATGGTCCTCACTCAGAGCTGTGACCTTGTGAGGAGGCAGGGCAACTTCAAAGCGCCCTATATAACAATTGCAGCGGCCAAGCCCTTTAGGGGAACTATTGGAGAGTTTTTTGACCAGAAATCGAAGGTGGTTAAGGGTGCGGAATTCTCATTTCATTCCTCTAGCCTTGTAGGGAAGGCAAAGCAGCTCATTGAGCGGCATGTCAATAATACAGAGCCAGAGTTTTTCTTCCTCCCGAAGTCAGGGCACCCAAACATCCCTGAGGATCTTGTAGTTTTTCTTCGCCTGTCTGTAGCGCTGCGCAAGGAGCACTATGATGCACTAGCGGAAGCAAAGATTGCGGAGTTGGCTGACGTTTTCCAGGCTAAGCTTGGATGGCTTAAGGGGAATATTTACTCTCGCGTGGCCACCCCAGATTTTGAGGATCGGGGCTTGAACGCTGCTGAGATTAAGTCGGGGTTTTACGAGCAGTATATTCCGAAGGACACGACGGTATGGCTTTCCGCTCTGCAGGCCGAGCTTCTGCGAAAGATAGTTAATGAGAGGCGAAAGGAAATCGAAAGGGACCTTTCATCAGAAGAGGTGCTGGAGATAATTGAAAGTGAGATCCCAGAGGATATTCAAATAATAGCAAATAACATAGTTGAACGCCTCAAAAAGAATAAGCTTCTTGAGGGAGATCATGAAGCCGAGAAGAAATTTGCTCGAGTAATTTCGAACGAGCCATCGCTCAAGTCACTTGTTAAGTCCCTCGGAGGATAGGTCAGCCGACAGCCGGTTGGGGTGTACGACATCATAAACCCTCAAGAAACAACCATACGACCCCCTCGATTTCGCCCTACTACGCCAATTCGTTTTTTGAACTTGAACTGGAAAGCCTTGACCAGCGAACACGGAGCAAACCGCCTCAGGAGGTTCGCTCCCCATGCCCGACGACATCACCTTCGCACCACCCGCCGAGACGCTCTCCACCGATGAGCGGCTGACGGAACTGGCCGCCATCCTCGCCAGCGCCGTCGCGCACACCAACCCACCGAAAACGAACGAGAATTCTCCGCTCGACGGAGGCAGTTCGCTGGACATTCTCGCCCTCAGACGCCGTCGTCGGAGACAGGTTCGCAACCGAGTTGGAGACGACACATGAGGAAGAACACAAGGAAATCAGGCGCGAAGGCCGCGCCTGCGCACCAGGCGGAGAGGATCGACGTCCTGGCCGAACTGGCGGCGCTGAAGGCGATGACGGTGCCCGAGTTGCAGGAGAAGTGGCAGGCCATCTTCGGGGAGCGCGCGCCGAACGCCAGCCGTGGCAACCTCGAGCTTCGGCTCGGCTACCGCATCCAGGAACTGGCGCATGGCGGGATGCGCCGCGAGACGCGCCGCACGCTCGATGCGCTGGCCGACGAGGTCATGAGCGGCAAGCTCGGCGGCATGGTTGCGGACCCGCGCAAGCCAGCGCCCGGCACGAAGCTGGTCCGCGAGTGGGGCGGCGAAGAGCACATGGTCACCGTTCTGGCGGACGGCTTCGAATGGCAGGGCCGGGGCTTCAGGTCGCTCTCTGCCGCCGTCCGCGCGATCACCGGCGCACACTGGAATGGCTGGCGCTTCTTCGGGCTCGACCAGACCGGAGGCGCCCGATGACCCGAAAGAGCCAGACCGAACCGGCGCGCCGCCTGCGTTGCGCCATCTACACCCGTAAGTCGAGCGAGGAAGGGCTCGACATGGAGTTCAACAGCCTCGACGCGCAGCGGGAGGCCTGCGAGGCCTACATCGCCAGCCAGCGAGCCGAGGGGTGGGCCTGCCTGCGCGAGCGGTATGACGACGGCGGCTTCTCGGGCGGCACGCTGGACCGCCCAGCGCTGAAGCAGCTGATTACCGATGTCGAGGACGGGCTGGTCGACGTGGTCGTGGTCTACAAGATCGATCGTCTGAGCCGCGCGCTGATGGATTTCTCGAAGCTCGTCGAGATCTTCGACCGCCACGGCGTGACCTTCGTCTCCGTCACCCAGTCCTTCAACACGACCACGTCCATGGGCCGGCTGACGCTGAACATCCTGCTCAGCTTCGCCCAGTTCGAGCGCGAGGTCATCGGCGAGCGGATCCGCGACAAGGTCGCTGCCTCGAAGAAGAAAGGCATGTGGATGGGTGGCTACGTGCCGCTCGGCTACGACGTGGTCGACCGCAAGCTGATCTTGAACGAGGCCGAGGCCGCGCAGGTCCGGACCATGTTCGAACTCTTCGCGCAGTCCGATTCCACCGCTGCGGTGATCCGGGAGCTGGACGCCCGCGGAATCCGGTCCAAGCGTGGCCGGCCCATCGACCGCGGGGCGCTCTACAAGCTGCTGCACAACCGCATCTACCGCGGCGAGATCACCCACAAGGACGAGACCTATCCCGGCATGCACGAGCCAATCATCGATTCGGAGTTGTGGGACGCCGCCCATGCCGTGCTGGCCGGCAACCGGAACCAGCGGGCCGGACGCACCCGGAGCACCGAGCCGGCGCTGCTGCGCGGGCTGATCTTCACCGAGACCGGGGTCGCAATGACCCCGCACCACACCAAGAAGGGCAACAGGCGGTACTGTTACTACGTCTCGATGGACGTGATCCAGAAGCGGCCGACGGCCGAGCTGCGCGGGCCTCAGCGGCTGCCAGCGGCCATGGTGGAGGAAGCGGTCATCGGCGAGATCCGGAGGCTGCTGCGTACGCCGGAGATCATCGCGCGCACCGCGCGGGCCCTGAAGAGGGAGCGGCCCGACCTCGACGAGGGCACCGTGACCGCGGCGCTCACGCAATTCGACGATCTGTGGAAGGCGCTGATCCCCGCCGAGCAGGCCCGCGTCGTCCAACTGCTCGTGGCCCGCGTGACGGTGGGCGAAAACGGCCTCGACATCGACCTGCGCCATGACGGGCTCGGCGCGCTGGCGAGCCTGATGACGCCCGCGCGAGAGGACGCCGCCTGATGCCTGCGAACGACACAATCCGCGTTCATATCCCGCTCACGGTCCGCAAACGCGGCGGTCGCCCGCGTATCCTGCCGCCGAAGGACATCGAGACGTCGAACCCGCCGCCGGGTCAGGATCCCCGCGTGCTCCGCGCCATCGGCAGGGCATGGGCATGGCGGAAGCGGATGGAGCGCGGCGAGGTCACGACCATCGCCGATCTCGCCGCCGAGGAGGGACTTTCGGACCGCTATGTCAGCCGGCTTCTTCGCCTTGCATGGCTAGCGCCAGAAGTCCTCGAGCGGCTGGTCGTGCGCCGCGAACCCTGTGCGATCAGCCTCTACGACCTCTGCTTCGTGGCATCGCTGCCATGGGACGAGCAACCAGGGCGGGTGTTAGGCTGACGGTCAGTGAAAGCTGGCCTGAAATGACGTCGCCGTCAGCGAGACATGCGCATCGAGCGGCGGGTACAGCTCGAACGCCCGCGGTTCGCGCGAGAAATTCCACATCCGGAACAGGCACCACTCCGCGCGCCGTTCGTCGGCAACGGCTAGCTCGTTTCGCGTGATGTGGAAGGGCGTTCGTTCCCAGCCGTTCGTCGTCTTCACCTCGATCAGCCGCGGGCGGCCATCAGGCGCATAGCTGGCGATGTCATAGCCCGCCCCGTCGCCGTCCTCCTCCGAGACCCAGCGGACCTTGCGCGCCAGGTCGTCCCGACCGGCGGCCCTCAGGGTGGCATGCTCATGTGCCAGGACGCGCTCCTCGCCCGCGCGGCCGAGGGCGCGATTGCGCTCGTCCCGGCCCGGGACGTCGAACTTTCTGGCGATGTGCAACATCTGGTCCAGCTCTTGTGGCGGAGGCTGGTTGGATAAGGTGGGCGGAGGGCCGATCCAGATCTGCACCGCCTCGCGCATGCCGGTCGCAGGGTACATGCCTGGCAACCGGCCGAGCCAGTCCGGGTGCAGCGCCAGCCACCGCGCCACCGCATCGACCAGCGTCATCTGGAAATTGAAGGCGGGCTTGTAGCCGGGGATCCAGTCCTCGCCGAGGCCCTTGAGAACCGCGCTGATGTTCTGGTGCTTGAACTCGACCGATCCCTCAGACCGGTCGTTCAGAAGCGGCAGGAGCGCCCGGCGATGCTCGGCTTTGCTGTAGCGGCGCCCGGTGATGTCGTCGGCCAGCATCGCGAAATAGTCCGCGACGATCAGGTCGTTTTCTTCATCGGTCCAGGGGCCACTCGCCATGCTGCCAGGCTAGAGGCGCGATGTGCGTTTGTCATCAATGCCTTCGCTGAGCCGGCGCCGAGTGATCCGCCACCGCTACGCGTCGTTCTGCCAGCGCAACTATTGGATACGCCTCCTGCATGTTCGGTCTCTGTTTCGCTCGATAGCGATGGAAACAAGGCGCGCAGTTTTGGCGGCGTTGAGAGTCAGGCCATTGCAAAGGCGAGGAAATTTCCGACCGAACCGCAATCGGCGCGGTTCGCCCGACCAGAGACGAGAGGCCATTCAGAGACGGAAATCGCTGCGCACGCGCGTCTCAGCGGTTCGCACCCAACCGGCAAACGCCTTTGAAAACAGGAGAAAAACGCCACTCCAAGAACGGCCCGAACGCGTTCGAAAGGGTGATAGTGGCGGAGGGAAAGCGATACGCAAAAACTCCGCTCAGCGGGCAGGTTCAGATCCCGACTACTTGCCACGTTTCTCTGGGAATAGCGTCCGATACGATTACTTTCTCTCCCTCTCGCCGGGTGCGTTCACGGCTCTGCGCTAGCCGCGGCGCCTTTGCGCAGGGCACCTCAAGACACTGACTTGCCTCTCTTTTTCTTTCACGCCTTCGTCCTTCTGCAGCCGCTGTGAGTTGCGAAGAAGGAGACGATGATGAAACCAACTTGCTTGAACCAGAAAGAACTGGCGGAACGCTGGACCATTTCGCACCGCACCCTGGAGCGGTGGCGGTGGGCCGGCGAAGGACCTGTGTACATGAAGATCGGAGGTCGCGTCGTCTACCGCATCGCCGATATCGAGGCCTTCGAACGCGACGTACTGAACGCCACTTCGGATCAGGGCGCCCCGGCCTACTGACACCGATCTTATCCTCCCAACCCTCGGTGTCGCTCCAAAGCTCTGATTTGCGACGCATTTCGATTGCGCCACATCCCGGGCTCGGCTAGCCTCGGCTAAAGCCCAGAAAGTGGGCGCGCATAGTTAAGATGCGCACTGCCCGAGCCGGGGAACGCAATGGAAAACGACAGGTCGGAACTTCGCTGGGGCGTCGAGCAACGCCTTGAGTTCATAGAGTTCCGCCTGTTCTGGGAGGGACATGTGAACCGCAGCGATCTGATGGACCAGTTCGGGGTATCGGTGAACCAGGCGTCCACCGACCTGAACCGCTACATCGGCTTCGCACCGGACAACATGGTCTACGACAAGAGCGCGCGGACCTATGTCCGCGGCTCGGACTTCAAGGCGCAGTTCCTCGAGCCCGATGCGAGCCGCTACCTCGCGCAGCTGCGGTCACTCTCTGACGGGATCCTCGACCGGGAGGACTCCTGGATAGCCAATCTCCCGCCCTACGCGTCCGCCCCGACGCCAGTACGTGGCGTCAACCCGGTGACGCTCCGCTCGATCGTTGGTGCCATACGCCGGTCAGAGGCGGTCGAGGTGAAGTACCAGTCACTGTCCAACCCGGAGCCGCGCTGGCGGTGGATCGCGCCCCACGCAATCGCGTTCGACGGCTTCCGCTGGCACACGCGAGCGTTCTGTCTGACTGACGAATGCTTCAAAGACTTCCTGTTGTCCCGGATGCTGAAGATTCGAGGTGCACGAGAGACCGAAGCCTCGGCCGCCGACGACAACGAGTGGCACTCCGATGTCACGCTGGAGATTGCCCCCCACCCCGACCTCTCGGATACACAAGCAAAGGTCATTGCGCTCGATTACGGCATGCGAAGCGGCAAGGCGCAGATTAAGGTCCGACGCGCGCTTCTCTACTACGCGCTCAAGCGGCTTGGCCTCGACACAGATCCTGCGGCGAGGGCGCCTCAGGATCAGCAGATCGTCCTAACCAATCGCGAAGAGATCATCGGTGGTTCGCGAAGAAGCCGTAGTCAGGAGACTACGGCATGATCGAGCTATTCAATCACTTCGGCGCCATTGGCCATAAACTGACAGGTTCTTTCAAGGAGCGTGACTTTGGGTAAGCAAGCTGCATTCAAGACAAACCCGGTCAGCCTCGAAGAGCTTCTGCGCCAGAGCGGGAGCGGCAAGATCCAGTTGCCGGACTTCCAGCGTAGCTGGGTTTGGGACGAGGAACGTATCAAAGGGCTGATCGCCTCGATCTCGCAGGCGTTTCCAGTCGGCGCCTTGATGACGCTCGAGGTCAAGGCTGGCGCAGCGGATACCTTCGCGCGTCGTCCCATTCAGGGCGCAGATGTGGCAGTTGGAGACGGTGCGCCGGATCAGCTCTTGCTTGACGGCCAGCAGCGCATGACCTCGCTGTACCAAACCTGCCTTCGCCGCGAGGTGGTGCAGACGGTGACGCCTCGCCTCAAGCTCGTTAAGCGGTGGTTCTACATCGACATTCGAAAGGCGATGAACCCAGCGGAGGACCGCGAAAACGCAATCATCTCTGTGCCGGAGGATCGGCGGATCAAATCGGACTTCGACCGGAAGATCGACCTAGATCTCTCTACACCGGAGCTCGAATACATGAACCTCATGTTCCCGCTGAACCAGGTGTTTGACTGGGACGAATGGCAGGACGGCTTCAACGAGTACTGGCTCGAGAACGATCCGGAGACCCGCAAACTGTTCAAGCCTTTCAAAGATGAGGTTCTTCAGAACTTCAAGTCCTACCAGCTGCCCGTGATCGCGCTGAGCCCGGAAACCTCGCACGAGGCAGTTTGTCTAGTCTTTGAAAAGGTGAACACTGGCGGCAAGCCGCTTGACGCATTCGAGCTTGTCACAGCGATGTATGCGGCTCGTGGCCACCGTCTTCGCGACGACTGGCTCGGCGCTGACGGGCAGCCGGGGCTACAAACAAGGCTTCAGCTCTACGGCCGCGCCGCGGAGCAAAAGTTTGGTGTGCTCGAGAAGGTGGCTGCGACCGATGTGCTTCAGGCCATCGCCCTGCTGCACGGAGTTGAGAAGCGCGCAGACGAGATCGCGGCCGGACGCAAGGAGTCCGAGCTCTCCGCCGTTCGCGCCACCCGTCAGTCGTTGCTCGATCTGCCGCTCGAGGCCTATCTGAAACACCGCGCCGCAATTGAGGAAGGGTTCAAGACGGCGGCACGCTTCCTCCGCCAGAACTATATCTATCGCGTCCTCGACTTGCCCTACCAAGGCCAGCTTGTCCCCTTCGCCGCGATCCTTGCATTAATTGGGCCCAAATTCGACCACGCGGCAGTGCGTGATCAACTTGCCCGATGGTTCTGGTGCGGGATCTTCGGAGAGCTTTACGGTTCCGCGATAGAATCCCGGTTCGCAAAGGACGTGCTTGAGGTTCCTGCCTGGCTCGACGGAGGGCCCGAGCCGAGCACGATTACAGACGGACACTTCCGTCCGGAGCGACTCCGTACGCTGCGCACCCGGCTTTCGGCCGCTTACAAGGGCATCCACGCTCTAATGATGGCCGAAGGTGCGCGGGACCTTCGCTCCGGCCAGCACTTCAAGGACACGGTGTTCTTCGACGAGTACGTCGATATTCACCACATTTTCCCGCAGGACTGGTGCAAGAAGCAGAAGATCGAGCCCAAGGTATTCGATACCGTCGTCAACAAGACACCGCTGAGCTACAAGACGAACCGCATCCTCGGTGGCGTTGCGCCTTCGGTATACCTAGAACGACTAGAGACGGGCGCAAAGGATACGCCGCCGATCGCACGAGATGCGCTCGACGAGTATCTGGCCTCGCACGCGATGGACCCTGACCTCCTGCGTGCGGATGATTTCACAGGCTTCATGGCGGATCGCGAAGACCGTCTGCTCGCCATGATCTCACGTGCCACCGGTCACACAATCACCCGCTATGACGCCGCGCCCGAGGAGGGCGAGGATGTTCTGCAGGACGACGAAGGCTTCGATCTGCCCGACCCGGACGCAGAGGAGGCCGCCTGAATGGATGCCATCCACAAAGGCGCTGAACTTCACGACGCGTGGCCTGCAGCCAAGCCGGCTATTGGGCATATTGAGGACAGGCCATGACGAAGCTGGAGGACATTAGAAATGGGGCCTCAGTTGCAGGCCTCGTTCCGAACCAAACGGTCGAAGCGATCTCGGTGGAATGGATTGGAGATCAGGCGATCAATGTCGTGTACCGAGCATCGAACGGCTCTGTCGCGGAAACGACGCTCTACCGCGATGACGAGCACCGGCTCGGGATTGAAAGCCGTGGACGGAAATGGTCGTTCGACGCTGATGGTGCTCTGCTCCGCTTGGTGACAGAGGCAAACCGCATCAAGCTCGCTCATTTCTTCGACCCCTACCTGGCGATTCACACCAGCCTTGTGGATCCATTGCCGCACCAAATTTCGGCGGTGTACGGCGAAATGATCCCGCGTCAGCCGCTCAGGTTCCTGCTTGCGGACGATCCCGGCGCGGGAAAAACGATCATGGCCGGCCTTTTGATCAAGGAGTTGATCGCCCGCAGTGATCTCGAGCGCTGCCTCGTGGTGGCACCGGGCAGTCTTGTTGAGCAATGGCAAGATGAACTTGGCGAGAAGTTCGGACTGGAGTTCGACATCCTGACCCGGGACATGATCGAGAGCTCGAGATCAGGGAACCCGTTCAACGACAACAACCGCCTTATCGCACGCCTCGACGTGCTGTCGCGTAACGATGAGCTTCAGGAGAAGCTGACAGCGTCTACCGAGTGGGACCTGATTATCGCCGACGAGGCCCACCGCATGTCGGCGACCTATTTCGGCAACGAGGTCAAGTATACCAAGCGCTACCAGCTCGGTCAGCAGTTGAGCCGAGCTTGCCGGCACTTCCTGCTGATGTCGGCAACGCCACACAACGGCAAAGAAAAAGACTTCCAACTGTTCATGGCCCTGCTGGATGGAGATCGCTTCGAGGGTCGCTTCCGTGACGGCGTGCACGTCGCTGACGTCGAGGACATGATGCGGCGCCTTACGAAGGAGGAGCTTCTCCGCTTCGACGGCCGGCCGCTATTTCCCGAGCGGCGTGCCTATACCGTTAAGTACGAACTCTCCCCTCAAGAGGCCGAACTTTACACGGCTGTCACCGAATATGTTCGGAACGAAATGAACCGCGTGCAGCGCTTCGCTGAGGACGATGGCAAGAAACGGAACAATGTGGGCTTTGCGCTGCAGATCTTGCAGCGCCGTCTCGCATCCAGCCCGGCAGCCATCTACCAGTCCCTGAAGCGGCGTCGCGAGCGGCTGGAGAATGAGCTCTCTGAGGCGAAGCTGGCCACAAGAAGCACCCCATCGTCCTTGAGCAAAACGTCTATCAGCGACGAGATGCTGAGAAACCTCGATGAGTACGGCCAGGACGAAATCGATGATCTTGAGGAACTGATCTCCACCGGGGCCACCACGGCAGAAACCGTGGAGCAACTGGAACTGGAAGTTCAGACCCTCAAAGGACTTGAGAGCATGGCACTCGAAGTCCTTCGCTCAGGCAAGGACACGAAATGGCAGCAGCTCGATCGGATTCTCGATGACGATTTGATGCTCGATCCGGACGGCTATCGACGCAAGCTGATCATCTTCACGGAGCCCAAAGACACCCTCGAATACCTACGTGAAAAGGTCGTTGCACGGCTCGGAAGGCCCGATGCGGTGGACGTCATTCACGGTGGCGTATCCCGTGAAGAAAGGCGGAAGGTCGTAGAGCGGTTCATGCAGGATCGCGATCTCCTGGTGTTGATCGCAAACGATGCGGCCGGCGAAGGCGTGAACCTTCAGCGCGGCCATCTCATGGTAAACTATGATCTGCCGTGGAATCCCAACAAGATCGAACAGCGGTTTGGACGCATCCACCGGATCGGGCAGACGGAAGTCTGCCATCTGTGGAATCTCGTGGCGAAAGACACCCGAGAGGGCGAAGTTTATGCTCGGCTTCTGGAAAAGCTGGAGGCCGCCCGCGAAGCTCTCGGCGGCCGTGTGTATGACGTGCTCGGGGAGCTCTTCGAAGAGCGGGCGCTAAAGGACCTTCTCTTCGAGGCAATTCAATATGGCGAGCAGGACGAGGTGAAGGCGCGCCTCTTCCAGACAGTGGATGGCGCGGTCGACCAAAGCCACCTCCTCCACCTGTTACAGAAACGGCAACTCACCAGCGACACCATGCCGGAGGCGCGGGTTCAGGAGTTGCGGCTCGAGATGGAGCGAGCCGAAGCTCAGCGCCTGCAACCCCATCACATCCAGAGCTTCTTCGTCGAGGCATTCAAGCGGCTCGGCGGCCAGATCAAGCGCCGGGAAGAAGGACGGTGGGAAATCACCCATGTTCCGCTCAGCGTGCGGGAGCGTGACCGCCAAATCGGCTCAGGTGCGCCGCTTCAGAAGAAGTACGAGCGCATCTGCTTCGAAAAGGGCAAGATCAACCAGCAGCCTGTCGCGGCCTTCGTCTACCCCGGGCACCCGCTGCTCGAGGCTGTCATCAGCCTGGTGCGCGAGGAGAACGATCACCTGATGAAACAAGGGGCTGTCCTGGTCGATGACACCGACGACGGCACCGACGTCTCCGCCCTGTTCCTGCTCGAACACAGCGTGCAAGACGGCCGCCCGACCAGCTCCGGCAACGCCAACGTGATTTCGCAGAAGCTGCAGTTCGCGGCGATCGACGAGGCAGGCAACGTGACCAACGCCGGGATCGCGCCCCACCTCAACTTGCGGCCCGCAACACCGGAGGAAATCGGCGGTGTCGAGGATGTCCTGAACGCCGACTGGCTGCGGGGCGATCTCGAGAAGAAGGTCGTTCAGTTCGCCACCGTCGAACTCGCGCAAGGTCACGTTGCGGAAGTACGCGGGCGCCGGCTACCCGAGATCGACAAGGTCGAGCAGGAGGTGAAGGCCCGCCTCAAGAAAGAGATCAACTACTGGGACTCGCGCGCGTTCGAACTGAAGGAACAAGAGAAGGCCGGCAAGAAGACCCGCCTCAACTGGCAGAACGCGCAGCGTCGCGCGGAAGATCTGGCGGAGCGCCTAAAGCGTCGCCTGGAGCTGATCGACCAGGAGCGTTTCATCTCGGCCCAGCCTCCCCGCGTGCGCGGCGGGATGGTTGTGTTGCCCCGCGGCCTCCTGCGCGAGCGCATGCCAGCCGAGATGGCCGATGTGGGGTCGGGCTTCTCGGAGGATCCGGTCGCCCGCCGCGAGATCGAGCTGAAGGCGATGGAGGCGGTCATGGCCGTCGAGCGCGAACTCGGGAACCGGCCGGAGGACGTGTCGGCCCAGAAGGTCGGCTATGACATCGCGTCCTACGATCCGAACGTCGACCACATGCGCTTCATCGAGGTTAAGGGACGGATCGACGGCGCGGACACGGTGATGATCACCCGGCAGGAGGTCATCACCTCGCTCCACGAGCCCGAGAAGTTCATCCTCGCCATTGTCCAGGTCGGCGACGGCTACGTGCATGCGCCCCGCTATCTCCGCGGCGCGCTGGACACGCGAGAGCCGCCTTTCGACCAGAACGCCATTCAATTCAACATCAATCGCCTGCTTGAGCGGGCAAAGGCACCTGCATGAATATCGAAAAAGCTCTCATCGTTGACGAACCTTGGATCAGCAAGATCTTGAGCGGCGCCAAGACTTGGGAAATGAGGAGCACATCAGCCAAGCAGCGGGGCTGGATTGGCCTGATCAAGAAAGGCAGCGGCCACGTCGTTGGTGTCGCGAAGATGACTGGAGTCGACGGCCCGCTCTCTGATCAGAAGATGATCGATAACTCCGACAAGCATCACATTCCTTCCGACATATTTCTCGCAGGGAAATTTTCGAAGCACAGATACGCCTGGATCATGTCCGGTGCGGTTCGTCTGAGACGGCCCGTTCCCTACCGGCACAAAAGCGGTGCGGTTATCTGGGTCGCGCTCGATCAGAACGTCTCGGATGCCTTGGCGCAAGACGAAGCCGTAAAGGCCCTAGCATGACCACCCCCTACAAGAAGAAACTCATCGAAGTTGCCATTCCGCTCGAGGCGATCAATGCGGCGTCGGCGCGGGAGAAGTCGATCCGGCATGGGCATCCCTCGACGCTGCATCTGTGGTGGGCGCGGCGGCCGTTGGCGGCGTGTCGGGCGGTGCTGTTCGCGCAGCTGGTGGACGACCCATCAAGCCATCCGGACAAGTTCCCGACCGAGGAGGTCTTGGAGGCCGAGCGCAAACGGCTGTTCCAGATCATCGAGGACCTGGTGAAGTGGGAGAACTCGACCAACGAGGAGGTGCTGGAGCGCGCGCGGGCAGAGATCCGCGCCAGCTGCGGCGGCGAGCTGCCCCCGGTTTATGACCCGTTCTCGGGCGGCGGGTCGATCCCGCTGGAGGCGCAGCGGCTGGGGCTGCCCGCCTATGGGTCCGACCTGAACCCGGTGGCGGTGATGATCGGCAAGGCGATGATCGAGATCCCGCCGAAGTTCAAGGACATGGAACCGATCCATCCGGGCGGGAAGGAGCGCAACCACTACCGCAACGCCGAAGGGCTCGCGGAGGACGTGAAATACTACGGCGAGTGGATGCGCGAGAAGGCGTGGGAGCGCATCGGGCATCTCTATCCGCAGGTGGACCTGCCGAGCGAGTATGGCGGCGGCAAGGCGACTGTGATCGCCTGGATTTGGGCGCGGACGGTGCCGAGCCCGGACCCCGCTTTTTCGGATGTGCAGGTGCCGATTGCGTCGAGCTTTCTACTGAGCTCGAAGTCCGGAAAAGAAGCTTGGATTGAGCCGCTCGTGGATCGGCAAAGTAAGACAATCAGATACCGCATACGGCAAGGCGGCACGAAGGCAGAGATCGAGAAAGCCAAAAGCGGCGTGAAGCTGGGCCAGGCAACATTTCGATGCCTAATGTCAGAGGCTCCAATCTCTGGCCAGTACGTCGACAAGATGGCCGACAAAGGCAAGATGGGCACTACGCTGATCGCGGTTGTCGCAGAGGTAAAGCGAAACAGAATATTTCTTGAGCCAACTTCTGTTGACGTGCCACTCATGCGGAAGCAAGTCGGCGACTACCTCGAGGGTAGCGATCTCGACGTGCTGGAAGTTCCATGCCGGGGGACATTTGCCAGCAACGCTCAAGGACGCTACTACGGTTTCAAGACCTTCAGGGATTATTTCACCGATCGGCAATTGGTCGCACTGTCAACTTTCTCGGAACTCGCCTCAGAGGTCCAAGAGAAAATTCTGCGCGACGCTCAAGCCAGCCGTTTGGCTGATGACAATGCGAGCCTCCGATCTGGAGGAACTGGGGCCTTGGCATATGCTCAGGCCATAGCAGTTTACCTAAGCTTTGGAGTCAGCCGACTTTCTGATATTCAAAACTCCCTTTGCAGATGGGAGTCCTCGAAGACCCAGGTTCGAAACCTATTTGGCCGACAGGCGATCCCAATGATGTGGGATTTTGGTGAGAACAATGTGTTTGGTGATGCGGCCGGTGACTTCAGGACCAGCCTTGGAACAATCGTCAAAGTGATCGAACGATTTGCTCCGGCAAAGTCGGGCACGATGAAGAATTCTGACGCTCAGACGGTTGAGTATCCAGACGGCGTCGTGATTTCCACAGACCCACCATATTACGATAATATTGAGTACGCAGACCTCTCAGATTTCTTTTATGTCTGGTTGCGGAAGGCGCTCAGGCATATTGAGCCCGAAGTGTTGAGTGTTCTATCCACGCCTAAGTCTGAAGAGCTTGTAGCTACGCGATATAGGCACGGCAGCCAAGAAGCTGCCGAATCCTTCTTTCTCGAAGGCATGCGCAAGGCTGTAACGAACATGGCGGCGCACTCGTCAACTGACTTTCCAGCGACGATCTATTATGCATTCAAGCAAAGCGAGATTGACAAGGAGGGCATCAGTTCCACTGGGTGGGCAACCTTCCTGCAGGCGGTGGTTGAAGCCGGGTATGCGGTGGTCGGCACTTGGCCTATGCGGACTGAAATGGCCAACCGCATGGTAGCCTCTGGCACAAATGCTCTCGCGAACTCAGTCGTCCTCGTCTGCCGAAAGAAGGTCGCTACGGCTGACACCATCACTCGCGCAGAGTTCATCCGAGCCTTGAAACGCGAACTCCCGCCAGCCATCGCCGAGCTTCAGGCCGCCAACGTCTCCCCCGCCGACATGCCGCAATCGGCCATCGGCCCCGGCATGGGTGTCTTCTCGCGCTACAAGGCTGTGCTGGAGGCCGACGACAGCCCGATGACGGTCAAGACCGCGCTGCAGCTGATCAATGCCGAGCTCGACGAGTTCCTGAATGACCTGCATGGCGAGTTCGACGCCGACACCCGCTTTGCCGCGACCTGGTTCGAGCAGCACGGCACCGACAAAGGCGACTACGGCGCGGCCGACAACCTCGCCCGCGCGCGGGGCATCTCGGTCGAGAGCGTGAAGCATGCCGGGATCGTCGACAGCTCGGCCGGCAAGGTCCGCATCCTCAAGCGCGCAGAACTGGACCCGGACTGGGATCCGGCCGAGGACGATCACCTTACGATCTGGGAATGCTGCCAGCACCTGATCCGCGTGCTGGAGAACGACGGCGAATACGCCGCGGCCCTGCTGCTGAAGAAGCTGGGCCCGGACCGTGCCGAGATGGTCAAGGACCTCGCCTATTACCTCTACGACGTCTGCTCGAACAAGCGGCAGGACGCGAAGGAGGCGACCTCCTACAACGGGCTGATCGCGGTGTGGACGGACCTGACGCGGCTCGCCGCGACGATCCGGATCGAAGATGTGAACCGCCAGACGGCGATGGATATTTGAGGGCAGTTTTCAGATGGCAAAGAGTGCACGCCAGACCGTTTTCGAAGGCATGGAGCTGCTGCCCAAGGGCCTGCAACCGTTCGTGATGCAGCGGCTGGAGGTCGCCCTTGGCAAGGGCTGGCCGCAGGACGTGATCTCGCGCTTTCCCGAGTGGCGGCCGGAGCAGAACGGGAAGTTCAGCCTCGACACGCAGAAGCTGCTGAAGATCATGGAGCGGCTGTGGAACGACGCGTTCCGCGACGTGCTGGACCGTACGCATCGCTCGATCGTCAACGAGCTGGTCGATGTACGCAACAAGCTCGCCCATGACGGCAAGTTCTCCTACGACGACGCCGAGCGCGCGCTGGACTCGATGCGGCGCCTGCTGGAGGCGGTGAGCGCCGGTCAAAGCGCCGAGGAAATCGGCAAGATGCGCGACACGATCCTGCGTACGAAGTATCGCGAGCTGGCCCGCTCGGAAGAGCGCAAGAGCAACGTCTCGACGATCTCGACCGAGACAGTTTCGGGCCTGCTGCCGTGGCGGGACGTGGTGGAGCCGCACCAGGACGTGGCGACCGGCGAGTTCCAGCAGGCCGAGTTCGCCGCCGACCTCGCCAAGGTCCACAACGGCAGTGCGCCCTACGAGTACAGCGATCCCCGAGAGTTCTTCAGCCGGACCTATCTGACGGATGGTCTGAGCCGGCTGCTGGAGGGCGCGGCGAAGCGGCTGTCGGGCCAGTCCGGCGATCCAGTCGTCGAGCTTCAGACCAACTTCGGCGGCGGCAAGACGCACTCGATGCTGGCGCTCTACCACATGGTGGGGAAGACACCGGTGCACGATCTGCCGGGCCTGGACCAGTTGCTCTCCGAGAAGGGATTGAGCGTTCCGGACACGATCAGCCGCGCTGTGCTGGTGGGCACGTCGCGCGGCCCGCAAGACGTCATCCGGCTGGATGGCGGTCAGGAGATCCGGACGACCTGGGGCGAGCTTGCGTGGCAGCTGGGCGGGCAAGACGCGTTCGACATGATCGCCGAGAACGACGCGCGCGGGATCGCGCCCGGGTCGAACCTGCTCGAAGCGATCTTCAAGAAATGCGCGCCCAGCCTGATCCTGATCGACGAGTGGGTCGCCTACCTGCGCCAGATCTACAAGGTCGAAGGGCTGCCCTCGGGATCGTTCGACGCGAACCTTTCCTTCGTTCAGGCGCTAACAGAAGCCGTGAAAGCCTCGCCGCAGACGCTGCTGGTTGCATCGCTGCCAGCGTCGCAGATCGAGGTCGGCGGCGAAGGCGGTCAGGAAGCACTCGCGCGGCTCAAGCAGACGTTCAGCCGTGTCGAGAGCTCGTGGCGCCCAGCCTCGCAGGAAGAGAGCTACGAGATCGTCCGGCGCCGGCTTTTCAAGGAGATCCCCGGCGACAAGTACATGCATCGGGACAACACTCTGAAGCAGTTCGCCAAGCTGTACCGCGAAAGCCCGAACGATTTCCCGCAAGGCTGTGCCGACGAAGACTATCGCCGCAAGCTGGAGAAGGCGTACCCGATCCATCCGGACCTGTTCGACCATCTCTACACGGCGTGGGGATCGCTCGACAAATTCCAGCGGACGCGCGGTGTGCTGCGCCTGATGGCACAAGTCATCCACGAACTGTGGATGTCGGGCGATCCATCTGTGATGATCATGCCGGGAAGCGTTGCCATAAGCTCGGCTCGGGTCGAGCCTGAGCTGCTCCACTATTTGCCGAACGCCTGGCAGGGCATCATCGCGGGCGACGTGGATGGCATGAACTCCACGCCCTACAAGATCGACCAATCCGCTCCCAACCTGAACCGCTACTCGGCGACCCGTCGTGTCGCGCGGGCGGTATTCGTTGCGACAGCGCCTACCGAGGGCCAGCAGAATCGCGGGATCGACGACAAGCGGATCAATCTTGGTGTCGTGCAGCCTGGCGAAAAAGTAGCAATCTTTGGTGACGCGCTCCGCCGGTTGACGAACCAGGCGAAATTCATGCACAGCGACCTCGGTCGCTACTGGTACTCGATGTCGGCGAGCCTGAACCGCGTCGCCTCGGACCGGGCTGGCCAGCTGGAAGAGGCCTTGGTTCTGGTCGAGATCGACAAGGCTCTGACAGGCTACATTAATGGCCTGGCAGACCGTGGGCATTTCGATGCCGTTCAGGTTGCACCCGATGGTTCTTCAGAAGTGCCCGACGAAGCCGGCGGGATCAGGGCAGTAGTTCTGGGCGTGGCGCATCCGCATACAGGTCGCGACGGCTCGGATGCGATGGTCGAAGTCAAGGACATCCTGCTGCAACGCGGGGCGACACCCCGCGTCTACCGAAACACGCTCGTGTTCTTGTCAGCGGACAGTCGCCAGCTGGAAAACCTCAAGGAGGCCATGCGGTCGTCGCTCGCATGGGATGGGATTGTTAGAGACGCCGATACTGGACGCTTGGACCTGAAGACGAGCGACATCGCGCTGGCGAAGGACAAGGCGAAAGAGTCCCGAGAAACGGTCCATACTCGGCTTAAGGAGACCTGGTGCTACCTGATCTATCCGTATCAGGATACCGCGCAATCGGACGTCGAGCTTACGTCAGCACGTATTCCCGCACAGGACGGCGTTCTCGGCCGTGCAAGCAAGAAGCTCGTGAGCGATGAGGCACTGCTGCCAGAAATTGGACCCGAGCGCCTCAATCGCGAGCTGGAAAAGTACATTTGGAATGGGAAGCAACACCTGCATCTCAAGGATCTATGGGAGTACCTGAATCGCTACACGTACCTCCCTCGCCTCAAGAACAGAGATGCACTGACTAAATCCGTCCAGTCAGCTGTGTCGGGAATGCTTCCTGGCCCATTCGCCTATGCCGAACGGTGGGATGAAGCATCCCAATCCTACGCCGGCTTGGCGATCGAGAAATCATCGAACGCACTCGTGTCGATTGATAGCGATTCTGTCATTGTGCGGCCGGATATCGCAGAAGCAAATCGGCCCAAACCTGCAGCAGCTCCGGAGCAGAGTGGGCTCGGCTCCGGATCAGACACCGCGACGGCTAGTTCTGGCCAAGGCAGCAGTGCGCCGGCTGGTGCGACCGCAGGTCATCCCGGTAGTGGAGCAGAGCCAGAAGCAGAGGCAAAACCGAAGCGATTTGTCGGGACGGTCATGCTATCGTCGGACCGACCGGCACGCGATATGCATCAGATCGTCGAAGCAATCGTTGAGCAGCTTACGACCCTTCCCGGAGCTGAGGTTTCGCTGCGGCTGGAGATCGATGCCGAGGTCACGTCCGGACTTGACCGCGCGAAAGTACGAACGCTCTTGGAGAACGCGAGCACTCTGGGTTTCATCGACAAATCTGTGAAGTAGAGCCGCCGCTGCCCGATACATTCACCCCACCTCCGCCCCCCAGAACGACGTCTGGTCAGCGGCGAAGTAGCCACGCGCGATCAATGAGCGATAAGGCCGAAGTTATTGGAGAGACTTCAACGACGTATTCTTATCGGTTTCTTGGCTGATCCGTTCGGTCGGTTTCCTCGTGCAATGGAACTGGACGGCGACAGTCTTCGGATCATAAGCCGCGGCCGAGTTGCTTCGATATCGCTGCAATCGATAGCCAGTGCGCCTTCTCTCCGAAAGGGAATGCTTGGAACCGCACTGACCGTCCGTTCAGACAGAGCTGAATATCTGACGTTGAAGGGGGCGAACCATCAAGCTGCCCATCAATTTTCAGAACGGATCAAAGAAGCGTGGTCTCGCTTCAATCTCGCGGCCCTCGAGAAAGAAGCGGCTCACCTGGACAGAATCCGCGCTGAGGTCATGTTGCTGGCGGCGCCGCTCCGATATCCCGCCGCTTGTCAGATCGCGCCCCTCCTGGATGACGCCCGAGCACTGGATGCTTCGCTGCTGTCGAAGCTGAATGCCGAAGCCATCGGCCCCGAGGCCGTCGAGCGCATTGCGCCCGTCCGAAAATTCGCAGCTGAGCCGCGCGCGTTGCGGGCGAATGGCATAGCCGTATTCGTCGCCTCTGAACTGGACCGCTGGAAGGAGTTTTTCGACACGATTGAAAGCAAGCCGCTGACGCCGGAGCAGCGCCTCTCGGTTGTTGTCGATGAGGACGCGACGCTCGTCCTCGCTGGGGCGGGCTCGGGAAAGACCAGCGTCATCACCGCCAAGGCTGCCTACCTCGTCACGGCTGGCATCCGCCAGCCAGAAGAAATCCTGCTTCTGGCCTTCGCGAAGAATGCGGCGGAGGAGATGTCGGAACGGGTCGAGGCACGATCCGGCGTGCCCATCGTCGCGCGAACCTTCCATGCGATTGCCTACGACATCATCGGCATCGTGGAAGGGTCGAAGCCCGCCTTGGCCGAACATGCCACCGACGACATGGCCTTCACCAACCTGATCAAGCAGATCCTGAAGGACCTGGTCCACCAGCTGTCAGCGGTGTCGCGGGCGATCATCCAATTCTTCGCGCATTTCCTGGTCGAACCGAAGACTGAATGGGACTTCCAGACCAAGCACGACTTCTACACCCATCTGGAAACCCAGGACCTGCGCACGCTGCAGGGCGAAAGGGTCAAGAGCTACGAAGAGCTACAGATCGCCAATTGGCTGTATGAGAACGGCGTCGAATACGAGTACGAGCCGGTCTACGAACACAAGATCGCCGAAACCGGAAGACGCGACTACCAGCCGGACTTCCGCCTCATCGAGAGCGGCATCTACATTGAGCATTTCGGGGTGCGGCGCCAGAAGATGGCCGACGGAAGCGAACGGCTGATCACCGCGCCCTTCGTGGACCGCGACGAATACCTTGCTGGCATGGACTGGAAGCGGCAGGTCCACGCCGAGCATGACACCACTCTGATCGAGACCTACAGCTATGAGCGGCAGGAAGGGCGTCTGCTGACCGGGCTTGCCGAAAAGCTGGCGCCGCATGTCACCCTGAAACCCCGACCGGTCGACACGATCTATGACCGGATCGTCGAGTTAAAGCAGGTCGATGACTTCTCGAAGCTGCTCGGAACCTTTCTGCGCAAGTTCAAGAGCGGCGGTTACAGCTTGCAGGACTGCGAGACCAAATCCGAACAGATGAAGCTGGGCAAGCGCGCCCGAGCGTTCCTCGACGTCTTCGCGCCGGTTTTCGAAGAATACCAGAAGCGCCTCGGTGGCCGGATCGACTTCGAGGACATGATCCTGCGCGCCGCCCACTATGCTGAAACCGGCCGCTACAAGAGTCCGTTCCGCCACATCTTGGTCGACGAGTTCCAGGACATCTCTCAAAGCCGAGCCCGGTTGGTGAAGGCGCTGAAGGCTCAGCATCCGGATGTGCGCGTCTTCGCCGTTGGTGACGACTGGCAGTCGATCTTCCGCTTCGCAGGGTCCGATATCCATCTGATGCGTCATTTTGGGCGAGAGTTCGGCGGCAGCTTCGATGGTGAGGCTAGCGTGCACCGGACTGTCGATCTCGGGCGCACCTTCCGGTCGGTCGATCAGATCGCCTTCGCCGCCCGAACCTTCGTTCTGCGGAACCCCGCCCAGATCGACAAGAAGATCGTCCCGGCGGGGACCGCGACCGAACCGGCAATCAGGGTCGTGACCGTGTCAAAGGGCGAAGATGAGGTAAAACTAAACGAGGTCCTTGCCTCCCTGTCCGCTGCCGTGCCGCCGGAAGATAAACCAGCGACGGTTCTGCTCCTTGGCCGCTACCGCTTCATCGAACCAGACATGCCGGATCTTCGGCGCCGTTTTCGGCGTCTGAAGATCAGCTTCAAGACCATCCATGCCTCCAAGGGGCTTGAAGCCGACCACGTCATCCTGCTGAACGCCGACAGTGGGCGCACGGGGTTCCCGTCAGAGATCGTCGATGACCCCCTCCTGTCTCTGGTATCGCCGGAAGAGGAGGCATTCCAGAACGCCGAGGAGCGGCGCGTGATGTATGTCGCGATGACCCGAGCCCGCCACACGCTGACAATACTCGCCTCGAATGCAAGGCCGTCGTCCTTCGTGACCGAGCTTCGCAAAGACCCCGCCTACGGGATCTCGACAGCACCCGGAGCTGAACCCGAAGCGCACGCCTGCGGAGAATGCGGTGGCCGATTGCTGGGCGTGACAGGAAAGGATGGACGCATCTGGTATCGATGCGAGCACGTTCAGCACTGCGGAAACCTACTGCCCACCTGCGCTTCCTGTGGCACAGCCCTGCCGCGCCACGTAGATGGAACCTCCGAGGTTCGATGTGGTTGCGGCGCCAGCTATCCTACCTGCCCGGAATGCGAAGATGGCTGGCTAGTCGAACGCAGCGGTCCATACGGACGTTTCCTCGGTTGCGTTCGATATCCGTCGTGTGTCGGTAAGGCACAGATATCTTCGTCACGGCGGAATGCACCGTCAGCGAGGACAGGTCGTTAGAAGTCCGCCGCCGCCTGGCAAAATTCGTGCTCCGGCATCCGTACAGGGCCGTCCTCTGGGTGTTGTGGGGCCATGGCGCGCCGCACTCAGCCAATCTTCGCGCCCCAGAAGGACGTCTGGTCTGCGGCGAAATAGCCATCCGCGGCGCGAAAGTTGCCTTGCAGCTCCACGGTGTCACCGGCGGTAAGCGACACCATCGTCTGAAGCCAGAGCGCCGTCGCCTCCGAGACATGCGCGCCGCTGATCTCGCCCCGCGAGCCGCGGATCTCGGTCGTGCCGTTCAGGACGAGCCGCCCGCTCATCCGCGCCGACGTGCTGGCGTTGACCTTGTAAAGCAGCGTCGCGCCGAAGAGGTAGGTACCGTCCGCGGGCGCCACGAAGCGGTTGTTGGCTGCATCGAAGGCGCTCTGGTCGTTGTAGTCGGTGTTGTTGATCGCGATTTTCGTCCAGGTCCCGACGCCCACGTAGTTGTCGTAGTTGGTGTACGCCATGAACCGCGGCAGCCGCGGCTGGTCGACGATGCCGGTGGCGTTGTCGACGCTCAGCCCGTCGAAGAAGGTACTGCCGTCGGCCGAGACGGCGAGCCGGAACCTGTCCGAGCCGAACAGCCCGACCAGCGCCTTGGTCACGAAGCCGGTCTGGAGGGTCAGCCCGAGATCGCCGCCTGCCGCCTCCTTGTTCATGGTGTAGAAGAGATCGCCGGTCCCGCCCTCGGCCACGGTCCTAGCGGTCCAGAGCGCGGCGTTCAGCTTTGCCGAGAACGGGTTCGACGCATCTGCCGTCGTCCCCAGCCCAAGAAGCGCAAGGTTCTGCAGCACGTCCGGCGTTGTCCCGATCCAGCCAGACCCGTCGTAGACGAGCAGCAGGCCCTCGTCCTCGACCCACGCCCGCCATCCGGTGCGAGGAGGCAGGCGCAGCCAGGCACCATCCGTGAACAGAGCCACGTTTAGATCCCAGCCAGCCCAGTCGCCGGTCGCGCCCGAGCCGACGATGTAGCGGTCGCCATCGGCGGGAGAAGCCGGCGGCGCGGTCAAATCCCGGTCTAGAACGGAGAGCTGGACGAGCCCGTCTAGGATCCGCAGCGCCTCGTTGTGAGTGACATGCTTCTGGGCCTGCGCCGCGAGGATGTAGGGCAGCAGGAGATGGGTCGTGGCGTCGGACATGGGATGGCCTCAGAACGTGAGGGTGACGGTTTTCGGCGCGCCCCGCGCGACGAGGGCGGAGAGCTGGAAGATGCGGATGTCGAGCGTGTCGCCGGGCCCGAGCGGCGTGCCCCAATCGGCGGTCTGCTGGGCGACGGTGTAGACGGCGCTGGTGGTGGCCGTGCTCAGGACGCGCTTCACGGTCGCGCCGTCGAGGATCTCGACCTCGTAGGCTTCGAGCTCTTCTCCGAGCGGGACCTCGAGCCCGCCCCAGTTGTCGGCCGCGAGCGCACGGGACCGGCGCGTCCAGCGGATGGTCAGATCACCGGGCGTGCGCGGCTTGCGCCATGGCTGCTGGACATGGGCGACCGAGAACGGCCGCACCCCCACGCCCTGAGGCGTGAAGGATTGCGCGACATAGGTCTCGTCGCTGACCGAACGGCTGGCCGGGCCGATGCGCCAGTTCCACGGGATCCCAAGGTTGGCCTCGGCGATCGGCAGCGTTGCGAGGCTGTCGTCGAGCACCACCACCCGCGCGCCAGCGGGCGTCGGATTGCCCATGGCTCCCTCGGTGCCGCGCTGGCCGCGCAGGAGACGTGTCAGCCGATACCTGCCGGGGGCGAGCAGCTCGGCCGCGCCCGCCTGGACGATTTCCCAGACGCCGGGCGCGCTCTCGATGGCCAGCGCGTTAGCCCCGCCGAAGAGCGTCAGGTCCGTTATGCTTTCCAGCGTGCCTGTCAGCAGATCGACGACCAGAGCATTGCCGAGATCGAAGCGCGACGTCGGCCCCGCGTAGAAGTCCGAGACCAGTGTGCCGATCCGGGCGCGACTGCCGAACGTGGTCAGCAGCTCGAAGCCATCGGTCGAAGGGCTGCGGAACACCGCCATCTCGCCCGGCCACGGCACTGCATGCGCCGCCGCGAAGGGCCGATGCGCGGGCTGGTCCTCGGTCAGCTGCGGCAGGTCGAGCAGCACTGCCTCGGGCGCGCCGAAGACGACGGGCTGCGAGAGCGCCGAGGGCCGCGGGGCGCCGGGCGGCAAGTCGTAGGCCTCCCTGTCCTGGCGAACAGCTTCGATGCCGCGCGCGTCCGCGTCGGCGATGGAGACGAGCCGCAGTGGGAAAGCGCGGCCGTCATGGGCGAACGACACGACATCTGCCGGGTCGAGCGCCAGCCGCGACGGTGGCAGTCGGAAGACCGCGCTCTCGCGGCCGGTCCAGGCTTCCATCAGCGCGCGGCGGCAGCGGCGTTCGGCCTCCTCCGGCGGGACCGCCATCGGGAAGCTCTCCGAGGCGATCCGGGTCGTGTCGACGGTGATGCGCCGCGCTTCCACCTGCGCGGCCTCGTAATCCTCGTCGGCGCGGGCGACCTGCCACTTCAGGGCCTGCGGCAGCTCGGTCTCCTGGCCGCGGGTCAGTTCGAGGACATCGCCCTCGCGGGCGGCGACCAGATCGTCCGGCGTGACGCTCGCCACCGCTGCCCGGCCGCGCATGACGAAGCGGATCATGCCCTCAGTCTCAACGGCGTCGAAGCCGAAGTGGCGCGCGAGCGTGCTGATGGACGCACGCGGGCTCTCCTGCGCGCCGATGGCGTAGCCCTCGACCGCGCCCCAGAGTCCGGTGACGTCGATCCGGGATTCGGGCAGGCCCGCGCGCAGGCAGAGGTGGCGGACGAGAGCGGCGAGCGACACTGCGCCGAGCCGGCCGGTCAGCCAGTGACCGAGCCGCCAGTTGGCGCCGTCCGTCCAGACATCGGTCAGCGCCGGGAAGAACGGATAGGGTCGCGCGTCCCAGGTCCAGGCGGCGCATTCGGGCACATGCACCATGCGGCCGCCATAGACCGAGGACACCGGGTTGTTCGCGGCCTCGCCCCAGAAGAGATACGTCGCCTCGAGATAGGCGCGCTGGATGGCGTCGTCCCGCCAGCCGCGGGAGAAGTACGGCACGAAGCTCTCGGAGGATTTCGGGTCGAAGAAGACATTGGGCTGGTTCGTGCCGCGGTCGATGGCTGGGCAGCCAAGCTCGGTGAACCAGATCGGCTTGGATTCCGGCACCCACGCGGTCGGCGTCCCGCTCTCCACCCCGCCCGGGCGGTTGTAGTGCGCGTTCGACCACCAGGCGCGCAGATCCTTGTAGCGGAAGACCCACGGCTTGCCCGCCGCCCCATCGGTGATCGGTGTGCGCACCTGCGCCGATCGGTCGGCGGCGCTGGCGTAGAACCAGTCGAAGCCTTCGCCGCCTGCGATGTTCGCCTGCAGGTAAGCCCGGCCGTAGATGGCAGGCCAACCCTCGGCCGCGTCGAGATGCTCGAACCCGTCGCGCCAGTCCGACAGCGGCATGTAGTTGTCTATGCCGACGAAATCGACGTTGCTGTCCGCCCATAGCGGATCGAGGTGGAAGAACACGTCACCGGTGCCGTCGCCCGGCTGGTGGCCGAAGTATTCCGACCAGTCCGCTGCATAGCTGATGTCCGTGCCGGGCCCGAGGATCGACCGCACGTCGCCCGCCAGATCGCGGAAGGCCTGCACCGCCGAATAGGCGCTGGCGCCCGAGCGGATCGTGGTCAGCCCGCGCATCTCCGTGCCGATGAGGAATGCATCGACCCCGCCCGCCGCCGCACAGAGATGGGCGTAGTGCAGCACCATGCGGCGCAGACCCCAATCGCCCGCCGCGCCGGTCCAGGAGACGGTCTGGCCGGAGATCGCGAAGTCAGACGGGCTGGCGCTGCCGAAGAAGTCCGCGACCTGACTTGCAGCCGTGGCGGTCTTGTCGACACTGCCGGCGTAACCCGCGGCGGGCGAACAGGTGATGCGGCCGCGCCAGGGGAACGCCGGCTGACCAGCCTCGGCGGCGTTGTCGCTGTACGGGTTCGGAAGCGTGCTGCCGGGCGGCACGTCCATCAGGATGAAGGGATAGAAGGTCACGCGCAGCCCGCGGGCCTTCATCTCCTTGATCGCCTGCACCACCGCGAAGTCGGACGGCGTGCCGCCATAGACCGGCCGATCCTGATCGTCGCGGCTGACGAGATGGGCGGCAGACCGATCCACGCCGTTCACCGACCAGGTCTGCGGGCTGGTGGTCTTGGCCGACACCTCCACCCCCGGACGGATGGTGCACTCGCCTGCGCGCAAGTCGTTTCCGAACCAGGCGACGACGAGGCTCACACTTTCCACCTTCGGCGCCATGGCCTGCAGCCGGTCAATCGCCACAACCATGTCGGCGGTGTCCGAGAGCGCGTTCTGGTTCTCCGGCACCTGCGCCCCGCCGCTGCCCTTGCGGATGCCCTGCGTCGCGTAGGTGAACTCGCCCGAGGCCGGAATCATGGTGACGGCCTGCGTCAGCCCTTCGGCTGTGTCGGTATCCGCGAGCGGGCGGAACACCTCGAAGGAGAGCTGCGGCAGGCGGTTGCCATAGTTCCCGAGCGGCAGCTCCTCGAAGACCACATAGGCTGTGCCGCGATAAGCCGGGGTGTTCGCCGCACCCATCTTGGCGGCGATGAACGGGTCCGCGGTCTGGCTCTCGTCGCCCGGATACCAGCGCCAGGTGATCCCGGCCGTGTCGAGGAGTTTCCCGTCTGCCCAGATGCGCCCGATGCCGGTGATCGGTCCCTCGCAGAGCGCCACGGCGAAGCTCGCGTAGTAGAGATACTCGGTCGTCTTGACCTTGCCGCCGCCTCCGCCGCCCTTGCCGCCGCCCTGCGTGGTGGTCTTGGTCTCCTCGCGGAAGTCGGTCGCCCAGATCACGTTGCCGCCCATGCGCATGCGGCCGTAGACGCGCGGGATGACGGCGCCTTCCGTCGAGGCGGTGATCCGGAGGCTGTCGAGCCGCGGACCTTCGATCCGCTGCGTGGGCGCGAGCGAGGACACAATCCAGCTGTCGACCACCGAACCGATGGTGGAGCCCACAAAGCCGCCGATGGTCGCGGCGCTGACGCCGAGGATGGCCCCGCCGATCGAGCTGCCAATGGCGGCGCCGGCCGCGCCGAGAACAAGCGTTGCCATGTCGGGGCCTCAGCGTTGCGGGAACAGGAAGGCGAAGGCGATGCGCCGCCGCCAGGATTGGGTTAGCGGCTCCTCGATCACGCCCAGCCGCTCGTAGGCGTGGAGGAAAGTGTTTGGACCCGTCAGGATGCCGACATGCTTGGCGATGGCGCGAGGCATCATGCGGAACAGCACCAGCGCGCCGGGCCTGGACTCGGCGGGCGCCACCTCGATCATCATTGCACGCGCGCCTTCCGCCAGCAATTCGCGCGGCCCGGTCTCGCCCCAGTCGCGGCTATAGGGCGGGATCGGAAACGGCTCGAGGCCGACCACCTCGCGCCAGACCCCGCGCGCCAGCCCGAGGCAGTCGCAGCCGACACTCTTGAGGCTTGCCTGGTCGTGGTAGGGCGTGCCGACCCACGCGCGCGCCGCGGCGATGACCCTGTCTGGATCGGCGGTGGCTCTCGTGCATCGCGAAGCGATGCGCTGCCACCCGTCGTTTCCATTGGAAACGACGTTGGTCACAGAACACCACCGTCGTGGCCGCCATCCTTGGTTGCATAGCGCAGGATCGTGTCCTGGCCCGGGATATGCGGGAAACCGCGGAAGTTGGCTGTGTTGGCAAACTTCGCGCCGCAGGTCTCGATGCGCTTGTCGCAGCCAGCGCGGATGGCGAAAGCGTCGCCGTCGGCGATGGACCGCACCGGCGCCTCAAGCAGGGAGAGGATCGCGACGCCATCCGTCACGTCATGGCCCAGCACCTCAGCCCGACGCCCCGCGTTCGCGCCGCTGGTCCATTCGATGGTGCCGAAGGTGAACCAGGCCGCCTCGAAGCCGGAGAGTCCGGAGGCGGTGAACGCGCGGTCCCGCAGGAGGTCGACCACCGCGCCCGCGCCCGTGAAGGTGGGGTCCTCCAGATCGACTCCGCAGCGCGCATCGCCGAGCGCGGCATCGCAGCTCGCCTGGAAGGTTCGCCCGACCGTCTGGGCCAACACATGCGCGAGCGAGCGGACCTCGGCGACGAAGGCCAGGCGCCCGCGCCGGATCTGGCCGATGGCGCCGCGTCGCATCAGCACGCGTTGGCTCGTATCGGACCAGTTCACCCGCCAGACTTCGACCTCGGCGTTGTCCCAGCGGCCATCGAGGATGTCGGTCTCGGTGATCCGGTCCGAGGTCAGCACCCCCTCGGCGTCCTGCGCATCGACCGACAGGTCCGATCCTGAGCGGACCTCGGACGCCGTGAGCCCGCTCTCGGGCTCGAAGTCTGTGCCGTCGAAGCTCAGCGTCCGGTCATGGTCGGTGAAGCCAAAGGTGACGCCGTCAGCGCGGGTGATCCGCCAGCACCAGGCGAGCGTCGTCGTGGCCTCGTCGAGATGCGCCTGCAGGGCGGGCGACAGGGGTTTCATCGGCAGCTTCCCGTCATGCGGTCGTCGAGATCGGCGATCCAGTCGGCCCAGTCCGGCGGCACGGCGCCGACCGTTTCGGCGGGTGGTCGGGCCAGCCGCGCCTCGGCGTAGGAGGCGCAGCCGGCGTCACCACCGCCCATCGTTGCGGCGCAGCCGGTCAACAGGATCGCCAGACCCGCGGCCGTCGCGAACCGCGTCGCGTCCGCGCTCCAAGCGCTTGTTCTTGTCTTCCGTCGCATCGCGTTCTGCCTCCCGTTTGCCCGCGCGCTTCCCCTCCGCGCGGCCCCAGAGTCGGCCGAGCACCACGCCCCCGACCGCGCCCAAGGCCGCGACCAGCCAGATCAGAAGATCAGCCATCGTCCCGCTCCCCGCGTGCGGCGGCCACGCAGAGGGCGACGACGAAGACGCCGAGGCAGCCGCCCACGAGCAGACCTGCGAGGAACTCAAGCATCGCTGCGGAACCCGCGCTCGATCCGGTCGCGCAGGCCGATCAGGCCGAGACCGAGGAACATCAGCCCCGCTGGCGAGGCATCGCCAGAGCCGGCGAGCAGCGCGACGAGCCGGGACAGTTCCCCGAACGGCCCGGTGGCGGGCAGCGCGAGGGAGGCGATGCCGGTGAGCATGGCGAGAAGTCCCGCCCACCAGGTGAGCGAGTTGGGTCGGACGTAGCGCATGGGATCAGGCCCTCCGGATCAGGGTGGAGAAGAAGGCGGCCAGCCGGGCAAGCCAGCCAGTCGGCGTGTCGGGTGCAGGATCGAGGACCGGCGGCCTCGGCAGCGGCGAGCGCCGCAGCAGCGCCAGCGCCTCATCTTCGGTCAGGCGACGGATCGGCCGTGAGAAGTCGACGCGGCCCGTGCGGTCCACAGACCAGACCGGGATCGTGCCGCCGGGATAGCGGCCATGGCGGAACAGGTCACGCTCAGCCTCCCGGCGGGGAATGATCGAGGCCGGTCTCCGCCAGTTCAGAAACGCGTCGGCGGCTGCAACGCGATTGCCGTCGTTGAGGTGTCGGGTTAGCGCGGCCTTGGCGATCCCGCCGGTGTTGTAGTGGAAGCTGACCAACGCATCGAACTCGTGCGGCGCCAATGGCTCCTTCACGGCACGCAGGACGGCGGTCTCGTAGCGCGCAAGATCGGCGCGGAACACCCGGAACGCCTCGCGGATCCCGGCGTCGAGATCGGCGGGCATGCCGCGCGGCATGGTGGCGGGATCGGGCGAGCCAGCCGCGGCCGTGTGGCCGATGCCGAAGGTCCAGACCTGTTTCACATCGAGATAGGGTCCGGGCACGAGTCCTTCGTGCCGGACGAGGGCCAGCAGGCCCCGGTCGGTCATGTGCATGGGATTACCGGAGTAGCGAGAGGGTCAGGATCAGCGCCGCGACAGCGAGGCCGATGCGCAGGCGATGGGCGAAGGCCTGCCGGGGGTCGGCCGGGTCGCAGCGGAGGGAGCGCGCGAGGCGGATGAGATCATTCATCGCCGTTGCCTTCGTTGGCGCGACGCAGGCGGGCGAGCAGCATCTCGATGAAGGCCGGCCCGAAGACGCCGACGAGATAGGCGGCCGACCCGGCAGCGCCGCCAGCGGGGATCGTCTCAGGCGGCAGGCCGAGCCAGGCGGTAATCACGGCCATCGACAGGCTGCCCATTCCTGCGGCGATCAGACCACCGAGCAGGATGTGCCGCAGCGCGTCGCGCAGGTGCATCTTCGTGGTCAGCGCGTTGGTCGCGCCGCCGAGCGCGCCCCAGGCGGCGAGGATCACGGCGGTCGAGGCCGCGAGCTCGCGCAGCACGGCTGCGACGAAGCTGCCGGTGTCGTTCATCGCCGGATCTCCAGAAGCGGAATGGTGGTGATCGAGCCGAGCCGCTCGAGGTCGAGCGTCACGTCGAGCGCGTCTGTGTCGAAACGGACCGGCACGTCGAACTCGAAGCCCGCGGTGATCGCGACGCCCGCGGCCGGCGCGGTGTCGAAGGTCACGACGCCGGTGGTCGTATCGACCGTCCAGCCCGACATCTGCTCGACCCCGCCGAGCGCGACGCGCACGCTGCCCGCCACCGGCTTGGCGATGGCGCGTGTCCAGGATTGCGCACCCGAGGAGTAGCGCTTGACCAGCTGGAAGGCGGTCGTCGCGCCATCGCCGGTGCCGATCGACTGGTCGGCGGGCGATGGCGTGCCCGAAGGCAGGCAGGACTTGTGGTCGCCCCAGTCCTTGAACCGGAAGCCATGGAGCCGGCCGTTCCGCGCCTCGAAGAAGGCGACGACCTCCGCCAGATCGTCGGCGCGGCGGATGCCGTAGGCGACGTCGTAGCGGCGGCGCGAATTTGCCCAGCTGGCGTTCCTCTCCTCGTCGCCCGAGGCGAGTTCGACGATCTGCGTGCGCCGTTCCGGCCCGCCGCGCGCGCCGCGGCTGATATTGTCGGGAAACCGGACCTCATGGAACGCCATCACATGCCCCTCCGCCCGAGCGAGACGGCGCGGGCGATGTCGGCAGCGACCTGCGTCCTCGACTGCCGGTAACTCTCGGCATCGCGGGCCATGATGGTGATGTTGACCCCGCCACCCGTGCCGTAGGCCTGCGCCTCGCGCCGCGACAGCACGCGCTCGCCCCGCTGCAGGATCGCGGGCACCTCGTCATGGCGTAGGCCCGCCATGCCGCCGGAATGCATCCGGGGCGCAGCGGCAAAAGCCATGGCCGGGACCATCCGCGAGTGTCCGGCCGATCCGACCATCCCGCCCGCATGCAGGACGTTGGCGAAAATGCCGCCCGCCCCAGAGAACACGCCGGAGAGCGCATTGGCGATCGGCCCGAGGA
>NZ_FOLG01000002.1:220809-622096 GCF_900112335.1 Tropicimonas isoalkanivorans
GTTCGCACCCAACCGGCAAACGCCTTTGAAAACAGGAGAAAAACGCCACTCCAAGAACGGCCCGAACGCGTTCGAAAGGGTGATAGTGGCGGAGGCGGTGGGATTCGAACCCACGGTACGCTTTCACGTACGCCGGTTTTCAAGACCGGTGCATTCAACCGCTCTGCCACGCCTCCGACCGGAGCGTTCGGATACGCGTTACGGAGCGATTCTGGAAGCCGAGATGTGTGCCAACGTCCTCGCAATACGGCCACGGCGAGTCTCGACTCTTCCTTCGTCGGCAAACACGCTGTATAAGAGGTGTCAATGGGGCGAACATGCCCAAAATCGAGCGGTGGGGTCGTCTGGCCGGCCCCGGACAAGCGCGGCGAACGCGCGGAAAATGGGGTCAAGAATGGACAGATACAGGCTGACTCTGCTTCTTGGTGTTTCGTTGCTGGTTCTGCCCGTCGCAGGATGCATGGAAGGCATGCCTGGAGGGGGTGATAAACCGGAGAGCGAGGCGACGGCCTTTGCCGAGAGGCCAGCGGCCGGGCGGCTGGTCGAACGAGACGTCGAAGCGCCCGAAGTCTTCCAGGTGTCAGATACCGGCCTTTGGGACGGGCGCCCCTCCCTCGGTGGGGTTTGGGTCGCGCATCCAGACGTGAAGGAGCCGGAGCGGGTCGTCATACGCAACGAGGAGAGCGGAAGTTTCGTCATCGGCGCTCTTTTCAAGCGCGAGCGCGAGCATCCCGGACCCAAGCTTCAGGTCTCGTCCGACGCGGCTGCCGCACTCGGCCTGCTTGCAGGCAAGCCCACGAAAATCAATGTCACCGCGCTGCGCCGCGAAGAGCCGCAGGCCAAATCCGAGGCCGCTGCTCCGGCGATTGAGGAACCGGCGGTTACGGAGGCTGTTGTCGCAGATATCCCCGCCCCGGCAGCTGCGCCCGAGCCGGCCGCGGTGCCTGCCCAGGAGCAAGTTGCCTTCGGTGCACCGATCGCCGCTGGGACAATCGGTGGAGGCGACGGCGCTCCTGCCGCGCCCGCAGAGGTCTCGGCACCGGCAGACCCGGCGACGATCCAGACTGCGACCAAGCAGAAACGGTCGTGGAACCCGTTCCGCCGCTTCAAGCGCAACGAAACGGTGACGCCGGTGGCTGCACCCGCGCCGACACCGGGGATCGGGTACGAGCCGCTGACGTCGGAGCCGCTTCCCGCTGTTGCCAGCGAAGCGGCCGCTGCCCCCGAGGCGATCGCGGAAAGCCAGGCAAACGAGCCGAAGATCGACAAGCCGTACGTGCAACTCGGCATCTTCTCGGTGGAGCAGAATGCGAACAACACCGCCGATGCGATGCGAAAGAACGGCGTGACCGCGAAGGTGTTTGAGCAGGAGAGCAGCGGCAAGACATTCTGGCGTGTCGTGGTTGGCCCGGCGAGTTCCCGAGCGGACCGGACGTCCATGCTCAAGAAAGTGAAGGATCTGGGCTTTGCCGACGCCTATCCCGTCAGCGGCTGAGGCGGTAGACATACGATCATGAGAAAATTCGCCACCCTGCTGATTCTTGCCGCCGGCCTCTTTGCCAACGCGGCCTCCGCCGCCTTCGAGACACGCGCCACCGCCGCCTGGGTGCTGGACGAAACGACCGGCACCGTGCTGCTGTCCAAGAACGCGGAGACGCCACGCCCTCCGGCATCCATGTCGAAGCTGATGACGCTCGACATGCTCTTCGAAGCCGTGCGCGACGGCCGGGTGACGCTCGACACGCGCTTTAGCGTCTCGGACAAGGCGGCCGGGATGGGCGGGTCGTCCATGTTCCTGACGCCGAAGGACCGCCCGACGGTCGAAGAACTGATCCAGGGGATCATCGTGCAATCTGGCAACGATGCCTGCGTCGTGGTGGCCGAAGGGCTGGCCGGGACCGAGGATGGCTTTGCCAAGCTCATGAACGAGCGGGCACGGGCCATCGGGCTGAAGAACTCCCATTTCGTCAATGCTTCGGGCTGGCCGCACCCGGATCACAAGATGTCGATGGAAGATCTGGGCATCCTGGCTCGGCGCCTGATCGAGGAGTTTCCGGACTACTACCATTACTTCGGAATGCCCGAGTTCGGCTACGACGGCCGCGTGCCGTCCAACCACCGCAACCGCAACCCGCTGCTGTCTCTGGGCATTGGCGCCGACGGTCTGAAGACCGGTCACACGGCCGAGGCGGGGTACGGGCTTGTCGGTTCCGCCGTACAGGGGAACCGGCGGATCATCTTCGTGATTTCCGGCCTCGGGAACGAAACCGAACGCGCGGAAGAAGCCGAGAGCATCGTCAACTGGGCCTTCCGCCAGTTCGTGCACAAGACCATCGCCGAAAAAGGCACGCGCCTTGCCACGGTGCCGGTGTGGATGGGCTCGCAGCAGAATGTCGGCCTGGTCGTGCCGGAAGACTTGAACTTGCTGGTTCCTGCGGTGGTCAGAGGCGAGATCCAGGCCGAGGTGACTTACGAAACGCCCCTGCGCGCCCCGATTGCAGAGGGACAGCAGATTGGCACGCTGATCGTGGACCTGCCGGATCTGGAACGCCAGGAGCTTCCGTTGACGGCGGAGACGGCGGTGTCCCGGGGCGGGTTCCTGCCGCGCGTGCGCACCGCCGCGCTCGTGCTGTTCAAGCAAATCAGCGGACAGGCCGCGGGGCTCTGATTTCATGCCGGCGCCCGAGGCCCGGCGCGGGGTCTTCATCACGTTTGAAGGGATCGACGGGTCCGGTAAGTCCACTCAGGCCAAGCGGCTGGCCGAGGCGTTGGTTGCGGCGGGTTTCGAGGTCGAACTGACGCGCGAGCCGGGCGGCTCCGAGGGTGCGGAGCAAATCCGCAGCTTGGTGCTGGAGGGCGACCCGGATCGATGGTCGCCCGAAACCGAGATCCTGCTGTTCACCGCCGCGCGTCGGGATCACTTGGAAAAGCGGATCTGGCCCGCGCTGGAGGCTGGCAAGGTGGTCATCTGCGACCGGTTCGCCGACAGCACGCGGCTTTACCAGGGCCTGCGGCGGGACGGCTTGCGCGAGCAAGTGGATCGCCTGCATGACATGATGATCGGCACCGAGCCGGACGTGACCTTCGTGATCGACCTGGACCCTGCCCTCGGCCTGTCCCGCGCCAAGGGGCGGCAGGGCAGCGAAGAACGCTTTGAGGATTTTGGCGAGGGTATGCAACGCCGGATGCGCGCGGGATTTCTTGAACTCGCCCAAGACCATCCGGAGCGCTTTATCCTGATCGATGGCGGCCGTCCGGCGGATGCGGTGGCTGCGGACGTCCTGGCCCGCGCGCTGCCCCGCCTGCCCGCTCCGGTGACATCGTGAGCGAGAGCGCCGACATTCCTGAACCCGACCGCCTGGAAGGTGCACCGCATCCACGGGAGACCCTCGCCCTCGTGGGTCAGCAGCACGCCGAAGCCGCCTTTCTCGACGCCTACACGTCCGGCCGTCTCCACCATGCGTGGCTCATTACCGGCCCGCGCGGCGTCGGCAAAGCCACGCTCGCCTGGCGACTGGCGCGTTTCCTGCTGACAGCACCGGAGCCGGGAGGCGAGGACAGTCTGTTCGGCGCCCCGTCCCCACCCGACACGCTGGACATCGATCCGGAGCATCCGGTCAACCGCCGGGTGCAGGCCCTGTCGGAGCCACGCCTGTTTCTGCTCCGCCGGCCGTGGGACGACAAGGCGAAGCGGCTGAAGCAGGAGATCACGGTCGATGAGGCGCGCAAGCTCAAGGGCTTTTTCGCCATGTCGTCGACGGATGGCGGACGGCGTGTGGTGATCGTGGACTCGGCCGACGAGATGAACCCGTCCGCAGCCAACGCGGTCCTCAAGCTGCTGGAGGAGCCCCCTGCCCGCACGGTTTTGCTGCTCGTGTCGCATCAACCCTCGCGACTTTTGCCCACGATCCGCTCACGTTGCCGGACGCTGCGCTGCGATCCCTTGACGCCTGCTGACATGGAGCACGCACTTGCAGCCGCCGGAGCCACCTTGCCGGAGGACATGTCGCCGCTCACCGCACTGGCCGTAGGATCGGTCGGCGTGGCCTACAGGTTGATCTCCGAGGATGGTCTGGCGCTCTACGCAAACCTTGTCGCACTGTTCCAATCCGCCCCCGGTATCGACCGCGACCGGGCGCTGTCCTTCTGCAATGCCGTGGGACAGCGCGGGGGTGAGGTGACCATCGATCAGGCGTTGGAGACGATAGACCTGTTCCTCAGCCGGCTGGCGCGTACCGGCGTTCTCGGCCCCCCGGATCCGGAGGCCGCGCGTGGCGAAGCTGCCCTGATGTCCCGCCTCTGCCCCCATTTGGGCGCAGCCCGCCATTGGGCGGCGCTGCAACAGACTGTGAGCGAACGCACTCGCCATGGCGTGGCGGTCAACCTTGACCCTGCTGCCCTGCTGCTTGATACCGTGCTCAAGATCAATGCGGGCGCCGAAGAGGGATTGCCCGCGCCAGTTTGAGCCGAGCAAATGCCCCACCCCACGATCGTCGACAGCCATTGCCACCTGGATTTCCCGGATTTTGACGGGGAGCGCGACGGTATCGTCGCCCGCGCAGCAGAGGCCGGCGTGACGCGGATGGTGACGATCTGCACGAAGCTACGGCTCGAGCCGCAGGTGCGTGCGATCGCCGAAGCGCACGGGGGCATCTTTTACGCAGCCGGCACCCACCCGATGAGCGCGGCGGAAGAGCCGCTCGCCAGCGTGGACGAATTGGTCGCCCTGTCGAAGCATCCCAAGTTTGTGGGCATCGGGGAGACCGGGCTGGACTATCACTACACTGCCGAGAGCGCCGAAGTGCAGCAGGCGAGCCTGCGGATCCATATCGAGGCCGCGCGCCAGACCGGCCTGCCGCTCATTATCCACGCCCGCGATGCGGACGACGACATGGCGCGCATCCTGACCGAGGAACATGCCACTGGCGCCTATGCGTGCGTAATGCATTGCTTCAGTTCATCGGCCGCTTTGGCGAAGGCCGCGCTGGATCTGGGCTTTTACCTCTCCATGTCCGGCATCGCCGCCTTCCCGCGGAGCAAGGAGCTGCGCGATATCTTCGCCGCTGCGCCCCTCGACCGTATCCTGGTGGAGACCGACTCGCCCTACCTCGCCCCACCACCCCACCGCGGCAAGCGAAACGAACCAGCCTTCACCGCGCACACCGCCCGCGTCGGAGCTGAGGTGTTTGGTGTGGAGTACCCGGAATTCGCCGCCCGAACGACGGAGAATTTCGACCGCCTCTTCGCCAAGGCCGCCGCGTGGGAAAAGGCCGCCTGATGGCCGAACTGCGCTTTACGATCCTTGGATGCGGCTCCTCGGGCGGCGTTCCTCGCGTGGGCGGCCTTTGGGGGGCCTGCGATCCGACGAACCCCCGGAACAACCGACACCGCTGCTCGCTCCTGGTTGAACGGTTCGACAACGGCGCGGCGACCCGTGTGCTGATCGACACCACCCCCGATTTGCGCCACCAGCTTCTGTCTGCCGGCGTCGGCGTGCTCGACGCCGTGGTCTACACCCACGACCACGCCGACCATACGCACGGCATCGACGATTTGCGCATGGTTGTCTTCAACCGCGGCAGCCGCCTGCCCGTGTGGGCGACGCCGACGACGCAGGACGCCCTGATGGCTCGGTTCGGCTATGCCTTCGTTCAGCCCGCGGGTTCCGACTACCCACCGATCCTCGACATGAACACCGTCAACGGGGTCGTGACGGTTTCAGGCGAGGCCGGGCCCATTGTGCTCACGCCGATCCACGTCCGCCACGGAAACATTGACGCGCTTGGTTACCGCATCGGCGACCTTGTCTACATGCCCGACGTCAACGAGATTCCGGACACCGCGTGGGACGAGCTTTTGGGGCTCGACTGTTGGATCATCGACGCGCTGCGCTACAAACCGCACCCGAGCCATGCCCACCTTGATCTGGCGCTGGACTGGATCGCCCGTGCGGCGCCCCGTCACGCGGTTCTCACCAACATGCATATCGACATGGATTACGCCGAGGTCGCCGAGCAGACGCCGGACCATGTCAGCCCCGCCTATGACGGCATGGTCCTGCGGTACGAGGTCTGATCCGATGCTCGCCATTCTCGCCGCCATCCTTCCCGTCTTCATCGTGGTCGGCTTCGGGTACGTCGCCGTCCGCTACAATCTCTTTGCCGACAGCGCCGTCGAAGGGCTGATGAAGTTCTCGCAGAACTTCGCCATTCCCGCCCTGCTGTTTCGCGCGATGTCGACGCTGGAAATCGGCGCGGCCTTCACGCCGTCGCTCTTCCTGAGCTACTACGGCGGCGCGACCCTGTCGTTCCTGGTGGCACTGCTGGGAGCACGCCTCCTGTTCGAGCGCCCATGGGAGGACAGCATCGCCATCGGATTCAGCGGCCTTTTTGCAAATGGCCTGTTGCTTGGCGTGCCCGTCACTGAACAGGCATTCGGCCCGCAGGCGACCGAAGGCAACTTCGTCATCATCTCGGTCAATTCGCTCTACTGCTACGGCATCGGCATCACCGCCATGGAAATCGCGCGCGCTCGTCGCAGCGGCGGAACCCTGTCGCAGCTTCCCGGCCGGGTGCTTAAGGCGATGTTCCGCAACGCGATGATCCTCGGCATCATCTCCGGGCTGGCGGTCAACGCCTCCGGTTTGACGCTTCCTGTCTTCTTTACCGATGCGCTCGATCTGATGGCCCGCGCGGCCCTTCCGGCCGCCCTTTTCGGCCTCGGCGGCGTGCTCTGCCACTACCGCCCCGAGGGCGACCTTCGGACGATCGCGTTGATCGTCCTGGCTTCCCTCTTCATCCACCCGGCAACGACGTGGTTTATCGGGACGGTGTCGTCCCTGCCGGAAGCCGGTTTCCGGTCCGCCGTGACGATGGCGGCCATGGCACCGGGTGTGAACACCTACATCTTCGCCAACATGTACGGCACCGCGCGGCGGGTCGTTGCGTCTGCCGTGCTGATCGGAACGGCCGTGTCGTTGTTCACCACCTGGGCGTGGTTGACGCTACTGCACTGATCCAGCTGCGGCGGTGCCGGACCGCCGCGCCCCTGCGCTTCGCTTACCCAGGAGAGACGCCACGCAGTTTCTCCGACCGGCGGCGCAGAAGTTCCACCGTGGTCAGCAAGGCAATCGAGATGACGACCAGGATCGTCGCCACGGAGAGGATCGCCGGGGAAATCTGCTCGCGGATGCCGTTCCACATCTGGCGCGGGATCGTCTGCTGGTCGTGCGCGGCCACGAAGAGGACCACGACGACCTCGTCGAAGGACGTCACGAAGGCGAAGAGCGCCCCCGAGATCACGCCGGGCAGGATCAGCGGCATCGTGATCTTGAAGAACGTCGTCGTCGGGTCCGCCCCAAGAGAGGCCGCGGCGCGGGTAAGCGAATGGTCGAAGCCCACCAGCGTCGCCGTCACCGTGATGATGACGAAGGGGATGCCGAGCGTCGCGTGGGCCATGATGATGCCGATGTAGGTGTTGGCGAGGCCGGTCGAGGAATAGAAAAAGAAAAGACCCGTCGCGGTGATGATGAGCGGCACGATCATGGGCGAGATCAGGATGGCCATGATGGTGCGCCGGAACGGCATCTCCGGCCGCGACAGGCCGAGCGCCGCGAGCGTGCCAAGGAAGGTCGCCAGGATCGTGGCAAAGAAACCGATAATCACCGAGTTCTTGGCGGCGTTGATCCAGGCGGCGTTGGCCCAGGCGTCGGCCCACCACGACGCGTCGCGCGGGGCTTCCGGGTTTTCCATGCCGAAGGTCAGCAGAAGGTCGTACCAGCGCATGGAATAGCCCGTGGGATCGAGCGACAGCATCTTTTCGGTGAAGGTGAAATAGGGCTCCGCATTGAAGCTGAGCGGCACGACGATCAGGATCGGCGCGATAAGAAAGAGGAAGATCAGGGCACAAATCACGAGGTAGAGGTAGTGCCAGATCTTCTCCAGCGGCGAAGCGTAGCTTGGAAGGGCCATGGGCGGTCTCCGGTGGTGGAGGCCGGGGGGCCAGCCCCCCGGACCCCCCGGGATATTTATGGACACAAGAAGATGCGCGGCGGCGTCATCATCCGAGCTTGAGGTTGTCGATGCCGACCAGCCGGTCGTAGAGCCAGTAGAGCAAGAGCACTGCGCCCAACAGGAGCGAAGCGAGTGCGGCGGCCAGGGACCAATTGAGCGATTTCTGCATGTGGAAGGCGATGAGGTTGGAGATGAGCTGGCCGGAGGAGCCGCCCACCAGCGCCGGCGTGATGTAGTAGCCGACCGCGAGAATGAAGACGAGCAGGCCACCCGCGCCGATGCCCGGCACGGTTTGCGGGAGGTAGACCCGTCGGAAGGCGGTCCACGAGGTGGCTCCGAGCGAGCGGGCGGCGCGCACGTAGGACGGGTCGATCGGGCGCATGACGGAGTAGAGCGGCAGCACCATGAAGGGCAGCAGGATGTGCGTCATGGCAATGATGGTCCCGGTGCGGTTGTAGATCATTTGAAGCCGGTTCCCGTCGTCGATCAACCCCGAGGCGACCCAGAGGTCGTTGACCACGCCCTGACTCTGTAACAGCACGATCCATGAGGTCGTTCGCACCAGCAGTGAGGTCCAGAACGGCAGCAGCACGAGGATCATCAGCAGGTTGGAATGGCGCAGCGGCAGTGTCGCGAGCAGGTGCGCTATGGGAAAGCCGAGGATCAGCGTCATCAGGGTGATGAGCGCCGAGAGGACGAAGGTGCGCTGGAAGAGCAGGATGTAGACGGCGCGTTCCTCGTCGACCTTGACGATGTTGCCATCCGCGTCGCGGGTGCGGTCCAGGGCGGCGAGGTAGAAGTCGAGCGTGAAGGCCTTGGAGGCACTTCGCATCGCAGCCCAGATCTCCGGGTCGGCCCACTCCTCGTCGGCGTCCAGTATGGCCTCCTTGTAGGGCGGCTCCATACGCTCGGCCTTTCGCGACGTGCCGGTAAAGAGCGAACGGGTGCCGGAGACCTCGTAGTTGATGCGGGTGCCGATCTGGCCGATGGCCTTGATATCCCGCGCGTGGGCAAGGCCGGCGGCGAGGGCTGCATAGGCCGCCTCGTCCGGCTCCGTGCCGGGTTCATTTTCGTTGAACCAGCCGCGCAGATCGACCATGAGCGGAATGGTGTCGCCGGTGTCGCGGTCTTTCCACGAGTAGAACGCGGAGTTGTTGACGGACATCGACAGCATCTGGCCGATAGGCACCAGGAACGTGACCACCACGAAGAGCAGCAGTGGCACAACGAGGAAGAAGGCGCGGCGCTTGTTACGGGCCTGCGCGCGGGCGAGCGCGGCCTTCAGCGGCTTTCCGTCGGCCGTTGTAAGCCTGCCATCTGTGGCTCGGGTCGTGGGGGCGGCTGCGGCAACGGCGTCGGTCATGCGGTGTCCCAGCTAGGCTGTGCGGCGCGAAGCGGCGCGGTTTGGCAGGGATCCGCCCCGAGCGCGCGGCCCGGGGCGGACGGGTTCAGGAGCGGGCGGTCAGCCGGCCAGCCAGGCGTTGAAGCGCTCGTTCAGCTCCGTGTCACGGTCAGCCCAGAACTCGAAGTCAGAGGCCAGCGCCTTCTTCAGGTTGTCTTCGGCGGTGGGCATGTGCGGGCCCATCTCCGTTTTGCCGTCCTGATAGAGACCGACAAGCGGGCCGGAGGACTTGCGGGCCGGGCCGTAGCTGATCCACTTGGCCTGCTCGGCGAGCTGCTCGGTCTCCGTCGCGAAGGCGATGAACTGCAGCGCCAGATCGAGGTTCGGCGCGCCCTTGGGAATGACGTAGCCATCGTACTCGTAGATCTGCCCGTCGAAGACAGTGACGAACGGCTGATCCTCTCCCACGGCGGCGTTGAAGATCCGGCCGTTGTACGCGGTGGTCATCGCGACCTCGCCATCGGCCAGAAGCTGCGGCGGTTGAGCGCCGGCTTCCCACCAGACGACCTGGTCTTTGATCTCGTCGAGCTTGGCGAAAGCGCGGTCGACGCCCTCGTCGGTCTCGAGCATGCCATAAACTTCCTCAGGCGCCACGCCGTCGGCCATCAGCGCCATTTCGAGGTTCGCCTTGGCGCCTTTGCGCAAGCCGCGCTTGCCCGGATAGGTCTCCAGGTCGAAGAAATCGGCGATGGTGCTCGGCGGATTGTCCGGGAAGGCCGTGGAATCGTAGGCGTAGATCGTCGAGAAGACGATGGAGGTCACCAGGCAATCGGTCACCGCGCCGGGCAGGAAATCGTCCATAGCCGGCGTGCCGTCGGATCCATCTGGCAGGATCGAGGGATCGATCTCTTCCAGAAGCCCTTCGTCGCAAAGGCGTACGCCGTCAGCGTATTCCACATCGGCCACGTCCACGGTGACGTTGCCGGCTTCGACCTGGGCCTTGATCGGCGTCGCAGGGTTGTCCGCGTCGACCGAAATGACCTTGATGCCGGTCTCTTCGGTGAAGGGTTTGTGGTAGGCTTCGACCTGGGACTTGCCGTAGGCGCCCCCCCAGCTCATGACCGTCAGTTCCTGCGCCGAGGCGCCGACGGCCAAGCCAATCAAGGCTGTGGTCAGTATCAAGGTCTTCTTCATCGTCGTCTCCCTGTTGGACGGTTTTTATTGGTTATGCACCGCGCCCGTCATTAACGGCCCGAAAGCTCACATCGGGTCGAGCGCGCGGGCATCTTGCGGGTGCCAGCTGATCTGCAACTTTCGTCCCGGTTCCAGGCGCTGCTGCCCCAGCATGTTGCGGCACTTCATCACGAAGTCGTCGTGCCCCGCCACGCGCATGCGAGTGCGGAAGCTGTCGCCCATGTAGATGAACTCAAGCACTTCGGCCTCGATCGTATGGGCGCCCGGATCGAAGTACTCCGGCTTGAACTCCACGCGTTCCGGGCGGATCGAGACCAGCGTGTCCTGCCCGACCTGCGTGACGTTCACCGGGGTCGCGTCGATGATCTCGCCGGACTTGAGCCGAACGACGGCCTTGTCCGCCTCGATCGCCTCGACCGTGCCCTCCAGGCGGTTGTTCTCGCCGATGAACCCGGCCACGAAACTGTTCTGCGGCCGCTCGTAAAGCTCGTCCGGCGGGGCAAGTTGCTGGATCCGGCCGTCGTTGAAGACCGCCACACGATCTGACATCGTCAGAGCTTCGGTCTGGTCGTGGGTGACGTAGACCACCGTGATCCCGAGGCGCTCGTGCAGGTGCTTGATCTCGAACTGCATGTGTTCGCGCAGTTGCTTATCCAGCGCGCCGAGGGGCTCGTCCATCAGGACCAGTTCGGGCTCGAAGACGAGGGCCCGCGCGAGAGCAACGCGTTGCCGCTGACCGCCCGAAAGCTGCGCGGGCCGGCGGGCGCCAAATGCGCCCATCTGCACCATATCCAACGCCATGCGGACACGGGCTTCGCGGTCGCTCTTCGGCTCTCCCCGCACGTCGAGCGGAAAGGCAAGGTTCTCGGCCACTGTCATGTGGGGGAAAAGAGCGTAGTTCTGGAACACCATCCCGATACCGCGCTTGTGCGGGGGAATGTTGTTGATGGGCTTTCCGTCTAGCTTGATCTCGCCGTGGGTGGCGGTCTCGAAGCCTGCCAGCATCATCAGGCAGGTCGTTTTGCCCGAACCCGATGGGCCGAGCATCGTCAGAAACTCGCCTTTGGGCATCTGGAGATTGAGGTCTTTCACGACGAGAGTTTCCCCGTCGTAGCTCTTCTGTACCCTGTCGAATTCGACAAAGGGCTTGGCGGCTGGCGCGTTCAAGGCAGCTCCTGTCGGACGTGTCCCGCGTTACTTTCGTTCGCGACGCTATTGTTGACGTTTACTAAAGCAACCGAGATCACAGTTGGCAATCCGGCAGAGCGGCAGAAATGCTGCCAAAAACGACAGGTGCATGGCAAATGAGCGTAATTCCCCCCGTGTTCGCTCGGGAATGCGGCAGCACCGCAGAGAGGAACGACGTAGCGCCCCGGCCGGAACGCCCGGCCGGGGCTGAGACTTAGCGGCAGGTGGCGAACCCATCGGCGATGTCACGCAGCGTTGCGGTATAGAGGCCCTGGCCGGGATCGTGCGAAACGCCGAGGGGATCCAGAACCACGGTCTTCACGTTGGCGCCTTCGGCCACCGTGTCGACCAAGGCTGCGTTGAACTGCGGCTCGGTGACCATGCAGGAGACGCCGGCCCGCCGCACTTCGTCCCGAAGCGCGGCGACGCGCGCGGCCGTCGGGTCCGCCGCATCTCCGAGGGACAGCGCGCCGACGGCCTGCAGGCCGAAGCGGCGTTCGAAATACTGGAAGGCATCGTGCAGAACGATGAAGCGCACGTCGCCGAGCGGTGCGAGTTCGTCCGTGATATCGGCCCCGAGCGTCGCCAGCTCCGCCTGCGCCGCGGCCGCGTTGTCCGCGTAGGCCGTGCCGTTTTCCGGATCGATTGCCGATAGCGCCTCGGCGATCGCAGTCAGCCAGACCTGCGCATTCGCCGGGTCGAGCCAGGCATGGGGGTCCGTACCGTGGTGATCATGATGGTCGTGGTCGCCTTCCCCATCGTGGTGGTCGTTCTCGGCCTCCTCATCGTCATGGTCATGGTGGTGCTCATCCGCGTGATCGCCCTCCGACGCGTGCTGGACGGCCCCTGCATGCGCCGCCTCCTCATGCTCGAAGAGGTCGTTGCTGCGAAATTCGTGAAGCTGCGTGCCCGGCACCTCCAGAAGCTCCAGCGCCTCAGCATCCCCCGCCAGGGAGGCGATGGATTTCGACAGCCACGGCTCCAGCCCCTCCCCCGCCCAGACGACAAGATCCGCCTCCGACAGCGCGCGCGCCTCCGACGGGCGCATTGCGTATCCGTGGGGCGACGCTCCCGGTGGCACGATCAGCGACGGCGCTCCAAGCTCGCCCATCACCTTTGCAACGAGCGAATGAATCGGGGCGATATCGGTTGCCACCGACGGTACCTCCGCCATCGCCACCGCAGGCATCGACAGGGCGACAGCCACCCAACTCGTGAGACGTTTCGTCATCGGTCAACTCCATTTCCAGGTGGCGGCCTCGTAAATGATACGTTATAACAACACAAGAGAAATCGGAGAGACCATGCCCGGCCACAACAGACAGACCGAGCCCATGGGGTTCGCGCGTCATGACCACGATGCCTGTGTCAGTGCAGCGCTGACGCAGGCGGTTGCTTATTGCGACGCCGAAGGTTTGCGCTTCACGCCAGTGCGCAGGCGCGCGCTTGAAATCCTGCTGGAGAGGCACGCCGCCATGGGAGCCTACGACGTGCTCAAGCGACTGCAGGACGAGGGCCTGGGCGCGCAGCCGCCCGCAGCCTATCGGGCTCTGGATTTCCTGGTGCAGCACGGGTTTGCGCACCGCGTGGAAGGCCTGAACGCCTTCGTCGCGTGTACGCGCCCGGGCGAAGACCACGTGCCCGCCTTCCTGATTTGCACCAGTTGCAACCGCGTGGCCGAGGCGGCGACGATCCCCGCCCGGAGACTTCTGGAGACCGCCGCCGAAGCTCAGGGATTCGCCATCGCCAAGGTGCTGGTGGAGGCCGAGGGCACCTGTGCCGCCTGCCGCGAGCGGGCTCAGGCATGAGGGACATCGCACCGCCGCTCATCGCGGTCCGCAACCTCGGCGTCAGGATCGGGACGTTAGACGTCTTGCGAAACGTCGATCTGGAAATCCACCCGGGCGAGATCGTCACCATCGTCGGCCCCAACGGGTCCGGCAAGTCCACCCTTGTCCGTGCGATTGTCGGCGCCGTTCGCCCGCATACCGGCACCATCACCCGCAGTCCGGCACTTCGCATCGGCTACGTCCCACAGAAACTCCACATCGACCCGACGCTACCGATCACCGTGGCCCGTTTTCTCTGCCTGCCCACCCGCCGCACGGCAGATCAGATCGCCGGGGCACTCAATACCGTCGGCCTGCCCGACCTGCACAAGCGGCAGATGTCGGCGCTGTCGGGCGGGCAGATGCAGCGGGTGCTGCTGGCGCGCGCCCTGTTGGAAGCGCCCGACCTGCTGCTTCTCGATGAACCCACGCAGGGGTTGGACCAGCGCGGATCCGCGGCATTCTACCACCAGATCGAGGACGTTCGGGCCCGGCTCGGCTGCGCCGTCCTCATGGTCAGTCACGAACTTCACGTGGTCATGAGCGCGTCGGACCGGGTGATCTGCCTGAACGGTCACGTCTGTTGTCATGGCACGCCCGAAGTCGTTGCGACCGCCCCGGAATACAGGGCGCTGTTCGGCACGGGCACGCAGGGAGCCCTCGCGCTCTATCGCCATACACACGATCACGCCCACGACGACGACCACCCGCAGCCGGGTCACCATCACGAGGACCACGCGATCTGATGCTAGATGATTTCATGTTCCGCGCCGCGCTGGCGGGCGTCGGCACGGCGGTGGCGGCCGCCCCGCTCGGCTGTTTTGTGGTCTGGCGGCGCTTGGCCTATTTCGGCGACGCCACGGCACATGCGGCGATCCTCGGCGTCGCATTGGCGCTCGCTTTGGACGTGTCGATCTTTGGCGGCGTTGTCGTCGCGGCCCTCGCCATGGGCACGGTCGTCTCCACGCTCTCCGGTCGCGGCTTCGCGGCAGACACGGTTCTGGGGGTGCTCGCCCATTCGGCGCTGGCCTTCGGCCTCGTCGCGGTCTCGTTTCTCTCCGGCGTGCAGGTGGACCTCATGGGCTACCTTCTGGGCGACATTCTCGCCGTCAGCCGGACGGACCTGTTGCTCATCTGGGGTGGCGCCGGGGTGATCGTGGCCTTGATCGGCCTCCGATGGTCCGCATTGCTGACCGCGACCGTGGGCCCGGACCTCGCGATGGCCAGTGGCATTGATCCGCGGCGGGAACAGATGGTCCTGACGTTCTCACTTGCGCTCACGGTCGCCATTGCGATCAAGGTCGTGGGCGTTCTCCTGATCGCTGCCCTCCTGGTGATCCCGGCGGCAACGGCGCGGGGACTGGCGCGCACACCGGAAGCGATGGCGCTCTCCGCGGGCGCCACTGGCAGCGTCGCGGCCGTCGGAGGGTTGGGGGGATCGTTCATGCTCGACACACCGACGGGGCCGACCATCGTCTGCCTCGCGGCGCTGATGTTCGTGGTGTCCGTGCTGCTATCCGGACTTCAACGAACGCACTAGGACGCGGCGTCGAGCAAGGTTCGTCACCAGCGCAAGAGACGGCTGCGAGCCGAACCCGAGAGGTCAGGCTCGCAGATCGTCAGGCGACGGTTTCTGCGCAGGCGCGCGCGCCATCTTCCACCAGTGCTGTGTAGACGGGTTGCACCAAGGGCTCCAACCGCGCTGCAAGGTCCGCATCGAAGACCTCCCGCACAGTTAGCAAGGCCGCCACCTTGTCTGGTCCCTTCGCCTCGCCGGAGATTTGCCGGAGTTTGTCGGCAAGCGGATCCTGAACATCAATCGGGTCGCCTTTCTCATCGGTGCCGCCGACGTATCGCATCCAGGCGGCGAGAGCGAGCAACAGCCCGGGCGACGCGCGGCCTGCATCGAGATTCTCCTGCAACGTGCTCAGAATCCGCTGTGGCAGCTTTTGACTCCCGTCCATCGCGATCTGCCATGTGCGATGCCGGATCGCCGGATTGCGGAACCGCTCCAGAAGCTCGCCGGCATAGGCCTGAAGATCGACGCCGTCGGGCGGGGTCAGCGCGGGAATGATCTCGTTCTTCCAGAGGTGCTCCACGAAGCCGGCGAAAACCGGATCGCCAGTGGTCTCGGCAATGGTTTCGTGACCCGCCAGATACCCCAGATACGCGAGCGATGAATGCGCCCCGTTCAGCATTCGCAACTTCATGTGCTCGTAAGGCGTAACGTCCTCGACGAGTTGCACCCCCACCGCCGCAAAATCCGGCCGTTCGCCGCCGACGAAATCATCCTCGATGACCCATTGCCGGAAGGGCTCGTGCATCACCGGTGAGGCGTCGTGGTAACCTGCGAGTTGCTCCAGGCGGGCGATATCCTCCGGTTTGGTGGCCGGAACGATCCGGTCGACCATGGTCGAGGGAAAACGCCCCTCCGCCTCGATCCAATCCGCAAGCGCCGGGTCCACTTCCCGCGCAAGATCCAAGACCACCCCGCGCACCACCCGGCCGTTGTTTGGAAGGTTGTCGCAGCACAGCACGGTGAACGGGGGCCGGCCGGCGGCGCGGCGGGCCTGCAGTGCACGGACGAGGAAGCCCGGCGCCGATTTCGGCAGCTCGCCAGCGAGGTCGTAGACGATGTCCGGATGGTTGAGGTCCAGCTTGCCGGTCGCCGGATTGTGGCAGTAGCCCTTTTCCGTGACCGTGAGCGACACGATCCGGACCGACGGGTGGGACATCGCGGTCAGCAGCGCTTCCGGGTCCTCCGGCGCGACGAGCATGTCATGGACGTTTTCGATGACCTGAAACCGTTCGCCGGTGGGTGCCAGTTCCACGGCGGTGTAGGCATATCCCTGCGGTTTCAGCGCATTCCGGACAGAAGGCGACCTTAGGGAAACGCCAAGGATGCCCCAGTCCCCGCCACCCGCCAGGGCGGCCTCCGCGATCCAGGGCACGCCGAACGCGCGGAAGAACGCACCGAGGCCGAGATGAATGATGCCGATCCCGGCAGTGGGGCCGTTGGGCCGAACGAGACGATCAACGGGCAAGCCAGCCTCCATCGACGTTGAATATTGCACCATTTACGTAGTCCGCTGCAGGCGAAGCGAGGAACACCGCCGTGCCGGCGATATCCTCGGGCTTCCCCCACCGGCCGGCCGGGATGCGATCGAGGATCGCCTGGTTGCGGTCGGGGTCGTTGCGCAGCGCCTCTGTGTTGTTGGTGGCGATGTAGCCCGGTGCGATGGCGTTGACGTTGATGTCCTTTGCCGCCCATTCGTTGGCCAGCAACTTGGTCAGCCCCGCCACCCCATGCTTGGACGCGGTGTAGGATGGCACCCGGATGCCGCCCTGGAAACTGAGCAGGGAGGCGATGTTGACGATCTTGCCCCCTGCCCCGCGCGCCATGACCGCCTTGCCGAATGCCTGGCAGGTGAAGAACAGCGCCTTCAGGTTCACGTCCATCACGGCGTCCCAATCGGACTCCGTGAAGTCCACGGCGTCCGCCCGGCGGATGATGCCGGCGTTGTTCACGAGCACGTCGATCTCGCGGTCCGCGAAGACGTCCCGCGCGGCCATCGGATCGGCGAAGTCGAGGTCCATCGCCTCGGCGCTGTGAATCATGCCCACCGTCTCCGCGCAGGATGATCGTCCCGCGCAGATCACATGCGCCCCCGCTCCGCCAAGCGCAACCGCGATGGCCTGCCCGATGCCGGTATTGGCACCGGTGACGAGGGCGGTCTTACCCTCAAGCGAGAACGAGATCATCGCAAGTCCTCCACCGCAACCATGTCCATGTCGGTGAAGGCCATGTTGTCGCCCGCCATGGCCCAGCAGAAGGTATAGGCACCGGTGCCGGCCCCGGCGTGGATGGACCAGGGCGGGGAGACGACGATCTCTTCGCCCGCCATCAGGATGTGGCGGGTTTCCTGCGGCTCGCCCATGAAGTGGAAGACCCGCTGGCCGTCGGCCACATCGAAATAGAGGTACGCCTCCATTCGGCGGTCATGGGTATGCGCGGGCATCGTGTTCCAGACCGAGCCGCCATGCAGCTTCGTATAGCCCATGACAAGCTGGCAAGACTTCACGCCGCCTTCGTGGATGAATTGGTAGATCGTCCGGTCGTTCGAGGTGTCCGCCGAGCCGAGCTTGACCTCGTTGGCGTCGGCCGGCTTTGCAAGGGTGGTCGGATAGGTCTGATGTGCGGGCGTCGAGACGATGTAGAACCGCCCCTTTCCCCCGAAGGTCACCGCCCCTGCGCCCATGCCGACATACAGGATGTCGCCCTTCTCCAGCTCGTAGGTCTCGCCTCCGACTATGATCGTTCCGGTGTCGCCGATGTTCAGGATTCCGGCCTCGCGACGGGCCAGCCACGTGTCGGTTCCGGTCTCAGCGACCGCGTCCAGCACCAGATCGCTGCCCGCTGGCACCGCGCCGCCCACCATCATCCGGTCATAGTGCGTGCAGGTCAGCCGGATCTCACCGTCCGCGAACATGCCGGGCACGTGGAACCGCTCGCGAATACCGGCCGTGTCCAGTCCCTTCGCGGTTTCGGGGTCGGTGGCGTAGAGAGTTGTAACGCGTACCATGGCGGGTCCTTTCACAGAAAATCGTCTCGGCGGGGAGTGAACGTGTCGATGAGCTGGCCGGCCTCGAGGCAGACGCAACCATGTTCGGCGCCGGAGGGAATGATGAAGCTGTCGCCCGGGCCGACCTCGAACCGCTCTTCTCCCACGGTGAAGCGGAAACGTCCCGACCGAACGTAGGTCGACTGCACGTGCAGGTGGCTGTGTAACGCCCCCTCGCCGTCGTGCTCGAAGGTGAAAGCGACGACCATCAGCTCCGGGGCTTCCGACAGGACTTGGCGCGTGACGCCACCACCGGCGTCCACGACCGGGAATGTGCGAAGCATGTGGATCTCCTCAGCGGAACAGGGCCGGCAGCCAGAGAGACAGCGCGGGGATGAACGTGACGAGCAACAGGGTAACGACTGCCGCCGCGTAGAACGGGCCGATGGACCGCATGACCTGCCAGATGGAGATCTTGCCGACCGCGCAGCCGACGAAGAGCACTGTGCCAACGGGCGGCGTGCACAGGCCGATCCCAAGGTTCAGGATCAGGATGATCCCGAAATGCACCGGGTCCACCCCGAAGGCCATGGCGACCGGCAGGAAGATCGGCGTGGTGATGACGATCAGGGGCGACATGTCCATGAAGGTGCCGAGCACGAGTAGCGTCACGTTGATGAGAAGCAGGACGACGATGGGGTTGTCCGATATTCCCTGCATGAATTCAACCAGATCCGCGGGGATCCTCAGGTACGCCAGCAGCCAGCCGAACCCGGCGGCACTGCCGATCACCAGAAGCACCATCGCCGTCGTGCGCACGGCCCCGAGGGTGGCGCCGACGAAGGCCTCCCAGGACAGCGTCCGATACGCGATGAAGGTGGCGAACAACGCGTAGACCACCGCGATGCAGGAGGATTCCGAGGCGGTGAAGATCCCGGAGCGGACCCCGCCAAAGATGATCGCCACCAGGATCAGCCCCGGCAAGGCGTTGATGAACAGGCGCCCGACCATGCTCCAGCCGTGGAAGGGTTCCGTCGGATAGTCGCGCCGGCGCGCCATGATCCAGGCCGCCACCATGAGCGAGACGGCCAGGATGAACCCCGGAATGATGCCGGCGGTGAACAGGTCCGCGATGGACAGTTTTCCGCCCGCCGAGATCGAGTAGATGATCAGGTTGTGCGAGGGCGGCAACATCAGTGAGATCATCGAGGAGGTGACCGTCACGGCCACGGCGTAGTCGACATCGTAGCCGCGCTCCTCCATCTGCCCGATCATGATGCCGCCAATAGCTGACGTGTCGGCGGCAGCTGAGCCAGAAATGCCGCCGAACATGACCGAGGTCAGGATGTTCACCTGCCCCAGCCCGCCCTTGAAGTGCCCCACCATGGAGCCTGCAAGCGCCACAAGCCGCCGGGCGATATCGCCCCGCACCATCAGTTCGCCCGCGTAAATGAAGAACGGGATGGCCATCAGGGCGAAGACCGACACCCCGGAATTCAGCCGCTGGAAAATCACCACCGGCGGCAGCCCGAGGTATGTCACGGTCACGAAGGACGCAACGCCGAGGCAGAAGGCGATCGGCGTGCCGATCATAAGCAGGAACACGAAGCTGCCGAAAAGGATCCAGTATTCCATTATTGATTTTCCTCGATCCGGTTCGTGGGCACCAGGCCGTTCAATTCATCCTCGTCCACTGTCTCACCGAAGCGGGCCGTGGGCATGCCCGCGGCGCGGCGCGCAAGCCGTTCGAGGGAAAAGATCACCAGAAGCACCCCGCCTCCCACCAATGGGATGAAGTCGAACGCGCCCGAAATTCCGAGGGACGGGAGCTTGTTGCCCGCCGTTTTGAGCGCGAGTTGCGTCCCGTACCAGATCATGCCGAAGCCGAAGGCCACGACGACGAGGTCGGAGACCGAGTAGCACCAGAGCTTCGCGCGATTGGGCAGAACCATCAGCATCACGTCGAAGGAGAGGTGATACCCCTCGCGCACGCCAACCGCGGCGCCGAGGAAGATGAACCACCCCATGACCATCACCGAGCCCGGTTCTGTCCAGATAATGCTGTCGTTGAGAACGTAGCGCCAGAAGACCTGGGCCGCGATCATCGCGGTCATGATGACCAGACCTGTTCCCGACAAATAGAGGGCAATGCGCCCGATGATTCCCGTGACACGCGCCACGGATCTCATAGTCTCCTGCACGGCAACCTCCGGCGCATGGAGGGCCGCGGCGGCACATCATGCCGCCGCGGCCAGGGGTTTCATATTACTCGACGGCGCGAATGCGTGCGACGAGGTCCTTCAGAGTTTCGTCGGTGACGTACTTTTCGTAGACGGGGTCCATCGCCTCGATGAACGGCGTCTTGTCGATGTCGGTGATGATCTCACTGCCTGCGGCACGGACCTTCTCCTCGGATTCCGCCTCACGCTCGGCCCAGAGTTCCCGCTGAACCTTCGTGGATTCCTTGGCGGCTTCCATTACGAGCGCCTGGTCCTCTTCCGAAAGGCCGTCCCAGGTCTGCTTCGACATCACCAGCACTTCCGGCACCATCAGGTGCTGGTCGAGCGTGTAGTAGCCGGCGACTTCGAAGTGGCCGGAGCTTTCGTAGGACGGCCAGTTGTTCTCCGCCCCGTCGATGACGCCGGTTTGGATCGAGCTGTAGACCTCGCCATAGGGCATCGGCGTCGCGTTGGCGCCGAGGGCACCGACCATGTCGACGAAGAGGTCCGACTGCATGACGCGGAACTTCATGCCCTCCAGGTCATCCAGCGAGTCGATTGGCTTCTGGCTGTTGTAGAAGCTGCGTGCGCCGGCATCGTAGGTGGTCAGCGCGACCAGATCGTGATCCGAGAACGCATCGAGGATCTGCTGGCCGATCTCCCCGTCCATCACCTTGTGCATATGATCGACCGACCGGAAAATATACGGCAGCGAGGGGACTTGCGTTTCGGGGATGATGTTGTTGAACGGCCCGAAGGACACGCGGTTCAGGTCGATGACCCCGAACTGGGTCTGTTCGATTGTGTCCTTCTCCTCGCCGAGCTGTGCGGAGTGGAACATCTCGATGCAGATGCGGCCGTCGGTCTTTTCCTCCAGCATCTTGCCCATGGCTTTGACGCCCTCGACGGTCGGATAGCCGTCCGGGTGGGTGTCGGATGCCTTCAGCGAGATCTCGCAGGCAAAGCTGGCCGTTGCCATGGCGGCCGAAGCGAGTAGTGCGGCGGTGACTGTCTTGAGCATGGTACAGTTTCCTCCCTCTGGGTTGCTCGTCACAGTTTGTAGGCTCGTTTGACGAGCCTGTAGGCGAGGTCTTGGGCGACCTCGAACGCCTCGTCCTCGGCCAGCCGCCCGGTGCGGACCAACGTGGCGAGGAAAGCGCAGTCGACCCGCCGAGCGACATCGTGCCGGGCGGGGATGGAACAGAAGGCGCGGGTGTCGTCGTTGAAGCCCACGGTGTTGTAGAAACCGGCCGTTTCGGTGGTCATCTCGCGGAAGCGGCGCATGCCTTCGGGGCTGTCATAGAACCACCAAGCGGGTCCAAGTTTCAGCGATGGATAGACGCCGGCCAACGGCGCAAGCTCCCGCGCATAGGCAGTCTCGTCCAGCGTGAAGAGCACGATGCTGAGCCGCGGGTCCGTGCCGACCGCGTCAAGCAGCGGCTTGAGCGCGGCCACGTAGTCCGTGCGGCCCGGGATGTCGAAGCCCTTGTCGCGACCGAAAAGCTGCATCATTGGCGCCGAATGGTTGCGGCGGGCGCCCGGATGGATCTGCAGGACGAGACCATCATCCAGGCTCATCCGCGCCATCTCAGTCAGCATGTGCCCGCGGAAGGCGTCCGCCTCCTCGGGGGTGCAGGCCCCGTTCAACGCTTTCTCGAACAGCGCCACCGCCTCGGGGAGAGGGAGGTCCTCGGTCCGCGCGGAGGCGTGACCGTGATCCGAGGAGGTGGCGCCGAACTCCTTGAAGTAGGCCCGCCGGTTGCGGTGGGCCTCCAGGTATCCGTCCCATGTCGTTGCGTCGGTTCCGGCGATCTCGCCGAAGCGGGCGACGTTGTCCGCGAACCCCTCGAATTCCGGATCCACGACCGCATCGGGCCGGTAGGCCGTGACCACACGCCCGGTCCAGTCGCTGTCGCGGATCATCCGGTGCCAGCGCAGATCGTCGAGCGGGCTTTCGGTGGTGGCGATCACCTCGATCCCGAAACGCTCGAACAGCGACCGTGGCAGGAACTCCGGCTTGGCCAGGCACTCCGAGATGTGATCATAGAAGGCGTCCGCCGTCTCGGGACCGAACCGCTCGGTCAGACCGAACACCTCCTGAAACGCGTGCTCGAGCCACATGCGCGAGGGCGTGCCACGGAAAAGGTAGAAGTTTTCCGCAAACAGGCGCCAGATCTTTCGCCCATCCGTTTCCGCCCGCGAGCCGTCCGCACGCGGGACGCCAAGATCGTCCAGCGAAATCCCTTGCGAATGGAGCATTCGGAAGACGTAATGGTCGGGCGTAACAAAAAGCTGGGCAGGATCGGGGAACGGCGCGTTCTCGGCATACCAGCGGGGATCGGTGTGACCATGCGGGCTGACGATGGGGAGACCCTTGACCCTCTCATAGAGGGCGCGGGCCAGCGCTCGGGCTCCCTCCTCTGTCGGGAACAGCCGGTCTTCGTCCAATTGCCCCATAGCGACCGCCTCCCGCCGGATTCGCACGCGCCGATTGTATATCATTGCGTTCTTGCAGACTGATATGCTAGAATAACTCTCAAGTCAACAGGGTGGAACACCAGTCTATGTCCAGCAGCCCAAACCTCGCTTCGCTGGAGCCGATTCCGCGGCCGTCTGTCGCCGATCAGGTCTTCGAGAAACTCCACAATCAAATCATATGGCTGGAACTGCCCCCCGAAACACGGTTGTCCGAAGTGGAGGTCGCCCGCGCCCTGGACGTTTCGCGTCAGCCCGTCCGCGACGCCTTCTACCGATTGTCGAAGCTTGGTTTTCTCGTCATCCGCCCGCAACGGGCGACCACGGTCAGCCAGATCTCGCTGCGATACGTGCGCGAAGCCACCTTTGTTCGCACCGCGCTCGAACTGGAGGTCTTTCGTGTTGCCTGCGACACGCTTGGCGAGGCGGATTACGACCGCCTGCAGGAGATCATCGATCTGCAGAAAGTCGCCGTCGGCAAGGGCGCGCGGGGCAACTTCCACGAACTGGATGACGCATTTCACCAGGCGCTCTGCGATTGCACGCAGCATCCGTTCACGTGGCAGATGATCCGTGAGAGCAAGGCGCACATGGACAGGGTGCGCCTGCTGTCGCTCTCTTTCGGCTCCCACCAGGCTGTCGAGGATCACCTGAACCTGTTCGAAGCGCTGAAATCGCGTGACAAGGATCTGGCACAGGAGCTCATTCGGACGCACCTCGGCCGAATTCACGATCAGCTCGGCCGGATTCGGTCGGAACACCCCCAGTACTTCGCCGACGAGGACGTCTGAGGGCGTCGGCCGCCACGGGGGGCACACCCTGCCCCGCTGCGGTTCTGATCAGACCGAAACCGCGCCTTTCAGCGTTTCCTTGGACAGCTCAGCCCGGGTGCCCGCCATGGAGACCTCGCCCCGTTTCATCACCACGAAGCGGTCGGCAAGACCGTAGGCGAACTCGAAATACTGCTCCACCAGAACGATCGCCATGTTCCCCTGCCCCCGCAGATATTCGATCACACGGCCGATCTGCTGAATGATATTGGGCTGAATGCCTTCGGTCGGCTCGTCGAGCAGAAGCAGCTTCGGCTTAGTAATCATCGCGCGTGCGATGGCCAACTGCTGTTGCTGTCCGCCCGAAAGGTCGCCACCGCGGCGGCCAAGGAATTCCTTGAGGATCGGGAACAGCTCAAAGATCTCGTCGGGAATGACATGCTCCGATTTCGGCAGGCAGGCATAGGCGGTTTCCATGTTCTCCTGCACCGTCAGCAGCGGAAAGATCATCCGCCCCTGCGGAACATATCCGACGCCCTTGTGTGCCAGAACATGCGCCGGCACGCGCCCGATGGCCTCGCCGTCGAGTTCCACCGTGCCGCCCGAGCGCGGATGGGTGCCGGAGATCGCCTTCAGCAGGCTGGTCTTGCCGACCCCGTTGGTTCCCATCACGCAAGTTACTTCGCCCGCCGCCGCTTCCAGGTCGACCCCGTAGAGGATCTGGCTGCCGCCGTAGTGAAGGGTCAGATCGTGAATCTTCAGCATCTCAGCGCCCCAGGTAGACGTCGATGACGTCCTGATTTTTCGTCACGTGGTCCAGGCTGCCCTCGGCCAGAACCGAGCCTTCGTGCAGAACCGTCACCCTGCAGTCGAGCCGCCGGACGAACTCCATGTCGTGCTCCACAACCACGACCGCGCGGGTCTTTGCCGCCTCCTTGAGCAGATCGGTCGTGTGTTCGCGTTCCGCCAGCGTCATGCCGGCCGCGGGCTCGTCCACCAGCAGAAGGCGTGGCTCCTGCGCCAGCAGCATCCCGATTTCCAGCCATTGCTTTTGCCCGTGCGACAGCTCGCCGGATTTGCGCCGAAGCGCATCCGCCAGCCCGATCTCGGCGGCCAGTTCCTCGATCCGGACCCGGTCCGCCTCGCTCGGGCGAGAGGCCAGCACGCTCCATGGGCTGCGGCTCTTCTTCAGCGCCATCGCCAGGTTGGCGTAGACCGTCTGGTCCTCGAAGACGGTGGGCCGCTGGAACTTCCGCCCGACGCCCGCCCGCGCGATCTGGCTTTCGTTCATCTTCAACAGCGACTGGCTCATCTCGCCCCAGAGCACGCTGCCCTCGTCGGGGCGGGTCTTGCCGGTAACAATGTCCATGAAGGTCGTCTTGCCAGCTCCGTTGGGGCCGATGATCGCCCGAAGCTCGGCATCCCCGATGGAGAATGACAGGTTGTTGATGGCCTTGAAGCCGTCGAATGTGACGGACACGCCGGAGACCTCGAGAAGCTGGCTCATTGTTCGGCCTCCCGCTCGCGGAAGCTGCCCTTGTCCGGCCCGAGATCGGCACCGTGGCGGTCGGGCGGTCGGCGGCCGGTAACGAGGTCGAACAGACCACCGATCCCTTGTGGGGCGAAGAGCGTGACCAGCACGAAGGACAGGCCGAGCAGCACCTGCCACCAGTCGACCCAGTCGACGGTGTAGAAACCGAGCGGCACGCTTGGCACCTGCCCGCCCGTGAACCACGTCGACAGCAGAGAGACGAAGGCCGCGCCGATCACCGCGCCATAGAGCCGGCCGCGGCCACCGATGGCGACCCAAACGGCAAGGTAGATCGACGCGATGGGCGCGATCTCTGCCGGGTTAATGATGCCCGCCTGCGGGTAATATAGCGCACCGGCAATACCCGCGATGACGGCGGTGAGGGTGAAGACGAAAAGCTTGTAGCCCTCCACCGAGTAGCCGAGGAACCGGACCCGCGCCTCGTCGTCCCGGATGCCGCGAATGACCGAGCCGAACTTGCCGGAGACCACCCAGGCGCAGAGCAGGTACCCCGCTCCGAGGGCGAAGGCAGAGGCCCAGAAGAACCAGAGCGACAGCACGGACTGTGGCATGCCGGTGAGGCCGGGGATGTTCTGCAGGCCCGAGAGGCCGTTGTTGCCACGAAGGCCGGAGTCGTTCTGGAAGAGGTAAAGCGCGAGCGCCAGCGTCATGGCCTGGGTAAGGATCGAGAGATAGACCCCCGTCACCCGGCTGCGGAAGGCCAGCCAGCCGAAGACCAGTGCCAGCAGCCCTGGAACGAGGACCACCAGGGCAAGCTGCATCCAGAGGCTGTCCGCGAAGGCCCAGACAGGCGGGAACTCCGACCCGCCCACCACGCCGAAAATCTGGGTGCCGATGGCGTCCACGATTTCCTGATCGGTGGGCGGAATGGCGGCGTTGGACATCGAGGCAGTGACGATGGTCTCGGTTCGAGCATACATGAGCCACATGCCGATCATGTAGCCGCCGAGCCCGAAGAACGCCATGTGGCCGAGGCTGAGGATGCCGGTGTAACCCCAGACCAAATCCATCGCGAGCGCCACCAGGCAGAGGCAGAGCGTCTTGCCCAGCGTCTTGACGAAGGAGGTGGAGATCGCGCCGGAGCCTCCGGCCTCGCTCATCAAGGTCACAGCAAGCGTGAAGAGGGCGAGGCAGGCGATGAAAATCAGAACCGACGGGTTGCGCGCAAGGAAGGATCGGGTCATGGGCGGGCCCCCTCCGGCAGGCGGGGGTCGAGCCCCCCGCACCCCCCGGGATATTTTCGGACACAAGAAGACGGGCGTCGCGTCAACATGATCAATCTCCCGCTGCCCTGCCCTTGAGGGCGATGATGCCTCTGGGGCGGAACTGAATGAAGATGATGATGAAGATGATCATGTAGGTCTGGGCGGCCAGCGTGTTCGACGGGTTGAGCCATTCGATGCCCTTTTGCAGGAAGCCGATCATTGTGGCGCCAAGCAGCGTGCCCCAGATGTTGCCGACCCCGCCCACGACCACGGTCATGAAGCTCTGGACGATGTAGTCCTGGCCGAGTTCCGAGGTGACCTTGGCATAAAGCCCGATGGCGACGCCCGCGATGCCGGCGATTCCTGAGCCGAGGCCGAAGGCAAGCATGTTGATCCGATCGGGATTGATCCCCATGGACGCGGCCATGCGCGGGTTCTGAGTGACGGCGCGTAGTTCCAGACCCAGCCGGGTGCGGCGCATGATGAAGAGGAAGATCGCGAGGAAGACCAGCGCCAGCACGAAGATGGCGATCCGGATGTAGCTGATCGAGACGACGTCGCTGAGGACCAACGCCCCGTCGAGCCAGTCGGGCGAGGTGAGCGGCCGCGCCTGCGTGCCGAAGATGTTCTTGGCGAGTTGCTGCAGCGCGATGGAGATCCCGAAGGTGGCCAGCAGGGTCTCCAGTGGGCGGGAATAGAGCCAGCGGATGACAAGCCGTTCCATTGCGACGCCGGCGGCGAAAGTAACGGCGAAGGCGAGTGGCAGGGCGATGATGATGGAGATCGTGTAGTCCGGCACCAACTGCTGCACGACGTAGCCGGTGTAGGCACCCATCATGATGAATTCGCCGTGGGCCATGTTGATGACCCCCATCACGCCGAAGGTGATGGCCAGCCCGATTGCGGCAAGGAAGTAGATCGAAGCAAGAGAGAGGGCGTCGAGCGACAGGTCCAGCGCCTGGCTGAGGCCGACGCGGGTGGTGATGCTGGTGAGCGTGCCGCGAGCGGCGTCGGTGACGGCCTCCGACAGCTCTGCGTAGCGGTCGTAGAAGACATGGGCGTCGAGTGCCGCCTCGAACTCGGCCTCGGTGGCGGTGGGCGGGACAGTTCCTGCCTCGGCAAGGGACGCATAGGCGCGTTCGCGGGCGGCTTCGGTATTGAGGTGCTCGACAGGCACGCCGCCGACCTGACCATCCGCGATATTGGCCTCCAGCGCCGCGCGTTTGTCGGCGCGGCTGATGCGTGCAGGGGCGAGGTCCTTGGAGACGAGAAGGCTGTAGGCGTCCTCCTTCGTAAAATCCTCCTGCCCGGGGCGCAGCTTGCGGGCCACGTTCTCGCCCTCTGGAATGTCGCCCTCGGCCGCCTGTCGGGAGGTCGCCAGCAGAGGGTTCAACGCGGCGCGGACATCGACGCCGGTGTCGCCGGAGAAGCTGCGGATGGCCTCGATCCGGGTCTCCTCGCTGGCACCGTAGGAGATCGTCAACAGCCGCAACAAACGCTCTTCGCGGGTGCGGATGGTGGCGTCCGGCTCGTCCTCGACTGCGGCGCGCAGCGCGTCGAGGTGTTCGGGCTCCGGGTCGCGCTGAATGGAGTTCAAGGCCGCGATCCGCTTGCGCCGCTCCGGGGACTGGAGCTGGAACTGCACCAGCGCCGCCGCGATCATGCCGCGCACGCCAGAGTTCGGCTTCAACTGGTCCATATCGTCGTCGGGCACCTCGCCCAGCGGATCTCCGGTCGCGATGTCGATCAACTGGAGCGTGTCGCGGTCGATCTTCTCGGCAAAGAAGAACAGTCCGTCGGACTCACGCTGCCAGAGGTCCTTGTCCCGCCACTTCTCCAGAACGGTCTCCGCCGCGGGCAGACCGCTGTCGCGGAGTGCGTCGATTGCCGGACCGATGGTCCTGCGGGAGGACTTCTCGATCAGCTCGCGGTTTTCCTGCAGCAACGTCTGGATGGGGCTGTCCTGAGCCGCCGCCATGCCGACGCAGAGCATGCACGCGGCCAAAGCCGCCAGTAGGTATTTCGTCATTCCTGCCCCGATCCCCAAAGGGTCGGGAGGGCGCGGGCGCCCTCCCCCTTGTCATTCTCGTCGGATCAGTAGTTGGACTTGATCTGGACGCAGGTCTCGGTCTCGGTGTTGTACATGCCGCAGTCGAGCTCGGCCCAGTCGGAGGTCAGCACGGCCGACTCCGGGAGGTAGTCCGTCCAGGCATCGCCCGGCACTGGATCGGTTTCGGAGATGATGTCGAACTGGCCGTCATCCAGAATTTCGCCGATCAGGACCGGCTTCGTCAGATGGTGGTTCGGCAGCATCTCGGCGGTGGAGCCGGTCAGGTTCGGGAACTCCTGCCCGATCATCGCCTTGGAAACCGCGTCCACGTCGGTGGTTCCGGCTTCCTCGACCGCGTTCACCCACATGTTGAAGCCGATGTAATGGGCTTCCATCGGGTCGTTGGTCACGCGGGCCTCATCGCCGATGAAATCGTGCCAGGTCTCGATGAAGGTTTCGTTCTCCGGCGTGTCCGCGGACATAAAGTAGTTCCAGGCGGCCAGGTGGCCGACGAGGTTGGAGGTGTCGAGGCCCGAAAGCGCTTCCGCGCCCACCGAGAAGGCCACGACAGGGATGTCGTCGGCCGAGACGCCCTGGGCGGCCAATTCCTTGTAGAAGCCGATGTTGGCGTCGCCGTTGATGGTGGAGATCACGCCCACCTTCTTGCCGTCCGCGCCGAGCGCCACGACGTCGGAGACGATCTTGGACCAGTCGGAATGGCCGAAGGGGGTATAGTTGACGAAGATGTCTTCCTCGGCGATGCCCTTGTCCTTGAGGTAGGACTCGAGAATGTTGTTGGTCGTCCGCGGATAGACATAGTCGGTGCCGAGCAGCGCGAATTTCTCGACGCCCAGTTCCTCCAGGAAGTAGTCCGTCGCCGGAATCGCCTGCTGGTTCGGCGCGGCGCCGGTGTAGAACACGTTCTTGGAGCTTTCCTCGCCTTCGTACTGCACCGGGTAGAACAGCAGCCCGTTCAGTTCCTCGATCACCGGCAGCACGGACTTGCGGCTGACCGACGTCCAGCAGCCAAACATCACGTCGACGTTTTCGACGGTCAGCAGCTCGCGGGCCTTCTCGGCGAAGAGCGGCCAGTCGGAGGCCGGGTCGACCACGACGGCCTCGAGTTGCTTGCCCAGGACCCCGCCCTTCTTGTTCTGCTCTTCGATGAGCATCAGCATGGTGTCCTTGAGGGTGGTCTCAGAGATCGCCATCGTGCCGGACAGCGAGTGCAGCACGCCCACCTTGATGGTGTCGTCCTGCGCCAGCGCCGTCGTCGCAAAGGCCAGAGCGCCGAGCAGCGCAGAGGTCATACGAAGTTTCATGTAAACGGTGTCCCTGTGGTGGGCATCTGCGCGCGGCACCGGCTGCCGACGGGGCCGCGGTTGCGGCCCAGGCGGAAGCTGAATCCGGGCGTCAGTGCCAGTTCTTGTTGCGGCCCCGCGGAGAGAGGTTCCGCGGGAACTGGGAGGCCCGAGGTCGTTCGTACCCCGGCGGGAGGAATAAAAACGTCAGGCCGTGAGCTTGCGCAAATGTTGTGCAGTGCCCGGTAGCCTGATTGCGGCGGGCGCAGGAAAATGCATCCGGAATTGGCACTTTGGGAACGCAGACGCTCAAGTCCTACGCGCTTTACGTATAGTAAACCGCCCAGACAGGCGAAATGGCGCGCCGACGGCGCGCCCGAAAACCTGACGGAACAGACAGGTTCAGGACTTGGGATTCTTGAAAAGCGACGCCAGAATCGGGCCGAGAAGACCAGCACCAACGGTGCCGAGAGGGTCGTGCACGGCCCGGCGGACGCCCGCTGCCAGCGCACGAGCTTCCCATGCCGTCTGTTCGAGTTCCACCTCGAGGTCGGCAAGAGCGGTGTCCCGCACCTCCGTTATTACCTCGATTTCCCGCTCGGTGATCCGGCTGCGAGCGGCCAGAATGAGGACCGCCGCGAGGATCAGGTTAATCAGCGCCACGAAGAAAGCCGAGAAGGCGGGCCCAAGCACCGGCCAGAGCGCGTAGAGCGCGGCGACATTCAACATCACGAGGCCGATGACGCCGAACAGCCCCGCGATGGCGATCAACGCCGTCTGGCGGCGCATGGCATTCAGGCGCAGCCGCGCAATCAGCCCCTCGGCTTTCAGCACGATGGCAACGTTGCGTCCGATTCGGCTCTTCATCTGCGCCTCCCTACCGTCTGCGTCCGAGGAGAAAGCCCACAGCTACCGCCCCGAGGGCGATGGCGAATGGATGGCGCCGATAGGCGCCCTTCACCTCACCGACCATCTGGTCCACCACGGTTTCCAGTTCCGTGACGGCGGGCAGGCCTGCTTTCGGCGTTATTGGCCGACGCGGGGCACTTGCGGCGGCCGCGTGTGGGGGCACCGGCTTTGCCGCCGCCCGTTTGGCCGCCTGCGACTCCGCCAGCATCCGACGCAGTTCCGCGACTTCCGCGTTGAGGCGCGCTTCGGATATCATCTCGCCCGCCCTCTGCGATTCACGACCAAGAGTCGCCGGCCGGCACTGGGAGCGTTCGGGGCTACGAAATGAAGCATGGTCTCCTCTGTGCGACGCCGGGCGGGCCAAGCCGCCGATGCATTGAATAACACTGCGGCTCAAACCGCTAGCACGGAGTTAGCGACACCCACAAGCCACGTGCTCCGCGACGCCGGTGCGCCACCGATTCTTCAGCCCCGCACATCGCTCGGACAAAACCAAGCTTCATGTGCACAACTTGCGTCACGATGCCACTGGGAAGCCTCCGCTCGCACGCTATGAGCGGATTCCTGCCGCGGCTTGATCACAGCCGTCGATGAATTCCCACCCCTTCAATGGGTTGTCTCGGGGCACAGTCCGTCGATCCCCGCCCCTAACTGCATAATTGCTAACACAATTGCTTATAGATTGGTCATTTCAGGAGCGGACCGACTGTATACAGTCGCCAGATTGATCACCCTACGGAATGACCTAAAGGAAGGCATCGATTTGCGTCTGCCTTGGGAAGCTGTGGATAAGTCGGTGGATGGGCATTTTCTGCGCCCGCGCGTCGCATCAATCGAGCCGCGCAACAAGGCGGTCGCAGGCCCAGCCGACAGAACGGTGCAGGAGCAGCGTCAACGCCGCCAGAACCAGCAGAGTGGCGAACATCAGGTCGATCTTGACCCGCCCGTTGGCGAGCAGCATCAGGTACCCCAGCCCCCCGGCCGCGCCCACCCATTCTCCGATCACCGCACCAATCGGCGCGTAGACCGCGGCCAGCCGGAGCCCCGACGCCAGAGACGGTATGGCTGCCGGAACCCGGATCCCCCAGAGCAACCGCGCCGGCGACGCCCCCATGGTGTGCCCCAGGTCGAGCCAGCCGCGCGGCGTTCGCATCAGTCCGTCGAAGAAGGCTGAGGCGACCGGGAAATAGATGATGAGCACCGCCATCACCACCTTCGACCAGATGCCGTAGCCCATCCAGAGCGTCAGGATCGGCGCCAGGGCGAAGACGGGCAGCGATTGCGTCGCGACCAGGGCGGGCCGAATGAGGTATCGCGCAGCCGGAGAGACGGCGAGGCCGATAGCCGTGGCAATCCCGAGCCCCACCCCAAGAGCGAGGCCGATGAGAACCTCGGCCATGGTGATGCCAGCGTGCCAGGCGATCAGGCCCACATTACTCCAGAGCGCGCCCGCCACGCGGACCGGCCCGGGCAGGATAAATGGCGGCAGGTCCGCCAACGTCACGAGCGCCTGCCATAGGCCCACGAAGAGCACCGCGGCCGCGAGTCCCCGCCACACCCCGCTCATGCCGCCGGCTCCCTGAGCGCGTCGAGCAGGCGGCCCTGGAAGGCCAAAGTCTCGGAATCCGCGGCAGGCCGGATGGCGGGCGTTGCCGGGGGCACCGCTTCGACCATTCCTGTCCGGTCCATCAGGAAAACGCGGTCTCCAAGCCGCGCCGCCTCGCCAGGATCGTGAGTGACGAGCAGGACCGTCCGCCCCTCGAGCGTTTCGGCGGCAAGATCCTGCATCTCGGCCCGGGTTCGTGCATCGAGCGCGGAGAACGGCTCATCGAGAAGCACGACGGGGCGGTCCTCCATTAACGTCCGGGCCAGCGCCACCCGTTGACGTTGCCCGCCCGAGAGCTTCGTCGGCCGCTTGTGGGCGTGCTCGGACAGGCCCAGCCGCTCCACGAGTGTCTCTGCGGCCTCCACGTCCGGCGTCTCCCCACGCAGCCGCGCGCCCAGCGTCACGTTGCCCAGAACGTCGAGCCACGGCATCAGCAGATCCGTCTGCGCCATGTAGGCCACGCGCCCCGGCAGAGGCTTGCCATCGCTCGCACGGATATGCCCGTCAAAATCCACGCCGGTGTCGAGGCCGGCGATCAACCGCAGGATCGTCGTCTTACCGCAGCCCGACGGCCCCAGCAGGCAGGACCACGACCCCGGGTCGATCTCCAGTCGCACCGGCGGAAAGAGAGGCGACTCGCCGAAGCGCGCCGCCCCGATCAGGGTGATGCCCGGTGCCGGTGTCATTCGGCGCCGAGGTCGACCGCGATCTCGGAAACGGGCCGCGTGCCCTCGATCAGTCCAGCCTCGTTCAGGAACGCTTCGAAGCGCGCATAGCGGCCGGCGTCGAGCGCCGCGGGGGCCAGCGAGAAGCGCGGCCAGGTGTCGCCCCACGCCCGCTCGTTCAACTCGTCGCGCAGTTCCGCGGCGGTAGAGGAAAACACCTCCCAAGCCTCGTCGGGGTGATTGACGATGTAGTGGGTTGCGTGCTCGGTGGCGGTCAGAAAGCGCTGCACCTTATCCTTGTCCATCAGGTCGGGGTTGGTCACGTAGATCAACTCCTCATAGGGCGGCAGGCCTTCCTCTTCCAGATAGAAGCAACGGCCGGGCACGCCTTCGATGTCCATCTGGTTCAGCTCGAAATTGCGGAAGGCACCGATCACGGCGTCCACCTGCTCCGCCATTAGCGCGGGCGAGAGCGACCAGTTGACGTTGACCAGTTCGACGTCGTCGAGCGTGAGCCCCGCGTTGCCAAGGATCTTGGCGAGCAACGCTTCCTCCACACCGGCCACCGAAAAGCCGATCTTGCGGCCCTTCAGATCCGCGAGCTCCTTCACCGGCCCATCGTCCAGCACGGCGAGGCAGTTTAGCGGCATCCCGATCAGTGTGCCGACGCGGACGAGCGGCAGGCCGGCCGCGACAGACAGGTGCAGCTGGTACTGGTAGTCGATCGCGAGGTCAGCGTTGCCGGCGGCGGCCATCTTGGGCGGGTCGGACGGGTCCGAGGGTGCGATGATCTCCACCTCCAGATCCTGATCGGCGAAGAACCCCTTTTCCTGCGCCACGATGATCGGCGCGTGGTCGGGGTTGATGTACCAGTCGAGCACGACCGACATCTTGTCCGCGGCGAGCGCCGGGGTGGCGGCGAAAAGAGCGAAAGCGAGCGTTGTCAGGCGCATGGAGCGTCTCCTTGATGTCAGTCTACATGCCGCCGGCGGGCGGCCAGAGTGCGTGGAAGTGGTGCGTGGGTCCGTGGCCGTGTCCGATGGCAAGGGTATCGGCCGCCCCAATGGCGCCGGTGAGCCAGTCCCGCGCCGCCCGGACGGCATCGGCCAGCGCCGCCCCCTTGGCGAGTTCCGCGGCGATGGCGGAGGACAGCGTGCACCCCGTGCCATGGGTGTTCGGCGTCTCGATGCGGGGCGCATCGACCCAGAGCAGACCATTGGCAGTCGCCAGCACATCAGGGCTCTCCGCGCCCTCCAGATGGCCGCCCTTCAGCAGCACGGCCTGCGGCCCGAGGGCGCGCAGGTCCGCCGCATGGCGCGCCATTTCCTCGCGGCTCCGGGCGGGGTCACGGTCCAGCAGGGCCGAGGCCTCCGGCAGATTGGGCGTTAGCAGACTGGCGCGCGGCAACAGCCGGGTTCGTAGCGCCTCCACAGCGTCGGCAGGCAAGAGCGGATGCCCCCCCTTTGCGACCATCACCGGGTCCAGCACGACCGGTCCGTCATAGTCCGCCAGGCGGTCCGCCACAGCGACAGCGATTTCGGCCCCCGCGATCATGCCGATCTTGATCGCATCCACACGGATGTCGTCGAAGATCGCCTGTATTTGGTGCGAGACAAACTCCGGCGGAACGGTGTGCACACCGCTGACGCCCGTCGTGTTCTGCGCCGTGAGGGCGGTCATCGCCGCCATCCCGTAGACGCCCAAGGCAGAAAACGTCTTCAGATCCGCCTGGATACCGGCCCCGCCGGAGGGGTCCGACCCGGCAATGGACAGGGCTGTCGCAACGCTCATGTCCGCGCTCCCTTCACTGCTTCGACCAGATCGCGCGCGGCGGCTTCCGGGTCCGGCTGGCCACAGATGGCGGAGACGACCGCCAGTCCGGCCGCCCCGGCCGCGATCACGCCCTGGGCGTGCGCGGCCGTCAGCCCGCCAATCGCGACCGACGGCACCGGGCAGAGCGCCACAATCCGCGCCAGCCCGTCCATGCCGACGGGGCGTGCGTGGTCCGGCTTTGTGGGCGTGCCGAAGACGGGGCCAACCCCCGCATAGTCCACCGTTTTAGGGTCCAGCGCGCGTGCATGGGCCTCCGTTTCCACCGACAGGCCCAACACCATGTCCGGGCCGATGGCCGCGCGCGCCTCGTGGGCGGGGCGGTCCCCCTGCCCCACGTGCAAGCCGTCTGCCCCGCAGGCGACGGCGGCCTCCACGTCGTCGTTCACGACCAGCAGCGCGCCGGTGCCCTCCATCGCGGCGCGCAGCGCCCGTCCGATCTTCACCCGCTCGGACGTCGAGGCGGTCTTGTGTCGGAGCTGAATGGTGCGAATGCCGCTCGCCATGGCGGCGCGGGCGGTCTCCACCATGCCAACGTTTGCGCAAAGGTCGGGGTCAAGCACGAGATAGGCGGACAGGTCCAGCGGCGTCCTCATGCTGCCTGCACCCTGTCGTCGCCAATCGTTTCGGGGGTCACGGCGGCCACCGCATCCAGGAAGGCCGGCAGGAAGCTGCCCGGCCCCTGCGCCACCTTGGCCGCCTCTGCCCCGGCGGCGGCGAAATGGGCCAGCGCTCCCACGGTCGCGTCGAACGGATCTTCGACAGCCGCCGCGTAAGCCCCGACCAGGCAGGTCAGCGCGCAGCCGGAGGCTGTCACCTTCGGCATGAGCGGCGAGCCACCGGAGATACGCACCGCGCGGCTCCCATCGGTCACGAAATCCACTTCGCCGGTGACCGCCACAACCGAGCCCGCGCGTTGCGCTACGTCCCGCGCAGCGGCTTCGGCCGCGGTCACGGAATCGCCCGCGTCGACCCCCTTGCCCGAGCTGTCCTGCCCCCCGATCGCGAGGATTTCAGATGCGTTTCCCCGCACGATGGTGGGCGACTTCTGCATCAGCCGCGAGGTCGCTTCCCGCCGCAGGCCGGTTGCGAAACAGGCGACCGGATCGAGCACCCAGGGCTTCCCGGTCTTGGCGGCCACACTGGAGGCTTCGATCATGCCCGCGACCCACCGCGGGCTGAGCGTTCCGATATTGATGGTCAGCGCACCCGCGATGGCGGCGAACTCGCCCGCCTCCTCCACGTCGTGCACCATCGCCGGGGCCGCCCCCGCCGCCAGAAGCGTGTTCGCGGCAAAATTCATCGCCACGTAATTGGTGATGCACTGCACCAGGGGCGCTGCCTCACGCATGGATGCAAGGGATTGGGAAGGAGCGGTCATCGGATTGGCCTCCACCGGCAAAGGCCGCGGGGGGCCTGCTGGCGGTGCGCCGATCGGGTCCCCGACTCCCTCCGCCAGTATCATCTGGTTCAGGTTCAAAGGGTACTTCTCAGACCGCATGAGATGCGGACGCCCCCGTCGATGTCCGTCCATAAAGCAGATCGCTCCGGAAATGTCACGAGGGCGCGCCATCAAATATTGCCGGGGCACGCTTCAACGCCCGCGAACGGACCATGTCTAAATGCGGGCCCCGGCCAAGATTCCGGCCCCGGCCGCCATCGCCATGATCTGCTTCAACGACACGCGGCGAAAGACCGCGCATTGTTCCGGTGGAGGCAATCGGAAGGAGGAGGTCGAGATGAGGTGCTTCATTCTCGCCGCGGGCGCGATGCTCGCGCTGTCCACCGGAGTGGCCTTGGCTCAGGAGGCGGAGGCAAAACTCGGCGAACAGGAATACATGATCGCTTGCGCAGGATGTCACGGGGAGGACGGTAAAGGCAGTGGGCCGATGGCAGAGCTGCTTGTCATCAATCCACCGGACTTGACCAAGATCACCGAACGGACCGGAGGCGGTGCCTTCCCGTATTACAACACGATGATCCTGATTGATGGACGCAACGACATCCGTGCACACGGAGGCCCCATGCCGATCTGGGGAGACCGTTTCATGAGCGACATGCGCGCCCACGACGCCGCTTGGGTTACGCCCGAATCCGTGAAACTCGCGGTCAAGGGGCGCATATTGGCCCTGACGCAGTACCTGGCATCGATCCAGCAATAGCGGCCCCGGTGCAGCCGGCACGTAACCCGCCGCGGGGGACTCGGCGCATCCGCAATGATGGTCAGGCGGTAAAGACGTCCGAATAGGTTTGGCGCAGCAGCTTCTTCTGCACCTTTCCCATGGCGTTGCGGGGCAACTCGTCGACAATCACGTAATGCCGCGGCTGCTTGAACCGGGCGAGATTGGCGCTGATTTCGGCCTCGATCTCCAGCACGTCGAGCTTCGCACCACTCTCCGGCACCAATACGGCCACGACGCTTTCACCGAGATCCGGGTGCGGCGCCCCGATGACCGCGCTTTCCAGTACGCCGGGTTGCGCATCCAGCGCCTGCTCGACATCGACCGGATAGACGTTGAACCCACCCGAAATGATCAGATCCTTGCTGCGGCCGACGATGGTGACGTAGCCGTCCTCCCCCTGCATTCCCAGGTCGCCGGTAATGAAGAACCCGTCCGGGCGCAGTTCTTCCGCTGTCTTCTCCGGCATCCGCCAGTAGCCCTGGAAGACATTGGGGCCGCGTACCTCGATCATCCCCACTTTCCCGCGGGGCAGCTCGGCGCCGGTATCGGGGTCCGTCACCCGAATCTCCACGCCCGGCAGCGGAAGGCCCACCGTCCCCGCCCGCCGCTCGCCCTCGTACGGGTTGGAGGTGTTCATGTTGGTCTCGGTCAGGCCGTACCGTTCCAGAATGCGATGCCCGGTACGCTCTTCGAACGCCCTGTGTGTCTCCGCCAGAAGGGGCGCAGATCCCGCGATGAACAGGCGCATGTTAGCGCAGCGATCCCGCGTGAATTCGGGGTGGTCCAGCAGGCGGGTATAGAACGTGGGCACACCCATCAGCGCGGTGGCCCGCGGCAACGTCTCCAGAACCGCGTTCAGGTCGAACCGCGGCAGGAAGATCATCGACCCGCCGGCAAGCAGCATGATGTTGGTGGCCACGAACAAGCCGTGGGTATGAAAGATCGGCAGGGCATGGATAAGCACGTCTTCACGATTGAAGTGCCAGACGTCTTTCAGCACCTGGGCATTCGACAACAGGTTCTGCTGACTCAGCATCGCGCCCTTGGACAGCCCGGTCGTGCCGGAGGTGTAGAGCAGCGCCGCAAGGTCCGACTCCTCCCGGTCCGCCGGCTCGAATCGGTCCGACAAGCCGCGCGCGAGTTCGGCGAAGCTGCCGCTGCCATCGGCTTCCAGCGTTTCGTAGCGCACGCCGAGCTGGTCGCAATCGGTGTGCAGCACCTCACGCGAATCCCCCCGCCCCAGAACAAGCCGCGCGCCGGAATTCTCGATGAAGTAGCAGACCTCATGGGCGGTGTAGCCAGTGTTGAACGGCAGAAAAACGAGCCCCGACATAACCGACGCGGCATAGACGGCCAGTGCTTCTGGCGATTTGTCCACTTGCACGGCGAGCCGGTCTCCCGGCCGCAACCCCACGTCCGTCAGGGCATTGGCGAACCGGGACGCCATGCGCAGAAAGGCACCATGCGTCAGTTCGGCGCCGTCGGGGAGGACAAGGAACGGCGTCTCCTTGTCCATGTGCGGCGCGAACAGGGCGTCAAACAGGGGATTTGGCATGTCAGGACCCTTCGACGTACGTTCTTGTGCGACCTCTACCCTCCCGTCCCTCCCAAGGGCAAGGCGACGAAGCGCACGCGCGATGAGAGAGCTTCAGTTGCACGAAGACGCACTGCCGCAGCAAATTTCAGAGGCCGTCCTGCAATGTGAATAACTTTTTGCCGGATTTTCCGGGGCATGGCGCTATTTCAGTAGCATCACGCCCGCGCTTCTACGCCAAACACGATCTCGCATCCAAATGGACTCGGCAGAACCATATAACCTATTGTTATAAATCGTTTATTTTTTTATTATTTGCTGGAACAAATTTGAGGTTTAGCAAATTGGGCCGCCGATCACCCCACGCCAAATAGTTCCACGCTGTGGATAAGTTTGTGGACCTGCCGTCCGGTCAAGACTCAAGACGTGTCTCGATATGGCGTGTTGCATTTGCGCAACCCATACGATGTCGGTCGCTCAGAACTTCGGTTTGGCCTGCATAAGCGGCATAAAGTCTGCCATTTCAGGGCCATGACGGCGCCCGGTCAGAGCCTTGCGAAGCGGCATGAACAGCCCCTTGCCTTTCCGCCCAGTCTCCGCCTTCACCGCGGAGGTCCAGGTGGACCAGGTGGACTCGTCGAACGGAAGATCCGGCAATAGCGCCATCGCACTCTGGACGAAGTCCGCATCCTCCGGGTCGACGTCAGCCTGCGCGCCTTGCGACAGCACCGTCCACCAGTCGGCGATCTCTGCACGGGTACCGATGTTTTCCCGGACCACGTTCCAGAACTGCGCGGCCATATCGTCCGGAACGCCGATTTCCGCGATCCGGTCAGAGACTGCCTCCAGCGGCAGGCTATGCAGGTACCGCGCCGTGAGCGGCCGAAGGTCCTCCACGTCGAACTTGGTCGGCGCGGCGCCGAAATGGCTTAGGTTGAACCCGTCGATCAGCTCCTGATGGTCGGTGCGCAACTCCACCGGATCGGACGAGCCGAGTCGCGCCATCAGCGACAGCAGCGCCATCGGCTCCACGCCTTGCTCGCGCAGGTCGCGCAAGGCCAGCGTCCCGAGGCGCTTTGACAGTGCCTCCCCCTGCGGGCCGGTGAGCAGCGAGTGGTGCGCAAAGTGCGGCACGGCGCCGCCGAGCGCCTCGATGATCTGGATCTGGGTTGCGGTGTTCGTCACGTGGTCGGAACCGCGCACCACGTGGGTGATCCCCATCTCGGTGTCGTCCACCACGGAGGCGATGGTGTAGAGCACCTGCCCGTCCCCGCGAATGAGGACCGGATCGGAAACCGAGGCCGCGTCGATCGAGGTCAGGCCGAGGATACCATCCTCCCACTCGATCCGCTCCTGCTTCAGCAGGAAGCGCCAGTGCCCGGACCGATCCGCCCGCAGGGCCGCCTTATCTGCCTCGGAGAGCTGCAATGCCGCGCGGTCGTAAACCGGCGGCTTGCCCATGTTGAGCTGCTTCTTGCGCTTCAGGTCCAGTTCCGTGGGCGTTTCGAAGCACTCGTAAAGCCGCCCCTCCGCCCGCAATGCGTCCGCGGCCGCGGCGTACCGGTCAAGGCGGGAAGATTGCGTCTCCTCCCGGTCCCACGTCAGGCCCAGCCATTCCAGATCCTCCCGGATCGCATCGGCGTATTCCTGTTTCGACCGCTCGGGGTCCGTATCATCAAGCCGCAGAATAAACGTGCCGCCGGCTTTGCGCGCGATCAGCCAGTTGAACAGCGCAGTGCGCAGATTGCCCACATGCAGATATCCGGTGGGCGACGGGGCGAAACGTGTGACGGTCATTCGAGCTCTCCTGTTCTGCGCCCTCTTCCACAGGGGGGCGTTCTTGTCCATACCGGAGGCAGAGAACCAGGGGATCATGCATGGACTGGACCGCCGCACAGGCTCCGAGCCTCTACGACATCGCCGTTCTGGCGGAGGAGACCCGAAAGGCATTTCCGCAGCCGTTCGACTATCCGGCGCGGTCGGTGGTGATACAGGTGGAGGAACTGGCCGACGAGGACATGCTGGCGGACCTCGAGTTGGATGACCCCTACGAACTCACCGGACTCTACGACGGCATCCCTCTCACGGAGCGGTCCGTGATGGACCAGCCCGACCAGCCAGACATGATCTGGCTGTTCCGCCGTGCGATCCTGGAGGAATGGATCGAGCGCGGGGATGTGTCGCTGGCCGAGCTTGTCGGAAATGTCGTGGTGCACGAGTTCGCCCACCATTTCGGATGGTCCGACAAGGACATCGCCCGCATCGACCGTTGGTGGGAATAACGTCGAACAAGGCCTTGGCGCAGTGCCTCGGCCAGTTCCCTCTCCGAGACCCACTGCCCGAGAACTGAACCGACGCCGCCCCATGTGCGTACACACAGGATACGGGACTGGAGAACAGGAGATCCGACATGACCTTTCGCTTGAGCCGACGTGCCGCAATTGCGTCCACCCTCGCCGCGCCTGCCGTGCTGGCCGCCACACGTATGGCAACGGCCCAGACGGCGCCCCAGGCGCCCTCGCCGATGCCCCGGGCACGCGGCTTCAAGGTGGGCGACTTCGACGTGACGACCCTGCTGGCGGGCAGCGCAATGCGGGAGGAGCCGCACACGATCTTCGGCCTCAACGTGGACGCCGAGACATTTGGGACCGTAAGCCGGGACAACTTCATCCCCACGGACAAGGCTCAGTTCTATTTTACACCGACCGTGGTCCGCACTGCGAGCGAGGTGATTCTCTTCGATACCGGGCTGAACCCGGAAGGGATCGCCACGGCTTTGCAGGAGGCTGGCACGTCGGCCGATGACGTAACGCATGTCGTCATAACGCATATGCACGGCGATCACATCGGCGGGCTGATGAAGGACGGTGCGCCCACATTTGCGAATGCCGCCTACCTCACCGGCGAGCGCGAGTACGATCACTGGGCCGACTCGGGGAACGAAGGGTTCGAGGGAATGGTGAAGCCGCTGGCGGAGCAGATGACATTCCTGAAGGACGGCGACTCGGTCACCTCCGGCATCACCGCTGTCGCGGCGTTCGGGCACACGCCCGGACACATGACCTACATGCTGGAAAGCGGGAACGATCAACTTCTGCTCGCGGCAGACCTCGCCAACCACTACGTGTGGTCCCTCGCCTACCCCGACTGGGAGGTGAAATACGACAGCGACAAGGCCGCCGCCGCGGAATCCCGCCGCCGCATTCTCGGGATGCTCGCCGCCGACAAGGTGCCGTTTGTCGGCTACCACATGCCCTTCCCTGCCGCGGGTTTCGTTGACACGCGCGAAGACGGTTTCCGGTATGTGCCGGTCAGCTACCAGTTGATGTGACCTTCCGCGCGCCCTGACAGCACAGTTTCCGGGGCGCGCGCCCCTTGTGATTGGCACTGACATGCCTTTCCCTGCAAGCCGACGCTTTTCGCACAAGAACCGGTCGCCTCGTGCCTGCGGTCGTATTACGCGCCCTCCAAGGTTGCATCGTCGCGCCGAATGGGGTGTGTGTGCGCAAACATCGGCTGAAAGGGAAAGGCACACACCGTGTCGGAAATTCTGACGATCACCCTGAACCCCGCGCTCGACATCAACACCGAGACCGACCACGTCGTTCCCGACGTCAAATTGCGCTGCACCGAACCGCAGGTTGATCCCGGCGGCGGCGGCATCAACGTCGCGCGGGCCATCCAATACATGGGCGGCAAAGCGACCGCCATCGTCGCGGCGGCCGGCCACAACGGCAACCGGCTGCTCGACCTGCTCGGGGCCGAGGGCATTCCGACCGTCAAGATCCCATCTCCCGGCGAAACGCGCAGCAGTGTTGTGGTGAACTGCAAAGAAACCGGCCTGCAATATCGCTTCGTCCTGCCTGGACCGCCCTGGTCGGACGAACACGTGCGGAACGCCATCGTCACCACGGTACAGAATGCACCGGAGGGCGGGCTGATCATCCTGTCCGGCAGCCAGCCGCCGGGTGTGCCGCTCGATTTCGAGGAATCCCTGTCGACCGCCATCCGGCACGCCGGAGCGCGGCTCATCGTGGACACCTCCGGCCCGGCCCTGCGCCGGATCGTCGAGGACCATACCTCCCCGCCCTTCCTGCTGCGCTCGGACGACGAAGAAGCCGAAGGACTCGCCGGCCGCAAGCTGGTGACGCCGGCCGACACCGCCGCCTTCTCCCGCAGCCTGATCGAGAACGGCGTGGCGCAGAACATCATCTTCGCCCGCGGCGCCGAAGGTTCGGTGCTGACCACGGCGGAGGGGTCCTGGCTCGCGACGGCCGCGAAAGTGACCGTCGTCTCCAAAGTGGGCGCCGGCGACAGCTACGTCGGGGGATTCACCCTGAGCCTGTCGCGCGGAAGCTCGATTCAGGAAGCCGCCCGCTGGGGCGCTGCCGCTGCCTCCGCCGCGGTCACCACAGAGGCCACGCAACTGTGCCGGGGCGAAGACGTGGAGCGGCTGCTGCCGCAGTGCAAGCTGATCCCGCTCTGATCTATGGAAGCGACGATCTATCACAACGCCGCCTGCAGCAAGTCGCGAGACGTGCTGCGGGTGATCGAGGCTGCGGGCTACACCCCGCGCATCGTCAAATACGTGGAAACCGGCTGGGACCGCGCCCATCTCGCCGCCCTGCTCGAGGCTGCGGGGCTCACGCCCTCGCAAGCCCTGCGCCGCGTCCGTGGGCCGGCGAAGGATATGGGCCTGCTGGACGACGGCGTGACGGACGCCGAGATCTTCGAGGCGATGCTCGCGCGGCCGATCCTCGTTGAACGTCCGATCGTGACGACCGACCTCGGCACGCGGCTTTGCCGCCCGGTGAGTTTGGTGCTCGACCTACTGTCGTCATGGCCGGACGCACCCTTTGCCATGCTCAACGGCCACATGCTGATCGACGCACAGGGCCTTCCCGTTCCGGGTGCGTAACTGTCCTGAGGCCGGCAGGCGATGCCGGACGGCAGGTCACTTGTCGGACGGGTGAACGTATGTCGTCTGGAGGATCTTGCCGGTTTCGGTATCCACCACGATGCAAACTTCGCTCCCGTCCGGATCATAGGCGACAAGCCGGCCGGTTTCCGGGTCCAGTACCCGAACGTCGTGATACCCGTTGTTGATGAGCTTCGCGTTCATTCCGTCATAGAAGACCGACGGCATCTCGCGGTCCAACATGGCGCTCCAGGCCGGGGCGGCGAGCATGGCCAGAGGCACGAGGGGAACGAGCGTCAAGCGAGCGAGTTTCATGGTGTCCTCCCATTTGTTGCTCCGCTCCTGCCGCAGCACGCGGAAAACACGCGCAATCGAACGCACCGAGGCACGTGGCACGCACCGCCTCGTTCCGCAGCAGATTTACGGAAATTGTTCTGTCGGAAGCGGCCGGCGTCCCTGGCCGACCATGCGACAGGATAGCACAATTATGCCCGAGTCGGCTAGGCCGTCGCCGGAACCGACCGGCCCGCCGGGCCATCCTGAAGGCATGCGTCAGAAATAGATCAGCGACGCGACCGTGAAGAAGATGAGCACGCCGAAGACGTCATTGGCGGTGTTGATGAAGATCCCCGTGGCCACCGCCGGATCGAGCTTCAACTTTTTCAGAATGAACGGCACCAGGGCCCCGTAGGACCCCGCAACCATGGTGACGATCAGCAGCGCGGCGGCGCAGGTCAGCGCCAGGTGCTGCGCCCGTTCCACACCAATCGACGGCCCGATGAACAGAACCAGCAGCCCCACCACGGCACCGACCACCACCCCGTTGATGGCCGCGCCCAGCAGTTCGCGGCCGAGCCGGGGAAGAAAATCGCCGCTCCACTCCACGCCGGACCCGATCGCCTGGATCGACATCGTGGAGGCCTGCACACCCACGTTCCCCGCGGTGCCCATGACGACGGGGATGAAGCTCGCCAGGATCGCCGCCTCTGTAAGGGCCGTCTCGAAAGAGCCGATGACGCTCGCGGAGAGGCCCGAGCCGATCAGGCCCAGCAGGATCCAGGGAAGACGGCTGCGTACGATCCGCACCGGCCCGTCAAATTCGGAGGCCTCTGGCGACACGCCGCCCATCAGCAGCATGTCCTCCTTGGCTTCCTCGCTGGATATCTCGCGCAGCTCCTGCGCCGCGATCCCGCCAAGAAGTCGGCCTTCCCCGTCGACAACCGCGAGGTTCTGGATGTTGTACTTCGTGGCGAGCGCCAGCACGTCTTCCTGATCTGTCTCGGCCGTGACGAAGAACCGGGGCGGCTGCATGACCTGCACGACCGGCGTGTCGTCGTCGTAGAGAATCAGGTCCCGCAGCCGGACAGACCCCTTCAGGTGCCGCGCGTGATCGACCACGTAGACGCGTTCCAGTCGGTCAATCTCCTCCGAACGGGCGCGAATGTCGGCGATGATCTCGCCGATGGTGCCGTCCTCCCGTGCGGTCAGGATACCGCGCCGCATGTGGGCGGAGGCGAGGTCGTCGTTGGTTTCCAGCGCCTCGCGCAGCTCCGCAGCATGGGGATGCCCTTCGATCAGGTCCAGCGCGTAGGGGCGTGGCATCTCGTCCAGCAGCCGGATCGCGCGGTCCTGGTCGAGCTTGCGGAGCAGCTTGCGGAACTTCGCCTTGGTTTCTTCCTCCGCCAGCAGGGCGTGCAGGTGAGGATCGATCTCCGACAGCACGCCAAGTCCCGTTTCGTCGGGCATGATCTCGATAAGGCGGCGGGCGTCCTTGCTGCGCAAGGACATCAGCAGCGCCACGATATCCGCCACCGGCCACCTGCGGACCGCCGCGAGGGCCTTTCGCCCGTCGCCTTCCCGCACCATCCTGCCGATCTGCCGCGCCGTCACCCGGTTTTCGACAGCGGCTTCCTCGCTGCCGCTGGCATCCCACGAAAGCGAGGTGGCGGTTTCGGTCATGGTCGATCTCTCCTGTCGAAGCCTGCCCCGGACGCGGGACCGTCGACGGGAAATGTGCGTCAGACGGGGGCCGGTTCAAGTCCGGCACCCGCGGGAATGCACCATGAACGCCGCAGCCGGGGCGTTTCAGTCGGGAGCGTTCTCCCGCCCCACCGGGTCGCGCCAGCGGTTGACGATGGGATAACGGCGGTCGAGCCAGAAGGCGCGGCGCGTCAGCCGGGCGCCGGGAGCGGACTGGAAGCGTTTGTATTCGCTCATGTAGAGCAAGCGTTCCACGCGGCGGACATCCTCCAGCGAAAAGCCCTCGGCCAGCACCTCTTCGAAGCTCGCCTCCTCGTCCACCAGCAACTCCAGGATGCGGTCGAGCACCGCGTAGGGTGGCAAGCTGTCCTCGTCCTTCTGATCCTCCCGCAGCTCGGCCGACGGCGGCTTGTCGATCACGCGCGGCGGGATCACCGCGCCCTCCGGCCCCATCATCCAGTCGCGGTGGTTGGCGTTGCGCCAGCGGCAGGTCTCGAAAACCCGCATCTTGTAGAGGTCCTTGATCGGGTTGTAGCCGCCCGACATGTCGCCGTAGATCGTGGCATAGCCCACCGCGACCTCGGACTTGTTGCCGGTGGTCAGCAACATCTCCCCGAACTTGTTGGAGAGCGCCATCAGAAGCAGACCGCGCAGGCGGGACTGGATGTTTTCCTCGGTCACGTCCGCCGGCAGCCCCTCGAACATCGGAGCCAGCGCCTCCGTCACCGCTGCACGCGGGCCGGAAATCGGCACGGTGTCGAGCCGGCAGCCCAGGTTCTTCGCAACGGCCGCGGCATCCTCGAGCGAGGCGGGCGAGGTATATTCGGAGGGCAGCATCACGCAGCGCACGTTCTCCGGACCGATGGCGTCGGCAGCGATCATCGCGACCAGCGCCGAATCCACGCCGCCCGACAGGCCCAACAGCACCTTGGAGAACCCCGATTTGCGTAGGTAGTCGCGCAGCGCTTCCACCATCACGCGATAATCCTGCTCCCATTCGTTGGGCAGGTGCGCCTTTTCGCCGGGAACGGCCCGCCAGCCGTCCGGCCCTTCGACGAAGTCCTGATGCGCGATATGCTCGTCGAACACCGGGAACTGCGTCGCCAGCTCGCCGTGCGGATTGAGCACGAAGGTGCCACCGTCGAACACCTGGTCGTCCTGACCGCCAACCATGTTGAGATAGGCCAGCGGCAGGCCCGTTTCCACCACCCGGGAGACCATGTGCGTCATGCGGAAATCACGCTTGTTGCGGAAATAGGGCGAGCCGTTCGGCACCAGCAGGATCTGCGCGCCGGTTTCGGCCAGAGTTTCCGTGACGTCCGGGAACCACGCGTCCTCACACACCGGAATGCCCACGCGCAGCGGCCCCACCGCCACCGGCCCATGCACATCGCCGCTGGCAAAGTACCGCTTCTCGTCGAAGACATTGTAGTTGGGCAGGTGGTGCTTGAAGATCGGGCCGGCCATCTTCCCGCCCTGGAGCACCACGTAGACGTTGAAAAGCTCCGCGCCTTCGAACCACGGCAGGCCGATTCCGAGCGCCGGGCCGTCCGCGCAATCCTGCGCCAACTCTTCCATCACCCGCTGGCAATCGGCCACGAAGGCCGGCTTCATCACCAGGTCCTGCGGCTGGTAGCCGGCCAGGAACATCTCCGGAAGGGCGACCATGTCGCTGCCCGCCGCCTTGGCCTGTTCCCAGGCCACGCGCGCCTTTTCGGCGTTGCCCCGCAGGTTGCCCACCGTCGGGTTAAGCTGTGCCAGCGTCAATCGAAATCTGGTCATCGGCGCCTTCCTCGTCCCGGGCCCGACAGGGGGCCCCGGCCCTCTTATCAGACTGGCTGGCGCATGGAAGCCGATGTGGGCGAAAAGCAATTGCCCATGATCGGGGGGCCAACTAGTGTTGCGCACCAAACGTGGAATCCAAAACCCCGGCTTCGCCGAGGGGAGTATTATGACCCGACAGGCAAGATTTACCGCCCCGGCTGCTATTTTCGCGGCAACCCTGGCCACCGCCCTTCCCGCGATGGCGCAGCTATCGGACGTGCAGACCAAGCAGTACGAGAACGGCGGCGTGTACGAGGGCACCTTCAAGGACGGGTTGCAGCACGGCACGGGAACATACCTCCTGCCGAACGGCTACGAGTACACCGGCGACTGGGTGGAGGGCGAGATTCTCGGCGAGGGAATCGCACGGTTCCCCGATGGCGCCGTCTACGAGGGCAGCTTTGCCCGGGGCAAGCCGAATGGAACCGGCAAGATCACGTTTGCGGACGGTGGCACCTACGAGGGCGACTGGGTCGACAACGAGATGACCGGCAAGGGCGTCGCCAACTATGCCAACGGCGTGCGCTACGAAGGGGACTTCAAGAACGCATTGCATGACGGCTCCGGCGTGATGACAGCGCCCACCGGCTACGTCTACGAGGGCGAGTGGGTCGCCGGCGTCAAGGAAGGCAAGGGTAAGATCACCTACCCCAGTGGCGCGGTCTACGAAGGCAACCTAAGCCGCGGCCTGCGCTCCGGGCAGGGCAAGCTCACCATGCCGGACGGGCTGGAATACGAGGGCGCCTGGAAGAACGGCCAGATCAACGGTTTCGGCACGCTCCGCCAGTCCAACGGAGACGTCTATGAAGGTCTGCTCGTCAACGGCAAGCGCGAGGGCCAGGGAAAGGTGACCTACGCCAACGGCGACACCTACGAAGGCGAGTTCCACGACGATCAGCGCCACGGGGAGGGCACCTTCACGGGCACCGACGGCTACGTCTATGTGGGCCAGTGGGTCGACGGCAAGATCGAGGGCGAAGGCACGGTCGTCTACCCCGACGGGTCGGTCTACGAAGGCGCGTTCAAGGAAGATCAGCCCAACGGCAAGGGCAAGATCACCTACCCGGACGGCAACACCTACGAAGGCGACTGGCTGGACAGCGTGATCGAGGGCCAGGGCATCGCGACGTACGCCGACGGCCAGGTCTATGAAGGTGCGTTCAAGGACGCGCGCTATCACGGCTACGGCGTGATGACCTATCCCGACGGCTACAAATATGAAGGCGAGTGGGTGAACGGAACACGCCACGGCCAGGGCAAGGCGACGTATACCGACGGCAGCGTCTACGAGGGCGCATTCCAGGAGGGCCAGCGCACCGGCCAGGGCACGCTGACGGCCCCGAGCGGCTTCAGCTACACCGGCGAATGGCTGAACGGCGAGATGCAGGGCAAGGGCGTTGCGACCTATGTGAACGGCGACACCTACGAAGGGACCTTCGTCGCCGGGATGCCGCAGGGCGAAGGGCTGATGCGCTATTCCACCGGCGAGGTTCGTGCCGGCGATTGGGAGAAGGGCGATCTGGTGAAGTCCGATCCGGAAGCGGCAGCCCGCGCGGCCGAAGATACTGCCGGCAGCGAGGGAGCATCCTCGGCAGTGCCCGGTGCCACCGATGATACAACGGACGCGGCTCCAACCGACGGGACCGAAACCGCCGGCGACGGCGATACGACGTCCGGCACAGCCGAAGACGGCACGGCGGTCGACTGATCCGGTGACGGCGCGTCCGCACCGCATCGAGCCATGCAACAAGTGTTTGGATGCCATGCAACAGGCTCCGCGCCGTGGCCCATCTCGTGCGCGAGCGGTGACGGCAGTCAACGATCCGGAGGTTTCATGTCAGGCATAACGATCTACCACATCCCGGTCTGCCCGTTCTCACAACGCGTGGAGATCCTGTTGACGCTCAAGGGGATGAAGGATCGCGTGAATTTTCACGTCGTGGACGTCACCGAGCCCCGGCCGGACTGGCTGACGGCCAAGACCGGCGGCGCCGTCCCCCTCCCCGTTCTGGAAACCGCCGACGGCCGCATCCTGCGGGAAAGCCTCGTCATCCTGCGCTACATCGAAGAGCTTTGGCCCGACCCGCAGGTGGCCCGTTCCGACCCCTTTGAACGCGCCGTGGAGCGGATGCTCATCACACGCGAAGGCGGTTTCGCGGACATCGGCTACGGCATGGTCCTGAACCAGGACCGGACACAGACCGAGCGTTTCCGCGAGAAGATGGACGCCCATTACCTCGGCATGTCGCGCTTCCTCGACCGCCACGCGCCGGACGGCCCATTCCTGTTCGAGGACTTCGGCCTGGCCGAGGCCGTCTTCACGCCGCTCTTTATGCGGTTCTGGTTCCTCGAATACTACGAGGACTACCGCCTGCCCGACGGTCCCGAGGCCGCCCGCGTGCGGCGTTGGCATGCGGCCTGCCTCGACCATCCGGCGGCCCAACAGGTTTCATACCGCGAGATCGTGACGCTCTATTACGACTACGCGCTTGGCGTGGGAAACGGCGGCGTTCTGCCCGGCCGGGAAAAGTCCAGTTTCGTCTTCGAGCCGGACTGGAGCGACCGGCCCATGCCCCCGGCGCAAAAATACGGCTCCCCGGCGAGCGATTTCCAACTCGGCCTGCTCTGAAAACCGAATGGGCCTTCCATTTCGCCGCCGCGTCCGTATAGTCCCGCGCATGACGACCGTCCGGCATATCGCATTAGCCCCCGCTCCGCGGGCGCTGCCGCTTGCCGGCCTTCTCCTTCTCCTTAGCCGCCTCTGAGCGTGCCAGTCGGCGCGTCCGCTCAGAGGGCATGGTGACCGCGCCAGGGATTGAAGGACATCAAGGAACACCCCAATGACGAACGACAAGAACCGCGTGTTGATTTTCGACACGACCCTGCGCGACGGCGAACAGAGCCCCGGCGCGACCATGACCCATGACGAGAAGCTGGAGATCGCCCAGCTGCTCGACGAGATGGGCGTGGATATCATCGAGGCCGGCTTTCCCATTGCCTCCGAGGGCGATTTCGAGGCCGTGCGCGATATTGCCGAGGTGACGCAAAACGCCGTCATCTGCGGCCTGGCGCGGGCCAACTTCAAGGACATCGACCGCTGCTGGGAGGCCGTGCGCTACTCCGAACGGCCGCGCATCCACACCTTCATCGGTACCTCGCCGCTGCACCGCGCCATTCCGGACCTGTCGATGGACGAGATGGCCGACCGCATCCACGAGACGGTCACCCATGCCCGTAATCTCTGCGACAACGTGCAGTGGTCCCCGATGGACGCCACGCGCACGGAGTTCGACTATCTCTGCCGGGTGATCGAGATCGCCATCAAGGCGGGTGCGACGACCATCAACATCCCGGACACCGTCGGCTATACCGCCCCGCGCGAAAGCGCCGATCTAATCCGGCGGCTGATCGAGACCGTTCCCGGGGCCGACGAGATCATCTTCGCCACCCACTGCCACAATGACCTCGGGATGGCGACGGCCAACTCGCTGGCCGCGGTGGAGGCCGGCGCGCGGCAGATCGAGTGCACGATCAACGGGTTGGGCGAGCGGGCTGGCAACACGGCGCTGGAAGAGGTCGTGATGGCGATGAAGGTCCGCCATGACATCATGCCTTACACCACCGGCGTCGACACCAAGAAGATCATGAACATCTCGCGTCGGGTTGCCGATGTCTCCGGCTTCCAGGTGCAGTTCAACAAAGCGGTGGTGGGCAAGAACGCATTCGCCCACGAGAGCGGCATCCACCAGGACGGGATGCTGAAGAACCCGCAGAACTTCGAGATCATGCGCCCCGAGGACGTGGGCCTCTCCGCGACCAACCTGGTGATGGGCAAGCACTCCGGCCGCGCGGCCCTGCGCGCCAAGCTGCACGACCTGGGCTATGATCTGGGCGACAACCAGCTGAAGGACGTGTTCGTCCGGTTCAAGGCGCTCGCCGACCGCAAGAAGGAGGTCTACGACGACGACCTGATTGCGCTGATGCGCGAGGCAGGCCCGGAGACGGACGACCACCTGAGGGTCAAGTTCCTGCGGGTGATTTGCGGCACCGAGGCGCCACAGTCGGCCGACCTGACCCTGACGATGGATGGCAAGGACCACCAGGTGACCGCCACCGGCGACGGCCCGGTCGATGCCACCTTCAACGCCGTGAAGCAGATCTTCCCGCACAATGCGCATCTGAAGCTCTATCAGGTGCACGCGGTGACCGGGGGAACTGACGCCCAGGCGACCGTAACCGTGCGGCTGGAGGAGGACGGCCGGATCGTAACCGGTCAGGCCTCGGACACCGATACCGTCGTGGCCTCCGCCAAGGCCTACGTCGCGGCGCTCAACCGGCTAATCGTCCGCCGCCAGAAGGTCGGCTCCGACGAGAAGGAAATCAGCTACCGCGACGCGGTGAACTGAACGGCTCGCCAGACGGCTCGAGACCGCGGCGCAGGGGGACCCACCCCCTGCGCCGTTTCTGTTCCGGCTCGGGAATGTCCTGCATCCGGCGCGCAGGCCGATGTGCGTTGGCTGCCGAAACGCCGGGAAACAGCAGGTCCGCGACGCCGGGATAGGGCGATAGACGGCGGGTCATAGGGATTGCCTCCTTGTGTTGCTGACCCGATCATCTTGAAAAACGGCGCGTGACAGCACCGTCATGACCCGCCAGCGCCCGTAAGAAGCCCGTAAATCGCTTGGTCGGCCGGGCCGGACGGGGCAAACTGACCGGCAAAAGCCACCGTCCCGGAGGCGCCGTGCCGACCTCGCCCTCCCTCTTTGCCCGCAAGCTGCGCGAATGGCGCGCGGCCAACGGCGAGCACGGGCGGATGACGCAGGAGGAACTGGCCGAACGGCTGGACGTCAGCCTCGACGCCATCAGCAAGTACGAACGTTCCGTCTCCTTCATCCGCGGCGATCTGGAGCCGCGCCTCGCCGACCGCCTTGGGTGGCGCCGCGAGGACATCCTGGCCTGCCGACAGGATTGGGAGGACCGCCGGCAAACAGCCCCGCAGGCGCGGGAGAGGTACAGGTTGCTCGACCGGCAGGTCCTCGAAGACTCCTTTGGCGGCTCCCAGGCCAAGGCCATCGAGAATGCGCTCGTCATGGCACGGGCGGAATTCGCCGACATCCCGGAGGCGATGCAGCCACAGCCGCGCCTCTGGACGGAGGTCTACCTGCGCTTTCCGGACCATTGGGCGGCGGTCGTCTGGCAAAACCAGATCGTTGCGAAATGGGCCCTGCCCTTCCTCTGCCCCGAAGACGAAGTCCGCTTCCGCGACGGGGGGCTCGAAGAAGAGACGCTGTCAGCTGACCGCCTGCATCGCCCGCTCCTTCCGGGCAGCTACTTCGGCTACTCCCCCGCCGTCGTCGTCCTGCCGGGGCACGAAGCGGCCAGTACGCTCCAGCTCTCTTCATTCGTGCGGTTTCTGGAGGATCTGGCGTCGCGTGACGTGGTGCTTCACGGGATCGGAGCGATCTCCGTCAGCCTGGGCGGCGGGCGGCTTTGCCGGGATCTCGGCATGACGCGGCTCGGTTCTTACCGGATCTATCCGTCCTTCGACGTTTGGGAACTGCCAGGACGAGTGGTTCCCATGTCCATCTTCGGCCGGCGCAGCGCGCGCCTTGCCACTCGGTATGCGCAGGCATTCGGGGGCCCGGAGGCATGAACCGGGCCGCGGGCGACGCCGCGGCCGGGGCGTTCATGAGCGTTCCGACTCATCCTCAGATCCGCCGTCGTCGCCGGACGCATAGTCCTTCGCGCCCTCCGGCCTGCCCTTGCCCGGACCCGCTGGCTCCGCCAGGCCAAGCGCCGTCAGGCCCGCGACCGACGTGGGGTCGGTCACGCGCACATGCATGTCGGTCTGCGGGAACGGGATCGAGATGCCCTTGTCGTCGAAGGCTTCCTTGACCGACCGCGTCAGGTCCCACACCACGGTCCAGTAGTCCGCGCTCCGTGCCCAGGGCCGCACGATGAAGTTGACGGAGCTGTCGGCCAGTTCGTTCACCCGGATCACCGGCGGCGGGTCGCTCAGGACCAGCGGATGCGCGGTCACGACATCCTCCAGCACGGTCTGCGCCTCTTCGATGGAGTCGTCGTAGCCGATGCCGAACACCAGATCGACGCGGCGCGTCGCGGAGGCGGTGACGTTGGTGATGACATCTCCCCACACCTTGGAGTTGGGAATGACGATCACCTGGTTGTCCGGCGTCGTAACAGTCGTCGAAACCACGGATACGGACTGAACCGTCCCCGAGGTGCCCCCGGCGGTGATGTAGTCGCCCTCGTCGAAGGGCCTGTTGATCATGATCATCAGCCCGGCGGCAAGGTTGCCGAGCGTGTCCTGCATGGCAAACGCAATGATGAACGAGGCGCCGCCCACGACAGCGAAGAGCGGCGTGATGTCCACCCCGAGTGCCGACAGGACGATCATCAGGCCAATGGCAATCGTCACCCAATAGGCAACGAGCGCAAGGAAGGACTGCAACAGCTTGGAGAGATCGGGGACACGCGTCAGCAGGCGGCGGGAATAGCCGCGCACCAGCCGGGCAATCAGCACGAGCGCGAGGATGGAGACCAATACGACCGCGATCCGGGTGGCAAGCTGGATGCCGCCCTCCTCCGAGGTCGCCCAGTTGGCGGCGAGCCGGGCCAGCGCCCGCCAGCTTGCCTGTTGCGCCTCCTGCACCGAGATCGCGCTCTTGTAGGCCCGCATGGCGGCGATCTCGTCGGCGTTACCGCCCTTCTTTTCCCACGAACCGAGCACGGCCTCGAAACGGGTGAAGCTCTTCCCGCGGGTCTCCTTCAACTCGACGATCCGTTCCAGCTCGGCCTCCGAGGTCTGCCCATCGCCGGCTTCGGCCGCCAGCGTGGCGTCAACCACGGCCTGCGTCTGCTCCTGAATGATCGACTGCCAGTCGCCCGCGAGGACCGCGAGCTGTTCGGCCGTGAGGGGAAGCAGCCGGAGCTGAAGCGCCTGCATGGGAATGTTCGGGTCGGCGAGCTGTTCTGGATACGTGGGCGCCGCGTCTTCCTCCTGCGCCGGCTCCGCGGCGGCGGCATCGCTGGCCGTTGCATCGCCGGACGCGTCCGCGGGCTGGCTCGCCTCCGACCCTTGCGAATCGCCGGATGGCGTGTCCTGCGCCGCAACCGCTCCCGGCAACGCCAGGAGGAATACGATACTCAGCGCCCTGAGCAGCGCCCCTTTGATCTTCATGTCGTCACTCCATGCCCCGCAACGGCAGTAACCGGGATTTTACTACACGTCATTCGCGCCTCGCCACACCGAGGAATCGCCTGCACAAATCCGCGCCGGGCGATCCGGGTGGCGATACCATGAAGACCCACACAGCGCAAAACGGCCGGTCCCTGGCGCACTCGCCGGTATTGGCTCTTTTCCAGTGCAGGGTGCTTGACTATAAGTTGCGCATCCGGCGACAGCGGAGCGACCGGCAATGGTTTCTAAACGAAACGGCAACGAGCAGGAATAACATGGCGTTGTTTGGTGGGATGTTCTCCTCCGACATGGCAATCGACCTCGGGACGGCGAACACGCTCGTCTATGTAAAAGGCCGCGGGATCATCCTCAACGAGCCCTCCGTCGTTGCCTATCACAGCAAGAATGGTCGCAAGGAAGTTCTCGCCGTCGGCGAGGACGCGAAGATGATGCTCGGCCGCACGCCTGGAAGCATCGAGGCGATCCGGCCGATGCGCGAGGGTGTGATCGCGGATTTCGACACCGCGGAAGAAATGATCAAGCATTTCATCCGCAAGGTGCACAAACGCACGACCTTTACCAAGCCCAAGATCATCGTATGCGTACCCCACGGCGCGACGCCGGTGGAAAAGCGTGCCATTCGCCAGTCGGTCCTTTCGGCTGGTGCACGGCGCGCCGGCCTGATCGCGGAGCCCATCGCGGCGGCCATCGGTGCCGGAATGCCGATCACGGACCCCACGGGCTCCATGGTCGTCGACATCGGCGGCGGCACCACCGAGGTGGCCGTGCTGAGCCTCGGTGACATCGTCTACGCCCGCTCCGTGCGGATCGGTGGCGACCGGATGGACGACGCCATCGTCTCCTACCTGCGCCGCCAGCAGAACATTCTTGTGGGGGACTCCACGGCCGAACGGATCAAGACGTCCATCGGCACCGCGCGGATGCCCGACGACGGGCGTGGCGCCTCCATGCAGATTCGCGGCCGCGACCTGCTGAACGGCGTTCCGAAGGAAACCGAGATCAACCAGGCGCAGGTGGCCGAAGCCCTGTCGGAGCCGGTGCAGGCGATCTGCGAGGCGGTGATGACGGCGCTGGAAGCGACCCCACCGGACCTTGCCGCCGACATCGTGGACCGCGGCGTCATGCTGACGGGCGGCGGCGCGCTCCTGGGCGAGTTGGACCTGGCCCTCCGAGAGCAGACCGGCCTGGCGATTTCCGTCGCCGACGAGTCGCTGAACTGCGTCGCGCTCGGCACGGGCAAGGCGCTGGAGTATGAAAAACAGCTCCGACATGCGATAGACTACGAGAGCTGAAACCCTTTGGACCCGGTCACCGCCCCCGCGGGCCGGGTGGCGAGACGTGAGGCCATTGGCGAAACGTAACGGCAGCGAACTGGACTATGTCCGCCCGGTCCGGCGAATTCTGGTCGGGGGCCTGATCCTGCTGTGCCTCGGCATCTTTTTCCTGTGGCGGATCGACAGCCCCCGTGTGGAGCGGTTCCGGGCCAACCTGATCGACCGCGTCGTGCCGAGCTTCGAATGGGCCTCGGTGCCGCTGGCGCATTTCACCGGCATGATCGAGGATTTCCAGTCCTACCAACGCATCTATCAGCAGAACAAGGACCTCCGCCGCGAGTTGCAGCAGATGAAGGCGTGGAAGGAGGCCGCGGTTCAACTGGAGCAGCAGAACGCCAAACTGCTGGCGCTGAACAGCGTGCGGCTCGATCCCAAGCTGACCTCCGTCTCCGGGCTCGTGATCGCCGATTCAGGTTCGCCCTTTCGCCAGTCGGTCCTATTGAACGTGGGCGCCCGCGACGGCATCCGCGACGGATGGGCCACGATGGACGGGCTGGGGCTGGTCGGCCGCATCTCGGGCGTCGGCCAGTCCACGAGCCGTGTGATCCTGCTGACCGATGCCGCCAGCCGCCTGCCCGTCACGATCCAGCCGTCGGGCCAGCGAGCCATTCTCGCCGGCGACAACTCCGCCGCCCCGTCGGTCGATTTCCTGGAGAACCTCGATTCCATCAAACCCGGCGACCGCGTTGTCAGTTCCGGCGATGGCGGGGTGTTTCCCTCGGGCCTGCCGGTGGGCCAGCTCACCCTCGGGCCGGACGGGCGCTACCGCGTGTGGCTGGCGGCCGACTACCAGCGGCTGGAGTTCCTCCGCGTGCTGCGCAGCCACCAGGGCGAAGTCATCACCGACACCGGCGGCCTGATCGTACCGCCACAGCCGGACCCGGCGGCGGAAGCGGCCCCCGGCGAGGACGCCACGCCGCAGGAGGGCCGGGCAGATGGTTGATCCCGTCACCGCCCGGAGCTGGGGCTACCGCCTGCTCTTCGTCGCGCTCATTCTGCTGCTGGCCTTTGTGCAGATCCTGCCACTCGGCCCCGGTGCCGGCAAACTGCCCGGCCCGGACCTCATGCTCGCGCTTACCTTCGCCTGGGTCATTCGGCGCCCGAGCTACGTTCCCATTTCCTTGCTGGCCGTGCTGTTCCTGTTTCTAGACCTGATCCTTCAACGCCCCCCGGGCCTCGGTGCGGCGCTGGTGCTGGGCGGGTCCGAAATCCTGCGCGCGCGGCAGGCCGCGTCCCGGTCCATGCCGTTTCTCGTCGAATGGGCGCTGGTGACGGTGGTTCTGCTGTCGCTGGTGGGCCTGAGCCAGTTCGCCATGGCCATCGTGGTCGCCGACCGGCCGCCGCTGGGCCTCGGCCTACTGCGCGCAATGTTTACCGCCGGGGTCTATCCTCTGGTGGTCGCCCTGTCGCATTATGTGTTCAGGGTCACCGCCGCCGACCCGAACGAAGCCGACGCTCTGGGGAGCCGCCTGTGAGACGACCGACGAAAGACACCGAAGAAAGCGCCCGCCGGATCACGCGGCGCGGGTTGATCCTGGGCGGCTCCATGATTGGCTTCATGGGCGTGCTGGCCGGGCGGATGCGCTACATGCAGGTCGATCAGGCCGAGCAGTTCCGCCTGTTGGCCGAGGAGAACCGGATCAACATCCGGCTGATCCCCCCGGCGCGCGGGCTGATCTTCGACCGCACGGGAACCCCAATCGCCGCCAACACCCAGAACTATCGCATCGTGATCGTGCGGGAGGATGCGGGCGACCTGGACGAGACCTTCGCCAAGCTGCGCAAGCTCGTGCCGCTTTCGGATGCCGACGTCGAGCGCGCAATGCGGGAGATCCGCCGCCGCAGCCCCTTCGTGCCGGTTACAATCGCCGACCAGTTGGCTTGGGAAGACGTGTCCGAGGTCGCCGTGAACGCCCCTGCCCTGCCCGGTGTGACTCCGGAGGTGGGGCTGACGCGCCATTATCCGCTGGGCGAGGATTTCGCCCATGTCGTGGGCTACGTCGGTCCGGTGTCGGATTACGACCTGTCGAAGCTGGAAAACCCAGACCCGCTCCTGCAGATCCCGAAATTCCAGATCGGCAAGGTCGGGCTGGAAGCAAAGCGGGAGGACGTTCTGCGTGGCTCCGCCGGCACCAAGCGGATCGAGGTCAACGCCGGCGGGCGGGTGATGCGGGAGTTGTCCCGGCTGGAGGGCAAGAAGGGCGCCGACCTGCAGCTTACCCTCGATCACGGCCTGCAGAACTTCGTACAGGCGCGGCTGGCCGGCGAAAGCGCCGCGTCCATCGTGATGGACGTGCACACTGGCGACATTCTCGCCATCGCCTCCGCGCCGTCCTTCGACCCGAACCTGTTCGTGCGCGGAATCTCGGTCAGCGATTACCGCCGCCTGACCCAGAACGACCACCGCCCGCTCGCCGACAAGTCCGTCCAGGGGACGTACCCGCCCGGCTCGACCTTCAAGATCGTGACGGCCCTTGCCGCGCACGAGGCGGGGGTCGTGACGGCGGGCGAGACGATTTACTGCTCGGGCTACAAGAAGCTGGGCATCCGGCGGTTCCACTGCTGGAAACGCGGCGGGCATGGATTCATCGACCTGCACGACAGCCTGATGCGCTCCTGCGACGTCTATTACTACGAACTGGCGGAGCGGGTCGGGATCGACCGCATCTCCGAAATGGCGCGCCGGCTCGGCATCGGAATACGTCACGACCTGCCCATGTCTGCCATCGCCGAGGGCATCGCGCCGACCAAGGAGTGGAAACAGTCGAGCTACGGCGAGTCGTGGCGGGTGGGCGACAGCCTGAACGCCGCGATCGGCCAGGGCTTCGTTCTGGCCTCCCCGCTTCAACTGGCGGTCATGACCGCCCGGGTGGCCACCGGCGAGGGCATCCACCCGCGGCTGGTGAAATCCATCGACGCGGTGGAACAGCCGGTGCAGAGCGACGGGCCGCTTGGCATCAGTCCGACCACGCTCTCTCAGGTGCGCAAGGCGATGTATTCCGTCTCCAACTCCCGCCGCGGCACGGCCTATCGCTCCCGCCTTCTGCCGGACGACATGAAGCTCGCCGGAAAGACCGGCACCAGTCAGGTCCGCTCCGTCGTCGTCGACAACAAGAACGTGCCGTGGGACCAACGCGACCACGCGCTGTTCGTCTGCTTCGCGCCCTACGACAACCCGCGCATCGCGGTGTCCGTGGTGATCGAGCATGGCGGCGGCGGCTCTTCCGCGGCCGCCCCGGTCGCGCGCGACATCGTCGCCCGGGCCCTGCATGGGGACCTGCCCCCGCTCGACGTCTTCCCCTCCGGCGAGCGGGACAGTATCGCCGAGATCTGGGACGCCATGCCGCTGCGCCGTGAGGACGGCAGCTTCGGCCGGAGCGACCGCGCATGAGTTATCTGGAGTACCGCGTCCAGACCGTTCCCACGGGGCTGCGGAAGATCCTCCATCTGAACTGGGCCCTGGTACTGCTGCTGACGGCGGTCGCCTGCTTCGGCTTCCTTATGCTCTATTCGGTGGCCGGCGGCTCCATGCACCCCTGGGCCGAGCCGCAGATGAAACGCTTCGCCCTCGGCATGGTGGGGATGTTCGTCATCGCGATGGTGCCGATCTACATCTGGCGCAACGTCGCGGCGGTGGCCTATGCGGGCTCCGTCCTGCTGCTGATCGCGGTGGAACTCTTCGGCTCCACCGGCATGGGCGCGCAGCGGTGGATCGACCTCGGGTTCATGCGGCTGCAGCCCTCCGAGCTTATGAAGATCACGATGGTGATGTTCCTGGCCGCCTATTACGACTGGCTCGACATCCGAAAGGTCAGCCGGATCTTCTGGGTGATCCTGCCGCTTTTCATCATCCTGCTGCCCACCTTCCTGGTGCTGAAACAGCCGGACCTCGGCACCGCGATCCTGCTGGTCGCGGGCGGCGGGATCGTGATGTTCGCGGCGGGCGTCCACTGGGCCTATTTCGCGGTGGTGATCGCCGCCGGAGCCGGGCTGGTGACGGCCGTGCTGAAATCGCGCGGCACCGACTGGCAGCTGATCAAGGACTACCAATACCGCCGCATCGACACCTTTCTGGACCCCGAGTCGGACCCGCTCGGCGCCGGCTACCACATCACCCAGTCCAAGATCGCGCTCGGTTCAGGCGGCTTTTCGGGACGCGGGTTCATGCAGGGCACCCAGTCGCGGCTGAACTTCCTGCCCGAGAAGCACACCGACTTCATCTTCACCACCCTGGCGGAGGAATTCGGTTTCATTGGCGCCGCCTCGTTGCTGACGCTCTACGCCCTCATCATCGTCTTTTGCCTCGCCTCCGCCTTCACCAACAAGGACCGGTTCGCTTCACTCCTGACCATCGGCATCGCGGCGACGTTCTTCCTGTTCTTTGCCGTCAACATGTCCATGGTCATGGGGCTCGCTCCCGTCGTGGGTGTGCCGCTGCCGCTGGTCAGCTACGGCGGCTCGGCGATGCTTGTACTGCTGGCGGCGTTCGGGCTAATCCAGTCGGCCCACGTCCACCGCCCGAGAGACCGCTCATGACGCCCAAGGTTCTGTTCGCTGCCACCGACACCGCCTGGCAGGAATACGAAGGTCACCTCGGCCACGCGCTTGCCGCCGCGGGCATCGAAGCCGAGCTGTCGCCGGAGGCCGGCCCGCCGGAGACGGTGGACTACATCGTCTATGCCCCCAGCTCCAAGTTGAAGGATTTCACGCCCTTCACCCGGCTGAAGGCGGTGCTGAACCTCTGGGCCGGGGTGGAACACGTGGTTGGCAACCAGACGCTGCGCGTACCGCTGGCGCGCATGGTCGACCAGGGGCTGACCGAGGGCATGGTGGAATGGGTAACGGGCCACGTGCTGCGCCACCACCTGAACATCGACCACGCCCTGAGCCACCAGTCCGGGGAATGGGTCCGCCACGTGCCGCCCCTCGCCCGCCACCGCCCGGTGACCGTGCTGGGCCTCGGCGCGCTCGGGGCCGCCTCAGCGCAGGCGCTCGCGGGGCTGAACTTCCCTGTCACCGGCTGGAGCCGCACGCCGCGCGACGTGGCCGGGATCGACTGCCTGAGCGGTCCTGCCGGGCTGGAGGAAGCGTTAGCGCGCGCCGAGATCCTCGTGCTGCTGCTGCCGCTGACACCGGGCACGGAAGACCTGATCAATGCCGCCCATATCGACCAGCTTCCCCGCGGCGCGGTGATCCTGAACCCCGGGCGGGGCCGGCTGATCGACGACGACGCGCTTCTGGCGGCGCTGGATGCGGGTCACCTGGGGCACGCTACGCTCGATGTCTTCCGCACCGAACCGCTGCCCCCAGACCATCCGTTCTGGGCGCATCCAAAGGTGACGGTCACCCCGCACATCGCCTCCGAAACCCGCCCCGATACCGCCAGCGAGGTGATCGCCGAGAACATCCGCCGTGGCGAGGCGGGCGAGCCGTTTCTGCATCTGGTGGACCGCGACCGGGGCTACTGAGGCCTTCAGGCGCACATTGGGCCGGCGCTCATTGGCCTCCGGCCGCCGGCATGCTTAACTGGACCCCGGATGAGCCCGCGAAAGGCCCCGCAGTGATCGACCCGACCTCGTACGACAACGCCGATTTCATCCCCGACGGCGAAAGCTACTTCGACCGATGGCCGGCCGCGGCGGAGGCCTTCCGCCAACACCACCCCGAGGCGCAGCAGCGGCTCGACAGGCCCTATGGCCCCGGCGAGCGGGAAAAGTACGACCTCTTCCTGCCGGAACGTGCGAGCCCCCCCGAGGGCCTCTTCGTCTTTCTCCACGGCGGGTTCTGGCGGATGAGCGGCCGCAAGGACTGGTCGCACCTGGCAACGGGTGTTCTGGCGCATGGCTGGGCGGTCGCGATCCCGTCCTACCCGCTCGCGCCCCACGTCCATATCGCGGAAATCACGCGCGCCGTTGCCCGCGCGCTGCCGGTTCTGGCAGCCGAGGCGGCAGGCCCGATCGTGCTCAGTGGCCATTCGGCGGGCGGACACCTCGCGCTCCGCATGGTCTGCCCCGACGTGACGCTCCCGCCCGACGTGCGGAGCCGGATCAGGGGAATTCTGGCAATCTCCCCCCTCGCCGACCTGAACCCCCTGCTCATGCTGCCGATGAACGAGCACCTACAGATCGACGCGGTGGAGGCCGAACGCGAAAGCCCGATCCTCCATCCCGAACCCGACTGCGGCGTGCAGGTCGAGGTGGGCGGCGCGGAGCGGCCGAGCTTCATCGATCAGGCGATCCGGCTGGCGGACGCTTGGCAACGCAGCGACCTGACGATCACCCCCGGCAAACATCACTTCGATATTCTGGACGCGCTGGAATCGCCCGACAGCGCGATGGTGCGCAAGGCGCTCGCACTGGCGGCGGGCTGAGCCGCCGGACTGCCCGCTACGCGGGATCGCCCTCCGCCTCCACCTGCCGCCAGCAGGGAAGCGTATCGCCCGGCACGGGCGCCGCTGCCCAGACGCCCCGGGCAATCGCGCGCGACAGGCAGGCGGCGGCGGCGTGGCCGATCACCATGGGATCCAGCACCGGATCAGCGAGCGGCTGCGCTCCGGTGGTCACCGCGAAAACGAGATCGCCGTCGACGGGCGTGTGGGCCGGCACGATGGCGCGCGCCATGCCGTCATGCGCGGCAATGGCCATCCTTTGCGCTTCCGCCTTGGTCAAAGCGGCGTCCGTCGCCACCACGGCGATGGTCGTGGCCCCTCCGCGCTTCGGCTGCGGCTCGGTGCCCGGATCGAAGCCCGTCACCGGGCCGCAGCCACCGAACTCGTCATCGAATTCCCACGGGGCCGCCCAGAACCGCCCATCCGCGCCAACGACATCGCCCGCCGCATTCACCGCCACCAGCGCCCCGACCGTCACGCCATTCTCCAGCACGACCGAGGCCGACCCGAGCCCGCCCTTCAGCCTCCGGGTGGTCGCCCCCGTGCCAGCGCCTGCGGTGCCGATGGCAAAGTCCTGCGACGCCGCCGCCAGTGCCTGCGCCCCGAGCGCCTTGTAAGGGTTCTCGGACCAGTCCTTCTCCCCCCCGTTCAGCAGATCGAAGAGGATCGCGCCGGGCACGATGGGCACCCGCTGGCTGCCCACCGCAAAACCCCGCCCGGCCGCCCGCAGTCCGTCGGCCACCCCCGAGGCGGCATCGAGCCCGAAGGCGGACCCGCCCGCCAGCACGAGCGCGTCCACCTGTTGCACCAGTTTGTCAGGGGCGAGCAGATCCGTCTCCCGCGTGCCGGGCGCCCCGCCCATGACATGCACCGCCGCTGTCAGAGGCGCGTCCCCGAGCAGCACGGTCACACCGGATTTCAGTGTTGCGTCATCGGCGTTGCCGACCATCAGGCCCGGAACGTCGGTTATCAGGTTTCGCGCGCCGGGACGCATGGGTCTTTCCTTCGCTCAGATGCACCGCCCGCCGTCGACCTTCAGCACGCTGCCGGTGATCATGCTGGCTTCGTCGGAGCACAGGTAGCACGCAGCATTTCCAATGTCTTCCGGCGTCGAGAACCGCCCGATGGGAATGGTGGACAGGAACTTCTCCCGCATTTCCGGCGTGTCCTCTCCCATGAACGCGGCAAGCAGCGGCGTCTCGCCGGCCACCGGTGCCAGCGCGTTCACCCGCACGCCGGCCGGCGCAAGTTCCACCGCCATGGTGCGTGTCGCGGTGATCACCCACCCCTTGGACGCGTTGTACCAGTTCAGATTCGGCCGCGGCGAGATGCCGGCTGTCGAGGCGACATTGAGTATCGCACCAGCGCCGGCGGCCTTCATGTGCGGCACCAGGTACTTCGCCGTCAGGAAGATCGACTTGGTGTTGACCGCGAGCACCTTGTCGAAGTCGCTCTCGGCCACCCCTTCCAGCGGTCCCGGACGGTGCGTGATCCCGGCGTTGTTGATCAGGATATCCACCTTGCCGAACGCGCTGATGGCCTCCTCGGCCATGTCCTTCACGCTGCCGGAAAAGGCAACGTCGGTGAACTGCGCGATCCCGCCGACCTCTTCGGCCACCGCCCGGGCTGTCTCGATATTGATGTCCGCGATCATGACGCGGGCGCCCTCGGCGGCGAACTTGCGCGCGATGCCCGCGCCGAAGCCCGAGCCGCCGCCCGTGATGATCGCTGATTTTCCTTCCAGTCGCATCGGTCTCCTCCCTTGACCATTCCTGCACCGTCTGAAGAAGACACCTCAAAACGCCATCGGGCAACCAGATTGCAACCAAAGCAGCGCTTTGCCAAAAGCCCTTCCCGGCGGACGGCGACCGCCCCGCCGGCCATGTGGCCACGATCTTTCGGCCAAGAAATCAGCGTCTAACCGTGCCGGAGCGCGACCGTCTTGAGTTGGGAAAAGCCGTACAGGGCCTCGAACCCCTTCTCCCGCCCGTGGCCGGACTTGCCGACGCCGCCGAATGGCAATTCCACGCCGCCGCCCGCACCGTAATTGTTCACGAAGACCTGCCCGGCGCGCAGCCGGCGGGCCATGCGCATCTGCCGGGCGCCGTTCTCCGTCCAGACCGCCGCGACGAGACCGAGCCCGGTGCCGTTGGCGATCGCGATGGCCTCCTCTTCGTCCTCGAACGGCAATAGCACCTGCGCGGGGCCAAAGATCTCCTCCTGCGCCAGCCGGTGACCGGACGCCGCCCCCGCAAACAGGTGGGGCGCAACGTAATACCCGCCCGCCGGCGCATCCTCCACGATCCGGCCGCGAGCGAGGCAGTCCAGATCGGCGCCAAGCCGCAGATAGCCCTCCACGATCTGCTTCTGCCGCGCCGAGATGAGTGGACCGACCTCCAGATCCGCCATCGCCGGACCGACCCGCAGCGCCCGATAGCGCTCGGCCATCCGGTCTGCGACCTCCTCGTACCGGCGCCGCTCCACCAAAATCCGCGAGGCGGCGGAACACGTCTGGCCCGCGTTCTGAATGCCCGCGTTCACCAGAAACGGCAGCGCCGCCTCCAGGTCCGCGTCGGCGAAGACCACCTGGGGCGACTTCCCGCCCAGTTCCAGCGTCACCGGCACCACGTTCTCCCCGGCGGCCTTCTGCACGAGCTGGCCCACGGGGAACGACCCGGTGAAGGAGATATGGTCGACGCCCGCGTGGCCGGTGAGCGCCGCGCCCGCCTCCTCGCCAAGCCCCGGCACCACGTTCAGCGCCCCCGGCGGCAGGCCGGCCTCCTCCGCCAGCCGCGCGAAGGCGAGCGCGGTCAGGCACGCTTCCTCCGCCGGCTTCAGCACCGCGGCGTTGCCCATGGCCAGCGCGCCCCCCACGGAGCGGCCTATGATCTGCATGGGGTAGTTCCAGGGAATGATGTGGGCGGTCACGCCGTGTGGCTCGCGCAGGGTTAAGACGGTATAGCCCGCCTGATACGGGATCGTCTCTCCCATCACCTTGTCCGCCGCGCCGCCGTAGAACTCCATGTAGCGCGCCAGCGCGATAGCGTCGTTGCGCGCCTGGGCCAGTGGCTTGCCGACGTCCTGCGCTTCCATCCGGGCGAGATCCTCGACGCGTTCGAGCACCAACTGCCCGATCCGGGTCAGGATGCGCCCGCGCTCCACCGCGGTGGCCTGTCCCCAGTCGCCGTTCAGCGCGCTGCGCGCCGCCGTCACGGCCTCCCCGATCTCCGGTGCGCCGCCGCGCGCGATCTCTCCGATCTCCATCCCCGTCGACGGGTCTTCCAGCGGCAACGCCTCCCCGGCCCTGCGCCATTGCCCGCCGATCAGCATGTCCCGGCTGTCGAACCACCCCGCCGTCACATCTTTCATCCGTCTCTCCCTCTGCCGGCGCCACTCTGGCACGCCCACCGACGCTGGCAAGACCGGCCGTCCGCGCGGATCACCGCACCAGCAAGGGCGCCTCCAACCACGCCCGCAGGATCTCCGTGGTCTCCTCCGGCTGCTCCACCGTGGGCATGTGGCCAGCGCCGGAAATAACGCGAAGCTCCGCCACCGGTATCAGGTCCGCCATGAACGCGTGCCGCGCGACCGGGTAGAGCGTATCATGCTCCCCGCACAGCACCAGCGCGGGCACCTTGGTCGTGCTCAGCGTCTTTTGCTGGTCCGGGCGGCGCTGCAAGGCGCGCGACTGGGCGATGAACACGTCCCGCCCCAGCGACTGCGCCATGTCCGCCAACAGCGCCTGGGTCTCCCTCCGCCCCGCGCCCGGCGCGAGGCACTCCGGCGGGATCTCGGCCTTCATCGCCTCCGCCATCTTCCCGGTCTGCACGGCAATGATCCGCGGTTCCCGCAGCCCGGCGACGGATGGCGGCTCCGGCTGCGGGCTGGTGTCCATCAGCGCAATCCGGGTCACCCGTTCGGGCGACCGTCGCAGCACCTCCATCGCCACCATCCCGCCCATGCCGTGCGCCACCAGAGCGAATTTCCGCGGCGCCGCGTCGAGCACCGCGGATGCCAGCGCGCCCATCGAGGACGCTCCGGTGAGCGGCATGAAACTGATCGGACGCGTGGCGCCGAGGCTCAGGATCTGCGGCAGGAACAGCCGCGCGTCGCACATCATGCCCGGCAGGAAGACCACAGTTTCGTTCATTCACCCACTATCCTTCGACGAAAGCCGCACCGCGCCGTTTGCACGCGCCATGCTACGGCCGCAACCCGCCCGCCGAAAGCCCGGCAGGCGGCTTCCCGCCGCCGCTATCACGGCACGCCGGCCAACGCCATCACAGGCCTTCGGACCACTCCGTGATGCGATCGCTCAGGGACTCGGTCCGCTCCGGACTGATGATGTCGCCCGCGATGACGTGGTTCGACGGATCGCCCGTCCCGTCCGGCTCGATCAACTCCCGCGCCGCCTGACCGCCCCAGGCGATATAGACCGCATCGGTCGCATCCGCCGCCACCACCTGATCCGCCCGCGAATAGATGAAGAGCGCCGGAACCCGTGTGGCGGAGAAATCGAGCCGTGACACATGCTCTACCAGCGCCGCCAGCGGCACCGCCGCCTCCGTGGGATAGCGATGCGTCCAGTGGGCCGCGTGTGCCTCGTTCTGCGGTGTGAACCCGCGCTCCTCGCCGGCCAGCACAGGCACCCAATGCCGCGCGAGCGGCAAGGTCAGCAGCGACGCCGCCGCGGTCCCGATGCGAAAGTTCGGAGAAATCAGCACCACCCCCGCCAGCCCCTCCGACAGTGCCGGGTCCGTCGCGGCCAGCGCCGCCAGCGTCCCGCCGGTGGAGGCGGAGAGCACCAGCACCCGCTCCCCGATCCGCCGCCCGATCTCGAGGGCTTCGGCGGTATCCTGGATCCAGTCGCCGGCCTTCGGCTCCGCCATCGCGGCGCCGTCGCGGCCGTGCCCCGACAGGCGGGTGTAGAACAGGTTCGCCCCCAGCCGCTCCGCCACGATGTCCGGAATCGGCCGGATTTCCTCGGAGGAGGCGGAGAAGCCGTGCAGGTAAACGATGGACAGCGGTGTCACCTGGCCGCGCTCCCCGGCCCAGATAATCCGCTTGGCGTTCTCGGGGCGCAGCGCCGGAACGGTGGCCTCGCGCGCCTCCAGCCAACCGTCAAGATCGGCGGCATCCGCCGGCAGCGTCGCCGGATCGAACACCTCCCGCGCCTCCACCGGCTCCCGCGGGCCCCAGACCATGACGCCCGCGGCCGAAATCATCACGCACACCAGAAGCAGCGCGACAATTTTCATTTCCCACCACTCCCGGAGCCCGAGACGTCCTCCACCGCCGCGACGATGGTGGCAAGCTCTGCCGGTTCGGAGAAGCGATGATCCGCCCCCTTCACCAGCGTCAGGCGCATGTCGGGGCCGTCGGCGTGCTCCAGCAGCCGAAGCGCCACGGACACGTCGACATCGGCATCCGCCGTCCCTTGCAGGAACCGCGTCGGAAACGGCAGGTCCAGCGGTGCGCGCAGCACGAGGTGGCTGCGCCCGTCCTCGATCATCCGCTGCGTGACGACGAGCGGCTCGCCATACTCCGACGGCAGCGCCACTTGCCCCGACGCCTCCATCTCCGCCTTCTGGTCCTCGGTGAATTCCGCCCAGAACCCGTCTTCGGTGAAATCGGGCGCCGCCGCGATGGTGACGAGGCCCGCCACGCGCTCCGGCATGGCGCGCGCCATCAGCAGCGCCAGCCACCCCCCCATGGAGGACCCGACGAGCACGACCGGCCCCTCGGTCACCTCCGACAGGATGGCGCGGGCATCCTCCGCCCAGTCGCCGATGCACCCGTCCTCGAAGGTACCGTCGCTCTGCCCGTGCCCGGAACAGTCGAACCGCACGAACGCGCGGCCCGCCGTGCGCGCCCAGTCGTCCAGGTGCAGGGCCTTGGTCCCCTCCATGTCCGACCTCAGCCCATGCAGGAACACGACCGCAGGCCCCGCGCCGTCCCTCCGGCGATAGGCAAGGCGCCTACCGTGCTCGGTGGCGATGTACTCGGGCTGGCTCATCCGGCGTCCTCTCGTGTCAACGATATTGGCCGCAAGACTACCCATGTGCCGTGCCGCCGCAAGCCTGCCGCCCCGGTGGCCAGACGCCACCGGCGCGGTTGGCTGGACTCCGCCAGAAAATGCGCCATCTCGAGACTGTACCTCCGCAAGCCCGCCGCCCCGGTTTATGGTGGCGGTATGTCCCACACAGGAGCACGGGGATGAAACGGCATACCATGGGACGCGCGCCGGATTACACCGTCGCCGCGCTCGTCACGGCAGGCGTCAACCTCTTCTGCCTGCTCCTCGCCTTGCGCCTCACGCTGGGGTGGCCCGCCGTGGCGCTGACGGCCCTGTTGCTCAATCACCTGCTGGACCGTCTCGCCCGTCGCCGTCGCGGCTAGCGGCGTCAGTCGTCGCCCAAGGCCCGCGAGGCAGCCTCCAGCGCCCCGCTCCCATGAGGAATGTCGAGCGCCTTGAGCCCCGCATCGACGGAACCGAGCACCCCCATCACCATCTGCCCATTCACATACCCCATGTGCCCGATCCGGAAGGCGCCGTCCGAGTTCGGGTCTTCGTTCGTGGCCATGCCGAGCCCGATCCCGAGCGTCACGCCCATACGCGCACTCAGCCAGTCGCGCAGCCGCGTTCCGTTCTCCCGGCCGGCCAGAACGGTCGTCACCGCATGACTCCGGCAGGCGGGGTCGGCGATGTTGAGCGCCAGCGGGCCATCTTCCCCCCACGCCTCGACCGCCGCCCAGACCGCGCGGGCCAGCCGCGCGTGGCGCGCCCAGATCGCCTCCATCCCCTCTTCCCGGATCAGATCCAGCGCTGCCCTCAAACCATAGAGATGATGCGTCGGCGCCGTACCGCCAAAGTACTGATAGAACATCTCCGGCCGCACCCGCGGCCTCCAGTCCCAATAAGGCGTCACCAGACCCGCACGCTCGCGCAGCTCGTCCGCCTTCGGGCTGAAAAAGACGAAGCCAAGACCCGGCGGCGTCATCAATCCCTTCTGGCTCCCGCTCACCATCACGTCGACGCCCCAGGCGTCCATCTCGAACGGGTCGACGGCCAGGCTCGCGATGCAATCCACCATGAGCAACGCCGGGTGCCCTGCCCTGTCCAACGCCTCCCGCAGCGCGCGAATGTCGTTCCGTACCGAAGTGGCGGTATCCACATGCACGCACATGACGGCCTTCAGCGAATGCGCCGTGTCCGCCCGCAGCGCGGCCTCCACCCGGTCCAGATCGATCGGCGCCCGCCGACCGAAATCGATCCGCTCGACCTCCACCCCGAGCTGGCCGGCCATGTCCGCCCAGCCGTGCCCGAAGCGCCCCGTCGCGAGCATCAGCGCCCGGTCCCCGCGGCTGAACACATTGACCAGCGCCGCTTCCCAGGCCCCGTGGCCGTTGCAGATATAGATCGCCGCCTCGCCCGCCGTCCGGGCCACCTGCTTCAGCTCAGGCATGATCGTCTCGACGATATCGATCAACTCGCCGGTATAGATGTTGGGCGCGGGACGGTGCATCGCCCGCAAGACGGCCTCCGGCATCACCGAGGGGCCAGGGATGGCGAGGTACTGGGTGCCGCGCTGAACTGACATGGGACTCTCCAAAAAAAGAAACCGACCCCCGGACTTAGGACGCAGCCGCGCGGCCGTCAATCGCCCCGCACTCCAATGCCCCGGTGCGGGTCTCCCGGCGTCTTGTGTCCGCAAATATCCTCGGGGGGAGGCCGGCGCGCCCCGCGCCGGTCGGGGGGCAGACAGCCCCCCGCGCCCTCGGCGCCCGTGCTCCCCCCCGATGCTTGCCCTGACCCCTGTTTTTGCGCTAAGTCCCTGCGACGCCAAGCCCACGGCGCGCTCACCGGGAAGCCGACGACCCCATGTTGAAACGTATCGAGACCTGGTTCGAAAGCATCGAACGCCGGATGCGCGGGTCCGTGGGGGCGGACATCGCGCAACGCGAGGCGCGGCGCCGGGCATGGTTGCATTTCCACCTCTTCGACCACGCGTTTTTCCGATATTGGTGGACCAACTTCGACAAGGTCGCCGAGGGCGTCTACCGTTCCAACCATCCGGACCCGGCACGACTCGTCAGGTACAAGGAAATGGGAATCCGCAGCATCCTGAACCTGCGCGGCGACGACGGCCGCAGCCCGTGGCTGTTCGAGAAGGAAGCCTGCGACGCGCTGGGGATCGAGCTCCGAACGGCCCGGATCTACGCGCGCAAACCCGCACGACGGAAGGAGATCGTGGCCCTGATCGACACCATGCGGCAGATGGAGAAACCCTTCGTCATGCACTGCAAGTCCGGCGCGGATCGCGCGGGCTTCGCCTCCGTGCTCTACAAAGCCGTGATCGAGGGCGTCCCGCTGGAAGAGGCGCGCAAGCACCTGTCGCTCCGCTACGCCCACGCCAACTGGACGGCGACGGGCATCGTGGGCCATATCTTCGACATGTACGAAGCCCGCAACGCCGAGAGCCCGATCGACCTGGAAACGTGGTTCCGCACCGAATACGATCACAACACGGCCGCCGAGAGCTTCGCCGCCAAACGGGCCGGACGGCGCACGACATGATCAAACCCCTTGCCGAAATCGAGAACGTCGACGATCTCGGCTGGCGCGAACAGCGCAGGCTCTTCGTCTGGCTCTGGCGCGACTACATGCGCAAGCACATCGTGCCGGTCGTGGTGGCGGCCCTCCTCATGTCCATCGAAGGCTCCATGCTGGGCCTCATGAGCTACATGATGAAACCGATGTTCGACGACGTCTTCGTCGGCGGCAATGAAGAGGCGATGCTCATTGTCGGCATCGTCATGATGGGCATTTTCGTCATCCGGGCCTTCGCCAACGTCGCGCAGCGCGTGCTGATCACGCGCACCTCTGCCAAGATCGTGTTCGAACTTCAGACCCGGCTGCTGCAACACGTGATGACGCTCGACACCCTGTTCCATCAGGCCAACCCACCGGGCGCACTGATGGAACGGATTCGCGGCGATACCGGAGCGATCCGCAACGTCTCCAACGTTCTGATCACCGGCGCCGGACGGGACGTGATGTCGCTCGTCTCCCTGCTCGCCGTGGTCTTCTGGATCGACTGGCGCTGGACGCTGATCGCCTTGGTCGGCGTGCCGTTGCTGGTGCTTCCCTCGCTGCTCGTCCAGCGGTTCGTCCGCCAGGTCTCGCTCCGCAACCGCATCAACGCCGGCATGATGAGCACCCGGCTCGACGAGATCTTTCACGGCATCACGCCCATCAAGCTCAACGCCCTGGAGGCCTACCAGACCGGCCGGTTCCGCGACCTCGCCGACCAGCAGATCCAAACGGAGACCCGGGCCAGCTTCGGCAAGGCGCTGATCCCTGCCATGATCGACATCATGAGCGGCATCGGGTTCTGCGCGGTTCTGCTCTACGGCGGCAGCGAAATCCTCGCCGGCGAAAAGACGCTGGGGGAGTTCATGAGCTTCTTCGCCGCCATGGCGCTCGCCTTTGATCCGATCCGGCGGATCGGGGGGATGAGCGGCGTCTGGCAGGCCACCGCCGTCAGCCTTCACCGGCTCAAGACACTGCTCGAGATGCGGCCCAACCTCAAGAGTCCCGAACACCCGGTGCGTCTGCCGGAGGCGCAGGGCGATATCCGGCTGGACGGGGTCGAGCTTGCCTACGGCGACCTGCCGGTCCTGCGCGGCACCACGTTCACGGCCCATGCCGGTCAGACGACGGCACTCGTTGGCCTGTCAGGCGCGGGCAAATCCACCGTCTTCAACGTTCTGACCCGGCTCGTGGAAATCGACGGCGGTGTTGTGACCATGAGCGGCACGGATATCCGCCGTTTCGACATCGCCGACCTACGCGGCCAGTTCTCGGTCGTCACGCAGGATGCGCTGCTCTTCGACGAGTCGGTGCGAGAGAACATCCTGCTCGGCCGCACGGATGTCTCCGAGGAACGGCTGCGCGAGGTGATCGACGCCGCCTTCGTTTCCGATTTCATCGACGCGCTGTCGGATGGCATCGACAGCCCCGCCGGCCCGCGCGGCTCCGCCCTCTCCGGCGGCCAGCGGCAGCGCGTGGCCATCGCCCGCGCCCTGCTGCGCGACACGCCGATCCTGCTGCTGGACGAGGCGACCTCCGCTCTCGACGCCCACTCGGAGGCGGTGGTGCAGTCCGCGCTCGAACGGCTGTCGGAGGGCCGGACCACCCTCGTCATCGCCCACCGCCTCGCCACGGTGCGCAACGCCGACAAGATCGTGGTGATGGACGCCGGACGCGTGGTGGAACAGGGCACCCACGCCGAGCTGCTGGAGCGGGACGGTGCCTATGCCGAACTCTACCGCCTTCAGTTCAGCGAGCGCGACGAAGCCTCCGCCGCCGAATAGCCCCGCGCAAGCCGCTCCGGGGGGACCCCCGTCATGTACCGCGCAAGCCTCCAGAGGTTACGCGCCCCTTGCCCGACCCACCCTTGCGCCGCGTAGCGATCCGCCGACGTCGAGACCGTCGCCGGCAGCAGCCGCACCCGTCGCCCGAGCGCCCGCGCAAGCGCGACGTCCTCCATCAGCGGAATGTCCAGGTACCCTCCGGACCTCTCGTAAAGCGCCCGCGACAGGAGAAGCCCCTGGTCACCGTAAGGCAAACGGAGCGCCCGGCTCCGCAGGTTGGCCCACCCCGCCACGATCCGCGGCGCCACCCCCCGCGCCCGGAAGGACAAGCGAAAGGCACCGGCGCAGTCCGGCTCCACCATCGCCGCCTCAACGACGTCCACCCACCCCGCTGGCAAGTGCGTGTCCGCGTGCAGCACCAGTAGCCACGCCCCCCGCGCCGCCGCGCAGCCCCGCCGCAACTGGCCGCCACGGCCCGCGTCGCCGCGAACGACATGAGCGCCGACGGCCTCGGCCAGCGCGACCGTTTCGTCCCCCGATCCCCCGTCACTGATGACCAGATCGCGCACCAGCCCCGCCGCCACGCCCTCGAATACGCCCGGCAGCGACCCACGCAGGGCCGCCTCGGCGTTCAGGGTCGGGATCACGACGGAAAGCGGCGCAGTCATCTCACCTCCGGGTCTGTCGGGCCAGCGCGCCCTCCCCTATATAGGAGCGGAGCGGAAAGGGAGAACGAAATGACCGGGGAACAGGCATCGGGGCGCAGCGTGCTCGCCATCGGCGGCGGCGACCGCGAGCATTTCCTGCAAGGGCTCGTCACCAACGACGTGGCCAAGCTGGCCCACGGCGCCGTCTACGCCGCCCTCCTGACGCCGCAGGGGAAATACCTCGCCGACTTCTTCCTGATCCCAAACGGCGAGCGCATCCTGCTCGACGTGGCCGAACCCATGGCAGCCGGTCTCGCCAAGCGGCTCACCATGTACCGCCTGCGGGCCGACGTGACCATCGAGGCCACGGACCTTAACGTGCTCCGCGGCGTCGGGGACGCGCCGGACGTCGCCTTCGCCGACCCGCGCCATCCCTCGCTGGGCTGGCGGCTCTACACGCCGTCCACCGGTGACGCGCCAGCGACAGATTGGGACGCCCTCCGCGTATCCGCCTGCGTGCCGGAAAGCGGCATCGAGCTGATCCCGGACGACAGCTACATCCTCGAATGCGGATTCGAGCGGCTGAATGGCGTGGATTTCCACAAGGGCTGCTACGTCGGGCAGGAAGTCACCGCGCGGATGAAGCACAAGACGGAGCTTCGGAAGGGCCTCGTCACCGTTGCCGTAGACGGCAGCGCTCCGGTCGGCTCCGAGATCGTCTCCGGCGAGGTGGCCGTCGGGCGGCTTTACACCCAATCGCAGGGCCACGGGCTCGCCCATCTGCGGTTCGACCGCGCCACCGGCGCAATGCAGGCCGGCTCGGCGACAGTCACATGGGAGCGGTAGCCGCCGCCACCCGCGCCGCCGAAGAGACGTTCGGCACGCCCCCTGCCTCCGCCCGCGCCCTCCATGGCGGCGACCTCTCGGACGTCCTCCTGCTGGAGTGGCCAGACGGACGGCGGGTCGTTGCGAAATGCGGCCCCCTCGTGGACCGGGAGGCCCGAATGCTCCGCGCCATCCGGTCCGCCGGCGCGCCGGCTCCGGACGTCCTGGCGTGCACCGCGCACGTGCTGTTCCTGGAGACCTTGGACGAAGCCTCCCCAACGCCGCCCGCTTGGCAGTCCCTCGGCGTCGGCCTCCGCCGCCTGCACGACAGCACCGGCGCGACCTACGGCTGGCAAGACGACTACGCCTTCGGGTCCGTCGAAATCCTTAACGACGCGATGGAGGACTGGCCTGCCTTCTGGGGCGAACGCCGCCTGCTGGCCACGGCGAATGGCACGCCCGCCGACCTGCGCCGCCGCATCGACGCCCTTGTCCGCCGCCTGCCGGACCTCCTGCCGTCCGCGCCGCCCCCGGCCCTCCTCCACGGAGACCTGTGGTCCGGCAACGCCCTCTTCGGCCCGGGCGGCACCGCCTTCTTCATCGATCCCGCCTGCTATCACGGCCACGCGGAGGTCGACCTTGCCATGCTGCACCTCTTCGGCCGTCCCGCCCCGGCGTTCTGGGAGGGGTACGGCCCCACCGAGCCGGGCATGGACGACCGCCGCCCCGTCTACCAGCTCTGGCCGGCCCTGGTGCACCTGCGCCTCTTCGGCAGCAGCTACCGCGGCCTCGTCGAGCGCTGCCTGTCCGCCGTCGGGGGTTGAAACGCAAACGGGCCGCGCGATGGCGGCCCTATTTTCGGAGCGGTAAGAGCCGGTCAGGCCCGCTCGGAATACTCCATCGTTTCGGTGTTCACGACGATGTCTTCGTCCTGCCCAACGAAGGGCGGCACCATCACCTTGACGCCGTTGTCCAGCAGCGCGGGCTTGAAGGAGTTGGCGGCCGTCTGGCCCTTCACCACCGGCTCCGTTTCCACCACCTTGCAGACCACTTTCTGCGGCAGGCTCGCACTCAGCGCCTCCTGCTCGTAGTACTCGATCTGGATCGTCATCCCGTCCTGCAGGAACGGACGCCGCTCCCCGAGGATCTCGGCGGGCAGCTCGATCTGCTCGAACGTGTCGTTGTCCATGAACACCAGCATCCCATCGTTTTCATACAGGAATTGCTGGTCTTTCTGCTCCAGACGCACGCGTTCGACCTTGTCGGCACTGCGAAAACGCTCGTTCAGCTTGGAACCATTGCGCAGGTTGCGCAGCTCCACCTGAGCGAACGCGCCGCCCTTGCCGGGCTTCACATGGTCCACCTTGACCGCGGCCCAAAGGCCGTCGTTATGCTCCAGAACATTGCCCGGGCGAATTTCGTTTCCGTTAATTTTCGGCATGAAGAGTCTCGTGCGGCGCTTGATCCGGTTTCGCCGGCCTCTATATCTTGGTCATCCGGGGCTGGCAAGTCGACCAGATATGGCGTTTTGGAAGATAGAGCTATGCGTTGGGAACATGGGTGGCATTCCAAAACGGAAATACCGAATCGCAGCAAATAGGTCATATTCGGCGCCATGCCGAAAAGACAAGAGCAAGAATAAAGGACGACGAGATGAGTGATTTCGTTGACGGCACGGCTTTCAATTATGAGCAGGGTCAGAGAGCGAGGAAGCTCTTTGCTGCTGTTGTGTTGGCCGCGCTGGATGATGCCATTGCCGATGACAAGAAATACGGTAACGGCCCTGAGCAGATCGCCCGTTGGGCGCGCTCTCGCGATGGGCGTGAAGTGCTGAGCTGTGCCGGGATCGACCCCAATGAACGGGTTGTGTCCGGCTTGATGCAATTCGTCGCGAGCGGTGTGCGGACGTCTGTCGCGCTATCCCGCGAGGAAAGCGAACGTCGCCAAGCCGCGGCCGAACAAGCCGAGGCCGCCTGATCCTGCCCGCCTGCCCCTGGCCGGGCGGACTGGAAACCAACCGAAAAAGGGTGCGCACCCTCCGCGCACCCTTTTTCGTTGTGGCGACTCGACATCTAGCGCCCGACAAACTCACCCCGTCAGCGATATCCGAATAGCCGCGCCGGCCCGGTCGCTGCAGCCCGGGACAGTCGCCCCGATTCCGTGCAAGTACCACCGGAGTAGAAACGGCGTGGCCCTCTGGTCGAACTTGCGCCGTCCCTCTGGTCGCCCGCCTCTGCGCGTATCACCTATATTAACGCCGGTAATGGGAACGTTGGTGCGCCTTTCTCATAGCGCGGACTGGGACATACTCTTGGTATCCACTCGTGCCGCTCCGAGGATCGCTCGTACGCTCTTAAGGAGGACGCCGTCTGATCGGACATTATCGGCCCACGAGCTCGACTAAGCGCGGCCGGCCGAGCGACACCCCCATCCTCAGGCGCATCGACCGTGCGCGAAGGCTGGATCCATGGCTCGCGTTTCTCTCGTAGCGCTGCCTCGTCCACCTCGGCACCGATTGGCGCGGGGCTGAGCATTGGTCAAAATCTCCCATGACGCGTTTCCACTGGTCCTTCTCGCGTCGGCCCACGAGCTCCAAAGCGCCTGCCGAGAAAGCGGCCCGCCTTACGTACGGCAGATTGCGCGCGCAGCCTGGATTCGCGGCCGTGAGTCAAACATGGGCGTTGTCTCATACACCCAATTCGCCTGTTGGGGTAAAATGGGGATCTCACCCAGTTCGATCAGGCCGGAGCCAGCCGATCTCGGGTGCAACGGCCTACGAACGCCACGAAACTGCCCGGGAGAGCGGCGGGCCGACGTGGGCGGGCGAGTCAATGGCGCGGCAGAATTGAAATCGCGGTCCGCGATCCTCTTGTGCGCGATCTCCTGTAGCCCAGGCACCCACTGGTGCCGTTTAGGGTCCTACTCGAAATCTCGCATGGAAAGTGCCCGGTGGATCTCCCGGCGGACCAGCTTGCGCACGTTGCGGGTGATGCGTTCACCGAGTTCCCCTTGCAGTTCCTTGTGCACGCACTCCGAGATCAGGGCCGACAGGGCATCGGCATCCAGACCGGAGCCATAGGCGCCCGACGCGGCGGAGCTTTTGGCGACGTCTGTCGGAGTTTCCAAGCGGGACGGATGATCCCCCGCCCCGTTACCGGGCGCCTCCGCCGCGGCGGCCCCTTGGCGGGCATGCGCCCGGAACGAGGGCATCATGGGCACCACGTCATCGGTCAGCGACGGCGGACGCTGCTGGTCGGACGCTGAGTCCCTGTCGTCCGACGCGGAATCCCGGTTCGCAGGCGAATGGCGGAATGTCGGCAGATTGTAAACGTTGGGGTCCGCATGCGTGCCGAACCGAAAACCGGCGCGCGGCGCGTTCCGCGAGGCAAAGGTCGAGTCGCCGCCGGACTCAGCGTCCTCGCTTACCGATTGCGGAGAGGTTGCTCCGTCCCCGGCGCTCGCAGGCCGACCCTGTTGCGACGCCGCGGCGCGGTTCCGCCGTTCGACAGCGGCCCGAACGAAACTGGGCACCTCTGCCACGGGAATCTCGGGTGTGGCGTCGCCGGAAACGTCGTCCTTCGGCTCGGCGGGTTGTTCCGCCTCCGCTACAGGGGAGGTGTCCTCCGGCAAAATCGCCGCCTCCCCGTCCTCATCGGGATCGGCGACTTCTGCCGCTTCAGGCTCCTCGGGCACAGGGGAGGCGTCGGTGACCATGTCTTGGTTTGCCGCGTCCAGCGACGCCACTTCGGCCGGCGCGTCTATCGTTTCCTCCTCCGTCACCCTCAGGGACGGGGTCAGGATGAGGGCCGGTGTCTCGGTCCGGGTACGGGGCCGTGGCGGGGCATGCCGCTCGCTCTCCGGCTTTTCGACGCGCGCGGAAAACGGCGTCGGCGCGGCGTCGGGCGCCTCTGGAGCAGCCGCGTCCGCAGGCTCCGGCTCTTCCACATCCGGTTCCGTGCGGGCGTCGCCTTGCACGAGTCGCCGTATGGACAGCAGGACATCCTCGATCTCAGCGTTGGTTACTGGCTCCGACATGTCACCTCCCGCCCTTGCTCATTTCCCAGGCCCGCGACGAGACCGCACCCTTATCATATGGAAATGCCCCGACTTGTGAAGCCGGGGCCTTCGATCGTCCAGCCACGCGAGCATGCGAACGCTTATTGCCTGCCGATCTTCCGCAACACCTTGTCGAGCTGTTGCCCCCGCGGCGAGAAGCGCGCGGGCGCGTGTTTGACAGCGTTGTAGTAGCCAGCGGGGTCATAGGTCTGAATTCCAAGGTTCAGGTGGTCGACCGTCAACAGACCCATGGCAGAAAGAAGTGAATAAGCTGCTACGTATTGCGTGGCAATCGCGTCGATGCGGGAGGCGCGGGCGTCCAGCAGTTCCTGTTCGGCGTCCAGCACGTCGAGCGTGGTACGTGCGCCGAGCGTCGCTTCTTCCCGGGTGCCGTCAAAGGCGATCTGGGCGGCGTCGATCTGCAGATCGGTGGCCCGGATCTGCGCCCTCGACACCTCAAGGTTCGCCCAGGCGCTGGCCACCTGCTCTTCGATCCCAAGCGTCGTTTGCAACAGATTGGAGCGCGACGCGTTGCGTTGCGAAATCGCCTGCCGCTCCAGAGCGGCGAGGCGGCCGCCCCGGTAAATCGGCTGGTTCAGCGTGATGCCGAGCCGGTGCTCCTCGTCGTCGTACCGGTCGTCCGTGCCGGTCAGCGACGTGACGGTTGCGCTGATCGTCGGCAGATAGGCGCCCTTCGCGATTTTCATCCCGAGTTCCGCTACGGTCACTTCCCGCTGCGCCTGCCGAATATCCGGGTGCGTCCGCACGGCGACATTCGTCGCCTCGCCAACCGACGCGGCCGTCACCGGCAGGTTCGCGGGGGTTTGAAGATCGCCGGGATAGCGCCCAACTGCGGTGCGGAAGTTCTCGCGGGAGATGGCATAGTCGCCACGCGCGGCTTCGAGCGCGCTGACGGCGGCGGCAGAGCGGCTGTCGGCCAGGGCGACGTCCGTCCGGGTCACTTCGCCAACTTCGAACCGGTCTCCGGTGGCCTGCTTTTCCTGCTGCAGCACCCGAACGTTGTTCTCGCGCAGGTTCACGAAGGCCTGGGCGCGGAGCACGCCGAAATACGCGGTGACGGCCTGCAGCAAAACGCTCTGCTCCAAGGACCGGAGCGCCTCTCGCGTGGCCAGAACGGTTTCTTTCTCGGCCTCTACTCCAAGCTTGTTCCGCCCGCCCGCGTACAGATCGATCTTCGCCTGAAGCGCGAAGGTCGCGTTCAGGTTGTCAGGGGTCACGTCTTGGCCGGCAAAGTTAAACTGCCGGTCGTTCGGATGGGTCGCGCCGAAATCGGTGATGAAATCCAACGTCGGCAGAAGAGACGAAAAGGCGACCGCGACGTCGTCATCGGCCACCCGCAGCAACGCCCGGTTCTGTTCGAGCAGGTTGGAATTCCTGTAAGCGTCGATCAAGGCGTCGGACAAGGTCTCCGCCACAGCCCCAATCGGCATGAGCATCGCAACGGCCGTCGCCGCGCCGAAGATATCGCGCCTGAGGCGCCTGCCATAAATACTCACGCGAACTGCTCCCTCTCGAAGGCCTGCCTTTTCTTGCACTATAGCAGGCTCGATTCGCCGATTACAGCGAGAATGCTTTCTCCGCCTCGAACCCTGGCATTACGGGCGCACCGGCATTGAACGCGAACCGCCAGTTCACGGCACCGTCTATCTTGTATCCTATTCTGACTGCACCACATTCACTGTCCATGAACAGGCAGGCGATGCGTCCGCCCTCCTTGAGCTGGTCCATGAATGCTTGTGGCAGCGTGGCAACACCGCCCTGAATCATGATGACGTCGTAGGGGCCGTGCTGCGGCGCGCCCTCCGTCAGCGGACCCTGGATCACCGCGGCATTGTCCACGCCTTCTGCGGCGAGCGTGGATTCTGCTTCCGACGCAAGGTCCTGATCCTCTTCCAGCGCGACCACCGCTTCGGCCAGCCGGGCCGCGACGGCAGTGGCGTAGCCCAGCCCCGCGGCGACATCGAGAACCAGGTCGGTCGGCCCGATGTTGAGCGCATCGAGCATCTTGGCAAGCGTCCGCGGCTCCAGCATCACGCGCCGGTCACCGATCGGCACGTTCTGGCCCGCATAGGCGACCTCGCGGAGGTTGGCCGGCACGTAGAGTTCCCGCGGGACGGCCAGCAGCGCACTTATGATCGAATACTTCGTAACGTCGGATGGCCGGATTTGCGTATCGACCATCGTTGTGCGCAGGGATGTGAAGGAGCTCATCGAATACCTCTGTCGACCCGGAAGCGTCGAGATCGTGTCGCATACTCGCCAGAGTGAAGCAACCTGCCGGCACGCCGCACGCCTGCCCGTCCCCTGTTAAAAATGGCGGCGGGTCCTTTCCGGAAACCCGCCGCCCAACGCGCGGAAACCGCGCGGTCAGAGCACGTGAGTGGTGCTTGTGGCGCCCCCTTTTCTGACGCGGGGGTCAAACCGCCCGGCTGCCTGTCAAATACGTGGCGTGCCGGGCATCGCTCGATGGGCCGATGGGCGTGACCCTTCACGTTGGCGCTCGAGCCGGCGCACGGGTGGCAAGCGGGTCCGGCGCCGGTTCCGAACCCCGCCTACCGCAGGTCCAACGTGAATATCTGCACCGGTACACCCGGATCAGTCCCGTACCCGCGTGACCCGCCCGCACGGAGCTACGGACCCCAGCCTGACGTCGCGTTCTGAACCAGTCCCGCGCCCAGCCCCTTCACCGCCGCCGTCGTCCGGTCGTGAACCCGCAGCTTCTTGAAGATCCGCCGTATATGCGTGTCGACGGTATGGACGGAGATTCCGAGGATGTCCGCAATGACGGAGTTGGACTTGCCCTGCGCGATCCACTCCAGAATCTCGACCTCGCGCGCGGTCAGGCGATGGGCCTCCTGCTCCTCCGGCGGAACCAGTCGGCAATAGGCCAGATGCGCCGCCTGCCCCACCAGCTGCAACTCCCCCAATTCCGACGGCTCCAGCCGCGGAAAATCCTCCGGGAAACCGAGATTTATCGTTCCATTCCGACTATTTGGCCCGAACATCTGAATGACCACTCCATTCCCGGGAATCTCGGTGCGAACGATATCCAGAAAGGCCAATTCGGCGTCCGAGAGCTTCCTCTTCGTTTCGACATCGGACCAGTAGAAGGGCTCTGTCGTCACTAGGGCGACCGCCGAGATGGGGTTGCTGCGATGGTACCCCTCGGCAACGGAACGCCGAATGAACCCATCTGGGAATCCGTCGTGATAGATGGTGGGCGTCATGTCCCGGTCGGGGTCGCCCTGTACGTGACGGTAGCTGATACGAATCCCGCCGCGACTATAGAAAAAGGTGAGCATCACCCGCCAGAGCGCGTCCGCATCCGTTACCTTGCGCAGAGCGTCGACGAACTCCCGGCAATCTGTCTTCATCACGCGCGCCTATCCTGTCGGGGCCATGGGCCGGTTCCGGCAGATACCTCTAGACTGCCTCCAGACGCACCTCGCCCGTCGCCTGCGACACACGATAGACCACGCCCTGCCGATCCTCCAAACCGGCCATGGCGGGAATATCGAGACCGAGCAGCATTCCGCGGAGCAGTTGCGAGGTAACACCGTGTGTGACGACGATCACCGGCGCCCTTTGTTCCGCCAGCCAGTCCGCAATACGAGCCTGCATCTGCGCCAACCGCTCGCCCCCGGGGGCGTCGAACTTCCACAGGAAGGGGTGCGGGTCGTCCACGGTGCTGGGCCAGAGCCGCTCGATCTCCTCCAGCGTCCGCCCCTGCCACTCGCCCATGCCGACCTCGGCAAGGCGCCGGTCGAAGACGGGCCGCACCCCCGGCAGCGCCAGCGCCGCCGTCTCTGCCGTCCGGCCGCTGGGGCTGCTGTGGACGGCCAGCCCCTCCACCCCGGCTCCGCGCAGGATCTCCCCCTGCCGCAGGGCCTGCGCGCGTCCACGTTCGGTCAACGGCGAATCCAGATGGCTCTGCATCCGCCCCTCGACGTTCCAGACCGTCTCGCCGTGGCGCAGGATGTAAAAGTCGGTCATGCCAGGCCCGCGCAGCAAGTGGGGGGTGGGGATGGTGGGTGATGAGGGATTTGAACCCCCGACATCTTCGATGTGAACGAAGCGCTCTACCACTGAGCTAATCACCCGGTGGCGTGCGGGATAGCGGCAACCCCGAAGTTTGGCAAGGCGCAAACAGCCCCCGCTGCCGGCCTCCTAACGGGCCGTCCCAGCCCCGGCCGCCGTGATCGCCTCACCGCGCGCAGATCTTCTTCACCTGGTTCTTGATCGAAGTGTTCTTGCTGCCGTCGCTGCGGTTCGGATCGTTCTTGATCCCGGTGATCCGCGCCGCGTCATTCAGCGTGACCTTGGCGATGCACTCTTCCGACACACCGTCCCTGCGCAAGTCGGCAATCACCGTCTGTTCCATGTTCGATGCGGCCTGTGCGGACGACGCGGCAGCCACCATAACGAGACCCAATGCCATGCGTTTCATCACTGTAATCCAATTGAAAGTCACATGATCCGCATATGGGGAGATCGGGCGAAAATATCACCGCCCTCGGCCTCCCCGCACGTCGATTTGATCCGCGCGGACAGGGCCGCCCATGGCAGGCGCGCGATCGACTTGGGGGGATGGTGGGTGATGAGGGATTTGAACCCCCGACATCTTCGATGTGAACGAAGCGCTCTACCACTGAGCTAATCACCCGGCGACGAGCGAAATACCGGCTGCCACGCCCGTTTGCAAGGCTGAAACGGGCCGCCTCCGGCACCCGGAAGCGGCCGCAGGAGGCCCGCCAGTCCCCCGGCCAGCGTCGCATCGTCAGGCGATCAGGCCCGCGTCGAACAGGTACGGGTCCGTCATGGGCTGGAAGGTGCCGCTCGGGTCGTCGACACGGGCGAAATCCTCCACCGAAGTGATCGGCCCCTCGCTCACGAAGACTGCGCTGTCCGCAACGCCGTCCCCGTCCGGATCGACGGAAGCGTAGACCAACAGTTCACCATTCAGAACGCCTGCCACTTCCGCATTGCTGCTGTCGCTGCCCTCCAGAAAATCGAACGCGTCGACGGTTCCGGTCTCGGGATCGTAGGCATACAACTCCCGCCCGGTGTCGGGATCGGTCGCGCTGAAGTAGAGCTTGCCGTCATGTGCCTGCAGCCCCGATGGCGCGGAGCCTTCGGCCCCCGACGCAATATCCGCGATCAACGCCACCTCGTTTGTGGTCGCGTCATAACTGCGGAGTTCGAGCCCGGTCGCCCCATCCATCGCGGTGAAGAACAGCTTCTCGTCGAAGACCATCAGGTTGCCCGGATACGAGCTCCCGCCCCCGGAGATCAACTCCGCCGCCACGGAGACGGAGCCGTCCGCCGGATCGTAATACCGCAGTTCGGACCCGTTCGCGGGATCGTAGGCCGTAAAGAACAGCTTCCCGTCGTAGACGACGAAGTCCTGCGGAGACGACCCCGGGTTGCCCGCGTAGATATCCGCCACAAGGCTCACCTCGCCCGTTGCCGGATCGTAGGAATGCAGTTCCGATCCCGTCCCGTCCCCGGTCGCGCTGAAGAACATCTTGCCGTCGAACTCGATGAACCCCTGCGGAGCGGACCACCCGGTGCCTTGGTTGATATCGTGCAGCACGACGCCCGCGACAGGGTCATAGCTGAACAATTCCAGTCCTGCGTCGGGATCTTCGGCGCTGAAGAACAGCTTGCCGTCGAACGCGAAAAGATTCTCCGGGTACGAACTCGAGGACCCGTCCGCAATATCGGCCACCAGCGAAACGACCCCCGTCTGCGCGTCATAGCTGCGCAACTCGTAGCCGCTCGCGCGATCGTAGGCGGTAAAGAACAGCGTATCGTCGTAGACGATGAAGTCCGACGGCGATGCGCTGCCGCTGCCGTTGATCTCCGCAACCAGCGCCACTTCCCCGGTCGCCGGGTCGTAGCTGCGCAGCTCGTATCCGCTGGCGTCATATGCGGAAAAGTAGAGGCTGCCCGCATACTCTATGAATCCGGTCCGGCCCGCGAAGGAGCTGCCAGCGCCATCATTTATGTCGCCGAGCGGCGTGAGCGTCTGTCCGTCGAAGGTCCACGCCTCCCAGCCTTCCGCCGCCGTGCTGCCGCCCAGGATCGCGATCTGCGCCGGCGGTTCCGGATCGGTGGGCCCACCCGGATCGCCCGGGTCCCCGGGGTCCATCTGGTCTTCGATGACCGCGCCGATCCCGCTGTCCAGAAGGTTGTCGAGCGTTCCGTTCTTGGTGTGGACCTCGATCAGGTGGTCCAGCACATCCGACGGCGGCCCAGCCCGCTTTGCCTTGTCGTTTACCATTGGCAGTCTTCCTCATCACGATACGATTCAGACACGGACGACGCCCGCCCCGGGATCTTCCTGCGGGGTTCGGACCGGCCGTGCGGCACCTGGAAACTCGGAAATCGTACAGACGAAGACGGACGTTAACCAAGAATTGCGGCAGAAAGATGCAAACGGTTATCAAACGGTTAATGGCGCTTTCGACCCCCGCGACCGTTGCGGAACCGATGCCTTTCCGCCCCTTCCCCAAGGATCGTTTCCCGGGCGGTCCCAGCCTGCAACCTGGCGGCGAATCGAAAAAGGGCGCCGGTGAGGGCGCCCTTTTCCAATATCTCTATGATCCGGCCGTCAGTGCGCCGTCTGCGGTTCCCCGCCACGTGCGTCCTCGATGGCGGCGGCGCGTGCGGCCGCGGCTTCCTCCTCGGCCGCCTCGTCCCATTCGATGGGCTCCGGCATCCGAACCAGCGCGTGCCGCAACACATCGCGGACATTGGCCACCGGGATGATTTCCAGACCTTCCTTCACGTTGTCCGGAATCTCGGTCAGGTCCTTCTCGTTCTCCTCCGGGATGAGCACCGTCTTGATGCCGCCCCGAAGCGCCGCGAGAAGCTTCTCCTTCAGCCCGCCAATCGCCAGCACGTTGCCGCGCAGCGTGACCTCCCCGGTCATCGCGATGTCCTTGCGGACCGGGATCTTGGTCAGCACGGACACGATGGACGTCACCATCGCCACGCCCGCCGAGGGGCCGTCCTTTGGCGTCGCCCCTTCCGGCACGTGAACGTGAATGTCGATCGTGTCGAACTTCGGCGGCTTCACCCCGATCTCCGGCGCGATGGACCGCACGAAGCTGTTGGCCGCGTCGATGGATTCCTTCATCACGTCGCCCAGCTTGCCGGTCGTCTTCATCCGCCCCTTGCCAGGAAGCTTCAGCGCCTCGATGGACAGAAGATCGCCACCGACGCTGGTCCAGGCCAGCCCGGTCACGACGCCCACCTGGTCCTCCTTCTCGGCCAGGCCATAGCGGAACCGCTTGACGCCAAGGTAATCCTCAAGGTCCTTCGGCTCGATGACGACGGTCTCCACCTCCTTCTTGATGATCTTGGTGATCGCCTTCCGGCAGAGCTTCGCGATCTCGCGTTCCAGGTTCCGCACCCCCGCCTCACGGGTATAGGTGCGGATGATCTCGGTCAGCGCCGCATCGGTCAGTTCGAACTCCTTGGGCTTCAGCCCGTGGTTCTTCATCTGCTTGCCGATCAGGTGACGCCGCGCGATCTCGCGTTTCTCGTCCTCGGTGTAGCCGGCCAGCGGAATGATCTCCATCCGGTCCAGCAGCGGGCCCGGCATGTTGTAGGAGTTCGCCGTGGTCAGGAACATCACGTTGCTGAGGTCGTATTCCACCTCGAGATAGTGGTCCACGAACGTGTTGTTCTGCTCCGGATCGAGCACCTCAAGCATCGCGGAGGCCGGATCGCCACGGAAGTCCTGCCCCATCTTGTCGATTTCGTCGAGCAGGATGAGCGGGTTCGTGGTCTTGGCCTTCTTCAGCGCCTGGATGATCTTGCCGGGCATGGAACCGATGTAGGTCCGCCGGTGGCCACGGATCTCGGATTCGTCGCGAACGCCGCCGAGCGAGATGCGGATGAACTCGCGCCCCGTCGCCTTCGCAACCGACTTGCCGAGCGAGGTCTTGCCGACACCCGGAGGCCCGACGAGGCACAGGATCGGCCCCTTCAGCTTGGCGGACCGCTGCTGAACGGCGAGATACTCGACGATCCGCTCCTTGACCTTCTCGAGGCTGTAGTGATCGTCGTCGAGGACCTTCTGGGCGCGCGTCAGGTCCTTCTTGACGCGCGACTTCGTCCCCCACGGGATCGACAGCATCCAGTCGAGGTAGTTGCGGACCACGGTCGCTTCGGCGGACATGGGCGACATGTTCTTGAGCTTCTTCAGCTCCGCATCCGCCTTCTCCCGCGCTTCCTTGGAAAGCTTCGTTTCCGCGATCTTCTCTTCCAGTTCGGCGATCTCGTTGGCGCCCTCGTCGCCGTCGCCCAGTTCGCGCTGGATCGCCTTCATCTGTTCGTTCAGGTAATACTCGCGCTGCGTCCGCTCCATCTGGGACTTCACGCGCGTCTTGATCTTCTTTTCGACCTGCAGGACGGACATCTCCCCCTGCATCAGGCCATAGACCCGCTCCAGCCGTTCCGCGACCGAGAGCGTCTCCAGAAGCTCCTGCTTCTGCTGAACTTCCACGCCAAGGTGGCCCGACACCAGGTCGGCCAGCTTCGCAGCATCGCGCGTCTCCGCGATGGCGGCGAGCGCCTCCTCGGGGATGTTCTTCTTGATCTTGGAGTACCGCTCGAATTCCTCCGCGACGGACCGGATCAGCGCGGCCACGGTGTCGCGGTCGCCCATTTCCTCCGGCAGCTCTTCGGCTCTCGCCTCGAAGAAATCTTCGTTATCAAGGTATTCAAAGATCCGCACCCGGTGGATGCCCTCGACGAGCACCTTTACGGTCCCGTCGGGCAGCTTGAGGAGTTGCAGGACATTGGCCAACACGCCCGCGGAATAGATCCCCTCGGAAGAAGGGTCGTCATCCGCAGCGTCAATCTGGCTGGCCAGAAGAATCTGCTTGTCGTCCTGCATCACCTCTTCCAGGGCCCGGACGGACTTCTCCCGGCCCACGAAAAGCGGCACGATCATGTGGGGAAACACCACGATATCGCGCAGGGGCAACACGGGGTAGGACTGGTTGAGTGGCTCGCGCATGTTGATATTCCTGTCTGGGCAAGAAGGCACCGGCCCCAAGTCTGGCGGCACTCGGCCTTCTCCGGTCATCGGGGCTAGAGGTGGTGGTGCCGGCGGACAAAGTCAACCTCGCCCTCTTCTGCCTCGAGCATGACGGCTCGGGCGCGGGCCGGCAAGCAGATACATTGGTCAGATTGAAGCGGCGTGCCGATCCTGTGGACCCCGCGCCGCCGGTTGTCTAGTGTCCCGCCACCGCAACGGAAGCCCTCGGATGCCCCCTGAAACACCCCCCGCCCCGACGCCCCATGGCGCCTGCCGCATTGCCGCTGTCGTGGTCACCTTCAACCGGCTGGAGCATATCCGGAAAACCCTCGAACGGCTCGACATGGAGGGCATCGACCACGTCGTCGTGGTGGACAACGGCTCCACCGACGGCACACGGGAATGGCTCGAAACACAGCGGAGCCCCCGGTGTGACGTGCTGCTGACGGAGGGCAATCTTGGCGGCGCCGGCGGCTTCGCGCGCGGCATGGCGCACGCAAGAGACCACGTTGGCGCCGAATGGACCGTCCTGATGGACGACGATGGCCGCCCTGCCCCCGGCGCCCTCGCCCGGTTCCGCCAGCACGACTGGCAAACCGCGGACGCCGTGGCCGCCGCCGTCTTCTACCCCGATGGCCGGATCTGCGACATGAACCGCCCCCTGCGCAATCCCTTCGCCAAGGGGCGGAGGCAGCGCGGCTTCCGGATCGACGATGCCGCCTACGATGCCGGCGCGCCGTCTCTGCCCATCGACATGGCGACCTTCGTGGGCCTGTTCCTCTCCCGCCGAGCCTTGGAGGCGATGGACGGGCCGGACCCGCGTCTCTTTATATATGGCGACGATCTCATCCACACGCTCCGGCTCTCGCAGGCGGGCTGCCGCATCGTCTTCGCCCCGTCGATCCGGTTCGAACACGACTGCGCGACGATGAGCGACGCGACCAAAACTTACCGCCCGCTCTGGAAGGTCTATTACCACCACCGCAACGGCATCCTGCTCTATCGGCAGGCAGCCGGACCGCTCTCCTGGGGTTTGCTCGCGCTCAGGGCGCCGAAATGGTGGCTGGCGGGGCGCCACTATGGCGCGGACGCCCCGGAATACCGCCGCCTTCTGCGCAAGGCTCTGGCCGACGGCATCCTGCGCCGCCTCGACGATCCGCCGCCTGGCATCCCCGGCCCGCCGCGCTGACTGCCTTACAGGGGGTCGATATCGCCCCGCGCCCGCTCCGCGTGGAACGTCGACTCCCAGGCCGCAAACCGACCCTCAGCGATCGCCTCCCGCATCCCCTGCATCAGCTCCTGATAATAGTGCAGGTTGTGCCAGGTCAGCAGCATGGAGCTGATGATCTCCTGCGCCCGGAAGACGTGGTGGAGGTAGGCACGGGAGTAGTTGCGGCACGCGGGGCAGGAGCAGCCCTCGTCCAGCGGCCGCGGGTCCTCCTGGTGGCGGGCGTTCTTGATGTTGACCACGCCGCGGCGCGTAAACGCCTGCCCCGTCCGGCCCGACCGCGACGGCAGCACACAATCCATCATGTCGATGCCCCGCTTCACGGCGCCCACGATGTCATCCGGCTTGCCCACACCCATCAGGTAGCGCGGCTTGTCAGCGGGCAGCATGTCCGGCGCGTAGTCGAGAACCTGGAACATCACCTCCTGCCCCTCCCCCACGGCCAGCCCGCCAACGGCATAGCCGTCAAAACCGATGGCCCGCAGCGCCTCCGCGCTCTCCCCGCGCAGGTCTTCCTCGTCGCCCCCCTGCTGGATGCCGAAGAGCGCATGGCCCGGGCGATCCCCGAACGCATCGCGCGACCGCGCCGCCCAGCGCATCGACAGCCGCATGCTCTCCGCGATCCGCTCATGGGAGGCCGGCAGCGCCGGGCATTCGTCGAAGCACATCACGATGTCGGAGCCAAGCAGCCGCTGAATCTCCATGCTCCGCTCCGGCGTCAGCATGTGTTTCGAGCCGTCGATATGGCTGCGGAAACTCACGCCCTCCTCGGTCAGCTTGCGCAGCTCCGCCAGGCTCATCACCTGAAAGCCGCCCGAATCGGTCAGGATCGGCCGCTCCCAGTTCATGAATTTGTGCAGCCCACCGAGCCGGTCGATCCGCTCCGCGGTCGGCCGCAGCATCAGGTGGTAGGTATTGCCGAGCAACACGTCCGCCCCCGTGGCGCGGACGCTCTCCGGCATCATCGCCTTAACCGTCGCTGCCGTCCCCACCGGCATGAAGGCCGGCGTACGGATTTCGCCGCGCGGGGTGGAAATGATGCCGGAGCGGGCCTTGCCGTCGGTCATGTGCAGGGAAAAGGAGAATCGGGGTGTCATGGCGCCCGGTTACGCCAGGCGCGGCGGAAAGCAAAGTCCCGCCGCGCCGCCAGTCGCCCGTGTCAGGCGGCCTTCTTGTTCAGGTTGCCCTCGCCAAGGTCGGAGAGCTTGCGGTCCGCCTCGTACTCCTCGTCGAGCGTCTTCTCGAGAAGCGTGACCGCCTCGTCCATCCCGAGCGACCGCGCCCAGGCGATGAGCGTGCCGTAGCGGGTCAGCTCGTAGTGCTCCACCGCCTGTGCCGCCGCGATCATGCCGGCGTCGCGGGTCTGATCGTCCTCAGCTTCCTCCATGATCTCCTTGCCTTCCTCCAGGATCCCCTCGATCGCCTCGCAGGTCACGCCACGCGGCTTGAGGTCAAGGCTCTCGAACACCTTCTCCAGGCGCTCGATCTGGCCTTGCGTCTCCTCGTGGTGATGCTCAAAGGCCTCCCGCAGTTCCGGCGAGCTCGCCTTGCGCGCCATTTTCGGCAGGGTCTTCAACACCTGCTTCTCGGCATAATAGATGTCTCGCAGGAAGTGCTTGAACAGTTGTTCCAGGTTCTTCATCGTTCGGTGTCCTCACATGTTGCGGGGCGCCTCCCGGCCCTCCCGGTGTGCTTCTTTCAACAGGCTCGTGACGGGAAAGTTCCTCGGCGGGGTTCCGCCCATCGGGCGCCGGCGCGGCGCCTTGACCCGCCTGACCTCCGGAGGGTGGACCCGGGCCGCGAGCTTCCTTATATAATCGGTCAACAATTTCTCCCGAGCAGGAGACGCCATGACCGCCGAAACCGCCCCCATGGAAGGCGAGCCGATGATCCGGCCGTCCACGACTGACCACCCGCTCTACGACTCCGTCGTGGAAGCCTGCCGGACCGTCTATGACCCGGAGATCCCGGTGAATATCTACGACCTCGGTCTGGTCTACACGATCGACATCAACCCGGAGGCCGAGGTGCGCGTGACCATGACGCTGACCGCACCGGGCTGTCCCGTGGCCGGCGACATGCCCGGCTGGGTCGCGGAGGCCATCGAACCCCTGCCCGGCGTCAAGCAGGTCGATGTGGACCTCACCTGGGACCCGCCCTGGGGCATGGAGATGATGTCCGACGAGGCCCGCCTCGAACTCGGCTTCATGTGACGCCCCTGTAAAGCATTTTCGCTTTCCTGTGCGACAGGCATGCGAATTTACTTGCGCAAACACGAGCCATCCGGCATGATGTCTCTCGAAGAGGCATCATGCGTATCGCGGTCCTGACCGGAGACATCGTCGAATCCACCGCCATGCCGGCCGACCGGCAGGAGGCGGTTATCGTCGCCCTGCAAACGGCCTCCCGCGATGCGGCGGACTGGCAGGGCGCGGACCTCCGCTTCACCCGGCAAAAGGGGGACGGCTGGCAGCTTGTGCTGACCCGCCCCCGCCTGTCCCTGCGCCTGTCGCTCTTCCTCCAATCGGCCGTGCGCGCGCTTGGCAAGGGCCTCGCCACCCGGATCTCCATTGCGGAGGGAGAAGGCGCCGTGCCCGCGGGGCCAGACCTCAACAGCGCCACAGGCCCCGTATTCGTCGCCTCCGGCCGCGGCCTCGACGCGCTGGAGGGTGACGTGCGCTTTAGGCACGCGTCGGGCGGCCCGCTTGCCGCCGCCGTCGGCCTCGCCGATCACATCAGCCAGGACTGGACCCCGCCGCAAGCCCGGGCCATCCACCCGATGCTCACACCGTTCGACCCGCCCCGCCACAGCGACGTGGCCGATCACCTCGGCATTTCGCGCCAGGCCGTCTCGCAAGCGCTGGACGCCGCCGGCTATGGCCCCTTAAGCACTGCCCTGACAAACATCGAAACCGCCGGGACAGGCAACTGATTTGACTTGCATAGACAAAACGCAACCCCTCCGGCTTGCCCCAGAACCCGCCGGGCTGCGGACAAGCTGACGTGACCGAGACCCTCAGCGCCCTGCTGCTGGCCCATGCGCTCGCGGACTTCGTCTTCCAGACCGGCTGGATGGTGACGAACAAATCGCGGCCCCACGTGCTGCTGCTGCACGGCGCCATCGTCTTCGCGCTTGGCTTGCTGGCGGTCGGCCAGTTCTGGGCGCCCGTGATCGGCGTGCTGGCCCTGCTCCACATCGCGACGGACGCGCTCAAGCTCCGCTTCGGCGACGACGGCCTGCGCGCCTACCTTCTGGATCAGGCCGCCCATACGGTCGCAATCCTCGCCGTCGCGCTGATCGCCCCTACCCTGTTTCAGGACGGCTGGTGGCCCGGCCTCCTGCCGGACCCCTACGATCCGTGGCTCCCGACCGCCATGGCCTGGGTCGCGGGCATGATCCTCGCCGTCCGGGCGGGCGGATTCGCGGTGGCCAAGCTGCTCGCGCCTTATGCGACCTTCTGGAACCGCTACGCCGTCTTTTCCGGCAGCCTGCCGAACGCCGGCCGGATGATCGGGGAACTCGAGCGCGGGCTTACCTACGTCCTCATCACGGCCGGCCAACCCACCGGCGTCGCCTTCCTCATCGCGGCCAAATCCGTCCTGCGGTTCAACGCGACGAAGGACGACCGCAAGATCGCCGAATACGTCATCATTGGCACGCTGGCCTCCGTCGGCTGGGCCCTGCTCGTCGCGTTCGCCGCACATGCCCTCATTGGCAGGCTGATCGTGGCAGCCCCTTGAGCGAAACCCGCCGAGCGCCTAGATTGATACCCGACCAAAAGGATCGGACCCGCATGTTCTCCATTCCCGGCAAACAGGCCGTCACCCTCACGCCCCGCGCGGCAACGCATATTTCCAAGCTGATGGCCCGCGAAGGGCATCAGGGGCTGCGCCTTGGGGTGAAGAAGGGCGGATGCGCCGGCATGGAATACACCATGGAATATGCGCGCACCGTGGACCCGCTGGACGAAGTCGTCGAACAGGACGGCGCGCGGGTGATGATCGCCCCCATGGCACAGATGTTCCTGTTCGGCACCGAGATCGACTACGAGGTGTCGCTGCTGGAATCCGGCTTCAAGTTCCGCAATCCCAATGTCACCGAAGCCTGCGGTTGCGGCGAGTCGATCAAGTTCGACGAGACCCTCACACCGGGCGGGCCGGCCTGAACCGCCCCTCCGGGCAGGCCGCAAACCGTTCCTTCCGACGACCGAAAAGCGTGGCACGCAAGCGCAGCCACCCGCGGCGGCGGCGCCATTTTTCCCGGCTTTCGATGCGCGCGCGGATAAGTTCCGCCTCGCTGCGGCGGCGGTCGTCCGCAGGCCACAGGTCGCAGTCCGGGGCCTTCAGCGGTTGCAGAATCATGGGATGTTCCTTTCAGTTCCGATACCCGGTAGGATTGGATCACCTTTTGGCTCCCACGTTCATTGGTTCCCTTCGCAATCTCGCTTTCAGAAATGAAACCCCCGCCCAGCCTCGATGACCTCTCCCTTTTCCTCCGTGTCGCCGATGCGGGCTCGCTCAGCGCGGCATCGCAGGCATCCGGCGTAAGCCTTCCGACGCTCGGTCGGCACATGACGCGGCTGGAGGCACACCTCGGCCGCCGCCTGTTCCTGCGCGGGGCCAAGGGCTATGCCCTCACCGCCGAAGGGCGCGCCCTCGCGGAGGAGGCGCTGGCGCTCCGGGCGGCGGAGGAGCGCATCCATCGTTGGCGCGACGGCGGTAGCCGCGCTGTGCGCGTCCGCATAACGGCAGGCAACTGGACCTCGCGTTTCCTCGCCCGGCACATCGCGCGCTTCTGGTCTGCGGACGCCCCCTGGGTGCCGGAGTTCGTGGCCTCCAACCGCAACGTGGACATCGCCCGGCGGGAGGCCGACATCGGCATCCGCAACCGCCGCCCGGAGCAGGACTGGATGGCCGGCCGCCGCACGCTCCGCATCGACTACGCCGAATATGGAACGGACCCTGCTGTCGCAGGCTACATCACCCTGCGCCGCGACGGCCCGACCACGCCATCGGAACGCTGGCTCTGGCGCACCCGTGCCGAGCAGGTCGTGATGCAGGCGAGCGATGCCCGCCTCGCGATGGATCTCGCGACCTCCGGCGCGGGCCGGGTCATCCTCCCGACCTTCGTGGGCGATGCCGAACCGGCCCTCCGGCGCCTCTCCCCGCCCATCGCCGAAATCTCTCACGAGGAATGGCTGGTCAGCCACCACGAGGCTCGCAACGATCCCCCCGTACGCGCCGCGCTGGACGCGCTGACCCGCGTGCTGACCGACCGAGATCTCCGCCCCGCTCCCGTCTGAACCCGCCGCCCCACCAAAGAGCCGCGCCCCGCAGACCTTGACGCTGGCCCCTGCCCCTGCAAATTGGCGCCGACCCAATTGCCCACACGGAGGGACGACCCATGGCGCAGAAACTTGCCGCCGGAAACTGGAAGATGAACGGCACTGAGGCCTCGCTGGCCGAGATCGACAAGATGCTCGCGGCCTATCCCGAGCCCGGCTGCAAGGTCCTGATCTGCCCGCCCGCCACGCTCCTCGACCGCCTCAGCACCCGCATCGGCGACGGCCCCATCGCCACCGGCGCGCAGGACTGCCACATGAAGGCCAGCGGCGCCCACACCGGCGACATCTCCGCCGACATGATCAAGGACGCCGGCGGCACCTACGCCATCCTCGGCCACTCCGAACGCCGCACCGACCACGGCGAGTCCGATGAGGTCGTCAAGGCCAAGTCCGCCGCCGCCGTCGGCGCGGGCCTGATCGCCGTCGTCTGCGTCGGCGAGACCGAAGCCCAACGCGACGCCGGCCAGACGCTCGACGTCGTGGGCACGCAACTCGCCGGCTCGGTGCCGGACGACGTGACCGGCGAGACGCTCGTGGTCGCCTACGAGCCGGTCTGGGCCATCGGCACCGGCCGCGTGCCGACCATCGAACAGATCGCCGAAGTGCACGACTTCATCCGCGAAAAACTGGTGGACCGCTTCGGCGCCGAAACCGGCAACGCGGTCTCCCTGCTCTACGGCGGCTCCGTGAAGCCCTCGAATGCGGCAGAGATCTTCGCCGTTGCCAACGTCGACGGCGCCCTCGTGGGCGGCGCCTCGCTGAAGGCCGACGACTTCGGCGCCATCATCGACGCCCTGCAATCGGCCTGATAGAACGGCTCGCATGAGCGCCCGCCCCTCCGCCCTCGCCGAACGCTTCGCGACCGGCCTCCTGCGCGGGGGGGCGATCGTCGTCGCCGCCCTCTGCCTGCTGCCCATGGCAGCGGTCCTGGTCGCGGCCCTCCTGGGCTCGACCGACACCCTCCGCCACCTCGCCGACACCGTGCTCTGGCGCTACTCCGCCACCACGCTGCAACTGGTGCTCATCGTCGCCGCCGGCACGGCCGCCATCGGCACCGGCGCGGCCTGGCTCGTCACCATGACGCGCTTCCCAGGCTCCCGCATCTTCGAAATCGCCCTCGCCCTGCCGCTGGCCTTCCCGGCCTACGTCATGGGCTACGCCTACACCCACTTCCTCGACCACCCCGGCCCCGTCCAGACCCTCCTGCGGGACGTCACCGGCTGGGGCCCCCGCGACTACTGGTTCCCCGAGGTCCGCTCCGTCACCGGCGCGGCGGTGATGCTCATCCTCGTCCTTTACCCCTACGTCTACCTCCTGGCCCGCGCCGCGTTCCTCCAGCAAAGCGCCACCGCCTTCCTCGCCGCCCGCGCCCTTGGCCGTGGGCCCTGGACCGCCTTCTTCCGCGTCAGCCTGCCCATGGCGCGGCCCGCCATCGCCGGGGGCGTGCTGCTGGCGGTGATGGAGACCATCGCGGACTACGGCACGGTCTCCTATTTCTCCGTCCAGACCTTCGCGACCGGCATCTACACAAGCTGGTTCACCATGGCCGACCGCGCCGCCGCCGCCCAGCTCGCGCTCTGCCTGCTCTCCGTCGCCCTGCTGCTGGCCCTGGCCGAACGGCTGCAACGCGGCGCGGCCCGCCACCACGGCGCCGGCAAGCGCTTCGAACGCCTGCCGCCGACCACCCTCACCGGCGCCGCAAAATGGGCAGCCCTCGCGGTCTGCGCCGCACCCGTCCTCTTCGGCTTCGCCCTCCCGGTGACGCTGCTCTTCACAATGGGGCTCGGCTCAGAGCAATCGCTGCTCTCGCCCCGCTACCTCGCCTTCACCCGCAACACCATCATCCTTGCCGGCACCGCCTCCGTCCTGACGGTGCTCGCAGCCATCCTGGTCGGCTTCCGCCAGCGCCTCTGGCCCGGGCGCACCTCCTCCGGCGCGGGCCATATCGCCCGGATCGGCTACGCCGTGCCCGGCGGGGTGATCGCGGTCGGCCTGCTGGTGCCGTTTGCAGCCATCGACAACGGCCTCGACGCCTGGATGCGGCAGACGTTCGGCCTCTCCACGGGGCTGCTTTTCACCGGCTCCATCTGGCTGCTGGTCTGCGCCTACCTCGTCCGCTTCCTCGCCGCCGCGCTGAACGCCTATGACAGCGGGCTCGGCACGGTGCACCCGAACATCGACGCGGTCTCGCGCACCCTCGGCACGCCGCCCCTGACAATGCTGCGCCGCATCCACCTGCCGATCCTGCGCCCGTCCGTGCTGACGGCTCTCCTGATCGTTTTCGTCGACGTGATGAAGGAACTGCCCGCCACCCTCATCATGCGCCCCTTCAACTTCGACACGCTCGCGGTGCAGGCCCACCGCCTCGCTTCCGACGAACGTCTCGAAGGGGCCGCCGTCCCGAGCCTCGTCATTGTCGCCGTGGGCCTGCTGCCGGTGATCCTCGTCTGCCGCTCGCTCGGCGCCCAGCGCTCCCGCGTCTACGGCCCCGCGCCGGTGGCGGCGGAATAGGCTCGGCTTGGAAAACCAGACCGCCGGCGCTCCCGGCCAGCCGCAACCAATCGCGCGCCCACCACAAAGTGTGGCCCGGACGACCAGCCCGGGCCGCGCCCGACCCTTCTCTCACAGCAAAATGAGACGAACATCGCCGCCAGCATTTTCGGGGCTGCAGGCATAGCGAAGGCACGTTTGGCCCACGCAACCAGAGCGTCTAGGCGGCGAGACGCAAAGCGAACCAACGCGTCTCCTAAAACTAAGCACAGCACAGTCCAAGCCGGACCCTGCCCTTCAAACCCTCGCAAGTTGCCCAGACGAAGGCCTCCCTGCATCTCGCTCCCAACAGCGATTGGCCCGGGCGACCAACCCGGGCCGCGCCCGACCCTCCCCCCGGGAGGGCGCTTTGCAACCTCTGAGAATGCTCGACCGTCAGAGTGGATTTCACTATAAATCACACCGACCCGGCGTCTCGAGGCGCCCACCCAAAGTCGGGCGCGTCCCTTCTCTCGCCAATCACATCAAACGCCCACCGTCGTGCGACCTCTAGGGAGCCGGTTCATAGGCTGAACGCGCCCGCGGCCCCGCAAACCCGAGAGGCCGCGTGCCGCAATGGTCGAAATGAGCCAACGCGCCACTCACGACGAAGCCCAGCGCAAATCACGCCAGCCCCTTACCGAAGCAATGCTCGTCGACCCCCCGCAAACTTCCCCCTGCATCTCGCCCACCACAAAGCTTGGCCCGGGCGACCAGCCCGGGCCGCGCCCGACCCTCCCCCCGGGAGGGCGCCTTGCAACCTCTGAGAATGCTCGACCGTCACAGTGGATTTAATCATAAATCACACCGATCCGGCGTCCCGAGGCGCCCACCCAGGGTCGGGCGCGTCCGTCAAGAAAAGCCGTTGCAATTGATGGCACGACAAATTGGACCGAACGAGCGCCCCTAAGCGCCCGCCGAAGGTCGGCCGCGCCCCGTCACTAAGTTTGGTGCATCAGCCCACAGCCGTCGCCGCCTGTGGTCACTGTCCCACCTGGATACAGGCCCAACCGATGCAGTCGATTGCATCACAGACCGTCCAACGGCAGCATTCCGCAACGCCCGCACTTCGGGCCCTCGCCGCTCGTCGACTTTCGCTCACCGCCGGACGTCACTGTCCACCCCACGCAACGGAGGAGCGCTCCGTCCAGTACAAGTCGGCGCGCAGTGCGCGCGGTCGTGCCCGATGCGGGCTCTCCCGAGACGACAGAACCGGCGACTGCAGTCCCGGATCCGGTGCGAGAAGCAGGACGGGTTGCGGGACGACGATCCACCCAACCGAAACTCACAGGCTGCCGAGTCCAGCGCCCGCATGGGTATCCGCTAAGCCCTAACAAAGAGTGAAACCGAGGCTGTAAGCGATTGGAAACACAACAAAGGCGCGGTGTCCCACCGATGGGACACCGCCTGTCTCACGAGATGTCGCTGCCGAGAGGCAACCTACCGCCAGCCGACCTCGTTGAAGATTTTCTGAGCCGTCGCGATATTTTCAGCCACCTCCGAAAGATCCACATCGTCCTTCTTGAAGGAGCCCAGCTTCTGCACCGACTCGGCCAGATCCACGCCCTCGACAGCCGGGAATTCGTCGTTGCCCGCCGAGAAGTAACCCTGCGCCGAGTCCCCGGACAGGTACTCCAGGAACTTCACCGCGTTCTCCCGGTTCGGAGCGTGCGCCGCAACCCCGGCCCCCGACAGGTTCATGTGCGCCCCATTCCCTTCCTGGTCCGGAAAGACCCAGCCGATCTGGTCGATTGCCTCGGACACGCCGTCGACGTCCTTCCGAAGAGCCCGGGCAAAGTAGTAGGTGTTGGAGACCGAAATATCGCACTCCCCCGACACCAACCCGCGCAGCTGGTCGGTATCTCCCCCCTGCGGCGGGCGCGCCATGTTATCCACCACGCCCTGCGCCCAGTCCCGCGCGGCATCCTCCCCCTCGTGGGTCACGATCGCCGCCAGCAGCGTCTGGTTGTACTCGTTGCCGGACGACCGGATGCAGATCATGCCGCGATACTTCGGATCGGCAAGGTCCGCATATGTTTCCGGCGGGTCTGTTACGTCCGCCTTGTCGTAGAAAATGATCCGCCCCCGCTGCGAGAAGCCGAACCACTGGTTGTCGGCATCCTGAAGATAGTTCGGAATCCTCTCCTCCAGAACCTCGCTCTCCACCGCCTGCAGCACCCCCGCCTGCTTGGCGCGGTGGAGGCGAGACGTATCTACTGTGATCAGCACATCCGCCGGGCTGTTCATCCCTTCCGCCCGCATCCGTGCGATCAATTCGTCAGCGTTGCCTTCGATCCGATTGATCGTGACGCCCTCCGCCTCCTCGAAGTCCGAATACAACCGTTCATCCGTATCGTAGTGCCTCGACGAGTAGATATTCAGCTCCCCATCCGCGAGAGCTGCCGCAGCGGAGAGGATGCCGAGTGCCGCTGAAATTGCGCCCGCGAGCGGTTTGATCGGAGTGTGGGACATGGAGTGCCTCCTGTTCGTGACGTGTCTTTGCCCTTGTTTGAGGCGGGACGTGCGCCGCGTCAAGCAATTCCTTAGTGTTTATATCGGATATATTGAAACGCGACGTTCGGCTTCCGTCGCACCGCGCTGGAAATGACCGACCAGCCCACCGCAGGTGCCTGGCCCAACGGGATGAGGCGCCGTAAGGCGCTGAAGACGGGCGGGAGAGCTACGCTTTCAGCGGCAGCGACGTGGTCGACTTGATGACCTCCATCGACAGCAGCGCTGTCACGTTGTGGACCCGGACCTCCGAGATCAATGCCTGGTAGAAGGTGTCGTAGGCCCGCGCATTGGCCACCTGGACCTTGAGGATGTAGTCGATATCGCCGGCCAGCCGGTGGGCCTCCAGAACCTCGGGGCGGGCACGAAGAGCTTCCAGAAACCGCCGCTGCCATTCTGCCTCGTGTTCGCTTGTGCGGATCAATACAAAGAAGCACGCCTCCAAACCCAAAGCATCCGGGTCAAGCAGCACGGTGGTTTGCCGGATGACCCCGGCGTCCCGCATCTTTCGAATCCTGTTCCACACAGGGGTCTTGGAGGAGCCCACATTCCGGGCGATCTCATCGAGCGATTGATCGGCATCGCGCTGCAATTCGACAAGGATTTTCCGATCTGTCGCATCAAGCCGGACCGCCATCTTCACCTCCATAATAATGCAGAACTTTGATCCGATATTGCGCGGACTAGCAAGACGTCTTTCTTCTTTCTGCCAGTCACTAGCCACCATTCAGGATATTTTCCTATATTGCAGTGCAGAAACCCTACCCACGGAGAGAGCGCATGCAGCACTTCCCGATCTTTCTGGATACCGCCGCACGGCGCGTGGTGCTGTGCGGCGGCGGCGAGGCGGCGCTGGCGAAGCTGCGCCTGCTGTTGAAGTCTCAAGCCTCTCTCCATGTTTTTGCGGAAGATCCCGCATCCGAAATCGTGACATGGGCGGAGGCGGGCCTGCTGGACCTGCATCGCCGCACCCCAAGCGCCGAGGATCTCTCCGGCGCGGCCCTGGTCTATGCCGCCCAAGAGGACGCCGACGCAGATGCGCGGCTGGCCGGCTTGGCCAGGGCTCAAGGGGTGCTGGTCAACATCGTCGACAATCTGGAGGACAGCGACTTCATCACCCCCGCAATTGTCGATCGCGACCCTGTCACCGTCGCGATCGGGACCGAGGGCGCAGCTCCCGTGCTGGCGCGCGCGATAAAGCGGGACCTGGAGGAACGTTTGCCCCAAAGCCTCGGTCTGCTCGCTCGAATCGGCAAGGCCTTCCGGCCGCGGGCGGAGGTTCTTCCGCACGGGCGTCGGCGCAGAGACTTCTGGTCCGACTACTATTTCACCTCCGGCCCGCGTGCGGCCGAACGGTCCCCGGACCTCGTGGAAATGGAACTGGAGGCGCTTCTGAAACGCCATGCGCGGGTGGAGGCGCAGCCCGGTCACGTCCATTTCGTTGGCGCCGGCCCGGGCGACCCCGATCTGCTTACTCTCAAGGCCCGCCGCGCGCTCGATGAGGCCGACGTGGTGATTCACGACCGGTTGGTTCCGAAGGAGATCCTCGAACTTGCCCGCCGCGAGGCCGTTCTGGTGTCGGTCGGCAAGGAAGGCTTCGGCCCGTCGACCCCGCAGGGTGAGATCGACGCCCTGCTGGTGGAGCATGCCAACAGCGGCGCGCAGGTGGTGCGGTTGAAGTCCGGCGATCCGTCCGTCTTCGGCCGGCTGGATGAGGAACTTGCCGCCGTCGAGGCGGCCGGGGTCGCGTTCACCATCGTTCCCGGCATCACCGCCGCCTCGGCCGCCGCCGCGCAGATCGGCCAGAGCCTGACCGCACGCGGCCGCAATTCCGAAATGCGGCTGCTGACCGGACACGACGTCAAGGGTTTCGCGGAGCAGGAATGGCACGCCCTCGCACGTCCCGGTGCGGTTGCGGCCGTCTACATGGGCAAGCGGGCCGCGCGGTTCCTGCAAGGGCGGCTGCTGATGCACGGCGCCGTACCGGAGACTCCGGTGGCCATCGTCGAGAACGCCTCCCGCCCGGATGCCCGCATCGTCGCCAGCCGGCTTGGATCGCTTTCCGACGACATCGCCGCAGCCGAGCTCTCCGGCCCGGCCGTGATTCTGCTGGGTCTCGCGCCCCGCGCCGCACGGGTCGCCCTCCCCCGCTTCGACACGGTACAGAAGGAATTCGCCTGATGGCCCGCCCGTTCACGCCCAAGATCGTCACCGCCAACGCGCTCCTCGAGGGGGACGTGGTGTATCTGACCGAGGACAACCGCTGGTCGCGCTCTCACAGCGACGCAGAACTGCTTGAGGACGAGGCGCATGCCACGCTCCGCCTTTTGGAGGCAGAGCGGCAGCAGAACGTGATCGTCGGAGCCTACCTTGCCGACGCAAAGGCCGGCCCGGACGGTCCGGAACCCGTGCATTTTCGTGAGAGCTTTCGCAGCCGCGGGCCGTCCAACTACCGGCACGGCAAGCAGGCCCACACGGGCAACCGATAACGAAATTGGAATATGACTTTCAGCTTTCGTGAATATCCATTTCAGTTTAGTTGAAAGTAGAGACCGGAGAGTCCCATGTACCGCTACGACGACTTCGACGCCGAGTTCCTCGCCGAACGGAACGCCCAGTTCCGCGACCAGGTGGAGCGCCGCATCGACGGTTCGCTGACCGAAGACGAGTTCAAGCCGCTTCGGCTGATGAACGGGCTCTACCTGCAACTGCACGCCTACATGCTCCGGGTCGCCATTCCTTACGGCACGCTCGATTCTGCCAAGATGCGGAAACTGGCGGAGATTGCCGAGCGGTGGGACAAAGGCTACGGCCATTTCACCACCCGTCAAAATATCCAGTACAACTGGCCGAAGCTGCGCGACGTGCCGGACATGCTAGATGCACTGGCGGAGGTGGGCCTGCACGCCATCCAGACCTCCGGCAACACCATTCGCAACGTGACCTCGGACCATTTCGCGGGCGCCGCCGCCGATGAGATCGCGGACCCCCGCCCTTATGCCGAACTGATCCGCCAGTGGTCCACCGATCACCCGGAGTTCCAGTTCCTGCCCCGCAAGTTCAAGATCGCCATCACCGGCAGCCCGAACGACCGCGCCGTCACCCGCGCACACGACATCGGGCTGCGGATGGTGGAACAGGACGGCCGGACGGGCTTTGAAGTGATCGTGGGCGGCGGCCTGGGGCGGACGCCGATGATCGGCAAGGTGATCCGCGACTTCCTGCCCGAAGACGAGTTGCTGCCCTACCTCGAAGCGATCGTGCACGTCTACAACCGCTACGGTCGGCGGGACAACAAGTACAAGGCACGGATCAAGATCACCGTGCACGAGGCCGGGCTGGAGACAATCCGCGCCGAGGTCGAAGAGGCGTTTCAGCAGACGAAAGCGGATTTCGAGGGCGTGGACGCGCGCGTCATCGCCCGCATCCGTGACCGGTTCGTGGTTCCGGCGTTCATCGAGGGCGGCGCGGACCCTCTGGATGGCACCCAAACCGATCCCGTCTTCCGCGCCTGGGCCGACACGAACCTGTCCGAGCACCGCCACCCGGACTACGCCATCGTCACGGTCTCGCTGAAGGCGCATGGTCAGACCCCCGGCGATGCCACGGCGGAACAGATGCGGGTGCTGGCCGACCTTGCCGAGCGCTATGGCCACGACGAGTTGCGGATCAGCCACCAGCAGAACGTGATCCTGCCGCACGTGCGCAAGGTTCATCTGCCGGTGGTCCACGCCAGGCTGAAACAGGCGGGTCTGGCCACTGCGAACGTTGGCCTTGCCTCAGACATCATCGCCTGTCCGGGCATGGACTACTGCGCGCTGGCGACGGCGCGGTCCATCCCGGTCGCTACGCAACTGGCGGAGCGGATTGACGCGCTCAGGATCGAGCACGAGGTCGGCCCGCTGCAGATCAAGATCTCGGGCTGCATCAACGCCTGCGGCCATCACCACGTGGGCCATATCGGCATTCTCGGGCTGGATCGCGCGGGGGTGGAGAACTATCAGATCACGCTCGGCGGCGATGCCACCGAGACCGCCGCCGTCGGTGAACGGGCCGGGCCGGGCTTTGCATATGACGAGATCGTCCCGGCGGTGGAGCGGCTGATGCTGGCCTATCTGGAAACGCGTGAGGACGAGTCCGAGACTTTCCTCGAAACCTACCGCCGCCTCGGCGCCGCGCCCTTCAAGGAGGCGCTTTATGGACCGGAGAAACGTAAAGATGCCGCGTGACGCACTTTCCTCGGCACCCGCAGACCGGGCCAGCCGGATCATACGGGATATCGACGGCCTGCGCGGCCCGGAGCGGCTAAAGGCGCTGCTGACCCACCCGCTGACCGGCAAGGTGGCGCTCGTCTCGTCGTTCGGCGCGGATTCGGTGGTTCTGCTGCATCATCTCAGCCAGGTCGCGCCAGCCACGCCCGTGCTGTTCATCGACACGCAGATGCTGTTCCCCGAGACGCTGGACTACCAGCGCGAGGTGGCTGAGAAACTGGGCCTGACCGGTATCCGGGTGATCCGGGCCCGCGCCATGCACCTTGCTCAGGAAGACCCGGCCAATACCCTGCATCTGCGCGACACCGACGCGTGCTGCGACCTGCGCAAGACGGTGCCGCTGGAGCGGGCGCTTTCTGGATTCGACAGCTGGATCACCGGCCGCAAGCGCTTCCAGAACGGCTCCCGCGCGACTCTGCCGATCGTCGAGGAAGCCGGGGGGCGCCTGAAACTCAACCCGCTGGCCGACTGGACACCCAGCGAGATTGCCGACCACATGCGCGCGCACAGGCTGCCGCGCCATCCGCTGGTGGACAAGGGGTACCCCTCCATCGGCTGCGCTCCCTGCACCTCCCCGGTGGCCGAGGGCGAGGACCCGCGCGCCGGGCGCTGGCGGGGCGAGGACAAGGACGAATGCGGCATTCACTTCGTGGACGGTAAGCTCGTCCGCACCCGTGCCGCCTGAGACGAGGACCGAGACCCATGACCGTAATCGTGACCGACACCGGCTTCGGCCCCGACACCCATACCGGGGACTTCTTTGCACTCGAGGCCCTGACCGATGGCGCCGGCAGCGTCGATCTGCCCTCCGACACCGACCCGCGGGCGCTGGCGCCATTTCTGGGCAGCCTCTCGATGATCCGCGTGGACTTCCCGTCCTTCGCGGACGGGCGCGGCTTCTCCATTGCACGCGCGCTGCGCCGCATGGGGTACGCCGGCCGGTTGCGGGCCAAGGGCCACGTTCTGGCCGACCAATACGCGATGGCCCGCCGGTCCGGCTTCGACGAGGTGGAGATCGACGACACCCTTGCCGCCCGGCAACCCGAGGCTCAATGGCTCGCCCGGGCCGACTGGCGGGCCCACGACTATCGGTCGCGGCTCGCGAGCTGATCCGGCCTTTCAGAAATTCAGCATTCCGAATATAGCAACAGGACCGGGCGGCGTTGCCCCGGCAGGAAAGAGATGACCGAGCAGACACCCGTGACAAACGCAAAACCGATCAAGGCCGTTCCCACCCTGCCGGATGCGCAGACGGTGACCTTCGTCAAACACTGGACGGACCGGCTGTTTCATTTCCGGTGCACGCGGCCGCAAAGCCTCCGGTTCCGCTCCGGCGAATTCGTGATGATCGGCCTGATGGGCGACCCGGATCCGAAGACAGGCAAACAGAAGCCCATCCTGCGGGCCTATTCCATCGCATCGCCGTCCTGGGACGATGAGCTCGAATTCTATTCCATCAAGGTGCCGGACGGGCCGCTGACCTCGAAACTGCAGGCGATCCAGCCCGGTGACGAGATCATCCTGCGGCCCAAGCCCGTCGGGACACTGGTCCACGATGCCCTGCTGCCGGGCAAACGGATCTGGTTCTTCGCCACCGGCACGGGTTTCGCGCCCTTCGCGTCGCTCCTGCGCGACCCTCAGACCTACGAGGACTACGACGAGGTCATCATCACGCATACCTGCCGCGAGGTCGGCGAACTGGCTTACGGCGCAGAGCTCATCGACAGCATCCGGAACGACGACTTGCTGGCGGAGCTGATGGGCGAAGGTTTCCACGAGAAGTTGCGCTATTACCCGACGACGACGCGCGAGCAGAGCCCCAAGATGGGCCGCATCACCGATCTGATGCGCTCAGGCGAGGTGTTCGACGATCTGGGCGTGGAGACGATCCATCCGGATCGGGATCGGGCGATGGTTTGCGGCAACCTCGCCTTCAATCTCGAGATCAAGGATATGCTCGAGGAGTATGGCCTTCGCGAAGGGGCGAACTCGGACCCGAAGGAATACGTGGTCGAAAAAGCCTTCGTGGACTGACCGCACGCCTTAACGTCAGCGCAAGCAAAAAGGGGACCGCGCCACGCGCGGTCCCCTTCATCGTTGTGACTCAATCAGAGGTTCAGTTCGGCCCGCAGTTGGGCGAGCGCCGCTTCGAGTGCCTCCGGGGTGCTTCGCGCGACATCCAGGGCGCGCTCGAGCGCATCTTTGGTGTCCTGCGCCAGATCCGAATTCGAAATCCGGTCCACCATGGCGTCGAAGTCGAAGCCTTCCGGCGTCAGCATTTCCGTATCGATCCCGTCAAACGCGGCCTGAACGTTCTCGGACGCGTTCGCGAAGATGGATTCGATGGCGTTGGCGGAGGACGCAGCAGCGCTCTCGCCCGCGTCCACGGCATCGGAAGCCGCTTGCTCAGTTGCTTCGGCAGCATCGGAGACTGCCTGCTCTGTGGCTTCGGCGGCGTCTGACGCTGCTTCCTCGGTTGCCTCGGCAGCATCGGAAGCCGCTTGCTCCGTCGCCTCGGCCGCATTCTCCATTGCGGCGCCAGCCTCCTCGGCAGCCTCCTCGGTTTCCTGTGCGGCCTCGGAGGCCGCTTCTTCGGTCGCTTCGGCCGCGTCCGACGCGGCTTCGCGGGTCTCTTCGGCCGCCTCTTCCGTTGCTTGCTCGGCTTCGTTCGTCGCTTCTGCGACGTCGGATTCCACGGCCGCCGGTGCCTCTTCTTCGGTCACGGGCACTTCGGTGTTGGACCCAACGATGTACCACACCGCCAATATCACGACGATCGCGGCGATGATGATCCCGATAGTCCTATTCATTTCGACTGTCCTTCTCCTGAGTGTCCCATCCCGATGGTAACGCAAAGCGCCGATCCATGGTTCCCCAATGCCGCGCCTTTCGCGGATGGGCGCCCGCTTTCGGCGGGCCTTCGCCGATCCACTCTGCGACGGGCGGAAACGCGGCGGCGGCGCGAAAGCGAGCAGCGCGCCCGCGGGGTCGCAGAATCCATTGGCATATCGCGCAATTCCCTTGAATCGCCGCCGCTGCGCCGTTACCTTCTTGCCACTTTTGCGAAGACATAGAAGGACCCACACCATAGCTCGCAGACCGCACAACGCGCCGCCCACACGTGATACCGGCCCCCGTGTCAACGGACGCATCCGGGCCCCAGAAATTCGGCTGATCGGCCCCGAAGGACAGAACGTCGGAGTCGTTTCGCCCGCCAGAGCGATGGAACTGGCCGAGCAAGTCGGCCTCGATCTGGTCGAGATTTCCCCGAATGCCAGTCCTCCGGTCTGCAAGATCATGGACTTCGGCAAGTTCAAGTACGAACAGCAGAAGCGGGAATCCGAAGCCCGCAAGAAGCAGAAGACGATCGAGGTGAAGGAGGTGAAGTTCCGCCCCAACACCGACACCCATGACTACGACGTCAAGCTGCGCAACGTCACGCGCTTCCTGGAAGCCGGAGACAAGGTAAAGGTCACCCTGCGCTTCCGCGGCCGCGAGATGGCCCACCAGAACCTCGGACGGGACCTGCTGGAGCGGGTTGCCGAGGATATCAAGGAATTGGGCAAGGTCGAGAACATGCCCAAGATGGAAGGCCGGCAGATGGTCATGATGATCGGCCCGCTTTCAAAGTGACATGAACGACTCCGGCCGGCGCCATGCTCCGCGCTACACGCGACAGGATCATGGGTCGGCCGGAGACGCGCGCCTTTTCTCTCCGGCGTTCGAGCGCAACGCGCGCCCCATCATCGAAACCCTCACGCCCTATTTTGAGGGCAGAACCGGCACCGTCGTCGAAATCGGCGCGGGCACCGGCCAGCACGCGGCCGCTTTCGCCCTCGCTTTTCCTGGACTGGAGTGGATCGCGACCGACCCGTTCGAAGACCACCGCCGCTCCATCTCCGCTTGGGCAAATGCCCTGCTCCCCGCCCCGCGCGAACCGCTCGAACTGGACGCGACGCGCGACTGGGCGCAGATCGACGTCATTCGAGCGCTTGGCCCTCTACTTGCGGTCTATGCCGGCAACGTAACGCACATCGCCCCGTGGGCGGTGACGGAGGGAATACTGTCGGGGGCGGCGACGGCCCTCGCCCCCGGCGGGTTCGCGTTGTTCTACGGGCCGTTCCGGGACGGCGAGACCTTCTTCGGCGAGGGAAACCGCGCGTTCGACCGGGACCTGCGGGCCGACAACCCGGAATGGGGCCTGCGGGACATCGCCTCTATCCGCGCGGCTGGGGGGGACGTAGGGCTCCGGATGGAGGCCGTTCACCCCATGCCAGCGAACAACCATATCCTCGTCCTGCGCCGAACCTGAGCCTTGGGCCTGCTGGCGGAACAGTCCCGCAGCAGCCCCCTGATGACCCGATCAATAACTCCGCGTCGGCCGGTCGAGCACTCGGCGGCCGAACAAGCTCGCAGTCAGGTCGGACATCAGCCGAGCCGTGCGGCCGCGCTCGTCGAGGAACGGGTTGAGTTCCGCAAGGTCCAGCGAACTGACCAGCCCGCTGTCATGCAGCATCTCCATCACCAGATGTGCCTCCCGAAACGTCGCTCCGCCCGGAACGGTCGTGCCCACGCCGGGCGCGATGACGGGATCGAGAAAGTCCACATCCAGGCTCACATGTAGGTATCCGCCTTCCGTCGCGACACGCTCCAGGAACGGCTCAAGGAGGCGTTCGACGCCGGCCTCGTCTATGGCGCGCATGTCATGGGCCTCCACCCCGGCGTCGCGGAGCAAGCGCCCCTCGCTCCGGTCGACCGACCGCAGACCAAGGATGCAGACGCGTCCCGGATCGACCGTCGCGACAAGCGACTCGCCCAGGAGCGGCTCGAAGCCCGGCAGCCCGCAGGCATACGCCAATGGCATCCCGTGCAGGTGACCCGTTTCGCTGGTTTCGAATGTGTTGAAGTCCGCATGCGCATCCAGCCACAGGACGAAAAGCGGCCGACCGGCCTCCTGTGCCGCCGCGGCGTGTCCCGAGACCGTGCCAAGCGACATGCTGTGATCGCCCCCGAGGTAGACCGGCAAGGCGTCGCCCTGTGCGAGTGTCCGGGCATGGGCGAAAAGGCTCCGCGTCCACCCGGCAACCTTCTGCAGCTCAAAAGGTTTTCCGATTGGCGACCGCGCGTCCACGACCGTCAGCGGCTCCGCATTCCCCAAGTCGCGCAGGTTGAGCCCGAGCGCCGCCAGATTTTCCGGAAGCCCGGCAGAACGGTAGGCGTCCGGTCCCATCAAGCAGCCGCGTTGGTGGTTGCCCGCCTCCACCGGTGCTCCGAGCAGAACGATCTTGTCCATGCTGCCATCCCGTTTACCCAAGCCATCCGTCCGGTTGGCGTCCGGGGCATGTTGGGGACGATAGGTGAGGTGCGGGCACGAGACAACCTCAGCAACTCGCACCGGTCGTGTCGATCGAACCGCGGTCAGGTCGGAGGGATAGGACGGTGGGGCAGAAACGCGTACCGGCCGGACAAACGATGCACGCACCGCCTCTCCGGCCGGGTGTCCCCTCCCTGGACTTGGCTACGGGGCAGGTGCCTGATCCGGATATTTCCTGTCTTCGTTCCCGGTCGGCACGCCCGAACGGCTGCCCCGAAAACAAAAGCGAACATCCCGATAGGTCGGTCGCCTTCCCGTATTCCGCGCCGAGGCTTGCACCTAGGCTATTCCGGCCGGACCTGAACATGGAACTGACTTAAAGGCCAGCGGAATCTTCGCGAAAAGGTGAAGATTCATGTGATTTTTTAACGCAGTTGGCGCCAGATGGCCGGCGACAGGCCCTGTGAGGCAGAGATGCGGCTCATTCCGGTATGCCAGTATGCTAGTGGCAGGCATTTGACTTTGAGAATCCGAGGTCTATAGGCCTAAAAATGGACGTCGTGACCTACGCAGGCAACGAAATCGAAAGACCGGGACTCCGATTCTCGAGCGCACCTGCCGTGCCCGATACCCACGCGGCGAAGGAGCTGCGCCGAGACGAGCCGCAGTTCGGCCTTGGTCCGCTTGCCTGTTGTCGACGCGCTTACGGAGCCGCATCTGCCGAGACAGATCGTGTCGAATACGAGGAGGGCACACCCATCTCCCGGACACCCTACGGGAGAAATTTCGCCGCGCCGTCTTCCGCCCGCCGCGGGACTCTGAGAGAGTCGCGACCATCGTCGGCCGGACGGTTACTCGCGGGTTGTCCTATTTTCCGCGACAATCCACCCGGTATGTTGTTACTTTCCTCACTAAGGGGCGATGAACTCCCGCTGTCCGATCAGTGCCATCGGATCTACTGGCGGCCTTCGCAATTCGGTCCTATTTTGGCTCGAATGGTGGGCGACGGTGAGCCTGTACCCAGGTAGTGAAAGTTGCGTGAACCCATGACCCGAGGCGCCAGCCAAAGCCAGAGCCGCTCCGACTCCGATCAGCCCGAGTGGCGCCATCGGCTCGAGCGCCATGGAGTAGAGCACGGGTTCCACCGTCAGTTGGACGCCCGGCACGGAGCTCTTTTCACCGAGGACGACGACACCCTGATCGTCACGTTCGAACCACTTGAAAGCTTCCGCGAAGGACCGGCCCCGCACCTTCCGCTGGGGTTGGCGGTCGCGGGGCGGGAAGGATGGTCGCATCTCTGCCTCTACTGCGACGGAACGACCTTCTTCCGCTCCGATGCGGTCTACGCGTTCTTCGACGAGTTGATCGACGAAGGGTTCTTCGACGACTTCGACCGGGTGATCTTCTACGGAGCGGGCCCCTGTGGTTACGCCGCCGCCGCCTTTTCAGTCGCCGCACCGGGCGCAACGGTCTTGCTGGTGCGCCCGCTGGCCACGCTGGCGCCGGAGATGACCGCCTGGGACCGACGCTTCCCGGCCCTGCGCAAGACCGACTTCGAAACACGCTACGGATACGCCCCGGCAATGCTCGAAGCCGCCGAGCGCATAATTCTGATCCATGATCCAAGTGTGGCCGAAGACGCCATGCACGCCACGCTGTTTGCGCGGCCCGATATTCTCCGGCTGGATTGCCGCTGGCTCGGCAAGACGCCGGAGGTGGACCTGCAGCAGATGGGCGTCCTGATTCCGCTCCTGCGCGCCCTTGGCAAGCCGGACTATAAAGCGGCCGACTTCTTCGAACTTTATCGCGCCCGTCTGGGGCACACACCCTACCTGCGACGCGTGGCACGAAAGCTCGACCGGGAGAAGCGGCCTGCGCTGCGCAACCAATGGAGCCGCGCGGCGGAAAAGCGGCTGCTGGAGGAGGCGTGAGCGGCGTCAGAGGCCGCCTTCGCGCTCGATGAACGCGGCAACCTCATCGACACCGACACCGCGCCTCAGGGACGCCATCACGTAAGGGCGCCCGGAACGCGCCGCTGCGGTGTCCGCCTCTAGCCGCTCAGTGTCCACCCCGACATGGGGCGCAAGATCCGTCTTGTTGACAATGAGCAGATCCGACCGCGTCAGCCCCGGCCCCTTCTTGCGCGGAATGTCCTGGCCCGCGGCGGTGTCGATCACGTAAAGCGTCAAGTCCGCCAGTTCCGGGCTGAACGTCGCTGCGAGATTGTCGCCACCCGACTCGATCAGGACCAGATCCAGGTCGGGAAAATCCGCCACGAGGGCATCGATGGCCGCCAGGTTGATGGAGGCATCCTCGCGAATCGCGGTGTGCGGGCAGCCCCCGGTCTCCACGCCGCGCACCCGCTCCAGCGGCAGCACCTGCGCCCGCATCAGGTATTCGGCATCCTCGCTGGTGTAGATGTCGTTCGTCACCACCGCCATGGAATAGCGCCCTGCCAGGGCACGGCAGAGCTGTTCCGTCAGCGTCGTCTTTCCGGCACCGACAGGTCCGCCGATACCGACGCGCAGGGGGCCGTGGGGGCTGGTGGTCATGGGACCGTCTCCTGAGTTTGCGGCGGAGCTACGTCTTGAAGAGGCGCACCGCCTGCGCCTCGTGTCGTATGGCGGCAAGACCGGCGCCGAAACACGCGCCACCGATGTCCGACAGCTCCGCCTTGGCGGCATCCACAGCGACATCCGAGATGACCGGGTGGAGACGGCTCAACACGCGCTGGCCGTCTGTCTGACCCAAAGGTACGAACCGTACGGCAACGGACACGAGGTTCGACGCGACTGCGTGCAAGTAGAGCGCGGCAACGCGGGCCGCAGGCAAGTCGAGGTCGGCCGCCGCTGCCCCCACAGCAACCGGAAGCGCCATCGCCGGACGGTCAGCCCCAGTCAACGCGTTGACCGCTCGGGTGAAGGCCGCGCCCTGTTCCATCGTCTCCTGATGGCGTTCCCGGGAAGGCGCCAGCGCCCCCGCGAATGCCGCGAGGTGATCCAAGGGTATTGTGCGCCGCATCGCATGGGCCAGAAGGATCGCGTCCGTCCGACCCGCCCCGAAGCGCAGGACGTCTTCCAACCAGTCCTGCAACGTGGCCGGCGAGGATACGTCCCCCTCGGCGATCACGGTTTCGAGCCCGTGGGAATAGGCGAAGCTCCCCACCGGGAACGCGGGCGACAGCCATTGCGTGAGCGTCAGGAGGTCGGCGTCACTCATGGGGCGTTGCGTGGGGGTTGTGCCCGTGACCGTGATCGCCGCCATGGTCATGGCCCATCGTACGCCCATGGCCGTAGGCTCCGCCCTCCGGGGAGAACGGCGCCCGGAGCGGTGTCACCTCGGCACCCAACTGCCGGAGCATGTCCGCCAGCACGTGGTCGTTGCGGATGAAAAGCCGATCGCGCTCGATCCGGCAGGGCGTGTGGCGGTTGCCAATGTGCCAGGCAAGGCGCGGAAGGTTCGGGCCGGTGATTTGAAGAAGCGGCTCATCCGCGGCGGCCACGGCAACCCGCGCACCGCTTTCGAGCACCAGCGCATCGCCGTCTTCGAGCGAAGTCGTCTCCGGCAGATCGACCACGAGGGAACCGCCGTTCTCCGTAACCAATCGGCGGCGTCGCAGCAGACGCCCCTCGAAATCCAGCGAGACGCGGTCGGAGGCCCCTTCCCCGCCACCGCGCTCTACCGATTGCGCTCGGCCCAGATCGGCCATGTGTCATCTCCCGATGTGTTGGCGTCGGAGCACCGTAGTCTCCACCCGTGGGCCGGAAAAGAGCCGGCGAGGTGCGGCGCGTCTCCAGTCCGGTTCTTTCAGACGTTCAGGCGTGAGCGCGTTCCGGCGATCAGAACATGAAATACCGCTGCGCCAGCGGAAGCTCGCGGGCGGGCTCACAGGTCAGCAATTCGCCATCCGCACGGACCTCGTAGGTCTCCGGGTTGACCTCGATCCTGGGCCGGGCGTCGTTCATGACCATGTCGGCCTTCCCGATCCCGCGCGTATCTCCCACTGCCAGAGTGCCCTTTGCCAGCCCGAGCGCACCGCCGATATCGTCCGCCTGCGCCGCCGCCGAGACGAAGGTGACAGCGGAGCGTTCGAGCGCCCGGCCGAAGGCGCCGAACATCGGGCGCGTGTAGACGGGCTGGGGCGTCGGGATCGAGGCGTTCGGGTCACCCATCTGGGCCACGACAATCGTGCCGCCGAGCAGAACCATCTCGGGCTTCACGCCGAAGAACGCCGGAGACCAAAGGACAAGATCGGCGCGCTTGCCCTCTTCGATCGAGCCGATGTGAGTCGACATGCCGTGGGTGATCGCCGGGTTGATGGTGTACTTGGCAACGTAGCGCTTCACCCGCACGTTGTCGTTGTCGCCGGTTTCCTCCGGCAGCCGCCCGCGCTGCGCCTTCATCTTGTGAGCCGTCTGCCAGGTTCGGATGATCACCTCGCCGATGCGGCCCATGGCCTGACTGTCCGACGCGATGATCGAGAAGGCGCCCATGTCGTGCAGAATGTCTTCGGCGGCGATGGTCTCCTTGCGGATGCGGCTTTCCGCGAAGGCCACGTCCTCGGGGATCGCCTTGTCGAGGTGGTGGCAGACCATGAGCATGTCGAGATGCTCTTCGAGGGTGTTCACCGTGTATGGCCGGGTCGGGTTGGTCGAGGACGGGATGACATGGGCCTCCCCGCAGACCTTGATGATGTCAGGCGCGTGCCCGCCGCCAGCCCCTTCGGTATGGAAGGCGTGGATCGTCCGGCCCTTCATCGCCTTGATGGTGTTCTCCACGAAGCCCGACTCATTGAGCGTGTCGGTGTGGATCATCACCTGCACGTCCATGTCGTCCGCGACCGAGAGACAGCAGTCGATGGCCGCGGGGGTCGTGCCCCAGTCCTCGTGAAGTTTCAGCGCGCAGGCGCCGGCCTTTACCATCTCGATAATCGCGGCGGGCTGGCTGGCGTTGCCCTTGCCGGACAGGCCGAAATTCATCGGGAAGGCGTCGAGCGCCTGCAGCATCCGCCCGATGTGCCAGGGTCCCGGCGTGCAGGTGGTCGCCAGGGTGCCATGCGCCGGACCGGTGCCGCCGCCCAGCATGGTGGTGACCCCGGAGTGCAGCGCGTCGTCGATCTGTTGCGGACAGATGAAGTGGATGTGGCTGTCGAATCCGCCGGCGGTCAGGATCTTGCCCTCCCCGGCAATCGCCTCCGTTCCCGGGCCGATCACGATGTCGACGCCGGGCTGCGTGTCGGGGTTGCCCGCCTTGCCGATCTTGGCGATCTTGCCGTCCCTCAGCCCGACGTCAGCCTTGTAGATGCCGGTCACGTCAAGGATCAGGGCGTTCGTAATAACGGTGTCCACGGCACCTTCGGCGCGCGTTACCTGCGACTGCCCCATGCCGTCCCGGATCACCTTTCCGCCGCCGAATTTCACCTCTTCCCCGTAGGTTGTGAGGTCTTTCTCAACTTCGATCACAAGATCCGTATCGGCCAAGCGAACCCGGTCCCCGGTGGTGGGACCATACATGTCGGCATAGGCGGCACGGGAAATTCTGGCGGGCATGGTCGGTCCCTTCTTCAGTCGTGGAGGACAAGCACAGGCGCTCCGGCGCCGATTGGGCGCCGGAGGTCGCGGGCAGAGATGCATGGAAAGGCGCGCCGCAGTCGGCGCGCCATGGAAACGGGGCGGGAAGCACCCGCCCAAATCGGGGTATCACCGGGATCGAAATCGCCGCCGGACGACCGGCAAACGGGGAGCGGCCGCGCATGGCACGGCCCCCGCCGTGTCGTCAGCGGCGAGGCCCTTTCGGGTCTCGCACCGGGATCGGAATCGGCTGTGGCACGGGGGCCAACAGGCCGAGGAGACGATCGATCAACGAATGGAATAGCATGAGAGGCGCTTTCCGGCAGCTTTCGTTCGAGTGTTAACGTAAGCCTCGCGCCCGCAGGCACAAGGGGGCAATGCCGGCCGTTAGCGATCACTCCGAGTCCTTTTTTGCCGCAGGGCTGCTTGCAGGTTTTGCCGCAGGGCTGCTTGCAGGCGCGGGCGACGCGGCGTTCGTCGCCGCCGCCGAGGCTCCGGTAAGGTCCGGCTTTTCGGCCGGCGCAGCGGCTTTTGTCTCCGCCGGTTGTTTCGTCTCGGGCGCCTTGGTCGTCTGCGGCGCCGTCAGGTTTTCGGGCGTCGAGGGTTTGGCAGGCGCGCGCCGGCGTGTTTTCGCAGCCGCCGGCTTTGCAGCCTTGGCGGTGCTGTCAGCCGTCTTGGTCGCCGTTGCGGCCTTGGCGGCAGGCGCCGAGGATTTCGCGGCCGGTGCCGCTTTCGTCCGCGTGGTGCCTGTCGTGGCTTTCCGGGCAGCCGGCTTCGGTTTGGCTGCGGTCTTGCGGGCAACTGGCGTCGGCGTCGCGGCCTTCGGCTCAGCCGTGTGAACGAGCGTCACCCCGGCCGCCGGCCGCGGTGCCTTGCCCACCGGCGCAACCGTCGGGGTGGCCGCAGCCGTCACCGCGCTCGCGGTTTCCATCGCCCGTGTCACCGCCGTCGCCGGCGAGATCATCGGGCCGTAAATATTGTCGACCATGCCAAATGACATACGGTACATCTCGATCTGGAGCTCCGCTGCCCGGCTCCAGATGGCCATGCTGGTCCGCCACATGTCGATCGGTGTCATGAATTGGATCATCTTGATATTCCCCCTTTTGAATGGAGCCCGCGATGGCGCGGGACTGGCCGTTGCCCTTACAGGGCTCCCATGACGGCCTGATTGAATCCGTAAACGTTTCGCGCCCCGCCCAGTGGAACCAGTGCCACTTCGCGGCTCTGGCCGGGCTCGAAACGCACCGCCGTCCCGGCGGCTATGTCCAACCGCATGCCGCGTGCGGCCTCGCGGTCGAAATCCAGCGCCGAGTTGGTCTCGGCGAAATGATAGTGACTGCCCACCTGAACGGGGCGGTCCCCGGTGTTGGCGACCATCAGCGTTACCGCCTCGCGGTCGGCGTTCAGAGTGATCTCGCCCGGGGCGGTCAGGACTTCACCTGGAATCATCTCGTGGTCTCCTTCGTCTTGACGGCATCGCGCGGAGCAACGATTGCGCCGGCGCGACGTGCCTGCGTTGCCTAGCGGATCGGGTGATGAACGGTCACCAGCTTGGTGCCATCGGGAAACGTTGCTTCGACCTGCACTTCGTGGATCATCTCGGGGATGCCCTCCATGCACTGGTCCGCGCGCACGACGCCGGCTCCCGCTTCCATCAGGTCCGCCACCGAACGCCCGTCCCGCGCGCCTTCGACGACATAGTCGGTGATCAGCGCGATCGCCTCCGGGTGGTTCAGTTTCACACCGCGCTCTAGCCGGCCGCGTGCAACCATTGCGGCCACGCTCACCAGCAGCTTGTCCTTCTCGCGGGGGGTCAGGTTCATCTTAGTCCTCAGATCTGCCAGACGCGGGGTGGGACCGCGCCTCTGAAATGTGTCACCACGTCAATCAACGCCCGTCGTAGCGGCCAAAGGTCCGGCGCAGCAAGGCGCACAACGCATCGGCCGTCCCATCCACTTGCTTCGGCCTGAATGTCGTTCCCCGCCAGCATGCCGCGAACGGGCCCAACGGCATCTTCCGCACCTGGCGCGACGAGCGCAACCAAAGCGACCGCCCGCGCTTTCCCAAGAAGAGCCGGCCCGTCGCGGCGCGCCAGTGCCTCGTCGCCCATCCGTACCGCGTCTACAAGAACCGGCCTGCCGTCCCGGCGAATTTCCCTACGGTCGGACAGTCGCAGAGAGCGCACCGTCTCCCCCATGGCGGCGCGTCCGAGCACCAGAGTCTCGCACAGGAGCAGCCGGGCATCGCCTGCGAGGTCCACCTCGGTCACGCGATCAAGCGCCGCGCCGTCGAACAGGATCGTCTCCTGCGGCAGCCAGTCGAGTGCGCCGCCCGCTCCGACGGAGATGCGGCATCGCACCCGCGCGGTCTCACCCGTGGAGGCATACCCACGCTCGGCAGTCTGCGTCGTCGCCGTCACCTGCGCGCCCGCCGCCACGTCCAGACCGTAGTCCAGAACGTCGCCACCCGTCAGCCCGCCTGCAGTGTTCAGGAACACGACCTCCGGAGGCCCCGGAACCCGCGGCAGCATGGCCTTCGCGCAGCCCGATTGGTGCAGGCCAGCCAGAACGGTCCGGCCGTCACGGCAGCCGAATCGTGCCTCCGCACGTCCGCGAGCGCGTTGCAGGGGTGTTTTGCCGGGGGCGATGTCGAGCATCCGGTCTCCGCGTGTTTGCCGGACCCTAACGCAGGGGAAATCTCGCTGCAACGCGGCACTGGCCCCGTCGGCACGCGACCGCACAATTTTCCGCTCACTGCCCATTTCCCGGGCGGCAGAGGGGCCGTTATGCCGCGCTCCTGTATGGCGCGCGCGCCCCGGGTGGGCTATGCCGCGACCGTCATGACCCAAACCCTCACGCTCCGCCGCCCCGACGACTGGCATCTGCATCTGCGCGATGGCGCCATGATGCGCGCCGTTCTGCCCGAAACCGCCCGTGATTTCGCCCGTGCGATCATCATGCCAAACCTCGTTCCCCCGGTGGTGACCTCCGGCGACGCGGCTGCGTATCGGGACCGCATCCTCGCCGCCCTACCGGCGGGCGCGGAGTTTGCGCCCCTCATGACGCTCTACCTGACCGAACAGACCGACCCCGCGGACGTGGTGCAGGCCCATGCGGACGGTCTGATCGCAGCCGTCAAGCTCTACCCCGCCGGCGCTACAACCAATTCTGCCTCCGGTGTGCGCGATATGGACAAGGTGCAGCCCGTGTTCGACGCGATGGCCGAGGCGGGCGTCCCGCTTTGCGTGCACGGCGAAGTGACCGACCCGGCCATCGACATCTTCGACCGGGAGGCTGTCTTCATCGACCGGGTACTCGATCCGATCCGGCGGCGCACGCCGGGCCTCCGCGTGATCATGGAGCACATCACGACGTCGGATGCCTGCGCCTACGTGCGTGAAAGCGACGGCTCGCTGGGCGCGACGATCACCACGCACCACCTTCTGATCAACCGCAACCACATCCTTGTGGGCGGGATCAAACCGCATTTCTATTGCCTGCCCGTCGCCAAGCGCGAAACCCACCGCGAGGCATTGGTGGCCCTTGCGACGTCGGGATTTCCGTATGTGTTCCTCGGCACCGACTCGGCGCCACACACGCAAGCCAACAAAGAATGCGCCTGCGGCTGCGCGGGCATCTTCAGCGCGCCCGTCACCATGCCATGGCTCGCGCAGGTCTTCGACGAAGCGGGGGCGCTGGACAAACTCGAAGCGTTTACGTCGCTGAACGGCCCCGCCTTTTACGGTATGTCAGCAAACGAAGGGCGCCTGACCCTCGAAAAGGCCCCTCCGACCGGCGGTCCGCAGCAGATCGAAACCCCGGACGGCCCGGTGATCGTGTTCGACCCCGGGATATCGCTCACCTGGCGTGTGCGCGGCGCCGAGAACGGCACAGGGTAGACCGGCGAAAACGCTAGCCTTCGCGGCTCTGCTCAAGTACCTCGCTTCTGCCATTGGGCCCTGCGGCGTGCCGGAGGCGCCCGTGGCGGGAGTATTTGCCCCAGACCGACGCAAGGAGCGCCCCGATGATCCCGACGACGCACCCCGATGATGCAACCATCGCCCGTCTCACTGCCGGAATGCTGCTGGAAATCGGCGCGGTGCATTTCAACGCCGCCGATCCCTTCACCCTTGCCTCCGGCCTGCCGTCGCCGACTTACATCGACTGCCGCAAGCTCATCTCCTACCCCCGCATCCGCACCACATTGATGGACTTCCTCACGGCGAAGGTGCTGCGCGACGCGGGGTTCGAAGCCTTCACCAACGTGGCGGGCGGGGAAACGGCCGGCATTCCCTTCGCCGCCATGGTCGCCGAGCGCATGGGGCTGCCCATGACCTACGTCCGCAAGAAGCCGAAGGGGTATGGCCGCAACGCCCGCATCGAAGGCGTCATGGGCGAGACCGACCGGGTGCTGCTGGTAGAGGACCTGACGACGGACGGGGGCTCGAAGGTCAGTTTCGTCGAAGCGATCCGCGCCACCGGCGCCAGTTGCGCCCACACGGCGGTGATATTTTACTACGGGATCTTTCCAGAGACGCTGACAACCCTCGGCGATATCGGCGTGTCGCTGCATCACCTGTGCACCTGGCATGATGTGGTGGACGAGGCCCGCCGCCGCGAGGCGTTCGATGCCGACACGCTGTCCGAGGTGGAGAGCTTCCTGGGCGATCCGCGTGCCTGGCAGGACGCCCGAGCCTAGCAGGATCTCATAACGCGACGATTCGGGATCACACCGTCCACTCGGGACTCTCCGACGTCGCCGCAGGCCATGCGACGTATGACGAATTTTTGTGCACGCACAACGACCCGGCAGTTTCTCGCCGCTTTATGTTGACGCGAAGCCAGCGCGGGGAACAAGATGAGGTAGCGGAAGAGGACTCACAGGTTCTCCACAAAGATATACATTTTGACCGGCAAGTGGCCGCGTCGGTATGACGGCTGCAACGATAAAGCGGGCAGTGTGGCGATGAATGAACTGACGGGCGTCGGGGCAGTCCCGGCGAAATTGGCAGCACGGGCAGAAACGGGCAGTGCATCCGCGGAAGACTTCCTTCCGCACAATATCGAGGCCGAGCAGCAGCTGCTGGGCGCGATCCTGACGAACAACGATATCTTCGACAGGGTCGCGTCCATTATCTCCGAAAAGCATTTCTTCGATCCGGTCCATGCCCGGATCTACGAAGTCGCAAGCGCTCGGATCGCCAAGAACATGCAGGCGACCCCGGTGACGTTGAAAGCGTTTCTGGAAGATCACCCTGGCCTGAAGGAACTGGGTGGGCCGGCCTACCTTGCCAAGCTCGCGGGCGGCGCAATTTCCAGCTTCGCCGCGCGGGACTACGCCCAGATCATCTACGACCTCGCCATCCGGCGCGAATTGATCTCCCTCGGCAAGGACATCACCGCCAAGGCCGGCAATGTCGATATCGCCTCGGAGCCCAAGGAACAGATCGTGGAGGCCGAACAGGCGCTCTACAAGCTCGGCGAGCAGGGCAAGGCCGAGACCGGCTTCCAGAGCTTCCTGCGGGCGATCACGGACGCCGTGGAAGTCGCGCACGCGGCCTATCAGCGGGACGGCGGGCTGGCCGGCCTGTCCACGGGCCTCGACGACCTCGACAAGCAGCTCGGCGGCCTGCACCGGTCGGACCTGCTGATCCTCGCCGGACGCCCGTCCATGGGCAAGACCTCGCTTGCCACCAACATCGCCTTCAACATCGCCAAGGCCTACCGCCGCGGCGCATTGACGGACGGCACCGAAGGCACGGTGAATGGCGGCGTCGTCGGGTTCTACTCGCTGGAGATGTCGGCCGAGCAGCTGGCGGCGCGTGTGCTGTCTGAGGCGTCGGAAGTTCCGAGCGAACTGATCCGAAAGGGCGACATGACGGAGGACGAGTTCCGCCGGTTCGTCGCCGCCGCCAAGCAGCTCGAAGCCTGCCCACTCTTCATCGACGACACCCCCGCCCTCCCCATCAGCCAGCTTGCGGCCCGGGCCCGGCGGCTGAAACGGACCCACGGGCTGGATGTGCTGTTCGTCGACTACCTCCAGCTCGTCCGTCCCGCCACGGCGAAGGACAGCCGCGTGAACGAGGTGTCCGAGATCACCCAAGGCTTGAAGGCGATCGCCAAGGAGTTGGACATCCCCGTCGTCGCCCTGTCGCAGCTCTCGCGGCAGGTCGAATCGCGGGAAGATAAACGCCCCCAATTGAGCGACCTGCGGGAGTCGGGTTCCATCGAGCAGGACGCAGACGTGGTGATGTTCGTCTACCGCGGCGAGTACTACAAGGAACGCGAGAAACCGGGCGACGACAACCTCGAAGCCATGTCCAAGTGGCAGGAGGACATGGAACGCCTCCACGGCAAGGCCGAGGTCATCATCGGCAAACAACGTCACGGGCCCATCGGCACGGTGGAACTGAGCTTCGAAGGCCAGTTCACCCGCTTCGGAAACCTCGTGAAACCGTGGCAACAGGGCGGCGAAGGGTACTGACGCGCCCTGCCCGCCCGTGTCCCGGCCTTACGCCTGCGCGGCGGCGAATTGCTCCATGAGTACCGCAAAGTCCTCCATGGACGGAAATCCCTCGTAGCTGCGCGGGGCCGGCGTCGTGACCCAGGGCAGTTTCTCCGCCGTCATCGTCTCCAGGAACGGATCGCCGAACGCTGCATCGTCGAACATTGTCGAACGAACGTTGACGACGTGCGGTAGTCCGGGGAAGCGGGTGAACATCCACGTCATGCAGTCCGGGCAAAAGAAGTGATTGATGTCCGGCCCCTTCAGCCCGCCGACAACCGGCTCGCCACGCACAACGCGAAAGCCTTCCACAGGCACGAGCGCGCTCAAGGAAAAGGCACTGGCGCTCATGCGTTGGCATCCCCGGCAATGGCACACCGAGGTAAGCAGAACCGGCGCCGAAATCTCCATGACGACGGCACCGCAACGGCAGGTTCCGGTGAGTGGTAGCATGTTGGTCTCCAAGGGATAATTGCGGTTTCCTTGCCAATCTACGCAAGGAGCTGTGTGGGGGGAACCGGGCATCATTGCAGACCGGGCGACGCAAGCGTCGTGCGCCTCATTTACGGGCCACCCATGTCACGACCCTCGCAACCGCGGGACTCCCTCCGGGGAAGGTGGCTTTCCGCTTGACCTCGCAGTCTGAATTGTCAGAACCGGACCATGGCGACTGGAACTCTCTCGATAGACCTCGACGCGCTCTCCGCAAACTGGCGCGCGTTGGACCAGAAATCCGGCGCGGCGACGGAAACCGGCGCCGTGGTCAAGGCTGACGGCTACGGGCTAGGCTCGGCACGCGTGTCCCGTGCCCTGGCCCGGGCGGGCGCACGTCGCTTCTTCGTCGCTGTCGCCGAGGAGGGCGCAAAGGTGCGTGAAGCGCTCGGGCGTGGGCCGGAAATCTTTGTCTTCGGCGGTCACATGGCTGGCGACACCGAGATGATCGGCGATCTCGACCTGATCCCCCTACTCAACTCCATCGACCAGTTGACCCGCCATTTCGAGGCCCTTCCGGGGGCGCCCTTCGGCATACAACTCGACACCGGCATGAACCGTCTCGGTCTGGAGCCAGAGGAGTGGGCCGCGGTGCGCGAGCTGGCGCTGTCCCAGGCCCCGCAGCTGATCATGAGCCACCTGGCCAGCGCCGACGAGCCGGACAGCCCCCAGAACGCCGAGCAACTCCAGGCGTTTCGCGACATGACCGATGGCATTGCCGTGCCGCGCTCCCTGTCGGCCACCGGCGGCACGCTGCTCGGCCCGGACTACCACTTCGACCTGACCCGGCCGGGCATCGGACTCTATGGCGGACGCCCTTTCTTGGAAGCGCAGCCGGTTGCGAGCCTGTCCGTGCCCGTCATCCAGCTTCGCGTCCTCTCCCCGGGCGAAGCCGTGGGCTACAACGCCACCTGGACGGCGGACGGGGAACGGCGGATCGCGACGGTCTCCGTCGGCTATGCCGACGGCGTTCTCCGCAGCCTGTCCAATTCCGGTGCGCTCTATGCCGAAGGAATACGCTGTCCCATCGTGGGACGTGTCTCGATGGACCTGATCACGGTTGACATCTCCGCCCTGGATTACGTGCCCGTGACACTCGACCTGCTCGGCCCTGGGCAGACTGTGGACGACGTCGCCGATGCCGCTGGCACCATCGGGTATGAGATATTGACCTCCCTCGGGCATCGCTACACCCGAAAGAGCATTGGGGGCAGCCAGTCTTGAGCACATCCGCGGCCACCGGCCTGATCACACGACCCCTCGCGGCCATCGGCCGACCGGTCCTGCAGGGGCTGGCCAGCGTCGGGCGCATGGTGCTTTTCACCTTGAGTGTGGTCAGCCATCTCGTCCGCCCGCCGTTCTACTTGCGGGAGTTCGCCCACGCGATCATGACAATCGGGTGGTATTCCCTGCCGGTCGTCGGCCTGACCGCGCTCTTCACGGGCGGCGCGCTGGCGCTCCAGATCTACGACGGCTCCTCCCGCTTTTCCGCCGAAGCCGCCGTGCCCTCCATCGTCGCCATTGGCATGGCGCGGGAGCTTGGTCCGGTTCTCGGCGGGTTGATGGTTGCCGCCCGTGTCGCCTCCTCCATCGCGGCGGAGATCGGCACCATGAAAGTGACCGAACAGATCGACGCGCTGGTCACCCTCTCCACCAATCCCATCAAGTACCTCGCCGTTCCGCGTGTGCTGGCCGCGACGCTGACGGTGCCGGTCCTTGTGGCGGTCGGCGACTCCATCGGCATCATGGGTGGCTGGCTGGTGGGGGTGAACCGGCTGGACTTCAACTCCGCCGCCTACCTCAAGAACACCGTTGATTTCCTCGAAGCGGCCGACGTTGCCTCCGGCATCGCCAAGGGCGCCGTGTTCGGATTCCTGGTGGCCCTCATGGGGTGCTACTACGGGATGACCTCGGGCCGTGGCGCGCAGGGCGTCGGCAAGGCGACGAAGCTGGCTGTGGTCGCCAGTTCGGTTCTTATCCTGGGTGCAAACTACCTGCTGACCGAGGTGTTCTTTTCCGGATGATCGAGCTCAGGAACGTTCACAAGGCTTTCGGCGACACCCCCGTCCTCCGCGGCGTCACATTTGTGGTGCCCAAGGGCGAGTCCATGGTCGTCATCGGCGGATCGGGAACGGGGAAATCCGTCACCCTGAAGTGCATTCTCGGGCTGGTCGAGCCGGACTCCGGCGAGATCCTCGTCGGCGGGCAGCCGATCCGCCGGGGCGATCGCGACGCCTTCCTTGCCCGTTTCGGAATGTTGTTCCAAGGAGCGGCGCTCTTCGACAGTTTGACAGTCTGGCAGAACGTCGCCTTCCGCCTGCTGCGGGGCCGGCAAAAACGCCCTCGTGCCGAGGCGCGCGAGATCGCGATCGAGAAGCTGCGCCGGGTGGGACTGAAGGCCGAGACGGCCGACCTCTACCCCGCTGAACTCTCCGGCGGGATGCAGAAGCGGGTCGGGCTGGCCCGCGCCATTGCCGCCGATCCAGAGGTGATCTTTTTCGATGAGCCCACCACCGGCCTCGACCCCATCATGGCGGGGGTCATCAACGACCTGATCCGCGAGATCGTGGTGGAGATGGGCGCCACCGCCATCACGATCACCCACGACATGACCAGCGTCCGCGCCATCGCGGACGACGTGGCCATGCTACATGACGGGGTCATCCAGTGGACAGGGCCGGTTTCGGAAATGGACGGATGTTCAGACCCTTACGTCCAACAATTCATCCATGGACGCGCCGAAGGGCCCATCGAAGCCGTTCGCTAGGGGCGGCTTTCACTCCGTGACGACGATGGTGGCCCCGTCGCCATCCCCGGAGCCAGGAAGTTCGAATACCTGGCCGGGATAGATGAGGTCCGGATTGCGGATCTGGCCCTTGTTGGCCTCGAAAATCTGAACGTATTCCAGACCGTCGCCATATCGGTCGTTCGCAATACCCCAAAGCGTGTAGCCGGGTTGTACGGTAATGACCGACGCCGAGACCGGGCCAGACGTCCCTCCGGCTGGAGCCAGCCGCGCGAGCTCGGTCGGATCTTCGCGCTTGAATGGCGTTTCGAACCTGGCGACCACCCGCCCGTCAGCTCCCACCTGATCGACCCGAAGGGTATAGACCCCTGCCTTCACCTGCGGCAGGAGCATACGCCAGCTGCCATCGGACGCGCGCTGGATCGACTGCACCAGTTCGTTGTCGAGATAGACCTGGACCGTGCCGGCGCGCTCGAAATTCGCGGCGGCACGCCCCTCCAGAGTGACACTGCCGTCGTCGGAGTAGCTGATGACGTCCACCACAACCCTGTCGCGCAACCGGGCGGGGACCGAGTTTGCGGAATGGAGCATTTCCACCCCGTCGCTTTTGGCCAAGAGCACGGCCGGTGCCTTCGCCCCATCCGGACTGTTCGCAGCGGGCTCCGAGGCGCGCTGGCCGTCCGGCGTCTCCGTGCCGTCGGTCGTCGTGCCTTGCGACGCGACTGAGCCACTGCGGGCAAGAGCGACTGCAGCGCCCTCCGCATCCTCCGGCGCAGTCCCGCCGCCAGCCGCATCGCCAATCGCGATGTCGACGCCCCCGGCGGCCGTCTCCCCCGCCATGTGCGGGGCAAGGATCACGCTGTTCTCGGATCGGACCTCTTCTCCGTCGTGGCGGGCCACAAGCGAAATGACCCGGGCCGCGTCTGTGGTAGGAAGTTCGACGAAGGCCGCGAAATGGCCCGAGGAGTCGGTGGACACCGTCTGAATGTCCGCCCCGTCGACCTCGATAGAGACGTCGAAACCGCCTGGCGCCTTGCCGGCGATGACGGTCCGCCCATCAGGGTCGACCCGCACATGGTCGAATACGAGCGCCCCCGATGCCGGCTGACCCGCATCGGGGGCAGTCGTCGTCGCGCTCTCGCGCGCCGCTCCATCGGGCTCGTTTGCAAGAAGGGTTTGCTCTTTCGGAGCCTGCTCGGCTGGCCCGGTCGGACCAGAGGCTTCCTCTCCAGGGGAGAAAGCCGCGGGGAACAAAGAAACATCCTGGGAACGCAAACCGAGGAAGACGATCAGGCCCGCCGCTGCGACCACAGCCACCGCTGCGATGCCGCCCGCTCTGCCGAGCCCCGCTTTCTCAGACATATTACCTCTAACCTTTCTCCATTTCGGCCGCACATCCTCCCTGTACCATTGTGAGAGCATAGCAAGGTCGCTATCACGGGTCAAAACCGGATGTATCCCAAGGTCTTGCAACCATGTCACAACCGTTTTCCGTTTGCGTCTACTGCGGCTCCCGCGACGGGGTGGACCCGGCCTATGCGGCGGCGGCCGAGGAACTTGGATCTGCCATCGCGGCGGAGGGATGGCGGCTGATCTATGGCGCGGGCGATATCGGGCTCATGGGCCGCGTGGCGCGCTCCGCTCAGACCGGCGGCGCGCAGACGTTCGGCGTGATCCCGGTGCACCTTTTCGAGCGCGAGGTGGGCAAGCGGGACCTGACGACCTTCATCGTCACGGAGACGATGCACGAACGCAAGAAGGTCATGTTCATGAACGCGGACGCCATCGTGGTGCTGCCGGGCGGGGCCGGGTCACTCGACGAGTTCTTCGAAACGCTCACCTGGGCCCAACTTGGACTGCACGCCAAGCCATTGATCTTGCTGGATACGAACGGGTACTGGAAACCTCTCACGCATCTTCTGCAGCACGTCGTCAGGCAGGGCTTCGCGGAGACCAGCCTGTTGGCATACTTTCAGACCGTGCCGGACGTGGGAAACCTGATGGACCTTTTGCGCACCGCCCGTTCCACCGCCATCGCGTGACCCGAGTAGAGCGCGAGCGCGGCCCAGATCAGGCCGAAGGCCATCGCATGCCATAAGGTGAAAGGCTCCGCAAACACCAGGGTCGCACAGAGAAACTGCAGCGTCGGGTTGAGGTATTGCACCAGCCCAATGGTCACGAGCCGCGCACGCCGGGCCGCGTAGGTGAAGAGCATCAGCGGAATTGCCGTGTATGCCGTTCCCGAGAGAAAGAGCATGGCCGCCGTCCCGGTCGAATACGGGAAATTCGCCGTTTGACCGTAACGCCAGGCCAACCAGGCGAGGGCGATGGGCAGGAGGATGGCCACTTCTGCGGTGACGGACACCACCGGCCCGGCGTCCAAGCCTTTCTTGATCATCCCGTAGAAGCCGAATGTGCCAGCAAGCACCAAGGAGACGACTGGCACGACCTTCAGGCCGAAGCTCAGGAGAGCCACCGCCACCGCTGCGAGGCCGACCGCGAACCACTGTGTCCGGTCGAGCCGCTCACGAAAGACGGTGGCACCGAGCAGGACGGCCACGAGGGGGAAGAGGTAGTATCCGAGGCTTGCCTCGATCCCGTGACCGACCTGTATTGCCCAGATGTAGACAAACCAGTTGGCGGAAATCATCACGGCCGCGACCGCCACCCGCGCAGGTGACATGAGGAGCAGCCTTGGCATCTCCCCCAGACGCCCCTGAACCCTCAGGACAACGCAGAAAAACAGGAAGGCCCACACTGTCCGATGTGCGAGGATCTCGATCGGCGGGACGTGACGCAGCGCTTTGAAAAATAGCGGCGAGAGGCCCCAGATCACACAGGCCCCGATCATCGCCAGAATACCTTTTCGCGCCTCGCTCACGTGCCCTGTCTCCGCTCCGTCACGCGGAACAGACGCCGCGGCGGAGCGAAGGTCAAGCAGCGTTCAGCCGGGTCAGGCGCTTTCCAGCTCTTCCTTGACCAGACGCTCGATCTTGTCGATCGGGTGGTTTGTCAGCGTCTTGGGGATCTCCGCGACGACGACATCCTCGACCTCCTTGTGCATCTTGTTCCGCAACTCTCCCAGAACCTTCGGCGGTGCGACGATCACGAGGCGCTCGATCTTGCCCGAGTGCACGCGCTTGAACAGCATGTCAGCCAGTTCGTCGGCGAACCGCTCTTTGGCCAGCTCATGCCAGTCGGTGTCGTCCATCGCAGAGCGCTGTTGCACGCCGGTGTCCGCCTTCCGCCCGGGGCGATTTGCGGCTTGCTCGCGCGTGGGCGGATTGTCTTGGGATTTCTCTTCCTGAACGTTCAGGTCAGGGTCCTGCGCATCGAGATCGTTGCGCAGAAACAGAGCCTTCTCGCCATCCGCCACGAGGACCCAGGTTCCAGCCGTCAGTCGTTTCATGGTTGCTCTCCCTCTTCGTCCGACTTCGTCACGCGCGTCGCGCCACCGGGGCGTTCGTTGCTGCGCTTGAGTTCGTCGCGGGTTCCGACTTTGCGTTGCAGGTTTCCGTCTGCGCGACCCTGCTGGGAAATCTGACCCTGCTCCCCGAGCACCTCGTCCGTATCGCGCGAACCGTCCTTAGATCGAATGCGTTCCGGCATGGTGTCCTCCTTGTTCTTTTTGCTTCACTGGATGAACGCCTGACACTACTGCATGTTCCACCCGGCCAGATGGCTGGGCGCGGTCAGATGCCAGGGTGGAGACCCCTAAATTGTCGAGAAAAGATGTCGGTGTAAGGCCGTGAAGGCGAGCGCGGTGACAGCGGGTTTACCGATCCCCTGGCGCCCCTTTGGGACTGCCAATTCAGGCCATCAAAGCAGCGGTCGTGAACGTCCGCCCCAAATCACCCCCCGAGTTGATCGGGGGGCGTGTATTCTCAAGTAAGGCTAATCCCTTACATCCGCGAAGCGACGTTTTCCCAGTTCACAAGATTGTCCAGAAAGTTCTTCAGGTAAACCGGGCGCTTGTTGCGGAAGTCGATGTAGTAGGAATGCTCCCACACATCACATCCCAGCAGAGCGGTCTGGCCGAAGCAAAGCGGGTTCACCCCGTTTTCCGTCTTGGTCACCTTGAGCGAACCATCGGTGTCCTTGACCAGCCACGCCCAACCGGACCCGAACTGGCCCGCGCCGGCGGCCGCGAAGTCGTCCTTGAACTTGTCGACCGAGCCGAAGCTCTCGGTGATCGCCTTTTCCAGCTCGCCCGGCATCCCGGCGCCGGAGGGGCCCATCATTTCCCAGAACTGGCAGTGGTTCCAATGCTGAGAGGCGTTGTTGAAGATGCCGTTTTGGGCAACGGCGCCCTTCTCGTAGGTGCCCGTGATGATATCCTCCACCGACTTGCCTTCCCACTCGGTGCCGGCAATCGCCTTGTTGCCATTGTCGACATAGGCCTTGTGGTGGATATCGTGGTGATATTCGAGGGTCTCCTGGCTCATACCCTTCGCGGCGAGCGCATCGTGGGCATAGGGCAGATCGGGCAGTTCAAAAGCCATGGAATTATCCTTCGTAAACAGCGTTTCCTGTGGAAGGTATGTGACTTCGCACTGCCCATCCGTCAAGCGAAGAGCCGATGTCTTGCCGTCGCTGAAATTCTAAGTTTTTGATCTGAATTGATTTTTCAGAGAGGACTTGTTTTTGGCTCCAGGCCGCGCCGGCATCGGAACGCCCGACCGGAGGGAGTCGCACGGCTCGTCGGCTCGCCTTAGGGCAGAAGCGCCCCGCCCCGTCGGTCCGGCGCCGACCAGCCACGTGCCGGAGGCGGCAGACCCTGAGCAATGCGGACGATCTGCTCGCGGTGCTCCGGCCATTGCTCCAGCGCCATCTCGGCCACCGCCGCCGCCTGCGCCCGCGACCGCCCGCCCATGGCGCCAAGCTTCCTGATCAGCCGCCAGCAAAAGCCGAAGTTCTCCGTCACCTCAAGCGCCAGTTCGAGCACCTCGGCGGTGGCGCGATCCTGCCCCATCTCCTCGTATCGATCTGCAAGCAGGCTCCAGTAGCGCGCACTCTGTGGAGCGTCCACAACGAGCCGCTCCAGCGTCTCCACGGCTTCGAGTGACTTACCGAGGCCCACCAGCGCGTCGGCCCGAGCCAGTGCCAGCTCCGGATTGCCCTGCGCCGCCGGGGCGGTCTTGGACGCGATCTCGGCCGCCCATCGGTAGTGACCGCGCCGCGTGCACGCCCGTGACAGCCGGGCAAGGTACCGGTCGTCCTGCGCTCGATTGTGCCGCAAGAGCTGCGCCGCCTCCCACAGACGCCCGTGGAGGGCTTCGCCGAAGACCTTCAGCGCGCACCCCTCGCCGATTAATGCCCGTTCCGTCCGAAGACCCATGAATGGCAGGGGCACCCCGTGCACGCCCCCCAGCCTGCGCAACGCCTGCATCTGCGCCGAATCCCGCGCGACTTTGGGGTCGAACGCCACCATCGCCGTCGCTGTCAGGTCTTCCTGCCGCAGGTCCGGCCCCGTAGCGGGGTCGCCCGACGGAGCGACCCCGATGGGCGAAAAGGCCAGCGTCGCGGCGCACCCCGCCCGCCGGCCATGGCGCAACGCCGCCAGCCCGCCCAGTCCCGCCCCAACCGCGATGGCCGGTCGGCTGTTCGTTTCTGTAATCACATCGCATAGCGCGTCGATCTGCTGCGCAGGAAGGGCCTCGCGGTCGTGCGGCACGATCTCGTACAGATCGAGGGCCGCCTGACCCGGGCCACTCATCCAGCGACTGCTTAAGCGCGGGCGGCCCTCCCCCGCGCCGAACAGCACAACCGAATAGTCGGACTCTGCCGGCCGATGGAAAAGCCGAACGTCCTCCGTCTCGTACAGACAGCCGCTTGTGCCACTCATCGCCCGGTGCCGCCGTGCTGCGTCATCGTCATCACCCATGTCCCGTCCGACACATTCCCTGGTGCCGGACATAACCGCCTCATTTCGGTGACATCATGGCGAACCGCGGCACCATCGCGTCGATCTTACCCGAGTCGCGCGCGCAGAGCACTCCCAGCACGGCCCCCGGCGACACGTGTCAGACGGCATCGCTCTCCGGGAAGAAGCCCACCGGCGCTCCACGGGCCGCCCCGCACAGCACGTCGAACGCGTAGCGGGCCACGGACCGGAAACATATGAGCCGGAACGCGCCCGCCTCGTCGATCCAGAACGCCGCGGGAACTTGCGCAAGGCGCGTCCGCCGCAATTCGCCCGGACCGAACGCGGCGGGCGACAGATCCGCGGGGCACAGCCGCGCCAGGACCTCGCGCGCACCGGCGCCGGAAATGCGAAACACCGCGCGGGCGTCGGAAACGTCGACAGCGAGGTGATGCGTTCCGTCCAGACGTTCGGAGAGCGTGGTCAGGCACGCCTGCACCTCGGCGTGTGGCATCAGCAGCAACAGCTCGTCGGGCGACATCCAGGCGACGGCCTTGTCCCCGGCGATCACAATCTCCCGCTGACTTGGCATGGAAAGGCCGATCGCGGCGGTGACGGCATCGGCGATGTCTCCCATCGCGCCGCGCAACGTCACCATGCCCTGCGCCGGAAGCTCTTCGACCTTCGCGCCTTCGCCCTGACAGACGGCCCCGCCGAGGGGTGATCTGGCCTCAGACATCCTGCTTCTCCCCTTCCGGATCGTAGAACACCGGTTCGACGATTTTTGCCTCGATCATGCGGCCGTCGGTCGTGGCGAGCTTCAGAACCTCCCCCATCCGCTCCGACCCGCGCTCCACCAGCCCCATGGCAATGCCACGGTCCAGCATCGGCGACCGGTAGGTCGAGGTCACGCGGCCGACGGTGACGCGCTGGCCGTTCGCGTTCACGCCCTCGCCCACCGCGTAGGCCCCATCCGGCAGGACCGACCCGTCCAGCGTCTCAATCCCCACCAGCTTCCACCGGTCGGGGCGGCTCATATGGCTGCGCTCCTGCGCCCGCTTGCCGAGGTAGTCGTCCTTCTTCTTCGAGATCGCCCAGTCGAGGCCGAGGTCCTGCGGGATCACGGTGCCGTCTGTCTCGTCGCCGATCATGATGAACCCCTTCTCGGCCCGCATGACGTGAAGCGCCTCGGTCCCGTAGGGCGTGATGCCGACCTCCCTGCCGGCCTCCAGCACCTTGTCCCAGAGCGCCCGCGCCTGCCCGGCAGGCACGGCGATCTCGAAGCTGAGCTCGCCCGAGAAGGAGATGCGGTAGACCCGCACAGGGAAACCCGCCAGTTCGCCCTCGACCCACCCCATGAAGGGGAGCGCCTCTTTCGACACATCCAGGCCGCCGAGTTTTTCCAACACCGCGCGCGCGTTTGGGCCGACGACGGCGATCTGGCCGTATTGCTCGGTCAGGTTTGCGGTGTAGACCTTCCAGTCCCACCACTCGCACTGCAGCCAGTCCTCCATCCAGCCGTGCACGTGGTCCGCCCCGCCGGAGGTCGTGTGGCAAAGGAACGTGTCCTCGTCCAAACGCGCCACGACGCCGTCGTCCATCAGGAAGCCGTTCTCGTTGCACATCAGCCCGTACCGGCAGCGGCCCGGCTTCAGGCTCGACATCTTGTTGGTGTAGAGCATGTCCAGGAACCGTCCGGCGTCCGGCCCCTTCACCACGATCTTGCCAAGCGTGGACGCGTCGAGCAGGCCCACCGAACCGCGTGTGGCCATGACTTCGCGCGACACCGCGTCGGCGTGGCTTTCGCCCTGCTTGGGGTAGCAATAGGGCCGGCGCCACTGGCCCACCGGCTCCATGTAGGCGCCCTGTTCCTCGTGCCAGTCGTACATCGGCGTGCGGCGCAGCGGTTGGAACGTCTCGCCACGGGCCTCGCCCGCGATGGAACCGAAGGAGATCGGCTGGTATGGCGGGCGGAACGTCGTCGTGCCGACCTGCGGGATGCTTTCGTTCCGCGTCTTGGCGAGGATCGCCAGTCCGTTGATGTTGCTCAGCTTTCCCTGGTCGTTCGCCATGCCGAGCGTGGTGTAGCGCTTGGCGAGTTCCACGCTCTCGTAGCCTTCCTGTGCCGCCAGCCGCACGTCGGAGACCTTCACGTCGTTCTGAAAGTCCAGGAACATCTTGGATTGCAGTTCCGGCAGGGCCTGTGCCGGCATCACCCAGACCGGCTGCATCGGCACCTCCTCCAGATCTGTCGCGGCGGGCGGGTCTTCCCCAGCCTCCGCCCCGGCCGCCGCAGCGCCCTTCGACGCGGCATCGGTCAGGACGTCGCCGCTGCGCAAGAAGCCCGAGGCCGCTCCGGCGGTCGAGACGAATGGCTCACCGTCCGCACCTGTCGGCGCGCGGGAGGCGTCGGGGTAGAAATGCGCGTTTTCCTCCGACCACTGGAGCTTCCCACCGCAGTGGGACCAGAGGTGGACGACCGGAGACCAGCCGCCCGACATCGCCACGCAGTCGCAGTCCAGCAGCGCCCCCGCGCCTCCGGTGCCGTTCGCCCGGCAGAGCATGACGCCTTCGACCCGTTGCCGCCCCTTCACCTTCATCACCGCCGCGCCGGTCTCCACCTGTACGCCGCGGCGGGCGCATTCGCGGGCGAGCGGGCCGTCGTTGCGTTCGCGCGGGTCGACCACAAGCGGCACCTCCAGCCCAGCGTCGATCAGCGCGAGGGCGGTGCGATAGGCATCGTCGTTGTTGGTGACGACAACCGTCCGCCGTCCGGGGGCGACGTCGTAATTCACCACGTAATCCCGCACGGCAGAGGCGAGCATGACGCCCGGGACGTCATTTCCGGCGAAGCTCAGGGGGCGTTCGATGGCGCCCGTCGCGGTGACGATGTGGCCGGCGCGGATCTTCCACAGCCTGTGCCGCGGCCGCCCGTCGCCGGGGGTGTGATCCGACACACGTTCGTAGCCAAGCGCGAAGCCGTGGTCGTATACACCCGCCCCCATGCAACGGGCCCGCAGGGTGACATTGTCCATCCCACGCAGTTCCGAGAGGCTCGCCGCGATCCAGGCGTCCGCAGGCTGGCCACCGATCTCCACACCGTCTACAGGCGCGCGGCCTCCCCAGTGCGGCGTCTGCTCGATCAGGAGCACGCGGGCGCCAGACCTGCCCGCCGTCAACGCAGCCTGAAGCCCGGCGATGCCGCCGCCGACAACAAGCACGTCCACATGGGCATAAAAATGCTCGTAGGTGTCCGCGTCCGGCTCCTTCGGCGGCAGGCCGGACGCGGCGGCCTCGCGGATCAGCGGCTCGTAGACACGCTTCCAGAACGGGCGCGGCCAGATGAAGGTCTTGTAGTAGAACCCAGCCGGCATCATGGAGGACACCCATTGGTTCACCGCCAACATGTCGAAGCCCAGCGAGGGCCAGGCGTTCTGGCTCATTGCGGTCAGCCCGTTGAACAGCTCGGTCGTCGTCGCGCGCTGGTCGGGCTCGAACCGCGCCCCCTGCCCCAAGCCCACCAATGCGTTCGGCTCCTCCGCGCCGCTGGCGACGATGCCGCGCGGACGGTGGTACTTGTAGGAGCGATTGACGAGAGTCTGACCATTTGCCAGCAGCGCCGAGGCAAGCGTGTCGCCGCTCAGGCCCTGCATGGGTTCCGTGTCGAACGTGAAGCCGAGGGGCGCGTTGCGATCGATCAATCGCCCGCCCTGGTCCAGACGAAAGCTCATGCCCGCCCCTCCCACTCCGGCCGCCGCGCCCGGATCGCTGCGACGATTTCTTCGGGCGGCTCCGTGGTCTGCGCCTTGTAGGTACCGAACACCTCCATGGTCACCGTGTCTCGCGCGGCGAGGAACCACTTGCCGCAGCCATGGGCGTGCCGCCAGCGTTCGAAATGAACACCCATGGGGTTCTCACGGTCGAAGAGATACGCCTCGAACGCCTCGTCGCTGGACCCCGGCCCTGCGCGTTTCACATGTGCCTCGCCGCCCGCTGCGAGTTCCGTCTCGTCGCACAGGATCCCGCAATAGGGACATTTCAGGGTCAGCATGAGCGGGACCTCGCAAATATGGGGAAGGCCGGTGAGCGAGGTCGCTCCCGGCCAGATGCGGTAATGAACTGATTTTGGTTCCTCAAAGAACCGTTTGTGGCGGCGTCCTTTCCGACCGAAAGACGTGCCTTATATGGCGCCCAGCCAGCATTGGTGGACGGCATCTGGGGGCCAGGCAAGCGAATGGCGGCCGCCGCAAGGCACCCGCCACTCGTGATAAGCCGCCAGTATGGATTAATTGCCGCCGGTCGACGCCTCGGCGTTCGCGCCGCCGTCACCGGCCGATGCGCCGGCTTCCGCACCACCACCGCTTGCATCGGCGGACGCGCCGTCGCTTTCACCGCCTCCGGAGCCCACATTGACGCTGACAGAGCTCGACCCGCCGCCACTGCTGTCGGGTGCGCCGCCGCCACCGGATCCGGTGCCGAACAGGACGTACGCGAGAACGCCGACGGCGACAACGAGGCCCCCGACGATGAAGGCAAGCCCGCCCCCGCTCCTTTTGGTCTCACGGATTTCCGTACGTTCGCGCACCGTGTTGTCGTGCGTGTGATCGGCCATTCTCGGGTCTCCAGTCGTTGATTTGTCCACTGCGCAACGCCGAATGGGCCGAAAGTGTTCCGTCCTCGGCGACCACGCGGGAAACAGACCGTTTCCAAATCGGGACGGTAGCTCGGGAGATTAGAGGGTAGATAAAGCAATGGTTTGCACGCTAGCGCCAACGGTTGTCCGACGGCTGGAGAATTGCCGAGGGAAGCGAAATCGTCCCGGCTTCGTGCTACGCTGCTGCCATGAGCATCTGGAGCTTCGTGTGGACCACTCTCCTGACACTTGCCGTCGTCGGGGGCGTCATCGTTCTCGTCATGCGCTCTGAACTTCGCCGCGAACAGTGCCGACAAGCGCGGCGTCGAAGCCACCGCGACACCGCGCTCGGCAAGGATCAGAGTGCCACCGATACCGATGTTGCTGCCACGCTCGGCTATGATGGCAGTGATGTCGGCTCTGGCGACTGACGTCAATGCGCCACCCCCGCCGCGACGCTTTCGTCGATGAAGCGGCCCTCGCGGAAGCGGTCCAGCCCGAAATCGGCCGCCAATGGGCCCGGCTCGCCCTTGGCCACCAGGTCCGCCATCGCCCATCCGGAGCCGGGGATCGCCTTGAACCCGCCGGTTCCCCAGCCGCAGTTGATGAAGCAGTTGCCCAGCGGCGTTTTCGACAGGATCGGTGACCGGTCTCCCGTCATGTCCACGATCCCGCCCCATTGGCGCAGCATCTTCAGGCGCGAGATGATCGGGAAAGTTTCGACGAGCGCTCGCACGGTGTCCTCGATGTGGTTGAAGGAGCCGCGTTGGGTGTAGCCGTTGTAGCTGTCCGTCCCGCCGCCGATCACCAGCTCACCCTTGTCGGACTGACTCATGTAGCCGTGGACCGTGTTGGCCATGACCACGCAGTCGATGCAGGGCTTTATGGGCTCCGACACCAGCGCCTGAAGCGGTGCGGACTCGATCGGCAACCGGAATCCCGCCACTTCCGCCAGTTGCCCCGAGTGGCCCGCGACAACGATGGCGAGCTTGTCGCAGGCAATGTCGCCCTTCGTGGTGCTGACGCCGGTGACGGTCCCGCCCTCGGACCGCACACCAGTCACCGCGCACTGCTGGATGATGTCCATCCCCATGCCGGAGCACGCCCGCGCATAGCCCCAAGCGATGGCGTCGTGCCGGGCCGTGCCCGCCCGTGCCTGCCAAAGGCCACCCAGCACCGGGTAGCGCGGCCCGTCGATGTTGATGATTGGCACGATCTCCTTCACCCGCTCCGGCCCGACCCATTCCGTGTCTACGCCCTGAAGCGCATTGGCGTGTGCCGTACGGAGGTAGCCGCGCTTTTCGTGCTGTGTCTGGGCCAGCATGAGGACGCCGCGGGGGCTGAACATCGCGTTGAAGTTCAGGTCCTGGCTGAAGGTCTCGTAGAGGCTGCGCGATTTCTCGTAGATCGCGGCCGACGGGTCCTGCAGGTAGTTCGAGCGGATGATCGTCGTGTTGCGGCCCGTGTTGCCGCCACCGAGCCAGCCCTTGTCGAGCACGGCGATATCCCGGATCCCATGGTTCTTGCCAAGGTAATAGGCGGTCGCGAGCCCGTGGCCCCCGGCGCCGATCACGATCACCTTGTAGTGCTTCTTCGGCTCGGGCGAGCGCCAGGCCCGCTCCCAGCCGGTGTGGTGACGCAGGGCTTCGCGGGCGATGGCAAAGGCAGAATATCGGCGCATGGGGCTCCTTGTCGGTCGGGCGGTGTCGCGGGTGCCGCGACGGGAGGCACGATACTTGTTTTCCCGTCGATTCATACTGACCATCTGCCTGCCTGCGGCATATTCGGGGCGGGAAACGACCTTGTGATCCGACGCCGCACGCGGTGCGGCCATGGGGGGCTTTGCCATAGCGCCCGATTTCGATAGAGGAAATGCCAGCCGTCGCAACAGCGCCCCGGGAGGACGCATGACATTCTGGATCATCTCGGGTCTCGTCGCCCTGGCGACCGCATTGCTGATCGGCTGGCCGTTGGTCCGGCCACGTCGGGCAAGCGACGACGCGGCGGAAGACCTCGACATCCAGATCTATCGCGACCAGTTGCAGGCCGTCGAGAAAGACGTCGCGCGCGGGGTAGTGACGGAGGACGACGCGGAGCGCCTGCGCACGGAGATCAAGCGCCGCATCCTCGACGCGGACAAGACCAGGGCTGGCGCAGCCGGCCGCGCGCCGAGAGAACTGAACATCGGGGTCGCCGCGGTTGCCGGCATCGCGATCATTGCGGGCAGCTATCTCGTCTACGATCTCGTCGGCGCCCCGGGGTACGAGGACCTTCCGCTGAAGAAGCGTCTCGCTCTGGCCGAGCGCGCCCGCGCCGAGCGGCCGAGCCAGGCGTCGCTTGAGGCGCAGATGCCCCCCTCCCCGACGCCCGCGCCGGAGGTCAGCCCCGAATACGCGGACCTGATCGAACAACTCCGCGCCGCGGTGGAGAAGAACCCCGACGAGTTGCAAGGCTGGGAGCTGCTGGCGCGGAATGAGGCCCGGCTGGGCAACCTGTCCGCCGCGCACGCGGCGCAGGCGAAGATCGTCGAGTTGAAGGGTCCGGAAGCGGCGCCGCAGGATTACCTGGCGCTGGCCGCGCTGATGATACAGGCGGCAGGGGGCAATGTCTCCGCCGAGGCGGACGCCGCTCTCACCTCCGCGCTGGAGCGCGATCCGCATAATCCCGTGGCCCGGTATTACATGGGGCTCGCCCACCTGCAGACCGGGCGGCCGGACCTGACCTTCGAGGTCTGGGAGCCGCTTCTGCGGGACAGCCCGCCCGACGCGCCGTGGGTTCCGGTCATCCGCGCCCGGCTGGAGAGCGTGGCGGCAATAGCAGGGATTCACTACACCCCACAGGCACCGCGAACCGCCGGCCCCTTCAGCGGCGGCCCCTCGGCGGACGACATGGCCGCAGCGGCGGAAATGTCGCCAGAGGAGCGGCAGGCGTTCATTCAGAACATGGTGGACCAGCTTTCGGCGAGGCTTTCCGAGGAAGGCGGCCCGCCCGAAGACTGGGCGAAACTGATCCGCGCCCACGGCGTGCTCGGCGACACGGAGAGCGCGACGGCGGCGTGGGAGCAGGCACAGGCCGCCTATCCCGATCCGTCCGACCTTGAACCCGTCCGGCAGGCGGCGGCGATGGCGGGCGTGGAAGGCGTGAGCGCGCTGGAGCGTGGCCCGACGCAGGACGATATCAACGCCGCGGCCGAAATGGCGCCGGAGGACCGGCAGGAGATGATCCGGAACATGGTCGACCAGTTGGGCGAACGGCTGGCGACCGAGGGCGGCCCGCCGTCGGACTGGGCGCAGCTGGTGCGGGCGCACGGTGTGCTGGGCAACACCGACCGGGCGGCGGCGATCTGGGCGGAAGCGCAGCAGACGTTCGGCAGCAGGCCGGAGGCGCTGGAGACGATCCGGCAGGCCGCCGTCGATGCGGGCGTCGCGGAGTAGCGGATGATCTTCGAGGACATTGCGGAGTTTGCATCGGCCCTGCCGCCTATGCGTGCTGTTGTCGGCCTGGACCTTGGCACGGTGACAATCGGCGTGGCCCTGTCCGACCGCCTTTTGACTGCCGCAACCCCGTTGGAAACCATCAAGCGCAAGAAGTTCGGCGTGGATGCGGAGAAGCTGCTGGCGCTTCTGACGGCGCGTGAGGCCGGTGGGATTGTTCTGGGCCTGCCGCGCAACATGGATGGCACCGAAGGCCCGAGGTGCCAGTCCACCCGTGCCTTTGCCCGCAACCTGGAGCGGCTGACCGACCTTCCCATCACCTTCTGGGACGAGCGGCTCTCGACCGTTGCGGCGGAGCGGGCGCTGCTGGAGGCGGATACGTCCCGGAAACGTCGCGCCGAGATCATCGACCACGTGGCCGCCGGGTTTATCCTCCAGGGCGCGCTCGACCGAATGCGGCACTTGAGGACAAACGGATGAACGAAGACGACCAGCGGGAGCGGGCGGAGATCGAGTCTCCCTGCACGAAGGTCTGCGTGATCCACCCGGCCGAGCGGATCTGCGTGGGCTGCCTGCGCACGTTGGAAGAAATCGGCGGCTGGGCGCGGATGACCCCCGGGGAACGCCGGGCCGTCATGGCCGACCTCCCCGGGCGCGCCCCGCGCCTGGCAAAACGCCGCGGGGGCCGCGCGGCGCGCACCGGGAAAGCCTAAGTCCGGGCTACTGCTCTCCGCCGACGATCCAAGCCTTTGCCGCCTCGAAATCCGCCGCCTTGTAGTGCTTGACCTCCGCGTCGACGAAACGGGACATCACCTGTTCCGCCAGCCGCTGCCAGGATTGATCTCCGACGACAGCGATACGGCTCGGAATGCGGTAGTGGTCGCGGATCAGCCCGAAATGCTCCCCAAGCGCTCCGAGCCCTTGCCAACCGTCGAAGTCCCGCAAGTCGAGCAAAAGCTCGAGCCCGCCGGCGCGCGCGATGAAGGCGTTGAGTTCCGTTTCGGCATCCGCAATGGACTGCGTGTCGAGCTTTCCATGGAGCGCGACCTGCAACTGGCGCTCGCCGATCTCCGTCACGTGCACGGTGCCGAGAGATTCCTGTAGCCACCGCCGCGCGTCGTCCAGGCCATCCAGACCGAACACCATGACCGGGCACGGCATGAGAAAGCTCATCCCGCGTATCGCGCCGCGAAGCCACCCCGTATCGGTGACCATCGCAATTCGGTCGAACCCGCGCCAGTGACGCAGGCCCAGCTTGAGATCGTCCCAAGCAGCTTCAGGGCTGTACCCTTCGAACCCTGGGCCCACCTGGATCAGAACCCGGACTCGCCCGCCGTCTTCCAAAGCCCGGTCGATGGCCGGGGTAATGACGCGGTCGTAGTCGTCGCTCGTGACGTGGCCCGTAATGCGGAATTCCAGCGTTCCTTCCGGCCGGCCGGTGATTTCCTCAATCATATCCGTCTCCTTTTCAGGAGAGATATGTAGGCTCGGCCGCGGCAGGTTGTAAGGAAGGATCGGCCGGACTCAGCCCGCCGGCTCCTCCGCCGCGTCGCGGACCATTGCAAGCGCCGCGTCCAGCACCTCCAGCCCGGCGCCATCCCGCGTGGCGCCCTCGCTCAACACCCTGCGCCAACCGCGGGCACCCGGACGCCCAGCAAAAAGCCCGAGCATGTGCCGTGTCACCGAATGCAGCCGCCCGCCCTGCTCCAGATGCCGAGCAATGTAGGGGCGGAACCGCTCCAGCGCATCCATCGCCGACAGGGGGGCCTCGGCGGCGCCGAAAATGCGGTGATCCGCCGTCAGGAGGATGTCGGCGGGCTGCTGGTAGACCGCGCGCCCGATCATCACGCCATCCATCCCGCTCCGCAGGTGTGCCTCCGCCGCGTCGAGGGAGACGATGCCACCGTTGACGGAGATATGCAGGTCGGGAAACGCGCGTTTCATCTTTGCGACCAGAGCGTAATCGAGCGGCGGGATCTCCCGGTTTTCCTTCGGCGACAGCCCTTGCAGCCACGCCTTGCGCGCATGGATGATGACGCGACGAACGCCGGCGGCGCGTACGGTTTCGAGGAAGTCGGGAAGGATCTCCTCCGGTTCCTGATCGTCCACCCCGATCCGGCATTTCACCGTCACCGGCAAGCGCGTCGCCGCCGCCATCTCCGCCACGCAGTCTCCGACGAGCGCCGGGCGTTCCATCAGGACAGCGCCGAAGCAGCCGGACTGCACCCGGTCCGACGGGCAGCCCACGTTGAGGTTCACCTCGTCGTAGCCCGCCTCCTCCGCCATGCGCGTGGCCTCGGCCAGTTCCCGCGGGTCGGCGCCGCCGAGTTGCACAGCGACGGGATGCTCGTCCGCGTCGAAGTCGAGCAGATGCCGCGCCCCTCCCCGCACGAGAGCAGCGGCAGCGATCATCTCCGTATAGAGAAGCGCGCGACGGGACAGAGTCCGATGGAACGCCCGGCAATGGCGATCGGTCCAGTCGATCATCGGTGCAACGCTCAGCCGCGCGGCCCGCCCGGCTTCAGACGCTCCCGGGATCTCGATCTCGGCGCTCACAACATTTGTTCCCATTTTTCCTTCTCGAGGTGCCCTTTGCCCGCCTTTGGGACCGGAGTGCAACAGGCAGATACACCTTTTGCGGGACGTACGATGGCCTTGGGCAGCCGTCCGACGGCGTGACCTCCGCCTCTGCCAGACCGGCCCAGGTCGCCTCAACTATTTACAGTGCCAAGAAAAATTGGAAATTTCAGCGATGTCCAATCCATGGATTGCGCGCGGCTTACAATCCTACTTCAGGCTCTCCATCCCGACACGCATGGCAGGCACTTCACCGGACATAGGGGTGCGGATACCGAGGTGACGCCAAAGCGGCTCGATAATCTTGAAACCCCGTACACACGATATAAATTGCCTCGACCTTGAGAATTGAAAGGGCGCGGCGTGCAGGCTGTCCAGGTGGATGATTTGAGAGGCCGGCTGCGGAGCGATACCAGATCGTCTCACGACCGGCTGGACCGGCACGTCTCCACTTTCGACCTCGGTGAACCGGACGGTCTCCGCAGTTTCCTGGCGATGCAGCTCATGGCGCTGACGAGGCTGGAGCCGCTCGCCAAGAATTCAATTTGCGCACCGGCCATCCATGATTTAAGAGCGCGCGCGGAATTCGATCTGCGCGGACTTGATGAAACCACGGCTCTCTCTTGCCCAGACCTGACGTTCACGCCCCATCCCATGTCGGTGGACTACGTGATCGCAGGCTCACGGGTCGGAACGGCCATCCTGAGGAAACGCTGGCTTGCCTCGAAAAATGCCGAGGTGCGCGCGACATCCGCATACTTTTCGGCGCCCACATATATGGATATGTGGCGCGCTTTCTGTGACAGGGCCACGCGCGAGACAAGTTCGGGCCCGCAGGCAGACCGCATCGTAGGGGACGCGATCGGTTTGTTTGACTTCTACGGCCACTGTGCAGCCTCGGCATGCGCATAAAGGAACAGGCAAGATGAGCGACACGGAGCCGAGCCCCCCGGCCCCCCAGGTAGATCTGAGCAACTGCGACAGAGAGCCGATCCACATCCTTGGACGGGTACAGTATTACGGCTGCCTGATTGCGCTGTCTTCCGACTGGATCATCGCCCACGCGTCCGAGAATTGCGACGCAATCCTCGGACAATCCGCCGAAAGCATCCTCGGGACCCGATTCATCGACCTGTTTTCGCAGGAAGCGGTGCATTTCCTGCGCACCCGGATTCAGGTGCTGAGCTACCAACCCGGAGCGGCACGGGCCTTCGCCTACCCGCTATTCGGCGACGAGCGGTTGTTCGACATCTCGATTCACAACGGGCAACGGCATCTTATCTTCGAGTTCGAGCCACGCACCGGGCCCTCCCGCCAACTGGAAGAAGCCGGCGACGTGCAAGCCCTGATCGGGCGGGTGCAGCATCAGGGCACCCTTGAAAAGATGGCCCAGGAGGCCGCACGCGGGCTTAGGCTCCTGTCCGGGTTCGACAGGGTCATGGTCTACCGGTTCGAGGAAGACGACAGCGGCACGGTGATTGCCGAAGCGCTCGAACGGGGCCAGAAACCCTATCTTGGCCTGCGGTTCCCAGCGAGCGACATTCCTGCGCAGGCCCGCAGGCTCTATACCCGCAGCCCGTTGCGCATCATCCCCGATGTGGACGGCCCGACCTATCGCATCGTTCCCGAGGTCGATCCAAATGGCGAGCCGCTCGACCTCTCGCTCGCCGTGACGCGCGCGGTTTCGTCAATCCACCTGGAATACCTGCGGAACATGGGCGTGGCCGCGTCAATGTCTGTGTCAATCCTGCGCCGCGGCAAGCTGTGGGGGCTTTTTGCCTGCCACCATCGGACGCCCCTCTACATCGACTACGAGAAGCGAAGTTCGGTGGAGCTCTTCGCGCAGCTCTTCAACTACGAACTCGCTCAAGTGGAGATGGACAGCGAACTCCGGGACGTGGACCGCGCGCGGAGCCTGCATGACCGTATGATGGCCCAGCTTTCCAGTGGTCATCGCATCCACGAGGCGTTCGAGCATCTCGTGGAGGACATTCGCGAGGTCATTCCGTTCGACGGGGCGGCCATCTACTCCGACGGGGCCTACACGGCGATCGGCTCCACCCCGACACGGGAAGAATTTCTCGGCCTCGCGCGCTTTCTCAACACCGCGCCTGCGTCTCAGATCTATGCCACCGACAACATCGGGCACCGCTACCCCAAGGGTCAGGATTTCGTGGAACGCGCCGCCGGACTGCTCTCCCTCCCAATTTCCCGAACGCCGCGCGACTACCTCGTGCTGTTTCGCCGCGAACTGGCGCAGTCGGTCACCTGGGCGGGCAGCCCTGAAAAACCCGCCGAGATCGGACCGAACGGCATCCGGCTGACCCCCCGCAAGAGCTTCGAGGCCTGGCAGGAAATCGTCCGAAGCCAAAGTGCGCCGTGGAAGGCAGGCGAGCGCCGGGCTGCGGAAGCGCTGCGCGTGACCCTGCTCGAGGTTGTGCTGAAGCTCACCGAAGAGAGCAACATTGTCCGCAAGCGCGCGCAGGACCAGCAGGAGCTTCTGATCGCGGAGCTGAACCACCGGGTGCGGAACATTCTGGGCCTGATCCGCGGGCTGGTTTCGCAAGGAAGCGATGAGGGCACCTCGGTACATGCCTATCGGTCCGTCCTTGACGCGCGCATTCACTCACTGGCCAGAGCGCACGATCAACTCACCCAGACTGAGTGGGACTGGGCGCCGCTGCTTCCGTTGATCGATACCGAAGCCAAGGCCTTTCTCTCGCAGAAGTATTCGCGCCTCACCATATCGGGCGACAGGATCGACCTGACGCCGACCGCGTTCACCACGGTCGCCCTTCTGGTGCACGAACTTGTCACGAACTCCGCCAAGCATGGCTCGTTCAGCGACTCTTCGGGGTCGGTCACCGTGGACGTCGAGTTGCAGGAAAACGGTAACGCGGTCATCCGGTGGCGCGAACACAACGGGCCACCGGTCAAGCCGCCGACGCGCAAGGGGTTCGGGACGACCATCATCGAGCGGTCGATCCCCTTCGAACTGCAGGGGGAGGTCGACGTCCGCTACAAGGTGACGGGGTTCGAAGGGGACTTCACGCTGCCGGCTCGGCATGTCCGGCGGGCGGCAGAAGATGCGCCGGTGGAAATCTTGCCGGCCGCCTCCGGCAGCAACTCGGCGAGCCTGTCCGGAAATGCCCTGGTGCTGGAAGACAACATGATCATCGCGCTCGATGCGGTCGACATGCTGACCGCGCTCGGCGCGCAACACGTGAGCACGGCGAGCCGGGTGGCGGACGCGATGCGGATTCTCGACCAAGGCGACATCGAATTCGCGCTGGTCGACGTGAACCTCGGCGATGAAATGTCATTGCCCGTCGTTGAACGCTGCACGGCGGAGGGCATCCCGGTGTATCTCGCCACGGGGTACGGTGCGAATGCGGATATCGTTTCGCAGTTTCCCGGCATCCCCGTCATTCGGAAGCCCTACAAGATCGAGCACCTTCGCGCCGCGCTCAGCGAACACCCACCCGTCCGTCCCGGCAAAACGTAGACGGGCGCGCCCCTCGGGGCTGAAAAGTAGCCTGGGGCTTGGTGGCGCTCCTGCCACTCGGGAGCGCCACGAACCGTGTCGGTGCTTCAGAAGCGGATGTTCCAGAGCAACATCGGGCCCGTCTGGTAATACTCGGTGACCACGTCGTCGTCAGGCAGGTCCCATTCCATGTGACGATAGCCAAAGACGATATCGTTGCGTCCCCATGTGTAGCCCACGCCAAGCCCGGCCTGCCACGTCAGGTCCGACTCGCCCGCGCCGACGTCGGCCAGGTAGGTCATGAACCAGTTGTCGTTGAAGGCCCAGCGACCGTTCACGCCGACGACCGCATCCCAGTAGTTCTGATCGCTGTCGACGTCGCGAGAAACCTTGTTGCCAAGGGGACCGGTCAGGTCGAACGTCAGGTCGGCGTTCATGCTCAGGTAACGCGCACCGAACAATCCGTACATCGAATAGGTTGGCGTATCGACCAAGCGGTAGCCACCGCCGAAGCTGACGATTGTCGTCTCGATCTCCGCATCCGCAACAGCGTTGACGTCGAACCCGCCGCCCAAACCGCCCGGTCTGACGGTAAATGTCGCGTCACCGTCCTGTCGGATGCTCGCGTAGCTGAGTTCGCCATAGGTCATCCATGGTCCGTTGTAGCCCCTGAGTGCGCCCATCAGGGCAAAGTTCAGATTCTCCAAGATCTCGTCGAAGCCGAGTTCGAAATCCTCCCCGGCGGCTTCGCCGCCGACTTCGGTGCCCCACAGGTAAAGCTGAAGTTCATAGTTCCAGGACCGCTCCGGCCCATAGGTGACCGGATCCTGGGCCGCTGCCTGCGTGGCAGCAACGGCGGCGGTGGCGGCGAGCGCCAATGCGAACGGTGCCTTCATGGTGTCATCCTCCGCTTTCCTTCACGACGGAATGCCCCACTCCCGGCTCCGCCGTCGTGGAGTATAGCGCCAAATTGGCGGGAAAAAGCTGGAAAAAATGTCCACATCCCAAAGCCGCTGCACAACCTCTTCGCTTTCGGGGCGCCTTATCTCGGAACCGGCCTTTGCGACGTTGCAGCAGTCCCGCCGCGCCCCTAGGGTGCGCGCGAGACATCCCGGAGCCAAATGCATGCCGCAAGACGCCGCGCAGACTATCTATCTCGCCGATTATGCCCCGTTCACGCATACCGTAGAGCAGGTGCATTTGACCTTCCGCCTCGCCCCCGGCGCGACTCGGGTGCTCTCCCGCATCTCCTTTGCCCCGACCCCGAACGCGCCGGCCGGCCCGTTCTTCCTGCATGGTGAGCAACTCAACCTGATCTCCGCGCGCATCGACGGCGCGCCGGTGACGCCGGAGGTCACGGCGACGGGCCTCACCTGCCCTGTCCCCGACGGCCCCTTCACCTGGGAAGCCGAGGTGGAAATCAGCCCTGAGACGAACACCGCCCTGGAAGGGCTCTACATGTCGCGCAGCATGTACTGCACCCAGTGCGAGGCCGAGGGGTTCCGCAAGATCACCTTCTATCCGGACCGTCCCGATGTGATGGCGCCCTTCACCGTCCGCATCGAGAGCGACCTGCCGGTTTTGCTGTCGAACGGCAACCCCACGGGCAATGGCGACGGCTGGGCGGAATGGACCGACCCATGGCCGAAGCCCGCCTATCTGTTCGCGCTGGTGGCCGGCGAGCTTGTCAATCATGCCGACCGCTTCACCACCGCTTCGGGCCGCGATGTGGAGTTGAACATCTGGGTCCGCCCCGGCGACGAGCACAAATGCGCCTTCGGCATGGATGCGCTCAAACGCTCGATGCAATGGGACGAGGAGGTCTATGGCCGGGAATACGACCTCGACGTGTTCAACATCGTGGCGGTGGACGATTTCAACATGGGCGCGATGGAGAACAAGGGGCTGAACATCTTCAACTCCTCCGCGGTTCTCGCCTCGCCGGAGACGTCGACGGACGCCAATTTTGAGCGCATCGAAGGGATCATCGCACACGAATATTTCCACAACTGGACGGGCAACCGCATCACGTGCCGCGACTGGTTTCAGTTGTGTCTGAAGGAAGGGCTGACGGTCTTCCGGGACCAGCAGTTCACCGGCGACATGCGCTCCCACGCGGTCAAGCGGATCGAGGACGTTCTGATGCTCCGGGGCCGCCAGTTCCGGGAGGACAACGGCCCTCTTGCGCATCCGGTCCGCCCGGAGAGCTTCGTCGAGATCAACAATTTCTACACCGCGACTGTCTATGAAAAGGGCGCCGAGGTGATCGGGATGCTCAAGCGATTGGTGGGTGATGACGCCTATTACCAGGCGCTGGACCTCTATTTCGACCGCCACGACGGGCAGGCCTGCACCATCGAGGACTGGCTCAAGGTGTTCGAGGACACCACCGGCCGCGACCTGTCGCAATTCAAGCGCTGGTACGCTCAGGCCGGCACCCCGCGCGTCCGGGTGGACGAAGCCTGGTCGCCGGGGCCGAAGGGGGGCACGTATACCCTGCACCTGCGACAGACGACACCCCCCACTCCCGGACAACCTGACAAGGAGCCGCTCGTGATCCCGGTGGCTGTGGGCCTGCTGTCGCCCAACGGCGACGAGGTGGTGCCCACGCAGGTGCTGGAGTTCACCGAGGTCAGCCAGGCCTTCAAGTTCGAGGGCCTCGCCTCCCGCCCTGTCCCGTCCATCCTCCGCGGCTTCTCGGCGCCCGTCATCCTCGAGCGGCAGTCGAGCGCCGATGAGCGGGCGTTCCTGCTCGCCCACGACACCGACCCCTTCAACAAATGGGAAGCAGGTCGCGGCCTGGCGAAGGATGTGCTGAGCCGCACGATCGCCGGCAAGCCCGCTCCGACCGCGTCATTCGTCGACGCCCTGCACGCCATGGCCGCGGACACGCGCCTGGACCCGGCCTTCCGTGCGCTGGCTCTGCGGCTGCCCGCGCAGGACGACATGGCGCAAACCCTGTTCGACTCCGGCCTGACACCGGACCCGCTGCAGATTTATTCAGCCCTGCGGCACTTGCGCGAGACCATCGCGGCGCAGATGGGCGGCCTCCTGGCGGACCTCTACGACGAAATGGCAGTGCCCGGCCCCTACCGCCCAGATGCGGAGGATTCCGGGCGCCGGTCGCTCCGGCAGGCGGCGCTCAGCTACCTAACCCTGATCGACGGCGGCGCCCGCGCCCGGACGCAGTTCGCCGGAGCCGACAACATGACTGAGCAACTCGGCGCGCTGTCCTGCCTGCTCGACATCGGCGCGGCGGACACGGCCCTCGCTGACTTCCGGACGCAATGGCAGAATGACCGGCTGGTCATGGACAAGTGGTTCGGTCTGCAGGTCTCCCTCGCACCGCCCGATACGGCCGCCGTGCGTGCCAATGCGTTGACCGAGGATCGCGACTTCGATTGGAAGAACCCGAACCGTTTCCGCGCCGTGATCGGCGGGCTTGCCATGAACCCCGCAGGATTCCACGACCCGAGCGGGGCATCCTATGCGCTTGTGACCGACTGGCTGATCCGTCTCGACCCGGTGAACCCGCAGACGACGGCGCGTATGTCGACGGCTTTCGAGACCTGGAAACGCTACGACGCCGATCGGCAAGGAATGATTCGCGAGAATCTCGAACGGCTCGCCGCAACCCCCGGACTGAGCCGGGACACGACGGAAATGGTCAGCCGGATCCTGGCCGCGTGACGACCGGCCCTAACATGGGGCTCCGCCCTTGAATCCAACTTGCATGGACGCATGTAGTCCACCGGTCCTGCCTTTGGGACGGGAGCGGGGCAACGCGAGCGCTGGCAGCGAGAAATCTCCATTTCGGTAAGGCTTGGATCGCAGTGCTTTGCAAAGCTTCACAAAGGGTTTAAATTCATGCGCTAGAGACAGTTGGCTTGACAGCTGCTTCGCGGGCTACTGGATCGTTTATGGTTCGAACTTGGGGGGGTCCGATGGAAAGCATCATCACCGCAGGAACACCCCTGCCTTCGGACGACATGCAAGATCGTATCGCTCCTCTGATCAAGGAGCGCGCGGCTTGGCTGTTCAATGACAACTTCGTCGCCCGGAATTCCTACAGGATTCTCAACCGACTCCTTGGCTACGACCGGACAATCGCTCTGGGCAACCTGCTCAAGGATGAACCGACCGACGTCATCATGTCCCACATGGCCGACATGATCGCGAAGGATGTGCAGATCTCCGGGCTCGAGAACATTCCCGCAACGGGACCGGCGCTGGTCGTCTGCAACCATCCGACCGGCATCGCCGACGGTATCATGATGTGGCACGCGATCACGCAGCGCCGCGCCGATCCGTTTTTCTACGCAAACTCGGACATCCTGCGGGTCATGCCGCAAATGACCACCATGATCGCGCCGGTCGAATGGCGGCTGGAAAAGCGCAGCCATGCGAAGACGCGCGAAACCATGGCCTACACCCGCAAGGCAATCGAAGCGGGGCGCATCGGTGTCATCTTCCCCTCTGGCCGTCTGGCGAAACGGCGATGGCTGAAGCTCTACGAGCGGGAGTGGATGGCCTCGGCGGCGATGATCGCCCGCAAGTGGGATCTGGATGTGATCCCGGTCAACGTCCGGGCGCGCAACTCGGTTCTGTTCTACATCTTCGACATGATCCACCCGAGTCTGCGGGACATCACGCTGTTCTACGAGACGTTGAACAAGGACAAGCAGCCATATCGGTTGACCTTCGGCCGACCGATTCCGGCCAGTTCCCTCTCCACCAACTCCAGCGAGGCCATCGAGGAACTGAAGGCGGCCACGCTGAAGCTCGGCGGCCGCCATGCCCCGACCGTCTCGCTCGCCGAGATGACCCGCCGCCCCCGCTGGAAGCGCTCCACGCTGTCTGCCTAGGCGTAGTGCGGTCTTCTGACCTCACACGGCCGTGGCCGCGATCCATATGCCCCAGGCCAGCAAGAGGCTGCCCGAGGCGAGATCCAGCCAACGCAGAGCGTCGGCGTTCACCCGCGCGCCGGCGTAGGACGCCATGTGGACGAGCAGGAGCCACCACGTTGCGGAGCCCGCGAACACCCCGAACACCAGAACGTAAGGCGCCAGCGCGGCACCCGACGCTGCCGATCCGAGAGCCGCGACCATCCCGATGAAGGCCAGGATCGTCGTCGGATTGGAGAGGGTCAGAACAAACGTCGTGGCCCAAGCAGCCGTCAGCCCGCGATAGGGCCGCCCGCCAGTCGCTGCCGGTGGCGCCGGCGCATGGCGCGCCGCCCAGTACCCGCGCAGCGACAGGACCCCGAGCAACGCCATGAGGAAGCCCCCGCTTATGGCCATCGGACGCGAATAGTCCATCAGAACGCCCGTGGCCGTGAACCCTGCCGCCACCAACAGTCCGTAAACCGCGTCGGCCGTCGCGGCACCCAGCCCCGTCGCCAGCCCTGCGGCGCGGCCGCGCGCCAGGGTGCGCCGGATGCACAGCACCCCGATCGGCCCCACCGGCGCGGCAATGGCAAAACCGACACCCATCCCCTTGAGCAAAACCGGGATCATGCGCCGCCCCCGGCACCGGCCACGGGGACCGCGGTCGTCTCCTTGAGCGCTTCGAGAGAAATCATCGTCTCGGTCCGCCGGATTGCCGGCAGAGGCTTGACGACGTCCTGCAAGAAGCGCTGTAACGCTGCCGTATCCGGCAAGCGCACTTTCATCAAATATGAATGCGCCCCGCTGACGTGGTGAAGCTCCATGACCGCTGGGTGCGCGACCAGCGCGGCGCAAGCCTCCGCCTCGCCTTCATAGTCCATGTCCAGCAAAACCATCGCGCATAGCACCGCGCCGACCGCCTCCCGGTCCAGCACCGCTTGCCACCCGGTAATGACACCCTGCGCAACCAGCCGTCGAACGCGTTCGTTGGCGGAGGAGACGGACAATCCCACCGCATCCGCAACTTCCGCGCTCGACGCCCGGCCACTCACCTGGAGGAGGCCGCAAATTTTTCGGTCGATGTCATCCATATCCAGCAAAATGCCGGATGTATCCGCTTACATCAATATATGATTCGGTGATTGCCGATCAATTCTGGCATCCGCCAGACGCACGTCCTTAGCGGATAGGCATCACTCCTATCTGCCTCGTGTTGGATGAATGGCGACTTAGAAAATCAGCCGTCCGCTTTCAGGAAATCCAGTACCTGCGCGCTCGCCGACTTCGGCTTTGCCTGGCAGAAAGGTTGCGCGCTGGTCCAAGCGATCATGTCGGCCCGCTTTGAGGAGGAGTGGAACGGACCCCAGTCTGCCGCCACGCCGCGCATCCCGCGACTTACGACGCCGTCGCGAGCCACGGTCCGGGCCATGATACGAATGGCGCAGCTCACGTTGTCTGCGCCATTCTTCAGGGCCGAGCCGCTGCGGGCCTTGCATCCATAGCTGCTGGCGGTTGGGGGGGCGATCTGCACCAGACCGTACCACAAGCCGCCGCCACCGACGGCGGATGGGTTCCAGGTGCTTTCGTGCTTGGCCAGCGCGGAGACGAGGCCGACCCAGAACGCCTCGCGGTCCTCTTGGCTCGCGTCGCGGTAGCCGGGACACCAGGTGTCGATATCGGCCGGCACGACCCGCGGAAGAACTCCGCCATGACTTCTGAGAGCGTTGAGCGCCGACGCAGTCCACAAGTCCGCCTCCGGCCGGTGATCCCACCGCATCGGCGGCGTGTCGATCGTCGGCGCCTTGGTAGACGCAGTGGCCTTGGGGGTGTCCATCGCAGTCTCGCTCGGCTTGACGCAGGCGGACAGAGCGAAGGGAACGGCGATTATCGCGGCTTTCAGCAGGGAAAAGCGGGAAGGCATCCGTCGGAACTCTGGCAGCATCGGGTCCGGCCCGACGGACTTCCGTTTCGCCCGACACATTCAATATGGCAAGATCACTGTCGTCGCAGCCCGCAAAATCGGCGAGGTTTCGCGACTCCGGCGGGTCTGCGGTCCCTTGCCCCGCCTTTGGCGCTGCTCTAAACCCGGTTCCGATCAGCGAAGAGGGATCTCCAGATGCTCGACCTCACCTTTGACGCACCGAAACCCAAGGTCATCTCCGGGGCCAAGGAAGACTGGGAACTGGTGATCGGGATGGAGGTGCACGCCCAGGTCTCCTCCAAGGCCAAGCTGTTCTCGGGTGCCTCGACGCAATTCGGGGCGGAGCCGAACTCCAACGTCTCCTTCGTGGACGCCGGGATGCCGGGGATGCTGCCTGTCATCAACGAGTTTTGCGTCGCCCAGGCGGTTCGGACCGGCTTGGGGCTGAAGGCCGAGATTCACTTGCGCTCCGCCTTCGACAGGAAGAATTATTTCTACCCGGACCTCCCGCAGGGGTACCAGATTTCTCAACTCTATCACCCGATCGTCGGCGAAGGCGAAGTGCTGGTCGACATGGGGCCGGGCGTAGCGCGGCGGGTGCGGATCGAACGGATTCACCTGGAGCAGGACGCCGGCAAGTCGATCCACGACATGGACCCGAACATGTCCTTCGTGGACCTCAACCGTACCGGCGTCGCCCTGATGGAGATCGTCTCGCGCCCTGACATCCGGGGGCCGGAGGAAGCCGCGGCCTATGTCGCCAAGCTGCGTCAGATCATGCGCTACCTCGGCACCTGCGACGGCAACATGCAGAACGGCAACCTGCGGGCGGACGTGAACGTATCGGTCTGCCGCCCGGGCGACTACGAGCGGTACTGGGAGACGCAGGACTTCTCGCACCTCGGGACGCGCTGCGAGATCAAGAACATGAACTCCATGCGGTTCATCCAGCAAGCCATCGAATACGAAGCCCGGCGGCAAATCGCGGTCCTGGAGGACGGCGGCTCGATCGTGCAAGAGACGCGCCTCTACGACCCCGACAAGGGCGAAACCCGCTCCATGCGGTCCAAGGAAGAAGCGCACGACTACCGCTACTTCCCCTGCCCCGACCTGCTGCCGCTGGAGATCGAGCAAGCCTGGGTGGACGACATCGCAGGCACCCTTCCGGAGCTGCCAGACGAAAAGAAAGCGCGCTTCGTCAATGACTTCGGGATGACTGAATACGACGCCTCGGTTCTGACGGCAGAGGCGGAGTCGGCGGCCTATTTCGAGGAAGTGGCCAAAGGGCGCGACGGCAAGCTGGCCGCGAACTGGGTGATCAACGAGCTGTTCGGGCGGCTCAAGAAGGACGACCTCGACATCACGCGCAGTCCGGTGAGCGCGCAGCAATTGGGCGGGATCATCGATCTCATCAGCAAGGGCGACATTTCCGGGAAGATTGCCAAGGATCTGTTCGAGATCGTCTTCAGCGAAGGCGGCGACCCGGCCGAAATTGTCGAGTCCCGCGGGATGAAGCAGGTGACGGACACCGGCGAGATCGAAAAGGTCGTTGACGAGATTATCGAAGCGAACCCGGCGCAGGTGGAAAAGGCCAAACAGAACCCGAAGCTGGCCGGCTGGTTCGTGGGACAGGTCATGAAGGCCACCGGCGGCAAAGCGAATCCGAAAGCCGTGAACGAGATCGTGGCGAAGAAACTGACCTGACCGGGCCACGGAGCGGTCGAGAGACGGTGGTCGTGCCCAAGGGTGTCGATCGCGCCGCTGCCGCTTTGGACGGGCGGTGCCGAATCGGTTATGGACGGTCGAATAGTTGAAAAGGGACACCGGATGGCCGTTTACGAATACAAAGTCGTGCCCGCCCCTTCGAAGGGGCAGAAGGGCAAGGGAGCGAAGGGCGCTCCCGAGCGGTTCGCGCTGGCGCTGGAAACCCTGATGAACGACCTAGCGGTGGATGGCTGGGAGTACTTTCGCGCGGATACCCTTCCTTGCGAGGAACGCTCTGGCCTGACCGGCTCCACCACCGTTTTCCAGAACATGCTGGTGTTCCGCCGCGCATCCGCGGTGACCGAGAGCCTGTCCTTTCCCCGCGCGAACCTGCCGGAGCCGCCCGCTGCGCGGCAGGCCGCGGTTGCGCCCCAGCCGCCGACGCAAGACGCGGAAGAAGGCGCCACGCCCGCTCTGGACGCCCCGTCCGCGGAAACACCCCGGGAGGAGGCGACTGCTGCGGCTGCGGCGGCCGCTGCGGCTCTCAGCGCATACCGCGGGGCGAGCCCCCCGGCGAAGGGCCGCCCGCTTGGTCCGGCGCGGCGCCACGAGGACGACGACAACACCCGCAACGAGGACTGAGACCTCGGGTCGGTCGCGCCCCTCTCCGGAATCCAGCGCCTCCCGGCCGCCGCGCTCCTCGGCCAACATTGGCACGGATCGGACGGCCCTCTGCCCTGATGCGGCGGGTTTCGGGCTTGGCGGTCGCGGACCGATCCCCTAGGAACGAGCAGGGCGGCGGGACACCCCTTCCGGCGCTCACTGCGACGCCGTCGCGGGCTGCGCGGGCGCCCGCACGAGAGGCGGAGAAACCGGCCCGCAAGCGGACGCCGTGTGAAGGAAAGCACCCGAGCACTGATCTGGCGACAGGTCCGGGAAAGCCGGCGGGAATTCGGGCGCGGCTGGCAACTGCTGTTGCGGCGCGGGCCCAGCCAAATTCAGTTCTGGTTCATTGCTCTGGCGGTGGGCATCGCCGCCGGCTTCGCGGCAGTGGCCTTTCGCGAAGGCATCACCTGGCTTCAGGGGGCGCTCTACGCCGCGCCGGACATCCGGCAGATCCATTCCCATGCCCGAACGCTCCCCTGGTGGTGGCTGATGAGTGTGCCGATCCTGGGCGGGCTTGCGGTAGGCCTGATCCTGGGCCGCCTGACGCCGGATCACCGCGTCCGGTCCGTGGGCGATGTCATTGAAGGCGCGGCGCTCCGCAAGGGACGGGTGGAACTGAAGGAGGGGATCGCCTCGACCGCAGCTTCGCTGATCACGCTGTCCTCCGGCGGGTCCACTGGCCGTGAAGGACCAGTGGTGCACGTGGCCGGGCTGATCTCCACCTGGGTTTCGGACCGGATCCAGGCCGACGGCATCGCGGGCCGCGATCTGTTGGGGTGCGCGGTGGCGGCGGCCGTCTCCGCCTCCTTCAACGCGCCCATCGCCGGAGCGCTCTTCGCGCTGGAGGTCGTGTTGCGCCACTTCGCCGTCCACGCCTTCGCCCCAATCGCCATTGCCTCGGTCGCAGGCACGGTTGTCAGCCGGCTGGCCTTCGGCAATGTGACGGAATTCACCCTGACGCCGTCCAGCTCGGTGTCGTTCTACGTGGAGCTGCCGGCCTTCCTGCTGCTCGGCTTGATGTCCGGGCTGGTGGCGGTGGTTCTGATGCGCTCGATCTTTTTCGCCGACGACTTCGCGAGCCACCTGCAAGCGCGGTACCGGATCCCGTCCGTCCTCCGCCCCGCGTTGGCTGGCGCGGTACTGGGCGCAATCGCCATTGCCTTTCCGCACATCATCGGCGTCGGCTACGAGACGACCGCGAAGGCCCTGCGGGCCGAGATCCCGTTCCTCTCAGTCGTGATCTTCGTCGCGGTAAAGATTGCGGCAGTCGCCGTCACGATGGCCGGGCGGATGGGCGGCGGCGTGTTCTCACCCTCGCTGATGATCGGAGCCCTGTCAGGGCTGGCGTTCGGTATGGTCGCGACATCGCTTGTTCCGCAGTACTCAGGAACGGGCGAGCTCTATGCGCTGGCGGGAATGGGGGCGGTCGCGGCCGCCGTTCTGGGCGCGCCGATCTCAACCACGATGATCGTTTTCGAACTCACGGGGGACTGGCAGACGGGCCTTGTGGTGATGGTGGCGGTCTCACTCTCGACTGCCCTTGCAAGCCGGATGGTGGACCGCTCCTTCTTCCTCACCCAACTGGAGCACCGCGGCGTGCACCTCGCTGCGGGCCCACAGGCCTATCTGCTGTCGATCTATTCAGCGGCCGTGATCATGCGGTCGAAGGACAGCCCGCGCGCCGCGCCGGAGGAGGCGTGCCGAACGCTTGTCGAAAAGGGCATTTCCATCACGCCCGACACGACGTTGGAAGTCGCGTTGCCGATGTTCGACGAGAGCGGGCAGACCTTCCTGCCCATCGTGGCGGCATCAGCCGACGGCGGGCCGCCGGAGCTGATGGGTGCGCTTTTCCAGGTAGACGCGCTGAAGGCGATGAACCGGGCGCTCAGCGAGACAGCGGCGGAGGAGCACTCGTAGGCAGCGGGGAAGTACGGCCGCGCCTCTGGAACTCCTTCAGAGCCGCTCGACAGCGATGTCCGCGTTGCTGGTGTAGAAAGCGATGTGATCCTTGATCCGGTCCATCCCTTCGGCCGGGTCTTCATACGTCCAGGCCGCGTTGGGCAGAGACCGGCTCTTGGTCTCGATGGAGAAATACTGCGCATTGCCGAGGTAGGGTGAATGCGAGGTCTCGGGACTCGGCTCCAGGAACGCCATCGCGATGTCCGTGCGCGGGAAAAAGATGACGGGTGCCATCGCCCCTTCGGTCAGTTCCAGCGCATTGTTGGTTTCGGCCAGAACAGCACCGCCTGCGCGGACCACCCAGGTGCCGTCGGCCTTTCGAATCTTGATGTGGTCAGCCATGTCATTCCCCTCAGGTGGCGCGCCGAACCCAAGGCCTGGCGGTTATTACATCATACAAAAAATGAATGTTAGCGGCCAACATTACAAGGGTGCCACCGCTGCGTCCAGCCACGCCAAGGCCTCGCCGTCGAGCTCAGGGGCGATGCGCGACCGGGTTTCGGCGTGGTAGGCATCGAGCCATGCGCGCTCCGCCTTGGTCATCGCGTCCCGCAGAATCAGGCGCCGGTCGATGGGCACCCACGTCAACGTTTCGAAGGCGAGCATGTCGCGGTCATCGCCACCGGGCAGAGTCGGCGCGTCGACAACGTGGATCAAATTCTCGATCCGGATGCCGAAGGCGCCCTCGCGGTAGTATCCCGGCTCGTTGGACAGCACCATGCCCGGTTCCAGCGGCACGTCGGACTGACGGGAGAGCCTTTGCGGACCCTCGTGCACGGACAGATACGCCCCCACCCCGTGCCCGGTGCCGTGGTCGTAGTCCTGCCCCGCGCGCCACAGCGGGGCACGGGCAATCGCGTCCAGGTGTTTGCCGGCCAGCCCCACCGGCCAGCGCAGGGTGGAGATGGCGATCATCCCTTGCAACACACGGGTAAAGCAGGCGCGCTGCTCCTCGGACACCGGTCCGGTCGCGACGGTGCGGGTGATGTCGGTGGTCCCGTCCGCGTACTGGCCACCCGAGTCCACCAGCAGGATATCCCCCGGCGTAACGGCCCGGTTGGTCTTCTCACTAACGCGATAATGCACAATGGCGCCGTTCGGGCCGCTTCCCGCGATGGTCTCGAAGCTGATGTCGCGCAGGAGCGGGTCGCGGCGCCGTTCCTCCTCCAGCTGCGTCACAACGTCGATCTCCGTCAGCGTCCCACGGGGCGCTTCGCGGTCCAGCCAGGCAAGGAACCGGCACATCGCCGCCCCGTCCCGAAGGTGGGCGGCCTGCATCCCGGCAATCTCGGCGGGATTCTTGCGGGCCTTCGGCAGCACGCAGGGATCCTGCCCCATCGCCACCTCTGTCTTGCCGGGTTGCTCGGCCACCCACACCGAAGCGCTGGTCCGGTCGAGCCGCACGGGCCCCTCCAGCGCGGCCAGCCGGTCGGACAATGCCTCCGGCGGATGGCAGGTTACATCGGGTCCAAGATGCGCCCGCACATCTTCCGACAGCTTCTCGGGCGCGCAGAAAAGCTCCACCCGCCCGTCGTCGTGCAGGATGGCCGTGGCATGAGGAACCGGGTTCCGGGGGATGTCGCTGCCCCGGATGTTCAGCAGCCAAGCCACTGAGTCCGGCAAGCCGATCACCGCGGCACGGGCGCCCGCCTCCGCCAGTTCGCGAGCCAGCCTGGCGCGTTTGTCCGCATGATCCTCGCCCGCATAATTCAGCGGATGGACCGAGATCGGGCCGGCGGGCGGCGGCGGCTGGTCGTCCCAAAGCGCATCGACGGGGTTCTCCACCGCGACGTACTCGATCCCCGCATCCGCCCCCTTCCGCCGAAGCCGTTCGATATCGGCAACGGTGTGCAGCTTTGGGTCGAACCCAATCCGCCCGCCATCCGGCAGTTGCTCCGCCAGCCAGTCGGCCAAATGAACCTTGGGCCAATCCAGCGGGGTGAAATACGCCTGATCGACCTGCGCGCGCACCTGAACGCGGTACCGTCCGTCCACGAGCACGCCTGCTGCCCCCATAAGGACCGCGCAGGTCCCTGCGGAGCCGGTGAACCCGGTGAGCCATGCAAGGCGATCGTCATGGGGCGCGACGTATTCACCCTGATAGGCATCCGCCCGCGGCACCAGAAACCCGTCCAGGTCCATCTCCGCCAGCTTCGAGCGGAGCGCCGCAAGGCGCGGTGGGCCGTCTTCGGGGCGCGTCGTGACGTCGAAGGTCTGATACATGGCCGGAAACTCCCTGCTGCACGTGCAAAGGGGTACCGCCGCAGGGTCGGGAAGACCAGCCGTCACACGAGGGAGCGCGCCCTGATGCCGCCTCAGACGATGACCAGATCGTCCTTGAGGTCCGAGAGGTCCGTGACCCCCAGGATCTTCAGCCGCTCCTCCCCGAAATCGAAGACGACGTTGCCATGTCTCACCTCCGCAAACCGGTGGAGGACCTGACCTTTCGTCAGATCGCCCCGCCAGAGATCGTCGTAGAGCTGAATCGTGTCGACGTCGTCTCTGAAGTCCATGATGCGGTCGCGACCCCATCCCGCCTTGAAGTCAAACGTGTCCGCTCCGCCGCCGCCGCGAAGAACATCGTTGCCCTTTCCCCCGCTCAGCTCGTCCGCGCCATGATGCCCTTTCAGGACGTCCCGGCCCTCTCCGCCATAAAGCGCGTCGTCTCCTTGAAAGCCCAGGATCGTGTCCGCCCCCTTGGCGCCGCGAACCACATCGTTCCCGCCAAACCCGCATAAGGTATCGCCGAATTCGCTTCCGAAGATCCGATCCGCGTCCCGGGCGAAATGGCGCAACAGGCCGTCGCCGTCGCCATTGTCGATGTAGGAATAGGCCGTCTTCGCTTCGGTCCTGCCGCCGGTGAAGGACACCACCAGATCCCCGCCCTCCCAGAACTTGAACCCCGTGAGAGTGCCGCTGATGGTCCCAAACAGGCCGAAGGCGAAGTCCCCGTAGTAAGCGCTGGTGTGGTATCCGTCCGAGAAGGTGATCCGGTTGGGCAGAACTTCCGTCACCTCGCCCTCAGACCCGTCCACAGTCTCCATTCCCGTCATGTCGATTGCGCCGTATGCCCGCAGGACTGCCATATCCGTCTCCCCCACCTGTTTCGCGCGATGCGCTTAACGTAGCGCCAATTTGCGTCAACTCCATCCTTCGACACGGCAGCCGTCGCGGCGATGGGGGATCGGGGTCAGCCTGCCTTGCGAATCCCGGCAAACCGGGCGCGCGCCCTCGGGTCCGCATCGAACAGGGCGGCAAGCTGTTCGGTGATTGCACCGGCCAGTTGCTCCACGTCGGTAATCGTCACCGCGCGCTCGTAGTACCGCGTCACATCGTGGCCGATGCCGATGGCGATAAGCTCCACCTGTCGGCGGCGCTCGACCATCGCGATCACGTCGCGCAGGTGCTTTTCGAGGTAGTTCGCCGGGTTCACCGACAGGGTGGAATCGTCCACCGGCGCGCCGTCGGAGATCACCATGAGGATCTTGCGCGCCTCGGGCCGGGCCGCCACACGGCGGTGCGCCCACTCCAGCGCCTCGCCGTCGATGTTCTCCTTCAACAGCCCTTCTTTCATCATCAGGCCGAGGTTGTCACGGGACCGCCGCCAGGGGGCGTCGGCGGATTTGTAGATGATGTGGCGCAGGTCGTTAAGCCGTCCCGGAATCTGCGATCGGCCCTCCTTCAGCCACTTCTCGCGGCTCTGCCCGCCCTTCCAGGCGCGGGTGGTGAAGCCGAGGATTTCGACCTTGACCGAGCAGCGTTCCAGGGTGCGCGCCAGCACGTCGGCGCAGATGGCCGCGATGGAAATCGGGCGGCCGCGCATGGAGCCGGAGTTGTCCAGCAGCAGCGTCACCACGGTGTCGCGGAACTCGGTGTCCTTTTCGATCTTGAAACTGAGCGGTGTGGTGGGGTTGGCAACGACGCGCGCCAGGCGCCCGGCGTCCAGGATCCCCTCGTCGCGGTCGAATTCCCAGCTCCGGTTCTGCTTGGCTTGGAGCCGGCGTTGCAACTTGTTAGCGAGCCGGGAGACGGCCCCCTTGAGCGGCTCCAGTTGCTGATCGAGGTAGGCGCGGAGGCGTTCCAGCTCCACCGGCTCTGCCAGCTCGGTCGCGTCGATGATCTCGTCGAACTCCGTGGTGTAGACCTCGTAATTCGGGTCGGCTTCGGAAACCGGGGCGGGCGGCGGCGGCTCCAGCGGGGCTTCGCCGTCTGTCAGTTCGGACTCCTCGGCCATCTCCTCGTCGGCCAGGTCATCCATGGAAACCTGGGCCTCCGACGGGTCGTCGGTGGTTTCCTGATCCTGCTCGGGGCTGCTCTCGTCGTCCTGACGGCCTTCCTCGTCCTCGCTGCCGGTGCTTTCGGGCTCGTCGTCCTCCGACTCGGCCTCGTCTTGCTGCTCCTCGTCGTCGATTTCGTCTGGGTCCTCGCCGAGTTGGTCTCCGTAGCCGAGATCGTCGATAATCTGGCGCGCGAACCGCGCAAAGGCCGCCTGGTCCGACAGACACGTCTCAAGGTCCGGCAGCGTCTCGGCGGCCGAGCCTTCCAAGTGGTCGCGCCACAGGTCGAGCACGTTCTGGGCCCCGTCGGGAAGCTCGCGGCCCGTGGCAAGCTGGCGGATCATGTACCCGGCCGCCACCGACAGCGGCGCCTCACTGGGTTTCGTGATCTGGTCGTAGCGGCGACGGTGCGCATCGGCGGCAATGCGGGCGTCAATGTTGCCGGCGGTTCCCGGCATGGTCCGCGCGCCGAGCGCCTCGCATCGGGCCGTCTCCATCGCCTCGTAGAGGTCCAGCGCCATCTGCCCGGCGGGCAGGTAATGCTGGTGCACCTTGGGATCGTGATATCGCCGCTTCAGCGCGAAGGCATCCGCCGTGCCGCGCGCCAGCATAACCTCCGCCTGCGTCATGCGGCGGCTGATCTGCGGCAGGCGCACCTGGTCGGCGGTCATTCCCGGCGGGTCGACCGTAAAGACCACGGCAAGATCCGGGTCGTCGGCGATCACACGGGTCGCTTCGGTGAGCGCCTTCTTGAACGGGTCGGCGGGATTGTCTTGCTGGGCCATGGGTCTTTGTCTCGTGTGTCTACCTGCAACTTAGGCGGGGTTGGCACCAGACGCCATGCACCGGGGCGAAAAAGTGGGCCGCTCTCCAGCCCGTACGGCGGCAAACACCCTGGATCACCCCCAGAACGGCCCCGTTCGCTTCAGCCCGCGCCACAACTCCTTGGCATGGGACCACGCAGCCTCGGATCGCACGGCGCGGCTTCCCAGCAGCCAACCCACGGCGCGTTGCGCGGCGGGGTTGCGGGCGGCAGGGCTATCCGGCTGGCAGAGCATGTGCTCAGCCATCGCGAGATCGTTCAGATCCCCGAACACCGTTTGCAGCATCTTCAACCGCTTGACGAAGAGCGCCACTTTCTTCTCCGGGTAGAGCGGGCCGAGAAACTCGATCGTGTAGCGCAACTTCTTGAGTTCCTTGCGCAACTCGTGCCGCCCGTCGATCGTCAGGTGATCGATTCCCCTCGCGTGGCGGCGGACGGACTTCCACCGCTTCGCGAGCGCACGGTCCGCGTGCGCCCGGACCGGCATAGCCAGCCGCGCGGTCTGGTCGAAGTCCTCCGCCGCCAACCAGCCGCGGGTTTCGATGAACCGTGCGAGGTCGATCTGGAAAGCCTGCACACGCGCCCCGCCGAGCGTTGCACGCAAATCCCCGCGCACCCCGGAACGGCGACTGTCGATGGCCGCGCGCAATGCACGAAACCCGGGCTCGGAGGGATGCTCCTCCTCTGCCGGGTCGATGAGGTCTTCGATCACCACGTCGAGGTCCCGCAAGGCCCCCACCTCTGCGCCGATGGCCTTGGCCTCGTCGCTCAAGCGCACCAGTTCGGAGTGGCCGACGATCGGCTTGAACACCCCAAAGGCGGAGCGCAGGCGCCGCAGCCCCACGCGCAACTGATGCGGCCCCTCCGCGGCGGTGCTGTCCAGCACAGCGTCCACGTTGGCGGAGATCTGCTCGAAACATTCCCGCAGAACGTCGCGTGCCGCGATCTCGGAGGTCATGGCGGGGTCGAGCCGCACCTTCCGCGCAGTACGCGGTGCGATCTCCGCCTGCGCCTTGCCGGTTTCTGCCAACATGTACCCACGGGCCGATTTCGGCAGTGTCGACAGGTGCAAGCCGCCCTCGGGAAAGAGCTTCGCAGTCAGGTCGTAGAGCGCATCGATCTCGCCTGCCTTCAGCTCCAGTTCCGCCTCCTGGAACGGAGCCGCAACCTCGCCCGCGAGGATCTCGCCAACGTCAATCGCAAGCTCAACCCGCGCACCGCTCTCCAACGTCAGCGTGCTGGCCCTGCGCTTCATTTGGGTTTCGCAGACGACACCCAGCTCAGCGCCGTCGACAACGGCGCCAATTTCAGCCTGCAATGCCGCGTCGGGAATGAGGGAGAGGTCCAGCCGACCGCCGGGCGCGGCACATTCCACTTCCCGGGTACGCATCAGCCCGCCGGTGATCGTCCCGCCCGCCTTCACGGTCTGCACCCACCGCCGCCCTTCGCGGCGCACCCTGAGCGCGATCCCGGCCTGTTTGAGCGCATGATCGGGGGTGTCGTAGTAAATGCCCCGAAGCGTGCGGGAGGAGACGCCGGTTTCGTTGAGCGGCAACGCCTTGAGGTTGCGCCGCAACGACTTGGCTCGTTCCTCGTCGAGGAGGAATTTCAGCTCGATCTCGGTCATGTCACAGCCTTAGGGGCTCGAGCCCCAAAGGCACAAGATCAAACGGCGCCGAGCGAGACAATCCGCCGTCCGCAGGCGATTGTCGCGCGGATGTTGGCGAGATTAGAGGCGGACGGGCGACCGCCCGCGCTGCTATTGCCGACTGACGACCAGATAGCCCCGCGACCGGCCGTCATTGTCGGAATCGGGCGTGTTCATCGCATCGAATAGCGCCGCCGCCCCGACCCATACGGGCGGGTACTTGTAGCGCGTGACGTCGAGGATGAGGAAGCTGTCCGTATCTTCGTCGTAGGCAGCCAGCGGCGAGATGTGACCGCCCTTTTCCTGGCCGATGGCAGACCGAAGGTAATTCACCAGCAGGAAACTCTCGCCGTCCTCGATGCTGTCGATGGCGGTCTGGCGGAAGTCGTCCAGCGCGCTGTCTTCCGCGTGGACTGCCTCCGCCGACACCGAATGCGCTTGGAACATGCCCGCCAGTTCATCCAGCGTCAGGCCCGCGCGCTCGATCACGGCGCGCGGCTTCACGGCTTCAGTCGCTGGGGTGAAGACGTTCTCCTGATCGAACAACCCGAGCCCCAGCGTCATATCCGACGCGGGCCGGGGCACCTCCAGCGCGTTCAGGACCATGGCGATGGACGCCGGCCCGCAGAAGGCCGGATGCACCTGGTTGGTGAAATGGATCGCCAGATCGAAGTAATCCGCGTTCGCCTCCGACTGCATCAGCAGCGCCTCTCCCGGGGCGCTGTTGAGCGCCACCAGTCCCTCAGGCATCGGCAGGGTTTCGGCTGCGGCGGGCAGCACCGTGGAGAGCAGGAAAAGACCGGTAAGCAGGGGACGCACAGTGACCTCCCTGAAATGAGGGTTCAAAACGGATGAAGTATCGGGCGATGATACCGTTTCGGCCCACATCTGGCAACGCGGCCCGGGCTGCGGTCAGGCGAGCGCGGTGCTCACGGCGCTTTCCGGCAATTCCTCGTCGAAACAGCGCTGGTAGAACTCCGCCACCGTCTGCCGTTCCAGCTCGTCACATTTATTGAGGAAGGTCAGCCGGAAGGCATAGCCAACCGAGCGGAAGATCATCGCGTTCTGCGCCCAGTTAATCACGGTCCGCGGGCTCATCACGGTCGACAGCTCGCCGTTCATGAAGGCCGTGCGCGTCAGGTCGGCCACCGTCACCATCTGGCCCACCGTCCGGCGGCCCTTCTCGGTGTTGTAGGTCGGCGCCTTGGACAGCACGATAGCGGTTTCGGCGTCGTGGCTGAGATAGTTGAGCGTCGCCACCAGGGACCAGCGGTCCATCTGCGCCTGGTTGATTTGCTGCGTGCCGTGGTAGAGGCCCGTCGTATCGCCCAGGCCCACCGTGTTGGAGGTCGCGAACAGCCGGAAATAGGGGTTCGGCGTGATGATCTCGTTCTGGTCGAGCAGCGTGAGCTTGCCGTCATGCTCCAGCACGCGCTGAATGACGAACATCACGTCGGCACGGCCCGCATCGTATTCGTCGAAGACGATAGCCACGGGGTGGCGCAGAGCCCACGGCAGGATGCCCTCGTGGAACTCGGTCACCTGCTTGCCCTCACGCAGCTTGATGGCGTCTTTCCCGATCAGGTCGATCCGGGAGATGTGACTGTCGAGGTTCACACGCGCGGTCGGCCACTTGAGCCGGGCCGCGACCTGCTCGATGTGGGTCGACTTCCCGGTACCGTGATAGCCCTGGATCATCACCCGGCGATTGTGGGCAAAACCGGCAAGGATCGCGAGCGTCGTGTCGGGATCGAACTTGTAGGTCGTGTCGATCTCCGGCACGCGGTCGGCCGTGTCGGCGAAGCCCTTCACCACCATGTCGGTGTCGATACCGAAGGTTTCGCGCACCGATATTTCTTCGGTGGGCTTGGCATGGGGATCGACGTGGGCTTCCATGTTCCTGCTCCTCGCAATTGCCGGACGCCCGGCGGGACGGGCCAGAAGCGGGGATGCACCATATCTGAGAGGGGTGCAAGAGCGGCGGGCAAATCGTGCCGCGCACAGGCCTGTATCCGGCGACACGTGCATTGATGGCGGGCAGACGGGGGTTTGGATTTTCGAATTCGGGACGTGCGCTGCCCGCGCCCCGGACCCACGACAGGCTTCCCCTACGGCACCTTTGAGGTCACAGTAGGCACGGCAGGCAGCGGAACGTCAGGGAGAGCAAGATGAGCATCGCGGGGTCCGGTCATTCGTCCACAGGATCGTCGGCGCGCGGCGTGGTCGCGGCGATGATGGCGCTCGTCATGGCGCTGCTGGTCCTGACGATGATGCTGGAGGACAGGACCGACGACCTTTCGCAGGTGGAAGGCCTGGGAAGCTTCGTTGCGGGCCAGATCGCGACGCAGGCGTTTGCGGGGGCGATCTGCGGCTGGCTCCTCGCCACGTTCTTCGGCCGTTCTGGCGGCGTCGGATGGGTCTTGTCGGTGCTCGGCGGGCTCCTGGTGACGCTACTGGCCGGAGCCCTTGCCGGCGTGCTGCAGAGCCTTCCCGAGATATTGAGCGAAGGGCTCGCGCTGACCGAAGCTTTGAAGGTTGCGGTCGGGCTGCTGGTCGTGATTTTCGCCTCTGCGGGGCGGCCAATGGTCGCCGTCGGGTGGCTCGCGCTCATCCTGCTCACGCATGTACTTGCTGCCCGGCAGCGGCGCGGCTGATCCCCGCGACCGCTCCGCCGGCTCCGGCATGGCGCCGCCGATCAGTCCCGAAAGTTTCGGCTTTCCTTGATCTGATCCCAGGCCCAGACGACCTCCTGCAAGCGCTCCTCGTCCGAGCGGTCGCCGCCGTTCATGTCCGGGTGGAGAATCTTGATGAGCGCCTTGTAGGACTTGCGGACCTCCGTCTTCGTCCAGGTGTCCTTCGCGTCCAGGATTTCCAGCGCCCGACGCTCCGTCGGCGGCAGTCGCCGCCCGGCACCGGCCCTGTTGCCGGGGTTTCGCGTTGCATTCTCGCCCAGAACCTGATGCGCGTCGTCGATCCCGAGCCGTGCCCATGCCCGTTCCTCGGCGCTCTGGCGGAACGGTTTGGTCTCCCGCCCCCAGACCTTGTCCTGGTCGACTTGCGCCTGGAACTCCTCCTCGGTCGTGCCGTCGAAGAAGTTCCACTTCAGATTGTACTCGCGGACGTGGTCCTTGCAGAACCAGTAATAGTCATCCAGCGAATCCGGTGATTTCGGCGCGCGATACTGCCCGGCTTCCTCGCAGCCCGGCGCTTCGCATTGGCGCTGCGATGTCTCGAAAGCGCCAGACATGCCTCGCTTCCCCCGCGAACGCTTTCGCTTGTCACTCTTCACCCGTATGTCAAAGCCGAAAGGATCTGGTTTCGCCATGGTTCGGCTCCTTTCACGAAATCTGCGCCCCGTCCGGGTTCTTTCCGACTCGGACGCGGTAGTCTAGTCTCCCGAACGGGGCTCTAACAGGGGGTGATCTCAGAAAATGCCGGTCCGCGATGAAATTGCGAAATCCCTCAACGACGCCTTCGCGCCGCGAGAGTTGGAAGTGATCGACGACAGCGAAAAGCACCGCGGCCATGCGGGTTACCGCGAGGGGGGAGAGACCCATTTCCAGGTGCGCATCGCTGCGCCGGTCTTCGCCGACATGACGAGACTGGCGCGGCACAGGGCGGTTCACGATGCCCTCGGTCCGGACCTCATTGGCCGGATTCATGCGTTGGCCCTCGATATCTCGGCCTGACGGCACGGGCGGCCGTTGAAGGCCCGCCCGCCGCACAAGCGAAGCCCGGCGTTCGACCGGTCCCGCTATCCCCGACGGCGGCGCAGCCATACTTTGCCGGACCGTTTTGCGCAAAGGGAGGCAGATGACGATCGCCGCCGCCATTTCCGAGCTTGCCGGTTTCTTGGGAGACCGGTTGAGCCGCGCGGAGCGGGACCTCTTCGGCCATGGCCGCCCCAAAAACCGTGCCCCGTTCCTGCCTCCCGATGCCGTGGCCTACCCGGAGACCACGCGCGAGGTTGCACGGATCGTCACTGCCTGCGCGGCGCAGGGCTGCCCGGTCATTGGCCGGGGCATGGGCACGTCGCCGGAGGGCCATTCCCAAGCCATGCGAGGCGGTGTCTGCGTGGATTTCAGCCGAATGAACCGGATCGTGGAGGTCAATCATGCTGACATGGACGTGGTGGTCCAGCCCGGACTGACGCAGGAGATCCTGAACCGCCACCTGCAAAGCACGGGTCTGTTCTTTCCGGTCGAACCCGGTACCAATGCGTCACTCGGAGGCATGGCGGCAACGCGGGCGGGCGGGATCGCGACGGTGCGATACGGCTCAATGGCAGACAACGTTCTGGCCCTGCAGGCGGTGTTGGCCGACGGGCGCGTAATCCGCACGGGAGCGCGGGCGCGGACGCCAGCCGCCGGCTACGACCTGACGCGTTTGCTCGTCGGCTCCGAAGGAACGCTGGGGCTGATCACGGAACTGACGCTTCGGCTGTGCGGGCAGCCGGAAAAGATCTCCGCGGCGGTCTGTGCCTTTGACAGGATGCGAGACGCCATCGACATGGCCACCGCCGCCATAACCTACTCTATTCCCGTGGCACGGCTTGAGTTGCTCGATTCCGCCACGGTGGCGGCAGTCAACGCCTATGCCGGTCTCTCGTTGGAGCAGAAGCCTCATCTGCTGGTGGAGTTCCATGGCTTCCAGCAATCCGTCGCGGAAGATGCGGCACGGTTCGCCGAACTGGTGGACGACATGGGGGGACGCATCTTTCGGTGGCCTGCCCTCGCCGAGGACCGCGCCGCCCTCTGGGCGATACGTCAGAACGCCTACTACGCGCTTCTCGCGAGCCGTACGGGGACCCGAGCCGTCGCGATAGACCTGAGCGTTCCACTTTCGCGCCTGCGTGACGCCGTTGAGGAAATACGGGCGGAGATCGCTGCGAGTCCGATCCCAGGGCCAATGCTGGGCCACGTGGGCGTCGGCCACGTTCAGGTCCTCCTTTTGGTGCGCGATCAGGTGCCGGGAGAGGTCGAGGCGGCGTCGGTCCTCGCCCGCCACATCGTGGAGCGCGCCTTGCGCCTCGGTGGCACAGTATTGGGAGATCACGGGCTGGACGGCCTCTCGGACATGGCAGCACAACATGGGCCGGGGTGGGATGTGATGGGCGAGATCAAGCGAGCGCTCGATCCTCTGGGGATTCTCAATCCGGGTAAGGTGGTGCCGCTGCCGCATTGAGAAACGGCTCGATGGTTGCGGAGACGGGCGGGGGGCTGTCTGCCCCCCGCGCGCCCCGTACCGGGGCGCCCCCCCGAGGGTATTTGACCAACAAGAAGCCGGACGGTTTTTTACCGATCCAGAAGCGCACGCGCCGCCGCGCGCGCTTCCTCGGTCACGCGGTCGCCAGCCAGCATTCGGGCCAGTTCGTCGACACGTGCGGCTGGGTCCAGCGGTGTGACTGTGGAGAGCGTTGCATCCCCTGCGACACGCTTTTCGACGCGCCAGTGGTGGCCGCCCAGGGCAGCGACCTGTGGAGAATGGGTGACGATGAGGACCTGCGCCCGTTCGGCAAGCGTCGCGAGCCGGCGGCCGACGGCATCGGCCGTCGCCCCACCGACACCGCGGTCGATCTCGTCGAATATCATCGTCATCCCGTGGCTCTCACCCATCAGGCAAACCTTCAACGCGAGTAGGAATCGCGACAGTTCGCCGCCAGAAGCAATGCGGTTCAAGGGGCCGGAAGGGGCACCGGGGTTGGTCGCTACCGTGAACTGTACCGCGTCCTGACCGTCGGGTCCTGGATCGGCTGGCGTGATTTCCGTCGTGAAAACGGCCCGTTCCATCTTGAGCGGTGCAAGCTCGACCGCCATGGCGGCGTCCAGCCGCTTGGCGGCGGTTCGGCGGATCTCGCTCAGGCGATCACAGGCCGCAGCGTGCTCCGCCTCCGCTGCCGTTTTTGCGGCCTTCAGATCTGCAAGATCGCCCGCCCCGGCGTCCAGCGCCGCGAGCTTGCTGCGAAGGACGTCTGTCCTGTCGGCCAGGTCGTCGGGCTGGACCTTGTGTTTGCGGGCCATCTCGCGGATTGCGAACAGACGGTCGGCCACACGGTCCAGTTCCGACGGATCGAAGGCGAGGCTTTCCACACAATCCGCGATGCCTTGCTCCGCCTCCGCCAGGGCTTCCAGCGCCCGTCCGAGAGCAGCGGAAGGCGCATCGAGTCGGCCGTCCACGTGCTCCGCCGCTCCATCGATCCAGCGCAGAGCATCGGAGACCAACCCTTCCGCTCCCTGCCCGGCCACCGCCTCGTGGGCGCGCGCGATGTCCTCACGCACCCGTTCGGCGGCCTGCATCAGACGGCGGCGTGCATCAAGTTCGGCGTCCTCGCCAGGCTCGGGCGCCAGCGCCTCCAGTTCCTTGACCGCATGGCGCAGAAAATCCTCCTCTGCCCGCAGCCCTGCAATCCTTTGCTCGGCGGCGTCCAGGGCCTGAGCCGCGGTGCGCCGCGCAGTCCAGGCCGCGCGCACTGCGTCCAGGGCACCAGCCGCGCCCGCGAATTCATCCAACAACTCGCGATGGCCCCGGGGATTGAGCAAACCGCGGTCGTCGTGCTGACCATGCAACTCCACTAAGGTCGACGAGAGTTGCCGCAACACCTCGCCGGAGGTACGCCGGTCATTGACCCAGGCCGTTTTGCGCCCGTCGGCGGTGTTTACCCGCCGCAGGATCAGTTCGTCGGCCACCGGCAGGCCCGCTTCCCGAAGGACTGCCCGCGCCGGATGCCCGTCCTCAAGGTCGAACCAGGCCGTCACCTCACCCTGAGCCGCGCCAGCCCGGACCAGCTCGGCCCGCCCGCGCCATCCCAGCACGAAGCCGAGCGAATCCAGCAGGATCGACTTGCCCGCGCCCGTTTCACCGGTCAGCACGTTGAGACCCGACTGGAACTCGAGCTCCAGCCGGTCGATGATCAGCATGTCACGGATATCGAGCCCGCGCAGCATCCGCCCACCTCAGTTTCCAGCCCCGGTGACGCTCTTCTACCGCGCCTGCCGGCACGAACGCCAGCCGCAGGCGCACGCCGGCCGCGCGTCTTGTGTCCGAAAATATCCCCGCCGGAGGCACGCGCCTCAAGGCGCGTTTCAACCCCTCAGAGCCACTGCCCGGCGACCATCTGGCGATACACCTGGTTCAGCCAGCTGTCGCCCTTTGCCTGCGCCTGCAGCCCGCGGGCGACAAGCAAGGTGTAGCTGTCCTGGTACCAAGTGGTGGAACGGAAGTTGTAGGCCAGGATCGCGCCCGCCGTCTGTGCCTCGTCCACCAACCCCAGCGAGAGATAGGCCTCCACCAGTCGGTGCAACGCTTCCGCGGTGTGCGTGGTCGTCTGGAAGTCCTCGACCACAACCCGGAATCGATTGATCGCCGCCGAATAATGCTGCCGTTTCAAATAATAACGGCCAATCTCCATCTCCTTGGCCGCCAGGTGGTCGAAGGCCAGATCGAACTTCAGCATCGCGGACCGGGCGTATTCGCTGTCCGGGTAGAGTTCGATCACATCACGGAGGGACTGAAGCGCCTGGAAGGTGAGTCCCTGGTCCCGGCCCACCTCGTCGATCTGGTCATAATAGCTCAGCGCCAGCAGGTACTGGGCATAGGCCGCATCCTCGTCGGCTGGGTAAAAGTCGATGTAACGCTGCGCCGAGCTGCGCGAGTTCTCGTAATCCCGGTCGGTGTGATACGAGTACGCCTGCATGATCAGCGCCCGCTTGGCCCACTCCGAATACGGATAAAGCCGCTCGATCTCGCCGAAAAGCTGGGCGGCGTCGTCGGCATCGCCGTTGTTCAGGTCGTACTCGGCGCGTTTGTAGATTTCTTCGGCGGTGAAGTTCTCCAGCGGCACGCCGCGACTCGCCCCTAAACCGGGCCTGTCTCCGCACGCTGCCAGTGTCGCGACGACCGCCAAGGCCCCCAAAAGCCGGAATGTCATACTACCTGACGCCATGCCTAGAGACCCTTGCGAATTCCCTGCCCCGGCCCCTCTCTGGAGGCTGCCGTGCAACCGTCTAGCACAGAAAAATCCGGTGCAAAACGGGTCTGCACCGGATTTCCGTTCGTAAAGAAACCACTGTGTTCAGGCAACCTCGGCAAGATCGGCGAGACGAACGCCCACCCCAGGAAGGCGGGCCGCCATCCGAGCGTCGCTCACGGTCCATTCCGCCGCTCCCGGTGTCGCCATAAGTTCCCGCACGAGCCGGTTGGTGAGCGTGTGGCCAGCCCGAATCCCGGTATAGCGGCCAAGGATGGGCGCTCCAGCGAGCGAGAGGTCGCCAAGGGCGTCCAGCATCTTGTGGCGCACGGGTTCGTCGGCGTGGCGCAATCCGCCGGGGCTCAGCACCTTTTCGCCCTCGACCACCACCGCGTTGTCCATCGTCCCACCAAGCGCCAACCCGTGGGCGCGCATGTATGCCACATCGGACAACCGGCAGAAGGTGCGGCTGTCGCAAAGCTCGCGCACGAAGGCGCCGTTGGCCATGTTCAGCGAATACCGTTGATGACCGATCGCGGCGTCTTCGAAATCGATCTCGAAGTCCAGGCGCAGTTCCGCGGCCGGCTCAAGGCGTGCCACCGCGTTGCCCTCGCGCACCTCCACGGGCTTGCAGACACGCAAGACCCGAAGCGGCACGTACAGACGCTGGATACCGGCTTTCAGCACCGCCCGAACGAAGGGCGCGGCGCTGCCGTCTAGGATCGGAACCTCGGGGCCGCTGACCTCGATCCGCACGTTGTGCACCCCAAGCCCCGCAAGCGCCGCCATGACATGCTCAACCGTCGAAACGGTGACACCGTCGGCGTTCACGAGCCGCGTGCAAAGCGGCACATGTTCGGTCGCATCCCACCGGGCCGGAACGATCGGGCTTCCGGTGACCGCGTCGGTACGGCGGAAAACGATGCCACTGTCGGCGGGTGCAGGCATGAGCGTGATCCGCGCCGGCCGGCCGGAATGGAGGCCTTCGCCGATCAATGTCACCTTGGTTTTCAGGGTCGTCTGCAACGTCTCGTCTTTCCTCGCACCGGCAGGAGGGGCCGGCTAGCAAGCAAATACGGATGCAAGCGGTTTACCTCAATTCAAACATTGTAACCGTGTGAAACATCCGTCAGCGCGCCGTAGGCAATTCGCCGCCGAAATGCGAATGTCGCGCGGTAACTATCTAAAATTGCAAAAAGAAAGTGGGCCGGACAAGCCGGCCCATAGGAGGTTAACGAGGGATGGTTTTTTATCTGTTTTCCTGCTGGGGCAGGATTAGTTGGCCTGCCTGCGCAGGAAAGCGGGGATCTCGATACGCTCCTGTTCGGGGTCCATATCGGGATCGTCATCGTAAGCCTGGCTCGGCCGTGCGGTCTGCTGGCGCAGTTGCGGCGGCTGTTGGCGGGACGGGTGCGGCGCGGGGCGCTCCGCGGCCGCCTCGGGCTGGCCGGACATGCGATGGATCAGCGTGCCGATGCCAAAGCCGCGCTTCTCGCCTGCGGTCTGCTCCACCGGTTGACGGTGCTGCGCCCCCTCTCCCGCCGGGGCGGACTTGCGCACAGCGGCCTGCAAGCGTTGCAGGGCCTCGGGGCTCGGCGTACCGGGGCGACGGGGTTGCGGGGCCACGTAGTGCTCCGCGGCATCCTCGTCTGCGGCCTCGACCAGCGGGAAGGCGTCCGACGCTGGCGGCTGGTAAGCCGGGGGCGGCAGATCGTCCTCTAGGTCATCGTCATCCGTCGTCGCGGCGAAGAGCGACGGTTCATCCCTGTGGCGCGCGCGCTCGGCAGGGGCAGTCGCACGAGCTGCGACGGGCTCTGCAATCGGATCTGCCTCCGCTCCGGCAGCCGCCGCATGAGACGCCGCTGCGGCGGTCTCCGCCGACACAGGCTCACGCAGCTTGCGCGACGGGCGCGGAATGTCCTGCACTACGTGGGTCGCGTCGATCCCCGTGGCAACGACAGACACCCGCATGCGGCCTTCCATCTCCGTATCCAGCGTGGAGCCGACGATGATGTTGGCATCCGGGTCCACTTCCTCGCGGATGCGGTTGGCGGCCTCGTCGAGTTCGAACAGGGTCAGGTCGTAGCCGCCTGTGATGTTGATCAGCACGCCCTTGGCGCCCTTCAGCGAGATCTCGTCGAGCAGCGGGTTGGCAATCGCGGCCTCGGCGGCCTGGATCGCGCGATCCTCGCCGTCGGCTTCGCCGGTGCCCATCATCGCCTTGCCCATCTCGTCCATCACCGAGCGGACGTCGGCGAAGTCGAGGTTGATAAGGCCCGGGCGCACCATCAGGTCCGTCACACCCTTCACACCCTGATAGAGCACGTCATCGGCCATGGAGAACGCCTCGGTAAAGGTCGTCTTCTCGTTGGCAAGCCGGAACAGGTTCTGGTTGGGAATGATGATGAGGGTATCGACCACCTTTTGAAGGGCATCGACGCCATCTTCCGCCTGGCGCATCCGTTTCGCGCCCTCGAACTGGAAGGGCTTGGTAACGACGCCGACGGTTAGCACGCCAAGCTCACGGGCGGCTTGCGCAATGATCGGGGCGGCGCCAGTGCCCGTACCGCCGCCCATGCCAGCGGTGATGAAGCACATGTGTGCGCCGGCCAGATGATCCACGATCTCCTCGATCGTTTCCTCGGCGGCAGCGGCACCGACGGTGGGGCGCGCGCCAGCGCCGAGACCTTCAGTAACCTTCACACCCATCTGGATGCGGTTCTGGGCGTTGCTCTGCTGGAGCGCCTGAGCATCGGTGTTGGCGGTGACGAACTCCACACCCTCGAGATTCTTCTCGATCATGTTGTTGACCGCGTTGCCACCGGCGCCGCCCACACCGAATACGGTGATACGCGGCTTGAGCTCTTCCTGCTGGGGCATGGTGAGATTCAATGCCATAGTTACTCCGCCTGTTTATGCCGCCCAGTTGCCGGACGGTTGTCTGCCTGTCCTGTCCCGGGCCCCCCCGAGATTCCAAATTCGTTGCGGTGAACATACGCTGCGGCCACCGTCGCGTCACCTAAAAATTGCAAAAATGCCACAAAATATGGAAAAAAAAATCTGTCGCCACGCTGCATCTGCCTGAATTGCCTGCATATAGCGGTTCGGCCGCTCCCAAACACTAAGGGCGCGCTGCCAAACGACCTGCGCGCGGAAGGCACCGACAGGCGGCGCGGAATTTCAATGTCAGGCGGCTGCTCGGCCTGCCTGCCGCCGGTTAGCCGGCGGGCGGTCTTCTTCATTCCAGCCTAGCGGCTTCACATCACAAAATCCAGTGCGAAGCTATACACTTGGCAGGTTCTGGCCGGCGATGCGATCCGGGGTTCCGGAAGCTTTCGTCCAGACGTCACCAGTTGTCCCGGAACCACTTCACTGCCCGTTTCAGCGAGCGCGCGGGATAGCGGTCCGCGGGGATGTCGAAATCCCACCATTCGTCCTGCGGGTGCGTGGCGAACAGGCAGAGCCCGACGGCAGAGGAGAAGGCCGGACCTGTCGCCGCCTGCGGCAGACCTTGAACGCGGAGCGGGCGCCCGAGGCGCACCTGCTGACCGAGGATTTTGCCGGCCAGCATGTCCAGCCCCGGGATCTGGCTGGCTCCGCCGGTAAGCACGATCTGACGCGCTGGCAGATGCTCGAAGCCCGAAGCATCGAGGCGCACGCGCACCTCTTCGAGGATCTCCTCCACCCGGGGCCGCATGATGCCGATCAGTTCCGCGCGGCTGACGGTGCGGCGGTCGTGTTCCCAGTCGCCGGTGTCGCCGCCGATCTCGATCATCTCCCGGTCGTCCATGCCGGTGGCCAGCACGCCGCCGTAGAACGTCTTGATCCGCTCCGCCACGTTCAGCGGCACCTTCAACCCCTTTGAGATGTCTTGGCTGATATGATCGCCGCCGATCCGCACCGTATCGGCATAGATCATGTGTTTCTTGATGAAGATCGACAGACCGGTGGACCCGCCGCCCAGGTCGATACAAGCCGACCCCAGCTCCTGTTCGTCCTCGACCAGCGCGGAAATGCCGGAGACATAGGCGGAGCTGGCCAGCCCGGCGAGTTCGAGGTCACAGCGCTTTATACAGTGCAGAAGGTTCTGCACCGACCGCGTATCGACGGTGAGCAGGTGCATGTCCACGGCCAGCACGTTGCCCATCTGCCCGCGCGGATCGGAGAGGCCAGAGCGGTGGTCGATGGCGAAATTGACCGGCTGCGCGTGCAGCACCTCCCTCTCGGCGCCGAAATCAGGCACGACGCAGGCGGACAGAGCGCGCGCCACATCCTCCTCCGAAACCGTGCTGTCGGCCAGGTCGATGCGGCCGTCCAACCCGTAGCTGCGCGGTCTCGCGCCGCCGAAACACGCGATCACGTGGTCGACACGCACCCCGGCCATCTTCTGCGCCCCCTGAACAGCGGTCCGAATGGCGCGTTCGGTTTCCTGCATCGCGGTGATCTCGCCGAAGGTGACGCCGCGGGAGCGGGTGGTGGCCGCGCCGATCACCCGAAAGCTCGACTGCCCTGCCAACGAGCCCACCCCGTCCGCGCCCCGAAACTTCTCGGAGCCATCGAAGCGCAGCACGAGGCAGGCGATCTTGGAGGACCCAACGTCCAGGATCGCGATCACGCCGCGATCCATCGCCTGCTTGCGCATCCGCCGCATGGCACGTTGGGACTGGTAAAGATCGGTCATGGCAGGGTGTCTCCGGACTCGGGATCTCTTATGTTCCGCAGTTCGATGACCGCGTTTCGGTTCAGCCTGAGGGTGGGCCGGCGGGGACTGCGAAAGTCGATCACCGTGACGTCGCGCTCCAGCATCTGCTGCTGTTCGGCCAAGGCCAGGAGGGCCTCCAGGGTCGAGACGGCGTCCTTTTCCGGCAGCATGATCCGCTGGTTGCGGTCCAGCACGACATCCCAGCGGCGCTCGCCCATGCGCACCAGCCCGCGCAGGCGCTCCTTGATCGGTGCGGCCGTTTCGATAAGGGCAAGGGCCTCGGGAATGACGTCTTCCGCCCCCTTCCCCGCGACCAGCGGCAGGTCGGGCCAATCGCCGCGCCCGGACGTGCCGGCCACCATCTCACCCTCCGCGTCCAGCAGGCTCAGGCCGTGCTGGTGCCGCCAGAGCACCGCCGGCACCCGCTCGGCGATCTCCACCGCCAGCACGCCACCCGGCCGAACCCGCAGGTGCGCATCGGCCACCGCGTTGAAATCCAGGACCTTCTGGCGCATCGCCTCGAGGTCCATATCAAAAGAAGACATCGGGAGACGCAGAGCCAGAACGTCTCGAACGGCGTCGGACAGTTCCGGAGACGCGCCCTGAACAGACATGACGTTGACCATGAATTCGGGGCGCTGCTCGATTGCGCGGCGGGTTTCCTCCACCTTCTCAGATATCTGCGCCAGCCGCTCGGCGTCGCTGACATACCAGGCGATGGATGCAACGACGATCAGCACCGGCAGGCCTAGCCGAAGGACCCGGTGGAAGGCCGGTGTAAGCCAGAGCCGGTTCATTCGGTAGGACAGCCGAGACGGCGCGGGGTCGTGTCGGGCGGGCGATCGGCTCACCGATTGCACGATGCGTCCTCCACGATCCAACGGCAGAATGCGCCGAACGGAATACCGGAGACGGCGGCCTGTTCGGGCGCGAGTGACGTGGGCGTCATGCCCGGCTGCGTGTTGGTCTCCAGCAGGACAAGCCCGTCCAGCCCGCGACCTTCATCCCAACGGAAATCGGTGCGGGAGATCCCGCGACATCCAAGCGCCTGATGAGCCCGCAAAGCGTAGTCCAGACACGAGTCGAAGACATCGGCGGGAATGTTGGCCGGAACCTCGTGACGGGACCCGCCGGGCTTGTACTTTGCATCATAGTCGTACCAGCCGTCGGTCAGAATGTCTGTCACGGTGAGGGGGCGGTCGCCCATGACGGTCGTGGTCAATTCGCGTCCGGGAGCGAAGCGCTCCACCATCACCACCTCGGGCATATCGGCGGCAAGCTGCGGGGGGCCGTTGGCCGCCTCGTGCACCAGATAGACGCCGACAGAGGAGCCCTCGTTGTAGGGCTTCACCACGTAAGGCGGCTCCATCACGTGCCGGGCCCGCACGTCCTCGGCGGGGGCCAGGCGGCTCTCGGCCACCGGCAGGCCGGCGGCGCGATAGGCGGCCTTGGTCCGCTCCTTGTCCATCGCCAGTGCCGAAGCAAGCACGCCCGAGTGCGTGTAGGGGAGGCCCAGCCATTCGAGCAGGCCCTGCACACACCCGTCCTCGCCCCAGCGGCCGTGCAGGCCGTTAAAAACGACATCGGGCGCAACCTCTGCGAGGCGCGCCGGCAGATCCCGCCCGGCGTCGATCTCTACAACTTCGAATCCTTCGCCCCGGAGCGCTGCGGCGCATTCACGCCCGGAAGAGAGCGAAACCTCGCGCTCTGCCGAAGGCCCTCCCAGGAGGACCGCCACTCTCGGGGATGCCCTGCTCGACATGCCCGCCTCGTTCGCTGGGCCTTTGGCCCTTGTTATGATGCGAAATCCGCGCGGCTTGCGCGGCTTCACCGCCTGCACTGATGCCCGTTTCGGGTCAGATTTTTTCGGAGGGCCGATCTCCAACCCTCATGATTTCCCACTCTAGCTGAATTCCGCTTTCCCGGTAAACCTTTTTCCGCACGAGCTCGCCCAGTTCCTCGAGGTCCGCGGCGGTGGCATTCTCGGCGTTTATCAGGAAGTTGGAGTGCTTTTCCGACATCTGTGCGCCGCCAAGCCTCTTGCCGCGCAGGCCGGCGTCGTCGATCAGTTTCCACGCCTTCAGATCGTGGCTGTCGTCGGGCTGGCCGGTGGAGCTGTAGCCGGCCGGATTGCGGAACGTGGAACCGGCGGAGCGGTCCTTTGTCGGCTGGGTCTCGTCGCGGCGGGCGAGTTGGGCCTCCATACGGGCCGCAAGCTCTGCGGGGTCGCCTGGCGCGGCGCGGAATGTGGCGCGGGTGATGAGCCAATCGGGCGGAAGGGCGGTCTGCCGGTAGGCGAAATTGAGGTCGTCCGGGGTCATGGTGACCGGCTGGCCGTCGCGGGTGACGGCCTCGGCCTCGATCAGGTGATCGGCGATGTAGGTCCCGTAGCAGCCCGCGTTCATCCGCACCGCTCCGCCGATGGCGCCGGGGATGGTGCGCAGGAAGGTCAGGTCCAGCCCCGCCTCCGCCGCCTTGCGGGCGACGTGGGCATCGAGGGCGGCGGCCCCGGCGGTGACGGTGTCCGCGCCGGTCTCGATGGAATTGAAGCCGCGGCCGAGCCGGATCACCACGCCGCGGATGCCGCCGTCCCGGACGATCAGGTTGGAGCCGACCCCGATGGGAAAGACGGGGATGGAGGGATCGAGCTGGGAGAGAAACCGGCAGAGGTCCTCCCGGTCGGCGGGCTGGAAGAGCCAGTCCGCCGGGCCGCCGACACGGAGCCAGGTGAGGCCGGACAGCGGCCGGTCGGGGGTCAGGGCCCCGCGGGTCTCGATCTGGTCGGGCGTCGCCATGGGCGCTCCTCTTGGGGGGTGTTGGGCCGGCAAATAGCGGCGGGGTGGACGGGTGTCGAGAGGGGTCGGGGTGGTCGAGGCTGGCAGAAAGGGAATGTACCACGGGTGGGGCGAGGCGATGTTAGAATGATTTCAATGCGTTGCGGAGACGGATTCAGGATTTGTTAAGGCTGGTGTCCGCCGACGTTGCCTAGCGGCGCGGCGACTGGAGAGCCACGCTCGACGCTGCATGGGCGCGCCACACCGCCTGTGGTCGACGATGTATCCCGAAGCCACGGGCTCTGTTCCCGCCGTATTCGTAAAGCCCATGCGGCCTCCCAACCGGGATTTCGGAGGGGCACGGAGTCAGGGATCGTTGAGAATGACGCCTGATGCGGCCAACTGAGCAGACGGCAGGGCCGCCACCGACTTTGGGAGAGCGCGACGCGGCGCCTGTGGTCCGCGCTTAATCCAGACCCCCGGCCTCGGTTCGTGCGGCGGGCGACATCGCCATGCACCCCTCACGGGCGTTGACCGGGCGGAGCCCGAATGGCAGGTGACGCGCACAACGGTAGCATCTCGATGGGGCGGCTGCAGTTCCCGCCCTCCACGGCCCTTGCGCCCTTCCGCCCAAATTGCAGGAGACCACAGATCCAACGGTCAATGAAAACGGGCCCCTGACGCGACCAACAAAGTGGAGATGTGCGGAGGTAGGAGGGCAGTGGCCGACCCTGGGACGACGCCATGCTTCGCCGGTGGTCAGCAATTTATCCCAAAGCCCCGGACGCATTCATGCGACGGGCGACATCGCCATGTGCCCTCCCGCTCGGGGGGGCGGGCGCGGCACGGGCTGGACGCCCGGGCCAAGGGAGATCGGAGGGGACGCGCCCGGCAAAGCGGAGACGGTTCTTAATCGGTGGGCCGTGCTCGAGTCTGGGAGGGCGCCATGCTGCGACGGTGGTCAGCGATTTATCCCAAAGCCCCGGACGCATTCATGCGACGTGCGACATCGACATGCACCCTCCCGCCCGGAGGGTCGGGCGCGGCCCGGGCTGGACGCCCGGGCCAAGGAAGATCGGAGGGGACGCGCCCGGCAAAGCGGGGACAGTTCTTGATTGTAGGGCCGTGCTCGAGACTGGGCGGGTGCCATGCCCTGGTGGTGGTCAGCGTTTCATCGCGAAGCCCCGGACGTGTTCATGCGACGGGTGGCAGCGCAATGTGCCGTCCCGCCCGGAGGGTCGGGCGCGACCGGGCTGGTGGCCCGGACCACGGAAGGTTTGCAAGTGGAGCCAGTTTTTCGGCGGCATCCAGCATCTTCGAGGGACGCCCGTGCGGCGTGTGCTACAGCGCTTCGCCCCCTCCCCCGGGAGGGCGCATTGCGGCCTCTCCAGCGGCACATCAGTTCCAGGTAAAGGCACCATACATCGCGCGGGTCGGCTGGGGCTCCACGCCCTCCCGGAAGAGGGCGCGGCCATTTGGTTTTCGGTCAGACGTACCGGTGTGCGGGGGTCGGCAGCGGGGCGCGCGAGAGGGTCACGCGTCCGGCCGGCGGTCCGCCATTTCGACGGGCGGGGATCGGTCGCCGCCGGTTTGACGCCGCGACCAGCGCCAGAGATAAAAAAGCGGCCAGCGCAGGATGGAGGCGCCGGCGACGAAGACGACGAGGCCGGCCAGCGGGCCGTTTTCGTAGGTGACGTATCCCAGCAGCGGGATGCCCACGGCAATCAGCACGGCCGCCTGAGGCCAGTGGTTGTGGCGCGAGGGGATCATCGCGATCAGTGTGGCGACGACGGCCCAGAGGCAGGCGAGGGTGAGGGACGTGCTCATCGCGTGACCTCCCCGGTGACCTGGCTCCGGGCGTCCTCGCGACTGCGGCCGACCGCCCGCAGCGCAAAGTAACGCAGCGGTTTGCGGAACATCGAGGCGAAGGCGAAGGCAGCCACGAGCAGCGCCGGCCAGCCGTAGGCCGCCCCAATCTGCCAGATCAGGATCGGCGCCGCCAGCAGCAGCCCGACCCCCGGCACGTACTGGTACCGCATGGGCAGGACCGCCACGACCGTTGCCGCAACGACCCAGATGCATCCCCAAAACAGCGCGTTCATCGCGCATCTCCCCTTACGGGCCCCGGGCGCTCCCCACCCGGGGCATCCTTGGTTACTTGGCCAACCGCTCTGGCAGGTTGTTGGCCCAGGCCGAGATCGTGCCGGCGCCGAGGCAGACGACCATGTCGCCGGGCTGGGTCTGTTCGCGGACCAGACGCTCCAGGTCGTCCTCGCTGAGCAGTGCCCGGGCGTGGCGGTGGCCGTGACGGATCAGGCCCGCGACCAGCGCGTCCCGGTCGGCGCCCTCGATGGGCGCCTCGCCCGCGGCGTAGACCTCGGCGATGGCCACCACGTCGGCCTCGTTGAAACAGGCGCAGAAGTCGTCGAAGAGGCTCGACAGGCGCGAATAGCGGTGCGGCTGGTGCACGGCGATCACCCGGCCCTCGGTCGCCTGACGCGCGGCCTTCAGCACGGCGGCGATTTCCACCGGGTGGTGGCCGTAGTCGTCGATGATCGTCACGCCGTTCACTTCGCCGACGCGGGTGAAGCGGCGGTTGACCCCGCCGAAGTTGGCGAGCGCCTCGCGGATTTCGTCGCGCTTCATCCCGAGGTGGCGGGCGACCGCGACGGCGGCGAGCGCGTTGGAGACGTTATGGTCCCCCGGCATGGGCAGGGTGCAACCCTCGATCATCGTGCCGTCGGCGCGGAGCTGGATGTCGAAGTGCGCGACGCCGGCCTTGTAGGTGAGGTTCACGGCGCGCACGTCGGCCTGGGCGTTGAAGCCGAAGGTGGTGACCTTGCGGTCGGTGATCCGGCCGACGAGGGCCTGGACCTCCGGATGGTCCGTGCAGCAGACGGCGAGGCCGTAGAACGGGATGTTGGAGACGAAGTCGTAGAACCCCTGGCGGAGGTTCTCGATGGAGCCCCAGTGCTCCATGTGCTCGGGGTCGATGTTGGTGATGATCGCGATGGTGGCGGGCAGGCGATTGAAGGTGCCGTCGCTCTCGTCGGCCTCCACCACCATCCACTCGCCCTGCCCCGCGCGTGCGTTCGAGCCGTAGGCGTGGATGATGCCGCCGTTGATGACGGTGGGGTCGATGCCGCCGGCATCCAGCAGCGTGGCGACCATGGTCGTCGTGGTCGTCTTGCCGTGCGTTCCGGCGACTGCCACATTGGACTTGAGCCGCATGAGTTCGGCCAGCATCTCGGCCCGGCGCACCACCGGCAGGCCACGGGCGCGGGCGCCGTCGAGCTCGGGGTTCCCCGGCTTGATGGCGGAGGAGATGACGACGACGGCGGCGTCGGCGAGGTTTTCCTCCTTCTGGCCGATGCAGATCCGGGCGCCGAGGGTTTGCAGGCGGTCGGTGATCTTGCTTGCCTTTAGGTCGGAGCCCTGGACGGTGTAGCCGTGGGTCAGCAGAACCTCCGCGATGCCAGACATGCCGATGCCGCCGATCCCGACGAAGTGGATGGGGCCCACGTCGGTGGGCAGTTTGGTGACTGCGTTCATCAGCGTACTTCCGTCCATCATGTCTGCTCCTGCCCCTGGGGTGCCGTTGTGGTGCCGGACAGTTCTTCGACCATCGCGACGAGTGTATCCGTCGCGTCCGGGCGCCCCTGGCCAAGCGCGTTATGCGCCATTTTTATCGCGGCCGAGGGGTGCGCCAGGATCGCGGCTATGTGCTCGGAAAGCGTTTCGACCGCAAGCCGGGATTCCGGGATCACGATGGCGGCTTCGGCCTCCGCGAGGCCGCGGGCGTTGGCGGCCTGGTGGTCCCCCGCCGCGGCGGCGTAGGGCACGAGGATCGAGGGGCGGCCGATGACCGAGATGTCAGCCACGGAGGAGGCGCCGGAGCGGGAAATCACGAGCTGCGCCTCGCTGAGGCGGCGGGGGACGTCGTCGAAGAAGGGTTCCACCTCGGCGTCGATGGCGTGCTCGGCGTAGAAGGCGGTGACACGGTCGTGATCCTCCCCGCGCGCCTGATGGGCAACGCGGACGTGCCGCAACAGGTCCGGCGGGAGAGCGGCGATGGCGGCGGGCACCATGTCCGACAGGATGCGCGCGCCCTGGCTGCCGCCGATTACGAGAATCGACATGGGGTAGTCCCCCGGCGGGATGTAGGGCGCGCCCGCCCGTTCCATGACCGCCGCCCGCACGGGATTGCCGGTGTGGTAGCCCTCCACGCCCTCGGGGAGCGTCGTTGGCCACGTGCCGCAGGCCACCGCGTTGACGCGCGGGGCGAAGATCTCGTTGACGCGTCCCAGCACGCCGTTCTGTTCGTGGATCATCCGGGGCAGCCGCAGCGCCCAGGCGGCGGCCATGGCGGGAATTGCCGGGTAGCCGCCGAAGCCCACGACCACGGCGGGGCGGTCCCACAGCATCCGGGCCGTGGCCCCCACGGCGCCGGCGGCGATGCGCACCGGCACGACGGCCTTGGCCAGCGCGCCGCCACGGGCAAAGGTGGCCGAGGCGACCTCGACGATCTGAACCGCGTCGGGGAAGCCGCCGGCGTAGCGCGCGCCGCGCGCGTCGGTGGAGAGCCGCACGCGCCAGCCGCGCGCCAGCAGCGCCTCCGCCAACGCTTGTGCCGGGAACATGTGCCCGCCCGTGCCGCCCGCGGCGATGATTGCGAGGGGCTGGCGGGCGGCCATCACCGCCCCCGCCGCTGGAAGATGTCGGCGATTTCGCCTTGCGGCCGCTGCCGGGTGAAGGCGAGCAGCATCCCGACCGCGATCCCGCCCGCGATGAGCGACGAGCCACCGTAGGAGACGAAGGGGAGCGTCATGCCCTTGGCGGGCAGGAGCCGCACCGCGACGCCCATGTTGATCATCGCCTGAACGCCGAACATGCAGGCAAGCCCGGTGCCCGCGAGCCGGATGAAGGGGTCCCGCTCCCGCATCAGACGGAAGAGCGAGCGGACGACGACGGTCGTGTAGAGCGCGATGATGAACAGCACGAGGATGAGGCCGTATTCCTCCGCCGCGACGGCGATGATGAAATCGGTGTGGGCATCGGGAAGCGACCACTTCACCTGCCCCTCGCCCACGCCGACGCCGAAGAAGCCGCCTTCCTGAATGGCGTTGGTCGCGTAGCCGAGCTGCGTGCGCGGGTCGACCTCCGGTGAGAGGAAGCCGTCGATCCGGCGGGCGAAGTGTTCGGAAGCGCTGTAGGCGAACATGCCGAAGGCGACGACGCCGCCAGCGATGCTGACCATCAGGAACATCGGCGCACCGGCAACGAAGTACATCACGCCCCAGGCGAAGAGGATCAGCGCCGCCTGCCCGAAATCGGGCTGGAGCGCCAGAAGGCCCACGATCACGGCGACGATGGCGAAGGAGATCGACTTGCCCGGCGGGCCGGCGACCTCCTGACTGGCGGCCATGAGCCAGCCGGCCAGGACCACGAACGCGGGTTTCAGGAATTCGGACGGCTGGAACGAGGTGAACCCCAACGAGTACCAGCGCACCGCGCCCTTGCCGAAATCCGTCCCGAGGAAGGGCAGCAGGAGCAGCGAGACGAAGGCGGCGAGAAAGCCCAGAACCGCCAGCCGGCGGACGACCGACGGCGACATCATGGAGACGATCAGCATGGTGACGAGCGCCACGCCGCCGAAAAAGACCTGCCGCTCCACATAGTGGAAGGAGGCCAGCCCGTTGCGTGCGGCCAGCGGCGGCGAGGCTGCAAGCCCCAGAAGCAGCCCCGTGCCGAAAAGCATGAGGATCGCCGAAATCGACCATTTGTCGACCGTGCGCCACCACCGGGGAAGAACCGGATCACCCCCGCGTACGGGCACGCTCCCGTAAACCATTTCCGTCATGGAAGTACCGCTACACTGCCTCTGCCGCCCGATTTGTCGGGTCTGCTCACAGGAACCATAGCGGGAATCCGCTGATACTGCCAGAAAAAAAGGGGCTTACGTCCAGGACGGACCTGCCGCCCGGGAGGCGGACGCGTGGTGGGAGACGCAGGGTGCCGTTGCGTCCGGCGTATCGGGATCGGGCGGTGCGCCTCCCAATGGCTTGACCGGCGGGTCCGAATGTGAACCTTCTGTGACACCCTTCAGGCCAGTCCGGACATGCTGCGACAGCTCCCCCCAACCGTATCTCTCGCCAACCTGCCGCGAACCATCGAAGCCAAGGTGCCGTTGAAGGTCGTCCGGGACCTGAAGAACCGCGCCATGTATGGCCGCGATGCGCCGCAGTCGGACGAGTGCGTCTTTGTCGATCCCGATGCGGTGCGGTTTGCCTATAGCAGCCGGCGGAACGCGGAGGCCCCGGTTTTCCGGCGGTCGCACTCCGGGCTCGTCAAGGGCGGCGACTGGGACCTGTCGGTGACGCCGCTGAAGAACGGCACGAAGGAGATCGCCTGTATCGCGCATTTCCGGGACGGCGTGCCGTGGGAAGAGACGGGCATCTACGATTACCTGATGGCGGACATCCACCGCAAAGGCACGGCCGACGGGATGCGCAGCCTCGCCGAGTTGGAGGAGCGCTATGCGGACCTCGACCAGCTATACGCAGAAACGAGGGAACTGGGGCGGTTTCGGCGCCGGCATGAACTCGACAGTTATTTCAGGCGCGAACACGGGGCGATCTACATTCATATCGCGCGGGACGGCACGCCGCTGAAGGCCGGCGGCGGGGTTCACCGGCTAATCATCGCGCGGATCCTCGGGCTGAGGCGGGTGCCGGCGCAGCTCGGGGTGATCCATGCCGAGGCGGTCAAGGCGGGGCTGATGGACAGGCTGCGGCACCCGGATTGATCCCGGGGCCGTGGCTACGTGTTAAGTGCGGCCCGCACCCGCGCGGTGAAATCCTCGCCACGCTGCTCGAAGTTGTCGTACTGGTCGAAGCTCGCGGCGGCGGGGGCGAGCAGCACGGTATCGCCCGACGTCGCCTCCGCCGTGGCCCGCGCCACGGCGACCTCCATGGAGCCGCAGATCTCGCTTTCCACCCCGTCGCCCAGTTCGAGGGCGAAATGCTCCGCCTCGCGGCCGATGACGTAGGCCTTGAGAACGCTGCCGAAATGGGGGTGCAGGGCCGAGAGCCCGCCTTCCTTTTCCAGCCCGCCGCAGATCCAGCGGATGCGTTGGAAGGCCTGGAGGGCCTTTGCCGCGCTGTCGACGTTGGTGGCCTTGGAGTCGTTGACGAAGGTCACCCCGGCGGCCTCGGCGATGAGCTGGCTGCGGTGCGGCAGGCCGGAGAAGCTGTGCAGGCCGGCTTCGATCGTGCGGGGCGCGAGGCCGAGGGCGCGGACGGCGGCGTAGGCGGCGCAGGCGTTCTGGTGGTTGTGGGCCCCGGGTAGGCCGCGCACCCCGCGCAGGTCGATGGAGGCGGTCTGCCGGCCCTTGCGCATCTCGGACAGGAAGCCCTTGCGGGCGCTGACGGACCAGCCGGGCCCGCCGAGTTTCTGGCCGGAGGAGACCCGGATCACCCGGTCGTCCGCCGGGCCGACGGAGAGCTGGCCGGCCAGGAACAGCCCTTCGTCCTCGTCCACACCGATCACCGCGCGATCCGGTCCGCCCTCGGCAAAGAGGCGGCGCTTGGCGGCGAAATAGCCGCCCAGGCCGGCGTGGCGGTCCAGATGGTCCGGGGAGAGGTTGGTGAAAACGGCGATGTCGGGGGTGAGCGCCCGGGCGAGGTCCGTCTGGTAGGAGCTGAGTTCGAGCACGACGACGCCCCCGTCGCCGGGCGGGTCGATGTCCAGCACGCCGCGGCCGATGTTGCCCGCGAGCTGAACCTCGCGGCCCGCGCTCGCCAGCAGGTGCGCGATCAGGGCGGAGGTTGTGGACTTGCCGTTGGAGCCGGTGACGGCCACGACCTTGGGGGCCACGTCGAACCTGTCCCAGTCGCCTGTGGCGAGGGAGCGGAAGAAGAGGCCGATGTCATTGTCCACCGGAACCCCGGCGCGCAGGGCGGCGGCGATTGCCTTGTGCGGCGCGGGGTAGAGGTGCGGGATGCCGGGCGAGGTGACGAGCAGGGAGACGGCGTCGAGCGCTCCGGGGCGGGTGGGATCGTGCAGGGTGAACCCCTCCTCCTCCGCCCGTTGGCGCCCCGCTGCGCCGTCGTCCCAACAGAGCGGCGTGCCGCCACCCGCGGCGACCGCGCGTGCCGCCGTTAGGCCGGATCGGCCGAGACCGAGGATGAGGACGGTCTGGCCCTCGACACCGCGCACCGGAATCATTGGCGTGCTCCTAACAGATTACCCGACGCCGAATTTTCGGCCGAAAGATCGCGGCTGCCGATCCGGTCCGCCCCATGGGACTAGCGGATCTTAAGCGTGGCCAGGCCGATCAGCGCAAGGATCAGCGAGATGATCCAGAAGCGGATCACGATCTGAGGCTCCGCCCAGCCGCGTTTCTCGAAGTGGTGGTGGATCGGCGCCATCAGGAAGACCCGCTTCCCGGTGCGCTTGAAATAGAAGACCTGGATGATGACGGACAGGGCTTCGACCACAAAGAGCCCGCCGACGATGGCCAGCACGATCTCGTGCTTGGTCGCCACCGCGATCGCCCCGAGCGCCCCGCCGAGCGCGAGGCTGCCCGTGTCGCCCATGAAGACGGCTGCGGGAGGCGCGTTGTACCACAGGAAGCCCAGCCCGCCGCCGATCAGGCCGGCGGTGAAGACCAGAAGCTCGCCGGTGCCAGGCACGTAATGCACGTCGAGGTAAGTGGCGAAGTCCACCCGTCCGACCGCGTAGGAGATGACGCCGAGCGTCCCGGCCGCGATCATCACCGGCATGATTGCCAGCCCGTCGAGGCCGTCCGTGAGGTTCACCGCGTTGGCCGCGCCGACGATCACGAGCATCGCGAAGGGAAAGAAGAGGATGCCGAGGTTGAGCAGCGTGTCCTTCAGGAAGGGGAGCGCGAGGGTGTTGGTCAACTCCGGCGGATGCGCGAAGGCCGCCAGTCCGGCGGCGACGGCGGCGATAAAGAAGCCGAGTGCGAGGCGCACCTTGCCCGGAACGCCGTTGGTCGTGTGCTTGGAGACCTTTGCGTAGTCGTCGGCGAACCCGATGGCGCCGAATCCCATGGTCACCGCCAGGACGATCCAGACATAGGGGTTGTCGAGACGGGCCCAGAGAAAGGTGGAGACGACCAGCCCGCCCAGAATCAGCACCCCGCCCATGGTGGGCGTGCCGACCTTGGAGAGGTGGCTTTCGGGGCCGTCGCCACGGATCGGCTGGCCCTTGCCCTGTTTGCGGCGGAGCAGGTTGATCAGCGGCCGGCCGAAGATGAACCCAAACACAAGCGCGGTAAAGAACGCCCCGCCGGTGCGAAAGGTGATGTAGCGGAACAGGTTGTAGAACCCGCCGTCGTCGGAAAAGGTCGTCAGCCAGTAGAGCATGTGTCGCGGGCCCTCACGTCTCCTGCGGGCGGACTTGGCCCAGTTTTCGGATCGCGTCAACGACCCGCGAGAGCCGGATGCCAAGCGATCCCTTCACGAGCACGATGTCGCCCGCGTCGAGCAGGTGGCGCATTTCAGCCGCCATCTCGGCGCTGTCCTGGCACCATTGGCCACGGCGCTCCGCCGGTAACGCCTCCCACAGGGCGTGGGACCGCGCGCCGACGCAGTGGATCACGTCGACCGACGCCATCGCGGGATGCTCCGCCAGTGCGGCATGGAGCGTCATCTCGTCCGCGCCGAGTTCGAGCATGTCGCCCAGAATGGCAATGCGGCGCCCGCGCGAGACGCGGCCGATTCCGTCCACCGGGGCAATGGCGGCGAGCATGTCGAGCGCGGCGCCGACCGAGGCGGGGTTGGCGTTGTAGGAATCGTCGATCAGCTCCAGCGTCATCCCATCGTGCACGATGTCGAGCAGGATCGTCTCACGCGCCCCCCTGCCCTCGTAGGGCGCCCAGCGTCCCAAGTCGCCGGCGGCGAGCGCCAGGTCAACCCCGAGCGCGGCAGCCACCGCCAGCGCGGCCAGCCCGTTCATTGCGAAGTGCTTGCCGGGCGACTGGAGCTTGAAGAGCAGTGGATGCACCGCGCCGTCGGGGCCGGTCATGCGCGCCTGCGCAACGGTCTGGCCGTTTTGTGGCGTGCTGACAAGCAACGTCGCCTCCGACCCCTTTTCGCCGAAGCCGACGATCCGTGCGCCGCGGGTGCGGGCCGCGTCGAACAGGGTTTCGGATGTTGGAATGTCGGCGTTCAGGACCGCGACGCCGCCGGGGCGCAGGCCCTGCATGATCGACGCCTTCTCGCGGGCGATGTTCTCCACCCGGCCGAAGGCGGCCAGGTGAGCCGGGGCGACCGTGGTGACCAGGGCTGCGTCCAGATCCGCCAACCGCGCCAGCGGGGCGATCTCGCCGGGATGGTTCATGCCGATCTCGATCACCGCGAAATCGGCATCCGCCGGCATCCGGGCCAGCGTGAGGGGGACGCCCCAGTGGTTGTTGTAGCTCTTCTCGGCGGCGTGCACCTTGCCCTGCCCCGCGAGGATCGCGCGCAGCATCTCCTTGGTGGAGGTCTTGCCGACCGAGCCGGTGATGCCGATCACCTTGGCGGTGGTGCGCGCGCGGGCGGCGGAGGCCAGCGCCTCCAGCCCGCGCAGGACGTCGTCGACGATCAGCAGGGGGGCATCTTCGGCCAAGCCCTCGGGCACGCGGCTGACCATCGCTGCCGCTGCGCCGCGTTTCAGGGCGTCGGCCACGAACTCGTGGCCATCGCGGACGTCCTTCAGCGCCACGAAGAGGGCTCCGGGCTCGAGCGTGCGGCTGTCGATGGAGACGGAATGCGCCTGCCACGGGCGCGTGGCGCACCCCCCGGTTGCGGCGGCGGCGTAGTCGGAAGTCCAGAGTGCTGTCATGTGAGATGTCCGTCCAGTGCGGCCACCGCAACGCTGGCCTGCTCCACGTCGTCGAAGGGATAGACGGTGTCGCCCACCGTCTGCCCCTGTTCGTGGCCCTTGCCGGCCACCAGCAGCGCGTCGCCCGGTTGCAGCGCGTCGACGCCGCGCAGGATCGCCTCCGCCCGGTCGCCCACTTCCGTCGCGCCGGGGCAGCCCTCCAGCACGGCGGCACGGATCGCGGCCGGGTCCTCCGTGCGGGGGTTGTCGTCGGTGACGAAGGCGACGTCGGCATTCTCGGCGACCGCCGCGCCCATCAGGGGCCGTTTGCCACGGTCCCGGTCGCCGCCGGCGCCGAAGACGCAGATGAGCCGGCCCATGACGTGCGGGCGCAGGGCCTTGAGGGCCGTGGCCAGCGCATCGGGGGTATGAGCATAGTCCACGTAGACCGCCGCTCCGTTGGTGCGGGTCGCGGCGAGCTGCATCCGGCCGCGCACGCCACGGAGTTGCGGCAGGGTCTTGAAGACCTCGGTGGGATCGCTGCCGGAGGCGATGGCAAGGCCGGCGGCGATCATGACGTTTTCGGACTGGAAGCCGCCGATCAGCTCCAGCCGGGTCTGGTGGATGGTGCCGTTCCAGGAGAAGCGCACGTCCTGCCCGGTGGCGTCGAAGCGCAGCCCGAGGATGCGCAGATGGCAGGTCTCACCCCGGCCGACGCGGATCACTTCAAGGCCCGCGCGGTCGGCGACCTCGGCCATTTCGGTGCCGCGCAGGCTGTCCATCTGGATAACGGCGACGCCGTCGTCCGACAGGATCCGGCTGAAGAGCCCGGCCTTGGCGGCGAAATAGTCCTCGAAGTCGGCGTGGTAGTCGAGGTGATCCTGGGTGAGATTGGTGAAGCCGCCGGCGGCGAGGTGCACGGCATCCAGCCGCCGCTGCGCCAGCCCGTGGGAGCTTGCCTCCATCGCGGCATGGGTCACGCCGGCGGCAGCGGCCTCCGCCAGCACGCGGTGCAGGGTGATCGGTTCCGGCGTGGTGTGGGCGAGCGGGGCCTCCCAGTCGCCTTCGACGCCGGTGGTGCCGACGTTGACCGCGGAAAGGCCGAGCGCCTGCCAGATCTGCCGGGTGAAGCTGGCGACGGAGGTCTTGCCGTTGGTGCCGGTGACGGCGACCACGACGTCCGGCTGCGCCTCGAACCAGAGCGCGGCGGCATAGGCGAGTGCGGCGCGGGGCTCCTCCACGACGATCAGCGCGGCGGGGTTGCCGGCCAGTTCCTCGGCGGCGATGCGGGCGCCCTCGGCATCGGTCAGGATGGCGCCGGCCCCCATGCGCAGGGCGTACTGGATGAACTCCCCGCCGTGAACGCGCGTGCCCGGCAGGCCGGCGAACAGGTGGCCGGGCTTGACCGTGCGGCTGTCGACCGAGAGGCCGGTGACACGGGCCTCGGCCCCGCCCTGGGCCGTCAGCCCGAGCCCGGCAAGGGATTTCGTCTTGATCTCAGTCATGCCTGCGCACCCTTCCGCCGGCGCCCCGGGGGGCATCGGCCATTCTCACAGAAGCGTTGAAGCCTCTTTTCGGCCCTTTTGCCGGGAGCGTCCACCGGTCAATTCGAGGCGCGCATCAGCACGGCCTCCTCACCGGGCTCCGGCTCGGGGTGCAGGCCCAGGAGCGGCGCGGTGCGGCGGATGATCTCCGCAGCCACGGGGACGGCCGTCCACCCGGCGGTGCGGCGCGGTTTCGGGCCGGAGCTTTCCACCGGTTCGTCGAGCGTCACGACGAGCACGTACTTGGGATCGTCCGAGGGGAAGACGCTGGCGAAGGTGGCGATGACCTTATCGTCGTAATATCCGCCCTGGGGCTTCGGCTTGTCGGCGGTGCCGGTCTTGCCGGCGACGGAGTAGCCCGGCACGTCCCCGAAGCTGGCGGTGCCGCGGCTGACGACGGCGCGGAGCATCTTGCGGGCCGCCGTCGAGGCGCGTTCGCTCACAACCCGCTCGCCCCCCTGCGGCGCCGGCTGGCGGAGCAGGGTCGGCGTGATCCGGGTGCCGCCGTTGAGCAGCGAGGCGTAGCCCGCGGCAAGGTGCACGGGGCTGGAACTGAGGCCGTGGCCGTAGGAGATGGTGATGGTGTTGATCTCCGTCCAGCGCGGGGGAAGCAGCGGCTTGCCGGTGGGCGCTTCGACCATTTCCAGCGACGTCGGCTCCAGGAAGCCCAGCTTGCCCAGAAAGGCCTTCTGGCGCTCCCCGCCGATGGCCAGCGCCATCTTCGCGGTGCCGACGTTGGAGGAGTTCACAATCACATCGGTGACGGACAGCTTGCCGTAGTTCTTGCCGTGGAACTCCTTGATCTTGAACTTGCCCCACCGCATCGGCGCGTTGGCGTCGATGATGGTGTCGGGGCCGACAAGGCCGAGGTCCATCGCCTGTGCGGCGGTGAAGATCTTGAACACCGAGCCAAGCTCGTAAACGCCCTGCACCGCGCGGTTGAAAAGCGGGCTGTCGCCCGGATCGCCCTTCACCAGCGGGCGGGGCCGGTCATTTGGATCGAAGTCCGGCAGGGAGATCATGGTGAGAATCTCGCCGGTGTGGACGTCCATCAGCACGGCGCTCGCGCCCTTGGCGTTCATGAGCCTCATGCCGCCTTCGAGCACTTCACGGGTGGCGGCCTGAACGGTGAGGTCGATCGACAACTGCAACGGCGCGCCGTTGTTGGCGGGATCGCGCAGCCAGGCGTCGAATTTCTTTTCCACGCCGGCGGTACCCACGACCTCGGCCGAATGGACGCCCTCGCGGCCGAAACTCGCGCCGCCCAGGACGTGCGCGGCGATCCGGCCGTTGGGATAAAGGCGCATTTCGCGCGGACCGAACAGCAGGCCGGGTTCACCGATGTCGTGCACCGCCTGCATCTGCTCCGGGCTCAGTTTCTTCTTGATCCACAGGAACTTGCGCTTGCCGGTGAAGTCCTTCATCAGGCGCGCCTCGTCGAGATCCGGGAAGATCTGGATCAGCTCGTGCGCGGCGCGTTGCGGATCGACCAGGTCGCGGGTCTGGGCATAGAGGGAATGGGTGGAGAGGTTGGTCGCCAAGATGCGGCCGTTGCGGTCCACGATGTTCGCGCGCTGCGCCACGATGTCGGAACCGAGGGAGGCGACCTGCGTCTCGGAGGGCTCGCTGGCAGCCAGCAGGCCCATCCGCACGCCGACGACAGAGAAGGCACAAAAAAAGAAGAGCGCGAGCGCCAGCAGCCGCCCCTCGGCCCGGTGGCGCATCCGGTCGCGGTCCGCCTCGTGGCGGAGGCGCAGGTTCTCGCGCTCGATGGCGTCCGGGTTCTCGCCCTTTTCGCGCGCCGAAAGGATGCGCGCGAGCGGCCGCAGCGGCGTGCGCGTCATGGGAACTCTCCCCCCACCTGAAGCTGACCGGCGATCTCGATCGGCGTGGTGATCGGAAGGGTCGGCGGCGGCGGGAAGGCCACCTGCTCCAACGCGCTGAACTGCTCCGGCTCCAGCGGGAGGAGGCCCAGCCGGTCGAAATTGATCTCCGCCAGTTCGGCCAGCCGGTCGGGCCGGTTGAGATAGGCCCATTCGGCTTCCAGCACCGCCAGGCTCTCGCGCAACTCACCGATCTCGCGCTTGAGCTGCGCGGATTCCTTCAGCGCGGCCTGGGTCTGGTAGTTCTCCTGGTAGGCCCAGAAAGCGAGGCCCATCACGGACAGGGCGGCCATAAGGTACAAGAACGTTTTCACAGCGTCTCCTTCCACCAGTCCTTGGGTCCGGGAAGACCCATGGCGGTTCGGTCGAGGGGGGTGACGGGGGCGGCGGTGCGTTCGGCCACACGCAACTTGGCCGAGCGAGCCCGCGGGTTTGCGGCAACTTCCGCGTCGGATGGGCCGACGGCGCGGCGGGTCAACAGGCGGAACTGCGCGGCCGTCTCTTCGGTTTCGGGGGCATAGCGGTTGGCACGGCCACCGCCGCCCGAGCGGGCCTGCAGGAACCGCTTCACGACGCGATCCTCCAGCGAATGAAAGGTCACGACGGCCAGCTTGCCGCCGGGTTGCAATGCGCGTTCGGCGGCCTCGAGCCCGGCGATCAGTTCGCCGAACTCGTCGTTCACGGCGATTCGGATCGCCTGGAAGCTGCGTGTGGCGGGATGGACCTGTCCCGGGCGCGGGCGCGGCAGGCAGGCGGCAACGGCCTCGGCCAGTTGCAGCGTGGTCTCGAAGGGGCGCACGGCGATGATGGCGCGCGCGATGCGGCGAGACGCGCGTTCCTCCCCATAGTGGTAGAGGATGTCGGCCAGATCGGCCTCGGGCAGCGTGTTCACGAGGTCGGCCGCCGACGGCCCCTCCCCGCTCATGCGCATGTCCAGCGGGCCGTCTTTCTGGAAGGAAAATCCGCGCTCCGCCTGGTCGAGCTGCATCGAGGACACGCCGAGATCCAGCACCACGCCGTAGAGAGGCGCGTCAGCGAATGTGTCCAGCTCCGAAAAGCGCCCCTCGACGAGGGTCAGGCGGTCGCCGAATTCGGCTTGCATCGGCGCGGCCATGGCGAGCGCGCTCGGGTCCCGGTCCACGCCGATGACCCGCTCGGCCCCCGCCTCCAGCAGGCGCCGGGTGTAGCCGCCCGCGCCGAAGGTCCCGTCCAGCCACAGGCCGGACACCGGCGAGACCGCCTCGATCAGCGGGTCGATCAGGACGGGAACATGCGGCGGGTGGGAATCGTGGGAGTCAGGGGGGCGGGCAGCGGCAGCCATCGGTCAGTCCGCACCTCCCGCAAGCAGGGTGAGCGGATCGACGTCGTCGGGAAGCTCGTCGAACATCGCCTCGGTCTGCGGTTCGACTTCCTGCTCGTAGGTCTCCGGTTTCCAGATGTGGAAGGTGTCGTGCGCGGCGATGAAGAACGCCTCGTCCTCCAGCCCGATCATGTCGCGAATGTGCTGCGGAATCAGCAGCCGGCCGTTTTCGTCGACGCTCGCGGGGTGGGATTGTCCGTTGAAGTAGTTTTCCATGTCGCGGCGGGTCTTGGAGCCGCGGGGCAAGGCTGCGATCTTGGCGTCCACTTCGGCGGCCGCCTCCATCGTGTAGCATTCCAGAAAGCCCTTGCGGCGGGCGATACCCCAATGAAGCACCAGGTTCGGTTGCAGTCCCTCGGTCCAGTCAGGGTCGCCCGCCTCGAGCACACGGCGGAAGGGGGCAGGCACGGAGACCCTGCCTTTTCCATCCACCTTGTGGCGGCCTCGACCTCTGAAAACTCGCGCCAAGGGACGCGCTCCTATCTGCCTCTGTGTCGCCTCGCAGGGCCGGGTGGCCCAGAAACGAAAACGGCGGATCAGACTGCTGCCACTGTCTGATCCGCCGCCCTCGTCCCATCACTGGGTTGGTCCGATCACGCGCGCCACCCGGGGGGATGTCTGCTCGCTCGCGCGCCGGATCTCTTTTTTTCGACGAGTGTGGGTGCCTGTATGAAACCTGGCTGGGGAAGCCTGTCGGGGTCTTCTGCCCCTTTGTCTGTGCCCGTCCTCATCGTGTGAAAACGTTATGCCTGCCCCCAACGTAGAAATCAATAACACTTTCTCCCACCCTGCCCCACTACGTGCCCCAGAAGTCACAGATCGCGGTCTGACCCCGCCAGGATCGGGCATTTATAGGCCTATGGGCAATTTTGAACACTAGATGTGGACCGTTCGGGCGACGGAAAAAATCGACCCGCTGGTGGGAGACACTGCCTTCCCAGCGGTGGTCACGGGCGAATCCGGAGGGACTCGGCGGCGGGGTGGCAGGGATTCCCAAGGAATCACGGGCTGAACACGGCCGATTCCCGAAATCGTGATTCGACGCGGGCCCACGTCGTTCCATCGCGGTGGCACGATTTCCCATCGGGGGCATGATTTCCCATGCCCGCCCCAAACGACAACGGGAGGGGCGCGCCCCTCCCGTCGATCTCAGTCTGTATGGATGAGTGTCAGGCCATGCCGCCGCCGACCAGTCGGGCGGCGATCGTGGCGTAGGCATCGGCGGCCTGGGTGTCGCCGAGGGCGACCGGCGTTCCCGCATCGCCGGCAAGCCGCGTCTCCAGTTCCAGCGGCAGCGCGCCGAGGAAGGGCACGCCGATCCGCTCTGCCTCCGCCATCACGCCGCCGTGGCCAAAGAGGTGCGCCTCGTGCCCGCAGTTGGGACATATATAAGTAGACATGTTCTCGATCAGCCCGAGCACCGGCACGCGGAGCTTCTCGAACATGTCTATGGCGCGCCGGGCATCTATAAGCGCCACGTCCTGCGGCGTGGACACCACCAGCGCGCCTGCGAGCTTGTACTTCTGACCGAGAGTAAGCTGCACGTCCCCCGTTCCCGGCGGCAGGTCGATAATGAGCACGTCGAGGTCCCCCCAGGCGACATCGCCCAGAAGCTGCTGCAAGGCCCCCATCAGCATCGGGCCGCGCCAGATCACCGCCTCGGCCTCCTTCAGCAGCGCGCCGATGGACATGAGGGTGACGCCGTGGGCGTGCAGGGGCTCGATCGTCTTGCCGTCCGGGGAGGCGGGCCGCTGGGTGGTGCCCATCATGCGGGGTTGGGAGGGACCGTATATATCGGCATCCAGCAGCCCCACGCGCCGCCCCTGCCGGGCGAGCGCCACGGCGAGGTTGGCGGAGACGGTGGACTTTCCGACCCCGCCCTTGCCGGAACCGACCACGAGGATGCGGTCGATACCCGGCACGGAGGCGGGTCCGGCGGCTCCCTTCGTGGGATGGCGTCCCACCTTGAGGCCCTGCGGCGGCGCGCCGGCCCCTGCTGCCGGGCCGTGGGCCGTGAGCACCACCGAAACGGACGTCACCCCGTCAAGCGCCGCCACGGCCGCCTCGGCAGCCTGCCGCGCCGGCTCCATGGCGCGCGCGGCCTCCGGCGACGGCGCCTCCAGCACGAATTTCACCGCACCCGGCGAATCAACTGTCAGCGCGCGCACCATGTCTCGCGAGACAATATTGCCACCATCGGGCAGATTTATGGCCTCAAGCGTCTTGACAATGCTATCCCGTGTAACCGTCATCTTCCCGTCCAATCACCCAAATCGTCGCTCAGACCTACCGCCCCACGCGGCAGACGCAAGCCTGCGATCACCATCCGCCCAATTGCTAGGCCAGTCGCCTAAAATATAGGTCAGCATCACGTATGCAATTGCCGCATGGCGGCGTTGAGGTTTCGGTGAATTGCGAAACCGGGCGTCATGGCTATTTTGGATGACAACAGCAGCGCTAACATAGAGGACGTTGGCGCTAACAACCCGGAACGAGGTTGCCGCCTACGTCAGGCGACCTAAGCACCGGGAAGCCGGTCGAACGGCACACGAGATAGAGTTTCAGAAACCCGTCCTCCTCCCTGGGTTTTCTGAATAGGCGGCGACACCTTCCTCCTCCCTGGTGTCGTCGCCCCCTAATACCGCCCGCAAGGGCAGACATACGGAGCCTACACCCCTCCTCCTCCCTGGGGCACGGTTTCGGCGGCGGCACCCTCCTCCTCCCTGGTGCGCCGCACCTTACACAGCCCGCAAGGGCAGACATACGGAGCCTATCCCCCTCCTCCTCCCTGGGGCACGGTTTCGGCGGCAGCACCCTCCTCCTCCCTGGTGCGCCGCACTCTACATCCCCGGCCCGTCCGGGATCGCGCAAAGGACGCGCGAAAGACAAAGGATCAGAGAACCCGTCCTCCTCCCTGGGTTTTCTGCTACAGGCGGTGGCACACTCCTCCTCCCTAGTGCCACCGCCGCAAATTCCGCCAGTTCGCTGGCGACCGGTCTCAGAGAACCCGTCCTCCTCCCTGGGTTGTCTGAATGTAGGCGGCGACACCTTCCTCCTCCCTGGTGTCGCCGCCCTTTTATTTTCCGCACCTCGTCTCTTCGTGCCTTGCTTGGGCGACTCGCTTCCGGCGGCAGCAATGGCTGCGCCCAGCCAATCCGTGCGACAGGCCCTTACCCACGTCACTGCAACCCGCACCGTGCCGGCCGCGACAGGTGCGGACCATCTGGGGCTGCGCCGCCCCCATGCGCCGAGAGAAACGAGGCAGTCCTCAGGCTGCTGAATCGCATGGCGGAAAATAGGATGGGATGACGAGACCCACGGCGTTTGCCGTTTCCGCATCCCGAATGCTGCATAGCAGCATTGACGATTGCGGCGATTGTAGCTCCGCAGAAAGTATCTACTTTACTCAGCGAAGATAGCGCTAACAGACCTATTCGGGTTTGGGCGTTCACGGAAATCAGTGCGGTACGCCGCCGAAACAATTGGAAGGAATTGGTACAATGGGAAACGCGACCTGCAATTCCGCTGTGCATGTTGGAAATGGCGCTCCGGGCGTTCTCGGACTCATCCGCGCCCGCTTTGAGCAATACAAGACCTATCGTCAAACCCACCGCGAACTGTCCTCGCTGACGGATCGCGCGCTGAGCGACCTGGGTCTGAGCCGGTCCATGATCAAGTCCCTGGCCCGCGAAGCGGCCTACGGCGCCTGATAGGGCCATGAATTCCGGAAACCCGTCCTCCTCCCTGGGTTCTCCGGATCGGCGGCGGCGTCTCCTCCTCCCTGACGCCGTCGCCAACTTGGTTACGCTAACGTCATACCTCCCACGCCTTTACTGTGCACGGAATGCATGGCGGAACTGACAAGACTGGGGCTACCGCAAGACGCGCGAAAGCCTTAGTTCATTACCAACGAGAGCGCTAACAGACCTCCCACAGAGCTCTCCACAACCGGGCCGGAAAGGGTTTTCGGCCAAATCCGAGGAAGACCAAGATGACCTATGTCCACACTGAAGCCCGCCAAAACGTCGGCCTGGTTTCCAGCTGGTTCTCGGGCATGCTCGACGAGATGAAAGCGAACGCCAAACGGTACAAATGCTACCGCGCGACGCTGAACGAACTGAAAGCGATGAGCAATCGTGAACTGGACGATATCGGGATCAGCCCACTGTCGATCCGCGACGTTGCCCGCGACGCCGCCAGAATGGCTGCCTGATAGAAAAAAAGAATTTCGAATATCGGACGGTACCTCCCTCCCTAACCGCTCCGATACCATCGCGGCCGCGCCAATCCTCCCTGGCGCGGCCGTTTTTTTATTTTTCGGGTTGGGTTTTGATCCGGCAAACCGGCGATGGCGCATTAATCGTCACGGAAATTCAATTTCCAGAATTCCGGAGACTGCCTCAGCAGCGGAATTCGCAAGCGCCGCTGCTTCGCGTCGAATTGGTCCCGGCGCGCCATCCGGGGGTGAGGCGTTCGCAGACGGATATGAGGTCTTCGATGTTCACAGGCTTGTGCAGGGCGGCGGCCACGGCCGGGGACATCGCGAAGAGCTTCTTTTCCGAGTAGACGGCCGAGCCACTGACGACGACCACCTTGCACCGGGGATTGCGGTAGGTCGCCAGGGTCGCGACGCCCAGGGTTTGCTTGCCGCCCATGCAGAGATCCATCAGCACCAGATCGAAGCCGACGCGCTGCAAGGCATCCAGGGCCGCGGTCTCGGTGTCCGACAGGTGGACGTCGTGGTCCATCGCCGCGAGCGACCGGGCCCACAAGGCTTGAACATTCGGGTCGTCCTGGACAACCAGTACCTTCATCACCACTCTCCGCACTGCGGTCGGCGAAAGAAGGCCAACCCGCTAACCTTCATACACCCAAAATGTCGCGGGTCAAAAGGGCACATCGCCGGCGGATGCCGCCGGGACCACGAATTTCGCCACCACCCGTTTGGCGCCGGCCTTGTCGAAGGCGATTTCGAGTTTGTCGCCCTCGATCGCCGTGACGGCGCCATAGCCGAACTTCTGGTGGAAAACGCGGTCGCCCTCGGTGAAGGCCGAAACGGCGTCCAGGTCGATCACCACGTTTCGGGTCTCCCGCGGCTGGCTCATGCCGCGCACCTCGCTGCGGGCCTGCATTCGCTTCCAGCCGGGGGAGTTGTAGACGTCTGCCCGTGAGGCCCTTTCGTGCAGATCCGAACGGGGGGCTGGCGCCGCCGCCGCCCCGTAGCCGCCGCCGTAAAGGCCGGGCGGCGTCAGAACCTCCACATGCGCTTCGGGCAGTTCGTCGATGAACCGGGAGGGCAAAGCGGACTGCCACTGGCCATAGATCCGGCGGTTGGCCGCGAAGGAGATGGTGCACAGCTCTTCCGCCCGGGTGATGCCGACGTAGGCGAGGCGCCGCTCCTCCTCCAGCCCTTTGAGGCCGGTTTCGTCCATCGCCCGCTGGGAGGGAAAAAGGCCATCCTCCCATCCCGGAAGGAAGACGGCCGGGAATTCCAGTCCCTTCGCGGCGTGGAGCGTCATCAGCGTGACCTTGGCCTCGGCGTCGTCGGTCTCGTTGTCCATGATGAGCGCGACATGTTCGAGGAACCCTTGCAGGTTATCGAAGGATTCCAGCGCCTTGACCAATTCCTTGAGGTTTTCGAGACGGCCCGGCGCCTCCGGCGTCTTGTCCTTCTGCCAGTGCTCCGTGTAGCCCGATTCCTCCAGGATCTGCTCGGCGAGTTCGATGTGGCTCACCTGAGGCCCTGCGCGGCCGGCCGCACCGGCCATGCCGACCTCCAGGTCGAGCACGTCATCGTCCGCCGGCATCCGCACCACCGGCCCGAGGGCCGCCGCGTGCCACCGGTCGATGCCGGCCAGAAGCTCCGCCAGCGCCTTGGCGCCTTTGCCGGACAGGTCCTTCGCAGCGAGCAGGATCTTTGCCCCTTCCACCAGGCTCACCCCGTTGGCACGGGCCGCGACCTGTATCTTCTGCTGAGCCTTGTCGCCGAGGCCGCGTTTTGGGGTGTTGACGATCCGCTCGAAGGCGAGGTCGTCGTCCGGGCTGACGGCGAGGCGGAAGTAGGCCATGGCGTCCCGGATCTCCATCCGCTCGTAAAAGCGCGGTCCGCCGATCACCTTATAGGGCAGACCGATGGTCAGGAACCTGTCCTCGAAGGCGCGCATCTGGTGCGACGCGCGCACGAGGATCGCGCATTCGTCGAGGGCCATGGCGCGCATTCCGCGCGTGCCCTGCCCCATCGCCTCCAGCTCCTCGCCGATCCAGCGCGCCTCCTCCTCGCCATCCCAATGGCCGATGAGGCGGACTTTCTCGCCGCCGTCGGCTTCGGTCCAGAGCGTCTTGCCGAGCCGCCCCGTGTTGGCGGAGATCACGCCGGAAGCAGCGGCGAGGATGTGCGCGGTGGAGCGGTAGTTCTGTTCCAGCCGGATCACCGTCGCGCCGGGAAAATCCTTTTCGAACCGCAGGATGTTGCCCACTTCGGCGCCGCGCCAGCCATAGATCGACTGGTCGTCGTCGCCCACGCAGCAGATGTTGCGGTGCCCGCCGGCGAGCAGGCGCAGCCAGAGGTACTGGGCGACGTTGGTGTCCTGGTACTCGTCCACGAGGATATAGCGGAACCAGCGGCGGTATTGCTCCAGAACGTCCTCGTGGCGCTGGAAGATCGTCACGACGTGCAGGAGCAGGTCACCGAAATCGACCGCGTTGAGCGTGCGCAGGCGCTGCTGGTACTCGGCGTAAAGCGCCACCGCCTTGCGGTCGAAGGCGCCGGCTTCGGCGGCGGGGACGGCGTCGGGCAGCCAGGCCCGGTTCTTCCAGTTGTCGATGACGTTGGCGAGCAGGCGCGGCGGCCAGCGTTTCTCGTCGATGCCGGCCGCGATGACGAGTTGCTTGAGCAGGCGGATCTGGTCGTCCGTGTCGAGGATGGTGAAGTTCGACTTCAGGTCGACCAGTTCGGCATGGCGGCGCAGGAGCTTGACGCAGATGGCGTGAAAGGTGCCGAGCCAGGGCATCCCCTCCACCGTCTGGCCAAGCAGGCGGGCCACCCGCTCCTTCATCTCGCGCGCGGCCTTGTTGGTGAACGTGACGGCGAGGATCTCGTTCGGACGCGCGGTGCCGGTGTTCAGCAGGTGCGCGATTCGCGTGGTCAGCGCCTTGGTCTTGCCGGTGCCGGCGCCGGCCAGCATCAGCACCGGCCCCTCCAGCGCCTCGACCGCCTCCCGCTGGGCCGGGTTCAGGTCGTCCAGATACGCCGCCGGGCGCACCGCCATTGCGCGCTGCGACAGGGGGACGGCGGCCTCGAAGGCCTCGCTTTCGTCGAAACTGCTCATGGCGCGAAAGGTAACGCCAGAAGGGACGAAGGAAAAGAACTGTTCGCAGAATGTTCGCGAACGCGCCGGTCTCGGGACGGTATGAAAGCGGGGTCGCTCCCCTCTCCGCCCGGCCAGCCCACCGCAGGTGCGTGGCCCAACGGGAGGAGGCGCATCTTCGATGCGTCGACGACGGGCGGGAGGGCTCCGTCGTTTGAGTGGCGTGGAATCGTTTACCTCTCCGCGAAACCTCCCTACAACTTTCTGCGACCGCAAAAGGGAGCCGGTAATGCCAGAGTTCAAGAAGATCCTCGTGGCCAACCGCGGCGAGATCGCGATCCGCGTGATGCGCGCCGCCAGCGAGATGCGCAAACGCACCGTGGCCATCTATGCCGAGGAGGACAAGCTCTCGCTACACCGCTTCAAGGCGGACGAGGCCTATCGGATCGGCGAGGGTATGGGCCCTGTCGCCGCGTATTTGTCCATTGAGGAGATCATCCGGGTCGCCCGCGCCTGCGGGGCGGATGCGATCCACCCCGGCTATGGATTGCTGTCCGAGAACCCCAATTTCGTGGACGCCTGCACCGAGGCCGGCATCGCATTCATCGGCCCGCGGGCGGAGACGATGCGCCAGCTCGGCGACAAGGCCAGCGCCCGGCGGATCGCGATGGAGGCCGGCGTGCCGGTGATCCCGGCGACCGAGGTGCTGGGCGACGACATGGCGGAGATCAAGCGCCAGGCCGCGGAAATCGGCTATCCGTTGATGCTCAAGGCCTCCTGGGGCGGCGGCGGCCGGGGGATGCGGCCGGTCCTGTCGGAAGACGAGCTGGCGGACAAGGTGCTGGAAGGCCGGCGCGAGGCAGAGGCCGCCTTCGGCAATGGCGAGGGCTATCTGGAGAAGATGATCACCCGCGCCCGCCACGTGGAGGTGCAGATCCTCGGCGACAGCCAGGGTCACATCTATCACCTGTGGGAACGGGATTGCTCCGTACAGCGGCGCAACCAGAAGGTGTTGGAGCGCGCGCCGGCGCCGTATCTGTCCGGCGCGCAGCGCGAGAAGCTTTGCAGCCTCGGCCGGAAGATCTGCGAGCATGTGGGCTACCAATGCGCGGGCACGGTCGAGTTCCTGATGGATATGGAAACCGGCGAGTTCTACTTCATCGAGGTGAACCCGCGCATCCAGGTCGAGCATACCGTGACCGAGGAGGTGACGGGCATCGACATCGTCCGTGCGCAGATCCTCGTCACCGAGGGCAAGAGTCTGGTGGAGGCGACCGGGATCGCCAGCCAGTACGACGTGACGCTCGACGGCCATGCCATGCAGTGCCGGATCACCACCGAGGACCCGCGCAACAACTTCATCCCCGACTACGGCCGGATCACCGGGTATCGCGGCGCCACGGGCATGGGGGTACGGCTGGACGGCGGCACCGCCTATTCCGGCGCGGTTATCACCCGCTACTACGACTCGCTGCTGGAAAAGCTGACCGTCTGGGCGCCGACGCCCGAGGCGACCATCGCCCGCATGAGTCGCGCGCTGCGCGAGTTCCGGGTGCGGGGGGTGGCGACCAACATCAACTTCGTCGACAACCTGCTGCAGCACCCGAAATTCCTGAACAACGAGTACCACACGAAGTTCATCGACGAGTCGCCTGAGCTGTTCCAGTTTCCGCGCCGCAAGGACCGGGCGACGAAGCTGCTGCATTACATCGCCGACACCACCGTCAACGGCCACCCCGACGTGGCCGGCCGCCCCAAACCGCCCGAGGACATTCGCGACCCCGCCCTGCCGCCGCTGCAGACCCAGTTTCCGGTGCCCGGCACGCGCAACATTCTGGAGGAGTTCGGCCCGCAGGCCGTGGCCGACTGGATGGCGGAGCAGAAGCGGCTGCTCATCACGGACACGACGATGCGCGATGGCCACCAGAGCCTGTTGGCCACGCGGATGCGCTCGCTCGACATGATCCGCGCCGCGCCTGCCTATGCGGCGAACCTGCCGCAGCTCTTCTCGGTGGAATGCTGGGGCGGCGCGACCTTCGACGTGGCCTACCGCTTCCTGCAGGAGTGCCCCTGGCAGCGCCTGCGCGATTTGCGCGAGGCGATGCCGAACCTCATGACGCAGATGCTGCTGCGGGGCGCGAACGGCGTTGGGTACACGACTTATCCCGACAATGTCGTGCGCGCCTTCGTCAAGCAGGCCGCCGAGACGGGCATCGACGTGTTCCGGGTGTTCGACAGTCTCAACTGGGTCGAGAACATGCGCGTGGCGATGGATGCCGTGATCGAGGCCGAGAAGGTCTGTGAGGGCACGGTCTGCTACACCGGCGACATTCTGAACCCGGATCGGGCGAAGTACGACCTGAAGTACTATGTTTCCATGGCGTCGGAACTGAAGGAGGCAGGCGCCCATATCCTCGGGGTGAAGGACATGGCGGGCCTGCTGAAGCCCGCCGCCGCGCGCATTCTCATCAAGGCGCTGAAGGAGGAAGTGGGCCTGCCCATCCACCTGCACACCCACGACACCGCCGGAATTGCGTGCGCCACCATCCTCGCCGCCTCCGAGGCCGGCGTGGATGCGGTGGACTGCGCAATGGACTCCTTCTCCGGCAATACCTCCCAGGCGACGCTCGGCACCATCGTCGAGGCGCTCGCTCACACCGACCGCGATCCCGGGCTGGACATCGAGGAGGTGCGGCGGATCTCGAACTACTTCGAGGCGGTGCGCGGCCATTACGTTGCCTTCGAGAGCAGCATGCAGGCGCCGGCCTCCGAGGTTTATCTGCACGAAATGCCGGGCGGGCAGTTCACCAACCTGAAGGCGCAGGCCCGGTCCATGGGTCTGGAAGAACGCTGGCACGAGGTCGCCCACATGTATGCCGAGGTGAACCGGATGTTCGGCGACATCGTGAAGGTTACGCCATCGTCGAAGGTGGTGGGCGACATGGCCCTGATGATGGTGAGCCAGGGCCTGACCCGCGAAGAGGTGGAGGACCCGGACCGCGAGGTCGCCTTCCCGCAGTCGGTGGTGGACATGATGTACGGCAATCTCGGGCAGCCCCCCGGCGGGTGGCCGAAGGCGCTGCAGGCCAAGATCCTGAAAGGCGAGAAACCCCTGACGACCCGCCCCGGCGCGGACGTTCCGCCGGTGGACCTCGAGGCGACCCGCCAGGAGGTTTCGAAGCGGCTCGACGAGGAGATCGACGATGAGGATCTGAACGGCTACCTCATGTATCCCAAGGTCTTCAGCGAATATGTCGCGCGCCACAAGGAATACGGGCCCGTCCGCGTGCTGCCGACCCACACATACTTCTATGGCATGGAGCCGGGTGACGAGATCACGCCGGAGATCGAGCCGGGCAAGTCTCTGGAGATCCGGATGCTTGCCGTATCGGAGACCAACGAGGAAGGCGAGGTGAAGGCGTTCTTCGAGCTGAACGGGGAGCCCAGGATCATCCGCGTTCCGGACCGGAAGGTGAAAAGCGCGCTCAAGGCGCGCCCGAAGGTGGACGTGGCCAATCCCAACCACATCGGTGCGCCGATGCCCGGGGTGATCGCGACGGTGGGCGTGTCGGCGGGGCAGTCCGTCTCGGCGGGCGATCTGCTGGTCACGATCGAGGCGATGAAGATGGAGACCGGCCTGCGCGCGGAACGGGACTCGGTGGTCAAGGCCGTTCACGTGCGCCCGGGCGACCAGATCGACGCGAAGGACCTGCTGGTGGAACTGGAGTAGAGCCGCGCCCGCCGGCGAACGGGAAAGGGAGCGGCCATGCTGCACGTCACGCCCATCTACGCGGGGCTTTTGGGGCTGCTGTTCGCTGCGCTGAGCCTGCGGGTCATACAGGCCCGCCGGCGCCTCGGCATCTCGCTTGGAGACGGGGGTGAGGCGGAGCTACAGCGGCGGGTCCGCAGCCAGGCGAACTGCGCCGAATATGCCCCCTTCGGCATCCTGCTGCTCGCCCTCGCGGAGCTTCAGGGAATGGCCGGCGCGTTGCTCCACCTCTTCGGCGCGATGCTGTTTTTGGGCCGTGTCGTCCACGCATGGAGCCTGGCCCAGACGCCTCAGGTCTTGCCCGCCCGCGTCGCCGGGATGGCGCTGACGTTGTTCAGCCTCATCCCGGTCGCGCTGGCGAATATCCTGATGGCGGTGATCTGACTCACGCGGCCTCGCGCAGTCCCTTGAGTGCCCGGCTCCACTTCGCGAGTTCCGCCAGCATCGTGTCCGCGCTTTTCTTGTGGATATCTTCGGCGACGAAGGCGTCGTCCTTCAGGTAGTCGAACACCATCGGGATCGTTACCTGTTCCGGAATCGGCATCATCCGCAGCGCGGTGAGCACCCCCTTGGAGGACTGCACCGACCGCAATCCGCCGGAAACGCCGCCGTAGCTGACGAAGCTCACCGGTTTGTAGGCCCACTCGTTGTAGAGGTAATCCAGAGCGTTCACCAACGTCGCGGGCATGGTGAAGTTGTATTCCGGAATGACGAGGACGAAGGCATCGCTGCCTTCGACGATTTCGCTCCACTTGCGAGTGTGCTCGTGCTGATACTTCTGCGCCTTCGGATGGTTCGGCTCGTCCAGCATCGGCAGCTCCAGCTCCGCCAGATCCGTCAGAACGGTGTCGAACCCGACCTCGTTCTCCCGAGCGTGCGCGTAGATCCAATCGCCGACAGGTTTGCCCACCCGGCCCGGCCGCGTGCTGGTGATAATGACGTTCAGCTTCATGTCATACATTCCCAAATCTATACCTGAGGTCCGGCAGATGCCGGAGCCTTCGCAGTTGCTTCCCGGTTCAACCTAAGTCGGACGCGGAGATTTCCAACGCAGCAGGCGCACAGCCCCTGTGCTCACGCGAAGGCTGCCCGCGATTTTTCGCATAGCTCCGCGTTTTCCCCTTGAAGCGTCCGGCGCCTCCCGTTAAATCCCCGCTCACTCTCGGATGCGGGCGTAGCTCAGGGGTAGAGCATTACCTTGCCAAGGTAAGGGTCGTGAGTTCGAATCTCATCGCCCGCTCCAGGAGAGAGGTTGAGGCCGGTTCTGTCGGCTTGCAACCGGCGGGCGGGGCCGCTAACCCTCGCACAGTCTCTAGGGGCGCGGGCGTAGCTCAGGGGTAGAGCATTACCTTGCCAAGGTAAGGGTCGTGAGTTCGAATCTCATCGCCCGCTCCAAAGAGAAAACCTCCCAAGACAAACGATCCTTCGCCGCCACGGCAGCGGCCTGCGCGGATGCAAGCCCTTGGAACGGCTTGGCGTCCCTTGTATGGAACGCTGGTCAGACCGGAGACGACAGATGCGCAAGGCGAAAATCGAACGGGCCACCAGTGAAACGAAGATCTCCGTCGAGGTCGATCTCGACGGCACGGGCCGCTACGACTGCAAGACGGGCGTGGGGTTTTTCGATCACATGCTGGAGCAGCTCGCCCGACATTCGCTGATCGACCTGACGGTGCGCGCCGACGGAGATTTGCATATCGACGACCACCACACGGTGGAGGACACCGGCATCGCGTTTGGTCAGGCGCTGACGCAGGCGCTCGGCGACAAGCGGGGCATCCGGCGCTACGGCTCGTTCCTGCTGGCGATGGACGACTCGCTCGTACGCGCGGCGCTGGACCTGTCCGGGCGGCCCTACCTGGTCTGGAACGTGGACTTCACCGCGGCCAAGATCGGCACATTCGACACCGAGCTGGTGCGGGAGTTCTTCCAGGCGCTATCCACCCACGGCGGGATCACCCTGAACGTCGCGCGGCTCGACGGGATCAACAGCCACCACGTGGCGGAGGCCGCGTTCAAGGCCGTGGCGCGGGCGCTGCGCGAGGCGGTTGAGCCGGACCCGCGCAAGGGTGACGAGATCCCTTCGACCAAGGGGATGCTCTGACATGCCCCTGACGGTCGTGGTCGACTACGAGAGCGGCAACCTGCACTCGGCGGAGAAGGCGTTCCAGCGGATGGCGGCAGAGACCGGCGCGGGCGACGTTGTCGTGAGCGGCAAGCCGGAGGACGTGGCCCGGGCCGACCGGATCGTTCTGCCGGGCGACGGTGCGTTCCCCTCCTGCAAGGCCGCAATCGACGGCCATTCGGGGCTGCACGAGGCGATCGAGGAGGCGGTGCGCGGCAAGGGCCGCCCGTTCCTGGGGATCTGCATCGGAATGCAGATGATGGCGACCGTCGGACGGGAGTACCAAGACACGCCCGGCTTCGGCTGGATCGGGGGCGAGGTCGTCGCGATCACGCCCGAGGACCCGGCGCTGAAGGTGCCGCACATGGGCTGGAACGACCTTGTGGTCACCGGCGCGCACCCGGTTCTGGAAGGTCTCGCGACCGGCGATCATGCGTATTTCGTCCATTCCTATCAGGTGGTTGTCGAAGACCCAGCGCACCGACTCGCCTATGCCGACTACGGCGGGCCAGTGACCGCGATCATCGGGCGGGACACCATGATCGGCACCCAGTTCCACCCGGAGAAGAGCCAGGCGGCGGGGCTGCGGCTGATCTCCAACTTCCTGAGCTGGGCACCCTGATCTCTTGCGCCCGCTGGCGGGTGGCCCTGCCCTGCACCGCCGTGGACGGTGACGTTGGGTCGCTTTGCATCTTCCCGTTCTGCATGCCAGAGACTGAACGAAAACACTAGCAAGGCCCCCACCATGATCCTCTACCCCGCGATAGACCTGAAAGACGGCAACTGCGTACGCCTGCTCAAGGGCGACATGGACAAGGCCACCGTGTTCGGCGACGACCCGGCCGCACAGGCCCGCAAGTTCGTCGATGCCGGGTGCGAATGGCTGCATCTGGTGGACCTCAACGGCGCCTTCGCCGGCCATCCGGTCAACGCCGCGGCGGTGGAGGCGATCCTGGCCGCGGTAAAGGTACCGGTGCAGCTTGGCGGTGGCATCCGGGATCTGGAAACCGTGGAGATGTGGCTCGCGAAGGGCGTCTCCCGCGTGATCCTGGGCACCGTGGCAGTCGAGGACCCCGAGCTTGTCCGGGAGGCCGCGACGCGGTTTCCGGGCAGGGTCGCCGTCGGGCTCGACGCGCGGCGGGGCAAGGTCGCCACGCGTGGCTGGGCGGAGGAGACGAAGATGACCGTCACCGACCTCGCCGGCCGGCTGGAGGGCGCAGGCATTGCCGCGATCATCTACACCGACATCGAACGTGACGGCGCCATGCAGGGGCCGAACGTCTCCGCGACCGCCGCACTGGCGCGGTCGACGACGATCCCGGTGATCGCGTCTGGCGGCGTATCCTCACTCAAGGACCTGATCGCGCTGCGCAATGCGGTCGGCATTTCCGGCGTGATCTCGGGCCGCGCGCTCTACGACGGCGCGATCGACCTGAGCGAGGCGCTGGAGGTGCTCAGGACCCCGCCGCAGCAGCCGTGAGCTTGGCCAGCGCGCCAGACATCATGCCAAGATACGGCGCGTCGGGCGCGATGTCGAGCGCGCCCAGCATGTCTTCCGGACGTTCGTAGGCGAGCCAGACCTTCCCCTCCCCATCCTCGTAGACGAGCACCCGCAGCGGCAGGAGCAGCCCCGCGCGCGGGTCGTCCTGCATCGCGGGGGTGCCGAGCTTCGGGTTGCCGAAGACCAGCAGTTGCGACGCGGCAAGCTCCAGCCCGGCGGACTGCGCCCCACCCGCATGGTCGACGCGCGCAAAGACCGTGGCGCCGGCCTGATCGACGGCAGCTTCAAGCGCATCCATGGTCGCGCCGACGTCCCCGGTGGCAGGCACCTTGATGATTTCGGAGATGGCCGGAGCGGCGACGAGGGCGGCGGCGACCGCAAGGGACAGGATTTTCATGGCTCGTTTCCTCCCGAGGTGAGCATGCAGAACGGCGCCTCTATGCTCTGGCGTCTTTGCGCCCAAGCCCATAAAACACTCCGTGATAAGCCAAGGATCGCCGCCGCATGCTCAAGACCCGCATCATTCCCTGCCTCGACGTCAAGGAGGGGCGCGTCGTCAAGGGCGTGAACTTCGTCGACCTGATCGACGCGGGCGACCCCGTGGAGGCGGCCAAGGCCTATGACGCCGCCGGTGCCGACGAACTCTGCTTTCTGGACATCAACGCCACCCACGAGAACCGGGGCACGATGTACGACCTCGCCACGCGCACGGCGGAACAATGCTTCATGCCGCTGACCATCGGGGGCGGCGTGCGGACGCCGGAAGATGTTCGCAACCTGCTGCTCGCCGGGGCCGACAAGGTCAGTTTCAACTCCGCCGCCGTGGCGGACCCCGACGTGGTCGCGCGCGCCGCGGAACGGTTCGGCAGCCAGTGCATCGTCGTGGCCATCGATGCCAAGACCGTGGCGCCGGGCAAATGGGAGATCTTCACCCACGGCGGCCGGCGGCCGACCGGGATCGACGCCGTGGAGTTTGCCCGCACGGTCGTGGCAAAGGGCGCAGGCGAGATCCTGTTGACCTCCATGGACCGGGACGGCACGCGGGCGGGTTTCAACCTGCCCCTGACGCGGGCGATCTCGGAGGCGGTCCACGTGCCCGTCATCGCGTCCGGCGGCGTGGGCACGCTGGACCATCTCGTCGAGGGCGTGACGGAGGGCGGCGCGAGCGCCGTTCTGGCGGCCTCCATTTTTCACTTCGGGGATTTTACGATACGCGAGGCCAAGGAGCATATGGCGGCGGCGGGCATTCCCGTGCGCCTGAACTGAACCGACGGGCCACGGGGGGCTAGCCCACCGCACCCCCCGGGATATTCGCGGACACAAGAAGGGACGATATGAGCGCATTGCACCGGCTGGCGGAGACCATCGAGGCGCGCAAGGGGGCGGACCCGGAGAGCTCCTGGACGGCCAAGCTGTTCCACAAGGGACCGGAAAAATGCGCCGAGAAGTTCGGCGAGGAGGCCGTGGAGGCGATCATCGAAGCGGTGAAGGGGGATCGAGCGCGGCTCGCGTCTGAGGCGGCCGACGTTCTCTATCACATGCTTGTGATGTGCGCGGCCCGGGACGTGGGGCTTGCCGACATCGAAGCGGAGCTCGAACGGCGCGAGGGCACGTCGGGCATCGCCGAAAAGGCGGCGCGGACGCCCTAGGCGGCGGAGATGTCGCTTAGATCCTGGTGCCCGAACAGGCGCGGGTATTCCACCTTGGGGCACCGGTTCTCGATAACGGTCAGGCCGTGGGACCGCGCAAGCGCGGCGGCCTCCGCATTTTGAACGCCGATCTGCATCCAGACGGTGCGCAGCCCGGGGAGGCTTTCAATCGCCTCCTCCACAACGGGCAGAACCTCGCTCGACCGGCGAAAGATATCAATCATATCAACGGGTTCAGTAATATCTGACAGGCGCGCCACCGCCGTCTCTCCGAACAGCCGATTGCCCGCCTGACCCGGATTCACGGGGATGATACGGTATCCGCGGTCGCGCAGGTACTGGGAGACGAAGTGGCTCGGGCGCCCGGGGTTCGCCGATGCGCCGACACAGGCGATCACACGGGTGGTGCGGAAAACGGTGCGGAGGAGGTCGTCGGTGGCCATACCGGGTGCCCTTCAAGAAAAAGGCGCCCGGGAACATAACCGGGCGCCGAGTGTGGAACGAGGGACAGTGCAGCGAGTTGCGTCTGTTCCAATCTTCGCAACTCATGGGATAAACTTAGGAATCCCATGAAAGGTTCCAAGAGGTCGGCACATTTATGTGATTTTTTTTTCGCAGCCCGAAGATGCGGTGGCCCGCCTCAGTCGAACAGATCCTCCAGATCGTCGAGGACATCTTTAAATAGTTTCCCCAGCCTCGGCTTTCGCCTCTTGCGTGTCTTCGTCCGCTTCGGCGTCTTTCGACCCGTGTGAGGCGCCGGGGCGGTGGTCGTTTTGCCCTGCCCGCGCCCGGCCGTCGGTTCGACCGGAATGGACTTCAGCTGACGCAGCGGTGCCCCGCACGCGGCACAGGCGAGTTCGTGGCGCCCGCTATCCAGAACCAGCGCGGCGCGGGTGCCGCAATAGCAGCAGGTCGCGATCTTGGTGTTTCTATGCATCCCTTCGTCGGATCAGTCTGACCGACTTGCATATAGGGCCACGGCGGCGGCGTTCGAGACATTGAGGGAGCCGAAGGCGCCGGCTGCGTCAATCCGTGCAATTCGGTCACAGGTGGCCCGCGTGCGGTCCCGCAGGCCCGGCCCTTCGGCCCCGAGGACAAGCCCCAGCGGAACGCCCGCGTAATCCGCGGCGGCCTGGGCAAGCCCGGTCTCGGCCTCGCCGTCCAGTCCCAGCATGACGTAGCCCATCTTGCGCAACACCTCCATGCTGTCGGCCAGGTTGCGCACCCGCAGGTACGGCTGGCGCTCGAGGGCGCCGGAGGCCGTCTTGGCCAGTGCACCAGTCTCGGGCGCGGAATACCGCTGGGGGGCGATCACCGCCCGCGCACCAAAGACCTCCGCCGACCGGAGGATCGCACCGACGTTATGGGGGTCGCTGACCCGGTCCAGCAGCACGACCCGGGGGGATTCCTGGCCGGGCTCACAGATGTCCTCCAGCCGGCCCCAGTCCAGCGGCTTGACCTCCAGCGCCGCGCCCTGGTGGACGGAGCCCGGGTCAAGCGGCGCCGGGAACGTGCGCGGGTCCGCCAGTTCCGGCTCCATGCCGCTCGCGGCCACCGCATCGGCGAGCTTGTCCGCGGCGTTCTTGGTCAGAACCAGACGGAGACGCTCCCGCGCCGGGTTCTGGAGCGCATCGCGAACGGCATGCAGGCCGAACAACCAGACCGTCTCCGCCGCGGCGGCCCGCCGGGCGCGTTCCTTCTCGATGACCCACGCTGGTTTCTTCATCGCTTTCGTCCCCTTTGCCCCCACCTGCCCCGCAGCGCGCCAAATGGCAAGCGGCAGCGCGAAACCGGGCGCGCATGTGCAGTCCCGGCGGGCTGGAACCATAGAGTTTGGCGGGGCACTGGCGATCCGGATTCGGTGAATTTTCGGGTTGACCCAGCCCCCCCGCGCAGCTATTTCCGCCCGGCGTCGGGCGACGTGCTGCAAGGTGCGGCAGCGGACTGTAACTCCGCCGGGGAGACCCATGCCTGGTTCGATTCCAGGGTCGCCCACCATTCTCCTCAATAGATCAGGCCAGAGCCATTTCAGCTGAAGACGATCCGTCGTGGCAGCGCGGATCGAGGACCTTTTGCCCGCTCCGATTGCCCCGTATGCTCACGCCTCGGGACGTAAGCAGGAGATCCGGCAACGGATCAAGGCGGCCAACCTCTGGATGCGATGACCGACGAGACCGACATATCCCCTCCGCAACTCGCGCCGTTGGGCCTTGACGGGCTGCTCGTGCGGTTCGCGGACCGGCTGTCGGAGGCCGGGAACCGGGCGACGCTGGCCTTTCGCGCAACGGCCGAGGATGCGCTGGACGATCTGCTGGAGGCGTCCAGTTCCGCCGGGGCGGTGCACCTGCGGTTCGACCCGACCCGGACGACCCATGCCGAGTTGCAACGCGCCGTCGAGGCGCTCCTTGCGACACGCGATTGGCAGGACGCGCCGCTCCCGGCCCGGCGCCGCCTGTGGCGGGTTCCGGCAGCCTATGGCGGCCTGCTGGCACCGCAGTTGGGCCGGGCGGCGGCGCTCGCCGGGGTGTCAGAAACGGAGGCCATTGCGTATCTCGGCTCTGTCCGGCTTCGCGTGATGGCGATCGGCTTCGCGCCGGGTCAGCCGTACCTCGGCCACCTGGCCGAACGGTGGGATTTGCCGCGCCAGACCGACCTCGACACACGCGTGCCGCCCGGGGCACTCGGCCTCGCCGTCCGCCAGATGGTCCTGTTCCCGACGTCCAGCCAGACCGGCTGGTACCACGTCGCTCAAACCGCCTTTCGCTGCTTCCGCCCGGACGGCACGCCGGCCTTTCCGCTCCGACCCGGTGACGAGATGACCTTCCACCCGGTGCCGCCGGAGGAGATCGAGGCCCAGCGGCACGACCCGGCGGGCGACGGTGGGGCAACCTGTGAGGATCTGCCGTGACGCGGGAGGTGCACATTCTCCGCGCGGGCCCCGGCGTGACGGTACAGGACCTTGGGCGTCCCGGGTACCTCGCGCAGGGCCTCTCCTGTGGCGGGGCGGCCGATCCGGTGGCGCTGGCCGAAGGGGCCGCGTTGCTGGAACAGGCCGTATCCTGCGCAGCCATCGAGGTCGCCGGGGCCGTGCTGGAGGTGGAGGCGACCGCGCCGGTGCGTTTCGCCCTGACCGGGGCGCCGATGCGGGCGCAGATCGGGAGCGACGGGCGCTCGCTGGCGTGGAACGCCAGCCACCGGCTCGACGCGGGCGAAACGCTGCGCCTCGCCCCCGGCGGCACGGGCAGTTACGGATACCTGCACCTTGGCGGCGGGATCGACACGCCGGAACGGGTCGGCGGCCGGGGCGCGCATCTCGCAGCGGGCCTGGGCGCCCCGCTCGACCGCGGCGACCGGCTCACGCTGGCAGCGGACCCTCAGCCAGATGCGTCGCCGCGCCGGCTGCCCCCGGACGACCGCTTCTCGGGAGGGACCATCCGGATGATCCCCGGCCCGCAGACGGGCCTGTTCCCCCAGGCACTTCTGACGCGGTTCCTCTCCACGCCATTCGAACGGACCGCGTGGGGCAACCGGCAGGGCGTGAAACTTGGCTTCTCGGGAGAAGGCTTCCGCCCGGAGGGCGGGTTGCACCTGCTCTCAGAGGTCATCGTGCCCGGCGACATCCAAATCACCGGCGACGGCACGCCCTATGTCCTCGGGCCGGAATGCCAGACGATCGGCGGCTACCCCCGGATCGGCACGGTCCTGCCTCAGGATCTGCCGAAGGTGCTTCAGGCGGCACCCGGCGCGGCGCTTCGCTTCCGGATGGTGCCGCTGGAGAGCGCCGCCGCCGACTACCTGTCGCCCGAGGCGCAGACCCGCGCGCTGTCCCGCCGGGTCGAGCCACTGGTGCGGGACCCGCGTCACGTTCCCAACTTGCTCTCGTACGAATTCATCAGCGGCGTGACGGCGGGGCGGGAGTTGTCCGGCCCCGACGGGGACGACGCGGGGGGTGATTGATCTGCGGCCGCTCCCCCCGGTTCTGCCCTACCCCGCGAGCGCGGAGACCATGACCGGGTGCATGAGGCCCGCGAGCGAGATGGAGATGCCCATCGGGAACATCCCCTTGGCCCGCACGCCGACCCACCCGGACCGGGCGGCTGCCGGCGCCAGCCGCATCGTCAGGACGACCGCGATGCCCAGCAGCATGGCAACCGAGAACAGCAGCGCGAACTCCACCCGCGTGCCCGGGGGAATGAGCAGCATGAGCGCGCTCAGCACCTTCACGTCCCCGCCGCCGAACAGGCCCGCGGCAAAGGTGACAAACCCGATCCCCAGGACGCAGGCCGCCGCGATGACCCTCGACGTGACGGACGCCATGGGCAAAACCGGGAGGCAGACCACGAAGATCACCACGATGCCGAGCACCAGCCAGTTCGGAATGCGCATGAAACGCAGGTCGCTATAGGCCATCCAGGCGAGCAACGGGGCGGCGAGGACGAGCGGCAACAGTTCCATACCGCCCTACGCGATCTTCCGCTTCGGGGCGACGAGGGACTCCGCCGGCTTGCGCAGCAACAGGTAGAGCAGGTCGGGAAGGTTCTCCGTCGCCGTCTTGGCGTAAATGTTGCGCAGGTGCGTCCTCAGCGTGGAGCGGGCAATGGAAAGCTCGTCGCAGATGGAAGACAGCGTGACCCCCCGTGTGAGCAGCAGGCAGATACGGAATTCGGCCCGGCTGAGGCGCGCGGGATTGCGATGGCCGAGAAGATCGGTGCCGTAAATCGGCTTGTCGTCCTTGTCCTCCTTGCTCAGGACGCTGGAGACGAAAATTCCCTCGGACCGTTTGCGCCACGCCTCGCTCAGGGTCATGGCGAGCGAATTCAGAACCGCGTGCTGGCCGGGCGTGAGCGGATTGGCAAAATGAATTTCCAGAAAGTCAGAATGGGACTGTTCGGTGGCCAGTGGCACGATGGCGAGTTCCCGCATGTTCCGGCGCGAATGGAAGAGGTCCAGCGCGGGGTCGGCCTCCACTTCGACCGCAGAGCGCAGCCACACCGTTCCCGGCCGGGCGCTGGCGAGGAAATCCGACAGGATCGACACCGCGAAGGACCGCTGCAGCCGGGGCATCGGAGCGTTCGCCGGCATGGCGTCATACGCCAGGATGCGCGTGGTCGCTCCGGCGCCAATACGGACGCGTGAAATCGCCAGCGCTTCGGACCCGAGGCTATCGCCGATGGCCTTCAGCGCGCGGTCGACGACCTGCTGCCCCTTGACGCATTCGCACCAACGGTAAACGGCGTCTATGAGTGATATTGCATTACCAATCCCTGCGGACTGGCCTGTCCCTTCGAAAAATGACATCTCGACTCTCCGGTCGTACTAAAACTAACAATACACGCTGCCCGGGACTGGCGTCGTGCCTGGTACAATTCACTGCCTCGTTACAAAGGTTAACGGGCAGCTTGAAAACGAGTCAATTATTCAAGTCAGCAACAGTGCGTTCGCGCAATAGTTCACCCTGAGATTGTATCTTTTCCGCCGACACTCGCTAAAATTACAACCAGAAGTTGCCGAACTGTGGCGAACAAGGTACTGATATGTGGCGAAAAAGTGTCATTCATCCCTGTTAGTTCGCCGCAAAGTAGTTCGCGTAACGGATCACAACCGGGCCAAGAACGATCAGAAGCAGCGCGGGCAGCATTAACGAGGCCAGAACACCCGACATTTTCACCGGAAGCTTGTTGGCCTTTTCCTGCGCCGCCAATTCCCGATAGTTCCGGAGTTCCTCCGAGTAGACGTTCAGCGCATCGGTCATGCTGGTGCCGAATTGCATCGACTGGCGGACGACATTGACAAAGGAATGCACGAAGTCGAGGCCAATGCGGTCCGCCATATCCGAGAGCGCCGCAGCGCGGGAACGGCCGGCCTGCACCTCGTGCTGGACCGCCAGAAACTCGTAGGCGATATCGGGCGACACCCGGGTCAACTCGTTGCCGACGCGCGTCATTGCGGCGTCGAAACCCAGCCCGGCTTCCACCGAGATCTGCAGCAGGTCGAGCGCATTCGGAAAGCCCTCCGTGAAGCGCTGCTTGCGCGCGCTGACCTTCGCATTGAGCGCATAGAGCGGGCCGAAATACCCGGCGCCGATCAGGAAGGCGAGGTGCTTGAAGACCCCCATCTTAGATAGCCCGGCAAAGCGTTCGACGACGGCCTGCGGCAGGTACTGCGGAAACTCGCGGCTGGCGCCCACAAGGGCCAGAAACAGGCAGGGCAGAAGGAGCGCGAGGAGGATGCGCTTGAGGGAGAACCGCAGAAGGCTGTTCGGCCCCCCCTGCCCGGCCTGGTTCAGCTTGCGCTGCAGGTTGTTGCGTTCCTTCTCGTTCGTGGGAACGAAGGTCTTCATCAGGCCCTTGGGGTCCGCGCTGATAGGTTTCAGGATGCCCTGATCGATCCGCGCCTGTCGACGGCGGTCGGAGGCCGCCAGCCGGTCGGCGGCGGGGTTCCCCGCGGTCGCCGCCGAGGCCAGTCCGTAGACCAGCAGCAGCGAGCCGAGGGCGGCACCGGCGACGATCAGCAGATCGCTATTGGGGACAAACGCGGAGAGCAATGTCTGGACGTATTCCATGGGGCGACCTCAGATCCTGAAGTTGACGAGCCGGCGGAGCACCAGCGCATTGGCGATGGTCAGGCCGATCACGGTAAGGGCCATCGGCTGGAACATCGGGTCATCCATGACGCCGCGGTAGTAGCTGGGCGTGGTCATCATGGTGAAGCCGAAGATGAAGAACGGGATGACCGAGAGGAACCAGGCGGAGAGCCGGCCCTCCGACGAAATCGCCCGGATCTTGCGGCGCATGGCAAGGCGGCTGCGGATCGTGCGCGACAGCACGTTGATCACCCGCACCAGGTCTCCGCCGGTGCCGTACTGGATGCCGATGCTCGACGCGAGGTAGTCCACATCCTCCACGCCGACCCGGTCGGCGAATTCCTTGAAGGCATCCACCAGGTCGTCACCGTAGTTGACCTGATCGTGGATGAGGCCGAACTCGGTGCCGATCGGATCGGGCATTTCCTGAGCGACCGACGCGATCGAGGTACTGAGCGGATGGCCGACCTTCAGCCCGCGTGCCATCAGATCGAGCGCGTCCGGAAGCTGCGTGACCAGCTTCTGCGTGCGCTCCCGCACCCGCGCCTCCACCACCAGTGCCGGCACCAGGAAGGCGGGCAGAAGGGCGAGCACCGCGACGACCTCGATGTTCATGAAGCGCTGCCCGAAGAACGTGGCGAGCGCCCAGAGCAGCAGGCAGAGCCCGAGGAACATCCGCGCGCTGATCATGAACCCGGCCTTGCGCAAGGTCGCGGACAGATCGCCGTAGACCGGGACCTTCGCAAAGGCCCCCTGCCGCGAGACCGGCTTGAGCAAGGCCAGCAGTTCGGCCGAGCTCTTGCCCTCCGCGATCATCCGCATCCGCCGGCTTCGCGCCTCGCTGCGGTTCTCCCGCTGGCTCACCAACTGGCCAAGACCGGAGATGAACACCAACGCCCCCACCGCGACGCCGCAATAGACGAGATAGAGGATTTCCTGTTCGCCGAGCAGTCCCAGCATGGCTCAGACCTCCCGCGCGGTGAACATGTCGCTCGGCAGCTCGACACCGGCGGCCTGCAGCCGTTCGGCGGCGAACGGGCGAATGCCGGTGGGCACGAACTCTCCCAGCACCTCGCCAGCCTCGGAGACACCGCGGCGGCGGAACACGAACATGTCCTGCATCGTGATGACATCCCCCTCCATGCCGGTGATCTCGGAGACCGACATCACCCGGCGGCGGCCGTCCGACAGGCGGGACAGCTGGATCACGAAATCCAGGCCGGACGAGATCTGGCTACGGATGGCCGACAGCGGCAGGTCCGCGCCGATCATCGTCACCATCTGCTCGATCCGCGACAGCGCATCGCGCGCGGAGTTGGCGTGCACCGTCGTCATGGACCCGTCGTGGCCGGTGTTCATGGCCTGAAGCATGTCGAACGCCTCGGCTCCACGCACCTCGCCGACGATGATCCGGTCGGGCCGCATCCGCAGCGCGTTGCGCACGAGGTCGCGCTGCAGCACCGCGCCGGTGCCGGACGGGCTCGGCGGACGCGTCTCCAGCCGTACAACGTGCTCCTGCTGCAACCGCAGTTCAGCGGCGTCCTCGATGGTCACGATCCGCTCGCGCTCGTCGATGGCGGCGGACATGGCGTTCAGCATGGTCGTCTTGCCGGAGCCCGTTCCGCCGGAAATGAGCACGTTCATCCGGGCCGAGACGAGGCCCTTGAGGAACCGCGCCGCCTGATCGTTCAGCGCGCCATAGTCCACGAGCTTCTGCATCGTCAGGGGCTTTTCGGAGAACTTCCGGATGGAGATGCTCGGCCCGTCTACCGCGCAGGGCCGGATGATCGCGTTGACCCGGCTTCCGTCCTCCAGCCGTGCATCCACCCACGGGTTCGACTCATCCACCCGGCGGCCGATACGGGAGACGATCTTGTCGATGATCCGCAGCAGGTGCTTCTCGTCGAGGAATCGCACCGAGGACCGCTCCAGCACGCCGTTGCGTTCCACGAACACGCTCCGGTGGCCATTGACGAGGATGTCGTTGATCGTCGGGTCTGCCAGCAGCGGCTCCAGCGGCCCCAGCCCCAGAACTTCGTGCATCAGATCGTCCACGACGGTCTTGAACTGCTCCGAGCGCATCGGGTTGCCTTCCTCGCTCAGCACCTGGCTGACAAGGGAGGCCACCTCGCGGCGCAGGTCGTCCGGCTGGATCTTGTCGATCACCGACAGGTTCAACCGGTCGAGCAGCGCGTCGTGCAGGCGGCTCTTGAGCTGCAGGAATTCCCCGAGTTCCCGCTCCTGCTCGGTCGGCACCTGCCGCGCACGCTCTTCGCTGACGCTGCTGAGCGCTCCAGGCAGGGCCACAACCTTTCCATCGGTCTCGGCAATGGCGCGTTTGCTGAAATTTTTGAACATTTATTGAACTCCTTACCCGACCGACTTCCGGGAGACCGACGATTGTTCGAATGCCGTCTCGAGAGACCGGCAGAGTTTGGTAATGGCTTTCGTGACCGGCGAGCGCCGCGCGGCCTCTGCGAGCGGCACACCGCGGTCGATGGCTTCGCGCATGGCCTTCCTATCGTCCGGCAGCCAGGCCGCGAATTGCCGTTCGAGCACGTGGGTGGCCTCCGTATGGTGGCGGCCCATGAACATCGGACGCTTCTCGCGGTTGACGATGACGTCGACGGCGAGCCCGAGGTGGTCTTCGGTGTAGAAGTCGATCAGCCGGCGGGCCTGCTGGATGGAGGGCACGGCGGTGTCCGTCACCATCAGCATCCGGGCGCTCATTTCCAGCACGGGCGCGATCCAGCCCACCAGGGTGCGCGGCAGGTCGACCACGACATAGTCGTATTCCGTCGACAGCGTCTCCATGATCGCCCGAACCTGCTCCGGCTGCAGGGCGTCCACCGGCACGAGGCTCGTGGGCGCGGGCAGAACGGCGAGGCCGGACTCCAGCCGGATCATGGACTGCTCAAGGAAGACCGCATCGGGGATCATCGAGTCCTTCGCGATCTGGAACAGGCTGTCATTGCGCGGCACGTCCAGAAAGCCCGCGACGGCGCCGAACTGCAGGTCCAGATCGACCAGCGCCACCCGGTTCTTCGCGGTCTTCTTCCGGCGGCCCTCTTGGTGCAGCAGGGCGTGGGCCAGGTTCACCGCGACCGTCGTCGCGCCGATCCCACCCCGCGCCTGTGAGACGGAAATGATGCGGCCGGGCGCACGTGCATCTTCCGCGGGCTTCGCGATGGCGGAGATAGACTCCTTGATGACGGCGCGGAGTTCTTCCGCCGAGACCGTGTCGGGCAGAACCGTGTCCGCGCCGGCGCGCGCCAGGATATGCGCCGCCTGGAGCGAGGCAGACCCCTCCGTCAGCGCAATGATCCGGGACTTGCCCGGGGTGATCGCGCGGATGGACTTCAGCGCCGGCACATCGTTGCCGGTGCTCGTGTCCGTGCGGAAGATGATGACGCCATGGGACTTCGCCAGGTCGACGGCATGCCCGTTGATGGAAGACAGGGTCGAGGGAACGTCCTCGACGCGGAATGCCTCCGTTTCCCGGATCGCCTGAGCGAGCGCCCTTGCGGCCGGATCGCTGAAACCGACCAATGCGACGGAATGTTCGCGGTCCTTCATAACTGGCTCCCTCTTAAAACTACTCTGGCATGCCATGGGCGAGATCCTCGGCGGGCAAGGACACGCTCAGGGCTGGAAAATTGATCATGTTGCTGTTGGTCTGGCCCCCCAGATCCGTCGGGCCGGTGCCCATCGCCATCCCGGCGAGCGCCCCCAGCGGCGACACGAATTCAAACTGCACGTCCCGCAGCTCCACCGTAACGATTAGCACGCACGGACCGCCGAGAAACCCGAGGTTGTCGTCAAACGTATAGGAAAACATCAGGTTTTCCCGTCCAGACCCGCTCGGCAGCAGGCCGTCCATCACGGTCCAGATCTCGTCCACAGTGTCCTTCGCGTCGCCGGGCGCGGCCGCTGCGTCGCCGGTGCACGACAGGGTCGGCTTGGCCTTGCACACGTTCGTCTGGCAATGGGCGCCGAATTCCGGCGGCGGCACATCGGCGTTGTTGGGATCGACTTCGTAGATCCAGAAATCCGCCGGCGTCGCGCAGGCCGGCGGGCGAACCACAGCGATCCGGGCGGCAAGGTTGATCGCCTTCTCGACCGTCACATAGTGATAGGCCAGCCGGCCGAAGTCGATCAGCCCGAAGATCAGGAGCAGGAACAGGGACAGCACCAGCGCGAATTCGACCAGCGTCGTGCCGTTCTCCTCCCGCCAGAAGCCGGTGAGGCGCCCGCGGGTCGCGAGATATGTGCGCGCGCGGGTCATGTGCCGAAGATCCGGCTCTGGTCGGTCACGGTCTTCGTGAACGTCGCGCGCTGTCCACCGGCCAGTTCGAACAGGCCGGCGAAGGGGAACGTAACCTGCACCGTCGCCGTCACCTCCGCCACGCCCACGACCGGCACGCGATACGTGACTGCCGTGTCGCCCTCGGTGCCGTCGAAGCAGGCATAAGACGGCTGGGCGGACAGGATCTCGACGAGCTTGGTTCCGAAGAACCGTCCTGAGGCCGATCGCTTCTCGACGATGGTCGCAAGGTCGCTTGCCGAAACGTAGGTGCCGATGGAGTCCATGGTGTCGCAGATGTTCGACGGCGCGACACGGGCCAGGTAGCGCGTGGCGTCCCTCACCCCGGCATTCGCGGCTTGAAAGGACCACATGAGCCGGCCGCCCTCCACGATCACCGCGAACACCAGCAGCATCATCGGCAGGATCAGCGCGAACTCGACAAGCTGTGCCCCGTCCTCGCCACGGGCGAAGCGCCGGAGGGTCTGGGGGATATGGCGGAACCGGTTCGTCATGGCGCTCACCGGTACAACTGCACGACATCGCGGAAGGATGCCGTGGTGGCGCTGCCGCCACCGTCGTTGCTGGCCGAGCCAACGATCTCGCCCCAGAGATCCAGCGTCGGCGGCGAATTCCCGTCGTCGCCCACCGGCTCGGTCAGGAAGATCTCGAAGAATTCCTCCACCGGCACGCCCTTCGCCGCCCCGCCAATGCCGTAAGTCGTGCAATCGATACCGGCGGCAACCACCACGCGCCGGTTCGCGCTGGCGGCCATCTGGTTGGAGCACTGCGGCCGGCCGGTCTCGGACAGCCCCGACAGAATGTCGGACCCCGCGCCCCGTGCCTCCGCCGCGGCGATCTCTGCCTTGTAGTAGGCGAAGCGCGTCGTCGCGGAGGGATGGGGATCGACGCCACCGTAGTTCTTCGCCACGTATTCGGTGCGCGACCAATTTCCATCGCCGAACCGGGTGCAGGTGCCAGAGGCGAAGCAGGTGTCCCGGGGCAGACCGACGGTATCCGGCGACGCCTCCTCGCTGTTGCCGATGCAGGCGCCGTTGCCGTTCTTCGGCACGATCCCCTTGATGACATTCGGCGCCGGCGCGTAATCCGGATCGTTCTTCGCGCCATTCATCGTCGCCTTGAAGATGTCGAAACGGACGTTGAACATCGCATCCTCGATGCCGACCTTCTGGCCCGGCTCGATGTCCACGCCGTTCTGCGCGAAGCACTGGGTGATGCTGCCGATCGCCCCCATCAGGCAGGAGTCCAGCTTCTGGCCGTTCAGGCCCGCGCACGGCCCGTTGGGGTCGACCTTGATCTTCGCCGGATCGAGGAACCCGAAATCGCCCGGCCCCCAGGCCGCGCCGTTCCCGCCGGACCGCAACAGGATCATGTCGCCGATGTGCGCGTCGGCCGTGTAGTCCGCATTCGGCAGGCAGAACATCAATGGGGTGATGTCGCAGGCGTATTGGGTGAACCCGGCGACGGCCGACGCGTTGACGACGACATCGCGATCCTCATGCCCGGTCAGCCCGGCGAAGGCCGCGGCAAACGTCATGTCGACCGTGTTGGCCGTGGCCGTGGCGCGTACGTAGGCGGCCTTTCGCGGGTCGGTCGTGACGTCGGTCAGCGCGTCGGTGTCGTTATCCGGGAGCGTCCGGAAAAAGGTCAGCGTGTAATCGTCGGAGCCGGCGAGAACATTGCCCTCGCTGCCGAAGGACTGCCAGTCCGTGATGAGGGTCGCCGCCGCCGCGCGGGCGCGAATGATCGAGTCGTCCCGCCCGTCAAGTTCCCCCGCCGCGGCGAGGGCGACGTTGTCGGCGTAAGCCTGCAGTTCCGTCTGCGTGATCCCGACCCGCCCCAGGTCGAACGAGAGCGCCACGATACCGAGGAACATCCCCAGGCACATGGCCCAGAAGACGAGGATGGTCCCCTCCTCGGCCTTGCGCAGATCCCGTATGGTGCGGAGCGGTGTCATGGCGATCCTCCCGGAACCCGCGCCTCAGCGCAGTTCCTGGATCTCCGTCGTGTTGCCCCGGCGGACCAGGACAGTGCGGGAGACCTTGTCCTCCAGCGGGGCGTCAATGAGGATGTCGCTCAGTTTGATCAGGTCGAGCTGCTGGGTCTCCGCCGCCTCGAAGTTGCGCAGCGTCAGGCTCAGCGTGCCGGCCCTCTGGGCGAGCGCGAGCCGCTGGCTCTGCTCGGGGGTCACGGCGACGGTCACGGTGCGCGCCACTTCGGGCGTATCGGCGTGCTCGTCCGCATCCTGGTCGACGCCGATCACACGGATGTTCTGCAGGATCGTCACCGCGCGAAGCTCTTCGCGGTTGCCCTGCGTCAACACCACGTCAACGGAATCGCCCGGCGTGACAAAGCCGCCGACGGCGGTTTCGGCGGAGACCTTGATCGCCATGGCGCGCAGGTTCGGGCCAAGCGTCTGGCCGATGGTGACCTTCTCGCCGTACTCCGAGACCTTGGATTTCATGATGAGTTCGCCCTGCGAGATCGCCCGCTTTGCGCGACGCGGGTGCTGGCCTTGCGGGGCCAGGAGTTCGCCGCGGTCGGTGTAGACGCCGCCGGGAACGGAGTCCCGCGGCCAGGCGATCGTTTCCAGCAGATGCGCCTCAATGGCCTGGCCAAGGGCGATGTCCGAGCGTGCGACGAGCACGCTCACAAGTTCGGCCTCTTCAGAGACGCTGGCGGAGGCCTTGCTCCGCTCGACATAGTCACGGGCAAGATAGGCGGACCCGCCCGCAACGGCGAGGCCCACGAGTGTCGTCAGGATGGCGCTCATACGCATGGTGGGGGTCCTTTGAATTCGGTCGTTACCAGCCTGTGCAGTCGAATTGCTGTTCAGGAGCAAGCTGCCTTCGGCTTGGGCAAGGTGTGCCGCGGCCAGCCAACGGCCGCGGCACATGAGCGGATAACAGGTTCAGATCGGCCGACCCCGGATCAGCCGTCCGCTACCTTGTTGCCCATCGCAAGTTCGGCCTCGCCCATCTTGCCATCGACTTCGGCGGAGAGGTCGGTAAGGGCTGCGGCGCCAAGGCCGACGGCCAGGATCAGCGCGATGCCATACTCGACAAGGGTCACGCCTTTTTCGTCTTTGGAGAAGCGCTTGATCGTCTTCAGCAGGTAGGTCTTCATTCTTTCCCTCCAGGGTTCATGCCGTAATCCGGCAACTGATGACAGCCGCCGATATCTCGGCCAGCTTCCCCAAAAGTGTCAGAGCTGAAGCGCTCCCGCGTCCTCAAAGGACGGTGGTTTTTCAACCTTAAGTTGAATGATTGCTCGATATCTGCGGACTCAGACCGTTTTGAACCTATTCGGAATCGGCAAGCGGCATGTTCGGTCATTGCCACGCCACCGGCGCCGGGCGGGCTCCGCGCATGGGCAAATCCCTGTCAGAGGGGGCCGGCAACGCCAAAATACAAACGCCCGGCCCACGCGCGCAGAGCGGCGGCGGCCGAAGCAGCCCCAAAGCCAATCCCGGTCGCTGCAACCGACAGCGGTCGCGGGCGCCTGCCACGGCCCCCGCGCGGTCAACCCACTTGGAGGCCGTCAGGCGTCCCTGTCCATGATCCACTGAACCTGCGGGGCGGGAACGAAGCGCCATTTGCGCAGGGGGCCTGCCATGACGTTGAGGTAGTACATCTCAAACCCATAGGGCGCGCCGCAGGGGTGATGCCCACGCGGCACGCAGACGACGTCGCCATCCGACACCGCCATCGTCTCGTTCAGTTGCAGGTCGTCGGTGTAGACGCGCTGGATGCCGAAGCCGTCGCCCGGGTTCAGGCGGTGATAGTACGTCTCTTCAAGATAGGTGATGCGCGGATAGTCGTCCTCGTCGTGCCGGTGGGACGGATAGGAGGACCAGTGCCCCGCCGGCGTGAACACCTCCGTCACCAGAAGCGAGTCGCAGTAGTCCTCGCCCTCCATCGCGATATTGTTGATGTAGCGTGTGTTGGTCCCCTTGCCTCGTTCCGTCAGCGAGATCCCGTCAGGGCCGATCCGCCGCGCAGCGTGGCCGGAATGGCCCGGCGCGGAGCAGACCGCGAGCACGCAGTCGGTCTCCGCCGTCGCCTCCCACGCGGTGTCGTTGGGCAGGTAGAGGCAATGCGGCGGCGTCTTCTCGAACACGTCCATTCGCTCACCCAGCACGCCCCAGTCCTGATCGGCACCGGTGAGGCGCGCCTTGCCCTCGACCATCACCAGGATCACCTCCCGCGCGCCGGTCGCCTCTCCCACGCTCTCGCCCGCCCGCAGCCGGTAGAGCGAGAATCCGACATAGCGCCAGCCGGCCGATTGCGGCGTGATCTCGTGCACCTTGCCGTGGGTGCCGAAGGGGGTGTGGAGAAGATGGCTCATGGGGTCCTCCTGAGTCTGGCGTGTCGAGCCGGTGTGGCCGCGCGAACGCTGGCGCGGCACCGGCGGGGCGGTCAAGGGCTGGCCGGCGCAGCGGAAGAGCGCGCCGGCCAGATCCGGTCAGCTCAGGCCGACCTTTTCGGCGACGTCCTTCAACGTCTTCAGCCCGAGGGACTGGTATTCAAGCGGATTGCGCACCGCGCTGTCCTGCTCGGCCTCGATCACGATCCAGCCGGAATAGCCCGCGTCGGCCGCAATCTTCAGCACCGGCTCGAAATCCACGCAGCCCTCCGCGTCGCCCGGCACGGTGAAGGCCCCGCGCCGCACACCCTCAAGGAAGGAGAGGTTCTCGTCGCGGACCTGCTTGGCGATCGGCGGACGCACGTTCTTACAGTGAATGTGGCTCACCTTATCCATGTACTTGCGGGCCACCTCGGCCGGATCGGCGCCGCCGAACCACGCATGGCCGGTGTCGAGCAGCAGCCGCGTGTGCGGGCCGGCCATTTCCATGAACCGGTCGATGTCGGCGGCGCTTTCGATGATCGTACCCATGTGGTGATGGTAGCCCATCTTCACGCCCTCATCGGCCGCGAAGGCCGACAGCGCCTCGTACCCCTTGGAGAACCGCTCCCACTCGGCGTCGCTCATAATCGGGCGGTCGTTCACGGCCACCGCGTCATTACCATGCACCGTGTTGGAGCACTCGCAGGCGTTGATGTGGTCGCCGCCGGCGGCCTTGGTGAAGTCGATCCACGCCTTGAGCGCGGTCTTCTCCGCCTCGATGTCGTTGACGAGGATGTTGGTGGAGAACCAGCCGGCCGCGAACCGCAGGCCGTATTCGGCGAGCTTCGCCTTCAGCGCGCCGCCCTCATCGGGCATCTTGTGCCCCTTTTCGATGCCGTCGAAGCCGATTGCCCGGCAGTCCGACAGGCAGTCGTCCAGGCTCAGGTGGTCGCCGATCGACCAGTCGTCGTCGTTCGACCATGCGATCGGGTTGGTGCCGTACAGGATCATGTTTGCCCTCCTGGCTGGTCTTGTCCTGGTCTGTCTTCCTCGGAGTGCCGGCCGTCAGCCGCGGCACCCCTCAGTTAAAGATGTGCTGCTTGGCGACGTTCTCGTTGTACTCCGCCCGGGCCTTCTCCAGCCGCTCCGGGCCGCCCACCTGAGGCACCGCGACTTGCCACCAATGGCCGCCCGCGCCGGTGCCGGACACCGCCTCGGTGTCGATCACGATCACCGACGGGATGTCCCGCCCGCGCGCCGCCGCGATCTTCGCCTCCAGGTCCGCAATGTCCGCGGCTTTCTCGGCATGCGCCCCCATGGATGCGGCATGGGCGACGAAGTCGATCTCCGGCTGAACCTCGACGTTGGCGTCCTTGTACAGGTTGTTGAACTCCGCCCCGCCGCTGGCGACCTGCAGCCGGTTGATGCAGCCGAAGCCCCGGTTGTCGGTCAGCACCACGGTGAAAGGCACGCGGCGCATCACCGCCGTCGCCAGCTCCGAGTTCGCCATCATGTAGGAGCCGTCGCCGATGAAGCAGATCACCTCCTTCTCCGGCGCCGCCAGCTTGACCCCCATCGCACCGGCAATCTCGTAGCCCATGCAGGAATAGCCGTATTCCATGTGATAGCCGCCCTTCGCGGACTGCCACAAAACCTGCAACGCCCCCGGCATCGTGCCTGCGGCGCACATCGCCACGGTATTCTCCTGCGCTTGCCGCTGAACCGCGCCGATCACCTGCGCATCGCTCGGCAGCCCCTCGTGGTTCGGCATGGCGGTCACCGTGCGCACCGTCTCGTGCCACGCCTCCCGCGCCGCCGGGTCGTGCCAGTCGAAGCGGGTGTCGCCAAGCCCGGCCGAGATCCGCTCCAGCGTCGACTTCGCGTCGCCCACGCAGGGGATCGCGTAGTGCTTGGTGGCGTCGTAGCCGTGCATGTTGATCGACACGAGCTGCCGGTCACTGCCGCTGAAGACCGTCCAGGAGCCGGTGGTGAAGTCCTGGAACCGCGTGCCCACCCCGATCACCAGATCGGCCTCCGCCGCCAGATCGTTGGCGCAGGCCGAGCCAGTCACGCCGGGCGAGCCGAAGTTGCGCGCGTCCTCGTAGCTCAGGCCGCCCTTGCCCGCCTGGGTCTCCACGAACGGGATGTTGTGGGTCTCGGCGAACCGCGCCAGCGTCTCCTCCGCGCCGGAATAGAGCACGCCCCCGCCGGAGACGATCATCGGCCGCTTCGCCGCCTTGATCGCCGCCACCACGTCGGCCACCTCGCGCGGGTCGGGCTCAGGCCGCCGGATGCGCCAGACCTTCGGCGCGAAGAAGCTCTCCGGATAGTCGTAGGCCTCCGCCTGCACATCCTGACAGAAGGCCAGGCAGACCGGCCCGCAGTTCGCCGGGTCCGTCATCACCGCAAGCGCCCGCGGCAGGCAGGTCAGCAGATGCTCGGGCCGGGTGATCCGGTCGAAATAGCGCGTGACCGGCTTGAAGCAGTCGTTGGCGCTGATCGTGCCGTCGTCGAAATCCTCGATCTGCTGCAACACCGGGTCGGGGCGGCGGTTGGCGAAGATGTCGCCCGGAATGATAAGGACCGGCAGGCGGTTCACATGCGCCAGCGCTGCCGCCGTCACCATGTTGGTCGCCCCCGGCCCGATGGAGGAGGTCACCGCGTGCGCCCGCCTCCGCTGCATCGTCTTGGCATAGGCGATGGCGGTATGGCACATCGTCTGCTCGTTCTGACCCCGCCACGTCGGGAATGCATCGCCGATCCCGTGCAAAGCCTCGCCAAGGCCCGCCACGTTGCCGTGGCCGAAAATCGCCCACACCCCCTCGATGAAGCGCTCCCCGTCCTCGGTCATCTGAACACTCAGCCACCGAACCATCGCCTGCGCCGCCGTCAGCCGGATCGTCTTCATGTCATTTCCTCCCGCATGTCCGCTCTGTTCTTTCGGCCCGCCGCGCGACGGCGGGCGCCATGTTTCCGCGATCCGTCAGACCGCTGCTGCTGCGCGCGCCCTGTTCCAGACCCCGCAGAGCCGCTCGAAGCGCTCGCTCATTTGCGCCACCGCGGCCTCGTCCGAAAGCTCGCCCTTCATCCAGGCCCGCGCGGCCTCGCCGAATATCGTCCGCCCCACCGCGAAGCCTTTGACCAGCGGCTGCCTCGCCGCCAGCTCGAACGACGCGGCAAGGGACTCTTCCGAGGCATCCAGCCCCAGAACCACAACGCCGCGGGTCCGCGGGTCGTTGCGCTCGATCGCTTCCACGGACGCTGCCCAGGCGCCTTCGCTCTCGAAGGGTTCCAGCTTCCACCAGTCGGGAGAGACCCCGATGTCATAGAACCGCTGGATCAACTTCGCGGTCGTGTCGTCCTCCACCGGGCCGACCTTCGACGGGATCACCTCCAGCAGGAACTCCAGCCGGTTGCGCCGCGTCGCGTGGAACAACCGCAGCACCGTCGCCTCCTGCTCCGCCCAGGTCTCCGCATCGTCGTCGGGATGGCAGAAGCACAGGCACTTCACCACCTGATCCTGCGGCCATTCCGTCAGGCCACCGAGGTCCGGGCCAAGCTGCGGCTCCAGCATCAGCGGCCGCGAGCCCGGCCACTCCACCGGCCGGCCGATCCAGAGGCCGGTTCCCTCGGCCCGATACAGCGCCTCGCGCCCCAGCCGTCCGTCGCACAAGATACCGTAGCCGCTGTTCTCGCCCTTCACCTGCAGCGCCGCCTTCAGGCACAGCTCCTTGAACGCCCCGATCTTCTCCGGCGTCGCCCCGTCCAAATCTTCCATCTGGATCCGGTGGTCGAAGGCGAACACCCGCATCGTGGACCAGTCGCCCCCGTTCCGGTTGCGCTGCCGGTTGGTCGCCCAGTGCACCTGCTCCAGTTCCGCGTCGTTCCGCAGGTCCGGCCGCACGACGCCCCGGTCAAAGAAGAACTGCAGCTCCTCCCACGACGGATAGGCCGGCGTGCAGCCATGCCGGCTCACCGCGAAGGCGCCGCAGGCATTGGCGTACTTGATCGCGGTCGGCCAGTCCTCGCCGTCGAGCCAGCCCTTCAGCAGCCCGCCCATGAAACCGTCGCCCGCGCCCAGCACGTTGAACACCTCGATCGGGAACCCCGGGCCGGACTGCCCCTCATCCAGATCGTCAGGAATATTCCCCACGAAGGCCGTCGCCCCCTTCGCGCCCCGCTTGCAGACGAGCGCGGCGTCCGACACCTTGCGCACGGCCCGTAGCGCCTCCACCGTGTCGGTCGAGCCACCGGCGATGTGGAACTCCTCCTCCGTGCCCACGATCAGGTCGAAGTAATGCAGATGCTCCTGCAGCTTCGCCGTCACCTGTTGCGATTCGATGAACCGCTCCTCACCCGCGCCATGCCCGGCAAGGCCCCAGAGGTTCGGCCGGTAGTCGATGTCCAGCGCCGTCTGGGCACCGTTCTCCCGCGCCAGGCGAAGCGCCTTGAGCGTCGCCGCGGTCGTCTGCGGGTGGCTGAGGTGCGTGCCGGAGGCGACGACGGCGCGGGATTGAGCGATGAACGCCGGGTCGATGTCGTCCTCGCAGAGCGCCATGTCCGCGCAGTTGTCGCGATAGAAGATCAGCGGGAACTGCTCCTGGTCGCGGATGCCCAGAAGCACCAACGCCGTCAGCCGCTCCGGGTCCGTCTTCACCCCGCGCACGTCGACGCCCTCGCGCACCAGTTGCTCGCGGATGAACCGCCCCATGTGCTCGTCGCCCACGCGCGTGATCACCGCCGACTTCAGACCAAGGCGCGCCGCCCCGCAGGCCGTGTTCGTGGGAGAGCCCCCGATGTACTTGTCGAAGGACCGCATGTCCTCCAGCCGCCCACCAATCTGCGCTCCGTACAAGTCGACCCCGGCCCGGCCGATCGTGATCACGTCCAAAGGTTTCGCCATCGTTTTCTCCAGTTTATCGGTCGCCAGCGCCGTTCAGGATCCCGCGCCCCGGTGGCTTCCCGGCCGCGCTGCACCCCTTACGCCCGTCGCGAACGTCTCCTCGGCATCTCAACGCGCTGCCTGCCCGCCCCACAGCCGCGCGCACCTCGAGCCGCCGGACCACGCGCGCTCCCCTCGTAGCGGGGACCGGGTCGCCGGTTCGGCAGACGATCGAACATGCACATAGTACCCCCCTCAGCCGCCCGGCGCAGCATTCTGCGAAACCCCGTCCCGGCTCGAACAAACCGCCAGCCGCATCCTTTAGAACGCCGGCCCACGAAATGTCATTTCAGAAAATACATTCCATAAGTGCCCGCCGTGTGCAACACATTTTCACGCCAACTGGGGCTGTTTGCCACCTCCGATACCGGGCGCCCTGCCTCCCTCTCGCCGCCCTGCACGCCCGTCGCCAGCCCGATGCCGACCGGGCCAAGACGGCGACGAAAGCGCGTCCGCTTCGGTCGGCACCGCCCGGCAGTGGCAAGCAGCCGCCTCCCGCCCGCGACCCAACCCGGACACCCACCGAAGCGACCCGCCTGCGCCGCCCAAACAGCCGGCCAGACTTTTGTTCCTGAAGGCAACCGGCAAGCGACAGCCTGTTATCCTGATGAAATTTCGGCCGATACCCGCACTACCGCCCCCCCAACGCCCCAGATCCCACGCGCCCAAACGTCATGACACCCCGGCCAAGGCCCCTTGCGAACCCAAGCCTTCGCCCCACCCCATCGCGCCATCCGGAACCATTCGGCGCCACGCCGCACGGCACCATGCTCGACAGCGGGGCGCCCTCATTTCCCGCTCGGAGCCCGACTCCCCATCTCCGCAAGCAACCAATAGTCCCGGCTCCGAAAAATGAATTATTCATTCCATTTAAACTATTTGCGGCGCAAACGTTTCCAGCCGCAGGCAGCTACCCGACATACCGCGCACTGGCCCGCAGCCGCACCTCACCGTCTGGTATCAAAAGGACCCGGGCGCCGGCCCACTCCAAGCCACCTGACCGCCCGCCGGCCGGCGAGATGCTAGGTCGCCGCCATCCTTCGCCGATGCGTACGGATCACTGCGCCGCGCAACGCAGGCGGCGCACTCGCCTCATCTCAAACCTGGAACCACATGACGGAATGTCAAGTCGGAGACTGTCCTGGATAGACCCTATATTCCATCATGCGTCGTCCCGCGCGGTCCCCACCGCGACGGCAAGCGCCAGGGCGAGCGACAGTGTGGCCGACAACGAGCGGAACGCGCCGAACGTGGCCTCTGCCACCCGGATCGGCAACACACCCTCCCGATGCAGCGGCCCGGAAGCGGAATCGGTGATCGCAACCACCGGCACCGACCTGGACGTGCATTCCGACGCGAGTTCGAGCGTTTCCTCGGTATAAGGGGCGAATGTGATCGCGATCAGCGCGTCGCCCTCGCGGATCGCATGACGGTGGCTCAGCTTGCCCACCCCATCATGCAACATCGCCGGAATGTGCATCTTGTCAAAGGCATAGGCGAGGTAGGACGAGACGGGAAAGGATCGTTTCAGGCCAATGATATGGATCATGTTGGCCTTGGCCAGCGCGGCCACCGCCTGGTCCAGAATACGCGGGTCCACGGTCGTCGTGATCTTCTCCAACGACATCCGCCCCGCATCCACGAATTCCGCCAGCATCGCCGAAGGGCTCGCCGCCCCCCGCTCCCGCAGGTTCTGCAACCGCGTTTCGTAGTCGGGCAAAGTGGGTGCGTAGGACGTGCGGAACAGCTTCTGCAGCTCGCTATAGCCGGAAAATCCGAGGATCTGGCAGAAGCGGATCAGGGCCGACGGCTGCACCCCCGCCGCGGCCGAGACCTCGGAGACCGTGGAAAGCGCGATCCGATCGCTGTGCACCGCGAAATACTCGGCACATTGCTTCAACCGCTTCGGCAGGGTGTCGGACACCTCGTTCAGACGCTCGTGAAACGCCTCGATGGACTGCGGGGCGGGCATGTCCGGCATTGGCTGGGTCCTCCACTCTGCGAGCGAGCCTGCCCGGCGATCCTCTCGACACGGACATGGAAAATAAATTCCATATCTTCCAGATGGTCAACCGAGAACCGGACCGAATTCGTGATGGCATGTCACTTATCGCCCGACACGCGACCGTCGACATGTTCGCGCAGGCCGGAGAGACCGTGCCCGCACCCAGCACGCCAGACGTATCGACACCTTTCGCAACAGCCACCACAGGCGCCCACCGCCCGAAGGGCTCAAGGGGAATGCGCCGCAGGCGCGCCGATTGGCAACCGGACCTATCCCAGCAGCCGCGCATGCTGTTGCAACGCGAAGCGGTCGGTCATCCCGGCGATGTAATCGGCAACGATCCGCGCCAGCTCGGGCGCCCCCTCCGCGCGCGCCACATCCTCCCGCCATTCCGCCGGCAGCAGGTCCGTCCGCCGCATGTAGAGCGGAAACAGATCCTCGATCACCCGGGTCACCCGCTCGCGCTCTTCCACCACTTCCGGCGCGCGGTACATCCGCGAGAACAGGAACGCCTGAATCTCCCGCAGTTGCCGCCAGACCTCGTCCGAAAAGCGCACCACCGGCCGCCCGAGGTCGCGCACCGCCTGCGCATTCGCCGGCGCCGCCTTCGCCAGCCGCGCCCGCGCCGTGCCGATCACATCCGTCACCATCACGCCAAAGACCCGCCTCAGCGCCTCGTGCCTGCGCCGCTGCGCGTCCAGCCCTGGCCAGCAGCGGTCCACCTCGGCATAGGCCCCCTCCACGATGGGCAAGTCCGCAACCTCGTCATCGGTGAACAGCCCCGCCCGCAGTCCGTCCATCAGGTCGTGGTTGTTGTAGGCAATATCGTCGGCCAGCGCCGCCACCTGCGCCTCCGCGCTGGCGTGGGTGTGCAGTTCCAGGTCGTGCCGCGCGTTGTACTCCGCCAACCCATACGGCAACGGCCCCTCCACCGGCCCGTTGTGCTTCGCAATCCCCTCCAGCGTCTCCCACGTCAGGTTCAGGCCATCGAACCCCGCATAGTGCCGCTCCAGCGAGGTCACGATCCGGATCGCCTGCGCATTGTGATCGAACCCGCCGAAAGGCGCCATCAACGCCGCCAGCGCATCTTCCCCGGTGTGGCCAAAGGGCGTGTGGCCCAGGTCGTGCGCCAAAGCCACCGCTTCCGTCAGTTCCCCGTTCAGCCCGAGCGCGCCCGCAATGGTACGGGCCACCTGCGCCACCTCGATGGAATGGGTCAGCCGGGTGCGGAAGTGGTCCCCCTCATGCTCCACGAACACCTGGGTCTTGTGCTTCAACCGGCGAAAGGCCGAGGAGTGAATGATCCGGTCGCGGTCGCGCTGGAACGGGGAGCGGAACGTGCTGATCGCCTCCGTGTACAGGCGCCCGCGGCTCTCGGCGGGATCGCAGGCATAGGGTGCCAGTTCCATGGTAGTCCTTGTTGGGCCGGTCCGGCCCGCATATATCTCGGATGAGACCGGAATACGACGTGGATTTCAGGAAGATTTCAGGAAAACGACCGATGGACCTGTCCCTCCCCCCCAAAGTCACCGACCGTGCCTTTGCCCGCCTGGCCGAGATCGAGGCAGCCCCCAAGGCGCTGCGCGTCGCGGTGGAAGGCGGCGGCTGCTCGGGCTTCCAGTACGAGATCACCCTCGACGAGCCGGCGCAGGACGACCTCGTGCTTCAGGGTCAGGGCCAGACCGTGGTGGTCGACCCCGTCTCCCTGCCGTTCCTGGAAAACGCGACGATCGATTTCACCGAGGAGCTGATCGGCGCCCGCTTCGTGGTGGAAAACCCCAACGCCACCTCCTCCTGCGGCTGCGGCACCAGCTTCTCCATGTAAGCGGCCGCGCCGACCGCCGGCCGTCCGCCGTCAGCCCCCGAAAACCACCAATTCAGGCAAAGACGTCAGCGGCGCCTCCAGCACCCGCAGCGCCGGCAAGCTGACGCGCGTGCCGGACCCGGCCGCCCCGCCCGACGGGCGCAACTCCACCTTCACCGACTTGCCGTTTGCCGGGTTCTCCAACCGCCCCTGGATCACCGAATCCACCATCCCCGTCTCAGCCCAGAACCCGGGATCGGCGGGATCGCCCAGCGACGCGATCGTCGTGCCCAGCCGTTTCTCACCGTCTTCCACCGGCGCCGCAGCAGCAGCCCGCTCTTCCGCCGTCGTCGTGTCGAACTGCTCGACCGTGACGGCGGACTTCGGCGGCGGCGCCTGCTCGGTGCCCGGTGCCGGGCCCTCCGGCGCCTCCTGCACCGCTTTCGGCGCATCGGCCCGGAATGGCGCTCCGATCTGCGCGCACCCGGCCACCCCAAGCACCATCGCCGCCATCAGAACTCGTGTTGCCATCATCGGATCCTCTTCGATATGCGCCCGCAACCTGCACCGCGCTCACGAAGGTGACAACCGCTCATCGGGGGCTTGCTCCAATTCGCGCACATGCGTAGCCTGCCGGTCATGACGGCGCCCCTGATAGATCCCTTCCAGCGCGCCGTGACCTACCTCCGGGTATCGGTCACGGACAGATGCGATTTCCGCTGCAACTACTGCATGTCGGAAAACATGACCTTCCTGCCCAAGCGGGACCTGCTGACCTTGGAAGAGCTCGATACCGTCTCCACCGCGTTTATCCGCCTCGGCGTGCGCAAGCTGCGCATCACCGGCGGCGAACCGCTCGTGCGCCGCAACATCCTCTCCTATTTCCGCGCCACCGCCCGGCACCTGGAAAGCGGCGCGCTCGACGAACTGACGCTGACGACGAACGGCAGCCAATTGCACCGCTTCGCCCCGGACCTCGCCGCGCTCGGCGTCCGGCGTGTGAACATCTCGCTCGACACGCTGGACGAGGAAAAATTCGCCCGCATCACCCGCTGGGGCCGCCTCGCCCAGGTGATGCGCGGGATCGACGCCGCCCAATCCGCGGGCTTGCGGGTAAAGATCAACACCGTGGCGCTCAAAGGCCTGAACGAGGACGAACTCTTCACGCTGACAGACTGGTGCGCTTCCCGCGACATGGACCTCACCTTTATCGAGGTCATGCCCATGGGCGACATGGGGGAGGAGGACCGGCTCGACCAGTACTGGCCCCTCAGCGACCTGCGCGCCCAACTGGCCACGCGCTACACCCTGACAGACCTGCCGGATCGCACCGGCGGCCCGGCCCGCTATGTCCGTCTGGAAGAAACGAGCCAGCGGATCGGCTTCATCACACCGCTTTCGCACAACTTCTGCGAAAGCTGCAATCGCGTGCGCCTGACCTGCACCGGCGAGCTCTACATGTGCCTCGGCCAGGAAGACCGCGCGGACTTGCGCCCCGCCCTCCGCGACCGCCACACCGGGCCGCTGGAAGACGCCATTCGCGCCGCCATCCGGCTGAAGCCCAAGGGCCACGACTTCGACTATTCCCGCCAGGAAGTCGCCGGGCAAATGCCACGCCACATGAGCCACACCGGCGGCTGACCCACCGCCCGCGCGACGTTCCCCCGGCGCGCTCCGCTGCCGCCTTTCCATCTTCTCAGCAAATCACCCCGCTCACCGGGCCGGCGGGGAAGCGACCGGCCGCTGCCTCAATGCCGGAGGCATGCACCCCGAACGCGGCCCCGGCGCCCGCAGGGAACGGCCCTTAGGCCCACTGCGCGCCAAGATCCGCCCGCGCCCGGTCGATCCAATGCTCCCGCAACCAGGAGCACGCCAGCGAATGGCGCAGGATCGAGCCGTGGTAGCCGTCCACCGCTTCGCTCATCTTCGGCCGGCCGTGGAAACAGACCACCCGAGCATTTTCCGGCAGGCGCGGCTCTGTCAGGTAGTTCATCGGCGGCAGCCGCATGCAACCGTGCTTGAAGCTCACCACCTGGTCGCCGGGAAGATAGGCAAAGGCCCCCCTCTCCTGCGCGAGCGTGGAGGTATAGCGCTGCTCCGACCCCCGCGCCCGAGCCACCTGACCTGCGGGATCGGCGGCCAGCGCCTCGTAGAGCCAGCCATGCAGCGCCGGATCGAAGCGGAAGACAGACCCATGCCCCGTCTTCCGCCCGCGCCGCGCCTCCACCCAGTCAGCCCGCATCGCGACGGTGCCCGGCGCGTGGTGCAGCAGGTCGTCGAGCCCGCCGGTGACCACCACGTCGAGGTCGAACCCCAGAAGCGGCCCCTGCAGATCGGGGATCAGGCCGGGGCGAAACAGGCTGACCTTGCGCATCGCGCCCTGCCGGTTGGCGACGGCCAGCGCTGCGTCCATCTCCGCCTGGAACGGCTCCTCCGTCAGGTCCAAAACCTCCACCCCCGGATGCAGGCCCTCCCGATGCTCGGTCATGCAGAAAAAGCGCACGTCACCCGACAGGTTCCGCCGCGCCCCGGAATAGAGGCGGTTCACGTATTCGGGGCCGAACAGCGTGCCCCACTTGATGCATATGACGTTGGCTGCGGCCACGGGCGATCTCCTTCGCCCCGCTCTACCGCGTCACCCGCCGCTCCGCCAGTTGCTCCGGCGGCACCGGACCGCGAAATCTCCAAACGCCCCTCAGCCGAGCGGCATCCGCGCTTCCGCGATCTCAACCCACCAGGAGCAGCCGGCCGGGATCGCCGCGTCGTTGAAATCGTACTGCGGGTGATGAACCGACGCGGTGTCGCCATTGCCCAGCAGGATGTAGGCGCCCGGACGCTCCTGCAACATGAAGGCGAAATCCTCCCCCCCCATCACCAACGGCGCCTCCGCGCAGGCCCCCGCCACGCTGCGCGCCACCTCCGCCGCAAACGCCGTCTGCACCTCGGAATTGACCATCACTGGGTAATTGCGCCGGTAACTCACCTCCGCCGTTCCCCCGAACAGCGCCGCCGTCCCCTGCGCGATCTCGCCAAGTCGCCGCTCGGCCAGATCCTGAACCGCGGGCATGAGGGACCGCGTCGTGCCCTTCAGCCGCACCTCCTGCGGGATCACATTGTAGGCCTTGCTCGACGTCTCGACGGACGTGACGGAAACCACCAGATTTTCCACCGGGTCCGCATTCCGCGCCACGATCCCCTGAATCGCGACGACCGCGTGGCTCGCCATCACGACAGGATCGACCGTCTCGTGCGGCTTTGCCGCGTGGCCGCCCCGCCCGCGAAAGACAATGTCGAACGTGTCCGTCGCCGCAAAGAACGGCCCCGGCCGGATCGCGAAACTGCCCAGCGGCAGGCCGGGCCAGTTATGCATGCCGTAGACTTCCTGAATGCCGAAGCGTTCCATCAGCCCGTCCCGGCACATCTCCCGCCCACCGGCACCGCCCTCTTCGGCGGGCTGGAAGATCACCGCCACCGTCCCGTCGAAATTCCGCGTCTCCGCTAGGTACTGCGCCGCGCCGAGCAGCATGGCGGTGTGCCCGTCGTGCCCACAGGCATGCATCACCCCCGGCGTCTGGGAGGCATAGGGCACGCCCGTATCTTCCTCGATCGGCAGCGCGTCCATGTCCGCCCGCAGCCCGATCACCTTGCCCGAGCCCGTCTGCCGCCCGCGGATCACCCCCACGACCCCCGGTCCGCCGATGCCCGTCTCCACCTCGTCGCAGCCGAACGCACGGAGCTTCCCGGCGACCGTTTCGGCGGTCCGATGGGTGTCGAACAGAAGCTCGGGATGACGGTGAAAATCGTGCCGCCAGGTGATGATCTCGGGATGCAACTCGCCGAAACGGTTCCTCACGGGCATGGAAATCTCCTTGGGCGGGGTGGGTCGCCCGCCACAATCCCGCCCGGCGCGGGCAATGGCAAGGGGCGATCGTCGCCCCTGCCGACGCACGCGCGCCGCTCAGTGCATTCCCTTGCGAATTCGCCGGATCATCAGGAACACCACCAGCACGACGACAGGCGTCAGCAGCGCCGTCGCAAGCCCCTTGCTCAGCCCCACCGCCTCGTAGAACGGATAGGTGGCATAGCTCGCCAGGTTCAGCGCGTAGTAGCTGATCGCCACCACCGACAGCCCCTCGACCGTGTGCTGCAGCTTCAGCGCCAGGTCGGCCCGGCGGTCCATGCTCTCCAGGAGCCTCTGGTTCTGTGCCTGCCGTTCCACATCCACCCGCGTCCGCAACAGATCCCCCGCCCGCGCCGCGCGCTCGGCCATCGTCCTCAGCCGCGCCTCGGTGGAGCGGATCGTCCGCATGGCCGGGTCGTACCGGCGCGACACGAATTCGCTGAACAGTTGCCGGCCGGCAAACCGGCTCTCCCGCAGCACCCGCACCCGGTCGTGCACGATCGCCTCGTAGGCCGCCGTCGCGCCGAAACGGAAGGACGCGGTCGCCAGCAGGTTCTCCAGCTCCGCCGACACGTTCAGCAGCTTTCCCAAAGCCTCCTCGGCGGGCCGACTATCCCCCGTCAGATCGCTCATCAGCGTCACGAGTTGCTTGTCGATCTCCCCCATACGCGCGCTCACGTCCCGCGCGCGCGGCAGGCCCAGCAGCGACATCGCGGAGTAGATCTCGATCTCCGTCAGCCGCTGCACGATCCGCCCGATCCGCCGCGCGCCTACGTCGGGGCGGACGAATAGCGCGAACCGCACGTGACCCGCGGTGTCGATGCGGAAATCGCTCGCGACGATGGCCACCTCGTCCAGCACGTAGCCCGCCGACAGGCTCTCGGCGACGAACCACTCGTCCAACCGCTCCGCCACCGCCTCCTCGGCGCCGTTCTCCAGCACCTCGATCCGGATCATCGCGGAGGCGATCCTCAACCCCGGCGCCGCCGCCAGCCAGTTGGCCGGCAGCACCTCGTAGTCGGCCGGATCGAACGGCCGCGCCTCCAACCCGTCCAGAAACAGCGTGTAGGTGGTGAATTCGGTATGGCACTCCCACTTCAGCGTATGCCGCCCGAGTCGGCCGATCCAATGCGTCGCCCCCGGCTTCGGATGGGGCGCGCCGAACCGGTCGAGCAACACCACCAGATGCGCCCGGTCCTCCGCTCGGTCCCGCGTGGCGGCATCGCGCGGCTGCTTGAACGCCAGATACATCGCCCGGCACGGGGCGGAGACCTCCGGAAAGGGCCGCGCATGCAGCTCGTTGGCCAGCTCGTAGCGGCGCGGATGGTCCGACGGGACAGGGGCGGGGGCGGGATCACTCATGAGGGCCAGATAACCCTGCGGAAACAGGCCTGTAAAAAGATTTCTCCGCATGCGGCGGCATACGGCCCCCGAAACGAGAACCGGCCGCGCAGTCCCCTGCCCGGCCGGTCGCGGTTACAGATATCTTGCGGGAGCGTCAGATGACGACCACGTCCAGCGGCGGGAAGCCGTTGAAGCCCACAGAGGAGTAGCTCGAGGTGTAGGCGCCCGCGTTGCGGATCACCACGCGGTCCCCCGCGCGCAGGCTCAGCGGCATCGGCATCGGCCGCTTCTCGTAGAGCACGTCCGCGCTGTCGCAGGACGGCCCGGCGAGGATGCAGGGGCCCGTCGCGTCGCCGTCGCGCGGCGTCTCGAACTGGTAGCGGATCGCCTCGTCGATGGTCTCGGCCAGCCCGGAGAACTTGCCGATGTCGAGGTAGACCCAGCGGTGCGTGTCGCGGGTCGACTTGCGCGACACCAGCATCACTTCGCAGGCAATGGCGCCAGCCTCGGCCACAAGGCCACGGCCCGGCTCCGCCATGATCCGCTCCACAGCCCCGAACCGGGCGTGAACCATGCGCATGACGCCAGCAGCGTAGTCGGTCGGAGCCTGAATGGCCTCGCCGTAGAACGCCGGGAAGCCACCGCCGATGTTGAGCAGGCGCAGGTCGTGGCCGCGCTCGCGGGCGTCGGTCCAGATGCGCGCCATCTGGTCCAGCGTCGCGCCCCACATCTCCGCCTTGCGGGTCTGGGAGCCGACGTGGAACGACAGGCCCACCGGGTCCAGCCCCAGCATCTTGGCATGGGCCAGCAGCACCATCGCGGTGTCACGGTCACAGCCGAACTTGCGGGACAGCGGCCAGTCGGCCTCGCTGTTTTCGACGATGATGCGGATGTAGACCTGCGCGCCGGGGGCGTGGTGGGCGATCTTCTCCAGCTCCTCCTCCGCGTCGGCGGCAAAGAGCGTGATGCCCGCGGCATAGGCGAAGGCGATGTCGGAGGCGCGTTTGATCGTGTTGCCGAAGGAAATTGCCTCCGGACGCGCGCCGAGCGACAGGCAGAGCTCGATCTCACCCCGGGACGCCGCATCGAAATGAGAGCCGAGTTCGACCAGACGTGCGATCACTTCGCGGGCCGGGTTGGCTTTGACCGCATAGTGGATGTCCGCCTCACCGAGACCGGCCTTCAGCGCGAGGAACTGCTGCTCGACGCGGTCGACGTCGATGACCAGCGTCGGGCGGTCGAAGGCGGTCTGCGCCAGGTAGGCGTCCAGACGAGAGGGTACGGGAAGGGCGGCGACCGAGGCTTGCGCCTCGCCGAAATGCATCGTCATCGGTCATCTCCAATAGACCCGGCCATATATGACCGCTCAGTTCCAAGGGAGACGTTACCGTCGCTACGTAAACACGTGTCGCGAGATGCTTCAGGCCAGAGGCGCGTGCGTTGGCGTCTTATCGCGGCAGATGGGGCAGAATGGGATTCGTTGCAAGGATAGATTTTGCGGCGTGCGCGATTTTTTTTCGACTCGGCAAGATGATGCAGATCGGCGACAGCCCGCGCCCTCTCCTTGCGTCCAGTGCCGGCCCGCTGGCCGGCGGGACAATCCGGTCGCTCCGGACGGCGGACTGTGAGAAGACGGCAGTGCCACAGATCAGGAGGTTCAGACGTGCCGCAAACCGCTTCCCACGGCGCCCTACGCCCTGTCGTCGCAGTGCTCGCCGTCGTCATACGCGAGCGCTCCGTCCTTTTGGTCCAGCGCGCCAACCCGCCGGACGCGGGCCTCTGGGGATTTCCCGGTGGCAAGGTCGAGTTCGGGGAACAGATCCTCGACGCCGCAGAGCGGGAACTGCTCGAGGAAACGGGCGTCCGGGCAAAGGCCCAATGCGTCTTCAACGCGGTCGACGCCTACGACCGTCCCGACGGCGCATTGCGCCAGCACTTCGTGCTGATCGCCGTTCGATGCGAATGGGAGCATGGGGAGCCGCTGGCGGCCGACGACGCGCTGGATGCGAAGTGGATTCCGTTGGAGGCGCTGGAGCGCGCGGTCACGCTCAGCCAAGACGTCGCCGAGATCGCACGGCAGGCCGCGGGCTAAGGCGCGGCGGTGTCGCCCGGCCCGGTTGGCAGCTTGTCCGCCATCCGGGCCGGGCCGTGTCACGGGCCTGTGCCGGCCCTTAGCTGATCCGGCTGAGCAGATCGTCCAGGCTCTTCTTCGCGTCACCGAAGAACATCCGCGTGTTCTCCTTGAAGAAGAGCGGGTTCTGGATGCCGGAGTAGCCGGTCCCCTGCCCCCGCTTGGAGACGATGACCGTCTTGGCCTTCCACACCTCCAGCACCGGCATGCCGGCGATGGGGCTGTTGGGGTCCTCCTGCGCAGCAGGGTTCACGATGTCGTTGGAACCGATCACGATGGCCACGTCCGTCGACGGGAAGTCGTCGTTGATCTCGTCCATCTCCAGCACGATGTCGTAGGGCACCTTGGCCTCCGCCAGCAGCACGTTCATGTGCCCCGGCAGGCGCCCAGCGACGGGGTGGATGCCGAAGCGCACCTCCTTGCCCTGCGCCCGCAGGCGGCGGGTCAGTTCCGCCACGTTCTGCTGCGCCTGCGCCACCGCCATGCCGTAGCCCGGCACGATGATCACGCTGTCGGCGTCCTCCAGCAGGCCCGCCACGCCGTCGGCGTCGATGGCGATCTGCTCGCCCTCGACCTCCGCCGCCGCCTCCCCGGTGCCGCCGAAGCCGCCCAGGATGACACTGACGAAGTGCCGGTTCATCGCCTTGCACATGATGTAGCTCAGGATCGCCCCCGAGGAGCCCACAAGCGCACCGGTCACGATCAGCAGGTCATTGCCAAGCGTGAAGCCGATCGCCGCCGCGGCCCAGCCCGAGTAGCTGTTGAGCATCGAGACGACCACGGGCATGTCCGCCCCGCCGATCCCCATGATCAGGTGATAGCCGATGAAGAGCGCCAGCAGCGTCATCAGGAACAGCGGGAAGAAGCCGCCGGTGTTGAAGTACCAGACCAGGCAGAGCAGCGAGACCGCCGCGGCCGCCGCGTTCAGCAGGTGCCCGCCGACAAGCTGCTTCGGCTTGCCGTCGATCTTGCCCGCGAGCTTGCCGAAGGCCACCACCGAACCGGTGAAGGTGATCGCCCCGATAAAGACCCCGAGGAACAGCTCGACCTTCAGGATCGAGAGTTCGACCGGCGTCTTGTGCGCCAGCACCGCGGCGAAGCCTTCCAGCATCTCCCGCTGTTCCGGCGCCATTGCCATCACGCGGGCCGCCTCGAAATGCGCGTTGAAGCCCACGAACACAGCCGCCAGACCCACCAACGAGTGCATCGCCGCGACCAGTTGCGGCATCTCCGTCATCTGCACGCGCTTGGCGACGTAAAGGCCGATCGCCCCGCCGCCCGCGATCAGGATGACCGAGAGCAGCCAGAGCCCCGAGCCGGGCCCCACCAGCGTCGCGACAACCGCCAGCGCCATGCCGGCAATGCCGTACCACACCGCCCGCTTGGCGCTTTCCTGTCCAGAAAGACCGCCGAGCGACAGGATGAAGAGGACCGCCGCAACCACATAGGCTGCCGTCGTAAATCCGAAATCCATTGCCCTCTACTCCTTACGATTTCTGGAACATGGCGAGCATGCGCCGGGTGACGAAGAAGCCGCCGAAGATGTTGATGCCGGCCATGAACACCGACAGCGACGCCAGCAGGATCACCAGGAACGAGCCGGAGCCGATCTGCATCAGCGCGCCGAGAATGATGATCGACGAGATCGCGTTGGTCACCGCCATCAGCGGCGTGTGCAGGCTGTGCGAGACGTTCCAGATCACCTGGAAGCCGACGAAGATCGACAGCACGAACACGATGAAGTGCTGCATGAAGCTCGCCGGGGCCACCAGCCCGATCAGCAGCAGCACGATCGCGCCCACCGCGAGCAGGGTCACCTGGCTGCGCGTCTGCTTCTTGAAAGCCGCAAGCTCCTGCGCCTGCTTCTCCTCCCGGGTCAGCTCCTTCGGCTTGTCCTTCTTCGGCTGCGTCGCGATTGCCTGAACCTTGGGCGGCGGCGGCGGGAAGGTGATCTCGCCCGCGTGGGTGATCGTCGCGCCGCGGATCACGTCGTCTTCCATGTTGTGGTTGACCTTGCCGTCCTTCTCGGGCGTCAAATCGGTCATCATGTGACGGATGTTCGAGGCGTAAAGCGAGGAGGACTGCGTTGCCATCCGGCTGGGGAAGTCGGTGTAGCCGACGATCGTGACGCCGTTGTCGGTCACGATCTTCTCGTCCTTCACCGTCAGCTCGCAGTTGCCGCCGCGCTCGGCAGCAAGGTCCACGATCACCGAGCCCGGCTTCATCGCCTCGACCATGTCCTTCGTCCACAGCACCGGCGCGTCCCGGTTCGGGATCAGCGCGGTGGTGATGACGATGTCGATCTCGGGCGCCAGCTCGCGGAACTTCTCAAGCTGCTTTTCCCGGAACTCGGGGCTCGACGGCGCGGCATAGCCGCCGGTCGCGGCGCCATCCTGGCTTTCCTCCTCGAAGTCGAGGAAGACGAACTCCGCACCCATGGACTCGATCTGCTCGGCCACCTCGGGGCGCACGTCAAACGCGTAGGTGATGGCGCCAAGCGAGGTCGACGTGCCGATGGCGGCAAGCCCGGCCACGCCCGCGCCGATCACCAGCACCTTCGCCGGGGGCACCTTGCCGGCGGCCGTCACCTGCCCGGTGAAGAACCGGCCGAAGTTGTTGCCGGCTTCGATCACCGCGCGGTAGCCCGCGATGTTGGCCATGGAGCTCAGTGCGTCCATTTTCTGCGCGCGGGAGATACGGGGCACCATGTCCATCGCGATGACGGAGGCGCCCTGCGCCTTCGCCGCTTCCATCAGCGGCTCGTTCGAGGCCGGATAGAAGAATGAAATCAGGGTCTTGTCGCCGGAAAGCCGCGCGACCTCTTCCTCGCTGGGCGGGCGCACCTTGGCGATGATGTCGGCCGCCTCATAAAGCGCCTCCGCCGTCTCCAGAACCTCAACCCCGGCGTCCTTGTAGACCGCGTCGGAGAAGCCGGCGGCCATTCCGGCCCCGCTCTCTATGGCGCAGTCATATCCAAGCTTTTGCAAGGCGAGCGCGCTGTCGGGCGTCATCGCCACCCGCGCCTCGCCAGGGAAAACTTCCTTCGGTGTCCCTATCTTCACGTGCTGGTCCTCTTCGTTCAGATTCGCAGCATACGAGGGCATGCCGCGGGTCGTCGCGTACTCCCGGCGTTTCATCGCACCCCTATCGCGTGTTTACCAGCCCATTGAGGCAAACCGCGTCGTTATGCTCAGAGCCAGCGCCGGGTTCGCGCCGCCCAGTCCTCCCAGCGCGCGCCAAAATCGGCGCGCAGCCGTTCCTCCTCCTGCAGGATGAAGCGGTCGGTGATGAGCCAGACGAAGAGCGGCACGAGGATCAGGCTGGGCCAGGCGCTCCAGTGGACGATGAAGCCCGTCAGGATGAGCGTATCGGCAAGGTAGATCGGGTTGCGCGACCGGCCGAAGACGCCGTTGGTCACCAGGAAATCGGCGTGCCGGTGCGGGATAATCGTCGTCCGGTTCTGCCGCATCTGCATGACGGCAACCGCCATCAGAAGCAGCCCGCCGCCGATCAAAAGGCCGGCCAGAAGGTCCGTCAGCGGCGTGTCGATCGCCCCCACAGGCACCCGCACCGCCTGAATGCGCGCCAGCAGCAGGAACAGCAGCAGCCAGACCGGCGGCAGGTCCACCCAGTGCCGAAGCGCTATCTTCCCGTCCCCGTCCCCGTTCTCCATGGCCACTCATCCCCCGGTTGCTGTGCCCGCCCGGCGTCGCCCTCATCGGTATGACTCGGGTCCGATTGAACGTCCCTCTTGCCACACCCCCGTGCAGGCGGCGACCCTGATCCCACACAGAGGAGGATTCGATATGCACAGAGTATTTCTATTCGCCGCCCCGCTCGCCCTCATGGCCTGCGAGCAAAGTGACACGACCGTTGCCGCCACCGGAACGCCGACACCGGCCGAGCAGGCCTGCCTGCGCGACGTGACCGCCACCACCGGCAATCCCGACGTCACCCTCCTCGGCTCCGAATTCTCCGAGGCCGGCACCATGGTCCGCGTCGGCGTCGGCCCCGACCGGGCGCAGTGGCAGTGCATCGCCTACAGCGACGGCACCACCACCGGCATCACGTCGATGACCGACGAAAGCGCTCTGTAGGTCGCCGAAGCAGCAGGAGACGACCCCGAACACCCCCGAAACGGAGGCCCCTATGAACCGTCCTATCGCCATTGCCCTTGCCGGTGCTCTGACCCTCGGCGCGCTATCGGCCCGCGCGCAGCAAACGGGCCGCATCCAGTTCGAGCCCGGCAACGACAACGCCGCCGTCAGCGGCACGATCACCGGCGACGCCTACGCGGACTACGTTCTCGGGGCGTCCGCCGGACAGACAATGGCCGCGGCGCTCTCCGTTGAGTCGACCGATGGCACCGGCAGCCCCTTCTTCAACATTCTGCCGCCAGGCAGCGACAACGTGGCGATCTTCAACGGGTCCATGAGCCCTGACGGCTACGACGAGGTCGACTTGCCCGAAAGCGGCGACTACACAATCCGCGTCTACCTGATGGGTAACGACCGGGATACCGGCAAGACCGTCGGCTACACCCTGTCGGTCACCATAGAATAGCGGAACGGCCAACCGCCGGATCGCACCAACGTCGCGGTGTGGAGCCGCAAACGGCCACGGCGCGCGAAAGACTCTTGCACCAACGCGCCGGCTGCGCTCTGTCGGAGTCCACCGATGGAAGGAATGTGCGCCCGATGACCGACTTCGCCTGGACCCGCGACCAGTTCCTGCTGCCCGACGGCGTGATCTACCTCGACGGCAACTCGCTCGGCCCCATGCCCAAAGCTGCCCCCGACCGCGTGGCGCGGGTGCTGCAGCCGGAATGGCGGGACATGCTGATCGGCGGCTGGGTGAAGGCCGGCTGGCACATGATGCCCGAAACCCTCGGCGACCGCATCGCCGCCCTGATCGGCGCGGAGCCGGGACACGTGGTGGTGGGCGACACGCTCTCGATCAAGGTCTACCAGGCCCTCGCCGCCGCCCTCGCCCTGCGCCCGGAACGCCGCGTCATCCTGTCGGACACCGGCAACTTCCCCTCCGATCTCTACATGGCCGAGGGCCTCGCCCGCACCCTCGGCCACGGCACCCGCCTCGTGACCGTCGCCCCGGAGGACGTGGCCGAAGCCCTCACCGACGAGGTCGCCGTGCTCATGCTGACGGAGGTGGACTATCGCACCGGCCGCCGTCACGACGTGGCCGCCCTCACCGCCCGCGCCCACGAAGTCAGCGCGCTCACCGTGTGGGACCTCGCCCATTCCTTCGGCGCCGTTCCGGTGGACCTCGCGGCGGCGAACGTCGATTTCGCGGCGGGCTGCACGTACAAGTACATCAACGCCGGCCCCGGCGCGCCCGCCTTCATCTACGTCGCCCCCCGCCACGCCGAAAAGGCCGACACCGCGCTGCAAGGCTGGCAGGGCCACGACGCGCCCTTCGCCTTCGATCCGGCCTACCGCCCGGCCAGCAAGGTCGCCCGGATGCGCGTCGGCACCCCGCCGGTCCTGCAACTCGCCGCCCTCGACGCCGCGCTGGATGTCTGGGACCAGGTGGACATCCACGACGTCCGCGCCCGCTCCATCGCGCTCTCGGAGCGGTTCATCGCCGGGGTGGAGGAAACCTGCCCGCAGCTCCGCCTCGCCTCCCCACGCGACCCCGAACGCCGCGGCTCCCAGGTCTCGTTCCACTTCGAGCACGGCTACGCCGCGATGCAGGCGCTCATCGCCCGCGGCGTCGTCGGCGATTTCCGCGCGCCGGACATCATGCGCTTCGGCCTCACCCCGCTCTACATCGGCGAGGCGGAGGTCGACCGCGCCGTAGAGATCCTGGCCGAGATCATGAAAGACCGCCTCTGGGACAACCCGGACTACAAGGTGAAGGCCATCGTCACATGACCTGGCCCCTCCGCCCCGGCAGCACGGCCGATGCGGCCGCCTGCCATGCGGCCTACGTCGACGCCATCCGCAACGGCACCGCCCCGTTCTACACGCCGGAACAGGCCATGGCCTGGGCCCCGAGCGACACCGTGGAAGACTGGCTGCCGCCCCGCCTTGCCGACGGCACCACCTGGCTCGCCGAAGCCGAAGGCGCGGTCGCGGGCTTCCTCACCAGTTCCCCGTCCGGTCACATGGACCTCTTCTTCGTGCGCCCCCGCTGGCGCGGCACCGGCCTCGCCACCACCCTCTACGATGCCTTCGCCGCCTGGGCCGATGGCCGCGGCGTCACACGTCTGACCACCAACGCCAGCCACCTCGCCCGCCGCTTCCTCGAACCCCGCGGCTGGACGGTCGTGGAGGGAGAAACGGCAGTGCGAAACGGCGTGGAACTGAAGCGGTGGAAGATGGCACGGCCGGTGGGCTGACACGGCGCCCATCCGAACGGAAAAGCGCCCCGAGGATCACCTGCGGCCGCCGATCGTCCGGAGCAACCGTTTGCGCGACCCGTCCGGAACAGCGAGCAGGATGAAGACGGCGGAGAGCAGCGCGGCCAGCACGAAGGCCCAGGCGACGGCCCAAACCGGCCCTTCTGCCACCATCTCCACCGCCGAAGCGAACGCGAATGCCACGAGGCTCGAGACCGACGCGATGATAGACGACCCCAGCCCCGCAAGATCTCCGAGCGGCCGCATGGCGAAGGCGTTGAGATTGCCGAACAGAAGGCCGAGGGCAAAGAAGCCGACCCACCCCAGTCCGATCAGCACCGCCAAAGGCGGCTGACCCCCGGTAAGCGCCGATGCCGCAAGCAGGCCCAGTCCCGACGCGCCCTGCAACACCAGCCCTGCGAGGATCGGCCGCTCCATGCCGGTGCGCCCGACGAGGCGGACGTTCAGCAGCAGCGCCGCGCCCGTGCCCGTCGCAAGAATGGCAAACAGCGCCGGCATCATCGTCGGGAGCCCGTACAGCTCGCCGAAGATATCCGCAGCCACTGCAAAATACGTAAGCTGCGCCCCGAACGTGAAGCCGGTGGCGATCACAACGGGCATCACGTCGATCCGGCGCACCACCCCCGCAAGGTTCCGCGCCAGCCGCCGAGGTTGCAAGGGCACGCGTCGTTCAACGGGCAGAGTCTCGGGATGCCGGGTCCAGAGCCATGTCCCGAGTCCGGCAGCCAAGGTCAGATAGGCCCAGAAAACGCCGCGCCAGCCAGTAACGGCCGCGACGGCTGCACCGATGGCCGGCGCCACCATGGGGACCAGGATGAGCAACGTGAAGATGATGGACATGACCTTCGCCATGTCGGCGCCCGCATACCGGTCCCGGATCATTGCCCGCGTTCCGATCTTCGGCCCGGCCACGCCCACACCTTGAAGAAATCGGCCAAAGACCAACGTCTCGAAGCTGGGCGCCATGGCTGCGAGGATCGTGCCGAGGACGAAGATCGCCAGCCCGGCGATCACGGCCGGTCTCCGCCCCACCGCATCGCTGACCGGCCCCGTCACCAGCTCCCCCACGGACATGCCGAGCACGAGGGCGGTAATGATCTGTGCGCCCGAAAACGGCGGCGCCGGCGTCAGGTCAGCCTCGATCATCGGCATCGCGGGCAGAACGCCGTCAATGGCAAGAGCCGTGATCGCGGTCAGCGCGATATAGAGAGCGAGACGTTCGACGCGGCTCATTGCGGGAGTCCTTCATCAATTCATGCGTTGGCGTGCTTGTCGAGGACGTAACCCTCAAGAGCAATGCGCCGGTCAACTTTCTTTTGAGCCTTGATCGTAAGACGAACACTACCGGCGTCGGGGTTAAGGCACCATTACTCCACGATGATGTAGGACCTTTAGGGACGCGCGATTTTCGGCGTTGGTTGCGTTGGGTTCGGATCTGTCCCTTCCCGCGCCCTGTCTCGGCAGCTGTTTCAAAGACCGGAATGCGACGCGCAGCCCGCGAAGGCCACGCCAGCCTCCGCACCGGCGTTTCGTCCGGCTGCATTCAATCTGGGTCGCTTGGTCAGAAAGGCAGACCGTCGTCACGGTTCCCGGCGAGAGCGTCAGCCCGCAGATGTGGGTCAGCGCCGCGCGCGTGCGCCGGATTCAACGATGACGTAGAACGCACACCTGCCAAACCGCGCCGTGGTCGACGCGGACACACACCTGAGTTCGCGTGTCTTCGGGCATCGCCGGTAGGATACCATGGCGACACTTGCCGCTCGGACGTTGACCCTGTTTCGCCACGCCCGCCTGCCCGCACGGCGGGGCAAACCGGGAAAGATGGCACCGAAGGATCAACATCCAGAATGTCTTAACGGATCGTGAATCCGCGCCCGTAACTCATTGGAATACTTACGGACGCTGTCCGTCTCACCCGTGGGACAGGGTCACGCCGTCCGCAGCGCCGGCCGCCTGCGCCGCTCCGCCCAGTCGGCGACGGCCCGCCCGAAGGCCTCGAACAGCGGCCGCGAAACCGGGTCGCGCGCCGCCCTGAATTCGGGGTGCCACTGAACCGACAGCGTGAACCCGGGCGCCCCCTCCACATAGAGCGCCTCCGGCGTGCCATCCGCCGCTTCCCCGTCGATCACGATCCGATCTCCAGGGTCCTTGATCCCCTGCCCGTGGAGCGTGTTGGTCATCACCTCCCGCGCCCCGAACAAACGGTGGAACGGCCCCCCCTCGGTGAAGGTCACCTTGTGCCGCAGGGCGAACTTCTCCTCCAGCGTGCCGTCCGGCGGCATCCGGTGGTTCATCCGCCCCGGCAGGTCCCGGATCTCCGGATAAAGCGTGCCGCCCAGCGCCACATTCACCTCCTGAAACCCGCGGCAAATCCCGAGAAACGGCTGCCCCCGCTCGACCAGCGCCCGGATCAACGGCAAGGCCACCGAGTCCCGCGCCCGGTCGAAGGCCCCATGAGCCTCCGTCTCCGCCTCGCCGTACTCCTCCGGATGCACGTTGGGCCGACCGCCGGTGAACAGGAACCCGTCGCAGACTTCCAGCAGATCGGCCACCGAAACCAGTCGCGGGTCCGCCGGAATGACCATGGGGACGGCGGCCGCAACCTCCGCCACCGCCTCGGAGTTCATAGTTCCCCCGGCATGGGTGGGATAGTGATCGTCGATCAGGTGATGATTGCCGATGATACCGACGACGGGTCGCGCCATGATGCCTCTCTGCCTTTTTGGTGACCGCAACCATAGCCGCCAAGTCGTTCCTGAAAAAGCACTACCATCGCACAGGGGCAGTATCATGAGCGCAGATGCCCACTTTGCTGGCATGTCCCACAGCGAACCGAGCCCGGCGCATGCAAGACATTGCTGCCCGGGACATATTCAGACCCGGTCTGCGGGGTCCGAAATAGTCCGATCGCGCCGCCTCAGATTACCAATTTCGGAAGCCCGTGAGAGCGGGAGTACCCAGCCAAGCGGAACAAAATGCGAATGGGTCTGTTGAATTCGAAACGAGGTGAACATGGCGCAGACCGAGAACCGTGGACGACAGGCCGAGTATCCTCAAGACATTCCCAAGCAAGGCTGGCGCGACATTCTCCTCCGTGTGAAGGACGAGATGACGGTCGACCATGTCTCCGTCGTCTCGGCCGGGGTGGCGTTCTTCGGACTGTTGGCCATTTTTCCCGCGATCGGAGCCCTGATCTCCATTGCGGGGCTTGCGTTCGATCCGACCACAATCAGCGAACAGCTTGATACGGTGGCAGCTGTCCTCCCCGAGAGCGCGGCCTCGATCATGCAGACCCAGGCGGAAAAAGTCGCGTCGAATGGAGACACCGGTATCGGGTTCGCCGCCCTTCTAGGGATCATCTTGTCGCTCTACAGCGCGTCGAAGGGCATGAAAACGCTCATGGAGGGGATGAATATTGCGTATGACGAGTCAGAGGAGCGGGGCTTCATTTCCCTCAATCTCACGGCACTCGCACTGACGCTTTTTCTGGTCGTCGGCCTGATCATCGCTCTAGCGTTTACTCTGATCGTGCCCGCATTACTCGGGACCTTCGGCCTTTCGGACACTGTGGAGGCGGCCGTCGCCTTGGGCCGCTGGCCGGTGCTGGCACTGCTCACCGTTCTGGGTCTTGCTGTCGTCTTTCGCTACGGACCCTCGCGCGAAGATCCGCAATGGAAATGGGTCAGTGTTGGCGCGGTCGCGGCCACCACGGTCTGGATTGCCGGGTCCATCGCCTTTTCACTCTACGTGAGCAATTTCGGAAGCTACAACGAAACGTATGGGGCCCTTGGCGGCGTCATCATCCTGCTGACCTGGCTGTGGCTGTCTGCGTTTATCGTGCTGCTCGGAGCCGAGTTGAACTCCGAAATGGAACATCAGACCAAAAAGGATACGACCACCGGCGCGCCGCAACCGATGGGCGAGCGAGGCGCGGAGAAGGCGGACACGGTCGGCGAGGTTCCTTGACTGCGCGGTGGGCTGCCTGCTCAGCCGCGACCGCACGGCTCCCCGAGGGAGATGCGGGCGGCCTGCGTGCAGGCCAACCGCATCGAAACTGAACGCGGCATTGCAGCGCTCGTCCCGCGCTCCACCGCTCAGGTGAACATGAAGTCGTCCTCCGTCAGGCCGATCGTGTCGAGAAGTAGGAGCACGTTCAGCCCCGCGTCGCTCCGCCCGCTCGCGGCGCCGAGATCGATGCTGGTGTCCGTCCCGTCGCTGGCAACGAAGGCATCCCCGTCGTCCAATACACCCGATCCATTGCTGTCGAGGTCCGACCAGTCGAGTCGTGTCCGGCACACTTTCACCGTGTCGCCGTCGGAACTTCGGAAATCGTGGATCGTATCCAGACCGTCCTTCGCACGCAGGACGAACGTATCCGCGCCGCCGACGAATGTCGCGGTCGTGTTCCCGGATGTGGAGACGCTTCCGTCGCCCCACATGTCGTCGTCTCCGCGGCCGCCCCGAAGGATGTCGTCTCCACCTGCAAGTGTGGCGGCAACGAAGGCACCGGACGCCATGCCATCGCCATAGAGCTGATCGTCGCCGCGGCCCCCATTGAGCTGGTCATTGCCGCCGGTCAGAACCGCATCGAACGTGACGTACACGCCATTGGCGATGCCGTCGCCATAGAGAATGTCTGCACCACGCCCGGCGAGCATGCGATCGTCACCGCCGTTCAATATGGCCCACGCCTCGCCATCGCCCCACAGCACGTCATCGCCGGCAAAGGAAGCGAGCGTGTCATCCCCGCCAGTCAAGGTGCGCGCAGAGCCGTCGCCGTAAAGCGTGTCGTTTCCGTTTCTTGCGACGATCCAATCGTCGCCACCGGACAAGACGGCGAACGATCGCAGGATGCTCATGGTCCCGTCCCCTCGCACGGTATTGTCGCCATGGCCGGCGTCGATCATGTCATCGCCGCCGTGAAGCGTACCGTCGGCGAAGCTGCAATAGACAGTTCCGTCGCCGTACATGTCGTCGTCGCCGCCATTGCCGAACAGCCAATCGTCGGCGCCTTCGAGCGTGCCGACCCCGCCACTTTCCAAGTTGACCTTGCCGTCGCCGAACATCGTGTCGTCGCCGCTGTTTCCGGCGAGCAGATCTCTGCTGCCTGACAGGGTTCCCGGGACGCCATACCGAACGGTGAGGCTGCCATCGCCCGTGATTTCATCGGAACCGGCGAGCCCCAGAATGCAGTTGCGGTCCTCCGGCGCGCCATTTAGCACGTCGTCACTCGAGGTTCCCAATACGGGTACGCATATCCGGTACGCGAAGTATTTCTCCGCCCCGTCTGCAAAGCCAAACAACCTGTGCAATGCGCTGTGCACGGCCCCGTAATTCCCAACTTCCAAATTCAAATTGAACATCGATCCCCTCCCGGTTCGAAAATGACCACCGGGGCCTTGCGCGCGATGAAAATGCCAAGCCCCCGGCGCACGGGTGTTCGGGTTTCAATGAGCCACCTGTAAGGATCTGCGATAGACCCGCGTCCAGCCACCCCGACCCCGCGGTGGAAATGGTACATCAACGGCGGCCAAAAAGGGATGGCGGAGATCATCGGAACCGCCGGATTTACCCTTTTCCCGGTGCGGTCAGTGGCGAGAGCAGCCGGTGACACCGCCCGCTCCGGAATCGCTCCGGCCGGCATACGCAGGACGCAGGCCGGCCGAAGATCGGATTGGGTCGTGAGGGCCGCTCAGCGACGGGTCGGCAGGCCGGCTTTGAGCCAGGCTTCGGTTCCGCCATCCACGTAACTCACTCGGGCGAAGCCCAGTTCAGCGAAGGCGACGGCGGCACGGGCGCCCATCGGGCCCGCCTGACACGACGTGACCACGTGAATCGACCGGTCGTCGAAGGCTGGCGGAAGAGTTCCGGCCTCGATCTCCGCGATGGAGATTGTCCGGGCGCCGGGAATGATGCCGGTCGTCGCCGCAATCGCTTCGACGGGTCGCGGGTCGACGAATTCCACCCCGGCGCGGTCGTGGAGTTTACTGGCCTCCTCGGCCGTGATCGGGGTTACATCGGCGGGCGTATCGGCGACGAAGGCTTTCGCACAGTTGGTCATTTCTAGGTCTCCTCTCGGTAAGGGTGTCAGAAGCTCAGGGTGGCGGCGCCGTCCTTGATCAGGGCGTGTAGCGCGGGCGATCCGACAATCTCGACGCCGTCGACCAGATCCGTCTCGGTGTACCCGCGCACCTTGGCGCAGGGCGGGCAGGCCAGAATGCGGCCGCCGTTTTCCAGAAAGGTTGCGATCAACTCACCCATGGGCGGATCGAACGGGTTCATCCGAACGTTGTCGGCGGCACCCTTTCGCACGGTGTCGATAGCGGAGCTTACCAGGAACATGGTAACCTGCTGGCCCGAGGCCACGCCGGCGTTGGCAATGGTCCAAGCTACGGTGGCCCGTTCGTCATCATGTCCGCGTGACGAGACGATCGCGAGTTTCTGCACAGAGTTTTCCATTTCAGGTCTCCTTTTAGGTCAATGTGTTGAGGTGTGTTTGGCGTCTTGGATAGTTGGCCCAACTGGGTCGGGTTTGTAGTGTTTGGGTGGTAGGCTCTCCTTTCTGAGTTTGGGTGGTGATTGGGTGGGACAGCGCGCGCCGATTAGGCGGCGACCATTGCTCGTTGACGGGAGATCCATTCGCGCCGCAGGGCCGCGGCACCGATGGCGAAGGACAGGATTGCCCCGGTCAGGCCGGCGAGCGCGCCGACCGACAGGTCGTAGCCGATGCCGAAGGGAGAAGCCGTGAGCATGACAGCGCGCATCCGCAGGATGTCGCGCTGCATCCGGCCGAGCATGATGAGGCAACAGGCTGACGTCGCCAGCAGCGACGGCAGCCCGCACCACGTCAGGTAGGCGAGGATCAGCGCCACGGGGATGAAGGCAAACCCCATGCGGCTCAGCCACGGCTTGTCACCGGCGAGGAGGGCGATGGTGGACTGCGTCGCGCCGACCAGGCACACACCCATTCCGCTCCATTGATCCATCAGCGCGTATTGCGTGGCATAGCAACCGGCGATGCCGATCTGCGCTGTCAGGATGCTCTGACGTTGGCGCAACAGGGGCCAGGTCAATTGACCCGCCAGCCCGACAAGTCCGAAAACCGGAGCCAGCGGCAGGTCTGTGGAAAGGATTGTGAGGCTGGTCATCGTGGGCTCCGATCTCTTTCAGACTGTTTGGTCTTTTTAAAACATACCGTTCAGTCTGTTTCGGAATTCGGTCAGCCGGTGTTTCAATTGTAACGACTGCCTTGAACGGACGGAAACCGCCGCATCTATCGGTGAACGTTTGCGTGGTGCGCCGGAAAGGGGTAGGATCAGAACAGACGAACCAGACTGTTTCGGGAGGCACCGTGTCCAAGAAGGGCGAACAATCCCGCGAGAATATCCTGATGGCCGCCAAACAGCTGGTCATGCAGAACGGCTTTGCCGGCACCTCCATCGACGACATTCTGAAGGCGGCGGGCGTCTCGAAGGGGGCGTTCTTTCACCACTTCCGGTCCAAGGCGCACCTGGCCTCGGAACTCGTGCGCTGGCACGCCGGCAATGACATCCGCATGTTCCGGACGCTCGCTGCCGAGGCCGAAGCGATGTACGACGATCCTTACGACCAGTTGATGAAATTCCTGACGGACTTCGAGGCCTACATCTCGAATTCGGCCGAACCGTCACGCGGCTGCATGTATGCCGTCTATACCTACGAGAGCGAAGCGCTCGACGAGGACGTGAACGCCTTCGTCGCTGAAACCTTGCAGCAGTGGAGCGCGATTTACATCCGCAAGTTTCAGGAAGTGATCGACCGATACCCACCCGTGCGCCCCGTCTCTGCGCGGCAACTCTCGGAGATGATCGTGTCGCTCATCGAAGGCGGCCTGATCCTGCAGCGTGCCTATGGCAACACGCAGATCACCGCGCGGCAGTCGGAGCATTTCCGGGATTATCTCGATTTGCTTTTCGCGCAATCACGGGACGCGGCCGCCTGAGGCGGGTCAGCTCTGCGCAAGCGGCAAGTCGATAAGGAAGGTCGCGCCCTTAGCGGAGCCCCGGTCAAGTTGGATCGCGCCCCCATGGGCGGTCATGACCCGGTGACAGAACGCCAAGCCGACGCCGGTTCCCTTCCCTTTCGACTTCGTCGTGAACAGCGGATCGAAGATCCGGCCGTGAATTTCGCTGGGAATGCCGGGGCCATTGTCGGAGATCACCAGACGCACAAGCCCCGCCGAGGGAGGCCGTCGTTCCGCGGTGATGCGAATCCAGTCGCCCACCCCAGCCTCCGCCATGGCCTGATCGGCGTTTATCAGCAGGTTGAGGATCACCTGCACGATCTGAATCTCGTCCACCGAGACCAGCGGAAGATCCTCCGGCAGCGACAGCGCGATCTCCGCACGGCCCTCGTCGGCGTGGCTCCGGAAGGCATCCAAAGCCGTTTCCACCAATTCCTTTAGCGGAGCCGACGTCACAGACAGTGGCTGTTGCCGCGCCATCGAAAGGAACGTGCGCACAATCCGTACGCAGCGATCCGCCGCGTCGCTGAGCTTCTCGACCCGTTTTTGTGCGGATGTCTCCAACGCCTCCTCGCTGAGCATCGCCGCATTCCCCACGACGACCGAAAGCGGATTGTTGAGTTCGTGCGCCACGCTGGCGAGGAGCTCCCCCAGAGCGGACATCTTTTCGGACTGAAAGGCCAGATCCTTCTGCCGCTCCAGTTCCGCCTGCAGGGCAAGCTCGTGCGTGAGGTCGATCATGTTGGCGACGACGACCTCCTCCCCACGATATTCGATCAGGCGCGCCGACAGGGATGCCGGAAACTCCGTCCCGTCCCGCCGACGGCCTGTGACGCGCATGTCGTCGACGCGGGCATCGGGGAGCAACGCGGTAATGAAGTCCGCCCGTTCCTCGAGGTTGGCGAAGTGATCGCGGCTGTTGCGGACGGGGCCAAGCAATTCGGTCGCGGCCGGTGTGCGGTAGAGGATCTGTCCGTCACCAACCCGCGACATGGTGAGGTTGGCCGGGCAGGCTTCCAGCACCGTAGACATGAACATCTCCGCCAGGCGGTCGCTGTCGGCTTGCGCGGTCTCGTCGATCACCTCTGTCCGGATCATCGCGAACCCGCCATTCGCGGTCGGCTTGAGGCGAATGTGATAGGCTTTTCCACCCCCGGGGCGGTGCACGACCGGCACCGACGGAGGCCCACCACGCGCGAGCATGTCCTCGGCAAGACGGAGGGCGGCGCAGACCTCGTCGGTCAGCAGCCCGTGCCGACCGGCCTCCAGCAGAAAGATCTCCCAGGAAGAGCCATGGGATACGTACTCGCGTATGCCCGCGAAAGCGGCGTTGAAGCTGTCGTTCGATGCGACGACCCTGCCATCCGCATCGAAAAAGGCGACCGCCTCCTCCATGAGGTCGATCGCCTCGGTCAGCGAAACCGACGTATTCTCGACATGCCCTTGCGTTCCCACCTGCCCCATCGGACCGCGCGTCACGATAGCCCGGCCGCCACGGCGGACCCGGCCTCCTCCAGCAGGAAGAGACCTTCGTCGGGCTCCGGTCGGGCCTCTGCGGGGGCGAGCGGCGTGAGGACGAACCGGGAATCCAGCAGGTCGCGAATGCTGGGATGCGCGGCAATGGCCATCCCCGGCGCGCGCGTCCGCGTCTTGGTCGCCATTTCGACGGCCGGGCCGAAGACGTCGTAAATGTACTTCTGCACGCCCACCACCGAGCCCACCACCGGTCCGGACGCGAGACCCAATCGGGCCTGCCAACGGATCGGGTGGCTTTCATTGCGCCGCGCGAGGTAACGCAGGAATCGCACGGCGGCATTGGCGACGGACTGGGCGTGGTCCAGCACCGGATCGGGCACGCCGGACACGGCGAAGTAGCTGTCGCCATTGGTGCGCACGCGCTCGCAACCGAACTGTTCCCCGATCCGGTCGAAGGCGGTGTAGATGTCGTTCAGATCGCTGACGATCACCGCCGGATCGTTGACTTCGAGGATCTTGCCGAAGTTCTCGAAATCCAGGGTCAGAACGGAGACGGACTCAAAGATGCGCGGCGCGACGACACCGAAGGACTTGTATTCCTCGTAGGCCGAGCGCGGCATCATGTTGAGCAGCAGCTTTTCGACCTGCTCCTTCTCCCGTTTGATCTCGTGCGTGTTGCGCTCGACCATCATGGAGTAGGAATCGATCATCGATTCCAGTTCCTTGATCCGCGAGATGTTCTGGCAGACGAGCACGGCGATGCGCTCGCCGGCATTGTCGGCACGGGTGAAATCCATGGCGACGGTCATGCGGCGGCGCTTCATCTTGAAACTCGCCTCGGCCGTGTACTTGCCGCCATCGGACATTGCGGCGGAGAGCGCCGCGGGATCGAGCATGGGGAAGAGCTCGGTCAGACCGGCGCTGGCCTCCGGCCCGCCGAACCACTCCATGAAGGTATCGTTGCGAAAGCGCAGCTCCAGCGTCTCCAGGTCCAGCAGGGCCACGCCGACGCCGATGGCGCGCAGCAGTTGCTCGTTGATGGCTTCAATGGTCATGAGGCGCCAACCAGAATGTCGCGGCGGGCCTCGAATTCCGCGAGGACAGCTTCGATATCTTCATCCTCCACGTCGAACTCGCGCAGGGTTTCGTCGACCAAGGCTTTTAGCCGATCGAAATGCAGAGGCTCGATGTCCAGGTTGCGGTGGGCCCTCTCGATATGGGTGTCCGAGAAGGAGGCCGGCCCTCCCATCAGCGTCGCCACGAACTTGGTCTGGTGGTCGATCAGCTTGGGCATGTCCACGTCGTCGAAGAAGGGCCCCACATCGTCGTCGTCCAGCAGCTTGTCATAGAGGCGCATGACGATTTTGCTGACCGTCGAAAAGCCACCGTACTTGTCAAAAAGGTTTGTTTCCATGAGGGTGCCCTCCCCATCCTTCAGGCGGCTCGCCCGTGCGCGCAACTTGCCGTTGGGTAACTCTATTCATCCTGCCACCGTCCGCAGAACCGCACAAGAAAATCGGCCCCGCCCATTGGACGGGAACGCCGGCACTTCAAATGGATACGTCCGGTGGACCTTTGTCGGCCGGGGGTACGGCGACGGGACGGTCCACCGGGGCGCATCACCGGGAGTGGAGCCATTTCGGCAGGAAGGAGTAGGCGTTCTTTTGCATCTTTGCATCGAACCCCACCGACGCCGCGTTCAGGGTCGCCTGCAGGTCTCCGGAATTGAAAGCGTCGAATGTCTCGGTCGCACCCCCGATATGTTGGCCGCCCACGAAGATCTGTGGGATCGTCGGCGCACCGGTGATCTCGCGCAAGACCGCCCGGTAGCGGGTCGCGCGCTCGGGATCGCCGTTCAGGAAGGCGACGGAGTCCAGATCGACGCTTTCGTATGGAATTCCCGCTTCGATGAACATGTTGCGGACCGACCAGGTGAACTCGCACCATTCCAGCGCGAAGATGACAACCGGCTCGCGGGCAATGATCTCCTCGACCTCCCTCCGGGTTTCCGGATCGACCGCGGGAGCCGGGGCCACGGCGGGCACTGGCGCCGGGGCAGTCACGTCGAAGCGGTAGTTCGGCGTGGACCGCGACAGCGCCATCTCCTCCTCGGTCATCTCTTCCGGCACGTCGGCAAAGAGCGGCGTCGAGAGATACCGTTCACCCGTGTCCGGCAACATCGCCAGGATCTTCGACCCTTTGGGCGCCGTGCGCGCGACTTCCAGCGCGGCAGCGAAAGTCGCCCCGGCGGAGACACCGCAGAAGATACCTTCCTTGGCCGCCAGATCCTTCGCGCATTGCATCGCCGCATCGCCGGGCACGGGCTGAAATGCGTCGATGTGGCCGGAGTCCAGTACCTGCTGGGCGATCTGCGAGATGAAATCGGGCGACCAGCCCTGCATCAGGTGCGGGCGCCAGTTCGGGTGACTTCCGACGGCGGCGCCATCGGCGCCGAAGGTCTGGGCGATGCCGGAGTTCAGCAGCTGCGAATTGTCGGGCTCGGTGGCGATGATCCGAGTCTTCGGGCTACGCTCCTTCAGGACGCGCGCCACCCCGTTCATCGTTCCCCCGGTTCCGAAACCTGAAACCCAGTAATCCAGCCCGTACGCGCCGAAATCGTCCAGGATCTCCACGGCGGTCGTGCGGGCGTGCACGTCGGAATTCGCTGGATTGTCGAACTGCCTGGTCCAGTACCAGCCATGCGTCTCGGCCAATTCCTTCGCCTTGGCCACCATCCCGGTGCCCTTCTCGGAAGCAGGCGTCAGAATGACCTGGGCACCGAGAAACCGCATCAGCTTGCGCCGTTCGACGGAGAAGCTCTCGGCCATGACGAGGACAAGCGGGTAGCCCTTCTGGGCGCAGACCATCGCCAGGCCGATGCCGGTATTGCCGGAGGTGGCCTCGACCACCGTCTGCCCGGGCTTCAGCTCGCCGCTCCGCTCGGCGGCCTCGATCACGCCGAGGGCCAGCCGGTCCTTCACCGATCCGAGCGGGTTGAAGGCCTCGCACTTCACGTAGAGCTCGACGCCCTCGGGGGCGATATTGTTGATGCGCACCACCGGCGTGTTGCCGATCGTGTCGAGAATGGAAGATTTCAGTCCGGGCATGGAAAGTTTCCTCAAATGCATGTTGTGCGTCGCAAGGGGGGATCAGTGGCCGATGCGATTGACGGCCACGGCAGATGTTTCGGGGCTCCGACCGGTCTGCACATGTGCGAGCGTTCCGACGTGCGCACGGCGATGCCGATCGAATGGCACCACGACCGAAGCGCGGCGCGGAAGGGGCATGTCCATCGCGGCGTCGATCAGGAACGAGCCGTGGCGGGTGCGGGTGGTGGTCATGTCGTCGGTCCTTTCGGGGAGCCGTGGGCGATGGCAACGAATGCCGATGACCCGACTTTCCGTCACCTACGTTGCGCTCTCATGTCCGCAGGCCCGGAACGGTGTTTCGAAAGCTTCAAACGACCTGAGTCGGCGGCTTGACAACAACCCACTGAGATCCGGAGACATTTCCGACATTTTCGGCAAATAACGCCTTTGCCGGCTGTTACAATTGAAACGTTTCGCCCCAACGCTGAAAACCGCATGAAACACCCGGCGCGTACGCGAGAGTCATGAACCAGTTTCGCGCCACTCCCGAAGACCCCGACCAAGCAAGCACGAGCCCGCTCGCAGAGGCCATGGACGCCCTTTCGGAAGGCATGGCCGTTTTCGATGCGGAACGGCGGCTGGTCTTTCGCAATGACCGGTTCGGCGAGATGTTGGCACCCATCGGCGACATGCTCTCTCCGGGGCTGCGGTGGGAAGACATGCTACAGGCCTGCGTGGCAGGCGGCGTCTATGCCGACGCGAAGGACCGCGATCTCGAATGGCGGGCCAATATCGGCGGCGATAGCGGCGGCGCCGTGGAAATCGTGCAGTCCGACGAGCGGCTCTATTCGGTGCGCTACACTGCGACCGCGTCCGGCGGGTTCGTCATCCTGCGGAAGGATGTCACGGATTTTCGGCGAGACAGCCGGTCCCTGCAGGAGAACGAAGCCCTCCTCCGCACCATTCTCGACACCAATCCGATGCCCGTGGTCATGTCGCGGGTGCGCGACGGGCGGATCGTCTATCGCTCGCCCGCTGCCCGGGCGTTGTTCGGGGACACCACCGATGTGCATGAGCACTACGACAACCCCGCCGACCGGGAGGACTACGTTCGCCTCCTGCGCCGGGCCGGGCGGGTGGACGATCACCGCATGGTGTTTCGGACCGCCGACGGCACACGCATACCGATGTCCTGCAACGGACGGCTGACGCAATATTGCGGAGAGACCTGCGTGGTCTCCACCCTGATAGATCTGCGCGAGTTCGCCGCGCGAGACGCCATCATTCGGAAGGTGGTGGAGAACTGCCCCGCGCCGATCCTGATGAATGACGCGGAGAGCGGGCGGGTACTGTTCCGAAGCCCGGAGATCGACAAGATCTTTGGCCCGGAAGAGAACACGCGCAACTTCTACGTCAATCCCGCGGACCGGGCGGGCTTTCTGGAGGCGTTGCACACCCACGGACAAGTCACCGACTACAAGGCCCGCTTCCACCGCGCCGACGGCCAGCCATTCTGGGCGGCCATCTCGGCCCGGCTGATCTCCTACGAGGGGCGGGACGTCATCGTGTCCTACTCCCGCGACATCACCGAGCAACTCGATCTGGAGGTGGACCTCTCGCGCCGCCGCGAGCGTATGTTCCAGAACGAAAAGATTTCCGCGCTTGGTGGGCTGCTCGCCAACATTTCGCACGCGCTGAACAACCCGCTGTCCGTCGTGGTCGGCCATGCCCTCATGCTGCGTGAGGACAGCGACGATCCGGAGGTGGTGCGGCAGGCCACAAGGATCGGCGAAGCGGCGGAACGGTGCTCCGACATCGTCCGCACCTATCTGACCATGACGCGGCAGGAGCCGGTAGACCTGCAGCCGTCCGATCTCAATGACGTCGTGACGACGGCGCTGGATGTCGTCCATCACGGGTTTGCCGAAGACGGTCAGGCGGTCACATGCCGCTTCGCGCCCGACCTGCCCCGCGTGCTGGTCGACTCCGACCAGATGGCGCAGGTCGTGATCAACCTATTGCAGAACGCCCGTGCGGCCATCGCCGAGGCGGGCGGCGGCGGCGCGATCACGATAGAGACCAGTCACGACGCGCGCGCCGGGTCCGTCCGCATCGCCGTGGAGGATCAAGGGCCCGGAATCTCGCAAGACATCGCCGGGAAGATCTTCGATCCCTTCTTCACCACGCGCGGCGTGGGCAACGGCAAGGGCATCGGGCTGACATGGTGCCATCGTGTGGTGCAGACCCACAACGGGCGTATCTCGCTCGATCCCGCCCATCGGAACGGCGCCCGCTTCGTGATCGAGATCCCCGCCCTGGAGGCGTCCGGCGACAGCGGCGGACCGCCGATCGAGCAAGACCGCGCCGCCCGAATACTGGTGATCGACGACGAGCGCGATGTCGCTGACCTGAACGGCGAGATCCTGGAAAGAATCGGATACAATGTGACCGTGGCCTATTCCGGCGCAGATGCGATCGACGCGATCGCCACGCAGGACTTCGACTGCATCCTCAGCGATCTGAGCATGCCCGACATCGACGGGCGGCGGCTGTTCGAACACATTCGCCGTAACAAGGCAAATCTGCTAGACAAGACGGGCTTCGTGACCGGCGACACGATGGGTCGGGCATCGCAGACCTTCCTGCTGGAGTCCGGCAGGCCCTACCTCGAAAAGCCGGTCGCACCGAAGGAATTGCGGGCATTCGTGGCCGAAATCTTGGAGCGTGGAGGCAAGGGATGACAGACGCGCTTAATCCCACCGTTCTGATTTGCGACGACGAGGTCGACCTGTGCGAGATGCTGTCGGAATACCTCGGCAAACGGGGGTTTACCGTCACCGTCGCGCATGATGCCGCCCAGATGCGCCAACGCCTCACCGAGGGAGATGTGGACCTGATCCTGCTCGACGTGAACATGCCTGGCGAGGACGGCCTGACGGCGCTGCGGGCGCTCAGGGCCGACGACAGGACTCCCGTCGTCATGCTCACCGCTGCTGGCGAGACCATCGACCGGATCGTCGGGCTGGAAATGGGCGCGGACGACTACCTCGGCAAACCAGTCGACCTGCGGGAACTGGAGGCGCGAATAAAGGCGGTGCTGCGCCGCGCGCCATCGCAGGCAGATGCGCCAACAATCGTGAACGGGCAGCGCCGTGTCGTGCCCTTCGGACCCTATACGCTCGATATCGACGCGGCGAAGCTCTCTCGCGATGGCGGAGAAGAAGTGCCGCTGACCGCGATGGAGTTCCGGCTGCTCAAGCTATTCGCGGAAAACCGCTCCCGCGTGCTCAATCGCGACCAGATCCTCGAGCAGGCCCACGACAGGTCCTGGGACCCGTTCGACCGCAGCATCGACATCCGGATCTCGCGCCTGCGGCGAAAGATCGAAGCGAACCCGAACAAGCCGGGCCTGATACGGACGGTTCGGGGCATCGGCTACGTCTTCGATCCGGACTGAGCGGCGCGGTGGGCGACTCGAAAAGGCAGACGGCCTTGGGAGCGGACCGCCTGCCTTTTCGGGAGGAACGGGAGGGAGGTTCAGGCGAGGATCGGAGCCACGCAGTGGACGAACACGCCGGCGGCAGAGACACTGGCGGCGATAGTGGCAGGTTTCTTCCAGTCGCGGGCGGCACGGGTCCGGGGCCAGAGCGAATATGGGCCAATCACGTCCGCGGGGTTGGGGTGCTTGGCGGTGCGGGCAAAGGCGGTCATGTCATCCTCGATCTGGGTTTGGTGAGCTGGGTTTCCATTTGGCGTAGGGTCACTGTGCCAGAGCGTCGTTTCGAGAGTATTTCGGGCTCCGACCAATTGCGTTTCAAATGTTTCCAGCGAATGGGGCCACGGGTTCCCCTTCTTCGCGGCGTCGCCGTCGCCGCCTGATGAAGGTGCACGCTTCCTGGGCGAGGCGCATATTTTTTAGCCAACTTGGGCCGAGACACACGGCGTAGGGACAGGGCGTTCTTGCCAGCGCACGAGCCCCGTGCTCAACTTTCCTCATCAGGACAAACATGCTGACGGCAATCGGGCCCCAAACCCTCATGATGTGAGGGAATGGGGCTTTTTGCGTGAGCAGATGCAGGGGTGTGAACTGTTGACTGGAGTTTTCCAGATCGGGCTTATCTTTTCCCTGAGCGGCCCCTACACGGCCCTCGGACAAGCCTCGCTGGACGGCGCGTTGATGGCGATTGACGACGTGAACGCCGCCGGCAAGCTGAGATTGAACGCGGTTCATGGGGACCCGAAGGGGGTGCCGTCCCGGTACGAAGACCTCGTTGAGGAGATGGTGCGGAACGGCCCGCTACGCCACATCGTGGGCGGCATCACCTCTTGGTCGCGCAAGGACATGATCCCGGCCCTCGAACGTAAGGGTGCCCTGCTCTGGTACCCCTGCCCCTACGAGGGGTTCGAGTGCAACGATCACGTCGTCTACCTCGGCGCGTGTCCGAACCAGCACCTGCTACCGCTGATCGACCACGTCGTGACGCGTGGAATCCGGAAGGCATTCCTCGTCGGGTCGAACTACGTCTGGGGCTGGGAGACACTGCGCGTGGCGCGAGAGCAGCTCGTAAAACGGGGCGTGGACGTTGTGGGCGAACGTCACCTGCCGTTGGGCGACACCGAGTGCGATCGGCTGCTGGCAGACATCGCGGCTTCCGGGCCGGATCTCATCGTCGACAGCCTGATCGGCCCGTCGAACCACGCCTTCATGCAAGCCCTGGCCGCCGAACGCCCCACGGGCGGGCGCCCGCTTATCGTCAGCGCCAACCAGACGGAGGCCGATCTGGCCGCCCTCGGCCCGGCGGCAGAAGGGATGATGTCCATCGGGGCCTGGTTCGAGGCCGTGTCGGGCGAAGGGTTCCGCGCCCGCATCGCCGAGCGGTATGGACCGGACTATCGCGCCTCCTGCAACTTCGCCACCGCCTATGCAGCGATCCAACTCCTGGCCGAAGGGTTTGCCAACGCTGGCTGCGACGATCCGCAGGCTGTCTTTTCCGCCGTGGCCGGACGGTCGCACGAGACGGTGCTGGGCGAGATCGAGATCAACTCCGTCAGCCGGCATACGAGCCTCGTTCCACGACTTGCTGTTGCCGAAGGGGGGCGGTTCCGGATTATCGTGGATCAAGACCATGCGATCGCGCCGGATCCATATCTGACGAACGTGGCCCCGGCTCCCGCGCGCCGCGCGCCCAACCTGAGGATCGTATCATGAGTCCTGCGTTGGAGCTGAACTTCTCGGGCCGTACGGCCGTGATCCTGCACCCGGCGGAGAGCGTGCGCGCCCAGCTGTCCGACCGCCTCGCAGCGCTCGGCCTTACGGGCGCCGGGCACTGGCCGGATGCGGCGGAGGCAATCCTCAAGGCCGACTTCCTGTTCGTGGACGTCGACACCGGCCACGACGAGCAGATCCCGTGGGAAGCGGGCTGCTCGCCGATTCCGATGATCGGCCTGATCCGATCCGAAAGCCCCGGGCGTCTCTCGTGGGCGCTGAGGCAGAACTTCGACGCGTTCCTGTCGCAGGCCGCGCCCGGGCTGGTCTATTCCACTCTGGTCGTCGCCTCGGCAAAATGTGCTGAGCGCCGGGGCAATGCGGAACGCGCGGCCGAGGCCGCCCGCCGCGCCGGGCAACGCCACGTGCTGATCCGTGCCGTGCTGCTGCTGATGCAGGAGGAAGCTATCGACGAGATGGCCGCCCTGAAACGTCTTCGGGCCCTCGCCATGGTTGAGCGCCTTCCGCTGGAGGATGCGGCGGCGAAGTTGCTCGACACCACCGACGGCAAGCGGGCGGGCAAATGGTCATGAGTGACGCGACCATCGCTCCGCCGCCGGTGGCGCGTAAGCGCAACGCCGCGTGGGTCCTCCGGGAGCTGTTGCGCCGGCCGCGCTCGGCCTTCGGGCTGACGGTGATCGTCCTCATGGTGGGCGCCGCGGTCCTGGCGCCGTGGATCATGCCGTATGACCCGAACGATCAGATGTTCGACGGGCTGAGCCTCGAAGGCGCCCCGCTACCGCCATCGGCGAAGTTCTGGCTGGGGACGGACCTGCTCGGGCGCGACCTGTTCTCCCGTCTCATCCTGGGCACCCAGACTTCGCTCATAATCGGGGTGCTGGCCAACGGCATCGCCGTCGTGCTGGGCGCGACCGTGGGGATCACCGCGGGCTACTTCGGCGGCTGGATCGGGGGCGTCCTGATGCGCTTCACGGACCTGATGATGGCTTTCCCGGCGCTGCTTCTCGCCATCGTGCTGGCGGCGATCTTCAAGCCGTCCCTGCTGATCGTGGCGCTTGTGATCGCCATGGTGAACTGGGTGCAGATGGCACGGGTGCTCTACACCGAAACCCGCAGCCTCGCGCAGCGCGAGTTCATCGACGTGCAGCGGGCCATCGGCTCTTCTACCTGGCGCATCCTCGGCCGGCACATCTTTCCGCACCTCGTCTATTCCATCATCGTCTTCGGGACGCTTGGCATATCGACGACGGTGCTGCTGGAAGCCACGCTGAGCTATCTCGGCGTGGGCGTACAGCCGCCGACGCCCTCCTGGGGCAACATCATCTTCGAGAACCAGACCTACTTCGCCAACGCGCCGTGGCTGGTGTTCTTCCCCGGTCTCGCCATCGTGCTGCTGGCGCTGTCCTTCAACCTGCTGGGCGACGTGCTGCGGGACACGCTCGATCCGAAACTGAAGGGGCGGCACTGATGTGGGCCTATCTGATCCGCCGGATAGGGGAGTCGCTGCTGATCCTGCTCGGCATCAGCCTCGTGACCTTTGTGCTGCTCTACCTCGTACCCGCCGACCCCGCCCGTCAGATCGCGGGCCGCTCCGCCACCGCGGAGACAGTGGCCAACATCCGCGCCCAGCTCGGCCTCGACCAGCCGTTTCACATTCAATACATCCGCTACCTCGGCAACCTGCTGCACGGCGATCTCGGCCGCTCCTACCTGCAACGCACGGAGGTGGCGGAACTGATCGAGGCGCGGATGCCGGCCACGCTGCTGCTGATGCTCGCCGCCATTGTCGTCGAGCTGATCCTGGGCCTCACCATCGGCGCGGTCGCGGCGTTGAAGCGGAATTCGGCGCTGGACCAGACGCTGATGGTGTTTTCCTTCGTCACCATCTCGGCGCCGCAGTTCGTGGTGGGGATACTGCTGCTCTATGTCTTCGCGGTACAGCTCCAGTGGTTCCCCATCGGGGGCTATGGCACCTTTGCCCATCTCGTCCTGCCCGCCGTGACCATCGGGCTGCTCGGGACCGGCTGGTACAGCCGCATGATGCGCTCCTCCATGATCGACGTGCTGGCGCAGGACTACGTGCGCACCGCGCGCGCCAAGGGACTCGGACGGTTGCGGATCATCCTGCGGCACGTTGCGCCCAACGCGATCCTGCCGATCATTGCCATGATCGGTATCGACATCGGGCTCTTCATGTCCGGCATCGTCGTGGTGGAGAGCGTCTTTGGCTGGCCCGGCATCGGTCAGCTCGCCTGGCAGGCGATCCAGCGCATCGACATCCCCATCATTATGGGCGTCACGCTCGTCTCCGCTTGCTTCATCGTTCTGGGCAACCTGATCGCGGACCTGGTCGCGCCGCTGGTGGACCCGAGGATCAAGCTGAAATGAGAACCGGCGCGCCCATACCGCCCTTCCGACGCGCAGGGTGGCTCGCCGAAGGCGCCGGCAGTGTGATGCGGACCGAAAGTTACCAACAACCAACTGAGAAACTGCGACACCCAACAGGAGAAAGCTCACAATGACAAAGACATTGATGACCAGCGCCCTCGCCCTGGCGGCCGCGCTCGGCGCCGCGCAGGCGCAGGATTTCACCGAGGCCAAGCAGGGCGGCTCGATGATCGTCACCTACAAGGACGACGTCTCCACGCTGGATCCGGCCATCGGCTACGACTGGCAGAACTGGTCGATGATCAAATCGCTGTTCGACGGGCTGATGGACTATGAGCCGGGCACCACCGAGCTCAAGAAGGACCTCGCCGAGGACTACACGATCTCCGAGGACGGCAAGACCTTCACTTTCAAGCTGCGCGAGGGGGTAAAGTTCCACAATGGCCGCGAGCTGACGGCCGAGGACGTCAAGTATTCGCTGGACCGCGTGACGAACCCCGAAACCCAGAGCCCCGGCGCCGGCTTCTTCGGCTCGATCGAGGGCTACGACGCCATGGCCGCTGGCGAGGCGGATAGCCTTTCAGGCGTAACGGTCATCGACCCCTACACCATCGAGATCAAGCTCTCCCGCCCGGACGCGACCTTCCTGCACGTGATGGCGATCAACTTCTCCTCCGTCGTGCCGAAGGAAGCCGTGGAGGAATGGGGGCAGGACTTCGGCAAGCATCCCGTCGGCTCCGGCGCCTTCAAGCTCGCCGACTGGACGCTCGGTCAGTCGCTGACCTTCGAGCGCAACGAGGACTACTGGCACGAGGGCGTGCCGAAGCTGGACCAGATCACTTTCGAGATCGGCCTCGAGCCCATCGTCGCGCTGCTGCGCTTGCAACAGGGGCAGGCCGACATCCCCGGCGACGGCATCCCGCCGGCCAAGTTCCTCGAAGTGACCGAGGATCCGGCGTTTGCGGACTTCGTGATCGAGGGTGGCCAGCTCCACACAGGCTACATCACAATGAACGTGAAGATGCCGCCCTTCGACGACGTGAAGGTGCGTCAGGCGGTGAACATGGCGATCAACAAGGATCGTGCAGTGCGCATCATCAACGGCCGCGCCGTGCCCGCCAACCAGCCGCTGCCGCCGACCATGCCGGGCTACGCGCCTGACTACGAGGGGTATGCCTACGACCCCGAGGCCGCCAAGGCTCTGCTGGCGGAGGCGGGCTTCCCCGACGGCTTCGAGACGGAGCTGTTCGTCTACAACACAGACCCCAACCCGCGCATCGCACAGTCCTTCCAGCAGGACCTCGCCGCCATCGGCATCGACGCCGAGATCCGCAACCTTGCTCAGGCGAACGTCATCGCGGCCGGCGGCGAGCCGGACCAGGCGCCGATGATCTGGTCGGGCGGCATGGCCTGGATCGCGGACTTCCCCGATCCGTCGAACTTCTACGGGCCGATCCTGGGGTGTGACGGCGCGGTGCAGGGCGGCTGGAACTGGTCCTGGTACTGCAACGAGGAGCTTGACGCCAAGGCGGTGGAAGCCGACGCGATGACCGACCCCGCCATGGCGGAAGAGCGCGAAGCCAAGTGGCGCGAGATCTACCTCGCCATCATGGAAGACGCCCCCTGGGTGCCGGTGTTCAACGAGCAGCGCTACACCATGCGCTCGGCCAAACTCGGCGGGCCGGACGCGATCTTCGTCGATCCGGTCCACGTTCCCGTCAACTACGACTACGTGTTCTCCAACGATGTGCAATAACTGCGACCACACCATCCACGGCCGGCACCATCACTACGGGTGGGATCATTCGATCCCGCCCATCGCCACCGTGGCCCCGGGCGAGAGCGTGTTCTTCGAATGCCTCGACAGCTCGGGCGGGCAACTTTCGGCGGAGAGCACCGTGGAGGACCTGCCGGCCCTCTCCTTCGACAAGGTCAACCCGGTCACCGGCCCGATCTACATCGATGGGGCGGAGCCGGGCGATGTGCTGAAGATCCAGATCGAGGCCTTCACCCCCTCCGGCTGGGGGTGGACGGCAAACATCCCGGGCTTCGGCCTTCTCGCCGATCAGTTCGAAGACCCCGCGCTGAACGTCTGGTCCTATGACCCCGAGAGCACGGCGCCGTCGCTCTACTGCGGCATCGCGCAGGTGCCGCTGAAACCCTTCGCCGGCACCATCGGCCTCGCGCCGGCGGAGCCGGGCCTGCACTCTGTCGTCCCGCCGCGGCGGATGGGCGGGAACCTGGACATCCGGGATCTCGCCGCGGGCACCACGCTCTACCTTCCGGTGGAGGTCGCGGGCGCGCTGTTCTCGGTGGGCGACACCCATGCCGCCCAGGGCGATGGCGAGGTCTGCGGTACGGCCATCGAGAGCCCGATGAACGTCGCGCTCAGCTTCGACCTCATCAAGGACCAGCCGCTGAAGTTCCCGCGGTTTACCACGCCCGGGCCGGTGACGCGGCATCTGGATGCCAAGGGGTACGAGGTGACGACCGGAGTCGGGCCGGACTTGATGACCGGGGCGCGGGACGCGCTCTCGGCCATGATCGACCTGATCTGCGCGACCTGGAAGCTCAGCCCGGTGGAGGCTTACATGCTCTGCTCAGTCTGCGGCGACCTGCGGATCTCGGAGATCGTCGACATGCCGAACTGGGTCGTCTCGTTCTACCTGCCGCGGGCCGTGTTCGAATGACGGCCGAAGAAAACTCCGGGCGCGCTGCGCCGCGCCCGGTCCTCACTGTCTCGGGGCTGAGCGTTCAGGTCGCCACCCCGGAGGGTGCCAAGACCGTGGTTGAGGATCTGAGTTTCACCCTGAACCACGGCGAGACGCTGTGCCTGGCGGGTGAGAGCGGGTCGGGAAAGTCCATGACCGCGCTCGCGATCATGGGCCTGCTGCCGTACCCCATGGCGCGCATCTCCGCCGGCTCGATCCGTCTCGCCGATGGCACCGAACTGGCCGGCGCGAGCGAACGCGCGCTCCGGAAGGTCCGCGCCATGCGGATCTCGATGATCTTTCAGGAGCCGATGACCTCGCTGAACCCGGTGATGACCATTGGCCGGCAGCTTTCCGAGGTTTTGCTGGAGCACAAGGTCTGCACCCGTGCCGAGGCCCCCGGACGCGCGCTCGAATTGCTGCGCGACGTGCAGATCACCGAGGCGGAAAAGCGGCTTGGGCAGTATCCGCATGAACTCTCCGGCGGCATGCGCCAGCGGGTGATGATCGCCATCGCGCTGGCGTGCAGCCCGGAAATCCTCATTGCGGACGAACCCACGACGGCGCTTGACGTGACCGTGCAGGCAGAGGTGCTGGAACTGATCCGCGCGCTGCAACGAGAGCACGGGACCACTGTTCTGATGATCACGCACGACATGGGCGTCGTCGCCGAGATGGCAGACCGGGTGATCGTGCTGCGCAACGGCCGGCAGGAAGAGGCCGCCCCTGTTCGCACCCTCTTCGCCGCGCCGGAGACGCCCTATGCCCGCGAACTGCTCGACGCCGTCCCCCGTATCGGCGAGGCCCCGGCCCGCCCCGCGCCCGACCGCGTGCGCCACACGGTGGACGTGGAGGATCTCAGCGTTCGCTTTCCGATGCGCGGCGGCATCCTGAACCGGGTGACAGCGCAGCTCCACGCGGTGGAGGGGGTCGACTTCCGCATCGCGCCGGGAGAGACGCTGGCGCTGGTCGGGGAATCCGGCTGCGGCAAGTCCACCATCGGCAAGGCGCTCCTGAGCCTCGTGCCGTGGCAGGGCAGCATCCGCATCGACGGGCAGCAAATGGCCGGCCTCAGCCCCCGCGCTCTCAAGCCGATCCGCCGCAATGTGCAGATGGTGTTCCAGGACCCTGGCGCCTCGCTCGACGCCCGGATGACCGTCGGCAAGCAGGTGGCAGAGCCGCTGGTTGTGCATGGTCTCGCCTCTGGGTCGGAACTTCAGGACCGGGTGGAGTGGCTGTTCCGCCGCGTGGGCCTCCCGCCGGATCATATGGACCGCTTCCCGCACGAGTTTTCCGGCGGCCAGCGCCAGCGCATCTGCATCGCCCGCGCTCTGGCGCTGCGGCCCAAGGCCATTGTCGCTGACGAAAGCGTCTCGGCGCTCGATGTCTCGGTGCAGGCTCGGGTGCTCGACCTGCTTCGCGAACTGCAGGAGGAGGAAGGACTGGCCTATCTGTTTATCTCGCACGACATGGCGGTGATCGACCAGGTCGCCGACCGGGTGGCGGTCATGAACCTTGGCCAGATCGTCGAAACCGGTAGCCGGGACCAGGTCCTGCGAGACCCGCAGCACAGTTACACGCGGCGGTTGCTCTCGGCCGTGCCGATCCCCGACCCGACGCACCTCCGCCCGCCGGTGCTGCCACGGGAGGGCCCGGTCGGGTCCCCGGTCCGGCCGCTGGGCGAAGACGTCACACGTTTTGCGATGCAGGAAATCGCCCCCGGCCACTGGGTCGCCGACCGCGCCGCATGATCCGTTCCGCCAGAAAAGGATGCCCCCGATGAGCTGGAAGACCGCCTTTCGCTCCTTCTATTACGAGACCGCCGATGAGCCGGAGGACATCGTGTTGCCGCCCGAGGAAACGGCACTGCTCGTGATCGACATCCAGAACACGTACATGGAGGTCCCGGAGGATCAGGCGGAGGCAAACCGCTGGGCGCCGTTCCATGAGCGGATGAACGAGATCGTGATCCCCAACACGCGGGCCTTGCAGGACTGGGCGCGTGGGACCGGCATCGAGGTCATCCACGCCCGCATCGCCTGCCTGAAGGAGGACGGGCGGGATCGTTCGCTGAGCCAGAAAAAGCCCGGCTTCAACTACCTTCTGCTACCGAAAGACCGCGAGGACAGCCAGATCGTCTCGGCGGTGGCCCCGCAAAAGGACGAGATCGTTGTCACCAAAACGACCGACAGCGCGCTGACCGGAACCAATTTGCGGATGACACTGCACAACATGGGCGTGAAGAACGTCATCGTCGCCGGCATCTTCACCGATCAGTGCATTTCCTCCAGCGTCCGCAGCCTGGCCGACGAAAGCTTCAACGTCATCGTGGTGGAGGATTGCTGCGCGGCTGCGACGGACGACCTGCACCGGCACGAACTGGAGGTGATCAACATGATCTACTGCCACGTGGTGAGCAAAGACGACGTTCTGGGGTTCTTGAAAGCGTGAAAGCCCGGCGGCGCGACAGCGGGTCGCATACTTTCATAGGCTCAGCACGCGCGTAATCTCAGGGCGTGGGGAATATCAAAGAACCATGTGCGGCGAGGCCGTATTTCCGAACGTCCGGTTTTGCTAAGCTGGATCCACGCCGTGTGGGCACGGCGGGTCCATAATATGAAAAAAACGAGGGATTGACATGGAAGCGTTATCCAATGTCGTGGGACAGATAAATTCGATCGTTTGGGGGCCGCTCATGCTGGTTCTCATTCTCGGAATCGGCCTCTTTCTCCAGATCGGATTGAAGTTCATGCCGATCTTGCGCCTGGGCACCGGCTTCGGCCTGCTTTGGAAAGGGCGGCAGGGTACCGGCGAGGGCCAGATCAGCCCCTTCAACGCGCTGATGACCTCACTTTCGGCCACAATCGGAACGGGGAACATCGCGGGCGTGGCGACGGCCGTCTTCCTCGGCGGACCGGGCGCGCTTTTCTGGATGTGGATGACGGCGCTGGTCGGCATGGCGACCAAGTACAGCGAAGCGGTTTGCTCCGTGAATTTCCGCGAACGGGACGAATTGGGGAACTACGTCGGCGGGCCGATGTACTACATCAAGAATGGCCTCGGAAAAGGCTGGTATTTCCTCGCGCCGCTCTTTGCGGGTTTCGGTGCAATCGCCGGATTCGGGATCGGCAATACCGTGCAGTCGAATTCCGTGGCGCAGGCGATGGAAGGTGCCTTCGGCCTGCCGCCTCTGGTAACCGGCATCATCCTGATGGTCCTGACGGCGGCCGTGATCCTGGGCGGCATCACCCGTATCGCCGCCGTTGCGGGTAAACTGGTCCCGGCCATGGCGGGCCTCTACATCCTCGCCGGCCTGATCGTACTCATCATCAACATCGACAACCTGGGCACGGCCTTCGGGCTCGTCTTCGCCCACGCCTTCACGCCATCGGCAGCCGAAGGGGGCTTTGCCGGCGCAGCAGTCTGGCTTGCGATCCGGTTCGGCGTTGCGCGCGGCGTCTTCTCGAACGAAGCAGGCCTCGGCTCGGCGCCCATCGCGCACGCCGCAGCGGAAACCAAGGGGCCGGTGACACAGGGCCTCGTCGCCATGCTGGGAACGTTCATCGACACCATCATCGTCTGCACCATCACCGGACTGGCGATCATCGCCTCTGGCGCCTGGACGTCGGGCGAATCCGGCGCCGCGCTCACATCTCTGGCCTTCGAGACCTCGATGCCCGGGCTGGGAAATTACATTATCGCCCTGGCGCTCTCGATCTTCGCCTTCACGACGATCCTCGGCTGGTCGTTCTACGGCGAAAAATGCGTGGAGTTCTTCCTCGGTGTGAAGTCCCTCGTGCCGTTCCGGCTCCTGTGGTGCGTGGCCGTTCCGCTCGGGGCGACGGCGGATCTCGGGTTCATCTGGCTGCTGGCGGACACACTGAACGCCCTGATGGCCATCCCGAACCTCATCGCCCTGGCGCTTCTCAGCCCGATCGTCTTCCGGCTGACGAAGGCGTATTTCGCCAGCGGCGGAATGTCGGAGGAACCGGGCAGGACGCCTGCCGAGTGACGCAATTCCCTCTGAAAGAGCACCCGGGGCTTCCGCGCCCCGGGCAGCATCGCTTCAAGTCACATGATCTCGCCCTCGGGAGTTGAACAATGGTCCGCAAGATCCTCCTGCCACTCGATCACACCGATCCCCGGTCCTGGGAAAAGGGACTGCCTGTCGCGCTGGAGCAGGCGCGATCGTTCGGCGGGGAAATACACGTGATCTCGGTCATTCCCGAGATCATCCGCCTGCCAAACCTTCCGGCAAACTACGGAGCCGGAGCGAAGGATCACGTCGCCAGCGTGCTGCGCAAGGTACTCGATGAGAACGGCGCGGCCGACGTTCCGGTGACGGTGGAACAAGGCAGTGTCTACCGCGAGGTGCTGAAACGGGCCAAGGACGGCAAGTTCGACATGATCGTGCTCGCATCGGCCAAGGGCTCCGCCCCGTACTACGAAATCGGCCCGCACCTTGCGCAGATCGTCCGCTACGCCCCGTGCTCGGTGCTGGTGGTCCGAGACTGACACCGTGGTCACTGCAAGATGACAACGGCCGTCCGAAGGGATGGCCGTTGTTTGCGTTCAGACCGTCGATCATCGTTAATCCGGACATACGCCACCCACGGTGGCATTTGGCGCGTGAGGACAGTCTGCAATGAACACCATGACGATTTCTGAGCCGCCGCGCCAAACGCCCGTCATCCACACGACGGATGTGCTCGTCGTCGGCTCCGGCCCCGGTGGGCTCGCGGCCGCACTGGCCGCCGCCCGCTGCGGCGTGGCGGTCACGTTGCTGGAACGCTTCGGCTGCTTCGGCGGCAACATTACGGTCGTCGGCGTGGAGGGCTTCGCCTGGTATCGCCATGAAGCAACCCTCGAAGCCGGCGGGATCGGACGGGAATTCGAGGACCGCGCGAAAGCCATGGGACTGGCCACCCCGGAAAGCCAGTCGTTGAGCTACGAACTGGACAGCGAAGGGTTCAAGCTGGTCGCGGACCGGCTGGTGGAAGAAGCCGGTATCCACCCCATGTTGCATCGCCAGTTCGTCGCCCCGATCATGGAGGGCAACGCAATCCGGGGTGTGATCGTCGAGTCCAAGGCCGGGCGCGAGGCAATCCTCGCGGCGCGCGTGATCGATGCCACCGGGGATGCCGATGTGGCTCACCGCGCCGGGGCCCCCACTCGCAAGACCCCGGTCGAGGACATGCAGGCGGCGAGCGTCATGTTCCACCTGGCGGGTGTCGACAAGGCGGCCTTTTTGGAAGGCGTCCGCGCCGATCCGCAGACATACGCCGACTGGTCCTCGGGTGAGTGGCAGGTCGAGACCGAGGGGAAGGAGGACGCAATGTTCTCCCCGTTTCTCGGCAAACCCTTCAGGAAGGCAATCGCGGACGGCGTCATTCCCCCTCACCTCAACACCATCGGCGGGACGTGGGGCGCAGTGCACGACACCGGCGAGATGACCTATATGAACCTCGTCCATCTCGCTGGATGCGACGGCACCGATCCCGACAGCCTGACCCACTTCGAGATGGAGGGCCGCCGGCAGGCCATGCACGCAATCGACGCGTTGCGGCGCTACACGCCCGGGTGCGCGGCAGCGCGGCTCCGCAATTTCGGGATGTCCATCGGCATTCGCGACACCCGCAAGCTCGACGCCGTCTACAACATGACCGAGCAGGACGTTCGCGGTCAGGCGCGCTTCGAGGACAGCATCGGCATCTATCCGGAGTTCATCGACGGCTATGGAATCCTCATCTTGCCGACGACGGGCCGGTACATGCACATTCCCTACCGGTCCCTGCTGCCGAAGTCGGTCGAAAACCTGATCGTGGCGGGCCGCGCCACCGGCGGCGACCGGGTGGCCCATGCCGCGACGCGCAACATGGCGTGCTGCGCCGTGACCGGACAGGGCGCCGGGGTCGCCGCGGCGCTGTCCGTCCGGCACGGATGCGCGCTGGACGCCGTGAACATGGCGACGCTGCAGGGGGAAATCCGGCGTCAGGGCGTCCGCATCGACTAACCGCCACACCTCGTCACCGCCGGAGGCACCGGCTAAATCCCGGCGGCCGCCTTGAACGCGGGCAAGCTGGCCTCGATCATCTCCGAGGTGGCGGTCAGGCAGATCCGGAAGTCCGACGGCCTGTCGAACAGCGTGCCGGGCATGATGAAGACGCCGTCCCGGGCCAGCGCCTCGGCAAAGGCCGCGGAATCCCCGCCCGGCGCCCGCCCCCACAGGTAGAACGTCCCGGCCGGTTTCGTGAGGTCATACCCCCATTGGGTCAACGCACCATGCATCCGGTCCCGCCGCGCCTCCAACGCGCCGATGTCGATGGACAGCTTCTCAAGATCGCCGATGGCGTATTGCAGCGGCGCGTCGGGAAAGGCCCAGCCCTCCGACACTTGCGTCGTGGTCATGATGGATTGAAGCGCCGTCCGCTCGTCTTCCGGCATCAGCGGCGAAATCGCCAGGTATCCGATCCGCAGCCCCGGCGCCAACAGGATCTTGCCGTAGCTGTAGTCGATCAGTGTCCGGGCATAGATAGCGGCCGGGCTGGTGAACGAATGCCCGTCGAACCTGATGCGGCGGTAGGGTTCGTCCGACAGCACGAAGATCGGATGGCCAATCTCCTCCGATTTTGCCGTCAGCATATCCGCGAGTTCCGACAAGCGCTCGCGGCTGTAGATGACGCCCGTCGGATTGTGCGGCGTGTTGACGACGACGATACGTGTGCGTGCCGTGATCGCCGCCTCGATGGCCGCGACGTCCAGTTCGAACGTGCCTTCGGATAAAGGAACGGGCACGGTGCGGGCACCACGCGCAGCAAGCATCGTGCTGTAGCAGAACCACCCAGGCAGGGGCGTAATACACTCGTCGCCCGGATCGAGCAGCATGGAAAAGGCGGCGGCAATGGCGCCGAATGCCCCGGCAGTCATCGCGATGTCCTCGGGCGTGAAGGGGAGCCCGAGTTCCGCGCGCAATGTGTCCGCAACGGCGGTGCGCGGCTCCTCCTCGCTCGTCTTGTAGGCGAACCAGTCCACGGAGTGCGGTTCGGCCCGGTCCTTCAAGCACGCCACCAGCCCCGGCAGTGGCATTTCGTGCGGGTTGCCGAATGTGAGGTCCGCGCGGACGTTCTCGTCTGGCACGTCGGCGCGGTACCCGGCGAAGAACTCGAAGACAGGCCGGATTTCATCGGACGCCGAGCGGGAGCGTTGAGACAGGAAAGACATCGGGACCTCCGCGGTGTTACCCGCAGCGTACCCGAAAACGCCTCTCACGGAAATCGCGGCCTCCCCTTACCCTTGGCATCGTGCGGCGGAGCTTTAGCTCATGAAGTATCGTGCGCGGCCCTCAGGCAGGTCAGGGCGCCGATACCAGCAGTGCCGCGCCCCCAACGATGCCCAGCACCCGCGCCGCGTCGGTCACGTTGGTCACGCCGCTGTCGTAGCAGGCAATCGCGTCTCCTGGCAGCAGGAAGGGATCATAGTCGTCCCGGTCCTGGCGCACGCGCATGTCCTCGATGCTGCGCTCGATGACGATGGAGACATCCGTGATCGGGTTGCGGGAAAACAGCGCCGCCGTGCGGGATGCATTCGTGGCCCGCGCGCCTCCGACGCAGTTCGTGCTGACGATGCCCTGAAGCAGCCGGGTGCCGTAGGGAACCTGTCGTGCCTCACGTCCAATTGCAGCGGAGGCGTTGCTTTGCGTGGGCACGACGAGGTTGGAAAGGAACAGGCTGATGCCCGGTGGGCTGATCGGGCTTGGCACCATGAGATCGTCTTGGAAGCAGAGGCGGCTCGGCACCACGATTTCGTCGCCGCTCAGGAGCATCACATCGTCGAACGCGCGCCCTTCGATCACCGGGCGCAGATCGAACCGGTAGCTGCGTCCGCCGCGGCGCAGTTCCACCGCCGAAAGGTCCGCATCCGGGCGGACGCCCCCTGCCCGGCGCAGCGCCACGGTCAGGTTGCGCGCCTCCGTGGAGGCGCCACGGGCCTGTTCCCGGCGTTCGCTGACGACCGCGCCGTCCCCCGTGCCGAGGTCGATCGGGCTTGGCTCGAAGACGGCGCCCGACACCGATACGCGCGCCGAGGCCAGATCGGACAGCAAGACGGAGACCCTGGGCGCTTCGTTGTAGTATCCCCCCGCCTGCAGTGCGCGGGAAATCTCGGCGGAAAGGGCCTCGGGCGTGCGGCTCTCGGCCCGGAAGGCGCCGATGAAGGGGATCTTTATCGTGCCCTCTCGCGAGATGATGTAGTCGCCGGAAAAGATCGCCTCCTCTCCGAGAACGGCCTGATCCCCCTCCACATGTACCTCCACGAGGTCGCCGCGCGAGAGCGATTCCCGCCGTAGTTCAAGCGGCAGAACCTGCGCCCCCTTCGCTCCGCCATCCCCCGCCGCGGGGCGGCAGCGTTCGGCATTCATGCGTTCGGAAACGAGATAGTCGGCCGCCGCGCTTCGCGGAACGGGGTCGCGGTACTGGGCCTGATAGGCAAAGGACGTGCTCGTGCGATCCACCGTTTCGAGGTTGGTCGCCCTGCCCTGCGGGCCGCAGCCGTGCAGCGCTACAGCTCCGCTCACAGCGATCAAGATAGCAGTTGCCCGTTTCACGACCGTTCTTCTTCTGCTCTGCTCTCGGCGTCAGAGTAGTCGGTGCGCCGTCGCAAGTCTATCCGAAGGGATAGGACCCTCTCCGGCGTGGGCGCGAAGGTGTCCGTCGGCGCACACCACCGGCCGTCCCCCCCACGCTACTATCTCCTCACAGTCACCCGCCAAACCGCCACATTCACCGCGACAGGGCCAAACAGAATGATGTTCCCCTCCCAGATTGCCCGGCTCGGCCCCTTCGCCCGCGACCTGCTGGCCTACTCCGTTTCCGAGGCGGCGGCCAAGGCGTCCCGGTTGTTCGTGGTGATCGCCGTGGCCCGCACCATGGAGGCCGAGGCCATCGGCATCGCGGCAGCCGCCCTTGCCGCCTCGGATATCCTGAAAGCCCTGACCGAGAACGGCGCGGTCCAGCGCATTATCGCTGCACCGGACGCCGCGCTGGAGAGTACCTGCCGCACCGCCAGCCGGATCTTCTGGGTCTGGTGCCTGGGCCTCTTCGCCCTGCAAGTTGCCGTGGCTGGCGCCCTGTTCGCTGTCGGGGGGACCGCCGTGATCTCGATGCTGATCGTGATCCTCGCCGCCGAGTACCTCTTCATGCCTGCGGGCCTCGTCCAGGTCGCCCTCGCCATGCGGGAGGGCAAATTGCGCCAGACCGCCGCCATCTCTGCCGGGCAGGTTGTGGGGGCGAACGTCGCTTGCGTTGCGCTCGCGCTGATCTGGCCAGGTCCGCTCGCGCTGGTCCTGCCGCGCCTGATGTCGGCCCCGATCTGGCTCGTCGCGGTGCGCCGACTTCGGCCGTGGTCGCCCGACCGGACACAGCCCTTTGCACCGCTGCGCCCGTTCGTGGCCTACGGCGGGGCGGTTCTGGGGGTCGAGGTCGTCAAGGCGCTGCGCCTGCAGATCGACAAGCTGCTTGTCGGGCTCCTGATGGGCGCGGAGATCCTTGGCCTCTACTTCATGGCCTTCAATGCCGGCCTCGGGTTGGCCAACTCCTTCGCCCTCGCTTTCGCCCGCGTTCTCTTCCCGCACCTTTGCGCCAGCGACGACCGCGCCTCGGCGCTGCAGCGTGGCCTCACTCTGGCGCTCCGGGTCATCGTCCCCATGGTCGTCCTCCAGTCTCTGGCCGCACCCTTCTATGTGCCGGTTCTTTTCGGCCCGGAGTGGCAAGACCTGAGCGGTGTCGTCGCGATCCTCTGCCTCGCGGCCATCCCGGGCGTCGTCTGGTCGGCGGCCGCCCAGTGGCTCAGGGCCGAAAACCGCCCGGACCTGGAGTTCGTCGCGACCCTCGCCATGACGGCCGCGCTCATCGCCAACACGGCACTCATGGCGCCCTACGGCCTGACGGCGCTCGCGTGGGGCTACCTCGTCACGGCGACCGTCACCCAGCTTCTCGCCGCCCTCCTGCCGCTTGCCGGCGCCCTGAAACCCGCAGCCGCGGAGGTTTGATCCATGCCTGTCTTCACTGTCGTGATCCCATTCTACAACGCCGGATGGTCCCTGCCGGCAACGCTCGCCAGCCTTTCGGCGCAAAGCTTTACCGATTGGGAGGCGATCTGCGTCGATGACGGCTCGACCGACGCGAGCAACGCCCTGATCGAGCGCATCTCCCGAGCCGATCCGCGCATCCGCTGCGTCGCCAATCCCGGCAAGGGTCCGAGCGCGGCCCGCAACTTCGCGGCGCTCACTCGCGCACGGGGCCGGTATATCGCCTTCCTCGACGCCGACGACATCTGGTCGACCGAAAAGCTCGCCGTGACCGCCGCCGCGTTGCGAACGGCCACCGTGGATGCCAGCTTTTCCCGCGTCGCCTTCTTCGAGCGGGAGCAGGCCGACGCCCGTGCGATCTCCCGGGTCCCGTCCGGACCGCTGACAGTAAGCGATCTGCTGGGCGAGAATCCCGTCTGCACGATGTCGAACCTCACCGTGCAGCGGGATCTGTTCGCGGCCACCGGCGGGTTCAACGAGGCGCTCGTTCATAACGAGGACCTTGAATGGCTGATCCGTTTCGTCGGCGCCGGTCACCGGCTTCGGGGCATCGATCGGGTCCTGACCTACTACCGGGCCAACACGCGCGGCCTTTCGGCCGATCTGGCGAAAATGCGTTCAGGCCGGGCGGCGGCGTTGGCCACCGCTCGGAGCCTGGGCGCCACGCCGTCGCGTCGTCACGAGGCGGTGCACCTGCGCTACCTCGCCCGGCGGGCTTTGCGGCTGCAATCCGGGCGCTTCCTCCCCCTGCGCCTCACCCTTGCTGGCTTGCGGCAAAGTCCGTCGGGTTTTTTCTCCGAGTTCCGCCGCGGCGGGCTTACGGCGCTGGCATCGGTCATCGATCCGCTGGTGCCGGAGCCGCTCGCCCGCCGGATCTATGCCCGCTGACATAAAGGACACCCCCATGCCCAAGGCCTCCATCGTCGTTCCAGCCTACAATGTGGCGGCAACCCTCGCCGAAACCTTGCGCGCCCTTCTCCGACAGACGTTCGACGACTACGAAATCGTTCTGGTCGATGATGGCTCCACCGACGCCACCGCCGCGATCGCCGCGCCGTTCGAGGGCGCGCGCTTCCGGATCGTCTCCCAGTCCAACCGTGGTCTTGCCGGCGCCCGCAACAGCGGCATCGCTGCGGCGCGCGGCGACTACATCGGGTTCTGCGACAGCGACGACCTGTGGCACCCGGCCAAGCTGGAGCGTCACGTGCGGCACCTCGACTCCCGGCCGGACGTCGGCGTCAGCTTCAGCGGCTCCGCCATGATCGACGAGACCGGCAAGCCGCTGGGACTCAGCCAGCGGCCAATGCTCCGGGGCATCGACGCGGCCCACATCTTTCGCCGCAATCCGGTGGGCAACGGCTCCGCGCCGGTGATCCGCCGCGCCGCGCTCGATGCCATCGCGTGGCGCCCGGCGGGCGAGTACACCCGGGACTGGTGGTTCGATGAGACCTTCCGCCAGTCGGAGGATATCGAGTGCTGGCTGCGCATGGCCCTTACCACCGACTGGTCCTTCGAGGGCATTCCCGGCGATCTGACGCTTTATCGCATCAACTCCGGCGGCCTTTCGGCCAGCACGGAGGCGCAGCTCAGGGCCTGGGAACGGCTGGTGGAAAAACTGTCCCCGCTGGCGCCGGGCTTCTTTGCCCGCCACACGCCGGCCGCCCGGGCCTATCAACTGCGATACCTCTGCCGCCGGGCCATCAGCGACGGCGATGCCACAGCGGCGGGGCGGTTGGCCAAGCACTCGCTGCTGAGCTCCCGCCGGCCGCTTTGGGAAGAACCAGCCAAGAGCGCAACCACCCTGGCCGCAGCCCTCGTTCTGGGCGGTCTCGGGTCGGATCGCTTCCATTCCCTGCGGGCCGCGCTCGGAAAGCGCGGCTTGCCGACCAACGAAACTTCGTGAGGAGAAGAAACATGCCTGCCAAAACCATTGTCCACCTCGTCGACGACACCACCGCCGGCGGTGTCACGCGCGTGATCGACTTCATGCTCGCGTCCCCGGAGATGGCCGGCCTCGGCCGGCATCGGGTGGTGGTCGTGCCGCGTGGCCGCTTCTCGGCTCCGGCGCTCGACGACGACATCATCGTCTCCCACTTGTCGGTAAGCTGGCGGAACCTGCCGCAACTGGTCGCTCTTCGCGCCCGCTACGCCGATCGCACGCTGATCCATGTGGAGCACAGCTATACCGCCGCGTTCACGGGGCTGAAGGTGCGCCACAGGCCACGGTTCTTCGCCCTGCTTCGAACGGCTTATTCGCTCTTCGACCGTCTCGTTGCGGTCAGCGAGGCGCAGGGGCGCTGGCTGTCGGAACGCGGGCTGGTCCGGCGCGAGGCGCTGGCGGTCATCCCCTCCTGCGTGGATCTCGCGCCCTTCCTGCGCATGCCGCCACGCTACGGGACGCCTCGGGTCATCGGTGCAATCGGGCGGTTCGACGAACAGAAGGGCTTCGACATCCTGATCCGGGCCTTTCGCGAGACAAGAAACCCCGACATCCGCCTGCACCTAATCGGCGACGGCGCGGACAGGGTGGCCCTGGAAGCTCTGGCTGCAGGGGACGACAGGATCTCCTTCCAATCGTTCAGTCCCGATCCCGCCAGCGTGATGAGCAAGCTCGACCTGATCGCCATGCCCTCGCGGTGGGAGGCTTATGGCCTCGTGGCCCTCGAGGCGCGCGCTGCCGGTCGGCCACTTCTGGTATCGCGGGTCGACGGACTGGAGGATCACGTGGCAGCCGGGGCCCGGGCCGTTTCGTCCAACACGGTCGAGAGTTGGCGGGAGGCGATCGCGCGGGCCGTGGAGGCCGGCCCGGCGCTGCACATTGGCACCGCTCGGGCGCGCGAGGAAGCGCAACGACGCCAGCGCGAGACGCCCCGGCTGTGGAACGCCCTGATCGACGGAGCCCGCGGGGCGACGTCCCGCGACGCGGCATGAGCGGCGCTGTAACGAGCCCGCGCATGGGACCCGATGTCATCGTCGCCGGGATGCCCAAGGCCGGAACCACCGCGCTTTGGGCAGCCATGGCGCGTCACCCGTCCGTCTTCATTCCCGAACACAAGGAGCCTGGCTATTTTGCCTTCGCGGGCACCGATGCGCGGCCGAAAGCGGGTCCGTTCGATCCGGACTATTTCGACAGGATCGTCACAGATCCTGGCGACTACGCCCGCCTCTTCGCCGGGGCCGGCGCGCGCCTTGGCCTGGACGCCTCTCCCGTCTACGCATTGGACCCGACCGCACCCGTTCGCATCGCGGCAGAGGTGCCTGATGCGAAGGTGCTGCTGATCTTGCGTGACCCGGTGCGGCGGGCGTTTTCCCAGTTCGCCCACCATGTCCGTGACGGATTGGAGACGACAGCCGATTTCGGCGAGGCGCTTGCTCGGGAAGGCGACCGCCTTGCGAATGGCTGGTCGCCCTTCTTCGGCTATGCCGCGGGCGGCCGCTATCGGCGGATCATATCCCGCTTCGAAGCGGCGGTCCCCGAAGATCGGCTTTGCGTTCTTTTTCATGAGGACATGGAGGACGACCCCGCGGCCACCCTCGCCCGTGTCGCGGCGTTTCTCGGGCTGGATGCCGGGCCGGAAGGCGCCCTCGACGAGCGGCACAACCTCGCCTCAGCTCAGGCCAACGCCGCCCGGTTCCCCGGCTTGCGCCGGATGCTGTCACACCCCGGAAAGGCGACCCGCGTAGTCTCGCGCCTGTTGCCGAAAGCCGGCCGACGGAGAGTGAAGGCGACGCTCGAGCGGATCAACGCAGGCCGCAGGCCGGTTCTGGACACGTACGTCGCGCGACAACTTGCCCGATCGCTGGAAGAGGATATCGCATGGGTCGAGCAACGGTTCGACCGCGACCTCGCCCACTGGCGCCACGATCAGGTGGCAGCGGCCTGAGACAGGCGGGTCGCGAGCCGCGCGAGCTGTTCGTCGGCCAGCTCGCGGGCGTGTATGCCCAGAACGAGCAGCCCGGGCCACATCATGTAGGCTTCGATCTCGACGTTCTCGCCCATCGACAGGAGGACCAACGTCATCACGATGCCGAGCGGCAACCGCCCGCGCGGCCCGCGCGCGGCGTCGAGCAGTGCCAGGCAGGTCTGCCACACGAGCGGAACGAGGAGTGCAAGGAACCCGACCAGACCCTTCACGAAAAGCAGCCCCCACCAGGTGTGATGGCTGCCGATGGGCATGTACTCGACCAAATGCGGCCCCGGTTGCACGGTGCCGTGTCCGAACCAGAAGGCCTCGTTCTCCCAGCGTTCGCCGGCAATGCGCTGGAGCGTTTCCCGCACCCGGGTGCTGTCGGCGCGCGCGCCCTTGAAGGCCGCCACCCCGTCATGAAGGCCGCGCAGGAGCGCGGGGCCGAGCACGGCCAGAGACGCGGCAAGCCCCGCCACCACCTGCCATGCCCAGCCGCGCAGGATCAGCGGCAACATCCGCGGGCCGATCGTGCAGGCGACGAGCCCCACCAGCCCCATCCGCGATTTCGACATCAGGATCATTGCCACGCCCGCCGCGATCCCGGCGGCGCGCCATTTGCTGTCACGCTCCTCAAGGGCAAACAGCACCATCACCACCCCGAGCAGGGCGGCGAAGGGCGACCAAGGGGCGAAGAACTGCCAGCGCGGGGTCCAGCTGGCGGGATCGAACGTGTAAAAGTAGACGCTGAAGTACTCCGGCCCGGGCCCGCCCACGGCCTTGAGGGGCGAGGTGAAGATGCGCTCCGGAAGGCCCGCATAGGGCGCGACGGCAAGAATCGGCAGCAACGCCAGCGTCCAGACGCCCACGATGCATTGTCCGCGGGACAGGATCTCGCGGCGGATCGGCAGAATGGCACCGACAAGCGGGAAGAGCGCCATCAGCGCCCAGCCCTTGGCCCAGCCGATACTCGATTTGATCGTCTTCTTGAGACCCAGCCCCCAGTCGAGGTGCCCCACCCAGAGCGCCACCAGCATCACCAACATGCCGAATATCCACGCCCAGACGACCGGCGGGATCGCCCCGGTCGCGCGCAAGTCGGCCCGGATCGCCGGGCCGAGGTAGAGCGACAGCATTGCAAGTCCGCCAAGCGACCAGGCCAGAACCGGGCCGACAACGTAAAGCGCGCCCAGGAAATAGAACGGCCATGTCCAGGCGAGCGTGCGGAGCACCAGGGCCTCAGCCGGATTGGCGGGTTGGAGCGGGGCCGGCCGGTTCATGCCGTCACCCCGGGGTCACCTTTGCCGGCCGCCAGCAGGCGGTCTATGAGGCGCCTGCGGATCCAGCCGAGCGTCAGCCCCATCAGCAGAAAGAGCGTCGCCGCGACACCCGCCGCGATGGCCAGCTTGCGCTTGGGCGACGAGGGCGCCTCGGGCAACGAGGGGTTTTCCAGAACCTGCACCAGCGGGTAGGACGCGAAAAGATCCACCTTGGACGTTTGGGATCGCGCCGTCGTGGAGGCGAAGACCGCCTCGGCGACGGAGAAGTCGCGCTGCAGGTCCTCCAGCCGCGCGGCCGGTTCGATGAGGTCGAGAACGCGGGCCTCCAATCCGGCAAGCTGCTGTTCCAGCGCGGCCAGTTCAGCCGCCTGCCCGGCACGCTCGCTGTCGTACTCCACCAGCCGTGCCAGCAACTCCGCCCGCCCGCCGACCGGCGAAAGGTCGAGCCGCGCCACCTCGGTCGCGGACATCCCGGTAATGCGGACGGCGGTGTCGAGCGCCCGCAGACGGGTGGCGTCCAGGCTCTCCCGCGCGGCCTTCAGGGAGGGGTGGTTCGGACCGTACCGTCCCTCCGCCTCGGCCACGCTCGCGGCATGCCGGCTCATCTCCTCGATGATCTGATTGAATTCGCTGTCGGCGTGCAGCTTCAGCGTCGCGGAGGCGGCCTCGGGGCTGACGGCGAGTGTCACCCTCAACGCCTCTGTTGCCTCGATCCGTTCCGTCAGCTCGCTGGAAAGCTGGGCGATCGTTCCGCGCAACACGTCGGTTTCCCGCACGAGTTCCTCGTATTGGCCGGCATTGATAAGCCCCGTCTCCCGCTGAAGTCGGCTGATTTCGCTGCGGGTCGCGGCAACGGAACGGCGGTATTCCTCCAGCGCCCCACGTCCGCCGTCCTCGCGCACCGTCAGTTCGTCGCTGCGAAGCGCGTCGACCTCCGAATAAAAGGCCACGAGCAGCGCATCGCCACGCGCCTGCGCGTCCGCGGGCGAATTGCCGGTCATTTCCACATGAATGAGGCCGGTCTGGTCGACCAGCGTCACCCGCGGTTCGCCGAAATCCGCCCGCACCATATCCAGCGTCGCGGCCGCGGCGTCCCGGATCCGGTCGGCCGCGAGAAGGCGCTTGTACGTCTCCGTGGGGCTTACGGAGCTGCTGGCGAAGGGCGAGTTGGCGAAGGAGGACGCTTGACCGATACGATCGAGATTGACGGACGCGGAAGCCCCGGAGCCGGGCAGGATCAGCGACATAGACGAGGTGTATCGCAGCGGAGCGGTCTTCAGATACCCTGTGATTGGCGCCCAGACGAGGGACGCGCCCAGCAGGAACAGGAAGGTGTAGCGCGGAAGCCGGCCGGCATCGTTGACCCGCCCACCGCGAAAGATGCGCGCGACTGACAGGTCCCGCAGTGGCATGCGCAGGAACCTGAAGCGACGCGAGGGGGTGGCCGTCTCGGGTGGCAGGGCGGTGCAATCGGTCATGGCGGCTCTCCTTTGCCGCCAAATCTATCGTTATGCGACCGTCACCGCTGCGCCGCCGAGGGATAGCCGTCAGGGCATCGGGAGACCGACCTATCCTTTCGGATGGGGTGCGGCTCAGAAGAGACCCGCATCCTTTGCCACCATCGCAGCCTGGGTGCGGTTGGCCACACCAATCTTGCGGTAGAGCGTTTTGACGTGGAGCTTGACCGTCGGCTCCTGCACGTCGAGATCGCGGGCGATCTCCTTGTTGGACTTGCCCTGCGTCAGCCCCTCCAGCACCTGCAACTCGCGCCGAGACAGCTTGTCGGCCAGCGCGTTCTTCGGCGCTTCCACCTCGGCGGTCATGAAGTCGAGGGGGGCATATTGTTCCCCCATCGCCATGAACCGCACCGCATTGACCAGGGACTTGGCCGAGAGCGTCTTTGGCAGAAAGCCGGCCGCGCCGAGAGCCAGAGCCTCTTCCGCCACATCCCGCGCCGCCATGCCCGATACGATCGCCACCCGTTGCCCCCGCCCGGCATCCATCGCGCGCTTCAATCCGTCCAGGCCGCTCATCCCCGGCATGTTGTAATCCAGCAGGACAAGATCGAAGCTATCGTCCCGATCTATGGCCTCCAGCGCCTCGTCGAGGGTGGAGGCGCTCGCGGTCTGAATGTCGCTCTCGTTTTCCAGGAAGGCCACGAGCGTGTCGCGGAGCAGGTCGTGATCGTCCGCAATCAGTATCTTCATCTGCGCCTCCCGCCGTTCTGGCGAGGAAATCATAGCGTTACGCCATGTTTTGTCACGGGTGGAAACGGCGCCCATCCAAAGGGAGGACCTATCCCAAGGGAGTGCGCCCCGTCACGCGTGGGCAGGACGACCTCACCTTCCGGATGGCGGCGAACTTCGGGCGGCGAGGCGGAGAGCCGTTGTTCCCCGCGCCCTCTCCGTCCGCTTCGTTGTCAGACGGGACGCCGGACGCAACCTTTCTGGGCAACCGAAACCCCGTTCACGGAGCGTCCGATGACCCTCGCCATCTCCCCCCAAAGCTATATCTCACCCGCCCCTCAGCAGATCGCCCGCCCAGCCACAACGGCTGCGCCCAGTGTCGGAACCGTGCAGCTCTTTGGATTGGACGTCGCCGATGCCGATCCGGCCTCCGTCGTCCGCCGCCTGCTCGATGGCGGCAAGCGCCGGGTGGCATTCCTCAATGCCCATTGCGCCAATGTCCTATCGCGGGACAGCGCCTATGCCGAGGCGATGGCAACGGCGGACACGATCCTGCCGGACGGTATCGGCGTCGACCTGGCCGCACGGATGACCGGGCGGCGCCTGACGGCGAACCTCAACGGCACGGATTTCACCCCTCGCCTCCTGCGCGAAGCGGCCCGGCGCGGGATGTCCGTCTACCTGATGGGCGCCGAACCGGGAGTTGCGGACAAGGCGGCCGATCGGCTGTGTCTCGACATCCCCGGCCTGCGCATTGCAGGCACGCGGGACGGCTATGCCGGTGCGGCCGATACCGACGCTGCGATTGCCGCGATCAATGCCTCCGGTGCCGACATCCTGATCGTCGCCATGGGGGTGCCCCGTCAGGATATATGGCTGGCCCAGAACGCCCACCGTCTTGCCCCGCGCCTGAGCCTCGGCGTCGGCGCCCTGTTTGACTTCCTGGCCGGCCGCGTCCGCCGGGCACCCGAAATTGTGCGTCGCTCCCGCATGGAATGGGCGTGGCGCCTGGCGATGGAGCCCCGGCGCATGGCCGGCCGCTACCTTGTCGGCAATGTCACCTTCATGGCGCGCGCTGCCCGCCATGCGATTGCGGCCGCAGACGGCAACGCCGCGATCAAGCGGTCCATGGACATAACGCTTGCGGGTACGGCGCTGCTGGCGCTCTCTCCGCTCCTGCTGTTGGCGGCTCTCGCCGTCAAGCTCAACAGCCGTGGGCCGGTGTTCTTCCGCCAGACCCGGATCGGGCGCGATGGACGGCCGTTCAAGATGTTGAAGTTCCGCTCCATGTACATCGACGCCGAGGCCCGCCGCGCCGCCCTGCTGGCCGGCTCCGACCGCGATGGCATCTTCTTCAAGTCCCGGCGCGATCCGCGCGTGACCCGCGTCGGCCGTTTTTTGCGCCGGTATTCCATCGACGAACTGCCGCAGATCATCAACATCGTGAAGGGCGAGATGTCGGTCGTGGGTCCGCGCCCCTCCCTCCCACAGGAAGTCGCGGCGTTTCCCGAGCGCGCCCATGGCCGTCTGTCGGTGCGCCCGGGTCTGACGGGCCTGTGGCAGGTCTCCGGGCGAGCCGAGATCGGGGCGGAGAAGATGTTCGACATGGACCTCGCCTACGTCGCCTCGCGGACCTGGCTCCTGGACATGGCCTTGATCCTGATGACGTTTCGCGCCGTCCTCGCCGGGCGCGGTGCCTACTGATCCGCGGCGGTACCACGCCGCCAGTCGGGCGACCTATCCGATCGTATAGGTCGCTATACCATTAACCCTCTGATCCGCTCGGTCCTCCATGGTATTGATTGAGCGGTCTGAACGCGAAGGGATGAGGATATGATTGCGACATTGGCCAGATTGACCGGAACAGCCACCCTCGCGGCGCTCGTGTCATGGCCCGGCACCGCCATCGCCGGGGAGCTTGCCCAACCCGAAGGCGAGGTCGTTCTTACGGTCAGCGGCAATATTTCGGAGACAAATGGCGACGGGGTCGCCCGGTTCGACATGGACATGCTCACCGCCCTGGACGGCCGCACCATCGATACCACGACGATCTGGACGGATGGGGACCAGCAGTTCACGGGCGTCGGGCTGGACACGCTGCTCGATCACCTCGGGGTGGAGGGCGGAACGCTGGCGGCGACCGCGATCAACGACTATTCCGTCACGATACCCGTGGCCGATGCCACGCCCGACGGGCCGATCATTGCGTACAAGCTCAACGGAGAGGCCATGGGCATTCGCGACAAGGGGCCGCTTTGGGTGATCTATCCCTACGACGCCAACCCCGATTTCCAGTCCGAAACGATCTACGCACGCAGCATCTGGCAACTCGACCGGATCGAAGTGATGGCCGAATGACGGGAGGGGGATCGTCCGAAAGTGCCTGAGGCTGGCATCAGCAAGCGCCGCCGCATCGGGATCGCGGCGCGGGGCGGCCGGCTGGTGCTGGCCGCGGTCGTCCTGGGGGCCTTCGCCGGCGCGATCCTCAGCCTGACGATCCAGGTCAGCAGGCACCTGAACTCCCTGAACGTCGCCCGCTCCGACAACGTTCAATGGACCCTATCGCAGCTCGAGGTGGACTACCTCCTGCTCCAGATGGCGCTGCGCGAAGCGGAAGATGACAGCGCGGCCTCGCTGGCTCAGGTCCGTCGGCGGTTCGACCTGTTCTACAGCCGACTCGCAACCATCGACAAAGGCACGGCCTACACACCGCTCAAGTCGGAGTTTTCCTTTTCGCAGGATCTCCAGCCGGTTCAGCAGTTTCTTGAAGACACCTTGCCGCTGATCGACGGTCCCGACGCGGCGCTCAGATCGGAACTTTCAGCCCTTGAAACGACCGTCTCGGGCATGAGGGAAAATGTCCGCGGGCTTGCGCTGCAGGGCCTGACACAATTCGCGAAGTATACCGACGAGCGGCGCAAGGACGTCGCCGACACACTCGTGAGTCTGGCCTGGATCATCACCGCGCTTGTCGTGCTCCTGCTGGCGCTGGCCGCGGGCCTGAACCGAATGAACCGCAGCGTGGCGCGCAGTGCCGCCGAGCAGAAAACGCTGGCGGCCCGGATGCGGGCGATTGTCGGCAGTTCGCTCGACGCGGTGGTCGTGATCGACGAAAGGGGGATCGTTCAGGAGTTCAACGGCGCGGCGGAACGGGTCTTCGGCTACACCAGACCCGAGGCGCTCGGCCGGCCAATGGTGGACCTGATCGTTCCCAAACAATACGCGGCGGCCCACAAGGCGGGCATGAACCGGCTGCTGGAAACGGGCGAGCGACGGGTGGTCGGCAGCGGACGGATCGAACTGGAGGCACAACGGAAATCCGGGGAGATCTTCCCGGTCGAGGTGTCGATCGAAATGACGGAAAGCGAGGAGGGCAAGAGTTTCGTGTCGTTCCTCCGGGACATCACCGCAGAGAAGCGCGCGGAGCGGGAACTCGTGGAGACACGGGACAAGGCGCTTGCCGGGGAGAAGGCCAAGGCGGATTTCCTGGCCATGATGAGCCACGAGATGCGCACGCCGCTGAACGGCCTGCTCGGAACCATGACCCTACTTCGCGAGACCGACCTTACGGACCGTCAGGCCACGTATCTCAACAACATGGACGCCTCCGGGCATCTCCTGCTGCACCACGTGAACAGCGTGCTCGATATCTCCAAATTCGAGGCGGGGCGGCTGGAGGTCTCGTCCGTGGCCTTCGATCTCGGCGCCCTTCTGGAAGAGGTCATCGCAGGGCAAAGCAGTGTGGCCACGACCAATTCCAATACCCTCCGCTGCGTCTGGCTGTCGCCCAAGCCGGGGCACGTGCGCGGCGACCCGGTTCGCCTGCGGCAGATCCTGCTGAACCTCGTGAACAACGCCCTCAAGTTCACCTACTCAGGAGAGGTGCGCCTGGAAGTCGAGGCCCATGGAGAGGGCCGCCAAGTGACCTGCGAGTTCCGCGTCATGGACACCGGCATCGGGATTACAGAGGCCGATCAGGCGCGGATTTTCGACGATTTCGAGACGGTCGATACCTCCTACGGCCGCAAGACGGGCGGCACCGGCCTCGGGCTCGGGATCGCCCGCCGCCTGACGAAAGCCATGGGGGGCGAGATCGGTGTGGAGAGCATCGAGGGGGAGGGCAGCCTGTTCTGGGTGCGCATCCCGTTCGAGGTGGTCGCCAAGACCGAACCATTGAACGCAGAACAGGTCCAGTCCCCGCGGGAACAGCCGCTGTCGATCCTGATCGTTGAGGACAACGAGATCAATCGAAGCGTCCTGCACGGCATGCTCACGCTGGACGGCCACACCGTGGCCGAGGCGGCGGACGGCAATGAAGGGGTGGCAATTGCCGGCACACGCGCTTTCGACGCCATCCTGATGGATGTGAGCATGCCGGTGATGGACGGAATTGCCGCCACACGGGCGATCCGCGCGGGCGGCGGCCCCTGCCGGGATGTGCCGATCATCGCCGTTACGGCCCATGCGATGTCCGCAGACAGGGAGAGGTTCCAGGCGGCAGGGATGTCCGGACTGGTCACAAAGCCGATCGAGAGGGACAAACTGCGGCGTCAACTCGCGTTGGTCGACACCCGCCTTGCGCCCGTCGCCCTGCTGTCCCATGCCAACGCCCCGGCGTCGCACCATGATAACGTCGTGGATCTCGATGCGCTGGTGAAAACGCTTGGCGAGAAAAAGGTGCAGACTTTGCTGGCCGCGTTCGTCAGGGAAATGGACGACATGGCAAGAGCCATTTCGTCCGACGACTTCGAGGCGCTACCCATGGAAGACCTGATCGCCGAGGTCCACAGATTGGCTGGATCCTGCGGGTGCTTCGGCGCGAAAAGTCTGCACGAAATGTTGCACCGGGCCGAGACCCTCACCAAAACTGGCGACGACGTTGGCGCACGGTCGGCCATGTTGCAGTTCAAGAACCGGTGGGAGGCCGAGCGACCGAGCTTTTCTCGCCTTCTGACTGGGGCGGAAGAGAACGCGGGGGCGGCGCAGTGAGCTTCGAAGATCGTCGTCGTGGGCTCCGGCAACGAACCTACCTACGAAAAGATCAGAGTTGCGCCGCGAGCGCCTCGAGGTTCGGATCGCCGGGGTTCACCCTCAAAGCGTCCTCGAGCGTCTCTCTTGCCGCGTCCATCCGACCCGCGGCAGCCTCGATGCGAACGATCATCGCCCACGCCTGAACCATTTGCGGGTCCATCCGAACGCTTTCGCGGAAGGCGGTTAGCGCGGCCTGCAGGTTCCGGGTGGTCAATGCAATGCCCCCCAGGACAAGCTGCGTCTCCGGGAAGTCCGCCGTCGCGGCCAAGGTCTCCTGCCATTCCGACATCGCCGACGTAAGCGCGGCTTCGTATCGCGCCGGCATACTGGCAATGGGGGCCGCCAACATTTCACGCGCGGCGGCCTGGCGCACGGCGCGGCGCGCGTCGTCCAGCAGGGGCAGCAGACGCTGAACCATGTCCGTCGGAGCGGCGGCGCGTTGCACCGTGACGGCATTGGACCGAACCATAGGGTCCGGATCCTCGAGCGCGCCCGCCACCGCGGCGGCGTGCCCCGGCGTCGCGAACGGAACAAGCGTTTCGAGAGCCGAGGCGCGGACGATTCCCGGCAGGTCGGACAGAGCAATCTCGACCAGATCGTCGGCCACCGTGCCGTCCCCCTTCCACGCAGCGGCAAAGGTGGTGGCGAAGTGGGGCGCCCGGTTTACCGGGTCCGGGAAACGCTTCTCGATCTCCGCCTGCGCCCAGTACGGACCTTCCTCGGCATGACAGTCGGTGCAGGCGTTCGGTGCGCCGGTGGCGATGGTCAGGTCCGGCCGGGGAATACGGAAGGAGTGGTCGTGCCGCCCGTCCACCCCCATGTAGACCCGTTCGATCATGTGGCAGGAGACACATTGCGCGCCCTCGCTGTCCGGCTCGTGGAAATGGTGCTCCGGCGCGTCGTACTCCGCCAACTTCACCGACGGAAAATCCGGGTTGCCGGCAGGCGAGTGGCAGGCGAGGCAGATACCGTTGCCTTCGCCGTGGTTCTGCGCGCTGTGCACATCGTGGCAATCGCTGCAGGTGACGCCCGCGGCATACATCTTCGACTGCAGGAACGAGCCGTAGACATAAACCTCGTCGAGGATCTGCCCGTCAGGATGATAGAGCCCGGGCCGGAGCGTCGAGAGGCGATAAGCGTCGTGGTAGGGCGTACCCGGAACGGGAGAACCGTCCTGCAACGGGCCGCGGCGGGAATGGCAGCCGGCGCACTGCTGGATCTCGGTTTCGGGATCGCTGGCCGAATAGTCGATTGTCAGCCCCGTCTCACCCAGTCCGGGCCTCGGCCAGTCCGGCAGGGCCGCGCCGTCTTCGTCTGCCCACTCAAGGTGCGCCGCCCCCGGCCCGTGACAGGCCTCACAGCCCACGCCGATTTCGGACACCGTGCTGGAATAGGTCCGCGTGGCGGCATAGTAGTTCCGCCAGTAGTCCGTGGCATGGCATTCCGCGCACCGGTTGTTCCAGGTCTTGTAGGGGCCGGTCCAGTGGAACGCGTCAGAGGCCGGAAGAGTTTGCTCGGCGTAGATGTGGAACCACTCATTGCGCTCTGTATCCCAAGGTACATCAAACGTCTGGTAGCGACCCGGCTCCGTTTCCACAAAATATTGCTGCAGAGGCGTGATGCCGATCACTCCCGCCACCGGCCATTTCGTGATCTTGCCGTCGGGGCCGTCACTCTCGATGAAAAGCGTGTCACCCTCGCGGGTGAAACGGCTCGTCACGCCCTTGTGCGTGAAGCTGGTGTCATTGAAGTCCGCAAGCACCGTATCGGGGTTCGGCTCGGTCCAGGCAAGATCGTGGTGCGAGCCAGTCCAGCTCTCGTGTTCCGCCTCGTGACATTCGATGCACGTCTCAGTCCCGACGTACGCGGGCACTTCGGCCGTGTCGGGACTCTCCTGCCCGAACGCCGGCGCCGCAAGGGCGGACGCGACGGCCCAAACGGCCCGGATAGAAAACAAGCGCGGCATCAAAAGTCTTCCTAAAGGCAATTTGTGGGTAGGCCCCGACCGGATATTTCAGCCAGTGCACATGTCGCCCCATGTCGCAAGGCTTCGATGCCCGGAACGTTCGAAATCAAAAAACCTGACCGCGCTTCCATCCGACGACAATGAAAGTCCGTTTCAGACCCGGCCGGGTTCCTCTGGGAGATCGCCCCCAATCCGTTCGTGACATTGGATCGTGACGGCGCCATCGCGCCGGTTGATAACGGGTGAAACGTCGCATGGCACGGTTTCGGATCGAATGGAGCTTTCAACCCGGACCGAGGTGATGCTCGCACGTATCGGCGAAAGGCAATGTCCGTTCGGGGAGATGGTGCCGGCAGAGGGATTCGAACCCCCGACATCGTGATTACAAATCACGCGCTCTACCAGCTGAGCTATGCCGGCCCAGGGTATCAACCGGTGCTTATTCGCTACGCGGCGTTCGGGCAAGAGCCTCGACGTCGAATAGGTCGGAACAGGGTGATGGAAGGGCCACGTCCGAGCGGATCGTGCACCTGCAGGAGCCGTATGAGGCGGGTATCGAGACGTTTCGCGCACGCCGTGGCGTGCGCTTCATTGGCCCGTACAGGTAGGAGATTCCCGATAGCACTGCGGGGTCACACACCGCTCAGGAGGCGTGCAGGCGCTGGCGTGACGGCCAGCGCCGATGGCCTCACATGCCGAGCGCTTCCTTGTACATCTCAAGCACCGCCTCTTCCTCGGCGATGTCGTCCGGCTCCCGCTTGCGCAGGGCGATCACCTTGCGCATCACCTTGGTGTCGTAGCCGCGTGCCTTGGCCTCGGCCATCACTTCCTTCTGCTGTTCGGCGATGTCCTTCTTCTCGGCTTCCAGCCGCTCGAACCGCTCGATGAACTGCCGCAATTCGGTCGCCGCGACCTTGTACGTCGCATCGCCCGCAGCCTCGCTGCCGATGTCGGATGTCATATCGCTCATGCTTGCCCCGCCCTCGCGTGATTTGACCCATTGGGGAAGCCTCGTCCTATCGGGCCGCGCAGCGCCCTGCAAGGGCGGTTGCGTGCGGGCCCCGGAGGCGGTAGCGCATGCGTCGACCAACGAGCGGAGGGGAGGCCGATGGCTGTGGTGATCTGGATCGGAGCGGCGATCTCGCTGCTGGGGCTTGCCGGAATTATCGGCTGCGTCATCACGGTGGTGCGCGGGCGCCGGCAAGGCCTCGACGATGCGGCGATGCGGGCGCGGCTTCAGAAGGTCGTGGCGTGGAACCTCGGCTCGCTCATGACCTCCGCCGTCGGGCTGGCCATGGTGGTCGTCGGCGTCATCCTTTCCTGAACTGTCTCAGGCGGCGGGCGCCAGGTCACCGAGCCCCGCGCCGCGCCCGACGAGGTCCTCCAGCAAAGGTGGCACGGCCCAGAACCTCGCGTCTTCACTCCGAGCCAGGTGGAGGAAGCGCTGCCGGACCGATTGCAGCCCCATCCGATCCGCCTGGAACATCGGCCCGCCGAGGCTCCGTGGAAACCCCAGCCCGTATATCGCCGCCAGGTCCACGGTGTCCGGACTCTGCGCCACCCCCTCCGACAGTGCGGTGAACCCGGCATGGATCAGGGCGAGCAGACAGCGCTCAAGGATCTCCGCGGGAGTGATCGGCCGTGCTGCGATTCCGGCCTCCCGCCGCGTGCCGTGGAGGAACTGCTCCACCGTTTTGGACGCCAGCCCCTCTGGAATGCCGTCGGGATAGTCGTAGAACCCTTGGCCGGCCGCCTGTCCCGTCCGGCCAGCGAGATAGAGTTGGTCAAGCAGCGCCACGTAGCGGTCGCGCGGATCGCGCGTCGCAGCGCCCGCGCCCCGCGCGTGGAATGCGGCGCTCAATCCCTCGCGGTCGAGCATACGGTACGGGCCAATCGCATAGCCCTCGGCTTCAAGGGCCGCGTCGACATCCGCCGGCAGCGCGCCGTCTTCCAGCAGGTGATCCGCAGCCGAACGGAAACGGTCGGTCAACAGGCCAGCAAGCGAGCGGCCCGTTCGGGCCTGCACAAACGTCCACGCTCCCAGACCTCGGAACACAGTCGCAACGGCGGCGAGGCGGTCGGGAGGCGCCGCCGCGGCAGGGACAAGTTCCACCATGCATCCGGCGCGGAAATTCTCCGTCAGGACGATCCGGATGTCGGCGCCGGACGCGCTCTCGACTGTCGCGGCCGGGTCTTCGGGTGGGACGACCGTGGCGGAAATCGTCTGATCCGCCCAAACCGGTAGCCGCGGGACGCGCCGATCGGGTGATGCGAAGCGGACGACAAGATCCGGCGAATCCCCTTCTTGAGCGATGCCGGAGGTCAGGCGAGCCAGCCGGTCCCGGCGCTCGGCCTCAGAAATACGTCCTGCGGCGAGGTCCGCACTCAACGTCGCCCCTATGCGCGACAACACATCTCCATCGTTGCCGGAGGCGATCACCGCAACCCGAAACCCGGCCTCCAAAAGCGAGACTCCGAGAGCCGCGACACTCCCGCCGCCGCCAACGAGGGTGACCGTTTCAATTCCGTTGTTCGCATCAAGCGGCGCGCCCGCGAAGCGCGCTTCGGCCGCCACTACGTGGCGAAGCGCAACGGCCTCCGGGGCCGTGTGGAGTGCCTCCGCCACTGCCCGCTCGAAGCCTAGACCAGCTTGAAAGGGCAGCACCAACGCCGCTTCCACACACTCGATGATCCGAGCAAAGGCGGTGCCACCACCGGCACCACGAGCGGCATCGACAGCGGCCTTGTACGCTGCGACATCGGCCAACCCCTCGCCCCGGTCACGCGCCGGGCGGGGTGCGACGGCAGCCTCCGCCAGCCGTTCGGCCAACGAGAGCGCCGCCTCGATGACGTCGCCTTGCACAACGCCGTCGAGCAACCCCACTGCCTGCGCGGTCCCGGCCTCTATCGGTTCGCCGCCAAGCAGGAGGCGCAGGGCGATTTCCGCCCCGGCGATCCGAGGTAACCGTTGGGTCGCCCCGCCGCCCTCCAGCGTGCCGGTCGCGATACCCGGAAAGCACAGGCATGGACCTGGGGGCGCGAGCCGAAAATGCGCGGCAAGGGCCAACTCTGCCACGGCGCCACTGGCACACCCTGCGAGCGCCGCCACCACGGGTCTCGCAAATCCCTCGATCGCGCTGCACAGGTCCGCCAGCGCCGGTGCGTCCTCCTCTCCCAGGTCCGCGCCCGTCGGGGCGTCACCCGCCGCGGGGGTCACGAGAACGACGGCGCCGATGCGCGGATCGCCATCCAGGGCATCGAGCGAGGCCAGCAGGGCCGCTCGAACCCCGGCATCCACGGCAATCGCGCCGAGGGCGAGCAACGCCACCGGCCCGATCCGTTCGAGTTGCACCCGGGGATCCGTCATCGCCTGCCTCCTGCCGGCGGCCTTTCTTTCCGGCCGCGCAGGCGCATCAAACCCGCAGGCCGCCCGACTGGCAAGTCATTCAGAGCAGTTTGGAGTGCCCTCCCCGCCTAGCGCTGAAGCTTTGTCGCGCAGGCGGCGCACAGGGGCGTGAACGGCAGGACATCCAGCCGCGCCTCGGCGATGTCGTCGCCGCACTGGACGCATTCGCCGTAGGTCCCCGCCTCGATGCGTTTGAGGGCCGCACGGATCGCCGCCATCTCGGCCTTTCCGGCACGCCCCTCGCTCTCCAGCACCTCGTCGGTTTCTCGTTCGGTTGCAAGTTCCTCCCAGTCCCGCGATTGGTGGCTGTCGAGCTCCGCATCGATCCCGCGAAGTTTCTCCTCCAGAGCCGCCAGACGGTCTTCGAGCTGGGCCTTTCGTTGAAGGACCGCGACCATCGACTTTCTCCTATGGGCAGGTTTCTGACATAACAGGCTAGTGCGCCTGCCCGGCGACGTCCTTGACGCAAATCAAGGCTCAAAACGGCGCTTGACGCCGCTCGATGGTGCAGTGATCAAGGCGCATGGATATACGACCGCTCACCGACACCTTCGCGGTGTCCCCTCAGATCACCTCAGCCGATGTCGCCGAAATTGCGGCGGCGGGCTACCGGACCGTCATCTGCAACCGCCCCGACGACGAAGTACCGCCCTTCGTGCGCGCCGCCGAGATCCGGCAGGCGGTGGAGGACGCCGGGCTGACATTCGTCGACATCCCTATCGTCTCGCGCAATATCAGCCGCTCGGATATTCGGCGCCAGCGCGAGGCCATTCTGGCGTCGGACGGTCCGGTTCTGGCCTATTGCGCCTCCGGCACCCGGTCGACGATCACGTGGATGTTCGGCGCGCTCGAGTCTTCCACACCAGAAGAGCTGATCGAGCGGGCGGTGAAGGCGGGCTATCCCTTGGGGGATCTGCTCCCGCAACTACAGACTGCCGCGAAGAGCTTTTAGGGGCGGTTCGGAAAAGGCAGGCGCTCGGCCTCTCTCGCGCTCAGCCGGCCCGATGAGACCTTCCGGGCGCTGCGACCATTGCCCTTCTTCCGCGTCGCCACCGCATCTCCTGACTGCAAGCGCCTCATCGCCGTTCCAGATACGTGCCCTCCTCTTTCCATTTATACCTGCCTCAATCTGGTTGTGATTGCGGAAGGTCCGGCAAACTATCCAGTGCCATCGGAGCAATCTCCATTTCACCCTCTGCACCGGACATCGCCAACCCGGCGCCTTGCGATGACATGGGCGTCAGCGGCGCGTTGGCATCGTCGGCACTCCCATCAAAAACCGTAGCCGCCGTGGTTCGGTTGGCGGGAATCTCATCACCGGGACCGGGAAGATCGGGCAGCGTGAAAACGGCGTTTGGAGCGGAGTCAGGGCCGGGTATCTGATCGCCGAAGGCCGAGATCCGCACTGCCCGATTGCCCCGGCTCTGACCGAGCCGCCCGACGCCGAAGGGGCCGCCGCCAATCCCGGCGAGGCGCACCCTATCGATGCTGACGGCCGGGAGCGGGATCTCGTCCCCGACCTTCAGGCGCCGGATCTGGGCAAAGGGTAGCTTGAGCCGGTGCATGATCGCCTCCAGCCGCACATCCGCCCCGCGCACCGCGGTGCCGAAGCCCTCGTGCCACGCCTCGTCACGCGGCACCTCCGGCGTGACCGTGTGGCAGTCGTGTACTCCCCCGCGTCCCTCCGCCGGAAGCGCCAGAAGCGCACGCCCCTGGCGGCGCCCTTGGTCGAGGTCCAGCTCCAGCGCGATCATCCTGTAGTCCACATCCTCCAGCAGAAGCCCCAGCGGACGCACACCCTCCACGTGGCTGCCGTATCCGAATCCGGCAGCCCAGCAAGCATCCGGCTTGCCCAGGAACGGACCCTCGAATTCCCGTAGAACGGCGTCGATCAGGTCTGCCGCCAAGGCGGCATCCGTCCGCGTGACCGGGCGCGGCGGAGGCACGGTTTTCCCGATTACACCGGTCATTTGCTTCTCGATTACGGCCGACAGTAACGCATTGTCGAACGACAGGAGGCCCTGTGCCTCCGCCGGGCCATCCAGCACGGCAAGAAGGCCGTTCTCCGGCACCGTCTCAAGGAGATCCGGCAGGCCGCCGGTTCGTTCAGTGCTGGACGCCGCCACAACCGCCAAGGACATCGCCGCCTCCGCCGCTCGGCTCAAGGCGGCGGAAAGAACCCTCGCCGGCGGGACGGGGCGGTCGGACGGACCCGCCTCCTCACCGGCGGCGGTCATTCGCCGGAGCACCGATTGCGCCTCTGACTCAGTCATCGCGACAGGTATCCTTCATCGCCGCCTGGGGGCGCGGCGAAACTGCTCGCGGGCAAGGTGCACCGAAGTCCCTTGGCAAACCGTTAACGCGAGATGGAAAACTGGTGGCTATTCGGCGGCGCGTGCCGCCCCCACTGCCAGGGGCAACGTCACGCGAAAGGCCGCCCCGCCCTGCCCCGGCAGGTATTCGATCGCCCCGCCCAGCCGCTGCATGATCTCCCGGCAGATCGCCAGCCCCAGCCCCGCCCCACCGGCTGCGGCCTGATCGGACAGGCGGGAAAATTTCTCGAAAATGATATCCTGGCTGCGTGCGGGAATACCGGAGCCGTTGTCGATGAAATCGACCACCGCCAATCCATTCTGCCGGCGGACCCGGATGCGCAGTTCAGGTGCGTCGGCATCGCAGTATTTCTTGGCGTTGCCGATGAGATTGATAAACACTTGAGTCAGCCGGTCGGCGTCGGTGATCAGGTCGATCTGCTCGTCCGTCGCATTTCGAAACACCTGCAACCCGCCCGATGCGCGCACTTCGGTCATCGCGCCCGTAGCGGCGATGGCTCGGTCGATCAGCTCGTGCAGCCGTGCCGTGCCCAGCGTCAGACTGACCTGCGCGTTTTCCAGCACGCTGAGGTCGAGAAGGTCGTCGAGCAACCGGGTGAGCCGCACCGCCTCGTCGTGAATAATGCCGGCGTAGCGCTTGTTCTCGTCCTCCGTGAGCCCTCCCTCGCGCAGGATCTCCGCGAAGGCGCGTACCGACGTCATCGGTGTGCGCAGCTCGTGGCTGATCTGGCTCAGAAAGGCGTCTTTCTGGATGGAAAGCTCGGTCAGCTTCTGGTTGGCGTCTCTGAGCTGGCGGGCGGTGCGCTCCAACTCTTCAGACTGCGCCTCCAACCGGTTGGAGTATTCGAGGATCTGCTGGGCCTCGTCGGCGACGCGGATCAGATCCTCCACCAGTACGGCCGAGGAGCCAGCGATCTGCCCAACCATCGCGTGCGCCGTCGCGCCGCCGACGCTGGCGGACAATTCCCGCTCCAGGTGGTCGAGGAACTCCGGCGTCGTGTCGGGCAGGTACCCGGCCTTGCCCTGCGCCGCCGCCTCGGACTGGAACAGCGCCTGCGCATCGTCGGAGCCCAGGATGCGTTGCGCCATCATCAGCAGATCCTCCGCCTTGGCACTGCCCCGGGACCAGCCGCGCGCGCCGAGCGTATGTTCAAAGACGTTGACGATCTGGGCTCCCTGCAGGCGTTCCAAAGGGGTCGGGAATGTGAAGATGGAAAAGCCGCAATAGGCGATTGTGTTGAGCAGGATGGACCAGAAGAGCGTGTGGATCAGTGGGTCCATCCCGGTGATGCCGAAGAGCCCCTGCGGCCGCAGCCAATAGATACCGAGCGGCCCGTCGGCCATCATCGCCGCACTGAAGGGTCCAGCCGCTCCGAAGCTCGGCAGGAACAGCGTGTAGGCCCAGACGACGAACCCCGTCACCAGCCCGGCCGCCGCACCCGCGCGGGTGCCACCCCGCCAGTAGAGCCCGCCGAGCAGCGCGGGCAGCACCTGGCTCACGCCGAGGAATGAGATCAGACCGATGGAGGCGAGCGCCTCCGTCCCGCCGGAGAAGCGGTAGTAGAGGTAGCCAAGGAGCAGCACCCCCGCGATGGAGAACCGCCGCGCCATCAGGACGACCTGCCTGACATCCCCCGCGACCGTCACCCCGCCGCTCTGGCGTGACAGGTAGAGCGGCATGACAATGTGGTTCGAGACCATCGTGGCGAGCGCCAGGGCCGCCACGATGACCATGGAGGTCGCCGAGGAAAACCCGCCGAGGAACGCAAAGACAGCCAGCCCCTCCCGCCCCTCCTTGAGCGGGAGTGTCAGAACGAAGAGGTCCGGATTGGCGTTGGCGGGCATTTCAGCGAGTCCGACGACGGCAATCGGCACCACGAACAGGCTCATGAGGCAGAGGTAGAGCGGGAACGCCCAGGACGCGGTGCCAAGATGCGCCTCGTCGGCGTTTTCCACCACCAGCACCTGGAACATCCGCGGCAGGCACAGGATCGCTGCGGCGGATGTGAAGATCAGCCCTGCCCAACGGGCGGGCACGATCTCCCAGCCGGCAATGGGCGACGCGTCGATGCGGGAGAGCACGTCCGCCGGCCCGTCAGCCAGGCCCCAGACGACGAAGGCGCCGACCGCCATTAACGCAAGCAATTTGACCACCGCCTCCACAGCGATGGCCATGACGACCCCGTAGTGCCGCTCGTTGGTATTGAGGTTGCGGGTGCCGAACAGGATCGTGAAAAGCGCGAGCCCGCTCGCAACCCAGAGACCGGTCGACGCGGGGTTCGCCGGTACCCAGAATTCGGAGTTGGGCACGGCAAAGACGCCAAAAGAGAGCGTGACCGACTGCAACTGCAAGGCGATGTAGGGTGTCGTGCCGACCACGGCCATGACGGTCACGAGGATGCCCAGCAGATTGGATTTGCCGTAGCGGGAGGAGATCATGTCCGCAATGGACGTGATCCGCTGGCTGCGTCCCACCCGGACGAGCTTACGCAGCAGCAGCCACCACCCGGTGAAGACGAGCGTTGGACCGAGGTAGATGGTAATGAACTCCAGCCCGGAGCGCGCCGCATAGCCGACGGCGCCGTAGAACGTCCAGGCGGTGCAGTAGACCGACAGCGATAGTGTGTAGACCAACGGCGAAGACAGCCAGCCACCGATACTCCGTTGCGCGCGGCGATCGGCAAAATAGGCCACCGCAAAGAGAAAGGCGACGTAGGCCAGCGAGATGGCCACAAGCGCGTTGAACGTCATTGCCGGGTCCTGCCGCCGGTCAGAGTGGCGTCGGCTTTGGGGACACGCGCGTCATCTGCGTCCCGCAGCGGTTCGGACAGGCGCCGTTGCAATACAGCGGCGGCCACGATCAGACCGAACCAGACCAGGAAGAGGTAGACGACGCCGCCGGCAGTGCCATGCCCGCGCGCCCACAGGATCGGCATAAGCAGCAGCGCTGCCCCCAGGCCGGGAAGCAGACGGGCGGCGTCCATGATACGGCGGCGACGATAAATCTCGCGCTCCACGAAGAGCGGGGTGCGATTGCGTTCGGACTTCCTCAGCGGCAGTTCGGCCCAGTCGTGCCAGCGCTCCGGGGACGGTCCGTCGGACGCAGACGGGGCCGGACGCGCCTCCGATCCGGGGGGCTTGGCCGATGGCGTGCTCTCGCCGCTCATCGCCGACGCCTCACACGCGACCGAACGCGCCCGACTTCAGCGCATTGACCGTCTTGAGCACCTCCGCATTCGCGAAGGGCTTCGTCATGAAGCAACTCGCGCCGTACCGTTCCGCCAGTTCCCTGTCCCGCCCCTGCCCCTTGGCTGTGAGCATCAGCACCGGCAACGCGGCCGTGGCCGGATCGGCACGAATTTCCTTGAGGATGTCGAATCCCGACTTACCCGGCAGCATGACATCCAGCACCAGCACGTCGGGCGGCGCGGCAACGATCCGGTCGACGGCGGTTGCCCCGTCCAGATGCGTCTCCACCGACCATCCATCGCGCGACAGAATGAAACGGATGGCCTCGATGATATTGGGCTCATCCTCCACCAGCAGAACGCGTTTCGACATACGGTCTCCCCCCCGCAGGACGGCCGACGCCCGAGCGCCGCCGCTGTCGGACACTATTGCCCCATACGGGACACGAGTCAAAATACCTCTGCCATGATCGAGGGCTCCCGACGGGCGGCGCATGCCGCGCGCGGGCAGATCCGGCAGGACGTTCCAAGCTCCAGCGGCTGCTCAGGTTCCGGCACTTGCGCGAGCTCCTGAGGCAATATCAGCATCGCCGCTTCCAGCACTTGCGGGCCGTCGAACCCGGCTGGCTGGCTGGGCTGGCACACGGCATATGCCAGGAAACGACGCGGATTGCGCCCGCCCAACTCCACCCACCGCCGCACCGGCGCCATGGGACGCGACAGTGCCTGATAAAGCGGCCAGAGCGGACAGGCCGCGGAGTAGCGTGGCAGGGGGAAGCCGTCGACTGGCTTTCGAAACGTCAAGGTGCCGGAGCCGTCGCAGCAGACAAGACCGATCTCGGCCCCCACGCGGTCTTTCGGCAAGCTCGCCATCCGCCGGAAAACCGCCGTCAGATTGACGTCGAACCGTGCCGCCAGGGCCGCCGGATCGAAGGCGGAGGCCGTCGCCGCCTCCTGAAAGGCTGCCAGGGGCATATGCTCGGCGTCCTTGCGGTATCGCGTCAGGTGGCTCACCGCCATGGCACCGGCCGCCGAACTCCGTATCGCCTCCGAGCGTTTTACCAGCGTCGCCGGCTCCATGGGCAGCGCCCGCTCCAGGTCGGCGAAGTGGAAGCCGCTTTCCCGCAACCATGTGTCCAACTCCTCCTGCGGCGTGGACGCGGTGAATTCGGTCGAACTCGCCTCGTCCAGATAGCGCACGAGCGCCTCCGCGCTTTCGGCCAGCCGGGCGGATTCCTCGGCCATGTTGCGGTGGAACCGATCCCGCCATTCCGGGTCGATGTCCCGCGTTTCGGCCAGGATCGATGCGGTGGACCGGATGGCCGTGACGGTGGAAATGACCTCGTGCAGCGACGCCGAGAGGAAGGGGTCGTGGGTCATCCGGTCGGACAGGACCTCCACCGAATGCGCCAGGTCGGTCGCGCGTTGCCGGGTTTCCGCCAGCAGCCGCGCCCAGCCGGGGAAGCGACCGACGAATTCTTCCAGCCGCGGCAACTCCTCGGTGGCACCGGCATCGTTTGCGGCCGCTTCGCGGAGCGTGGTCAGCAAGGCCGCCTCCGCCCCCTCGGTCAGCGCGGCTGGCTCGACGCCGAGTTCCCGCGCAATATCTCGAATAAGTTTGCCCCCGATTCTTCGCCGATTGTGCTCGATCAGGTTCAGATAGGACGGAGAAATACCCACAGCCCGCGCAAGGTCCGCCTGTTTTCGCCCAACCATCGTCCGCCGTTCGCGTATCCGGCTGCCTGTAAGGGACGTCCGCGCCATTGATTTTTCCCTACCATCCCAAGGGCTTTCTGCACCGCGTTGAGAAACCTTTGACATACTACAATCGAAATCTGTCTACGTCTTTACAAAAAAACCGTTTTGCGGAAAGGAGTTGTTGCCACAATTGACAATCGGCCCCGATACTCGATGCACACGTGAAAAGGTGGGCTGGTTCGGGAGGACAGTGCCGGCGCACTATTGTGGGAGGAATAGATGTCGAAGTTCACCGTGACGCGCCGTGGCGCGCTGAAGACCGGTGCAGCCGCCGGCGCGGGCCTTGCCCTGCCGACGATCTTCACTGCGGGCGCCGCGCGCGCATTCACCAACGAGCCTGGCGCGTCGTCCGTGACCCTTGGGTTCAACGTACCGCAGACCGGCCCCTATGCGGACGAGGGTGCGGACGAGCTGCGGGCGTATCAGCTCGCAGTGGAGCATCTGAACGGCGAGGGTGACGGCGGCATGCTGCAGACCTTTTCGTCGAAGGTGCTGGACGGCACGGGCATTCTCGGAAGGAAGGTCGAGTACGTCACCGGCGACACGCAGACGAAGTCGGACGCCGCCCGCGCCTCCGCCAAGTCGATGATCGAGAAGGACGGCGCGATCATGATCACGGGCGGCTCGTCTTCGGGCGTTGCCGTCGCCGTGCAAGGGCTTTGCCAGGAGGCGGGCGTGATTTTCATGGCCGGCCTCACCCACTCCAACGACACCACCGGCAAGGACAAGAAGGCCAACGGCTTCCGCCACTTCTTCGACGCCTACATGTCGGGCGCCGCGCTGGCGCCGGTGCTCGCCAAGATGTACGGCAACGATCGCAAGGCTTATCATCTGACCGCCGATTACACCTGGGGCTGGACGCAGCAGGAGTCGATCCAGGCCGCCACCGAGGCACTCGGCTGGGAAACGGTCAACAACGTGCTGACCCCGCTCGCGGCGACCGACTTCTCTTCCTACATCGCTCCGGTTCTGAACTCCGGCGCCGACGTGCTGATTCTGAACCACTACGGCGGCAACATGGTGAACTCGCTCACCAACGCCGTGCAGTTCGGCCTGCGCGACAAGCAGGTGAACGGCAAGAACTTCGAGATCGTCGTGCCGCTCTACTCGCGCCTTATGGCCAAGGGTGCCGGCGAGAACGTGAAGGGGATTTTCGGATCCACCAACTGGCACTGGTCGCTGCAGGACGAGGGCTCGCAGGCCTTCGTGAAGTCCTTCGGCACCAAATACGGCTTCCCGCCGAGCCAGGCCGCGCACACCTGCTACGTTCAGACGCTGCTTTACGCGGACGCCGTGACCCGAGCCAACTCCTTCGAGCCCTGCGCGGTCGTCGAGGCGCTGGAAGGCGGCGACAGCTCCCTGCCCGGCATCGATTCTCCGTCCAACAAGGGCTACCTGTTCGACGGCCTCGGAAACGGCCCGACGCTTTACCGCGCAGCCGACCACCAGTGCTTCAAGGACGTGCTCGTGGTGAAGGGGAAGGACAACCCGACCTCGGAGTTCGACCTGCTGGAAGTCGTTGAAGTCACCCCCGTCGACCAGGTCTGGTACGAGCCCGACCACCCGATGTTCGCCGGCGGCGACCTCGGGCAGTGCAACAACGGCGCCTGACACACTCGGAGTGACCTGCCGGCCGCGCGAAACGCGGCCGGTCTTCCCGGTGTCCCGGACGGCCGCGTCCGGGACACCCATCCATACCTACGAGGTGGGGCGATGGACGCGATCATCCTGCAAATCCTGAACGGTCTCGACAAGGGATCGGCCTACGCGCTGATCGCGCTCGGGCTCACACTCATTTTCGGCACGCTCGGTGTCGTCAACTTCGCCCACGGCGCCCTTTTCATGCTCGGCGCCTTCTGCGCGGTCACCCTGAACCGCCTGCTCACGCTCTCCTTCGAGACGATCGACGAGACCAAGACAGACTTTCTTGGCAACCCGATGAAGGTCAAGACGCCCTATGTGGAAGCCTGGTTCGGCCCGGAAACGGGCGCGGCAATCATCGACTGGGCCGTCCCGCTCTCCATCCTGTTCGCCATCCCCATCATGATCGCCATCGGCTTTGCGATGGAGCGCGGGCTGATCAAGCACTTCTACAAACGTCCCCATGCCGACCAGATCCTCGTGACCTTCGGCCTGGCAATCGTATTGCAGGAACTGATCAAGCTGTTCTTCGGCGCCAACCCGATCCCTACCCCTGCGCCAGACATCTTCCGCGGCAGCTTCGACTTCGGCGTCCTGCTCGGCTTCGACCCGAACGTCATCATCTATCCCTACTGGCGCATGGTCTACTTCCTCTTCGCGATGGTGATTATCGGCGGCGTCTTCGCCTTCCTGCAGTTCACCACGTTCGGCATGGTCGTCCGCGCCGGGATGGCGGACCGCGAAACGGTCGGGCTGCTGGGCATCGACATCGACAAGCGCTTCACCTTCATGTTCGGACTGGCGGCGGCAGTCGCGGGGCTCGCAGGCGTCATGTACGCGCCCATAAACTCTCCGAATTACCACATGGGGATGGACTTCCTCGTTCTCTCCTTCGTGGTGGTGGTTGTCGGTGGCATGGGCAGCCTCCCCGGTGCCGTGCTCGCCGGCTTCCTTCTCGGCATCCTGGAAAGCTTCGCCTCGATGACTTGGGTGAAGGACATCGTTCCCGGAATCGACCAGATCATCATTTACCTGGTCGCGATCATCATTCTGCTCACACGTCCCCGCGGGCTCATGGGCCGCAAGGGCGTGATGGAGGACTAATCCATGCTCGGTCTCGACAAGAAAGACGCGACGATCCTGCTGGTGGTGATCGCCCTGGCGCTGCTCGCTCCCTTCCTGCTGAACCCCTTCCCTTCAAACTCCGGTCTCGCACAGTTCAACGCAGGCTACCCGGACCTGATGCAGCGCTTCGTGATCTTCGGAATCTTCGCCATCGGCTTCAACATCCTGTTCGGGCTGACCGGCTACCTCTCCTTCGGCCACGCAGCGTTTCTGGGCGTAGGGTCGTATTCGGCCGTCTGGATGTTCAAGCTGCTCAGCATGAACGTTCTTCCTGCGATCCTGCTCTCCATCGTCATCGCGGGGCTGTTCTCCGTGCTCATCGGCTACGTCTCGCTGCGCCGCTCGGGTATTTACTTCTCCATCCTGACGCTCGCCTTTGCACAGATGTCGTTCAACCTCGCCTATTCCGTGCTGACCCCCATCACCAACGGCGAAACGGGCTTGCAGCTCACCCTCGACGACCCGCGCGTGCTTGGCCAGACGGCGACGGCCAGCGGCAACATCCCGGCCACGAACGTCTTCGGACTGGAAATGCGGTCGACCTACACGATGGACGTCGGCGCCTGGTCCTTCGACTTCAACGCAGGCTACTACCTCTGCGCGATCATCATGATCCTCGCCTTCTACCTGTCGCTCCGGATCTTCCGTTCCCCGTTCGGACTGATGCTGCGCGCGGTGAAGTCGAACCAGCAGCGGCTGAACTACACCGGCCTTAACCCCAAGCCCTATACGCTCGCCGCGTTCATCATTTCCGGGATGTACGCCGGGCTCGCCGGCGGTCTTCTGGCGTCGATGGATCCGCTGGCCGGCGCGGAGCGGATGCAGTGGACCGCCTCGGGCGAGGTCGTCCTGATGACCATCCTTGGCGGAGCGGGCACCCTGATCGGCCCGGTACTGGGCGCGGGCTTCATCAAGTACTTCGAAAACATCTTCTCGAAGATCAATGACAACGTTCTGCACCAGTGGTTCTCCTTCCTGCCGGAGGGGATGGAAGACACCCTCGTGTTCCTCCTGCACCCCTTCGTCGGCAAGGGCTGGCACCTGACCCTCGGCATCCTTTTCATGCTCGTGGTCACCTTCCTGCCTGGCGGGCTGGTAGAGGGCGGCCAACGCCTGTCCCGCCTCTTCCGTCGCCGCTCCCGCGACACGGACACCACGCCAGACCCGGAACACCACCCCAAGGAATCGCCCCATGTGGCCGAATGAGGAGACCTGAAAGATGGGCATTCTTGAAGTCAAAGGGGTCAACAAACGCTTCGGCGGCCTCCAGGCCCTTGGGGACGTGAATCTCTCGGTGGCCGAAAACACCGTCCACGCCATCATCGGCCCGAACGGGGCGGGCAAGTCCACGCTGCTCAACTGCCTCGTCGGCAAACTCATCCCCGACACCGGCTCGGTCATGTTCGACGGCAAATCGGTGCTGGGACGCACGCCCTACGAGATCAACCAGATGGGGATCAGCCGGGTGTTCCAGACACCGGAAATCTTCGGCGATCTGACCGTCTTCGAGAACATGGTGATCCCCGCCTTCGCCAAGCGCGACGGTGCCTTCCGGATGCACGCCTTCGAGAGCGTCGCCAACGAAAAGGACATTTGCATCCGCGCAGAACAGATGCTGGTCGACTTGAATATGCAGGACAAGATGCGCATGCATTCCGCCTCCCTCTCCCGCGGCGACAAGCGGCGGCTGGAGATGGCGATGTGCCTGCTGCAGGAGCCACGCCTGCTTCTGCTTGACGAGCCCACCGCCGGCATGGCGCGCGCCGACACGAACAACACGATCGACCTCCTGAAGGAGATCAAGGAAAAGCGCGACATCACGATCTGCATTATTGAGCACGATATGCACGTGGTCTTCTCGCTGGCCGACCGCATCACCGTGCTCGCCCAGGGCACCCCGCTCGTCGAGGACGCGCCGGAGAACATCCGCGGCAACCCCAAGGTCCGCGAAGCCTACCTCGGAGAGGCCGCATGACATCCGGATTCTCGTGTCCGAAAATATCCCCGCCGGAGGCGCCCGAAGCCGCCACCCGCGCCGCCGCCGGGCCATCGCGCCGCCGTTCCCAGGAGCCTGAGACATGAACGTCAAACCGGACTTTTCCAAGAACGCCAACATGGCGGCGACGGCGCCGGCCTTCCTGTCGATCTATGACATGCACGCCTACTACGGCGAGAGCTACATCGTGCAGGGCATTTCCTTCAACGTTCACGAAGGCGAGATCCTGGCGCTGCTCGGCCGCAACGGCGCCGGCAAGACATCCACGCTCCGCGCCGTTGCGCGAATGGATGCGCCCCAGGCGACCTATGGCGAGATCTGGCTGGACCACCAGCCGCTGCACAAGATGAAGAGCCACCAGGCCGCTCGCGCCGGCATCGGGCTCGTGCCGGAGGACCGCTCGATCATCCCCGGCCTGAGCGTCGAGGAAAATCTTCAGCTCGCCCAGATCGCCGAGCCTGTGGGCTGGTCCATTGACCGGCTCTACGACCTCTTCCCCCGCCTCGGAGAACGGCGGAAACAGGAGGGCGTGACGCTCTCGGGCGGCGAGCAGCAAATGTTGGCGATCGCACGGGCGCTGGCGCGCGACATCAAGGTGCTGCTGCTGGACGAACCCTACGAAGGCTTGGCGCCGGTGATCGTCGACGAGATCGAAAAGACCCTCATCCACATCAAGGAACAGGGCATCACCACCGTCATCGTCGAGCAGAACGCGGTGCGCGCCCTGGAACTGGCCGACCGTTCGGTCATCCTCGACACCGGCTCCATCGTCTTCGACGGCTCTGCGGCGGAGGTTCTGGAAAACGCCGAACTGCGCGCAGAGTATCTCGCCATCTGATCTTCCTCGCAGAGAAGGGAAGATCGGCAAACTGACGGGCTGCCCTGCAGCCCGTCGTTTTCATTTTGGGCAGGCGGAGACTGACTGAGGACGTGGAAACGCAATTGCAGCGGATTTGACGCAAAGTCGATGGAAGCAACTCGGCGGCGTTAATCCGCAATTCGCGCCTTGCCGGGAATCCTGGTAGCGGTGGGCGGCCTTCGTAGAGGGATCTTCCCCATGTTCTCCATCGGTCTCCGCTCCTGCCCCGACCCTGCGACGGGAATGCAATCTGCTTCCGTGCGGGACAGACGCGTCGCCCCATTTGCGAACGTTGCGCCGACCTCCGGGCTCGCGGACGACGGTGCACAGACCATTGAGGCCCTTAAGTTGGGCGCACTGGCTGTGCGACCGATCTCACAGGATGGCCCGACCGCCGCCGAGCGCACCCATTCAGAGGCGGAGCGCGCGGTTCATCAAACTGCGCCGCTATCCGACGCAACGGGAACGGCGGCCTACCCTGGACAGCCCGCCCCGGCGCCCCCACTGAGGCAGTTCGCCGAGATTCCATCCGTGACCACAGCCGAGATCCAGCGCCTGCGGGAGGAGGTGCATGATGAGGCAACCAAAACCCCGCCGAGGTTCGTGGAAGCGTCCGCAGGGTGGAACAACGCAAGCAGGGCAGCGGCCTCGCCCAACGCGCCCGCTCATGCCGTGCGACAAGATCTAGTGGCCATCCGCGAGGCGCCCGCCAGTCAGACGGCATGTCTCAACATTCAACGCTGACCCCGCCAGCGGCATAAAAAAGGCGCCGTTCCGACCGGAACGGCGCCCCTTTCTCGCAAGACAGGTCGGTTAGTTCAGAGCCTTGTCCGTGACGTCGTGGGTCCAGGCGCCCTCGGGCTCCTTGGTGATCACCGGGTCGGAGCCGCCGCCCAGAAGGGTCTCCACCGTCCGCTCGTAGTCGGCCGGGTCAAGCGCGCCGTTCGAGCCAGCGGTCAGCTTGGCCACCTCGCCCATCATCCGCTTTTGATGCGTCTCGGTCTGGGCGCCCGTCTCGTCGTTGTCGAGCACGATCATGGCCGCCTCGTCCGGGTTCTCCTCTGCCCACTTCCAGCCCTTCATGGAGGCGCGCACGAAGCGGGCCATCTTGTCCACGAATTCCGGGTCCTCGAGGTTCTCCTCCAGAACGTAAATACCGTCCTCCAGAGTGGCGACGCCCATGTCCTCGTACTTGAACGTGATCAGCTCCTCAGGTGTCACGCCCGCGTCGATCACCTGCCAGTATTCGTTGTAGGTCATGGTCGAGATGCAGTCGGCCTGACGCTGCAACAGAGGGTCGACGTTGAAACCCTGCTTGAGAACGGTCACGCCCTCCTCCCCGCCGTCGGTCGGGATGCCGAGTTTGCTCATCCAGCTCAGGAACGGGTACTCGTTGCCGAAGAACCAGACGCCGATGGTGCGGCCCTTGAGGTCTTCAGGCGTCTCGATCCCGGTATCCTTCCAGCAGGTCAGCATCATGCCCGATGACTTGAACGGCTGGGCGATGTTCACCAGCGGCAGCCCCTTTTCGCGGGAGGCGAGCGCAGACGGCATCCAGTCCAGCACGACGTCGGCGCCACCGCCGGCGATCACCTGGGCGGGCGCAATGTCCGGGCCACCGGGCTTGATGGTGACGTCGAGGTCCTCTTCCTCGTAGAAGCCTTGGTCCTGGGCGACGTAGTAGCCGGCAAACTGTGCCTGCGTGACCCATTTGAGCTGCAGCGTCACCTCGTCGGCCGCCTGGGCCCCCGAGGCCAGAGCGAGCGCGGCAACGGTGCCGGTCAGTAGTGTCTTCATGGGATGATCCCTCCTGTTGGTCGTCCTGTTGGTGTGTTTATGGTTTTGATCTCATTTTCGTCTTTGCGACGGGTGCCAGAATGTCACGAGGCTCTCTACGAAGGCAACGAACCCGTAGAAGGCCGACCCCGCGATGGCTGCGACGAGAATTTCCGCCCAGACCATGTCGAGTGCAAGCCGCCCCACCTCCGTGGAGATGCGGAAACCCATGCCGCGGATCGGAGAGCCGAAAAATTCGGCAACGATCGCCCCGATCAGGGCCAGGGTTGTCGAAATCTTGAGCCCGTTGAAGATGAACGGCATTGCAGCAGGCAGGCGCAATTTCAGCAAGGTCTGCCAGTAGCTTGCCGCGTAGGTGCGCATTAGGTCCCGCTGCATCCTGTCGGTCGCGCGCAGGCCCTCGACCGTGTTCACGAGGATCGGGAAGAAGACCATGACCACCACGACGGCTGCCTTCGACTGCCAGTCGAAGCCGAACCACATCACGAGGATCGGTGCGATGCCGACGATGGGAAGCGCGGCCATGAAGTTCCCGACCGGCAGCAGGCCTCGCCGCAGGAAGTCGCTCGCGTCGACAAGCAGCGCCACCGCGAAGGCCGCGACCGCGCCGATTACGTAACCCGAAAGCGCCCCCTTGATGAACGTCTGCACGAAGTCCTCGCGCAGGGTGCCAAGGTTGGCCTGAAAGGTCTCCCAGATCGCCGATGGCGCAGGCAGGATCACCCCTGGCACGTTGAGGCCGCGCGTGATGCCTTCCCACAGCACGAGCAGCGAGGCCCCGAATAGCATCGGCACGACAAAGCGTGTGAGCGCCTGATCGCGGCCTTCGCCGTTGGCCATGGCAACGTTCAAAGCCGAAGCGCCAATCAGAAAGGCGATGGACCAGCCAAGGATGTAGTTCATCGTGCCATCCCCATCCGCTTGAGTGTCACCCCCTGGATCGCCCCGATGATGCCGACCAGCACCGCCGCAAGGATCGCCGCCGCGAAGAGCGCTGCCCAGATCTGAATTGTTTGCCCGTAGTAGGACCCCGCCAGCAGCCGCGCGCCGAGGCCCGCCACCGCACCCGTGGGCATCTCGCCCACGATGGCACCAACGAGCGCGGCCGCCATGCCGATTTTCATCGAGGTAAAGAAGTAGGGCATCGAGGACGGCAACCGCAGCTTCCAGAACGTCTCGGATTGCGAGGCACTGTAGGTCCGGAGAAGGTCGAGTTGCATCGCGTCCGGGCTGCGAAGCCCCTTCACCATCCCGACCGTGACCGGGAAGAAGCTCAGATAGGCCGAAATCAACGCCTTCGGAATGAGCCCGGTGATGCCGATGGAGTTGAGCACCACGATAATCATCGGCGCAATGGCAAGGATAGGGATCGTCTGGCTGGCGATCGCCCAGGGCATCACTGCCATGTTCATGACCCGGCTGTGCACGATGCCGACGGCCAGAGCCACCCCGGCCACGGTACCGATAGCGAAACCGAGCACCGTGGCGCTCAGCGTCACCCAGGCGTGATAGATCAGGCTGCGCTTGGAGAATGCACGGCCGCGCAAGACCATGTCTCCGGTGGAGTTCCACAATTCCTGACCGACCTGATGCGGTGCCGGAAGGCGTGGCCGTTCCTGGCCGAAGGTCGCGCCGATGTGGTCTGAATTGCGAAAGACCAGCCCGATTGCGCTGGCGTCCCGGCGTTCGATGGCCGACGGCGGATCGATCACCGCACCGGCCCGCTCGGCCTGGGTCAACGCCTCCTTAATGTTCATCGGCACGCAGGCGACGTACCAAAGCGCGATGATCGCCGCGACGACGACGACGACGGGCACCAGCGCGGCGCTCATGCGCCGAAGTCCGGCACCGACGGCACCCCCACGGGCGTGATTGGCAAGAGCGACGTCAGCCATGGTGCACCTCAGTCGTCATACGCATGGCCCGCCCGCAGCCCCTCGCGCACGCGATGCGCGATGGCAAGGAACTCCGGCGTATCGCGAATATCGAGCGGCCGCTCGCGCGGCAGCGTGCTCTCGATCACGTCGGTGATCCGACCGGGCCGCGGCGACATCACGACGATCCGTGTGGACAGGTAGACCGCTTCCGGGATCGAGTGCGTCACGAACCCGATGGTCTTGCCCGTCCGGTCCCAGAGCTCCAGGAGTTGCTCATTGAGGTGATCGCGGACGATCTCGTCCAGCGCCCCGAACGGCTCGTCCATCAGCAGGATGTCAGCGTCGAAGGCCAGCGCGCGGGCGATGGAGGCCCGCTGTTGCATCCCGCCCGACAGTTGCCAGGGGAACTTGCCGCCGAACCCTTCGAGGTCCACCAACTTCAGCACCCGGTCCACGTGCTCGTCCTGCTCCGCTTTGGAAAAGCCCATGATCTCCAGCGGCAGCTTGATGTTCCGGGCGATCGTTCGCCAGGGATAGAGGCCCGCGGCCTGGAAGACGTAGCCATAGGCGCGCTCGCGGCGGGCCTCGTCCGGCGTCATCCCGTTGACGGTGATCGCGCCCCCGGTCGGATGCTCCAGCGCCGCCACGACCCGCAGGAAAGTTGTCTTCCCGCAGCCAGAGGGCCCGATGAAGCTGACGAAATCCCCCTTGTTGATCGTGAGGTTCACATCCCGAAGCGCCTGCACCGGCCCGTCGTTCGTCTGGAACGTCAGGTCAAGTTTGCGCGCCTCGATAACGACGGGGGACGCGGCGGCGGCCTCTGTGCCTGCCTCCAAGCTATCCGTTTGCATACCGGTTTCCATCGTCCCCATTTCTGTTGATCGACGCCATCTCGGCGTAAGATCGTCCCACGGTCATTCCAGGCCCCACAACTTGGGCTCCGCGAACTCAATGCTGTTGCCGGCGGGGTCCCTGACATACAGAGACCGTGCGCCGTTCGGCCAGGCGAAGTCGGCATCGATAGCGACCCCTTCGGCCTCGAGGTGCTTCCGCATGACCGCCTGATCTGAGGCACTCATCGCGAAACAAATATGCCCCTCCCCCGTCGCCCCATGTGTCGGCACGGGAAGCGCCCCCTCCGCAGGCGCGACGCGCGTGGCGGACGCAACGAAGGTGAGAACAACCCCTGCCCCGCAGCGAAAGAACGCGTGCCGGCCGTCGACCCGGGCGATCCGCTGCAACCCGAGAACACCCGCGTAGAATGCCTCCGTCGCGTCGAGGTCTTCGACGTAGACGGCCGACTCCAGAACACCCGATATGGCGGGAACCGCACTCACCGAGGTCATACGCCACTCGCCGGGATGCCGCTGCGCTCCACCGGACGCGGCGCCGTCAGCTCCTTCCAGGTCGACAGAGCCTTGTTGACCGTGCCGTTGGGCGCGCGCGCCACGAATTCACCGTGGCCCTCCTTCGGCTTCACCTCACCGTCTGCCACCGCAACCCGGCCCCGGGTCAGCGTATAGCGCGGCAGGCCCGTCACCTCCTTGCCTTCGAAGACGTTGTAATCGATGGCCGACTGTTGGCTGCCGGCCGAGATGGTCTTTGTCTTTTCCGGGTCCCAAACGACGATATCGGCATCGGCCCCAACCATGATCGCCCCCTTCGTCGGATAACAGTTCAGGATCTTCGCGATGTTGGTCGACGTCACGGCCACGAATTCGTTCGGCGTCAGCCGCCCCGTGTTCACGCCGTAGGTCCACAGCATCGGCAACCGGTCCTCCAGTCCGCCGGTCCCGTTCGGGATCTTGGTGAAATCCCCGACGCCATAGCGCTTCTGCTCCGTCGTGAAGGCGCAGTGATCCGTCGCCACGACCGAGAGCGAGCCGGACTGCAACCCGGCCCACAGGCTGTCCTGGTGTTGCTTGTTCCGGAACGGCGGCGACATCACGCGCCGCGCGGCATGATCCCAGTCGGTGTTGAAATACTCGCTTTCGTCCAGCGTCAGGTGCTGGATCAGCGGTTCGCCCCAGACGCGCTTGCCCTGCATCCGGGCCCGCCGGATCGCCTCGTGGCTCTCCTCGCAGGAGGTATGAACCACGTAGAGCGGCACGCCGGCCATGTCGGCGATCATGATCGCCCGGTTCGTTGCCTCGCCCTCAACCTGGGGCGGGCGGGAATAGGCGTGCGCTTCCGGCCCGGTGTTGCCGTCGGCCAGTAGCCTGGCTGATAGTTCCGCCACCACGTCGCCGTTCTCCGCATGGACCAGCGGAATGGCACCCAACTCCGCACACCGTTGGAACGACGCATAGAGTTCGTCGTCGTTGACCATCAGCGAGCCCTTGTAGGCCATGAAATGCTTGAAGGTCGTGATCCCGCGATCCACCACCTCCTTCATCTCGTTGAATACCTGCTCGCCCCACCAGGTGATCGCCATGTGAAAGGAGTAGTCGCAATGCGCCCGGGTGGACTTGTTGTCCCACATCTTCAGCGCATCCAGCAGCCCCTGCTGCGGGCTCGGAAGGGCGAAATCCACCACCATCGTCGTCCCGCCGGCCAGCGCCGCCCGCGTTCCACTTTCGAAATCGTCGCTGGAATAGGTGCCCATGAAGGGCATCTCCAGGTGGGTGTGCGGGTCGATCCCGCCCGGCATGACGTAGCAGCCGGAGGCATCCAGCACCTCGTCGCCCGCGAGATCCGGCCCGATCTCCACGATCTTGCCACCCTCGATCTTCACATCCGCTGTGTAGGTCAGGTCGGCCGTGACGATGGTTCCGTTTTTTATGACTGTGGTCATTCTCTAGTCTCCCTGCACGAGCACGGCCTGCCATCCGGCGATCCATGCTCGTTCTTGTTGGTCAAAATACCCCGGGGGTCCGGGGGCAGCGCCCCCGGCCTCTCCGCCTAGTCCACGATCTCCGCGGTCTCCAGCACCGCGTGGCACAGCACCTCCGCACCAGCGGTGGCCCAGTCCTGCGTGATCTCCTCGGCCTCGTTGTGCGACAGCCCGTCCACACAGGGGCACATGATCATCGTCGTCGGCGCCACCTTGGCCGCCCAGCAGGCGTCGTGGCCGGCACCGGAGACCAGGTTCATGTGGCTGTACCCAAGTTTCTCGGCAGCATTGCGGACATTGTCCACCAGCTCCGGCGTGAAGGTCACCGGGTCGAAGTGGCCAACCCGCTCCACCTCGCAGCCAACACCGAGAGCGTCGCAGATCTCCGCCGCGCGCGCCTCGATCTCGTCGCGCATTCCGTCGAGCTTCTCCTGGTCCACCGTACGAATATCCACCGTGAACACCACCTTGCCCGGCAGCACGTTGCGCGAATTGGGCGAGAAGGTCACCTGCCCCACACCGCCAACGGCGTTGGGCTGGGCGCGCATGGCCACCTCTTGTACCATCTCGAAAATGCGCGCCATGGCGAGCCCCGCGTTCACCCGCATCTCCATCGGCGTGGAGCCGGTGTGCGCTTCCTTCCCGGTCAGCGTGAACTCCAGCCACCACAAGCCCTGACAGTGGGTGACGACGCCAATGTCCTTGCCCTCGGCCTCCAGGATCGGCCCCTGTTCGATGTGAAGCTCGTAATACGCATGCATCTTGCGCGCACCGACTTCCTCGTCGCCGACCCAGCCGATACGCTTCAACTCGTCGCCAAAGGTTTTGCCTTCCGGGTCCTTGCGCCCATAGGCGTAGTCAAGCGTCAGTTCCCCGGCGAAGACGCCGGAGGCCAGCATGGCAGGCGCAAAACGCGCGCCTTCTTCGTTGGTCCAATTGGTCACGACGATCGGATGCTTCGTCTTGATGTCGAGATCGTTCATCGTCCGCACCGCTTCCAGCGCGCCGAGAACGCCGAGAACCCCGTCGTACTTGCCGCCAGTCGGCTGAGTGTCCAAATGGCTCCCCATATAAACCGGCAGGGCGTCCGGGTCCTCGCCCGGGCGCGTGGCGAACATCGTACCGAGCTTGTCCACACCAAGCGTCATCCCGGCGTCTTCGCACCATTTCTGAAACAGCGCGCGTCCCTCGGCGTCGGCGTCCGTCAGCGTCTGGCGGTTGTTGCCGCCTGCCACGCCGGGGCCGATCTTGGCCATCTCCATGATCGTGTCCCACAAACGGGCGCCATTGATCTTCAGGTTTTCACCGGGTGCGGCCATGAGTTTCTCCGTTCTCAGCTTTTGCCTTCCGATCCGTCGGCAAGCGCGCGCAGCACGTCCATAGCTGCATCCGCGTCCGCCTCCGGAACGAAGACGTGATCGTGATGGTGGGCGGCCACCATGTTGCAAGCAATGCCGCTCCGGGCGAGCGCCCCGGCCACAGCGGCAGTCAGCCCGACGCCATCCAGCGCCGACGGCACATCCAGCGTGATCTGCCGCATGGCGAGGGGCGCGCCGGGGTCAGCCGGAAGGATCACCGAAATCCCTTCGCGCTCCCGAAACATCCCCTGCGCCTGTGGCAGGGCCTCCGCCAGATCGGCGGCGTCGTTGAGGGTGCGGAAGGCGAAATGGCCCGGCACGAGACGCGGCGCCATGCGCCTCACCATCTCCGGGCCATCTGACACGCGTTCCGTCACCCCCTCGGCGCCTCAGTCCAGAGCGTTCAGCACATCGCGGAGCGTGCCGATCAACTGGTCGATATGTGCCTTCTCGATGATGAGCGGCGGGCTCATCGCGATGATATCGCCGGTCGTGCGGATCAGGCAGCCCTTGTCGTAGGCATCGAGGAATGCCTGGAAGGCCCGTTTCGTCGGCGCGCCCGCGATTGGCTCCAGTTCAATGGCGCCGATGAGGCCCATGTTCCGGATATCGATGACGTGCTTGCAGTCTGCCAGCGAATGCAAAGCGTCTTCCCAGTAGGGGGCCAGTTCCGCTGCGCGCTGGAACAGCCCCTCCTCGCGATAGAGTTCCAACGTGGCGATTCCGGCCGCCGACGCGATCGGACTGCCGGAATAGGTGTAGCCATGGAACAACTCGATCATGTGTTCCGGTCCGGTCATGAAGGCGTCGTGGATCTCTGCCGTGGCCAGGACCGCGCCCATCGGGATGACCCCGTTCGTCAGCCCCTTCGCCGTCGTAATGAGATCCGGCATTACGCCAAAATGCTCGGCGGCGAAGCTGGACCCGAGACGCCCGAAGCCCGTGATGACCTCGTCAAAGATCAGCAGAATGCCGTGCTTCTTCGTGATTTCCCGCAGCCGCTCCAGGTAGCCTTTTGGCGGCAGCAGAACGCCGGTGGAGCCCGCCATCGGCTCCACGATCACGGCCGCGATGGTCTCCGGGCCGTGAAGCGCGCAGAGCCGTTCCAGCTCGTCTGCAAGGTAGGCGCCATGTTCCGGCTGGCCGCGCGTCATGGCGTTTTCCGGCAGATGGGTTGCAGGCAGATGGTCCACGCCCGTCAACAATGTCCCAAAAAACTTCCGATTGTTGACGATCCCGCCGACGGAAATGCCACCGAAGTTTACCCCGTGATACCCGCGTTCGCGCCCGATCAGGCGCGTGCGTTGCCCCTCGCCGCGGGCGCGGTGGTAGGCCAGCGCGATCTTCAGCGCCGTTTCGACGGACTCCGATCCGGAGTTGGTGAAGAACACATGTTCGAACGGCTCCGGCGCCATGTCCCGCAAGGCGGATGCCAGCTCGAATGCCTTGGGATGGCCCATCTGGAACGCCGGGGCGTAGTCCAGTTCCGCCGCCTGGGCCTGGATCGCTTCCACGATCTTCGGCCGCTTGTGCCCGGCGTTGCAGCACCAAAGGCCGGCCGTGCCATCCAGCACCTGTCGTCCGTCGTCAGTCGTATAATGCATGCCGTCGGCGGCCACGAACATTCGGGGCGCCTTCTTGAACTGGCGATTTGCGGTAAACGGCATCCAGAACGCACTGAGATCGTTCGGTGCGGGTTTGCGATCGAGCGCCATGGTGTCTCCCTGCTGGCAGCCCTTCTTTCGAGGCGGCGGCGTGAATGTTTGACCAAATGGTCAGGAACACGCTACCACGGGTCAAGGGCCAGTCAAGCGTGCCGCTCCGAAGCGCGAGGGCCGACCCGGACAAGCCCCGGAAATCCGGGCAGGTTGATGGAATTTTGAGCGTAGCATGAACGAGACCGGCCCGTCTTCCCGCATTCCGACTCAGCCGCGCACCCGCATCCAGCGGCGCAATCACAAAGCGATCCTGGATGCCGCGCTCGACGTGTTTTCGGCCAGGGGGTTCCGGGGGGCCACCGTGGACCAGATCGCACTTGCCTCCGGCCTCTCGAAACCCAACCTGCTCTACTATTTTCCGAGCAAGGAAGCGATCCACCAACAGCTCCTGTCCGAGCTCCTCGATATCTGGCTGGACCCCCTCCGCGCGCTCGATCCGGAGGGCGATCCGATCTCGGAAATACTCGCTTACGTCCGCCGCAAACTGGAGATGAGCCGACAGATGCCGCGCGAAAGCCGACTCTTCGCCAACGAGGTGCTACAAGGGGGCACCCACCTTTCCGATACGCTTTCCAAGGTTCTCAAACCGCTGGTCGATGAAAAGGCCGACGTGATCCGGCGGTGGAGCGATGAGGGCCGGATCGCGGCCGTTCACCCCCATCACCTGATCTTTTCGATCTGGTCACTGACCCAGCACTACGCCGACTTCGACGTTCAGGTGCGGACCGTCCTGGGCAATGCTGAGCCGGACCCTTTCCCCGAAGCAGAAAAATACCTCGTCACGCTGTTCACGCGGCTCCTGACACCGTGATGCGGCCTACCTGCCATCCGTGATACTCTGCGCCGAGCACACCGAGGCACGGGCGAACCGCGCACCGGAAAACGGAGGCGGCCCACATGGCCCAGGCGAGCGCATTCGAGCAGTACCTTCTTGAGCAAATCAACCACGCGCGCCTTGCGCCGCAGGAAAATTTCGCCCGCTATATATCATCTTATGACCCGCTGATGTCGGCGGAACAGAGCGTTCAGACCGCACTGACGTGGTACGACGTCTCCGGCTCGGTATTGCAGCGGCAAGTGCGCGCTCTGCAACCGACCGACCCTGTTGCTTGGAGCAGCGCGCTGAACGACGCCGCGACCGGTCACAGCGAACAGATGGTCGAGACCGGCATCCAGGCGCATACGATCGGGCAGTCGACCGTGGTGTCCCGCATCGGTGCCGCCGGGTATGCGTTCACCGCCCTCGCGGAGAACGTCTGCGCTTATGCCGACTCCGCGCTCCATGCCCATGCCGCGTTCATGGTCGATTGGGGCAGGACCGATACCGGCATTCAGGACGGCGCCGGGCATCGGACCAACATAATGAACCCCACCTATCGCGAGGTCGGCATCGGTGTGGTCGAGGGCGTGGATCGGGCGTCCGCGGATGTCGGCCCCAACGTCGTGACACAGGACTTCGGCACGTCCGTCGGCCTGCCGGAGACGATCGTTCTGGGCGTGGCGCGCGACGAGACGGACGGCGACGGGTTCTATTCCATCGGCGAGGGTCGCGGCGGCGTTTCGGTGCGCATCGCCGGAGGGCAGAGCACCACGACCGCGAAGGCCGGCGGCTATCGGCTGGACACCTCAGAGGGCGAGCAAACAGTGATCTTCTCCGGCGGCGGGCTCGACCGGGCCGTCAAGGTGATCGCCGACCTGCACGCCGGCAGCGCCAAGCTCGACCTCGTCGATGGCCGCCTGCTGGAAACGAGCGTGGACCTGACCCTGGGCAAGGGCGCCCGCAACGCGGCCTTCATTGGCGACACAGGCACGACGCTCACCGGGAACGGCGCGAAAAACCGGCTGGAGGGCAACGGGCTCGGCAATGACCTCTCGGGCGGGGACGGGAATGACAGGCTTTTCGGGTACGGCGGCAGTGACAGGTTGGCGGGCGGGCGCGGCGCGGACGTCTTGAAGGGCGGCAAGGGAAGGGACGACCTGCTCGGGCACGGCGGCAACGACATTCTGGATGGCGGCACTGGAAACGATCTTTTAACGGGCGGTAAGGGCGCCGACACGTTCCGATTCGGCGGCCGGGCCTTCGGGACGGACACGATCACCGATCTCGGTGCGACCGACATGGTCGAGATTTCCGCGAAGGGAGAGGCCGAGACGCGCAGCACCTTGAAGGCCGCGTTGACGAACGGTCCGGATGGCGCGGTTTACGACCACCTTGGCGATGGCGAGAACGTCATTTTGTTTCAGGGAGTTGCCCGTGCCGACCTGGATCTCGGCCAGTTCGATTTCGGATAGAAAAAGGCCGCGCAGAGTGTACTGCGCGGCCTTTTGAGTCACTCGGCGGCTTGCGCCGTCGGGTTGTTCGGGTGGGTGGTCCAGTCCCCGAACTTCGCCGGAACCTTCTCGCCCGTCCGCTCGTCCATTTCACCGGCATCGAGGCGGCGCATGGTGATGCAGTTCTCCACCGGGCAAACGTTGACGCACAGGTTGCAGGCGACGCACTCGCTGTCGTCCACTTCGAATACGCGACCCTCCTTCATCAGAATCGCCTGGTGGGACGTGTCCTCGCAGGCGGCGAAGCAGCGGCCGCACTTTATGCACGCATCCTGATCGATCTGCGCCTTCGTGACGTAGTTCAGGTTCAGGTACTGCCAGTCCGTCACGTTCGGCACCGCACGCCCCGTCACCTCGGCCACGGAGGAATAGCCCTTGCTGTCCATCCAGGACGATAGCCCCTCGATCATCTCTTCGACGATCCGGAAGCCATAGGTCATCGCCGCGGTGCAGACCTGTACGTTCCCAGCACCGAGAGCGAGGAATTCAGCCGCGTCCCGCCAGGTCGTCACCCCACCGATGCCCGAAATCGGCATGCCAGCCGTTTCGGCGTGGCGAGCGATCTCGGCCACCATGTTGAGCGCAATGGGCTTTACCGCCGGGCCGCAATATCCACCGTGGGTGCCCTTGCCGTCGATGGTGGGCTCGGGCGCCATCGCGTCCAGATCCACCGCCGTGATCGAGTTGATCGTGTTGATCAGCGAAACGGCATCCGCCCCGCCGCGCTTGGCGGCCTCGGCAGGGTAGAGGATGTTGGTGATGTTGGGTGTCAGCTTCACGATCACCGGCATGCGGGTGTACTGCTTGCACCAGCGCGTCACCATCTCGATGTACTCGGGCACCTGCCCCACGGCGGACCCCATGCCCCGCTCAGCCATCCCGTGCGGGCAGCCGAAGTTCAGCTCGATGCCGTCGGCGCCGGTCTCTTCCACGTGCGGCAGGATCGCCTTCCAGGCCTCCTCCTCGCAGGGAACCATGAGGCTCACCACGACGGCGCGGTCGGGATAGTCCCGCTTCACCGCCTTGATCTCCCGCAGGTTCACCTCCAGCGGGCGGTCGGTGATGAGTTCGATGTTGTTCAGCCCCAGAAGCCGCCGGTCCGCGCCCCAGATCGCTCCATAGCGGGGGCCATTGACGTTGACCACCGGCGGCCCTTCGGAGCCGAGGGTCTTCCACACGACGCCGCCCCAGCCGGCCTCGAAAGCGCGGCGGACGTTGTACTCCTTGTCGGTCGGCGGCGCGGAGGCCAGCCAGAAGGGGTTGGGCGACTTGATGCCGACGAATTCGCTCGCGAGATTTGCCATTGATGCGTCTCCCTTATTCCGCCGCGACGGCGGTTTCGCCGGTCAGAACGGCATGGATGTCCTCTGCGGCGTCCCGCCCGTTGGCGACCGCGGTCACTGTCAGGTCGTCCCCGCCCGCGGCACAGTCTCCGCCGGCCCAAACATTCGGAAGCGACGTCCGGCCGGGCCCGGTCACGACGATCTTGCCTTCCTCGGTTTCCAACACCCCCGGAACGCCCGTGAGTGCCTGACCGATGGCCTTGAACACCTGGTCGGCGGGAAGGGTGAAGGTCTCCGCAGACGTCCGCAGGCCCGTCGTGTCCTCCTCGGTATAGGCGAAAGTGACCGACGAAACGGTCTGGCCATCCTCCGAATTCAGGGCGACCGGCTGCGCGTTGAGAATGATCTTCACCCCCCGCGCCGTCGCCAACTCCTGCTCGAAGGTGGAGGCGGACAGCTTCTCGCGGCCACGCCGGTAGACCATGGTCACGTTCTCCGCCCCCAGCAGCTTGCTCTGGATGGCGGCATCCACCGCGGTCATGCCGCCCCCGATCACCACCACCTCGCGGCCGATCGGCAGCTTGGACAGATCCTCCGCCTGCCGAAGCTCCGCAATGAAATCGACGGCGTCGCGGACGTGAGCGTGCTGTTCGCCTTCCACACGCAATGCATTCACGCCCGGCAGGCCGATGCCGAGGAAGATTGCGTCGTACTCTTTCTGCAGCTCGTCGAGCGTCAGCCCCTCCCCAAGCTTCTGCCCCGTCCGAAGCTCGATGCCGCCGATCTGCATGAGCCAGTCCACCTCGAAGGAGGCGTAATCCCCGGGCGTCTTGTAGGCGGCGATACCGAACTCGTTCAGCCCGCCAGCCTTTTCGCGCGCATCGTACATGACGACGTCGTGGCCCTTCATCGCCAGCCTGTGCGCACAGGAAAGGCCCGCCGGCCCCGCACCAACGACGGCAACGCGCCTGCCGGTCGACGCCGCGCGCTCAAAGGGGTGGATGCCCTGTGCCATCAGGTGATCGGTCGCATAGCGTTGCAAATGCCCGATCTCCACTGGTTTGCCCTCTGCCACCTCGCGGACGCAGGCTTCCTCGCAGAGTGTCTCGGTCGGGCAGACACGCGCGCACATGCCGCCGAGGATGTTCTGCTCCAGAATCGTGTGGGCAGCATCGTCTGGCATGCCGGACTGGATCTGCCGGATGAACATCGGCACGTCGATCTCCGTGGGACAGGCCGTCGTGCAAGGCGCATCATGGCAGAAATAGCATCGATCGGCCGCGACATGGGCTTCGTGCGCCGTGAACGGCGGGTGAAGGTCGTCGAAATTGCGGTTGTAGCTGGCCTGGTCGAGCCGGCCCGGGACGATTCCCGGCGTTCTCTGGCTGTGTTGCATCGCGCAAACCCCTGCTGGAGACATTTTATTTCTCTGACGCTGGCACAGGTCGATTTTTTTATCAAACGGTAAATTTTCGGCAGTCCCGTTTCGATACGATGGTATCACGGAGTGCCTAGTTTCCGAGCAGGATTGTCCATCCGGTGACCGTCGCAGGGACGGCTTTCTCCCAAAATGAGCCAATCCGCCGGAGCAAGCGATCAAATGTCGCCTTAAAACGCGTCAACGGAAGCGTGCATTTACGTAAAGCTCCCTTTTAACGGTCCGGCCCTTCCGCTACATGGGGGCGTAATTCGCAGAGCAAGGGCAAGGGACGAGATGGCCACGAAGAGTCAGGACGCGGATGTCGCCTTCATCGAGGCACTGGCGGAGTTGTTACGCTCCAAGGAGTTGACCGAACTGGAGGTCAAGCGCGAATACGGCGAAGGCGACAGCCTGAACGTCCGCGTATCCCGGCAGATCGCGCGGGAAGCCCCGGTCGCCTATGCCGCCGCACCCGCCCCGGCCCCTGCCTTGATTCCGGCCCCGGCGGCCGAAGGTGAACCGGCCGCCGCGCCCATCGAAGACCCTGCGCAGCTGCCGGGGGCCGTAACCTCGCCCATGGTCGGCACCATCTACATGGCGCCGGAGCCCGGCGCGTCCAACTTCGTCGAAGTCGGTGATCACGTGACCGAGGGTCAGACGATACTGATCGTCGAGGCCATGAAAACGATGAACCAGATCCCCGCGCCGCGGTCCGGCGTGGTGAAGCGCATCCTCGTCGAGAACGGCGCCCCCGTGGAATTCGGCGCCCCGTTGATGATCATCGAATGATGTTCGAGAAAATCCTGATCGCCAACCGCGGCGAAATCGCCTTGCGCGTCATCCGCGCCTGCCGCGAGATGGGAATCCGGTCTGTCGCCGTCCATTCCACCGCTGACAGCGACGCAATGCACGTACGCCTCGCAGACGAGAGCGTCTGCATCGGCCCGCCGCCCTCCTCCGAAAGCTACCTGTCCTTCCCCGACATCATCTCCGCCTGCGAGATCACCGGGGCTGACGCGATCCACCCCGGCTATGGCTTCCTGTCGGAAAATGCGGCCTTCGTGCAGATCGTCGAAGATCACGACATCACCTTCATCGGCCCCACGGCGGAGCATATCCGCATCATGGGCGACAAGATCACCGCCAAGGAAACGATGAAGAACCTGGGCGTGCCCTGCGTGCCGGGCTCCGATGGCGGCGTGCCCGATTACGAGACCGCCGTGACCGTGGCGGAGGAGATCGGCTATCCGGTCATCATCAAGGCCACCGCCGGCGGCGGCGGGCGGGGGATGAAGCTGGCGAAGACGCCCGCAGACCTCGAGACCGCCTTTCGCACCGCCCGTGCCGAGGGCAAGGCCGCCTTCGGCAACGACGAAGTCTACATTGAAAAATACCTCGGCCAGCCGCGCCACATCGAGATCCAGGTATTCGGGGACGGCAAGGGCAACGCTGTGCATCTCGGCGAGCGTGACTGCTCGCTTCAGCGACGCCACCAGAAGGTGCTGGAAGAAGCCCCCGGCCCCGTGATCGACCGGGAGACCCGTGAACGCATCGGCGGGATCTGTGCCGACGCCGTGTCGCGGATCAACTATATCGGCGCGGGCACCATCGAGTTCCTCTACGAGAACGGCGAGTTCTACTTCATCGAGATGAACACGCGCCTTCAGGTGGAACACCCCGTCACAGAGGGGATTTTCGGGGTCGACCTCGTGCGCGAGCAGATCCGCGTGGCCCAAGGCCTGCCGCTGTCGTTCGCTCAGGAAGAACTGGAAGTGAACGGCCACGCCATCGAGGTGCGGATCAACGCCGAAAAGCTGCCGAACTTCACCCCCTGCCCCGGCACGGTCGGCATGTTCCATGCCCCCGGCGGCCTCGGCGTGCGGATGGATTCGGCGCTCTACGGCGGCTACACGATCCCGCCCTATTACGACAGTCTCATCGGCAAGCTCATCGTGCACGGGCGCGACCGGCAGGAGGCGCTATCCCGCCTCGGACGGGCGCTGAACGAGATCGTCATCGAGGGCATCGACACCACGTTGCCGCTCTTCGACGCGCTCCTGGCGGAACCCGACATCCAGACCGGGAATTACGACATCCACTGGCTAGAAAAGTGGCTGGCGGCCCGGGGCGCCTGACCCGACCGCTTCGCCCCCTGCGGCGCCTGTCCGACGGGAGAGCGGAGGTCTGGCAATCGGGCGGGCGCGCATGAAGCTCACCCCCGAGGTGCTCCTGCGCGCCTATGCCTCCGGCATTTTCCCGATGGCGGAGGGGCGGGAGTCCGCGGAGGTGTTTTGGGTTGAGCCTAGAATGCGGGGAATATTTCCGCTCGACGGCTTCCGTATCTCGCGCTCGCTGCGACGCACGATCCGCAAGGGGCCGTTCACCCCCCGAGTCAATACCGACTTCGCCGGCGTTGTGACGGGCTGCGCCGACCGGCCGGAAACCTGGATCAACCCGACAATCTTCGAGCTGTACCTGAAGTTGCACGCCTCCGGACACGCCCATTCGCTCGAGGTATGGGAGGAGGATGCCTTGGTGGGCGGCGTCTACGGCGTGGCGCTCGGCGGGGCCTTCTTCGGGGAGAGCATGTTTTCGCGCCGCACCGACGCCTCCAAATTCGCTTTGGCGTATCTGGTGGATCGGCTGCGGCAGGGCGGGTTCCAGCTCTTCGACACCCAGTTCCTCACGCCGCATCTCGCAAGCTTGGGCGCCGTCGAGATCACCCAATCGGCATACCGTGAAATGCTTGCCGGGGCGCTCCGCATCCCGGCGGATTTCATGTCACCGGGGGCGCTTCCGTCGCCTCACTCCCTGTTGCAGCGGAGCAGCCAGACATCGTAGCGCGGGTGATCCAGCGCATGTAGAGCCGGTGACGAGGCGATCATCCAGCCAGAGAACGCGGGCCGGTCTATGGACTCGTCGCGAATTTCCACCCAGCCGAAGGCGTCGGAGTTGGGGTTCTCCGCGGGATAGCGGCATTCCCCCATGGTGATGCCGAGCCGGCCGAACGGCCGCGTCTCGCCACGTGACAACCGAATGTCCGTGGTCACCCCGGTCACCTTGTCGAGCAGGCGAAGTTCCCCACCGGGCGCGGAGTTCGTGGCCTGCTGCGCCATGGCGGGCGCCGCGGCGAGCAACAGCACGGCAACCCACCGCATCATCCGTCCTCGGACGACGACACGAACTTGGCGAGCAGGCCCAGAAGGCTGAGCGCGCCTTGGGTGTCCTCGATCTCGCCGCCGGGTTCGAGGTTGAAGGGCGAGCCACCCGGCACAAGTTCCACGAAGTTCCCGCCCAGAAGGCCCTCGGAGGAGATCGCGATGGAGCTGTCCTCGGGCACCTCCAGGTCGCCGTCGACGTTCAGCGTCATGTCGGCGCGAAACGTCTGCCGGTTGAGGTCCAGCCCCGTCACCGTTCCGACCTTGACGCCCGCCAGCCGCACGTCGCTGCCCACGGCGATCCCTTCGGCAGACCGAAAGCTGGCGTTCAGATCGTAGCCGTCCCGCGGGGACGTGGTGACGCCCCCACCCTGCGCGGCATAGACGAAAAAGCCGACTGCCACGGCCAGGGTCGCGGCACCGGCGATGATCTCTCCGGGGCTTTCAGACATACTTTCTCCTGCTCATCGCGCACATTGCCGCCCGCGGTCTCCGCAGAGATCCGTCATTCGGGCGACCAGGCCTCGTAATCGCGGCGCTCTGCCGGCTCGACCCAGTGGAGCGAGCCCGCGGGCTTGTAGGACAGCTCGGGGGACCAGCTCAGGTTCTCCTGGTGCGGCTTCTCCCATGGTTTGCGGGCCAGGGGCTTCTCGCTCGGCGGGTCATCGTACATCCGATGCAGCCAGCCGTGCCACTCGGGCGGCACTCGGCTCGCCTCGATCTCGCCGTTGTAGATCACCCAGCGTTTCTTGTCGTCGCTGGTGCGGTAGTAGACATTGCCCTGGCCGTCCTCGCCCACCTTTTCGCCGTGGCGCGACGTGAAAAGCTGCGTGCCATAGGTCTGCCCGTCCCACCACGTGATGGCGCGAAGCACCGAATTCAGGATGCCCATGAATGCCTCCGGATACCTGTCGGGCTCCGGTATGGACCAAGTGGAGACGGACGTCCAGAGACAGGGCGGCGCATGGGGCGACCAGGCGCGGTGTCCCACGCTGGGACGTGACGGCGGCCATTGATTCTGCTGAAAAATCTCGCCGGCATTTACCGAAACTTAACGATATCCCCACACCGCCGACGCGGCCTCAGGCGGGAATTCGCGCTGTGGCCTCGATCTCGATCCGCATCTCCGCCGCCTGCAGTCCGGCGACGATCATCGTGGCGGCCGGTCTTGCGGTGGCGAAGGCGTCCCGCGTGAGGGGCCAGCAAGCGGGCCAGTCAGCGGGATCGGGCAGGATGTAGCGGACGCGGACCACGTCATCGAGAGTCGCCCCGGCCTCCGCCAGCGCTCGGCCGATGGTGGCCAGCGCATTGGCACACTGATCCTCAATCCGCTCCGGCATGGACATGGTGGCGTAATCGTAGCCGGTGGTGCCCGCGACGAAGACCCAGCCATCGCAAACCACCGCGCGGGAATAGCCGATCTCGGCCTCGAAGGGGGAACCGGAGGAAATCTGGGTGCGAGTCATCTGGGCCTCTGAAATATCGACCGGTGACGGGATCATAGCGCGGCCCCTACAGACTGGAAGATGGCACGTAACCCCAAGGCCCTAATCGGCCCCGCCGCCCCTTGCGACGCCGGGCAAAGCCCTCCTCCGGGCTCAGCTTTCCATGCTCACCAGACCGCCGAAGTTTTCCCGCGCGACGGCCCTGATCACGTTGGCGATCTCGGCGAAGGCGGCATTTTCTCCCGCGGTCTTGCGCCAGACCAGCCCGATGGAACGGGCGAGCCGGTCACGCCGGAAGGGCACCGTCACCACATCGCCGTCGGGGACCGAAACCTCGGACTGTACGTAGAGCACCGGGAGGAAGGAAATCCCCATCCCCATCGCCACCATCTGCCGAAGCGTGTCGAGGCTGGTGCCCTGATAGTCCTGACTGAGCGTCGCGCCGACCTGTTCCGCAACATCCGCGATCTGCGAATGAAGTGCGAAGACGCTGGAAAGCGCGAGTATGTTCTCGCCGCCGAGGTCGGCATCCGTCACGCCGCGCCGGCCGGCGAGAGGGTGATCTCGGGCGACCGCGAGACGCAGCGGCTCCCGGTACAGACGCGTGACCACGACGTCCGCCGATGGAACCGGCAATTGCACCAGGATCAGATCGTGTCCACCGGAGAGGAGATCCCGCAGGAGGTCGCGTGGCGCACCGTCCCGGATGAATATTCGCAGCGCCGGGTAGAGTTCGTGCAGACGCCGCACCACCTTGGGCAGAAGATAGGGACCGGACGTGGGCGTTGAGCCGAGACGGATCGTCCCGGCAAGTCCCGTCCTGATCCGGTCGGACGTCTCCGTCAGCGCCGAGACCTCGCCGAGGATCCGCCGGGCGCGGGCCAGCACCTCCCGGCCGCCGGGCGTCAGCACCGCGCCGGCCCGGCCGCGCTCCACCAGTTGCAGGCGCAGAACCTCCTCCAGATTGCCGATCTGAAGGCTCAGCGACGGCTGGCTGATGCCGGCGCGCTCCGCCGCCTTCCGGTAGTGGCCTTCCTCCGCCAGGGCGACGAAGTACCGAAGCTGCTTCAGGGTCGGCAGACGGTCCATCTGATAGTTTTTTCCAATCGAATTATCACAAAGGATAGTCTGGCACCTTTATCCGGCCGACACCAGATCGGATCGTGTCACATCCGGCAATCGGCAGAGAGGCGCGAAATACTTGAACGGACGAAACCAGCCGCAACCCGCAGAGGTGCGGTCATCAGCGATGCTCACGCCCCCCGTCGAGCAGTTCGCGACCGGATTCGCCGGGCCGGATGTGGCACGACAAGGTTCACCCACGACGAAGGAGACGCGAAATGAAGTACAGGGACATACCCAAATCGATGTCGCAGGCGGCCCGCATCGAGTCCGTGCAGCGACGCCACCGGCAGCTTGACCTCCAGATTGCGGAGGAGCAGAGCTGTGCGTTTGTCGACTCCACACGAATTGCCCAGCTCAAGCGGGAGAAGCTGCGTCTGAAAGACGAGTTGGCGCGCCGTCAGGGCGTGCTGCGCACGCTCTCGCGGCTGTCCGCGGCAAGCTAGACCCAAGCCAGCGACGGCGCGAGCCGAACCGGCACCAAGAGGAGATCGTTAGGAATGTACGTCTTTGGTTGGAACACCGTCATGGGCGCGTCGCGCGTCTTTCATTCGAGGGACATCTCGGAACTGATGGAAGCGACCGCCCGCGGACTGGACGAGGACAGCAACGATGGCGCCGAGGCCGCGGCCCGGGTTCATCGGCCGCACCGGCAGCAAGGCACGCCAGAGCACCGAGACGGCGTTTCGGCCTTGGGAAGGTGCCGCGAACGCTCTGGCGGCGATCTGCCGCGCGATGAGATTGCCTGACGAAACAGAGCAGGCGGGCGGCGTCGGACACCGCCCGTCAACCGCGCCTGTCAGCTCGCCGAGGCGCTGTCCTGGTTCTCGGCGTAGATCAGCAGGGGCTGGGCGTCGGAGGTGACCGATTCTTCGTTCACCACCACCTCGTCCACGCCTTCCAGGCCGGGCAGGTCGAACATGGTGTCGAGCAGGATGTCCTCCATGATCGACCGCAGGCCGCGCGCGCCGGTCTTGCGCTCGATGGCACGGCGGGCGATGGCGCGGAGCGCGTCGTCGGTGAAGGCCAATTCGGTGTCTTCCAGCTCGAACAGGCGCTGGTATTGCTTGACGATGGCGTTCTTGGGCTGGGTCAGGATGGTGACCAGCGCGTCCTCGTCCAGGTTTTCCAGCGTCGCGATCACCGGCAGGCGGCCGACGAATTCGGGGATCAGGCCGAACTTCAGCAGGTCTTCCGGCTCAAGCTGCCGGAACAGCTGGCCGATGTCCTGATTGCCCTCGTCCTTCACGTCCGCGCCGAAGCCGATGGCCGAGCCCTTGCCCCGTTGGGCGATGATCTTGTCGAGCCCGGCGAAGGCGCCGCCGCAGATGAAGAGGATGTTCGTGGTGTCGACCTGCAGGAATTCCTGCTGCGGATGCTTGCGCCCGCCCTGCGGCGGCACGGAGGCGACGGTGCCTTCCATGATCTTCAGCAGCGCCTGCTGGACGCCCTCGCCCGAGACGTCGCGGGTGATCGACGGATTGTCCGACTTGCGGGTGATCTTGTCGACCTCGTCGATGTAAACGATGCCGCGCTGCGCCCGCTCGACGTTGTATTCCGAGGCCTGGAGCAGCTTCAGGATGATGTTCTCCACGTCCTCGCCGACGTAGCCCGCTTCGGTCAGCGTCGTTGCGTCGGCCATGGTGAAGGGCACGTCGAGGATGCGCGCCAGCGTTTGCGCGAGGTAGGTCTTGCCGCAGCCGGTGGGGCCGATCAGCAGGATGTTGGACTTCTGCAGCTCGATATCGGCGGATTTTCCGGCGTGGTTGAGCCGCTTGTAGTGGTTATGGACCGCCACCGAGAGCACCCGTTTGGCGCGCTGCTGGCCGATCACGTAATCGTCCAGAACCTTGCAGATCTCGGACGGCGTGGGAACGCCGTCGGAGGCCTTCAGCCCGGAAGACTTGGTTTCCTCGCGGATGATATCCATGCAGAGTTCGACGCATTCATCGCAGATGAAGACCGTCGGACCTGCAATCAGCTTGCGCACCTCGTGCTGACTCTTTCCGCAAAAGGAGCAGTAGAGAGTGTTCTTGCTGTCGCCACCGGATGAGTTCGCCATACCAATCCTCTGGGGCCTTGGCCCCTTTGTCCTGACCGTTCCCGCGTGAAAAAGGGCGAGAGCGGCTTCCTTCGCCTCGTCCGGGAAAGACTATGGCAGCCCCCTCCGGTGCACAATGCCGAAATGCGGCCGATCGCGGTGGCGGCGCGCGGCCGCCACACCGGATCGCCGCGCGGGGGTCAGTTGTCCTTCGCGGCCTCCACGGCCTTCCGGCTTTCGACGATTTCGTCGATCATGCCCCATTCCTTGGCCTCTTCGGGCGACATGAAGTTGTCCCGCTCCAGCGCCGCCTCGACCTTTTTCAGGGGCTGGCCCGTGTGCTTCACGTAAATCTGATTGAGCCGGTCCTTCAGCTTCTGCGTCTCCTGGGCGTGGATCATGATGTCGGTCGCCTGCCCCTGGTAGCCGCCGGAGGGCTGGTGCACCATGATCCGGCTGTTGGGCAGCGAGAAGCGCATCCCGGACTCGCCGGCGGCCAGCAGGAGCGAGCCCATCGAGGCCGCCTGCCCCACCACGAGGGTGGAGATCTTGGGCCGGATGTATTGCATCGTGTCGTAGATCGACAGCCCCGAGGTCACCACGCCGCCGGGGGAGTTGATATACATGGAGATTTCCTTGGAGGGGTTCTCCGCCTCCAGGTGCAGCAGCTGCGCCACGATGAGCTGGCTCATGCCGTCGTGGACGGGGCCGTTCACGAAGACGATGCGCTCCTTGAGAAGGCGCGAGAAGATGTCATAGGCACGCTCGCCACGGCTGGTCTGCTCGACGACCATCGGGACGAGGTTCATGTAGGTCTCTACGGGGTCTTGCATGGAGGTTGCCTCGTTGGGGGCGGTCGCTCGCGCAAACGCCGCTGAAATGCTGCCCAGAGTCTTAGTATCGGCCACCGGGGGCTGCAAGGGTGGCTCTGGCAGGCGTCACATAGTCCTGCCTCTTGGGCGGTGAAATATCGTTTGAAAACAGTAATGCGGAAGTTCGGCTCCGCGCCGAGATTGCCTCTTTCGTCAGAAAGGTTTGCCTCTTTCGGGCCGCGCGGCGCTCGTCAGCGTCCGAAGCTGCCGTTCAGGCAGCACGCGGCGAACGGCCGGAAGGAGCCCAGAGTGACAGATGCTGCAAAGCAGCTAGATGATCCTTTGCTCTAGCTCGGCAGGATCGGCGACATCTACTTGCCAAAAGTCGCGCGCTTCGGCCGGTAGCTTCGCTAACACTCGCTCGAAGTCTCTCCGGTTGGTGGTTCGCCGAACCGCCCATGCCGTTGCCTCAATGGCATTGTCCGGCGTTAGGTTGTGGTTCACCCTCACCGCTTTGACCTCGGAAACGAGCTTTTCGCGGTCATAAAATTCAGCGCGGGGTTCCGTAACATCCCAGTTGTGCACGAAAATCGCACGAAGAACGCTCGGCAGGACACTTGCGAATTCCAAACCCTCTTGAGCGTTCAAACGACGCCGAAACACTTGTAGGACCGCATCGACCGCCGTGTACGCCATGTTGTCGGACTCAAGGGACATGCGCTCTTTCACATCATCGAGGAAAGCGCGCCATTCCTTGGAAGCGTGTCGATAAGTCCATGGCATTGGCATGGGTAGCTGGTTCCCTTCAACGGCATCGTTTCCCACACCGATATCGAAATTCACGAGATTGGTCGAATAAACGAATGACCGTTTCGCCCCGCATAACCGACGCTCGGGCCAGCCGCAGGGAATGGCCGCTTCAGCGCAGTCGCCCGGTCAGAGGCAACGCTTCTGACGAAAAGGGCAGACCTATCTGCTCCTGTCCAGGCTCTGCGGCGGGGATTTGACAGGGTCGGCCGCCGAGGGTTACGTTTGGTAACTCACGTAGCAATCCGCTCCAGGGCTCGGCCCCCTCTGTCCGACCGTTCGGCGCTGTTTTCCGTTTTCTCGCCCCCCTTGCCTTCCCAGGCCGGCCTCTGCAGACCCATCTTTCGAGGAGGTGCCCATGCCCGCCACCCTGACGATCGTTCGCAAGTCCGTCGTTGTTCCCATCGCGCCCGATGCCGCATTCGCCCTGTTCACCGAGGGGCTGCAGACGTGGTGGCCGGTGGAGACGCATTCGATGTCGGCCTCGGAGGGCAAGCTGCCGCTGGCGCTGGACATGGAGCCGCGGCTTGGCGGGCGCATCCGGGAGACACGCCATGACGGCGAGCCGATGGAATGGGCGACGCTCACCGCCTGGGAGCCGGGGCGCCGCCTGACGCTCGACTGGTACGTGGGCCGCCACCCCTCCCAGTCCACTGAACTTGACGTGCGCTTCGAGGCGACCCCCGAGGGCGGCACGGACGTCGGCCTTGAGCACACGGGGTTCGAGCGCCTCGGGCCGGCCGGCGAAGCCTCCGCGGTCAATTACGACGAGGGGTGGGATCTGGTCCTCGGCGAGCGCTTCACGCGGGCCTGCGCCGGCCGTTAGACCGCGCCTTCCCCCCGATGCGTGCTGGACAACCGGCCGGGAGCGTGGTCACTTTCGGGCATTCATTGTACCGGGGGGAAGCGGGAATGCAGTTTTTACACCTGACAGAAGACAACGACGGGATCTCGCATTTCTCCGAGGTTCCGATCCAGATGGCCGCGACCGACTTCGCTCCGCCCGCGCCGTCCATGCCGGTTTCCCCCAGCGAGCCCGCGACGGCGCTTCTGTACCTCGTGCTGCCGGCGGGATGGAGCGGGGAGAAGCATCCCTCCCCCAGGCGGCAGGTCGCCTTTTGCCTGGCCGGGCAGCTCCGGGTCGAGGCCGGAGACGGGGAAACCCGCGAGATCGGCCCCGGCGGGATCTGGCGCATGGAAGACACCGATGGTGCGGGGCACACGACGTCGGTGATCGGGCCGGAGAACGTGCAACTGGCGATCGTCCAGCTCTAACGGTGTCGTCCCGTCCGTGTTTTTGAGATGAGCGAAGGACCGGACGCCCGCGTGGCTGGTCGGCGGGTTCAGCCGTCGACGACGGGGGAGCAACACCGCCCCGTTGCGTAGCGGCGGCTGGATGGCGCGCTTCGCCTTGCCGTTCTTTAGGCCACGTAAGGCCGTGTGAGTTTGCGAGCGAGCCTCAGAAAGCGCGGCGCGGACCCGAGACGAGCGGTGGGCATAGCGAGGGTCGGTCATCGTGCGCGGGGCCTCTATGCACCGGGTGCTAGACCAGACGCGCTGCATGATGCCTGCGGCCGTTTCTTGCGCCCATCCGGTAACACCCCGGGACCGGGCCAACCGGGGTGGGACATCGACTGCGGCCTGGACCAAATCCCCGCCCACCCCGCGCGTGCGGTAGGCCCTGCGGACGTCAGTGTGGCGCTGGCTTGGCCGGTCGCAGCACCCGAGAGCCCTCGTCCCGCGAGGAGGCTTGCCGGGGCCGCTTGTGTTGAAAGGCCGCACCGGGTCAGGCGGATGGAGTGTCGCCATCCGGCCCAGCCCGACCCCGTGTCAGCCATTGCCCCGCCGTGAAGCGCGACAGGAGAGTGCGAGAGGTTCTGGGGCGGCGCGCGCGGGACCGGAACGTTGTGATCCACCTGCGCACGGTGTGGACAGACACGAGGAAGGCCTTTGCCATCGGGGAGGCGCCTCGACCGGCGGCGATGCGGGTGGCTCTCCCAGGTCGTCTCTGGATGGTGATGCGGGCGGTTTGATCCGGCTTGGTTCGTCTCGAAAGCCGCTTGGTGGTGTGCCGCCATTGCACCCTGCTCCCTCAGCGGGTGAACGCCCTGCCGAGTTGGCACGCCGCCGACCTCCCCCCCTCGGAGTGCGACGGGGCCGGCGGGTGCTCCCGCCCGTCGTCACCGCATCGCAGATGCGGCTCCTCCCGTTGGGCCACGCCGCGCGCTGCCGCGCACGGCGGCCGGTCTTCTGGCAACGCCGCGTCAAGATACCGCCCGATGGCCCCGGTCGGACGGGCGGTGGTCGACGCCGACCGCGCCCGAAGGGCGCGTGGCCCAACAGGCGCCCAACCCCGACAGGGGGAGGGCGTCGGCGGGAGCCCTCCGTTGCCGGCCCTTGCGCCGGCTGGCAGTTGTGCACCGGGCGGGCGCGCGCCTTGTGAAGTGGCGCGTCTCCCGGTACCACTGGGTCCAGGAGAGCCGGTCATGTCTCTGCACGTCGATCCGTCATCTTTGCCGGCCTTTCGCACCGAGGGCCTGACCAAGACCTATGGCGAAGGCGCCGCCGCCGTTCAGGCCCTGCGGGGGGTCGATCTGGTGGTTCCCCGGGGGGAGCTGGTCGTGCTTCTCGGCCCCTCGGGGTCCGGCAAGTCCACGCTGCTGAACATCCTTGGCGGGCTCGACCGGGCGACGTCGGGCCGTGCGCTGTTCACGGACCACGAGTTGTCGGCGATGACGGACAGGGACCTGACCCGCTACCGGCGCGACCATGTCGGCTTTGTCTTTCAGTTCTACAACCTCATGCCCTCGCTGACCGCCGAGGAAAACGTCGAACTGGTGACCGAGATCGCCCACGCACCGATGGAGCCTGCGGAGGCGTTGCGCCTCGTGGGCCTGGGCGAGCGCCTTCACCATTTTCCGGCGCAGATGTCCGGCGGGGAACAGCAGCGGGTGGCGATTGCCCGCGCCATCGCGAAGCAGCCCGACGTGCTGTTTTGCGACGAGCCCACGGGCGCGCTCGACAGCACCACGGGACGGGCGGTGCTGAAGGTTCTGAACGACGTGAACGCGACGCTCGGCACGACGGTTCTGATCGTGACCCACGCGGCGGCGACGGCCGCGATGGCCCACCGGGTGATCCATTTCGCCGACGGGCGCATCCGGGAGGTCGTGACGAACGCGGTGCGGAGCACGCCGGAGGAGATCGCGTGGTGACCGTTCTCTCCCCGCTCGACCGCAAGCTGGTTCGTGACCTGTGGCGCATCAAGGGCCAGGCGCTGGCCATCGCCGCCGTGATCGCCGTGGGCGTGCTGATGCTGGTGATGATGACCGGCCTTGTGAACACGCTGGAGGAGACGAAGCAGGCCTATTACGACCGCTACAGGCTCGCGGACGTCTTCGCCCCGGTCGAGCGGGCGCCGGATCGGTTCCTGGAGCGGCTGGCGGAGATCCCCGGCGTCGCGGTGGTGGAGGGTCGCGTCACCGGCTCGGCCCTGATCGACATGCCGGCGGAGGTGGTGCCGGTGCGGGCGAAGGCGGTCTCCCTGCCCGATGACGGGCCGGCGCGGCTCAATGACATCTACCTTGCGGAAGGACGGATGCCCGCGTCCGGCCGCGCCGACGAGGTTCTGTTGCTCAAGGGGTTCGCCGACGCGCGCGGCCTGCGCCCGGGCGACCGGCTGTCGGCGACGATGCACGGGGCGCGGCGCGTCTTTCAGGTGGTCGGCCTCGCGCAGAGCCCGGAGTTCCTCTATACCACAGCGCCGGGCGAAATCGTGCCCGACGACGCGCGGTTCGCGGTGCTGTGGATGAGCCGGGACGCGCTCGCCGCCGCCTATGACATGCAGGGCGCCTTCAACGAGGCGCTGATCGGGCTGGACCGGGATGCCACCGCACAGGGCGTGCTGGCGGCGGTGGACCGCGTGCTGGACCCGCAGGGCGGGCTGGGCGCCTTCGGGCTGGAGGACCTGCCGTCGAACTTCTTCATCACCGAGGAGATCGAGGGCGGACGCAAGAATGCCGTGGGCGTGCCGCCGATCTTCCTGGGGGTTTCGGCCTTTCTCCTCTACATCGTCGTGAGCCGCATCGTGCAGGCCGAACGCGAGGAGATCGGCTTGCTGAAGGCATTTGGCTATTCCGATTGGGAAGTTTCCTCGCACTACCTCAAGATGATGCTGACCATCGCGGTGGTGGGCGCCATCGCGGGCTCGCTCGGCGGGATCGCCGCGGGGCGGGCCATGGCGGGCGTTTACCAGGCGTATTACAAGTTCCCCTTCCTCGTCTTCCAGCTCGATCCGCGCAGCTTCGTCATCGGCTTCGTGATCTCCGTGCTGGCGGCCTGCGGCGGCGGGTTCGGGGTGCTGCGAGGTGTCTTCCGGCTGACGCCCGCGGTGGCGATGCGCCCGCCCGCGCCGGCGGACTACACGCGGGCCGGGCGGCTGGGCGGGATCTGGCTGCGCATCCTCGACCAGCCCGGACGGATGGTCCTGCGCCGCCTGCGGCGACAGCCCGCGCGGATGGCCGGCGGGGCGCTCGGAATGGCGGCGGGGATGGCGCTGTCGGTGGGGATGATCGGCGTGCAGGCGGGGTTCAACCAGTCCATCGACCTCAGCTTCGGCGTGCTCGACCGGTCCGACGCGCAGGTGACGTTCACCCATGCGATGTCGGACAAGGTGGTTTACGAACTGGGGCGGCTGCCCGGCGTGGAAGAGGTGGAACCGGTGCGCAATGTGGGGGTGCGGCTGCGGCACGGGCTCTACACTCATCGCGGCGCGATCAACGGCATGATCGCCGCGCCGCGGCTGGCCCGGGCAATGGACGACGCGCAGCGCGCACTGACCCTGCCGGACGAGGGGATCGTGCTGTCGTCGGCGCTGGCGCGTGTGCTGCATGCCGGGCCGGGCGACGTGGTGACGGCGGAGGTGCACGAAGGCCGCCGGCCGGTGCTGGAGATCCCTGTGGTGGCGGTGGCGGACAGCCTGCTGGGCTCGCCTGCCTACATGAACATGGACGCGCTGAACGCCGCGCTGAAGGAGCCCGGGCGCGTGTCGGGGGCCTACGTCCGGCTTGACGAGGCGGGTCAGGACACAGCGCTCGCTGCCATCAAGGACATGCCCGGCGTCGCGGGGGTGGCGCTGAAATCGGATGTGCGGGACTCCATTCAGTCAATGATGGACAGCGGTATGGGCGCGGTGCGTTTCATCATGCTGGCGATCGCCGGAATCGTGACCTTCGGCATCGTCTACAACGCGGCGCGCATCGCATTCGCCGAGCGGGTGCACGATCTGGCGAGCCTGCGGGTGATCGGCTTTTCCCGGGGCGAAGCGGCCTTCGTGCTGCTGGGGGAGCTTGGGCTGGTGACGCTGGCCGCTTTGCCGCTGGGCGCGGTGATGGGGTATGGGATGGCGGCGGCGGTGTCGGCGGCCTTTTCGACCGAAGTCTATTCGATCCCGCTGATGTTCGACGCCCGGTCCGTCGGGTCGGCGGCGCTCGCGGTTCTGGTGAGCGCGGCCTTTTCCGGCTGGCTGGTGAAGCGGGACCTCGACCGGGTGGACCTGGTGACGGCGCTGAAGACGAGGGAGTGAGGGGGGCATGGCACGGAAGAAAACCGCGCGGCGGATACTGACGGTCGGGCTGCTGGCGCTGGTCGCGGCGGCGCTGGTCTTCGCGTTCTGGCCGCGGGCGGTGCTGGTGGACATGGGCGAGGTCGCGCGCGGACCGATGGTGGTGACGATCGACGAGGAGGCGCGCACGCGGGTGCACGACCCCTACGTCGTCTCCACGCCCGTGACCGGGCGGCTGTTGCGCGTGGCTGTGGAGCCGGGAGACGCGGTCGAACGGGGGACCACGGTGATTGCGCACATGCTGCCGGCGAACCCGTCGGCGCTGGACATCCGCACACGGGAGCAGGCCCGCGCGGCCGTGACCGCCGCGGAAGCGGCGCTTCGCGTGGCCCGCGCGGACCTGAACAAGGCCATCGCGGACAATGACCTTGCGCAGTCGGACCTGGAGCGCGCCCAGCGGCTCGCGCGCTCCGGCACGCTGGCGCAGGCGGCGCTCGAACGGGCCGAAGGTACGTCGCGGGCTGCGCAGGCAACGCTCGACACCGCGCAGGCGGCCGTCTCCATGCGCGAGGCGGAGGTGGAGAACGCCCGCGCCCAGCTCATCGGGTTCGATGATCAGGGGCTGGCGGCGGCGCTTCAGATCAACACCGAGAAGGCCACGCCGCTCTTTGCCCCCGCCACCGGGCGCATCCTGCAGGTGATGCAGAAGAGCGAGACGACCCTGCCGGTGGGCACGCCGATCATGGAGATCGGCAACATCGAGGACGATCTGGAGGTGGTGGTGGAGCTGCTGTCCACCGATGCCGTGCAGGTCAGCGTGGGCGACCGCGTCATCGTCGACAAATGGGGTGGACCGAAGGCACTCAACGGAAAGGTGATCCGGATCGACCCCTGGGGCTTCACCAAGTACTCCGCGCTCGGCGTGGAGGAGCAGCGGGTGAAGGCGCGGATCGAACTGACGGACCCGCCGGAGGCCCGCGCGGCGCTCGGGCACGGCTTCAGGGTCGAGGTGCGGATCGTGGTCTGGGACAAGGACGACGCGGTGATCGTGCCCGCCAGCGCGCTGTTCCGCAATGACGGGGGGCAGGCCGTGTTCGTCGTGCAGGACGGGGTGGCGCGGCTCAGGCCCGTGGAGATCGAGCGGTCCAACGGGCTGCAGGCGTCCGTCGCGACCGGGCTGGAGCCGGGGGACCGGATCATCCTGTTCCCCGCGCCCGGGCTAGAGGACGGCACGAAGGTGGCGCAGCGGGCGGCCAACTGAACCGCCCCGCCGCCCCTACCCGCGGACGACGAAGACCGACTGCTTGGCGTGCCGCACCACGCGCGCCGCGTTCGGGCCGAGAAGGTAATCCTCAAGATCCGGCTTGTGGGAGCCGAGCACGATCACGTCGGCGCCGATCCGGTCGGCCGTTTTCAGGATGTTGTCGTAGACGTGCCCCTTGATGACCGTCAGGTCGTACTCGATCTCCTCCGGCACTTCCCGCTTGGCCCATTCCTCGAACTTCCGGCGTTCGCTCTCCACCATTTTCCGTGTCTGGTCGGCGCTGAAGTAGGAGCCGACGATGGACATTCCGAAATCGGGAATGACGTTCACGATATGCAAGCCCGCGCCGTGGTCCTTGGCCAGCCGGAAGGCTGCCTCGGCGACCCGGTGGGCGCTGGCGCCGTCGTTCAGGTCGATGGCCGCGAGTATCGACGAATACATCAGGGAACTCCTCAGAAAGCCGGCTGGGTGGCGCGGCGGCGCTGGATCAGGACGATGCCAGCAAGCAGGAAGAAGGCGGGAATGAAGAAGATCTCCTTCGGGATGCGGTCGCGCTCCAGCTCGAACTGCTCGATGATCACGGGCGTGTCGCCGTAGAAATCGTAGTTGTTGGCGAGCTTGTCGAAGAATTGCGTGCCAAACATCGGCTCCTCCAGCAGCATCTGGTCGCCTTCGGGGAGCAGCATGAGCCCCTTGTCGAGCAAGGCGGCCTCGGCGTCGCCGCCGGCTGCGCGCACAAGGATGGTCGTGGAGCGCTCCTTGCCGGAGTCGAAGTCCGGCCCGGTGACGACCATGCGGATCGGCGCGCCGTCCTCCAGTTCGGAGGCCGCTTCGAGCCCAGCCGGCCCGGTGTAGTGCACGTAGGGATCGTCGATCTGGTCGAGGAAGAAGCCGGGGCGGAAGAGCATGAAAGCGATCAGCAGCAGGACCGCGCTCTCCCATATTCGCGACTTGGCGAAGAAATACCCCTGTGTTGCGGCCGCGAAGAGCAGCATCGCGACCAGCGACACGCAGAACACCAGGATCGCGTGAAAGAAGCCCACGTTGATGAGCAGCAGATCGGTGTTGAAGATGAACAGGAACGGCAGCAGCGCGGTGCGGATGTCGTACATGAAGCCCTGGACGCCGGTCATGATCGGATCGCCCCGGCTGATGGCCGCCGCCGCATAGGCCGCGAGCCCCACAGGTGGCGTGTCGTCCGCCAGGATGCCGAAGTAGAAGACGAACATGTGCACGGCGATCAACGGCACGACGAGGCCCGCCTGCGCCCCGACGGAGACGATGACGGGGGCCATGAGCGAGGACACGACGATGTAGTTGGCCGTCGTCGGCAGGCCCATGCCCAGGATCAGCGACAGGACCGCGACGAGGAACAACAGCACCATCAGATTGCCGCCGGAGACCGTTTCGATGACCTGGCCGATCACCTGGTGGGCGCCCGTCAGCGAGATCGTTCCGACGATCAGGCCAGCGGCGCCGGTGGCCACACCGATGCCGATCATGTTGCGCGCGCCGGCGATGAGGCCCTGGATGAAGTCGCCGAAGCCTTCGACGAGTTCGTTGCCGACCGTCTGCCCGCGGAAGATCGCCTTCAGTGGGCGGTGGGTGAGCGAGATGAAGATCATCGCGATGGTGGCCCAGAAGGCCGAGAGGGCGGGCGAGAGACGGTCCAGAGTGTCGGTGGAGACCATGAGGTTCCAGACCAGCACGAAGATCGGGAGGGCGAAGTAGAGCCCGCCGATCAGCGTGGGCGTCAGGCGCGGGGCGACGGGCTGGCTCTCCGGATCGTCGACCTCGATGTCCGGGTAGCGCGCGGCGACCCACACGAGGGCGATGTAGGCAACGCCGAGAAGCAGCACGCTGATATAGACGGACCCGTCGCCGAGGATCGGATCGAGGGCGGAGCGCAGCATTGCCACGAGGAAGGTGATGGCCGCCAGCCCGAGGAAGCCGGTGAGCATCAGCAGGACGATGCGGAGGACGCCGATCTTGCGGCCTTCCTTCTCAAGGCCCTGCAGGCCCATCTTCAGGCTTTCGAGGTGCACGATGTAGAGCAGCGCGATGTAGGAGATGACCGCCGGCAGGAAGGCGTGCTTGACGACGTCGATGTAGGGAATGTTGACGTATTCCACCATCAGGAAGGCCGCGGCCCCCATCACGGGCGGGGTGAGCTGGCCGTTGGTGGAGGAAGCGACCTCGACCGCGCCGGCCTTTTCGGCCGGGAAGCCGATGCGTTTCATCAGGGGAATGGTGAAGGTGCCGGTGGTGACCGTGTTGGCGATGGAGGAGCCGGAGATCATGCCGGTCATCATCGAGGAGAGCACGGCGGCTTTCGCCGGCCCGCCCCTGAGCGCCCCGAGCAGGGCGATGGCGACCTTGATAAACCAGTTGCCGCCCCCTGCCCTGTCGAGCAGCGCGCCGAACAGGACGAACAGGTAGATCATCGTGGTGGAGACGCCGAGCGCCACCCCGAACACGCCCTCGGTCTGCATCCAGTAGTGGCCGAGCGCCTTGGAGAGCGAGGCGCCGCCGAAGTTCGTGAGGTTACGCACCCATGCGGAATAGCCGCCGAAGAAGGTGAACAGGATGAAGATCGATGCGATCACCACCAGCGGCAGGCCGAGCGAGCGGTAGACCGAGATCAGCAGGACGATCAGCCCAATGGCGGAGATGGTGATGTCCGCCGGGGTCCAGAGGCCGGGCCGGCCGGCGATCTCGATCCGGAAGACGATGAGGTAGAGCGTGGAGACCAGCGCGAGCGCCACCAGCACCCAGTCGTACCACGGGATACGGTCCGTCGGCGCACCCTTGTAGAGCGGGAAGGCGAGCGTGGCGAGGGTCAGGGCGAAGGCCAGGTGAATGAAACGGGCCTGCGTGACAAGGTGTGCGAAGAAGCTGATGCCCGTGGACTGGGCCAGCATCCCCGGCAGCCGGGAGGCGATGTAGAGCTGGAACAGGGACCAGACGATGCAGATGCCGATGAAAAGCCGCGCCTGCCACCCACCGGGATTTCGGGCACCCGTGTCGGCTTCGGCAACGATGTCGTGAGCGGCGCTCGACTGCGCGGTCTGGTCGGTCATGCTGTCCCCCGTCGGAAATTATTTTTCAAATGGCGGCTGGCGGCCTGTCGGCCACCAGCCATTGTCCTGAACGGCGAACCGTCGGCCTTATTCCATCAGGCCGAGTTCTTTGTAGGCCTTCACGGCACCGTCATGCAGCGGCGCGGAGAGACCGTCCTTGATCATCTCCTCGGCCTTGAGGTTCTCGAAGGCCGGGTGCAGGCCGCGGAAGTCGTCGAGGTTGGACATGACGGCCTTGGCGACCACGTAGGCCACGTCCTCGGACACCTCGGAGGAGGTCACGAAGGTGGCGCCGACGCCGAAGGTGGTCACGTCTTCGTCGTTGCCGGCATACATGCCGCCGGGGATGACCGCGACGCGGTAGTAGGGGTTGTCGGCCACGAGCTTGTCGATCGGCTCGCCGACCACATCCACAAGTTTCACGTCACAGGTGGTGGTCGCTTCCTTGATGGCCGCGGCCGGGTGGCCGATGGTGTAGATCATCGCGTCGATGTTGTTGTCGCAGATCTCCTTGGCCATTTCGGAGCCCTTGAACTCGGTGGCGAGCGAAAGGTCATCCATGGTGATCCCGAAGGCGTCCATGACCACTTCCATCGTCGCCCGCTGGCCCGAGCCGGGGTTGCCCACGTTCACCCGCTTGCCCTTGATGTCCTCGAATTTCTCGATGCCGCTGTCGCCGCGGACCAGCAGGGTGAAGGGCTCCGGGTGGACCGAGAACATGGCGCGCAGTTCGGGGAAGGCGTCGCCTTCGAACTGGGAGGTGCCGTTATAGGCGTGGTACTGCCAGTCCGACTGCGCGACGCCGAATTCCAGCTCGCCGCCCTTGATGGCGTTGATGTTGTAGACGGAGCCACCGGTGGACTCCACGGCGCAGCGGATGCCGTGCTCCTTGCGGTCCTTGTTGACCAGCCGGCAGATGGCGCCGCCGGTCGGGTAGTAGACGCCGGTCACGCCGCCGGTGCCGATGGAGATGAATTCCTGGGCATAGGCGCTCGCCCCGCCGATGGCAGTCGATGCGGCGACGATTGCGCCGAATACGAACTTGTTCATGTGATGTCTCCCTGACGTTTGTTTCGTTTCTAAGCGTAAAGTGAGCCGATCAAATTGCGGAGGTCAAGGAAGCAGCGTGGTACGCTGCGTCGCCGGGACCTGGGCCGAACCGGCCAGAAGAGGGCCCGGCGCACTGGTGGGCCGCGACGGGAACTGACGCCCGCCGGGCCGTAACGCCCCGCCATCACGGCGAAATTTGGCATCTTCCGCCCTGCCCTTATCTGCCGTGGATCGCCCCGACGCGGCCCGTTTCGGCCATCTGAGCGCCGGTAGAGCCGCCTGACCGGCAAGATCACGCGCAGCGAGCGCAGGGCACCCGACCGTTTCGATGACCGCAGCGGCGGGCACCAATCGGGCCGAAGCGACCCCACGCGCGCGTCGCCCGGGGTGTCACGGCGGGCAATCACGGGACGCAGCCGCGACCATCCGCCTCGCACATATGATGACCGCAATGGCGCAGAAAACGGCAAACGATCAACGTTTGCCCGATGCGTGAACTGAACGCCCAGAATCGCGGCGCGGGCGTGTCCCGGGCCGAACGGCCGGCCGGCGCCTCGCACCCAGCTCCGTTCCCGAAGACTGACGTGGGGTCATTGCGACCCGGTCCGTCAAGGCGACGGCATCGTTTGCTTTTTTGGGCGAAGCCCATGGCAATCTTTGGAAAGGGTGTGCAAACTGCGCCGCGACGCCGGACTAACCGGAGCAAAGGGGACGGGGGACACAGGTGATCGAGAACGTCGACGTGACGCTCGCGCTGATTGCAGCTTTGCCATTCATAGGCGCCATTTTCCCCGGCCTGATGATCCGCGTGGGCCGGAATGCCTGCGCGCTCTCGGCCGGATGGGCGACGCTGTCGGCGCTGATCCTGCTGGGCATTCACTCCACCTCGATCTGGCGCGGCGAAGTCGTCGTCTACCACGTGGAATGGATGCCGATGCTCGGCCTGAACGCCGATTTCCTGCTCGACGGGCTGGGGCTTCTGTTCGCCACCATGATCCTCGGAATCGGCCTGTTCATCATCCTCTACGCGCGGTTCTACCTGTCGCGCGAAGACCCGATGGGCGTGTTCTATACCTATCTGATGCTCTTCCAGGGGGCGATGCTGGGCATCGTGCTCAGCGACAACATTCTACTCATGGTGGTCTTCTGGGAGCTGACGTCGCTCTCCTCGTTCCTGCTGATCGGGTACTGGCGGCACACTGCGGCGGGGCGGCAGGGCGCGCGCATGGCGCTGGCGACAACCGGCCTCGGCGGACTTGCGCTGATGGGGGGGATGCTGCTGCTGGGGGAGGCCGCGGGCAGCTACGACATTTCCGAGATCCTGCGGCAGCGCGAGGCGATCCAGGCCTCGCCGCTCTACGTGCCGGCGCTGCTGCTGATCCTGCTGGGGGCCTTCACCAAGTCCGCCCAGTTCCCGTTCCACTTCTGGCTGCCGCGCGCCATGGCCGCGCCGACGCCGGTCTCCGCCTACCTGCACTCGGCCACCATGGTGAAGGCGGGGCTGTTCCTGATGGCGCGGCTCTGGCCAGTTCTGTCGGGGACGGACTGGTGGTTCTACATCGTCGCCACCACGGGGCTCGCGACCATGGTGATCGGGGCCGCCATCGCCATTTTCCAGGACGATCTGAAGGGACTGCTGGCCTATTCCACCGTCAGCCACCTGGGGCTCATCACCATGCTGCTCGGCTTCGGCACGGCGGAGGCGACGACGGCGGCGATGTTCCACATCATCAACCACACGATCTTCAAGGCCGCGCTCTTCATGACCGCGGGCATCGTCGATCACGAGGCGCATACCCGCTCTATCCGCCGCCTTGGGGGGTTGCGGCACCTGATGCCGATCACGGCGACGCTCGCGATCATAACCGCGCTGTCCATGGCGGGGATTCCGCTGCTCAATGGCTTCCTCTCCAAGGAGTTGATGCTGGAGGAAGCGGCGCACACCGCATGGGAAGGCAACACCTGGCTCATCCCGGTGTTCGCGACGCTCGGCGCGGCGCTCTCGGCGGCGTATTCGTTCCGCTACATCGGCCATGTCTTCCTCGGGCCGGTCCGGGACGACTACCCCTCGCACCCGCATGACCCGCCGTTCGGGATGTGGGCAGCACCGGCGTTCCTGTCGGTGCTGGTGATCGTCATCGGGATCGCGCCGCAGTTGGCGGTGGGAGAGTTCCTGCACATCGTCGCCGACGCCGCGACCGGGCAGGAGCTGCATCCCCACAAGCTCAAGATTTGGCACGGCGTGACCCCGGCCCTGATCATGAGCATCATCGCGACCGCCGCCGGCCTTGCGGTCGTCCTCGCCTTCACGCCGCTGAACAAGCTCTGGGCCGCCACGCCGAAGCCGGACGCGAAGGTGATCTTCGATGCCGTGGTGGACAACGCGCATCGCTACAGCGGGAAGCTGTCGAACGCGCTGCATGACGGGCGGATGACCAAGTTCGTGGCGATCTTCGCCGCCGTCACCATCGTCGCGGGCGTCTATGCCTTTGCCAACGGCACCTACACGCCGGGCACGCGGGCGATGCTGACGCCGGCAGCGGTGGACTACATCGGGGCGGTGCTGCTGATCTCCTCCACCCTCGCCATCATGACCTATCACCGCTCGCGGCTGCTGGTTCTGGTGCTGATCGGGATCAACGGGCTGGTGGTGTCGATCATCTTCGTCCGGCTCTCCGCACCGGACCTTGCGATGACGCAGGTGACGGTCGAGGTGGTCACGCTGATCCTGATGCTGCTGGCGCTGCACTTCCTGCCCAAGCACACCCCGCGCGAGTCCAGCCTCAGCCGCCGCACCCGCGACATGATCATCGCGGGGGCCGGTGGCATCGCCACGGCCTCGCTGTCCTGGGTGCTGATGACCCGCGATGTGGAGACCATCTCCGGCTACTACCTGAAGAACGCCAAGCCCGAGGGTGGCGGCACGAACGTCGTCAACGTGATCCTTGTGGACTTCCGCGGCTACGACACCTTTGGCGAGATCATCGTGCTGGGCATCGCCGCGCTGGTGATCTTTGCTTTGGAGGAAGCGCTGATGGACGGGCGCGCCTCCCGCAAACTTGCCAACTGGATTCACGAGATGCGGTACTCGCGGGACCGCCACCCCTTGATGATGGTCGTCGCGACCCGGCTGATGATGCCGATCTCGCTGATGGTGGGGGTCTACATCTTCCTGCGCGGCCACAACGACCCCGGCGGCGGCTTCATCGCCGGGCTTGTCGTCGCCATCGCGCTCCTGATGCAGTACATGGCCTCCGGCTTCGCCTGGGCGTCGGAGCGCATCCGGTTCCCCTATCATGCGATGATCGGCTGGGGCGTGCTGATCGCCGGGATCACGGGCATCGGCGCGTGGTTCAACGGGATGCCGTTCCTGACCAGCGCCTATGGTTACGTCCACATTCCGCCGATCGAGGAATTCGAGCTCGCGACTGCAATGGGGTTCGATCTCGGCGTGTTCCTGACCGTCGTGGGCGCAGTGATGCTGGCGCTCTACTCGCTCAGCCGCTCTGCCCGCCGTACCGGCGAATCCGTCAACGTTTCGCCGATGGACTACGATCCCTCCGCCATCGCGCCGGACGAGGAGGACTACTGAGATGGAGGCTCTTCTGGCCCTCGCGATCGGCTTTCAAACCACGGCCGGGCTCTACCTGGTGCTGCGGCGCCGGACCTATTCGGTCGTCATCGGCACGGCGCTGCTGACCTATGCCGTCAACCTCTTCCTCTTCGCCAGCGGCAGGCTGGCGGTGGGGATGCCGCCGATCTACTCGGCGGAGGCGCACGGCTATACCGACCCGCTGCCGCAGGCCTTGGTGCTGACGGCCATCGTGATCTCTTTCGGGATGACGGCGGTCGTGGTGCTCATCGCCCTTGGCGCCTACCTGGAATCCGACACCGACCACATCGACCTCCGCCGCCACCCCGGCGAGCTTGACCTGGACCCCGACGAGATCCCCTGGGAGCAAGACCCGACCGAACCGGGCCTGGAGCGGCCGAAGGGGGACTTCGGATGAACAACTGGATCGTCGCGCCCGTCCTGATGCCGGCGATGGTCGCCGCCGTCATGGCCATGGCCATGCGCCACGACCTTGTGCTGCAGCGCGTCTTTTCCGTCGCCGTGACGGTCGCGCTGATCGCCATCTCGGGGGGGCTGTTCCATTCGTCGCTCGACGGGGTGACGCAGGTCTACCGGCTTGGCGACTGGCCGGCACCGTTCGGCATCGTGCTGGTGCTCGACCGGCTGTCGGCGACGATGCTGCTGCTGACTTCCCTGCTCGCGCTCGGCGTCGTCCTCTATGCCATCGGCAGCGGCTGGGACGGCCGCGGGTGGCACTTCCACGCGCTCTTCGCCTTCCAGCTCATGGGGGTGAACGGCGCCTTCCTGACGGGGGACGCGTTCAACCTGTTCGTCTTCTTCGAGGTGCTTCTGATCGCCTCCTACGGGTTGATGATCCACGCGGGCGGCGGGATGCGGTTGCGCTCGGGGTTGCAGTACGTGGTGATGAACCTCGTCGGCTCCACGCTGTTCCTGTTCGCCATGGGCACGCTTTACGCGGTGACGGGCACGCTCAACATGGCCCACATGGCGCTTCGCGTGCGCGCCATCGAGCCGGGGAACGAGGCGCTGTTGCTTGTGGGGGCGACGCTGCTGGTGATGGTGTTCCTGATCAAGGCCGCGGCCTTTCCGGTGCAGTTCTGGCTGCCGGGTACCTACCGGAACGCGCCGATGCCGGTCGCGGCGCTGTTCGCAATCCTGACGAAGGTGGGGGCCTATGCGATCCTGCGGATGTACACGCTGGTCTTCGGGCCTGATGCGGCGGCCGTGGGTACCTTCTTTTCCGGGCACCTGCTGCCGCTGGCGCTGGCGACGATGGTTGTCGGCGCGCTCGGGGTGCTGGGTGCCAAGCAGCCGCCACGGCAGGCGTCCTTTGCGGTGCTGGCCTCCATGGGCACGCTGCTGACCGCCATCGCCCTGCAGACGCCGCAGGGGACGACGGCGGCGCTCTTCTATCTCGTCCACTCCACCTTCGCCGCGGCGGCCCTGTTCCTGGTGGTGGACCTTATCCTCGACTCGCAGGGGCCGACGACGCGGGCGCCGGGCGGGCTGGTGGCGGCGTTCTTCTTCGTCGCGGCCATCGCCAGCGCGGGGATGCCGCCGCTGAGCGGGTTCCTGGGCAAACTGCTGCTGCTCGACGCCAGCCGGGATGCCGCCTGGATGCCGGCGATCTGGGCCACGGTGCTCATCACCTCGCTCATGCTGATCGTCGGGTTCACCCTGCGCGGCAGCCGCTACATGTGGAAGCCGCTGGACCCGACATTCGCCAACCCGCAGAACCTGGACCCCGACGGCGAGCCGATCCCGGCCCATCCGTTGCGGCCCCTGGCGCTGACCGCGGCGGCCATTCCGCTGGTCATGCTGGTGGTACTGACGCTGGCGGCGGGGCCGGTGATGCGGGCGATGAGCGAGACCGCGCAGCAGCTTTACGATACCGATGGCTACATCGACGCGGTCATGACACCGCCGGGGGAGGGCTGAGACGATGCTGGGCGCCATACTCCGACGCGTCTTCCCGCACCCGCAGCTCACCGCCTTCCTGGTGGTGGTCTGGCTGCTGCTGGTCAACACGATCTCGGTCGGCAACCTCGTGCTCGGCGTGGTGCTGAGCGTGCTGATCCCGGGCATCACCCAGCCGTTCTGGCCGGACCGTCCGCATGTGGCGCGGCCGCTGCGGGCGATCGAGTACGTGCTGATCGTGATTTGGGACATCATCGCCGCCAACGTGACGGTGGCGCGGATCATCCTGTTCAAGAGCAACGCGGACACCCACAGCCACTGGATCGTCGTCCCGCTGGAGCTGCGTTCGCCCGAGGCCATCACCATGCTCGCGGGCACCATCACCATGACGCCGGGAACGGTGACGGCGATGCTGTCGGCCGATGCCAGTCACTTGCTGGTCCATTGCCTGCACACGGACGATCCCGACGCGGTGCGCGACGAGATCAAGTCGCGATACGAACGGCGTTTGAAGGAGATTTTCGAATGATCGGCTTCGCTACGTATTTCGCCGTGGCCTGTTTCTCCATCGGCCTGATCCTGAATATCTGGCGCATCCGCTTCGCCCCGGGCGTGGTCGACCGGATCCTTGCGCTCGACACGATGGTAATCAACGCCATCGCGCTGCTGAACGTCTACGGCATCCTTGTCGGCACGGCGGTCTACTTCGAGGTGTCCCTGCTGATCGCGATGTTCGGGTTCGTGTCCACGGTCGCCTACTGCCGGTTCATCTTGCGCGGCAACATCATAGAGTGAGGGCCCCATGGGACTTGTTGCGGAAATCTTCATCTCGTTCATGCTGGTCGTCGGCGGCATCTTCGGCCTGCTGGGCTCCTGGGGGCTGGTGAAGCTCGACGACACGATGCGCCGGCTTCACGCCCCCACCAAGGCGACGACGCTGGGGGTGGGCGGTGTGCTGTTCGCGTCCATGGCCTATTCCGTGCTGGAGCTGGAGCGGGTGTCGTTTCACGAGTTGCTGATCGCGGCCTTCCTGCTGATCACCGCGCCGATCACCGCGAATTTCGTCGCCAAGGCGCATATGCACCGCGACGTGAAGGAGCGCGAGTTGCCGCCGACGGGGGGCAAGTACGGCTGGGCCGGGTATGACGAGATCGGCGACAGCGAACAGCCGATCGACACGAAGTAGGACCGGCTTCGGGGGCGGCGCCTGACGGCGCCGTGCCTCCGGCGGGGGTATTTTCGCCAACAAGAAGACTGAGTCGCGCGCATGGGCGGCCGGGGCGCCGTGAAACGGAGCCGACCGGAGAGCGGATTCGGTCTTTTGCGTGGGAGCGGCTTGCGCTCGGCTGCAAATTGGCGAAGGTTGGCCAGCCGTTGAGGAAGGAGCCCCGTCATGAGCCAATGCGTATTCGTGCAGATCCGTTGCGCCCCCGGAACGACCTATGAGGTGGCCGATGCGATTGCGCTGCGGGAGATCCACTCCGAGCTCTATTCCACGTCGGGCGAATTCGACCTGATGCTTAAGCTCTACATCCCCGAGGGCGAGGATGTGGGGCATTTCATCAACGAGAACGTGGCGAGCGTGGAGAACATCCAGCGCACGCTGACCACGATGACCTTTCGCGCGTTCTGAGGCGCCCGCCACGGCAAACGCCCGGCCGGGGGGCCGGGCGTCGCATCGCTACGGGATCGGGGATCAGAACGGGCTGTCGGGGAAGTAGAACTTCTCGGCATTATCCTGGGTGATCAGGACGGAGCCGATGACGAACTTGCCGGAGACCGGCGCGTTCGAGACGAAGTTGAGAGCCGTGATCTCGATCGCCGTGGCCGACATCGAGGGTGGGTAGGTCACGTTGGCCTTCACGTACTGGTCGCCGTCGGCCACGCGCTTGATCATCTCCTTCATGCCGGCGCCGCCGAGCACCCACATGTCGTCCATCCGGCCGGCTTCCTTGACGGCGGCCAGAACGCCGATGGCCATGTCGTCGTCGGAGGCCCAGACGGCGTCGATCTCGGGGTATTTCGACAGGAAGTCCTGCATCACCGTGAAGGCGTCGTCGCGGTTCCAGTTGCCGTGCTCCATGCCGAGGATCTCGATGCCCGAGCCCTCGATGGCCTGCTGGAAGCCCTCGACGCGCTCGTTGTCGATGGTTGTGGGAATGCCGCGCAGGACGACGATCTTGCCGCCGTCGGGCATCTGGTCGACGAAGAATTCGCCCGCGACGCGGCCGAACCCGGGATTGTCGCCCGCCACGTAGAGATCTTCGATGCCGTCCTCGGAGAGGCCGCGGTCGATCACCGTGACCCACTTCCCGGCGTCCTTCACGCGCTTGACGGGCGCGGTCAGGGGTTCGGATTCGAATGGCAGGACAACCAGCGCGTCAATGTTGCGGGTGGCCATCATGTCTTCGATGTCGTTGACCTGCTTGGCGGGGTCCGAGGCGGTGGCCAGCACGAAGTCGAGTTCTTCATAGGTCGCCTCGAGGCGGTCGATCGCCTCCTGGGCGTGGAAGTTCATGCCGCCGGCCCAGCCGTGCGTGGCGGCCGGGATCGACACGCCGATCACCGTCGCCTCCTGCGCGAAGGCGCCGGGGGCCGCCAGGACCATGGCAATCGCGGTTGCTCCGAAAAGGTGTTTCATCTTCATCGTCTCCTCCCTGTGTTTGCCCCGCGCGGGGCGCGCCTCCCGTCAGCGGGATGCCTTCCTGGCGCGTTGCAGAACGACCGCCAGAATGATGATCACGCCCTGGATCGCCCCGTTGAGGTAGGGGCTCACCAGGTCCGTGAGATTGAGAATGTTGTCGATCAGCCCGAGGATCAGCACGCCGACCACCGTGCCCCAGACACGCCCGAAGCCGCCCGAGAGCAGCGTGCCGCCGATGATGACGGCCGCGATGGTCTCCAGCTCCCACAGAAGGCCGGTGGAGTTCGAGGCCGAGCCGAGGCGGGGCACGTAAAGCACGGAGGCGAGGCCGACGAGCAGGCCGAGAATGACGTAGGTCATCATCCGCACCCGGGCGACGTGGACGGCGGAGTAGCGGGCCACCTGTTCGTTGGAGCCGATGGCAGCGCAGTGCCGGCCATAGGCGGTGTGGCGCATGGCAATTTCGCCCAGCACGGCGACCACGGCAAAGACGACAATGGGCCAGCGGATGCCGAAGAGGCCGCCGTAATAGACCGGCTCGTAAAGGCTGCCGAGCGAGAAGTTGAGCGAGATGGTACCGCCGTCGGCCAGCCAGGTCACGAGCGAACGGAAGATCACCATGGAGCCGAGCGTCACGATGAAGGCCTCGATGCCCATGCGGGTGATCAGGAAGCCGTTGACCGCGCCCAGCAGGGCCCCCATGGCGAGCCCTGCCCCCATGCCGACCAGGATCACGCTCCAGTTCGTGCCAAGGGCCGGGATCAGGGCGTTCATGATCATGATCATCACGCCGGAGATGAAGGCGGTCATGGAGCCCACCGACAGGTCCAGCCCGCCGGCCGTGATGACGAAGGTCATGCCCACCGCCATGATGCCGATGAAGGCGGAGCGCGACAGCACGTTGGTGATGTTCTGCGAGGCGAGGAAGTCCGGATTCAGGATTGTGCCGATCACCACCAGCGCCACCAGCGCCAGGATCGGGCCGAGGGTTTGCAGCTCGAACCGCGGACCGGACCGGGCCGGTGGGTTTGCCCGGGTTTCAGCCATTGCCATTGCCTTTCTGCTCCAGCCCCATCGCAAGGCGCACGATATCGTCTTCGTTCACGTCGGCTCCGGTCACCTCGCCGGCGATCCGCCCGCGCCGCATGACGATGACGCGGTCGCAGAGGCCGATCACCTCGGTCATTTCGGACGAGATCACGATGACGGAGTGCCCCGCCTCGGCGAGCGTGTGGATGAAGCCGTAAAACTGCTGCTTGGTGCCCACGTCGATGCCGCGGGTGGGCTCGTCGATGATCACGATTTGCGGCTCGGCCAGCATGATCTTGGCCAGCAGAAGCTTCTGCTGGTTGCCGCCCGAAAGGTTGCCGATAAGCACATCGCTTTGCGGGGCGCGGATGTCGAACTCGCGGATGGCGCGCTCCAGTGCGGCCGCCTCGGCGCGCTTGTCGATCAGGATATTCGAGAACTTCTTCAGCGCCAGAAGCGTCAGGTTGCGGCGCATGTCCTGGGTCAGGATCAGCCCGTGTTCCTTGCGGTCCTCCGGCAGGTAGACCAGGCCGGCGGCCATCGCCGCCTCGACGGAGTGGATATGCGCCGGGCTGCCGTTGATGCGCACGGTTCCGGTCGACGGGCGGACGCCGATCAGCCCCTCCATCAGTTCGGTGCGGCCGGAGCCGACGAGACCGGCGAAGCCCAGGATCTCCCCCCGGCGCAGGGTAAAGGAGACGTCCTGCACCACGGTGCCGATGGTGACGCCCTCCACCTCCAGCACCGCCTCGCTGCCGTCGGCGGGGCGTTTCGGCGGGAACATGTCGCTCAGTTCGCGGCCGACCATCGCCTCGGCCATCTGGTCCACGGTCATCTCGCCCCGGGCGGCGGTGCGCACCAGTCGGCCGTCGCGCATCACGGTCACCCGGTCCGCGATGCGGGCCACCTCGTCGAGCTTGTGGGAGGTGTAAAGGATCGCCGTCCCTTCCTCCTTCAGTCGCTCGATCTGGCGGAACAGGACCTCCGTCTCCCGCGTGGTGAGCGCGGCGGTTGGCTCGTCCATGATGAGGACGCGGGCCTTGCGGGAAAGTGCCTTGGCGATTTCCACCATCTGTTTTTCCGGAACCGATATGGCGGAGACCTGGGCGCGTGGGTCCAGCGGCGTTTCGAGCCGGTCGAGCAGGTCGCGGGTCCGGGCGCGCATGGCGGCATGGTCGAGCCGCCAGCCGCGCCGCAGCTCGTGGCCGAGGAAGATGTTCTGCTCCACCGAAAGAAGCTGGGCGAGGTTGAACTCCTGGTGAATCAGCGTGACCCCGCGCGCTTCGGCCTCGCGGGATTCGGCGAAGCTGACCGGCGCGCCGTCCAGTTCGACCGTGCCGCCCGAAGCCGCGAGGTAGCCCGACATGATCTTCATCGTCGTGGACTTGCCGGCGCCATTCTCGCCGATCAGCGCATGGACCTCGCCGGGGAAGAGCTCGATCGTGACGTCATGCAGCACCTGGATCGGCCCGAAGGAGCGCTGCACGTTCCGCAGGGCCAGCACCGGCGTGTCCGGGGCCGGTGCGGGGCGGGCCGTCTGCGTCGCGAGGGTCGCCGTCATCCGTGCCTCATGCCAGCTTGACCCAGGCCGCGTCCCGCTTCGAGGAACGCACGCAGGCATCGACGAAGGCAACGCCCGCCACTCCGTCATCGACCGTCGGGAAGATCACGTCGTCGGGCACCGGCTCCCCGGCCATCGTGGCCCGGATCGCCCGGGCCGCCTCGGTATAGATGTTGGCGAAGCCTTCCAGATACCCCTCCGGATGTCCGCCAGGTGTGCGCGACACCCGCGCCGCCACGTCGCGCGCGCCCGCACCGCCACGGGTGAGAAGGCGCTTGGGCTCGCCGAAGGGGGTGAACCAGAGGTAGTTCGGGTCTTCCTGGCCCCATTCCAGACCGCCCTTGTCGCCATAGACCCGCAGACGCAGACCGTTCTCGTTGCCCGGCGCCACCTGGGAGCACCAGAGCATCCCCCGCGCCCCGCTTGCATAGCGCAGCAGGATGTGGCCGTTGTCGTCCACGCGCCGCCCCTCGACGAAGCTCTGCAGGTCCGCCGACAGCGCCTCCGGCTGCTGCCCCGTGACGAAGCCCGCCAGGTTGAACGCGTGGGTGCCGATGTCGCCCGTGGAGCCGCCGGCGCCGGAGCGCTCAGGGTCCGTCCGCCATTCGGACTGCTTGTTGGTGCCGGTGGTCTCCACCGCCTCCGACAGCCAGTCCTGGGCGTATTCGACCTGCACCACGCGCAGCCTGCCCAGTTCGCCCTGAGCCACCATCTCGCGGGCCTGCCGCACCATGGGGTAGCCGGTATAGTTGTGGGTCAGCACGAAGAGCGCGTTCGAGGCATGGGCGAGCTTCGCCAGCTTGCGCGCATCCGGAAGGGTGGAGGTGAGCGGCTTGTCGCAGATCACGTGGATGCCGCGGCTGAGAAACTCCTTGGCCACCGGGTAATGCATGTGGTTCGGTGTCACGATGGATACTGCGTCGATGCCGTTCTTGATGCGGTTCTCGCGGATCGCCATCTCGCGGAAGTCGGCGTAGATCCGGTCCGGCGCCAGCCCGAGCGCATCGCCGCTCGCCTTCGCCCGCTCCGGCGTGGAGGAAAGCGCCCCGGCGACGAGGTCGAACTCTCCGTCGATCCGCGCAGCAATCCGGTGCACCGCACCGATGAAGGCGTCCATGCCGCCGCCCACCATGCCGAGCCTGATACGTTCCGCCATGTCAGCCTCCGATCCCGAGCATTTTCCGGTTTGCCGCCTCGTCCGTGCCGCCGGCGGCGAAATCGTCGAACGCTTGCGGGGTGACGCGGATGATGTGGTCCCGGACAAACGCCGCGCCTTCGCGCGCGCCGTCCTCGGGGTGTTTCAGGGCGCATTCCCATTCCACCACGGCCCAGCCGTCGAAATCGTTGGCCGCCATCTTGGAGAACACCGCCCCGAAGTCGACCTGCCCGTCACCGAGGCTGCGGAACCGGCCCGCCCGGTTCACCCAGGACTGGTAGCCGCCATAGACCCCCTGACGGCCGGTCGGATTGAACTCCGCGTCCTTGACGTGAAACATGCCGATCCGGTCGCGGTAGATGTCGATGTTGTCGAGATAGTCGAGGCACTGCAGCACGTAGTGGCTGGGGTCGTAGAGCATCTTGGCGCGGGGGTGATCGTCCACGCGCTCCAGGAACATCTCGTAGGTCACACCGTCGTGCAGGTCCTCGCCCGGATGGATCTCGTAGCAGACGTCGACACCGCACTCGTCCGCGTGATCCAGTATTGGCTTCCAGCGCTTCGCAAGCTCGTCGAAGGCCGTCTCCACCAGCCCGGCGGGCCGCTGGGGCCACGGGTAGATGTAGGGCCATGCCAGCGCGCCGGAAAACGTCGCGTGCGCCGTGATCCCGAGGTTTCGGGACGCAGACAGCGCCTTTTTCACCTGATCGACGGCCCATTCCTGCCGCGCCTTGGGATTGTTGTGCACCGACGGGTCCGCGAAGCCGTCGAAGGCGACGTCATAGGCGGGATGCACCGCGACGAGCTGGCCTTGCAGGTGGGTGGACAGCTCCGTCACCTCCACGCCGTTCTGGGCCGCGTGGCCCTTGAATTCGTCGCAATAATCCTTGCTCTCGGCGGCGCGGGCGAGGTCGAACAGTCGCCCGTCCCAGCTGGGGACCTGCACGCCGACGTAGCCGCAGTCCGCGGCCCATTTCGTGATGCTGTCCCACGAGTTGAATGGCGCCTCATCCCCTGCGAATTGCGCAAGAAAGAGGGCTGGCCCCTTGATCGTTTTCATCGTGCGACCTCCCCGGCCGACGAGATGGCCCGCATTCGCGAAGCCCTCCCCCGGCGTCTGCGAATCGTTCATGTAATCCTTTACATCGGCATCATAGGGGGTATGTAAACGTTTACAAGTGCAGCATTCCGATTGATTGTGGTGGGAAGCGGCGGGTGTGACCCGCGCCCGGTCGGCGGGAGATTCGATGACAAGACGTGCGCCAAGCATTCGGGACGTGGCCCTTGCGGCCGGCGTCTCCACGGCGACCGTCAGCCGGACGCTCTCCGCACCGGAACTTGTGAGCGAGAAGACGCGGGAGAGCGTGTTCGAAGCGATCCGCGAGACCGGCTACCGGCTCAACGTGACCGCGAGAAACCTGCGGCGGCGCAAGACCGGGGCCATCGCAGTGCTGGTCCCGAACCTCTCCAACCCGTTCTTTTCGCGCATCCTGTCGGGCATCGCGGAGGTGATGTCGGAAAACGGCTTCAACGTGCTGATCACGGACACGTCTCCGCTCTCGCCCGACGAGCACCGCTTTCCCGAATATTTCAGCCTCAACCAGACCGACGGGCTGATCGTGCTGGACGGGATGCTCAGCCGCGACCTGTTGCTCAACCGGGGCGCGCCCGAGAGCCGCGCGCCGATGGTCTTCGCCTGCGAGTGGATCGAGGACATCGCGCGCCCGCGCGTGAGCGTCGACAATCGCGAAGGCTCCGCGCTTGCCGTGCAACATCTTGCTGCACTCGGGCACCGCAGGATCGGTCATATCGGCGGCCCGCCGGACAACGTTTTGACCATCGCCCGCAAGCAAGGCACCCGCGACGCGTTGCAGGCGGCCGGCCTGCCCTGCCGTGCGGAATGGGTCTACGACGGGGATTTCACGCTGCAATCCGGCGCGACGGCGGCGGCGCACTGGATGGCCTCACCGGACCGGCCGACGGCCGTAACCTGCGCCAGCGACGAGATGGCCATGGGCTTCATCGCGGAGCTGTACCGCCACGGGGTGTCCGTGCCAGCAGAGGTCTCCGTGGTCGGCTTTGACGATCTGGAAATCGCGGCCCATTTCGTGCCGCCCCTGACGACCATCCACCAGCCCCGGGCGGACATCGGGCGGGCCGCGGCACGAATGCTGCTTGAACGGATGGCAACGCCGCCGCAGGATCGCAACCGGGAGCCGGTGCCGCAGGTCGTTCTGCCTGTGGCGCTGGTCGAACGGCTCAGCACGGCGCCGCTGGCAGGGCCGTGACGGTCGCGCGGGGAGGAGCGAAGATGACGGGACGACGCTGGGCGGTGCTTTTTGCCATGGCGGCAGTGCCTGCGCAGGCGGGGGACCTCCCTCCGCCGATCACGGACGACATGTATGCGCCGGTCAACCCCGCGATGGTGGAGGTCGGCCACCTGCTGTTCTGGGACCCGATCCTGAGCGGCAACCAAAACATCGCCTGCGCCACATGCCACCACCCCCGGTTCGGCACCTCCGACGGTGTCTCGTTGTCGCTGGGAGAGGGCGGGACCGGGCTGGGGCCCGACCGCCGGCCCGACCCCGCGAACATGCCCGAACAGCGCGTCCCGCGGAATGCGCCTGCGCTGTTCAACCTTGGCGCGACGGAATTTACCACGCTGTTTCACGACGGCCGGATCCAGGCGGACCCGGCCCAGCCCAACGGCTTGCGCACACCGCTCGATCAGGAAATGGTTCAGGGCTTCTCCGGCGTCCTCTCGGCGCAGACGATGTTTCCGGTCCTGTCGCAGGACGAGATGGCCGGCCACTATGGCGAGAACGAGGTCTCCAAGGCCGTGCGCTCCGGCCGGCTCACCGGCCCCGGCGGCGCCTGGGACCTGATTGCCGCGCGGGTGCGGGCCATTCCGGCGTACCAGGCCGCGTTCGAGGCCGCGTTGCCGGAGGTGGCCGCGGGGCGGCCGGTGGCCTTCACCGACATCTCCAACGCGATTGCCGAGTTCATCACCTGGGAATGGCGGGCCGACGACAGCCCGTTCGACCGCCACCTGCGGGGCGACGCGCCCCTCACAGGCCCGGCGCTGCGCGGCATGGAGCTGTTCTACGGCGAGGCCGAATGCAGCACCTGCCACGCGGGGCCGTTCCTGACCGACCACGCCTTCCACGCGATGGGCGTGCCACAGTTCGGGCCGGGCAAGGCGGAACGCTTCGAGCGCCACTCGAGGGACGAGGGCCGCTTCCGTGTGACGGGTCATCCCGAGGACCTCTACGCCTTCCTCACGCCCAGCCTACGGAATGTCGCCAAAACGGCCCCCTACGGGCATTCCGGCTCGCACCGGGATCTGACGGGCTTCGTCCTCTACCATATCGACCCGGCCCGCGGCCTCGCCGCCTACGACCGCAACGAGCCCCTGTTGCAGACCTTCGAGGGAAAGGCGGTCTGGGCGGCTTTCGATGAGGAGGGCGAGGCCGACCGTATCTCCGGGTCCATCGAAACACCGCCACACCCCCTCTCCGAGGATGATGTCGCTGCGATCGTCGCCTTTCTCGAAAGCCTGACGGACGAAGCGAGCCTGGACGGCCGCATCGGCATTCCGGACAGCGTTCCCAGCGGCCTGCCGATCGATCGCTAGCCGAACGGGCGATGCGACTGGCGCGCATCGCGGATGAACCGGCGTGGGGAACGGTTTTTCGGCCGAACACTCGCCCGCGCGCGGCAGCGCGCGGCCCGGCCCAACGGGAGGAGGCGCATCTTTGATGCGGTGATGACGGGCGGGAGCGCCCCGCGCCGGGTGCTATCGCAGGACGTGTATCTCCACGTCCGCTCCCTCGCGGCGCACAACCTCCACGACGCGGTTGGCTGCCACTTCGCACCAGTCGCTCGCGGTCCCGTCCGGCCAGATGACGCGCAGCTCGGCACTCTCGGCCGACCCGAGCCCGAAATGCTCCGGCAGGCCCCGCCCGCTCACATGGTAGCCCCCGACGGTAATCTCGCGCGCCACAACCGTGCCGTCCGCTCGGCGCAGTTCGACCCAGGCGCCGACGGCCATGGAGTTGCCGCCCGCCTGCCGCGGCGCCACGGCGAGCCAGTTGCCGGTCGGCTCCGAGGCGTTCCGGTAGAGCTCCATGGGCGCACGGCGGTTCACCACGGCGAGGTCCAGCCGCCCGTCGCCGTCGAAATCCGCCAGCACCGCCCCGCGCGACCGGTCGACCGTCGCGACGCCAGCCTCGATCGAGACTTCGTCAAAGGTGCCGTCCTCGCCCTGGATCAACAGGTTGTTGGGATCGTTGATGGCGTTGGTCGGCATCTGGTCGACATTGCCCTTGGCGATGAACAGATCGTCGCGGCCGTCGTTGTTCACGTCGCCGAACTGCGCCGTCCAGCCGGTGGACGGACGGCCGTCGTCGCCCAAATGGGGCCGCTGGGCGAATGTGCCGATCTCGAAAGGCGCCTGCGCGTAGCCCGAGCGCCCCTCCGACAACAGTGTGAGCTGGTCGGCCATCGAGGTGAGGACCAGGTCCGGCCGGCCATCGCCGTTGAGGTCTCGGCTGGCGATGCCCATGCCCCAGATCGAAATGTTCTTCCACCCGTCCTCCGGGCCGAGCAGGCGCGGTGCCTCTCCCATGCGCCACATCTGTTCGGAGCCGCCGCGCACGTAATAATGCCGGTCGTTCGACACGCGAAGGTCCTGCCGCCCGTCCCGCATCCAGTCCGAAAACAGCATGGAGAGCGCGCAGAACCCCGGTTCAAGCAGAATCGGTGCGCCATAGCCCTCCCCTTCGGGCCGATGCAGCTCGTTCACGTCGCATGCCTCAAAGGGCCCCTCCGGGTCCGTCCGGTCGACGTAGTTGCCGACGGCGAGGGTCGGGCGCGTCTGCCCCGGCTCCCAGGTCGCGGAAAAGGCGGTGGACCAGCGGTCGCCACCCTCGAACCCGAACGCCTCCGTCACGTCGGTGAATCTGCAGTCGCCCTCGCCGCGCAGCAGCACATTCGGACCGACCCGCAGAACTGCCAAGTCCAGCAGGCCGTCCCCGTCCAGATCCAGCGGATAGGCCCCCGTCACCCCCGTCAGTTCCGGAGCCCCGTCGCCGATGGCGAAGGAGAGCGGCCCGCCGGGGGCGGACGTCCGGTTGACGAAGAGCCGGGCCGGCTCCGTGCCGCCAGCGACGTACATCTCGGGCAGCGCGTCCCCGTTGCAGTCGAACGTCGCCACGCCCCCGCCGACGAAGTGCTCCCAGCCGCCGGAATAGACGTGGGCCACCGGCAGTGCGCCGCTGGCGTCCTCGAACCGTATCTCTCCCGCCTCCGCCGAACCGGCGACCAGCACGGCCAGCCCCGCGCAAACCAATTGGCGCATCGTCATCCCCCGGCCTCCGCCCCGCAGCGCTGTTCCGTCTGCGCGGCGAGCGCCAGCGTCGCCGCTCCACGCGCCCAGACGAGATCGCCCCAGGCATTGATCTCGATCCGCGGCAGCGTCCGCGACCGGTTCAGCGTCATGGTGTGCACCTCCCGCAGCACGTCCTCGGCATAGAGGTAATCGTATTTCATCCGCGCCCCGGACAGGATCACGAGAGAGGGATCGAACAGGTTGATGACGTTCGAGATCCCGGCGGCCAGGAACCGCCCCGCGCGGCGAAAGATCGTGCGCGCCGCCTCGTTGCCGGCCTTGGCCTGATCGAACAGGCTTTCCAGGATGACCTGCGCGCTGCCGGAGGCGGAGCGGTGCATGTCGAGCGCGATGGAGGCCTCCCGCACCAGCGCGTAGTCGGAGACGTAGGCCTCCAGGCACCCCCGCTGGCCGCACCGGCAGAGCGCCCCGTCGGGTTGCACCTTGGTGTGGCCGATCTCCATGCCGACCGAATGCGCGCCGCGATAGACGCGGTGGTCCATCACCAGCCCCATCCCGACCCCGTATTCCAGCGTAATCACGACGAAATCGGACAACGCGCGCCCCGCGCCGAACCAGAGCTCGGCCAGGGTCACCAGGTTGGCGTCGTTGTCCGCCACCACGGGCAGGCCCATCCGCTCCGACATCAGCTCGGCCACCGGCAGGTCGTTGCCGCGGATGATCGGCGACCAGAGTGCCACGCCGCGTCGGGTGTCCACCATGCCGGGCATGCCCACCCCTACGGCCGACAACTCGTTGCGCTCCATCCCCGCCTTGCGCAGCAGTTGCGACAGCAGGGCGCCGGCCTCCTCCACCAACAGGTCCAGATCGGTTCGCACGCTGGTCCGGCTCAGGCTCGCCTCCGCCACCGGGCTGCCGGCGAAATCCATGATGATCCCGGTATGGATCATGTCGCCCAGCTTGATACCCGCGACGTAGCCTGCTTCCGCGCGCACCCGAAGCGCCACGGGCGGACGGCCGCGGCTGCCCGGATCGCGGGGCGCCTCGACCTCTTTCAGCAGGCCGCCGCCGAGCAGGTCGGCCACCAGCGTCGAGACGCTCGCGGGGCTGACGTTCAGCCGCTTGGCCACATCGATTCGCGAGATCTGCCCCTGTGAGCGCACACATTCGAACACCTGCTGGCGCAGCGGAACCGGTGCAGTCTCGCGTGGCGAGACAATCGGGCCGCACCCTTCCGGGGGGGCAGTCAAGCGTTCCACCGACAAAGGTTCGACCGGAATCATTCTTTCAGCTTCCCAAATAAATATCTTTCCGCAGCGCGGCGCGAATTCGCAAAGTTACCAAACAGCCACAAGCGGCATCAGAAATCCAACCACATGCCCATTCGTTTGTCGAATTTTATTTTGACAAATAAAATAAATGCAGCGATCCTCTCCGCCAGGGTGCTTAGCGGCACCCTCTGCCCGTCACGCAGGGCTGAAAATTTGGGAGGATTTCATGCGTACACTCTTCGTTGCAGCGGCCGCGCTCGCGTCCGTTTACACCACCACTGCCCTGGCGCAGGATCTGACGATCGGCGTGAGCTGGTCGAACTTCCAGGAGGAGCGCTGGAAGACAGACGAGGCCGCGATCAAGGAAGCCCTGGATGCCGCCGGCGCCCAATATGTTTCGTCGGACGCGCAGTCGTCCTCGTCCAAGCAGCTTTCCGACGTCGAGGCGCTGATGGCGCAGGGCGTGGACGCGCTGATCGTTCTCGCGCAGGACACCGAAGCCGTGATCCCAGCGGTCCAGATGGCCGCCGACGAAGGCGTCCCGGTCATTGCCTATGACCGCCTGATCGAGGACCCGCGCGCGTTCTACCTGACCTTCGACAACGTGGAAGTCGGCCGGATGCAGGCCCGCGCCGTGCTCGAAGCCGCGCCCGAAGGCAACTATGTGATGATCAAGGGCTCGCCCACCGATCCGAACGCGGACTTCCTCCGCGGCGGCCAGCAGGAAGTGCTGCAGGAAGCCATCGACGCGGGCAAGATCACCATCGTCGGCGAGGCCTACACGGACGGCTGGCTGCCCGCCAACGCGCAGCGCAACATGGAACAGATCCTGACCGCCAACGACAACCAGGTCGACGCGGTGGTGGCATCGAATGACGGCACCGCCGGCGGCGCCGTGGCTGCTCTGACCGCGCAAGGCATGGAAGGCATCCCGGTCTCCGGTCAGGACGGCGACCACGCCGCGCTGAACCGCGTTGCGAAGGGCACGCAGACTGTCTCCGTCTGGAAGGACGCACGCGACCTCGGCAAGGCCGCTGGCGAGATCGCCGTGGCGCTGGCCCAAGGGACTGAAATGTCCGGCATCGAAGGCGCACAGGAATGGACCTCGCCGTCGGGGACGACGATGTGGGCGCGGTTCCTGGAACCGGTTCCGGTCACCAAGGACAATCTGAGCGCGGTTACCGACGCCGGCTGGATTTCGGTCGAGGCGCTCTGCCAGGGCGTCGAAAGCGGCCCTGCTCCCTGCAACTGACGCATAAGCCAACCCTGTAACGAACGCTTCCGCCGACCTCGGCGGAAGCCTTGGGAATGCACATTCCGGAGAGCGCCAAATGGCCGATAGCACGGACACCCGCCAGCTACCGAAGCACGTCCGCCGGAACATCATCGACACCATGGAAATCGACACGCGCCTGCTCGGCATGATCGGCGCGTTCATCGTGATTTGCGTGGTTTTTGATGTCTGGACGGGCGGCCGGTTCCTCACCCCGCGAAACATCTTCAACCTGACGATCCAGACCGTGTCGGTCGCCATCATGGCCACCGGGATGGTGTTCGTCATTGTCACCCGGCACATCGACCTCAGCGTCGGCGCCTTGCTGGCCACTTGCTCCGCCTTCATGGCGATGACCCAGACGGCGGTTCTGCCGCAATGGTTCGGCATCGAGCTCGGCTCGCCGATCATCGCCCCGGTGGCGATCATCGTGGGCCTCATCGTCGGCGTGGCCATCGGTGCCTTCCACGGCTGGTTGATCGGATACCTGACGATCCCGGCCTTCATCGTCACGCTCGGCGGCCTGTTCGTCTGGCGTAACGTCGCGTGGCACCTGTCGCGCGGACAGACCATCGGGCCGCTCGACGGCAACTTCCTGGTGCTCGGCGGCATCGAGGGAACCCTCGGCGCAACCGCGAGCTGGATCCTCGCGTTGATCGCCTGTGCCTTCACCATCATGCTCATGATAAATGCCCGGCGCGCCAAGCTGCGCCACGAGTTCCCGGTGAAGCCGATTTGGGCGGAGGTCGTGATCGGCGCGATTGCCATCGCCGCCATCGTCGGATTCGTCTGGATCCTGAACTCCTACGAGGTTCCCGGCGGACGCCTGGCGCGGGACTTCCGGGCGCGTGGCGAGACCATGCCGGAAGGCTATTCCGAGGTCTACGGCGTCCCCTATTCCGTTCTGCTCCTCATCATCATCGCAATCGCCATGACGGTCCTCGCGCAACGCACGCGGCTCGGCCGGTACATCTTCGCGACCGGCGGCAACCCGGAGGCGACGGAGCTCGCCGGCATCAACATCCGGTTCCTGACCGTCAAGGTCTTCGCCATCATGGGCCTGCTCTGCGCGCTTTCGGCGGTGGTCGCTTCGGCGCGCCTGACCTTCCACACCAACGACATCGGCACGCTGGACGAACTGCGGGTGATCGCGGCGGCGGTCATCGGCGGCACGGCGCTCTCGGGCGGCATCGGCACGATCTATGGGGCCATCCTTGGCGCCCTCATCATGCAGTCGCTGCAATCGGGCATGGCGATGGTCGGGGTCGAAGCGCCCTACCAGAACATCGTCGTGGGCATCGTGCTCGTGCTCGCCGTCTATGTCGACATCCTCTACCGCAAGCGGACGGGAGACTGATCCATGGCACTCGATACAGAATCCCGCGGTACGCCGCTCGTCGAGATGCGCAACATGCGGAAGTCCTTCGGCGGCATCGATGCCGTCGACGGGGTGACGCTCGACCTCTATCCGGGGGAGGTCGTCGGCGTTCTGGGGCACAATGGCGCCGGCAAGTCGGTGCTGATGAAGATGCTCTCCGGCGCCCTCTCCCGCGACGAGGGAGAGATCTACGTCAACGGAGAGCTTGCCAACATCAACAACCCGCGCGACGCACGCCACTACCGGATCGAGACGATCTACCAGTACCTCGCGCTGGCCGATAACCTCGATGCCGCCTCCAATCTGTTCCTCGGACGCGAACTCGTGACCAGCACGGGCCTCGTGGACGACGCGCAGATGGAGGCGGAGACGCGCAAGATCATGGCGCGGCTCAACCCCAACTTCCAGCGCTTCCATACGCCGGTGAAGGGGCTGTCGGGCGGGCAACGGCAGTCCGTCGCGATCAGCCGCGCCGTCTACTTCAACGCCAACATCCTGATCATGGACGAACCCACGGCGGCCCTCGGCGTGGAGGAGACGCGCATGGTCGCCAACCTGATCGAGGAGCTGAAGTCCCAGGGTCTCGGCATCTTCCTGATCGACCACGACATCCACGCGGTCATGCAGTTGTGCGACCGCGCGTCGGTGATGAAGAACGGCAAACTCGTGGGCACGGTGAAAGTGGACGAGGTGACCGAGGACGACATCCTCGGGATGATCATTCTGGGCAAGACTCCGGAGAAAGGAACTGTGTGATGTTTATCGGTCTGGATCTGGGAACCTCCGGTCTCAAGGCGTTGCTGATTGACGAGGACCAGACTGTCATTGCCGAGACCACCGCCCCCCTGACCGTCTCGCGGCCGCATCCCGGTTGGTCGGAGCAATCTCCGGCCGACTGGCTGACGGCCGCCTCGACGGCGATGGACGGCCTGGCCGCCGCAGCGTCGCTGTCGGCCGTTCGCGGCATCGGGCTGTCCGGCCAGATGCACGGCGCGACCCTGCTCGATACCGCCGAGAACGTGCTGCGCCCCTGCATGCTCTGGAACGACACCCGGTCGCATGCAGAGGCCGCGGCGCTGGATGGCGATCCGGCCTGGCGGGAGATCACGGGCAACATCGTCTTCCCCGGCTTCACCGCGCCGAAGGTGATGTGGGTGAAGAAGAACGAGCCCGACGTGTTCGCCCAGGTGGCGAAGGTTCTGCTGCCGAAGGACTACCTGCGCCTCTGGCTGACCGGCGAGGCGGTGTCGGAAATGTCGGATGCCGCCGGCACGAGTTGGCTCGACACCGGCAAGCGCGACTGGTCCGACGCCCTGCTGGCCAAATCGGACCTGTCGCGGGACCACATGCCCCGGCTGGTGGAAGGCTCCGAAGCCTCCGGCACCCTCCGCAAGGAGCTGGCGGACCGCTGGGGCCTCTCCGCTGACGTGGTGGTCGCTGGCGGCGGCGGCGACAATGCGGCCTCCGCCGTGGGGGTCGGCGTGGTGAACGCGGGCGACGCCTTCATCTCGCTGGGGACGTCGGGCGTGCTCTTCGCCGCTTCCGATGCCTATCAGCCGGATGCCGCGACGGCCGTCCACACCTTCTGCCATGCCCTGCCCGGCACCTGGCACCAGATGGGTGTTTTCCTGGCGGCGACGGATTCGCTCAACTGGTACGCGCGCCTCGTGGGCTCCGACGCGGCGGCCCTGACAGGCGAGCTTGGCGACACCCTGCGCGCGCCGGGCCGAACGATGTTCCTGCCCTACCTGGGCGGCGAGCGGACGCCGCATAACGACGCGCAGATCCGTGGCAGCCTCACCGGGCTGGAGCACGCGACGGACCGTGCCGCCGGAACCGCCGCGGTGCTGGAGGGCGTCACCTTCGCCGTCCGGGACAGCTTCGATGCGCTCGCCTCTACCGGTACCAGCTTCGACCGGCTGATCGCCGTTGGCGGCGGCTCCCGGTCGGATTACTGGCTGAAGGCCATCGCGACCTCGCTCGACATGCCCGTGCAGGTGCCCGTCGCGGGCGACTTCGGCGGGGCCTTCGGCGCGGCGCGGCTGGCGATGATGGCCGCGACGGGCGCAGGCGCCGAAATCGCCCCCATTCCGCAAATATCCAAGGTCGTGGAGCCGGTAAAAGACCTGACATCCGCCTTCGTTGCGGCACAGTCGCGCTACCGGCAAACCTACCAAGCCCTCAGAGGTCTCTCATGACACGCTTCTTCGACGGCATCGACCCGATCCGGTACAATCCCGATGCCGAGACCGACCTTGCCTATCGCCACTACAACCCCGACGAGATCGTCCTGGGCAAGCGGATGGAGGACCAGCTCCGCTTCGCCGTGGCCTACTGGCACAGCTTCGCCTGGGAGGGCGGCGACCCGTTCGGCGGGCGCACGTTCGAGCGCCCCTGGTATCCCCAGGACAGCATGAAGAACGCCAAGCTGAAGGCCGATGTCGCCTTCGAGATGTTTGCCCTGCTCGGCCAGCCGTTCTTCTGCTTCCACGACGCCGACGTGCGCCCCGAAGGCGACACCTTCGCCGAGAACAAGCGCAACCTGGAGGAAATCGTCGATTACTTCGGCGAGAAGATGGAGGCCACGGGCACGAAGCTGCTTTGGGGCACGGCGAACCTCTTCACCCACCGCCGCTTCATGTCCGGCGCCGCCACCAACCCCGATCCGGACGTCTTTGCCTATAGCGCCGCGACGGTGAAGAGCTGCATGGACGCCACGCAGAAGCTTGGCGGCGAGAACTACGTCCTCTGGGGCGGGCGCGAGGGCTACGAGACGCTGCTGAACACCGATCTGGTGAAGGAGCGCCAGCAGGCTGGACGCTTCCTGCAGATGGTCGTCGATTACGCCCACAAGATCGGCTTCAACGGCACGATCCTGATCGAGCCGAAGCCGCAGGAGCCCTCCAAGCACCAGTACGACTACGACGTGAACACGGTCTATTCCTTCCTCAAGGAATTCGGGCTGGAAGGCGAAGTGAAGATGAACATCGAGCAGGGGCACGCGATCCTCGCGGGCCACAGCTTCGAGCACGAACTGGCGATGGCGGCGGCGTTCGGCATCCTCGGGTCCATCGACATGAACCGCAACGACTACCAGTCCGGCTGGGACACCGACCAGTTCCCCAACAACGTGCCCGAGGTCGCGCTGGCCTATTACGAGATCCTCAAGATGGGCGGGTTCACCACGGGTGGCACCAACTTCGACTCCAAGCTGCGCCGCCAGTCGCTGGACCCGGCGGACCTGATCGCAGGTCACGCAGGCGCGATGGACGTCTGCGCGCGCGGGCTGAAGGCCGCCGCGGCGATGCTGGAGGACGGCGGGCTGGAGACGGCCCGCGCCGAGCGATATGCGGGCTGGGACGATGCCGCCAACAAGGACATGCTCGAAAGCGGCACGCTCGACGGCATCGCGGAGAGGGTCCTTGCGGAAGATATCAACCCGCAACCGCGCTCCGGCCGGCAGGAACGGCTGGAAAACTACGTCAATCGCTTCGTGTAAGCGCCCGAGAGGTGTATGATCGAACGGCGGCCCGAAGCGGCCGCCGTTTCGCGTTCCCGGAACGTGAAAAATGCGAGGTATTTTCTGCCCCGGGGACTCAGATCGTCTTAGGGGCTTGGCGGTAGTGCAGGCGTAACCGGCTTTCGGAGTTACACCTATGCCCGCGCGTCTTTCCATCGTTCCCTTCGCCTCGGTCATCCTTCTGCTACTCGCTGCCGCCTGCACGGACTCGCCTCCTCCCGTGTCCCGGTCGGTCGCCTTGCCGGAGGGGGGCGAAACCTTCGCGCCGGATGCCCTTGCGTGCGCCCAAACACGTGCACACACGGCCAAGGATACGAGTCCGTGCGAAGGGACTGCGGCACCGCCGGCGCAGGACGGCGCGCGGCTTGGCGCGGGGGACTATGCCGACGCGGGGTCCTCCGCCCTCGCAGCGGCGAGCGGCCTGAGCGAACTCAACCCCGCCTACGCGGCGATAGGGCCCGCCGCGCCGGTCGCGATGCTCGGCCTAAAGTACGGCGGAAAAGCGGCCCTGATCGACATGGGCCTGCCCGCCGGGGACGTGAACCGCGTCGTCGAAGCCGTCGGAATGGCCGGCGGCTGCTCCAACCTGTCACTGGTTGCAGGCGCCGCCGCGCCTCCCGCACTGGCCCTCGGCGCGGTGTGTGGCGTGCTCTACAACGACGCGGTGGCGAAACGGCAGGCTCGAAAGGACGTCCGGTATCTGACGTTCGAAGACGGCGACTGGGTGCTGGAGGGGCAGAACAGCGCGAAGGATCGCCCCTGATTTCCTTGGGTCCGTCAGTGAGAAGGCCACCAGTCCAACCGATGCCGCGCGCCCTTCGCCGCTGCACGCGCCGAGAGTGAACCCGAGGGGGGAAACGTCCGTCACCGGGCGCGACGGCAAATCGCCGGCTGGCACTCTTTGGCCGCATGGGCTAAACGCAGCCGCGAAACAGACGGAGTCCGTGCCGCATGTCGCGCATTCTCATCACCTCGGCCCTACCCTACATCAACGGCATCAAGCACCTGGGCAACCTGGTGGGCAGCCAGTTGCCGGCCGACCTCTACGCCCGCTACTGCCGGGGCCGCGGCCACGAAGTGCTGTTCCTGTGCGCCACCGACGAGCACGGCACCCCGGCCGAACTCGCGGCGACCAAGGCGGACATGCCTGTGGATGCCTATTGCACGCAGATGCACCGGACCCAGGCCAAACTGGCCGCCGGGTTCAAACTCTCCTTCGACTACTTCGGCCGGTCCTCCAGCCCGCAGAACCACCGCCTGACACAGTATTTCGCGGGTCGTCTGGCGGAGAACGGGTTCATCTCCGAAGTGTCGGAAAAAATGGTGTACTCCCCCGCCGACGGCCGCTTCCTGCCAGACCGCTACATCGAAGGCACCTGCCCCAACTGCGGGTACGACAAGGCCCGGGGCGATCAATGCGAGAACTGCACCAAGCAGCTCGACCCGACGGACCTGCTCGAACCGCGCTCCGCGATCTCCGGCTCGACGGAGCTGGAAATCCGCGAAACCAAGCACCTCTACCTGCGGCAGTCGGCCCTGAAGGACGAGCTGGACGCCTGGATCGACAGCAAGTCGGACTGGCCAATCCTGACGACCTCCATCGCCAAGAAATGGCTGCACGACGGCGACGGCCTGCAGGACCGGGGCATCACCCGCGACCTGAACTGGGGCATCCCGGTGAAACGCGGCAACGACGACTGGCCCGGCATGGAGGGCAAGGTCTTCTATGTCTGGTTCGACGCGCCGATCGAATACATCGCCTGCGCCGCCGAATGGGCCGAAGCGCAGGGCAAGGACGAGGAGGACTGGTGGCGCTGGTGGCGGACCGACGCGGGCGCGGAGGATGTGCGCTACGTCCAGTTCATGGGCAAGGACAACGTGCCATTCCACACGCTCTCCTTCCCCTCCACCCTGATTGGCAGCCGCGATCCGTGGAAGCTGGTCGACTACATCAAGTCGTTCAACTACCTCAACTACGACGGCGGCCAGTTCTCCACCAGCCAGGGGCGCGGCGTGTTCCAGGACGACGCGCTGGACCTCCTGCCCGCGGACTACTGGCGCTGGTGGCTGCTCTCCAACGCGCCGGAGACCTCCGACAGCGAATTCACGTGGGAGAAGTTCCAGACCGGCGTGAACAAGGACCTCGCCGACGTGCTCGGTAATTTCGTGAGCCGCGTCACCAAGTTCTGCCGCTCCAAATTCGGCACGGAGGTGCCGGAGGGCGGTGCGATAACCGAGGAGGGCGCGCGCCTGATCGCCGACCTCGACGCGCGGCTTGCGGCCTATGTCGGGCACATGGACGCCATCGAAGTCCGCAAGGCGGCGGCAGAACTGCGCGCCATGTGGGTGGCCGGCAACGAATTCCTCCAGTCCGCGGCCCCCTGGTCCAGCTTCAAGACCGATCCGGACCGCGCGGCGGCCGATATCCGGCTCGCGCTCAACCTGATCCGCGTCTACGCGGTGATCTCCGCGCCCTTCATTCCCACCGCGACCTCGACCCTTCTGGAAGCGATGCAGACCGAGCGGACGGAGTGGCCGGAGTCGATGGCGGACGCACTCACCGTGCTGCCCCCGGGCAAGGCGTTCACCGTGCCCCAGACGCTGTTCGCGAAGATCAGCGACGAGGAGCGGGAAAGCTGGGCGGAGCGCTTCTCCGGCACCCGCGCCTGACGAAACGGCCGAACGGAAGGGGCCCGGCCCCACCTCAAAGGTCCAGCACCCGCCGCCCGTCGCACCCGCAGGCCGAAGGCCTGCCTGGCCCAACTGCGGGCAAGCGCGGCAGCGCGCGGCGCCGCAGGCGGGAGCCCCCCGCCCTTGTCGGTCGAAACGCCCCCGCGCCCCTTTCCCTGCCCCCGCTCGGGCGCTAGGTCTCGGCGGGGCATGACGACGAGGCGGATATGCGGATCGAGGCGACCGGGCTGACAAAGACCTACACAACCGGCGACGGTCGGTTGCCCGTCCTGACGGATGTCTCCCTCGCGCTGGCCCCCGGTGAAACCCTGGCCCTCACCGGCGAATCCGGCAGCGGAAAGAGCACGCTTCTGCACCTTCTGGCCACGCTGGACACGCCGGACGCCGGCAGCATCCACCTCGACGGCACAGAAATCACGTCACTCGACGACGCGGGCCGCGCGGCCGTGCGGCGGGACCGGATCGGCCTCGTCTTCCAGCAATTCAACCTGATCCCCTCACTCACGGTTTCCGGCAACCTCGACTTCCAGGCACGACTCGCCGGCCGCCATGACCCGGCGTGGTCCGCCACCCTCGCCAAGCGGCTTGGCCTCGCAGACCTGCTCGACCGCTATCCCGAACAGCTCTCCGGCGGCCAGCAGCAGCGCGTTGCCGTCGGCCGTGCGCTGGCCGTTCGTCCGAGCGTCGTGTTGGCCGACGAGCCCACGGGCAACCTCGACGAGTCGACGGCCGCAACCGTGCTCGGCCTGATCCTCGAGCTCGTGGCAGAAACCGGGGCGAGCCTGCTGCTGGTCACCCATTCCGAGCACCTTGCCGGCCGCTTGGGCCGACGGGTGCATCTCAGTGGCGGGCGCCTGTCGTGAGGCGGGCAGCCCTGGCGGCCCTGCTGTCCCACTGGCGGCGCCAGCCGCTCCAGCTCTTCACCCTGCTCGCCGGGCTGGCGCTGGCCACTGCCCTCTGGTCTGCCGTGCAGGCGATCAACGGCGAGGCGCGCCGCAGCTACGACAGCGCCGCCGCGACCCTCGGCATCAGCGGTTACGCCAGTCTGACCGACCCCGCCGGCCCGATCCCCATCGCCACCTATGCCGCGCTTCGCCGGGGCGGATGGACCGTCACCCCGGTCGTGGAGGGGCGGGTTCTGCGCGGCGAGATCCGGCTGAATGTGGTCGGCGTAGAGCCACTGACGGCCCCCGACGGCCTGTTGCCCGTCGGCCTGGGATCGGAGACGGGCGCCGCGCCGCTCGACGTCCTCCGCCCGCCGGGCCTCGGTTTCGTCGCGCCGGAGACGGCGGACGACCTCGCTGGCATCGCAGACCTGCCACGACTCATTACCGACCCCGCCATCCCACCCGGGCGCATGTTCACCGACGTCGGCACCGCCGACGCGCTGCTCGGGAAGGCAGGCACCATCGACCGCCTGCTGATCCTGCCCGACCAGCCCGCCAACAGGCCGCCGCTCGAAACCCTCGCCCCCGGCCTCACCGAAGTCCCGCCGCAGGACCAGGGCGACATCGCCCGGTTGACGGACAGCTTTCACCTCAACCTGACGGCCTTTGGCCTGCTGTCCTTCGCGGTCGGCCTCTTCATCGTGCACGGCGCCATCGGGCTGGCGTTCGAGCAACGCCGCCCGATGTTCCGAACCCTGCGCGCCCTGGGCTTGCCCGCGCGAACCCTGCTCGGCCTGTTGCTGGGGGAGGTCATGCTGCTGGCGCTGCTTGCAGGTGGCATCGGCATCGGGCTCGGCTACCTGATTGCCGGCGCGCTCCTGCCCGATGTCGCCGCGACCCTTCGGGGCCTCTATGGCGCCCAGGTCCGCGGCGTGCTCGCCTTCGACCCGCTCTGGGCGCTGGCCGGGCTCGGCATCGCGCAACTCGGCGCGCTTATCGCCGCCGCCCATGGGCTCGAGACCGTCCGGCGCATGCCGCTGCTCGCCTCCGCCCAGCCACGCGCTTGGGCCACGGTGTCCGCCCGCGCATTGCGCCGGCAGGCGCTCGCCGGGGCCGCGCTGGTGGCCGCCGGTGTGGCCGTGGCCTTGCTGGCCGACGGGCTGATCGCCGGTTTCGCCCTGCTGGGCGGCCTGCTGCTCGGCGCCGCACTGATCCTACCCCGCCTGCTGGCCGCCGCTCTCGGCCTGGGCGCGCGGCTCGCCCGGGGGCCGCTCGCACAATGGTTCTGGGCGGATACCCGGCAGCAGCTTCCCGGCCTGTCGCTGGCGCTCATGTCCCTGATGCTGGCGCTTGCGACCAACATCGGCGTCTCCACCATGGTCTCCTCCTTCCGGCTCACCTTCACCGGCTGGCTTGACCAGCGCCTGGTGTCCGACCTCTACGTCACCGCCCGCAGCGAGGAGGACGCCCGTGCCCTCCGGGCCTGGCTCGCCCCCCGCAGCGACGCCGTCCTGCCCATCTGGAAGGTCGACACCCCGCTCCAAGGCGCCCCGGGAGAGGTCTACGGCATCGTCGATCACAGGGTCTATCGCGATCTCTGGCCCCTTCTGAACGCCACGCCGGACACGTGGCCCGCCGTCTACGAGAACCGCGGCGCGCTCGTCAACGAGCAGCTCGCCCGCCGGGAGGACCTGTCGCCGGGCGACACGCTGTCCCTCGGCGGCGGCTGGGAGATGCCGGTGGCCGGCGTCTATTCCGACTACGGCAACCCCATCGGCCAGGCCGTCGTCGGGTTGCCGGCGCTGTTGGATCGCCACCCGGACGTCTCCAAGCTCCGCTACGGCATTCTCACGTCGGACCCGACGACCCTGCGCCGCGCGCTGGTGGAGGACTACGGCCTGCCAGAGGCGAACCTGATCGACCATGGCCGGCTCAAGGCCACCTCGCTTCAGATCTTCGAGCGGACCTTTACCGTGACCGGCGCCCTCAACGTGCTGACCCTCTCCGTCGCGGGCTTCGCGATCCTGACCGCGTTGCTCACGCTCTCCACCATGCGCCTGCCGCAACTCGCGCCGATCTGGGCGCTCGGCCTGACCCGCCGCCGCCTGGCCCGGCTGGAGATCCTGCGTACCCTCGCCCTCGCGGCGCTCACCTTCGTCGTGGCCCTCCCGGTGGGCCTGCTGCTCGCGTGGTGCCTGCTGGCGGTCGTGAACGTGGAGGCCTTCGGCTGGCGCCTCCCGATGTTCGTCTTCCCGCTCCAGTGGGCCGCCCTGCTGGGCCTGTCGCTGGTGGCCGCCGCCATCGCCGCCGCCCTGCCCACGCGAAAGCTGGCCAGCACCGCCCCATCGCAATTCCTCAAGGTGTTCGCCGATGAACGCTAAGTCCTCAGCCGTAGCGCTATTCTCGCTCCTGCCCATGCTCGCGGGTCCAGCCGTCTCGCAAGGCTTCGCCGGCCTCGGGACGGACGCCGAGGGGTTCAGCCGCCCGTCGCTAGGCACCGACCTTTCGTTCCCGAAGGACCACGGCGCCCATCCGGATTTCCGCATCGAATGGTGGTACCTCACCGCCAACCTGTCCGCCTCGGACGGGCGCGACTACGGCATCCAGTGGACGCTCTTCCGCTCCGCCGTCGCCCCCGAAACCGGCACACCCACCGAGGGCTGGCAAAGCCCGCAGATCTGGATGGGCCACGCCGGCCTGACCACCCCCGACGCCCACTTCAGCGCCGAGCGCCTCGCCCGCGGCGGCATCGGCCAGGCTGGGGTCTTGGCCGCGCCCTTCGAGGCCTGGATCGACGACTGGCGCATGGCCGCCACCGGCGACGGTGCAGACGAATTCGATGCCCTGAGCCTCACCGCCAGCGGCCCCGATTTCTCCTACGACCTCACCCTCACCGCCACCGGCCCGCTCGTCCCGCATGGCGACGCCGGCTATTCCGTCAAGTCGCCCCAGGGACAGGCCAGCTATTACTATTCCCAACCGTTCTACGAGATCGCCGGGCACCTTTCCCTGCCCGACGGCGACGTGGAGGTCACGGGCCACGGCTGGCTCGACCGCGAATGGTCTTCCCAGCCGCTGTCGGAGACCCAGGACGGCTGGGACTGGATCTCGCTCCACTTCGACGGCGGCGCCAAGCTCATGGGCTTCCGCCTGCGCGATCGCGAAGGCGCTCCCTTCACCTCCGCCACCTGGATCGACCCGGACGGCACGCCGACCCCATATGGCAACGGCGCGCTGACCCTCACCCCGCTGGAGGAGACCGAGACCAGCGCCGCCACGGTGCCGACCGTCTGGCAAGTGGAGATGCCGGGGCGCGACCTCGACGTGCGCCTGGAGGCGATCAACCCGCAGGCATGGATGGCGACGTCCTTCCCCTACTGGGAGGGGCCCGTGCGCGTCACCGGCAGCCACCCCGGCCGCGGCTACCTGGAGATGACGGGCTACGGCGACTGATCCGCTTCGGAGCCGTCCTCGCCTGAGACGAAACCGACGGGCCGGCGCACGACGGGCAAGGGAAATTGCGGAGGCTCCGCGGGCCTGCCCGTGGAAACCGCCATTTCCCTTGAGCGGCGGGCGCCGGGCCGTCAGGCAAGGCTCGGGCGAGAACGGACCCGAAGCGGCATCCGCTTGGGTGGGCTCCGAGCCCCTCCCGCCACACACTCCCCGTCCGCCCACCGCGTCGCGCCGCCACAGCCGCATAAACGGCGCGCGCCCGACAGGGCGCGCAATTTGGTTGTCGGCCTTCCCCTCGCCGCGCGCATTCGCTAGAGGGTCTCCGACCCATCCGAGGACAAGACACATGCCGATGGAAAAGACCTTCGACGCCGCCGAGGCCGAACCCCGCCTCTATGCCGCCTGGGAAGAGGCAGGCGCCTTCCGCGCCGGTGCCAACGCCAGCCGCGACGAACCCTTCTGCGTGATGATCCCGCCGCCCAACGTGACCGGCTCCCTCCATATGGGCCACGCCTTCAACAACACTCTGCAGGACATCCTCGTCCGCTGGCACCGGATGCGCGGCTTCGACACGCTCTGGCAGCCCGGCACGGACCACGCCGGCATTGCCACCCAGATGGTCGTGGAGCGGGAACTGGCGAAGGAAGGCAACATCACCCGGCGCGAGATGGGGCGCGAGGCCTTCATCGCCCGCGTCTGGGAGCAGAAGGTGCGCTCACGCGACAACATCAAGGGCCAGCTGCGGCGCCTCGGTGCCTCCTGCGACTGGGACCGGGAGGCCTTCACCATGTCCGGCGCACCCGGCGCGCCGGAGGGCGAGGACGGAAATTTCCATGACGCCGTCATCAAGGTCTTCGTCGACATGTACCAAAAGGGCCTGATCTACCGCGGCAAGCGGCTGGTCAACTGGGACCCGCACTTCGAGACCGCGATCTCCGATCTGGAGGTCGAGAACATCGAGGTCGCGGGCCACATGTGGCACTTCAAGTACCCGCTCGCGGGCGGCGCGACCTATACCTACGTGGAGAAGGACGAGGACGGCAACGTCGTCTTCGAGGAGGAGCGCGACTACATCTCCATCGCCACCACGCGGCCCGAAACCATGCTTGGCGACGGCGCGGTCGCGGTCCACCCCTCCGACGAGCGCTACGCTCCGATCGTCGGCAAGCTCTGCGAGATCCCGGTCGGGCCGACGGAACACCGCCGCCTGATCCCGATCATCACCGACGACTACCCGGACCCGACCTTCGGCTCCGGCGCGGTGAAGATCACCGGCGCGCACGACTTCAACGACTACGGCGTCGCTTCCCGCAACCACATCCCGATGTACCGGCTTATGGACACCCGCGGCCACATGCGCGACGACGGCGCCACGTATGCCGAGGCCGCCGTCCGCGCGCAGGAGATCGCGCGCGGGGCTGACTTCACCGAAACCGAAGTCGACACCCTGAACCTCGTCCCGGACGACCTGCGCGGCCTCGACCGGTTCGAGGCCCGGGAGCGCGTCGTGGCCCAGATCACCGGCGAGGGGCTGGCCGTGACCCACACCGTCACCCGCACGGACAAGGAGACCGGCGAAGACATCACCGAAACGGTCCCGCTGGTTGAGTCGAAGCCGATCATGCAGCCCTTCGGCGACCGCTCCAAGGTCGTCATCGAGCCGATGCTGACCGACCAGTGGTTCGTCGACGCCGAAAAGATCGTCAGCCCGGCGCTGGAGGCCGTCCGCGACGGCCGGGTGACCATTCTGCCCGAGAGCGGCGAGAAGACCTATTATCACTGGCTGGAAAACATCGAGCCCTGGTGCATCTCCCGCCAGCTCTGGTGGGGCCATCAGGTGCCGGTGTGGTACGGCCTCGATATCTGGCCCACCGGCTTCCGCGATGACGAGGGCGACAACGCGCTCGACGAGGTCGAGATCTTCCGCTTGCTGGAAGAGGGCGCGTTCAACCACGCCCAACCGACCTACCATTGCGCCGCCGATGCCGACGGCGTGGCCGCCAAGTTCCGCGACGATCTCGCGCAACTGCCCACACCGCTGCACGCCTCGCAGATCGTCGTTGTGGCCGACCGTGCGGAAGCGCAGGATCGGCTGGCCGCGAGCCTGGCCGAGTACAACGTCAGCCAGGACCCCACGCATCTGGTCTATCCCATCTGGCAAGACCCCGACGTCCTCGACACCTGGTTCTCCTCCGGTCTCTGGCCCATCGGTACGCTGGGCTGGCCCGAGCAGACGGAAGAACTCGAGAAATACTTCCCCACCTCCGTCCTCGTCACCGGGCAGGACATCCTGTTCTTCTGGGTCGCAAGGATGATGATGATGCAGCTCGCGGTGGTGGACGAGATCCCGTTCCACACCGTCTACCTGCACGGGCTCGTCCGCGACGCCAAGGGCAAGAAGATGTCGAAGTCGACCGGCAATGTGGTCGATCCGCTAGAGATCATAGACGAGTACGGCGCCGACGCGCTGCGCTTCACCAATGCCGCGATGGCGAGCCTCGGCGGCGTTCTGAAGCTCGACATGCAGCGCATCGCCGGCTACCGGAACTTCGGCACCAAGATCTGGAACGCCGCCCGCTTCGCGGAGATGAACGGCGTCTTCGATCCCTCCGTCGCCCCCATCGACCCCGCGTCGAACCCGCAAGCCACCGTCAACCGCTGGATCATCGGCGAAACGGCCAAGGTGCGGGAGGCCGTGGATACCGCGCTGGAGGGCTACCTCTTCAACGACGCCGCCAACGCGCTCTACGCCTTCGTCTGGGGCAAGGTCTGCGACTGGTACGTCGAATTCGCCAAGCCGCTGCTGCAGGGTGACGACGAGGCCGCAAAGGCCGAAACCCGCGCCACCATGCGGTGGGTGCTGGAGCAGAGCTTTGTCATGCTCCACCCGATCATGCCCTTTGTGACCGAGGAGCTGTGGCAGACCCTCGGCTGCGGCACCAAGATGCTGGTCCACACCGACTGGCCGACCTACACCGCCGCCGAGCTGGTGGACGGCGAGGCCGACGCCGAAATGAACTGGGTCATCACCCTGATCGACGGCGTCCGCTCCGCCCGCGCGCAGGTGCGGGTGCCGGCGGGCCTGCAGGTGCCGATGGTCCACACCGGCATGGATGTCGCCGCCGAAGCCGCCTGGGCCAACAACGAGGCCCTCATCACCCGCATCGCCCGCATTGCCTCCTTGCAGCAGTTCGACGAGATGCCGAAGGGCTGCATCACGGTGCCCGTGCCGGGGGCGACCTTCGGGCTGCCGGTGGCCGACATCATCGACGTGGGCGAGGAAAAGGCGCGGCTGGAGAAATCCATCGCCAAGCTGGACAAGGAAATCGGCGGACTGGACAAACGGCTCGGCAACCCGAAATTCGTCGAAAGCGCCCCCGAAGAGGTGGTGGAGGAGGTCCGCGAGAACCTCGCCGCCCGCACCTCGGAAGCGGACCGCCTGCGCGAGGCGCTGGACCGGCTGGCCGAGATCGCCTGATCTTCCCAAGCCGCCGCCCAAGGGCTAGGCTTTCGGTGACATCGGAGGGCCGAGGAGGGCCGGGAATGCAGCGTTGGGACAGGATCGCGGAAAGCCGGCTGCGCAAGGCCGAAGCCGACGGCAGCTTGTCGAACCTCTCCGGCGCGGGAAAGCCGTTGCCCGACCGGCCCGACGCGGGTCTGGTGGATACCGGCACCGCCGTCGGCCATCGCATCATGGCCGAGGCAGGTGCCCTGCCGCGCGAGATTTCCCTGAAGAAAGAGCTTCAGGCGCTGCGCGAGCAATACGCCGCCGAATCCGATCCGGTAGCGAAGAAGGCCCTGATGGCGCGCATGGCGGAGGTGCAGATGCGGCTCGGCATGGAACAGGACGCGCGCCGAGCGTTCTTTCGGACCTGAGCCAGCCAAGGCACCACATTTTTTCGGCCGAAAAATCGCGCCCCGCTCCGGGCTGGCATTGACTTCGCCGGCGCGCGGCGCGATGCAACCTGCGCACATATATCCTGCAACCGGGCGTTCCGTGGGCGCCAAACCGACGAGGAGAGCCGACATGGCCGACGACCTTTCCCAGATTTCCCTCACATTCCCCGACGGCGCGAGCCGCGCCTTCCCGGCTGGCACGACACCGGCCGACGTGGCCGCCTCCATCTCCCCCTCTCTGGCCAAGAAGGCGATTTCCGCCACCGTCGACGGCGCCCATTGGGACCTCGCCTGGCCCATCGAGTCGGACGCCGAGATCGCCATCAACACGATGAAGGACCTGGACCCGTCGCTGGAGCTGATCCGTCACGACCTCGCCCACATCATGGCCCGCGCCGTTCAGGAGATCTGGCCCGAGGTGAAGGTCACCATCGGCCCGGTGATCGAGAACGGCTGGTACTACGACTTCGATCGCGCCGAGCCCTTCACGCCGGAGGACCTCGGCCAGATCGAGGCCAAGATGAAGGAGATCATCAACCGCCGCGATCCGGTGACCACCGAGGTCTGGGACCGCGAGCGGGCGGTGAAGTACTACGAGGCCAACAACGAGCCCTACAAGGTGGAGCTGATCGAGGCCATTCCGGGTGACCAGCCGATTCGCATGTACTGGCACGGCCACTGGCAGGATCTCTGCCGCGGCCCGCACCTGCAGCACACCGGCCAGGTGCCCGCCGACGCCTTCAAGCTGATGAAGGTGGCCGGCGCCTACTGGCGCGGGGATTCCAACCGCCCGATGCTGCAGCGAATCTATGGCGTGGCCTTCCAGAACCGCCAGCAGCTCAAGAATTACCTGACCTTCCTCGAGGAAGCCGAGAAGCGCGACCACCGCCGGCTCGGCCGGGAGATGGAACTGTTCCACTTCCAGGAGGAAGCGCCGGGCATGGTCTTCTGGCACCCCAACGGCTGGACGATCTATCGCGAGCTGGAAGACTACATGCGCCGCAAGCTCTCCAAGGCCGGCTACAAGGAGATCAAGACGCCGCAAGTGGTGGACCGCAAGCTCTGGGAGGCCTCCGGCCACTGGGACAAGTACCGCGAGAACATGTTCATCACCGAGATCGACGAGGAACATGCCAACGAGAAGCGGATAAACGCGCTCAAGCCGATGAACTGCCCCTGCCACGTGCAGGTGTTCAATCAAGGCATCAAGTCCTACCGCGACCTGCCGCTCAGGCTGGCCGAATTCGGCTCCTGCCACCGCTACGAGGCGCACGGCGCTCTGCACGGACTGATGCGGGTGCGCGGCTTTACCCAGGACGATGCGCATATCTTCTGCACCGAGGACCAGATCGAGCAGGAATGCGCGAGCTTCATCTCGCTGCTGAGCGATATCTACCGCGACAGCGGCTTCGCGAAATTCGACATCAAGCTCAGCACCCGCCCCGAGGTGCGTGTGGGCTCCGACGAGGTCTGGGACAAGGCCGAGGCGGCGCTGGAAAAGGCGATCCTGAACATCCGCAACGACTTCGAGATCGACCCCGGCGAGGGCGCCTTCTACGGCCCCAAGCTCGACTTCAAGTTGACGGACGCCATCGGGCGGGAATGGCAGTGCGGCACCTTCCAGGCGGATTTCAACCTGCCGGAGCGGCTGGACGCGACCTACATCGGCCAGGATGGGGAGAAGCACCGCCCCGTCATGCTCCACCGCGCGATCCTCGGCTCCTTCGAGCGCTTCATCGGCATCCTGATCGAGAACTACGCCGGCCGGATGCCCATGTGGCTCGCGCCGCGCCAAGTGGTGGTGGCCTCCATCGTGTCGGACGCGGACGCCTTCGTTCTGGAGGCCGTGCAGAAGCTCCAGCACGCCGGACTGCGGGCCGAGGCGGACATCCGCAACGAGAAGATCAACTACAAGGTGCGCGAACACTCCGTCGGCAAGGTGCCGGTCATTCTCGCCGTCGGCCAGCGCGAGGTGCAGGACGGCACCGTCACTGTGCGCCGGCTTGGCGAGAAACAGACCCAGACCGTGCCGCTCGACCAGATCGTCGAGGAGCTCGCACGAGAGGCGCTCCCGCCCGATCTGGCCCCAGAGTGACCGCCCGAGACGGCTTCGCCCCCGCCGCGGCGCCGTAACACGCATGCCACGCCCGTGACCGTACGGGCGTGGCAGCACCAGTCACTGTCGCATTGTTACAATCTGACCCCGCGCGACGCCGAAAGCGGCCGTCACGCGGATCGAAACCCGCCCCCCCCCCACCGGGGCGGCGCGGCATTGTTGCGCGCGCCCGTCGGCGCCCCTACCTAACCGGCTGATTTGGCACGAATCCCGCCAGGAGACCGGGCGCCGCAGACGAATAATGTCGCACAATCCGAGCCCGCTTTGCATTTCCTGCCGAAAATCTCCCCGGACGGCGCGAATATTTCAAACCCTGACAGGTCCGTGTAGCACGCCCCTGTGAGTGGCAGTTCATTTTCCCCACCGCCTACCCTCGATGCATGCTCCGCGAGAGGCGGCGCATACCGAACATGAGAACAGGGAAAGGGAATTTCATGTCCAATCAGTTCAAGACCCTCGCCGTCATTGGTGCCGTTGCCGCTGCCGTGTCCGCCCACGCCAACATCGCCTCCGCTCAGGAAAAGGTGACCCCGGAGCAGATGTCCGGCATGGAGAAATGCTACGGCGTCGCGCTCGCCGGCCAGAACGACTGCGCTGCCGGGCCGGGAACCACCTGCGCCGGCACGTCGACGGTCGACTACCAGGGCAACGCCTGGGACCTCGTGGATGCCGGAACCTGCGAGAGCATGGAACTGCCCGACGGCCGCATGGGCTCGCTGGAGCCGCTGGAGCGGGATCTGCCCGCCTGATCCACCCCCGTGCCCGGCGGAATATCTGCCGGGCACTCCCCTCCAGCCCGGGAGACACCAATGCTCGACACCTCCGTCCACCCCGCCATGCCGCCGGCCCCGGGGGTCGGCTACAAACCGCAGCACTTTTCAGACATCATGGAGGACGCAGGCCCCGTGCGCTGGCTCGAGGTGCACGCCGAGAATTACATGGGCGACGGTGGCCGCCCGATCGCGCAACTGCGCCATCTGGCGGAGCGCTTTCCGATCTCCGTCCATGGCGTCGGGCTGTCCATCGGCGGCGAAGCCCCGCTGGACCGCGACCATCTCGCCCGGCTCGCCCACCTGATCGGATGGCTCCAGCCCGCGCGCTTTTCCGAGCATCTCGCCTGGTCCACCCACGAGTCCGCCTTCCTGAACGACCTGCTGCCGCTCCCCTACACCGAAGCGACGCTCGCCCGCGTCGCCTCCCACATCGACCAAGTGCAGGAGGCGCTCGGGCGGCAGATGCTGCTGGAGAACCCGTCGACCTACCTCGCCTTCGCCGAAAGCGAGATGAAAGAGACCGACTTTCTTCGGGAAGTGGCCCGCCGCACCGGCTGTGGCCTGCTGCTGGACATCAACAACGTCTTCGTCTCCGCCACCAACCAGCAGACCGACCCGCGCGCCTATATCGCCGCCTTCCCGCTGGATCGCGTGGGGGAGGTCCACCTGGGTGGCCATGACGAACAAGCCGACGACCACGGCGCGCCGCTGCTGATCGACAGCCACGACAGCCCGGTGGTCGATCCGGTCTGGACGCTCTACGCCGAAACCATCGCCCGGATGGGCCCCCGGCCGACGCTGATCGAGTGGGACACCGACGTCCCCCCCTGGCCGGTTCTGGCCGCCGAAGCCGCGCGGTCCGATGCGGTCCTGTCCGCCGTTCCCGTGGATGCCGCGTGATGAACGTCGACCAGTCGACATTCCGCGCGGCGATCCTCGACCCCGCCCTCGCCACTCCGGACGGCCTCGTGGACCCGGCCGGACGCACGGCTGGCAAGCGGTTCGACGTCTACCGCAACAACGTCGTCGTCAGCCTGTCCCGCGCTCTGGCCGACGCCTTCCCGGTGATCCGCAAGCTGTTGGGCGAGAACAATTTCAACATCCTGGCGGGGCATTTCGTTCGCCGGCATCCCCCTGGGTCGCCGCTGATCGCCCTCTACGGAGCGGCCCTGCCCGACTTCCTGACGACCTTCGCGCCGGTGCAAAACCTCGGCTACCTGCCGGACGTCGCCCGCCTGGAACTGGCGATGCGGCAGGCCTACCACGCCGCCGACGCCACGCCGATCGACCCGGCCGCCCTGCAAGCGCTCGACCCGCAGCACCTGCCCATGGCCCGCCTTAGCCTGGCGCCAGCGGTCCGCCTCGTCGCGTCGGACTGGCCCATCGTGTCGATCTGGCGCTTCAACATGGCGGACGCCCCCAAACCCGCCATGGCCGCGGAAACAGCCCTGATCACCCGGCCGGCGTTCGATCCTGAGCTTACGCGCCTCTCCCCCGCCGGGGGCCGGTTCGTCGCCACCCTCGCCTCCGGGCGCCCCCTTGGCGACGCGGTGGACGCCGCTGCCCGCGTCGATGACGGGTTCGACCTTGCACAAACCCTCGGCGCGCTGCTCGCAGGCGGGGCCATCACCTCGATCCGAAAGGAGTGATTCCATGACAGTCACGGCAAACGAATCGGACCGCAGAGCGCCCGCGGTGTTTCATTCCGCAATCCATCTCCACAACCGCGCCTTCGGAGCCATCGAGGCAGCCGTCGCGCCCTGGGCAATCCCGGCGCTCGCCCGCATCACCTTTGCAGGGGTGCTGCTCGTCTACTTCTGGGGCTCCGCGCTGACCAAGGTCGGCAGCGGCATCTTCGGCATCTTCACCCCATCGCCCGGCGCCTACGCGCAGATCTTCCCGCAAAAGGCGGAGGCCGTTCTCTACGATCCCAGCCAGTTTTCCTTCATCAAGACACTGGTGGTCCTCGCCGGCACCTGGGCCGAATTTCTCCTGCCCCTGTTGATCGTCGTGGGCCTGTTCACCCGCCTCGCCGCGCTCGGCATGATCGGATTCGTCGTCGTCCAGAGCCTGACCGACATCTACGGCCACGGCGCGGACGCCGCCGCCATCGGCGCATGGTTCGACCGGGCCTCCGGCGCCCTCATCCTCGATCAGCGGGCGTTCTGGGTCTTCGTGCTTCTCGTTCTCGTGCTCCGCGGGGCAGGACCACTCTCGGTTGACCGCCTGATTGGCATCGACCGGCGCTTGTAGGACCAATTACTCAAAGAGGGTTGTTTTATTTCACAACTGAGTCACCCTCGGAACCGTGACGATGCCACCTACGACTCACTGGCTCTGCCACTGCGAGAAAGTTCGGCCCCGTGACCACGCCGCCGCAATTTCGCGGGCGGATGAAGACGAGACGAAGGAGACGCGGGAAATGCCGACTGGCACCGTGAAATGGTTCAATACCACGAAGGGCTATGGTTTCATTGCCCCCGACGATGGCGGAAAGGACGTCTTCGTGCACATCAGCGCGGTCGAGCGCGCTGGCATGACCGGACTCGCCGACAATATGAAGATTGCCTACGAATTGCGCGAAGGCCGTGACGGACGCTCATCGGCCACAGATCTCAAAGCATTGTAAGTCGATATTCATGCCCCCGCGGCCGCGCGCCTTATAGCGTGGCCGCACCACCGGTCAACGCAATGCTGCATTGCGGCATTTCCCGGTTTTCCCCGTCCCCTCACGTGCTATCTTGCGATGAAAGTCACTGGGAGGAGGCGCGGTCGACCGGCTGTTTCCGCTCTCGGTGTCGCGCCTCCTCTCGAACTAGAGCAGGAGGCCCGAAGGTATGCCCGATCTCACAGCCATTCTCGCGTTCTATCAGGCGATCGCGTTCTTTTCCGTCACCGGCGCGCTGCCCGGGGAGGCCGCGATGATGGCCCAGCCGGAGCGGGAAGCCGTGGTGCAGCGGTTCCTCAGCCCCAGCGAACGCGGCAATTTCGATGCGCTCTCCGACGTGGATCGCAGGGTGCGTCTGCGCAAGGGTGAAACGCGCTTCCGGGCGTGGGAATCGGCCAACCCGGATGTCGCGGCCGTCCTCCGCCGCAAGGCCGAACGCCTGGCCTTCGAGCCTGCGCCCTGCGTCTGACCGGCATGGAACGCGCGTAACAGGGGGGGGCGGAATGGAGCCCGCGGGCTCGTCAAAAGGCCCCTCGTGCGCTCGTCCCCCGTCTGCACCTCCCCAGTTGCCGTGCGAGCGATTCAGTTGCATGTCCGCGGGGAACAGACGTGCACGACACCGGGTTTCCCGATCGAGTCGGGGACTTGGGAAGTAAATCGGTGCAGGTGAGGTGACGAGGCGCACCCGGATTCGGTCCTCCCACCGTTTCCGTCAGGAAACTGTAACAGTTTGACCCTAGGTCTCAAAGTAACGATGTGGCCCGCGCAGGCCGTTCTGCGATCACATTTTCCAGATTGACTGCGCCGCCGCGTCCCAACCCAGGCTCAGGCGCTCCCCCTCCCGGCAGACCGGACGCTTCATCAGCGTCGGATGCTTCGCCAAAAGGTCCGCCGCGGGCGCCGCGCGATCCTCCTCCGACATGCCTCGCCAGGTGGTCGACCGCCGGTTGATCAGCCCGTCGCCGAACGCCGCCAGCAGCGGCGCCCACTCGTCTTCCGTCAGAGGCTCGGCGCGGACATCCCGGAAAGTTACGTCATACCCGGCGACGTCCAACGCCTTCCGCGCCTTTCGGCAAGTGTCGCATGTGGACAGTCCGTAGAGGATCATAGTCAGGCTCCAGCGTGGTATATGCCGCCCGCATGGCATGCGGACCGCACGGCGGCAAGCGTCAGGACAGCGCGCGCGCCACCATCACCCCGCCCCACGCCGACACCCCGGTCAGCACGGCGCCCCAGGTCATGTCCACCGCAGCCATGGACCAGTGCCAGTCCCGCATCACGGCGTAGCTGGTGAGTTCATAGGTCCCGTACGCGAACAGCCCCAGCAACACGCCATTGATCAGTGCCTCCGTCGGGGCGTCCGAGCGGAGCGCCGGCAGCGACGCGAAATGCAGCACACCGCCCATGTAGAGCAGGTAGAACAACGCCGCCGGGACGAGGCGAAGCCCGTCCAGCAGGCTCTCGCCGAGGTGGCGTTGGAAAAGCGGGTGCATGATCGTGCTCAGCATGGCGGCATCGAGCGCGAGAAAGATCACGCTGGTCGCAACGAAAAGGACGAAAAGAGTCATCTGCATCTCCGGTTTTGGCGGAGGTAGCGCCGCCTGCCGCTACGGCAAGTCATGCGCCGCGGGTGCAGTCGGCGCAGCGGGCGATCGCGGGATCGAGCGCCAGTCGGGCGGGTGCGATCGGCTCCCCGCAGTCCGTGCAATAGCCGTACTCACCCTCCTCCAGGCGACGCAGGGCCGCCCGGATACGGCTGCGCTCCGCCGCCCGGCGGCGCGCCTGTGCCTGTGCCATCGCCTGATGCTGGAGCGCATCCATGCGGGACAGGCGGCCGGTGGACGTCTGGTCGAGGTCCACGACGGCGCGCGCGCCCGCCGATGCCGCATCCTCAGCATCCAGCTCTGCCAGCCGGTCCATCAGGCGGTGTCGGATCTCTGCGTCTGTCATCCACAAAGCGTGACAGGACGCCGCCCGGCATACAAGCGGAGACGTTTCGCCGGAAACGGGCCGGTTGTTTACGTTACGGTAACGATTTGCAGGGTACACCGGCCAGGCAGCGGGGCGCGGGCTACTCAGTTGGCTCCTGACCGTCACGCGTCCCGTTTGCAGATCCCCTGACAGTCGCGCGTCTCGCCGCCCGGAGATGCTCCCGGGCGAAGCTGTGGCCCTCAGAATGCCGAATTGAACCCAATGGAGATCCCCAGCGAGTCCGTTTCGAACCGGCTGATGTTGGAGGTCGTCTTGCTTCCCGACACCGTGATCACAGGCACGAAGCCCATGTAGTCGATCTGGTCGAAGTAGATGTCGAGATCGGCGGAGATTTCGCGGTCCTCCCGCCCGTCGTCGATGTATATCGACCCGATCCGGTAGTCGGGATAGTCGTTGAAGGAATACTCCAAGCTGCCCCCGAGCCGCACGCCCCAGATGTCATCCGCCATAAGCGCGCTCATGCGGGCGGAGACCCCGGTGTATGCATAGTCGATCTCGTCGGAGGTCACGTTCGTGCCCGACACCCCGAAAGACAGCAAATCACCGTCCTTCGTCTGGTGGAAATAGTCCCAGTTGAGCTCCCGCCCCTGCCGATCCTGTCCATCGTCGTCGGGGTCCCGATGCTCCGCCTGGACCTCGAACCGCATCCAGTCGTTGGGCGTGATCTTGACCTTCTTCGACAGGGTGAGCCGCGAAAGCTTGTCAAGCTGCTCGCCGCCATACCAGGTCTGTCCCAGCGCGACGGAAATGCGATCCGGCAGGATGAACGGGCTTTGCGCGCGGCGGTAGCCAAGCACCACCTCCGCAACGCCATAGTCGAAATCCGAACCCTCCGCCTCCGGCGCGATGGATTTCGCCTCGTCCGACAGTGTGTTGAAGGTGCGGTAGCCGTTGAAGGTCAGCGTCGTCAGGTGATCGGGGCTCTGCGACAGGGTCCTGACCGCCTGCCCCTGCACGGAACTCGTCACACCGGACAGCGCGCGCGCCGTCCCGCTGAGTTGCCCGACGGGAAACGTATCGTCGATCACGAGGAACTCGGACGAAGCCCCTCCATTCAGGTTCGACGACGGCGCTACGTCGAAGGAAAAGCGCATGAGCCACGGCGAGACCGTGCGGAGGCGGTCGAATACGTTCTCCAGTTGCTCCCGTTCTTCCTCGCTGTCGGCGGTATGATACGCCCGCCGCAACCAGAGCTGCGCCATGAAGAAGCGGTCATCTGCGGCATATGCCTTCGACGTGTAGAATGCCGCCTCGTGGCGCAGCGCCGGATCATCCGCGTTCGCCCAGGCGCGTACACCGGCCTGCCGCCCCTCTTCCGGGCGGCCCATCAACGGTTCCGTCGCCGCGAGGACGAGCAGCGCGGAGGCATCGTCAGGATGGGACTCCAGGATGATCCGGGCAATCGTATTCGCGGACTCGATGTCGCCCTGCCGATACGCGGTGCGGGCCGCCTCGCGGGCCTGCCCGACCGTCAACTCAAGCTCTTCGGCCGCCCCACAAACGGAACTGGCGGCCAAGATGGCCGCCAGCAACAAGCATCTCGGCAGTGTCCGCATTAATCGAAGTCACCGAGTTTTTTGCATATCTTGGGCGCGCCGCGCGTTCCGCATCTGGGCAAGACGAATGTCCCGACCTCGGCATCCAGGTCACCGTCCCTTGGGTCGTCGCCATGGAACACGCTGTCGAGCACAACCGTCCCGGCGAGTGCCTTGGCGTCCGTGCCAATGACGCCCCCGAACGGGCCAGCGCCTTGCGGACTTACGACATCCACCATTCGCCCGCCCCGGCCCGGAGCCTGCGTCAGTTCGGCTGTTCCCAGGAACTCGCCCTTCTTGTTCATCGTCCCCTCGACGAGGTTGACGTCCGAAAGCTTCTCTCCGTTGTCCGCGAACTTCCTCTCGTAGATCGACCCGTTCACGGCATTGTCGTCAAAGTCGACGTTCAGGAAGACCTTGCCCTTCGTCTGGCGCGGTTGGGCCGGGTAGAGGCTCGAATCCGTGCCCCGCGGCACGTCGAGCCGCTGGTCCTGGTCGAGGTCGTTGAGGTTGGTCACGCCGGCATACCGTCCGGCAAACGAAACGAGGCCCGTCGTCGGGTGCGTGTATTCGCCAGTCCGCTCATAGGACGTCCCGCGAAAGAACCGCCGGAACTGGCCGCCGTCTGCGACCGCGGTCGCCCTGACGTTGCCCTTCTTGTCCTCGGCCGTCACCGCCACGAACATCCGGTCCAGCGGGTCGTCCTGCACCGAGAACGCCTTGTACCCCGGCACGTCCAGCGCTGCGTTGCGCAGGTAGGTGGCGACCTTGGGCGGCTGGTCCAGCGCAGAGAGCTTCACCCGCAGCTTGTCGTCGGAATCGTCCTTCGCCTTCCGCCCCTTGGAGTAGGTGATACGGGAGACGTTCTGCGCCAGGGACTCCGGTACGGCGATTTTCACGTCGTCGTCAGGCGTGATCGGCTCGTCGCCGGTGTCTCCGGGTTCTTCGTCCACAGGTTCGTTGAAGACGGGGTTGCTGCCACTGCCGTCGCTGCACGCCGCAAGCATGCCAAACAGCGCCAGGATCAGCGCCAGGTTCTTTGTCATCGGACTGCTCTGCCTCGGTTCGTTTTGCCTGATGGTGCGCAAGCGGGCCCTGCCAAGTCAACTGTCAACCCAGTGAATCCAACCGATTCGCACCACCTGTGACCCATGTGCGCCCGCTACTCCATATGGAAGTTTCCACCCGGTCTCGACATAGATATGGTGCCCCAAATCGCCCCCAGCAGAAGGGAATCACCCCATGCCCCTCACAGACGACCAGATCGCCGAGATCGCCGAGCTGCGCTCGACCCCACAGCCCACGCTGCGCGCCACCGCGCCGGGCATGGAGCAGCACCTCTACCACGCCCACGAGGTGCTCGATCACGGCTTCGTCCGGGTGATCGACTACATGGGCGACGACGCGGCCATCGTGCAGGCGGCGCGGGTCTCCTATGGGGCGGGCACGAAAAAATCGCGCGATGACAGCGGCCTGATCCGCTACCTCATGCGGCACTGGCACTCCACGCCCTTCGAGATGTGCGAGATCAAGCTGCACGTGAAGCTGCCGGTCTTCGTCGCCCGGCAGTGGATCCGCCACCGCACCGCCAACGTCAACGAGTACTCCGCCCGCTACTCCATCCTGGACCGGGAGTTCTACATCCCCGCGCCGGACCAACTCGCCGCGCAATCCACCGTGAACAACCAGGGCCGGGGCGAGGTGCTGACGGGCGCGGAGGCCGCACAGGTGCTGGAGATCCTGAAGACGGACGCCGGCCGCGCCTATGACCACTACGAACAGATGCTGAGCCAGGAGGGCCAGCAGGGCCTCGCGCGGGAGTTGGCACGGATGAACCTGCCGGCCAACATCTACACCCAGTGGTACTGGAAGGTGGACCTCCACAACCTCTTCCACTTCCTGCGCCTGCGGGCGGACGAGCACGCGCAGTACGAGATCCGCGTCTATGCCGAGACGCTCTGCAAGATCGTGGCCGACTGGGTTCCGGCCGCCTACGGGGCGTTCGAGGATTACCGGCTTGGCGGGGCAAACCTCTCGGCGAAGGCGCTGGACTGCGTGAAGCGGATGCTCAAGGGCGAAGCCGTCACGCAGGAGACCTCCGGCATGTCCAAGGGCGAATGGCGGGAGTTCGAGGCGCTTTTGGGCTCACGATAGAGCCCGCCCGATCCGCGCCCGCGGTTGCCAAGCGGGCCAGGCTGACTACGTTGTGCCCTGAATGCCGAGGCGGAGTGACATGATGAAACTGAAATACCTGCACACGATGGTCCGGGTCGAAGACCTGGAAAAATCCATGGCCTTCTACAACCTGCTCGGGCTGGAGGAAACGCGCCGGAAAGAGAGCGACGAGGGCCGGTTCACCCTCGTCTTCATGGCGCCGCCCGATCAGCCGGAATGCCCGGTGGAACTGACCTACAACTGGGATGGCGACGAGGGCCTGCCGTCCGACAGCCGGCATTTCGGGCACCTCGCCTACGGGGTCGAGAACATCTACGACATGTGCCAGAAACTCATGGACGCCGGCGTGACGATCAACCGGCCCCCGCGCGACGGCCACATGGCCTTCGTCCGGTCCCCGGACAACATCTCCATCGAACTCCTCCAAATCGGCGACGCCCTTCCCCCGGCGGAACCCTGGGCGAGCATGGAGAACACCGGCCACTGGTAAGCCGTCCGCGGCTGCCGGCGCGACAGCGTTGGCCCGCCGCCCCGACCAACCGACCGCCCATTTTCGCAGGGCGGTCGGCACACTTGGGGTCCGCTCTGTTTCCTGCCCCGATCAGCAGGTCCCCTGTCGACCTCACGAGCAGCGTCAAACCCGACGCATGCGTTAGCGCTCATTGCCCACACGCCACCTGGCACCTCCGGCGAACCGCCCTGCCCCGCTCCCAAGCTGCGACGCGTCTCTCTCCGTCCACTTCCCCACTTTCCGGGCACGAGACTTGACCTCACGGGCGGCAAATCACCTCATCCTGTCGCCGCTCGTCCCGCATCTCCCCACCCAGTCCGCTAGGCCATTCTCCCTCCCCTTGACCAACTACGGACCAAGAGGGTGAACCTCGCCGCAGTCGCATCATTCATCCCTCCGGCGTGCCGTCCTGCGAACTTCGCGCTGACAAGCCACCTGCCCGCCTCATTGCCCACCTGCCCGGCAAAAGGCGTGAACCACATCACTTGCATGGTATCTCTCTGACCCGCGAGGCGGCCCGGGACCTTCCGCCCCCTCGGCTGGCCGCGCAGAAACTTTCCAAAAGCACCGCGAAATGTTTCTCACTGTATCCGTCGCTGAAGCGCAGGCGAGCGGTCCTATGTGCTCACCAGAGAAGTCCCCCATCAGCCAGTCGCTCCGTCCTGCATTCTCCCTCCGGCGGGCCCGTCCTGCGCACCTCCGCTCCGGCAACCCCTTTGCCCCCCTATCGCCCGCTCAGCAGGCAGAAGGCCAGAACCTCATCACAAGCCGTAAATCCCACCGGCAAGGCAGCTCCGGTGCCTCCCACCCTGCAGCGCCAAGACCCTTCCCGCCCACATCGCCGAAGCAGGCGCAAACGTCGCCGTCGGCAGGAAATCCATCCCACCATCGCGCCGTCGTGAATCTGTCTCACCCGCCGTAGCGTGCTTCTGCGCGTCTCCAACCCCGGGTTGCTGGCAGGTGGTCCGAAGTGCATGACTTGCTTGCCGCCGATCTCTCCGATGGCACGTTCTGCCCCCCATCGCGCCCACAGACCCTTTGCCCTCCTCGTCGCCCACGTCCGGGGACGAGGCCGATTTCCGGGGCACGGTGGGGGAAAACCTGGCCGCTGGCCTGAAATCTCTGTCTTCGGCGAGATCGCTCCGCACCTTCACGCTTCGCCGCAGAAGCCCACGTCGCACAACACCCCGCGTGGTATGCAATCCCCCCCTCTGAAGCGACGCCCCATGCAGCCCGCAGTCCTTGCCGCGCCCACAAACAAGCGCTGCCGTTCAGAACCGTCAAAAGCCCCGAAACAGGCGACCGCCGTAGAAATCGCGGCGGCCGCCGGGCGCCGCTCCGCCCCCACTCCGGGCGGGCGACACCAGCCGGTTCAATAGATGTACCGGATCTGATCGGTCCAATACCGTTCCATCCGCCGCAAGGATCGGGTGATGTCTTCAAGCCCTTCGAAGCTCATGACCTGGCGTTCCATCAGCCCGTCGGCATGCCGCGCGAAGAGATCGCTGACGATGGCGCGGATTCGGCGCCCCTTCTCGGTCAGCCGCACGCGCACGGCGCGCCGGTCGATCTCGCAGCGCTGGTGATGCATGTAGCCCGTCTCCACCAGCTTCTTGAGATTGTAGGAGACGTTCGAGCCCTGGTAGTAGCCGCGCGATTTCAGTTCGCCCGCCGTGACTTCGTTTTCGCCGATGTTGAACAGCAGCAACGCCTGCACCGCATTGATGTCCAGGATGCCGACGCGCTCGAATTCGTCCTTGATGACGTCCAGCAGGAGGCGATGAAGTCGCTCCAGCAGCGCGAGCGTCTCGAGGTAGCCCGCCATGAACCCTCGTTCCTCACCGGCGCACAGGGTGCTGTGTATACTCATGGAGGGCCTCCGACTTGCCTTGCTGAGCGCAGTGGTACGTCGGAAACTCCAAATAAGCGGTTAAACGACTTCGAGAATTTTCGGCGCCGGTGCTATTTCGCGGTGCCCCGCCCGTGGGCGTGCCGCGAGATCCGGCTGAACAGATCCGCGTAGTGGCCCGGCACCGCGTCCTGCCCGGTGATCCAGCGCAGCATGTCCTGGTCGTTCTCGCTGAGCAGGGCGTCGTAGACGTCGACATCCGCGTCCGAGAGGGTGTCGAGCTGGTCGTCCGCGAAGCGGCCGAGCACCAGGTCCATCTCCTTGATGCCGCGGCGCCAGGACCGCATGTGCAGGCGCTTCAGACGGAGGTCTCGGGATTCTTCGGTCATTCGGCGTGAGTCTCTTTCAGGGTTGCGCGCAGCGATTTCTCGACCCGCGCCAGGCGGGCGGCGGCGTCATCCACTTCGCTGCGGATCTGACGCATCTCGAGGAGCAGGGCGCGAATCTCGGGAACGAGCGGCGCTTCGTCCTCCACCGGCCCGTCAAGACCGTCGCCCTCGCCGTTCAGAAGCCACATCAGCGACACGCCCAGGATGCCCGACAGCATCTGCAGCTTGTTGGCGCGGGGCTCGTTCATGTCGTTTTCCCAGCCGCGCACCGTCTTGAGCTTGACGCCCAGGCGCTTGGCGAGGTCGTCCTGGCTCATGCCCAGCGCCTCCCGGGCGCCGGCCACGCGGTCGCCGAAGGTGGCGCGCTCGGCGCTGTACCAGTCGGATGTATCGTCCATCGTCGTCTCCTCGCGTTCCGTTAATCCTTGAACGGCCCAAGGCGCAAGCCTAAGAAGCGGCGGACCATTTGTCACAACAAGCCACCGGAGGCCGTCCATGTCCTTTCTCTCTGCGACTCTCGACCGCGTGAAACCGTCGCCGACCATCGCCGTGACGACCCTCGCGAACGAGCTGAAGGCGGCCGGCAAGGACGTGATCGGCCTCGGCGCGGGCGAACCCGACTTCGACACGCCCGACACCATCAAGGCCGCCGCGAAGGCCGCGATCGATGCCGGCAAGACCAAGTATACCGCCCCCGACGGCATCCCGGAACTCAAGCAGGCCATCTGCGACAAGTTCAAGCGCGACAACGGGCTGGACTATGTCCCCGCGCAGGTCAGCGTCGGCACCGGCGGCAAGCAGATCCTGTATAACGCCCTGATGGCGACGCTCAACCCGGGCGATGAGGTGGTGATCCCCGCGCCCTACTGGGTGAGCTACCCGGACATGGTGCTGCTGGCCGGCGGCGAGCCGGTGATTGCGGAGGCCGGGGCCGACACCGCCTACAAGCTCACCGCCGAGGCGCTCGAAGCCGCGATCACGCCGAAGACCAAGTGGTTCATATTCAACTCGCCGTCGAACCCGACCGGCGCGGCCTACAGCCGTGACGAGCTGAAGGCCCTGACCGACGTGCTGATGAAGCACCCACACGTCTGGGTGATGAGCGACGACATGTACGAGCACCTCGTCTACGACGACTTCGAATTCTGCACGCCGGCGCAGGTCGAGCCCGGGCTCTACGACCGGACGCTCACCGTGAACGGCGTCTCGAAGGCCTATGCCATGACCGGCTGGCGGATCGGCTACGCTGCCGGGCCGAAGGAGCTGATCGGCGCGATGCGCAAGATCCAGTCGCAGTCCACCTCCAACCCCTGCTCCATCAGCCAGTGGGCGGCGGTGGAGGCGCTGAACGGCACGCAGGACTTCATCCCGAAGAACAACGAAGTCTTCATGCGCCGCCGCGACCTGGTGGTGGAGATGCTGAACGCCGCCGAAGGCATCACCTGCCCGACGCCGGAGGGCGCGTTCTACGTCTACCCCTCCATCGAAGGCTGCCTGGGCAAGAAGACCGCCGCTGGAACCGCCATCGACAACGACGAGACCTTCGCCAAGGCGCTGCTGGAGGAAACCGGCGTTGCCGTGGTCTTCGGCGCGGCCTTCGGCCTCTCGCCGTGCTTCCGGGTCAGCTACGCGACCTCGGACGAGAACCTGAAAGAAGCCTGCGGGCGGATTCAGAAATTCTGCGCCAGCCTGTCCTGAGCCTGCGCTGAAACAAGGGGACCGCGACGCACCACAGGAGCGAAGCGGTCCCCGCCACACCCTCCCGACGCAGGCCAGGTTCGCAAAACCGCTGTCCGTGCCGTCAGACCGTCGGCGCCGCCATGAGAGCCGATTGCCCGTCAAATCTCGCCTCCGCCGCAGGCAGGGCGCGCCGCCAGAACCGCCACATCAGCGCGACGACGGAGGCCGTCAGCCCCAACACCAGCCCGCACCAAACGCCCGCGGCCCCAAGACCCATCGGGAACCCGAGCACGTAGCCCGACGAAATCCCCACAACCCAATAGGTCACGCCCGAAATCACCATCGGCACACGCGTGTCCTGCAGCCCGCGCAGCAACCCATGGGCCGCAACCTGTCCGCCGTCCGCCATCTGGAACAGCGCTGCCAGCATCATCAGTCCCGTCCCAATGGCGATGATGTCCGGCTTCTGCGGATCGTCGGGGTCGATGAACAGGCTCAGCATCGCCTCCGGCCACGTCAGGAAAACCGCCACCGCGACGCTCGCAATGGCGACCGTCAGCGCCACTGTCACCTGCGCGCCCCGGCGCAAGTCGGGGATGTCGCCCCGCCCGAGCGCCTTGCCCGTCCGAATTGTTGCGGCGTTGGACAGGCCGAGGTGGATCAGAAAGGTCGCAGTGGCCATTTCCATCGCGATCCCGTGCGCCGCCAGTGGCACCGCGCCAAGCCAGCCCACCATGACCGCTGAGGCGGCGAACAGGCCGACCTCCGACAGGTTGGTCAGCCCGATCGGCCAGCCGAGGCGAAACACCTGAGAAAGCGCGCCACGATCCATCCGCCAGAGGCGCACGAACAACTGGTGCTCAGGAAAAACCCGCACCGCATAGGCCACCAGCCCGATCAGGGAGACGACCTGAACCGAGACGGACGCAATGGCCGCCCCGCGCACCCCCAGCTCCGGCGCCCCGAAAGACCCGAAGATCAGCACGTAGTTCACCGCCGCGTTGACCAGCGCCGCCACCACGGCGATCCAGAGCACCATCTGCGTGCGCTCCAGCGCGGCGAGGTAAGATTTCAGCACCATCACGCCCAGTCCCGGCAGCAGACCCCAGCCGGCGATGGCAAGGTACTGGCCCGCCAGCCGCGCCACATCCGGCGTCTGCCCCATGGCGCGCAGGATCGGCTCCGCCCACAGCAATGGCGGCAGCGTCACCGCCGAAAAGGCCGCCGACAGCCACAGCCCCATGCGGGTGACCCGCCGGATCTGAACCTCGCCCTCGCCGTTTTCGCTCGCCGCGGCGACCATCGGCATCACGGCCAGGCCGAAGCCCGACCCCATGATGAAAAAGACGAAAAACATGGTGCTGCCCAGCACGATCGCCGCCAGCGCTTCCACGTCATACCACCCCATCATGATGGTATCGGTCAGTTGAATCGCGAATTGCCCCAGGTGCCCGCCGATCAGGGGCAGGCCGAGGCCGAGCAGCGCGCGGGCGTGCGCAGGGTAGGAACGTGGGGCGGTCATGGTCGCCCAATACGCGCGCCACGCTTCGGGAACAAGCCGCCTCCCGCGCCGCGCGGCAGCACCGGCCGACCTCAGCCGGCGGGCTTCATCGCAACGAAATCCACCAGCGCCGAGCGGCCCGAATGCCCCTCGCCTTCGTCGATCCTCGCATCGTAATCCGCCTTGTCGAACACGTGCCAACCGGGAAAGGCGTCTTCCAGCATGGGCACCGTGTACATGTTGTCCGGGTTGGACGGCCCCCCGGTGCCGTAGTCAACCTGCCGCGGCGCGTAGCCGTGCAGCAGCAGGTGCCCGCCCGGCCGCAGCGTCTGCGCGATGCCGTCGAAGATCCGTTTGCGCATGGCAGGGTCCGCAAACTGGATGAAGATCGCCACCACCGCGTCCCACGAATCCGGCGTCCAGTCCCAGCCGTCCACGTCGGCCTCCCGGAAATCCACCTCCACCCCGCGATCGGCCGCCAGCCGCCGGGCCTTCTCGATCGCAACGTGAGAGCCGTCGAAGGCCGTCACCCGATGCCCGAGCCGGGCAAGATAGACGGAGTTCCGCCCCTCCCCGTCGGCGATGCAGAGCACCCGGGAGTTCCTTGACAGGACATGCGCGTGGGCTTCGAGGAACCCCGCAGGCTCCTTGCCGAACAGGTAATCCGGCCGGTCATAGCGCTCGTTCCACATCCCCGGCCCCCCTGCCATTCGTCGGCGCAGGGCGAAGTCCCTTCCCCCTCCTGCGCATTCCTGACAAAATAGCCGCAATCAGAACAGAACGCCACGCCAAGAGCAGTGCCCATGCCCGAAGATCTTCTGTCCGGCAATCAGCCTTCGCAGTCCTACGACGCATCCTCCATCGAAGTGCTGGAGGGGCTGGAACCCGTCCGCAAGCGCCCCGGCATGTATATCGGCGGCACCGACGAACGGGCGCTGCACCACATGGTGGCCGAGGTGCTCGACAACTCCATGGACGAGGCCGTCGCCGGCCACGCCAACCGCATCGAGGTGGAGTTGCATGCCGACCACGCCATCACCATCCGTGACAACGGCCGCGGCATCCCGGTGGACCCCCACCCCAAGTTCCCCGGCAAGTCCGCGCTGGAGGTGATCCTCTGCACGCTCCACGCCGGCGGCAAGTTCTCCGGCAAGGCCTACCAGACCTCCGGCGGCCTCCACGGTGTCGGCGCCTCGGTGGTCAACGCGCTCTCCGATTCCATGGTCGTGCAGGTCGCCCGCGACCGCCAGCTCTGGGAGCAGCGCTTCTCCCGCGGCACCCCGCTCGGCCCGGTGGAGATCGTCGGCAAGGCGCCCAACCGGCGCGGCACCACCGTCACCTTCCACGCCGACCCGGAGATCTTCGGCCACCACCGCTTCAAGCCCGCCCGCCTCTTCAAGTCGATCCGCTCGAAGGCCTACCTCTTCTCCGGCGTCGAAATCCGCTGGAAGTCCGAGATCGACGACGGCGAGACCCGGCAGGAAGCCACGTTCCACTTCCCCGGCGGCCTCTCGGACTACCTCAAGGAAACGCTCGGCACCGCGACCACCTATTCCGCCCTGCCCTTCTCCGGCAAGGTCGACTTCCAGGAGAAGTTCGGCGAGCCCGGCTCCGTCGAATGGGCGATCAACTGGACGCCCGCCCGCGACGGCTTCATCCAGTCCTACTGCAACACCGTGCCCACCCCCGAGGGCGGCACCCACGTGCAGGGCTTCTGGAACGCCATCCTGCGCGGCATCCGGGCCTACGGCGAGCTCGCCAACAACAAGAAGGCCAGCCAGATCACCCGCGACGACCTGCTCTCCGGCGGCTGCGCCCTCGTCTCCTGCTTCATCAGCGACCCCGCCTTCGTCGGCCAGACGAAGGACCGCCTCTCCACCGAATCCGCCGCCCGGATGACCGAGAACGCCGTGCGCGACCACTTCGACAACTGGCTCGCCTCCGACACCAAATCCGCCGGCGCCATCCTCGACTTCCTCGTCCTGCGCGCCGAGGAACGCCAGCGCCGCCGGCAGGAAAAGGAAACCGCCCGCAAGTCCGCCACCAAGAAGCTCCGCCTGCCCGGCAAGCTGGTGGACTGCTCCGCCACCGCCCGCGACGGCACCGAGCTCTTCATCGTGGAGGGCGACTCGGCCGGCGGCTCCGCCAAGATGGCGCGGGACCGCAAGACCCAGGCGCTCCTGCCGCTCCGGGGCAAGATCCTCAACGTGCTCGGCGCCGCCTCCTCCAAGCTCGGCCAGAACCAGGAGATCAGCGACCTCACCCAGGCCCTCGGCACCGGGCTGGGCACGAAGTTCGTCCTCGACGACCTGCGCTACGACAAGGTCATCATCATGACCGACGCCGACGTCGACGGCGCCCACATCGCCTCCCTGCTGATGACCTTCTTCTTTTCCCAGATGCGGCCCATGATCGACGCCGGCCACCTCTACCTCGCCTGCCCGCCCCTCTACCGGCTCACGCAGGGTGCGAAACGCGTCTACTGCCTCGACGAGGCGGAGCGCGACGCCTGGCTGGAAAAGGGCCTCGGCGGCAAGGGCAAGATCGACGTTTCCCGCTTCAAGGGCCTCGGCGAAATGGACGCCAAGGACCTGAAGGAAACCACCATGGACCCGGGCAGCCGCAAACTCATCCGCGTCTCCATCGACGAGGACGAACCGGGCGAAACCGGCGATCTGGTGGAACGGCTCATGGGCAAGAAGCCGGAGATGCGGTTCCAGTACATTCAGGAGAACGCGCGGTTCGTGGAGGAGTTGGATGTTTGATTATAAAAAAAATGAAATCGAGCTCGCTTGAATCCATCGGCATCAAAGCGACCAAGATTTATATCATTCTCTTGGCCGCAATCCTTCCGCCGCTTGCCCTCGTCGGCGGTATTGAGCTCAAATCGATTGAATTAAATGAACTCGGAGACTTCCTCGCTGGCATATTCGGTCCCTTGGCGATCTTTTGGCTTGTGTTGGGGTTCTTCCAACAGCGAAAAGAGCTGAAAAATAGTGCCGAAGCTCTTAGACTCCAAGCGCGAGAGCTTTCCGCAGCTGCCGATGCCCAGAAGGAAGCAAACGAGATCGCGGGTAGGCAAATACAAGAATCGCAAAATTTAGCCAGGGCAACTAGAGCTTTAAGCAAAACGGCGGAGACCCTGTTAGGGTCAGGACCCATTGATTTCCGGGTAGGGGCGTGATTCACGGTCCGAAAACCGAGCGGTGAACATGTCTGATCTTTTCTGGCTGACGGA
>NZ_FOLG01000014.1 GCF_900112335.1 Tropicimonas isoalkanivorans
TTCCTCTTCAACAACACCTTCTGGAGCGCCGATCACCACAACGAGATCGACTTCGAGTTCCTCGGCGGTGACACCACGGTCGTCAACATCAACTACTACTACGACGACATGCGGATGGGCGCGGAGAACGGCCCCGTCCAGATCGATCTGGGCTACGACGCGGCCGAAGAGATGCACACCTACGGCTTCGACTGGCAGGAGGATTCGATCGCCTGGTACATCGATGGGGTGAAGGTCTACGAGGTGACGTCCGAGACGTCTTCGGTGCCGATCCCCGACGAGAAGATGAAGATCGTGATGGACGTGTGGTCCGGCACGTTCGACAACTGGCACGGCGTTCTGAGCGACGACCTGAAGGCGGGCAAGACCACCGCGGCCTACTACTCGCGCGTGAGTTACGACGCGAACGGTGCGCCCTACGACGACTCGGGCAAGCCGGTGGGCGGCGAGGACCCCTCCGGCACGCCCGTGCCGGAACCCGAAACGCCGGCACCCGAGACCCCCGTGACCGACGGCGACCCGGCCTTCGACCACGTCGGCACCAACGCCAACGAGTCCCTCTACGGTGACAGCGGCACCGACAGCATCGACGGCGGCCGCGGCGACGACTTCGTCGCCGGACGCGGCGCGGCAGACCTGCTCACAGGCGGGGCGGGAAATGACATCGTGCGGGCCGGGGGTGGAAATGACACGCTGGTCTACGTCGTGGGCCGGAACTACGGGGTGAACGACGTCTACAAGGGTGCCGCGGGCGTCGACACGCTGAAGATTTTCGCGACGGAAGAAGAACTTGCCGACGGCAAACTTGCCGCCGACATCCGAAAGCTGAAAGCGTTTATCGCCGACAATTACGACAGCGACACCAATAAGGGCCCGGCATTCGATTTCGCGAGCAACGGTCTCAGGGTCCGTGGCATCGAGAAGGTGGAACTGGTCAAGATCGGATGCGACGGGTCCGGCGTGGTGACCTGCGACGACGAAACGAACGAAACGGGCGCCCTTCCGTCCTTCGATCGGGTTGGGCATGCTGGGAACGAGACTCTGAAGGGCGGTGGATCTGCCGACAGCATCTACGGTGCGGGCGGTGACGACTACATCCTTGGCCGCGGGTCGGTCGATATTCTCGCAGGCGGCGCCGGCGACGATGTGATCAAAGGTGGGGCGCGGCGCGATGTTCTGATCTACGAGATCGGGAACAACACCGGTGCCGAAGACCGCTACGAAGGGTCGGCAGGCTTCGACCGCCTGAAGATTTACGGCACCGAAGCCGAACTGAAAGATGACGCCTTTCTTGACGATATCGCCGCGCTCGAACAGTTCATGTCGGACAACTACGACACGGGCACCAATGGCGGACCCACGTACGAGTTCGACAGTCTCGGTCTCTCGGTCCGTAGCATCGAGGCAGTGGAGTTGGTGCTGATCGAAGACTGGTCGCTCTGAACCAAGCCTTCTAAAGAAAAGACCCGGGCGCCCGGCCGTGCCGGCGCCCGGTGGCGTTTTCAGGTGCGCGCGCTTGCCGTCAGGTCCGCACGTCCGGCTCAGCCCGGCCAGTCCGCTCCTTGATTCCAGCGATCTCCTCGGCTGCGGCGATGATGTCGGCCAGCGCCTCTTGCGGATCCTTGTGCATCTGGTCGGGATCTTCGCACACATCTTCCAGATAGACCCGCAGCGTTGCCCCGACCGTGCCGGTTCCCGACAGACGGAAAACTGCACGGCCGCCGCCCTCAAAGCTGATGCGAATGCCCTGGCCGGCCGAATGGGAGCCGTCCACCGGGTCGTCGTAGGAGAACTCGTCGGCGGAGGCGACCGTGCGACCCGCGAAACTCTTGCCGGGGAGTGTGTCGAACTGAGCGCGCAGGGCGTTCATCAGGCCCTCCGCAGCGGCCGCGTCCACACCCTCGTAGTCGTGGCGTGAGTAGTAGTTGCGCCCGAATTCCGTCCAGTGGTCATCAAGCATCTGCTGCACTGATTTCCCGGTCTCCGCCAGGATGTTGAGCCACAGCAGCACCGCCCAGAGCCCGTCCTTTTCCCGCACGTGGTCGGAGCCGGTGCCAGCGCTCTCCTCGCCGCAGAGCGTCGCACGCCCTGCATCGAGCAGGTTGCCGAAGAACTTCCAGCCGGTCGGCGTCTCGTAGCAGTCGAGCCCGCGCTTCGCCGCGACGCGGTCCACCGCGCCAGACGTGGGCATGGAGCGTGCCACCCCTTTCAGCCCGCCGGAATACCCCGGCGCGAGATGGGCATTCGCTGCCAGCACCGCCAGGGAATCGGAGGGGGTCACGTAGGCCGCCCGGCCGACGATCATGTTACGGTCGCCATCGCCGTCGGAGGCGGCGCCGAAGTCCGGCGCATCGTCTGAATACATCAGGTCCATCAGGTCCTTGGCCCAGATCGGGTTGGGGTCCGGGTGGCCGCCGCCGAAGTCGGGCGAGGGAACCGCATTGACCACCGAACCGGCGGGCGCGCCGAGACGTTCCTCCAGAATGGCCTTGGCGTAGGGGCCGGTGACGGCGTGCATGGCGTCATACCGGATGCGGAAGCCGCTCTGGAACAACTTCGCGATGGCGTCGAAATCAAAGAGCGAGTCCATCAACGCCGCATAGTCCACCACCGGGTCCACGACTTCGACGACCATGTCGCCAAGCTGCGTTTCGCCCACCTCAGACAGGTCCACATCGTCTGTTACGAGGATGTCGTAGCTGTCGAGCGTTTTGGTTGCCTCGAAGATGCGATTGGTGACCTCTTCCGGAGCTGGGCCGCCGTTGGGCGTGTTGAACTTGACGCCGAAGTCTTCGTCCGGGCCGCCCGGGTTGTGGGAGGCGGACATGATGATGCCGCCGTCTGTCTGCCGCTTACGGATCATGTTGGAGGCGGCCGGCGTCGACATGAGGGCATTCTGACCGACGATGATGCGCGATGCCCCCTGGGCCGCCGCCATCCGCAGGATCACCTGCGCGGCGCGATCGTTAAAATACCGCCCGTCGCCCCCGAGCACGAGGGTCTTGCCCGCGACCCCGCCAATGCCGGTGAAGATGGCCTGCACGAAGTTCTCGAGGTACCGCGGCTCCATGAAGACGCTGGTTTTCTTTCGAAGGCCCGAGGTCCCGGGCTTCTGGCCCTCGATCGGTTGCGTCTCAACGGTGATGCGATCCATGTCGTCCTCCTGTCGGCCGGTCTGTTTCATTATGTATGCGGCACGGGCAATGCTCGGGTGCGACCCGAACGCCGCGGCGGGCACGGGCAGGCGGCGACGCCAGTTGGGATGGCTGTCGATCGTGCCGGGAAGGTTCGCCTGCTCGGTAAGGCCCAGAATATCCTCAATCTGCAACGCCACCAGCCGGCTTCGCACGCTGCCGAGAAGCCGGTGCATGTCGTCGAGATTGGCGGGGTCGGAACCGGTCAGGGCATCGAAGCCACGAACTTCTCCCCGCCGCCAGTCGAGTCCGTTGTGGGCATCTTCGTCGGACAGAATGCCGATCTCGTGCCGCACCTCGATATCTCGTCCCTGCCGCCAGCCCTTCCAGGTTGGAAGGTCATGCGTTCCGAAGGAGGCCAGCGCCGCCTCGGTATACTCATCAGGGCGACGGAAATGCCCGTGATGGTGTTGCTCGAACATCGCCACGCGGCAGCCCAGCATGCCCGACGTGACCAAGGCTTCCTGCAGGCCGTCGGGAATGTTGCCCAGGTCTTCCCCGACCACGGTGGCCCCGGCGCGCGTGGCTTCGATGCGCACAACGGCGAGGAGGGCATCCCGTGGCATGGCGACGTAGGCACCGGGGAGGTCTCCGCCGTCCGGCGCCCAGAAGGCCCGTTCAAACCCGAGAACGTGGTCGATCCGGAGCAGTCCGGCGTAGCGAAGCTGCCTGCGGAGCGTCTCGGCGAAGGGTCGGAAGTGGACCTCGGCCAGCCTGTGCGGATTGAACGGGGCCAGCGCCCAAGTCTGGCCGTCTGGCGAGAAGGCGTCCGGCGGCGCGCCGAGCGAAACGCCGCGGGCGAAGCAATATGGCTCTGACCAGGTTTCGGCCCCGTGCGGATGCGTTCCGACCGCAAGGTCCAGATACAGACCATAGCGCATTCCCTGCGCCTGCGCGGCCGCCGCGACATTGGACAATTGCTTTTCTGCCAGCCATTGCAGCCAGGCGTGAAAACGGACTGCCTCCGGATTCGCCCCCCGGAATTCCGCGACCTCGGGCGCGGTCGGGTCGGTCAGAGCGTCGGGCCACTGGCACCAGTAGGGTCCATGTAGATCGGCAAGCGCCTGATAGGTGGCGAATCGCTGGAGCGACTCGCCCTCTTTCGCCAGCCAGGCGTCGAATTCGGCGTCACCACCATCGGCTTCGAACGCTGCGAAAGCCTCGTCGAGGTTCGCGCGGAGGCTCTTCATCGTGCCGGGGTAGTCGATCAGCGCGCCCTCGCCATCGGTACGTTTCCCGTCGAGCGCGATGTGCATGATGTTGAACCGGCGCCGGTGAGACGGCGAATAGGGGCTGAAATCGTTCGGGTCCGTCGGAAAGCCTGCATGGACAGGGTTCAGGCCCACGAAATCGGCGCCGAAGCTTCCCAGCCCTTCGACCGCACGTTTGAGGTCGGCATAGTCGCCCAGCCCGCCCTCGTCTTCCGTCCGAAGCCCGTACAGAGGCAGCGTCACGCCCCAACCGGGCTCGGGCAGCGGCAGGCACGCCGGCGCCGCGAGCAGAGTTGTTTCCTGGTCGTCCAGCACGATCCTGTGGATCCCGAGGGGGACTGCCGGCAGGTCCAGCGCATCGCCCGACGCGAGAGGAACCTTCGTGCCATCTTCCAACGCCAAAAAACCGTCCGCCACGGGGCGGGACAGGTCATGGCGGGTCTCCCGACCCGGCTCGACGATCAGCCAGCGGGGCAGGGCGCGTGCATCTTCCGCCGCCCGCCATCTCTGTAACGTCTGTTCCGCCTCGGCCTCGTCGACAGCGGGCAGCGCCATCGCGGCCAGAAGGGCGCGCGCGGTGGCTTCTGACGTCTCCACCCGGTTCCCTGTCTGGTCCCAGAAATCGGCATAGATACCCGCCACGTGGGCGAGCTCGCGGGTTGCTGTATCCATCAGAAAGGCTCCAGGACGAATACGGAGACCGACTGCGCCGCGCTCGTGACTTCATTTCTCCGGACCGGCGCGGGGTCCGCATCCGGTTCGGCACTGTTGATCGACCATGTCCACCGCTGGCCCTTCGGGGGCGTCGGCAGCCGGACCTTCATGTCGTCGCCGGCGTTGAACACGATGAATATCGCGGATTCTGTCGCGGCGTAGAGCGGCGTGCCGGAGGCAGTACGCATCTCCACGCAGACGATCTTGAGCGCCGGGTTGACCCAGTCCGGCGTCGCCATCGGCTTGCCGTCCGGGCGCCACCAGAACAGGTCCTCGCGCCCGTCGATGCGGCGTTCGCGCGAGTGAAGGAACACTTTCTGCCGCAGGATTGGATGCCCCAGACGGAAACGGATCAGCTTCGCGGTGAACGCCATAAGGTCCATGTCCGCGGTGTCCCAGTCGATCCAGCTCGTCTCGTTGTCTTGGGCGTAGGCGTTGTTGTTGCCGTTCTGCGTGTTTCCGAGCTCGTCACCGGCCAGAAGCATCGGCGTGCCTTGGGAAAGCATGAGCGTGGCGATCATCGCCCGTTTTCGCAGGTTGCGGGCCGCGACGATGTCCGGATTGTCGGCCGGCCCTTCCCAGCCGAAATTGTCCGAGTAGTTCTCCGAATGGCCGTCGCGGTTATCCTCGCCATTGGCCTCGTTGTGCTTGCCGTTGTAGCTCACCGTGTCGTGCAGGGTGAACCCGTCGTGCGCCGTGATCAGGTTGACCGAGGCCGTCGCGGGCCGACCGGAGTGGTCGAATTCCGTCGCCGAGCCGGTGATGCGCCCCGCCAGATCCGGCGCCCGACCCGGATCGCCCCGCCAGAACCGGCGCACGCCGTCGCGGAACCGGTCGTTCCATTCGTGAAACGGCGGCGGGAAGCCGCCGAGCCGATACCCGCCGGGGCCGACGTCCCAAGGCTCGGCGATGAGCTTGACCTGCGTCAGCACCGGGTCCTGCCGGATCGCGTCGAAGAAGGACGCGCCGGGGTCGAAGCCGTAGTCAGTTCGGCCCAGCGTCGAGCACAGGTCGAACCGGAATCCGTCCACGTGCATGACCTCTACCCAGTAGCGCAGGGAATCCATCACCATGCGCAGGACCATGGGATGGTCGAGGTTCAGCGTGTTGCCGGTGCCGGTATCGTTTATGTAGTAGCGGCGGTCCTGAATCAGGCGGTAGTAGGACCGATTGTCGAGGCCGCGGAAGCTGAGCGTCGGCCCCAGTTCGTTGCCCTCGCAGGTGTGGTTGTAGACCACGTCCAGAATCACTTCGATACCGGCGTGATGGAGCCGGGCTACCATCTGCTGGAACTCGCTGATCTTGCTTTCGCTCAGGTAGCGGGGATCCGGCGCGAAGAAGCCGAGCGTCTGATAGCCCCAGTAATTGTTCAGATTTTTGTCGTGCAGGAACCGGTCGGTGAGAAAGGCCTGGACTGGCAGAAGCTCGATCGCGGTGATCCCGAGCTTGTCGAAATAATCCAGCATCGTGTCGGTGGCGATCCCCAGGAACGTGCCCTCGGGGGCGACCTTGGGGTGTAACTGGGTCAGGCCCTTCACGTGGGCCTCGTAGATCACTGTGTCGGCAATGGGCGTCTGCGGTGGATGATCGTAGCCCCAGGAGAACGTTGGGTCCTCAACGACGCAGCGGGGCATGTAGGGGGCGCTGTCCCGGGTGTCGAAGCTCAGATCGTGAGCGTTCGACCCTATTTCGTAACCCATGAGAGCATCATGCCAGACCGGCATTCCGGTCAGCCGTTTCGCATAGGGGTCCAGCAGCAGCTTGTTGGGGTTGAACCGGTGCCCTTCGTCCGGGCGGTAAGGGCCGTGCGCCCGCAGACCGTAGTACTGACCGGGCCGCAAGCCGGAGACATAGCCGTACCAGACTTCTCCATCGCGTTCCGGCAGGCGCAAACGCTGAAGCTCAGCCTTTCCGTCGGCGCTGAAGAGGCACACCTCCATCGCCGTCGCGTGTTGGGAGAACACGGCGAAGTTGACGCCATCCCCATCAAACGTGGCGCCCAAAGGCGCGGGGCGCCCAGCGGAAATCGCGTACTCGGGATGCCTCACGGGTGTTTTGCCGCCTCCGCGAACAGCGCGGCATAGGCCGCGGCAGATGTATCCCAACCAACTGGGAACTTCATACCGTTGCGCTGCACCTGCTGGAAGGCCTCGCGTGTTTGGTAAAGGTCGCAAAGCCGATCGATCGCGGCCAGGAGGGCCCCTGCGTCTCCGGACGCGAACTGGATGCCGGTTGCGACTCCGGCCGCACGAGTTGCAACGGTCGCGGGGATGACGGTATCGGCCAGCCCCCCGGTGAGCGCCACGACCGGGACGGTGCCATACCGCAGGCCGTAGAGTTGGGTGAGCCCGCAGGGTTCGAACCGGGACGGCACGAGGATCGCATCCCCTCCGGCGATCAGCCGGTGGGACAGGGGCTCGTTGTACCCAAGGCGGACAGCCACGCGGCCGGGATTGGCCTCTGCCGCGGCGATGAACCGTTCCTGGAGCCACGGATCGCCAGAGCCCAGAAGCGCCAGTTGTCCGCCGCGCTCAAGCAGCCGGGGAAGGGCATCCAGCAACAGGTCGAGACCCTTCTGCTCGGTCAGCCGCGAAACGATGACGCACAGCGGCCCCGCCCCCTGGTCCAGTTCCATTTCCTCGACGAGGGCGGCACGGGCCTTGGCCTTGCCAGCGACGTTCTTGTAGCGAACGATGTTCGGGTCGGTTGCCGGATTCCACACATCCAGATCGATGCCGTTCAGGATGCCGGAAAAGTCCTTCCCCTTGAATTGCAGCGCGCCGTCGAACCCCATGCCGAAGTGCGGGGTCTTGAGTTCCTCGGCATAGGTGGGGCTGACGGTGTTGACCTTGTCGGCATAGGCAATCCCGGCCTTCAGCGCTGAAATACGGCCGTAGAACTCGTACCCACCGGCGTTGTACCCCTCCGCCGGAAGGCGCAGCCGCGGAATCATGTCCGCGCCGGCCGATCCGGTGAAGGCGATATTGTGGATCGTCATCACCGAGCCGACGGAATGCGCAGCCCCCATCCGCTGAAGGTAGACCGGGGCGAACCCGCCTTGCCAGTCGTGCGCCTGCAAAACGTCGGGCTTCCAGCCGTGCAGATGCCCCTCGTTACACAGGCGCGCCGCCATCCAACAGAGCGCCGCGAACCGTTCCGTGTTGTCCCACCAGTCGTACCCGTCCGGCGCGGCATAGGGGCCGCCGTCGCGATAGAACAGGTGCGCGGCGTCCAGCACGTAAAGCTCCAGCCCCGCAGCCTCGCCGTAGAGGATCTGGACCGGTCCGCCAAACAAGTCACCGTCTGTCAGGATCTGTCGCGTCGGCCCGAGAGCGGAGAGCACTGCCGGATAGCCGGGGACCAGCGTCCGCATATCCACACCCGCGGGTTTCAATGCCGCCGGCAACGCGCCGGCGACATCTGCAAGCCCGCCGGTCTTGATCAGCGGCGCGACTTCCGACGCAACAGAAAGAACCTTCATTTGAGAGCGGCTTCCCTTCGGTCCAGCATGTTCTGGGTGATGAGCGTGATCCCCTTGTCAGAGACGCGGAACCACTTCGCATCCTCCTCCGGATCCTCACCCACCACGAGTTTCTCCGGGATCACCACGCCCCGGTCGATCACGCAATTCTTCAGGCGCGCGTACCGATTGACGACGACGTAGGGCAGGATGACCGCATGGTCCAACACGGCATAGGAATTGGTCTTGACCATGGTGAACATCAGCGAGTTCCGCACTTCCGTACCGGAGATGATGCAGCCGCCCGAGATCATGGAGGAGATGGCCATCCCGCGGCGATCTTCTTCGTCATGAATGAACTTGGCCGGAGGCACCGATTCCGAATACGTCCAGATCGGCCAGTTGTGGTCCCACAGGTTCAGTTCCGGTGTGAAGTCCGTCAGGTCGATGTTGGCTTTCCAGAAGGCGTCCACTGTTCCGACATCGCGCCAGTAGGCCGGAGCCTCCGGCGTATCCTTCACGCAGCTGTCGGTGAACCGATGCGCCACCGCCTTTCCGTTCTTAACGAGGTCCGGAATGATATCGTGACCGAAGTCGTGGCTGGAATTCGGGTCGTCGTGATCCTTTTGCAGGATCTCGCGCAGGAATTTCCAGCTGAAGACGTAGATCCCCATGGAGGCAAGGGTCACGTTCGGATCGTCCGGCGTGCCCGGCGGGTCGGCGGGCTTTTCGAGGAAATCGGTGATCCGGCTGGTGGCGTCCACCGCCATCACCCCGAACGCACTCGCCTCCTCCCGCGGCACGGTCAGGCAGCCGACGGTGACGTCCGCCCCGCTGTCGACGTGCTGCTGCAGCATCATCTCGTAGTCCATCTTGTAGATGTGGTCGCCCGCCAGCACGAGGATGTAGTCCACATCGTAGCTGTCGATGATGTCGATGTTCTGGCTGACGGCGTCTGCGGTGCCGCGATACCAGTAGTCGTCGATACGTTGCGACGCGGGAAGGATATCGAGGAACTCGTTGCGCTCGGCGCGAAAGAAGTTCCAGCCGCGTTGACAGTGCCGGATCAACGAGTGTGCCTTGTACTGGGTTGCCACGCACATGCGCCGGATGCCGGAATTGAGTGCGTTGGACAGGGCAAAGTCGATGATGCGTGTCTTGCCGCCGAAATAGACGGCCGGCTTGGCGCGGTTGTCGGTGAGTTCCTTGAGGCGGCTGCCCCGGCCACCCGCCAGAACGAACGCCATTGCGCGCGAAGAAAGCCGTGTATGAGGATTCATCATGGTATGCGTTCCCTCCCTTTGGAACGAGTGTTCGTCAGTCCGCGTCGTGCACGAGGATGATGGTGGAAAGCGGCGGCAGCGTCATTGCGGCAGAATAGTCCTGACCATGCCAGTCGACTTCTTCCGCTTCGACACCGCCCTGATTTCCACGCCCGCCGCCGCCATAGATCTCGGCATCGGTGTTCATGGCCTCACGCCACCTGCCGGATTTCGGCAGCCCAACCCTGTAGCCGTTCCGTTCCATTGGCGTGAAATTGCAGACGACCACGGCGGGCGGGTCATCCGGCCCGCCGCGTCGGACCCAGGCATAGACCGAATTGTCCATGTCGTTGCCTTCGAGCCATTCGAAGCCGCCAGGCTCGCAGTCCTTCAGGTAAAGACTTGGCGTGCTGCGGTAGAGCGCGTTGAGGTCCTTCACCAGGCGCTGCACGCCGGCGTGGGTGTGGTATTCGGCGGCTTTCCAGTCGATCTGGTCCTTGTAGTTCCACTCCGACCACTGGGCGATCTCGCAGCCCATGAAGAGCAGCTTCTTGCCCGGATGCCCCCACATGAAGCCGTAATAGGCCCGCAGGTTCGCGAACTTCTCGCCCTCCATGCCCGGCATTTTGGTCAGCATGGAGCCCTTGCCGTGGACGACCTCGTCGTGACTGATCGGCAGGATGAAGTTCTCCGAGAAGGCATAGTGGATGCCGAAGGTCATCTGGTGGTGATGGTGCCTTCGGTGGATGGGGTCGCGTTCGATGTAGTCGAGCGTGTCGTTCATCCAGCCCATGTTCCACTTGAAGCCGAAGCCAAGTCCGCCAGCATCCACCGGCTTGGAGACACCGGGGAAGGAGGTGCTCTCCTCCGCCGCCGTCATGACGCCAGGGCATTCGCCGTAGCAAATGATGTTTGTGCGCTGCAGAAGTTCGATCGCTTCGTAATTCTCGCGCCCGCCCCACTTGTTGGGAATCCACTGACCTTCCTGCCGGCTGTAGTCGCGGTAAAGCATGGAGGCCACGGCATCCACCCGCAGGCCGTCAATGTGATACTCCTCCAGCCAGTAGAGCGCGTTGGAGATCAGGAAGTTGGCAACCTCGGCGCGGCCGTAGTTGTAGATCAGCGTGTTCCAGTCCTGATGGAACCCCTCTCGCGGGTCCGCGTGCTCATAAAGCGCCGTGCCGTCGAATTGCGCCAGCCCATGCACGTCCGTTGGGAAGTGGCCAGGCACCCAGTCGATGATCACCCCAAGCCCGGCCTCGTGTGCGGCATCGACGAGGTCGCGGAACTCGTGGGGCGGTCCGTGGCGTATCGTCGGTGCGAACAGACCGATCGGTTGATAGCCCCAGGAGCCGTCGAACGGATATTCGGAGACCGGCATGAATTCGAGATGGGTAAAGCCCATGTCAGTCGCGTATTGAACGAGTTCTTCCGCCAGCTCCTTGTAGGACAGCGGGCGGTTCCCGTCTTCCGCGACGCGTCTCCAGGAACCGAGGTGCACTTCGTAGACCGAAATCGGCGCGTCGAAGGCGTTGCTGGCGGCACGGGAGGTCATCCATTTGTCGTCGTGCCAGCCATAGCCGGTGATGTCGCGCACCACGCTCGCGGTCTCCGGCGGGTGCTGTGCGCCGAATCCAACCGGGTCGGCCTTTTGCGCCATGAGTTGCCCCTGCGCGCCGATCAGTTCGTATTTGTAGGGCGCGCCTTCGCCCACGCCGGGAATGAAGATCTCCCAGACGCCAGTGGCGCCGCGCAGCCGCATCGGGTTGCGCCGTCCATCCCAGGAGTTGAAATCTGCCACGACCGACACGCGCCGGGCATTCGGCGCCCAGACCGCGAAATGGGTGCCCTGAACCCCTTCGCACTCCATCACATGCGCCCCGAGGACTTTCCAGATCCGCTGGTGGGTGCCCTCGCCGAGGAGGTACTCGTCCATTTCGCCGATCACCGGACCGAAGCGGTACGGGTCCTCCATTAGCCAGTTGTCTCCAGAGGCATTCGTGCCGCGCAGCTTGTAGGGCGCGCGTTCTGGAATGGTGCCACAGAAAACGCCCGCCGCGCCCTCGACGGGCGCAAGCGGATAGCTGTCCTCGCCAAGGACGGCTTCCATCCCGGACGCGCCGGGATCAAATGCCGTGACCCAGACCTGCCCGCCGGATTCGTGCGGACCAAGTATGGCGAAAGGATCGTGCAGCGCGCCTTGGGCGATCTGCTGTGCCGTCTCGTGAGACAGCGGCATCTGCGGGTATGGGGCGGGAGTGTCTGTCATAATTCAAAGCTACTCCATCGTCCCGCAACCGCAAGCGCTCACTCTGCGGCGTCTTCGACCTCCGGTGCAGGCGCGGCGTTCCAGATATCGGCCATGTATCCCCGGATTGTGCGATCGGAACTGAACCAGCCCGACCGCGCGGTGTTGTAGGCCGCCATGCAAGTCCAATTAGGCTTACCGAAGGCGCCGTCCACCTCACGCTGTGCGCGCCAGAAATCGGTAAAGTCGGAGCAGACCATGAAATAGTCGTGGTGGGTGAGATTATCGGCGATTCCGTGATAGCGCCCGGGCTCCTCTGGACTGAACCGGCCGGAGCGGACGGTCTCGATCGCGCGGGCCAGGCGCGAATCCTTCGCGATGGCCTCGGCGGCGTGCCCGCTGTCCTTGCGGCGTTCCATCACTTCCTCGGCCGTCATCCCGAAGAGGAAGAAGTTCTCTGCCTTTACGAGGTCGCGGATCTCCACGTTCGCCCCGTCCAGCGTGCCGATGGTCAGCGCTCCGTTGAGCGCGAACTTCATGTTCCCGGTGCCACTGGCCTCCTTGCCCGCGGTCGAGATCTGCTCGCTCAGGTCGGCGGCGGGTATGAGGCGCTCCGCCAGACTGACGTTGTAGTTCGGCGGGTAGACGACCTTCAAATACCGGCTGGTGAGCGGATCGGAATTCAAGACCTTCGCCACATCGTTCGTCAGGCGCACGATCTCCTTGGCGAAGACATATCCCGGAGCCGCCTTGCCGCCGAAGATCTTGACCCGCGGCACCCATCCGGCATTCGGGTTGTCCCGGATCTCGAGCCAGTGGGCGATGGTCTCCAGCAGGTTCATGTGCTGGCGCTTGTATTCGTGGATGCGCTTGATCTGAACGTCGAAGATCGATTCCGGATCGACGCTGATTTTGAGGTCGTCTGCAAACCACCGCGCGAGATCCACCTTGTTGGCGCGCTTTGCGGCGGCGAAGCGTTCGAGGAACGAGGAGTCCTTGATATGCGGCTCCAGCCGTTCGAGTTGTTCGAGGTTGTCGACCCAGCCCTCGCCGATGGTCTCGGTGATGAGCGAGGACAGGCGCGGGTTGCACGACAGCAGCCAGCGGCGCGGGGTGACCCCGTTGGTCTCGTTGACGATCCGGGTCGGGTGCTGCTCGTGCAGGTCCTTGAAGACCGTCTTCTTCATCAGGTCGGTGTGCAGCGCCGAAACGCCGTTCACCTTGTGGGCCATGATGAAGCTCAATTCGCCCATCTTCACGTGCCCGTCCTCCACGGCCGTCACCTTGCGCGACCCGGTATCCTTCATGTGCAACTCGTTGATGCGGTAGATGAGTTGCAGGTGGCGCGGCAGCAAACGGCCCATCAGCCCCTCGTCCCAGCGTTCCAGCGCTTCGGGAAGCAGGGTGTGGTTGGTGTAGGAGAGCGTGTTCCGGGCGATTCCCACGGCCTCCTCGAAGTCCATGCCGCGCTCGTCGTGCAGCAGCCGCACAAGCTCCGGGCCGGCGATCGCGGGGTGGGTGTCGTTCATCTGGATCGCGGCCTTCTGCGGCAGGCGCTTCAGATCGTTGTACTCGCTTTCGAAGCGGCGAAGGATATCGCGCAGGGAGGCGGCGGTGAAGAAGAACTCCTGCTTCAGCCGCAGTTCCTTGCCCTGCTCGGTGGTGTCGTCGGGATAAAGGACCCGCGACAACGTCCGCGCCAGCGCCTCCGGCTCTGCCGCGGCGGCATAGTCGCCCCGGTTAAAGCGCTGCAGGTCGAAGCCGTGCATCGGGCGCGCTTCCCACAGGCGCAGTGTGTTGCCCCAGCGGCCCTTCCACCCGATCACGGGCGTGTCGTGCCCCATGGCGATGAGCATCTCGGAGGGGTACCAGTTGGCCCGCTTGCCAATTTCCTGCACGTGCCCGCCAAAGCCGATATCAATGGCGACCTCGGGGCGTTCGAATTCCCAAGCGTGGCGCTGGTTCAGCCAGTCCTCCGGCTCCTCGACCTGCCGGCCATCCTCGAACCGCTGGCGGAAGAGGCCGTGTTCGTAGCGGATGCCGTAGCCCATGGCGGGGCAGGCGAGGGTGGACATCGATTCCATGAAGCACGCCGCCAGCCGGCCAAGACCGCCGTTGCCGAGCGCGGCATCCGGTTCGTCCTCCAGGATTTGCTCGTAGTTCAGCCCAAGGTCGTTCATCGCGCCCAACGCGGCGTCTTCCAGCCGCAGGTTGATGATCGCATCCTTGAGAAGGCGGCCGATCAGAAACTCCATCGACAGATAGTAGACCCGCTTGAGCTTGCCGGCATAGCTGCGGCGGGTGGCACCAAACCAGGGGTCGACGATCTGGTCGCGCACCGCGAAGGAGAGCGCCATGCGCCAGTCGTAAATGTGGGCGGTGCTCACATCCTTGCCCAGCGTATAGACCAGGTGATGCAGGATGGCGTTCTTCATCTCTGAGGGAGTCATGGAGCGTCCTCGGCAGTAGGCCGCAAGGGGAGGGCGGCGGCATATATGTTCACATCGGGTTATTTACGAGCCGTTCTGTGCGCGCAAGTGTTTGGGCCGCCGGAGCGGCGATCCCGGAGCCGGCGGGGTGTGGGTGGCACACTGGGCATCCTGTTTGGCTGGCCGGTCCGTCCGCCTGCCGTTTTTTAGGGCGTCCCGCATACTCAGGGGCATTTAGCTGCCCATCTGCAGTGGGTTTGGGCCGCACCGGGCAAGGTGTTCAGATGTTCGTGTCGAACCGGCCATAGGCCCCGAGCGCGAACACCAGAGGGACGCCGGGCGTATGGGTAACCTGCTCCACCAGACCCAGGACGATGGTATGGTCGCCCGCCCCATGGGCGGCAAAGTGGCGGCAATCGAAGCGCGTCAGGCAACGGGACAACTGCGGCACGCCCTCTGGTCCCTCCGACCACTCCACGCCCTGAAAATCCCGTGCGTCGATGGCGAAGCGTTCCGAAAGGTCGGATTGGTCGGCCTCCAGCACATGCACCGAGAACCGATGCGCGGCGACGTAGGGATCGTGGCGGGGCGACGTGATCGCCGGGCACCAGAGCAGCAGCGGCGGGTCCAGCGAAACGCTGGTGAAGCTGTTCGCGGTGAAGCCGAGCGGCCCCTTCTCGTCGCGGCATGTTACGACCGTAACACCGGTGGCAAAGGACCCGAATGCGGTGCGCAGCGCCCGCTCCCGGCCCGCTCCCGGCGTGAAGGTCTCCGTCATGCTGCGCTCCTCTCGGCCCGTCTTGCCGTTCACGGCACTTCGTGGCCGAGTGCGGCGGTGTAGAGCGTGAACCATGTCTGGCGGTCCATGTCGACCTTGAACGCATCGGAAATCCGGCCGATCCGCTCTGGCGTATTGGTCCCCACGACCGGAAGGATGCAGGCCGGATGGGCCAGCAGCCAGGCCACCGCGACGGCAGAGGCTTCGACGCCATGGCGGTTCGCCACCTCGTGCAGGGCCTCATTCAGCGTGTTGAAGCCTGAAGACAAAAGCGTCCCGCCGGCGAGTGGCGACCACGCCATCGGGGCGACGTCCATTTCCTGCAGAAAGGCGAGATCGCCGTTGGTCATCGGCTCGTGGGCAAGCAGGCTGATCTCGATCTGGTTTGTTGCGAGGCGAGCATCCATCGCGCTTTGCAGAAGCCGCCAGTCGTGCGGCTTGAAGTTCGACACGCCAACCGCCCGAACCTTGCCGGACGCGACGGCCTCGTCCAGCGCCCGGCCTGTGTCGTAGTGGTCCATCAGCGGATCGGGACGGTGCAGTAGCAGCAGGTCGATCCGCTCCAGCGCCATATTGCGAAGGGACGAGTCGATGGAGGCGGCGATATGCGCGGGCCGGGTGTCGTAGTATTTCACCCTTCGGTCGGCGTATCTGCCGACCGGCGCAACGATGTCGCATTTCGTGACGATCTCCATCTGCGGGCGCAGATGCGGCGCGGCTTTGAGCGCGGCCCCCAATATCTCTTCGCCGAGGTAGTCGCCATAAATGTCCGCCTGGTCGAAACTGGTGATTCCCTGCTCCAGACAGGCCTCGATCTTAGCTTGTATCCGCGCGGGGGATCTGTCCGGATCGTCTGCAAGGCGTGACATCCCGTACACGATCCGGCTCAGCTCCAGTCCTACGGTCAATTCCACCCGTTCCATGGCCGCTCCTTGGTGCGTTGGCACCCGTATCCATCTCGCGGCAGACCAACACGAAGGCACCGCCGCCTACAAGGGGCGGTTGGTGCGGATTTTGCGGGTGTGCTGGTCCTCGACCGATGCGTTGCCCCTCCTGGCCGGTTCATCCCGGGGTGTGGCGCGGAGGACGGGCGTGGTCGGGCGATTGTAACTCCGCCAAGAGCGCACACCCCACTCGCGCCGCTTCGCGCCCCGATTGCGCGTGCAGGGGCCGGTGCGCTGTGATTGACTGCGCGCCAAACGATACGGCAGTTGCGGAGGCAAGGTGATGAACGGTGCGGAATGCTTGGTTAAAACCCTTCTGGCGGGTGGGGTGGACGTCTGTTTCGCCAACCCCGGAACGTCGGAGATGCACTTCGTCGCCGCGCTGGATTCCCATCCGCAGATGCGCTGCATCCTCGGGCTGTTCGAGGGAGGCGTCACCGGGGCGGCGGACGGCTATTGGCGGATGACCGGACAGCCGGCGGCAACGCTGCTGCACCTCGCGCCGGGGTTCGGCAACGGATACGCAAATGTCCATAACGCGCGGAAGGGCTTCGGCGGGATGGTCAACGTGGTGGGCGAGCACGCGGACTACCACCTGAAGTACGACGCGCCGCTGAAGGGCGATATCGAAGGTGTCGCGCGCGGTGTGTCCGACTGGCTTCGCGTCTCGAGCGATGCGCGTGCGGTTGCCGGGGACGGGGCCGATGCCGTCCGCGCGGCCCGGTCCGCCAACGGCCAGATTGCGACCCTCGTGCTGCCGGCGAACACTGCATGGGACGCCGCCGAAGCTCCCGCCGATCCCCTGCCGCCGGTCCGCCTGCACCGTCCCCGCCCGGACCAGATCCGCGCCGCTGCCGATGCGTTGCGCGCGGAGGGCGCCGCGCTCTTCGTCGGCGGGGCGGCGCTTCACGGCGACTTGGCGGTTCTTGCGGGCAAGATTGCCGCCCGAACGGGCTGCCGACTGATGGCCGACCTTTTCGTTCCGCGCCTTCAGCGGGGCGCGGGCGCGGTCGCCATCGAGTGCATGTATTACGCCGTGCTCGAGAATGCGGAGATCCTGAAGGACGTCCGCCATATGGTGCTCGTCGGCGCTGGGGAACCCGTGGCCTTTTTCGCCTACCCCGACAAGCCGTCCACGCCGACACCGCCCTCCTGCCATCTGCTCGATCTCTGCGGGCCGCGTATGGACATCGCCTGGACGCTTCAGGCGCTGGCAGAGGAGACGGACGCGTTGGACAGCACGCCGGCGGTGTTGGCCCTGGACCTGCCTGCCCTTCCGTCGGGAACCATCACTGCGCAAAAAGTTGGTGCCGCACTGGCGGCGCTCCTGCCGGAGAACGCGATCGTGGTGAACGAAAGCGTCACCGCGGGGCAGCCACTGTCGGACGCGACGCGTACCGCGCGCCGCCACGATTGGCTGAACAACCCCGGCGGGGCGATCGGGGCGGCGCTGCCGCTGGCGGTCGGGGCCGCCGTGGCCTGCCCGGATCGCCGGGTCATCGCCGCCACCGGCGACGGTTCGGCCATGTACACGCTCCAGTCCTTATGGACGATGGCGCGGGAGCGGCTCGACGTGACCGTGATCGTCTTCGCGAATCGCGGATACCAGATCCTGCGCGGTGAACTGGCGAACGTTGGCGTCCACTCGGTGGGCCGCAACGCCGAACGGATGTTCAATGTCGAAGACCCGCAGCTCGACTGGGTCGCGCTTGCCGCCGGGCATGGCGTGGCCGCGGAACGGGCGCACGACATGGACAGCTTTGTTGCGGCTTTCTCCGGTGCCGTTGAGCGGCCCGGTCCTTTCCTGATCGAGGTCTGCCTCCCCAGCAGCGCGCCAGGGTTCGCTTAACTCGCGTTCGGTTCAGCCTCGCCCTGCGGTCCTTATTGCGGGCGGCGTTGGGTCGGGCAGTGCCAACCCGATTGGCGGACCCGTCGATCATGGCAGTGCGGTCATATCACTCTGCGACGTCGGGTGGCGGCCAGGTCAGGCACGCCACTGCGGAGTGTCTTCGCGAAGGCATGGGAATGCACGGGTTACCGATGTCACCACAGCGCAGGGGCCGGTATTGCGTGCCGCTGTATCGCGGGCGCTGGCTTCTGCGGGTTTGCGGGGAACGGTCGCCCTCAACCTCCGAGGGTGCGGTTCGGGCGCTTACGTCTCCGAACCGGTATCGATCAGCCAACCGCCGGGGCCGGCAACGGTGTCCGGCAGGATGGCGACGAGAAACTCATGGATGACGCAACAAAGAAGGAAGCTCATGATCAACTCTCCCACCGTCAACTGCGACAACCACTCCATGGCCTCCTCCTTCACTATGTAACCATGGATAAATTCGCAGCCCAATGAGGCACCGACGTGGCCACAGAGAGTCGTTCCGCGGGTTTTACCGGGGTTCCGTCGGGGCAACTTTCGCCACTGTCGCGGAGTTGGTGGGCACCCCACGCCCGGACCGAACCCGGCGTGGTGACAGGCGGGCTTGGATGATCTTTCGCGCGGGTATACCCAAGGGCTGTTGATAAAGGCAGTGCAGGTCCGAGCAAATGCTTCTTGCCCATCGGAACACGGAAGGTGGTCTGCGCCGGTTCGAGCCACCCGAAGGCGGCGTCACCGACGCCGTTTGGATCGACCTGCTCGACCCCCAGCCGGAGGAGGTCGCCCAAGTCGAGGCGTTGGGGATCGCGGTGCCCCGCCTCGCGGATATGGAGGAGATCCAGATTTCCAGCCGGCTCTACCGCGAGGGCAATGCGGACTACATCACAGTCGTTCTGCCCGGCGTCTCGCCGGAGGGCCGGCGCCTGTCGCGGCCTGTCTGCTTTATCCTTTCCCCGGAGCGGCTCGTAACCGTGCGATACCACGCACCCGAGCCATTCGACCGTTACGCCGCCAGCGCCGCTCGTGACAGCGAGGGACCGCAGACGCCCAGCCGGGTAGCGATGGGGTTGGTCGAGGGGATCGTCGGTCAGCTTGCGGATACGTTGGAGGATATCGGGAGCAAGCTCGATGCCACCTCCTTGGAGGTGTTCGAGGTGGGAAAGCAGCACAGGTCGGAGATGCTGCAGCAGTCATTGGTCTCCACCGGGTACCTTGGCGAGCGCATCGGACGAGTGCGATTGTCCCTGCTGACGCTGGAGCGGGCGCTCAACTACATCGACGAATTTCCCATCGAGAAGGAAACCAGTCGCGAGGCGAAACGACTCGCGCGCGGACAGTCGCGGGATATCGCGGCGCTCGAGGTCCACGCCGATTTCCTCTCACAGCGCGTCTCCTTCGTCACCGATGCCACGCTGGGCCTGATCGATTTGGAACAGAACAAGGCGGTTTCCGTTTTGTCCGCGCTGGTGGCCCTTTTCGCGCCCGCCACGCTGATCGCGTCAATCTATGGGATGAACTTTCGCTGGATGCCCGGTCTGCACAGCGATTGGGGCGTGATCGGCGCGGTCGCGCTGATGATTGTCTCGGCCGCGGCGGGATACCTTTACTTCAAGCGGCGCGGCTGGTTGTGATCGGCGCTAGGAATGGGACGGCGAACATGAAGGACCGGACAGGAGGCACGGCAACGGGCTGCGCGCGCGAACGCGTGTCGAGGGCGGCGTAGCATGGCGGGGCGATTGTTCGCCGTCGTCGGACCGACCGGCGCGGGTAAGCATACTTTGATGGCCGAGGCGCAGAAGCGGCGCCCGGACCTGCATCTCGTGCGCCGGGTCATCACGCGCCCGGAGGAGGCGGGCGGCGAGCCATTCGAGGGGGTGAGCCAGCAGGAGTTTGCGCGCCGAAAGGCGGCCGGGGATTTCGCGCTCGACTGGGAGACGAACGGCGTGCACTACGGAATTCCCACCAGCATCGACCGCGCCATCTCGGAAGGGCGGGACGTTCTGTTCAACGGCTCCCGCGGGGTACTCGGTCAGGCTTGGGAGGAGTTTCCCGGCCTGACGGTGATTCTCGTCACGGCGTCCGTGCCCGTGCTCGCAGACCGGCTGGCCGCGCTTGGGCAGGAAAGCCGGGCGGACATTGCCCGAAGGCTGGCGCGGGCGGATTACGAAATCCCCTATGGCCCGCCGATCGTGGTGGTGGAAAACGACGGCGCGTTGGATCAGGCGGTGACGGCTTTCCTGTCGGTTCTTCAGCCGCTCAGCGTGTAGCGGTGCAGATTGTGGAACCGCCCGTCCTGACCCTCGCCGAACAAGCAGATATCGCGAATCCTGACAGGACTCGGCAGGATCGGGTCGAGCACCGGGCGCAGCCGTGCAGCGACGGCGTCGCCCTCGCCATCCGGCAGCTTTCCCGTCAACGTCATGTGGAACCGGAACTCCTCCATGACGTAGGGATAGCCCCACTTTTGCAGCAGGACCTCCTGATTGCGGGTCAAGCCCACCTTCCGGCGTTGTTCCAGTTCGGCTTCTCCTGGCGCGGCACGAAAGCCGTCCAGCGCTTCGACGACGCGAGCCGCCAGCAGGGCAAGCGGCGTGGTGTCGCCCTCGGGCACCAGCGCCAGGAAGCCGTCCAGCCGGTCCAGCTTGAGACCATCCAGCAGAACCGGCTCCAGCGCGGAGGCCAGTGCCAAGGTCGCGTTGTGCAACTCGGCGACGTCGAATCCCGGCTTCAGCCGGAACGGCGGCTTCAAGGTCGCGTGGAGGCCATACTTATGCGGCGTCTTCGTGATCTCGGCGGTGGGCATCGGCAGGCCCGGCAGGTCCGGATGCGCAACCTTGCGGCCTCCGCGCGGGTCCCAACCGAGCCATGCGGCGCCGAAATCAGCCAGCGGCCCCGGTGGCGGGGCATAGAAAATCGCGTAACGCGTGAAACCGTCCATTACGAGCCTCCTGCATCGACGCGCGTAGCACAGTGCGGCGCAGCCTGCGAGAGCGGAGCGAACTGGAACACCCCATGACGCCAACAATTCTCGCCAATGCGCAGCTTGTTCTGCCCGATGAAACGTTCCGAGGCAGCCTGAAGATCGAAGACGGCCGGATCGCCGACATCGCCCCCGGTACGAGCGTGCCCGCCGACGCTGTGGACTGTGCTGGCGACCTGGTGATGCCGGGGCTGATCGAGCTTCATACCGACAATCTGGAACGGCACATCCGCCCCCGTCCGAAGGTCGACTGGCCCCACGCCGCCGCCATCATCGCCCATGATGGCGAACTGGCCAGCGTTGGCATCACGACGGTCTTTGACGCGATGCGGGTGGGATCGGTGCCGCGAGCGAGCAACGATTACCCCGAATATGCCCGCCAACTTGCGAGCGAGCTGTTGCAGCTCCGCGCCGAGGGGGCGCTGCGGATCAGCCACTATCTGCACCTCCGCGCCGAGATCTGTTCTGCCACGCTGGTGCCGGAGATGGCGTCTTTCGGGCCGGAAGACAGGGTGAGGATCGTGAGCCTGATGGACCATACACCCGGCCAGCGGCAGTTCCGCGACATGGAGAAGCTGAAGCAGTACGTTCAGGGAAAGTATGAGATGACGGATGCGGGGTTCGAGGACCACGTATCTGAGATGCGTGCGCTCCGGGATCGACATGGGGAGCAGCATGAACGGGCGGCGGTGGCGGAGGCACGCCGCTACGGCGCCGTTCTTGCCAGCCACGACGACACAGACGCGGCTCATGTGGAAACCTCCGCCGGGTATGGCGTGCGGCTCGCCGAGTTTCCGACCACGCGGCAGGCCGCCGAAGCCTGCCGGGCGCAGGGAATCTCGGTGATGATGGGGGCGCCAAATCTGGTCCGTGGCGGGAGCCATTCCGGTAACGTGGCCGCATTGGACCTGGCCCAGGCCGACGTTCTCGACATCGTCAGTTCGGATTACGTCCCCTCTGCGCTGCTGTCGGCCGCGCTGATGCTGGGGGATCTGTGGGGGGATCTTCCGCGCGGCGTGCGAACTGTCACGCGAGCGCCCGCTGACGCTGTGGACATGCCGGACCGTGGACGGCTGCAGATCGGCGCCCGGGCCGATGTGATCCGTGTACACAGAGTGGCAGGCGCCGGCGCGGTGCGCGGCGCCTGGGTTGCCGGGCGGCGGGTGGCCTGAGGCGCGACGGCTCCGCGCCGCCGCACGTTTCAGAGGCCGAAGCCGATGTCGGTTCGCGAGCTCGCGTTTAGAACCGCCATGCAGTCCGGCGCTTCGCCCTCGGCAGCGCTGCACTCGGACACGCTGTTGACCAGCAGCCGCGAGATACCCTCGCAAGGCTGGTCGGCAAGATCGAACTGGACGACCTTGGTCCTGCCGTTGGTCAGCGCCCCGAATTCGAGGATGAGCAGCCGCGAAACGATGTCTTCGGCATCGAAAACAGCCACTTCGAAGGAAATCGCCGACAGGTCCGTGCCCGTCCCGTTGCGGGCCACGTAGGTCATGCGGCAGCCGTTCTCCGCCTCCCGCGCGTTGTTCAGCTCAAGCCCGAAACCGCCGTCCTGGGCAAATGCCGCAGAGGAGCCCAGGGTTGTCACGGTCGCCACGGCCATGGCGGTGAGGAATTTCGGCATCATCGGTTCGCCCCTCTCAAAGTCCCACAAAAAAACGTCCGTGGACAATGTGCTAGCACGACCCCGCCGCGTGGCAAAGCCCCGAGCGTAACGTCATGAAGCAGAGCCGCCTTCCACGGCTGTCAGAGGGGCACTTCGAATGCGCGAAGTACCGGGGAAAAATGCGGCAAGTCAGTGCTTGCTGCGTGAGCAAACGCCATGCGGCGGTGCGGCATATTTGCAATGCAGGTGCAAAATGGGCGAAATTGGCTAACTGATATGCCAGGGGAGGTTTCGTTTGGCGGGGCACTTGGGCCATAGCCTGCTGTAATGTAGAGGCAACGGCAGACTGCGCTCAGGTCGGTCCGCCGTGGTAGTTCGGGGACTGGGATGAAAGACCTTCACATGAAAACCATAACCAATACACCCTGGGACCAGCTGGAAATCGGAATGGAGGCAGAGGTACGCCGGATCTGCCGCGCCGATGACTTCTATGTGTTTGCCAATATCAGCGGCAACATGAACCCCAAGCATTTCCCCCGCTTCAAGAACGTCGAAGGGGCGCTGAAGGAGCCGGTGGCACCGGCGATGTGGGTGTCGACCCTCATCGCGTCGGCGCTCGGGCGCAAGCTTCCCGGACCGGGCATGCTTTACAAGTCGCAGTCGCTGAACTTCTTCGAGCGGGCGTTCGCGGGCGACGAGATCATCGTTCGGGTGAAACTGATCGAGAAGAAGCCGGATTATGTCGCCGTCTTCGAGTGCAAGGTCGATACCGCCGACGGGAAAAAGCTGGTGGAGGGCGTGGCCGAGGTCTTTGCTCCGACCGAGCCGATGGACTACGTCATCGACGATCTGCCCGGCCTGATCGTGCAGCGCCATGCGATCTTCGACAAGCTCCTGAAAGAGGCCGAACCCCTGCCGCCATTGAAGACGGCCGTTGTCGCGCCAGAGACGGAAGACGCGCTGCTCGGCCCGCTCCTGGGGTATGACCATACCCTGATCGATCCGATTCTTATCGGGGACGAAAGGAAGATTCGCGAAGCTGCCGAAAAGGTCGGGCGCGACCTGAGCGGCTTCGAGATCATCGACGAGCCCTCTCACCGTCTCGCGGCCGATATCGGAACGCGTCTGGTGAACGAAGGGCAGGCGGCAGCGCTCATGAAGGGGAACCTGCATACCGACGTCCTGCTCGGGGCGGTGGTCAAACGCGATGGTGGGCTGCGTGTCGGGCGCCGGCTCAGCCACGTGTTCGTGATGGACGTGCCGGGACTCAATCACCTGCTGCTCATTTCGGACGGTGCCATCAACATCGCGCCGGACCTGGAGACCAAGGTCGACATCACGCAGAACGCCATCGACTTGGCCCATACCCTCGGTATCCGGGAACCCAAGGTGGGCATCCTGTCGGCGGTGGAGACGGTGACACCCAAGATCCCGTCAACGTTGGAAGCGGCGGCGCTGTCCAAGATGGCGGAGCGCGGTCAGATCAAGGGCGCGCTGGTCGACGGGCCTTTGGCGATGGATAACGCGATCGACCTCGGGGCCGCGCGCACCAAGGGAATCCGCTCGATGGTGGCGGGCCAGGCAGAGATCCTGATCGCACCGAACCTCGAGTCGGCAAACATGCTGGCGAAAGAGTTGACCTTCATCGCCCATGCCGAGGCCGGCGGTCTCGTGATCGGCGCGAAATGCCCGGTCATTCTCACCAGCCGGGCTGACGACGACAAGGCGCGACTGGTGTCCTGCGCGGTGGCCGCACTTTATGCGCATCGCAAGAAACCGATGTGAGTCGCCCGCCCGTCCCGCAGCGGTCCCAAGCTTCCGGTCAGCGCCACGATCTGTCGCGGCCCGGATGCTTTGACCCGGGCGGGAAGGGCGCAGATAACCGGTCCGATTGACTACGCCTCGGGCCGCTTCGAGGTCCGGCGCGGCCTATAAGGGAGGCAAGGATGAAGACGAGACAGCTTGGCGCGAACGGGTTTGAAGTGAGCGAAGTGGGGCTGGGCTGCTGGCAGCTCGGTGCCGACTGGGGGTCGGGCGTGGCGCGCGATATCGGTCTGGAAATCCTGACCACCGCCGCCACTCACGGCGTGAGCTTCTTCGATACAGCGGATGTCTACGGAGCGGGCCGAAGCGAAGACCTGATCGGGCAGTTCCTCAAGCATTGGGACGGCGATCCGATCCGCGTGGCCACCAAGTTCGGCCGTGGCCCGGACGTCTACCCCGACGGCTACACCGAAGATGCGTTGCGGCGCGGCGTGGACGCCTCCCGTGAACGGCTGGGCGTGGAGGCACTGGACCTGGTGCAACTCCACTGCATACCGTCGGAGGTGATGCGGAAGGGCGATATCTTCGACTGGCTGCGTGCGCTGCAACAGGAAGGCGCGATCCGGCATTTCGGCGCCAGCGTGGAGACCGTCGATGACGGGTTGATGTGCCTGCAGCAGGACGGGCTGCTGTCGCTGCAGGTGATCTTCAATCTGTTCCGCCAGAAACTCGTCACCGAGCTTTTGCCCCAGGCGGAGGCGAAGGGCGTGGGCATCATCGTGCGGCTGCCGCTGGCCAGCGGCGTTCTGAGCGGAAAGTTCACCGCAGAGACGACGTTCGCGGAGAAGGACCACCGCAACTTCAACCGCGACGGCGCGGCGTTTAATGTTGGCGAGACGTTCGCTGGCCTGCCCTTCGAGAAGGCCGTGGAATTGGCCGAGGCCCTCAAGGGCATGTTGCCGTCCGGATTGACGCTGGCCAAGATGGCGCAGCGGTGGATTCTCGACCATCCCGCCGTGTCCACCATCATTCCGGGAGCCTCCGCGCCTGACCAGATCCTGCGCAATTCGGCAGCGTCCGACGTGGCGCCGTTGCCGAAGGCGCTGCACGCGAAACTGACCGAGTTCTACGAGGAACAGGTCAAGGATCACATTCGCGGCGCGTACTGAGGCGGAGGATGGGGGCTGTCTGCCCCCACGCCTTCCGGACGAGGTCCGGAAGGCTCCCCCGAGGATATTTCGGGACACAAGAAGCCGCGTGTCAGAGCGCGGCGAAGCCGTGGATCAGTTGCCGCAAGCCGAACCAGGCGCCGGTGATGATGGCGGCGAGCGTCAGCGGCGCGGAGAAGGCCAGGAGCGAGAAGGCGGACAAGCCCTGCCCGACGGAACAGCCCACGGCGACCGCCCCACCGACGCCCATGAGGGCCGCGCCCAGGATCTGCCGGCGCAACTCGCGTGGGTCGTCACAGGCCTCCCAGCGGAAATGGCCCTTGCGGAGGCTGCCGATGAAGGCGCCGCAGAGGACGCCCGCGACGGAGCCCACACCGAAGTTAAGCTTCATGCCCGACGCAAGCATCAGGTAGAGGACGGTGTCCCCCAGCGGCGCTGAGAAGGTGTGGCTTTCGACAGGAACTGCGTCGAAGCTACGGTTTGCCACGAGAGTGGTTCCAGCCCAGCCCGAGACGATCGCCAGCCCCACCACCGTGCCCCAGAGCACCGCTTTCCGATTGGAACGCATCCGTACCGGTGCGAGCGCGGCGGCGAGTATGGCCGCGCCGATGGCGAAGCCGACGGCGGCAGGCGGCAGGCCAATGGAGCCGCCCAGCAGGTGGGCGAAACCGGCCGGTGCGTGCGCGCCGAGAAGGTCTTCGGGAAAGACCGCGACCCGCACCGCGGCGAAGGGGCCCGAGATCGCAGCGTATGCGGAGATCGCCATTACCAGAACGATGACGAAGGCCCGCATATCGCCGCCACCGAGCCGCGCCAGGACGCCATAGCCACAGTTGCCCGCCAGTGCCATGCCATAGCCAAAGAGCAGCCCGCCCGCGGCATGCGCAAGCGGATTCCAGCCGCGGTTGAGATAGAAACTCTCCGTGGGCTCGATCAGACCAACGCCCGCCAGTCCGAACGTACCCATCACCGCAACACCGAGGGCGACCGCCCACATGCGCATGCGAATGTCGGACTGTCCGTAGAGTGCGTCCTCGATCGCGCCAAGCGTGCAGAACCGCCCAATGCGGGCCGCGAGACCCAGGGCCAACCCGCCGGCAAAGCCCAGCAGCGCGACGAGCACCGCGTCGTCCAGAAACTCGCCCATCCGCAGCCCTCCCCAGCTGGTTCGCCGGGCGCGCGGTTCAGCCGCGTTTCTTCACCGGCCTAGCAGGCGTTGTCGTCCTTGCAGAACAATTCGTAAACGACCTCGAGTATCTTGCGGGGGCGGTCGTCCGTCAAGGAGTAGTAGATCGTCTTGCCATCCCGCCGGGGCTGAACGAGGCCTTCGAGCCGGAGGCGGGAAAGCTGCTGCGAAACAGCGGCCTGACGCGCGGAGAGCAGGTTCTCCAACTCCGTCACGGACTTTTCGCCCGTCACGAGGTGGCAGAGAATCATGAGGCGGCCCTCGTGGCTGATCGCCTTGAGGAAGTTGGACGCCGTGGTCGCCTTGGAGACGATCTGGTCGATCTCCTCCTCGCTGGTCCGCTCGTCGATGACGGGAAGTCCCATGTCGTTCATGTCTCTATAGTCCGGTTCGCAGATCCCAAAGTTGCACCTTAGGGCCGAGATTTCAATCCGATCCCCGTCGGCGGCGCCGTGTTTGCCCGTTTCCGGTGCGGATACGCCGCCTTTTCTGGCGTTTTCGTCCGCGAGGCCGTCCGCCTTGACAGACCGGGGAGGGGGCTGCTCAGCCATCGGCCGCAGTGCCGAAGTCCGTATGCTCCTGCAGCAACCGCTGCACGAGACCCCAGAAGAAGTCCTCCCCCGGGTAGCCCTCGAGCCGCGCTAGTTCACGATCGTCTTCGTCTACGAGGATGAAGGTTGGGGTGAAGAGCACCCGCCGCTCCAGGTGCAGTGTCTCCATCTCTTTCGCCTTGAGGTCCACGCGGCGCAACGGCGCATAGGCGCCTTCCGGTGTCTTCGGATAGATCGGCCCGATTTCGGCATTCCACTGCGCGCAATAACTGCACCCGACACGTTCGACCATGACGAGTTCCACCGCCCATCCGGGGAAGGTGGAGAGTGCCAGGACCAGGCCTGAGAGCAGGATGCGGAGACTTCCGATCATCGGATTTTTCGGCTGATTGACGGATCACATTCTCCTAACATAATATGATTGTACAAACGGGACAAGGGAGGCAACGCGATGCCCGAAGTCACTTGGGCGGGCGCCTTCGCCGCGGGCCTTCTGTCCTTCCTGTCGCCGTGCATCCTGCCGATCGTGCCGTTCTACCTCAGCTATCTGGCCGGGGTGGGAATGAATCAGATCACGGCAGAGGAAGAGGTGCCGGCAGGTGTGCGCCGGCGGGCCGTGATGTCGGCCCTGTTCTTTTCGGCCGGTATTCTGACGATTTTCATGGCGTTGGGGGCGTCGGCCTCCGCGTTTGGATCTCTCGTCAACGAGTACATGGGCGTCCTGCGGATCGTCGCGGCTGTCATCATCGTGGCGATGGGCCTGCATTTTCTCGGGATCATCCGCATCGGGTTTCTTTACCGCCAGTTTCGGGCGGATGCAGGGGATACGTCGAACGTATCTTTGGCTGGCGCCTACGTGATCGGGCTGGCTTTCGCTTTCGGCTGGACGCCCTGCGTGGGCCCGGTGCTCGCGGCGATCCTGCTGACGGTGGCTACGGACGGGGGCGGCATGGGGCAGGGGGCTGCCATGCTCTTCGTGTATGGGCTCGGGATGACGTTGCCCTTCGTGATCGCGGCACTGTTCATCGGGCCGTTCATGCGGTGGATGAAGGGATTCCGACGGCACCTTCCCACGGTCGAGAAGGCCATGGGGGTGTTGTTGATCGCGTTCGGCGTCTTGATCGGGACCAACTCGGTCAACCTTATTGCCGAATGGATGCTGAATTACATGCCGGCCGTCGGTTGAGGGCGGCCGGGCCAATTTGGGGAGGACGGAAATGATCAGGAGCTTTCTGGGGGCCGTGGCGATTCTTTTGCTGTCGGTGCCGTTGGCGCTCGCCGAGATCGGCGATGACGGGCTGCATAAGGAGCCCTGGATGCGCGACACGTTCAAGGATCTGCGCGAGGATCTTCAGGATGCGAACGCCGAGGGCAAACGGCTGATGCTCATCTTCGAGCAGCGCGGCTGTATCTACTGCAAGAAGATGCACGAGGAGGTGTTCTCGGACCCCGAGGTCTCGCAATACATCGAGGACAACTTCTTTGTCGTCCAGCTTAACATGCACGGGGCAACGGAGGTCACGGATTTGGACGGCGACGTGCTTCCGGAATCGGACATGGCGAGGAAGTGGGGACTGTTGTTCACGCCCCTGATTCTGTTCCTGCCAGAGGAGGTTCCGGAGGACATGCCGGCGCACCGCGCGGCCGTCGCCACGATGCCCGGAGCCTTCTCGAAAATGACGACGTATGACCTTCTGACCTGGGTGAACGGCAAGCTCTACGAGGTGAATCCGTCGGAGGATTTCCAACGGTACCACGCCCGTATGATCAAGGAGAGAGGGGGCGAGCAGTAGCTTTTTGTCAATCTTCTCGAACGGTTGGAAACATGCTTGCGCAAAGCCGCTCTGTGAGACCGAACGTTCAAATATCCTAAAATTCAAACAAGCGAATTTGATATTGCAAGAATGCAACTCCGTACGCTACGGTGTGCGGAGCGATCCGAAAGGAACATCGCTGGCGCCGGGAGGGCGTCGCTACGGGAGGACATATGAAACGCGCATTCACAGCGGCCTGTGCCGCCACGATTCTGGCTCTGCCCGTCACGGCGGAGACCATCGCTCCGGGGGACGTCACCTATGAAGACGGTGCCGTATCCACGTCGCTGACCGGGGTTCCCGGCAACCCCGAGGAGGGGGCCATCGTGATGGGGACGAAGTCCATCGGCAACTGCGTCTCGTGTCACGAGATCGGTGCGCTTGCTGACGTGCCCTGGCAGGGAAACATCGGTCCCGCTCTCGATGGTGTCGCGGATCGTTGGAGCGAGGCCGAGATCCGCGGCATCGTGGCCAACGCCAAGATGACCTACGACGGCTCGATGATGCCCTCCTTCTACAAGGTGAGCGACTTCATTCGGCCGGGAATCGGCTTCACCACCAAGCCGCTGGCGCCCGAAGACGTGGAGCCGCTGCTGACCGCCCAGCAGATCGAAGATGTCGTCGCGTTCCTCGTGACGCTGAAGGAAGAGTAAGGACCTGTGGGCCGTATTTCGTCCCGCCAACCAAGGAGACAGAGATGAAATTCTCACGACGCGAGACGCTGGCCATGGGCCTCGGCGCCGCCGCGATCGGCTTTATGCCGTTCCGTGTGAACGCTTCTGCCGATGATGCAATTGCCGCCTTTACCGGCGGTGCCGAAATGGGTGAGGGCGGGATCACCCTGACCGCCCCCGAAATCGCCGAGAACGGCAACACGGTGCCGATCTCCGTCGACGCCCCCGGCGCCGCTGCGATCCTTGTGATCGCGACCGGCAACCCGACCCCGGGCGTGGCCGAGTTCAAGTTCGGCGAGCTGGCCGGCAGCCAGTCCGCCTCCACCCGCATCCGCCTTGCCGGCACGCAGGACGTGCTCGCCATTGCCAAGATGGCCGACGGCAGCTTCGCCAAGGCGTCCTCGACCGTGAAGGTCACCATCGGCGGCTGCGGCGGCTGAGCTTATAGGAGACACCCAGAATGGCTAAAGGCGTCAAACCCCGCGTCAAGGTCCCGAAATCGGCGGCTGCCGGCGACGTGATCACGATCAAGACCTTGATCTCGCACCCGATGGAGTCGGGGCAGCGCAAGGACAGCGACGGAAACCTCATCCCGCGCTCGATCATCAACCGCTTCACCTGCGACTTCAACGGAACCAACGTCATCGACGTGACGATGGAACCGGCGATCTCCACGAACCCCTATTTCGAGTTCGAGGCGACGGTGCCGGAAGCGGGCGAATTCAAGTTCACCTGGTACGACGACGACGGCTCCGTCTACGAGGACAGCAAGCCGATTTCGATCGGCTGATCCTCGCAGGGAGGCTGCAGGAGTGCCTGTCCCGGCGTCGAACGACCGGGGCGGGATTATCCAGAGGGAGGACAATAGATATGAGATTCAAGGCAATGACGGCGTTCGCCGGTGCGCTTGCCATCTCCGCCGTCGGAGCCGCGAACGCCGAGCCGGTCGATGACGAACTGGTGATCAACGAGGATGTCGAGATCGTCACCAAGACCGACGCGCCTGAGCACATGGAATACATCGACGAAGTCATGTCGGGCTGGTTGTTTCGCGAGGACGACACCCGCGACATGCAACGCGACGATTTCGACAATCCGGGTATGCTCGGAGTCGAGGCCGCCATGGAGACGTGGGACGAGGTCGATGGCACCGCTGGCAAGGCCTGCTCCGATTGTCACGGTACGATCGACGAGGCTCAACTCGCCGGTGCGCGCGCGGTCTATCCGAAGTGGAACGAGAACGCGGGCGAGGTCTGGACCATCGAGACGGCCATGAATGCCTGCCGCACGGAACGCATGGGTGCCGAAGCCTGGGACTATAACGGCTCCGACATGATCAACATGTCGGCCCTTATGTCCTATCTCTCCCGCGGGATGCCGATGAACGTGGCCATCGACGGCCCGGCAGCCGAGACCTGGGAGAAGGGCAAGGAGATCTACTACACCCGCTATGGCCAACTGGAGCTCGCCTGCGCGAACTGCCACGAGGACCATTACGGCGACATGATCCGCGCCGACCATCTGAGCCAGGGCCAGAGCAACGGCTTTCCCGCCTACCGCTTGAAGGACGCCAAGCTCGTGGGGCTTCATAACCGCTTCAAGGGTTGTATCCGCGACACCCGTGCGGAGCCCTTCGCGATCGGCAGCCCGGAGTTCGTGGCTCTCGAGCTCTACGTTGCGTCACGTGGCAACGGCCTTTCGGTCGAAGGCCCGTCGGTCCGCAACTAACTGTTCAGCCCCGCACAGGCGTCGGCTTGTGCGGGGTTTTTCCGATATGAAACATTCAATTTGGCGCATGTTTGCCCTCCGGTCAGACGCCTCGCGCCGACACGAGGATAGAATCGCATGATCTCGCGCCGTGATTTTCTGCAGGTCTCCATGGCCGCATCCGCTATCGTCGGCGCCTCCGGCTTCGGCAACTGGGCACGGCTGGCCGCTCAGCAGACCCTGACGCAGGACCAGCTCCTTGAGTTCGACACCTTCGGCAACGTGACGCTGATCCATGTCACGGACATCCACGCGCAGCTCAAGCCGATCTATTTCCGCGAGCCGGAGATAAACCTCGGCGTGGGGGAGGCCCGTGGCCGTGTCCCGCACATCACCGGCGCCGCCTTTCGCGAGCTCTACGGCATCAAGGACGGCTCGCCGCTCGCCTACGCGCTGACATACGACGACTTTGCCGCCCTCGGGAAGGAATACGGCCGCGTCGGCGGGCTGGACCGGGTCTCGACCGTGGTGAACGCCATCCGTGCCGCCCGGCCCGACGCGCTGCTGCTGGACGGCGGGGACACCTGGCACGGGTCCTACACCTGTTACCAGACGGCGGGGCAGGACATGGTCAATGTGATGAACAAGCTCGCCCCCGATGCCATGACCTTCCACTGGGAGTTCACACTGGGGTCCGAACGGGTGCTGGAACTGGTGGAGGGTCTGCCCTTCGCCGCGCTCGGCCAGAACATTTTCGACAAGGAGTGGGACGAGCCGTCCGAGTATTTCGGCAGCTACGAGATGTTCGAGCGTGGCGGCACGAAGATCGCCGTTATCGGCCAGGCTTTCCCGTACATGCCCATCGCCAATCCCGGCTGGATGTTCCCGGAGTTCTCGTTCGGCATCCGCGACGAACGGATGCAGGAGATGGTGGACGAGGCGCGCGCGGAGGGCGCGGGGCTTGTCGTCGTGCTCTCCCACAACGGTTTCGACGTGGACCACAAGATGGCCTCCCGAGTCTCCGGCATCGACGTGATCCTGTCGGGTCACACGCATGATGCCCTGCCGGAGCCCGTACTGGTGGGCGAGACGATCGTCATCGCCTCGGGCTCCAACGGCAAGTTCGTCTCCCGCGTGGATCTCGACGTGCAGGACGGCCGGATGATGGGCTTCCGCCACAAGCTCATCCCGATCTTCTCCGACGTGATCGAGCCGGACCCGGAGATGACCGCGCTGATCGACGAACAGCGCGCGCCCTTCCTCGACCAGCTCACCGAGGTGATCGGCCAGACCGCTGACGATGCGCTGCTCTACCGACGCGGCAACTTCAACGGCACGTGGGACGACCTGATCTGCGACGCGCTGCTGTCCGAGCGGGAGGCCGACATTGCCATGTCGCCCGGCGTTCGCTGGGGGCCGTCGTTGCTGCCGGGGCAGGACATCACGCGGGAGGATCTCTGGAACGCCACGTCCATGACCTATCCCAACGCCTACCGCACCGAGATGACCGGAGACTTCATCAAGGTCGTCATGGAAGACGTGGCCGACAACCTGTTCAACGAGGACCCGTATTACCAGCAGGGCGGCGACATGGTCCGTGTCGGCGGCATGGGCTACGCCATCGACATTTCCAAGCCGCAGGGCAGTCGGATCTCCAACATGACCCTCCTGCGGACGGGCGAGGCGATCGACCCGGCCAAGACCTACGTCGTTGCCGGCTGGGCCAGCGTCAACGAGGGCACCGAGGGGCCGCCGATCTGGGACGTGGTGGAAAGCCACATCAAGAAGCTCGGCACCGTCACCACGGCCCCGAACACCTCCGTCACCGTTTCCGGCGTCTGACGCCGGTTCCCGAACACGCCCGCCGGCCCGCCCGGCGGCGAACCGCAACGCAAGGGAGGACATCTCCGATGACCACCAAGGACAAGGGTTCCGAAACCGGACTGGCCCCGTCGCGGCGGCAGTTCCTGCGAGGAGCCGCCGCCGTCGGCGCAGGGGCCGTCGCAGGTACGGCCGCGAGGGCCGCGGAGCCGGATCCGCTGATTACCGAAGTGCAGGACTGGGCGTCGACGACCGGCGCGGGCGTGGACGCCACGCCTTACGGTCTGCCGATCGAGTACGAGAGCGACGTCGTTCGCCGCACCGTGCCATGGCTCACCGCCGATCCGATCTCCTCGATCAACTTCACGCCGATCCATGCGCTCGACGGCACGATCACGCCGCAGGGCTGCGCCTTCGAGCGGCACCACTCTGGTGCGATCAGCCTGCGGAAGGAAGATTACCGGCTGATGATCAACGGGCTGGTCGATACACCGCTGGTGTTCACCTACGAGGACCTCGAACGCTTCCCGCGAGAGAACCGGACGTACTTCCTCGAATGCGCCGCCAACACCGGCATGGAATGGGCTGGGGCGCAACTCAACGGGGCGCAGTTCACCCACGGCATGATCCACAACATGGAATACTCCGGCGTGCCGCTGCGCACTCTGCTTGCCGAAGCCGGCGTGCAGACGGAGGGCAAGTGGGTCTACGTCGAGGGGGCGGATGCCTCCTCCAACGGCCGCTCGATCCCGCTGGAGAAGGCCCTGGAGGACTGCATGGTCGCCACAAGGGCCAACGGCGAGGCGCTGCGCATGGAGCACGGCTACCCCGCGCGCCTCGTGGTTCCCGGCTGGGAAGGCAACATGTGGGTGAAGTGGCTGCGCCGCATCGAGGTCACCAACGGCCCCGTCGAGAGCCGCGAGGAGACCTCCAAATACACCGACACACTTGCCGACGGCACCAGCAGGAAATGGACCTGGGTGATGGACGCCAAATCCGTCATCACCTCGCCCAGTCCGCAGGCGCCGATCACCCACGGTCACGGGCCACTTGTCATCACCGGCATGGCCTGGTCGGGCCGTGGCGCCATCACGGGCGTCGACGTCACGATGGATGGCGGCAAGACCTGGCAGAAGGCACGCCTCGCCGCGCCGGGGCAGGACAAGGCGTTGACCCGCTTCTACCTCGACACCGAGTGGAACGGCGAGGAGATGTTCCTGCAAAGCCGCGCACGCGACGAGACGGGCTACATCCAGCCGACCAAGGATCAGCTTCGAGAGGTGCGCGGCGAGAACTCGGTCTATCATAACAACGGTATCCAGACCTGGTGGGTGAACGGCAACGGGGAGGCGGAAAATGTCGAAATTTCCTAACCAGCTTGCCTTTGTAGGCGTCGTCGGCGTCTCCGTCATTGCTCTGTCGGTGGGGCTGTCGGAGCGCGCGGCGCACAAGGCCGCAGAGGCCGCCCACGAGGCGGAGGCGCACGCCGCCGCCGCGACCATGGAGCCGGTCGCTCAGCACGAGGACCCGGCTGCCGAGGAAACGGCAGCAGCGCCCGCCGCCGAAGAGGCGACCGAAACGGCCGAGGCCGCTAGCGCACCTGAACCGGTGGCGGCGCAGGAGGCTGACACGGCCGAGGCCGTGCCCGCCGCCGACATGCCCGCGTCGGAAGAGACGACGGAGACTGCCTCCGCCGACACCGCGCCCGAGCCGGACGCGGTCGAGGAGGTCGCGGCCGCCGAGGCAACGCCCGTCCCTGTCGTCGATGGTGCGACCGACACGCTAAACGGGCAGGGCGACACCATGGCCGTGGCCGGTGAGGACACGGCGCCTGCCCACGCCAAGTTCGGTCTGGGCCGCGTTGCGCTGCCGGAAGAGATCGCTGCCTGGAACCTTGACATCATGCCGGACGGCACCGGCCTGCCGGAGGGCGAGGGCGACGTCTGGACCGGCGACGAGGTGTTCGCCGAGAACTGCGCGGTCTGCCACGGCGACTTTGCTGAAGGCGTCGACAACTGGCCCAAGCTCGCCGGGGGCAAGGGCACGCTCGACCGGAAGGACCCGGTGAAGACAGTCGGCTCCTACTGGCCCTACCTGTCGACCACCTACGATTACGTCCGCCGCTCGATGCCCTTCGGCATGGCACAGACGCTGAGCGACGACGACGTCTATGCGATCGTCGCCTATATCCTCTATTCCAACGACCTCGTGGACGAGGATTTCGTGCTCTCGAAGGACACGTTCCTGGACGTGGAGATGCCGAATGCCGACGGCTTCATCGTAGATGATCGTGCGGAGACGGAGTACGACCAGTTCAGCCAAGAGCCTTGCATGGAGAGCTGCAAGGAGTCGGTGGAAATCACCATGCGCGCCGCGGTGCTCGACGTAACGCCGGATCATGGCGGGGACGAGGCGGCGGCCGAGCCCGCGCCGGAGGACGACGCCAGCCAGATGGCCGAAGCCACGCCGGAGGAGGCCACGGCTGAATCGGCGGAAGAGAGCGCCTCCGCGCCGGCCGCCGAATCGGAAGCCGCGCCCGAGACTGCCGACGCCAGCACGCCGGACGCCGCGCCCGAGAGTGCCGACGACAGCGAGCCCGAGGCAGCGGCCGAGGAAGCGGCGGCTGTCGCTGTTGCCGCTGACCCGGAACTCGTCGCCGCGGGTGAGAAGGTGTTCAAGAAGTGCCAAGCCTGCCACCAGGTGGGCGAGGGGGCCAAGAACCGCGTCGGGCCGGTGCTCAACGGGGTTGTCGGCCGCACTGCCGGCACGCTGGACGGCTTCAAGTACTCCAAGGCCATGATCGGCGCGGGGGAAGAGGGACTGACCTGGACGTCGGAGACGCTCCACGAGTATCTCGCCGATCCCAAGGGCTATCTGAAAGGCAACAAGATGGCCTTTGCCGGTTTGAAGAAGCCCGACGACGTGGACGCTGTCGTTGCCTTCCTCGAAGCGCACCCGTGACGCCGGCGCCGCGCTCCGTCGCGGCAGCGGCCGCCCTTCTGCTCGCGCCGGCCCTCCCGGCCGGCGCCAGCACCTTCGGCGACGTGGACCGGGGCGCCGCGCTCTGGGCGCAATGCCGCCCTTGCCACGAAATCGGCGAGGCGGCCCGGAACAAGATCGGGCCGAACCTGAATTTCGTGTTCGGTCGCAAGGCGGCGGACGTCGATGACTTTCGCTATTCAGAGGCGATGCAACGCGCCCGGAACGAGGGTCTGGTCTGGTCGCTTGACACTCTCGATAAGTTCATCGCGCAGCCGAACGCCGTCGTTCCGGGAACGCGAATGGGGTTTCCGGGGCTCTCCGACCCGGCTGCGCGGGCCGACGTGCTGGCCTGGCTTCGGAAGAACTCGGACAACCCGCGCGATATCCCGGAGGCCCCGCCGACGGCTGTGGGCACAGATCACAGTGTGGCACCGGAGATCCTCGCCATTGTAGGAGATGCCGAATACGGCGCCTACCTCGCCAGCGAGTGCCTGACCTGCCACCGCGCGGGCGGGGCGATGGAAGGCATCCCTTCGGTCACCGGCTGGCCGCAGGAGGACTTCGTCGTGGCCATGCATGCCTACAAGGACAAAGTGCGCGATCATCCGGTCATGCAGATGATGGCCGGTCGGTTGAACAACGAAGAGATCGCCGCTCTCGCCGCCTATTTCGCCGACCTCGGCGGATAGGAGCAGGGCGAAACGGGAGGGAACCAGACAGGGGAGGACACGTTATGGTACTGGATCGCCGGCATTTTCTGGGAACCTCCGTAGCTCTGACGGCCACTCTGGCCGCGCCGGTGGTTTGGGGACAGGCCAATGGCCGGCCGAAGGTCGTGGTGATCGGGGGTGGCCCAGGCGGCGCCACCGCGGCGCGCTACATCGCCAAGGACAGCGACGGCGGGATTGATGTGACCCTCGTGGAGCCCACGCGGGACTACTACACCTGCTTCTTCTCGAACCTTTACATTGGCGGTTTCCGCGACCTGGCCTCGCTCCGGCATTCCTACGGGGCACTTGCATCCGTGTACGGCATCAACGTGGTGCACGAGACGGCGGTCGGCGTGGATCGCGATGCGAGAACGGTAACGCTCTCGTGCGGTGCCGTACTTCCCTACGACCGTCTCGTGATCTCCCCCGGAATCGACTTCGTCGAGGGGTCTGTGCCCGGTTGGGACGTGTCGGCCCAGCACGCAATGCCCCATGCCTACAAGGCGGGGTCGCAGACGGAGTTGGCGAAGGCGCAGGTCGCGGCCATGCCGGAGGGCGGCCTGTTCTGCATGATCGCCCCGCCCAACCCCTTCCGCTGTCCGCCCGGCCCATACGAGAGGGTGAGCATGGTCGCGCATGTCCTGAAGCAGACCAACCCGCGGGCGAAGATCCTCATCGCGGACCCCAAGGAGAAGTACTCCAAGCAGGCGCTCTTCGAGGAAGGCTGGCAGGCGCATTACACCGGCATGATCGACCGCTTGGGGCCGGATTTCGGCGGCGGCAACGTGATGGTGGACCCGGGCGAGATGACCGTGGATATCGACGGCGAGGTGACCCGCGTGGACGTCTGCAACGTCATCCCGGCGCAGAAGGCGGGGCGGATCGCGGAGCTTGCAGGCCTGACGGACGAGACGGGCTATTGCCCCATCGTGCCGGCCACGATGCAGAGCCGGCTTGACGCGGCCGTGCACGTGCTGGGCGATGCCGCCCACCAAGGGGATATGCCGAAGTCTGCCTTCGCTGCCAACAGCCAGGCCAAGGTCGCCGCCATGGCGATCCGGGGGGCGCTGACGGGCTCCAAGGTTTTCCCGGCCAAGTTTTCGAACACTTGCTGGTCGCTGATTTCGCCGGAGAACGGAGTGAAGGTTGGCGCGACCTACGAGGCCACGGAAGAGAAGATCGCCAAGGTCGACGGGTTCATCAGCCAGACCGACGAAGAGGCCGCGCTCCGGCAGGCCACGTTCGAGGAGTCCCTCGGCTGGTACGCCGGGATCACGGCGGACATCTTCGGCTGAGCGGGCATCTATTCGAGACGACGCAGACCATGACCAACTGGGAGAACACCATGTATCGCTTGATTTCCACCCTCGCCGCGGGCTGTTTCGCGCTCGCTCTGCCAGCCGCCGCGCAGGAGGCCGTGCTTCACGATTTCGACGGCAGCTTCGACGACGCGACCTTTGCCGTGGAGAGCGCCATCGTCGGACAGGGACTCGTGGTGGATTATGTCAGCCACACGGGCGAGATGCTGAACCGTACCGGCGAGGACGTGGGCAGCGACGTGAAGATCTTCGACGCGGCCGACATCTTCCTGTTCTGCTCGGCGGTTGTGTCGCGCAGCGTGATGGAGGCGGACCCGATGAACGTCATCCACTGCCCCTACAACATCTTCGTGCTGGAGAGGGACGGCAAGGTGCAGGTCGGCCACCGCACCTATCCCGAAGGTCCGATGCAGGAGGTACAGGCGCTCCTCGACGGAATCGTGAAGGAGGCTGTCGGGGACTAGCCGGCGCCTGCTTTACGACCCCTCGTAGGAGATTCGCCACCGCTCTGGCACGCGGTCTCCGAACCGATCCCGCACGAAGCGGTATACGTGATCCAGTTCCTCCACCGCGAGTTCCCGGAACGCTTCGCTGATAGGCGCGCCCGTCGATATACCCTGGTTCCGCTTGCGGCTCGCGTCCGTCTCGACCGGATCGACGCCGAGAAAGCCGAACAGCCGTTCGATGCTCTCGGTCCGAAAGAGGTGTTCGAAGAACTCGTAGTGGATCTTTTCTTGGCTTACGGCCGCCTCGAGATTTTCGAGTGTCCTCACGTAGTACGCGCGGGCCATTGCTGCCTCGTCCCTTACAGCGAGCCTCGCTTTCAACTCGGCCAGCACCCTCTCCTCGGTGATGGGGGCCCCGTCATCAGACTTTCGCAAATCGTGACGAATTCCGGAGTGCAGGCGGTCAACCGGGTCGCGCATGAGAAAGATGAAGCGGCAATCCTCGTTGAGCGACGCCATCTCGGCATAAGTGCCAGCACCGAGAAGCGCGTAGGCCGGCGTAACCTCTCCCACGATCGGCGCGTCGCTGTAGCGGGAAAAAAGGACATCGGCGTAGTTGCTATGGCGCATGTCCGGTGTCTCACGCATCCGGGCGGCCGCGCGATAGTACCGCAACGCCGGCGCCCGGGCGAGGCGTCGCCATAGGGGCAGACGCTCCAGCGTGTCCAAGTGCGCGCGGGCGTGGTTCTTTGGCTTGTCGTTGAACGGCGGTCGCACCACGTCCCAGTAATGCAACTCCCGTTGGTGTGCGACGTGGATCTCCGGATGCGACCGGAGGAGGGCATTCAGCCACGACGTGCCGCATTTCGCGGCCCCAACCCCAAAAATCAGCGTCCTAGGACGGCCAAAGCGCGGATCGAACGACGTGTTGGTCAGTGTCAGAGCGCGAACCTCCAGTGCGGCGCCCGATACAACGAGCGCCTTTCGAGCTTCCGCATAGATAGAACGGCGGGGCGAAAGGGCGACAGTTTCCTTTCGTGCCCAAGTATCCCTCAGCCGAGGGCCACCAAGTGGTTGTCCCAGGACCATCCGCCCGGCACTGCAACGGTCCGCACGCCCCCGCTGCCACCGAAGGCAAGCCCCCCCTCGATGGTAAAGGCCAATCCCCCGGCCGCCGGCGCGGCCCCGGCGGCAACCGGCAGTTCCCGTCCGTCCAGCTCTGCGCCGGAGGCGTCGAAGAACAGCGCGTAATCCCCTTTCGGGCCGGTCAGGGCGATCTCCCGGCTGGACGGCGCAATCGCAATGGAGCCCGCGTACTGCTTCAGCCGCGCCGTCTGCGAGTGGTCGTGATACGCCAACGGAGACCCGCGCCGGTGGGTCGCCAGAAGTGGCACCGGCGTCATCGGGTTGCCCTGCCACTGCAAGGCGATCGCCACCATGTCGCCCGCCGCCGCGATATGACGAATGGAGTTCTGGCGATACGCGGCCGGGGGCTCCACAGTCTCCTCAATTCCGCCGCCGTCGCCAAGGTAGGTCAGGTTCGGCCGCATCGTCGGGATGTTCAGCTTTTTCCGGTCGTAGTCCGGATGGGTCTGTATGCCCCCGTTCGCCACCGCGAAGCCTCCGCGTGCCAGCCGGATCATCTCGTGCGGTCCAATTCCGCCCGATGGCAGGTCATCCACGCGAACATACCCCTCTGCCGCGTCCCACACGCCGATCCGCCCTTCCGGGACGTCATAGGCGTTCTCCGTGGTCAAAAGGTACCGCCCATCGGCGCTATAGGCCCCATGGCCATAGAAATGGCGCCCCTCCGGCGAAGTCAGCCGGGCCACCTCCGAGCCATCGCTGCAGTCCATCACCACGGCAAAGGTGCCGGGCCGCCGCGCCATGGCGACGGCCTCCGCTCGGGATGGATGCAGCGCCGCCGCATGGCCTCGCCCGGGGATCGGGAACGAGAAGCAGACCGCGCCCTCTGCGCTCAGACCAACGATCCAGGTCGAGGTGTCGCCCTTCGAGGCCGCCGTGACGAACGCGGGCGCCCCGGCCAGCGCCCATCCGGGTGTGGCGAGCGCAGCGGCGGTGCCGGCAGCAAGGAAATGTCTTCGGTGCATGGAAGTCTCCGTCAAAGCGAGTTCAGAAAGGCCAGCAGCGCCGCGCGCTCCTCGGCCGGAAGGGTGCGCACGGCCTCGCGGGCGGGGAACGCCTCGCCGCCGTGCCAAAGGATCGCCTCCAGCAGCGTGCGCGCCCGTCCATCGTGCAGAAACCCGTAGCCTGCATCGCCCGCCACCGCCGCCGTCATGCCGATGCCCCAGAGCGGCGCGGTGCGCCATTCTTTCCCCGTGGCCGCCGCTTCCTCAAACCCATCGGCCAGACCCGGACCCATGTCATGCAGCAGCAGGTCGGAGTAGGGGTAAATAAGCTGGAAACTCTGCTCAGGCTGGTCCTTCAGGCGATGGGTGACGAACGCCGGCTGGTGGCAGGATGCGCAGCCGGCCTCGTGGAACACCCTCTTGCCCAGCAGAACCTCCGGCGCGCCCACCTCCCGCCGGGCGGGCACGGACAGGTTGCGGGCGTAAAACGTGACCAGATCCATTGCCGCCCGAGGGATCTCCAGTCCCTCGTCGTTCCCGCTCTCCCCATGTGGCGCAGACCGGCACGTTCCTTGTGCGGACGTACACTCGCCCCAGGCCGCAGGATGGAGCGGCGTCGAAAGCCCCATGTCGTGCGCGAACGCCTCCGAGGCCTGCTGCTCCACGGTCGGCTGCCCGGCCTTCCAGCCGAAACGCCCCAGCATCCACTGGCCATGTTCCCTCGACCACACACGATTGGCTCGACCCGAGATCCCGTTGCCATCGGCATCCGACGGATCGGCCCCGGCGAGAATATCCGCCTCCGGAATGGCCTCGAGCAGCCCGAGCCCAATCATCGGCGGCGCAATCCTGGCACTCGTCCGGAGCCTCGGATGCATCGGCCCATAGGCAAGCCGCTCGACCAAATACTCCGGCCGCCGCAGTTCCACGACGGTGCCATCGGCCAACGCGACCGCAACCGGGGTATAGTCCACTCGGGGCCGCCCCTCCGCCGCCATTCCAGCAACGGATTTGTCCTGCACCTGCCATCCATAAGCCGGCTCCGGGACGGCGTTCCAATGCGCCGCGGCGCTGCCCCGTTGACCCTTGGCGGAATCCGGCACCGAAAGCTTCAGAACCATGGAAACGCCAAGGTCCCCGGACCCATCCGGCGGATGACCCCGCCCATTGCCAACGTGGCAGGACGCGCAACTGCGCGCGTTATAGAGCGGCCCGAGCCCATCGCTCGCCCGCGTTGCCGACGGGGCCGCCACCCAAAGCTTCTCGAAGAGCGCTCTGCCCAACTCGAAGTCCAGCCCCCGCCCAGTTCGCAAATTGGCCGAGGGCTGAGAAAACGCGCCGTGCAGGGCGCCGCCGACACTGCTTGTGGCCCCACCGGGCCTCGCCTCGTAATCCTCGGCTTCGGTAAAATCCGACGGTGCCGCAACGGCCGCCTCGATGCGCGTGGCCTCCTCGCCAGTCCGCGGGACGGTCACCAGATGCGGCTCTCCCCAACCCGCGCCCTCCGCATCAAGCGCAGGCACCGCAGTCCCCGCGGCAATCAGCAGGGCGACCAGGCCCTCGGCCAGCACTCGCTGTCCGCCGGTGCCGCGCATGGTCTTCTTGTGTCTGAAAATATCCCGGGGGGTTCCGGGGGGCTGGCCCCCCGGTCCCGTCGTCAGGCTTTCGTGCCACCGCCGGGAACGGTGGGCCGCCCGTGCGAGTGGCTCAGTCCACCTCGTCCATCTTGGAGGCATTGAGGAGCGCATACCCTTCGGCGCCAAGTCGCTCATACAGCTCGAGCTGGGTCTCGAGAAAGTCAATGTGGCCTTCCTCATCGGTCAGCAATTCTTCGAAGAGCGCCATCGACACGTAGTCGTCGACCGACTGGCAGTATTTGCGGGCCTCGGTATAGAACGCCTGCGCTTCTTTCTCCGCAGCCAGATCGCATTCCAGCGTCTCCTTGGGCGACTCGCCGATCCGCAGCGGATCGAGCGTCTGCAAGTTGGGGTGTCCGCCAAGGAAGATGATCCGGTCGATCAACTTGTCCGCGTGGTGCATCTCCTCGACGCTTTCCTCGCGGCTTTTCTTCGCCATGTGACCCAGACCCCAGTCATCCTGCAGCCTGTAGTGCAGCCAATACTGGCTCACCGCCGTCAATTCGCTCCGCAGCGCATTGTTCAGATATTCGATGACCTTAGCGTCGCCCTTCATCACTCATGTCCTTTATTGATGCCGACCGCAGGTTGCGGAGGGTTGGTGGCACCTCCAGATTGTCATTGCGGTGCATCGTGGACAAGAAAAGAGGCATGCACGACCCGCATTTCGCCCTTTTTCCCAACGCACGGTATACTTTACCGGGCGTAATGATCGTTTCCGCATCAGCGGCCCGCATCCAGTCGATGGCGGCGTGGATGTCCGTGTCCCTGATCTGCTGGCAGTGACAGACGATCATCTTGGCGGTCCTTCCTCTTCATCTTCGGGGTGTCCGGGCATTTGCCTTATTATTGGAAAACGGCGTCGGGCGAGTCGAGGCTGTCGGAGCCTTCAACGGAAATTTGTTCCAGTCCGAGGGAGGCGACGGCGCGTTCGATGTTGCGGGTCTGGGCGACCAGGCCGTCGATCGCTGCCTGCACGATCGCGTTTCCTTCGGGATTGCCGGCCGCGATCAACTGGTCATAGGCGGTGCCCGCCTCGGCCTGGTCGACGATGGCCTGCATTCTGTCCATCGTGGCGTCCAGATCCGCCAGGAGCGCGTCCGCGAGCGCCGGGTCCCGCTCCTTCACCACGTCGTAGAGCGATGGGCCCTCGACTGCGGTCCCGTCGATACGCTCATAGCGGCCGGTGTAGACGTTCCGGATTCCCAGCCCGTCGTAATAATGGCTGATGTGAGTGTTGTCGGAGAAGCAGTCATGCTCTTCCTCCGGATCGTGAAGCAGCAGGCCCAGCTTCATGCGTTCGCCCGCCTGTTCACCATAGGAAAGCGACCCCATCCCGGTGAAGGCCATGACCAAGCCTTGCTCCGGATCCGCGGTCACGTCAGCGCGACCCTGTCCGCCGTCCGACCAGAGCGCCACTGCATCCTCCAGGTCGGAGATGAGCAGATCGGTTGCCGCCAGAAGGTACTGCGCCCGCCGGTCGCAATTGCCGCCGGTGCAGTTTTCCGGGTCGAAGTCGGTCGCGCGGCGGGCGCCAGCTCCGGGGCCGGTGCCGTTCAGGTCTTGCCCCCAGAGCAGGAATTCGATGGCGTGATAGCCGGTGGTCACGTTGGCCTCGATCCCATCGAGCTCGTGCATCTCCTCCAGCAACGCGGGCGTGATCTCTGTGGCCTCGAGCGTCGTGCCGGAGACCTCCAGATGCGGAGAGGCAATGATATTTGCGCCCGAGAACGGATTCTCGTCGTTGATCCCGGCGTCGCCGGCGACATAGTCGATCAGCCCTTCGTCGAGCGGCCAGGCATTCACCTTGCCCTCCCAGTCGTCCACCACCGGGTTGCCGAATCTGAACGCTTCGGTTTGTTGGTAGGGGATTCGGGCCGCTTTCCAGGCCTCCTTGGCGGCCTGAAGGTTCTCTTCTGTCGGCTCGGCCACCAGCGCGTCCACCGCCGTCTTCAGGGCCTTGGCCGTCTGAAGGCTGTCCTCATAGCCGGCCTGGGCGATATCGGCGTAGGTCTCGACCACCTCTGCAGGCGTTGCCGCCTGCGAAGCGAGCGCCGTACCGGAGAGAAGGGCGGCCAAGACGGCTGGTCGGAAAGTCATTTGCAGTCCCTGTTCTTTAAGTCGCGTCGTTCCCAAAGAGATACCAGATTAATTTAGTCAGGCAAGTCTAATGCCGACAAAAACAATAGGTCATGTGAGGCGGGCCTGAAATTTTTGCATCTGCCTATCGATGAGCCATTGTCGTATCTCCAAGGTGCCGTCGTGGCACCGCGCGCGAGGATCGCAGGACTTGGCAACGGTTTTGTGACCCCCGACAGGGTGATCTCACCGCCTGCAAGAAACATTCGCCACGCTGCATGCCTTGTCGTCGCCGCGGCCGGCGGCGTAGAACGGCGGCACCCATGCCGCTTCGGAGGAATAGCCGATGACCGTTTCGCCCCTCTCGCTTGTCCGCGGGTCCGTCCTCGCAACCGTCTTCGCCGCAAGCGCCGCTTTTGCGGGTCCGGTGGAGGATTTCCGGAGCGACTACCGCGAAATGTACGCCAACTACCGCACCGCGCTTTTCACCACCAACGCGGGCCGGCAGGAGGACGCCGTGCAGGCGCTTTCCGCGTTGGAGGAGACATACTGGGCCATGCGAGACACCTATGGTGATACGCCGCCGCCGCAGTTCGCAGACGATCCCGCCTGGCCCGAGACCATGGAGCAGGTCGGCGGTTTGCTCGAACAGGCCTCGGCAGAGGTTGGCGCGGGCGAACTTGCCGCCGCGCACGAGACACTGGAGGGCATCCGTGACCTCTTCGGCTCCCTGCACCTCCGCAACGATATCGCGAGCTTTTCCGACCGGATGAACGCTTACCATGCGGAGATGGAGCACGTCCTCGGCCTCGACCTGTCGACGACCGACATGGGCATGTTGCGGGAGCGGGCGGCGGTGCTGGACTATCTTGCTCGCCGGGTGCTCGAAACGCCTCCCCGCGACGCCGAGGGAAGCGCGGAGTACGAAAAGCTTGCCACAGCCCTCCGGGCCTCCGCCGACGCCTTTCTGGCGGCCACGCGAGACGGCAACGCCGACAGCGTGAAGGCCGCGGTGGCAGGCCTCAAGAAGCCCTATTCCCAGATGTTCCTGAAATTCGGATGAGGGTTTGAACGGCTGGGAGGGGGCCCGCCCTCCCGCTGCACCAAAGGCTGCCACGCGCCGCCGCCCATTGCGCCCTCGGGCCGGGGTGATAGGCTGCGCGGCGATATCTTGAAGCGAGAGCCCGTGATCACGAACGCCCCCCATGCCATCGACCCTGAGGAGCTGATCGCTTGCCCCTCCTGCGATGCGCTCTACCGCGTGACCGTGCCCGAGAATGGGGAACGCGCCGTCTGCGCGCGTTGCCACTCCGTGCTCATCGCCCCGATGGAGGGCGCAATCCTGCGCATCGTGGCGCTGGCTCTCACCATCCTGATCCTCCTCATCACGTCGCTTTTCCTGCCATTCCTGCGGATCGAGGCGAACGGGCTGTCCAATGCCACGTCGATCTTCGGTGCGGCGATGTCATTTTCCCAGTCGCACATGGTCTTCCTCTCCTTCGCAGTAATGTCGCTTATCATTTTCGTGCCGATCGCGCGGGCCATGCTGCTGATCTACGTTCTGACGCCCCTCATTCTCGGCCGCCGTCCGCTACCGGCGTCCCGCCCGGCGTTTCGCTTTACCGAGCGCCTGCGGCCGTGGTCGATGGCGGAGGTCTTCGTGCTCGGTGTGGGCGTGGCTCTGGTGAAGGTCGCGGATCTCGCCCGCGTGCAACTCGGTGTCGCCTTTTGGCTCTTTGCCGTACTGGTGGTCGTGACCATCTTGCAGGACCAAAGCATGTGCCGATGGTCCATCTGGCATATCCTAGATACGCGGGACGCGGACCCGGACGGGGTGCGCCCAGAGCCCTCCGGTCAACCCGGTTCCTCCTCCGAAGCGCCAGCCCATGGCTGAGGCGCAGTCGCAATCCGCACACATGCTCACCGCGCGCGACTTAGGGCTGGTCGCCTGCACCCAGTGCACCCGCGTCTGGCCGGGTGGCACCGAACGGTGCGCCCGCTGCGGCGCCCCGCTTGTATCCCGCGACAGCAGCAGTCTAAGCCGGGTCTGGGCGTGGTGGACCGTGGGGCTGATCTGCTACATCCCGGCCAACCTCTACCCGATGCTCAAGACGACGCTGCTGGCCAAAACCTCCGGCGACACCATCGTTGGCGGGGCGGTCGCGCTGGCGATGCATGGCTCTTTTGGGGTGGCTTTGGTGATCCTCATCGCCTCGGTGGCCATCCCGGTCGGTAAGTTTGCCGCCGTCGCCTACCTGGCGTTGTCGGTCAAGCATCGCTGGAAGACAGACCACTTGAAGCGGACCCAGCTCTACGAGGTGGTGGAGTTCATCGGTCGTTGGTCGATGATCGACGTCTTCGTGGTTGCGGTGCTGTCCGCGCTGGTACAGCTCTCCGTCGTCGTGTCCATCAACCCCGGACCGGCGGCAATAAACTTCGCGCTCTCGGTGATCTTCACCATGTTCTCGGCCCGCTCCTTCGACAGCCGGTTGATTTGGGACAGCCTGGAGCCGCCGACAGACGACAAGGTGCCCCCGACGTGACAGACGATCCCGATCAAATTCCCCAGACGCCTGTGAAACCGGCCCGCCGAAGCCTTTTGGATCGGATCTCGATCGTCTGGGTTATACCAGCGACCGCCCTTGTGATCGCGCTCGCCATCGCCTGGCACAACCTCCAGAACCGGGGCGCTGTGATCGAGATAGCCTTCACCAACGCGGCCGGCATCGTCGCGGATCAGACGGAGCTGCGCTTCCGCGAGGTCTCGGTTGGCGTGGTGGAAGAAGTCACCTTCGCGCCCGGGCTGGACTCCGTGGTTGCGCACGTGCGGCTGGACAAGGAGGTCGAACCCTACGTCGATTCCGAGGCTGTCTTCTGGGTGGTGCAGCCCGAGGTTTCCGCGCGGGGGATCACGGGGCTTAATACGGTCCTGAGCGGCGTCTACATCGAGGGAAGCTGGGACGGCGAGCCGCGCGGACTACACCGCAAATTCACCGGCGAGAACTACCGCCCCATCGCGCGCCCCGACATGAAGGGAAAACGCATCGTGTTGGGCTCCACGACCGGCAAGGGCCTCAAGGAGGGCACGCCGATCCTCTACAAGGGCCTGGAAGTCGGTCGCATCGGCCGGCCGCAGCTTTCGCCGGACGGGGTGACCATCACCGCGGAGGCGTTCATCGAGGCGCCGCACGACCAGTTGCTGTCGACCCGCTCCCGCTTCTGGGATTCCTCAGGCTTTTCGTTCAACCTCGGCGCGGGCGGGGCCGAGGTGAGCGTCGAGAGTCTGTCCGCGCTGATCTCGGGCGGCATCAGCTTCGAAACGGTGGTGTCCGGCGGCGCGCCGGTCGAGGATGATCAGGAGTTCTCCGTTTTCGCCTCGCAGGACGATGCCCGCACCAGCCTGTTCGAGAATCAGGGCAAAGGCGGCCCCAAGATCGAGGTCGCCGTCGTGTTCGAGGAGAACGTCACCGGCTTGGTTGTCGGCGCGCCGGTGACCCTGCGCGGCCTGGAGATCGGCGAGGTGGTGGGCCTGACCGGCAAGGTCGACGAGGCGCAGTTCGGGGACGACCGGGTGCGCCTTGTGGTGGTTCTTGCTCTGGAGCCGGAACAGCTCCAGCTCGGCCCGGACGCAAACGGTCCCGAGGCGATCCTCGACTTCTTCCAGGAGGCGGTTGAAGACGGCTGGCGCGCCCGCCTTGCGCGCGCCTCGCTGCTAACCGGTGGGTTGAAAATCGAGTTCGTCCAGATTCCCGACGCGGACCCGGCGAGCTTTGCCCGCGATGCCGATCCCTATCCGATCCTGCCCAGTGTCCCTGCCGAAATCGAGGGCGTGGGCGCATCCGCCGAGGGGCTCCTGAGCCGCGTCAGCGAACTGCCGATCGAGGATCTGCTCAATTCCGTCGTCGATCTGGCGCAGAACGCGGCGGCGTTGGTGTCCAGCGACGAAATCCAATCGCTTCCGGCGGAGATCAAGGGCGCCGTGACGGACATACGTGAGGTGATCGGATCGGAGCAAATCCTGCAATTGCCGGATCGGCTCGGTGCAATCGGCGACGAAATCGTCGCCGTTCTCGAGGACCTGCGCGCGCGTGAGGGCGTGGCCAAACTGGTCGCAGCGGTGGAAGACGCAGGCGAGGCGGCTCAATCGATCGCGACTGCCGCCGAGGGGGTGCCGGCCCTCATCGAGCGGGTGGAATCTGTCGCGGCCAAGGCCGAGGCGCTGGATCTTGAGGCCCTGCTGGGCCAGGCGACAGGTCTTGTGGAAAGCGCACAGGCAATTATCGGGACGGACGCAGCCCGCGCCCTGCCGGATAGCTTGAACACGGCGCTCGGTGGGCTCGACTCCGCCGTTCAGGAGGCGACCGATCTTCTGGCCGATCTGAACGAGGCCGACGCAGCCGCCCGGCTGAGCGAGGCGGTTGCCGCCGCCGGGGAGGCCGCAAGCGAAATCTCCTCGGCCGCGGAAGGCGTGCCGGCGCTGGTGGAACGGGTTGAGGCCGTGGCCGCCAAGGCGGAAGCGCTGGACCTTGAAACGGCCCTGGGCCGGGCAACCGGCCTGCTGGAAGACGCCCAGGCCGTTATTGGCACGGAGGCGGCACGTGGCCTGCCGGCGCGCCTCTCCAACTCGTTGGCCGAACTCGATGGCGCCGTGGCGGAGGCGACAACGCTTCTGGCCAGCGTCAACGAGGGGGATCCGGCGGCCGAACTCAACCGAGCCTTGGCGGCCGCAGGCGATGCCGCCACCAAAGTCAACGAGGCGGTAGAAGGGGTGCCCGCGCTCGTCGAACGTATCGACGCGGTCGCGGCGCAGGCCCAGCAGATGGATCTCGACGCGCTCTCCGCCCAACTGTCGGCGTTGCTGGAAAGTGCGGACGCGCTGATTGACACGGAGGCGGCGCGCGCCTTGCCTGCCAGCCTCAATGGCGCGCTCGAACAGGTCCGCGCGGCGGTGGCGGAGTTGCGGGCGGGCGGCACCGTGGAAAACGTGAACGCAACGCTCGTTTCGGCCCGCGAGGCCGCGGGCGCTGTGGCAGACGTCTCCAACGACCTTCCACAGCTGGTTCGTGAAACCGAAGCGGTGTTGCGGCAGGCGGAACAGGCCCTTGTCGTCTTCTCGGACAGCGGGACGCTCAACCGGGAAGCGCGGGACTCTCTGAGGGAAGTGTCGCGCGCGGCCGAGGCCGTCCGCTCTCTTGCGCGAACGCTCGAAAGGAAACCGAACGCCCTCATCACCGGCCGATAAGCGATCGGGCAGGGGGCGCTCCCGCCCGTCGGCGGCGCATCGCAGATGCGCCTTCTCCCGTTGGGCCAGGCAGGCTTCGCCTGCGGCATCGCACAGGTGGAACTCCTGGTGTGACCCGACAGTCGAGGCTCGGTTCCGGGTCGCCGTGGGATGGTGATAGTCGCAAGCCTGAAGATCCGTCCCGCAGGACGCGCTTCGTCCGTGCATCAGACTGCAGCCGCGCGCCAGCGCGGCGTGGCCCAACTGCGGGCGACCCATCTTCGATGGGTCTTTCGCAGGCGGGAGGTCCCCGACGCGCGGTATCGCCTTGCCGGGCGCAGATGCGCCGCTATGCTGCGGCGGACCCGCGACAGTGCCTCAGAGATCGATATGCGCCCCCTTCCATTCGCCCTTGCCGTGATTTGCCTGCTGGCCGCCTGTGGCGGACCTGCCGTTCGCTATGCTGCCCCGCCCGTTCCATCCGGCAGCCGCATCGGCATCTCCGTCTCTCGGCTCGAGGTTCGGGAGGTGTCGCTGCCGGCCTATGCCCAGACGGAGGAGATCTGGCAGGAGTTCGCGGACGGCTCGCTTCGGTCTGAAAGCGACACGCTCTGGGCCGACGATCCGTCCCGCGGGGTCACGCTCGAACTCAGCCAGCACCTGTCGGCACTGACGGGCGCCCGCGTGGCCGCCGAACCCTGGCCGTTCGAAGACCTGCCGCAGGCGCGCCTCGACGTTCGCGTGAGCGAGATGGTCGCGGGGGCCGACGGGCGTTTCCGGCTGGCCGGCCAATACTACGTCGCGAGCTACGGGGGCGGCCGCGACCGCTCGGGCGACTTCCGTGTCAGCGCGCCGATCGTACCCGACAGCGGATCGCCCGGCATCGCCGCCGCACGCGCCGCCGCGGTGCGCGACCTGGCGCGGCTGATCGCCTCCCGCGGGATCTGACGGCGCGGCGCGCGCGCCGGGCCAAACCGGCCGTAGGAGAAGGACCGCCACGCGTTGTCATGACCGAGTCCGCCTCAGACCGCCTCAGGCCGGACGCCCAAACAGCCTTAGCCGGCTCACCCCTCCGTCAGGGTGGATGTTGAACCGCACGTGGGTCACTGGCTTGGGATCGGCCAACTCCTCCCGGAATTCGTGGATGGCGTCCGCCGACAACTTCTGTTCCGGCAGAAGCGTCTCCCAGAACATCGAATCGGTGACCAGCGCATCGGTTAATCCGTCGCCAAAGCTCTGCATGTCCGCCGCCTGAAGCGAACAGCGGTCCGGGTAGTTCCCCTTGAAATGCGCGGTATCCACCTCGATGCGTTCTATGATTCCACGCGCGCCCAGGGCGAGCACCATCCAGTCGTGACCCGGCTCCCGCCGGCGGCGCGTTTCCCAGCCGTCGCCCATGTCGATGCCCCGCCCGGGCGCCAGCAGGCGGCGGAAATCGCCGTAGTGCGCATCCGACATCGCCAGGATCCGCCCGCCATTGAGGGAGGCCGCAAGGTCGATCTCCTTGCCGTCCTGGATCCGGTCCAACTCAGGCACGCCGAACACGCGCAGACGGGCGACGCCGCCGTCAGGGTAAATATGAAGCCTCAGGTGCGTCCAGCTCTCGAAGCTCTCGCAGCGGAAGAAGTGGTGAGCGTCAGGGCCAAGGGGGCGATTCGGCAGGATCTCGGCCCACCTCGTCTCGTCTGTCACCTCCCGGGTGCTCGTGGCCTCGATCTTGCAGGCCGGCGCGTAGTTGCCGGTGAAAAACCGCGTGTCCACGTCGAAGCCCAGAATGCGCCCCGGGGCGGCGAGCTGAATCACCGCGTGGTCATGCCCGCCGCCGCGGCGGCGCTGCGTCTCCCAGCCGTCCATCCATTTGCCATGCTCATCGAACTTGCCCGCAATGAACACCGGCTCACTATCTTCCAACATCCGCTCCAGGGGCGCGAAGAACTCGTTGGTTGCAGCCAGGGCGCGGGCGCCAAGCCCGGCGGACGCCAGGTTGATTCCCGTCCGGGCGAACAGGGGGACGTCGGGATTGAGGGATTCGATGGTTGGCATGAGCGCTTTCGGTTGTTCCTGTGCTCCGGCGAAACGCCGGCAAAATGGTATCTGGTGTGACGCGGCCCTCCGGCCCCGTTGCGCCGATGAAAAGATCGCGCGTTCCGCTGGCCAGACTTTCGCCCGCACTCGACGTTCACGATACACTCAATCGGTGTCGGGCCGCTGCCGGATTTTCGCGTGTCGTCCCCGGGTCGCGCGCAATTCCTAGTCGACGGTCGCATCGGCGCGCAAGGGGAAGCGGGCAGCGCGTGTTTCAGTTTGATCTCGACGCACCTTTCGGAAACTCTCGAACGAAAACACGGGGAGACGGCGATGTTCGATGCGACAATACTCTGGTCCTGGGCCGAATTCGCGGTGCGATGGCTGCACGTGATCGCCGGCATCGCCTGGATCGGATCTTCGTTCTACTTCATCGCCCTCGATCTGGGCCTGCGGAAAGCGCCCGATCTGCCGCAAGGCGTTCATGGCGAGGAGTGGCAGGTCCACGGTGGCGGCTTCTACCATATCCAGAAATACCTGGTGGCCCCGGAGCGGCTTCCTGACCACCTGATCTGGTTCAAATGGGAAAGCTACACCACCTGGCTCAGCGGCTTCGCGATGCTGGTGCTCGTGTACTATTTCGGTGCGGACCTGTTCCTGGTGGACCCGACCGTGCTGGACATGCCGTCCTGGCTGGCGATCCTGATCTCCCTCTTCTCGCTCGGCCTCGGATGGCTCGCTTACGACCGCATCTGCAAGTCGCCGTTCGGCGAAGACAACACCAAGCTGATGCTTCTGCTCTACCTGATCCTGGTCGTTCTGGCGTTCGCCTACACACACATCTTCTCGGGGCGGGCGGCTTTCGTGCACTTGGGCGCCATAACGGCGACCGTGATGTCGGCAAACGTGTTCTTCATCATCATTCCGAACCAGAAGATCGTGGTGGAGGATCTGAAGGCCGGCCGGGTGCCCGACGCCAAGTACGGCAAGATCGCCAAGCAGCGGTCGACCCACAACAACTACCTGACGCTGCCGGTCGTCTTCCTCATGCTGTCGAACCACTACCCGCTTGCCTTCGCCGGCGACTGGAACTGGGTGATCGCGAGCCTGGTGTTCCTGATGGGTGTGACGATCCGCCATTATTTCAATACCCTGCACGCCAGCGACTTTCCGAAAAAGGGGCCGATCTGGACCTGGGGGGCCACGGCGCTGCTCTTCGCGGCAATCGTCTGGCTCTCGATGGCCCCGCTCTATGACGCTGACGAGGGCTGGGAAGAAAGCGCGCTCAGCCCCGCGAGCCAGCGATTTGCGGAGGCCGAAGGGTTCGAGGAGGCGGTCGACATCGTCATGGGCAACTGCTCGATGTGCCACAGCCCGGAACCCGGCTGGGAGGGGATCACCGCCCCACCGAAGGGCGTGAAGCTGGTGACGCAAAGCGACGTGGCACGCCATGCGCCGGAAATCTATCTGCAGGCCGGTGTCACCCACGCGATGCCGCCGGGACGGGCGAACTTCATGGCGCCGGAGGACCGAGCGAGTCTGGTTCGCTGGTATCGAGCGGGTGCCGAGGGCTGACCTCTGCCCTCATTCACTGGTGGGGGAGGGCGCACTCAGCACCTTCTTGTGTCGAAAAATATCCCCGCCGGAGGCACGATTTTTCGTCCGAAAAATCGCCCGCGCGCACCGCGCGCGGCCTGGCCCAACCGGAGGAGGCGCATCTTTGATGCGTTGACACCGGGCGGGAGAGCCGCGATGCCAGCTCCGCTGGCTCAGTTTTCCGCCCGAAACCCCGCCTCTGCCATCAACCGGTTGGAGGCAGTTTCCACGACCCGCTCAAGATGCTGCATGAACGGCTTCACCTCCATGCCAGGTGAAATCGGCTCCAGGAACTCCACAACCGCCAGCCCCGGTTTGCGCAGGATGCCGATGCGCGGCCAGAAGACACCCACATTCGTTGCCGCCGGGATGCAGTCCTGCTCCAGTTGCTCATAGAGCACCCCCGCCCCGATCTTGTAACTTGTGACAGCGCCGGGGGCGACGCGCGTGCCCTGGGGATAGATGATGAGCTGACCCGCTTCCGCGCTTCCCGCCGCGACACCCTCTTTCATCTGCCGGATCGCCTCGGCGCGTTTGCCGCGGTTAACCGGTACGCATCCGATGAGGTACGCGTACCAGCCGACGATGGGCACCCATTTCAGCTCCGCTTTCATGATGAATTTCGGCCGCGGCACGGCGGAGACGATGAGGATAATGTCGAAGAAGGACTGGTGTTTGGACGCGATCAGGCATTCCTCCGTCGGAACCTCGCCGCGCACCTCCGACCGCAGGCCGACCATCCAGCTCGCGGTCCATCTCACCCAGCGGCACCATGTGCGGCAGGCGGTATAGGCGTAGGGGCGGTGGACCAGCGCGAAGGGCGTGAAGGCCACCGCCATGAGGGCCAGCATCAGATACATCTGTCCGACGAAGACCAGGGAGCGGAGGTATTGGATCATGTCAGGTCGTTTCCCGAAGTTGTCGGAACGCGGCCAGCCGCGTCGCTCCGAAGGCCACCAGCGCCACCACGGGCGGAACCAGCAGGGGCAGGAGCCACTGTGCGCCCGCGAAGCCCAGCCCGGTCAGAAAGCCACCGGCGGCGTCGGCCCGGGGCAGGGCCGCGACGGCCGCCATCCCCAGGAGCGTTCCGGCCAGCGCGCCGGTCAGCGCCCGCACGGTGAAGCGCCGCACGAAGGCGCGCGCGATGAAGGTGTCGAGCGCGCCCACCAGCCTGAGTGTGGCGATGACGCGGGCATTGGCGGCAAGCGCCGCCTGCGCGGCGAGCGTAATCATCGCCGCCGTCGCGGCGGAGATCAGAAAGAGCGAAAAGAGCCCCAGCGTCCGAAGCCGCCCCGCGGCCCGAACCAGCGGCCGGCGCCACTGGGTATGATCGTCGAAGAGCGCGCCCGGCGCTTCCCCGGCCAGTCGCGCGCGCAGCCCGGCGGCATCGACGCCGTCCGCGGTCTCCACCACCTCGATCAGCGCCGGAACGCGGAGCCTGTCCAGCGGCAGTTCCGGGCCGAACCACGGCTCGAGCAGCTCGCGGCGTTCGGCATCCGTGAGCGGTCGGGCTTCGGCCACGCCGGGGGTGGTGCGCAGCACATCGAGCGCGGCGGCGACCTGTTCGTCTTCCTGTCCGGCCGGCGCCGAGATCCGGACGGTCGCAGTGCGTGCCAGCGCCTCGGACCACCGGCTGGCGAGCCGGTCGGTGGCCAGCGACAGGGCGAGCGCGAAGACAGCGAGGAACGCCATCGCCGCGGAGGTAAAGACCGTCAGCCGTGCAGTATAACCCGTGGGCGGCACCACCCGGTCGGCCCCGGTGTGCCCGGTGAGTAGCTCGGCAAGGTCAGCGGCCCGGATCACAGGTCCGCTCCCGCGAGTTGCAGCGAGCGGTTCGAGATCCGCAGGACGCGCGTGGGCACCTGCGACTTGGCCGCCCTGATGAAATTGAGATCGTGGGTGGCGATGAGCACGGTCTTGCCGAGTCGGTTCAACTCGACGAGCAGTTGCAGAAGCCGCAGCGACATTTCCCAATCCACGTTGCCCGTCGGCTCGTCGGCAAGGATCAACTCGGGGTCCATAATGACGGCCCGCGCGAGCGCGGCGCGCTGGCGTTCCCCGCCCGACAGCTCCGGCGGTCGCGCGCCTGCGCGCGCCTTCAACCCCACCCAGCCCAGCAATTCCTGAAGGTTCTGCGCCTCGCCGGACGGGTCGCGACCCGCCACCGTGAGCGGCAGGGACAGGTTCTCGGTCAGGGGCAGGTGGTCAAGGAACTGGCACTCCTGGTGCACCACCCCAATGCGGCGGCGGGAGTGGGCGATGTCGTCTCGGCCCATGCCCGACACATCCCGCCCGAAAACGCTCAGCCGGCCGCGGGTGGGCATCAGCTCCATGTAGCAGAGCTTCAGCAACGTCGACTTGCCCGCGCCCGACGGCCCGGTCAGGAAGTGGAACGACCCGGGCGCAAGACGCAGGCTGACGTCCGCCAGCAGCGCGTCGTTGCCGTAGGAATAGGCTACGTTTTCAAACTCGATCACGGATGGGCCGTCCCTGTGGATGTGCCGCCCGTTCTGCCCGAGGTGAGACCGGGTTTCAACGGTCCGCATCCCTCGACCGGCGCAATCCCCCTGAACGCTTTGAAGTTGCTCCCGCCGCTGCTACAACTCCGCGAAACCATTGAGCGGCGGGCGCGGCCAGCGCCTGCGTCGAGAGGACGTCATGAGGCTCATCTGTCCGAATTGCGGGGCGCAATATGCCGTCGACGACCGGGTGATTCCGGAGGCCGGGCGTGACGTTCAATGTTCGAACTGCGGCAACACCTGGTTCCAGCGTCATCCCAACCACGATCAGGACCTCGCCGAGGAATTGACCTGGGAGCCCGCGCAAAGCGCCCCGGTGCCTGAGCGTCCGCAAATCCGCCCGGTTGAGGGCGACTTGCAACGCCCGCCCGAATCCGTGGTTGACCGGGAAACGGAGCCCGAAGGTGAGGCGCCAGAACGCGTCGAGGACGAGGCGGAAGGCGCAGAGCCAGAGACGGCGGAGGCCCCCTCGCATGGGCCGGAACCTGACCTCTCCGGCATCGACCTTCCCCCCCGGCGTTACGTCGACGAGAGCGTTCTCTCCGTTTTGCGGGAGGAAGCGGAGCGCGAACATGCCGCCCGGAGGGCCGAATCCGGAACGTCCGAATACCAGCCCGATCTAGGTGTGCCGCCGCCAGACGTCGGTCCGCATTACGGGACGGCGGAGTACACCGATACGGGCGATCTTTACGGCGAGGAAGACGGCGACGCGGAGCTCAAGCGCGCCCTTCGCGCCTCGCAACGGCGGGGGCGCCTGCCCGACGTCGAACAGATCACATCCACGCTCGAGCCGTCCGAGGCGGAGGCGCATGTCCGTGCGGAAGATCCGCGAGCGCGGCGCCAACGCAGGCGTGGGGCGCGCATCGGCTATGGGCTGGCATTTTTGGCGTTCGGCCTTGCGGCGCTGGTCTACACACGGTCGGAGCGTATCGCGTCCGCCGTGCCGGAGACCGCCGCCCCGCTCGGGAGTTACGTCGAGAACGTCGATGCCGGCCGGCTCTGGCTGGACCGTACGCTGCGTGGCTTCGTCCCGTCCGACCGCGAAGTCGAAAGCGACGGCTAATCCATCAGGCGAGGCCGGCAGGGGACCGCGGGCATTGAGGTTTGCGGCGCATACCTCGTCCGTCACTTGGCAACACGATGGATAGAGTAGCCTGACAATGCTCCCCAGAGTCGCTGCGCGGCCGCACGTGTTTCTGCCGGTGCGAAAAGCCCTTGTCAGTCGCTGAGCAATATTCTACCCAATCCCGGACATTGAGTGAAATATCATTGCCGGAGAGAGACATGAGCTTCCGCATCCAGCCCGCCGCGCCCGCCCGTCCCAACCGCTGCCAACTGTTCGGCCCGGGATCGCGTCCGGCCATTTTCGAGAAGATGGCCACGAGCGCGGCGGATGTGATCAACCTCGACCTGGAGGACAGCGTGGCGCCCGACGACAAGGCGAAGGCGCGCAAGAACATCATCCAGGCCGTGGGCGACGTGGATTGGGGGAGCAAGACCCTCTCCGTGCGAATCAACGGCCTCGACACGCCGTATTGGTACCGGGACGTCGTGGACCTGCTGGAGCAGGCGGGGGACCGACTGGACCAGATCATGATCCCGAAGGTCGGCTGCGCCGAAGACGTCTACGCAGTCGATGCGCTGGTCACCGCAATCGAGCGCGCCAAAGGGCGCACGAAGCCCATCAGCTTCGAGGTCATCATCGAGACCGCCGCCGGAATTGCCCATGTGGAAGCCATCGCCGCCGCCTCTCCGCGGTTGCAGGCGATGAGTCTCGGCGCGGCGGACTTCGCGGCCTCCATGGGGATGCAGACCACCGGGATCGGCGGCACGCAGGAAAACTACTACATGGTCCGTGACGGCCAGAAATACTGGCCCGACCCGTGGCACTGGGCGCAGGCCGCCATCGTCGCCGCCTGCCGGACGCACGGCGTGTTGCCGGTGGACGGGCCGTTCGGCGACTTCTCCGACGACGACGGCTACATCGCCCAGGCGCGGCGTTCGGCGACGCTCGGGATGGTCGGCAAGTGGGCCATCCACCCCAAGCAGGTGGCGCTCGCAAACGAGGTGTTCACCCCGTCCGAAGAGGCCGTTGCGGAGGCGCGGGAGATCCTCGCCGCGATGGAAAAGGCAAAGGCCGAGGGGGCGGGCGCGACCGTCTACAAGGGCCGGCTGGTGGACATCGCCTCCATCAAGCAGGCCGAGGTGATCGTGAAGCAGTCCGAACTGATCGCAGGGTAGGCCGCCGGCGCGGGAGATTCGGTTTTGTGCGAGGGCGGGACCATGCGATCATCGCCCATTGCGCGAAACAGGAGGATTCCGCGATGCCGAAGCTTGTCGTGACCCACAAGGTGGATGATGTCGCCCACTGGCTTGCCTCTCCCAAACGCGAGGAGGTGTTCGCCGGGGTCGCGGAGGATATTCAAACCTACGTCAAACCGGGCGGCTCGAACGAGGTCGCCCTGACGATGACTATCACCGACATGGCAGCGGTCGAAGCGGTAATAAACAGTGAGGCCGGCGCGGAGGCGATGAAGTTCGACGGCGTCCACCCGGACACGATGGCGATCTACGTCGAGGGCTGACCGCCCGGGTGCCGTTACAACGCGCGAACGTTACGCTCCGCCAATCCGGCGGTGCCGCCTTTTGCGCTCGTCAGGTGGATCCATCCCGCGGCCGGAAAACCGCCGGGCCGTTGCAAATCGCCATCCGTACGCGCATATGGAGGCCGATCAGTACGGGAGCGGCGGCATGAATTACCTCGAATTCGAAAAACCTCTGGCCGAGATCGAGGGCAAGGCCGAGGAGCTTCGGGCGATGGCCCGGTCGAACGACGAGATGGACGTGGAGGCGGAAGCCGCCGCGCTCGACGCGAAGGCAGACGCGATGCTGGCCAACATCTACGGCAAGCTCACGCGCTGGCAGAAGTGTCAGGTCGCCCGGCACGCGGACCGTCCGCACTGCCGCGACTATATCGACGCGCTGTTCGACGAGTACACGCCGCTCGCGGGTGACAGGAACTTTGCCGACGATCACGCGGTGATGGGCGGCCTTGCGCGGTTCCGGGACCGGCCGGTGGTGGTGATCGGCCACGAGAAGGGCCATGACACCAACAGCCGGATCGAGCGCAACTTCGGCATGGCCCGACCCGAAGGCTACCGCAAGGCGATCCGCCTGATGCAGATGGCCGACAAGTTCAGCCTGCCGGTCGTGAGCCTCGTGGACACGCCGGGCGCCTACCCGGGCAAGGGGGCGGAAGAACGCGGCCAGTCCGAAGCGATTGCGCGCTCCACCCAAGCCTGCCTGACCATCGGCGTGCCGCTCGTTTCCGTCATCATCGGCGAAGGCGGCTCGGGCGGTGCGGTGGCCTTTGCCACGGCAAACAAGCTGGCGATGCTGGAGCATTCCATCTACTCGGTGATCTCGCCGGAGGGCTGTGCCTCCATCCTGTGGAAGGACGCCGAGAAGATGCGCGAGGCGGCCGAAGCCCTGCGGCTGACCGCGCAGGACCTGCTGGAACTGGGCGTGACCGATCTGGTTGTTCCGGAGCCCCGGGGCGGTGCGCATCGGGACAAGCTGACGGCCTGCACCAATGTCGGCAAGGCGATCGAGACGATGCTCGCTGACCTTCAGGGCCTGGACCGTGCCGCACTGATCTCGCAGCGCCGGCGGAAGTTCCTGGACATGGGAACCGCGGGAATCGCGGCCTGATCGGACACGTTCGAGCAGCGCAGGCGGCGTGAGTTTTCATTCTGCCTAATTGGAGTGCATTCGTATCCCATCCTGTTCTCCGGCTGTCTGGTGGGAAAATGTACTGCTCCTGCCTTGCCGCAATAGAATTTTCGTAATTCATCCCGGCGGCCTGCGTGCTAGCGTGCGCCGGAACAGGAATGAGGCCACGATGATCCAGACCCCCTATCTTCTTTTCCTCGGCGACGCGCCGGACCAACTGGCCGCGAAGGTCGCGCAGGGCATCAAGGACTGGCGCCCCGAGTTCGCCATCGGCCAGTTCCGGATGAACGGCTGCAAGGCCGACATGGGCCTGCCGGACATGACGCTTTCTGAGGCTCTGGAGGCCGGGGCCAAGACGCTGGTGATCGGCGTGGCCAACCGCGGCGGCGTGATCTCGCCTGAGTGGCGGCACGTGTTGGCAGAGGCTCTTCTGGCCGGGTTCGACCTGGCGTCGGGGCTGCACAACCTGCTGCGGGATGAACCGGAACTGGCAGAGATTGCCAAGGCCGAGGGCCGGGTGCTGCACGATGTGCGCGTGCCGTCGGTGAAATACCCGATCGCCAACGGCGTGAAGCGCAGCGGCAAGCGGTGTCTCGCCGTGGGAACGGATTGCTCGGTGGGCAAGATGTACACCGCGCTGGCAATGGATGCGGAGATGCAGGCGCGCGGCATGAAGGCCACGTTCCGGGCCACGGGGCAGACCGGCATCCTGATCACCGGCGACGGCGTGCCGCTGGACGCGGTCGTGGCGGATTTCATGGCTGGAGCCATCGAATGGCTGACGCCGGACAACGACGACGACCACTGGGACCTGATCGAGGGGCAGGGGAGCCTGTTCCACGCCTCCTATTCCGGTGTGACGATGGCGCTGGTGCACGGCGGGCAACCGGATGCGCTGATCCTGTGCCACGAGCCGACGCGGTCGCATATGCGGGGGCTGCCGGACTATGGCTTGCCGTCGCTGGAGGAGGTGCGGGACCTGTCCCTGGTGCTGGCGCAGCGGGTGAATCCGGCCGTGCAGGTGGTGGGCATTTCGGTCAACACGCAGCACATGAGCGAGCAGGAGGCCGAGAGCTACCTCTCCGACGTCGAGGCGCGCATGGGGCTTCCGGCGGTGGACCCGTTCCGCCACGGGGCCGGGCGCCTTGTGGATGCGCTGGCCGTCCTCGACTGACGTAGGGGCGCAGGGCTGTGCGGGGGCAAGAGTCTTCTTGCCTCCGGCGGGGATATTTTCGGACACAAGAAGCCGCAGGCAGGGAGCGGACGATGCAATTGGACGTAACGGCGGATGTGTTTCGCCTCGCACAGACATTCACGATCGCACGCGGGTCGAAGACGGAGGCGCAGGTCCTGACGGTGACAGCGCGGGACGGCGACGCGAGGGGGTGGGGCGAATGCGTGCCCTATGCGCGCTACGACGAAAGCCTCGATAGTGTTCGGGCTCAGGTCGAGGGATTGCCGGACACGCTGTCGCGTCAGTCCCTGCAGACCCTTCTGCCGCCCGGGGCGGCGCGAAACGCGGTGGACTGTGCTCTTTGGGATCTGGAAGCGAAGGCCGCAGGCGTTCCGGCGTGGACGCTAGCGGGGCTTGCCCAACCGGGTCCGATGGTGACGGCCTACACGTTGTCGCTCGACAGCCCCGATGCGATGCGGGCCCAGGCGAAGGCCAATGCGCACCGGCCGCTGCTGAAGATCAAGCTCGGAACGCCCGACGACATGCCCCGGCTGCAGGCCGTCCGGGCAGGCGCGCCGACCTCCCGCATCATCGTCGATGCCAACGAGGGCTGGACGGTGGATGTCTATGCCGATCTCGCCCCGCATCTGTTGCGGTTGGGCGTGGCGATGGTGGAGCAACCCTTGCCGGCCGGCGACGACGCGGGTCTCGAAGGGCTGGAACGGCCGGTGCCGCTTTGCGCCGACGAGAGCGTGCACGACCGGGCCAGCCTGCCGGCGCTCAAGGGAAGGTACGACATGATCAATATCAAGCTCGACAAGACCGGCGGGCTGACGGAGGCGCTGGCCCTGAAAGCGGAGGCGGAGGCCGCAGGCTTCGGCATCATGGTGGGCTGCATGGTGGGCAGCTCGCTCGCCATGGCGCCGGCGGTGCTGGTGGCGCAGGGGGCAGCCATAGTGGATCTCGATGGGCCGCTGCTGTTGGCCGAAGATCGCGACACGCCACTGGTCTACGACGCGCAGGGTGTTCATCCGCCCGCGCCAGCGCTCTGGGGGTGACATGGTGGAAACGGCGATCATCTGGGACGCGGAATTCCTCACCGCACCGGGCGCGCCACAGCGGTTCTGGTGCGGACCGGACGATCCCGACCCCGTACTGGTCCAGATCGGAGCGGTGGCGCTGAACCTCACCGGGACCATCGGCCCGGCAGAGACATTCCAATGCGTCGTGATCCCGCGTGACCGGCACGGCGCGCCGTACGCACTCAGTGAGTTCTTCACCCGGCTGACGGGAATCACCTCCGACCGGGTCGCCGAAGAGGGCCTGGAGCTGCCAGAGGCTCTGTCGCGGTTCGATGCCTTCACCCAGGGTGCACCGATCTGGGCCTGGGGGACCGACGAACTGAACGCCGTCGCGGTCAGCTGTTACCTGTCCGGCATCGCCGCGCCGATCCCCGCCACGCGCTTCGGCAACGCGCCGACGCTGTTCAAGACCGCGGGGATTCCGGTGGAGGACATCCACAAACTGCGGTCGAACACGCTCTGCGACTATTTCGGCATCGATCAGCCCGAGGCGCGCGCCCATGACGCGTTATCCGACGCCACCGGAACGGCACTGGCACTGCCACATCTGCTTCGGCAGGGCCACCTGGGCGCGGACGATTTCGCCCTGCCTGCTTGACCTTTCATTCGCCGCAGCCCTTAAAAGCGGGCAACACACGACAGGAGACAAGACCATGAGCCGGATCGTCTATGTGAACGGAGAGTACCTCCCGGAGGAGGAGGCGACGGTTTCGGTCTTTGACCGCGGGTTTCTGTTCGCGGACGGTGTGTACGAAGTGACATCGGTTCTGGGTGGCAAGCTCATCGACTTCGACGGGCACTTCCAGCGGCTGAAGCGCTCGCTGGCCGAGCTCGACATGCCGGCGCCGGCGGCCATGGACGACCTCTTGGAGATCCACCGCGAGCTGGTGGCGCGCAACGAGATCGAGGACGGGCTGGTCTACCTGCAGGTCACGCGCGGGGCGCCGGCGGACCGCGATTTCGCCTATCCCGGCGAAGACGTTGCGCCCACGCTGGTGCTTTTCACCCAGTCCAAGCCCGGTCTGGCCGACAGTCCGGCCGCGCGGGCGGGGATCAAGGTGATTTCCATCGACGACATTCGCTGGGGCCGGCGGGACATCAAGACGGTGCAACTCCTCTATCCCTCCATGGGCAAGATGATGGCCAAGAAGGCGGGCGCAGACGATGCCTGGATGGTCGAGGATGGGTTCGTGACTGAGGGGACGTCGAACAACGCCTATATCGTCAAAGGCAAAAAGATCATCACCCGGAACCTCGGCAACGAGATCCTGCACGGGATAACCCGCGCCGCCGTGCTCCGGTTCGCTCGCGAAGCGCAGATGGAGGTGGAGGAACGCCCCTTCACCATCGAGGAAGCGAAGGGGGCCGACGAAGCGTTCTTCACCTCGGCCTCGGCCTTCGTCATGCCGGTTGTGAGCATCGACGGTGTCATGCTGGGAGACGGCACGCCCGGACAGCTGACCAAGCGCCTGCGGGAAATCTATCTCGACGAGAGCCGCAAGACCGCGAGCTGACGCTCGCCTCAGGGCTGGTAGGTGTAGGTCAGGCAGCCGCTTCCGCCGTCAAAATCGGTGACCTGCGGGCGGCGGATCCGGTCGGGCAACTCGAAGTCGGCACAGACGCGAAAAGCGCGGTCGGACAGGCGCTCGTATCTGTAGGGCGCGCCGGTAAACGGGTCCGCCAGGCGCAGGTCGCTCGGCGCGCCGATCATGCTGTCGAGCGCCTCCGGCAGGGTGCCCGATTCGGCATTTGCAGCCGCGCGGACCGTGGTCGCCACATCCCGCAGATCCGAGAGCCGCGTTCGGTCGCGCTCCTCCATGCGGCCGGTTTCGGGACCGCCGGTGATGCGCACCCCGAGCACGATCAGCAGAACGACGAGCAGCGCGAGGGAGAGGCGGGCGAGGGTGTCAGGGCGCATCCTCGGTCTCCGACGTGACGCCCCGCAGATACAGCAGCACGAGCCCGGCCGTCGCGGCGACAAGGGCGGTCTTGGCCACGAAGCGGCTCGTCAGGTCTCCGTTCAATAGCGCGAAGATCAGTGCCACGGTGTCCCCCAGCAGCACGATCACGGCGAGGAACAACGTGATGTAGCCGAACCACTTGCGCACCGCGGAGCGGCGGCGGCTGCGGTCGGCCTGCGCGCCGGTCTCGACCCGCTGGCTTATGACGAGAAAGACCGGGAAGAACACGACGAGATATGCGATGGACCAGCGCATCGAGGTCAGGCTTCGAGTGCCGTCGCCATCCGTCACGTCAGGGAGCCAACGGTCGATGAGGTCGAAGCCAAGGATCGTGACGTTGACGCAAACGACGAGGAGTGCGGCAAACAGCAGGCCGTAGACGAAGGCCTCCCGCGCGGAAACAACCGTGCGCGGTCGGGGGACGGGCGGCACGAAAGCGCTGTCGGCCCAGGCGTGAAGGGCCGTGTCGATCTCGCTTTCGCTCCAGCCCGCCGTGCGGAGTTCGGCTGCGATGGTCTGCCTGTCATGCCCCGAGGCCAGGGCCGTTCCGACGAATTCGGAAAGCTGGTCCGATGCGCGCACCTTGCCGCCTCCCCAGTGTTATCATGCCGCTAGATAGGCACGGCACGCCGCACCGCAACCCCCGGTGCCGGGGTCAGACGGTGTCGCGCGGGCCGACGTTTTCGCGAAATGCCTTCTCGAACTCGGCCTGTTTCTCGGCGCTGCTTTCCCCCTGATAGCGGTCCTTCCACGCGTCATAGGGCATTCCGTAGAAAACCTCCCGGCTCTCGGCCTTGTCCATCTCGATGCCGCGTTCGGCCGCGGCTTCCTGGTACCAGCGGGACAGGCAGTTCCGGCAGAATCCGGCGAGCGTCATCAGGTCGATGTTCTGTACGTCCGGGCGATCCGTCAGCAGGTGTTCACGCAGGCGGCGGAACGTGGCGGCCTCGATTTCCGTCCGGGTCTGGTCATCCATCGTCACTCTCTCCCTTTGTGTGGACTGTCAGGCGTTGCAGTCGGTGAGCGCGCCTTGCAGCAGCGGTGCGATGCGCCGGCCCCACGCTTTCTGTTGCTCGACAGTTTCGATCAGGTCCTGCCGGACTTCCAGCAGGACATGGGGCCGATCGTGCCCGAGCGCATGACGGTCGATCGAATCACCGGGCTGATGGCCGGCATAGGGCTCGTTGTCGCCGACGCAGATGTCCGGCTCCCCCTCCAGCCGCGCAATCAGCGCCAGCGAGAGCGCGTTCTGCGGCGGCGAATGCAGAATCGCGACGTGCCACGGGCGGGGCGGGCGCCCGCGCAGTTGCGGCGTGAAGGAGTGCACCGCCAGAATCACCCGGTCGCTCCGGCCGGCTGCGATGCGCCCGAGTTCGGCATGGTAGGGGCGGTAGCACAGCTCCTTGCGCCGTTCGATTTCGGCGCAATCCGCATGCCGGTTCCCCGGAATGATCGTCCCGTCGTAAAGTTTCATCAGCAGCGTCGGGTCGTCTTCGCCCCGGTTGGGGTCGATCACCAGCCGCGAAAAGTTCGACGTGATGAGCGGCGCCGACAGCGCGTCCGCGATCGTATGGGCCACGCCCGCGGCGCCGGGGTCGTAGGCGATGTGCCGCGACATCTCGGATTGCGGCAGGCCGAGCGTGCCGCCGTTGATTTGCGGCGGGACGGTATTGGTTGCATGATCGCAGGTGACGAGCCAGCGGCTGTCGCGATCCTCTCCGGCGGTATGAAAGGCGTGATATGTCATAGGGGCGTGAAGTTTCGTTCGCCTGGGTGTAAGGCGTCAGAAGACAAAGGGCCAGAGCCCGGCGGGGTGGCGTTTTCACAAGTTTATCGCTAACGCTCGGCCAGGACCTCGCATCATACAGAAAGGTTGCCCCATGAGACGGATGCGCAATGTGAAGATCGTGGCCACCCTTGGCCCCTCTTCGGACGATTACGATACGATCCGGCGGTTGTTCGAGATCGGCGTGGACGTCTTTCGGCTCAACATGAGCCACGGCAGCCAGGAAGAGATTCGCGAGCGCCACACGATCATTCGACAGATCGAGCAGGAACTGGGCCGGCCGATCGCGATCCTGGCCGACCTTCAGGGGCCGAAACTTCGCGTGGGGGTGTTCGCAGGCGATTCCGAGGAACTGGTCGAAGGGGCGACCTTCCGGATGGACCTGGACGAAGCCGAAGGCGATGCCAGCCGGGTCCGCCTGCCGCACCCGGAGATTTTTGCCGCCCTGCAACCGGGCGCCACGCTGCTCGTCAACGACGGCAAGATTCGTCTCCGTGTCGAGAAATGCGGCGAGGACTTCGCCGACTGCATCGTCGTGACCGGCGGCACCATCTCCAACCGCAAGGGCGTCAACGTGCCCGATGTCGTCCTCCCGCTGGCCGCGCTGTCGGGCAAGGACAAGTCCGACCTGGAGTTCGTCTGCGAGCTTGGCGTCGACTGGGTGGCGTTGTCTTTTGTCCAGCGTCCCGAGGACGTGCTCCAGACGAAGGAACTGGTGGCCGGTCGGGCGGCTGTTCTCTCCAAGATCGAAAAGCCTGCCGCGGTCGAGGCGTTCGACGAAATCCTCGCTGTTTCCGACGGGATCATGGTGGCTCGGGGCGACCTGGGCGTGGAACTGCCCGTGCAAGCGGTGCCCCCGATCCAGAAGCGCCTGATTCGCGGGGCGCGTGCCGCGGCCAAGCCGGTGATCGTCGCCACGCAGATGCTGGAATCGATGATCGAAAGCCCGATGCCCACCCGCGCGGAGGTCTCCGACGTCGCGAACGCTATCTACGAGGGCGCCGACGCCGTGATGCTGAGCGCGGAATCGGCGGCTGGCGCCTATCCGCTCGAAGCAGTCCGCACGATGAACGCGGTCGCCGAGGAGGTGGAAAAGGGCGAGATGTATCGCAGCATCATCGAATCCGCCCGTGACGTGGAACGCAAGACGACAGCTGACAGCATCGTCGCCTCGGCCCGCGAAATCGCGGAAAACATGGGCGTTCGCGCAATCTGCTGCTTCACCCACTCCGGCACCACCGCGCTCAAGACCGCACGCGAACGGCCTCGAGTGCCGATTCTCGCCCTGACACCTTTCACGGCGACCGCCCGCAGGCTGTGCCTGTCCTGGGGCGTGAACTGCTTCATGACCCACGGTGATGTGAGCCGGTTCAAGATGGCCGTGGTCTCCGCCGCCCGCGCCGCTCGCCAAGGACAGTTCGCGGATTCCAACGACACGGTCGTGGTGGTTGCGGGTGTTCCTTTCAACATTCCGGGATCAACCAACATCCTTCGTGTGGCGCCCTGCGATGAAAGGTTGATTTTTAATACAGATCCGGAATAATCGAACGAGGGGCGTATCGCGGAGGCAACTTTTGTGAACATCGACCCAGATCTCGTATTCGTCGTCGGGATCATCCTGGGTGCCGCTGCATTTCCAGCCCTTCTCAATTCCTTTACTCACGGGCGAGCACCCAAGGTGACGGCGCTGCTTTTCTTGGCGTCGTTCTCGATGATTACCTACTCTGTCGTCCAACGTCCGTCCGGTTACGCTGTCGCGGAGCTGCCGGGCGTCTTCAAACGCGTCTTGACCCACACGGTGAACTGACCGCCAGCGGCGCCCCTCCGGGCGCCGTTTTTCCCTTGCCAGTCGTGGCAACTGTGCCTATACGCGCGGCTTCAACCGTTGCGGCGGGCCAGATGTGGCATGCCTGCCCCAGCGACGCGACCGATCCAGTAAGGGAGCTGTCAAATGCCCAAGATGAAGACGAAATCCGGTGCGAAGAAACGGTTCAAGGTAACCGCCACCGGCAAGATCAAATCCGCCCAGGCCGGCAAGCGCCACGGAATGATCAAGCGTTCCAACAAGTTCATTCGCGACGCTCGCGGTACCATGGTCCTCTCCGAGGCCGATACCAAGATCGTCAAGAAATACATGCCCTACGCGCGCTGAAGGAGGCTTGAGAAATGTCCCGAGTCAAAGGCGGAACCGTCACCCACGCCCGGCACAAGAAGGTCATCAAGGCCGCGAAAGGCTACTATGGCCGCCGGTCCACGAACTTCAAGACCGCGACGCAGGCGGTCGACAAGGCCAACCAGTACGCAACCCGCGACCGCAAGGCCCGCAAGCGCCAGTTCCGTGCGCTTTGGATCCAGCGAATCAACGCGGCCGTGCGGGAGCATGACGAGGCGCTGACCTATTCGCGTTTCATCAATGGCCTCGGCAAAGCCGGCATCGAAGTGGACCGCAAGGTCCTCGCCGACCTCGCCGTGCACGAACCCGAAGCGTTCGGCACCATCGTGGAGAAGGCGAAGGCCGCGCTGGCCTGACCTCTCTCACGATCGAAAATCGACGCCCCGCCGGCTATCGCCGCGCGGGGCATTTTTTCTGCCCGCCTGAAGCCGCGAAGCCACTCGCCCCAGGCGGATGCTCGTTCGTACTCTCGGTGAGTGATGAACCTCAGGACCTGCGCATCCCAGTAGGCCGGCCAGAGCTGTCATCGGGACGGCGGCCGCCCGTTCTGCTTCACGGGGTCAGTGCTCCGGCGTGGTCCACTCCGCCTCGGGCACATTGCGACGACGCAGGCGCACGGCCAGCCCCGCGGCGATCCCCACGCCGATGGCCACCGTAAGATCGGTGAGAACCGTCAGAACGAGCGTCAGGATCAGCAGAACCTTGTCGGCGGTGCGCTGGTTGAGATGACTGCGCCACTTGTGCGGCTCGGTCATGTTCCAGGCGGTCAGGCACAGCAGACCGGCCAGCGCGGGCATCGCGAGATACCCGGCAAGCGGCGCCGCGACCATCATGATCGCCAGGATCGTCAGGGCGTGCACGAGGCCCGCCACCGGCGTGCGCCCGCCTGCGCGGACGTTCGTGGCCGTGCGGGCGATGGCGCCGGTCGCGGGCAGGCCGCCGAACAGCGCCGAGCCGATATTCGCCCACCCCTGTGCAAAGATCTCCGCGTGGGAGCGGTGCCGGCTGCCGACCATTCTGTCTGCGACCATCGCTGACAGCAGGGATTCCACGCCTGCCAGGAAGGCGATGACGAAGGCCGACGGCAGGAGTTCCCGGATTCGCGACACATCCAGTGGCGGCAAATGCGGCATCGGCAGGCGGTCGGGCAGCGCCCCGAACCTGTCGCCGATCGTGTCCACCGGAAGGTTGAACCACGCCACTGCGGCAGACGTGGCCGCCACCGCGAGAATGAGTCCGGGAAACCGGGGAAAGAGGTTCCGCAACCCGATGACGAGCGCCATGGTCGCAAGCCCAATGCCGAAGCTCCACGGGGCGAAGGTGTCCCGCGCCGCCCAGAGCGCCGGGATCTTCTCCACGAAGTCTGCAGGAACCGCGTCCATCGACAGGCCGAACAGGTCCTTGAGCTGGCTGGCCCCGATGATGATGGCAATGCCGATGGTAAAGCCGTCGATCACCGGCTCCGGCACGAAGGCAATGAGATTGCCCGCCCGCAACGCCCCGGCGCCGAGCAGGATCAGCCCTGCCATGAACGTCGCCAGCACCAGTCCGTCGTAACCGTGCTGCGCGATGACCCCGTAGACGACCACGATGAACGCGCCGGTCGGCCCACCGATCTGCACCCGGCTTCCGCCGAGCAGGGAAATGATGAACCCGCCCACTACGGCCGTCACCAGCCCGACGGCCGGCTCCGCCCCGGAGGCGATGGCGATTGCGAGGCTGAGCGGAATGGCGACCATCGCCACGGTCAGTCCTGCCAGCAGGTCTGCGAGGAACAGCGCGCGGCTGTACTCCCGGAGTGTCGTGAGAATCTTGGGCTTCATGGGCACGCTCTATCGGCTCGCTCCGGGAATGGACAAGCGGCATTCCGTCCCCGTGCCCTGCGCCCGCCACTTGCCATCGGGCGCGCATGTGATACCCACGCGCGCATCAATTGCGGCGCCGCATGTGTTCGGCGGGGCGTTCTGACGGACGGGAGCCAGCCATGGAAGAGCTGAGGCAGAAATACATCGCGGCGATTGCCGAAGCCGCCGACGAAGGCGCGCTGGAGGCGCTTCGGGTTCAGGCCGTGGGCAAGAAGGGCGAAGTCAGCCTGAAGATGCGCGAACTGGGCAAGATGAGCCCGGAGGAACGCCAGGTCGCCGGCCCCGCGCTCAATGCGCTGAAGGACGAGATCAATTCCGCCCTGGCCGCGAAGAAGACCGCGCTCGCCGACGTGGCGCTGGAGGCGCGGCTCCGGGACGAATGGCTCGATGTGACGCTTCCCGCCCGGCCGGTGCGGCGCGGTACGATCCACCCCATCAGCCAGGTGACGGACGAAGTCACGGCAATCTTCGCGGACATGGGTTTCGCCGTCGCCGAAGGCCCGCAGGTCGAGGACGACTGGCACAACTTCGACGCCCTGAACATCCCCGGCCACCACCCCGCACGCGCGGAGATGGACACGTTCTACATGGCCCGCGCCGAGGGCGACACACGCCCGCCGCATGTGCTGAGAACCCACACCTCGCCAGTGCAGATCCGGTCCATGATGAAGCACGGCGCGCCGATCCGGATCGTCTGCCCGGGCCGGGTCTATCGCTGCGACTACGACCAGACGCACACCCCGATGTTCCATCAGGTCGAAGGGCTGGCGATCGGCAAGGACATCTCCATGGCCAACCTGAAATGGGTGCTGGAGGAGTTCTTCACCGCTTTCTTCGGCACCGAGGTGCGCACCCGTTTCCGCGCCTCCCACTTCCCCTTCACCGAACCCTCGGCGGAGGTGGACATCCAGTGCTCGTGGGAGGGCGGCACCGTCAAGGTGGGCGAGGGCGACGACTGGTTGGAGGTGCTGGGCTCCGGCATGATCCACCCCAAGGTGCTCACGGCGGGCAACATCGACCCGGTGGCCTGGCAGGGATTTGCCTTTGGCATCGGGATCGACCGGCTGGCGATGCTGAAATACGGCATCCCGGACCTGCGCGCCTTCTTCGACAGCGACCTGCGCTGGCTCCGCCACTACGGCTTCGCGGCGCTGGACGTGCCCACCGTGCACGGCGGTCTGAGCCGCTAAAGCAGCGCAAGGGCGGTGAGAGGTCCGCCCTTGCTCGCCATTGGCACGTGTCGGCCACCGACACCGGCGTCCCGGAGCGAAACCCGCCGGGAGCCGGACAGCGAGGCTGGACCGCGTGCACGGCCGGCCCGGCGACGGCGGTTACCGCGCCGGAACACTCATGAAAACGCCGCCCCCACGCCGTTCGCCCCGCCGGACTTCGCCACAACCGCTCCGTTGCGGGCCAACCCGAAATCCTCGGTGGTCGCATCGTTCCAGGGCTTCTGTCAGGGTGACGATGGGCGTCGGGCGGTCGGCGCTATTAGGTGACAGATCCGCCGACCAGGCGCCCGTGAGCGTGGCCGCCGCGATCACGGCCAAAAGGGCCATCAACAAATGCTCACTGGAACTATTGACCACACCGAACAAAACAACTCTCCCGTACTTCCGATACCGATAGCATTTCGCAAACGATCGTTGAAAATTCGCTAAATGTTCTCATTTTTTTCCGGGCCCATTCTGGTACTCCATAAAAGTTCGGCCGCGCGCTCTCGGCGCGCGGCCGAACACCGCTGCACAACTCAGTGGTCAGGTTCTTTCGAAGCAGGCGACAGCCACGGCACGAGGTCGCCGATCGGCGTGTTCCAGTACCGCGCCGGATTAAGCTGGCACAGAGCGCGGTTCAGAGCCGGATCATCGAAAAACGCGCGACAGTCGAACCTGCCGGCGGTCTGGAGCCCTGATTTCGGTTCTGTGGTCAGAAACCCCATTGCCGTCAGGATCAGAAGCCCCAGGGCCAAGGGCTTGGCCACGTTGCCCACATAACTGGCGATTGCCGACATGGCGCTCACCTTTCTTCACTCGTTACGGCCCCCACCGAACGTGATCCTCTTGCGGCGGAAATGTGGCGAAAAAGTGGCAAACGTGGCGCAAACGTGGCGACAATGCCGGCCGATTGTTTGCGCTTCGGCACCGGCCGCGCCGGCACACCCGCCCCTTCACCCGACCGCCCGGATGGGCTAAGGACACGCGACTTCTGAACCTTGCGGGGGCTCGACCCATGAAATTCACGCTGTCCTGGCTGAAGCATCACCTGGAAACCGAGGCGACGGTGGACGAGATCGTCTATGCGCTGACCGACCTCGGGCTCGAGGTGGAGGGGGTGGAGAACCCCGCCGAGCGGCTTGCGGACTTTACCATCGGCAAGGTGAAGACGGCGGAGAAGCACCCCGACGCGGACAAGCTGCGCGTGTGCCAGGTGGAAACCGACGAGGGCGTCTTGCAGATCATCTGCGGAGCGTCCAACGCGCGGGCCGGGATCACCGTCGTCGTGGCCAAGCCGGGCACCTACGTGCCGGGCATCGACACCACCATCGGCGTGGGCAAGATCCGCGGTATCGAGAGCTACGGCATGATGTGCTCGGAGCGTGAGATGGAACTCAGCGACGAGCATTCCGGTATCATCGAGCTGCCCTCGGGCGAAGTCGGCCAGAGCTTCACCGACTGGCTGGCCGAGAACCAGCCGGAAAAGGTGGACCCGGTAATCGAAATCGCCATCACGCCCAACCGCCCCGACGCGCTCGGTGTCGAGGGCGTGGCGCGCGACCTGGCCGCGCGCGGGCTGGGGCGGCTGATCCCGCACGAGGTGGAGCCGGTGCCGGCGTCCTTCGTCTCTCCGCTCGACGTCACGATCGACGCGGACACGGCCGACGGCTGCCCGCTGTTCTGCGGCCGTCTGATCCGGGGCGTGAAGAACGGACCCTCGCCGCAGTGGCTGCAAGACGCGCTGCGCGCCATCGGGCTCCGTCCGATCAGCTTCCTGGTCGATGTGACCAACTTCTTCACCTACGACCGCAACCGGCCGCTGCACGTGTTCGATGCCGACAAGGTGACGGGCAACCTGCGGGTGCACCGGGCAACCGGGGGCGAGACCCTGCAGGCGCTGGACGAAAGGACGTACACACTCCAGCCGGGCCAGATTGTCATCTCCGACGACACCGGCCCCGAGAGCATCGCCGGCATCATGGGTGGGCTTGCCACCGGCTGCACCGAGGAGACGGTCAACGTCTTCGTCGAAAGCGCCTACTGGGACCCGATCCAGATCGCCTACACGGGCCGCGCGCTGAAGATCAATTCCGATGCGCGTTACCGCTTCGAGCGCGGGGTGGACCCGGCCTTCACCCCCGTCGGGCTGGAGCACGCGGTGCGGATGATCGTCGACCACGCGGGCGGGGAGGCCAGCGAGGTGGTGATCGCCGGGGCGGTGCCCGACACCGACCGCGCCTACCGGCTGGACAGCAAGCGGGTCGAGAGCCTCGTCGGCATGGAGATCCCTGCGGAGACGCAACGCGCCACGCTTACCGCGCTCGGCTTCCGGCTGGAGGGCGACATGGCGCACGTACCGAGCTGGCGGCCAGACGTGCAGGGGGAGGCCGACCTTGTGGAGGAAGTGGCCCGCATCGCCTCGCTCACCGGTCTTCAGGGCAAACCGATGGGCCGCGCGCAGCCGGGCGTGCCCGAGCCGGTGCTGACGCCCATGCAGCGCCGGGAGAGCATGGCGCGGCGGACGATCGCGGCGCTGGGCTACAACGAATGCGTGACCTATTCCTTCGTCGACGAGGCGGCGGCGTCGCTCTTCGGCGGTGGCGGAGAGGCGACGCGGCTGGAAAATCCGATCTCCTCGGAGATGAGCCACATGCGGCCCTCGCCGCTTCCGGGCCTGTTGCAGGCTGCGGCTCGCAACCAGGCGCGCGGGTTCGCGGATCTGGCGCTATTCGAGGTCGGCCCCGCCTTCCACGGTGGTGAGCCGGGGGAGCAGACCCAGGCCGCCGTCGGGCTGCTGGTGGGTTACACCGGCCCGCGCGACGTGCACGGCGCCCGGCGCGCTGTGGACACCTTCGACGCGAAGGCCGACATCGAGGCCGTCCTTGCCGCCGCCGGCGCGCCGGCCAAGGTGCAAGTCCGCCGCGACGTGCCCGGCTGGTTCCACCCCGGCCGCTCCGGCGTGATCTGCCTGGGCCCGAAGAAGGTCCTCGGGGTGTTCGGCGAGCTGCATCCGAAGGTGCTCGACGCGCTCGACGTGAAAGGGCCGGCGGTGGCGTTTTCGGTCGATCTTGCCGCCATTCCCTTCCCCAAGGCGAAAGGCGCCAATCGCGGCGCGCTGGAACTGGCGGACCTGCAGGCGGTCGAACGGGACTTCGCCTTCGTGCTGGATACGCGGGTGGAGGCTCTGGATCTGGTGAACGCCGCCGCCGGGGCCGACAAGGCGCTGATCGAGGAGGTGCGCGTCTTCGACGAGTTCCACGGGCCGAAGGCCGAGGCGCAGATGGGGGAGGGCAAGAAGTCCGTCGCCATCACCGTGCGCCTGCAGCCGAAGGAAAAGACGCTGACCGAGGACGAGATCGAAGCCGTGAGCCGCAAGGTGATCGAGAAGGTCGGAAAGGCCACCGGCGGCGTGCTGCGTGGCTGAGTAAACGGGGGCCGCGTGCCGCGTTGATTTAGCTCATGGCGCGCGGTGCACCCGGTCGCTACCGTCGACGTGGGAGCTACCTCGGGGGTGTGTATCTCACTGTATCGATGGGTGGGGCTCCGCAAGTGAGCGTCCCTGAGATTTCAGGGGCGCTCCGATTGTTCCCATGACATTCGTCTCCCCCGGGGCGCGCTCCGGTAGCGACGCCAGCGCGCGTCAGTCCCGCGCCGGCACGTTCAACCCCCTCTGGACCGCGGGCCGCGCCACGAACCTGTCGCGATACGCCTCGACGGCCGGGAAGTCGCTCCACCCGATGTCCTTCAAGGCGCCGTAGCCGGTCTCCAGGCTTCGGATCCAGGGGCCAATGGCGATGTCGGCAATGGAGAAGTCGCCCGCGATCCAGTCCCGGTCGGCCAGTTGGCCATCCAGAACGCCGAGCAGCCGCCGGACCTCGCCGAGATAGCGCTCAAGGGGGCGGGCGTCTTCGATGGCTTTGCCGCCGAACGCATAGAAATAGCCGAACTGCCCGAACATCGGCCCGACCCCGCCCATCTGGAACATCAGCCACTGGGTGACCACCGCCCGGTCCCGCGCCGTCGTGCCGATCAGCTGTCCGGTCTTGTCGGCGAGGTAGAGCAGGATCGCCCCGGACTCGAACAGCCCGATCGGTGCGCCGTCCGGCCCGCCCGGGTCGATGATCGCCGGGATCTTGCCGTTCGGGTTCAGCGATTCGAACTCCGGGCTTTTCACGTCGGACTCCGCAAGCGTCACCTTGTGTGCCTCGTAGGGCAGGCCCAACTCCTCCAGAGCGATGGAGATCTTCACGCCGTTCGGCGTGGGGAAGGAGTAAAGCTGAATGCGGTCCGGGTGCTGCGCCGGCCACCGCTGCGTGATCGGAAACTGCGACAGGTCGGTGGCGCGGGGTAGGCTGTGCTCGGTCATGTCGGCTCCTTGGGGTACCAACCCGATTTAGGCGGCACGACGCGGAATGAAAGCCCGGGGTCTGTGCGCGGATGCACGGGGGCCGGTGCATCGGCCTGCATCCCGCAAAGAAAAAACCCCCGACCGGGCCGGGGGTTTCACGACTGGCGTTCGCCGCGTCGTCTCAGTCGCGCCTTGGCGGCGCCGTGGGTCTCACCCTGTCCTCAGAGGAGCCCTTCGCGCTGCGCTTTCTTACGCGCCAGCTTGCGTGCACGGCGAATAGCCTCGGCTTTCTCGCGCGCCTTCTTCTCGGAAGGCTTCTCGAAGTGCTGCTTGAGTTTCATCTCGCGGAAGACGCCTTCGCGCTGCAGCTTCTTCTTCAGTGCGCGGAGCGCCTGATCGACATTGTTGTCGCGAACACTGACCTGCATGTGGTTGTCACCACCTTTCCTGTTAGAGTTGCATCTGATTGCAGGAAGTGGCCGTATAGCAAAGGCAAACGGCCATGTCCATATTGACATTGAGCCAATCGCCAGCAGGGGAAGACCGATGAACGAGACCGAAACCGCGACCGCCACGGAGCCGCAAGACAAGATCCGGGAGCGGCTTCTGGACGCGGCCATGGTGCATGTGGCTTTCGACGGCTGGAGCGAGGCAACGTTCCGCGCGGCCTGCCGCGATGCCGGTGTGGATGCGTCGGTCGCGCGCATGGTCTGCCCCCGCGGCGGGGTGGACCTGGCGCTGGCCTACCACGAACGCGGCGACCGGCTGATGCAGGAGCGGCTGGAGCGGGAGGACCTGCCCACGATGCGCCTGCGGGACCGGATCGTTCGCGCCGTGCGGACCCGGATCGAGGTGATCGACGACAAGGAGGCGGTGCGGCGCGGCTCCACGCTGCTCACCTTGCCGCAATACGCCGGCGATGGTGCGCAGGCGATCTGGTCCACGGCCGACCGGATCTGGAATGCCCTTGGGGACGACTCCGACGACCTCAACTGGTACACCAAGCGCGCCTCCCTCTCTGGCGTGTATTCCAGCACCGTTCTCTACTGGCTGGGCGACGACAGCGCCGGCAACGAGGCGACATGGGCCTTTCTCGACCGGCGGGTCGGCAACGTGATGCAGCTCGAGAAGGTGCGGGCGCAGATGACCGGAAACCCAGTGCTCAAACGGCTCTTCGCGGGGCCGAACTGGATTCTGGGAAAGGTGCGGGCGCCCGGTGCCCCCAACGAGGTCCCCGGAAGCTGGGCAGAGGACCGTCCCGCCCGCGGTGCCGCCTTTCGTCATCGCTAAGGGGCGATTGAATCTCCGCTGACGCAGGTTCAAAAGCATCGCGAGACACAAAGGAGCCCCGCGATGACCCTGCCCGAAATGATGCGCGCCGTAGAAATCAGCGAGCCCGGCGGACCGGAGGTGCTCAAACCGACGCACCGCCCGGTGCCTCAGCCGGGCCCCGGTGAGATCCTCATCCGCGTGCGGTGGGCCGGGGTGAACCGTCCCGACGCGCTCCAGCGGGCCGGCAGCTACAAGGCGCCGCCGCAGGCAAGCGACCTGCCCGGGTTGGAGGCCTCTGGCGAGGTCGCGGCCGTCGGCCCGGAGGTCTCCGGCTGGTCCGTGGGGGATGCCGTCTGCGCGCTCCTTCCGGGCGGGGGCTACGCCGAATTCGCGGTCACGCCCGCGGCCCACGCTCTGCCGGTGCCGGACGGCATGGACCTGCGGGAGGCCGCCTGCCTGCCCGAAACCTTCTTCACCGTCTGGTCGAACGTGTTCCAGCGCGGCGGTCTGAAGGCTGGCGAAACATTCCTCGTTCACGGCGGCAGCTCCGGCATTGGAACCACTGCGATCCAGCTTGCGTCCCACTTCGGCGCGCGGGTCTTCGCCACGGCGGGCACGGCCGAGAAATGCGCTGCCTGCGCCAAGCTGGGGGCCAAGCGCGCGATCAATTACCGCGAGGAGGATTTCGTGGAGATCCTGCGCGGCGAGGGCGGGGCCAACCTGATCCTCGACATGGTCGGCGGCGACTATATTACGCGCAACGTGAAGTCCCTGGCGGACGACGGCCGGCTGGTGATGATCGCGTTCCTTCAGGGGCCGAAGGTGGAGTTGAACTTCGCCCAAGTCATGCTCCGCCGGCTCACGATCACCGGTTCGACCCTGCGCCCGCAATCCGACTTCGCCAAGGCCCGGATCGCCGACAGCCTGCGCGACAGGGTCTGGCCGCTGCTCTCGAACGGGGAAATCGCGCCGGTCATGGATTCGGAATTTGCCCTCGAAGATGCGGCCAAGGCTCACGCGCGCATGGAAAGCTCCGGTCATGTTGGAAAGATCGTGCTGCGGATCTCCTGATAGCGGTCGCATTTTTCATTTCGCGATTGTCACGGGCCGCGCGTAGGTTTCTCGCGCTGGCCCGGCCATGTCGGCACGGGCGCATTTCATGCAAGCGGATTACTACGACATGTCAAAGAAACTCATCGCGGAATTTATCGGTACATTCTGGCTGGTCCTCGGCGGGTGCGGCGCGGCGGTTCTCGCCGCGGGCGTGCCCGACGTCGGCATCGGCTTTCTGGGGGTCGCCCTCGCGTTCGGTCTGACCGTCATGACCATGGCCTATGCGGTCGGCAATATCTCCGGCGGGCACTTCAATCCGGCGGTCTCGTTCGGGCTGATGATCGCCGGAAAGTTCGAGCGGAAAGATCTGTTCCCCTATTGGGGCGCGCAGGTCGCCGGCGCAGTCGTGGCCGCAATCGTGCTCTGGATCATCGCGCACGGGCAGGCGGGCTTCTCCTCCGTCGGCAACTTCGCGCTCAACGGCTACGGGTCGGCCTCGCCCGGCGGCTACGGGTTTTTCTCCGGGCTGGTCACCGAAATCGTGATGACGGCGATTTTCCTCGTCATCATCCTCGGCGCGACCTCCCGCGGCGTTCCGGTTGGCTTTGCGCCCATCGCCATCGGGCTGGGCCTGACGCTGATCCACCTGATCTCCATCCCGGTGACCAACACGTCGGTCAACCCCGCCCGCTCCACGGGCGTGGCCCTGTTCGGCGGGGGGACCGCGATCTTGCAACTGTGGCTCTTCTGGGTGGCGCCGCTCCTCGGCGGCGCGCTCGGGGCGATCATCTGGAAGACGCTGGAACCCGAGGCCTACACCGCCGCGGAGGCGCCCGCCGTGCCGGATACGGGCAGCACCGCCTGATCGGACTGGCGCCGGTCCTTGGCCGGCGCCACGCTGCCGTATCGGGTCGAGCATAGCCCGCGACAGGGCGCAGTCCCGGCGGGCATCGGGCGCACCGCCGTCCGTTTCAGTCTCGCACGCCGGTTTCCATCTGGCGGAAGAAAGCCGCCAGGCTCTTGTCCGCCTCGGGGCGGAAACGCGCATCGGTTTCGCTGAGGGTACCGATCCGGTCCAGTCGGAAGACGCGAAAGTCCTCGCGCAGTTCGCACCACGCGACGAGCGTCCAGACTTTGCCCCAGAACCACAGGCCGAGCGGGCGGACACGACGACTGGTCCGGGCGCCCCCGGCATCGCCGTAGTCGATCTGCAAGACCGCGCGGCGTTCCACTGCGGACTCGATGTAATCGATCCTCTGCCGCACGGACTCGGTCATTTCCGGGGCTATCGAATGCACCTGCACCGCAGCGGCCCGTTTCCGCTCGGCGTCCGGCAACACGGCACCGATCTTGACCAGCGCTTCCTCTGCACCGCGCGCCATCGCTGCGCCGCCCCACGCCCGGACCAGCCGCGCGCCGGCCACCAGCGCCACGATCTCGTCGCGCGTGAACATGAGCGGCGGCAGGTCGAATCCGCCCTGCAGCACATAGCCAACCCCAGCCTCGCCCTCGACGGGGACGCCCGAGGCCTGCAGATCGACGATGTCGCGGTAGATCGTGCGCTCGGACACTTCCAGCCGCTCGGCCAGGCGCCGGGCGGTGACGAGCCGGCCACCCCTCAGATGTTGCACGATCTGGAACAGGCGGTCGGCCCGGCGCATGTCAGCTGGCCATTCTGGGCTCGAACAGGCCGATCCGGTTGCCGTCAGGGTCGGCGGCGTAAACGAAGCGGCCGGGTGGAATGGTCACGGTATCGGACAGGATCTTTCCTCCTGCCGCCTCGGCCCGTGCGGCAGCGTCCTCGAGCGTGCCCTCGACGACGAGGAACACCACCGGGCCACGGTCCGCAGGGCCGGGTTCGCCGACGAAGAGATTGGCCGAAACTCCCTGGCCCGGCTCCGCCGTGCGTAGAAAGGCTGTGGCCTCACCGCCCATTTCCTTCCTGTCGAGGATGCCGCCCGTGGCAGCAGCATAAAAGGCCATCCCGGCGGAGAGATCCCGAACTGGAATTTCCGCCCAGACGTTGAAGTTCGCGGGTGTGAAGGTCATCGTGAGTCCTTTGCGGTTGGGGTGTCTCCCGCAACTCTCTCATACCCCTCCTGACAGCGTCCTGTCAGGAGGCTAACGAACCGGGTCCAGCAGGGCCCGCGACAGGGTGCAGTCCCGGCGGGCATCGGGCGCGCACGCCCGCGGCTCCAGATCCCGCGTCAGGCAGATCCGCGTTTCCATGATTCGCCCGGACTGGCATGTGACCGTCACCATGTCGGCGGAAAGCTCCGGGTTCGCCTCCAGCCAGGCCTCCTCCACCACGGCGGCCGGCAGAACCACGCTCTCGCTCAGCTTCCGCAGGACCGGCGGCGGCGTGACGCTTTCATACGCCCGCCGCGCCAGCGCGTAGTAGTCCGTCGCCTCCAGCCCCGAACACCGCCCGTGTTTCTTCCACTGGTACCAGGCCAGCCCGGGGGCCCCCATGATGTCGGCCATCGCGGCGGTCTGGCGGCGCGAGGGATTGGCGGCGGCGGAGGCGCAAAAGCTCGGCCACCCCTCTTCGTACTGCGGCCAAAGCCCGTGCAGCACCCAGCCCAGATCCCGCGCGGGGTCGCACTGCTCTGCCTCGCGCGCGTCGCCCTCCGTTGCGCAGTAGCTCGGCGTCCACGACAGCGCCATGACGTAGTAGTCGAAGTCCCCCGCCCGCTCCCCGTCGGCCACTGCCGATCCGGTGAGAAGGACCCAAAGCAAGATCCACCGCATTTTGACTTCCCTTTCCGCTGCCGCGGCCTTATATGCCAAGCAATTCCCGAAAACGAGGAAAAGCGGCCCCGGGGGCTCGCGGCCGCAGCCCGGCCACGGTAGAATTGTGCGAAGGAGGCAGACATGAACAAGCCACTGATGGCAAAGGCCACCGCCGTCTGGCTGGTCGACAACACGACGATCAGCTTCAAGCAGATCGCCGATTTCTGCGGACTGCACGAACTCGAGGTGCAGGGAATCGCCGATGGCGACGTCGCCGCCGGCGTGAAGGGTTTCGACCCCATCGCCAACAACCAGCTCGACCAGATCGAGATCGACCGGGCCGAAAAGAACCCGCTCCACAAGATGAAGCTTAAGTTCAACGCCGCCGCCGTGGGCGAGGAGAAGCGCCGTGGCCCGCGCTACACGCCCCTCAGCAAACGGCAGGACCGGCCGAACTCCATCCTGTGGCTGGTGAAGTTCCACCCCGAACTGTCGGATGGCCAAATCTCGAAGCTGGTGGGCACCACCAAGCCGACGATCCAGTCGATCCGGGAGCGTACGCACTGGAACATCGCCAACATGCAGCCGATCGACCCGGTGGCGCTCGGCCTCTGCAAGCAGTCGGAACTGGACGCCGCCGTCCAGAAGGCGGCCGCGAAAAAGGCCGAGGAAGGCGTTGTGATGAGCGACGACGAGCGCCGCAAGCTCGTCTCCACGGAGCAGTCGCTGTCCGCCGATCCCGAACCTCGGATCCCCACGGCGATTTCGGGATTGGAGACCTTCACCCTCTCGGACCCGCGTGGCGACGAGGAAGAGGAGAGCAACGAGCCCATCCTCGATGCCGACAGCTTCTTCAACCTCCCCGACACCTCGGATGACGAGGACGACGACGAGGACACGGACCGGAAGGACTGACAGCTATCCGGGCCATTCCGGGCGGGCGCCGTCTGTGCGCTGCCCGGAAGTGGCGGCACGCATCGGTACGGGGTGAAGCGGGATCTGAGCGTGTATCTCTGCACCGATCTGAACGTGCGCTGCTCCCGACAATCATACGCGCCATTCAAGGTCGGCGAACCGCGCGATTGACAGCACATCTGACAACTTCGCTGAGCGCCCGGCCTCGCGGCCAATGCGTTCCGGGCAGCCATCTTCAGCTCTCTCAAGAGGAAACGGCGAAGTTCGCGTCGTGAGACGGGCGGGACTGCGTCCGCGCCTCCCGGGAAGGCTGGATTTATCGGATCAGGTGACGCGCAAACAAAAGCTCACGGTCGCATCAGCGTGCCGAATATCCTGTCCTTGTATTGCTCGAGGTAGATGCGCAGCCACGGGGTAAATCGTTCCGGGCGGCGCTTCAGTTCCGCCGTCAGGTCGTAGAACCCGACCCATTCGACCTGCGCCACTTCCTCCGGGTTCGGATAGACCTTCATCTTGCGCTCGGCCATCGCCATGAAGACATCGACGACTTCGTGCTCGACCATCCCGTTGCCCACGTCGGCGCGGTACTCGATCCGGTCCCGGTACGCCGGATAAAGCCCGGTGATGCCCAGCTCCTCCCGCAATCTGCGCACGGCGCAATCTGCGGCGGATTCGTTCCACTTCGGATGGGTGCAGCAGGTATTCGCCCACAGACCCGGCGAATGGTACTTGGTGGCGGCCCGGCGCTGGAGCAGGACGTTCTCGCCGTCCATCACGAACACCGAGACTGCCTTGTGGCGCAGTCCACGACGGTGGACCTCCAGCTTGGCCACCGGCTCGAGGGTGCCGTCGACCCAGGCAGGAATCATTTCGTCGGTCATCTGGCAGCAGTCGGAACGGTTCGGTTAAAAGACTTGAGCGCGCGGCAAGAGCAGGCATCGAACGGCAACACCCGACCGCCCGCTAGCCCGGTGGATGCAACTCCGATCTAAGCTTCGATCCGGCGCGCTTTCACGTCGACAAGGTGCCACAGGGCGGGGACACACCCATGTCCCGACGTCATGCGTGTTATATGTTGCGATAATATCAAACAAATTCAATGCCTTTCATGAGCGCAACAAATATCCCGCATGCGTCTTTTTGCCCGATCGGATTGCAGCCCGTGCCCCCGCGGCTAGGATGATCCCCCTCGGGCGCGGCGATTCCGGATTTGGCTCGGCGCTGTTCCGCATGAGGTCTACCGTAGAGGACTGTCTATGTTCCGTTCCGTTGTCATTGCCGCCGCCACAACCGCGACGCTCACCCTCCCGGCGGTGGCCCAGGATGTGGAGGCTGGTGCCGAGTTGTTTCAGAAGCAGTGCGGCACATGCCACGTGGTCATGAACGAGGACGGGGAGATTTTGGCCGGCCGCAAGGCGCGCACCGGGCCCAATCTGTTCGGCATCGTGGATGCGCCAGCCGCGCAGGTGGACGGCTTCCGCTACGGGTCCGGCCTGCTGGCAGCGGCCGATGCCGGGCTGGTATGGGAGGTGCCCCACCTCGTCGCGTACCTGCAGGACACCAACATCTTCCTGAGGGAGGTCACAGGCGATCCAAAGGTGCGGTCCCGGATGGCCTGGAAAGTGCGCAAGGACAAGGACGCCGCCGACATCGCCGCCTTCCTCGCCACCCTGAAGTAAGCACGCCGGAAATTTCGTTTACCATTCCCGGCCCGCGCCCTGTAGCCTTCGGCCAAGAAACAACAGGGAGCCCGATTCATGTTTCACAGACTTCTCCCCGCCGTCGCGTTTGCGGTCGCGGCGTCCGGCGCCTTTGCCGCGCGGGACGACATCACCATTGGCATGGGATTGGAACCGCCCAATCTCGATCCCACGGCCGGAGCCGCGGCAGCGATCGACGAGGTGGTCTATGCGAACATCTTCGAGGGCCTGACCCGGTTCGCGCACGATGGCTCCATCGTGCCGGGGCTGGCGGAAAGCTGGGACGTCTCCGAGGACGGCACCGTCTACACCTTCCACCTCCATGACGGCGTCACCTTCCACGACGGCTCCACCATGGATGGGGAGGACGTGAAGTTCAGCCTCGACCGCGCCCGCGCCGAGGACAGCACCAACGCGCAGAAGGCGCTCTTCACCGGCATCGACTCGGTGGAGGTGCCGGACCCCCTGACCGTCGTGGTGACGCTCTCCGGTCCCGACGGCGCGTTTCCGTTCAAGATGGCCTGGGGGGACGCGGTGATCCTGGCCCCCGAAACGGCCGGCGAGGCCGCCACCAATCCTGTCGGCACCGGCCCCTTCAAGTTCTCGGACTGGGTGCAGGGCGACCGGGTGGAGATCGTCCGCAACGGCGCCTACTGGGGCGAGGCCCCGGCGCTGGCGAAGGCCACCTTCAAGATCATCTCAGATCCCAACGCCGCCTTCGCCGCGATGATGGCGGGCGACGTGGACGCCTTCCCCCGGTTCCCGGCCCCGGAGACGCTGCAGCAGTTTCAGGCCAACCCGATGTTCTCCGTCATCGTCGGCTCCACAGAAGGGGAGACGATCCTGGCGATGAACAACAAGCAACCGCCGCTCGACGACAAACGGGTGCGCGAGGCGATTGCCCATGCGATCGACCGGCAGGCGCTCATCGACGGCGCGATGCAGGGCTATGGCACGCCCATCGGCAGCCACTTCCCGCCGCACAGCCCGGACTACGTGGACCTGACGGGTCAGTCGGCGTTCGATCCGGAGGCGTCGAAGGCGCTCCTTGAGGAGGCCGGTCAGACGGACCTGAAACTCCGCCTCGCCCTGCCGCCCCCCGACTACGCCCGTCGTGGCGGTGAGGTGATCGCTGCGCAGCTTCGCGACGTGGGCATCGACACCGAGATCACGAACCTCGAATGGGCCCAGTGGCTGGAGCAGGTGTTCAAGGGCAAGGATTTCGACCTGACCATCGTCAGCCACACCGAGCCTGCGGACATCAACATCTACGCCCGACCGGATTACTACTTCCAGTACGACAACCCGGACTTCCAGGCGCTGATGGAGGAGCTCAACACGACCACCGACGAGGCGAAGCGGAGCGAACTGCTGAAGTCCGCGCAACAGATGATCGCGGACGACTACGTCAACGCGTTCCTCTTCCAGCTTCCCAAGACCGGGGTCGCCAACGCGAAGATCGAGGGCCTTTGGGAGAACGCGCCCACCCAGGCCAACGACCTGACCGGCGTGCACTGGACGGACTGAGGCCGTCCCGCACCGGCAGCCGGGAGGCCGGTCTGCCGGTGCATGACGCAACGTTCCCACGGCAGGTTAGCCAAGGCATGTTGCAAGTTCTTGCAGGATGTTGCAGAGATATGCTGCATTCTGCAGGACGCTCACATGCCATCTGATCCCGTTCTGAATTCGCCCGAAGGGCGCCAATCCATCCTCCGTGCCCGGGCCGCTGCGGGCGCGCCCCTTCCTATGGCGGCGCTGGCCGAAGAATTCGGCGTTTCGGTCGACACGATTCGGCGCGACCTGCTGGCGTTGGAGGCCGAAGGCGCCATCCAACGGGTGCGCGGCGGTGCCTTGCCAGTGATGCAACCGGTGGAGCCTCTGGTAACGCGGATGCGGACGAGCGACGCGGCCGCCCACTGTATTGCATCAAGGGCGCTGGATCTGATCGAGGACGGGATGGTGGTAATGCTCGATGGCGGCACCACGATCGCCCGCCTCGCCGCGAAGTTGCCCCCGCTGCCGCACGCGCTCATCATCACGCCGGCCCCGGCGGTGGCGGTTGCAACGCTGGCGGCCGGTATCGAGACGGTCCTCATCGGTGGGCAGATGTCGGCCCTGGGCGGAATGGCCGTTGGCCAGCGCGCGTGCGAGGCGGTGTCGGCCACGGCGGCCGACCTCTGCCTGTTGGGTGCATGTGGCTTGGAGCCCACCTTCGGGCTATCGGCCGACCGTCTTGACGAGGCGGCGGTAAAGGCCGCCATGGGGGCCGCCAGCAGCCGGACGGCGGTGCTGACCGATCGCAGCAAGCTTGGGCGGCGCGCGCGGCACCGGGTTGTGCCCTGCGCCAAGCTGGACGTGCTTGTCACGGATGCCTCATCGGAGGAGACCGCTGCTTTCCACGAGGTTGGACTGGAGATTCGTTGTGCGTGACATCAGAACCCCCCGGCGCGCCGTTTCGGCCGCCTTTGCCCTGAACGGGATGCTGCTCGGCACCTGGGCCTCCCGAATCCCCACGGTCATGGAGAACCACGGGTTGAGCGAGGGGCGCTTCGGCCTGCTTCTGCTCGTGATGGGGATCGGCGCGCTGATCTCCTTCCCGATTTCCGGCCGGATGGCGGACCGGTACGGCGCGGTGAAGCTGACGCATGTGATCGGATGGGCGTATCTGCTGTCCGTCGTGATGCTCGGGCTGGCACCCGGGCCGCTCTGGCTCTCCGGTGCGATGCTGTTCTTTGGCATGTGTCACGGGTCGATGGATGTCACCATGAACAGCTGGGCGACGGAGGTGGAGAAGTATCTGGGCCGTTCCGTCATGTCGTCGTTTCATGCCATGTGGAGCCTCGGCGCCGGGCTCGGTGCCGCCTCCGGCGCAGCGGCGAGCTGGGCAGGGCTGTCCGTTGCCGAGCATTTCGTGCTGGCAGCCATCGTTTTCGGCGCGGTGCTGCAATGGTTCGCGCATGTGCCCTGGACGTCCGAGACGCAGCCCCACAACCCCGACGCGTCGGCCTTTGCCCTGCCACGCGGGGCGCTGGTGCTGGTGGGCCTCATGGCGCTCAGTTCCGGCGCGGGGGAGGGGGCCGTGGCGGACTGGAGCGCCGTCTTCCTCTCCGGCGAGCTGGGCGTGACGGAGGCACGCGCGGCCCTCGGGCTGACCGTCTTTTCCGTGGTCATGGTGGGGATGCGCCTGGTCATCGACCGGATCGTGACCCGCATCGGCCCCGTGACCGTCGCCCGCATCAGCGGGCTGACGGCGGCGGTCGGGCTTGGGCTGGTCGTCCTGTCCGGCTGGCTGCCCGTGGCGCTTCTGGGCTTCGCCCTGATGGGTGTGGGGTATGCCGCCATCTATCCTCTGGCATTCAGCCGGGCCGCCCGTGATCCGGTGGTTCCTCCCGGCCAGGCCATCGCGAGCGTCGCCACGCTGGGCTACAGCGCACTGCTGCTCTCCCCGCCGGCCATCGGACTGATTGCCGAAATCGCGTCGCTTCGTGTCGCGTTCGCCCTGCTCGCGCTGCTCGCCATCATGATCTCCGTCCTCGCCGGCGTGTTCGGCCAGGGGCGGTCCGTGCCGCTGGCCCGCGGCGCAACCTCTGCCGAGTGACGGATCGGGGCGGGGGCCCATCAGCGTTCCCGTTCGATCCGCCCGAGCCCACCGCCCGCAACGTCCCTCGACGCGACGCGGGCGCTGCGGGACGAAGGGCCTGCAAGTAATAATGATATGAATCAATGACTTGATCGCGTCCCATCGTGAGACACCCTCAAGCCCCCCCTGCTGGAGCCGCGTGCCGAGCCTCAGATCAGCGCCAGAACCGCCACCCCCAGCAGCAGCGCCAGCCAACTCCGCCACAGCGCCCGGCTGGCCCGGTCAATATCCCCCGCGCCGGCGGAGCGGTTGCCCTCGGGATTGATAAACGGAAAATCCCGCATCTCCCCGTCATAGCTCCGCGGCCCGGAGAGCGCGACGCCCAGGCAACGCGCCATCGCCGCCTCTGGCCACCCAGCATTGGGCGAGCGATGCAGGCCCGCGTCCCGCGCGACGAGCCCCCAACCGGTCAGCCGCCCATGCCCCAGCAAGATCAACGCCGCCGCGAGCCGGGCAGGCAGCAGGTTCAGAAGGTCGTCGAATCGCGCCGCCGCCCAGCCGAAAGCCTCATGCCGCGGAGTCCGGTGACCGATCATGCTGTCAGCCGTGTTCACCACCTTGTAGACGAGGATGCCCGGCAACCCCGCAACCAGGAACGCCAGCGCCGGGGCAACCACGCCGTCCGAGAAGTTCTCCGCCGCGCTCTCGATCGCCGCCCGCGCGACGGCAGCCTCGTCCATCTCCGCGGTGTCCCGCCCGACGATCATCCCCACCGCCTTCCGCCCCTCCGGCAGCCCCTGCCGCAGTGCCGAGGCCACGGCGGAGACGTGTTCGACGAGGCTGCGCTGCGCGATCAGGACGGCCGCGAGGAGGGTGTCGATCAGGCCGCCGGGCGAGATCTCTTCCAGCAGGGAACCGAGCCCCCACGCGCCGATCACGAGGACGAACAGCGCCGCGCAACCCTTCAGGCGGCGATGGTCCCCGCCGTTCGTGTGGGCATCGAGCCATCCAACGCAGCGCCCCATCAGAACCGCCGGGTGCGGCAGCCGGGACCAGAGCCAACGGGGCTCGCCAAGCGCCGCGTCGAGCAGCAGGGCGCCGAGCAGCATCGTCTCCGTGCCGATCATGCCAGCACCGCCTCCAATCGCTGCCAGTCCGGTTCCCCGCCCGGAAGGCCCAGCCGCAGCCAGCGGTCGGAGTATGGGAAGATGCGGGTCCAGATACGGGCGGCGGCGAGCCGGTCCTGCATGGCGCGGGCATCGGCCGTGTCGTAGAGGCGGAACAGGGGCGTCCCACCCACTGTCCTTGCCCCGGCGCGTTCCAAGAGGGCATCCAGCCGCGTCGCGTCCCGCTCCAGCCGCGCGCGTGTCGCCTCGGCCCAGGTCACATCCCGAAGGGCCTCCGTTCCGATGGTCAGGGCGGGACCGGAGACGGCCCAGGGGCCGATCATGTCCCGCAGGGGGGCGATCAGGTCCGGAGCCGCGATCACGAAGCCCAGCCGCACGCCGGCCAGTCCCCAGAACTTTCCGAAGCTCTTGAGGATGAGGGTCCCGGGCCGTTCGGTTGCGACCGAGATCAGGGTACGCTCGGGGCAGACGTCACAGAAACTCTCGTCGATCACCAGCAACCCGGAGGACGGCAGCGCGTCCCCAGTCCAGAGTCGGCCATCGGGGTTGTTGGGGTGAACGAGCACGCTTGCGTCCGGAGCGGGGTCGGCCTCCGCGGAAACGGACCATCCTGCCGCGCCAAAAGAGGCCGCGTGCTCGTTGTAGGTGGGTTGGGGAATCCATACCCGGCCCAAGGTGCCGAGAGCGGGCAACCTCGCGATGGCCGCGGAGGCGCCGGGGCACGGGAGGATGTCCAGCCCTTCCGGCACCTCCCAGAAGGCGCGGGCCGCCTCCACGAGCGCCCGCTCGGCGCGGGAATCGGGCAGGGCGGTCCAGGCGTCGGCGGGCAGGGGGGGCATTGGGTAGGGTTGGGGATTGATGCCGGTGGACAGGTCCAGCCAGTCCGCCCGCGTCCCGCCCCAGCGGCCGGCGGCGGAGTCGATCCCGCCACCGTGGTCGCGGGGGTGTGCCGATCCATAGTTTTGTTCGCTCAACAGACTCGTCCCCTCGTCACCCGACGTCGCGGCGTTGGTAACGAAGATGCGGACCCGGGGTACAGCGGGAAATGGCTCGGCAGCACGTAGCGTTAATGAATCTGCCGCATCCGTTAACCTTTGTTTAGCATATTCGGCGCAAGAACCGTACGTGCGGGCCGTACCGGATTGTTTCCGCCGCGGAGGGTTAGATGATTGTATTGATAGTAGAGAGTAACAGAGACCTGGGCTGGCTGTGGAAACGCCACCTCGAACGGCAGGGCCACCAGGTCGTTCATGTCAAAGGCCAGGAAGAGGCCATCGAGATACTCCGGCAGAACGTGGTGGGTGTGATCATTCTCGACGTCGTGCTGGAGGAGGGGAGCGCGTTCGCCGTGTCGGACTTCGCCTCCTATCGCTTCCCGGACATCAAGGTAATCTTCGTCACCAACACGACCTTCTTCTCCGACGGGTCCATCTTCCAGTTGGCGCCGAATGCCTGTGCGTACCTCCAGTCGCGCACACCGCCGGAGGACCTGACGATGATGGTGGAGCATTACGGCGCGCCGGCGCGCTGACTCGGGCCTTGGCCACCACCGGTCGGAAACGTTCACGCAACCTTCCGGCAAGCCGCCGTATTCCTTGACAAAACAGCCTTTTCGGCGCTTCATGGAAGCAGGTCGAGGGAGTGAGTGGTATGTCTGAATTTCTGTCGAAAGCCCTACTGGACGACATGGAGCGCGCGCGCCGGTCTGCCAACCGGAAGCGGACGCACATGACGGTGTGTGCCGGCGGGCAGGAATTCACGATCCTCAGATACTGGAACACCGGGTTTGCGCTCGACGCAGCGGACGCTCCGGGTTTGCGAGGATTGGTCGACGTCTACTCGGGGGCGAAACATCTCTGCCAGGCGCTTGTCGTTACCTCCTCGGAAGAGCAAGGCGAGCGGGTGTACGAGGTGAAACGCTCTACACCGGCACAGAACACGGCCCCGGCGGCGGATTTCGTGAGGGACCGTCCGGAGCCGGCCGGTCTGCTTCCCCGGCACTGACGGAACGCAGCTTCAGGGCAGGATCTCCACGACCGTGCCCATGGGGGTGTAGCGGAACAGCTCCTCAATCTCCGCGTCCGTGATCGCGACACATCCCGCGGTCCAGTCTCCCGGCAGGTCGGGCCGGCCCTTCCGCTGATTGGGCTGGCCATGGATGAAGATGTCGCCCCCGGGCGAGACACCGGCGCCCCGGGCGCGGCTCCGGTGGTGCGGTTGCGGATAGTCGATCCCGAGCGAGAGATGGTAGGCGCTGCGGTCGTTGCGCCGGTCGATCCGGAATGTGCCTTCCGGTGTGCGCCCGTCGCCTTCCTGGAACTTGTCGCCCTCGGGCGCGAAGCCGAGGGCAATCGGGCGATAGACCTTTCGGATTTCGCCGTCGCGGTAGACGCGCATCGTCCGGCGCCGCTTGTCGATCACGATACGGTCCACGTTCGCTTCAAGGTGCCGGGGCGGCGTCATATCCCACGGCGCGTAGTGGTCCCAGAGCGTCAGGCCCAACGACCCCGGCGGCCCGAGGATCATTGCCGCCAGAACGGCATGCGCGAACCCCGGGATCACTGCAGGTCCGCGAACGCGGCCGTCAGCCGTTCCGCGGCCTCCGTCACACGGCTGCGCGGCGTGCCGAAGTTGAAGCGAAGGAAGGTCTCCCCTCCCTTTCCGAAAGTCGGGCCGTGGTTCGGGGCGATCCGGGCGTCCTTTTCCACACGGGCGGTAAATTCGTCCGCCGCCATGCCCGTGCCAGCGAAGTCCACCCAGGCCAGGTAGGTCGCCTCGAGGGGCATCGACCGCAGGCCGGGAATTGCGTTCACGGCATCGTCGAACACCTGCCGGTTGCCGTCGAGGTAGGTGACCAGGTCGTCGACCCAGGCCGCGCCGGCCGGGGAATAGGCCGCCTCGGTCATCACCAGGCCGAAGGAGTTCGGAGACTTGCCGAGCCCCGCCATCCGCTTGCCGAAACGTTTTCGGAGCGACGGGTCCTCTATGATGACCTGCCCGGTATGCGTGCCGGCGATGTTAAAGGTCTTGGAAGGCGCGGTCAGCATAACGAGCCGGTCGGCGATACCGGGCAGCGTGGCCATCGGAATGTGGTGCGCGCCGGGGTAGACCAGATCGTGGTGGATTTCGTCGGAGACAATCAGCAGGTCATGCCGCTTGGCGAATTCCGCGATGCCGTTGAGCTCCTCCCGCGTCCAGACACGCCCCCCGGGATTGTGGGGCGAACACAGGATCAGCATGCGTTCCTGCCCGGTCATCTGCGCGTCCCAGGCGTCGAAGTCCATCGCATAGGCTCCGTCCACGATCGGCAACTCGCATTCCACCACCTGCCGCTCCGAGGCCCGGATCACCCGAGAAAAGGCGTGGTAGACCGGCGTGAACAGAATCACGCCGTCTCCCCGTTCCGTGAATGCCTCCAGGCAGATCGCGACCCCGTTCACGAGGCCGGACGTGGTAAAGATCCAGGACGGGTCCACCTCCCATCCATGCCGTTCCTTCATCCACCAGCAGATCGCCGCGCGGTAGCCGCGCTCGTCGCCGTAGTATCCGAACACGCCGTGATCGACCATTCCCTGCAGTGCGTCGCGCACGGACTGCGGCGGGCGGAAGTCCATGTCCGCCACCCACATCGCGATGCCGTCCTCGGCTGGGACGCCGTAGCGTTCCTCCATCATATCCCACTTCAGACAGCGGCTGCCGTTACGGTCGATGATTTCGTCGAATGACATGGGGGTCCTTTCCGTACCTTGAGACCGCAAGCTACTCCTGCGCACGCCAAGGACAAGGGGCGGATGTTGCACAATTTCAACCCTTGCCCTAAATGCCGGACATGGCCCTGCGTTCCATCCTGATCCATCCTGATCCGCGCCTGAAAAAGGTCTGCGACCCCGTGCCCGATCTTTCGGACGAGTTGCGGGGTCTGGCCGACGACATGCTCCAGACCATGTACGACGCGCCGGGCATCGGCCTTGCGGCGCCGCAGATCGGTATCGCGAAGCGTCTGATCGTGCTCGATTGCGTGAAGGAGGAGGGGGCCGAGCCACGTCCATTGGCGATGTTCAACCCCGAGGTCCTGGCGTCATCCGACGAAAAGAACGTCTACGAGGAAGGCTGCCTGTCCATTCCGGAACAATATGCCGAAGTGGAGCGTCCGGCCGAGGTGACCGTCCGCTGGATGGACCGCGACGGGAACGAGCGGGAAGAGACCTTTGACGGGCTCTGGGCGACCTGTGTGCAGCACGAGATCGACCACCTGAACGGCGTGCTTTTCATCGACTACCTGAAGCCGTTGAAACGCCAGCTGATTACCCGGAAGATGCAGAAGCTCAAACGCGAACGCGCGCGGGACTGATCGTCATGGCAGTGCGCCCCTTCGTCCCGTGGCCGGACCCGCGGCTGCGGACGCCAGCTGAGCCCGTGGGCGAGATCACGGACGAGATCCGGCGCATCTGGGACGACATGGTTGACACGATGGAGGCGATGCCCGGCCTTGGGCTCGCGGCGCCGCAGATCGGCGTGATGCTCCGCCTGGCGGTGGTGGACTGCTCCGAAGAGCGGGGCCAGGCGGTGCGGCTTGCCGATCCGGAGATCGTCTCCGCCAGCTCCACATTGCGCAGCCATGACGAGGCGAGCCCCAACCTTGCCGGGGTTCACGCCCGGCTGGAGCGGCCGGCGCAGGTGGAGGTGGCGTTCAACGACGAGACCGGCACGCGCGTTCAGAGAGTTTTTGAGGGGCTATGGGCCACGTCCGTCCAGCACCAGATCGACCATCTGCAAGGCCGGATGTATGTCGACAGGCTCAGTCGAACGAAGCGCGAGATGCTCTTGAAGAAGGCGCGCAAGTCCAGGGGGGTGAGGCTATGAGAGTCGTATTCATGGGCACGCCGGAGTTTTCCGTCCCGGCGCTCGACGCCTTGGTCGGGGCAGGCCACCAGATCGTTGCCGTCTACACCCAGCCGCCGCGTCCGGCGGGCCGGGGGAAGAAACCGCGGCCGAGCCCGGTGCAGGCGCGGGCAGAAGCACTCGGCCTGCCAGTGCGCCACCCCGTGTCGCTTCGGCCGCAGGAGGAGAAGGACGCCTTTGCGGGCCTCGGCGCGGACGTGGCCGTGGTGGTGGCGTACGGCCTGATCCTGCCGCGCGCAATTCTCGATGCGCCCACCCATGGCTGCCTGAACATTCACGCGTCGCTCCTGCCCCGCTGGCGCGGCGCCGCGCCGATCCACCGTGCCGTGATGGCGGGCGATGCGGAGACGGGGATCTGCATCATGCAGATGGAAGCTGGCCTCGACACTGGCCCTGTCCTGCTGCGCCAGGCCACGCCTATCGGGTCTGAGGATACGACAGCGGACCTGCATGACCGGCTGGCGGACATGGGCGGGCAGATGATCGTGCAGGCCCTGTCGCGGATCGGGAGCCTGACGCCCGAGGTGCAGCCAGAGGACGGCGTCACCTACGCCGACAAGGTCGACAAGTCAGAGGCCCGGATCGACTGGGCGCGCCCGGCGGAGGTGGTCGACCGGCAGATCCGCGGCCTCTCCCCATTTCCCGGCGCGTGGTGCGACATCGGCGGAGAGCGGGTGAAACTCCTGCGCTCGCGCCTGGTGGAGGGCAGGGGCGACCCGGGGGAGGTACTCGGCGGCTTTCGGGTCGCTTGCGGAACCGGCGCGGTCGAAATTCTGGAGGCGCAACGTCAGGGGAAGCGCCCGATGAAAGCCGAAGAGATCCTGCGCGGGCTCACCCTGCCCGCCGTTCTGGAGTGAGCCGGAGGGCGCGCGAGAATTTTCTTGCCTCCGGCGGGGATATTTTCAGACACAAGAAGCTTGTATGCGCCCGGCCGTTCCGTGGGTGGCCGGGCGACGTCTCGTGTCGCGGTCATCGGCGTCACCGCCTGTACCGCTCTTGCAGGGTGACGGAATTGAGTTAACAACCCGTGTCTTCTTGTGTCGAAAATTATCCTCGCCGAAGGCATCGCCCGCAGGGCGATTCAGCGCTTGAACGGGGCCATTCCGGCGCGAGCCAGTTCGTCGGCGCGTTCGTTTTCTGGATGGCCCGCGTGACCTTTTACCCATTTCCAGGTCACGCGATGGCGCGCCTGCGCCGCGTCCAGACGCTTCCAGAGTTCCTCGTTCTTTACCGGTTTTTTCGCGGCTGTTTTCCAGCCGTTCTTCTTCCAGCCGTGGATCCATCCGGTCACGCCGTTCTTCACATAGGCGGAGTCGGTGACGATGGTGATTTCGGTGGGGCGGGACAGGCTCTCAAGCGCGGAAATGGCGGCCAACAGCTCCATCCGATTGTTGGTCGTGGCCGCTTCTCCGCCGTTGAGTTCACGTTCCTTGACGATAGTCTCACCGTCAAGGGCCCGGAGCAGCACGCCCCAGCCGCCGGGGCCGGGGTTTCCGGAGCAGGCTCCGTCGGTATAGGCGAAAAGATCTGGCATGGGCGGCGGATACGTCAGGCGGCGGCGGGCGGCAAGGTCTCAAAGCTTGCGGGCATGAAGAACAATGTACCGATGAGGTGATCCGTCAAATCCCACGTCGTCGCCATGCTCCCGCTCGGTGATCGCGAAACCGGCGTCCGTTAGGAGGCGCTCCAGCTTGGGTTCAGTGTAATAGGTGTAAAGGCGGTCCTTGCTGTCGCGCGCCTCGCCTTCGCCCAGTTTCATCACGATCAGGAAATGCCCGTCCCGGCGGAGCGCGCGGGCCAGGGCCGCGAGGTGGCGGGGCAGCGCGTCCCTCGGGGCGTGGAGCAGGCTGTAATGCGCCCAGATCCCGTCGTAGGCGTTCTCGCCGGTGACGTCGTCGAAGGTTCCCACGCGAACGTCGAGTCCATAGGCCGACTTTGCCGCCGCGGCCATTCCGGTGGAGGCGTCGAGGGCGTCGACGTCGAGACCGCGTTCTACCATGCGGGCCGCCCATGTGCCGGGTCCGCAGCCGAGGTCGAGGACCCGGGCGCCGGGTGGAAGAGCGTCGATGAAGCGTTCTAGCCTCGGATACCGCCGGCCGCGATGCGATTGTTCGGCGTACACGTCTGCCTCGGCGTCGTAGAGAGCGATGGTCCTTTCGTCGGGCATCAGTCGAGCGCCACGACGGCGAGGCAAGCCACGACCACGGCGGTCAGCGGAATTCGGAGGGCCATCCACCAGCGCGGCGTCAGGCCGTTTTTCCAGAACAGCCAGTCGATGCCGAGAACGCCCAGGAAACCGAAGATCAGGTAGATCGCAGTGCTGACGGGCCCTGTGCCCGCGAAGAGGAATGCCCAGATCGCGGGCACCACGGACAGTGCGTAACCAAGGCCACCCGTCTCACCCTCCGCACGGGCAGCGAAGCCCCAAAGGACACCGGACATGAAGGCAAGAATGATCGTGCCATAGAACAGCAGAATGTACGGTGCGACGAAGCGTGGGCCAGCAATCTGCAAGGTGAGATCATTGAGCGCGGGAATGTACCGCGTCAGCACGCCCCAGAGGAACGGGAGCAAGCCCGCAAGCCCGAGAACGAGCGGGGTGCGGGGGATGCCTTTCATGCGCGTTCCAAAGCGAGGCGCGCGCCGAGGGCGGCAAAGATCGCGGCAAAGGACCGGTTGAGCCAGCGCATTGCCCGCTCGCTCGACAGGATCGCGTCGCGCGCCAATGCTGCGAACGTACCATAGAGCACGAAGACCGCGAAGGTCAGGACCATGAAGACCGCGCCGAGCAGCAGCATCTCGGAGGTGGCTGTCGCGGGGGTGCCAGACAGGAACGGCGGCAGCAGGGCGAGGAAAAAGATCGAGAGCTTGGGATTGAGGATGTTGATCAGGGCGGCCCGGCGCGCGATGGGCCAGGGGGCAAGCCGGTGCGGGGCGGCAGAGATGGCCAGCGCGCCGTCGGACTTCAGCGCCTGCCACGCCAGCCAGAGCAGATAGGCAACCCCGGCGAACTTCACAGCCTGAAACAGCACCGCGGAGGTATGCAGGACCGCGGCCAGCCCCAGAACGGCGGCCGCCAGGTGGGGCACGATGCCGATCGTGCATCCGAGCGCGGCCCAAACGGCGGCGCGGCGTCCCTGTCCCAGTCCGGTCGCGAGCGTGTAGACGACCCCGGTCCCGGGCGCGATCACCACCACGAGGGCCGTCAGGAGAAACTGGAGCGAGATCATGCGGGCACCTCGCGCAGAACCCGGGGCACCTTGAACTCCACGCGTTCCACGGCGGTTTCCACTTGTTCAAGCGTCACGTCGTAGCGGGCCTCGAACGCTTCGATCACCTCGCGCACCAGAACGTCAGGCGCGGACGCCCCCGCCGTGATGCCGAGGGCTGAGATCCCGTCCAACGCGCGCCAGTCGATGTCCGAGGCGCGTTGCACGAGCTGGGCATAGTCGCACCCCGAGCGCGCGCCGACTTCGACCAGACGGCGGGAGTTGGACGAGTTCGGCGCACCTATGACGAGGATCGCATCGACCTTGGGAGCCATCGCCTTGACCGCTTCCTGCCGGTTTGTGGTCGCGTAGCAGATGTCTTCCTTGTGTGGCCCGACGATGGTGGGGAACCGCCCCCGCAGGGCGGCGACCACATCGGCGGTGTCGTCGATCGAAAGGGTGGTCTGGGTGACGTAGGCCAGCTTGTCTGGATCTCGCACCTCAAGGGAGCCCACATCGTCCGCGGTTTCCACCAGCAAGACGTCGCCCTCCGGCAATTGCCCCATGGTGCCGATGGTTTCCGGGTGGCCGGCGTGGCCGATCATGATGATCTGGAGACCTTCTTCGGCGTGACGCTCGGCTTCGATGTGAACCTTGCTGACGAGCGGACAGGTCGCATCGACATAGATCATGTTGCGCCGTTCCGCCTCCGCCGGGACGGCGCGCGGCACACCGTGGGCGGAGAAAATGACCGGGCGGTCGGTTGGGCATTCGTCCAGTTCCTCGACGAACACAGCGCCTTTCGCCCTGAGACCATCCACGACGTATCGGTTGTGCACGATCTCGTGGCGCACGTAGACGGGCGCGCCCCATTTCTCCAACGCCATCTCGACGATCTTGATCGCACGGTCCACGCCAGCGCAAAAGCCGCGGGGGGCGGCAAGAAAGAGCTTCAGGGCAGGTTTGGTCATGTCGCGGCCTCCAGCCCAAGACCTAAGCCGCATGGCGCGGCCCGTCCAGACGCGAAACCGGTGGTCGGGGTGCCGGCTCACGCAGGTGTCATAGATTTCGCGCCCGCTGGCGTTCCAGCGGCTGTACCTTCCAGGGGGGAGCCAAATTAACAATGGCCCGGTCCGTAATGGGCCGAGCCATGAAATTAGCGCAGTTTCGAAATCACGAGTTCGCCTTAGTCGCGGGCGAATTCTTCCGTATGCACGGGTTCGGTGTGGCGGGCCTCGCGCGGCGGGCGACCGATCACGTCCTTCAGATCATCGAGTTCGATGAAGTTGTCGGCTTGGCGGCGCAGCTCGTCAGCGATCATCGGCGGCTGGCTGCGGATCGTCGAGACAACCGACACGCGAACGCCGGATCGTTGCAGGCTCTCCACCAGCGGGCGGAAATCGCCGTCGCCGGAGAACAGCACGATGTGGTCCACGTGGGGGGCCAGCTCCATGGCATCGACAGTCAGCTCTATGTCCATGTTGCCTTTAACTTTTCTACGGCCTTGGCTGTCGATGTACTCCTTCGCGGGCTTGGTCACCATGGTGAAGCCATTGTAATGCAGCCAGTCGACCAGGGGACGGATCGGCGAGTAGTCGTCGTTCTCCAGCAGTGCGGTATAGTAGAAGGCCCGAAGCAGCTTGCCGCGGCGCATGAACTCTTGACGAAGCAACTTGTAGTCGATGTCGAACCCAAGAGATTTGGCGGCGGCGTATAAGTTGGAGCCGTCGATGAAGAGCGCAAGCCGCTCGTCCCTGTAGAACATCAAATTTCCTTTCGATATATCTGCCCGGCCCAATATGTGAGTGGGTGAGTGGGTCGAGCCGAACAGCAAGGGAAAAATAAGGAAATCTCGCTGTGCCGCAAGAGATATCACGTTACAAATGCGATACAAAGAGCCTCATTTCGGTAGGTTCGAATGTCGCAACAGCCGAACTTGAACCAAAAGAATTAGTGCTTGCCGGGATTGAGGCGTTGATCAACGCCGAGTTGAGCGTGGAAGCGGCGAGTCGACTGTACGCCACGCCCTGTGTTCCCGCCGGAGCCGGCCCCGATTACGTGAATGCAGCGCTGGCAGTTCGGACGCAATTGCCCCCGACAGAGCTCCTCGCTCGGTTGCACGAGGTCGAGGCGCGTTTCGGCCGCCGGCGAGAGCGGCGGTGGGGCGCCCGGACCTTGGATCTGGACCTGTTGGATGCCAGAGGCGTCGTGATGCCCGATAAGGAGACCTGGCGGCATTGGTATGCGCTGCCGTTCGACGCGCAACAGAGGGAGATGCCCGATGAACTGCTTCTGCCCCATCCCCGGATGCACGAGCGGGCCTTCGTCCTGGTGCCGTTGGCAGAGATCGCGCCCGACTGGGTGCACCCCGTCCTCGGACAATCCGTCACGCAGATGTGCGAAGCTCTGCCCGCTAAGGAGATATCAGGGATCGTACCCATCGATTCTGCCGAATCCCTTGCGCTTCCTGCCAAGGGGCGCTAGATACTGCGTTCCCACATTTGCTGGACTGGAGTAGCCCATGGCCCGCGTGACGGTCGAAGATTGCGTTGACAAGGTTCCCAACCGTTTCGAACTGGTGATGCTTGCCGCGCATCGTGCCCGCGAGATTTCGGCTGGCAGCCAGCTCACGATCGACCGCGACAACGACAAGAACCCAGTCGTTGCCCTGCGTGAGATCGCCGAAGAAACCCAGCAGGCGGGCGATCTTCGTGAGCGGATGATCGAGGCCAACCAGACCCAGATCGAGGTGGACGAGCCCGAAGAGGACTCGATGGCCCTGCTCATGGGCGCCGAAGTGCCGGATAAACCCATCGACGACGGCATGGACGAAGAGAAGCTGCTGCGCGCCCTGATGGAAGCTCAGGAGCAGCGCTGACGCTCGGGAGCGGGTTCGAGACATTGAGACCGGCGCGAAATGATTGATGTCGAGGATCTCCTCGCGCTGGTCACCGCCTACAACCCGCGCAGCAATATCGACAAGATCCGCGAGGCCTATGCCTTCGGGGCCGATATGCACGCCGGACAGATGCGTCACTCCGGCGAGCCGTATTTCACGCATCCCGTCGCCGTCGCCGCCTTGCTGACCGAGCAGCGCCTCGACGACGCGACCATCATCACCGCTCTTCTCCACGACACCGTTGAGGATACCCGCGCGAGCTATCTCGACGTGGAGCGCCGTTTCGGCACCGAGGTGGCCGAACTGGTGGACGGCGTCACCAAGCTGACCAACCTGCAACTGACGTCGACCGAGACCAAGCAGGCGGAGAATTTCCGCAAACTGTTCATGGCGATGTCGAAGGATCTGCGCGTGATCCTGGTGAAGCTGGCCGACCGCCTGCACAACATGCGGACGATCAAGTACCAACGGCCCGACAAGCAGATCAAGAAGTCCCGCGAGACGATGGACATCTACGCGCCCCTGGCCGGCCGGATGGGCATGCAGTGGATGCGCGAGGAACTGGAGGACCTGTCGTTCCGGGTTCTGAACCCCGAGGGGCGCTCCTCCATCATCCGCCGCTTCATCATGCTCCAGCGGGAGACGGGCGACGTGATCCACAAGATCACTCACGACATCCGGTTGGAGCTGGACCGCGTGGGGATCGAGGCGGAAGTCTTCGGCCGGGCCAAGAAGCCCTATTCGATCTGGCGCAAGATGCAGGAAAAAGAGCAAGGGTTCTCCCGGCTGTCCGACATCTACGGGTTCCGCGTCATCACCGAACACGAGATCGACTGCTATATGGTGCTCGGTGCCATCCACCAGCGCTGGAAGGCCGTGCCCGGGCGGTTCAAGGACTACATTTCGCAGCCGAAGTCGAACGGCTACCGCTCGATCCACACCACCGTTTCGGGGCGGGACGGCAAGCAGGTGGAGGTGCAGATCCGCACCCGCCAGATGCACGAGGTCGCCGAGTCCGGCGTGGCCGCGCATTGGTCCTACCGGGACGGCGTGCGAGCCGAGAACCCGTTCGCGGTCGATCCCGCGAAATGGATCAGCACCCTGTCGGAGCGGTTCGACGAGAGCACGAACACCGATTTCCTCGAGCACATGAAGCTCGAGATGTATTCCGACCAGGTGTTCTGCTTCACGCCCAAGGGCGATGTGATCAAGCTGCCCAAGGGCGCCACACCGCTCGACTATGCCTACAATATTCACACCCGGATCGGAGACAGCTGCGTCGGCGCGAAGATCGACGGCGTGCGCGTGCCGCTCTGGACGCGGCTGAAGAACGGCCAGTCGGTGGAAATCATCACCGCCGAGGGGCAGCGACCGCAGGCGACCTGGCTCGATATCGTCGTGACGGGGCGCGCAAAGTCCGCCATCCGCCGTAGCCTGCGAGAGGAGAACCGCGAGCGCTACATCAAGCTCGGTTCGGAACTCGCGCGGGTCGCCTTTGAACATGTCGGCAAGAAGGCGACCGACAAGGCGTTGCGGACGGCCGCAAAGCAGATGGGTCTGGAGGACGGGGAGGAACTGCTGGCGCGGCTGGGCAGCGCGGAGATGTCCGCCCGCGATGTGGTCAGCACGCTTTATCCCGAACTTGCCGCGCGCAAGGGCGAGGTGGTCTCGCGGGAACGGGCCGTCCTCGGCCTCGCCCCGGACCAAACGCCAACCCGGGGCAAGTGCTGCCAGCCGGTTCCGGGGGAGCGCATTGTCGGCATCACCTACCGCGGGCAGGGGGTCGTCGTTCATGCGATCGACTGTCCGAGCCTGATCGAGGTGGAAAACCAGCCCGATCGCTGGGTGGATCTGCACTGGCATTCGGGGCTGCACCCGGCGGCCTACACGGTCACCCTGGAGATGACCATCAGCAATGACGCAGGTGTGCTGGGACGCATTTGCACATTGATCGGAGAGCAGAAGGCCAATATCTCCGACCTGCACTTCGTGGACAGGAAGCCGGACTTCTATCGCCTCGAAATCGACGTGGATCTGCGCGACGTGGAACACCTTCATATGGTTATGACGGCATTGGAGGCCGACAACGACGTTGCGGAGGTGGCACGGGTGCGAAATGCGGATCGCTCGGAAGAAATGCGCGCCGCGCAATAGCAACAGCAGGAGTTCTTGAGGCGTGGTCTTCAAGAGGCGGGAGAAACGGAGTTGGCTGCGGATCGCGGCCGAAAGTGTCTGGCCGCGAGGCGGTTGGGGACGGGCGGCGATCTATGTCAAACACCGGATCCGTCGCCTGCCGGACAAGCCCCATCGTATCGCACGCGGCATTTTCGCCGGCGTGTTCGTGTCGTTCACGCCATTCTACGGTCTGCATTTCGTCACCGCGTTCCTCGTCGCGAAAGTGATCGGGGGAAACTTCCTTGCGGCTCTACTGGCGACCTTCTTCGGCAACCCGATCACCTTTCCATTCATCGCAGCGATCGCGTTGAAACTGGGGTACTGGATTCTGGGCCTTGAGCCGAACGCGCCTATTCACGACCAGATGCGCAAGAGCATCGAGGATGGCGCGTTTCACGAACATATGAACTTCAGCCTCATGACCAAGTTTTCGGGGGCGTTCGCCGACCTCTGGTCGAACTTCCGGGCGATCTTCACCGACGATGTCGCCAACTGGCATCGGCTAGGCATCTTCTATCACGAGGTATTTTTACCGTTCCTCGTCGGGGGCATCGTGCCGGGCCTCATCGCGGGCCTGATCGCCTATTACGTGACGCTGCCGCTGATCACCGCCTATCAGAACCGGCGCAAGATCATGTTCAAGAAACGCCTGGCGGAGCTTCGGGCCGGGACTGCGAAGGCCGCCGCGAAAAAAGCCCAGGAGCCGGGGAGCTGAGGCAGGCCGCCGGCCGGACTTTTTTGCCTCCGGCGGGGATATTTGGGGACACAAGACGCCGGGACAGCAACGCCTGATCGGGAGGCGTCAGGTGAACCTGTTGTCCCGCGGGAACCCGTAGGGCGGCTGGCGGCCAACGGAGGCGCGCTTGCCGATGTAGGGAGTAAGATCCTTCTCGTGCCGGGTCTGGCCGTTCGGCATGGTCCACTTCAACCCTTCGCCGATGTCGAAGGTCGTGATGTCGGAAAGACCACCGTCCAGTTCCAGCGTGCCCTGCCGGCCGCGGGTATGGTTGTATTTCTGGATGCGGACGCCCTTGCCCCGGGTCATCTCGGGCAGGTCGGCGAGCGGGAAGATCAGGAATTTGCGGTTCTTGGAAATCACCGCGACATGGTCCCCCGCCACGGGCTTGCAGACCGTTGCCGAAACCTCGCCCTTGACGTTCAGGACCTGTTTGCCGGCGCGCGTCTGGGCGAGCACCTCGTCGGCGGGCACGACAAAGCCGTCACCGGCGGACGACGCGACCAAGAGCTTCTGTCCGGTTCGATGGATCATCAGCGCCACGATTTCGGCTTCGTTCGGGAGATCCACCATCAGCCGGACGGGCTCGCCCATGCCGCGACCGCCGGGCAGTGCGGAGGCGGAGAGCGTGTAGAAGCGTCCGTTGGTGCCGAAGATCAGCAGACGGTCGGTCGTTTCCGCATGGAAGAGGAAGCGGCCTTCGTCGCCGTCCTTGAATTTAAGATCCGAGTCCAGCCCGATGTGGCCGCGCATCGCGCGAATCCAGCCCATGCGCGAGCAGACAACGGTGATCGGCTCCCGGTCGATCATGGCCTCCAACGGCACCTCCGCCACGACGCCGGCCTCTGCGAAGCCGGTGCGGCGCGCGCCTCCGGGCGCTTTCTTGCCGAATTTCGCGCGGATCTCTTTCAGCTCCTCGCCGATCCGCGCCCATTGCAGGCCGGTGTCTTCCAACAGGTCCTGCAGCGCGGCGCGCTCAGCCATCAGCGCTTCCTGCTCGGCGACGAGTTCCATCTCCTCAAGCTTGCGCAGGCTGCGCAGACGCATGTTGAGGATTGCCTCGGCCTGTACGTCGCTCAGCGATCCGTCCTCGCCCTTTCGCAGGGGGGCCGGGGGCACGTAGTCGGCCTCGGAGAGGGCGCGCGGGAATTCCTGCCCCCAACGTTCGCGCATCAGCGCATCCTTTGGCGCCTCGTCGTAACGGATGATCTCGATCACGCGGTCGAGGTTGAGGAAGGCGATGATGAAGCCTTCCAACACTTCGAGCCGGTGGTCGATCTTCTCCATCCGGTGTTGCGAGCGCCGGATCAGCACCTCGCGCCGGTGGTCGAGGAAGGCCCGCAGCACTTCCTTGAGCGAACAGACCTTCGGTGTGCGGCCGTCGATCAGAACGTTCATGTTCAGGGAAAAGCGTGTTTCCAATTCGGAATTGCGGAACAGCATGTTCATCAGGACATCGGCATCGACATTGCGGGAGCGCGGCTCCAGCACAATCCGGATGTCCTCGGCGCTCTCGTCGCGCACGTCGGCCAGAATCGGGACCTTCTTGGTCTGGATCAGCTCCGCAAGTTTTTCGATCAGCTTCGACTTCTGAACCTGGTAGGGGATCTCGGTCACAACGATCTGCCACTGGCCGCGACCGATCTCCTCGATCTCCCACCGGCAGCGCAGGCGGAACGCGCCCCGGCCCGTGCGGTAGGCCTCGGCGATGCTGTCCCGCGGCTCCACGATAACGCCGCCAGTGGGGAAGTCAGGGCCGGGAATAAAGTTCAGCAAGGTGTCGTCGCGCGCATCGGGTGTGTCGATCAGGTGCAGGCAGGCCTTCACCAGTTCGTCGAGGTTATGCGGCGGAATATTCGTGGCCATACCCACCGCGATGCCGCTGGACCCGTTCGCCAGCAGGTTGGGGAAGGCGGCCGGCAGGACTTCGGGCTCGGTCAGGGTGCCGTCGTAGTTTTCGCGGAAATCGACTGCGTTCTCGGCCAGCCCCTCCATCAGGGCCTCGGCCGCAGCCGTCAGTCGCGCCTCGGTGTAGCGGGAGGCGGCGGGATTGTCGCCGTCGATGTTGCCGAAGTTGCCTTGGCCGTCGACCAGCGGATAGCGGATCACGAAATCCTGGGCGAGCCGCGCCATGGCATCGTAGATGGCGGCATCCCCGTGCGGGTGGTAGTTGCCCATCACGTCGCCCGAGATCTTCGCCGATTTGCGGAAGGCGCCGGTCGCGGTGAGCCGCAGCTCGCGCATGGCATAAAGGATGCGCCGATGGACGGGTTTCAACCCGTCCCGCGCATCCGGCAGCGCGCGGTGCATGATCGTGGACAGCGCATATGTCAGATACCGCTCGCCGATCGCCCGGCTCAGGGGCTCGGATGTTTCCAGTGACGGAGGGTCCGGGCGGTTATCTTCATCGCTCATGGAACGTTGTGTAGCCAAGCGCGTTGGAACGAACAAGCGGTTCTGAAAGCGAACTGATCGAGCCAGTGCAACGCGTTGCATGGTATGTTGTCGACGTCAGGAGTGATTCCCGATGCTGTATTTTTCGGAGGTATTTTGATGCTGGGACGTTATGTGGCCGGTACGCTTTTTATTCTTTTCGTGGCCATGATTATGGCCCCCCCTTCGCCTGATGGCCAAAACAGTGGTGTGGTCGTGACGCGTGCGGACGCGGCGCCATCCAGTCTAGCTGCTGTAGAGCGGCCGCAGTCTTTGAGCGAGCCGGCCGCGGCAATGCTGGAGCACGCGTCAGAAGTTCCTGCAATAGAGAGCGACGCGACGCCGGCGGTTCTGCAGGTTGCGGAAGGTGAAAGCCTGACGAATGGCGACGTATTGATCGAGGCATCAGCCGGCGCCGGTGTTGCGCCGCAGGTTGACGAACCGATCGGCGAGCCTGTTCTGGCGGGCCTGTCCGATCCGGGTTTCGGAACCGTGCAAGGCAATGCGCAAGCGAACCAGAGCGGGTCCACGATGCTCTACGTGACGGGCAATCGGGTCAACGTTCGGTCCGGACCGTCGACGGCATATCGCGTCATGGGTGCGGTGCAACAGGGCGATCTGGTCGAATTGGTCGCCTATGAAGGTCCGGACTGGGCGCGCGTTCGCATGAACGATGGCGACCAGATGGGCTACATGTCCCGCCGATACCTTGCCCGCAGCTTGAGCGACGGCTGACGTCTTGCACGCAGATTGAAGACACGCCAAGAGGGGGCAGCAGACGCAGGCCCCCTCATGGTACGTTCCATCCTCATCACCGGCTGCTCGTCGGGCATTGGCTACCGGGCGGCGCACGACCTCAAGTTACGTGGGTGGCGCGTATTCGCGACATGCAGGTCAGAAAGTGACTGTGCGCGCTTATGCGATGAGGGTCTGGAAAGTTTCTCCTTGGACTACGCGGACGCTGCGTCGATTGCAGCGGCAGTCGCTGAAGCGACTGCGCGGACAGGCGGGACGCTCGACGCACTCTACAACAATGGCGCATTCGCCCTTCCCGGAGCACTGGAAGATCTTCCAACGGATGGGCTTAGAGCGATCTTCGAAACCAACGTCTTCGGCTGGCACGACCTGATCCGCCACGTGATCCCGATCATGCGGGCGCAAGGGCAAGGGCGGATCGTGCAGTGTTCCTCGGTCTTGGGTCTGGTGCCGATGAAATGGCGTGGGGCATACGTGTCGACGAAGTTCGCCATCGAAGGACTGACCGATGTGCTGCGGCTCGAAATGGCGGATACGCCGATCAAGGTGGTGCTCATCGAGCCGGGGCCGGTGACGTCGAAAATACGTGTGAATTCCATTCCGCACTTCGAGCGCTGGATCGATTGGCGCGCATCGCCCAGGGCCGCGCAGTACGAAAGCAGCCTCCTCAAGCGTCTCTATAAAAGCCGCGGACGCGATCCATTCGAGCTACCGCCCTCTGCCATCTCGAAAAAACTGATTCACGCTCTCGAAAGCCGCAACCCTCGCCCCCGGTACTACGTGACCGCGCCGACGCACATCATGGGCGCGCTCAGGCGGGTCCTGCCGACCCGGGCGCTGGACGCCATCATCCGGCGGGGGTGAAGGGGCTTCGCATTCTGGGCGTCACGGGCTATGTCCTGCGCAAGCCCAGGGGGACCAAATGATTTCCGATCCGCTGTTCATCCTTGTCGCCGTCGCCGTCCTGGTCGTGCTGTTCATTCTGCTGACCGGCATCGGTGGCTTTGCAAAGGGGGGCGATTTCAATCGGAAACACGCCAACCGGATCATGCGCTACCGGATCTACGCGCAGTTCGTCGCGATCCTCGTGGTCCTGCTTTATGTTTATCTACGCCGGGGAGGCTGACCATGGTCGTTCTCAACAAGATCTATACACGCACAGGAGACGCCGGAACGACAGCCCTCGGCGATGGCGCACGGGTGCCGAAACACGCGTTGCGGGTCGAAGCCTATGGCACCGTGGACGAGTGTAATTCGGTCATCGGGCTGGCGCGGCTCCATGCAGAGGGCGACGCCGATACGCAGCTTTCGGCGATTCAGAACGATCTTTTCGACCTTGGGGCTGACCTGTGTCGCCCGGATGCGGAAAAGGACGCCGATGCGGACTATCCCCCGCTCCGTATGGTCGCCGCGCAAGTGGAGCGTCTCGAGCGGGAGATCGACGCGATGAACGCCGATCTTTCGCCGTTGCGCAGCTTCATCCTGCCGGGCGGCACCGCTCTTGCGGCCCATCTCCACCACTGCCGCACGGTGTCTCGCAGAGCGGAACGGCTCACGGTCGCGCTGGCGGAGGCCGAGGCAGTCAATGACACTGTCGTGAAATATCTCAACCGTTTGTCGGACTGGTTCTTCGTGGCCGCGCGGGCCGCCAACGACAACGGGACGGCGGATGTGCTCTGGGTCCCCGGCGCGAACCGTTAATCGCGGCCGCTGTATCCCGTCAACATTGGGCAGCCGGGTTCGTCCGGTCCGCCGTGCGGGCAACTGGTCTCCTGCGGCAAGCCGCCGATCTCGGCGAATGCCGCCCGGAGCGCCGTTTGCGCCAGTTGCATCGTCCGTCGGTTGCCGCGGAAGCGCGCGGTCCCGCACACACGGCACAGGCTTTGGCCGATGTCGACGTGAACCTCGCGGTCGCTCATACTCCATTCTCCAGGTCGCCGGCGGGGAGGAGCGGCTGTGTCGTGTCGGACTCGCCGTTCGTTGCGAGCATGTCCGTCAGAACGGTCATCATAGCCTCCGCCGTTTTCTCGAATCCCATCGCCTTCGCCCGTGTGAGGGCTGCGTGGAGTTCGGAAATTTCATCGTGCGGAAACATCACTGCAGGTCTTTCGTCTGCACAATTCGGCATCTGGTAGCCCCATGGGGTTAAAAATGCGTTAATGAATGTTACCGCTCTGACGGCCTCGGGGCGCGTCTGCAATGATCTTGACGCGTCTAACGGGCGGGGTGTTTCCGTGCGGCAACAGGGTTATTTCTGAAACAATCTTTCTTGGCCGCGACAAAATCGCGTCGCCGACGGGCGCGCGGAGGTCGCTTTTTGCTGTTGCAGCGTAAATCGCTCCGGTAGGAAGTGTTCCGACAGATACGAAATGTAACCGCCGGTCGAGGAGGCTGGCCAGCAGGGAGACACGTGAATGAAGGTCCTCGTACCAGTCAAGCGCGTGATCGACTACAATGTGAAGGTTCGCGTGAAGGCGGACGGGAGCGGCGTCGATCTTGCCAACGTAAAGATGTCGATGAACCCCTTCGATGAGATTGCCGTCGAGGAAGCAATCCGCCTGAAGGAAAAAGGCGTGGCCACCGAGATCGTTGCCGTCTCCATCGGGGTAAAGCAGGCGACCGAAACGCTGCGTACCGCGCTCGCCATGGGGGCCGACAGGGCGATCCTGGTGGAGGCGTCCGAAGACGTCCACGCCGATATAGAGCCGCTGGCGGTTGCCAAGATCCTCAAGGCAATCGTGGAGGAGGAAGAGCCGGGCCTCGTCATTTGTGGCAAGCAGGCGATCGACAACGATATGAACGCCACGGGCCAGATGCTGGCGGCGCTGCTTGGCTGGTCGCAGGCAACCTTCGCCTCCGAAGTCGCCGTAGAAGGCGAGAACGCCGTCGTCACCCGCGAGGTCGACGGTGGCCTGCAGACCATCAAGGTGAAGCTTCCGGCGATCGTGACTGCTGATCTTCGGCTGAACGAGCCGCGCTACGCATCGCTTCCCAACATCATGAAAGCAAAGAAGAAACCGCTGGATGCGAAGTCTCCGGCGGACTACGGCGTCGACGTGTCGCCGCGGCTTGAGGTCGTGAAGACGAGCGAGCCGGCGGAACGCAAGGCCGGGGTGATGGTGGGCTCGGTCGATGAGCTCGTGGCGAAACTCAAGGACGAGGCGGGGGTTCTCTGATGACGGTTCTTCTTCTGGCCGAAGTGAACAAGGGCGAACTGGCGGTGGATGCCACCGCCAAGGCCGTGACCGCGGCGGCGCAACTGGGTGAAGTGACCGCGCTGTGCGCCGGTGCCCACGCTGCGGCGGCGGGCGAGGCCGCGGCCAAGCTCGATGGCGTGTCGAAGGTCCTGGTGGCGGAGGACCCGTCCCTGGATCACCGGCTGGCCGAGGCCACGGCTGCGCTGATCGTTTCGCTCGCCGACGGGTACGACCACATCGTCGCCCCGGCGACTACTGACGCCAAGAACGTGATGCCGCGCGTGGCGGCGCTGCTCGACGTGATGGTGATCTCCGATGTGTCCGGCATCGTGGACGCCGACACCTTCGAGCGGCCAATCTATGCGGGCAACGCGGTTCAGACGGTGAAGTCGAAGGATGCCAAAAAGGTTCTGACGATCCGCACCTCGACCTTCGACGCCGCCGGCGACGGTGGGTCTGCACCCGTTGAAACCGTTGCCGCTCCGGACGGGCCTGCGCTCGCCGAATGGGTGGAAGACAAGGTCGCTGCCAGCGACAGGCCGGAACTGACCTCGGCCGGTGTTGTCGTCTCCGGCGGGCGGGGCGTCGGCTCCGAAGAGGACTTCAAGCTCATCGAGGCGTTGGCAGACAAGCTCGGTGCGGCGGTGGGTGCGTCGCGTGCGGCGGTCGATTCCGGATACGCACCCAACGACTGGCAAGTCGGGCAGACGGGCAAGGTCGTGGCGCCCGAGCTTTACATCGCGATCGGCATTTCAGGCGCGATCCAGCACCTCGCCGGGATGAAGGATTCCAAGGTGATCGTCGCGATCAACAAGGACGAAGATGCCCCGATCTTCCAGGTCGCGGACTACGGCCTGGTCGCGGACCTGTTCCAGGCCGTGCCGGAGCTGACTGAAAAGGTCTGACGGCGAGTCATGGCTTTCGGAGCCTGCCGCGTTGGCGGGCTCCGATTTCGTATTACGCCTCAAGCGATTATTCTCTGCAAAGCTGGTACGAGGGCCTCAGCAACGGCCTCGTGGACGCTAACGCCAGGCGTGCTGACGGCTGCCGGCGCCTCCAATTCGGAAAAGACCAATCCGTCCGACGGTTCCGCTTCGGCCGGAACCGGGTAGACCACCTCCACCAGGCGATCCACCAGGGGCGTGATCTCGGCCAGCATCTTGCGATCGATGAACCTGGGATCGGATGAGCCGTCGCCCTCCCCGGGAGCATGGTCGGCCAGCCATAGTAATACCGTGTGGCAGTCGAGGCTGCCGAGCCAAGAGCGCATGCGCGCGACCCAGGCGGCTTTCAACTCGTCCACGACGAGCGCATAACTGCGTGGGCAATGCTCCTCCAACGATCTCAGGAGATGCTGCGTGAAAGTAATCTCCGAGAAATCGAGGTCACGATACAGGGTTCGCATAAGCGCCGAGGGCTTGATGAATCTGTCGTTCCGGCGCGGATGAACGGAGTAGAACCGGTTCGACAGGTTCGCCGCTCCCATGACCTGGATTACCGCGACCTGCGCCTTTCCGGCCACATCCTGCAAGAAGGCGTCGTGCTGGTAGGCGTCGATACCGGCATTCACGCACCCCATGTTCACGGTGCGCATACCCATCCGGTCCCCCACCAATTCCGGAAACGGCCGTTCGATGTATTTTCCGTAGGTCTCTGAGCTTCCGAAAAAGACGGCGAATCGGCCCTCCAGCCGCCTCCGTGGCCCGCGGAAGAGGAGCTTCGACGCCCCGTAGCGACACGGATCGTAGTTCAGGGCGCCATCGCCCGGATTTTCAAAAGCCATTACCGCCACCTCGAATCTGATTCACCCGGAGGCGAGACTCGCGCTGGTCCCTTTCGAATTGGCTAAATGAACATATTGAGACGATTTGCACGTACCGGCATCGGGTTCGTGTGCTGGATCAATCCGCAGGTGCAAAATATGATCGGCGGGATTTACCGATGCAGCATCCGTGGAGGGTGGGACAGATGGACATAAAAAACGTAGGCATCGTCGGGGCGGGTCAGATGGGCAATGGCATCGCCCATGTCTTCGCTCTGGCTGGCTATGACGTGACGATCAACGACATCAGCCAGGACGCCCTCGACCGCGGACTGAAGACCATCCGAAAGAACATGGAACGGCAGGTGTCCCGTGAGAAGATTTCGGCGGCCGACCGCGACGCGGCGCTGGCGCGCATCAGCACGACGCTGAGCCTCGAGGAATTGGGATCGTCCGACCTGATCGTGGAATCGGCCTCCGAGCGGGAAACGATCAAGTCCGCGATCTTCGAGGATCTGCAGCCGCATCTGAAGGCCGAAACGATCCTGACCTCAAACACATCCTCGATCTCGATCACGCGTCTGGCGAGCCGTACCGACCGGCCGGAACGGTTCATGGGGCTGCACTTCATGAACCCCGCTCCGGTGATGCCGCTGGTTGAACTGATCCGAGGCATCGCGACCGACGACGCGACCTATCAGACCATGCTGAAGGTGGTGGAAAATCTCGGCAAGACGGCGGCGAGCGCGGAAGATTTCCCGGCGTTCATCGTCAACCGGATCCTGCTGCCGATGATCAACGAGGCGGTTTACACGCTGTATGAAGGTGTTGGGAACGTACGTTCGATCGACACCGCGATGAAGCTGGGGGCCGGACACCCGATGGGGCCCTTGGAATTGGCTGATTTCATTGGGCTCGATACCTGTCTGGCCATCATGAACGTGTTGCACGACGGACTGGCCGATACGAAATACCGGCCTTGCCCGCTGCTGACGAAGTATGTTGAAGCCGGGTGGCTGGGCCGCAAGGCGGGGCGGGGCTTCTACGATTATCGCGGCGAAGAGCCCGTGCCGTCGCGCTGAACGGGAAAAGGCGCAGGGGGGCTGTCTGCCCCCCAACGCGCCCCGTGCCGGGGCGCTCCACCCCGAGGATATTTGGCGACACAAGATGTGTTGGGCGCGCGCCGCTCCGTCAGGTCGAGCGGAGGTCGAGAGTCCGTTGCCGAAGCCAGGCCACGAAACCGCGCGGGTTATCGGCCCAGGCGGAAATGGTGGTCCTGTCGATCACCTGGCCGACAATCGGCGCCTGTGGCCTGTTCAGCGCGTGGACAACTTCGTAGAGCAGAAGGCCCTGACGCAACGTGGCGGAAACCCGATTGGCCATCTGGTACCAGCGGGAATTGCTGCCTGGAAAATGGATGGGCAGAACTCGGGCGCCGGACCTCTGTATCATCTTGGCGGTGAAAGGGTTCCATTCCCGCTCGACGGGAGGTCCAAAGAGGCTGTCGGACGACGCCACCACGCCTGAGGGGAAGAGCACGATACAGCCGCCAGCCTTCAGATGATCCATGGCCTGCCGCCGCATGTCCAGGTTCTGCTGGAGTGCGTCCTCCTCGTGGGCGAAGGGGACGGGGATCATGAACTGGTCGATCTCGCCCACGCCGGTCAGCAACGAGCGGGTCAGGATCTTGTAGTCCGTACGGCGGCGCCCGATAAGCTCGGCAAGGACCATCCCGTCGACAAGGCCATGGGGGTGGTTCGCGACAATGACGAGGGCGCCGGTGCGGGGGATACGCGCGATTTGCTCCGGCGGGGTCCGCAGCGCGATCCCCATCACATCGAGCGCCTGTTTCCAGAAGGCCTGGCCATTGGGAACGCCCATCGCCTCGAACCGCCGGATCAGGCGAAGAAGGCGGAGTTTTCCGGTCAGCGCTTCCATGGTGTGGATCACACCGCGCCGGACGGGGCTTTCAAAGGTATTCGCATAGGACAGGCGGCGCCGGTCGTAGGGCTGATCCGCTAGGTTGCCGTCGCCCTGGCCCAGCAGCTGGCGCGTCGGCCGACGCCGTGCAGGGAGGAGCCTGTCCTGGGTCGATTCCACCACCGCGCAAGACCTCCGGGCCGATCCGCCTTACATCGGCTCGCCGAACCGGTTGGCGACGAGCTCCGCCAGGGCCTGCGCAAGTTCCTCGGCCTGCGGGCCGCTGGTCTCGACTTCAATAGAGGTTCCGCGGGAGCCTGCCAACATCAAAAGGCCCATGATGCTGTCGCCGGCTGCGTCCAGGCCGTCCTTGCGGACTGTGGCCGACGCGTCGAAGTCTTCGACGGTCTCCACGAATTTGGCGGAGGCACGGGCGTGCAGGCCCTTTTCGTTGACGATCTGCAGCGTCTGCACGACGTTCTTGGACATTCAGAAGCGTTTCCCGGTGGTTCCGTCGAAGCTGTTGATGTACTTCCGCCCCGCTTTCAACGCGGATTGCACGGCGGCGTCCACCGGCATTTGCCGGGATTTTGCCAGCTTTATGAGCATCGGCAGGTTTGCGCCATAGAGGATCTTGCGATTTTCCTTGTCGCAGGCCCTGAGCGAGAGATTTGAGGGGGATCCGCCGAACATGTCCGTCACGACCACGACGCCGTCGCCGCTGTCCACCGCGTCGGCCGCCTCGAGGATTTCCGCCTGCTTGGCCAGACGGTCGTGATCCGGAGCGATCGCAATCGCGCGCATGGCGTCCTGCTTGCCGACGACATGTTCGACGGCCGCAAGATACTCGTCCGCCAAACCGCCGTGGGCGACGATCACGATGCCGATCACCTCAAGACCCCGCTTGCGCTGCCGCCTTGTGCGGCGCGACGCTCAAGTTCACGATGTCTAATTGACACCTGCCACCCCGCGTCCGCAAGTGCCTTCCCGAGACGTTGAGCGAGTGTGACCGAGCGGTGTTGCCCTCCCGTGCAGCCGAAGCCGATCGCGAGGTAGGATTTCCCCTCTTCCACGTATGCCGGCAGAAGCAGCAGGGCGAGATCGCGCACCTGGGTGAAGAAGGCGTCGAACCGCGGATCCTCCATCACGTGCCGGGCCACCTCGTCTGAAAGTCCGCTGAGCGGCCTGAGCGACGGCTCCCAGTACGGATTTCGCAGAAAGCGGCAGTCGAACACCATGTCCAGGCCCCGCGGCAACCCGCGCTTGTAGGAGAAGGAGTGGATGGACAATGCCAGCCGTTTCTCCTGTCCGCCGCCGTACCAGCGTGCGATCTCGGCCTTCAGATCGTGGACGGTGAGTTCCGACGTGTCGATCATGATGTCGGCCCGTTGCTGGATCGGTGCCAGCAGGTCGAATTCCCGCTTGATGCCTACGCCCGGGCTCTCCGCCGGGGCGAGAGGGTGGCGGCGACGGGTTTCTGAGTAGCGCCGCAGAAGGATTTCGGGGTGGCAATCGAGATAGAGGATCTCCATGCCGCGATCTTCCATCCCGTCGCTCAGTTCCAGCAGCGCGTCGGGCGAGAAATCCCTGTTGCGGGTGTCGATCCCGAGCGCGAGAGCCGGACCGGAGGCCGGACCGTCCAGCAGACGCGGGACCAAGCTCAGAGGCATGTTGTCGATGACCTCGAACCCGAGGTCCTCCAGCGCGCGGATGGCGGTGCTACGGCCAGCACCCGATGGGCCGGTCACCAGAACGATCCGGCGCGCCGGCCCGTCGCCCGGAAGGGGAAGGGGAGGTGTCTCGGTCATGGTGTCTCGCGCCGGTCCTTCAGGCAGTGGAACAATGCTCCTGCCGCATTTAACCCGGGTGGGCGATAGAGCAAAGTTACTGATTGACCGAGCAGGCGCATGTGCCGGGGCGGCGGCAGTCGCTCGGTCTCCGTCCGGTCGAGGTCCATCACGTAGGTTACATCGGCCTCGGGGCAGCTCGGCAAGCGGAGTAGGCCGACATACCGCGCCTCGATCCTGCCTTCGATCGTGGGCGGGCAGGATGCCGTTAGTCGGTGGCCGTCGCGGCGGATCACGGTGCGGTCATCCGCGACGAGACAGGCGCCGAGAGCGATCATGTCCAGCGCCAGGCTCGACTTGCCGCTGCCGGACGCCCCGAGGATCAGCAGGGCCCGGCCGTCGAGCGCGACGCAACTGGCATGAAGGACCGTCTCCTGCGTCGGATCTGCGGTCTCGTTTTGTGTCTCCAGCGTTTCGGCCCCTTCCGCGGCCACGATCGGTGCGCCGGCCGAACGGGTGCGGAGCGGCGGCGGAGGCTTCGGGGGAGGCGTCATTGGCGCGGCCTCCTCACGGTTTAGATCGGAAGGCCGACGACGAAACGGGCGCCGAGCGGCTCGGAAGTGATGTCGGCCTCGGTCGGGCGGATGTTCTCGGCCCAGATCACGCCGCCATGCGCCTCGACAATCTGTTTGGAGATCGCGAGACCCAGCCCGGAGTGGTCCCCGAATTGCCCTGGCGGCCGTTCCGAATAGAAGCGGTTGAAGATCTTGGTGAGAGCCTGCTCGGGAATACCCGGTCCGGTATCCTCGAAAACCACGAGAACGCGATTGTCCCGTTTGCGGACCCAGACGCGAACGGCATCCCCCTCCTCGCAGAAGCTGATGGCGTTGGTGATGAGGTTGACGAACACCTGTGCGAGGCGTGCCTCGAGACCGTAGACCATGATCGGCTGTCGGGGCAGGTCGGTGATGAACTCGACACCTTTCGATGCGGCCTCCTGACCGAGGTAATCGGTCAGGTTCGTGAGCATATGGAGGAGATCGAACTGGTCCTCCTCCTCCTTCACCAGTTCGCTGTCGAGGCGGGACGCATTGGAAATGTCGCTGACGAGGCGGTCCAGGCGCCGCACATCGTGGTCGATCACGTCGAGGAGCTTTTCGCGCTGATCCTCGCGTTTTGCCACGCGCATCGTGCCAACGGCGGAACGGAGGGAGGCCAGTGGGTTCTTGATTTCGTGGGCGACGTCGGCGGCAAATTGTTCGTTTGCCTCGATCCTGTCGTAGAGCGCGGCGACCATTCCCCGAAGCGCGCCGGACAGGCGGCCGATTTCGTCGGGCCGGCCCGTTAGGTCGGGGATGCGGACCCGGCCCGGAGCGAGCTTGCGGACGTTGCGGTCGCGCCCGATCTCTGCGGCTGCGGCGAGATCCGACAGCGGGTTGGCGATGGTCGAGGCGAGCACGAGGCTGAGCCCGATAGAGACCAGAATGGCGATCACGAACATCTGGAGCACCTGCTCGCGCTCCTTGCGGACGAGCGAGTCGATTTCGCCGGCCGCGGAGGCGACGGCGACGGACCCCATCAGAGTCTCGCCCTGCATGATCGGCGCCGCAACGGCGAACAGCTTTTCACCGGCGGCGTCCACCCCGGTTGCGGTCGGCGTCGTGCCCGGCGCGACGTTGGGCACGAGGGCGTCGGCAAGGTCCTTTCCGTCGGCGCCGGTGAACTCCAGGTTGCCCGGGGTCAGAAGGCGCGAGGTGGCATTCCAGATGCTGTTCAACGCCCCGGTGATGATATTGCCACCCTCGGGCCGATCGAGTTCGATGGCCGGACCGGAGCGGTTGGCAACCTGCTGGCCGGCGCCGTCGTAGACGAAAACAGTGACACCGCGCGACAGCGACAGGGCGTCGAGCGTCGCCTGCGGGTTGATGCCGTCGCCGCTTGCCAGGCTGACAGGGGCGTTGCGCGGCATCTGCGCTTCGAAAACGTTGGCGATCAGGCCGGCCTCTGAATTCAGGCCGGAGACGCGTTGTGCAGTCAGGCTGTCGCGAAACGGGTTGAGATAGAACACCCCGCCGACGAGGATCAGCAGCCCGATGAGGTTGAAGGTGATGATCTTGCGCGCCAGCGGCGAGCGATTGAGCGTCAGGTAGCCGCGCCTCTCGCGTTTTCGGCGCACATCCGCATCGGAGGCTTCGGGGCTGACCCAATCCTCTCCGAGAACGACATCACTATTTACCACACCACGGTTGTCACGCACGCGCGTATTCCCCTTCGGGGCCGGAGGATCACTCCTCGTTGTACCTGTACCCAATACCATAAAGTGTTTCGATCGCGGAAAAATCACTGTCGACGCTGCGCATCTTTTTACGCAGACGCTTGATGTGGCTGTCGATGGTCCGGTCGTCGACGTAGACCTGGTCGTCGTAGGCGACGTCCATCAGCTGGTCGCGGCTCTTCACGAAGCCGGGCCGCTGGGCCAGTGCCTGGAGCAGAAGGAACTCTGTCACGGTCAGCGACACGTCCTGGCCCTTCCAGCTCACCGAGTGGCGCAGCGGGTCCATCGTCAGTTCGCCGCGGACCATGATCTGCGCGGTTTCGGGCTCGCCGGATTCATCGGCCGCGATCGCTTCCTGACGGCGCAACAGCGCGCGGATGCGTTCCACAAGAAGCCGTTGAGAGAACGGCTTTTTCACGTAGTCGTCCGCGCCCATCCGCAGGCCGAGCACCTCGTCGATCTCGTCGTCCTTGGACGTGAGAAAGATGACGGGCATGCTGGTCTTCTGGCGCAGCCGCTGCAGCAGGTCCATGCCGTCCATCCGGGGCATCTTGATGTCCAGAACCGCCATGTCGGGGAGCCGGCGGTTGAAAGCGTCCAGCGCCGACTGCCCATCGTTATAAGTCTCGACTTCGAAGCCCTCCGCTTCGAGGGTCATCGATACTGAGGTCAGGATATTCCTGTCGTCGTCAACCAGCGCGATGCGCGACATGCCCGGGGTTCCTTGTACTGCTCTAGCATCATTATCGGCGCATTTTCCCGCTTAGTGACCACGGAATCAACCAAGAATGCGAATCGCGACCGGGTATGCCACCTTTGGAAAGGCTATTTCGGAGGTGGATTGCGTATTTGCATCACATGGTGCCGCGTACGCCGCGAGTTTCGACATGCAGAAAGGGAAACCCTGTCATTCACCCCCACGGAAATGGGGGTTCGGCCGCTAACATGCCGGTCTTGTCGCAGTCCATTCTCTGTTGGTCGCTGTTATACGGACCTCGCCGGGCCAGTGGGCCCGCGCTGGCTGGGCAGATTGCCCGCAATCCGAGGAGACAAGCATGGAAACGCAAACGGCCACACCGACCAAAAACGCCCGGCTGATCGCCTGGGTCGAAGAGATGCGTGCCCTGTGCAAGCCCGAACAAGTCGTTTGGTGTGACGGTTCCCAGGAAGAATACGACCGGCTGTGCCAGGAAATGGTGGATGCCGGAACCTTCATCCGCCTTAATCCCGAAAAACGTCCCAATAGCTACCTGGCTCGCTCGCATCCGTCCGACGTCGGCCGCGTCGAGGATCGGACTTTTATCTGCTCCAATAGCAAGGAAGATGCCGGCCCCACCAACAACTGGGCCCCGCCCGCCGAAATGCGCGAAACCTTGAACGGGCTTTTCGATGGCTGCATGGCCGGGCGCACGATGTATGTCATTCCGTTCAGCATGGGGCCGATCGGCTCCCCGATTGCGAAGATCGGCGTCCAGATCACCGACAGCCCCTATGTCGTCACGAACATGCGGATCATGACGCGCATGGGCCAGGCCGTGCTGGATGCGCTCGGTACGGACGGAGAGTACATCCCCTGCATGCACTCCGTCGGCGCGCCGCTGGCGGCGGGCGAGGAAGACGTGCCGTGGCCGTGTGAAAGCGATATCCAGAACAAGTATATCGTCCACTTCCCGGAAACCTACGAGATCTGGTCCTACGGTTCGGGCTACGGCGGCAACGCTCTGCTCGGCAAAAAGTGCCTGGCGCTCCGCATCGCCTCGGTGATGGCGCGGGACGAAGGCTGGATGGCCGAGCACATGCTCATCATGGGTCTCGAGTCCCCCGAAGGAGAGAAGACCTATCTCGCCGCGGCCTTCCCGAGTGCCTGTGGCAAGACCAACCTCGCTATGCTTCTTCCGCCGAAAGGGTTCGAGGGTTGGAAAGTCAGCACCGTCGGTGACGACATCGCCTGGATCAAGAAGGGTCCCGAGGGCGAGTTGCGGGCAATCAACCCCGAAGCCGGCTTCTTCGGCGTCGCTCCGGGCACCAACGAGGCCTCCAACCCGATCGCGGTGGAAACGATCCGCAAGGACGTCATCTACACCAACTGTGCGCTCACCGACGATGGCGACATCTGGTGGGAAGGCATGACGAAGGAGCCGCCGGCACACCTGATCGACTGGAAAGGCAACGACTGGACGACGGAAAGCGACACCCCGGCGGCGCACCCGAACGCGCGCTTCACGGCACCGGCCGCCAACTGCCCGTCCATCGACGCGGAGTGGGAGAACCCGGCCGGTGTGCCCGTCGCCGGTTTCATCTTCGGCGGCCGGATGAGCAAGGACATGCCGCTTGTGTTCCAGTCCTTCAACTGGAGCCACGGGGTCTACCTTGCCGCGACCATGGGGTCGGAAGCCACGGCCGCCGCGATTGGTCAGGCCGCAATGCGGCGTGACCCGATGGCGATGTTGCCGTTCTGCGGATACAACATGGCCGATTACTTCACCCACTGGCTGAACGTCGGGCGCAAGGTGTCCAACCCGCCGCGGATCTTCCGCGTCAACTGGTTCCGCAAGGACGAGAACGGCAAGTTCATCTGGCCGGGCTTCGGCGACAACATGCGCGTCCTGAAGTGGATCGTGGACCGCGTCCACGGCCGGGGCTACGCCGTCGAAAGCCCGATCGGCTGGATGCCGCGCCACGAGGACATCTCCTGGGACGGCCTCGATTTCCCGGCCGAGACCTTCTACAAGCTGATGGAAGTTGGACGCGAAGCCGGCGCCAAGGAAGCCCATGCCCACGAAGAGCAGTTCGACAAGTTCTTCGACCGGCTTCCGAAGGAGTTCATCTTCGAACGCGAACTCCTGCGCTCGCGCCTGTGGCGCTCCCCGGACCATTGGGAACTTGCACACGAAGACGTGGTTCGGCCTGCTGGCTGAACCCATGAAATCGGGCGGCTCAGGCCGCCCGATTTTCCATCAAGGGCCGGGGAGCCGTGCGATATGCGCGAATGCGCGATTATCCGGAATATCCCAGGTCCGAACGCCTTGGTTGGCAGACCCGCTGCCCGCCATCACTTCAACAAGAAGGACCGCAATAGCGGTCGTGAGGAGTAATAGATGACCAATGGACGTGTGAATTCGTCGTATAGCCTGCAAGAGCAAGGTATCACCGGACTGGGCGAAGTACATTACAACCTCCTGGTTTCGCAACTGATGGAAAAGGCCATCGCGAAGGGAGAAGGTCACATCGGTCTGGGTGGCACCATGCTGGTCAACACCGGCAAATTCACCGGCCGGTCGCCCAAGGACAAACACGTCGTTCGCGACGACGTCACCGAGAACACCATCTGGTGGGAAAACAACACCCCGATGTCGGAAGAGGGCTTTGCCAACCTCAAGGCCGACATGCTGGAGCACATGAAGGGCAAGGAGTTCTTCGTTGAAGACCTCTACGCCAACGCCGACAAGGATCACCGGCTCAACGTCCGCATGGTGACGGAATTCGCCTGGCACGGCATCTTCATGCGCCACATGCTGCGCCGTCCGGCCCGTGTGGAACTCGACAGCTTCATCCCCGGTCTGACCGTGATCAACAGCCCGTCCTTCAAGGCCGATCCGGAGCGCCACAACTGCCGGTCCGAGACCGTCATCGCGCTGAACCTGAAAGAGAAGCTGATCCTGATCGGCGGCACCGAGTACGCCGGCGAGAACAAGAAGTCGGTCTTCACCACGCTGAACTACCTGCTGCCGGAAGAAGGCGTCATGGCCATGCACTGCTCGGCCAACCACGCCCCCGGCAAGCCCGAGGAGGCCGCTGTGTTCTTCGGCCTGTCCGGGACCGGCAAGACGACGCTGTCGGCCGACCCGAACCGCGTGCTGATCGGTGACGACGAGCATGGCTGGGACAGCAAGGGCGTCTTCAACTTCGAGGGCGGCTGCTACGCCAAGACCATCAACCTCTCGGCGGAAGCGGAACCCGAAATCTACGCCACGACGCGGATGTTCGGCACCGTCATCGAGAACATGGTCTACGACGAAGACTCGCTGAAGCTCGACTTCGACGATGACAGCCTGACGCCGAACATGCGCTGTGCCTACCCGCTGTTCTACATCGACAACGCTTCGGCGACCGGTGTTGCGGGTCACCCGAAGAACGTCATCATGCTGACCTGCGACGCCTTTGGCGTGCTGCCTCCGATTGCGCGTCTGTCGCCGGAGCAGGCGATGTACCACTTCCTGTCGGGCTTCACCTCCAAGGTTGCGGGCACCGAGCGGGGCGTCACCGAGCCGCAACCGACCTTCTCGACCTGCTTCGGTGCGCCCTTCATGCCGCGCCGTCCGGAAGTCTACGGCGACCTGCTGATGAAACAGATCAACGATCACGGTGCGACCTGCTGGCTGGTGAACACCGGCTGGTCCGGCGGCGCCTACGGCGTGGGCTCCCGGATGCCGATCAAGGCCACCCGTGGTCTGCTTTCCGCTGCGCTCGATGGCACGCTCAAAACGGTTGCCTTCCAGAAGGACCCGCACTTCGGGTTCGAGGTTCCGGTGGAAGTGCCGGGTATCGAGACCGATCTGCTGCACCCGCGTGACACCTGGAAAGACAAGGCAGCCTATGACGAGCAGGCCAAGAAACTGGTTGGCATGTTCAAGGAGAACTTCCAGCAGTACCTGCCCTACGTCAGCGAAGACGTAAAAGCTGTCGCGATCGGCTGATCCGGCCCTTCGGCAAGACCTATTGCGACGGCCCGGTCATTCCGGGCCGTCCTTCGTTTGAGGAGTGTGACGTGCACGGCCTTGTGGGCGATGGCGGGGCGGGCCAGTATCGGTTCGGCCAGCTTCGGGGGAGAATATCCATGAACGCAGTCGGGCCGCTTCTCGTGGCGGCAGTTCTCGGTGTCGCAGTGCCGGGTCCCGCCCGGGCGGACGAGGTGCTCGTCTTCGCGGCCGCAAGCCTGCGGGATGCGCTGCAGGAATTGGCTGGAGCCTGGCAGGAGGCGACCGGCCACACCGCGATCCTCTCCCTCGCAGGCAGCTCGACCCTCGCAAGGCAGATCGAGGCGGGCGCGCCGGCGGACCTGTTCCTGTCCGCGAACGAGGCGTGGGTCGATGAGCTGGAACGGGACGGCCTCATTGAACCGGGCAGCCGGCGCGATCTGCTGAAAAACTCCCTCGTGATCGTGGCGCATGACCCGGAGGCAACGCCGCTCGACATGAATCAACCGGATGCGCTAAAAGCCCGTCTCGGCGACGGCAGGCTCGCCATGGCGCTGGTCGATGCGGTGCCTGCGGGGATCTATGGCAAGGCGGCGCTCCAGTCTCTCGGGTGGTGGGATGGCCTCGCTCCCTCGGTCGCGCAGACTGACAACGTGCGAACCGCGCTGGCGCTGGTGGCAACGGGAGAAGCGCCGTTCGGCATCGTCTATGCCACTGACGCCCGGGCGGAGCCGCGCGTCACCCTCGTCGGCCGGTTTCCGGCGGAGACACATCCCCCGATCGTTTACCCGCTCGTCCGGATCGCAGGCAGCCCTACGGACGCCGCTGACGAACTGGCCGACTTCCTTGGCGGGCCGGAGGCGGCGACCGTGTTCCACGCCCACGGCTTCGCGTTGGCATCGGAAGGCGGCTGACCATGGCGCTCGGACTGTCCGCGGAGGCATGGGCGGCGGTTCTGCTGTCGCTCAAGGTCGCGTTCTGGGCCGTGGCGGTGAGCTTGCCGCTGGGCATCGGCATGGCCATGCTTCTGGCACGCAAACGCTTCCCCGGACGGCACCTGCTCAACGGGCTCGTGCACCTGCCCCTGATCTTGCCGCCCGTGGTGACGGGCTATCTGCTTCTCGTCACTTTCGGGCGCAAGGGCGTCGTCGGGGCGTTTCTCTACGACACATTCGGCATCACTTTCGCTTTCAACTGGAAGGGGGCGGCTCTGGCAGCGGCGATCATGGCGTTTCCGTTGATGGTCAGGGCAATCCGGTTGTCGATCGAGTCGGTCGACCCGGGGCTGGAGCAGGCGGCATCCACTCTGGGCGCCGGGCGGCTGCGGGTCTTTGCGACCGTCACCCTTCCGCTGATCCTGCCCGGTGTGATCGCGGGGGCGATCCTCGCATTCGCCAAGGCGATGGGAGAATTCGGGGCCACCATCACCTTCGTCTCCAACATTCCCGGACAGACCCAGACCCTGCCCTCGGCCGTTTACGCCTTTCTACAGGTTCCAGGCGCGGAGGGGCAGGCGGTGGCGCTGGTCGCGGTGTCCGTGACCCTCTCCATGGGTGCGCTTATCGCGTCCGAGATACTGGCGCGAAGGCTTCATGGCAGGATGGAAGGGCGATGACGTTCTCGGTCCGCCTCCGCCACCATCTTTCGGATTTCACCCTCGACGCCGCGTTCGAGGCGCCCGACGGCGTGACCGCGCTCTTGGGCCATTCCGGGGCCGGCAAGACCACCGTGGTGCAGGCCGTGGCGGGCCTTCTGCGCCCGGACGAGGGCCGCGTGGCCGTAGGCGGCTGGGTCATGGGCGACACCGCCGCCGGCGTGTGGTTGCCTCCGCACCGGCGCGGGGTTGGGTATGTGTTCCAGGAGGGGCGCCTGTTTCCGCACATGACGGTGCGCCGCAACCTGGCCTACGGATGCCGCGCGCAGGGCAGGGGGGTGGAAGAGGCGGAGTTCGACCGGATCGTCCACCTGCTCGGCATCGCAGGCCTGCTCGACCGACGTCCTGCCGGTCTGTCCGGCGGCGAAAAGCAACGTGTCGCCATTGGACGCGCACTCCTCTCCCGACCACGGCTGCTGCTGTTGGACGAACCGCTCGCGGCGCTGGACGAAGCCCGCAAGCAGGAGATTCTGCCCTTCATCGAGGCGTTGAGGGACGAAGCCGGCTTGCCGATCCTTTACGTCAGCCATGCGGTAGCGGAGGTCGCCCGGCTAGCCACCACCGTGGTCGTTCTGGAGCGGGGGCGCGTGCTGCGGTCCGGGCCGACGGCAAGCGTGCTGTCGGATCTGGAAATCGTGCCGAGCTTCGGACCGCGCTCGGCCGGGGCGGTGATCGAGGCTCGGGTCGTCGCTCACCTGGCCGACGGGCTGAGTGAGTTGCGCACCTCCGCCGGTGCGCTGCTTCTGCCCGGCATTGCCGCCCCGCCGGGTCGCCTGCTGCGCATCCGCATCCTTGCGCACGAGGTCATCCTGTCGCGCGCCCGGCCAGAAGGTCTGTCCGCGCTCAACATCCTGCCGGCCACGGTAAGCGGCCTGCGAACCGTGCCGGGCGATTGCGTAATGGTGCAGCTCGCCTCCGGCGATGACACTTTGCTGGCGCGCATCACGACCCGGTCCGCCCGCGCGCTGGCGCTGACCCCTGGAACGCCCTGCCATGCCATCGTCAAGTCCGTCGCGGTGGCCCCGCAGGCCTTGGGGGACGGCTGAACCTGTCGCGGCCTAGAACACCGCCCGCCGGATCAGGTTCAACCCCGCCACCACCAGCACCGCCAGCGTCATGCGCCGGAACATCGCCTGGTCCAGGCGGTCGTGGACGCGCTGCCCGAGCCACATTCCCGCCAGTGCCGGCGCGAGGAGGATGACGGAAAACGGCACCGTCTGAGCGTTCAGGACGCCAGTTTGCAAATGCGTTCCGAGCAAAAGGATCGAGGCCATCCCGAAGCCAACGCCCTGCACGCGCACCTGCTCCGTCTTGGGCGTGTCGAGCGCCGTCAGATACATCACCAATGGCGGCCCCCAGACGCCGGAGATGCCGCCGATCCCGCCCGCCACGGCGCCCAAACCGATTTCTGCTCTGCGGCGATGCTCGCTGGTGATCGCCGGTTTCCACCCGGAAAGCTGGGCGACGCCGAAGAGCATGATCGGAACGCCGATCAGCGCGTAGATGATACGCGGGTTCACCGCCGTGACCAGTTGACCGGACAGGACGAGGAAGACCCCGCCGATGAGGAAGAAGAGGCGGTAGCGGCGAACCGCGTCCCATGCCGCCGCCGGTCCGTCCCGCAGCGCCTGCATCCCATTCGTAACTAACGTCGGAAGGATCAACCCTGCCAGCGCAAGTTCCGGCGAGAGAAAGGAGGCAAGGCCCGAGATCATGATCATCGGCATCGCGAACCCCGTGGCCCCTTTCACGAAGGCGGCAACCAACGTGATGGCGAAGGCCGCCACCAGAAGCAGGGGCGGGAGGATGCCGTTGAGAGACAGGTCCATCCACAGGAGTTAGCGTATCCGGGGACATCGCGCACCGGATTTTAGTGCGGGACATAAAGAACTCTATTACTTTGTCCAATTGAAATTATGTTGCTCTGCGACTGCGAAGGTCGTATCCCCGTCCGAGACCCGATGACGGAGGATTCGACCTATGCCGCACGATGGACAGGACCTGCCCAAGGCCGACGCTGCCGGACCGCTTCTGGATGACCTGCTGACGCTGACCGAAGCCGCCCTTGTGCCCGTGGATGGCGTGCTGGCGCAGGCGCGCTCGGCCGTGCGCAGCCGCGTGACGGAGGACGGGCGCGTCTCCGGGCGGCTTGTCGAGGAACACCAGACCGCAGCTCACGCGCTGGCCTGGCTGGCGACTTACGCTCAGGCACTGAACCAGATGCAGGCATGGGCCGAACGACTGGAAGCGCAGGGCAAGTTTGGCGAGATCGAACGCCTGATCCACCAGATCGCCTTCGCCGAATATCTCGCCCAGATCCGCGGCGGCATTCCCATGTCGCAGGGCGAAATCGTCCGGATGCGGGACATGGGCCTGGATGAAAGCGAAGCGCATAGCGCCCTGGAAACTCCGGAGGTCGATCTCCTTTGCCAGAGCGGCAACAGCCAGCGCGCCCGCACGCGTCTGGTGGAGTTGATGCAGGAGCAGGCAGCGAACATCACCGTTGGCGCCACGGGGCTGGACGACGAATTGGAGATGATCCGCGAGCAATTCCGCCGCTACGCCCTGGACCGCGTGGAGCCCAACGCCCACGAATGGCACCTCAAGGACGAGTTGATCCCAATGGAGATCATCGAGGAACTGGCCGAAATGGGTGTCTTCGGGCTGACGATCCCGGAGGAATACGGCGGGTTCGGCTTGTCGAAGGCATCGATGGTGGTGGTCTCCGAAGAGCTGTCGCGCGGCTACATCGGCGTCGGCTCGCTTGGAACCCGCTCCGAGATTGCCGCCGAGCTGATCCTCGCCGGTGGCACCCCGGCGCAGAAGGAACACTGGCTTCCGAAACTGGCCAGCGCGGAGATCCTGCCGACAGCGGTCTTTACCGAGCCCAACACCGGCTCTGACCTCGGCTCCCTGCGGACACGCGCGGTGAAGGACGAAAACGGGGACTACAGCGTCACCGGGAACAAGACCTGGATCACCCACGCCTCGCGGACGCATATGATGACGCTGTTGGCGCGGACCGATCCGTCCACGAAAGACCACAAGGGCCTGTCCATGTTCCTGGCCGAAAAGACGCCGGGTACGGAGGAGAATCCGTTCCCGTCCCCCGGCATGACCGGCGGCGAGATCGAGGTGTTGGGCTATCGCGGCATGAAGGAATACGAGCTCGGGTTCGACGGCTTCAAGGTGAAGTGTGAGAACCTGCTCGGTGGCGAGGAGGGGCAGGGCTTCAAGCAACTCATGAAGACCTTCGAGGCCGCCCGCATCCAGACCGCTGCGCGCGCTGTGGGCGTGGCACAGTCGGCGCTCGATATCGCGACGCAGTACGCGCAGGACCGCAAGCAGTTCGGCAAGGCGTTGATCGAGTTTCCGCGCGTCTCCGGCAAGCTGGCGATGATGGCGGTGGAGATCATGGTGGCCCGTCAGCTCACCTATTTCGCGGCCTGGGAGAAAGATCACGACCAGCGCTGCGACCTGGAGGCTGGCATGGCCAAGTTGCTGGGCGCACGCGTGGCCTGGGCGGCCGCGGACAACGGGTTGCAGATCCACGGCGGCAACGGGTTCGCGCAGGAATACGCGATCAGTCGCGTGCTTTGCGATGCGCGTATCCTCAATATCTTCGAGGGTGCGGCGGAGATCCAGGCGCAGGTCATCGCCCGCCGGCTGCTCGGCTGACGTCCACGTGGCGTTGGGACGCATTCTGCTCAGGCGCGACGCGGCCCTAGGGTCGCGTCGCGTTCGGTGTGGAGTGTGGTGTCGTGTATCGAATCGGAAGGTTGCTGTCGTGTGGAGGCGCGATCGCGCTGGCGTCCCTTTCGGCCTGCACCGGACCCACCGACAGTGCCGATTTCTGGGAACTGAACGCGATGCGCCCCGGGCATGTCTTTCCCCAGAGTAGCCCGGCCACGTTCGTCAACACCTTTGACCAATTCTGTGTGGAGGGCCCTGACAGCCTCCGTGCGATGGATGTCCTGCTTCGCCGGTCCGGGTATGTGCCGCTACGATCCAATTGGGGCGAGGGCGGCCGCACTTATGTCGTGGATGACATGCGTCCCGCGATCATGGTTTCCGGAACATCCTGCGCGGCGGTCGCCGGGTCCCGGACCGGGCAGACGGACCGGGCGCGGCGCTACATCGGCACGCGATTTCCGGGCGCGGAGCCCGTCAGGGAGGAAATGGACACGGAGGGCGCCCGGGAAATATGGCTGGTCGGAACGAATCCGCCTGACATGATCGGAACGGCTCGACACGTGGGACCGGTGCCGGGATCGCGTTTTGTAATCCTGCGCCAGCGTGAGGGCCTGTTCGCTGGTCCGTGACGCGGCGCGCGCGCCCCGGATGACGTCAATCCCAGTCGGTCGGCAAGGCCGGGTTCAACAGATGCGCGCGCGCCCGGGCCACATCAGCAGGATTCGAACGTCCCACGGACATCTCTGGAAGGTCGTCGGGATCAAAAAAGCCCGCACCCGACGTCTCCGCCCCGGGCATCGGTTGCGATTGGTCCATCCGCTCGCAGAGGAAGGTAGTGCCCCGAGAGATGGTGTAAGAGCGCCGACCTTCGGAGAGGTCCAAGGCTGATCAGGTCGCCACGGCGGACAGCCTAACGGTTGTAGTGTCGGTGACACGCGCCAGGCTTTCAAGAGACATGTATCTCCGTGCAACCGTCCATTCGTCATTGGTCTCGAGCATCAGCGCGCCGACGAGACGGACGATGGCCTCGTCGTTCGGGAAGATGCCGATGACGTCGGACCTGCGCTTGATCTCCCGGTTCACCCGCTCCAGTGGGTTCGTCGACGCGATCTGGGCCCAATGCTCACGCGGAAAATCCATGTAGGCGAGGACGTCGTCGCGCGAGGCGTCCATGAGGGCGCCGAGCCGCGCCTG
>NZ_FOLG01000043.1 GCF_900112335.1 Tropicimonas isoalkanivorans
CGCCGCCTCCATCGCACGGCTTTGTGCGGATCTTACGGCCATCTTCGGACTTGACCGCATCGCCGTCGGAGGGAGCGTCGGTTTGGCCGACGGCTCGTGCCACGCAGGCGCGTCTCTGGGAAATGGAGGGCATCGCCCCCCTGCAAAGGGTGGGCGGAGCCGGGGAGAACGGTCGGCTCCGCCCTTTCACCTGCGGCCCAAGAGGAGTGCGCGCAGGTGACACCGGGCCGGGCTCAGAGAACCGGCGTCGGCAATTCCAGTCCCGCGAAATGCTCAGCCAGGTTGGACCTGACAAGCGCGCTCATCGCCTTGCGTGTCTCCAACGTCCCGAGGCGTGGTGCGGCTGGAGCAAAACGTTATCAAGCGCGAGGAAGCGGGGATCGTGCGCGGGTTCGTTCTCGAAAACATCTAGCGCGGCAGCGCCCAGGCGGCCCGTTTCAAGAGCGTCGAGCCGTGCGGATTCGTCGATATTCGAAGCGCGGGAAACGTTGATAATCATCCCGTTGGGACCAAGCGACTCGATCACATTGCGATCCACGATGTGACGTGTCGCGGCCGAGGCGGCGAGCGTCACGAAAAGGAAATCGGAACGCTCCGCCAGCGCGACCGGGTCCTTCTCGAAGGTCCAGCCCTCGGTGCCGGGCTTCTCGGCGATGTCGGAATAGGCGACATCCATGCCGAAACCTTGCAGGCGCCGTGCAACCTCGTAACCAATACGGCCGAGGCCCAGAACGCCGGCACGGCGGCCCCAGACCCGGCGTTTCAGCGGGCAGTTCCCCTGTTTCGAACAGTTCCCGCTGCGCGCCCAGCTTTCCGCGCGACAGGAAGAGCGTCATCGCGACGCCAAGATCGGCCACGTCAACGGTCAGAACGTCCGACGTATTCGTCGCCCGGATCCCACGCTCGCGGCAGCAGGCGTCGATGATTTCTCGGCTCGCCCCAAGCTCGCCCCGCGTCGCGGTTGCGCGGCTATCCCCCTCGCACGTTGCGAGGAAGTCGTCCTTGTACTCTGCATCAAAATAGTGGCGAACGTCGTAGCACTCTTGAAGCGGCGCTTCGTCCCATGCGGGGTAGGCGCCCATTTGCAGAGTGGTCGGTTTCATCTTTCGGTCACTCCTCCGGTCTCGGCTTTGACAAGTCGCGGGCGGGCGCCTCCTCGCCTTGTTTGACAATGCGCTGCAAGGGGTTCGGGGTCATATGCCCGAGCACAGAACTGGAACGTCCACATCGCAAAACTCGTGCTGTCGACCGCGTCTTTCGAAAAAATAACGTAATGTCAACCGGGAGAAACCGAAGTGCCAAATTGTTCTCGAAGGAACGGATGCCCCTCCGAAACCACTCCGAGCGCCGCCAGGGAGTCATCATACAGGCTGAGCGAGGCTTGCGCGCCCAGGCGCACGGTTCCAAGGTCACTGTCCCTACCAAGTGCCTTTGCAGGGTTTACAGTTGCCATCCTCAACGCTGTAACAGTGTCGGATCCGGCAAGGGTAGTGAGATTTCGGATCGAGTCATCCATCGCGATATGCGCGCCGGCAAGGGTGCCATCCTCGCCGGTCAGGCGGCCATCGGCGAGCTGAATTTGCCGACCGTCGAGAACGAAACCCTGGAAGGTGCCGGCCAATGTAAGCATGGCGTCGGTTACCAGACAAAGCCGGTCAGAGGCGGCGCGGACCGAAAGGCACAAGGCTTGGCGGCCGATGTGGTGGCCGTCGGAGATGATGCCTGCAAAGAGCCGGTTCCCGCCCAAAACCTCGGAAACGATACCAGGTTCGCGACTGGCGATGCCGGGCATGGCATTCCAGAGATGCGTCGCGCCGCTCATGTGAACCAGGTGCTCCGGCGCGGCCTCTGAATGGCCGGCGAAAAGGACAATCCCTGCAGCTGTGAGTCTTCGCAGGTGTTCTGGTTCCTGACATTCAGGTGCCAACGTCAGCAGGAGCGTTCCGGGAAAGTCAGCAGCCTCTTGCTCCAGAGCGATGACGTCGCGCTCGCTGAGAGGTCGGATCGCCGAGGGGTCGTGAATGCCCGGTCGGGCGGGAGACAGAAACGGCCCTTCGAGATGCACGCCGATAACGCCCGGAGTTGCATCGGCAATCGCCTGACGAGTGGCGGAAATGGCCGTCAGGTAATCCCGACCCGGGGCGGTGATGAATGTGGGGAGGATATGCGCTGTACCCCCTTGCCGGGCGCCCCATGCGATGCGCGCGATGGTGTCCGGCGTCGGGTCGAAGTTGAACTGAGCGTCGGCCGCGCCGTTGATCTGAATATCGATTGCACCGGGCGCGACGATTGCCGCACGCAAGCTGTCCTGATCCGCCAGATCGGCGGCGGTCGCAGCGCGGGTCTCGGTCACGATGCCATCCCGGAGGACGACGAGGCGCTGTGGCTGGAGCAACGGTGTCACTCCGTCATAGAACCGTTCGGCAAGAATTCTGATTTCAGTCAAAGCGGGTCGCCTCGCCGTCGGGGTGAACGTGCTGGTAATAATCTGTGAGCCGCAGGTCGCCGGACGCTTCCCGATCCAGAACGATAGTGGCGTGGGGGTGAAGCTGAAGCGCAGAAGCCGGGCAGACGGCCGAGACCGGTCCTTCGATCATGGCTGCCACGGCCTGCGCCTTGGCGCGTCCGGTTGCCAACAGCAGGCACTCACGCGCGGCGAGAATAGTACCGACACCCATGGTAATCGCATAGGCTGGTGGTGTCTCATCTGGCCCGAAATACTGCCTGTTGGCGGTGCGGGTGCTTTCCGTCAATGTCTTGATGCGCGTACGCGAACCCAACGAAGACGTCGGCTCGTTGAAGCCGATGTGCCCATTCTGGCCAATCCCGAGCAGCTGCAGCGAGAGGCCTCCCGCCGCAGCGATCGCCGCCTCGTAGCGTTCGGCTTCCGCCTGAACGTCGGGGCTGTTGCCAAGCGGCAGATGCGTCCGGCTTTCGCCGATATCGACATGACTGAACAGAACTTCCTTCATATAGCTGTGATAGGAAGCCGGGTGCGCGGGCGCGATGCCGACATATTCGTCAAGGTTGAAGGAGGTGACATTGGCGAAAGACACCTCGCCCTCGCTGTAAAGTGTCGCGAGACGTTCGTAGAGGGGAAGCATCGTGCCCCCCGTGGCGAGACCCAATACCGCGTCGGGCCTCCGCGCGACATGGTCCACGATCAGCCCCGCAGTGCGTTCGATTGCCGCCGCGTGGTTCTGGCAGATCAGAACTTTCATCTGGTTATCCTTCCGGTAGTAACGCGCCCAGGAGAGCACTGTCCTGTCCAAGCCTGGCCGGCACCAGAGGAACCCGGAAAAGCTCCGGTTCCTTTCCGAGATAGCCGGCGACGCGCGGCAGATAGCCGTCGGCCAAACCGACGCTCCCTCCGACGGCGATGCGGTCAAGTCCGAAGATGGCCGTAAGATCCGCACAAAGCCGTGCGATGGAGGCGGCG
>NZ_FOLG01000009.1 GCF_900112335.1 Tropicimonas isoalkanivorans
CCGTCGTCTGCTCGCCGTGATCAGCGGCCAAGCCGACCATCATCTGGGCAAAGATGCCTTTATCGCTCCAACGCTTCCAACGGTTGTAGAGCGTTTTGTGCGGGCCATATTCCCTCGGCGCATCTCGCCATCGTAAGCCATTGCGATTGATGAAGATAATCCCGCTCAAAACACGCTTGTCATCGACGCGAGGCTTGCCATGGGACTTTGGGAAGAAAGGCTCAAGACGCGCCATCTGCGCATCCGTCAGCCAGAAAAGATCAGACATGTTCACCGCTCGGTTTTCGGACCGTGAATCACGCCCCTACCCGGAAATCAATGGGTCCTGACCCTAGGCCCATAGCCGCCGGTCGCCCTCGACAAATGCTGCACTGCCGCATTCCTGAAAGCGGCCATTCGTCATGCACCGTAGCAAAGACCCGGCCAAGATGGTAGAGATGCGGGACAAAGCAGACGCTCAAGTCCGCAGGTTCAATCCCCATCATTCCTCAAACTTCTGAGCATCCATTATCTTAAGAAAGCGGAGCGCAGCGTTCTGAGCACCGGCGTAAGCTGTGCCATCGGTCGGCGGCGGCTGGGAGGGGGTTTGGATTTGATCTGCGGCACCGGAATCCCGTATGCTGAAGAAGACAGAACGGCCGGGGGAACAAGTGACAATCGACCAATTGGTGAAGTACATCAATGCCAGCACCCATCATCGTTATGTCTACCACTTCACAGACGAGGCGAATTTCAAGTCAATCGGAAAGCACGGTCTGCTTTCAAAGAACCGAATGCGCGCCGGCGGGTGGTGGCCTGCGGCCACAGGAGGGAACAATCTAAGCCACAGTCTGGATGATCATCGAGGAATCTCCGACTACGTCAGCCTGTGTTTCACCAGGAACCACCCTATGAAGTTCCTAGCAAATCGAGATGGTCGGCTACCCAATCCCCGATACTTAGGGATCAGTACAGAAGTACTCAGACTCCCCGGCGTCAGGGTGGCATTTGGCGTAGCGAACAAGAACGATGTTCAAATCCGTGATCTTGCGGACGCTATCCAGTACATGGACCTGGAGGTTCTTTACGCGCAGACGGATTGGCGGAACCCGGAAATCAACAGCCGACTGAGAGAGGCGGAGAAGATGGAACTTTTAATCCCAAACCACGTTCCTGTTGCTCTCATCCCCAAGGTGTTTTGATGGCAACGCGCCCCGTGTTCCTGCCAACCGAGGACGGCCCGCTTCTGGTTAGAGAGCGGAGTTTTGACTTCCCCTGGTCATCTGGGTTTGCAGAAATCCAGAAGAAAAAGAACGTCCGGGCGCTGCACGATGCTGCCTGCCGGGCGGGCATAGACGGCCTCTTGGAAATATCTTCAAAGTCCGACGAGGAACTAGGCCGGAAGCTCAGCGCATTCAGCCTGAAAATCGACATAGGCGGGCAGATGCTGCCGCTTGAGAGCGTGTATCAGGGGTCGAAGGTGTTCAGGGAATCCGGCACATTTACGGAGATCGTGAGCTTCGCGCCGCGAGAGGCCAAGCGGTTCATACGCGAGAATGCCCAAGGCGATCTCATCCGGTTTCACTTGTTCGATCGGGACTTCCCGCTGTCACCCAAGAACGCATTCTATGACTGGCTGTATATTCGGTCATTGGTGGCGCACAGCGACTGGATCCGTAGGAAGGTGCCTTATGAGGCCTTCACGGACATTGAGTTCAATCCCGAAAAACAAGTCAACTGCCAAGCCCGAGCCTTTGCGGAGTACCTGAGCCTACAGCATCGCTCGATGCTAGAGAGGGCGGCGGATGATTTCGACTACTTCGCATCGCTGCTCAGCCCAATCTAACGAGATGGATGCGGCGAACTGAATGCTGCGCGGCGCGCCCGGACACTGTCGTTCGACGGGTGGCGCAGAAATTCGTCCGCGCGATGCTCCGTATTTGGGACACAATTGCAGCTCGCGGCGCCTGCACCCTAATAGGAGCGAGCTCTGGCGTGGCTAATCGCACCACTGAACCCGACCTCGCCGCATCCAAAAGTGCGACCGGCATCCAGTCGTGCGCCACACGGAGGGTGACAATGTCGGCCTGTTCTCTCGGTCAAGTCTAACGTCCCAGCGAGGCTTGGCCTCAGCGATGATTAGGAGTTCGATGATGTCACCGCAACCACAAGGGCAGCGCATGCCGACACACCAGTCTTCACCGTCTTCGCGCGCCAGCACGAGATCACGACGCGGCATGGACTGAGGCAGACTGTCCCCTTCAATTATGATCAATCGCCGCGCGGGTCCGAACCGTGCCCAAACGTCGCGCCACCACTTCCGAATGTCCATCATCAATCCGCCCTCCGCGGCTTAAGTATTGGAAGGCCAAGCAGCGGCTCCATATTACCGCGCGCGAAGAGGTCAAGATTGGATCTGGGAAATGCTGCTTCCGCAGTGAACTCTTCTTCACCCGCAGCCAAGCTGAACTCTGTGCGGGCATAATTACCGTTGGGGTCCAAGCGGAAAGGATAAGCGCGCGCAATGAACTCATTCATCGCTGCCGTCGCGACCCGCATATTAAGCGTAATCACTGACGGGGCCTCTTCGATCATGCCTTTGATGTAACCCGCTTCGAGTTCGTGTTGGTGCGCACCAGGAGCAGTGTGGCGCAGGTACTCAGCGCGTAAGCTGGTGGGTGAGTACACTTGACGATCACGTAGCGTGGAACCGCCTGGCTGAACGTAATCCACACGACCGCATACATCTGCGATCGCCATTCCTCGTGTAGCTTTGCGGAGTGGGATCACCACGCCCATATCGAAGAGTGGAAGCAAGAACGCTTGGGCGATGAAGTCGGCCATCTGGCGAGCTTCAAGCGTATCAACGCAGCAGAATAGCACATCGGCCTGACTGGCCGACAGCACCGCCTCCCGGCTCGTGATGGATGCCGGTATGGCCATCGCGACACCTTCGCCGCGATAACTTGCGACGGCGGAAGCGAACATTTCGACCTTGAGCCGACGCTCCTCGGCATCAGCCCGGGTGGCGTTCAAAATTCGATTCAAATTGTGGGGTTCGATGCGGTCGAAGTCGATCAGGTCAACTCTGCCGAAGCCCAGACGGGCGGCTTGCTCACCTATGATCGAGCCAGTGCCCGACACCCCGATCACCACAGCACGCAGGCGCCCCAGCTCACGGGTCATACCGCTTGTGAATGCGACGGGCCGATCAGCGAATTTGGATGGTGGATGTTCGCCAGTCCAGATTAGGTCGATGTCATCACCGATCACTGACACGAGATTGATTGGCCAGCACGTTCCGTCCTGGGCGTACAGGCGCCCGCGCACCCGCCCATCCGGGATCATGATGGCGGAACCGTGAAGCGAGCCGAGGGCCTCAAACAGGCCAGGCATCACCCGAGCGTCGCTTTTGTCGTCAGCTTCGGAGAAGTCGAACAGGCCGCCAGGATGGGAATGGATCAAGATGAGGGACAGATTCTCCGCCTCGGCCAGATCGATCGCCTCTTCGATCCAAAGACCAGGCCAAACGATGCGGTCGGGTTCACGCAGCGCGCAGTCCTCATAAGGCACGAGGACTGCTTTGCGGACGAGCAGGCGCTGACGAGGGCCCGGCACGCGGGCACAGACAAGAATTGCCGCAGCTTCACAGCCATCGCCAGGGAAGAGATGCCGACGGACACAATCACGCGTCGCTCCGGCGAAGCTGAGCGTCCAGGTCGGCATCATTCCCCGACCTCCTTGCAGAGCGCCGACTCGACGAGCGCCAGATGCGTGACGACATTGTCGGACGAAGGATTCCACTCCGAACCCGGCCCACGATGGCGCGACCAGCCATTGTAGGGAACACCCAGAATCGTTGCCGGAATGTGAGTGCAATCGATCGCGCGGCCCGACACGAGCGCAAGCGCCGGATAGGTGTAAAACATATCGATCTGGGCTGCCGGGTAAGTCGGCGGGATCTCAAGGGCGAGGCGCGTCTGAGTAGCGCTGAATCCGGCCGGAACGGGATAGTGGTGGATGACCAGCCAACGCCTGCCCCCGTCATTCACGGTCTCCCACTCATAGCCGGTGCAATCGAGATAGGCTTCATCCACCTCCAGCACGTCGAAGTCCCGGCGAGGCGCCAGAGGCGCCTCGCCATTGTTAACTTCCTTCGGCGTCAGTCGGATCTTCTCGATGCCCGGGGTGCGCAGATCGACAACATCGGTCAACGCGACTTCGCGCTTCGCCTGACCAGCGACCTTCAAGAAAATGTGCCAGCTTTGGGCGACATCGAAGCCGGCCTTGATCATCGCGTCGCTCACGACGATGGTCGGCGTGTTGGACACGATGGTCACACCCTGAATATTGAGCTTCCAGGACGGCTTCCGGCCTACGAACGCCTCGACCCCGCACCCGTCCAGATCGACCAGGTCCTGATCACCTATCTCGCGATCGGGTTCATCAACACGCTCGAGGTAGACCGCGACGCCTGCGGGCAGCTGCCCGAGCTGGCGAACGATGGCGCCCGAGACGATACGGCAAGGCCACTGGAAGCGCTGACCGTCGATCGTGATGAAGTAGTCGCGATCAGTCTCGACGATCACGAACCGGCCATCGATACGTTTCAGGTCAACGGTCTCGCTCGGGCGAACATCCTCAAGCTCGCCGTTCGCAAGCACCTGCAGCACAACGGCGTGCTGCTTCGGCTTGAAGCCAGCCGCAGCGGCCAGCTGGGCGCCGGTCGGCGTCAGGTCGTCGATCAGCACGTTTCGGTAGGTCAGGGTCTCATCCGCAACCTCGATGCGGCGGCGCTTATCGCGATCCGCGGCGTCTTCGCTCAACTCAGTCATTTCACACTCCAATTTTTCCGGCCAATCGCCGATGCAGCTAAAATGGGAATGCATGCTAAGTCTGTCAAGCACTAACTTTGCTCGCTTGACGGACTTATCGACGTGGCCGATAATCTATACACCGGACTCCGTGTCCGGATCGCGGAGGAGCCCGCATGACCGATGGTGAAACTGATCAAAACGTCCGGCCGACCAACCTTGGCCAGATCATAAAAAAGGCCCGTACCGATCTTCAGATGTCGCAACGCGATGTCGAGGAGGCGACCGGCAAGGAGATTTCGAATGCCTACTTAAGCCAATTGGAGAGCGGAAAAATCACCAAACCCTCTCCGCACATTCTATACGCCCTCTCTACCGTCTTGGCGGTCCCTTACGAGACGCTGATGGAGCGAGCAGGCTATATCGTGCCATCGGCCCAACGCCCTGCCGACGTCAAACATGGGCGTGCCGCAACGTTCGCGGTAGATAATCTAACGGCCGATGAGGAAGCCGCCCTCTTGGACTACCTCGCATACCTACGCACCAAGAAGGGCTGATCATGCGGCGACCGGACGACTGTAGCTTAACCCCAAGTCAGCTCGCCCGCGTTCGCGCTGAGGCCGAGCGCGCGCTGCGAGAAGCGGGCGCGCTCGGGGTCTTCCCGACGCCCGTTGAGGCGATCATGACGGTTGCAAAGGTTAAAGAGGTCAAGGAAGACGTCCTCAACCCCAGTTTCATCGACAAGCTTCGGTCAAGTACTGAGCAGGCGGGCGGTGCCCTCAAACGGGCTTTGGGCAAAGTGATGGGTCTGTTTCACGCCAGCGCCGGTCTGCTCTTCCTGGATCAAACAATGATGGCGGTGAAAAAGCGCTTCGTGCGACTGCACGAGTCCGGACACGGCTTCATGCCATGGCAACGTTCGATGTATGCTTTGGTCGAGGATTGTGAGAATGCTCTGGATCCTGATGCGGCTGAGCTTTTTGATCGTGAAGCCAACGTCTTCGCTGCCGAAGTCCTATTCCAACTCGACAGCTTTCGCGACATAGCCGAGGGCGAAAAGTTCAGTATCTGGACGCCTGTCAAGCTATCGAAGAAGTTCGATGCGTCGATTTATGCGTGCGTGCGACAGTACGTATCCAAGAATCATCGCGCTTGCGCAGTCGTGGTGCTGAACATGCCCGAATTCGTTGAGGGCGATGGCTTCCGCGCCACCCTGCGACGTCCTGTTCAATCCGATAGCTTCACAACAATTTTCGGCGATCACGACTGGAAGCCTTTCTACACGCCCGACGATGATATCGGCGCACTGATACCGATCAACGGCCAAAGGTCTTCCGGGCAAAGGTCTCTTGTCCTGGTGGACCGGAACGGCGACCGCCATGAGTGCGTCGCTGAGTCCTTCACACAGACCCACCAAGTCTTTGTTCTCATCCATGTGACTAAGACGCTAGCCGCGCCGCGACCTATTTTCTTCAAAGCGGTTTAGACTGCCTCCGCACGCATCGCAGCAATGTCGCTGGCAGCTAGGCCTGGGGCGCCTTGGTCCGTTTTTAGTTGCCCGCCTCGGGCTTTAGCGGTTTACCTGCATACTTAGTGACAAAATCAACCTATCGCGCTGGGGCGGCATGGCGGAAATCAACTTCGCAACAGTGTTGCTTGGGGCTGAAGGCTTCACGGAAGGCAACGTCAACGAGACGTATCGTGGGCAGGTTTTGCTGCATGGCGGTGAGATAAGGCAGGCAATAATCAAGGATCTCGATCTGATCCAGCTCTGCAACGAGCTACTCGCCTTCTGCCTGGCCCGTTGGCTTGGCCTACCCATCCCCGACAGTTTCCTTGGGTTGGTCCGTCCCGACATACTGAGCGTGAACAAGGCACCAGCATTGCCCGATGGTTCCCGTTTGGTTTTCGTCAGCACCGATGTGAAGGTGCCGAACGTCACATTTCGGCTTCGCGCGTCTACACCGATTGGTCAACGTGCCATCATCGACCAAGTCTCGAAATGGCCAGACTTAGGCAAACTGTATGCATTTGACGCGTGGATTGCCAACATTGACCGACATTGCGGCAATCTTCTTTTCGGCAGTGTCGGGGATACTTGGCTGATTGATCACGGCCATTGCTTCACTGGACCGACTTGGGGGCCATCTGATCTCGACCCCGCCAAAGAGTTTGCCAGTCGGCTATCCGAGTGGATGACTCCTTTCCTGAGTGCAGATCAAAAGGATACACGACGCACAGAAGCGCAAGCGGTCGAGGCTGTGCTGGCAGGGTTTGATGCCGAGGAACCCACTAACTCCAGCCGCGTGGTGGATCTGATGCCGATGGATTATGTTGACGCGCTGAAGCAGTTCCTGACGCAGCGCAGCGCTCAGGTCACTTTCCATGCCAGCAAAGCGCTTAATGTGCCGGTGATGTTATGACCCTTAACCTGGACACCAGCCGCTTCCCATCACTGAAGGAGAGCGTCCGCGCTCATTGGGCACCGATCCTGCTTGAGCCAATTTCAGGATCTGATGAGAGATTTGTTATTGGTGTTGCTGCAGCGAATGCCACTGGATTTCACGTCGAGCTTGCGAACAACCATGACAAGCTGACATGCTTCTACGGCGAGAACGCGCCCACCATCGTCAACGCAATTACCTTGGCTGGCATGTGCTTGCGTGAGGACCTAGCGGAGCGGTCGATTGCGGCGCTGTTCTCCCCTGACCCTCCGGTTTCCGGTGTTACAATTGGAAGGTGTCGGGAGGCAGAAGGAACTAGCTTAGAGGCTTTGACCCAAAGCTGGATGGCTGCGCTCTCGTCTTTGTATTCACCTCGCACCAGCCATGATGTGCAGTCCTCGACTATCTTGGCGGTAGGTGATGCCGAGGGCCAACGGGCAGGAGACCGTCTTCCCTTTTTGGTATGCGATTTCGTCAAATCCCAACGCGAAGGCTTCGGCGAGTATTTCAGCACTGACATTAGAGAAGCGCGTGCCCGGCGCTCCAAGGGTGGAAGCCACCGCGTCGTCGTTGATTTCGCGGGACCTAGGCTGGTCGCCAATTTCGGGACACTGAAAGCTGGCGCCATCACGAACTCGGTGCATCTGATCAAGCGGCGTCTATGGGACCTAAAGGTCGAGCGAGATCGGGAGCCGCACAAAATCTTGGCTAGAGCACATGAGATGATCCTGCATCGCCCGCCGAAGGATGACCCGCAAGTTTCTGAACAACAGCAAGCCAACATCAGCGAGGCGCTGGAAGACCTTGAACAGCAGGCCGTTCAAGAAGAATTGCGCCTCCTTGCGCTCGATACAGTTCAGTCCATTGGCAACCGTGTTCTGCAATACGAATTGGCGGCATAGTTAAGCCACAAGGCAGTGTTGACACCTTGTCAATCCACAGGAAAGTGGCGCTCACGCCCACCTCGCCGCGTGCTACTTGAGGGACCGCTCTCCGGCTTCACTGAAGCTACCGTGCGGCGCCGCCGTCAGGCTGCTTCCCGCCCTTCGTGTCGTCCAGGCGGGTGCAGTCATGCTGAGGCTCGCTTGAGTGACCGCACAAGGCTGACATTGACTGTAGGCCAAGCCAGGAACAATGCGCCTTGGAAGACGAGCAAATCCTCCTCATCTGCTAGGCAGCTTCAGTAGCGCGGCGCCCGTAGCTTAACGCGGCCACCTACGCCCCTCGAGTCCCTCATCGACGTGCTTCTGCCAAGCCGCCTCGTCACGCTCATACTGTTCGAACTGACTATCCTCATAGGCTTCTGGGTCAGGCGGTGCCGGGATGTTCTCCGGATGGAACTTGTACACCATCTCCCTCGCGACCATCTCATCGACCAGACGCTTGTCGATCATGAGCCCGCGCTCCTGCGCATAGCCGATCGTTTCATTGATGATCTTTTCCTGCCTCGAAAGGGGTATGCCCTTGTAGTCGGTCAGGAGAACGCGAAGCATCCAGATCGTCGTGGACACGACCCGCTCATACCCTTCGCTTGAAGGGCGGCCGGTCAGGATCTCGTTCAGATCAACGCCGGTGTACATGTTGAGGCGAACCAGCGCCTCGGTCGGAATCGATCGCTTCCCGCTTTCATAGGCGTAGTAGCTCCGTGGCGTGATATCCATCATCTCCGCCATCTCGGTCTTCGTGAAGCCTCGCTTCTTCCTGAAGCGTTCGAGGTTGGCGTGGGGCTCCACCGCGAGCGCGGCCGCCAGGGCCTCTTCCTGGCTTTGGGCTTCCTCCTCTTCCTCGAAAGCACGGGCATACTCGTCCGGGTCGACCGGGGTGAACTTGAACGCCATTGTCACGGCCTCGCAGGATAGGAACAATCGTTCCGGCAATTGTGCCCGAAAAAAGAAAGCCTGTGAAGCCGTGCATTTGGCTGGTAGCATCAGCCCGACAGCGTATGAAACCGGAGGCACCGATGTCGGAACTCTTGATGGAAGGGAAAACCCCGGAGAACTGGGCGAAGCAGTTGCTCGAGCACGGTGTGCGGGTGTCGCCGCGCCTCATCCGCACGAGGGCGCGTGAGACCGGTAACTACTACCAGCTCGGCAACCTGATGCTCCTGTCTCCGGAGCAGATCGAGGCACTGCTGATGCCGGGGCGGCCCCAGGCTGACCAGAGAGCCTGAGGAGGCGAAGATGGCGGCAGAGAAGGCACGCATCACGCAATCCGAGCTGACCCGATACCTGAAGGCGTATCGGGATGCCGGGATCCCCATCGGGCGTTCAGAGATCAGCCGTGATGGCACCGTCGTCATCTACACGGCCACGCCGAAGGCGCAGGAGGAGGACAACCCGTGGGATCAGGCCTGAAACGGAGCCGCCAGTATCCCGGCGCGACCTCCTATTTCGACCGGCACGGCAAGCGCCGGTGGCGCTTTCGCAAGGGCGGCTTCTCGGCCGAGCTTGGATCGGATTACGGCTCCGAGGATTTCATCCGGCGATACGAGGCCGCGCTGGAGGGACACCGGACGCGCGGAGGCGTCGGCGCCGGCCGCGCGAAACCCGGCAGTGTCGGGCTGCTCATCTCGAAATGGTACCGGTCGCAGGACTTCCTGGCGCTCGAGGCATCGACGCAGCGCGTTTACCGCGGCGTGGTCGAGAGCTTCCGCCAGCAGCACGGCGACAAGCCCGTGCACCTGATGCAGCTCCGTCATGTGCAGGACCTTCTGGCTGCCAAGGCGGACACGCCTGCAGCGGCCAATAACCTGCGCAAGAGGCTGATCCAGCTCCTGGACTACGCGATCACGCTGGAATGGCGGACCGACAACCCGGCACGCGCCACGAAGCCCTACAAGATCGCCACAGAGGGCTTCCACACCTGGACCGAGGCGGAGATCGCAAAATTCATCCAGACGCATCCTGAGGGCACTGAGGCGCACAGGGTGATGACGCTGATGGCCTACACCGGAGCGGCCCGCGTGGATGCGGTGCAGCTTGGCCCCTGGAACATCAAGGATGGGCGATTTCAGTACCGTCGCCAGAAGACGAAGAAGACCAACGGACGCCTGATCTCGATTCCCGTGCATCCGGACCTGGCAGCGGTCCTGGCCAAGCTGCCGACCGACCGGCCCTACATCTCCACGAGGCGCGGTACGGCGCGCACAGCGGCCGGCCTGGGCAATCTCATGCAGCGCTGGACCCGGGAGGCGGATTTGCCCGCCTGCTCCTCTCACGGCCTGCGGAAGGCCTGTGCGCGGCGACTCGCGGAGGCAGGAGCGACCACGAACCAGATCGCGTCGGTGACCGGTCACAAGACGCTGGCGCTTGTACAGCACTACACGGCTGCGGCAGAACGCGAAGGATTGGCTGATTCAGCTTTCGAGAAGCTGCTCGCACGTCCGAATGGAGAACAAAATCTGGCGAACTTTCCTGATTGGTTCGCCAATATCGACACCAAGTCCCTTAAAGGAAAGGAAAACTGATGTTCAGTGGTGAGCCGTACAGGATTCGAACCTGTGACCCACTGATTAAAAGTCAGTTGCTCTACCAACTGAGCTAACGGCCCATCCGAGGCCCGGTGATTAAGAAACCTTGTCCGCATGGTCAAGCGGAAAAGTCACTTGCTCTTCAAAACCCTCACGGACCTGCGTATATGGCCCGCATCATGCGCGATGCACCTTCTTCCTCCGGCCTGCGATTCTTCAAGATGCATGGCCTCGGCAACGACTTCGTGGTCATAGACCAGCGGAGCGGCAGCGGCGTGGTGTCGCCCCACGTCGTGCGTGCGATTGGAGACCGCCATCGTGGTGTGGGGTTCGACCAGCTCGCACTTATCGAGACCGACACCCAGGCCGACGCGCGTCTGACCTTCTACAACGCCGACGGATCGCTGTCGGCCACGTGCGGAAACGCAACGCGCTGCGTCGCCCGTCACCTGATGGTGGAGACCGGGCGCACCGCAATTTCGCTGCGCACCGAGCGGGGCGTCCTGCAGTGCGAAGACGCAGGCGACGGCCAGACCCGGGTCAACATGGGCCAGCCGATGCTCGGCTGGGCCGACGTGCCGCTTGCGCGCGCGATGGACACGCTGGAACTGCCCCTACCGGGCGCCCCCACCGGCACCGGCATGGGCAACCCGCATTGCACATTCTTCGTGGAGGATGCGGAGGCAGTCGACTTGGCTACCTTTGGTCCTGAACACGAGCACCATCCACTGTTCCCCGAGCGCACGAACGTCCAGGTCGCACATCTCATCGGCCCCGACCATCTGCGGATGCGCGTGTGGGAACGCGGGACCGGCGTCACGCTGGCATCGGGCTCCTCCTCCTGCGCCACGGCCGTCGCCGCCGCGCGCCGCGGTCTGACAGGCCGTCATGTGCGGATCGACCTCGACGGCGGGACGATCGACATCGACTGGCGCGACGACGGTGTGCACATGACCGGTCCCACCGCCCACGTCTTCGACGGCACCCTCACCTCTGCTTTTCTCACCGGGGCCGCCAAATGAGCGACGCGCCCCCGATTTTTGCCACGCTTGGCTGCCGTCTGAACGCCTACGAGACCGAAGCGATGAAAGAGCTCGCGGCCAACGCCGGTCTCGGTCAAACCGTCGTCGTCAACACCTGCGCCGTCACGGCAGAGGCCGTTCGCAAGGCGCGGCAGGAGATCCGGCGCCTGCGCCGCGAACATCCCGACGCGACCCTCGTCGTGACAGGCTGCGCCGCGCAGACGGAGCCGCAGACTTTCGCCGCGATGAGCGAGGTCGACCGCGTTATCGGCAACGCGGAGAAAATGCGCGCAGACACATGGCGTCGCATGGCGGGCCCCGATTTCGTGGGCGAAACCGAGAAGGTGCAGGTAGACGACATCATGTCCGTGCGGGAAACCGCGGGCCACCTGATCGACGGTTTTGGCACCCGGTCGCGCGCCTATGTCCAGGTTCAGAATGGCTGCGACCACCGCTGCACATTCTGCATCATTCCGTTCGGTCGCGGAAATTCCCGGTCGGTCCCGGCAGGCGTCGTTGTGGACCAGATCAAGCGCCTCGTCGAGCGCGGCTACAACGAGGTCGTCTTGACCGGCGTCGACCTCACCTCCTGGGGCGCGGACCTCCCGGCGCAGCCGCGATTGGGCGACCTCGTCCTGCGTATCCTGAAGCTCGTCCCCGATTTGCCGCGCCTGCGCATTTCTTCCATCGATTCTATCGAAGCAGACGCGGCGCTCATGGAAGCTATCGCCACGGAAACGCGGTTGATGCCCCACCTACATCTGTCCCTGCAGGCCGGCGACAACATGGTTCTCAAACGCATGAAACGCCGCCATGCCCGAGAGGACGCCATCCGTTTCTGCGAGGAGGCGCGTGGATTGCGCCCCGACATGACGTTCGGGGCGGACATCATCGCCGGCTTCCCGACCGAAACCGACGAGATGTTTACGCGCTCCCTCGATCTGGTGCGCGAATGCGATCTGACATGGCTTCACGTCTTCCCATACTCCCCGCGACGCGGCACGCCGGCGGCGCGGATGCCCCAGGTCCATGGGACACATATCAGGGAACGTGCCGCCCGCCTACGCGAGGCGGGCGATGCACAGGTTGCCCGCCATCTCGTCCGGCAGATCGGTCAAACGCACCGCGTGCTTCTGGAGGCCCCACGGATGGGGCGCACCGAACATTTCGCAGAAGTCGCCTTTACCGCCGATCAACCGGAAGGAAGGATCGTCTCGGCCCAGATAGCCGGACATGACGGCACGCAGCTACTCGCTTGAGCCTTCCGCCTTGCGTTAATCAATTCCGCCACGTCCCGGCCGCACTCTGCCCCCTTCGCAACCGATGGCAGGCGGCCTATCTTCAGTTCAATAAGTTCCGGAGGTTCCATGCAACTTTACCACAGTCCAGCGTCGCCATTCGTGCGCAAGGTGATGGTCACCCTGCACGAGACGGGGCAGACCGCCGACGTCGAAATCGTCCCGGCAAAAGTCACGCCCATGGACGCCACGAATGCCGCCGTCTCCTGGAACCCGCTTGGGAAGATCCCCACGCTGGTCCGGGACGACGGGCCAGCCCTGTTCGACAGCCGGGTCATCTGCCGGTTTCTCGATGCCCGCGCCGGGGCAGCGCTCTATCCAAGCAACCGGCTGTGGGAAGTAATGACGCTCGAGGCGCTCTCCGACGGCATCATGGAGGCCGCGGTGCTCATGGTCTATGAATCGCGCTGCCGCCCGCAGGAGAAGATCCATGACTTCTGGGTCGAGAGCCAGTGGGCCAAGGTCGCTCGCGCCCTCGACGTGCTGGAAGCGCGCTGGAGCAGCCTACTCGCTGGTCCGCTCCACATCGGTCAGATTGCCACGGGCTGCGCGCTCGGCTACCTCGACTTCCGCCATGGCGGGCGCGATTGGCGCGCGGGTCGCGACGCGCTTGCAACGTGGGAAAAAGGTTTTGCGGCCCGGCCCTCGATGCAGGCGACCTTTCCCACCGAGCGGCCGGCGCCGGCCTAACCCTGCGTCTCCTCGATACCGATCGGTTTGTGCCGCCGCAGAACTTCGCGCGCCTCGGGGGCTGCATCCGCCGAGGTGATGACCTTCACCTCGCCGCGGTCCCGATCGAGATAAACGACCTCGCTCGGAAATCCGGTATCGATCAGGTCTTCGTGGGCATTACGGGCCGTGTCCGCCGAAGCGAACTTGCCGGTCAGCGTCTTTGTCATCACCCCCTCCATGACAAGCGAAATACCCCGGAATGATAGCACAAAACGCCCCCGCCCGCCATTGGCGCGACCTGTCCGTCTCGGTGGCCGAAATACCCCCGCCGGAGGCAGCGGGGCACTGCCCCGCTTCCCGCGCGGCGGTCAGAAACTGTAGCTGACGCCGATGTTGAACGCATTGGTTGTGATGTCGGTTTCCATCTCGCCACCGTTGTCGAGGTCGATGTCGTGGGAAGAGTACGACCCCTTGTACTCCCCGAAGAGCGCCCAGTTCTCGTTCAACTCCCAGGATGCGCCCGCCACCCAGATCGCGGCTGGCCCCGTCACCTGGTATTCGAACGTGTCGCTGTCACCGCGCTCGACATCGACGTGGGGCATCGCGAAGCCCAAGCCGCCACCGACATACGGCGTGATCCGTCCGCTCGCCCATTGGCCCGGCCAGCGGTAGAACACGTTCGCGGTAAAGAGGTTCATCCCATCGGTCAGTTCCAGATCGTCAAATCCGTGTTTCTTACGATCGGAGTCGGAGGCGTAGACCTTCGCGTGGTTGAATTCGAGGCCATAGCCGATGCGTTCGCTCCGCCACCACGTTGCGCGGAAGCCGTAGTACGGCGGCATGTCGGCGGATTTGCCTTCCCAGTCCACCGTAAAATCGAAATCGTTCTGGCCATCGTCGCCCTTTGCCTTGGAGTCTACGGCTTCCTGAAAACCGGTGTAAAAACTGAGTTCCACCTCGGCCGGGGCAGGCGCGGCGACGACTGTGGACGACAGGGCCAGAAGCGCAGCAATTTGGCGATTCATGCTCGTGATTCCCTCTTGCAAGTTTTCGGGCTCAAATCACGCCTGTTCCTCGGGAGGTACAAGCGATTCCCGTCCAAACGGGCCGTCGCAACCGCCCGCCAGACAGGCTCCGACAGCTTTTCACATGCGAAAAATGTGATAACTCATCCACTTTGCGACACCGCGCCGCACCTGCGGGAGTTTGCCGACTGGACCAATCCAAGCCATCCAACTAACTAGTCCTCCAGACCGGTCGCGGCTACCCGCGACCCGAAATTCGTTTGAAGCACGCTACGCCAGCAAAAGGGAGATTGCTCGTGTCCCAAGCAGAAGACCACGACGGCACCCGTCGCGACTTCCTCTATTACGCGACCGCGGGTGCGGGCGCGGTCGCCACGGGCGCCGCTGTCTGGCCCCTGATTAACCAGATGAACCCTTCCGCCGACGTCCAGGCGCTCAGTTCCATCCAGGTCGACGTCAGTTCCGTACAGGAAGGGACGCAGATCACGGTGAAATGGCTCGGCAAACCGGTGTTCCTGCGCTTGCGCACGGAGGCCGAGATCGAGCAGGCCCGATCCGTCGAGATATCCGAGTTGGTCGACCAGGTCGCGCGCAACGCCAACATTGACGGCGCCGCGCCCGCGACGGACGAGAACCGCGCGCTGGACGAGTCCGGGGCCTGGCTGGTGATGATGGGCGTTTGCACCCACCTGGGCTGCGTGCCGCTGAGCGATGCGGGCGACTATGTCGGCCCCAACGGCATCGGCGGCTGGTTCTGCCCCTGCCACGGGTCGCACTACGACACCGCGGGACGCATCCGCAAAGGGCCCGCGCCGCAGAACCTGCCGGTTCCGACCGCGTCCTTCGTGGACGAAACCACGATCAAGCTCGGCTAAGGGAGACAAAGATGGCTGGAATTCCCCACGACCATTACGAGCCGAAGACCGGCGCCGAGAAGTGGGTCGACAGACGCCTCGGCGTGCTCGGCCTGATGTACGACACACTGATGATCCCCACTCCCAAGAACCTCAACTGGATGTGGATCTGGGGCATCATCCTGGCTTTCTGCCTTGCGCTGCAGATCGTCACCGGCATCGTGCTGGCGATGCACTATACCCCGCACGTGGACATGGCCTTCGCCTCCATCGAGCACATCATGCGCAACGTGAACGGTGGCCATTTCCTGCGCTACCTGCACATGAACGGCGCATCGCTCTTCTTCTTCGCGGTCTACCTGCACATCTTCCGGGGTCTTTACTACGGCTCCTACAAGACTCCGCGCGAGATCACATGGATCATCGGCATCCTGATCTACCTGTGCATGATGGGCACCGCCTTCATGGGCTACGTGCTTCCCTGGGGGCAGATGTCCTTCTGGGGCGCGACGGTGATCACCGGCCTCTTCGGTGCCATCCCCTTTATCGGCGAAAGCATCCAGACCTGGCTGTTGGGCGGACCGGCGGTGGACAATGCCACGCTGAACCGCTTCTTCTCCTTGCACTACCTGCTGCCCTTCATCATCGCGGGGCTGACGATCGTGCACATCTGGGCCTTCCACACCACGGGCAACAACAACCCGACCGGCGTTGAAGTGCGGCGCGAGTCCAAGGAAGTCGCCAAGAAGGACACGCTGTCGTTCTGGCCCTACTTCGTGATCAAGGACTTCTTCGCCCTGGCGCTGATCCTGGTGGTCTTCTTTGCCATCGTTGGCTTCATGCCCAACTTCCTCGGCCACCCTGACAATTACATCGAGGCCAACCCGCTCCAGACCCCGGCGCACATCGTTCCCGAATGGTACTTCCTGCCCTTCTACGCGATCCTGCGGGCCTTCACCGCGGATGTCTGGGTGGTGATGTTCGCCAACTGGATCACCTTCGGACTGGTGGACGCGAAGTTCTTCGGCGTGATCGCCATGTTTGGCGCGATCATCGTCTGGGCACTGGTCCCTTGGCTCGACACATCGTCGGTCCGCTCGGGACGCTACCGCCCGATGTTCAAATGGTGGTTCGCCATCTACTGCATCGACTTCGTCGTGCTCACCTGGGTGGGGGCCATGCCTGCCGAGGGGATTTATCCCTACATCGCGTTGGCAGGAGCTACCTACTGGTTCGCCTTCTTCCTGGTGATCCTTCCGCTCCTGGGCGTGCTGGAGAAACCGGAAGCACAGCCTGAAACCATCGAAGCCGACTTCGATGCCCATTATGGCAAGCCCAAAGACGACGCGGCCGCCATGCCGGCCCCGGCCGAGTGACAGAAAGGATCGTTTCGAGATGATCAGAAAAATCGCACTCACCGCGGCCGCGATCCTCAGCCTCTCCGCCGGCGCCTCGCTGGCGGCCGAGGGCGGGCACACCCATGACGTGCCGTTCTCCTTCGAGGGGCCGTTCGGCACGTTCGACCAGATGCAGCTTCAGCGCGGCCTCAAGATCTACACCGAGATTTGTTCGGCCTGTCACGGACTTCGGTACGTCCCGATCCGGACGCTCTCCAACGAGAGCGGACCGGGCCTGCCGGAGGATCAGGTTCGTGCCTACGCCGAGCAGAACTTCGAGGTGTTCGACACGGAGCTTGACGATTTCCGCCCGGCCGTGCCGACGGACCATTTCCCGGCCAATACCTCTGCCGGCGCACCGGACCTCAGCCTGATGGCGAAGGCCCGTGCGGGCTTCCACGGCCCCTACGGCACCGGTCTGAGCCAGCTCTTCAACGGGATGGGCGGCGCGGAGCACATCTACTCCATCCTCACCGGCTACACCGGCGAGGAAAAGGAAGAGGCCGGCACCACCTTCTACGAGAACACCGCGTTCTCGACCGGCTGGATCTCCATGGCACCCCCGCTCTACGGCGATGACGTTGAGTACGACGACGGCCACGCGACCTCGCTGCATCACGAGGCTGAGGATGTGGCCGCCTTCTTGATGTGGGCTGCCGAGCCGAAGTTGATGGCACGCAAGCAGGCCGGCTTTGTCGGCGTGCTGTTCCTCACCATCCTCACGGTGCTGCTCTACGTCACCAACAAGCGGATCTGGAAGCCGGTGAAGAAGAAGAAGAAGGACTAACAGGCCTGCTTTTAGAGATTGTGAAGGCGCCCTCCGGGGCGCCTTTTGCTTTTTGGGGTCGACCAGCCTCCGCAGTGCGGCTTGAGCGTTACGGGAAGGTTGATACCATGCTGTTCAAGCCCGCCAATGACGGGCATTGCCGAAAGGACGCCGACCTTGTTCCGCACCATTGCCGCCCTTAGCCTTCTGGCCGCCACTCCCGCCGTCGCACAGACCGGACCAGCCTTCGATTGCACTAAGGCCGAGAGCGTCGCCGAGGAACTGATCTGTTCCGACCCCGCGCTCTCCGCACTGGATCGGCGTGTCGCCGACCGCTACGCCGCGGCGCTCGAAACCGCGCGTGGCCTGGACGCGGGCGCAGAAGCTGCCGAGGATGAGTTGCGGGCATACCAACGTGGGTGGATCAAGGGGCGGGACGAGTGCTGGAAGGCCGATGACCTGCGCGACTGCGTGGAAACTGCCTACCTCCGCAGGGAAGGGGAACTCGTAGCACAGTGGCTGCTCGAGACGCCCACCGGCATCGCCTTCTGGGCCTGTGACGGCAATCCGGCCAACGAGGTCGTCACCTACTTCTTCGACACCGAATTGCCGAGCGTCCGGTTTGAGCGGGGGGACAGCATCGACACGGGCTTCGTCACGCGCACGGCGTCCGGTGCACGCTACGAAGGCAGCTTCGGACGGTCGATCTGGATGAAGGGAGAGAACGCCACCTACCGAGAGCCCGACCCCGACGGCACCGAGTACACTTGCACGGTTGCGCGGCAGGAATGAGCCGGCCCCACGTAGCCGGCATCGGCAAAGATTGACCTAGCGACAGGTCGGGCGATTTCAGCCGCGCCCCTACGTGACAATTCCCCGGCATCATGCGCATTTGACGGTATGAACCCCTCGCGCGCGATCCTTCAAAAACTGGGCTCGGTGGCCCTCTTCGTCCTGATGCAGAGTCTCATCAAGGCGACGACAGGACATGTTCCGCCAGGCGAGGTAGTCTTCTTCCGATCCTTCTTTGCCCTCCCCGTCATTCTACTGTGGCTCCATCTGGACGGCGGCCTATCCAGCGGTCTGCGGACGGCGAGCCCCATGGGCCAGTTCTGGCGCGGTCTCATGGGCGTCACGGCCATGGGGCTGGGCTTCGCGGCGCTCGGCCTGCTTCCGCTGCCGGAAGCGACGGCCATCTTCTACGCCGCGCCGATCCTCGTCGTCATCTTCGCCAACATGTTCCTCAACGAACGGGTCGGGGTCTTTCGCCTTTCCGCCGTCGCCGTAGGAATGGTCGGCGTGTTGATCGTCTTGTCCCCGCGCCTGACCGCCGCGGCGGACGAGGGGCTCGGTCATGCGGAGGCACTCGGTGCGATGCTGGCGCTCATGTCCGCCGTCTTTGCGGCGCTCGCCCAGATCTTCGTCCGCAAACTCGTGGCGACCGAACGGGCCGCTACGATCGTGCTGTACTTCACCATAACTGGCACGGGCCTGTCGCTCCTCACGGTGTTTTTTGGATGGGTCGTGCCGACTCCGCGCGAAGCCGTCTACCTGATTCTGGCGGGGCTCGCCGGAGGCATGGGTCAGGGGCTGCTTACCTCGGCCTACCGGTATGGCGACGCATCGCTGGTCGCGCCATTCGACTACGCGTCCATGATCTTCGCCGTCGCAATAGGGTACCTGGTTTTTGCCGAAGTCCCGACCGGCACCACGATCGCTGGCGCCGCCATCGTGGTCGCCGCCGGTATCGCGATCATCCTTCGCGAGCACCATCTGGGACTGCAACGCGCCCGCCAACGGAAAGCGTTGACACCCGGCGGGCAATAGGGCCGACCCGAGCGACCCTGTATCACATGGTCAAATGCCACGGCCAAGGTTGCAAAAAAGGACGCGCAGCGGCATCCTGATGACAAAACGTTCCGAGGTTTTCGACAAGCCCCGTCCTATCGCGCAGTGAAGATTGATCTTTGCGGTTCAAGGAGGACGGAGATGACACTTTCTGCCTGGAAACGCACGCTGCTCTGTTCGGTGGCCTGCTTTACTGCCCTTGGGGTCACGGCCTCTGCGGAGCAAGGCGTCGGAATCGCCAACACTGCAACCGAAGACAAGATCGCGGTGGGCATGGCCGAACGGCCCTATTCGCCGTACGCCGACCGCAACTTCCCCGACCGTCCGCTCTTTGGGGATACGCACCTGCACACCGCATTCTCGATGGATGCGGGTGCGTTCGGCGCACGCCTCAACCCGCGAGACGCGTACCGGTTCGCGCGGGGCGAGCAAGTGACGTCCAGCACTGGCCAGCCGGTGCGGCTCTCACGCCCGCTCGACTTCCTCGTCGTTGCCGACCATTCCGACAACATGGGCTTCTTCCCGGACCTCTTCGCCGGCAAGGCCGACCTTCTGGCCAACGAAACCGGCCGCAAGTGGTACGACATGATCATGAATGGTCAGGGTCAGGCCGCCGCGATGGACATCATCGTCGCGTTCTCCCACAACACGTTCCCCGAGGAGCTGATGTATTTCCCGGGGACGCAAGGCTACAAAAACGCCTGGCAGACGACCATTGACGCCGCCGAGGAGTTCAACGATCCCGGCCGCTTCACCGCGTTCATCGGCTACGAGTGGACGTCCAACACCGACGGCAACAACCTGCACCGCAACGTCATTTTCCGCGACAACGGCGACAAGGCGAGCCTGGTGCAGCCCTTCACGGTCTATCCACCCTACGGCAGCGACAATCCCGCTCACCTCTGGGAATGGATGGCGAACTACGAGGATAAGACCAGCGGCAGCGTTCTGGCCATCACGCACAACGGCAATCTGTCCAATGGCATCATGTTCCCGGTGGAGAAGACCTTCGGCGAACCGCTCGATGCCACCTACGTAGAGACCCGCGCGAAATGGGAACCGCTCGCGGAAGTCACCCAGACCAAGGGCACCGGGGAGGCGCACCCGTTCCTGTCGCCCAACGACGAGTTCGCGGACTTCGAGCTGTGGGACAAGGGCAACCTGGATGGCAGCACCGCCAAGACCAATGACATGCTGCAATACGAGTACGCCCGAGAAGCGCTCAAGAACGGCCTGAAGCTGGAGAAGGACCTCGGCACCAACCCTTACAAATTTGGCATGATCGGCAGCAGCGACGCCCATACCGGGCTCGCAGCGATGGAGGAGGACAACTTCTTCGGCAAGACCGTCCCGCAGGAGCCGAGCCCTGAGCGGGTGAAAGCCGCCTTTGTCGATAACAAGGAAACCGGGGTGACGATCTACGACTGGGAGGTCGGCTCCTCCGGCTATGCCGCAGTCTGGGCGGACGAGAATACCCGCACCTCGATCTGGGACGCGATGAAGCGCCGCGAGACCTACGCCACCACCGGCCCGCGCATGATCGTGCGGTTCTTCGGTGGCTGGAATTTTGAGGATGCCGACGCGCAAAACCGTCAGCCCGCCTCAGTCGGCTACGGCAAGGGCGTGCCCATGGGCGGCAACCTGCCCACCGCGCCCGAGGGCGCCACGGCACCCAGCTTCCTCGTTGCGGCAATGAAGGACCCGATCGGCGCGAACCTCGACCGCATCCAGGTCGTGAAGGGGTGGATGGACGCGTCCGGCGCGCTCCAGGAAAACGTCTACGATGTCGTCTGGGCCGGCGACCGCACGCCGGACGCGACGAGCGGCAAAGTGCCGGAGGTTGGGAGCACGGTGGACGTGGCAACGGCTACTTATACCAACTCTATCGGCGAGCCCGAACTCATCACAGTTTGGACAGACCCGGACTTCGATCCTGCACAGCCTGCGTTCTATTACCTTCGTGTGCTGGAAATCCCGACCCCGCGCTGGCCGGCCTATGATGCCGTCCGTCTCGGGGCCGAGCCGCCGGAGGATGCCACGATGACAATCGTGGAGCGCGCCTATACGGCGCCGATCTGGTACACGCCGAAAGGGTGATACCCCCCCCGCGCCCGCCTCGAGGCACCGGGCGGGCGCAATTGCTCCTCGCTACGATCCAGCGCACCCCTCGCTTGGGCCAACACCTTGAACCGGATTGCGACCTGTCCTAGGCCATGCATCGAAGGTCTCGCACCGCCCCACGGAGCCAGCCCCGCCGATGCCACACCGCGCCACAGCCCTTTTTGCAGCAGCCCTGGCCCTGCCCGTCCCTGTGTCCGCTGGCGACCTCATGCCGGTCGGCGGAATGGCCGGATTTTCCCTGGATGCCGCTGATCGTGCGCATGGCGGTGTGAGCACCCTTCTTGGCCATGCATCGACGGACATTCGCGACGGAGCAGTCGGGTTTCAGGCCGACGCAGCGGGCGCCGTATCCTTGGACGGCGACGACGGCTACGCAGGGCTCGCGGCGCGCCCGTACCTGCGCGTCGCCCCGAATGTCTTTGCGGGCCTCTACGGCGCTGTGGGCCTCGAGAGCGGCGCGAGCTACACCCTTGGCACGGAATTCGCTTATGCGCCGGCCCGCGGGTTCGGCGTGGACCTCTTTTTCAGCGACACCGGCGGCAGCCAGTTCGACGAGGGCCACGTCACCAACAAGTCGGTGGATCTGTTCCGCACGACACCCTCCGGTGCACGGTACGGCATCGAAGGCCGAAAGGAGACGCTCAACCGCCCCGGCACATCGGATTCGGATTTCTACGCCTACGGACTGCACGCGGAGATCCCCTTTCGCACGCAAGACCGAGCGATGTTTACCGCCTCTCTGGGCCAGATCCGGTACGACGCCCGCGACGAAACCTATGGCGAAGCGTCCATCGGCCTCCAATGGCTGCTCGGTCCAGTTCCGCGCCGTCCGACCTTCGGCTACCGGCACGGCGTCCTGCCCGGCCTGATCCACAACATCCACTGACCCGCTCCGGCGCCCCGCCAGCGTGGATAGGCCAAAGCGACAGCCCCCTTGAGCCGCTGCCACGGCCCCACTAAACGGGGCGGACAAAGGAGCCCGCGATGTCCCTGAATACTTTCGGCCACCTCTTCCGCGTTACCACCTGGGGCGAAAGCCACGGCCCGGCGCTTGGCGCCACCGTCGACGGCTGCCCCCCGGGGATCCCGGTCTCCGCCGAGGCCCTGCAACACTGGCTCGACCGCCGCCGCCCCGGCACCAGCCGCTTCACGACCCAGCGGCGGGAGCCCGACGCGGTGGAGATCCTCTCCGGCACCTTCGAGGGCGAAACCACTGGCACGCCGATCCAGCTGATGATCCGCAACACCGACCAGCGCTCCAAGGACTACGGCGACATCGCCCAGAAATTCCGCCCCGGCCACGCGGACATCACCTACTGGCAAAAGTACGGCATCCGGGATTACCGCGGCGGCGGCCGCTCCTCCGCCCGCGAGACGGCCGCCCGCGTTGCCGCCGGCGGCATTGCCCGCGCCGCCCTGAGTGCTTTGGCCCCCGGCCTCCGGATTACTGGCTACATGGTTCAGATGGGTGAAAAGGCGATGGACCGCGCCCGCTTCGACCTCTCGGAGGTCGAAAACAACCCGTTCTGGGTGCCCGACGCTACCGCCGCCAACGAATGGGCCGACTATCTTGACAGCATCCGCAAATCGGGCAGTTCGGTCGGTGCCATGGTCGAGCTGCGCGCCTCCGGCGTTCCCGCCGGCCTCGGCGCCCCCGTCTACGGCAAACTCGACACGGACCTCGCCGCGGCCTGCATGTCCATCAACGCGGTCAAGGGCGTGGAGATCGGCGAAGGGATGGCTGCCGCATCGCTGACCGGCGAGGCCAACGCAGACGAGATCACCATGGGGCCGAACGGCCCCGTCTTCAGCTCAAACCACGCGGGCGGCATCCTCGGCGGCATCTCGACGGGGCAGGACATCGTCGTCCGATTCGCGGTCAAGCCTACCTCTTCCATCCTGACCCCACGCCGCACCGTCACAACAGCAGGCGAGGAAACCACGATCGTCACCAAGGGTCGCCACGACCCCTGTGTCGGCATCCGCGCCGTCCCAGTGGGGGAGGCCATGATGGCCTGCGTCCTGCTCGACCACCTTCTTCTGCATCGCGGGCAGGTGGGCGACGGCCCGCGCGGCCAGATCGGCTGATCCCGCGCAATCCTGCCGGATCGGAAGCAACCGCCCGGCTTCTTGTGTCCGCAAATATCCTCGGGGGGGAGCGCGGCCACGCCGCGCGGGGGGGCAGACAGCCCCCCTCCTCGGTCATCAGACGCGACCGCCTATCCCCGAGGCTGATCCTTCTGCGCCGATGACGCCTGCCGCGACAGCTGCACGGCCAGGATACCGGCCATGATGATGACCACGCCCACCGCATCCAAGGGTCCGAGCCGCTCACCCAAAAGGAGCGCCGCCACCGCCACGCCGAAGAACGGGTTCAGGAAGTGGAACGTCGCCGCCTTCACCGCGCCAATTCTGCGCACCAGCAGGAACCAGACCATCGTCGCAATCAGTCCTGGCACGATAACCGTATAGGCAAAGGCCAGAACGAACCCCAAAGACCAGTCGATCCGCCATGCCTCAAGCAGCAACGACGCAGGCATCAGCACCGCCGCCCCCACCAGCATCTGCAGGCCCACGATCATCAGGACGTTTCCGCCCGAAGATGCCCCCCGCACGGAGAGCGTGGCGAAGGTAAGCGCCAGCACGCCGACGAGGCACAGACCGATACCGACGGGATCCGCACCGCCAGCCTGCAAACGACTGCCCATGATCAATGCCACGCCCGTGAACCCAGCCAACAGTCCCACCACGCCCAGGGCGCGCATCCGCTCGCCGAGCACCGCCCAGCTCGCCACCGCCACCAGCAGCGGCATGGTGGAGGCGATGATGGCGGCAAGCGACGCTTCTATCGTCTGCATCGCCACAAAGAACAACCCAAGGTAGAGCGCATTCTGGCAGATGCCGAAGACCACCGTCAGCCGCGCCTGGCTCGTGGTCAACCGCCAGGATTGCCCCTGCGCACGGGCTAATGCCACGGCAAGAGTCCCGGCGATCAGAAAACGAAGGGCAGAAATGCCCAACGGCGGCGCATGAGCGACGATGATCCGCGCCGACGTAAAGGCCGACGACCACATGAAGGCAAACGCCAACCCCATTCCAAGCGCACGCAGATCCATCGCTATTCCCCAGAAGCCCGTCTCGCCCACCTGCCACAGGCAATCCCCGGTGAACAGCGAGAACAGGCGATATCCGGAGAGGCCCGCTCGCCCGCGTCGCGTCCGTCTGGCGCAGTCGCGACCGGTCCCGGCCTAAGGACACCCCACAAAAAAAGGACCGTCCCGGGGGGACGGCCCTCTGGCACAAGCGCAGAAACGTGGAGGGCGTCAGCCGTTCACGGAGTCCTTCAGCGCCTTGGCAATCGTCATCTTCACCACCTTGTCGGCGTCCTTTTCGATCATCTCGCCGGTCGCCGGATTACGGACCTGACGCGCGGGGCGCTCGCGGCAGAAGATCTTGCCGACACCGGGCAGCGTCACCGCGCCGCCATTGGCGACTTCGCGGGTGATGATATCGGTGACCGCGTCGAGCGCGGCAGTGGCGGTCTTCTTGTCGGCTTCCATCGCGTCGGCGATGGCGGCGACGAGCTGCGTCTTGGTCATCGGTTTGGTGGCCATATATGGTCTCCTCGTTGTTGCCCTCTGTCTTGGGGCTTGTCGTACTGATTCTACGTCATGTGGTCTCAGCTCACAACGTTTTGTGGCCGACCTTTCAAGAAAACAAGGGCTTTTGTGCAGGGAATCCCGGATCAGAGGAACGCTGTTTCCTCGAAACTACGCAATTTCCGCGAGTGTAGCCTTTCGAGCGGCATCTCCCGCAACAGTTCCATCGCCCGGATGCCAATGAGCAAATGGCGCGCGACCTGCGTTTTATAGAATTCGCTAGCCATGCCCGGAAGCTTCAATTCGCCATGAAGCGGCTTGTCGGAGACGCAGAGCAGCGTGCCGTAGGGGACGCGGAAGCGGAACCCGTTGGCTGCGATCGTGGCGCTTTCCATATCCAGCGCAATGGCACGCGACTGGCTCAGCCGCTGCACAGGGCCGGACTGGTCGCGCAACTCCCAGTTGCGGTTGTCCACTGTCGCCACGGTGCCCGTTCGCATGATCCGCTTGAGCTCATAGCCCTCGAGCTGGGTGACCTCTTCCACCGCATCTTCCAGCGCCACCTGCACCTCCGCCAGCGCCGGGATCGGCACCCAGACGGGCAGGTCGTTATCCAGCACCTTGTCCTCCCGCAGGTAAGCATGGGCCAGCACGAAATCTCCCAGGGCCTGCGTGTTCCTCAACCCCGCGCAGTGGCCCACCATCAGCCAGACATGGGGGCGCAACACGGCGATGTGGTCCGTCGCCGTCTTCGCGTTGGACGGCCCCACCCCGATGTTGACCAACGAGATCCCGGCGCCGTTCTCCCGCTTGAGGTGGTACGTCGGCATCTGCGGCAGCTTCAGCGGCGCTGGTAGCTCGCCGTCGGACGTCGTGATCTCCACATTCCCGGGGCCGACGAACGAGGTGTAGCCGTTCTCCGGGTCCTTCAGGGCTTCCCGGGCATAGGCTTCGAATTCCTCCACATAGAACTGGTAGTTCGTGAAGAGCACATGGTTCTGGAAATGCTCCGGCGCCGTCGCCGTGTAGTGGCTGAGCCGCGCAAGCGAATAATCCACCCTCTGTGCCGTGAACGGCGCCAGCGCCCGCGATCCGTCCTCGTAGAGGAAATCGAAGTCGTTGACGATATTGTCGTGCGTGGTCGCCAGATCCGGTGTGTCGAACACGTCGCGAAGCTGAAACTGCATCGTCCCTTCTTGCGGCACCGCAAGGCTCGCGTCGTTCAGAACGGCGAAATGCACGGGGATCGGTGTGTCGGACGCGCTGATCATCACCGGCACGCGGTGTGTCTCGATCAACAGACCAACCTGCTGAATAAGGTAGCTTCGGAAGAGGTCCGGCCGGGTGACGGTGGTAGAATAAGTCCCCGGTTCCGGCACATGACCGAAGGCGAGCCGGGAATCGACCGGGGCGAAGCTTGTCGTGGTCAGTCGAATTTCGGGATAGAACGCGCGGTAGCGATGAGGTGGCTGCCCGGACCGGATTACCTCGTTGAACTTCTCCGTCAGGAAACGCGTCGCCGACTGGTAGAGCGCGATCAGCCGGTCCACGGCAGCCGCGGCGTCGTCAAACGTCTCAGCTTGCGGCACTTCGGGAGTGATGATCGGGATCACGCGTCCAAAGCGGGTCATTCCAACACCTCCTCGATGACCGGCACCAGTTCGAATGTACGCACATCGACCAGCCCCTTGTCTGAAATTCTGAGCTCCGGGATCACCACAAGCGCCAGCAGCGAGTGCTGCATGTAGGCGTTGTTGAGCGTGCACCCGGCCTTCCGCATTGCCGCCCCGAGTGCCTCCGCCTTTGCGGCGACCCGTTCGGCCTTGTCGTCCGACATCAGCCCTGCGATGGGCAGCTCCACCAGCGCCTGCTCCTCGCCGTCCGCAAAAAGAACCACACCGCCGCCGACCTCGCCCAGCCGGTTGGCGGCAAGCGCCATGTCCTCGCGAGACGTGCCCACGACAATCATGTGGTGGCTGTCATGGGCCACAGTCGATGCCATGGCCATCGGACCGCTGTAGCCGAACCCCTGCACGAACGCGTTCACCACGCCCCCCGTGCCGCGGTGCCGTTCCACCAGTGCGATCTGACAGACCTCGCCCGTGGCCTCCACCAGCCCGTCCGCAACGGGCAGCTCGGCCGACAGCGCTTTCGTCGGCGCCTGGTTCTCCACCACGCCGATGACCTTCGCGCGAACGTGGTTCGCTCCCGACGGCGCGGCGATCTCAAAATCCGCAGCCGTCAGCGTCTTGCCGAGGTTAACGGAGCTGCGCGCCGCATCCGGCCATTCCAGATGGGGGCAGTCCACCGCGATCTGCCCATCCTCCGCCACCACTTGGCCGCGGGCGATGACCACCTCGATCGGCAATTCGCGCAGATCGGACGACAGGATCACGTCCGCCCGCCGCCCCGGCGCGATGCTCCCCAACTCCCGCTCCAGGCCGAAGTGGCTCGCCGTGTTGACCGTCGCCATCTGCAAGGCCACCAGCGGGTCGCAGCCGCAGGCGATAGCATGGCGCACCACCCGGTTCATGTGGCCTTCGTTCACCAACGTGCCCGAATGGCAGTCGTCGGTGCAGAGGATGAAGTTGCGCGGGTCCAGGCCCCGCTCCGTCACCGCCGTGATCTGCCGCTCCACGTCGTACCAGGCCGAGCCCAGGCGCAACATGGCCCGCATGCCCTGTCGCACCCGCGCGATCGCATCGTCCTCCGCCGTGCCTTCGTGGTCGTCGGCCGGCCCGCCGGCGGCGTATGCATGAAACGGCGGGCCGAGATCCGGTGAGGCGTAGTGCCCGCCCACCACCTTGCCCGCGGCTTGCGTCGCCGCCATCTCCGCCAGCATCTTCCTGTCGCCCGCGATCACGCCGGGAAAATTCATCATCTCCCCCAGCCCGACGATCCCCGGCCAACCCATCGCCTCCGCCACATCGTCGGGTCCGAGTTCGACCCCCGTGGTCTCCAGTCCCGGCGCGGACGGCGCACAGGACGGCATCTGGGTGAAGATGTTGACCGGCTGAAGCATCGCCTCGTCATGCATGAGCCGCACGCCGGCGAGGCCCATCACGTTGGCGATCTCGTGCGGGTCGGTGAACATGGTCGTCGTGCCATGCGGGATGACGGCACGGGCGAACTCCGCAGGCGTCAACATGCCGGACTCGATGTGCATATGTCCGTCGCAGAGGCCCGGAAGCATGTAGCGCCCCTTTGCTTCGATCACCTGCGTTTCCGGCCCGGTACAATGCCCCGCATCCGGCCCGACATAGGCAATGCGCCCGTCGGCAATGGCGAGATCGTGGTTCGGCAGAAGCTCCCGGCTCTGCACATTCACCCAGACGCCCTGTCGGATCACCATGTCGGCCGCTTCGCGTCCCGACGCTACGGCGATCAGGCGGGGGGCGGCCTCGGCCCAGCTCTTCAATGCAGTCTCCGTCATGCGCCACCCTTTCCCGGTTTTTCCCTGCGATGCAAGAGAGCGTCCTACCCGGTATTGCCATAGCCCGAATGCCCCTATCCTGACGACAGGGACATGACATCAGAAGGACCGACCATGCACGACGATACAGACCTGGACCGCTTCGTCGCCGCTCAGGACAAGGCGGGCGCCTGGGCGGAGGCGATGGCCGAGATCGACGCGGGCCGCAAACGCAGTCACTGGATCTGGTTCGTCTATCCGCAGCTGCGCGGCCTGGGACGCAGCCACATGGCCACGTACTACGGCATCGCGGGCGCTGAGGAGGCCCGCCGCTACCTCGCCCACCCCGTTCTCGGCCCCCGTCTGCAGGAAAGCTTCGCCCGCCTCATGCCACATGCAGCGCAACGTCCCGAGAACGTGCTGGGAGAGGTGGATGCCATGAAGCTTCGCTCATCCGCCACGCTCTTCGCCGCCGTAGCCTCGGATCCCCGCCCATTCGATTCGGTTCTGGAAGCATTCTTCGGCGACGAGCGCGATCCGGCGACGCTTGAGCGACTCACGCGAACCGCGTGAAAGGCCGAAATCACTCTCTCTAAAGGTGTTCCCCGAGCCGGCGCACCAGATAGATTTTCCGTGCAGGCAATATAACGATTTACCGCCGCATCTCCTGCAAATAATTGATCTGGCTCATTTTCAAAACTGGCTCTTGGATATAGGATAATCACAGGGAGCCCGCCGGATACTTCTACCCGACGATGATGTGAGTGGATGGCTCTCCAAGTGAGCGCCCCTGCGATTTCAGGGGCGCTCCGTATTTCAGAGGCCCGCTTCAGGTACCTAAACAAGCCCAAAGGCGCGGTCACATCTCATCTCTTGTGACAATCCTTGCGGCGTCCGATAACGACGCCATGACCCGGACACTGCTTTCCCTTGGCCACGGCTACTCCGCCCAGGCCCTCGCCCACGCCCTGCAACCACAGGGCTGGCACATCTTCGGCACCACACGGTCGCCGGAGAAAGCTGACGCTTTGGAAACCGAGGGCGTCACTCCCCTGCTCCTGCCTGGCGCCGACCTCGCAGATGCGATCAGCCAGGCCACCCATGTCCTCGCCTCTGCCGCGCCGGACGATGCAGGCGACCCCTTCCTGCCGCAGGTCGCGGACGCGATTCTGGCCGCCCGGCCCAAGTGGATCGGATACCTGTCCACGACCGGGGTCTACGGCGACCACAAGGGCGGCTGGGTCGATGAGACCACCCCCCTGACGCCCGCAACCCGCCGCGGCCGCCTGCGCGTCCTCGCGGAACGCCAGTGGCAAACCTTCGCCGAAGACGCTGGCCTGCCACTCATGATCTTCCGGCTGGCCGGCATCTATGGCCCCGGACGCGGCCCCTTTGCCAAGGTCCGTGCCGGAACGGCCCGCCGCATCGTCAAACCGGGCCAGGTCTTTTCCCGGATCCACGTGGAGGACATTGCCCAAGTCCTTGCGGCCTCCATCGCACAGCCGCGCGCCGGCGCCATCTACAACGTGTGCGACGATGATCCGGCCCCGCCGCAGGATGTCATCGCCCACGCCGCCCACCTGCTCGGCCTGCCTGTCCCGCCGGAAGAAGACTTCGAAACAGCGGAGATGAGCCCGATGGCCCGCAGCTTCTACGCGGATAGCAAGAAGGTCCGGAACGATCGGATCAAGTCCGAGCTCGGCGTCGAGCTGCGCTATCCGAGCTACCGCGACGGCCTCGCGGCGTTGCTTGCAGACGCGCCCTGACTTCTTGTGTCTGAAAATATCCCGGGGTCCGGGGCAGAGCCCCGGTTCCGCCGCTGACACCGGGTGCCCCCGATCAGGCCCCGCACCGGATTGTCACGCCCGCGCCGCGTCCATTCGAGCCACGCCCAGAACGTCAAGCACCTTGGCCTCGATATTCTCGGAATTCATACCGGCGACGGCGTACATGTCCCGCGGGCTTGCCTGGTCGATGAAAATGTCCGGCAGGACCATGGAACGGAAGACCAGGCCATGGTCGAACACGCCCTCTTCGGCCAGCAACTGCGCGACGTGGCTTCCGAATCCGCCGATCGCGCCTTCCTCGATTGTGATCAGCGCCTCGTGGTCCCGCGCCAGTTGCAAGACGAGATCCCGGTCGAGCGGCTTGGCGAAACGCGCGTCCGCGACGGTGGGGGAGATCCCTCGCTTCGACAGCTTTTCCGCCGCCAGTTCCACTTCCTGCAGGCGCGTCCCGAACGAGAGGATCGCCACACGCTTGCCGTGACGCATGATCCTGCCCTTGCCGATCTCCAGGACCTCGCCGCGTTCCGGCATGTCGACGCCGACGCCCTCGCCCCGCGGGAAGCGGAAGGCGATTGGCCCGTCGTCGTGCGCCACAGCGGTCGCAACCATGTGTTTCAGCTCGGCTTCGTCCGCCGCCGCCATCACCACGATCCCCGGCAGGTTGGCGAGGAAAGCGATGTCGAAAGCCCCAGCATGGGTCGCGCCGTCCGCGCCGACGAGGCCCGCCCGGTCGATCGCGAACCGTACAGGCAACCTCTGGATCGCCACGTCGTGCACCACCTGGTCATATCCGCGTTGAAGGAACGTGGAGTAGAGCGCGCAGAAGGGCTTCAGCCCGCCGGCCGCCTGCCCGGCGGCAAAGGTTACCGCGTGCTGCTCGGCGATGCCTACGTCGAAACAGCGGCTCGGGTAGCGCTCGGCGAAAAGGTTCAAGCCGGTGCCATCCGGCATTGCGGCCGTGATCGCGGTAATCCGGTCATCCTCCGCGGCGTGCTGCAGAAGGCTCTCGGCAAAGACGCTGGTGTAGCTCGGCGCGTTGGAAGGGGCCTTCTTCTGCTCACCGGTCCGCACGTCGAACTTCGACACGCCGTGGCCGCGATCCGTGGCCTCTTCCGCCGGCGCATAGCCCTTGCCCTTTTCCGTGATTGCATGGATCAGAACCGGCCCGTCCGCCCGCGCTTTGACCATCCGCAGAACCGACAGCAACATTTCCATGTCATGCCCGTCGATGGGGCCGATATACTCAAAACCCAGCTCCTCAAAGAGCGTGCCGCCGATGGTGACGTGCTTGAACACGTCCTTGGCCCGTTTCGCACCCTCGTAGAAGTGGTGCGGCAGCAAGCTCAGGGCGCCCTTGGCGGCGGCCTTCAGATCCTGGAACGGCGCGCCTGCATAGAGACGGGACAGGTAGGAGGACATCGCGCCCACCGGCGGAGCGATGGACATCTCGTTATCGTTCAGAATCACGATCAGCCGCTTGTCCAGATGGCCAGCGTTGTTCATCGCCTCGAAGGCCATGCCGGCGCTCATTGCTCCGTCGCCGATCACGGCGATGGCGTCGCCCACGCCTGTCTCCGGCGCACCGCCCAAATCCCGCGCGGTGACAAAACCCAGAGCGGCCGAAATCGAGGTAGAACTGTGGGCCGCGCCAAAGGGGTCGTAGGGCGACTCCGACCGCTTGGTGAATCCCGACAGTCCGCCCTTCTGCCGCAGCGTTCGAATGCGGTCGCGCCGGCCGGTCAGGATCTTGTGCGGATAGCACTGGTGGGACACATCCCAAACGAGCTTGTCGCGCGGCGTATCGAAGACGGCGTGGATCGCCACGGTCAACTCCACCACCCCGAGGCCGGCTCCCAGGTGCCCGCCGGTCTCGCTCACCGCGCTGATGGTCTCGGCTCGCAACTCGTGGGCGAGCTGGTCCAGTTCGTCATCGCTCAGGTGCTTGAGGTCCGCCGGGCTGGCCACACGATCCAGCAGGGGTGTCAAAGGTCTTACCATGGCTCGGCCCTCCTGTGGCCGCAGCTTGCCGGACCGCGTCGGCGGACCGTCACTTTTCGCGGGCGATAACGAAACGCGCCGCCGCCCGCAAGGTTTCCGCCGTCGCACCATAGGGCGCGAGGGCCGCCTCGGCCTCCTCGACCAGCGCTTCGGCCCGCGCCTTCGCCCCGTCCAGTCCGAGCAGCGACACAAAGGTCGCTTTCCCGGCCTCGGCGTCTTTTCTCAGGCGCTTGCCGGCGGTTCCGGCATCGCCCTCCACATCCAAGATGTCGTCCGCGATCTGAAAGGCCAGCCCGAGCGAGGTGGCATAGGCGGAAAGCGGCGCGGGATCGGCGCCGGCAAGCCGCGCCCCGGCCTCCGCCGACCAGCGAATCAGGGCGCCTGTCTTGTTGGCCTGGAGACCAGTGATCTGGTGCAGCGTGAGCGGCACCTTTGCCGTTTCCGCGGCAATGTCCTGAGCCTGCCCCAGCACCATGCCGCGCGCACCAGCCGCCTCGGCCAGGGATGCGACAAGCGCGATCCGCCGGCCTGCATCCGCCGCACACTCCGGCCTCGCGAGCAGCGCGAAGGCCAACGCCTGCAGCGCGTCAGCGGCTAGAATGGCAGTAGCCTCGTCCCACTTGACGTGCACGGTGGGCTGGCCGCGGCGCAGGTCGTCGTCGTCCATCGCCGGCAGGTCATCGTGCACCAATGAATAGGCGTGCACCGCCTCCACCGCCGCAGCCGCCCAGACGGATTGCGCCGCGGGGACGTCGTGAAGCCGTGCGCTCTCCATCACGAGGAAACCGCGCAAGCCCTTGCCGCCAGCGACCGCATAGCGCATCGCGGCGATGACCGCGTCGTCGCCATAGCCCGCGAGTTCCGCGGCGAGGCAATCCTGCACACGGCCGGACGCCGCCTCCAACGCTGCCTTGAATGTCATTGCGGATCGAGCGGGGCCGTGCCGGTCGGATTGCCTGACGCATCCGTGGTGATCGTCGCAACCTTTTCTTCGGCCGCTTTGAGCTTTTTTTCGCAATGGGCCTTGAGCGCTTCTCCGCGCTCGTAAAGCGTGATCGACTCCTCCAGCGGCACTTCGCCCTTCTCGAGCTGCACGACCAGCTTCTCCAATTCGGCCATCGCCTCTTCGAAGCTCATCTGCTCCACCGGCTTGTCGCTCATCTGCCCCGCTCCATCAGAACCGTCACGTGCGCCGCCACACTGGCTGCAAGCGCCTGCAGATCATAGCCGCCCTCGAGAGTCGAGACCACGCGCCCGCCGCAGTGGGTTTGCGCAAGGTCGCAGAGCTGACCCGTGACCCAGGCGAAGTCCTCCTCCCGCAGTTCCAATTGCGCCAGCGGGTCATCCCCATGCGCGTCGAATCCGGCCGAGATCAGCAGCAGTTCGGGGCGAAAGTCATCCAGGGCCGGGAGGACCTGCCGCTCCATGGCTTGCCGGAACTGCATGCTGCCCGCACCCGGCGGCAGGGGGACATTCATAACGTTGCCATGGGCGCCGGTCTCATGCGCCGCGCCGCTGCCCGGGTAGAGCGGCATCTGGTGGGTCGAGGCGAAGAGCACGCGCGACTCGTCCCAAAGGATGTCCTGGGTGCCATTGCCGTGATGGACGTCAAAATCAACGATCGCCACCCGGCTCAGCCCATGGTGGTCCAGCGCGCGCTTCGCCGAGATGGCGATATTGTTGAAGAGGCAGAACCCCATGGCGTGGGACCGTTCGGCATGGTGCCCGGGCGGGCGGATGGCGCAAAACGCATTGGCCACCTCCCCTGCAATCACCGCATCCACCGCCGCGATGTTGGCGCCGACCGCCCTCAGAGCGGCCGACATTGAGCCGGCCATCACGAAGGTATCGGCGTCGAGCGCCACGCCGTCCGCGTTCTGCGCCGCGGCTTCTATGCTCGCCACGTGTGCTTCGCCATGGGCCCGCAGCAGGTCGGCCCGCTCCGCGACGGGAGCCTCACGTCGATCCAGAGCATCGAAGGTCGCGTCGCCGAGCGCGGCCGTGATCGCCTCCAACCGCTCCACCCTCTCAGGATGCCCCGGCGGAGTGACGTGGCCAAGGCACTCGCTATGGGTGAAAAGCGCGGTCGTCATGGGCAAGATCCTCCCTTTCGTCTTCTAAGGCAGCACGTCGCAATGGCACGAGAACGAGAGCCGCGTCGGCTCAGTCAGGTGCGAGCATGTACCCGGCACCGCGGACCGTCTGCAGATAGCGGGGCTGGCGGGGATCACTCTCGATCTTGCGCCGCAAGCGGGTGATCTGCACGTCCACCGCCCGCTCCTGCGCCTGCCCGCCGTCGCGGCCAAGTTCCTCCACCAATTGCGTCCGGCTCAGCGCGGAACCGGCATTGGCGGCAAAGATCCGCATCAGCTGCGCTTCTGTCGCTGTGAGCCGCACGGGCGCCTCGCCGCGCCACATCTCCGCCCGCTCGATATCGTAGCGCACCGGCCCCAGGTGCAATACCTTTGGCCCGGCATTCACCGGGGTGTCGGCAGGCATCCGCCGCAGGATGGCATTGATCCGCAACAGCAATTCCCGCGGCTCGAAGGGCTTGGCGAGATAGTCGTCCGCCCCCGCCTCCAGCCCCGCGATCCGATCCTCGGTTTCGCCACGCGCCGTCAGCAGAAGGATCGGGGTCGTGAGCGTTTCCCGCAGCGCCGCCGTCAGAGTCACACCATCTTCTCCCGGCATCATCACGTCGAGAACGATGAGGTCGAACTCAAGGCCGGAGAGCAGCCGGCGCGCCTGCGCCGCATCGCGCGCCCCGCTCACGAGGAAGCCATGGCGCACCAGAAACTTCTGAAGCAACTCCCGAATCCGCGAATCGTCGTCGACGATAAGAAGATGCGCATCTACATCGCTTCCGTTGGCGGGCAGATCGGTCATTGCCCGGTCTCCGCCAGCCGCTGGTAGCGTCGCCGCATCTCGGGATCCATCATCGCCTCAAGCACCTCGCGGAAGCCGGCCACGGCGCCCGGCCCGGCGATGCGGAACGCCTCCCGCATACGCGCCTGCTGCACCTCGCTCAGTGCCCGTTCCAGCGTCTCGCCTTCTTCGGTCAGGAACAGATGGCGTTCTCGCTTGTCGCGGGTGCCGACCCGGCTCTCCACCAGACCGTCTTCGATCAACGTCCGGAGCACACGATTGAGCGACTGCTTGGTCACGCCGAGGATCGCGAGCAAATTGTTCACGGTGGTGCCATGCGCGCGCCCGATAAAGTGGATGGCACGATGATGCGCCCGGCCGTAGCCACGCGTCTCCAGAATGCGGTCCGGATCGGAGGTGAACCCCTTGTAGGCAAAGAACATTGCCTCGATCCCTTTCCGCAGTTGTTCGTCCGTCAAATAGAGCAGCGTTTCGCCACGCTGCCCACCTCCGCTGGACCCTTCCGACATGCCCGAACCCAATGCTACGACCTGTTATTCACATTTTATGTCAGCCTTGTTGACATTGCCAGAGCCAAATGCTAGCTCCGACCAGAAATTGCGCAACTTTACGTCCGGTTCGGCCATAAATCGCGCAATTTTCGGAAACTTTCCAAGGGAGAACGGAAAATGGCTGGCGCCTACGACGATCGCGACGGGGTCATCTGGATGGACGGGCAACTCGTGCCCTGGCGCGACGCAAAGGTCCACGTACTGACTCACGCGTTGCACTATGCCTCCTCCGTCTTCGAAGGCGAGCGGTGTTACAACGGCAAGATCTTCAAGGGTGTCGAACACTCCGAACGCCTGTTGCGGTCCGGAGAATTGCTGGACATGGCGATCCCCTACACCGTCGAGGAAATCGAGAAGGCGAAATACGCCATGTTGGAGGCGAACGGCTGGAGCGATGCCTATGTCCGCGTGGTCGCCTTCCGCGGCGCCGGCGAAGACATGGGGGTGAGCTCTTCGCGAAACCCGGTGCGGATGGCCGTCTCTGGCTGGGAATGGGGCGCCTATTACGGCGACGCCAAGACGAAGGGCGCAAAGCTCGACATCGCCAAATGGAAACGCCCGAGCCCGGAAACGATCCCGACTGCTGCTAAAGCCGCCGGCCTCTACATGATCTGCACCATGTCCAAACACGCGGCCGAGGCCAAGGGTTGCTCCGACGCGATGTTCTTCGACTATCGCGGATACGTAGCCGAGGCGACCGGCGCCAACGTCTTCTTCGTGAAAGATGGCGAGGTGCACACGCCGGACCCTGACTGCATTCTGAACGGCATCACGCGGCAAACAGTGATCGGGATGCTTCGGGAACGCCAGGTCGTGGTGCACGAGCGCCATATCCAGCCCGAAGAGCTAGAAGGCTTCCAGCAATGCTGGCTGACCGGCACGGCGGCCGAGGTGACTCCCGTCGGGCAAATCGGCGACTACAATTTCGAGGTCGGTTCCCTGACCCGCGATATTGCGGATGCCTATGAAAAGATGGTGCGCGCCTGACGCGCCCCGACACGCGTTAACCTCGCGTTGATATCAGTGGGCGCACTGTGGCGGCATGACCCATGCTTCCGTGCGCCCACCCCGGATCCCCTTGCTCGTCTTGTTGATCGTGGCAATCGCCACGCCCGCCACGATGACTCTGAGCTACTACCAGATCACCGGGGATCCCACGTTCCGCCCCCTCGCAATTACACTCGAGCGCCTGGTCGTCGGGGGGATCGAGGTTCACCAGAAAGCAGTCCGGGCGGACATCGTCAGCGATGGCTCCCCCGCAAGCGTCGACGAAGCCACACGACTCGGTGACGGCGTTCGCGCCGCATTTCGGGCCAAGGGCACGGAGGCGGTGATCCGCTTTGAAATCCGCCCTTATTCCGGTCCGCCCACGGTGACCTTTTTCGTGCGCGATGCGTCGTTCGGTCCGTATTCAAAAGGTACGGCGGCGCAGGGTGTCCGCGCCGCCATTACCACTCTGCAGCTAAGTCGGTCGGATCCAGCAGCCGCGCGCCGCCACCGCTGGTGAGGCCGCCCCGAGCGACAGGCCCTATGCCTTGAAACCGCGGTCGATCTTGAGGAACGCCATATACCGCAAGGCCGGATTGTGCGGCCCCTTCGCACGACGCGCCAGCGTCAGACTCGCCGGATGCGAGCCCTCCGGCGCCAAACGACGGCTCACGCCGGTATAGGCGGCGAGGCGGCTGTTTTCGCGGCTTCGGTTACGGTCGAGTATATGTTTGCCCATGGTCTCCTCCGTTTATTGTAGCGATCAGTCCTCTCCTGAACCGCAAAGGTAACAGATGTCAGTCCAGTGCCAAATGACTTGTCGCAAGTTCCTAGGACTGGCTCCGGCTCGACAGGCGCTCGACTGCCCATCGCGCCGCGTCGGCAACGGCCGGATCCGAGTCGGCACGTAGGGCCTTCGCGGGGTCCATCAATGAGCGATCTTCGGAATTGCCGATGGCGTAAAGAACGTTACGTACGAACCGGTCCCGACCGATGCGCTTGATCGGGGAGCCTGAAAAACGTGCCCGGAACGAGGCATCGTCCAATCGGACGAGATCCCGCAAATCCGGCGCGCTCAGGTCGTCGCGCGCGGCATAGCGCATATCGCTCGCGTCCACGGCGAACTTGTTCCACGGGCAGGCTGCAAGGCAGTCGTCACAGCCATAGATCCGATTGCCCATCCGCGCCCGCAATTCCACGTCCACCGGCCCGCGATGCTCGATCGTCAGGTAGGAGATGCACCGCCGCGCGTCCATCCGGTAGGGACCTAGAAAGGCCTCGGTCGGGCAGGCATCGAGACACGCCCGGCAGGACCCGCAATGGTCAGTCTCCGCGACATCCTCCGGCAGGTCCAGAGTGGTGAAGATCGACCCCAGGAAGAACCAATTCCCCAGGTCGCGACTCAAAAGGTTCGTATGCTTCCCCTGCCAGCCGAGTCCGGCTGCCTGACCGAGCGGCTTTTCGGCCAAGGGCGCGGTGTCCACGAACACCTTCACCTCTCCGCCCGCCTCGGCAATCAACCAACGTGCCAGCCGCTTCAGCCGCTTCTTGACGATGTCGTGGTAATCCTTGCCGCGCGCATAAACGGAAACGTTTCCCACATCCGGGCGCTTCAAGTTCTCCCGCGGATCCAGATCCGGCGAATAGCTCTCCGCGAGCACCACGATCGACCGCGCCTCCGGCCAAAGTTGCGCCGGGTCGCCACGCCACCCCATGCGCTCCGCCAACCACGACATCTGTCCGTGCAGCCCCTGCCCGATGAACGCCGCCAATTCTGCCGGCACATGCCCGATCGCATCCGGGCGGCAAACCCCCATCGCCGCGAACCCTTCCGCGCGGGCCTGCGCCTCGAGCCGCACTTTCAGCCCCCTCACGAACCCGCGTCTTCTTGTTGGCGAAAATACCCCCGGGGGGAGGCCCGGCGGCACGCCGGGACGGGGGGCGGCCCGCCCCCCTCCCCGGCAGCCACGTCAAAAATCCAGATCGGCATACTGCACCGACGGCTTGAACCCGGGCACCTGGTCAGCCAGCAGGTTACGGAAAGCCGGGCGCGATTTGATCTTGGCGTACCAGTCCTTGACGTTGGCGCTGCGGTGCCAGTCCACATCGCTGATATAGTCGAGCGCAGAGATATGAGCCGCGGCAGCGAAATCGGCCAACGTCATCATGTCCCCGGCCAGCCATCGGCGTTGCTCCAGCAGCCAATGCATGTAGTCCAGGTGATACTTGATCGCCTTAGCGCCCGCCTTCACGTTGCGGCTCTCCGGGTAGCCTTCCTTGGTGATTTTCTTGTTCACCCGCTCGTAGAGCAGCTTCGTCGTCACCTCTTGGTGGAACTTGTCGTCGAACCAGGCGCAAAGCCGACGCACCTCGTAGCGCGACTCAGGCTTGCGCGGCAGCAGCGGCGGTTCGGGCACCGTCTCCTCCAGGTACTCGCAGATTGCCTGGCTTTCAGCCATCGTGCGGCCGCCCATCCGAAGCACCGGCACCTTCCCGGCAGGGTTGCGGCGCAGGAAGTCTGGATCCTGCTCCCAGTAGCGCTCCTCCACCAGCTCCACTTCAATCTTCTTCTCGGCCAGCACCAGCCGGACCTTGCGACAAAAGGGTGAGAGGGGGACGTGGTAAAGTCGGTTCATCGCGCTGCATATCCTGTTGGGCAGGAGTGTCCTTTCTTGAACCGCCGCCGGATCATTTTCAATCCTCGAAACAATCCGCTCGGCCGTCGGCTTCGATCGTCGCGGCCCCATCGGCGATGGAGGACGCGCGGCGGCGGAGCCAGTCGCCGGGGCGGGCAGCGTCCCGGCGTTTCGGATCGGGAAGAACAGCAGCGATCCGGGCAGCCTGAATGGCGGTCAGGTCCCGCGGGGCGGTGTCGAAGTAACGATGCGCGGCGGCCTCGATTCCGAAAACGCCCTCGTCCATCTCCGCCACGTTGAGATAAACCTCGAGAATCCTCTTCTTCGGCCAGGCGATCTCGACCACGGGCGTGATCACCGCCTCCAAGGCTTTCCGCAGCCAGCTTCGTTCCTGCCAGAGAAACACGTTCTTCACGGTCTGCTGCGTGATCGTGGAGGCACCGCGCTGCGCGCCGTCATCCAGCGCTTCCCGGATCGCCACCATATCGAAGCCCCAATGCAGGCAGAAATTCGCGTCCTCCGCCGCCACAATCGACCTCGGCGCATAGGGCGACATGTTCTCGATCGCCACCCACTGCCGGTCCACCTCGCCCAGCCGGCGCTTCTCGGCCCAGATCGTGTGGGTGGTCGGCGGATTGACGAAGCGGAAGAGCACCACCACCAACAGAAGCAAGATCGGCGGGATCAGGATCAGGCGCCAGAACCATCGCCGGATGAACAGCACAGCACGGACCAGCCAAGGCTCCTGCCTTGCCTGCGTCTTCTTCGCCCCGCCCTTCTTGGCCGGCGCTGCCTTTTTCATCGTTCTGCTGGCCACCGGAATTCCATGACGTCGCCACGCGCACCCGTCAAGCGGTGAGCCCGCCCCATGCACCCTTCCCGGCAAAAGCCTGTGCCTGAGTGCGGATCGGGCAACAGGCCAAGAGCTGTGCCATACCAAACGCGAGCGGGCCCTTTCGGAGCCCGCCCGGTTTCATAGCGTCGGCACCCGTAAGCGCCGCGCGGCCCCCACCTCATTCGGCGGGAATGGCGCCTTCTTCCACGGTCAGGGGATGCGGGATGTGTACCAGCATCTCTTTCGGGCAGACCTGCACAAAATTGCGCAGCTCGAGGTCCCAATGCTGCAGAATGTCGGCAGCCTTCAGCGATCCCGTCTCGGCCGCATGGCGTTCGATCAGCCCGCGTAGCTGTGCCTCCCAGTGGGGATGGCTGACCGCGCAGGTCACCAACGTCTCCTTGTTCATCAGCTGCAGGGCCATGCCATCGGGGTCGTAGACATAGGCCATTCCACCCGTCATGCCGGCCCCGAAGTTGGCGCCAATGGTACCCAGAATCACCGCCACGCCGCCCGTCATGTACTCGCAGCCGTTGGACCCGACGCCCTCGATCACCACCTTGGCGCCCGAGTTGCGCACTGCGAAGCGCTCGCCCGCCCGCCCGGCAGCGAACAAATAGCCGTCGGTTGCGCCATAGAGCACCGTGTTGCCGATGATAGTGTTGGCGTCCGCCTTCAGCGGAGAGTTCATCGGCGGCCGCACCACGACGGTCGCCCCCGAAAGCCCTTTGCCGACATAGTCGTTGGCATCGCCCGCGACCTCCAGCTTCAGCCCCGGCGCACCGAAGGCCCCGAGCGACTGCCCGGCGGACCCCGAGAGCTTGACCGTCAAGTGGTCGGGCTGCAACGCATTGTTCATGCCGAACCGCTGCACGATGTGGCTGGACGTCCGCGTGCCGATGGTCCGCTGTGTGTTCTGGACGGCATAGGAGAGCTGCATCTTCTCCCCGTCCTTCAGGAAGCGGTCTGCATCCTTGACGATCTGGGCGTCCAGCGTGTCCATCACGGCATTGCGCGGTTTGTTTACGTCATAGACGATCTCGTGCGCGCCATCGACGGTGATGAGCAGCGGGTTGAGATCCAGGTCGTCAAGATAGGCGTTGCCGCGGCTGACCTGGGCCAGAAGATCGGCGCGCCCGATCACGTCCGCCAGGCTGCGCGCGCCCAGTTCCGCCAGGATCTCGCGCACTTCCTGGGCGTAGAAGGTGATGAGGTTCACAACCTTGTCCGCCGTGCCGGTGAACTTGTCTCGCAGGCTCTGGTCCTGAGTGCAGACCCCCACCGGGCAGGTATTGGACTGGCACTGGCGCACCATGATGCACCCCATCGCAATCAGCGCCGCGGTGCCGATGCCGTACTCCTCGGCTCCCAACATGGCCGCGATCACGATGTCGCGGCCCGTGCGCAAACCGCCATCGGTGCGGAGGGTCACGCGCTCGCGCAGCTTGTTCATCGCGAGCACCTGGTGCGCTTCGGTCAGGCCCATTTCCCATGGCAGGCCAGCATACTTGATCGACGTAGCCGGGCTCGCGCCGGTTCCGCCGTTGTGGCCCGAGATAAGGATCACGTCAGCCTCCGCCTTGGCGACGCCAGCGGCAATCGTGCCGACGCCGGAGGAGGCAACCAGCTTCACCGTCACCTTGCAGCGCGGGTTGATCTGTTTGAGGTCGTAGATCAGCTGCGCCAGGTCCTCGATCGAGTAGATGTCGTGGTGTGGCGGCGGCGAGATCAGCGTCACGCCCTTGGTCGAGTGCCGCAAACGCGCGATCAGGTCCGTGACCTTGAGGCCCGGAAGCTGGCCACCTTCACCGGGCTTGGCCCCCTGCGCCACCTTGATCTCGAGTTCCTCGCAGTGGTTCAGGTACTCGGCGGTTACGCCGAAACGGCCCGAGGCGACCTGCTTGATCTTGGCCGACGGGTTGTCGCCGTTGGGCTCCGGCACGAAATGCGCCGGGTCCTCGCCCCCCTCGCCGGAGTCGGACTTGGCCCCGATCCGGTTCATGGCAACGTTCAACGTCTTGTGCGCCTCCGGGCTGAGGGCGCCGAGCGACATCCCGGGCGTCACGAACCGCTTGCGGATCGAGGTGATGCTTTCCACCTCCTCGATGGGGACGGGCCGGCCGAGGGGCTTGAAGTTCATCAGGTCCCGCAGGTGCACCGGCGGGTTGGCATGCATCTTCTTCGAATACTGCTTCCACAGCTCGAAACTGCCGGTGTTGCAGGCGGTCTGCATCATGTGCATCGACTGCGCGCCCCAGGCGTGCGTCTCGCCGGACTTCCGAGCTTTGTAGAAGCCGCCGATGGGCAGGATGTCGGTCCCGCCGAGCCAGCCCTGGGCGTGGACCTTCTCGGCCTTGCGCTGAATCCCGGCGATGCCGATGCCGGAAATGCGGCTGATCATGCCGGGGAAATACTCCGCCACCATTGCACGGGAGAGGCCGACCGCTTCGAAGTTCAGCCCACCGCGATAGGACGCGATTACCGAGATCCCCATCTTGGACATGATCTTCAGGATGCCGGCATCCACCGCTGCACGGTACTTGGAGACCGCATCGGTGAGCGACATTTCCAGCAGGCCGCGATCGATCCGGTCGGCAAGGCTGTCTTCGGCGAGGTACGCGTTCACGATGGTCGCGCCGCAGCCAATCAGAACCGCGAAGTAATGCGGGTCGATACATTCGGCCGACCGTACGTTCAGCGAACAGAAAGTCCGCAGGCCCTTCCGCGTAAGCCAGGAGTGTACTGCACTGGTGGCAAGGATCATCGGCGTCGGAACCTTTTCCGGCGACTGGTGATGGTCCGTCAGAATGATGTGCCCGGCCCCAGAACGCACGGCCTCCTCTGCCTCGTCCCGGATCCGCTGCAACGCCTCGCCAAGGGCATTGTGGTGGCCGTCGGCAGGGAAGGTGCAGTCGATTTCGACCATCGGCGCGTTGAACGCCTCGACAAGGTCGTTGAACTGCGCGTTGCCGACGAAGGGGCTCTCCAGCGTGATGATCTCGGTCTGGCTGCTGTCCTCGTCCAGCACGTTCTTCAGGTTGCCGAAGCGCGTCTTCAGGCTCATGACCCGATATTCCCGCAGACTGTCGATCGGCGGGTTGGTCACCTGGGAGAAGTTCTGCCGGAAGTAGTGGCTGAGCGGGCGATACTTTTCGGACAGCACCGCCGGCGGCGTGTCATCGCCCATGGAGGCAATCACTTCCTTGCCGTCCTCGGCCATCGGCGCAAGGATCTGCTCCAGATCCTCCACCGAGTACCCTGCAGCAATCTGCCGCCGCCGCAATTCCGCGCCGGTGAAGAGCGGCTTCTCCGTCAGGCCGGACAACGCTTCGTCAAGCTCGGTGATCTTGCCCACCCATTCGCCGAACGGCTGGGACGCCGCGAGGCGGTTCTTGATCTCCGTGTCGTGGTAGAGTTTGCCCTCCGCCATGTCGACGGCGATGAGCTGGCCCGGTCCGAGCGCGCCCTTCTCGACGACCATGGCTTCGTTCGTCGGCACCATGCCGACTTCCGACCCCGCGATCAGCAGCCCCTCACCCGTCACCACGTACCGCATCGGCCGGAGGCCGTTCCGATCGAGCCCGCCGCAAACCCAGCGGCCATCGGTCATCGCGAGCGCCGCGGGGCCGTCCCACGGCTCCATCACGGAGTTCACGTAGGAATACATATCGCGCCAGGCTTGCGGCAGCTCCACCGCCTGCTTGGACCAGCTTTCGGGCACCAGCATCGTCTTCGCCATCGGCGCGGACCGGCCGGCGCGGACCAGCATCTCGAACACGGAGTCCAGTGCACCGGAGTCCGACGAGCCCTGCGGGATGATCGGCTTGATGTCGTCCGCAAGCTTGCCGAAGGTCGCGTGCGCCATCCGGATCTCGTGGCTCTTCATCCAGTTGACGTTGCCCTTCAGCGTGTTGATCTCGCCGTTGTGGGCAAGCATCCGGAAAGGCTGCGCCAGCCACCATTGCGGGAAGGTGTTGGTGGAATAGCGCTGGTGATAGATGGCGAAGGCGCTGACGAAACGCTCGTCCTTAAGGTCGGGATAGAACTCCGCAACGTCCTGCGCCAGGAACATGCCCTTGTAGATCACCGACCGGCAGGACAACGAGCAGATGTAGAAGCTCGGTACGCGGGCGGCGGCGGCAGCCTTTTCGATGCGGCGCCGGATCACGTACAGCTCGCGCTCGAACGTCTCCTCGTCCACGCCTTTCGCATTGGAGATCAGGATCTGCTCGATCTCCGGCCGGGTGGCGTTGGCCTTCTCGCCCAGGCAGTTGATATTCACCGGCACATGGCGCCAACCATAAATATAGTAGCCCATGCGCAGGACTTCGCTTTCCACGATCGTCCGGCAGGTCTCCTGCGCGCCGAAATCCGTTCGGGGCAGGAACACCTGGCCCACGGCGATCAGCCGGTTCACATCCGGCTCGTGACCGGTGCGGCGGATCTGATCATAGAAGAACGGCACCGGGATCTGCACGTGAATGCCCGCGCCGTCGCCCGTCTTGCCGTCCGCGTCGACTGCTCCACGATGCCAAACCGCTTTCAGCGCGTTGATGCCGTCCTCGACGACCTTTCGGCTCCGCTGGCCGTCGATGGCCACCACGAGGCCAACGCCGCAGGAGGAGTGCTCGTCCTCTGGGCTGTACATGCCGTTCTCGGCCAACCATTCGCGCTTCGCGGCTTCGGCCTCGGCCCATTTTTCATCATAGGTCGTCATTGCGCATCTCCTGTGGTTGGGCAGCGGGGGCAGGCGTGAAGCCGATGTCCTCCGATGCGGTGCATTCGTATTGCGGCGTCATGACGCCGAAGCCTTTTTCGCCCGGCCGGATGAACCGTACCGGGCTCAGATCGTTGTCGCGTTCCTCGATGCCCTCGCGATAGGTGTCGGGGCCGAGGAAAAACAGGCGTTCATCGCGCATCACGTACTGGTTGCCGGAGACCGAATAGACCTCCTCGCCCGAGACGGCGTCCATCGCGGCGGCGGAGAACTCGGTTTCCAGCAGCGTCTCCCCGTCGATGACCACTTCCCGGCCGGTGAGCGTATCCTGGCCCTGGTGCACGACGTCGCGTTCCCCGTCCGGCCCCGTCTCGCGCATTGTGAACGCGTACCTGTCGCTCCCCGTCTCCAGAAGCTCGGTCAGGGACGCGGGGTCGGGACCGGGCTCGAGAAGGTATTCGCGGCTGCCGTCGCTGAAATATCGACTGTCCAGCCACTGGAATTCGCTGTCGTAGACGGACATCGAAAACGGCCCCTCGAAATCGTAATGGACCTCCCAGACGTTGCCCTCGCTGTCCGCCGCGCAGCGCCAGTAATGCGACACGCCGCAGCCCTTCATCTGAACTGTCAGGAAGCCTTCGCAGCCATCGGGCACCTCGACGCTCGGCGCCGCGAACATAGGGCCGGCGGCAACGAGAGCCACCGTGCCTGCAACAATAAAAATGCGAGCCCTGCGCGTCATTTTTGAATCCTCGATCACAGCCGTCGAACCCGTGCCGCCGCCTATTCGGCGGCAACGCTGGCTTTCTGCATAGCGAACCGCTCAAGGATCGCCTCAGCCGCCTCGCGCCCGTCGCGGATCGCCCAGACCACGAGGCTCGCGCCCCGGACGATATCCCCCACGGCATAGACCGCCGGTATCGTCGTTTCGTGCGTGCGGAAATCCGCTTTCACCGTGCCCCAGCGGGTCACTTCCAGCGCCTTCTCGCCCCAGAGGGTCGGAAGTTCCTCCGGCTCGAAACCCAGAGCCTTGATGACGAGGTCCGCATCCTCGACGTAGTCGGCGCCCTCGATCACCTCCGGGCTTTGCCGACCAGACGCATCCGGCGCGCCCAGACGCATCCGTTGCACCATGACACCCGTGACCGGATCGCCGGCGAAGCCTTTGGGGGCTGTCAGCCATTCGAACACCACGCCTTCTTCCTCGGCGTTCTGTACCTCGCGCTGCGAGCCCGGCATGTTGGCGCGGTCGCGGCGATACAGACACTTCACGCTCTCCGCCCCCTGACGAATTGCCGTGCGGACGCAGTCCATCGCGGTATCGCCGCCGCCGATGACCACAACCTTGCGTCCAGCGGCGTTCAACTCGCCATTGTCGTACTCCGGTACGGCGTCGCCGAAGTTCTTGCGGTTCGACGCGGTGAGAAAGTCGATCGCGCGCACGATTCCTTTGGCACCGGAGCCCGGGCCCTGCAGGTCGCGGCTCTTGTAGACGCCCGTGGCGATCACCACGGCATCATGCTTCTGGCGGATCTCCGCGAAGGTAATGTCCTCGCCCACGTTGCAGTTGAGTACGAAGGTCACGCCACCGTCCTCGAGCTGCTTGTTGCGGCGGGTCACCACGTCCTTCTCCAGCTTGAAGCCGGGGATGCCATAGGTCAGCAGGCCACCAGCGCGGTCATAGCGGTCGTACACCGTCACCTGAACACCGGCCCGCCGCAGGCTGTCGGCCGCTGCAAGCCCGCCGGGCCCCGCGCCGATCACGGCCACGCTTTCGCTGCGCTCCTCGGCCGGCGCGATGGCCTTTACCCAGCCGCGCTCCCAGGCGGTATCCGTAATGTATTTCTCCACCGCGCCGATCGTCACCGTGCCGTGGCCGGACTGCTCGATGACGCAGTTGCCCTCGCACAGGCGGTCCTGCGGGCAGATGCGACCGCAGATCTCGGGAAAGGTGTTCGTCAGCTGGCTGAGGTCGTATGCCTCCTGCAGCCGGCCTTCCGCGGTCAGCCGAAGCCAGTCGGGAATGTTGTTGTGCAGCGGGCAATGGGACTGACAATACGGCACGCCGCACTGGCTGCACCGGCTGGATTGCTCGGCCGCCTTCGCATCCGCGAACTCGCCGTAAATTTCGTCGAAGTCGTGGGCCCGTGCGTCAGCGTCCCGCTTTTCGGGCATTTGCTTGCCCACCTTCACGAACTGAAGCATTCGCTGTTTGGCCACTGGCTTGCCTCCGTAAATCGCGTTCGCGGCTGATTACATCCCCTGTAGAGAGAAATAAAGTCATAAAGAGTGACCTAAATAAAGGAATTTTCGGTGGCACGGTAGGTCCCGCTGCGCAATTTGCCCCGAATTAGGTAAGTGTAGCTTCCATAAATCAGGCCTTTGCAATGGAAATCATCGGGTTAGGATGCGCGCAAAAATCACAGAGGCACGGTCCGAATGACGCTCCTGCACATCCTCCTCGTCGCGATAATACAGGGGGTTACCGAGTTTTTGCCGATTTCCTCCTCCGGGCACCTGATTCTCCTCCCAAGCCTGAGCGGCATGGAAGACCAGGGGCAGGCGATCGACGTTGCGGTCCATGTCGGCACGCTTTTCGCGGTCGTCACCTATTTCTGGACCGACGTGCGGGAGGCCGCAGGCGGGCTGGGACGGCTGGTTAAGGGCAAGGTGGATACATCCGGCGCCCGGTTGGCCCTGATGCTGATCGTTGCAACGATTCCCGTGATCCTTCTGGGCCTGATCCTCGACGTGACTGGGCTGGACGACGCGATGCGCAGCGTCGCCCTGATTGGTTGGACCATGCTGCTTTTCGGCATTGTTCTTTATTGGGCGGATCAGAAGGGCGACGAGCGGATGGATGACCCCGACTGGACCATGAAGGACGCGTGGATCATGGGCCTTTGGCAAGCGTTGGCCCTGATCCCCGGCACGTCACGCTCCGGTATCACCATCACCGGTGGGCGGTTGCTAGGCTACACCCGCCATGGCGCAGCAAAACTGTCGATGCTGATGTCCATCCCGACGATCATGGCCTCCGGCCTGCTCCTGGGGGCGGAGGTTGCGGCGCGCGGCGATGCGGGCCAGATCCACGACGCCGCCATCGCGGCGGTCTTCGCATTTCTGTCCGCTCTGCTGGCCCTGACACTGATGATGCGCCTGCTGCGCAGCGTAAGCTTTACGCCGTACGTCATCTACCGGATCGTGCTCGGACTTGCGTTGCTGGGCTACGCCTACCTTTGAGGTCGGCGATCAAACCTTCAGGTTGCGCGCGGACTCGGCAAGTCCCGCGTACTGGCCGCCGGCACGGAACCGCCACAGGTACTCCGGCAGAACAGCCTCCATGGACATGGGGGTGATACCCAGGTCCGCAAAGCCCTTGGCGCCGTCGCTCACCACGTTGTTCCGGGCAAGGTTGGTGACCTGATCCACCGTCAGCGGCGCCTCGATCAGTCCGAAGCTCACCTTCTCAGCCAGCCCAAAGGCCCGCGCCATCAGCTTGGCCTGGCCGAAGGGCATGTTGAAGATCAGCCTCCGGCGCCGGATGACCTTGAGCATCGTCTGCATCAACTCCCGGAACGTGTCCACGTCGGGCCCGCCCAACTCGTAGATGCCCGGCTCCGCAGCGCCGGTCGCCCCAAGGACGGCGGCCTTGGCCACGTCATCCACGTAAACCGGCTGGAACTTCGTGTCCGCGCCGACGATCGAGAGGACCGGCGTAAGGCGCGACATCGCGGCGAAGCGGTTGAAGAACTCATCCTCCGGCCCGAAAATGACCGACGGTCGCAGAATGACGGCTTCAGGCATGTGGCGCAGCACCGCCGCCTCGCCTCCCGCTTTCGTGCGGGCGTAGTCGCTGTCAGAGTCGGACGACGCGCCGATGGCCGAGATGTGGACCATTCGCTCCACGCCCTCCGCCTTGGCCAGCCGAGCGATCCGTTCCGCGCCTTCCAACTGTATCGCGTCGAACGTGTTCTTGCCGCTCTCCGCCAGCACGCCAACGCAGTTGATGACGGCGTCCGCGGTATGTAGCGCCGCTTTGACCGACGCCTCGTGACGAATGTTGCAAGGCACCGGTTCGACCTGACCGACTTCGCCGTACGTCCGGACGAAGAGGCATTCGTCTGGTTCGCGCGTCGCCACACGGACCCGCCAGCCGTCGCGGGCCATCCGGCGCGCAATGTACCGCCCCACGAAGCCGGAGCCGCCGAAAATCGTGACGAGCTTGGACATAAGGGATCCCTCCGTTCGGTGCCTGGGCTTCGAAATAGCGCCAGCGGGTATTCCCCACAAGCCGCGATTGCGTCGCGGCCGCAGCACCTGCCGGAACCGGGACCGCTTCCCGCAAAATTTCAGCGATATGCCGTTGACACCCCCCGGAGCCGGATATAATCACCGCGCTCACGACACCGGCCCAGGTGGCGGAATTGGTAGACGCGCTAGCTTCAGGTGCTAGTGTCCGTATGGACGTGGAGGTTCGAGTCCTCTCCTGGGCACCATTTATTCCTGATATTGGGTGGTGTTCTAGCATCGTTTTACCTTTGGTCTCCATTTGTGCTGGTTGACGGATGGTCGCGGGAAATTCTTGACCCAACTGTTGCCCATGCTGCTACGACGCGATTACGATCTTCGGCATGGCCACAATCATAAAAACGAAGTTCGGTTGGCAGGCTCAGGTGGCGCGCAAGGTCGGCGGTGAAACCGTCCGCAAGGCTCAGACCTTCAAGAGCAAGCGCAAGGCCCAGGTGTGGGCGCAGGAGTTTGAGGTCGGCTTGTCCAAGGGGACGGCCAGCACCGACACCCTCGCTCAGGTATTCGACCGCTACGCCCGCGAACGCTCCAAGGGTAAGAAGGGCGAGCGATGGGAAGTCATCCGGCTTGAACGCTTCAAGCGCGACCTGGCTGACGACAAACCATTGGGGGAATACACCCTCGGAGAGATTACTCGCGCCGATCTCGTGGCATGGCGTGACGCCCGTCTTGGCGAGGTCCAGCCCGCCAGCGTGAAGCGGGAAATGAACCTGCTCAAGCATGTGTTCGTCACCGCCGTGGACGAATGGGAGCTTATCCCGGTCAACCCCATGGCGAAGGTAAAGCGACCAGCCAGTGCCCGACGCCGCAAGCGGCGCGTCCTGCCCGACGAAATCGAGAAGGTCAGTGCCGCGCTTGATCTCGGGTCCGAACCGTGGGTCAGCGAAAAGCAGATCACCGGGGCCGCGTTCCTCTTTGCCATCGAGACGGCCATGCGCTCGGGCGAAATCCTCAACATGCGCAACCGGGACATAAGCGGCAGCGTCGTGCATCTGCCCGAGACGAAGAACGAACACGCCCGCCACGTCCCCATGACGGCGCGCGCGGTCGAGATTTTGGAGAAGGTCAGGGGCAACAGGACCGAACCGGATCAGCACCCCTTCGCCATAGACAGCGACAGCAGGGACAGCCGGTTCCGCCTGGCCGTGAGGAAAGCAAAGGTGGATGACCTGCATTTCCACGACTCGCGGCACGAGGGGATCACCCGCCTCGCTCGGCGGCTGGAAATCCTCGATCTTGCGCGGGTGACAGGTCATAGGAACCTTAACGAGTTGTTAACGTACTACGAAGCGTCCGGAGATGAGCTGGCGGAACGGCTCAATGCCTCCACCTCCAACGACGAAATCAAGTAGGGCTTGCCGTCGCCGCCCGAGTAGCGGGTGAAACGGCCGTCCCCGAGCCAATTGCGAATGGTCTTCTCGCTCTTGCCCAGCCGGTGAGCGACATTCGGCACCGGCAACCATACCTCCGGTTCGACTGTCGTTTGCATGGCCTCGCGAACCACCTCCGCGATGATGCTGCGGAGTTCATCCGGCGATATGACGATGACGGAGTTCATTGCTACTCGGCTTCCTCCCGGTACTCGGCGTTCAAGGCGTCGTAGGCATCGACCCCGAGGCGTTTGCAGACGTCGAAGAACACTTGGGTGGCGTCGAAAACGATCATAGCTGCGGGGCGCCCCAGTTGGCTGCGGAGGGCGACATAGGGATTGGTCTTGCCGTTGTCCCACAGCGCGATTGCCATCCTGTCACCGTGAACGGCAACAAGCGTCCGGCCGTGCTTTGTGTGGTACGGGAAGCCCGGTGCCCTCTCGCCGGGGAGCCCCGGCACAGCGCCGTGGCCTACGTGGGCAAATCCGGTAGCATACCGGAAACCAGATTCCAGGCGAACGCCCAACGCCTCCAAGTGGTATGCGACGGCGAACTCCATCACAGTATGGAAACTAAACCTCGCATGCTTGCCGGTGGCTTTGCCCGTGCCGCTATGCAGCGCGGTAGCATAGCCCCGGTTGATATGGGTGCGGAGCGTCTGCGGGTTCTTCCCGAGAACCTCTGCTATCTCTGCCAATGTGAAATTCCGATCAGTGAGCATGTGCTCCCCCGTGTTACTTTGTTCCACTATGGCTCAAAGGATGGGGGAGCACAAGCCGTTTATTTCATACCGGATTAAATTGCTGGGCACTTGGTCCAGCCATCACGCCTTGTAGGGCTGATGCATGGGGCTGAACTGGGCCGCGATGTCCTTGGCCCTGCGGGTCTTGCGCTCGATGTCGGCAAGTCCCTCCCGCGCCCGAGAGACGAGCCAATAGAGCACATCAGTGTCAACTGCGCCGTCCGTGAAGACTTCACCGGACGCCATAGCGCCCAACAGTTCCAGTGTGGCGTGAACCGCGTAGGCCTCTTCGTCAAGATCGCCCACCAGGCCGCCCATGAGGTCCGCGATCTCGCGCAGCGCCTCCCCTTTCTTCTTCGGCAGACTGGCCTCATAGGCTTCCTGACGCTGCCTCAGCTTCGCGACCTTCGCCGCGCGGTGGTCGTAGAGCGACTTGGTGACTATCACGTCACCCCGCACTTCGCGGTTCTCCCAATCGGCAACGGGACGGGGGGCTTCGGTGTTATCGCTCATGCCGCGTCCTCCGTGATCGGTTTCCCGACCTGCCGTTCAAGCTGGTGAATGCGCTCGATCAGTTCGCCAGCCATTTCGTCGGCTTCTTCCAGCATGCCGCCGATGCCCCGGTCGTTGAGCGGGTGGCATTCGTTCTCGTTGGTGAAGGCGTACCGGGTGACACGGATCACGTCGCTGAGCCGGTAGGCGAGTTCTGTAGGGGTGCGCTGCGTCATGCCGCGCCCTCCCGACCGAACACCGGCAGTTCCGCCTCGCGGACAACGCTGTCGAACAGCGCCGCCCCAACCGGATCGGGCTGGCGATAGTCGCCGTCTCGGTAGCACAAGCCATGGGCGATGCGGCGGAGGTCGTTGTAAGTCACCGGGCGGCGATATGCGCGCCACAGGCGAAGACGCTGCCAACGCGCGCGTATCCCGCCCCCGGTAAGGTAGGTCACCCCTTGAATGGTTATCTGCTTTGTCATTGATGGTTCTCACTGGTTTGGCCTGTCACAGCCGATCCCGGCGGCGGGCCGGTAGCCGGGGAGTGACAACCTGCCAGTGAGACAGGTCGGACGCTTTTAAGGTTTCCCTCTGGACAGCACGCCCGTCCCCGGCCAATATGAGCCGGTTAGGAGCCGCGCCGCCAAGCGCGTCCTGTGTAGCCGAAAGGCTACGTCAACCCCGCCGATCCGCGCCAACGGATTGGCACCACGCCAATGGTAGAGGGTTGTCACTGGTCCGGGTTGTCACACCCACCGACACATTGCCCAGCATGACGAACATGGTCAACCCCCTCGGGGGAACGACCGTATCCTCGGAATTCCGAAGATGGGGTGGTAACGGTTACCACTATCGGCCCCACACGCGCGGGGGAAGGACGAAAGTGGGGAAATTCCCCACTTTTCACAGCGCATCGGCCCCACACGCGCGCGGGAAGGACACGACCTTATTCCCGTCGAGAAAAAGGTTCCTACGCCCATCGGCCCCACGCGCGCGGGAAGGACACGGTAGTAACGTTGTCGGGCTCAACCTTACTTCATCGGCCCCACACGCGCGGCGACCGGCGCTCGGTTCAAATAGCAAGCTCACTTGAAACGAATGCAAGTGAGGTGGCCTCTAACGATTTTCGGCCATAGAAAGACCTTACGAAACGATATATCGAGCTAGGAGGTCATTATGAACTATGCCACCGCCGAAGCGGTCCGAGCGACTATCAGGGATCTCACTCTTTTGATCGAGGCTAAAGCGGGGGCACATCGAATTGCCTATCAGTTGCTTGTGCAGTGTATCTCACAGGTCGCTGAACAAGACCTGGCGCCCGAAGTCGTCCGCGCCCTGGATTCACTTAGGCAAAGCGCGGCACTAGGTTCTGAGGACGGGGATGATTTGCGACAGTTATTGGCTGAGGAACTCGGCCTGTTGATAAATGATCTGACGGACAAAGACTGACCCTGAACCGCATCGGCCCCACGCGCGCGGGGATATTCGGGGAAGAGTGGCCAACTTGGCCACTCTCTTGCCGTGTGCTGGCAGCATCTTTCTCAGCCTCAAGCCTTCTTCATGCCACGCTTCACGGCTCGCGTGATACGGCTGCGAATGCGCCGCTTGTTCGCCCGGTAAGCCGGGTAGAAAAACGGCTGTGCTGTGATGCGGCCGACACCCTTGCCGGTCTTCTGAAACCGCGGTGACGTACCAAACTCGAACCACGCCGCCGCAAAGTCATCGCCCCGGGCGTAGATGGTGGCGCCGATCTTGTCGTGCTCGCGCCCGGCCACACGCCCGATACTGATTGCCCCCTTTGGGGCTTTTCCCCACGTCCATCCGATCTCAATATCGCCCGGCAGCGGGTTCAGAACCCGCATGTCCCGAACGACTTCTTCTGCCGATGCCTCTATCGCAGCGGTAACTTCCATGCGCACCTTCGCCGGAATATCTCGCATGCGTTTCCGGAACGCAGCAACGCCCTTGACCATGGTTCGCCTACCCGATCCTCCGGGGGTCTTTCTTGATGCGACCGACGCTACGCGGGAGCTGATTGCGGTCGTACTGACCGAGGCCACGAACCACGCCGCTCTCGACCATGCTTTCGATCTCCCGGTTGACCCGTGCTCCGTTCACTGTGACATTGATATTCATATCCCCGCCAGCGCCGCTCTGACGGCGCGTGTGATCGATAACCGTCTCGTTTGGGTGCAGGAGAGCCGGGAACCCGCCCTTGCCGTCCAGGCCCCCTGTCCGTGAACCTGAGCCTGTGTAGCCGCCGCCGTCGAAGGACAGCATCTTGCCCAGCATCGCGACGGGATTGTTGCCGCCGCCCATCCCGGACACGCCGAGGAAGGCCTGCATCATCTGGACGCGGGCAATCTCCATCAAGAGTTCCCCGACCGCCTCTTTCGCCGACTTCGAGCCGTCGATGACACCCATGAAAATGTCCGACAACGCGCCCACCCCGCGTTCTGCGGCCGCTTCAATCTCATTCAGCTTTCCCGCCGCTTCCTCCGCCGACGTCCCGGCCGTCACGTAGGCTTGCGCGAGCCGGTTGATTTCGGCTTCCAACTCCGGGGTGATCTCCTTCCCGGCCTTCTGCGCCGCGTGCAGGAGGTCCGCCTTGGTGCGGGCGAGGTCGATAGCCGCCGCATAGTTGCCGCCGCTCACCGCGACCGCCGCCAGTGCAGCCGCCTCGGCATTTAGGGCCGCAGTCTTGTCCCGGATAGCCTCCGCCTCACGCGCATAATCGTCGGCACGAGAACGGCCACCACCGCCACCCTTGCCACCACCGCCGCGAGACTTGGGCGCATCGGGCACCCCGAAGCTGGCATCGACGCTCGGTCGTTGTGGACGAATGGAGGATTCGGGAGCGAACTCGCCCGGACGGATCTCCACGGGAATGCCGCGTCCACGTCCATTCTGCGGCCCCACAGGCAGGGATGCGCCCATACCCGCAGCCTCCCGGATCGCACTACCAAGCGCCGCCGCCACGGTCAGAACCTGACCGATCACGCTGCCGAGTGCCTGCACCTGCGAGATTGCGTTTGTGAAGTCCACCTTATCGGCTTCGTCCAGCGCCTCGAAGGCACCCAGGGCGTTGGTCTGAACCACGCCAAGTTCCTCGGCGAAGGCGTCGGCCTCTATCGTTCCACCTGCGAACTCACCGGCAAGGCGGCGCATCTCCATGGCGCTCGCCGACAGGGTTTGAGCCACATCCGCATAGCCCCACGCGCGGGCGAGGTTGGCGGATTGCTCCAGCGCCGCTGCCGTCTGGTTCGCCTCGTCTCCAAGGCCGGCAAACTGCTTGCGAAGCTCCGAGATGTCCGTCGCGGCCCCATCCACAACGTCGCGGTTGGCGTTGAGGGAATCATACAGGTCATCGCCCAACACGGCCCGCCCCTGCGCCTCGGACGGGAACAGTCGGTCCAGCTTTGCGCGCAAATCGGTGGCCTCGGTTGCGATACCCGCGAAGGCGACGGCCGCTCTCTTGCCGAAGTTCCCGACCGTCACGGAAAGCTCGTTGAACTTGCGGTCGAGTTCGGCGGCACGAGCGATCATCTCGTCATCCATTACCGCGCCGACCTCATGCGCGCGCTTAAGGGTCCGTCTCAAACCCTCGTTGCTCCGGTCCATCAACTCAACGAAGCGTTCGCCGGCACTGCCACCGAACACCTCGTCGGCAATTCTAATCCGCGCGGCCCGGTCCATCTCTGACATGCGGTTAATAATTTCAAGCATCAGTTCGGAGGGATCTTCCAGCCCCCGCTTGAGCCTGTCCGCTCCAAGGCTCAGACGCTTGAACGCCTCCGCCGCCGGACCGCCGCCGGTCACGATGAATTCGTCCGCCCGGAGGTTCAATTCCTTGAATCCGTCGATAAGCTGGTCAACGCCAATCCGGTTTTGCTCGGCGACAAATCTCCATTCCTGAAACGCCTGCGCCGAAAGCCCGGATCGTTCGGCTTCGTCCCCGATCGATGCAATGGACTTGACGGTCGCGGCAACGTCCGTGGAGATCTTCGCCAGCGCCGCGGTCGCCGCCCCTGCGATGAACCCGCCGGCCATGGACTTCCCGACAGCCGAAATGCTGGCATACATGCTCTGCAATTGGCTATTGACGCTTTGCAAACCTCCGGTTGCCGACCGCGACATGCCGTCAAACGAGCGGGCGATACCCTTGTTCGACCTGGCAAATGCCTCTTGAGCCTTCTTGGAGGCCTTCAGGGTCCTGGCCTCAATGAGTGCGAGTTGCTTCAGGTAACGTCGCTCGCTTAGCGAGACTTCAACCTCTAGGTCGTCCATTTTTCGCGTGTCTCCAACTCTGCTGAGCCAACCCGAACCCACACCCCCCTTTTCCCCGAACTAATATTGCGAATGAAGGGGGGCGGCGGGTTAGGTACTATGGCGCCCCATCCCTTTTTATCGGGGGGGGCAACGAGGCTGCGTCTTCCCCGTTGCCCCGGCCGGGCCGCCCATACCCCTTGGAGCACCCGGCCTTCGTGGTCATTATTCCACGATTTCCATCAGGCGCATGGCCTTGGTATCGGTCACGTGGCCAGCGAGGCGGCGGAACATGTAGAGCTTGATCCAGCCCGGCTTGGTGATCTCGTCCCGTACCACGTACAACCCTTGCAGGTCCGCAATGATGTAGGCGCGCTTGATGTCGCCGAACGCAATGGGGGTCTGTCCGTTCACAGTGTCGGGCATCTCCTCCACGATAGCGACAGGGTAGCCAAGCAGTGTAGCAGGCTGCCCCTGCACGAGGCTATCGGTCCACAGGTAGCGCCCGTCAGAGTCCTTCATCTTCCTAATTGTGCCGGCGGTTGCCGAGTTCATCAACCATGTGCCGTTGCGCCGGTAGCTGGCGGCGAGGTCATAGACCATATTCACCAGATTATCCGCCATGGAGATCGCGGGGCCGGACGCAAGCGCCTTGAAGGTGCCGAATGCGCGGGTGTCATCGTCGTCGTAGGCGAACGGCGCGTTCAAAAGCCCGTAGGGTTCTTTCGTGCCGGTACCGTTGATGAACTTCTCGCCTTCGGAGCGGGCAAATTCTTCGATGATGTTCTGCTGCAACCACTGCTCCGAACGCCCGTCGAAAAGGTCGCGGGCCGCCCATTGGGTGATCTCCGCGTAGGCGTAATGCTCGAACATTGTGGGTTCGATCTTCGCCAACTCCGGCGTCTCGGTCTGGTTGCGCGTGTCGATTTCCTCGCCCCATGCGCTTGTGGCGCCTTTGATGTTCACCAAGTGCCGAAACTGGGGGCTGGATACCGTGACCCGCTGCGCCAGGGAGCGCAGAGGGTTGATCTCCACCAACTGGTCCTGAACCCACGAGCCGATTTCCAACGGCAGCGCGTGACGGCCCTCGTTGCCGGGGAGCTGCTCGTTGATGCCCTTCGTCTCCATAGGGGTCCCCTTGGACACGAAGGCGGCGAACTGCTTGAATTCCTCCCGCGGCGCGCTGTGGGCGGTCGGTTGGCCCCCCAAGCGTTCGGTCTTCTTCTGAATCAGGTCCAGGCCCTTGCCGAGGTTCTCCACGTCAGTAGCCCCCTTGTCGGTTTTCTGCTCGATGCCGGCGAGGCGCTCGGAAAGGCCCTCCACGGTCGTTTTCAGTTCGGTGACAACGCCAGCCGCTTGCTTCATTTCGGTAACGGCTGCGCCAAGTTCCGCGGCGTATTCGGTTTCGGTGGTCATGCTCATGCCTCGATGATTGCCCTTGCCGCGGCTCTCAGGCCGCGAAGGTGAGTTGTGATTGAGTTCTCTTGGGATTCCCCCGCCAAGGCCGGCCAACCGCCCCTGGTGACGCGCTCCGCGGCTGTCTTGGACAATCCAAGGCTGCGAAGGGCAGATTTGAGTTCACCCGCGCTGGTGAAGCTCTTTACTTCGGTGACACGAGCAACGGGTGACGCGGGAACGGCCACAAAGCTGATTTCCATCAACTCGACGGATTTCAGGAGCCGCCCGCCCTTGGGGAGCCGCTGGTAGCCGCCGTTCGGTACGCGATAGCCTATAGACAAGCCTGTGACGTCACCGGCTTTAAGGTGCTCGAACGCCTCCCGGCCGCTGGCCGTGCTGAGGTTCAGGCGGCCCTCGACCTCAAGACCGGCGTCTGTCTCCTGCAAGCTCGTCCACTTGCCGACAGGGGCGGACTGGTCGTGCGCCCATAGCATGACGATATGCTCCGGGGCCTTGAGGCTCTTGGTGAAGGCGCCCGGCTGAACTATGTCGCCCTGCCGGTCGGGCTCGCCGTAGAAGGGCGATGCGAGCCCTTTGACGGTTCCCTGTTCCCGCTGCTCGAGGAACTTCACTTCGATGCGTTGATGGAGAAGGTCAGTCATGACACCCCCGATGGATTGCAAAACGCTGGCCAGGCACTCGCCTGTTCCGTTCGACATCCGCCCCGGCAATCGCCGGTAGAGGTGTTCCGCATCCGGGCAGTCGCCCGTGGTGCGGTACCAGAATACCCCATTGCGAGATCGTGTGCAAGTCAGGAAAGGTGCTTTGCATCGCCCCGTTCCATCTGCGCCCGCAGCAGCGGGATTTGTTTGCTGGCGATGTCCAGAACTGTCGCGTCGTCGTGGTGCTCCAGCAACGCCACGAGGCCCAGCGGGAACAGCGCATGCGCCAGCGTCAGGCTATCGGCTCCTGACTGGACGCCTTCGTTGAACAGCCGGAAGACCAGCCCCTGCATGCGGTCGTAGTCTTTCTGGTTCAGCGGAATGGGTCTCTGCTCGTTCATGTCGGTCTCTCCGTTTTTCATCTCTGTTCGGCGGGCGCACTACCGCCACCCGCTACTGTCCCCCGCTTGCAGGAACAGTTCCTTCGCTTCCCGTCTCGTATCCACGCGATGCCCGGTATCGTGGGCCAGCCGCTGTCCCGCAGGCTTTACTCCTGCCCCGCCCCTGGTGAGCGGTCCCCGATCTGTCACCGCGCTTTCTCTGCACGTCACCAGCCGGTGGGTTCCTTGGTCGCGTATCTGACAGGGCCTAGAAGGAGCCGGTTCCCTGTCGGGTCGGGTGAGTACCCCGAGACGTATCCGCCTTTGGCACGGGAAGGCGGCAAACCGTGGCAGGTCTCTTTGATCCATCGCACGTTGGCGAAGGTGACGGCGAAGACCCGCATAAACCGTGGTTCGCGCCCCGCCCGAAAGCGGGGCAGCGGGTCATTCGATCACCTGGAAGTCGTCCTCCCCTGTGTTGGTGAACAGTTCGGAGACCATGCGCTGCATGAGATCCCGCTGCTTCGGTGAGGGGCGCCAGTTGCGGCGCCGGGACTGCGAAGCGATGCTTCTGGCGAAGTCGGCCGGCCAGCCTTTCGAGGCCGTCCTGACGACTGCGGGCCAGTGGAACAGGAGTTCTTCGACGGGACGGGTCATTGGGCGGCCCTCCCGATGTCAGGAAAAGCCACGACGTGAGCCGGCTCGCCAAATGAATAGCCGCTCTTGTTGCAGAAGCGCGTAGCGTCTTCCAAGGCTTCGTCGAAGGTCTCCGCCAGGGAAACGGTGAATGGCTCCGGGTCATAGCCCGTCACGAGCCACAGGCCGTCGCCATTGGGAAGAACCCGAACTGTGTAGCTCATGCCGCGCCCTCCCCGCAGAAGTGGCGCAGCACGCCGTCGAACTCTCGGTCGGTCAGGCTGTCCAGGATCGCCGTTGCAAGGATCGCCCGGTCCTCAGGGTCCAGCCGGTGCCGGAAGACGAACGCCGCGGCTTGGGCGCCGAAGTCGTTACGGAGAGTCAGGGCATAGCCAACGATCCGAGCCGCCGCCTTGTGGGCCGGATCGGCGCACGTGGACATTGCGGAGCGGCGCCGTTTCGGGCTATTGTGGGCGCGAAGCTGGGAGGCTTCATTTGTGATATCGGCCCCGGTTGCGCCCGCCAGCGCACCGGGGTTCTCGTTTGCCGAGTCGGCGCCCGCTACGATCTTTTTACGATCTTCGCGGACTATGTTGCTGGAAGTAAACGGAACCCGAGTCCTCTCCTGGGCACCATCCCATCATGTATCCCATTGGTTTCGGTCCAGCTTTTTCCAAAACGCTTGGAGCCGTTGACCATGTCGAAGGCCAATTCGCCTACGTTCACCTTCGTGCAGATTGGCGTGCACTAGGGTCGTCGTTTGCCGTTGGATTGCAGGTCGCACTATACCTCATCTCGGATCCCAGACACCCTGCGCACCGGGTCATCCCGTATTGCGGATCCTCGGCCAGCATGGCCGCTGTTCAGCTGGACGAATAGCTGTGCCATCTGCGGTCGAGAAACGTCGATCTTTGGGAGATCTCCGCTAACCATCTCGTAGATCACGTCGGGTATGCCACCGAAGTCTGGCGCATCCTACGTCGTCCGGATGTACGCGTGGAGTCGCATCGGTCACTTAATATGCAAAGCAATACCGCCGTGGCCCCTCCGAAGGGCCACGGCGATCTTTCTACGATACCCGCCGGATCAACCCTCGAACTTGCGGTTGCGAGTGGCGAGCAGTTTCAGGCGCAGGCCGTTGAGCTGGATGAACCCTTGCGCGTCGGACTGGTCGTAAGCTCCCATGTCCTCCTCGAAGGTCACCTGCGCCTCAGAGTAAAGCGAGTGCTCCGACCAGCGGGCGACGGTGCGGGCGGAACCCTTGTAGAGCTTGATCCGAACGGTGCCGGTCACGTGTTGCTGGCTGTGGTCGATGGCGGCCTGCAGCATCTCGCGCTCCGGGCTAAACCAGAAGCCGTTGTAGATGAGTTCCGCATAGCGCGGCATCAACTCGTCCTTCAGGTGCATCGCGCCGCGGTCGAGGGTGATCGATTCGATGCCGCGGTGAGCCTCCAGAAGGATGGTGCCGCCGGGGGTTTCGTAGATTCCGCGGGATTTCATACCCACGAACCGGTTTTCCACCAGGTCGAGCCGGCCGACCCCGTGCTTTCCGCCGAGGTCATTCAGGCGGGCCAACAGGGTCGCGGGGCTCATCGGCTCGCCGTCGATCGCCACCGGGTCGCCCTTCTCGAAGGCGATCTCGATGAACTCCGGCGCATCCGGCGCATCCTCCGGGTTCACCGTGCGCTGGTAGACGTAATCGGGCGCCTCTTCGGCGGGATCCTCGAGAACCCGGCCCTCCGACGAGGTATGGAGCAGGTTCGCATCGACCGAGAACGGCGCCTCGCCTCGCTTGTTCTTGGCAATGGGGATCTGGTGCGCCTCGGCGAACTCCAGCAGCCGAGTCCGGCTGCCCAGGTCCCACTTCCGCCAAGGCGCGATCACCGTGATTTCGGGGTTCAGCGCATAGGCCGATAGCTCGAACCGCACTTGGTCGTTACCCTTGCCGGTTGCCCCATGGGAAATGGCGTCCGCCCCAGTTTCGACGGCAATTTCGACCAGACGCTTGGAGATCAGCGGCCGGGCGATGGAGGTGCCCAGCAGATAGAGGCCCTCGTAAAGCGCATTGGCCCGGAACATGGGAAAGACGAAGTCGCGGACGAATTCCTCGCGAAGATCCTCGATGAAGATGTTCTCGGGCTTGATCCCGAGCATCTCCGCCTTCTTCCGCGCGGGGTCCAGCTCCTCCCCCTGGCCGAGGTCGGCGGTGAAAGTGACGACTTCACAGCCGTATTCGACCTGCAGCCACTTCAGGATGATCGAGGTATCGAGACCCCCGGAATAGGCAAGTACCACTTTCTTCGGCTGGGTCATCGGTTGCTCCGTCCTTGGTCGTACGAGGCAGCCGTTTAGACGGGAAGGGCCAGCGCGACAAGGCGGATTAAGCTAGGCGAGGCTCGGCATCTTTGCTAACGCGCGAGCCATGACCAGCTTTGCCGAAAGAGCCCGCGCCGCCGCCGTCGAGATGCGCAGCCTGTTTGCGCCAACCCCGTTGCAGCGCAACGAACACCTCAGCGCGCGGTATGGCGCCGACATCTACCTAAAGCGCGAGGACCTTTCTCCGGTACGGTCCTACAAGCTGCGCGGCGCATTCAATGCCATGCGCAAGGTGATCGCCGCAAAGCCGGACCAGTCGCTCTTCGTCTGTGCCAGTGCCGGGAACCACGCGCAGGGCGTGGCTTATGTCTGCCGCCATTTCGGCGTGAAAGGCGTGGTCTTCATGCCGGTGACGACGCCGCAGCAGAAGATCCATAAAACGCGCACCTTCGGTGGCGACAGCATCGAGATCCGCCTGATTGGCGACTATTTCGACAACACGCTCGCGGAGGCGCAACGCTGGTGCGTCGAAGCAGGCGGGCATTTCCTCGCACCGTTCGACGATGCCGACGTCATCGAAGGTCAGGCGTCGGTGATGGCCGAGGTGCTGGACGAGATCGGACCGCCGGACATGGTGATCCTGCCGGTGGGTGGCGGGGGTCTCGCGGCGGGGGTGACGCGCTATCTGGAGGATGTCGCGCCCATGGTCGGGCTGCGCTTCGTGGAGCCGGCGGGCGGAGCGAGCCTGACAGCGGCGGTAGCGGCGGGCCATCCGGTCACATTGCCCAAGGTCAACACCTTCGTCGACGGGGCGGCAGTGGCTCGCATCGGTGCCCTGCCCTTCGAGTCGCTCTCCGGCGTTGCGCCGGCCGATGTGCTCCTGGCGCCGGAGGACCGGATCTGCACGACGATCCTAGAGATGCTGAACGTGGAGGGCATCGTGCTGGAACCGGCCGGCGCGATGTCGGTGGACGTACTGCCGGACCTCGCCAACCAGGTGCGGGGGCGCCGGGTCGTTTGCGTGACCTCTGGCGGCAATTTCGATTTCGAGCGCCTGCCGGAAGTGAAGGAGCGCGCCCAGCGGTATTCCGGGGTGAAGAAGTACATCATCCTGCGGCTTCCCCAGCGGCCCGGCGCTCTCAGGGATTTTCTCGACTTGCTTGGACCGGAGGACGACATCGCCCGATTCGAGTACATGAAGAAATCGGCACGCAACTTCGGGTCCGTGCTACTGGGGATCGAGACGGCGCAAGCGGCCAATTTCACAGCCCTCTTTGCGCGGCTGGATGCGCACGGTTTCATCTACAACGACATCACGAATAACGAGACGCTGGCCGAATTCGTCATCTAGGCGCGGCGCACCGTGGAGTCCTCGGCCGCAAGCCCGGCCACGCCATCAAGGAACGCCGTCCGCGAGTTTTCATAGTTTTCGAAAATCGGCTGCAGGTCGACCTCCTCCGCCCGGCCCTCCACGGCCAGCCTCTCGCTTTTCAGACACAGCCTTGCGAGGTCTCGAAAACCGAGGTTCGCGGCGCACCCCTTGAGGAAATGAAGATCCTCTTCGTAGAGATCCGGACTCGGCTTCTCTCTCAGCCGTGCGAGCAGCGCTTCGACCTCCTCCAGAAACAGGTCCACCACCGCCTCGAATTCGGACGGGCCGATCTCCGAACGCAATTCCGTCACGCGAGCCCAGTCGATCATGTCGGATCCTTTCCCCAGACTATGGGCGATGACGATCCACCTAACCGGGCACGCTTAAGAAAGCCTTGAGTGGGGAAAGCGATTCAAATACCTCGCTTCATTCGACGTTAATCCAGGTGTGAAAGGGCATGTGGAAACGAGTTTATCGGCCCCAGGGTGTTTCCATTGCCGACTGCCTGCGAGTCCATCAGCGTCATTCCCGAGGGGGGCAGGCTTCTTCCGCGCTGTGTGATGGTCGTGGACGACAGCCGCTTGCAGCGCCGCATCCTGTCCGCCCTGCTCAACCGGTGGGGCTACTGCGTGGAGGAAGCGGAATCCGCACCGCAGGCTCTGGAGAAATGCAGTATCAACCCGCCGGACATCGTCATCAGCGACTGGATGATGCCGCAGATGAACGGCCTGGAATTCTGTCGGGCATTTCGGCGGATGCAGCGGGACACCTACGGGTATTTCATCCTGCTGACCTCGAAGTCGCAGTCGCTTGAAGTCGTTCAGGGGCTGGATGCAGGAGCCGACGATTTTCTGACGAAGCCGGTGAACGGCGACGAATTGCGCGCGCGGCTGAATGCCGGCGAACGCGTTTTGTCGATGGAAAAGGAACTGGTCGATAAGAATGCCCTTCTGACCAGCACTCTTCAGGAGTTGCAGACACTCTACGATTCCCTCGATAGCGACCTGACGGAGGCGCGAAAGCTCCAGCAGTCCCTCGTTCGGGAGCGATTTCGAGATTTCGGAGGCTCGCAGATTTCCCTGCTCCTGCGGCCGAGCGGCCATGTGGGCGGGGATCTCGTCGGGTTTTTCCCGATCAACGCGCACCGGATCGCGGCCTTCGCCATTGACGTTGCCGGCCATGGAGTCGCCTCCGCGCTGATGACCGCGCGCCTTGCCGGGTTCCTCTCAAGCACGTCGCCGGATCAGAATGTGGCGCTCTTCGAAAGCGAGTACGGTATCTATGACGCCCACCCGCCGGAGGAGGTCGCGGCCCAGCTCAACGCGCTCATGCTGACCGAGCTGGAGACGGAAACCTACTTCACACTCCTGCTTGCCGATATCGACCTGGTGAGCGGGGACGTCCGGCTGGTCCAGGCCGGGCACCCCTACCCGGCCGTGCAGCGCGCGGATGGCAGCGTTGAGTTTCTGGGCCGGGGAGGCCATCCCGTCGGGCTGTTCCCGGAAGCGCGGTTCGAGCCGGTTGTGACGCGACTCGCGCCAGGCGACCGCCTTTTCATTTCCTCCGATGGCGTGACGGAGTGCGAGTCTCCCGACGGCAAGATGCTCGACACGGACGGCCTCGTGGATCTGCTGGGCAGAAATCGCAGTCTCCGAGGGCCGGACTTCATGGAATCCCTCGTGTGGGATCTGGCGCGCTTCGGCGGTGAGCAGGAATTCTCGGACGATGTTTCGGCGGTCCTGTTCGAGTTCAATGCGCCGAAATGCAACGTGGACTGACCGCTAGAGCAGCGAGCGCATGAAGCTGCGATCGCCTGCGTTGCCCAGGCTCTCCGCCGCTTCCGCGATGGGCAGCCAGACCGGCATGTGCTCAGGTTCGCTTGGCCATCCAAGCTGGCGGCCCGGGCGGCCAAGGTAGACGGTGCAGAGCTTCTCTGCCCACAGGTCGTAGTCCGGCATGTAGGTGAACCTCCGAAACGCGCCGAGGCGGCGTTGCAGCCGCATCGTCCAACCCGTCTCCTCGTAGACTTCACGATGCAAGGCGGCGACCGGCTGTTCCCCGGGATCGATCCCGCCGCCGGGCAACTGAAGCTCCATGAGCGGCCGCGCCTGATGGGTCAGAAGGACCAACCCACCCCGCCGAAGGATCGCGTAGGCGCCCGGCCTGAGGACGTACCGCCTGCCGCGCTGCACCCGTTCCCCGACCCTCGGGATCATCCGCCGCCCCTTTTCATGATGCGTTGCCGCCCCTACATCGCTGCGGTATGCCAGCGACAGGCGCGCAAGGAAACCCCATGACTCTCGGATCAAGAATCGCGTGGGACGATACCGTCCTGCCCTTCCAACTCGATCGTTCCGACATACGCGGGCGGATCGCCCGGCTCGACTCCGTTCTCGACCGCGTACTGGAACAGCACGACTACCCACCCGCTATCGAGGCACTGGTGGCGGAGATGACGCTGCTGACCGCGCTGATCGGCCAGACGATCAAGCTGCGCTGGAAGCTCTCTCTGCAAGTGCGCGGCGACGGACCGGCGCGGTTGATCGCGACGGATTATTACAGCCCTCCGGAAGAAGGGGCGCCGGCGCGAATCCGGGCCTATGCCAGCTACGACGACAGCCGGCCGCTGGACGGGAACCCATTCGACCTGATCGGCCGCGGATACTTCGCGATCCTGATCGACCAGGGTAAAGGCACGACGCCATACCAGGGGATCACGCCCATCGCGGGCCGGAGCCTGGCGCAGTGTGCTGAAACGTATTTCGCACAGTCCGAACAGCTCCCCACCCGGTTTGCGCTCGGTTTCGGCCATTCCTCGCACCCCGGCCATGGCGGCTGGCGGGGCGGCGGCGTGATGCTTCAGTCCATGCCAAAGGCCTCACCCGGAGCGACACCGGCGCCGGAGGGTGGCGAAAAACGGCTGCTGAGCGCCGAAGATTTCCTGACTGGCGAGGAAGAGGAACACTGGGAACGGGCGAACATCTTGCTCGACACGGTCGAGGACCTGGAACTGGTCGGCCCGCGCGTTCAGCCGACCGATCTGCTGGTGCGACTGTTCCACGAGGAAGGGCCGCGGGTGTTCGACGCCCAACCGGTGGAATTCGGGTGCACCTGTTCGCCGGCCAAGGTGCGGCAGTCGCTGTCAATCTACTCGGCGCGCGACATCTCGCACATGACGACGGAGGACGGCATCGTGACGGCGGACTGCCAGTTCTGCGGGGCGTATTACGAGTTCGACCCGGCGACGCTCGGTTTCGAGGCGGAGGAGGCGCCGGGTGACGACGCGTGACGATCTTCGGGCGCGGCTGAAAGCGGCCATCGCGGCACCGGGGCACCCGTCGTCGGACTACGACCTGAACCCCGACGTGGTGCTGCCCGCAGGCCGGCGCCTCCGGGCGGCGGCGGTGCTGGTTCCGGTGGCGCTGGAGGAACGGGGCGCGCGGCTCTATCTGACCAAGCGCTCGTCGCGGCTCAAGCATCACCCGGGCCAGGTGGCGTTTCCGGGCGGCAAGGTGGACGAGGGCGACGCGAATGCGACCGCGGCCGCTCTACGCGAGGCCCACGAAGAAATCGGATTGCGGCCAGAGAACGTGGAAGTGCTGGGCACCCTTCCGAGCCACGAAACGGTCACCAGCTTTCAGATGACGCCGATCCTGGGCCTTCTGCGGGACGGGTTCGAGCCGGTGCCGGAACCTGGCGAGGTTCAGGAGGTCTTTTCCGTGCCGCTCGATTTGGTCGTCACCCCGTCCCGCTTTTCGGTAGAGCGGCGGCGCTGGCGCGGGAACTGGCGGCGGTATTACACGGTGCCGCACGGACCCTATTACATCTGGGGTGCGACGGCTCGGATCCTGCGGGCGCTGGCAGACAGGATGTCGGGCTGATGCGGATCGCGGCCCCCTGGCTGGAGCTTCCGGCGGTTCAGCAAGTCTGCACATTGCTGGAAGCTGCAGGACATCGGGCGCTCTATGTCGGGGGATGCGTGCGCAACACGCTGCTCGGCTATCCGGTCTCCGACCATGACCTTTCAACTGACGCGCCGCCCGAAGCGGTGATCGCCGTCATGGAAGACGCAGGGCTGAAGGTCATTCCCACAGGCATCGAGCACGGCACGGTGACGGTGTTGGCCGACGGCGAGCCCTTCGAGATCACCACCTTCCGGCATGACATCGAAACCGATGGTCGCCGCGCTGTCGTGCATTTTGCCACGGATGTCGCCGAAGATGCCCGGCGGCGCGATTTTACGATGAATGCGATCTATTGCGACCGGCGGGGGGAGATCGTCGATCCTCTGGACGGCATGCCGGACCTGCGGGCGCGCCGCCTTCGTTTCGTTGGACGCGCATCGGAACGGGTGCAGGAGGACTATCTGCGCATTCTGAGGTTCTTCCGCTTTTCCGCCTGGTATGCCGATCCTGAACAGGGGATGGACCCGGAAGCGCTGGCCGCCTGCGCGGAGCATCTGGACGGGTTGGCGCGGATCTCGGCGGAACGGATCGGAGGCGAGGTGCGCAAGCTGTTGTCGGCCCCCGAGCCGAGCCATGCGGTCTCGGTCATGGAGACGACGGGCGTTCTGGGTGCGATCCTTCCGGGAACCGACGTGACGGCGCTGCCGATCCTCGTGCACCTGGAAGAGCAGCTAAGCCGAGCGCCGGACCCGATCCTGCGCCTTGCCTCACTCGGTGGCGAGAGCGTGGCGGAGCGGCTGCGGCTGAGCAAAACGGAGGCACGCCAGCTCGACTTGCTGGGCGAAGCGGCACGGTCGGGTCAGGGGGCGGCGGAGCTGGGCTATCGCCTTGGCGCGCACGATGGCGTCGCGGCGGTACTGCTCCATTCGGCGCTTCTGGGCGTGGCGCCTGCCCGGACGGCGCTGGACGATCTGCGCCGAGGTGCGAAAGCGGAATGTCCGATTGCTGCGCGGGATCTTATGCCGCGCTTTCGCGGGTCCGAGATCGGTCGGGAGTTGAAGGCGCGAGAGCGGCGCTGGATTGACTCCGGTTTCACGCTCACCCGCGAGGAGTTGTTGGCTTGACGTGCCTTTCCGCGCCCGCGATGGTCCCGCGAGCCGACTCCGAGAGACACGACCATGTCGCCTGACGCCTTCATCACCCTGGTTCCACTCGCCACCGTCGCTGCCTGGACTCCCGGACCCAACAACGCCCTCGTCGCGAGTTCCGGCGCCACCTTCGGCCTGCGCCGGACGTGGCCACACGTGCTCGGCATCGGCCTGGGCTTTCCACTGATGATCTTCCTCGTCGGCTTCTTCTTCGGCGGACTGTTCCAGACCTATCCGATCTTGCGGGAAGGGCTGCGGTGGATCGGAGCGGCCATCCTGCTCTGGCTCGCCTGGAAAATCGCCACGTCCGGCGGCACGAGTTCAGCCGGCGGCACGCCCCGCCCGTTCACTTTCTGGGAGGCGGCAGCCTTTCAGTGGATCAATCCGAAGGGGTGGGCCTTTGCCGTGGCGCTCACCAGCCAGTTCGTCTCGCCCGACGCCCCGTTGCTGTCCGCCCTCGCCGTAAGCTCCGTGTTCCTGATCGTCGGCCTGGGAAGCGCCACGACCTGGGCTGTGCTCGGACAGGCGATCACGCGGTGGGTGAACACAGAGCACCGCCTGCGCTGGTTCAACATGGCGATGGGCGCGATCATTGCGGGCTGTGTCGTGTTGCTCTTTCTGGATTGACGCAAGGTCCTGCCCAGGACGTCAATCGCGCGCCCTTTCGCTTTCCGCTCCCACGGTTTTCCTGTAACAGGAGCGGACTAGGTACAGCCCCGAATGCGCGCCGAGGAAGCCCCGATGTTTCGACATTTCGAGAACATCGTCGACCCTTATACGTCCTATGAGGAGAACGACACGCCGCCGCAGCGGCTGTGGCCCTTTCTGTGGGCCTATGCGCAGCCGTTCCGAAAGTGGTTCGTCGTTGCGGCGCTGCTGTCGATCCTCGTTGCGGCGGTCGAAGTGGGCCTGATCCACTACATGGGCCGCGTTGTCGACATCCTCTCGAACGGCGCGCCGGAGCAGGTCTGGCAGCAACATCGCTGGGAACTGATCGGGATCGCCGCCTTCGTGTTGATCCTCAGGCCGGTCCTGCAGGCGTTGGATGTGCTGATTCTGAACAACGGGCTGATGCCGAACTTCGGAACCCTGATCCGTTGGCGCGCGCACCGGCACGTCCTGCGTCAGTCCGTCGGCTGGTTCGAGAACGATTTCGCCGGCCGCATCGCCAACCGGATCATGCAGACCCCGCCCTCGGCCAACGAGGCGATGTTCCAGGTGTTCGACGCGATCACGTTTTCCCTTGCCTACCTTGCCGGGGCTGCTGTCCTGCTGGCGGAGGCCGACATACGCCTCGTGCTTCCGATGCTGATATGGTTCGTGCTCTATGGCGCACTGCTTCACTGGACGATTTCCCGCGTCGGCCCGGCTTCCAAGGCCGCGTCGGACGCCCGCAGCGAGGTAACGGGCCGGGTGGTGGACAGCTATTCCAACATCCATTCGGTCAAGATGTTCGCACATCACGACCGTGAACTGGACTACGCCAAGGAGGCGATCGAGGAGACGCGGCGCACGTTCCGCAAGGAAATGCGGATCTACAGCGTCATGGACATCGCGCTAACCGCGCTGAACGGGTGGCTGATCGTCGGCGTCGTGGGCTGGGCGGTGGCGCTCTGGATGCAGGGCATGGCCAGTGTGGGCGTGGTGGCGGCAGCAACGGCACTAACGCTTCGGCTCAATGCGATGACCGGCTGGATCATGTGGGCGGTGTCGTCGTTCTTCCGCAACCTCGGGGTGGTCGCGGAAGGGATGGAGACCATTGCCCAACCCATCAGCCTTGTCGATCCGCCGGCCGCGCCGCCGCTTCGGCTGACCGACGGTCGTATCGTATTCGAGAACGTGAGCCACCACTACGGGCGCGGCGCTGGCGGGATCGACAGGCTGTCGATCACCATCCAACCTGGAGAGAAGGTCGGGCTTATCGGCAGGTCCGGGGCGGGAAAGTCCACATTGGTAAAGCTGCTCCTGCGGTTCTACGACGTCGAGGCGGGCCGCATTTTGATTGACGGACAGGACATTCGGAGCGTCAGCCAGGAGAGCCTACGCCGAAACATCGGCATGGTGCAGCAGGACACCGCGCTGCTTCATCGCTCGATCCGGGAGAACATCCTGTATGGGCGGCCGGAGGCGAATGATGCCGAGATGATCGCAGCCGCTGACCGCGCGGCAGCCACGACGTTTATCCGGGATCTTTCCGACCAGGAGGGCAACACGGGCTACGCGGCCCGAGTGGGCGAGCGTGGCGTGAAGCTGTCCGGCGGCCAACGGCAGCGGATCGCCCTGGCGCGAGCCATCCTGAAGGACGCGCCGATCCTGGTGCTGGACGAGGCAACCTCTGCCCTGGATTCGGAGATCGAGGCGGCAATCCAGGACACGCTCTACGGTGTGATGGAAGGCAAGACGGTCATCGCCATCGCGCACCGCCTGTCCACCATCGCGCGGATGGACCGGATCCTGGTGCTCGACGAAGGGCATGTCGTCGAGGAAGGCTCGCATGCGGAGCTTCTGGCGCTCGGCGGGCTCTATGCACGCTTCTGGGAGCGGCAGTCGGGCGGGTTCATCGGCATGGACCCGGGATCGCAGGCCGCCGAATGACCGGATTGATCGATCGCCTTGCAAGTGTGATAGATGCCTTCCGCCCCGCCGACGGCCCACCGCCGTCGCAACTCTGGCCGTTCGGCCGGTGGGCGTTGCGCGGGGCGGAGCCGGCGCTCTTTGCGGCCCTCGTGGTCACCGCGCTGGCGGGAGCGGCGGAAATGATAGCGGCGTGGTTCACCGGGATGGTGATCGACGCCGCTGCGCAGCACGGGCCGGGGGCATTCTGGGGGCCGTATTCGCCGGTGATCGTGGGCGGGCTGGTACTCTTCCTTGTGGTCCGGCCGGTGCTTTTCGCGGCCGACGCGGGTATGACGTCCATCCTGCTGGGGCCGCACCTGTTCCCGCTCGTGCTGAGCCGTCTCAACCGGTACGTTCTGGGCCACTCCCTGCGCTACTTCGAGAACGATTTCGCCGGGCGGATCAGTCAAAAGGCGATGCAGACCGCGCGCTCGCTGACCGAGCTGGTGATCGAGTTTGCCGACGTGGTCGTTTTCGGGCTGTCGATGTTCGTTTCGGCGCTAGTCCTGATGGCCGGGGTGGACGGCCGGCTTCTGTTTATCTTCGTCGTGTGGGGCGCGATCTATGCGACCACCCTGCGCTGGTTCATCCCCCGCGTCCGGCGGCGCGCGGCGGCGCGGGCGGGGGCGCGCACGGTCGTGACCGGGCAGGTCGTCGATACCTTGTCGAACATCGCCACCGTGAAGCTTTTCGCCCACCACGACCACGAGGATAGGGCGACGCTGGAGGCGTTGGAGCGATTCCGCGTCCGGTCCGTCGAGTTCGGGGCGATGACGGCGGGCTTCCGGTTGGCACTCATGACCAATGGCGGGCTGCTGCCGCTCCTGGCGATCCTCGGAAGTCTCTACCTGTTTACCATCGGCGAAGCCTCGCAGGGCGACATCGCCATGACCGCCATGGTCGCCGTCCGCCTGAGCCAGATCACCAACCGGCTGGGTCGGGCGGCGATCTCGATCTTTACCAACATCGGCGAGATCGAGGACGGCATCGGAACGCTGACCCCGGCGCATGAAATCACCGACCATCCACATGCGGCGGGAACGGCGCAGGGCAAGGGCGCGATCCGGTTCGAGAACGTGCGCTTCGCCTATGGCGGGCCGGCGGCGGCGCTGGACGGGTTCGATCTCGACATCCGGCCGGGGGAGAAGGTGGCGCTGGTCGGTGCCTCCGGCGCGGGCAAGTCGACTGTCACCTCGCTGCTGCTCCGGCTCTACGATGTGGAGGACGGGCGGATCCTGCTGGACGGCACGGACATCCGCGACCTGACCCAGACGGCGCTGCGCCAACAGATTGCCACGGTCCGTCAGGAAACGGCGATGTTCAATCGCTCGGCGCGCGACAACATCCGTTACGGTCGGCCGGATGCCGACGACGCGGCGGTGTTCGACGCCGCCCAACGGGCCTCCGCGCACGAGTTCATCCTGGGTCTCAGGGACTATCGCGGGCGGACGGGGTACGACGCCCATCTTGGAGAGCGCGGCGTGAAGCTCTCGGGCGGGCAACGGCAGCGGATCGCTCTGGCGCGCGCCATCCTTAAGGACTCGCCGGTGCTGGTGCTGGACGAAGCGACTTCGGCACTGGATTCGGAGGTCGAGGCGCAGATCCAGGTCGCGCTTGAACATGTGATGGAGGGCAAGACCGTCATCGCCATTGCCCACAGGCTCTCCACCATCGCCCGGATGGACCGGATCGTGGTGCTGGACGGCGGCCGGATCGCCGAGCAGGGCACGCATGAAGAACTGCTGGGGCAGGACGGGCTCTATGCCCGGTACTGGCAACGGCAATCGGGCGGGTTCCTGAACCCGGCAGAGGCGGCCGAATGAGGGACGTCACCATCGAACGGCTGGGGCATCTGGGCGACGGCATCGCGCCCGGCCCGATCTACGCGCCACGGTGCCTGCCCGGAGAAGTCGTGACCGGCACGCCGGAGGGCGACCGGCTCACCGATGTCCGCATCCTCGTGCCCTCGCCGCACCGGGTTGCCCCGCCGTGCCGGCACTACGCGGGCTGTGGGGGCTGCGCGGTGCAGCATGCGGGCGATGCTTTCGTCGCGGGTTGGAAAGAGGGGATCGTGCGGACGGCGCTGGCCGCGCAAGGGCTTGAGACCGAGTTCCGCCCGATGCACGTGTCTCCACCCCGGACGCGCCGACGGGCGGTGTTTGCCGGCCGTCGCACCAAGAAGGGGGTGCTGGTCGGGTTTCACGCCCGGGCGTCCCATACAGTGATTGACGTGCCGGGATGCCAGCTCGTGCTGCCGGCTCTGCTCGACGTCCGCCCTGCCCTGGAGGCGATCACCCGCGCCGGCGCCTCCCGGAAGGGGGAATTGAGCCTGACCGTTACCGCCGCCCCCGAAGGACCGGACGTTGCGGTTTCCGGCGGCAAGCCGTTGGACTTGGTGCTTCGGGCGCAATTGGGAGAAATCGCCGGCACCTATCGCCTGTCGCGCCTGACGTGGGACGGCGAATTGCTGGCGATGGAGGCCGCGCCGACCGTGAAGTTCGACGGCATCGCCGTTTCTCCGCCGCCGGGCGCCTTCCTGCAGGCAACCGAGGACGGGGAACAGGCCCTGCGCGCCGCCGTGACGGAGGCCGTTAAGGACGCTGAGCAGATCGTCGACCTGTTCGCCGGCTGCGGAACCTTCGCCCTTCCGCTGGCCCGCCGCGCGTCGGTGCACGCGGTCGAAGGGTCCCGGGCACTTACCGACGCCCTTACCGCCGGCTGGCGGCAGGCCGGTGGCCTTCGTCCTGTTACGGCAGAAACACGAGACCTTTTCCGCCAACCACTGGGTGACGAAGAACTCGGACGATTCGACGCCATCGTGATCGACCCGCCCCGGGCCGGTGCCGAGGCACAGGTGGAGCAAATCGCGGCATCGGACATATCCTGCGTCGCCGCCGTGTCCTGCAACCCGGCCACATTTGCCCGCGATGCCGCCCGGCTCGTCCGGGGCGGGTTCCGGCTCGACTGGGTGCAGGTCGTGGACCAGTTCCGCTGGTCGCCCCACGTGGAACTTGCGGCCCGTCTTTCGCGCAACCATATGGGCGCCTGAGGCGATCCCAGAGGAGACTTACATGCGCGAGAGGCTGCGCGCCTGGCTCGACCGGCCCGGCACCCGGAACTTCGTGATCGGCGTGATCGTCGTGAACGCCATCCTGCTCGGGTTGGAGACCTATCCCGCGATCATGGACCGCGCGGGCGGGCTCATCGTGGCGCTGGATACCCTGTGTCTCTCCATCTTCGTCCTTGAGATCCTGGCCAAGCTTATCGCCTATCGGTTCGCGTTTTTCCGCAGCGGCTGGAACGTCTTCGATTTCCTTATCGTTGGTATTTCGCTGATCCCCGGTGCACACACGCTCTCCGTCCTGCGGGCGTTGCGGATCTTGCGGGTTCTGCGCGTTATCTCGGTTCTCCCCCGACTGCGCCGCGTCGTGGAGGGATTCATCTCCGCGATACCGGGGATGGGCTCGGTTTTTCTGTTGATGGCGCTCGTTTTCTATATCGGCGCGGTCATGGCGACGAAGCTCTATGGGGCGGATTTTCCGGAGTGGTTCGGCTCGCTCGGCCGCTCAGCGTATTCGCTGTTCCAGATCATGACTCTGGAATCCTGGTCGATGGGAATTGTTCGGCCGGTGATGGAGGTGCATCCGGGCGCCTGGATGTTCTTTGTCCCCTTCATTCTTCTGACGACCTTCGCCGTGGTGAACCTGCTCGTGGGACTGATCGTGAACTCCATGCAGGACGCCCACCACGAGGAGGACACCGCCGAGACCGGCGCCTATCGCGACGAGGTGCTGGCGCGGCTGGAGGGAATCGAACGGCGGTTGGAGGGAATCGCGGTACAGGTTCCGACGGAGGCGTCGGCGCCGGAACGCGAAAAAAGGCGGATGTGAGCGGAAGCGGCGCCATTCACCCGCTTCAAATTCTTGGCGAAGGCGCTATAATCTCGTCCAAAATAATAGATGGGACAAGGCAGGCATGTACGTTCCGAGACGGGCACTCTTGGCTGGTGGCGCGGCACTCGCGCTTTCGGCCTGTTCGAGCAAATTCAGGAAATACGACGGGCCGCAGGTGACGCGGCTCCAGGTGGTGAAGGAGCGCCGCAGGCTCTACCTTTTCAACGGCATGACGCCGCTGAAGGCCTTCGACATCCACCTAGGCAACAACGCCCAGGGGCCAAAACGGTTTCGTGGCGACGGCAGGACGCCGGAAGGTACATACCTGATCGACCGGCGCAATCCGAACAGTTCCTTCCACCTGTCGCTCGGTATCTCCTATCCGAACGAAGAAGACATCGCGTTCGCGCAGGCTCACGGGATGGACCCAGGCGGCGATATCTTCATCCACGGCGGGCGCCGCAAGACGGATCCGCGCGGGAAGGACTGGACGGCCGGCTGCATCGCCGTGAAGGACCGCGAGATGGAAGAGATCTACGCCATGGTCGGCACCGGCACGCCGATCGACCTGTTCGCCTGAGCCTGCGCCATCGGCCGCCGTTTTCAAGCGGCGGCCATCGTCAGGCGCCGGTGATCAGAGTCCACCAGATCTTGCCGTTCCGCTCCTGGAACCACGCAAAGCCAAGGTCACGCGCAGCCGGGTCCATGATGATGGCACGGGCATCCGCCCTGTCCATCCAGGCGCCGAGCGTGTCGATCTCGCTTTCGTAGCTTTCAGCGACGGCTTGGCCGATGAACGTGCCGGGATACCCCGTCCGCGCGACCCGCATCAGCGGTGAAGAGCCGTCCGACCCGAAGTTCCACGGGCGGTTCTGCAGGGACATGTCCTGAGAATGGCTGGAGGCCGCCGCGTTGAGTTGCGGGCTGAGCTTCAACGACGGCAGCCCGGCTGCCGTGCGAAGGCTGTTGATCGAATCGAGCGTGCGGTATTGGATGTCAGCGGTATCGCCCTGCGAAATGCGATACACGCGAACGCCGTCGACGGTACTCGGGGACGGTGCGCAAGCTGACAGAAGAATACCGAGAACGGCAACGAGAGCTATGGAACGGGTCATGTCTGGGGACGCCTGATCGTGAGTCTCTCTCCTCTAGCCGCTCCTTTGCAGCGGTTCAAACATTTCGGCGGCCTGACGCCGCTTTGATTTGCGGGCGGTGTTTCCGCGCAATAAAATACCACGGCCCAGGGTAGGGGCAGGCACCGAGAAGGACATTATGACCGATTCGACCGATTTCAGACTGACCCGGCGCCGCTTCCTGCGCGCCAGTGGTGCGACCGTGCTCGGCGGGCTTGCGGCCCCCGCGCTGGCTCAGAACGGCCCGTTCGATCCGTTGCGTGAGAACGATCCCAACCTCCGTCGCAACATCGCGACCTTCCGCGCCAGATCCTGGCAGCCTTATTTCTCCTCCACCGCGAACGGTGCGATCCTCGTCGATATCGACTCCCGCGCGCTGCATTACTGGTCCGCCGACCAGAGCATCTACCGGGTATATCCGACCAGTGTGCCGATCTCGGAGGACCTGACGCGGCGCGGCCGCACGAGCGTCACCCGCAAGGTGGAAGGCCCCTCATGGGCGCCGACGCCATCCATGAAACGGCGCAATCCGGACTGGCCGGACTTCGTTCCGCCGGGCCCGGACAACCCGCTCGGCACCCATGCGCTGTACCTCGGATGGCAGTACTACCGCATCCATGGAACGCATGACACGCGCAAGATCGGCCGCCCGTCGTCCAACGGTTGCATCGGCCTTTACAACGAACATATCGCTGAGCTTTTTTCGATGGTCAGCCCAGGCGCGCAGGTGTTGCTAATTTGACGACATCGTCGCAGGTGCAGCGAAGCACAATCAGTGAGCAATTGCCAAAGTCGGGCGTCTCTGTAAGGAATTGATTACGAGGTACTACTTTGGGCGTGGGCGTCCTCAATAACCGTGTCCGCGCATTAACTGGAGGTTAACATGAAGAAGCTTGCTCTCGCCGCTGCTCTGTCGCTCGCTGCGACGGCGACCCTTGCTGGTGGCTACGAAGAGCCGGTCATCGAGCCGGTCATCATTGAAGAAGAAACCGGCACGTCCGGTGGTGGCCTGTGGCTGCCGCTTCTGGTCTTCATCGTGATCGGTGCCGCTGCCGCCAGCGCCAGCAACTGATCGCTCGAAGCGTAGAATTTTGGAGAAGGCGGGTCGCAGGGCCCGCCTTTTTCTATTGGACCTGTGCCGCATGAATGCCGACCACGATCGTCCGGCGACTCGGGGCTATTCGATCCAGCCGCGGAGGTTGGTCGCGATGATCTCGGACAAGGCCGCAATATGCGCCGAATCGTCGTTGAGGCAGGGAATGTAGGTGAAGCTTTCGCCGCCGGCCTCCTCGAAGCTCTCCCGGATTTCCTCGTTGATTTCTTCCAGCGTCTCGATGCAATCGGCGGAGAATGCCGGAGCAATCACGGCGATGCGTTTCTTGCCCTCCCGGGCGAGCACCGCAACGTGGTCCACTGTGTAGGGCTTGAGCCACTCCTCGGGGCCGAACTGACTCTGGAAGGTCGTCGTGATGACGTCATCGGAAAAGCCCAGCCGCTCCTTCAACAGGCGCGTCGTCTTTTGGCACTGGCAGTGATAGGGATCGCCCTCCATCAGGTAGCGCTGCGGCAGGCCATGGTAGGAACACACCAGCATGTCGGGCTTCTGCTCCATCCCGTCATAGGCGCGTGAAACCGACTGCGCCAAGGCATCGATGTAGACGGGCTCCGCGAAATACGGCGGCACGATGCGGGCTGTGGGCTGCCATTTCTCTTCCATCAGGGCCCGGAAGAACTGGTCGTTCGCGGTGGCCGAGGTCGCCCCGGCATATTGCGGGTAGAGCGGGAAGAACAGGATACGGCGGCACCCCTGCTCCATCAGCGCTTCGACCTTCGATTTCGTGGACGGGTTGCCGTAGCGCATGCAGAAATCCACCGCCACTTGATCACCGAACCGCGCCTGCATCTGCTCGGCGATCGCCGCAGTCTGGTCCCGAGTGATCGTCATCATCGGGCTTTCGTTCTTTTCCTCGTTCCAGATCGACTTGTAGGCCTCGCCGGAGCTGAATGGACGCTTGGACAGGATGATGAGCTGCAACAGCGGCTGCCACTTCCACTTCGGGTAGTCGATGACCCGCTGGTCAGAGAGAAATTCGCTGAGGTAGCGGCGCATGGACCAGTAGTCCGTGCCGTCCGGGGTGCCGAGGTTGGCCAGAAGCACACCGATCTTTTCGGGCTTTACCGGGGGATGGTCGGCGGGAAGATGGTCGGTCATCGGAAGTTCTGGCTTTCTCTGCGCTGTCTGGAGGCGACGTAAGGGCCTCGTATCATTCTTCAATCGGTTTGTCGCGGCTTGGGGCCCCTTCCTCCACCCCCAACGCATCGGCGAGCCGGGCCGTGGCAGAGCCTGGGCGGAGCGGCAATGGCTGGGAGGCGTCCGGCGCCCAGCCCAACAGGAAGATCAGCTCGAACGTCGCCTCGACACGCGCCCCGTCCGCCGGGAAGTGCATCGCATAGGCCTCCGCTGCGTGCTGGAACAGACGCCGGGAGCCCATGGCACGGTGACGGTCGGCGAGCGCGTTCGTTTCACCCATCGCGCGAAGGTCACGCATCAGGTCGAAGGCCGTTTCATACGTGGCGGTGAGCGGCACGCTGTCCGCCACCGGCAGCGCGAAGCCGGCCCTTTGGAGAAGCGCGCCGATGTCACGGATCTCGCCCATCGGCGCCACGCGCGGCGACAACCCTCCCATGACCTCCATTTCGGCCGTTCCGAGCGCCGACCGCAATTCGGCCAGTGTCTCCCCCCCGAACAGGCAGCCAAGAAACAGGCCGTCGGGTTTCAGCGCGTGGCGGGCCTGCACCATCTGGCCCACGGGATCATCGGCCCAGTGCAGGGCGAGAGCGTGGATAACGAGGTCATGGGCACCCGGTTGAAGGTCCAGGATCTCCTCGTCGGATATCTGCCGGGCCTGCGGCATCAGGTCCGCCCAAAGATCGGGAAAACCTGAGATCACAACAGGCGCCGTAAAGGCCCTGTTAACCACTTCCAGTCTTTCCTGTATCTCGCCGGCGGCCGTCCGGTGAAGAAAATCCGCCATGCCGCCGGGTGTGCGGCGGGCGCGGGTACGGGCGCGGACAAGCGCCGCACGGTCGGTCAGTTGGGGTCGAGTCATGGGTGGGCAGGTTACTTCGCTACAGGCAAATGGGATTGTGCGGACGACGCTGACCGCAGCGCTCCGCACAATCTACCCTCCGCATTGCCTCGCCTGCAACGATGTCGTCGGGACGGAAGACGGGCTTTGCGGGACATGCTGGCGAGACACGTATTTCCTGACAGGGCTGGTCTGCGACGCCTGCGGCGCTCCCTTGCAAGGCGAAGACACCGGGGAGAAGGGGATGTGCGACGACTGTCTATCGATCGCCCGGCCCTGGTCGCGCGGGCGCGCGGCCATGATCTATGCCGGCACCGGGCGGCGGCTGGTCCTCGGGTTCAAGCATGGCGACAGAACGGAGCTCGCCCGTGTCGCCGCGCGGTGGATGGCAACTGCGGGTCGCGACATTCTGGAGCCGGGAATGCTGGCGGTTCCCGTGCCCCTGCACTGGCGGCGGCTGTTTCACAGAAAGTACAATCAGTCCGCCCTCCTGGCCGCCGGCCTGGCGCGGCAGGCGGGCCTCGAGACCTGCCCGGACCTCCTGCGCCGCTCCCGCCACACCGGCACGCAGGAAGGACGCGGGCGGGATCAGCGATTCGAGAACGTTTCCGGTGCGATCGGCGTCCACCCAAAGCGCGCCCACCTTCTGACGGGCCGGAACGTCGTTCTGGTCGACGATGTTCTGACCTCCGGCGCGACGCTCGCGGCCTGCGCGGACGCTTGTCTGGCCCACGGAGCGCGGGATGTGCGGGTCATCGTACTGGCGCGCGTCGTGAAGGACAGATAACCTCCGGCGGAACGTTCCGGAGACATTTATGAAACCTGTCGAGATCTACACAACGCAAACCTGCGGGTTCTGCCGCGCCGCCAAACGCCTGCTCGATGACAAGGGCGTGAGCTACACCGAGATCGATGTTGCGAGAAATCCCCAGCTTCGTCAGGAGATGATGACCAGGGCCAAGGGCGGCTATACGGTGCCGCAGATTTTCATCGGCGGCGAGCATATCGGGGGCTGCAACGAGCTTTACGCGCTCGAGCGGTCGGCGAAACTCGACCCGATCCTCAAGGCCGCATGAGCGGGTCCGGGAAAATGCGCACCGCCCTGCTGCAACTGAATGTGACGGACGATCCGGCGGAAAATCTGCCGGGGACGCTCGAGATGGTGGCCGAGGCGGCGTCCGGCGGGGCCGGCTTCGTACTGACGCCGGAGGTGACGAATTGCCTTTCGTCGAGCCGTGCGTGGCAGGAAAAGGTGCTGAGCACCGAAACCGACGACCCGACGTTGGCCGCGCTGCGGGAAGCAGCGGAGACGCACGGCATCTGGCTGCTGATCGGCTCTCTCGCTCTCACGTCGGAGGATCCTGACGGGCGATTCGCAAATCGCTCGTTCCTCATCGACCCGGCGGGAGACATCGTGGCCCGTTACGACAAGATCCACATGTTCGACGTCGAGGTCTCGGAGACGGAGTCCTACCGCGAATCGGCCGGGTTCCGTCCGGGGCGGGAAGCGATCTGTGCCGAGACACCGTTCGGTTCGATCGGCATGACTGTCTGCTACGACCTCCGTTTCCCCACGCTCTACCGCAAGCTGGCACAGGCCGGGGCGCAGGTTCTCACGATCCCGGCGGCGTTCTCCCCCGTAACCGGAGAGGCGCACTGGCGGCCCCTCCTGCAGGCCCGCGCCATCGAGTGCGGCGCGTATGTGCTGGCCCCGGCCCAATGCGGCACCCACCGGGCCCACGAGGGGAAGGAGCGCAGCACCCACGGCCATTCACTGGCCGTGGCGCCATGGGGGGAAGTGCTGGCCGACGGGGGCGACGCGCCAGGGATCACCTTCGTCGATATCGACATGGCCGACGTGGAGCGCGCCCGCACGCGGGTGCCGTCACTCTGGAACGACCGGGAGTTTGACGGACCCTGATGAGCGCTCAGACCGACAGCCTGGCCGTGGCGCTTTTCAGCGAGATCTTCATGATCGACCAGCTTGCGCACAACCGCCTGACAAAGGCGTTGCCGCGCGGAATGGAGCTGAGCCACTTTTCGGTGCTGAACCACCTGTCGCGTCTGAGCGAGGAACGCACACCGGCGCAGCTTGCGCAAACCTTTCACCTGACCCGGGGCGCAATGACGAACACGCTTGCCAAGCTGGCGCGGGCGGGCCACGTGCACATTCGGCCCGATTGGGACGATGCCCGACGCAAGTTCGTTTCGATCAGCCCTGCCGGGCGCGAGGCCACCGATGCGGCCATTGCCGCGATGACGCCTGTCATCGGCGAAATCGTGAACGGCATCGGCGCGGAGCGCGCGCGGCAGGCCCTTCCGGTCCTGCGGGAATTGCGAGAACGGCTGGGAGAGGGCTGAGGCCGCCGCCGCACCCGATATGCGCTGCTTCATCGCCATACCCCTGCCAGAGCCACTCCGCGATCGGCTGGCCGACATTCAGGACGGCCTGCCCTGCGGGCGGGCCACGCCGCCGGAGAACCTTCATCTGACATTGGCGTTCCTGGGCGAAATCGAGACGGACCAAGCCGTCGCGGTGCACGAGGCGTTGGCAAGCCTGCATGCCGCGCAATTCGAGGTGCAAGTCGCCGGGCTGGACCTCTTCGGTGGCAAGGCCCCCAAGATCCTCGTCGCCGGGGTCCACAGGAGCGAACCGTTGCTTGCGCTGCACGCATCGGTGCGCCGCAAACTGACGCCGGCGCTCACCCTTCCGCGTGAGCGATACCGCCCGCACGTAACCCTCGCCCGCTTCAACCGCCCGCCGGGCCGGGACGAGATCGCGCGGCTCGGCATGTTCCTCCAGGCCAACGCCCTGTTCGAGGCGCCGCCATTCGATGTGGAGGGGTTTTCGCTCTACCAGTCCGAGCTGGGTCACGGACCGGCACGGCACACCGAGCTGGCCTTTTACCCGTTGGCCTGACCCAGATCGGGCTTGGTGGAGGCCGTCACGTAATTGACCGACAGGTCCTTCTTGGAGAGGGACCAACTCCACGTCACCGGGTTGAAGACGAAACCCGTCGCGTCTTCCGGTGTGAGGCTAGCCCGCGAAATCAGGTCCTTCAGCTCGCTCGGCGTGATGAACTTGTTCCAGTCGTGGGTGCCCTTCGGCAGCCAGCGCATGACCCATTCGGCCCCGACGATCGCCATCGCGAAGCTCTTGGCATTGCGGTTGATCGTGGAACAGATCATCAGCCCACCGGGCTTCAGGAGCTGCTGGCAGGCGGTCAGGTAGGCGAGCGGGTCGGCCACGTGCTCGACCACTTCCATGTTCAGGACGACGTCGAACTGTTCCCCGTCTGCGGCCAGCGCTTCGGCGGTGACATGGCGATAGTCGATGTCCAGCCCCGACTGGTCCGCGTGGATCTGGGCGACGGGAATGTTGCGCGGCGCGGCGTCCGCGCCGACGACCTCGGCCCCCAGCCGCGCCATAGGCTCACTCAGCAGTCCGCCCCCGCAGCCGATGTCAAGCAGCCGCAGCCCGGCGAACGGCGCCTCCGCGGCGAGGTCCCGGTCGAACTGCGCGGCGATCTGGCGAGTGATGTAATCCAACCGGGTCGGGTTCAGCATGTGCAGCGGCTTGAAATTGCCGGTCGGGTCCCACCATTCCGCGGCCATCGCCTCGAACTTGGCGATCTCGCTGGGGTCGATGGTGGTCTCGTTCGGTGACATCGGCAACTCCTTCGTCGCGGCTCGTTCATAGGGCGTGGCGCCGCGTTCCGCTCCGCTATATAGCTTCTTTCATGGACCGTCTCGCAGATCACAAAAGCGCACAGGATTTCCTTTACCCGCCGCTGGCCCCCTTTGACCAGCGGATGATGGAGGTCGGTGACGGTCATACGATCTATGTCGAACAATGCGGCAATCCAGAGGGCCTTCCCGTCGTCGTTCTTCATGGGGGGCCAGGCGGCGGATGCAGCCCCGCGATGCGCCGGTTCTTCGACCCCAAGGAATACCGGATCGTACTGTTTGACCAACGCGGGTGCGGCCGGTCGCGCCCACATGCGAGCGTGGAAGCCAACACCACCTGGCACCTGGTGGCCGACATCGAGCGCATCCGCACCACCCTGGGGATCGACCGCTGGGTCGTCTTCGGTGGCAGTTGGGGCGCCACGTTGGCCCTCATCTATGCCCAGACCCATCCGGACCGCGCGGCCTATCTGATCCTTCGCGGAGTCTTCCTGATGACCCGCGCGGAGCTTGACTGGTTCTACGGCGGCGGCGCGGGACGATTCTTCCCCGAGCAGTGGCGCCGCTTCGTCGGGCTTTTGCCGGAGAACGAGCGTGACGACGTGATCGAAGCCTTCGGCCGGCGTCTCTTCGATTCCGAGCGGGCCGTGCAGGTCCGTTTCGCCCGCGCGTGGGCCGCCTGGGAGAACGCTCTGGCCTCCATGGCTCACAGCGGCCACGGCAGTGAGAGCCCACCGGATTACGCGCGCGCCTTCGCCAGGTTGGAGAATCACTACTTCCGCCACCTCGGCTGGCTGGAGCGGGATGGCCGCATCCTAGACGACATGCCGCGTATCTCGCACATCCCCGGCACAGTCGTTCAGGGGCGGTACGACATGATATGCCCCCCGGCCGCAGCCTACAGACTGACCGAGCGGTGGGCGCAGGGCGACCTTCGGATGGTGAGCATGGCCGGCCACGCGCTGACCGAGCCCGGCATTACCCGGGAGCTGATGCGGACCACCGGAGATGTGCTGCGCTCTGCGGGACGGCTGGGGTTCTAGACAGGCCCGCGGCGCGGGCTACCTTGCTGACGGACGCAGCCGAAGGAGCCCGCGATGAGTGACGACAGCCCGCATATCGAAGAGCGCGAGAACGGCCCCCTCGTCGCCAAGGGAATCACGCGAATGTGCCGGACCGACGGCACCGAGCTTGAGGTGAAGCCGTCGATGGCCCTTTGCCGCTGCGGCGGCAGTTCCAACAAGCCCTATTGCGACGGAACCCATGCAAAGAAAGGGTTCGAAAGCAGGAGCGGCACGCCGGAAGGCAAGGATCGCGTCCTGTCCTACGATGGCAGAGAGGTGACCGTCTTCTTCAATCCGCGCATCTGCGGCCATGTATACGAATGCGGCCGCACCGCGCCGGAGGTGTTCGATTCTGAGCAACGGCCTTGGGTCCAGCCGGACAATGGCACGCTTGAGCAGATCGAGGCCGCCGTGCGCGCCTGCCCTTCCGGCGCGCTCCGGATGGCGCGGACGGAGATCCCGGAACACCGCCTGCCCGACCGCGCCCAGATCACGGTGGAGGAGGATGGTCCCTACTGGGTCGAAGGCGTGGCACCCCCCGTGCCGCTCGATGCCGAGGGCGCAACGGCAGCAAAATATGTTCTCTGCCGCTGCGGAATGTCTGGCAACAAGCCCTATTGCGACGGCACCCATCACAACAAAGGGTGGAAGGCCGACGAGTAGGCGGCATTTCCCTTGCAATGCCGGGGTGGGCACCGTATATGCCCACCCAACAGCGGCGCTGTCGAGGCAACTCGAAAGCTCCACCGGGAAAGATCGACGGGCCGCGCGCCCGTTTTTTTGTGCCTGAAAGACCCATGACCGACCTGATCGCCAAGACCAATATGGACCAGCGCCTGGCCGAGATCCTGACCCCTGTCATCGAGGGGATGGGATACGAGTTGGTGCGGATCCGCCTGATGTCCGGCAAGACGAAGACGCTTCAGATCATGGCCGAGAAGCCCGACGGGGGCATCGAGGTCGATGACTGCGCCGAGATCTCCACCGCCGCCTCCGCCGTGCTCGACGTGGAGGACCCGATCGAGGACAACTACACGCTGGAGGTCTCCAGCCCCGGGATCGACCGGCCGCTGACCCGGCTAAAGGATTTCGAGACCTGGGCGGGGTACGAGGCCAAGCTGGAGACGGCTGAGCTGATCGACGGCCGCCGCCGCTTCCGCGGTACGCTTCAGGGCGTCGAGGCTGGAGAGGTTTTGATCGAGATCGACCAGGAGGGCGGGCCGGTGGTGATCGGCCTTCAGTTCGACTGGTTGAGCGACGCAAAGCTGGTGCTGACCGACGAACTGATCCGCGAGGTGCTGAACCAACGCAAGCATGCGGGCGAGATCGACGAGGCCCAGTTCGACGAAGTGCAGACATTCATGGCGTCCGAGGACGGCGCCGACAAGAACTCGTAAAGGGGAAGAACAAGAGATGGCTATCACATCCGCCAACCAGCTCGAACTGCTCCAGACCGCCGAGGCGGTGGCGCGCGAGAAGATGATCGACCCTGGCCTTGTGATCGAGGCGATGGAGGAAAGCCTCGCCCGCGCAGCCAAGTCCCGCTACGGCGCCGAGATGGACATTCGCGTGTCGATCAACCGCAAGACCGGTCGGGCGACGTTCACCCGCGTGCGCACGGTCGTCGCAGACGAGGATCTGGAGAACTACCAGGCGGAGTTCACGGTCGATCAGGCGCGGCAGTATTTCTCCAATCCCAAGCCTGGCCGAGAGGAATACTGGTTGCGCAGCGGTGCGCGCGTAGAGGAATTTGCCGGCGGGCCTGCCGTCGGGGACGAGTTCCACGAGACGGTTCCCCCGGTCGATATGGGCCGGATCGCCGCGCAATCGGCCAAGCAGGTGATCCTGCAGAAGGTGCGCGAAGCCGAACGCGACCGCCAGTTCGAGGAGTTCAAGGACCGCGCCGGGACCATCATCAACGGTGTCGTCAAGCGCGAGGAATACGGCAACGTTATCGTCGATATCGGCCGTGGCGAGGGCATCCTGCGCCGCAACGAGAAGATCGGCCGCGAGAGCTACCGCAACGGCGACCGCATCCGCTGCTACATCAAGGACGTGCGTCGCGAGGCCCGCGGGCCCCAGATCTTCCTCAGCCGCACAGCGCCAGAGTTCATGGCCGAGCTGTTCAAGATGGAAGTGCCGGAGATCTACGACGGCATCATCGAAATCAAGGCCGTCGCTCGCGATCCGGGCAGCCGGGCCAAGATCGCCGTGGTGTCCTATGACGGCTCCATCGACCCGGTGGGCGCCTGTGTCGGTATGCGCGGCTCCCGCGTGCAAGCCGTGGTGAACGAACTTCAGGGCGAGAAGATCGACATCATTCCTTGGAATGAGGACGTGCCGACCTTCCTGGTGAACGCGCTGCAACCGGCGGAAGTCTCCAAGGTCGTTCTCGACGAAGAGGCCGAGCGGATCGAAGTCGTGGTGCCCGACGAGCAACTTTCGCTCGCCATCGGCCGTCGCGGTCAGAACGTGCGGCTGGCCAGCCAGCTCACGGGCCTCGACATCGACATCATGACCGAGGAGGAGGAGAGCCAGCGCCGCCAGAAGGAATTCGAGGAGCGCACGCAGCTCTTCATGGATACGCTGGACCTCGACGAGTTCTTTGCCCAACTTCTGGTGTCGGAGGGCTTCACCAACCTGGAAGAAGTCGCCTACGTGGAGCTCGACGAGCTTCTGGTGATCGACGGGGTGGACGAGGACACGGCCAACGAACTTCAGGCCCGCGCCCGAGACCACATCGACGAGGCCAACCGAAAGGCGCTGGAACGGGCCCGCGAAATGGGTGTCGAGCAGAGTCTGGTTGATTTCGAGGGCCTGACACCCCAAATGATCGAGGCGCTTGCCGAAGACGGCGTGAAGACGCTGGAGGATTTCGCAACCTGTGCCGACTGGGAGTTGGCCGGTGGCTGGACCACGGTGGACGGCGAGCGCGTCAAGGACGACGGTGTGCTCGAGAAGTTCGACGTTTCGCTTGCCGAGGCGCAGGACATGGTGATGACGGCCCGCATTCAACTGGGCTGGGTCGATCCCGCGGAGCTGGAAGCCGAGCAGACCGAAGACGTGGCCGACGAAGCAGAGGAGGCCGGCGCCTGATCGCGGGCGTGGGTGGGACGCGGGCCTTGGGGCGCGGCGGAACGATCGAGACGCGGGACGGAGCCGAGCGGCGATGCATCGCGACCGGCGCCGTCGGGCCGAAGGCCGGGATGATCCGCTTCGTGGTTGGTCCGGCAGACGAGGTCGTGCCGGACCTGGCGGGAAAGCTGCCCGGGCGCGGAATATGGGTCACGGCGGATCGGGATGCGCTCGACCTCGCCATCCGGAAGCGCCTCTTCAGCCGCGGGGCAAAGCGGCAGGTCAGCGTGCCGGAGGGACTGGCGGCGGCTGTCGAAGCGGGGTTGGCCCGGCGGGTGACGGATCTGCTGTCACTGGCCCGGAAGGCGGGGCTGGCGATTGCGGGCTACGAAAAGGTCCGCGCGATGATTCAGGCGGGCGAGGCGGTTGTGTTGCTTCAGGCATCCGACGGTTCGCCCCGGGGAAAGAGCAAATTACGCCTGCCCGAGGGGGAAGGTGTTACTTTCGATTGTCTGACGGCCGATGAAATCGGTTTGTCCTTCGGTCGAGACCATGTAATACACGCGGCGCTGTGTGCCGGCGGACTCACGACTCGTGTCGTGGAGGAAACCACACGGCTATCCGGCCTGCGTGGCGATATCGGGGCAACCGGTCCCGGAAAGGACGATGGAATCGCATGAGCGACAATGACACCAAAAAGACCTTGGGCCTGAAGGGCGGCACACGCTCTGGCTCCGTGAAGCAGAGTTTCAGCCACGGGCGGACGAAGAACGTCGTGGTCGAGACGAAGCGCAAGCGGGTCGTGGTGCCGAAGCCCGGGTCCGCGAAGTCCGGCGGCGGCGGTGCCGCTTCGGCCGATCCGTCGCGCCGTCCGGCCGGGATTTCCGATGCCGAAATGGACCGCCGCCTGAAGGCGCTTCAGGCCGCCAAAGCCCGCGAGGCCGATGAGGCCAAGGAACGGGAAGAGGAAGAAAAGCGTCGCGAAGAAGAACGCGAACGCCGCCGCGCCGAGGTTGAAGCCAAGGAACGCGAGGATCGCGAACGCGAGGAAGCGCTCAAGGCGAAGGCCGAGGAAGACGAGCGCCAGAAGCGCGAGGCCGAGGAATCCGCCAAGCGCGAGCGGGAGGAAAAGGCAGCGCAGAAGGCCGAGGCCTCCAAGCCGACCGCGGCGGCAGCGGCCGAAGAGTCGCCCGCCCCGCAGAAAACCTTCACCAAGCCGGATGCGCCGTCCCGCAAGGGCGACCGCGACGACCGCCAGCGCGACACGCGTGGCAAGGGCCGCGACGACAACCGCCGTTCCGGCAAGCTGACCCTCAACCAGGCTCTCTCTGGCGAGGGTGGAGGCCGGCAGCGGTCGCTTGCCGCGATGAAGCGCAAGCAGGAGCGTGCCCGGCAAAAGGCCATGGGCGGCGGCGAGAACCGCGAGAAGGTCGTGCGCGACGTTCAGGTGCCTGAGACGATCGTGGTCAGCGAACTGGCCAACAGGATGGCCGAACGTGTGGCCGACGTCGTCAAGGCGCTCATGCAGAACGGCATGATGGTTACGCAAAACCAGTCCATCGACGCGGACACGGCGGAGCTGATCGTCGAGGAATTCGGCCACAAGGTCGTCCGTGTGTCGGACGCCGACGTGGAGCAGGTCATCGACACGGTCGAGGACAAGGATGAGGACCTTCAGTCCCGTCCGCCGGTCGTCACCGTCATGGGCCACGTCGACCACGGCAAGACCTCGCTGTTGGACGCCATTCGCCACGCCAAGGTCGTCTCCGGCGAAGCGGGCGGGATTACGCAACACATCGGCGCCTATCAGGTGAAAACCGATGGCGGACAGTTGCTGACGTTCCTCGATACGCCCGGCCACGCGGCCTTTACGTCCATGCGGGCCCGCGGCGCTCAGGTGACGGATATCGTCGTTCTGGTCGTCGCCGCGGATGACGCGGTGATGCCGCAGACGGTCGAGGCGATCAACCATGCCAAGGCCGCCGGCGTGCCGATGATCGTGGCGATCAACAAGGTCGACAAACCCAACGCCGTTCCGGACAAGGTGCGGACCGACCTGCTCCAGCACGAAGTGATCGTGGAGCAGATGTCCGGTGAAGTTCAGGACGTGGAGGTTTCGGCCATCAGCGGCCAGGGCCTGGACGAACTGCTCGACGCGATTGCGCTGCAAGCGGAAATCCTGGAGCTGAAGGCTAACCCCGACCGCGCCGCCGCAGGCGCCGTGATCGAGGCGCAGCTCGATGTGGGCCGCGGCCCGGTCGCGACTGTGCTTGTTCAGAACGGCACGCTGCGTCAGGGCGATATCTTCGTCGTCGGCGAGCAGTGGGGCAAGGTCCGAGCGCTGGTCAACGACCAGGGCGAACGCGTCACCGAAGCCGGTCCGTCAGTTCCTGTAGAGGTGCTCGGCCTGAACGGCACGCCGGAGGCGGGCGACGTTCTTAACGTGGTCGAAACCGAAGCGCAGGCCCGTGAAATCGCGGAATACCGCGAGCAGGCGGCCAAAGAGAAACGCGCCGCCGCTGGCGCCGCGACGTCTCTGGAACAGCTTTTGGCGAAGGCCAAGGAAGACGAAAACGTCAAGGAACTGCCGGTGCTGGTGAAAGCCGACGTGCAGGGCTCTGCCGAGGCAATCGTGCAGGCGCTGGAGAAGGTGGGCAACGACGAGGTGCGGGTGCGCGTATTGCACTCCGCGGTCGGCGCCATCACCGAATCCGATATCGGCCTCGCCGAAGCGAGCGGTGCGCCAGTCATCGGCTTCAACGTCCGTGCGAACGCGCCTGCCCGTGCCGCCGCAAACCAGAAAGGCGTGGAAATCCGCTACTATTCGGTGATCTACGACTTGGTGGACGACGTGAAAGCGGCTGCATCGGGTCTGCTGTCTGCAGAGGTTCGGGAGAACTTCATCGGCTATGCCGAGATCAAGGAGGTCTTCAAGGTCTCCGGCGTCGGCAAGGTGGCGGGCTGCCTCGTCACCGAGGGCATTGCACGCCGCTCGGCCGGGGTGCGCCTGCTGCGGGACGACGTGGTGATCCACGAAGGCACGCTGAAGACGCTGAAGCGCTTCAAGGACGAGGTCAGCGAGGTCCAGTCCGGTCAGGAATGCGGTATGGCGTTCGAGAACTACGACGACATCCGCCAAGGCGACGTGATCGAAATCTTCGAGCGCGAGGAGGTCGAGCGCACGCTCGCCTGACCTCTTCGGACAGTTCGCACATGGAAAAGGGCGGCCTTTACTCGGGCCGCCCTTTTCCATTGTTCGCGCGTTTACGGTATCTGGCGGGTTTGACCCGTCAGGCAGCCTCTTTCTCGTTCACGGGATTACCTTTGAACAGCCGTTCACCGACGCGCACCAGAATGCGGCCGTCGGTCAGGTCCTGGACGAAAATCCCCTGGACTGAGATATGTTTGCTTACGGTGATTGTCCTGAGCATCGAGTGAATCCTCCTCCGCTTTGATTGGTTCCCTCTGCTCAACAGTATTTTCTTTAAATCGATTTTTCACTGTTAAATTTGTCACAGATGGGTGAAAACCGATGAAATATTAGGCATATAGCAAACGTGTCGCAGCGTAATCTACAGCCAGTCCCGTAGATGGGCGACGAGTGGAACGTCGGCGGGCGGCATCGGAAAGTCGCGCAGCCTCTCCGGCCTCACCCACCTGAGCGCCTGCCCCTCCCGCGATTCGGGAGTCCCCTGCCACTTGCGGCACGCGAAGAGCGGCATGAGGAGGTGAAAGTCCTCGTAGACGTGGCTGGCGAAGGTCAGCGGCGCGAGGCAGGAGGCCCAGGTGTCGATTCCCAGTTCCTCCTGAAGCTCCCGGATCAGCGCGGTTTCCGGCGTCTCACCTGGCTCCACCTTTCCGCCGGGAAACTCCCAGAGTCCGGCCATCGACTTGCCGTCGGGTCGTTGCGAGAGGAGGACGCGGCCATCCCTATCGATCAGGGCGACGGCCGACACCAGGACGGACTTCACGAACGATAGTCCGCGTTGATGGAAATGTACCCGTGCGTCAGATCGCAGGTCCAGGCGGTGAAGGCGCCGTGCCCCAGGCCCAGATCGACGCTCAGCACGAGTTCCGGCTGCTTCATGTAGGCCGCACCAGCCGCTTCGGTGTAGCTCTCGGCGACCCATCCGTTCTCGGCGACGAGAATATCGCCGAACCGGATGGTCAGCCGGTCGCGATCAGCCTCCGCACCGGATTTACCAACGGCCATCACGACTCGGCCCCAATTCGGGTCCTCGCCGGCGACGGCCGTCTTGACGAGCGGCGAGTTGGCGATGGACATGGCGATCGTCTTGGCTTGGGTGTCGTCTGCCGCGCCGGTCACCCGGATTTCGAGAAACTTAGAAGCCCCCTCGCCGTCTCGGACGACCTGCTGCGCGAGATCCAGCATGACGCCATGCAACGCGTCGGAAAAGGCGCGGCCCTCGAGGCTGTCGGCATCCTCGACCGTGACACCGCCCTGACCGGTTGCGGCCAGCATCAGCGAATCGGACGTAGAGGTATCGCCATCCACCGTGATGGCGTTGAATGTCACGCCCGTGTGGCCCGCGAGAAGCTTTTGGAGCAAAGGCTGCGGCACGGCAGCGTCGGTGAAGATGTATACCAGCATCGTCGCCATGTCCGGCGCGATCATGCCGGAGCCCTTGGCTATCCCGGCAATGCGGACCGTGCCGGAGGGGGTCTCCAGGACGGCACCGGCGCCCTTGGGGAACGTGTCCGTCGTGCGAATAGCCTGTGCTGCGGACTCCACGGCATCAGCGTCCAGACTGGAAACGAGCGCTTCGACCTTCGCTATGATGCGGTCGTGCGGAAGCCGCTCACCGATCACGCCGGTCGAAGCGGTGAACACACGCGACACGGGCACCCCCGCCGCGGCGGACACCGCATCGCAGATCTCACTGACCGAGCCGTCGCCTGCCTTACCGGTGAAGGCGTTGGAATTGCCGGAGTTGACGAGGATCGCCGCGCCGGCCTCCGGGTCCGCCCCTTCCGCGATCTTCGCCTGACAGTCCAGAACCGGCGCAGAGCGAGTGGCGGACCGGGTAAAGACACCGGCAACCGTGCTGCCCGGCGCGAGCCGGGCCAGCATCACGTCAGTTCGATCGGCGTAGCGGACGCCCGCCTCTGCGGTGGCGAACTCAACACCGGCGATGACCGGCAACTGGGGAAACCGCTCCGGCGCGAGCGGCGAGATGGCAAGCTTTCCGGCCATGGCACCCTCCGGTCGTTGGTATCAGTCGGCCACGAGGTCGAGATTGTTGATGGCCGCCGGATCGAAATCGATCTCAGGCTTCTCGACGTCCACTTCGGCCAGAACTTCGCGGACAGCTTCGTCGACGACCTTGTTCTGAATCTCCGTGGCAAGTTCTCCGCGAACCTCTTCCAGCGGCGGCGCTTCGGCAAGGCGCGTCTCGTTCAGCTTGATGATGTGCCAGCCGAACTGCGTCTGCACCGGGTCGGACACGTCGCCGGGTTCGAGCGTCATCGCGACTTCTTCGAATTCCGGCACCATCATGCCTTCGCTGAACCAGCCGAGGTCGCCCCCGTTGGGTCCGGACGGGCCCGTGGATTTCTCCTTGGCGACTTCCGCGAAATCGGCACCGCCGGCGATCTCTTCCTTGATCGCCTGGGCCTCTTCTTCGGTTTCGACGAGGATATGCGCGGCGTTGTATTCCGTCTTGGGCTCGGCATTGGCAAAACGGGCGTCGTAGGCCTCCTGCAGCGCTTCCTCCGTCACCGCGGCCTGCACCTTCTTGCCCAGGGCCTCACCCGCCAGAAGGCCGGAGGTCTGGTTGTCGATCTGAAGCTGCGTGGCCCGCGTGACCTCGCCGCCCAGCGACTGCGCGAGGGCTGTCTGCTGCACGAGCTGGTCCAGAACGCCTTCGAACAGCACGCTCGGTTCAAGCTGCTGATATTGCGCCGGCAGGGCATTGCGCGCCACGATCATGTGGCCCAACGTGATCTCCTGGCCGCCGACGGTTGCCACGACGGTATCAGCCGTCACCTCCTGCGTTTCCGGCGCGGCGTCCTGCGCCAGCACCGGCACGGCGGCGACGGCGGCAAGGATCAGCCCGGCGGCCCAGGATTTGTTTGTCATACGCATCGTGATTGGCTCCTGTTCAGCCGCGCTCCTCCGCGGCGTTGACACTGTAACGGCGCGCCCTTACATCCCGCGTTGTCCGGGAGGCGGACGGGCTCTTCGTTGGATGCTTGGTAACGATGCGCGGAGGGGCCTACAAGGCATCCTCTCACACGAATGCGTCAAGGCGGAGCACATATGCTGGGTATTGGAACGATCGCGAAAAAGGTCTTCGGCACGCCGAACGACCGAAAGATCAAGGCGACCCGACCCGTCATCGACCAGATCAATGCCCTTGAGCCGGAGTTCGAGAAACTCAGCGACGAGGAACTGATCGGCAAGACCCGGGAGTTTCAGGAACGCGCGCGGGGCGGCGAGGATCTGGACAAGATGCTTCCGGAAGCGTTCGCCAACTGCCGGGAGGCGGCGAAGCGCGCGCTCGGCCTGCGGGCGTTCGACGTGCAGCTCATGGGCGGTGTATTCCTCCACCAGGGCAATATCGCGGAAATGAAGACCGGTGAGGGCAAGACGCTTGTTGCCACCTTCCCGGCGTATCTGAATGCGCTGAGCGGCAAGGGCGTGCACATCGTCACCGTCAACGACTACCTCGCCCGGCGTGACGCGGAGTGGATGGGCAAGGTCTATGCCCAGCTCGGGATGACCACTGGCGTCGTCTACCCGCAGCAGCCCGAAGACGAGAAGCGCGTGGCCTACAAGGCCGACGTGACCTACGCCACGAACAACGAACTGGGCTTCGACTACCTGCGCGACAACATGAGGTCCGAGCTCAAGGACATCAACCAGCGCTACCATAACTTCGCCATCGTGGACGAGGTCGATTCGATTCTGGTCGACGAGGCGCGCACGCCACTCATCATCTCCGGCCCCAGCCAGGACCGCTCCGAGCTCTATCGTACCATCGACCGGATTATCCCCGAGCTTCAGGACGAGCACTACAAGCTCGACGAGAAGACGAAGAACGTCACCTACACCGACGAGGGCAACGAGTTCCTTGAGGAGTGGTTGCGCCGCTATGACATCCTTCCGGAAGGGCAGAACCTCTATGACCCGGAGAGCACGACCATCGTGCACCACGTCAACCAGGGGCTGAAGGCGCACAAGCTGTTCCAGAAGGACAAGGACTATATCGTCCGCAATGGCGAGATCGTCCTGATCGACGAGTTCACCGGGCGTATGATGCACGGGCGCCGGCTGAGCGACGGCCTGCACCAGGCGATCGAGGCCAAGGAAGACTGCGAGATCCAGCCCGAGAACGTGACGCTCGCCAGCGTGACCTTCCAGAACTACTTCCGCCTTTACGACAAGCTTGCCGGGATGACCGGCACGGCGGCGACAGAGGCCGAGGAATTCCAGGAGATCTACGGCCTCGGCGTTGTCGAGGTGCCGACCAACCTGCCGGTGGTGCGGGAGGACGATCACGACCAGGTCTATCGCACCGGGCGCGAGAAATTCGCCGCCGTCATCGAGGCGATCAAGGAAGCCCACGAGAAGGGGCAGCCGGTGCTGGTGGGCACGACCTCCATCGAGAAATCGGAAATTCTGAACCAGATGCTTCAGAAGGAGGGACTCCCTCACAACGTCCTGAACGCCCGCCAGCACGAGCAGGAAGCGCAGATCGTGGCGGACGCCGGCAAGCTGGGCGCGATCACCATCGCCACCAACATGGCCGGTCGCGGGACGGACATCAAACTGGGCGGCAACGTCGAGTTCAAGGTGATGGAGGCCATCGCCGCCAACGGGCACCGCGACCCGGAGGAGATCCGCGCCGAGATCGAAGCCCTTCACAAGGACGAGGAGGAGGCCGTAAAGGCCGCCGGCGGGCTGTTCGTTCTGGCGACCGAACGTCACGAGAGCCGCCGGATCGACAACCAGCTTCGTGGCCGTTCCGGCCGTCAGGGCGACCCTGGCCGGTCCTGCTTCTTCCTGAGCCTCGAGGATGATCTGATGCGCATCTTCGGCTCCGAGCGGCTCGACGCCATGCTCGGCAAGCTGGGCATGAAGGAAGGCGAAGCGATCATCCACCCGTGGGTGAACAAGTCTCTCGAGCGGGCGCAGGCGAAGGTCGAAGGGCGCAACTTCGACATCCGGAAGCAGCTTCTGAAGTTCGACGACGTGATGAACGATCAGCGGAAGGTGATCTTCGGCCAGCGGCGGGAGATCATGGAATCCAAGGATCTGTCCGAGATTGTTCAGGACATGCGCCACCAGGTGATCGACGATCTTGTCGATCAGTACATGCCCAAGAAGAGCTACGCCGACCAGTGGGAGACGGAAAAGCTCTATGCGGCCGCAATCGAGAATCTCGGGATCGATGTGCAGGTGATGGCCTGGGCGGAGGAAGAGGGCGTGGACGATGACGACGTCCGCGAACGCCTTTACAAGGCTTCGGACGAGTTCATGGCGCAGAAGGCGGCGGATTTCGGTGCCGAGAACATGCGCATGATCGAAAAGCAGATCCTGCTTCAGACCATCGACGGCAAGTGGCGCGAGCACCTGCTGACGTTGGAGCACCTGCGGTCCGTTGTCGGCTTCCGAGGCTATGCGCAGCGGGACCCGCTCAACGAGTACAAGAACGAGGCATTCCAGCTCTTCGAGGGTATGCTTGACAGCTTGCGGACCGACGTGAGCAAGAAGCTGTCTCAGGTTCGCCCGCTGAGCCAGGACGAACAGCAGGCCATGATGCAGCAGATGATGGCCCAGCAGAAGGCGGCGGACCAGGCAATCAAGGCGCAGGCCGACGCCGCGCCCGGCGCTACCGTGCCCCCCGCCCCTGCCGAGGTGCAGCCTTCCGAGTCCACCGAAGCGGTGGAGGGATTCGACGAGACCGATCCAACCACCTGGGGCAATCCGGGCCGGAACGATCCCTGCCCGTGCGGCTCCGGCAAGAAGTTCAAACACTGCCACGGGCGCTTCTGACACATCCACAAGATATCGCTGCCGGCGCACCATCTTGGGATGTTCTTAACGGTACCAGGCGACCCATTGATTTGCGGGTCGATCGAAGTGACTGATACAGGACAGGTCTTCGCCACGTCTGTGCCCAACTTCCTACCTAGGTTGTTAACAGACGCTGGAGCGTGGAGGCAGACATGAAGATGAATCGGCGCACGACCATGGCCGGCACGGTGTTCTTTGCGGCACTTGCCACCGGCTACGTGACAATCGACCCCGAAGCGCTGGCTTCGCGGTTCATGATGTCTTCTGCTGACGCCGGAGCGCAGGCCCTGCAGCCAATCCAGGCGGCCTCGGCGGAGACTGTCCCAGTCGCCTATGCCGAGGCGGTTCCTACGATGCCGGCCGAACCGGCAATCGTGACCCTGGAGCTGCCCGCACCTGAGATGTTCGGCGACCGGACACCCGCGGCGGACACCGGCGCAGGATCGGAGGCCGTGGCCGAGACCGATGCCTTCAGCCCCTTCGGCCTGCGGTGCAATACGACACTCAAGGCTGAACCCGGCCCGGCCGCGACCGTGCGGCTGCGGCTTAGCGCGCCGTGTCACGGTGGCGAGGTGGTCACCATCCGGCATGAAGGGCTGCACTTTACTGATGTGACGGGATCGGATGGGATCCTCACCGAGCTGATCCCCGCGCTTGCGAATGATGCGACGTTCGAAATCACGCTGGCCGACGGCACCAAGGTGCAGACCGCGCTGGAGGTTCCGAAGGCGGAATCCTATGAGCGGGTCGCGCTGCAATGGCAGGGAAAGGCCGGGCTGGAGCTTCATGCGTTCGAGTTTGGCGCGGGCTACGGCGACGCCGGACATGTCCATGCGACGGCCCCGTATTCGCCCGAACGCGCTGTGCGCCAGCGGGCCGGGTTCCTGACCCGCCTGGGCAGGGACACGATTCCCGGCGGCTGGGTGAGCGAGATCTATTCCTACCCGTCCGCAGGGGCCCGCGAACGTGGCGCGATCCGAATCTCCATCGAGGCCGAGATCACGGCAGCCAACTGCGGCAAGGCCGTGTCGGCCGAAACGCTTCTGCGCGACGCCGGGAGCCCCTTTGACACCCAGAGCCTGACGCTCTCCATTCCGGGCTGTGACGCGATCGGCCAGTTTCTCGTGCTGTCCGACAGCATGCCCGACCTGGCGTTCGCCGCGAACTGACCCGGCGACCTTCCGTCCGACCCGGGCGGTCGCCATTGAAATCGCGCCGCCGGGCTCGTATCTGGGCGCGTATCCAAGACACGAGGCCCGGCCAATGGCGATCCATCTCCACCAGAATGACCTTCCCGACGGGTTCGACCTTGGACCGCAGGTCGCCATCGACTGCGAGACCATGGGCCTGGACCCGCACCGGGACCGGCTCTGCCTCGTTCAGCTGTCCGGCGGAGACGGAAACGCCCACCTCGTACAGGTGGCGCGTGGGCAGACCGAGGCGCCGAATCTCTCAAGGATGCTGTCCGATCCGGACGTTCTGAAGCTGTTCCACTTCGGCCGCTTCGATATCGCTGCACTTTACAATGCCTTCGGCGCTCTCGCGACGCCGGTCTACTGCACCAAGATCGCCTCCAAGCTGGTGCGGACCTACACGGACCGGCACGGGCTCAAGAACCTGTGTCAGGAGCTGCTGGGGATCGACCTGTCCAAACAGCAACAGTCCAGCGATTGGGGCGCGGCGGAACTGACGCCGTCCCAGAAGGAATACGCGGCCTCTGACGTGCTCTATCTGCACCGCCTGATGGCTGCACTCGATGGTCGCCTGGAACGCGAGGGCCGGACGGACCTGGCGCGTGCCTGTTTCGATTTCCTGCCGACCCGCGCCAAACTCGACCTCGCCGGCTGGCCGGAGATCGACATTTTTGCCCACTGATCTCGTCATGGCCGCGCGCGACAACCTCCATTCTCGAGTCGTCGCCTGGCTCAAGGTCATTCTGCCGCTTGCGGCGCTCGCGCTGCTGTCGACCCTTTTTCTCGTCGCCCGATCCGGCCCCGACGCTAAGCTCCCTTTTTCACAGAAGGACCTTGAGGAGATGGCAAGCGAGCAGCGCGTGGAAGCGCCGGAGTTCGCGGGCCTGACGAAGGAGGGGCGCGCCATGAATATTTCAGCGCGCACCGCCACCCCGCGCGACACTGCGGGCCACGTAGTGGATGCGGTGGGAATCCGCGGTCAACTGGAAACGGGCGATGACAGCTCGATCCAACTCAGCGCCGACGAGGGGACCGTCTATTCCCTTAAGTCCCTCGCCCATCTCCAGGGCAACGTGCGGGTCAATACCTCCACGGGATATACCATCGACGCGGAGGAACTGAACGCCGCGCTGAATCGGACCGACGTGGAAACGCCCGGCCCCGTGACGGCCGAAGGGCCGCTTGGGCGGATCGATGCCGGACGCATGGTCGTGACCCAGATGGGCCAGGAACGAGACGACGTGACTCTGGTTTTCAAGGACGGGGTCAAACTGATATACCTGCCGCAAAATCAGTAAGGTGCTGCATTGTTTCTTCGGTCCCTGCCGTTTGCTACGGCGTTCCTCCTGCTTGCCGGCCCCCTGTTCGCGCAGGGCGCTTCCATCGGCTTCGGCAATTCCGACCACGACAGCTCGCTGCCGGTGGAGATCACCGCCGACCAGCTCGACGTGAACCAGACCGACGGGCGGGCCAAGTTCACCGGGAACGTGGTCGTGGGCCAGGGCGAGATGCGTCTGACCGGCGAGGTGGTCGACGTCGAATACGGGGACGCCGGGACAGGCACGACGGAGATCAAACGGCTTCATGCCACGGGTGGCGTGACGCTGGTGAATGGCTCCGAGGCCGCCGAAGGGCAGGAGGCTGTCTATACCATCGAGTCGGGCGAGGTCGTGATGACGGGCGACGTGCTTCTGACCCAGGGCGACAACGCCATGGCCGGCGAGAAACTGACGGTAAACCTGCAAACCGGCACCGGCGTGATGGAGGGACGCGTGCGCGTGGTGTTCCAGCCGCAGGAGCAGCAGGGAGCGGCGCAATGAGAGCGCGCGAGCGAGGTCTTTCACTGACACCGGGAACATCCGGCTTACAGGTCGTGCAGTTGCGCAAGAGCTATCGCCGCCGCCCAGTGATCCACGACGTCACGATGGAACTGCGCCGCGGTGAGGTCGTGGCGTTGCTCGGGCCGAACGGTTCGGGAAAGACCACGTGCTTTTACTCCATCGCGGGACTGGTGACCCCGGAATCCGGGCTCGTTCAGATAGACGGTCGGGATGTGACGACGCTGCCCATGTATCGGCGTGCACGATACGGCATCGGCTATCTGCCTCAGGAGGTCTCGATCTTCCGGGGAATGTCGGTCGAGGACAACATCATGGCGATTCTCGAGATCGCCGTGCGGGACCGGCACAAACGGCGGGAGCGACTGGAGGATCTGCTGTCCGAGTTCGGCATCGAACACCTGCGCCGCGCCTCTGCCCTGTCACTCTCCGGGGGCGAAAGGCGCCGGGTGGAGATTGCCCGCTGCCTCGCCGCCGAACCCCGCTACCTGCTGCTCGATGAGCCGTTCGCCGGCGTGGACCCGATCTCGGTCGGCGACATTCGGCAGCTCGTGATGGATCTGAAAAACCGGGGCATCGGGGTGCTGGTGACCGATCACAACGTGAGAGAGACGTTGGAAATTGTCGACCGCGCCTACATCCTGCACGACGGAAAGGTCCTGATGAGCGGGTCGGCGGAGGATGTCGTGCGCGACGAGAACGTGCGCCGCGTCTACCTGGGTCAGAACTTCCGAATTAGCTGAACGGAAGGCTGCGTCGCGTTACCACGCGGCAACGAGAGGCCATGGAAAGGGCCTCTTTGATACGGATCAAGGACATTTTGTGCCCTCCTGGGGTGCAATCGAGGGGCCGCATCGTTGCGCTTGATCGCGACGCGGCCGTTGACATCGGGGGTCGAACCGTCGCCAAATAAGAAAAATGCCCCATCATTCCGCCCTGACATTCGCGCTTTCCAAGTCTCGACGCCTCCGGGACGGTCGGCGCCGAGGAAAGCCACGGAGCACGCGCGTTTTCCACTTTTCTTTCGGGTACGCACTCAGCTAGCTGAGCGAACCCTTAACTCCAACCCAGGGAGGCGAAATGCGCTACCAGATCAGTGGTCACCAGATCGACGTCGGAGAATCCCTCACCAACCATGTCAAGACCGAGCTCGCCGACGCCGTAGCCAAGTATGCGGAGCGTCCGACGGACGCTCAGGTGATCTTTTCAAAGCGCGGCCACGAGTATCAGTGCGAGACGGTTGTTCACCTCTCTACGGGACTCAATGCCAAGGCGAGTGGCCGGGCGTCGGAGATCTACACCGCCTTCGATGACTGCTGCGAGAAACTGCAAAAGCAACTCCGCCGTTACAAACGCCGGCTGAAAGATCACTTCAAGGATCGCAAGGAGCCGGTTGAAGTCTTCGGAGCGGCCTCGTATATCCTCGCGGCGTCGGAGCACGACGCGGACGAGCAAGAACCGGAAACGCTGCAACCGATCATAATTGCAGAGATGGAAACCGACATTCCCAGCCTTTCCGTCGGCGAGGCCGTGATGCACATGGAACTAGCCGGAGCGCCGGTTCTCGTATTCCGCCCTGAGGGCAAATCGAGCGTCAACGTGGTCTACCGCCGCGAGGACGGCAACATCGGATGGATCGATCCGTCGGATCTCGGCTGATTCATCCTGATCGCAAGCTGGTGCGAGCGGAGGGACAATGGACCTTGCAAACATCCTGAAACCCGAGGCCGTGAAAGTGATCGCCGACGCGAGCAGCAAGAAACGGCTGTTCCAGCGGTTGGGAGAAGCGGCCGAGTCGGCTTATGGCCTCGATAGCGAGGCTGCGCTGGAGGCGCTACTCGAACGCGAAAGCCTCGGGCCGACAGGCGTGGGCGATGGCATCGCACTTCCGCATGCCCGGCTGAAGGATGCCAGCGAGGTCCGGGGGGTTTTCTTTCGCCTGGAGCGCCCGATCGATTTCGACTCGGTCGACCGCCAGCCCGTGGACCTCGTCTTTGCCCTGTTCGCGCCCGAAAATTCGGGCGTGGACCACCTCAAGGCGCTGGCGCTGATCTCGCGGACGATGCGCGACGCGGCCGTCTGCGGGAAACTCCGCGCCAACGACGACCCGACCACGCTCCATACGGTCCTGACGGCCGGGCAATCCCAAGCGGCCTGAGCGGTGCAGTGAACGGTTGATAACCCGGCGTTCCATCGCTCTTCGAGCCGCAAGACCGCGATTCTGCGGCCCCTCACAGTCGTTTCGCTACCTTCGTCGGAGATGTCGCGAGCCAGTGCGTAGGGCGGCTTTTAAGTCTGCCTGACGGGACACAGGGACTTGTCTGATCTGCGCGCGGAGGTGGAGCCACCCGTGTCGCGGATGATCGGGTTCTTGGCGAGGACTGTCGGCAAGCCAGTTCGATCCCGCCCGCATCCCGGCGAAGAAACGACGTCGTCGAAGCGTGCCGTGGACTATTTAACCACCAGGCGCCGAGGGCTGTCAGGGACTATTGGCGTCGGATCGCGCCCCACGGAAAATTCCCCGGCGAGGTGAATGGCCATGCCCTCGTTTTTCAGTTCTTGCAGGAATCGCCCGAACCCCGTCAGGTCGGTCAACCGTGGCGCTTCGGTCAGTCGTCGGGCGCCCCTTGGGCCGATCTCGTCAAGGATGCATTGCAGGTTGTCCATCGGGGCCTCGATGAACTCGGCGAGGGGCCAGATGCGAATGCGTGCCTTGGCCCAGTCCGCTCCCAGAATCCGCACGTGCTCCTGCTCGATCCGCTGCAAACGGGCGGCCTCCTTTCGGACGGCTTCCGGGGCCTCCTTCTGGCGAAACAGCCGGATCGCCCAGGTTCCCGTGATGACGGAGATCTGGGCATTCCGGTCGCCGGCGATGAAGTCGGTTATGTCTTGGTTGTCGGAAGGGCCGAACATGAAGCATTGGCGCTCGCCCCGCGTGTTCCAGACGAGATTCCTAAGAAACGCACACGGATTGTAATCCCGGATCGCCGCGCTGTCGCTGAGGCCGCCATTGAAGATCGCTTCACCGCCGGCAAATTCAGCGCACCCCGGCCCGTAGAGATGGCCGTGCACCCGATTCCCGGTTGTCTTGCTTAACCACGCCTCGAAGTCGTCGAACAGATCGTCAAACCCTTCGAATACGGAATAGGAGCCGGAGGATTCGCCGTTTTCCCGTTTCTGAAGCGGAAAGCGGCTTTGCATGTAGAGGCCGGGGCGTCCGCGCGTCCGGCGTTCGATCGCCTGGTTGAACAGCCGGTCGATCTTGCCCGGATCGGGCTCGGCGTTCTGCGTAACTCCGGGATCGTTCGACAGAAGGTTCGAATAGAGCCGCTCCGCCAGCGGCCAGATCTTCCGGGCCACAAAGCAATCCGACCGGCGAAGCAGTTGCAAATGATCGTCATAGAAAGTCTGTGACCTGCCCTGATAGTCGAGCTTGGACAACGTGAGCGATCGGCTTTCCACCCGCCAAGCATATTTCCGGACGAGCGTCTGAAAATAGCTCTGGTCGGGGGCCTGCACAGAGCGGAAGAAGTCTTCGTACTCCCTGCGCCGCGGGTCCTGCAATAAGGCCGACAAAGTGGAGCGCGTCAGACACCACCACGGCGAGCCCCGATGGGGCACAAGGCCCTCCGGCACCTGCCGGGTGCGGCCCGAGCGGCGCTGCAGGCGGACGACCCGGTCGAATAGGGAGCCTTGTTTCCTGGAGGAGAGAGGAGAGCGGAAGGTGAAGCGTTCCCGATCAAAGCCGCCCTTGGACCAGTCGACACTCTCGACAGTAGCCGACTCGATAAAGTCGGTGTGCGGGCGGCCGGCGAGATGCGTCTGCAATTCCGCGACCGGGCGCAGAGGCAGGCAGGCACCGGTCGCCAGATACACGTGGCGGACATCCGGGAAGGCGTCGAGCATCATCTCCGCCCCATCCATCGTCGCGGCGACGCTGTCCCAGCTTCCCCATTCGCACCGGCGGCGCGTTTCGACGAACTCCAAGGTCTCAAGGTCCGCCAAGTCCCTGCGGAACGCGTCGTAGCTGCGCTTCGTCACCTCGGCGTCCACGTGGATGACCACGGGGCACCCGCTTTCCGCCCAGTGGCGCGCCACCTGCGCGGCTCGCTCCAGCGCCGCGTCCACCAGCATGACGAACCCTACGGTCATGCCCAGTTCCCCTTGGACATCAGGCCCAGAATCTCCAGTTGCCGCCAGTTGATGTACTTTTCCGACCAACGGGTCCACAGCACCGGGCGATTGCGAAGCTGAGTGTCATTCGCACGGTTTTCGCGCCCCTGCCCGGAATACGCTTTGCGCTGAACGTCTCCCGCCGCCTTTCGTGCCAGCGTGCTGAGAAACTTCGCGTGCAGCAGCGCCCCGGATGTCATTTCCCCGCCCTGGTCGTCGTAGGTCACGTTCAGGGCGCGCGGCAAAAGCATGTGGGTGGATTGCAAGTAAACGTAGTCGCGTCGCCATTTCACGAGCGGGATCTTGTTGAGCGACGGCGCGGCGCCGGGTTTGTCCGGGAAGAAGACCCTGGCTCGCGGGCCGCCCTGAATCCAGAGGTTGTGGAACTCCGGATTGCGGGAGATGAAGTAGTTGCCGTTGTCGAACCAACTGGCAATCTCAAAGGGGTTCTGCCCCTCGCTGTAGGGTTCCGCGTCCACCGGCCCCCTGGGATACATGTCGATCAGCATCGCGGAGAAACTGCGCATGCCGCAGGTTTCAAGCCATCCTGTCAACGCCTGAATCGGGCGGGTATCGCAGTACGGATAAACGAAGAATTCGTCGGCGTCGACCACGAGCGTCCAGTGGCCGTGCCCGTACCTGTGTTGCAGTCGATTCAACCAGTCCACGCCGAACCGTGCGCCCCGGTAGCTCGCTGGTGTGGTCCAGAGTGAGACGTCGGGCTGCTCGGCGAGGTAGTCCCGTGAACCGTCGTCAGACGCGTTGTCGACCATCAGGAAATGGCCGATGCCCTGCGCTCGGTAGTAGTCGAGAAAATAGGGCAGCCGGACCCGTTCATTCCGAAGCGTGGTGAAGGCGAGTACGTCCTGCGGGCGGATTGCCTGCGTACGGTTCGTCACCGGTGTCAGATCTCGCCCCCGGCGCCAGGCACGCAACTGGTATCCATGACGCTTGAGCATGAGCCGATATGTCGAGGTCGCGCTCACCGGGCCGCCCACCCCATCGGGGACGCCGCGAACCTTTGTGCAACGGGGCTATGGCACCCTTTGCGAGCGCCTTGACGGTAGGGAACCGATCGGGATGGGAGCACGGTTTGCCTGTCTGCTCGTCTTGTTATTTGCGAACATCGTAAGCTGTGCGGGAACGTCGGTAAACAGCGACGTTCCAAAGCGCGATCTGGTCTGTTCCAAAATTGCCTTCGATTATTGTGCGAAGCAGACCGCCGAGAAGCGCGCAGCACGGCCATGATCCGTTAACGGCAGGTGTCACGGAGGGGCAGCGACGGTCTGACACGACCACTCTTACCAATAACGGTGACCCAGCGCCGCCCACCACGGCAAGCGGGGGCGAGGCAGGCCTGACCTGCCCGCCCCCCTTTATCGCCCTTACTTCTCGTAGTTGCCCGTCTGATGCCAGCGCCAGGCGTCCTGGATCATCTGTGGCATGGTCGACCGCCGGGGCTGCCAGCCAAGCTCATCCACGGCCCTGCTGCTGCCGGAGACCAGGCGAACGGCATCTCCGGCCCGACGGGCACCATCCTCATAGGGCACCGGTCGGTTGGTGATTTGGCCCGCGGCATCCATCACTTCACGCACTGAGAACCCAGAGCCCGTTCCGAGATTGAAAGCGCGGCTGTCCTTGCCGCTTTCCAGCCACTTGAGCCCGAGCACATGGGCTTCGACGAGGTCCATCACATGCACGTAATCGCGGATGCAGGTGCCGTCCGGCGTGTCGTAGTCCGTGCCGTAGACCGTCAGCTTGTCGCGTTTGCCGTCGACGGCGTCGAGGACGAGCGGGATCAGATGGGTTTCGGGCCGGTGGAACTCCCCGACCTCTGCATCCTCGTCCCCGCCGGCAACGTTGAAGTAGCGGAAGATGACGTTCTTCAGTCCGAAGGCCGTGTCGAAGTTGGCCAGGATGTCCTCTATGGCGCGTTTGGAGGCGCCGTAGGCGTTGATCGGCATCTGGAGCGAGGTCTCGTCCAGAACAACCCCGTCCTGGTCGCCATAAGTCGCGCAGGTCGAGGAGAAGATGAACTTACGACATCCCGCTTCCACCGCCGCCTCACACAGGTTCACGGCCCCGAGGACGTTGGACCGCCAGTACCACCCTGGTTGCTGCATGGATTCGCCGACTTGGCTCAAAGCGGCGAAATGCATGACCGCTTCCGGCCGATGCTTGGCGAAGACTTCCTCGACGCGCGCCTTGTCGAGCAAGTCACCCCGCTCGAGCGGGCCGAACTTTACCGCTTCTTCCCAGCCAGTGGAGATGTTGTCGAACACGACGGGCTCATAGCCTTCTCGTGCAAGCACCTTACAGGCGTGCGAGCCGATAAAGCCCGCACCCCCCGTCACAAGGATCTTGGTCATGTATGGTTCCGGTCCGTCAGTGAGTCCGCAGCCTCACTGGGCGGCATTCTTGAGAGCCGAAAGCTCGTCGAGAAACTCACTAAGTTCATCGCGCAGGTCGGGCCGCGCGAGGCCGAACGAAACCGTCGCCTGAAGGAAGCCCGCCTTGGAGCCGCAGTCGAACCGCTCGCCACGGAAACGATAGCCGTAGACACCGCGACCAGCCTCGATTTCGTCGCCGATGGCGTCCGTGAGCTGGATTTCCCCTCCGGCACCGGTCTTCATCCGGTTCAGGTTCTCCATCACGTCGGGCGTCAGGATATAGCGTCCAATCACGGCGAGGTTCGACGGGGCTTCCTCGGCGCTCGGCTTTTCAACCATGCCGCGGATTTTCACCTTGGCACCGTCTTCAGACTCCACATCAAGGATACCGTAGGCCGAGGCTTTCTGAGCCGGCACTTCCATCGCCGCAACCATGCATCCGCCCGTGTCCTGATAGGCCTCCACCATCTGTTGAAGACAGGGCTTCTCGCCGGCAATGACGTCATCGGGAAGGATGACGGCAAAGGGCTCATCAGCGATCAGCCGGCGGGCACACCACACTGCGTGGCCGAGACCGAGCGCCTTGTGCTGACGGATGTAGGCGATGGCGCCGCTTTCCATGTTGGTGTGCTCAAGCACCTCCAGGAGATCGGTTTTCCCCTTCTTGCGGAGCGACGCTTCCAGCTCGGGGGAGCTGTCAAAGTAATCTTCCAGCGCGCTCTTGCCGCGCGACGTAACAAAAATGAATTCTTCAATGCCGGCTGCCCGCGCCTCGTCGATCGCGTACTGAATGAGCGGGCGGTCGACCAGGGTCATGATCTCCTTCGGGACGGACTTCGTCGCCGGCAGAAACCGCGTTCCCAGGCCTGCTACCGGAAACACCGCCTTAGTGACCTTGCGTTGCATAAACTATTCCCTTTCGTTTCACCTAGCAGCGCAACTTCCTTGCGCCCGATATACCCCACACCCCAGACACCATACAAAAGATAAATCGATCCGAGTGAGTCTGCACTCCCGGACCTTAACATTTACCACTGCGGTGCAGCGTACCTTCCTCGATAATGGTGCGATTTGGCAAAAGTCAGCCCACATTGAGACAATTGCACACGATATGGATCACTCGATGCCCATCTCTGCCATCATTGATTCGATGCGATTAACGTCCTGCGGATTGTTTAGTTCCCAGAAGAGTCGGCCTCGCGCCTCCACCTCAACGCAGAGAACGTAGCGGCCGTTTTCGAGGAACCTGAGCTGCTCCAACCCCTCCAGCCGTTCCAGTGGCCCGTGCGGCCATGATGGGTATTTCGCAAGCGAGGTGGCCCGGTAGGCATAGACCCCGACATGATGAAACACTGGCGTCTCCGCTTCCGGCGCGTAGACCGTCGCGGTGTAGGGCACGACTTCTTTGGAAAAGTAGAGCGCCCGCTTGAACCTGTCGAAAACCGCGGTCGTGCCGCCCACCCGTCCGTCGGCGCGGTCGTCCTTCAGCGTCGCGAGAGCCCGGCCGTCGCACCGCAGAACCGGCGTTGCGATCTCGGCGTCCTGATCGGTGTGCAGCCCCTCGACCAGATCGCTCACAAACCATGTGGGCGTGAGCGGCGCGTCCCCCTGCAGGTTGACAACGATCTCGTATCCGCCACCGATCCGAGCGTGAGCCTCTGCGCAGCGTTCCGTGCCGTTCGCACAGGCCGCAGAGGTCATGACGACCTCCGCACCGAAACTCTCCGCTTCGGTGCGGATTCGACTGTCGTCGGTGGCCACCACCACCCGGTCGACGTTCTCGACGGCCATCGCCGCCTCCCAGCTCCGCTGTATCAGCGTCCGGGAGTGGCCATTTGCGCCCTTGAGCGGCACGAGGGGCTTGCCGGGATACCTGTGAGACGCGTAGCGGGCGGGAATGACGATCAGAACGCTCATGCGGCGGGCTTCAACTCCACGCCCGGTGCAAAGGCGATGAAGAACGGGTTTTCATAGCCCGGCTTGCCGTAGGTGAAGTCCGAATGGTCGTCAAAACGCACCATCCGCCCGCCCGCGCCCCGCAGAACCGCGTCGGCGGCGGCGGTGTCCCATTCCATCGTCCGGCCGAGCCGGGGATAGAGATCCGCCTCGCCCGCCGCGATGAGGCAGAACTTGAGCGATGAGCCGGCCGAGGTCATGTCCTTGACCGCATACTTGGCGATGTACTCGTCCGTCGCCTGGTCGCGGTGCGACTTCGACGCGACGACCATCAGCGCGGCGTTGTCCGGCTGGGTGACGCCGATGGGAGTGACGGGGCCGGGCGCATCCTTGGCAAAGTCGCCCGTTTCCTCGACGGATCGCCCGTCAGCCCCGGTATAGAACAACCGCCCCTTCGCCGGCGCATAGACCACGCCGCGCACCGGCACGCCATTTTCTACGTAGGCGATGTTGACGGTGAAGTCTCCGCGGCGCTTGACGAATTCCTTGGTGCCGTCAAGCGGGTCGACGATCAGAAAGCTCGCCGCACGCTCCGAGTGAGAGGCCGCCTGCTCCTCGGTGACGACCAACACGTCCGGGAAAGCCTCCGCCAGCCCGGCGGAGATCAGTGCGTCCGCGGCCTCGTCGGCCTCCGTCACCGGGCTGTTGTCCGATTTCGCCCGCACGTCGAAGTCGTCGGCATTGTAGATCTCCATGATCCTGTCCCCGGCCTCCAGCGCCAGGCGCCGGATCACTTTGGTCAGGCGGTCATAATCCATACTTGCTCTCCTCGGGACGGCCCAATTCTGTGTGATGTCCTGTCACGCCCTTATCGTCCCGCATCACGGGATCGGCAAGTTTTCCCTGCGAGAAAGTTCGCACAGGTCAGCCTTAGGCGCGTGCCCCACATGAGGTGGCCGATCCGCGCGGCGCATCGGGCTGGGGCGGTTTCATGCTGTTTGCGATCTGTGTGTGGTCTGCCTTGGCTTGGCCTGGGACCCATACCCGCAAAAAAGCCTCCTTAGGTTGGCCGGCGAAACGGTGACGCGCGCGCCGTACCGCCTTGCGCCTGCCGGCCCGTCGTACCAAATGGGCGCATCGTCCGTCCGCAAGGGGTCGCCGCTTGTTCGCGCCGCTCGTTTCTCTCATTCCCATCTATTTGCTGATCCTGCTCGGATACGTTGCCATTCGCAGCGGGCTGATCGATCCTGCCGGCCTGCCCCACATCAGTCGTTTCGCGCTGTATATCTGCATTCCGGTGGTCGTAGCGTCGGCCGTTTCCCGGGTCGGCGGCACCAGCCAGTTCAACCCGCAGTTCATTGCGGGCTACGCCTTGGCCTCCTTCCTGGTGATGCTCGCAGCGGCGCTCGTCTTGCGGCGGCTGTTCGGCATGGGGCCCGGCGCGGCCTGGGTGCTTGGACTGGGCGCCGGGGCGTCCAACAGCATGTTCCTGGGCCTGCCCATTGCGCTGATCCTGATCCCGGATCTGGTGGATACTCTCATCGTACATGTCGTGGTAACGGAGAACATCTTCGGCATCCCCGTCGCTGTAACCATCGCCGACGTGGTCGCGCGGACCCGTCGACTTTCCACCGCGGAGGCGATCCGTGACACGCTGCGGCGAATGGCGGTGAACCCTGCACTTCTCGGGCTGGTTGCTGGCCTGATCTGCGCCGCGAGCGGGCTCCCGCTGCCGGCGCCGCTGGAGACCACCCGCACGCTCATGATCGCGGCCGCTCCGGTGCTCGCGCTCTTTGTCGTGGGCGGAACCGTGGCTGGCGCGCGCATGACGGAGATCGGCGGGCCTGTGTTCCTCGTGGCGTTCGGGAAACTCGTGGTTCATCCGGCAGTCGTTTACGCCGTTCTCATGATCCTTCCCGGCGTTCCGTCCGAACTCGCCGTCGGCGGACTAATATTTGCCTGCGTGCCCATGCTCTCTATCTATACGATCTTCGCCGCACGGCACGGGGCGGAACGTATCGCGGCTTCCGCCATGGGTGTCACGACCCTTGCCGGCGCAATCACCGTCGGCGCCGTGGTTATGCTGCTGCATGGATAATATTCTGAGTTCCTGCCCAGTTGCTCCGGCCCGGCGATTGGGCTTGAGTGGCAGCACGGCTCAAAGGAAAGGTGACGACATGACCCCCTATTCTCTCTCCGGAGCCGCTTGAGCCGATGTCTCGGGTCTGGATCGTCACACTGCTGCGAACCACGCGGGAGAGTTACTGGTTTCTGCCGCTGGTTCTGGTGGTGCTCGCCCACGGGCTGGCCTTCACGATGGTTTGGTTGGATCGGGTCTATCCGGAATTCGGCGTGGATGTCCTGCCGAGGGCGTTGCGGGACACCCAGGCCGCCGGCGCCCGTGCGCTGCTGTCGCTCATGGCCAGTTCAATCATTGGCGTCACCGGGGTGATGTTCTCGCTCACCATGGTCGCGGTCTCCTTTGCCTCCGGCAACTTCGGGCCGCGCCTCGTGTCGAACTTCATGCGCGATCGCGGCAACCAATGGTCGCTCGGCGTGCTGATCGCGACCTTCGCCTATTGCCTGCAGGTGCTGCGCACGGTGAAGGGTCCGGTGGCGGAAGTCTTCGTGCCGCATCTGGCGCTTTTGGTCGCCTTGATCCTGACCCTCATTTCCATCCTCGTGATGATCTACTTCATCCACCACGTGCCGGAGACGATCAACGTGGGGAACATCACGGCAGGCCTTAGCCGCCGGCTGGAAGCGGCCGTCAGGGCGGAGGTCGACGCAGAGCCGTTCGACCGGCCGAAGGAACAGCCGCGCCGCCCGCCCATCGGGCAGCCCACGCTGGACTGGTCCGGTTACATTGCGACAGTGGATCTCGAACGGCTGGACCTGCTGAGCCGTCGGAACGGCTGGCGCTTTCTCTTGCTGTCGCAGCCAGGCGATTTCGTTCCCGCGGGAACACCGGTCATGGAGATCTATCCGGATGACAACAACAGGCCGCCCGACCCCAAGACTCTAAACTCGCTGCGCGCCTGTTTCGGGATCGGGGATGGACGGACGGAAGAACAAAACCCGCTATTCCTGACCGATCAACTGGTCGAGATCGCCGTGCGCGCCCTTTCTCCCGGCGTGAACGACCCCTTCACGGCAATTGACTGCCTTAATCGGATGTATGCGGCGTTGCACGTGTCGTTGACCTACGAGGGCGGGCTGGACGACCGGTTGCTCGGCCCCATGGACCGCAAGCACCTGACTTTCGACGTTCTGATGGAGGCGACATTCGGGAAGTCCCATTTCTATGTCGCACAGGATCCGCTGACGCTGGCACATATGGCAAAGCTACTCTCCCAGCTTCGGCCGTACGCCCGGGACGAACGCGAGGAGCATGTGATCGACGCGATGGCGGAAAGGCTTCGAGAAGCTGCCGATTGATTGCCGAGGCGGGAGCGCATCCTCGGCCGGTCCTGCCTAACGCGCAACGCGCATAGTGAGGTTGATCCGGCCACCATTCGGAAGAAGCGCCGACGATCCTGGCCGAAGCCGGTCGATCCCGTGATAGACCAGCCGCGCCGCGCCGCCCATGACCAGGACGTCGCCGGAGGTGAGCCAGATGGACTCCGTCTTGCCGCCGCGCGTGAGGTTGCCGATCCGAAACAATGCGTCGTCACCGAGCGAGATCGAGACTACCGGCTGCTCGAAGTCCGCTTCGTCCCTGTCCTGGTGCAGCCCCATCCGAGCACCTTCCCCGTAGTAGTTGACGAGGCAGCAGTCGGGGCCCCGATCGGAGCCGGCCACCGCGTTCCAGACGCTCAGCACGCTGGCTGGGATCGGCGGCCAGCCCATGCCCTGCGGATGCGACGGTTCGTAGCGGTAGCCGCGCCTGTCGCTGACCCAGCCAACTTTGCCCGCCGACGTCATCCGCACGGACATCTTTTGCCCTCGCCGCGTTTCGGGCTGAAAGAGCGGCGCCGCGGCCACGACCGCGCGCAGATCCTCAACCATTTGCTCCTGCGTCTCGCGGTCCAGAAAGCCCTGATAAAGTGAGACCCCGCGGATCTCCAGGGTCGCTCGGGGAAGCGGCTCTGCTGGCACTTTCTTCATTGTTTTGCCCTCATATCTGCGGCGCATGGCGGCTTGCAGGGTGAAATCTCCGCTCCTATATACGCCGGGATGCACGGCCGGGCACCGATCCGGCCAAAATCTGGGATAGGGCTGCGGGAGCCTGACAGGGCCCGGGCCCGCAACATCGCCAAGAGAGGTAGTAAGCATATGGCCAAAGTCATCGGTATCGACCTCGGTACGACGAACAGCTGCGTCGCCATCATGGACGGGTCGCAGCCCCGCGTAATCGAGAACGCCGAAGGCGCACGCACGACGCCGTCTGTCGTCGCCTTCACCGAGAACGAACGTCTCGTCGGCCAGCCCGCCAAGCGGCAGGCCGTCACCAACCCCGAAAACACCATCTTCGCCGTGAAGCGCCTGATCGGCCGCAGGGAGGACGACCCCGCGGTGGCGAAAGACCGCAAGATCGTTCCCTTCAACATCGTCGAAGGCGGCAACGGCGACGCGTGGGTCGAGGCCCGTGGCGAGAAATACAGCCCGTCGCAAATTTCCGCCTTCATCCTGCAAAAGATGAAGGAAACAGCCGAGTCGTACCTCGGCGAAGAGGTCAAGCAGGCCGTCATCACCGTTCCCGCCTACTTCAACGACGCTCAGCGTCAGGCCACGAAGGACGCCGGCAAGATTGCCGGTCTCGATGTCCTGCGGATCATCAACGAGCCGACCGCAGCCGCGCTCGCCTATGGCCTCGACAAGGAAGAGACCAAGACGATCGCCGTCTACGACCTTGGCGGCGGCACCTTCGACGTGACCATTCTGGAAATCGACGAGGGCCTCTTCGAGGTGAAGTCGACCAACGGGGACACGTTCCTCGGCGGTGAAGACTTCGACATGCGGATCGTCCAGTACCTGGCCGACGAGTTCAAGAAAGAGCACGGCGTCGACCTGACGAAGGACAAAATGGCCCTGCAACGGCTCAAGGAAGCCGCCGAGAAGGCTAAGATCGAACTGTCCAGCTCGCAACAGACCGAGATCAACCAGCCGTTCATCTCCATGGACCCCAATGGCGGCACGCCGCTGCACATGGTGATGAAGCTGACCCGAGCGAAGCTGGAAAGCCTCGTCGGCGATCTGATCAAGAAGTCGATCAAGCCTTGCCAAGCCGCGCTGAAGGATGCCGGCATTTCCACGTCCGACATCGACGAGGTCGTTCTCGTGGGCGGCATGACGCGCACGCCCAAGGTCGTGGAAGAGGTTACGAAGTTCTTCGGCAAGGAACCCCACAAGGGCGTGAACCCTGACGAGGTGGTTGCCGCCGGCGCCGCCATTCAGGCCGGTGTTCTGCAGGGTGACGTGAAAGACGTCGTTCTGCTGGACGTGACGCCGCTGTCTCTCGGCATCGAGACGCTGGGTGGCGTGTTCACCCGCCTGATCGACCGCAACACGACGATCCCGACGAAAAAGAGCCAGATCTTCTCCACCGCGGAAGACAACCAGAACGCGGTGACGATCCGGGTCTTCCAGGGCGAGCGGGAGATGGCGGCCGACAACAAACTGCTCGGCCAGTTCAACCTCGAGGACATTCCGCCGGCGCCGCGCGGCATGCCGCAGATCGAGGTGACCTTCGACATCGACGCCAACGGCATCGTTTCGGTCAGTGCCAAGGACAAGGGCACCGGCAAGGAGCAGAACATCACCATCCAGGCTTCCGGCGGTCTGAGCGACGACGAGATCGATCAGATGGTCAAGGACGCCGAGGCGAACGCCGAGGCGGACAAGGAGCGCAAGGAACTGGTGGAGACCAAGAACCAGGGCGAGAGCCTGCTCCACTCGACCAAGAAGTCGCTCGAAGAGCACAAGGACAAGGTGGACCCGTCGACCGTCGAGGCGATCGAACTGGCCATGGGTCCGCTCGAAGAAGCGCTCGAAGGGACGGATTCCGCGAAGATCAAGTCCGGCATCCAGAACCTGACCGAGGCGGCCATGAAACTGGGCGAGGCCATCTACAAGGCCGAACAAGAGAAGGCTGGCGAGGCCGCGCCGGACTCCGAGGACGTGCCGCATGGTGTCGACGAGGATATCGTGGACGCCGACTTCGAGGACCTTGGCGACGACAAGCGCTGACCTGGCGACACGCTCCAGGCGGGCCGGTCCGGGAAACCGGGCCGGTCCGTGCGTTGGAGCCAAAAGGATAACCGATGGCAAAACGTGACTATTACGAGGTTCTGGGCATCGCGCGTGGAGCCTCGGAGGCCGAGATCAAGAAGGCTTACCGAAAGAAGGCCCGCGAGCTTCACCCCGACAGCAACTCGCACAAGCCGGACGCCGAAGCCCAGTTCAAGGAAGTCAACGAAGCCTACGACGTCCTGAAGGACGCCGACAAGAAAGCCGCCTATGACCGGTTCGGCCACGCGGCGTTCGAAGGCGGCATGGGTGGCGGCGGTGGCCGCGGCGGGTTCCACCAGTCGGGCGACTTTGCATCGGCCTTCTCGGACGTTTTCGACGACCTCTTCGGCGATTTCATGGGTGGCGCACGCGGGGGTGGCCCGCGCCAACGGGCCGCGCGCGGCTCCGACCTGCGCTTCAACCTCCGTGTGACCCTCGAAGAGGCCTATACCGGCATTCAGAAGACGATCAACGTGCCGACCTCCGTGGCGTGTACCGTCTGTTCCGGGACCGGCGCTGAAGGCGGTGCGGAGCCCGTGTCTTGCCCGACCTGCTCTGGCATGGGTAAGGTGCGAGCCCAGCAGGGCTTCTTCACTGTCGAGCGCACCTGTCCCACCTGCAGCGGGCTCGGCCAGATCATCAAGAACCCCTGCAAGACCTGCCAGGGCAGCGGACGGGTTGAGAAGGAGCGCTCGCTCTCGGTCAACATTCCCGCAGGTGTCGAGACGGGAACCCGCATTCGGCTTGCCGGCGAGGGCGATGCCGGGACGCGGGGCGGCCCGCCGGGCGATCTCTACATCTTCCTGGAGGTTGCAGAACACGACCTTTTCAAGCGCGACGCGCAGAGCCTTTTCTGCCACGTGCCCGTCAGCATCACAGCGGCGGCGTTGGGTGGCGATATCGAGGTGCCGACGATCGACGGAGGCCGTAGCCGGGTCAAGGTGCCCGCTGGCTCCCAGACCGGCAAGCAGATGCGGCTGCGCGGCAAGGGAATGCCGGCTCTTCGCGGCGCGGGCATGGGCGACATGTTCATCGAGCTGATTGTCGAAACGCCGGTGAACCTCTCCGCGCGCCAGAAGGAGTTGCTACGGGAGTTCGAGGAACTGAGTGCGGAGAACAACCCGCGCTCGACCAACTTCTTTTCCCGCGTGAAGAGCTTCTGGGAAGAAATGAAGAGCTGATCCGGGTTCGGAGACGCCCTTGGACGGAGAAAGGCCCGCAGCGCGTACTGCGGGCCTTTCCTTTTCTGATGGTTCGGAGACCCTTTCTATCGAAAAGGTCCCCGTAAGGTATCAGTTCGCGTACCAGGCGATGAAGTAGCCGGCGACGACCGCCGTACCGATCACGCCTGCCACGTTGGGGCCCATGGCGTGCATCAGGAGGAAGTTGGCCGGGTCGGCCCGCTGTCCTTCCACCTGGCTGACGCGCGCGGCCATCGGAACCGCCGAGACACCAGCCGAACCGATCAACGGGTTGATCTTGTTCTTGCTGAAGACGTTCATCGCCTTCGCCATGAGAACCCCGCAAGCCGTCGCGATGCCGAAGGCGATCACGCCGAGGCCGAGGATCTTCATCGTGTCGACGTTCAGGAACCGCTCGCCGGTCATGGTGATCCCGACCGAAGTGCCGAGGAAGATCGTGACGATGTTGATCAGCTCGTTCTGCGCCGCCTTCGTCAGGCGCTCGGTGACAAGGCTTTCCCGCAGGAAGTTGCCGAGCATCAGCATCCCGATCAGCGCCGCGGCTGCGGGCACGAGGAGGATGACAACGATGGTGACGAGCCCCGCGAAGATCAGCTTCTCGAGCCGCGTGACCTTCCGCAAGGACTTCATGCGGATCTTGCGCTCGTGTTCGGTCGTCAGCGCGCGCATGATCGGCGGCTGCAGCATCGGCACCAGGGCCATGTAGCTGTAGGCCGCAACAGCGATCGGCGCGAGAAGGTGCGGCGCGAGCTTGTTGGCCAGGAAGATCGAGGTCGGGCCGTCCGCGCCGCCAATGATCCCGATGGCGCCGGCTTCCATCGGCGAGAAGCCGATGATAGTCGCCCCGAGGAACGTTGCGAAGACGCCGAACTGCGCCGCGGCCCCGAGGAGCAGCGTTCGCGGGTTGGCGATGAGCGGACCGAAGTCCGTCAGCGCTCCGACGCCGAGGAAGATGAGCGGCGGGAAGATCTCATATTCCACGCCCTTGGAGATGTAGTAGTAAAGCCCGCCGGGATGATCCCCCACCGGCGCGTTCACCAGCCCTTCCGTCGGAAGGTTGGCCAGCAACGCCCCGAAGGCGATGGGTATCAGCAGGAGCGGTTCGAATTTCTTATAGACTCCCAAGTAGAACAGCACCGCGATGATCGCCCACATCCCCACCATCTGCATGGTGACATCGGATATGGCCGTCAGTTCCCAGAGCTGCGCCAGTTTGGAGGTCTCCGTTACGGTACCTTCCATGGAAGGAGTCCCCCAATCAGGAAAGTGTTACAAGGACCTGTCCCTCGGTCACAGTCGCGCCGGGGGTGATGTTGACGGAGGCAACGGTGCCATCCCGAGGCGCGCCGACAGAGGTGTTCATCTTCATGGCTTCCAGCACCAACAGGCTGTCGCCGGACTTCACCGCTTGGCCGACGGTGACATCGACGCTCACGACGGTCCCGGCGAGCGGGCTGGGCACGTCCCCCGGGCCAGCGGCGCCGGCAGGGGCCGTGGCAGGCGGCGCGGCCGCCGGTCTGGCAGGCGTGCTGGGTGCGGCAGCAGGGGCCGGGGCGGCTGCGCGTGCCGGAGCCGGCGCCGGGGAGGCGCCACTGCCGCTGTCGAGATCTTCGACGGTTACATCGTAGGCGGTGCCTTCCACGGTGATCCGCAAGCGTTTCATTGCTGATGTCCTCTCACATTATTTGGTGTGCGGGCTGGCCTGAGCCACCCGCGTTGGGCCCCAGTCGGTGCGGACGCGATTGGCCGTAAAGGTCTCAAACCGTCCTTCCAGGGGCCAGTCGCCAATCTCATGGGCCGGCGCAGAGACGCGCGTCACCCGGTATCCGGCGCCCAGCGTATGGGCCACCGCCGCGGCAATCGCCGCGAGGTGGTGGGGCGGAACGCCGGAGGCATCGGTCCCGGCCGCGGCGGCCGGAGCCGCCGTAACCGGGGTCGCGACCGCCTTGACGGAAAGCGCCGCCCGCTCCGCGCGAACGAAGAAGGCACCGATCAGCGCGCACGCGCCCCAGATCGCCGCCAGCACTGTCATCACAACCGCGAAGCCCGTGCCGATCAGTTCCAGATTTTCGAGCATTCCGAAACCTTTCTCTTACAGCGGGATGTTGCCGTGTTTCTTCGGCGGGCGAGTCTCGCGTTTTGACAGCAGCGCCCGCAGCGACAGGGCAATGGCGCCCTTGGTTTCGCGGGGCTGGATGACATCGGAGACAAAGAGCATCCCGGCGGAGAGGTAGGGCGAGGCAAACTCGGCGCGGTACTCGTCGGCGAGTTCCTTGGCCTTGGCCGTCCGGTCCTCCGCATTGGCGAGTTCCTTGCGGTAGAGGATGTTAACCGCCCCTTCCGCACCCATCACCGCGATCTCGGCCGTCGGCCAGGCCAGAACGCGGTCCGCGCCCATATCCTGGCTGCACATGGCGAGGTAAGCGCCGCCATAGGCCTTCCGCATGATCAGCGTGATCTTCGGCACTGTCGCGGAGGCATAGGCGAAGAGCATCTTCGCGCCGTGGCGGATGATGCCGCGCCGTTCCTCATTGACCCCGGGCAGGAAGCCGGGAACGTCAACCAGGGTGACGATCGGAATGTTGAAGACGTTGCAGAACCGCACGAACCGCGCGCCCTTGTCGGAGGCATCGATGTCGAGCGTGCCGGCCTTCACCGTCGGTTGGTTGGAGACGAAACCCACGACCACGCCACCGATGCGGCCGAAGCCCACCACGATGTTCGCAGCGAAATCCGCAGCGACCTCCATGAAGTCCCCGTCGTCGGCAAGCCGTTCGATCACCTTGCGGCAGTCGTAGGGCAGCTTCGGATCTTCGGGCAGGATGTCATCGAGCGCGGGGTCGTCTTCGACGGACAGCTCCGCCTCGATCCGGTGCGGGGGGTCCGACATGTTGTTGGAGGGCAGGAACGACAGAAGGCGGTGGACGATCTCCACGGCGTGCGTGTCGTTCTCGGCGATGAAGTGGATGTTCCCGGAGACGGAGGCGTGTGCCTGGGCCGACCCGATCTCTTCCATCGTCGTCACCTGCCCGGTCACGGCGCGGATGACCTCGGGGCCGCAGATGAACATCTGCGCGTTCTCGCGGGTCATGATGAGGAAGTCGGTCAGCGCCGGGCTGTACGCCGCACCGCCTGCACAGGGGCCTGCGATCACGGAGATCTGCGGCACCACGCCGGAAAGCTGGACGTTCCGATAGAACACCTGACCATAGGCCGACAACGCGCCGACGCCTTCCTGAATGCGCGCCCCGCCGGAGTCGTTGAAGCCGATGACGGGCATCCCGGCTTTCCCCGCGCTGTCGAGCGCGTGGCAGATCTTCTTGGCGTGGATCTCGCCGAGAGACCCGCCGGCGACGCCGAAGTCCTGGCTGAATGCGGCCACCGGGCGGCCGTCGATGAAGCCGGTGCCGGCGATCACGGCGTCCGTGGGAATGGATTTGTTCTCCATCCCGAAATGTCGCGTCTTGTGCTGGGCATGCATTCCAAATTCCTGGAACGATCCCGCAGAGAACAGTGCATCGAGACGCTCACGAGCGGTCATCCGCCCCTTGGCGTGTCGATCCTCCGCTTTCTTTGCACCGCCGCCTTCCAGCGCAACTTTGCGCCTCTTCTCCAACTCGTCAGCGAGAGTTTTGGAAATCGCCATGATAGAACCGCTCTGCTAGGGCCGCGTCCGGACGGACGCGGCATGTTCCGGGGATGGCGGGGCCGGTCCCCACGGATATCCCGAAGCCGCCGGATCGGCGTCGGGGTCTCATCACGCAGGATATGGCACCCTTTGGCACGGAAGGTAATGCGCCCTTCTGTCATCGAAATAAAGTGGTTGGCGCCGCTAATGGCTGAACAAAGCGCGAATGCAACGCGGGAATTCCCCCGCTGCAAGCGCTACCAGATGCCGCATGACACCCGGTTTTGGCCTGTCTGGCGGCGTTTAAGCGGCCGTCGCGCCGCACCGGCCCGGAATGCCCAGTTCTGCCGTGATGCCGTCACCCCTTGCGGCATGCGACGCCCCTGCGGTCGACAACACCGCCGGATTCGCTTAGATCGCGGGCGGCGGCGCCCCTCGCCGGGCGTGAGACCACTCGAACGTCCCACCCGCCGCATCCTGACGGCGTGGCCTTCAGCCCGCCACGGTCTCAGGATGCGCCCCCTTCGAAGCGGCCGCCCCGGCAGGGTTCGCGGTCCCCTGCATCAGAGAGACTGCACATGGCGACTGACATTCTCTGCCTCGGCGAACCCATGCTGGAATTCAACCAGCAGCCCGACGGCAACTACCTGCCCGGCCACGGGGGCGACACCTCCAACGCGGCCTGCGCCGCTGCGCGCCAGGGGGCGTCGGTCGGCTACGTCACGTTGCTGGGGAAGGATGCATTCGGCGACAGTTTCATGCAGCTCTGGCGCGACGAGGGCGTGGACACGTCCACGGTCCGGCAAATTTCCGGGGCCCCGACGGGCATCTACTTCGTCACCCACGGGCCGGAGGGGCACGCGTTCAGCTACTACCGATCCAATTCCGCGGCGAGCACCATGCGGCCGGAGGATCTGCCGGTGGAAGCGCTGAAGGAGACCAAGATCCTCCACGTGTCTGGAATCAGCCAGGCGATCTCCGCCAGCGCGGCCGACACGGTTTTCGAGGCGATCGACATCGTGAAGGGCGCCGGTGGGATGGTCTCCTACGACACCAACCTGCGCCTCAAGCTCTGGCCGCTGGCCCGCGCCCGGGCGGTCATCCATGAGGCGATGACACGCTGCGATATCGCATTGCCGGGGCTCGACGACGCGATCCATCTTACGGGTACCGACGATCCGGAAAAGATCGTCGACTTTTACCTTGGCCTGGGGGCCAAGATGGTCGCGCTCACGCTCGGTGCGAAAGGGACCCTCGTCGGAACGCCGTCCGACCGGCGCATGATCGGCGGGCGAAAGGTGAAACCGGTCGACGCGACAGGCGCGGGGGACACCTATGACGGGTCGTTTCTGTCGCGGATCGCGGCCGGCGACGATCCTTTTGAGGCCGCGCGGTACGCAAACGCGGCCGCTGCACTCTCGACCCAAGGCTACGGGGCCGTCGCGCCCATGCCGCGCAAGGCCGACGTGGAAGCGTTCCTAGCCGACGCCTAAACGGCGTTTTCCAATCTGCGAAATGAAAGCGGGGCCGCACGTGCGGCCCCGTTTCTCATTCTTGACTGCCATGCCCGCCCGATTTGACGCCAGAAGCGGCCATGCCGCTTTCGGACGGTCGCGCGCGCTGGCGGTTAGGGGAGCATCGATCCGGTTTCGATGAACCGTTGGTGCCAAGACAGCGACTCGCTGGGCAGCGAAGGCGTTTGCAGGCCGAACGAATCCCGCTTCGCCCGCTCGTAGTAGTCTCGGAGCATGGGCCGGTAATCCGGGTGCGAGCAGTTTTCGATGATCTTTTCGGCCCGCTTCTTCGGAGAGAGGCCACGCAGGTCCGCAAGGCCCTGCTCGGTGATCAGAACCTGCACGTCCTGGGTGATGTGGTCGACGTGGCTCGCCTGCGGAACGATGGCCGAGATCTTGCCGCCCTTCGCCGTGGACGGCGTGACGAACATCGAGATGAACGCGTTGCGGGCGAAGTCGCCGGAGCCGCCGATCCCGTTCATGATCTTGGAGCCCATCACCAGCGAGGAGTTCACGTTGCCGTAGATGTCGGCTTCGATCATGCCGTTCATCGAGATGCAGCCCAGCCGCCGGATCACTTCCGGGTGGTTCGAGATTTCCGTCGGACGCAGAAGAACCTTGTCACGGTAGAACTCGAGGTTATTGCGGAACCTCTCCGCGCCTTCCGGGCTCAGCGACAGGGCGGTCGCGGACGCGAAGGTCAGCTTGCCGCAGTCGAGCAGGTCCAGCATCCCGTCCTGAAGCACTTCGGTATAGGCTTTCAGGTCGTGAAACGGCGCGTCCTTCAGCCCGTCGAGCACGGCGTTGGCCACGTTGCCCACACCCGATTGCAGCGGAAGCAGCCGGTCGGTCAGCCGCCCCATTTTCATCTCGTGCTCAAGGAAGTCCATCAGGTGGCCGGCGATCGTCCGCGAGGTCTCATCGATCGGCGAGAACGGCGCGTTCCGGTCGGGCAGGAAGGTCTCGATGACGCCGACGACCTTGTGCGGATCGCAGCGGAAGGTCGTCTGCCCAATCTTGCCATCGGCAGAGACAAGCGGAATCGGCACCCGGTTCGGGGGCAGCGCGCCGCCGTAGTAGATGTCGTGCATCCCCTCCAGCCGCTCGTCGTGCCAGCTGTTGACCTCGAGGATCACGCGTTCGGCGCAGTCGATCCAGGTTTTGTTGTTGCCCACCGAGGTGGCCGGGATCAGAGAGCCGTCCTCGCGGATGCCGGTGATCTCGATCACCGCCGTCTTCAGCTTGCCGAAGAACCCTTCCCACACCATCGGGGCGACGTGGCTGAGGTGCATGTCGAGATAGTCGATCTCGCCCTTGTTGATCCGGTCGCGCCCCGCGGGGTCGGAGTTGTAGGGCATCCGGGACACGATGGCGTTCGCCTTGGCGAGTGCGCCGTCCAGTTCCGGCCCGGTGGAGGCGCCGGTCCACAGACCGATCTTCAGGTCCTCGCCAGCATCCTCGATGCGGGACGCCAGGGCCTTCGGAAGCGCTTTCGGGTAGCCTGAGCCGGTGAACCCGCTCATGCCCACGATTTCGCCGTTCTCAATCAACGCCGCGGCGTCTTCCGCGCTCATGACCTTCGCGCGAAGTTGGGCATTCTTGATGCGATCAGACGTCGTCACGATCTTTGTCTCCTGTACATGTCAAACCGACGGCGGAAGCGGATGGCGTCGGCACGGGGCCGATGTCACCCGGTACAGCGGCGACACGTCCTTTCGGGGCGTATCTACGTCTACGTTCGTTGGCCTGCGCCAAAAAAGATGCGGCAGGGAGTGGCGCAATTCCATGATACGTTCAATGTGACGATATAGCCTCGCGGCTCATGACGGGACAGATCCCAAGGAATACCACTTAAACCCCCGTCATATTTGAGGAAAACCCGCCTTGCACGCATAGCATACCCTGCCGTTTTGGACGGGCTCTGTTCCCCTTCGGACACACCGCACAGACGATATGTTACGAAGCAGGCAAATGCTGAAAAACACGCCAGGTTGAGTGTGTGGGGCGTTTCAGGCCAGCCAGACATCGAGGAACATCATGACCACCAGGCCGCACAGCAAGCCCGTCGTGGCGGAATTCGCATGATTGCGTCGGTGCGTCTCGGGAATGATCTCGTGGCTGATGACATAGATCATCGCGCCGGCCGCGAAGGTCAGTGCCCAGGGCAGCACGGGCTGCGCAATGGTGACCGCTGCGGCACCGATCAGCCCGCCGATTGGCTCCACAAGGCCGGTCAGGAAGGCCACGAAGAATGCCATGCGCCGACGGTAGCCTTCCGCAACAAGCGCGAAGGCGACCGCGAGGCCCTCCGGTGCGTTCTGCAGGCCAATGCCAATGGCGAGCGTGGTTCCCTGCGCCACATCACCGCCGCCAAAGCCGACGCCAACGGCAAGGCCCTCCGGAAAGTTGTGGATGGCGATTGCAAGCACAAAAAGCCAGATCCGCCGGAGGGAATCCGTCACCGGACCCTCCTTGCCGAGGACGAAGTGCTGGTGCGGGACATGCTCGTTGATCGCGGCGATGAACCCCGCTCCGATCAGCACCCCCATCACGGCAATAAGCGCAGGCGTGGCACCACCACCGTAGAGTCCTTCGGCCACTTCCAGCGCCGGAATGATCAGCGAGAAGAACGATGCCGCGAGCATCACGCCGGCTGCCGCGCCCAGCAGCGTGTCCTGCAAACGCACCGATATGGTCTTGAAGAAGAAAATCGGCAGGGCTCCGACTCCGGTCATCATGCCTGCCGCGACACTGCCCACAACGCCAAGGACGAACGGATCTGTCATTTTGCGTCGGCCTTCCTGATGGGTTTCTGTGTGGCGCCGCGGGACGGACCAGTCGGTGTAGCCATGGCTTTATCCTTTTCACGCGTCTTCAATTAACATTCCGGTCTAGACGCTCTCCGCCCCGTAGGCAAGCCATAAGGGTCCGTGCCGGACTCTGCTGACTCCCTTTCGGTTGCCGCCGCTACTTAATCGGAAGGCCATCGGCATCGGGCTGGCGGTGCCCGGCGAAATCGAACACGTTTGCCCGGATCTCGGTGCAGCGGTCCAGGTCGACGCGGGCCGGAATACCTTCGTCCCCCGTGCCGGCCGCTCGCGCCAAAACCTCGCCCGTGGGTGCCATGACGACACCGCCGCCGATCAGGTCGCAGCCCTCCTGCCGGCCGGCCTCGGCAACAGCCACCGCCCAAAGGCCGTTCTGGTAGCACCCAGCCCGCACCAACAGTGCATTATTGAAGTACTGCGTCGCGGCTCGTCTCGGACGATCGGACCCATCTGGACCGCCGCGGCGATGAACGTGCGGCTTACGCGGCCTGGCCCGAGATGATCCTGTCGTAAAGGTCTGGGTCCGTCGCGCCCTCCGTGCCGAAGACCAGCACATGGCTCTCCGCGCCAAGGCCGAGTAGCGCCCGCGCCTCGGGGTCGCCCATGGCAGCGGCGAGCCCCGCGAGGCCGGCCACCGCGCTTTCGCCGGCCACGATGGCCGGGTCGCCAGACCGCGGGCGCGCCAAATCGCGCATTTCCCGCAGCGCAGCGGCGTCGGGGAGCGCCATGACGGCATCCGCGTGGTCCTTCAGGATTTCCCAGGCCAGCGCGGAAACCTCTCCGCAGGCGAGACCGGCCATCAGGGTGTCGAGATCGCCCTCGACCGGCGTCGGCCGCCCAGCGCGGAAGCTTTCCAACCAGCAGGCGGAGCGATCAGGGTCCGCCAGCACGATTGTCGGCCGCTCCGCGCCCCAACGGCGTTTGGCCTGCGCCGCCACGGCCGCAGCCATGCCGCCAACGCCGGTTTGCAGAAAGACATGCGTGGGCTTCTGCCGAAGCTGCTCGAAGGCTTCGGCCGCCATCAGCTCGTAGCCCTGCATCACGTCCTTCGGCACCTCCATGTAGCCGGGATAGGAGGTGTCGGAGACGACGAACCAGCCCTCGCGGGTCGCGGTTTCCTGCGCCTCCCGGACACTGTCGTCGTAGTTGCCCTTGCAGCGTCGAACCTCCGCCCCATAGGCCTCGATCGCCGCCTTGCGGCCCTCCGAGACCGTTTCGTGAATGAAGATGACACAGCGCGCGCCGAAGGTCTGCGCGCCCCAGGCGACGGAACGGCCATGATTGCCGTCGGTGGCGCAACAGACAGTAATATTGGAAATGATGTCGGCGTATTCGCCCGTCACCAGTTCCAGCATCGCCAGCGACAGGCCCAGCGATTTCTCGAGCTCCCGCTGCAACAGCCGGGCGACCGCATAGGCGCCGCCGAGGGCCTTGAAACTGCCGAGCCCGAAACGCTCGCTTTCGTCCTTGTAATGGAGCGACGCGATTCCGAGGTCCGCGGCGCGCGCGGGCAGCGACCGCAGGGGGGTCGGCGCATATCCGGGCCAGGATGTGATCGCCGACCGGGCGGCGGCAAAGGCGCCGTCGTTCAGGATCTCGTTCTGGCCGGGCGTCCAGGGCGCCGCGCGGTCCGCCATGGGATTCATCGTGAGGACGAAGTCCTCCGCGGAGCCGGTGGAGCGGGTGATCTCGTCGGTCATCGCCTGTCCTCGTCGTGCCCGCCCCTTCCGTTGAATGGCTCCGGGCGGCGGGCGCCCGGAGCCGTGGCCACCCTTAATAGGCGGCTTTTTCTTCTTCTATCGAGGAGAGAAGCGTGTCCAGCATGGAGGTGCCTTCCTCACCGTATTGCTCCTCGATCAGGGCGCGCACGGCGGGTTGTGCAGCCTCGGCGAACTTTGCCTGCTCCTCCGGCGGGACGACGTTGACCTCCATCTTTTCGGCAAGCTTCGGCAGTCCGTTTTCGGAGGCTTCGATCACCCGGCTCATGCCGCGCCCGGCTTCGGTGGCGACGTCGGAGGCCCAATTGATCAATGTCTGCTGTTCCGGGGTCAGCCCGTCAAAGAACTCCTGATTCATGGTCCAGATGTAGGGCGTGATGACGTGGTTGGTGATCGACAGGTACTTTTGGACCTCGTCGAACTTGGCGAAGGCGATGATCGGCACAGGGTTCATCTGTCCATCTGCCACGCCGGTCTGCAAGGCGGTGTAGACCTCGGCCCATGGAAGCGGCGTCGGTTGGCCGCCGAGCGAGGACACGATGGCTTCATGCGTGGGCAGGGTCATGGTGCGGATGCGCAGGCCTTCCATGTCCGCGACGGAGGTGATCGGCTGCTTGGAGTTGGTGAAGGCGAAGAACCCGCCGGAATCGAGCAGGCCGAGCACTTTCAGGCCCGTTTTCGATTCAAGGTCACCCACGAACTTCTCACCGAACGCGCTGTCCTTGGTGATGACCTTGCTCGCCACGCCGATGTTCGGGAAGGCGAAGGGAATGTCGAAGACGCCAACGAGCGGGTAGTGCTGGGCGATCCCGCCGGCGGAGGAGATCGTGCTTTCCACCAGGCCGCCGCGCACCTGCTCGATGACCTCGTTATCCTTGCCCAGCTGGCCGTTGGGGAACAGTTGAACCTCGATCTCGCCGTTCGAGTTACTCTCCACCAGCGACTTGAAGACGGCCGCCATGGTGCCGGAGTGGCTCTGGAACGGGTCCTCCGGGTTCAGGTGCGCCAGCCGGATGGTGACGTCGGCGGCGAAGGCCGTGGTGGCCAGGCAGGCCGTGGCCAAACCGATCGCTGCGGTTTTCAGAAAGGTCATGTGTCCACTCTCCTGTTGGTTTTTAAAGTGCAATTGGGGGGAGACTTGCGAATTGGGGCACAGGCCCCTCACTGCACCCGGACCGCCCCCGGAACGGACGCAACAGCGCCCCTTCCCGAACCGAGTGCGTACATCCACATTCGGCACCCACGCCCATGCCTAGAGGCCCAGCAAGCGGGGCACAAACAGGGTGAGGTCCGACCAATACGCAATGACGATCAGGATCGAGACCTCCGCCAGGATGAACGGCCAGATCTCGGTCGCGATCCGCTCCACCTTCTCGCCCGTCACCGATGCCAGCACGAAAAGGCACGCCCCCACCGGCGGCGTCATAAGGGAGATGTTCAGCGCGAGGATGATCATGATACCCGCGTGAACCGGGTCCATGCCGATCTTGAGGGTCAGCGGCGCCAGCACCGGGGCCAGGATGATGAGGGTCGCGTTGATGTCCATCACCAGCCCGATCATGAGCAGCAACAGCAGAATCAGGCCGATGATGACCTGCGGGTTGTCCGAGAGCGACAGCATCCCTTCGGCCACCGCCTGCGGAATGCGGTTGAAGGTCATCCACCAGCCGAGGATCGACGCTGAGGCAATGATGAGAAAGATCACGCCGGTGATGCGGGTCGTCCGTACGGCGATCTCGTAAAGGTCCCGCCAGGTGAGCGCGCGATAGATCACCCCCCCGACGAAAAGCGCATAGGCCACCGCGATGGAGGCCGCTTCCGTCGGGGTGGCGAAACCGCCGAGGATCGAGCCCAGGATAAACACCGGCAGGAGCGCCGCCAGAAACCCCTCGCGCAACGCGCCCGCCACGGCGCAGAGGCTCGGACGCCCCTCGCCCTTGGGCAGGTTCTTGGCCCGCGCGGTGAGGGCGATCACGGCCATGCAGATGGCGCAGATGAGCAGCCCCGGCAGGATGCCGGCGGCAAAGAGCCCGGCGATGGAGACGCCCATGATGGAGCCATAGATGATCGCCAGCGTCGAAGGCGGGATGGTCGGCCCGATGATGGAACCGGCTGCGGTGACCGCACAGGCGTAGGGCCGGGTGTAGCCGGCCTTTTGCATCGCCGGGACCAACGTGTTGCCGAAGGCTGCGCTGTCGGCGGTGGCCGACCCGGTGAGCCCGGCGAACATCACCGAGGCCACCATGTTGGAATGCGCCATGCCGCCCCGCATCCAGCCCACCAGCGCGTCCGCCAGCTTGACGAGCCCTTGGGTGATGCCGGAGCGGTTCATGATCTCGCCGGCGAGGATGAAGAAAGGCATGGCGAGAAACGGGAACAGGTCCAGCCCCGCAAAGACACGGTCCGGCGCCATGGTCATGAACTTCGGCCCCATGTCGTAGATGCCGATCATCCCGGCGACGCCAATTGCGAAGCCCACGGGCATACCGAAGGCGAGGAAGCCGAAGAAGGCGAGGGGAACCAGCCAGAGCCCCATCACTCCACCCCCCCGGCGAGCGCCTCGCCGGTGCTTTCGGGCGGGCGGCGGGTGAAGATGTCGTGAATGCCGACGAGCGCAAGCTGGACGCAGGCCAGGAACGCCGCAAGCGGCACCCCGGCGAACGGATACCCTTTCGGAATGGCGTAGATCATGGTGAGCCGGGAGAACCCTTTCTGGGCGAAGCTGAGCCCGAACCAGAACAGCAGGAAGAAGAAGACAAAGGCGATGAGGTCGAAGGCGACGGCGAGGACACGGCGCGCGCGCGGCGGCAGGCGTGAGAAGACAAACTCCACGCCGATATGCTCGCGGTAGGCGATCCCGCTGGAGACAGCCAGAAGGGCCATCCAGATCATCAGGTATCGCGCCAATTCCTCGGTGAATGTCAGCGGAAGCGGAATCACATAGCGGACGAGCACCCCGAGCCAGACGTCGAGCACCAGCAGCACGAGCAGCACCACGCAGGTGATCTCCACGACCTTGTTGACCCTGAGGCTCCAGAGACGCGCTGTTGCAGCAATGTCGTCCATTTCAGCCCCCGCTGTCGTTTCCGCAACAAGAGTGAACGACAGGACCGGTTCTGCAAAGCGTTCTGAATGCGGGACCGTTGGACAGGCGACAATCGGCGAGTGCATGCCGACGCCTTAGGCGATACGCCTATAAATTGATCCCATTGTAAGATACTGATTTCTTGAGTGTATTTCAGCTGCAAATGGTGAGTGGCGCGACAGGAGCCATCCGTGGCGATTTCGTCGAGATTGCACGCACCTCGGCCGGAAGATGAGCCAGCGTTCGCGGGTGGGGCGCGCCGCTGTCAGGAGCGGCGCGCCTTTGGCATCAGGCGAAGGACCAGCGCTCCATCCAGCGCTCGCCGTCCATGTCGAAGTTGGAGGCGAACTCGCCCTGCACAATCTTGTCGTTGGTCGCAAAGACGAAGTTCGCGAACATCGGTAGCACGGTGCCGCCATCCTGCGACACGATCTGCTGCATTTCGTAGTACATCTCGCGCCGCTTGGCCTCGTCCAGTTCGGCGCGTGCCGCGACAAGCAATTCGTCGAAACGCGCGTTCGACCACTTGCTGTCGTTCCAGGCCGCTCCGCTTTCGTAGGCGGTGGTAAAGATTTGGTCAGCCGTGGGGCGACCGCCCCAGTAGACCGCGCAGAAGGGGTGCTTCAGCCAAACATCGGACCAATATCCGTCGTTCGGCACTCGGTTGACGTCGATCTTGATTCCCGCAGCCCCGGCCGCGTTCTGGTAAAGCACAGCCGCATCGACCGCTCCGGGGAAAGCCGCATCGGCAGCCGAGAGCTTCACCGTCAGGCCGTCGAGCCCTGCCTGTTGCAGGTAATACTTCGCCTTGTCGGGGTCATAGGGTGTTTGCTCGTAGTCCGGATTGTGGAACCGATAGCTCGGGCCGATTGGCTGGTCGTTGCCCACGGTGCCGTGGCCAAACAGAATTTTCTCGACAAGCTCCTCGCGGTTGATCGCGTGTTTCAGCGCCAGACGCACGTTGACGTCGTCGAGCGGAGCCGTGTCTGCCCGGGCGGCGAAGCTGTAGTACTGCGGGCCGGCGATGGAGTGAATCTTGACCCCCGCATTGCGGCCGAGAAGGGCGACGGTCTTCAGGTCCAGCTTGTCGATCGCGTCGACCTCGCCCGAGACCAGCGCGGTGGTGCGGGCATTCAGGTCCACGATCGACAGCATCTCGACCGCGTCGAACCAGCCACGCTCTTGATTCCAGTCGTCCTGGAACCGCTCGAACTCCGCGACGACGCCGGGGTCGAAATTTGTCAGCCGGTAGGAGCCGCACCCGTCCCCGGACCGCCAGTCAATGCTGCCGGAGTCGTCGGCGGGGCAGATCGCCATATGATAGTCGGTGAAGACGAAGGGGAAGTCTGCGCTGCCGGTTTCGAGATCGAAGACGACGGTGTCCTCGCCATCCTTCTTGATGTCCACGATTGCGGCAACGAGCGGCTTGGCGACCGAGGTCGAATTCTCGCCGCGGTGATAGTTGACCGACGCAATCACGTCGTCCAGCGTTACTGGTTTGCCGGAATGGAAGGTCATGCCGGGGCGGATCTTGAACCGCCAGGACTTCGCGTCGCTGCTCGCCTCCCAGCTTTCGGCCACATCGGGGTCCAGGCTGCCGTCGGTCGCAACCTTGGTAAGGAAGCCGTGCATTCCGAAAGCCAGCGCCACGGTGAAGCCGTTGGTCCAGGTTGCCGGGTCAAGCGAATCGTTGGTGTTGCCGTGCCCCTTGGCAACGCGGATCGTACCGCCGCGGGTCTGGGCCCGAGCTGGCTTGAGCCCTGCCAAGGTACCGACCGACGCGAGGCCGGCGACGGCTGCGGTGGTACCGATGAATGCCCGGCGTGTGGGGCGCGCCATTGCGAGCGGTCGTTTATGATGTGTCATATGTGTTCCCTGAACTATTATTTGTCCGGAGCCGGGAACGGCGACGGACTATCTTGTTTGCGACACATGGTGTCGCTTCTGAACATAGGGCGGGGAGGCCGTGAAAGAAAACATAGATTGGTCCAAAGCCGTCGCCGGTGCGTAGAACAACGGCTACGCCGTTGGGGCCTGATATCTTAAGGCAGACGGTACGTCGCCCGTCATCGCACTGCCCGGGGGCTGGGCGGATCTGACGAAGCGGTCCGTCGCGGAACCGCACAAATACCCCGCCATGCGCCGTCGTGATGGGTAAGATCGGAGACTATCGGTGAAAAATGCCGGCCCCGTCTGGAAATTCGGACTCGTTCGTGATTGGTTGCCGCATGTCGCTTTTGAGCAATCCGGTCGAGAAGTTTAAGGAAAGACTGGAAGATAATCCGCACAGGATGTCGCAATTAGAACATAAGGCTACAGGGAGCCCACCATGCCCAAGAAAAATCAACTACTGCTAGATCGCCTCTCGGACGCGGCGCGCACGGGGCGGATCTCCCGGCGGGAATTCATGAGCTACTCGATTGCCGCCGGTCTGACCGCAAGCACCGCCACCGGCCTGTGGACGACGCAAGCCGCCGCCCAACCCTCGCGCGGCGGGCACTTCCGCTGGGGTCTGCACGACGGCAACACGGCCGATACCCATGATCCCGGCACCTACGTGACCCGGCAGATGATCTATCTGGCCCACACCCATCGCAGCTATCTGACCATGATCAATGGCGACGGTTCCCTCGGTCCAGACCTTGCAGATAGCTGGGAGGCCAGCGCCGACGCCTCGGAATGGACGTTCAAGCTGACCGAGAACGCCACCTTCCACAGCGGCAAGAAATGCACCGCCGACGACGTGATCGCGTCCCTCAACCATCACCGTGGCGAAAGCTCCACATCCGCCGCGAAGGCGCTGCTGACCGATGTGACGGACATCAAGAAGGATGGGGACTACAACGTCGTCATCACCTTGGCCCGCGGCGTCGCGGACCTGCCGTGGCTGATGACCGATTACCACTTCGCTATCTGCCCCGCCAACGACGACGGCACCATCGACTGGCAATCGGGCGACGGCACCGGCCCGTACAAGATCGAAAACGGCGAGTTCGGCGTACAGTGGAACCTCAGCCGCCACGACGGCTGGCACCGCGAGGGCGCGTATTTCGATACCGTCGACCTGCTGGTCCTGAACGACCCCAACGCCCGGCAGACGGCGCTGGTGACCGGCGACGTGGACAGCGTCTCGCTGATCGAGCTGAAGACCATGGCGCTGCTCCAGCGCGATCCAAACATCCAGATCTTCAACATTCCGTCCGCCGGCGCGATCACCATGCCGATGCATTGCGACACCGCGCCGTTCGACAATCCGGACGTCCGCAATGCGCTGAAACTGGCGATGAACCGTGACGAGATCATTGAGAAGATCACGTTCGAGGCCTCCACCAAGGCGAACGACTTCCACCATTCGCCGGCGCAACCTTACTGGCCCGAGGGGATCGAACAGCGCGAGTACGACCCTGACCAGGCGAAGTCCCTGCTCAAAAAAGCGGGCGCCGAGGGCCTGACGGTCAACCTGAGCACGGCTGACAGCATCTTCACCGGGGCCGTCGACATGTGCGTGCTTTACGCCGAACAGGCCAAAGCCGCCGGAATCAACATCAACGTCGTACGGGAGCCGAACGATGGCTACTACTCCGAGGTATGGTTGAAGAAGCCGTTCTGCATGGTGTCCTGGGGTGCGCGCCCGACGCCGGACGTCATTTACACCCTTGCCTACAAGGAAGGCGCCGCCTGGAACGAGAGCCGCTGGGTCAACGAACGGTTCAACGAACTGCTGTTGCAGGCGAAGTCGGAGCTGGACGAGGTCCTGCGGGCGGAAATGTACCGGGAGATGGCCGAGCTGATGCGGGACGACGGGGGCACCCTGATTCCGTTCTTCAACAACTTCGTCTATGCGGCGCGCTCCACCATTGGTGTGCCGGACCAACTCGCCGCGAGCTGGGAGTGTGACGGCGCCCGCGCGGCGAGCCGTTGGTGGTCCACCAGCTGACGGAAGACCAAAATACACCCCGGCGCCACATCGCGCCGGGGTTCGTCATTACGGGGGCAAACGGCGGCCGATACTCGACTGAGCCATGCCAATACGGCGGCATCACCTACGCAGATGGCACGCCCGCGAAAACAAGAACAATGAACTTCCGGTCTTCGGCCACCGGACTCGAAATGCGGAGGGACGCATGGGGAAATTGAGCCGATTGATACTGAAACGTCTTGGATTGGGGCTCATAACAATCCTGGTCGTGTCAGTTTTGATCTTTTTTGCAGTGGAACTACTGCCTGGCGACATCGCCGAATCCGTGCTCGGACAGGGCGCGACGGAAGAAACCGTAGCGGCAATGCGTGAGCAACTGGGCCTGGGTCGGCCAGCGGTCGTGCGCTACTTCGAATGGCTGGGCGGCGCGGTACAGGGCGACTTCGGCGTCTCTCTCGTTTCAGGCGAACGCGTGAGCGCGGCAATCTCCGACCGCTTCGTAAACACGCTTTTCCTGGCCTCCTACGCGGCCGTCATCGCGGTGCCGATTTCCATCATTCTCGGAGTCTTCACCGCGCTCTACCGCAACACGATCTTCGACCGTGTTGCCAACGTGGCCACGCTCAGCACAATCTCCTCGCCGGAGTTCTTTCTCGGCTACATCCTGATCCTCTTCCTGGCCGTGCGAACCTCCATGTTCCCCGCCATATCCAGCCTGAGCGGCAGCATGAGCTTTGCGGACCTGCTACAGCGTACCTTCCTGCCCATGCTGACGCTGGTTTTGGTCGTCACGGCGCACATGATGCGCATGACGCGCGCGGCGATCATCAACCTGCTTGCCTCGCCCTATATCGAGATGGCCCGCCTGAAAGGCACGCCGCCCTGGAAGGTGATCGTCAAGCACGCCCTGCCGAACGCCTGGGCGCCGATCATCAACGTGGTGGCGCTGAACCTTGCCTACCTCATCACGGGCGTAGTGCTGGTCGAGGTGGTGTTCGTTTATCCAGGGATCGGCCAGTTGCTCGTCGACGCGGTTGCCAAGCGAGACTTCCCGGTGGTGCAGGCCTGCTGCCTGATCTTCGCGGCCACCTTCATCCTGTTGAACCTCGCGGCGGACGTTGGAGCGATCTTGACCAACCCGCGCCTGCGGCATCCGAAGTGAGGGCGGGACAATGGCAATCTTCGTAATCCTCTACTATTCCGCGCTGATCGGGGCCTCGTGCCTCGCGGCCTATTACAACAAACGTTCGGCCTTCCTTCTGCTGTTTTCGCTGACGCTGGTCTCCTTCGTGCTCGGGATCGTCGGTGGCCCGTCGGCACTGCGTACGGTGGCGATCTTCGCGGGGGCACTCGCGCTGGCGGCCGGCACGTCCTATGCGTTCCGCGAGTTTCTCATCCAGATCACCCGCCCGAACACCGCGCGCGAGCTTCGGACGGCGCCGCTGACGGCGTCTTTCGGTATGTTCGTGATCTTCGCCTATACCATCGCGGGAATCTTCGCCCCCTGGATCGCACCGCATGGCGAGGCCGAAGTGATCGGCCAGGCCTTCCAGCCGCCTGATCAATCGATGATCCTCGGCGCCGACCAACTCGGGCGCGACATGTTCAGCCGGATCATCTACGGCGCCCGAAACTCTGTCGGGCTTGCATTGATGGCCACGCTGCTGGCCTTCGCCATGGGAGCCTTCGCCGGGCTCTATGCGGCAGTAAGGGGCGGCATATTCGACCAGATCCTCGGCCGGATTGCCGATGTCATCATGTCGATCCCGTCCCTGATCTTCGCGCTGCTCATGCTGTCGATCTTCGGAACCGGCCTGCATGTCATCGTGATCGTCGTGGCGATCATTTATTCTCCACGCGTCTTCCGCCTGACCCGCGCGGTGGCGGGCAATATCGTGGTGATGGACTACATCGAGGCGGCCAAGCTGCGAGGCGAGGGAAACTGGTACCTGATCCGCAAGGAGATCCTGCCGAATGCGACCGCACCTCTGGTTGCGGAGTTCGGCCTGGAATTCTGCTTCGTGTTCCTGCTGATCGCGGGGTTGAGCTTCCTCGGCCTGGGCATCCAGCCGCCGACGGCCGACTGGGGCTCCATGGTGCGCGAGAATGCGACCCTGATTTCCTTTGGCGACATCACGCCTCTGATCCCGGCGGCGGCGATCGCGCTGCTGACCGTGGCCGTCAACTTCGTCGTCGACTGGATGTTGTTCCGGTCCTCCGGCCTGAAGGAGCAATGACATGAAAAAGCGGTTCACCGACGAGGATGTCCTGCTCAAGATCCGCGATCTGAAGATCGAGGGCTACTCCGACGAAACCTGGGTGCCGATCATCAAGGGGGTCGACCTGACGTTGCATCGTGGCGAGGTCATGGGCCTGATCGGCGAAAGCGGGGCTGGTAAGTCCACCATCGGCGCGGCAGCCATGGGCTATGCCCGGGACGGCACGCGGATCTCGGACGGCTCCATCGAGTTCGACGGTATGGAGCTGACCACGGCGTCGGAGACGGAGCGGCGAGCCCTCAGGGGGTCGCGTATCGCCTATGTGGCGCAGTCCGCCGCGGCCTCCTTCAACCCGTCCCACAAGCTGATCGACCAGCACGCCGAAGCCCCCGTGCACTACCGCATCAAGAAGCGGATGGCGGCGCAGGAAGACGCGATGGAGCTCTACGAGCGGTTGCGCCTGCCCAATCCCCGGGAAATCGGCTTCCGATACCCGCACCAGGTCTCCGGTGGGCAGCTCCAGCGGGCGATGACGGCTATGGCCATGTCCTGCCGGCCGGACCTCATCATTTTCGACGAGCCCACTACGGCGCTTGACGTCACGACCCAGATCGAGGTGCTGGCGGCGATCCGGGACATCGTGGATCAGTTCAACACCGCGGCCATCTACATCACGCACGACTTGGCGGTCGTTGCCCAGATGGCCGACACGATCAAGGTGCTGCTGAAGGGCGAGGAGGTGGAAGAGGCGCCCACCCGTGAAATGTTGGAGAACCCGCAGGAAGAGTACACCAAGAGCCTTTGGGCGGTGCGCAGCTTCCACAGCCCGCAACGACGGCGGCCTGCCGACAACACCCAGCCGGTGATCTCTGTACAGCACGTCGACGCTTCCTATACCGGCGGCGAGAAGGTGTTGGACGACGTCTCCTTCGACATCTACCCCGGCATGACCGTCGCGGTCGTGGGCGAATCCGGGTCCGGCAAGTCCACCACGGCGCGGGTCATCACCGGGCTTCTGCCCCCGTCGTCCGGGCAGGTCTTGTGCAAGGGCGAGCCGTTGCCCCCGCGGTACCAGGACCGAACGAGAGATCAGCTTCGACAAGCGCAGATGATCTACCAGATGGCCGACACGGCGCTGAACCCCAAGGTGCGGATCAGCGAGATCATCGGCCGCCCGGCGCAGTTCTATTCCGGCCTTCGCGGTCCGAAGCTGAAGCAACGGGTCGACGAATTGCTCGACCTGATCGAACTGGACCCGGCGAAGTTCTACAGCCGCTATCCCCCGGAGCTGTCCGGCGGGCAGAAGCAGCGAATTGGCATTGCCCGGGCGCTGGCTGCCGAACCGGAATTTATCATCTGCGACGAAGTCACGAGTGCGCTCGATCAACTCGTCGCAGAGGGGATTCTGAAGCTACTGGACCGTCTGCAGTCCGAACTGGGGCTGGCCTACATGTTTATCACGCACGACCTGGCGACCGTTCGTTCGATTGCCGACGAAGTGGTGGTGATGCAGAACGGCAAGGTCGTGGAAAAGGGGCCCAAGGACGAGATGTTCACGCCCCCGCACCACCCCTACACCGACCTGCTCCTGTCGTCCGTGCCGGAGATGGACCCGGACTGGCTCAGCACCGTCCTCGAGGAGCGAGGAGTGGACAACCTCGGCGAAGCCGCGGACGTGTGAACTGCGTGACAAAGGGGCCTGACACACGTCGTCAGGCCCCTCGCGCTCACGTCACGGGGGCGGAACGTCAAGACCCGGGCCCACCGGCCCCGGTGAAGGATTACAGAATCACGGCCGCGGTCGTCGCCATTGTGCCAACGATGATGGCATACACGACAACCAGCCCCGGAAAATTGCCGGCGCGCATGCGGTATTCGCGGATCAGATCGTCTCGTGTCGGCATGGCGGACTCCCGCAGGTAAAGGGTCGGGTTTTCGTGCTCTCTCCGACCCCAGCTAGTAGAACGGACTTCGTCGAGCAAGAATAGCGTTGACGGCGTCAGCATTTTTTTGCGCCTGTCGGCATTCGTCCGCTGATACCGCCGGGCGCCTTTCCCGCCCACGGTGGCGCCAGACCGGGCACCAGATGCCTTATTTTTAGGCCGTAGACGGAGCGGCGGACCGCTCGCGCCGTCCGCAAGCTTCCCCCACGTCGCTCTCCCGGTAACGGTTTTCATCAGGGAGGAACCGACCTTTGCAATAAGGAACGTTCCGATGAGACTGCTCCTGTCCTTAGTTCTTGCGTGCATCTGTGCCAGTGCTGTGACCGCTCGGGCCGAATCGCACACCATTTTCCTGCTCGATGTTTCCGGAAGCATGGAACTGCCGGTTGCCGACGAAAAGCGGATCGACCGCGCCAAGGCCGCGCTTGTGGCCCCGCTGTCCTCCGGCCGATACCCGGGCGCCGAACTCATCATGTGGAATACCCAGAAATTCTTCGACGACTACGGAGACGGTGCCAAGCTCGCCAGTCAGTTGAGCGCGGCAACGAAGGGCCACAGGGGCTCCTATCTGGGCTCGGCCTTCGAAAGTATCAGCGAGGCAGGCTATCGCTGCGCGCATGTCGTCTTCGTCACCGACGAGTACCCGGACGACCAGGGCGACTTCACCCACGCCATCAACGGCCTGCTCGCGGCAGACCGGCAAAACACGGTGACGATCTACGTGGTGAACCACCCGCTGTCGAACCGCTATGCAAAACGGTTCGCGCAGGTGAGCGACAGCACGTCCTACCGTGTGGTCGACGGCAACCGTGAGAGATCCCTTGATGCCTTTCTAACGGCAAACCCGGCGACGGACGCCTGCGGAACGCTGTCCTGAGGAACGTGTAGATCGGCGTCAGCCGATCATCAGGCGCATCCCGAGGAACACGATGGCCGACAGTGTCGCTGCGGCAGGGACTGTTATGACCCACGCGGCCACAATGGTCAGGAAGTGGGAGCGGCGGACCAGCTTGCGCCGCCGTCGCTCCTCGGGAGCGAGCGGCGGCCTGTCCGGGATCGCCACGCGCGCGCGCCGCAACCGACGCTCGGTGTCCCATTCCCGGAAGAACCCCACGCCGAACACGCCGCCAACAGCAATATGCGTGGAACTGACCGGCAGGCCGAGCCAGCTCGCGACGATGACGGTGATCGCCGCCGACAGCGCCACGCAAAAGGCTCGCATCGGGTTCAGCTTGGTGATCTGGCTGCCGACCATCCGGATCAGTTTCGGGCCGAACAGGAAGAGCCCGAAGGAGATGCCGAAGGCGCCGATGATCATCACCCAGGCCGGGATGTTGATGGCGTCGGTGAAACTGCCCGTCTGGGATGCATGGACGATTGCCGCCAGCGGCCCCACGGCGTTCGCCACGTCGTTCGCACCGTGGGCGAAGCTCAGCAGGGCGGCCGAGACGACGAGCGGGATGCCGAACAGCAGCTTGAGGGACTTGTTCCGGTTTTCCAGGCCCTCGGACTGCCGTCGAATGACCGGGATCATCGTCAGCCACGTCAGCAGGCCAATCGCCCCGCCGATTCCGATCGCCGATCCGAGGGAGATCTTCACGACGTGCTTCAGCCCCTTGAGGGCAAGATAGGCGGCGAACGTGCCCGCCATGATGCCGACGAGGACGGGAACCCACCTGCGGGCCGCGGCGATCTTGTCGGGCTGGTAGATGATGTTGGACTTGATGAACCAGAGGAACCCGGCCGCGACCGCCCCTCCCAGGATCGGAGAGACGACCCAGCTCGCGGCAATCGTTCCCATGGTCGCCCAGTCGACGGCAGACACACCCGCCGCTGCGATGCCCACGCCCATCACGCCCCCGACGACTGAATGGGTGGTGGAGACCGGCGCGCCGATCCACGTGGCAAGGTTGACCCAGAGCGCGGAGGACAGCAAAGCCGCCATCATAGCCCAGACGAAGGTCTGCGCATCCTGCATGGAGGTCGGCGCGATGATCCCCTTGGCGATGGTGGACACAACGTCTCCGCCCGCGAGCAAGGCACCCGCGCTCTCGAAGACCGCCGCGATCAGAATTGCCCCGCCCATCGTCAGGGCGTTCGCCCCCACCGCCGGACCCATGTTGTTGGCGACGTCATTCGCGCCGATATTCAAAGCCATATAGGCGCCGAAGCCCGCCGCGAGGATTACGATGGCAGTGTGCGGCGTTTCGCCGAGGACGAGTGCCGCTGCCAGGCCGGCCAGCACCACGAAGACGGCGGAAATCCCGGGCCCCACCATGGGACGGGCGACATATGCGGTCGCCAGTTCCAGGTGGGAAACGCGGCCCAGGTCTCGGTCCAGCGTCTCCAGATGACGCGCCTCAAGGTCCCTACTGCTCATGGTCGCTCCCAGATCCTAGTGGGTCGCGTGCCTATGTCCGAATTGGTCAACTTTCAACCGCCGATGCTGCGTCACGATTGTAGTTTGAGCAGTATTTGCTTGAGTTCCGGCTCCCCCACCATCTCGGCGGCGGATTTGGGACTGACCCAAACGCGCTTCCGCTGCCGCACTTCCGGATAGGAATCGCTCATCTCCTTCACCCGAACGGGAAAGACGAGGGTCTCCACCGGGATCGCCAGGCCACCGGCGAGCCGCTTGTGGTAAGTATAGGTCCCGCACGGTTCAGTATCGGCATCGCCGCGGCGGACACCCGCCTCCTCCCAGGCCTCCTGCAGCGCGGCCTCGGCCGATCCGAGACCACGGATCGGCCATCCCTTCGGAATGATCCACCGCCCGGTCCCCCGGCTTGAAACCAGAAGAACCTCCGGCCCGGACGCACCCTCCCGCCGACAGAGCGCCGCCACCTGCAGGCCGCTGGGACGCTGCAACATGGGGCGCAGGAAGCGCTGCCATATGATGTGGAGGGGTCTGATCATTGGGTCGTTTAGGTGACTGGTGGGGCAAGGGAAACAGGCCGGCGTCAGTGCCGCCGATCCGCAAACGCGCACCCGATGTGATTTGGGCGCGGCGTCAAACGAACTGGCTATGGTCGTTTGACGCTCAAGGCAACGCAAAAGTTTCGTTGTGAAGCATCAAAGCCGCGCCGATGGCCGTCCCTTCTGGCCCGATCTTGGACAGTTCAATGCTCGGCAGGGTCGTTTCCGGCAACAGTCGCCGTTGCAACGACGCGAGGCATTCCGACTGCCCATAGGGGAACAGCAGGCTCACGCGCCCACCGAGAATGATTGAGGTCGGATTGAGAAGGGTCGTCAGCAACGCCATCCCCTTCCCCAGATATGCTGCCCACTCCTGTACCACTGCAAGCGCAACGGTGTCGCCATTTTGAAGACGGGTCAGGAAATCTCCGAGGCGGTCTGCCTCGCCGCCCTGCTCCCGAAAACGGGCGAGGATGGCGCGACGGGCTGTATAGTTTTCGAAGGCACCGTCGATTCCGGTGATGTTGCAAAAGCCCGTTCCACCAATCGGCATATGGCCGATCTCACCGGCAAATCCCTGGCTCCCTTTCAGGATCTGACCGTCGCTCAGGATGCAGCCGCCAACGCCGTCCTCCATGAGCATCAGGACGGCGTCGCGGAGCGACCTCCCGCCGTGGATTTCCAATGCGGCGGCGGCGAATGCATCCGCGTCGTTCATCAAGGTCATCACCGGCAGGGGCGCCAACCGGTCTGACAGCATGTCTTTCAGGGGCACGTGCTTCCAGCCCAACGGCGGCGCACGCAGGACCTCGCCAGCCAAGTTGACGACGCCCGGCACGGAGACGTTCATTCCCCTGACGACGGAGCGATCAGTCAGCGAAGCAACAAAATCATCCACCATTTCCGCCAGCATCTGCACCATGACCGTTGGCTCCGGGCTCGAGATCTCCACGTGCCTCTCGCGCAGCTCCCGCATCTCGCCGCGGAAATCGAGCGCGCACAACCGGACGCAGCGCGCCCCTAGTTCCGCCCCGAGGAAAACCGCATGGTCGGGGTTCAACCTCAGAAAAATCGCCGGCCGACCGGTCTTGTTGGCACGGTCCGGGTCGGGTTCATTTGTTTCCAGCACGCTGCCCGCCTCAAGCAAAGAGGCAACGATGCTCGACGCGGTGGAGCGGGTCAGGCCGAGGTCGCGCGCCAGGTCGGCCCGGCTCATCGGGCCTTGGTTTGCCAAACGGGCAAGGGCGCGGGCTTCGTTGATCTGCCGGACGGCGGTCGGCGTCGCCATGGTTTTCGCTCTACTCCCCAATGTTTTGCGTGGGTCGCACGCAGATTGACGATGTCGCAAGAATATGTTTGTTTGGCAACCAAACAAACTATGGCCGTGGCCATCTTATGGGAGGGAAGAGTCATGTTTGGTTCCGACAGAGGTCCCATTCTTGTCACCGGTGCCAGTGGCGGGATCGGAGGCGCGACCGTCCGTCATCTCGTTGCCGCGGGCGCGGATGTCATTGCCAGCGGCCGCAACGAGGAGGCGCTCTCCGAATTGGCCGGGGAGACAGGCTGCCGGACGCGTCCCTTCAACCTGGAAAGCGAGGCCTCCATCCGGGATGCCCTCGAGGGGCTCGACCTCTGGGGGGTGGTCAATTGCGGCGGATTCGGCGGGGAGATCGCGACGCCAATGGAGACGGATATCGCCGTCTTCGACCGGGTGATCGCGATCAACACGCGCGGCGCGCTGCTGGTCACCAAATACGCATCGCAAAGCATGATCCGCCTCGGACGGGGCGGCGCCATCGTGAACGTCTCCAGTCAGGCCTCACTGGTCGGCCTGAAGGGGCATATCTCCTATGGCGCGTCCAAAGCAGCGCTGGACAACATCACCCGCGTCTCCGCGCTGGAACTCGGCCCATACAATATACGGGTCAATGCGGTGAATCCGACTGTGGTCATGACGCCGATGTCCGCCTGGTACTGGGGCCGGCCGGAGGTGCAGGGGCCGTTCCTGGAAACCATGCCGCTCGGCCGATGGGCCACCGAGGACGAAATCGCGGCGCCCATCGTCTTTCTGCTCTCGGACGGCGCTTCGATGATCTCGGGCGTCACCCTGCCGATCGACGGCGGCTTCACCGCGGTTTGACGCGGCTAACGATTCAAGAAAGATGAAGACAAGGATATGGACATGTCCAACGAACTCGAAGGCAAGATCGCGGTCGTCACCGGTGCGGCGTCCGGCATCGGGCTGGCCTCAGCCGAGGCGATGATGACGGCCGGGGCCACCGTGGTGATGGTCGACCGTGACGAAAAGGCCCTCTCGGACCTCGCGGAGAAATTCGGCGACACCGCGATCATGCAGGTCACGGATCTGCTGGATGCCGAAAGTTGCGCAGCGCTGATCCCGGAGGTCCTGGAAAAGACGGGCCGTATCGACATTCTCCACTGCAATGCCGGGACCTACATCGGGGGCGATCTGGTGGACACGGACGCCGCGACGATCGATCGGATGCTGAACCTCAACGTGAATGCCGTTATCAAGAACGTCCATGCCGTCATCCCGCACATGATCGCGCAGGGCGGCGGCGATATCGTCGTGACCTCCTCGCTCGCCGGACGGTCCGCGATCAAGCACGAGCCGGTCTACTCCGCCTCGAAGTGGGCAGTTACGTGCTTTACGCAGACGACGCGGCGCCAGGTTAACAAGCACGGCATCCGCGTTGCGCAGGTCTCGCCCGGCCCAGTGATCTCAGCGTTGCTCGCGGACTGGCCCGCCGATCGTCTGGAAGATGCGAAGCAGGCAGGCGCCCTGATCGAGCCGAAGGAGGTGGCGGAGGCCGTGCTGTTCATTCTGAGCCGGCCGCGCAACGTTACGATTCACGATGTGGTCGTGCTGCCGACCAACGTGGACGCCTGAACTGACGAGGCCGGCGCGACGACATACGTCGCGCCGGCCCCCCGTACGAAGTGAATACGCGAACAGACGTATTCAAGCCTGGTACTGCACCTTCATGCTGCCCGCAGGCGCGTGGGTTGCCATGACGTCCGCTATCCCCCTCATGTCGAGCCGGTGGGTCACCACCGTCTGGATCGACGGGCCGATATCGGAGATCACCGCGAGCGCTTCCGGAATGTTGTGGTTCAGGGAATGGGTGCCATAGAGCGTCAGTTCCCGCCGGAAGATCTCGAACGGCGACACCTCCACACGCGCGTCCGGCGAGCAGACGCCAAAGACCAGCGCCGCGCCGCCATTGGCGACATAGCCCGTGAGCGACTGAACCACGGCGGCCACACCCGTGGCATCCGCAGCCAGATCGCAGCTGAGCGACAGCGCGTTCAGCGACGCGCTGCCCACCGGGACTCCGACCAAACCGTGCGCTTCGGCCATTTCGAGGCGGCTTTGGTCGAGGTCCACCATGTTGACCTCCGCCACGCCGCGCGCCTTTAGCGCGAGGCCCATCAGCATTCCGATCGGCCCGGCGCCGAACACGGCCGCGCGCTCGATAATCCGTCCCTTGACCGGCCGGAGCCCGTTGAGCACACAGCCCAAAGGCTCGGCCAGCGCGGCCATCTCGAAGGGCATGTCGCCGATCTGGTGCAGCCGGTCGGCGCGCACGACGCTCAGTTCGCCGAAGCCGCCGTCCGTCGTTACGCCATAAGCGCCGAGGGACTCGCAGAGGTGCGCCCATCCGCGTTGGCACGCCTTGCAGGTGCCGCATTCGAGGTTCGGATCGACCACGACCCGGTCGCCCATGGCAAATCCGGTCACGCCGTCGCCTAGTTCCACGACCTCGCCCGCGTATTCGTGTCCGGGCACGACGGGGTAGGTCCCCGTTCCGTAGTTGCCCTTCTTGACCTCGATATCGGTGTGGCAGATGCCGCTCGCGCGCACCCGCAACAGGACCTCTCCCGGGCCGGGCACGGGATCGGGCAGCTCACCCGTCGTGACCTCGTCCCTCGCGGGAAAAAAGACTGCTTTCATCTTCAGGTTTCTTTCAACTTTCGAGATAGGTGCGCAATGCCGCGTCCGTTCCGTCGGCCCAGATCATCGCGAGCCACTTTTCGAAGGCCGCCGCGAAGCGGGGCTGGTCGGCGAGATCCCCGTAGGTCTGGCGCATTTCGAGCCAGACGCGCGGCCGGTCCTTCGCCTCCTTCGCCTTCGCTTGCAATGCGTCCCAGACCGGATCGTTCGGTTCGATGACCGTGCCGTCCTCACGCGTGCCCTCGCACATCCGCGCCCAGAGCGCCTCGACCAGCGCCAGCCCCTCGACCGGCGTGCCGGCGGCGAGGCCATCCCGAACCACGGGAAGCACGAAACCGGGGTGCCGCGAACTGCCGTCGAAGGCCACCCTGCGGGAGGTGTCGACGATCTCGGGGTTGGAGAAGCGCTGGCGGATGAGTTCCACGTAGGCGTCCGGCGTCATTCCGGGGACCGGATGGACATGCGGAACGATCTCTTGCATCTCCACCTTGTCGAAGAGCGCGCCGATCAATTCGTGCTGCATGCACCCATAGATCGTCTCGACGCTCAGGATCTCGCCCGGATCCGAAATCACCTGGTGGCCACCGTTCAGGATACGGATCTTCATGGTCTCGTAGGCGTGAACGTCATCGGAGAAGGTCGCGCCCGCCTTGTCCCAGTCGGGACGCCCGGCGCAGAAGTTGTCCTCAATCACCCATTGGCGGAAGTTCTCGTGCGTCACCGGCACCGCGTCGTCGATGCCAAAGTCCTTCACGAGGGCCATTTCCTTCGGCCCGGTCGCTGGGACGATGCAATCGACCATCGAGTTCGGGAAGGTGCAGTTCGCCTCGATCCAGTCCGCAAGGTCCGGGTCCTGCAGGCGGGCAAGCGACACCACCGTCTGCTGCAGGATTGCGCCGTTCCCTTGCAGGTTGTCGCAGCACTGGCCCGTGAAGGGACCCACGCCACTGTCACGCCGGCGGCGCAAGGCCGCGACCATCGCGCCGAACGCGGTCTTGGGCGTTTCCGGGTTCGCGACATCATGCTTAATGTCGGGGTGCTGGGCGTCGAACCCGTTGGTCGCCGGGTCGATGTAGTAGCCCCCTTCGGTCACCGTCAGAGCGACGATGCGAATGTCCGGCTCGGACATGCGGGCGATGAGCGGCCCGTTGCCCTCAGCCACCTCGACATAATCGATCATCGAGCCCACCACTTCGGCCGACCGCCCCGACGGATCGAGTTCGATCAGAGTGGTCAGGCAATCCTGCGCCAGCATTTTCTCGCGCATCGTGGAATCGTAAGCCCTCACGCCCGCGCCGACGATGGCCCAGTCCATGCAGAGCCCCTGCTGGAACAGGCGATGAAGGTACCACGACTGGTGCGCGCGGTGGAAATTGCCGAGCCCGATGTGCAGGATGCCAGGGCTGAGCTTCGAGCGGTCATACGTAGGGCGGGCCACATCCTCCGGCAGGTCCGGCAGGGTGGCGTTCGACAGCTTGATGGCCATGGATCTTCCTTTCAGATAGTCTTCAGCATCCCGCCATCGACGTGATAGGCGGACCCGACGCTGTAGGATGCGCGCGGCGAACAGAGGAAAATGCAGAAGTCGGCCAGTTCCTCGACCGTGCCGAAACGCCGTATGTCGGCATGCTCGTCGGCAACTTCCTGCAGGTAGGCTTGCCAGTTTTCACCGCGCAGTTCACGGGCCGTATTCTCCCAATCCGGCGTCCGGATAAGGCCCGGGTTGACCGTGTTCACCCGGATGTTGCGTTTGATCATTTCGGTCGAGAGGCACTTCCCGAACATCAGCAGAGCGGCCTTCGTCGTATTGTAGATCGGTTCGTACCAAAGCGGCTGCACTGCGCAGATCGAGGCATTCATCAGCATTGCGCCGCCGCCCTTCGCGTCCATCTGATCTGCGAGCCCGCGGCTGAGACGGACGGCCGCCATGAGATGCAGATCCCAGTAGGCCTGCCACTTTTCGTCCGGCGCCTCGGCCACGGTCTCGTTGGACCCGGTTCCGGCGTTTGAGACGAAAATGTCCGCGCCGCCCATCTCGGCGGCCGCGTCGATCACGGCACGGCATCCGTCGGCGGTCGCCACATCCGACACCACGGCACGGGTGTTGACGCCGTATTCGTGCGCTATGGCCGTTGCAGCCGCCTCGACGTCCTTCGCCGTACGGGCGGTCACGACGACGTCGGCGCCCTCCCGCGCGAATGCCCTTGCGATGCCGAGACCGATGCCCTTGGAGGCACCGGTCACAACGGCCAGCTTGCCGGCTAGCCCGAGATCCATGGTTGGTCCCTCAACTCATCCAGTTGCCGCCATCCACATTGAGCGTCTGCGCAGTGACGTAGCGCGCATCGTCGGAGGCGAGGAAGACGCAAGGCGCGGCGATATCTTCCGGATCGCCCATCCGCCCCAGCGGCACCGCCTCGCCGACGAGACGTTTCTTCTCGCCCTTGGGCCGGTTCTCGTATTTCGCGAACAGCCCGTCGACGACATCCCACATCGGTGTATCGACGACGCCCGGCGCAATCGCGTTGACGCGAATGTTGTCCTTCGCCAGTTCCAGAGCCATCGACTGCGTGATCGAGATCACCGCCGCCTTCGTCGAGCAGTAGAGCAGGACGTTGGCCTCGCCGCGCCGCCCAGCCTGGGACGAGAAGTTGACGATGCAGCCGCCGCCACGCGTCTTCATCCCCGGAATGACCGCCCGGGTCACGAAGATGGTGCCGCCGACGTTCACGTCATACTGCTTGCGGTAGTCCTCGTGGGTGATCTCCTCGATCGTCGACATGTTGAAGACGCCGGCGTTGTTGACGAGGATATCGATACCCCCGAAGGCCTCCTCCACCTTGCGCACACCCTCCGAGATCGACTCAAGGTCGGTGACGTCCATCGCGACCGCGATGGCGCCCTCGCCCAACGCGCTGGCAGTCTCTTCCGCCTGGTCCGCGAGCATGTCGGCGACGGCGACCCGTGCGCCCTCCGCCGCATATGCCTCGCAGATCGCGCGGCCAATGCCGCGCGCGCCGCCTGTCACCAGGGCGGTCTTGCCTTCCAGCCGTTTCATGGCAGCCTGAGTCCTTCTCGGTCGAAACGATGCAGATGGGCGCTGTCCGGCGTCAGGAAGACCTTGTCGCCGTACTTGAGGTCGACCTCGCCGCCGGCACGAACGGTGAGCGGCTCCTCGAACGCGTCGCATTTCACGTGGAAGAACGTGTCGGACCCAAGATGTTCGGACACACCGACCACACCGGGCCAGTCGCCGGTATCGGTGGACACACGCGTGTGCTCCGGCCGGATTCCGATGGTGGTCGCGTCGCGCTTTTGTGCTTCCGGCCCGCTCACGAAGTTCATCTTCGGGCTGCCGATGAAGCCCGCCACGAAAAGGTTTCGCGGAGTCCGGTAGAGCTCCAGCGGCGAGCCGACCTGTTCGATATTGCCCGCCCGCAGCACCACGATCTTGTCGGCCATGGTCATGGCTTCGACTTGGTCGTGGGTCACGTAGATCATCGTGGTGGTTAGCCGTTTGTGCAGCTCCGAGATCTCCAGCCGCATTCCGACGCGCAGCGCCGCATCGAGGTTCGACAGCGGCTCGTCGAACAGGAAGGCAGCCGGCTCGCGCACGATGGCCCGGCCGATGGCAACCCGCTGGCGCTGACCGCCCGAGAGCTGGCCCGGTTTGCGTTCGAGGTAGTCGGCCAGGTTCAGAACCCGTGCCGCCTCCTCGACCTTCTTGTCCTGGTGCGCCTTGTCCAACCCCGCCATGCGGAGCGGGAAAGCGATGTTCTTGCGAACGGACATGTGCGGGTAGAGCGCATATGACTGGAAGACCATCGCGAGGCCACGTTTGGCGGGCGGGATATCGGTCGCATCCTTCCCGTCGATCAGGATCTCGCCGCCCGACACGTCTTCCAGACCGGCGATCAGGCGGAGCAGCGTGGACTTGCCGCAGCCCGAGGGGCCCACGAAGACGACGAACTCGCCGTCCTTGATTTCGAGGTCGAGCGGCGGAATGACTTCCAGCTCGCCGAAGCTCTTGCTCACCTTGTTGAGAGTGATTTGTCCCACTGGTGTTCCCCCTACTTGACGGCGCCGAAGGTGAGGCCGCGGACGAGTTGTTTCTGGCTGAACCAGCCCATGATCAGGATCGGCGCAATGGCCATGATCGAGGCTGCCGAAAGCTTGGCGTAGAACAGGCCCTCCGGACTGGAATAGCTTGCGATGAAGGCGGTCAGCGGCGCAGCTTGCGCGGCTGTCAGGTTGAGCGTCCAGAATGCTTCGTTCCAGCTCAGAATGATGTTCAGAAGCACCGTGGAAGCCATGCCGGGGATTGCCATGGGCGTGAGCACATAGAGCACTTCCTCGCGCAGGGACGCACCATCCATCCGCGCCGCTTCAAGGATCTCGCCGGGGATTTCCCTGAAGTAGGTGTAGAGCATCCAGATGATGATCGGCAGGTTCATCAGCATCAGCACGATGACCAGGCCGGAGCGTGTGTCGAGGATGCCCAGGTTGCGGAAGATCAGGTAGATCGGGACCAGAACGCCAACGGGTGGCAGCATCTTGGTCGACAGCATCCACATCAGCACGTCCTTGGTGCGCTTGGCAGGGACGAAGGCCATCGCCCAGGCTGCCGGAATGGCAATCAGCAGCCCGAGGAAGGTGGAGCCGAGCGAAATCGTGACCGAGTTCATGAAGTGCTTGAAGTAGTCCGATCTCTCCTGAACGGCGCCGTAGCTTTCCATCGTCCAGCCCGCTGTCAGCACCTGCCAGGGTGAACGCACGGCGTCGATTTCTGACTTGAACGACAGGATCAGGATCCAGAGGACCGGGAAGAACATGATCAGGCCGAGTGTTGCGGCGATGGCCGTGTTCAGCGACTTGCGGCTTGTGTTGACAGCGCGGGCCATGAATTCCTCCTCACGCGTCCAGATTCTTGCCGATCATGCGCATCAGGAAGATGGCCACGATATTGGCAAGGATGATTGCGATGACCCCGCCTGCACTGCCCATGCCCACGTCGAACTGAAGCAGCGACGAGACATAGATCAGGTAGGTCAGGTTGGTGGTCGCGGTGCCGGGGCCGCCGTTGGTGGTCACCAGGATTTCCGCAAAGATCGACAACAGGAAGATCGTCTGGATCAGGACAACCACAGTGATCGCCCGGGCAAGGTGCGGCAACATGATGAACCAGAACCGCGAGATCCAGCTCGCCCCGTCCATCTCGGACGCCTCGAGCTGCTCACTGTCCAGCGACTGCAACGCCGTGAGCAGAATGAGCGTGGCGAATGGTAACCATTGCCAGCTTACGATTCCGATGATCGACAGGAGCGGTATCTCACTGAAGAAGTCGATCGGCTCGAAGCCCATGCCCTTGGCCAGGTGCCCGAAGATACCGTTCACCGGGTTCATGAACATGTTCTTCCAGACCAGCCCCGAGACCGTGGGCATCACGAAAAATGGCGAGATCACCATGATCCGGATGATACCCTGCCCCCACATGGGCTGATCAAGCAGCAAGGCGAAAAGTGTGCCACCGACGACGGTGATGAAAAGGACGCCGCCCACCAGCAGGAGCGTGTTGACCATCGCGGCCTTGAAGCTCGGGTCGGTGACGAACCAATAGTAATTTTCCCATCCGACGAACGGGTTGTCGCCGGGCATGATCAGGTTGTAGCGCAGGAAAGAGAAGTAGAGCGTCATGCTCAGCGGGACGATCATCCATCCCAGAAGCAGGATCACCGAGGGTGCGATCATCAATCGCGCGGCGGCGCGGGAAGCCTTGGTAGCCATGGGGTCCTCCGGTTGTTCCGTTCGACGGACGCGGCGGACGCCCACGAACATAACTCCTGCCAGGGGCCGGCGCGGAGAGCGGATTGAGGAAGATGGGCCGGCCCTTGCCGGCACCGGCCCATCCGGGGGAGGAGACTATTTGATGTAGCCGGCCTTGGTCATTTCGCGCACGGCGAACTGCTGGCTGTTGGCAAGCGCCTGATCAACGCTCTGCTGACCGGCGAGCGCGGCCGACACCTGCTGTCCGACGTAGTTGCCGATACCCTGGAACTCGGGGATCGCGACGAACTGGATGCCAGTGTAGGGCACAGGATCGCGGGTCGGGTTCGACGGGTCTGCCGCCAGGATCGAGGTCTCGACCGTCTTGGCGAACGGAGCAGCCTCAAGATAGGCTTCGTTCTCGTAGGTGGACGTACGCGTGCCCGGAGGTGCGGCCACCCAGCCCTCGGATTCGCCGACCAGTTCGATGTACTCCTTGGATGTCGCCCATGCGACGAAGTCCTTGGCCACATCTACCTTGGTCGAAGACGTCGGGATGCCGAGGGCCCAGGCCCAGAACCAGCCGGTCCCGTTCGAGGTTTCCTGCTTCGGCGCCTGGAAGAAGTCCGTCTTGTCCGCGACGGTGGACTCGTTCGGGTTAAAGATGTAGCCGGCCGCGGAGGTGGCATCGACCCAGGTCGCGCACTTGCCATCGGCAAACAGCGCCCGGTTTTCGTTGTGGCCGTTCGAGGACGCGCCCGGCGGGCCGTAGTTGTTCATCAGATCGACGTAGTAGTTGATCGCGTTGTGCCACTCGGGCGAGTCGATCGTCGGGTTCCACTCCTCGTCGAACCAGCGGCCGCCGAACGCGTTCACCATCGGGCCGACGAACGCCATGTTCTCGCCCCAGCCGGCCTTGCCGCGCTGGCAGGTGCCGTAGATGCCATTGTCCGGGTCGTGAACCTTGGCCACGATTTCACCGAACTGGTCGTAGGTGATCTGCTCGGTCGGCTTCTCGATGCCGGCGGCTTCGAAGAGGTCCGTGCGATAGAAGGTGAAGGAGCTCTCGGCATAGAACGGCACAGCGTACAGCTTGCCATTCGCGGACAGACCATTCCGGACAGGTTCGAAAATGTCTTCGTAGTCGTAGTCATCCCCGAGATCGTCGAGGGCGACGAGCCAATCCTGGGCTCCCCAGATCGGGGCCTCGTAGGCGCCGATGGTAATGACGTCGAACGAGCCGCCTTTCGTCGCGATATCGGTCGTCACGCGCTGACGCAGGACGTTCTCTTCCAGAACAACCCAGTTCAAGGTGTTGCCCGTCGCTTCTTCCCACTTGGGCGACAGTTTCTGCATGATGATCATGTCGGCGTTGTTCACGGTTGCGATCGTGAGTTCTTCCGCCATTGCCGCAGTCGCGGTCACCGATACAAGCGCAGAGACAGCGCAGAGAGCGCTTTTCAGGTTCATTCGGTTTTCCTCCCATTTGTTCTGCTGACGCAGTGCTTAGAGGTAAGCGCCTGAGGGAGCGTGAGTCAACAGAAATTTTACCCCCGTAAATTTTCGCTACGTCACCGCAGAAAATTTACGCAGAGGAGCGCAGGATCAATTTTCCGTCGAAAAGGATCTCCGTTCGGTTGCCCTGGTTCCGCTCTCCGGACTCCACAAGGTCGAACAAGGTGGCCACGCTTTTGTTCACGATGGACATGTAATCCTGCGAGACCGTGGTCAGCGGCGGGGTCGTGAAACGCGACAGGGGGTGGTCGTCGTGGCCTGCCACACGCAGCGCGCAGCCTTGCCCGTGGCCCACCCTCAGCCCCCGCTCGAAGGCCGCCGCGATCAGCCCGATTGCAAGGCGGTCGTTGCTGCACAGGATCGTGGACGATGGAAATCCGCCGGAGGAAAGCATCTCGCCACCGAGCTCGAGACCGATCTGCTCGAACTCCCAACCCGACCCTTCCACGCGAACCACCTGGGGGTCGTAGCCCAACTTTTCCATCGCCATGATATAGGCGTCGCGGCGCTTGTTCGCGTTAGGGTTGACCGGCTGCATTTCCATGAAGCACGGCGGCTCGCCGGTCCGGCAGAGATAGTCCACGATCATTGGAATACTCTGGAAATTATTTGATCCGACGAACGTCTCGCCGACCGGCACGTTACTGTCGAACACCACAGTCGGCACGTTGCGGGCAAAGCGCTCCAGCGCCTTCAGATCGGACGCCCGTCCAAGCGGCGCCAGCAGTGCCCCCGTCGGACGCAAGGACCGCATCGTCGCCAGCGCCTCGTTCTCCAGGTGCTGCTCGCCGTGGGCGCTGAGGATCACGGGCCAGAACCCCGCGTCGATGCAGCGCCGCTCCATCAGCCGGACCATTTCGGCAAAGAACGGGTCCGACAGATAGGGGACCAGAATGCCAATACACTTCGTCGCCTTCCGGTTCTGGTTGATGGCGAAAATGTTGGGCTGGTAGTGGTGTTCTTCGAGCGCGGCCTCGATCCTGTCGCGAGTCGTCTTTCGCACGCTTGCGGGATCGTTGAAGTACTTCGAGACAGTCGGGCGCGATATGCCGATGGCTTCAGCGAACTCTTCCATCGTCCTGATTTCGCGCCCGGACATCCTTCTCCATCCGCTTTTATAACCGCATCGTTCAGAATCCAGCGGACCTGAAGACATACCCGCCGCTAGCAAAAACTTTACGCATGCGATTTTTATTGACAGTATTACCGCACGGTGCCAACCGTCAAGAAGTTGTTGCCCTGCCCAATCGTGCGTCTTCCAAAGGCGGCCCTCAGGTGCGGGCCACGGGCACCGACTGGGAGGATACGATGAACACAGTCGCCGTGATAGGCGAAATCCTCGTCGAGATAATGGCGGATTCCATTGGCGAAGGTTTCACGGAGCCCATGGCGCTGACCGGTCCGTTTCCGTCCGGGGCACCGGCGATCTTCATAGATCAGGTTGCCCGGATGGGCCAGCCCTGCGCAATCGTCTCGACCGTCGGAAATGACGACTTCGGCAGGCTGAACCTCGACCGCCTCGCCGCCGACGGGGTTGATATTTCGGGCGTCGGGATCGACCCGGACCGCCCCACCGGCAGCGCCTTCGTACGATACCGCGCAGATGGCTCCCGCGATTTCGTCTTCAATATCCGGTATAGCGCCTGCGGCGTCCTGCCGGACACCGAGGCCGCGCGCAACGTGCTGGACACAGCCGGGCATCTGCACGTCATGGGCTCGTCGCTCTCCAGTCCGGACCTTGTGGCGCTCAACCTACGCGCGACCAAGGCCGTAAAGGCGCGCGGCGGTACGATTTCCTTCGATCCGAACCTGCGAAAGGAGATTCTGGACGCACCCGGAATGCGCCAGGCCATGGCGGAAATCCTGCGGATGACGGACCTTTTCCTCCCGTCCGGCGAGGAACTGTTCCTGCTGACAGACGCCAAAGAGACCGAGGCCGCCGTGACGGAGCTTCTGGGCCTCGGGATCGGCACAGTCGTGCACAAACTTGGCGCCGAAGGCGTGCATCACTATTCCAACGATTCCAACATGTTCTTCCCGGCCTATTCGGTCGAAGAGGTCGACCCCACCGGAGCCGGCGACTGTTTCGGCGGCGCCTATACCGCGCTTTGGCTGCAAGGCGTCCCGCCTGAGGAGGCACTGCCGCTTGCCGCCGCCGCCGGAGCGATTGCCGTGACGCGGCGCGGGCCGATGGAAGGCACCACGCCGATTGCCGCGCTGCGCGACTTCGCGGCGGCCCACGAAAGGCAGATCAAATGACTCACCCGCTTCTCGAGATTCCCGCCGCCTACCACGCCGGACGGCCCATCGGTATCACCTCTGTCTGTTCCGCCCACCCCGTCGTCATCGAAGCCGCCTTGCGACTTTCGCTGGAGACCGGTCGGCCGGCGCTGATCGAGGCGACCTGCAACCAGGTCAACCAGGACGGCGGGTATACCGGCATGACCCCTGCCGATTTCCGTGCGTTCGTCGAGGATATCGCCGACAGGGTCGGCCTGTCGCGCGAGCGAATCATCCTTGGCGGCGACCACCTTGGACCGAACCCATGGAAGGATCGCCCCGCGGACACAGCCATGGAAAAGGCAGAGGCGATGATCGCCGCCTATGCTGAAGCCGGTTTTACCAAGCTGCATCTCGATTGCTCCATGGGGTGCGCGGGCGAGCCGGTTGCCCTTCCCGATACCACGACCGCCGAACGGGCGGCGCGTCTCGCGGCCCGAGCGGAGGCGCACAAGGGCGCGGTGCCGCCGGTCTATGTCATCGGAACGGAAGTTCCGGTGCCCGGCGGAGCGCTGGAGGAGCTTGAAGAGCTTGCCGTCACGACGCCGGAGGCCGCGGCTCAGACGTACGAGGTCCACCGCGAGGCTTTTGAGGAGGCCCGACTTCAGGACGCCTTTGACCGCGTTATTGCGCTCGTCGTTCAACCGGGCGTGGAGTTCGGACATACGGACGTGATCCACTTCCAGCCTGAGAAAGCGGACGCGCTTTCGGCCAGCCTCGACGCGCTGCCGGGCATCGTTTTCGAGGCCCATTCGACCGATTACCAGACCGGCGAGGGCCTCTCCGCCCTGGTCCAGGACGGTTTCGCCATTCTGAAAGTTGGCCCTTGGCTTACCTTCGCCCTGCGCGAAGCGCTCTACGGGCTCGATGCCGTCGCCGACGTGCTGGACGGAACGCCGCCGAAGGGCGGCCTGATGGCAGCCATGGACGCGGTGATGCGCGCATCCCCCGAGCATTGGTCGAAGTACTACGCCGGTACGGAAACCGATCTCTGGCTGCAGCGTCACTTCAGCTATTCCGACCGCATCCGGTATTACTGGCCGCGCCAGGAGGCCCGGGCCGCCGTGGCGGAGGTAAAAGCTCGTCTCGACGGGAGGGACATTCCCGCGCCAGTTCTACGGCAATACCTGGCCGTCCCGGCCACCGACGATCTCGCGGGGTGGGACGGGCTCCTGGTGAATGCCGTTCAGGAGGTTCTGCGGATCTACGAGGAAGCCTGTACCGGAGGCCGGAACAAGGCCTGACCGGAGACCACTGTCGGACAAAAGACATGAGCACCGAACCCTTCATCGCCATCGGCGGCGAAAACCTGATCGACTACGTGACGCAGGACGGCGATGCCGTCGCGCATCCCGGCGGGTCGCCCGTCAACGTGGCGATGGCACTTGGCCGTCAGGGCGTCCCGGTGCATTACATCTCGCCGATCTCCACTGACCGTTGGGGCGACATGCTGGCCGACAAGCTCGTTGCTTCCAATGTCATCCTGACCGGCGACCGCCTGCCGGAACCCACAACGATGGCGCGGGTCACGATTACCAAGGGCATTCCGAGCTACAGTTTCGAACGCGACGGCACGGCGGAGCGGATGGTCACGACGGACGTTCTCCAAGCGCGACTGACGGAGGACGCCGTCGCGCTGCACACCGGATCGCTGACGCTGACCGACGGGGCCGATGCCGCCGCCTGGGAGGAAATCTGCGCCCGGAGCTACGATTCCGGTCGGCTGGTCTCACTTGATCCAAATGTCCGGCTGTCGGTCATCGCCGATGTCGAAAGCTATCGGGACCGCATCTGGCGGATGCTGCAAAAGGTCCATCTCGTCAAACTGAGCGACGAGGACCTGGCCGCACTTTACCCCGATCTCGGCCAGGACGAGGCGCTGGCCGCGCTTAAAGCACGCTCCTCGGCGCGGCTCATCGTTCTCACCAAGGGTGCCTCCGGGTGCACGGCCATCTGCGGCGATACGCGGCTCGACCTTCCCGCCGCCCGGGTGGAAAAGCTGGTCGATACGGTCGGCGCGGGCGACACCTTTACCGCGACGATTCTGGCAGGCCTCGCAGGGCAGGATGCACTCCGACCCGACGCCCTCGACCGTCTCACCGATGACCGTCTGGAGGCCTTGATGCAGCGCGCCTCCATTGCGGCCGCGCTCAACTGCAGCAGGGCCGGGTGCAATCCGCCCAGCCGCGCGGAACTCGATCTTGCGCTGACATGAAAGGTACGACCTGAGATGGACCTCTATATCGACACTGCGGATGTCTCGGCGTGGCAGGAACTCATGCCCACCGGGCTCTTCCATGGGATCACGACCAACCCGCTACTCGCGCACCGGGCCGGACTCTCCTACCCCGACATCGACTGGCCGACCCTGATGGGGCAAGCGGCGGACCTTGGCGCGAAGGAACTCCATTGCCAGGTCGTCGGCCCGGAAGAGGGCTTCGCCGACTGGGCCGGCGAACGCTATGACCAGGGGCGGCAGGCCGGGCTGCGCGTGGTCATCAAGGTGCCCCTCACCGAGCCCGCTATCCGTGTCGTCCCCGAAATCAAGGCCCTCGACGGTCCGATCCTGATGACAGCCTGCTACAGCGCCAAACAGATGTTCGTGGCCTCCGCCCTGGGCGCGGACTACATCGCGCCCTATTTCGGCCGGATGCTTGAGATGGGTCTGCCGGCCTACGAAGCGCTGGCTCAAATGCTGGCCATCGGCGAGCTTGCGGGGGGCAAGACGCGCATACTGGTTGCCTCGCTCCGAGACACGCGGCAAATGGCGCTGCTCGCCGAACAGGGCCACGACTGCTTCACCATCGCGCCCAACATCGCCCGCGACCTGATGAATGACCGCAACACGATCGCGGCGGCGGCGGAGTTCGAGGAGGCCGCCAGGGCGTAGGCCGACTGATCCTGCACCCTGACCCGTTTCAACACGGCAGGGTGCAGTCTAACGCGCTGAAATTGCCTCCGTTTTAAGGCGCTCGTAATAGGACAACGCCGCTGTCATCACACCGCGGAGGTGCTCCGGCACCTCCGGCAGAGGCCCCTCCTTGCCGGCGAAGCCCGTGCTCTGCCACACCGCGCCGTACCAGTGCGGGGCCCATACCCCATCACAGGCCCGCCCGCCGGCCGGCCAGGACACCATCGCAGGGTCGAACTCTAGGCCAATCTCGTCGCAAAGGGCGCGGAGCATCCCTTCCGGGTTTTCCCGGATATCGTGGCTGTCGATCACCACGCCACCGAACTTCGCGTGCAACTCCGCCTGCTGCCAGAAGCCGATGTCGTCCAGCGTCGGGTTCTCACGCTTCTCGCCGTAGCTCGCGATCACCCGCGCCGGGTGACGGATGAGAAATACGTTCACCACATCCTCCATCCAGTCGGTCGGCACGCCGGGCAGCATGTGCTGCGCCATGTGCTTCTGGTAGAAATGCGGCTTGCCGTCGGGAATTGGGCCGGTCAGCTGGGCGACCACATCCTCCGGATCCTGTGGCTGCGCCGCGAGGATCTCCGCCCGCATCGGGTGCTCCAGCCCCGTCGCCGCGAGGTAGGCTGCGTAGAACGGCTCATCCACCGCGGCGAAATCGTCCCGATTGGCGAAGGCATACATCATCGCCGTGGAAAGGTTCCGCGGCCCGGACCACATCGCAAGTCTCACGCGCTGCACTCCTCAGCGATCAGGTTCTTGTAAAGCCCACGAATACGCTCCGTGACCGGCCCCAGTTCGCCGGAGCCGATCCGCCGCCCGTCGATCTCGCCGACCGGGGTTTGCGCGCCGAATGTGCCAGTCAGGAACGCCTCGTCGGCGCCATAGGTATCGACGAGGGAATAGTTCCGCTCGTAGACGGGTATTCCGTCCGCCCGGCACAGATCGATCACCTTGCGCCGCGTGATTCCGTTCATGCAGTAATCGCCGGTCGAGGTCCAAACCTCTCCCTTGCGCACGATGAAGAAGTTGCAGGCGTTGGTCGTGTTGACGAACCCGTGCACGTCCAGCATCAGCGCCTCGTCCGCGCCCGCCTTTTCCGCCGCAATGCAGGCGAGGATACAGTTGAGCTTGGAATGTGAGTTGAGCTTCGGGTCCTGGCTCATGGGCAGGCCCCGAATGTGCGGCACCGTGGCCAGCCGGATCGGCCGCGGGAGCGACGGGCGGGAGTGCTCCATGATGATGGCCACAGTCGGACCCTGGGTGGACAGCGAGGGGTGCTGGAACGGGCGGGTCTTGAGTCCCCGCGTCACCATCAGCCGGGCGTGGGCATCGGTTTCCATGCCGTTCGCCTGCCGCGTCGCCTCCAGCGCGGCGATCACACCTGCCCTGTCGAGTCCGATCTCGAGGTCCACCGCGAGGGCCGCTTCGAACAGGCGATCCAGATGGTCGTCAAGAAAGGCCCAGACCCCATCGTAAAGCCGCAGCCCCTCCCAGATGCCGTCGCCGAGCATGAAGCCGCTGTCGTAGACCGACACCTTCGCCTCCGCCTTCGGCACGATCTCCCCATTCAGGTAGATCAGAATGCTGTCGTTGCGGTCGTCTTCCGCCGCCTGGTGGGTCGATATGTGGGTGTCGGTCTGTGTCATGCGGCGGACCGTAGGTGCAGCGAACGGGAAGGGGAAGGCTGAAACTTCCGTCACCCCTGCGTGATGTCACGCGCCGGTGAGTTGCAGGTGACCACGAGCGTTCGGCACTCTGCCCAAAAAAGGAGGCCTGCCATGACCCTTGCCGCTGATTCGGTCAAGCCGATCGTTCTGGCCATCGCCATTGCGGTCGGAGTTTTTACCCACTGCGGACGGGCGGACGCCGCGGAAACCCGCACCGCCATATTCGCCGGCGGCTGCTTCTGGTGCGTCGAGGCCGATTTCGAAAAGGTCGATGGCGTGGGAGATGTCGTCTCCGGTTATACCGGCGGAACGGTCGCCGATCCGACCTACAAGCAGGTGTCGCGCGGTGGAACCGGGCACTACGAGGCCGCAATGATCCCGTACGACCCGGACCGGGTCTCCTACCGGGAGCTCGTGGATCTCTTCTTCCGCTCCGTCGATCCGACGGATGCGGGCGGCCAATTCTGTGATCGAGGCGAAAGCTACCGTACAGCGATCTTCGCCACGCCGGAGCAAGCGACCGTCGCGAAGGAGGCACTGGCTGCGGCGCAGACGGATCTTGGGCAGGAGATCGTCACGCCTGTGCTGCCAGCCCAGCCGTTTTACCCAGCCGAAGCCTACCATCAGGATTATTACAAATCGGGCGACCTGATCCTCACCCGCTTCGGTCCGCGTTCGAAAGCGAAAGCCTACAAACTCTACCGCGATGCCTGTGGCCGGGATCAGAGAGTGAAGGCCTTGTGGGGTTCATCCGCACCGTTCGTTGGCGGATGACTTCCGTCTGCCCCACACGAGATAGGGCTTCCGACCCAGAGCGACCGCCGCGCGCCTTGCGCGCGGCCAGGCCCAACGGGCGGCGTTGCATCTTCGATGCGGCGACGGCGGGCGGGAGGGCTACGCCAGTGGTTTGAGGTCGGCCAGAAAGCCGTGAACCTCTTCCCGGGCAGGAATCGCTTCGGCCGTCCCTTCCCGAGTGACCTTTAGTGCCGCTGCGCCGACAGCCATTTCCAGGCATTCGGCCACCGGCAACCCGAGGTCCAACCCGGCGCAGAAATACCCAATGAAGGTGTCGCCTGCCCCCGTTGTGTCGACGGGCACCACCTTGGGCGCGGGAACGGTCAGCGTTTCGCCGGAGTCGAGATCGTGCCAGGTCGCCCCATGCGCACCGTGGGTCACCAGAAGCTGCGGCACCGGCAGATTGGTGATCTCGCACCCCAGCGCCTCGGCGACCTGTTCCGCTTCCACCTGATTCAGCACCAGCAGGTCAACCAACGGCAACACCCTGCGCACCGCGTCCACGTCGAAGGGCGCGGCGGAATAGACCACCTTCAGCCCCCGATCGCGGGCCCGCTTGGCGGCGTATTCCTGCCCGTTCGTCTCGTTTTGCATCATGAGGATATCGCCGCTCCGGGCCCGGGCGAGCGCCGCCTTGATGTCGCCGTTCTCCAGCATCCGGTTGGTGCCCGCAAAGATCACGATCTGGTTCTCGCCGCCCGGCTCCACGAAAATCAGCGCGTGCCCGGTGGGAGCCGCCAGGTTGATCGCGACATGCGTCGTGTCCACACCCGCCGACTTCATGAGTTCGACCGCCCAGACGCTCTCGCCGCCGACGCCCCCGATGTGGCACACCTCGGCTCCCCCGCGTGCCGCCGCGACGGACTGGTTCGCCCCCTTGCCGCCCAGCCCGCTCTTGCAGTCGGTCGCGGCAAGGGTCTCGCCCTCGACCGGGAAGCGCGGCACCTTGTAGAACCAGTCCGCGTTGATGGACCCGAGGTTGTAGATCGTCATGACATCACCCGATCTTGCAGGCCGCAATCGCGGCCATGTGAAGAATCTCGTTCACCGTCGCCCCTGTGTGACAGATCTGGATCTGCGCATCGACCCCGGCGAGGATGGGTCCGATCACCGTGGCACCCGCCATCTCCTGCATCAGCTTGGTTGAGATCGAGGCCGAATGGCGGGCCGGCATGACAAGCACGTTGGCAGGTTTCGTCAGGCGGCAGAACGGGTACGCCGCCATCTGGGTCATGTTCAGAGCGACGTCGATCGTCATTTCGCCGTCGTACTCGAAATCGACGCCACGCCGGTCCAGTGCATTCGGCGCGGTGTGCATCTTCATCGCCCGTTCCGACCGCGGATACCCAAAGGTCGAGAAGCTGCAGAACGCCACCCGCGGCTCGATGCCGAGACTCCGCGCAACCCGCGCCGCCGCGATCGCGATATCGGCCAGTTCCTCCTCCTCCGGCCATTCGTGCACCAGCGTGTCGGCGATCAGCACAACGCGACCCTTGTGCAGGATCGCGGTCACGCCGACGGCGCCATCCTCCGCCGAGGCCGGGAACACCCGGTTGATCTGGTGCATGACGTGGCCCGACTTCCGCGTGACCCCCGTCACGAGTCCATCGCCATGCCCGTGCGCAAGCATCAGCGCGGCGAAGACATGCCGGTCGCCGGAAGCCATGCGGATGATGTCCTGCCGGTCGAAGCCTTCGCGTTGCAAGCGTTTGTAGAGAAACGCCGTGTAGGCCTCCAGGTGCCGGCTGTGGGCCGGGTCGATGACCGTTAGTTCGCGCACCGCGTCCTGCAATCCCGCCGCGGTAAGCTGGTTTTTCACCTCGTCGCCACGGCCCACCACCAGCGCCTTGCCGAATCCCTGACGCTGGTAAGCGACCGCAGCGCGAAGCACGCCGACGTCGTTGCCCTCTGCAAAGATCATCCGGGCCTGCGCTGCCTTCGCCCGCGTCGAGATCGACGACAGGATCGAGGCTGTCGGGTCCATCCGTTCCCGAAGCCGCTGTTCGTAGCCATCCATGTCCACGATCGGCCGGCGCGCAACGCCGGTCTCCATGCCGGCGCGCGCCACCGCCGGGGGAATGGTGTAGATCAGCCGGGGATCGAATGGGGTTGGGATAATGTAGTCGCGGCCGAAACTCAGCTTTCGGCTATAGGCCATCGCGACCTCGTCCGGCACGTCTTCGCGCGCCAGTTCCGCAAGCGCCTGGGCACAGGCGATTTTCATCTCGTCGTTGATCGCACGCGCCTGTACGTCAAGCGCTCCGCGAAACAAATATGGAAAACCAAGGACATTGTTGACCTGGTTGGGATAATCAGACCGCCCCGTCGCGACGATGGCATCGCCGCGCACCTCGTGCGCCTCTTCGGGTGTGATTTCCGGATCGGGGTTGGCCATGGCAAAGATCACCGGGTCATCGGCCATGCTGGCGATCATTTCCGGCGTCACCGCGCCCTTGGCGGAGACGCCCAGAAACACATCTGCCCCGCGCATCGCGTCATCCAGCGTCCGGGCGTCGGTGTCCACCGCATGTGCCGATTTCCACTGGTTCATGCCGGTCTTGCGGTCGCGATAGATCACGCCCTTGGTATCGCAAACGATGCAGTTCTCGTGCTTGGCACCCATCGCCTTGATCAGTTCGATACAGGCGATTCCGGCGGCCCCCGCGCCGTTGAGCACGATCTTGCAGTCTTCGATCTTCTTGCCGGTCAATTGCAGCGCGTTGATGAGACCCGCGGCGCAGATCACCGCCGTGCCGTGCTGGTCGTCATGGAACACCGGGATGTCCATCACTTCCTTCAGCGCCTGCTCGATGATGAAGCATTCGGGCGCCTTGATATCCTCCAGGTTGATCCCGCCGAATGCCGGCCCCATCAGCTTTACCGCGTTGATGAACTCCTGCGCGTCCTGTGTGTCGATCTCGATATCGATGGAGTTCACGTCGGCGAACCGTTTGAACAGAACGGCCTTGCCTTCCATCACCGGCTTGGAGGCCAGCGCGCCGAGGTTGCCGAGCCCGAGGATCGCTGAACCGTTGGAGATCACCGCAACTGTGTTGCCCTTTGCGGTATAGTCGTATGCGCAGGCGGGGTTCTCCGCGATGGCCTCTACGGGCACGGCCACCCCGGGCGAATAGGCGAGGCTCAGGTCGCGTTGGGTCGTCATCGGTTTCGTCGCGACGACTTCGAATTTCCCGGGCTGCGGCTCGTGGTGATACAGCAGCGCCTCTTCGTCCGTGATTTTGTTCTTTGTCATTCGAAGGCTCCCCGGGTTCTCCATGCAAAGGCTGGAATATCTTGGCTGGCAAGGGAATACCAACTGCCTTTTGACGCGGGCAAGTTGAGTTTCACCCACACTGATACGCCTTCAAAGCGCCGGCAGCCTCGCCTATGGTCGCGGGAAACCGAGCAGGGAGCAGGCCGTGACCGTCACGCCAATGATGGCGCAGTATCTGGAGATCAAGCAAGCCCATCCCGAGGCGCTGCTGTTCTACCGGATGGGCGATTTCTACGAGATGTTTTTCGACGACGCCGCGGCCGCGGCCGAAGCGCTGGATATTGCCCTGACCAAGCGCGGCAAGCACGAGGGGGCGGACATCCCGATGTGCGGCGTGCCGGTTCATGCCGCCGAAGGGTACCTTCTGACCCTGATCCGGAAGGGATTTCGCGTCGCCGTGTGCGAACAGATGGAAGACCCCGCCGAGGCCAAGAAACGCGGGTCGAAATCCGTCGTCCGGCGCGAGGTCGTGCGCCTCGTCACCCCCGGCACGCTCACCGAGGACAGCTTGCTGGAGGCACGGCGGAACAACTTCCTCTGCGCCTTCGCCCGGGTCCGCGACCGCGCGGCGTTGGCCACGGCAGACATCTCGACCGGCGAACTGCGTGTCGGCCCCTGCCCGCTGGTGAAGCTCGGCCCCGAACTGGCCCGCCTCGCCCCGCGCGAAGTGCTCGTGGCCGAGACCGACGAAGGGGCCCTGCGGGACCTGGTGGACGAAGCCGGCGCGGCGCTGACGCCGCTGGCGCGCCAGAGTTTCGACAGCACGGGCGCGGAGAAGCGCCTTCGGGACGCGTTCGGTGTCGCCGAGCTCGACGGATTCGGGGCATTCGAGCGGGAGGAGCTGAGCGCGCTTGGCGCAATCGTGTCCTACCTCGACCTGACACAGAAGGGGAAACTGCCGCTGCTCCGGCCACCGCAGCGGGACTCCGGCGGCGAGGTGATGCAGATCGACGCCGCGACCCGGCGAAACCTGGAGTTGACCGCCAGCTTGTCCGGCGGGCGCGATGGCTCGCTGCTTGGCGCGATCGACCGCACCGTCACCGCCGCCGGCGGCCGCCTGCTTGCGCGGCGGATCGCCAGCCCGTCGTGCAATCTGGGGCGAATTCAGGAACGGCTGGATGCGGTCCAGTTCTTTGTCGAGGATACAGGCAGATGCGACACCCTGCGGGGCTTGCTCCGCAAGGCGCCGGACATGGACCGCGCCCTCTCGCGCCTCGCGCTGGAGCGCGGTGGACCGCGGGACCTTGCCGCCATCCGGGCCGGCCTGACGCAGGCAGGGCAAATTGCCGATAGACTGGGAACGGTGACGGGCGCCGAGATCCTTGCCCCGCTGGTGGCAGACCTTGCCGGCCTGGAGACACTCGTCGACCGGCTCGACGACGCGCTCGTGGCAGAGCCGCCGTTGATGGTGCGCGATGGCGGCTTCATCGCGTCGGGCTTCGATGCAGACCTGGATGACGCCCGAACCCTGCGCGACGAAGGCCGCGGCGTAATCGCCTCGCTGCAGGCGCGCTATGCGGAGCAGGCCAAGGTCCAGTCGCTGAAAGTCAAACATAACAACGTGTTGGGCTACTTCATCGAAACGACCGCCACCCGTGCGGACAAGATGCGCTCCGCCCCGCTGAGCGAGACCTTCATCCACCGCCAGACCACCGCCAATGCCGTTCGGTTCACGACAGTCGAGTTGTCGGACCTGGAAACCCGCATTCTCAACGCGGGCAACCACGCTCTGGAAATTGAGAGACGCCAGTTCGAGGCCCTGCGTGCCGAAGTTCTGGAGGCCGCCGGCGCCATTGGGCTGGCTGCACAGGCGTTGGCGGAACTCGATGTCTCCACCGCGCTGGCAGATCTCGCCCGCAGTGAGGACTGGTGCCGCCCGACGGTCGATGAGAGCCGGGATTTTCAGATCGAGGAGGGCCGGCACCCGGTCGTGGAACGGGCGCTGAAACGCGACGGCCGCGCCTTCGTCGCCAACGATTGCGCGTTGACGGCCGAGGGCGACAAGGCACACGTGCGCCTGCTGACCGGCCCCAACATGGCGGGCAAGTCGACCTACCTGCGCCAGAATGCCCTCATCGCCTTGCTGGCCCAGTCCGGGAGCTATGTGCCCGCCCGCGCTGCCACGATCGGCATGGTGTCCAGTCTGTTCAGCCGGGTCGGTGCCGCCGACGACCTGGCGCGCGGACGTTCGACCTTCATGGTGGAGATGGTGGAGACGGCCACGATCCTGAATCAGGCCGATCCACAGAGCCTTGTGATCCTGGACGAGATCGGTCGGGGAACGGCCACCTATGACGGCCTGTCCATCGCCTGGGCGACGCTGGAACACCTCCACGGGGTCAACCGCTGCCGGGCGCTGTTCGCAACGCATTACCACGAGCTGACCACACTGGCCGCCACGCTCGATGGCGTCGAGAATGCGACCGTCAGGGTCAAGGAATGGGAGGGAGAGGTGATCTTCCTCCACGAGGTCCGCGATGGCGCCGCCGACAGATCCTACGGCGTGCAGGTCGCGCGCCTCGCCGGCCTTCCGGCCTCGGTTGTGGACCGGGCGCGCGTCGTGTTGGATCGGCTCGAACAGGGCGATCGGGAGGGCGGACGGCGGCAACTGGCGCTCATCGACGATCTGCCGCTGTTTTCCGCGGTGCCGGCAAGCCCGGCCCCTGCCCCCGCGCAATCGCCGTCCGCGCTCGTCGAAAAACTCGCCGGGATCCTTCCCGACGAGTTGTCACCGCGCGAGGCGCTGGATTTGCTCTACGATCTGAAAAACCTCGCGCAGACGGGCGAGTAACACACGCCCGTCAGGACGCGGGGGTCGAAGACACCCCGACGTGCGCCGGGCGCAACAGGCGGTCATGCAACAGGAAGCCCTCGGCCATCACCTGAATGATGTCGCCTGCGACGGTGGCCGGCACAGGGGCCTCGAACATTGCCTGATGAATCTGCGGGTCGAACTTCTCACCAATTTCCGGCTTGATGCGCTTTATGCCGTGCTTCTCGAACACGTTTAGCAGTTCCCGCATCGTCAGCTCGATCCCTTCGATCAGGGCGGCCGCCGTTTCCTTCTGCTCTTCGCCAACCGACTCCAGAGCCCGGTTCAGGTTGTCGTAGACCGGCAGCATGTCCCGCGCGAGCTTTGATCCGCCATAATTCTCAGCTTCCCGCCGGTCGCGTTCACCGCGCTTGCGGGCGTTCTCCGCATCGGCCAAGGCGCGCATGAACCGGTCACGGAATTGATCACGCTCCGCCCGCAGGGTTGCCAGCTCGTCTTCATCGGCCAAGGGATCGGACATGAAGTCCTCGGCATCCTCGGCCAGACCTTCCAACGCCAGCTCGTCCAGCGTCCGTTCGGTTTGATCGTCTTTCTTCGCTTCCGCCATCGCACCCTCTAACTTCGGTCCGAAATCATCCTGCCCACCAGCTGTGCGGTATAATCCACAATGGGCACGATACGTCCGTAATTCAGTCTCGTGGGTCCGATCACGCCAACCGCTCCCACGATCTTTCGATCCGCGTTCATATAGGGAGAAACCACCAAAGAGGAACCCGAAAGTGAGAAAAGCTTGTTTTCCGAGCCGATAAAAATCCGCACACCTTCGCCCTGCTCGGTAAGCTCGAGAAACTCCGCAATGTCCCGCTTTCGTTCCAGATCGTCGAAGAGCGTGCGGATGCGATCCAGGTCGTCCGCCTCCGCGCCCGCCTCCAGCAGGTTCGCCCGCCCCCGCACGATCAGGCGCTCGGTGGACTCCCCTTCGTCGGCCCAGATCGCCATGCCATTTTCCACCAGGTCGCGGGCGAGGCTGTCGATCTCCTGCCGCCGCGTCTTGATCTCGCGCTCCATGGCGCGCCGCAACTCGCGGACCGTCCGGCCATCCGCCAAGGCATTGAGAAAATTGGCTGCCTCCCGCATCGACGACGGGGTTTGCCCCGGTGGCGGCGTAAAGACCCGGTTTTCCACCTGCCCATCTGCAAACACCAGTACAACCAGCGCCCTGTCGGGACCAAGCTGGACGAACTCCACATGACGGATCGGCGCTTCGTGTTTCGGCGCCAGAACCAGGCTCGCGACCTGGGTCGCCCCGGAGAGCGCCGCGCCGACGCGGCCCATCAGGGTGCCGATGTCGGGATCATTGCCGCCCAAGGTCGCATCGAGGTGTTCGCGGTCCTCGGCGGACAGGTCCCGCACCTCCAGAAGCCCGTCGACGAACATCCGCAGACCCTGCTGCGTGGGAACGCGCCCTGCCGACACGTGCGGAGAGTCCAAAAGACCAAGATATTCAAGGTCTTGCATTACGTTTCGAATGGTCGCCGCAGAGACCTTCTCCGACATCATCCGCGTCAGCGTGCGCGAGCCCACCGGGTCGCCGGTCATCAGGTACCCTTCGACCACGCGGCGAAACACTTCGCGCGAGCGATCGTTCAGTTGTTCCAGTTTCCGGGCGCCGTCGTTCATGCCTGTCTCCACCGCGGCGGACAATGCGGTCTACGGTACTGGATTTAGGGACGGAACCCTGCTCCGGTCAATCGGGGTTGCATCACCTCGGCTTGAAAGCCTAGAGGGAGTCACCCGAACATGTGGAGAATGTCCATGCGCCCATCCGGCCGCGAAACCAACCAAATGCGCCCAATCACGATCGAAACTGGCGTGACGCGCCACGCCGAAGGCTCCTGCCTTATCCGTTGTGGCGATACCCACGTGCTGTGTACCGCAAGCCTTGACGAGCGTGTGCCGCCGTTTCTGCGCAATTCGGGGCTGGGCTGGGTGACGGCTGAGTACGGGATGTTGCCGCGGGCCACCCACACCCGCATGAACCGCGAGGCGAAGCGGGGACAATCCGGTAGAACTCAGGAAATTCAACGGCTTATAGGACGCGCTCTGAGGGCCGGCGTGGACCGGGTCGCGCTTGGCGAGCGGCAGATCGTGGTCGACTGCGATGTGGTTCAGGCCGACGGCGGTACACGGTGCGCGGCCATCACCGGCGGCTGGGTGGCGCTCCGGCTGGCGGTCAACAAACTGATGAAGGCGGGCGACGTGATCAGCGATCCGCTGACGGATCACGTCGCGGCGGTGTCCTGCGGCGTCTATGCCGGGCAGCCGGTGGTAGACCTCGACTATCGCGAAGACAGCGACGCGGGCACGGATGCCAATTTCGTGATGACCGGCGCCGGCCGTCTGATCGAAGTGCAAGCCTCGGCGGAAGGCGCAACATTCGGGCGGGACGAACTGACGACCCTGATGGATCTCGCCGAAGCTGGGATTGCCGAACTGGTCGCGGCGCAAAAGGCGGCCGTGGAGGGCTGAATGCGGAAATTCGAGGGGGAACGGCTCGTCATCGCGTCCCACAACGCTGGCAAGGTTCGGGAAATTGGCGAGCTGCTCGCCCCTTTCGGTGTGGCAGTCATCTCCGTTGGCGAGTTGGACCTGCCGGAGCCGGAAGAAACCGAGGACACCTTCGTCGGGAATGCCCGGATCAAGGCCCACGCCGCGGCGCAAGCTTCCGGCCTGCCCGCCCTGTCCGACGACAGTGGGCTGAGCGTCGATGCGCTCGGCGGCGCGCCGGGCGTGTACTCCGCCTACTGGGCGGAAACGCCGCAAGGGCGCGATTTCGACATGGCCATGGAAAAGGTGTGGACCGAATGCGAGAAGCTGGATGCGCCCGAGCCGCGTACCGCCCGCTTCCATTGCGTTCTCTGCCTCGCCTGGCCCGACGGTCATGATGAAGTGTTCGACGGCATCGTCGAGGGCCGCCTGGTCTGGCCGAAGCGGGGCTCGAAGGGCTTCGGCTTCGACCCGATGTTCGAGCCCTTGGGCGAAACCGTGACCTTTGGCGAGATGGACCCGGAGCGGAAGCACTCGATGAGCCACCGGGCCGATGCCTTCGCCAAGTTCGTGGCGGGCTGTTTTGCCGACGGATGATGTGGACCGGGTCGGCTTCGGACTCTACGTCCACTGGCCCTTCTGCCTGTCCAAATGCCCCTACTGCGATTTCAATTCCCATGTCGCGGAGCGGATCGACCAGAAACGCTGGGCAGCGGCCCTCTGCCGGGAGGTCGAACACGCCGGGCGGCTAACCGGAAGGCGGCGGCTCGACACCGTCTTCTTCGGGGGCGGAACCCCGGGCCTGATGGCGCCCGAGACTGTGGCCGACATTCTGGACACCGTTCGCGCAACCTGGCCCATCTCCAACGATTGGGAAGTGACGCTCGAGGCGAACCCGACCTCTGTCGAAGCTGGCCGCTTTGCCGCCTATCGGCAGGCCGGCGTAAACCGGGTCTCGCTCGGCGTTCAATCCCTGAACGACGCCGATCTGCGCCGGCTCGGGCGGTTGCACACGGTGGCGGAGGCACGCGCCGCCTTTGACATCGCCCGTTCGGCGTTCGACCGGGTATCGTTCGACCTGATCTACGCGCGGCAGGACCAGTCGCTCGACGCCTGGCAGCGCGAATTGGATGAAGCATTGGCGATGGCGATCGACCATCTGTCTCTCTATCAACTGACAATCGAACCAGGCACCGCCTTCGGCGCCCGCGCGGCTGCCGGACGGCTGCGGGGGCTACCGGACGAGGATTTGTCGGCAGATATGTACGACCTGACGCTGGAAACATGCGCACGCGTGGGCTTGGTACCCTACGAGGTCTCGAACTTTGCTCGTCCTGGCGCTGAGAGCAAACACAATATGTTGTATTGGTCTGCCGGGCAATACGCAGGTGTTGGCCCAGGTGCCCATGGTCGCGTGATTTTGGATGGGCGTCGCCACGCTACCGTTTGCCCGTCGGCTCCCGGTGCCTGGATACGGGATGCTGAAGCGGACGGTCCTGCATTCGAGAGCGTCGAGCCGCTTTCCGGTCAAGAGCAGGCCGAAGAATACCTAATGATGGGCCTGCGGGTTCTCCGGGGGATCTCTCTGTCGCGGCTTATGGACATGGGTCCGGATGACGGGCTGGCAGACCGACTGGAACAGGCCGCAGCCGACGGGCTCCTGGAGACCGATGGCGATCGCATCCGCACCACACCGCGTGGGCGGAGCCTGCTGAATGCGGTGCTGCGAGACTTGCTTTTGGGATAGCGGTCAACCGCTCCCACAATTTAGAGAGTTGTATCCAGCGGACTCGACGTGAGCACCTGGCACAGGGCGTCGAGCTGATCCAGCGTCCGGTATTGGATGGTAAGGCGGCCGGACCCGTCGATATCGAGATGTTCGATAGAGACCTTCATGCCCAGATTGGCCGAAATGTCCTGCTCCAAAGCCCTCGTATCGGCATCCTTCTCCGGTTTCCCGCCCGCGTTTCGCGCGGTCCCGGTCTTGGCGGGTTGAGCCGCCTTGCGAACAAGCGCCTCGGTCTCCCGGACCGACAGTCCGCCGCCGACAACCTGGCGCGCCAGTTCGGCTGGGTTGCTCGATGTGATGAGGGCCCGCGCATGCCCCGCCGAGAGTTTACCTTCCCGCAGTAGCCCCTGAACTTCATCAGGAAGCTGCAACAGTCGCATCACGTTCGCGATGTGGCTGCGGCTCTTGCTGAGTGCTTGTGCTAGCTGCTCCTGCGTGTGACCGAACCGCTCGATGAGCTGGCGATAGCCCAAGGCCTCTTCCACCGCGTTCAGATCCGCGCGTTGGATGTTCTCGATAATAGCGACTTCAAGCACTTCCGTATCGTTCAGGTCGCGCTGAATGATGGGCACTTCATGAAGCTGCGCCATCTGGGCTGCACGCCACCTGCGTTCCCCGGCGACGATCTCGTACATCTCCGGGCGACGCGGGCTCTGCCGAACAATAAGGGGCTGCAAAATCCCCTTCGCACGGATGGATTCCGAAAGCTCCAGAAGCGCCTCGCGAGAAAAATCCTTGCGCGGCTGATCCGGGTTGGCCTCCAGCGATTCAATGGGCAGAACGCGCTCGAACGCTTGCGGCGACTGCGGCGCTTCCTTGGCAGGTGCATCCAACGACACGTCCGCCATCAGCGCAGACAGACCACGACCCAACCCGCGCGCTTTTCCGGTCTTCTTGTCCATTCTTCGTCTTCCTATACGGTTGCGGCCGCGACGCCACGGGCCAGCATTTCGCGCGCAAGCGCCCGATAGGCGCTGCTTCCTTTCGAGGAGGAATCGTACGCCAGCACCGGCTGGGCAAAACTCGGCGCCTCTGAAACGCGCACGTTCCGGGGCACGCGTGTCTGGAACACGAGATCGCCCAGCGTTCCCCGCGCATCTGCTTCGACCTGCGCGGAGAGATTGTTGCGCACGTCGAACATGGTCAGGACGATCCCTTCGATGCGGAGGCCAGGGTTCGCGGTCTGCCGCACTTCCCGCACCGTCAGCATAAGCTGGGACAAACCTTCGAGAGCGAAGAACTCGCTCTGTAACGGCACAAGGATCGAATGGGCCGCCACCATCGCATTCACGGTAAGCAGGTTGAGGGACGGCGGACAGTCGATCAGGATGTGATCGAACCCATATGTTGCGATATCTGGTGTCCGCAACGCATCATGCAGCAGAAAACTGCGCCGTTCGAGCCCTGCCAGTTGGATGTCCGCAGAACTGAGATCCGTCGTCGCGGGAGCGATCCAGAGACGTTCGAGGCTGGTCGGCTTCGCCACCTCGTCCAGCGGCGTTTGTTCGAGCAGGAGGTCGTAGGTGGATACGACGCGATCCGTGGCCTCAACGCCGAGACCGGTCGACGCGTTTCCCTGCGGGTCGAGGTCGATGATGAGGACATTCTGCCCATCTTCGGCAAGGGCGGCCCCAAGGTTAATGGCCGTGGTCGTTTTTCCCACGCCGCCCTTTTGATTGGCGATCGCGATGATCTTCGGGCCCGAGGACCGGGGTGAATCAGACACGCTCGATTTCTCCTAGCGACAGGATGACCGCTTTTGGATCCGTTATACTTGGCCTGTCGTTCAGCTGAAAGTGGAACGACGCGCGTGCGGCATCTATTTCCTCACGGTACCTCTCCCCCTTCGGGAACAGACAGAGACCGCCCTTGGCCAGATGCGGCAGCGCGTAGTCCAGCAGTTTCCAAAGCGGCGCGACGGCACGGGCCGATATTACGTTCGCGTTTTGTCGGGGTATCGTCTCAATACGTTGGGAGACAATCGCCGCGGCAATCCCTGTTTCGCGTACGACAGTGGTCAGGAAGGCGCATTTCCGCTTGTCGCTTTCCACGAAGGTGAACCTGAGGCCCGGCGCGTGCTCAGCCGCAAGAATTGCGCAAACGAGCCCTGGAAAGCCGCCTCCGGTCCCGAAGTCCAGCCACTGACCTTGCGACACGGTGGTCATGGAGTAAACCTGCGCAGAATCAACGATGTGTCGCGTCCAGCTCGCCTCCAATGTCGACGGCGCCACGAGGTTGATGGATGGGTTCCACTTCGCCAAAAGGTCCCTATGGACCGTCAGCCGCGTGAGTGTTTCACGTGAAACATCGAGGCCAAGGGCATCCAACAGGTCGCGAGATCCGTCACGCACGCCGACGTTCCGCCTTTCGAAGATGAGCAAGAATCAGGGTCAAGGCAGCCGGGGTCATCCCGTTGATCCGGCCGGCTTGCGCCAAGGTTCGAGGTTGCACGCGCTCCAACTTGCTCCGCAGCTCATTCGATAGGCCATCTAGAGTGGAATACGCGAAGCCGTCAGGAATCTCGCAAGATTCATCCTTCTTCATCGCCTCGACATCCCTGCGTTGCCGCTCGATGTAATGGGCGTACACCGCGTCCCGTGTCACTTGCGTCAGAATGGCCGCATCCATCCCGGCAATCTCCGGAACGACTTGAGCCATAGCGGAAACATCAGCACCTGGAAGTGCTAGCGATTCCAACAGCGTCCGTTTTGGACCGTCCGCATTCACCCGGATTCCAAGATCGCTCAATTCTCGGGATGTCAGGCTGATCTGTGCCAATTCCTCTCGGGTATGATCAAGCGCCTCGCTCTTTTCCTCAAACGCTGCGCGGCGCGCGTCCGAGACGATCCCAAGCTTGATCGCCACGGGGGTCAATCGCTGGTCCGCATTATCCGCTCGGAGCGACAACCGATATTCCGCACGTGACGTGAACATACGGTACGGCTCCGAGACGCCCTGCGTCACCAGATCGTCAATCATCACCCCGATATAGCTCTCGTCCCGACCGAACGTGAGCCGATCCCTACCGAGCGCTCTGTGTGCAGCGTTCAACCCCGCAACAAGGCCCTGAGCCGCCGCTTCCTCGTACCCCGTTGTGCCATTGATCTGCCCGGCCAAATACAGGCCCGAGAACTCGCGGACCATCAGCGTGCCGTCGAGGCTCCTGGGGTCAACGTAGTCGTACTCGATCGCATAGCCCGGCTGCAGTATCTTGACGTGCTCCAGCCCGGCAATTGACCGAACGTAGTCTTCCTGAACATCCACCGGCAGCGATGTCGAAATGCCGTTCGGGTAGATGGTCGGATCGTCGAGCCCCTCCGGCTCTAGAAAGATCTGGTGGGACGCCTTCTCTCCGAAGCGGACCACTTTGTCCTCGATTGAGGGGCAATATCGCGGGCCTACGCCGGAAATATGCCCACCATACATCGCGGATCGAGACAGATTTTCCCGAATAATCTCATGGGTTCGCGCATTGGTGTGCGTAATTCCGCAAGAGATTTGCTTGGCGATCGGGCCTGTCGAGAGGAACGAGAACATCTCTGGCACGTCATCACCCGGCTGTTCCTCGAGCTGGTCCCAGGCAATCGTGCGCCCGTCCAGCCGCGGCGGCGTGCCGGTTTTCAGCCGCCCGAACGTCACACCGAGATCGCGCACCTGAGCAGCCAGACGCTCTGATCGATCCGCACCGATCCGCCCCCCCGGTCGGCGCACGTCGCCGATATGAATCTCGCCGTTCAGGAAGGTGCCTGTGGTGAGAACGACTGCACGCGACCGGAGCGCCGTGCCGTTGGCAAGGACAACACCTGAAATGCGGTCGTGTTCAAGGAGGAACGCCGATACTTCGCCTTCTATAAGGTCAAGGTTGGCCTGCACCAGAATTGCCGCCTGCATGGCCGTTCGGTAAAGCTTGCGGTCCGCTTGCGCACGGGGACCTTGTACCGCGGGCCCCTTCTTGCGGTTCAGCAGTCGGAACTGGATACCCGCCTGGTCCGCGATGCGCCCCATCAAGCCGTCCAAGGCATCCACTTCGCGCACCAGATGCCCCTTTCCTAAGCCCCCGATGGCCGGGTTGCAGGACATCACTCCAAGGTCGCTCGCGCGGAACGTCACCAACGCAGTTCGTGCCCCTGCCCGAGCAGCAGCCGAAGCGGCCTCGCATCCCGCGTGACCGCCCCCAACGACGATGACGTCAAAGTCATGTTTCACGTGAAACATCCCTCATTTACCGATGCAAAAACTGCTGAAAATCTCTCCTAGCATTTCCTCAACGCCAATACGACCCACCAAAGCCTCCATCGAGCGAATGGCCCTGCGGATCGATTCGGCCGCGAGTTCAGCCGTATCGTCGGGAGAATATAGGAGTTTCTCCGCATCCTCCAATGCCTCGGACGCAGCCTGCAAAGCTTCTCTGTGCCGAAGTCGCGTCGCAACCTGATCTTCAGATACGCGCTGGCCGAGGGTGCTCCCGACATATTCGAGAAGAGCAGAAACACCTTCTCCCGTTTTACCAGAGACCGGCAACCCAGTACCCGGATGACCCAGGTCGCACTTCGCAGCCACCCGCAGGTCCTCCTGCTGCACGGAAACACCGAGATCCTCTGCTGCAAGAAAGATCCGCAGGTCGGCCGCTTCCGCCCGCGCCCGCGCCCGTTCTATCCCGATGGATTCCACCGTGTCCTCGGTTTCCCGCAATCCGGCGGTGTCGAGGAAAGTCACGGGCAATCCGCCCACATCCATCCGAACTTCGATGATATCGCGCGTCGTGCCAGCGACCTCAGACGTGATCGCAGCTTCCCGCCCTGCGAGGCGGTTCAGAAGCGTCGACTTGCCCGCATTCGGTGGACCGACAATGGCGACTTCAAACCCGCGGCGCACCTGCTCCGCCGCGCCAACGCCCGCAATCTCACGCCGAAACTCGTCTGATATATTGGCGAGGATCGTCCGGACTTCCGGCATAACATCCTCCGGCACGTCTTCATCGGCAAAATCTATCGTCGCTTCCACGAGCGCTACAGCCCGCAGCAACGACGCCCGCCAGCGTTCTGTCCGCTCCGCCAACGCACCGGTAAACCCGCGCATGGCTTGCCGACGTTGCGCTTCGGTTTCGGAATCGATCAGATCCGCCAAACCCTCGACTTGCGCAAGGTTCATGCGGTTGTTTTCAAGTGCTCGGCGCGTGAACTCGCCCGCCTCCGCCCCACGCAGCCCGTCGATCCGCGACAGCGCCGCCAGAAGCCGTGCGACGACCGCAGGGCTGCCGTGGGTGTGGAATTCGACGCTGGGTTCGCCCGTAAAACTCGCCCCGGCCTCGAACCGCAGGACAAGGGCCTCGTCGATCAACTCGCCGCCGTCCGTCAAACGCCGGAGAGAGGCCAGTCTCGCGGGCGGAACATTCCCGCAAAGCTGTGAACAGACGTCCGCCGCTTGCGGTCCCGACACGCGCACGACGGCAACCCCGGCACGGCCGGGCGCCGTTGCCAGGGCGTAGATCGTGTCCATGACTGTCCTCTCGGTGGCGCGCCGCTCAGGAGTTCATCGAGTCGAAGAACTCGGAGTTCGACTTCGTCTGCTTCAGCTTCGAGATGAGGAATTCGATCGCGTCCGTCGTTCCCATCGGGTTCAGAATCCGGCGCAGGACGAAGGTCTTCTGCAGGTCGCCCTTGTCGACAAGCAGGTCCTCCTTCCGAGTGCCGGACTTAAGAATGTCCATCGCCGGGAACACGCGTTTGTCCGCAACCTTCCGATCGAGAACGATCTCGGAGTTGCCGGTGCCCTTGAACTCTTCGAAGATGACTTCGTCCATCCGGCTGCCGGTATCGATCAGCGCGGTCGCGATAATGGTCAGGGAGCCGCCTTCCTCGATGTTCCTGGCCGCACCGAAAAATCGCTTCGGCCGCTGCAGCGCGTTGGCGTCCACACCACCCGTCAGCACTTTGCCCGAGGACGGCACCACAGTGTTGTAAGCTCTACCAAGTCTTGTGATAGAGTCCAAAAGGATCACAACATCTCGTTTGTGCTCCACAAGGCGCTTGGCCTTTTCAATCACCATCTCAGCCACAGCCACGTGACGCGTCGCCGGCTCGTCGAAGGTGGAGGAAATCACCTCGCCCTTAACGCTCCGCTGCATGTCGGTCACCTCCTCCGGCCGCTCGTCGATCAGCAGCACGATCAGGTAGCACTCCGGATGGTTCCGCTCGATCGAGTGAGCGATGTTCTGCAGCAGAACGGTCTTACCGGTCCGCGGCGGCGCCACGATCAGGCTCCGCTGGCCCTTCCCGATCGGCGCCACAAGGTCGATGATCCGCGCAGAGCGATCCTTCACCGTGGGATCGTCCAGCTCCATCTTCAGCCGCTCATCGGGGTAAAGCGGCGTCAGGTTGTCGAAGTTGATCTTGTGCCGGGCCCGCTCCGGGTCCTGGAAGTTGATCTGCGTGACCTTGGTCATGCCAAAGTAACGCTCGTTCTCCCGCGGCGCCTGGATCACGCCGTCGACCGTGTCACCGGTGCGCAGGGCGTGTTGCCGGATCATGTCGGGCGAAACATAGATGTCGTCCGGACCGGGCAGATAGTTCGCTTCCGGCGACCGAAGGAAGCCGAAGCCGTCCTGCATCACCTCCAGAACACCGTCACCCGAGATCTCCCATCCGTCTTCCGCGCGCTCCTTCAGGATGGCAAACATCATGTCGCCTTTGCGCATGGTCGACGCGTTGTCGATCTCCAGCTCCTCGGCCATTGCCAGCAGGTCAGCCGGGCTCTTGGCTTTCAGTTCGGAGAGAGTAACGGATTCTTCGGGCAAGGACATGGACGCACTTTCTTGGCCAATCATCGGCCGTGTCATCGGTGTGGCGTGGAGAGACCTGGCAGGACTGCCATTGGCCGTCACCTAAGCGCTGACGCCTTGCATGTCAATTCCCCAGCGGTCGGCGGGCCGGATCAGAAGCGAAGGATGACCGAAAAGACGATCAGGATCATCAGCACCGTCGGCAACTCGTTCATGATCCGATACGTCCGCCCGGTCAGCCGGAAGTCCCCCGCAATGAAGTCCTTCCGCCGCGCCGCCAGCCACATGTGGAACCACGTCATCGCCACCACGCCTGCGCCTTTCGTGTAGGGCCACACCGACCCCCAGTCCACGATGCCCGGCGTGAGCACGAGCGCCAGCCCGAACAGCCATGTGGCAATCATGGACGGGTTCATGATGAGCTTCAGAAGTTTGCGCTCCATCATCTGGAACACGCCGTCCATCTCCGTTCCCGGCGTCGTCTGCTCAGTGTGGTGCACGAACAGCCGTGGCAGATAGAACAGACCCGCCATCCAGGCAATCACCGAGATCACGTGCAGGGACTTCGTCCAGAGATAGGAATCCGCAAGCCAGTCCAAGATCATTGTCGCTCTCCCCCAAGGGCGTCTCCCCCGGGCACCTTAAATAAAAAAGAAGAAGAGAAGAAAAGATGTAGTTGATGTAGGGCCTGTGGAGATGTGGATTATCGCATCATCCACAGGACGATGAACAGGTTGATGAGTTGTCCCGGAGTTATCATCGCCCGAAGAACAACGGGTGTTTTCGTTGTATTTCAGTGTATTGATTAGTTTTTTACTGCGGAGGACTCTGTGCATAACCTGCGAACTCCTGTGGATCGGCCGAGCCGTCCCGCGAGAGCGGCGTTCTGTTATCCCGGGGCATGAAATCTTGAATGGCTCGGGATGAAGCGACCGGATTGCACATTTCCCAAAACCCATTCAGTTAGACCCACACGCCATGCGCCCCTTGTACGCAACCTTTCCACAAGGAGATCCACATGAGTGCTCCCCCCGTGCCGCGCCTGCTGTTGGCCTCCCGGTCTGAAATCCGTGCGCAGATGTTGCGGAACGCGGGCGTTGCCTTTGAGGTCCGCTCCGCGCCGGTGGACGAAGAGGCCGTGCGCCTGGGCATGGAGGCCGAAGGCGCCTCTCCGCGCGACATCGCCGACCAACTCGCGGAGATGAAAGCCGCCCGCGTTGCGGCGCGATCCCCGGAGGACCTCGTGCTCGGTTGCGATCAGGTGCTGGACTTCGATGGTCGCGCCCTCGCCAAGCCCCACAGCCCCGAGGAGGCCCGCACCCAGCTCGCCCGCATGTCCGGCAAGCCGCACGACCTCTACTCCGCGGCGGTCCTCTTTCACCTCGGAACGCCCGTCTGGCGCCACGTCGGCCGGGTCCGGATGCAAATGCGGCCGCTCTCCGACGCCTATATCGCCGCCTATGTCGCCCGAAACTGGGACGACATCCGCCATTGCGTCGGCGCTTACCAACTCGAAGCCGAGGGCGCCCGGCTCTTTTCCTCGGTCCAGGGAGACTACTTTTCCGTTCTCGGGCTTCCGTTACTCCCCCTTCTGGACCATCTTGTCGCCAGGGGAGTCCTCGATACATGACCGACAAAATACCGCTGGCCGGCGTGATCGGCTCACCGATCGCCCACTCGCTGTCGCCGCGCCTGCACGGACACTGGCTGAAATCCTACGGGATCAAGGGGTACTACATCCCCATGGACATCGCGCAGGCCCATCTGGACGAGGCGCTGCGCGCCCTTCCTCGCATGGGCTTCGTGGGGGTCAACGTCACCATTCCTCACAAGGAAACCGTCCTTCGCATTGCCCACGCTGTCACCGACCGTGCCGCCCTCATCGGCGCGGCGAATACGCTGATCTTCGACAAGGACGGCCGTATCCACGCGGACAACACGGACGGATACGCCTTCCTGGCAAACATGATGCAGCACTCGCCCGGATGGGAGGCGAAGGACGGCCCAGCCGCCGTCTTTGGCGCAGGGGGCGCGGCGCGAGCAGTCATCAGCGCCCTGCTTGACGCCGGCGCGCCCGAAATCCGGCTGGCAAACCGAAGCCGTGCCCGCGCCGATGGGCTGCGCGCGGAATTTGGCCCGCGGATCGCCGTGCAGGAGTGGACACAGTCGGCAGACATGGTCGAAGGCGCCGCAACCGTGGTCAATACGACGTCTCTCGGCATGGTCGACCAGCCGCCGTTCCCGGTTTCGCTCGACCGGCTCGATCCCTCGGCCGTTGTGTCGGACCTCGTTTATGTTCCCCTCCGCACGCGATTCCTGGAACTCGCCGCCGCTCGCGGGTGCCAAACGGTGGACGGGCTGGGCATGTTGCTGCATCAGGCCACCCCCGGTTTCGAGCGCTGGTTCGGCCGCCGCCCCGCAGTCGACGAGGCGTTGCGCAAGGCGGTGCTGGCCCGATGACCCGGCCGTTTCTCATCGGTCTCACCGGCTCCATCGGCATGGGCAAATCCACCACGGCCGCGATGTTCGCCGACGAAGGGCTTCCGGTCTGGGACGCCGACGCCGCGGTGCATCGCCTCTACGCTCCGGGCGGCGATGCGGTGGAGCCGATCCGCGCGCTTCGGCCGGAGGCCATTGTCGACGGATCCGTCAGCCGCGGGGCCCTGAACGTTTGGATCACCGCGGATGAAAGCGCGCTTTCCCGGATTGAGGCGGTGGTGCACCCCCTCGTCGCCGCAGATCGCAAGCGCTTCATGGAAACGGTCGAGGCGCCCCTCGCCGTCCTCGACGTGCCCTTGTTGTTCGAAACCGGTGCCGACGCGACGATGGACCTGACAGTCGTCGTCTCCGCGCCCTACGCGGAACAACGCCGCCGGGTGCTCGACCGCCCCGGCATGACGGCGGAGAAGCTGCACAGATTGATGGGCAAGCAGATGCCTGACGCAGAAAAGCGCCGCCGCGCCGACGTGGTGATCGACACATCCACCCTGCAGGGCGCCCGCGCCCAGGTGAAGGCCTTGGTGAAGGAGTTGAGAGAGACATGCGCGAAATCGTGATGGATACCGAAACCACCGGTCTCGACCCGTTCGACGGCCACCGCATCGTCGAAATCGGCGGCGTGGAGCTTGAGAACCACGTTCCCACCGGCCGCACGTACCACCAGTACATCAACCCGAAACGGGACATGCCGACCGAAGCCTTCGATATCCACGGGATCTCGGGGGAATTTCTCGCCGACAAGCCGCCATTCGAGAAAATCGCCAGGGACTTCGTGGACTTCGTGGGAGACGCCGTGCTCGTCATCCACAACGCCGCCTTCGACATGAAGTTTCTGAATGCCGAGCTTGAATGGGCGGGCCTCCCGCCGCTGCCCATGAAACAGGCCCTCGATACCCTTGCCATCGCCCGCAAGCGTTTCCCGGGCGCGCCGTCCTCACTCGATGCGCTCTGCCGCCGCTTCGGCATCGACAATTCGGCGCGGACCTACCACGGCGCTCTGCTCGACTCCGAGATTCTCGCCGACGTCTATCTGGAACTCATCGGTGGCCGTCAGCCGGACTTTGCCCTGTCCGCGACCCATGCAGGCGGTACGGACTCGCAAGCCACCGCCTGGCGTCCGCGTCCACGCCCGTCTCCGCTGCCGCCCCGGATCACCGAAACGGAGCGCGCCGCGCACGCCGCGCTCGTGGACAGTCTCGGCAACGATGCTCTGTGGAAAACCTTCACCGCCTAATGCGCGGCTGCCGGCTTCTTGTGTCTGAAAATATCCTCGGGGGGAGCGTGCCCCGTCAGGGGCGCGCCGGGGGGCAGACGGCCCCCCGTTCGCCGTTGACGATCAGGCGTCCGCCTGGGCCTTCGCGGCCTGCTCTTCCTGAGCCCGTCGGATCAGTTCCTGACGGTAGAGCGCTACGAAATCCACGTTGTCGAGGTTAAGCGGCGGGAAGCCGCCATCGCGGGTCACGTCGGAGACGATCCGCCGCACGAACGGGAACAGCATCCGCGGGCACTCGATCAGCAGGAAGGGGTGAAGCTGGTTGTCCGGCACGTTCTCCACCTGGAAAATGCCGCCGTATTCCAGTTCTAGCAGGAACAGAGGCGCCTCGCTTCCTTTGGACTTCGACTCGATCTTGAACGTGGTCACGACCTCGTACTGGTTCTCGGTCGACCGCTTCTTGGCGTCGAGGTTCACCTGAACCTGAACATCGGGCTGCATCTCACCGCTCGCGCCTTTCTGCACGACGATGTTCTCGAACGATAGGTCGCGGATGAACTGCCCCAGGATGCGCATGGAGGGCGATTGCGGCTGCTGGGCCGTCCCGTCGCCGTTGCCTTGCGGTGCGCCGGTGTCAGTGGGTTGATCGGACATGTTTCTCTCCCGGAAATGATCTGTAGTCTTGCTGCGGCTCTATCAAAGCGCCGCTTCGGTCTCAACGGCTCAATCCTGTGTCCAGCCGGATGGCCCCCGGTGACGCCGCGGTTCCGGCTCGATTTCGGAGTAATCGCCGTCGATCACATCCTCACGCCGGTCCGGGCCGGCGCGAAACACCCGCCCGCCCACGCTTGCCGAAGACGTCACGATGAATCGCGCGCGGATCCACCGGAACGCGGTTTCGCGGGCCTTGGGGACGAGCAAGAGGAACCCGAGTGCATCGGTGAAGAACCCCGGCGTCAGCAGCAGCGCCCCCGCGAACAGGATCATCGCGCCATGCGCCAGCGGCTCGGTCGGGTCCGTGAGCGTCTCGAAGGAGGATTGCACGCGTCGCAGTACATCGCGCCCTTGCTGCCTGACCAGCCAGGTGCCCAGAATGGCCGTCAGAACGACGATCAGCAGCGTCCAGCCAAGCCCGAGGAACGAGCCGACCTGGATGAACAGGGCGATCTCGATCAGCGGAACAGCGATGAACAGTATCAGCAACGGCATGCGCTACCTCCCAATAGCCACGTTTGGTAGACTTGTTATCCCTACTCGCCTACATAAGTGCGGTACGGGAAAGATACCAACCCCGCCGCAATAAAGAGGACGTCTATGAGCGCCGCCGTCATCCAGCTCCTGGTCCTTGCCGGGATCGCGATCTTCCTGATCCTGCGGCTTCGGTCCGTGCTGGGAACCCGCGAGGGATTCGAGAAACCGCCCCTACCACCGGGGGACCGTCCGGCTGGCCGTGCACCGAACCGCCCGGACCTCGAGGTGATCGAAGGCGGTCCCGACCGCGACATCACCGATCATGTCCCCGAAGGCAGCCCCGCGGCGCAGGCGCTGGCGCAGATGAAGCGGGTGGAGCCAAGCTTCAACGTGCAGGAATTTCTGCAGGGCGCGCGCGGCGCCTATGAGATGATCCTCATGGCCTTCGAGCACGGCGAACTGGAGCGGATCGAGCCCTATCTCGACCCGGATGTGCGGGAGGCCTTTGCCCAGGGCATCGCCCAACGGGAAGAGCAGGGTCTCACCATCGATTCCAACTTCGTCGGTGTGCGGGAACTCGTCCTGACCAAAGCCGACTTTGACCCCAGCACCGATCTGGCGGAAATCACCGTGCGGTTCGTGGGCGAGATGACCCATATCGTGCGGGACGCGAACGGCACCGTCCTCGAAGGCAGCGAGACCGAGATCAAGCGCCAGCGCGATGTCTGGACCTTTGCCCGCAAGATGGGCATCGGCGATCCGAACTGGCAACTCGTCGCCACGGGCGAATGAGCTTCACGCGGCCCGATGGGGCCGCGACACCCACACCGCACGCCAACGCGCCCTCCTCTGCCAAACGCACCCGTCTGTCTTTCGGCGCGTTGGATGGATGGGAAGATGACGATCACGCCGCCGCCCTGACGGCATTTCGAGCCACCAGCGACCTGCCCGTTGGCCCTCAGTGGCAAGCCGCCCATCGCGCGGCCCGCGCCGCCACTGACGCGCGCGCCTTTTTCGAGAAGCATTTCGAGCCGGTCCTGATCGGCGCGGTCACGCCCGGCCTTTTCACCGGCTACTACGAACCCGAACTGGACGGTGCCCTTGCCCCTACGGACCGCTTCCGTGCCCCGATCTACGCCACCCCGCCGGAAATGTCGGCCAGTCCCTGGGCCACCCGAGCCGAAATCGAGGCCGGCACTCTTCTGACCGGCCAAGGCCTTGAAATTGCGTGGCTCGAAGACCCGGTGGAGGCCTTCTTCCTCCAGATTCAGGGTTCCGGCCGCATCCGCCTTCCGGACGGCACCGCGATCCGGGTGGGATTCGACGCGAAAAACGGCCACCCCTATCGATCCATCGGACAGGAGCTGGTGCGCCGAGGCATCTTCGACGCGACCACGGTCTCGGCACAGGCCGTGAAGGACTGGCTGCGCGCCAACCCCGAGGCGGGCCGCCTGCTGATGCAGGTGAACGACTCGTTCGTCTTCTTCCGCACCCTTACCGGCATTCCTCCCGACTCCGGCCCGCCCGGCGCTATGGGCCGCCCGGTGACCGCGCATCGTACCCTCGCGGTCGACCCGGCGTTCACCCCCCTCGGCGCTCCCGTCTGGCTGGAGACCGACGGCCCCGCTCCGATCCGCCGCCTGATGATCGCGCAGGACGTCGGCTCCGCGATCAAGGGGCCGCAGCGCGGAGACATCTTCTACGGTACCGGAGCGCACGCTGGCGAAGCGGCGGGAAACATGCGAGATCCCGGTCGCATGATCGTTCTTGAACCTGTCAGCCCGCGGACGTGACTCAGCCGATGTCGTCCCGCCGCCCGCCCCGCCGTCTCAGCGAGGACGACCTCGCCATCTGGCGCCAGGTCGCCAAGAGCGCAACGCCCATGCACGCGGTCCGCCCGACCGCGTCGCCCGCTCCGACCGCGCCGCCCACCTCGCCCCAGGGTGGCCGCACCCAGCCGCCGGAGAGCCTGCCGGCGTTTACCATCGGGCAGGCCGCGAGCTACGACCGGTCAAAGGGGCACAACCTGTCTCCGACGCTGGAGACGCGCCTCGCCGCGCAACCCGTCCGCATGGATCAGAAAACCTTCACCCGCATGAAGCGGGGCAAGCTCCGCCCGAACCGGAAGATCGACCTGCACGGCATGACGCTCGACCGCGCCCATCCTGCGCTCAGCCGGTTCATCATCGCCGCTCATGCCGATGGCTGCCGCCTCGTTTTGGTGGTTACCGGCAAGGGTCGCACGCACCGCGACGACGACGGGCCGATCCCCACGCCGCGCGGCGTTTTGCGCAACCAGGTGCCGCAGTGGCTCCGCATGGCACCCCTTGGCGCGCTGGTCCTCCAGGTGACCGAGGCGCACAAGAGCCACGGCGGGTCAGGCGCCTACTACGTCTATCTCTCCCGCCGGCGCTAGCATCCGCGCCGCCCGCCGGAGCGTGACCGCCGCCAGGGCCGCGGCGGCGACGCAATAGAGGGCGATCCACAGCATCTGCTTCTCGAACCCTACTCCGGCATCAATCGCGATCCCTGTCGCGACCGGGCCGACCGCCGTGCCGAAGACGAGCATCGCCTGCGCCATCGCCTTGATCCCGCCCATGTGCCGCGTTCCATAGAATTCGGCCCAGAAGGCATTCGGCAGGGTGGAGTTTGCCCCCGAGGTGATGCCGACGACCGCCATGCCCACGCCAATGCCAAGCAGCCCCTCGCTCCGCGACAGCACGATGAACCCCACGGCCAGCGGCAAGACCAGGAACGGCAGCAACCGGCCTGTCCCCCACCGATCGAGCGCAATCCCGCTCGCGACCATCGCGGCGACGGCGCTGGCGGTATAGACGGGGAACAGCGCGACAAGTGACAAGTGGCTGATTTCCTTGATCTCCGCCAGATGCACCTGGTGGAAGAACAGGACCGTCACGAAGGTGGATGGCCCGAGGATCAGCGGCATGACACTCCAGAACACCCAGTTCCGCAGGACCTGTCCGCGCGTCCAGTGAACGCCGCGCATCCCTGCCGCCGGATTGGACGCCAGATCCGCCTGCGGCGTCCGTTCCCAGCGCAAGAGGGATTGCAGGATCGGCAGCGTGGCCAGGATCAGCACCGCCGCAAGCACCCACAGGCTCCGCCATCCCGCCACGGCCAGCAAGGCCACGAAGGCAAGCGGCATCAACGACTCCCCCAGCGTCACGCCGAGCGAGGCTACTGACAACGCCTTGCCCCGGTTCGCCACGAACCACCGGCTCATGGCGACAATCGCCGTGTGCGTTGTCATTCCCTGCCCGGCCAGCCTCAGCGCAAAAATCACGAAGGGCAGTGCCCAGGCGCCCGGCACGGCAGCCATCGCCAGACAGGCAGCGGCAAAGAACGGCAGGACGACGAGGATCAACTCGCGCACCCGAAACCTGTCCGTCAGCGTCCCGGCCCAGACCATGACGATGGCCGAGGCCAGCGTGCCCACGGAATAGACCGCGCCCCAAAGGCCATGGCTTAACCCGAACGCGGCCCGGATCTCGCCCGCGAAAATGGAAATGAAGAATGTCTGCCCGAAGCTGGAACTCAGCGTCAGCAGAAAGCCGGCCGCCAGCCACGCGGCATTGTCCCGGATAAAGGTGTACACGGCGATCCCCACAGTATGGTTGCGATGGGGAGATCCGGTCCTGTCGGTACCCGTTGCGCCAACCGAACACCGCAGTGCCCCGGCGGCCGCAAGCCCCTTCGCTCCCTGTGTACCCTGCCCGTTCCGCCGCCGCCATGCCCTCGTGACGGCGGCGACGCCGATCGGCGGATCAGAGCACGTAGCGGCTCAGATCGGCCGACCGGGCCAGTTCGCCCAGGTTCTTCTCCACGAAGTCCGCATCGACCGAAACCGCCTGCCCGGCCTGGTCGGGCGCGGCGAAGCTCAGTTCCTCGAAAACCCGTTCCATCACGGTGTAAAGCCGCCGTGCGCCGATGTTCTCGATCGCCTCGTTGACGTCCGCCGCGATCCGCGCCAGCGCCGCGATCCCGTCCTCGGTGAAGCTCACCTCCACCTCCTCCGTCGCCATCAGCGCGGTGTATTGCCGGGTCAGCGCGTTGTCGGTTTCCGTAAGGATTCGCACGAAGTCCTGTTCCGTCAGCGCCCTGAGTTCCACCCGGATCGGCAGCCGCCCCTGCAATTCGGGCAGCAGGTCCGATGGTTTGGCGATGTGGAACGCGCCACTGGCAATGAACAGGATGTGGTCGGTCTTTACGGGCCCATGTTTGGTGCTGACCGTGGTGCCCTCGATCAGCGGCAGCAGGTCGCGCTGCACACCCTCGCGGCTCACGTCGCCGCCGCGCGCTTCCTGACGGGCACAGACCTTGTCGATCTCGTCGATGAAAACAATGCCGTTTTCCTGCACCGACTCCAACGCCACCCGCGTCACCATCTCGTCGTCCAGAAGCTTGTCGGCCTCCTCCGAGATCAGCACCTCGTAGCTGTCGGCAACCGTCATCCGGCGTTTCACTGTCCGTCCGCCGAATGCCTTGCCGAAGATCGAGCCGAGGTCCATCGCGCCGATATTGGCGCCCGGCTGGCCCGGAATGTCGAACATCGGCATGGCGGGGGCGCTTTCGGCCACCTCAAGTTCGATTACCGTGTCGTCCAGATCCCCGCGCTTCAGCTTGTCCCGGAACATCTCGCGGGTCTGCTCCCGCGCGTCCTTGCCGGCGATGGCTTCCACCACACGGTCTTCGGCATTTCGGTAGGCCTTGGCCTTTACCTCGTCGCGCATGTACTCGCGCGTCTGCTGGATCGCGGCGTCCACCAGGTCACGTATGATCTGCTCCACGTCCCGGCCGACGTAGCCCACCTCGGTAAACTTCGTCGCTTCGACCTTGATGAAGGGCGCCCGCGCGAGCTTGGCCAGCCGGCGGGAGATCTCCGTCTTGCCGACGCCGGTCGGGCCGATCATCAGGATGTTCTTGGGGTAGACCTCTTCCTTCAGATCGTCCGCAAGCTGCTTGCGCCGCCAGCGGTTGCGAAGGGCCACGGCCACGGCGCGCTTGGCGTCCTTCTGGCCGATGATGAAACGGTCGAGTTCGCTCACGATCTCGCGGGGGGTCAGGTCGGTCATGTCCTCTGCCTATCGGGTGGCGACGTTGCGGCCTAGGTAATCATATGCGCCGCCAACGCAAGGCATCGGCGGCGCATTCCTTCCGGGCCAGGCGACCCCCGGTCCCTCGGCCCGATGGCCAGATCAGCCCCTCAAACCTGCCGCAACGATCTCGGACAGCGGTGTCGTCGGCCGGCCGATCAGCTTGGAAAGGTCGTTGCCGTCATTGTACAGCGCCCCATCGGCGGCCTTGGCGTCGAAGCTGGCGAGCGCCTGCGGCCACGGCTCCGGCAGGCCGGCTTGTGACAGGGCCGCGGCATAGTCCGCTTCCGGCAGGTCGGTGTAGGGGATTGCCTTGCCGGTCTGCCCGGAGATATCGCCGGCAAGCTCGGTCAGCGTGTGCCCGTTGTCACCTGCCAGTTCGTAGACCTTGCCCTCCTGCCCTTCAGCCGTCAGCACCACCGCTGCCGCTTCGGCGAAGTCGTCCCGCGTCGCCCAGGATATCCGGCCCTCACCCGCCGCCCCGTAGAGCGCGCCGAGCTGCACCGCCGTCGGGATGGATGCGGCATGGTTCTCCGCGTACCAGCCATTGCGGAGGAGCGTGAACGGAATGCCGGACTCCCGGATCATCGCCTCTGTCTCCAAGTGCTCCGGCGCCAGGCTGAGCGGCGAGGTATCGGCCCGGAGCAAGCTGGTATAGACGATCCGTCCCACACCCGCCGCCTTCGCCGCCACGATCACATTGCGATGCTGCGGTGCCCGCTTGCCGACCTCGCTGCCGGAAATGAGGAGCAGCGTGTCCACCCCCTCCAGCGCGTCCGCCAGCGCGTCCGCCTGGTCATAGTCGAACGCCCGCGCGGTCACGCCGAGCCCCTCTGCCTTTTCCGGCGTCCGTGCGAGCGCAATGATTTCCTCGTCCCCGGCCCGCGCTTTCAGATGTTCGATCACGCGCTGGCCAAGCTGGCCCGTGGCTCCCGTAACGGCAATTGTCATCTCTTGTCTCCATCAATGGCTTCGGTCTTGCGCTACATAACGAGATCACTTACCTTTCGTAAGTACGTACAAATTTGTTAGTGTTAAAAAATGTCGACCCACCCGACCGAAATCCGGCCCGAACCGCTCTCGGCCAAGCTGCGCCGGGGCGATCTGCTCGCCGAAAAGTGCCCCTCCCGCGAGGTCCTGAAGCATGTCACCAGCCGTTGGGGCGTGCTTGTGCTGATCGTGCTGGAAACCGGAACTCACCGGTTCAGCGACCTGCGCCGCGCCGTCGGCGGTGTGAGCGAACGGATGCTGGCGCAAACGCTGCAAAACCTCGAGAAGGACGGTCTCGTCCTCCGCCGCTCCTACGACGAGGTTCCGCCTCGCGTCGAGTACAGCCTCACCCCGCTGGGGCGGGAGGCGGCGCAGCATGTCCGCGCCCTGGCCGACTGGATCGAGCAGAGCCTGCCCCGCATCGCGGAGGTCTGGCAGGCCAACGGGGCCGCCCCGGACACGTGACGCGGTTTCCCACGGCAATCCCCGCCGTGCCCCCTTGCCAGACTGGCCCGCGGCGATTCAAATGACCCAAAGCGGACGCACCGTCCGCGCGGCCACCCGGGAGAGCCTGCCGATGCGGTCTACGATCTTCCTGCTCCTTGCTGCCTCATTTCTCGCGGCCTGCGGCGGCGGCACGCGCCAGACGGCCACCGTCTCAACCTCTGCGCTCCGCCCGATCGAGGTCGCCCACCCGACCTTCGGCGACCACGACCCGCACGACTGGCAGGGGCGCCGGCCCGTGAACTACCCGGTGCACGGCATCGACGTATCGCGCTGGCAGGGTGACATCGACTGGTATCGTGCCCGCGCCGCCGGCGTGTCCTTCGTCTTCATCAAGGCGACGGAGGGCGTGGAGGAACTCGATCCCAAATTCGCCACCCACTGGCGCGGCGCCGCCCGGGCCGGGATTCCGCGCGCGGCTTACCATTATTACTATTTCTGCGCTCCGGCCGCCGAGCAGGCGCGCTGGTTCATCGCCAACGTGCCGCGCAACGAGTCGGGCCTGCCCCACGTGCTGGACATGGAGTGGAATCACCGCTCCCCCACCTGCCGAGTGCGCCCCGATGGTGCCACCGTCCGCGCCGAGGCCGACCGTTTCCTCGATATCCTGGAGCGCCACTATGGCCGCCGCCCCATCGTCTACACCACGGTGGATTTCTGGCGCGACACTGACATCGGCCGCCTGCCCGGCACCGAATTCTGGCTCCGCTCCGTCGCCGGCCACCCGCGCGAGACCTATCCCGGCGCACGCTGGACGTTCTGGCAGTACACCGGTACCGGCGCCATCGACGGCGTTCCGGGGCCGATCGACATCAACGTCTTCGCCGGCTCCCATGCGGCCTGGCAAAGCTGGGCGCGCTAGCGCCCCTGTCTTTCGCCCGGATTGACCGGCGATCCGCCCACAACGGCAGGCGCATCGCGGGCCACACTGTCCGTTGCCATTCCCGCAGCGCGCGCCCATAGAGGCGCCATGACCGCCCCCGACCTCGATATCTTCCTCGTCGCTCTTCCCGGCCTCGAACCGGCGCTCTGCGCCGAGGCCCGCGATTTGGGCTTCGATGCCACTGCCGTTCCAGGCGGCGTCGAATTTCGTGGCGGCTGGCCCGACGTCTGGCGCGCGAACCTCAAGCTGCGCGGCGCCACCCGCGTTCTGGCCCGCCTCGGCAGCTTCCGCGCCTTCCACCTCGCGCAGTTGGACAAGCGCGCCCGCAAGTTCCCGTGGGCCGAGACGCTCCGCCCTGACGTTCCCGTCCGGGTGGAGGTCGCCTGCCACCGCTCGAAAATCTACCACCAGGGCGCCGCCGCCGAGCGGATCGAGCGCGCCATCTCGGAGACCCTGGGCGCGCCGATTTCCGAAACCGCTCCGGTGCAAGTCAAGGTCCGCATCGACGACAACCTCTGCACCATCTCCGTGGACACCTCCGGCCCCTCCCTGCACAAACGGGGCCACAAGGAAGCCGTCGGCAAGGCGCCCCTGCGCGAAACCATGGCCGCCCTTCTGCTCCGGGAGTGCGGGTTCACCGGCGCGGAGCCGGTGCTGGACCCGATGTGCGGCTCCGGCACCTTCGTCATCGAGGCCGCCGAAATCGCCGCTGGTTTCGACGCCGGCCGTGCCCGCAGCTTCGCTTTCGAGCAGCTTGCAAGCTTCGACCCCGCGCAATGGCAGGCGATCCGCGCGGCCTCCGCCCCTCGGACCCCGGCCGCGCGGTTCTACGGCTCCGACCGGGATGCCGGTGCGATCCGGATGAGCCAGGCCAACGCCGAGCGCGCTGGCGTGGCGGAGTGGACCGACTTCGCCACTCGCCCCATCGGCGACCTGCCCCGTCCCGATGGTCCGCCGGGCCTCGTCATGGTCAACCCGCCCTATGGCGCCCGCATCGGCAACCGCAAGCCGCTCTTCGCCCTCTACGGCAGTCTCGGGGAGGTTCTGCGCGAGCGGTTTTCCGGCTGGCGCGTCGGGCTGATCACGACCGACATGGGCCTGGCGAAGGCCACCTCCCTGCCCTTTGAGCCGCCCGGCCCGCCCATCGCCCACGGTGGCCTGAAGGTCCGCCTCCTGCGGACGGGGTCGCTTCCTTAACCCAGGTGCACTCGCCCCTCGGGAAACTTCACGCGCGGCGGCTGCCGTGTCGCCAGCAGGTACCCGAAGGTCAGCGGTCCGACCCGGCCCATGAACATCAGGAAGATCACCACCGTACGCCCGATGTCGTCGAGCTTGCCCGTCGCCCCGCGACTGAGCCCCGTGGTGCCGAAGGCCGAGGCGATCTCGAACGCGAGGTCGAGGAAGTCCCCATCGTGAGAGATCGACACGAAGAACAAGCCCGACAGCATCGTCAGCATCGCAATCGTCGTCAGCGCCATCACCTTCAGCACCTGTTCCTGCCCGATCCGCCGCCCGAAGGCATTCGGCGCGCTCCGCTGAAAGAACGCCACCGTCGCCAGCAGGGCCACCATCAGCGTCGTCACCTTGATCCCGCCGGCGGTGGAAGCGCTGCCGCCGCCCACCAGCATCAGCGAAATCATCACCAGCGCGGTGCTGTCGTGAATATGCGCCAGATCGAGCGTGCTGAACCCCGCCGTCCGCGTCGTGACGGACTGGAACCAGCTCGCGGTCACCTTCGCGCCGGTTGTCTCCAGCCCGCCCAGCGTCGCCGGGTTGGTCCATTCCAGCACGGCGAACGCGATCATGCCGCCGATGGTAAGGAACGCTGAGCCCAGCAGCATCAGCTTGGAATGCAGGCTCAGCGTCCGCCAGCGCCGTTTTTCCACGAGTTCGCTGATCACGACGAAGCCGAGCCCCCCGATCATGAAGAGCGCCGGCACCGCGATGTTGATGACCGGGTTCGCCACCCACGGCGCAAGGCTGTCGGCCCTGAGCCCGAATCCGGCATTGTTGAAGGCCGACACCGTGTGAAACAGCGCGTACCACAGCCCGCGCACCACCCCCATTTCCGGCACGAAGACGGTGGCGAGCACCACCAGCCCCGCCGCTTCCACCACGAGGGAGATCCGCAGCACCGACCCCGCGAGCCCCATGAGGTCGTGCGCAGTGCCCTGGTTCAGGTCCTCCCGCAGCACGTTCCGGGACGGCGTGCCGATCCGGACCCCCAGAGTGGACAGCAGAAGCACGGCAAAGGTCATCAGCCCGACCCCGCCGATCTGTATCAGCACGAGCACGACGATCTGGCCGAACAACGTCAGGTCGGTTCCCGCATCCACGACCGACAGCCCCGTCACCGTGACCGCCGAGGTCGCCGTGAACAGGGCATCACCGATACTGATCGGCCGCGTCGTCCCGATGGGCAGCATCAAGAGCGCCGTACCAAGCAGGATCAACGAGCTGTAGAGCGCGGCCAGCAGCACCGGCGGCGCGGGCGGAAACAGCTTCCGACGGGGCTTGCGCGCCATGTCAGAGGCTCGCGGCGAAGTCGCGAAGGTCGCCGCGCCGGCCGAGCAGGATCAGCTTGTCCTCAGCCTTCAGCGTCGGGTTTTCCGCATCCCCCCCGAGGAAATCCGTCCCCCGCATCACACCGAGACTGCGCAGCTTGAACTTGTCCATCAGCGCAAGGTCAACCAGCGCCTTGCCTTCGAGCTTTTCCGGGACGATGAAGTTCACCACGTGGAAGCCATTGCCCATACTCAGGAAATTCCGCATCCGTGGATTGTGGAGCACCTGCGCGATACTCAGCCCCACTTCCTCCTCCGGCAGGATCACCCGTTCCGCGCCGAGCTTGCTCAGAATGCGGTGGTGCGTCCGGTTGATCGCCTTCGCCCAGACCGTCTTCACCCCCACCATCCGGGCGTTGATCGTGGCCAGAACGTTGGATTCCAGATCCTCGCCAATCGCGATCAGCGCCACGTCGCAGTCCCCCAACCCGGTCTCGCGCAGGGCGGCCTCGTCGCGCGCGTCGGCGATCACGGCATAGGAAATGTCGTCGGCCACCGCGGCCACCGCGCGTTCGCTGATGTCGACTCCGATGACGTAGTCGCCAAACCGCGCCAGTTCCTTTGCGACGGTCGAGCCGAAGGTGCCCAGGCCGATGACGGCGAATGTACGATGCGCGTTGGCCATGAAAACACCTGCAAGACTTTGGGACGAGCCCACTATTGACGATTCGACGTCCGATACAACCATGAGCCGCCGCCCCATGCGTCGGGCGGGCTGCTGAGCCCTACGCCATCGCTCCCCAGAACTTCGGGAAGAGCAACACATAAACCGTCAGGATCTCCAGCCGCCCCGCATACATGCCGAAGGAGAGGACCCACTTCGCCCCGTCCGGCAAGGACGAGAAGTTGCCCGCCGGCCCGATGATGTCGCCGATCCCCGGCCCGACGTTCGCCACGGCGGTCAACGCGCCGCTGATCGCGGTCGACAGGTCGAGCCCGTAGAAATCGAGCGCCATCGCGATCCAGAAGATCGTGGAGCAGTACAGCACGAGGAACGTCATGACCCCGCTCTGCACGCCCCAGTCGATGGGCTTCCCATCGTATTTTACGGTGACGATGCCGCTGGGGAACCGGATGCGCTTGATCTCGGACGCGAAGCTGCGGACGCAGATAATCCAACGCATCATCTTCGCACCTCCCGCGGTGGACCCCGTGCAGCCACCAACCGCCGTCAGGCTCAGGAACGCGACCGTCACGAACGGCTCCCAGGTGGTGTAATCCGTCGTCGCATAGCCCGTCGTGGTGACGACCGACACCACGTTGAACGCGACGAGCCGCAGGGTTTCGAGCACCGGACTGCCATTCGCCAGAACGTGCCACGCGGTCAGGATCAGGATCACGACCACCAGCATGCTCACCAGCCACTGCACCTGCTCGCTCCGCACCCGCCTGCGATGCAACAGCCTGATATACCAGGAAAACGGCAGCGCGCCCGCCAGCATGAACAGGGTGCCCGACCATTGCAGGTAGCCGCTCTGGAAATGCCCGAAGGACGCGTCCGACGTGGAGTAACCCCCCGTGGAGACCGTCGTCATCGCGTGCACGATGGCTTCGAACCCGGTCATCCCCCCGAAGGTGTAGACCAGGGTGCAGGATACCGTCAGCCCCGCATAGACCCAGATCGTGGCCAGCGCGAAACGGGCTGCGCTGGCGAATTCCTTCTCGCCGTGTTCGGAGCTTTCCGTGCGGAACAGCTGCATCCCGCCCACGCGCATGATCGGCAGCAGTGCGATGCCCACCACGATGAACCCGATGCCCCCCAGCCATTGCAGGATCGCCCGCCAGATCAGAATGCCCGGCTCGGTCGTGTCGAGCCCGATCATGACCGTCGATCCAGTGGTGGTGATACCCGACATCGCTTCGAAAAAGGCGTCGGTCGCGGTCATGTGCCAGAGCCAGAGCGGCAACGCCCCGGCGGCCGCGGCGGTCACCCACGCGCTGCTGGTCAGCACGAAGGAGTGCAGCCGGTGCAGGTGCCCCCTGCGCGCGGAGGAGGCGATGCACAGCAAGCCGCCGACAAAGGCGGAGAGCAGCGCCGCCTCCAGAAAAACGCCGCGCGTCCCGGAATAGGCCAGCCCGGTCAGGCCCATGAGGCCGCCCATGCCGAGCAACAGGAGTCCGTTGACAAAGACGACGAAATGCATGCCGGGCGAAGCGTCCAAACCTGCGCTAGGGTGAAGGCGACAGTCGCCTTGCCGGAACTTGCGGAACCGCGTTGCCGCAGCTCCGCCGACAGCAAATACCAAGCATCGGACGGCGGAAATGGCAAGAGGGCGCCGCGCCGCGATGCGCTGGACGCCCTCCCCTCTATGCTCTGGCCCCGGAGGTCAGCGCGCGATGCGCTCGACCGTCAGATTTCCGTTGGTATAGACGCAGATGTCTGCTGCGATCGCCATCGCCTTGCGCGCGATCTCTTCCGCGCCCATGTCGCCCTCGATCATCGCCCGGGCAGCGGCGAGCGCATAGTTGCCGCCCGATCCAATGGCGGCAATGCCATGCTCGGGTTCCAGCACGTCCCCCGCTCCGGTGATGATCAGAAGCTCCTTGCCATCCGTCACGATCAGCATCGCTTCGAGCTTCTGCAGGTACTTGTCCGTGCGCCAGTCCTTCGCCAGCTCCACCGCCGCGCGCTGCAACTGGCCCGGCGTCGCCTCCAGCTTCGCTTCCAGCCGCTCCAGCAGCGTGAAGGCATCGGCCGTGGAGCCTGCAAAGCCGCAGACCACATCCTGCCCACCCGGGCTGAGCCGGCGCACCTTGCGGGCGGTTCCCTTGATCACCGTCTGGCCCAGGCTCACCTGCCCGTCGCCCGCGACGACCACCTCGTCGCCCTTCCTGATTCCGATGATCGTCGTCCCGTGCCAGCCGGGAAAATCGCTGTCGGCCATATTCGTCTCCACTTCGTCCGCCCCTATATGGGCCCTCCCGCCCTGCCCCTCAACCGGCTTGCGCACCGCTTGGCGGGGGCGAGTATCGGCCGAAAAATCGTGCCAGGTGGCACCGTTGCGTCTGCCCACGAAAAAGGGCGCCGCAGCGCCCCTCGTCGTCTCGGATCGGTCGAAACGGACCCGCCTCAGATCGACTCGTCGATCCAGGCCTTCAGCGCGGCCTTCGGCGCGGCACCAATCTTGTTGGACACCACCTGCCCGTCCTTGAACAGGAACAGCGCCGGAATGCCACGCACGCCCATCTGGGCCGGCGAGTTCGGGTTCTCGTCGACATTCACCTTGGCGATCTTGATCTTGCCTTCGTATTCCTCGGCAAGCTCCTCGAGCGCCGGGCCGATCTGCTTGCACGGACCGCACCACTCGGCCCAGAAATCCACCACGACGGGGATATCGGAGTTCTTCACATCAGCGTCGAAGCTGTCGTCTGTCACGGGGACGGTTGCCATCTGGTTTCTCCTCGGCGTCACGCGTTGGAGATGGAACGTAAGCAGCCCCCGGTTGAGCGTCAAGGTGATGCCGCGCGCAGCAGCGCCGCCCGGACCAGCGCCTCCGGCAGCGGCATCAACTGCGCCGCGCGAGTCCAAAGGATTGCCGTCTCGATCTCCCGCCCCGGAAAAATCTGTTCCAAAGCAGAGGCATAGGCCCCCATCTGTCGCAGCAGGCCCTCGGGCGTGTGCTCCGCCGAAGCGGGCACCAGGGCGTTGGTTTTGAAGTCGACTGCAAGAATCTGTGCGCCGTTGAACACCAGCCGGTCGATCGTGCCATGGATCCGCCGCCCTCCGAGTTCGGCGAGGCTCGCGGTGATCGGAACCTCCGCAAGGCTCTCCGGCCCGAACAGGCGGGCGAGGTCCGGCCGATCCAGAACGCCCGCGGCCTCCGCCAGCAAGGGCCCATGCTCCGGCTCGTCAAGGTCCGGGCCGAGCAAACGCCCCGCCAGGCCCGCCCGGCTCTCCGGCCCCTGCCCCGCAAGGTGTTCCAGCAGCAGGTGAATCCGCGTCCCCCGCAGCTTCGCCGCCGCCTCGTCCAGCCCTCCGCCGGCCCTCGGTTCCCCCGGCAGAACCTTCGCACCGCCGAGGTCGGAGGGCGACAGTGTCCCGTCCGGTCGCTGCGGCGCCTCCACCGGCCGGTGAAGCCAGTCCGGCAGATCCACCGAAGACCCCGCTTCCGACACACCCGCCTCCGGCCGCCGGCCCTCCACCCAGTGGGCCGATTCCAGCCGCAGCCCGTTGCCGCCACCGAAGTCGTGCTCCGCCGCGTCCATCGCCCGCAACCCGGCGTCGATCTGCTCGTACCAACTGTCCCCCGCCGTGCCGAGATCCCCCGCCGCCGCCACGATCAGCCATTGCTCCGCCCGCGTCATCGCCACGTAGAGCAGCCGCTGCGCCTCCTCCAACTGCCGCGCGACGGCCGCCTGCTTCCACGCGCTCGCGTTGGCCGGGCCTTCCGCCTGCGGCATCGACCAGCACGGCACCCCGTCCGGCCCCGGCAGCAGCCGCCCCTTGAACTCGCGCGGCGTCTTGCGAAAGCCGGTGTCCGGCAGGATAACAATGGGCGATTCCAATCCCTTGGCCCCATGTACGGTCATCACGCGGATCTTTGCGCCGCGCCCCTCCGCCCGCCGCTTGACCTTGACGTCGGCCCCCTCCATCCGCGCCAGAAACCCGGTCAGCGACAGCGGCTCGGCCTGCTCCAGGTCCAGCGCCTGAGCCAGCAGCGAGTCGATCCCGTCCGAGGCCTCCTCCCCCAGCCGCGCCACCAACCGCCGCCGTCCGTCGTGCCGTGTCAGCAGCCGTTCGATCAGGTCGTAGGGCCGCAAGTAGTCGGTGAGGTCGCGCAGGTCCCGCAGCACCGCGTGGGTGCCTGCAAATTCCTCCTGTCGCCGCCGCAAGGCCTGCCAGACGAACTCATGCGGCCCCCGCTCGGTCGCCAGATCGTAAAGCTCCGCCTCGCTCCATCCGAACAGCGGCGAGCGCAGGGTTGCGGCAAGCGACAGGTCGTCTTCCGGTGTCGACAGGAACGACAGCAGCGCCCGAATGTCCCGCACCGCCAGCTCCTCGCCCAGCTTCAGCACGTCCGCGCCGGCCACCTCCAGCCCTTCGACCTTGCAGGCCCGGATGATCTCGTGGAACAGCGGCCCCCGGCTCTGCACGAGGATGAGCACGTCCCCCTCGGTGATCGGACGCTCGCGAAACGCGCCCTCCGCCTCCTCCCAGAGGAACCCGGAGCGCACCATCTCCCGCACCTGCGCCGCCACCTTGCGGGCCAGACGCACCGTGTGATGCTCGTCGCTCACGTGATCGACCGGGTCGTACCACAGCCGGTCGTCGTCGGCCTTCTCGCTTTTCTCCTCCAACGGCCACAAATCCACCCGGCCGGGCATCTTGCCCTTGAAGGCGATATGGCTCACCGCATCCCCCATCCCGCGCAGATCGCCCTGCCCGAACGTGCAGTCCACCGCCCGAAGGATCTCGCCCGAAGAGCGGAAAGAGTATTTTAGTTCAAGCTGTTGCAGCCGCAGGTCGATGGCTTCCAGCCGGTCGGCAAACGCTTGGCGCATCCGGATGAAGCCCGCCGGGTCGGCCCCCTGGAAGGAATAGATCGACTGCTTCAAATCCCCCACGACAAAGATCGACCGGTCCCCAACCTCGGCGCTCCCCGCGCCGGACGTAAACTCCCGCGTCAGATGCTCGATGACCTGCCATTGCAGCGGGCTCGTGTCCTGCGCCTCGTCCACAAGGATGTGATCGATGCCACCGTCGAGCTTGTAGAGGACCCAATCTGCAACCTCCGGTTGCGCCAATAGCGCCTCGGCGCGTTCGATCTGGTCGTCGAAGTCGAGCCACCCGCCCTCGTCCTTCCGCCGCGCATATTCCGGCAGGAAGGCCGCCGCGAAACGGTAGAGCGCCAACGTCCGCCGCGCCGCCTCCAGCGCCTTCAGCCGCCCGGCGGCGTTCGACACCCGCGCACAAAGCTCGTCGAAGACCGTCTCCAGCGGGCCAAGCTCCGCCCGCCGCTTCGCGCTTACGACGTTCGATTTCGGCTGTCCGTCGGCCTTGCGGAGCAACAGATCCGCGAGTGCATCGTACCCGGATTGATCCAGTCCATTGGAAAGAATGGAGAAAATGGACTCCGCAACCTTTTTCGTGGTCGCCGTCTGGCGCGCCAATTCGCCCGCGAGCGCCCGCAATTCTCCCGCGTCAACGTCTGCCAGCACCTCCGCCAGTGCCGTCTCGGCGTCGAACCCCGCCGGAAGGTCGAAAAGCGCCAGCACCGCGTTCCGGTCCGGCCGTGCCGGGAAAAGCGTCCGGTGCGCGGAGATCTCGGAGGCGAGTCCCGTCAAGTCCGCGTCCCCCACGAGTGCCGCGACCTCCGCAAACACCTCTGGGTTGTGCTCCGCGACCGTATCGAGCACCTCCGTCTGCAACGATGCGGTGGCCTCCTCGTCCAGTTCGGTGAAGCCCGGACTGACGCCCGCCTCCAGTGGAAACCGCCGCAGCAGACCGGCGCAGAAGGAGTGGATCGTCTGTATCTTCAGCCCACCCGGCGTCTCGATCGCCCGCGCGAACAGCCGCCGCGCTTTGGCCAGCGTCTCCGCGCTGAGCGCATGCTCAACGCCGAGCTGGCCCAGCGCCGTACGCAGGTCCACGTCCTCCCGCATCGCCCAATCGCCGAGCCGCTGGAACAGGCGGTTCTGCATCTCCGACGCGGCGGCCTTGGTATAGGTCAGGCACAGGATGTTCTGCGGCGGCACGTCGTCCAGCAACAGCCGCGCCACCCGGTCGGTCAGCACCCGCGTCTTCCCGGACCCCGCGTTCGCCGAAAGCCAGGTGGAGCTGCGCGGGTCCGCGGCGGTCATCTGGTGCCGCGTGGCGTCGTCGATGCCGTGGGCGGTCATGGCGCGGCCTCCTCATCAGGGCCGACAGGCTCCGGCGCCGGATCTTCGGTCAGGTTCCATTCCCCGAAGCGGGCGAGGTGGTCGTAATCGCCGGCAAAGTTGGTCATCTGCGCCGCCCGGATCGCCGTGTAGCCCTGCGTTGGCCGGCGGTAGCGGGCGATCAACTCGTGCAGCCGCTCCCAGGTGACGTCGGGCAGGCGGCCATCCTCGTCCTCCAGCTTCAGCATCCGGTCGCCGCCCGCGACGGACAGCCCGATATACCCCAGCCCGGCCAGATCCCCGGTCCCGATCGCCGCGAACCCCCCGCGTTCCAGCATCGCGCCCTGCAATGGCAGCTGTTTCTCGAAATGTTTGACCTCGTTGTCGGTGGGCGGCTTGCCGGACTTGTAGTCGAGGATCGTGTAGCGGCCGTCCACCAGCCGGTCGATCCGGTCCGGCTTCGCCGTCAGGCGGAAGTCCAGCCCGGCCAGATCCACGTGGCCCGACCGTTCCGTCAGCACCGGCGTGCCCTCCGCAAGCCGCACCATCTCCCCCGCAATCAGCCGGTCGGCCACCGCCATCAACCGCGCGTGCCAAAGGGCCTGCATGGAGGGCAGGGGGGTCGCCTCGCGGAGCACCTGCCAGCCGATCTCCGACAGGCGGTCCCGGGCGGCCGCATCGTCCCCCTGCCAGTCTTCGCGGCAGGCGATGAACGCCTCCATGATCCGGTGCAACGCGGTGCCGCGCAGCCGGGCATCGGCCGCCGGCGCGAGCGGCGCCAACGGGCGCAACCGCAGGATGTACTGCGCATAGATCGCATACGGGTCCCGGATCAGCGTCGTGATCCGCGTCACCGCCAGCTCCCTCGGCCGCGCCGCAACCGGCGGGCGAGGGGAGGGGCGGCGAACCGGCGGCTCCGGCGCGGCAGGCCGGTCGATCTCCCCCGCCAGGGCCAGCCAGCGCCGCCCCCGCCCGCGCATCCGCTCCAGCGCCCCCGCGCTCTCCGGGCCGATGCCGTCGAGCAGGTTGACCAGCCGGTTCAGCCAGCGCGAGGGCACCGTCTCGGCTTCCTCGTTGCGGGTGGCGCGGGTCAGCATGACTTCGGGCGCGGCAACTGCCATCTGGAAGTCATGCGCCGCCAGCCCGATCCGCCGGTCTGGCAGCAGCAACCCGGCCTCCGCCCGCATCTGCCGGTTCAACCACGTGTCCGGCCCCGGCAGATCGGGCCACGTCCCGTCATTGAGCCCCGCCAGGATCGTCAGCTCCGCACTCTGCACCCGCGCTTCCAGCGTGCCCCAGATCATCACGCCGGGATGCGGGCGGTTGGGGTCCTGCACCGTCCGCGCGCCCAGGTGAGACTGAAGCAGGCTCAGGTAGTCCCGCGCCAGAAGCGCGCCGCCCCGGCCACTTGCCGCCGCCAGATCGGCCATCGCGACCTGCGCCGCCTCGCCTGCGCGCCCCTCCCAGATGCGCCCCGTGCCACGCGCCGCAGGCCCTGCCGCCAGCGCGCAGGCCAGCGCCATGTGCCGCGCGATGTGCGCCTCCAGCGAAACCGCGCCACCGGGGCGAACCTCGGCGAGCAGGCCCGCAAGCCAATCGGCCCAATCGCGGCGGCCATCGTCCGTCCGGCTCCGCGCAGCCCACCGGATCAGGTCCGCCCCCTCGGGCCGCGCCACCGCCTCGCGGCGCAGCCACAGCTCCAATTCCCGCGTCCACCGCAAATGCGGCCCCCGCAGGCCGTCGGTGGAGACGGTCAACGGGTGCTTGAGCAGCGTCAGCAACGCCGGAAGGTCAGGCGGCGCCAGCCACAGCGCCGCAACATGGCGCAGGAACCGCCCCGGCGCGGCCTGGTGCAGCGGCTCCCCCGCGCTGTCGTCCGGTTCGATCCCCCAGCGTTGCAGCGCGGCGGCGACGCGGCGGGTCAGCATCCTGTCCGGGGTGATGAGCGCAGCCGCCTGACCATCCTCCACCGCCTGCCGCAGGCGCAGGGCAATCGCCGCCGCTTCCGCCCGTTGCGAGGGCGCCTCCAACAGCGTCAGCCGGTCGGTCGCCTCCGCAATCCCGGACAAGTGCCGCCCCTCCGCCCGCCACTGATCGGTTACCGGCGCTGGGCGAAGGGCCAGCGAAATCAACCGGTTGCCCTCGGGGGCCGGGGCAGGGGCCTCCGACCAGCGCCGCACGTCTGCCGGCTGCACATCCAGCGCCCGCATCAGCGCGCGAAAGCGGAACTGCGGGTGATCCTCCCCCTGAAGCGTCGCGTCGAGCGCCGCCCACACCGGCCCCGGCTGGTCGAAATCGTACCCCGGCAGCACCACGTACCCCTGCGGCAGCCGCGCCACCGCCTGCAGGAGCAGGTTCGACGGCCCGCGCGACCCGGTGGACCCCGCGATCACCACCGGGCCCTCCGGCGGCTCCTTCTCCCACCGGCGGGTCAGCGCCTCCACCACACGGCGTAACCGCGCCTCCGGCCCGGGCAGTTCCCCCGGCCGCGCCCCGAAATGGGTGAACGCGGCCTCAACGATGGCCCGCCCGCGCTTCCAGTGCTCGGCAAAGGCGCCCACATCCAGTTCCGCCAGCGCCTCCACCCCCACTCCCTGCCCATGCATCTCGTCGATCAACGCGGCAAGGCTGTCGGCCAGTTGGAACGCCGCCGCGCGCGGCGCCTGGTCCGGGTCCCGCTCGATCAGTTGCAGGATCAGCTCCGCAAGGTCCAGCCGCAGGTGTAGCGGCGGCAGGGCAGGGGGGATCTGTGGAAAGCCGGGATCGTCCGACAGGTCCGAAATCAGCCGCAGCCGGGGCAGCAGGCGCGGCGGCCCGGCGTCCAGCACCTCCCGGATGCGCCGTCGCATCCGCCCGCTGTTGGCGAAGATCGTCACCCGCGCCCAGGCGACCGGGTCCTCCGCCGGCAGGCGCCGCGCAAGGCCGTCGATCAGCGCCTCGGCATAGGGGACTCCCGGCGCGAGACCATACAGGCGCGCCTCCGTCTCAGGCATCGGCCGCCTCCGCCAGCATCGCCTCGGCCAGCGGAATGCTGTCCGGCCGCCCCACATCGCACCAGCCGCCGGAATGCACCGTCCCGAACAGGCGGCCTTGCGCCAGCATTCTGTCCCACACGACGTTCAGCGAAAACGCGGACTCCCGGATCTCCGACAACATCTCCGTCCGCAGGATTTGCGCGCCGGTATAGACCGCGCCCGGTCCGCGCTGGATACGGCCATTCGCGTCACTCAGAAAATCCCCATGTCCGGCGTGGCCCCGCGCCCGCTCCGCCGGAACCAACAACAGCAGCCCGTCCATATCCTCCGGCCGCCAAGCAGACCGAAGCGTTTCCAACGGGTTACGCCCCGTCCAGACAGCATCCGTGTTGAGCGTGAAGACCGGCCCGGAACCCAGCAGCGGCAGGGCTTGTCGCAGCCCGCCGCCGGTGTCCAGCACCTCCGGCGTTTCGTGGGAGATCTGCACGTCGGGGCGGTCCGCAAGGTGGTCGGCCACCTGCTCGCCGAGGTAATGCGTATTGACCACGCGCCGCCGTGCACCTGCCGCGGCCGTCAGATCCAGCGCGTGATCCAGCAGGCAGCGGCCGGCCACCGGCAGCAGCGGTTTCGGGCGCGTCCGGGTCAGGTCGCCCATCCGGGTGCCGAACCCGGCAGCGAACAGCATCACGGCGTCGGGTGTGTCCCGCATGCGTGTCGTATCCTTTCCAGTCGGTCGGGGGTCGGGTCGGGCAGGGTGTCCGCCAGGAACGCCGCCAGCTCCGCCAGCGCCGGGTGGGCCAGGTCGCCCTGCAGGTGCGCCCAGACGCGGGGGATGAGGTCCACGTATTTCGGCTTGCCGAAATGCATCGCCAACCGCGCGAAGACGCCGAGGATGCGCAGATTCCGCTGCGCCGCGACAACGTCGGCGCTCAGGCGGAACGCGTCGGCGTCGCAGCCGCTCGCGGCGATGTAGCGGTCGATCATGGCGGCGCGCACGGGCGGCGGCACGTCCCGTCGCGCGTCCTCCAGCAGGGACACAAGGTCGTAGGCGCGTCGGCCCGCGAAGGCGTCCTGAAAGTCCAGCAGCCCGACCTTCGCCGGCCCCGACCGCTCCGGCAGCCAGATCAGGTTCTCGGCATGGAAATCGCGGAGCGCCACGACCGGCGCTTCGACCGGCAGGTCCGCGAGCGCCTGCGCCACCAGCGCAACGCAGCGCTCTACTTCTGCGGCGGAGGTCTCCCGCCCGCAGCCGGGCGCGTACCACGTCAACGCCAAGTCCACCGCCTGCGCCATGTCCTTCGGCCCGGGGCGTGGCAGGTCGGGCGGGGCGGGGTGCCGGTGAAGCGCCACCAGCAGATCCGTGGCCGCAGCATAAAGCGCGGTCTCATCGGCCGGGGTCTCCGCCACCAGCCGCGCCAGCAACGCATCGCCAAGGTCCTCGAGGAGCAGGAACCCCTCCGCCCGATCCTCCGCCAGCACCCTCGGGGCGGACAGGCCGAACGACGTCAGATGGCCGGCGATGCGGACGAAGGGCTCGACATCGTTGCCACGGTCGGGCGGGGCGTCCATCAGGATGGCCGTCTCCGCACCGCGCGCCAGCCGTTCGTACCGGCGGGTGGAGGCGTCTCCTGCCAGCGGCGCAGCCTCGGCCCCGCCCCATCCGGCGCGCCTCAGGAAGGCGTCGCGGGCCGCCTGCCGGGTCATGTGGGCGCTCCGGTGGCTGAAAGGTCATTTCGCAGTGCGTCCCACCGCGGCGACGTCGCCGTCAGACGCGCCATGCGCCCGTCGGTCTCGGGGTCGGCGGCAAGATCGATGCGCAGCGCCGCCTCGGGCGCGGCCTGCGCGAGCCGATCGGGCCACTCGACCAGACAGATCGCGGAGTCGAACGCGGCATCCAGCCCCAATTCCCAGATCTCGTCCGGCCCGCTCAGGCGATAGAGATCCGCGTGCCAGACCTCCACCCCGTCCAGCTCGTAGGTTTGCACCAGCGTGTAGGTCGGCGACGGGACATCCTCGCGCGGGGTGCCCGTCCGGTCCATCATCGCCAGGATGATCGCCCGGGCGAGGTGGCTCTTGCCCGCGCCGATGGGCCCCGAAAGCAGCAGCGTGTCCCCCGCCCGCAGCCCTCCCGCCAGCGCCCGGCCCAGCGCGTCCGTCGCGTCGGGACCGGGAAGGGTCAGGCGCATGTCGAGGCGGTCGGGGGCGGTGCGGTTCATGCCCCGCACACTAGCGTTCTGCGCCCCGCCCGCAACCGCCATCGCAGGGGTCCGGCGCGGCCGGACTCACCGCCCCGTCGCCGGCACCTTCACCCAGATCTTGGACGGCGAGGCGAGGCTGCGGTGGCTCTGCACATGGGAGAATCCCACCAGCGTGGCGTGCCCGGTCAGCGGCGTGAACCGGCAGGTCAGCCGTTTCCCGTCGAGCCGCCGCACCTCCGCCGTCCACTCCGCCCGTTCGCCCCCGTCCCCCACGAAGTCCCGCAGGTCGCCCCAGACGGGGGTCGGGTGGCAAAGCGTCTGCCACAGCGCGGTCGCCTGAACCACGCCGGTATCGGCGAGGCTCGCGTCGGGGTCGTGGTCCCACATCTCGCGATAGGCGCGGTTCGACAGGATCATCACCCCGGCGGAGGAAAAGACCGCAATCGCCTCGTCCACCGCGTCCAGAACCGATTGCCCCAGCTCCAGCTCGGACCGGAACCGCCGCGTCAGCGCGATCTCGGCGCTGATGTCCTCGAACAGGAACGCCAGCGCGCCGTCGGGATGCGGCCGCCCGGTGACGCGAAAGGTCTGTCCGGAGGGCAGGTACCACGTCTCCTGATAGGTGCCGGTGGACGCCGCGCTCTCCAGGTCGGTGATCTGCCGGCGCCACGTTTTGTAGTTCTTCGGCTCCGGCATGCGCCGGCTGTCCCGCAGTTGATCGAGGAACTCGAACAGGCTCGGCCGGCTGCTCAGGAACACCGGCTCCAGGCCCGACAGGTCCGTCAGCGCCGGGTTGAACAGGGCCAGCCGCCGTTTCCGGTCGAACACCGCAAGCCCGGTGGGCAGGTGCGCGAAGGTCTTGGTCAGCGTCTGCACGAACTCCCTGAGCGAGGTTTCCGCCTTCACCAGCTTGTCGGCGGGCAGGGCAAAGATCAGCGTGTCGTCTTCCTGCGCCTCGTCGTAGCTGTCGAACCACAGCGGCTCCTCGCAGTTGGGCACCGTGATAGACAGCCGCCGCGGGGGTTCGGCCATGTCGGGACCGATGGGGCGCTGGTCGAACAGCCGGGGCAGGGGCCAGCCGATGGCACCCGGGCTCTCCGAGATTCGCCGCACCAGGTTGACATAGGCGGCGTTCGCCCAGCGGACGGCCCCGGTCGCATCCTCCTTCCACACCAGCATCGGCGCATCGTCGACCACGCCGCGCAGCGTCTTCAATTCACTGGCGAGCGCCTCCTGATGCAGCCGGTCGGGCTCCCGCGCACCGGCCTGCGCGCCCGTTCCCGATATCAGAACGATCCGGGCCAGCCCGCCCCGCCATTCGGCCTCCACCCGGTCGCCGGTCTCCGGGTCGGTCAGCTCGATCCACTGCGCCTCGCCCAGCTTGCCGATCTCGACCGCGAGGGAAGGGAAGCGGTCCTCCAGCAAGGCGATCAGCCGCGGCCATTCCTCCAGGAACCCGGCCCCCGTTTCCAGCAGCGCGCGGGCATCGGGGGTGGCGTCCACCAGCTCCTTGTCGCGAAACAGGAAAACCACGCGCTCGCCCATCTGCTCGATGGGCGTCCAGCTTACCTTTCGGGAGGGCATGAGGTGGCCCATCAGGTAGAGCGCCACCGCCGCCGTACCAAAGGACGAAACCACGAGAACCAGTCCAAGCGAGAGGTCAAACATCCCCATAATCACACGCGTCTTCCAGCCGTTTCTAGCTCGGAGCGTTCACCGCCAATGGTTAATCCGACGTTAAGGCCGCGGTCCCGCGCCGCAGGAAGATGGCTCAAGTGATGGGAATGCGTTCATTTTCCCCCAAACCTTCGCCATCCGCGGACTCGATGGACAAACCGGCGCGCGGCCACATCACCTCCACGATGGCGCCGCTGCGGGCAGGGCGCTCCGATTCTGTCAGGAACGGGTCTGCCCCGTTGGAAAAGGTCAGCTGCGCCCCCGACCGCTCCAGCAGCGTCTTGGCGATGAACAGCCCCAGACCCATGCCCTCGTATTCCGGCCGCCGGGCGCGTTCCGCCTGCGTCTTGCGGATGCGCATAAAGGGGTCGCCGATGCGCCCGATGGCATGCGGGGGAAAGCCGCGCCCGTCGTCCGCGATTCGGATGATGATCTTGTCGTCGGTCCAGCGGGCATCCACCCAAACGGTATCGACCGAGAAATCCACCGCGTTCTGCACCAGGTTGCGCAGCCCGTGAATGATCTCCGGCCGCCGCTGGACCGAGGGCTGCCGGCTGTCGCCGCCGGGGCCTGGGGCCACGTCGAACAGGATCTCCTTGCCGCGCTCCTGATGCGGTTCGGCCGCCTCGCGGATCACCGTGTCGAGCGGCGCGTGGCGCATGTGCAGGTCGTCCTTCCCGGCCCGGCCCATGGAACGGAGGATGTCGCGGCAGCGGTCGGCCTGGTCCCGGATCAACTCCGCGTCCTGCCGCAGCATCTCGTCGTCTTCCAGCTCCTCGATCAGCTCCGAACTGACCAGCTTGATCGTCGCCAGCGGCGTGCCCAGTTCATGCGCCGCCGCCGCCACCACCCCGCCCAGGTCGGTCAGCTTCTGCTCCCGGGCCAGCGCCATCTGCGTGGCCACCAGCGCGTCGGACATGGAATTGATCTCGTTGGCGACCCGGCGCGCATAGAGCGCGAGAAACGCGATGCCGATCACGATCGCCGTCCAGAAGCCAAAGCGGAAGATGTCCGGCATTTCCAGGATCGATCCGTCCTCCACGCGCAGCGGCACATAGAAGAACCCCAGCAGCGTGATGAGCAGCACCGCCATTCCGCCGACGATCAGCGTCGACGGCAGGCGCAGCGCCGTTGCCGCAATGGTGACAGGCGCCAGCATCAGCAACGCGAAGGGATTGTTGAGCCCGCCCGCCAGGAACAGCAGGAAGGACAGCAGCGCAAGGTCGAACGTCAGCGCGAGCAGCGTCTCGTGCTCCGTCAGCCGCTTGTTCTGCGGATAGACGAACACGGCCAACAGGTTGACGATGACCGCGATCCCCAGCGCGAGGATGAACAGGCCAAGGTCGAGTTGCAGCCCGTAGAAAGCCGTGGAAATCAGGATCGCCGCGAACTGCCCGGCAATGGCCACCCAGCGCAGCACGATCAACGTATGAAGCCGGACCCAGTGGCTCCTCGACATTCCGTCGAATACCGGGAATGTAGTGTCAGCCATGAACGCTCCTGATCTCGGGTCCGGGTGGATCGCCGCCGTTGATACCCTGCTCCGGGAGCGTCGGCAAACGTAAGTCCTGGAGGTAATCCGATGAAATCCCGTGGCCTTGTCATCGCCGCCGCCGCTGTTGGCGTCGCGGCGGTCGCGCTCGCCGGCGTGGTCTATGTCCTTGCCCGCCCGGAGGCAGATCGTTTCGCGGAGTGCCGGACAGGCGTCATGGCCGGGGGCGAGGACGCGATCGGCGGCCCGCTGGAGCTGGTGAGCGAAACCGGAGAGACCGTCACGGACGCGGAAATCTTCACCAAGCCGTCGCTGCTCTATTTCGGCTATACCTACTGCCCCGACGTCTGCCCGCTCGACACCGTGCGCAACGCCGAGGCGGTGGAATTCCTCCAGGAGCGCGGATTCGACGTGCAGCCGGTCTTCGTCTCCGTCGACTGGGGCCGGGACGACGCGCAATCGATGGACGACTTCACCGCCAACATCCACCCCGACATGCTCGGCCTGACCGGCTCGGAAGAGCAGATCCGCGCGGCGTCGAAGGCCTATCGGACGTACTTCAACATCCGCGACCCGGAAGACGAGTTCTACCTCATCGACCATTCCACCTTCACCTACCTCGTCCTGCCGGAGACCGGATATCTCTCCTTCTTCCGGCGCGAACTGACAGGCGAACAGCTCGCCGACCAGGTGCAGTGCTTCCTCGAGAAGTTGTGACTGCGACACCCCTGCGGAAAATCGCTTCAAGCCAACTGTTTGACGCTGCGGCGACATGACACTAGTTTCCGCCAAGGAATACACGGTTGCCGGAGGGCCTCGATGGCTGAGCGCGAATTGCAGGATATCGGAGAGGACAGGTCGCTCCTCATCGTTGACGACGACGAACCCTTTCTGCGCCGCCTGGCCCGCGCGATGGAGAAGCGCGGCTTCGAGACGGAGACCGCGCTGTCGGTCGCGGCGGGCAAGGCCATCGCCACCGCCCGCCCGCCCGCCTATGCCGTGGTCGACCTGCGGCTTGAGGACGGCAACGGCCTCGACGTGGTGGAGACGATCCGCGAGAAGCGCCCCGATGCGCGCGTGGTCGTGCTAACCGGCTACGGCGCCATCGCGACGGCCGTGGCCGCCGTGAAAATCGGCGCCACCGACTATCTCTCCAAGCCGGCGGACGCCAACGACGTGACCGCCGCACTGCTGGCCGACGGCGACAACCTGCCGCCGCCGCCCGAAAACCCCATGTCCGCCGACCGCGTGCGCTGGGAGCATATCCAGCGCGTCTACGAGCTCTGCGACCGCAACGTCTCGGAGACCGCCCGGCGGCTCAACATGCACCGCCGCACGCTGCAGCGCATCCTCGCCAAGCGCAGCCCGCGCTAGACCATGCCCGCGCGCCGCATCCCATACCTGCAACCGGCCCTCGCGGCCGGTTGTCTCGTTCTGGCCGCCTGCGGCTCGGCCCCATCCTCCGTCTCGCCCGCGCCCGCTGGCCGGATTGAGAAGGTGGCCGACCCGGTCTTCACCGATGGCGGCATCACCGCCGGCGGGACGGGGCGGGAAATCGGCTTCGGCCGCGCGGAGCCCGGGGCTGTCGTCGCGATGTCCAAGCTGATGGGCACCGGTCCGGCCGCCGTCGCGCCTGCCTGCACCGGCCTGCGCGCCGCGCGCTGGGCGGACGGCACGACGCTCTACTTCGCCGAACGCCCCTACGACCCCGCTGCTTTCGTCGGCTGGCGGACGGCCACCGGCCAGGCGGGGCGGACCTGCGCGCTATAGCCGGGTCAACAGCTCCGCGTGGCGCCGGGTGAACTCCTCGCGCACCTGAACCGGTGGGCGCAGGTGAATGTGCAGCCCCGCGATCACGTCCCCACGGGGCCGCCCGAAAAACCGGTTCGACTCTGCCTCCGAAAACCCCGCGATCTGCGTCGCCTCCAGCCAGGCGCTGATTTTGTCGGCTTTCTTGATCTGCTTCTTCACGCTCACCGGAATCTGCGCCGGCAGGCCGAACCGGATGTGAATCGCCGCCGTCAGCCGCTCGTCCAGCGCCCCGTAGTTTGGCCCCACAGCCGCCTTGACCGGCGAGATCATGTCGCCGATCACGTATTCCGGCGCGTCGTGCAGCAACGCCGCCAGCCGCCATTTCACCGGCGCGTCAGGGTGCATCCGGCCGAAGATCTCCTCCACCAGCAACGAATGCTCCGCCACCGAATAGGGAAAATCCCCCATCGTCTGCCCGTTCCACCGCGCGACGAAGGCCAGACCATGCGCGATGTCCTCCACCTCGATGTCCACCGGGGTCGGGTCGAGCAGGTCCAGCCTGCGGCCGGAAAGCATGCGTTGCCAGGCGCGAACGGGTTTGGCCACCGGAATTCCTTCCTCTCAGGTCCCGGACCGGCATTCTTGCCGACCGGCAAGCGCGGTGCTACGTCAGCGCGAAACCGATTTCCAGCATCCGAAGGAGCGCACATGGCGCAGGATTTCATCATCAAGGATATTGCCCTGGCAGATTTCGGGCGCAAGGAGCTCGATATTGCGGAGACGGAGATGCCGGGTCTGATGGCGCTGCGGGCTGAATATGGCGATGCGCAGCCGCTGCGCGGGGCGCGGATTGCCGGCTCGCTGCACATGACCATCCAGACCGCCGTGCTGATCGAGACGCTGGTGGCGCTCGGGGCGGATGTGCGCTGGGCCTCCTGCAACATCTTCTCCACCCAGGACCACGCCGCCGCCGCCATCGCCGCGGGCGGCACGCCGGTCTTCGCCGTCAAGGGCGAGACGCTGGAGGAATACTGGTCCTACACCGACCGGATCTTCCAGTTCCCCGACGGCGGCGCGAACCTGATCCTCGACGATGGCGGGGACGCGACGCTCTACATCCTGCTCGGCGCGCGGGTCGAGGAGGGCGAGCCGGACCTGATCGCCACGCCCCAGTCGGAGGAGGAGACGGCCCTCTTCGCGCAGATCCGCAAGCGCATCGCGGAGACGCCGGGCTGGTTCGTGCGCCAGCGCGAGATGATCAAGGGCGTCTCGGAAGAGACCACCACGGGCGTGCACCGCCTCTACCAGCTGATGGAAAAGGGCCTGCTGCCCTTCCCGGCGATCAACGTCAACGACAGCGTCACCAAGTCGAAGTTCGACAACAAGTACGGCTGCAAGGAATCGCTGGTGGACGGCATCCGCCGCGCGACCGACACCATGATGGCCGGCAAGACGGCCGTGGTCTGCGGCTACGGCGACGTGGGCAAGGGCTCGGCCGCGTCTCTGCGGGGCGCCGGCGCCCGGGTGAAGGTGACGGAGATCGACCCGATCTGCGCCCTTCAGGCCGCGATGGACGGCTACGAGGTTGTCCGCCTGGAGGACGCGGTGGAGACCGCCGACATCTTCATCACCACCACCGGCAACCGCGACGTGATCCGCCTGGAGCACATGCGGGCGATGAAGGACATGGCCATCGTCGGCAACATCGGCCACTTCGACAACGAGATCCAGGTGGCCGCGCTGAAGAACATGAAGTGGACCAACATCAAGGACCAGGTGGACATGATCGAGATGCCGAACGGCAACCGCCTGATCCTGCTCAGCGAGGGCCGTCTGCTGAACCTCGGCAACGCCACCGGCCACCCCAGCTTCGTGATGTCGGCGTCCTTTACCAACCAGGTGCTGGCGCAGATGGAACTGTGGCGGAACGGCGGCGACTACCGCAACGAGGTCTACATCCTGCCCAAGCACCTCGACGAAAAAGTCGCCCGCCTCCACCTCGCCCGCATCGGCGTCCGACTCTCCGAACTCTCCCCCGAACAGGCCGACTACATCGGCGTCACCGTCGACGGTCCCTTCAAGCCGGACCACTACAGGTACTGA
>NZ_FOLG01000024.1 GCF_900112335.1 Tropicimonas isoalkanivorans
GTGGAGATCGACTCCAACAGCGTGGAGAACTTGATCCGGCCCATCGCTCTGAACAGGAAGAACGCATTGTTCGCCGGACATGACGAAGGCGGGCGCGCCTGGGGACGCATCGCGTCGCTCATCGAGACCGCAAAGATCAACGGCGTCGAGCCCTTCGCCTATCTCAAGGCCCTCCTCGAGGCCATCGCCGCCGGTCATCCGCAAGGCCGCATCGACGAACTTCTCCCGTGGAACTTCAATCCGTCAAGCTGAACCTGGGGTGGGATGCAGCCGCCGCTTACTAATCTTCCGCCATTCTGCCAAGAAGATTTCGCAACCTTGATGGACGCATCGTCAAACAAAACCAGACACCCCTAAAGTTGCTGATGCGGTTACTGAAGTGGCTTCACAAACATGTGCCAATAAGTTTCTGCCGCACCCTCGAACGTCAGCTTCTGGTCTCTGTTTTGGCCAAAGTGTGCCATCCCCATACTCCGCAGATACAGGGTTTGCTCATCGGCCTCGACGGTTAGGTTCTCATTGAACCCGTTGGTGTCTGCATTTTCGGTCGCAGTGTAAGCAATGCCCCCCATATGCCGCCCCCCCATGAACACGGTGCAGCGGCTAGCAGACTGACCGTTATGGTAGGCAACAGCGCTGAAGCGATTTGCGTCAAGCCTGCGGAACGACCCGTCAATCTCGGGATTGCGAGCCGACAATTCAGAAAGCGAGTTCTCGAAATATTTTGCCATGAACTCAAACGCCTCGGTCTGGAAAGCATCACGATCACGGTCTGTGAACGTTTTGGCCACCCGCAGATTACTTGACCGGATCACTTGAGCCGGTGTCGATCTGTTGACTGACTGCGTGTTTTGCATGATGGCAGGTGCCGCTGACTGCTTGGTGACCGATTGTGGACTACCGATGCGCTTTGCTGCCGCCTGAACGGCTTCGGCGACGAGACGGAACGCATGGTCGATGTCCGGCCATTGCGTGACCGGACGACCGTCCGTTGGCGTGGCCATCAGCTTGCCGAAGGGTGCGCCATGCCAGAGGCAATCGCGCAGAATGACCGGGATCACGATGGCCTCTCCCACCTTATGCCGTTCCAGTGCACGAGTCATCTCGATCTCATAACAATAGTCAGAGTTTAGAAAATCCGGGCTTACCAGCAGCAGGATGATCTCATCGGCTTCAATGTGCGCGTCGATCTCACCGGCGAAGTCCTGCCCCGCCTCAATCCGGCGGTCGTGCCAAGTCTCTATCAGGCCTTGACGCTGAAGGATTCTGAGCTGGCGTTCCAGCTGGTCTCGTAGTGCCTCGTCAGCGTGGCAGTAGGAAAAGAAAACCGTCGTCATGTTAACCCATCATTGAAAATCAGTGTGCCTGGTTGCGCGCCAGGATTTGCTGCTCGGTGCCTTCACGCCCCATGAGAGAGGCCATCTTCTTAGCCTTCTCGTATCCCTCGGGAAGTTTCGCGATCTCTGCCCTAAGTTTATGACGTTCTAGGTGCTGAACGTTTGGCATGAGAAGCGTTTGATCTCGCACCACCACGCCCGTTACGACTACCGGCGCATTAATCTGACCGATTTCCTTTGACGCTTTGAAGCTGTGACCATGGTGAGCAAGCCGCTCCTTGATCGCATGAACCAGCACCCCGGGAACGTTTTGCCCAGAAACTGTTATGTCATCGACATACACGCTAACCTGGCATCCGGCATCACGGGTCAGCTGATCAATCTCGTCCCACATGTCAGCGTAGGCCCAAAAGGCCAGCGATGGGCTGGCAGGGCTTCCGGCTGGCAGAACCCCGTTCAGCGTTGTGAGATCAAGGAGGACTTTCACTACGTCGGGAGGGCACCCAAGATATTTTCCTAAGAACCATGCTACCTTGCTGGCTGTGCAGCTCGGATAGAAATCTTCGATGTCGAGAAGATGGAACGCTGCTGCACCGCGATGCCGTGCGGCATTGTCGATGTTCGAGCGACCGCGCACTGGCGACATCAGGTAGTCCGGAGTTTTCACCCGCAGCAGCAACTCTCCGATCCGCCGTTGAATACGCTTCAGATCGCCCCGTGGTGCAAGGACAGGACGGAATGTTCCGTCTTTTTTCTTCTTGCGCAGAGGCTTGTAGAGATCGGGTGCGGCCTTCAACTCAGCAAACTTCTCAGAACTGGTCTGTAATAGTTTGAACAACTTTTTGCGTGTGCTGCACCGATAAAGGGCACATTGATCGAGGGCATAGGACTTGTCGCGGCGCTTCGTCATGATGACGCTCGCTTCCGCTCGATCATCCTCAGAAAATCAAGTATCTTGTCAGCGACAACCCCACGCGCTTTCTCGATAGCGCCCGGCGTCGTGCCTTCTGTCAACTTCTCGTCAAAAAACCAGATCGAACTGACTGGCAGATCAAACTCTTCGGCGTATCGTGCAACGATTTCCTGACTTGGCACTTTCCGGCATCGTTCGATATCAGAAAGGTGCGATTGGGAAATATCGAGGCGTTCCGCCAACTCGTTCTGTTTCAGGTCATGGAAGACCCGGATCAATCTCAGTGCTTCACCTAGCATTCTCGGTCCTCCTTTCGCCAAATGCGAACATTAAGGGTCGCGCGGTTAGTCGCCGGACAACCGGGACAGCCATTCGATGAGGTCAAAGAGTTTCCCCATCCCCCAGGCTACCCAGAATGCGCCCTTTAACAGGCGAGACTTCCACGTCGGCTTGCGCTTCCGTTTTGTCTCGCGTGTCCCACGCTTGCTGATCTCGTCGGTGTCGTAAGCCATGTTATGGCCTCCTCTGCTGGCCCTGCCGCAGGATTGCGAAAGGGTGTCGCCACCAGCGCGAGGAACGGAGAGACCGTCCTTATCCCTTATGCTGGCCCCCCGGGGTCGCCCGGGGGGCCGCCGCCCCGCCGCCGCCGCCACAGGGGCCGCTTGGGGGGTAGGCGTCAGAGGGAACTAGCCCCTCCACGGATCGGTGAACCGACCCTAAGTACAGCGATTTTATTCCGAACCGAACCGAAGCCCGGCATACCGATAAGACATAGATAGGATCTTCCTTGCGCGATACAAGATCGCTGTAGGCGATTTTTTTTGCAACTTCCCTAAGGGACACCGTTACGAACGAAGACGCCGTCACCGAGGCCCTGAAAGTCCAAGAAGGTCGCTTCCGGACCTTCTCTGTATCCGTCACCGATGTCCGGTTTTGGCCGAGTGCATTGCTTCAGTCCAGATCGACCCCGCCGAGGCGCGGCGCATGTACATGCGTTCGGACGAGTAACGCCGCGGCCGCGCCCGCGATGGCGCCGAAGAAATGCGCCTCCCACGAGACGCCAGGTTGGCCCGGAAGAACGCCCCAGAGAATGGAGCCGTAGAGCAAACCGACCACCAGTGCCGCGCCCAGCGTGATCAGTGAACGATCCACGAGGCCGCGCGCGACGAGGAAGCCAAACCAGCCGAAGACGAGCCCTGACGCGCCGATATGGATGGCCGAGCTTCCGAACAGCCAGACAAGACCGCCGCCGAGGCCGATCACCACTGCGTTCACCGGCAGCAAGGCCCTCGTGGTCGTTGCCACCAACAGCCCACCCATCACCAAGAGCGGCGGCGTATTTGCCATAAGGTGCGCGAAACTTCCATGCAGGAGGGGCATGGCGATGACACCATCCAATCCGCTTACGTGACGGGGGATCAGGCCGAAGGCCGGATTCAAGCCGTAACCGATAATCCAATTGAGGAGGTGAACCGCCCAGAGCAGTGCGACAAAGGCGACAAGCGCCGCGGCGCGACGAAAGAAGGCGCGCATGTGATCCCGGTTCATCATGTTGGCGACAGTAGACGTCACCACAGCACCTTCAACGGCTTTCGCGCGCTGCACAGGATGCCACCTCCAAGAAAGGGGGTTTGAGGCGGCCAACCTCGGTACGGCTCAAGCCAAGAGAATGGCTCGGATCTTACACGGTGTTTCCCGGACGAAAGGGCTGCGGTTCACGCTCGGGACGCTTCAGGGCTTCGGCGTATTTGCGCGCATTGTCATCGATCGTGTTGTGCCAAAGCTTCGAGACGAAGGCCCGGGCGTCTTGGACTGTCATGTCTTTCAGCGAAGAGGACAGCGCCATGAAAAGCTCATCCTCACTGATTGCAGCGGCACTGTGCATGGCGTCCGCGTAAAATGAAGGGTCGTTCAGGACCTGTTCGCTTAGCGGCATCAGCGCGAGGTTCTCCTCCGGGATCGCCATGAAGATCGTGTCCTGAACTTCGGTCAGATACGCACGCCGCGATGTGGACACCGGCTTTCCCGCCGCCTTGGCCTCCAGAAATGCCTGCCTTGTCCTGTCGAGCTTTGCCCTTGCATGGATCATGATGACATCACGCTTGCGGTCAAGCAGCGCAAATCCGGTGCAACGCTCGATATGAGCAAGAAGCTCTGCAACCTCTGCTTCTACATCAAAGCTCTCGAACCACGGAGCTTTTCCCAGTCTCGCCACCATGCGCCTACCTTCGTCCATTCGATAATATATTATCGTATATCATATTCAGCAGATCGCAAGCAGATGGCGCCCGTCATGCAGCCAAACATGGAAAAAGGGGAACCGTGATCCCACGGCTCCCCTTTGGGTTCAGATCGTCTCGCCCTCGCGTGCCAATTAGGCGACCAACGACAGCCCCGTGCCTGCGTCCTGCGGCTGCTCACCGCTGTCGATGAACGGGATGATGGAGAAGGCCTGCCCGCCGCGCTGCTCTTCGTTCTGCACGGCGTTCACGCGCAGGTCGCCATCGGGCGTGTTGATCAGCAGCGACAGGTAGTCATTGCCCGTGCGGCTGCTTTTCGCCATCCAGGCCGAGCCGACGCGGATCGGTGTGCCCCGGGGCGAGCTGACCTCGATACGGTAATCGGGGTGGGTTTCCTCGGATTTGTAGCTGTTCTCGATCAGCATGAACTCCAGATCGAACATCATGTTGGCGATGTAGCCGGTGAAGGCGTTGTCGGCGTCCATGGCGGTGAGCTCCCCCGAGATCGAGCCGGATTTCATCAGGCCGTTCGAGACCAGAGGGATGATCTCGAATTCGCCGCTTTGGGCCGCGCGCGCCTCTTTCGTCTGCACCGCGTTGACCCGGAAGGGGCCCAAGCCGACATCGATCTGCATCGAGATGTAGGGGTTGCCGCTGGTGTTGCCGGTCTCGTTCCAGGCCGTGCCGATGCGCACCTTGCGGCCTGATTTGTTGACTGCCGTCACGTCAAAATCCGGGCTGCGTTCGGACATCTTGGCCCGCGCCTCCAACTGGATGGCGATGTCAAAGCGCGTCGAGTGGATCATGCCGGTGTACTGAGCGGCTGCGGTCTCGACATTGCGGGTGAGGGTTCCTGCGAACATGGGATGTTTCCTTTTGGATTGGCCGGTGCCTGACGTCCTTGCCAGCGCATCCGGGATTGCTTTTTCGACCCCTCCTGGGATCACAAACCAGAAAGCTCGCTTTCCTTTCTTCCCAACCTTCAGTTCAGCGCTGTCGCCTGAGAGATTGTGCCACCTCCCCGCCGGGTACGACGCCCCTCCCCTGCCCGTCTGCTCTCAGTTGGCTGTCCTGGCTCTTCTCGTCGCCACCCTCCGGTCCAGCGATAAAGAACTCTGCTTCCTCCCCGTTCAACCGCTGCCCGCTCCGGTCGGTCAGCCCGATGGTGCTGCCGTTCGGCTCAAACGTAATCAGGTATTGGCCGAGGCTGTCCTTGTGCACGCGGTAGCCGGTGTTGGCCCAATGCACGGTCCGACCGGCATCGATGGCGGCTTTGATTTCATCGAGTGTCAAGATCTTCACCCCTCACCTATTCCGCTGCCACTGAAGCCACGTCCCGCGTGGCGTCTGGTCCGGTTCCAACAATCCGGGCCAGAATGCTTCCCGTGTCGATCCCGTCCCCATGCGGCAGGAACACCCGCAACTGGAAGGCAATGATCTCAGTGAAACACCCCATGACCTTGAGGCCTTCGATCATGCCCTTGTCCGCGCCGCCAAGCTCGAGGCGCATCTCGCCTGCGACGCGGCGACGGGTCAGGGTCAGACCCCGGCCCAGATCGACCGGCGCGGTGGTGCCGAGGGCGGCGGTTAACATCTCCTGCGGCGTTTGCGGATTGGAGACGAGGAAGCGGGCGCGCAGCGCGGCCGCACCTTCCTCGCTCAGCGTGCGCCCGATCATGGCGGCCGCCCCGTCCGGCGTGACCCTGTAGATGCGTTCATTCGTGGTCGGAATATCCTTCCAGATCGGCAGCAACAGCCCGGTCAGCAGGTAGAGCCTGGTCGTGGTGGTTTTTGGCAGGGACGCAGCCTCGGCATCCCAAAATCCTGCAAACTCGGGCCTGTTGATCTCTTCCCAGGCCGAGGACTCGAACCGCGCCTCTTCGAGATAGCTCGACCCGTTTGGCCGCACTACCTTGCGCATCAGCGTGACGATGTCCTCGTCATACATCTGCATGGGCCGCGCCGAGATGAGCGCTGCGCGGCCGGAGGCGCGATTGACCATCGGCAGCTTGTCGGGATTGCGTGAGAGGGCCTCTTCGGCACCAAGGACGTGCACCGGGTCCGTCACCTCAAGTCCGATGATCCGCGTGACCGCACCGGATTTCGGGCAGGTCCAGAGATCCTCGGTGGAGACCTGTTCGATCTTTTCGCCGCGCAGGGTTTCGACGCCGAGATCGAGCGTGCCCGCCGCGCGCGCCCGTTCAGTCTGATCGGCAATCCGGCGCATGAACTCGGCAAAGAGCGCGTTCTGAATGTGGATGGGCAGGGCCAGAACCCGGTTGAGAAACCGCTGGATCGGGGGAAGCTCCTCGAGAAGCACAGCGTCCTTGTCGATCAGTCGCAGGGCTGTCCAGTCGTTGAAGCTCTCGTAGCTCATCGCCTCGGCGCGCCCGGCGGCAAGATCGGCGAAATACCCACGCAGAGCCGCCCGCGCGATCGGGCTTTCGAGATTGTCCTCCTCGCGGAACATGCCTTGCGAGCCGGTCTCGCGCTGGCCCTTGGTCAAGGCCCCCAGCTGGTCGAGGCGCTTGGCGATCGTCGAGGTGAAACGCTTTTCGCCATGCACATCCGAGGTGCAGACCCGGAAGAAGGGCGCGCTGACCTAAGCCGAGCGATGCGTGCGCCCGAGCCCCTGGATGGCCGCATCCGCGCGCCAGCCGGGCTCCAGAAGATAGTGCCGCCGCCGCTTCTGGTTCTTCGCCGTTTGTGCCGCATGATAGGACCGGCCCGTCCCGCCCGCATCGGAAAAGATAAGGATATCCTTCTCGCCGTCCATGAAGGCTTGGGTCTCGGATGAATTGCTGCTGGCGGCGCGCTTCTCGATGAAGAGATGACCATCCTCGGCCTTCAAAGGGCGGATGGACCGACCCGTGACCTCTGCGACGGCCTCGTCGCCAAAAGCCCAGAGGATCTGATCGAGCGCCGAGGGGATCGGCGCCAGCGTCATCAACTCCATCATGGCCGCATCGCGCAGGGCGAGCGCCTCGCGCGAGACGACGAGCGCGCCGGTCTCATCCCGCAAGGGTTCCGCCACCATGTTGCCGTCAATCTCCACGAGCTTTTGCGCATGAATCGGGAAGGCCTGTTCGAGGTATCCCAGGACGTAGTCGCGCGGCGTTAGCGCGCCCTCGACCAGCTCGTCCTCCGGGTCCATCGTCTCAAGCCGACGTTTCAGCAGGCTTTCGCCTGTAGAGACCACCTGAATGACGCAAGCCTTGCCCGCCGCCAGATCGTCCGCGATGGCGCGGATGATGGTCGGGGCCTTCATGCCCATCAGCAGATGATTGAAGAAGCGCTGCTTCGTGCTCTCGAAGCGAGATTTGGCCGAGGAGCGTGCGGCCGAGGCATTAGTCTCTCCCGAGGCGTCGTTGACGCCGGTCGCTGTCAGCGCGGCCTCGAGATTGTGATGGATCGTCCGAAACGAAGTCGCGTATGCGTCGTAGATCTCGATCTGGGCCTGAGTGAGCGCGTGTTCGAGCACGTCATACTCCACGCCGTCGAAGCTGAGGGCACGCGCCGTGTAGAGCCCGAGCGTCTTGAGATCGCGCGCGACCACTTCCATGGCAGCGACACCGCCGGCTTCCATCGCAGAAACGAAGCTCTCGCGGCTTGGGAAGGGGTATTCGGGGCCCTGCCCCCAGAGCCCCAGCCGCGCGGCATAGGCGAGGTTGTGGACGCTCGTCGCACCCGTGGCCGAGATGTAGAAGACGCGAGCGCGGGGTGCTGCCAGTTGCAGCCGGAGGCCAGCAAGGCCCTGCTGGGAGGGTTTGACCCCCCTGCCCTGCTCCGATCCGGCCGCGTTCTGCATGGCATGGGCCTCATCAAAAGCGAGGACGCCGTCGAAATCTTCGCCCATCCAGTCGAGGATCTGGCTCAGCCGCGTGGTGCCGCATTTGCCCGCGGACCGCAGCGTGGCGTAGGTGACGAAGAGGATACCGTCGCCCATCGGGATGGGCTGGTCCGGTTTCCATTTGGAGAGCGGCTGAATGTCGGCGGGCGAGCCGCCGAGATCGGTCCAGTCGCGGATCGCGTCCTCGATGAGCGTCGCGGATTTGGAGACCCAGATCGCCTTCCTGCGCCCGGCCAGCCAGTTCACGAGAATGAGCCCCGCGCATTCGCGGCCCTTGCCGCAACCGGTGCCGTCGCCGAGGAAATAGCCAAGGCGATAGGCTCGTGCATCCGGGTCATCATCGGCGCGCGTCAGCTTGGTCTGGTCGTCATCGATGGTAAACCGACCGGGCAGATCACGCCCATGGGCATCATGCGCCATGATGATGGTCTCGAGCTGCGCCTCGGAGAGATCTCCCTCCTCGATCAACCGTGCGGGCAGGCGCAAGCCATCACGGCCCGTATTTGAGGGCATGGGCGGGGCAACCGAGGCCATGGCGATGCTTTCGACGAGCGGCGTGGGATGTTCTTGCGCACCCGCGATCTCGATCCGTTGCGGACGGTAGCGCGCATATATGTCCGAGATCGGCGTGTTGTCGCGCGGGGTCTCAAGTCTCGTGAAAACTAGCGGGACAACGGCATTGGCCCGGGGTTTGGAGGCGGCGACAGGCGCAGCGGCGGTCTTGCGCGGAGCAGAGGATGGAACGGTCGGCCGCGCAGGAGTAACCGCTGCCGCCCGTTGGACGGGGCGCATCTCAGGCCGGGTTGCGGCCACGGCGACGACAAAAGGAAGGGCTTCATCCAGATCCCGCACAGGGACGCGGATCATTTCGCCATCCTCCTGCACCTTGTCGAAGACCATGAGCTGGGTTTCGACAGAGGTGCCGAGCTTGCGATAGACCTGTCCCGGCATCGTCAGCGCCAATCGCGGCGTCAGGAGACCGCAGGCGCGGGACCAATACGCGGAATCGCGTTCGGGCGTGAATCCTGGCGGCATGATCGCCACCAGCCGCCCGCCGGGTGCCAGACGCTTTGCAGCCGCGATGAGATGCTTGGCGGCGATGTGCTTGTCTCGGGAGCGATCGACCGAGGAGGCGAAGGGCGGATTCATCACCACGACGTCGGGCAGAACGGGCGACTGCAGCAGATCGTCGATATGCTCGCCGTCATGGCCCGTCACCTCGCCGCCGAAAACCGCGCGCAGGAGGCGCTGGCGAAAGGGGTCGATCTCGTTGAGCAAAAGCATGGCACCGGCCCGGGCGGCGAAAGCGGCCAGTGCACCGGTGCCCGCCGACGGCTCCAGCACGGTCTCGCTCTTGCGGATCGCCGCGGCCCGCACCGCCATGGTCGCGAATGCCAGCGGTGTGGAAAACTGCTGCAGCCGGATCTGCTGCTCTGACCGGCGCGTTTCCGTCAGAAGCCGTGAGGCAAGCAGCTTTGCGGCGGCGATGTCACCTTCGGCGCCGTCCCCACGCAGCAGCACCTGGATAGCCGCAGCCTGCATCAGGTCATATGCCATGCGCCAGTCCCAGGCACCGCCGGCATCGCTGCCATGAAACGTCTCGCGCATGATGCGCGCCAGCGCTGAGCTGCGCAGCGGATGGAGGTCGATCTCCGTGCCGATCTGCTCGAGGGCAGAGGCGAGGTCAGGGTGGGAGATCGAGAGAGCCGGATTTGCCGGTTTGGGCTTGGTCATGGGGATTTTCCTTTGGATCAGGGTCTGAGTTCCAAAGGACAAAAAGCCCCCTTTCGCTTTTCAGGGTGACGGGGGTCAGACCGCGCCGACCTCAAAGGCTTGGTCAGGACTTGGGTTCGACCTGCCGCTTCGCATCAATCAATGCCTGTGCGGCCTGCATCACCTGAACCTGAGATGTTCCCGAGCGTGCATCCTCCAGCGCGGCCTGCACCTGCGCGCAAAACCACGTGTCATAAGAATTCGCTTCAGCGGCCACGGAAATGCTCCTCGAGCCCGATATCCAGCAGCTTGCCGAGGTCATCGGGCATGTCTGCAACGCGTACAGCAATTGGGAAACGGTGCCCCGTCAGGTCAGGCGCGCATTGCTCCTCTAGACCGAGGTGCTGCCTATCCTTTTCCGTCTCATTCATTGTGCTTTCTCCGACCGCATTATCAGCCGATGCTACATCTTCGAGCGTGGCGTCGTAAATGATAATGCCAAAGGGTCATAGCAAGCTGGCCCACTTACCGATCGGGCACCGCTTCAAGGGATTTCTCGAACCGCTTGCCTGCCGCTGCAGCTTCTTTCAAGAGCGCGTCGAAATTGTCAGGTGGATTGCCATCTTCCAGCATTCCTTTGAACGTCGCATAGGCGTCCGTCTTGCTGCCGTAGGCGCGCAGGGTCTTGTCGTCGTTCACCCAGGCCACCACGATGACCTTCGCATCGCTGTTGAACCGATAGAACAGCCGATACTGCTGGAAGAATTTCGCCCGGAACCAGTGCTTGCGGTGATCGCCGAGTGTGCCGCCTTGCCGGAAGGCGGCGGCACCCGGATCTGCCGGTATGGCCTCGGTGACCAGCTTGAAGATGGCGGCCAGCCGTTTCGTGGAATTCTTCTTGCGCCAGGTCTTGGGATCGCGTGCCTTACGCACCTCGACTTCCTCGATCAGCCCTTCGAGCTGGTCCAGAAAGAGCGGATGCGCATAAATCGACCATCCGTTTACGACAAGGGGCGCTTGGGCGGGCACGCTATCGCCGCTCATTCATCCTCGAGCGATAGCGGCGCATCGAGATCGACATCAACGTCTCCGACCAGTGCTGCAAGACGGTCATGCAAAGCCCCATCGAACGCCCGAATGCGGTCCGGATGCGCCTTGATATCGGCCTCGACAAAATCGAGAAAGGCTCCGAGCACGGGATCTTCCTCGTCGCTGCGCACGGGCTCGATATAGACCCTGCCACTCGGCTCGGTGCAGTAACGAATCTGGTCGCCCTTGCCCAGCTTGAGTTGCTTGCGAACACCCGCCGGCACGGTCGTCTGATACCGATCCGTGAGTTTCGAGACATCTTGTGCGAGCGCTGTCATGGCAGTCTCCTGAAAGAGAGGGATCTTTGCTGCCTGCGATAGGTAATGCATTTGCATTGCCTTGTCAAGACAAGCCGCAGCATCTGCTGTCGCCGGGCAAGTCGATGACCCGTCCGGCGCAGGACCTAATTTCGCCCCGCCAGGAACTCCGCCAGCACCGGGCTAGCCGCACCTTTCGTGGAGCTGAGCAGCTCCGAGCCCGCAAGCGAGGCCTTTGACAGGCGTACGAGCCCACCAGTTTCCTCGATGCGGTAGCAGCGGCGCTTTTGCCGCCCGCGCCTGTAGTGGGTCGCGGTGACAATCTGGCAGGTACTGCCATCGGTGAGCGTCACAGGTGCTGCGAGCTTGATCTTGTCGCCTTCCTCGTAGTCCGGGATCGACGCCCAGTCCCGGCAGCGCTGACGCCAGTCCTGGGCGTAGCTGTCTGGGTCTTTCAGCTCGGACAGCAGGGCCAATAGGCTCAGTGGCGCGCGGGATTCGACCGGTCCCGCGCTTTCCTCCATGTCCTTGTAGCCCCAGCAGCCGTCATCATATCGGGTAAGGAATACGGCGGCGAAAGTGATGGAGCCATCCGCATCGGTGACATAGGTCGTGTCTTCGACAGGGGTGCCGTCGATATTTGTGACCTTTGCCGCCGCGTACCAAGTCGAACCCACCTTGCAGGCTTTGACCAGTTCCGTCTTGCGCCTTTCGCCCTCGAAGGTGCACAGCCGAGCAATCTCCGCTTTCTCATCCGCGTAGGTCTGGACGCGGCCGTCGGTGTAGAAGAGCCAACCCATCACGCCGCCCTCCGGTCATCGATTTCCATCAGCGCATCGAGCGGCACGCGGTAGGGCTGCATGGCGTCGAAATCCTCGCAATTGCCGCAGTTCTGCACGATCGCGAAGGTGTCGCAGGCATCCTTCAGGATGACCCGGAAGGTGCCGCCGAGGCCCGAGGGCACTTCGTAGGTCCCGCCGATGAGATAATCCGAGGCCCGGCGCACGAAGACGCGGATACTGTGGCCATCGGTGGCGAGCCGGATCGCCCCCCGCCCCCGGTCGATGAGCACCTGCACGTCATCCAGGATGTCGGTGTAGAACTGGCCGGTCAGATCACGAAACGCCATGCGGCGCTGCGCCATCCAGTCGGTGTCCCGAAACGGGTTCATGCCGTCGGCGAAGGCGAAGGAGGGATCGGCCTGCTCGGTGGTAACGATACGGGTGGTCGTGCCATCGATGCCGTTCGAGCGCAGATGCACACCATTGCCGACGATGAGGATCAGGGCCGGCCTGTCCACGGGCCCGTTCCAGTTGGGCAGGAAGGTCTTGCAGGCACGCGCATGTGCGATTTGCGCCGCAACAGCGGAGGCAGAGAACTTGAGAATAGCCATGGGGATGTCTTTCTGTTCGGTTTGGAAGGGTCGACCCGCGCGGGCGGCATGGTCCACGCGCGGGTCGCGTGAGGACTCAGGCCGCTTGCGCGATGTCGCCGTCAGGCTCCGGGGTTTCCGCAGCGGGCTCCGCCTCATCAAAGGCGACACCGGCGGTCTGCATCATGGGCGGACACCAGGCGCCCACGGCAGCGCGCTGCGCTTCCGTGAGCGTCGCGAAGGGCTCAGCGAAGAGCTTGTCGCAAAAGGCGACGATCTCCTTCTTGCTCGACGAGGCCAGCGTCACAGCCTCCTGGGCGAGACCCAGATCCTCGCCGAGGATCTTCAGGAGCCAGGCCTTTTTAAAGCGATTGAAGAGCGCCGCATTCGGCGTCCAGTGGGCGCGGATATCGGGCATGATCTCGATCTCGAACGCATGCATCAGGCTGTCACGCTGCCGGTCCCGGGCAAAACAGGACTGCGTGGTGCTGGCTGTCGCATAAGCGACGAGCTTGGCTTTCTCGCCGGCCTCCAGCGCGCGAAACGCCGCAAACTGATCGGCGGGCGAGCGGCTGTCATCGAGCCACGAGAGGTCCAGCGCATCATGCGCCGCCGCCACCTGCTCGAGCGAGGTCTCGTCGATCTCGTCCATCTTGGCATGGCTGCGGTATTCCTTGCGGGCGTCGATCTTGATCGCCTGCGTGACGCTCATACCGCTGGCCAGGACGTCGCTCACCAGCTTGAAAAGCGTCAGATCGAGCGTGGCTTCCGGATGCAGCGCCATCGCGGCACCGAGCGCCATGGCCCGCTCGGTCTTGAGATCCTCGGCCAGCGAGGCCGGGTAGTTGATTTCGCCGGCGTCCGGTGCCTCCTCCCCCGTCGGGTTACTTGAAGAGCCGCGTGCGCCCTCCTCTTTGACGGTGTCCTCGGGGCGGACGAGGCCAACATGGAGCGTGATCTGCCCACCCTGCCACGACGCGATCACCCCAGACCGTGCGAGGTCCTCGGCGCTGTAGGCCTCCTGCAGATCGCGCGCTTCCTCTTCCAGAGCGTCGACGCGGTCGTAAAGGGCGTTGTAGGCACCGTCGTCGAGCCCCTCATCTTCCATCTCGAGCTGCAGCTGTTCAAGTTCGGCGGCGATCTCGTCGATGCGCTTCTGGGCAGTCTCATCCGGCTCGATCGGGCCGGGATAGACGCGGCCGTAGTCGGCCATGGTCGCGTAATCATAGCGGACCATCGCATCGGCCCAGGCAAAGCCCAGCCTCATACGGGCCTCTTCGGCAGCGGCACCGAGCTTCTCGAGCAGAATGGTCTCGACCAGCGCCGCATCCTCGAGCACAGAATGCTCTTCCAGCAGATCGGCTGCGACGGCGCCGCCGCGTGCCTCGTAGTCTTCGCGCACGAAAGCCCCGATATCGTCGCTGACCTGCACCCCGCGGGATTTGAGTGCCTGACGGACGGTATAGGCCTGCAGATAGCCGCCGTCTTTCGTGAGCGCCTCGAAGACCTCGCGCTGTGCCTCCTGGCTCGGGTGCTCGGCGAAGGCCTTCATTGTGTCGAGCGTGATCACCTTGCCCCGAGCCGCGGCGCGGATGTCGGGGTGGATCAGGCCATAGCGCAACCGGCCTTTCACGGCGGCGACGGTCGTGCCGAATGACTTCGCGATGGTCTCGGGCGTCTGGCCGTCGACCTCCATCATGCGGGCGAAGGCCTCGAACTCGTCGATTGCGTTCATCGGGGCCTGGGTGATGTTCTCGGCGAGCGACAGTGCCGTGGTGACGTCGCACTCCTCCGGCACAAGGCGACAGTCGATCTTGGTTTTCGCAGTGAACCCCTTGGCGGCCTTGTCTGCGGCCAGCTCCTTCAGGGCTGCATGGCGCCGGCCACCGGCGAGGACAGCATATTTGCCGTCAAGCTTCTGGACCAGGAGAGGCTGGAGCAGGCCCAGCACAGCGATGCTGGCCTTCAGATGCGCGATGTTCTCGGGGTCATAAGTTTCCGGCGAGTTGCTGCGCACGTTGGCGGGATGGGCGGTCAGATCGCCGATGGCGACGGTGAGAGCGGTAATGCTTTTAGTCATGGGATATCCTTCCAGGTGGGTGAGGTGTGGCCCGCGCCTTCACGCGCGTGACCAATCCCCGTCTTCAGGGATCACCACGACAAAAGGCCCACTCTCCCTTTGAGGGGTCAGTGGGCCTTCATCGCCTGGGGTGTCAGGAGAGGGTGTCCCCTGCCCTTCTACCAGTCGCGCGCCAACATAATGGTCAGCACGCGCATGGTGGTGGCGGGGTTGTCCGGGGTCTCAGCCCCGTAGCGGAAATCCGAGTCCGCCTCATAGAGATCGATTTTCCAGAACACGGTCTCGCCCCGGATCTCGACCGCCCCGAAATCATGCCAGCCTTCCGGGTCATTTTCGGGCTCGAATGTGGCAAACTCACCAGTCGCCTTCACCGCCTCGGCCATGAAGCCATCGCCGGCCTCCATAAGCGAGCGGGTGACATGCATCCGGCCCTGGATGGGCTGCGCGGGCGGCACTCCAAGGCATGCAAGTTTGCGAAACGCGTCGTTCTGCACCGCGATCACGGTCGGATCCGGACGGTCTGGCTGGGGTTGAACATTCATGGACATGGGGATCTCCTTTGAGAGGTTTGAAACACCCTTCTCAAAGCCCGCTTTTTCTTTTCCGCTTGGCGGATGAATCGAGGCCGAAGGCGCCCTACCCGAACAGCCCTTTGGGTCTGAAATTCGGGTTGGGGATGGTCTCGACCCAGCCACCCTGTTCCTTGATGCTCTCGAGCGCCGCCGAGAGCGGATAAGCGCCCTCGGACGTGCTCCACCAATAGGCACCGCGCTTGAAGGTGATGATCTTGCGGCGGCCGTCGTTGAAGCAGGCCACCCGCAGCGTTTTGGGTTCTTTACGTGACATGGGTGTCTCCGTTCTCCGCGCGGTCAGGCGGCCTCGGCGCCGTCCCCTGCCCTGCCCGTCTCCGATCTGGCGATCAGATAATCACAGGCGCGCTGCGCGTCCGCGGCGTGCCGGAAGATCGCGCCCTTGTCCGACCGAAGGACCCGCAACCAGTTGTGGAGATAGGCGGCATTCATCTCGAGCGTATGCGCCGTGAAGCCGAGCGACTGGCCTAGGAACACCGAGGTCAATTCCGCGACAATCTCCTCACGCGCATAGGACGTGTTGCCAAACTTCGAGAACCCGAAATCACGGTTCAATCGATGGGGGGCTTTCGTGGCATGGGCGAGCTCATGGGCCCAGACCCCGTAAAAATTGCGCGGGTCCTGGAACCGCGTGATGGACGGCATGTAGACCTTGTCCACGGGGGGCAAATAGTACGCTTCCGTGCCCGTGAAGACGGTCGTGATGTCGATGGCATCGAAAAACGCCTGCATGTGCGGGATGGGCTCGGACGGCGGATGCTCGGGCACGGGCTCCGGGTCAGGGTAGAAGCTGTCGGGCAAGCCCTCGATCTGGCAGGCGTTGAATACGCGGTAGGATTTCTGGAAGCGGAAGACACGGGCTTCCTCGGAGCGATCATCCCCGTCGCTGCGGTCATCCTCATCGCCGGCGTCCCTCCAGCTTTGACCGTAGTAAACGACGACAGAGGACTTCTCGCCCTTGCGAACCTTTGCGTCCAACGCATTGGCTTGCGGCAGCGTCATCCAGAAAGGTGAGCTGTGGCCCGCCATCACGGTCCGCATCGTCAGCAGAAAGTTGTTCACCCCCTGGTAGGGCTCACCGCCCACGCGCACGGGGCGAGAGCTGCCGCCTGCGGTCCAGGGCTGGCGCCACGGCAGCACGCCGCGCTCAATGATACGGATGATTTCGTTTGTGATGACCTCTGAGGCATCGAATTTGGGCGTGCGGGATCGGGCCATGGCTGGCGTCCTTCGAGTTTTGGTGAGAGGGAGTGGTCACTAGGTTGACCGACAGGGCCGCGGATCGTTGGTGATGCTCGCGCCGAGCTGTTCGGCCATGTCGATGTAGGTGGTCAGCGACACGGACCTGCCGGGACCCGAAGGTTCAGAGTCGTCCGATCCGTCCCGCGCCACCCGCGGCAGGTTCGCGAAGGCGATGACATCGGTGACGGGTCGGATATCGATGAACGGGGTCCCTTGTGCGACCGCGAGGGCGGCCAAGGGAAAGCGCTTGATCGGCGCGAAGGTCGACACGGTGGTCCAACCGAGATGGAGGAATGTCCCGCCCTCCCCGCAGATCACATGCGCGTTTGGCAATAACGCCGCCTGCTTCAGATAACCGAGATCACGTAGGACGGTCTCGCGCTCGCGCCGTTGTGCCAGCGCCGTCTGGCCAGTTCGGCGCAGCTCTCTATGCCGCCACCACGAGGCAGCGGTTGCGCGGAGCACGCGCAAGACACCTGTTTGCATGGGAATGCCCTTCATCAGGAACGGCAGACCGGAATCCGGCCCGGACCCATCTGAGGGACCCCAAAGGCCCTCATCCGTCAGTCACAAAACCCGAAGAACACTTTCACTCTTTAGGGATCTGATGCCGAGGAGCGTTAAATGCAAAGCTCATGAGAACGTAGGATCCTCCACTTTCCGGCATCAGACCCCAATGAGGAACAGGATCAGGCCCGGACACCCTCTTTCGGGCATCCTCAGGCCTGACCTCCCCCGGCCCTCCTCTTCCTCTCAAACCCCATGATTTCCGCAGGTGGCTTGATTTTGTTCCTGTTATGTTCTATGTTGAAAGCCACGCTAAGAAGGGAGATCCCCGATGGAAAGCACCACTTACGCCCTGCCCGCGACGCCAAAGCAGATCGCCTATGCGCGCGCACTGGCCCTTCGCAACCAGACGCTTCTGCCGTGTGAGGTTCAGCAAGATCGGCGCTCCTTGAGCGCCTGGATCGACGCACAGGCCAAGCTGAAGCCGGGCACGCAGGACAGCCGCCCGACATCAAAGCAGGTCGCCTTTGCCGAGCGCCTCGCCCGCATCAAGCGCCGCGCCGTGCCGGACGAATGCTTCCGCGACAAGGAGCTGATGTCGAAGTGGATCGATGGGAACAAGTGAAGCTGGGTAGACCCCGCGCTGATCGAGATTACTTCGGCCGATCGACAACGGATGCCCCGCCCGACTTGGCAAGCGCGATCAGGCTGGACTGGATTTTGGATGTGAAGACGGAACTGAACGTGCCGATGGGCGTGCGGTCCTCCCAGACAAAGGACCGCTCCAGAACATCGGTGTTGATCTCGTCCAGCATGACCCATTTGCGGACATGGGTTTATGACCCCACGCGCTGCGACTCGATCTGTGGCACCTCGATGATCAGCACGATGTTGACGAGCGTTGCCGCAACAAGCAGCCGGAGCGGGGTTCGGGTACACCCCATTAACTCCTAGCCTACGGCGACCCCGAACAGCGCACCGACCCCGGCTGTCGCCGCCATTGCAAGCGCTCCCCATAGCGTGACCCGCGTGGCCCCACGGACGACGCCTGCGCCGCCGGCCGAAGCGCCCAATCCGCCAAGAACCGCAAGGCCAAGGATCGTCGATCCCGCCACCAGGGGAGCGATCTGCGCCTCCGAGACCAGCAGCACGACGATCAGGGGCAGCACCGCCCCAACGGCGAAGGTCAGTGCGGACACCAGAGCCGCCTGGACAGGGCGGGCGGTAACGGTTTCCGAAATGCCGAGCTCGTCGCGCGCATGCGATCCGAGCGCGTCACGTTCAGTCAGTTGCACGGCAACCTTTTCCGCCAGGTCGCGGTCCAGCCCCCTTTCAACATAAATCCGGGTTAGTTCCTCGAGCTCGGCCTCGGGCGTTTCCTCGAGTTCACGGCTCTCTCGGGCGAGGTCCGCCTGTTCGGCGTCAGTTTGCGAGCTGACCGAGACATACTCCCCCGCCGCCATCGACATCGCGCCAGCCATAAGCCCGGCCAGCCCGGCGATCATGACCTCGGGCTTGCCGGACCCGGCTGCGGCGACGCCGACGACGAGGCTCGCGGTCGAGACAAGACCATCGTTGGCGCCGAGAACGGCGGCCCGCAGCCAGCCGATGCGATGCACCATATGGATTTCAGAATGTGATAGACGGCTCATGGCGTGGCTCCTTGAACGATGTCAGCTTGCTCTGAAATGATCGCCTGGGGTTTGCCCGTAGCTGGCTCCTGTGGCGCGATGCGCAGCGCGCGCAGGGCGTTCAGGATCACGGCAACGTCGATCACTTCTTGCAGGAGCGCGCCCTGAACCGGCGTGAGGTAGCCGAAAGCGGCCGCGATCATGCCCATGACAGACAGGCCGATCCCGGCGACAACGCTTTCGACCGCGATCCGGCGTGAAGCCCGCGCGATCTCGATGCCGGGCCCCAGCCGGTCGATCCGGTCGACGAGCAGCACCACGTCGGCGGCCTCGGCCGAGGCCGCGGCGCCCCGTGCCCCCATTGCCACGCCTACATCGGCTGCGGCCAGGGCGGGCGCGTCGTTGACACCATCACCCACCATCATCACCGGCCCGTGTTTACGCTCAGAGAGCACCAGCAACACCTTTTGATCCGGCGTCAGACCGGCCCGCAGCCCGTCGAGGCCCAGCCCTTCCGTCACACGCTCGGCCACGTCCGCGCGGTCGCCGGTGGCCAGCAGGATACGCGAGATCCCTTGGCGGCGCAGACCGTCCAGCATGGCACCCGCTCCCTCGCGCAGCGGGTCGGACATGACGAGGTGCCCGGCCATGTGACCGTCAACTGCCACTGCGACAAGGACCGATCCGGCGCCCTTGGCGGGGTGATCGCCCACCATCCGCCCGACCCGGGACGCCACGAAGCCGTCGCCCCCGACGATCACCTCGCGGTCCTCCACACGACCCAAGACCCCTTCGCCCGGGATCTCAGCCACTTCTGTCGGAACGGGCAGTGTGAAGCCCTGTGCCTTGGCGGCGGTGACGATCGCTTGCGCGACAGGGTGCTTGGAGGCCTGATCGAGCGCGGCCGCGAGGCGCAGGATGTCGTCCTCGTTCATGCCATCGTGGCTGTCGATCGAGATGATCTGCGGACGGCCATCTGTCAGCGTCCCCGTCTTGTCGAGGATCAGCGTACGGATGCGCGCCATTGTCTCGAGCGGCCCTGCGCCCTTGATCAAAACGCCAAAATGCGCCGCACGCGAGAGACCCGCGACCAGCGCAACCGGCACGGCAAGGATCAGCGGACAGGGCGTGGCGACCACCAGCACGGCGACCGCGCGGATCGGATCGCCTGTGAACCACCAGGCCGCGAAGGCGATACTGACGGTGACGACCAGAAAGCCCAGCGACCAGCGGTCGGCCAGCCGGGACATCGGCGCTTTGGACGCCTGCGCTTCCTCGACCAGGCGAACGATCCCGGCATAGGTGCTGTCCTTGGCCTCGCGCGTCGCCGTCAGGTCGAAGGCCTCGCCCGCGTTGGTCGATCCGCTCATGGCGTCGGCCCCGCGCGCCAGCCGGACTGGGAGGGATTCGCCGGTCAGCGCCGCGGTGTCGAGGAAGGCGGTGTCGGACGTAACCGAACCGTCCACGGGAACGACATCGCCCTGCCGGATCAGCAGGCGATCGCCCGGTGCGATCTCCTCGAGAGGCACATCCTCAAGACCGCCGTTCCGGTGCCGCGTCGCGGTCCGGGGTACGCGAGATAGAAGATCCTTCATCGAACGACGTGCACGGCCCTCAGCGAAGGCTTCGAGGAAAGTGCCTCCAGAATACATGACTGCGACGACAGCCGCAGCCAAGGTCTCGCCGAAGACAAGCGCCGCCGACATCGACAGCGCGGCAACGATATCGAGGCCCACCTCGCCGCGCCCAATGCTGCGGACGATTTCGACCACAAGCGCTGCCAGCGCGGGAACAACTCCTGCAATCCAGATCAGGTTCGCAACCTCTGGTTGGCCCGCAAGGTAGAATGCGAGTCCCACGATCAGCCCGGTTGCGGCCATCAGCAGGAGTGCGGTCTTGAAGCGATCGGTACGGGTCTGTTCCATGCGGCTCATCTTCCCCCGGCTGAGGCGATTGCCGCTGGTTCTTCGGAAAAAAGACGCCCGACTCCCACGCCCATTGCATTCCCTTCATCATCGCGCAGAAGAAACAGGGCGTCGAGTCCACGTTGTCTTGCGAGGTCCGCACCCCTCTCCGCACCGAGCACCATCAGCGCCGTCGCCCAGGCGTCGGCCTCGGCACAGGTGCGGGCCACGACGGTGACGGAGGCCGGCGAGGCGATCAGCGGCGCGCCACGTCTCGGATCCATGGTATGCGACAGGCGGCGCCCATGCACCTCGACCCAATGGCGGTAGTCACCGGAGGTCGCGACGGCGGCGTCCTGCAGCGCCAGAACCGAATGCGGCGTCCGGCGATCAGGGTCCGGCGCTTCTACCGCGATGATCCATGCCTCGCCATCGGGGCGCAGGCCCATGGCACGCATCTCACCGTCGATGCCGACAAGGGCGTCGGCAATCCCATGATCGCGCAAGGTCTCGGCGAGCCGGTCGACACCGTGGCCCTTGGCGATGCCGTTCAGGTCCAGCGCGACGGGCGCGGTCTTGCGCAACTGCATCCCCTCGATCTCCAGCACCTCCTGAGCCGGGCGGCGGGGGGCGTCCATCGCGGCGCGGATACCCTCGGGCGCGGCGGCCCCGGGCCCGAAACCCCAGGCCGTCACCGCATCGCCCATGCCGATATCGAAGGCCCCGCCCGAGGCACGCCCGATCTCGAGCCCGAGGCGCAGGACCGCCCGCAGTTGCTCCGGCACCACCACCCAATCGCCCACCGGCGCCGCATTGATCCGCATGAGCGCGCTCTCCGCGTTCCACATCGACATCTGCGTGTCCACCTCGTCGACAGCCGCCTGAAGGGCGGCACGAATTGCATCCGTGTCGCGGACCCGATCCGCGAAGAACAGCGCCGACCAGCGCGTGCCCATGGCGGGGCCGTTCAGGGCGATGCGCGCGCGCTCAGTAGACATCTTCGACATACCGCCCCTCTGCCTTTAGGACTGCGGGCGTAAGCCCGGCAGGTGCGAGTATCTCGGCCAACGCATCGCTCACGCCCGTGGCCATGTCGCGCCCGCCGCAGACCATCACACGCGCCCCGTCGCAGATAAGCCGGGCCACCTGCGCCGCGTCGGCGCGCAAGGCGTCCTGCACATAACTGCGCCGCGCGCCGCGCGAGACGGCGGTGACAAGCCGGGTCAACCGCCCCTCAGCCTGCCAGCCGGGCATCTCTTCGCCATAGAAGAAATCGCTGTCCGCATGCCGCATCCCGAAAAACAGGTGCACGGGCCTGTGCCGCGCATTGCCGCGGATGAAGCCCGCCAGCGGCCCGATGCCGGTGCCCGCCCCGATCAGGATCAGCGGGGTGAGACCGCGACCGGCGTCAAAGCCGGGATTGCGCCGCAGGAAGGCCCGGACCGTATCGCCCGGTTCCAGCGCGGTCAGCTGGCCCGAGGCCAGACCGCCCGGATGCTTGCGCACCACGATCTCGACGAACCCGTCGCGCCGGCCCGAGGCCAGCGAATAGAGGCGCGGCATCGGGCTGCCCTGCGGCAGGACGCCGATCAGGTCGCCCGCCTGGAACCGTGCGAAGCCCGTGCCCGTCAGCCGTTGCCACGGCGTTGCGCGCGGCAGGGCGAAGCGCAGGATCGCGGCCCCCGCCTGCATCTCGGCCCCGTAGTTGCGCCGCGAGACGAGGGTCAATGTTTCGGTGCGCGGCGAAACGGGCTGGTGAGAAAGCTCGAGAGAGATGCCAAGCACCTCGCCAAGAGCTCGGCCCCAGCGCGCGAAATCCTGTGGCGATTGGCGGTCGATCGTGTCCAGCGGCATGAGTTCGGCCCAGCCCTTCGCCTGCGCCGCTGCCGCAACGGCCTTGGCGAAGGCGCAATAGGACGGAAAGCTGCGGTCGCCGAAGCCGAGCAGGGCCATCGGGATATCAGGCGCAGGGGCCGACGCGTTCATCCGGTCGAGGAGCCCCTTGGCCGAGGCGGGCGCCGCGCCATCGCCATAAGTCGCGGCGAGGACGATGATGCGCTCTGCACGGGCGTAGCGCTCTGGTGCGAAGCCCGACATCGGGCCAACATGGACGCCCTGCCCCGCTGCCGTCAGCGCGGCATGCAGGGTCGCGGCGAAGCCCCAGGTGCTGCCACCCTCGCTGCCGACAAGAATGATCGTCTCGGCACGGCCCGCGGGCTGGTTGCCCCGGATGCGCGGCCGCCCGCGCCGCCCGGCAAGCCAGATCAAGACGCCGGTCACGCCCATCGCCGGCACTCCGAGCGCCATCATCCCGAGCACAAGGCCGAGCATCGCGGCCCCCTGCCCCGTGTGCAGCATGTAAATGGTTTCCGAGACGCGCTCCCACCCGGTCAGGTCGGCCCATGCCACGAGCGCGCCGGTTCCCTGGTCAAGATAGCCGGTGCCCCGGTCGGTCTTCAGTGTGAACACGTCCGTCGCATCGCCGGGATAGGGAAAGCTCAGTTCGCGCAGCTCGGCGACGGGCGTCTGCAGCAGCGTGGCCATCTGATCGAGAGCGAACCCAATCTCTCCGCTCACTTCGGTGGGATCAGCCGGCAGGACGCCACCGTCCGGCAAAAGATCGAAGGTGGAGGCTGTCATCCAGAGGGCGGTGGTGGAGGACAGAACGAGGCCGATGACGGCGATCCGGGCGATCTCGACATGCAGCCTGCCCGTGAACGGACCGCGCAAGGACGCGAACCAGTGCCGCCATCCGCCCGCCCGTCGCACGACCAGCATAGCACCCGAGAGCGAGAGGACCAGCATCGCCGCGGCCCCGGCGGCCATGGCGATGCGCCCGCCATCCCCGAGGAAGAGCGAGCGATGAAAGTTGGTGAGCCAGCGAAGCGCCTGGTTCGGGTCGGCCGAGGCCACGCCCGCGCCCGTCGCCGGGTCGATCACGGCAGCACCCGGCGCGCCCTGATCGAACCAATAGGCGGTGATCCGACCGGAGGGCGACCGCCGGATCTGCTCGACGCCCGGATAGACGACCTGGATGCGCTCCGCGAGGGTGGCGACTGTCAGGCCAGTCTCCACCTGCGGCGCGGTGATGCGCTCGACTGCCGGAAAGACCGAGAGCGCAGCGCCGCTCAGGCTCAGGATCGTGACGAGCGCGAGTGCCAGAAGACCCGGCCAGCGATGGAGTGTACGGATCATGGCCCTGCCCCTCACATGTCGTAGGAGAAGTTGGCGATGTAGCGCCGCCCGCTCACCGGCGTGCCCGCGCCCGCCGTCGTCAGCGGCACGGCCACCTCGTTCGGGCTGTCGCGCATATCCTCGACTGCCGCGTCGATGTGCAGCGTGTAGCCCGCATCGAACAGCGCGTCGGCCAGATCGAGCGTGATCTCGAGACTGCGGCCCGCGCCGACGCTGGCGCCGGTGATACCGTTTACCTGCGCGGTATCGCCGCCCGTGGCACGGTACCAGTCGCTCAGATGCTCGTAGTACTTGGACTTGCCACCAGCCATCCAGAGACTGCCGACATAGGCGCCCGAGGCGTCGGTAACGTAAAGCGCGAGGTAAGCGCCGTCGCCACCATAGTTGTTAAGGGTGGTTGTGAGCGTCACGGGCCGTGCCATAGCGAGGCCGGGAAGCGTGAGTGCGGTGGTAAGCGCGAGCGTTGCGAGAAGTGATTTCATGGGAATGATCCTTGTTCAGGGTGCTTCGGAGCTGTTCAGTTCACCTGAACCTGCGGAGGGGCGCCGTTTCCGAAGAGGCCGTTCTGCGGAGGAGCGACCGTTCCAGCGGGCGCGGGATTGCGGGCGCCACCGCGGTCGTCGTCATCATCCTCGTAGTCCATCTCGACGATCTGCAGCGTCGCCGGATCGAACTTCACCTCGATCTCGCGGCCATTCTGGTCTCGGCCTTCGATTTCGTAGCAGCCGTCGTCGATCTCGAAGTCGCGCACCGTCCAACCGTTCTGTTCGGCCATCTGCATGGCGGCCTCGCGCGGCTGCCACTGGTCACGGGGCGCATTGCAATCATCGTCGTCGGCCAGCGCAGCGCCGGCGGGCAAAAGTGCGATCAGGGCAAGGGCGGTCAGGGTCTTTTTCATGGCAAGGGGTCCTTTCGTTTGATGAGACCAATCTGGCACCCCGACCTGAGGGCATCCTGACGCCCCAGCGATTCCTGCTTCAGCTTGCCGTCAGGAAAATGGCCCCGCCGATGATGACGGGGCCAAAAAGATGCGAGCGCAGGCTACAGGGCTGGCATGGCTATACGCCCTGCCCCGCGTTCAGGTGAATTCGAACTGCTCGAAGCGGACACGGCGAGGCGTTTGGCCTTGTGCTTTCAAGCCCTTGAGAATCCCGTCCTTCAGACCGGTTGGGCCGCAGAACCACAGATCGGCTTGCCGGATCGCGAAAGGGACCGCGCCAATCAGGCGCTCGGCCGTGAGCCTGCCATCGCGCGTCGTAACGACCACCTCGAAACTGAACCTCGGGTTGCGGGCAGCCGCAGCGCGCAACGTCTCTACGCCAATCGCCTCCTCTTGTGTCGGAACGCAGTAGATGAGGTGAATGTCGCGACTCTCCGCCTCTGTCAGGCTTTCCGCCCAGGCGAGGAACGGCGTGATACCGATGCCGCCGGCAAGCCATATTTGGCGCGCACCGCCCTTGCGGAAATTGAACCGTCCATATGGCCCTTCGACCTGCACGCGCGTTCCGGTCCGCAAGATGGCGGGCAGGCTTCGTGTCCAGCCACCCAACCCCCTGATGCAGAACGTCAGGGTGCCGTCAGGGCGCGGGGCGCTGGCAATCGTGAAAGGGTGCGGCTCGGACAGTCCTGCCTCTGGCGCGCGGAAGAAGGCGAATTGCCCCGGCCGCCACCGCATGGCCCGCCCCTCGGGGCGGAGGGTTAGCGTGGTGGTGTCCTTGGTCTGGCTGATCTCTGTGACGGTGAATTCTCTACGCCGCAGGTACGGGGCGACCAGCTCGGTGAATATCCACGCGATCACTCCGGCGATGCCGAATGTGTTCAGAAGCACCGAGAGCGATGGATCTACCTCTGTCGGCAGGTCGACGAAGAACTGGTGAAAGACCACGATTGCAAAAAGGGCCCCCATGAAACGATGGCTGAACCGCCAGATTTGATAGGGGATTTCCAGTGGGGTGAAGGGCAATCTCCGGAACCAGCTGACAGCAACCAGGGCAAGAAGCGCGTTGAAGGCAAGTTCGCCCGCCTCTTCACCAAGTTCACCAAGGGAGGTTTCACGCACCAAACGCTCGAAATCCGGCTCGATCTGTTGGTGCAGGATCATCAGGACCATTGCGGAAATACCAAGCCACTTGTGGACCCGGTACATGCGATCGAGACCGCCGAACAACGGCTCCACCAGCGGCGGCCGTGCGGCGAGGATCAGGGTCTGTGCCATCGCGACAACTGCCGCGGCCCCGACGGCGATGCCGAGCGCGGCATCCGCACCATAAGTCGCATAGGTGTTGAAACCGAGCAAAGCCGCCAGCAGGCATGGCAACGCAACCAGCACCGGGCCCGTCAGGGCTAGAGGAGAGTTTAGGGAAAGCCGGGAGAGTGGCGGCAGGCTCGGCACCGGGACAATACCGTCGCGACGCGCTGCATCAGTCATCGTCGCGTCTCTCGTGATCCCGCTCGCGGCGATCATCCTCGTCGTCCTCGTATTCGAACTCGATTACCTCCAGCGTGGCCGGGTGGACAGTCACCTCGATCGCACGCCCCTCGGCATCCCTCCCGTCGATCTCGTAGCAGCCGTCATCGATCTTGATCCGGCGCACCGTCCAACCATTTTCCTCGGCCAGCATGGCAACAGCATCGCGCGGCTGCCAGTCGGCCATCGGCACGAAGCAATCGTCGTCAGCCAGCGCCGCGCCGGCCGTAAAGACCGCGAGAAAGCCGATAATTGTCAATGTCTTCTTCATGGGGCACACTCCTAGTGGCTCGCCTCTTGATGCCATTCATGCGCCGCGAAGCTGACGGCAGCCTGAAGGGGCTCGACCCACAAGCTTCAGCTTCGTGTCAGCCAGACGGATCATGGAGGGACATCAGGAAAGGACGGGTACGACCATGCGCATATTGCTGATCGAGGACGACACGACTCTTGGCGCTGCCGTGCGCGACCAGATCGCAGCTGATGGCCAGTCAGTAGACTGGGTCACGCGGCTAGACGCGGCGGCAGACGCGATGAGCGCAACCTCTTACGACCTGCTCCTGCTCGACCTCATGCTGCCAGACGGACGTGGTATCGGGTTCCTCAAGGGCCTCAGGACGCGTGGAGACGTGACGCCGGTCATCATCCTGACGGCGCTCGACCAGGTGTCCGATAGGATCGAAGGCCTCAATGCGGGCGCTGACGACTATCTTGTGAAGCCCTTCGACCTGTCGGAACTGTCGGCACGGATCGGATCGGTCGCGCGGCGCTACAGCGGCAACCCCAACCCGATCCTGACCCACGGACCGCTCGACATCGACCTTGCCGCGCGCAGCGTCCATCGGGATGGCAGACATGTGCCGCTGACGGCGCGGGAATGGGCGCTCTTCGAGGCCTTCCTGGCGCGTCCCGGGCAGCTCCTGTCCAAGGCGCAGTTGGAGGAGAAGCTCTACGCTTTCGACGCCGAAGTCGAGAGCAACACCATCGAGGTGCACGTGAGCCGCCTGCGCAAGAAACTGGGGAGCGCCATCATCGAGACCGAGCGCGGCATGGGTTACCGGCTGGGCAAGCCATGATGTGGCCATCCAGCCTTCAGGTACGGCTCGGCTTGTCACTCGGCCTTGTGCTGACGATCCTCTGGCTCGCCGCCGCCACGGTTACCGCGGTGATCGTTCGGGGCGAGATGGACGAGGTCTTCGACAGCGCCCTGCGCGAAACCGCCGAGCGCATCCTTCCGCTGGCCGTGACCGACATCGTCGGCCGAGAAGATCAGGGTGTGACGCAGCGCCTCGCGCCGATCCGGGAGCATGACGAGTTCTTCACCTACATCGTACGCGATGCCGAGGGACGCATTTTGCTGCAATCCCATGCGGCGGACCCTGCCGTGTTCCCTCCATACGACGGGCCGGGATTTGGGCAGAACGCCACACATCGCCTCTACAGCGACGCGGCGCTCCAGGGGACGATCAGCATCACCGTGGCCGAACCGTTGGCGCATCGCGCATCGGTTGCTCTTGAAATCCAGATGGGCCTCGGCCTGCCGCTGCTGGTCGTGCTGCCGTTGGCGCTCGCGTCGATTATTCTCGCTGTGCGCTTTAGCCTCGCCCCTCTCCATCGGTTCCGTACGCGGCTTGAAGCGCGCGGCGTGCGCGACCTGTCAGAAGTACCCGCGGCCGACCTGCCGACCGAAATCGGACCGCTGGCCGCAACCTTGAACAGCCTTTTGGCTCGGTTGCGCGACGCGTTCGAGGCTGAGCGAAGTTTTGCAGCCAATGCGGCTCATGAACTAAGGACACCATTGGCGGGCGCTATCGCCCAGGCGCAGCGACTGCGGTCAGAGACCAAAGATCCGACCATCGACGCCCGTGCCGCCGAGATCGAGGCAACGCTCAAGCGTCTCACTCGGCTTTCCGAGCGTCTCCTGCAGCTTGCGCGGGCGGAAGGCGGTAGACTTCGGATGGACCAGAGCGCTGATGTCAGAACCATCACTCGGGTCGTGGTGGAAGATATCGCGCGCACCACAGAGAACGGGCGCCTTACGTTGAACTTGCCGGACACGCCTGTCTTGTCTGATATCGACCCCGACGCATTAGGAATTCTGTGCCGGAATCTGGTGGAAAACGCCCTACGCCACGGGGCGCAGAATGCCCCAGTCGCGGTTACACTCACGAGCGAGGGGCAGTTGATCGTGGCGAACGAGGGCCCCGCGGTAGCAACCGAAACACTCGAACGCCTGACAGGGCGCTTCGAGAGGGCAGATGCAAAAACTGATGGTAGCGGGCTTGGCCTCGCTATCGTCTCAGCCATCGCAGAACGGATCGAAACCTCTCTCTTGCTCCAGTCACCACGTCCCGGTGAAACTTCTGGATTTCAGGCATCCGTCAGATTGCCAACGGATGCTCCAAATGCCCATGTGAAAGATCGGGAGCATTGGCCTTGAAGTCTCACGTCGCAGCGCCCCGAGGGGTGCGGTGTCGATGATGGTTGTTGTAGACATGATTCTTCATTCTGAATGCGAGTAATCGCGCTCATCCCATTGATATTATTACACTATAGGGTGATTGGGGGCGGAATCTCCGCCCCCCGCTGGATCACGTTATTCCGAGGCCAGCATCGACGCGCCTTCAGCAGGCAGGTCATCCGTCAGAAATGCAGGAAGGTCAGCTTCACTGACGCTGTCAGCCGCTTCGGCATCCGCCCCCTGCCCTTCGGCATGGTCCTCATCGTCAAGCGCCACGAGATCGTTCCGGCGCATGACGCTCGTCGACCAGCTTTGCCACCACGCTGTCCTTCAGATCGCTCGCCTGCGCCGGCATGTAGATGTGACGCACTGAGGCTTCGAGACAGCTTCCCGAAGCAGAGGAAGTGCGGAAGGTGTCCGTCACAATCTTCAGCAGCAGCAGAATCAACGCCACGTCGGGCGAGCGCCCGATCGCTTCACGCAGCGCCAGCGTCCGGTGTGCCGTCAACTCGATTACGAGCCGCTCGGGCAGTGGCTTCAGCGCTCCGTCATCCTCATCCTCCGGCAGATCGCCGCCAATCGGCTGGCCTCCCGACATGATGACGGTTCCGGCATGAGCGGCACTGTCATAGCCATCGGTGAGATCACGATCATCCCCCTGCCCCGCCACCGCAGGATCAGCACCATCCTGGACCGCTGTCACGTCAACCGGCTCATCCTCTGGACGCACATAGCCGCGATAGACGGCCAGCGCGCCGTAGCGGTCGAGCGTGACGAACGCCCCTGCCCGCCCGATCTCCTCCGCGTCGAAGATCAACGGCCGGGTCTCGATCTTTTCCATCTCCGTTTCCAACACGCCAAGCCGCGTGTCGATCCCGTCGGGGATTTCATCCTGACCCGCGTATTCCTCTTCCAGCGCCCGGTATTCGGCGAGCAGCTTGGCATGGGCCGCGCCTTCGTCATCCGTCATCGGTGCCGGATCACCTGACAGGGACCGCAGGCCGTGGCTGTAGCCGTAGGGCAGGTCAAGCGCGACCTCGATCCACTTCCAGCCCTCAACGGCAACCGTCTCAGCCTTGGCCTGGAGTTTTTCCGTCACCAGCCGATCGAGCAGGGCAGGGTCCTCGAGCCAGCCACCGTCATCGCCCTGAAAGAGGTCATGCAACATCGTGCCGCCCGCCGCTTCGTAGGCCTCAACACCCACAAAGACCGCGCGCCGGTCAGACGCCCGGACCGAGGTCTCGGTCAGCATGCGCCGGATCTGGAATGGCTCCTTGTTCCAGGATGAATGGATCACATCCCAGACCTGAACCTGACGCGCATGATCGGGGTTCACGGTGAAGGCCATGAGCTGCTCCAGCGTCATGCCATCCTCGGCATAGACCTCAAGCAGGGCAGGGGCGACGGAAGCGAGTTTCAAGCGCTGCTTCACGATCTGCGGCGTCACGAAGAAGGCGGCGGCAATCTCTGCATCGCTCTGGCCCTTGTCCCTCAGCGCCACAAACGCGCGGAATTGGTCGAGCGGGTGCAGGGCGACGCGATGCATGCTTTCTGCAAGGGAATCATCCTCGGCCAGGATGTCGGACGCAGCATCGCGCACGATGCAAGGAATGGGCGGGGTCTTTGCCAAACACTTCTGCTTCACCAGCAGGGACAATGCTTGGAACCGACGGCCACCGACCGGGATCTCGAACTTGCCGGTCTCGGTGCCGTCGTCAGCCAAGACGGGCCGCACGCTCAGGCTCTGCAACAGACCGCGGCGGGCGATGTCTTCGGCCAGTTCCTCGACAGACACGCCAGCCTTGATGCGCCGCACGTTGGACTGGCTCAGGACCAGCTTGTCAAAAGGGATATCCCGCGAAGGGGACAGGGTGATTTTCCGGACAGCTTTCGTCATCAGATCTTCTCCACGACGGGCGCCGGAAGCCACTCTCCCGATCTCATTTCCCGTCACCCTCAAACCAACACTCCTTTCCCTCTCGATGATCGTATGGTTGCCAAGAGGCGACTTAACAGCTGTTAAGTCATGCCAACTGAGCACCGCGGCGTTGAAACTTAACAGCTGTTAAGCCGCACTTCGCCGACCGATCAAAGCCATGACCATCGGACCGCAAGAGAATTCGCCCGCCGCGGCCTTGGACGTCAGCGCCCGCAAGTATCCACCCGGTGATCTGATGTCAGAGAATCGTTCCAGCATGGCCACGACGACGATCGAGGCTTGCTCTGGTCCCATGCAGCGTTGCGCTTCTTCCCACGCGGAAACACTGATCCCCATGGCCGGCCTTACATGACAAGCCGCGTCGAAAAGTTGGTGCCAGTGTCGAATGTCGCCCTGATAGAAAGTCTTGAGCGAGGGACAGCCGGCGATTACCAGGTGGAGTGGGATTTTCGGCACCCGCCTCGTGTCAGACTCTTCAAGGTCAGCCACGGGCTCACCCGTATCATCATCAGGCGCGCGTCCCGCCGCCCCGCCTTTTTCTAAGGCAGGTTCAAGATCTATAGATTCTTTATTTGAATTATGATGGTGACGCTCACATTGGGCATCATTGGTGTTCATTTCTTCTGTTTCAGGACCGTCAATCACATTACGCGCCTGGTCAAGAAGGGTCTCCAGTTCAGTCCGAAATGCCGACAGATCCTCAAGCGAGAGTTTGCGGCGAAGAGCGCGGGCGGTGAGGGCTGCCTTGTCGCGGAGCTGGTCCCATAGGCCAAGCCCGGGCTGGATCTCCTCGCCGAACTCCGCCAGAGCGGCCAAGTCGCGACGCATAAGGCTCACTACCTCCCTCAGTCGCCGCACACGGTCCTCGGCCTCACGCACAGCCTCTGCAGCCCGTGCAATTTCCTCGGCCCGGCAATAGAGCGGGGAGAGATCAAAGCCGAAGGCCACCCGATCTTCGCCACGCTTGCGCACATACCGCTTCCCATTGGGGCTATCGCGCCGCATGAGCAAGCGTGCCTCTACCAACCGGGCGAGGTGACGGCGCATCGTCGAGCAAGGCATGCCGTTCAGCCGCTCGCAGATCGCCTTGTTGGATGGGAAGACGACCATTTCGGTGTTCCCGCCAAGCGCATCGTCCGGAAAAAAGCTGAGAAGTCCCTGAAGAACGGTCAGATCGCGCTCGGAAACCCCGAAGGCGGCCTGTGCCTTGGACAGCTCACGGAGGAGCTCCCACTTGTTGACGGGCTTGCCGGGAACAGACGCCTCAGGACGCTCGACCACGCGCAGATGGGCGTGCGAGATCGGCCGCATAAACGGCGAAATCGGTGTGTAATCCATGATGTCATTCACGAAGGCAAAATTTCCCTGGCCCGCGAATCGCTTTGCGCTTGCGGGAAAGGGGCCAGATCGCTACATTCAGAGGTGCGAAAACTGAAGTTTTGTAGCGGGCTGGTCCCGTGCGAAACCTAAGAAAGGTCTCGTGAAGCTTGCTTCTCGGGGCCTTTTTCTTTTCTGCCTGTCTCGTGCCTCCTTTTTGATTGTTGCTCTTCCTCAGTCTTCCGAACGCTTCCAGCGCTCGTGAAGCTCGGTGATCAGCTGCGGGGCGTTGCCCTCAAGCCAGCTGACAAAATCGCTCTCCTCGGCCTTCAACTCGAGCTTGAGTTGCTTTCCACGACGTCCGATCGTGACAGTGGCGGCACCGACCCCCGGAATCACCGTGCCGGGCCGCCCGCGAGGGCGAGACGAGGATGTGGTCTGTTCGGGCTTCCCTGCAGCAGAGAGGACGGCCAAAAATGCATGATCGGATTTCTCGTCAATACCGCCTTGGTAGGATGTCTTGGCCTCACCCGCCAAAGCTGCAAGCAGTTCGCGATCGGCATCCGTAGCCCCCAGCAACTTCTTGAGCTCTTCCCACCTGGGCCGACCAATGCCCGGAGCGGCACCGATGGCGAGGACCAAGTCCTCCCCAACGGTGCGGACCACGCTTAACAGCTGCGACACTCCTGCCTCGGTCAGATTGAGAACCTCGGCGACACCCTTGTTAGTGCGTTCGGATGCGCTCAGATGGTCACCGTCGAGCAAGGCTGCGGCAACAAGCGCTCGTTCGATGAAGCTTAGATCCCGCCGCTCCTGGTTCTCTAACAGCTGATCACGAAGTGCCTGATCGCCCTCCATCTCTGTGACAATGGCGCGGACCTTGATCCCAAGTTCTCTGCAAGCTTCCAGTCGACGACGGCCATAGATCAGGCTGTAGCGATCACCATCAAGCGGCCGGACGAGGATTGGTACTCGCTGTCCGTTCTTGGAAATTGACGCCTTGAGGCCCGCAGTCTCAATCTGCAGCCTGTCATCGAGCCGACCTGTGGTTTCGATTTGGTCAGGCTCGATTTCGAAAACGCCGCCGCGCAGCCTGCGCCCTTCAAGAGCGTCGGGCGCGTTGCGCAGGGTCTGCAGTGGCAGTCCCAGTTTAGGCTTTCTTGCCATTGCGTCCCCACGTGTTCTGGATGATCGCCGCGATCTCGTCGTTGACGGCGTTCATGGATTCGATTGCACGATCGAAAGTCTGACGCGTGAAGTCCTTCTTGTCGGCCTCGTAGAGCGTCTGCTTCGTCAGCCCTGCATCAGAGATCGCAGTAGACTCAACCATGTGGTTGGTCAGGACTGACCTGCCGAACAGACCCCGGATGAAAGCAATGACCTCGGTCTGCGGGGCATCACCCACCTTGTAGCGGGTCGGCAGAAAGCGCAGCCAGTCGAAGCGAAGGTTTGCGCCAGCATCCCGGATGACGCCAAGCAGATCAGCGGTCATGCGCAAAAACTGCGACATGGACATCAGATCGAGCATTTGGGGGTGAACGGTAACAAGCACCCCTGAAGATGCTGAAAGGGCGGACATGGTTAAAAAACCAAGCTGCGGCGGACAGTCGATGACGACGACGTCATAGTCCGCTTCGACACTGTCGAGCGCGTCGCGCACACGGGCAAAGAATGCGCGGGCGCCGCCACGCTGAATGGCTGCCGGTGTCTCATGTTCGAATTCCATGAGCTCGAGGTTCCCGGGAATCAGGTCAAGACCACGGATGTAGGTCTTGCGGATCACGTCCGAGATCGGGACCGGTTCATCGTAGCGAACCGCATCATACAGCGTGCCACCCTCCATCAGGTCCAGCTCAGGCTGGATGCCATGCAGCGCGGAAAGGGATGCCTGGGGGTCCAGATCGATCGCAAGGACACGATATCCCTTGAGAGCCAAGCGCTGTGCAAGGTGAGCGGATGTTGTCGTTTTCCCGGACCCGCCTTTGAAGTTCACAACAGAAACAATCTGAAGCTCGTCATCGGCACGACGCCCCGGAACGTAGGTTCCAGGCTTCTTCGCGTTTGCCTCAAGAGCGTGGCGAATCTCCCAGATATCATCGAGGGTATATCGCCGGTGGCTGCCCGCAGTGGTTTCGACGTCAGCGATCTTTCCTTCTCGATGAAGCTTGCGAAGGTAGGTATGATCGACGCCAAGCAACTCGGCCGCCTCGCCGCTGGTCAGGCTGCGCATGACTTTTTTGGCGTCGGGAGGGAAGTGGGCAGCACGTTGCGCATGAAGATTGGACGCAAGAAGCTCTGCGTAGTGCCCGATGGCAATGTCCAGGTCCTGCTCAGCTTCGCTCATCTCTGCCTCGATTCGTGGGCGCGTTTTTTATGTGATCGCGCGTTATTTATCGAGACTATTGCCCGAGCTATCAGATTCGTGCAAGCTCTTTCTAGATTTGGTGTCAGTCGCTGCGTCATGCACAAGAGTAGCTAGGGTTTGCGGCAGGCTTGTCTTAGGAACCTTTCGGATATACATTACAAGACGTATATCCGCATGGGAGGTCACGATGCAGGTCGCAAAATGGGGTAACTCGCTGGCCGTCCGTTTGCCCGCGGAGCTCGTCCGAGAGCTTGGTCTCAAGGAGGGTGATCAGATCGACCTGGTCAAGGACGACGGTCGGGTCAGAGTCCGTCGCCTTGCTCGTGCGGATGAGGTACTTACCGGCCTGCGCCGCTTCCGGGGCAAGTTGTCCGCAGCAGAACGTCTGAGCCGCGACGACGCACATGAGCGTTGAGTTCGCGGACACGAATGTCGTTCTTTACCTGCTCGACGACGGCCCAAAGGCCGATCGCGCCGAGGTCATCCTGGGGCAGGGGCCCCGGATCAGCGTTCAGGTTCTAAACGAGTCACTGGTGAACTGCCGCCGCAAAGCTGGCCTCGGTTGGGAGGAAGCAGCGGCCTTTCTCGAAGGCGTGCGCGCCTTGTGTCCCGTCGAAGATCTCACCGTGCAGACCCATGACGTCGGCCGCGCTTTGGCGGAACGCTACGGCTTCTCGATCTACGACGCGATGATCGTGGCCAGCGCTTTGGTTGCGGGGTGTACCACGCTGTGGAGCGAGGACATGCAAGATGGCCTGCTGGTGGAAGGCCAGCTTCGCATCGTCAACCCCTTTGCATGAGCGAACGGCTTCTGTGCCTGAAACTGACCACAACCTTGTAATCCTTCCCTATAGTGGAGGATTTGCAAGGTTGTTAGGCTACTCAAGCAGCCCCAGCCTCTCCGCCCGCTCCAACAGCATCTTGACTGACGACGGCTGCCATCTCGTTCGGCCACGTGGTGTGCGTTCGCGCATTGATTCCAGCCGTTCACAGATCGCCTGGAGCGTAATGCCGGGATCCGCGCCCTTGATGGCGGCGACGATGGCGGGCAGGCGGTCGTCGGTTTCGCGGCGGCCGGCGCGGGCCAAAACTGTCTCGGGCAGGAAGCCGTCGCGGACATAGGCCTTCACGGCGCGCAAGAGACGGCTTTGGGTCCAGCGACGCGCCTCGGGCAAGGGGCCGTTGATGATGCGCACCACGTCTTCCCAGGCCAAGTCAGGGCGCAACCGGCGCACATGGGGCACCCAATCTTGTGCCGTTTCGTTCAGACGCTCCATGTAGCCGTCCTGTCGCGCTAGCCGCACCTTGCGAAGAGCGGCAGGGTCTTTGGCCCGCAGTCCAGGGTTTCCGCCCACGCGGCCCTTTGTGCGCGCACTGGCGAGGCCGGCCTTGGTGCGCTCCCGGATCAGGGCGCGCTCGAACTCGGCCGCAGCGCCCAAGACCTGCAGCGTGAACTTGCCCTGCGGGGATCCAGTGTCGATCGGGTCCTGGATCGAGCGAAAGAACGCACCCCTAGCCTCCAGCCGCTCGATCACTTCCAGCAGATGCGACAGAGACCGCGCAAGCCGGTCGATCCTCACGACGACCAGCGTATCGCCACTCTGGATGCGTTCGAGCACACGCCCAAGCACCGGCCGCGCGCGATTGCCGCCTGAGGCGTGCTCTTCATAGATTTCGGCGCAACCCGCAGATTTCAGGGCCTGCGACTGGGGCAGGGGGGTTTGATCCTCTGTGGATACGCGCGCATAGCCTATCAATGGCATCAAAACAGTCTTTTTGCAGTTTCATATAGCGGCAATAAACGACCGTTTGTAAACGGATGCAAGGGCGCTCTCTGTGGCGGTGTTTACCGGAATGCCCTTGGTTTCCATACAATGAGCGCGATCAGAGAGCCCACGCCGACCATCGCCCGCGCGTGCTATATAAGGAGCGCTGGCGCATTCCGACAAAACCCTTGGGTAAAATGCAAAACTCCAGTATTTTGCACATATGAAGCCTCAAGCGCCTGCCTTTCATGATGAATCTGATGCTCTCTACCTCGACGTTGAGGAGGTGGAACAGTCGTCTGAGGACGATCTTTGGTTCCTGCCCGGTCCCATGGAAGAGGAGCCAGATTATTTGCCGCCCGGACCACGGGCCGAACCGTGTGAAACCGAGGTCCTCGACGATTGGCGGAAAGCTGAGGCGGGTCATGCCGCGCGTCTTGCCCGTGTGGCCGGTCGCGTCGGCGCGCTGGACGACCGGCTAAAGCGCGGCCCGGAAGGATGGCGGCACAGGCTTGCCCTGATCGAGGCTGCCGACCTCAGCTGGTTCGCGGGTGATCGCATTGGCCCGGATCGGCTGGCGCTCTGGATTTCCATGCGCCTGTCCGGCGCGCACGACGACACCGCAGCCCTTGCACGTGTCGGTTGGGCGGTACGTCGTCTGACAGGGGGGCCAGGCCCAGAGGTGGATCTGTCTGCCTTCCTCGACCGCCGCGATCCTGAGAACATGGCAGATGAAGCCGAGCCCTTCGCGGACCGCGCGGGCGGTTGGATCGACCTGATGGCACAAGTCGCCGATCTTCACCCGATAACCCGTGCTTGCATTGGATTTCACCTATGGAGCCTCGCGGGCCTTGGGCAGCAGGGTGACCGAATGGAGGCGGCAGTCACGGCCGCGCGGATCGCGGCCAGCGAGGAGAGAGGCGCAGTCTTTGCGCCTCTGGCCATGGGCGGGGCAGGGGGGCTGCGCGCCGGCGGCCCACCCGCTGACCGTCTGGCGCGCTGGCTTGACGGGATGGAGACCGCCTGCCTGACCGCAATGCGGCACCTTGAGGATATCGAGGCATGGTCAGCGCGGGCAGAAACCGAGATGACCATGCTCTCGGGTAAGACCCCGCACGCTTTGCGCGCCGTGTTGACCGAATGGCCCCTTTTATCCGCTCCGATGGCCGAGGCTCTGACCGGCGCCAGTCGCGCCGCCGTCCAGCGCAACCTTGCCTGGATGGAGGAAAAGGGTCTGGTCCGCGAGATGACCGGGCAGGGGCGATATCGGATGTGGCGAGTAACATCATGAATGACACATAAGCGGCAGGCCTAGGGTCAGGACTCATAGCCAGTAAATGACGAGAGCGGCCAGGGCGATGGCTGACAGGAAGACCTTCGGGCATCTGTCGTATCGGGTTGCCAC
>NZ_FOLG01000022.1 GCF_900112335.1 Tropicimonas isoalkanivorans
CTAGAAAAAATCCAAAACTCTCTTACGATCAAAAATCAAAAAACATAACGCCCCGCTCGGTCAAACCAAGCGGGGCGTTATCGCGTCAGGGGGGGCCGGAAAGAGCGCAGATCGACGATACCGAATTGGGGAAATGACGCCCCTGTGCATCGTCCGGCGCCGCCTTTTCAGTGGCGGAAGGGCCTTGCGCGCCGTAGAGGTGACAGCGAGCAAGAGAGGAGTTTCTGCGATGCCCGGCCTGCGCCCCGATGTCGATCCTGACGGCCTGAGCGAGTTTTCGGTGGTCTTTACCGACCGCTCGTTGAACCACATGTCGGCGAAGTTCCAGGGGGTGATGCGCGACATCTCGGCGATGCTGCGCGAGGTCTACGGAGCCGACGCCGTGGCATTGGTGCCGGGTGGCGGCACGTTCGCGATGGAGGCGGTCGCACGGCAGTTCGCCACCGGCCGCCGCGCGCTGATCGTCCGCAACGGCTGGTTCTCCTATCGGTGGACGCAGATCTTCGAGGCCGGCGGTTTTGCCGAAGAGACGCAGGTGGTGATGGCCCGGCCTGCAGGGAATACCCCCAAGGCCCCCTTCGCACCGCCGCCAATCGAGGAGGTGACCAGCGCGATCCGCGAGGCGCGGCCGGACCTCGTCTTTGCGCCGCACGTGGAGACCTCGTCTGGCATCATCCTGCCCGACGCGTATGTGCGCGACATGGCGGCGGCGGCCCATGAGGTGGGAGCATTGATGGTGCTCGATTGCATCGCGTCGGGCTGCGTCTGGGTGGACATGGCCGACACGGGTGTGGATGTCCTGATTTCCGCGCCGCAGAAGGGCTGGTCTGCCTCGCCGTCGGCCGGGATGGTGATGCTGTCGGCTCGGGCGGCCGAACGGCTGGAGGAGACCGTCTCGACCTCCTTCGCGATGGACTTGAAGAAATGGCGCGCGATCATGACGGCGTACGAGGATGGCGGGCACGCCTATCACGCCACCATGCCCACCGACGCGCTGGTCGGGCTGCGCGACGCGATGGCCGAGACCAAGGCGATGGGCTTCGACGCGGCGAAGGCGGCGCAATGGCGGCTGGGGACGGAGGTTCGGGAGATGCTGGCGGCGATGGGCGTGGCCTCGGTCGCCGCTCAAGGGTACGGCGCACCGGGCGTCGTCGTCTCCTACACCGACGATCCGGAGATCCAGACCGGGCGCAAGTTCCTCGCCGAAGGGATGCAGATCGCGGCTGGCGTGCCCCTGCAGGTTGGCGAGGGGGCCGAGTTCCGCACCTTCCGTATCGGGCTCTTCGGGCTCGACAAGCTGAACGACGTCGACGGCACGGTGGCGCGGTTGCGCGACGTGCTGGACCGGGTGATCGACGGCTGACGTCGCGGGCGCCGGGCGCTGGCGGCTTGAAGTGCCCCGGCGTTTTGGCAATGGTCTCTGTCGGAGGGCGCGCGGGGGAGCCGCGCCCGGAAGACCGGGAGAGATCGCATGACCTATAGTGCCGCTGCCAACCGATACGACCGGATGGAATACCGCCGTTGCGGGGCCTCGGGGCTGAAACTGCCCGCGGTCTCGCTCGGGCTGTGGCACAATTTTGGGCACGAGACGCCGCATCAGACCAAGCGCGACATCTGCCGGACAGCGTTCGACCACGGGATCACGCATTTCGATCTGGCCAACAACTACGGGCCGCCGCCGGGCTCCGCCGAGGAGGCGTTCGGGGAAATCCTGCGGACGGATTTCCGCGACCATCGCGACGAACTGATCATCTCGTCCAAGGCCGGCTACCTGATGTGGGACGGGCCGTATGGCGAGTGGGGCAGCCGCAAGTATTTGATGGCGAGCTGCGACCAGAGCCTGAAACGAATGGGGCTGGACTACGTCGATATCTTCTATTCCCACCGCTTCGATCCGGAGACTCCACTGGAAGAAACGATGGGCGCGCTGGCGGACATCGTGCGGGCGGGTAAGGCGCTTTACGTGGGGATTTCATCCTACAACTCGGCGCGAACGCGCGAAGCGGTGGCGCTGCTGAAGGAGATGGGCGTGCCCTGCCTGATCCACCAGCCGAGCTATTCCATGTTGAACCGCTGGGTGGAGCGTGACGGGCTGCGCGAGACGCTGGCGGAACTGGGCGTCGGCTCCATCGCGTTCTCGCCGCTGGCGCAGGGGATGCTGACCAGCAAGTACCTCAATGGCGTGCCGGAGGGCAGCCGGGCGACCAAGGGCGGCTCGTTCCGGGACGGGTTCCTGACGGAAAGCGCCCTGGCGAGCGTCCGTGCCCTGAACGACCTGGCGGAGCGGCGCGGGCAGACGCTGGCGCAGATGGCGATCGCCTGGGTGCTGCGCGGCGGCGGGATCACCACGGCGCTGATTGGGGCCAGCCGGCCGGAGCAGGTGACGGACTGTGCGGGGGCGGTGCGGAACCTCGACTTCACCGAGGAGGAGCTGGCCGAGATCGACGATCTGTCCTCCGAGGAGGATATCAACCTGTGGGCGAGCTCGTCGGAAGGGGTGTAACTCAGGCGGCGAGCGGCTCGATGAGGTGCGCACCCTGGGCGCGGTTCGAGTTGACCTCCGGGTCAACGCGATGCCACGCGAGGGAGCCGTCGGGCGCAGGGCGCATCAGCCGGGCAGCGCCCTTTCCGCTCTCGCCAAGCCAGAGCGGCCAGTCCTCCGGCGCGAGGATCACAGGCATCCGGCTGTGCAACGCCTCCATCCCGTTCCCGGCGGCGCAGGTGACGATGGCCACGGTCGTCATCGCCTCGCCGTCCCGCTCCCAGTCCTGCCAGATGCCGGCGAGCGCCATGGGGCCACCATCGGCTGGGTGTATGAACCACGGCAGCCGCGCACCCTCCGGCCCCTTGGTCCATTCATAGAACCCGTCCGCCGGGACGATGCAGCGCCGTTCGCGCACCGCCTCTCGAAAGGCCGGTTTCTCGGCCACGGTTTCGGCGCGGGCGTTGATGAGGAGCGGGCCGTCGGTGGGCGTCTTGTACCACTTCGGCATGAAGCCCCACCGCATCGCCCGCAGGCGGCGTTGGCCACCCTCGGTGACGGCAGTCGTCAGTTGATTGGTGGGGCAGACGTTGTAGCGGTCACCGTCCGGCAGATCGTTCGACGGCACGGCATCGAAGAGCCGCGCCATGGCGTCGATGGGCATGGTGTTCACGAGGCGTCCGCACATGGGACCAATCTAGGGTCTCGAAGGGGACGTGGAAAGGTGCCCGGCGCAGCCGCCGGGCACGAAAAGGCCATGGGTCAGTTGGCGAGCGTGATGCGGCCGTCGGTGTAGGGCGCATAGGGGCCCTGCTCGGCGAGGTACTCCGCGGTCACGTCGGCAAGGTCCGGGCCATAGTCATAGGCGTTCTCGGCATCCACGAACATCTTGTAGCCGTCCCCGCCGGTGCGCACGAAGTTGTTCGAGACCAGCGTATAGGTCGCCTCCGGGTCGATCGGCGCCCAGCCGTCGCCATCGGCCACCATCACGTCGGAGATCCGGCTGCCCGGTTCGGCCGAGGGATTCCAGGCGAACTTCAGACCGGCCACCTGCGGGAATCGGCCGGCGCCTTCCTCCACCTGGCTGACGCCGTTTTCCAGCGCGTCGATCACCGTCTGGCCGGACGTCTGGAAGGTCGAGAGCGTGTTCTGGAACGGAAGCACGGTCAGCACCTCGCCCATGGTCACTTCGCCCGCGTCAATGGAGGCGCGCAGGCCGCCGCCATTGGTGATGGCGATCTGCACGCCCTGGTCCTTCACCCGGTCGAGCATCGCATCGGCCACCAGGTTGCCCATGGCGCATTCCTGCGTCCGGCAGACTTCGCGGCTGCCTTCGATGGCCTCGGAGGTCTCGGCCACGACCTTGCCCCGGATCTCGTCCAGAGGCTTTGCCAGTTCGGAGATCCGGTCGAGAGTGGCCTGATCCTCCGTCACCGAAGCGTCCATGATGAGCGGCTCGCCGGTCGCCTCGACGATCTTGCCCTCGTCGTCGAAGGTCACGTTCAGCTCGCCCAGGAACTTGCCGTAGGCATAGGCCTGCACGATGGCGGTGTCGCCCACCATGGTCGGGTAGGGGCCGCGGGCCTTGTCCGACGTGTTGGAGAGGTAGGTGTTGTCGTGCCCGCCCACGATCACGTCCACACCGGTGGTGTTTTCAGCAACCCGCTGGTCGACGAGGTAACCGGAGTGGCTGAGCACGATGATCTTGTTCACGCCCTGCTTGGTGAGCTTGTCCACCTCGCCCTGCACGGCCTCCGACGGGTCGCCGAAGATGACGTTCGGGCCGGAGCTCGACAACTCACCGGTGTCCATCGGCGTCAGCCCGATCAAGCCGAGCTTCTCGCCGCCCCGCTCGATGACGGTGGATTTCTCGATGGCGTCGGCCAGATGTTCTTCGCCGCTCACGTCGGCGTTCGACATCAGGACGGGGAAATCGACGGTGTCCATGAAGCCGCGCAGCACTTCGGGGCCGTCGTCGAACTCGTGGTTGCCGACGGTCATCGCGTCGTAGCCGAGCTTGTTCATGAACTCGGCGGCCATCTTGCCCTTGTAGTAGGTATAGAAGAGCGAGCCCTGGAACTGGTCGCCACCGTCCAGAAGAACGGAATTGTTCGAGCGCGTGCGGGCCTCCTCGATGGCCGTCACAAGGCGCGCGGTGCCGCCGAAACACTCGCCGGCTTCGTTGTCCTCGGCGGCGCAGGTCGAGTCGTATTTCGAAATCGGCTCGAAGCGGGAATGGAAATCGTTGGTGTGTAAAATGGTCAGGCTGTAGTCGGCCGCGGCCGGTCCGGCAAGGACGGCGGCCATGGCGGCCAGCAGATGGCGTGAAGGCATCGAATGTCTCCCTATGGGTTATCGGCCCAGCTTGTCGTGTCCGGCGGCGGAGGTCAAATGGACCTGCGCTGCCTTCCGCCAAGGAACCGGCGCCGCACGCGGAAGGAGCGCGCTTGACCGCGTCGCATCCATTGGGCAGAGGTCTCGCATGTTGATCTTCAAGATATTCCGCCGCCCCGAGTGGGAGGCGTTCCGCGCCGAGGGCCAGACGCCGGGGGCGCCGGTCGATCTGGCCGACGGGTTTATCCACCTGTCGACGGCGGGGCAGGTGGCCGAGACGGCGGAAAAACACTTCGGAACCGAGAGCGATCTGGTGCTGGTGGCGCTGGACGTGGACAAACTCGGCCCGGCGCTGAAGTGGGAAGCCTCGCGCGGGGGCGCGCTGTTTCCGCATCTCTACCGGCCGCTGGAGATCGGCGAGGTCGTCTGGGACAAGTCGCTCCCGCTCGGCGCCTCCGGCCACATCTTTCCCGAGGGCGTGGTGTGAACTGGGTCGAGCGGGCGGGCATGGCCGCGTTTCACCGCATGGACCCGGAGGTGGCCCACGGCCTGTCGCTGAAGGCGCTGAACGCGGGTCTGGTGCCGCTGCCCGGCCCGATCACCTCGCCCCGCTTGCGGACGACCGTGGCGGGCCTCGACCTGCCGAACCCGGTGGGCTTGGCGGCGGGGCTGGACAAGAACGCCGTGGCGCTCGGGCCGCTCTCGCGGGCGGGCTTCGGCTTTCTGGAGGTGGGGGCGACCACCCCGCGCCCGCAGCCGGGCAACCCCAGGCCGCGACTCTTCCGCCTGAAGGAGGACCGCGCCGTCATCAACCGGTTCGGTTTCAACAACGAGGGCATGGAGGCGATGGCGGCCCGGCTGGCCAAGCGGCCCCGGGAGGCCGTGATCGGCCTGAACCTCGGCGCGAACAAGGACAGCGCCGACCGCGCCGCCGATTTCGCCCGGGTGCTGGAGACCTGCGGGCCGGATCTCGATTTCGCGACCGTCAACGTCTCCTCGCCCAACACCGAGAACCTGCGCGACCTGCAGGGAAAGGCCGCGCTGGAGGCGCTGCTGCGTGGCGTGCTGGAGGTGCGGGACGGCCTCTCCCGGCGCATTCCGATCTTCCTGAAGATCGCGCCCGACCTGACGGGGGCGGAGATTGCCGACATCGCGGCCGTTGCGGCCACCGTCGGGGTGGACGGGATCGTCGCCACCAATACGACGCTCTCCCGTGATGGGCTGCAAAGCCGGAACGCCCGGCAGGCCGGCGGCCTCTCCGGCGCGCCGCTTTTCACCATGTCCACCTCCGTGCTGGCCCGGCTCCATGCGGAGACCGGTGGGGCAATACCGCTCATCGGGGTGGGCGGCATCGCGTCGGGCGAAGACGCCTACGCCAAGATACGCGCCGGTGCGTCGGCGGTGCAGCTCTATACCGCGCTGGTCTATGGCGGCATCGGTCTGGTGGCCCGGATCGTTCGGGACCTCGACGCCCTGCTGGACCGCGACGGGTTCGCCAATGTGGCGGACGCCGTCGGCATCGACCATTAGCGCGGGCGCGGCGGCAGCGGGCGGTCAGGCCCGTCGCCTACTTGCAACCGACAAGTTGATAGACCGTCGTGCGGTGAATTGCCGGCGCATCGCCGCCGTCCCGCCACATGGCCCAGCTTGAGACGTACTCCTGCCGGTATCGCGGGAAATAGACGTAACGGAACGCCTCCGACGTCGTCCCGTCCGCAGCGGCAATCGTCATGCGGTTCACACAGGACCGCTGGACGCAGTCGAAAACGGTCGTGACCGGGCCGTTCGACGTGGTCCGGTCCAGTTGCCTTGATGCGCGTCATCGGGGGCGTCCGCCGAATGTTCGGATTAGGGGAGGGACGCCGGGCGTGGTATGATCCCGCATCGCCGGGGCAACGGTGTGCGCGGCGCGAACCGCCACCCTGGGATGGCCCGGCGCATTCGCAGCGGGAGGACACCATGGCTGTATTCGAGAAAATTCAGGCGGCGCGGCGGGCGAAGGACATGAAAGCGTACGGCGATCTCATGGCCGACGATTGCGTCTTCGTGCGTCATCAGAGCGGCACGGAGATGAAGAAGTCCGAAATCACCGCGATGCTCGACAAGATGATGGAGGGCGGCGGCTCTTTCGGCGACGAGCGGAAGATCTACGAGAACGACGACATCCTCGTGATGCACTCCATCAACGACTACCCGGACGGCTCGCGGGAGGCGGTTCTGGCCTGCTACACGCTGAAAGACGGCAAGATCACCCGTCTGGAAACCGGGGCCACGCCGCTGCAAGCGCCTGCGCACGCCTGAGACAGACCTGCGCCGCCCTCACGCTCCGACGGCGGCGCGTTCCAGCGCGGGATAGCGCGCGCCCAACGTCGCGCCGCGCGCCACGAAGCAGACCATCAGCGCCGCCCAGAGGCCGTGATTGCCGAAGGGCGGCATCAGCAGCGCCAGCGTCGCTGCGTAGATCGCCGTCGCGACGATCATCATGTTGCGCATGTCGCGCGAGCGGGTGGCGCCGATGAAGATGCCGTCGAGCATCCACGCCGGCCCGCCCAGCAGCGGCGCCGCCACCATCCACGGCAGGTAGGTGCGGGCCTCCGCGCGGACGGTTTCGGCCGTGGTCATCGTGTCGATGATGGCGCCCCCAAGCAGCGCGAAGGCCACGGCCAGCAGCACCCCGCACCCCATGCCCCATTGGCTCGTCCGAATGGCCGAGATGCGCAGCAGCCCCAGCCTGTGGGCACCGATCGCCTGTGCGACAAGGGCCTCCGCGGCAAAGGCGAAGCCGTCCATCGCGAAGGCCGTGACCTCGAGGAACTGCAGCAGCACCTGGTTGGCTGCCAGCGTCACGTCGCCGAAGTCCGCCCCGTAGAACAGGAAGGATACGAACACCGCCTGCAGCAGCAGCGAGCGGATCAGGATGTCGGTGTTGACCGACGCCATGTGCCGGAGCCGTTCCCGGTCGAAGACGCGGGCCCAGTCCCGCCACGCGGGCGAGGCGAAGGCCGCGCGGCAGAGCCACAGCCCGAGCGCCGCGCCGGACCATTCGGCAAGGAACGTCGCGCTCGCCACCCCCTCCACGCCCCAGCCGAACCCCAGCACGAAGAGCAGGTCCAAAACGATGTTCGTCCCGTTCATGGCGATCTGAAGGACCAGAACCGACCGCGTCCGCTCCTGCGCGATCAGCCAGCCCGTCAGCCCGTAGACGGCGATGGCCGCAGGCGCGGACCAGACCCGGATCGCCATGTAGCGGCGGGCAAGCCCCTCCACCTCCGGCGAGGCGGGCGAAATGCGGAAGGCCCCGGCGAAGATCAGCGGTTGCAGCAGGATCAGGCCGAGCCCCGCCACCGCCGCGATCATCAGCGCCCGGGTCAGCAGCGCCGACACCTCGGCCGAGTTTCCCGCCCCGAGCGCCAGCCCGACCAGCCCCGTGGTCCCCATGCGCAGGAAGCCGAAGGCCCAGTAGACCGTCGTCAGAATGATCGCGCCGATGCCCACCGCCCCGATGGGGGCCGCCTCGCCCAGTTGCCCGACAACGCCGGTATCCACCAGGCCGAGGATCGGGACCGTGGCATTCGACAGCACGATGGGTGCCGCCACCGCGAGAATGCGGCGATGACTGACCGGCACCCCGCCGGCCTGCGCGGCCTCACTCATGGGCGGGCATCAGGAAATGGCCGGTCGCTTGTGCGAAGGGGCGGGCGCGGTTGTCCTGCCAGGCTTCCACATGCACACTGGAATACCGCCGCCCGGAGCGGTTCACCCGGGCGCGGGCGTAGGCATCGCGTGGCAGGCCGGTGCGAAGGAAATCGACGGTCATGTCGATGGTCTTCGGCTGGCGGGGCAGGCTCTCCGGGCCGATGGCGGCGGCATCGACCGCCCCGCTCTCGATCTGCTCCCAGAGGATCGACCAGCCCAGCCCAATGATCGCCGTGACCTCCAGGAAGGAAGCGATGGCGCCCCCGTGCAGGGCCGGCAGGAGCGGGTTGCCGATGTGGGTGTCCCGATAGGGCAGGATCGCGGTCAACTCGTCCCCCCGCCGGTCGAACTCGATCCCGAGAAAAGTGATGTAGGGCACCCCTTGCACCAGCGCGTGCAGCGCCCGGTCGCGCCGCTCCTTGACCACCTGCACGGGTTCCGGCTGCTGCCTCATTGTCCCGCCCCGCGTTTCTCGAAGGTGAAGGCGCCCACGGCGGAGGCCACGGGCGTCACTTCCCCGCCGTCCGCCTCCGTGGCCGTCGCCCGCACGAAGGCGACGGTGCGCGTCGTGTGATAACAGATCGCCTCGCAGACGATCCGCGCCCCCTTTCGCGCTGGCCGCATGTAGTCGATCCGCAGGTCCAGCGTCGCGGTGATGCCGGAGCCGTCCGGCACGGTCATCACCGCGGTGCCGCAGCAGGTGTCCATCAGGGCCGAAACCGCGCCGCCGTGGATCACGCCGGAGCGCGGATCGCCCACCAGGCGCGCATCGTAGGGCAGGGAGACGACCGCGCGCCCGTCGCCGCTCTCCTCGAGCCGCATTCCGAGCGCTTTTGAGAAGGGCAGGGCGTCGATCAAGCCCCGCAAGTGCGTGCCTCTGTCCATGATCCTGCTCCAGCTTGGCGTTCAATGCGTGTTATCCGGCCCACTGTCCGGACACGCAAGGCGAGATAGTGCGATATCGCCATTGAACCGACCGGGAGGGAGGTCTAGCGTTGCGTCAATCGATTTAGCGATGGGATGTAGGCAGCGATGCCTGACACGCCGCTCGGTTTCAAGCAGATGTGCGCAAAGTTCGATGTCACGCCACGAACCTTGCGATACTACGAGTATATCGAACTGCTGCAGCCTGAAAAGGACGGCCGCGTCCGCCGGTACGGCCCGCGCGAGGTGGCGCGGATGACCCTGATCCTGCGGGGCCGCCGGTTCGGGTTCAGCCTGGAGGAAATCCGGCGCTGGCTCCTGCTCTACGAGGAGGAGGGCGCACGCTCCCAACTCGGCGCCTGGATCGAGATGGCGGACCGCCAGTTGACGGTGTTGCGCGCGCAACGCGCCGAGCTAGATGAAACGATACTGCACCTGCAGAAACTCCGCGACGAGACGGCGAGGGATTTGGTATGATCAAAAGGGGAAATCGATTTACCGCGACCGCGTGCCTACGCTCAAAGCGTTTTGAATACTGGTACACTGCACTCACGCGATGCCCTCCCGTGAATGCAGGGGCAGAAAGTGACGCAGCGTCCAGCATACCTGTGCGCCTGGCCGCGGTGTAGGAAGGTTTTGATTGAGAATTGAGGGCCTCCGAGGGCCTGAGCCTCGGTTGGCGCAAGGAAGAGACGATGACTGACGAGTTGATGACCATCCGGGAAATGTGCGACGCGTTCGACGTGACGCCGCGGACGTTGCGCTTCTACGAGGCCAAGGAGCTTCTGTTTCCGATTCGGCAAGGCACCAAGCGGCTGTTCACCCGGAGGGACCGTGCCCGCCTGACCCTGATCCTGCGCGGCAAGCGCTTCGGGTTCAGTCTGGAGGAAATCCGGCAACTGCTCGACCTCTACGACCGCGACGAACGCATGACGCAGCTTGCCAAGACGTACGAATTGGCCAAACATCGGCTGGCCGACATGGAACGTCAGCGGCGGGACCTCGACGAGTCAATCGCCGAGCTGAAAGAGCATCTGGTCTGGGGAAAACAGATGCTTGAGTCGATGTCGTCGCGAGAAGCCGCGGAGTAGACCGGCACCGCGCGAGGGAGGAGAGCGCCGTATGCCGACCTATACCGCCCCTGTGGCCGACATCCAGTTCGTCCTGCACGACGTCCTGAAAGTGGCCGGGCAGGATATTCCCGGCTACGCCGATCTGGACCCAGACTTTACCGCGGCGGTGTTCGAGGAGGCCGGCAAGATCGCCTCGCACGTCCTGGCCCCGCTGAACCGCGTCGGCGACGTGGAGGGCTGCATGCTCGAAAACGGCGTCGTGCGCACGCCAACCGGGTTCCGCGCGGCCTTCGAGCAGCTCAAGGCCGGCGGCTGGCCCGCGCTGGAGTGTGATCCGGCGTACGGCGGACAGGGGATGCCCGCGCTGCTCGGCACGGCGGTGGGAGAGATCTTCTCCGCCGCCAACCAGTCCTTCACCATGTACCACGGCCTGACCCACGGCGCCTATTCCGCGATCCGCTCGCACGGGACCGCGGAGCAGATGGCGACGTACCTGCCAAAGCTGGTCTCCTGCGAGTGGACCGGCACGATGAACTTGACGGAACCGCATTGCGGCACCGATCTGGGCCTCATGCGGACGAAGGCCATACCGCAGGCCGACGGCACCTACCGGATCACCGGGCAGAAGATCTTCATCTCTGCCGGCGATCACGACCTGGCCGAGAACGTGGTGCACCTCGTTCTGGCGAAGATCCCGGGCGGGCCCGAAGGGATCAAGGGCGTGTCGCTGTTCATCGTGCCGAAGATCCTCGTGAGCGACGATGGCGCGCTGCGCGGCCGCAACGCCGTCTCCGTCGGCAAGCTCGAAGAGAAGATGGGCGTGCACGGCAACGCCACCTGCGTGATGAACTACGACGAGGCCGAGGGGTACCTGCTGGGCGCCGAACACAAGGGCCTGCGGGCGATGTTCACCATGATGAACGAGGCCCGGCTCGGCGTGGCGATGCAGGGCCTGGCGCAGGCGGAGGCCGCATACCAGAACGCCGCCGCCTATGCGAAAGACCGCCTGCAAGGCCGCGCTGTTACGGGGCCGGAAAACCCCGACGGGCCGGCCGACCCGATCATCGTGCACCCCGACGTCCGCCGGATGCTGCTGGACCAGAAAGCCTTCATCGAAGGGGGGCGTGCCTTCATGCTGTGGGGCGCGACGTTGCTCGACCGGGTGCGCCGTAGCGGCGACGCGGAGGCCGAGGGGCTGGTCTCGCTGCTGACACCCGTGCTGAAGGGGTTTTTGACGGACAAGGGCTTCGAATGCACGATCGCCGCCCAGCAGGTATTGGGCGGGCATGGCTATATCGAGGAATGGGGCATGTCCCAGTTCGCCCGCGATGCCCGCATCACCCAGATCTACGAGGGCGCGAACGGCATCCAGGCGCTGGACCTCGTGGGCCGCAAACTCGCATCCGACGGCGGGCGCCACATGAGCGGCTTCTTCGGGCGGGTTGAGAGCTTCATCGGTGCCTGCGCGCAAAAGGACGCCCTGGGAGAGGATTTCCTAGACCCCCTCGCGGCCGCGGCCCGGGATTTGCAGGCGGCAGCAGCATATTTCCTCAAGGTCGGCATGACGGACCCGAACGCCGCGCTCGCCGGCTCCTACGATTTCATGCACCTCCTGGGACATGTCGCGCTCGGCCTGATGTGGTCACAGATGGCCGACGCCTCCGCCAGCGCGCTCGCCGCCGGCGAAGGCGCCGCCGCGTTCCACCAGACCAAGCTCGCCACCGGCCGCTACTACATGGCCCGCCTCCTGCCGGCGACACGCCTCCACCTCGCCCGCATCGAAAGCGGCGCGGAGCCGGTCATGGCGCTCGGCGCGCACGCATTCTGACGCGAGAGGACTGCGGATGGCAAAGCGGCTCCATTTCACCCGGCGGCTCAACGTCGCCCTGAGCGAAGACGCCTACCGCACCCTGCGTCGTTTCTCTGACCATGCGGGCATCAGCCAGGACGAGGCGCTGTGCTTTCTCTTCGAACATTTCGGGAGCGTCACGGACCAGGACGCGCTGCCCCACCGGCTCCGGCTCTTCAAGGCGGATCTGGCAGAGCGGAAACGTCAACCGTGACGGGACCGGCGAGGAAGGGACGCCTTCGGCGAGGGTATTTGGGCCAACAAGAAGGGGCGGCGGGTCCACCCTGCCCCCGGCCGGGTGACGAAGCTGGCCGTCGCCGGGGCCCGCGGGGCAGGGCTTCTCGTTGGGCGGTCATCGGCTCCCCAGCCTGTACCGCGGCGTCAGATTAGCCCGAACTTAATTAACAGGAGATTGACCGTTCTTCTTGTTGGGAAAAATACCCATAATAGACGGAGCGGCTGGGAGGAGACGCTGGTGAGGATGCACCTTTATTGTTTTGGAGAATCCGGAAACGCCTACAAGGCGGCGCTGTCGCTGGAGCTTGCCGGGCTCGAGTGGCAGCCCGTCTGGGTGGATTTCTTCCACGGGGAGACCCGTACGCCCGATTATCGCGCGCTGAACCCGATGGGCGAAGTGCCGGTGCTGGTCGACGGCGACCTGGTACTGACCCAGTCCGGTGTGATTCAGGACTACGTCGTGGAGATTTCCGGGAAGCTGGGGTGGCGGGACTCTGCGGAGCGGCGCGACATCCTGCGCTGGATCCTGTTCGACAACCACAAGAATTCCGGCGTCTCCGGGCCGGTTCGCTTCAACATGAACTTCCTGCCGGAGGCGAAGCGCGATGCGGGGGCGAATGCGTACCTGATGGCCCGGCACGGGGCGGCGATGAAGGTGCTCGATGGCTGTCTGGACGGGCGGGACTGGTTGGTCGGGGACCGCCCGACCATCGCGGACATCGCCAACTGCGGCTACCTCTACTACCCGGAGCCGTTTGGGTTCGACCGGACGACATATCCCAATATCGACGCGTGGCTGGACCGGATCGCGGGCCTGCCCGGTTGGAAGCACCCCTACGACCTGATGCCCGGCTCGCCGGCGGACCGGGCCTGAACGGAAGGATCACCCGATGACCGATGCCTACATCTATGACGCCGTGCGCAGCCCCCGGGGCAAGGGCCGCAAGGACGGGGCGCTGCACGAGGTGACGGCCGTCCGGTTGTCGGCCCTGATGCTCGACGCAATCCGCAGCCGGAACGGTCTGGATGGCCATGCGGTGGAGGATGTGATCTGGGGCAATGCCACCCAGGTGGCGGAGCAGGGCGGATGCCTGGCGCGGACGGCCGTGCTGGCCTCGGATCTGGACGAACGCATCCCGGGCCTCTCGATCAACCGCTTCTGCGCCAGCGGGCTGGAGGCCGTGAACCTGGCGGCCAACCAGATACGCGGCGGCGCCGGGCAGGCCTATATCGCGGGCGGCGTGGAGATGATGGGTCGCGTTCCGATGAGTTCGGACGGGGCGGCGATTGCCGTCGATCCGTCGGTCGCGATGGAGACCTATTTCGTCCCGCAGGGGATTTCGGCCGATATCATAGCGACCGAATTCGGCTTCACCCGCGATCAGGCGGACGCGCTGGCCGTGGAAAGCCAGCGCCGCGCGAAGATGGCGTGGGACGAGGGCCGCTTCGACAGGTCCGTCGTGCCCGTGACGGACCGGAACGGCCTGACGATCCTCGACCGGGACGAGTACATGCGTCCCGGCACGGACATGCAGGCGCTGGGCGCGCTCAGTCCCGCCTTCGAGCAGATGGGCACAGCGATGCCCGGTTTCGACAAGGTGGCGCTCATGAAGTACCCGCACCTCGAGGAGATCCGGCACATCCACCACGCGGGAAACTCCTCCGGCATCGTGGACGGGGCCGCGGCGGTCCTTGTCGGGTCCCGGCAGTTCGGCGACGAGTTCGGGCTGACGCCCCGCGCGCGCATCCGCGCCACTGCCAAGATCGGCTCGGACCCGACGATCATGCTGACCGGCCCCGTGCCCGCCACGGAGAAGGTCCTGGCCGACAGCGGCATGGGCATCGGCGATATCGACCTATTCGAGGTCAACGAGGCGTTTTCCGCCGTTGTCCTGCGCTTCCAGCAGGCCTTCGACGTGTCGCCGGAGAAGGTCAATGTCAACGGAGGCGCGATTGCGATGGGCCATCCGCTCGGCGCGACAGGCGCGATCATCCTCGGCATGTTGCTGGACGAACTCGAACGCTCGGACAAGCAGGTCGGGCTGGCGACCCTTTGCGTGGCCTCCGGGATGGGCGCCGCGACGATTATCGAGCGGGTGTGACCATGGGGCTGCGGAGATTTCGGACATGCCGGTGATCGACCTTGCCCGCGCGCCGCGTGAAAGCGCCGGGGCGGAGGACCCGCTGGGCGCCTACGACCGGGTCTCCGTCGGAGACGCCGGCGGGCTCACGCAGTACGGCGTGGTGCTGGAGACGCTCGGGCCGGGCGCGCGCTCGTCCGACCGGCACTGGCACGAGGCGGAGGACGAGTTCCTCTGGATGCTGGAGGGCACGGCCCTGCTGGTCGACGTCTTCGGCGAGACGCCGCTCACGCCGGGCGATGCCGTGGCGTGGAAGGCAGGCGTGCCCAACGCCCACCAGATCGTCAACCGCAGCGACGGCCCCGCCCGGTTCCTCGTGGCCGGCTGGCGCGCGGAGCGGGACGTTGTGCAGTACCCGGACCTGGGCCGCCGCGCCATCGTCGAGGCGGGCGGCAGCCGGACGATGAAAGACGGATCGGCCGGGGAGCCGGACGTCGGCACCATGCCGCGGGCCGTCATCGACCGTGCCACATGTCCGGTCAAAACCGGCTCGATCTATCCCGCTCCCTATGCCGCGATGATGGCGGGGCGCAGTTCGCTGCGCTTTGGCCAGGCGGGCGGGCTGACCCAGTTCGGGGCCAACCTGGTCCGGCTCGAGCCCGGCGCGCTGTCCTCGCTGCGCCACTGGCATGCGCGGGAAGACGAGTTCGCGATGGTGACGGAGGGCATCTGCACCCTCGTCGACGACACCGGCGCGCAGGATCTGGGGCCCGGCGCCTGCGTGGCCTTTCCCGCCGGCGATCCCAACGGCCACCATTTCGTCAACCGTACCGATCGGCCGGCAACCTTCCTCGTCCTGGGGGCGCGAATGGACCCGGAGACGACGACCTATTCCGACCTCGACCTGCAGATGGAACTGAAGGACGGTCGCTCGACCTTCACGCGCCGGGATGGCAGCCCTTATCATGGAGACAGCGCATGAGCGATTTTACCATGGAGACCGGCGCCGACGGCGTCGCGATCATCACCTGGGACACGCCGGGGAAATCCATGAACGTGATGAGCGAGCAGGGGTTCGATGACCTCGACGCGCTGATCGACCGGGTGCTGTCCGACGACGCGATCAAGGGCGCCGTCCTCACCTCCGGCAAGCCGGGCAGCTTTGCCGGCGGGATGGACCTCAACGTCATCGCCCGGATGAAGGAGCGCGACGAGGACCCGGCGAAGGGGATCTTCGAGGGGATCATGCGCGTGCACGGCATCCTGCGAAAGATCGAGCGCGCCGGGATGGACCCCAAGACCAACGCGGGCGGCAAGCCCATCGCGGCGGCACTGCCGGGCACGGCGCTGGGCATCGGGCTTGAACTGCCGCTCGCCTGCCACCGCATCTTCGCCGCGGACAATCCGAAGGCCAAGATCGGCCTGCCGGAGATCCTGGTGGGCATCTTCCCCGGGGCAGGGGGCACCACGCGGCTGGTGCGCAAGCTGGGCGCGATGGGGGCCTCGCCCCTGCTGCTGGAAGGCAAGCTGAACATCCCGGCCAAGGCGAAGGCGGCGGGCGTGGTGGACGAAGTCGTCCCCGCCGAGGACCTGCTCGACCGGGCGCGGGAGTGGGTCCTGTCGGAGCCGAAGATCGTCAAGCCGTGGGACGAGCGGGGCTACAAGATGCCGGGCGGGGCACCCTATCACCCCGCCGGTTTCATGACCTTCCTCGGCGCTTCCGCGATGGTGAACGGCAAGACGCAGGGCGTCTACCCCGCCGCCAAGGCGCTGCTGTCCGCGGCCTACGAGGGCGCGCTCGTGCCCTTCGATACGGCGCTGAAGATCGAGGCGCGCTGGTTCACCGGCATTCTGCTCAACCCGTCGTCCTCCGCCATGATCCGCGCGCTCTTTCTCAACAAGGAGGCGCTGGAAAAGGGCGCGAACCGCCCCGACGTGCCGAAACAGACCGTTGAGAAGCTCGGCGTCCTCGGCGCGGGCATGATGGGGGCCGGCATCGCGCTGGTCGCGGCGCAGGCCGGCATCGAGGTGGTGCTGCTCGACCAGAGCCGGGAGGCGGCCGAGGGCGGCAGGGCCTATGCCGAGCGCTACATGGACAAGGGCATCCAGCGCGGCAAGGCCACGGCAGAGTCCAAGACGGCGCTGCTGGCGCGCATCACGCCCACGGACGACTACGCCGCCCTTGCCGGATGCGACCTGATCGTCGAAGCCGTGTTCGAAGACCCGAAGATCAAGGCCGAGGTCACCGCGAAGGCCGAGGCGGTCGTGGGCGAGGACTGCATCTTCGCCACCAACACCTCCACCCTGCCCATCAGCAGCCTCGCGAAGGCCAGCCGCCGGCCGGAGCAGTTCATCGGCATCCACTTCTTCTCGCCCGTCGAACGGATGCTGCTGGTGGAGATCATCAAGGGAAAGCAGACCGGCGCGCGTGCGGTGGCCAAGGCACTCGACTTCGCCCGCCAGATCCGCAAAACGCCCATCGTGGTGAACGACGCCCGGTTCTTCTACGCCAACCGCTGCATCATTCCCTACATGAACGAAGGCATCCGGATGGTGGGCGAAGGCGTCAGCCCGGCACTGATCGAGAATGCCGCGAAGCTGGTCGGAATGCCGGTCGGGCCGCTGCAGCTCGTCGACGAGGTCTCCATAGACCTCGGCGTGAAGATCGCCAAGGCCACGCGCGCCGCGATGGGCGACGCTTACCCCGATGCGGAGGTGGACGAGGTCGTCTTCTGGCTGGCTGACGAGGGGCGGCTGGGCCGCAAGGCAAAGGCGGGGTTCTACGACTACGACGCGCGCGGAAAACGCACCGGCCTCTGGCCCGGGCTGACGGAGAAATTCCCCCGCGCCGCCGAGCAGCCCACGCTGATCGACGTGCAGCACCGCCTGCTTTTCATCCAGGCGCTGGAAGCGGTCCGTGCGCTGGAGGATGGCGTGCTGGAGGACATCCGCGAAGGCGACGTGGGGGCCATCCTCGGCTGGGGCTTCGCCCCATGGTCGGGCGGGCCGTTCAGCTGGCTCGACATGCTGGGCACGCCCTACGCCGCCGCGCGCAGCGCGCAACTGGCCGAAGCCTTCGGGAGGCGCTTCGCGGTACCGGAGCTGCTGGCCGAGATGGGCCGCAAGGGACAGACGTTCTATGGCCGTTTCGGCCGCAGCGAAGACGCGGCCTGACACTGCTCACGGCAACGAGCGACGGCGCGCCACCCCTGGCGCGCCGTTTTCGTTGTCCCGCTGGGTCGGGGACTGCTCGATTGTTCCTCAATGACCGCCGGTGACCGCTCAGGCGCCCCCGGGATGCGGCGTCAGGCGCGGACCCTTGGGCGCATGGAGATCCCGGATCTCCAGACTGGCCACCACCATCTCTGCCGTCGCCTTCGGCAGCACGGGGTAGCGAACGTCTTGCCGCCCCCAGACCGCGGCCTCCAGCGTGACGGGGCTGGGCGCTTCCTCGGACGGGCAGTAGATCAGCGCCTCGCCCTCCACGAAGATCATCTGCGGCGTCTCGAAGGTCAGCGTGACCGTGGTGACCGGCGCTTGCGGCCGCATCTTGCGCGTGCCGCCCAGGCGCGACAGCGTCTTTGCTTCGATCAATGCAAAGGGCTCCCCAAGGATCGCCTTCGCCATGTCGCTCTCTACCATCACCGCCTGTTTCTGGGTCACCAGGATCGGGCGGCGGTTGCCAATCACCCCGGCCGGAACGGAGATCATGGGGGTGGGTGCCGCTTCGTCCCCGTGCGGGGCCTCCAGCCGGCTGTTCACGCCGGTGACGGCCTGCATGCCGTCGTCAAATGTGATGATCTCGTCCCCGACGCGGATTTCCTCGACCGGGCACCAGCCCTTGGCCGTGGCCACGAACGTTCCGGCTGCGAGCCCTCCACCGGCGTTGGTCGCCCGTGTGGACCGCCCGGCGTCTGCGGCCTTTCCCGCTCTTCCGTATAGCCAGTGCAACATTCGTTCCGTCCTTTGCGTCCGGCCGGGACATCCGGTCGTGATTATGTTCAATGAAGACCTACCGAGCGGACGTGATTTCGGTCGCAACGCGTCGAAAATGAGGCATTGGCCTCATTTACAGATTAAATGCCCACCTATCGCCGAAATTGTTTCCCTAAACAGAACACGCGGCTGAAAAATCCCGAGCGTTTCGCCACTTGGCGGCGCGGAACGGTCACGCATTCGGCCCGGGATTGCCCTTTTCGCGCAGATCGAATCGCGAACATTCGCCCGATTGTTCCGGAACCGGCGCTGCGCTATTCTCCGCCCATAATAGGCAGAGCAGACAGATGACCGCCCTCAAGCAATATGCCAAGCTGGAGTCCCAGGGTGTGTGGAGAGCCCATCCAGACGCCCAGCGGCAGAACGTCATCGTGGCTTTCGGCGACGCGTCGCTGGTGATCGTGGCCAGCAACGGGCAGCCGCTCAGCCACTGGTCCCTTGCGGCCGTGGTGCGCGTCAACCCCGGCGACCTGCCCGCCCTCTACACCCCCTCGGCCGATGCGATCGAAACGCTCGAAGTCGACGACGACATGATGATCGACGCCATCGAGCAGGTGCGCACCGCGATCCTCAGATCCCGCCCGCGCCACGGCCGGCTGCGCGTGATCCTCACGGCCGGCGTGGCGGCGGCCACGGTGGCGGCGGCCGTCCTGTGGCTGCCCGGGGCGCTGATGCGGCACACCCTCGGCGTGGTGCCCGAACCGACCCGGAGCGAGCTCGGCACGCGCCTTTTCACCGCCATCGGCCGCGTCTCCGGCGCGCCCTGCCGCTCGCGGGAGGGCGACCTCGCGCTCGCGCGCCTGTCGTCCCGGCTTCTGGCTCCGGGGAGCGCCGGGCTGCTGGTCATGCCGGGCGGCATTCCGGACACGATCTCCTTGCCGGGCGGGGCGATGCTGCTCAACAGCCGGCTGGTCGAGGACAACGAAAGCGCCGAGGCGGTCGCGGGCTTCGTCCTCGCCGAAGACGTGCGCCGCCACCAGGAGGACCCGCTGCGCCCGCTTCTGGAAAGCGCCGGCCCCGCCGCGACGATCCGCTTGCTGACCACGGGGCATATGCCGGACTCCGCGCTTCGCGCCTATGCCGAAACCCTGACCACAGCCGAGCCGGCCCGTCCGCCGGACGCCGCCCTGCTGCAGCGTTTCGAGGCCGCGCAGGTTCCCTCCACACCCTACGCCTACGCGCTCGACATCACCGGCGAGGAGACGCTGGGCCTGATCGAGGCCGACCCCATGCGCAGCGGCGATGCCCGCCTCGTCATCGGCAAGGCGGACTGGGCGGCGCTCCAGCAGATCTGCGACGGTTAATCCCCTCAAACGGCCGGCCCCCTCGAAACGGCGACGCCCCGCCGCAAGGGGCGGGGCGTTAGCCTGAATGAGACCTGCTTCCGTCTCTCGTTTTCTTCTTCTTCTTGTTATTTCGGTTGTCTGGGAAAGGCGTCCGTGAACCCGGCGCGCCGCGCCGTGGTCAGCGCCGAGCGCACCTGCGCCTCGGTGGCGAACGGGCCGGAGACCACCACCTTCAGCTCCCGGCCGCCGCTGGTGTACCGCGCGGTGCCGGCGGGCAGGCCTGCCTGCTGCAGGCGGGCGACGGCGGCCTGCGCGTTGCTCGGAACCGCATAGGTGCCGACCTGGACATACCGGCGCGACGCGGGCGCCATGGTGGACAGGCGGGCGCCCGTCTGCGGCTCGGCGAGCTTCTGGGGCACGTCGTTCGTCCAGACCCGGTTCATCTGCGCCGAACCTTCGGCCGTGCGCTCCCCCCGGTCGGGATTGTACTGGCCTTCGTCGAAGGCATAGGTGTACCCGGCCGGCGGCGTCGGCAGCTTGGTGCGCGGCGTGGCCGCGGCGGTCTTGGCCGGGCTGCACCAGATGGTGACCTTCCCGTCGTTCGCCTTGCGGTACATCACCGGCGCGTCGTCCGGGCAGCGGATCTGGAGCGCGGGCGCGTTGTAGGTCGGGCTGGCGGGCGCGGGGGCCTTGGCGCGCGGCGCCTTCCGGCTGGGTGCGGGCGCGGGAGCAGGGGCCTGCGCGACCTGCGTCGTGGTGGCCGCCGGCGCAGCCTTGGCAGGGGCGGGGGCTGATGGCGCGGCAACCTCCACCGTTGCCGTCCCGGCTGCGGTCGAGGTCGGGGCCATGCCGCAGACAGGCGTCCGCTCCCGCGTCATGCGCGGAATCCACGCGGTGGCGCCATTCAACTCCGCCCGCACGAAGGCGCAGCCGGAACTGTCGACGTACTGCGTCCCCTCGAACGAGGCAGGCGGCAGCTCCGCCGGAGTCCCGGTCTGGGCATTTGCAGTGACCGGAGCGATCCCGCTGGCGATGGCAGTCGCCAGAAGGGCCGAACGAACGGTTCGGATCATCATTCATATCCCCACAAGATGTTGGGGCGGAGATTGCAGGACGGCCCTAATCGAGTAAAGCTTTTTTTCCCCTGCGCGGTCCCGAATTTGGAAACACTTATTTCGTGCCGAACATCCGGTCGCCCGCGTCGCCCAAACCCGGTTCGATATAACCGTGATCGTTCAACCGTTTGTCGAGCGAAGCTGTGATGATGGGCACGTCGGGGTGGGCCTCCTTCATCCGCGCGACGCCCTCGGGTGCGGCGAGCAGACACAGGAAGCGGATGTTGGTGGCGCCAGCCTTCTTCAGCAGGTCGATCGTCGCGACGGCGGAGTTGCCGGTCGCCAGCATCGGGTCCACAACGACCACGAGGCGGTCGGCGAGGTCCTCGGGCACCTTGAAATAGTACTGCACCGGCTGCAGCGTCTCGGGGTCGCGATACAGCCCGACGAAGCCCACGCGCGCCCCGGGGATCAATTCCAGAATGCCGTCCAGCAAGCCGTTGCCCGCCCGCAGGATGGAGATCAGCGCCATCTTCTTGCCGGAGAGCTTCGGCGCCATCATCTTGCACAGCGGCGTTTCGATCTCGACCTCCTCCATTTCCATGTCGAAGGTCACTTCGTAGGCGAGCAACTGGCTGATCTCGCGCAGGAGCTGGCGGAACTTGGCTGTGGAGGCGCTTTTGTCCCGCATCAGCGACAGCTTGTGTTGTACCAGCGGGTGATCGACGACGGTCAGGTGGTCATACATCGGCGGCCTCCAATCGTTTGAGGATCTTCTCCCGGGTGTCGGCATCGCAGAACGCGGCCTCCGCGGCAACCCGGTTGAGCGCGGCAAAATCCACCGCCTCCCATCCGAAGGCGTCGGCAAGGCGATCATACTCCTGCGTCATGGTCGTGTGGAAGAACGGCGGATCGTCGGTGGAAACGGTCACCTTCACCTCCCGGTCGCGCAGCCGCGCGATGGGGTGGGCGCGTAAGTTCGGGTACAGGCCAAGCGCGATGTTCGACCCGGGGCAGACCTCCAGCACGATGCCGCGCTCGGCAAGCGTGTCCACCAGCGCCAGATCCTCGATCGCCCGCACGCCATGGCCGATGCGTTCGACGCCCAGATCCTCCACCGCCCCGCGCACGCTGTCCGGCCCCCGCCACTCGCCTGCGTGGCAAGTGAGCCGCAACCCGGCCTCCCGCGCGCAGTCGAACGCCCAGGCGTAGTCTTTCGGCTCGCCCACGGCTTCGTTGCCGCCCAGGCCAAGCCCCACGATCCACGCGCCCGCCGTTTCGGCGGCGCAGAGGGCCGGCGCCTTGGCCCGCTCCGGGCCGAAATGGCGGATCGGGGTGACGATCCCGCGCAGCACGGGGCCGCCCTTCGCCGCCACGTCCTCCGCCGCCTCCCGCATCGCCGCGAGGTAGTCCCGCCAGGCCGACAGGTCCCCCCCGCCGCAGAAGTCGGGGGAGACGAAGGTTTCCGCATAGATCACGCCCTGCGCGTCCAGCTCTTCCAGCACCGTGCGGACCAGCCGGGCGTAGTCCTCTGGCGACCCGATGACGGAGGTCGCCGCCTCGTACACTCGCAGGAAATCTACGAACCCGTCATAGGCATAGGCGCCCCGCTCGTCGAAGATCCCGGACAAGTCGACCTTCTTCTCCGCCGCCAGCCCGCGCACGAACGCCGGCGGCGCCGCGCCCTCCAGATGCAGGTGCAGTTCGACCTTCGGCATGTCCCGCATCAGAGAAAACTCCGCCCCGGCCCCTGCGCCGGCACGCCCAGATGCGCGGCGACGCTGGCCGCCACATCGACGAACGCCACGTTGCCCAGCGGCCCGGTGCCCACGCCGTAGCAGAGGACCGGAACCCGCTCCCGGGTGTGATCGGTGCCGGACCACGTCGGGTCGTTTCCGTGATCGGCCGTCAGCAACAACAGGTCGCCCTCCCGCAGGCGCGGCAGCAGCCGGCCCATGCTCGCGTCGAACCATTCCAGCGCGGCGGCATAGCCGGAGACGTTCCGGCGGTGGCCGTAAAGGCTGTCGAATTCGACGAAGTTGGCAAAGGTCAGGCTGCCATCCGGGGCCTCGACCACGAAGTCGAACAGGTGGTCCATCAGGACGGCGTCGCGCCCCTTGCGCACCTCGTCGATGCCGCGCATCGAGAAGATGTCCCCGATCTTGCCCACGCCCTGCACCCGCCGGCCCGCGGCCTGCACCCAGTCGCAGAGCGTCGGTTCCGGCGGTTCGATGGCATAGTCGTGCCGGTTGGTGGTGCGGGTGAACCCCTCCTCCGGCGTGCCGACGAAGGGGCGGGAGATCACGCGCCCCACCTTCATCTTGTGCAGGATCGGCGCGAGGTCCGCGCAAAGCTTCTGCAGCCGCGCCTCCCCGAACGTCTCTTCGTGGCAGGCGATCTGGAACACGCTGTCGGCGGAGGTGTAGCAGATCGGCCAGCCGGTCCGCATGTGCTCCGCGCCCAGATCGGCGATGATCTTCGTGCCGGAGGCGTGGCAATTCCCAAGCGTGCCGCCGACGCCCGCCATGGTGCAGACCGCCTGCACCAGCGGGGGCGGAAAGGCGGGCTGGGTGTCCGGGAAATAGTACCAGTCCCATGGCACCGGCACCCCGGCCAGTTCCCAGTGGCCGGAAGGCGTGTCCTTGCCCGGCGAGACCTCAGTCGCCGCGCCGAACCGGCCCTGCGGCTCCGCGTCCAGCCCCGGCGCGCTCTCGCCGCAGGCCGTCCGGAGCGCCGCGTTCAGGCCAAGCCCTGCCAGAACCGGCATCCGCAGCGGCCCGCTGCGCCCGTCCTCCGCGCGGCCCTCCGCACAGGCCCGCGCGATATGAAGCAGGGTGTTCGCGCCGGTGTCTGGCACGTCGCCGTTGAAGAACCGATCCGCGTCCGGCGCGCCACCGCACCCGACGGAATCCATCACCACAAGAAAGGCACGGCTCATGGGGCGATCCTTTCGTGGACCAAAGGCGGCTCAGAAACCTCGCCGTCCCCCACCACGTAGGCCGCGCGAATGGCGGCCGCGGCGGCGCCGGCCGCGTCTTCGGTCGCCGCATGGACGCGGGCGAGGGGCCAGGCGTCGGACACGGCGGTGCCGATCGTCGCCAGCCGGTCGAAGCCCACCGACGGGTCCAGAACGTCCCCCTCCCGGAGCCGCCCGCCGCCCAGGTGCACCACCGCCATGCCGACGGCGCGCGTGTCCACCCGTTGGACCGTCCCGGCCTGCTCGGGGAAGATGTCGCGGATCACCGGCGCCTCCGGCAGGTACCGCCGCCAGCCGCCCACGAAATCTGACGGCCCGCCAAGCGCAGCGATCATCCGCTCGAAGCCCTCGACCGCGCGCCCGCTCTTCAGCGCCTCCTCGATCATCGCCGCCCCGGCGTCGCTGTCGTCAGCCAGCCCGCCGATGGCGAGCAGCACCCCGCCCAGGTCCACCGTCAGCTTCCACAGCGGCTCCGCGATGCCTTCGCCCGTCAGCGTCCGCATCACCTCCGCCACCTCCAGCGCGTTCCCGGCGCTCTCCATCAGCGGCTGGCTCATGTCTGTGATGAGCGCCTCCGTCCGGCAGCCGGCGCCGTTGGCGGTGTTCACCAGCGACTCCGCCAGCGCCCGCGCGCTCTCCGCGTCCGGCATGAAGGCGCCGGAGCCCACCTTCACGTCCAGCACCAGCCCCTCCAGCCCCGCCGCGAGCTTCTTGGACAGGATAGAGGCGGTGATCAGGTCGATGCTCTCCACCGTGCCGGTCACGTCGCGGATGGCATAAAGGCGCTTGTCGGATGGCGCGATGTCGCCCGAGGCGCCGACGATGGCGCAGCCCACATCCGCCACGATCTGCCGCAGCCGGTCCTGCGGCACCTCGGCGGTGTAGCCGGGAATCGCCTCCAGCTTGTCCAGCGTGCCGCCGGTGTGGCCCAGTCCGCGCCCGGAGATCATCGGCACATAGGCCCCGCAGGCCGCCAACGCGGGCGCCAGCGGCAGCGACACACTGTCGCCCACGCCGCCGGTGGAGTGCTTGTCGAGCACCGGCCCGGGCATGTCCCAGCCCATCACCTGGCCGCTGTCGCGCATCGCCTCCGTCAGCGCCACCCGCGCGGGCACCGGCAGCGGCGCGCGGCACACACCCATGGCAAAGGCGCCAACCTGCGCGTCCGTCACCCCGCCGCTGCCGATCGCCGCCCCGAACCACGCCGTTTGCTCCGGTGACAGGTCGCCCCCCTGCCGAAGCACGGCCAGAATTTCCTTCGCGTCCATGTCACTCGGCCTCCATATGTGCGGCCGTAAAGGCCCCCGGCAGCAGCTCCGCCACGGTCATCGTCAGCGTTTCGCCCGCCGTCGTCGCCATCGTCACCCGCACGTCGCCCGCCGCGAACTCCTTCAGCTTCTGCCGGCAGCCACCGCAGGGCGGCACCGGGGCGGGGCTGTCGGCGATCACCGCCACCTCCGCGATTCGATACTCCCCCGCGGCCGCCATCGCGGCAATCGCCCCGGCCTCGGCGCAGGTCCCTTCCGGGTAGGCCACGTTCTCCACGTTGCAGCCGGAATAGACGGCGCCGGATTCCGTGCGAATCGCCGCGCCGACCTTGAAGTTGGAATAGGGAACATAGGCGCGGTCACGAACCGCCCGCGCCGCGGCCATCAGCTGAGAATCGTTCATCAGGTGCTTCCTTTTTCACCAATCTTTCGATCCGAACCGGCGGATGCAACCCACCGCGACCCGCCACCGCCTGGATTGCTGCAGTGCGGCAAATTTAAGTGGATTTTCGGTATACTTTTGCGTACAGTCAGCGTGCCGGGAGGGCGCGGAAGCTTGCGGGACGCCCACACGTTCCGTATTTCTTGGAGCATTGTAAGGGAGGAAGATCATGGGGTATTCAGACATCTATCGGGAGTGGCAAACCGATCCGGAAGCATTCTGGATGAAGGCTGCCGAAGACATCCACTGGTACAAGAAACCGTCCAAGGCGCTCTTCGACGAGAACGCGCCGGTCTACGAATGGTTCTCCGACGGGCTGACCAACACCTGCTACAACGCGGTGGACCGGCACGTCGAAGCGGGGCGTGGCGGCCAGCTCGCCATCATGCACGAAAGCCCGATCACCCACTCCACCAAGGGGCTCACCTACCGCGAACTTCGCGACCGTGTGGCCTCCCTGGCCGGCGCCCTCAAGATGCGCGGCGTGGAGAAGGGCGACCGCGTCATCATTTACATGCCGATGATCCCCGAGGCGCTGGAGGCGATGCTCGCCTGCGCCCGGATCGGCGCCGTCCACTCGGTCGTCTTCGGCGGCTTTGCCGCCCATGAGCTGGCCGTACGGATCGACGACGCCAAGCCCACGGCCATCATCGCCGCCTCCTGCGGCCTGGAGCCCAACCGCGTCGTCCACTACAAGCCGCTGCTCGACGAAGCGATCGAACAGGCCGAGCACAAGCCCGACTTCTGCGTCATCTTCCAGCGCGAGCAGGAAGTGGCGAAACTGGTCGAAGGCCGGGACTTCTCCTGGCACGGCTTCCAGTATGGCGTGAAGCCGGCGGACTGCGTGCCGGTGGAGGGCAACCACCCCGCCTACATCCTTTATACCTCCGGCACGACCGGCCAGCCGAAGGGCGTCGTTCGCACCACCGGTGGCCATCTCGTCGCCCTGCAATGGACGATGAAGAACATCTACAACGTCGGCCCCGGCGAGCGCTTCTGGGCCGCCTCCGACGTGGGCTGGGTCGTGGGCCACAGCTACATCTGCTACGGTCCGCTGATCGCTGGAGCGGAGACCCTCGTCTTCGAAGGCAAGCCCATCGGCACCCCCCACGCCGGCGTCTTCTGGAAGATCATCCAGAACCACCGCGTGAAAAGCTTCTTCACCGCGCCGACCGCGCTCCGCGCCATCAAGCGGGAGGACCCGAAAGGCGAGTGGATCAAACGCTACAAGCTGCATGACCTGCAAGCGCTGTTCCTGGCCGGCGAGCGCGCCGACCCCGATACGATCAAATGGGCGCAGGAGCACCTGAACGTGCCCGTGATCGACCACTGGTGGCAGACGGAAACCGGCTGGGCCATCGCCGCGAACCCGATCGGGGTGGAGACCTTGCCCGTCAAGATCGGCAGCCCGTCCGTGGCCATGCCGGGTTACGACGTTCACATCCTCGACGAGGGCGGCCACGAGGTGCCGGACGGCACCATGGGCGCCATCGCCATCAAGCTGCCGCTGCCCCCGGGCACGTTGCAGACGCTCTGGAACGCCGAGGAGCGCTACCGGAAGTCCTACCTCGAGCACTTCCCCGGCTACTACGAGACCGGAGACGCGGGCTACAAGGACGAGGACGGCTACCTCTACATCATGGCCCGCACCGACGACGTCATCAACGTCGCCGGCCACCGGCTCTCGACCGGCGCCATGGAGGAAGTCCTCGCCGCGCATCCGGACGTCGCGGAATGCGCCGTCATCGGCGTGCACGACGACCTCAAGGGCCAACTCCCGTTCGGGTTCCTCTGCCTGAACTCGGGCAGCGACCGGAAGCCGGAGGATGTGATCGCCGAATGCGTCTACCAGGTTCGCGACCAGATCGGCCCGGTCGCCGCGTTCCGCCATGCCTGCATCGTGGACCGTCTGCCCAAGACCCGTTCTGGCAAGATCCTGCGGGCCACCATGCAGAAGATCGCGGACAGCGAGGAGTACAAGATGCCGGCGACCATCGACGATCCGGCCATCCTTGACGAAATCACCGCCGCCCTGCGGGACGCGGGCTACGCAAAGGTCCGCGAACCGCAGTAAGCGCGGGGGCCAACACGGATCGTCCGGCCCCGCGCCGGGCGGTCCCTCTGCCTGCGATCCGTTAGACGAACTGTTCCCGGATCAACCGTTCCTCGAGCCCGTGACCGGGGTCGAAAAGCAGCCGGTGCCGGATCTCCGGCTTGCTGCGAATGATGACCTCCAGAACATCGCGCACCGAATTGCGGCTGTCGGCTTCGGCCATCACCGGGCGCTTCTCGTGCTCCAGCACGTCGAACCGAACCTCCGCCCGCGCCGGCAGCAACGCCCCGCGCCAGCGCCTGGGGCGAAAGGCCGACATGGCCGTCAGCGCCAGCACCCCGGACCCGATGGGCAGGATCGGCCCGTGCGCGGAATAGTTGTACGCCGTCGAGCCCGCCGGCGTGCTGACCAGCGCCCCGTCCGCGACCAGCTCCTCCATCCGCACCCGCCCGTCGACCGATATGCGCAGCTTCGCCACCTGCGGCCCCTGCCGCAGCAGGGAGACCTCGTTGATGGCCAGACCATCGTGCACGTCGCCCGCGCTGGTCGTCGCTTGCATCGCGAGCGGGTGGATCACCTCCTCCTCGGCCTCGTCAAGCCGCTCGATCAGCCCGTCGGGGGCGTATTCGTTCATCATGAACCCGACCGTGCCGCGGTTCATGCCATAGACCGGCGTGTCCAGGTGTTGCATTCCGTGCAGTGTCTGCAGCATGAACCCGTCGCCGCCGAGCGCGACGATCACGTTGGCGTCCTCCGGGTCGTGATCGCCATACGCGTCGGCCAGGGTGCGCTTGGCCGCCTGCGCGACGTCCGCCGCACTCGCCAGGAAGGCGATCTTGGTCATCTGAAACTCCCCGGGCTGCGCATCCGTTTCCGGTCCGACCGTCCGACGCCTGCATCGGAAACGCAAGCCGCGCATTTTGCCGCGTGCAGGCCGCTTACCGGGCTTTTGTCGCGGCCCGGCTTGGGATACATCCGCCGCAACGGAAACCATGCGACCCCGCGTCAGGTCCGCTGCCCTGGAGAGCTGCCCATGAGCCTTGATACCGGATTCTTCACTGAAACCCTCGCCGAAACCGACCCCGAGATCGCCGAGGCCATCGCCCTCGAACTCGGCCGTCAGCGGGACGAGATCGAACTCATCGCCTCGGAAAACATCGTCAGCCGCGCCGTGATGGAGGCGCAGGGCTCGGTGATGACCAACAAATACGCCGAGGGCTGCCCGGGCCGGCGCTACTATGGCGGCTGCCAGTTCGTCGACATCGCCGAGACCCTCGCCATCGAGCGGGCCAAGCAGCTCTTCGGCTGCGCCTTCGCCAACGTCCAGCCCAATTCCGGAAGCCAGGCCAACCAGGGCGCCTTCACCGCCCTCATCAAGCCCGGCGACACGATCCTGGGCATGAACCTCGCCTCCGGCGGCCACCTCACCCACGGCGCGCCGCCGAACCAGTCGGGCAAGTGGTTCAACGCGGTCCAGTACGGCGTGCGCCAGCAGGACAGCCTGATCGATTTCGACGAGGTCGAGGCGCTGGCGCAGGAGCACCAGCCCAAGCTCATCATCGCCGGCGGCTCCGCCATTCCCCGCCAGATCGACTTCGCCCGCTTCCGCGCCATCGCCGACAGCGTCGGTGCCTACCTGCTGGTGGATATGGCCCACTTCGCCGGCCTCGTGGCCGCAGGCGAGCACCCCTCGCCCTTCCCGCACGCCCACGTCGCCACCACCACCACCCACAAGACCCTCCGCGGCCCCCGTGGCGGCATGATCCTGACCAATGACGAGGCCATCGCCAAGAAGGTCAACTCCGCGATCTTCCCCGGCATCCAGGGCGGCCCGCTGATGCACGTCATCGCCGCCAAGGCCGTGGCCTTCGGCGAGGCGCTCCGGCCGGAGTTCAAGGACTACGCCAAGCAGGTCCGCGCCAACGCCGTCGCGCTGGCCGACGAGCTGATGAAGGGCGGGCTCGACATCGTCACCGGCGGCACCGACACGCACGTGATGCTGGTGGACCTGCGTCCCAAGGGCGTCAAAGGCAACGCCACCGAAAAGGCGCTGGGCCGTGCCCACATCACCTGCAACAAGAACGGCATCCCGTTCGACCCGGAAAAGCCCACCGTCACCTCCGGCGTCCGCCTCGGCACCCCCGCCGGGACGACCCGCGGCTTCGGCGAGGCGGAATTCCGGCAAATCGCCCGGATGATCGTGGAGGTCGTCGACGGCCTCGCCGCCAATGGCGAGGACGGCAATGCCGAGGTCGAGGAAAAGGTGAAAGCCGAAGCCATGGCCCTCTGCGCCCGCTTCCCGGTCTACCCCGACCTCTGACGCACCTGTCGCCCCCACGCGGGGCGACATCACCCACCGCTGGGGCAGGGGAGGGCACCCATGGCGACGGACTACACGCTCTACTACTGGCCACTCCCCTTCCGGGGCCACTTCGTCCGCTACGTCCTCGCCCATGCCGGTGCCGACTGGCGGGATGCCTCCACCGGCGATCTGGTCGCGCTGAAAGGCGCCCCCGTCGCGGAGCAGCCCGTCCCCTTCATGGCGCCGCCGCTCCTGCACGACCGGCCGGGCGATCTCTGGCTCGCCCAACTTCCCGCGATCCTCGGCCATCTCGGCCGCACCTTCGGCCTCTATCCCGGAACACCGGCACAGGATGCCCTGACGACCGCGCTGATCGGCAATGCGGGCGACGTGCTGGAGGAGATCACTTGCAATTGCGGCCGCACCATGTGGACGCGGCCCGCATGGGAGGAGTTCACTTCCGACCGCCTGCCGCGCTGGATGCAGATCTTCGAGGAAATCGGTCGTCGCCACGGGCTGACCGAAACCGACGGGTTCATTCTCGGCACACCGGAGGCCGGACTGGCGGACCTCGCCACCGCCGCGCTCTGGTTCACCATGACCGACACCCTTCCGGGACTGGCGCCCCTGCTGGACCGGCACGCCCCCTCCATCTCCGCCCTCTCCCGCCGCATCGCCACCACACCCGCCATCGCAGACATGCGCGCCGCGTGGGACGCGCAACACGACCGCGCCTACTGCGGCGGCCAGATCGAAGCGTCCATCCGCAGCATGCTGGACGGGCGCTGACCGCCGGACCGACGACCGAGCCTTGGTTTCAGCGGCACACTGCACCGCGGCGACAGTTCAGCCCGACCGGTGGTTCCAATTACCCGCCTTGGCTAGGTCTTTCTCCGCAAGACCGAAGTTGCTTGGTTTACGGTCACAGTCGGCTGTCCCGACAAACCCAATCCGTCTTCTTGGCAAATTTCGAGGCGACAATGCACACCCAGCGGTCTGCAGTTTGCGACGCCACGTCCTGGCATTCCACCGATCACGTCGTTTGCTGCTGGACCTCCAACGCGACCGGAACGGTATTCGCCACGATGTCGCGGAGCGGGCAGTGGGTGTCTGAAGCCGTCCGGAGCATCTCGATCTGGTCCCTTGGTGCGTCGGACACCAGACGGACCTTTACGCGAAGCGCCTCAAACCCCGGCCGGACGCTATCGTCCACCGCCAGGAACCCGCGCAGATCTATATCCCCTTCAACCTCGACCTCGATCTCCTCTAGGGGAATGTCCATCGCGGTTGCGTAGGCACGGTACGTCATTGCTTGGCACGTCCCGATGGACGCCAGGACAAGTTCCACCGGGCTCGGCCCGGCGTTATGACCTCCCAACGCTTCCGAAAAGTCTGCTGTCAGTTTGTGATCGCGAATTTTTGCTTCGGTGCGGAAACCTTCCGCCGACGTACAAGCCGATCTGAAGGTCACCTTGCCCTTCTCGGGGTCGGCGCGAATGGCGTCTTGAGTGCCCAGTATGATGGATTTCAGATCGTTGTCTGAGGTTCTGGTCGCGAGTGTCATGACGATTTCCCCCTCTCGACCGATGACACCAAGCGCCGTCCCGAGACGAACTGTGACGCGCAGACAGGACGACCAAAGTGCCATTGGCCGCTGTTGTTTCGATGCGAGAAGTATACGCCGAAGGGGACGTTGCACCCATGACGGCCGTCAACCGGTTCTGCTTTTCGGGCCAACCATCCCGCGAAGCCGGAGCAAGCTGCAAGCACCTGGAGTAACTGCCCGGGGAAATACGATTTCAGGCCGCGATGGCAGAGAGGCAGTCATCCGGCCTAAACCGTCAGATGACCGCAAAGCTGGCATGGCCGCCTCGCACCGTGTTTGCTCCGGACGTCCGAAATTAGGGCGTCGAGGCCGGCTATAGATCTCGTCCCGGGATATTTCATCCCACGGTTCGGTCTGGCCCCACGCGCCGGGAAAATCTTGCCAAATCGTTACTACGCCTCCCTAAGTCACTGATTTTCTTTGTTGTAGGTCCTGTCTCACACGTGGGACGCCCCCCGGCGCCAAAGAAACCGCCCCAAAGAAAAAGGCCCCCGCCGATCCGGCAGGGGCCTCTCGATTTTTTCAGGTCGCCCCGATCAGAAGTCGCGGCTCTCCGGCGTCTCGATGATGAAGCTGTCGTCGGCGTCTCCACCGACCACATCCTCCACCGGAGCCGCCAGCGCCGCCGCGGCTTCCGCCTCGGCCTGCCGCGCCTCGATCACCGACTGGTCGCGCTCCTGAGCGATCCGACGGACCCGCTGCGTGGCCCCGCCCGTACCCGCCGGGATCAGCCGGCCGACGATCACGTTCTCCTTCAGGCCCACGAGCTTGTCTCGCTTGCCCTGCACGGAGGCCTCGGTGAGCACCCGCGTGGTCTCCTGGAACGACGCCGCCGAGATGAAGGACCGCGTCTGCAGGCTCGCCTTGGTGATGCCCAGCAGGATCGGCTGCCCTTCGGCCGGCCGACGGCCGTCCTTGAGCGCCTTCTCGTTGGCCGCGTCGAACTCCGCCTTGTCCACGTGTTCGCCCTTGAGCAACGTCGTCTCGCCGGAGTCGAGGATCTCCCACTTCTGCAGCATCTGCCGAACGATCACCTCGATGTGCTTGTCGTTGATCTTCACGCCCTGCAGCCGGTAGACGTCCTGCACCTCGTCGATCATGTAATCGGCGAGCGCCTCGACACCCATGATCGCCAGGATGTCATGCGGCGCCGGATTGCCGTCCATGATGTAGTCGCCCTTCTGCACGAAGTCGCCTTCCTGCACCGGGATGTGCTTGCCCTTGGGCACCATGTACTCGACCGGCTCCAACGAGTCGTCCGCAGGCACGATGGAGATCCTGCGCTTGTTTTTGTAGTCGCGCCCGAACTTCACGTAGCCGTCGGCTTCCGCGATGATCGCGTGGTCTTTGGGCCGCCGCGCCTCGAAGAGTTCGGCCACCCGCGGCAGACCGCCGGTGATGTCCTTCGTCTTCGCACCCTCGCGCGGAATACGCGCCACCACGTCGCCGGCTTTGACCTGCGAGCCTTCCTCGATCGACAGGATCGCATCCACCGACATCGGGTAGGTTACCGGGTTGCCGGCCTCGTTGCGCACAGGCTCGCCGGTTTCCGGATCGACGATCAGGATCTCCGGCTTGAGCTCGTTGCCCCGGGGTGCCGAGCGCCAGTCCGACACGATCTTCTGGGTCATGCCCGTCGCATCGTCGGTATCCTCGCGCACGGAGATACCGCTGATGAGGTCCACGAACTTGGCCGTACCGGCTTTCTCCGCGATGATCGGCAGGGTGTACGGGTCCCACTCGAACAGCTTGTCGCCACGGGCGACCGTCTGACCGTCCTTGACGAAGACCTTGGTACCGTAGCCGATCTTGAAGCTGCCGCGCTCCGCCCCATGCTCGTCTTTGATTGCGATCTGCATGTTGCGGCCCATGACGATCTGATCGCCGGCCTCGTTCTCCAGAAGGTTCGGGTTGTGGAAGGCAATGATGCCCTCCTGGTTGGCCTCCTGGAAGGACTGCTGACCACCCTGAGCAACGCCGCCGATGTGGAAGGTCCGCATCGTCAGCTGTGTGCCCGGCTCGCCAATCGACTGCGCGGCGATGATGCCCACCGCCTCGCCGATGTTGACCATCGTGCCGCGGGCAAGGTCGCGCCCGTAACACATGGCGCAGACACCTTCCTCCGCTTCGCAGGTCAGCGGCGAGCGCATGCGCACCGAGGCGAGACCGGAGTGCTCGATCTCGTCGGCCTTGCGTTCATCGATCAGCTCGTTGCGGGCAACGATCACCTCGTCCGTGCCCGGGCGCAGGATGTCTTCGGCTGCGACACGGCCAAGGACACGCTCCCCGAGCGAGGCCACGACTTCCCCGTCGTTGACGGCGGGTTCGGCAGTGATCGCCTGATCGGTGCCGCAGTCGTGCGACCGCACAATGCAGTCCTGTGCCACGTCCACGAGGCGGCGGGTGAGGTAGCCCGAGTTCGCCGTCTTCAAGGCGGTGTCCGACAGACCCTTCCGGGCGCCGTGGGTGGAGTTGAAGTACTCCAGCACGGTCAGACCTTCCTTGAAGTTCGAGATGATCGGCGTCTCGATGATCTCGCCCGACGGCTTGGCCATCAGGCCGCGCATGGCGCCGAGCTGCTTCATCTGCGTGACCGAGCCCCGTGCCTTGGAGTCCGCCATCATGTAGACCGAGTTCGGTTCCATCTCGGCGCCGTTCTCGTCCTTCCGCTTGGCGGAGATGGTGGACATCATCGCCTCGGTGACGCGGTCGTTGCACTTCGACCAGGCATCGACAACCTTGTTGTACTTCTCACCCTGGGTGATCAGGCCGTCCATGTACTGCTGTTCGAAGTCCTTGACCTGCTCCTTCACGCTGTCGACGATCTCCCACTTGTTGTCGGGGATGACCATGTCGTCCTTGCCGAAGGAGATGCCGCCCTTGAAGGCCTCCTTGAAGCCCATGGACATGATCTGGTCGCAGAAGATGACGGACTCCTTCTGACCGCAGTAGCGGTAGACGGTGTCGATGACCTTCTGAACCTCGCCCTTCTTGAGCAACTTGTTGACGAGGTCGAACGGCGCCTTCGCGTTCTTCGGCAACAGGGCGCCCAGGCGGACGCGGCCGGGGGTGGTCTCGTACCGCTTCAGCACCTCTTGCCCGTGCTCGTCGATCTGCGGCACGCGGCAAGTAATGCGGGCGTGCATGTGCACTTCGCCGGCATTGAGCGCGTGCTCGACTTCCTCGATGCCGCCAAAGATCATGCCCTCGCCCTTCATGCCCTCGCGTTCGAGGGTCACGTAGTAGAGGCCGAGCACCATGTCTTGCGAGGGAACGATGATCGGGGCGCCGTTGGCGGGCGACAGGACGTTGTTGGTCGACATCATCAGCACGCGCGCTTCAAGCTGGGCTTCCAGCGAAAGCGGCACATGGACGGCCATCTGGTCGCCGTCGAAGTCGGCGTTGAAGGCCGAGCAGACCAGCGGGTGGAGCTGGATCGCCTTGCCCTCGATCAGGACCGGCTCGAAGGCCTGGATGCCGAGGCGGTGCAGGGTGGGGGCGCGGTTCAGCAGAACCGGGTGCTCCCGGATGACCTCGTCGAGGATGTCCCAGACTTCGGGGCGCTCTTTCTCGACCAGCTTCTTGGCCTGCTTCACCGTGCTGGACAGGCCCTTGGCCTCCAGCCGCGAGTAGATGAAGGGCTTGAAGAGCTCGAGAGCCATCTTCTTCGGCAGGCCGCACTGGTGCAGCTTGAGCTCCGGACCCGTCACGATGACGGATCGGCCGGAGAAGTCCACCCGTTTGCCGAGCAGGTTCTGACGGAACCGGCCCTGCTTGCCCTTCAGCATGTCGGAGAGCGATTTCAGCGGGCGCTTGTTGGCGCCGGTGATGACCCGGCCACGGCGGCCGTTGTCGAACAGCGCGTCAACCGACTCCTGCAGCATCCGCTTCTCGTTGCGGATGATGATGTCCGGCGCGCGCAACTCGATCAGCCGCTTGAGGCGGTTGTTTCGGTTGATGACGCGGCGGTAGAGGTCGTTGAGGTCCGACGTGGCGAAGCGGCCGCCGTCGAGCGGCACCAGCGGGCGCAACTCTGGCGGGATGACCGGCACGACTGTCAGGATCATCCATTCCGGACGGTTGCCGGATTCGATGAAGTTTTCGACGATCTTCAGCCGCTTGATGATCTTCTTGGGCTTCAGCTCGCCGGTCGCCTCCTTGAGCTCCTCGCGGAGTTGTTCGGCGGTCGATTCCAGGTCGATTTGGGCCAGCATCTCGCGGATCGCCTCGGCGCCAATGTTCGCCGTGAAGGCGTCGGTGCCGTACATGTCCTGGGCGTCCATGAACTCTTCCTCGGTCATCAGCTGACCGTAGGTGAGGTCCGTCAGGCCCGGCTCGATGACGACGTAGTTCTCGAAGTAGAGAATACGTTCGAGGTCGCGCAGGGTCATGTCCAGCATCAGGCCGATGCGGGAGGGCAGGGACTTCAGGAACCAGATGTGCGCGACGGGCGCGGCCAGTTCGATGTGGCCCATCCGCTCACGGCGCACCTTTTGCAGCGTGACTTCCACGCCGCATTTTTCGCAGACGACGCCGCGATACTTCATGCGCTTGTACTTGCCGCACAGGCACTCGTAGTCCTTGATCGGGCCGAAGATCCGGGCGCAGAACAGGCCGTCGCGCTCGGGTTTGAAGGTCCGGTAGTTGATGGTCTCGGGCTTCTTGATCTCGCCATAGGACCACGAGAGGATCCGTTCCGGGCTCGCCAGCGACACCTTGATCTCGTCAAAGACCTTCGGCGGGGTGAGCGGGTTGAACGGATTGTTGGTCAGTTCCTGGTTCACGATGTGTCCTTTCGAAGCACAGACGTTCGGCAATCTATTATTCGGCGACCCGGAAATCGGGCCCGCCAAGGGATTACGACGTTAAGTTGCAGCGACCGCCTGAGGGCGTTTCTTCGCGAGTTTCGATTTCCGCCGCGCACCGGCCTTTCCGGGCTTTGCGCCCGAAGGCTGTCCTCTGGCCCCGACCCTGCTTTCTGCAAGTTTACCGGACAGGATGCAGTGGTTGCGCACGATCCGCCTGTAAGAGGCGATATCGGCCTGCAGGGCGATCTGGCGGCGAAGACTTTCATCCCGTTCGCGCGCCTTGGACACGATCGATTCGTTGTACTCTTCGACAAGCCCGGTCAGCACGGCCTGGTCGGCATCCTTGATGTCCAGACCGAGTGCACCGAACAGTTTGCCGAACGCCTCCAGCGAACTGAATAGCTCCTCGTAGCTCACGACCGTGATCGGCCTTCCAGCGCGGAGGCACTCAAGTGTCTTCGAGACGCTGTTGTTCCACTCTCGGATCGCGGTCTTCGCCGACCTATTCCAGCGATCGTCCGCATCCGCCCTGCGGGCTTCGTAGCTCTCGGTCACCGAGATCGGGTTGCGGACGATATAGACCACTCTAATCCCCGGAAACCGGTCGAACAGGTAGTCGTATGTCAGACCGAGCGCCGGAACCTTGTCGCCGATGAACCGGGCGCGGTCATAGGCCGCCCCGACATCGTCGTACATATTCTCGAACCGTGCCTTCCCGATCCGCTCCGGAAGCGGCGCAGCATCACCCGCGTCCCGCTCCGAAAGATCGGAAAGGAACTTTTCCTTCTCAAAATCCTCGACCTCAATCGTCCCTTTCCGGAACTTCTGCAGGTAGCGTTCACTCCCGAGAAAGATATCCGGATGGGCGTTCAACGCCTTGGCCAGAGCTGTGGTTCCGCTTCGCGCGCATCCCCCCGCAACGAGGAATGACTTATCGATCATTCCTCTCCCTCCGCATCCAGGAGTTCCATGTTGAGGCCGAGGCCGCGCACTTCCTTGACGAGCACGTTGAACGATTCCGGTACGCCGGCTTCGAAGTTGTCCTCGCCCTTGACGATCGACTCGTAGACCTTGGTCCGCCCCGCGACGTCGTCCGACTTCACCGTCAGCATCTCTTGCAGGGTGTAGGCGGCGCCGTAGGCTTCGAGCGCCCAGACCTCCATCTCCCCGAAACGCTGGCCGCCAAACTGCGCCTTGCCGCCCAGCGGCTGCTGGGTGACGAGCGAGTAGGGGCCCGTGGAGCGTGCGTGGATCTTGTCGTCGACAAGGTGGTGCAGTTTCAGCAGATACTTCATGCCCACCGTCACCTGGCGGCTGAACTTCTCGCCGGTCCGTCCGTCGAACAGGTCCGACTGGCCGGACAGGTCGAAGCCCGCCCGCTTGAGCGCGTCGTTCACGCCTTCCTCGCGCGCCCCGTCGAAGACCGGGGTGGCGATCGGAACGCCGCGGGTGACGAGCGAGGCCGCCTCGACCAGGCGATCCTCCTCCATCTCCGCGATGCCCTCGTCATAAACGTCGTCGCCGTAGACGATCTTCATGGCGTCGCGAACCGGCGTCAGGTCGCCCGAGCGGCGGTACTCGTCCAGCGCCTCGTCCACCTTGATACCAAGTCCGCGCGCGGCCCAGCCCATGTGGGTTTCGAGGATCTGACCGACGTTCATCCGGCTCGGCACGCCGAGCGGGTTCAGAACGAAGTCGACCGGCGTGCCGTCCGCGAGGAACGGCATGTCCTCCATCGGCACCACGCGCGAGATCACGCCCTTGTTGCCGTGACGGCCGGCCATCTTGTCGCCCGGCTGAAGCTTGCGCTTCACCGCGATGAAGACCTTGACCATCTTCATAACGCCCGGCGGCAGGTCGTCGCCACGGCGGACCTTCTCGACCTTGTCCTCGAAACGGGCCTCGAGCACGCGCTTCTGCGCCTCGTACTGCTCGTTCAGAGCCTCGACGATCTGCGCATCCTCTTCCTCGGCGAGGGCAAGCTGCCACCATTGGCCCTTGGACAGGGGGGCAAGCAGCTCCTCGGTGATCTGCGCGTTCGCCGGCAAGCCCTTGGGCCCTTTCACGGCGGTCTTGCCGAGGATCAGGTCCTTCAGGCGCGCATAGATGTTGCGCTCCAGGATCGCCATCTCGTCGTCGCGGTCGCGGGCGAGGCGTTCGACCTCCTCCCGCTCGATCTGCAGCGCGCGCTCGTCCTTCTCCACGCCGTGGCGGTTGAAGACGCGCACCTCGACCACGGTGCCGAAGTCCCCCGGCGGCAGGCGGAGCGAGGTGTCGCGCACGTCGCTGGCCTTTTCGCCGAAGATCGCGCGGAGCAGCTTCTCTTCCGGTGTCATCGGGCTCTCGCCCTTGGGCGTGATCTTGCCCACCAGAATGTCCGCAGGCCCCACCTCGGCGCCGATGTAGACGATGCCCGCCTCGTCGAGGTTGCGCAGGGCCTCCTCGCCGACGTTCGGGATGTCGCGGGTGATCTCTTCCGGACCGAGCTTCGTGTCGCGGGCGGCAACCTCGAATTCCTCGATATGGACGCTCGTGAAGACGTCATCGCGGGCGATGCGTTCCGAGATCAGGATCGAGTCCTCGTAGTTGTAGCCGTTCCACGGCATGAACGCGACGATCACGTTCTTGCCGAGCGCCAGTTCGCCCAGGTCGGTCGACGGACCGTCGGCCACGACCTCGCCCTTTGTCACCTTGTCACCCACCTTTACCAGCGGGCGCTGGTTGATGCAGGTGTTCTGGTTGGAGCGCTGGAACTTCCGCAGGCGGTAGATGTCCACGCCCGGATCGCCCACTTCGAGGTCCTCCGTGGCGCGCACGACGATCCGCTGTGCGTCGACCTGGTCGATGATGCCGGCCCGCTTGGCCATGATCGCGGCACCGGAGTCGCGGGCGACCACGCCTTCGATGCCGGTGCCGACGAGCGGCGCCTCGGCTTGCAGGAGCGGCACTGCCTGACGCTGCATGTTCGAGCCCATCAGGGCGCGGTTGGCGTCGTCGTTCTCCAGGAACGGGATCAGCGAGGCAGCAACGGACACCAGCTGCTTCGGCGACACGTCGATGAGGTCGACAGTATCGCGCGGGGCCATGGTGTATTCACCGGACTGGCGGGTGTTCACCAGTTCGTTTTCGAACCGACCCTCGGAGTCCAGGTGCGCGTTGGCCTGCGCCACGGTGTGACGCATTTCCTCGGTGGCGGACATGTAGTGAACCTCGTCGGTCACTTGCCCGTCTTTCACCACCCGGTAGGGGGTCTCGATGAAGCCGTACTTGTTGACGCGCGCGAAGGTGGCCAGCGAGTTGATAAGACCGATGTTCGGGCCTTCCTGCGTCTCGATCGGGCACATCCGGCCGTAGTGGGTCGGGTGCACGTCGCGCACCTCGAACCCGGCGCGCTCACGGGTCAGGCCGCCCGGGCCAAGCGCCGACAGGCGGCGTTTGTGGGTGACTTCCGAAAGCGGGTTGGTCTGGTCCATGAACTGCGAAAGCTGCGAGGAACCGAAGAACTCGCGCACCGCGGCGGCCGCGGGCTTGGCGTTGATCAGGTCCTGCGGCATCACCGTGTCGATCTCGACCGAGGACATGCGTTCCTTGATCGCGCGCTCCATGCGGAGTAGGCCGACGCGGTACTGGTTCTCCATCAGCTCGCCCACGGAACGGACGCGGCGGTTGCCCAGGTGGTCGATGTCGTCCACCTCGCCCTTGCCGTCGCGCAGCTCCACCAGCGCCTTGATGCAGGCGATGATGTCTTCCTTGCGCAGGGTCCGCTGGGTGTCCTCGGCGTCGAGGTTCAGACGCATGTTCATCTTCACCCGGCCGACGGCGGAGAGGTCGTAGCGCTCCGAGTCGAAGAACAGGGTGTCAAAGAGCGCCGAAGCGGCCTCCACGGTGGGCGGCTCGCCCGGACGCATCACGCGATAGATGTCCATGAGCGCGGTGTCGCGGTTCATGTTCTTGTCCATCGCCATGGTGTTGCGGATGTACGGACCGACGTTGACGTTGTCGATGTCGAGCACAGGGATGTCCGTGATGCCCGCGTCCAGCAGCTCCTTGAGCGTGCCGCCGGTAACTTCGCCGTCCTTGTCCGTCTCCCAGGTCAACTCGTCACCGGCCTCGACATAGATCGCGCCGGTTTCCTCGTTGATGATGTCCTTGGCCACGTAGCGTCCGACGATCTGGTCGAACGGCACGAGAAGCTCCGTGACGGTGCCTTCGTCGATGATCTTCTTCACCGCGCGCGGGGTCATCTTCTCGGTGGCCTTGCAGATGACTTCGCCGGTGGCGGCATCCACGAGGTCAAAGGCCGGGCGCGTGCCGCGCACACGCTCGGGGAAGAACTTGGTCACCCAGCCCTTGTTCTTCTCCAGCCGGTAATTGACCGTGTCGTAGTAGGCGTCGCAGATCCCTTCCTGGTCCAGCCCGAGGGAATAGAGCAGGGTCGTCACCGGCAGCTTCCGGCGGCGGTCGATGCGCGCGAAGACGATGTCCTTGGCGTCGAATTCGAAGTCCAGCCAGGAACCGCGATAGGGGATGATCCGGCAGGCGAAGAGCAGCTTGCCCGACGAGTGGGTCTTGCCCTTGTCATGGTCGAAGAACACGCCCGGAGAGCGGTGCATCTGTGAGACGATGACCCGCTCGGTGCCGTTGACGATGAAGGTGCCGTTGGGGGTCATCAGGGGCATGTCGCCCATGAAGACGTCCTGCTCCTTGATGTCCTTCACGGACTTCGCGCCGGTGTCCTCGTCCACGTCGAAAACGATCAGCCGCAGCGTCACCTTGAGCGGCGCGCTGTAGGTCATGTCGCGTTGCATGCACTCGTCGACGTCGTACTTCGGCTTCTCAAGCTCGTACTTGACGAATTCGAGCACAGCCGTTTCGTTGAAATCCTTGATCGGGAAGACCGACTGGAACACGCCCATGATGCCTTCGCCCTCGCGGGGCTCGGCACCGTCGCCGGAGTTCAGGAACAGGTCATAGGAAGATTTCTGAACCTCGATGAGGTTCGGCATTTCCAGGACTTCCCGGATCTTGCCGTAATATTTGCGGAGTCGCTTCTGGCCGAGGAACGATTGCGCCATGTGGGTTTTTGAACCTTTCGTCTGTTGCGGATCGCGCATGCCGTCGGGGCTCGGCTGCGCGCCGCTCACGAATGAAGGGGGCCAGGTTCCATTCCCGCTGCCGTCCCACCGGCAGCTCCCGAACCTGTTGAACCGCGCCTTGGTAAGGGCTCGGGCAAAAGAGCCCTTGCCAAGACAGGTTCGGCTGAAGCCGGTATTTCACCGGCTTCAGCCTCGCAAACAGGGGTGTTCCCCGATTACTTGAGCTCGACTTCGGCGCCAGCCTCTTCGAGCTTCTTCTTGATTTCTTCGGCTTCGTCCTTGGAGACCTGCTCCTTGACGGCCTTGCCGCCGGCCTCGACCAGCTCCTTGGCTTCCTTGAGGCCCAGGCCGGTGATGGCGCGGACTTCTTTGATGACGTTGATCTTCTTGTCGCCAGCGGCTTTCAGGATCACGTCGAATTCGGTCTTTTCTTCCTCGGCGGCAGCAGCGCCACCTTCGGCGGGGCCGGCCATCATCACCGCGCCGCCGGCGGCGGGCTCGATGCCGTACTCGTCTTTGAGGATGGTTTTCAGTTCCTGGGCTTCGAGAAGGGTCAGGCCCACGATCTCTTCAGCAAGTTTCTTCAGATCAGCCATTTTATGGTTTCCGTTTTCCTAGATGTGTTCCAACGCCGGAATTGCAACCCCGGGTCGGTCTCGCGATCAGGCGGCCTCGCCGCGCTCCTCGATGGTGCTGAGAATGCTCGCGATGTTCGAAGCAGGTGCGCCAATAGCCCCGGCGATGTTGGATGCGGGCGCGCCGATGCAGCCGGCGATGGAAGCGATAAGCTCCTCGCGGGACGGCATTTTCGACACGGCCGTGACACCAGCACGGTCCAGGGGGTTCTCGCCCATCGCCCCGCCAAGGATCTCGAACTTCTTGTTGTCCTTGGCGAAGTCCTCGGCCACCTTGGCTGCTGCCACGGGGTCCTCGGAAAAGGTGAGAACGGTCATGCCCGTCAGATACTCGCCGATGCTTTCGCAGGGCTTTCCGTCGAGGGCGATTTTGGCGAGCCTGTTCTTGGCAACGCGAACGGACGCTTCGGCACCGCGGGCGCGGGCGCGAAGATCCTGCATCTCTGCAACCGTGAGACCCTCGTAGCGGGCAACCACCACGACGCCAGAGCTTTCGAAGATCTGGCCGAGTTCGTCGACCAATTTCTCTTTCTGGGCTCTATCCACAGTTTCACTCCAAGTATGGGAGGTGTGCACCCCCCGGCTCATGTTTGCCGGATTGCTCCGGCGTTCAGGTCCGTTGTACGGGGCTGCGCCAAACCGCCCGAGGGAACCCTCGGCCAATCTTGTCGTATCCCGTCTCAGGCAGGAAATTAAGGCGAAGTCGCCACCCACCGTCTTGGACGAAACGCAAAGCAGCGTGCGACGAATCGCACGCTGGTTCGCGAGAGAGTGTGTTATTCGTAAACCACCCGATTGCCAAGGGCAGATCTTCCTACGTGGCCGCCTCCGGCAAGAATGGGCGTCGGCCCTCAGTAGAGCGGGCCGATTTCCGGTGGAGCGAGAGATGGAAGCACCCAGACTTTCGCGCCGTCCTGGGCGCGCTCGTACAGGTCTATGGCGTCTTGATCCAACAGACGGACACAGCCGGAGGAAACGGCTTTGCCGAGGTGCTGCGCCTCGCAGCCGCCGTGGATGCGGTACAGCGTGTCTTCGCCATTCTGGTAAAGATAGAGCGCACGCGCGCCCAGCGGGTTGCCCGGCCCCGGGTCCATTCCGCCGTTGGCGACGGTGTAGGGCTCTAGTTCCGGATGACGCTCGGCCATCTCTTGCGGGACCTTCCAGCGCGGCCATTTCCGCTTGAATTGCAGCTTTGCCACGCCGGACCACGAGAACGCCTGCCGCCCGGTGCCGGCCCCGTAGCGCAGCGCCATTCCATCCGCCTCGACGAGGTAGAGGTAGCCATTGTCGGGGTCGACGATGATGGTGCCGGGAATCTCCTGCGGGTAGGGGTTTTCGACCTGTTGCCGCCAGAGGCGTTCCGGCACGACCCCTTCGGGCACAGCTGGAACCGGGTAGGGCTCGTCGAAGTTTGCGCCGTAGAAGGCCGGAAGCGGGGGGATCGGCTCGAGCGGAACGGGCTGGCGGGTCACGGTCTCCGGTACGGGCTGGGTACAGGCCGACAGAGCGGCGGCGCTGCCCACGGCAAGGAAACTGCGTCTTGTGAACATATGGAAATTCCTCTGGTGTCTCATCTGGTAAAGGCCTTTCGGCGGCATTTTGTTCAGATAAGACGGGGCGGATCGAGCTGACCCGGTGGGGCCATACCTGTCCGGCGGCACCCCGGATCAGGCCGGAGTAGGCGCAGGGCCGGTGCGCGCGCGCACCGCGCGGCCGTGATGGGGATGGCGAGGTCCGGGCCGCAGGGTGATCCGGGGAGCATTCCCTTGCGGCAGGCCTTCGGCGGGCGTTCCGCCTTGAGCGTGCTCCCGGCCTCTGCGGCGATAACGGCCATATCATCCGATGGGTGTTGTGTGGCGACGGCCCATTTGGGCGTCGCTTTCGCCGATAGGGCGCCGGCATAGGCGCCCCACGGCAGCACGCAGACCACCAGGATCAGGATCACGATATTGTGCAAATTGCGCATGGCGCCCTCCATGCCCCAGTGCGCCGGAACGGTCCAGAGGCGGCGGGCCCCTCGGACTGCAATTTGCCGTGAGCGTGGGCGGTTTACCGCAGCCGTCGGAGCAGATCGAGCGACGGCTGGCCGGTGACCGGCAGGCCCTGGCTCCGCTGGTAAGCGGAAATGGCGGCCTCGGTATTGCCACCGATCACGCCATCGGTCCCTTGCGTGTCGAAGCCTTTGGCGGTGAGCCTCTGCTGCAACTCCTTCCGGTCGTCGATACTCATCCCCCGTGCGTCAGGAGGAAAGCCCGCCTGGATGGGCGGGCGGCCGATGAGCCGGTCCGAGAGATGCCCCACGCCGAGCCCGTAGTTCTCCGCATTGTTGTAGCGCAGGATCACGTTGAAGTTGCGGTAAGTGATGAAGGCCGGGCCATTTGCGCCCTGTGGCATCAGGATTGCGGCGCTTCCATAGTCCGGCACCGGCCGTCCACTGACATCCGTCACGCCCATCGTCGCCCAGCTTGACGCGCTGCGGGCGTTGCCCCGCCCGGTGAGGCCGGTGGAGAAGCCTGCGGGCAGGCGGACCTCCATGCCCCATGGCTGACCCTGCCGCCAGCCGTTGCGTTTCAGGTAGGATGCCGTGGACGCCAGCGCGTCGGCCGGGTTGTCCGACCAGATGTCTCGCCGTCCGTCGCCAGTGAAGTCCACCGCGAAGGCCTCGAAAGACGTCGGGATGAACTGGGTGTGGCCCATCGCACCGGCCCAACTTCCCGTCATCCGCTCCGGCGTGATGTCCCCGCGTTGAAGGATGCGCAGCGCGGCCATGAGCTGCTTTTCCATGAAGGCACCGCGCCGGCCGTCGAAGGAGAGTGTCGAGAGCGAGGAAATGACCGGGATGTCGCCTCTGCGCGTGCCGTATTTGCTCTCCAGCCCCCAGATCGCGGCAACCACCTGCTGGTCAACGCCATACTGCGCCTCGATGGCCGCGAGGGTGGAGCCGTACTGCCGCATCGCGGCCTTGCCCATGCGCACCCGCTCGTCGGAGGCGGCGATCGCCAGGTAATCTTCGAGGCTGCGAGTGAATTCCGTCTGGTTGCGGTCCTTTTCGATCACTTCGGGCAGGTAGCCCACATTGCGGAACGCCCGGTCAAGCGTTGCCTGAGAAATGCCGCGAGATGCGGCGCGCGATTTGAAGCTCACCACCCAGGCATCGAACGCGGGGTTGGGGACGGCGCGCACGCGGGTCACCTGCGGCGCGGTGCCCGTTCCGCCACCGGCACAGGCAGCGAGCGTGGCGAGAACGCCGAACGAAGCGGCGCGTCTGGTGATCGTCATGGGCGTTGTCCTGCTCGTATTGCTTTTGTCCTGCATAGCCGACACCGGCTGGTCGGCAAAGCGCCGCGAGGGGACATAAGCAGGAAGCCACCAAGCGCCGCGGCCGTGAAGGTGAAAGGGACCCGGCATTTTCCGATTGGAGAGCGCCGGAGTCCCGGATTCGTGGTATGGTCCTGACCTAAGGTCAATCGGCGCGGAGGTGGCCATGTTGAGGACGCACGCTCGTATTTCATGGCGAACAGTCCCACTGTTCGGCATCCTGCTGGCAGGCAGCGCAGCGACGGCCGGCCCCCTGCACGACGCCGTTCGGATGGGCGACCGGGCGGCAGTATCGGAGGCGGTAGCCAATACCGACGATCTGGATGAGACCGACTTCATTATCGGCACGCCGCTCCACGCCGCCGTTGCGGAAGGCCATGCCGACATCGCCCGCCTTTTGATTGAAACTGGCGCCGACGTGAATGCTGTCAGCGAAATCAATGGCAAGACGGCCCTGCACCTTGCTGCCGAACTGGGCGACTTCGACACGGTTCGCCTTCTGCTGGAGAACGAAGCGGATGTCGCGGCCCGGGACAAGACCGGCCTTGCCGCCATCCACCATGCGACGGTGGCCGGGCATCCGGCGATCGTTACGGCGCTTCTGAACGCCGGGGTGGAGGTCGACACTCGCGAATTTGCCGAGAACATGACGCCGCTTATGATCGCGAGCCTTGTGGGCGATCATGAGTTGGTCGAACTGCTTGTGGATGGCGGTGCCGATATCGAGGCAGAGAGCGGGAACGGCCGGACGCCATTCTACTACGCAGCATCCTGGGAATCCTACATCAATGTCGGCGGGGATGCCTTGTTACGGTATCTCGCGAACCTCGGGGTGGACATGTCGCCGGAGGATGAATCGGGCCTCACGCCGCTGACGTGGGCGATGGCAAGGAATATGCCGACGTATCGCGAGATCGTCGAAGTCTTGATAGACTTGGGCGTGGAGCGCTGACCGTGCCTTGGGCCGCCGGGGCGCCACGCAGCCTCCGAAAGAATAAGACACCGCCAGATTGGGGCAGGATCTTCTTGCGTTTGCTGTACCGGGATTCCGGCGGCGGGCTACTGCGCCGTGACGTTGGCCACGTCGACGGTGACGCTCGGTCACATGGTGGAGCGCAGGGACACCTTCAGCATGGAGGTGCCCTTGGCGCCCAAGAGCTTGGCCCGAGACGCTGACGTCTGCCGCCTCCGATCATGCCTGGCGTTGATGGCTGTCAATGCGAGCGAAGGCGCCGAGGTTTAGTCTCGCGCCAGCGATTTGACGGGGTAGGAGCGCCCGAAGGTCTTAAGGTGGAGTGACGCCTGCCCCAGAACATCACGGGAGGCGGCCATGAATTACATCTATGGAACGTGGGGCCCCGATTGGCTCCAAGGCACAGCCACTGCGGATTACATACGCGGCTTTGGTGGCGACGACATTATCTGGGCCAGAGGTGGATACGATATGGTCCGGGGTGACGGTGGCGATGATCTCATCTTCGGCGAAGGGGCCGACGACGAACTCAGGGGCGGCGTTGGAGACGATACCGTCTATGGGGGCCTGGGACATGACACGCTGATCGGTGGCGGGGGCAACGATCTGCTGGTCGGCGAAGACGGTAAAGACAAACTGGTCGGGAACGATGGCGACGATATGCTCGTCGGCGGCAACGGCAATGACACGCTGCGCGGCGGCACGGGCGACGATCTTTTGTTCGGGGATGGCGGCGCGGACGTTATTCGCTTTGCCGGGGCGGGCAGCGACATCGCTGTGGGTGGCGCCGGGGACGACACAGTGATCTGGTCCCAGTCGGGTGACGGGGGCGACGGCCTGTGGGATTTTGCCATCGGTGGCAAGGCTGTTGCGCTGACCGGCTACGGGGGCAGCATCCGTGATGTCGCCGCGACCACGGAGCCCTGGGAACGGACACTCAATCCCGATTTCGCCTTCGGGGCCGATGACGGAACGGCGCCGGTCGTTTTCAATGCATCCGATGGGCTGACTTTCGTGGCTGGAACCACGATGACAATCGAGGTGCTTTCGGGGCTGACCAACGCCTTCGGCGGAGTTGGCGAAGTGGACGGCGACGGCTACGTCGATTCGGGCTATCAGAAGAATGGCGACCCGGGCAGTAGCGGACGATTTTTCCCCAGCCTCTATACCCCTGAAGACTGGGATACCTTCCTGAACGCGCTCATGGGCACGTTCACGGATGGCGACGGTGTGATCGTTGGGACGCCGTTCGAGGTTGGCAACGAAGCCACCGTCACCGTACCGGAGGGCGCAGAAGAGTTGCAGCTCGGCCTGAATGACGACTTCTTCAACGACAACACGGGCAGCCTCGAGGTGCGTGTGACCGGGACAGCCACACTGGAGACTGGCAGTCCCACGGTGCGCGGAGATGACACCCTGCGTCTGACGGTCATCGACGAGGCCACGGCATCCGCGCTCGAGGAGGAGATACGATCCGAGTACGACGGCCTGAGTTTTACCCAGCTCGACACGATCGGCATGGTCATCGCGGAGTTCGAGTCGATCGAGATCCGCGTCGAGGGGCAGAAGGGGATCTATGCCGAATTGGACGATATGGACTTCACCGGAACCCCGGTCGTAGACGATTTCGTCTTCGACTACCTGGCCTGATCGGCACGAGCCCTCGCGGAGCCGGATAGCTCCGCATCATTCCGGTCGCCAAAAACAAAAGGGCGCCGAGAGGCGCCCTTTCTGGATCGGTGCATTGAAGATGCTTCACTGCGCGGTGACGTTGGCCACGTCGACGGTGACGCCCGGCCCCATGGTGGAGCTCAGGGACACCTTCTGCATGTAGGTGCCCTTGGCGCCCGAGGGCTTGGCCCGAGCCACCGCGTCACAGAAGGCGCGAACGTTTTCTACCAGTTTGGCCTCGTCAAAGCTCGCCTTGCCGACGCCGGCGTGCACGACGCCGCCCTTTTCGGCGCGGAACTGAACCTCACCGCCCTTCGCGGCCTGCACGGCGGCAGTCACGTCGGGGGTCACGGTGCCGACCTTCGGGTTCGGCATCAGGTTGCGCGGGCCGAGGATCTTCCCGAGGCGGCCGACGATCGGCATCATGTCCGGCGTCGCGATGCAGCGATCGAACTCGATGGTGCCGCCCTGGATGGTTTCCATCAGGTCTTCCGCGCCCACGATATCGGCGCCGGCGGCCTTGGCTTCTTCGGCCTTGTCGCCACGGGCGAAGACGGCCACACGGACGGTCTTGCCGGTGCCGTTGGGCAGGGTGACGGTGCCACGGACCATCTGGTCCGCGTGACGGGTGTCCACGCCGAGGTTCATCGCGAGCTCGATCGTCTCGTCGAACTTCGCGTTGGCGTTGCCCTTCACGAGGCTCACGGCCTCTTCGACGGTCAGGTTCTCCTTGCCGTCGAAGGCTTCACGGGCGGCGCGGGTGCGTTTTCCAAGCTTCGCCATGACTTACCCCTTCACCTCGATACCCATCGACCGTGCGGAGCCGAGGATGATCTGCATCGCGGCTTCGACGTCGTTGGCGTTCAGGTCTTTCATCTTGGCCTCGGCGATCTCCTTCACCTGGGCCACGGTCACGGAACCGACCGTCTCCTTGCCCGGGTTGTTGGCGCCCGATTTCTTCTTGGCGGCCTTTTTCAGGAAGTACGACGCCGGCGGCGTCTTGATGTCCATGGTGAAGGACTTGTCCTGATAGTAGCTGATGATCGTGGGGCAGGGCGCGCCCGCATCCATGTCCTGCGTCTTGGCGTTGAACGCCTTGCAGAATTCCATGATGTTGATGCCGCGCTGACCGAGAGCGGGGCCCACGGGGGGGGACGGGTTCGCCTGTCCGGCGGGCACCTGAAGCTTAAGGGTGCCGACGAGTTTCTTGGCCATCTGGCCTCTCCTTTTCTCAACACATCCGGAACGCGTTCCGGACGTTTCGGTTGATGTGGTCTGGGTCGGCGGACGCGTCCGCCTTGCCTCCCACATGTCCCGGCAACTGAGCTGCGCGAATCGAGAGACACGCACTGCCGGGAGTGGCGGGCACTTACACCCTGGCGAATGCCAATTCAACCCGTGCCCCGTAACGGTCACGTTGCTCATGCCGATCTGCCATCGGGCGCCGCAGCGGGACAGATCACCGGCGAGCGCCTCAGCGTCTTCGGCATTGCCCGTGCTCAGGTCCACTACCGTGCCTCCGGAGAGCACGTCGCCAAGCTCGGCGCAGAGCGCGCGGGTGTCCTTGCGTGACGTGACACAGAAAATCGTGACAGGGCTGGCCGCGACAGCCGCCGCCAAATCCTCGACAGACTGCGCGCCCGCTTCGGCCAGGCGCGCGGTTTTTTCGGGCGTTCGGTTTCAGACGGTGACGGTTTCACCTGCCGCCAGCAGGGTGTGCGCCAATGCGCTCCCCGTTGCGCCAAGGCCTACGACGGTCGTTCCAGTCGTTGGAGGTCCTCCCGCCAGTGAGCATATCACAGCGGGGAGGGGCGATCAGCCGACGGGCTGGTCAGGAGCCCTTGGTCACCTGGGTAAATTCCAGCTCGACCGGAGTCGCGCGGCCGAAGATCGACACCATCACCTTCAGGCGCTGGTTGTCTTCGTCAACTTCCTCGACCATGCCCGAGAAGCCCTCGAAGGGCCCGTCGGTCACGTTTACTTGCTCGCCGATTTCGTAGGTGATGAGCGAGCGCGGTGCTTCGACGCCTTCCTCGACGCGGTTGAGGATCTGGTTCACCTCCGCGTCGCGCATCGGCATCGGCTTGCCCTGCGGTCCGAGGAACCCGGTCACGCGGTTGATCGAGTTGATCAGGTGGTAGCCGCGGTCGGTCATCTCCATGTGTACCAGTACGTATCCGGGCATGAAGCGGCGCTCGGCGGTCACCTTTTTGCCACGACGAACCTCGATGACCTCTTCGGTGGGCACCAGAACCTCGTCGATCTCTTCCTCGAGACCGGCCTGGGCCACGTCGTGGCGGATCTGTTCGGCGATCTTCTTCTCGAAGTTCGAGAGGACGCTAACCGAATACCAACGCTTCGCCATGACCTGTAATTACCCTTCGTTCCGCCCGACGCACGGCCGCGCCCGGTGCCTTGATTTCAATGGCCGCTCAACGGCCCTTTCGCCAACACAAAGCGGCGTGCGACCCGAATCGATGCACGCCAACCCATGTGGAGTTGCAGGGCCATAGCGCCGGGAAGGCCGGGATTCAAGGCGAAATCCGGCGGATGCAAGCGGCTCAACATTGATCGGACGGCCCCCTGGCGCTCGCTATCTACGCCGAACGGGCGATGTCCAAGCAGGAGAAAACGCTTGCTTCGTCAAGAGCCGTCGATACGGCGTTGTTGTAGAAAGGCGGCCCGAGGCGTGAGTGCCCCTTTCCCGTTCAGGCTCAGGCCACGCGGACGACCTCGGCAGTGCCGATCGCGTTG
>NZ_FOLG01000051.1 GCF_900112335.1 Tropicimonas isoalkanivorans
AGCCGTCGGCCAAACCGACGCTCCCTCCGACGGCGATGCGGTCAAGTCCGAAGATGGCCGTAAGATCCGCACAAAGCCGTGCGATGGAGGCGGCGGACCGGTCGATGGCAGATGCCGAAGCGACTGTGCCTGTTTTGAAGGCTTCCTTCGCGTTCCGCGTTCCCGCAGCCAAGGCGATCGCTCGCCCGGATGCTGTCGATTCCACCGTGCCACGGCGCCCGGACCCGCAGAGCGCGTCGCCATACGGGCTGGACATGAAGCCGACATGACCGGCAAGCCCGTTCCCGCTTTTCAGCAGATGGCCGTCCAGCACCACGCCACCGCCGACGCCGGTCGAGACTGTCAGGTAGGCGAAGTGAACGGCCCCGATGCCTGCACCCAGTTTGGCTTCAGCAAGCGTCGCTGCTGCAGCGTCATTTCTGACGCCCACATTCTCTCCGAAACGCTCGCGAATCCGCTCGAGCAGAGGTTCCCCGCCAATTCCAGACAAGGTGTCCGAATTGACCGCCTGCCATCGTCCGGCGCGGTCGACTCGTCCGGCGACGGCCACGCCGAGCCTCTTGCCAGTGTGGAACCCCAGCCGGTCCAGCAGGTCCGCCATCCCATCGAGTTGCGATACGAAGCCGGCCTTGCCGTCCGTTGGTACCTGGAGCCGGTTTTCGATCCGACCGGCTACGATCCGTGCAGCGGCCGTCTTCGTGCCGCCGAGATCGACCGCAAAACCTTCAATCATCATGCCCCCGTACTGCCTCCGTGAACCAGCCGGTGACAATTTCGAGGCGCGTCAGGGCGCTGCCGACGGTTACGGCGTCGGCGCCCGAAGCGATCGCGCCCGCGGCGAGCTCCGGCGTGTTGAAACGACCTTCTGCCATGACAAAGCTGTCCAGATCGCGGAACCTGCGGATCAGGTCGAAATCAGGTCTGTCGTCTCCTGTCGCGGTTTCTTCCGTGTAGCCGGAGAGCGTTGTGCCAATGATACCAGCCCCCTCCGCAATAGCAGCCTGCGCATCCTCGAAAGTGGAGCAATCGGCCATCGCGATGGCGCCGCCATCAAGGATCGCCGCAACGATGTCCTCGCGCCGATCCGTGCGCGGGCGCGCCGTCGCGTCGTAGGCAACGATGTCGGCGCCCGCTGCGATGAGAGCCCGCGCATCCTCGACTGTCACAGTGATGCGGACCGGGCTGTCCGAAAGATCCCGCTTGACGATGCCGATGATCGGAACGCG
>NZ_FOLG01000004.1 GCF_900112335.1 Tropicimonas isoalkanivorans
GTCCGGAACGGGCCAGTCCAGCCCTGCCAGGCGCAGGAGGCTCGCGACCATCCCGGCTGTCTGCCTGAGCGGCAGCTTGAACAGAACCTTGATCGATAGGCAGAACTGGATCGCGGCATTCGAAAAGACCGGCGGGCGCCCTGGGCGTCCCTCATGCGGCGCGTGCCAGACCATCTCCTTGTCCAGCCAGATCAGCAGCGACCCGCGCTTCCTGAGCGCATCGTTGTAGGTGGACCAGTTCGTTGTGCGGTAGCGGGCGGGCTTGGGCTTGCTCATGTACCTCGTCTAACCGCATGAATTCCCGATGTGAATCCTTCACCGGCTGAGTTCTGCAACAACGCCCATCGTCTGTCTCCTTTGTAAGGAACAGACTAACTCGAAATTGCAGACTTTTCAGGGGAGCAGGTCAAAATCATTGACCTTTGGGTGCGGGGCAAACTTGAAGGCAAACTCTGTCGGGGCGATGGAGTTGGGCTACAGGCGATTGAAGTTGATTGGGGACTACTGTCCCATAAGGCGCTGGCCAAACTCATCGGTGATCTCACTGCGGAAGAAGCGGCCAGATATCTCATCGTCAACGTCGCCGGGGTCAGGCGCCTAAGAGATGCGGGATACCTAGAAGAAATTTCGCGCAGGAACCCTGATACCAATCACTGCAAGCGATACATTACTAAACAAAGCATCTCTGCGTTCGAGCAGCAATATGTCACCCTCGGGCAGCTGGCGAAAAAGCAAGGCATTAGACCTATCCACCTTGCCCGAAAGCTCGACCGTGACGGCGTTGCGCCCATAACTTGCAATGCTGGACCAGTAAGGGTTTATCCAATCGATGTCCTGGAAGGGGGATGCAATCATGGCTGAAAATCACACCATTGAGCTGTCTGACACTGAATTCTCCGCGCTCTGCGACCTCGGGAAAAAGAATGGTGTTACGCCAGAGGAGCAGGCCGCACTGCTTATCGAAGAGTATTTCGACACCTCGAGCCGAGACCGAGAAATGGAAGTGTCCGTCGAATTCTTACGTGAAAACGCGGATGCGGTATTGGAATTGGTCGCTCAGGGTCCTGTCTACGTCAGAGCTGGGAACGGCCGTGCCTTTGTGATCATCCTGAAAGACACCTATGATCGCCTGTCCTGCCTGATTGAGTAAGTTTCCGCAAGATTTCCAGTACTCTAGCCTGTCAGATGCGGCACCGAGTGGGCAAGCATATGGGCACCGGTATCTCTAGCGCGCCGCTTGTGACGGAGCGGTTGAGAATAGCAAAGACGGGAAACGCGAAGACCTCACCTATCTAGGGGGCTCCCGCCCTTGCGGAAAACTGCCCGAAGAGACTAAATTCGATGGTTCAAGCGTCCAGCAAGTAAGGCTTCGTGAGCTTTGGCACGTCCGGCACTTCATGATAAGATAGGCAGGCGCTGGCGCAGGAGGTGTAGTAGTGACGACCCCAGAAAAGCAGGGCAAAGGCCTTCGAGATCAGATAGGGCGCGAACCTGAGACACTTTCCGAACGTGTCGAGGTGCTGCAAAATAAAGTGAAAGCGCTTGGCCTCACCGCAACGTTGTCTGTGTCTGACGTGAAGGCCTTCATGGATGACCTATGGGGCGAGAACGACCATAGCAATTAAGGCTGCGTATTCTCATGTGATCGCCACTGCATATGAGGACGATTGACCGCCAGATCTTAATAAGACTGCCCGCACATATTGCGAGTTCCGCGCAAGCGGTCGTTCGTGGATGCTGCGGCTAACGGCAGGTTCGAGCCCAAAGTGCACGATGCTGCGCGGTGCATGAATGTCCACTTACGTGATTTGCTTTTGATCACTTGCCTTATGATATCGTTGCGACTCTCTTGCTCAAAACCTATGAAGCTACGTTGCAGTTCGCCATTTCTTGTCGCCAGCCTGCTGTTAGCTGGGCGACCGTCACTGCACCAAGTGATCGCTCAAATTGAATCCGCGCTGCGTTCAACGCTTCGGTCGTGGCGGCGTTCGCTTCGCGGGCAAGCAGACAGGTTGGCTCATCCTCATCATTGCCAAGCGCAAACAAGGTCGGTGATCCTAGGGCCTTGTAAATGGAAAGCAGGGTGACTTCGTTCAACGGCTTCATCAAAATCCAGCCGCCGCCATGCCCCTTCGTGGACGTGACAATTCCCGCGTCGCGCAGCCCTGCCATCGTGCGGCGCACCACGGCGGAATTGGTCTGCAACATCTGCGCGATCAATTCTGATGTTGCTGGCTCGTCCATGCCGTCAAGATGGAGAAGGGCATGAAGAACGCGGGAAAGTCTTTTATCCTGACGCATTTTGGGTCTCCATCGCTCATATGTAACATTTGAAAACACAAGAGATTGACTCTTGGTGTATTATGGTACATTTGATGTTACATGAATATTTTCAAAAGTACCATGGCCGATGTGTCTCAGCACGAGCCGCGCTCCGACAGGTGGATGGCCTTGGCCGTTCTGTTCCTTGCCAGCTTCATGAACCTGATTGACGTCAGCATCGTGAATGTCGCCCTACCGCGCATACAAGCGGACACGGGTGCGACAGCGACCCAGCTTGAATGGGTGGCGGCAGTCTACGTTCTTGCCCTTGCCGTGGGCCTGCTGCCCTTTGGTCGCTTCGGTGATGTGTTCGGACGCCGTCGCATGTTCCTGTGGGGCCTGCTTGGGTTCACTGCCGCATCCGTTCTTTGCGGGGTCGCACCTGATATACTGACCTTGATTGCGGCCCGCACGGCGCAGGGGAGTTTCGCCGCAATGATGGTGCCGCAGGTTCTTGCGATTGTGCATGTGATCTTTCCACCGGATGAAAAGGCCCGGGTCTTTGGTCTGTTTGGTACAGTCTCCAGCCTTGGCGTCGTCGCAGGGCCGATCATTGGCGGCGCGTTGATTACCACTGATTTAGCGGGGCTGGGCTGGCGGCTGGCCTTCCTGATCAATGTTCCGCTTGGTGCGGTCGCCTTGATCGGCGCACTGCGCTTTGTCCCTGATCTGGAGACTGACACCACGTTGCGCCCTGACTGGATCGGGACGGGATTGTTTGCCGGGGCAATCGTTCTTTTGGTTCTGCCGCTGATCGAGGGTCGAGTCCTTGGCTGGCCGTGGTGGACGTTTGCGGCACTCTTGGCCTGTGGGCCAATGATGGCCGGCTTTGTGCTTTGGGAACGCCGCCTGAGCAAACGCAGCTTGTCCGCGCTGATGCCCGAGGGACTTTTACAAAACCGGCCCTACCTGATCCGCCTTGGGCTGGTGATCTTGTTCTTCTCCGGCATCCCCGGTCTGTTCCTTGTCCTCGCCATCTTCCTGCAATCCGGGTTTGGCCTGTCAGCCCTGCAAAGCGGCCTTGTGACCACGCCCTTCCCTGTCGGCGTCATGCTGGCGTCCACACTCACATCACGCTTTGGAAACGCGTATCTGACACTCAGAATTGCGTGCGGTGCTGCACTTCTGACGATCGGCATGATTGGACTTCGGGTCGTGATCAACGGCGTTGGGACTGACCTGAACCCGTATCTGTTCACGGTGCCGTTGATCATCTGCGGCTTTGGCATGGGAACGGCGGTCATGTCGCTGTTTCAGGTCACAATGTCGAGCGTTGAAGCGCAAGATGCAGGGGCCGGTTCTGGTGCCATGCAAGCGTTCCAACAAGTCGGCGCAGCCCTCGGGATCGCAATCGCAGGTCAGATATTCTTCTCCCGTCTCGGCGAGGACGACATGGAAGTGGGAGCAGAGGCCGCGTCCCGTTTTGTCCATGCCGCATCACAAGCCACGCTCTATTCGATGGCCGTCTTTGCGGCCTTGGCCCTCGGCCTTGGAGTGTCAGCCTATCGCCACAGAAAGCCCCCACAATGACCGATAACTCATCAAACTCCTCGCAAGATTTTTGGGAACCACATTACGCCAAAATGACTCGTCCGTCTGGCGGCCGTGTCTCCGCCGTTTTGAAGCAGTTTGTCGAGGCGCGACCAATCGGAATCGCGCTTGAACTGGGGTGCGCCCGTGGCGACGACGCAATCTGGCTGGCAAAGCAAGGATGGACGGTCACAGGGGTTGATGTTGCCGAGGCCGCGTTGAGTGCGGCCCGTGCATCCGCGCAGGAAGCGAACGTCTCAGATCGAACGACATTTGAACGGCATGACCTGGGTATGACCTTTCCAACTGGAAAATTCGACTTGGTGACAGCGATGTTTTTCCATTCACCGGTCGATTTTGGGCGGGTTCAAGCTCTGCGCCGTGCCGCGCAATCCGTCGCTCAGGGCGGGCTTCTTTTGATCGTTGCACATGGTTCACGCGCCCCTTGGTCATGGGCTGATCCAGATACGGTCTATCCAACTGCACAAGACGAGCTGGTGGACCTGGCTCTGAACACAGACGATTGGCGGAACGTCTTTGTCGGACCCATCGAGCGAGCTGCGATAGGCCCGAAGGGGCAGAGCGCTGTGGTGATTGACACAGTCATTGCCATTGAGCGGAGTTAATCACGGTTCTTGAACGCTTTCCGGAGGCGAGCGTTTTCCAAAGCGGTCATTGGCTCAGCAATAGTGAATGCTCGCTTTGTCCGCTTACCGGCCCTTGCCCCACGCCGCGCCCAAGGTCCGGTTTGGGTCAGAAATGCTTGACGTTTGGGCCAATATTGCGTGACGCTGCCCCTTGGCAAGATGCAGAAAACCAGCCCCATTGAGTCAAAGATGCTCGACGTTCCACATTCCAAGAAATGGTTTATATCCAACTGGTTACGGCATTTTCCTGTTTGATGGGCAAATGGCTTTCACACCTTGTCGGTGCCGGAGTGACCGTCAGCCCCTCCGACCGCCAGATCCACTCCACGCGCTTCACTTCGGCCGTCCACACGGCCTCCTTAAGCAGAGAAGCGATACGGCGGTAGCCATGGCACCCGTACCGGGATGCGGGCGCGTCGCGCGCGACGAGCAACTGGCACGAAGCCTTCTTCAGGACGGGCCACTTTTCAGCGGGCAGACGGCTCGCCCATATCCACGCCTCATCTGAGTAGTCACGGAACGCGAAGCTGGGTAAGCGCGGGACGGGCTTCAGGTCGGCGAGCGTCTCAGAGACATCAGTCGCGCGGGCTTTGTCGTTCCCGTCCTGCGCCGAGTCCGTTTCGAAGGCTCCGGCAGGCGCCAGACCGACCCTCAATTCAAGGTGTTGACTGTGTGTGAGAACAAGCCGTGGTTGCGCAGCGGACTCAAAGCCACGGATCTGGCTCGGGCGCATCGAACAAGCGTGGCGGCATATTCCTTGCCAGCGGCGGGATCTCAGTCGATCGAAATGCCGTTCGTAGCGGGGACCATGGGCCTCTTCCAACAGAGCTACTCGGGTCTGAGCGGTCACGCGACGGGTGCTGCGAAGCCTCACCCGTTCCGGCCTCAGCCGCCCGTGCGGGCCAGCATGACGTGCATCACCCCGCTCAGTGACGCGACCATCTCGATATCATAGCGATCCTCGAGCGACTCCATCCCATCCCAAAGGCGGACGCCCCGGCCGAGAAGGACCGGGACCACCACGATGTGCATGTGATCGACCAACCCGGCGGCGACGAAGTCCCGGACCATGCTCGGCCCCCCGCCAATCCGCACATCCATGCCGCCTGCCGCGTCGCGGGCCGCCGCGAGGGCCTCGGCAGGCGCTGCGTCCAGGAAGTGGAACGTGGTGCCGCCCTCCATCTCAAGGGGCGGGCGCGGGTGGTGGGTGAGAACGAAGACCGGCGTGTGGAACGGCGGGTTCGCACCCCACCAGCCGGTCCAGTCCGGATCCTCGTGCCAGCCGGGCGGGCCGAACTTGCCGGCCCCCATGATCTCGGCACCGATGCCGTGCGAGAACTGCCGCACAAGGGCGTCATCGATCCCCCGTGTGCCGCCCTCCTGGCCGAACATCTGGCGGCCCCATCGGGTCGCGAACATCCACTCGTGCAGCTTGTGCCCGGCGTGGCCGAACGGCGCCTCGCGGCTGAGGCCGACGCCCGTGCCGAAGCCGTCCAGCGAAACGGCAAAATGCTGGACGCGGGTGCGGGATGTCCCGGCCATGGCTACGCGTCCTCGCCATGCGCATCCGGCGCGACGTCCACCACCGGGACGAAGCCGCCGTAGATCAGGCGTTTGCCATCGAACGGCATCGGGTTCTTCGCCGGGTCCATGCGCGGGTCGGCCGACTCGGGGGTGTTCATCCAGTCGGTCATCGTCGCGTAGGCCGCGTCACGCGTCGCCTTGTCCGGCCACTCGACCCAAGAGAAGGCGACCGTCTCGCCGTCCTCCGCCTGCACGGCCCGGCGGAAGTCGGTCAGGGTCCCCTCCGGCACGGAGTCTCCCCAGCATTCGACCACCCGGAGCGCCCCGAGGTCGAGGAACACCCCGTCAGCCCGCCGGGCGTGGTCGATGAACGCCTCCCTGTTTGCCGTCGGAACGGCGATCACGAAACCGTCTACGTAGGTCATGCGGGGTCCTCCCTCAGCTTTCCGCCGCCGCGCGGTCCAGCGCGGCAATGTCGATCTTCTGCATGGTCATCATCGCCTCCATCGCGCGCTTCGCCTTGGCGCGGTCAGGGTCCGTCGTGAGCTCCATCAGCCGCCGCGGCGTAATCTGCCAGGAATGCCCCCACCGATCCTTGCACCAGCCGCAGGCGCTCTCGGTGCCGCCGCCACCGACGATGGCGTCCCAGTAGCGGTCGGTCTCCTCCTGGCTCTCGGTCATCACCATGAAGCTCACGGATTCGTTCGGTGTGAACGTCGGTCCGCCGTTCAGGCCCAGGAAGGGCCGCCCGAGCACGGTGAATTCCACGGTCAGCTCGGCGCCCTCCCGGCCGCCGGGGAAGTCGGTCGGGGCGGGGTTCGTGCGGCCGACGTGGCTGTCGGGGAAGGTGGCGGCATAGAACTCTGCCGCCTTGCCGGCTTCGCCGTGGTCATACCACAGGCAGGTTACGAGTTCGGTCATGGTCGTCCTCCTTGTCCTTGCTTGGAACATCGCCCGCCCGCATGCCGGGCCGGTCCGGCGCGTCGGTTCAGTCCACTGGCCGGTCGTAGGAGCCCGTCCGAAGCGGCCCCGCCGGCTGATACCGGCTGATGATCACCCCCGAGCCCGCGCGCTCGATCCCGACGAGCCTCAGTTCGCGCGCCCCGAAACCCTCCCGGAAAAAGCGCTTGCCCGCGCCGAGCAGAACCGGCGCCACCAGCAGCACGATCTCGTCGGCGAGGTCCTGCTCCACCAACACCGGCGTCAGCGTCGAGCTTCCCCAGGTGACCAGGTCCGGCCCCTCCGTCGCCTTCACGCGGCGGATGCCCGCGACGATATCCGCGCCGAGCGCTTCCGCGGGCCCCCAGTCGAGGCTCCGCGCCCCGTGCGTCGCGACGAACTTTGTCGCGCCGTTCAAACTGTCGGCCAACGGCCCGCGCCGCTTCGGCCAGTAGCTGCCAAAGATGTCGTAGGTCCGCCGCCCGATGAGCAGGTCGAAGCTCTGCCCGTAGACTGCCTCAATGGCCTCTCCCACCGCGGGGTCGCTAAACGGCATCGCCCATCCGCCGTGGGCGTAGTCGCCGTCCTCGTCCGGCGCACCCGGCGCCTGGATCACCCCGTCGAGCGACATGTGTTCGATGATCCGGATCTTCCGCATCCACTTGCCCTCCCTTCACTCACCTCCCCGGGCGGCCTATGGCGCCTCGAGAAGCGGCCAGACCTCGACCACCCCGTGGGCCACCGCGCAGGGCGTTTTCGCGACCAGAGCGACAGCCTCCGCAAGGCTCTCCGCCTCGATGAGGGCGAACCCCGCCACCGGCAACGCCGAGGCCATGAAAGGCCCATCCTCTGTCGCCACGCCCGCCGCCCCGGGGTTGCGGACCTGCACCGGCCCCCCGGCCACGCCCATCACTGCGCCCGCCTGGCGAAGCGCCGCGTCGGCCGCGTGGGCGGCGTCCCGCAGCGCAGGCGCCGTCCGGTCGTAGCCGGCGCGATCCCCGTATCCGATCGTCACGAATGTCGGCATCTGTCCTCCCCCGCGTCCCGGCCCCTCAGCCGGGGATCTCCGGCTCGATCAGCCGCTTGAGATTGTCGAGCGACTGCTGCCAACCCAGATAGCACGCCTCTGCCGGGATCAGGTCCGGCACGCCCTCCTGAACGATCTGCACATCCGCTCCCACCGAAACCGGCACAATCGTGACAGTCACCTGCATCTCCCCCGGCAGGTTCGGGTCGTCGAAGGCGTCGGTGTATCGCACCCGCTCGCCCGGCGTGAGCTCGACGAAACTTCCCCCGAAGGCATGGCTGTCCCCGGTCGTGAAGTTGCGAAAGCTCATGCGGAAGCGACCGCCGGCATTCGGCTCGAACTCGTGCACGGTGCAGGCGAAGCCGTCGGGCGGGAGCCATTTCGCGAGCGCATCGGGTTCGAGGAAGGCGCGGTAGACCTTCTCGGGCGAGGCCGCGAGCACACGGTGCAGACGGATCGTACTGGGCATAGGGCGTCTCCTTCGGGTCCGGTGGGCTCACATGTCGGGGATCGACAGGATCGGCATGACCTCGACCGCGTCGCCCGGGAAAATGGTGTAATGCGGGTGGTCCTCGAAAAGCTTCGCCGCCGCCTCGTGGCTTTCCGCCCGAACGATCGAGAATCCGCCGAGCGCGTTGCTCACCTCCTCGATGCCGTCCGCCGACACGCGCCGCGTCTTGCCGAGCGGCCCGCCGATCTCGACGATGGCGTCGGAGTGGCGCTCCGTCCAGGCTTGCCAGGCGGCCATGCCCTCCTGTTCCCTGGCCTTGCGGGTGTCGTCGTCCAACGCCTTCCAGTCCTGCATGCGCGCGCTGGTCTGGCTGCCGAGAAAAACGGCGAGGAATGTTGTTTGGGTGCTCATGTGTCCTCCTTCCCGCGTCCGGCGGGGGGCAATGGGGCTGAATGGGGGTCGGTGTCCCGCCGTGTCACTCGGCGGCTTGACCGAGGTCGAGCTGGCGAACGGGGCGGACTTCGATGGCGCCGTGCTTCGCAGGCGGGATGCCACTCGCGATCTGGATCGCCTCGTTGAGGTCGTTTGCCTCCACAAGGTAGAAGCCGGCGAGCAGCTCCTTGGTCTCCGCGAACGGGCCGTCGTAAAGCTGCACCTGGCCGTTCCGCACCCGCACTGTGGTCGCGGTGTGGACGGGGTGCAGCGGCTCGGCGGCCAGCAGGCGCTTGCTCTCCTCCAGCCCCTGCGCGTAGTCGGCGCAGACCGGATCGGGGCAGGCACTCCAGTTCTCCTGGTCGAGATAGACGAGGCAAAGGTATTTCATGCGCGTTTCCTTTCACATGTTGCGGGAAGGCCGGTACCGGCGCCGCCTACATCGTCACTTCGCCGTTGATCGCCCAGGGCGTCCCGAAGCGGTCGACAAGCATGCCCGCGCCCTTGGCGTAGAAGGCCGGCGCAAAGGCCATGGTCACCGTGCCGCCCTCGGCAAGCGCCTCGAAGACGCGTTGGGCCTCGGCGACGGTCGGGTAGGTCATGGTGATCGTAATGCCCTTGATGCCATCGTACGGCATGCAGGCCGGAGCGTCGCCGGCGAAGATATAGGAGCCATCGTCGAACCGCAGCCGGGCGTGCACGATCCGGTTGGCCTCGTCGGGCGGCATCTCGGGGGCCATCGGCGTATCCGCGCCGCGCAGCATCATCTCCAGCGTCGCGCCGAGGCCGAGCACACCCTCATAGAGCCGCATCGCCTCCGCGCAGGTGCCGTCGAATCCGAGGTAGGGTATGGCCTGTGCCATGGGGTCTCCTTGCCGTTTCCAATTTCGTGAGGGCCGAGGTTCCGGGCCTCCTCGTACATTGGTCGAACGGGCAGGGGCGGATTCGACAGCGGGACGAAATTTTTTTGGGGGGGAGGTCGCAATCCGTGTTGGTCCGCTATGCGGACGAAGAGGCCGTGCCGTACCAATAGGCAAATGTCTCGAATGGAGCCGGTAGCGGTCGGTCGGCTTGTAGATGATTATTGCCTCATAGCGGGCATTTTCGGTGCCGGCTATGCCATGGCTGCCGAAATGTTCAGGCGCTTAGGCGACCGAGCAGCCGGTCCAGCATCGCATCGCATGCGGCGAGCTGGGTTTCCTCGATGTATTCGTCGGGTTTATGTGCCTGCTCCATGTTCCCCGGTCCGCATACCACCGTCGGGATGCCCGCTTTCTGGAAGAAACCGGCTTCGGTGCCGAAGCTTACCTTGGTGGCCGGAGCGAGCCCGCCTGTGGCGAAGGCCAGTGTGGCGGCCCTTCCTTCCGACGCTGTCTCGAGCCCCGGATAGGCGTTCGTTTCCTCGATGTCGATGCGGGCATCGGGATGTACGCGAAGATGGCCGGCGAGGAGACGGTCGCTCGCGTTCTCAATACGCCCGAGTATTCCTGCTGGTTCCTCTGCGGCGAGATGCCTGATCTCGAATTCGAGGACGGCGGCCTCCGGCACGACGTTGAGCGCGGTGCCGCCGGAAAGCACGCCGGCATGGACCGTGGAAAAGGCGATGTCGTATGCGCTGTCACGCACGCCGGTCTTTTCCAGTTCCTCCTGAACGTCGCGCAAAATGCCAATGAAATCCGTGGCGAGATGAAGCGCGTTCAGATGGCGTGGCGCCGAGGCGGAATGTCCGGAACTGCCGTGAAAGGTCACGCGGTAGGAGGTCTTGCCCTTGTGTCCGGTGGCGACGCGCATCGATGTCGGTTCCCCGACCACGCAGCAGTCCGGCTTGCCGATCGTGTCATCGAGTTGGCCGATCATCTCCGCGATGCCGACGCAGCCGATTTCCTCGTCATAGGAGAAAGCAAGCTTCAGCGGTTTTGCAAGTTTTTGCCTTGCCGCCCGGTCCGCGGCTGCAAGGGCCGCCGCGGCAAAGCCTTTCATATCGCATGTGCCGCGGCCGTAAAGCTTCCCGCCGCGGTGGGTAAGCCGGAAGGGATCCGCCGTCCAGGCCTGGCCGTCGACAGGGACGACATCGAGATGCGCTGACAGCAGCACGCCGCCGGGCTGTTCCGGTCCGATCGCCGCGAAGATGCCGGCCCGCGTCCCCGTCTGGTTGGGCAGGCGAAAGCAGCGAAACCCGATCGACTGCAGATGATCGACTATGTAGTCGGCGATGTCGCAATAGTTTTCGGCGGTACACACCGAGGGAAAGCTTACCAAGCAGTCGAGATGCTCGAGCGTCGAAGTCCCGTCGTTCATTCGCCATCACCCCGCTTGGCGGCGTAGGAGATGGAAAAGCGGGCTTGCCCGCTCAGGCTGACCACACGGCCGTCCCGGACCACCACGTTCGGCTCGACAAGGGTCGTCCCGATTACCACACCGTCGCGGACAACCGGAGCTCCCAGATAGATGGCGGCGCAGTTGCGTTCGCCTGACAGCAGCCTCTGCGCATCGGTCTCGATCCGCTGCACCTCGCCATCGGCATCGATGATGACGCGATGCGCCTCCGCCAGGACCAGCGGCGTGCCAGCGCAGACGGCGATCGAACCTGCGGGCTCCGGGTCGGGCTGCATGATGCCCAGCGCGATGTCCGCGACCAGCGCCGCAAGGCTGGCATGCGGCGCGATGGCGTTGTGAAGGATTGCGACGGTTGCCGAACCTGCCGTGCGCCGCGCGCCACCGAGATCGGGGCGGCTTGCGACGAGGCGGCTATTCCGGGCCGCAATCCCTGCATGCGGCCCCAGCGCGATCATGCCCGCGTCGGCCTCGGGATTGGCCTCGAACACCTGGGCCAAGGCGGCCTGCGCGTCCAAGCCCCTGCCCATTGCGGCGAGAACGGCCTTGTTGAGCGGAACGCCGTCATCTCCTTCGGCGTTCGGCAGGCGATGCCCGGTCACGAGACCGATTGCCGGATCGGCGGCGAGGAACTGGGAGAGCGGCGAGGGCCGGTCGGGTCCGCTCGACATGACCGCCGCACGGCGAGCGGAGGCCACGCTCGGAGGAGGTACGGTACCGGTCGTCTCGCCCTCGGTGAAGAGTGTCGACGTGCCGCCACGCTGCGTTTCGGCGGTATGGAGCGTTCCGTCTTCCGCAATGGCGGCGAATACGGCGAAGCCGCCGATCGAGCCCGTCCCGACCCGTTCGGCCGCCTGCAATGCCTTGAAGACGGCGAGGCCGGCATTCGGTCCAAGCGCCCCGATACCGATCGTCATGCGGCGCTTCGTGCGGCGGGTGCATCCGGGGCGCGCAGGTGGCACGCCGCACGGTGTTCGCCGTCCACTGTGTTGAGCGCCGGCGCCTTCTGACGACAGATGTCTTCGGCGATCGGGCAGCGGGTGTGGAAATGGCATCCGGGTGGCGGATCGACCGGGCTCGGCACGTCGCCCTTCAGGACGATGCGCTCGCGCCTGCGCGCGCCGGGCTTGGCGACCGGCACGGCGGACAGAAGCGCCTGCGTGTAAGGATGCTGCGGATTGGAAAAGAGCATGTCGCGCGGCCCGATCTCGACGATGCGTCCGAGATACATCACCGCGACGCGGTGGCTGACGTGCTCGACCACGCTCATGTCGTGCGAGATGAAGAGGAGCGACAGCCCCATCTCCTTCTGCAGGCGGATCAGCAGGTTGATCACCGAGGCCTGGATCGAGACGTCCAGCGCCGAGACGGGTTCGTCGGCGATGATGATCTCGGGATCGACGATGAGCGCCCGCGCGATCGACAGGCGCTGTCGTTGCCCGCCCGAGAACTCGTGCGGAAAGCGCGTCATCTGGTCCGCCCGCAGACCGACCTTCTCGAAAACCTCGGCCACCCTGCGCGTCAGGTCGCGGCCAGAAGCGATGCCGTGGATCTTCAGCGGCTCGCCGACGATGGCGCCGGCCGTCATGCGCGGGTTGAGGGAGCCGTAGGGGTCCTGGAAGATCGTCTGGATTTGCCGACGCACGGGCTTCATGAGCCGCCGGCTCAGGCCGGCGATGTTCTGGCCGCGCACCACGATGGCACCTTCGGTCGGGTCGTGGAGCTTCATGATCAGTTTGCCGACGGTCGACTTGCCGCAGCCGCTTTCGCCCACCAGTCCGAGCGTCTCTCCGGGGCGGATCTCGAGCGACACGCCGTTGACGGCGTTGACGAAACGACCCCCGCGCATCGGAAAGCGTTTCACCAGACCTTGCACGGCGAGGACGGGGGCGGGAGTCATGTGGGGCTCTCCAGTTCGTCGGAATGCCAGCAGGCGGCAATATGGCCGGGGCGCTTCGTCTCCAGCGGTGGCGTCTCGGCGCGGCACTTGTCGGTCGCGTAGGAGCAGCGGTCGGAAAAGCGGCAGCCGGGCGGCAGGTCGGTCAGGGGCGGCACCACACCCGGGATCTCGTTCAGCTCCGTGTCGCCCACTGCGCCGGCCTGTCCGAGGCGAGGCAGGGCACCGAGCAACCCCAGCGTGTAGGGATGGCGAGGCGCGCGGAAGACCTCTTCGACACTGCCTTCCTCGATCTTCTGGCCGGCATACATGACGATCACGCGGTCGGCCGTTTCCGCCACGACGCCCATGTCGTGCGTGATCAACATGATCGCGGCGCCGGTCATGTCGCGCAGTTCCTGCATCAGTTCCAGTATTTGCGCCTGGATGGTCACGTCCAGCGCCGTCGTCGGTTCGTCGGCGATCAGCACCTTCGGATTGCAGGACATGGCGATGGCGATCATGATGCGCTGGAGCATGCCGCCAGAGAACTGATGTGGATATTCCTTCAGCCGGTGCTCCGGCGCGGGAATGCTGACCCGGCGCATCATCTCGACGGCGTGTCTGCGCGCCTGATCCGCGCTCATTCCCAGATGCTGCCTGATCCCCTCGGTCATCTGGCGGCCGATGCTGAGCACCGGATTGAGCGACGTCATCGGCTCCTGGAAGATCATCGAAAGGCTCGAGCCGCGCAGTTTCTGCAACTGCCGGTCAGTGAGTTTCGTCAGGTCCTGCCCGTCGAAGAAGACCCGGCCCCCGGCGATCCGCCCGGGCGGCTCCGGGATCAGCCCCATGATTGACAGCGAGGTGACGCTCTTGCCCGAACCGCTCTCTCCGACGATCGCCAGGATCTCGCCCGCCTTCAATTCGAAGGAAACGCCGTCCACCGCGCGTACCGAACCGGCCTTGGTCCGGAAGTCGGTGCACAGGTCCTCGACGGCCAGTACCGTCTTTGCATCGGTTGCCCTCGTCCGGACCGGCGTCTCGGACAGGTCGTTCATGGCGACGTCACTCATGATTTCTGCCTCGGATCGAGTGCTTCTCGGATGCCGTCGCCGAGAAGGTTGAATGCCAGCACGACGATCATGATCGCCACCCCGGGATAGATCATGATCCACGGGGCCAGGGTGAAATAGTCGCGGCCGGCCGAAAGCATCGCGCCCCATTCCGGTGATGGCGGTTGTGCGCCGAGGCCCAGGAAGCTGAGCCCGGCTGCTGCCAAGACCGCGGACGAGACACCGAGCGTCGCCACGACGATCAGCGGAGGCACGATGTTGGGCAGCAGGTGGACGAAGATCAGTCGCAGATGGCCGGCGCCGGCGACGTAGGCTGCATCGAAATAGGCGCGATTGCGCTCGACCAGCGTCACCGAATACGCGACGCGGGCATAGAACGGGATGGCGGCGACGCCGACGGCGATCATCGCGTTCGTCAGGCTCGGCCCGAGCACGGCGACGGCGGCCAGCGCGATCAGGGTCTCAGTGAAGGAAAACACGACGTCGACGAGGCGCATCAGAACCCGCTCTGTCCAGCCACCGGCATAGCCCGCGACCAGCCCGGTTATGGTTCCGATGGTCAGCGAGATGCCGACCGCGATGAGGCCGACCTGGATCGTCAGTCGCGCGCCGTAGATGACCCGGCTGAAGATGTCGCGGCCGAACTCGTCGGTCCCGAACCAGTAGTCGCCGTTCGGCGGAAGCAGGGACATGCCGGCGCCCATCTGGTCGGCCGGGTAAGGCGCGATCAGCGGCGCAAAGATCGCCACGACGATCAGCGCGAGAACCAGAAAAAACCCGAGTTTCGCACCCCTGTTGGCCGTGGCCGCGCTGAAGACGGTATGGAGGTTGCGGGCGAAGACATACCAGCGGCCCTGCGTATCGGGCACGGGATCGACGTGGCTGCCTGCGGCAGATGCGATGGCCATTGCATTGCGAACGCGTTGCTGCATGGTCCCCGCCTCAGTACCGGATGCGCGGATCGAGCCACGCGTAGATGACGTCCATCAGCAGCGACACCGTCACGACGATGCAGGCAAACATCAGGATGAAGCCCTGTATGAGCGGGTAGTCGCGCTGGAAGATGGCCTGGATGGCCATGCGGCCGACGCCGTTCCATCCGAAGACGTTCTCGACCACGATCGCACCGCCCATCATGTAGGTGAACTGCAGGCCGATCATAGTGACGATCGGGACGAGGCCGGCGCGCAGCGCATGGCCATAGAGCACCATCGCCTTGGGAAGCCCCTTGGCGCGGGCCGTGCGAATGAAATCCTGGTCGAACACGTCGATCATCGAGGATCGGGTCAGACGGGCGATAATCGCGGCGTTGGTGACCCCCAGCGTTACCGCGGGCAGAACGAGGTTCTCGATACCGTTGCCGGCGACGGGGAACCATTGCAGCCGCACGGCGAAGAAGAAGAGCAGGATCAGGCCGAGCCAGAAATGCGGCATCGACACACCGAGGATGGCGGTCGTCATCAGGGACGTGTCGAGCCAGCTGCCTCTCTTGTAAGCGGCGATGAACCCGGAGACGAGGCCGATGACACATGCAATCAGCAGAGCGGCGCCGGCAAGCGCCAGCGTGTTGGGAAGCCGCTCCAGCAGCAGTTCCAGCACCGGCTGTTCGCCGCGGATTGTGGTGCCGAGATTGCCCTGCAGTACGCGGCCCATGTACTGGACATACTGAACGACCAGCGGCTCGTTGAGACCGAGGCGCTGGCGCACCTCTTCGAGCTCTTCCGGCGTCGTGCCCTGCGACTGCGCGTACATGATCTGCACCGGATCGCCGGGAACGAGGTGGATCAGCATCGAGACCGCGATGGTCGTGATCCATATCGTGAGCAAAGCGGCTAATGATCTCTGGAGCAGGTAACGGTCCATCATGGCTCTCCGGCGAGTGATATTGCGGGCGGGCCAGGGCCCGCCCGCGCTTCAATCAGGGCTGCATGGCGGCAAATTGAGCCCGGTTGAAGGGTCCGATCTTGAAGCCCGGCGTGTCGGCGGAAACCGCGTAGAGCCAGGCCCATCCCGGCGTGTAGATCGGCACCTGGCCGGCTTCCTCGAGCAGGATCTTGAATGCCTGCTGCACGACTTCCTTGCGCGCCTCCGGTTCGACCGTGGAGCGCATCTCCTCGAGGATCGCATCCAGCTCGGGCGTGTGGAAGCCTTCATAGGCGCCCGGTGAGTGCCACAGAAGGTAGAGCAGGTCGGGGTCGAACCATGTCCAGCCCATCAGGTCCATGTATCCCGGACCCTCTTCCCGGTTGTTCTCCTGCGTATCGCGCGCATTCAGCGTTCCGATGTCCATGACCTCGATGTTGGCCTGGATGCCGACCTGCGAAAGCTGGTTCTGGATCATCTGAAGCATGCGTTCGCGGCTGTCGCCCGTCCACGTCGCCAGCGTCACCTCCATCGGGTTGTCCGGACCGTAGCCCAGTTCCGACAGCAGGGCCTGCGCCTGTTCCGGATCGTAATCCTGGTCGTACTGCTTGCAGAATTCCGGATCGTTGCCGAAGACGCCGCGTGATATCGGGCAATATTGCCGTTCGACGAGATCGCCGTAGACGACCTGGATCGCCATATCCTTGTCGATGGCGTGAGAGACGGCCCTGCGTGCCCGTGCGTCATCGAAGGGCGGGCGGTTGACCGCGAACTGCAGGAACATGTTCTGGCCGGTGCCGGTGGCGACATGGACGTCGACGGCCTCGTCTTCCTGCAGCGACTTCACCTCCTGGATCGGCGGCGCGATGACGTTCAGTTCGCCGGTCCGCAATCCGGCGACGCGTGTCTGCGCCTCCGGCATTGTGCGCACGACGAGCCTGTCGGCGAACGGCGCGCCGTCATTGTCGACGGGCCGGCCGCGATTGACGTAGTCGGCGTTCTTTCCGAGCACGATCTCGGACCCCTTGGTCCAGGATGCGAACTTCCATGGTCCTGTGCCGAGCGCCGAGGAGACGCCGAAACCGTCCGCATCGGCGTTGGTGTCGCACAGCATCGAGGTGAACTGGTCCGCCATGAAGGGCACAAAGGCGCCGAACGGCTTCGAGAATTTGAAGCTGACCGTCAGGTCGTCGACCTTGTCGACCGAGGTGATCGGCCCCCAGCTTGCTTTGGTGAGGCTCGGATTGTCCTCGCCAAGCGCGCGCTCAGCCGTCCAGACAACATCGTCGGCGTTGAACGGCGAACCGTCGTGACAGACGATGCCCTCGGCAAGTGTGAAGGTGACCTCGGTACCGTCGTCGGCAACCTCCCAACTTTCCGCCAGGTTCGGAACCGGCTCGCCGGCATCATTGAACTCCAGCAGGGAGTCGTAGATCTGGTACCAGACCTGGCGCGAGAGGGTGGAGGTGGCGCGGTGTGGATCGAGCGAGTCGATGTCACCATCGCGCGCCCAGACGATGTCGTCGGCCATGGTCGGCGCGGCGATGCCCAGTAGTATTGCGCCGGTCAAGGCCACAGTCATCCTGACAGACATTTGATGTCTCCTTTGTCGAACTGTACGTCGGAGCCTTCGTTTCGAAAGGCGTTGTGCGCCGCCACACAACCGAAAGGTGATACGAGAATTTTAGTTTGTCAAAGGGTTAAAAAAATTGTTTCAATGAGGGCGAGCGGTGGACCCAGCCGTGCCCGGCAAAGAGACGCGCATGCCTAAAAATGAGACGGAACAGACCAAGCCGAGGGCTTTCGAGCGCCGTATCAAGGCGGTCTACGACACCATGCCGGCAAGCGAACGCACGCTGGCGGACCGCGTGCTGGAGTATCCGGGCGATATCATCATGTGCTCGGCGACCGAACTGGCGGAACTCTCCGGCGCGTCGAAGGCGGCTGTCACGCGGTTCGTCAAACGGCTCGGCTATCACGACTTCCGAGACATGCAGAAGGAAATCCGCCAGGCGCAGACGACCGGCGATCCTATCTTCCTGACGTCGGGAACGATGCGCATGGAAGCCAAGCAGGGATCGCTTGCCGCGCATTTCGAACAGGATATGGACTGCCTGCGCCGCACGGCGGACAATATCGACGAAGAAACGGCTCTCGCCGTGGCACGGCAGATCGTCAAGGCACGGCGCATCGTCTGTCTCGGCTTCCGCAACAGCCACTTCTTTGCCGCCTACGCGCGTCGGCTGATCATCAACACGCGTCCCAACGTCATGGTCATGCCGAGTGCGGGGCAGATGCTGATGGAGGACATGTCGGACCTTGGCGAGAAGGATCTCATCTTCGCCGTGGGCCTCAGGCGGCGGACGCCGACCCTCGGCAAGACTATGGAACTGATGCAGAAGCAGAAAGTCCCGATTGCCTACATCACTGACCGGCGCGCCGTAACGACCACGAAATTCGCGACCTGGACGCTTGCCTGTCACGTGCGCGGAACCTCGCTCTTCGACTCCTATGTCGGTGTCATCAGCCTCATCAATTTCATCTGCACGCGCGCAAATCACATCGCCGGCAAACCGGCGCGGCAACGCCTCGGCCGGATCGAAGAAATGCTGGAACTGCTGGGCGAGCTGGACTCCAGCAACTGAAACCCGACGAATTGGATGGAGGGCCGCCGATGCGCCTCGACAAGATCGATGTCTTTCATGTCGCCATGCCGCTCAAGCAGCCGTGGAAGACCGCGTTCAGCGAAGAACACGCGATCGATAGCGTGCTGGTGCGTATAAGGAGTGGCGACGACATCGGCTGGGGTGAGGCGGCGCCATACGCGGCGCCAGAATTCTCGCCCGAGTGGGCTGGCGGCTGCACTCATCTCATCCGCAACATCCTTGCGCCATTTCTCGAGTGCACGTCTATCGCCAGCGGCCAAGAGCTTCAGCACAAGCTATCGCGCTTCAAGGGGAACCAATTCGCTAAGGGCGCAATCGACACCGCCTACTGGGACCTGGTCGCAAAGAAGAAGGGCGTGTCGCTCTGGACGTTGATCGGCGGCACGAATCCGGAAATCGCCGTGGGCGCCGATATCCCGGTGCAGGACAGCGTGCAAAAACTGCTCGCCGATGTCGCGGCCTCCATCGAGGCGGGCTTCCCGCGAACGAAGCTGAAGTTCCGTCGCGACAGCGGATTCGAGATGGTCCGCCGCGTCCGCGAGGCTTTTCCGGACGCAACGATTCACATAGACTGCAACGGCGGCTTCACGCTTGAGGACCTTCCGCTGTTTCGCGAGCTGGATGCGCTTCAGCTGACGATGATCGAACAGCCCCTTTCAGGCGACGATCTGATCGATCATGCCCGTCTTCAGGAACACCTGGATACGCCAATCTGCCTGGACGAGAGCATCACCTCGGTCAAGCGTGCCGAGCAGGCGATCGATATTGGCGCGGCGCGCTGGATCAACATCAAGCACGGCCGCGTCGGTGGACTGACGAACGCGATCGAAATCCACAAGCTTTGCATTAAACGCGACGTGCCTTGCTGGATTGGCGGGATGCTGGAGTCCTTTGTCGGGCAGGGAGTTTCCATGGCCATGGCCACCTTGCCGGGGCAGGCCTATGCGGCGGATATTTTTCCGGAAGGCCGGCTCTACGCGGACGATCTCGCCCACCCGCCCATCCTTCTTTCGGGCAGCGGCACGGCGATGGCCCCGGATCGGCCGGGTCACGGCTTCGAGCCGGTTCCCGAGCGATTGAAGAACTGCCTTGTACGCCAGTAGGAGTTTAGCGGAGCTCCAACCGCCATAATTACCTGACCGCGTCCGCCAAGCTGAACATTGCGCCTGTGCCTGGGCCCAACAGCGTCTTCGCTTTTGATCACCTCCATACGCCGTCCGGAACGACCGATACGGGGCGCGAAGCGGCCGATCGGGGTGTCGAAGCGAAGGTCGACTAAGCGCTCTAAGCCGACCTCTGCGCGACAGCTGGGTTACGATGCACGGACAATCTTCGCCGGCCGCATACCCGCCAGCCGGACCTTCAGCGAGCGGATCTAGCCGCTGAGGTTCTTCGTCGCTGGTCCTCAGAAAGGCTTGATGAACCTTCTGTAGCGGGCGTGGCGCGAGTTCACGTTCTGGATTTGACAGCAGCCTGAGGCCACGCGCGTGGCTGACGTGTTGCCGACCACGAAGTGCTCGAGATTGAATGCCGCTGCGACCTTCATGTCGCCGTTGGCGCCATCGGAACATCGCGCGGCATCGCGCGCAACCAGTGGCTTCATGGCGCGCTCAAGCGTAACACCCATGCGGTTCGGCAGGCGTCGGATCGAGGGGAACGTATGATCCTGGTTTGTCCGCGTTTCGATCTCCGAGATCGCCACCGTCTTCTGTCGAAGATCTGTGATCTTCGACCAGGCGTCCTCGATCTGGGCCGGGTTCAGGCGGTCGAGGGCATCGAGAAACCGGCGAAAATCGTGGTGCAGCCTGGGTATCCTCCGCGTCAAAAGTCGAGGGATATAGGCCTTTCTGCGACGTGACGAAGCGCACCGACACGGTTTGCGGACACCCCCCGTTTTTTTCCGGGCCGCCGCGCCGCTCCGATTTGCGGAGCCCTCGATGCCCCGGAACATGGCGCCGGTTCGCGCGGACTCGGCCGAACGAGGGCCGGACCGTTGCGCGCGGTCTCCGGTTTGCTCCGCACCCTGTTCCGACAGTCGCCGAAGGCTCAGCGCGGGCGGCTCCCATCCCGGCTTGGGCCGCGCGCGGGATTTCCGTCGCTCCCCGCGGACGGCGGATCGTTAACAAACCGTGAATTCACCCCCGTAACCCATTGAAAAACCGCGCCCGGCTCCCGTCCCATCCATGGGACACCGCCGTCTCCGACGCGGGCCGTGGCTCCTATCGGTCGATCTCCGCCAGCCGCCGTTCCAGGAACCGCCGCTCCGCCGCCTGCCGGCTCAGCCCCAGCGCCGTCTCATAGCTCGTCTTCGCCTCCTCCAGCCGCCCGAGCCGCCTCAGCAGGTCAGCCTTCGCCGCATGAGCGAGGTGATAGCGACCCAGCCCGCCCGCCTCCATCAGCGGCTCGACAAGCGCCAACCCCGCCTCCGGCCCCTCCGCCATCGCCACCGCCACCGCCCGGTTGAGCGCCACCACCGGCGAAGGCTCCAGCCGCAGCAGCGCGCCGTATAGGCCAGCAATCTCCGCCCAGTCGGTCTCCGCCGTGCTCGGGGCCCCCGCATGAACCGCCGCGATCGCCGCCTGGAGCGTGTAGCTGCCGAACCGCCCCGATTGCAGCGCCGGACCGACCAGCGCGCAGCCCTCCACAATGGCCGCCCGGTCCCAGAGGCTCCGATCCTGTTCTTCCAGCGGCACCAGATCGCCCGCGGCATCGGTCCGTGCCCGGCGCCGCGACTCCTGGAGCAGCAGCAACGCCAGCAGGCCCCGCACCTCTGGCTCCGGCAGCAGATCCGCCAGCAGGCGCGCCAGCCGGATCGCCTCCGCGGAGAGGTCCGGCTTCAGCAGGTCGTCGCCGGAGGACGCCGAATAGCCCTCGTTGAAGACGAGGTAGAGCACCCGCAGCACCCGCCCCAGCCGCTCCGGCAACTCGCTTGCATCCGGAACTTCGTACGGAATCCCCGCGTCCCGGATCTTGGCTTTGGCTCGAACGATCCGCTGCGCCAGCGTGGTCGGTGCAAGCAGGCAGGCGTGCGCGATGGCCTCGGTCGAAAGCCCGCAGACTTCGCGGAGGGTCAGGGCGATACTCGCCTCATCGCCGAAGCTGGGATGGCAACATGTAAAGATCAGCCTCAGCCGGTCGTCCTCCACCGCCTCCCGCTCGTCGAGCGCGGGCGCGCCGTCAGGTATCGCATCGATGTGGCCCGCGGCCTCGCTCCACGGCGTCATCCGCCGCTGGCGTCGGAGCTGGTCGATGGCCTGGAACCGCCCAGCCGAGATGAGCCAGGCCACCGGGTTCTTCGGCATCCCCTCCCGCGGCCAGCGTTCGGCGGCCGCGACAAACGCGTTCTGCAGCGCCTCCTCGGCGAGGTCGAAGCTGCCGAGCAGCCGCACGAGCGTGGCAAACACACGACGGCCCTCGCGCCGGTAGAGATCTTGGATCGCCGCGGAATCGGGCTTTGGCGGGCTCATGGGCATCTCCGGTGCCGTACCTCTCATCCTACCGTGGCCGGCCTTGCAACAGAAGCAGACGCGAGGAGTCGCCGCCAGCGAAACAAAGCGGAGACATCGGAACCTGCCCTCGCCATCGGCGGGGCAGTGGGCTGGCCCTGAAGCAGGGTGCCCTGAGCTTCAGGCGTCACCGACCCGGACGCTGTCTAGAATGGCGACCGGTGACCGGAATATACCCGCGGGACTTGTTGGTGCCTTCAGTGGCTCCGCTCTCGCAGCAAGAGCGCGCTGAAAAACAGGTGGTGTGCGGCAGTGGGGATTGGATGGACGCGTACGACACCCTAAGTCAGGCCAACACCACCGCCGCGCTCCCCTGGAGGTACGATGAAAAAGATTGGCTTTCTGTCATTTGGACACTGGAATCCCGAACCCGGCTCGCCGCTTCAAACGGCGAGGGAGACGTTGATCCAGTCCATTGAACTCGCCGTGGCGGCGGAGGAGTTGGGCCTCGACGGGGCCTACTTTCGCGTACATCACTTCGCCCAGCAACTCGCCTCACCCTTCCCATTGTTGGCCGCCATTGGCGCCCGGACCTCGAAGATCGAGATCGGCACCGGTGTCATCGACATGCGCTATGAAAACCCTCTCTACATGATCGAGGACGCGGGCGCGGCCGACCTGATCTCCGGCGGGCGTTTGCAATTGGGTATCTCGCGCGGCTCGCCCGAACAGGTGATCGACGGGTGGCGCCATTTTGGTTACGCCCCAGCCGAAGGCGAAGACGTGGCGGACATGGCGCGCCGCCACGCTGAGATATTCCTCAAGCATCTCGACGGGGAGGGCTTTGCCCAGCCGAACCCGCGGCCGATGTTCCCCAATCCGCCGGGACTATTGCGGCTGGAGCCGCACGCTCCCGGCCTGCGTCAGCGGATCTGGTGGGGCTCCGCGTCCGACGCGACCGCCGTTTGGGCGGCGCAGATGGGGATGAACCTGCAAAGCTCCACCTTGAAGGTCGACGAGACGGGCGAGCCGTTTCACATTCAGCAGGCCAGACAAATCCGCGCCTTCCGCGCGGCCTGGAAGGACGCCGGACATGCGCACGAGCCACGCGTTTCGGTCAGCAGATCCATCTTCGCGCTGATCAACGACATGGACCGAATGTATTTCGGCCGCGGAAGCGACAGCGACCAGATCGGTCACATCGACAATTTCCGCGGCATCTTTGGCCGCGGCTACGCGGCCGAGCCCGACCGTCTGGTCGAGGAGCTCAAGCAAGACGAGGCGATCGCCGAGGCCGACACGCTGCTCCTGACGGTGCCGAACATGCTGGGCGTTGAGTACAACGCCCATGTGATCGAAAGCATCCTGACCCACGTCGCGCCGGCGCTCGGCTGGCGCTGAGGGCAGGGGCCGGCTCACTCCGATGCACGACGTGATGCCCAGGGTAATGCCGTTCCATGGCGGCGCTATCCACTTGGCCGGGTGCTCGGTCTGTCGCGCGCGGCGCAGCTAATGTGAGCGGTGCCTTGGAATTGGTGTTGCGCGCGGTGGCGGTCGACATTTCGTCCCAGTGGTCAACTTCCCTGCCGCGGGACGTGCCTCCGTCGTATCTGATGTCCGCCTCACCCGGAATCTGGCTGAGTATATCCGTCAGAACCGGTGTGGTGGCGCTGTGGCTATCGATGGCTTCCACGGCCGAGGGATCTCGTGTGACCTCGATCCTCGTACAAAGCTTACAACAAGTCCGCCACCTTGGCGCATCCACTGCGTCGCTCCTGCGATAACGCCGGTCACGTTGGCGTGCCGGGCGGCGAGAGCTTCGATGACGCACGCTGGCACCCGCGGGGGAGCTAGAAAATCCGCCCCGCCCGCCGTCGGGTAAAAAATTGCACACAATCGCGAAACTATAGCGTAGCGCAAATTGGCCCGCGGGATCAGGAATATGCGCACGCTACGGTAGTGGCCTGCGAGGGCAGGCCGTGGGAGGAACACCATGATTGCGGAAGGCGTCGTCCTCGAAAAACAAGGGTCTCTGGCCATTCGAGAGATTGAGCTTCCCGGCTCGCTCGAGCCTGGCCCGGATGATGTTCGGATCAACGTCAAATGCGTGGGGGTCTGCGGCAGCGACGTCCACTACTACGAACACGGCCGCATAGGTGACTTCGTCGTACGAGAGCCGATGGTGCTCGGTCACGAGGCCTCCGGTGTCGTCGATGCCGTGGGCGAAAACGTGACCCACCTGAAGCCGGGTGATCGCGTCTGCATGGAGCCGGGCATTCCCGACTTCAAGTCTGCCGAAACGCTGCGTGGCATGTACAACCTCGACCCGTCCGTACGCTTTTGGGCGACGCCGCCGATCCACGGCTGCTTGACGCCGCAGGTTGTCCACCCAGCCGCCTTGACCTACCGCCTGCCGGACTCGGTGAGTTTTTCGGAAGGCGCGATGGTCGAGCCGCTCGCCGTCGGTGTTTATGCGGCGCTGAAAGCGGACATCTCGCCGGGCGACATTGCGGTCGTGACCGGCGCTGGCACCATCGGGCTGCTGGTCGTGTTCTCTGCGCTGGCAGCGGGTTGCGCGGAGGTCATCGTCAGTGACGTCGCGGCGGAGAAACTGGCCCTGGTTGCGGATATGCCGGAAGTGACCGTGGTCGACGCGAGAACCGGGGACCTGGCAAAAACTGTGGCAGAGCGGACCGATGGCCGGGGTGCAGACGTGTTCTTCGAAGCGTCCGGGTCGACCAAGCCGCATGAGACCATGATCGACATGGTGTGCCCCGGAGGAACCATCGTGCTCGTCGGGATGCCGGCGGGAAAGGTCGCGCTCGATGTCGTCGCCCTTGAGGTCAAGGAAATCACTCTGACAGGGACGTTCCGCTACGCCAATGTTTGGGGTCGCGCCCTAAAGCTGCTCGGAAGTGGCAAGATCGACATCAAGCCCCTGATTTCGGGAACTTACCGGTTCGAGGACTCGGTTGCGGCGTTCGAGCGCGCTGCAGAGCACCGGGCCCAGGACGTAAAGCTGCAGATAACCCTGTAGGCCTCCATCGGAGCGCCGGCGAGACGACGTATCTGCCGGTCTCCAAAGGTCTGATGAGGGCGGCGACTTCATAACACCAAGAGACCGTCGATGCTTTCGAAGCCGATCCGAGAATTGATTGCCACGCCCCTGGATCGGGGCATCCGGGCCTACCAGCACGGGTATCCATCGGACGTGACGATCTGGCATTACCATCCGGAATACGAACTGCACGCCATCCGCCGCAGCAGCGGCCTGTTTTACGTCGGAACCTACTGCGGCTCGTTCAAGCCCGGCAACCTGGTCCTGACCGGCCCGAACCTGCCGCACATGTGGGTCACGGATCGCAGCGGCTACGACGAGGGCGAAACATTCGGGGACTTCATCCCCGACCGCGATCTCGTGATCCAGTTCAGCGGCGAGTTTGCCGGCAATTGCGTGGAGCATTTCGGCGACTGCGCGCCCCTGAGCGACCTGATGACACTAAGCACAGCCGGACTGGTGTTCTCGGAGGAAACGTCCCGCCTGGTCCTGCCTCTCATGGAGGAACTGACCCAGCAAAACGGTCCGCGACGATTGTCGATCTTCTTCGAAATCATCGACCTGCTCGCGCTGGACAAGGATCGGCAGAGCCTGTCGGTCGAATGGCACATTCCCAGATGCCAGAATCCGCGCCGGTTGGATAACATCCTCGGGTTGATCGCCGCCAATCACGACCGCTCTGATTTCACCTGCACCGAAGTGGCGGAAGCGGAGAACATGGAGTTGTCCACGTTCTCGCGTTTCTTCGAACGCCACATGCACTGCACGTGCATCGAATACATCAATCGGTTGCGCATCTTCAAAGCGTGCCAGCTCCTCATCGAGACGGACGCCCGGATCACCGGCGTCGCCTACGACGTCGGCTACGGCACGTTGTCGACGTTCAATCGCAATTTCCAGCGTTTCATCGGCCTGTCGCCTTCCGCCTTTCGCGCCCAGTGGCGCTACGGCGAAACCGTCGGCACCGAAACGCGGGCCTCGTGACAAGGAAGACCTGACCATGTTTATCGGCATCGATTGTGGCACCCAGGGCACCAAAGCCGTCGTGCTCGACCCTGAGGGTAAAATTCTCGGCATTGGCCACGCCGCCCACCAGATAATCGAGCATGCGCGCGGCACGCGGGAGCAGGATCCGCAGTGGTGGATCGATGCCGCAATCATCGCCGTGCGCGGGGCGCTCGACGCAGCGGGCATTCCGGGCGACGCAGTACGAGCGATTGGCGTATCCGGACAGCAGCACGGACTTGTGCCGCTCGACGCCAACGGCAAGGTTTTGCGCCCGGCAAAGCTTTGGAACGATACAGAAACCGCTCCGCAGAACGAAGAAATGGTGCGCCGAATGGGCGGAGCCGCGGCCTGCGAGGCAAAGATCGGCCTTGTTCCCCTGACCGGCTACACGCTGTCCAAGGTCCTTTGGCTGAAGGAAAACGCCCCCGAGGCATACGACCAACTGGCATGCATGATGCTGCCTCATGACTATCTGAACTTCTGGCTGACCGGCCGGCGGGTTGCGGAATACGGCGATGCGTCCGGGACCGCCTACTTCGACATCCGCAAACGGGCATGGTCCGAAGACGTTCTCGCCTTGATCGATGACGGCACGGGTAAACTCGCATCCTGCCTGCCCGAGCTTATCGCGGCGGACGATGTGGTTGGGACACTGACCGCCGAGGCAGCGGAAGCGCTCGGCCTGACCACCCGTTGCATCGTGTCCGCCGGCGGCGGCGACAACATGATGGGCGCGATCGGAACCGGGAACCTGACCGAAGGTGTGGTGACCCTGTCCATCGGCACATCGGCGGCTGCCTATACCCACAGCGACACCCCCGTGACGGACCCGCAGGGGCGCGTGGCGGCCTTCTGCTCGTCAGATGGCGCGTGGCTGCCGCTCGTCTGCATGATGAACGCCACCGGCGTCACGACGAAGGTCGCCAGCGTCCTGGGCCATGATGTGACAGCGATCGACCGGGCCTTGGCCGCGAGCCCGGCGGGTGCCGAGGGCCTGACCGTCCTGCCGTTCCTGAACGGCGAACGCACGCCGGATCTGCCGACGGCAACCGGCACCGTACTTGGGCTTTCCATGGTCAACCTCACCCAGGACAATCTGCTTCGCGCGGTAACCGAGGGTGTCACGTTTGGCATGCTGGCCGGTCTCAGCCTTATCCTGTCGGGCCGTGCCACGTCGGCCATCCATTTGGTGGGGGGCGGAGCGAAGTCGCCGCAGTGGCGGCAGATGATCGCCGACGCCACCGGCGCGACGGTGCTGGTTCCCCTGTCTGAAGAAGCTGGCGCCCTGGGCGGTGCCCTGCAGGCGCAGTGGGCCTGGCAAAAGTACGACGGTCACCCGATGGCACTTTCCGAATTGGCCAAGACTGCCGTCGCGGTGGATGCGTCGAAGACGGCCGAGCCGCGCCCGTCTGTGCGCGCTGATTATGACGAGGCCTTTGCCCGGTACCGCAAGGCGGTTCTCGACATCCACGGCGTCGACGTCATCTGAGGACCGGATCCATGAGCACACCTCTCCTCTCCATGCGGGGCATCACGAAGAGATTCGGCGGTGTTCATGCCCTGCGCGACGGAAACCTGACGTTGCGGCGCGGCGAGGTCCACGCTCTCTGCGGCGGCAACGGAGCGGGTAAATCGACGATCCTCGGAATTCTCATGGGGTTCCACAAACCGGATTCCGGAACGATCGAGATCGATGGCGCGCCCGTCCACTTCACGACGCCGACCCAGGCGCTCAACGCCGGGATCGCCATCGTGCAACAGGAGCTCAGTGGCGTGCCGCAGCTCAGCGTCGCCGAGAACATCTATCTCGGTGCGGAGCCCCGCCACCGCGGGTTCATCGATTTCGAGACGTTGAACCGGAATGCTGCCGAACTCCTGGATCGGCTGGGCTTCGACATCGACCCGAAAGCAACGTTAGGAGATCTCGCCGTCGCCACTCAGCAACTCGTCGAGATCGCGAAAGCCCTGTCGCATGGCGATTCCGACGTGCTGATTTTCGACGAGCCGACTTCGGCTCTCGGCGAGAAGGACGTGCAGCGCCTGTTCGAAGTCATTCGAGAGCTTGCAGCGGCCGGGAAGGGCATCGTCTATGTGACCCATCGCCTGCAAGAGGTTTTCACCATCGCCGACGCCTACACGGTGTTCAAGGACGGCGAGACGGTGGACGAAGGTAGAGTGGCCGACATCACCCGCGAGGGCCTGATCGAAAGCATGATCGGGGGCGCCATCGAGGGTGAATTCGTGAAGGAAAACGTGCCTTCCGAGAAACCCCTGCTCGAAGTCCGAGGCGTGACGCGCGCGCCGAGGGTCAAGGACATTTCGTTCCGTCTGCACGCCGGCGAGATCCTCGGCATCTACGGTCTGGTCGGATCGGGCCGCAGCGAACTCCTCGATACTGTTTACGGATTGGAAACAGCGCAAAGCGGCAGCATCGCCGTAGCGGGCAAACCCCTTGCGCCCGGCAATGTCGACGATGCTATCCGGGCCGGCCTTACCTACGTCACCGAGGACAGGGCACGCAGCGGCTTGGTACTCGGCGCGTCTGTCGGCGCGAACCTTGCCCTCTCCAAATTGCGGTTCATCAACCGTTTCGGATTCGTGGACGAACGGGCGGAGCGCGACGGCATAGCCACGGCTATCGAGCAGATGAACATCAAGACCCCGGGACCGGATCAAATCGTGTCGTTCCTGTCCGGGGGCAACCAGCAGAAGGTGGTTCTTGGCCGGTGTACCGCAGTGGACCCGCGGGTGATGCTCCTGGATGAACCCACCCGGGGTGTCGACGTCGGAGCCAAGAAGGAGATCTACCGCTTCATCTCCGATTTCGCGTCGAAGAACGGGGCCGTTCTGATGGTCTCGTCGGATCTCGAGGAAATCCTCGGCATGAGCGACCGCATTCTCGTCCTGCGGGACGGCAAGGTCGCGTGCGAGTTCCCGCGCGCAGGCGCAACCCAAAAGGACCTGATGATGGCGGCCGTCTGAGCCGTACAACCGCAATCCGTTTGTGCAGCCGTTCACGCCGCCAGATGCCCAAAAGAAGAGACAGACTGAGATGGCCACGACCCGGACTCTGAAACAACCCTTCTCCCTCAAGCGATACGGGATCGTTGTCGCGTTCCTCGGCCTCTGCGCTCTGGTCAGTCTGATCTGTCAAATCAGGGTGATGCAGGGCGTTTGGCCGGTGAACGTTTTCCTTACCGTCAACAACCTGATGTTGATCCTCCACCAGATCTCGGTGAACGGCATTCTGGCGGTGGGCATGACGTTCGTGGTCATTTCTGCGGGCATCGACCTGTCGGTTGGGTCCGTGCTGGCCTTCGCGGGCATGATGGCGGCATCGTTCGCGACGCGTTCTACGGGTGTGACGCCCTGGAGCGGCGTCTATTTCGTTGCCATCCCGGTGTTGGCCGCCTTGGCGACGGGCGCGCTCTGCGGGGCTGCGAACGGTTTCATCGTCAGCCGCTTCCGCATCCAGCCCTTCATCGCGACGCTTGGAATGCTGCTGGCCGCGCGGGGCATGACCATGGCCGTGACGGGGGGCAACCCGATTTCCGCCCTGAGCCCGGAATTTCGCTGGTTTGGCACCGGGCGCCTGTTCGACGTCATCCCGATCCCCGTGGTGATCCTGGCGATTGTGTTCGTGCTGGCATGGGTGCTGCTGAACAAGACCGTCTTCGGCCGCTACGTCTATGCGGTCGGGGGGAACGAGAAGAGCGCGCGGACGTCCGGCATCAACACGACCTCCGTTCTGATGTGGGTCTACATCGTCGCAGGTTTCCTGTCCGGCGTCGCCGGGATCATCCTGACGGCCAAGACCGGCTCCGCGCAGACAGCGGCGGGGACGGCGTATGAGCTGGACGCGATTGCCGCGGTCGTGATCGGCGGCGCCAGCCTGTCGGGCGGTGTGGGGCGCCTGAGCGGCACCTTCTTTGGGGCGCTCATCATCGGCGTCATGAACAACGGCCTCGATATCCTTGGAGTCGAAAGCTTTTACCAATTGATCATCAAGGGCGCGCTGATCGTTCTCGCGGTGATCTTCGATAGTCGCCGGCAGGCATGACCCCGCCGTCGCATTTCACAGAAACAAGGAGGAACCTATGAAAACCCTGATAGCGGCCGCTCTGGCCACGACGTCCACGCTCGCGGTAACCGCCGCGACAGCCCAGGAAGATCCGGTACGGATCGCCGTCCTGATGTACGGCAACAAGGCCGAGTTCGTGCAGCTCATGGAACGCTATGCGTCCGAGCACCCCGCCGTTGAATCCGGCGACGTGATCCTGACGATGTATGACGGCCGCTACGATGCCTCCGTTCAGAACGACCAGGGGCAAATGGCCATCAACACGATGCAGGATGCCATCATCATCAACCCAATGGATTTCGAGGCGAACATCGACGTCGTGACCATGGCGAACGATGCCGGCATCCCTGTCATCGTCACCAATGCGCGCCTGAACACGACGGATATGACCTCCGAAGTCGTTTCCGACGACGTTCAGGGCGGCTACCTCGAAGCCAAGGACGTTCTGGAAAAGCTCGGTTGCGAGGGCAACGTGGTGATCATCGAAGGGCCGAAAGGCGGTTCGGGTGAGATCCAGCGCGGTCAAGGCAACGAGCAGGCGATTGCGGAATGTCCCGAGGGCGCCGTCACGGTCCTGGAGCGCAAGACCGCAAACTGGTCGCGTGCCGAAGCGCTAGACCTGATGCAGAACTGGCTGTCCAAACACCCGGGTGAAATCGACGGCGTGATCGGCCAGAACGACGAGATGGCTCTTGGCGCGATCGAAGCTATCAAGGCCGCCGGGCTGGATGTGAACGACTTCGCCATTGCCGGCATCGACGGCGTGACCGACGCGCTGCGCGCGGTCAAGGCGGGCGAAATGACGTCCATCCTGCAGGACGCCCGCGGGCAGATGCAAGGCAGCATCGATGTGGCCCTCCGCGCGGTCAAAGGAGACGCCTACGAGCCCCAATCTGCGATCTGGGAGCAGTACGCGGACGACCTGTCATGGGACGATGGCCAGAATCCGCGCTATGACATCCCCTGGACGATCGTCACGACCGACAACGTCGACGAGCTTCTGAAGGATCGTAAGTGATTTCCTGACAGGGTGATTGCATCAGTCCTCCCACGGATCACCCGTGCAACCGGCCCTGGCGTCTTTGTCGCCAGGGCCATTTCCTTCAAGACAGGGCAGGTCATTGACGCCGGTTTTGCCCGTGGTACACCGCCCGGCGACGCCAGCGGAGCCTGAAATGAACATCTATGCCGATATCCGTGCCCTCGTGACGGACGCGCTCGACGCGCTCGCCGCCGAAGGCGTGTTGCCCGAGGGGCTGGATCTGTCCAACGTCGCCGTGGAGCCGCCGCGCGATCCGCTGCATGGAGACATGGCGACGAACGCGGCGATGGTGCTGGCGAAGCCCGCGAAAATGAAACCCCGCGACATTGCTTCCGCGCTGGCGGAAAAGCTCGTGGCAGATGACCGGGTGGAGACGGCGGACGTGGCGGGGCCGGGCTTTCTCAACCTGCGAATGGCCAAGCCGGTCTGGGCCGGGGTGGTGCGCACGGTTCTGGAGTCCGGGGACGCGTTTGGTCGCTCCGAGATGGGCAAAGGCCGGCGGATCAACGTAGAATACGTGTCGGCCAATCCCACAGGGCCGCTGCACGTGGGCCACACGCGGGGGGCGGTGTTCGGAGACGCGCTGGCCGCACTGCTGGATTTTGCGGGCTACGACGTCACGCGGGAATACTACATCAACGACGGCGGCGCCCAGGTGGACACGCTCGCGCGCTCGGTCTACTTGCGCTACCTCGAGGCGCATGGGCAGGACGTCGCTTTCCCCGATGGCACCTATCCGGGCGACTACCTCGTAGAGGTTGGCGAGGCTTTGAAGGCGAAGGTCGGGGCGGCCTATGTCGACCAGCCGGAGGAGGTCTGGCTGGAGGCGGTGCGCGATTTCGCGACCGACGCGATGATGGACCTGATCCGGGAAGACCTGGCTGTGCTCGGCGTCCAGATGGATCGCTTCTTCTCGGAGAAGTCGCTTTACGGAACAGGACGGATCGAAGCAGCGCTGAAGGCGCTGGACGACAGGGGCCTGATTTACGAGGGCGTTCTGGAGCCGCCGAAGGGCAAGGTGCCGGAGGATTGGGAGCCGCGAGAGCAAACACTCTTCCGCTCCACCGACCATGGTGACGACGTGGATCGGCCGGTGAAAAAGTCCGACGGCTCCTGGACCTATTTCGCGCCCGACATCGCCTACCACTTCGACAAGGTGGAACGCGGCTACGATGCACTGATCGACGTCTTCGGCGCGGATCACGGCGGCTACGTCAAGCGGATGAAGGCGGCCGTGTCGGCGCTGTCGGACGGCAAGGTGCCGCTCGACATCAAGCTGACGCAACTCGTCAAGCTCTACAAGAACGGCGAGCCGTTTAAGATGTCCAAACGCGCGGGCACCTTCGTGACGCTCCGCGACGTGGTGGACCAGGTTGGGCCGGACGTGACCCGTTTCGTGATGTTGACGCGGAAGAACGACGCGCCGCTCGACTTCGACTTCGACAAGGTGTTGGAGCAGAGCAAGGACAACCCCGTCTTTTACGTCCAATATGCCCATGCGCGTGTGAAATCGGTCCTTCGGAAGGCCGCGGAAGCCGGAATCGCGGTCGATGATGCGACGCTCGCTGGTGCCGATCTTTCGGGATTGACCCACCCGGCAGAAGTCGCGCTCGCCGCAAAGGTGGCGGAATGGCCGCGGCTGCTGGAGATCGCGGCGCGCACGCACGAGCCGCATCGCGTGGCGTTCTACCTCTACGAACTGGCCGGCGAGCTGCACGCATTGTGGAACCGGGGCAACGAAGAGCCGGCCTTGCGCTTCCTTCAGGAGGACGACCCCGCCACCAGTCAGGCGAAAATCGCCCTCGCACGTGCCGTCTCCGTTGTGATTTCCACAGGTCTTGGTATCCTTGGCGTGACCCCGGTCGAAGAGATGCGCTGACGAACGGCGTGCGCGGGGCAATTGGCAGGCAAGACCCGTGCAGCGCATATCCCTGATCCGGCTGTGTGTCTCGTGCGGGAGAAGCAGTGAGGCGGAGCATGATGAACCCGGCGGTCGGTCAGGGAAGGGAGGCGCTGCAGGCGCCTTATGTGCAGCAATACATTCAGTCAGGTCACGAGGCCGGCGCCTATAACGTGTCGGCTGCCGGCAGGGCGCGTCTGATCGCGCAGGCGACGGGGGCGTTGGTGTCCTTGGCCGTGATCTCGGCCGGCGCGTGGTGGGGCTACAAGCAGATCATGCGGGACCTGCACGGCGTGCCCGTGGTGCAGGCGTTGCAGGGGCCGATGCGGGCCGCGCCGGAGGATCCCGGTGGCATGGTGGCGAGCTATTCCGGCTATTCGGTAAATACCGTCCAGGCCGCGGGCACCGCGGCGACCCCGGAATCCGAGCTGATCCTCGCGCCCGATCCGATGTCGCTGGCCGAAGAGGACCTCCCGACGGCGGAACTGAAACCTGTGACCGAAGCCAAGGCGCCCCTCGCGCCAGAGCCCGAAGAACTCGACCTGATGGCACAGGAAGAGGCGGATGATGCGGTGCTGGTCAGTCCCGAACCGCAGGCGCCGACCCTCGCGAGCCTGACGCAGGACCTGCCTGGAGACGACCCCGTCGCCCGTGCGATGTCTCTCGCAGAAACCGCGGCACAGGGGGCGACGCCCTTGCAGGCGCCGCTGCCTGAGGCGGACGGCGACGTGGTGGCCGACGAGGTAGCGCCTGAGGCGGACGAGACCGAAGAGGCTGCGCCCTTCGACATGGCCAGCGCGATCGAAGCCGCCGTGCGGACCGCGGCCGTCTCTGTCCCGCTCGACACAGTGAACGACGGATCGGGTCTCGCTGCCTCGCCGCGCCCCGCACCCCGCCCGGGCGGGCGCGCCGTCGTGACCCTCGCCGCCGCCGAGGCGGTGGAAGCGGTTCCCATGTCTGCACCGGCGAGCGCCGACCCGGCGGCCATCGTGGCTGGCACGCGGCTTGTGCAACTTGGCGCCTACGATACCCCTGCGGAGGCGGAAGCGGCCTGGGGCCGTATTGCTACGGGCTTCGGCGGGCTGATGGAGGACAAGACGCGCGTGATCGTCGAGGCGCAGGCCGGCGGCCGCGATTTCTGGCGTCTCCGTGCCATGGGGTTCGATGATCTGGCAGAGGCGCGCCGCTTCTGCTCGGAACTGATCTCCGAGAACACCGAGTGCATCCCGGTGGTGGCCCGGTGAGTCCCCGGTCGGCTGCGATCCTCGGTGTCGAGGGGCTGGCGCTGACTGGCGCCGAGAGAGCCTTTCTGGCCGAGGCGCAGCCGTTCGGATTTATCCTGTTCGCCCGGAATATCGAAACGCCCGACCAAGTGCGCCGCCTGACCGCGGAGCTACGCGAAGTGGTGGGCTGGAACGCTCCCGTCCTGATCGACCAGGAAGGCGGGCGGGTGCAGCGGATGCGCCCGCCGCACTGGCGGCTCTGGCTTCCGCCGCTGGATCAGATGGCGCGTGCCGACGATCTGGAGGAGGCAGCGCGAGCGATGTTTTTGCGCCACCGGCTGATGGCAGAAGAACTGCGCGCGGTTGGGATCGACGTGAACTGCGCCCCTATGGCCGACATTGCACGCGCTGAAACCCATCCCTTCCTGCGCAATCGCTGCTTCGGGGAAGACACCGCCAGCGTCGTCACCGGCGCACGGGCGGCTGCCGAGGGGCTTCTGGCGGGGGGCGTCTTGCCGGTGCTCAAGCACCTGCCAGGTCACGGCCGCGCCCGTAACGACAGCCATCTGGAATTGCCCGTGGTCGATGCCGCGTTGGACGACCTTCGCGCGACGGAATTCGCCCCCTTCGCCGCGCTGGCGGATCTCCCCATGGGGATGACCGCACATGTTACGTACACGTCCCTCGATGCGAGCTTGCCGGCAACGCAGTCCGGCCGTGTAATCGGACTGATCCGGGACGAGATCGGCTTCGGCGGGCTCCTGATGAGCGACGATCTGTCGATGCAGGCACTCGATGGCGATATCGGAAGCCGCGCGGCGGCGTCCATCACGGCGGGGTGTGACGTCGTTCTTCACTGCAATGGCGAAATGGCGGAGATGGAAGCGGCGGTCGCCGCGGCCGGAACGCTCTCCGGGCCCGCGGAGTCACGGGCCGAGGCGGCGTTGGCGCGGCGCACCGCGCCCGAGCCATTCGACGTGTGCGCGGCGGAGGCTGAACTCGAGCGGCTCTTGGGGGGCAAGGTCCATGGCTAAGGATATGGCGGAAACAGCAACCGATGACGCCGTCGCCGAAAGATTGGCAGCAGAGGCGCTGATCGTGGATGTCGACGGCTTCGAGGGGCCGCTCGACCTTTTGCTGATGCTGTCACGCACGCAAAAGGTGGACTTGCGTAAGATCTCGGTGCTCAAGCTGGCTGAGCAGTATCTTGCCTTTGTGGACCGCGCCAAGACGCTCCGGATCGAGCTGGCGGCAGACTACCTCGTCATGGCGGCCTGGCTCGCCTTCCTGAAATCCCGCCTGCTGCTGCCGCCAGATCCGACGGAGGATGGCCCGACCGGCGACGAACTGGCCGCACACCTCGCGTTCCAACTCGAACGGCTGCAAGCCATGCGGGATTGCGCCGCCAAGCTGATGGCGCGGGATCAGAAGGGGCGCGATTTCTTCGTGCGGGGGGAGATCCAGCAGGTCGAGCGCACGCGCAAGGTGACCTTCACCGCCAACGTGATGGACCTGATGCAAGCCTACGCCCGCATCCGCACCAAGGACGAGTTTCGCCCGTTTGTCATGGACCGCAAGGACCTCTACACGATGGAGGAGGCGCTGGAGCGACTGAAACCGCTGGTGGGCTACGCGGGCGAGTGGACGGACCTGATGTCCTACCTGCCTGAAGGATGGGAGCTGGACCCCGTGCGCCGGCGTACTGCCACGGCGGCCACCTTCGCCGCCTCGCTCGAACTGGTGAAGGCGGGCCGGATCAGCATTCGCCAGCCCGAAACCTTCGCCCCGATCCAGATCCGCGCCGCCGAGGGCCGCTGATGGCCGACGAAGACGACCTGCCGGTGGAGGAGAGCCTTTTCGAGGCGCCGCCCGAGGGCGAGCAGGACCGGATGGTGGAGGCGATCCTGTTCGCCACATCAGAACCCGTGACAGTGGGCGAGTTGAACGCGCGCATGCCCCACGGTGCGGACGCCGCGCGGACGCTGGAGCGGCTGCGCAAGCGCTACGAGGGCAGGGGGGTGATTGTGGTGCGCGTGGCGGACCGCTGGGCGATCCGGACCGCGCCGGACCTCGCCTTCCTCATGCAGAAAGAAACGGTCGAGACCCGCAAGCTTTCCCGTGCCGCGATCGAGACGCTGGCGATCATCGCCTACCACCAACCTGTCACGCGGGCAGAGATCGAGGAAATTCGGGGTGTCTCCGTCAGCCGGGGCACCATCGACCTGCTCCTTGAGATGGAATGGATCCGCTTCGGCCGCCGCCGGATGACGCCGGGTCGGCCGGTGACATTCGTGGTGACGCCGGAATTCCTCGACCACTTCGGCCTGGAAAGCGCCCGTGACCTGCCCGGGCTGCGCGAACTGCGCGCCGCGGGCCTGCTCGACAACCGCCCGCCACCGGGGTCGGAGGCAGAGGACAGCGAGTCGGACGACGGCGACCAAGGCGACATGTTCGAGGACGACACGGGCGAGAAGGACGGCGAGGACGAGGCTCCCACGCGGTCCTAGAACGCAATCTGCCGGCAGACGTGCAACGGACCTGGGCTGTCGAGACGTCGCCGGCGGTCTCCCTGTTGGGGGCTGCTTTCTTTCGCCTTATACTTTCGGCATCGGCGGTGTGGTCCCATGGACAGCCGTGTGGCCCCCCGCGTGAAAGGGAGGTCATCATGTCACTTGCCCGAATTTCCAATACAGCTCTGTTCGTTCTGACACTGGCGGTTGTCCCGGCCGCCGCGCAGGACGAAAACCTTGCGGCTGGGGAGACGGCCGGGCCGGAGGCAGCGGTGCCCAATCCGCCAGGGCCATTCTCTCACGGCTACGTCCGGTTCGGCATCGGCTCCACCGACGACGATCCCATGGTCGCCTTTCAGCTCGACGGCGCGGCGAGCAAGTACCGCCTGGGCAACGAGAGCGACCTCTATGGCGAGGCGTCGCTGGGGTTCCGCAACCCGATAGGAACGGGGTCTGCCGTCGTGGCGGAGGTCATGCTGAACGGCTGGGCTGATTCCAACATGTTCGTTTACGGAAACGACGCGAACAGCGACGGCGACACCGCGCAGGCCTATTTCGGCATCGAGGGGCTCGGCAGTGGCGAGACGGCAGAGGCTTTCCTTTGGGCGGGGCGGCGCTACTATCGCAGGCGCGACGTCCACATTACCGATTTCTACTACGAGAACTACAGCAACGACGGGATCGGCCTGGAGAGCGTGGATTTCGGGGCGTTCCGGCTGTCCACCGCGCTGTTCCATTATGACCATGACGATCTCGACTACGAGGCGGGGACCATTGATGTGCGGTTCCATGAAATCGCACTTGGCGGCGACTGGCTCGGAGAGGTTGGCTTGTCCTACACCGGCACCGACGGCGACGACGCCCCGCAGGACAACGAGGGCTACGCGATCCGCTTTCACGCGGAGAACGTGGACCTGTCGTGGGGCGAATGGCGCAATGCACTGATGTACGGGCGCGGCTCCGGCATCAACTTCGACTCTTCCGGCAACCCTGACGTGACGTCGGACGACGATCGCTGGCGCTTCGTCAGCCAGGCGCTGTTCACCGCGACAGAGGGCTTACAGACCCAGGCCACGGCTGTCTGGCAACGCACCGAGATCGACGGCGATGCGGAGACGTGGCTCTCGATCGGTGCCCGGCCACAGTACAACGTCAACGAGACCTTCGGCATTGCGCTTGAGGTTGGCTACGACCAGGTGAACCCGGAGAGTGCTGGCTCGAACTCGCTGACCAAGGTGACGCTCGCGCCCTTCTACAGCTTCGGCAAGACCGGTTTCTTCGCCCGCCCACAACTTCGTGCCTTCGTGACCTGGGCCAATTGGAACGACCCGGGAGCCATCACCCAGCAGGCCGCTCTCGGGAACTCCACCGATGGCACGACGGTCGGCATTCAATACGAGAATTGGTGGTAAGGCGCAGGCCAGTCTCGTTCCTTTGGTAGGGCCGCACCCTGACACGATGATCGGCAGGGCGGTGCCGGACGCGTCGGCAGGGGCGCGTGCGGCCCGAGGCAGTTCACAAATTTGTCAGAAGAATATTTGAAAGGAGTCAATCTCCTGCATCCGAACACCTGTGCGGAAGCCTGTTTTCTCTCTCCCACGGCGTCGGCCGGGATGCATCCGATTTGCCCGCCGCATCGTAATTCTGTCAGTCACCCGGGAGGGGTGGCCTGAGACCTCTCTGCCATCCGGGGAAAACCCTGCAAGGCAGTGGACAGGGCCTATGGAGGAAGACATGGCTAAGACAATAACAGAGATCGTCCTAGAAAGCGGTGCGCCGGGGGAATTCGATCGGAACGGGTCAGATTTCGACATTCTGCGCGATGCCGTGGTGGCCGCCGATTTGGCAGATGCGCTGAACGATCCGTCGGCCAGCCTGACGGTTTTCGCACCGATCGACGAAGCCTTCGTCGGTTTGGCCAACACCCTCGGGTATGAAGAAGCGCACGAAAAGGGCGCGTTTCGCTACATCGTCGAATCCCTCACGCTGCTTGGCAATGGGGATCCGATCCCCCTGCTGACGGAAGTGCTGACCTATCATGTCGCCGCGGGTGAACTTGATGCCGCCGACGTCCTGTCTTCGACGCGTATTCCGACGCTGCAGGGCGGGCGGCTCCGGGTTGACGACGGGACAACCCCACCGTCCTTGATCGACGCGGACGTGGGCGTGCCCAACCCCGGGATCATCGCCACCGACATCGCGGCGGAGAACGGTGTGATCCACGCTCTCGATGGTGTTCTGCTGCCTCTGTCCGTTTCGGGAATCCTATCGCAGCGCGGCACCGATCTGGTGATCGGCGACGGGGCCTCGACAGTTTACGAAACGCGAGGCGGCAATGATTACGTGAGTGCCGGCGCTGGCAACGACATGGTTTTGGCCGGGCGCGGGAACGACGTGGTGCTTGGCCGCAATGGATCGGATGTGCTCAAGGGGCAGCTCGGGGCAGACACGCTTATCGGAAACAAGGGGAGCGACCAGTTGAACGGCAACCGCGGCCGTGATGTGGTCGATGGTGGACGCGATAACGACCAACTCCGCGGCGGTGCCGGGGACGATACGTTCGTGTTCTCCAAGGGCTACGATCGCGACGTCGTCATCGATTTCCGCAATGGACAAGATGTGATCGACGTTCGTGGTACCGACATCGACACCTTCGGCAAGCTCGATGATACCTTCGTGGATCGCGCTTTCGGCACCGTTCTGGATTTCGGCAACGGCGACCGCCTCGTGCTGCTGGGCGTTGACCAGTCGCGCCTCGACGAAAGCGATTTCATCTTCGCCTGATCGCGACGGGGCAGGTCCGCGCATCTCGATAGACACCCGGCGCTCGCACCTGCGGGCGCCGTGGCTTATGGTCCGCGCGAAACCACATGAATCCGAGGGGCGCGCACCATGGCCAAAGCCATTCACAGCATGATCCGAGTTCGATTCGTTCGTGTTGCTCTATCTGGCCAATGATTAATCGGACTTCGAGTTGGAGCTGACGGTCAACAAGGGACGGACGGAGCCCTACGATCTCGGTGACGGCTATGGCCATATCGCGTTCAGCGTCGCGGACGTGCAGGCCGAGCACAACCGCCTATCGGAAGCGGGGCTTAACCCACGGGACATCGTTAGTTTCGAGCGGGACGGGGCGCTTTTTGCGCAGTTCTTCTTCGTGGCTGACCCGGACGGCTACCAGATCGAAGTGCTAAAACGGCACGGACGGTTCAGGTAGGTCGGGGGCGCCACGCGCCCGCGCGCGGCGGGCGATTCTTCGGCTGAAAAATCGTGCCTTCGGCGGGGATATTTTCAGACACAAGACGTGCGAGGCAGTTCTCTGCTCATGGCGTGCGGAAATGCTTGGAGAGCTTGAGGCCCTGGCCCTGGTAGTTTGACGCAATTCCTTGACCGTAGAGTGCCTCCGGGCGCTCGGACATCCGTTCATAAACTAGGCGGCCGACGATCTGTCCGTGCTCCAGCACGAACGGCGCTTCGTGGCAGCGCACCTCCAGCACGCCGCGCGCCCCAGAGCCGCCGGCCGGCGCGTGGCCGAAGCCGGGGTCGAAGAACCCGGCGTAGTGCACCCGGAATTCGCCCACCATCGCAACATAGGGCGCCATTTCGGCAGCATAGTCCGGCGGGATGTGCACCGCTTCCCGGCTGACGAGAATGTAGAAGGCGCCCGGGTCCAGAATGATCCGGCCATCCTCCGCTTCGATGCGCTCCCAGAAGTCGGACGGGCGGTACCGGCCGATCTGGTCGAGGTCGATGACGCCGGCGTGTGGTTTCGCGCGCCAGCCCGCGAGGGAGCCTGTTTCGGGGCGGAGGTCGACGGAGAAGCCGAGGCCCTCCGAGATCACCGCCTGACCGGAGACCAGACCCACTTCTTCGTGGAGTGCCTTCAGGGCCGCGTCATCGAGCGCCACCTTGCCGTCGCGGAACCGGATCTGGTTGAGGCGCATGCCGGGACGCACCAGTACCGAAAACGACCGCGGGCAGATCTCGGCGTAGAGCGGGCCAGTATAGCCCGCCCCGATTCGGTCGAACTCAACGCCGCCGTCGGTGATGAGCCGCGTCAGAAGATCCAGCCGGCCGGTGGATGACTTGGCATTGGCGACTGCGTTGATGCCCCCGGGCAGATCGAGCCGCTCCTGAAGCGGCACGAGGTACACGCAGTTCTTTTCCAGCACGGCCCCCTGGGACAGGTCGATGGCGTGCATCTGCAGCTGCTCGAGGCGGTCGGAAACGCGATTGCCTTTGCCCGCAAGGAACGACGCCCGGATGCGGTAGGCGGTGGACCCCAGGCGGAGGTCGAGGCTCGCGGGCTGCACCTGGCCGTCGGCGAAGGGCAGTTCGGCAGCGATCTGGCCGCGCGTGATCATTTCCACGATGGATTGGCTGGGCAGGACGCCACTCATGTTCGTCTCCCGCGCTGCGGGCTGAAGACAGCCCCGGGCAGTGAAACGCCCGCTCCCCAGCGGGGGCGGGCGGTCTCAAAATGGTCGGGCTAGCAGGACTTGAACCTGCGACCTTCCGTCCCCCAGACGGACGCGCTACCAGGCTGCGCCATAGCCCGACGTTCGGGCTTTTTAGCGATTTCTGTGGCGAGGGCAAGCGGCAAACCGACCTTGGCGGCGGGCTCACGCGCCCAGGTCCATCCGGGTGCGCAAATCGACGAGGCGGGCATGGATCGGGCGCAGGATGTCCGGGTCGATCTGGCCCGGGGCGAGCTGTCCGATAGCTTCGGCGAGAGACGGTGTGACACCCGGAACGTCGGGCAGTGGGACTTCGGGCGGTGCGTCGGCCCCGTCCGGTACCCATTCGTTGCTCTCAGTTGGCTCGGCGTGCGCCACTTCGTCTGCGGGGGGGTCCACACGCTCCGGCAATTGCGGTTCCGCCTCCGAGGGGGGATGGCCGAACAGAGGCAATCCGTCTTCCTCATCAGAGGCGGCTACACTATCGGTCGGCGGCTCTGCCTCCGCTGGCCGCTCAAGGTCGGACAAGGCATCGGCGGGTTCTGGCAACTCCTCCGACGTTTCCGCCGGGTCTGCCCACTGCGGCACATCGGGAAGGGTGTCGGTTGGGTCTGCCGCCTCGGGTGGCGACGGTTCCGGAGCGAGCGATTCGGACAGGGGCCCCGGAGCCTCTGCCGCTATCGCGGCAGGCACCTCACGTTGGGAGTCTGTAGGCGCCACGCCGTCGGCACTCTCGTGGAAGGTCGATGCGACGGTCTCCTCCGTCCCAGCCGGCGCAGAGTCCGGCTCTGCGACGACCCCGTTCACCGGCCGCGACATCGCACAGACCGTTCGGACGCCCTTTTCGCGGAGAATCTTCTGCACGCCCTTGATGGTCATCCCATCCTCGTGCAGCAGCTTCTGGATGCCGCCCAAAAGCTCCATGTCGGAGGGTCGGTAGTATCGCCGTCCGCCGGCCCGCTTGACCGGCTTGACCTGCGAGAACTTGCTTTCCCAGAACCGAAGGACGTGGGCATTCACGCCCAGCCAGTCCGCCACTTCGCTGATGGTGCGAAATGCGTCGGGAGCCTTTCCGGTCATCGCCCGCCCGCCACTACTTGCGATTTCCCGCTGCGACCCGCTCCTTCATCAGGTGGGACGGTCGGAAGGTCAGGACGCGGCGGGGATGGATCGGAACTTCCTCGCCTGTCTTGGGGTTGCGGCCGACACGGGCGGCCTTGTCTCGCACCGAGAAGGTGCCGAAGGACGAAATCTTCACCTGCTCGCCACGCACCAAAGCATCGGACATGTGCTGCAGGACGCTTTCGACCAATTGTGCGGATTCGTTTCGCGAGAGACCGACTTCGCGGAAGACGGACTCGCTCAAATCCATTCGTGTCAATGTCTTATCGCTCATAATCCCCCCGGAATAGCATGGGGCGAAGCCTAGGGCAGCCAGGGAATTCAGTCAATATCAATGACTTGGGGGCAAGCGCTCAGCCGCCCATTGGCGGCTCGGCCTTGGGTGTCCGCATTAATTCCGGCACGCAAGATCATGAAATCAATAGAAGAAATAAATCTTAATGCGGCCCTACCAACGCAGGACGACCGATCCCCAGGCAAGCCCGCCGCCAATGGCTTCAACTACCAACAGGTCGCCATCGGCGATTTGGCCGCCATGCCGGCCGACTGACAGGGCGAGGGGAATCGATGCGGCGGAGGTGTTTCCGTGGTCCTGAACAGTCAGGATCACCCGGTCCATCGGCACCTTCATTCGGGCCGCGGTGCCCTTGATGATGCGGAGGTTGGCCTGGTGGGGAACGATCCAGTCGACGTCCTCGCCGGTCAGGCCGACTTTCGCCAGCGAGGCGTGGGCGGTGTCGGCAAGTTTTTCCACCGCGTGGCGGAAGACCTCCTTGCCCTGCATCTTGAGCACGCCGCTGGTGCCTGTGGACGTGCCGCCGTCCACATAGAGCAATTCACGGTAGCGGCCGTCGGAATGAAGGTCGGTCGCAAGGATGCCGCGATCCTCGGCGGTGCCGTTCCCTTCCTGTGCTTCCAGTACGAGGGCGCCCGCGCCGTCCCCGAAGAGCACGCAGGTGGCGCGGTCTTCCATATCGAGGATGCGGCTGAACGTCTCGGCGCCGATCACGAGGACGCGCTTTGCCTGACCGGACAGGATGAGCGCGTTGGCGTTTGCCAGTGCGAAGACGAACCCCGCGCAGACCGCCTGCACGTCGAATGCGAAGCCATCGGTCATGCCGAGCTTGGCCTGCACCATAGTCGCGGCGGACGGAAAGGTGAGGTCGGGGGTGGAGGTCGCGACGACGATGGCGTCGATGTCACCAGGCGACATGCCGGCGTCTGTCAGTGCTGCGCGCGCGGCGTTCGTGGCAAGGTCGGAGGTGTTTTCGCCGTCGGCCGCAAAGTGGCGTCTTTCGATACCGGAGCGCGACCGGATCCATTCGTCTGTGGTTTGCAGGCGCGCTTCGAATTCGGCGTTTTCGACCACTCTCTCCGGGAGGTAATGCCCCACACCGCGGACCACCGCTCTGACCAGCATTTTCACCTGCCTTTGTCGTATTGTTCTTTGTTCCGCCTTCGGCGGAATTGTTGCGTCACGGCATATCCTGTCGCGACGGGGAGGTCGAGGCCACCGTGTCGGCAAGTCGCCGGGAAAATCCGGCCTGTGCCAATTGGAACGCAAGTTTGATCGCGGCGGAAACGCCGGTTGGATCGGCCGATCCGTGGGATTTCACAATCGTGCCGTTCAACCCTAGAAAGACGCCGCCGTTGACCCGGCGGGGGTCGATCCGCTTGGACAGACGCCGCATCGACGTCAGTGCAAGGATGGCGGCCATGCGGCTCAGGAAGGTATGGCGGAAAGCCTGTTTCAGCAGATCCCGGATGAGCGACGCGGTGCCTTCGGCGGTCTTCAGTGCGATGTTGCCGGTGAAGCCGTCCGTCACGATCACGTCAACCGCGCCGCTGGGAATGTCGCCACCCTCGATGAAACCCACGAATTCGTACTTGCCGGAGGCTTCGCCCTCGGAAATCAGCGCCTGGGCTGCCTTCAGCTCCGGGCGGCCCTTGTGCTCCTCGGTGCCGACGTTCAACAGCCCGACCCGCGGCCGTTGGATGCCGAGACCGTTGCGGGCATAGGACGCCCCCATGCGGGCATACTGCAGCAGGTCGTGTTCGTCGGCCCGAATGTCCGCTCCCACGTCGAGCATCACGGCGTAGCCGGTCTCGCTTTGCGAGGGCCAGAGGCAGGCGATGGCAGGTCGGCTGACACCTGGAAGCTTGCGCAGGCGCACCATGGAGAGCGCCATGAGCGCGCCGGTATTGCCGCAACTCACGGCCACGGTCGCCTCGCCGTTGCGGACGGAGTCGATGGCGGACCACATGGATGTGCCTCCTCCCCGGCGCATGATCGCCGAGGGCTTGGTATCCATCGTCACGACATCGGGTGCATCGTGAATAACACAGCGATCACCCAGCCCGCGCTTGGCGACCAGCGGTTCAAGCTCGTCCTTGCGACCGTGCAGGATAAAGCCGATGTCCGGATTCTTGCGCGCAGACAGGGCGCAACCGGCCACGACACTGGCCGGGCCCATGTCGCTGCCCATGGCATCCACCGATATCACGACACGGTTCACGAGCTCGGGGGGAGTCGCGTCCGGCAGGTCGACCTGCGCCTCGGTTGTCATCGGCAATGCGCCCGTGGAGAAGGGTCCGTTCTGGCTCAGGCGGCGTCTTCGTCGATGTCGATCTCGCCGACCATCGCCACGATCTCACGATCGTCGTAGTGACCGCAGGCGCTGCACACGTGGTGCGGACGCTTAAGCTCGCCGCAGTTGGAGCACTCGTTCGGGTTCGCACCGGAAAGCGAGTCGTGCGAACGGCGCATGTTGCGGCGCGACTTGGTGACTTTATTCTGAGGGACAGCCATGTCTCAACCTCGGTGTTAGGGGCCAGTCCGGTCCGTCCCGGCGGCAGATGTTTCGATTGTCGGCGCCTCATACGCCGACGGCGCTTCCCGATCAAGGGTGTGTGGAAGATGCGGGACCATACGCATTTCGCGCGAAGATGCAAGTGAGTCGCGCATTCATTTTGCAGGGCCCGCCTCGGTAGAAAGGATGGCTCGGAGGATTGGAGCGCGGGTCAGGATTCCAGCTTCCGTTTCAAGTCCGCCAGCCCCGCGAAGGGCTTCACATCCTGGTCGCGGAGGGGGGCGACCCCCGGTTCCGCGTAGACGGCCTCGCCCAGCTCCGCGCCTTCCGCGCGCGGGAAGTCCGGGATGGCGAGCGCCAGGGACTCGGTCAGGACCGCGTTCAAGTCGATGGACTCCGGCAGCGGCTCGATACTGTCGTCCTCCGGCATCTCGGCTTCGACCTCTGCGGGGGCGGAATAGTCGGCAAGGTACCTGCGCTCCACCGGCACATCGATTCGCGTCGTCACGGGCACAAGGGTGACGGAGCAAGGCTGCACCACCGTTGCACCGAGGGTCCCCTCCAACCGCCAGTTTCGCCTGCCCTCCGGCACCATCTGGCCGTCGAAGCGTACCTTTCGCAGATCCAGCAGATCCAGCTCCTCCATGAGCTTCGCCCGTGCATCCTCTCCCGGTTCGAGCCGGAAAGGTGTTGGGTGGCCGGTGGGAAGCCGGCCGAGGCGCAGTATCGTGGGGGCATCACTCGTGGACATCAATCGTGTTCCTTCCTTGAAGAAAAGGATGCCATTGTTATAAGCCGAATGGCAAATCAACCAAGAGACGACATGAGGGCAGGGATGGGCAGGCAATGCCGCGCAGACAGGGGCCGCAGGGTCCGGGCGATCTGTGCCGCCGTGGCGATGCTCGCCGTCGGCGCCTGTTCGCCCATTTATCGTGACCATGGATACGTGCCGACGGACGAAGTTCTGTCGCAGGTTGCGGTGGGCGTCGACACGCGTGAAACCGTGGCCGAGACGGTGGGCACACCGTCCTCGTCGGGGGTTCTCAAGGATTCGGGCTACTACTACGTGTCCCAGCGAATGCGGACCTATACCTATCACGAGCCCGAGATCATCGATCGGCAGATCGTCGCAATCAGCTTCGACCAGCGCGGCGTGGTTTCCAATATCGAGCGCTTTACCCTTCAGGATGGCAATGTCGTGGCCCTGTCGCGCCGCGTCACCGACAGCAACATCGAGTCGCTCGGCTTCCTCGCGCAGCTCTTCGGCAACGTCGGACGCTTCGACATCGGCTCCAACCTCTAAGGGCCGATGTCGTGAGGCTGGACGCTGTGTCAGTCCTCGGCGTCCCCATCTTTTGCCTCGAACGACAGCGCCACCCCGTTGATGCAGTAGCGCAGTCCCGTCGGTGCTGGCCCGTCGGGAAACACGTGCCCCAAATGGCTCTCGCATCGACTGCAATGCACCTCCGTGCGGTGCATGCCGAAGCGGTTGTCCTGGCTCTCTTCAATCATGTCCCCATCAGAAGGGCGCACGAAGCTCGGCCAACCGCAGCCGGCGTCGAACTTGTCCTTCTGCTCAAAAAGCGGCGCGCCGCAGCCGGCGCAACGGAAGGTTCCCGGAGCATCGGGGAAGTCGTCGTGGGTGAACGGCCGCTCGGTGCCGTGGTTGCGCATCACTTCGTAGCCCAGATCGCCAAGCTGTTCTTTCCACTCGCTCTCGCTTTTCTTCACCTTATCGCTCATGTCCTGCACCTTCTGTCTCGCGGTCTCCATGCCAATATGGGGTGCGGGAGGCGCAGTGCCAGCCGGATAACAGAGGCGTGCGGAGAGGGCAGGGCGGCGGTCCGCCCGGCGTCACCTGCACCATGGTAGCAACTCTTTCCGCCACTGATCCGAGACGGGTGATCATGCCACGGCTCGTCCGGGGGCGGTACATCGCTCGCCCAGCCGAGACGCCCGCCGATCTCGCCGCCGCGCTGACCTTGCGCGCCGCGAGTTTCCGAGACGGGCAAACGGAGGACGCTGATGCCTTCGATGCGGTCTGCGATCATGTGCTGGTCGAGGATAGGCAAACGGGGATGGCCGTCTGCACCTTCCGACTGCTGTCGCTCGGTAGTGGACGGGAGATCGGCCGGACCTACGCCGCCAAATTCTACGATCTGTCCGGGCTCGCGTCCTTCGATGGGCCGATGGTCGAGATGGGCCGTTTCTGCATTCGGCCGGGTCGCCGCGATGCCGACATCTTGCGCCTGGCCTGGGGGGCCATCGCACGCGTCGTGGATGGGATGGGGGTGCACATGCTCTTCGGCTGCACGTCGTTTCAAGGCATCGCGCCGGGGCCATATACCGACGCCTTCGCCCTGCTTGGTCAGCGGCACCTCGGCCCGGCGAAATGGCGGCCGCAGGAAAAGGCGGCGGAGGTCGTACGGCTCGCACGTACCCCTCACCATCCGCCAGACGCGAAGCTCGCGACGAAAACGGTGCCGCCGCTTCTGCGGAGCTACCTTGCGATGGGCGGCTGGGTCGGCGACCACGTGGTGATCGACCGCGACCTCGGCACGCTGCACGTCTTCACTGCGCTGGAGGTGCGTGCCATTCCCCCGGCCCGAAAGAGGCTTCTGCGGCGGGTGGCGTATGGGTCGGAGCCTGGCGTCTCTTGACGAGGGCGGGCGGGCTGACTAGGCCGCGCCCATGGCACGCGCACCACTTCTGCAACTCTCGGACATCTCGCTGACCTTCGGCGGCGACCCCGTCTTTTCCGACCTCGGTCTCGTGCTGCAGCCGGACGACCGGGTCGCATTGGTGGGACGGAACGGATCGGGCAAATCGACCTTGATGAAGGTGATGGCGGGGCTGGTGGAGCCGGACGCCGGGACGCGAATCGTGCCCCCGGGTGTCAGCGTCGGCTACATGGAGCAGGACCCCACCATGGCCGGCTTTGCGACGCTGGGCGATTTCGCCGCGAGCGGCCTGGCGGAGGGCGAGGCCTATCGCGTGGAAATGGCGGCCGAGGGGTTGAAGCTCGATCTCGCACGGCCCGTGGAAACAGCGTCCGGCGGGGAGCGGCGCCGCGCTGCGTTGGCGAAGCTTCTGGCCGAGGCGCCGGAACTGATGCTGCTGGACGAGCCGACCAACCACCTCGACATTACCGCAATCGGCTGGTTGGAGGAGCAGCTCGCCGCGACCCGCGCTGCCTTCGTGCTCATTTCCCACGACCGGGCCTTCCTCAACCGGCTCACGCGCGCGACCCTCTGGCTCGACCGGGGGGTGGTGCGGCGTCAGGATCACGGGTTCACCAGCTTCGAGGCTTGGCGCGACCGCGTCTGGGCCGAGGAAGACGACGCTCGCCACAAGCTCGACCGCAAGATCAAGGCGGAGGCCAAATGGGCGGTGGAGGGCATTTCTGCCCGACGTACCCGCAACCAGGGCCGGGTTCGGGCGCTGCAGGCCTTGCGGGCCGACCGTGCCGCACAGGTCCGCCGGCAGGGCACGGCCGATCTCGCCATCGACACCGGCAAGGCCTCCGGCAAGCTGGTGGTGGAGGCGCGGGACATCACGAAGGCCTACGACGGCCGCGAGATTCTGAAACCGTTTTCCCTGCGCGTCCAACGCGGGGAGCGGGTGGCCCTGGTCGGCCCCAACGGCGCGGGCAAGACGACGCTGCTGAAGCTGCTCATTGGCGAGCTTCCCCCAGACAGCGGAACGATCCGCCTCGGCACGAATCTGGACCTGGCGGTCTTCGATCAGGCGCGCGCGCAACTCGACCCCGATGCGACGCTCTGGGAGAGCCTGACCGGCGACAAGGCGCTGCGGGTGCCGGGCCGCGGTGGCGATCAGGTCATGGTCCGTGGCACGCCGAAGCATGTTGTCGGGTACCTCAAGGACTTCCTGTTTTCCGAAGCCCAGGCTCGTGCCCCCGTCCGCTCGTTGTCGGGAGGCGAGAAGGCGCGGCTTTTGCTGGCCAAGATCCTCGCGCAGCCGGCGAACCTGCTGGTGCTCGACGAGCCGACCAACGATCTGGACGTCGAGACGCTGGACCTGCTGCAGGAATTGATCTCCGATTACGACGGCACGGTTTTGCTCGTCAGCCACGACCGGGATTTTCTCGACCGAATCGCCACGACCACCATTGCTATGGAAGGCGACGGGCGGGCGGTGGTCTATGCGGGTGGCTGGAGCGATTACCAGGCGCAGAAGGCGGAGGTCGCGGCGGAGCAGGTTCCCGCCCGTGCGCGCCCGAAATCCGCGGACGCCAGCCCCCCCGCCGCCCCTGAGTCGGCCCCGGCGACCCCAAAGTCCGGACTCACCTTTACTGAGCGCCACCGGCTCGATGCGCTCCCGGCCGAGATCGAACGGCTCGGAGCGGAGATCGGAAAATTGGAGCACCTCCTGTCCGACCCGGCCCTGTTCACTGAACAGCCGGTTAAGTTCAAGAAAGCCAGCGAAGCCCTTGTGGAACGGCAGCTTGCGTTGGCTGCGGCGGAAGATGAGTGGCTTGAGCTAGAGGAAAAGGCCGCCGGCTAAGCGGGCTATGTCAGCGGGCGTCTCGGCGGATTTTTTCTGAGGCAGTGGCATTTCCACTGGTCAAGCCGCAAAGAATGCTACTCTGTTAAGTCTCAGCGACTGGGGAGCTGAAGATGGCCGAACCACAACCGTATGCATCTGAAAGCGCGGCTGCGCCTGGAAAAATGCTTGCGCCGCCAAGGGATGCGCGACGGGCCGGGTATATGTGCTGGTTCGGTCTGGCATGGATCGAATGCCTCGCCGAGATGCCATCCGACTTTATCCAGTTCGTTTCCGACCGAATCGAGGACGACGTGAACACCCAGTGTGCCGTGCTGTCCTGCGAAGATCCTGCGTCCCTGCGCGCGATCCGGCTGATGTTCTTCGAAAGCGCCCTGTCGGATTACGCCGCCAGGTCGGGCGGGCCGACGGTATTCAGCCCCGAGATCCTGGATCGCGTGCAAAAAGCCAACCCCCTGATTTAAGGTCGGCGGTTCTGTCCACGCCCTTCCGACATGTCGCGGTGGACCCACCGCGCCGCCCCGCTATTCTGAACGGAAGGTGAGGAGCGGGGTCATGCGGACAGGAGTGATGCGGCTGTGGTGGGGGCTGACCGGGGTGGCCTTTACGCTTCTTATCGCGGCTTGCGAGCCGGTCGACCCGGGGCTGGAGGCGACACTGCTCCCCATGGGCCAACGCGCAGGGTCTGCCGGCCCGCGCGGTGGCGGCGTTGCTCTGTCACCGCGGACAAGTTCCTCGGCAGATCCCGTGTTCAACCCGCAGGACCGTAGTCCCAACACCAATCCGCGGGTCGTGACCAACAATGTCTATGGCCCCGGGCGCAGTTCGGACGCCTACGGGCGGATGGTCTACCACACCCCCGGCCTCATCATCGAGCAGACAGCTGTCGGGACGGGCGACTACCGCGACCAGTACGGGCGGTCCGTTCGGTGCTACGGCGCCGGCGGCGGCACGGTCTGCCGCTAACTGGACCGGCCTCTGCGCCCCGGAATGCTTCCGGCATGCGAATATATCTTTTCACGGCGTCGTTGACTTGGCCCGAACGCGCCCCAATCTTCCCGGTCTGACGTCTCAAAAGCCCCGATCCGCTGCCGCCTAGGGTCCGGACGGGTTTTCAACCAGTGCGAAGCGCGGGGATCGTCACCCCGTTAGAACAGGATTTTCGTCATGCGGCTCTATGCCTGCCCCGTCTGTGACGCGCGGCTCTATTTCCACAACTCCTTGTGTGGAGCGTGCGGGGCAAACGTCTCCTACAACGACAGCGAGGACGCCTTCGTCACCGGCGTCGGTTCCTGCGCAAACGTCAATGAGATCGGCTGCAACTGGGTGGGCGATGCCGCAAGCGACAACCTGTGCCACTCCTGCCAAATGACCGACGTCATCCCGGACCTCGCGGTCGTGCCCAACCGGGAACTTTGGGCCGATGGCGAAGCGGCGAAACGGTGGGTGCTGGCCAACCTCGCCAGGTGGGGCTGGTTCGGGTCGGAAGACGAAGGGTCTCTGCCGTCGTTCGAGTTCAAGTCCGAGCAGACCTCGGTCGGCTCCGAACATGTGACCATGGGTCATGCGTCCGGCGTCATCACTCTCAACGTCGCGGAGGCCGACGACGCGATCCGGGTGCGTAACCGCGAGATGCTGGACGAGGACTACCGCACGATGCTCGGGCATCTGCGGCATGAACTCGCGCATTTCCTCCATGATCGGCTGTCGGCCGAAGAGCCTGACTTTCCCCAAGCCTTCCGGGAGCTGTTCGGAGACGAGCGCGCGGATTACGGGGAGGCGTTGGAGCGCCACTACTCGGACGGTCCGCCGCAAGGGTGGGAGATGTCGTTCATCACCCCTTATGCCAGCGCGCACCCGCACGAGGATTGGGCGGAGACGGTGGCGCACCTGATGCACTTGACCGACATTGTCGATACCGCGGAATCCGTTGACCTGTCCTGGCACACGACCAGTGAGCGGCCCGGCGATGCCTATGCCACGACGAAATCCGTGCCGTTGATCCGGTCGGCGGTGGATCTCGGGCTGGCATTGAACCAGGTGAACCGTGCCATGGGCCTGTCGGACCTCTATCCGTTCGTGCTCAACGATGCGGTGCGTACCAAGCTGGCCTTCGCGCATCACTGGCTGAACCGGAAGGCACGGCGGTAAGCGTCTCGGAGCGGGCCGCACCCGCTCCAGCGCGCACTCACGTGCCCCGTCGCTTCGCCCTGAGGGTCGGATCGGCTTGTGTCGGGTCCTCCGGCCAGGGGTGGCGGGGATAGCGCGCCCGCATGTCCTTGCGCACATCCGCGTAGGAACTGGACCAGAAGCCGGGCAGGTCCATCGTGGTCTGCACCGGTCGGCCCGCAGGAGACAACAGCGTCACTCGCAGGGGGAGGTGGCGCGGCCCGACGGTCGGATGGGTTGTCTGTCCGAACATCTCCTGCACTCGCAGAGAAATCTCCGGCGCCTCGCCCGCGTAGTCGATGGGCACCCGGCGTCCCAGTGGCGTGGAAAAGGCACCGGGAACCTCGCGGTCGAGCCGCTGCTGCGCGTCCCACCCGATCCGCGCCTTGAGCGGCTCGACAAGGTCCAGCGCGCGAATGTCCTCGGCAGTGCGCACGGAGCCGAGGAACGGCAGCAACCACGTTTCCGCCTCCGCAAGCAGCGCCTCATCGGCCAGATCGGCGATCTCGCCGCCTTCGGAACGATAGAGCAGCGCCCGCGCCTGCAAACGCCGCGCGGGGTCGCTCCATGGCAGCCCAAGCTGTCGCACGCCCTCCAACGCTGCGATGGCCAGCGCGTCCGGCGGCGCGTCCCGCCAGATCCGGTCTGAAAGTACCAGTGCGCCCAGCCGCTCCTGCTGCCGGGCCACCACGCGGCGGTCGCGTTTGGACCATTCGGCGACGTCAACCCACTGGATGCGGTCGCCGTAAAGCTCCCGAACCGCGCTTTCCGACAGGGGCAAGGCCAGCCGGATGCGCGCCTCCCGCATGTCCCCGTCGAGATCGGTTGCAACGATCAGGCGGTGCCCAGCGAGCGGGTCCGCCTCGTCCATCACCGCGCCCTTGCCGCCGGACAGCAGCCACCGTGGCGCGTCGCCCGGACGGCGCAGGCCGATCCGGTCCGGGTAGGCGAGCGCCGCCGCCTCGGCGGCGGGCAGCGCGTCCGCCGTGGGCGCCATTCTGGACAGCCGCTTCGCCTCGGAACGGATGCGTTCCAGCGCTCCACGGTCGGGCGCCACCGGCGCGGACTTCGGGTCCCGCAGGGCGGCAAGGCGCAGGGACAGGTCGGCGCCCGCGCCGCGCATCGGATCGCGCTCGGCCATGAGGGCGGCCAACGGAGCCGCGCCACGCCCGGCGCGGATCAGCATGTGCGCGAGCCGGGGGTGGAGGGGCAGGGCGGCCATCGCCCGGCCGTGCTCCGTGATCCGACCCGCCGCGTCGAGTGCCCCAAGATCCGCGAGCAACGCTTTCGCCTCCGCCAGCGCCCCCTCCGGAGGCGGGGTCAGAAACGGCAGCGTGTCGCTCCCCCAGAGCGCGAGTTCAAGCGCCAACCCCGTCAGGTCCGCTGCCTCGATCTCCGCCGGGGGAAAGGCCGCGAGCCCGCCTTCCTCGCCCCGCGTCCAGAGTCGGTAGCAGATACCCGGCGCCACCCGGCCCGCGCGTCCGGCCCGCTGCGTGGCTTCGGCGCGGGTGACCCGCTCTGTCACGAGCCGCGACATGCCCGACCCGGGATCGAACCGCGCGCGCCGCGCCTTGCCCCCGTCCACAACGCAGGTAATCCCTTCGATGGTCAGCGACGTCTCGGCGATAGAGGTCGCCAGCACCACCTTCCGCCCCTCCCGGGCCGGTGCGATTGCGGCACGCTGCGCCTTGAACGGCATCGCCCCGAACAGCGGCCGCAGCGCCACGCCCTCGGGTAGACGCGGTGCGAGCAGCGCCTCGGTGCGGCGTATTTCTCCCTCGCCAGGTAGAAAGACCAGGACGCTGCCGTCCGTCTCGGCGACGGCATCCATGACCTGCTCCGCCACGGCCTGCTCCAGCCGCGCACGTTTGTCGAGCGGGCGGGGGAGGTGCCGGACGTCCACCGGAAAGGCGCGCCCCTCCGCCGTGATCACTGGGGCGCCGCCCATCAACTCAGCCACGGGTGCGGCGTCCAGCGTGGCAGACATGGGCAGCAACATCAGGTCCTCCCTGAGCGCAGCCCGCACTTCCAGGCAGAGCGCCAGTCCGAGATCCGCATTGAGCGAGCGCTCGTGAAATTCATCGAAAAGCACCGCCCCGACGCCTGTCAGCTCCGCATCCGCCTGCAGCATTCGGGTCAGGATGCCCTCCGTCACGACTTCGATCCGGGTGGCGGGCCCGACCTTGCTTTCCCCGCGAATGCGGTAGCCGACGGTCTGCCCCGGCGCTTCCCCAAGTTGCTCCGCCAGCCGCTCTGCCGCCGCCCGGGCCGCAAGGCGCCTTGGCTCCAGCATCACGATCCGCCCGCCAACCAGCCCTGCCTCCAACAGCGCCAGCGGCACCCGTGTGGTTTTCCCCGCGCCGGGAGGCGCCTGCAACACGGCCTGACCCGCGCGGCGGAGTACCGCCAGAAGGTCTGGCAGCACGGAATCAATGGGCAGGGGGGCAGGGGCCATGGGCGCCTCTAGCGTCGGCGGAACACCATGTTCCCATAGCTGGTGCGGGCGCGAACCTCCACCACCGGCCATGGCTCGCCGCGCGACGTGTCGTAGATCACCACGAAATCGCGCATGCTCGCGTCGGCCAGATCCTTTTGGCGATAGCCCGCCACACGAATGTACTGCCCGGCGCAGACATGGCGCGCACCGTCCATCCGCCCGCCGCCCAGGCGAATGCGGTGCACCTCCCGCCCATCGTAGGTCGAGATGTCGAGGTTGCAGGCAAGTGCGGCAGGACGGGCACGGAGCAGGGCGTAGAGGCCGGTCATCGGGTCCACGGCGGCGGGAAAGTCCTTGCCGTCTGCGTGGAAGGATCTGCGCTTCGTGTCCGGCGGGTCCTGTGTGACGGCCGGGTACCCTCCCTGGAAGCGGATCTGCTTGGTTTTCCTCTCGCCGCGCTCGACAGTCACCTCGTCATATGCCGCCGGGTCGTAGGTATTCCCCTGCACCCGGCCGGAGGCGCGCGCTTCGGTTTTGAGCGAAAAGAGGCCACCGACCAGCCCGCTGGTGGCTGCCGTGCCGACCGCCTGATAGGCCCCATCCGCCTCGGTGGCGCGGATCGAGAGTGTCCCGCCCCGGATTCCAGCGAAGCTGACGTCGAAGTCCGCTGCCTCCTCCTGCGCCGAGAGGCTGGCAGGCAGGGCGAGGGCGAGGCAGAGGGCGGTCAGGCGGCGCATGGCGGGCTCTTCCTTGGGGCATGGCTTTCGGGGGCTTCGCGTTCGGCAAGGGGGCAGCAAAACCCCGCGGGCGTCAACCGCGGGTATCGCGCCGATCGGCGGTCCGCTGCCCAGCGATCTATCGTCCGCCGTTAATGCACTGGAAATGCAGGGAAAGTCAGGCCTCAATCCACCCTCGGCAAGCGGCGCAAGGCCGGCCCGGAGGGCTCCCGCCAGCCTCGGCGCCACAGGCGCCTGCGGCTGTTGGGCCGGGCGCGCCTTCGGCGCGCAGCCCGGACCGCGCGTCTGGACATTTGCCGGCTGTGGAGGGAAGAGGTGGCACCGCGAAGGCCGTACAATACACGGCGACGGACGGAGGACGACGGCAGATGGACACGAACGACCTGGCAGCACGAGTGAAGGCGGGCGAGCGGCGGGCGCTGGCGCGGGCGATCACACTGGTCGAAAGCAACCGCGCCGACCATCGCGTGCAAGCGGTGGCGCTGAACGAGGCCCTCGCGGGGACCGGGCGCGAAGCGCTGCGGCTCGGACTTTCCGGAACGCCGGGCGTCGGCAAGTCCACCTTCATCGAAGCGTTCGGTACCATGCTCACGGGGCAGGGTCTGAAGGTTGCCGTTCTGGCGGTGGACCCGTCGTCCACGCGCTCCGGCGGCTCCATTCTCGGCGATAAGACCCGGATGGAAACGCTCTCCCGCGATTCCAACGCCTTCATCCGCCCCTCTCCCAGCCAGTCCCAGCTCGGTGGCGTGGCGCGGCGCACGCGGGAGGTGGTGGCGCTGTGCGAGGCGGCGGGCTTCGATGTGGTGCTGATCGAGACGGTGGGCGTCGGCCAGTCGGAGACCATGGTGGCCGAGATGTCGGACCTGTTCCTTTTGCTGCTCGCGCCCGCTGGCGGCGACGAGTTGCAGGGCGTCAAGCGGGGCATCATGGAGATCGCCGACATGATCCTCGTCAACAAGGCCGACGGTGACCTCAAACCCGTGGCCAACCGTACCTGCGCCGACTATGCCGGGGCGCTGCGGCTGCTTCGCAAACGCCCAGAGGACCCGAAGGGCTTCCCCAAGGCTATGACCGTGTCGGCGGTCTCCGGCGACGGTCTCGAAGCGGCCTGGGAGGAGATGCAGACGCTTGCGGCCTGGCGCAAGGAAAACAGCCATTGGCAAGCACGCCGCGCGATGCAGTCCCGCCATTGGTTCGAAGAGGAAGTCCGCCAGGGTTTGCTGGCCCGCCTGTCCGGCTCCCCCGAGATGCGCTCAAGGATGAACGCCCTGGGCGCACGTGTGGCTGATGGCGAACTCGCACCCGGCGCGGCGGCGCAGGAGATGCTGGAGATTTTGGGCTCCGCCTACGCCTGATCCCGAACAGACTGCGCGGATACTGGACGCAGGGATCGGATCAGGCACTCGTTACCTGATTGCGTGCTCAGGGCCGACGCGAGTCGCTCGTGGATCGGGATGTCCGCCCCAGCACCACGAAGGGCGTCGCGAGGCGAAAGAGCTGCGGCGCGCTCGGAGGGTTTCCCACGCGGACCGGTACGAATTGAACCTGTGGCGAAAAATACCCCCGCCGCCGCCCCGCCGCCGGTTTACACGCCCACGCGTCCCGTCCTCATTTGCGCCAACGAAAACGATGTTCTTGGGAGCGAGAGATGGCGACTGCGTTGGTGCTTGAAGAAAAAGGGAGACTGTCTCTGCGGGACTTCCCGGTTGCGGCGGAACTCGGCCCGGATGACGTGCGGGTGGCCATTCACACCGTCGGTATCTGCGGCTCCGACGTGCACTATTACACCCACGGCCGGATTGGGCAGTTCGTTGTCAACGAACCGATGATCCTGGGTCACGAAGCCGCCGGTACCGTCATCGAGACCGGATCGGCGGTGTCGCACCTCAAGGTCGGCGACCGCGTCTGCATGGAGCCGGGCATTCCCGATCCGGTCTCCCGCGCGTCCAAGATGGGCATGTACAACGTCGACCCATCTGTACGGTTCTGGGCGACCCCGCCGATCCACGGCTGCCTGACACCAGAAGTCGTTCACCCCGCCGCGTTCACCTACAAGCTGCCCGACACCGTGACCTTTGCCGAAGGCGCCATGGTGGAGCCATTTGCCATCGGGATGCAGAGCGCTTTGCGTGCCCGCATCCAACCCGGCGACATCGGCGTGGTAACCGGCGCCGGCCCGATTGGCATGATGGTCGCCCTTGCCGCGCTGGCGGGCGGGTGCGCCAAAGTCTACGTGGCGGACCTGGCCCAGCCCAAGCTTGACATAATCGGCGCCTACGACGGGATCGAGACGATCAACATCACTCAGCAGCCGGTAGCCGACGCCATGAGGGACGCCACCGATGGGTGGGGGGCCGACGTCGTGTTCGAATGCTCCGGCGCTGCACCGGCTGTGCTGGACGCGCCCGCCATGGCCCGGCCCGGTGGTGCCATCGTACTCGTCGGGATGCCGGTGGACCCGGTCCCGATGGACGTCGTCGGGCTTCAGGTGAAGGAACTGCGCGTCGAAACGGTTTTCCGTTATGCCAACATCTATGACCGCGCGATCGCGCTGATGGGTTCGGGCAAGGTGGATCTGAAGCCACTGATTTCTGCGACGCTTCCCTTTGAGAAAAGCGTCGCGGCCTTCGACCGCGCGGTGGAGGCGCGCCCGACGGACGTCAAGATCCAGATCGAGATGCCTGGGCGCTGAAACGGGCAGAGGAGGAGGATCGTACCGTGTCGCGGACTCGATATAGGCACGTCGGGCGTGAGGCCGATCCAGATGGATGAACCTTTTGCCGCCACGCGGGATGCCCGTACGCCGGCCACCGCCTCGCGACCGTCTGCGCAACCTGAGACGCGTTCAGCAGGGTCCACGCTCCCCCTCAGATTGCGGAGTACGTCACCGCTTAACCTAACATCGTCGCGCAATATGCCGAAAAGTATCAATCTTATTGGGCCATATACCCGGCCCCCAGATCGTCTGAGGTCTGAGACCTGACACCGAAAGACGCCGGGAAGGAACGCCACCTTCCGGCGCAGAAATGACGGTTCCCAATTGCGCCGCACCGCCACGTTGATTCCGCGGGCGCGGAGGTACGATTTCGTCATGTGTCTCGAATACTCCAGTGCGCAACCTGTTTGTTGCCGATTCGCGGCGCGGCGGGTTCGTTTTTTCTTCCAGGTCCCTGAACGGCGTCGTCTGAGTGGTACGCCATCGGTCGGCAGTCCTCGTTCCGGCGCAAGGTTCATCGTAGGAGCGCGCCCCTCTGATGTTGCTCGAGTCTGGCCCAATCCACCGCGAATCTCCCCCTCCGCTCGATCCGCAGCCGACGGTGCGCCGCCGAAAACCCATACGATTCATCCGTCTGCGTCAAAAAAGTATCATCGAATTGTTGGTCAGGACGTGGAGCGGCTCCCCTCAGCGCTGATAGGGTGGGCTACGGTATACGATGCGGCAGCGCATCGCGGAGGAGTGAAGCGCGAGATATCGCGCCGGAGGAAGCCATGCAGCCCGACCTGGAGCTGGTGCACATTCGAAAGGGAGAGTCGTTTGCCGCCTGGCAACATGGCTATCCGTTCCGGACAGTGCGCTGGCACTATCACCCGGAGTACGAGATCCATCTCGTGGTGGAGACGTCGGGCAAGTATTACATCGGCGACCACATTGGGCGGTTCGCTCCCGGGCAACTCGTCATGACCGGCCCGAACCTGCCGCAGAATTGGCTGAGCGACGTACCAGAAAACGTGATCGTTCCGCGCCGGAGCCAGGTCATCCAGTTCCGAAAGTCGTTCATCGACGATGCACGTGAGGTGATGCCGGAGTTCGAGGCGTTCCAGCCCCTGCTCGAAAAGAGCCGCCGCGGGCTGCTCTTCGACCACGACACCGGCATGGCGGCCATGCCGATCATGGCCGCGCTGATGGAGGCCAAGAGCGTGCGACGCCTCTCGCATTTCTGCGACCTCGTGGACTTGATGCTGGCCGCGCCGGAGCCGCAAATTCTGGCCAGCCTCAGTTTTCAGAAGAACATGGACGAGGGCGAAGACAAGGGGATCAACCGGGCGATTGCGCACCTGCGCGACAACCTTTTGAACCCGATGCCCGAAAAGGAGCTTGCCTCGATGACGGGACAGAGCCGCAGCGCATTTTCGCGCTCCTTCAAACGGCACACCGGTACGACGCTCGTCCGCTACAAGAACCAGCTTCGGGTCGATCTTGCCTGCCACATGCTGCTGTCCGACCCGGACGCAAAGGTTGCCGATATCTGTTTCGACGTGGGCTTTTCCAACCTGTCGAACTTCAATCGGCAATTCTTCAAGCTGAAAGGAATGTCGCCATCCGAGTTCCGCACCACGTTCGCCGCTAACAAGCTGGTGCGAATGACCGGATAGCAAGCAACTTCAAATGGTTAATGACCTGCATGGCAATCACTGTGATCGCCGTGACGGGAAGGTTTTACCCATCTTCTTCATCAACGGGAGGTTCCTATGAAGAAACTACTGACCAACGTCTCTGCCGCCGCACTGGCTATCGCCGCGACGTCCTTCGCCGCGAGCGCACAGGACGACGCGCTGAAAATCGGCATGACGTTCCAGGAAATGAACAACCCCTACTTCGTGTCTATGCAGGAGGCGCTGCAGGAAGCGGCCGACATGCTGGGCGCGGAACTGGTCATCACCGACGCCGGCCACGACGTCGCCAAGCAGATCTCGGACGTCGAGGACATGCTCCAGCAGGACATCGACATCCTGCTTCTGAACCCGACCGACAGCGCCGGCATCGAATCCGCCGTACGCATGGCCAAGGAAGCGGGCGCGATCGTGGTCGCGGTCGATGCCAACGCCAATGGCCCGGTCGACACCTTTGTCGGCTCCAAGAACCGCGATGCCGGCTACATGTCGTGCAAGTACCTGGCCGAGGCTCTGGACGGAGACGGTGAAGTCGCCATCCTCGACGGTATCCCGGTGATTCCGATCCTTGAGCGGGTCGAAGGCTGCAAGGCCGCGCTGGAAGAATTCGAGGGGATCGAACTGGTCGACACCCAGAACGGCCGTCAGGACCGTTCGGTCGCGCTCGGTGTGGTCGAGAACATGATCCAGTCGCACCCGAACCTCGAAGGCATCTTCTCCGTCAACGACGGTGGTGCGATGGGTGCGCTGGCCGCGATCCAGGGCTCCGGCCGCGATGTCAAGCTGACCTCCGTCGACGGCGCGCCGGAAGCGGTGACCGCCATCGCCCAGGGCACGCCGTTCATCGAGACGACGGCCCAGTTCCCGCGCGACCAGGTCCGCGTTGGCCTCGGCATGGCGCTGGCCCAGCTCTGGGGCGCGCGCGTGGTTCCGTCAGAAGTTCCGATCGACGTGATGGTCGTGGACTCCGAGAACGCTGAAGGCTTCAGCTGGTAACAGGTCCCTCCCGAGCCGCTCCCGTGCCTGTCGCGGGGGCGGTGCCTTTTCACCCATCCTGTCGCGGGGGCACCATGCTGGAACTCAAGGGAATAAAGAAAAGCTTCGGCAGCATAGAGGTGTTGCACGGGGTCGATCTGGACGTGCGCGCGGGCGAGGTTCACGCGCTCCTCGGCGAAAACGGCGCCGGAAAATCCACACTCATGAAGGTCCTCTGCGGCATCATCAGACACAGCGACGGTGTGATCCGCATTGACGGCAAGGAGTGCAGCTTCTCGAACTACGACGAGGCCATCGCGGCTGGCGTCGGGATTGTTTTCCAGGAATTCAGCCTCATCCCGTACCTCAACGCGGTCGAAAACATGTTCCTCGCCCGGGAAATCAAGACGCGCTTCGGCCTGCTGGACCGCGCGGCCATGCGCCGCCGGGCGCAGGAGATCCTGCAACAGCTCGACGTGGACATTTCGCTGCACCTTCCGGTTGCCTCCCTTTCGGTGGCCGAACAGCAGTTCGTCGAAATCGCCAAGGCGCTCTCGCTCGACGCGCGCATTCTCATTCTCGACGAGCCGACCGCCACCCTAACGCCGTCTGAGGTGGAGCACCTGTTCAAGGTGATCCGGGAGCTGCGCAAGAAGGGCGTGGCCATCGTCTTCATCTCGCACCACCTGGAGGAGATCTTCCAGATCTGCGACCGCATTACCGTGCTGCGGGACGGGGAATATATCGGCACCTGCAACGTCTCCGACGTGGACAACGACGGCCTCGTCGAAATGATGGTCGGCCGGAGGATCGAGAACAGCTTCCCACCCAAGCCCGGTATCGCGCCGGATGCGGCGCGGGTGCTGGAGGTCGAGGAGGTGCAGCTCAAGCGGGGCGGCCCGATCTCTTCCTTCTTCCTGCGCGAGGGAGAAATTCTCGGCTTTGCCGGCCTTGTCGGTTCAGGACGCACGGAAACCGCACTCGCGCTGTTGGGGGCCTATCCGGCTGCGCGCTGCAAGGTGAAAGTCGACGGCGTCGAGACGCGGTTCGCGGAACCGGCCGACGGGCTCGCCCATGGCATCGGCCTGCTGCCCGAAAGCCGCAAGGAACAGGGACTGATCACGAGCTTTTCGATCCTGCAGAACGTATCGCTCAACAACTACGGCAAGTATCGCAAGAACACCTGGTTCATCGATCTGAAGAAGGAACTGGCCTGCACGAAGGACGCGATGGGCCAGGTGAGCGTCAAGGCCGAGGGCCCCTTGAGCCGGGTCGACACCCTGTCGGGCGGCAACCAGCAAAAGGTCGTCATCGCCCGCTGGATCAACCACGACATGAAGATCCTGATCTTCGACGAACCGACCCGCGGGATCGACGTGGGCGCCAAGGCCGAAATCTATCTGCTCATGCGCGAATTCACCGCGCAGGGCTATTCCATTGTCATGATCTCTTCCGAACTGCCCGAAGTCATCGGCATGTCCGACCGGGTGTGTGTGTTTCGCGACGGCGGCATCGCCGCGACCGTGGAGGGTGCGGACATCACCTCGGAGACCGTTATGACCTATGCCACCACCGGGAGACCAGACCATGCCGCATGACGCAAACACTGCCGTTGCCGGAAAGGCAGGAAACGGCAGGACCCTGAAACTCGGCACGATCCTGCATTCGCCGCTGGTTCTTCCGCTGGCGGGCCTGATCGTCGTGTCCATCCTGATGGGCCTGGCGAGCGACAACTTCTTCAGCGTGGCCAACATCTTCAATGTGTTGCGGCAGGTGTCCATCGTCGGCATCCTCGCGGTGGGAATGACCTTCGTCATTCTGACCGGCGGGATCGACCTCTCGGTGGGCGCCGTCATGGCGCTTTCGGGAACGATTTGTGCCGGGCTGGTGGTGAACATGGGCATGCCCGGTGTGGTGGGGCTGCTCGCGGGCCTACTCGTGGGCGTGGGCTTCGGCCTGTTCAACGGGGCGCTGGTTGCTTGGGGCAAGATGCCTGCGATCATCGTGACGCTGGCGACGATGGGCATCGCCCGCGGCCTCGGGCTGATCTATTCTGGTGGCTACCCGATCAGCGGCTTGCCGTCGTGGATGTCCTGGTTCGGAATCGGACGTCTGTGGGACATTCCCGTGCCGGTGATCCTGATGTTCATCGTCTACGCCGTCGCCTGGGTTCTGCTGCAACGCACGCCGTTCGGTCGCTACGTCTATGCCATCGGCGGCAACGAGACCGCGGCGCGGCTCTCCGGCGTCAAGACGCGGCGGGTGAAGCTAGCCATCTATGCGATCTCGGGTCTGACCTCGGCTTTTGCCGCGGTTGTCTTGACCGGGCGTCTGATGAGCGGCCAGCCGAACGCCGGTGTCGGGTTCGAGCTCGACGCGATCGCCGCCGTCGTTCTGGGCGGGACCTCCATCGCGGGCGGTCGCGGTTTGATCCTGGGAACGCTGATCGGTGCGGTGCTGCTGGGCATCCTGAACAACGGCCTGAACCTTATGGGGATCAACCCGTACCTGCAGGACGTCATCAAGGGCTTCATTATTCTGCTGGCCATCTACATCGGCCGGGAATGGCGCTGAGGCGGCCTTGCGGATTGGTCGAAATCCCGCCCGTCCACAGCCCTCTCAGAAAGGGTCCGGCCGGGCCGCTCGGCCCGCCGACCCGCACCAAGACAAAGGTCTGGCCCGCGCAGGACCCGGCCACCCCCGGGGCAGAAACGGCCCCGCCCTGACACGCCTCGTGGCTCGGCAACGCTTCACGGCACCCTCCGCAGGATGGACGCTCGTCGGGCGCGTGCCGCCGCCACGGCAAAAGGCGGCGCGAGGCCGGCAGGTCAACAGCCGGTTCACGCCGCTTCGCACCACCCCAACGGCCGTTTCCGGCCCGGTCCATTCGAGAGGGACACCATGGATTTCGAAGGCAAAACCGTCATTATCACCGGCGCAGGCAAGGGCATCGGACGGACCACGGCAAAGCTTCTCGCCGAGCGCGGAGCTCAGATCGTCGGCCTGAGCCGGACCCGCGAGACACTCGAGAGCCTGTCGGAGGAAATCGGTGCGCGGTATGTTGTCGCCGACTTCGCGGACGCCGCCGCCGTTCGGTCGGCCATGAAGGAGGCGGGGACGTGTGACTATCTCGTCAACTGCGCCGGAATAAACGTTCTGGAAACCGTGCTCGGAATGACCGACGCGGGGTGCGATGCGGTGCTCAACGTCAACCTGCGCGCGTCCCTGATTTGCGCTCAGGAATTCGCGCTCGCGCGCGTGGCGGCCGGCGGCGGCGGGGCGATCGTCAACATTTCCAGCATCGCGGGCCATCGCGGGTTCAACGAGCACGTCTGCTACGCCGCCTCCAAGGCCGGCATGGAGGGCGCGACACGTGTCCTGGCAAAGGAACTCGGGCCACACGGAATCCGCGTTGTCGCCATCGCGCCCACCATCACCATGACCGAACTGGCCGCCGTGGCCTGGACCGATCCCGCCAAGAGCGAGCCGATGATGGTCCGCCACCCTCTCGGGCGCTTCGCTGAGCCGGAGGACGTCGCCCGCGCCGTCGCCATGGCGCTGAGCGATGACGCCGCGATGATCACGGGATCCGTCATCTCGGTCGACGGCGGCTTCCTCGCCGTCTGACCCACCTTTCGATAGCACGTGTAACAAGGAGTACGAAAATGGCTGAATCGCTCGAAGGCAAGATTGCCGCGATCACGGGGGCCGCATCCGGCATCGGGTTGGCGACCACCGAAGCGCTGCTGGAGGCAGGGGCGACCGTGGTGATGGTCGACTACGACGAGAAGGCGCTCAAGGAGTGCACCGACCGGCTCGGCGGAAAGGCCATCGCGCAGGTGACGAACCTGATCGACCCCGAAAGCTGCGGGCGGATGGTGCCGGAGATCCTCGAGAAGGTCGATCATATCGACATCCTCTACTGCAACGCCGGCACCTACATCGGGGGCGATCTGACCGAGACGGACGGTGCAACCATCGACCGGATGCTCAGCCTGAACGTCAACGCGGTGATGAAGAACGTCCACGACGTGATCCCGCATATGTCGGAGCGCGGCACCGGCGACATCGTCGTGACCTGCTCCATCGCCGGCCACTTCCCGACCTACTGGGAGCCCGTCTACTCCGGCTCCAAATGGGCAATCACCAGCTTCGTTCAGGGCATGCGCCGCCAGATGATTCCGCATGGCATCCGCGTGGCACAAGTGTCGCCCGGTCCCGTCATCTCCGCGCTTCTGGCCGATTGGCCGGAGGAGAACCTGCGCAAGGCGAAGGAGTCCGGCAGTCTGATCGAGGCGAGCGAAGTGGCTGACGCGGTGCTCTACATCCTCACCCGGAGCCGCAACGTGACCATCCGCGACATGCTGGTCCTGCCGACCAACTTCGACCGGGTCTGACAGAGACCCTTTGCCGGGGCCAGAGCGCCCCGGCCGATCCGGCGGCCGTAAAGAGCGGCGGCACCGGGCGCACCGTGACAAGCAAGGAGAGCGACATGGGTCAATTCTTCATGGGCGTGGACGTGGGGACCGCCAGCGCCAGAGCCGGCGTGTTCGATGCCTCCGGCACGCTGCTGGGCACCGCCAAAAGGGACGTCACGGTTTACCACGCGCCCGGCGGGATCGTGGAGGAATCCTCCGATGAGATCTGGACCGCTGTCTGCGCAGCGACCCGGGAGGCCATTGCGAAGGCAGGGGTCGATCCGGCCGAGATCGCTGGCATCGGCTTCGACGCGACCTGTTCGCTGGTCGTGCTGGGGGAGGGGGGCGTGCCGCTTCCCGTTGGCCCGAGCGAGGACCCGGACCGCAACATCATCGTCTGGATGGATCACCGCGCCATCGAACAGGCCGAACGGATCAACGGCATGGGGCATCGGGTGCTCGACTATGTCGGCGGCCGGATTTCGCCGGAGATGGAGACGCCGAAACTCCTGTGGTTGAAGGAGAACCGCCCGGAGACCTTTGCTTCGGCCTGGCGCTTCTTCGACTTGACGGACTACCTGACTTGGCGGGCGACCGGAAGCGAGGCGCGCTCCATCTGCACCGTCACCTGCAAGTGGACCTACATGGGTCATGAACGGAACTGGGACGAGAGCTATTTCCGCAAGATCGGTCTGGACGCGCTGGCCGACGAGGGGTTCGCCCGGATCGGGACCGATGTGGTCGATCCCGGAACGCCGCTGGGCGAGGGTCTGACGAAGGCGGCGGCCACCGATCTGGGCCTCGTTCCGGGCACGGCGGTCGCAGCGGGCCTGATAGACGCCCATGCAGGGGGTGTCGGTACGGTCGGCGCGAAGGGCGGAGGCGGGCCGCAGGACAACCTCGCCTACGTATTCGGCACTTCCTCCTGTACCATGACCACCACCAGCGAGCCGGTCTTCGTCCCCGGTGTCTGGGGGCCATATTATTCCGCCATGATCCCGGGCGCCTGGCTGAACGAGGGCGGCCAGTCTGCCGCCGGCGCCGCTATCGACCAACTCCTGCAATTCCACCCCGCGGCGGCAGATGCCGCCGAGGCCGCAGGGGCGCAGGGCATGTCGCTTCCGGCGTGGCTCGCACGGCGCGCCGTCGAGCTTGCCGGATCTTCCGAGGCGGCTGCGCGGCTGGCCGACGGAAAGCACGTGGTCCCCGAGTTCATCGGCAACCGTGCCCCCCACGCCGATCCCTACACCCGCGCGGTCGTGGCCGGGCTCGGGATGGAGACCGACGTCGACGATCTCGTCTCGCTTTACGTCGCGGGGATCTGCGGGCTCGGATACGGACTTCGTCAGATTATCGAGACGCAGGCGAATAAAGGAGCGTCGATCAAGACCATCGTGATCAGCGGCGGCGCGGGCCGCAGCGATCTGGTGCGCCAATTGCTCGCCGATGCCACCGGCGTCCCGGTTGCCGCGCCCGCCACGGAGGAGCCGGTCCTGCTGGGCTCGGCGATTCTGGGTGCGCAGGCGACCGGTGCCTTCGGGACCATGTCGGAGGCCATGGCAGCAATGAGCTCGACCGCGGCCCGCTACGAACCGGCGGCCGGAGAGGCGCGGGACTGGCACGCGCGGCGTTTCGATCTGTTCGAGCGCTTCCAGGCCCTGGCGCGGGAAGCTGCCGTTCGGAGCTGAGCCGCGGGGCCGTGCGGGCGGGCGCGCCCGCGCGCCGCGCCCGCTCCACCGTCCGCCTCAGGCTCCCCACGTCCGCTTGAGCACGCCAAGCCAATTCTCGCAGGCCAGTTTGCGGAGCAATGGCTCGTCGAAGCCGTGGCTGCGCAGTTCGCCAATCAGGCCTTGCAGCCCCGCCGCGTCGCCCAGCACATCCGGCACCACGCAGCCGTCAAAATCCGAGCCGAACCCGACGTGGTCCTCCCCCAGTTTCTCGATCAGGTAATCGAGATGCCGCAGCACAGGCTCCCAACCGCACTGCGGATCATCCCGCCCGTCCTCCCGCAGGAAGAAAACCCCGAAGTTCAGCCCGACGAGCCCGCCGCGCTCGGCGATCATGTCCAGTTGCCGGTCGGTCAGGTTGCGCGGGGAGGGGCAGAGCGCGTGGGCGTTGGAGTGGGTGGCCACCAGCGGCGCATCCGAAATCGCCGCGACATCCTCTACGCCGGCGGCGTTGAGATGCGACAGGTCCACGAGGATCTTGAGCGCATTGCATTCGCGTACCAGGTCCTTGCCCGCCTCCGTCAGCCCCGGCCCCACGTCCGGCCCGGCCGGGAAGGCGAAGGGAACGCCATGTCCGAACGCATTGGGCCGGCTCCAGACCGGCCCGAGGGAGCGCAGTCCCGCCGCGTGCAGAACGTGGAGGGTATCGAGGTCCGGCCCGATCGCCTCCGCTCCCTCCAGGTGCAGCACACCTGCCACCGTCTCGCGGTCCATCGCCGCACGCAGCTCCTCCACCGTGCGGCAGATGGCAAACGCGCCGCCCGCCGCGCGCTCCATCCAGGCCCAGTGACCCAACATCGCCATCACGGCACCGGCCACATCACCCGCTTCGAGTGGCGGCGGCAGAGGAATGGTGAAGGGTGGCTCCGGCATCCGGGTCAGGGTGTCAGGGCCGCCGGGATAGGCGGGCGAGGGCAGGAAAATGGCGAACAGTCCGCCCGCCATACCGCCCGCTTGCATCCGCGGCAGGTCGATATGCCCGCCGGGGCCACCCTCCAGCCACAGCCGGCCCCTGTTCTGCGGGGCGCGATACAGCCGGAGCAGGAAATCGTTGTGACCGTCGAAGACGGGAATCGTATCTGTCATGGCGCGGCCCTCCTGCGGCCCTTAGACCAGCCTCAAGCCGGGGAGAAAATGCCCTTTCCGCCCGCGCGGCAGGACGATGCAGGCAGCGCGCCGAACGCGATACGGGCGAGCCGCACGCTGGTCCGCCGCACTTGGCCGGAATGGGCTTGACACCGGCTTCGGCATCGCCTTAAACGCCCGGACGGAATTCGGGGCGCCCCGGCCGACGACCCAGGCCCGGGGTGCGCTCCTATTTGTCATACGAACGTCGAGGACCATCCCATGTCGCGTGTCTGCGAACTGACCGGTAAAGGCCCGATGGTTGGCAACAACGTCAGCCACGCCAACAATAGGACCAAGCGCCGCTTCCTGCCCAACCTGCAGGATGTCACGCTGATCTCCGACGCCCTTGGGCGTTCCTTCAAGCTGAAGATCTCGTCGGCCGCGCTGCGCACCGTCGATCACCGCGGCGGGCTGGATGCCTTCCTCGCCAAGGCGAAGGACGAAGAGCTGTCCGCCAAGGCGCTGAAGATCAAGAAGGACATCGCCAAGGCTCAGGCCGCCGCCTGACCTACGCCAAAGGCGACGCCAAATCGGCCCTGCCCACTCGGGCGGGGCTGTTTCTTTTTGTGCGTTGCCTTTTCGCGGGGCCCAATTACCGTGCGCGGGATGACTCGCTCGGGCTTGCTTTCTCTGCTGCTGACCCTGAATCTGGGGCTTTCCGCCCTCGGTTTCGGCATGGCGCGTGGGCAGGTCCCGGTGGCCGGGCAGATGGTGATCTGCACCGGCAATGGCATCGTCACGCTCTCGGTCGACGCCGACGGCAACCCGGTCGCATCACACACGCTTTGCCCGGACGCGGCCCTGGGCTTCTGGGCACCCGTCGCAGTCCAGCCGCCAGCCGCGCCCCGGGCCGATCTCGCTCTCCTCTGGCACGATTGGCCCCAGAGCGCATCCGTCGCCGTGGCGGCCGTCCCGCGCAACCGAAGCGCGCGCGCGCCTCCGGTCTGACCTCTCGGGCGTCCAGCCGCCCCAACGCATCAGATCCGAACATTCCAGATGGAGACCGAGATGGTTCTCAAGACACTCCTCGCGGCCACCGCCGCGCTCATCATGGTCGGCCCAGCTGCCGCCGATATCGAAATTCACGACGCCTATGCCCGGGCGGCCATGGCCAACGCCAAGGCCGGCGCCGCCTTCATGGAAATCCGAAACACCGGCGATACGGACGACCGCCTGATCGCGGCGGCGTCCGACATAGCGCAGAGGGTCGAGCTCCACACCCATATCTCTGACGCGAATGGCGTGATGCAGATGGTCCAGGTCGAGGAGGGGTTCCCGATCCCAGCCGGCGACACCCACCTTCTGAAACGGGGCGGCGACCACGTGATGTTCATGGGGCTGAACGGGCCGATGAACGACGGCGATACGATCCATGTGACGCTGACCTTCGAAAAGGCCGGGGAGATGACGCTCGACATCCCGGTCGACCTCAAGCGCCAACCCGCCGCGATGCAATAGCCGGACCAGGGGGTGCCGGCCCGCTCGGGCCGGCGCTGCCGGCCGTCGCGAACCGGCCGGGGCTGCCGCCCCGCGACGCCACCCTCCCTGCGCGGCGCCGTGCGGTGTTGGCCAGTCATCGCCACGCAAAAGGACTTCTTGTGTCTGTAAATATCCTCGGGGGGAGGGCGGCTTTGGCCGACCGGGGGGCAGACAGCCCCCCTCGACATCGATCGCTATCCTGGCCTCAGCCTTTGCTCAGCAGCCTCGCCACCCACTCCGGCACGACTTGGGTAGCAGGCCCCTCATGGCGTGCGTCGAACATGCCGCTGAGTTCGGAGGGTTCCAGGTTCAACTCCACCGTCTCCGCCCCCGCCGCATTCGCCTGCATCACGAAGCCCGCTGCCGGGAAGACCTGACCCGAGGTGCCCACCGACGCGAACAGGTCGGCGCTCGACAGGTGCTGCTCGATCAGGTCCATGTCGTAGGGCATCTCGCCGAACCACACCACGTCCGGCCGCGTCGCCGCCGTGCCGCATTCCGGGCAGGGGTCTTCCGCGTGCATCACCAGCGGTGCCTCCCAATGCGCTCCGCATTCCGCGCAAAGCGCACCGGCCAGTTCCCCATGCATGTGGATCACGCGCGACTGTCCGGCGCGCTCGTGCAGATCGTCGATATTCTGCGTGATCACGACCACCGTCCCTGGCCATTCGCGTTGCAGGCGTGCCAAGGCCAGATGGGCGGCGTTCGGCGATGCCGCGCGCGCATTGGCGCGCCGGGCATTGTAGAAGTCGTGCACCAGAACGGGGTTGCGCGCGAAGCCTTCGGGCGTCGCCACTTCCGCCAGATCGTATTGAGACCATATCCCGCCGGCGTCGCGGAATGTTCCCAGGCCACTTTCCGCGGAAATTCCGGCTCCGGTTAGAATCACGATCTTTCGCATCCGATATTCCCTGCACCGTTCTCGTATCGCTCGCGGACGGAGGCGCCTGGCAGCCATGTCCACCCCTGACATGTCTGCAATCCGGGGCGCCCGCAAGGCAATGGGCGGTCCACCGCCGAGGCAGCCGCATGCCGGCTGCCGCGCGCGGCCATACTTCGCCGGCACCACGAGCAACGACGGCCTTGACCGCCGGGGCGCGGCGGGGCACGCAGGCGCTATGACCGACACGACATCTTCCGACACGCCGCGCATTCTATTCGTCTGCCTGGGAAATATCTGCCGCTCACCTGCGGCGGAGGCGATCACGCGCACGCTTGCGTCAAGGGCGGGGCTGGACCTCCAACTCGACAGCGCGGGCACCGGCAGCTGGCATATCGGGGAGCCGCCGGACCGCCGAATGCAGTCTGCCGCCCTTGCGGCCGGCTACGACGTTTCGGGCCACAGGGGGCGTCGCGTCAGCGCGCTGGATTTCGACCGTTTCGATCTGATCGTGGCGATGGACCGCGAGAACCTCGCGGACATTGAGACGCTGCGCCCGGCGGGAAGCGACACGCCCGTGCGCCTGATGCTGAGCTACGAGCCCTCAGGGCGTATGGATGTGCCGGACCCCTACCTGGAGGGGGGCTTCGACGCGGTCCTGAGGCTCATAGAGCGCGCCGCAGAGGGCCTGCTGGACGAACTGCGGGGCACTGCCGGATAAAAGCGCCCCGCGCACCCGCGTCAGCGGCAGACGTTTCCAGCAGTCGTTCCGAAAGCCTTGTACCGCTTCCAGAATGCTTCGTGCCAGGCGTCGTCGGACTGCCGGATTTCCTGCGCACGGTGCGGGTCCCGAAAGAACTTCGCTGCCATGCGCTGCTCCCGGCGCGTCAGCATCTGGTCCGCGACGCCCTGGATACAGCCGCACAGGGGCCGCGTGGCGGCGCTCCGGTTCGAGCGGATGCAGGCCCTTTCGATCGCGGACCCCGCGTCGGCCGCCGGGGCCGTCACGACGTTGACTGATGCGGCGAGCGCCGCCGCGAGAACGGTGGGTGTCAGGAATTTCATAATGCTCTGCCTCGGTTTTTCTGTCGGGGCCGACCATCTTGCCGTGGTGCGTGCCCGCCGAGGAAGTCTGCCAGAAAGACACCTGAAATTCAACGGCCCGCGGTTGATCGGGAAACGCCGTTCCGGGACATGAAACGGCCAAACGCCTGCTCCGGACGTTAATTTCATACGCGACGTTTCATACGCACGGCGGAAACCGGGTCCGGCCCGCCTAGAGCTCGATCCGGAATCCTTGCGCCACTTTCCCCGAATGATGGGCCGATTCCACCTCCGTGACCCGCGCCGCGGACGGGCCGTGTTCCAGCAGCCGCGCCATCTCCGCCACTGTCGACGTCGGGCCCGCGATCAACACCGTGACCGACCCATCCGACTCGTTGCGCACCCACCCATTCAACCCACGCACGGCCGCCTCTTCCCGGCACCACGCGCGGTATCCGACACCCTGCACGCGGCCGTGCACCCGCACCTTCACGACGTCCCATTCCATTTTGGCCCTCCCCATTTCTCGATCGGCGCAGCAGTTCGCGGCACCCCGTCGTTTCAATTCCTCAGCCATAGCTTTAAACAGGTCCGCCACTTTGCCAATTTCGCGCGGCGTTAGATAGGATAGACTGATCACGCATACCGGCAGTGGCGGGGACGGTCATGGCGAACACGGAACGACGCAACGGCCCGTCAGGCGGGCACTACTATGAACATTTCGACGGACACGGCAACTTCGTCGGAAGATCGGAAATTCGGGAAAGCATCCAAGGGGGACTTTCCTACGATCATTTCGACAAATACGGCGTCTACCTCGGCCATTCTGAAGATCGCACTGGTCCGTTCCTCAACGCACACGCCGAGCGCTTCGCCTCTCCCGACGAGACACTGACCGATGAGCCGGTGATCGTGCGGGAGACGTGGTCGGAGAAGATGGGCCGCTGGACGGCGCCTCTTCGGTCGGCGACGGAGAAGGGACGGCGGCGGCTCGTGCTGCTCCAGCAGCACTGGGACCCATCCGCCGGCGACGGTCCGGATGGCGACGGCGCCGCCCTGATGCCAACTGTGCTCCGCGTGGCGATCGCCGTGGCCAACCTGGCGCTATTGATCTGGGGATTCAACCTCGTGGAGGTGGGAAACGGGCTGGGCTGGCTGCCCCTGCTGCTAGGCACCCTCGGCGTGATCTACGGTTTCATCTCGTTTCTCAGGGTGATGCTCACCACCCTGGTGGCCGGCATGGCCCTGAGCGCCATCCTGTCGTTTCTGATTTGACGGACCGTGCGCTCAGCGACTGTACGGATCAGCCGGTGCGCGGCTCGAAGACAAGGTCTGCTGTCGCCGTTCCACAAGTAACTGGATGGCGTCGGCAAGGTGAACTTCCTCGATATGGTCGTCCTCAGCCGCGACGCGGATGCGGTGCGCTTCGATCATCACGTCGGCATGTGTGCAGCCCACCGGTGGGTCGAACCGGTAACAGGCAAGCTCGATCAGCAGGCCCATCGGATCGGTGAAGTAGATGGAATCCATGAAGCCCCGATCCTTCGGCCCGGAGTGTTTGATCCCGCGCTCGTCCAGCCGTTCCACCGCCTGGCTGAAGGTGGCCTTGCTCACGTTGAATGCCAGGTGGTGCACACATCCCGGCTCCGTCGGCGTCCGGCGCGGATTGGGCGTCCGGGACTCGTTGGTGAACACAGTGATCAGCCGGCCGTCGCCCGGGTCGAAGTAGAGGTGGCCTTCATCGGCATTGTCGAGGTTCGGTTGGTCAAAGACGAACGGCATGCCCAAGATGCCTTCCCAAAAGTCGATCGACGTTTGTCGGTCGGCGCCCGTCAGCGTGATGTGGTGCACGCCCTGTGCCTGCAACTTTCGCATGATGTCCTCCGCGGATGTTTCCCCGCAATGGTAGTCCGGCAGGGGGCCGGCGCCAAACCCTCCGCGCAGCAGGGCATTACGTACCCAGAATGCCGGCACGCGTCATGCGATCGCGTCGCCCAGGTCGGAGACGATCCGCACATCGTCGAAAAGGTCGCGCCTGTAGGTCACGTCGCGCACGATCAACCGATCGCCGTCGCCGAAATCGAACACCACATCGCCATTCTCGACCGTGGCGAACGTCCGTACCACCTCACGCCGCGTCAGGTCGCCAGTCCACAGGCAGTCGGCGAAAACGAGGGTGTCCACGTCATCTGCGAAGTCCACCACCACGTCGCGGCCGTCATTTTCGGTATAGAGAAAAGCGTCCTCTCCGACCCCGCCGATCAGCCGGTCCTGACCGCGGCCGCCCAGAAGCGCATCATCGCCCCTGCCGCCCCGCAACACATCGTCGCCGCGCTGGCCTTTCAGCACGTCGGCGTTGCCATTCCCGTTGAGGGCGTCATCGTCCACGCCGCCGAGCAGCCTGTCGGCTCCTGCGTTGCCCGACAACACATCAGCGCCGCCGTTTCCGACGATCACGTCCCTGCCGGCGTAGCCGTTGACGACGTCGCGGTAGTCGCTCAGGTCGAACCGGTCGTCTCCTGACAACACGTCCTCCAGCAACGCCATGTCGTCCTTCGTGCCATCGGTCCGGCTTACCTGGAAGAGCCGCGCAGCATCCATCGAGATGCCCGTAAGTCCCCAGTAGATGGACGGCTCACCGTCCTGCCAGTACGCTTCGAAATAGGCGGAGACAGTCCCGACGAGCCCGTTATCGGTGAAATCGACGTTCTTCCCGAGCAGGACGCTCGACAGGAATTCGACGCGGTAGATCCACTGGAGCTCGGCGTACTGGTCGTAGCTTAGATCTTCAAAAACGAATGGCCCGCCTTTCCATGTGCCGACAAAGCCGTCCGAGATCCTACTGGCGTCGAAATCAGTCAGATCGAGCGATCCGGATGCAAAAACCTCTGCCATCGTTCAACCCTCCTCGACGTCGGATTTTATACCGGCGTCAAGGAGATGTCGTTGATCGTGGGCAATGTCTCCGGCGGCGAACCGGGTACTCAGGCGAAGTCGTCGCCGCTGTCGGTGGAAAGCTGAATGTCGTCGATCAGGTCAACTTTGCGGTCGACATCCCGGACGATAAGCCTATCGCCGTCGCCGAATTTGAACACGACCCGATCGGACCGAACGACCGCGAATTCCCGCACGACCTGGCGGGCCGTCAGGTCTCCGGACCAGAGCTCGGCAGACAACCACAGCGTGTCCACGTCATCGGTGAAGTCCGCCACCACGTCGCGGCCGTCGCCGTCGCCGAACAGGAACGTATCCGGGCCTTGTCCGCCGGTGAGCCTATCGTCCCCTTTGCCGCCAATCAGCGAATCCGCCTTCCTGCCGCCAAAGAGAATGTCGTCGCCCGCCTGTCCGAACAGGAGATCGCGCCCATTGCCACCCGAGATCAGGTCCGCGCCCCGGCCGCCGGCCAGCAAGTCGCCGCCGCCGTTGCCGAACATCTTGTCATTGCCGCCGAAGCCCAGGGCATAGTCGGCCTTGCTGCTCAGGTCGAAGCGGTCGCGGCCGGAAAAGATGTCCCGGAAAAGCGCGGTGTCGTCCCGCGTTCCTGACGTCGACATCGCGTCCGTCACGTCCGTAGCGGCCAACGTAAAGTTCTGGATTGCCCACATCTTGTTGAAGTTGTTGGACGAATCCCAGTATCCAAGAAACATGCCGGTGACCTTGCCACCGACCATCTCATTGTCGGTGGTTTCCATGGCCCGTTTGTCGGCGACGATCCTGTCGCCGGTGAAACTCAGCTCAAGGAAATCCGAATTCTCAAGGAAACGGACGGTGAAGGCGTCCTGATACTGCTTGCCCCAGTACGTCCAATTGTCGTTGTTGAAAAAGAAGTAGTTGGTCGCGTTCTCCTCAACGACATTGAGGTTGAAACCATTCATCAAAAAACTGTCTACCGCGCGTACTCTGGCCACCAGATCCTCCTTAAATTGAAAAGCGGTGCGACATTCTGCCTATCAGCCCGCCGGATCACGAGTCAAACGTCCCGCGCACGCGGCGGCAGGGAAGCGCCGGGTGGGGCGAGCTTCGGCACCCTCGCGGGATCGGGTGGTGAGGTGCCACCGCCGTCAGGTCGCACGGGTGGCGAGAGGCGTGCGCGGAGCACACGCTTCGGCTGCGCGAGCCATCTTGACCGGCTCCGCAAACCCAATCATATCCCGCCCATGACCGAGCTTTCGCACATTCGCAACTTCTCCATCGTTGCTCATATCGACCACGGGAAATCCACCCTGGCCGACAGGCTGATCCAGCTTACCGGCACAGTGGCCGAGCGCGATATGAAGGAGCAGTTGCTCGACGCGATGGATATCGAGCGCGAGCGCGGCATCACCATCAAGGCCAACTCCGTGCGGATCGAGTACCCCGCAAAGGACGGCCATACTTATGTGTTGAACCTCATTGACACGCCCGGCCACGTGGACTTCGCCTATGAGGTCTCCCGCTCCATGCGGGCTGTGGAGGGCTCGCTGCTGGTTGTTGACGCAACCCAGGGCGTGGAGGCGCAGACCCTCGCCAACGTCTACACCGCCATCGAGGCCGACCACGAGATCGTCCCCGTCCTGAACAAGATCGACCTGCCAGCCTCGGAACCCGAGCGCGTGAAAGAGCAGATCGAGGACGTCATCGGCATAGACGCCTCCGAGGCCATCGAGATCTCCGCCAAGACGGGGCAGGGCATCCCCGACGTTCTGGAGGCCATCGTCACCCGTCTGCCGTCCCCTACAGGTGACCGGAACGCGCCGCTGAAGGCCATGCTGGTCGACAGCTGGTACGATGCCTACCTAGGCGTTGTCGTCATGATCCGCGTCATGGACGGGGTGATACGCAAGGGCGACAACATCCGCATGATGCAGACCGGCGCCCGTTACGGGGTGGACCGGCTGGCCGTCCTCAAACCTGCCATGACCGACATCGCCGAGCTTGGCCCGGGCGAGATCGGCGTGCTCACAGCTTCCATCAAGCAGGTCCGTGACACCCGAGTGGGCGACACCATCACCCATGACAAGAAGCCCTGCGAGAAACCGCTGCCCGGCTTCAAACCGGCCCAACCGGTCGTCTTCTGCGGCCTCTTCCCCGTGGACAACGCCGAGTTCGAGGACCTGCGGACGGCGATCGAGAAGCTGGCGCTCAACGACGCCTCCTTCACCTACGAGATGGAAACCTCCGCCGCGCTCGGCTTCGGCTTCCGCTGCGGCTTCCTCGGCCTGCTCCACCTGGAGGTCATCCGCGACCGCATCGAGCGGGAGTACGATATCGACCTCATCACCACCGCGCCGTCGGTGATCTATCAGATCCACATGCGGTCCGGTGAGCAGGTGGAGCTGCACAACCCTGCGGATATGCCGGACCCGGCGGATATCGACCATATCGAGGAGCCGCGGATCAAGGCGACGATCCTGGTGCCGGACGAGTACCTCGGCGACGTGCTGAAGCTGTGCCAGGACCGGCGGGGCATACAGCTCGACCTGACCTACGCCGGCGCCCGGGCCATGGTCGTCTACGACCTGCCGCTGAACGAGGTCGTTTTCGACTTCTACGACCGCCTGAAATCGGTGACCAAGGGCTACGCCTCCTTCGACTACCAGCTCTCGGGCTACCGGACGGACAACCTCGTCAAGATGCAGATCCTGGTCAACGACGAGCCGGTGGACGCGCTCTCCATGATGGTCCACCGCGACCGGGCCGAGGCGCGGGGGCGGGCGATGTGCGAGAAGCTGAAGGAGCTGATCCCGCGCCACATGTTCAAGATTCCGATCCAGGCGGCCATCGGCGGGCGGGTGATCGCCCGGGAGACGCTCTCGGCGATGCGGAAGGATGTGACCGCGAAATGTTACGGCGGGGACGCCACGCGGAAGAAGAAGCTGCTGGAGAAGCAGAAGGCGGGCAAGAAGCGGATGCGGCAGTTCGGGAAGGTGGACATCCCGCAGGAGGCCTTCATCAACGCCCTGAAGATGGACAGCTGACGGGGCGCCGGCGGGTCGGGCGTCCCTCACGGTGTCCCACACGTGGGACATATCCAAGTCATTGAAATCATTAGGTCTGGTGCGGGCATTTTAACCGCATCTTAACGCTGTCTCGCGGAACGGGGACGGTCACGGATGGCGTTTCGGCGGGAGACGGACCTACCCGTGGGGCGCCCATCCGGGGACGGCGGCACACTCGAGAGCCGCGAATGAACCCCCGAAAGGCGCCCGCGCCGGTGCCTGCAATGACCTCCACACAAGGAATGACCAGCGGGACGCGCCCGGCGCTGGGCGGGTCCTGCGGGGCGCGTGCGGTCGAAGGTGTATCATAACCCTCCGGGCGCGTTTGGTGCGGCGGATACCGTCGCCAAAGGGATCGCTTGGGCGCGCAGGACCCAGTGCGGAGGGACGCGCTCGGCGCTGGTGGGCGGTACGGGACGCGTGTGGGCGGCGGTTCAACGTGACGCCCGCGACGCGGTATGTGCGTTGGATACCGTCGCCAAAGGGGGCGCTGGAGCGCTCAGGACAGAGTGCCGAGGGGCGCGCCCGACCCTGGGTGGGCGCTTCGGGACACTTGTGGTCAGCGGTTTATGGTGAAGCCCCGAATGCGCTCTGTGCGGAGACTGCCATCGCCAAAGCGCCCTCCCGGGGGGAGGCTCCGGCGCGGCCCGGGCTGGTCTCACGATGGAGAGCGAATTGCCTTCTTAAGTTCGCGAAAGTCAGCTGCCCCTATCCACCATTTTTCTGAGGGTCAGCAATTGTGCCATAAAATCCATCAAGAAGGCCCTTTATCGAGCCATTGTAGTACCCTTCCCCAATGGGGTTCGACGGATCGGTCATTTGAAATGGTAGTGGTGTTATACCAACAGTCGTGTCCGGATTAGATCCCTTGTAAAAATCTAAACCCTCTACTGCCTGGATTGCGTTCAAGAACTCTGGGTCAAGCTGAGTTGACTGATATCCCAGTTGTGCTGCTAGTGCCTTCGACGTGCTTTGACTGTCAATGGAGTGAAGAGACTCGCTTATTACACTAGCGGATTTCAGTGAGCGTTGGATCGCTTCTTGTTTGTCTATCATCCCGTTGGAGGCTGCATTGTTTAATTCTGCTATCTCTTGAATTGCGTCGGAAGCTTTCGTGGCAAGCTGCTCCTCGCGCGATTTGTTAATATATAGTTGCCCAGCTTCAATAACCGGTTTCCAGAAAAATCCGCTCAAAGTTGCAAGAATAACGAGACGGGGGATATCTTCCCGATCCGTATTTGCCAGCAGGAAAATGAAGAGGCCTCCGGAAAAGGCTCCAAGGAAAGACACAATTAGTAGATCGATCATCCAGTTCTCTGGTAGAGAATGGGTTTGTATAAAATTGTGTCCGAAGCCCAAAATTGCGCCGATTGCTCCAAATGCAGAAACTGTCCAAAAAACACGCTCTTTCAAAATCATGGATTAATCTCCCTTAGGCAATGATCCAATGCTACCACATCTGGTAGCTCTTAGAAATTGGAAATTTTATTCCGTTTTTTTGATCTGGGCGTTTAGGGATTCCTCGCGAATGAAGGCAATCACTATGAACGCTTGTTGCCCGGTTCGCTTGAATACCGGGCAGCGCCCGGCTCGCCCCCAAAGGGCGGACGCTGTCGTTCGTCCGGTCGCCGTTCCATTACCCTTATCGGCCGATTACCGGACTTCCCCCAACCTGTGTTACCCTGTCCCGCACGCCCCGGCGCTGGGAAACGGGTCGCGTGGTGCGAAGGTACCGCCGGGGATGTAATGAGGGAGGACACCCCATGACAAAGACAGCCATTCTGCTCGCCGCCAGTCTCGCGCTCGCCGCCGCCTCGGCCCATGCGGACAGCGGAAAGACCCCACCGGGCAAGCGCAGTGGCGGAAGCTGGGGCGACGCGACGAGCGGGGCCATCTCGGGCGGCTTCAACCAGGGCGCCCACGCGTCCGATCCGTCGGGCGACGGCAAAGGGAAGGGCAGCAATGACGAGCCACGCTCGGGCCTCGCCAACGCCGGCGGCAAGAAGGGCGATCTGTCGAACACGATGGACGCGCTCGGCCTCTGACCGGGCACAGGGCGGCGGTCCGGCGGTTCGATGTGTCGGGCCGTTGCCCTCGCGTGGCGCAGCTTCCGGCGCCAACCCCGCGTAATCGCCCGGGAATGCTGCCCTCGCGTCACGCGCGTTCAACCGCCGATGTTCGTACATTGCACGGAAAACAGTTCCCTCGGCGGAATATTGCGCTAAGACTTTGGCAAGGTCCGCTCCCACGGGCCGTTAACAAGAATTGTCACGAGCTGAAGGGACCTACCCCATGATCCGCTTGAAATCTCTTTCCGCCATTCCGCTGATCCTGGTGGTCGCGGCCTGCGCAAACTCCGGTGCCAGCTACCAGCCGGTCATCGACGGCCCCGTCGGCCCGAATTATTCCAACGACCTGGCCTATTGCCAGTCGCTTGCCGCACAGCAGGGCGCCTTCGACAGCAACACCGGCGCCACCGCGGCCACTGGCGCGGCCATCGCGGGCGGCTCGACGGCCGTGTTCAACAACAAGGGCACCAACGTGCGCGACGCGGCCCTCCTGGGTGCCGCCGCGGGTATCGGCGCTGGCGCGCTGCAGCAGCAGCAGAACAAGGAAGTCCTGATCCGCAACTGTATGCGCGGCCGGGGCTACAACGTGGTCGGCTAAGCCGTCACGCGACCGACAGAAAGGCGCGCGGGAGACCGCGCGCCTTTTTTTGTGCCTTGGGGAAGGGGCGCGTGCGGCCTTGGCGGGCGTGCAGGTGGGCCGCCGGCGGATCATTGACTCAGGTCAAGGACAGAAAGAGGTATCGCAGATACGGGTTTTCGCGATTGTACGCTTTGACCCGGAGGAGCCATGTTCCGCCTTGCCCTGCTGCTTTTCGTCGTGATTGGTGCCTCGATGGCCGGCATATTCATCGTCGCCGCGCTCGTGGCGGGCCTCGATACGCAGACGCCCATCGTTTGGGCGGCCGTGCTCGGCTTTGTCGCGGCCGTGCCCGTCAGCTACCTGGTGGCGCGGCAACTGACCTGAGCGTCACATGCGCTGCTGCACGTTCCGGGCGCTGTCGGAGACAAAATCACCGGCGGTGGAGATGTCCCGTCCGGCGCCCTGAACGGTGGCGCAGGCGGAAAGGGTGAGCAGCACGAGCGGCAGGATCAGTCGGCGCATGACGCAAGTCCAGTATCGTTTCGGCGCCGCAATCTAGGACCGCCGCCAACCATGCGCAAGCGGTCTCCGGGGCTGCTGAGCCGGGGGGACGGGGCGGTATGTGGTGCCCGCTTGGAGGGTGCGTCGTTGGGCGGGCGCGGTCGATGCGTTCTTCGGGTGTCCGTGGCCGTACGCCGCTGCATACCGTTTCCGGTGTGGAAACCGGGGTTGGGGCGGTCTGTGGTGGTCCAGGCGGACTTGCGGGCCCGATGGCGGTGGCTGGGACAACTGGAGGGACGGCGCCGGACGGCTGCGATATGGCGGTGAGCGTCCGCGGGCGCGTTTGGGAGGATCGTTCGGGTCTGGTGGGCGCCGTCGTGCGCGGCGGCCGTCGCGAGGAGGCTGGCCGTCGGGCTGTCTCCGACAGAATCACTCGCGGTTGGGATGCGTGCGTTCACCCGAGCGCGGGGGCGGCTGTGGCTTCGGCGGCGGGCCGGGTGCGCGGGTTTCCGCCGTGGCGGTGGCCGATAGGAGAGGGAGGCGCAGTGAGAGGGGGAATGACCGTGCCTTCGGCCATTTGGGGTGCCGATTCAGTCGGTTGGCGCGGGATTGCCGCCTAGAGCCGACCGCGCCAGACGAGCCAGGTGACGACCGCGGCGAAGATCACCAGAATATTGAAGGCCAGCGGGGCCACGATGCCCAAGACCTGCCCGATCCGCCGGTCCCGCACGTTCACGCTGTCGAGATAGCGGCGCAGGTTGTCCTCCGCCCGCTGGGTTTTCTGGGGGTCAACCTGCGGGGCGAGCTTCGGGTGGAGGCAGATTTTCTCCATATCTACCAGATACTTGACGTCTTTCTTCACGGCGCGCGGCAGGATGCGGCGGCCGCGGCGGAGTTTGACCTCCAGCCGGTCCTCGCCGCCGAGGCCGAGCTTTTCACGCATCTTCCCAGCGAGGGCGGCGTTGGTTTCCGGAAGCGACACTTCAAACATGAATGCGTTGTACCCCGTTGAACGTCCGGCGAAAACGGTCAATCAACGGAGGGTGCCAACCCTCAGGATTCCTTGGTAAATCAATGCTCGCAACGTATCGCTACGGCCCCGACGAGGGCCGGCCCCTTCTGATCGTCCACGGCCTATTCGGCTCCGCCCGCAACTGGGGTGTCCTGGCCAAGCGCCTGTCGGTCGACCGGCCCGTTCTGACGGTGGACATGCGCAACCACGGAGAGAGCTTCCGGGCAGAGGCGCACGGCTATGAGGACATGGCCGAAGATCTGGCGCAAGTGATTGAAGAGAATGGGGGAAATGTCGACCTGCTCGGACATTCCATGGGCGGCAAGTCGGCGATGATGCTGGCGCTGACGCGGCCGGAGTTCGTCCGCCGACTCATCGTCGCGGACATTGCGCCGGTGGCCTACAGCCACACGCAGCTTCACCTGGTGGAAGCGATGCAGGAGCTGGAGATCGAGGGACTGAAGAAGCGCAGCGATGCCGACCGGGCGCTGGAACGCACCGTTCCGGACTCCCAGACGCGCTCGTTTCTCCTGCAATCTCTGGACGTTAAGGCCCCGACGCCGCGGTGGAAGCTAAACTTGGACGTGCTGGCCGAGGAGATGGACAAAATCCTGGGGTGGCCCGCGACCGATGGACGCTTCGACGGCCCGACGCTGTTTTTGTCCGGTGCGCGGTCGGATTACGTGCTGCCCGACTATCGCTCTGACATCAAAGCTTTGTTCCCTGCCGCCCAATTCGCGAAGATCCCCGACGCCGGGCATTGGCTGCATGCGGACCGGCCGCGGGAGTTCGAAGCGACGGTCGCGGCGTACCTTTCGGCCTGACAGTTGTCATGGATTAATTACGCCGCGTCACTTTATGTGGTACTTTCTCCCCAGTGATCAGCCGAAAGGGGAGGATAGGATGATCGCACTAGACGATATCGAGGACATGACCTGTCTCTCGAGGAAGGAGATCGCGGCGCTCGCCGAACACGAGCACATAGGCGATTTCGACGCTTCCATGCTTGCCGAATACCTCATGCACCTGCCAAAGGGGCCGCAGAAGGTGCAGCAGATGATCTGCGAGGATATGCGGGAGGCGATACGGCACGGCGACCTGGATCATGCCAGGGAACTGTTTCTCACACTTCAACACTTCGTAAAGGACCATCCGGAGGCCATTCGGGGAGCCGCATGACTTTAGAGATCCGACTTTTTACGAACGACCTTCTGGTCGGCGATTCATCCCTCGTGGAGTTTCTGCGCAATCAGCCACGCTACGGGGACGCCAAGTATCAGGCCGATGACGATGGCCGCTATGATCGCCTTGGCGGAGACGAAACCCATCACGAGTACGGCGACGATGCCGACGCCCATGATGACGGTGGACGCAAGTGCGTGGATCAGCAGGGTGAGTCTCAGCATCGTCGTCATCCAATCAGAGCCGTCGGCCGCCGGATACCCGGCGGGCGTCCGGGGCACCTTGATTCGGATCAAGAAGCTATCGTCTGAATGCATCTTTTCTGAAGATGTGCGCGCGCCGCCTGCCTGTCAGGCGGCGCGTTTCGTTGTGGACGCGCGGCGCCGCTTGCACCGGGGGCCGGGGCGTGACTTGATACGAGGCCGAGGAGGAGCAAGCGATGTCACTGAACGAGATCGCCCATCGGGCGCTGGAGGAAATCAAGCGGATCGAGGGAATCGGCGTCACGGATGGGCACGAGGCGGAGATCCTCGCGGCAATCGACAAGGCGATGCACGGGGCGATGGAGATCTGCTCGCGGGAAAATGCCGACATCGTCGAGCAGCACCTGAGCCATGCCACAGGCGCGGCGGAGCGGATCAACGAGGAGGCGGACCGCCGCCGCACCCTGCTGGTCGCCAACCTGTCGGCGCTGCGCTGAGGGTGCCGTCAGCCGGGCGCCGCCCGGCCGCGCGGCCCGCCGACGTAGAGCAGGACCCCGCCCACCATCAGGGCGGCGGCGAGAAGGAAGGTCGCGCCCGGGTGGTGGAACGACGCGCCTTCGCGGGTGGTGAGGTAGAACACCTGGGTCATCAGGAGCGGCGCGAGGACGGTGGCGAGCGAGATGGTCGAGGTCACCACGCCCTGCAACTCTCCCTGCGCATCCGCGCTGACTCGTTGTGACATGAGCCCCTGCAGTGCAGGAACGGCCACGGAGCCGATGGCGGAGATGGGCGTGAGGATCAGCCCGAAAGTGCCGGAGGTGACGAGGCCGAGGGTGGTGAGAATGACCACTTCGGCGCAGAGGCCGAACAGGATCGTGCCGTCCTCCCCCAGCCGCCGAAGGATCGGCCGGATCAGCCCCGCCTGCACGATGGTGAAGCCGATGCCGAAGAGGGCGAGGGAGAGGCCGACCATGGGCGTGTCCCAGCCGAAGCGGAGCGGGGTGAAGTAGGCCCAGATCGCCGGGTAGACGTAGAGGGCGAACTCGTAGATCGCGAGGACCGCCATGAGCCGCCCCACGCCGGGCAGACTACCGACATGGGCGATGGCGCCGAAGGGGTTCGCGCGCCGCCAGCTGAACGGGCGCCGGAGGGGGCGGGTCACCGTTTCGGGCAGGACGACGAGGCCGAGCACCAGGTTGGCCACCGCGAGGGCGGCGGCGGCGTAGAAGGGGGCGCGCGGGCCGAAGACGCCGAGGGCGCCGCCGAGGACCGGGCCCAGCACGAAGCCCACGCCGTAGGCCGCGTGGGTGAGCGCGAAGCGGGCGGCTTTCTCCTGCGGGCGGGAGATGTCGGCGACGAAGGCCATGGCGGTCGCGTGGGTGGCCGCCAGCACGCCGCCGAAGACGCGGGCGGCGAGCAGCATCCAGATCGAGCCGGTCACCGCCATCACAAGGTAGTCCACCGCCATCACCGCGAGCGAGGCGAGCAGCACCGGCCGGCGGCCGTGCGCATCCGAGAGCGCGCCGAGGATGGGGCCGAAGAGGAACTGCATCACCGCGTATCCGGTGGCGAGGATGCCACCCCAGACGGCGGCCTCGGCCAGCGTGGCGCCTTCGACGTCCCGGATCAGGTCCGGCATCACCGGCAGGATCAGCCCGATTCCCATCGCGTCGATCACCAGGGTCGCGAGGATGAACACCAGCGGCAGGCGGGAGTCGCGGGAAACCGGGGGCAGGGGGGGCGCCCGTCCCGAAGGGCTCCCCTCCGGGTCGGTGGGGGCGGCGTCGCGATGGTCGGTGGGCATGGGCGTCAGTGACCGATGGCGGTCAGGAACTCCATCAGCCGCTCGGTGTAGTCGTCGGGCCGCTCCACGCAGGGGATGTGGCCTGACCGGCGGATCAGGTGGAATTCGGAGCCCCTCACTAGGCCCGCCGTCTCCCGAACCAGATCGGGCGGGGTGGAGCCGTCCTCCGAGCCCGCGATGGCCAGCGTGGGAAGAGTCAGCCCCGACGTCGGCGTGTAGAAATCTGTGCCGGCGATGGCCTGACAGGTGCCGATGTAGCCTTGCTCGGGCGAGCGCGTGACCATGTTCCGCCAGAGCCTGAGTTCCGGCGTGGCGCGGAGCTCGGCCGTGAACCACTTCTCCATGATGCCGTCGGCAAGGGACTCCAGGCCGCCCGATTTCACGGCGGCGACGCGGTCCTCCCACGTCTCCTTCGTTCCGATCTTGGCGGCGGTGTTGGAGAGCACCATGGCTCGCACCAGATCCAGGCGCTTTACCGCGAGGCCCTGGGCGACCATACCGCCCACGGACAGGCCGACGAAGACCGCGTCGCGGACCTCGAGCTGGTCCAGCAGGCGTTCGACGTCCCGCACGAGGGCGCCCATGGAGTAGGGAGGCGGGGGGCAGTCCGAGAGGCCGTGACCGCGCATGTCGTAACGCAGGATGCGGTATTGGCCGGGCAGGCGGGCGACGACCTTGTCCCAGATCCGCAGGTCCGTTCCGAGCGAGTTGGCGAAGACGATGGGCGCGCCGTGCGGGTTGCCGTCCTCGCGCCAATGCAGGCCGATGTCGCCGAGGTCTGCCATATGCATGTCCGTCTGCTCCCTGACTTGCCGTGGACCGAGTGCGTCAGCCCTCTCCGTAGCGCTCCAGCGCGGTGCGGAAAACCCCCGGATCGACATTGCCGCCGGACGCGGTGCAGATGACCGGACCGTCGGCGAGCTCGCCCCCACGGAAGAGGGCGGCGGCGAGCGCCACGGCTCCGCCGGGCTCCAGCACGATCTTGAGGCGCAGGAAGGCGAGCGCCATGGCCCGCAGGCACTCCTCGTCGCTGACGGTCAGGCCGGGCCCGCAGAGGCGGTGCATGATGGGGAACGTGAGTTTGCCGGGCGCGGGCGTGATGATAGCGTCGCAGATGGAGCCGGTGAGCGCGGGGTTGGTTACGATCTGCCCGGCCGCGAGGGAGCGGGCGACGTCGTCGAACGCCTCGGGCTCCACGGTGCGGACTGTCATGCCCGGCGCGCGGGCCTCCAGCGCGAGGGCGATGCCGCTGGTCAGACCGCCCCCGCCGCAGCAGGTGAGGACCGTGGCGCGCTTCACGCCCGCCTCCGCCGCCTGTTCCGCGATCTCAAGCCCGCAGGTGCCCTGTCCGGCGATCACCAGCGGCTCATCGAAGGGGCGGACGAGGGTGAGGCCGCGCTCCTGCGACAGCCGTTCGCCGATGGCGTCCCGGTCCTCCGTCGCGCGGTCGTAGGTGATGACCTCGGCCCCGAGCGCGGCGGTGTTCTCGCGCTTCAGCTTCGGCGCGTCGGCGGGCATCACGATCACGGACGGCAGGCCCCGGAGCCGGGCGGCCATGGCGATCCCCTGGGCGTGGTTGCCGGAGGAGAAGGCGATGACGCCCCGGGTGTCGGCGGGCAGGGCGGAGATGGCCGACCACGCGCCGCGAAACTTGAAGCTGCCGGTGTGCTGGAGGCATTCGGCCTTCACCAGCACGGGCCGGCCGGCGATCTCGTCGAGAAAGGGGGAGGTGAGGAGCGGCGTGCGACGGGCCCGCCCGGCGAGGCGGGCGGCCGCGGCCTCGATATCCGCGATGTTCACGAGATCTGCTCGAGGTAGGTCTGGATCACGCCGACGGCTTCGGGTTCGTCGAGGAAGGGGACGTGCCCACGGTCCGGCACCTCGCCATAGATCAGGCCGGGGTGGCGGCGAACCATCTCCGTGGCCGTCTCGGGCAGCAGCAGGTCGGAATTGGCGCCCCGGATCAGGCCGACGGGCAGTTGCGCCAAGGCGTCGAACAGCGGCCAGAGGTCCGGCGCCTCGCCGGCGGCGGACTGTTCCACCAAGGCGCGCGCAATGCGTGGATCGTAGCGCAGGTCCAGCCCGTCTGGCTCCTGTCGCCACAGGCGTCGGGCGTAGGCGCGCCATTGATCGTGGGAGACGTTGCGGAAGGCCGGGGCCATTGCGTCGGGCAGGCGTGTGGCGGCCTCGTCGTAGTCGCGGTAGCCGGGGCGGTTCCCGAGGTAGCCCATGATATGCGTCAGGCCCTGTGGCGAGAGGTCCGGACCGATGTCGTTCAGGATCACGCCGTGCAGCCGGCTGGCGACCGCGGCGGCGAGGCCCATGGCGATCAGGCCGCCGCGGGAGGTGCCGAGGATCGTCACCTTGTCCAGCCCGAGGTGGTCGAGCAGCGCCAGCGCGTCCTGGGCTTCCTGCGGGACGGTGTAGTTGAGGTAATCGGGGTCCCAGTCGGACTGGCCGCGCCCGCGGCTGTCCAGCCGGATGATGCGGGCGCTGTCGGCGAAGCGCTCCAGCACCGGCTCGAAATCGGCCATGTTGCGGGACAGGCCGGCAAGGCAGAGGATCGGGTGGCCGCTGCCCTGGTCGTCGTAGGCCAGGCGCAGGCCGTCAGCGGATTGGAAGAACTGTGTCATCGGGGAAGGGCGAGCTCCGGAAGTGTCGTGAGGTCTGGCAGGGTGTGGGCGGGCGTCCAGGGGAGACGGTCCATCGGCAGGCCGGCGCGGTTGATCCAGGCGGTCTCGAACCCGTAGCCCGTCGCCCCGGCCGCATCCCAGCCGTTGGAGGAGACGAAGAGCACGTCGCCCGTCTCGCAGCCGAAATGGTCGCCCACGAGGTCGTAGACGCGGCCGTCCGGCTTGTAGACCCCCACCGCCTCGACCGAGAGCAGGGCGTCGAGGTGGGCGCCGATGCCGGCGGAGGCGGTCGCTGCGGCGAGCATATCCGGCGAGCCGTTGGAGAGGATCGCGGTTCGCAGCCCTGCGGCCTTGAGGGCTTGCAGGACGGTCGGCACCTCCGGGTAAGCATCGAGTTCGCGGTAGAGCGCAAGCAGCCGCGCACGCAGGTCCGGGGCGCCGTCGAGGCTCTGGGCTTCGAGCGCGTAATCGAGCGCGTCGGTCGTCACTTGCCAGAAATCCGCGTGGGCGCCGGTGATGGCGCGGAGCCACGTGTACTGAAGCTGCTTGTCCCGCCAGACCTGCGCCAGCGCCTGCCAATGCGCCGCGAGCGCGTCGCCGCCCGGCTCTTCCGCCGCGCGCCGCGCCGCCGCAGCGACGTCGAACAGCGTTCCATAAGCATCGAAAACGGCAACCCGTGAGGTCATCGGCCCCTCCTTCGGCGCGACACTGGCACATGGCCCCGGCGTTGAACATGCCGAATTCGACTGGGCGCGCCGCCGGCAGTTCGTGACGCATGGCCGGAAATGGGGGTACAGTGGTTCCGCGCGACGGGAATCGGGGATGTGCAATTCAAGAACGGGAGGGTGGCATGAGCCTGAATCACGGAGCGATATGGTGGAGTGAGCTGAAGACCAGCGACGTGCGGGGAGCGCTGAAATACTATGGCGACGTCTGCGGCTGGTCGTTCGACGCGATGCCGATGGAGGGGGGCGATTACCACGTCGCCGTCGCGCACGGCAAACCGATCGCGGGCATTTCGGACATGACCGGAAGCGAGCAGTTCGAGGAGAGCACGCCGCACTGGTTCACCTATATCGCGGTGGACGATGTCGACCGGGCGGCGGAGCGGACGCGTTTTGCCGGCGGCAGGATCATCCGCCCGCCGTTCGACGTGCCGGAAGTGGGCCGCATCGCGATCGTCGCGGACACCAGCGGGGCGGTCGTCGGCCTGATGACCCCCGCCTACGAGGCGGACGAGGCCGAGGAGGCCCCGATGGACGACGACGGGACCGAGGACAACTTCCCCGTCTGACCACCAGTCGGTTCCATGGCGGCCGGGGTCAGAGGTTCTCCGGCTGCGGCATTCCCAGAACGTGGTAGCCACCGTCGACGTGGATGATCTCGCCGCTGGTGTAGGCGCCGGCGTCGGAGGCGAGGTAGACCGCCGTGCCGCCTACGGCTTCCAGCGTGGCGTTCGAGCGCAGCGGGGCGTTCGTTTCGGTCAGGCGGAAGGTCCGGCGGGCGCCGGTGATGGCGGCTCCGGCGAGGGTCTTCATCGGGCCGGGGGAGATGGCGTTCACACGGATCTTGTCCGGGCCGAGGTCGTTCGCGAGGTAGCGCACGGTGGATTCCAGCGCCGCCTTGGCCACGCCCATCACGTTGTAGAACGGCGTGACGCGGTTGGAGCCCTGGTAGGTGAGCGTGAGGATGGTACCGCCCTGCGGCATCATCGGCTTGGCCCGGCGCGCCACGTCGATCAGCGAGTAGCAGGAGATGGTCAGTGAATTGCGGAAGTTCTCCCGCGAGGTGTTGATGAAGCGCCCGCCGAGTTCGTTCTTGTCGGAATAGGCGATTGCGTGCACGAGAAAATCCATGCTGTCCCAGCGATCCCGCAGCGCGGCGAAGCCCGCGTCGAGGGAGGCATCGTCGGTCACATCGACGTCGATCAGGATGTCGGAGCCGAGGGATTCCGCCAGCGGTTCCACCCTCCGGCCGAAGGCCTCTCCCTGGTAGGAAAACGCCAGTTCGGCCCCTTCCGCCGCCATCGCCTTGGCAATGCCCCAGGCGATGGACCGATCGTTCGCGACACCCATGATGAGGCCGCGTTTCCCCTTCATCAGTTCCGGCATGGCAGCCTCATCCGTCAAATGTGGAAAGGAGCATGGAGCCGTTGGTCCCGCCGAAGCCGAAGCTGTTCGTCATGACGGTGTCGAGACCTGCGTTTTCCACGAGCCTGGTGGCAATCTCTTCGGGCTTCAATGCCGGATCGAGGTCGGTGACGTTGATCGACGGCGCGATGAAATCGTGCTTCAGCATGAGCAGGCAGAACACGGCTTCCAGAACGCCGGCGGCGCCCTGGGCGTGGCCCGTCATGGATTTGGTGGAGGAGACGGGCGGCGTGCTGCCCTCGCCGAAGACGCGGCGCACGGCTTCGATCTCGCCCACGTCGCCGACCGGCGTGGAGGTGCCGTGGGCGTTGATGTAGCTGACCTTCCGACCTTCGGGCAGCGACTGCAGCGCGAGCCGCATCGCCCGCTCGCCACCCTCACCGGAGGGGGCCACCATGTCGTGGCCGTCGGAGGTGGCGGCAAAGCCCGTCACCTCGGCGTAGATCCTGGCGCCGCGGGCCTTTGCACGCTCCAGTTCCTCAAGCACCAGGATGCCGCCGCCGCCGCCGATCACGAAGCCATCGCGGTTCGCGTCAAAGGCGCGGGAAGCGGCTTCGGGCGTGTCGTTGTATTTGGAGGACATCGCGCCCATGGCGTCGAAGAGGCAGGAGAGCGTCCAGTCCAGCTCCTCGCCGCCGCCGGCGAACATCACGTCCTGCTTGCCCATCATGATCTGCTCGGCGGCATTGCCGATGCAATGCAGCGATGTGGAGCAGGCGGAGGTGATGGAATAGTTGATCCCTTTGATCTTGAAGGCCGTCGCAAGGTTGGCCGAGATCGTTGAAGACATGCATTTCGGCACCGCGAACGGGCCGATGCGCTTGGTCCCGCCGGTCTTGAGCACCGTCTGGTGCGCCGTGAACATGGCCGAAGTCGAGGGGCCGCCGGAGCCGGCCACGAGCCCGGTGCGTACGTTGACGACGTCTTCCTCCTCAAGCCCCGCATCGGCGATGGCCTGCTGCATCGCGATATGGGCATAGGCCGCACCGGGGCCCATGAAGCGCAAGGTCCGCTTGTCGATGTGGTCGGCCGGCTTGATCCGGAGCTGGCCCGAGACCTGGCTGCGGAATCCGTGTTCCACCATGGACTCGTCGCGGGCGATCCCGGAAGCACCGGCTTTCAGGCTGGTTGTGACATCCTCGGCGGAATTGCCGATGGGTGAGACGATACCAAGTCCGGTGACGACGACTCGGCGCATGGTGGACCTCCTTCCGAGAGTTCCGTTGCGGTTCAGGATTGGGGTTCGGCCAGGCCGACCTTCAGGCCGGTGACAGCATAGATCTGCTCGCCGTCCACGTACACCTTGCCGTCGGCCACTCCGAGCTTCAGCTTGCGGTCGATCACGCGGGTGTAGTCGATACGGTAGGTGAGGAGCTTGTTGGTCGGCCGCACCATTCCGGAGAACTTCACCTCCTGCGCGCCGAGCGCAAAGCCCTGGCCCTTGAAACCGCGCCAGCCGAGGCCGAAGCCGGTGAGTTGCCACAGGCCGTCGAGGCCCAGGCAGCCCGGCATGACGGGATTGCCGGGGAAGTGGCACTCGAAAAACCAGAGGTCGGGTTTGATGTCGAATTCGGCGTCGATATGGCCTTTGCCGTGCTCACCGCCATCGGCGGAGATGTCGGTGATGCGATCGGCCATCAGCATCGGCGGCAGCGGAAGCTGGGCGTTCCCGGGCCCGAACATTTCGGCGCGGGCGCACCGCAGGAGGTCGTCCTTGTCAAAAACTGTCTGTCTTTCGGACATGATGCTTTCCTCCCGCGCCAGGCATTCTTTTGCGCTCTCTATCACCGCGCGTCCAGCCGGTGCAAGTGTACCGCCGGTCGCGTCCCGCGGCGGGGTTTGCGACCTGTTTTAATTTGAAATCGCGGCTAAAAGGCGCATATTCATTCGATGCAAAGGATTGGTGGGTAGACCGAATGACCTCCGAGGAACGCGAACGCGGATCGAAATGGCTGGATCGCGGTGGGCTCAGGCCGACGCGGCAACGCCTTGCGCTCGCCGCACTGCTCGTGGGGGACGGTCGTAACCGCCATGTCACGGCCGAGAGCCTGTTCGACGCGTCGCGGAACGCAGGCGAGCAGGTGTCGCTGGCGACGGTCTATAATACCCTGCGTGCCTTCTGCGATGCAGGCCTGATACGCGAGATCGTTGTGGATGGGACCAAGAGCTACTTCGACACCTGCACGGACGACCACCCGCATTTCTTCTGGGAAGACGATCAACGGCTGACCGATGCCCCCTCCGATGAGCTGGAGATATCCCGCCTGCCGCAAGCGCCGAAGGGCGCCGAGGTGTCCAGCGTGGACGTCGTGATCCGGCTGCGGAAGGTCTGAGGCCGAAGCGCCAGCGTGGCGCGCGGCCAATTGCCTGATTCTTTCGCAAAGCGGCGGCATTCGCCTGATTTGGGATCATATCGGGCGATGCAGGCCGCAGTGGCCGGGAAAAGGAAAAGACAGAACTTTGCCCGGTCCTCTTAGCTGTCGGGAAAACACAGCTAGGGGACGCTCGCATGACCACAGATTCCATCGGAACGCCGCAGCAACTGCGCGATCCGGATTATACGCCGCCGCTGGCAAAGGCGATTCCGCTCGGTATTCAGCATGTGCTGGCGATGTTCGTGTCGAACGTGACGCCGGCGATCATCGTCGCGGGGGCGGCCGGGTTCGGCTTCGGGTCCAACTCGCCGGATTTTCCCGAGCTACTCTACATGATCCAGATGTCGATGCTGTTCGCCGGCATCGCGACGCTGTTCCAGACCATCGGCTTCGGGCCGGTCGGGGCGCGGCTGCCGATCGTGCAGGGCACCAGCTTCGCCTTCATCCCGATCATGATCCCGCTGGTGGCCGGTAAGGGCGTGGACGGGCTGGCGGCGCTGTTCGGGGGCGTGTTCCTGGGGGGGCTGTTCCATGCCTGCCTCGGCACAGTGATCGGCAAGATCCGCTTCGCTCTGCCGCCGCTCGTGACCGGGCTGGTCGTGACCATGATCGGTCTTGCGCTGGTAAAGGTGGGCATTCAGTACGCCGCCGGGGGCGTGCCCAAGATCGGAACGCCCGAGTACGGCAGCCTCCAGAGCTGGTCCGCGGCGCTCGTCGTGATCTTCGTGACGCTCGGGTTCAAGTTCTTCACCAGGGGCATGCTTTCGGTCTCCGCCGTGATGATCGGCATCCTCGTGGGCTATCTCTATGCGCTGATGACGGGGATGCTGAGCATGGAGGGCATCGCCGGAAGCTGGGGCAATGCCGCTGCGTTTTCGCTGCCGCAGCCGTTCAAGTACGGCTTCGAGTTCAGCCTGGCGGCGGTGATCGGCTTCTGCCTGATGGCCTTCGTCTCCGCGGTGGAGACGGTGGGCGACGTCTCCGGCATCACCAAGGGCGGGGCCGGGCGTGAAGCGACGGACAAGGAGATCTCCGGCGCCACCTTCGCCGACGGGATCGGGAGTGCCGTGGCCGGTGCCTTCGGCGGGCTGCCAAACACCTCCTTCAGCCAGAACGTCGGGTTGATCGCGATGACGGGGATCATGAGCCGGCACGTGGTGACGATCGGCGGGATCTTCCTGATCGTCTGCGGTCTTGTGCCCAAGGTGGGGGCGGTGATCCGGACGGTGCCGATCGAGGTGCTGGGCGGCGGCGTGATCGTGATGTTCGGCATGGTGGTCGCCGCCGGCATCTCGATGCTGTCGGACGTGGACTGGAACAAGCGCAACATGGTGATCTTCGCCATCGCGCTGTCGGTCGGGCTGGGATTGCAGCTCGAACCGGGCGCGGTTCAGCACCTGCCGGATACGCTGCGCATCCTGATGACCAGCGGCCTGCTGCCGGCGGCCCTGATCGCGATCGTGCTGAACCTTGTCCTGCCGGAGCCGCTCGAGCCTGAGGCGACCGAGGAGATCTCCGGCGGGTTGGCACATACCGAGACCGCTCCGGGCTGAAGCGACACCGAATTTTCGGCCGAAAGAGTATGACGATCTTTCGGCCGAGAATTTGCGGACACGTCAGGGTTGAGGGACGATGCGGCGCAGGTTCGGGAGAGGAGGCTGACGAGACTTAGGTGCCTGATTGGGCCGCTGCCTCTGGCGCCAGAGCATCGGCATGGCAAGCCCGCAAGGCGCGGCGGCGTTGCGCGCCGTGCCCCGCTGCGGTATGCCGCGCGCCAGCGATCAGGAGGCAGGGCCGATGACCGAGGCGCCGAAGAAGCTCTACATCAAGACCTATGGCTGTCAGATGAACGTCTACGACAGCGAGCGCATGGCGGAGGCCATGGGCGGGCAGGGCTATGAGCAGGTGTCGAGCCCCGAGGGCGCCGACATGATCCTGCTCAACACCTGCCACATCCGCGAGAAGGCGGCGGAGAAGGTCTATTCCGAACTGGGCCGGTACAAGCCGCTGAAGGCCGCGAACCCGAATCTGATGATCGGGGTTGCTGGTTGCGTCGCGCAGGCCGAGGGCGAGGAGATCTTGCGCCGGCAGCCGCTGGTCGACCTCGTGGTCGGGCCGCAGTCCTATCATCGCCTGCCGGCGCTGGAGGCGCGGGCGCGGGGCGGGGAGAAGGCGCTCGACACGGACTTTCCAGAGGAGATGAAGTTCGAGCACCTGCCGACCCGGCCGAAGCCCCGGCGCGGGCCGACGGCGTTTCTGACGGTGCAGGAGGGCTGCGACAAGTTCTGCGCCTTCTGCGTTGTGCCCTACACCCGCGGCGCGGAGGTCTCTCGCCCGGTATCGCGCATCCTGAAGGAAGCCGAAGGGCTGGTGGAGCAGGGGGTGCGCGAGATCACCTTGCTGGGGCAGAATGTCAACGCCTATCACGGCGACGCGGGCGGGGAGACCTGGGGGCTGGCCCAGCTGATCCGGCGGCTGGCGGCGGTCGACGGGCTGGACCGCATCCGCTTCACCACCTCGCATCCGCGCGACATGGACGACGACCTGATCGCCGCCCATGGCGACTGTGAAAAGCTGATGCCCTACCTGCATCTGCCGGTGCAATCGGGGTCCGACCGCATACTGAAGCGGATGAACCGGGGCCACACGGCGGAGGAGTATATCCGGCTGGTGGAGCGCATCCGCGCCGCGCGGCCGGATATCCTGATGTCCGGCGATTTCATCGTTGGCTTCCCGGAGGAGACGGAAGAGGACTTCCGCGCGACGATGGCGCTGGTGGAGGAGGTGCGCTATGGGCAGTGCTTCTCCTTCAAGTATTCCGCCCGGCCGGGAACGCCCGCCGCCGAGCGGCCGATGGTGGACCCGGCGGAGGCCGACGACCGCCTGCAGCGGTTGCAGGCCCTGCTGACGCGCCAGCAGAAGGCGGCGCAGGATGCGATGGTGGGCCGGACCGTGGGGGTGCTGGTGGAGAAGCCCGGGCGCCTGCCCGGTCAAGTGGTGGGCAAGTCGGACCATCTTCACGCGGTGCACATGACGGCGGCGCTGGCGCCCGGCGATCTGGTCCGGGTTCGGATCACCGAGAGTGCACCCAATTCGCTGGCCGGCGCGCTGGTTTGAGCGCATTCCCTGCGCGGTTGGGGCGCGAGACGGGTGGATTTGTGGCGTTTGCACCCCATATCTGGCAGCGGGGCACAATCGGGATAGCTCTTTTTGTGTCACCGATGTGAATTCTGCACCGTTTCCCTTGCCAAGTGGCGGGCAGAGCGGGCAGCATTCGCACGACGGAAACACGAAACAGCGGAGCCGCATTTTTGGGAATCAGTGCCCTGACCACCCCGCCCACCGCAGACGAAATCCTCGAAACGCCAATGGAGTTTCCCGACAATCGTCTCCTGGTTGAACTCTGCGGCGAGTTCGACCGGAACCTTTCCCAGATAGAGCACCAGCTCGGCCTGCAGATCATCCGGCGCGGCAATCACCTGGCGCTGATCGGGGATGCGGATGCGCGGGCGCGCGGCGCAGTCATCCTGCAGGAGTTGTACGGTCGGCTGGAGGCCGGACGGCCGTTGGAGCCGGGTGACATCGACGGGGCGATCCGGCTCGGAACGCTCGAAGACGAGGCGTCGCCGCGGCCGGGCGATCAACTGGAGATGTTCCAGGGCGGGCGGGTTGAGATCAAGACCCGCAAGAAGATCGTGGAGCCCCGTACGGAGGCGCAGAAGGCCTACGTGCGCGCCCTGATGGCCAACGAACTGGCCTTCGGCATCGGCCCGGCGGGCACGGGCAAGACCTATCTCGCGGTGGCGGTGGCGGTGAGCCTGTTCATCGGCGGCCATGTGGACCGGATCATTCTGTGCCGGCCGGCGGTGGAGGCGGGCGAGCGGCTGGGCTTCCTGCCCGGCACGCAGGAGGAGAAGGTCGATCCCTACATGCAGCCGCTCTATGACGCGCTGAACGACTTCCTGCCGGCCAAGCAGGTGGCCAAGCTGAAGGAAGAGAAGAAGATCGAGATCGCGCCGCTGGCCTTCATGCGCGGGCGGACGCTGTCGAATGCGGCGGTCGTGCTGGACGAGGCGCAGAACGCGACGACGATGCAGATGAAGATGTTCCTGACCCGGCTGGGCGAAGGCTCCCGCATGGTGGTCACGGGCGACCGCAGCCAAGTGGACCTGCCACGCGGCGTGACATCGGGGCTGGTGGAGGCGGAGCGGCTGCTGAAAGGGATCGGCGGCATCTCCTTCAACTATTTCACCGCCAAGGACGTGGTGCGCCATCCGCTGGTTGCGCGGATCATCGAAGCCTACGACGCGGACGCGCCGCTCGGCTGAATGGGCGGGGGCGGCCGCGCCATGTGGTTCCGTCCAGCGAGGAATGGGTTTACCGCTGGCGCGGAAGGCGGCAGGGCGGACGGAACGAGATGACCGATAACGTCGATGTGGTGATCGAGGCGCCCCAGTGGGAGGACGTGGGCCTGCACGCGCTCGCCGAAAAGGCGGTGCTGGCGACCCTGCGCCACCTGCGGCTGCCGGACGACTGCCAATGCTCGCTGCTGGCCACCGACGATGCGCGAATCACTGTCCTGAATGCGGACTTTCGGGCCAAGGAAGCGGCCACCAATGTGCTCTCCTGGCCCGCCGAGGACCTTGCCGCCGACACCCCCGGCGGGCCCCCCGCGCTGCCGGAGGCGGATTTTCCGGGTGAGCCGCCGTTCCTCGGCGATATTGCGCTTGCCTGGGAAACCTGCCGGGCGGAAGCCGATTGTGCAGAAAAGCCGCTCAATGCGCACGTTACGCACCTGATTGTACACGGATTGTTGCATCTGTTGGGCTATGATCACATCTGTGACGAAGATGCCGACTTGATGGAACGTCTCGAGATTGAAATACTTGGCGAACTCGGATTTCCGGACCCATATTAAGGGTGTGCCGGCGTGTCCGGTGGTTTTGGAAAGGAACGATGGGCGACACTCCCGAAGGTTCTCCTAGCGCAGCGCATGGCGCGCAGGTAACCGACATTCACGAACAGCGCGGCTTCTTCGGCCGGCTGGCCGATCTTTTTAGCGAAAATGGCCCGGCCGATGAGGCTGGGGACGACATGGGCGGGGCCTCCGCCGAGCGGAACCAGCGGGGCGACGTGGTGTCCCGGGGCATGGCCAACCTGCGTCAGATGCGGGTGGAGGACGTGGCGATCCCGCGGGTGGAGATCTGTGCCGTCCCGGTGGACACGGATCTCGAGTCGCTGGTGGACGTCTTCCGGGAGAGCGGCAACACCCGCCTGCCGGTCTTCGACGGCACGCTCGACAACCCCTTGGGTCTGGTCCACCTGAAGGACGTGGCCCTGCGCTATGGCTTCAACGGGCATGGCAACGAAGATTTCGACCTCCGCGAAATGCTGCGCCCGCTGATCTATGCACCGCCCTCCATGCCGATCGGCGTGCTGTTGCAGAAGATGCAGACGGATCGCCGCCACATGGCGCTGGTGATCGACGAATATGGCGGCGTCGACGGCCTGCTGACGATCGAGGACCTCATCGAGCAGGTGATCGGCGAGATCGAGGACGAGCACGACGTCGAGGAAGAAGCGTTCTGGACGGTTGAGAAGCCCGGCTGCTACCTCGCCCTCGCACGCGCCCCCCTGGACGAGTTCGAAGCCGCCATCGGCATGCGCCTGGTCGAAGAGGAGGACGAGGAGGAAATCGACACGCTCGGCGGCCTGGTCGTGATGGAAACGGGCCGGGTGCCTGCGCGCGGCGAGGTGATTCCTCATGCCTCCGGCGCCCAGTTCGAGATCGTGGACGCGGACCCGCGCCGGATCAAGCGGCTGCGGGTGCGTTTGCCGAACGCCGCAATCCCCATGCCCCGGACGGCGGCGGCAGAGTAGCCCCGGTATGTCGGCAGCGATCATGCGGGCGGTGGAGACGCGCCGCTCGGGCCAGTTGCTGTGCATCTGTCTTGGCGCGCTTCTCGCCATGGGGCAGGCGCCGCTCGGCTGGGCCTGGGGCGCGGTGGCCGTTCTGGCGGTTGCGCTTTACCTGATCTCCGTGCCGGCCGACTGGCGCGTGGCCGCGTGGCGCGGCTGGGCCCTTGGAACCGGGTATTTCGCCGCCGCCCTCTTTTGGATCGTCGAGCCTTTCCTTGTAGACATCGGCCGGCATGGCTGGATGGCCCCGTTTGCGCTGGTCTTCATGGCGGGGGGGCTGGCGCTTTTCTGGGCGCTGGCGTTCGGTCTCGCTGGCCGCTTCGGCAGCACCCGCCGCCAGCGCGCAGCCCTCGCCATCGTGACACTGACCGGGGCCGAGATGCTGCGGTCGGTGATCTTTACCGGCTTTCCCTGGGCCCTCGTCGGGCACATCTGGATCGGCTGGCCGCAGATGCAGCTTGCGGCCATCGTGGGGGCGCATGGGCTCACCGTGCTGACGGTGTCGGCGGCGGCGCTTCCGGCCATCTTCGGTCCGGCGCGTGTGTGGCTTGGTGTGCTGGCGGGGGTTGCGCTTCTGGGGCTTTCCGGCCTCTTCGGTACGTTCAGGGTGCCAGATGACCCGGCGCTGTTGGTAAGCGACCCGCCGTCGATCGTGCGGCTGGTGCAGCCAAATGCGCCGCAACACCTGAAGTGGTCGCCCGAAATGGCGCCGATCTATTACCAGCGTCTGCTCGAGCAAACCGCGGCGGCGCCCAGCACGGGCGGCCCGCGCCCCGGTCTGGTGATCTGGCCCGAGACCTCCGTCCCGGCCCTGTTGCACAACGCCGCGCCCGCCTTCGAGGCCATCGCCGACGCCGCGCAGGGGGCGCAGTCCATCGTCGGGCTGCAGCGGATCGACGATCAGGGGCGTTGGTTCAACTCGCTCGTCGCGCTTTCGTCCGAGGGCGGGATAGAAGCGCTGTACGACAAGCATCACCTGGTACCGTTCGGGGAATACATGCCGCTGGTGGAGATTTTCGCTCGCTGGGGCGTCTTCGGCCTCGCCGCCAACGAGACCGGCGGCTACAGCAGCGGGCCAGGGCCACAGGTGCTCGACCTCGACGGATTTGGCCGCATGTTGCCGCTGATCTGTTACGAGGCGATCTTTCCCGGCGACATCTCCGGCGCGCCGGTCCGGGCGGACTGGATCGTGCAGATCACCAACGATGCCTGGTTCGGGCACCTTTCCGGCCCGTTCCAGCACCTCGCCCAGGCCCGCCTGCGCGCCGTGGAGCAGGGGCTGCCGCTGTTCCGGGCGGCCAATACGGGTGTTTCCGCGGCCTTCGACCCCTACGGCCGCGAGCTTGCCCGGGTACCGCTCGATACGGCCGGGTTCATCGACGCGCCGCTGCCCGCGCCCTTGCCGCCAACGGTCTATGCCCGCTACGGAGACACGCCGGTGGGCATTCTCCTGCTCGCCCTGGGCGCGGTGATCGTGCTGTCACGGCGCCGTGCCAGGCTCGGTTGACGCCGAACCCTCGCGCGCCTAATTGGGGGTACTTGTCCGCCACAACGGCTTCCTGACGTGGCGGCGTATTTCTCAATGGAGCACTCATGTCCCGGAAAGATTACACCTTTACCTCGGAGTCCGTCTCCGAGGGGCACCCCGATAAGGTCTGCGACCGTATCTCGGACGCGGTGCTTGACGCGTTCCTCACCGAGGAGCCGAACGCGCGGGTCGCCTGCGAGACCTTCGCCACCAGCGGCATGGTGGTGATCGGTGGCGAGGTCGGCCTGTCTGACGAGGAACGCCTGAAGACCTTCATGGGCAAGATCGGCGAGATCGCCCGCGACTGCATCCGGGACATCGGCTACGAGCAGGAGCAGTTCCACTGGAACACCTGCCGGGTGCTGAACTTCCTGCACGAGCAGTCCGCCCATATCGCCCAGGGCGTGGACCGCGACGGGGCGGGGGATCAGGGCATCATGTTCGGCTACGCGGTGGACGAAACGCCGGAACTGATGCCGGCGCCGCTGCAGTATGCCCACGCCATCCTGCGCCGCCTGGCGGAGGCGCGCAAATCCGGCGCGGAGCCGGACCTGCGGCCCGACGCCAAGTCGCAGCTGTCCATCCGCTACGAGGGCGGCAAGCCGGTGGAGGTGAGCTCCATCGTCCTGTCGACCCAGCATGCGGACGAAGGGCAGACCTCCGACGACATCCGCGCCATCGTGGAGCCCTACATTCGCGAGGTGCTGCCGGCGTCCTGGATTACCGAGGCCACCAAATGGTGGGTGAACCCCACGGGCACCTTCGTGATCGGCGGGCCGGACGGGGATGCCGGGCTGACGGGACGCAAGATCATCGTCGACACCTACGGCGGCGCGGCGCCCCACGGCGGCGGCGCCTTCTCCGGCAAGGACCCGACGAAGGTCGACCGCTCTGCCGCCTATGCCGCCCGCTACCTCGCCAAGAACGTTGTCGCGGCGGGCCTGGCGCGGCGTTGTTGCATCCAGCTCAGCTATGCCATCGGCGTGGCGCATCCGCTGTCGATCTATGTGGACACCTACGGCACGGGAGAGGTCGACGAGACCGCTATTGAACGCGCGGTCGCAGAGGTGATGGACCTGACCCCGCTCGGCATCCGCACCCACCTCGATCTCAACCGGCCCATCTACCAACGCACGTCCGCCTACGGCCACTTCGGCCGCGAGCCGGATGCCGAGGGCGGGTTCAGCTGGGAACGCACGGACCTCGCCGAGGCCCTCAAAAAGGCCATCGCCTGAGCGCGGCGGCTTCTTGTGTCGGAAAATATCCTCGGGGGAGGCTCCCGGCTCTGCCGGGAGGCGTGGGGGCAGACAGCCCCCGTCCCGGCTTGCCGACGGCGGTGAGGCGGCGCAGGGGGCGCTCCCGCCCGTCTTCGCCCCCGTTCGGGGGCTCATCCCGTTGGGCCGGGCCGCGGGCTGAGGCCCGCGGCGGTTCGGCGCGGCCCGGAGCCGCTGCCGCTTGACCCCGGGGGCCGCCTTTGCCAAAGGCTGCGCGTCATGACCAAAGAGACCGCTCCCCAAGGCGCCCCTTGGCGCAATTTCTATGGCCGCCGCCACGGCAAGACCCTGCGGCCGAGCCAGCAAACCTATCTCGAGGAAGACCTCGCCAGGCTCTCACCCGGCCCCGTCGGCTGGGACGAGAACCCCGAGCGCAGGCCACTCGACCTGGACGCCTTGTTCGGCGGCCGCGATGTCTGGCTGGAGATCGGCTTCGGCGGGGGCGAGCACATGGTGCACCAGGCGGAGTTGCACCGGCAGGTCGGCATCATCGGCTGCGAGCCCTTCATCAACGGTGTCGCGATGCTGCTGGGGAAGATCCGCGCGGCGGAGGCGGACAACGTGGCCGTCCACCCCGGCGATGCGCGCGATCTGTTCGACGTGCTGCCCGACGCCTCTATCGCGCGCGCCTTCCTGCTCTATCCGGACCCCTGGCCGAAGAAGCGGCACCATCGCCGCCGCTTCGTCACACCCGAGCATCTCGCGCCGCTGGCGCGTGTGATGACGCCGGGGGCGGAGTTGCGGATCGCGACGGACATTCCGGACTACGTGCGGCAGGCGCTGGAGCAGGTGCCGCGCCACGGGTTCGTCTGGACCGCGGAGGGACCGGAGGACTGGCGTCGACCGTGGGACGACTGGGTTTCCACGCGCTACGAGCAAAAGGCCCTGCGCGAGGGGCGGGTGCCGCATTACCTGACGTTCCGGCGGAGCGACGCGGGACGGCGCTGAGGTTGCCCGGCGTGTGGAACGCGGCCGACCGACGCGGGGCCGGCCGCTCATACGGTGATCAAGCCGACGGGCTGATGAGGATATCCACGCGGCGGTTCTGGGCGCGGCCCTCCGCCGTGAGGTTGGACGCGACAGGGGCGTCCTCGCCGCGACCGGTTGCGGACATGCGGTATTGCGCGACGCCGTTCGCCGAAAGGATGGCCGCCACGGCCTGGGCGCGGCGCACGGAGAGATCCTGATTGTAGGCCGCGTCCCCGGTGTTGTCGGTGTGGCCGACGATTTGCGCGCTGGTGTTCGGGTATTGGTTCAGGTTGGCGGCGAGCGCGGCGAGATCGCCCCGGACCGCCCCGCGCACCTCGGTGCTGTCCACGTCGAACAGTATGTCCTGCGGCATGGTCACGACGAGGGTGTCGCCCTGCTGGCTAATCTGGATGTTCTGGTTGGAGATGGATTGGCGCAGGGCCGCTGCCTGCTGGTCCATCCGGTTGCCGGCGATCGCGCCAGCGCCGGCGCCGATGGCGGCGCCGAGCAGGGCGTTGCGGCCCCGATCCTTGTCGTTTTCAGCAGTGGCGAGGCCGGTGGCCGCGCCCAGGACGCCGCCCATGATGGCGCCTTGCTGGGTGTAGTTCGCATCCGGGTTCAGGTTGGCGGGATCGGTGCAGGCGCCGAGGGCGAGGGCGCTGCACAGGGGAAGGGTCAGGGAAAGACGGGTCATCATGCTCGTGGCCTCTTTGGGGACATTTCCCTTAGGTTTTACGCCACCTGCGCGCCGGTGCCAGCCACCAATCGCGTGACGTGGCGGCCTCTCGCGCATTTTCGCCGCTCAACTTGCGTCCGCGCGGGCGGCTTCCCAGGCGAGAATGGCCCGTTTGACCGGCAGGCCCCAGTGGTAGCCCCCGAGGCCCCCGGACTTGCGGATGGCGCGGTGGCAGGGGATCAGCCAGGAGACCGGGTTGCGCCCGACGGCCGTTCCGACGGCGCGGACGGCTGCGGGGTGGCCGATGGCGCCAGCGATTTCGGAATAGGTCGTGACGTGGCCGCTGGGAATGGCCAGCAGCGCTTCCCAGACCTTGATCTGGAATGGGGCGCCGATAAGGTGAAGCCGCGCCTCGCCGGTCGCCTCGCCGAAGGCCGCCTGCACCCAGGGGCGCAGGGCGCCCGGGTCCTCCCGGAACGTCGCCTTCGGCCACCGCGCGCGGAGGTCCGCCATGGTGGCTTCCGCCCCCGTGTCGGCGGCCAGGCCGATGCCGCAGATGCCCTTGTCCGTGGCCATCACCAGCGCCGGTCCGAAGGGGCTGTCGAACCATCCCCAGCGGATCTCGAGCCCGGCGCCGCCCCGGGCATATTCGCCGGGGGTCATGGACTCCCACCGCAGGAACATGTCGTGCAGCCGCCCGCTGCTCGACAGGCCCGCTGCGTCGGCGGCCTCCAGCGTGGTGAAGCGGTCGCGCAGGAGCGTCTTGGCGAGGCCGAGGGAAAGGTATTGCTGGTAGCGCTTCGGCGAAACGCCGACCCACTGGCTGAAGAGGCGCTGGAAATGGGCGGGGCTCATCTGCATCCGCGCCGCCAGGGCGTCCAGCGAGAGGGTCTCGCCCGTCTCTGCCGCCGCGTCGATCTCGTCGAGCGCGCGCCGCATGACGTTGAAGTGGTATCCCTGATCGGCGACTGCGGTTTCGGCATTCATCGTCTTGGCCTCCTGTGATGCAATGACATTAGTGGCCGGTCCGGGGCCGGGCGACCCGAATCCTGCGGCTTGCGTTTGCATCGGCGGCCGATGACGTTAAACCGGGCCGCAGGCAAAACGAGACGACCCGCATGGCCCCGCAACTTCCCTACCGCGTGATGCGGGATATCTTCGAGCGTTTCCGCGCCCACGAGCCCGAACCGAAGGGCGAGTTGGAGCACACCAACGCGTTTACCCTGCTGGTCGCCGTGCTGCTCTCGGCGCAGGCCACCGACAAGGGCGTGAACCGCGCAACCCGGGCGCTCTTCGAGCAGGTTTCGACGCCGCAGGAGATGCTGGAGCTGGGCGAGGAGCGGCTGATCGAGCATATCCGCACCATCGGGCTCTATCGCAACAAGGCGAAGAACGTCATGAAGCTCTGCTGCATCCTGGTGGAGGAGTACGGCGGGGAGGTTCCGAATTCCCGCGCCGCACTTCAGGGCCTTCCGGGCGTAGGGCGCAAGACGGCCAACGTGGTTCTCAACATGTGGTGGGGGATGCCGGCGCAAGCGGTGGACACCCACATTTTCCGTCTGGCGAACCGCACCGGGATTGCGCCCGGCAAGGACGTGGTGGCGGTCGAGCGGGCCATCGAGGACAACGTCCCGGCCGATTTCGCCCGCCACGCGCATCACTGGATGATCCTTCACGGCCGCTACATCTGCGTGGCGCGCAAGCCGAAATGTGCCGTGTGTTTGATTGAAGATCTCTGTCCCAAGGAGGGCGTTGAATGAGCCCGAACTATCAGGTTGCCGGGATCGGCAATGCCATTGTCGACGTGCTGTCCCATTCGGACGACAGTTTCCTGGACATCATGGGAATCGAGAAGGGGATCATGCAACTCGTCGAACGCGAGCGTGCGGAAGTCCTCTATGCCGCGATGGACGAGCGCCGGCAGGCGCCGGGCGGGTCGGTGGCGAACACGCTGGCGGGACTGGGGCACCTGGGGCTGAAGACGGCGTTCATGGGGCGGGTCCATGCGGATGCGCTCGGGGCCTATTACGCGCGGGCGCTGGCCGAGGGGGGTACCGATTTCGTCAACCCGCCGGTGCCGAACGGGGAGCTGCCCACGTCGCGCTCCATGATTTTCGTCTCGCCGGACGGGGAGCGGTCGATGAACACGTACCTCGGGATCTCCGCCGAACTGGGGCCGGAGGACGTGCCCGATGCGGTGGCCGGGGCGTCGGAGATCCTGTTCCTGGAGGGCTACCTGTTCGACAAGGACAAGGGGAAGGAGGCCTTTCTGAAGGCCGCGCGTCTCTGCAAAGCGTCCGGCGGCCGCGCGGGGATTGCGCTGTCGGACCCGTTCTGCGTGGACCGGCACAGGGCCGATTTCCGCACGCTGGTGTCCGAGGAGATGGATTACGTCATCGGCAATGTCCACGAGTGGTGCTCGCTCTACGAGACAGAGGATCTGGAGCGCGCGCTGGCCCATGCGGCGGTCGATTGCGGGCTGGTGGTGTGCACGCGGTCCGGCGACGACGTGATCCTGATCCGCGGGGCAGAGCGGGTGGAGGTGCCGGTGCACCGCGTGACGCCCGTGGACGCGACGGGCGCGGGCGACCAGTTCGCGGCCGGGTTCCTCTATGGGCTCTCCACCGGGCGGGACCTGGAGACATGCGGGCGGATGGGGGTGATCTGTGCGGGCGAGGTGATCGGCCATATGGGCCCGCGCCCGCAGACGGACACCTACGATCTGTTCCGGCAGGCGGGGCTTGTCTGACGGCCGCGTCGAGCGCGGTCCGGCGGCGTGAAACGATTTCTTCGGGGTTGATTTTCGCCCTGCCGGGTGCCATGCGGCGTCCATGAAGATCGGTGAGGTCATTTCCCGCGCACGCCGCGCGGCAGGGCTCAAGCAAAAGGAACTGGCCGCCGCCGCGGGCGTCCACGTGCAGACGCTCAAGCGCCTCGAAGGCGGCGCGGGGGCGGGCTACTCCACCGTCCGCGCGCTTGAGAAGGCCCTCGCCAAGTCCGGCGCCACCTGGCAGGAGGTCGACGGCGGCTACGAGCTGCGGGTCAAGCTGAAGTCAAAGTCCTGAGCGAGCCGGCGGTCTGCCCACACATTGAACGCGGGAGCGTCGGCGGCGTTGCTGGCTGCGTTCCGGTTGTTTTGGCGGGGCAAGCCGAGCGGATGCGGGGCGTGCGGGGGCGCGCACCGCCACCGAAGTCCGGCGCAGGACACGGCGCAGGAGAATGCCGTGTCGCGGGTGGAAATTCTGTCTATACCGAGGGAGATGGCGCGCGAGATTGCGGCGGCCGACACCCTGTTTGTCGACTGATTGGGTTTGAGGAGAGAGGCGATGGCCTACGACTACGACGACGAGAACATCTTTGCGAAGATCCTGCGCGGGGAGATTCCGAACAATACGGTGATGGAGACGGAGCACTCGCTGGCGTTCCACGACATCAACCCGCAGGCGCCGGTGCATGTGCTGGTGGTCCCGAAGGGGCGGTACGTTTGCTACGACCACTTCGCGCTGGAAGCGTCGGACGCGGAGATCATCGATTTCACCCGGACGGTCGGACAGGTGTGCAAGGCGCTCGGGGTGCAGGCGGATGCGGCCGGCGACGGCTGCCGGCTGATCGCGAATGCGGGCGTGCACGGCGTGCAGGAAGTGCCGCATCTGCACGTGCACGTTCTGGGCGGACGAATGCTCGGGCGGATGCTGGCACCGGCGGAGTGACGGTTCGGGCCGGTTATCAAACGGCGCGCCTGCGGCGCGTTCCTTTTGAGCCCTACGGGCAGTGGGCGCCTTTGGCGGGCGGTCGGCATTCCCCTGCGGTGGTCTTTGGGGGGCGGGTCACTCCAGTCGGGCGAGCATGTCGGTCAGGGCGGCGAGGGCGCGCTGCCGGTGGGCGGCGCTTTCGGCGGCAAAGTGGTCGAGGCTCGGTGCAGCGTTGACCTCGAGGATCGTGGCGCCCTCCGTGCCGGCGGGGAGGTTCGGGGCGAGGATATCCACGCCCGCGAGGGTGAGGCCGAGGCTGCGGGTTGCGGCTGTGGCCAGCGCCTCCGCTTCGGGCGGCAGGGTTCCGGTGAGGTCCCTGGCGCGCCCGCCGGTGGAGAGGTTTGCGGTCTCCAGCAGCGGCAGGGACGCGCCTTTGGCCGGAACGCTGGCGGGGGTGAGACGGCGCGAGGCGAGGCAGCGCGTGATCCGTGGATCGTCAGCGACGACCCGGGGGCCGCGTCGTGTGGTGGCGAGTGTCGCGAGGGCGTCACTCAGCAGCTCGGCGATCGTGCGTTCGCCGTCACCTGTGATCGCGAAGGGCAGACGTTCGTAGGCAAGAAGCACGGTGCCGTCGAGCACCAGAAGGCGGTAGTCGCGGCCCGGCACCTGGGCCTCGATCCGGAGCTGTTCTTCCGTGGCGAAACCTGCCGCAATGTCCTCCGCAAGCTCCGCCTCGGTCCGGGCGAGCGTGACGCCGCGCCCTTCGGCCCCGCGGTTGGGTTTCACGATGACCGGTAAGCCCTGCGTGCGGGCGAAGGCGAGGCCGGCGCTCGTTTCAGGCAAGCGGCCCGCAACGGCGGCGTTCTTGAGCGCGCGGCGGGTGCAGTAGGCGGGCGAGAAGATCGCTAGGCCCGGCGGCGTGGGCAGGCCGTCGGCGGCGAGCCAGCGGGCGGTGTAGTCCTTGTCGGCGGCGAGCGCGACGGCGGAGTCGCAATTCAGTCCGAGGGCCTTGCCGACGATCGGGCGCGTGCGGCCGGTGGGCGTGGTATAGCGGCCGACGAAGCCATAAGCCTCCTCAAGCTCGACGGTGCCGCCCCGCGCGGCGGCGGCCTGGGCCAAGAGGCTGCGGTAGGGCGACACGCCAGGCCGGGGCCGGGCATCCGGCGGCGTCAGGCGCATTCAGGCGGCCTGATCCTCGGAGGACTTGGTCAGCGCGAGGAAGACATCCTCAAGATGGGGCTCGGCTGTGGCGACGTCGTGAATGCGGATGCCGGCGGCGCGCACCGCGTCCAGCACCTGCTCGGCAGAGGTCCGGTTGCGGAAGTAGGAGAACGCCAGCGTGCCGTTGGCGCGGCGCTCCAGCTCCACCCCGTCAGGCAGTTGGAGAGCCTCGGGGGCCGGGTCGACGGGCTGGATGACCAGCGTCTTCGCGTCGAGCTGGCCGATCAGCCGGTCGGTCCGGTCGTGGGCGATCTTGCGGCCCTGGTGGATGATGGCGATCTCGTCGCACATCTCCTCGGCTTCCTCCAGGTAATGCGTGGTCAGGATGATCGTCATGCCCTGCGCGTTGAGCTTGCGGACGTTCTGCCAGAGCATCTGCCGAAGCTCGATGTCCACGCCGGCGGTGGGCTCGTCGAGCACCAGAACCTGCGGGGAATGCACCAGCGCCTTGCCGAGCAGGAGGCGGCGGCGCATCCCGCCGGAGAGCGTGCGGGCGTAGGCGTCCGCCTTGTCGGTGAGGCCGATGGTGCGAAGGATCTCATCGGTTCGGCGCTGCGACTTGGGAACGCCGTAGAGGCCCGCCTGGGTGTCCAGCGAGGCGCGGGGCGTGAAGAACGGGTCCATGTTCAGTTCCTGCGGCATGACCCCGATGGAGGCGCGGCTCTGGCGCGGGTTCACGTCCTGATCGAAGCCCCAGATCTTCACCTGGCCGGCGGACTTGCGCACAAGTCCGGCGAGGATGTTGATGAGCGTCGATTTTCCCGCGCCGTTCGGGCCGAGCAGGCCGAAGATGCTGCCGGCGGGAACGGTCAGGTCCACCTCGTGCAGGGCCGTCTTCGGGCCGGTGCCACGCTGGGCGGCATAGGTCTTTGTCAGGCCCTCGATCTCGATGGCGTAATCTGTCATATGCGGCGCTCCGGCACTTGCCCGTACCCGGGCTTACCCTATGATGCCGGATACCTAAGCCGTGCCGGAGGCCGCGACAAGGCGGCCGCTGGAAAGATCCCGCAGGAGCCTGTGCATGAGCAATATTCCCGAACCGCCCGAGGTCGAGATCGTCACCACCGAGCGGGTGGCTTGCGATGGAGGCGAGGGGGCGCTTGGGCACCCGCGTGTCTGGCTGAGCCTTGGCGAGGACGGCGAGGTGGAATGCCCCTATTGCGACAAGCTGTTCCGCAAGGCCGGAACGGGTGACGGGGAAGACGGCCGCGCCGCGTGACCCGGGCGCTTGACCCGGGCGGAATCAGTTGTATCTCCTGTCGAAATTCGGCGCTAAACTGCCCGGGACGCATCCGGGCAAATGCCGTGTCGTGGGTGCACCGCGCATAGGGAATCGAAGGAGGCCGACGTGCCCAGCAAGACAAGTTCGAGAGAGACGGTGGCAGCGGGCGAGCTGACCGGGCGGTGCGGAAAGGTCCTGTTCAGGGGGGCTGGCGTTCTGGCACTCGGCCTCGGGCTGGCCGCCTGCGATGAGTCTTACGCGACGAAGGATCAGGTGTACCTGCCGGCCTCCACGCCGCGCCTGAGTGCCCCGGCGCAGCGGGCCCTGCAGCTTAGCACCGGCACCCATGCCGACGACATTCCGGCCTACACCGGCGCGCCCGGCCCGCATGGCGAGCATCCTGCCTATGTACCGGCGACGGGCCGACTCGTCTTCCGCGACGACTTCACCACCACCACGCCCGGCGAAGCCACGGCCACGGTGCGGGAGGTGCGCGCCGCGACGGCGGACACCACCCACAGCAGCGTCTCCGAGGTGGAAATCGAACAGGCCGGCAGCGGGCGTGAGTACTTGGTGCTGAAGAACGGCAGCTGATCCACGGTTAGGACACGGCGCCCGGCTGACAGTTTTGCCGGGCCGAGTCTGGCCTCGGGCCGCGGATGGCGTTCCCAAATTCTTCGACGGTCCCACCGGCCGCTGTGCCGTAGCAGTGCGGTGTGGGCGGTCCGATAATCCGAATAAGGATCAAGGGATTGCAGGTGGGTGCGCCTGCGCCTGCCCGTCGTAACCCTACGGATACGCGCCGTTCGGAGAACCGTCGATCAGGCGCTCGCGCCTCCCTGGCCGGAACGGCTGTGGACCCGCCGGAAGCGGCGGGGTAGGTCTGTCGGGTGAACACGGGGAATGGAGCGGACATGCCATTCGGCAAGGGACATCACCTGCATCTGATAGACGGCTCGGCCTTCATCTTTCGGGCCTACCACGCGCTGCCGCCGCTGACGCGGAAGTCCGACGGGCTGCCCGTGGGGGCGGTCGCGGGCTTTTGCAACATGTTGCACAAGTATATCGAGGCCAACACCGGCCCCGATGCGCCGACCCATGCGGCGGTCATCTTCGACTACTCCGGCAAGTCGTTCCGCAACGCCATCTACGAGGACTACAAGGCCAATCGCCCGCCGGCGCCCGAGGATCTGGTGCCGCAGTTCCCCCTGACGCGGGAGGCGACGCGCGCCTTCAACGTGGCCTGCGAGGAGATCGAGGGATACGAGGCCGACGACATCATCGCGACGCTCGCCTGCAAGGCGCGGGAGGCGGGCGGCCGGGTGACGATCATTTCCTCCGACAAGGACCTGATGCAACTGGTCGGCGGCGGCGTCGAGATGCTGGACGCGATGAAGAACAAGCGCATCGGCGTCGAGCAGGTGGAGGAGAAGTTCGGCGTCGGGCCGGATCGCGTGGTGGACGTGCAGGCGCTGGCCGGGGATTCGGTGGACAACGTGCCGGGGGCGCCGGGCATCGGGGTGAAGACGGCGGCGCAGCTTATCAACGAGTTCGGCGATCTGGACACCCTTCTGGAGCGCGCCGAGGAGATCAAGCAGCCGAAGCGGCGGCAGACCCTGATCGAGAAGCGCGACCAGATCGAAGTATCCCGGCGGCTGGTGCAGCTGGATTGCGACACGCCTCTCGATTTCACGCTCGACGACCTGGAGGTGAAGGAGCCTGAGCCGGAGGCGCTGTTGGGGTTCCTCGCGAAGATGGAGTTTCGGACCCTCTCCAAACGGATTGCCGACCAGTTGGGCGTGGACGCCCCGGCGATTGCCGAGTCCGTGCCGGAGGCCGGACCGGCGGATGCGCCGGAGGCGAAACCGTTCGATCCCGATGCCTACGAGATCGTCCGCGATGTGGCCGCGTTGCAGGTGTGGATCGATCGGATCAACGCGGTGGGTCATGTCGCCGTCGATACCGAGACGACCGGCCTGAACGAGATGACCGCCGGACTCGTCGGGATTTGCCTGAGCGTGGAGGCGGGGCAGGCGGCCTACGTCCCGCTGGCGCATCTGGCAGACGGGGGCGATGGGCTTTTTGCCGACACCGCGCTGGCGGAGGGCCAGATGCCGTTGGAAGAAGCTCTGGCGATGCTGAAGCCCGTGCTGGAGGACCCGGCGGTGCTGAAGATCGGGCAGAACATGAAATACGATGCCAAGATCCTCGCCCGCCACGGCATCGAGGTCGCGCCGTTCGACGATACGATGCTGATGTCCTATGCGATGCACGCGGGGCTTCATGGGCATGGCATGGACACGCTGAGCGAGCGGTATCTCGGGCATGTGCCCATCCCGATCAAGGAGCTGATCGGCTCCGGGAAGAGCCAGATCACCTTCGACCGGGTGGAAATCGAAACGGCGGCGAAATATGCTGCCGAGGATGCCGACGTCACCCTCCGGCTGTGGGAGGCGTTCAAGCCGCAGCTTCACCAGGCGCGGGTCACGACCGTCTACGAGACGCTGGAACGCCCGCTGGTGCCGGTGCTGGCGCGGATGGAGCGGGCGGGCGTGAAGGTGGACCGCGATACGCTCTCGCGCATGTCCAACGCTTTCGCGCAGAAGATGGCCGGGCTGGAGGCGGAGATTCAGGAACTGGCGGGCGAGACGTTCAACGTCGGCTCCCCCTCGCAGGTGGGCGAGATCCTGTTCGACCGGATGAGCCTGCCGGGCGGCAAGAAGGGCAAGACGGGGAAATACTCCACCCCGGCCGATGTGCTTGAGGACCTGGCAACGGAGCACGACCTGCCGGCCCGGGTGCTGGACTGGCGGCAACTGTCGAAGCTGAAGTCCACCTACACCGACGCGCTGCAGACCCACATCAACCCCGAGACCGGGCGGGTGCACACCAGCTACGCCCAGACGGGCGCCAACACCGGCCGGTTGGCCTCGACCGATCCGAACCTGCAGAACATTCCGGTGCGGACGGAGGAGGGGCGGCGCATTCGCGAGGCCTTCGTGGCCGAACCGGGGCGGGTGCTGGTGAGCCTCGACTATTCGCAGATCGAGCTCCGGATCCTGGCGCATGTGGCGGGGATCGACGCGCTCAAGGAGGCGTTCCGCCAGGGGCAGGACATCCACGCGATGACCGCCTCGGAGATGTTCGACGTTCCGATGGAGGAGATGACGCCGGAGATCCGCCGCCGGGCGAAGGCGATCAATTTCGGCGTGATCTATGGCATCTCCGGCTTCGGGCTGGCGCGCAACCTGCGCATCCCGCGGGGGGAAGCGCAGGGCTTCATCGACCGGTACTTCGAGCGGTTTCCGGGCATCCGGGGATACATGGACGAGACGGTGGCCTTTGCCAAGGACAAGGGCTACGTCGAGACGCTCTTCGGGCGGAAGATCCACACGCCGGAGATCAATGCCAAGGGTCCGGGTGCCGGCTTCGCCCGCCGGGCTGCGATCAACGCGCCGATCCAGGGGACGGCAGCGGACGTGATCCGCCGCGCGATGATCCGGATGGAGGAGGCCATCGAAGGCCTGCCGGCGACCATGTTGTTGCAAGTGCACGACGAACTGATCTTCGAGGTCGCGGACGGCGCGGTGGACGAGACCATCGCCCGGGTGCGCGAGGTGATGGAAGCGGCGGCCGCGCCCGCGGTGAGGCTCGACGTGCCGCTTGTCGTCGATGCCGGACAGGGCGCGAACTGGGCCGAGGCGCACTGAGCGGGGGCGGGGCGCCCGGCGGTCTGACGGCGTGCTGGCGGTGCTGTAGGACGCGGGGCGCTGCCCCGCACCCCGGGATATTTTCGGACACAAGAAGCCTGGCCGTTTGCATGGGCCTCTGATGGCGGGCCGATAGGGTCCGGCCTGCCTTGCGTCCGGTGGCGCGATTTGATCCAACGAGATCAAGCAAGGAGCCAGCGATGCCGCACGATCACGACCATCATCACCCCATCGATGCGGGCGCCGGGGACCGCCGGGTCTTCATGGCGATTGCGGTGAATGGCGTGCTCACGCTGGTGCAGATCGTGGCGGGCATCCTGTCCGGCTCGCTGGCGCTGATAGCCGATGCCGTGCACAACTTCAGCGATGCGCTGTCGCTCGTCATTGCCTTCGCGGCGCGGCGGATTGCCCGGCGGCCGGCCGATGCGAAGATGACCTTCGGCTATGGCCGTGCCGAGGTGGTGGCGGCGCTGATCAACTACACCACGCTCGTCGTCATTGCGCTGTACCTGGCCGCCGAGGGCGTCGGGCGGCTGCTCGACCCGCAGGACGTGGAAGGCTGGATGGTGGTGATCGTGGCGGCGGTGGCGCTGGTCATCGACACGGTGACGGCGCTGCTGGTCTTCCGCATGTCGAAGGAGAGCGTGAACATCCGCGCGGCCTTCCTGCACAATCTGATGGACGCGCTCGGCTCGGTGGCGGTGATCGTTGCGGGGACGCTGATCCTGCTGTTCGACTGGCGGCTGGTGGACCCCATCGTGACCCTTATGATCGCGGGCTACATCCTGTGGCACACCGCGCGGGAGATTGGACCGGTGATCCGGGTTCTGATGTTGGGAAGCCCGTCCGATACATCGGCGACGGAGGTTCTGGAGGGCATGGAATCGGTCGCGGGCGTTGCGGACGTCCACCACCTGCACTTGTGGATGATGGGGGAGCATGAGACCTCGCTGGAGGCGCATGTGGTGCTGGACGACGGCGCGGATGCCGTGCAGGTCAAGGAGGCGCTGAAGGCGATGCTGTCGGATCGGTTCGGCGTGGTGCACACGGTGCTGGAGCTGGAAACGGACGGGGATCGGTGCCACGCGGCGCCGCGGATCGGGCACGACTGTCGCAGTCCGGCGTGACACGCTGGGCTGCGCGGTGTGGGCGCGAGGGCCCAACGTGCGCTTCGTGATGTCAGGAGGGCAGCTCGCGGACCGGGATGAACGGGAAGAACGCGCCGCGAGAGTGGAGGCCGAACCAGTCCTCCCCGCGGTGGGGGTGCCGCTCACAGATCTCTACCAGCCGATAAAAGGTCTTGCGGTCGATCCGTGCTTCGAGCGCGGCGCGCACGAGGACGTAGGGCGTGGGCTCGCCGGTCTCGGGGTCGCGGGTGACGCGGATCGGATGGTCGGGGCCGGCTGGCACCTCGTCGCCGACGTTGGTGGTGAAGGTGACGGCCTGGTCCGCGCCGCTGCCGGTTGCGTGGCTGTCGACGGCGAGGAAGGGCACGTCCTCCACCCGAATCCCCACTTTCTCCACCGGGGTCACGAGGAAGTAGTCCGCGCCATCCCGCCGCAGGATGGTGGAGAACAGGCGCACGAGCGGCGCGCGGCCGATGGGTGTGCCGGTGTAGAACCATGTGCCGTCGCGGCGGATCTCCATGTCCAGATCGCCGCAAAAGGGCGGGTTCCAGAGGTGAACCGGGGGAAGACCGCCCGATTTGGTGGCTTTGCCGGCGGCCTCTGCAAGGCTTTCGGGCGAGGGAATGGGCGGGGAGTCTCCGCTTCCCGTTTTTGTCATTTGTTCCTCCCTAGATATCTGCCTTACTGATTGCGAGACCAACGCCGAAGGATCGCCGCCATGTCCGAACCTACCCAACTCGTCGCCGAAATCGAAGCCCTCGGAGAGAAACTGGCGGAGGCGAAAGGCTCCATCACCCGGCGGTTCATCGGCCAGGAGAGGGTGGTGGACCTCGTGCTGTCGGCGCTGCTCTGCGGCGGGCACGGGCTGCTGATCGGCCTGCCGGGGCTGGGAAAGACGCGGCTCGTGGATACGCTCGGAACGGTGATGGGCCTTGGCACGAACCGGATCCAGTTCACGCCGGACCTGATGCCTGCGGACATTCTGGGCTCCGAGGTGCTGGAGACGGGCGCGGGCGGGCGGCGCGATTTCCGCTTCATCGAGGGGCCGATCTTTTGCCAGTTGCTGATGGCTGACGAGATCAACCGCGCGAGCCCTAGAACCCAGTCGGCGCTGTTGCAGGCGATGCAGGAGAAGGAAGTGACCATCGCGGGCGAGCACCGTCCGCTCGGCGCACCGTTCCATGTGCTGGCCACGCAGAATCCGATCGAGCAGGAAGGGACCTATCCTCTGCCGGAGGCGCAGCTCGACCGGTTCCTGGTGCAGATCGACGTGCCGTATCCGGACCGCAAGACCGAGCACGACATCCTGATCGCCACGACGGGGATCGAGGAGGAGGAGGCGCACGCCGTCTTTACCCCCGAGGAGCTGCTGGCGGCGCAGGTGGTGCTCCGGCGGATGCCGGTGGGCGAGAAGGTGGTGGAGCTGATCCTCGATCTGGTCCGCGCGTTCCGCCCCGGCAGCCCGGATGCGCCAGAGGTTGTGTCGAAGAACGTGAGCTGGGGGCCGGGGCCGCGGGCCGCGCAGGCGCTCATGCTGACGGTCAGGGCGCGCGCGCTGCTCGACGGGCGCCTTGCGCCGTCGCCCGACGACGTGGTGCAGATGGCGGAGCCGGTGCTGCTGCACCGGATGGCGCTGACCTTTGCCGCGCGAGCGCGGGGTGAGAACCTCGGGCATCTGATTGAGTCCGTCGCGGCCCAGGTGAGCCGGATTGAGGCTGCCGCGTGAGTGAGGCCCAGCCACACCAGGGAAGTCCGCACCTCAGATCCCGGGCCGAAGGACTTGCGGCCGCGCTGCCGCCGCTTCTGGCGCAGGCGGAGCATCTGGCCTCGACCGTGCTTCTTGGCGAGCACGGACGGCGGCGCGCGGGCATGGGCGACGAGTTCTGGCAGTACCGGCACATCGCGCCGGGCGACGAGGCGCGGGAGATTGACTGGCGGCGCTCGGCCAAGTCCGACGTGCATTTCATCCGGCAGAAGGAATGGCAGGCCGCGCAGAGCGTGGTGATCTGGGTGGACGGCTCGCAGTCCATGCGCTTCTCCGGGGACCGAAATCGCCCCGCCAAGGCAGATCGCGCCCGGCTGCTGGCGCTTGCGCTGTCGGTGCTGCTGGTGAGGGGCGGCGAGCGGGTCGGCCTTTCCAACATCGGGGCGCCGCCGCGCAGCGGGCAGCTTCAGCTCGTCCGGATCGCCGAGGCGCTGACGGAAAGCCTGTCCGATGAGGACTACGGCACCCCGGAGACGCCCGGATTGCCCTCCCACGCCCGCGCGGTCTTCATCTCCGACTTCATGGGGGACATGGCCGGCGTCGAGGCGGCGCTGGCCAAGGCCGCCGACCGGGACGTGCGCGGCGCGCTGTTCCAGATTCTCGACCCGGTCGAGGAAGCCTTCCCCTTCGACGGGCGGACCATTTTCCAGAGCATGGGTGGGACGCTGGAACACGAGACGCTGAAGGCCGGAGACCTGAAGCAGCGCTACCTTGAACGGCTGGCCGAACGAAAGGACCGCCTGGAGCAGCTGTCGCGCGTTTCGGGCTGGCTCTATGGGTGCCATCACACCGGCGACAGTGCCCAGGCGGCGCTGCTGTGGCTTTACGGGGCGCTGGAGCGCGCGCGCTGATGTGGATGCTGGGCCCCATAGGATTTACGGCGCCGCTGCTCCTGCTTGGGCTGCTGGCACTGCCGATCCTGTGGATCTTGCTGCGGGCCGTGCCGCCCGCGCCGATCCGCCGCCGGTTCCCCGGCGTGGCGCTGCTGCTGGGTTTGGCGGACGACGAAACGCAGACGGACCGGACCCCTTGGTGGCTCCTGCTGATCCGCATGCTGGCGGCGGCGGCGATCATCATCGGCTTTGCCGGGCCGGTGCTGAATCCGCAGGTGGAGGATACCGGTAGCGGGCCACTGCTGGTCGTTGTGGACGGCACCTGGGCGGACGCACCCGACTGGGCGCGTCGGCAGGATCGCATCGCCGTGCTGATGGAGGAGGCCGGCCGCGCGGGGCGCACGGTGGCGCTGATCCAGCGGACGGAGTTGCCCGCCGGTCCGCTGGAGTTCCTCTCCGCCGACCGTGTTGCCACCGAGGTGGCCGGGATTGAGCCGAATCCGTGGGAGCCGGACCCGGAGGCACAGGCCGCCTGGATCGAAGGGCTTGGGGATGCGCGGTTCGACACGGTCTGGCTGTCGGACGGGCTGGAGCGAGAGACACGCGCGCCGATGCTGGAGGCCTTGGAGGCGCGCGGCCGGGTGCGCGTGATCGAGGGGGGGCGCCCGGTGCAGGCGTTGGCGCCTGTGCTCTACGAGGATGGGGAGGTGTTGCTCAACGTGCGCCGAGCCGTGACGGCCGGCGACGCGGAGTTGACGCTCGACGCCATCGGCCGCGATCCGGCGGGAACGGAGCGGGTGCTCGCGCGGACCGAAATGACGATCCCGGCGGGCGCCGATGGGGCGGAAACGGCACTGTCGCTGCCGCCTGAGCTTCGCAACCGCATCACCCGATTTCAGATTGCGGGCCTGCGCTCTGCTGCGGCCGTGAGCCTGACCGACGACAGCCTCAAGCGCCGCGAGGTGGCCCTAATTGCGGGTCGGGACGACCGGGAGGGGTTGGAGCTGCTGTCGCCCGTCCATTACCTGCGGCAGGCGCTGGCCCCCACGGCCGACCTGCTCGATGGCGGCCTGATGGACATCCTGCCCGCCAATCCCGACGCCATCGTGCTGGCCGACGTGGCCCGGCTTGCGCCGCTGGAACAGGATGCCCTGCTGGAGTGGATCGACGAGGGCGGCCTGCTGGTGCGCTTCGCCGGGCCCCGGCTGGCTGCCTCTGACGTCAGCCGCGACGAGCTGGACCCGCTGATGCCTGTCCGCCTGCGCGAGGGAGGCCGCAGTATCGGCGGCGCCATGAGCTGGGGTGAGCCGCGCACCCTGCGTCCTTTCACGGAGGGCTCGCCGTTCTTTGGGCTGACGATCCCGGACGAGGTGACAGTGAGTTCGCAGGTGATGGCCCAACCCGATCCCGCTCTGGGCGAGCGGGTGATCGCCGCGCTGGCGGACGGCACGCCGCTCGTCACGCGTCGTCCAATCGGCGCGGGGCAGGTGGTGCTGTTCCACGTCACCGCCAATGCCGAATGGTCCACGCTGCCGCTGTCCGGCCTGTTCGTGGAAATGCTGGAACGGCTCGCCGTGTCCACCCGCCCGTCCATGCCTACCATCGACGACCTGACGGGAACGACCTGGAGCGCCGATCACGTGCTCGACGGCTTCGGAGACCTGCACGACGCGGAGACCCTGCCGGGCGTGTCCGGCGAACGGCTGGCGGAGCGCCGGTTCGGGCGCGAGATGCCGCCTGGGCTTTATACCGACGGGGAACGCTCCCTGGCGCTGAACGTGCTGGCGGAGGACGATGCGCTGGTGCCCGCGTCCTGGCCTGCACGCATTCCCGTGGAAGGCATGAGCATTGTCCGCGAGACCCGTCTTGCCGGGCCGATCCTTGCCGTGGCGCTGATGCTCCTGGCGCTCGACCTGCTGGCGTCGCTCTGGCTCTCGGGCCGGCTGCGTGGTGGCCGGGGGGTATTCGCGGGGATGCTGGCTCTGGCGTTGTTGCTGCCCTCCGCCCCACCCGCCATGGCGCAGGACGCCGATGCCGAGGGCGCCGACGACGCCCTCGCCATCGCCGCCACGGGAGAGGTCGTTCTGGCCCACGTTATAACGGGCGACCCGCAGTTGGACAAACTGGCGGACGCTGGTCTGAGGGGGCTGAGCGAGGGGCTGTTCAACCGCACCTCGGTTGAGCCGGCGGAGCCGATGGCCGTCAATCTGGAGACCGACGAGCTCGCCTTCTTCCCGTTCCTCTACTGGCCCGTCTCCGAAAATCAGCCAATCCCGACCGCCGAGGCCTATGCCCGTCTGAACCGGTACCTGCGCTCTGGCGGCATGATCCTGTTCGATACGCGAGACGCGGATATCGGCGGCTATGGAGGGTCCACCCCGACCGGGCGCAAGTTGCAACAACTGGCGGCGCCGCTCGACATTCCGCCGCTGGAGCCGATCCCGCAGGACCATGTGCTGACGCGCACCTTCTACCTGCTGCAGGACTTTCCGGGCCGGTATGCCTCCCGCGATGTGTGGGTGGAGTCCGCGCCGGAGGACGCCGAACTGGCGGACGGCATGCCGTTCCGGAACCTCAACGACAACGTGACCCCGGTGGTGATCGGCGGCAACGACTGGGCATCGGCCTGGGCGGTCGATCGCTCTGGCGCCCCGCTCTATCCGGTGGGCCGCGGCTTCGCCGGGGAACGGCAGCGGGAACTGGCGCTGCGGTTCGGCGTGAATCTCATCATGCATGTGCTGACCGGCAACTATAAATCCGACCAGGTGCACGTGCCCGCGCTGCTCGACAGGCTGGGCCAATGAGCGGCGGCTCGCAGATCCTGTTCGACCCGCTGCTGCCGTGGGTGGCGGTCTGGGTCGCTGCCGCGCTGGCCGTGGCGCTGGTGGCACTGGCTGTCTGGCGCGGGCTGCGCGGCTGGTGGCTGCGGGCGCTCGCCGTCCTCGCACTGCTGGTGGCAATCGCGAACCCCTCCTGGCAGGAGGAGGACCGCGATCCGCTTTCCGATATCGTGCTGCTGGTGGTCGACCGAACGGCGAGCCAGGGGATGTCCGACCGGGCCGACCAGACAGACGCCGCCGTGGACCGCATCACCGCCGCCGTCGAGGCCCTGCCAGATACGGAATTGCGCACCGTCACGCTCCGCGACGCGGCGGACAACGCCGGGACGCTGGCGATGGCCGCGCTGGCCGAAATGATGGCGGAAGAGCCGCGCGGCCGGATCGCCGGAGCGATCCTTGTGAGCGATGGCATCGTCCACGATATCGAGCACGCCCCCGACCTGCCGGCGCCGCTGCACTTGCTGATGACCGGCCGGGAGACCGACTGGGACCGCCGCCTGCTGGTAAAAAGCGCCCCGACCTTTGCCATCGTCGGGGAGGAGGTCGTGCTGACGTTGCGGATCGAGGACGACGGCGCCGTGCCGGAGGAGGTGGCGTCGGGCCGCGCGCGGATCGAAATCGCCATCGACGGGGGCGAGCCGATGCCCTTCGACGTGCCCGTCGGAAGGGACCTGGAACTGCCGCTCACCTTACCGCATGGCGGCATGAACGTGGTCCAGATCGAGGTCGCCGGGGCCGAGGGCGAACTGACCGACCGCAACAATGCCGCCGTGGTGCAGATCAACGGCGTGCGGGACAGGCTGCGCGTGCTGTTGGTCTCCGGCGAGCCGCACGCGGGGGAGCGCACCTGGCGCAACCTGCTGAAATCCGACAGCGCTGTGGACCTCGTGCATTTCACCATTCTGCGCCCCCCGGAAAAGCAGGACGGCGTGCCGGTCACGGAACTGTCGCTCATCGCCTTTCCCACGCGAGAGCTGTTCCTGGAGAAGGTCGACGAGTTCGACCTGATCGTCTTCGACCGCTACCGGCGGCGCGGCATCCTGCCGATGATCTACCTCGACAACGTCGTCTCCTATGTCGAGCGGGGCGGGGCGGTGCTGATGGCTGCGGGTCCGGAGTTCGCGGCGGCTGACAGCCTTTATCGCTCGCCCCTATCTGAGATCCTGCCGGCGGCGCCGAGCGCGCGGGTGATAGAGCAGGGATATACGCCCCGGGTCACCGATGTGGGCCATAAACATCCCGTAACCGAGGGGCTGGAAGCGCTCGCCCCGCCTCCTGCTGACGGGGAGGACGGGCCGGGTTGGGGGCGATGGTTCAGGTTGACGGACGTTGTACCGGAGCGCGGGCAAGTGGTGATGAGCGGGCCGGAGGAGCGTCCGTTGCTGGTGCTCGACCGGGTGGGCGAAGGCCGGGTGGCGCTGCTCGCGTCCGACCACGCCTGGCTCTGGTCGCGCGGCTTCGAGGGCGGCGGGCCGCAACTGGAGCTTCTGCGCCGGCTGGCGCATTGGATGATGAAGGAGCCCGAGTTGGAGGAGGAGGCCCTGACCGCCACCGCGGAGGGGCTGGAGGTCACGATCGTTCGCCGCACCCTTGGCGATGCGCCGGAGCCGGTGGACGTGACCGCCCCGGACGGCAGCGTCGTCACCGTGCCGCTCGAAGAGGAGAGCCCCGGCAGGTTCGTCGGCACCTTCACCGGCGGCGAAACCGGGCTCTACCGGCTGGCGGAGGGCGACCTGACCGCGGTCGTGGCTCTTGGCCCCGCGGCGCCGCGCGAGTTCGAAGAAACCATCGCGACTGATGACATCCTGGCCGACAGTATTGCCGCTCACGGCGGCGGCGCCATGGAGATTGAAGACGGCTTGCCGACCCTGCGGCAGGTTCGCGAAGGGCGCACGGCGGCGGGGCGGGGCTGGATCGGCATCACGCCGCGCGGCGCCTACCGCACTGCTGACGTCACCGTCATTCCGCTCGTGGCACCTCTCCTGTTCCTGCTCATGGCCATCGCCCTCACCGTGGGTGCCTGGCTGCACGAGGGCCGAAGGTAGCGCGCCAAGCGCGACGCACCGGGCAAGGTCGCGCGTCCGTTTTGAGGCGGGGCGCCTCTCCGTTGGCCCGACCGATAATTCGCGTTAGATGTGAGAGGCTCGAACAGGAGGTCCGACCGCTGGCGCCCATCATATCCATCCGAAACCTCGCCAAGACCTACGACGGCGGGTTCGAGGCGCTGAAGGGCGTCTCGCTCGATATCGAGGAGGGCGAAATCCTTGCCCTGCTTGGCCCGAACGGCGCTGGAAAGACGACGCTCATCTCGGCGGTCTGCGGGCTGGTGACGCCCAGCGGTGGCACCGTAACCGTGGGCGGGCATGACATTCAGGGCGAGTTCCGGGCGGCCCGCGAACTGATCGGGCTGGTGCCGCAGGAAATCACCATCGAGCCCTTCGAGAAGGTAATCAATACGGTCACCTTTTCCCGCGGCCTTTTCGGCAAGCGGCGCGACGATGCGCATATCGAACGCGTGCTGCGGGCGCTGTCGCTCTGGGACAAGCGGCACAGCCGCAACAAGGAGCTGTCGGGCGGCATGAAGCGGCGGGTCCTGATCGCCAAGGCGCTGAGTCACGAGCCGCGTGTGCTGTTCCTGGACGAACCCACCGCAGGTGTCGACGTCACCTTGCGCAAGGATATGTGGCGGCTGGTGCGGGATCTGCGCGACCAGGGAACCACGATCATCCTGACAACCCATTACATCGAGGAGGCCGAGGAGATGGCCGACCGGATCGGGGTGATCGACCACGGCCGGCTGCTGCTGGTGGAGGAAAAGGCGCAGCTCCTGCACCAACTCGGGCGCAAGGAGCTCCGTCTGGAACTTTGCGAACCGCTGGAGCGGGTGCCGGAGAGCCTCGCTGCCTACGGCCTGACGCTGTCGGGGGAGGGGTACCACCTGACCTATGCCTTCGACGCCCACGCGGATCACACAGGGATGACCCGCCTTCTGGCGGACATCGCCAGGGCCGGGCTCGACCTGCGCGACCTCTCCACACGCCAAAGCTCGCTGGAGGACGTGTTCCTCAAGCTGGTCCGCGATGGCCGGGAGGAGGTGGCATGAACTGGCGTGGCGTGGTGGCGATCTATCGCTTCGAGATGAACAGGACCTTTCGCACGATCGCGCAGTCCATCGTGTCGCCGGTGATCTCCACTGTGCTTTACTTCGTCGTCTTCGGCGCCGCCATTGGGGCACGGATCGACACGGTGGAGGGCGTGGACTACGGCGCCTTCATCGTGCCTGGGCTGGTCATGTTGACTCTGCTGCAACAGTCAGTGACCAACGCGTCCTTCGGGATTTACTTTCCGAAGTTCATCGGCACGATCTACGAACTCCTGTCGGCCCCGATGTCCTTCATCGAGGTGGTGATCGGCTACGTCGGGGCGGCTGCGAGCAAGGCATTGATGATCGCCGTGATCATCCTCATCACGTCAGCGTTCTTTGTGGACCTCCAGATCGCGCACCCCGTCTGGATGGTCGCGTTCTTGCTCCTGACGGCGGTCAGCTTTGCCCTGCTGGGGTTCATCATCGGTATCTGGGCAAAGAACTTCGAGCAGCTTCAGCTCATCCCGCTGCTGGTCATCACGCCGCTGGTGTTCCTCGGCGGCGCTTTCTACTCGGTGTCCATGCTGCCGCCGGGCTGGCGGGAGGTGACCTATTTCAACCCGGTGCTCTACCTGATTTCGGGGTTCCGCTGGTCGTTCTTCGGGGTGGCAGACGTGCCGATCGGCATCTCGCTCACGGCGATCTGCGTCTTTCTCGCGGCCTGCCTGACGGCGATCTGGGCGATCTTCAAGACCGGGTGGCGGATCAAGCCCTGACGGGGTCTGCCAAAGCCCTGACTACATGGGATGATCGGTCGACCACGCGGGCACCACGGCCGATGGTATCACCGGACCGTGGTCAAACCTGCGGGAGGGTCAGCGACGGCGATCCCGGCGGGACGACATCGGTTGGAACGCCACCCCCACATGCGCCTCGCAATAGGGCTTGCCTGCTTGCACCGGCAGGCCGCAGAACCAGAAGTCTTCCGTCGCCGGATCGCCAATCGGCCATTTGCACGTCCGTTCGGTCAGTTCCATCAGCGTCAGCTTGCGCGCCTTTTTCTCGATCTCCCGCACCGAGGCCAGGGCTTCCGGGCTGATCTCGTTGGCCGAAGGTTGCGGCGGCAGGGGTTGACCGGCCGGGATGATCTGCCGGCGCGCCGGCGCGGCCGGAGCTTCCGGCTTGGAGGCGACGGTTTCCGGTTCCTGGCTGGGTGCGGGCTCCTCAGCGGCCGGCGCCGCCTCTTCCCGAGCGGGACGTGTCCGTGCTGGTTCGGCCGCCGGGGCCGCGGGCTTCTCGGCCACCTCCGGCTCCGCCGCGCGCGGCTTCTCCGGTGCGCCGCTGCCGCCGTTGCGGTTGGACAGCCCCAAACGGTGCACCTTGCCGATCACGGCATTGCGCGTCACCCCGCCAAGCTCCTTGGCGATCTGGCTCGCGCTCTGGCCTTCGCTCCACATTCTCTTGAGGGTCTCGACGCGCTCATCGGTCCAGGACATCTGCCAGCCTTCATATTTCTCATGGAAAAAGACGAACGCCGGAGAAACCCCGGCGCCGCCCTTACGTTTGCCTGAGGCCTATACTATGTCGCAGGGCGTGGGGTTACAAGCGGCCCCCGGACACAGGCACGGCACGGGAGCGAAACGTGGCAGATATCTCGGGAATGGGTGAGCGTCGTTTCGGGCGTGTGAACTGGCTGGGCCTTGCAACACTGGCGCGGCGGGAGATGCAACGCTTTCTGACGGTCTGGATGCAGACTGTGGCGGCGCCGCTGATGACGGCGGGGCTGTTCCTGGCCATCTTCTCCATCGCCATCGGCCCCACCCGGGGCGAGGTGATGGGTTTTCAGTACCTGCACTTCATCGCGCCGGGCATTCTGACGATGACGGTAATCCAAAACGCGTTCGCGAACACCTCCTCGTCGATCCTGGTCTCGAAGGTGCAAGGAAATATCGTCGACACGCTGATGCCGCCGCTCTCGGCGGGCGAACTGGTCACCGGCTACATCGCCGGCGGCGTGGCGCGCGGGCTGTTCGTCGCGGTGCCGATCGGGCTTATCATGATGCCGCTCATCGGCATCCGGATTGCGAACCCGGCCCTCGCGCTCGTCTACGTGACGCTCGGAGCGGCGCTCATGGCCTCCTTGGGGATGCTGGCGGGCATCTTCGCCAACAAGTTCGACCAGGTGGCGGCGATCACCAACTTCCTCATCACGCCGCTCTCGTTCCTGTCCGGCACCTTCTACTCCTCGGATGCGGTGCCCCCCGTGATGCAGCACCTTTTGCACTGGAACCCGATCTTCTACCTGATCGACGGCGTGCGCTACAGCGTGCTCGGGGTGTCCGACAGCTCACCCGTCGTGGGGCTTGCCTTCGTAGCCGGCGTCACGGCGGTCTTCGTCATCTGGAGCTGGGTCTGGGTGCGCCGGGGCTATCGCCTGAAGCCCTGATCCTCGGGCCAGAAAGGCTCTGGCGTGGCGCGTGAATTCGCGCTATGCCGCCTGTCATGGCGAGTCAAACCACATACGGCACCCTTCGGCACGTCCGACGTCGTCGCTGACCAGCCGCCCCAGCCCGGGCGCGGCTCCTGTCCGTGCGCCGCCAGGCTCCCATCCACTGCCCCGACGCATTGACACGCCCCGACCCCTCGGGCACTTCTTCGCACTCCTGTTACGAGGCCGACCCAATGATCCCGTCGATCCTGCCCACCTACAATCGTGCACCGCTTCACTTCGTGAAAGGCGAAGGCAGCTGGCTGATCGAGCGCGACGGTCGACGCTTCCTCGACCTCGGTGCCGGGATCGCGGTGAACGCGCTTGGCCATGCGCATCCCGCGCTGGTGGAGGCGCTCACGGAGCAGGCCGGCGCCCTGTGGCATATCTCGAACCTGTACCATGTGGACAAGCAGGCGGCCCTGGCCGACCGGCTGGTGGACCTGACCTTCGCCGACACCTGTTTCTTCACCAACTCCGGCACGGAGGCCTGTGAACTGGCGGTCAAGATGGCGCGCCGGTACTGGTACGCGCACGGCCGGCCGGAGCGGACGAAGATCCTGACCTTTGATGGCGCTTTCCACGGGCGGTCCACCGCAGCCATTGCCGCTGTCGGCACGCCGAAAATGACCGAGGGCTTCGGTCCCCTGCTGCCCGGTTTCGTGCAGTTGCCCTTCGGGGATATCGAGGCGTTGGAAACCGCGCTGGAGGACGCGGAGGTCGGGGCCGTGCTGATCGAGCCCATCCAGGGGGAGGGGGGCATCCGCAGCCTCGGCGACGACGCCCTGCGCAAGGTGCGCGCAGCCTGCGACGCGGCCGGAGCTCTGCTGATCCTGGATGAGGTGCAATGCGGCATGGGCCGGACCGGCCGCCTGTTTGCCCACGAATGGGCCGGGATCACGCCCGACATCATGATGGTGGCCAAGGGCATCGGCGGCGGCTTCCCACTGGGCGCGGTGCTCGCGACCGAGGAGGCGGCCGCCCCCATGACCGCAGGCACGCACGGCTCCACCTATGGCGGTAACCCCCTCGGCTGCGCCGTGGGGCTGGCCGTCGTCGACATCGTCGCCGATCCCGCGTTCCTGTCGGAGGTCTCGCGGAAGGCGACCGCGCTGCGCCAGGGGCTCGAAAGCCTCGTCGCCTCCCACCCGGACGTCTTCGAAAGCGTGCGCGGGGAGGGCCTGATGCTCGGCCTGCGATGCCGCCTGCCGGCCACGGATGTGGTGCAGGCAGGTTACGCGGAGGACCTGCTGGTCATCCCCGCGGCCGACAATGTCGTGCGGCTGCTGCCCGCGCTCAACATTCCCGAAGCCGAGATCGCGGAGGCGCTCGCGCGCCTCGAAAAAACCGCCACCCGTGCCGCGGCCAAGGCCGCGTGAGCGATCCGATGCGTCTTGTGTCCAGAAATATCCTCGGGGGGCGCCCCGGATGACCATCCGGGGCGGCGGGGGGCAGACAGCCTCCCGGCCCCCTTTCCAGAAAGACCGACCGATGTCTCATTTCCTCGATATCCACACCACGGACCCCGCCGACCTCCGGACGATGATCGACACTGCCCGCGCCATGAAGGACGCGCGCAACGGCCGCCCGAAGGCTGCGCCCGACGACGACCAGCCGCTCTCAGGCCACATGGTCGCGCTGATCTTCGAGAAGCCCTCCACCCGAACCCGCGTCTCCTTCGACGTTGGCGTGCGGCAACTCGGCGGGCAGACGATGGTTCTTTCCGGCAGCGACATGCAGCTCGGTCATGGCGAGACGATCCAGGACACCGCGCGCGTGCTCTCCCGCTACGTTGACATGATCATGATCCGCACCTTCGAGGAGGTGACGCTGCTGGAGCTTGCAGAGGCGGCGACCGTTCCGGTCATCAATGGGCTGACCAACCGTTCCCACCCGTGCCAGATCATGGCCGATATCCTTACCTTCGAGGAACACCGCGGCCCGATCGCGGGCAAAAAGGTGGTTTGGTCCGGCGACGGCAACAACGTCTGTGCCTCCTTCCTCCACGCCGCAGGGCAGTTCGGCTTCGACCTTACGTTCACCGGACCGCCCACGCTGGACCCGGAGCCGGAGTTCGTGGGCTTCGCCCGCGGCAAGGGCGTGACGGTGGAGATCGAGCGTGACCCATTCAAGGCCGTCCAAGGCGCCGACCTGGTTGTCACGGACACCTGGCTTTCCATGCACGATTCCATGTCCGCCCAGGAACGGCGCCACAATCAGCTCCGCCCCTACCAGGTGAACGAACGGCTGATGACGGCCGCCGGCCCGCAGGCGCTCTTCATGCACTGCCTGCCCGCACATCGGGACGAGGAGGCCACGAGCGAGGTGATGGACGGGCCGCAGTCGGTGATCTTCGACGAGGCGGAGAACCGTCTGCACGCCCAGAAGGCGATCATGCGCTGGTGCGTCGGCACCTGAGCGTCAGGCGTCTGGCAGCGCGGCCCTGACCTTCTTCGGCAAGGCGGCGCGGATCAGGTCATAGGAGACCCGCAGCCGGTGCGCGGCCTCCTCGGCCTCCACCGTGTCGAAGGGCACCAGCACCCAGGAGCGGTGGAAGTAGGGGGCCTTCTCGAAGGGCCCCACCTCTTTCAGCATCTCGGCCGTCTCGACGTCCGCGCATTTGACGATGACGCCCCGATTGTCCGAACCGAGCGTGGCGAAGATCTTGCCGCCGACCTTCCACACCTCCGTGCCCGGCCCGAAGGGCTCGCTGAGGTCGGCCCCCGGCAGGGCGGCGCAGAGGGCGTTGACGGTTTCACGGTCCATGGCCGCACTCTGCCTGTGCCCGGTCCGCCCGACAAGCCCGCAAGAAAGCGCTTGGCGGCGGCGGCGGGCGGCAGTATGAACCTCGCATGAACCGCAGCCGCATCATCATCTGCATCTGCATTACCCGCTGACATCGTCAGGCGGGCCGGTTCCTTCATTCCCTCTCCAGAGCGAAGCTGCTAGACCCGCCGGCGCTGCCGGAACGAGAGGATTGGGCATGGCCGAGATCAGGCTCTGGAACACCAAGACGAAGCGGAAGGACCCGCTGGAACCGACGGTCACGCCGGGCAAGGTCTCCATGTACGTCTGCGGGCCGACGGTTTACGATCGGGCGCATATGGGCAACGCGCGGCCGGCCATCGTCTTCGACGTCCTCGCCCGCCTGCTGCGGCACGTCTACGGGCCGGACAACGTGCGTTACGTGCGCAACCTGACGGATGTGGACGACAAGATCATCCGGCGCGCCGAGGAAAGCGGCCGGGCCATCGACGAGATCACCGAAGAGACGATCCGCTGGTATCACGAAGACATGGCGGCCCTCGGCGTGCTGCCGCCGGACGAGGAGCCGCGGGCGACGCAATACATCGCGCAGATGATTGCCATGATCGAACGACTGATCGCTTCCGGCCACGCCTATGCCGCGGAGGGGCACGTGTTGTTCTCTGTCGAGAGCTATGCCGAATACGGCGCGTTGTCGGGCCGGTCGGTGGACGACATGATCGCCGGCGCCCGGGTGGAAGTCGCGCCCTACAAGAAGAACCCGATGGATTTCGTCCTCTGGAAGCCGTCGGAGCCGGATCTGCCGGGCTGGGACAGCCCGTGGGGGCGGGGGCGGCCGGGCTGGCACATCGAGTGCTCCGCCATGAGTGAGGCGCTCCTGGGGGAGAGCTTCGACATCCACGGCGGCGGCAACGACCTGATGTTCCCCCACCACGAGAACGAGATCGCCCAAAGCCGCTGCGCCCACCCCGGCAGCGACTTCGCCCGGATCTGGATGCACAACGAGATGCTGCAGGTCGAGGGCAAGAAGATGTCGAAGTCGCTCGGCAACTTTTTCACGGTTCGCGATTTGCTGAATAGGTACTCCGCGCATCCATATCATATTCCGAATATGGGGCCGGCCATTCGTCTCAGGTTTCTGCAAACGAGCTATCGCGATACCATCGACATTACCGACTACTCAATCGAGCAAGCGGCTGTCTGGCTCGGTCGGGCCTACGCAGCTTTGGATGATGAAAAAGAGCTGTGGGATGAGCAGGTAAACGACATCCTCCGAGGTTCCGATTTCATTGCCGCTTTGGCAGACGATCTCAATACGCATTTGGCCGTGACTAAACTACAGGATCAAATCAAGCGAACCTTCCAGCGTACGCAAGCTGTACCGATCGGCTCCGGCGAGAACATTTACAAGACTGCAGAGCTAGACGAAGACGAACGCAACCAGCAGCGCCTCAAAGCTATGCTTCAGTTTCTTGGCTTCAATTTATCTGGTTTGCGGCAATTCCATCATCAGTCTCGACAAGATGATTTGAAGAGAGCCGTTTCCACCCGAGTTGAAGCGCTGATCCAAGCCTTGCTGCAAGAACGGCAAAAAGCCAGACAGAACAAAGACTTTGCGCGCGCTGATCAGCTCCGCGATGGGTTTAAAGAGGCTGGCTTGGTCGTAACGGACACGCCGACGGGTCCGGAGTGGGCAATGGGTGCGGACTTTGATCCGGAGAAACTCGAGGCCTTGAAATGAAGACGTGGAAAGAGACAGCCAAGGCCTTTGGTCGGGCGCTGCCCTTTCGTCAGTGTGACAGCCCGGCGTCGGTACGGGTGGCAATGTCGGAATGGGTATTTGTGGACCAACAAGAAGAGGCCACCCAATGAGCAAGGAACGGCTTTACCTGTTCGACACGACCTTGCGGGACGGGCAGCAGACGCAAGGGGTGCAGTTCAGCCTTGAGGACAAGTACGAGATCGCGCAGGCGTTGGACGACCTGGGCATCGACTACATCGAGGGCGGCTGGCCCGGGGCAAACCCCACGGACAGCGAGTTCTTCGACAAGGCGCCGGAGATGCGGAACGCGACGTTCCTCGCCTTTGGGATGACCAAGCGGGCCGGGCGGTCTGCAGCCAATGACGAGGTGCTTGCGGGCGTGGTGAATGCGGGGACGCCCGCGGTCTGTCTCGTGGGCAAGAGCCACGATTTCCACGTGACCACCGCGCTCGGAGTGACGCTGGACGAGAACGTGGCTGCCATTGCCGACAGTCTGTCCCATCTGGTGGGCCTCGGCCGCGAAGCGATGTACGACGCCGAGCATTTCTTCGACGGCTACAAGGCGAACCCGGAGTATGCGCTCGCTTGCCTGCATGCGGCGCTGGAGGCCGGGGCACGCTGGGTGGTGCTGTGCGACACCAACGGCGGCACGCTCCCGGCGGAGATCTATGCCATCACGAAGGCGGTGATCGATAGCGGCGTGCCGGGGGACAGGCTCGGCATCCATACCCACAACGACACGGGCAATGCCGTCGCGGGCTCGCTTGCGGCCATCGACGCCGGGGCGCGGCAGGTGCAGGGCACGCTCAACGGGTTGGGGGAGCGTTGTGGAAATGCCAACCTGATCACCCTGATCCCGACGCTTTTGTTGAAGGAGCCTTATGCGAGCCGGTTCGAGACGGGCATCAGCCGGGACGGACTGGCGCGGCTCACCCGGGTCAGCCGCATGATGGATGACGTGCTGAACCGCGTGCCTTTCCGAAGCGCGCCCTATGTCGGCGCGTCTGCTTTCGCGCACAAGGCGGGGCTGCATGCGTCGGCGATGCTGAAGGACCCTTCGACCTACGAGCACATCGACCCGGCGCTCGTGGGCAACGCCCGTATCATTCCGATGTCCAACCAGGCGGGCCAGTCGAACCTGCGCAAGCGCCTCGCGGATGCCGGGATCGAGGTCGCGAAAGGTGACCCTGCTCTCGGGCGCATCCTCGACCTGGTGAAGGCGCGGGAGTCGGCGGGTTACTCCTACGACACGGCGCAGGCGAGCTTCGAGATCTTGGCGCGGCGGGAACTGGGGCAACTGCCGTCGTTCTTCCGGATAGACCGCTACAGGGTCGTCGTAGAGCGGCGGAAGAACCGGCTGGGAGAAACGATTTCGCTGTCGGAGGCGGTGGTGGTGCTCTGGATCGGCGACGAGAAGCGGCTGTCGGTGTCGGAATCGCTGGACCCGAGCGGTTCGGACCGCGGCCCGGTCAACGCGCTTTCGCGCGCGCTGGCGAAGGACCTCGGGCCGCTTCAGCCCTATATCGAGGACATGAAGCTGGTCGACTTCAAGGTGCGGATCACCAACGGTGGCACGGAGGCCGTGACCCGTGTCATCATAGACAGCGAGGACAGCGCCGGGCGGCGGTGGTCGACGGTGGGTGTGTCTGCCAACATAGTGGATGCCTCGTTCGAGGCGCTGCTGGAAGCGGTCCAGTGGAAACTGCTGCGGGACGGCGCGCCCGCGGCCTGAGGAGCAATCGATGGATTGGGAGGCGTTCTCCACCCTGCATGACGGTCTCGACCGCGAGGGGCCGGGGTGCGCGGACGACGTGCGGTGGGCTGTCGGCATGGCCGGAACGCATGGCGAGGCGCGGGTGCTGGATGCCGGCTGTGGGCCGGGTGCCGATACTGAGACGCTGGCGCACGAATTGCCGGAGGCCTGGATCGACGCGGTCGATTTACATGCCCCCTTCGCCGCGGCCACCGCGGCCCGGTGTTCCCGATTCGGCCCGCGTGTGAAAGCCTGGCAGGGCGATATGGCGAAGGTTGCCGGTCCTTACGATCTGATCTGGTGTGCCGGGGCGATGTACTTCCTGGGCGTGACCGAGGGGCTCGGGGCTTTCCGGGGCATGCTCACCCGTGCCGGGCGGGTCGCCTTCTCCGAGCCAGTGCTGCTGTCGGACAAGGAGCCGCCGGAGGTTCATGCGTTCTGGAGCGACTACCCACAGATCACCGACCGGGCAGGCGTCGAAGACAGGATTGCGGCTGCGGGGTATCGCACCCTGGGCACGCGGCTCGTGATTGGCGCACCGTGGGAAGCCTATTACGCCCCGCTCGAACGTCGCATCGCGGACTTGCGGTCGGCCGGACCTTCCTCTGCGCTCGACGCGGCACTGAAGCGGGAGGAGGCGGAAATCGCGGCGTGGCGTGCGGCGCCGGATCGGATCGCCTACCTTCTCTCGGTCGTGGAACCCGCATGAGCCTTGCCACCTGTGCAGAGATCGTCCAGAGGGGCGACCCGGATCGCTTTCTGTCCGCGATGGCCGCCCCGATTGAGGCGCGCTCCGTGCTTTTGCCGCTCTACGCCTTCAACGTGGAGGTCGCACGTTTACCATGGATCAGCCCGGAGCCGATGATCTGCGAGATGCGGCTGCAATGGTGGCGCGACACACTGGCCCGGATTGGCGATGGCGAGACGGTGGCAGCGCATGACGTCGCGGCGCCTCTGGCGCGTGTGGTGCACGACCGGCACGTGCCGATGGATGTTCTGGACCGGCTGGTCGTGGCCCGCCAGTGGGACATATACCGCGACCCGTTCGAGAACGACGCCGCGTTGCATGACTACATCGATGCAACGGCTGCCGGCCTAACATGGGCTGCGGCCTTGGCGCTCGGTGCGCCGGCCGATGGGGAGCCGGCAATCCGGGATGCAGGCTGGGCGGCAGGGCTGGCGACGTATCTGCGCGCGGTTCCCGAGCTCACGGCACGGGGCCGAAAACCGCTTCCGAACGCGCAACCAGAAGCGGTCGCGCAATTGGCCCGCCTGGGTCTGAACCGGCTGAAGGCCGCCCGGCGCGCGGAAATTCCACGTGCGGCCTATCCGGCCCTGCGCGCGGGCTGGCGCGCGGGAGAGACTCTTTCCAGAGCCCATAAAGCGCCAATACGCGTCCCCCAGGGGTCGCTGGCGGAAAGCGAATTCTCCCGCCGCGCGGGGCTGATGTGGCGAACAGCTCTCGGCCGCTGGTAAGGTCGCGCCGCAAACTCTTCTGGTGTCTGAAAATATCCCCGCCGGAGGCACGAATTTTCGGCCGAAAATTCGCCGCGCGCCAGAGGCGTGCGTCCCTGTCACTCCTCAGGTTTGAGGGTCAGCCAGATCAGCGCGCCGCCCGCGAGCGCCAGGAAGGGAACCATGGCGAGGTTGACGGAGACCCATCCTTGCTGGGCGTCTCCGCCTGTACAATTCATCAACCCGCCGGAGACCAGCGACGCAAGCGCCACCATGCCGAAGACCAGCATGTCGTTCATCCCCTGCACTCGCCCTGCTTCCGCAGGGGAATGAGCCTCCGACAGCATAGCCGTGGCGCCGATGAAGCCGAAGTTCCAGCCGATGCCAAGCAGGATCAGGGCGAGGTAGAAATTTCCCAGGTCAACGCCCGACAGGGCCACAACGCCCGACCCGGCAAGAATGACAAGCCCGAAGGAAATGATCGGGCGCGTCCCGAACCGGGCAAGCAGGTGCCCTGTGAAGAAGGACGGGGCAAACATCGCCAAGACATGGGCGGTGATGACGAACCCGGCCGTATCCGTCTCGTAGCCGCAACCCACCACCGCAAGCGGCGTGGAGGTCATCACCAGGCTCATCAAAGCGTAGGAGACCATGCCACAGATGATCGCGACGAGGATCACCGGGTCGCGCAACAATTCCATTCGGCTGCGTCCGGTCGGTGTGCCGGCAACCGGGCGCGGAGGGGTGGGGATGTCGAGGAAGACGAACAGGACCATGCCGATCAGGCAGATGGCGATGGCGGCATAGTACGTGCCGAGGAAGGGCACCACGTAGGCATCGGCGAGCTGGGTACCGAGCGTCGGCCCGATGACCGCCGAGACGAGACCCGATGCCATCACGTAGGAAATTGCCTTTGGCCGAAACGCATCCGATGCCGTATCGGCGGCGGCGAACCTGTAAAAGCCTTGGGCCGAGATGTAGATGCCGCTGATGAAGGACCCGAGCAGGAACAGACCGAAGCTGTCGAGCCAGAGCGCCCGGGCCGAGATCGCCGCGCCAAGCGCCCCGCCGATCGCGCCAACGAAGAAGCCCGTACGCCGACCGGCCACCTGCATGAGCGAGGCAAGCCAGGGCGCCGTCACCATCGAACCGATCACGATCATGGAAAGCGGCAGCGTGCCGAGGCACGGGTTTGGCGCCACCATCACGCCGGCCAGACCGGCCACGGTGGAGATCATCACCATCTGCGACCCGAGAACGGCCTGGGCCGCCACGAGAATCCACACGTTGCGCCGGGCGCGGGAATCGTCTTCGGGTTGGATCGCATTGTCTGCCATGATCTCGCCCATGCCCCCGTTTCGGATGAAGGGCAAGAGGCCTCATTCCCGTCCGGGCCGGGAATCCGATTGCCCCGATCCCGCTGGGCAGTAGGGTCGAAGGCGGACGGGCGCGGCACGCGCGATGTGCCGCTCGCAGGAGAGACATGACGCCATGGACCAAGTTGGCCGCATCATCGAGACGCCCGCATGTGTGGCAGAGGGAGCAGACTGGCTCGCCCGGGCCGAACCGCGCTTCGCCGATGCCCTGTCCCGTACCGGCCCGCTGCCCCTGCGCCGGCGGCGGGACGGGTTCGAGGCGCTGCTTTCGGCCATCGTAAGCCAGCAGGTGTCCGTTGCCTCCGCCGATGCGATCTGGGCGCGCTTGAAGGCAGCACGCCTGACCGGGCCGCGCAAGGTTCTGTGGGCCACCGAGGCCGACCTGCGCGCCTGCGGGCTCAGCCGGCAGAAGATCCGCTACGCGAAGGCGCTGGCCGAGGCACGGCTGGACTATGCCGCCCTGCGCACCGCCCCCGAGGAGGAGGTGATCGAAACCCTCGTGACCGTCCCCGGCATCGGCCGCTGGACGGCGGAGATCTATGCCATGTTCTCGCTCGGGCGCGCCGATGTCTTCGCGCCGGGGGACCTCGCCCTTCAGGAATCCGTCCGGATGCTATTCGAGCTCGATGGGCGCCCGAGTGAAAAGGCGCTTCGCGAGATGGCCTGCGCCTGGAGCCCATGGCGCGGGGTCGCCGCACGGCTTCTCTGGGCCTATTTTCGCGTCGCCAAGAGCCGCGAGGGCATCCGCTGACCCGCCGGCTCTGGCCAATCCACGCTCCAGCCGGTAGGAGCCAGAAGGGAAGGCAGACAGCACGGAGCAGGCAATTATGGCGCGGGAACTGACATTCGGGCGCAAGGGCGCGGCCCGTGGCGAGGCAAAACAGGTCGTCATCTTCGTCCACGGATACGGCGCGGATGGCAACGACCTGCTGGGGCTTGCAGATCCGTTGCTGCCGCATCTTCCCGACACCGCCTTCTACGCGCCGAACGCACCTGAGCCCTGCGTCGGCAACCCCTTCGGCTTCCAGTGGTTCCCGATCCCGTGGCTCGACGGGTCCCCGGAGGCGGACGCCAAGGCGTCCATGGCCGCGTCCGCCGAGGACCTCAATGCCTTTATCGACAAGGTGCTTCAGGACGAGGGCCTGCCTGCCGACCGGCTGGTGCTGTTCGGGTTCAGCCAGGGCACGATGATGTGCCTTCACGTGGCTCCCCGCCGCGACGAGCCGATTGCGGCCCTTGTGGGGTTTTCCGGGCGGCTGCTGGAGCCGGAGTCGTTGGCGGGCGAAACGAAGGTCAAAATGCCGGTTCTTCTGGTGCATGGCGACCAGGACGACATGGTGCCGTTCGCTTCCCTCCAGGAAGCCGCGGACGCGATGGTTTCGGCGGGTTTCGAGACATATGCCTTCGTCATGAAAGGCACCGGCCACGGGATCGCACCAGACGGGCTGGGGCAGGCTGTCGGTTTCATGCGGCTGAAGCTCGGCCTCGAACAGGGCTGAGTCGCTTTCATTTTCGCGAGCGACCGCCCGATCGGCGCCTGACGAACAGGCTGCCCAGCAATGTGGCACGCCGGATGGATCCGCCCGAAGTGGGAGGCGATGTCACGCGTCTGTCATTGTCCCAAGGTACCCAAACGGCACCTCCACCGTATGGCGGGGGTTGTCAGGCGTGAAACGCCACATATAGTCGATCTCGAACTGGGGCGGGGTGTCCCGCCCTGGCTCTAGAACCGAGCAGGCAGGGCAGGGGCGGAGTCACTTCACGATGGACGGCGATTTCAGAACACATTTCGTACGGGAACCGAACAACCTCAGGCACCATCCGGCACTGGTGCTGAACGCGGATTACCGGCCGCTGTCCTACTATCCGCTGTCACTTTGGCCCTGGCAGGAAGCGATAAAGGCGGCCTGGCTCGACAGGGTAGATATCGTGGCCGAATACGACGAGGTCGTCAGAAGCCCCTCCACCACCATTCGAATACCCTCCGTTGTGGTCCTCAAAGATTACGTCAAACCCCAGAAGCGCGTGGCTTTCACGCGCTTCAATTTGTTTCTGAGGGACGAATTCCGCTGCCAGTACTGCGGCGCGACCGGGGACCTTACATTCGATCACGTCGTGCCCCGCGCCCGCGGCGGCATCACCAGTTGGGAAAACGTGGTCGCGGCCTGCTCTTGCTGCAATCTCCGCAAGGGGTCCAAGTCGCTGAGGCAGGCAGGCATGAGCCTTATCAAGCCGCCACGCCGTCCGGGCGCGGAGGAGCTGCGCAACACCGGGCGCAAGTTCCCCCCTAACCACCTGCACCAGAGCTGGCGCGACTTCCTCTACTGGGACGCTGAACTGGAGGCGTGAAGCCCGTCGGCTAATGCGTGGTCGTCTGGGAGAAAAGCTGGATGACCGCCACGCCCGTGACGATCAGCGCGAGGCCGAGCACGGCGGGCGCGTCGAGCCTTTGCTTGAACGCAACGAAGCCCACAACCGTGATCAGCACCATGCCGAGCCCCGACCAGATCGCATAGGCGACCCCGACCGGGATGATCTTCATCGCCGTCGACAGGAGGTAGACCGAGATCGAATAGGCGCCGATCATCACCAGCGTCGGCAGCAGGCGCGAGAGCTGTTGGCTGGCCTGAAGGGCGGCCGTTCCGATGACCTCGGTCACGATGGCGCCGATCAGCGCGACGACATGGGCTGGCATGTGAACCTCACGTGGCAATGTAACGGTCTCGCCGGTGGTTGAAGGCGATGACGCCATTCAGGATCACCGCGCCAAACAGGGAATAGGCGACAACCCGACCCGGTAACAGAAGAAACGCCACCCCGAACAGCAGCACATCGATCACGAGTTGCACGTAGCCGGCCTTGATCCCCAGCCGGTCCTGCGCCAGCAACGCCACCACGCCAAGCCCGCCCAAGCTGCCGCGATGCCGAAAGATGGCGAGGAGCCCCAAACCCGTCAGCGCCCCGAAGATCATCGTCCCGAGCACCGGAGTGACGGACTCGATCGTCAGCCAACGAGGAATGAGCTCCACCAGAACGGACAGTGACAGCACGCAGCCGAGGGACTTCAGCGTGAACTCCATCCCCATCCGTCGCCACGCCAGCCAGTAGAACGGCAGGTTGATGACGGCAAAGACCCAGCCGAACGGCCAACCGCTCAGATAGGAGATGATGAGCGCCACCCCTGCCGTCTGCCCGGTGATGAAGCCCAGGTGCGACAGGAACACCAGGCCGAGGGCGCAAATGAAAACGCCAATCGCCAGCCCCTGCGCGTCGTCCACAGGTGTGTGCCGGACCGCCTCGGGATCGGGCGGCGTCAGGATCGGGGTGGGCATGGATCAGGCTCCGGTTCATTGACGCGCCCGCCCAAACCTCGGTGGCCCGAACCGGCGGGCAGCGGGCCGCCGGACAGACAGCGCACCCTGCGCTTCTTGTTGGCGAAAATACCCAATTCCCCGGCCTGCCACCTGCGCGGGGCGTCCGCTGAAGTGCGCCACCGCCTACCACGGGCGACCGGGAACAGGGAGATGACCTCGCGTTTCGCTATGCAGAGATCGCGCCCCTGCCCGCAAATTGCGCGGAAGGGCATGCAGACGCACGCCCCTCGCTCAAACCCTGCGCGATCCGGCGCCTCAGCCGGCCAGCGCCTTGTTCAGGTTCTCGTCGATCTTCTCCAGGAAGCCCATCGTCGTCAGCCACCCCTGGTCGGGGCCGACCAGCAGCGCGAGGTCCTTGGTCATGAAGCCGTCCTCGACCGTTTCCACGATCACCTTTTCCAGCGTGGAGGCGAAGGACATCAGGGCGATGTTCTCGTCCAGTTTGGCCCGGTGCTTCAGACCACCGGTCCAGGCGAAGATCGACGCGATGGAGTTGGTCGATGTCTGCTGCCCCGCCTGGTGCTGGCGGTAGTGCCGCGTGACCGTGCCATGGGCGGCCTCGGCCTCCACAATCTTGCCGTCGGGCGTCATGAGTTGCGAGGTCATGAGCCCCAGCGAGCCGAAGCCCTGAGCAACGGTGTCGGACTGCACGTCGCCATCGTAGTTTTTGGTCGCCCAGACGAAGCCGCCGTTCCATTTCATGCAGCAGGCGACCATGTCGTCGATCAGTCGGTGCTCGTACCAGATGCCCTTCTCCTTGAACTTCTCGGCAAAGTCTTCGTCAAAAACCTGCTGGAACAGCTCAAGGAACCGGCCGTCGTACTGTTTGAGGATGGTATTCTTAGTTGAGAGGTAGACCGGCCAGCCCAGGTGCAGGCCGTAGTTGAACGACGCGCGGGCGAAATCCCGGATCGAGTCATCGAGGTTGTACATGCCCATGAAGACGCCGGAGGAGGGCGCCTGGTAGACCTCTTCCTCGATCACCGTGCCGTCGTCGCCGACGAACTTCATCGACAGCTTGCCGGAGCCGGGGAACTTGAAATCGGTCGCGCGGTATTGGTCGCCGAAGGCATGGCGGCCGATCACGATGGGTCTGGTCCAGCCCGGCACCAAGCGCGGCACGTTGCGGCATATGATGGGCTGGCGGAACACCACGCCGCCAAGGATGTTGCGGATCGTCCCGTTGGGCGAGCGCCACATCTTCTTCAGGCCGAACTCCTCCACACGGGCCTCGTCCGGGGTGATCGTGGCGCATTTGACCGCACAGCCCACTTCCTTGGTCTTCTCGGCGGCGTCGATCGTGATCTGGTCGTCGGTGCGGTCGCGCTCCTCGATCCCCAGGTCATAGTAGAGAAGGTCGATGTCCAGATAGGGCAGGATCAGCTTTTCCTTGATGAACTGCCAGATGATGCGGGTCATCTCGTCGCCGTCCATTTCGACGATGGGATTGTCGACCTTGATCTTGGTCATGGGGCCTCTCTTTCAGGCTGCGGAATGAATCGAAGTCTGCCTGCGTGATACCGCAAAGCGCTGCATCTGCAAATATGGTATGCGAATGTATACAAGAATTCCGCACGCCGGCCTCTCCAGACGACACTGATCCCGCCTGGATGACAGGATCCCGCGAATGTGATTGGGTAAGACGTGTCGGTCACGGAGGCTGGAACCCTCGATGAAAACGGTCATTCGCATCGTTCTCCTGCTGTCGATCCTCGTTTTCGTCTGGTATCTCGCTGCGGATCGGATGACGCCGTTTACGTCGAACGCGCGCGTGAAGGCCGTGATCACGCCCGTCGTGCCGCAGGTCTCCGGGGCACTGGTGGAGGTGCCGGCCGCCAATGGGCAGTTGGTCGAGACGGGCGAGGTGCTTGCCCGGATCGATGCGCGTCCCTATCGGATTGCGTTGGAGGCGGCACGGGCGCAGCTTGACGCGGCCGTCCAATCGATCGGCGCAAGTTCAGCCGACGTGGCGGCGGCGCAGGCGGCGGTGAGCAGCATCACGGCCGAGCTGGAAAATATCCGCCTGCAAACCGCACGGGTGTTCGAGCTGGAGCGAAAGGGTCTGATTTCGGTCTCCCGTGGCGACGAGGCGCGGGCGGCTCTGTCCGACGGGGAAAGCCGCCTCGCCGGCGCGGAGGCCGATCTGGCGCGGGCGAGGCAACAGCTTGGCCCCGAGGGGAAGGACAACCCGGCCATCCGGCAAGCGCTTGCGGCTGTCTCCAAGGCCGAACTCGATCTGGAATGGACCGAACTGGTTGCCCCGACCGCAGGCGCCGTGAGTGACCTTGGCGTCGCTGCGGGTGCCTATGCCAAGGCGGGAAGCCCCATCATGACCTTCGTCGATACCGAGGACGTCTGGGTGGAAGCCTATCTGACCGAAAACAACATGGGCCACCTCAGTGTCGGCGACCCGGTGGAGGTGACGTTGGACGTTCAGCCGGGTCGCGTGTTGCGGGGAAGGGTCGAAAGCTTCTCCGGCGCGGTGTCCATCGGCAACGAGACACAACCCGGTGGCCTGGCCGCGCCGCCCCGGTCGACCGGCTGGATGCGCGCCCCTCAACGCTTTCCGGTTCGGATCGTCCTGCCCGGATACGAGACGGGCGACCCGGCCGACGACGTGATTTTCCAATTTAACGGGCAGGCGGATGTGCTTGTCTATGCGACGGAAAATTCGATCCTGAATGCCCTCGGATGGGCCTATGTTCGGGCGCTTTCCTGGCTCTCCTATGCCTATTGAGGACCGACGAATGGCCCTCCGGCTGGCACTCGGGCCGGCGGCGCTCTTCGTGCTGGGGATGGCATATGCCTGGCCGCTGGCTTTTGTGGCTGCGGTGCTGTCCATCCTTCTGCTCCAGGCACCGGCGCCACCGTCGCTGCGGGCCGGCGGTGCGCTGGTGGCAACGGCGGCGGGGTTGATGCTGGCTGCCTGGGTCGTCTTCACGGTGCTCCAGTGGTTCCCCGCGCTCTATATGGTGGCGGTCGCACTCTGGGTTGTCGGCGCCTTCAACCTCTCGGTAAATGGCCGGTCGCCGTTGCTCGTGGTGCTCTCCCTATTTGCCGGGCTTCTGATCCCACTCCTGGTCAAGACCTCGCCGCAACTGGCCTTGCTCGTGGCGGCTTGGCTGCCGCTCAACCTCGCCATTGCCGTCTTCGCTACTCAGGCGATGTTCGTCGTCCTGCCGGCATCGCAACGGACCCGAGCCAAAGCTGCCGGGACGGCCTCGGGCCAGCCCGCCTTCGATCCCGAGCGGCGGCTGGTGCGAATGTCGCTGGTGACGCTGCCCTATGTCCTCGTGTTCTTCCTGACGGACGGCGGTGCCGTGCTCACGTTGCTCATCGTCGCTCTCCTGACGCAACAGCTCGCCGCGAGCACCCTGGCAGGTCCGAAAGTCGCCGGCTCCATGCTGGTCTCCAACGTGATCGGTGGGCTGGCGGCTCTCGTTTGCTACGAACTCGTGGTGATGGCGCCCTTTTTCCCGTTCATGGCCCTCGTGACCCTTCTTGCATGCCTCGTGCTCGGAACCTGGAGCGCGAGCGGCCGGCAGGACGCCGCTCTGGCGGGGTCGGCGATGTCGACCATGCTCATTCTTTTCGGCGGCGCAATGGCGCCGTTTGCAGAGGACACGTCGGTCGCAATGGGGACCCGACTGCTTCAGGTGGGGATGGCGCTGGCTTGGGTCCTTAGCGCCTTTGTCGTGGTGGACGTGCTTTTGCCGGAGCGGAGTCGCGCGTTGCCTAACTGGCGAAATAGCCTGCGACGCGGGCGCGGACGTGCCGCCAGAGCGCCGGGGCCCCCCGGTTGACCTTGGTGCCGACACGGGCGTCGATCTGCTCCATCGTTACGTGGTAGTCGATCCAGCTCCCTCCTCCGTTGGCGAGGTTCAGCAGCAGCGGCTGCACGCGGTCGATGGACTTCGCAAATACGGCATCGGGGGTCTGGGCGGCCTCGAACTCCTCCCAAAGCGCGCGAAACTCGGCACCCTGTTCGGCGGGAAGCAAGCCGAAGATCCGCTCTGCCGCGACCCGTTCCTTGGCCGCCTGCGCCTCGGAATCGTGGACGAGGTGGATTGGCACGTCCCCGGCGTCGATCTCGACGATGTCGTGCAGCAGGAGCATCCGGATCACCCGGTCGATCCGTACGTCCGGCCCGGCCTGATCGACAAGCACCATGGCGTACATCGCCAAGTGCCAGGAATGCTCGGCCGAATTCTCCGGGCGGGAGTTGTCGCAGATGGGCGTGGCCCTGAGAACGCCCTTCAGCCGGTCGATTTCCTGCAGAAACGCGATCTGTGAGGCCAGGGCCTCGTTTGCGAGATCAGGAGTCATCGTCGTTTTCCACCTGCCGCACCCGGTTTTCCAGGAATTGTCGCGCACGCTTCTCCGCCAACCGCATCCGGATGGAGGTCAAATAGGCCTCCTCCATCGTGGTCGACGTGGCTCCAAGCTGCTTGGCGACCTCAGTGATGAGGTCTTCCCGCCCCAGCCTGTCCGCCTCTTCGATCGTGTCTTTCGCCAAACCGTCGGCGAGGTCTTCGAGAACACCCATGCGCCGTCCTCAGCGCGTCGATTCGGTCAACCGCCGGCGCACGTAGGTCTCGACGTGCTCCAGCATGGGCTCCATGTGAGGATCCTCGAAGAAGTGACCGGCGCCCTCCATCTCCTCGTGGGTGATGGTGATGCCCTTCTGCTCGTGCAGCTTGGAAACCAGGGCCTGGGTGTCTTTCGGCGGGGCGACGCGGTCGGCCGAGCCATTGATGATCAGGCCGGAGGACGGGCAGGGAGCGAGGAACGAGAAGTCGTACATGTTGGCGGGCGGGCTGACGGAAATGAAGCCAGTGATCTCAGGCCGGCGCATCAGGAGTTGCATCCCGATCCATGCGCCGAAGGAGAAGCCCGCAACCCAGCAATGCTTGGCGTTCTGGTTCATGGACTGCAGGTAGTCCAGCGCGGCCGCCGCGTCGGACAGCTCGCCGACCCCCTGGTCGTATTCGCCCTGCGACCGGCCCACGCCGCGGAAGTTGAAGCGCAGGACCGTGAAGCCCATCCGGTGGAAGCAGTAGTGCAGGTTGTAGACGACCTTGTTGTTCATCGTGCCCCCGAACTGCGGATGGGGGTGCAGAATGATCGCGATCGGCGCGTCCTTTTCCTTCTGCGGGTGATAGCGGCCTTCCAGCCGTCCTTCGGGTCCGGGGAAGATCACCTCGGGCATCGCGTGCCTCTTTCCTTTCTGGCCCGCGTTTGCGACATCGCTGTGCGTTGACGCTTTCTGACAGGCAACGTAAAAACTTCTGTCCTATGGACCGCGTATATCTGCGGGGCGAGTGGCAGTTAAGCTGCCCTATCGCCCACGTCAAGATTTTGGGGGAGGTCGCGCCGTGAAACTGAGCACAAAGGGGCGCTACGCGATGGTGGCATTGACCGACCTCGCGCTTGCGCCGGAAGGGGACCTGGTGACGCTCTCCGAAATCAGCGAGCGGCAGGACATCTCGCTGCCCTATCTGGAACAGCTCTTCGTGAAGCTCCGGCGTGCTGGGCTGGTGGACTCCGTGCGTGGCCCGGGCGGCGGCTATCGGCTTGGCCGACCGGCCGAAAAGATCCGGGTGTCGGACGTGCTGACGGCGGTGGACGAGACAGTGAGCGCCTTGCACACCGGCGCCGGCGCCAAGGGCGGGGTCTCCGGCAGCCGGGCGCAGTCGCTCAACAACCGGCTGTGGGAGGGGCTGTCGGCGCACGTCTACGTGTTCCTCCACCAAGCGCGGCTGTCCGACGTGGTCGGCAACGACCTCGCCCCCTGTCCGGCCGTGCCGTCGCTGTTTCAGGTCCAGGACGACTATCCGGCGTGATGCGCGCCCCTGCGGAGGCTGACGCACGGTCGGGACGGAGGCGATTTTTCAGTCGAAAAGTCGTTCACTCTTGGCTTGAGCGACAGTGTGGGTCGGAAGGCGGTGCCACCGGGTGACGGGTTGTCAGCCCGCGCGGCTCTGAATACACCCGAACGGGAAAGCGGAAAGAGGCGGGCGCATGGGAACCGGCAAGCGTATCCTGTTGATCATCGGCGGCGGTATCGCGGCCTTCAAGTCGCTCGATCTCATCCGCCGCCTACGTGAGCGCGGGTTCGAGGTGACCCCGGTACTGACGCCCGCGGCCGAGCAGTTCGTCACGCCCCTCAGCGCCGCCGCCCTGGCCTCCCGGAAGGTCTATCGCGATCTCTTCGATCTCACCGACGAGGCGGAGATGGGCCATATCGAGTTGAGCCGGTCGGCAGACCTCATCGTCGTGGCCCCCGCGACCGCCGACCTGATGGCCAAGATGGCGCAGGGTCTGGCCAACGATCTCGCCTCCACCCTTCTTCTGGCGACGGACACACCGGTTCTGATCGCGCCCGCGATGAATGTGCGGATGTGGGAGCACCCCGCGACCCGTCGCAACCTCGCGACGTTGCACGGCGACGGCGTGCGGACGGTCGGCCCAGACGAGGGCCCCATGGCCTGTGGCGAATTCGGGTTCGGCCGGATGGCGGAGGTTCCGCAAATCGTGGCCGCGGTGGAGGGCGCGCTGTCCTCGGGGCCGCTCACCGGCAGGCACGTGATCGTCACGTCCGGCCCCACCCATGAGCCCATAGATCCGGTCCGATACATCGCGAACCGGTCGTCCGGAGCACAAGGCACGGCCATTGCGGCGGCGCTTGCGGGGCTTGGGGCACGCGTCACCTTCGTCTCCGGCCCGGCGACGGTGCCGCCGCCGAACGGCGTCGATGTGGTGCAGGTGGAGACGGCGCAGCAGATGCGCGACGCGGTGATGGCCGCACTTCCGGCCGACGCAGGTGTCTTCGCCGCCGCCGTGGCGGACTGGCGGGTGGCGAATGCCGCCGGGCGGAAGATGAAGAAGGACGGGACCGGCAATCCCCCCGCGCTGGAGTTCGTGGAGAACCCGGACCTCCTGGCCGAAGTTTCGCGGCTGGAGACCGACCGACCAAGGCTGGTGGTGGGGTTTGCTGCCGAGACAAACGACGTGGTCGCCCACGCAACGGCGAAGCGAGACCGAAAAGGGTGCGACTGGATTCTCGCGAACGACGTCTCGGAAGCCACGGGAATCATGGGCGGAAACGAGAACGAGGTCACGCTGATAACTGCCGGCGGGGCGGAGACATGGCCGCGCATGGGGAAAGGGGACGTCGCTCGGCGGCTGGCGGAGCGGATCGCGGAGGGCCTGTCGTGAGCGTGCTGGTGAAAGTTCTGCGGGAGGATTGGGCGGACCCCGATGTTGCCTTGCCGGCCTACGAGACGCCGGGCGCGGCGGGGGCCGATCTCCGGGCGAACTTCCCTGCCGGGGAGCGGTCGGCCGGTGTCACGTTGCAGCCCCTTGAACGGCGGATCATTCCCAGTGGCCTTCGGGTGGAGGTTCCGGACGGGTACGAGATGCAGATCCGCCCGCGGTCCGGTCTCGCATTGCGCCACGGCATTACGCTGCCCAATACCCCGGGCACAATCGACAGCGATTACCGGGGCCCGCTCGGCATTCTGCTCGTCAACCTTGGGACCGAGCCCTACACGATCCACCACGGGGACCGGGTCGCCCAGGCGATCGTTGCGCCGGTGGTTCAGGCGCGTTTCGACATCGCGGAGGGGCTGGAGACCAGTGCTCGGGGCGAGGGCGGGTTCGGCTCGACCGGGCGCGGCTGATGGTGCTGGTCCTCCTCCTCGCTGCCGTTCTCTGGGGCGTCGGTGCGCTGATGGGGGCCCCGCGGCGGCTGCGGTGGACGATGATAGGCGTTCTCTATCTCGCTGTTCTTATTGAGCATTTGGTCCTGCCCGTGGGAAATCCCCTGCGGGAAGCCACGGGCGGCTCTGCGTCGCCGTGGTTGCTGTTCGGCGGATTTGCCGCGCTGGCGGTGATCTATGCCGCCGGCATTCGCTGGCTGAAGGCACGCGCTGCGCCGTCGCCAGCCCCGGCACACGCGCCCACCGTCGGGACCTATGCGGAGGGGGAACTGGAGCGCTATGCCCGCCACATCATGCTCCGCGAGATCGGCGGCCCCGGGCAGACGCGTCTGCGCAAGGCGCGCGTGCTGGTCGTCGGCGCGGGTGGGCTCGGCTCTCCGGCGTTGCTGTACCTGGCCGCGGCAGGGGTGGGCACCATCGGGGTCATCGACGGCGACACGGTCGACGCCTCGAACCTGCAGCGGCAGATCGCGCATCGCGAAGAAGACCTGGGCGTTCCCAAGGTCTTTTCCGCCGCCCGCGCAATGTCGGCACGGAACCCCTTCGTCACCGTGAAACCGTACCACCGGGAATTGACCGATGAGATTGCCGCGGAGTTGTTCGCGGACTACGACCTCGTCCTAGACGGAACCGACAATTTCCGAACCCGGTATCTCTCCAACCGGGCCGCGGTGGCGGCCGGCATACCACTCGTCTCCGGTGCCCTGAGCCAGTGGGAAGGCCAACTCAGTGTCTTCGATCCGGCTCGTGGCGGCCCCTGCTACCAATGCGTCTTTCCGCAAGCCCCCGCGCCCGGTCTCGCGCCCTCCTGCGCCGAAGCGGGTGTGTTCAGCCCATTGCCGGGTGTCGTGGGCGCGATGATGGCCGTGGAGGCGATGAAGGTTCTGACCGATGCTGGCACGTCCATGCGGGGGCGCATGTTGATCTACGACGCCCTCTATGGCGAGAGCCGGCAGATCGCCCTCACACGCCGCGCGGATTGCCCGGTCTGCGGAGGCTGAGGCGAGCCCAAGCCGAATTGCAAGGGTTTGGTGCGCCTGCATACAGGCTTGAGCCCTCCAGAACCGCGCTCTTTTGTGGCGGCTGCAGCGGTTCGAGCGCGTTCGAAACTTGCGTCCGGGCGAAGGCGTCTATTGCCGTCACGCGCTCTTCGTCGTTTTTCGTCAGAAACAGAAACTCTACGCGACCATCATTGGCGGTTTGTCGAACGACATCCCCGGAGTCGGACAGCTTGCGAAGCATTCCACTGACGCTGGATTTATCAAGATGCGCCGAGGTCCACGATCACTTCAAAGGGACCTACGCAGCGAAGTCTGGACAGAAGGCCTCTACAGTTCTTCAGTTGTGTTCTTCTTCACTTCTATAACGAAGTGTTGACTTTGTTGCTGAATCGATTTAGCTCCTTCCTTGGGGAGGAGTGGCCGTGACATCACGTGACAGACTTGAGGAAGACAGCCGCCTGCCGGCGTATCTGCGGCTCCGCGACCGTATCGCTGAGCGCATTGCAGCCGGCGAGTGGACTGCGGAGGACGCGTTGCCATCGGAGAACATCCTCTCCCGTGAAGAGGGTCTTTCGGTCGGCACAGTGCGAAAGGCGCTGCAGCAGCTGGTTGCCGAAGGGCTTCTGGAACGCCGCCAGGGGGCGGGAACCTTTCTGCGCAAACCTGCCTTCGAGCCGACCCTTTTCCGATTTTTCGCGCTGCAGGGCGCAGATCGCACCAAGACGATCCCGGTAAGCCGCCTCGTTGCCCGCAGCGTGCAGAACGCTCCCGAAGAAGCTGCCGAGGTTCTCGGTACGACGGACTGCATTCGTATCGACCGTGTGCGGCTGCTGCAAGACCAGCCGATCCTTTCCGAAGAGATCTGGCTCCCGCGCGAACGCTTTGAAGGCATCGAGACCGTTCCAGAGGTTGAGATCGGTCCGTTGCTCTATCCCTTCTACCTCGAGCGATTTGGCGCCTTCGTCGCCCATGCCGAGGACGAGGTGAGTTTTGCCAGCCCGCCGAAGGCCGTTGCCAAGCGCCTGGGTCTTGCGGCCGGAGAGTTCGTCGCGGTGATCGAGCGCACGGCCTTTGGCCTCGACGGCAGACCAATCGAATGGCGCAGGTCGATGGGGCCTGCGCGCAGCTTCCGCTACCGAAGTCGCATCGGCTGACGACTTTCCTGGTCCGCGGCATCCTGCAACCGACCACCTCATAGGGCTCGCGCGCGTCCCTCGTCGCTCGCGCCCCGCTCCCTCGCCTCCTCCGTGGACCTCACCTTCCACGGGGCCGGCACACTATTGCGCACGACCAGAAGGATCCCGCATGACAACCAGCGCACTTATCACCGGCATTGACGCTCACGCACACATTTTCGATCCAGATGCGCCAATGGTTCCCGGCCGCCGCTATTCGCCAACGTACGTTGCATCGGTCACGGCGTGGCTGACCCATATGGAGACGGCAAAAATCAGTCACGGGGTCCTGATTCAGCCAAGCTTCTACGGAATCGACAACGGTCTGATCGCGGAGGCACTTGCCGAATACCCCCAACGCCTACGTGGGATTGCCGTGGTCGATCCGACCCTGACGGATGCCGCGCTGGAAAAGCTCGACGCGCAAGGCTTTGTCGGCGCACGGCTGAACCTCGTTGGGAAAGAGCTCGAAGACTATTCAAACGCTGCGTGGCAGCGCTTCTTTCGCCGTTTGGCCGAAATCGGCTGGCAGGTCGAGATCCAGCGCGCGTTCGAGGATTTCGCGTCCATTCTGCCCGCTATCGCACCTTCTGGTTGCCCAGTGATGATCGACCATTTCGGCCTGCCGAAGGGGGGGATCGATCTCGCGAACCCGGCCCACGTGGCGGTCCTCGACGCTCTACGTGCCGCGCCCGACGCCTGGGTGAAGCTCTCCGCCCCTTATCGCAGCAGCCAGACTGCCGTCCAGGCTGCCGCATCTCTGGTGCATCTGCGCAATGCTCTCGGCGGGATGGACCGCTTCGTCTGGGGCAGCGACTGGCCGCACACCCAGCATGAAACCGCCACCAACTATGCCGAACAGGTCGAGCGGCTGACAACCCTGGTCTCCCATCCTGCCGACCGGCACCGGATTCTCGTCGACAACCCGGCGGCGCTGTTCCGCTTCACTTGATACCGCCCACGAGACCAGGGAGGAAACCATGAGTCTCATCACTGTGCTGGCCATCGCCGCCGCCATCGTCCTGGGTTACAGGACACGCATCAACATTGGCCTCTTCGCCATTGCCTTCGCCTATATCATCGGGGCCTTCCTGATGGGGCTGAAACCCTCCGAGATCATCGCCATGTGGCCGTTGAAGATCTTCTTCGTGATCTTCTCGGTCTGCCTCTTCTACAGCTTTGCCATGACCAATGGCACGCTCGAGAAATTGGCCGGGCACCTGCTTTACGTCTGCCGCAACGCGCCCTGGATGCTCCCCTACGCAGTCTTCATGACCGCCACGGTGATCGCGGCAATGGGCGCGGGCTACTACACCGTCCTTGCCTTCATGGCTCCCATCACCTTGCTGCTTTGCCGACGCACCGGCCTCGACCTGATCCTTGGCGGCATGGCCGTGAACTACGGCGCACTCGGCGGCGCCAACTTCATGTCGAGCCAGTCGGGCATCATCTTCCGTGGTCTCATGACCAATGCGGGGGTCGACCCAAATACCGCCTTCGTCAACACCGTGTCGATCTTCCTCGCAACCTTCCTGCTGCCGTTGGTTGTGATCACGCTTCTGCTCTTCGTGACCGGGAAACGAAACGGGCCGATTGGACAGATGGAAATCGACCGGCCCGATCCGCTGGATCTCAAGCAGCGCCAAACCCTGTGGCTGACGCTCACCATGATGGCGATCGTGCTCGCTGCGCCGTTGGCGAACCTTGCCCTGCCGCAAAACGAGACGGTCCACTTCATCAACTCGAAGATTGACATCGGGCTCATCGCCAGCGTTTTTTCGATTATTGCGCTCATGCTGAAGCTCGGAGACGAACGCAAAGCCATTGCGTCGTTGCCCTGGCCGACGTTGATCATGATCTGCGGCATGGGCATGCTGATCTCGGTGGCGATCAAAGCCGGCACCATTGACGAACTTGCGGCCTGGATCAGCGGAACCATCCCGCCTGTCCTCGTGCCGCTCAGCTTCGGAATCGTGGCGGCAATCATGTCGCTTTTCGCCTCGACATTGGGAGTGGTCACGCCTGCACTTTTCCCGATGGTACCGCCATTGGCAGCGCAGCTCGGGATCAACCCGATGCTGATGTTCACAGCCATCGTGGTGGGCGCACAAGCGACATCGATTTCGCCCTTTTCCTCGGGGGGCAGCCTGATCCTCGGTTCGGCGCCGGATGCCGAGATGCGCAACAGCCTCTTCTCCCGGCTGCTACTGCGCGCAGCGCCAATTGGCTTTATCTCAGCCATGCTGCTCAACGTGGCGCTGACCTTCTTGCTCTGACGGCGAGCAGTCCTGGGCGTCGCTGCAAGACGCGCGCCCGGGACTATATCTCTTCGCTATCCAGATCCCCGGCCAAGGTGCCGATACAGGCCAAGAGAGCCCCCGCGCTTCGGCAAACGGCGCCCCAAAACTTTAATCGCTTCCATGACTCCCCGCATGCGCGAAGCGCCCTGTTCCTCAGGACGTCGAGCCAGCGCATCTCCCGGTGGCGAAGCTTTTCCAAACAGCACTGCCTTCGGCTGTCCTCTCTGTTAAATCCATATCCCGGAAAGGTGACTGGGTTCCTCCCTGACGTCAGGCCGAGACGGAAGACCTTGCTCTCTGCGACGGGACCGGCGCCCCGGGGGTATTTGCGCCAACAAGAAGACCGGGAGCGGCCCGTCGCGCATCGCATGTCTCTCAGAGTTTGTTTTCTGCCTCTGCGGTCCCTAGCTATGCGGTAAAAGGAGATCGCCATGACGAACCCATTGCTGGCCGAACGCACTCAGCCTTTCGAGCTGCCGAATTTCGATGCCGTGACGGACGGGGATTTTGCCCCGGCCTTCGAGACGGCCCTTGCGGCGGCGCGCGCCGAGATCGATGCCATCGCCCATTGCCCCGAACCCGCGACATTCGCCAACACGATCGAGGCGTTGGAACTGGCAGGGAAGGAGCTGAGCGATGTGCTTTCGGTGTTCTACCTGCTGTCCAGTGTCGATTCGACGCCCGAGCGCGAGGCGTTGCAGCGCGATTTCTCGCCGCGACTTGCCGAGTATTCGACCGACGTCGCCCTGAACGAAGCGCTCTATGCCCGGGTGGAGGCGCTCTGGCAGCAGCGGGAAGACCTGGGGCTGACGGAAGAACAAAACCGCGTGCTTTACCTTTCGCACCGCAGCTTCCTCCGTGCGGGGGCGGCTCTGGACGAGGAGGGGCGGGCGCGACTGCGCGAGATCAATACGCGGCTGGCGGAACTGGGGACGTCCTTCGGCCAGAACCTGCTGGCGGATGAGCGGGACTGGTTCATGGACCTCGACGCTGCGGCGCTGAAAGGCTTGCCTGCGTTCGTGGCCGATGCCGCCCGCGCTGCCGGCGAGGAGAGGGGCGCGGAGGGGCCGATCGTGACGCTCTCGCGCTCGCTGATCGTTCCGTTCCTGCAGTTCTCGCCCCGTCGCGACATGCGCGAGAAGGCCTACGAGGCATGGACCTCCCGTGGCGCAAATGGCGGTGAGACGGACAACCGTGCCCTGGCGGCCGAGATGCTGCGCTTGCGGGCGGAGCAGGCGGCATTGTTGGGGTACGACTCCTATGCGGCTTACAAATTGGAAACCGAAATGGCCCGCACGCCCGAGCGCGTGCGCGAACTCCTGATGGCGGTCTGGGAACCCGCGAAGGCCCGCGCGGATGGCGATGCCGCCTGGCTGGAGCGGATGCTGGTGGCCGACGGGGAGGACATGCCGCTGCGGCCGTGGGACTGGCGCTACTACGCCGAGAAACGGCGCAAGGCGGAGCACGACCTGGACGAGACCGAGCTGAAACCCTTCCTGCAACTCGACCGTATGATCGAAGCCGCCTTTGCCTGCGCGACACGCCTGTTCGGGCTGGAGTTCTTGCCGCTCGACGTGCCCTTGCACCATCCGGACGCGCGCGCTTGGGAGGTCCGGCGCGACGGACAGCACCTGGCGGTTTTCATAGGCGACTACTTCGCCCGGTCCGGCAAGCGGTCGGGCGCATGGTGTACGGCGCTGCGCAGCCAGCAGAAGCTCGCTGGCGACATCCGCCCGCATGTGCTCAACGTCTGCAACTTCGCCAAACCCGCCAAGGGTGCGCCGGCGCTGCTCTCCTACGACGATGCGCGCACGCTGTTCCACGAGTTCGGGCATGCGCTGCACCAGATGCTCAGTAACGTGACCTACGAAAGCATCTCCGGCACCTCGGTGTCCCGCGATTTCGTGGAGCTGCCGAGCCAGCTCTTCGAGCACTGGCTGGAAGTGCCCGAAGTGCTTGCCGAGTTCGCCACCCATGCGGATACGGGCGAACGCATGCCCGAGGAAATGCTCGAGCGCGTCCGCGCCGCGGCGATCTTCGACATGGGGTTCCAGACGGTCGAATACGTGGCCTCCGCCATTGTCGATCTGGAGTTCCACGACGGTCCGCCGCCGGCGGACCCGATGCAGAAGCAAGCCGAAGTGTTGGAGCGGATCGGCATGCCGGAGGCCATCCGCATGCGCCACGCCACGCCGCATTTCGCGCATGTCTTCTCGGGCGGCTACTATGCCTCGGCCTACTACAGCTACATGTGGTCGGAGGTCATGGACGCAGACGCTTTCGCCGCCTTCGAGGAGGCCGGAAGCCCGTTCGACCCGGAGACGGCAGAATCGCTGGAGGCCAACGTCCTCTCGTCGGGCGGATCGCAGGAACCGGACGTGCTCTACCGGGCGTTTCGCGGGCGACTGCCCGGCGTGGAGGCGCTGCTCAAGGGGCGGGGGCTTGCGCCTGCGGCCTGAGCGCGCCGGGGTCCCGGACGGGATCGTGGTGGATGATGACATCGGCCTGGGGGTAGGCGCGCAGGATCGCGTGCCGCAGCCCGGCGCCAATGTCATGTGCTTCCGTCAGCGGCAGGCGCCCGTCAATCTCCACATGGATGTTGACGAAGAGCCGATGGCCGGACGAACGCGTCCGAAGGTCGTGAAACCCGTTCAGGCCCGGCCAGGTTTCGGCAAGGGCCGCGATGTTGGAGACGATTTCGGGATCTGCTTCCCGGTCCATCAGCGCGTCCCAGGCCCCGCGTCCGATTCCAAAAGCCCCGACCACGAGCAAACCTGCCGTGGCGACGGCCACGGCGCTGTCGATGGACGTCAGGCCGAAGTGGGCCGAGGCCCAGAGCGACAGGATGGCGCCGACGTTGGGGATCAGGTCACTCAGGTAATGGAGCGAATCCGCGCTGACGACGCGGCTGCCGGTTCGACGCGTGACATACCGCTGCCAGACAAGGAGTGCGACGGTAAGCAGGATAGAGATGACCATGACGGTGATCCCCTCCCGTTCAGCGTCTAAAGGCGGAGGCGTGTGGCTCATCAGCCGTCCGATCCCTGCGGCCCCGATGACCCCGGCCGCGACGATCAGGAACAACGCTTGCCCGAGCGCGGCGAGGTCTTCGGCCGAACTGTGCCCGAATCCGTGGTCCTCGTCTGGCGGGCGGGCCGCGTAGAGGATGGCGGCCAACCCGGCGAGCGACATCATCAGATCGATCGCGCTGTCGGCGAGAGAAGCGGCAATTGTCAGGGCCCCGGTCGCGCCGAGAGCCCAGAGCTTCAGGCCCACGAGCGTAAGGGCCACACTCAGGGATGCCGCGGCGGCGGAGACATTGAGGCGTGTGTTCTGAGCAGTCATGGGAGCGCGCGTGGAAAGGACGCGCCCTCCCTATCCCGAAGTCTCCTCTGGGTGCAATGGCGGGCGCGTGCGTGCCTACATTCTGGCCGTGCTACTCCCGGACCTCGCCGGCATCCACGCCCCACAGGCTGGCCTTTCGCGCCCAGCCCTTTTCCCCGTCGGCCGAGATTCGGCACCAGTCCACCGAGCATTCCCCCAGCCGCGCGATCACCCCGAGTTCGGCACGGGCCACCACCGGCGAATTCTCGGAGGCCTGCGCGTGCAGCGCCAGCATGTCCTGCTCTACCAGCACCGTTCGCACGCCCGACAAGAGGGAATAGTGCATCCAGCCGCCGGCGCCGTCACGGTCGCGCACCCGCCGCCAATGGCCGAATTCGGCTGTCACCTGCAGCGGCATGGCACGCCGCTTGTAGACCCAGTCTATGCGATGGCTGAGGGAGGGGCCGCGGCGTGCGTTCCCCTCTGCCGACTTCAACGACACATAGCGCGGCAGCGGCAGGTTCGTGACAGAACCGCGCAGCGGCTCAGTCTGATCGGCCAAAGCCTGGCCGCAGACAGCCGCATAAACGACGCTGATCGTTGCAAGAATCCGAAACAGGCCCCGGAGCCGGGGCGCCCGTACCTGAAAATCCATACCGTTTTTTACCGCTCGTATCTGGGGGGTGCTTGTCGCCCGCTGCTTTGGCGGCCAATGTGCCAGTCAGCAGGATCGCAGGGAAGATGTGAGGAGGGTTTCCATGACCAAGCAGCGGCTCAGTGTTGTCGTGACGCGACGGTTGCCGGAGGTGGTGGAGGCCCGGCTGGCAGAACTCTTCGATGCCGAGCTTTGCACCGAAGACAGGCCCATGAGCCGCGACGAGCTTATCGCCGCGATGTGCCGCGCAGATGTTCTGGTCCCCACGATCACGGACCGCATCGATGCCGCGATGCTCGCCCATGCCGGTGAACGCGTGAAGCTGATCGCCAATTACGGCGCCGGGGTCGACAACATCGATGTCATGAGCGCCCGCCAGCGGGGGGTCCTCGTGACAAACACCCCCGCCGTTGCCACCGAAGACACCGCCGACATGACAATGGCGCTGATCCTCGCCGTAACGCGCCGCATTCCGGAAGGACTGGCGGTCATGCAGGCCGGGCGCTGGAAGGGCTGGGCGCCCACCGCCTTCCTCGGCGGCCGGCTCGGAGGGCGGCGCCTGGGGATTCTCGGCATGGGCCGGATCGGGCAGGCCGTCGCGCGGCGGGCCAACATCTTCGGCATGCAAGTGCACTATCACAACCGCCGCCGCCTCCGTCCCGAGGTCGAGCAGGAACTCGGCGCGACCTATTGGGAGAGCCTCGACCAGATGGTCAGCCGGATGGACGTGATTTCCGTGAACTGCCCCCATACGCCGTCGACCTTCCACCTGATGAATGCCCGACGACTGAAGTTGATGAAACCCACTGCCGTCCTTGTGAACACATCTCGCGGCGAGGTCGTGGACGAGAACGCCCTCACGCGGATGCTGCGGTCCGGTGAAATCGCTGGCGCGGGGCTCGACGTCTACGAACACGGCGCGGAGATCAATCCGCGGCTGCGGGACCTCGACAATGTCGTCCTGCTTCCCCAGATGGGCTCCGCCACCGTCGAAGGCCGGATCGAGATGGGAGAGAAGGTCATCATCAACATCAAGACGTATGATGACGGCCACCGCCCGCCCGATCTCGTGGTGCCGTCCATGCTCTGACCCAGGCCGAGCGCTACCTTCGGGCGCCGGAATTGGGTATTTTTACCAACAAGAAGTATGGGCGCGCGCCCGGGGCTTCTTGTTGGTAAAAATACCCCTTTCGGGACATATCCGCCAAGATCAGCCGGTCGTCATTGGCCGTACGGGTCAGTCCTGAAGGCCTGCCACCTGCATGAGCCGCGCGGCCTCTTCGGCCACCAGGCGTTCCTGTCCGGCGCCCGCCACCGGCACCTTTCCGACTTCCAGCAACATCGGCGCGGCCAAGGGGCTAACGCGGTCCAGGCGTATGAGGTCGATGCGCCCTTCGATACGCTCGATCATGTGCTCGATCCGTCCGAAGTCCACCAGGCCACGCATGGCCTCTTCCCGTGTAATCTGCATCAACAGGTGGTCGGGGTCGTACCTGGCGAGCGTGTCGTAGAGGATGTCGGACGAAAAGGTGGCCTGCCGGCCATTCTTCCGAGCAGAGGGTGTATTGCGCTCGATCAATCCGGCGATCGTGGCGCTGGCCCGGAAGGTTCGCTTCATTACTGCGTTGCCTGCCAGCCAGGTTTCGAGGCCGTCGAGCAGCGTCTCCCGAGCGAAGAGGGCGGCTGCGTCGCGAAGCGGCTCTAGCCCCCAGATCAGGGTGGCATAATCTGTCGCGACGAAGCCGAGCGGGTTCAGCCCATTGTCTTCCATCCGCCGTGTCAGCAGCAGGCCCAGCGTCTGTTGCGCGTTCCGGCCGGCGAAGCCGTAGACGCAGGTGTGTTCGCGCCCGTCGTGGGGAAAGCTCTCGACCAGCAGCCGGTCACGGCGGGGCAGGCGGGACACGTCGCGTTGTAGTTTGAGCCAGTCCCGGGTGTGCTCTGGCAACTCCGGCCAGTCCTGCTGCTGAAACATCCTCAGGATCCGGTCCTGAAGGCGGGTGGAACTGGCGAACTTGGTTCCCATGAAGACTGCGACCTTGGGTTTGCGGGAGGCGTGTCGCGTGACTTCGACCGTCAGTTCCCGCAGGCCTTCGTAGCGCACGATCTGGCCGCCAATCAGGAATGTGTCGCCCGGCGTGAGGGAGGCTGCGAACCCTTCCTCCACTTCGCCGAGGGGACGCCCACCGCGGCCCTTCAGGCGGACCTTGAGCGTGTCGGTGTCCTGAATGGTGCCGATATTCATCCGGATGCGCTGCGCGGCGCGGGGGTCTCGCAGGTGCCAGTGTCCATCGGGGCGCTGTTTTAGTCTTTGCCACCGGTCATAGGCCCGCAGGGCATATCCGCCGGTCGCGCAAAAGCTCAGGCAGGCGTCGAACTCTGGCCGGGTGAGATTTGCGTAGGGGCCTGCTGTCGTCATCTCGGCGAACAGGTCGTCGGCGGAGAATGGTCCGGCGCAGGCGGCGATCAGGATGTGCTGGCAGAGCACGTCGCGGGGGCCGGGTCCGCGAGGCTCGCCGTCGAGGTCGTGCTCCATCACCGCCTCGAGCGCGGCCTGGCATTCGACGATCTCGAAGCGGTTGGCTGGTACGAGGAGCGCCTTGGAGGGCGCGCTGTAACGGTGGTTGGCGCGGCCGATCCGCTGCACCAGCCGCTTGACGTTCTTGGGCGCGCCGACCTGGATTACGAGGTCCACGTCGCCCCAGTCAATGCCGAGGTCGAGGGAGCCGGTGCAGACGATGGCCCGGAGGTCTCCGGCCACCATCGCGGCCTCCACCCGTTCGCGTTGTTCGCGGGCAAGGGAGCCGTGGTGGATGCCGATCGGCAGGCCCTCTTCGTTGGCGAGCCACAGGTGGTGAAAGAAGATCTCCGCCTGGGCGCGGGTGTTGTGGAAGATCAGCGTCGTTCGGTGGCGACGCACCTGCTCCAGCACGGCCGGGATGGCATGGACGCCGCCGCCGCCGGCCCAAGGTGGGGGGGTGTCGGTTTCCAGCATGGCGATGTCCGGAGCTGGGCCCGGATCGGCCTGGAGGATCTCCACCGGGTCGGGGTGGCGCGCCATGAAGCGGCCGATGGACTCCGGGTCGTCGACGGTGGCCGAGAGGCCGACGCGGCGCAGGCCGGGGGCGAACTTCTCGAGCTGGGCGAGGGCGAGCATCAACTGGTCACCCCGCTTGGATTCGGAGAGCGCGTGGATCTCGTCGAGGACGACGCGGGAGAGGCCGGCGAACATCTTTGGGGCGTCCTCGTAGGAGGTGAGGAGCGCCAGCGACTCGGGGGTGGTCAGCAGGATGTGGGGTGGGTCGGCGCGCTGGCGCTTCTTTCGGCTGGCCGGGGTGTCGCCGGTGCGGTCCTCGATCCGGATCGGCAGACCCATCTCGGCGACCGGGATCGAGAGGTTACGGCGGATGTCGGCGGCCAGCGCCTTGAGGGGGGAGACGTAGAGGGTGTGGAGCCCGGCGTGCGTTCCGTCGGCGAGTTCGATCAGGCTGGGGAGGAAGCCGGCCAGGGTCTTGCCGCCGCCGGTGGGGGCGACGAGCAGCAGGGCGGGGGCGTCGGCCCGGTCCAGCATGGCCTGCTGGTGCGGGTGGACCTGCCAGCCGCGGGCGGCGAACCAGTCCGCGAAAAGGGGAGGAAGGGGGGCGGGCATGGGGGCACTGTAGCCTCGGGGGGCGGGGGCATCCATATCTGGGTGGGACAGGCTCCGTCCCATGCGTGGGACGGGCGGTGGGATGAGGGATTTCAATGGGTTGCGGGGGCGGATTAACGAATTGTTCAGACGTGGCAGGCGGTCCGGGGGGCGTGTCGGCGGAGAAACGCGCCGTCCCGTCCGCGCCACGTCGGTCTGCGGGCCGAGCGCAAGACCCTTCCCGCTGACACGCTTAAGCGCTTTTCCGACCTCACAGACAGTCGTTGCAAGGGAGGGATCTTGACCGCTGGCAACCTGACATTGGGCACGGCGGCCGGGACGAATCTCATCCCAGCGGACGAAGCAGCCGGAGCGCCTGCAAAGCTACCTGTGGTTGTGCATGGCGCTCGGACCGCGCGCGGGGATTGTTGGATGCGACAAATAACTGTAGTGTCGACAGCTAAATTCGGTTCACGGTGCGCCGGCTGAAATCCAGCTACAATCGGTCCGGCCTGCCAAGGGTGTGTTAGGGGGGGAAATGCGACTGCTCGTCATCACTTCGCTGGTCGCTGTTGTGGGGTGCGCACAGACGTCACGACAAGCGTCCGAAATCGAGTTCCTGGAGCAACTCGACTCCCGAATTGAGACGGACAGCGAATGCGATTTGCGTTCGTACATCAGGTCTCAACCCTGGGCGCTGCAAAGAAACGATGAGCTTGCCGAGGTTCTGAACCAATTTCTTTCTCAGTCGCGACACTCCTGCGCTGCGGGAGGCGCAACCGGTTCAGACGGCGGCGCCACGTCCCAATTGAGAGAGGCGCTCTCGACGATTGAGCCGGGGGCCAGTGAATCCTCCGTTCCGGCAGGCCGGAAGCCGGTTTCCAGAAACACACCAATTGATACCGCTCCTGCGGGCACTGCAGGCACGACCCCGCCGACGGCACCGTCCCGTGGATCGTCCACGCCGCCAAGCGCGACACCAGTTTCCGACACAGCACCAGTAGCTACCGATCCTGGGGGGAATTCACGCCCCACGACGCCGCCGGCAAAATCCGTGGATCAGCCGACTGGCAGCGATCGGAAAAGTGATACGGAAGACACCTCGTCCGACGGTCAGGGCACGTCCGAAGACACGGGCAGCTCGAAGGGCAAGGGCAACTCCGAAGACAAAGGCAATTCCAACGGCAAGGGCGGCTCCAAGAGCAAGGACAGTTCGAAAGACGAGAACAAGTCCAAGGGCAATGACAATTCCAAGGGGAATGGGAACGCTAAGAAATAGCGTGCGGTCCCGTTAACGAGGTCAAAACGGCATCTTCGCTCGCCCCCCGGGGGGGCAGTCTCCAAGGCACGCTACAGTCGGATCGTAGCGCCGCCTTCCTTGTTGCAGCGCGGCTTTCGGTCAAACCGATGTCTTTGTTTCAGGCGCGCGTGCCCGATGGGGAGACATTCTGGACTGGGCTTTCCTCAGCGTCTCGTCACACGGTTGTCGACTGGCGGCTTCCGGGGTGACGGCACGTCCCAAGACCCAACTTTACCGGAGCCAATTCGTGCGGGTGGCATTCGATTGACTGCCGCGCGGCCCGGGCTGGTCGCCCGGGTTTGGCTGTGTGGGGTGGGGCGGCGTTACTCTGGCAGGCGTTCCACCAGCTCGACGCGGCGGTTCATTTGCCGGCCGGCGTCGTTTTCGTTGGAGGCCAGCGGCGCGAGCGGGCCGACGCCGCCGGATTGCAGGCGCGCGGGGTCGATGCCGTAGCTGTCGGTCAGCGCCTGGACGACGGCGGCCGCGCGGTCGGCCGAGAGCTTGAGGTTCATCTCGAACCCGCCGGTGTCGTCAGTGTGCCCGACGATGTAGAAGGTGCCGTCGCGATCCTGCAGCACGCTGGCGATGGTCTCCAGGGAGCCGGCCGAGCTGGGCCGGATGACGGCGCTGCCGGTGTCGAACTGGACGCCGTAGAGGATTGCCTTGCCCGCGTCCTCGATCTCGGAGGTGAGGCTCTCGGCGCTGATCGTCACGGTATCGTCGGCCATGGCCGCGGCGGTCGCCTCCTCCATCATGTAAATCCGGGCCTGGCGGCTCATGATCAGGGTAAAGACGGTTTCCTGCCCCTGCTGCGTGCGCTTGGCGGAGATGTAATGCGCGGGAAAGATGGCCACTTTCTGCACGTCGAGCGCGGCGTTGCGCTGAGGGGCGTCGATGCGGGGATAGCCGCGGTTTTGCAGTCGGTTGGCCTCGAAGACCGCGGTGAGGGCCTTCTCATCGGGCGAGAACTGCGGCATGTCGGCATTGACGAGCAGGGTGAAGCCCGCCTCCTCGAGCGCGCGTTCGAAGCTGCGCTGGATCTCCAGCGGGGCCTTGCCTTCCGGCCAGCGGGCGACGCCGACGCGGAGCTGGCCCTCGATGGCGTCCGTTTCGGAGGCGGCACCGTCGAGCTTGGTCAGATAGGTGAGCCGGTCGAATTCGACGGCGTGTTGCGCGATGTAGTCGGACCCTGCGAAGGGCTGGACGACGGTCGCCTCCTGCGCGGCAACGGGCGCGGCGGCCAGAAAGAGTGCGGTAGCAAGGGCGAGGCAGGGTCTTCCGGGCATCAGTCGTCGCTCCGTTTGCGGGGAGGGGAATGGTGCGGTGATCCCCGAAAGCTAAGCCGGCGGGGCGGCACGTCCAGCGGCGGCGGGCCCGGGCCCTGCCAAGGACCGCGGGCTGTGACGGCGCGCCTCAGTGTTCGATATGCTCTTCCTTGACGAACATGTTCTCCCATGCCCGGTCGATCAGTTGCGGCGTCATCTGCCGCGGGATGCCTTCGAAATCGCAGGTGGCGATCATCTGGTCGATCAGGAAGATCGGCTGGTAGTTGGCATAGACGTTGTCGATGGTGGGATACTTGTGCTTGAGCAGGTGGATCAGCGCGTCCTGGTCCAACGGCATCTTCCGCTTCTTCGCGACCATGGCGAAGATCTTCAGGAAGTCCTCCTGATCCGGCCCGTCGATCTTGATCTTGAAGAAGATCCGGCGCAGGGCCGCCTTGTCGAAGATCTCGTTGGGGTGGAAGTTGGTGGAGAAGATCACCAGCGTGTCGAACGGCACCTCGAACTTCTCGCCCGATTGCAGGGCAAGGATGTCGCGGCTCTCCTCCAGCGGAACGATCCAGCGGTTGACCAGCGCCTGCGGCGGTTCCGCCTGGCGGCCGAGGTCGTCCACGATGAAGATGCCGCCGGTCGACTTGAGCTGCAACGGCGCCTGGTAGGTGCGCGCGGTGGGGTTGTAGACGAGGTCCAGCATCGAGAGCGACAGCTCACCGCCGGTCACCACCGTTGGCCGCTCGCAGCGCACGTAGCGCGTGTCGAACCGGTTGTTGGAGCGGCGCAGGACGGTGGGGTCGTCCACCTGCTCCTCGGCGGCGGTGTGCACGATGGGGTCGTAGACGGTGATGACCTGGCCGGCGTATTCGATCGCGCGCGGGATGTAGATCTTGTCCCCCATGGCGTCGCGTATGCCGTTGGAGATGGAGGACTTACCGTTGCCCGGGGGGCCGTACATGAGGATCGAGCGGCCAGCGGATACCGCCGGGCCGAGCTGGTTCAGCAGGTCCGCCGGCAGGATCAGATGCCCCATGGCGGCGGTGAGCTGGTCCCGGGTGATCTGGATGTTGCGGATCGACTGGCGCTTCACCTGTTCGGCGTAGACCTCCAGCGGGACCGGCATGGCGCCGTAGTACTCCGACTGCGACAGCGCATCCAGCGCCCGCGCCTTGCCCGCGTCGGTAAGCTGGTAGCCCATCTCGGTGCCGGAGTTGGCCAGCAGGGTGCCCGTCGCCTCGATCAGCTTCTGCTCGCGCCCGATGTCGACCAGTTCTTGCGCAACCGGGACCGGAAGGCAGATGGCACGCGCGATTTCGCTGACCTGTTCGGCATTCTTGCGGAACATCGTTTTCAACACGATGTCCCGCATCATGACGAGCGGGAGCTTCATTTCTTCAAGCCGCCGCGGCGCCGGCGGCGCCACCACATTGCCGATTTCCACGTTCATGACGTCACTGGTCCATTCGCCTCATGCATTTTTGCCGATTTCGCCCGGAATTCGACATTAACGCCTGTCATTGCACAGACAGTCGCAAAACTGCCGCGCTATTGTGGCCAAAAAATGGAAAGAGAGCAGTGATGAAAAGACGGGACGCGGCCCTGCTGGGGGCCTTCCTTGTCCTGGTGTGGGCGGGGCTGAGCGCGGTGCTTTTGGCGAAGGGCGGGATCTACATCGCCAAGCACGACGGCGACACGGTCCACCTGTTCGACATCGTGTTACGGGAAGCCGCGGGGGAGTGGCCGCATCTCGATTTCATGACCCCGCTGGGGTACTTGGCCACCGCCCCCATCGCCCTGTTCGTGGCGCTCGGATTTCCGGCGGGGATGGCATTTCTGCTGGGGCAGGTGCTGGTCGGTGCGATTCTGCTGCTCCCGGTCTGGTGGGTGGGGGTATCCCGGTTGCAGACCGCCTGGGCAATGGTCCTCGGTGCGATCTGCACGGTTCTGGCGCTGGCGATGGTGCATGGAGAGCCGGAGCCGTTGCTGTCGGTCTCAATGCATTACAACCGGTGGGCCTGGGCGCTGGCGTTCCCGGCGATCGCGACGGCGATCCTGGAGCCGGTGAACCGACGCTCGCAGGTGGCGGACGGGTTGGTGATAGGCCTTGCGGTGATGGCTCTCGCGCTCATCAAGGTCACCTATGTGGTTGCCTTCGCGCCAACGATCCTGGTGGCGCTGCTGTTGCGGCGCGCGTGGATGACGATTGGGGTGGCGTGCCTTGCGGCTCTGGCCGGTGTGGCCGTTCTGACGCTGGCGGCGGGCCCGGCATTCTGGCCGGCCTACCTGGAAGATCTGCTGACGGTCGCGACATCCGAAAGCCGCCGCCGGCCCGGACACAAGCTGACCGGCGTGGTGGCCGCGCCCGCCTATCTGGGCGGGTCGTTTGCGGCGGTGATCAGCGTCATCCTGCTTCGGCAGGCGGGACGGGCAAGGGAGGGGCTTTTGCTGCTGCTGCTGCTCCCCGGGTTTTTCTACGTGACCTATCAGAACTACGGCAACGACCCCCAGTGGCTCTATCTGCTGGCGGTGCTGCTGTTCGCGTTGCGTCCTCCGGCCGGCACCGTGAACGCGATGGGATGGGATATGCGGCAGGCAGTGTCGTTGGCCGGTGCCTCTGTCCTGATGCTCGGTCTGCCGTCCGCGTTGAACCTAACCTTCAGCCCGTTCCGCCACCTCGCGGTCGACGTGTCCAATCACGACGCGCTGTCCGAAACCTTGGCAGACGTTTTTGTGAAAGCTGAAACGACTGTTCAGGCTTGGGGGATGGTCGAGCTACCTTTTGCGCGGGAGGAGGCGCCGGACGGCGGAGAGGACGCCGAAATTGCGATATTGAACGGCGAGATCCTTCCGAATTGCGAAGTTCTCAGTGGCCTCAGGGTGGCATACGCAGGCATCGCCAAGGACCTGGAGGCAGCCGGGTACAGAGGCGCGGCGATCTACAAGGCGGACCTGCTGTCTGGCCTCTGGCTATTCGGGGATTTCAAGCGGCTCAAAGGGGCGGCGCCTTGGCTGTACGACGGACTTCCGGGAATTGACGCGGCAGACTATGTGGTGGTGCCGCTCTGCCCGGTGTACTCGAAAAGCCGTGCCGGCGTTCTCAAACATCTGGCGGAGGAGGGCTATGGGCTCACAGAGGTTCGCCGGACGCCCAATTACGTGCTGCTAGAGCTTCAGGCGCCGGCGGCGGCTCCGAGCGAGAGGTAGATGATCAGCAGGCTCCCCAGGGCGAGGCCCATCGGGAAATCCTTGCTGCGCTGCCAGCTCTCCCAGTGAGGCACGGCCGCGCGGACCGCTGGCATCGCCCGGGCAGCACGGTGACAGGCGAAGGCGACGATCACGAGGACCGCGAAGAGATAGCAGACGATGGCAAAGTCGCCGAGCGCGATGAAGGGCGCCATTGCGGCCGCGAATTTCGCGTCCCCCGCGCCGAGGAGGCCCGCCATGTTCATCAGGAACCCGATCACAAGGATGACCGCCAGGTGCAGCCAGCGCCAGGCGTAGACGTCGAGCGGCAGGACGAAGAGGCCCACGACGGCGTAAACCGCCACGAGGGCGGCCACTGCCTTGTTGGGGATCTTCATAAAGGCCATGTCGTTCCAGGCCACCCACAGACCGATGGGAACCGCGAAGGGCAGGAACCACGTCGCGGCGCTGGCCGATATCTCCAGGCTCATCGTTGCCTTACTCGGCGGGCCCGAGCGCCTCGAGGCTGTTCACGGCCGCCTCGAAATGCTGCGGGTTGGTGTCGATCGCGTCCTGCAGAAGCGAGCGGCCGATGCTGACGTCGCCCTGCTTGATCGCGGCCAGCGCCATCGTGTGGAGCAGTTGCGAGCGTTCCACCTGCGTCATCTCGAAGATCGGCATCTGGTAGTTGCGCTGCGCGCCGCGGGCCAGGATCAGGTTGTTCTTGGCGGTGAAGAGGCGCGGATCGTACTGGATCGCCTCGCCGAAGAGCCGCTCGGCCTCCCGGTAGTCGCCGCGGCTGAGCTTGGAATAGCCCCAGTTGTTTAGCACGGAGGAGGGCTTGGTGGTCAGGCCGACGGCGGTTTCATAGAAGCTGTCGGACTTCTTCCACTCCTCGTTCTTGTCGGCGATCATGGCCTCGAGCTTGTAACGGTCGAACGTCTCGTAGGTCGGCGGCACGGCGTCGAGCACCTGCTCGGCCCGGTCCCAGTTGCCCGCGCGGATCAGCGCGTCGGCGTAGTCGACCTGGTCGGCGTTCGTCGCCTCGGGGTGCTTGACGACCTTGGACCAGGCGGCGGCGGCCTCGGTGTTGTGCTTGGCGCGCACGAGGCTCTTGGCGAGGTTACGCTGCAGGTCGATCCGGTCGGGATGCTCCGCCGAGGTCCGTTTGAAATAGTTCACCGCCTCGTTGGCGTCCGCGACCGACAGCATGATGTCGCTGAGGTCGTTGTCCTCGATGGCGTTGACGGACTGGATTGCCCGGTCGACTTCGCTTTCCTTGTTTTTTTCACAAGCGGAAAGGGCCACGGCGCTGCCCAGGCACAGCATGAGTAGGGTAGGTCGGCGCATTTTTGCGTCCTTTACTGCTCGATCTGCCTCAGGGTGTGCTCAGGATGCGGTATGTGCCGCTCCCCCGGCGCACCAACTCGAAGGTATTCGTGTTTTCTGCAGTGTAAGCAGGATTCTGCAAATTTTCGAGCGCGGCGCTCAGGTTTTCGCGGATTTCGGCACTTTGGCCACTGTCGAGCGCGAAGGCGGTCTGGAAGACCCGCGCGGCCTCGCCGACTTCGCCGCGTTCCACGAGAACGACGCCGAGGTTGTTCCAGGCGGGCGCAAATGTCTCGTCCTCTTCGATGGCGCGGCGTAGGAGCTTCTCGGCCTGCCCGAGGCGCCCGAGCTTTAGGTTCGCGGAGCCGAGCGCGGAGAGCACGTCGACGTTCAATCCATAATCGGCGGCGGCCCGCAGGTATTCCTTCAGCGCGAGTTCGTACTCGCCGGCTTCCATCAGCCGGTGGCCGACGACGAGCCCGTCGACGGCGGTTTCCGTTCCCTGAACCCCCTTTGGCAGGGCCGGACCCTGGTTCAGCGGCTGCAGGCGCTCGTCGTCCTTGTCGCACGCAGACACGGCGAGGCAGAGCGCACAGACGAGGGCAGACAGGCGCTGCGTGGGGCGGCCCTGATGGCGATTAGCTGGCATCGTGGGACACTTTTGCCCGAACGCGTGGCGTCTCCAAGGGGGCTTCGGGAACGATTGCGCGATGAGGGCGAGGTGTGGCAAATGCGACGCCGCGCCCGGGTGCATGGGCGCGGGGGCGCGGTGCGTGTGACCTCAGAAGTTCGAGGCGGAGAGCGTCTGGACGATCTGGTAGATCGACGGGCCGATGAGGATGATGAGCAGAGGCGGCACGGTGAACAGCATCGTCCCGAGCGTCAGCTTCGTCGGCAACACGTTGGCCTTTTCCTCGGCGCGCATCACCCGCTTGTCTCGCATCTCCGATGCATAGACCCGCAGCGCCTCGGCGATGGACGTGCCGAAGCTGGCGGACTGGATCAGGACCGTGACGAAGGAGGACACGTCCGGGACGCCCGCGCGTTCGGCCATGTCCTTGAGAACCTGCACCTTCTCCTTGCCGGCCTTCATCTCGTTGGCGACCGTCTCGAATTCATCGGCCAAAGCGGGGAAGCCTGCGCGGAGTTCCTTGGAGACACGGACGATCGATTGCTCAAGCGACTGACCCGCCTCGACGCAGACGAGCATCATGTCCAGCGAGTCCGGGAAGCCGTTGGTGATCTCCTGCTGCCGGTTCTGTAGCCGCCGATTCACCCAGTATTTCGGAATGTAGTAACCGATGCAGCCCGGAATGAGGACCGACAGAACGAGGGCGTGAGTCGTGATCTCGCCGGTGGCGGAACTCACGATAGCGTAGAGGACCCCGAACAGGAGGAAGGTGATCCCGAGCGCGAACTGGGCGAAGTAGAACGTCCGCACCGCGGATTTGGAGCGATAGCCGGCCCGCAGCATCTTCATTCGGGCCGAGCTCATCTCTTCCTCGTCCTGCGGTTCGAGGAAGTTGGCGTACTTGTCCAGCTTGGCCGTCTTGCCGGTGTCGTAGCGCAGGGCTGCCTTGCCGGTCTTGTCGTTGCTCGCGGACCGGTGGTGCGAGGTCTGCGATTTCAGCTTGTCCAGGGGGTCCGCCTGGCGCTTGAGCAGGACCGGAAGCGTCAGCAAGATCAGCAGCAGGCCGAGCGCGCCGACGGCGTAGAGTGGGCCGAGTTCGCCGAAGCGATCGATCAGCCAGTCGTTGGCGGCGATGAGGAGTTCCATGGATGCCTCTCAGACCTTGATGTTGACCATGATCTTCATGAAGATCACATTGATGACGAGGAACGTCCCCACGACGAGGCAGGCCGGGATGAACACGGCGGTGTCCTTCACGTCCGCGTAGTAGTCCGGCTGGATCACGTTGATGCCCACGAGGGCGAGAATGGGGAAGACCGACAGGAACATCCCAGACCACTTCGCCTCCGCCGTGATCGCCTTGACGCGGCGGAACAGCTTGAAGCGGGCCCGGATCACCTTGGCCAACCCGTCGAGGATTTCCGCCAGGTTACCGCCTGACTGCTGTTGGATCGTCACCGCCACCGCGAGGAAGCGAAGGTCCTGCATGTCCATCCGCTCGGCAAGCGACTTCAGGCTTTCGGATATGTCCCGTCCATAGGCGCTCTCGTCGGCGATAACGCCGAATTCGCTGCCCAGCGGGTCCGGTACTTCGCGGGCCACGATGTTGACGGCGGAGGAGAAGGGATGGCCGACGCGCAGGCTGCGCACCATCAGCTCCACCGCATCCGGAAGCTGCTCCTCGATCAGGCCGAGGCGCTTCTTGGCCTTGTTGTTGACCCAGACGTAGACGCCGCCGACACCCATGGCCAGCGCCACCACGACGCGCACCGCGAGGCCCGCCTCCGTCGCCACGGTCAGACCGACGAAGGCCACGCCCGACAGCACGCCCATGACCATCATGAGCTGGTTGGGTGAGAAGGCGATGTTGGCCTTCTGTGCCTTGTCCGCCAGGATCGAGTAGAGCGGAATGCCCCGGGAATTGACGTGCTGGCTCATCTCCTTGCGGAGCTGTTCGAGCACTTCTTCGCGCCCGCCGCCCTTTTCCAGGAGTTCGAGCCGGCGGTTGACCTTGTTGTTCAGGCTGATCGATTTGCCGAACGCGGTGAGGTAGAGCCCCTCGACCAGGACCAGGACGGCAACGAAGATGAGTCCGTAGATAAGCGGCTCGGCCGAGATCTGCATGTGCGTTTACCCCACGATCGGTTCGTAGATAGCGGCGGGCAGGTCGTAGCCCCACTGCTTGAACCGTTCCGAATAATAGGAGCGGACGCCGGTGGCGTTGAAGCGTCCGAGGATCTTGCCGTCGGACTGGAGCCCGAGGCGTTCGTAGCGAAAGACCTCCTGCATGGAGATCACTTCGCCTTCCATGCCGGTGATTTCAGTGATCGACACCATACGGCGGGAGCCGTCCTGCAGGCGGCTGGCCTGCACGATGAGGTTGACGGCCGACGCGATCTGGCTGCGCACCGCCTTCAGCGGCATCTCGATGCCCGCCATGGCGATCATGTTTTCCAGACGGCTGACCGCGTCACGGGCGGAGTTGGCGTGGATCGTGGTCATCGAGCCGTCGTGGCCGGTGTTCATGGCCTGCAGCATGTCGATCACTTCCTCGCCGCGCGTCTCGCCGACGATGATGCGGTCCGGGCGCATCCGGAGCGCGTTCCGCAAACAGTCGCGCTGGCTGACACGGCCCTTGCCCTCGACGTTGGCCGGCCGGCTTTCCATTCGGCCCACGTGGGTCTGCTGGAGCTGGAGTTCCGCGGTGTCCTCGATGGTCAGGATTCGTTCGGAGTTGTCGATGAAGGACGACAGCGCGTTGAGCGTTGTGGTCTTACCAGAGCCGGTCCCGCCCGACACGATCACGTTAAGGCGCGTGGCGACGGCGGCCTGGAGATAGGCGGCCATCTCCTCGGTAAAGGCGCCGAAGCGGACCAGATCGTCGACGCCGAGCTTGTCCTTCTTGAACTTCCGGATCGAGACCAGCGACCCGTCGACCGCGATCGGCGGCACCATCGCGTTGAAGCGCGATCCGTCCGCAAGGCGGGCGTCGACGTAGGGGTTCGATTCGTCCACGCGCCGGCCGACGGCGGAGACGATCTTGTCGATGATCCGCAGGAGGTGCTTTTCGTCCTTGAAGGTGATGCTGGACAATTCCAGCTTGCCGGACCGTTCGATGAAGATCTGCTTGGGGCCGTTGACGAGAATATCGTTGACGGTGTCGTCCTGCAGCAGCGGTTCGAGAGGGCCGAGGCCCTTCACCTCGTCATAGAGTTCCTGGTTGAGCTTGGCGCGCTCGTCCTTGTTCAGGACGACGGCCATCTCCTCCAGCCCTTCGGAGGCAATGGCGGCGATCTCTTGCTTGAGGTCCTGATCCGACGCCGTTTCCAGCGCGGCGAGGTTCAGGTTGTCCAGCAGCAGCTTGTGCAGCTCGACCTTGATCTCGGAGAGGCGCTCCTTGCGTTTCGCCTCCTTGTCGACGGGCGCGGGCTGGGCCGCGACCTTTGCCTTGGCAGGGGGCGTGGTCTTGCGGGCGACCCGTTCCACCGGCTTTTGCGCGGCAGCCGCCGTTGCGGCCGCTGCGGCGGCGGTGGGAGGCGGCGCGTTGGAAGATTGGGAAGGTTTTTTGTATCTGGAAAACATTCTGACTCTGGCCTCAGTAGGGGAATGTCGTCAGCCTGCCTCGACCTCGCTCGCGATAAGTTCGTGCAGCGAAGCGGCGACCTTGGCGATTTCCTTGCGGAGCGGGTTCTTTCCCGCGTTTTCGGACAGGGGCAGGCCGTGGTCGCAGGCCTGGGAAATCTGTTTCTGCCCGTCGGGGAGCATCAGTTCGATGTCGATATCGAGGCTCTCGGCCATGCGCTTCACGCGGGCCTTGCCTTGCAGGTCCGTGTAACGCGGCGAGCGGTTCAGGGCGAACCGCATCTTCTCGTAGGGCAGATCCTCGCTTTTCAGCAGGCGCACGAACCGCAACGCGTTCTGGGCCGACCGCATGTCGAGTTCCATCACTGCGAAATAGACGTTCGCGTGACCCAGGACCGTTTCCGTCCAGGACACGAGGGTCTTGGGCATGTCGATCACGACCACGTCGAAATTGGCGCGGGCCATGTCGAGCAGGGCGGCAATATCGTCCGGGCCGACCAGATCCAAGGGCAGCATGTCCGCGGGGGCGGTGAGCACGTGGAGCCGCTCGCCGAACACCTGCATCGCCTGCAGGAAGCTCTCCGTGTCCATCGTCGGGATGTCGGACAGCAGCTCGTAGACGAGGTCGCGGCGCGGCAGGTCGAGGTAGGTCGAGGTTGAGCCGGTCTGGAAATCGAGATCGAGCAGGCAGACGCTGGGCCCGTTCTTCTTGTCCTTGATGGCCAGTTCCCAGGCCAGGTTAACCGCGAAGGTGGTCGCGCCGACGCCGCCCGCAAGCCCGTGCACCGCGAAAATAGCACCTTCGCGGCCGGTCTGGGTGCCGTGTGCGAAGGATGCCGGATCGCCGGGTGGCATCATGGGGCGTGGATCGGGCACGCGCAGGCGGGCGATGGCCTCGCGCAACGCGCCTTCGGGCAGGGGATAGGGCAGGAAGTCCGTCGCGCCGGATCGCAGAAGGCGGTGGAGAACGGAGGGGCTCACGTCTTCGGCGATCACGATGACCTTGACCCCGCGATTGCCGGCCATGGTGATCAGTTCGCCGATCCGGACCAGGTTCCCCTCGTCCTGGGCGTTCATCGCGATGGCGAGAAACTCCAGCGCGTCCGCATCGGGTTGTTCGAGAAAGGCGATGGCATCGTCGAAGGAAAGGTCCCCCCAGCCCTCGCCAAGCTCCGTTTCCATATCCTCAATCAGCAGATCGAAGTCCTGGACGTCGCGGCTGACAGTGCAGGCGACCACGGGGGCGGGCTCAGTTTGCAATGCCACACTACTTGTCATACGTCTCTCGCCCTTCATCAGAAAACGCGCCCGGTCCGGCTCTCGCAAAGGCCGTTTGGTTCGCGAAAAGGCCCCGGCAGCGTCGCTCGTGCCTGCGTACCGCACGCACTACTCCTGAGCGTCTGTTTGTTAGGAAAACCGGGCGAAAGTGAGGCCACATTGTCGAATTTGTGCGAATATGACCCCCTGTGGTCGGGGAACGGAGCTTCTGTTTCTGAGCGCGAACAAGTGCGGGACGGGGCGCCAAAACGCCGACGGCGCCGCCTTTTCAGACGACGCCGTGACCGTAGGTAGGTTGGTGGTGGTGGTTCTAATTGCTGATCCGCGCCGACCGGATGATGGCTGGCGGAGTTTCCGTCGCACTGTCCACGGCCTCCCGGTAGGCGAAGAGAGCGTACTTGCCGTCCTGCCGGCGACCCGGGCAAGCCGCGGAAAGCGGCTGGCCGTATTTCTCGATGGTCACCGGGGTGACCTTCCGGCAGGTCATGGCGAGCTGATTGTTCATCGTCGCGTTGCCGAATTCGCCCTGGTCGAGGAAAGCGCCGGCTTCCTCGTTCCAGTACGAGACGCAACCGGACAGGACGAGCGCGGTGCCGAGGGCGGCAAGGGTGAGGGGGGTTTTCATCTCTCTCACTCCATCACGTAGCCGTAGGAACCGGTGAAGTCCTGCCGGGCTACCTCGCCGGCACCGCCGGTGATGGGCCGACTGGTCACCGCCGTGATGCCCCGCATGAACAGCTGGTTCTCGGAGGGAGGGCGGACACGGTCGGTCGGCAGTGCGAGGGCATCGCCCCGTGTCGGCGTCACGAGGTGCGCCGTGACGATGATGACCAGTTCGGACTGCTCGCGCTGGTAGTCCGCGCTGCGGAACAGCGCGCCGAGCACCGGCACATCGCCGAGCCACGGAACCTGGGTCGAGAGGTCGGCGAAGTCGTCCTGCAGCAGGCCGGCGATGGCGAAGCTTTCGCCGTCACGCAGTTCCACGGTGCTCTGGGCGTTGCGGGTGGAGAAACCGGAAATCGAGAAGCCCGCGTCGGTGATGCCGATCGACGTGTCGATCTGGCTGACCTCGGCCTTCAGGTTCAGGTTGATGTTCTCTCCGATGACCCGCGGCGTCATGTTCAGCACGATACCGAAGGGTTTGTAGAAGACGGTAACATTCCCGTCGTCGTCCCGCGAGGGCACCGGGTACTCGCCGCCCGCCAGGAAGCTGGCCGCCTGGCCGGAGAGCGCGGTGAGGTTCGGTTCCGCAAGGGTCCTGACGAAGCCTTTGGATTCAAGGGCTTCGATGAGAACTGCGAATTCGACGTCGCCGTAGCCGAAGCCGACTTGTAGCGCACCCGAGGTGTCGGCGTCGAGGATCACGCCATCGGACGTGTCGCCGAGGTAGGCGCCGGTGCCGCCTTGGTAGCCGATGCTGCCGTTGTCGGCGGTGCCCTTGAGCGAGGTGGAGAAGCCGAGCGATTTGCGAACGGACCGGCTCATCTCGGCGAACCGGACCTTCATCATCACCTGTTGCGTGCCGCCGACCATCATCAGGTTGGACACCCGATCCGGGGCATAGCGATTCGCAAGGTCGATCGCCCGGTCGATGGCCTGGGCGCTGGTGACGGTCCCCGACAGCACAATGCCGTCGTTGGCGGGCCGGACCTCGATGGCCTCTCCGGGCAGAACCTCCCGGAGCCGCTCCTTCAATTCGCCGACATCGGCGGTCACCTGGACCTCGACGTTGGTAATCAGCGATCCGTCCGGCGCGAGAAGCGTCAGCGTCGTCCGGCCCGGCGCCTTGCCGAGGACATAGATCGACTGCTCCGAGAGCGTCGAGATGTCAGCAATGCCGGGGTTTGCGATGGAAAGTTCGGCGAAAGCGATGTCGCTTTCGACCACTACGGCCCTGTTCATGGGGACCTTCAGGGCACGTTGGACCGTGCCGCCAGAGACCCGCAGGGTCTCGGCCATTGCCGGGGGAACATAGGCTGCACTGGCAAATGCAAGGCCGAGAAGACCCGCTCGCACAAGCGTCTTGACTGTCATGGTGACCCTGCCTCTCGATCACGTCAATTAAGCGGGTCTTCCGCCCGCATCTCGGGCCACAGTGCATTCGATTGCAATTTATTGCAAGAATCAGGGCGTTGTGGAGGGAATCTTATGTAGTGAACCCGCAACAGTTTTCAGACTGTCGCGGGCTCACATAAGCAGGGCAGAGGGGTGCGGCGCGCTGTTCCGGCGCCCGGGCCGTCAGTTGACGCAGGGGATTTCCTGTTCGATCACCTCGGCACCGCGGCGGATCTTGGTCGTGCAGACCTGCTTTTGCAGGATCACCTCGGGCGCCTTGTCCACCAGGCCCAGCAGTGCTTTCTGATCCACCTGGCTCACTTGCGCCACGGTATCGTCCTTCGCGCCGACGAGCGACAGGGTCAGCCGGCCAGTGGACTGCGCCTGCGCCAGGGCCGCGACCTGCTGCGGCGACGCTTCGATCGTCACGGTGCGCGCGATGACGGGAGACACACGTGCCGTGTCCGAAATCTGGTCCACCGCGATCAGCTTGACGTTGGTCTCGATCAGCTTGGTGATGTCGCCGTAATTCTGCGAGTTGGTCGAGGCATTGCCCGTCCAGTAGACGTCCACCCGGTCGCCCGGCCGCAGGAAGCCGGACACGCCGGAGGTCACGTCGACGCGGATCGCGAAGGCCCGCATGCCCTTGCTGAGCCGCGACGTGATCCCGGCATCCTCGCCCGGCTCCGTCACCTTGGAGGCCAGCAGCGGCTCGAAGGTTTTCATCGAATCGATCACGAAGCGATCCGGCATGCCGGTGGGAAACAGCAGGTTGGCGTCCCGCACGTCGGTATCCTCGAACTCGGACACGTCGCGCACGAAGGCGCCGGCGGGCACGCTGTCCTTCTGCCAGCGCACCCACTTTACATCTTCCTTCGTGAGTTCCTGGCCATACTCCTTGTCCGACAACATCACGACGACGTCCACCATGGGCGGCGCATCTCTCTGCGCGGCCAGCAAGGCATCCCGTTCCGCGCTCATGTTCGACATGAAGTTTTGCGCCGTATAGACAGCGAAACCGGCAAGCGCGATGCCGACGACAAGGACGATTGCAAAGATGATCCGCATGTCGTGCCCTTTCCCGTATTCTTTCTGGCAGGTCTACAAAATGCTCCTGCGCCAAGGCTGTTTCGACCTTCGTTCAGCAATGAGGCAGAAGCGTGGCCGCTGGATGGAGCGGTCGTGAAACTGTCGACGCTCCCGGTGTTGATCGGGGCCAGGGGGTTCGACTGTGGCTCAGGGGGAGCGGTTCGGGACCGGTCACTCGGAAATCTGCGAGTCCGACACCACCGGCGGCACTTGGCTTGCCTGGTGGCCATCGCCGCCGAGAAACATGCTGGTGGCCCCCAGGGCCAGGGCAACGGCACCGGCCGTGAGCACGATCCAGTCCAGTGTCACCGATCCAGTGTTCTCGCCGGGCAGATCTTCGGTCGATCGGACCATTACTGAGCTCCTGTTCCTTGGTGGTGGCTGACGGCGGTGGGCCCCTCGCGGCCGGGGCGTCTTACGTGTCGCGCAGCAATGTGACGAAATCGGGGGCGAGAGCAGGACGAAGACCTGACTTTTGAAAAATGTGCCCCGGGTCGCTGGCTTTTTTAAAAATGCTTGTGAAAACGCGAAAGTCGCGCCCACCAAATGGACGCGACTCTCGATCCGAACTGTCCGGGTGTTCGGACTATCAGAAGGTCGTCTTGATCGTCTGGGCGCTGAGGCTGGTGTCGATCTTTTTGGAGACGTTTTCCACGCCACCGGAAACGGCTGCCAGCACGGCGATGCCGAGGCCAACGATGGCGGCGGTCAGCACGACCCAGTCAACGGTCACGGCGCCGTCTTCGTCGTTGCGGAAGGTCTTGATCAGATTGAAGAGTTTCATCGGTACACTCCGAAAGGTGGTTTCGCTCAGTTCTCGCCGTTCGGATCGCTGTGAGCCAGCCTCTCTTATGGCTCGCTCTCCGGTTGGCATGGGTACAATAAGCCTGTGGATTGGGGCGAGACTTTGGCGCCTATCGTTCCTTGTTGGTACATTGCCGGGTTTTCGTGAACGACGGATGCCGCAATGATTCAATTGGCCTGCAAGTCGGGTCCTATCGCTGTGGCCGGTACGCGCAACTCTTAAAAAATGCTGCACAGAATCAGGGCTTGCGCTGGAGTCGCGGCCGTTCATCTGCGATTCTGCAAAAAACAATCATACCGAGCAGGACACATCCATGGCTTTCATTTCCCGTGCCGGCGGATGGGCGGCGATCATTGCGGCGGTGGCGGTCTGCGCGCCCGCGGCGGCCGAGGGCATTCCTCCGGAGAAGGATTTCACCTTCAAACGGGTCAAGGTCGGCGCGCCGACGGCCGTGGGGCGGCGTATTCTCGTGCAGATCGACCCGCAGGAACAGGCGCGCCTGCTCGAACTCAACCCCGCCATTCCGCCGAAGCCCGACGTGCCTTGGCCGACGGAGCCCGGCGCTGAGGGGGCGCCCGGTGCGGAGGCAGATGGCGCGCCAGCAACGGTCGCGTCCTCCTACGACTGGTATTGGGACCTGATTTCGCCCAACCTGGCGGATGGCTCCTCGGGACGCATGGAGACCGCGCTGGCGGCGCTGCGGAACGGGCCGAACGGAACAGCGGTGCGCGCACCGCGGCTGGCCGCGTTGCAGGCCATCGCCGACGAGCACGGGGCCGCCATCCTGAAGGCCACCGTCAACACGAAGGTCTCGCCTGCGCTCGCACTGGCGGTGATCGGCGTGGAAAGCGCGGGGCGGGCGGATGCCGTCAGTTCGGCCGGGGCAAGCGGACTGATGCAGCTCATGCCGGCCACCGCCGACCGATTCGGCGTGGCAGACCGCGCTGACCCGACTCAGAACATCGAGGGGGGCGTGGCCTATCTCGACTGGCTGTTGAAGCACTTCCAACGCGATCCGCTCCTGGCGCTGGCCGGCTACAACGCCGGCGAGAACGCGGTGCGCAAGCACCACGGCATCCCGCCCTACGCGGAGACGCGCGACTACGTGCCGAAGGTTCTGGCGGCGTGGAACGTGGCCAAGGGGCTGTGCCTGTCGCCGCCGCAGCTCGTCTCCGACGGTTGCGTCTTCCGCACCAGCCAGCAGACGGCTGCGCGCGTGGTGGACTGAAGGGGCCGCCCCGAAGCGCGTCTTGCACCGGGCGCGGGTCAGATCGACATCTTCTTGAAGATCGGTTCGGGAATGGCCCGGATGATGGTCATGATGTAGCGCCAGAAGAACGGCGTATAGATAATGTTCTTGCGCTTCCGCTCGGCCTTCAGAATGGCGTCCGCCACGGCCTCGGGCGGGGCGACGAGGAACATTCCGTCCAGCCCCCAGGTCATCGCCGTGTCGACGAAGCCCGGTTTCACTGTAACCGCGTGCGCGCCGGACCGGGTGAGGCGGTTGCGCAAGCCCGACATATAGGTGTGAAACCCGGCCTTGGCGGCGCCGTAGACGTAGTTTCCCACACGCCCCCTATCACCCGCGACGGAGCCGACCCCGACGATGGTGCCGCTGCCCCGCTCCTCCAGCATCGGCGCCAGAGCATGAATGAGGCGGGCGGGGCCGGTGAAGCTGTCGGTCACGACGCTGTCGATGAGGGACGGGTCCGAATCGATCAGGGCCTGCTCCGGCATGGAGCCGACGAAGACGGCGGCGTTGAGCGTGCCCTCGGCGGCGGCCATACGGGAGAGAATGGGCTCGAACGTGGCCGAATCGCGGGCGTCGAACCGTATCGGCTCCGCCCAGGCCGCGCCCCGATGCCGGCAGTCGGCGGCGGTGGCCTCCAGGTCGTCCATGTCGCGGCCGGCGAGCAGCAGGGCCGCCCCTCGCGCCGCCAGTTTGCGCGAGAGCGCACGGGCCATGGACGAGGTCGCCCCCAGGATCAACCAGCATTCCTGTCGTGTCTCGGTCATTGAATCGTCCTCAACGCCAGCCGCCGAACGAGGTCGGTCTCGTACGCACCTTCCGGGTCTCGCGCGTTGACAAGTTCCGCCCAGGCCACGCGGTCGGGATACATGCGGTCCATCTGCTCCGGCTGCGCAAAGGCGTCCTTGGCGAGGTAGACACGGCCACCGGCCTCGTCGGCCATCGCGATCAGGCGGCGGATCATGCCGGGGGCTTCCTCGCGGGCCGGAAAATCGATGGCGAGCGTATAGCCCTCTGCCGGGAAGGACATCATGCCGGCCCGGCCGGGACCCATGCGCTTGAGCACTGCGAGAGGCGAGGCGAGGCCGGAGGCCGCCACCGCCGCCAGCATGTCGCGCAGGACGTCGCGCTCTGCGAGCGGCACCACGCACTGGAACTGGTGGAAGCCGCGTTTGCCGTAAAGGCGGTTCCAGTCGTAAATCTTGTCGAGGGGGAAGAAGAAATCCTCCATCGGCTTGACCACCGTGCGGCCGCGCTCGGGAATTCGCCGGTAATAGGCCGCGTTGAACCCGCGCACGACGGTTCCGGCCAGAGCAAAGGGTGGCGCGTCGAAAGGCACGGTCCGCCCCCGTTTTGCCGGCGGGACAAGGCCGGCGCCGTTTTCCGCCTCTTCCAGGATGCCGCGCCCAAGGCTTGCTCCCGACGCCGTCGCGTCAATCCATCCGACGGTGTAGGGCGCCTCCGAGACGTCCAGCAGGGAGAGATAGGTGTCCAGATCCGGCACGCGCCGTTCGGTGACCATCATCACCGGGCCCTTGATCCGCTGCATTTGCAGGCGCGCGGACCCGATGGGGCCGGTCTGCCCAATGCCGCCGACCGTCGCTTCGAAGAGCGGCTCCCCGGGGTGCACCTCGCTGCGGCCGTCCGGCTGGTGCAGGGTGAGGGAGGCGACATGCTGGCCGAAACTGCCCGCGTGGTGGTGGTTCTTGCCGTGGACGTCCATTCCGATCGCGCCGCCCACGGTGGCAAAGCCTGTGCCGGGAAGGACGGTGGGGAGCCAGCCGCGCGGGGCGAACAGGCGGACGATCTCGCTCAACTGGCAGCCGGCTTCGGCATCGAGCACGCCGGTGTCCGGATCGAAGCTCAGAATGCGGTCCAGCCGATCGGTCAGCACAGTGCGGCCGTGGCTGTTGAGGCAGGCGTCGGCATAGGACCGGCGCTGGCCGATGGCGGGGCAGGGGGAGTCGGCGGCGATCCGGTCCAGCGCGGAGGCCCGCTCCGGCCGGGCAAATTCGCCACGGGTCCGGTAGACCCGGCCCCATCCCCAGGCGTCAGTGGTTTTCCAGGTCATGCGCAGCCCTTTTCGACTGCCGTTCCGCCACGGGGAACAGCAGGAGCCCCAAGAGGATCGCGAACCAGAGGGTTGTCAACCGGATCACGGCGGTCGTGGGGACGGAAATTTCCAGTGGGACGCCCTGCAACTGCAGGAGCGCGATCATGGCTGCCTCCGCCCCGCCCATGCCGCCGGGGGCGCCGGTCAGTCCGCCGGCCAGGGTGGAGAAGACGAAGATGCCGATGGCGGTCCAAAGGCCCACATCCGCGCCCATCCAGCTGAGGAGGAGGAAGAACGCGACACCCTCCGCCAGCCAACCGGCCGCGCCCAGTGTCAGCGCGGCGGTCAGGGCGCCGGGGCTGGAGAAGGCGCGCAGTGCGCGGGCGGATTGGCGGAGCCGGCCGAAGGTGCGGGGCCACCGCCCGAGGGTCCGGTAGGCGCGCGTCACGCACCACGCGAGCAGGCGGGGGTGCGTGGCGACGTATGCCGCCGCCAGGGCCAGCAGGAGGACGGGGAGTGCCCCGGTGAGACCGATGGTGGAAAAGGTGACGGCGATGCCGAGCAGGATCGCCATGGCCGCGAGGTCGGCGGCGCGGTCCATCAGGACGAGTGGCGCGGTGCGCTCCGGCTCCCAGCCGGTCTCCCGCCGAATCCAGCGCAGACGGATCAGTTCGCCGACCCGGCCCGGCGTAACGGTCATGGCAAACCCGCCGACGAAGTGGCGCAGGCTCTGAGACATGGTCGTGCGCAGGCCGAGCGTGCGGGTGAAGAGGTGCCAGCGGACAGCGCGCAACAGGTAATTGACGAGCGACAACATCAGCAGGAGGCCGACCTGCGCCACTGTCAGAACGGCGAGCTGTGCAAGGCTTTCGTGCCATCCCGTCGCCGCGGCGAGGGTGCCGAGGCCAAGCAGGAACAGGCCCAGAAGCCCCGCCGCGATCACGCCGTCGCGCAGCCGGCTCGGTGGAGCGGCTGTAGCTGCGGGGGGTGTCGTGCTCGTTGCCTGTGTCATTGGCGCCCGTGTAGCAACCGATTGGGGCGGCAATATGGAATTGTTTCCAATGGAACCGGGTGCGGCGGCGCGGTGTGAAACCCGCTGGCCGGGGGCGGTCTGATCGCTTCACCCGCTGGGCCCGTACCGCCAGTGCACTGGCGGCACGGGAGATCATGGGAGCGTTCCTGTGTGTGGACGAGCCGCCACCGGAAACGCGGCCTCGTCAGACGACGGTGGCCTCCGTCGCGGCAACGATTTCCTCGCGCGTTACGCCGGGGGCGAGTTCCTGAACGTGCAGGCCACGGTGCGTCACGTCCAGCACGCCGAGGTTGGTGATGATCCGGTCGACCACGCCCTTGCCGGTGAGCGGCAGGGTGCAGCGGTGGAGTACCTTGCTCTCGCCCTTCTTGTTGGTGTGGTCCATCACGACGACCACGCGGCCGACGCCCGCGACGAGGTCCATCGCGCCGCCCATGCCCTTCACCAGCTTGCCGGGGATCATCCAGTTCGCCAGGTCGCCGTTCTCCGCCACTTCCATCGCGCCGAGGATTGCCATGGCGATCTTGCCGCCGCGAATCATGCCGAAGCTGGTCGCGCTGTCGAAATAGGCGGTCTTGGGCAGTTCGGTGATCGTCTGCTTGCCGGCGTTGATGAGGTCCGGGTCCTCCTCGCCCTCATAGGGGAAGGGTCCCATGCCGAGCATGCCGTTTTCGGACTGAAGCGTCACCTCGACGCCCTCGGGGATGTAGTTGGCCACGAGCGTCGGGATGCCGATGCCGAGGTTGACGTACATGCCGTCTTCGAGTTCCTGCGCCGCCCGCGCGGCCATCTGGTTACGGTCCCAGGGCATTATGCGTCTTCCTTCTTGCGGGTGGTGCGCTGTTCGATGCGCTTTTCGTGCTCGCCCTGAATCAGGCGGTGGACGAAGATGCCAGGCAGGTGAATATTGTCCGGGTCGAGCGAGCCGGTCGGCACGATTTCCTCGACTTCCACGATGCAGACCTTGCCGCACATGGCCGCCGGCGGATTGAAGTTGCGGGCGGTCTTGCGGAAGATGAGGTTGCCGGTCGGGTCCGCTTTCCACGCTTTCACGATGGAAATGTCGGCGAAGATGCCCTCTTCGAGGATGTAGGTCTCGCCGTTGAAGTCCTTGTGCTCCTTGCCTTCGGCCACGACGGTGCCGACGCCGGTGCGGGTGTAGAACCCCGGAATGCCGCAGCCCGCCGCGCGCATGCGTTCTGCCAGCGTGCCTTGCGGGTTGAATTCAAGCTCCAGCTCTCCCGAGAGGTATTGGCGCATGAACTCCGCGTTTTCGCCGACGTAGGACGACAACATCTTCTTGATCTGCCGGGTATCGAGCAGCTTGCCAAGGCCGAAGCCGTCGACGCCGCAGTTGTTCGACGCCACGGTCAGATCCTTGACGCCGCTTTCCACGATCGCGTCGATCAGCAGTTCCGGTATGCCGCAGAGGCCGAAGCCGCCCGCAGCGATCAGCATCCCGTCGTGCAAGAGCCCGTCCAGCGCCTCGGTGGCGCTGTCATATACTTTGTCCATCAAGAACCTCCCGTAATCCCTTCAAGTCGGAAGTTGTGCCGACAGGCGGCACGCGTGTCAAACGAATGCTGCAACGCGGCGCCACTATCGCCTGAGTCAGGCCGAGATCGCCTCGGGCGGATTGTCCAGGAGTTCGCGCAGGGTGGTCATGGCGGCCTCGAAGCGCTCCATCGGGATCTGCCCGTTGACCGCGATGCGGATGCAATGCGGCGCGCGGTCCTCGCGGAGGGTAAATTCCTCGGCGGACCTGATCTGGATCCCATGGCGTTCCGCGGCGAGCACGAATTCGGCGGCCCGCCAGCCGCGGGGGAGGGGGAGCCAGAGGAACGGCACGTCCTCGCGCCAGGTAATTTCATGCCTGCCCAGGGCATTCACTGCGGTCCGAATGTAGTCGCCCACCCGGTCGCGGACCTGCCCGGCGATCCGCCGGGTCTCCGGGTTGCCGAGGATGAGGCGCGCCATTTCGGCCAGGGGGCGGGCGAGGCCGAAGAACCCGTATTCGGCGGCGCGGCGCAGGTCGGCATACCGCCCCTCCGCGGCAACCGCGAAGCCGATGCGTAGCGCCGGCGTGATCGTCTTGGAAATGGAGGAGACATACCAGGCGCCTCCCGGCCAGAGCGCGCGGTAGCTGGGCGCGCGCGCAGGGCCGATGCGGTAGCAATCATCCTCCAGGATCTGCACGCCACCGGCGCGCTTGCAGGCCGCAACGATCTCCTCCCGTCGCTCCAGCGGCGTGTGGAGGCCGGTTGGATTGTGGACTTCGGCCGAGGTGCAGAGCATCTGCGCGCCGGTCCGCCGGGCGATCCGTTCGAGCTCTTCCGGGATCAGTCCCCGCTCGTCGGAGGGCACGCCGGCGACTTCAATCCGCAGCACCTCTGCGGCGCGCCGGAAGCCGGCATAGGAAAGCTCCTCGACCAGTATCACCGGCTGCGCCCCGCTGACGGCGGCTTGCAGGACCAGCGAAATAGCGCTCTGCCCGCCATGGCTGAGCACGACGTCCTTATGCCCGACCGGGCCCAGGGAGACATCCGAGAGCCAGTCGATCACCGCCTCGCGGGCGGGCCGGAACCCTTCGCGGTTGGGGTATTCGACCAGATCCTCCTGTGGCCCCTCCGCCACGGCGCGCAACGCGTGCCGGATAGCGGCGACCTGGCCCATGTCCGGCAATGTCGGGCTGTAAAGGTTGATGTTGCCTGAGTCCTTCGGAAGCTTCCGGGTCCAGACATCGTCGGCGACGTTTCGAAACTTCGGCGCAACGAAGGTGCCGCGCCCCACGACGGCCTCCAGCCGGCCGGCGTCAGTCAGGATCGAATAGGCGCGCGCGACCGTGCCTGGGGTCACGCCGAGCGCCCAGGCGAGCTGCCGGACCGGGGGAAGCTGGTGGCCGACGGGCAGGGTGCCCTTGTCCATCTCGGCGGTCAGGTGATCCGCCAGCGCCTTGTACTTGGCCCGGCCGTCGAGCTGAACGCCCTCCGCCCATTTTGTATCCGACACAATACTCTCCTAGACCGGGGTACATTCCGAATGTATCCATTTTTGTATCGCATAATTTAAAATTGTGTCAATACAATAGGAGACTCCCATGGCACAGTTCTCGCCCCCCTCCGACCCCAGGCTGGAAAGCCTGAGTGCCCGTCCATCGCTGCCGCTTCTGGCCGATCTCGCGCTCTGGGTGGCGACAGCCGTGGTCAAATGGGATTGTCGACAGCGATCGCGCCGCGCGTTGGCGCGGCTTTCGCCGGAGCACCTGAAGGATATCGGGATCACGCCGGACATGGCGGATCACGAGGTCAGAAAGCCCTTCTGGATCCCCTGAATACGAAAGCGCCGGGCGATTTGCCCGGCGCAGTCGTCTCTTGGATCATTTGCCCGCGTCGTCGCCTTCGGCCTTCGCGGCGGCCTTCTTGGCCGGTGCCTTTTTCCCCGAGGTCTTCTTGGCGGTGGACTTCTTCGCGGCCGGCTTGTTGGCCGCGGTCTTCTTGGCCGGCGTCTTCTTCGCCGTGGATTTGCGGCCCTTGCCCTTCTTGGCCGCCTTCTCAGCGATCAACTCCAACGCCTGTTCCATCGTGACCGATTGCGGCTCCGTGTCCTTGGGCAGGGTCGCGTTGATCTTTTCCCATTTCACGTAAGGCCCATAGCGGCCTTCCATGATGTTGATCGGTCCGCCGTCCGGGTGCTCGCCGAGTTCCTTCAACGGTTTCGCCGCCGCGCCACGACCGCCGCGGGCGGCCTTCTGCGCCAGCACCTCGACCGCGCGGTTCATGCCGATCTCGAACACCTCGTCCACGTTCGGCAAGTTCGCATAGACCTTGCCATGCCGGACGTAGGGGCCGAAGCGCCCGATGGCTGCCTCGATCATCTCGCCATCCTCGGGGTGCGGGCCGATCTGGCGGGGCAGGCTCAGAAGCGTCAGCGCCTTTTCGAGGTCCATCGCGTCGGCCGACCACGTCTTGGGCAGGCTCGCGCGCGGCGGCTTGGGGGTTTCCTCGGTGGCATCTCCGCGTTGGACATAGGGCCCGAAACGGCCGTCCCGCAGGGTGATCTTGTCGTCGCCGTCATAGCCCAGCAGCTTGCCGTCGGGGCCGATGCCCGAGTCCTCCGTACCCGGCGGTCCGAAGGGGCGGGTGTAGCGGCATTCGGGGTAGTTCGAGCACCCGATGAAGGCGCCGCCCGAACGCGCCGTCCGCATCGACAGCCGACCGTTGCCGCAGACCGGGCAGGCCCGCGGGTCGCTGCCGTCGGCGGTGGGGGGGAAGAGGTGCGGCTCCAGCACCTCGTTGATCTTCTCCAGCACGTCGGTGATGCGGAGCTCCGACGTCTCGGCGATAGCGGCGGAGAAATCGCGCCAGAAACGCGCCAGAACGTCCTTGTAGTCCGCCTCTCCCGCGGACACGTGGTCGAGCTCTTCCTCCAGCCCGGCGGTGAAATCGTATCCCACGTATTTGCGGAAGTAGTTCATGAGGAAGGCGATCACGAGCCGCCCCTTGTCCTCGGGGATCAGGCGGTTCTTGTCCTTCCGCACGTAGCCGCGGTCCTGGATGGTCGTCACGATCGAGGCATAGGTGGAGGGCCGGCCGATGCCGAGTTCCTCCATCCGTTTCACCAGCGTCGCCTCGGTGTAGCGCGGCGGCGGCTGGGTGAAATGCTGTAGGCCGAGCACGGCGCCGTCCGACGAAAGCAGGGCCGCGCCGTTGGACTGGATGTCCCCTTTGGACGAAGGGGCGCTCTCGACCACGTCGTCGCCATCGGTCTTCGCACCTGCCTTGGCGAACTCCTCCTGCAAGCCGTCGGCCGCGGGTTTCGCGGGTTCGCCCTGCATGATCGAGGGCAGCCGGCGGTCGTCATCATCCCCGCCGACGTCGTCGCGGCCTTCCTCGTAGACCTTCAGGAACCCGTCGAACAGCACGACCTGTCCAGTGGCGCGCAGGCCCACCTGACCGTCGTCGCTGGCGATCTCCACCGTGGTCCGCTCCAGCCGGGCGGCGGCCATCTGGCTTGCCAGTGTCCGTTTCCAGATCAGGTCGTAGAGCTTGCGCTGGTCGGCCTCCGAAATGCGCAGGCTGCCGGCGTCGCGGGTCATGTCCGTGGGGCGGATACATTCGTGCGCTTCCTGCGCGTTCTTGGCCTTGTTTTTGTACATGCGCGGGCTGTTGGGAACGTATTTCTCCCCGTAGCGCGCCTTGATCGCGTCGCGGGCGGCCATCACGGCCTCCGGCGCCATGTCGATGCCGTCGGTCCGCATGTAGGTGATGAGCCCCGCCTCGTAGAGACGCTGCGCGGCGTTCATCGTCTGGCGCGCGCCCATGCCGAACTTGCGGCTTGCCTCTTGTTGCAGGGTGGAGGTCATGAAGGGCGCGGAGGGGTTCCGGGTGGCGGGCTTGGCCTCCACCCCGGTGACGGAGAGCGCGCGGGAGGTGATCGCCTGCACCGCCAGTTCGGCCGCCGTCTCGTTGGCGAGGTCGAACTTGTCGAGTTTCTTGCCCGCGAGCGTCGTCAGGCGTGCCTCGAAGCGCTGGCCACGCGGAGTTTCGAGCAGCGCCTTGACCGACCAGTATTCCTGCGGCTTGAACGCCTCGATCTCCATCTCGCGCTCGACGATCAGGCGCAGGCAGACCGACTGGACCCGCCCGGCGGACTTCGAGCCCGGCAGCTTGCGCCAGAGAACTGGGGAGAGGTTGAAGCCGACGAGGTAGTCCAGCGCCCGGCGGGCGAGGTAGGCCTCCACCAGCGGCTGGTCGACCTGGCGCGGTGATTTCATCGCCTCGGTGACGGCGCTCTTGGTGATCGCGTTGAAGACGACGCGCCGGACGTCCGTGTCTTTCCTGATGGCGCGGCGTTTGCGGAGCGTCTCTTCAAGGTGCCAGCTGATGGCCTCTCCCTCGCGGTCGGGGTCGGTTGCGAGGATCAGGGCGTTGTCGTCTTTCAGGGCGTCGGCAATGGCCTTCACATGCTTGCGAGAGTCGTTCGCGACCTCCCAGGTCATTTCGAATTCGTGATCCGTATCGACCGATCCGTCCTTGGGCGGCAAGTCGCGGACGTGGCCGTAGGAGGCCAGAACAACGTAATCGTCGCCCAGATATTTGTTGATTGTCTTGGCCTTGGCAGGCGATTCGACGACGACGACGGGCATTCGGAAAACTTTCGGAATAGGTGCGTTCGACTGGCGCGGGAACATGTGGTCGCGACGAGGGCTTGTCAATGCACCGGTGCAGCGGCGTTCTGACCGAGCGCCCTTCGGCCGTGGACGGCGCCCCTCAAACGGCGCGCGTCAGCAGGCCACCGGGCTGCCGGACGACGGCCCCGTCCATTTCCAACGACAGCAGGTGCTCGGCGACCGCGGGCCCAGGAAGGGAGAGGTCGCGCAGGAGCTGGTCCTCCGCGAGGGGCGTCGGGCCGAGGAGGGACAGGATCCGCGCGCGGACGGCTTCAGTGCGCCCATGCTTGGAGGGTGTCGCGGCGGGCGGCGGCGACAGGAACAGGGGCGGCTGGGGTGCGGAGGGGCGACGGATCTGACGCGCGGGGGTTTGTCCTCCGGTGGCAGCGCGCGGCTGTTCGATGGTCCCGAGCGCTTCAAGGACGTCGCCCGCGCTCCGCACCAGCGGCGCTCCGTCGCGGATCAGCAGGTTGCAGCCGGAGGCGCGGGCGTCGAACGGATGGCCGGGCACCGCCAGCACGTCCCGGCCCTGATCGAGGGCGTCGCGGGCGGTGATCAGGCTGCCGGACTTCGCGGCGGCTTCGACCACGACGACAGCGCGGGAGATCCCGGAGATGATCCGGTTGCGGCGCGGAAAGTGGCGCGCCTGCGGCCGCATGCCGGGCGGCATTTCCGACAGGATCAGGCCGCGCTCCGCGATCTGATGCGTCAGGTCCGTGTTCTCACGCGGGTAGATCACATCCACACCCCCGGCGACGACGGCAACGGTGCCGGTTGGCAGGGCGGCCGTGTGCACCTCCGCGTCGATGCCACGTGCGAGGCCGGAGGCGATGACCAGCCCGGCCTCCCCGAGACCGGCCGCGAGGACCCGGGCCATGCGGCGCCCGATGCTTGAGGCGTTACGGGCGCCCACGAGGGCCACCGTTGCCCGTGAGGTCAGCGCGACCTCTCCCCGTGCCCAGAGCATCGGTGGCGCATCGGGAAGCTCCGACAGGGCGGGGGGATAGGCGGGATGGCCGATGAAGAGCGGCGTGGCGCCGGCGCGGCGTCCGGCCGCCAATTCCCGTTCGACCACGTCAATGGGGCAGGGGGCGTAACGCGCAACGCCCGCGGCGGCGGCGATCTGGGGCAGGGCCGCGAGAGCGGCGTCGGCATCGCCCGCGTGTTCGGCCATCAGGCGGTAGAAGGTGGAGGGACCCACGCGGTGGGAGCGCAAGAGACGAAGCCAGGTCAGTCGGGCGCCGTCCGTGGTGGGTGGTGCGAGGGAGGGTGGGGAAGACATCAGGTCCAGACCGTCGCCGTTTCGTCTCTTGCTGCATCATCGCTAGGGCGAAACGGTTAAGCGGCCGTAAATGCCGCCCGGTGGGCGACACTTTACAGTGGAGGGCAGGCGGGCGCTGAGGCGCAGTACCACCCGCCAGAGCGGCGGATGCGCCGCGGTGTCAGCCGGTCGCGGCGCCTCCGACGGTCAGCCCGCCGATCCGCAGGGTGGGCTGGCCCACGCACACCGGAACCCACTGGCCCGCCTTGCCGCAGTTGCCGATGCCGGGATCGAGCGCCATGTCGTTGCCGATGGCGGTGATTCGCTGCAGCGCCGTGGGGCCGTCCCCGATCAGCGTCGCACCCTTGACCGGCGCGCCGACCTTTCCGTCCTTCACGCGGTAGGCCTCCGTGCAGGAAAAGACGAATTTGCCATTCGTGATATCGACCTGCCCGCCACCGAAGCCGACGGCGTAGAGGCCGTCCTTCAGATCCGCGAGGATCTCGGCGGGGTTTGCGTCGCCGCCCAGCATGTAGGTGTTGGTCATTCGCGGCATCGGGGCGTGGGCATAACTCTCGCGCCGGCCGTTTCCGGTTGCGGACACGCCGGACAGCCGGGCGTTCTGCCGGTCCTGCATGAAGCCCACGAGCACACCGTCCTCGATCAGGACGTTGCGGCGCGAGGGCGTGCCCTCGTCGTCCACGGTGATCGAGCCGCGGCGGTCCGGAATGGTGCCGTCGTCCAGAACGGTCACGCCGGGGGCGGCGATGCGCTGGCCCATGAGGCCTGCGAAGGCGGAGCTTCCCTTGCGATTGGCGTCGCCCTCCAGCCCGTGACCGATGGCCTCGTGCAGCAGGATGCCAGGCCAGCCCGGGCCAAGCACGACGTCCATCACCCCGGCGGGCGCGGGCTGAGCCTCCAGGTTGACCAGGGCGATCCGCAGTGCCTCGCGGGTGACGCCCTCCCAGTGGGCGCGGTCGAGCAGCCCATCGAGGCCTGCACGCCCGCCGCCGCCCATCCCGCCCTGTTCGCGCCGCCCGTCCTGCTCCACGATCACGCTCACGTTCAGGCGGGTCATCGGGCGGCTGTCCGCGACGATCGACCCGTCCGGGCGCAGGATCGTCACCTCCTGCAGGGACGCGGCGACAGTCGCCGAGACCTGAATGACGCGCGGGTCGAGATCCCGGGCGAAGGCGTCGATCTCGCGGAGGGTCTCGATCTTCACGGGGAAGGTCGCGTCGCCGATGGGATTTTCGTCCGAGTAGAGGCGCCGGTTCGTCGGCACCGGCCCGTCCGCCAGGGTGCCGCCGCCGTCGCCGACGGCCAGGCGCGCGGTCTTGGCGGCCCGCTTCAGTGCCGCTTCGCTGATCTCGGTGGAATGGGCGTACCCGGCCGTCTCGCCGCGCACGGCGCGCAGCCCGAAGCCTTCGGACGCGTCGTAGCTCGCCGTCTTCAGCCGCCCGTCGTCGAAGACCAGCGCCTCCGACCGCCGCCGCTCCAGGAAGATCTCGCCGTCGTCGGCCCCGTGGGTGGCATCGCGCAGGATGGCGAGCGCTGAGTCCTTATCGAGAAGCGTCTCGAACGGGCGGAAAGGTGCATTTTCGGTCGAGGTCAAGGCGCGTCTCCCGCAGATCGACATATTCACAGATGACTTGTTGACCCAAATCACCGGCTTGTGCAGATTTTGGTAATATGGTCTCTAGACCGGAGGACACAACGGGCTCTTTTCGCCCGGAGGCTTCGGCCGCCAGGGAGGGGACCCGTCTCGGCTTCGGCCGAGTAGCGAACGGGACATGATATTGATGCGAATTTCGACGCTAAAAAGCGGCCTTTCGGCTGCCTTTGCCGGTCTGACCTTGGCTGGCGGCGCCCTTGCACAGGAGTCGACGGACGGGCTCGAGGTCATCGGAGCACCGACTCGGGGCGGCATCGGCTTCCAGCCGGCCGTGACGGAGCTTTCCCGGGACATCCACTGGCTCGACGGGATGCTCCTCTACATCATCACCGCGATCTGCCTGTTCGTGCTCGCGCTCGTGCTGCTCGCCTTTGTCCGGTTCAACCGCGGCCGAAATCCCGAACCCGCGCGCTTCACCCACAATTCGCCGCTCGAGATCGCCTGGACGATCGTGCCCATCGTGATCCTGATCTTCATCGGCTCGTTCTCGCTGCCGGTGCTGTTCAAGCAGCAGATCATCCCGGAGGGCGACGTCACCATCAAGGCGATCGGCAACCAGTGGTACTGGAGCTACGAATACCCCGACCACGAGTTCACCTTCGACAGCTACATGATTGGCTCGGCCTCGGACAACAAGCTGACGCCGGAAGTGGAAGCGCAGTTGCAGGAAGCCGGCTACAAGAAAGAGCATTTCCTGCTGGCGACAGATACCGCCATGGTCGTTCCCGTGAACAAGACCATCGTGGTTCAGGTTACCGCGGCGGATGTGATCCACTCCTGGACGATCCCGGCCTTCGGGGTGAAGCAGGATGCCGTGCCGGGCCGCCTGGCGGAGCTGTGGTTCAAGCCGGAGAAGGAAGGGATCTACTTCGGCCAATGCTCGGAACTCTGCGGGATCTCCCACGCCTACATGCCGATCACGGTGAAGGTGGTGAGCCAGGAGGCCTACGATGCCTGGCTTGACGGCGCGATCGAGGAATACGCCGGCAAACCGCGCACCCTCGACGTCGCTTCGGCCGAGTGATCGCGCGTTTCGTCAGCCGCAGGTAACAGATGTCCGACACCAGCGTTCATAGCATTCCCGGGACCACCGAGCCGGAGTTGAGGGACTACTTCGCCCTGCTCAAACCGCGGGTTATGTCGCTCGTCGTCTTCACGGCGCTTGTCGGGCTGCTCGTTGCGCCCATCCCTGTCCACCCGTTCCTCATCTTCACCTCGGTGCTCTTTATCGCCATCGGTGGCGGCGCATCGGGAGCGCTGAACATGTGGTGGGACGCGGACATCGACCGGATCATGCGGCGCACCCGAAAGCGCCCCATCCCGGCTGGACGGGTTAGCGAGGGCGAGGCGCTCGGGCTCGGCATCGCGCTTTCCGGGCTGTCGGTGATGATGCTGGCGCTGTCGGCGAACCTCGTCGCAGCCGGCCTGCTGGCCTTCACCATCTTCTTCTACGTCGTGATCTACTCGATGCTTCTGAAGCGGTGGACACCGCAGAACATCGTCATCGGCGGCGCCGCCGGGGCGTTCCCGCCGATGATCGGCTGGGCGGTGGCAACGGGGGGCGTCTCCGTCGAATCGCTGCTCATGTTCATGCTGATCTTCATCTGGACGCCGCCGCATTTCTGGTCGCTCGCGCTTTTCATGAACAGTGATTACGACGACGCCGGCGTGCCCATGTTGACCGTGACCCACGGAAACGACGCGACCCGGACGCACATCCTGGCCTACACGGTGCTGCTCGCGGCCGCGTCCCTTGCGCTCGCGTTCACGCCGATCGGCGGACCGGTGTACCTGGTCACGGCGCTTGTTCTGAACGCGCGTTTCCTGCACGGGGCCTGGCGCGTCTACCGCCGTACGACGGAGGCGGCGACCGCCGATGCCTACGGCGTCGAGAAGCGCTTCTTCAAACTCTCGCTGTGGTACCTTTTCCTGCACTTCACCGCGCTTCTGGCGGACGCCTTCCTGCGCGCTATCGGCCTCTTCGGAGGTGCGGCATGATCCGGGCGACGCATGAACTGCACGAGCGGCGCAAGGGCCGTAATTTCGGACTCGGGCTGATCCTGTTCGTCTTCGTCGGCATCGTCTTCGGCATGACCATCGTCAAGATGGGCAACGGCGAGGACGTGCTGGGTACCGGCATGGTCTCGCAGGAGGCCGCGCAGTGATGTTTCCCCGTCTCCAGGGCCCGAAGCGCACGCTCGCGCTGACCGTTGGGGTCGTCGTGCTGATGGGCTCGCTTGCCTGGGCCTCGGTGCCGCTCTACGACATGTTCTGCCGGGTCACCGGCTACGGCGGCACGACGAACACGGCCGATGCAGGCTCCGACGTCATCCTCGATCAGACCATCAAGGTCCGCTTCGACGGCTCCCTCGACCGCGACATGCCGTGGGAGTTCAAGCCCCTTCAACGCGAGATGGAAATCCGCCTGGGCGAAACGGGTCTGGCCTTCTACGAGGCGCACAATCCGACTGATCGGCCCGTTGCAGGGCAGGCAAGCTACAACGTCGCGCCATTCGACGCCGGGAGCTACTTCACCAAGATCGACTGCTTCTGCTTCACCGAACAGGTGCTGCAGCCCGGCGAGACGGTGCAGATGCCGGTCAGCTTCTACGTCGACCCCGAAATCCTAGAGGACCGGGACGCGAATTTCATTCACCGCATCACCCTTTCCTACACCTTCCACGAGATTGACCTGCCCGAAGAGCAGGCGGCGCTCATGATCGCCGACGACTAACGCGCGAGGGACACCTGCATGGCTCACGAAAAGAACCACGACTACCACATCCTCCAGCCCTCGATCTGGCCCTTCATGGGGGCGGTGGGCGCCTTCGTGATGCTGTTCGGCGCAGTCATGTGGATGCACGAGATCACGCCGTTCATTTTCTGGATCGGCTTCGTGGTCGTGCTCTACACGATGTACGCCTGGTGGTCCGAGACCATCGTCGAGGAAAAGGAGGGCGACCACACCCCGGTCGTCCGCATCGGCCTGCGCTACGGCTTCATCCTTTTCATCATGTCCGAGGTGATGTTCTTCGCGGCATGGTTCTGGTCCTTCTTCAAGCACGCGATGTACCCGATGGACCCCGACGGCCTGAGCCCGCGCGTGCAGGGCGTCTGGCCTCCGGAGGGAATCCAGACGTTCGATCCCTGGCACCTGCCGCTCATCAACACGCTGATCCTGCTGTGCTCCGGTGCCGCCGCGACCTGGGCCCACCACGCGCTGGTGCACGAGAACAACCGCAAGGACATGGCCCACGGCCTGCTGCTGGCCTGCGTGCTCGGCCTGCTCTTCACCTTCTTCCAGGCCTACGAGTACAGCCACGCCGCCTTCGGCTTCGCAGGCAACATCTACGGCGCCAACTTCTTCATGGCGACCGGCTTCCACGGCGCCCACGTCATCATCGGAACGATCTTCCTCTTCGTGTGCTACCTGCGGGTGCGTGCGGGCCACTTCACGCCAGACAGCCACATCGGCTTCGAGGCGGCCGCCTGGTACTGGCACTTCGTGGACGTGGTCTGGCTCTTCCTCTTCACGTCCATTTACATCTGGGGAAGCTGAGCAAAGAGCTTTCTTGCCTCCGGCGGGGGTATTTGATCCAACAAGAAGCGGGGCGCGGCGCAGGCTGCGCCCCGTGGCCATTTACGGGAGAGCGAGGGATGAGACGCTATCTGGCGCCGCTGCTGATCGGGCTGGGCGGTGCGGCTGTCCTGATCTGGCTGGGGGTGTGGCAAGTACACAGATTGGAATGGAAAACGGCGATTCTCGCCGAGATCGACAGCCGAATCTCGGCCGCTCCGGTCGACCTGCCCCCGGTGCCCGACCCCGAGGCAGATCGCTACCTGCCAGTGCGTGTCGCTGGCCGTACCGGCGCGCGGGAGTTGCACGTTCTGGTCTCCACGCGGGCGCGCGGCGCGGGCTTCCGGATCATTGTCCCCTTCCAGACGGACGGTGGGCGGCGGATCCTTCTCGACCGAGGCTTCGTGCCGATCGACGAAAAGGAGGCCCCGCGGCCGCCGACACGGCTCGAGGTCACCGGGAACCTGTACTGGCCGGACGAGCGCGACCGCTTCACGCCGGACGACGACCGGGCAGCAAACTACTGGTTTGCGCGCGACGTCGATGTCATGGCCGACGTCTTCGGGACGGAGCCCGTTCTCGTCATCGCTCGGGGGACGACCGGAGATGATACCTCCGTTTCCCCGCTGCCGCTCGACACCTCCGGCATCCCCAACGACCATCTCGGCTACGCCGTGACGTGGTTCGGACTCGCGGCTGTCTGGTTGGGGATGACAGGGCTGCAACTCTGGCGTATCTCACGCCGGACACTCTGAACCTCAGGCACGAAGAGAGCCGTCCCGGCTTCTTGTGTCCAAAAAATATCCCCGCCGGAGGCTCCCGCAGGCGCAATCTGTGCACCGCCGGGCGGCAATGCTCCGAAAGTCACGAGAAAGGCGCCATGAAATACATCTCGACCCGCGGTCAGGCCCCTGTTCTGTCCTTCGAGGAGGCCATGCTCACCGGGCTGGCCCGCGATGGCGGTCTCTACGTGCCGGAGACCATTCCCACCTGCAACGGGGCGGAGATCGCGGCCCTTGGCGGTTTGCCCTATGAGGAGGTTGCCTTCCGGGTCATGTATCCGTTCGTGGGGGAGAGCTTTTCGGAGGCCGACCTTCGGGGCGCCATCGGGCGTGCGTACGAGGGCTTCGGACACGTCGCCCGCGCACCGCTGGCCCAGCTCGGGCCGAACCATTTCCTGCTGGAGCTGTTCCACGGGCCGACGCTGGCCTTCAAGGACTTCGCCATGCAGCTGATCGGCCAGCTTTTCGAGATGGCGCTCACGCGGCGCGGCGAGCGGGTGACGATCGTCGGCGCCACCAGCGGCGACACGGGCTCTGCGGCCATCGAGGCGTTCCGCGGGCTGGATGCTGTGGACGTGTTCATCCTCTTTCCGCACGGCCGCGTCTCCGAAGTGCAGCGCCGGCAGATGACGACGCCCTCGGAGGCCAACGTGCATGCCCTCGCGCTTGACGGTCATTTCGACGACTGCCAAGCTCGTGTAAAGGACATGTTCAACGATTTCGGCTTCCGCGATTCCGTGGGGCTCGCCGGGGTGAACTCGATCAACTGGGCGCGGGTACTGGCGCAGGTCGTCTACTATTTCACCGCCGCCACCGCGCTCGGCGCGCCGCATCGGCCGGTGTCCTTCACTGTGCCGACGGGCAATTTCGGCGACATCTTCGCCGGCTACATCGCCCGGTCCATGGGACTGCCGATCGAGCACCTGGTGATCGCAACAAATCAGAACGACATCCTGCACCGGACGCTCTCCACTGGCGGCTACGTTACGTCGGGCGTGACGCCGTCGATCAGCCCGTCGATGGACATCCAGGTCAGTTCCAACTTCGAGCGCGCACTGTTCTATGCCTATGACCAAGAGGGCGCGGCGGTCGCGCAGCTTATGGACGAACTGAAGGGGCAGGGGGGCTTCAAGGTGAGCCAGGGGGCGCTGGAGGTGCTCCGGGAGACGTTCGCCTCCGGCCGTGCGTCGGAGGAGGAGACATCGGCCACCATCGCGCGGGTCTTTGCCGAAACCGGGCAGATCGTCTGCCCGCATACGGCCGTCGGTGTGAAGGTCGCCGAGGAGCATCTCGCCGGCGCGCCGATGATCACGCTGGCCACCGCCCACCCGGCGAAGTTCCCCGATGCCGTGGAGGCCGCCACCGGCGTCCGCCCGCCTCTTCCCAATCGGATGGCGGACCTGTATGAGCGTCCGGAGCGGGTCAGCCGGGTCGCCAACGACCTCACCGCCATCGAGGACCTGATACGAAAAGGGCGCGCCGCTTGAGCGTGAGACTGGACAGACTGTCGAACGGGCTGCGCATCGTCACCGAAACGATGCCGGGACTGGAGAGCGCTGCCGTGGGGCTCTGGGTGAACGCGGGCGGTCGGCACGAACGGGTCGAACAGAACGGGATCGCCCATTTCCTGGAGCACATGGCCTTCAAGGGCACCACCCGGCGCAGCGCGTTGCAGATCGCCGAGGAGATCGAGGATGTGGGCGGCTACATCAACGCCTACACCTCGCGCGAAACGACCGCCTATTACGCCCGCGTTCTGAAGGCGGACGTGCCGCTTGCGCTGGACGTGGTGGCCGACATCGTTCTCAACCCGATCTTCGAGCAAAACGAGATCGAGGTGGAGCGCGGCGTGATCCTGCAGGAGATCGGCCAGGCGCTGGACACGCCCGATGACGTGATCTTCGACTGGCTGCAGGAGGCATCCTATCCCAATCAGGCGCTCGGGCGGACGATCCTTGGCCCAACGGAGCGGGTCAGCCGGTTTTCCCGCGACGACCTGTCTGGCTTCGTGGGCGAGCACTACGGGCCCGGGCAGATGGTCCTGTCCGCCGCCGGTGCGATCGACCACGATCAGATCATGCGGCAGGCGGAGCGGCTGTTCGGCGACCTCCCAAGGGCGCAGCTCAGCACCCACGACGTCGCCGTGTTCCATGGCGGGGAGCGGCGGGAGTTGCGGGCGCTCGAACAGGTCCATTTTGCCTTCGCTCTCGAGGGTCCATGCTACTCGGACCCGGATGTGTACACCGCGCAGGTCTATGCCACGCTTCTGGGCGGGGGCATGTCTTCGCGGCTGTTTCAGGAAATCCGCGAGAAGCGGGGCCTGTGCTACTCCATCTTCGCGCAGGCGGGCGCCTATGCAGACACGGGGATGATGACCGTCTATGCCGGCACCTCGGGCGCCGACATTTCGCGCCTTGCCGACCTCACCATCGATGAACTGCGGCGTGTGGCCGACGATGTGTCGGAGGCCGAGGTGGCCCGGGCCCGTGCCCAGATGAAAGCGGGGCTGCTTATGGGCCTGGAGAGCCCGTCGGCCCGCGCCGAACGCCTCGCCCGGTTGGTGGCGATCTGGGACAGGGTGCCGCCGATCGCGGAGACCGTCGAACAGATCGAGGCCGTGGACCGTGCCGGCCTTGCGGATTTTGCCGCCTCCCTCGCCGGGAAGGGCACGGCTGCGCTCGCTCTCTACGGGCCGGCGGACCGCGCGCCCACGCTCCAGCAACTGCAGGAGAGGCTCGCGGCCTGATGCGGCTTGGCCGGAAAAAGGTGCGGATCGTCACGGATCGGATGCTCCTGCGGGCGCCGGTCCACGGCGACTTCCGGGCCTGGACGTCGCTGAGGCGGGATTCGCGTGGCTTTCTCCAGAAATGGGAGCCGGTCTGGGCGCCCGATCACCTGAGCCGCAAGGCCTTCACCAACCGGGTCTACTGGGCGCAGCGCTCGCTCACTGCCGGAACGGCGCTGCCGCTGTTCCTGGTCCGCAGCGAGGACGAGGCGCTGCTCGGGGCGATCACGCTGGACAACATTCGCCGCGGGCCGGCTCAGGCGGGCACGTTTGGCTACTGGATCGGCGAGCCCTTTGCCCGGCAGGGCTACATGCGGGAGGCCATCGTCGCGCTCACCCACCATGCCTTCACCGCGCTGGACCTGAGCCGCATCGAGGCCGCCTGCCTGCCGGAAAACGCCGCCTCCCGCGGATGCCTGGAAAAATGCGGCTTCAAGTACGAAGGCGTGGCGCAGAGCTACCTGCAGATCGCGGGGCGCTGGCGCAATCACGTGCTCTACTCAAACCTGCGGGCGGACCGGCGCGGGCGCACGCTCGTCGGTTGAAAAGAACGAAGGCCGGGGCGCTCCCGCCGGCCGGGATCGCATCGAAGATGCGCCCCCGCCCGTTGGGCCAAGCGCGCCTTCGGCGCGCGGGACATGACAAAGAGTTCATGGCACGCCTTCGGAAAACCGTGGCAGGATCGGCCAGAGATGTCGCCCACAGGAGACACCGATGCGCTTTTTGACCTGCCTAGCCGCCATTTTCGTCCTCACGACCGCCGCCAGCGCCCAGCAAGACCGGCGCCCGTCCCATTGCATCGCCCTCGTGGAGGGGACGCCGGGGCTGGAGGTGATCTGGCGGGCCGGGTATCGCGATCCCGTGCCGGAGGATAGTGTCAGGCTGAGCTATGTCGATCATTCGATGTACCTCATCCAGACCGAGGGCGGGCTCGATGTGGTCACAGATTACAACGGCTTCCTGGGGCCATCCGATTTGCTGCCCGACGTGGTGACCATGAACCATTCGCACAGCACCCACTGGACCAGCGCTCCTGATCCCGCCATTCCACATGTGCTGCAGGGGTGGGACGACCTGGGCGGGCCGGCGGCGCACCACCTGGACCTGGGCGAAATGCTGATCCGCAACGTGACCACCGACATTCGCGGCCGCTTCGGGGGCGGGGTGGAGCCCGACGGAAATTCCATCTTCATCTTCGAGACGACGGGGCTGTGCATCGGCCACCTTGGCCACCTGCACCACGAACCGACGCCCGAGCAATACGCGGCCATCGGACGGCTCGACGTGGTGATGGCGCCCATCGACGGCGGCATGACCCTGCCGCTGCCGGTGATGATCCGGGTGCTGCAGCAATTCCGCGCCTCGATCGTGCTGCCGATGCACTGGTTCTCGGGGAATTCGCTGGGAATCTTTCTCGACGGCATGGCGGAGGATTTCCGCATCGACCGGCGACAGGAGCGGTCTTTCGAAGTCTCCTTACGAACCCTTCCCAGCGAACCGACTGTCATTGTGCTTCAACCGCGCTTCCTCGGGTTCAACGACGACGGCCAGTAACCCCCGCTCAGCATCTTGCACCCCCCTGCGCCGCGTGCTTGATCGGCGCAGGAGGTACCAGAATGCTCAATCCGGTCACGCCGCAGATCGAAGACGCGTTGCGCGCGGCCTTGCCCGCCCGGGCGTTTCGCTCGCTGGAGCCGCGGTACCTGGAGGAACCGCGCGGCCGGTTTCGTGCGCAAGACGCCCTGCTGGTAGCCCCGGCCACCACCGAAGATGTGGCGCAGACGGTTCGGCTTGCGGCGGAGCACCGGGTGGGCGTCGTGCCTTACGGCGGCGGAACCGGGTTGGTCGGCGGGCAGGTGAGCGAGACGCTGGAGCGGCCGATCCTGTTGTCCCTGGAACGGATGACCCGGTTGCGCGGCACCTACCCGGCGGAGAACGTTCTGGTCGCGGAGGCGGGGATGATCCTGGCCAACGTCCAGCAGGCGGCGCGGGATGTGGAACGGATGTTCCCGCTGTCGCTGGCCTCGGAGGGGTCGGCGCAAATCGGCGGGCTGCTGGCGTCCAATGCGGGCGGGGTCAACGTTCTGCGCTACGGGAACGCGCGGGATCTGTGCCTCGGGATCGAGGCGGTACTGCCGGATGGATCGGTGCTGCACGGCCTGAAACGGCTGAGAAAGGACAACACGGGCTATGACCTGCGCAACCTGCTGATCGGGGCGGAGGGGACGCTGGGTGTCATCACGGCGGCCTCCCTGCGGCTCTATCCGCGCCCGGAGGTGAAGGGGGCGGCCTTCATGACAGTCAAGAACCCGGCGGCGGCGCTGGAGCTGCTGAACATGGCGCTGCGGCGCATCGGGGACTCTGTCTCCGCCTTCGAGCTGATCCACCGGATGGGGCTGGACTTCCTGCGGGAAAAGATGCCGGACGTGCGCCAGCCCTTCCGGGAGGCGCCGGACTGGCTCGTGCTGATCGGTGTCGGGCTGTCGGGGACGCCGTCGCCGGAGCCGGAGCTGGAGGGCCTCTTTGCGGAGGCGGTGGAGGCGGGGCTCGTGGAGGACGGGGTCGTGGCGCAGAGCGAGGCGCAGCGGCTGGAGTTCTGGCACGTGCGGGAGAGCATTCCGGAGGCGAACCGGCGGATCGGGGCGATCTCCTCCCACGACATTTCGGTGCCGATCTCGGCCGTGCCGGACTTCATCGTGAAGGGGGCGGAGGTCGTGGGGGCGTTCGGGGACGTCCGGATCAACTGCTTCGGCCACTTGGGCGATGGGAACCTCCACTACAACGTGTTCCCGGCTCCGGGCCGGCGGGCGGCGGAGTACGAGGATCTGCGCGGCGAGATCAAGCGGGCGGTGCACGACCTGGTGGCGAGCTTCGACGGGTCGGTGAGCGCGGAGCATGGGATCGGGCGGCTGAAGGTGGGGGACCTGGAACGGTACGGCGACCCGGCCAAGCTGGCGGCGATGCGGGCGATCAAGGCGGCGCTGGACCCGGCGGGCATCATGAACCCCGGCGCGGTGCTGCGGCAGGGGTGAGCGGCGGGCCGGACGTCCCACGGGTGGGACGGGGTGTCAGATCAGCCTTTCCAATGAGTTACGGGATCGCGTTCATCATTCGTCAAGACCTTGATCGGGGCTGGGCCGTGTGAGCCACGAGGTCCGGCCGTTGGCGATGGCCTCGGGGGTAGGTGCACCGGCCGCCAGGTGTTCGGCGTTGGGCGCGATGGGGGCGACGCGCGCCACGAGAATTCTCGGCGAGGTCGTTTTGGCAGACGGCGCTGCCGCCGTCTCATATCTTCCCGAGGCCGCTATCTGCGCAGAGCACACCATCGCGTGTGCAGATGGCTTCGCGGACGCTGCATATTTACCGCTGTAGTGAACGGCCCATTGCCGACCTTGGGACTGCGTGACAACGCCGCGGCGCAGCTTCACCGAAGCGGTCGTTCGCGCGTCGCGCAGCATTTTCCGACGGCCAAGGTCTGTCGAGCGGACAAACCGGGCTTTCGCTGCCGTCTTACCATGGTCGGCTATCGCGCTTGAGACAACTCTGGCGTCTTGATATACGTCAATGATCTAATTTATTCAGTCGCTTAGTGTTCAGCATGCCAGCAGCAACCAACAAAATCGATCTACTCACCGTTTTCGATAAAGACCTGGCCAAGCTCCGCAAAACGCTTGATGGCGTCGACGAAGCAAAAGCCTCTTTGTCGATCCCCGATGACGACACTACGATCAAGGGTGTGATTGCACACCGCACTCACTGGATGGGCATGTTCCACGGTTGGTACGAAGACGGTGTTGAGGGCCGCGAGGTCCATGTCCCCGCCAAGGGCTACAAATGGAACCAGCTCAAGGAATACAACGCCCCGCTCTACGAGAAAGGTAACGAGACGCCGTGGGCAGATTTGCTTTCCGGCTTTGAGGCTGCTTGTGACAAGTTGCGCCGGTTTATTGCATCACAAGATAATGAATCGCTCTACACCAGTGGCGCGCACGCGTGGACCGGCAAGTGGACGCTTGGACGGTTCGCAGAGGCGTCAGGTCCATCGCATTTCCGATCGGCAAACACCTACATCCGAAAGGCGTTGCGAAACGCAAAATGAAGCCGTCTGAGCTGTCCGTAGGTCTGGCCTTCAAGTTCAAGAAAACGAGAACTGCAGTTCGTGGCCAGAATGACTCTGATGAACTCAGTACAGCAAAGCTGCCAATCCTATAAGCCGCAGCATTCGGTAGTTTGGGCTCGAAGCCGACCTGCGGCGGCGCAGCGACTTGGGCTGCTATCAGGAAGTGGCGGCCGCCGCTGACGGCCCATTGCCGTCATTCGCCAGATTCGGCCCTGCTGCGGCGCAGCTTCCCCGAACCGGCCGTTCGCGCCATCGCGCAGCGAAATCTGATTGGCCAAGGCCTGCATGGCGGGCAGCAATACTCTTCACTGCAGGTTTGCCATGCTCCGTTTTCGGATATGTCGCAGTGAAACACGCTGGCCGGCGTCGATCACGATAACGGTTACGTTCTAATATTCTCATTGGTTGGAGCGCGATTTTGATCGTCACCTCACGCGCTCGCCACATAGCCTACTTGGCTCAAAGTTCGTCGCATGTAGCAGTCCCTTCCGGGCGTTCGGTCTGGATATTGTCTAGCCGATCTGTCCCGACATATGTCTACCTGTTCCGGGGCGGCGGAAACCGGAGAGGTGACGAGATGGCGCGCAAATCGCTGGTCGGTGGGGTATATGTCTTTCACTTCGGGACGCATTTAGCATTTGGCCTATGCACCCACGAGGAGACCGGCGGCATCGGGCCACGGCTGGGACAGTTGATGCGCCTCTTCCGCGGGGTCGCGGAGGAAGTGCCCGAGGACGTTTCAGCAATCCTCTCGCGGCCTCTTCTGACGTCGGTCTTTGTCAACCTGCCCATCATGATCCGGGCGGGTGAGGCCATCAAGCTGACTGACGTCCCGGTGCCGCCAGAGCTGGCCGGGCCGCCGCGCTTTCGGGTCGGTGGCCCGCATTCGGAGCATTTCTTCCTGGTGGAGGGGTTGGGAGAGGCTGAAACCCCTGTCGAAGGGGGTGCCTTGAAGGCCGATATTCCCGGGGCTCCGGATCAGGCGATCGCCAGTTTTGGCGCGTTGGAGAGAATTTTCAAATTCGACCTCACCCCGGAACGCGCATTCGCCTTTTTCACAGGAACGGCCACGCTAAACGAGGAATGCGAAGCGCTTTTCTAAGAAGGCGCCGCACACTCATGGCAAACCCGCCATTGATTTTGTCCCGTTCTTGGCCGCACGCCGAAGAGTTGACATTGGCGCACAGAGCAGCGCCCAATAGTATGGGCTCGAAGCAGACCTGCGGCAGTGCGGCAGGCCCCTCGCCCTGGCGCGCAATGCCTGCAGGCGCTGACGGCCCAGACCGGACTTTAACGCTTTCGTCTGAAACCGCACCGCAGCTTCACCGGACCATACATTGATCCATCGCACAGCATTTTCGAGAAGCGCGTGACGGCAGTGCGGACGAAGCTGTCACGCGTCGTAAGTAGAAATCTCGATCAGATTACGGTCGGGGTCGCGTATATAGACCGACAGTATGGGCCCTTGGGCACCTCTGCGTGGTATCGGCCCAGCCTCTATCGGCACGGCTGCATCCTTGAGCCCTGCCAGAACCACATCCAGGGCGAGCGACGTTATCAGACACAGATCCATCGACCCTGGTGTGGGGCGTAGTGCCTTTGGTTCAAACTCTTGACCTGCCTGGTGCAGGTTGAACTTCTGTTTGCCAAACGCCATCGCCCTCCTTCCTTGACCGAAGGTGATGATCTCGAAGCCAAGAACCTTTTCATAAAACTCGCAGGTCTTGTCCAAGTCGGCGACTGTCAGAACAAGATGGTCCAAATGTGAAATTCCCAGCATTCGGTTTGCCTGCCCCTCAGGTTCCCGTGTCTGCCCCAATTGTTGTGACATGAGAAAATGCCTGCCAAGGGGCTCATTTCAGACCTCAGATGCGGTGCCGCATCCTGGGATATACTAGCCTAGTCAACGTCGGGTTGTCGTCGTGGGGGGGCGTGGCGGATCGGAGGATCAGTCATGCAAACACCCAACTTACTCGCCATTCGCGCGCGTCGTTCCGCTTGGAATAGGGGGCGGATCGTGGGACAGAAGCGCCCACTGAAACCCAAGCACGTCTGGGGGCATACCAAGATCGACAGCACCGTCAGATACTTGGGAGTCGAACTCGAAGATGCACCCGCCATCGCGGAAGCCATTGAAATCCGATGCATAGGGCTGTCTTCACTGACGGCCCTGAACCGACGTCCGGCTTACCCTCACCCGCTGCGGCGCAGGCTCGCAAGATTGAGCATTCGCCGCAGTTGCGAAGCCGAGGCCGGAGCGGACGCAATTTTTGCGGACAATGCGGACTTCAACCTATTCGATTGCGTGCTGTGATCCGCGCAGATTCCGCAGCGGGCCTGAGTCGCTACTCTTTCAGGAAATCAATCAATGCGCGCAGTGCGGGCGGGCTTTGTCGGCGGCTGGGGTGGTAGAGATGAACGCCGTCGAAGGGCGGCGTCCAATCCTCCAGCACTGCCTCCAGACGGCCAGTGCGAAGGTCCGCGGCCACGTCTTCCTCCATGTGGAGACTGACGCAGCCACCTTGCCGAACCAGCGCCAGCGCAAGATCCGAGGAATTGCAGATAAGCGGCCCCTCCACCCTTTGCCGCAACTCGCGTCCATCCTTCTCGAAGTCCCAGGGCGCGATGCCGCCGCTGCTTAGCTGGTGGTAGGCAACGCAAGGGTGCTCGCGCAGGTCGCGTGGCTGGGTTGGCCGGCCATGACGCGCCCAATAGTCCGGCGTGGCTACGACGAGGTGGCGCAGCGGCGGGCCGACGCGTACGGCGATCATGTCCTTTTCGACATCCTCGCCAAAGCGCAGCCCCGCGTCGAAGCCATTCGCGACGATGTCTTGCAACTTGTCGTCCACCGTGACCTGCACGGTGATGCCGGGATGTGCCGCCAGAAACGCAGGCAATCGCCGGGCCAGAAAGGTCTGCGCGATCCAGTGAAAGGTGGTGATCCGGACGATGCCCTCGGGCTCGTCACGAAAGGCGGCAAGCTCCGCCAGGCCGGTGTCGATCTCTGCGAGCGCCGGGCCGAGGCGATCCAGGAGGGACATGCCCGCCTCCGTCGGGGCCACGGAACGGGTCGAGCGCGCCAGAAGACGGACGCCGAGACGTTCCTCCAGGCCCCGCATCGCATGGCTGAGGGCGGAGGGAGATACGCGCAGCTCCGCTGCCGCGGCAGTGAAGCTGCGCGTGCGCGCCACCGCGGCGAAGGCGGCCAGATCATTGAGCGGCATTCGCGCCATTGATGAATTTTCCTCACAGGGTCATGGCACACGTAGCAGCTAATCCGCGACGGTACAGCCTCCTATCTTTGCCGGGACAAAGGAGACCACCATGCAGATGACCGACTACCGTCCCTTCGGCCGTTCCGGCCTCATCGTCAGTCCGCTGGCGCTTGGTACGATGACCTTCGGCGCAGGCCGCTGGGGCACGGACGAGCAGACCGCCCGCGCCATCTTCGACGCCTATGTAGAAGCCGGCGGCAACCTGATCGACACCGCCGATGTCTACAGCGGTGGAGAAAGCGAAAGAATGCTGGGCCGTTTCCTGAAGGACAGCGGCCTGCGCGACCGGCTGGTCATATCGACCAAGGCGGGCTTTTCGCGGTCCGAGGGGACGCCGATGCATGCGGGCAATGGGGCCTACAACATCCGTCTCGGCATAGAAGGGTCCCTCAAACGGCTGGGCGTGGACCGCATCGACCTCTTCTGGGTCCATGTGTGGGACCAACTGACGCCCGCCGAAGAGGTGCTTCGGACGCTCGCCGATGCCGTCGCGCGGGGCGAGATCCTCTATTTCGGCTTCTCGAACGCGCCTTCCTGGTATGTGGCCAAGATTGCGACACTGGCCGCATCGCACGGTCTGCCGGGGCCCGTCGGCCTGCAATATGCCTGGTCGCTGGTGGACCGTGGGGTCGAGTTGGACCTGATGCCCATGGCCCGCGAATTCGGCCTTGGCATGATGCCGTGGAGCCCGTTGGGCGGAGGGCTGCTGACCGGGAAATACGGCCGCGAGAAGCTCGCCGCCGCATCGGAAGGTGCCACGGTGCCCAATGCCGCGGACACCGCCGAAGATCAGCCGCGCGACCGTTTGAACGGGTCAAATCCCTACGGCGGAATGCTGTTCACCGAGCGGAACTTCGACATCGTGGATACCGTCCGGGATGTCGCCGCCGAGCTTGAGGTGCCGATGGTGCAGGTTGCTTTGGCTTGGGTGCTGCGCCAGCCCGGGATGACTTCGCTTCTTCTCGGAGCGAGCCGACCGGAGCAACTGAAGGGCAATCTCGCCGCACTGTCGCTGGAGATGACGGACGATCAGCGAGCGCGCCTCGACGCCGTGAGCGCACTGCCATCGCTCAATCCGTATTTCATCTTCAGCCTGCCGAGCGAAATGCTCCATGGCGGCATGCAGGTGGCCCGGCCCGCGTGATTCAGGGCGGATGCAGCGAGCGTGACTGGCGGGATCGCTTGCTTGCAGGGCGCGGGCCGTAGGGCCTGATCCCAGGTTCCGATGCTAAATGCCGGAAGATGCAGACCGCCGGCGGACTGACGAGGGGCGCCTGATCCGGTATTCGGAAACTACACGGCAATTGCTTCAAATATCGGCTTTTGATCGCCGTCGGTTGGTGGGTGGCGCGGCAGGCACAGTGTGCCTGGTCCGCGCCACCCCGCAACGGTATCACTCGTACGCGTCGCGCGTGTGAGTGGGCAGGGCCGTCAGAACAGGACGTCGTCCGTGGTGATCTCGACGCCCGCGAGCCCTTCCAGCAGGATCTGATGGGCGTGATCGTCATCGCCCCAGCTCAACAGCCTGTCACCCTTTACGTCGCTCTGCGTCACGTCGACGTCGAAATCGACGACACCCATTCGCTGAAGGTTCAGTGTGTCGATCCCCACCTCAAAATCGGTGATGACATCATCCCCGACGTGGCCCTTCATCTTGAACACATCCGCGCCGAAACCGCCGGTCAGAATGTCGCTGCCATTGGCTCCAACCAGCACGTCACGGCCACCTCCGCCCTTGAGGACGTCGTCGCCTTGTCCGCCCAAGAGAACGTCTTTGTCCTTGCCGCCGAGCAGGACATCGTTTCCTTTGCCGCCGACGAGGCGATCCCTGCCGGCTCCGCCGTCGAGGTGATCCGCCCCGCGCCGACCGAAGATCTGGTCATTCCCGGCATGTCCGGCAAGCGTGTTCCCGTGACGGTTGCCATAGAGCACGTCGTCGCTTCCGGTGCCTGAAGCGAGGAAGACGAAATCGGCGTCCTTGAGGCCTCCGGAGATGCCCTCCAGGGTGATCTGGGTCGTCCCGAAGGTAAGGACGGTGTCACCGGGGGAAGTCTGCGTGTCGATGTCCATCGCGTCGAGCCCGGTAACGCCGGCCTGAAGCAGGTCGATCACGTCTTTGCCTTGGGTAAAGTCCGTGATCGTGTCGGCACCTTCGGAGCTGTTGGTAAAGCGGAACGTATCGGCGCCTGCGCCGCCCGTGAGCACATCGTTGCCGCTGCGCCCAATGAGGACGTCATCGCCGCCGCCACCTTGAAGCCGGTCGTTGCCCGCTCCGCCGTCGAGGATATCGTTGCCCGCGCCGCCATTCAGGAGATCGTCGCCGCGCAGGCCACTCACGAGGTCATTTCCGGCCAAGGCGCGGATCGTGTCGTCACCCTTGGTGCCAGTCAGGATGTCGTCTTCCATGGTGCCGGTCGGACTGTCGTCGTCGGTTGTACTGTTGGTGTTCACGGTGAAGACCTGAGCCTTGATGGCATCGCCGGAACCATCCTGGGCGGCGTCGTATGTCTGCCACGCAATCGCGAAGCCCCCATCCGGGAGAGAGGCCACAGTCGGAGTAACTTGAGAACTCGCAGCCTCGGTGTTGACGAGAAATTCGCTGCCCAGCTTGGTGCCGTCGGCATCGAAGACCTGTGCCTTGATCGCATAGGCGGAGCCATCTTGGGCGGCGTCGCTTGTGTCCCACGTGATCACGAAGCCGCCGTCGGCAAGGCTGGTGATTGTGGGGCGCATCTGGCTCCCCTCCGCTTCTGTATTGACGAGGATTTCGCCACCTGTTTTGGAGCCGTCGGCGTCGAAAACTTGCGCCTTCACCGCCGTTCCCGAGCCGTCTTGGCTGGGGTCCCCTGTGCACCAAGTGACCACAAAACCCCCGTTCGCAAGACCGGTGGTCGTGGCGTCCATCTGCATCTCCGCCGTCTCGGTGTTGACCTGGAACTCTCCACCCTGCTTCGTTCCCTCGGAATCGAACATTTGTGCCTTTATGGCGTCTTCGGGCTCTGGGGCGTTTTCGGAGCCATTCTGGGTAAAGTTGCCTGTTTGCCAGGTCGCCACAAAGCCACCACTGGCAAGCGCGGTGATCGAGGGAGACATCTGGTCATTCGTGACCTGAGTATTGACGAGAAACTCGCTGCCCGACTTGGTTCCGTCTGCATCAAAGATCTGTGCCTTGATCGCGTGACCGGAGCCGTCATTGATCGGATCCGGCGCCTCCCATGTGACGACGAATCGTCCGTCGTCGAGGCCGGTGACCTTGGGCCGCGTTTGGTTGTATTCAGCTTCGTTGTTAACGAGGAACTCGGTGCCCTGCTTGACACCTTCAGCGTCAAAGATCTGCGCTTTGATCGCCATAAAGGCTTGATCCTGGAACCTGACTTCCGACTGCCATGTGACGACGAAGCCGCCACCGGCAAGGCCAGTGGTTGCGGGCGAGTATTGGCCATCCATCGCTTCGCTGTTGACGAGGAATTCGCTTCCGATGGTCGCGCCGTCCGCGCCAAAGATCTGCGCCTTGATCGCACTTTTGGACCCATCCTGGCTGGAATCCCCTGTCGTCCATGCGATCACGTAGTTGCCGCCGTCCAGACCGGCGACGGTTGGTTCCCACTGATAGTAATATGTTTCGCTGTTGACGAGAAATTCCGAACCGGACTTGATGTAGGGGTTTGACACCTTGCTTCTCCCGAACTGTGGGCTGCTGAACGACATTGTTCGGCGTGGTTCTCGGCCATGGAACCTTTTCCACTCCGAACCCGCCTCGGGACTCCGGCTACGGGTCGATCATGATCGCAACATGCATGTCCTGCGTCAGAAATCTGACGATGTTGCGGAAAAATATATTGTTGCTTCAAAGTGTTAACGCGGGGCGGCGAAACCGTGTCCATAGTGGGGAAACATGGGGTCTCGCAAGGCGACCGCCGTGAGCGCATCGGGTCAGCGGGAGGGCGGGCCGGGGCCGCCCCTGCCTTGTCAGAGCCGTTCGGACCCGAAATGTCGGCTCTCTGTCGCCGCGAAATCCCGGGATGCTGAGGTGCCCCCGTCAGTCCCCTTCGAATTCGCAGAGGGTGTGGACGTCCATTCCCATCGCTTCCAGCCGTTTGCGGCCGCCGAGGTCGGGCAGGTCGATGACGAAGGCGCAGCCGACGACTTCGCCGCCGAGGCGTTGGACGAGTTTGATGCCGGCTTCGGCGGTGCCTCCGGTGGCGAGCAGGTCGTCGACGATGAGGACGCGGGCGCCCTTGGCGATGGCGTCGTCGTGGATCTCCACCACGGCCTCGCCGTATTCGAGCGTGTAGGCCTCCGAGATCACCGGGCCGGGCAGTTTGCCCTTCTTGCGGATGGGCACGAAACCGACGGAGAGCTGATGCGCCACCGCGCCGCCGAGAATGAAGCCGCGCGCCTCCAGCCCCACGACGCAATCTATGGGCGTGCCGGTGTAGGGGTGCAGGAGCTGGTCGACGGCGATGCGCAGACCGCGGGGATCGGCGAAGAGCGTCGTCACGTCGCGGAACATGATCCCTTCGTGGGGGAAATCCGCAATGGTGCGGATGTAGTCTTTCACCGTTTTGTGGTTCGCCATTTGCCCCCTCCCTGTCGCGTGGTGCCGAAACCTGCACGGCGCGTCAAATGAACCCGCACGCGGGGGGAGGGGCAAGGGCGGATCGTGCGGAATGTCCCGGTCTGTGCCATCTTGCCGCCGCGCGGGGAGCAGGGCCGGGCCGCATCGCTCGTTTGCCGGGCAAACGCCGCCCGGGCAGGCGGCGATCCGAATGACATCTTGCACCGCCGGTGCTGCGCGATAAGGTGCCGCGAGGCAAACGCAGGGCATTCCATGGATCTTTTCACGCTCGGGGCCACGGCGCAGCCGTATCTGGCGTTGCTTGTCGTCCTGGTGATGTTCGCGCTGTTCGCGCGTGAGGTGTTCCCGGCGGAAGTCGTGGCGATCATGGGGGCGGCGGTGATGCTTGTGACGGGCATCTTGCCCTACAGCACCGCGCTGGATGTGCTGTCCAACCCGGCCCCCTGGACGATCGCGATGATGTTCCTGATCATGGGGGCGCTGGTGCGGACGGGCGCGCTGGACTGGTTTACCCAGATCGCGCAGAGGCAGGCGGAGATCAAGCCGCGGCTGTCGGTGGGCACGCTGATCGGGTTCGTCGTTCTGGCCTCCGCCATCGTTTCGAATACGCCGGTGGTGGTGGTGATGATTCCGGTGGTGGTGCAGATCGCCCGGACCATCGGCCAGCCGGCCTCCAAGATGCTGATCCCGCTTTCTTACGCCGCGATCATGGGGGGGACGCTGACGCTGATCGGCACCTCGACCAACCTGCTGGTGGACGGCGTTGCGCGGGCCAACGGGATGGAGCCGTTCGGCATCGTCGAGGTGACGCCGCTCGCCATCGTCGTAGTGATATGGGGGATGATCTACCTGCGCTACATCGCGCCGCGGCTGCTGCCGGCGCGGGACAGCATGGCGGACCTTCTGTCGGACAAGGCGAAGATGCGGTTCTTCACCGAGCTGGCCGTGCCGGAGGACAGCCGGTTGATCGGCCAGAGGGCGGTCGATGTGGACCTGTTCAAGCGCGAAGGGGTGCGGGTGATCGACGTGCTGCGGGGGGATGCCTCGCTCCGGCGCGACCTGACGAGCGTGGTGCTGGAGCCCGGCGACCGCGTGGTGCTGCGCACGCAGATGAGCGAGCTGCTGAGCCTGCAGGAGAACAAGAACCTGCGCACGGTGGACAAGCTGAGTTCGATCCGGACGGAAACGGTGGAGGTGCTGATCTCCCCCGGCGCGCGAATGGTGGGCCGGACGTTGGGGCAGTTGCGCCTGCGGCGGCGCTACGGGGTCTATCCACTGGCGGTGCACCGGCGGAACCAGAACATCGGGCGGCAGCTTGACGACCTCGTGGTGCGGGTGGGCGACACGCTTCTGCTGGAAGGGGCGCCGGAGGATATTCGGCGGCTGGCGGCCGACATGGGGCTGGTGGACATTGCCCGCCCTTCCGCGCGGGCCTTCCGCCGGGACCGGGCGCCGGTGGCCATCGGGGCACTGTTCGGCATCGTGGTGCTGGCGGCCTTCGGGGTGGCGCCGATCCTGCTGCTGGCGTTCCTCGCCGTGGCGGTGGTGCTCATGACGCGGTGTATCGACGCCGACGAGGCGTTTTCGTTCGTCGAGGGTCGGCTGCTCGCCCTGATCTTTTCCATGCTGGCGGTGGGCGCGGCGCTGGAGTCCTCCGGGGCGGTCAAGCTGATCGTGAATTCGGTGTCGCCCTGGCTGATGGTGCTGCCGCCGGTCCTCGTCGTCTGGGCGATCTACCTGCTGACGTCGGTGTTGACGGAGATGGTGTCGAACAACGCCGTGGCGGTTGTGATGACGCCGATCGCCATCGGCCTGGCGCATGCGCTGGGGTACGACCCGCGCCCGTTTGTGGTGGCGGTCATGATCTCCGCCTCGGCGAGTTTCGCAACGCCCATCGGGTATCAGACGAACATGATGGTCTACGGACCGGGCGGGTATCGGTTCTCGGATTTCCTGCGGGTCGGGATTCCGCTGAACCTGTCCATCGGGATCGTTGCGTCGTTGCTCATTCCGTTCATCTGGCCGCTTTGATCCCGCGCGCAGGCAATTCCGGGCAAGTCCGGTGCGTTTCTCTCCTTCCGAAATGACAGAAGCCCGGCGGTTGGCCGGGCTTCTGTTGGAAACCTTGGGGCAGGGGCGCAGGTTGCGCCGTCTCTGCCGGGGTGGGCCGGATCGCCCTGGGCGATCAGACGGCGGCTTCGGCCTTGCACTTGGCAAGGTAATAGAAGTCCGCGCGGCACATTCTCAGGTCGGCAAGTTCGCGGTCGCTCATCGAGTCCAGCTCGCGATAGGTCTGCCAGAAGATTGCGCGACGGCGGCGCCAGTCGGCAAAATTCGCGCGAAGGGTGCGCAGGGGGGAGACGCCGGGGAGAGTGCCGAGTGCAACGTCGTTCATAGCCATGATCGTAACCTCATTCTTCAAAGTGTTGCGCGTTAGCGCTAACCTCCCGTGCCCCCAACATGGGTCATTCCCCGGGGAGCGACAACTTTGAGGAATGAAATGCCAGCATTCCGAAATCGCATAGGTCAGAAGGGTTGATGTATCTGCGGGCATTCCTTACGCGCGGGTGGTCGCCTTTCGACGATGTCTCCCTCCCGACAAACGCCATCACCGCCGTCGCGCACGTTGAGGCCGAGCGGCAGTGGGACCGCACAGGCCGCCCGTGCGGACGCACGGGGCAGAGGGGCGGCCCCCGACCTTGCGTCGTGCCGGATGCGGTGGCAGGGATATGGCCTGGATGGCGGACGGACGCGGTCGCGGCGGCTGCCGACATGTGAAGCACGACAGGGAGGTCCCGTGCGCGTCAGTATTCCCGTTTCCTTCGGTGAACTGGTGGACAAGATCACCATCCTGGAGATCAAGTGCGACCAGATCGGGGACCCGCAAAAGAGCGCACTGGCGCTTGCCGAGTTGTCCCTGCTGCGGGAGGTGCTGGATGGCCTTCCGCGTCCTGACGGTTTCGACGAGATCAAGCGCGAGCTTCGCGCGGTGAACGAGACGCTCTGGGAGGCCGAGGAGCGTATCCGGGCGTGCGAGGCCGGCGAGGACTTCGGCGAGCGCTTCGTCGCGCTGGCCCAGAGCATCTATCGCCAGAACGACCGCCGCTATGCCCTGAAGGACCGGCTCAACCGGGCCGCCGGGTCCGCGATCCGCGAGGTGAAGTCCCACGTCTGAGCACCCGTCTGTCTGCGAGGGCGTTGATTTCCTGCCCGCATGTTGGGCGATGCCGTCTGGATTGCGGGCAGTTGACGTTTACGGTGCGTCACGGACCCGTTTGCCGTTGACGCGGGCGGCGGCCTTTGTCTCCAGTCAAGGGGCAGGGTGCTTAGGGTTCCGCTGCCGGGCGATCCGGCAGGCCAGGTCCGAGAAGTGCCACCCCTGGGGCAAATTCCGCAGGGGCACACGGCGGGCCAAAATCCCGGGAGATTACTGCGCAGGTCACGCCCGCGCCTTCATCTCTTGTTCCGCCAGCGGGCTGACCTCAACCAGATTTGCGGAACGCCACAACGGGGAAGACAATGACCAGACCGAAGCTTCTGTCCGCCACGGCCCTGTCGCTGGGCCTGATCGCCGCCACGCTGGGCCCGGCAGCCGCCGAGGAGAAAACCGATTTCAAGGTCGCCTGGTCGATCTATGCCGGCTGGATGCCGTGGGGGTACCTGTCGGACTCCGGCATCATGGACAAATGGGCCGAGAAATACGGCATCACGGTCGAGATCGTGCAGATCAACGACTACGTCGAGTCGATCAACCAGTACACGGCGGGTGAGTTCGACGGCGTGTCGGCGACCAACATGGACACGCTGTCGATCCCCTCTGGCGGCGGGGTGGATACCACCGCACTGATCATCGGCGACTATTCCAACGGCAACGACGCGGTGATCCTGAAGGGCGAGGGCACGGTCGAGGATCTGGCGGGCAAGCCGGTGAACCTGGTGGAACTGTCGGTCTCCCACTACCTGCTGGCGCGGGCGCTCGACAGCGTGGGCCTGGCCGAGGCGGATCTGGGCGGCGTGGTCAACACCTCCGACGCGGACATGATCGCGGCCTTCGCAGCGCCAGAGGTCGAGGCGGTGGTCACCTGGAACCCACTGGTGTCGGAGATCCTGTCGTCCAACCCGGATGCGACGAGCGTATTCGACAGCTCGAAGATCCCCGGCGAGATCCTGGACCTGATGGTCGTCAACACCCAGACGCTGGCCGACAATCCCGACTTCGGCAAGGCGATGGTGGGCGCGTGGTACGAGGTCATGGGCCTGATGGCGGCGGGCGACGCGGAGGCGCTGGGCGCCATGGCCTCGGCGGCGGGGACCGACCTGGAAGGCTACAAGGCGCAGCTCGACAAGACCGCGATGTTCTATGACCCCGCCGAGGCCGTGGCGCAGGCGGAGAGCGCGGACCTGCCCGCCACGATGACCAATGTTGCGGAGTTCCTGTTCGACAAGGGCATTCTGGGCGTCAACGCGCCGAGTGCCGATTTCGTCGGCGTCGCCTATCCGGACGGTTCGACCAGCGGCGACGAGGCCAACGTGCAGTTCCGCTACGACACCACCTACATGAAGATGGCCGCGGACGGCAGCCTCTGACCCCGACTGCCCGGCCTCGCTGCCGGGCGGCTCGAAAGGAGCCGAGATGCGCCTCATCAACCGACGCCCGTCGCGGCCGGTGGCCGTGCTGCTTGCGGCCCTGCCATTCGTGCTGATCGTGATCGCTTACATGATCGGTTCGGACCTGCGGCTGGCCGCCAACCCGCAGGACAAGCTGCTGCCCGCCCCGTCGACCATCTGGGACACGGCCGTGCGGCTCTTCACCGAGCCCGACAAGCGGTCCGGCAGGATCCTGCTCTGGGCCGACACCGGCGCCAGCCTGCGTCGGCTGGCGCTCGGGGTGGGGATCGCGGCGGCGATTTCGCTGTCGCTCGGGGTGCTGATCGGCCTTTTGCCCTATGCCCGGCGCTTGCTCTCGGGCTTCGTCGCGGTGATTTCCATGGTGCCGCCGCTGGCGCTGCTGCCGATCCTCTTCATCGTCTTCGGGCTGGGGGAGGTCTCCAAGGTGGTGCTCATCGTGATCGGCATCACGCCGTTCCTGACGCGGGACCTGTCGCAGCGGGTGCTCGACATCCCGCACGAGGAGATCGTGAAGGCGCAGACGCTGGGGGCCTCGACGCTGGTGATCGCGCTCCGCGTCGTGTTGCCGCAAATCCTGCCCCGGCTCATCTCGGCCATCCGGCTGGCGCTGGGCTCGGCCTGGCTGTTCCTCATCGCGGCGGAGGCGGTGGCGGCGGACGTGGGGCTCGGCTACCGGATCTTCCTGGTGCGGCGCTACCTCGCGATGGACGTGATCCTGACCTACGTGCTCTGGATCACCTTTCTGGCCTTCGTCATCGACTGGGCGCTGAAACGGCTGTCCGGCAAGGCGTTTCCGTGGATGGGGGCGGGGCTGTGACGGGGGGCGGGGTTTCAGAGCGCGCTGGCCGGATGTCTGGCCCGGGTGACCAATCCGGGCCGCGCCCGACCCTCCCCTCGGGAGGGCGCACTGGCGATGTCGCATGCCGAACAGCCCTCGTCCGGGGCATTGGAATAAAGCGCCTGCCACAAGCGTGGTCCAGCGCCCTCCCAGGGTCGGTCGCGGCACTCCGCTCTGCGATGGCACATCAGGTTCCGGTCCCGGGCGTGGGTGCCCCACCGAGCATGATATTTCACTGCCCGACCGCCAATTCCGGAGGACGCCCATGAGCTTCGTCACCGTTCGCGACGTCTGGAAGAGCTATGACGGCCGCCCGATCCTGGAGCGGGTGAATGTCGACGTGGAGGAGGGGGAGTTCATCTCCATCGTCGGGGCCTCGGGCTGCGGCAAGTCCACCTTCCTGCGGCTGCTGCTGGCCGACGAATTGCCGTCGCGCGGAGCGATCCGGATCGAGCAGGGGCACCGGGCCATGGAGCCGAACCAGGAGCGCGGCGTCGTGTTCCAGCGCTACTCGGTCTTTCCGCACATGACCGTGCGCGACAACATCGTCGCCGCGGAGAGCTTCGGCACCCGCTCCGGCTGGTTCTTCGGGAAACGGCTGCGCGGGGCGCGGGAGCGGGCGGACGAGACTCTCGCCCGGATCGGCCTCAGCCACGTGGCGGACAATTACCCCGCCACGCTCTCGGGCGGGATGCAGCAGCGCCTCGCCATTGGGCAGGCGCTCACCGCCCAGCCGCGCATCCTGCTTCTGGACGAGCCGTTCGGCGCGCTGGACCCCGGCACGCGGCTGGCGATGCACGATTTCCTCACCGAACTGCGGGCGCGCACGAAGATGACCGTGTTCATGGTCACCCATGACCTGACGGAGGGCTTCAAGCTTGGGGACCGGGTGCTGGTCTTCGACAAGCCCCGGTGGGACCCGCACGACCCCGGCGCCTACGGCGCCACCATCACCTATGATTTCGATGCCCGGGACGAGGGCATCCCCTTTCAGACTATCAAGGAGAAGACGCATGTTCCGGTATCGGCCTGAGCGTACACGGTCGCATCACCCGTCGGACGCCCGCGCGGCGCATACGGCGCGGCAGAGACGCGCCCACCATCCCGACCTCAGCCAGCTTCAGGGCTGGAAGGCGATGCAGAAGGAGGCCGACCTGCCCGGCAGCCGCTGGGACGAGGAGCGCCGCTGGGCGCTGCGCATGGGGCTGACGGGGGCGGAGTCCATCGAGGACAAGTCCATCCCCACCTTTGCGCGCGGGGAGCTGCCGCACTACGCCGGGATCAACACCTTCCTCAAGGCGCCCTATGCGGAGGACGTGCTGGAGGTGCAGCACTACGACGCCACGGTGCTGGGCATCCCGTTCGACGGCGGCACCACCTATCGCGCGGGCACGCGGTTCGGGCCGCAGGGGGTGCGCAAGATCTCCGCGCTCTACACGCCCTACAACTACGAGATCGGGGTGGACCTGCGGGAGCAGATGACGCTCTGCGACGCGGGCGACGTGTTCACGATCCCTGCCAACCTGGAAAAGAGCTTCGACCAGATCAGCCGCGCGGTCTCGCACGTATTCTCCAGCGGGTCGCTCCCGATCATGATCGGCGGCGATCACTCCATTGGCTTCCCCTGCGTGCGCGGGATCGCCGAATGCACGTCGAAGAAGATCGGCATCGTCCACTTCGACCGCCACGCCGACATCCAGGAGAAGGACCTCGACGAGCGCATGCACACCACGCCGTGGTTCCACGCCACCAACATGCCCAACGTGCCGGCGAAGAACCTGGTGCAGGTGGGCATCGGCGGCTGGCAGGTCCCGCGGGAGGCGGTGAAGGTGGCGCGGGAGCGCGAGACCAACATCATCACCATGTCGGATATGGAGCGGATGGGCGTCGACAAGACCGCCGAAATGGCGCTGGAGATGGCGTGGGACGGCGTGGATATGGTCTACATGTCCTTCGACATCGACAGCATCGACTGCGGCTTCGTTCCCGGCACCGGCTGGCCCGAGCCCGGTGGCTTCCTGCCGCGGGAGGCGCTGGCGTTGGCCTCCAAGGTCGCTGCGGAGGGTATATGCGGCATGGAACTGGTCGAGGTCGCGCCGCCCTATGACACGTCGGAGATCACCGCGCTCATGGGCACCCGCGTGATCGTCGACGTGCTGGGGGCGATGGTGGCAAACGGCACCCTCGGCAAGCACCGTGCCCACATTGACAAGCCGGTGACGATCCCGCACGGAGAGTTCGAAGGCAAGAGGTGGTCCAATGCCACATGATCACGCCCACGGGCACCATCATCACGCGCACGGCATGGGGCACAACCATGCCGACGCCGACCACCTGCACAGCCACCTCCACGACGCCGACGCAGCCGCCGACCTTCAGGTGCTGACGGCGCAGTTCATCGACGGCTTCGTGCAGGCCGCCGACAAGGCGAGCTACCTGCGGCTGGCCGGCGTGCCCTTCGAGCGGCCCGGCAAGGGCGGGGCGAAGGCGCTGAAGCTGGTGGACGTGGAGCTGAAGACCGACTGGCAGGTCGGCACCGCCAGCCCGAGCTTTGGCTCGCGCGAACTCAGTTACCTGCCGTTCCCGGGCGAAATGGTCCGGGAGCGCACAAACATGTCGCTGGTCTATGTCTCGATGGACGAGAAGTCCGTGCTGGACATCCGCGACTTCCTCTCGTTGCGAAAAAAGGAGATCGACCAATGAAGAAACTTGCTTTTGCCGTTCCCGCCCTGCTTGCCGCCCTTCCGGCCGCCGCTCATGAGGGCGCGCACCTGCACCCGCACGGCTCCGAAACGGCCATGCTGGTGCTCTCGGCCGCGCTCGTGGGGGGAGCGATCGCGACGTATCTCTGGCGCCGCTGAGGGCAGCCCTCACGTCGTTCTGCCCGTTTCGACGGAAACTTAGAGACTCTGACCGGGCGGTGGATGCCGCCCGGCTGTTCGCTGTGCCGGGCCTGCGCGTCAGCCGTGCGGGCGATGTTGCCCCAGGATACTCCCAATGGAATTTACTGCCCCCTTGCTCGCCTACGCCGCCGCCCTGGCCATCGCGGCGATTATCCCCGGACCCGGAGTCGCGGCCCTCGTCGGGCAATCCCTCGCCGGAGGGATGCGCGCGTCGGTCTTCTTTCTGATCGGGCTCGCGCTCGGCGATCTGACCTATCTGACCTTTGCCGTGGCGGGGCTCGCCGTTGTCGCGCAAACCTTCGCCGGGGCGTTCATCCTGCTCAAGATCGCCGGAGGGGCGTATCTCGTCTACCTCGCCTACCGGATATGGACGAGCGACGCGGCGGCTACGACCATCACCAAATCCGACGGCACGTCCGGGCTGGCCGCGACGGTTGCCGGATACACGATCACCATGAGCAATCCCAAGACGATCATCTTCTACCTGGCGTTGGTGCCAACGGTTGTTGACCTGAAGACGATTGGCGTCAGCCAATGGGCTGTCCTCTGCCTCGTGACGGTCGCGGTGCTCGGCGCGACCCTGATCCCCTATGCGATCCTGGCGGACCGTGCACGTGCGGTCCTTGGGCGCTCCACCTCCCTCCGCCGCCTCAACATGTGGGCCGCTGGGTTCATCGGGGCCGCCGGGGTTGTCATCCTCGGAGAAGCCGCGCGCGCAATGACGCGGAGAACCTGAGGCGGGCGCTCGTTCCGGGCCTCCGCTTTCAGGACAGAACCGGCAGCTTCGGCCTCCAGCTAACGCCTTAGGCCGGTTTCAATCGGCGGTCGGGGCTAGCTCGCCGATGGAGCGGGCGCCGAGCTGGATCATGTTTGTTTCCACGTCGGCGCGCAGAATGTCGTAGACATGATCGCCGCCCCGCGCCCCGAGCGCGGCCGTGCCATAGAGGAACGCCCGCCCCAGCAGGCAGAAATCGGCGCCGAGGCTGAGCGCGCGCAGGATGTCGACGCCGCTTTCGATGCCGCTGTCGAAGAGGATCTTTGTCTCGCCCCTGACGGCTGCGGCGATCTCCGGCAGGACTCGGATCGTCGGTGGGGCGGCGTCGAACTGCCGGCCGCCGTGGTTGGAAACGACGATGCCGTCGGCGCCGACCTCCACCGCGCGGCGGGCATCCTCGGGCGAAAGAATCCCTTTAATGACGAACGGACCGTCCCAGGCGTCCCGCATCTGGCGCACCATTTCCCAGTCCGGCCGCCCGTCCACGACCTTGCCCACGAGCCGGGCGGCGCCTGAGAAGGACGTGCTGTCGAAGTACTTCTCCAGTGTGCGGAACTTCGGAATGCCGTGGCGGAGCGTTGCGATGGACCAAGCCGGGCGGATGGCGGCGCGAAAGAGGGTTTTGGGCGTGAACTTCGGCGGCACGGAGACGCCAGCCACGAGCTGCCGCTCCCGGCGGCTGCCGACGGGGACGTCCACCGTGACGACCAGCACGGAAAACCCGCTGTCGGCGGCACGTTTCAGCATGTCGGCGCGGATCTCGGGGTCGATCGGCGTATAAAGCTGGAACCAGCCGTTGCCGCCGGCCAGCGGGCCGATGACCTCGGGCGCCTCGTTGGCGGTGGTGCTCAGCGCGTAGGGCATGGCCTTGCGCGCCGCGGTCTCGGCCAGGAAAATCTCCGTCTTCGGCCACATCAGGCCGGAGAGGCCCACCGGCCCCGCGCCGAAGGGGACGGAATAGGTCCGCCCGAAGATCTCGGTGGTCAGGTCGGGCGTGAAGCGGCCGCGCAGGACGCGCGGGACCAGCTCGACGGCATTCAGCGCGTCACGGTTTCGCTGGACCAGCGTCTCGTGCCCGGTGCCGCTCGCCAAATACTCCCACGCAAAGAACGGTGCCCGCTGGCGCGCCTTCGCGGCGAGGTAGGGGATCGAGGGGTAACGGTCTTCGAGCGACATGGCGCACCTCGCTCCGGCCCCGGCTCAGGCGGGGCCGGCCGTCGTCAGGCGGCGGTGTGGGAGACGGCGGCAACGATCCCGCGGAGTTCCGCGAGGCCCTTGAGCCGCCCAATGGCAGGATAGCCCGGCTGTGCCTGCCGCTTCTGGTCGTCAAGAATGTCCTGCCCGTGGTCTGGGCGGAAGGGGATGGACGAGTCGGCCCGGCCCGCGGCCTTGCGGCGCGCCTCTTCGGCCAGCGCGGCCTTGACCAGCGCGACCATGTCGGTGCCGCCGCCAAGGTGCTCCGCCTCGTGGAAGGAGCAGGGGATGCCGTCGGTTTCGCGGGTGACGTTGCGCAGGTGCAGGAAGTGCACCCGGTCGCCCAGCCGTTCCATCATCCCCGGCAGATCGTTGTCCGGGCGGGCGCCGAGGGAGCCGGAGCAGAGCGTGATGCCGTTGGCGGGCAGGTCCACCGACTCCACCAGCCATGTGTAATCCGCCTCGGTGGACATGATCCGGGGCAGGCCGAGCAGCGGGAACGGCGGGTCGTCGGGGTGGCAGCAGAGACGCAGCCCAAGCTCCTGCGCCAGCGGTGCCACTTCCGAGAGAAAATCGACAAGATGGCTGCGCAGACGGTCCTCGCCGATGACGCTGTATTCGTGCAGGTGGTGGCGCACATCCTCCAGCGTGAAGGACTCCGCCGCCCCCGGCAGGCCGAACACGACGTTGCGGGCAAGCGCGGCGCGCTGGTCGTCGTCCATCCGGGCGAACCGCTCGGCGGCCTCGGCGCGGACGTCCTCCGGGAAGTCGTCCTCCGCGCCCTTGCGCTCCAGCACGTGCAGGTCGAAGGCCGCGAAGTCCGCCAGATCGAACCGCATGCAGGTCGCGCCCGTGGGCAGCCGGTAGGCGAGGTCCGTCCGCGTCCAGTCCAGCACCGGCATGAAGTTGTAGCAGATCACCTCGACGCCGGCGGCGGCAAGGTTGCGCATGCTGGTGCGGTAGTTGTCGAGATGCTCCCGCCAGTCGTTCGTCTGCTTCTTGATGTCCTCGGAGACGGGGAGGCTTTCGACCACGTCCCACGTCAGGGTGGAGGGCGCGCCGCTGGACAGGGTCCCGATCTGCGCCTTGCGGGCCTCGATCTCCTCTGGGGACCAGATGGCGCCGGTGGGAATGTGGTGGAGCGCGGAAACGATCCCCTCGGCCCCTGCCTGACGGACATCGTCGATCGATACCAGGTCCTTGGGTCCGAACCACCGCCACGTCTGCCGCATCTTGCATCCCCCCTTGAAGCGAATCCCGGCGCAGGCACGCCCGCACCGTGGTTCTTCGTGTCATAGCACCGGGGCAAATGCTTGACTAGTATGGAAGTATGGTGGATAGATCGATGCAGGGGAAGAGCGCAGCAGGGTGGGGCGACATGCAACTGGATCAGTCCGCGCCGATCGGCCCGCAGTTGCACGGAATCCTGCGCGCCCGCATCGTCCGGAACGACCTGAAGCCCGGCGCCCACATCTCCGAGGCCGAGGTGGCGAAGTCCTACGCAATCAGCCGCCAGCCGGTGCGCGAAGCCTTCATCAAGCTTGCCGAAGAACGCCTGATCGAGATCCGCCCGCAGCGCAGCACCGTGGTGCGCAAGATCGACTGTGCCGCCGTGCTGGACATCCGTTTCGTGCGGGAGGCGATCGAGGCCGATATCGTCCGCCTGCTCGCCACCGCGCCCGATACGGGCCTGGTCGCGCGGCTCCGGGAACTCATCGGCTACCAGCGGGCAATCGCGGTGCGCAGTCCGAGCCAGTTCATCGCCGCCGACGAGGCGTTCCACGAAGCGCTGGCCGACGGGGCAGGGAAGAAGTCCGTCTGGTATCTCATCAGCGGGCTGAAGTCCCAGATGGATCGGGTCCGTTACCTCAGCTTCGAGATGTTTCCGCACGACAGGCTGATCGAACAACACGCCAAAATCGTCGATGCCATCGAGGCCGGCGACACCGCCGCCGCCGAACAGGCGATCCGGCGTCACTTGCGGGAGGTCCTGAGCGACCTGCCCGACATCATGCGCGCCCATCCGGATGCATTCACCACGCCGCCGCCGGATTGATGTTACGCTGACACCAGTCATCACAGAGGAGGACCAGATGACACTCAAGAAAACCTTTGCCGCGCTGGTCGCGGCCGGCCTAGCCACCACGGCCCTGTCGAGCGCGGCCTTCGCCGCCGACATGACGTTGAAGCTCGGCCACCTCGCCAACGAGGAAAACCCCTGGCATCTCGCCTCGGTCAAGTTCGGGGAGGAACTCTCCCGGCTCACCGACGGACGGATCGAGGTCGAGGTCTATCCCAACGAGTCGCTCGGCAAGGAGATCGACCTGATCAACGGCATGCAGCTTGGCACCGTGGACATGACGATCACCGGCGAGAGCCTGCAGAACTGGGCGCCCATGGCCGCGCTTCTGGCGGTTCCCTATGCCTACAAGTCGCTGGAGCACATGGACGAGACCGCCAGCGGCGAGATCGGCGACGAGATCGAGGCGCAGATCATCGAAAAGGTCCAGATCCGGCCCATCGCCTATTTCGCCCGCGGGCCGCGCGACCTGACCTCGAACCGCCCGATCGAGAGCCCGGACGATCTCGACGGCCTGAAGATGCGCGTGCCGAACGTGCCGCTCTTCGTCGATGTCTGGAAGGCGCTCGGCGCCCAGCCGACGCCCATGGCCTTCTCCGAGGTCTTCACCTCGCTGCAGAACGGCACCATCGACGCGCAGGAGAACCCGCTTGCCCTCATCCGCTCGGCCAACTTCAACGAGGTGCAGAGCCACGTGAACATGACCGAGCACGTCCGCTCCTGGATCTACCTGACCATCGCCGAGCAGACCTGGAACAAGCTCTCGGAAGAGGATCAGGCGGCAGTCATGGAAGCGGCCGCGACCGCGCAGGACTACGAGCGCGGGCTGTTCGAGGAAAGCCTGGCAGCGGACCGTGCCTATCTGGAAGAGAACGGCATGACCTTCGTCGAGGTCGACGGCCCCGCCTTTGCCGCCCAGGCGAAGGACGCGGTGCTCGCCAACGTCAGCGACGAGATCAAGCCCTACGTCGAGAACCTGTTCAGCGAATAACCACCACCACTCCTGAAACAGGCCGGCGGCGCCATGGTGCGGCGCCGGCCACCCCCCGGAGACTCCCCCATGAAAACGCTGGAACGGCTGACCAATATCATTTCGGCGATCTGCAAGGTCGGTGTCGGCCTGTCCTTCGCGATCCTCATCGTCGTCGTCCTGATACAGGTTGTCGGCCGCACCGCCGGCTCCTCGCCCGTCTGGACGGAAGAACTGACGCGCTTTTCGCTGCTCTACCTCGCCGCCTTCGGCGTCGGGCTGTCCTTTCGCAGCGGGGACCTCGTCAACGTGGACGTCATCTGCGAGAGCCTGCCAGGGCGCGCGCCTTGGGTGCTCCGCCTGATCTCCGCTCTCCTGACCGCCGCCGTGGCGCTGGTGCTCATCCCCCACGCGTGGAAATTCACCTCCATCGGCAAGATGCAGACCTCCCCGGCATTGGGCCTCAGGATGGACGCGGTCCATTTCACGGTCACGCTGCTGCTGGCGCTGCTGTTCGTCTTCGCGGCGCTGCGGGTGGTCAACATGCTTTCCGGCCGGTCGGACGGGCTGCCGCTCAAATCTCAAGAGGAAGCGTGACGCGATGGAAGTCTTCGTCCTCTTCGCCGTCTTCATCGGCGGGCTCATCATCGGGGTTCCGGTTGCGGTGACGCTGGCGCTGTCCTCGCTGGTCTACCTGCTGCTCTCCGGCATCCCGCTCGTCGTCATGCCGCAAAAGATCTATGCCGGGATGGACGTCTTCGTCCTGCTGTCGATCCCCGGCTTCATCCTTGCCGGCAACCTGATGAACCGGGGCGGGATCACCAACCGCATCATCCGCTTCGCCAATGCGCTGGTGGGATGGATTCGCGGCGGGCTGGGGCTGACCAACATCGCCGCCTCCATGCTCTTCGGCGGGATCACGGGAACCGCGGTGGCCGATGCGGCCTCCATTGGCGGCGTGATGATCCCGGGCATGAAGAAAGCCGGCTATCCCACTGATTTCTCGGCCGCTGTTACGGCCGCGTCCTCCACCGTCGGCCCCATCATCCCGCCCTCCGTGCCGATGATCATCGTCGGCGCCCTGTCGGGGATCTCGGTCGGCAAGATGTTCATGGCCGGCGCGGTGCCGGGCATCCTGATGGGGCTGGCGATGATGGTGACGTGCTACGTCATCTCCGTGCGCAAGAATTTCCCCCGCCAGAGCTGGCAGGGCTTCGGCGAAGTTCTCCGCGCGCTTGGCGACGCCTTCTGGGCGCTGGCGATGACGGGGCTGATCATCTACGGCCTGCTGAGCGGGCTGGCGACGCCGACGGAAACGGCCGTCGTCGCCTCCGTCTATGCGTTCATCGTCGGGGCCTTCGTCTATCGCGAACTTCCCGTGCGGGAGGTGCCGCGGGTGTTGGTGGAGAGCGCCATCTCCTCCGCCGCGATCCTGTCGCTCGTCGGCTTCGCGAACGTCTTTGGCTGGATCCTCGTGTCCGAGCGCATCCCGCAGGCCATCGCCAACGCGGTGCTGGCGCTCACCGACAACCGGATCATGGTGATCCTCATCATCAACCTGCTGCTCCTCTTCGTCGGCATGTTCATGGAGACCATCGCCGCGCTCATCATCCTGTTCGTGCCACTGCTGTCGCTGGCGCAGGCCGTCGGGATCGAGCCGCTCCACTTCGCCACCTTCGCCGTGCTGAACCTGATGATCGGACTGACCACGCCGCCCGTGGGCGTGTGCCTCTTCGTCTGCGCGGGCATCGCGAAGCTGCCGCTGACGCCGGTGGTGCGCGCCATCTTCCCCTTCCTTCTGACGAACATCCTCGTGCTGCTCGCGGTCTCCTTCTGGTCGCCGCTGGCCACCTGGCTGCCGTCGATCCTCATGCCATAGGACCCTGCCATGGAAACCCGTGTCTGCCGCCTCCACAGCCAAGGAGACATCCACATCGAAACCATCCCGCTCGCCGCCCCGGGGCCGGGCGAGGTGGTGATCGGCGTCGGCGCCGGCGGCATCTGCGGGTCGGACATCCACTATTTTCAGGACGGCGGCATCGGCACTATCCGCGTGCGGGAGCCGATCATCCTGGGCCACGAGGCGGCGGGAACGGTTCTGGAGCTGGGCGAGGGCCTCGAGGGCCTGGCCGTGGGCGACAAGGTGGCGCTGAACCCGAGCCACCCCTGCGGCACGTGCAAATACTGCAAGGAGGGCCTGTTCGTTCACTGCCTGAACATGCGGTTCAAAGGCTCCGCCATGCGGATGCCCCACGAACAGGGCCTGTTCCGGGACCGCCTGCCGTACCTCGCCAGCCAATGCGTGAAGGTCGCCCCTGATGTGACGCTGGCCGAGGCCGCCTGTTCGGAGCCGCTGGCCGTCTGCGTCCACGCGGTATCGCGCGCCGGCGATCTGGCGGGGCGCGCCGTGCTGGTGACCGGCGCGGGGCCCATCGGCGCGCTCTGCGCGGCGCTGGCGGCGGAGGCCGGCGCGGCGGAGATCGTCGTGACCGACCTGCAGGACTTCCCGCTTTCCGTGGCCGCCAAGATGGGCGCGACCGAGACCATCAATGTCGCGACCGATCCGGCCGCGCTGGACCGCTTCGCCGCAGACAAGGGCCATTTCGACGTCTGTCTGGAATGCACTGCCGCCGCCCCCGCGATCCGGTCGGCCATCGAATGCCTCCGCCCGCAGGGCACGCTCGTTCAGGTGGGCGTGGCCGGCGAGGTGCCCGTCTCCATCAACATGCTGGTCGCCAAGGAGATCACCCTGCGCGGCACCCACCGCTTCCACGAGGAATTCGCCATGGCGGTCGACAAGATCAACCGCCGGTCCATCGATGTCCGCCCGATCGTGACCCAGAGCTTCGATATGGCGGATGCGCAGGCGGCGTTCGGCATCGCGGGCGACCGGTCGGCCGCCGTCAAGGTGCAGCTCTCCTTCGCCTGACCCGCGCCGCACATCCTCGCTCGCGGGGGCAGGGCGGGGCGTGCCACCCCGCCCCCGGTCGCGGGGGGATCAGTTGGTGGTCACGGGCCGGGAGCGCATCCGGCTGGCCGTCTCCCGCTCCGCGCGCTTGCACCGCATAGGCGGCAGGCCACGGTCCATCAGGTCCATGTCTTCCAGAACCATGTCGCCCATCTGCTTGAACGCCACGTCCATCGCACCCGCGCGATGGGCGGAACGGATGAAGCCGTCGAGCCTGCGCACCCGGTGATCGGCCGGCATCGGCTCCTCCGGAAAGACGTCGCTCGCCGCAACGATGTGCCCGCCTTCAACGGCATCCAGAAGCGCGTCGAAATCCACCACGTCCGCGCGCGACAGCAGGATGAAGGCAGCGCCGTTGCGCATCCTCTCGAACGCCTCCGCGCCGAGGAATCCCCGGTTCTCCGAGGTCACGGCCGCCAGGACGAAGACGTAGTCCGAAGAGCTCAGCACGGTTTCCAGGCTCGCCGGCTCCACGCCGTGATCCTCCAGGATCGAGGGCGGCAGCCAGGGGTCGAACACCCGCACCCGCGCCCGGAAGCCCGCAAGCAGGCGATTCAGCGCCTTGCCCAGATCTCCAAAGCCGATGATGCCAATCTCCGCGCCGGTCAGCAGCCGGGCGTTGGCATTGCCATCACCGCCCCACTCCTCGCAGCCGTTCCGGAAGTCCATGTCGGCGCCCACGACGCCTCGGGCAAGGTCGAGCGCAAGGGCAAGGCCCAGTTCGGCGACCGGCACGGCAAAGACCGCGCCGGTGGTCAGCACGTGGATGCCACGGCGAAAGACCTCGTCGTAGGGCATGTTGTCGAGCAGGTTCGACTCGACGTTCAGAACCGCGCGCAGGTTTTCCATCTTCGCCAGAGTTTCGGCGGGGATGGGCGGCTGCCCGAGGACGTATCGGGCCTCCGCCAGCGTGGCGTCGTCCAGCGTGGCGACCGCGTCTTCCGTGGTTTCCAGAAGCTTGTAACGATGACGAAGCTGTGAGAGCCTATCCGGGGTGAAAATGAGATCCAGAGTGCGCGGCTCAGGCGCGCAGATCACGAGGGGTTTGGACTCTTCGTTCATTGTACTCCTCCCGTATCATCAATAAATCGATTTACAGAATTTGTAAACCGATTTAGCCTGTGAGCGGAGGAGTTTTCGCGGCCAAGGGGAGGTACCGTGAAGAGGGAGGAAAGACCAAGACGCGCAACGATCCATGACGTCGCCCGCAGCGCGGGCGTGTCGGCGGCAACCGTCTCCAAGGTCCTGCGCGGGGTGGCAACGGTCCGCAAGGAAAACGCCGATCGCGTGCGCACCGCCGTGGCGGAGCTGGACTACCGGATGGACCCGCTCGCCTCGTCCCTGCGCAACGAGAGCCGGAGGATCATCGGCGCCGTGGTGCCGGACCTCGAGAGCCCCTTCTTCGGCGCCCTCGTGACCGGCCTGCAGGATGCGGCGGAGCGCGCCGGCTATCACCTGATCGTCGCTTCCAGCCGGGAGAGCGAGGAGCGGGAGGCCGAGCTGGTCGCCCGCATGAACGACTGGCGCGTGGCGGGGACGCTCCTTGCGCCCGTCCGGTCGGAGCGGGGCAGGGGTGCGGAAACCCTGCGCGCGCTGGACATGCAGGCGGTGCTGGTGGACCGCGTGTCGGACGATGAGCGTTACGACACCGTGTCGGCTGACAACTACCAGGCCTCCGCCAACGTGGCGGATTTCCTGCTCGGCCTGGGGCACCGCCACGTCCTGCTGCACGGGGCGACGCAGGTGTCCAAGGCGATCCGCACCCGGCTTGCCGGATTCACGGAACGGGCGAAGGCGCTGGACGCGGGCGTGCAGGTGGATACCGTGCTGTCGGACGCCGATGCCGACGTCCCCCATCGCTCGATCTGCAAGTACTTTGAGACGCGCGCTCCGGCCGACCGCCCGACGGCGGTGTTCTCGCTGTCCCAGCATTCGACTTTGCGGGTCGCCGCGGAACTCCGGCGGCGCGGCATTCGCGTGCCCGAAGACATCGCCCTTGTGGGCTTCGACGACGCGGACTGGATGCAGACGACCTGGCCATCCATCACCGCCGTCGCCCAGCCCGTGCACACGATGGCCGAGCACGCCATGGCGACGCTGCTGGCGCGGATCGAAGGGAATAACGACGGAGCGCCGGTGCAGCATCTCGAGGCGTGCGAAATGCTCGTCCGCGAGTCGGCTGGGCCGGAAACGGAAGTGCCGCGTAGGAGGACGCGGGGCAATTGAAAAGAGACGGAAGTATCCAGAGGAGGAGACTACAATGTCCAGATTTTCAAGTACATTTGGTGCCACTGCCATGGCGGCCCTGTTCGCGGTCAGCCCGGCCTTTGCCGATGGCGAATATGCGATCCTGATGAAAACGCTCGCGAACCCGTTCTGGGGCGCGATGGGCGAGGGCGTGGAAGCCGGCGCGGAGGAAGCCGGCGTCGCCTATATCGTGCAGTCGGTCGAAAGCGACCAGGCAGTCGAAAACCAGCTCAACGTCTGCAACACGATGCTGGAACGCAACCCGGTGGCGCTCGTCACGGCGGCGATCAACTCCACGAACCTGTTGCCCTGCCTCAAGGCGGCACAGGAGGCGGGCATCAAGCTGGTCGATCTCGACGGCAACCTCGACCCGGCGATCCTGGAGCAAGAGGGCATCGACATCACCTTCTCCATCGGCTCGGACAACGTGAAGGCCGGCGGGCAAGGCGCTGAATACATGGTCGAACAGCTCGGCGCGGACGCCGAGGGGCCGGTGCTGGTGATCGAAGGGCTGTCGGGCAACGTGACCGGTCAGAAACGCGCGCAGGGCTTTGCCGACACGCTGGCCGAACTGGCGCCGGGGCTTGAGATCGTGGCCTCGCTGCCCGGTGACTGGGATCGCGGAAAGGCCGCGTCCATCACCAACGACATCCTGACCCGCAACCCGGACCTGAAGGGCATCTTCGCCGCCAACGATGGCATGGCGCTCGGCGCGGTCGAGTCGGTCTATGCCGCCGGGAAGGGCGGCGAGGTCGTCATCATCGGTGTCGACGGCAACTCCGACGCCGTGAAGTCCATCGAACAGGGCAGGCTGACGGCTTCCGTCGCGCAGCTTCCCTACCTCGTCGGCAAACAGGCCGTCGAGAACGTGAAGGTCGCCGTCGACGGCGGCGAGGTGGAAGAGCACATCACAGTGCCGACACTCGTTCTGACCAAGGAGGTCATGGACGCAGGTACCGAGCCGTTGCTCGAATACGTGAAGTGACCTGACCCCGGTCCGGCGGGGCCTTCTCCCCGCCCCGCCGGACCCCTTTCCCGGCCAATCGAAGCGACCGGCCCCGGCCCGCCGCGGCAGACCCGAAAGACCGACATGACCCCCACCTCGACACAAGGGAAACCCGCGCCGAGCCTCTGGAAACGGCTGCAGGCCGGCTCCATCGAGCAGCTCCACGTGCGGCTGGAATCGCTCATCGTCCTGATCGTGCTCGCCGGCATCATGGCGATGCTGTCGCCGTTCTTCCTGTCGGTCAGCAATTTCCTGAACATCCTGCTGGCGACCTCCACCATCGGCGTGCTGGCCATCGCCGCCACCTTCGTGATCGGCTCCGGCGGGCTGGACCTGTCGCTCGGCTCGGTCATGGGGCTGTCGGGCGTCGTCGGAGCCTACGTCGGCGTCAACTGGGGCCTGCCGATGCCCATCGCGGTGGCCGCCTGCATCGGCGCGGGCGCGGCGGCGGGCTTCGTCAACGGCACCATCGTCACCCGCGCCTACGTGCCGGCCTTCATCGTCACCCTTGGGATGCTCGGCATCGCCCGCGGGCTAGCACTGGTGATCTCCGACGGGCGGGTGATCTACGGCCTGCCGCCGTCAATGGTCTACCTGGGGCAGGGACGGCCCCTGAGCATCCCGATGCCGGTCATCATCTTCGTGACCACCGCCATCGTCATGCATTGCGTCCTCGCCTACACGCGGTACGGCCGGCACACGCTGGCCATCGGGGACAGCGAGAACGCAGCCCGCACCGCCGGGATCAACATCGAGCGCCACCGCCGCAGCCTCTACACCCTCTCCGGGGCGCTGGCAGGGCTCGGCGGGCTGCTCTTCACCGCCCGCATCAACGCCGGGGACCCGACGGCGGGCCTCACCTACGAACTCACCGCCATCACCGCGGCCATCATCGGCGGCACCAACCTCTTCGGCGGGCGCGGCTCGATCCTGGGCACCATGGTCGGCGCGCTGATCATGGGGGTGCTGCAGAACGGCCTGAACCTGCTCGCGGTGCAGTCCTACTACCAGCAGATGGCCATCGGCGCGGTGCTCATCCTCGCGGTCTTCATCGACCAGTACCAGCTCAGGAAGGAGACCCGCGTATGACCCTTCTGGATGTCACGGGAATCACCAAGAGCTTCGGCGCGGTGCACGTGCTGCACGGCGTGGATTTCCACGTGGACGCGGGCGAGGTCGTCGGGCTGGTGGGCGACAACGGCGCCGGCAAGTCCACTCTGATGAAGATCGTCACCGGCATGTATTCCGCGGACTCCGGCAACATCACCCTCGAAGGCAAGCCGATCCTCGGCTTCGATCCGGGCGAGCGGCGCAGCCTCGGGATCGAGATGATCTACCAGGACCTTGCGCTCGCCAAGCAGCAGGACGTGGCATCCAACATCTTCCTCGGCCGGGAGCCGGTGCGGAAGATCCTCGGCATGAACTTCGTCGACCGCGCCACCATGAAGCGCGAGGCGCAGGCGATGATCGACAGGCTCGGTGCCCGCCTGCCGGCGATTTCCCGGCCCGTGGGCTCGTTCTCCGGCGGCCAGCAGCAGTCCGTCGCCATCGCCCGTGCGCTGACCTTCGACCCCAAGATCGTCATCATGGACGAGCCCACCGCCGCGCTCGCCGTGCGGGAGGTGCAGGGCGTGCTCGACCTGATCCGCCAGCTCAAGTCCGAGGGGATCGGGGTCATCCTGATCTCCCACCGCCTCAACGACGTGCTCAGCGTGACGGACCGGATCGTGGTTCTGCGGCAGGGGCAGGCGACGGCCGATCTCACCACGTCGGAGACGAACATGGCCGAAGTGGTCTCCGCCATTGTCGGCGGCGACGATATGGCCGCTGCGGCCGAACATGAATCGAGAGGATAACCCATGGCGAAACTTGGCCTTCACACCTTTGCGGCGGCCCCGAAATGGGACGTGCCCGCGATGCGGGCGCTGATGCCGAAATTCGACGCGCACAAGGTCCGGGTCCTGGAGATCCCCCTTCTGGACCCCGCCGAGATCGACGTGGCCGAGACGCGCGCCTTCATGGAGGAGACCGGCATCGAGCCCGTCTGCTCCCTCGGGCTGCCCGACGATATCAACGTGATCGAGGACCCGGACGCCGGCCTCGCCTTTCTCAAGCCCGCCTTCGAGGTCGCCTCCGGCGTCGGCGCGGCGGCCCTGGCGGGCGTGACCTATGGCACCATCGGCCGGATTTCCGGCGCGCCGCGCACCCAGGCCGAATTCGACGGCACCTGCCGCTTTATCGAACGGGCGGCCAGGATGGCGGCGGACCACGGGCTAAAACTCGGGGTCGAGCCGTGCAACCGCTACGAGACCCACATCATGAACACCGGTGCCGACGGGCGCGCCTATTGCGAGGCGGTGGGAGCCGACAACGTCTTCATCCATCTCGACACCTACCACATGAACATCGAGGAGGTGTCCTACGCCCAGGGCCTGCGGGACTGCGGGCCGTTCTTGGGCTACGTGCACCTGTCGGAATCGAACCGCGGCGCGCCGGGCGCGGGTACCATCGGCTGGGACGAGGTCTACCGCACCCTCGCCGAGATCGGCTTCGAGGGCACCACGACGCTGGAGAGCATGAACCACGTGCACCCGGCCATCGCCTCTGCTCTGGCGATCTGGCGGCCGGTCGCCGCGACGCCCGCTGACGTGATCGACGCGGGCCTTCCTTTCCTTCACCGGCACGCGGAGGCGGCCGGTTTCACTTATGAGTAGAAGCTGATGACGGACGTTGCAGAATACATTTCGCGAACGGCGGCGGATCTCGCGTCGCGGGTCGAGGCGCTGCCAGAAGCCAGCGGGCGGACGCTCGTGGCCATCGCAGGGCCGCCGGGGGCAGGAAAGTCCACCCTCGCGGCGGCGGTGGTGTCTGAACTCGTGCGCCGCGGGCACGCGGCCGTGCTCATGCCGATGGACGGGTTTCATCTCGACGACCGCCTGCTGGAACCGCGCGGCCTGCTGCCGCGCAAGGGGTCGCCGGAAACCTTCGACTACGGCGGCTTCGCGACCGCGCTTCGGCGCATCCGCGATGGTGAGACAGTGCTCCTGCCGGTCTTCGACCGCACCCGCGAAATCGCCATCGCCGGCGCGGAGGAGATCCGGCCCGAAACCCGGATCGTCGTGGTGGAGGGCAACTACCTCGTCCTCGACGAGGACCCGTGGCGGCAACTGGCCGAGTTCTGGGATTTCTCCGTCTTCCTCCGCGAACCGATGGACGAACTGGAGCGGCGGCTTGTGGACCGTTGGCTCGGCTACGGTTTCGAGCCGGAGGCGGCCCGCACCAAGGCGCTCGGCAACGACATCCCGAACGCGCGGCGCGTGAACGACAATCTGGGCAAGGTCGACCTCGTCCTGACGCCGTAGAACCTCCGGCAGGCGAGGGGCGTCCTCACAGCGCCCCCGCCCTATCCGGCCCGGCATGGGCTTCCGTACCGCGCCCGCTCAAATCCCTTACAGATGGTTAACGTGTCCCTGTAAGTATCTGATTTCAGGCCAGATCGCTCTGTCCCACGGATGGGACACTGTCGTCCCAATGAAAATGGGCGCCGCCGAAGCAGCGCCCATTCCCCGTTGCCCGATCCGGGCGAACGGATTCCCAGACCCCAGTCTTATTCAGACATCACGAAGGGCGCGGAGTACTTGTCGACGTTGTCCGGCGTGATGAGCGAGCAGTCAAAGAGCTGCTTCTCTTCCGCCACCATCGGCTCGCCGTTCTTGACGTAGTAGTCCGCCTGCCGCACCGCCTCTTCGGAGAACACGGCGACCGGCTGCAGGACCGAGTAGGCCATCTCGCCCGCCTTGATCGCTTCCACCGCATCCGGCGAGCCGTCGAAGCCGCCGACGATCACGTTCTCGAGCTTGCCGGCTTCCTTCAGCGCGGCGATCGCGCCGAGGGCCATCTCGTCGTTGCCGGAGATCACCGCCGTGAAGTCAGGGTTGGCCTGAATGATGGACTGCATCTTGTTGTAGCCCTGGGTGCGGTCCCAGTTGGCGACTTCCTCGGCCACCTTTTCCAGCCCCGGATACTGGCTGATCACGGTTTCGTAGCCGTTCGACCGGGTGGCGGCGTTGTTGTCGGCCGGGTTGCCGAAGAACTCGACGTACTTGGCCTCGTCCCCCACGAGTTCAACCCACTGCACCGCGCCGAGCGCCGCACCCTGGGCGTTGTTGGAGACAAGCTGCGCCGTAGCCAGGCCAGCCTCGTTGATCTCGGCGTTGACCAGGAACACAGGGATGCCCGCGTCCACGGCCTTCTTCACCGCGCCCACGGACCCGTCGGCGTTGGCCGGGTCGAGAATGATCGCCTTGGCGCCGTTCGTGATCGCCGCGTCGATCAGGTTGCTCTCGGCGTTGGTGTCGCCCTTGTGCGCCGACACGTTGGCCTCGTAGCCCAGTTCCTCGGCAGTGGCCTTGGCCACTTCGCCTTCGGTGAACCAGTAGGGGTTCGCCGGGTCGGTGACGATGATGGACATCAGGCCCTCGGCCCATCCGGCGCCTGCCATGAGGGGTGCGGCTGCCACGGCCGCGAGCAGAGAGCGTTTGGTAATCTTGAGCATTGGGTTTCCTCCCGTTGGTTTGAAGTATGCCGGATTCCCGGCTGTTTTTCCCGCACCTGCGATCTCCTCCGACCGGGCGAAGTGCGAAAATCTCGAAGTAAAGGTCAGCGCTTGCCGCCTCCGCTATACTGGATGGAGTTCAGCATGACGGCCAGAACGATCACGGCGCCGGTGAACACCGTCTGCCAGTAGGACGAGACGCCGATGATGACGAGGCCGTCGGACAGAAAGCCAATCACGAAGGCGCCGAGCATGGTGCCGCGCACGTTGCCCCGCCCACCCATCAGGGAGGCGCCGCCCACGACCACGGCCGCGATCGCGGTCAGTTCGTAAGTGAAACCGGCGGTTGGCCCGGCGGAGGTGAGCTGCGAACTCAGGACGAGCCCGGCAATGGCGGCGCAGGAGCCCGAGAGCATGTAGACGATGATCTTGACCCGCTTGACCGGCACACCCGAAAGCTCCGCCGCGTTCTCGTTGCCGCCGGCGGCATAGAGCCAGCGGCCGAAGGCGGTGCGCATGAGAAGCAGCCCGGTGGCCACCGCGACGATGGCCAGAATGATCACGCCGATGGGAATGCCCGCGATGCGGTTGAACCCAAGCCAGTCGAAGCCGGTGTTGCCAAGCGCGGGGTCACCCGAAAGGTTATTGAATGTCAGGCCGTTGGTCATCAGCAGCGCCACGCCGCGGGCCACGTAGAGCGACCCCAGGGTAGCGACGAAGGCGGGCACCTTGAAGAAGGCGATGAGCACGCCGTTGACCAGCCCCACGAAGGCGCCGAGCGAAATGGTCAGCACGACCACGGCCCAGACCGGCGGGTAAAGGATGACGCCCGCCCATTCCAGTTCGACCCCCTGCAGAAGGAACCCCGCGAAGACGCCGGAGAGCCCCAGCACGGAGCCGACCGAGAGGTCGATGCCGCCGTTCAGGATCACCAGCAGCATCCCGATGGCCAACAGGCCGAAGATGGCCACGTGGTTCGCCATAATCAGGAAGTTGCTGACTGTCGCATAGTTCGGCGACAGGAAGGAAAAGACGATTATGATGGCGATCAGGGCGAAGAAGGCCCGACCTTCCAGCAGCGCATGCCCGATGCTGAAATTTTCGCCGAAGAGGGACGAGAACGGTCCGTTCCGGCCTCGCTTGTTGTCCGTCGTTGCGTCCGTCATGCTCTCAGCTCCCCGTTAGTGCAGCGCCGACGGACCGGCGGCCCGTTCCGTTTCCACGATGTCACGCGCCGTTTGTTCGTCGACGATCAGCCCCTTCAGCAGGCCGCTGTCGAGCACGGCCTCTATGGCGTCGATCTTCATCGTTCCTCCCGCGACCGCAACGATCCGCCGGTCGCGCAGGACGTCGAGCGGCAGCGTCACTATGCGCTCGGTCACTGGCGTCTGCACCGGCCGGCCCTTTGCGTCGAAGAAGTGGCCGAGGATCTCGCCGACACCGCCGGCGCGGGCGATCTCTTCCATTTCCTGCGGCTCCATCATGCCCGAGGTGACCAGTTCGGCATCCGCCCCGGTGGAGCCGATGCCTGCCAGCAGGAGGTCGGATGTTCGGGCCAGGTCGTAGGTTCGCGCGCAGTCCTTTTGGCCGAGCAGCACATCGCGGTCGGCGACGCTGTTGGCCATGAAGGGAGCCGGCATGACGGAGGCGCTTCCGCCTGTCAGACTGGCCAGCCGCTGGATGATTTCATGCGGATTGGTATCGGCGTTGATCGTCAATCCGCCCATCACGGAGGCGATGCTGAGGTCCGGCGCCGACCGTTCGGGGAGGGCCTTCACGCAGGCCAGAAGCGTACGGCCATGGCCGGCACCAAGCTTCAGCTTCGGAGTCTTGGAGATCTGATCGGCCAGGAAGGCGGCCCCGGCGTCGCCAAGGGCGTCGAGCGGCAGATCGTCCTCGTGGAGGTCCGTCACGACGCGGCAGAGGTCCAGGTGATAGGACTCCTTGAGCCGCTGCTCCAGGTCGACCTCACCCGAGGCCGCCATGATCTGTTCCTTGGTGGCATCGGGGCCGAACACGGCCGAAATCTTGCCCTTGTGCATGACGATGATCCGGTGCGCGATGGACAGGCACTCCGTCACCTCGGACGTCGTGTAGACCACGGCAATCCCCTTGCGGGCCCCGTCGGCGAGCAGGCCGAAGACCTCGGCCTTGGCGCCGATGTCGATGCCGCGGCTGGGCTCGTCGAGCAGGACGACCGTGGGATTGGTCGCCAGCATCTTGCCGATCACGACCTTTTGCTGGTTGCCGCCCGACAGCGACCCGATAGCCGCGCCGCCGCCATCGGTCTTGATGGTGACCTCGCGGATGGTCTTGTCGACGATCTTCTGTTCCGCTGCGCGGGAGGTGAAAAGACCTCGGGTGAAGGCGGCGATGCTGGGCAGGGACAGGTTCGAGCCCACCGTCATCGTCTGGACGAGGCCGTCGCGCTGGCGGTCTTCCGGCGTCAGCACGAGGCCCCGGTCGATCCGCTGGGCGATGGTCAGCCCGGCGATATCGTCGCCCTTGAGCAGGACGCGCCCGCCGGAGGGGGCGAGACGCCCTGCGATGCATTCCAGCAGCTCGGTCCGCCCTGCGCCCATCAGGCCGTAGATGCAGAGGATCTCGCCCTCGCGCACTTGCAGTGACAGACGGTCCACCACGGAAAACTCGCTACGGCCGGTGCCGGGAACGCTGAGGGACTCGACGGAGAGCGCAACCGGGCCGTAGTCGTAGCCGGTCGGCGGTGAGCCGAGGTCGAAGTTCTCCCCCACCATATTGCGGACGATCCATTCCAGGTCGATCTCGGCGCGTGGCGCGCGGGCCGTCATGGCGCCATCGCGCAGGACGACCGCGTGGTCGGTAATCTGCAACGCCTCTTCGAGGTGGTGCGAGATATAAACGATTGAAACGCCGCGCGATTTCAGGTCATGGATCACCTTGAACAGAACCTCGACCTCCGAGGCCGACAGCGCGGAGGTGGGCTCGTCCATGATCAGGATGCGGGCGTTGACCGACAGGGCGCGGGCGATCTCGACGATCTGCTGCTGGCCGAGGCGCAAATCTGACACCGGGGTCAGCGGGTCGATGTCTTCCTCCAGTTCGCGGAGCAGGGCGCGCGCCTGTTTCTCCTCCTCGGCGAAGTTCACGCCGGAGGAGCCACGGATCTCCCGGCCCATGAAGATGTTGTCGCGGACGTTCATGTTGGGCGCGAGGCTCAACTCCTGGTGGATGATGGAGATCCCCAGGTCCCGCGCTTCAACAGTGGAGCTCACGTTGACCGTCTGGCCATCGAGGATGAGTTCCCCGGACGTTGGCTGGATGACACCGGAGAGGATCTTCATCAGCGTCGACTTGCCGGCGCCGTTCTCGCCGAAGAGGGTCGTTACCTGCCCGCGATGGACGTCGAAGTTCACGCTCTTGAGGGCGTGCACTGCGCCGAACGACTTGGACACATCCCGCGCCGCGAGCACCACGTCCGAGCCGAATGCCTCCTGGCGCGTCAGGTCCGCCACGCTCGCCTGCGTCATTGCTCGACCTCGAATTCTACCGGCGTCACGAGCCAGTTCTTGGGGTTGATGAGCCGGAAGGTGCCGGTGACGTGAACGGTCTTGCCGGACAGGCTGTCACGATCCAGGTCGTTCAGCGCTTCGGCGGCCATCGCGCGGTTGATGCCCGCGCCGGCGTTCTGGTACTCGATCTGATTGGTGAATTCACCGAAGGCGATGTCACCGGGGTAGTCACGCAAGTCGGTGCCGTTGATCGCCGGGCCGGATTGCACGCGGATTGTCACATCCTCCGGCACGCCGTCGACCGCCACGTTATAGACGCCCGACTTGCCTTCGCCGACCACGCCGGTCAGGCGCACGGGCATCACGGCCCCGATGCCGCCCTTCGTGCCGTATTTCTCGACCGCAGCGTCCTTGTCCTCGGCCAGTTCGGTGGCGAGCTGGGGGGCGTTCGGCGCACGTTCCTTGATGAGTTCGCGAATCCGCGGGAACTGTTCCTGGCCATAGACGTCGGGATCGAAGGCCTGTTGGCGGAGGTCTTGATCTGAGCCGATCCGGACGACGGTCGTGTCCAGCGCGATGGCACCGATCACCACGACGGCCGCGCCGACCAGTATCCACTTCGTCCGGCCCGACTTCGCCGTCCTGGACCCCTGCGCTTCGGATGTCGACATCTCAGACCGCCTTTCCTCCTGCTGCCCCAGACGGTGTGCGTACGCGTCGGGGTCACGGCGCCGGGCGCCGAGCCAGATCATCTTTGGCCGCCCGTCGGGGCGGCGAATTCCTCGTGCGGAGATACCTGCCGTCAGCGCCCGTGACGCGACGGATCTCCTCCCTGCGCAGGGGGGCGGACGGGGCGAATTCTCCTCCTCGCGTTCCGTCAGCTTACTGCGCCCGGCGCACTTTGCGAGCGTCCGGATGCATCGACCATAGGTGAAAAATTTTTCTCTGTCTGCAAAAAAAATCACCCCTCCGCAAAATTCGTGCTAAGACACGTCGGGAGGAGAAAGGCCGATACATGCGCCGGCCCTGGGTCTCCGGACTTGCACAAACCGTTAGGGGCAAGGCGGAAACCGAAGCGTCGCCGGAGCGCGAATCGGTGAAGAACGGCCGGACGCCACAGCCTTGGCGGGGGTCGACCAGGGAGGAATAGAAGTGACAGCGGGGCGCGACATCATCGTCGGCATCGACGCGGGGACTTCCGTACTGAAAGCGGTGGCCTTCGACCTTTCCGGGCAGCAACTGGCGATATCGGCTGTGCGAAACGCCTATCAGAGCGGCGGGGACGGGGCGGTCACGCAATCCCTGACCCGGACGTGGGACGACTGTGCGACCGCCATTCGCGGGCTGCATGACCGGATCGACGGCCTTGCCGGACGCGTGGCGGCCCTTGCCGTCACCGGGCAGGGGGACGGCACATGGCTGGTCGGGCAGGGCAATGCTCCGGTCGCGGATGCCTGGCTCTGGCTTGACGCGCGCGCCGCGCCGACCGTGCGCCGCCTCGCCGCCAAGCCAACCGACCGCGCGCGGTTCGAGGTGACTGGCACGGGGCTGAACACCTGCCAGCAGGGATCGCAGCTTGCCCATATGGACCGAGTCCACCCCGAGCTTCTGGAAGGCGCCGAAGCGGCGCTGCACTGCAAGGACTGGCTTTTCCTGAACCTGACGGGCGTGCGGGCCACCGACCCGTCGGAGGCCAGCTTCACCTTCGGCGACTTCCGAACCCGCGCCTACAGCGACACGGCGATCGAATCGCTCGGGCTCCAGCACCGGCGCGGCCTGCTGCCGGAGATCGTCGACGGATCGCTCACCACATTCCCCCTGACCGAAGCGGCGGCCGACCAAACCGGCTTGCTGGCGGGGACGCCCGTGAGCCTTGGCTACGTGGACATGGTGATGACGGCCCTTGGTGCGGGCGTGCACACCGGGGACGCTGGTGCGGCGTGCTCGACCGTGGGGTCGACGGGCGTGCACATGCGCGCCGTCCCGTCCGAAGGGGTCCATCTGAACGCGGAGGGGACGGGCTACGTCATTTGTCTCCCGGTTCCGGGCCTCGTCACGCAGGTCCAGACCAACATGGCGGCGACGTTGAACGTGGACTGGGCGCTCTCGGTCGCCGCGGATCTGATCGGGGAAACCGGAGAGACGCCGACCCACGCCGATCTCGTCGCGCGGATCAACGGCTGGATGGACCGGTCCCGCCCCGGCCGGATCATCTATCACCCCTATATCTCGGAAGCGGGCGAGCGCGGACCCTTCGTCGAGGCGGACGCGCGAGCCGGGTTCGTCGGGCTGAATGCGGGCCATCGGTTCCCTGATCTGCTGCGTGCCGTGGTCGAGGGCCTCGGCATGGCGGCGCGGGATTGCTACGCGGCGATGGGCGACATGCCGACGGAGCTGCGGCTGACCGGCGGGGCGGCGCGGTCTTCCGCGTTGCGTCAGGTGCTGGCGGCCGCGCTCGACACGCCGGTGCGCGTCTCCTCCCGGGAGGAGGCCGGCGCGGCGGGGTGCGCGATGATGGCGGCTGTGGCGATCGGTGCCTACGGCTCCATGGACGATTGTATCGCGGAATGGACGACGCCGCTGCTCGGCGAGCCGGAGGCGCCGGACGACGATCTGGTCCGTGTCTACGACGATCTTTTCACCTCTTACCGCGATGCACGCATCGCACTCAGGCCGGTCTGGAACGGTATGGCGGAGGCCCGGGCGAATGGCTCGGGTCCGGATGCCGACGGGACGATGACCGCGCAAGCCGAAGCTTTGGGAGAAAGCAGATGACGGATATTCCGAAGGTCGACCTTTTCGTGATCGGGGGCGGCATCAACGGCGCAGGAATAGCGCGGGATGCGGCGGGCCGCGGGCTGAGCGTTGTGCTGTGCGAGAAGGACGATTTGGGCGAGGGGACCTCCTCGCGGTCGGGCAAGCTGGTGCATGGCGGTCTGCGCTACCTCGAATACTACGAATTCCGGCTGGTGCGGGAGGCGCTGATCGAGCGCGAGGTGCTGATGAACGCCGCGCCGCACATCATCTGGCCGATGCGTTTCGTCCTGCCGCATTCTCCGGACGACCGGCCGTTCTGGTTCATTCGGTTGGGGTTGTTCCTCTACGACCACCTCGGCGGCCGCAAGAAGCTGCCCGGCACGCGCCGGCTGAACCTGCTGCGCGATCCGGAAGGGGCGGCGATTGTCGACAAATACCGGCGCGGGCTGGAGTATTCCGACTGTTGGGTGGACGACGCCCGGCTGGTGATCCTGAACGCCATCGACGCCGCAGAACGCGGCGCGACGGTGCTGACCCGCAGCCCCTGCGTCTCCGCCCGCCGCGAGGGTGGCATCTGGCGGGTCACCACAAGGAACACCGTGACGGGCGAGGAGCGTGAGTTCCACGCGACGATGGTCATCAACGCGGCGGGCCCGTGGGTCTCCGACGTGGTTGGCCGGGTGGCCGGGTCGAACTCCAAGCGCAACGTGCGGCTGGTGAAGGGCTCCCACATCATCGTTCCGAAGTTCTGGGACACGTCGAATGCCTACCTCGTGCAGAACCACGACAAACGGGTGATCTTCATCAACCCCTACGAAGGCGACAAGGCGCTGATCGGCACGACCGACATCAGCTACGAGGGCGACCCGAACGCCGTGAAATGCGAGGAGGACGAGATCGAGTACCTTCTCGCGGCCTGCAACCGCTACTTCAAGGAGAAGCTGCGCCGCGAGGATGTGCTGGTGAGCTTTTCCGGCGTGCGCCCGCTCTTCGATGACGGCAAGGGCAACCCGTCGGCGGTGACGCGCGACTACGTCTTCGACATCGACGACACCGGAGGGGCACCGCTGCTGAACATCTTCGGCGGCAAGATCACGACCTACCGCGAGCTGGCCGAGCGCGGCCTGAAACAGATCGAGAAGTACTTCCCCAACATGGGCGGCGACTGGACCGAAAAGGCGCCGATGCCCGGCGGCGACATCGAGAACGCGGATTACGAGGCATTTCGCGAGACGCTGAAGGAAGACTACCCCTGGATGCCGCTTTCGCTGCGCCACCACTACGGCCGGCTTTATGGCACGCGCGTGAGCCGTATCGTGGGCGATGCCAAGTCGGTGGCGGACCTCGGGCGGCATTTCGGCGGCGATCTTTACGAGGCCGAAGTGAAGTACCTCGTGGCCGAGGAATGGGCGCAGACCGTCGAGGACGTGCTGTGGCGGCGGACCAAGCATCGCCTGCACCTGACCGAGGAAGATCAGGCGGCCTTTGCCGAGTGGTTCACGGACGCCTACGCGGAGGCGGCCTGACATGGGGCTGACGCTCTCGCTCAATACCAACCCGTTGGTCAATCGCTTCGCTGAGCCGGACGACTTGATCGATGCCATCGCGCGCGACATTCGGCTGAGGGACATCCAGCTCACCCACGAGTTCATCAACCCGAGCTGGCCCGCGCCCGTCATCCGCCGTCTGACGCGGGACACGGGCGCCGCCCTTGAGCGGACCGGCGCACGGGTGACCTCCGGGATGACGGGACCCTACGGGCGGCTGAACCACTTCGGCCACCCGGACAGGGACGTGCGCCGGTATTACGTCGACTGGTTCAAGACCTTCGCCGACATCATCGGGGATCTGGGCGGGGTGTCCGTCGGAACGCAATTCGCGATCTTCACATTCAAGGATTTCGACGACCCCGCACGGCGGGAGGAGCTTATCAAGATCGCAATCGACTGCTGGGCGGAGGTGGCCGAGCACGCGAAGGCCGCAGGGCTTGAGTACGTTTTCTGGGAGCCGATGAGCGTCGGTCGCGAGTTCGGGGATACCATCGCGTCGTGCATGGCCCTTCAGGACCGCCTGACGGCGGCCGATCTCGCGATCCCCATGTGGATGATGGCCGACATCGACCATGGCGATGTTACCAGCGACACCCCCGAAGACTACGATCCGTATGCCTGGGCGCGGGCGGTGCCGAAGGTGTCTCCGATCATCCACATCAAGCAGAGCCTGATGGACAAGGGGGGACACCGGCCGTTCACTGCGGAATTCAACGCCAGGGGGCGCATCCAGCCGGAACCGCTACTGGACGCGTTTGCCAAGGGTGGCGCAACGGAAAACGAGATCTGCCTGGAACTGAGCTTCAAGGAACGCGAACCGAATGATAGGGAAGTGGTGCCGCAGATCGCTGAAAGCGTTCGCTTCTGGGCGCCTCACATTGATACGGGGGCGCAAGACCTGAGAGTGTGACGCGGCGCTGACCCGGGTTTGGCGGCTAGGAAGGGGACATGGCGCGCGACCGACCGGCACAGGACGACGACCACAGCCTCGCAATCCGCGCGGCATGGTTGCACTATGTCGGCGGTCTGACCCAGTCGGCGGTCGCCAAGCGCCTGCATCTGCCCTCGGTCAAGACTCACAGGCTGATCGCGCGGGCGGTGGCGGAAGGGGCGGTGAAGGTTTCTATCGACGGCGAGATCGTCGAATGCATCGAACTGGAGGCGGAGCTTTCCGAGACGTTCGGGCTGGAGACGTGCCGCGTCGCGCCGGATCTGGCGGAGGAGGGGCTGCCCGTGCGCGCGCTCGGCATTTCGGGCGCGTCCTTCCTTCGGCGCGTGCTGGAGGCGGGGGAGATCACCTCCATCGGGATCGGTCATGGCCGGACCCTCGCGGCGGCGGTGCGCAACCTTCCCCGCTTCGATCCGAAGGGCATCCGGTTCGTCTCGCTTCTAGGCGGGCTCACGCGGAATTTCTCGGCCAACCCGCATGACGTGATGCACCTGCTCGCCGAAAAGACCGGTGCTCATGCCTACGTGATGCCGATCCCTTTCTTCGCCAATACCATCGAGGACCGCGAGGTTCTGATCTCCCAGAGAGGGGTCCGGGAGATCTTCGACATGGCGGAGGCGACGGTGCTGAAGCTGGTCGGTATCGGCACGGTCGACGCGGACACGCAACTCGTCGCGTCCGGGATGATCGAACAGAGCGAGATTGCGGAGATCGCGTCGCAAGGGGGCATCGGCGAACTGCTCGGCCATTTCTTCGACGCGAACGGACGGCGGCTTGAAACGGCGCTGACCGCGCGCACGCTTTCGATTTCGCTGAAAGAGCCCGGCAAGGATCGGATCGTTGCCCTCGCCGGCGGTGCGAGCAAAGTCGACGCGATCCGCGCGGTTTTGAGAAGCGGCTACCTGTCCGGCCTCATCACGGACGAAGCCACCGCACGCGCCCTGCTGGACGGGTAACGCCGAGCCGCCTAAAGGGCGACCCGGTGCCGTTCTCGCAGAACGGCGAGCGTGTCGTCGACCTCCTGCCGCAGGCGATCCTCCGACCAGCCGAGAGCAGCGCCCGCAACGGTGGCGATCGCGTCGAGACCATCCCGCGACAAATGCCCGGTGATCGCAAGCTGGGTCCGCCGGAGCACGATGTCCTGCAAGTGCACGACCTGTTCGTTGCGGGCGATCCAGTCGATCTCCGACAGGGTCACATCGGTGTCGCCCTGAACCAGCCGGTCCGGGGCGTCGAACGCGTGGGTGGCCACCTCGGGGGCGGCAGTGCCATAGCGATCCAGCAGCGCCGTAAGCCGGTCCTGTGTCGCGTCCTTTGCAGAGGCGTCGGCCAGCCACGCCGTGCGTGCCTCCAGCGTGGTGGGGAAGCCCCGTCCGCCGCCTATGGCAAGCTCCCGCGTCGTCGTCTTTCGGGAGGTCCCGAGCCGCTTCAGAACGTCGTCCGCCACTTGTTCGGAGAACGCCCGGAAAGTGGTCCACTTGCCGCCGATCAGGGAAATCACGGGGTAGGGACGCCCTGGCTCCGGGTCGAGCACGGGCGCGGAGTGGTCGCGGCTGATGAGGCCGGGTTCGGTCCCCTCGGAGTTAGGCAGCGGACGGATGCCGGAGTAGGCGTAGACGATTTGCTGCGGGTCGAAGGTCAGCCCGGGCAGCAGCCGGCGCAGGGCGCCCATGAAGTAGTCCACCTCCGTTTCCTCGCAGGTCACGCTGTCGGGGTCGTCGGCGGGAATGTCCGTCGAGCCAACAAGCGCCCGACCGTGGTACGGAAAGACCAGGCAGATGCGCCCGTCGTCACCCTCGAAATAGATCATTCGGCCGTCGAGTTCACGCACGAGCGCGTCATGGTCGAGCAGGATGTGTGACCCCTTTGTGCCGCCGATGTACTGCGTCGCCACCCCCAACTTCGCGTTGGCGGCGTCGATCCATGGGCCGGTCGCGTTCACCGTCACCTTGGGCAGAACGCTGAGCGTTTCGCCGTCGGGCCCGGTAAAGCGCAGGCGGCCGTCCTCGACGCATTCGAAGTCCGTCCAGGTCATCGCGCGGGAAGCGGGGCTGGCCCGCAGGCCGTCCTTCACCAGTTCGAGCACCAGCCGTTCGGGGGCCGTGACCACCGCGTCGTAATACGTGCCGACGGCCACGATGTCTGGGGTCAGGGAAGGCAGTTCCTTAAGGGCGGCCTCCCGCCCGAGGATACTGTGGCGCGGCATCACCCGCTGCCGGGCGCCGTAGACATCGTAGAGCCAGAGCCCGAGTTTCATGAGCAGCCGTCCACGGCTGCGTGGGGCGGTCTTGGAGCCAAAGAAGGTCCGCAGGGCGGCGCCGATGCCCTTCGTCCAGGAGTAAATCGGGATGACCGTCGGCAGTGGGTGGACGAGGTGCGGGGCATTCCGGAGCAGCAGGTTGCGCTCGTAGGTGGATTCCGACACCAGCCGGAATTCGCCGGTTTCGAGGTACTTCAGCCCGCCGTGGATCAGGCGGGAGGGCGCGGCGCTGGTGCCGGCGCAGATGTCGCCCTTGTCCACCAGCAGGCACCTAACGCCCTGTTCGCACAGGTCGCGGAAAAGGCCCGCTCCGTTGATGCCGGCGCCAAGGATCACGACGTCGTAGTCTGCTTCCATCGTACCCCTACCTTCGTCACCCGCTACAGTCTCTTCAGCCATTAGGCAGTCGCTCCGCGCCCGAGTTTTTCCAGATCGTCCAGCTTCTTCCAGCTCGATGCGAACCCGTCCGCGATTTCGCGGTAGGTGGCGTATCGCTGGTCGTAATGGGCCCGGCGCGCCTCGTCGGGGAGGTAGGTCGTCGTGATCGCGTCGAGGTCCCGTGGATCGGCATCGAAGCTGTCGAACATGCCAACCGCCGCGCCTGCGCAGAGGGCGGCGCCCCAGGCTGCGGCTTCCTCGGTTTCGGTGACCCGGACCGGCAAACCCATGATATCCGCGAACAACTGCGCCACCGTCGGGTTCCGGGACGCACCGCCCGTCAGGTGCGCGGAGGACGCGGGGAAGCCTTCGCGCAGCGCATCCACGTGGTGCCTGTGGTTGAAGGCGATCCCTTCCAGCAGGGCCGCGAGCACGTCGCCCCGCTTGTGCCAGCCGCGCAGGCCGAGGAAGGACCCGCTGGCAAGCTCGCCGTAGGGGGAGCCGAAGAGGAACGGCTGGTAGAGGATCGAGGAGGGACGCTCCAGAGCCGCGCGGATCTCCGGTGCGAGGCGCGCATGGATCGACGTTCCGTCGCGCTGCGCCTCCGCTCGTTCGGCATCACAGAAGGTGGAGAGAAACCAGTCGTAGTTCGCGGTCGACGAGGGCGAGATGGACATGTTGTTCCAGAAGCCCGGCGCGACTGCGTTGCGGCAGAACCATCGCGGGTCGATCTTGGGCGCGCGGGAGACGATCTCGTTGATCGAATAGGTCCCGGCGACGATGCCGACGGTCCCTTCCCGGTGGCCTCCGATCCCGAGGGCCGAGGCGGTCACGTCGTGCAGCCCTGCGGCGACCGGCGTGCCCTCCATTAGGCCGGTGAGGGCGGCTGCCTCTGCGGTGACGGTACCCACGATCTCGGCGGAATGGCTGACAGGCGGCAGCGCATCGGTGAGGGCCTCGAGCCCGAAGAGGGTCATCGCCTCCGCGGAATAGTCCTGCGTGCGGACATCGGTGAAGGAAGTACTGGCTTCCGTCCGGTCCGCGCCGATGGCTCCGGTCAGGCAGTAGCGCAGCCAGTCCTTGCAGGCCAGCACGTGCGCGATTGCGGCGAATCGCTCGGGTTCGACCGCCTTCATCCAGGCGAGCAGGGCCGAGGGCGCGGAGACGTGCGGCATCTGTCCGGTCAGGTGGAGCGCCCGCTCCGCAACGTCGCCGCTGGTCCAGTCGGCCACGATGTCACCCGCGCGGCTGTCGAGCGAAAGGATGCCCGTCCCGAGAGGCCGCCCGGTCTTGTCCAGCACGTAAACGCCGTCGCCGTGCGCCGTGGCGGCCACTGCAGCGATGTCGCTTGCTGGCCGACCGCACTGCGCGATGGCCTCCCGCGTTGCGGCCGCCGTTTGTTGCCACAACACGTCCATATCCCGCTCCACCCGCCGGGCCGCGGGCATGAGTTGCGGAACTTCGCGTCGCGCCACCGCAAGCGGCGCACCGTCTTCGTCAAAGACGACGGCCTTCGTGACGGTCAGGCCGTTGTCGATTCCTACAAGGCAAGCCATGTCTCCTCCAAAATTGGCCGCCCGGGCCCTGTGGTCGTGGTGATCCCGAAGGCGGCCGGGTTCAACGTGCCATAGTCGCGCAGCGAAAGCGGGGCAGGGGGCGGCTGAAGGGCTGCGGCCCTTTCACGGGAGCATCCGCGCCCCAAGATCAGCGGACCAATGCGCGTTTCAGGGATGCGTCGGGAAAGCAGGTGGCGGGCAGGCCGTTGGCCTCCTGCCAGTGACCGATGGAGCGGCGCGTCTTGTAGCCCGCCAGCCCGTCCGCCCCGCCGACGTCATGCCCCAGTGCAATGAGCGCGCGCTGCATCGCTGCCACGTCGGACCGATAGAGACCGCCAACCGCCCCCCAGCCCGAACTGAAGTCGCCGACGCCGAACTGGATACGGTCGCCCACGTGACCGACGAAGAGCGCATAGAGGTCGCTCATGTTGTAGTCCTTCAGGACGTAGAAATTCGGCGTGACTATAAAAGCCGGTCCATGCCGGCCAGCCGGCATCAGCAGATAGCCCTCGCCGCCCCGCTCGTGCGCGGGAAATTCCCGCCCCGAGGTGCGGGCGATACCCATCGCTTCCCAGGCGCGGATCGGCCGTCCTTGATCCGGCCCTTCCAGCGCGCAGGAAACGGCCGCAGGCACCGTAACCTCGAATCCCCAGTCGCGCCCGGCGACCCAGCCATGGCGCGCGAGGTAGTTGCCGATGGACGCGATCGTGTCGGCCTCCGACCGCCAGATGTCCGCCCGCCCGTCGCCGTCGCCGTCGGCGGCGTATTTCAGGAAGCTCGACGGCATGAACTGCGGCTGGCCGAGGGCGCCGGCCCAGCTGCTCTTCATCGCGCTCTCCGGGGCATGGCCGGCCTCCGCGATCCGCAGCGCCGCGATCAGTTCGTCGGTGAAGTAAGGCGCGCGCGTGCTCATGAACCCCTTCGTGCCGAGCACCTCGAAAACGTCATGGGGAATGGCGACGCGGCCGTAGCCGCTCTCGCGGCCCCAGATAGCAAGGATGATCCGACCGGGTACGCCGGTCTGGCGTTCCACAGCGGCGAGTGTCGTGGCATGGCGCGACGCCATCTGCCGTCCGGTGGCCGTCGCACCGTCGACCGCCCCGCGGCTGAAGTACTTCGCGGGGGCACTGAATTCGGCCTGCCGCTGAACTTTGGGGGTGCGCGGCTTGGACCCCGGGGGAACCAGGTCCGGTAGGTCCCAGTTCAGGGTGACACCGCTGAAGGCCGCCTCGAACGTCTGGCGCGACACACCCTCGGCGCGCGCTCGCGGCCAGATCGACTGTTCCAGCCACCCGCGGAACTGCCGCTCCACCGCCGCCCGGTCCTGCGCGGCACCAGGGGAGGCGAGCAGCATCAGCGAAAGCAGGATGGTCAGAAGTGGCCGTGTCATGTCGGGTCCCGTCTTGGCTTGCGGCAGGATCGTTCGGGTGGGACGCTACGGCAGAGGCGCCGGTTTATCCACCCGCGATGAGAGGGTCACGGCTGTGCCCGCCCGCATTGCAGGAAACCCCGCTGCGCCTATATCGAAACGTGTCCGGTGCGGGTGCCGTACGAGAAGGGGAGACCATCCATGGGATACGTCAAGACGGCGATTCTGATGGCAGCGATGACCGCGCTTTTCATGGCCATCGGCTATGTGCTCGCGGGGACGAGCGGGATGATCTTTGCACTGGTCATGGCAGCCGGGATGAACGCCATGGCGTGGTGGAACTCCGACAAGATGGTCTTGCGGATGCACAACGCCCGGCCCGTCGGGTCCGACGACCGCTCGGGCCTCGTGGGGATGGTCGCGGAACTGGCGCGCAACGCGGAGCTGCCGATGCCCGCCGTCTACGTGATCGAAACGGATCAGCCCAATGCCTTCGCCACCGGTCGCAACCCGGAGAACGCTGCCGTGGCGGTGACGACCGGGCTCATGCGCAGCCTGTCGCGCGAGGAACTGGCGGGGGTCATCGCACACGAGCTGGCCCATATCCGGAACCACGACACCGCGATCATGACTGTTACAGCGACGTTTGCCGGGGCGATCACGATGCTGGCCAATTTCGCGATGTTCTTTGGCGGGCGCCGGGACCAGGGGCCGGGGATCGTCGGGACGTTGGCGCTCATGTTCCTCGCCCCTTTGGCGGCGGGGCTGGTGCAGATGGCCATCAGCCGGACGCGGGAATATGCCGCCGACAAGGCGGGTGCAGAGATCTGTGGCCAACCGCTGTGGCTCGCATCCGCGTTGGAACGGATTCAGGCGGGAGCGGCGCGGATCGACAACATGTCTGCCGAACGCAACCCGGCCACTGCGCATATGTTTATCATCAACCCGCTGCACGCCCATGCGCGCGACAGCCTGTTCGCAACCCACCCGTCGACGGCGAACCGCGTGTCAGAACTGCGAAAGCTGGCGGCGACGATGCCGTCGCGCCCAATGCAGATGCCGCGGAGCCGGCCGCGGTCGGACATGGGGACTGGGCCCTGGGGGTAGGCGGCCTTGCCTGACCGGGAAGAGTTTGTCCGTCCCAGAACTGAAAATGCCGGCCCCGAGAGGCCGGCATTTGTTCGTTAGGGTGTCCGACCTGGTGCGTCGGTCAGGCCTCAGAGCGTATCGAGTGCGACAAGCTCCACGGCCTCGACGCTGCGCACCTCGAGGTCGAGCGTTTCGAACTGGAACACCGCGCCGCCGTTGGTGTCGAGGTCGTGGTTTTTCGCCATGAAGGTCTCCAGCGAGGCGACCTCGGCAAGCAGATCAGCGTCGTTCAATTCGTCGGCGGTGCCGTAGATCTTCAGCGTATCGAGACCCGCCGACCCTTCGTACCGATCAGAGGCGCCCTGGTTGTCGCCGATCCCGTAGATGAGGATGTCGGCATCCGCGCCACCCTTGATCAGGTCGCTTCCCGCACCACCGATGAGAATATCAGAAGCGCCGCGCCCGAGGATGTAGTCGTTCCCGGCGCCACCGCCGATGCTGTCGGCATCGCCACCACCCTTCAACGTGTCGTTCCCGGCGGTGCCGGTGCGATCGGCGGGCGGGAGGGCACCGGAGGCGACCTCCCCGTCCGTCCCATCGGGCGTGTTTGGAGTGTCGTCCACCACAGGCGCTTCGGGGACTGGCGTTTCAATGCCGCCGTCCTCGCCGCCAGTCGAGGGGGATTCGCCAGCGCCGATGGTTACGAGTTCCACCTTCTCGATGCCACGGACGCTCAGGCCGATGCTGTCAAAGGTGAACGAGGCGCCGCCGTGCGTGCCCGCATCGTAATTGTCGGAAATGAACGCTTTCAGCTTGGCGACGTCGGCAGCGAGCTTGCCGTCGGCCAGTTCGTCGGCCGTCGCGAAGATCTTCAGCGTGTCGACGCCCGCGGCACCCTTGTAGACATCGTTCACCCCGTAGTTCCGGCCAACGACATAAACCAGCGTGTCGTTGCCCGCGCCACCGTTGACGAGATCGTTGCCCGCCCCGCCTGTGAGCAGGTCTGCCGCGCCGCGTCCGGCGACGAGGTCGTCGCCGCGGCCGCCGTCGATGCTGTCGGTGCCGCTGTCACCGTAGAGGGACTCGTTGGCGTTGGTGCCGACGTGGTCGAAGGCCGGGTCGCCGTCGGTCACGGGGGTCTCGGGTGCCGGCGTTTCGGGTTCCGGCACGGGCGTGCCGGAGGGGTCCTCGCCGCCCACCGGCTTGCCCGAGTCGTCGTAGGGCGCACCGTTCGCGTCGTAACTCACGCGCGAGTAGTAGGCCGCGGTGGTCTTGCCCGCCTTCAGGTCGTCGCTCAGAACGCCGTGCCAGTTGTCGAACGTGCCGGACCACACGTCCATCACGATCTTCATCTTCTCGTCGGGGATCGGCACCGAAGA
>NZ_FOLG01000008.1 GCF_900112335.1 Tropicimonas isoalkanivorans
GGAGGAGAGAGATGTCTGAGACCCGGGATCACGCGACGAAGAAGCTGATGAATTCGCCTGAGGCGATCATTCCCGAGATGATCGAGGGGATGCTGTCGGCGCATCCGGACCTTTTGCGGCTGGAGGGCGAGACGGGCCGGGCCGTTGTGGCGGTGGATGGGCCGCGCGACGGGAAGGTGGGCATCGTCGTGGGTGGCGGTTCCGGTCACGAGCCGGCGTTTGCGGGCTACGTGGGCCGTGGGCTGGCGGATGCGGCGGCGGTCGGCAACGTCTTTGCCTCGCCGAGCCCGGAGCACATCAAGGAGGCCGCGATGGCCGCCGACGGCGGCGCGGGCGTGGTCTTTCTTTACGGAAACTACACCGGTGACGTGCTGAACTTCGACATGGCGGCGGAGGAATGCGCCGAGATCGGCATCGACGTCCGCTCGGTCGCGGTGATCGACGACGTGGCCTCCGCACCGCCGGAACGGGCGGGCGAACGGCGTGGCATCGCGGGCGACTTCTTCGTCTTCAAGGTGGCCGGCGCCGCCGCGGACATGGGGCTCTCCCTGTTCGAGGTGGAGGCCGCCGCCCGCCGCGCCAATGCCGCGACGCTCTCCATGGGCGTGGCGCTCTCGGCCTGTTCGATGCCGCAGACGCTCAAGCCCAACTTCGAGATCGGCGACGACGAGATGGAAATCGGCATGGGCCTGCACGGCGAACCCGGCATGCGCCGCGCCAAGGTCGATACCGCCGACAGCGTCACCGACGAGATGATGGAGAAGATCCTGGGCGAGATGCCCCTCGCGGCGGGCGACGAGGTCGCGGTGCTGGTCAACGGGCTGGGCTCCACCGGCCCGATGGAGCTCTACCTGGTCCACCGCCGGGTGGCGCAGATCCTGGCCGAACGGCAGGTGACGATCCACCACAGCTGGGTCGGCGAATACTGCACCTCGCTGGAGATGGCCGGCGCCTCGGTGACGCTGATGAAGCTCGACACGGACCTCAAGCGCCTCCTCGACCACCCCTGCCGGACGCCCGCGCTCACCGTCGGCGCCCCGCCCGCACCGGTCGCCGGCGCCACCCGCACGGCCCGCGACTACGCCGCCGCCGCCCGCGCCGAGAGCGTCGACCGCGCTAGCCTGGAGGCCGGCGGCACGGTCACGCCGGAACTCTTCCGGGCGATGATGCAGGCCGCCGGCGAGGCGATCGCCCGTGAGAAGGACCACCTGAGCGAACTCGACGGGGTGATCGGCGACGGCGACCACGGGGTGACGATGGACATCGGCTGGACCGCGGTGCGCGCCGAACTCGCCGCCGCCACACCCGAGGACACCATCAGCCAGACCTGCACCCGGGCGGCCAAGGCGTTCCTCGACGCTGTCGGCGCCTCCTCCGGGCCGCTCTACGCCACCGCCTTCAACACCGCCGGCAAGGCGGTGGCCGACCGGCTCAACCTCGACGCGGAGGCCACCGCGGCCTGGGTCGAGGGGATGCTGGACGGCATCCTGAGCCGCGGCGGCGCGGCCCCCGGCGACAAGACCATGATCGACGCCTGGAAACCCGCCGCCGAAGCCGCCCGCAAGGCGGCCAAAGACGGGGCGGACGCCCTGGGCGTGCTTCAGGCGGCCGCCGAGGGCGCAAAGGCCGGCGCGGAGGCCACCCGCGACATGGAAAGCCGCCGCGGCCGCTCCAAAAAGCTCGGCACCCGCTCCATCGGCCACGTCGACCCCGGCGCCGCTTCCACCCACGTGGTGCTCGCCGCCATGACCGAGGCGCTCGCCACCGGCACCGCCTGACCCAACCCACCGCGGCGCCCGCCCCCCCAAGGCGGCCGCCGCACCCCTCAACACCCCCAAGCCACCCCGCCCGTCTTGTTGGCAAAAATACCCAATCCCAAAATCGCCAAACGCGCGGTGGATGGCGGGTCTTGCCGAAGAGACGCCATGGGTCGACAGCGTCAGCCGTTCACCGGCGTCGGAAGGGGCGTGCCATCGAAAAAGGCGTGCATGTTGGCCCGCTGGAGCTCCGCCATGGCCGTGCGGGTTTCCACGGTTGCCGACCCACCGTGCGGGTAGAGCGCGACCTGTTCGAAGCCGGACAGGCGCGGATCCGGGTCGGGCTCCGACGCGAAGACATCGAGCGCCGCACCGGCCAAATCGCCCGCATTCAGCGCATCGATCAATGCCGCCTCGTCTACACAGCTGCCGCGCGCCACGTTGACCAGGACGCCATTCTCGCCCAGAGCGGAGATCACCTGCGCATCGACGATGTTCCGGGTGGCCCGCCCGCCGACGGTCGCGACCACGAGAATGTCCACAGCTCCGGCAAGCGAGACCGGGTCGGCATGATAGGTCCAGCCTTCGGGCACCGGCTTCGGGTTGCGGGACCAGTAATGGACAGGGCATTTGAAGGCCGCGAACCGGTCCGCGATCTCCCTCCCGATGCGGCCCAACCCGAGAATGCCGACAGTGGTGCCCGACATCTTCCGGACAAGAGGCATCTCGCGCCCGCCCCAGGTAGCATCGCGCACCCATCGGTCGCCTTCGGCCAGCCGACGGAACTGGGCAAGTGTCAGGGCGACCGCCAGGTCGGCCACGTCATCGTTCAAAACGTCGGGCGTGTTCGTCACGGTGATTCCGCGGGCGTTGGCGGCGGCGATGTCGATCGCATCGTAGCCGACGCCGAAATTGGCGATCAGTTTCAGATCCGGCAGCAGGTCCATCTCGGCCGCACCGAAGGGCGCCCCGCCCTTGTAAGCGACCACCTCGACCCCGGGTTGGGCCTCCAACGCATCCGGGCTGGCCAGGTGCGGGGCGGAGAACTCTGCAGCCAGTGCCTCCGCCTCGGTGGCGGTAAACCCTCCAATTGCCAACGTCTTTCCATCACCAGTCATTTTCTGCTCCCTGAAGTATGTGGCCGCTGCGCGCGGGGCGCGACAGCTCGTGCTTACAGCAACGCCGCGGAGAACGGCAGTCCGGGCGCCATGGATCATGCTTTATCGTAGCTACAGTGAAATGAGGGGCGTGGCGTCGTCCCTCTCCGCCAAAACGGCGAGGCAATCTCCGCTCTGGATCAGGCCAGGGAAATGGCGGGCGGCGAGAAGGCCGGCGCGGTTGGCCAATATGTCGACCGGGGCGCCGCCGGTGCGGTCGCTTCGCCAGACCCGGGCGAGCGGCTGACCGGCGGCAACCGTTTCGCCGAGATCCACCAGCGGCTGAACCAGCCCGTCGCGCGTGGCGAAATGGAAACAGGCGTCATCCGGCATGGCAAGCGGAACACTGGGTGCCGGCCGCTCGATATCGCCCTCGAGGATACCGGCGTGGCGCAACACGTTCCGTCCACCGCGTATCGCAATTGCCGCAGATGCCGCCGTCGCGGTCCCTCCTCCTCCCAACTCGGTCGTGACAAAAGCCTTTCCCTGGCGCTCCACTTCAGTGTCGTACATGCCCGCCGGATCGATTTCCCGCATCATCATGCTGTAGGGTGCTGCAAAGGCATCGACGGCGGCCATGCACGCCGCCTGCTGCTCGGCGTCCTCCAGGTAATGCGCGGCGGCATAGGGAAGGAAGTCCAGTGTCTTGCCGCCCGAATGGTAGTCCAGAACCACATCGGCCATCGGAACCAAAACATCCGCGAAATAGTGCGCGATCTTTTGGGTCACAGGTCCGTCCGGGCGACCGGGAAAGGCGCGATTGAGGTTGACGTGATCTATCGGGCTTGTGCGGGTGCCCGCGCGAAAAGCGGGGTAATTCATGTAGGGCACGATGATAATCCGGCCTGCCACCTGCTCCGGCGCGATTTCCCAGGCGAGGTGTTGCAGCGCGATTGGGCCCTCGTATTCGTCGCCGTGGTTACCGCCCGTCAGGAGCGCCGTCGGACCTTGGCCTCCGACGATGACGGTGACGGGAATCATGACATTGCCCCAGGCGCTATCGTTGCGGGAATGGGGCAGTTGCAGGAAACCGTGACGCTTTCCCGGTGCCTCCAGCGACATCGTCGGGCGGATCGGGTTGAGCATCATGCCTTGACCAGCATCTTGCGGGGCAGGTCGCAGAAGACGAACGGGGCGCCGTCCGTGATGGCGATGGATTCGGTGGTTTCGTAGCCCCAGGTGTCCATCCACAGGCCGGTCATGAAGTGGAACGTCATCCCCGGTTTCAGCACGGTCATGTCGCCCCGGCGCAACGACATCGTGCGCTCGCCCCAGTCGGGCGGATAGCTCAGCCCGATGGAATAGCCGGTTCGGTTGTCCTTCACGATGCCGTAGCGGTCGAGCACCTTGTAAAAGGCGATCGCGATGTCTTCGCAAGTGTTGCCGGCCCGCGCGGCCTCCAGCCCGGCGTCCATGCCTTCCAGAACAGCCTTTTCGGCGTCCAATATCTCCTTCGGCGGCTTGCCGAGGAAGATCGTGCGCGAAAGCGGCACGTGGTAGCGCTGATAGCAGCCGGCGACTTCATAAAACGTGCCCTCGTTGGGCCGCATGGGAAGGTCGTCCCAGGTCATGTGCGGCGCGGCGGCATCCGGGCCGGACGGCAGCAGCGGCACGATGGCCGGGTAGTCGCCGCCGTGGCCGTCCTGTTCGTCGTAGCGCAGGCCCGCATCGTAGATCTCGGCCACCAGGTCACATTTCCGCATGCCGACCTCGACGGTCTCGGCAATCCGCCGGTGCATTCGCTCGACGATGCGGGCGGCCTGACGCATGTAGTGCAGTTCCTTGTCGGACTTCACGGCGCGTTGCCAGTTCACCAGCCCCGTCGCATCCGCGAACCGCGCGGCGGGCAACCCATGCTGCAGCCGATCGTGCGCCCTGGCCGAATACCAGTAGTTGTCCATCTCGACGCCCACGGTCCCCCGGTGCCAGCCCATGTCGGTCAGCTGTGCGCAGAGGTAGTCCATCGGGTGGCGATCCGTGGATTGCACATAATTGTCGGGATACCCGATGACGTAGTGCTCGCTCATCCAGACGGTCCGATAGGCGCCATTGGCATCCTGGCTGCGCCCGAACCAGATCGGCGGGCCGTCCGGCCCGATCAACACGCATTGGTGCACGTAAAAGGACCAGCCGCCATATCCCGCGATCCAGGCCATGTTCGAAGGATCGCTGATGATAAGCAGATCGAGGCCACGCCGGGCCATCTCCGCTCGGGTCTGGATCACGCGGGCTTCGTATTCGTCGTCGGTAAACCGCTCCGGCGTTCTCTGGAGGTCGGGCATGGAGGTCCTCAGGGTGAAGCGACGCGCGCCTGAATGGGAGTGGCCACAACCTGCGCGCCTGCTCCGATCGCGCTGATGGAAGGATGCCAAAGAGCCCTGACCCCGTCGCGGACGGCCGGAAGGCTGGGCAGCGCTGGTTCACCCGCTCCGGCGGTCCTGCCGTGCGCTTGCCCCACCGGCGTGAGCCGGTCCCTGCCCCCAATGTTCTTCAAGGCGGCCCTCAGGTCTTCGATCCTCACCATTTCCACAACGGGACCTCCGGGACGCGCCGGTGTCAACCTTTTCCCGCCCCTACTTCGGACATCGCGGGCACAATCCCAGCCGCCGGACACACCCGCACTGAAGACACCCCCGTGCGACCCTGCCACGAATCGCTGGGGGCCCGTCTTGGGCCACCTTATCCGGCGCCGCTCAGGACGTTTCCTGCCCGCTCAGGAACAGACCAAATATTCCGTACCGGCGCGATTTCGTGACGAAATTTCTTCGTTTTGCAATCCGCAGCTTGGCGCATCGCCCCGCGTGCTGCACTGTTTGCCGATAACCATAGGGGAACAAAGGGGCCAGCCATGGATGCAATTATCGGATTTCTTAACACAATTTTTTGGGGATACGTCCTCATCTACGGCCTGCTGGCGGTGGGGGTCTATTTCACGATCCGCCTCGGCGGGATCCAGTTCCGCCACTTTGGCGAGTTCTTCCGGGTGATCCGCAAGGCGCCCGAAACCGACGATCAGGGGATCACCCCGTTCCAGGCGCTGACCGTATCGCTCGCTTCCCGCGTGGGTGTCGGCAATATTGCTGGCGTCGCGGTGGCCCTGAACCTCGGCGGACCGGGCGCGATCTTCTGGATGTGGATGGTCGCCCTCGTTGGTATGGCCACAGCGTATTCCGAAAGCACTTTGGCGCAGCTTTACAAGACTCACGGGCCGAGGGGCATGTATCGCGGCGGGCCGGCTTTCTACATTTCGCACGGGATGAACATGCCCTGGCTGGGCGCGATCTTCTCGGTCTGCCTGATCCTATCGTTCGGGCTCGTCTTCAACGCGGTTCAGGCGAACTCGATCGCCCAAGCCACGCAGGGCGCGTTCGGTATTCCCACCTGGCTCGTCGGGCTGGTCATCGCCGGGCTCGTCGCCGTCGTCATCTTCGGCGGCATCAGGAAGATCGCAGCCGTCGCGGAAAAGGTCGTGCCCGCCATGGCCGGTGTCTATCTTCTGGTGGCGCTGATCATCCTGATCATGAATATCGGCGAGGTTCCGGGTGTTCTCGGCCAGATCGTCGGCTCGGCACTCGGATTTTCCGAGGTCGCAGGCGGCGTGACCGGGGGCGTGATGGCGGCGATGATGAACGGCGTCAAACGCGGCCTCTTCTCCAACGAGGCCGGCATGGGCTCCGCTCCCAACATCGCGGCCGTCGCCACGCCGGTGCCGCACCATCCCTCCAGCCAGGGCTTCGTCCAGGCGCTCGGTGTTTTCATCGACACGCTGGTGATCTGCACCTGCACGGCGGTCATCATCCTGCTGTCCGGCGTCTACGTTCCGGGCGGAGAGGAAACCGGGACGGTGTTGACCCAATCGGCCCTCACGGCTGAAATCGGTGCCTTTGGTGGGTACTTCATCGCCATCGCGATCTTCTTCTTCGCCTTCACGTCGATCATCGGCAACTACTCCTACTCGGAAAATGCCATGGTCTATCTCGGCGCGGGAGATCCGAAGTATCTGACGATCCTTCGGTCCGCAGTGGTGCTGATGGTAATCTGGGGCTCGCTGCAGGCGGTCTCGACCGTCTTCAATGCCGCGGATGCCTCGATGGGGTTGATGGCGACAATCAACTTGATCGCGATTGTCACCCTCTCGGGGACCGTGATCAAGTTGACGAAGGATTACTTCGCGCAGCGCGCTCAGGGCATCGAACCGGTGTTTCACGCCGCCGACTATCCGGAACTGGAACGCGGTATCGAGCACGCGATCTGGTATCGAGAGAGCGTTCACGGTCGCGTTTCCGGCGAAGAGGCGGGCTGATCGGGTGATCCCGAATCTTCGCGAGCGTCCTGGGCGGCGGCCCTCCGCAAGACCCAAGGCGCTCCGTCCGAACTAGTACGATTTTAACCGGCCCCCTCTTCAAAGCGGGGGCCGCAGTTACGATGGAATTGGGTGCATTTGCTCACGAATTAACCTCCCGAGACTCCCCCCGCGCAGCCTTTTCGAGAATTGGCCTTGCAATGCCGTGACGGGTTCGATTTGCTGCCGCGATACGCGGGGAAGGCCCCTTGCGGGCCAAAGTTGGATCAATAGACGAAACGCGTGGCAGCCAGACAGATCGGAACACCGTCGTACACAGTTGATTGACTTCGCTCGGTTCTTCGACGTCACTCGGTACGGGCGCGGCCCCCATCCCGCGGACGATTCGATGGGGAGGAGGCTCTGGGGAGGAAACTATGGGTATTACTCGGGTCCTTGACCTGATCAATGAAACCGTGGGGCGGATCGTAGCCGTCATCGCGGTCGTGTTTGCTGCGATCATCATCTACGATGTCATTATGCGCTACGTGTTCAACGATCCGACACGATGGGCATTTGACGTCACCAAACAGATGTTCGGATTCTACTTCGTCATGCTCGGCGGCTATGCCCTGAAGCATCGGTCGCACGTATCTGTCGACCTCGTGACGGAGACCCTCACACCGGGCGTGCTCCGTATCGTCGAGGCTGCCGGCTACATCATTTTCTTCTTCCCGTTCGCCTGGGTGTTCTTCACCCGGTCGTGGGAATTCGCGACGCGCTCTCTGGCGCAGGCAGAGACAACTTATGGTGCAGTGCAGCTGCCGGTCTATCCGCTCAAGATATCCATGTGCGTCGCGGCCGGACTGCTTCTGATCCAGGGTGTTTCGGAATTCATCAAGATCCTGTTCGGTTACAGGGAACCTGCCCAATGAATCCGGAACTTATCGCTGTCGTTATGTTCGGCCTGCTGCTGCTCGGCCTGTTCATGGGCCATCCGCTGGCCTTCGTTCTGGGCGGTACGGCCGTCCTGACCACCTTCATCGCCGGTAAGCCGATGGTGCTCGGCATCGTGATCAACCGGATCTTCGGCGATGTTCTGGACAACTTCACCCTGATCGCCATTCCGCTCTTCGTGCTCATGGCACGGTTCCTGTCGGACTCTGGCGTCACGGACCGAATGTTCGAATCCCTGCGGCTGCTGATGTCCAACATCCGTGGCGGGCTGGCGCTGGCCGTCGTTTTCATCTCGATTTTGCTCGCGGCCACCACCGGGATCATCGGTGCCTCCATCACCGTGATGGGCGTGATGGCGCTGCGGCCCATGCTGCAGTACGGCTACGCCCAAACGTTGACGACCGGTGTCATCGCGGCGTCGGGCTGCCTCGGCATCCTGATCCCGCCGTCGATCATGCTGATCCTTATGGCCAGCTACTCGCCGCTGTCGGTGGGCGAACTCTTTGCAGGGTCCATGGTGCCTGGCGTGCTGCTCGGTCTCAGCTACGCCGTCTACGTCTACCTCGTGTCGGTCTTCCGGCCCGACCTGGCGCCAGCGGTCGAACCGGACGAAAAGATCTCCCGCGGCGCCCTGATGCGGATGCTCGCGTTCGAGGCGGTGCCGCCGCTGGTTCTGATCCTCGGTATCCTCGGCTCGCTGCTGGCGGGCATCGCGACGGCCACCGAGGCCTCCGCCATCGGTGCGTTCCTGGCGCTGCTGATCGTGATCATGCGCGGCAAGTTCCATTGGTCGACGTTCTACAGCGCCATGCTGGAGACGGCCCGGACCTCCGCGATGATCCTGTTCATCGTTGTCGGCGCCACGGCGTTTACCGGCGTGTTCAACATCACCGGGGGCCTTCGCGCCACGCAGGAGATCATCCGCTCGCTGGACATGGCGCCGTGGCTGCTGATCACCATGATGATGGTGATCGTCTTCATCCTCGGCGCGTTCCTGGACTGGACCGGCATCGTGCTGCTGTCGTTCCCGATCTTCCTGCCAATCGTGCAGGAGATGGAAATCAGCATGCTGTGGTTCGTCGTGCTGATGGCGGTGGTGCTTCAGACGTCCTTCCTGACGCCACCATTTGGCTACGCCCTGTTCTACCTGAGGGCGATCGCGCCGAAGGAGGTGCGCACCGGCCAGATCATCAGGGGCGTCCTGCCCTTCATCGCGCTGATCGTGCTGATGTGCTTGCTCGTCGCCGCCATCCCGAGCCTCGTCACGTGGCTACCGGCGCGGCTTTACACCCAAGGATAAGAAACGACCCACGGGGCGGCTTGCTCTGCGTGCCGCTGCCCCGTGGCTACCGCTTGTGACTGTTTCAATAGGAGAGGAGAAAACCATGACCTTCAAAAACGTCCTGCTCGGCACTGCCCTTGCGGCCGCGGGCGCCCTGCCCGCCTTTGCGCAAGACACCTGGACGATGACGACCACCTGGCCGTCGTCGCTGGAACTGATCGAGGGGGACAAGCACTTCGTCGATCTCGCGAACAAGCTGACCCAGGGAGAGCTTTCGATCGAGTTCTTCGAAGGCGGCGCGCTGGTTCCCGCAGGCGAAGTGTTCGGTGCGGTCGAGTCCGGCTCGATCCAGGCTGGCGCCGACTGGCCCGGCTACTGGGCGGGCCGCGATCCGGCGTTCTCGCCGCTCGCAACCACCGCCTCGTTGTTCAACGCCGTGGACTACGTGAACTGGATTCTCGAATGGGGCGGCGCCGATATCTATAACGAGATCTACGGCAAGTTCGGCATGGTCTACCTGCCCTACATGGTGACCAACAACGAATCCGGCTTCCGCACCAACGAGCCCATTCGCAACCTCGACGACCTGCAGGGCAAGCGCCTGCGCCTGTCCGGCCTTGAGCAGGGCAAGCTCCTGGAGCGGCTCGGCGGCAACCAGGTCTCTATGGCCGGCGGCGAGATCTACCAGTCGCTGGAGCGTGGCGTGATCGACGGGGCGGAGTTCTCGACCCCGAACGTCGACTGGTCCGGCGGCTTCCAGCAGGTGACGAAGTACTGGGCGACGCCGGGCTGGCACCAGTCCGCGTCGATCTTCGGCGTGATGATCAACAAGCAGTCCTGGGACGCGCTGTCGCCCGAGACCCAGGAGAAGCTGCAGATCGCGGCGGACGCCACGTTGATGTGGTCGCTCGCCTTCACCGAGAAGCGCGCGTCGGAGGCCTACAAGCAGTTCGACGAGGCCGTCGAGATCAACCGGTACGACGACGAGACCCTCGCCAAGGTCCAGGAAATGGCCAACGAGGTGATCGTCGAGACCGCGTGCGAAAGCCCGAGCTCGGCAAAGGTCTACCTCAGCATGCTGGAGTACCTCGAGGACTACAAAGGCTGGCGCGAAGCGTCTGCTCCCTTCAACCTCGGCCGCTCGCCCAACGGGCCGGACATCGAAGCCGTCCGCGCCTGCGTTGACGGCTGACCGGGAACGGTCTGACCGACGCATGAAAAACAGGGCCCCCCGCCAGTCGGGGGGCCTTTTTCATTCCGGCGACGGTGTGAACCGGAAGTCCGACTGGCGCGCCTGCGTCACCTCCCGGATGAAACCTGCCACACGGCGAATGCGGGAGATCTCGCGGTCATCCTCCCCGTAGAGGAGCCAGTAGCCTCGGGTGAACGCAATTTCGTCAGCCAGCACGGGGATAAGGTTGGCGGCGCGCGCCATGTAGCAAGGCAGCACACCAAGCCCCGCCCCGCCGGTCACCGCGTCTATCTGGGCCTGCACTGTGGCGGCTCTATAGGCTGTATGGATGCCGGGATGGATCAGCTTGGTGAAGTTCAGCTCGGCGGAGTAGAGAAGCTCGTCGATGTAGCCGACGAACGGATAACGCAAAAGGTCCTCTTTGGCGTGCAAGTCACTGGAATCGTTCAGAAATTCCGCCGATCCATAGAGGCGCAGGTCATAGTCGAGGAGCTTCTGCTGAACCAGCCGGCCGGACTGCGGCCGCTCTAGGCTGACCGCGATGTCCACCTCGCGGTTCCACAACTTGTGGCTCGCCGGGACGGGCACCAGTTCGATCTCGAGCGATGGCTCCGCCTTTGCCAGATCCGGCAAAAGGCGGGAGAGCACGGTGTTCCCGAACCCGTCCGGTGCCCCGACCCGCACCCGACCGGACAGGCTCCCGGGCCGTTCCAGTCTGTCAAGGATCGCTGCGGCGGCGGCTTCCATCTCCTCGGCGAGCGGGATGAGCGCAGCCCCCGCTTCCGTCGGCACGTAGCCGTCCACGTCGAGGTCCAGAAGACGATTGTGCAGGCGCTTGTCGAGGTGCGACAGGTGCCGCGCCACGGTGGTGTGGCTCACCCCGAGCCGCTTCGCCGCGCGGCTGATCCGCCCCGAGCGCGCGGTTTCCAGAAAGTACTGAATGTCGTTCCAGTCGAACCGATCTGCCATGACGTTCCTCCCGCTCCGGAGCGTATCGCCACCACTTCTGAACGAAAACAGACAAAGACTGTGCATATTCGGAAGTTCTCAGGGCTGTACCGCGTAGCCCATAAATTCCGTCAGGGAGACACCTGGCGTGTTACGCCGGGTCTGGGAGAGGGACGGAGGAGGACAGGATGCAAAATCTTGGAACGTTCGATTATGTGATTGTCGGCGCGGGCAGCGCCGGTTGCGTTCTGGCCAACCGACTGAGCGAAGACCCGGATACGCGCGTGCTCCTTCTCGAAGCGGGCAGCAGCGACATCTACCACTGGGTGCACATCCCCGTCGGCTATCTCTACTGCATCGGCAATCCGCGCACCGACTGGGGGTTCAAGACCAAGGCATGTGACGGTCTGGACGGCCGCTCGCTCGTCTACCCGCGCGGGCGGATCATCGGCGGATGCTCCTCCATCAACGGAATGCTCTACCTGCGTGGGCAGGCCGCGGACTACGACGGCTGGCGCCAGATGGGACTGTCCGGCTGGGGCTGGGAAGACGTCCTGCCCTATTTCACCAAGTCCGAGGACTACTTCGCCGGGGCCGACGAGGCGCATGGCGCCGGCGGTGAGTTGCGGGTGGAGGAACAGCGGCTGCGCTGGAAGATCCTCGATGCGTGGAAGGAAGCCGCCGTTGCCGCCGGCATTCCGGAGAGCGGGGACTTCAACCGGGGCGACAACTTCGGCGTCGGCTATTTCAAGGTGAACCAGCGCAATGGATGGCGGTGGAGCGCCGCCAAGGCCTTCCTGAGACCTGCGAAGCGCCGGCCGAACCTGACGGTGATGCCCAACTCCCAAGCAGATCGGCTGATTTTCGAGGGACGGCGTGCGGTCGGCGTCAGGTTCCGCCGGGACGGGCATCCGGCGGAGGTGCGGGCGGGGGCGGAGGTGATCCTCGCCACTGGCGCCATCGGCTCACCGCAACTTCTGCAACTCTCCGGCGTCGGGCCGGGGGCGCTTTTGCAGGAGCACGGGATCGACGTCTTGCTCGATCATCCCGGCGTCGGTGCCAACCTGCAGGACCATTTGCAGATCCGGTGTGCCTACAAGGTCAAAAACGCGCTGACCCTCAACACCATGGCGAACAGCTGGCACGGCAAGGCGCGGATCGGGCTGGAGTATCTGCTGAAACGGTCCGGGCCAATGTCCATGGCGCCGAGCCAGCTTGGCGCGTTTGCCTACTCCGCCCCCGAGGTCGCGACGCCGGATCTGGAGTATCACGTGCAGCCCGTCACGCTCGAAGCCTTCGGAGAGGCGCCGCACGCCTTCCCCGCCATTACCACCAGCGTCTGCCACCTTCGCCCTGAGAGCCGCGGCCACGTCCGCATAACGTCGCCCGACGCCCGGGCGAAACCGGAGATCCAGCCCAACTACCTGTCCACGGAGGGCGACCGCCTCGTCGCGGCGCGGGCGATCCGGCTGACCCGGAGGATCATGGAGCAGGCGCCGATGGCGCAGTACGACCCGGAAGAGTTCAAGCCGGGGCCGCAATACCAGACGGACGCGGAGCTTGCCCTGGGCGCTGGACGGATCGCGTCGACGATCTTCCACCCGGTGGGCACCGCCCGCATGGGCACCGATCCGGAGGCCGTGGTGGATGCGGAGCTGCGCGTGAGAGGGCTGGAGGGGCTGCGTATCGTGGATGCGTCCGTGATGCCGCGGATCACCTCCGGCAATACCAACGCCCCGACCATGATGATCGGTGAGAAGGCGGCGGACATGATCCGTGCGGCAGGCCGCGCGAGCCGCGTCGCCTGACCTGAGCCTAACGCGACAGAAATTGGGGAGCGGCGGCCCGCACCTCCTCCGTAAGAAATTCGGAGCAATAGCGGACCCGCGCCAGATCCCGCAGGTCCGCGTGGACGATCAGCCAGAACGACCGGATGAGCCGCACGTCCTCCTCCAGCACGCGGACGAGGCGCGAGTCCTTCAGCGCCATGAACCGCGGCAGGATGCAGAGCCCCGCCCCGGCCAAAGTCATGTTCACCTGCGCCACGAGGTTCGAGCTGGTGATCCACGGCTCGTGGTCCTTTGCGATGAGCGGTACGTAGTCCAGCTCCCGCGCATAGATCAGGTCTGGGACGTACCCGACCAGCCGGTGATGACGCAGATCCGTGCGAGAGGCGGGTGTGCCGGCGTGGGCCAAGTATTCAGCGGTCGCATAGATGCCGAGCTCATAGTCCGTGAGCTTGTGGGCATAGAACCGCCCCTTCTCCGGCCGCGCGAGCCCTATGGCCAGATCGGCCTCGCGTTTGGACAGGTTGAACAGACGGGGCATGGTGACGAGTTCGAACTTAAGATCCGGCTGCTGGCGACTCATGCGGACCAGTCGCGGCGCGAGAAAGCTGCTGCCGAACCCATCCGTCGCCCCGATCCGGACGGTGCCGGCGATCTTCGAGGTTTCCCCGGAAATGTCCTTGGCGGCCTGAAGCGCGATCGCCTCCACCCGCTGCGCCGCCTTCAGGAACTGCTCACCCTGCGGCGTCAGTTGGTATCCGGTCACGCTCCGGTCGAACAGGCGCGTTTCGAGAACCGTTTCAAGCTGCTTGATCCGCCGGCTGAGTGTGGAATGGTCAATCCCGAGAAGGTCCGCCGCCGCGGTGAGCCGTCCGCTGCGCGCAACGGCAAGAAACGACTCCATCGAGCCCCAGTCGAAGCGATCGGCCATATGCGGTTCCGTGCAAGCCTCGTGTGTATATCTCACGGTTTACGTGCACAGGCCAGCATGCTTTCCTGTGCGGAGTCACGCAAGGGAGGAGGCCGTGACGATGGGGCACCGCGGTCCGCGCGATGCCCGTCGTGATGGCTTGGGGAGAACGCGGTGGATTTTGCACTGAGTGAAGAACAGGCGTCTATCTTCGACATGGCGCGCGCTTTTGGCGAGGAGCATATCGCACCGCATGCGCGTGAGTGGGAGGCGGCAGGCACGATTCCCAAGGATCTTTGGCCGAAGTTGGGTGAATTGGGCTTCGGGGGCCTCTATGTGTCCGAGGCGAACGGCGGGTCCGGCCTAAGCCGGCTGGACGCGACGCTGGCGTTCGAGGCGCTGTCGATGTCCTGCCCGTCCGTCGCTGCCTTCCTGTCGATCCACAATATGGGCGCGGCGATGATGGACAAGTTCGGCTCCGACGCATTGCGCGCGCGTTTCCTGCCGGGCGCTGTCCGCATGGACACGGTCCTATCCTATTGCCTGACGGAGCCCGGCGCGGGCTCCGACGCAGCGGCGCTGAAGACGCGGGCGGTGCGCGACGGGGACGTGTACCGCCTGACAGGCACCAAGGCTTTCATTTCCGGCGGCGGGTATTCCGACGCCTACATCGTAATGGCCCGCACCGGCGAGGACGGCCCACGCGGCATCTCGGCCTTCGTGGTCGAGGCCGGGACGGAAGGCCTGTCCTTCGGCGGGCTGGAGCAGAAGATGGGCTGGAAGAGCCAGCCCACGCGACAGGTGCAACTGGATGACTGCGTCGTCCCGGCAGACAACCTGCTGGGGCACGAGGGCGACGGGTTCAAGTACGCCATGGCCGGCCTCGACGGCGGCAGGCTGAACATCTCGGCCTGTTCGCTCGGGGCGGCGCAGGCGGCGCTGACGTCCACGCTGGCCTACATGGGCGAACGCCGCGCCTTCGGCCGGGCGATCGACCAGTTCCAGGCGTTGCAGTTCCGGCTGGCCGATATGGAGATCGAGTTGCAAGCGGCCCGCACTTTCCTGCGGCAAGCGGCATGGAAGCTGGACACCGGCGCACCGGACGCCACGACATTCTGCGCCATGGCCAAGGCCTTCGTGACTGAAGCGTCATCCAAGGCCGCAGACGGGTGCCTGCAACTGCACGGCGGGTACGGGTATCTGTCCGACTACGGGATAGAAAAAATCGTTCGGGATCTGCGGGTGCACCAGATCTTGGAAGGCACCAACGAGATCATGCGCCTGATCACGGCTCGCGCCCTGCTGGCCGCCCGATGACCCCGCTGCGCAAAGGACACGCGGGAGACCGCACTGACGCCATGCTTGCGCCATCCGGCGCAAACGACCTGAAATTGGGAGGACTATAAGATGAGGATCGCGTTTATAGGCTTGGGGAACATGGGTGCCCCCATGGCCCAAAACCTGAAGAAAGCGGGACACGACGTGGTCGGCTTCGACCTGGCGGCGAAGCCGGAGGGCATCGAGATGGCCGACACCGCTGCCGCCGCATGTGAGGGCGCGGACGTTGCCATAACCATGCTGCCCAACGGCGCGATCCTGCGCTCGGTGGCGGCGGAGATCATCCCCGCCCTGCCCGAGGGCGCCATCTTCATCGACTGCTCCACCGTGGACGTCGAGAGCGCGCGCGACGTCGCCGAGGACGTGACAGCCGCCGGCCTCAAGGCGCTCGACGCGCCCGTCTCAGGCGGCATCGGTGGGGCGACCGCCGGCACGCTGACTTTCATGATCGGCGGCGACGAGGACGCATTCGGCCAGGCCAAGCCGCTGTTCGACATCATGGGGCAAAAGGCCGTGCACTGCGGACCGTCGGGCAATGGACAGGCTGCGAAGATCTGCAACAACATGATCCTTGGCGTGACGATGATCGCCACCTGCGAGGCCTTCGCCCTGGCCGACAAACTCGGTCTGGACCGGCAGGCCATGTTCGACGTGGTGAGCACGTCCTCGGGCTATAGCTGGTCCCTGAACGCCTACTGCCCTGCCCCCGGCGTGGGTCCGAAATCCCCAGCGGACAACGGATACGCACCGGGTTTCGCGGCGGAACTGATGCTGAAGGATCTGCGCCTGGCGCAACAGGCGGCCGAAAGCGCGGACGCCGATACGCCCATGGGCCAAGCCGCCGCCGCCCTCTACGAGACCTTCGTGGAGACTGAAGGCGGCAAGGGAATGGACTTCTCGGCCATGCTGCCCCGGTTCGAGAAACGCGGACGCGGCTGAGCGGTCTGCCCGCCCTGGCCGGCAGTGAACGCCGGTCAGGCCCCCGGGGCCCATGTGTTTTTTCGCTTCTTCAATGTCGCAATCCTCACCGCAGACGATGGTCGCTCTCTTGGAAGGGCGGCTACAGCCCCAGGTATCGGGTCACGATATCCCCGGTCATCGCGTCAAACGGCCCGGACCAGACGCTGCGGCCGCGTTCGAGGATGACCGCGTGATCACACGCCGCGCGTAGTTCACGAAGGGACTTGTCGATCACCATCAGGGTCATGCCGGTCTCCGATTTCAGCGTGGCGATGACGGACCATATTTCCTGCCGCACCAACGGGCTCAGGCCCTCGGTCGCCTCGTCCATGATGAGCAGCCTCGGATTGGTCATCAGGGCGCGGCCGATGGCGAGCATCTGCTGTTCCCCGCCGGAGAGCAGGGCCGCACGCTGGCGGCGGCGTTCGCCGAGGCGCGGGAACAGGTCGGAGACGCGGGCGAGGTCCCAATGCCCCTTCCGGGCTGCCGAGAGCAGGTTTTCCTCAACCGTCAGATCGCGAAAGCAGCGGCGGCCTTCCGGCACCAGTCCGATACCGAGGCGAGCCGCGCGGTGACTTGGTAGGTGGGAGAGATTATGCCCGTCGAACACCAGCGTGCCGGAGGCGGGAAGCATTCCGCAGATCGCCTTGACCGTCGTCGTCTTGCCCATGCCATTGCGCCCGACCAGCGCCAGCGCCTCGCCCCGGCCGATTTCCAGACTGACCCCGAAGAGCGCCTGACTGGCGCCGTAGGCCGCGCCGACGTCGGTAAGGGAAAGCAGGCTCATGCGTCCTCCCCAAGGTATGCCTCGCGCACGGTCGGGTCGGCGCGGATCTCCTCCACGGTGCCGCTGGCAACGACGCGGCCATAGACGAGGACGCTGATGCGGTCGGCAAGGGCAAAGACCGCATCCATGTCGTGCTCCACCAACAGGATGGGCGCCTCTTTCCGAAGGTTGCTCAGGATCTCTGTCATATGCCGCGATCCCTCTGCCCCGAGGCCAGCCATCGGTTCGTCCATCACGAAGATCTTCGGCTCCAGTGTGAGGGCGACCGCCACTTCCAGCAGGCGGCGTTGGCCGTGGCTCAACTCCGCCGTCCGCACGGCGGCGAGGTCCAGCAGGCCGACGCGCTCCAAGGTGGCTTCGGCGCGGGACCTCAGGTGGCCGTTTCGCAGCACGTCAGACAGGAATCGCCAGGGCGTCCCCCGCGCGCCAAGGCATCCCAACAGCGCATTCTGAAGGACGGTATGCTCCATCGCCAGGGCGGAAATCTGGAAGGTGCGCGCCAGCCCCAAGCGGGCGCGGGCGCGCGTGTCGAGCCGGGTGGCGTCACGCCCCAGAATATGAATGTCACCGGCGTCAGGTGGGAGCGCCCCGCAGATCTGCGCGATCAACGTGGACTTGCCCGCCCCGTTCGGGCCGATGATGGCGTGGATCTCGCCGGCCCGCAAATCGATCGAGATATCCTCGCTGACGGTCAACGCGCCGAACCGCTTGGTCAGGCCACGTGTCGCAAGAAGCGGCTCACTCATGGGTCGCCCCCCGGCCGGAGAGCATCCCCACCACGCCGCCACGGCCGGACAGGACGATCAACAACAGGATGATGCCCAGGAACAGTTGCCAATACTCGCTGATCCCGCCGAGCAGGTGCTCCAGCAGCACGAAAATCCCCGCGCCGGCCACGGGGCCAAACAGCCTCGCCACACCGCCGAGGATGACGAAGACCATGATCTCGCCGGACATCTGCCAGCTGAGCATCGTCGGGCTGACGAAGCGGTTGAGGTCGGCGAAGAGCGCCCCGGCAAGGCCGGTGATCGCGCCCGAGATCACGAGCGCAACCAGTTTGGCGCGCGTTGGATCGAGGCCGACGGCCTCCACCCTCTGCGGCACCTGGCGGGCCGCCGTCAGCACCAGGCCGAACGACGAGCGGGCAAGCCGCGCGTTCAGAAAGAGCACAACGCCGAGCCACGCGAGGCACAGGCCGTAGAACTGTATCGGGATGAGCGTATTCAGCCCCGGAAAGCTGTTCCGCACGTAGATCGAAAGCCCGTCTTCGCCGCCATAGGCTGGCCAGGAGATTGCGAAGAAATAGGCCATCTGCCCGAAGGCGAGCGTGATCATGATGAAATAGACGCCCGTCGTCCTGAGCGCCAGCAGCCCGATTGCCACCGCCGCGAGGGCCGAGGAGAGAATGGCCGTCAGCCAGATCACGGGCATGGACTTTGTCCCGTCCAGCTGGAGCGGCCATTCCATCAGGGGCGAATAATTCTGCGCGTGGGAGGCCAGAACGCCCATCGCGTAGCCGCCGAGGCCGAAATAAACCGCATGACCAAGGCTCACGAGCCCGCCCAGACCCAACGCGATGTTCAGCCCCACGGCGGCGACAGCGAAGATCACGACACGGGTGGCGAGTGTAATGGTGAAGGGCTCATCCGCCCACTGCGCCCAGGCGGGCACCGCGACCAGCAGCGCCAGGATCGCCGCGTTGACGGTCCGTTCGCGGATCATGCGCGCGCTCCGAACAGGCCGGTTGGGCGCCAGACGAGCACAGCGGCCATGAGGACATAGATCGCCATAGAGGCGAAGGCCGACCCGGTTGCCGTCGCCTTTGCCGGGTCTGTGAAGAGCTTGAAGAGCTCTGGCAGGAAGATCCCGCCGAGCGTATCCGTCAGCCCGACCATCAGCGCGCCGACGAGTGCCCCCTTGATCGAGCCGATACCACCGATCACGATCACCACGAAGGCGGAGATCAGGACCGGCTCCCCCATGCCGACCTGAACTGACTGGATGGCGCCCACCAGCGCACCGGCAAGGCCCGCCAGCCCGGCCCCGAGGGCGAAGACCAGCGTGTAAAGCCGTGAGATATCGACGCCGAGCGCCGCGATCATCTCACGGTCGTTCTCGCCCGCCCGGATTTGGATGCCGATCCGCGTGCGGGAAATCAGCAGCCCCAGCCCGGCGGCGATGACGAGCCCCACGACGATCAGGGCAAGCCGGTAAAGCGGGTACTGGATTCCGCCAGGGAGCGTCACCGGCCCGGCAAGCCAATCCGGAATGTCGAGATAAAGCGGGAAGGAGCCGAAGAGCCAACGTGTGCCCTCCGAAAATATCAGAATGAGCGCGAAGGTGGCGAGCACCTGGTCGAGGTGATCCCGACCATAGAGTCGCCGGATCACCACCAGTTCAACAATCCCCCCCGCCAGCGCCGCCGCAACCAACGCGGCGCCGAGTGCAAGCACGAACGACCCGGTCGCCCCCGCCACCGCCGCCGCCGCGAATGCGCCCACCATGTAGAGTGACCCGTGCGCCAGGTTGATGAGCCCCATGACCCCGAAGATCAGGGTGAGACCCGCTGCCATGAGGAACAGCATGACTCCGGATTGCAGTCCGTTCAGGACCTGCTCGACAATCAGGATGGCGGACATGGGGATCCTTCGTCACGGGGAGCCCGGAGCGTGTCCGGGCTCCGGAGAAATCACATGGAGCACTCGTCCACGTAGGCGTTCGCGCGGTCTTCCATGGCGATGCCGGTGATCTTGTTGGTGTAGATGTCGCCTTCCTTGATCACTTCGCGCACGTAGATGTCCTGGATCGGGTGGTGGTTCGCGGCGAAGGAGAATTTCCCGCGGACGGAGTCGAAATCCGCTTCGGCCAAGGCCGCGCGGAAGGCGTCGGCGTCGGAGACGTCGGCCTTCTCCAAGGCGGAAACCAGCAGGTTCGCGGTGTCGTAGCCCTGCGCGGCGTAGATCGACGGCAGGCGGTCATACTTCTCCTGAAAAGCGGCCACGAAGGCCGCGTTGGCCGGATTGTCGAGATCCTTGGACCATGTCGAGGTGTTACTCACGCCCACGGCGGCCTCGCCGACGGCCTGCAGGATCGCCTGGTCAAAGGAGAATGCCGGTCCCACGACGGGCAGACCGACACCGCTGTCCGCATATTGCTTGAGGAACGAGATCCCCATCCCGCCCGGAAGGAAGAAGAACACGCTGTCGGCGCCACTGGCGCGGATCTGCGCGATCTCGGCGGCATAGTCGGTCTGGCCGAGTTCCGTGTAGATCTCGCCCGCCAGCTCACCGTCGTAGAAGCGTTTGAACCCGTTCAGCGAGTCCTGCCCGGCCGGATAGTTGGGCGCCAGAATGAAGGGCTTGGCGTAGCCCGCCTCCTTGGTGTACGCCCCCGCGGCCTCATGCAGGTTGTCGTTCTGGTAGGAGACGGCGAAGTAGTTCTGATTGCATCCCTTGCCCGCAAGCTGCGCGGGCGCGGCATTGGTCGACAGGTAGAACAGCCCCTGCGCGGTCGCGGCCGGCACGACGGCCATCGCGAGGTTCGACCAGACGATCCCGGTCAGAACATCCACTTTTTCCGACTGGATCATCTTGTCCGTGATCTGCACGGCGACGTCTGGCTTGCGCTGGTCGTCCTCGATGATGACCTCGATGTCGTCCCGGCCGGACTTGTCGAGGGCGAGCATGAACCCGTCGCGCGTGTCGATCCCGAGGCTGGCGCCGCCACCGGACAGCGTCGTTATCATCCCCACCTTCACTTCCGCGCCCGCACTCTGGGCAAGCGCCGCCAGCGCGGCTGCGGTCATCAACGTTTTCATGGACATGCCATCTCTCCCTTTTATGTCTTGCCTGCAAAAATCCACGCCTCGCCGGACGCGACGGCCGACGTTCCCGGAACGGGTCCGGTAGGGATAGCCCAATCTGAAAATATGTAAATCGCCGCGACGCATGTGGTGCCCGAGGTTTCGCCACCCTTGCCTCACCCCGGCGGGTGGGAAAACGACGGTTTCGCTCCCCAAGGCACCCGCGCAGGCGACCCGGCGTTGACGTGCATCATGGCGGTAACGGGCGCGAGGTGAGACACTTGCAATCGGGAGGACGTCGACATGCTTGGGACGATCGGCAAGGAGTCCGCGAGGACTCGAGGTGCGTCTCTTCCCGATCCGGAGAAGACGCGGAAGTCATTTACCTGGGACATCGCTGAGGCCATGCTGGATGGCCTGCCGGGAGGCGGCCTGAACATCGCGTACGAGGCGCTCGACAGGCACGTGGCCGCCGGACACGGTGCGCAGGTCGCGATCCGATGGCTCGGCAAGGGCGACGATCGCAGGGACTTCACCTATGGCGATCTCGCGGAGCAGACATCGCGCTTTGCGCAGGTTCTGAAAATGCACGGCCTGAATCGTGGCGACAGCGTTTTCGCGTTGATGGGCCGGATCCCGGAGCTTTACGTTGCGGCCCTCGGAACGCTCAAGGCCGGCCTGGTGTTCACGCCGCTCTTTTCCGCCTTCGGGCCGGAGCCGATCCGCACCCGCATGGAGATCGGCAGCGCGCGGGTTCTGGTGACCACCGAAACGCTCTACCGCCGGAAGATCGCCAAGTGGCGCGACGAGATCCCGTCGCTGGAACTGGTGCTGATCGTCGGAGAGACTGCGCCGGATGGCTGCACGGCACTCGCCGCGGCGATGGCGGCGGCGGAGCCGGTCATGGACGTGGCCCGGACCCAGCCGGAAGACCCCGCGCTCATTCACTTCACCTCCGGCACAACCGGCAAGCCCAAGGGCGCGGTACATGTGCACAACGCAGTGCTTTACCACGCAATTTCTGGGCGTTACGCGCTGGAGTTGACACCGGAGACGATCTACTGGTGCACCGCCGATCCCGGATGGGTGACGGGCACCTCCTACGGAATCATCTCGCCACTGGTGAACCGGGTAACGATGATCGTGGACGAAGCGGAGTTCGATCTGGACCGCTGGTATTCCACCATCGAACGCGAAAAGGTCGAGGTCTGGTATTCGGCGCCCACCGCAATTCGCATGATGATGCGGGCGGGCGCGGAAGCGGCGGCCCCTTACGATTTCTCCAGCCTCCGCTTCCTTGCCTCCGTCGGCGAGCCGCTGAACCCCGAGGCCGTCGTGTGGTCCAATCGGGTCTTCGGCCGGCCCTTCCACGACAACTGGTGGCAGACCGAAACCGGCGGCATCATGATCGCCAACCTCGCCGCGCAGGACGTGCGCCCCGGCTCGATGGGCAAGCCGATGCCGGGGATCGAGGCGGGCATTGTGAAACGCACCGATGGCGGCGTGGCGGAACTCGGCAACGGCGACATCGGCGAACTGGCGCTGCGGCCCGGCTGGCCGTCGATGATGCGTACCTACCTGCACGAGCAGGCGCGCTACGACAAATGCTTCGTTAATGGCTGGTACCTGTCTGGCGACCTCGCGATGCGGGACACGGACGGCTACTATTGGTTCGTGGGCCGCGCCGACGACCTCATCAAGACGTCTGGCCACCTCGTCGGCCCGTTCGAGGTGGAAAACGCGCTGATCGAACACGAGGCCGTTGCCGAGGCCGGAGTGATCGGCGTGCCGGACGAGACCGCAGGCGAGGTCATCAAGGCTTACGTGACCCTCGTGCCCGGTTTTGCGCCCAGTGAGGAGCTCGAACGCTCGATCCGCGGCCACGCCCGCAAGAAGCTCGGGCCCGCCGTCGCGCCGCGCGAAATCGTCTTCCGCAACACCCTGCCCAAGACCCGTTCGGGCAAGATCATGCGTCGCCTTCTGAAGGCGCGCGAACTGGGCCTGCCCGAAGGAGATATTTCAACCCTGGAGACCGACGAGACATGACCGTGATCGACAAACCGCATCTCACGCGCGACCACGTCCTGTCGCTCCTGACAGGCATGATCCGCATCGGGAAGTTCGAGGACAAATGCGCCGAGCTGTACCAGCAGGAAAAGATCCGCGGCTTCCTTCATCTTTATGACGGCGAGGAGGCCATCGCTGCCGGGGTGATCCCCGTTCTTCGCAGGGATGACAAGATCGTCGCCACCTACCGCGAGCACGGCCAGGCGCTGGCGCGCGGGGTACCGATGACATGCGTCATGGCGGAGATGTACGGCAAGGCCGAGGGCTGCTCCGGCGGGCGGGGCGGCTCGATGCACATCTTCGACAAGGCAGCCAACTTCTACGGCGGCAACGCCATCGTAGGCGGCGGCCTGCCGCTGGCCGTGGGCATCGCCCTGGCCGACCACATGCGCGGAGAGACGCACGTCACCGCCTGCTTCTTCGGGGACGGCGCGGTGGCGGAGGGGGAGTTTCACGAATCCATGAACCTCGCCGCGCTGTGGAACCTGCCGGTGCTGTTCGTCTGCGAAAACAACGGCTACGCCATGGGCACCGCGCTCGACCGCTACGAATCCGAGACGGACATTCACCAGAAGGCGGCCTCCTACAAGATGGAAAGCCGGATCGTGGACGGGATGGACGTGGTCGCCGTGGAAGCGGCGGCACGTGCGGCGGTCCAGCATATCCGTGAGTTCGGACGGCCCGTGTTCCTGGAATGCCGGACCTACAGATTCCGCCCGCATTCGATGTTCGACGCCCAACTCTATCGCAGCAAGGACGAGATCGAGGCCTGGCGCAAGCGCGGCCCGATTGTCCGGTTCCAGTCCTGGCTGCTGGCAAACCACCTGCTGCACGAGGAAGACATCGCCCGAATCGAGACCGAGGTGGACGCGGAGATCGCCGAAGCCGTGGCCTTCGCGGAAGCCGGCACCTGGGAGCCCGAGGCGGACCTGCTCAAGCACACGATGGCCGAGCCCCTGCCCGACCCGGCACCAACGACGCCTTCGGGCGAGACTGTGGAGACGACCTACCGCGAAGCCGCCAAGCAAGGCATTCGCGACGCGGTGCAACGCGACCCGCGGACGTTCCTCATGGGCGAGGACGTGGGCGCCTATGGCGGGTGCTATGCCGTTTCCAAGGGGCTGATGGCGGAGTTCGGCGAGGATCGTATCCGCGACACCCCGCTCTCGGAATCCGGCTACACCGGAGCGGGCATCGGGGCGGCAGCCAACGGGATGCGGCCGATCGTCGAGGTGATGACGGTCAACTTCTCGCTGCTGGCGCTCGACCAGATCCTCAATACCGCCGCCACCATCCGCCACATGTCCGGCGGGCAGCTCGGCGTGCCGGTGGTGATCCGCATGGCGACCGGCGCCGGCAAGCAACTCGCCGCGCAGCATTCGCATTCGCTTGAAGGATGGTTCGCCCACATCCCCGGCCTGAAGGTCCTCGCACCGGCAACGCTGGAGGACGCGCGCGGCATGCTCTGGACAGCGCTGGAGGACCCGGACCCGGTGCTGATCTTCGAGAACGTCATGCTCTACAACCGGACCGGCCTGCTCGACACCAACGCTGGGCCGGTGAACATCTCGAAGGCCGCCATCCGGCGCGCCGGCACGGATGTCACGCTCATCACCTATGGCGGGTCGCTCTACAAGACGTTGGAAGCGGCCGAAACAATGGCGAAGGAGGGCATCGACGCGGAAGTGATCGACCTGCGGGTGCTGCGCCCGTTGGACGACGCGACGATCATGGCCTCGCTCGGCAAGACGCGCCGCGCGGTGATCGTGGACGAGGGCTGGAAATCCGGCTCGCTATCCGCCGAACTCGCGGCCCGCATCCAGAAACAGGTCTTCTGGCACATGGACGCGCCGGTCGAGAGGGTCTGCTCCGCAGAGGTGCCGATCCCCTACCCCGCCCATCTGGAACAGGCCGCGATCCCACAAGTTGCGCAGATCGTTGTGGCGGCCAAAGCCACGCTGGGACGGAGGTGAGCCATGGGTGTTTTCCAGATGCCCTCGCTGGGCGCCGACATGGAAGCGGGAACGCTGGTCGAATGGCTCGTGAAGCCGGGCGACACGGTGCATCGCGGCGACATCGTCGCGGTGGTCGAAACGCAGAAGGGCGCCATTGAGGTTGAAATCTTCGAGGACGGTGTCGTCCAATCTCTCGATGCCGATCTTGGCACCAAGCTTCCCGTCGGCGCGCGATTGGCAACGATCGGAGCCGCGGGCGAGGTTGCGCCGACCGCTGCTCCTCCCCCGGCCCCAACGGAGCGTCCTCCAGTCACTGCGGAACCGGACCAGCCACTGCCGCCTGAAGCACCGCCCGCGCCGTCTGTCACCGATGCCGGCGCCTCGCCAGCCGCGCGAAAGCTCGCCGCAGAGCGCGCCATCGACTTGTCCGGCATCGTCGGCAGCGGACCGGATGGGGCCGTGATGCTCAAAGACCTCGCACCTGCCAAACCCGAAGCGCCCAAGGCTCCCAAATCCGCCCGTCCCCTTGGGGCCATGGTGGAGATGCGCAAGGCCATCGCCGCGGCGATGCAACGCTCCAAACGGGAGATACCGCATTTCCAGCTCAGCCAGCTTGTCGACGTCCAGCACGCGATGGACTGGCTGGCGGATCACAACGCCGACCGGCCGCCTTCCGAGCGCCTTCTGCTGGGCGCGCTCTTCATGAAGGCAGCAGCGCGGGCCGCCGCCGACGTGCGGGAGATGAACGGGCACTACAAAGAGAGCGGTTTCGTTCCCGCCAGCCGCGTCAATCTCGGCGTCGCAGTTGCCCTGCGGGGGGGTGGGCTCATCGCTCCGGCGATCCCCCAGGCCGATACACTATCCCTCGATCAGTTGATGGCGGCGATGAAGGACCTCGTGGCCCGCGCCCGCGCCATGCGGTTGCGATCCTCCGAGTTGACGAGCGGCACGATCACCGTCTCCAGCCTCGGCGAAAAAGGCGCCGACACCATGGCGGGGATCATCTTCCCGCCCCAGGTCGCGCTTCTTGCTATCGGCGCGCCGAAACTGCGGCCCTGGGTCGTCGACCGCGACATCGTTGCCCGACACGTCGTGTCCTTCACCCTATCCGCCGATCACCGGGTGAGCGACGGGCGTCAAGCCACGCGGTTCCTGTCCGCCGTCGACACCTACCTGCAAGAACCGGAGGCATTATGACCCACGACGACGCGAGAGCGACCTTCATCGAGGAACTCGTCAAGGTCGCACCGGATCTGGACCCGGAGGAGATTGGCGACCACGACCATATCCAGGATGACCTGCAACTCGATTCGATGGACGTGCTGAATCTGGTGACCGCCCTGCACACCCGTTTCGGCATCGAAATACCCGAGGCCGACTACGAACAGATCGCTACGCCGGCTCTGGCGGCCGCCTACCTTGTGGCTCACACCGCAAAGTTGGCGGGTGAACCGGCACATCCGATCTCGTAGGACGAGCGGACTCTGCCTGAGACCACGCCGCCCGCTTAAAACACGCCGGTCGGGGCGACGGATCCGAGCCGGTGAACTTTTCTCAACGATTTTCGTCTCAAGGCGGCTTGCAACGCCCGGCTTGCTTGGCTAGTAACCGCGTCACGCCACGTTGGTCCGTTCGTCTATCGGTTAGGACGCCAGGTTTTCAACCTGGAAAGAGGGGTTCGATTCCCCTACGGACTGCCATATCTCCCCGCCCACTACGTCTTATTCCGCGTCGCGCGCCCTTGCGTCAGAAACTACCAGGCCGTGCCGCCGCAAGCGCTGGTCGGGACGTACAGAAGACGAGGCACCTGAGTCGGGATACCGTCAGTTAAGAAGCAATTTAGGCTGTGGGGCGAGAGCCGGCACGTCGGCTCCGGCGGAGAGGCCGCCGGCCAGTGCCGGCACTGTCCACATCGCTGCCGAAGCCCCCGATTTGGATGGTCCGGTTGCGTAGGAAAGATCTGCGAAGTCATGATCCTGCACGGGCTGAACCCTGTTGCGGACAGAAGGCGACGCCTCGATCTGGATCGAAACGAATTGCCTGGTACCGCTCCAACACGCTCCGTGATCGATAGGCAGAGATCCGTTGACGTTGACCAGACACTTAGGGGCGGTTTGGGCACACAGATCCGGAAGTGCCTTGCAAACGCTGACCCGCGCTCGGGACGGGAAGGCGCACCTGCCCCACCCTGAGCTCTGACGCTTGAACGCCTGTAACCAGAGGGGGACGTCGCGGGTGTATTTCCCAGAAGTCGTTACGGTTTTGGCGGGTCTGCGGTCTTCGCATCTCGGTCATGGTTCATGCGGCAGGCCTATTCCCATCTTCGGAGATAACTTGAGCCGTTTCGGTGGTGGCCGCATGCGAGAGGCGTGTCAGAAGGACTCCGGTCTCGGTAAACGGGATTCCATGCTAAACGCGCGGCACCAAATATCTGCGCCTTCTCAAAAATGCACTTGATGCCCCCACCAGGTTTCGAGACGAAACGACAGCGCCCGGCTACCGCCCATCTTCGCTGTCCATGCTGCCTCACTCCCGCAGCCGGTCCAATTCAACGACCGTACACCGCCCGCGTCCGGCACGCTTGGACGCGTAGAGCGCACCGTCGACGTCTTCCAACAACTGGTCGATTGACGCGCCGGGACGTATCTCGCTGGTCGTAAGGCCGACGCTGGCAGAGATCCTGCACATCTTGCCGTTGTAGGGAATCGGCCGCTCCAACGAAGAAATGATCCGATGGGCGATTTCGTGAAGCTGGGAGACGTCGGCAAGGTCTCTGAGAATCAGGACGAATTCGTCGCCTCCAGCGCGCGCGACCGTGTCCTCCCGCCGTGTCTCCGAGACCAGCACGCGGGCCACCGACTGAAGCACCTCGTCCCCCGCCGCGTGGCCGTAGGTGTCATTGACCTGTTTGAAATAATCGAGATCGACATGCAGGAGGCCGAACGGAATTCGGGCGGACCTGAGTTGCATCAGGACGTGGTTCATCGCCCGACGGTTTTTCAGTCCGGTCAGGGTGTCGGTGAAAGCCTGCTCCTCCGCCGCGACCTTGGCACTGCGAAGCCTCTGGTTCAGTTTTTTAGACTCCGCCATTGCCGCCGATTTCGCCTCGACAAGATACAGCATTTCCACCGCCAGGTCGGTCTCCGCGAAGTCCTTGGCGGAAAGGTCATAGGTTTCGACCGCCTCTAAGACCGAAATTCCGAAGGACAGGTTTGCCAGCAGCCCCGCCTCCGGACCCAGATGCACGGCCAGGCCCTTGAAGCTCCCCCGGGCGCCTTTACGAAACGCTGTGGAAAATCTGCCACCGTCGCGGTTGGGCAGCTCGGTCACGTTTTGAATCCCCGTTGGCCGGCGCAGTTCGAAGACCTCCAAAAACGCGCGCCCGATCAACTCTCCCCGCGGCCTGAGGCGCAGCCATGTCGGCCCCACCCGCCGGATCAGGCCGTCCGCTGCCACGATGACATGCATCGGCATAAACCTGTCGAGCGCCTCAAAACCGAGAGGGAGTGTCCCGGCCTCAGCTTCCTCCGGCTCTCGCCCCCCCGGCGTCCCGGCCGGTCGCGTCGGCGGCGCCCTCATCCCTGAACCTCCAGCCGCCGCGGAGACAGCGAGAAACTGCGGCCCTCGGCAAAAGCGGTATCCAACAGTCCGATATCGATCGCGATGTCACCGGTGCAGCATTCCCTCAGTTCCAGGAGCACCAGCGCGCCGTAGTCGTCCGCCATCGCCCTCAGGATGCCCAGCAGGACGTAGGCAACTTTGGCATTCCGCCCGCTCACGTGAAGCGTGTAGGTGCCGGTGCCGTCATCCAAAAGCGCGAGGGTCGGCAATTCAAGATCACATACCGCCAGCCGCGCACGGTCCGGCAGGTCTTCAAGCGAATGCAGGAAATCCACGAACGTGTCGCCCCCGAAGCGCATTAGCCGGCGGATCGACTCCTTGTTGGGGTTACTCACCAGATATGTGCCGACGTCCTCCAGCAGCATATCCTTCGGTTTGTTCAACTGTCGGACCACCGCGGCCATAAAGGCATCGCTCAGGCCGTCGTCATAGACGAGCAGCGATTCGAACCCCTCGGGACCCACGCCTATCGACGTGGCAATCGAGTGCCAGGTCTCGATTCCATAAGTGTCCTGAACAAAACATTGAATGGAACGATTGACCAACCCGTGCATGCCCACACTCCTTGGCCGGAAGGCTAGAGCGCGACACTTAAGAAAGGGAAAACGCGGACCGGTTTGCTTCGGGCGCCGTCCTCAGGCGAGCCCGAGCCAGGCCGGAAGATGGCCGATATCTGCAAGCACCTCTTCGGCATGCGGGGCCAATTCCGCGCGCGACGCGGGGCCGGTGAGAACCCCCAGCGTCGGCATCCCGGCGGCGCGGCCGGCCAGAAGATCGTGCGTGCTGTCGCCGATCATAACGATCTCCGCCGGAGCCAGCCCGACATGCGCGGCAAAGGCCAGACATTGCCCGGGGCCGGGCTTCGCCCCGTGGCCACTGTCCGCGCCGATCACGATCTCGAAAGCGTCTTTCAGTCCAAGACCACCGAGTTGCTCCGTCGCTGCGAGTTCCGCATCGTTGGTGGCAACGCCCAGCACCATTCCCGCATCGCGCAGGTGGCGCAGAAGCGGGGCCAGCGGAACGGCTTCAACCGGGGCAACGTCCAGCGAACTTTGCACGATCCGGTCCACGAGGGCGGCATGGCTCATGTGCGGCAGGCTGGGCAACATCGTCGCCGCGGCCTCGTCCACGGTGCCGGCGATCACTGGGCTGTCCGGATAGAACCGCGCCGCGGCCCGGTCGAGGCGCACCCGGTCGGACAAGGCATCAGCCAGCGCCGCATCGCCGGACGCAAGATCCAACATCAGGTTTGCGGCCCACGGCCCCCAGGTGTCCTGGAAATCGAAAAGGGTGCCATCCTTGTCGAAGAGGAGCCCGCGAATGTCCGGCATGAACGCCCCCTTATCTCGTCGCGATTGACCCTCGGTGCGGGGTCAGGTCCAGTTCGGAAGGCTGCCGCCCGGGAGCGCCTGGCGCGCCGCAAGGGGAACCTCGTATGCGATTCCGGCGCTATCGCAGAAGGCCACGACCCACGCGTCGTCCATGGTGACGAAGTCGAGCACGGCAGCCAGAAAGTCCGGATCCCCTGCCCGGGTTTTCAAGTCGGTTAACGAGGTCCCGCTCGCGCCGAGGAAGACCGGCAACAATTCGTCATTGCCCGTGACCCACGCAAGCGCCTGTAAACCAATGGTTTCAGCAGATTCCTGCCGCACACGCGCCTCCGCCCGGAATTCTGAAAGGTTATCTTAACCAATCTCAACAATGACTGTTGATCACAAGGGCTTTTGGGGGCCTTTTGACAGGAGATTGGCGCAATGCCCGGACGGATTCTGGTCGTCGACGACGTTGCCACCAACAGAATTGTTCTCAAGGTGAAACTCACCAACGCCTGTTATGAAGTGCTTCAGGCGGGGAGCGGTGAGGAAGCGCTGCGCCTGGCCGTGGCCGAGCGTCCGGACCTCATCCTGATGGACATGTCCCTGCCGGACATCGACGGCCTCGACCTCTGCCGCCGCATGAAAGCCGACCGGCGGACCGCCGACATTCCCGTTATCATCCTGACGGCTCAGCGCGACACGCCGGCGAAGTTGGCGGCGTTGCAGGCGGGCGCCGAGGAATTCCTGTCGAAACCTTTCGACGACATGGCCCTGCTCGCCCGGGTGCGGAGCCTTCTGCGGGCGCGCAGCATCGCGGCCGAACTCGCCCTTCGTGAAGGCACCTGCCAGGCGCTCGGGTTCGCCGAAGCCGCCGGGATGTTCCTTCCGGCGGGGCGAATTTGCCTGGTGGCGGAATCCGGGGCCGAGGCGATCAGCTGGAAGACCCGGCTCCAGGAGCGGCTGAACGATACGGTGGAGCTGCGCAATCGGGAGGCCGCGCTCAACCACGCCGAACCGACGCCGGACCTGTTCGTCGTCACGGCGGACCTGGGGACCCCGGGCGGTGGGCTGATGCTGCTGTCGGAGCTGCGGTCCCGGCCCGAGAGCCGCCATGCGGCCATCGTCGTCCTGGTGCCGCCCACCGCCCAGCATCACGCCGCCATGGCGCTGGACCTCGGCGCGTCGGACGTCATCAGCATGCCGCTCGACATGGACGAACTGGAACTGAGGCTCAAGTCGATGCTGGCCCGCAAGCGCCAGTCTGACCGGCTGCGCAGCAAGCTGCGGGACGGACTGCAAATGGCGGTCACCGACCCACTGACAGGGCTCTACAACCGCCGCTACGCGCTGTCCCACCTCGACCGGATCTGCGAGCGGGCGCGGGAGACGGAGCGCTGTTTCGCCGCCATGATGATCGACCTTGATGCGTTCAAGGCGGTGAATGACACCCATGGCCACGCGGCGGGCGACGCCGTACTTAAATCCGTCGCGGATACGTTGCAGGCCAATCTCAGAACCGTGGATCTGGTCGCACGGATGGGCGGGGAGGAGTTTCTGGTGGTCATGCCGGACATCGAACCCGACGCCGCCGTGAGCGCCGCGGAACGCCTTCGCACCGCTATCGCGGAAACGCCGGTCGACATCCCGCCTCGGATGGGGCACCCCCTGCCCGCCCAGCATATGCAGACAGCGTCCATCGGCCTGATCGTGAACGGCACAGACCCGACGGAGCGCGCCGTCACCGTGACCGCTCTGCTCGATGCGGCCGACGCCGCGCTTTACGAGGCAAAGGGGAGCGGGCGAGACCGCGTTGTGTTGGGGGCCGTAACCGCCCCCACCGCCCGGCCGTCAGGCGGCCTGCGAAGCTTTGAGATCGACGAGACACCGGTCGTCGCAAGCTGGCGCTGACGCATCGCCCTCACGGCTGCCGTTCCGGGGCCATTCCGTCCTCCCGGCGGCCATGGTTACGAAAGCGTCCATGAAACCGCAGTCCCTGTTCAAGCCTGTCGGCAAAGGCCCGGCGTGCCTCCACCGGCATGGCCGCGAGTTGCCGGGCAAGCTCCTCCTGACCCAAGGCCCTGCCCCGCGCCGCGATTTCGGCTTGGCGCTCCACGAGACTTTCGAACCGCTCCTGATCGAACGTCTCCTCCCGCAGCAGGTCCAGCGTCTCCGAAAATGCGGCTCTCCAGGCCTGACGCCCTTCCGCAAGTTCTCCCCGCCGTGCCTGCGCAGCCTCGCGGAGCGCCTGTCGCTTATCGTCATCCAGCGCACGCAGGAACGGTCCCAACCCGAGCTCCCGGGAGAGCCGCTCCGGCTGGTCGTCATGAACCCCCTTCAGCATAGCCCCCGCAACGATGCCGGCCACTGCGAGGTTCAGAGCCAGCGACGCGAAGAGAAGCACCCGCATCCAGATGCGGCGGCGGGGGGCCGGAGGGCCGGAGGGCGGTGACGTGCTCTCTGTCATCTCAAGAAGCTCCTTCGGATCATCCGTCCGCCAGAAGGAAGTCGATGTCCGGCAGCGAGGACCCCATCGTCAGGTCGTAGCCACCATCGAAAACCTGCGACGTCAGGCCCTCAACCGAGTTTGGCGGATTGTAACCGATCCAGATGCCCACCGCAGCCGCTGTCGCCAAACCTGCCACGGCCGGCCATCCCCCAATGGCGTCCACGATGTGCCGCCAAGCTGGGCGGCGCACGGGCGCCGGACGCGGGACCGTCACAGCGGTCGTTTCCTGAAGCGCATAGGCATCCGCCAGAACCCGCGACAGGAGTTGCGGCGAGGGGGGTGCCGTCTCGTCCCGCGCAGCCGTGAAGAAGGCTTCCAGCTCGCGGTCGGTAAAGTCGTCTCGGTCACGTGCCATCACTCAACCCCAGTTCTGCGCGCCGTCCGATAAGACGGGTGGCCAACGCGCGTTTGCCTCGGGCAGTCAGGCTTTCGACCGCCTCCACGCCGATATCCATCACGGCAGCGATCTGCGGGTTCGACAACCCTTCCAGATGCCTCAAAACCACGGCCTGCCTCTGCCGCTCCGGCAGGTCCTCCAAGGCCGCTTGCAGGGCCGCCGCCCGTTCGGCCTCCTCCAGACGCGTTTCGATGCCCGGATCGTCGTCGGGCGGCTCCACCCCCGCGCCAAAGACGTCGTCCAGCCCCAGCCCGCGGCGGCGGCGCAGCCGGTCGGTGCAGAGGTTGCTCGCCACCCGGTAGAGCCAGGTCGAAACCTGCGCCTCGCCCGTCCGCCAGTCCGGGGCAATCTTCCACAGCTTGAGCATCGCCTCCTGCGCCACGTCCTCGGCCTCCCCCACATCGCCCAGCATCCTTTGGGCCAGCGACAGCACCCGCGGTGTCAGACGCAAAGTGAGGATGCGCGCTGCCGCCCGGTCGCCACGCGCGTAGAGAGCCAGGAGGGCTTCGTCCGATCGATCGGCTTCGGCATCGAGCGCCATGGTCATGATGTCCGTGGCCTAGCTCCGTTCTTCCTCCCGACGCAAGAGCGCCGGTATTCGGACCGTGGTAAACGCACATGCGAAATCCACCTCGGTCCACCCGTTTCAGTTCCGCCAGAACGACCGCTGCCCACCGTTCCAGCCGCCATTTCGCTGCCCGGCACGTGGCCGAATCCGGTCGGCCGCGGCTGCGTATTCCGCTGCGCTGATCGCGCCATCCCGGTCGGTATCGGCCCAGGCCATGAAACGGTCGCCCGGCGCGCCGGAGCGGTTGCGGCCAATTGCGGCTGTCATCTCGGACCGGCCGATCGCCCCGTCGCCGTTGCTATCGAAACGCGACAGCATGACGTCGGCCCGTGCCGGGTTGCGGGTGCTTCGCGCCTGTCCGAGCGAGGCGGCCAGTTCCGCCGCGTCGATCTTGCCGTCGCCGTTGCGGTCAGCAGCCCTGAAGCGCGCGGCGGCCATCGCGGCCGGCATCGCCTGCATCTCGGCCCGGGTCAGTTTGCCATCTCCGTCGGCATCAAGCTCGGAAAAACTTGGCCGGTTGAGTGGCCCCTGCCCGCCGCCGATTGCATCCGCCGTATCGGCGACCATCAGACCCGCGGCGATGGCGGTCGTAAGCAGAATAATGCGCGTCATCTCGTGTATCCCTGGCTTCATGTTGCAATTGCCGGCGCAATGGCGCCTTGTGATGTTCGTTTCACGGGCGCGGCCCGGTTTTCCGTCGGCAGCGGCCAGTTTTTTTCTCTCCCGCAATCGCGACATCCCGACGCACGGACAACGGGCGGGGTCGTGCCCTGGCGGAAAGCTGGCATCCTGTGCCGCGCGAACAGGTGACGGCCCCGAGGGCCGCGAAACAAATGGAGGCGGGCATGACATACCCGGACATCGGGAGCCCCGAGGATGGGGACTGGGACGAGCGCCCACTGAAACCGGCGCTGCGGCGCGGCTGGCGGCGGCGCTGCCCGAATTGCGGCAACGGGCCGTTGTTCGCGGGATACCTCAAGGTCGCGGATCACTGCCCGGTCTGCGAGGAGCCGTTCCACTTTCAGCGGGCGGACGACGGGCCGGCGTATCTGACCATTCTCATTGTCGGGCACGCGATGGTTCCGCTCATCATGCTGTTCTACGAGGTCCTGCACCTGGACCCGCTCATCATGGCGAGCGCGCTCACGGTCATATGCGTCGCGCTGTCTCTGTACCTGCTGCCGCGAATCAAGGGCGCCTTCGTCGCGTTGCAATGGTCGCGACGGATGCACGGGTTCGGCGGGCCCGATGACCGTGCCGAGCGCTGAGGCATGAGCGATACTCCGGCGATCCGCGATGCCTCCACGGTCATCCTGTGGCGCGGCGGCACGCGTGGGCCGGAAGTTCTGATGGGCCAGCGCGGATCGCGCGCTGTCTTCATGCCCAACAAGTTCGTCTTTCCCGGCGGCGCAATCGACGCGGCCGACGCCGAGGTGAGGCTTGCCGGCCAGCCGGACGACGCCTGCCTGCGGCGGCTTGCGCTAGAGGCCGCGCCCGGCCTTGAAAACGCGCTTCTGGCAGGCGCCATACGCGAAGTCTGGGAGGAGACGGGGCTGATCCTCGGCCGTCCCGACGCGTGGGACCCGCCCTCGCCCGACTGGGAGGGCTTCGCCGCCACGGGCCATGCCCCCTCCGCGGCGGGCTTCGCCTTCGTCTTCCGCGCGATCACGCCGCCCGCCCGGCCGCGCCGGTTCGATGCCCGGTTCTTTCTGGTCTCTGCAGAGGCCGTGCAGGGGGACCCCGAGGATTTCAGCCGCGCGTGCGACGAGCTCAGTCACCTCCAATGGGTGCCGCTGAGCGACGTCCGGCAGTTCGATCTGCCCTTCATCACCGAGGTCGTGCTGGGCGAGCTTGCGCCGCTGATCGGCACGGCCGGGCCGCCGGAAAGCGTGCCGATGGTGCGCAACGACGACGTGGTCTCGGGCATTACCCGGCTGCGGTAACGCGGCCAGACACACTCACCTTCACGTGACGAGGACGAGCACGACAAGGCTGGCCATCAGCAGAGAAATTCCCAGCCACTCGCGCCCACTCAGCCGCTCGCGGAAAAAGAGCGCTCCGCCGGCGATGGAGAACAGCAGTTCCACCTGCCCCAGGGCATAGACATAGGTGGCCGTCTGCAAGGCAAAGACGATGAACCAACACAGGCTCCCGGCAAGGCTCGACGCGCCCACGGCGAGGCCGGGACGCCAGGCCGCGAGGACACGGCCGATCTCCGCACGGTCCCGCCAGAGAAACCACAGCAGCATCAGCAGCGACTGGCTCGCCGTCGCAAGCGCCAGCGCCAACGCGGCGCGGAACGCGACCGGTCCGTCTCCGAGCGCCAGCGTCGCGCCACGATAGGCGACGCCTGCCAATGCGAAAAAGGCGCCGCTAGCCAGCCCCAGCCCCATGGAGGGCGACAGGACGCGGCGGAGCATAGGCGTCCCATCCGGCGCGGCCTCCTGGAAGGGATCCGCGAGCACCAGAAGCGCGACGAGACCGAGCAGGAGCGCAGCGAGACCGGACCAGGACACGCCCTCCCCCAGCACCAGCCACCCCACGAGCGCCGTTTGTAGCACTTCGGATTTCTTGAAGGTGATGCCGACCGCGAAGTTGCGCCGGGAGAACAGCGCGACCACGCAGATGGTGGCAAGGATCTGGCCAATCCCGCCGGCCAGGGCAAAGGCCCAGAATGCCGCCGTCAACGGCGGCACGGTCACACCGGAAGCCGCGATCCAGACCGCAACGGCCAGCCCCAGGACCGGCGCGGACCACACGAACCGCGCCCAGGTGGCGCCCGCTGCGGAGAGACCCGCCTGTTTCAAGCGCTTCTGCAGAGCGAAGCGCACCGTCTGAAACAGGGCGGCGGCAAGGGTCGCGGCAATCCAGGTGTCCATGCGGTCCGTCCTGCGCGGGGTCTCGGTCAGTCCAGGCAGATAGTGGCGCGCAGACCGTTCTCCATGATCGCCTCATGGCAGCCGAAAAGGGGCACCTGCGGGGCGCAGGTCCGCGAGCGGGCCAGGCACAGCCCTTCGCAATCGGCGCCGGTGGTGCAGAAGGTGTTGGCGTCCTCCGGCGTCCGGAAGCAGACCCGCGTGGTGCCGCCCGGGCCGGGGGAGAAACGCCCCCCCTCCGCCTCGCAGATGGCGCGTTGTTGCTCCACGAACTCCGGCGTCCCGGGCTCGGCCGTTGGCTCGGGCGGCGTCCGCCCCGGCAGGCAGGCAGCGAGCGTCAGCAACAGGGCGATGGCGAAGCGGATGCGCATGGGGGTCTCCAAGGGCCCGAGTCGGGACACGAAAGAGTGCCGTGCGCCGCCCTGCGGCGCAAGCTGGCGGCTCAGAACGGCATCGGGTGCGTTCGGTGAATCTCGTCGAGCTCCTTCAGCACCTCCTCGGACAGGACCAGATCGCGGCCCTGGAGAATATGCTCCAGTTGGGCGGAGGTCGTGGCGCCGAGGATCACCGAGCCCATGAAGGGCCGCGCCCGGCAGAAGGCGAGCGCCATATGGACAAGGTCCAGCCCATGCGTCTCGGCCACCGAGAGATAGGCCTCCACCGCCTCGTGGGCGCGGGGTGTCACCCGGCCGGCGAGGGTCTCGTTGATCGACATCCGGCTGCCGGCCGGCACCTCTCCGTGCCGGTATTTGCCGGTCAGAAGGCCAGCGGCCAGCGGCGAATACGCCAGGAGCGGCACGTCCTCATTCACGCTGAGTTCGGCCAGATCGGTGTCGAACAGCCGGCAGAGCAGCGAGTATTCGTTCTGGATCGACACCATGCGCGGCCCGCCCGTCTGGCCGGCGAGCCGCAGCCACTCGGCGGTGCCCCAGGCGCTTTCGTTCGACAGGCCGAAATGGCGGATCTTGCCGGCTTTCTGCAAGTCCGCCATCGCCTCCAGCGCTTCGACCATGTGCGCCTCCGTCTCCTCCCGGTTCTGGGTCGAGGGGTCGTAGGTCCAGTTCTGGCGGAAATGGTAGGAGCCGCGATTGGGCCAGTGGAGTTGGTAGATGTCGATCACGTCGGTCTTGAGGCGGCTGAGGGAGGCGTCGGCGGCCTCCACCAGCGTATCGGGGTGGATCCCGCGGCCGTCTCGGACAAAGCCGCCATTGGCGCCGGAGATCTTGGTCGCCAGCACGATATCGTCCCGGCGTCCGGAAGCGGCGATCCACGCGCCGACAATCTCTTCCGTGCGGCCGACCGTCTCGGCGCGTACAGGGTTTACGGGGTACATCTCGGCGGTGTCGATGAAGTCAATGCCGGCATCCAGCGCCATGTCGAGCTGGCGGTGGGCGTCGGCGGCGTCCGTGTTCGTGCCGAAGGTCATGGTGCCGAGGCACAGGTCCGTGACCTCCAGATCGGAGGCTCCGAGGCGTTTGGTTTTCATGTTTGCATCCGTTTTCGCGTTTGCGGCACATTCGCCGAGGCATCCCGGAGGAACAACCCCGAAAGAGCCCGCGGCCCCCGGGGGGCTCCCGCCCGTCGGCGACGCATCGCAGATGCGCCTTCTCCCGTTGGGGGTGGCCGCGCGCTGCGCGCGCGGTGCCTTCGGCGAGGATATTTGCAGACACAAGAAGCCGGGGACTGCGCCCGGCAGACTTGGCGGAGGTACGGGCCTTGAGAACAAATACGGAACATTGTAGTCTGTCGCCATGTCCCGCCACCACCCCCTCCTGTCGCGTGCGCCGCATGCCGGACGCCCCGCCCTGCCCGTGGCCGGGGAGATGGCGCTGGCGTTGGGGCGGGTGCATGAGATCTGCGGTCCGGCGCGGCAGACGCTGGCGCTGGCGGTGGCCGCGGCGCGGCCGGGGCCGGTGATGTGGATCGTGCCCGCCTGGCAGGCGGAGCGGCTGAACGGCGAGGGGCTGGCGGCCCGGATCGATCCGGGTCGGGTGATCCTGGTGACGGTGCGGCAGGCCGACCTGCTGCTGTGGTCGATGGAGGAGGCGCTCAGGTCCGGCGCGGTGCCGCTGGTGGTGGCCGAACTGCCTGAGCCGCCGCCCCTCACCCCGGTGCGCCGGCTGCACCTGGCTGCTGAGACCGGCGCGGCGGAGGGGGCGGTGGCGCCGCTGGGGCTGCTGCTGACCCCCGGCGACGGCGGCGCGCAGGGGGTGGAAAGCCGCTGGCACCTCGCCCCGGATCACGGCCCCTCACGCAGCCGCTGGCGGCTGGAGCGCCGCCGGGCCCGTACCGCCCCCCCGGCCGCGTGGGACTTTGGACAGACGGCGACAGAAGGCGACGGGCGGCTGCGCCTGACACCGCGCCTGCCGGGCGCCTCACGCGAAGGGCACTGACCGCACCGAACCTGTGGCGGGTCCTCAAGACTGCGGCGGCACGACGACGTCCCAAAGCCAAGCGGACGGTTGCGGCAGATCAACGCCCGATCCCACCGGGTGTGAGACAATTTCCCGCGACACGAACCGCTCACTTGCCAAGGGAGGACGATATGAGACGCGCAATCGGGACGGCCATTCTTTCCATTTGTTTCGCCACCGCCTCCCTTGCAGCCGACGAGCCCTATATCGCGGCCGGCAAGCGCATGGCGGAGGCGAATTGCGCCAACTGCCACAACATCGCGCCGGGCGGGGCGTTCAAGCTCTATCCGCCGAGCTTCCAGGCCATTGCAATCTACATGGACCCCGACGTGATACGCATGAAGGTCATGTACCCCGATCACGCGGTGATCATGCCCCAGTTCCACACCTTCATGTTCGTCGAGAACCTCGACAACATCGTTGGCTATATCCAGTCGTTGGACAAATGACGCCCAAGACGAACGGCATTTCCGGCGCGGGTCGTCCGTCGGACGCCCCCGCCCTGGCGACGTTCGGCAGCCGGCGGGATCGCCCGATTGACACCGCACAGCCCCCGGACGGAGAGGTGCGTGCTTGAAATTTAACCGAAAACATCCCCCGAACGCCCTAGCGAGCGGGGGAAATAGGCGTAACAATGCCGCCGATGGAACGGCCAGCGCCGCATCGGAAGAGAAGGGCATCCCATGACCAAACAGTTCGCGTCGCAAGGCGACATGACCGAGAAGCAGGTGAGTTTCACGGAAGTGGGCCGGGATCTCTGGGCCTTCACCGCCGAGGGCGACCCCAATTCCGGCGTCATCATCGGCGACGATTCGGTCATGGTGGTGGAAGCACAGGCCACGCCGCGGCTTGCGGCAAAAGTGATCGAGAAGATCCGGGAGGTGACCGACAAACCGATCACCCATCTCGCGCTGACGCACTACCATGCGGTTCGCGTGCTGGGGGCGTCGGCCTATGGCGCGGATCAGGTCATCATGGGGGCCACCGCGCGGGCCATGGTGGTCGAGCGCGGACAGCAGGACTGGGACAGCGAGTTCCAGCGCTTCCCGAGGCTTTTCGAGGGCCACGAGAGCATTCCTGGCCTCACCTGGCCCACCACCACCTTCACCGCCGGCATGTCGGTCTTCCTCGGCAACCGCCGGGTGGACCTGATGCACCTTGGCCGGGCGCATACGGCGGGCGACATCGTAATCCACGTGCCGGACGAGAACGTCATGTTCACCGGGGATATCGTCGAATACCATTCGGCCTGCTACTGCGGGGACGGGCATTTCGGCGACTGGGGCACCACGCTGGACGCGATCAAGGCGTTCGACGTCGATGCCATCGCGCCCGGCAGGGGGGACGCCCTTGTGGGACGGGACATGGTGGAGGCCGCGATCGAAAGCACCCGTGCGTTTGTCGAATCCACCTATCGGCCCGCGGCGCGCGTGGCCGCCCGGGGTGGCACTCTGAAGGAGGCCTGGGACGCGGTACGGGAGGCGTGCGATCCAAAATTCGCCGACTACGCGATCTACGAGCATTGCCTGCCCTTCAACGTCGCGCGCGCTTACGACGAGGCGCAGGGCATCGACACGCCGCGCATCTGGACCGCCGAACGCGACCGGGAATTGTGGGAACAACTGCAGGGCTGAGACCGTGACCGACCCCTATCGCTCCATGGCCCGCAACAATGCGTGGGCAAATGAAACGCTGCATGGCGCCATTGCCGAGATGGACGCCAGCGCTTTCGCTGCGGAACGACCAGGGTTCTTCCCATCCTTGAAGGCAGTTCTGAACCACATCCACAAGGTGGATCTCTATTATCTCGATGCGTTGGAACGCGGCGGGCTGGGGTACGCTGTCTATGATAGCCACGACCAATCGAACCCGGCAGCGTTGGCGGCGGCTCAGGCGGAGGCGGACCTGCGGCTGATCCGCTTCTGCGACACCCTCACGCCCGAAAAACTGTCCGGCATACGCGCGACCGCCCGGCCCGGCGGCGCGTGGGAGGAACGGGTGGACGCCCTTTTGCTCCACCTGTTCCAGCACCAGGTTCACCACCGGGGACAGGCGCACACGATGGTTCTGCACGCGGGGATATCGCCGCCTCAACTGGATGAGTTCCACCTCGACTACGACCGCGCCCCGACGGCGCGCCGCTACTTCGCATGAGGCTTCGCACCGACACGGCCTGAGCGCACAAGTCTCGTTCACACCAGGGTTGGGAGGATCCCGATGAACGCAACCAACAAGATTTTCGACACACCGCTCTATCCCTATGAGCGCAGTGCCGATCAGGACGCCGCCACGCCGGCACGGCATACCGCCATCGTCATCGGCGCCGGCCCCGTCGGCCTGACAACGGCAATCGACCTTGCCCACCAGGGCATCGAAACCGTGCTGCTGGACGAGAACGACAAGGTCAGTTTTGGCTCCCGCGCGATCTGTTTCGCCAAGAGGCCGCTGGAGATCTTCGGACGACTGGGCGCCGAACAGGCGCTGATCGACAAGGGCGTAGAATGGGACGTGGGAAAGATTTTCTTCCAGGACAGGGATGTCTATCAATTCGACCTCCAGCCCGAACAGGGGCATGAGCGGCCCGCTTTCATCAACCTCCAGCAATACTACCTCGAGAAATTCCTGGTCGATCGCATCCGCGAGATGCAGGAGGCCGGAGCGCCGCTGGAGATCCGCGGGCAGAACAAGGTCGTCTCGGTGTCCGATCGCGGGGACGGGGTGGAGGTGCGAGTCGAGACGCCCGACGGGGAATATGAGCTGCACGCCGACTGGCTGATCGCCTGCGACGGCGCCTGTTCCCCCACCCGCGCGATGCTCGGCCTGGAGTTCGAGGGCCGCGTCTTCGAGGACAACTTCCTGATCGCAGACGTCGTGATGGAGGCCGATTTTCCCTCCGAGCGTTGGTTCTGGTTCGACCCGCCCTTCAACCGGGGCCAGTCTGCCCTGTTGCACCAGCAGCCGGACGGCGTGTGGCGGATCGATCTGCAATTGGGATGGGACATCGACCGGGAAGCAGAAAAGAAACCCGAGAACGTCATTCCCCGCCTGAAGGCGATGCTTGGCGAGGACGTCGATTTCGAACTGGAATGGGTGTCGATCTACACTTTCAAATGCCGCCGTATGGAGAGCTTCCGCCACGGCCGGGTGCTTTTTGCGGGCGACAGCGCCCACGAGGTAAGCCCCTTCGGCGCGCGCGGCGCCAATTCGGGCATTCAGGATGCCGACAACCTCGTCTGGAAGCTGAAACTGGTAATCGACGGAGTGGCGCCGGAAAATCTGATCGACAGCTACGATGCCGAACGCACCCGGGCCGCCGACGAGAACATCCTCAACTCCACCCGCTCGACGGATTTCATCACGCCCAGAAGCGAGACGAGCCGCACGCTGCGCGATGCCGTGCTCGATCTGGCCGAGCACTACCCGTTCGCCCGCCCGATGGTGAACTCCGGCCGCCTATCGGTGCCCTGCACGTACGACGGCTCTCCGCTGGTGTCGGCCGATGCCCTGACCGGAGGCCCGCCGCGCACCCGCCCGGGTTCCCCCTGCCCCGACGTGCCCCTGGGCGAGCACGACTACCTTCTGCGCCACCTCGGCGACCGCTTCGTGCTTCTGACCATCGACTGCGAGGCGCCCGATGAGATCGAGGAGGAGGGCGTCACCGTCACCCGCCTTGCCCTAACGACTCAGGACGACCGAACCGGGTTCCTCAAGGAGCGCTACCTCGGCGAGGCGCCCTCGGCCGTCTACCTGATCCGCCCGGACCAGCACGTCGCCGCGCGGCGGATCGAATACAACGAGACCCTGATGCGCACCGCCCTGCGCCGCACCCTCGGCAAGGAGGTCGCCAAATGAGCGAACTGATCCTCACCCCGAACATCGACCGTGGAGACGATTTCTACGCCGCCCTGCTCAAGGCCCATGACGGGCTCAACAAGGCGGACAGCGACGCCCTCAACGCGCGCCTTCTGCTGGTCCTCGCAAACCATATTGGCGACGGGGAGGTTCTGGCGCAGGCGATTGAAGCTGCCGCCAACGCCGCGCCGCGCTAAGACCCCAGTGTGTGAAGGGGCGTCGGGCCGGGAACCCCGCCCGCCGGCATAGCGTTGTCTTCGCGGGCCGCGCCGAACCCGCCGTCGCCCCGCGAATTGGAGACATGACATGAGTTTGTTACGAAGCTGGCTCGAGACAGCGAACGACCCCGACGGACCCTTTCCCATGAACAACCTGCCGCTCGGCGTGTTCTCGGCCGGCGGGGCGCCCCGATGCTGCACGGCGATAGGGGACCAAGTGCTGGACCTCGGCGGGATGGAACGCGCGGGCTACCTCAGGCCCATGGGCCTCGACGCCCCCGCGCTGAACGACTTCATGGCAAAAGGCCCCGAGACCTGGGCAAACCTTCGGGCGACGCTGTTCGGCTACCTCGCCGAAGGCAGTTCCGCCGCGGGAATGCTCACGCCCTTCATGCACCCGCTGGACGCCGTCCGCCTGCACCTGCCCTTCCGAGTCGCCGAATACACAGACTTCTATGCAGGCCGGCACCACGCCGAGAACGTTGGCACCCTGTTTCGCGGGTCGGAGAATGCACTGCCGCCGAACTGGCTTCACATGCCCATCGGCTACAATGGCCGGTCCTCCACGGTCATTGTTTCCGGAACCGACGTCCATCGCCCGCAGGGCCAGACCAAGGCGCCCGATGCCGACCTGCCCACGTTCGGCCCCTGCCAACGCCTCGACATGGAGCTTGAACTGGGCGCCGTGATTGGCAGCCCCTCCACCATGGGCACGCGGGTGAGCGTGGCCGAGGCCGACGCGATGATCTTTGGATACGTCCTGCTCAACGACTGGTCGGCCCGCGATATCCAGGCCTGGGAATACCAGCCCCTCGGCCCGTTCCAGTCCAAGGCCTTCGCCACGACGATCAGCCCATGGGTGGTGACGAAAGCCGCGTTGGAGCCCTTCCGCCGCCTCGCCCCCCAACGGGATATTCCTCTCCTGCCCTACCTGGAGGAACCGGGCCCGATGTTCTACGACATCACCCTCTCCGCCGCGCTGCAACCCGAAGGCGCGGACGCTGCCACCACGATCTGCCAGACGAACGCGCGCGAATTGTACTACTCCGCCGCCCAGCAACTTGCCCACCACACCGCCTCGGGCTGCGCCATGCGCACGGGGGACCTCCTCGGCTCGGGCACCATCTCCGGCGCCGATACCGGCAGCCATGGCTCCCTGCTGGAACTGACCTGGGGCGGAGAAAATCCCCTCACGCTGGAAAACGACGGCACCCGGACGTTCCTCGAAGACGGTGACCGCGTCACCCTGCACGGCCACGCCCAGGGTGACGGCTACCGGATCGGCTTCGGAGAGTGCACCGGCCGCATCCTGCCGGCCCGGACGACGCCCTGACCGGAGCATCGGCTGGACATTCCGGCGCAATCCGTCCAGTCATGGCGCGCCCCGCCAAAGGACCGCCATGACCACGATCACTATCTGCACCACCTGCCGCAATGCCGAGACGAGGGAGAGCAAGGCGGGCGATCCCACGGGCGAAGCGTTCCTCGATCACACCCGCGCCGCTGTCGCCTCCCACGACGGCCTCACGGTTCGGGGCACAGCTTGCCTGATGGGCTGCGATCACGGCTGCAACGCCGCGATCTCGGCGCACGGCAAGATGACCTACGTCCTGGGCCGCTTCGACGGAACACCCGAAGATGCCGCCGCGCTCGCGGACTACGCCGGCAAACACGCCGCCAGCGCCACCGGGGCCGTGCCCTACCGCACCTGGCCACAGGGCGTGAAGGGCCATTTCATCTCCCGCGTCCCGCCGCTCGACTGACGCCCCCCCAAGGGCGCACCAGCCCACCAGTGATGCGCTTCGCGCGTCTTCTTGTGTCAAAAAATATCCCCGCCGGAGGCATCCGACGCCGCCACACGGCGGATCACTCCATTACATGGCGGGCCGCCTGCAACAGTGCATCCAGGTCCATGTGCGCCTCCAGATGCGCCGCCAGATCGTCGAGCGCCCCCTCCACAACGGCCCCGTGATCCAGCCCCGACGCAATCCCACCGAGCCCCTCTAGAAAGGCCGCGCGGAACCCGTTTGAGGCAAACAAGCCGTGGAGGTAGCTGCCCATGATCCGTCCATCGGGAGATATCGCGCCCTCGTCGCGCCCCTCCACCTGCGCGAAGGGCCGCGCCCGGTCCGCCCCGTCGCTCCGGCCGATGTGGATCTCGTAGCCGGAAAAGTCCGTTCCCGACCCCACATGCCGCGCCGAAACCCGTGTCAGCTGCTTCTCCGGCACCATCTCAGTCACGATATCCAATAAACCCAGACCCTCGGTCTCCCCCGGAGGCCCTTCCAGGCCCTCGGCATCCACGATCCGGCGACCAAGCATCTGGTAGCCGCCGCACAGGCCGAGCACGAAGCCGCCCCTCCGGACATGCGCCGCCAAGTCGACATCCCACCCCTGCGCGCGCAAATAGGCAAGATCGCCCCGGGTGGACTTGGTGCCGGGCAGGATCACCAGATCGGCGTCCCCGGGCAGCGGCGCGCCGCCGCGTACCATCGTCAGCCGCACGCCAGGTTCGGCGCCCAGCGGGTCCAGGTCGTCGAAATTGGCGATCCGCGACAGCACCGGGCACACGACGTGAAAACTGCCATCCCGGTTCTGGGTCCTGAGGTCCAGTGCATCCTCCGCCGGCAGTCGGTGGGCGCCCTCGAACCAGGGCACCACGCCAAAGCCGTGCCATCCCGTCCGCTCCGCAATCAGCCGATACCCTTCATCGAACAGGCGAGGATCGCCGCGGAACTTGTTGATCGCGAAGCCGCAAATCAGGTCGGCATCCTCTCGGTCGATGACCGCCTTGGTTCCGACGATCTGTGCGATGACGCCGCCCCGGTCGATGTCGCCCACCAGCAGCACCGGCACACCTGCGGCCCGCGCGAACCCCATGTTGGCGATGTCGCCTGCCCGCAGGTTCACCTCTGCCGGGCTGCCCGCCCCCTCCACCAGAACGAGGTCCGCCTGCTTGCCCAGCCGGTTAAAGCTCTCCAGCACCGGCGCCATTAGCTTCGGCTTCAACGCCGCGTAGTCGCGCGCCCGCACCGTGTCGACCCGCCGCCCTTGCACCACCACCTGCGCGCCGGTCTCCGTCTCCGGCTTCAGCAACACGGGGTTCATGTCGGTCACCGGTTCCACCCCGCAGGCCAGCGCCTGCAATGCCTGTGCCCGGCCGATTTCCCCCCCGTCCGCCGTCACGGCGGCGTTGTTCGACATGTTCTGCGGCTTGAACGGTCGCACCTCCAGCCCCCGCCGCCGATAGGCCCGCGCCAGCCCCGCGACCAGCAGCGATTTGCCGACATTCGAGCCGGCCCCCTGCACCATCAGCGCGCGCATGTCAGGCCGTATCGTCCGAGGGCAGCGGCAACTGCGCCAGGTGGAATTCCCGCATGAACCGCACCATCGGCCGCGCCGCGAAGAAGATCGAGCCGATCAGGAACAGCCACGTCCCTTGGATCTGCCACGCCTCGAAAAAGAACATCACGCTTCCGACAACGAAACACAGCGCAGCCGCCAGATCGATCGTCGTGTAGAGTTTCTCGTAGAAGTGATAGACCCTCAGGTGCAGCGGCGTTGCATCGAAGAGCTTGGGGTTGAACATCAGAACTCCACCCCGGCCTGCGCCTTCACCCCGGATCGGAACGGGTGCTTCAACAGCTCCATCTCCGTCGCGAGGTCCGCGATCTCCAGAAGCTCCTCCTTCGCATTGCGGCCCGTCAGGACCACGTGGGTCATCGGCGGCTTCTTCTCCTTGAGGAAGGCGACGACTTCGTCAATGTCGAGATACCCATAGCGCAGCGCAATGTTGATCTCGTCGAGCAGGACCATACGGTTGCGCTCATCCTTGATCAGCTCCTTCGCCTTTTCCCAGGCCGCCGCCGCCATCTCCATATCGCGGGACTTGTCCTGCGTTTCCCACGTGAACCCCTCGCCCATGGCATAGAACGGACAGGCGTCTGCGAAATGGGTCTGGATCAGCGTGCGTTCTCCCGTCTCCATGCCGCCCTTGATGAACTGCACCACGGCACAGGGCATCCCGTGGGCGATGCAGCGAAATATCATCCCGAAGGCGGCCGAACTCTTGCCCTTGCCCTTTCCGGTATGGACGACGATCAGGCCCTTTTCCTCCGTCTTCGTGGCCATGATCTTGTCGCGCGCGGCCTTCTTCTTGGCCATCTTGGCGTTGTGGCGTTCGGTATCGTCCGTCATCTCATTCTCCTCAGAACAGCCATCTGGCGATCAGGGGCGCCAGAAGGGCGGTCAGCAGCGCGTTGAGCCCCATCCCGATGCCGGCAAAGGCGCCGGCGGTTTCATGTACCTGGAAGGCGCGTGCGGTGCCGATCCCGTGGGCGGCGACTCCGGTCGCGAAGCCACGTGCGCGCCAGTCGGTGATGCCGAGCGCATTGTAAAGGGGCGTCACCACGACCGCGCCGATGATCCCGGTCAGGATCACCAGGGCCGCCGTCAGCGTCGGCAGGCCACCGATCACCTCGGAGACGCCGAGCGCCACGGGGGACGTCGCGGACTTCGGCACGAGCGACAGCAGCACCGCGCCGCGCAGCCCAAAGGCCCACCCCACCGCCACCGCCGAGAGCATGGCCACGAGCGAGCCCACCAGCAGCGCCGCCACCATCGGCAACGCAGCACTCCGTAGCAGCCCGCGATTGGCCCAGAGCGGAAGGGCAAGGGCCACGGTGGCCGGGCCAAGCAGGAAGTGCACGAACTGCGCCCCGCCGAAATAGGTCTGGTAGGGCGTCCCGGTGCTCCAGAGCGTTGCCGAAAGCAGCGCCACCGCGACCAGCACGGGATTGACCCACGGCGAGCGGCCAGCGGCCCGAAAGGCGGCGTCCCCGATGGCATAGGCCAGCACCGTCGCCGTCAGCCAGAGCAGCGGCCCGGCGCTGAGATAGATCCAAAGGTCGGTCAGGTCACTCACGGCGCACGCCCTCCGTCCGGCCCCTGCCCCATCGCCCGCGCGACGAGGCGGAAGGTCAGAACGCCCGCAGCCAGGGCCAGCACGGTACTCACCACCAGCGCCGCAAGCAGCCCGATCCCGTAGCGGCCAAGCGTATCCAGGTGCGCCACCACACCCACCCCCGCGGGCACGAAGAGCAGCGACAGGTTTGCAAGGATCGTCTGCCCCGTCGGCGCCACGACCTCATAGATGCGTGGCCGCACGACCAGCAGGAGCAACATGAGCGCCATGCCCAGCACCGGCCCGGGCAATGGAATGGCGAAGAGCCGCGCGACGGATTCACCGGCCAATTGGCAACCGAGCAATAGCACCAACGCCCAGATCATGCTTTGCGCTCCCCGGATGGCATGACGATCATTCGGTCATCTCCTTGCACGCGTCCGTAGGACCGGTTGGCACGCGGCACCGCAGCGACGCATCCGGCCACAGACAAACGATGACCGCCCGTCACGCCGTCATCTCCGCCAAGCGTGCCCGCGCCGAATTGGAGCGCGGCGCCCAGAGGCCCCGGTCGATCGCCTCCTGAAACCGCTCGGCGATTTCGCGCAGCGCAGGCGCGTTGGCCTCGGCGATGAAGTCACGCGTGGCGTCGTCCTCCAGGTAGGCATCGTAAACCAGGTCGAAGTGGTGGTCGCGAACCGCCCCCGTGGTGGCGGCAAAGGCAAAGAGGTAGTCCACCGTCGCCGCGATCTCGAACGCGCCCTTGTACCCATGCCGCTTGACGCCCGCGATCCACTTGGGGTTCGCCGCCCTCGCCCGCACCACGCGGCCGATTTCCTCGTCCAGGGTCCGGATCACCGGGCGCTCCGGCCGCGAATGGTCGTTGTGATACACCGTCGGCGCCGCGCCCCGCAGGTGCTCCACCGTGGCCGCCATGCCGCCTTCGAACTGGTAGTAGTCGTCGCTGTCCAGCAGGTCGTGTTCGCGGTTGTCCTGGTTCTGGACCACCGCCTCCACCAGCCCGAGCCGCGCCGAAAGATCCGCCTTCGCCGCCGCGCCCTCAGCTCCCTCGCCATAGGCGTAGCCGCCCCATGTCAGGTAGGCGTCGGCCAGATCGCCCTTGTCGGTCCAGAGCCGCTCGTCGATCATCGCCTGCAAGCCCGCGCCATAGGCACCCGGCTTCGAGCCGAAGACTCGGTAGGCCGCGCGCGCCTCCCCCACCTCGCCCGCCTCCCGGCGGAACCGGGCGGCGGCCGGATTGTCCGCCTCCGGCTCGTCAAGTCGCATGATCGCGCGGGCGGCCGATGCCACGAGGTCCACCTGCGCCGGGAACGCATCCCGGAAGAAGCCTGAGACCCTGAGGGTCACATCCACGCGCGGGCGGCCGAGCACGCTCGCAGGCAGGATCTCGAACCCCGTGACACGGCCGGACATCGCATCCCACGTCGGCTTCGCCCCCATCAGCGCCAGCGCCTGCGCAATGTCGTCCCCGCCGGTGCGCATGTTCGACGTGCCCCACGCGGTGAGCGCGAGGGCGCGCGGCCAGTCGCCGTTGTCCTGCAGGTGCCGGTCGATCAACCGGGCGGCGGACTTCCAGCCAAGCTCCCAGGCCGCGCGAGTCGGGATGGCGCGACTGTCGACCGAGAAGAAGTTGCGCCCCGTGGGCAGGACGTCCAACCGGCCGCGCGTGGGCGCGCCCGACGGTCCGGGCGACAAGAAACGACCGTCCAGTGCAGTCAGAAGCCCGCCCATCTCATCCCGTCCGGAGCGCTCGACGGCTGGCCTCACGTGGCCATCGATCTCCGACATGATAGCCGCGGAGGCCGGCCCCGGTGCAGCCACCTCGCCCTCCACCATGCGGGCGGCAAAGACCTCGAGGCGCTCGACAGTGTCGCCCGCGCTCCGCCAGGGGTTGCGCTCTCCTGACGGAGATCGCGAGGGGGGGCGGGGGGCGGGCGCGCTGCGCGCGCCCGCCCCCCGCCCCTGCGGGTCGACTGCGTCAGCAGGCGAAACGTCCAACTCCACCAGCGCCTGCGGCCGAGGTCCCTCCCAAGGCGCCGCCAGCTCACAATCCAGAGGATCGAACGCCATCTCGAAGTCCCGGGCCAGCGCCCGGATAATGGAGGCGTTGCCCCCCGCCCCGTCTCCGCGTTGCACGCGTGTCAAAGCGACGATCAGGTCGCGCGCCAGCCTCCCCTCCGGCGACTGGCCGAACACGTGCAGCCCATCGCGGATCTGGCTTTCCTTCAACTCGCAAAGATAGGCGTCGATCTTCTGCAGCCGGCTGTCGGTGTCGTCGGCCTCGACCACACCCGCGTCGGCGCCGAGCCCGGTCGCCTCCATCAGCGACAGGATCTCTCCACGGAGGTAGTCGATCCTCCGCGCGTCCACGCCCGCGGCCTGGTAGTATTCGTCCACCAACACTTCCAGTTCCCGCATCGGCCCGTAGCTTTCGGCACGTGTCAGCGGCGGCGTCAGGTGGTCGACGATCACCGCCTGCGCCCGCCGTTTCGCCTGCGTGCCTTCCCCGGGGTCGTTGACGATAAAGGGGTACACATGGGGCAGCGGCCCGAGCGCGACCTCCGGGAAGCAGGTTTGGGACAGGCCAACCGCCTTGCCGGGAAGCCACTCCAGGTTGCCGTGTTTTCCCATGTGAACAATGGCATCCACACCGAAATTGAACCGAAGCCAGAAGTAGAAGGCGAGGTAGTTGTGAGGCGGCACGAGGTCCGGGGCGTGGTAGGTGTCCGTCGGGTCGATGTTGTAGCCGCGCGCCGGTTGCACGCCGACTACCACGTTGCCGAAGCGGAGGATGGACAGGGCAAAGGCCTCACCGTCGCAGAAGGGATCGCCCTCCGGGGGGCCCCAGCGGTCCTCCACCTGGGCGCGCACGTCCAGCTGCAGCGTATCGTACGCGAGGCGGTAGTCGGCAAGCGAGAGCCGCTCGCCGCCCTTCCGCTCGGCACGGTCGGTCAGCCAGTTGGTCGGGCCAGCGAGGACGGCGGCCATCAGCTCTTCGGACGTCGAGGGCGCGGTCTCGACACGATACCTGGCGTCGCTCAGCGACTTTAGCACGCCCACGGTTGCTGCCGGCGTATCGAGCCCCACGCCGTTGGCGAGGCGACCGTCCTTGTTGGGGTAGTTCGCGAGAATGAGCGCCACCCGCCGGTCCGCTGTCGCCTTGCGCCCGAGGTTGGCCCAGTTGGCGGCAAGGTCGGCCACGAACTGCACCCGGTCGCCGCGGGCGCGGTAGGCGGCGATAGCGCATTGGGTGGCGTCGTCGAAATAGGCCTGGGCCTTGAAGCTGACGGCGCGGGACAGGATCCGGCCGTCGACTTCCGGCAACGCCACGTTCATCGCGATGTCCCGGGCTGACAGTCCGCGGTCGCTCTCGGCCCAGGTTTCCTCGGCACCGCCGGAGAGGACGACCTGGAGAACGGGCGCTCCGGGTGCGTCCAGAACAGTCGGTTCGCGGCCATTGGTCCATGCTGCGGGGTCCGGGGAGGAAACGGCGAAGCTGGTGGCGTTCAGGACCACGGATGGCGGCGCCTCCGCGAAGATCCCTTCCAGCGTGGCGACTGACACCGGGTCTTTCAGGGAGGCGACGAAGACGGGCAGCGGGTTCAGCCCGCGCCGCAGGAGCGCCTTCACGAGCTGGTTGACCGGGTGCAGACCGGCGCCCTGAACCAGCGCCCGGTAGAAGGTGACCGCCGCGACCGGGGCGCCTTCGGTCCAGTGCTTGCGCAGCGTCGAGAGGTCGGCACGGGTTTCGCCGGGCCAGTAGAATCCGGCGCGCAACAGCGGCTCGGGTGCGGCGGGGCGGTCGCCTGTGCCGAGCATGTGCCGAGTCAGGCGCAACAGGTTGGCGGCGTTTTCGGGGCCGCCCTCGACGCAGTAGGACCAGAGGGCGTGCCAATCCTCCGCCGGGACGGTGGAGAGCTGGAGCAGTTCCGGGTCCGGTTTGTCGTCTCCCGGCAGGAGGGCGAGGGCCACGCCGGCGGCGCGCAGGCGGGCGGACAGCTGCTCCACCGCGTACTGCCAGTAGGCGGCGCCGCCGAGGACGCGGGCGATGACGAGGCGGGAGCGCTCGGCGGTGTCCTCGATATATTTGTCGACGGAGAACGGATGCGACAGCCAGCCGAGGTTGGCGAGCCGGAGGTCTGGCGCGGCGTCGCCCAGGACTTGGCGGGCCTCCGACAGGGCGGCGAGTTCGGTGTCCGCGGCGGAGAGGAAGATCACGTCGGCCGGGGTCTGGCCGGGGTCGACCGGTTCGGAGCCGTCGGAGACCTGGCCGGGGATGGCGGCGAGGAGGTGCATCAGGCGGCTCCGGCGGGGCGGAGGACGGGGTCGGCGACCGGGACAGGACGGGCGCGGCGAGAGGGTGTCTCACGATGGGACATGCTCAACCCCTTGTAATTTATATATATTGCAATGCACGCATTCCAGCCGACAGCCGGAGCGGCGAACGCCGCTCCCGTCGAAAAACAGGGATGCCGGGGATGCCCGGCGTCTCACGCCACGAGGGCCTTTTCGATCGCCGCGCGGTCCAGCCCTGCCTGGCCGATCACGACCAGACGCGTCTCGCGCGGCTCGCCGGCCGTGAAGGGGCGGTCGAAATAGCTGTCGATGCGCGGGCCAACGGCCTGCACGGTCAGCCGCATCGGCTTGCCCGACACCGCCGCGAAGCCCTTGAGGCGCAGGATGTCGTGGGTGCGGATCACTTCGGCCACGCGCTCCGCGAAGGCGGCCGGATCGGCAATTTCCGGGCGCGAGACGACAAAGCTCTCGAACTCGTCATGGCCGTGCGCATGTTCGTGATCGTGGTCATCGTCGTCGTGGTCATCATCGTCGTCGTCATCGTGGTGATGGTGGTGGTGATGCACCTCGTGGCGGCCGTCCATGTCGTCTTCAGCGCCCACGCCGAGCCCGAGCAGGATAGCTGCGTCCACGGCCCCCATTTCGGAGTGCAGCACGGACACGCCGGCCCGCACCTCAGACCGCAGTTTCGTTGCCAGCGCTTCGGCAGCGGCACTGCCCAGAAGGTCCGCCTTGTTCACCACGACCATATCGGCGCAGGCGAGTTGATCCTCGAAGAGCTCCGACAGGGGCGTCTCGTGGTCGATGGTGTCGTCGGCCTCGCGCTGGGCGTCCACGGCGGCCTCGTTGGCGGCGAACCGGCCTTCGGAGAGCGCCGGGCCGTCGACCACGGCAACCACGCCGTCCACCGTCACGCGGGTGCGGATATCGGGCCAGTTAAAGGCACGGACCAGCGGCTGCGGCAGGGCGAGGCCCGAGGTTTCGATGACGATGTGATCGGGCGCGTCGGGGCGCTCCACCAGCTTTTGCATGGCGGGCAGGAAGTCCTCGGCCACAGTGCAGCAGATGCAGCCGTTGGACAGCTCGACCACGTCGTCGTCGCGGCAGTTTTCGATGCCGCAACCGCGCAGGATCTCGCCGTCCACACCGAGATCGCCGAATTCGTTGATGATGAGGGCGATCCGTTTGCCGTTGGCGTTGTTCAGCAAGTGACGGATCAGCGTCGTTTTTCCGGCGCCGAGAAAGCCGGTGACGACGGTTGCGGGAATCTTCTGCGCCATGCGCGGGGCTCCTTGCGACAAACTGGCGGATGCTCGGCTCGCGCGGGCGACCATTGGGCCGGCGCGGCTCCGGGGCACCCCGCCCGAACCCGCATCCCGCACCGGCTGCGCCGGCGGCACGAGGCAGGTCTCCTGGCTCGCGGGTCGTGGCCGGCCCCGGCCTTCCCGGCGCGCACGCCAGTGGCTGGGGGCCTGCTCGCCGCATACAGTCGCGGGGGCGGCTGCGGTTCGGAGCGCGTGGCCCCTTTCGCATTCCCTCTTCGCCCGGACGGGTCCGGGAACCTCGTGGCGCCGGTTATGGGGTCCGGTCGGACGGAGTGTCAAGCAAGTGCAACGCCGCGAGCCAGTCCAGCGCGGACGGGACCGTTTCGGCGGTCTCCGCCCCTTCCGGCGGTGGGGGCCGGTCGACCACGAAGACGCGCAGGTCGAGGTCCGCAGCCGCCCGGAGCTTTGCCGTTCCACTCTGGCCGCCGGAGTTGCGGGTGACGAGGTGCGAGATGCCGTGCTCGATCAGAAGCTCGCGTTCCGCCTCCATGGGAAACGGCGGGCGGGCGAGGATGTTGGTGGCATGGGGCGGCAGGCCCGGCACCGGCTCGATGGAGCGCAGGATGAACCGCACGTCGCTGCGCCCCGCCAACGCGGGCGCAGAGCCGGACCCGGTCGCCATCAGGGCGCAGGCCCCGTGCGGCAACGCCTCCACGGCGGCCGGGAGGGTGTCGAAGTGCCGCCAGTCCGCCCCCGGTGGCGCGACCCACGGGGGCCGGCGCAGCAGCAGCAGCGGGCAGTCCGCCGTGTCGGCCGCCCAGACCGCGTTGGCGGTGATCCGGGCGGCGAAGGGGTGCGTGGCGTCGACCAGGGCCGCAATGCGGTGCTCCGCAAGGACGGCGGCCATCCCCTGTGGGCCGCCGAACCCGCCGCGGCGGATCGTGCCGGGCAAGTCGGCGGGGCGTTCGGTTGCGCCGGAGAGTGAGATCAGGACCTCGACGCCGCGTGAGACGAGGAATTCGGCCAGTTCGCGCGCTTCGGTGGTGCCGCCGAGAATCATCACGCGTTTCGTCACGATGCGCGCGCCCCGTTTGCGTCGGCCAGCGCCACGAGATTTCCCGCCCGGTCGATCATCAGCACGTCGACCGCGATGCCCTTCCCCGCCGTCACCGCCGCCGCCCGGTCCCGCGCGGCCTCGGCGATGGCCATGGCGAGGGGCGGGCCGACGAGAGACAGGGCCTGGCTTGCTGTGTTGCAGGCGGCGATGGCGGAACGGTCGGCGCCGAGGGTGGATGCGGTTTCGGCCAGCCGGTCGAAGTCCACCTGGCTGCGGGCCGAGTGCAGGTCCATCGCGCCTTGCGCGAGCTTGGTCAGCTTGCCGAACCCGCCGGCGACGGTGACACGCGGAACGGGGTGGCGGGCGAGGTATTTCAGCATGCCCCCGGCGAAGTCGCCCATGTCGAGCATGGCATGATCCGGCAGGCCGAAGTGCTGCTGGGCGACCTTTTCGGAGGTCGCGCCGGTGGAGCCGACGACGTGGGGGAGGCCGGCGGCGCGCGCCACGTCGATGCCGCGATGGATGGAGGCGATCCAGGCGGCGCAGGAAAACGGGCGGACGATACCCGTGGTGCCGAGGATGGACAGCCCGCCGACGATGCCGAGGCGGGGGTTCCACGTCTGCTCCGCCAGCGCCGCGCCGCCGGGGACGGAGATTTCGACGTCGAAATCGGGCGGGACGCCCCGGGCATCGGCGAGATGGGTCAGCGCCTGGGTGATCATCTGGCGCGGCACCGGGTTGATTGCGGGCTCTCCGACCGGGACCGGCAGACCGGGCCGGGTGACGGTACCCACGCCCTCGCCGCCGCGCAGGACGATCCCCTGCCCGGCTGCGCCGTGCCGCAGCGTTGCGGTGATCCGGGCGCCGTGGGTGACGTCCGGGTCGTCGCCGGCATCCTTCACCACCACGGCCCGCGCCCAGCCTTCTCCGATGTCCCGCTCCGAGAGTGGGAAGGCCACGCGCTGCCCGCGCGGCAGGGTGATCTCCACCGGGTCGGCCCATTCCCCCGTGAGCAGCGCGCCGCAGGCCGCCGCCGCCGCCGCGGTGGCGCAGGCGCCGGTGGTGAATCCGGTCCGCAGGGGGCCCTCGGGGATACGCGTCATGGCGGGGGTATAGCGCGGGAGGGGCCGACTGCGACAGGGCGAAGTGCGAGGCGGCGGCGGGCCGGACCGAAGCCATGCGTAGGACGCAAGATGTCGCAGGGGAGCCATGCGCCGAAATCACCTCAGGGCAGAATACCGCGCCCCGACCGTCTCGCCATTGCCGCGCGGCGCGGATATGGTGCGCGCCATGATCGACACGCCCCATATCGCCCTGCCGCCGCATGACTGGCCCGCCTTTCCACCTGGCCTCGTCTGGCTGGTGGGTGCTGGCCCCGGAGAGCCGGGGCTGCTGACGCTGGAGGCGCTCCATGCGCTGCAGCAGGCCGACGTGATCGTGCATGACGCTCTGGTCAACACGCGCATACTGGACTGGCGGCGCCCGGGGACGCGGCTGGAATATGCCGGCAAGCGGGGCGGCAAGCCGTCGGCCAAGCAGCGGGACATCTCGCTCCGGCTGATCGAGCTGTCGCGTCAGGGCCAGCGCGTGCTGCGGCTGAAGGGGGGCGATCCGTTCGTGTTCGGCCGTGGCGGCGAGGAGGCGCAGACGCTGGTCCGCGCCGGGGTGCCGTTCCGGGTGACGCCCGGCATCACCGCTGGAATCGGCGGGCTGGCCCATGCCGGCATCCCGGTGACGCATCGCGACGTCAACCACACCGTCACCTTTCTGACCGGCCACGACCAGACTGGCCTCACGCCGACCGAGATCAACTGGGAGGCACTGGCCAAGGGCAGCCCGGTGATCGTGATGTACATGGCGATCAAGCACCTGCCCCGCATCGCCGACGAGTTGATGGCCGCTGGCCGGAACGCGGCCGAATCCGTCGCCATCGTTTCCAACGCCACGCTGCCGCAGATGCGCGTGCTGGAAACCACGCTCGGCGCGGCCGCCGTGGATGCGGAGCGGCACGGAATGGAGGCGCCCGCAATCGTCTGCCTTGGGAGCGTGGTCGAGATGCGCAAGTCCATCGACTGGCTGGGCCAGCTGCGCGGCGAGCCGCCCCGGGACCTCGATCCGCTCCAGCGCGGAGGCGCCGCCGAAGCGTCATGAGCGCGCGGGGCTTCGTGATCGCCGCCCCGAGTTCGGGGGCCGGCAAGACCACGGTGACGCTCGGGCTCCTCAGGGCCCTGAAGCGGCGCGGCGTGGACGTGCGCGCGGCCAAGAGCGGACCGGATTACATCGACCCCGCGTTTCACGAAGCCGCTTGCGGCGCCCCCTCCGTCAACCTCGATGCCTGGGCCATGTCGCCGGACACGCTTCGGGCGCGGGCAGCGGCGCAAGGGGGCGCGTTGCTCGTGGTGGAGGCGGCGATGGGTGTGCTCGACGCGGGGCGCGACGGGCGCGGCTCGGCGGCGGACCTCGCGGCCGCGCTCGGCCTACCGCTTGTGCTGGTGCTCGACATCGCCAAGACCGGACAATCCGCGCTGCTGCCGGCCGTGGGGTTGCAGGCGCTGCATCCGGAATTGCCGCTGGCCGGGGTCATCCTGAACCGCGCGGGGACGGACGCGCACGGCGAAATGGCGGCCACCCCGCTGCGCGACGCCGATATTGCGGTCTTCGGCGCGCTGCGGCGCGAGGACGGCCTGCACCTGCCCGAGCGGCATCTGGGGCTGGTTCAGGCATCGGAGACGACGGAGCTGGAGTCCTTCCTGGAGGGGGCCGCTGACCGCGTCGACGCGGCGCTTGACCTCGTGGCGATCGTGGACGCGGCAGGCGCGCTTGCCGCCAGCACCGGCGACGCTGTCCGCTTGCCGCCGCCCGGCAACCGCGTCGCCGTGGCGCGGGATGCGGCCTTTGCGTTCACCTACCCTCACCTGCTGAACGACTGGCACGCGCAAGGGGCGCAGGTGGTGCCGTTCTCGCCGCTGGACAACAAGGGGCCGGACCCGTTCGCCGACGCGGTGTTTCTGCCGGGGGGATACCCGGAGCTTCACGCAGGGCGGCTGGCGGCGGCGTCCAAATTCCTGACGCTGACGCGGCGGGCGGCCGATCGGGGGGCGCGGGTCTATGGCGAGTGCGGCGGCTTCATGGTCCTGGGAGAGGCGTTGATCGACGCGCAGGGGGAGCGGCACGGGATGCTGGGCCTGCTGCCACTGACGACATCCTTCGCCGAACGGCGGCTGTCGCTCGGCTACCGTCGGCTGGCGCCGCTGCCCGGAGCGCCGTGGGACGGACCGGTGATGGGGCACGAGTTCCACTATGCGACAATCGTGGAGGAAGGCCCCGCGGAGCGCCTGTTTCGCGCGACGGACGCCAAGGGCACGACGCTGCCGGAGATGGGGCTGCAGGCCGGGCGGGTCTGCGGAAGCTTTGCCCATGTGATCGGGCCGGGGTGACCGGCGCCGGAGGGCGCCCGCCCGTCGTCAGGGCATCTGGCGATGCCCCTCCTCCCGTTGGGCCAAGCCGCACGCCTGCGGCGCGCGGCTGCGATTTTTCGGCCGAAAAATCGTGGTCCCGGCGTCAGGCCCGGCGTTTGGGCCGCAGGATGTGGGGCTGGGCAGCGTCGTAGAGCGCGGAATCGGGAAACTCGTGATTTTCGAAGACCCGGCCCACGAAAACGAGCGCTGTCCGGGTGAGCTTGGCGGCGCGGACCTTCTCCCGGATGTCGCCGATCGTGCCCCGCACGAAGGTCTGGTCCGGCCAGCCGACGCGGTAGGCCACCACGACCGGGCAATCCGCCCCGTAGAGCGGCGCGAGCTGGCGTTCGATCTCCAGCAGGTTGCGGACCGACAGGTGAATGGCCAGCGTCGCGCGGGAGGCGCCGAGGGTGGCGAGGTCCTCCCCCTCCGGCATGGAGGAGGATTTCATCGCCGTCCGTGTCAGGATCACGGTCTGGGCCACCTCCGGGATCGTCAGCTCCTGCCCCATGGCGGCGGCGGCGGCGGCATAGGCGGGCACGCCGGGCGTGATGTCGAAGGGAATGCCGAGCGCGCGCAGGCGGCGGACCTGTTCGGCGATGGCGCCGTAGAGCGAGGGGTCGCCGGAGTGGACCCGCGCCACGTCCTGCCCTTTCGCGTGGGCGGCCTCCATCTCGGCCACGATCTCGTCGAGCGCGAGGGGGGCCGTGTCGATCACGCGCGCGCCCTCGGGGGCACAGGCCACCACCGCCTCCGGCACGAGCGAGCCCGCGTAGAGGCAGACCGGGCAGGAAGCGATCAGCCTTTGTCCCTTTACCGTGATGAGGTCCGGGTCGCCGGGGCCGGCGCCGATGAAATGGACGGTCATGCGCTTTCTCCATCGATGCGTTTGGCGTAGCCGCGCGGGGTGTAGATCCAGGTGCCTCCCGCGCCGGCGGCGATGTCGCCGCTTTGGATGCGCCGCGAGGCCGAGGCGCCGACGAGGACGATGGTCATCATGTCCACCTCGTCGACGTCCAGGTCGGCCAGGCGCCGCAGCGTCAGGTCTTCGTCCGGGCGGCCGAGGCTGCGGGCCAGCAGGACCGGCGTGTCATCCGGGCGGTGGGCGAGCAGGATGTCCCGCGCCTGGGCCAGCAGCGTGCGGCGGCGGCGGGAGACGGGGTTGTAGAAGGCGATGACGAAGTCGCCCCGTGCGGCGGCATCGAGGCGTTGGAGGATGGTGTCGCGCGGGGTCAGCAGGTCCGAGAGCGAAATCGCGCAGAAGTCGTGCCCCAGAAGCGCGCCGGCACGGGCCGAGGCGGCCTGCAGCGCGGAGATGCCGGGCGCGTGTGTCACCGCGACCCGCTTCGCCGCGGCCGTGACGCCGCCTGCGTCTTCGGGGCGGTCCAGCAGTTCCATGACCAGCGCGCCCATGGCGTAGATTCCGCCGTCACCGGAGCAGATCAGCGCCACGCGGCGCCCCTCGCCGGCGGCTTCGAGCGCGTAGCGGCAGCGGGCCTCCTCCTCGCCCAGGGCGAAATCGCGGCGCATACGGCCGCGGGCTTCCGGGCCGAGCAGGTCGATGTAGAAGCCGTAGCCCACCAGTTCGTCGGCCTCCGCGATGAGGCGGGTGGCCTCGGGCGTGCGCCAGTCGGCCTGTCCGGGGCCGATGCCGACCACGGCGAGGTGGCCGCGCGGTTGGCCCTCCGCGCCGCCCGGCGTGATGCGGGCCACGGCGCAGGTGGCGTTGGCGGTCTTGGTCTTGGCAAGCTCCAGTGAGCCGCCTGGGCCAGCGGCGGCGAGCGCGGCCCCTTCGGCGACGCCGTGACAGCCGACTTCGGCGAAGACCACCTCCGATGGATTGGCCAGGCGCGGGGCTTCCTCCTCCAGGCGGGCGGGTGTGTGGAAGCGCGCGGGCACGCCGAGGTGAGCGGCGAGCGCGTGGATCGCGGCTTCGTCGGCCTTGAGGTCGATGGAGTGGACGGCGGCGATCTCGCCCGCCGCGATGCCGGCCTCCGCGAGGGCCTTGCCGACGAGGGCGATCATCTCGTCGGGGTCGCAGCCACGGGCGCAGCCGACGCCGAGAGCGAAGCTGCGGCGGCGGTAGATGAGGGGCGCGGCGCCGGCGACGCTGAGCACCACCGGCGCCTCCGGGTCGGCGGGCAGGACGTCCACCGCGCCCTGCTGGGCCAGCGGGGCGAGCCAGGGCGCATCGCCGGAAAGCTGGCCGCGCGCACCGGCGAGCAGGGCGGCCATGACCGGCTTGGCGTCCTCCGGGTTTTCCAGCCGCCAGCCGTCGGGCGGCTCGTCGAGGGCGACGCCGAGGGCGACATCGCCGGCCGTCGTGACGGCGGCGGCAGTGCCGAGCGCCTGAGCGATGCGCCGCGCCAGCGCGTTCGCGCCGCGGTGGCCGCCGAGCAGCGGCACCACCGCGGAGCCATCGGGCGCCACGGCCAGCACGGGCGGCTCGGCCGTCTTGTCGCCGAGGAGCGGCGCGAGGCAGCGGATCAGGATACCGGCGGCCGCGATGCCCACCACGGGCCGTCCGGCGGAAAAGAGGGCGCGCAGGTGGCTGCCCACGTCGTCGAAATCCCTGCCCTTGAGGTCAGCCCGCCCGCCGATCGCGGTGGCGATGCGTTCGGCCAGCTCGCCATGGGGCAGCAGCGACACCACAACGGGCGCGGCGTCAGACATGTGCGTCCCTCCCCGGCACGACGACCATCGAGAAATACGGGGCCGTCTCCGGCGCCTCCGCCAGCGGGCAGGCCATCTGCTCCGGCAGGGAGGCGTGGGAAACGAAAACGGCCCGGTCCGCGAGGCCCAAGCCCTCAAGCAGGCTGCGCACCTTGGCGAATTGGCGGCCGAGTTTCATGATCGCGACGGCGTTGGACTTGCGCACCTGCGCCTCCAGCTCGGGGGCGGGCAGCGTGGCGGGAAGCACCGTCAGCACCTCGTCGCGGGCGATGAGCGGCAGGCCGGCGGCGGCGGTCACTGCGCCGAGGGAGGAGACGCCGGGGACGACTTCGGTGGGGAAGCGGTCGGCGAGGCGCGAAAAGAGGTACATGAAGGAGCCGTAGAAGAACGGGTCGCCCTCGCAGAGCACGATGACGTCCTGCCCGGTTTCCAGCACGGAGGCGATGTCTTCGGCGGCGGCGTCGTAGACCTCCTGCGCGGGAAAACGTTCGGAGCGCATGGGTATGACGATGGGGATCTCGCGCACGCCCTCGGGGATGTAGCCGGCCACGATGGACCGGGCGAAGCTCTCGCCGCTGTCGGGCGCGGGATAGGCGATGACCTTCGCCTGCGAGATCAGCCTGTGCGCCTTCAGCGTCAGTAGCTCGGGGTCGCCCGGGCCGAGGCCCAGGCCATAGAGGGTTCCGCTCATTTCGTGAGACTCCATTGGGTGACGGGCATGAGCGGCTTGAAGCCGCGCAATCTGCCCACGGGTTCGGCGCGAGAGACCGAGACCCGGATGAGGGTGCCGCCGTGGGCGGAGTGCAACCGGCCCAGCAGGGCCTCGCTTTCCAGCGTCACGGCATTGGCGACGAGGCGGCCGTGGGGCGGCAGCGCGTCGAGCGCGCGCGTCGCCACCTGATCGGACAGACCGCCGCCGATGAAGATCGCATCGGGCTGGGGCAGCCCGTCCAATGCGTCGGGCGCCCGCCCGTCGCGCAGGTCGAGCCGAGGCGCGCCGAGGCAGGTGGCGTTGGCGGCGGCGAGGGCCAGACGTTCGCGGGAGGACTCCACGCCGATGGCCCGCATGTCCCGGTCCGCGCGCATCCATTCGATTGCCACGGAGCCGCAGCCCGTGCCGATGTCCCACAGCAGTTGGCCGCGCCGGGGGGCCAGGGCGGCGAGGGTCAGCACGCGAAGCTCGCGTTTCGTGAGCTGGCCGTCGTGCTCGAAGGCGTCGTCGGGCAGGCCCGTCCGGGGCAGGATCGCCGCGCCCGGGTCGCCGAGGCAGTCGACGGCGAGGACGTGGAGATCCGGCGCGGTGGCGGACCAGTCTGCCGCCGTGCCCTCGATCCGGGTTTCGCTCGCGCCGCCCATGTTGGCCAGGACCGTCAGGCGGCTCGCGCCCATGCCGCGCGCCGCGAGCAGGGCTGCGACCTCCTTGGGCGAGGTTCCGTCGCGGGTCAGCAGCAGCAGGCGAACGCCGGGCGCAAGGAAGGGGATCGCCTGTTCGGCGGGGCGGCCGTGGATGGTGAGGGTTTCCGTGTCGGCCAGACTCCATTTCATCCGCGCGGCGGCAAGCTGGAAGGCGGAGAGATGCGGGTAATAGGCGACCTCTTCGGGGGCGAAATGGCGCAGGAAGAGCGCGCCGGCGGAGTACCACAGGGGATCGCCCGTCACGAGCACCGCCACCCGCCTGCCCCGCCAGCCGACAAGCTCCTCCGCCAGGTCGCGAAAGGGCGAGGGCCAGAGGCGTTTTTCAGCCGGCAGGTCGGGCAGATGGTCGGCAAGGCGCGGGCCGGTGACGATGAGTTCCGCGGCATGCAGACGCGCACGGGCGGCGGGCGAGAGGCCGTTCCAACCGTCCTCGCCCATGCCGATGACGTCGAGCCAGGCGGTCACGTGCCGTCCCCCCGGAGGCCGAGGGTGAGCGCGTTGACCGCGGCCGCCGCCATGGCCGAGCCGCCGCGCCGGCCCAGCAGGGTGACGAAAGGGACGCCGTGCGGGCGCTCCGCCAGAGCCTGCTTGCTCTCTGCCGCGCCGACAAAGCCGACCGGGAAGCCGAGGATCAACGCCGGGCGGGGCCAGCCTTGCTCAAGCCCTTCCAGCAAATGGAAAAGCGCGGTGGGGGCGTTGCCGATGGCGACGATGCTGCCCGCGAGGCGCTCCCGCCAAAGCTCCGTCGCGGCGGCGGAGCGGGTGGTGCCGCGGCGTTTCGCCAGGTCCGGCACGGCTGGGTCGTTGAGGGTGACGATGGGTGTGGCGCCGCCGGGAAGGGCGCGGGCGATGATGCCACGCGCGACCATTTCGCTGTCGCAGAAGATGGGTAGGATTCGGAGATCCTGATTGGTTGAGTGTTTGGGATCGCTCAGGTCAGCCGCACCGCCCGGCGCCCGGGCCGGGTAGCCCCCGCCCTTCGTTTCACTGCCCAAGCGTGCCAACGCCGCCTGCCCCGCCTCCACCGCGCCCTCGGAGACCCGCAGGTCGGTGGCGATGTCCACCATCCCGCAGGCATGGATCAGCCGGATCGCCATCGGCCGCGCGGCCTCCGGCAGGGCCGACAGGTCGGCCTCCGCCGCGATGGTGGCAAAGCTCTGCCGGTAAATCGCCGCCGGGTCGCGTTCGTAGTCCAGCGTCATTCCGTCTTCAGGTGTTTGCGCACGCTCTCCGGCCCCATCGGGTGATCGGCGTGGGGATAGGGCGGGTGGTGGTGATCGTGGCCGTGATCGTGATGGTGGCCGTGGGGATGGTCGTGGTCGTGATGGTGGTGGTGGTCATGGCCGTGGTGGTGATGGTCGTGCCCATGGTGGTGGTCATGCCCCGCGTCGAGCCGGCAGGCGCCGGTGCAGAAGGTGTCGCAGAGGGTGCAGTCCTCCACATTGGAGCCCGGCGCGCTCGCCCCCTGCCCTTCGACGTGGTGGTGATGGCTCTCCTGCGGCCGGCCCACTTCGGCTTCGAAGCCCAGCACCTGCGTCCGGTACTTGCAGAGCGAGCAATTCATCGCCGTCTCGCCGTCGAGGATCTCGGTGATGCGCTCGGCGAAGGTTTCCAGAACCTGCGGGTGGTCGTTGAGATAGCCCGCCTTCACCCACTGCGCCTGCGGATTGGCCTCCGCCACCATGTCGGTGAAGCCGTAGATGCGGTCGATCAGGATGCCGGTGAAGAGGAAGTACGGGAAGACGACGTAGCGTTTGAAACCGAGCTTCGCGGCCTGCTCCAGCGCCGGTTCCACCAGCGGGAAGGTCACGCCGGAGTAGCCGACCTCGCACCAGCCGAAGCCCATTCCCTCCCAGAGCATCCGTGCGATCTTGGAGACGTTGGCGTTGGCGTCGGGGTCCGAGGCGCCGCGGCCGATCACCACGAGGCAGGTCTCGTGCGCTGGCACCGCGCCCTGCTCCGCATCGGCCTGCGCCACCGCCTCGCGGATGCGGTCCGCCGCCGCCGCGATCATCCGCGCGTTCACGCCGAGTTCGCGGCCGTACTCCACCCCGATGCCGTGTTCGGCGGCGTAGGCATTCAGCACGGTGGGAATATCGTTCTTCGCGTGCATGGCCGCGAAGAGCATGCCCGGGACGGCGAGAATGCGGTCGCAGCCCGCCTCACGGAGGTTGTCCAGCCCGACCCGGATGACGGGGTTGGCAAACTCGAGGTAGCCGTAGTCGACCATCCAGTCTTCGGGCAGCAGCGCCGGCAGTTTCTTGGCCAGGACGGCGAACTCGTCCACCGCCGCCTGCGACCGCGAGCCGTGCCCGCACAGCATCACGCCGATCTTGCTCATCGCGGGCCTCCGGCGGTCGTTTGAATCTCGGTCGCTGTCATGACGTGGCTCCCTTGCTGCTCAGCGCCGGCAATACGGGGGCCGCGGCGGGCGCCGCGTGGCGCCGCCCCGACGATGATCGGCCGCGCCCCCGGCATGGGTCGGCGCCGCGTCTCTCCCGTTCAGCCTTCCGGCATCGTCACCCCGTCCCCTAACAGCGGCGGGCGGGCGCGGCAAGCGACGCAGCCGCGCAGACCAGAGCGCATAGCGGCTTTACCCTGGCGGGGGTCTGTGGCTGGCTGGCGGGACACCTATCGGGAGATTGCCGTGGACCTTCACATCTGGCTCGCCTTCGCCTCTGCCTCCCTCGCGCTGCTGGTCGTACCGGGGCCGACGGTCCTGCTGGTGCTCAGTTACGCCATCAGCCAGGGCCGGCGCGTCGCGCTTGCGACCGTCGCGGGGGTTGCGCTGGGCGACCTGACTGCGATGACCGCCTCGCTGGCCGGGCTGGGGGCGCTCGTCGCCACGTCGGCCGCGCTATTCGGCGTGCTGAAATGGCTCGGGGCGGCCTACCTTGTCTATCTCGGCGTCCGCATGTTCCTGAGCGCCCCGGCCACGGCGCTGCCGGTGGCTACCGACGTTCCGGAGGCGCCGGCGGCACGGGTTTTCGCCCATGCCGCAGCGGTGACCGCGCTCAATCCAAAGTCGATCGTCTTCTTCATCGCCTTCGTGCCGCAGTTCCTGTCGCCCGCCGAGCCGGTGCTGCCGCAGGCGGCGATCCTGATCGGAACCTTCGTCGGCCTCGCCGCGCTCAGCGCCCTGTCCTATGCGTTGCTCGCGGACACCCTGAGGCAGCGCATCGCCCGGCCCACGGTCCTGCCCACGTTGACCCGAATGGGGGGATGCACGCTCGTCGCCATGGGCACGGCAACGGCACTCGTCCGCCGCGCCAGCCCCTGACACGGGTCGAGACCTGCCCGAATTGCGCCGCGCGGGTGATATTGCCGCCCCCGCAAAAGTCCGATTGACATTCCGGCGCCGCGAACGCGAAAAGGAGGCATCTTCGGTTCCCCGGACGGTCAAGCGCCAGGGGATGAGAAAGGGAACACGGTGCGGCGTACCCATCAGGGACCAAAACCGTGGCTGCCCCCGCAACTGTGAGCGGAGAGCGAGGCCGAACGCGCCACTGGGATCCCCGGGAAGGCCGGCCGAGCGACGACCCGCGAGCCAGGAGACCTGCCGAGGCCGCATGGGGGCAATCCCCCCGTGGTCTTCACCGGACGCCGGGGTGAGCGTCTGGCGCGAGCCGGGCTGATCCTTCGTCCCGAATCGAGCCGAACCCCGTCGATCCTTTCAGGCCGGCCGCCGCGTGCGGCACTTTGAGAGAGACGACATGACCTTGAAACCCTTCCTGCTGGCAGCGCTTGCCAGTCTCGGCCTGTCGCAGGCCGCGTCGGCGCACTTCCAGCTCATCTTTACCCCCGATACCCTGATCGAGCGGCCCGGCGATGTGCCGCTGAAGTTGATCTTCTGGCACCCGTTCGAGAACGGGCACGTGATGGACATGGCCGAGCCGCTCGAGTTCTACGCCGTTCACCGGGGCGAAAAAATCGACCTGATGGACACGCTGGCGCCCATGACCTTCACCGGCGCCACCAACGCAGGGGCCGCGTTCAACGGCTCCGTGCCGGTCAAACGGTCGGGCGACTACGTTCTCGTGGTGGTGCCTGCGCCCTATTACGAGGCGAGCGAGGACATCTTCATCCAGCAGATCGCCAAGAGCTATCTCAATCGCAACGCGATCCCGACGGACTGGATGGCGCCGCAAGGCCTGACCACCGAGATCGTGCCGCTCAACAAGCCGACCAACGTGATCGCCGGATCGACCTTCACCGGCCGCGTGCTGGCCGAGGGCGCGCCGGTGCCAGGCATCGAGGTGGAGGTGGAGTACATCGCCGCCCAGCCCGACATGGAGACCGACACGGCCACGGCGCCCACGACCGCCCCGTCCCCCGGTGGGACGCTGGTCGCGGTGACGGACGAGAATGGCCAGTTCACCTTCGGTATTCCGAAAGCCGGTTTCTGGGGCTTCGCGGCGCTCGGCTCCGGCCCGGAGACGGACTTTGAGGGCAAGGACCTGAGTCAGGATGCGGTCATCTGGATCCGCGCCTGGGATATGGAGTGAGCCATGCACATCGTTGACGGAGCCCTGTCCAACCCGGTGGTGATCGGCGGCGCGGTGCTGGCCGCAGGCGGCATCGCCAAGGGCCTGCGCTGCCTGCCGATGGAAAAGATCCCCGTCGCCGGCACGCTGTCGGCCACGTTCTTCGTCGCCTCGCTGGTGCATGTGCCGGCCGGCCCCTCGTCGCTGCACCTGATCCTGAACGGACTGGCTGGGCTGGTCCTTGGCTGGGCGGCCTTTCCGGCACTGTTCGTGGGGCTGCTGCTGCAGGCGGTGTTCTTCGGCTTCGGCGGGGTGACGGTGCTGGGGGTCAACACCTTCAACATCGCCATGCCGGCGGTCATCGTCGGCTGCCTGCTGCGGAGCCGGCTCCAATCCGGCACTCCGGAGGCCGCGGCCGTCTGGGGCGCGGTGGGCGGAGGCTTGGCAGTGGCGTTGACGACTTTCTTCGTGGCGCTCGCGCTCGCGCTGACCGGGGAGCAGTTTTACAACGCGGCGAAGCTCGTCTTCCTGACCCACATTCCGGTGATGGCGATCGAGGCCTTCCTGACCGGCAGCGCGATTTACCTGACGCGCAAGGTCAAGCCGGAGCTCTTCGAGGCGGTCGCGGGAGCCGGGTCATGATCCGTGCATTCGTTCTCGCCGTGTCGCTTGCGCTTTTTCCGGTGCCGGGACTGGCGCACAAGGTGGTGATCAGCGTCTTTCCCTCCGGGTCGCAGATCGAGGGCGAGGTCGGGTTCACCAACGGCGGCGCGGGCGCCGGCACGCTGGTGGAGGTCTTCGACGGGGATGGCGGCAAGCTGGGCGAGACGGTGACGGACGACGACGGGTTCTTCCTCTACACGCCGACGGCGCCCGTGGCCCATGTCTTCCGCGCGGATCTGGGCGCAGGCCACGTGGCGAAGACCGAGATGAGCGCAGCGGATGTGGCCGCGATCGTGGGCAAGGCGCCGGCATCGCAGGGCAGCGCGCAGGCTGCGGCCGCCACGCCCGGCGCGGCGGCCACCATCGCCTATGCCGCAGGGCCCGCCACCTCGGTGGCGCCCGGGGTGGATGCCGATGAGATCGCCCGGATCGTGCGGGACGAAATGCGCCCCCTGCGCCAGGAGATCGCCGCCTACAAGGAAAAGAACGACCTGCAGAACATCCTCGGCGGGATCGGCTACATCCTCGGGCTGTCCGGCGTCGCCTTCTACCTTGCGGCGCGGCGCAAGCTGCAGGCGGCCGCATGAGCTCGGTCCTGACGGCGGTGGAAAAGCCGCTTTCCGCCACGGGCGCGAACCGGCAGGTGTCCTGGCTTGGCCGGGTGGACCCGCGGGTCCGGATCGTCTGCGCGGCGGCCTTCGCGGTAACGGTCGTGGCCTGCGACCGCTTCGGGGTGCTGATCGCCGCGCTTTGCCTCGCCGGTGTGCTGATGGCAGGCTCCGGGCTGCCGCCCCGCCGGACGCTGCGCCGGATGGCGGCGATGGACGGGTTCATCCTGTTCATGCTGGCGCTGCTGCCCTTCACGGTGCCGGGCGAGCCCTTTCTGACCATTTGGGGCGTGTCGGCCTCCTGGGAGGGGCTGGCAGAGGCGGCGCGGATCGGGCTGACCGCAAATGCGGTGATCCTGGCGCTGATGGCCCTGGTGGGCTCGATGGAACCTGTCACGCTGGGGCATGCGCTGCACACGCTGCGGGTGCCGGCGACTCTGGTCCATCTGCTGATGTTCACCGTTCGCTACATCGACGTGCTGCGGGAGGAGTACCTGCGGCTGCGGCAGGCGATGAAGGCGCGCGGCTTTCGGCCGTCGACCGGCTGGCACACCTACCGCAGCTTCGGCTACCTCGTGGGGATGATGCTGGTGCGCTCGCTGGAGCGGTCGGAGCGGATTCTGGAGGCCATGAAGTGCCGGGGCTTCACCGGCCGGCTGCCGCTGTTGGAGCGGTGGAGCGTGGGCGCGAGGGACCTCGCCTTTACCGCCGGGTTCGCCGTGGCGCTGGTGGCGCTGATCGCCGGAGAGGTCGCGGATGGCGCTCTTTGACCTGTGGGACATCCACTTCGGCTACCCCGGGCGGGCGCCCGTGCTGACCGGCGCCGACATGACGCTGGAGGCCGGGGAGCGTGTGTGCATCACCGGCCACAACGGCGCCGGGAAGTCGACGCTGCTTCGGATCATGGTCGGGTTGCTGCGGCCCGAGGCGGGCAGCGTGACGGCCTTTGGACAGCCCCGCCGGGCGGAGGCGGATTTTCACGAGGTGCGGCGCCGTGCGGGGCTGGTGTTCCAGGACCCCGACGACCAGCTCTTCTGCCCCACCGTGGCCGAGGACATCGCGTTCGGTCCGCTCAACCTCGGCGCCTCGCGGGAGGAAGCGCTCGGTATCGTGGAGCGCGTTCTCAAACAGCTCGACCTGATGCACCTGCGGGACAGGATCACGCACAAGCTGTCGGGGGGAGAGAAGCGGCTGGTGACGCTCGCCACGGTGCTGGCGATGGAACCCGACGTGCTGCTGCTGGACGAGCCGACCAACGGGCTCGACGAGGCGAACGAAGCGCGGCTGGTCGAGGTGCTGCTGGGACTGCCGCAGGCAATGGTGGTGGTCAGCCACGACCCGCACTTCCGGCGCCGGGTGGGCACGCGGAGCCTGCGCCTGCACGAGGGCCGGCTGACAGACGCCGAGCCCGCCTGCCGGCACGCCGTCACGCCTTAACGACGCCGGGGGCGCTCCCGCGCGCCGTCAGATCATCAAAGATGACCTGTCGGCCCTTGGGCCGGGCCGCGCGCTGACGCGCGCGACCACGATTTTTCGACCGAAAAATCGCACCCCCGGCAGGTGCATCGCAAACCGCATGCCGAGGCGCCTACCGTTGCCGCATCCGGTTCACCAGCTCCGCCCAACCGCCGGGACGCAAGATGCCAGAAAGGAGAAACCCGGTGGCGAACCCTGCGAGTTCGGCGACCCAATCGTTGTTGGCCCCGAAGATCAGCCCGAACAGGAGCTGGATGCCGAGAAGGAAGGCGATCAGGCGGAACGCCTGGAGCTGGTTGCCGCCGTTCTGCCCGAACCCGACCCAGAGGATAAAGGTGTAGGCCCCGATCAATCCGTAGGCCCCGGTGTATCCGCCCAGCAGGGGGTATTGCGTGTCCAGCAAGGTGCCATAGGCCACGGCGCCCACAAGACCGGCACCAAAAAACACCACGACCACGGCGAGTTGCGAGAACGTTTCGCCCACCATCTTGCCGAGCGCGAGGATGAAGACGCAGACCATCACCGCATGGGTGAAGCTGCCGTGCACGAAAAGATAGGTCACAAGGCGCTGTGCCTGGTCGAGCGGCCAGCGGCCGGTTTCCGCCATCCAGCGAAAGATCTCGCCGGAAAAGGCGAACTTCTGGATCGCCGAGATGCGCCAGTCGTCCCCCCCTTGCGTCTGGCCAATGAATCCGGACTTGGCGAGCAGGAACACCACCTCCACCCCGAGGATCGCGAGCACCAGCACGATGACCACCGGAGGCAAGGCATTGAACGGGCTATCGTGGTGCGCGCCGTGGCTGGAGTCCTGTTGCCGATCCTGCATCCCTGCCTCCGGTTGACGCCATTTCCGGTGCATGGTTAAGCGAGCGGAGCCCGTATGACCAGCCGGAGATCCCGCAATGTCCGATACCCCCACCCGTTCCTTCACGCCGCGTGCCTTTTCGGGGATCAAGCCCTCGGGCGGGCTGACGCTGGGCAATTACCTCGGTGCGATCAAGCGGTTCGTCGACTGGCAGGAAGCGGGCACGCACGAGACTATCTACTGCGTGGTGGACCTGCATGCGATCACCGTCTGGCAGGACCCGGACATGCTCCATGCGGCGACACGGGAGGTGGCGGCCGGGTACCTTGCCAGCGGCATTGATCCGGTGAAGTCGATCCTGTTCAACCAGAGTCAGGTGCCGGCCCACGTGGAGTTGTCCTGGATCTTCAGCTGTGTTGCGCGGATGGGCTGGATGAACCGCATGACCCAGTGGAAGGAAAAGGCAGGCAAAAACGCCGAAAAGGAGAGCCTCGGCCTCTTCGCCTATCCGGCGCTGATGGCGGCCGACATCCTTCTGTACCACGCCACGCATGTGCCCGTTGGCGAGGATCAGAAGCAGCACGTGGAACTCACCCGCGATATCGCGCAGAAGTTCAACCACGATTACAAGGTCGATTTCTTCCCCGAGACGCTGCCGGTGATCGAGGGGCCGGCGACGCGGGTGATGAACCTGCGCGACGGGACGAAGAAGATGTCCAAGTCCGGCGAGAGCGACATGGAACGCATCAACATGACGGACGATGCGGACACGATCGCGAAGAAATTCAAGAAGGCCAAGACGGACCCGGCGCCGCTGCCGGAGACGATGGAGGGGCTGAAGGACCGCCCCGAGGCGCGGAACCTCGTCGATATCTACGCCGGGCTGGCGGGCCTGTCGGACGAGCAGGTGATCGCGGAATATGCCGGGGCGGGCTGGGGACGGTTCAAGCCGGCGCTGGCCGATCTGGCGGTGGCGAAGCTGGGGCCGATCTCGGCGGAGATGGCGCGGCTGATGGCCGACCCGGCGGAAATCGACCGCATCCTGGCGCACGGCGCCGAGCAGGCCCGCGCGGTTGCGGACCCGATTCTCACGCGCACCAAGGAGATCGTGGGCTTCGTCCAGTCCTGACTGGTCTGGCCCGAAACCGGAGCCGGGCTGAACCGCGGCTCCTGGATTTCCGGGCCGGATCGCAGAGGCGAACTTTTCGGCCGGTCGACCCGGTCGCAGACCCCATCGCCCCTTGCCGGCGCGGACGACCCTAGCGGGCGTGCTGCAGTTCGTCGTTGAGAAGCCGCATCACTTCGGCGCGCGGCACGTCTGAGGAGAGAAAGGCGCGGCCGATGCCGCGCATCAGCACGTAGCGCATCTGCCCGGCGACGACCTTCTTGTCCTGACTCATCAGGTCCATCAGGCTTTCCGCTGATGGCAGGTCGCCTGGAATGTCCTTCAGCTCCACCTTCATGCCCATGTCGCGCAGATGCGCGCGCACCCGGCTCGGATCTTCCTGGGAGCACAGCCCGAGCCGCGCCGAGAGTTCCACCGCCAGGCCGCAGCCGATGGAGACGCCTTCGCCATGGAGCAGCCGGTCGGAATATCCCGTCGCGGCTTCCAACGCGTGGCCGAATGTGTGCCCGAGGTTCAGCAGTGCCCGCTCGCCGCGTTCGGTCTCGTCGCGGATGACGATGTCCGTCTTCATCTGGCAGGACCACCGCACGGCGGCGATGCGGGCGCAGGTGTCGCCGGCCTTCATCGCCTCCCCGTGCTGTTCCAACCATTCGAAGAACTTCTCGTCTCCGAGCAGGCCGTATTTCATCACCTCGGCATAGCCGGACAGAAAGGCCCGTTCCGGCAGCGTCTCCAGCACGTCCACGTCCGCGAGCACGAGGCAGGGCTGGTGGAAGTTGCCCACCTGGTTCTTCCCGGCGGCCACGTTGATCCCGGTCTTGCCGCCGACGGAACTGTCCACCTGAGCCAGCAGCGTCGTGGGGATCTGGACGAAGCGCACGCCCCGCCGAAGGATCGAAGCCGCGAAGCCGGCAAGGTCGCCCACCACGCCGCCGCCGATGACAACGACGACGTCGTCGCGGCCCATTTTCTGCTCCAGCAGCCATTCGACCGTCTGGATCAGGTGTTGCCAGGACTTCGTCCCCTCGCCCGCTGGAAGCGTCAGCACGTCGCTGTCGATCCCCTCCACCCGCAGCGCCGCTTGCAGGCGTTCCAGGTGCAATCCGGCAACGGTTTCGTCGGAGACAACGGCCACGCGCGGGCGGCTCAGGAATGGCGCGATGCGAAAGCCCGCCTGTTCCAGAATGCCCGAGCCGATATAGATGTCGTAGGCGCGCTCGCGCAGCGGAACGTGAACGATCTCCATCACGTCAGCAATCCTCCAGTACGTCCGGCCGGCTGCGCAGTGCTTTCACCACCTGCTCGACCATCTCGGAGATGGCATACTCGGACCGCGCCTGGACCGCCAGATCGGCCTTGGCATAGATGGGTGCGCGTTCGGCATATATTGCCTCAAGGGTGGCACGCGGATTGGGCGTGCGCAACAGCGGACGGTTTGTCTTGTGCTTCACGCGGTTCCACAGAAGCTCCACATCGGCCTTGAGCAGGATCGAGACGCCGCGTTCGTGGATCATCCGGCGGTTCCGCTCGGCCAGGAAGGCGCCGCCGCCGGTGGACAGAATCGCCGGCCGGCCGTCCAGCAGGCGGGAGATGACCTCGCTTTCGCGATCGCGAAAGAAGGCCTCGCCGTCGCGTTCGAAGATCTCGGCGATGGTCCTGTCGGCGGCCAACTCGATCTCGGCGTCGCTGTCGCGAAAGGGAACGCCGAGCCGTTTCGACAGGCCCGTCCCGATGGCGCTCTTTCCCGCGCCCATCATCCCCACCAGCACCACCGTTTTCTTCAGTCTCGCCGCCACCGGCCTTGCCTTTCTCCGGCGTGGCTCCGCCGGTTGCAAAAAACATGCAACCAATGGCGTGAAATCGCGCCGGATGCCATGTATAAACCTAGGCGAACGCACGGACGAATGCGGAAAATAACGAGAAAGACGGGCAGCGATGCGGCGACTCCTGAAGTTCTTGCTTTACCTCGTGGTGATCGGGGTGATTGCGCTTGTGGGCTACGCTTATCTGGCGGACCTGACACCGACACAGACCCGGGTCAGCGACCCTGTGACCCTGGACGTGGACTGACGCCGATGCGCTTAGCATTGATCACCCGCCTCACCCGGGTGCTGTTGCCGCTTGCGGTCGCGGGAAGCGCTGCCGCGCAGACCGACACGTCGGACGAGCCGATCTCGGCCATCGACTGGCTGTCCCAGAGCCTTGCCACCTCCCGCGCGCTGCCGGAGCCGCAGGCACCCGTCACCAGCGGCATCGTCACCGAACCGATCCTTGTGCAGCCGCTGGATTCCCCTTCCCCCGACGGTGTGGGGCTTCTGCCGCGGACGGTTACCGGGCTACCCGCCGATCTGTGGGGGGAGTCGAAGCTGGAAGACCTCGCCGCGATGATCGCCTCCTTCCCGGCCGAACCCCTGCCCGCGGTGCAGGACCAGTTCATCGAGCTGATGATGGCCGAGCTTGACCCGCCCGTGGGCTCCACGCCGCGGGGGCCGATGCTGCAGGCGCGAATCGACGCGCTGCTCGCCCGTGGCGCGGTGACGGAGGCCGAGGCGCTGCTGGAGCGCGCAAGCTCCGACGAGCCGGAACTCTTCCGCCGCGCCTTCGACGTGGGCCTGCTGACGGGGCGCGAACAGGCGGCGTGCGCGCGGATGCGGGCGGTGCCGGGCATCACGCCCTCCTTCCCGGTTCGGATCTTCTGCCTGGCGCGCACGGGCGACTGGCCCGCTGCCGCGTTGACGCTGGAATCGGCAAAGGCGCTTGGCCAGCTCTCGCCGGAGCAGGACGCGCTCCTGGCGCAGTTCCTCGATCCGGGCCTGTCGGAGATTCTGCCGCCGACGGCTACGCCCTCCCGACCCAGCCCGCTCACGTTCCGTATGCTGGAAGCCATCGGGGCGCCGATGCCCACGGCCTCCCTGCCGTTGGCCTTCGCCCATTCGGACCTGCGCCACACCGCCGGCTGGAAGGCGCGAATCGAATCGGCGGAGCGGCTGGCGCGCGCAGGCGTGCTCGCCCCGCACGTCCTCCTGGCAATCTATGGCGAACGCGAACCGGCTGCCTCCGGCAGCGTCTGGGAGCGGGCGGAGCTCGTCCAGCGCCTTCAGCACGATCTGGACGCTGGAGATGCCGCCGCCGTCTCCGCGAGCCTGCCCCCGGCGTGGGAGGCGATGACCGCGTCGGGCTTGGCCGTGCCCTTCGCAAAGGCGTTCGGCCAGCGGCTCAGTGCACTTGAGTTGGAGGGTCCTGCCGCGGGCCTGGCCCCACGCATCGGCCTGCTGTCGGACGGGTTTGAGGCGGTGGCCGACACGGTCGACCCGACGGACGACCTTGCCTTCGCCGCGTCCATCGCGCGCGGCACGCCGGAAGGCGATCCTCCCGGCCGCCTCGGCGCCGCCATTGCCGAGGGGCTCACCGCCGACGCCCCGACCACCGGCGAGCTTGCCGAGCGGGCGGCCGGCAACCACCTGGGTGAAGCGCTGATCCTGGCCCTCGAAATTCTCGCGGATGGCTCGGAAAGCGACCCGAACGATCTGGCCGAGGCGCTGGCGTTCCTGCGCGGCGTCGGCCTGGAGGACACAGCCCGCCGCGCGGCCTTGCAAATCCTTCTGCTGGACGGTGAGGCATGAACGGCGGCCCTGCGTCAACCGGGCGCTGGATCGCCACGTTCCTGGAGGCGCAGGCGGCCGAACTCGACGCCGCGCAGAACACCCTGCTGGCCTACGGGCGGGACCTGAAGGACTTCGCGGACTGGGTGGACACCCGCAAGCTGTCCTTCGCCGGCGTCTGTCGGGAAGACGTGGAGGCCTACCTTATCCACTGCGATGCGCAGGGCCTGTCACAGGCCACGCGCGCCCGACGGCTCTCGGCCATTCGCCAACTCTACCGCTTCGCCTTTGAGGAAGGGTGGCGGGGCGACAACCCGGCGATCCGGATCAAGGGACCGGGGCGGCGCAAGAGCCTGCCCAAGACACTGGACCTGGCGGAGGTGGACGCCCTGCTCGCCGCGGCCGAAACCACCGGCCGCAGCCCCCGGGACCGGGTGCGGAACACCTGCCTGATGCAGCTTCTCTATGCCACCGGGATGCGCGTGAGCGAGCTCGTCTCCCTGCCCGTCGCGGCAGCGCGGGGGCAGCCGGACATGCTGCTGGTGCGTGGCAAGGGGGGCAAGGAGCGCCTGGTGCCGCTCTCCACCCCCGCCCGGGCAGCGCTTGACGCCTGGCTGGTCGAACGGGATGCCGGCGAGGCGGACGACAGGGCCCGCGGGCGTCCGGCCTCCCGCTACCTCTTCCCGTCCACCGGCACGTTGGGCCACCTGACCCGCCACCGTTTCTACGCCCTGATCAAGGAACTCGCCGTGGCCGGAGGGGTGTCGCCCGCAAAGGTCACGCCGCACACTCTGCGCCACGCCTTCGCAACCCACCTGCTCGCGGGTGGCGCCGACCTGCGGGCGATCCAGACCCTGCTTGGCCACGCCGACATCTCCACAACGGAAATCTACACCCACGTCCTCGACGACCGCCTGAAGGACCTCGTGCTGGAACACCACCCCCTCGCGCGAGACGACTGACGCCGGCGCCGACACCTCGATTGGAGCGACCATGACCCCCAGGACCGGCGGGACCGAAGTGACCGGATGGACCGCCTTGCGGGGCATTGCCGCGCTCTGGGTGGTGCTTTTTCACTATCGGGATCGCTTCACGCCCAGGCTCGACTCGCAGATATTCACGAGCGGCTACCTCGGGGTCGAATTGTTCTTCGTCCTGTCCGGCTCCGTCCTCTACTACGTTTACAGGACAGAGTTCACCTCGGGCAGGTTTGACTACTCTGATTTTCTCATCAAGAGACTTGCTCGCCTCTATCCCGTTCACCTCGTGACGATGGTGGCGGCTGCCGCAATCATATTCGGGCTTCCAATCGTGGGATTTCGGGAGCCGCCGCCCTACGGGCTCGGAGAGGCGCTGGCCGTGGACGGGCTTATGCTGCAATCGTTTCCGATTATTGGCCGCCTGAGCCTGAACTACCCATCCTGGTCGATCTCTGCGGAATTTCTCGCCTATCTCATCTTCCCGCTTTGCCTTGCGGTCGTCTTGCGGACGACATTGATCCGCGCCGCGCTCCTCGCCATCATCCTCTTCTTTGTCTGCGAGGTCCTGGCGACACGGGTCACGGGAAGCGCGTTCGACCTGAACCTCGCGTTGACGAGACTTACCTACAACTATTCCGTACTGAGGGTCGTGCCGGAATTTTTCCTCGGTGTTCTGATGGCAGCCGCCACCCTGAGATATCAGGCCAAACTCGCCCCATATGCGACCCCGGTCATGATCGTCTCCACCATCGGGCTGGTGGCGTCCGCGATGATCGGCAACGACCTGCTGTTCATCCTATGTGTTGGCCCGTTGGTGTCGTCGCTCCTGCTCTTCCAGGGACGTTTTCCGGCCCCTCTCGTATGGCTGGGCCGCATCAGCTACTCCCTCTACATGTCTCATGTGGTGGTAAAGATGGTCCTGATGGGAACGATGGAGAGAGTGGGCGGGTACTCCGATGGGAATATGCCTGTCGCGCTCATGCCGCTGGCCGTGGGCATCGCAATCGGCTGCGCAGCAGTGCTGTATTACGTGGTGGAGAAGCCCGGCCAGAGGGAAACCCTTCGCCGGCTGCGGCTGCTGCGGGCAGATCCGGTCAGGGTGCGCCGGTAGCCGTTCAGCATGCCTCCGGCAGGCGAAGGTCCGACACCCGGAATCCGGCTCAGCCGCCTTCCGGCTGCGTCACGTCATGCCCGTAGAGCCAGCGGAACCGCTCCGGCATGAAGTCGGGGGCGGCGGAGCCCATGGCGCGCAGGCCGAGGTGGGCCAGTCCGCGGATCGGACCGGAGCGCAGGTGGTAGTTGCGGGCGTTCGCCGTGGCGGCGTCGACGATTCGCCGGGTGCGCGGTTTGCGGGCGGCCTCGAACCGGTCGAGCGCCGCGCCCGTGGTATCGCTGCCCACAAGCGTTTCGGCGAGCACCCAGGCATCTTCCAGCGCCATGCAGGCGCCTTGTGCCAGGAACGGCAGGGTCGGATGCGCCGCGTCCCCGATCAGGACGGCGTTGGAGCCGTGCCACTGCGAGGCGACGCCGTGCCGGAACAGGCCCCAGACCATCACCTCGTCCAGGCGCTCCAGCCAGCCGCGCACGGGGCCGCCAAACTCGGCGAAATGCGCGCGCATGATGCTGGGATCGCCGGGATGATTCCAGCCGTCGGCCGTCCATTCCTGCGCTTCCATCACGCCGACGATGTTAAGAACCGTGCCGCTTCGCAGCGGATAGGCCACGAGGTGCCGGCCGCGGCCCATGAAGACCTGCGCTTCCACCGGCACCTGTCCGGGCAGGATGGGCAGCAGGGCGCGCCAGGCCACCTGCCCGGTGAACTGCGGGGACTCGTCTCCTAGAAGGGCGGTTCGCAGACGGGAGTGCAGCCCGTCGGCGGCCACCAGGAAGTCGACGCGCTCCGCATCCCGCCCGTCGATGAACAGAACGGGGCGGACGCCGTTCAGGTGCACGGAGGCGACATGGGTGCCGAGCTCGATCTCCACTCCCACCTCGAGCGCCGCGATCTCCAGCATGCGGATCAGGTCGGCCCGGTGCACAAGGCCGAAGCGGCCGTATTTGCGGAGATCGAGCCGGAGCACCTCCGCCCCGCGTACGTAGTCGCGCAGGACCGCGCCTTCGGATTCCATAGAGATCTGCTCGAACTCCGCGCCCAGCCCGAGCGCCTCGAGCACCACCGCGCCGTTGGGAGAGATCTGCAAGCCCGCACCGACCTCGGTGATCGCGGGGGCCTGTTCCAGCACCCGAACCCGCGCGCCCCGCATCGCCAGGGCGCGTGCCGCAGCGAGCCCCGCGATCCCGGCGCCCAGGATAGTCATTTCCTGTCCGATCAAGTTCATTGCAACTCCTGACGAAAACGCCGGACCCTCTGGCCCGGCGTTACTGGCAAAAGCCGCCGCTTTAGGCAAGCGTGCCGCTGGTGGCGGCGCCTGCGTTAGGCCCGGTCAATCTTCCCGGTGCACTTTCTCGCGCCGCTCGTGACGTTCCTGTGCCTCCAGGCTGAGCGTCGCAATGGGGCGAGCGTCCAGCCGCTTCAGCGAGATCGGCTCGCCGGTGGCCTCGCAGTAGCCGTATTCGCCCTCCTCGAGGCGCCGCAGCGCGGCGTCGATCTTGGCGACAAGCTTGCGCTGCCGGTCCCGCGTGCGAAGTTCCAGCGCCCGATCGGTCTCCTCGCTCGCGCGGTCGGCGACATCGGGAATGTTCCGGGTGCTTTCCTGCAGCCCCTCGATGGTATCGCGGCTGTCGGCCAGCAGATCCTCTTTCCAGGCGGTGAGTTTACGCCGGAAGTATTCCATTTGCCGTTCATTCATGAACGGTTCATCCTCAGCCGGGCGATAGTCGTCTGGCAGAAAGACTTCCTGTTTCATCCCTGCTCCCTCTCGCAACTCATCCCGCTCCCGGTACGCATCGCCGTTGTCCGGCCTTTTCGCATTAACGTATTCAGTCGCAGGCATCTGGTCCCCCATGGCGCGGTGGATACTCCAAGCCGGATGGGTTGTCACGGCCTAAAAGCACGGGCAGGTTAGCGGAATGACGCGAAATCCGGACGCTTTTCAGCGGCCCCGGCAAGGCGTTTAAAACGCAGACCAAATGGCGGAAAAATGCGCATGAAATTCACCGGCACCGAGTCCTATGTGGCGACCGACGATCTGAAGGTTGCGGTGAACGCTGCGGTCACGCTGGAACGCCCGCTGCTGGTCAAGGGCGAACCTGGAACCGGAAAGACCGAACTGGCTCGGCAGGTTGCCTCCGCGCTCGGCCTGCCGATGATCGAGTGGCATATCAAGTCCACCACCCGCGCCCAGCAGGGCCTTTACGAATACGATGCGGTCAGCCGCCTGCGCGACAGCCAGCTCGGCGACGAACGCGTGCACAACGTCGCCAACTACATCAAGCGCGGCAAGCTGTGGGAGGCGTTCGACGCGCCCGGCAAGGTCGTTCTGCTCATCGACGAGATCGACAAGGCCGACATCGAATTCCCGAACGACCTGTTGCAGGAACTCGACCGGATGGAATTCCACGTCTACGAGACGGGCCAGACAGTGAGCGCGCGGCAACGCCCGATCGTCATCATCACCTCCAACAACGAGAAGGAATTGCCGGACGCCTTTCTGCGGCGGTGCTTCTTCCACTACATCCGGTTTCCCGACGTGGAGACGATGAAACAGATCGTCGAGGTGCACTTTCCTGGGATCAAGCAGTCGCTGCTCGCGACCGCGTTGGGGCAGTTCTACGAGTTGCGCGATCAGCAGGGGCTGAAGAAGAAGCCGTCCACCTCGGAAGTGTTGGACTGGCTCAAGCTGCTGCTCGCCGAAGATCTCGATGCGGAGGACCTGCGGCGGGACGGCACGGATGCCCTCCCGAAACTGCACGGTGCGTTGCTGAAGAACGAGCAGGACGTGCACCTGTTCGAGCGTCTGGCGTTCCTGGCGCGCCGCCAACGCTGAACCGGCCGCCCGCTCGCGGGCAAGCGCCGGGAGATCGTGTTCCAACCTGCTGGGGGACTGGCTGGAGGCCACACGAAATGCACGACCACCACGATCTCCCGGCGCACCCGCGAGCGTTTCCGTTTGATGGACGATAGAGCCAGTGTGAACGAAATCAAATTCGGTCTGGCGACAATTATCGGAAATTTTTGAACTGTGCCCGGCCGCCGGCGCCGCGCCCGGCGTGGTCGGCCCGGCCACGAGCCTTGTTGTCCGTGCAACTCCGGTTTTTCGGGGGAGCGGCGGTTTGACCCTTTGTTATCGCCCACAAACGGGTCTAGAGCGGGGTCAAACGCGTTTTGCGTGCCTCCCCGATCCGGAAAGCTCGATGAACAACCTCCGCGGCGCCCTGTTGATGATCGTCTCGATGGGCGGCTTTGCCCTGGAGGACATGTTCATCAAGAAGGTGTCGGAGTCACTGCCCGTCGGCCAGATCCTGCTGTCCGTCGGGCTGGGCGGCACCATCGCCTTCGCCGCCGCCACGTTTTTCCAGCGCCAGAGCCTGTTTCCGCCGGAGATCCTGCAGGGGCCGCTCCTGCTGCGCAACACCTGCGAGATCGTCGGTACGTTCGGTTTCGTCACCGCGCTGGCGCTCACAACCATCTCCTCGGCGAGCGCGATCCTGCAGACGGTGCCACTGCTCGTCACGCTGGGCGCGGCGCTCTTTCTGGGGGAGACGGTGGGCTGGCGGCGCTGGTCGGCCATCATGGTCGGCTTTGTCGGGATGCTGATGGTGATCCGCCCCGGCGCGGACAGCTTCGACCCCAACTCGTTTTTCGCCGTGCTCGGCGCGGTCGGCCTGGCCGCGCGGGACCTTGCCACCCCCCGAATCCCGCCCCGGGTGACGGCGCTGCAAGTCTCGACCTGGGGATTTTTCATGGTCGTCCCGCTAGGGGCCGGCTTGCTGATCCTGTCCGGCGGCGCGCGACCGATGGAAGCAGTCGATGCCGCGCGCCTCGCCGGTGCCGTCATCAGCGGCGTGTGCAGCTACTTCATGCTCACGCTCTCCATGCGCACGGCCTCCCTCTCGGCTATCGCCCCCTTCCGGTATACCCGTTTGCTCTTTGCCCTCGTGATCGCCGCCATCGTCTTCGGCGAGCGGCCGGGCCTGCTTACCCTGTCCGGTGCTGCCCTGATCATCGGGTCCGGACTCTACACCCTTGCGCGGGAACGCGCACTTTTCTCGTCGGCCCGACCAGAGTAAGAGGGCCGCAAGTTTCATGACCGCACGGAAAGGACCGTCGAAATGAGCACAATCATCGACATTCACGGACGCGAAATCCTGGACAGCCGGGGCAACCCGACGGTCGAGGTCGACGTTACCCTCGAAGACGGCACCATGGGCCGCGCCGCCGTTCCCTCGGGCGCCTCCACCGGCGTGCACGAAGCGCACGAGCGGCGTGACGGCGACAAGGGCCGTTTCATGGGCAAAGGCGTGAGCCAGGCCGTCGCCGCCGTCAACGGCGAGATCGCCGAGGCGCTGGTTGGGTTTGACGCCACCGAGCAAGTGGCCATCGACGCCGCGATGATCGAACTGGACGGCACGGAGAACAAGGGCCGCCTGGGCGCCAACGCCATCCTCGGCGTGTCGCTGGCGACCGCGAAGGCCGCTGCCGAATACACCGGTCAGCCGCTTTTCCGCTATGTCGGTGGCACCGCGGCCCGCGTCCTTCCGGTTCCGATGATGAACATCATCAACGGCGGCGAACATGCCGACAACCCGATCGACGTGCAGGAATTCATGATCATGCCCGTCTCGGCGACGTCCATTGCCGAAGCCGTGCGGATGGGTGCGGAGATCTTCCACACCCTCAAGAAAGAGCTGTCGGGCGCCGGCTACGCCACCGGGATCGGCGACGAGGGCGGCTTCGCGCCGGCTCTGAGCTCCACCCGCGACGCGCTTGATTTCGTTCTGAAATCCATCGAGACGGCCGGCTACAAACCGGGCGACGACATCGTCCTGGCGCTCGACGCCGCCTCCACCGAGTACTTCAAGGACGGCAAGTACGAGATGAAGGGCGAAGGCCTGTCGCTGACCGCCGAGGAAAACGTGAAGTACCTTGAGGCGCTCTGCAACGACTACCCGATCTTCTCCATCGAGGACGGCTGCTCGGAAGATGACTGGGAGGGCTGGAAGCTGCTGACCGACACGCTGGGCGACCGGATCCAGCTGGTGGGCGACGACCTCTTCGTCACCAACCCGGCCCGCCTTGCCGAAGGCATCAAGCAAGGTGTCGCCAACTCGCTGCTGGTGAAGGTGAACCAGATCGGCTCCCTGACCGAGACGCTGGCCGCCGTCGACATGGCGCACCGCGCCCGGTACACCAACGTGATGTCGCACCGCTCCGGCGAGACCGAGGACGCGACCATCGCCGACCTCGCCGTTGCCACGAACTGCGGCCAGATCAAGACCGGCTCCATGTCGCGCTCCGACCGTCTGGCGAAGTACAACCAGCTGATCCGCATCGAGGAAATGCTGGGCGAGAGCGCGCTCTTCGCCGGCAAATCGATCCTGAAGTAAGCGGCCCGACCGCGACGACCCTGCCCGCCCGCGTTTCGCGGGCGGGTTGCTTTTTGGGAAGGGGCACGGAAAGGTTCCCGACGATGACCGAAGAAATCACGACGCTTTCCAGCCGCCTTGCCTACCAGAACCGCTGGATGCGGGTCCGGGAGGACGAGATCGCGTTCCCCGACGGGCACCGGGGCCTCTACGGCGTGGTGGAGAAGCCGGAGTTCGCGGTCGTCGTGGCTCAGCATGGCGACGGCCGTATCCAGATGGTCAACCAGTACCGCTATCCGGTGCGGGGGCGCTACTGGGAGTTACCTCTGGGCGCCTGGGAGGGCCAGGAGTCGCCAGACCCTGCGGCGCTCGCCGCCGCCGAGCTGCGGGAGGAGACGGGCTATACTGCGGAGACATGGGAACAGATTACCTACCTGCATCAGGCGCCGGGCTTTTGCAGCCATGGGTTCCACCTGTTCCGTGCGACCGGGCTGGTCCCCGGCCCCGTCGAGCGCGAGGCGGAGGAGCAGGGCATGGTGTCTGACGCGTTTTCCCTCGACGACATCCTTGAGATGATCCGCCGGGGAGAGATCATGGACGCAACCACCCTCGCCGCCCTCGGCTACCTGCGGCTGATCGGATCGCTGTGAGCGCGGGCGTGGGACGGATTTCCCCTGAGCGGGTCATTTCGGAGCTGGGCCTCGCGCCGCACCCGGAAGGCGGATGGTACCGAGAGACCTGGATCGAGGACGGCACCGCCGGTCGTCCCGCCGGTACGGCCATCTATTACCTGCTCGAAGACGGCCAGCGCAGCCACTGGCACACCGTGGATGCGACGGAGATCTGGCACTTCTACGCCGGCGCCCCGCTGGCGCTCCGGATCAGCGCCACCGACACGGGCCCGGCGCAGGAATACATTCTCGGTCCGGAGATCCTTGCGGGCCAGCGGCCGCAACTGATCGTGCCCGCGCACCACTGGCAATCCGCCCACGCGCCGGACGGTTGGGCGCTGGTGGGCTGCACAGTCTCGCCCGGCTTCACGTTCGACGGCTTCACCCTTGCGCCGCCGGTCTTCGAGATTTCGACGGCCTGAGCCGGGCCCGATTTTCGGCCGAGAAATCGCCGCCCCGCTCCTATCGCGCTCCAGGCGGGTAGGAGATCTCTCCCCCACCGACGGCTGCGCCCACCCCGGTCGTGCCGGGAAAGGTCGTTGGCATCCCGCGAGCGACCCGAACAGCGAGGTAGCCGAACGCCTGCGCCTCGAGCATGTCGCCGTCGAGCCCAGCCGCCTCCACCGGGTCCACCGTGCAGCCGAGGCCCTCGCGGATCATCGCCATCATCACCGGGTTCTTGCGTCCGCCGCCGGTGACCAACACGCGTTCCACCGGCGTCGGGAAGTGTTCCGCCCCCCGGACGACCCCAACCGCGGCCGCCGCCGCCAGTGTCGCCGCCGCGTCGGCATCCGACAATTCCGCCACCTCTGTGCTTAACGCCGCGAAATCGTTCCGGTCGAGCGACTTGGGCGGCACGCGGAAGAAATAGCGATGCTCTGCGAACCGCTCCAGGATCTCCGCGGAAACCTCGCCCCGCGCCGCAAGCCTGCCCCCTTCGTCGAACGGCTGACCACACCGCGTCTGCATGAGGTCGTTCAACGGCGCGTTCGCGGGCCCTGTGTCGAAGGCGAGCAGCGCGCCCGGAACCTCTGCCCCCGGCTGACGTGGATCGACCCAGGTCAGGTTCCCAACGCCGCCCAAATTCAGGAACGCAACCGGCGCGCGGGCCTTCATCCATTTCGCCAGTGCGAAGTGGTAGGCCGGGGCCAGCGGTGCCCCCTGCCCGCCCATCCGGACGTCGGCGCTGCGGAAGTCCCAGACCACCGGCACGCCAAGCCCCTCCGCGATCCGGGCCCCGTCGCCCACCTGGTGCGTCCCGCGCGCCTCGGGCTCATGCGCCAGGGTCTGCCCGTGGAATCCGGCCAGCGCCACGTCCGGGAACTGCGCCATCACCTCCAGGTGCGCCACCTCCACCACCGCCGCGGCCTCCGCCACGCCCGGTTCCCCGGGCCAGCGCCCGAGGGCGGACCTCAATACCTCTCGCTCTGCCTCCCAATAGGCCCGGTAGCGGCTCTCGCCAAACTCCCGGATCGTCACGCCGTCCGTCACGATCTCCGCCGCATCCACTCCATCGAGCGACGTCCCCGACATGGTGCCCAGAACACGCACCGCCCCCGTCTTCATCATGGCCTTTCCCTCGGAACGCCCCGCCGCTAGATAAGCAGCACTCGAAAGCCGAGAATGGACCGAACGCGCATGACCTACCACCCGAAATCCGAGTTCATCACCGTGATGATGGAGCGGGGATTCATGGCCGACTGCACTGATCTGCAGGGCCTTGACGACGCCATGGCCGCAGGCGTGGTGCCGGCCTATATCGGCTTCGACGCGACGGCGAAATCACTGCACGTGGGCTCGCTGATCCAGATCATGATGCTGCGCTGGCTGCAGAAGACCGGGCACAAGCCGATCACCCTGATGGGTGGCGGCACGACCAAGGTCGGCGACCCCTCCTTCCGGTCCGAGGAACGCCCGCTGCTGACGCCGGATCAGATCGGCGCGAACATTGCAGGCATCCGAAAGGTCTTCGCCGCGTACATCGACTATGCCGACAGTCCGACCGGCGCGCTGATGATCGACAACGCGGAATGGCTCGACGCGCTCAACTACCTCGATTTCCTGCGCGACATCGGGCGGCACTTCTCCGTCAACCGGATGCTCGCCTTCGAAAGCGTGAAATCGCGGCTGGACCGGGAGCAGTCTCTCAGCTTCCTCGAATTCAACTACATGATCCTGCAGGCCTACGACTTCCTGGAGCTGAACCGGCGCTACGGGTGCCGCCTCCAGATGGGCGGTTCGGACCAGTGGGGCAATATCGTCAACGGCATCGACCTGACGCGCCGGGTGATCGATTCGGAGGTCTTCGGGCTCACCTCGCCGCTACTGACCACCTCGGACGGCAAGAAGATGGGCAAATCCCAGTCCGGCGCGGTCTGGCTCAACGCCGACATGCTGAGCCCCTACGAATTCTGGCAGTTCTGGCGCAACACAACCGACGCCGACGTGGGCCGCTTCCTGAAGCTCTACACGGAACTGCCGCTCGACGAATGCGCCCGGCTGGGCGCGCTGGAAGGCTCGGAGATCAACGAGGCCAAGATCCGGCTGGCGAACGAGGTCACGGCGCTGCTGCACGGACCTGACGCTGCCGCCGCGGCGGAGACCACCGCGCGCGAGGTTTTCGAAAAGGGGGGGGTGGGCGACGACCTGCCCACGCTGGCGCTCACCGCTGAGGAGGTTGGCGAGGGCATCTCCATCGTCCAGCTCATCGTCCGATCCGGCCTGGCCAAGTCCGGAAAGGACGCCAAACGCCTGATCGCCGACAACGGCGCCCGCATCGACGACGCCCCGCTGACCGATGCGGGGCTGATGCTCGACGCGACGGCGCTCGCCTCTCCGGTCAAGCTCTCGGCGGGCAAGAAACGCCACGCATTAGTGACGCTGACCCCCTGAGCCTGCGCTTCGGAGCCGTCCTCGCTTGAGCACGACCGGCCCCGGGCGGGACGGGCGCTCAAGTGCAATCGCGGAGGGTCCGCGGCGCAGCCGTGGAAACCGCTATTGGGCTTGAACGGCCGGACGGACCGGGGCAGGCACGGGCACACGCGAGGACGGATCGGAAGCGCCTGCGCTTGGGTGAGCTCCGAAGCGCCCGCCGCGCGAAGCGCTCAAATGCAACGCGCCGTAAGGCGCACACTCTGATAGCCGGCCCAGGGCGGCATTCCCCGCTGGCCTTTTCCGCAACTGCACGGTATCGCCCGCCCATCATTACGAAGGACGCCCGAATGGATCTGCGCAACATCGCCATCATCGCTCACGTCGACCACGGCAAGACGACCCTTGTGGACGAACTGCTGAAGCAGTCCGGCGCATTCCGGGAGAATCAGGCCGTTGCGGAGCGGGCGATGGACAGCAACGATCTGGAACGCGAGCGCGGTATCACGATTCTCGCCAAGGCCACATCTGTGGAGTGGAAGGGCACGCGGATCAATATCGTCGATACGCCCGGCCACGCCGATTTCGGTGGCGAAGTGGAACGCATCCTCTCCATGGTGGATGGTGTCGTGCTGCTGGTTGACGCAGCCGAAGGGCCGATGCCGCAGACGAAGTTCGTCACCTCCAAGGCGCTCGCGCTCGGCCTGCGCCCCATCGTGGTGCTCAACAAGGTCGACAAGCCGGACGCCGAACCCGACCGCGCGCTCGATGAGGTGTTCGACCTGTTCTCCAGCCTCGACGCCGACGATGACCAGCTCGATTTCCCGCACCTCTATGCCTCGGGCCGATCCGGCTGGGCCGATGCGGAACTCGACGGCCCGCGCAAGGACCTTTCGGCGCTGTTCAACCTCGTCGTCAACCACGTCCCGAAACCGCGCCAGATCAAACGCCTGGGCGACGATTTCCGGATGCTCGCGACCACCCTCGGGGCCGATCCCTTCATCGGCCGCACACTCACGGGCCGCGTGGAAGCCGGGAAGCTCAAGGTCGGGGCCACAGTTCAGGCGCTGTCCCGCATCGGGCAGAAGATCGAACAATTCCGCGTCTCCAAGATACAGGCCTTCCGCGGCCTCGCCCTGCAGGAGATCGAGGAGGCGCAGGCCGGTGACATCGTCACCATCGCCGGCATGTCCAAGGCCACAGTGGCCGACACGATCTGCGCGCTGGCGGTGGAAGATCCTCTGCCCGCCCAGCCGATCGATCCGCCGACGATCTCCGTCACCTTCGGCATCAACGATAGCCCGCTGGCCGGGCGCGACGGCAAGAAGGTGCAGTCCCGCGTCATTCGCGAACGGCTGATGAAGGAGGCCGAGACGAACGTCGCCATTCGCGTGAGCGACACGCCCGGCGGCGAGGCGTTCGACGTGGCCGGCCGGGGCGAGTTGCAAATGGGCGTCCTGATCGAGAACATGCGCCGCGAGGGCTTCGAGCTGTCCATTTCCCGCCCGCAGGTTCTGCTGCGCGACGAGGACGGGGTCACGATGGAGCCAATCGAAGAGGTGACAGTGGACGTCGATGACGAATACGCCGGCGCCGTGATCGAGAAGCTGACCGGCCCCCGCAAGGGCGAGATGGTGGACATGCGCCAATCGAACGGCAAAACGCGGATCATCGCGCATGTGCCGTCCCGCGGCCTTATCGGCTACCACGGCGAATTTCTGACGGACACGCGCGGCACTGGCGTTCTGAACCGCGTCTTCTACACTTGGGCGCCGCACCGCGGGCCGATCCCAGGCCGCCGCGCTGGCGTGCTGATCTCCATGGAACAGGGCGAGGCGGTGGCCTATGCGCTCTGGAACCTGGAAGAACGGGGACGGATGTTCATCGGATCGCAGGAAAAGGTCTACCAGGGCATGATCATCGGCGAACACAGCCGCGAGAACGACCTGGACGTGAACCCGCTGAAGGGCAAGAAGCTGACCAACGTCCGAGCGTCCGGTACCGATGAGGCGGTGCGTCTGACGCCGCACGTCCAGTTCAGTCTGGAGGAAGCGATTGCCTATATCGATGACGACGAACTGGTCGAGGTCACACCAGCCTCGATCCGCCTGAGAAAGCGGCATTTGGACCCGCACGAGCGCAAGCGGCAGGCGAAAGCGGCGGTCTGAGCGACAATCCGCCGCCTCGCTCTCGCCTCGGCAATGCCCCGCATGGGTAACACTGCGGTCTGTAAACCGCCACGGCCTCCTGCTATGCAGCAATCTGGAACACGCCCCGGATAGACTGTCACAGGAGAGTCGCTCCCATGACGATCCACATCACCGACGACCGGTTTCGGCGCCTCGTGCAGCTGGCGAACTCCTCCGCGCTGGACCAGCGGAAGTGGAGCTGGTTCCTGGAGGAGCTCTCCAACGCCTCTGCCGGCATCCGGGTGCAGTTGTTCACCCAGGACCCGCAGGCGCGCTACTCTCTTGGAGTGCTGGAGCACGGTTATGACCCGGCCTTCATCGGCAGCTACGAAAGCTATTACGCGGCGCTGAACCCGTGGGTGCCGATCTGCCAGTCGATCCAACCCGGCCGCGTGATGCCCAGTGAGGCCTTGCTGCCCTTGTCGGATCTGGAGAAGACGGAATTCTACAACGATTGGCTGCGCCCGCAGGACGACATTGTTGTCGGCGTCGGTGCCCTGTTGGAGAATAGAGGCGAGCGCTTGTCGCTGATCGGCGGCAACATTGCCCGGCGCGACCGCGAACACCTCGAAAGTCCGTTCGCCACGCTGCTGCAGCGGCTGATCCCCTTTGTTCAGCATTCCCTCAAGGTGGCGCGCATGCTTGGGGAGCTGACCATCGAGAACCGGGTGATGCGGGAAGGGATGGAGCCTGACCTGACCGCCGTCTTCGCGCTGGACGGGCGGGGGCGCGTCCATTTCGCCAACCGAAGCGGCGAAAAGCTCCTTCGTTCGGGCGATGTCATTCAACGCGACGCCAGCGCGCGCCTGCGTTTTTCCGATGCGACGGCGCAGGCGGCCCTTGGGCGCGCGCTCCACGACCACTTCTTGCCGGAGATGACCGTGAGCCTGCCGTTCTTCGCTGGCGCCCGGAAGCGCGGGCAATTCCTCTGCCGCACGCTGCCCGTTTCTGAATGCGATGGCCCCCTGCCCTGGCTTACGGGCAGCGGGTCCCACGCGACGGGGTTCGTCCTGCTCTTTCTCGCCGGGGTCGCCCCGAGCACCCGGCCGGTGCCGCGGCAACCCACGATCGGCTAGGAAAGCTTCAGGCTACTCCGTCGTTTCCACGACAAGCAATTCCCGCTCCGAGGCGCCGCGCGCGTGAGAAAGGGCCTCCTGATAGCGCTCGGAGCGATAGCACGCCTCCGCCGCCTCAACGCTGGGAAAGCGCGCGACGACGTTGCGGGGCCGCTCCTTGCCTTCAAGCTGCACGTACCGGCCGCCGCGGGCGATGAAGGTGCCGCCATGCGCGGCGATGGCCTCCGTCGCGAGTGCGGCGTACTTGCCGTACGCCTCTTCGTCCGTGACCGTCACGTGGGCAATCCAGAGTGCGGGCATATTATCCTCCTATCACGGCTTCCGCCGCCTTGATGGCCGCCTCGGCGTTGGCCGCGTCCTTGCCGCCGCCTTGGGCCATGTCCGGCCGGCCACCGCCGCCGACACCGCCAAGCTCCGCGACTGCCGCCTTCACGAGATCGATCGCCGAGACCTTTTCCACCATGTCCGGCGTCACGCCCGCCGCAACGGCTGCCTTGCCGTCCGCATCCGCGATCAGCAGCACGGCGCCGGAGCCGATACGCGTCTTGTGCTCGTCGATCAGCCCGCGCAGATCTTTCCCGGTCACGCCGTGCAGGACCTGCGCGAGGAACGGCACGCCGGCGACCTCGCGCACTTCCGGACCCTCAGATCGGCCGCTGCCACCCGCCATGGCCAGATCGCGGCGAAGCTGCGCCACTTCGGCCTGAAGGGACTTGCGCTCCTCTACCAGCGAGCGGACTCGCTCAACGACTTCCGCCTGCGGCGCCTTCATGGCCCCGGCAACTTCCGCCAGACGCCGGTCCTGCTGGGCAAGGTAGCGCAGCGCGGTATCACCCGTCAGCGCCTCGACCCGCCGAACACCCGCGCTCGACGCGCTGTCGCCCAGCACGACGCACAGGCCGATGTCCCCGGTCTGGCGCACGTGGGTGCCGCCGCAGAGCTCGATCGACCAGGTCTTCCCGTCCGCGCCCTTGCCGGTCTGTGCCTGCCCCATGGAGACGACCCGCACCTCGTCGCCGTATTTCTCGCCGAAGAGCGCCTGCGCGCCGATGGCCCGGGCGTCGTCCGGCGTCATGATCCGCGTCTCGACCGGCGCATTCTGCCGGATGAAGCGGTTCACTTGGTCGGAGACCACGTCCAGATCCTCCGCGCTCAGCGCCGAGCCGTGGGAGAAGTCGAACCGGAGCCGGTCGGGCGCGTTCAGGGAGCCGCGCTGTGCCACGTGATCGCCCAGCCGCTCCCGCAGCGCCTCGTGGAGCAGGTGCGTGGCGGAGTGGTTGGCGCGAATCGCGGTGCGCCGGTCGTGATCCACCACCAGTTCCGCACCGCTTCCCTTCGAGAGCGTGCCTTCCGTCACCTCCGCGAAATGGATGAAGACACCGGCCACCTTTTGCGTATCGGTGATCCGGGCCTTGCCACCCTCGGTCTCCAGCGTGCCGGTATCACCGACCTGGCCCCCGGCCTCGGCGTAAAACGGCGTCTGGTTCAGAACGACCTGCACGGTCTCGCCGGCATCTGCGCTCTGAACTTCGGCGCCATCCTTCACGATGGCGAGGATCTGGCCCTCTGCCGCTTCGGTATCGTAGCCCAGAAAATCGGTCGCGCCGTGCGTCTCCGCCAGATCGAACCAGATGGTGGCGTCCTTGGTCTCGCCCGAACCGGACCAGGCCGCCCGCGCCTTGGCCTTCTGCTCGGCCATAGCCGCGTCGAAGCCCGCGATATCGACCGTGCGGTTCTTCTCGCGCAGCGCATCTTGCGTCAGGTCGAGCGGGAAGCCATAGGTGTCGTAGAGCTTAAACGCCGCCTGCCCGGGCAGTTCCGCCCCCTCCGGCAGCCGAACCAGTTCGTCGTCAAGCAGCCGCAGGCCACGGTCGAGGGTCTGGCGGAACCGGGTTTCCTCGGTCTTCAGCGTCTCGGCAATGAGGGCCTGCGCCCGGCCAAGCTCGGGATAGGCGCCGCCCATCTGGCGCACCAGTTCAGGAACAAGGCGGTACATCAGCGGGTCCTTCGCGCCCAGCAGGTGCGCGTGCCGCATCGCCCGCCGCATGATCCGCCGCAGCACGTACCCCCGCCCCTCGTTCGACGGCATCACCCCGTCGGCGATCAGGAAGGAGGTCGAGCGAAGGTGATCCGCGATCACCCGGTGGTGCGTCCGGCCCGGCCCGTCGGGGTCGGTCGAGGTCTGGTTGGCGCTCGCCTCAATCAGGGCGCGCATCAGGTCCGTCGCGTAGTTGTCGTTGGAGCCCTGCAGCAGCGCCGCCACCCGCTCGATGCCCATGCCGGTGTCGATCGACTGGTTGGGCAGGTCCACGCGGGTGCCGTCCTCGAACTGCTCGTACTGCATGAACACGAGGTTCCAGATCTCCACAAACCGGTCGCCGTCCTCCTCGGGACTGCCCGGAGGGCCGCCCCAGATGTGGTCGCCGTGGTCATAGAAGATCTCCGAACACGGCCCGCAGGGGCCGGTCGGGCCCATCATCCAGAAGTTGTCGTTGGTCGGAATGCGGATGATCTTCTCGTCCGGCAGGCCGGCGACCTTCTTCCACAGGTCAGCGGCCTCGTCGTCGGTGTGGAAGACCGTGACCAGCAGCCTGTCCTTGTCGATCCCGAGTTCCTTCGTGACCAGTTCCCAGGCGAACGGAATCGCCTGTTCCTTGAAATAGTCGCCGAAGGAGAAGTTCCCCAGCATCTCGAAGAACGTATGGTGCCGGTTGGTATACCCGACGTTGTCGAGGTCATTGTGCTTGCCGCCCGCGCGGACGCATTTCTGCGCGGTGGTGGCGCGTTTGTAGTCGCGGTGCTCGACGCCGGTGAACAGGTTCTTGAACTGAACCATGCCGGAGTTGGCGAACATGAGCGTCGGGTCGTTGCGCGGCACCAGGGGGGAGCTGTCCACCACTTCGTGACCCTGGCGGTGGAAGTAGTCGAGGAAGGTCGAACGAATGTCGTTGAGGCTGGGCATCGGAGTGAATTTCGGTCCTGAGCTGCGGCGGTCAGCCCGGTTTAAACACGGCGCGCAGCACTGTCTACCGGCGCGCGTTCACTCGTCGTCGTCTTCCTGCTGTCGCGGGGTCCGCTTCGGCTCCAACATGTCGCGGGGATCCGGCTTCGGGTGCAACTCGACGAAGCGCAGCGCCAGCGACAGAAGGAGGATCGAGACTGGCAGGACCATCATCGTTGCAATGCGGGCAAAACTGAGTTCGATGGTCGGATTCTCGAAGGCCTGAAGGGCGAGCCGGAGGAAGAGCACCAGCAGAACGACGATGATCACCTCGGCCACGACCTGCTTGAGTTGGCCGATCTGGCGGACACGCAGCCATTGCGGCAGAGCGAGCGTCTCCTCCGATTCCTCGGGGTGGAGAAACAAGGTGTAGACGCCGTACCCGAAGTAGAGCAGCACGATGGCAATCAGGAAGCGATCCAGGCCCTCGATCACGCTGATCACCGACGCCGCCCCGAAACTCGTGGCCTCCTCACTATGCCCACCGCTTTCGGGGACCTTCCACCCTTCCACGAAAGCTTGGATAATATTGTAAAATCCCAGCAGGAACATCAGAACCGCGGCGGCCAGCGATCCAAAGACGGCAACCACCGTGAGGTAGCGTGTGCTGACCACGATCCTGCGTTCGATGTCCCTTATCTTCACGTCGGCTCCCCCACCCCTGCCTACGGGTTTTACATGCTCTTCACGGCAGGGCACCTGCCAGGTTCCCCCAATGAAACCGGCAGGGCCCGCCGTCCGTCATTGCATCCGCCCGTCGGCAAACAGCCCGCGCTTGTCAGGCCTCGACCACGGAGTCGCCATCGTCGTCGTCCCGAAGATGGAAATCAAGACCGTGGGCGGCCCGGATCTTGTCCTCGATCTCGACAGCAACGGCTGAATTCTCCTTCAGAAAGACTTTCGCATTCTCCCGGCCCTGACCGATGCGTTCGTCGCCGTAGGAATACCAGGAGCCGGACTTGTCGACCACGCCGGCCTTCACCCCGAGGTCGAGCAATTCGCCCGTCTTGGAGATCCCCTCGCCGTACATGATGTCGAACTCGACCTGCTTGAAGGGCGGGGCGACCTTGTTCTTGACGACCTTTACACGGGTCGCATTGCCGACGACCTCGTCGCGGTCCTTGATCGCGCCGATGCGGCGGATGTCGAGGCGCACCGACGAATAGAACTTCAGGGCATTGCCGCCAGTGGTCGTCTCCGGGCTACCGAACATGACGCCGATCTTCATGCGGATCTGGTTGATGAAGATCACCATGCATTTGGACCGCGAGATCGACCCGGTCAGCTTTCGCATGGCCTGGCTCATCAGGCGGGCCTGTACGCCGACGGAACTGTCGCCCATGTCCCCTTCGAGCTCTGACTTCGGCGTCAACGCCGCAACGGAGTCGACCACCACCATGCTGACTGCGCCGGAGCGGACCAGCGTATCCGTGATCTCAAGCGCCTGCTCACCGGTATCCGGCTGGGAAATAAGGAGTTCGTCGAGGTCGATCCCGAGCTTGCGGGCATATTGCGGGTCCAGCGCATGTTCGGCATCGACGAAGGCGCAAACGCCACCCTTCTTCTGTTCCTCGGCAATGCAATGCAGGGTCAAGGTCGTCTTGCCGGAGCTTTCGGGCCCGTAGATTTCGATGATCCGCCCCTTCGGCAGGCCGCCGATCCCGAGCGCGATATCCAGACCCAGCGATCCGGTGGAGGTCGCCTCGATCTCGGCGACCGGATTGTCGGCGCCGAGCTTCATGATGGAGCCCTTGCCGAACTGCCGTTCGATCTGTGCCAGCGCGCTGTCGAGCGCCTTCTGCTTGTCCGGATTGCGCTTGTCTGCCATGTCGAGAAGGTTCGCCGTCGCCATTCGTTTCGTCCTTATTCCACAGGCCGCGGGTCGCGGCAATGACTGCTCGTGTTCACCTCTTGTTCCGATACGTTATCGAGTCGCAGCGGGAACATTTCAAGTCAATTCTTCCACGAACACTGTCTGAGCGTTCGAGGTTAAGGAGTGGTGAAAGTCTCCTCGGCCGCTTCAACGCAACGCATTTTTTGGGCTGATCCTGCGGCCATCCGGGCAGCGAAGCCGTATTAAGATGGTGGTCGCGACGAACGATGTGTCCCGGCATTGCGCGACGTGGTGTCATTCGATGCGCGGCACGGGTTCCCTTAGGCAGACCAGTCCGAACAGGGCCGCCGACGTCCTACAGCAGCTGTTCCTGAACGGTTTGCGTGAGGTCGTTCAACGAGAACGGTTTCGGCAGAAATACCGAATTGGGAATGCTGGATTGCTCGTCCGATAGGCTTTCTTCTGCATATCCCGACACGAAGACGACGCGCACATCCGGCCGTTTTTCCATCGCGATCCGTACCCAGCTCGGCCCGTCCATGCCGGGCATGACCACATCGGTAACGAAGAGGTCGACTTTCAGATCCTCCTGGGACAGGATTTCCAGCGCTTCCTCTGCGTGCTCCGCCTCGATTACCGTATAGCCACGCATCTGCAACGCCCGGGATGCGAAGGCACGCACCGGCGCCTCGTCCTCAACCAGCAGGATCACCCCGTCCCCACGCTGCAGCGACACCGCTGGCGCCGCCGCCTTTCGCGGCGGTTCCTCCACGGAGCGGCATTCATAGGCGGGGAAGTAGAGCGAAAATGTCGTCCCGGACCCCTGTACGGAATCGACGAAGATGTACCCGCCCGTCTGCTTGATGATCCCATAGGCCGTCGACAGGCCGAGTCCCGTGCCCTCGCCTGTCCGCTTGGTCGTGTAGAACGGCTCAAAGATCTTGGCCAGTTTGTCCTTCGGGATGCCCTCTCCCTCGTCGCTGACGCGGACCACGACGTAGTCCCCCGCCGGGACCCGCGCCTGATCGCGTTCCATCGGCTGGGCGATCCGGCGGCTTTCGGTCTCGATGAGGACCTCTCCACCATCGGGCATCGCGTCCCGCGCGTTCACCACGAGGTTCATGAGCACCTGTTCAAGCTGTCGTTTGTCGGCCCGGATTGGCCTGAGCCCTGGGTCGTGGGACAGAAGCAGCGTGACCTTCTCGCCGACGAGGCGGTTAAGCAGATGCGTCAAATCGGACAGCGTGTCCCGCAGGTCCATCACCTCGGGCTGCAGGTTCTGTTTGCGGGAGAACGCAAGCAGCTGCCCGACGAGGCTGGCGGCGCGGTTGGCGTTTTGATTGATCTGGACGAGGTCGCCGTAGTCTGGATCGCCCTGATCGTGACGCAGCAACAACAGGTCGCAATGACCCGAAATCGCCGTCAAGAGGTTGTTGAAGTCATGCGCGACACCGCCAGCCAGCTGCCCGATGGCCTGCATCTTCTGGCTCTGGACGAACTGGGCCTCCAGCGTTTTCAGTTCGGTCGCGTCATTGACGACGGCCACCAGATGCACCTCGCCGTTCTCCCGAATGCGCCCGAGCGTGATCTGCAGGTAAAGCTCCTTGTCTGGCATGCTGGCGCGCACGAACTCCGGACGGCCGAGGCCGTGCCCCGCTGCAGCTTCCTGCAACCAGTCGCGGACCGATCGGCCGAGCCCCTCCACCAGCCGGTGAAGCTCGACCCCGGGAACCGCCGCAGCCCCGAGCAGTTGCCGTGCGCTGGCATTCGCTTCGCGCAGCTCGCCGTGCCCACCGAGCTTGAGAACAGCGACCGGCACACCATCAAGGCAGTTGTCCGTCTGTCCGGCGCCGTCGTCGCCACAGGTGGTTTGGTCCGCGGGGAACAGAAAGATTTCCCGTCGGCCGGCGGTGGCCTCCATCTCCATCACACGAACCCGCAACGGGCCGTCGGCGCCTTCAATCTCAGTGAGGGCGTTCGATACGATTGATTGGTCCGCGATGATGCGCTCGAGCGACTTCGTCCTCCCACCGATCAGTCGGCGGGCAGCATCGTTCATGTAGAGTATCGTACCGGCCTGATTGACCATCAGCATGGGCGAACTGAGGCCCTCCGCGCCGCTGGTCGGACCCCCGCGCTCCACCAGGTTTTCGAGCCGCCAAAGCAGACAGTCCTCTCCGATCTGGTGAACGGCCAGCCTGACGTGGCCCCGGCGCGTGACGACATCCTCGCGCGCCGCCCCACGCGCCTCCGCCTGGCTTTGCAGGCGCAGGAGGATGGGCGCCGGATTGGCAAAAAGAACGCGCAGGCAGCGCGCCATGGTCTCGTTGGGCCCTTCGGACGCCCCAAACCGGTCGCGCGCGGCCTCGTTGCGGCCAGTCACCGTGCCATCGAGGGTGGTGGTAAACGTCGGCGACGTGTCGTTTTCGATAAAGGCGGAGATCGCACTTCCGAGCGCCGCGCTGTCCACCTCGTTTCGGGCCGACAGAAGCCGGATCAGCAGGGCCATCGCTGACAGCGTCCCGCCCGCTGCAAGCATGGGCAGGCCGACCGCCGGAGCCGGGACCGCAACGGCCGCGCCGAGCAGGGCGACGGCGCACAACAGCATGTACGATACCCGGCCGGAAATGGCGGAGGCCGCGCGGGTCATCGGGTCTGGGGCGAGCGCGGGGTGCGACAAGGCCATTCTCCGTTTCGATTCGGACGGGTCGATTCCCGTCGCAATTCGTTAAGCTTGGCTTAAGCGATCCCTGGCGGGCGCAAATTCGGCGCTAATGCTGCCGGCCTCGGCACGAAATCAGGCTTTTCGGCGAAAAACCGCAAGAAAAAAGCCGTCCCCGCCGGCGAGTGGCGACACTCTGTAGCGCTGTTCGACGTTCCAGCCGTCGTGATCGCGCAGGAAACGCGCGACCTGATCCTCGTTTTCCTGCCGGAGAATGGAACAGGTAATATATGCGATGGCCCCCTCCGGGCCGGTGAGCGTGGCCACGCGGTCCAGGATGCCCGCCTGTGTCTCTCTGAGGTCATCCAGTGCGGCCCGATCCAGGCGCCAGCGCGCTTCCGGCTGCCGCCGCCAGGCGCCGCTACCGGAGCACGGCACGTCGGCGACCACGAGACCGTAGGGCGCGCGGCGCTCAACCTCGTCGGGCGTTGCCGCTTGCACCTGGGCGCCCGCCCGAGATGCACGCTGCGGAATGTCCTTCATCCGGCGCGGATCGGCGTCGTGCGCCAAAATCTCGCCGTCGAAACGTGCGGCGAGGGCCAGCGCCTTGCCGCCACCACCGGCGCAGTAGTCCAGAACGACGCCCGATGCGGGCAGCGGAATCTGGTCCGACACTGCCTGGGACGCGGCGTCCTGCAACTCGACGAGGCCATCCCGGTAGGCTGCAGAGGCATGGACCTTGCGGGCCCCACTCAGCACGCGAAGCGCGGTGGGCGACAGGGAGTGAGGTTCCGTCTCGATGCCCTCATCCCCCAGAGCAGCGCGCGCTTCCTCAAGTGTTCCGCGAGCGGAATTCACCCGAAGGAATACATCCGCTCTGCGTTGCAACCCTTCAAGAACAGGAACAAATTCGGCTCCAAGGGAGCCGCGCAGGTCATCTTCCAGCCAGCCGGGACAGTCCAGCCGGTCCAGCTCGGACATCTGCGGGACGTGCTGGCGTTCTACCGCGGTCAATGCGGGAAGCGAATGACCCTGCCCGGTCAGAACGTCATCCGGGTCTCTCCCCTGGAGCCGCAGAAGCCCGATCACCAAGCCCCGGCCACTCTCTTCACCGCCGGCCGCGGCGGCAGAGCGCCGGCGTCGGATCGCGTCGAACACGTGGTCGCGCACCGCTGCGCGGTCGCCTGAGCCTGCAAACCGGCTGCGGCGGGCCCAGGTCGTGAGGACGCGCTCCGCCGGCTCTCCGGCAAGATAGCGATCCAGGATTTCGGCGGCAGCCGCCAATCGGGCACCGGGGGTCATCGCAGTTCACTCCGAAGTCCAGAAAAGAACCTCAACACTTTGGGAAATTTCAATATTTCTGAAAACGGCATATGGCGCATCACTCCAGTGGAATCACGTCCACCTTCTGTGTCGTGCTGTGTTCGCCCGCAAGCCGCATCATGCCTTTCACGGGGGCCACGTCGCCGTAGTCGCGGCCGTAGGCGATGACGATATGATCCTGCCGCACCTGAAGGGCGTTGGTCGGGTCGTACTCCACCCAGCCGGTTTCATGGCCGCACCAGGCGCAGACCCAGGCGTGCATCGCGTCGGCCCCTTCCAGCCGCGCCTGCCCCTTCGGCGGCACCGTGCGGAGGAAACCGCTGACGTAACCCGCAGGGATGCCAAGGCCCCTCAGGCAGGAGATCATGACATGGGTGAAGTCCTGACAGACGCCGTGCCGCCGCTCGAAGGCCGTCAGCGCAGGCGTGTCGACTTCGGTCGCTTCCGGATCGAAGTCGAAATCGTCGTGAATCCGATCGCCGAGGCGCTGGACGAGATCCAGAACGGTTTCGGAGGAGTCCGCCGGTTCGTGGGCATAGGCCGTCATCTCCGGATGAAGCGTAATGCGTGGAGACGCCCCCAGGAAGTGATGCGGGGACCGCGGCGCGACTGTGGGATAGAGGTCGATCTCCCGCGGCAGGTCGGCCAGGCGTGGCGAGACGTCCAGCAGCCCTCCGGGCGCCGTCCGTTCCACGCGGGCCGACACTTCGAACAGGCTCTCGGCATGGGGTTGATCCAGCGACACCTCGATCGTCGCGTTGCCGAAAAAATCCTTCGCCTCGAGCCATTCGACCGGCGTCGGGGTGACGCGCGCCTCGCGGGCGATCACCCGCTGCACGGTCGGTAGTTCCGCCGGCAGCAGGCGCAGAAGGTGCCGGGCGGAACTTGCGGCGCCGGGGTAGTCGTAGGCGATGGACATCCGGATATCGTAGAGCATGTTGTTCCCTAGCCGAGATACGCCAGCGTGAGCTGGTCGGACATGTCGGCAATCTCGTCGATAAGCCGCGTGAGGAAGGCCGCGTCGAGCGTTTCCGGGGTTTGCAGGGCCAGATCGGTGCGAGCCCGCAGGAGTGCGCGCGCCAGCGGCGTCGTCGGGCGATGCTCACCCGCCCCGGGCAGATGGGCCAAGTGCCTCTCGATGTCGTTGAACTGGCTCAGGACGGACCGCGGGTTCAGCGCATCGAGACCGAGCAGATCGAACACCGTCTCCCGCGTGGTTGCCACGCTGTAGCGCCGATGGTGGGTCATGACGCTGTCCCCGATCTCCACGGCCATGTCGAGACTGCCGGCAGCGGCCGCCGGATCGGTGAACGCGGCAAGGCATGCGGCCATGTTGGTGGCCCGTTCGAGCGCGCGGCCCAGCGACAGGAACCGCCAGCCGGTGAAGCGGTACATGTTGTCGTGCACTAGCCCGGTGAATCCGTTGAGCTTTCGCAGCAGCACGCTCATCGCCCGCGCGGCGTCATCCCCGGGGGTCACCTTGTCGGCAAACTCAGCCGCTGTGCGGTCGAGATCGGCCAAGGCCAGAGCGCCGTCGACAGAGAACCTGTCGCTCACGTGCCCCGCGCTCAGGTGGGCTGCGCGGATTGCATTGACCAATTGCACCGGCACTGGTTGCGCGGGGTCGCATTTGAACCCCTTCAGGTGGGCGGCTGCGAGACGAAGCAGCGGACCGCCGGGCGACTCACTCTCTGCCAGCCGGGCGTGATAGGCGCGCAGCAGCCGCACGAGGTATTCCGACCGCTCGACGTACCGGCCGAGCCAGAAGAGGTTGTCCGCCGCGCGGCTCGGAAGAGCGCCGCGAGGCGTGCGCACGATGGTGCCGCGCGGGGGCGACACGAGGGACTCCGCCTGTTGGCCCGGATCGCCGGGCACCCACACGTCGGCCGCCCGTCCGCCCTCCCGCATGGCAAGCACGTTCGACTCGGCCGAATGACCAATCCGGGCAAAACCGCCGGGCATGACGATCCAGCGGTCCCCCGTGCGTGCCAGGAAGATGCGCAGGCTCATGGGGCGCGGCTTGAGGCGCCCGTTGATGAGTGCCGGCGCGGTCGACAGACGCACCTTTTCCTGCCCAACGAGCCCGCCGCCCTTGCGCTCCAGCCAGTCGGCGAACCCCGTTCCGGGAGGGGTCACCCCGCCGGTTTCGTAAGACAGCCCGGTGGAAAAGGCGTCCGCCAATGTCATCCACTCGACATTCTCGCGGACATAAGCTCGCGCACCCGCCTCCCCGCACCACCATGTGGCAATGTTGGGCAGGCGCAGCGGCCGGCCCGCCAGTACCTCGCTCAAGCGTGGCAGGAAGGCCATCAGCGCGCGGCTCTCCAGCACACCGGCGCCGAGGGCGTTGACCATGGTGACATTGCCGTCGCGGACGGCACGGACCAGCCCCGGCGTACCGATCCGGGAGCCCTCCCGCAGTTCAAGAGGGTCGGACCACGAAGCGTCGAGTCGCCGCCAGATCACCGAGATTGGCTGGAACCCGTCGATGGTGCGCACCATCAACCGGCCGTCGCGCACCGCGAGGTCGTCGCCCTCCAGCAGGGTGAAACCGAGGTAACGCGCGATATAGGCATGTTCGAAGTAGGTTTCGTTCATCGGCCCCGGGGACAGGATGCCGACCCGGCTTTCGCCCATCTCGCGCATCGACATGAGCGTGTCGCGGAATTCGCGGAAGAACCCCGCGAGCCGCGCCACGTCCGCCGTCGCATAGATGTCGGAATAGACCCGCGCCGTGGCGATCCGGTTCTCGAGAGCGAACCCAGCGCCAGACGGCGCCTGTGTGCGGTCTCCCAGCACCCACCAACTCCCGTCCGGGCCGCGGCCGATGTCGAAAGCGACGAAGTGCAGGAAGTGGCCGGAGCGCGGGCGCACGCCGACAAGGGGCCTGAGCCATTCGGCGTTCTGGGCGATGAGGGACGCCGGCAGATGCCCCTGCGCCACCAGCCGGTTCTCGCCGTAGAGGTCAGCGACGACCTTCTCCAGCAAGTCGGCCCGCTCGGTCAGGCCGGCGGAAATCTCGGCCCAGTCCGCTTCCGACAGCAGGATCGGCACGTGGCTGAGCGGCCAGTCGCGGGTGGCATCGTCGCTCGGGCCATAGCGGCGAAAGTAGACGCCCGCGTCCCGCAGGTAGCGGTCGCCGTGGGAAATCCGGATCGCCAGCCGCTCCGGCGACATCGCGGCGAGCCGGGAGATGAAGGTCTCCCAGGCTGGCCGCACAGAGCCGTCGCTGTCCAGCAGTTCGTCGGGCACCCCCTGGGGGGGCACATAGTCCGACAGGAAACGCTGCAGCGGATTGGCGATCTGGCCTTCCATTCCGTCTTCGCCCCTCTAGAGCCCCGGCGCACGCCTAAGGTCGAGTGTCATGGGAAACTCCCTATGGGGCAATTCGGCGGGGGGCAAGTAGGCACCGGGGGTGTGGCCGTGCGGCTCGAACCGCGACAGCCGTCGGGCCTGTGCCTCGTTGCCGTTGACCGGGAAGGTATCGTAGTTGCGCCCGCCGGGGTGCGCGACGTGATAGGTGCAGCCACCCCGCGCCCTGCCCGTCCAGGTATCGAAGATGTCGAAGACAAGCGGCGCATCCACCGGCAGCACCGGGTGCAGCGCCTCCGGCGGTTGCCAGGCCTTGTACCGGACGGCGGCAACCGACACGCCTCCGGTCTCCGTCTTCTGCATCGGAACCCGGCGCCGATTGCAGGTTACCACGTAGCGCTCCGGATCGGTTGTCGTGAGCTGGACCTGCAGCCGTTCGACCGAGCTGTCGGTGTAGCGAACGGTGCCGCCGATGGCGCCCACCTCCCCCAGCACGTGCCACGGCTCCAGCGCCTGCCGGATCTCCAGGTGCACGCCGTCGTATTCCACCTCGCCGCAGAACGGGAAGCGGAACTCGGCCTGTGCGGTGTACCAGCCGGGTTCCAGATCGAAGCCGTGGTCGGCGAGGTCTCGCAGGACGTCGAGGAAGTCGTCCCAAACGAAATGGGGCAGCATGAATCGGTCGTGCAATCGGGTGCCCCAGCGTATCGGCGCGCCTTGCACCGGGTTTTGCCAGAGGCGGGCGATCAGCGCCCGGATAAGAACCTGCTGCGCAAGGCTCATCCGCGGGTCGGGCGGCATCTCGAAGCCGCGGAACTCGATCAGGCCGAGGCGGCCGGTGGGGCCATCGGGAGAGTAGAGCTTGTCGATGCAGATCTCGGAGCGGTGCGTGTTGCCGGTCACGTCGATCAGGATGTTGCGCAGGAGCCGGTCCGTCAGCCACGGCGGCGGCACCTCCCCACCCCCGGGCGCGTGGATCTGGTTCAGCGCGATTTCCAACTCGTACAGACTGTCGTGGCGGGCCTCGTCGATGCGCGGCGCCTGGCTCGTGGGACCTATGAAAAGGCCGGAGAAGAGGTAGCTGAGCGACGGGTGCCGCTGCCAGTGCAGGATAAGGGACTTCAACAGGTCCGGCCGGCGCAGGAACGGGCTGTCGAGCGGGCTGGCGCCGCCGACGACCACGTGGTTGCCGCCACCCGTGCCGCAGTGGCGCCCGTCGATCATGAACTTGTCCGCGCCAAGCCGGCTGAGCCGGGCTTCCTCGTAGACAGCTTCGGTGATGCGCTTGCAGTCGTCCCAGGAGTGCGCGGGGTGCACGTTAACTTCCAGAACGCCCGGGTCCGGTGCCACGCGGATCACGTTCAAGCGGTGGTCACTTGGCGGGCCGTACCCCTCGATGTGCACCGGCAGCCCCAGATTTGCGGCCGCCTGTTCGGCCGCCGCGACCAGCTCAAGGTAGTCCTCCACCCGTTCGGTCGGCGGCATGAACACGCAGAGCCGCCCATCGCGCGGCTCCACCGCCATGGCCGTTCGGACGGTACCGCCACTTTCGCCAAGGTCCTGCTCGTTCATCTGCTGACCGGGCTCGCTGGCCTTGAAGCTGGCCATTGGCTGGCTGTGGCCCGGAGTCGGTGCCGGCTCACCGGGCTGACGCCGCCGCTCGCGGGCATCGAAGGTGGGCAGCGGGCCGGTCTGTGTCGCGGGATCGGCAACGTAGGTGTAGGGATAGGCACCCTTCGACAGGTGTGGCAGCGCTTCCAGCGGCAGTCGGAAGCCGACGGGGCTGTCGCCGGGGATAAGGAACAGCTTGCCGCGCCGCGTGCGCCACAGCTCTGACACCCAGCCGCCAGAGGCCTTGGTCTGCCACCGCTGCACCGGCAGCACCATGCCGGCCGGTTCGGTCAGGCCGCGCCCGAACACCCGCGCAATGCGGTGACGTGCCTCGGCGTCCTTCAGCTCGGAGTTCTCCGGCGTCACGTTCTCGGGCAAGTTGGCTTCCTTCAGGATCCACTCTGCCGGGTCCTCATAGGCCGGCTGAACGTGGTCCGGGTCCACGCCGATCTCCTCGGCCATGCCGCGCAGCAACGCCGCCGCATCCTCCGGACCAACCTCCCCGGCTTCGTCCTCCTTGGCGATCAGATCGGGATCGCGCCAGATCGGCTCGCCGTCGCCCCGCCAATAGAGCGAGAAGGTCCAGCGCGGCAGGGTCTCGCCCGGGTACCACTTGCCCTGCCCGTAGTGCAGGAACCCACCCGGGGCGAAACGGTCCCGCAGGCGGCGGATCAGCGTGTCGGCCAGACCGCGTTTCATCGGCCCGACGGCGGCGGTGTTCCACTCGTCGCTTTCAAAATCGTCAATCGAGACGAAGGTCGGCTCGCCTCCCATGGTGAGCCGGACGTCACCCTCCTTCAGCGCCGCATCGACTTTGTGCCCTAGGGCGTCCAGCTTTTCCCAACTGTCCTGCGGGAAGGGCTTGGTGATCCGCGGGTGCTCGGCAATGCGATGCACCTGCATGTCGAAGCGAAAATCCACCTCCGCCGGGCTCGCCATGCCGGAGATCGGTGCAGCATTGCGGTAGTGCGGCGTGGCGGCGAGCGGGATGTGGCTCTCTCCTGTGAGCAGGCCGCTGGTAGGGTCGAAGCCGATCCAGCCAGCGCCCGGGATGTAGGCCTCCGCCCAGGCGTGAAGGTCGGTGAAATCGTGGTCCGTCCCCGAGGGGCCGTCGAGCGCCTCAAGGTCCGGTTTGAGCTGAATGAGATAGCCCGACACGAACCGCGCGGCGATGCCGAGGTGCCGGAGCACCTGAACCAGCAGCCACGAACTGTCACGGCAGGACCCCCGCTTGGCCGTCAGCGTTTCCTCCGGCGTCTGCACCCCCGGCTCCATCCGGATGACGTAGTCGATCATCGACTCCAGTCGGTGGTTCAGCGCGACGAGGAAATCGACGGTCTTGGGCTCGCCTGCCCGGTCGATACTGTCGAGCAGCGCTTGCAGCTTCGGCCCGGCGGGCTCGGGCTTGAGATAGATCGACAGATCGTCCGACAGCTCGCTGGGATAGGCGAAGGGGTACTGCTCGGCGGTGTCTTCCACGAAGAAGTCGAACGGGTTGTAGACCGTCATGTCGGCCACAAGGTCCACCTCGATCTTCAGCTCGCGCACCGGTTCGGGAAACACGAACCGTGCCATCCAGTTCCCGTACGGGTCCTGCTGGTGGTTCACGAAATGCCCCGCCGGGCTGACCTTCAGCGAATGCGAGATCACGCGGGTGCGGCTGTGCGGGGCGGGCCTCAGGCGGATGATCTGCGGACCGAGCGTCACAGGCCGGTCGTACATGTAATGCGTCAGGTGGTGAATCGCGGCCTTGATCGTCATGTGGCTTCCCGTTCAGTCAAGTTGCGACTCACGCAACCACAGCGCGGCGGGGCAGACGAGGCGAAACCGCGGAGCTGCCCTCCAAAGCGTCACTCTCCGGGCCAAGCGTGGCCCACCTGCACAAGAAACTGGCATCCGCGGCGCCCATCGGAAACAGCCGTACCATCCTCATCCGCAGCAGTGTCGTTTTCCGGCGACCCGGGCGCGCTTTTGCGCTTTCGGCGGCGCGCCCCTCCCGGCATTTTCGCCGCAACACCGCACGAGCAGCAGGAAAGACCCGATGAGCCGATTTGCCCTGATTGTAAAATGCCCGTCCCGCCGGGGGCTTGTGGCGGCCATCTCGACCTACCTGGCGGACTCGGGATGCAATATCACCGACTCCCACCAGTTCGATGACATGGAAACGAACACCTTCTTCATGCGCGTCGCCTTCACCAGCGAAAAAGGCATGGGGATGGACGAGCTTACCTCCGCCTTTGCCCCTGTGGCGGAGCAATTCGAGATGGAGCATGCCTTCCACGACATCGGAGCGCGGATGAAGGTGCTCGTCATGGTCTCGCGGTTCGGTCACTGCCTGAACGACCTGCTTTATCGCTGGCGGATCGGCGCGCTGCCGATCGACATTGTCGGCGTGATCTCGAACCACCTGGATTATCAGAAGCTGGTCGTGAACCACGACATCCCCTTCCACCACATCCGGGTGACGAAGGAGACCAAGGCGAAGGCCGAAGCGCAGCAGATGGAAGTCATCGAGGAGACCGGCGCAGAGCTCGTGGTTCTGGCGCGCTACATGCAGGTTCTTTCCGACCAGATGTGCCAGCGCATGTCGGGGCGGATCATCAACATCCACCACTCCTTCCTGCCTAGTTTCAAGGGGGCCAATCCGTACAAGCAGGCCTTCGAACGGGGGGTGAAGCTGATCGGCGCGACGTCGCACTACGTGACCGCCGATCTCGACGAAGGCCCGATCATCGAGCAGGACACGGTGCGCGTCACCCACGCGCAATCCGCTGCGGATTACGTGTCCCTCGGGCGGGACGTCGAAAGCCTGGTGCTCAGCCGCGCCATCCACGCCCACATCAACCATCGCACGTTCCTGAACGGCAACAAGACGGTGGTCTTCCCCGCGAGCCCCGGCGGCTACGCCTCTGAGCGGATGGGCTAGCGCCGCAGGCGGCGGCCCGCTTTGGAGCCGCTCTCCCAAGCGGCGCTTCGTCCAATGGTTCGGGTTCCGGACGCAAGGTAAGCTTGGTCTGTGAACTCCGAGTCGGAGGCGCCTGAGGGAGGAGCCCTACACGATGTTGTCGCGAGATCATCCGCTGCATGTTCCGGAATCAGCCCTGCTTGTCATCGACATGCAGAATTTCTCTGCCCACCGCGATGGCGGGGCCTACAAGGGGGTGCCCGACACGGAATTCGACGCCCGCTTCGGCTGGTTTTTCAAGACACTCGAACAGGGCGTGATTCCGAACATCCGCCGCCTTCAGGCCGCCTGCCGAAGGTCGGGTGTCGAAGTGCTCTACACCACGATCGAAAGCCTCACCAAGAACGGCCGTGACCGGGGGCTGGACTACAAGCGGCTCGGGTTCGACGTTCCGAAAGGGTCCTGGGACGGGCGGGTGATCGACCAGCTGGCACCGGAGGATGACGAGATCGTGCTGCCGAAGTCTTCGTCATCGGTCTTCATCTCCACGCACATCGACTACGTGCTGCGCAACCTCGGCATCCGGCAACTTGTCATCTGCGGCATGGAAACCGACGACTGCGTGGAAAGCGCCATCCGCGATGCCGCGGACCTGGGGTATCTCGTCACGCAGGTGACCGATGCCTGCGCGACCTATAGCGCGGAGCGCCACGAGGCGGCGCTTGCGGCAATCGCCGGGCACTGCCGGCAAGTCACGACCGATGCGCTTCTGGCCGAGATGGACGCCGCCGTGGGCACCTGGGCCTGACGGCCGCCTTCGCACCGCAGAGGATGGCCCGGGCCGCGTGGCGGCCACCTGCCCTCACCCGGCAGCGCTGTCTCCGGCGTCGGCCGCATGGGGCTGGGACGGCCCATCCAGCAGCCGCCGGGCCATCAGCCAGCGCATCCGGTAGGCGTAACGTGCCGCGCGGCTCACGTCGGTCTGGAAACTGGCGTTGACGACGGCAGCCACGGCCCCGCCGACGATCGGCACCACCTGCCCGGCCTTGCGACGCGCAAGCGACACGCCGAGCTGGCGGGCGATGCGTTCCACCACCTTGTCCGATAGCCACCGCCCCCCGGTCTCCAGAACCAGTCGCCCCCCGGGGGAGGCAAGGTACGTGGCCATGTCCGAGAGCGAGGCCAGCGTCGCGTCCCGTTTGACATCCGCGCCCGACGTGGCGACCTGAAGGACCAGAAGGCGGTAGGCCCGTTCCTCCTCCGCATCCCCGTTGAAGCCAAAAGCGGCACCGGTGGCCCGCACATTGCGAACCGCCAAGGCGATGGTCGCGGGAATGTCCGCGGTCATCCCGGGCGCGCCGAGCCAGCCCGCCGCGCCGCCGGACGCCGCGTTGACGCCGACCGCCCAGGCCTGCACGCGCCGCGCCGCCGCTTCGCAGGCGTCAAGATCCTCGACCGAATGGCTTAAGAAGTCCGGCGGCAATGTCAGGCCCACCATCCTGTCAGCCAGTTGAAGCCCCTCACGGACCATTCCCGACGGCACCAGCCGCGAGATCAGGCCGCCGACCGGCGCGGTCAGCCGTTCGGCGCCTCGTCCCATGCGCGTCGACCGCCGCTCTTCGTAGGTGCGCTGACGCTGCAGCGCCTCACGCAGGATATCTGCCGCCATGGGGGGCCGCTTGTTTGGGACGGGACTCATTTGGGACCTTCCTCCAGCCGTTACCGTCGACGTTCGGTGCAATGGGGATCGGCGATCGGTATCACACAGCCTACACCAGTCGCCCGCCTCCCCGCTATGCAATGCAGCGGCTTGCCTGCTTGGCCGACGGAGCCGAAGCCGTGGAATACGTACGTCAGAACCATGAAGAGAAGATAATGCGCGCCGGGTGAAATTCACGACCCCGTTCGACAGCATGTGATCAATGTCGCCGCTGGAAATGCGAGACGCGCTATGGACGCCGCACCCTACACGGCATCCGTCGGCGTGGTTACGCTCCGGTCAGGCTCGGCCAGCCAAGCAGGCCGGTGCCCAGACAACCCAGAACGAACAGCGTCCGCCAAATGACGTGGACCAGATAGCCGCGCATCGACACCTTCCTCACCGCGTCGCCAATCGGGCGGCGGTCATCGCGCCGCCCGTCCTGCGTGCAAAGGGTGTTCGACAAAGGTGGCGGTGTTTGGGCAACAATCAGACGATTGCCCGCCGGACTGTCACTCCGCCGGCGACATGGAGAAGGTCATCGTCACGCCGGCCGTCACGGAGATCTCGCCCTGCGCCACCGGCATCGACTCAGCCGCAAAGGGTGCGGCATCCGCTCGGAAGACCTTTGGGCTCGCCATGGCGCCATGCTCCTGGATCGACAGCACATTTCCCAGTGTCACCCCAGCGGCGTCGGCATAGAGCGCCGCCTTGCGCATCGCGTCCTCGACAGCGCGCGTCCGCGCGTCATCCTGAGACTTTTCAGTATCCTGCAACCCGAAGCTCAGACCGCGCATCAGATTGGCGCCGTTCTGCACGACTGCATCCAGAAGCGTTCCGAGCTGGTCCAGATCGCGGACCCGCACCGTCAGCTCGCTCGATGCCTCGAAGCGTTCCACCCGCGGCGTTGTATCGTCGGGGTCGGGACGCGGGATGTACTGCGGATGAACGGACAGGCTGCTGGTCTGGATGTCCTCCGGGGCGATGCCAGCCTGCTCGAGCTGCGTCATGACCTCGGACATCCGCGCGCTCACGTCGCGCATGGCAACCGCCGCCTCGGCATCCTCGGCAACCGCGCCGAGGTCCAGCGTCGCCATGTCCGGTGCAACCGTAACGATGCCCTCGCCCGTTACCGTCAGCGTCGCCTGCGCGACATCGCGTGCCTCCTGCGCCAAAACGCTTCCCGGGGCAAACGACAGCCCAACCCCGATGCCGAGCAAAACCGCCGCGACTTGTTTTCGATTCATGACAGTCTCCTTCCAATTCGGACCCTTGGCCCGACCTTGCCCGCTTTGGGCGCGGGCGCACCTTCTCCCGCTCCAATCCTGTTTCTTTCGGCGGATTCCTGCGGTACAAACGAGTTACTGCAGACGATATCTTGCGCCCTTCCGCTCCGCGACCCCACAAAGGTGTGATGACCCCGACTTTCGCACTCGCACTCGACTTCGATGGAATCGCGCTGCTCTATCGCGCGCCGGCCGGGGATGGCTGGCGAGTTGTGGGCAGCACCGAACTCGACGTTCCCGACCTGGGCAACAAGCTCGGGGAACTTCGCGCCCGAGGGGAGGCCCTCGCGGACGATATGCCATTTGCGACCAAGCTTGTGCTGCCGGAGTCCCAGGTGCTGTTCATCGAGGTGCCTGCGGGCGACCCGCAGGGGCGGAGCGATGCGCAGCGAGCGGCGAAGGCGCTGGAGGGGCGCACGCCCTACACCCTTGATGAACTGGCCTATGATTGGGCACGCGTCGGCAACACGCTCCGGATCGCAGCCGTGGCGCGTGAAACGCTGGAAGAGGCGGAGGATTTCGCCAGCCTGCATCGCTTCAACCCGGTCAGCTATGTCGCCGTCCCGCCGGAGGGTGCTTTCCCCGGCGAACCGTTCTTTGGCCCGACAGGACAATCCGCGCAATGGTTGCCCCCCGGCGAGACACCCTACCGGGATGTGAACCCCGTTCGTGTGGTCAACACGCTAAACGCAGCCGTCGAGGACGCGGAATCCGGGGAGGCATTTGACGCAACAGCGCTTTCAACGGACTGGGTGGAGACGGTCGACGCGGAGTCGGTGACCCATGCCGTCGAAGAACCGGTCAAAGACGTAGCGGCGATAGAGCCAGCGGATGTCGCGGTGACGACCTCCTCCCCCGAGACGCGGGTGCTGGCAGTTTCCGACGTAGCGGAACCGGTAGTGGAGGTGTCAACCGAACCGCAACGTGTCGAGACCGGGTCAGATGCCCTCGACCAGACCGACGTGCCGCTTTCCGAGTCGGTGTCGACAGAAGCCGTGGAGGCCCCGGAGCCGTCCGACCGGCCAACGCCGGCCGTGCCGATCCAGCATGAAGCGGACGCGGAGGATACGTCGGACGCGCCCGACATTGGGGAGCGCCCGGAAGATGACCCGGAACAGGCCCCACCCCTAAAATTCCCGCCCGAAGCGGTCGCCGAGGCACCGCGCGCGCCAATCCGGTCCCGTCCGGCCTCTCCCGTCGCGGCGTCCAAAACACCCGGCTATCCCTCGGTTTCCGCGGGAAGCGCGCCGGTTTCAGGGCCCGTATCCGAGCCGCGATGGACGCCGCCTGGGGTCAAGCCGGCGCCGAAGCCTGCCAAACAGGGCGATGACACGGAGGTTGCGGCCCTCGCCGCCACCGCTGCCGCAAGTCTGGAGCGCGAGCCGCGGTGGGGCCGCAGTGGAAGCGCGGAATTGACCACGGTTTTCGGCGCCCGCACCCCACCGGCAAAGCGCGGCCGCGGCAAGGTCATCGGGTTGGCCGTCGGTGCGGCGTCACTGGCCGGCCTCGTGGCGCTCTGGACCCTCGTGCTGGGCGAGCCACAGCAAGATGGCATTGCGACCGATCCGGCTCGGGAAATCGCACGGACCGAAAGCGCCTACCTCGACCCGGTTGCACAGATTTCCCCGCCGCCCGCGGAGAGCACGTCAGAGGCGCCCACCGCTGTGGCTCAACCGCCCGAGGCGACCGAAAGCGCCGGAACGGCCCCACGCCAGCCCGAACTGGACTCCGAGACAGCCAGCCTGCCGGCGAATGAGCCATCGCTAAACGATACCGCGCCGCCAGAGCTGATGGCAGATGCGCCGGAGGAGGTGCCGCTCGACGCCGGACGTCCGCCGGAGGGCAATGCGACCGCCGATGTCGCGCCGGATCCGTCCGTCGCCGCCTCCGCCGTGGCGGACCCGCAGGCTCAACAAACCGGTCCGCTCGATCCCTCGGAAGCGCGCGCGGCCTATGACGCCACGGGCATTTGGCAACGCGCACCAGATACCGGGTACCTGCCTGAAAACGACACGATCGACGAACTCGAAATCGCTGCGATCGACCCGGAGGTCGTGAATCAGGACGCCTACGCCCTGCCCGACAGCCTGGCCGAACTCGACCGCCGCCCGCGGCCGCCGACCACGCCGCGCCACCCGGATTCGAAGGCCGAGATCGGCGCGGACGGTCTCGTCGTGCCGACCAAGGAGGGTGTGCTATCGCCCGGCGGCATCATGATCCACGCCGGCAGCCCCTTCATCATCCCGCCGCGTCGGGCCGAGCCGTCCGAGGAGACGCTGGCCGCCCTCTCACCCGACCGTGCGTTGGCCGGTTTCCAACCGAAACGGCGTCCCGGCGACCTGGTGGAGACGACCGAACGGGCCACTCTCGGCGGCCGCACCCGCACCGAACTGGCCGGCATGCGCCCCCTCCGGCGGCCGCAATCAGCGCAGGAACTCGCGGCAGAACTGACCGCCTCGCAGCGCATGGCCGATGAACAGACGGAGGACGCACAGCAGCCGGGGACGGAGAGCGCGGCGTCGGGCGCACCGCAAACGCTGCAGGAAGCGGCGCTTGCGATCGATCTGGAGACAGCCACCCGACGTGCGATCCCGGCCTCGCCCATGCCGCGCCTGCGACCGGCCAACATCTCGCAGATCGCCGACCGAGCGAAGCGCAACGAGGAAGCGGACCGGCAGCGCATTTTGGCGGCCGCGCAGGTTGCTCAGGTGGAGGCCGAGGTTCGCGCCAGGGCCGAAGCCCAGGCACGCGCAGAAGCGGAAGCCCAGGCCCGTGCACGCCAAGCTGCCGCCGACGCCGCCGCTGCTTCAGCAGCCGCTGAAACCAGTTCCAAAGTCGGCCCGGCCGTGCCAAGCCGGTATGCCGCCCGTCCCACGGGCACAACGCCTGCCGCCGTCGCCCGACGCGCCACGCTGGAGCGGGCGATTGCGCTCAACAAGGTGTCGCTGATCGGCGTCTATGGCTCGTCGAACCAGCGCCGCGCCTTGGTCCGGTTGCCCTCGGGCAAATACCTGAAGGTCCAGGTGGGCGACCGGCTGGATGGCGGACGCGTCGCTGCCATCGGAAATAACGAACTTCAGTATTCCAAGGGCGGCCGGTCCGTGACCCTAAAGATGCCGAAAGGCTAGCGGCGGCGAGCGGCTTGGCGCCCCGCAAACGCCTTGCCGCCTCGCCAAGCGCCTGGCGTGCGTGGACACCCGTGCGCGTCCCGGGATAGGTCTGGAGATGGATGAGCGCCGGAAGGTCCAGCCCAAAAGCGGCTGGCCGCCGGTTTCGAGCAGAGAGGACGGACGATGGAAGGCTTCTTCGACGAGGCGACGATCCTTCTGGGAGCCGCCGTCATCGGCGTTCCGCTTGCCGCCCGCCTCGGACTTGGCTCGGTTTTGGGCTATCTGCTTGCCGGCATCGCGATCGGTCCCGCCCTCCACCTGCTCGGTGTCGATGCCGAAACCCTGCGCCACTATGCCGAATTCGGCGTGGTCATGATGCTGTTTCTGATCGGTCTGGAACTGGAGCCGCGTATCCTCTGGGAGATGCGGGACAAGCTGATCGGTATGGGCGGAATGCAGATCGGCCTGACGACCATGGCCATCGCGGTCCTTTCCATGCTCATGGGCGAGACGTTTTACATGTCGCTCGCCATTGGCCTCATCCTGGCCCTGTCGTCGACGGCGATCGTCCTGCAGACACTGTCAGAAAAGGGGTTGATGAAGTCCCATGGTGGAAAAGCCACGTTCTCGGTGCTTCTGACCCAGGATATCGCGGTAATTCCGATGCTGGCGCTGATGCCGCTACTCGCGATGGCGCCAACCCCGCACCTGGACGCCACCGGCGCAATCCAACGCACCGGTGCCCATGCGGAGGCCGCCGCAGCGGCGGAGGAGATCCACCTGTCCCTGATCGAGGGGCTCGCTGGCTGGCAGGCGACCCTCGTCATCGTTGCCGTGATCGCGGCGGTGATCGTGGGCGGCACATATCTCTCCTCTCCGCTCTTTCGCTTCGTTCACATGGCGCGGCTGCGGGAGATCCACACCGCGACGGCACTGCTGATCGTCTTCGGGCTGGCCTTCCTGATGGCGCTGATCGGCCTGTCGCCCGCGCTTGGCGCGTTTCTGGGTGGCGTGGTGCTCGCCTCCAGTGAGTTTCGGCATGAACTGGAAGCGAATATCGAACCGTTCAAGGGCCTGCTGCTCGGCGTCTTCTTCATGTCTGTCGGGGCGGGGATCGATTTCAACGTGATGATTGAAAACGTCGGCACGGTCCTCGGGCTGACGCTGCTGCTTGTTGTGACCAAGGGCGCCATCCTGCTCGTGCTCGCGAGGCTTTTTGCTTTGCGTGGGCGGGATCGCTGGCTCTTTACCCTGGGACTGGCGCAGGCCGGAGAATTCGGGTTCGTGCTGATTTCCTTCTGCCTGCAGGAGGACGTCCTTCCCGACCGGCTGGCGCAGAAACTGCTGCTGGTCGTGGCGCTATCGATGCTGCTCACGCCGTTGCTCTTCATTCTCTACGACTGGATCGCGCACCGCCTCGGCGATCACACAGCCGCGACGGATGTGCACCGCAAGCACGACGAGATCGATGAGCAGGCCGCGATCATCATTGCCGGCACGGGGCGGTTCGGTCAGGTTGTGAACCGGATGGTGCAGATGGGCGGGCTGAAATGCACCGTGCTTGATCACGACCTCGCCGCAATCGAATTGATGCGGAAGTTCGGGTTCAAGGCGTTTTACGGAGACCCCACCCGGCCGGTGCTCCTCCACGCCGCGGGCCTAAAGACCGCCCGCGTGCTGGTGGCGGCCCTCGATGATAGACACGCAACAACGCGGTTGGTGAAGTACGCGCGGTCGCAACGTCCCGACATTCACATCGTCGCCCGGGCGCAGGATCGGGTTCATGTCTACGAGCTTTACCAAGCGGGGGCCGACGACATCGTGCGGGAGATGTTCGACAGCTCGCTTCGGGCGGCGCGGTATGTGCTGGAGAACATGGACTTCTCAGAGTTCGAGGCTGCCGAGATCGAACGGGCTTTCTACAAGCACGACCGGATGACCCTGCGCGAACTGGCGCCCCTCTGGGATCCGGCGAAGCCGCTACGGGACAATCCCGACTATCTCGCGCGAGCCCGGGAACTCAATCGCGTGCTGGAGACGGCCTTCGTTACCGCTCTGGAGGCGCAGGACGAAGAGAATCGTACGACCGACACGCCCTCCACGAAGCCCAAGACTGTGGATTGAAGCGGCAAGGCGCTCCCGCCCGTCGCGGATGCATCTGCAGATGCACCCTCGCCGGTTGGGCCGGGCCGCGCGCGTTCCGCGCGCGGGCGATTTTTCAGCCGAAAAAACGTGCCTCCGGCGGGGATATTTTCAGACACAAGAAGGCCTGAGGTCAGGCTTCGGACACGCCAGCCTCGCCAAAGGTGGCCATGCCGGAATGGCAAGCGATCGCCCCTTTCAACACCCCGATCGCGAGGGCTGCGCCGGTGCCTTCACCCAGGCGCAAACCGAGGCTGAGCAACGGCACCTTGTTGAGCCGCGAAAGAAGTGCCGCATGCGCTCCTTCGGCAGAAACGTGGCCGGCGACCGCGTGATCCAACGTACCGGGTGCTGCCGCTTCCAGCACCGCCGCGGAGGCGCAGCAGATGAAGCCGTCAAGGATCACCGGAACGCGGTGGTGACGCGCGGCCAGGATCGCGCCTGCCATCGCGGCCAGCTCGCGTCCTCCGAGGCAGCGCAGCACATCCAGCGGGTCGTCGAGCGCATCGCTGTGCAGCGCCAGACCGGCGTCGACGACGGCACGTTTGCGGGACAGCGCCTCATCGGTTACACCGGTGCCGCGGCCCACCCAGATCTCCGCACCGCCGCCATAGAGCGCGGCGGCCACCGCAGCCGCAGTCGTCGTATTGCCGATCCCCATTTCGCCCGTCACCAAGACGCCAGCCGCTGGGTTCACGGCCTGCCATCCGGCAGCCATCGCGGCCACGAACTCCTCTTCGTCCATCGCGGGGCCTTCGGTGAAATCTCCCGTTGGCCGGTCCAGATCCAGCTCAACAACGTCCATCGACGCGCCGAAGGTGTCCGCCAATTGGTTGATCGCAGCGCCACCGGCGCGGAAGTTGGCCACCATCTGGACCGTCACCTCCGGTGGAAACGCCGAGACCCCACGTGCCGCAACCCCGTGGTTTCCGGCGAACACGATCACCTGAGGCTCCGCCATCTCGGGCCGTGCGTCTCCCCGCCAGCCGGCGTACCAGATTGCCAGATCTTCCAGCCGCGACAGAGCCCCGGGCGGCTTTGTAAGGGCTGCGTTGCGGGCCTGTGCGCCCTCGACCGCCGCCGAGTCCGGCTGCGGCAGATCGGTCAGCGCTTCACGGATACCTTGGATATCGGAAAAGGGAGGTGTGGATGTCATCTTTCGCCTCAGACTTGTTTCCCCGCTTCTGCGCGCATATGCCCGCGCCTACAAGAGCTTGCGAGCCGAAGATGACATCACGCCCCACCCCGCTTCTCGACATCGCCCTAGCGACTGCGTTGCTGACGCGCTTGCCGATCCCGGTGCCACCGGATTACGCCGCGACACGCGGCGCGGGGGCGGCCTGGGCCTACCCTCTCGCAGGCGTCCCGGTGGCAGCAGCCGCTGGGATACTCGCGTGGGTCGGAATGCACCTCGGCCTTCCTGCGGCCACCACGGCGGGTCTCGTAATCGTGGTGCAGGTCGTGCTGACGGGGGCTATGCATGAGGACGGCCTGGCGGACACAGCGGACGGCCTCTGGGGGGGGTGGTCGCGGGAGCGCCGGCTCGAAATCATGAAGGACAGCCGAATCGGCAGCTATGGCGTCATGGCGCTGATCCTGTCTGTCGGCCTGCGGTGGAGCGCGCTGTCTGCGCTCGGCTCCGCAATGCTGCCCACGTTGATTGCCGTGGCGCTCATCAGCCGCGCTACCATGATCGGGACCATGACCATTCTGCCGAATGCCCGAGCCGACGGACTGTCGAAGTCCATCGGACGTCCCGGCCCAAGGTCTTTTCTCGTCGCGGCAGTGGTGGCATCGGCACTCTCAATGCTCACGACAGGAGGCATGACTTTCGCCCTGATAGCGTCGGCGACTCTGGCAGCCCTCGGCTTGGGGGCGATTGCGCGCGCTAAGATCGGCGGGCAGACGGGCGACATCCTCGGGGCCACGCAGCAGGTCTCCGAAATCGCCGCACTCGCGACCGCCGCTACCTTGACTCAATAGCAGTCTTCGGAGCGGTTGCGTCGCTGAGGGCTTGAACGGATCTCATGCTCACGGACGGTGATAAACCGAATGAAAAAAAGGGGGCCGTTGTCTGGCCCCCTCGGAATACCTCACGATGATGAAACCCTCAGGCCGCGCGGCCGACGAGGACGGCATCCACCTTTTTCTGCGCGTCGGTTTCGCCTACGCCGGAAACAGCCGCGACTTCGCGGGTCAGTCGCTCAAGCGCCGCCTCGTACAGCTGGCGTTCCGAATAGGACTGCTCGCGCTGGTCGTCGGTGCGATGTAGGTCGCGGACGACTTCGGCGATGGCGATCAGATCGCCGGAATTGATCTTCTGCTCGTATTCCTGAGCCCGGCGAGACCACATCGCGCGCTTGACCTTGGCCTTGCCTTTCAGCGTGGTCATCGCCTTGGACACCACATCGGGCGAACTCAGGCTGCGCATCCCGACTTCGCTGGCCTTGTGGGTCGGCACGCGCAGGGTCATCTTGTCCTTCTCGAAGGAGATGACAAAGAGTTCCAACGAAAGTCCGGCAATCTCTTGCTCTTCGATCGAAATAATTTGCCCGACGCCATGCGCCGGGTACACAACATAATCGTTCGGGCGGAACTCGGATTTTTTTGTTTTAGTCATATGAACCCCTCGAAAGAGACGCCGGAGGCCACAAAAAACAGCGCTGGAAAGGAGGTTTTCCAGCGTGGTTTGCTACAGGGCGCTATCGGTTCGCCATCGCGGCGATCAAGTCCCGATGGCGGGCTTCAGGCGTCAATCATCATCGTTCGATCAATATAGCAAATCGATACAGAATTTCAACGTTCCCCGCCGCAGCGCAGCAGGAAACGTGAAGATTCCCCGACGTCAATCGGCGGAAACCTGCGGAAAAGTTATGCTATCTGGGGGGCCGACATCCATTCGACGGCGCCACCAGGGTGTCAGCCGCCCTCACCCGGCGATTCGGAGAAGAGGTCCATCTTGCCGGGTTTGCCGTCCATCTCTTCCGCGCCCGGCAGTGGGTCCTTCTTGGTCACGATCACGGGCCAGAGTTCGGAATACTTGCGATTGAACTCCACCCACTTCTCCATTTCGGGTTCGGTGTCGGGGCGGATGGCGTCTGCGGGGCACTCGGGTTCGCACACGCCGCAGTCGATGCACTCATCCGGATGGATCACCAGGAAGTTCTCGCCCTCGTAGAAGCAGTCCACAGGACACACCTCGACGCAGTCGGTGTATTTGCAGGCGATGCAGTTTTCCGTGACGACATAAGTCATTGGTACGCTCCGGATCGAGTTGGGAGTGACCTATCCGCTCGAAGCGGCCTATTCAAGCGGCCCCGGGCGGGAATTGGCAAGTTGGCGGCGTTCTTTTTTGGTTGGCCGCGGACCACCCCGTGCGAGCGGGCTTTGCGCAGGCTGGGTTTCAGGGGGTGAAAGGTCTTCGTAGAGCGACTGTGCTTCGGGCGCGGGCCCGCGTCGCTCTCCGAGCGCCACGATCCGCACCACCCGGATTGCACGACCTTGGGGAAAGGTCAGCACGTCCCCGGGTACGATGGCGCGTGCAGGCTTGGAGATGCGCACCGAATTGACGCGCACCTTCCCCTCGGCGACCTGGCGGGCCGCGAGGCTGCGGGTCTTGAAGAACCGCGCCTGCCACAGCCACTTGTCGATACGCAGGGACGCAGCGGCATCAGCCATGCGCGGCTCGCCCGGTCACTTCTTCTCCGTCAGGCCCATAAGCGCAGCGGCGAAGGGGTTGTCGGGATCGATGGGCTTCTCCTTCTTCGGCGGGCGGGCCTGGTACACCCGCGCACCGTCCGGCTTGCCACCGCCCTTGCCATCATGGCGCGGCGGACGTTTTCCGCCCTTACCCTTCGGACCCTTGCCCTTTGGCTTGCCCGGCCGTTCGCCGCGCTCCCCATTCTGCGCTCTGCCAGCGTCCCGACGTGGACGACCGCCGGCCTGGCGGCGGGGAGCCCAGGTGAAGGTGTAGAACGATTCGACCTCTGGCTCGGACGAGTCGCTTTGCTCTTCCACCGCGTCTCCCTCGGGAGTCTCCGCGGCAGCGGTGACATACTCGGCGGGAGTCTCCTCCGCGTCGGTGGCAGCCTCCTGAGGCCCTGCGCCTTCTGGCGTCTCGGCGGCGTCCGGAATCGCATCCTCTTCACCGGGATTAGGCGTGGGGGCTTCGGCGGCGTCGGCCGCGGCCTCATCGACCGTCTCAGTTACATCAGGTTCGGGCGCCTCGGTGCCTTCGGGGGCGGCCGTCTCGTCAGGGGCGGATGCCCCCTCCTCGACGGCGTCAGCGGCCACGGCCGCTTCCGGCGGCGTGTCGTCGGTGCGCGGCGGCTTCACCTTCGCCCGCTCGCCCTTTTCGGCGTGGTAGCCGAGCCCTTGCATCAGGTCGGCGAACTGCTCCAGCGTCATGCCGGTGATGGAGAGCATGTCGGGCGTCGCCTCGAAACCGGCGCGGCTGTTCTCCGCCCGCAGCATGTCCGCGAGGCGCTCCAGCATGTCGATGCGAATCGCCCGCGTGCCGGCGATCCGGTAGCCCGACATCGCGGCATGTTCCTGCGGCGTACCTTCCGGCACCGGGACCGTCACCAGCCCCGGCGGCGGTGCCTCCGGGAAGATGTCGAGGTTATTCCAGAGCGACCAGAGCACCAGTCGAAGGCGGGTCGGCGCGGGTTTCAGCAGCAGCGGCAGGAAAACCGTGTACTGGCCGAACCGCACGCCGTGCCGGCGCAGCTGGCCGCGCGCATCCTGATCCAGCGCCTTCACGTCGGCCGCTACCCCGTCGCGCGGCAGCACCCCGAAGGATTCCATGAGCTGGAAGGCGAACCCACGCGGCAAGCCCGTCAGCGCCTCGTCCCGGCTCATCGCCAGAAGCGGCTCAAAGAGCGTGGCAACCTTGCGATCAATGAAATGCTGGAGCCGCCGGGTGACCTTCTCGGAGATCTCCCGTCCGGCATCCTCCTCGACGAAGGCCTCCACGGACGGCTTGAGCGCCTCCGCGCCTTTCACCAGCTTGCCCACCGCATGTTCGCCCCACATCAGGCCGCCCTGCTCGGTGAAGTCGATCTCGGTATCGGGCGCGTTGTAGAACCGGTCCGCCCGCAGGTGGAACTCCGGTCGGAGCGCGGTCATTGCCGCCTGGCGCAGCATCTTGGCTTCTTCCGGCGTGGCGGACTTGTCCTGACGGAAGCGGAAACCCTCCATCCGGCCCACATGCTGTTCCGCGACCGTCACCTCGCCGCTGTCGTTCACCTCGGCCACCAGGCCCTCCTTCTGCTTCAACCGCCGCAACAGAACGGACGTGCGGCGGTCTACAAATCGCTGCGTCAGCGCCCCGTGAAGGGCATCCGACAGGCGGTCTTCTACCGCGCGGGTTTCGCCGCGCCAATGGATTTCGTCGTCGAGCCACCCGGATCGCTGCGCGACGTACGTCCACGTGCGGATATACGCCAATCTTTTCGACAATGTGTCGATATCGCCGTCACTTCGGTCGATTCGCTTCACCTGGCGGGCCATCCAGTCGTTCGGCACCCGCCCGACGTCATGAAGAAAGCTGAAGATCTGGCCCAGAAGGGTGGCGTGCTCGGCATGGCTGATGCCGCGAAAATCGGGAATGCGGCAGACGTCCCACAGGAGCCGAACGTCACGGCCGCCACGGATACGGCCGGTGACCTCCGTGTCGGCCGCGAGCGACTTCAGCGCCATCAGGTCGTCGGCCTCCCGCGTTCGGGTGAGCCATTCGTCGTCCGTCCGCGCCTCCAGCGAGCCGATCAGACGGTCGACCGAGCCAAAGGACAAGTCCGCGTTGCGCCACTGCAGCTTGCGCACCGGCGCGAAGCGGTGGTCCTGAATCGCCTCGACGACTTCCTCGTCGAGAGGATGGGCCTCGCCGGTCACGCCGAAGCTGCCATGAGTCTTGTAACGCCCTGCCCGCCCGGCAATTTGCGCGAGTTCCGGCACCGAAAGGTCTCGCATCCGCCGCCCGTCGAACTTGCGCAGGCCGGAGAAGGCCACGTGGGTGATATCCAGGTTGAGACCCATTCCGATGGCGTCGGTCGCCACGAGGTAATCGACCTCGCCGGACTGATAGAGTTCCACCTGCGCGTTGCGTGTCCGGGGGGAGAGTGCTCCCATGACCACCGCCGCCCCGCCCTTCTGGCGCCGCAGCAGTTCGGCAATGGCATAGACGTTCTCCACGGAGAACCCGACGATGGCGGAGCGCGGCGGCATCCGGCTGATCCGGCGGGACCCGGCGTAAGTCAGCTCCGAGAATCGCTCCCGGCGCAGAATCTGCACCCCCGGAACCAGCGCTGCGATGGCCCCACGCATGGTGTCCGCCCCAAGAAACATCGTCTCGTGCAGGCCGCGCGCGTGCAGGAGGCGGTCGGTGAACACATGTCCCCGTTCCAAGTCCGCGCAGAGCTGGATTTCATCCACCGCGAGAAAATCCGCTCCGATCTCGGCGGGCATCGCTTCGACGGTGCAGACCCAATACTGCGTCCGCTCTGGAACGATTCGCTCCTCGCCGGTCACGAGAGCCACCACAGAGGGGCCACGCAGGGAGACGATGCGATCGTAGACCTCCCGCGCCAGCAGACGCAGCGGAAGGCCGATCACGCCCGTCCGATAGGCCAGCATCCTCTCGATCGCGTAATGGGTCTTGCCGGTGTTGGTGGGACCGAGAACGGCCGTCACGTGCGCTGCACGGGCCATCATGCGGCCCCTTTCCAGCGGAGCGCGCGCTTCATCTTCTCCGGCTTGCGCGCGGCTACGGCTTCCGAGCCGCCATCCGCCCTTCGGAGGGCCTCGGGATTCCGCCGCATCACAGTGTGTCCTCTGGGTCCGGGCAAGCTCAGATGCGCTCGCCCTCGACCTCTTTCTCCAGCCGTTCTATCGCATCTTTTACGTTCGGCCGGTGGGGATGTATAGCCTCCACCGCCCGGAAGGCCTCCAGCGCCTCGCGGTCGTATCCCAGTTCTTCGAGAATGATCGCCAGCCCCGACAAGGCCCCGAAATGCTTCGGGTTCAGCGCGAGCGCCCGCTCGATGTCGGCCAGCGACAGGCCGTATTCGTCGGCCATGAAAAAGGCCGTGGCCCGGGCGTTCCACCCTTCGGCAAAATCCGGCGCATGATCCGTCAGCGCCGTGAAATGCCCGATGGCCGTGTCGATATCGTTTTCCTCCAGCGCCTTTTCTCCCCGGTGGAGCAGAAGGTCCATGGCCGGAGAGCCGGATTTCGACCACTCCCGGACGATACTGTTCTCGATCTGTTGCCAGCCGGGCTGGTCCGGCTTGGCCAATTCGCCGAGAAGGCGTTCAATCTCCGCGCTGTCCGCCCCTTGCGCCGCCGCGGGCAGGCAAAGAAGAACCGTCGCGGCAGATGCGAGCAGGAAGCGGTTGAGAGATGCGATGATGCGACCCATAACAGGGGCAAGTCTAACGCCATCGCGGCAAATGCCAATCGGTTCCGCGATCACAACCCCCGGAGGTACTCGCGTGAGTGAAATGATCGACAAGGCCGTGGCCGCCCTGAGCGCACGGCTGAACGGCCCGGTAAACGGCACTGCCAAATTCGTCATCGAGGACGAAGGCAGCCTGATCATCGACGAGGCCGGCGTTCGCAAGGGCGATGCCGACGCCGACGTCACTCTGAAGGCCGATGCCGATACCTTCCGGTCGATCCTCGACGGCGAAACCAATCCCACTGTCGCGTTCATGACGGGCAAGCTCTCTGTCGAGGGCGACATGGGGCTGGCGATGCAGCTCGGCGCTGCACTCTCCTGACGCGCCCATTGGGAATGGAGCCCGCACCGTTCCATGATGACATCACCGTGGCACCCGAGGGCGCCGCGGCATTCGTGGTGGAGGCCGAAGACGGCATTCGCCTGCGCCTTGCATATCTGGCGCCGCCGCCCAAGTCCTGTCGGGGTACGGCGCTGATCTTTCCCGGCCGGACGGAATTCGTCGAGAAATACGGCCCCGCCGCGGCGGAACTGCAGGACCGCGGGTTTGCCTGCGTGTCGATCGACTGGCGCGGACAGGGCCTGTCGCAACGGTTGCTGGACGACCCCGCGACGGGCCACGTCACCCGTTTCACGGAGTATCAGCACGATGTGGACGCGCTCATGTCCCTTGTGGACCGGCTGCGGCTGCCCGGCCCGATCTTCCTGATCGCGCATTCGATGGGGGGCGCAATTGGCCTGCGAGCCCTGCACCGGAAGGTGCCTATCAGCGCGGTCGCGTTTTCCGCACCCATGTGGGGGATCAAGGTTCCCGTCGCCGCCCGCCCGCTCATCGGCCCGATTGCAGCGGGCGTCCACGCTGCGGGCTTCGGCACCCGCTACGTTCCATCAACGCGGCCTGTCACCTACATCGCGCACGCCCCTTTCGAGGATAACACGCTCACGACGGACCGGGGCATGTTCGACTGGATGAAGCGTCAAGCCGCGGCGCATCCGGAGCTTGCCCTCGGCGGCCCCTCGATCACCTGGCTGAACGAAGCGCTCCGCGAGACCCGGGAGCTGCGCCGCCTGACCCCGCCCCGCCTGCCCTGTCTTGCCTGGGTGGGCGGGCAGGAACGCATCGTCGAAACGCGCGCGATCCGCAGGCTGGTGGCGCGCTGGCCGGGCGCGGAACTGACCGTGATACCGGAGGCCGCGCACGAGTTGATGATGGAGCTTCCGCCAACGCGGGACAGCTTCTTCGACGCCTGCGCCGCGCTCTTCTCCCGCGCTGGCGGCACGGCCTGATACCGGAGGTGCGGCGGTGGCGCTCATGATCGGCCGATCCGGGCCGCCGGCGGTGCGCTCCCTCTGGCCTTCCTCGCCAGCATCGCCTATGTGCGCCCCCAAGGAAGGACCGCCATGACCGCCACGACCGAATCCGAATTCCGCCACGCAATCTCCCCGGTGGAGGAGATCCTCGAGGACGCCCGCAACGGCCGCATGTTCATTCTCGTCGATCACGAGGATCGCGAGAACGAAGGCGACCTCATCATACCGGCGCAGATGTGCACGCCCGACGCCATCAACTTCATGGCAACCCATGGGCGCGGCCTGATCTGTCTGTGCCTGACGGCGGCGCGTATCGACGCGCTCGGCCTACCGCTGATGGCCACGGTCAATTCCTCGCGCCATACGACCGCGTTTACCATCTCGATCGAGGCCCGTGAGGGTGTCACCACCGGCATCTCCGCCGCGGACCGTGCCCGCACCATCGCAGTCGCCATCGACAGCGCGTCGACGCCCGCCGATATTGCGACCCCCGGCCACGTCTTTCCGCTCCGCGCCCGCGAGGGGGGCGTGCTGGTGCGCGCCGGCCATACCGAAGCGGCGGTGGACGTCTCCCGCCTGGCTGGCCTGAATCCATCGAGCGTGATCTGCGAGATCATGAACGAGGACGGCACCATGTCCCGTCTGCCGGAACTTGTGGAATATGCGAAGAAGCACGGGCTGAAGATCGGCACCATCAGCGACCTCATCGCCTATCGCTTGCGGCACGACAACCTCGTGCACGAAACCGAGACCCGACCGATCACCTCCGTCTTCGGCGGCGAATGGACGATGCGGGTCTTTGCCGACGTGACGGACGGCACCGAGCACGTGGCGCTTGTCAAAGGCGACATCTCCACCCCGGAACCCGTGATGGTCCGCACCCACGCGCTCAATGCGCTGGAAGATCTGCTCGGCATCGGCGTCAAGCGCCCCGACACGCTGGGCCGGGCGATGGAGATCATTGCCCGCGAAGGCCGCGGCGTCGTGTGCCTCTTCCGCAATCCCGACAGGAAACTGATGCTGGACGGAGAGGACGAAGGTCCACGGACCGTCAAGCAGACCGGACTGGGCGCGCAGATGCTGTCCAACCTCGGCCTGCACCAACTGATCCTGCTCACAGATTCGCCAGCGACTCGTTATGTCGGTCTGGAGGCCTACGGGCTTTCCATCGCCGGCACCCGCCGCATCACGGAGTAACCCATGGCCGAGGCCGAAGCCCACCATATCCTGCCACGTCCCGAGTTCGACAAGCCGCTGAAGCTGCTGATCGTCGTGGCCCCGTACTACCGCGATATCGCCGACGAACTGATCGCGGGCGCGAAGGCGGAGATCGAGGCCGCCGGCGGAACCTGGGAACTGGTCGAGGTGCCCGGCGCCCTCGAGGTGCCCATCGCGATCCGCATCGCCTACAGGCAGTCGAACTTCGACGGGTTCGTCGCGCTCGGCTGTGTCATCCGGGGGGAGACCACCCACTACGATACCGTCTGCAACGACAGCTCCCGCGCCTTGACCCTTCTGGGCCTGGACGGCGCCTGCATCGGAAACGGCATCCTGACGGTCGAGACCCGCGCCCAGGCGGAAGTGCGCGCCGAAGCGCAAGGGCAGAACAAGGGTGGCCACGCGGCAGCGGCGGCGATGCACCTGATCGCCCTCTCCCGGCGGTTCGGCCTTGAAGAAAAACGTATCGGTTTCAAACCTCTGCGGGATGAAATTCAGCTTGCAGGCGAGGCCGAGGGGCCAACCCGCGCATGAGCGACCGACGGCAAAGACGATCCGCCGCGCGGCTCTATGCGGTGCAGGCGCTGTTTCAGATGGAGATCTCCGGCCAGACCACCGACGCGGTGGAAAAGGAGTTCGAGGACTATCGCTTCGGTGCCGAGTACGAGGGTATCGAGATGGCCGAGGGCGACCCGGCCACATTCCGTGCGCTGGTGGACCGGGCGGTGAACGAACAGGCGCGTATCGACCAGATGACGGACCGCGCCCTCGTCGCCAAATGGCCGATCGATCGGATCGACCCGACGCTGCGTGCCCTTTTCCGGGCGGCCGGCGCCGAACTGGTCGCGGCGGAGACCCCGCCGAAAGTGGTGATTACGGAATTCGTGGACATCGCAAAGGCATTCTTCCCCGAAGGTCGTGAGCCCAAGTTCGTGAACGCCGTGCTGGACCACATGGCGCGGGAGGCGCAGCCGGAGAAGTTCTGACCCGGCTCCGGCGGGCTCCCGCCCCTGTTCCGCGCCCTTTCGGGCTTGAAGTCAGGGTTGGGCCGGGCGCGCTTCGCGCGCGGTTGCGCGGGAGACCTGCCGCTTACCAGTGTATTTGATCCGTTTTCCCCGCCAGAATTGCGGAATCAGGGTCGTCGTAGAGCGGACGCTGATTGTCGCTCTCTCGCATGGGCGTTTCGCGCGGACGTCCGACAACGTCCCTTTGATTTGGTCACCGTCTTAGTACGACCGCCGCGCGCGAATGCACGCGGCATGGCCCAACAGGAGGCGCGGTATCGAAGATGCCGCAACGACGGGCGGGAGCCCTACCGAGGAGCTGACGTGCCTTTAGGTCACTCGCCTTTCAACAAGATCTTGAACCCGCCGAAGATCATGAGGCTCACGTCGAAAGGCATGGCTTCGGGTCCGAAATCCTTCCATCTAAGATCGGTCTCCATTGCTGGATCTCAGGCCGGACGCCGGCGGCTGGTGCTTACGGAGGCGGGACGCAACCTATCCCGGTCTCGCGTGCAACGCAGGACGCCGTGGAATCGTATTTGGCAGACCTGACGGACGAAATTCGGCGGGAGCTTAATGCGGTGCGTTCCCCGGCCAGATTGTTCCCACGAACCGCCCCGTAACGTTCCATGCGCGACTCAACTTAGGTAGGCCGCGAACGATGACGTAGGGTCGGCGGGCCGAACAGGTCAGCCAGGACTTCGCATCTGAGTTCCGCCGTCCGCGTCAGTCAGAAATAACGTCGGCCACATGCTCTGCGATGGCGAGGGAGGCGGTAAGCCCCGGGCTCTCGATCCCGAACAGGTTCACGAGGCCGGACACCCCATGTGTGCTGGCGGTCTCGATGGTGAAATCGGCAGCGGTCGCGCCGGGTGTGCTCAGCTTCGGGCGTATCCCGGAATAGTCCGGGTACAACGCGCCGTCCGGCAGCGCCGGCCAGTAACGGCGGACAGCCTCGTAGAACGCAATTCCACGGGCAGGGGGCACCCGGTAGTCAAGGTCCGCCTCCGCCAGATTGTCCAGCCACTCCACGTCCGGCCCGAACCGAACACGACCGGCCATGTCGATGGTCGCATGGACCCCGAGCCCGCCATCTACCGGCGCGGGATAGACCAAACGTTTGAAAGGCGCCCGCCCCTGCAGGCCGAAATAGCAGCCTTTGGCATAGCGCAAATCCGGGACCTCACCCGACACACGCCCGCCGATGAGGGTGGCAACCTCTGTGGCCGAAAGGCCGGCGGCGTTCACCAAGACGCTGGCCGTCACCTCCGTCGGATCGTCTCCGTCGGTCCAGACGCGAAACCCCTCGCCCTCCGGCTCGGCGCGGATGAACGGCGTCCGCAACGCAACATGGCCGCCCTGGGCCTCGATCCTTGCGACCAGCGTCAGCATGAAGGCGTGGCTGTCGAACACCCCCGTCTCCGGCGAGAGCATCGCCGCCACAGCGGAGACTTCGGGCTCGAGTTGGTGCAACTCGCCCTCACTCAGCATCCGTATGCCCTCGACGCCGTTTTCCCGCGCCCGGGCGGCCAGCGCTTCGATCGCCGGGATTTCCGTAGTTTGCGTCGCGACAACGATTTTTCCGCACTTCCGGTAAGGAACGCCACACGACTCCAAGGTGTCGTAGAGCATCCGCCGCCCGCGCACGCAGAGGCGGTGCTTCAGGCTGCCGGTCGGATAGTAGAGCCCGGCATGGATAACCTCGCTGTTCCGCGAAGAGATCCCCGCACCCACCGTCGGCTCCCGCTCGAGGACGAGCGCAGGCCGGCCCGCTTCCCCGAGCGCAGACGCACAGGCAAGGCCAACGACGCCGCCTCCAATGACGATGGCACCGAAATCGGGCATCTGACCTCCATCCAGTTCGTGCGCAGGCCTGATCCGTCTATGCCGCCTGGCGCGCGATGGAGCAAGAGCGGGGCCGGAATCGCACTGGCGTTCGGCTGGGAAGCGGCCATCACATTCATGAAACCGATTGGAAAGGCAGCCCGGATGCGCTACCCTCGTATCCATTCACAGCGAGGTTTGGGGGAACATCAAATGCCAGAACTTGTCCGCCTGTATATCCGCCAGGTCATCGTCGGTTTCGGGCTGTCCGCGGCGTTCGTGACCTTGCTCCTGTGGTTGAACGTCGCCAACCTCTGGCACCTCGTCACGCACGCACAGGGCGGCTGGATCGCCTTGCTCATGCTCTGGGTCTTCAACGGCATCGTCTTTGCCGGGGTGCAGTTCGGTATATCGATCATGCGGATGAGTCAGAACGACGACGATACGGGACGCGGCAAGCGTATCACATTCGCAACCCCGACGGTGCCGCGTGACGGCCCCGTCGCTGTGCGATCCGGAGACAGCTCCACGTCCTGAAGTTCGGCGCTGAAGGACATGCCGCCGTTTCAAGAACGGGTTGGCGGGGAGGATGCGTCTCAAAATCCTGAAAGTCTCAGCCCACTCCCCCGCCGCCGAAACGGCTGAGCGGGGGACGTGGGATTGCGGCGGGGACCGTACGCGACCGTGAGGGTGTTTCATTCCCGAGGACCTGTATATACAGGTGGGCGCCGGGTAACCGGACCAGGATCCGGACAGAGCCAACTCCCTCGGAATTGCTTAAGGCCACCGGAATTTAGCCCCGGCACGGGAAGGACAGATCCGCCAAACCCCTAGGTAGGAGAAGGTCCTGCCCCCGGCAAGGGGGATCGAAAGAAATTGCGAGCCGCTTTGTCGGCCTTGCAAAGTGTTCTCATATTGTTCACATTCACCGCATGTCGGCTCCACCCACCTCTCCGCTCGACCTCCTCATGCCCGGTCAGCTTTTGGCGCGGGGCGTATGCCGTCATCTTGTGGGCCACGGCTTCGTCACTGTGGAGGAGCTGGTGCCGCGCCCTGGATTGCGGGTGGATGTTATGGCGCTCGGGCCCAAGGGCGAGATCTGGATTGTGGAATGCAAATCGAGCCGGGCCGATTTCATGACCGACCAGAAATGGCATGGCTACCTGGAATGGTGCGACCGTTTCTTCTGGGCCGTCGATTCCGATTTCCCGACCGAATTACTGCCGGCGGAGTCCGGCCTCATTCTGGCTGACCCCTACGACGCCGAAATCCTTCGAATGGGGCCGGAGAGCAAGCTGGCGGGGGCGCGGCGCAAGGTCATGACGCAGAAATTCGCCCGCCACGCGGCGCGCAGACTACAGGCGTTCCGCGACCCCGGAGTCCGCGCCCTTCTGCCGGACGAGACGCCGCCCGGCTGAGCCTACTTCCGCTTGCCCATCTCGCGCGCACGCATGGCGGCGGCGCGAAGTTCCTCGGCGATCTCCTCGGCCTCCTCGGGATCGAAATCGAGCGGGAGGTCGATTCCCTCCCCCTCAAGATAGATCCGCACCATGCCGAGCGACGTCGGACCGATTTGCAGGTTGGCAGTGACGTCGCTTTCCTTGTTGATGCCCATTGCGGAAGCTCCCCGATATCTGGCCGTCCGGCAGTCACATGCCGCGCCCGGCTGGGTGCTCCCTCTATCGCGCCCGTGCCCGGACGACAAGCATGCAGGCCCCGGGCGGGAGGCGTCGAAAACGTCCGCCCAAGATGGACCGGGGGCTTGCGCTTACCCGCATCCCAAGCTAAATGACCGCCCTGTGCCGCCTTAGCTCAGTTGGTTAGAGCGCTGGATTGTGGATCCAGAGGTCCCCTGTTCAAGCCAGGGAGGCGGTACCACCTCCCCCCCCGGCATACGTTCCCGCATCCGCCAGACCGTTGTCATTGGCGACAAGATCGCGGGTATGGACATTGCGGCGCTCCGTAAGCCACGTGAGCAAGCGCGCGACCACGACAGGACTTCGCGTCAGGCGTCCGACGTCTGGACCCTGCCCCGCAACGCTCCTAAGTTGCGCCGCGCTTTAACGGAGATTCACATGGCGGTCGGCACAAACATCCGCACCTATTTCGAAGGCACCTGGCACGACGGGGACGTGCCGATCATGCGCGCGGCCGATCACGCCACATGGCTTGGCAGCTCGGTTTTCGACGGTGCGCGCATGTTCGAGGGCGTCACACCGGACCTCGATGCCCACTGCGCCCGCGTCAACCGCTCCGCCGAAGCGTTGATGATCACGCCGACGGTTTCGGTCGAGGACATGATGGCGATCATCCATGAGGGCCTCGCGGCCTATGGACCCGGCGCGGCAGTCTACATCCGCCCGATGTATTGGGCGCTGGAAGGCAACGAGCTCGGCGTACTGCCGCTGCCTGGGGCCACCGGCTTCGCGGTCTGCCTCGAAGAGATGCCCATGCCGCCCGCGCACAAGGCCACCACCCTCACCCGGACGCGCTTCTGCCGCCCAGTGATGGAATCGAGCGTCTGCAACGCCAAGGCGGGCTGCCTTTATCCCAACAACGCGCGCATGTTGGCGGAGGCCCAGGCCAAGGGCTTCGGCAACGCATTGGTGGCCGACGCGCTCGGCAATGTCGCCGAAACGGCGACGGCGAATGTTTTCATGGTGAAGGACGGCGCGGTCTTCACTCCGATCGCCAACGGCACGTTCCTCTCGGGCATCACCCGCGCCCGACACATCGCGAATTTGCGCGCGGATGGGGCCGACGTGATCGAGACCGTTTTGACCTTTGAGGATTTCGAGGCTGCCGACGAGGTATTCCTCACCGGCAACCTTTCGAAGATCACCCCAGTCACGGCGTTTGACGACGTCACCTACCAGGTTGGCCCTGTCGCCCGACGTGCCCGTGACCTCTATTGGGACTGGGCGCTTTCAGCCGCTTAACGATACCGGCGGCTGACGCGGTCGGCCGTCGTCGCCCACAGGACGTAGAGCGTAAAGGACAGGAAGCCCATTCCCAGCAGCAGCTCGAACGGCTCCTGCTCCTTGCCCGACACCATCTGCGGCTTCAGGAACTCCGCCACGCTCATGCCTTGCGGGATGGCGTAGAGATGGGGAACCAGCTCGTAGTAGATGTAGAGCAGCGCCGGCAGCAGGAAGTACAGCATCAACAGTGTCGGCGCCGTGAGCAGCTCGAGCACCCTGGGCGCTCTGTCCCGCAACAGCGGCGTGAGGAGCAAACGCGCGAAGGCTCCGTAAAGGCCGATGAAGATGAAGGCGCTGTGGAGCGGGAACCCCTTCATGTTATGGAGGTTGAACTCGTTCTTCTGGTTTATCTGTGCGACGGCTTCGGGCGTGCCATAATCGAAGATCCGTTGCCCCCAGCTCGCCTCCTCGCCCGCGATCACGAACAGGCCGGCTGCGAATACGAGATAGAGCGCGAAGAGCACCCAGCTCTCACGGCGGATGCGAAATGCGACCACAATGGCAATCACAGACGCCGCAACGTAGGCCAGGGCCGTCAGCCATTCGACAGGCCCGTCTTCGCGAATGATCCAGAGGTACTTCTGGGCGTTGCTCGCCTTCATCCCGAAGATCAGAATGGTCGCCAAAAGCGGCAGGCATGCCACGGCGGCAGCGACAGGTTTGTTAAGGGTGGGGTACGCGAGCGGCGCAATACGTTCCGCAGTCATCATGATTGTCCTCGTTACTACACACGCCAAATCGGCGGTCGGTCAAAGTTAGGTCGGCGGAATGAACATCATGGGGGCCGACACGAATGTCATAAAACATTTAACGATTTATGCATCATGGCGATTCGGGTTTGCAAGGGGTATCTGGCGCATAGCGGAACGCGGCTGGAAAAGGCCCATTGAATGCGGCACATGCCTCGTCCAACATCCGCCTGCCGGAGGGAGTAGCCGATGCGCAAGTTTCTCGTCGTTCTCGACGATACCCGTGAGTGCCTGAACGCGATGCGATTCGCGGCGATGCGGGCGGCACATACCGGAGGGGGCGTGGAGATCCTGTCGGTGATTCCGCCGGATGAATTCCAGCACTGGATCGGTGTGGCGGACATCATGCGAGCGGAGGCGCGCGAGCGGATCGAGGCGCATTTCGAGGTCTTTGCGAAGTGGATGCGCGACCGCCAGGGCGTGGACCCGCATCTCATCATCCGGGAGGGGGACCCGGTGCCCGAACTGCTGGCTCAGATCAAGGACGACCCCGCAATCGGTGTGCTTGTTCTTGGCGCGGGCACTGGCAAGGGCGGGCCCGGTCCGCTCGTCAGCCAACTGGTACGAAGCGCGGGAACGTTGCCCATCCCGATCACCATCGTACCCGGCGGGTTGTCCAAGGATCAGCTCGAAGCCGTGACCTGACACGGCTTAGTTTACAATTATTCTAAGTTATTGACTTGCCGCCATCGAAGGCGCATATACCACTGACTCTTTCAGAGAGGCTTGCCCCATGTTTATCCAGACCGAATCCACCCCCAACCCGGCAACGCTCAAGTTCCTGCCTGGGCAGACCGTTCTCGAGACCGGAACGGCAGACTTTCCGTCAGCCGACGGCGCAAGCGGCTCGCCGCTAGCTGCGCGAATCTTCGACGTGGGCGGTGTGACGGGCGTGTTCTTCGGCACCGACTTCGTGACCGTCACGAAATCCGACGAGGTCGATTGGGAGCATGTGAAGCCCGCCATTCTCGGCGCGATCATGGAGCACTTCCAGTCCGGCAAGCCGGTGATGGCGGAAGGGTCCGGCGCGGCGTCCGGCGGGCATGCGCTCCACGACGGAGAGGACGCGGAGATCGTCACCCAGATCAAGGAACTGCTCGACACGCGGGTTCGCCCGGCGGTGGCGCAGGACGGCGGCGATATCACCTTCCACGGCTTCGACAGGGGCGTGGTCTACCTTCACATGCAGGGCGCCTGCGCCGGCTGCCCTTCCTCGACGCTCACCCTCAAAATGGGCATCGAAAATCTGCTCCGTCACTATATCCCGGAGGTGGTAGAGGTTCGCCCCGTTGCGGTCTGACCCTACGATCCTGGCGTTCGACACATCGGCCGCGCATTGCGCGGCCGCTTTGCTGAGCGCGGGCGAAATTCGGGCCGAAAAGACCCTGGAGATGGGACGCGGGCAGGCCGAAGCGCTCATGCCGCTCTTGGAAGAGGTGCTGGCCCAGAGCGGTCTGGCAATGAGCCATCTCGACGCGATTGGTGTCGGCATCGGGCCCGGCAACTTCACAGGCATCCGGATTTCCGTCGCCGCCGCGCGTGGTCTTTCGCTGGCGCTCGGGGTGCCGGCGGTCGGGGTGTCGATGTTCGAGGTGATGGCCTCGGAAACGCCCGAAGGCGGTGCCCTCGTCAGCCTCCCGGCCCCCCGCGGGATGACCTACGTTCAACCGTTTCACGACGGCCGACCGAATGGGCCGGCCCAGCTTTTCAACCCGGGCGGACCACCGGAGCCAGGATTCGCCGGTCTGACCGTGATCGGCGCGGCGTCAGAGGAGATCGCCCGCCTGCACCACGGTGTCACTGCACCGGCAGACGCCCCCCCGATCGCGCCTCAAATCGCGCGCATCGCGGCTTCCCGCCTCGCTGAAGGCCACGCCCGCGGTGAACGACCCTGCCCGCTCTATGTCCGGCCCGCGGACGCGGCTCCGCCGGCAGATCCGCCGCCTGCCATCCTGCAGTGACGCCCGAAGAACTCGCCGCACTTCACGTCCGCTGTTTCGAGACACCTCGTCCCTGGACGGCCGCAGAGTTTCGGAACCTGCTCACCATGACCGGCGTTTTTCTCAACGCGACCGACGCCGGCTTCGCCCTCGGCAGGGTTATCGTGGACGAGGCGGAACTGCTCACGCTCGCCGTCGACCCACCGGCCCGCAGGCACGGCCTCGGCCGTGCACTTCTCGCCGACTTCGAGACGTCCGCCGCTAGCCGTGGCGCAACCTCGGCGCTGCTCGAAGTCAGCGCCGCCAACGCCCCGGCCATCGCGCTCTACACAGCCGCAGGCTTCCTGCGCACCGGCCACCGGCCGGGTTACTACCGCACCCCGCACGGCGCCCGCATAGACGCACTCCTGTTAGCCAAAGCGCTGTCCTGACGCAGGTTTCCGGCCCCCGGTCGCCTTGCGTAAACCGAAAAACCGGTTGACCCCCTCCGTTCGCTGCGGCCTTAATCGTCGCGTGATCCGAAAGAGATCCTTCAAGTTTGTCGCGTCGGGCCAGTCGGCCCTTCGCGTGAATAATATCCAACCGGGAGACACCCTATGACTTTCATGCGGAGCATCCTCGGCGCGGCTGCAAGCCTTGCGCTGATCGCCGGAGCGGCCTCGGCCGAACCCGCCGTCATTTTCGACCTCGGCGGCAAGTTCGACAAGTCGTTCAACGAGTCGGCCTACACCGGCGCCAAACGCTGGGCCGAGAAGACCGGCGAGAGCTTCAAGGAAATCGAGATGCAGTCCGAAGCGCAGCGCGAGCAGGCGCTGCGCCGGCTGGCCGAGGCTGGCGCGAACCCGATCGTTATGACGGGCTTCGCGTTCGGCAATGTGTTGACCGAGGTCGCGCCGGATTATCCCGACACGTCCTTCGCCATCATCGACGCCGTGGTCGAAGGGCCGAACATCCGCTCTGTGATCTTCTCGGAGCATGAAGGCTCCTACCTCGTCGGCACGCTGGCGGGGGAAGCTTCCAAATCCGGCACCGTCGGCTTCATCGGCGGGATGGACATTCCGTTGATCCGCAGATTCGCCTGCGGCTACGCGCAAGGCGTGCTGGATGTGAACCCGGAAGCAACCGTGCTGTCCAACATGACCGGCACCACGCCCGCCGCCTGGAACGACCCGGTGAAGGGCTCCGAGTTGACCAAGGCGCAGATCTCGCAAGGCGCTGATGTCATCTATTCCGCGGCCGGCGGCACCGGCGTGGGCGTTCTGCAGGCCGCGGCGGACGCGGACGGTGTGCTTTCCATTGGTGTGGACAGCAACCAGAACCACCTGCATCCGGGCAAGGTGCTGACTTCCATGGTCAAACGGGTCGACAACGCGGTGGAGAAAGCCTTCGACGACGGTCCCGGTTTCGAGACGGGCGTGATGGTCATGGGGCTGGACAACGAGGGTGTCGGCTACGCCATGGATGAAAACAACGGCGACATAGTTGACGCCAACTGGAAGGCCGCCGCCGACGAGGCTGCCAAGAAGATCGCCGCCGGCGAACTCGAGGTTCACGACTACTACGACGACAACGCCTGTCCCTATCTGCAGTTCTGATACCCGTCAGTCTGGAACGTGACAAAATGGGCCGCGTAGCGCGAGGCCGCGCGGCCCGTTGAAAAATGCGAGGTGTGGTCGATGAAGGACCTGGCAGAAAACTCTGGTCCAACGCCCGACGCGGGCCCGGACGCTCCCCCGGCGATCGAACTGCGCGGCATCTCGAAAGCGTTTGGCCCGGTTCAGGCGAACAAGGACATCTCGTTGAAGGTGGCCAAGGGTACGATCCACGGCATCATCGGTGAGAACGGCGCCGGCAAGTCGACGCTGATGTCCATCCTCTACGGCTTCTACAAGGCCGACTCCGGTGAGATCCTCATCGACGGCAAGCCCACCGAGATCCCTGACAGCCAGGCGGCCATCGCGGCCGGCATCGGAATGGTGTTCCAGCACTTCAAGTTGGTGGAAAATTTCTCGGTGCTGGAAAACGTGGTGCTGGGCGCCGAGGACGGCGCGCTGCTCCGGCCGACGCTTTCCAAGGCGCGCAAGCACCTGACCCAGATCGCCAAAGAATACGAGATGAACGTCGACCCCGACGCCCTGATCGAGGAGATCGGCGTCGGAATGCAGCAGCGGGTGGAGATCCTGAAGTCCCTCTACCGCCACGCCGACATCCTGATCCTCGATGAGCCCACCGGCGTGCTGACCCCGGCGGAAGCCGACCACCTGTTCCGCATCCTTCGGGGCCTGAAGGACGAGGGGAAGACGATCATCCTCATCACCCACAAACTGCGAGAGATCATGGAAGTGACCGACACGGTCTCGGTTATGCGGCGCGGGGAGATGACGGCGACGGTGAAGACGGCGGAAACGTCGCCGGAGGAGCTGGCGGAGTTGATGGTAGGCCGCAAGGTTCTGCTCCGGGTGGACAAGACGCCCGCGACGCCCGGGAAGACAATTCTGAAGGTCGAAGATCTGAAGGTCGTCGATGAGGACGGTGTGGAGCGCCTGAAGGGTGTGTCCTTCGAGGTGCGCGCAGGTGAGATCCTGGGTATCGCAGGCGTGGCGGGCAACGGCCAGTCGGAACTGCTGGAGGTGCTGGGCGGCATGATGGCGGGCACCGGCCGGGTGGAACTCAATGGCGAGTCAATCGACCTCACCGGCAAGCATTCCGACGGGCTCTCGCGGCGTAAGCGGGGCATCTCCCATGTGCCGGAGGACCGTCAGCGCGAGGGGCTTATCATGGACTTCGCCGCCTGGGAAAACGTGGCTTTCGGATACCAATACGACGACAGTTACAAGTCCGGCTGGCTGATGGACAACGCGGGCATCCGGCGGGACACCGAGGGCAAGATGGAACGCTTCGACGTGCGCCCGCCAAACCCGCAACTCGCCGCAAAGAACTTCTCCGGCGGCAACCAGCAAAAGATCGTTCTGGCCCGCGAGATCGAGCGGAACCCGGACCTGCTGCTGGTGGGCCAGCCGACGCGGGGTGTGGACATCGGGGCGATCGAGTTCATCCACCAAAGCCTCATCCAACTGCGCGACGCCGGCAAGGCGATCCTGCTGGTCTCGGTGGAGCTGGACGAGATCATGGGTCTTTCCGACCGCATCGCCGTGATGTTCGACGGCCGGATCATGGGCGAACGGCTGCCTGGCGAGACGACGGAGGGCGAACTGGGCCTCCTGATGGCGGGTGTTACTGACGGCGAAGGAGCGGCGTGATGGATGTGATGCCCAAATGGGCCGACGTGTTGCTGGTGCCGATCATCAGCCTGCTGCTGGCCTTCGCGATTTCGGCTCTGGTAATCCTCGGCATTGGCAAGGACCCGGTCGAAGCCGTCAAGCTGATGGTTTCTGGTGCCTTCGGCTCGACCTATGGCTGGGGCTACACGCTGTTCTATGCCACCAACTTCATCTTTACGGGCCTCGCCTTCGCCGTCGCCTCCCACGCCAGCCTGTTCAACATCGGCTCCGAGGGTCAGGCAACGCTCGGTGGGCTTGGCGTGGCGCTCGTCTGCCTCGCCCTGCCGTGGCCGCACTGGACGTTGGCACTGCCCGCCGCGATGATCGGCGGCGCGCTTTTCGGGGCGGCGTGGGCCTTCATTCCCGCCTGGCTTCAGGCCAAACGCGGGAGCCACATCGTCATCACCACGATCATGTTCAACTTCATCGGCGCCGCGGTTTTGAACTACATGCTGGTCAACGTGATGCGCCCGGAAGGCTCCATGGACCCGGCCTCCGCGAAGTTTCCGCCGGGGGCCAGCCTTCCGACTTTGCACGACATTCTCGCCGTCTTCGGCATTCCGTTTTCCAAGTCCGCCCCCGCAAACATCAGTTTCCTGATCGCCCTGCTTGCCTGCGTTCTGGTTTGGCTGTTGATCTGGCGCACGCGCTTCGGGTTTGAACTGCGCGCCTACGGCAGATCCGAGTCCGCCGCCGTTTACGCGGGCATCTCGCCCTCGAAGATCATCATCGTCGCCATGCTGATTTCCGGCGGGCTGTCCGGCCTGATGGCGATCAACAATGTGATGGGCGAGGCCGAGCGGCTTGTGCTGAACTCCGTCGAAGGGGCGGGCTTCATCGGCATCGCGGTGGCGCTCATGGGGCGCAACCATCCCATCGGCGTGGCCCTCGCGGCGATCCTGTTCGGTTTCCTCTACCAAGGCGGCGCAGAGCTCGCGCTCTGGATGTCGATCCCACGGGAGCTCATCGTGGTGATCCAGGGGTTGGTGATCCTGTTCACCGGCGCACTCGACAACATGGTGCGAATGCCGATCGAGCGGATTTTCCTCGCCCGTCGCCTCAGCGCCAAGTCGGGAGAGTGAGCCATGGACTTCTCCACCCTCATCCAGATCCTCGACTCCACGCTGCGCCTTGCCACGCCGCTGCTGCTGGCTTGCCTCGCCGGACTTTTCTCGGAGCGGTCGGGCATCTTCGACATCGGGCTGGAAGCCAAGATGCTGATCGCGGCCTTTTTCTCGGCCGCCGTTGCCTATGACAGCGGGTCGGTCTGGCTCGGGCTGCTGGCGGGCATCGCGGCCTCGATGGTATTTGCGGCCATTCACGGCGTTGCCTCCATCACCTTCCGTGGCAATCAACTCATCTCCGGCGTGGCGCTCAATTTCCTCGCTTCGGGCATGACGGTGCTAATTGCGCAGAACTGGTTCCAGCAAGGCGGCCGCACGCCATCGCTTCTTGGCAAGGCTCGGTTCGAGCCCCTCACCCTGCCCTTCGCCGACGCGCTGAAAGACGTGCCGATCCTCGGGCCGCTCTATTCGGATCTGCTGTCGGGCCACTCGATCCTCGTCTACGTCGCCTTGCTGGCGGTGCCGGCGTCGTGGTGGGTGCTGTTCCGAACCCGCTTCGGCCTGCGCTTGCGCGCGGTCGGCGAGAACCCGGCGGCCGTCGATACCGCGGGCGTCTCGGTGATCGGACTGCGGTATGCCGCCGTCGCTATCGCCGGGCTGCTCTGTGGCATCGCGGGCGCCTATCTCGCCACCGGCCTGCAGGCGGGCTTCGTGAAAGACATGACGGCCGGACGGGGCTACATCGCTCTTGCGGCGCTGATCTTCGCCAAATGGCGGCCGTGGTACGCGCTCGGCGCCTGCTTGCTCTTCGGTCTGCTTCAGGCGCTGGCGCTGAGGACGGACGTCGTCGCTGCGATCTTCCCGTTCAAGATGCCGGTACAACTGCTGGACAGCCTCCCCTACATCCTGACGGTCGTGATCCTCGCGGGCTTCGTCGGCAAGGCGATCCCGCCTCGGGCCGGTGGAGAGCCCTACGTCAAGGAACGGTAAGGCAGGCAACCGCTCGGGCGTAGCGCGCCCGCGCGCCTTGTCCTAGACTCGCGCCTGAGGTGCGCGTGCAAGGGCGCCGGAGCAGGAGTGCAGGATGCAGATCTACCTTCCGATCGCGGAGGTTTCGGTAAACGCCTTTTACCTGCTCGGCCTTGGCGGGATCGTCGGCATCCTGTCCGGCCTGTTCGGCGTCGGCGGCGGGTTTCTCCTTACGCCGCTCCTGTTCTTCATCGGCATCCCGCCTGCAGTGGCCGTGGCCACCGGCGCCAACCAGATCGTCGCGTCCTCCTATTCCGGGGTCCTCGCCCACTTGCGCAGAAAGACGGTGGACCTGCGGATGGGCGTCGTCTTGCAGGTCGGCGGGGTCATCGGGGCGGCCCTCGGTATCTTGCTATTCAACCTGCTGAAGTCGCTCGGGCAGGTCGACCTTCTCATCACGCTAAGTTACGTGGTCTTTCTGGGGATCGTCGGCGGGCTGATGTTCGTCGAATCCCTCGTCGCCCTGCGCCGCTCCCGCAAGCAGGGCGCGGCGCAACGACCGCTCCACCGGCGGCAGCGCAACTGGGTGCATACGTGGCCGTTCAAGATGCGCTTCCGCACGTCCGGCCTTTATATCTCCGTGATCCCGCCCATCCTCGTCGGCATGATGGTGGGGGTGCTGGCCGCGATCATGGGCGTGGGCGGCGGCTTTATCATGGTGCCGGCGATGATCTATATCCTGGGTATGCCGACAAAGGTCGTCGTCGGCACCTCGCTGTTCCAGATCATTCTCGTCGCGGCGTTCACAACGATGCTGCACGCCATCACCAACCATACCGTCGACCTGCCGCTGGCGCTGCTCCTGCTGGTCGGCGGCGTGTTCGGCGCACAGATCGGCAGCCAGTTGGGAACGCGGCTGAAGGCGGAGCAGCTTCGCGTCCTTCTCGCCGCGCTGGTCCTACTGGTCTGCGGCAAGCTGGCGCTCGACCTTTTGCTTGAGCCGAGCGAGCTCTACTCCGTCGCGGTGTCGGCATGAGACGCTGGGTCGCCTGCCTGCTGCTCGTCCTTGGGATGGCCAGCGCCGCGCAGGCGCAACAGGTGGTCGCGGACCTGAGCCAGAGCCGCATTTCCATCACAACGAGCTTTGCCGGGTCGCATATCCTTGTCTTCGGTGCCGTGCGGGAAGACCGTGATGCACCGCAGGAGCCGTTCGACATCATCGTCACGGTCTCCGGCCCGGTGGAGCGCACGCTGGTCCGGAAGAAGGAGCGTGTCGCCGGTATCTGGGTCAACACCCGCTCCGCGACCATCAGTGCCGCCCCAACGTTCTACAAGGTCTCCAGCACCTCGACCCTCCATCACATCCTGTCGGAAGAAGCGGACGAACGCTATTCGATCACCATTCCGCGGGCGATCCGGGCCGTCGGCCTCGCAGACGATGCCCCCACGGGCGAACCCTTCACCAAGGCGCTCGTGCGGATCCGAGAGAAGGACGGCACCTACACTGTGGACGAAGGCGGCGTGACCATGATCGGTGACGTGCTGTTCCGGGCCGACATCGAGCTTCCGTCGAACATCGTGGAGGGCAACTATTTCGCACGGATATTCGTGATGCGGGACGGCGAGGTCCTCGCATCCTTCACCGATCTTCTGGGGGTGCAAAAGGTTGGGCTGGAGCGCTGGATCTATGCGCTGGCGCAGGAACAGGCGGCGATCTACGGGCTGCTCTCGCTGGCCATTGCCATCGCCGCGGGCTGGGCGGCGTCGGCAGTTTTCACCTACCTGCGAAAGAGCTGAGACCGTTTCGCCGGCACCGCGGCGGTGAAGGCCTCACGCCAGACGGCTCAGCCGCTCTTCGAGCACCTCGAAGGGCACCGCAGGTTCGTTCTTTGCGTCCCGGATCACGAGCGACGTCTTGACGCTCGCCACGTTCGGAGCTGCCGTAAGCTGGCCGGTCAGAAAAGACTGGAAGGTCGATAGATCAGGCGCGACGCATTTCAGGATGAAGTCGATCTCGCCGTTCAGCATGTGGCACTCACGCACCAGCGGCCACTCCCGGCATTGCTGCTCAAACGCGGACAGGTCCGACTCCGCCTGGCTATTGAGGCCCACCATAGCGAACACCTGCACTTCAAAGCCCAATTTCCGAGGATCGACCTCCGCGTGATAGCCGCGAATGTATCCGGCTTCCTCCAGCGTGCGGACCCGGCGGAGGCACGGCGGCGCAGATATTCCGACCCGCCGCGCAAGTTCGACATTGGTCATCCGACCGTCGGCCTGCAACTCGGACAGGATATGACGGTCGATGGGGTCAAGTTTGCCACCCGACATTCAGCCCTCCAGTGAATTTTGCAAACCTTAGCGAGACCCCGCAATGAGCGCAACAAAGTTTCACAGTTGCGCAACTTTTGTCGGGTTTGTGCTGACCGCATAGCTCTGCGCAGGAAAGGCTTCCAGATCGCGAAACAGACCCCTATATCGGGCGGAGCGCAAAATGCGTGGAAGCGCACAGTTTCACAAGGGGCTCCAGATGTCCAGCAACCGCCACACCCGCGTTCTCATCATCGGCTCCGGGCCGGCCGGCTATACCGCCGGTGTCTATGCCAGCCGCGCGATGTTGGAGCCACTGTTGGTGCAGGGCCTTCAACCGGGCGGGCAGCTCACGATAACGACGGAAGTCGAGAACTGGCCCGGGGAGAAGGAGATCCAGGGGCCGGACCTGATGGTCAACATGGAAGCGCACGCGCGCGCCGTCGGAACGGAGATCGTCTCCGACGTGATTACCTCCGTCGACCTCTCAACCCGTCCGTTCGTGGCGCAGGGCGACAGCGGCACCACCTATACCGCGGACGCGGTGATCCTGGCGACCGGCGCGCAGGCGAAGTGGCTGGGGCTCCCCTCCGAGGAGAAATTCAAGGGCTTCGGCGTCTCCGCCTGCGCCACCTGCGACGGATTTTTCTATCGCGGTAAGGAGGTGGTGGTAATCGGCGGCGGCAACACCGCGGTCGAGGAGGCACTGTTCCTGACCAACTTCGCCTCCAAGGTCACGCTGGTTCACCGCCGCGACGAGCTGCGCGCCGAAAAGATCCTTCAGCATCGGCTGTTCAAGAATCCAAAGGTCGAGGTTTTGTGGGATCACACCGTCGAGGAGGTCCTCGGCACGGACACCCCGCCGGGCGTGACCGGGGTGCGGACGACGAACGTGAAGACCGGGGCCGAAACCGTCGTTCCCTGCGACGGCTTCTTCGTCGCCATCGGCCATGCGCCGGCATCCGAACTGGTGAAGGACCAGTTGGAGACGCACATGGGCGGCTACGTGGTCACCCGCCCGGATTCCACGGCGACCTCGATCCCCGGCGTTTTCGCGGCGGGCGACTTGACCGACCATATCTATCGCCAGGCGGTGACGAGCGCCGGGATGGGGTGCATGGCGGCGCTGGAAGCGGAGCGGTTCCTCTCCGAGCAGGGTCTCGACGAGGGCAAGGACGAGACCGCACCGCTGGGCTATGGCGCCCCGTTGAACGAGCAGGCCTGACAGTCTCTGTAAGTTCAGCGAGAGGACGCGCCGCTTCGAACGAACTCGCACGGGTCAACAAGGCAGGCGGTTCGGCCATGTCTGTCCCGAAGCGGGACACAACGGCGGCCTCGGTACGCGAAAAAGCGCGGCCTTTTCGCCGCACCTCCGCGCGTCCTCAGCGAACGGCTTGAACTCCCCTCCAAACCGGTCCTATAGGCGCGCAGCACGGGCCGGACGGGAGGCCGGTTTACGTCCGTATTGAATCAACGATAGCCGAGAGTTTAGATGTCCATAAATCAGCACGCTCCGATCCCGGAACTTTACGTTTCCTACGACAGCGCCCAGAAATTGAAGGTCGAAGCCGGTGACCTGCCGAGCTGGGACCTCACCCCCCGACAGCTCTGCGATCTGGAACTGCTGATGAACGGCGGCTTCAGCCCCCTGAAGGGGTTCCTGACGGAGGACGACTACAACGGCGTCGTGGAGAACATGCGTCTCGCCGACGGTTCGCTCTGGCCGATCCCGATCACCCTCGACGTGAGCCAGGAGTTCGCCGATAGCATCGAGATCGACCAGGACATCGCCCTGCGCGACCCGGAAGGCGTGATCCTGGCGATCATGTCCATCTCCGACCGCTGGACGCCGGACAAATCGCGCGAGGCCGAAACGGTGTTCGGTGCCGACGACATTGCGCACCCGGCGGTGAACTACCTGCATCACCACGCGGGTCCCGTCTATCTCGGTGGCCCCGTCACCGGCATCCAGGCGCCGATGCACTATGATTTCCGCGCCCGCCGCGACACGCCCAACGAACTGCGCGCCTACTTCCGCAAGCTCGGCTGGCGCAAGGTCGTCGCGTTCCAGACGCGCAACCCCCTGCACCGCGCCCACCAGGAGCTGACCTTCCGCGCTGCGAAGGAAAGCCAGGCGAACCTGCTGATCCACCCCATCGTCGGCATGACGAAGCCGGGCGACATCGACCACTTCACGCGCGTGCGCTGCTACGAGGCGGTACTGGACCAATACCCGGCCGCCACCACCACGATGAGCCTGTTGAACCTCGCAATGCGCATGGCCGGCCCCCGCGAGGCGGTTTGGCACGGGCTGATCCGCAAGAACCACGGCGTGACCCACTTCATCGTCGGCCGCGACCACGCTGGCCCGGGCAAGAACAGCAAGGGCGAGGACTTCTACGGCCCCTACGACGCGCAGGAGCTCTTCAAGCAGTACGAAGAGGAAATGGGCATCGAGATGGTGCCGTTCAAACACATGGTCTACGTCCAGGACCGTGCCCAGTACGAGCCGGCTGACGAGATCGAAGAGGGCGTCACCGTCCTGAACATCTCCGGCACCGAGCTGCGCCGCCGCCTGGCCGAAGGGCTGGAGATTCCCGAGTGGTTCTCGTTCCCCGACGTGGTCAAGGAACTGCGCCGCACACGGCCGCCGCGGTCCAGGCAGGGCTTCACGGTGTTCTTCACCGGCTTCTCCGGCTCCGGCAAGTCCACCATCGCGAACGCTCTGATGATCAAGCTGATGGAGATGGGCGGACGTCCGACCACCCTGCTCGACGGCGACATCGTGCGGAAGAACTTGTCCAGCGAACTGGGCTTCTCCAAGGAGCACCGGGACCTCAACATTCGCCGTATCGGCTACGTGGCCTCGGAGATTACCAAGAACGGCGGTATCGCCATCTGCGCCCCCATCGCACCCTATGCGACCACCCGTCGTGCGGTGCGTGAGGAGATCGAGCAGTACGGCGCCTTCGTCGAAGTGCACGTTGCCACGTCCATCGAGGAATGCGAACGGCGGGACCGCAAGGGCCTCTACAAGCTCGCCCGCGAAGGCAAGATCAAGGAATTCACCGGTATCTCTGACCCCTACGACGTCCCCGAGAACCCGGAGCTGAGCCTCGACACGGAGACCGTGGACGTGGATTATTGTGCCCAGCAAGTGCTGCTGAAGCTGGAAAGCATGGGGTTGATCGGCGCCGAATCCTGATCGCCGCACTTTCAAAGTTAGAGACGCGCCCCGTTCGATGGACGGGGCGCTTTCTTTTGCGATTACCTTTCCGGTCAACCGCCCTGCCCCGGATTTGACCCTCAGCCGGACCGTCATGCCAAAAAAATGGCGCGCCGCCGAAGCGACGCGCCATTCAAAACTCTGCGGTGTGGCCGCACGCTTAGGTGCGACCGTCTCCCGTCAAGATCAGTCCTCGATCGGTTCCTGAGGAGCTTCCTCGGAGGTCGCGCCACGCAGGTCTTCGTCGTCCACGGCAGCAGAGCCGATGTCGTCGAACAACTCGGCGATCTCGAATTCCGCGGCGGCTTCCTCTTCCTGCGCAAGTTCCTGGATGGACTTGCCGGAAGCTTGCAGCTCGGCCTCTTCTTGGGACCGGGCGACGTTCATGACGATGGTCACTTCCACTTCGGGGTGGAGGATGACGTGCACGTCATGCAGGCCAAGTTCCTTGATCGGCTTGGCAAGCGCGACCTGCTTGCGGTCCAACGAGAAGCCACCGTCGGTGGCAGCGTCCGCGGCGTCGCGGGTCGTGACAGAGCCGTAGAGCGCGCCGGAATCCGACGCAGAGCGAATCACGATGAACTGCTTGCCTTCGAGATCCTGGGCGAGCTTCTCGGCCTCTTGCTTGGACTCGAGGTTGCGGGCTTCGAGCTGCGCCTTCTCGGCCTCGAAGCGGGCCTTGTTGGCCTCCGAAGCACGCAGGGCCTTGCCCTGGGGCAGCAGGAAGTTGCGGGCAAAGCCCTCCTTGACGGAGACGACCTCACCCATCTGGCCAAGCTTGGCCACGCGTTCCAGTAGGATAACGTCCATGGGTCTGGCTCCTTACTTCACGGCGTAGGGAAGCAGGGCGAGGAAGCGGGCGCGCTTGATCGCGCGGGCCAGCTCACGCTGCTTCTTGGCCGAGACGGCGGTGATGCGGGAGGGCACGATCTTGCCGCGCTCAGAGATGTAGCGTTGCAGCAGACGGGTGTCCTTGTAGTCGATCTTGGGCGCGTTCTCACCGGAGAACGGGCAGACCTTGCGGCGGCGGAAAAACGGTTTCGTGGCCATGGTTTATGCTCCTTGTCTCAGGTGATGGTTCAGCGGCGGTCGCGACGGCGGTCGTCGCGGTCGTCGCGCTTCTGCATCTGAATCGACGGGCCTTCGGCATGCTCGTCAACCTTGATGGTCAGAACGCGCATGACATCGTCGTGCAGACGCATGAGGCGCTCCATCTCCTGAATGGCCGGCGCGGGAGCGTCGGTCCGAAGGAAGGAATAGTGGCCCTTGCGGTTCTTGTTGATCTTGTAGGCCATGGTCTTGACGCCCCAGTACTCCTGGTCGACGACCTTGCCCCCGTTATCGGCGAGAACCGTGCCGAAGTGCTCGATCAGCCCCTCGGCCTGCGCGTTGGACAGATCCTGACGCGCGATGAAGACATGCTCGTAAAGCGGCATGCGTGCTCCTGTCATTTCTATAGCGGCCTTCATAGGGCGGGCGTCCGGCTCCGCGGCCCGTCCACGAGAGGTGCCGCTGGTCACATTCGTATCGCGGAGATGCGGGCTGGTACGCCAATTGTGGGCTTGATGCAAGGCCGAAGGCGCTGCGCGCGGAGTGTAGCGACCCTGTGCGGCAGTGCGGAATTTCCCTGAGCGAAAATGCTGCCATGTCTTGGGGCGTCAAGACATTCACAGAAAATAGGACGACCTGATGACGCCCTTTACCAAGATCGCCACCCTGGCCGCGGCGACCACCCTTGCGATGACCGTTGCGGCTTCGGCCGAAAAATATGTGCTGGACCCCAGCCACAGCCAGGTGGTGTTCACCTACAACCACCTCGGATTCTCCACCACCACTGGCATGTTCTCCGGCTTCGAAGGTGAGATCGACTTCAATGCCGACGATCCGGCGACGAGTTCGGTCTCCGTTTCTTTGCCCGTGTCGGCGATGTTCACCGGCTGGGAAGCGCGTGACGATCACTTCGAGACCGAGGACTTTTTCGGGATCGAGGAGAACGACACTGTGACCTTCGTCTCCACCAGCATCGAAGTGACCGGCGAAGATACCGCGGAGATCACCGGCGATCTGACCATGAACGGCGTCACCAAGGAAGTCGTTCTGGATGCCAAGCTGAACACGATGGGCATGCACCCGATGGAGGAAAAGGAATGGGCCGGCTTCAACGCCACCACCACCGTCCTGCGGTCCGATTTCGACATGGGGATGTTCGCGCCGTATGTCAGCGATGAAGTCCAAGTCGCCATCTCGATCGAGGCGATGAAGGCCGAGTAAGGCGCCTCTCACCCCGCATCATTGGGCCACCGCCGGCAAGCTCCGGCGGTGGCCTTTTCTTATTGTTCGTCTGGCTCCGCCACTCCATGCCGTTGGTAGAGGATCGACTGAACCTCACGGCGGAGGGCATCCGGGCCTGCGTCCACCAGCGACAAAACCGCGTGAAGATCGGCCCGCAGCGCGTGGACCTGGTCGATCAGCCCCATGACGACGGCCAGTGCGTCCTCCTGCAGCTCCAGGCAGTCACCCAGTTCGCAAGCCAGCCGCAAGCGCGCCACGTCGATTTCCCGGAAGATGGGGGTGGCGCGGGTCGGCGCCTGAACCGGGATCACGACTTCCGCCGCGACGAACCGCACCAGCATGGCCCGGTCGAGTTGCGGCACTTCGGCCAGCACCTGCTCTTCGGTATATTCCATCATCATGCCGTCATTCCCTTACGCGGATCGTAGGAATTCTTCTTGCGCCAGTCCGCCATGAAATCGGCGAGAGCGTCGTCTACCTTTGGCGGGGCGACGATCTTCAGCTCCACCAGTTGGTCGCCGCGCGCGTCCTTTCCCCTTAGCGCCACCCCGCGCCCCCGCAGGCGCAGCACCTGGCCCGAACTGGCGCCCTTCGGCACCGTCACGTTGACCGGCCCGCTGATCGTGGGAACCTCCACCTTGGCGCCCAGTATCGCCTCGTCGATCGTGATGGGCAGTGTCACGCGAATGTTGTCCCCCTCCCGGCGAAAGAGCTTGTGCGGGGCCACTGACACCGTGATGAGCGCGTCGCCCGGCCGCCCCTTGCCGATGGGCGCCCCCCCCTTGCCGCGCAGGCGGATCGTCTGGCCGTCCGCGATGCCGCGCGGGATCTGCACCTCTAGCGAGGCGCCGTCCGGCAAGGTGATCCGGGTCGACCCGCCCAAAGCGGCATCCATGAAGGAGACTTCCAAACGGTATCGCATATCCGCCCCATCGGCGTGGAAGCCGCCATGCATATGATCGTGCCCTGCCCCGCCCCGCTCGGCGCGAGCCCCTCGGGTGAAGCTGGCAAAGAAATCGGACAGGTCCTCGTAGTCGTCAAAACCCTGGGTGCCCCTGTATGGGTTGTCCTGTGCGCCGGCATATTGGCGATAGAAGTGCTGTTCCGGCCGCTCCTGACCGGACGCATCGATCTCGCCCCGGTCGAAGCGGGCGCGCTTTTCGGGGTCCTTCAGCAGGTCGTAGGCCGCCGCCGCGGCCTTGAACCGCTCCTCGCCGGCCTTGTCGCCGGGGTTGATGTCGGGATGGCTCTCCTTGACGATCTTGCGGTAGGCCTTCTTGATCTCCGCCGCCGTCGCCGTCTTGCTCACCCCCAAAGCTTCATACGGATCCATTGGTGTTCCTATGCGAATGGGTTGCAGCAACGCGGAAGGCACACCGCGCGCGTTGCCCTTTGATATTGTACCGGAACGGGCCGTTTTGAAGTGCGCCCGAACGGCGCGCTTCCAGTCATCGTGCTCGGAAAAGAGACCTCGCAAAAAGAAAACCCGGCCAGAGCGGCCGGGCTTTGCATGTCTTGGTCTCACGGACGTGGAGAAGGATCACTCCTCGTCGAGCTTCTCGACGGCTTCCTTCAGGGCGTCTTTATCGGCTTCGACTTCTTCGATGGTCGCCAGTTCGAAGACATAGTCAACGACCTTGTCTTCGAAGAGCGGCGCACGGATCTGCTGCTGCACCTGCTGGTTCTGCTGCACGAACTCGAAGAACTCCCGCTCCTTGCCCGGGTACTGCCGCGCCTGGTTCAGGATCGCCTGGGTCATCTCGGCGTCGGAGACCTTGATCTCGTTCTTGGTGCCGAGTTCCGCCAACAGGAGCCCAAGTTTCACGCGCCGTTCGGCGAGCTTGGTGTGCTCCTCGGTGGTCTCGATTTCCGGATGGTCATGGCCGTGCACCTCCGGATTTTCCTCGTGCCACAGCTGGTGGGCGATCTGGCTGGCCTCCGCTTCGACGAGGGTCGGCGGCAGGTCGAAGGTCACCAGGTCGTCGAGCTTGTCCAGCAGGCCGCGCTTCATCACCGCGCGAGCAGCACCGGCATATTCGGCCTCAAGCCGTTCCTTGATCTGCTCTTTCAGCGCGTCAAGGCTCTCGGCACCGAACTGCTTGGCCAGGTCGTCGTTCAGCTCCGGCGCGGCGGGCGACTTGACGGCCTTGATGGTGCAGGTGAACTCGGCTTCCTTGCCGGCCAGATGGCTCGCACCATACTCCTCGGGGAAGGTCACGGTGACGACCTTTTCCTCGCCGACCTTTGCCCCAACGAGTTGCTCCTCGAAGCCCGGAATGAACTGGCCCGATCCGAGTTCCAGCGGGAAGTCCTCCGCGGAGCCACCTTCGAAGGCTTCGCCATCGACCCGGCCCACGAAATCAATTGTGACCTGGTCGCCATTCTCCGCCGCTTCGCCCTCGGCGCGGTCTTCGAAGTTCCGGGCCTGCTCGGCGAGCCCGTTCAGGGCCTCGTCGATCGCGGTATCGTCGGCCTTCACCACCAGTTTCTGCAGCGTGACCTGCGACAGGTCTGGCTGGTCGATCTCCGGCAGCTTCTCATAGGACATGGAGACAACGATATCGTCGCCTTCCTTCCAGTCCTCGCCTTCCATCTTGATCTCGGGCTGCATCGCAGGACGGTCGCCGGATTGCTCGAGGTGGTCGCTCATCGCGCCATCGACGGCTTCCTGCATAGCTTCGCCCAGAAGGCGCGTGCCGAACTGCTTCTTCAGAAGCGCCATCGGCACCTTGCCCTTGCGAAAGCCTTTCATCTCGATCCCGGGCTGGGCCTCGGTCAGTTTTTCGTTGACCTTGGCATCCAGTTCGTCCGCAGTGATGGTAATCTGGTACCCGCGTTTCAGGCCGTCGTTCAGGGTCTCGGTGACCTGCATGGCTCTTTATTCCTTCCTCACGTTCCTGGTGCGGGTGAAGGGACTCGAACCCCCACGCCTTGCGGCGCCAGAACCTAAATCTGGTGCGTCTACCAGTTCCGCCACACCCGCGCTGTTCTGAAACCGGAAGCGACCGCGCGCCGTTTCCAGCACCGCAGCCGCCCGATCCAAATTCGCGCCCTTCTATCAAGGGTGATGGCCGGATGCGAGAGGAAAAACATCCCTGCAACGGTCGCCGAAATAGTTAACATCCGTCTGGCGAGATGCGCCGCGCGGGCCTAATCTTATTGACAAAATCATAAGGGCCATCCGAGCAGAGCCATGCATATTCCCTTCTTCCGCGGAGCCGCGGCGCGCAATCTCGGCGCATCGGTGCTGCCTGCGCCCGACCGAGCCGTCGGAATCACCGGCTCCATCATGCTCTATACGGCAAACGGAGCGGTCCCGGCCGAGCACCTGACGCCGGGGGATCGGATCATCACCCGCTCCAGCGGACAGGTGGTTTTGCGGGATGTGCGCGTCACGGAGGTACATGGCCTGATGGTCCGCGTCGGCCCGGCCACGCTCGGTCGCGCACGACCGGAGACCTTCGTGCTGCTTCCGCCCGACCAGAAGGTTGTCCTTCGCACCGCCACCGGCGCCGGGCGCGACGGCATCTTTGCTGCCCGGGCGCTGATCGACGACACGCATGTGACATGGCACGAGACCAAGGCCCCGGTCCGGATCGTGCACCTTTTCTTCGACGGCCCGGAAATCGTCCATGCCGGTGGCCTGGAACTGGTCATCGACGGCTGATCGGCCCTGCACGGCTTGCAGTGCCTTTCGCGCCCGCCCATAACGATGCGCGACCCCTGCCTGAGAGCCTGTAATGGATACCGCCACATTCGCCGACGTCACCTTCTGGATCACCGCCGGGGCGATCCTCGTGCTTCTGGTCCTGTCCGGATTCTTCTCGGGCTCGGAAACAGCATTGACCGCGGCCTCCCGTGGGCGGCTGCGCAGCGCAGCAGACAAGGGCGATGCGGGCGCGCAAGCGGCCTTGGCACTGAAGGAGGACAATGAACGGCTGATCGGCGGTATCCTCCTTGGCAACAACCTCGTCAACATCCTCGCCACATCGTTGGCAACCGCCGCCTTCACCCGCGCCTTCGGAGACAGCGGCGTTGCGCTGGCAACGCTGGTGATGACGCTGCTGGTGCTGATCTTCGCGGAGGTGCTTCCCAAGACCTATTCGATCTCCGACCCCGAGCGCGCCGCCGCCCGCAGTGCCCCCCTGATTGGCCCCGTCATAACGGTACTTTCGCCGATGGTGACCGTGGTTCGGGTCATCGTGCGCGGAGTGCTGCGGATCTTCGGAATGCGGGTCGACCCGGATTCGATGCTGAGCGTCCGAGAAGAGATCGTTGGGGCGTTGCAAATCGGCCATTCGGAAGGCGTGGTCGAAAAGGAAGATCGCGACCGCCTGCTCGGTGCGCTCGACCTGAGCGAGCGGACCGTGGAGGAGATCATGCTGCACCGCTCCCAGATCGAGATGATCGACGCCGAGGCGGCCCCCGAGGAGATGGTGCGCCAGGTGCTGTCCTCCGCCTATACCCGCCTGCCGGTCTTTCGCGGAGAGCAGGAGAACATCGTCGGCGTGGTCCACGCCAAGGACCTGCTCCGGGCGCTGGAACAACTGATGCGCCAGTCCGAGTCGATAGACGCGGCAATGGAAAAGTTCGACGTGATGGCCGTGGCCAAGGCCCCGTACTTTGTGCCGGAGACGACGACGCTGGACGACCAGATGCGCCAGTTCCTCCGCCGCCACACGCATTTTGCGCTGGTCGTGGACGAATACGGTGCTCTGCAAGGGCTCATCACGCTGGAGGATATCCTTGAGGAAATCGTCGGCGAGATCACCGATGAGTTCGATGTGGATGCCGAGCACCCGATCCGACGGACGGAAACGGGCGATTTCCTGGTTGACGGCGCGATGACCATCCGCGACCTGAACCGGGCCAAGGACTGGCACCTGCCGGACGACGAAGCGAATACGGTCGCCGGCCTCGTCATCCACGAAGCACAGACGATCCCGACCCCCGGGCAGGTCTTTTCCTTCCACGGATTCCGCTTCGAGGTCGTCGCCCGCGAACAGAACCGCCTGACCCGGTTGAAGATCCGTCCGCTTTGAGCCGATCGGTGGCGGAGTCGAGGGGTACGGACCTAGGTGCTTGCCCCGAACCTAGGGCTAACGGCACGAATGAATAGCAGCCGGGTCGAATCCATCGTGTCGCACGTCCTATCAAATGCGCTCGGAGTTGCAGAGGAGCAAAAACAAGGGCGAAAGCTTCGTATTGGTCACGCCTTTCGGCGGGTGCTACTGAGCTTGCAAGCCCGTGCCGGACGTGCCTGCCGAGTAGGATAAGCCGTCCTCTCGAGTGCTAGGACATCCGGGACCGGCATCGCCACCCGTCGGTTTGACCTACAGCCGCAGGCCCTCTGCCGTCAGGGCGACGGACGCTCACCGAGCTTTAGCGTTCGCTCCCAATAATCATCGGTGGCGATTCGCCTATACCCAGCCTGCCAGTCCTGTCTCAATCGGCCATAGCAGCGGATGAATCGGAGACCATTGCGCACCATTCTGCGGCTCTGGCGGAAAGCGCGGGACTTGGAATGGCTGACGCTAATCGAGGTATTCTCGACACGATTGAGATAGATTGCATGCTTTGCGCCCCAGATCCGGCAGAGCATCGCCTGTTCACCGGCGAGCAACACCTTTCGCGTCGCGAAGGCCCGGAAGAATGGCAGGAGGTGGCCGTTTAACGTGAACTTCATCAACAGCACCGTCCAGCGGCCTGCGTCGTCAGCGTCAGGTGTACGGGGGGGCATCGCGCCATCATGCTGGCTATAGCCTTCCGCCTTGGTCAGCGCCTTGATGTCGGCGCGACGTCTGGCAATGTCAGCGTTCCGAGCGAAGAAGTCCGGCCCTTCCATCACGTCCTCGATCGCTAAGTTCAGAGCCTCCAGCGTCTCGTAGCGACAGTAGCACATCGCCCTGGCGAAGAACCAAGCCGCGATCTTGACAGTACGCAGAGCGCCGATGTCCATCGACGGCAATGACAGGTGGTGCACCATATGGCTGCGCAAGTCGAGGTATTCTGTCAGGGGGGTAATTTTGTCAGTAAAATCGGCGTCTTGAAAAGTGATTACTCCGGGTAGGGTCGTCATACGAAAGCCGTTGGCCAGCGAAAAGCTGACGTCGTCGCCACGAACAAAGAACGGAAATGGGGGGTGCTCTACACAGGCGGTGGGAAATGCGAAGTACCACCATCCTCCGTAAAAGTTCCAAGGGACCCCGATGCTCTCGGCTTCCATTGACAACAAGTGATGGAAATTGCGCATGTCGACGTCGCCAAACAATCGATTGCACTTGGCGAGAAACGTGGCGCCGTTTTCCCAAAGGGCCCACTTGTCGGTTGCCCGCGCAAGCGCGCCGGCGATGGCAGTACGCTCATCCTTGGCATAGGCGAGGAAGGTCCAGGTACGTTCGATCGAGGACATATGGATCTTGGCTTCGTCATCCATAAAGAGGGTATGGGTCGCGCCCCGCCTGCGTGCCTCGATCAAGCCCCGCGCGAAACCGCCCGATCCACCGAGGTTCTCGTTGTCCATCGGGGACACGTACTGGTCTGCCTCGATACCGGCGCTCTTACCGTTATCCACCACGATGACATGGACATGCTCCCCAATAGAGGAACTGGCAAGATAGTGCCTAAACCGGTCGACCGCTTTCCGCACGGCTTCCTCGCGCCGGAACGTCGTGATGACGACAGCTATTTCGGGAGTCCGTACCGGGGCTTGTGCCGTCATCCAGTTGGCCGATTTTAGGCGTCCAATGCCGAGAGACCGAAGTTCGAAGAAGAGGACTCCACCATTCGCTATCGACGGGATCCCGGAAATGTCCAGCTCGAACGGCTCATCCGGCTGGAAGGTTATCAGTTCGTTGTACACCCTTTCGTGCGAGCTATCGGCAATCGCCTGCGTCACCCTAAGTTCAAAGGTGCCCTCGCCAATGAGTACGAGCCTTATATCCGTCAACCCACAATGGTGCTGCCACTTCCCGAGGCTGAAGAGGTTGAATAAGGTATCGAATTCAGCCACGCCGCCGGGACCAAAGACGACATGGCCGCTTTCACGCGAAACGGCGCAGGCACCGCGTTGACGGACGTAAAGATCTGGTTCGGTGCAGATGCCGGTTTCCGCATGGACGAGTCCTTGCAGCAGGTTGAGTTGCCCCGTCGTCTCCTCGTCCAGCAATGGAAGTTTACTCGAATGATGCATCTGTCCCATCAGCATTTGCCAACCTCATTTTGAAATCTGCGTTCGGACATGGGGAAGAATTCGCCGAGGACGCTTGGTTGATCCGAACGGAGCGACGCAGACGCCTGTAGGATGGACGGCTTCGCGAGCTCCAGCGCCGAAATGATCGACATTTCGTTCGCGTCCCACATGAATGGCAACGTCCAGTTGATCCACTTCGATGCCCCTGCTCGAGTATCGCGCTTCTCCGGTGCACGCCTATCAGCAATCTGTACCGGAACGCCCTTGTTTGCACCAACACATGCAGCAACTCGGAACGCAAAGACAAGCAGGTTTCAGGACAAGCCAGCAACCGACGGACCTAAAATTACGACAGATGCTGACAACCTCCGCGGTACGGCCTCAGGTCGCGACACTCAATGCCCAGCGGCCAGCTTTCGCAACAACTCCCAGGCCGGCGGTTGCGGGCGCGCTCTTTCGGGAAGCTCCAAAAGCAGTTCCAGAGCGGCCCGGCTGGCGACCTCCTCCGGCACAGGATGGGCAATTCGCATTTCGTCGATGTCAGGAAAGAACGGCGAGCGGTTCGCGACCTGGCCGACATAGGAGTGGATCGGCTCAAAGGCGTCCGCCAGAAAGGTGCGCGCTCCCTGCCCTAGCACTTCCACCTCGGCGTTTTTGTGGACCTCCTTGGCGATGTTCGTCGATTCGAGGAAGTGCATGAAGCGCTCCGCATCGGGACGATCCAACTCTTGGTTCGCTCGGCGCATGATGTCGTAGAAGGCATACGGGATGCTTTTGTTGGCCCGCGGCGCGGGTACGAGTCCGCTCGGAAAATCGATCCCAACCTGCTGGACGAAATCCTCGCAGGACCCACCTACCGCGAGGACATCGGAGTAATTCCTGATGTGGAAGACCGCATCGGGAAAGGCCTCCGTCCAGGGTTGGAGGAGCGTCTGATAGTCGAAGTGAACAGTGTGGATGTACTTCTTGGCCACCTCGCCCTCCAGACGCCCCCACCTGTAGCCGAAGCGGAACCGTTGACCGTGCCAAGACGCGAGATACTCGTCTGGGCGGCGCAGCGTTAGGTAGATTTCGAAAGAGGCGCCCGGAAAGAAACTTCTCAGTTGCTGGGTCAGGGCCGGTGACTCGTGACCAAAATTCGACATCACCTCCGAGCACAGCACGACGGCTCTTGGCGAAAGGTTGTCGATTTGCTCCCGGATCGCACGGGCCATCTGAAACACGGCGGGAGGCCGGTCGATGAAGGCCGGCAGCTTAAAGCCTCCAGCTTCCGCGATCATTTTGAAAACGAGAGTGTTGTGAGGCTCTCGTTCATTGAGAGTCAGATCGCCGTCGTCGTCTTTGCCGGCCATTGCCCGGGCAAGGCAATTCGCCATGCCTTCAAATTCGACCATCGGATAAAGGATGCCGCCATCCCGGATGAGCTTCAGCCAGTTGCGGGAAAGATAGGTCTGCAACGCGGTCGAGCCGACCTTGTGGTGCCCGATGTAGATGATAACTTTCATGATCTTCGCCAATTCTAGCCGAGCGAGGCTCGCAGTCAGTCAGCCATCGCCGTGCATCTCGGCCAGCCGCCGCTTATGGAAATACTTGACCCACGGCGTTTCGCCGTTCCCCAACATCTCCTCGATAATCTGTGAACACAGCAGGAGGCTGCGTATCTCCGAAGCTGAGAAGATATCCTCGGCGCAGGAGGCTTGCGGCACCGAGCATGCGCTATCGATATCAGCCTGAATGGTCTTTTCCATTAAGGGAGCCCCCCCGAACATTGCCTTGTCAAGTTCGCGGGCGTCCTCGAGGTAGTGCTCGCCGGCACGTTCGGCCAAGTCCCGGTGAATGCGCACCTTGGTTGTCGTCTCCCCGTTGGGCATCGCTCCAATGACCCGTGCTAGCATCCATCCGTAGTTGTGATGGAAGCCGCCTCCTTTCTGGCCGATCTTCCCGTGCAGGTATTTCACTCGGAGAAGATCCTCCAACGAGAGGGACTCGTTCTGGTTATCGGACTGCGCCAGTGTGAAATCGACCTGCCCTAGCGAGGCTACGATGAAGTCATCGAGAAGCGACCCGTTTTCGAGTGCCGAGCGCAGAAACGGACGCAGCACAAAGTCGTCGCCAAAGACCTCGCACCATTGTTTGAAGCGTGGGGCGTAGAGGAACAGCTTTTCTCTCATGCAGAGATCGAAAAAGGATTCCAGATCATCGGAATACGCGCCGATTTTGATACGCTCCGCATGGCTGGACACCAGACGTTGAAGATGTGGGCGAACGTAGGCGACAATCCGGATCCGGTCGAACGAGCCGCCGAAATACTTGTTGAGTAGTTGATGCAGGCGAACCGGATTGAACGCCTCGAACTGCTCGGCCGAGATTACCGAGACGCGGGGACCCGGTTCAGCCAACTTCTCGGCGAGTTGCGAGAGGCGCTGATGCGCCTTCTTACCGTCGGGACTGTTTGGAGTGTCCAGAACCGCACGGAACAATCCCGGAAGGTAGTTGTGGTTGAGCGGCGACGTGTAGACCGGGCATTCCCCTCCGATCAGCACCTGTTTCTTGGCGAAAGCGTGCTGGATCGTCGTAGAGCCGGTCTTGTGATCCCCGACATGAACGATCAGCGTCTTTTGGGCGAGGGAAGCAGAAACATCCCCCTCCACGTTGGCTTGCGCGCCTCCAGTTTGCATGATTCCTGCTCCGACGGGCCGTTGGTGCTCAATTTTCATCCTGTTAGCGCATCTGCATTTTTCGCACAACGCGCTCTCGCCTTCGTCGGCAGGACTAGTTCCTCACGTCATCAAACTCGCACGCCGGCCCACCCAGAACAAATTTTTCCAAGATGTCGGGCGTGAAATTCGTGCAGCGGAGGATGTCATTCTCCTTGTCTCCGCTCTCTTTCGATCCGCGTTGCCTGGCATGAAAAATGATATCGACGAGCTTTCCGTCCCCATCTGTCACCGGGAAAGGCCTCCCGATATGGGTATAGTTCTTCGAGCTCTCAGCTACGAACGGCCTTACGTCGCTCCCGTCGCTCCGCAAGACCTTTTCGCAGCCCGCCATGGGAGAGGCGCAGACGGCGACAAAGCCGCCGTAGTTGCTCTCGGAGCGGTACGCGCCGGCAGAATAGAGCAAGAAATGCGTCCCGTTCGGGGAGGCATAGCCCCACGCACCTTCTATGAGGCTGCCATTGCTTTCCAGACGGATCTCGGAGGGCATCGGGCGCGCCCGGTCCCACCCGGTTTTGTCCACTTTTTTCGGAACCTTTCTGCCAGGGCACAACAGCGCCTTTCCCTTGTCCTGTACGACGAGGTCGGACTGCACCTGTTGCACGCGAATACAGGTAATCCAGTCATCGTCGCCCCTAAGGTCCCGGCGGTCGTCGATGTAGACATAGACATTTCCGCGGTGCACGAACGGGTCGCCATTGTATGTGGACTTTATCATCGGCGTATTATCGCGCATCTTCCAATCGAGGGGAAAACCGCCTTCGGTGCGCCGCGTGTCGCCTCGCGGTTCGAACACGTAGACGCTTCGCCCTCGTTTCTTCGGCTCGTCCCTGTCAAAGTCGGACGCCTGCTGCAATGAGGCGATCAGCACCACCCCGTCGGACGAGCGAAAGAACTTCTTGCCCCACGCGTTGAAGCCGGATTTGCGTAACAGCCGTTTGCCGTTGGGAGAGAAGAGCCGAATTCTATATGGCGTCCCGTCGTCGGCGTTGAAGGTGCCAGGACGCACGTCGGGGTATTCGATGATATTGGAATTGGTGCCAGAGAGGATGTATGTGCCGCCGTCCGCTCGGAAGACATTTGGGTCCCGCAGCCAGACAGTTCCCTCGCCTTTCCAGACGATCGGGGAGACCTCCTGGCTCCACCCCGACCCCGTTGACAGGGAGATCGACAGCCCTGCGAGAAGCATCGCCGTTGCCCATGTGAAACCTGTGGATCTGCGCACGTTATGGCCCTCGCCTGCATCATCGAAACTTCGGGCACTATGTAGCGGTTCCGCAGCCAAAGGAACCGGGAAGTGGGCGTCTGGTCTGCCTTAAACAAATGGGGCCCGGACGGCGCTCGCGTTCGCCACCTATTATGATGACTGAGGGACCGGATGAGACAAAACCGGTAGAGCAGGTGATGGTCGCCAAGGTCTTTACCGGGTTCAACACGTGCGGCACCAGCGCCTGACATGGCGGCTTCGCCGCGGTCATGCTCTCCCAAGAGGGTACCTTGTCCGCTCAGGGTCGATACAGTAGTAGTTGCTGCGCCATAGGAACGACAGGGACAACTCTCCGATGACGGCACCCAGGCCGGCGCAACTGGCTCCCACGCTGGAAGCCTTTCAGTTCTTACGCCGAAACTCCGCGATCCCAGAGACATTTTTCGTAATGGGAGAGCGTTGTTCGGGCACAAATTTCCTCAATGCGGTCGTGCGCCGGAACCTGCCGGTAAAGCCGATAGAGTTCCACTTCTGGAAACACGGTTTCCCTACGTTCGACGTGATCGGTGAGACAACGGTCATTCTGATTTCCTACCGCAATGCAGCGTCATGGGTGCGCAGCCTTTACGTAAGCCCTTGGCACGCCAGCGAGGAGATGCAGGCCCTGGATTTCTCGGCCTTCCTGCGCTGCCCATGGGACACCGTCATCGATAACCGCTTCATGCGCCGGAAATACAAGGGCTCGCCGCTCCTCGGTTTGCCCCTGCAGATGGATCGCCACCCAATTACGGGCGAAGTATTCGAGAACGTTTTCCAAATGCGAACTGCGAAACTGCGGGCCCTCGAGGGGATGCGCAACCGCGGCTGCAACGTGGTTTACGTTCGGTTGGAGGATGTCGTCTCCCGTACGGATGCCTTCCTCGACCAATTCAGCGAGGCCTTTGGTACATTGCGCACGCGGAACTCCACCTTCATCCCCGAAAAGCGTCTAGGCGGGTGGCCGGAGGACAAGAAGCGGACGTCGGTACAAGCGCTGTCAGATGACGACTGGTCATTCATGAAGAGTCAACTCGACCTCGAACTGGAAGCCCGCTTCGGTTACCAGTACTGAGCGATCCTGCGCATTCCGGATCATTCACCCCAAGGAAACCAAACCTGATGACTGAGCCGAGACGGATCGCTTGCCTGACCATGCTGCGGGACGAAGAATTCTTCTTCCCGATCTGGTATCGTTACTACGCGTCGTTGTTCGGTCCGCAAAACTTGTTTGTCATAGATCACAAGTCGCGCCGTCGGCCGACAGCGCCGGAGACCGGGCATAACCTGAATATCGTGACAGTGCCGTTCGAACACGCACTCGACAAGAACCGCAAGCCACGAAAGCTCGACGGATCTCGCTTTCAGCTTATATCGCGACTGGCAGAGGGTCTCCTAACGTACTACGATGCTGTCATTTTTAACGACACCGACGAGATCTTCGTCGTGGACCCGGCACGCTTCGCCAATCTGAAGGACTTTCTGAACAGCCCCGAAGGCCAGGCGCCGGTCCTGGCAGGCATGGGACTGGATGTAATTCAAGATCCGGAGGAAGAAACTCCACTGGACCTGACCCAGCCAGTTCTGCGCCAGCGCCGTCATTTCGTCTATTCGCCGGTGTGGGCAAAGCCACACATCATCGCGGAGCCCTGCAACATCGCCCCGCACGGCGTTTCAATTCCATTCCGCTATCACCCCGATCTCTACCTGGTGCATCTGAAGAACGCCGATCTCGCGGAAATCATGAAACGGCAGGCCGAGCGGCAAGGCGCAGTCGATGCGAATACCATTGCAGTGAACTGCACCTGGCGGATGACAGCCGAGCAGAAAAAAAGCGAACTCGCCAGCCTGCTCGACCTCCCGCAGAAATTTGGGGAACTATCCCATCGTGAAATGATCAAAGACGACTTCGATGGCAAAGATGGTTTGCTCGGTGGCGATGACGGTCCCAGCCGGCGTCGTAAGGCAAAGTTCTTTCCGTGGGCGTACAAAGTACGTGAGTTCCTGACGCCGAACACGGTAAGCGCCCTACAATCGCACCGGTACCTCCTTCCAGCACGCTTCCAAAGCGCGTCAGACTTTTTGGAGACCGATGCAAGTCGCGATTGACGCGGTGCAAGGCGTCGCAACGGACTAGTTCGGGCCAGTGTAAGCCTCGGTTTTGGTCTCTAGGCTCGAAGCAGTTCCGGTTGCCAACCAATTAACGATCTCGCGGACCGATTACAGATGCGTAAAAAAAAATCTGCCGGAACGGGCCCGGATAACTAGCTTTTCCTCTTGTCGGCGTCCGGTGCAGATCCATCGTGACATAAATCTTCTGAAGAAGCAGAGGAGCCCGGTGGATTACCGAAATATTTGGGCTGCGCGAAGATCTGAGTCGCGACTTCGCGTTGCCCGCGAGAAAACGAAAGGGCGACACTGAAGGAGCGTTCCGCATGACTGCCGACCAGATCATCCTCTTTTGCCTGTTCGGCACCGTCTTCGCGCTCCTCCTTTGGGGCAGGCTGCGCTACGACCTGATTGCCTTTTCGGCGTTGATGGCCGCGGTGGTGCTCGGGGTCCTGACACCGGAGGAGGCCTTTGCCGGGTTCGGCCATCCCGCCACGCTGGTTGTCGCGCTCGTCCTGGTGGTCTCCGCCGGGCTTGTGCGCTCAGGCGCGATCTATCTCATCACCCGGACCCTGGTGGATTCGTCCCGCAGCCTCGGCGCGCATATCGCCTTCATGGGCGCTATTGGGGGGGCGCTTTCGGCCTTCATGAACAACGTTGCGGCCCTGGCGCTGCTGATGCCGGTGGACGTCCAGACTGCCCGCAAGGCCGGGCGGTCCGCGCGGCTGTCCCTGATGCCACTATCCTTCTGCACCATCCTGGGCGGCATGGTCACGCTGATCGGAACGCCGCCCAATATCGTCATCGCAACGATCCGACGCGACCAGTTGGGCGAGAGCTTCGGTATGTTCGACTTTGCCCCCGTGGGAGCGGTCGTCGCGGTGGCCGGGCTCTTTTTCGTGGCGATCGTGGGCTGGCGTCTGATCCCGCGGGCTACGGGCGCGGGGGCACTCGCGGAAGCACGGGAACGGGTGAAGGACTACATTGCCGAACTGAAGATTCCGACCGACTCCGACCTGATCGGCAAGCGCCTGTTCGAGTTCTACGAGACGGCCGAGAAAAACGACGTTGCGATCTTGGGCCTGACGCGCGCCGGCAAACGGCGCTACGGCATGCAGCGCAACACGGTGCTGGAGGAAGGCGACGCCTTGGTGATCGAAGCCCGGCCCGAAGCGTTGGACGAGTTCCGCGCGGCGCTGGCGCTGGAATTCACGGATAGCGACGAGGCGGAGCACCTCGGCATCGCTGGGGAAGGCATGAGCATCGTCGAAGCCGTCGTCCCGGAGGGGGCACGGATCGTCGGCAAGACAGCACGAAGCCTCAACCTCGCCCGTGGACAGAGGACGGTCCTGCTGGGCATTTCGCGCCGTGGGCGTGGTATCACCAAGGAAGTTCGCCAGACGGTTGTCCGCGCGGGCGACATCCTGCTTTTGTTGACGCCGGAGGGGGATGACGATGTCGTAACGGACTGGCTGGGCGTCCTGCCCCTGGCGGGGCGCGGCCTCGTGGTCACGGATTTCCGCAAGGTCTGGTTGGCGATAGGGATCTTTGCGGCGGCGGTCGCGGCGGCGTCGTTTGGTTTGCTCTATCTGCCCGTGGCCCTCGGGATCGTCATCATTGCTTACGTTCTGACCGGCATTCTGCCACTGGCGGATATCTACACCCATATCGAATGGCCCGTGGTGGTGCTGCTCGGCTCGATGATCCCGCTCGGCGCGGCGCTCGATAACGCGGGCGGCACCGCGCTGATCGCGAACGCCATCGTGGGGTTCACAGCCGGCTGGCCCGCATGGGGTGTCCTGACCGTCCTGATGGTGGTGACCATGTCCCTGTCGGACGTCCTGAACAACACGGCGACTGCGGTCGTGGCGGCGCCGGTGGGGATTCAGGTGGCCCAGGGGCTCGGCACCAACCCCGACCCGTTCCTGATGGCCGTCGCGGTCGCCGCCTCCTGCGCCTTTCTCACCCCGATCGGGCACAAGAACAACACCCTCATCCTCGGGCCCGGCGGCTATGCCTTCGGCGACTACTGGCGCATGGGCCTGCCGTTGGAAATCCTTGTCGTCGCGGTGGCTGTTCCGATGATCCTGCTGGTCTGGCCGCTCTGACCCCGGCGCCGAGGCCTACCCCAAACGCTCCGCCGCCAGCGTATCGAGCACCGCCCCCGCCAGCCGCGCCTGGTCCGCCCAGCTCGGCGCATCGGCCCCTGCCCTCAACGCGGCTTCGGCAAGGGTCGCGCGCAAGTCTCGGTCCTGGAGAAGGCGGGCGAGAGCGGCGGCGAAGGCGTCCGGATCGTCTGCGGGCACCAGCATGCCGGACGAAGAAGGAACCGTGTCCGGCACCGCCCCCGTGCGGCAGGACACGATGGGCAATCCATGGCTGAGAGCCTCGTCGAACACGATCCCGTAGCCTTCGTACCGCGTGGCGAGCGCGAAGATAGCGGCCGTTTGGTAGAGGTCTTGCAGCTCCTCTGCCGGAACCTTCCCGGCCAGGCGCACCCTGCCGCCAAGATCCAGCTGGTCGATCTGGCGCTCCAAGGCCACCGCAAAGTCCGGGTCCCACGCGTTCCCAACGATGACGGCACGCCACTCCAGCTGTCGAATCCTGTCCAGCGCATCGATCAGCACGTTGTGCCCTTTCCGCGGGTGCAGGATGCCCACGGACAGGATCAGAGGCGGCTCTGCGGGTCGCGGTGGGCCCGAGGGCGGCTCGACCCCGGGCCGGATGACCGTGATGCGCTCCGACTTCGCGTCGTACTGCTCGACCAGCACACGCCGGGTGTGGGGGCTCGGAACGAAGACATGGGCGGCGAGGGTCAGGTTGTCCCGCTCGGTCCGGAACAGGTGGATCCGGCTGGCCTCGTCGAGCCCGCTTTCGAGGGCGAGCGGGTGGTGGATCATTGCGACGATGGGCGCCCGGACGCGCGACAAGCCCGCCGTATCGATGGCGCCAAAGACGAGCCCGTCCACGATCAGCGGGCGCGTCGGCTCTACGTCTTCGAGCGCAGCTATGGCGGCGGCCATATCCTCGTCGGAGGGGGCGGGAAACGTCTCCGCCAGGCGGATGTGCTGCACGCCGTGTCCGGCGGCGCGCAGGCCCTCCAGCAAGCGCCTTTCGTAGATGAACCCGCCCGTGAGCGTTTCGATGTCGCCCGGAATCGCGAACGCGGCGGGCACGGTCATCGGGTCATCTGCTCGGCGGCATAGACCGACAGGACCCGCCGTTCGACGGCCCCGACCCCCGCGTAGCCCGCCACGGACAAAAGCGCCACGATCACCACCGAACTCCACAGCATGTCGTAGTCCGAAAGCGAGGCGGAGAGCGCCATCAGGCTGCCGATGCCGCGCCCCGTGGCAAGCCACTCGACCACCGTGACCGCCAGAACCGAGGCCGGTACACTCATGCGGGCGGCGGCGAAGAACGCTGGCAGCATCGCCGGCAGCTGCACGTGCCAGAGCCGCGCGATTGGTCCGGCGGCGTAGCTGTCGAGCACGTCGATCACCTGCCCCGGCGCCTGCCGCAGCCCGTGCAGGCAGGCAACGAAGGTCGGGAAAAAGACCATGACGGCCACCAGCACGATGGTCCCGACCGCACCCCGCCCCAGCAGCAGCACGACGAGCGGCGCCGTGGTGACGATGGGAACAGACCGCAGCGCCACCGCCACGGCAGTTGCCCCTGCGCCGATCGCGGGCAGCAGCGTCAGGGCGACGGCCATTCCCGTGCCGAGCGCCAGACCAGCCGCAAAGCCGGGCAGCAAGTAGACCGACGTCTCCCGCAAAGCCTGCGCCAGCGTTGCGCGGGTTTCGGCCGCGTCAGGGGCGGTAACGAGCGCCGCCCAGACATCGTCAGGCCGCTTGGCGAAGAAGCGGTTGAGGTCGAACAGCTCCATCGCCCCCCACCACAGCAGCAGCGCGAACCCAAGGACTGCGGCGGTCGTCAGCACGATGGCCCTGCCCCGAGCGCCGCCCGTCCGCGGCATGGGAGGTGGTGACAGAATGACCGGTGGCGGCTCCGTCAGCACGGCGCGGGCAATCACTCCGACCGCGGCGTAGACGGCCATGGATGCCGCCGCAGCGACCGTGGCAAGCGCCCAGATTGCGTCCACGTCCAGTGCCCGCGTGGCGCGGATCGTCAGCACGCCCATACCTCGCTCTGCGCCGGTGAACTCGCCCACCATGGCCCCCAGAAACGCCGCCGGCGCCGCGATCTGGAGCCCGGCGAACAGATACGGCAACGCGGCGGCGGCGCGGATGTGGACAAGCTCCGCCATCGCGCCCCGGCCGTAGCTCCGCACGAGGTCGAACCAACTCGATGGCGCGGCGCGCAGGCCCACCAGCAACGGCACAAAGGTGGTGTAGTAGACGGCCAACGCCGCGAGGGTGATTTGGGGGCCCGGTCCGGGACCGTAAAGCACCCGCAAGATCGGCCCCGTCGCCACCAGCGGCAGGCAAAAGATGAGCAACGCAAGGCCCGCGATGACACGCTCACCCCGTGGCCAGGCCAGCGCGAGCGCCGCCAGCATAACCGCCGCCAGATTGCCGGCCACGAACCCGGCCGCGGCATTGCCCAAGGTCACCCGGAACGCCCGCCCGAGAAGGCCGGCGTTCTGCACGATCCAGACCGCAACGTCCGAAGGGGCGGCGAGGATGAATGCCCCTTCCAGCGCGCGCGCCGCAAGTTCCCATCCGACAACAAGCGACACTACGCCGAGCAGGCCCGTGAACCGGCGCGCGGTTGTGGGGGCTACGCCATGGTCTGCAGCGGCGCTCATTGCGCGGCGAGGGGCGTCGTCGAAGCCATCCCCCTGGCGAGCCCGGCCGACACCTCCTGCACCGCCGCGCGGAAGGCCGGCGTGCTATCAATGCCAGCGGGCCGCGGGCGCGGCAGATCGACCGGGATGTCCTCCACGATCTTGGCCGGTCGAGGCGACAGCACGAGAATGCGGTCGGACAGCATCACGGCCTCGCTAACCGAGTGGGTCACGAGCACCGTGGTGGTGCGACGCGGCTCCCATATGCGCGGCAGATCCTCGGCCAGTTGCCGGCGGGTTAGCTCGTCGACGGCCCCGAACGGCTCGTCAAGCAGCAGCAGGCGCGGCTCCGTTACCATGGAGCGTGCGATTGCCACCCGCTGGCGCATCCCGCCGGAAAGCGCCGCCGGGCGGGTGTCTGCAAAGCCTTCCAGCCCTACAAGGCGGATCAGGTCATCCACCTTGCGCGGGTCGGGCGGCTTGCGGGCGAGCTTGAGCGCAAGTTCGATATTGCCGCGAACCGTCCGCCAAGGAAGCAGCGACGGGTCCTGAAACGCCACTGCAAGGGCAGCTTCCCGAAGGATGACAGAGGGTGGCGCGCCGCCGATAAGGATTTCGCCAGCGGTCGGTGCCTCAAGCCCCGCGATCAGGCGAAGCAGCGTTGACTTCCCGCAGCCGGACGGGCCGACAAGCGCGGTCGTCTGACCGCCCTCCAAGGTCACGTCGAGTGGCCGGAGAACCTCCACACCGCCGGGGAACACCTTGCTTACGCCACGGCAGACGATGCCGGGCGACGTCGGTATCTCGGCGTCAGCTCCCATGGACCTCTTCTAGAATGGAGCGGTCCCACAGGTCCGGCGTGACCGTGCGCCCCAGCAGGGCAAGGGTTGCGATATTCTCCGCCACGGCCTCGTCGGTCCACCAGCCAAAGCCGTGGGTATCGGTCAGTTCAGAGAACATCAGCGGCACCTGTCGCTCCGCCTGCAGCTTCTGGGTCTCCAGGTCCAGTCCCGCGTCGGGGAACATCTCGACCGTCAGGGCCGCGGCTGCGTCGGTGTCCTCGCGATAGGCTTCCCAGCCACGCACCTCCCCCGACAGCAGCGCCACCAGCTCGCCGCGGCGGTTGGCAAGGCTGTCCTCAGTCGCGATGTAGGTCTGCGAATGCACGGCGTAGCCATGATCGGCCATCAGCATTGTCACGCTTTCGATGCCCTGAATGGCCATCGCCACGGGCAAGTCCGTCTCCCAGCACAACAGGCAGTCGACCTCTCCGGAGGTCAGCGGCTGTGCCGAGTATTGCGTGGGCACCACCTCGATCTTGTCGATATCAACGTCGTTCAACGTACAAAGCGCCTGCAAAACCGGCGTATTGGCGAGTGCCATGCCGATCTTCTTGCCCTCCAGATCGGCGGGCACCTTCACCGGATTGTCCGGCAATGACGCGATGACGAACGGGTTCTTTTGCATGGCCACCGCGATGATCTTGAACGGCGCGCCCTGTTCGACGGCAGCAGCGGTATAATCCGCCGCGGAAATGCCGACCAGCGCCGCGCCGGAGACCACCGGCGGCTCCACGGGCGCGTTCGGCCCGCCCTGGAGGAGCGACACGTCGAGGCCGGCTTCTTTCCACCAGCCGCGCTGCAGGGCGATGTAGCTGCCGGCGAACTGGACGGAATGGAGCCACGACAGTTGCAGGCTGACGGGTGACTGCGCAAAGGCGCGGGGCGCGCGCAGGCCCAGGCCCGCTGCCGCCAGGCCGGCGGTACCCGAGGCGAGAACGGCGCGGCGCGAAATCAGGGGTCTGGTCATGCTACCTCCTTTGGTCACACTAAGAGCTTAGCGGTTGTGGGAGGCGCGGCAAGCTCAGAGGCGCCCTCGACCCTCAGGAATGCCGACGGGCAGCGGAGTGCGGCCACCGTAAAGGATCAGCGCGCCGGGCAGCACGCTCGCCAGAAACACCAGCCCAAAGGCAACGCTCGCGGCGAGCCCGGCGGAGGCACTGGCGCCGGCAAGCGGGAACAGCGCCGCAGCCGCGCCTTCGCGAAAGCCCCAGCCGCTGACGGAGGCGGGGATCAGCATGGCAAGCAGGATCAGGGGCACGAGCGCCATGACCGCAGACGGCGCCAACGCGGTGCCGGTTGCGCGCGCGCAAAAGGCAAAGGCCAGCAGGTTGCAGGCAGTCGTGCCAATGCTCAGCAGGAGTTGTGCCGTCACCGCGTGGCGCCCACCGAAGGCCTGCCCCAAAGCGCGATGCAGGTTGGCGCCTGCCCGTCCCAATCGGCCAGGAAGCGCCGGTGCGAGCCTCAGGGCGACGCAAACCACTGCAGCCACCGCTCCGGTTACGGCGACGAGGCCGAGCGTCCATGTTGGCAGAATTGCCCCGTGGTGAGTGATCGCCACCCACCCCAAGCCAACGACCATGGCGATAACCAGCATCGCCTGCCCGGCCACCCGCTCGAAGATCACCGCCTGACTGGAGGTGAGCAGCCCGCCGCTCTGCCGTGCCCGGTAGGCGCGGCTGGCGTCTCCGCCCATGCCGCCGGGCAGAGTCTGGTTCAGGAACTGCGCGAGGTAGTACTCGCCAACTGCCCTGCGGAACGGAAGGACCTGCCCCAGCCGGGTCGCCGTGAACCGCCACCGCTGGGCCGAAAGCCACGTCTGCACGGTGAGGGCCGCCACGGCCGCAAGCAGCCAGCCGCCATCCGCCGAAGCGATCAGGCGCAGCGCCGCACGGCCGTCGACCGCCCGCCAGACCAGCACCACAAGGATGGGCGCGATCAGGAGCTGTCCAACAGAGAGGACCCGTTTCAGGGTCGGAAGTCGGTTCATTCTCATCCTCCGGCCCGGACTTCGGGCGCCGTACTGTAGGCGCGAAGGATCATGTCGCGCATGCGCGCCATCGGTATCACCGGCGTGGGCGCCGGGACAAGACCTGCATTCCAGCCCCAATCCTCTGCCCGATCCACCAATGCGGGGGGACCAACGAGGTGAACGGGGACGTGCGGGCGCTCGTCCATCCCGATCCAGCCCGCCGTTTGGTGATCCCCGAGGATGACCATCAAGGGCGGATCGTCCGCCCGCCGCGCCGCATAGTCGAAGACCGCGTTCAGCGCGTAATCCAATGCCTTACGGTATTGAATCCTCACCCTTTCCTTGTCGCGCCATACGACGTCCGGCGGGTCGCCCGACGTAGCAACGGCGTCAAAGACCCGCCCATCGCCGAGTTCCTCCCACGCGACCAGCTCCGGCACCGGCACCCAGGGTGCGTGGGACGAGATGAGGGAAACTTCGGCAAAAATCGGCCGAGAATCGCTGTTTCCCGACATCAGGAGCCTGTCAGCCGCGGCCAAAGTGAACTGATCGGGCATGGTCACCCAATTGAACGGCTTGCCGCGATACCCGAGATCCTTTGCCGCTAGGATGGTCTCGAACCCCATCTGCTCGGCCTCCGGCCACGCCATCGTGATCGCGGGGGCCACGACCGCCGTGTGGAACCCGTTCCGCTCCGCGATATGAAACAGCGTGTCCCGCCCGCTCGACAACGCCGCGAGGTAAAGCGCCTGATCGTCGATCCACAGGCCGTTCGCAAAGGTCGCATGCGACAGCCAGCTTTGCCCGCCGGTCGTGGGCGCCTCCAGAAAGGCGGATCGCATGGCCAGCCCCAGCCCTGACAGGCGCGCATCGGCGGCTTCGAGTGTTGCCTTGTGACGCTCGGCATAGAACGGCACGTCTAGGCTGGCACGGCCGTAACTCTCGACGAAGATCAACAGAAAATCGCGGTCGATGGCGTCGAGAAGACGGGGGACGCTGGCGAAGGTGTCCTCGCGGGCGGCCTTGGCGAAGTCGCGCAATCCCATAGCCGTCTCCTGTGCCTGTTCCGCCTTTGCGGCAGCGAAGCGGAGGGCGAATGCATCTCCCGGAACCTGCCTGCCGTTCCAGCGCGGCGACAGCAGGCCCGCATCTGCAGAGCTTACCACAATCGCCGACACACAGCCCGCGGCAGCTGCCCAGCGGGTTGGCGCGGGCAGCCGGAGTCGCGACCACACGCCGGTTGCCCACCAGACGGCAGCCGCCACGCCCACGATGATAAGCAGAGCGCAAACCACCGCGCCGAGCGCCGCGACCATGCCGAAGGAGCCCGCGATCAGCCGCACCCCTGCATCGACCAAGGTGAGGTCGGCCACTGGATTGAAACTTCGGCCGAGCGCCGCATATGCGGCGGCATCTGCAGTCCGGAGAATAAAAATCCCCGTGATCGCTAGGACCGTTCCGGCACGGACCATGCGGCCCACCGCGCTGTTTACTGAGGCAACCAGAGCCAAAAGGATCGCCGGCAGTTCCAGCGGGACGCGCCAGAGCGCGCGGAAGTCGAAACCGGACGGATGGGCCGGCTGGACGAGCAGCAGGTGCAGCACAAGCACCGCCAGACCGGCACGGAGCCACGCCACCACCGGCCGGCTCCTCGTCACCGGCGCGCCCGGAGCCATATGATGTCACGCGCGAAGGAGCCGAGGACCGCGACGGAGGCGAAGACCGCGAGCCACGTGAACGCCGGCCCGGTCAGCGGCGGCGCCAAAAAGGCGACCAGCACGCTGATCTGGAGAACGCAGACGGCCTTGCGGCTGAACCGTTCCGGCAAGGGGCGCCCCAGCCAAGGGTAGACCGAAATGGCCGCCACGAAGACATAACGGGTGCAGCCGAGGACGACGGCCAGAGGCCACGGCATGCCGTTCGCCAAGGCATTCATCGCCAGCGCGAGGGCGAGCAGTGAATCCGCCTCCATGTCGAACCGCGCGCCATAGCGGGAGGTCAGCCCGGTGCGCCGCGCCAACCAGCCGTCCACGGCGTCAAGCGACAGCGCAACAGCCGCAAGAGCAAACACGGTCCAACCGGCGGCACTCCCGGCGGCCGCCGGTGTCAACAGAACCGCTGCGAGCGCCCCGCGAAACAGGGTCGCCGTGTTGCAGGCGCCGAACCGGTCATGCGGGAAATGCGCCGCCAAATGTCGGTCCAGAACCCAATAGCCTGTCACGAGAACGGCGAGCGCGAGAGTCCACAGCGGCACAGGGACATCCGCGAAGGCGACTAAGTGCACCGCCGCCGCCATCACAAGGGCGGCGCCACCGGCAGCCATCAAGCCGCGACGCGGGTTCGGCTTGGGCGGACGTTCTCTGACGCGCCCTACCTCCGGTGGTATGCCTTGGTGAACAAATGCCATGTCGTGTTATAGTTCGTTTCAGATCCTGCATTCGGATCATATTCAACACCATGACAGCCGATCCTTGAGCGGCCGTCCAGCGGGAAGCAGCGTCGGATGATAGAACAACGGCAGGGATATTCCACGACCGCCCGGGTGATGCACTGGATCATCGCCGTACTTGTTCTGCTGATGATCCCGGCCGGGATCACGATGATTCAGGAAGGGATCAGCCGGCCGCTGCAGGACACGCTCTTTCTGTTCCACAAGAATACCGGCGTCATTGTCTTGCTCCTGATGGTGGCGCGCCTGCTTTACCGCCGAGCAAAGCCGCCCCCGCCCTTGCCCGCGACCGTCCCAGACTGGCAGCGCCGCGCGGCCGGCCTTTCGCACGGCGCGCTCTACGTCCTGCTCTTCGTGATGCCAATTTCTGGGTACGTGCGGGTCCGAGCCGAGCGTTATCCTATCGAGGGGCTCGACGCGCTTGGCATCGGCACGCTGCTGCCGCACTCAAAAGCCCTCGCCGGCTTTGCCCAAGGGCTGCATCAGGCGGCCGCTTTCCTCCTCATAGCGGTGCTGCTCGTCCACATCGGGGCGGCGCTACAACACGCCTTCATCCGCAAGGATGGCGTGTTTTCCCGGATGTGGCCACCGTTCGAGCGCTGAGGCCGCTCGCTGGCAATGCTCCATTTCGTAGCATTCGCAAACATCCTCGCCCACTGCACGGGCGCCCATCGCCGGCCTTGCCCCAAACGCCGCAGCGCAGCGGTCCTGGTCTGGCAAGCCAGTTTCCCTTCCGGCACCCTGATGGCAAGGAGGTCCCGCTTCGCAAGAAGGAGCGCACCATGTGCCTGACCACCGAAGCCTTGTTTCTCTTCCTGAGCCTGCTGCCGCCGGACATCGTCGAGTCGTCGGAGTCTCGGATTATCGTGCGTTCCGAAGTCCGAGATGCCGTATGGGAGCCGCGCGACGGCATGTGGTGCACCCGGGCACCCAAGATCGACTCCCAACTGAGGTTGAAGCAGGGCGAAGAGGTCTGAGCCGGCACCCCGACGGGCGCCCTGCACTTTCGCCTACAAATTCCCTTCCGTGGGGATGTGAATGACCGTGCCGCAGTGCTTGCAGTGCACGGCATCCGGGTCGTGCAGAACGAGGCCGCAGACCTCGCATTCATGCCGCACCTTCGGCGGGCGGAACAGCACCTGAAGCAGCCGCAAAAACAGCGTGACGCCGAAGATCATCACCGCGACGGCAAGCAGCCGGCCCCACGTCCCCTCCAGGATGATGTCGCCAAAGCCGGTCGTCGTCAGCGTCGTTACCGTGAAGTAGAGTGCATCCAGGTAGTTGCCGATATCCGGGTTTATGTTGACCTGCGAGGCATAGATCAGCCCCGTCATCACGAACAGGAACACGCCCAGATTGATCGAGGCGAGGATGATGTCCTCGTGCTTCCGGAAGAAGCTGAAATCCTGCCGTAGCCTTACCAGCAGCTGGTAGGTGTGCAGCAATCGCAGCGTCCGCACGATCCGCAGGAAACCCACACCCTCCCCGGCAATGGGGGCAAGGAAGGACAGGATCGACGCAATGTCGGCCCAGGTGGACAAGCGCAACAGAAACCGCCCGCGTTCCGCTTGCAGCCAGACGCGGATCACGAAGTCGATCAGGATCAGAATGCCGAAGACCGCATCTGCCGTCTCCACCCCACGGTTTCGCGGGAAAAAAGACGTGACGATGACGAAAAGAATGGTAACGATATCAAACGCTAACAGAGCATAGCGAAACTGATGCGCCGCCGGAGTGTCGCCCTCGTAAAGCGATCTGATGCGGTCGAACACGGGCTTCCCCTTCTCGGGCCGGACACGGGCCGCGGCAGACGTACGTCGCCGGCACACGGGCCCGGGATTGGGCGCCAAGCCCTTCATATCGCAGCAAACCCCGGCACCCCTGAAAGGTCAAGCGCTGCTATTTTCCGGATCAGGTAGGGCGGCGAACGCACCCCTCAAGCCGCCCCGATCGGGATCGTGTCCTCCGCGTCCCAGCTCAGCCACACTGCGGCCCCCTCCGGAAGCTGTGGCAAATCGGGATCGCGGTCGATGACCTTCCAGGTCCCCCCGCCGCCGATATCGACCACGCATGTCGCCATCGACCCCGCGAAGACCCGCTGGACCAGCCGTCCCGGCAGGGCGTTGACGTCATCCTCCGGCGGCGTCGGCGTCAGGGTGAGCGCTTCGGGACGCACGGCATAGGCTGCAGCCCCCTCAGGCAGGGCGAGGCGCGCGCCCTCGGCAAACGTGTCGGGCAGCGGCGAGGGAAGCAGGTTGGCCTCCCCCAGAAACCGCGCGGCGAAACTGTCCACTGGCGCGTTATAAACCTCCCGCGGTGGCCCGGCCTGTACCAGACGCCCATCGCGCAAAATGCCGATGCGGTCGGCCAGCGTCAGCGCCTCCTCCTGATCGTGCGTCACGAAGATCGTGGTGATGCCCACCTCCCGCTGGATGCGCTTCAGCTCGATCTGCATGTCCACGCGGAGCGCCTTGTCCAGCGCGGAGAGCGGCTCGTCCAGCAACAGCACCTTGGGATTGGTGACGATGGCCCGCGCCAGGGCCACCCGCTGGCGCTGCCCACCCGACAATTCCTTCGGCCGTCTCCGGCCGAGGCCTTCCAGCTGCACGAGTTCCAACACCTCGCCCACCCGCCGCCGTTCCTCGGCGCGGTCCACATGGCGCACGCGAAGGCCGAAGCCCACGTTCTCCGCCACGGTGAGGTTCGGAAAGAGCGCGTAATTCTGAAACATCATCCCGATCTCGCGCTTCTCTACCGGCACCCGCTCCACCGGCTGACCCGCTATCCGAACCTCGCCTTCGTCGGGAAACAGGAATCCCGCGATCACTCGCAACAGCGTGGTCTTGCCGCTCCCGGACGGACCCAGAAGGGCGAAAAAGCCGCCATCCACGAAATCCAGTGTCACGTCGTCCAGAGCCTTGAGCTCGCCGAAGCGCATGGTCACGCCCCGCACCGACACCTCGGCCATCAGCGATGCCCCCCGAAGCTGAAGAACCGCGCCACCACCAGCATCAGCGCCATGGAGGCGCCGATGATGAGGGTGGAGACGGCGTTGATTTCGGGCGTGAAGCCCTTGCGGATCGCGGTGTAAATCAGCACGGGCAACGTCGCGTCGCCCGGTTTGGCGAGGAAGTAGGACACAACGAACTGATCGAAGCTGACCGCGAAAGCAAAGAGCGCACCGGCCACCACACCCGGTGCGATCCAGGGCAGCGTCACGCGCCGCGTCACCGTCCACGGGCCGGCGCCGAGCGCGCGCGCGGCCTCCTCCAGTGTTCGGTCGAAACTGGCGAGGCGGGCATTCACGACGACAATGACATAGGGCAGCGCGAGCGCGACATGCCCGATCAGCACCGCCGGCGTGCCGCGCCCAAGCCCGATGGCAAAGAAGAAGATCAGCATCGCCGTGCCGGTGATGAGCCAGGGGATCGCGATGGGCGGGAAGAGCAGCACCTGCAACACCCGCTTGCCCCGAAAGTCATAACGGAAAAGCGCCAGCGCCGCAGCCGTGCCGAGCACGGTGGCAATGGTCATGGCGGCGAGCGCGATCAGCACCGAGCGGGTCGCGGCGGCGCGTATTGCAGTGTTGGCGGCAAGATCCTCGTACCAGCGGAAGGACGCCTCGAACGGGAGCTGGTAAAACGGCGAGGCGTTGAAGCTCATCGCCGCCATGACGAAGATCGGCGCGTAGAGGAACACCAATACCAACGCGAGCCAGGCGTATCCGGCAATCCGAAGCCCACTCATTGCAGCCCCTTTCGCAGGATCGGGCTGGACAGGGCGAGGATCAGCAGGACGACCGCGAGCAGGATAAATGACAACGCCGCGCCGAGGGGCCAGTTGAAGACGGCCACAAACTGATCCTCGACAACCGTGCCGTAATAGGTCCCGAACCGGCCGCCGAGAATGCGGGGCTCCATGAAGGAACCGACGACGGGGACGAAGATCAGCACCGCCCCTGCCAGCAAGCCCGACAGCGACAAGGGCAGAACGAGGCGGCGCAAGATGGTCAGCCGCCCTGCCCCGAGGGAGCGCGCAGCCGCGATGATATCGTCGTCGATGGCCTGCAACGCCAGGTAGCTGGTGAGGATGACGTACGGGAGATAGGAGTGCACCAGCCCGATCACCACCGCCGCCGGCGTGAACATCAGCCCCAGCCGCACGTCGCCGGGCCATACGAGGTCCAGAGCCCGCTCCAGGACACCATTGCCGCGCAGCACGATGGCCCAGGAGAATATCCGCACCAGCGAGTTCGACCAGAACGGCAGGATGACGAGCAGGAACAACGCTTCCCGCGCACGACCCCGGATCTGCTTCGCCAGGACCAGCGCGCAGGGGTAGCCGATGAGGATGCACAGCCCCGTGACCCACAAGCCCAACTTCACGGACTTCCACAAGAGACGCCCGTAAGTACCTGTTTCAAAAAAGGCAAAGTAGTTTGCAAGTGTCGCCGCAACTGGCTCGTTCCCGAACGGCGGCGCGGTAAGGAAGCTGAAAAAGAGCATGGCCGAGAGCGGCATGAACACCGCGAGCGTCAGCCACAGGTAGGCTGGAGCGAGAAGCCCCGCCGCCCTGCGGCCCTCGCCCGCATTCAACGTCCCGGCCATGCCCGCGGCCTTACTGGCGCGCCTTCAGACCCTGCCAGAGCGCCAGGTATTTTTCCCGCGTGGCATCGTCCACCGGGTCCTGGAACTGTATCCGCATGACGACCTCGGGATCGCCTAGAACCTGCTTGTTGAAGGAATCGTCCGGCAGCGCTTCGGCGGCGGCGGCGTTAGCGGAGGCCGGGGCGCCTTCCGCGTCCCATTTCACGTAGAACTCCGGGTCGATCATCCAGTCGATAAAGGCAACGGCGGCCTCCTTTTTGGTGGAGCTGTCGGGCACCGACAGCCCGTCGAGCCACGCGACCGCTCCTTCCTTCGGCACGACGAACTGCACCGGCAGCCCCATGTCGGCGGACCGCGCAGCGGAGCCGGACCAATAGGTGGCCACGTCCAATTCGCCTGCTGCCATGAACTGGTTCCAGTCGTTCTCCGAACTCCAGAACGTCCGGATCTGCGGCATCAGCTCGGCCAGCTTGGCCTCCACCACGTCGAGGTCGGTAATTTCGTTGACATCCTGTCCAGTGGCGAGAGCGCCGAACTGCACCGCCTCAAGCGCGTCGTCGCGGATCGACACGCGGCCCTCGTGGGCAGGGTCCCAGAACACCTGAATCGTGTCAGGAGCATCCTCGAAGGCATTCGTATTGATTGCAAAAGATGTCAGGCCCCAAGTCCACGGCACGCCATAGACATCGCCGTCGATCACCAGTTCGCCCTCCTTGAAGCTCTCCGACACCGTGTCGAAGTTCTTCATGCCGGAGGTATCGATTGGTCCGATCAACCCCTCGTCCTTGGCCTGGCGGGTGAAGGCGGCGTTGATGAGAACAACGTCGTAAGCACCTGGATTCGTGCGGAGTTTCGTCAACATCTCCTGTTCGGAGGTGAAGTATTCGTGCACGACGCTGTGGCCCGTCGCTTCTGTGAACGCTTCAGTCGCCCAGTCCAGATCGGTGCCGTAGCCCTGCCAGTTCAGGACGCGGATCTCGTCGGCCATCGCGCCGCCAGCCGTCAGGGCAAGCAGCGAGGTGAGCAGAAGTCGTTTGGTCATTCTGGTGTCCTCCTCGTGGGATATGGAGAAATGTCTAACCGGTTTCGACGGAAGACAGCAATGAAAGGACGCGGTTTTGCTCCGGAGCGGTCGCCGGTCCCTTGGCCGTGGTAGAAAGTGCTGCGGCGATGTTCGCGTAGCGGGCAGCGGCAAGCGCGTCGCCCGTTGCGTCCAGCCGGGCGAGAAAGCTGCCGATATGTGCGTCCCCGGCGCCGTTCGTGTCCACCGGCGCGACCGGGTATGGCTCTACGTGGGTGACCGCGCCGCCCGTGGCCAGCCAACACCCCACCGCCCCGGCCCGCAGGACAGCTCCTTCGCGGCCTTCGGCAAGCACTGCCACGGCCGCCTCGGGGTCCGCCTCTCCGGTCAGGTGGGTCGCCTCCCGCGCGTTGGCACTGATCCAAGCCGCACGGCTCAAGACTGGGTTCAGAATGCCTGTCGGGATTTCCGCCACCAGCGGGCACGGGTCCAACAGCAGGGGTGGGAGATTGGGGGAGGTCTCTATCCAGCGCACCAGCGCCGCCCCCGCCCCGCGATAGAGCAGAGTGTAACCTGAGACCATGACATAGCTGACGCCGGAAAGGTCCATGGCCAGCAGATCCGCCAAGGTCAGATGACCCTCCGCCCCCTCGGCGGCGACGAACGTGCGCTCACCCGACGGCTCGATCATGACCGTACAGCAGCCGGTGTCGCGCCCCGGATCGCGTGGTCGGGCCACGGCGATGCACTCGGCCGCCATCCCGGCTAGCACAAGCTCCGAGAATGGTCCCGTCCCGATACTGCCGCCGCAAATCGCCGCCATTCCGGCCCGCCGCGCGGCAACCATGGCGTTGTAGCCGCCCCCGGGGGCCATGGCGAAGCCGGTGACCACCGCTTCCTCTCCCGAACGTGGAACGGCGGCGACGTCGTAAAGCAGGTCCACCACAGGACCCGTCATTTGGAGGAGCGCGCTCACTCTGCCGAACCGTGCTGCGCCGAGCGAGTTCGGAGCGCCAGCAATCCCTCGGCGGACCCGTCGAGACCAAGGGTGTTTGCAGCGCGAAGGCGGGCCACCTTGTCCGCCGGCATAGCCGCCGCGCCGGAACAGGCGCCGCAAATCGCCCCGGCGATGGCGCCGATGGTATCTGTGTCGTCCCCCAGATTGGCCGCGAGGCAACCGGCGCGCCATGCGTCCCCATCTGCCGCGGCCACCACGGCGAACGCCGCCGGAACGGACTCGTAGCTCGCAACGGATGTCCCGATCCGGTCGGCAATCGTCCCGGGATCGCCCGCGCCGATTTTCAGCGCCGCCTCGATCCGGTCTGCCATATCCCGCACGCCCTCGCGTGCACCTTCCGCCTGCCCCAGCCGTGCAGCCTGCATCGCCTGCGGTATCGCCCCGCGCCAGTCCGACCCGTCCACGCCCGCACTCACCATTGCGGCGACAGCCGCTGCCCCCGCTATGGCCTCCCCGGTGTTGTGGGTAACCTGGCAAGTCTCCGCCACGCGCGCAACGAGCGCCGAAAGCTCGTCGCACGGGGTCGCGATGCCAACGGGGGCAATCCGCATCGCCGCGCCGTTCGTCGTCCCCTTCCGCCCGGTCTCGGACGCGGGCGTGCCCGCAAGCAGCGACGTGAGCGCCGCCTTGGTCGATGGCCCCAGCAGGTCCCGCAGGCCACGTTCCCGAACGTCCGCCTCCCAGGCCAGCAGGTCACGCGCCCAGGCGTCCGCGTCGAACCGCTCGGGCGAGGCGATCAGCCGGTTGGCCAGCAGCAGCGCCTGTTCCGTGTCGTCCGTCACTTGCGCGGCGGCAAGCCCATGGGAAACAGGATGATCGTCGAACGGCGCCACGAAATCCACGATCACGCCATAGCGGTCGAGGATCTCCTGCCGGGTCAGGGTCTGGGACGGCATTCCAAGCGCATCACCGAGGGCCAGCCCCTGCAGCGCGCCTCGGGCGCGGTCGACCGCGTGCGGGGCTCCCGGCGCAAGGTCGCCCTCTAAGCTCTTCGTCATGCGCGATATTCCCAGCAGCGGAAAGCCGTGGCATCGAACGCGGGTTTGTCCGGACTGTCAATGCGTTTCCCCAAAGACGATCCATGGCCAGAGCGTTTTGCGCCGTCCCCAAGCAAGGGAAACGCCGCTCCCGCCGACACCACTCTGCCATTGCCGGAAGCGCGTGCTAACATGGCCCAGAATCCAGGGAGGCAGATGTGAACGAACAGCCGAAATTCTCCAGCCTAACCAGTGCCGGGACGCCCGTGGGCACCGAACCCGGCTACATGCCCGGCTTCGGCAACGACTTCGAGACCGAAGCCCTGCCGGGCGCGCTACCGCAGGGGATGAATTCGCCCCAGAAGTGCGCCTACGGGCTTTATGGTGAGCAGCTTACGGGTACCGCGTTCACCGCGCCCAGCCACCAGAACGAGCGCACCTGGTGCTACCGCATCCGACCGTCGGTCAAGCACGTCGGCCGGTTCCACAAGATCGACGTGCCTTATTGGAAATCCGCCCCCTGCGTCGACCCCGACGTGATCTCCCTCGGCCAGTACCGCTGGGACCCGGTGCCCCACGGCGACACGGAACTCAGCTGGGTGACGGGCATGCGCACCATGACCACGGCGGGCGACGTGCACACGCAGGCCGGAATGGCCGCGCACATCTACCTCGTCACGGCCTCGATGGAGGATACATATTTCTTTTCCGCCGACAGCGAGCTTCTGGTCGTGCCGCAGGAAGGCCGGCTGAGGTTCTGCACGGAGCTCGGCGTGATCGACCTGGAGCCGAAGGAGATCGCCATCCTGCCGCGTGGACTGGTCTACCGGGTCGAACTGATCGACGGGCCGGCGCGGGGCTTCGTCTGCGAAAACTATGGGCAGAAGTTCGAACTGCCCGGTCGCGGGCCGATCGGGGCCAACTGCATGGCCAACCGGCGCGACTTCAAGACACCGGTCGCCGCCTTTGAGGACCGCGACGTGGAAAGTCGCGTCATCATCAAGTGGCAGGGCCAGTTTCACGAGACGACCATCGACCACAGCCCGCTCGACGTGGTCGCCTGGCACGGCAACTACGCCCCAGTGAAATACGACCTGAGCACCTACTGCCCAATCGGCGCGATCCTGTTCGATCACCCGGACCCGTCGATCTTCACCGTCCTGACCGCGCCCTCCAGCGTGCCCGGCACCGCGAACATCGACTTCGTGCTGTTCCGCGAGCGCTGGATGGTGATGGAGGACACCTTCCGCCCGCCGTGGTACCACAAGAACGTCATGTCCGAGTTGATGGGCAACATCTATGGCGAGTATGACGCCAAGCCACAGGGATTCGTTCCCGGTGGCGTGTCGCTGCACAACATGATGCTCCCCCACGGGCCGGACAACGAAGCCTTCGAGAAGGCGACCTTCGCGGATCTGCAACCGAACAAGCTCGACAATACCATGTCCTTTATGTTCGAAACCCGCTTCCCGCAGCACCTGACGCCCTTCGCCGCCACGGAGGCACCGCTGCAGGACGATTACATCGACTGCTGGGACAGCCTGAAGAAGAGGTTCGACGGCACGCCCGAGGGGAACTGGACCGACTGATTCAATTTGGGCCGACGCGTCTGTGGACGCGTCCGGCCCGAGCGGCTTAAGCGCCGTCGCGCGCGACGGGGAGTGTGCAACCGGGTCGCGTGAGCAGCGCGCTCCCTATTTCGGCGCCCTATCTCGAGAGCACTGCCGGCCCCGATGGTTCGGGGCCGGACAATCTGAAATGTGCGCCCTACACGATTGCCAGCGGATCGACCGTCAGATCGACCCAGTAGTTCGATGCATTGTAGGACTGCGTCGGGAAATCGCCGGTCGAACCAGCGCTGAAGACGCCGTTGCCGCCGCTCGACGGCGCGGTCAGGTTCCCGTCGGGGCCGGTCCAGTCGGTATCGAAGAAATTCCCGGTGAAGGCGTAGTTCTGCGTCGTGCCGTAGGACACGACGTAGATCTCGTCGGCGGCGATCTCCACCGGCGCGGACAGGATGCCGGACTGCCAACCGGACTCGCCGGGATCGGACTGAACCACCACGGAGGCCAGCTTGTTGCCAGCCGCATCCCAGAGGTTGAGCGTGCGCACGTCGGTGTCCGTCGCATCCGCCGCGCCGCGATAGTAGCGCAGACTAGTGACCTGACCGGCGGCGGCCGAGGTGAACTCGACCCCAAGCTCATAATCCGTCGGATCATAGGTGACGATGGCATCCGGCACTGCCGTCGGCCCGAAGAGAGACCAGCCGCCAGCGATGGCCTCGTCTACGTCGGCGACGTTGATGAGCAGCGACTGTTCGACTGCAGGATTGATCCCGTCGCTGACCGCGACGAGCAGTTCGTAGGCGTTGTCGCCATTGGCATCGGCCGGCGCCTCGTAGTCCGGTGCGGAGGCGAACGTCAGGAGGCCGGTATTCGGATTTATGACGAACTGGAACTCATCCGCCCCGCCGGCGATGGCGTAGGTCAGCGCATCGCCGTCCGGGTCGGACGCCGTGAGGGTCAGCGCGCCGGTCTGGTTCTCGTCCACCGTCACGGTGGTGGAGGCCAGCGTGAAAGTCGGCGGGTCGTTCGGGATCGTCTCGTCGATGTCCGCCACGTTCACCACGAGCGCCTGCGTCACCGCCGGGTTGACCCCGTCGCTGACCGACACCGTCACCTCGTAGGCGTTGTTGCCGTTCGCGTCCGCCGGGGCCTCGAAGTCCGGGGCGGAGGCAAAGCGCAGCACGCCGGTCGTCGCGTTGATGACGAAGGCCGACGCATCCACCCCGCCCGCGATGGCGTAGGTCAGCGTGTCGCCGTCCGGGTCCGATGCCGTCAGCGTCAGCGCGCCGGTCTGGTTCTCGTTCACCGTCACGTCGGTGGAGGCCAGCGTGAAGGCGGGGGCGTCGTTGGTGACCACACCGGGCGTGAACTCCACGTCCGTCCAGTAGTTGGAGGCGTTCCACGTGCCCGTGGGGAAGATCCCCACCCCGCCCTGCGCGAAGACCCCGTTCGCCTCGCCGCCGCCACTGGCGGGCGCGATAAGGGAGCCGTCGGCGCTGGCGTGGGCCGTCGAGAAGAAGCCGGCGTCCGCCACGTAGTTGCCCGTCGTGCCGTAGGAGACGACGTAGGTTTGCCCGGCCACCAGCCCAACCGACGAGGTGAGCGCACCGGTCTGCCATCCGGACTGCCCCGGAAGCGAGGTCACCGCGACCGACGCCAGCAGGGTGCCGGTATCGCTCCACAGGTTCAGGGTGCGCGTGTCGGTATCGCCGGAGTCCCCGGTGCCGCGGTAGTAGCGCAGGCCCGAGATCTCGCCGCTCACGGTCGCTTCGAACCGCGTGCCGAGCTCATAGGTGACGAAATCGTTGAAGACCGTCCCGGTGGGCTGGGTTGACGGACCGAAAAGCGACACCGTCGCACCACCGCTCTCGTCCAGATCGGTGACGTTCACGACGAGCGCCTGCGTCACCGCCGGGTCGATCCCGTCGCTGACCGAGACCGTCACCTCGTAGGCATTGTCGCCGTTCGCATCCCCAGGCGCCTCGTAGTCCGGCGCCGATGCAAAGCTCAGAACCCCGGTCGACGCATTGATCACGAAAAGCCCGGCATCATCGCCGCCCGCAATGGCGTAGGTCAACAGATTGCCATTGGAATCGGTCGCCGTCACCTGACCGGCGACCGCGGTGTTCTCCACCATTGAGAAGCTGGAGGGCGAGGTGATGATTGGCGGAACGTTCACAACGTCGCCCACTGCGAAGGTCACGTCCACCCAGTAGTTTTCGGTGTTATAAGTCTGCTGCGGGTAGACGGCCCCAGAACCGCTCGCAAAGGCATAGACACCGTTGATGCCGCCGGGCGCCGACAGGATGCCATAGGGTTCGGTGTAGCTCGTTGAGAAGAACCCCTGGGAGCTGACGTAGTTGTCGTCTGTACGGTAGGAGACGGTATATTCCTGGCCGACCTGCAGGGAGATGGGGGTGTCGAGCGTGGCCAGTTGCCAGCCTGTTTCACCGGGTGTCGAGGTGAAGGTTACGGTCGCGAGGAGTTGACCGTTGGAGTCCCAAAGGTGGCCTTCGCGGACGTCGGTGTCGCCGGAGTCGCCTTCGGCCCGGTAATAACGCAGCTGGGTAACTTCCCCTGCCTGGTTAGCCGTGAACCGCATGCCCAATTCATAGGACGTGCCTTCCGCGTTCATACCGCCGTTGAATGCGGTGAAGGGCTCGAACAGGCTGACAGAGCTCGGAATGACCGGTGCCGTGACGGTGACCAATTCGGAGTCCAGCCCCGTCAGGTTCGGCATGTTGAGACTATCGTCGATGGCCCGCACGAGGATGTCGAAATCGCCCTCCGTGGTGGGCACCCACGAATAGCTCCAGTTCGTCGTGCCCTGGGCGGTGCGCCAGGTCTGGCCGCCGTCGAAGGAGACTTCGACCAACGCCACAACGCCGTCCTCGGTTGCGGCATTGCCATCGTCGTCGGTGGCGGTGCCGGTGATCGTCACAGTGCTGAGGGCGGACACGTCGGCGGGCAGATCGTCAATGGTGGCCGTCGCGGCGACCCCATCGTTGGAGGCCGTGGCGCGCACCAGCCCCTGCGAGGCGAGGACAGCGTCCGCGACGGCGGGTTGAATCCCCATATCCGCGAACAGGTTCACAACGAACTGCTGCAGGTCCGTGTTTTCGATGTTCGCGATGTAGGGTTCGCCGTCGTGGACGTCGCTCAGCGCCCAGGACCAGAACACCGTGCCGGCGCCAAAGACCAGCGCCCCGCTTTCCGCGCGATAAAGCGAGAGGTTGTGGGTTTCCACGCCGGGCGCGACGGTATTGCCCTCGTCGACGAGAATGCCCGACCAGGGAAGGGTCGTCTCCGACAGCTTGATCAAGCCGTCCGGCGTGTATTCGTCATCGAGGACAACGTTCCATTCGTACCCGATGATGCCTTCCGCGATGTCGAGCGCGCCACCGTTGGCGATGCTCGTGTCGCGCCAGACGCGCAACCCGGAATACTCCTCCGGGACGTCCAGTGCGCCGCCGAATTCGCCCGTCCCGTCGGGGCCGAAAAGCTGGCCGGTGAGCGAGTTCTCAGGCTCGTTATCTCCGCCGGCAAGCGGGTTCTCGACGAAGCGCACGTCGCGCCACGTGCCCGTCCATTCGTTCGCCGGGTCGAGATTGTAGTAATCTTCGGGGTTGTTGCCGGACTGGTTTGCCCATGTCTCCTTGTAGCAGACCAGCGTGCGGTACTCGACGCCATCCACGATGCTCGTCTCGTAGCGGGTTTTCCAGTAGACCTCGTTGCCGCTCCAAAAGAGCAGGTTCACCCCGGAGTCCCGGGCCTCCTCGACGTTGGAGCGTTGGTCGCCCGACCAGTATTCGTCGTGGCCCACGGAAATGTAGGCGTCGTACTTTTTCAGGTAGTCAGCGCCGAGACGGTCGGTATCGACACCGGAAATGTAGGAGACGTCGTAGCCGTTCTGCTCCAGCCACTGGATGGCGGCATAGTCCGCCCCGAACAGGTAGTCCTGAGCTCCCGCTGCCGGACCACCCTGCGAGCCTTCGATTCCGCGGGTGATGAACGGGCGGTTATAGCTGACGGCATAGGCGCGAGGAGTCTCGATCTCGCCGCTGGCGTCCCCGTAGAAGTTGGCACCGATCTGGCCATTATTCCCGAACCAGCCGTTATACGCATGCCACGTGGTATCCGACGTCTGGAGGACGACGTCGGCCGGACGATCGTCCTCCCGCAAAATGAAGGGAATCTGGTTCGCGGCGCCGTCGATGGGATCGCCATTGTTGTCGAGCCGCTGGACTCGCGCGAGGTACACGCCAGAAACAGCGTCCGTCGGGGTCAGCCAACTGTCCGTAACGGACCAGTTGCCGGCATCGACCAATGCTCGCTCCGCGTCATACGCCGCATCGGGTTGCACCGTGGCATCGGAATTGACCCATTCGGCAACTTTGCGTGCGCCGGCACCTCCGTAGTAGCCGAGGCGAAAGACTTCGACGAGGTAGTCGCTGCCCGCGCCGCCATTCACGTTGATCTTGAAATCGATCTGGTCACCGGCGTTCACGCTGAAATCGGTCGTGAAGCCTTCGATTTGCGTCGAGTGCGGCACATCCCAATAGGATTTTGCCGTCACCCCATCTGTACGGGCGTTCTCGAGTGTAATTGCGTTGTCTGCCATAATCGTCGCCTCCAAGACGTCTCAAATCAGGTCTGCGGACGTTGCCGCGTTGGTTCGGGCACGTTGCCCGGGCCGGTTTCTTATTGGGCGCACGCCGTCATGGCGCGCGCCACAGTCACCTCGGCACCGAGGTCAGGGGCAAAATTGCCGGCCAGTCGAACCCGGGACGCGATCCGGCAACGCCAAGCTCACCGAGGTCGTTCTTCGCACCCGTCCAGGACGAACCCTTTGTCCGCAGCGCGGCATTCGAAAATCTTGGATCGGGACCTCGTATCGTCGCCACCCGAGCGAACGGCGGTGCCGCATCTAGAATGCCCGCCGACTGCAGGCCTTCAAACGCAGCACCCTGCCGATCCATCGCAAGACCCCCCTCCCACTGTCCCGCTCCCACGATCATCTTACCACCTTTTGTCTCCCGCGAGCCGCCAGACTGATCCTGTCGGTAAATCCGTAGAGGCGGTGGCGACGGAAATTCACGTCCGTTATCAGCGAAAATACCTTCTTTATCCGCGCCTTCCCCAGGAGGCCGGCCAGCAGTTCCGCCTCCGGGCGTTGTGTGCGCCCCCACCGCATCACGAGCAGCGTTCGGGCAACGTGCTGTGCAATCCGAATCGCCACCCCGTCGTGGAGGGACGGTCCGTCTACAAGGGTCACGTATCCCTCGGCATGGGCGTGGAAGAGCAGGTCATCGAAGGATTGGCGGGTCTGTGCATCGCGGAAGAAGTTTTCGTCGAGCACCAGCCGCGCCAGTCCGGTTTCCGGGTTATGCAGGATCTGGCGCGAGAGCTGACCGCCATCCGCGTTCGCCTGACGGCCTGCGCCATGCCCATGGTGTCCTGCAACGACATCCACGAGCAGCACCTGGCGGCCCGTCGCGATGAGCTCCATTGCCAGCCATTCCGACACTCGATTGCCAGCCTCTTCGGTGCCGACGACCAGAAGGCTCGACGGAAAAGTGCCATCGTCGGCGCACTCGATCATGAAGACAGTGTCGCTCAGCCATTCCGTAACCGGGCTTCGTGCACGGGATCGGATAGTCTCCGGCAGGTTCTTCTTCTCCTGCCGGCGCAGTTTCGGCAGGAAGCCAACCGGGACAAACTGATCGAGATACGACAACTCTTCATGCGAGCGCACGGTATGGTCGCGCATCTCGCGGATCGCGGCAGCGGTCAGCCCAAGCAACAGCCCCGCAAAAGCAGCCCCGAGTAGCAGCGACTTCCTGCTCTTGCCGGACGGTGCCATCGGGACGGTTGCGGGCGACAAGATGTCGATCCGCATGGGCGAGATATGGCTTTGTGCGACCAGTGTTTCCCTGTGAAGCTCCAGCTTCGACACCGCCTCTGCCTGATCGACGGAGGTCTTGATCAGCAAGCCGAGGTCCGGGACGGCGAGGCGCTGCGTTTCAAGCATCGTGCGCAGCTCCGAGAACTCCCGCTCCAGATCGCGTGCGCGTGCGTCGAGGTCTGCGTCGCGCGCCTCAAGCGATTTGCCATACCGAGCGAGTTCGCCAGAAAGCTCCGACCGCAGCGCCTCGATACTGGCCCGGCGGGAGGCGATCCCGTCGTATCTCTCGCCGAAGGTAGACAGCAGTCCATCGAGTTCCTGCTGCTTCTTCTGCAGGTCCTTGCGCAGGTTGGAGACCGTCGGCGGCTCATCGGCCAGAACCATCGTCTCCGGCGATCCATTTGTCGCCGAAATCGCATTCAACGGCTCGCGCAGATCGAACCGTTCGCGCGCAATCTGGTCCAGTTCCTCCTGGATCGCGCGGATGCGGTCGCGGTTATCGATCGTGGCATTTTCCAGGGTAAGCTGCGACCGGTATCGCATCTCCGCCAGCAGGGCGCGCGTACTTTCAAGCTGGTCCTTGGCGGCAGCAATCTGAGAGTCCAACCATTCCGTCGCCCCCTTCACCTCCGCCTGCCAGCGTTCATCGCTGCGCGTCTGGTCTATCTCGGCGATCGCGTTCGGGATGGCGGCTGCCAGCTCGGGATCCTCGGATCGGAAGCTGATCGTCACCACGTCTATGTCCTCCTGCCGCGAGATCGACAGAGCGCCATAGTAATTCAGCAGAATGGTGTTTGTGTCGTCCGCGGCCGCGTCCTCTTCCTCCAGTTCATCGGACGAAAACTGGGACAACAGGAACCCCCGAACCGCGTCTTCCAAGGCCCCGAGGGGGCCCGCCTCCTCCGGTGCGGGATTGAACTCTTCCCTCTCGTCGAGGTTGAAACGTTCGATCACCGCCAGCGCCATGTCGCGCGACCACAGGCGCTGGATCTGCGTTTCGACCTCCAACTCTTCCTTGTCGGAAATGATGTCTTGCCGAGGCTGCGCGAGGTCGAAGGTCTTCGACTGGATATACAGCACGCGGGCCTGGCCGGAGTACGTGACCTCCTTGCCGAGGATCAGCGGCAGCGCGATGAGGATGGTAATGAAAGCGACCGTGAACACCAGTTTCCAGCGGCGTCGAAACAGGGCGAAGATCGACAGGAACTTCAGGTCGCCGTCGTGCCCCCGCAGCGGCTCCGGCGCCGCGGAGGACAGGGAGATGAACTTGTTCGGGGTTCCGACGTTGAAAGGCGACGTCATGCCGACCGCACCTCCTCCAAGCGTTGCCCGGAGAGAGACGTGAGCAAAGCTTCCAGCCGCCGAACATATCCGTCCATGCTGAATTCGGAGAGGAACAGACGCCGCCCCTCCTCAGCTAGGCGGTCCCGAAGGTGCGCATCCTCGATAAGTTCGGACAGGGCTGCCGCAAGGGCGGGCACGTCGCCCACGGGCACGAAGAGGCAGGTCCGTTCGTGCTCCAGCAACTCGTCATGCGCTCCCACCCGCGTGGCAACCACGGCGAGGCCATGCGCCAGCCCCTCCAATATGGCCATCGCAAAGCCTTCTCCGTGGGAGGGCAGCACCAGGATGTCGGCCGAGGCGCACAGGGCGTGCGTCGTGTCGCTGTCGAGCCAGCCTGGCAAGGACACCCGGTCGCCAAGGCCGCGGGATTGCACCTCCGCCGTATATTTCTCCACGTCGCCGTCGCCTGCGAGCGTGGCGCTCCATCCCGCTTGCGGCATCGCTGCGTCGGAGAACGCTGCCAGCAGCTCGGGAACCCCCTTGCGCTCGCCGAGTGTCCCGAGGAACAGAATCCTGACTGTGTCGCCGGGTTCAGTCGGCGCCTTCCTCCCCGGATCCGTGACGCAGTTGCGCAGCACCGAAACGCGATCCCGCGGCACGCCGAGGAGCGTCTCCACGGTGGCACGGTCACGTTCGCCAAGAACGATCACATGCTGCGCGCCCCCGAACAGATTCCGTATCAGGCCGCGCTGCCAGTCGGGGCGGCGCTCGAAATCTGTCGCGTAGTCATAGTCGTGCAGGTGAAGCACATATCGGGCACCGATCGCCTGTGCGGCAAGCCCCAGCACGACCTTGCGCGCCGTGCTCCCCCGTCCGGCGACGTGGAGATGATGCACCGCTCCGGGGTCCATCACCCGGCCGCTGACCAGTGCACCCAAGGCACGGGCCAACATCAACGGCGAGGCCAGCGCACTCCACCGGGGACCACGCGTATCGACGACTTCGTGGCGCAGCGAAAGGTCCGGCGCGGTCTGGATATACCTCACAAGCCGCCCGATACCACCACCGTGTTCGGTGCCTCCGGGGAGGTAATGTCGGACCACATTCGCCTCCGAATGAAAGACACTCATGGGAAATCCTGAAATCGACAATCTCTACTACCTTGTCTCAAATATCGGCTTTGTCGCAATTCGCGTCTTTCGATCCGCGGTTCATCAATTTGACCTACCCGCCAGCTACGCTGGCGACTGTGCTGCGCATACGCCCCGACCGGCTCATTACGGCTCACCGGCTACCCCCCGATGAGAGCCGACTCGTCGAGGACCTTGATGTCGAGAACGTCCCCCGGTTCGACAGCGCTGTCGAACGTGGCGTCGACCTTCTGAACCTTGCCGCCGACCGTCCGGTGGATCGTCACGTCCGCCGTCAACTCGGCCTTGGAGCCGTTGCCGGCAATCTGGACGCCGGCCGCCAATAGCCGTGCCCGCTGGCCCTCCAGCGCGGCCTCCTGCCGGACACGTTCCAGTTCCTCTTGCTGCAACTGTGCTTGCAACTCGATCTTCAACTGCGCACGCTCGTCCAACCGCTCGAACTGCGCCGTCTGCTTTGCCTGCCGCGCGCGGGCGGCATAGGCGTCAGTCGACAGGACATCGCGGCTAAGTTGCGATTTCTCCCGCAACAGTTCCTGCAGTTGCTGTCGCGGCATAAGCCCGCGCTCGACCAGGGACCGGGCGTTCGCGACCTCGTCGGCCTGGAGCTGGATCTCCTCATCCTGAAGCTTACCCTGGTCGTCGAGCAGGTTGAGTTCGAGTTCGAGCAAGTCCAGCACGGCCTCCCGGTGTGCGCTGGCTCCGGTCTCCCTCTGCGCGCGTTGCTCCATCAGCGACCGTTCACGCTCCACGATCTTGGCACGGTCATCACGCGCGACCTCGGAGACTCCGGGGATGTCGTCACTGATGCTTTCCGCGTCGGCCAGTTCCGCCTCCAGTCGGGCGATGCGGGCGCGCGTCTGCATGAGTGCATAGGCGGAGGTGCGCAGTTCGGCGATCGCGCCGATCAGTTCGCCGGGGGGAATACGATCCTCCTCGAACGGCGATCCCAGCCCTCCCGCGACGACGACCGCCTGCCGAACCGTCATCCCGGGACTGAACTCGATGGCACGCGGTTCGGACACGTCTCCGTTGACGTAGACCGGACGGTACGCGGCAATTTCCACCAGAACGGTCGCGAACGGCATGATGTCCCGGTCGCGCAATTCGCGGGTGATCAAATCACGGATCTGGTCGACGTCCTTGCCGGCCACGTCCAGACCGCCTAGCATCGGCAACATGACACGCCCGTCCGCGTCCACGCGCGCATCCCGGGACAGGTCGGGCGCATTCAGCACCTCGACGCGCAGCGCGTCGCCCCTTGCGACTGCGGTGCCCGCCCAGAGCGGAGCGGCCGCAAAGGTCAGTGCGGCACACAGCACTGCAAGACCGGCCGCCAACCGGGCATGGGTGCGTTGCTGCGAAATGGACTGGCGCGTCAAGGCAATCATCAGATTTCCACTCAAAAAAAATCGTCACGTCATAGGCAATTCGCTAAGCGATCTTAGGAATCGGGCCGCAAAATCGGAAACTGGCCAATGGTTGAATGGCTCCGGCGAACCTACGTCTTTTGGTCGGTTCAAGCGCATCTAGGTGCCGAATGGTTGAAAGCCGCAGCCAATAAAACGAGTTTTCGCCGCCTCAGGGCGGACCGACACTCCGTGTCGTTATTTCGTGCGCGAGCAATGCTTTGAGTCATTCGGTTTGGAATTCGTCCATTACCTATAAGACAGGTCTCTGGCGCCGCCTGGAATGGGTGGCAGTCTCGGTGTGCCTGTTCATCAACAGCGGAGCGGTGTTCCAACTGTTGATGATGTATCCAGACGAGATTCTGGACGACATGGAGCGGGCAAAAATGCGCCTGCTAAAAATCCCTATCTACCTGCTGACATTGATTTTTCTGGCACCGCACGTGCGCCAACTCGCGCTCGTCGCGGTGCGCAACCTGCCGTTCATCATGCTTATAGTGCTGTCGGCTGTGTCGACCCTTTGGTCGGTCAACGGGTCGGTCACATTGCGGCGGTCCGTCTCCCTATTGATGGCGACACTACTGGCGATGCTCATCACCGCCCGCTTCACCCCACGGCAGCAAGTCATGCTGTTTGGCGGAACATTCGGTCTCTGCACGATCCTCAGCCTGCTCCTGGCACTGACGGCACCGGCGATGGCCTTCGCGCCGGGCGAATCCGAGTTGCGGGGGATCTTCACGCACAAGAATGTCTTTGGCTGGATCGCCTGCTACACCGCCGTCTTTGCGGTGGCGATGCTACGGGACCCGTCGCCGGTCGTCAGAAAGCTGGGATGGACGCTTTTCGCGACGGGCTTCACCGGAATCGTGCTTTCGCAATCTGCCACCAGTTTGCTCGGAGGCATCTTCGCGATCATTTCCGGATTTGCCCTCCAGACCGTCGCGCGCCGGGACGGCGCCTCGCGTCTCGTGACCCAATTGGTCCTCTTCCAGGTGATTGCGATCGTCGTGATGGTTCTTACGTTCAACCTGCAGGTATTGCTCGAGACTCTTGGCCGGGACCCGACGCTGACCGGGCGCACCGAACTCTGGGCAGCAGTCGATCCTTGGATCGGTGACAAGCTGCTTTTCGGCTACGGTTACGCGGCGTTCTGGACGGAGTCCAACCCCGCCGTCGCGCAAATCTGGGATGCCATCGGATGGGACGCGCCGGGTGCGCACAGCAGTTACCGTGACCTGATGCTGAACTTCGGATTGGTGGGCGCGACGCTGTTCTGCATCGTCCTGATACAGGCCATCCGGAAGGGCACCGTTCTGCTGACGACAGAGCCGAACGAGGGCTGGCTATGGTGCCTGCTCATCATCGGCACGTCGATGTTGTCCGGCCTTTCCGAAACCATCATGCTGGATCAAGACGACGTACTTTTCCCGACCGCCGTCATGACCATCGCCTTCCGCTATGCAGAACTGACCGCTGGCCTGCCGCGTCACCGGCGCGTCGCCATTGCCGCGGCCTGACGCCATGTCCAACGATCTCCCTCAGGTTGCAGGTAGTATTATAGGTCCGCGCCTCGCGTGCCTGCTGCGAAGAAAGACCGTGCAAGCGCCGAAAACTTCCCAAAAGGTTAATTGCAAGGCGCAAGTGGTTAAGTCCGAGGCGGTCCCCGCCTTCTTTTGGTGAACTTCTGATGCATCCCAAGCTGAATTAATCTCGTGGGAATATGTTGATCGAGTTTCGAGGGTGAGCATGGTCGGAGCGCCGCTACAGACGGATTTCAATGTTCATCCCGCAGACCGGTGCCGGCTTCGCGTTTCGTCGAACACGCCTTTAAGTAAGTACGATTTATGACAACCCATATTACGAACTTCATCCCCCCAGGCCACGATCTGACCGGCTTTACCGAAGCAACCGATGCGTCCGGCAGGCGCGTCGGCCGATATCTGATCTCGGCCGGCCTCTCCCTTGGCATTGCTGATGTCGTGGCGATCTTCGCCGCTGTGAAGGGGCTGGGACTGGTCGCGCCGGATCTGGCCGAAAACCACGCAGTCCAGCCCGCCCTGATACTGGCAGCCGCAATCCAGATCGGCCTCAAAGCGTTCCAGGGGATGTACCCCGGCTACGGCCTTCATCACGATGCAGCGCTCAAGCGTGGGGCGCGGGCCTGGTGCGGTGCCGTGTCGATTGCCGCAATCGCGGCCATGCTATTCGTCGACGCCAACTCGCCCGCGCTCACCGCTATCGCGCTGACGTTTGTGGTCGCGGGTATCCTGCAGATCGTCTTTGCGAGCGGCACCCGGCTGGCTCTGACGTGGGCCGGACTATGGGGACAGAAAGTGCACCTGCGGGGCGACGCCCAGCGCGTGGACGCCCTCCAACACCATCTCACGAGCGACCGCCGCCTTGGACTGCGACCCGTTCCGCTGCACCAGAAGGCCTCCGTGCTGCTCTGGGCCGGCGACGCCGCGACCGATCCGACCGCACTGGCGCGGCTCAAGAATACCTATGCGGATGTGATCCTGGTCTCGGACCTGCCGAAGGTCAGCCTGTCGGGGTTCCACAATTCCCACCACGGCGGCGAGATCGGCCTGCGGCTGTCTCGACAGGGGGCATCCACGGGCGGGACCATCCTGAAGCGGATCTTTGACCTCGTCCTGACGGTTCCGATCGTCATCGCGGCGCTGCCGATCCTTGTGCTCGCGGCGATTGCCATCCGCCTCACCGATCCCGGACCGATATTCTACACGCAGGTCCGCGAGGGCCTTGGCGGGCGAAAGATCCGTATCCTGAAGCTCCGCACGATGTACCGCGACGCCGACAGATTGCTGGCGGAGTTGCTGGAGCGGGATCCGGAGGCGCGGGCCGAATGGAATACCCACTTCAAGCTTCGGAACGATCCGCGCATCCTGCCCGTCGTCGGCACGCTCCTGCGCGAATTCAGCCTCGACGAGCTGCCGCAGGTCTTCAACGTCATTCTTGGCGACATGAGCCTGGTCGGCCCGCGGCCGTTCCCCGAATACCACCTGGCGGCGATGTGCCCCGAATTTCGCGCACGCCGGGCATCCGTGGTTCCTGGACTGACCGGCATCTGGCAAATCTCGGACCGCAGCCAGGCCGATGTCGCCCTGCAGGAGCAACTTGACGGATATTACCTGAACAACCGGTCATTCTGGCTCGACGTGTCCATTCTCTATCGCACCGTGGGAGCGGTTTTCGGACGGAACGGAGCCTACTGAGCTTCGCGAGTACATTTTTTATCGCTGCCTGGCGCGCTGTTTCATGTGTCGGTCAGACTTCTGGAAAGGGCATTTCGAATGCGGAAATCCAAGAGGATCCTGGTTACCGGAGGCTCCGGCTTCCTAGGTTCATTCCTGTGCGAAAGCCTGTTGGCGGACGGCCACGAGGTGATCTGCGTCGACAACTTCCAGACGGGGTCGCGCAGGAACGTCATGCACCTGCAGGGCAACCCCCACTTCGAAATCATGCGGCATGACGTGACGGTCCCGCTCTACGTCGAAGTGGACGAGATCTTCAACCTCGCCTGCCCTGCCTCGCCCATCCATTACCAGATCGACCCAGTGCAGACGGTGAAGACCAGCGTCATGGGTGCGATTAACATGCTCGGGCTGGCCAAACGCACGAAGTCGAAGATCTTTCAGGCCTCCACCTCGGAGGTCTATGGCGACCCCAGCGTGCACCCGCAACCGGAGGGCTACTGGGGCAACGTCAATTCGATCGGTCCGCGCGCCTGCTACGACGAGGGCAAGCGCTGCGCCGAGACGCTGTTCTTCGACTATCACCGTCAATGCGGGGTAAACATCCGGATGGCCCGGATCTTCAACACCTACGGGCCGAGGATGAGCCTGAATGACGGGCGCGTGGTCTCGAACTTCATCGTTCAGGCGCTAAAGAACGAACCGATCACGATCTACGGCGCGGGCAACCAGACCAGGTCCTTCTGCTTCGTGGAGGATCTGATCCGTGGGTTCCGCGTATTGATGGATGCCCCGGACGGGATCGAGCTTCCGGTCAACCTCGGCAACCCTGGCGAATTCACGATCCGCGAACTCGCCGAGCAGGTGATCGACCTGACCGGCTCGCGCTCCAAGATCGTGACCCTGCCACTGCCGAAAGACGACCCGCAGCAACGCCAACCCGACATTACCAGGGCGCGGGAGGTTCTGGGTTGGGAGCCCACGATCAACTTGCGGGAGGGACTGACGCGGACGATCCCCTACTTCGCCTCCATGTTGGAGCTGCAAGACAGCCGGGAATCCAGCTCCTATATTGCGGCCGCCAGTTCGCGCATGGCGCCGGCCCCGGCGAGCATTGTGTCCCGCGGGCCGAACGGGGCCCGTCAATGAAGCTTTTGGTCTTCGCGCATCACCTGGAACTCGGTGGTACGCAGATCAATGCAATAGAGCTTTCTACACGCCTCCGCGACATGCACGGCTTCGACGTCGTCGTGCACGCGACCGAGGGTCCTGCCCTGTCGATCCTGAAATCGAAGGCGCTTCGCTACATACCCGCGCCGGATGCCCGGCTGCATCCATCGCCTGCCCGGATCGCGGCGCTCCGCAGCGTCGTCTCGCAGGAGCGCCCGGACCTGATCCATGCCTGGGACTGGTGGCAGGGGCTCGAGGCCTATTACGGTGTACACTTGATGCGTGGCACGCCGCTCCTGATCACCGACATGATGATGGATCTCACCCGGTCGATGCCTCGCCGCATTCCGACGACGTTCGGTTTCGCGGGCCTCGTTCGCAAGGCCGACGCGGCAGGCTGGAAGAACACGCACCTCCTCCTGCCGCCGGTCGATGTGGATTTCAACGCAGCGGGCATCGTGGATGGTAAGGCATTCCGCACCGCGCTCGCCGTGCGTGACGAGGACATTCTGCTCGTATCCGTCTCTAGGCTGGCAAATCACATGAAATCCGAATGCCTGGAGCGCGCGATTGCCGTTGTCGGGGAACTCGGCGCGTCGCTGCCGCTTCGCTTGGTCTTGGTTGGGAACGGCGAAGCAGGACCGCGATTGCAGGCAATGGCGGATGCCGCGAACCGGTCGCTCGGCCGGGAGGCGGTGACGCTATACGGCGCCATGTCGGACCCGCGAGCGGCCTACGACGCCGCCGACGTCGTGATCGGCATGGGCGGGTCGGCGCTGCGTGGCATGGCGTTTTCCAAGCCGTTGATCGTGGTCGGCGAGAAAGGCTTCGCGCGAACGTTCACACCGGAGGCGGCGCCGGACTTCATCGAAACCGGCATGTTCGGCATTGGTGATGGCGACCCGAGAAACGTTGCGCTTTCCCAGGCGATCCGGGGCCTTGCCACATCGTCTGGCCCGCGCACGGAGCTCGGCGCATTCGGCCGCGACTTCGTTACGGGCAACCACGGTCTCGATGCGGTCGCGGCGACCCTCGCAGGATATTGTCGGAACACGGTCGCCCAATCCCGGCGGAGCCTGAACAATACAGCGGCCGATGCCCTGCGAACCGGCTTCTACTACATGCGTGAACGGCGTTTCAGGGTTCCGTCGCGCGATGTCACGGCTCAGACCTGAGCCGATAGTGTGATATTTCGATTGATACATTTAAGGTTCTGAACATGGTTCGCCGGTCCTTCGCTTTCGCCTTCGCCGACAAAACCACTGCATTGGTGCTGCAGCTGGCGACCATGGCCGTCGTCTCGCGCCTGATGACTCCGGCCGAGGTTGGCCTGTTCATGATCTCCAGCAGCCTCGTGATCATGATCGAAGCCTTTCGCGACTTCGGGGTGGCGTCGTTCCTGATCCAGGAGCCGAAACTCGAGCCCGAACTGGTTCGCAGTGCGGTGACGATCATCGGGCTTCTGTCGCTCGGGCTGGGTCTGCTGACGTTCCTCAGCGCCGGCCTGTTCGCGGCCATATATGGCGACCCCGAACTCGGTGGGCTTATCAGGCTCGCGTCCCTGGCGTTCCTGGCAGCCCCGATCAGCAACCCGCTCCTTGCGCTGTTGCGGCGCGATATGAACTTCGGCGCCGTTGCGCGCATCAATATCGCGGCCATGGCTGCCAACGCCGTCATCACCATGTCACTTGCATTCACGGGCCATGGGCCTGTCAGCTTTGCCTGGGGCGCCTTGTCGGCGGCCTTTATCAATGCGGCCGGCGCTGCGCTCTACCGGCCGGAGTGGTGGATCTTCAAGCCGTCCCTGAAACACTGGCGGCGCGTCGTTCCGTTTGGCGCGTGGACGAGCGCGGTCACCTTGCTCCACATGCTCTACGAGGCGATGCCGCGTCTGTTGCTAGGCCGGATTCTGGGATTTAACGCCGTGGGTCTGTTCACGCGGGCTGTGTCGCTTAATCAACTTCCCGACCGCCTTCTGCTCAACGCCGTGCAGCCGGTTGTCTTGCCCGCCTTTGCCGCCAAGGCACGCAACCACGAGAGCTTGTCGCCGCCCTATCTGCTGGGCCTATCGATGATTTCCGGCCTCCAATGGCCGGCGCTGTTGGCGCTCGCCCTGCTGGCCGATCCGATCGTCCGGTTGCTGATGGGCCAGCAGTGGATGGAGGTCGTCCCGCTCGTCCGTATCCTTGCAATTGCGATGCTGCCGCTGGTTCCGAGCTATCTCGCCTTTCCGCTGCTCGTTACCCTGGGCCGGATAAAACTCATGGCGATCGTCACGCTCGTGACCTTTCCCATCGCCACCCTGATCGTTCTGGTATGTGCGCAGTTCAGCCTGACCGCTGTTGCCTGGGGCATGCTTGTCGCAAATACGGTTCAGGTGGGTGCAATGCTCGTCGCCGTGCGCCGACATGCAGCTTTCAACTGGAGCGATTTCGGCATGATCGCTGTCCGCAGCGGCGCGGTCGCCCTGTGCACCGCTGCCTTCCCGGCGGCTTTGGTTGCGATGCATGGACCGGCCTTGTCCGTTCCCCTGCTGGCCGCCGCCGTAATTGGCGCGGCGGCCTGCTGGGTCATCGGGCTGATGGTCGTGTCTCACCCGCTGTCGGCTGAGATCACGCGGTTGGTCGAGACCCTTCGCCGGTTCCGCTTAGGCTCGAACGTCGCTTAACCGTCGCCTGGCTCCGCTGGTCTGAACCGCCGGCTTGCGCGCCCTCCGGTTTCAGGGTGCCGCTGGCGATCTGGCTCAGCTTGAAGGCAGCCTCCGTCCGGTTGCTGGCCTTGAGCTTCCGCATGATGTTGCGGATGTGAACCTTCACCGTGCTTTCGCAAAGATCGAGCTCATACGCGATGATCTTGTTGGCCGCGCCACGCTGCAGGGCCTCGGCAACGTCGAGCTGTCGGTCCGTAAACCATCGCGCCAGCTCCGAGCCGGGTTCCGGCTGCGAAGTCGGCATCACCTGCCGCAACAGCATGACACTCTTGCGTGGCATCAGGATGTTGCGCGCGGAAGATATCCGGATCATCTCGACCAGATCCTCCAACCCGACACTTGGTGAGATGTACCCCACCGCGCCGCACTCGATCGCGTCAAACCAGGCAGACATGTCCTCGCTCTGCGCCAGCACGATGACCCGACGCCCCGAGACCCTCGCGATGAATGCCTTCAGCTTGGCTTTCGTTTCCTCGTCGGACAGATGGCCTGCGCCAATGCTGTAGAGCACAACCGATTTCTCGGCCTCCGCACAGGTGTCTGCACTCCAGTCCGCTTCGGATTCGAGGCTGAAAATCTCGTACGCCGGAAACGCGTGGCGTAACGACTGCGCGAGGCAATCCCTCTCGAATGACGCTGTGGAAATGATGCAGATCGTTCCGCTGTCTGTAGGCTTCGGAACACCTCTATCGATGGACATTGCTAACCCCTTCACTCATTACTTTTGACAAACTAAAAAAGCCCCACCCAACACTAAACTTCATAGTACACCCCCACTGAAAAATCTACCACCGGATCGTCTGGCACTCGCCTAAAGGCCTAAATCAATGACATTGATCGTGCCCGATCGGTCTATCTTCCCTCCACCGCATGTCCCTGACGCTTCGCACACACCTCTACCCTACCAGACGCATTATTCGTCTTTTCAATCGGGGGTAGGCCCTGTGCGCTACGATTCGTCCTTAACAAAGGTTAACATATATCGAACGAGGGTGCTTAGATTTATCGGCAGGTAAAGTGGGACGCGAAGAACGTAAGATCCCCTGGACAAAAGGATTATTTTTCAACCTTTCGGCGTAGGCGACCACCTCGGCCCTGCCCCCCACTACCCCTTTCGGAGGTGATTTGACGTTATGGCCAATCCCGACCTCGTCGCCGTCGGCATGTGTGGAAACCTGCTGGAGATCTGGGAAGCGCTCGAGGCCTCCTACCGGATCACCGCGATACTGGATGATAATCCGGCTCTTCAAGGCACGGCGTTCGAGGGCGTACCGATCCGTCCCATGGCGGAAGCTACGGCTTTTCCGGACGCGCGGTTCCTGTTCCTGATCGGGTCCGAACGCACCTTCCGCATCAGGCATGAAATCGTAGCTCGACTGGGTCTGCCAGCGTCGCGGTTCGCGACCGTCGTCCATCCAAGCGCGGCGGTTAGCCGGTTCGCCACCCTGGGGCACGGCGTGGGCATCTACGCCGGCGCCGTCGTGACATCCAACGCCGTGATTGGGGAGCATGTCCTGATCCTGCCGCAGACGGTCGTTCACCACGACGTCACGATAGGCGCCTGCAGCCTGGTCGGATCTGGCTGCATCCTCGCCGGCGGCGTGCAGGTCGGAGAGCGCTGTTATATCGGTAGTGGCAGCCGGATCCGCCCCGGGATTACCGTCGGGGGTGGATCTCTGGTGGGGATGGGCGCGGTCGTCACTCGCGACGTGGCGCCGGGGAGCGTCGTTGCCGGCGTCCCCGCGCGCCCCGTCTGAGATCGCAACGGATCGCGTTGAGCGCCACCGCTCAGCCCGCCCGGCGGACCCGTGACGTCTGAATGGCAGCGTCCAGTGCGGAGATCACCTCGTCCTGCTCCGCATTGGTCATCTGCACATAGAGCGGCAAGAGCACGCAGTGATCCCGCGCGGCTTCCGATCGGGTCAGCGCGTGCGGCCTCGGCACGTCGGCCTGGGCCTCCTCCTGGTGCATGTTCATGATACCGCGCCGCGTCGCGATGCCAGCATTCAGCATGGCCTGCATCACTGACACCTGGTCGAGGTCTTCGGCGAGCCAAACGCAGTAACTCTGCCAGTTGGACCGCGCCCAGTCCGGTTCATGCGGAGGCGTAACGCCATTCATTCCGCGGAGCGCCGCCCGGTACCGCTCCGCAAGAGCCCGGCGGCGTGCAATGACGTGGGAAAGCCGCCTCAATTGCTGCCGCCCGACGGCGGCCTGAATGTCCGTCATGCGGTAGTTGTAGCCGCGAACCGGGTAGTCCTCGAAAATGACGGTCGCGCTCGAATGCCGGGCCCTGTCGGAGACGGACATGCCGTGCTGCCGCCATAGCCGGAAGTTCGCGTCGTACGCGTCGCTCTCCGTGGTCAGCATCCCCCCCTCGCCAGTGGTCAGTACCTTGCGCGGGTGAAACGAGAAGCAGACGATATCGCCCATGGGTCGACCGATCTTGCGCCACGCGCCGTCGAACAGGATTTCCGAGCCGATTCCACAGGCCGCGTCTTCGATGACCGGGACGCCAAGGTCCCTGGCAACATTCAGCACCGCCGCCATGTCGCACGGCATCCCCATCTGGTGGACGACCATGATGGCGCGTGTCCGATCGGTCGCCGCATCTGCGATCGCCTTGGGGTCGATGTTGAAGGTGTCGGCGTCGATGTCGACGAAGACCGGCACCGCCCCGCACTGGCGGATGGAGTTCGCGCCCGCGATGAAAGAATGGCTGACCGTGATCACCTCGTCCCCCGGCCCCACGCCGACGGCAAGCAGCGCGAGGTGGAGCGCCGTGGTGCAGTTCGACACCGCGCACGCGTGGCGCGCGCCGACGATTGCGGCGAAATCCGCCTCGAAGGCCGCAACCTGCGGCCCTTGCGATACCCAGCCGGACAGCACCGCCTCGCGGGCGGCCTCGGCCTCTTCCTCTCCCAGCAGGGGTTTTGCGATGGGGATCATTCGGCGGCCTCAGGAACCATGGTGCTTTCGTTCCGCCACCAATTGATCAGGTCGAGAAGCCCGTCCTGAGGCGTGATCGAGGCCCGGAAGCCGAGCATCTCCTCCGCCTTGCCGCAGGCCGCCAGGCGACGCGGCACCGGGTTGACCTTGCGCTCTTCCGCGTGCTCCGGAACCAGATCTGGGCGGCCCATGCCTTCGGACAGAAGGCGCGCCAACCCAAGCAGGGAGGTCTCGCTTTCACTTCCGACATTGAACACTTCATCAGACGCAGCCGCCTTCGCCGCAAGGATATTGGCGCGCGCGACGTCGCGCACGTCGATCATGTCCATCGTCTGCAACCCGTCGCCGAAGACGATGGGCGGCTCGCCCCGCTGAATGCGCTCCATCCAGCGGACCATGACTTCGGTGTACTTGCCGTGCAGGTCCATCCGGGGCCCGTAGACGTTGAAGTAGCGCAGCGCGACGTAATCGAGCCCGTACATATCGTTGAAGGACCGAAGCAGCCCCTCGCCGAAACTTTTGGCCGCGCCGTAGAGAGTCCGGTTGTCATAGGGCGGGTCGCTCTCCGGCGTTGGGAAATGGGGAGCGAGGCCGTAGATGGACGCGGAGGACGCATAGACGACCTTCCGCACCTCGTGCTTCACGCAGAGCTGCATCAGATCGTAGGTCGCCTGCACCATCACCGCCATCGCGGTGTCCGGCTCCGCGGCGCAGTGGGTGATGCGAAGCGCCGCCTGATGGAAGACGGTGTCGCACCCTGCGACGAGCTCGTCCATCAGGGCCGTGTCCCGGATGTCACCCTCGATGAGCTTCACACGCGGATCGGGCAGCGCGTTGGCCAGGTTCTCCCGGCGACCACGCACCATGTTGTCGACGACGATGATCTCGCCGCAGTTCTCCTCCAACAGCAGATCGACGATGTGAGAGCCGACGAACCCGCTGCCGCCGGTGACGAGAATGCGCTTTCCTTCGAGGCTAACAGACTGGGTCACACTGCATACTCCTTCAACGGCCCCGCGGCGGCCTCGATTTCCGTGTTCACGACATCGATCACCTGCGCGATCTCGTCATCCCTCAATTCCGGGAAGATCGGCAGCGACAGGGTGCGATCGGCGTAGGCCTCCGCCACAGGGAAGCTGCCGCGGCCCTCGCCAAGTTCGGCATAGGCCGGCTGCAGGTGCACCGGGTACGGGTAGTGGATGTTGCACCCGATCCCGGCCTTCATCAGTGCGTCGCGCATCGCTTCACGGTCTTGGGGAACGATTGCATAGACATGGCCAACGTAGTCATCGCCAAAGGGTCCGTGCGCCCGCAACAGTTGGCTGGAAAGCCCCTCGTGATAGGCGTTCGCCACCCTGCGCCGCCCGGCGTTCCACGCATCAAGATGCTTCAGCTTGACGTCGAGAACGGCCCCCTGAACCCCGTCCATGCGGTAGTTGTAGCCCTTGACCTGATGGACGTAGCGCTCGCTCTGCCCCCAGTCGCGAAGCTGCCGGAGGCGCCGGGCGAGTTCGGGATCGTTGGTCGTGACCGCACCGCCCTCCCCCGCTGCACCGAGGTTCTTGCCGGGATAGAAACTGAAACAGCCCAGAGCGCCGAATGTCCCGGCCCGCTTGCCGCCGCGGCTGGCACCGTGCGCCTGTGCAGCGTCCTCGATGACAACGAGGCCATGCGCCTGTGCGACCCGCTGGATCGCCTCCATATCGGCAAGGCGGCCATGGAAGTGGACTGGCATGATGGCACGGGTGCGCGGCGTGATCGCGGCCTCGATCCGGGCGGGGTCCATGCACCAGGTCACGGGATCGATATCCACCAGCACGGGCGTCGCATTGGCATAGAGGATCGCCGCAACCGTCGCGACAAACGTCGTGGGCGTGGTGATGACTTCGTCGCCGGGTTCGATACCGGCGGCCAGCAGGGCTAGATGCAGGGCAGACGTGCCAGAGCTGACCGCGATCGCGTGGTCCGCGCCGCAGTATGTCGCAAAGGCATTCTCGAACGCCTCAACCTGAGGTCCAAGGACGTAGGCGGAACTGCGCAGCACCTCCTGCACGCGGTCCTCAATCTCCGCTCCGATGGTGGCGTACTGCCGTTTGAGATCAAGAAAGGGAACCATTTACGCAACCTTCAGTTGGACAAGGTCGATGGGATGGCCGCGACGCTCGACCGAACGGGAGGCTGCCGCCAGCATCTCCACCACTCGCAGGCCGTTATGGCCGTCGGTGATCGGCGTGGCGCCGGTTTCGATGCAGCGAAGGAATTCCTCCGAGGCGGCCAGAAGCGCCTCGCGGCTTGAGATGGCCGGAGAATACATATCGCCGAGCCGATACGAGATGAGATGTTCGTAGTTGTCCTGATTGAGCGATGCGCCGCGGTCGTAGATCTTGACCTTCTCGCTGGGCTGCATGTCGTCGTAGATGACCATCTTGCGGCTGCCGCCGATGACCGTCTGCCGGATCTTCACCGGCGCGAGCCAGTTGACGTTCAGATGCGCCATGGCGCCACTCTCGTAATACACAGTCAGGTGCGCCATGTTCTCGGGGCTGTCGCTGATGAAACTCGCCGCGCTGGCGGAGATGGCCGTGGCCCGCGACGGGATCAGGTGGTCCATGATCGCGAAGTCATGCACCGCGAGGTCCCAGATCACGTTCACGTCGTGCTGAAAGAGACCCAGGTTCACGCGCGTGGAATCGTAATAGTAGACCTCCCCAAGTTCGTCCGCCCGGATCAGATCGGAGATCTTCTGGACGGCACCGGTGTAGATGAACGTGTGGTCAACCATCAGCACCAGGTTCCGCCGGGCCGCCTCGTTGACCAGCTCCTGCGCGGTGGCGACATTGTCCGTGAGTGGTTTCTCGACGAAGACATGCTTGCCGGCCTTCAACGCGGCCATTGCGAGATCGTAATGGGTCTGCACCGGCGTCGCGATCATGACGGCGTCGACGTTCGGGTCGCGGATCATCTCGAAGAGATCACCGGTGAGACGTGCGGACGGGTGGCGGAGGGACGCGCGGCTACGCGCAGCCTTCGACTGGTCGGCAATCATCTCCACCCGCGCGGCCCCCGTTTCCGCCATCGAGCGGGCGAGGTTGGGGCCCCAGTAGCCGTATCCTGCAATTCCTACGTTAATCATGACGAACTGACCTTAATTTCTTGTTCCGAATTCTGATCCGACCCAGCCGCGCGGCGGCGGACGTCGCCGATGATCCGCGCAGGCACGCCGACGACGACGGCGAATGCCGGCACATCGCGCGTCACCACCGCCCCGGCACCGACCATCGCGCCCTCACCGATCGTCACACCGCCAAGGATGGTTGCGTTCGAGCCAAGCGACGCGCGACGACCGACGCGCACAGGGGCGCAGTTCCAGTCCTCGCCGCCTTTGAGGCTGCCGTCGCTGTTGGTGCTTTCCGGGAAAAGGTCGTTGGTGAACATTACACCGTGACCGACGAACACCTCATCCTCGAGGGTCACCCCTTCGCACAGGAAGCTGTGTGAGGAGACCTTGCACCTCGCGCCCACGACACAGTCGTTCTGGATCTCGACAAATGGCCCGATCCGGGTCTCCGACCCGATCCGGCATCCATAGATATTGACCAAGTCAGGCTGAAAAATCTTCGCATCCGGTGCGATGTCGCAATTCTTTATCGGCAAAAGCGCTCCTCCGACTGGATCGAGCTGAAACAATAAACGCGCTACGGTAATCTTCAGAGGATAGTACCGAGATCGCGCCTGCGGATCATCGGGCCAATCGGGCATCCGGCTTCATCCGAAACGTCAAACGCGGCGGTGCGTTATCCACCTTTCGGCCAATTGCGGTCGGGTCCGCGCCACCACGAGCGGTGCCGCGCACAGGTCGTCGTGCGGAGTCGATGGCACTGTCCCGGCAAAAACGGCACGCCAAAACAAAAGCGGCCGGGCATTTCTTCCCGGCCGCTGTTGCGTTCGTTCAGGTGGCGGTCAGGCCACGAGCAGGTCTGGAATATCCGCTGCGTAGATCAGCCCGGTATCGAAGCCGGCGTACCCGACGACCTCGTGACAGTGGGCGGTCTCCCGGTCCTTCGACGTCTCCTCCGTGATCTCGATCGTCGCGCCATCGGCGTCGACGGCCAGAACACCGACGGTGGCGCTGTTCCCGCCGTCTCGCGTCTGCATGTCGGTCAGGAACGCAAACGACTCGTCGACCATGCCGGCGGCGAAACCGATGGAGGTCGCGTCGTGGCAGATGGCATCGTCCGTGACGCCCGCCAATTGGGTTCCATCCGAGGACGCGCCCTTCTCGATGGCGATCCAGTCGAAGGATTCCGCCGAGATCTTGCCGACCGAGGCCTCCTGCTGTTCCAGGCGCACCGCGAACCCGTTCGAGCCCACACGCTCGATCCGGTCGTTGACGGCGAAGGCATTGCCGTCGTCGGTCACCTGGCCGAAGACCACCGCGTTCTTGCCAAAAGACACATCGCCGAAATCGACGGATGTCCGGTTCGCGCCGACGGTCGTTTCCCCGGCGGCGATCGTACGGCCGTCCGCGAGGGTATGAACGCCGCTCTCAATGGCAACCCAGGCAAGTGTCTCGGCCATGTGTTTCCCGTCGAGATAGTCCCACTCGTCGATCTGGTACTCGAACCCGTGATCCGTGACGTTGCGAACGCGGATGGTGAAGGGGTCGGCCCCGTTCTGGGACATCGCGCTCATCACCACGGACGGATTGTCCAGTGTCTCCGAGAAGGTCACGGTCTGCCAGACATTGGCGCTCGACTGCGATGCGACGACAACGCCGGATTCACCGATCAGCGCGGAATGGTCCACGGCATCGGAGTTGTCTGGCGTTCCGGTGTCGCCAGTGCTTCCGCCGCCGGTTTCTACGTTACCGGTTCCACCGGTCCCGCCCGCGGAGCCGGAGCTGTCGCCGGTCGACGGCTCCGTCGAGCCGCCACCCGTGTCGAGCACGACGTCGACCCAGTAGTTGCTGGCCGCGTAGCTCTGCGACGGGAAGTTGCCGCTGTCGCCATATGCATAGACACCAGCATTGCTCTCGAGGCTGATCGGCCCGGGGTCACTCGCCCCGGTGAAGAACCCTTCGCTGACGGAGTAGTGACCGCTGGTCGTGTGGTAGGAGACGATATAGCTCTGGCCAGCCTCCAGCGGAACGGCGTTGTCCAGTTTGATCTCCTGCCAGCCCGATCCCGACAGCGCGCCCACGTCTTGTGTCGCAAGCAACTTGCCGTCCGCACTCCAGATGCTGACGGAATTCACCCCGGTATTCTCGGCGCTCTTGTAGAACCGCACCGCGTCGACCTCGGACGCAACATCGGCGTGAAACTTCAAGCCGAGCTGGACAGAGGTTGCGTCCGGATCGGAGGCAATATCCGGCCTGGCGGAGTCGCTCCAGATCGTGAAGACCTCGTCGGTCACCTCCCCACTTCCTGAGGATCCGCCGGTGCTATCGGGGGTGCCATCTGTGCCGCTGCCGGTCGTTCCCCCGGTGCCGCCTGTCGTGCCGCCTGAGCCGCCGCCAGACGATGCCCCGCCGCCGCTATCCGTCGTCCCGCCGGAGCTTCCGCCAGTATTCGGCGCTGCCTGCACCTCGATCGTAACGCGCGCAGTGTCGGTTGCGCCGGAAGCGTCCGTCGCGGTGTAGGTGAACGCGGCGGTCCCCGAGAAATCGGCGTCCGGCGTGAAGATCACATTGCCGGACCGATCCAGTGTGACGGTCCCGTTGCTTGCCGAACCCACAGAGGACACCGACAGGATATCGCCGTCGGGGTCGGAGTCATTGGCAAGAAGCGTCGAACTCGCCAGGGTTAGCGCCTGCCCCGCTTCGGTCGTGAAGCCGCTGTCGTTCGCGGCATTCGGCGCGGAATTTGCCGGTTCCGGCGCGGACCCCGGGCCCGAGCCGTTCTCGTAAGCGCCGATGTCGACTGTTCCAACCGCCCGCCATCCGCCATCCAGGTCGATGCTGGCGAGACCGCGCGCAGACGTTCCGGCGTCGATCGCCGCCGACGCATTAGCCAACTTGAAGTTGCCGTTCTCCGGGTCGATGAAGAGCGGGTTGACGCCGAGAATATTACCGTCCGAGGTACGGAACGTCGCGCCATTCCACAAGGCAACGGCCGACTGCCCGTTCACTCCGTTGAAACTGAGGTTGTTCTCGACCACGGCGCTGGAATGGGCGATTGAGAACGCCGTGTTGTTGGAGTTTATCGAAGGATCGGCAACAGCAATGTTGTTCACCACCACCGCATTCGCCGCGGTCTGGGTTATCGTGATTTCACCGCGTTCGATCCCCGGAATTTGCAGGTCCTGGTTGTTGTGATAGGCGGTGTTGTTTCGCACCGTCACATTATCACTCATGAAGACCTGGATACCCTTGCCGCCGTTTTGATAGACTAGGTTATTTTCGACGAGGGTCGGGTAATCGTAGGCCGGATACCCCATTCCATCGTTTCTGAACCAGTCAATAATAATTCCGTTTCCATCCGTGTGATATCCGGAAATAGCGTCCGTTTCGGTATTGTCGTGACTGATATTATTCCGAACAATTGTCCGGAATCCCGTCGTCGTGGTGTCGCCGGAGATATTGATGTTCGAATTGATCGCAATACCGCTGGTGTGATATCCGCTGGTCCCGGCGTTCCCATAAACCAGATTGTTTTCGATCAACTGGAATTCGCTCAAATACATCGCAATGCCGCTTCCGCCACTGTCGTGCGCGATGTTGTTCCGAACGATAATATGGTGGGCTTCCTGGCCGAGAATTGCCGGGCCGGTACCACCCACGACATCGAAACCGTCGATCTCAAAATAGTTCGCGTGGATGTTGACCGTCGTTATGGTCCCATTTGGCGGACGGATCAGGGCCTCGCCGGGCACTTCCGAGCGCAGCGTGATGTAGTTGTCTTCAGCACCGTTTTTGGTCACCCAAACCTCTTCGGTGTAGGTGCCTGGCCTTACGACGACTTCATCCCCGGGTCGGAGGTTGGAGGCCATCGCGTGGTTGATGGTCTTCCAAGGAGAAGAGGAACTCCCGTCGGCACTGTCGCTTCCATCTTTCGCCACGTAGTACGTAGTCATCTGGACATTCCTGTAGGTTCGGTTGCGCTTTGCGCACCAAGTTTCGTTTTGTTGAACGCGGCTTTTGCCGTTTGGGAACCACTGCTTGTTATTTCGTCGCCTCAATAAATCCCAAATGGGAAAAAATTAGGGCAAAGCCTGTCCCGGACGGGACCGGGAAATCGCCCCATTAACCGTAGGCACTCGTCGCGACCCACCTTCACCGTGCGACCAAAGCACATTGGCAGCCTGCGTTATCGCTTATATCGATGTTGATATGGTCGTGCGGGATTGGGGTCCACACCCCCGCGGCGGCGGCCAAAATTCATGGCAAGATCGCGCCAAAAGTAAGCAACCTTCCGCTCAAGTTCCAATGATCTGTGGCCCGCAATTCCTTCCCAGAAACGCGAGGAAACTCGCGGGCCGCTGACCAATCGGGATGCCATCCGTCAGCGTTTTCAATTACATCACCGCGTGGACGGTTTCACGGTCCGAGCCTGAACGGACGCCAGTGAAACCTGCACCACGAAGCCGGCACCGCGTGGGTCGATGAGCTGGCGAAAAGCCTCTCAGGGAGGACGACAGGAGGGGTCAATCGGCCGATCAGAAGCTGGCGGCTAGATCCCGCTTTCGTCCTCCAGTTGTACACGCAAGTGAATACTCCTGCATCAGGACGGAGGCGCTTGGATGGCTCGTCCAACCGACACTTCAGCACCAAGGCCACACTTCCCCAATGGAGAGCAGGGACTGGCGATATTCGGCCAACCCTGCACGGCTGTGAACAGTTCCGCCCTACGAAGCGCCACTCTTCCCGCCAAGTTCGTGCAGCGATGAAGTCCGCAACCGTAGGGGGGACGCATGCGTAGCCCGCACCGGTTCATGTCACGGACAGCCCGCCTGTGTCTGCCGGCTCCCGACGTCTTCCAGCCACCATCCGGCCGCTTTACCCGGAACGCTTCCCGGGAAGGTTGTCCCCCGAAAGGTGGATGCCGGCCCACAGATTTCGCGTTTCGGATAAGTCGAATACCCGTTTGGCGCGATGATCCCTAACGTCAATCTCTGTACCATCGACCGATATTGCTGTTGCGCGTTTTTGTCCCGTTCGACCCTGTCGGAGGAGTGTTTTTTGCCGATTTTCTTTTTCAAGTCATCCTCTCGTTTACAGGTTGTCCACTGCCGGATCTCGAACCTTTCCGGACATGGCGGCGATCTTGACGAGCTTATGGGATGCGCCCTGACCGATAGGCATGGTGCGCGGGGGATTGGCCTGAGGCGCTCGTTCCTTATCTCGTGTCACAAATTCATCGGCGACGCCGTTCAGAACCGCGTCAGCCATTTCCTCCAAATCCCGCTTCAGGAAATCGGCCCGAACCGAAGGCGTGCTTTGGTGGAGTGATGAGGAATTTAGCCGGCAGTGGCGCGTTCGACACCGGCTCCTTCACCCGTTTGGACGTCGATCGCCAAAGTAATGAAAGAGGGACAATGAAAAGCAAATCGTGGCTATTCACCAGCGAATCCGTCTCAGAGGGGCATCCGGACAAGGTTTGCGACCGGATATCGGACGCGGTTCTCGATGCGTTTCTGGCCGAAGAGCCGCATTCCCGTGTCGCCTGCGAGACCTTGGCGACGACCGATCATGTTACGATCGCGGGTGAGGTGCGTGGCCCCAACTCGGTCCTGCAGCGCGTCGAAGAAATCGCACGGGAGGCGATCCGGGATATCGGCTACGAGCAGACCGGGTTCTCCTGGAAGACCTGTTCGGTCGCCAACCGTTTGCATGAACAGTCGCCCGACATCTCGATGGGGGTGGACGAAGGCGAAAAGGGCGAGGAAGGTGCCGGAGATCAAGGGATCATGTTCGGCTACGCCTGCAACGAGACGGCGGACCTGATGCCAGCGCCGATCCTGATTTCGCATCGCATTCTGCGCCTGATGGCTGAGGACCGGAAATCGGGTGCCCAGCCTGGCTTCGGCCCGGATGCGAAGAGCCAGGTCACGCTGATCTACGAGGATGGAGCACCGGTGGGTGTTGACACCGTTGTCGTGTCGACCCAACACGCCGAGAGCATGTCCGGCCAGGATGTGCGAGACGCGGTCGAGCCCTATGTGCTGCGCGCCCTGCCGGAAGCACTTGGCCGACCGCAGAGACTGATCGTGAACCCGACCGGGCGCTTCGTGATTGGCGGGCCGGACGGCGACGCCGGCCTGACCGGCCGCAAGATCATCGTAGACACATATGGCGGTGCAGCCCCCCATGGCGGCGGAGCTTTTTCCGGAAAGGACCCGACCAAGGTGGACCGGTCGGCCGCGTATATGGCGCGCTATCTGGCCAAGAACGTTGTCGCCGCCGGGCTGGCGGCCAAGTGCCAGATCCAGCTCGCCTATGCCATCGGCGTCCCGGAGCCGGTCGCGGTCTATGTTGACACGCTCGGCACGGGGAATGCTGACGAGGCGGAGATTGCAGATATCCTGCGCGGAATGGTTCGACTGACCCCGCGCGGCATTCGAGAGCGCCTCGACCTTCTCAGACCGATTTACGCCCGCACGTCGGCATACGGCCATTTCGGCAGAACGCCCGACGAGGACGGCGGTTTCAGTTGGGAACGCACGGATCTGGCGGAGGAACTCGCCCGAGCATTCGGCGCGAGTGTGGCCGCCGAATGAAACGCCGCATCATCAGGAACAGGATATCGACGTGAACAAGCCCGACAGGATCACGATCACGATGGACGGCTCCATCATCAAGGATATTGCCCTGGCAGATTTCGGGCGCAAGGAGCTCGATATTGCGGAGACGGAGATGCCGGGGCTGATGGCGCTGCGGGCGGAATATGGCGACGCGCAGCCGCTGCGCGGGGCGCGGATTGCCGGCTCGCTGCACATGACCATCCAGACCGCCGTGCTGATCGAGACGCTGGTGGCACTCGGGGCGGATGTGCGCTGGGCCTCCTGCAACATCTTCTCCACCCAGGACCACGCCGCCGCCGCCATCGCCGCGGGCGGCACGCCGGTCTTCGCCGTCAAGGGCGAGACGCTGGAGGAGTACTGGTCCTACACCGACCGGATCTTCCAGTTCCCCGACGGCGGCGCGAACCTGATCCTCGACGACGGCGGGGACGCGACGCTCTACATCCTGCTCGGCGCGCGGGTCGAGGAGGGAGAGCCGGACCTGATCGCCACGCCCCAGTCGGAGGAGGAGACGGCCCTCTTCGCGCAGATCCGCAAGCGCATCGCGGAGACGCCGGGCTGGTTCGTGCGCCAGCGCGAGATGATCAAGGGCGTCTCGGAAGAGACCACCACGGGCGTGCACCGCCTCTACCAGCTTATGGAAAAGGGCCTGCTGCCCTTCCCGGCGATCAACGTGAACGACAGCGTCACCAAGTCGAAGTTCGACAACAAGTACGGCTGCAAGGAATCGCTGGTGGACGGCATCCGCCGCGCGACTGACACCATGATGGCCGGCAAGACGGCCGTGGTCTGCGGCTATGGCGACGTGGGCAAGGGCTCGGCCGCGTCTCTGCGGGGCGCCGGCGCCCGGGTGAAGGTGACGGAGATCGACCCGATCTGCGCCCTTCAGGCCGCGATGGACGGCTACGAGGTTGTCCGCCTGGAGGACGCGGTGGAGACCGCCGACATCTTCATCACCACCACCGGCAACCGCGACGTGATCCGCCTGGAGCACATGCGGGCGATGAAGGACATGGCCATCGTCGGCAACATCGGCCACTTCGACAACGAGATCCAGGTGGCCGCGCTGAAGAACATGAAGTGGACCAACATCAAGGACCAGGTGGACATGATCGAGATGCCGAACGGCAACCGCCTGATCCTGCTCAGCGAGGGCCGTCTGCTGAACCTCGGCAACGCCACCGGCCACCCCAGCTTCGTGATGTCGGCGTCCTTTACCAACCAGGTGCTGGCGCAGATGGAACTGTGGCGGAACGGCGGCGACTACCGCAACGAGGTCTACATCCTGCCCAAGCACCTCGACGAAAAAGTCGCCCGCCTCCACCTCGCCCGCATCGGCGTCCGACTCTCCGAACTCTCCCCCGAACAGGCCGACTACATCGGCGTCACCGTCGACGGTCCCTTCAAGCCGGACCACTACAGGTACTGA
>NZ_FOLG01000020.1 GCF_900112335.1 Tropicimonas isoalkanivorans
CAGTCGCGGTCCCGGTAACCGTTTCGCTGAACCTCCCGCAGGGGAGAGCGAGCGCCCTTCGCGGCACCGGTTCGCGCCTCGACCTCCACTTCCATGATCCGCTCGGCCGCGAAGGCCAGCATCTCGCGCACGAGATCGCCATCGGCCTGCTTCTCAACCAGCTCAATCAGCGTCATTCTGTCATCGGTCATCGTCATCTCCGTTCTTGGTTCAAGGTCTTGCAACCCGAACCTTCTCGAAGATCGGCGGTGGCCGCCAGCGTCACACCCGGCCGCGCGCTGCGCTACGCCGGGGGCTCCGCGCGCGGCCTCCTACACCAAGCGTTGGGACACTACCCGCCTTGCGGGTAAGCGCTTCCGAATAGTTTCCGTCGCCCTTAAGCGATGACAGACTTACTTTGCCGGACGAATAGTAGCTGCGACGAGGCATAACCTGTAAGCACCCTTTCGATTCGATGCAGGCGCCAGATATGTGTCGTGGCAAATGTCATTTCAGACCGAGACAGGCCTCTAAAGCACTGGCCAGATCCTTCTCCGAAAACTCCGACGTGATCTCGACGTCCTCGAGATGCGCGATCGCCGCCTTGGTCTCTTCGTCGATCGGAGACAGGAACCCGTTTTCCTTCGTCGCGAGCGCGAAGGACCGTCTCATGAAGTTGCCACGAACTTCTCCAAGCATTTGGAGCTGGCGTCCGTTGTTGCCGTCAGTGAGCACGACACGATTGTTGACGCTCACTCTGACGTAGGGGGCTGGTGTATCGCTCGGGGCCTTGGATTTCATGTCGTGAAAAATGAGCCCCTTTGGGCTCGGTTCCTCACGTCGTCGCGCCTGCTCCTGGCGCATCTTTGTGAAACCGCCGTTGCTGATCTGATCGGCAAGTTTCCGAATTACGGGCGCATTCTGCGAAATCAATCGCTTTGCCTGCGTGTCCTCTTCCCGTGGTCCGTCGCGCTTAGAGAATATGTCCATATTCTCTTCCTCCCTGATGGGTGACCCTAGCAGTTCGAGAATCGCATTGCTACGGCAAGTTGGCACAAGCGACGCGGTTTTCTTACCTAACGGCAACTCGTGCGGTTCAGTGGTGCCGAAGGCCGCTTGACTGGCTCGGTAAACGGAGACCTCGGCGAGCGATTCGGTCCTTCGCGCAGCCAAATCATCCTCAGACGGCACCGGATCGAGCGTTTTGGGCGACTCTTCGTCGTCGAATCAATAATGCACGGGCTCCGTTACCGGCAAAGACAGGTGCAACGTCCGTCGACTCGACAGGCGGGGCCACAAGTCGTGGCTCCCTCGGTTCGCCAGATTTATGGCGTGCAGCATCACCGAGCGGATCTCCGCTACCTGAATGCTACTTTCGTCCATGTCTGTCCTCCTTCATCAATCTGCCCTCCTTCTTCAAGACGTCTGCATCGGCGTGCCTTCCCGCGCCCGGCAGGAATGCGCATGTGCCATCGTCACAGCTTTGCGCCGTTCCGCCACACGCATGGACGAAAGCCCGCACGACTACACGAAGCGGCCCGCCCGTTGCAGGACCTCGATCTGGTATCCGTCCGGATCCTTCACGAAAAAGAACCGTGCAAAGGTAGAACCGTCTCGCTCGAATTCGACGATATCGCGTGGCGAGAAGCCCGCTGCGCCGAGGCGCGCGTGCTCGGCGTCCAGATCCTCTACCGAGAAAGCCAGATGCCCGTAGCCGTCCCCAAGGTCATACGGTTCGGTTCGGTCCTTGTTGATCGTGAGCTCCAGTTCGAACGGCGTCTCGTCGCCCCGCAGGTAAACCAGCGTGAAGCTCTTGAAGTCGAACCGTTCGATGTGGGTCAAGCCGAACGCCTCCCGATAGAAGGCGACCGAACGATCCTCGTCCAGTACGCGGATCATGGAGTGAATTGCTTTGGCCATGGCGTTGCTCGCTGCTAGTCGGAAGGCAAGATCCTGCGGTCGGCGCCACTGTCGCCGACCGCAGGGGACGGACCGGTCAGGTGGGGAGAGGCACCGACCGGCTGGGGAGACTTGGATCTAGGGCACGATGACGCCCCGCCCGGTGAACTTGCGGTTTTTGAAGTCGTCGATCGCCTGGTTGATGTTCGCGAGCTTGTATTCGGTCTGGTGCATCTTCACCTTGCCGTCCGCATTCATCTCCATCAGTTCGACCAGTTCCACGTAGTCGCCGACAAGGCTGCCACCGATCTTGATTTCCCTTGCGACGAGGTCGAGCGTCGGGACTTCGACGGTGCCGCCGTAGCCAACCATGATGAGCTCTCCCCCCTGACGCAGCAGCTGCCAGCACGTATTCTCCGTGCCGTGCTCGCCAACGAAGTCGATTGCCACATGGGCGCCGCCGCCGGTGATATCCTGAACTTCCGCGATGAGGTTCGGGCCTCCGTCCAGAACGAAATCGGCGCCCAGTTCTTTTGCCAGAACCTGTGCCGCCGGCTCACGGTCGACCGCGATCACCCTGGCCCCGCTCGTGTGCTTGAGCACCTGCAGCGCGATATGACCCAGCCCGCCGATCCCGAGTAGCAATACGTAGCCACCGGGATTGAGACGCTTGGCTGCCTTCTTCGCGGCTCGGTAGGCCGTGATCCCGGCGTCCGCCATCGGCGCCACTTCCAGCGGGGTGATGCCCGTGTTCAACTTGATCACCGAACTCTCGTTGGTCTTGAAGTACTCGGCAAACCCGCCGTCGAGCCCAAGTCCGGGAAAGAGGCCGTGGTCGCAGTACATGTCGTGGCCGTACCGGCAATTGAGGCACACGCCGCAACTCCGATGCGGGTGGCAGATCACGGCGTCCCCGGGCTTGACGGATGTGACGGCGCTTCCAACGTCCTCGACCCAGCCGGCGTTCTCATGACCCATGATGTAGGGAAGGAGCGTCCCTTCGGTATCCATGATGTTCTTCCAGACACCCTCGATGATGTGCAAGTCGGTGCGGCACAAGCCGGCCGCACCGACCTTGACGATCACCTCATGGGGGGCAGTGATCGTGGGAGGACGGACGTCCTCAATCTTCAAATCCACGTTCATTGCGGGATCGTATTCGTACAATCTGGCAGCCTTCATCGGCGTATCTCCTGTGTGCAGACGTCGGCCGCGGCGCCGGGGCGCGCGACCGAATTGGATTACGGGCGGCCGAGAAGCTCGGCACCACCTCCGAGCGCGGGGCCCTCGGTGGGATCGGCTTCGCCTTCCTCAAGATCGCCGACGAGGGTTTCGGTGGTCAGGATCAGCGTTGCGACCGACGCCGCATTCACCAACGCGCTCGCGGGCACGCGGGCGGGATCGATGATCCCTGCGTCGAACATGTCGCCGAAGCTGCCGGTCGCAGCGTCGTAGCCTTGGCCAGCGGCGGCACCGGCCACTTTTTCGACGACTGTCTCTGCGTCAGCGCCAGCGTTTGCGGCGATCCGCCAGACCGGCTGGGTCAGAACGGACCGCACTAGCGCGATGCCTTTGCCGACGTCGCCGATCGCGGTCAGGTTATCGAGCACCGGCGCGACCTGTGCCAACGCCGTACCTCCGCCAGCGACGACGCCGTCTTCGGCGGCGGCCCGAACCGCGCAGAGCGCGTCTTCGATCAACTGGATCTTCCGTTTCTGCTCGACCGGAGTGAACCCTCCGGCATAGATGATCGCGCTGCCGCCGGACAACTTGGACAGGCGCTCGCGCAACTTGTCCTGTTCGATGTTGGGCGGAGCGACATCGTGCATGCGCTGCACCTGGTTGCGGCGGGCGACGACAGCCTCCTTGTCGCCCTCTCCACGCAACACGCTAGTGATCGAGGAGGTCGCGCGCACCATCTCGGCCCCGCCCAACTGGGCGCGGGTCACGTTCTCGATCTTTTTGCCAAGGTCCCGCGCGAGGACTTCGCCGCCGGTGATGATCGCCAGATCGTCCATCATGGCGGCCCGCCAATGACCGTACTCCGGCGGGTGCACGATCAGAAACTTGCCGGCACCACCATCGTTCAGCAGGCGGACGACGACCTCCGGCGCGATCTCCTCCGCGATGATCAGAAGCGGCCGCCGCTCCCCTTCGGCAATCGAAATGGCCTGATCGAGGATCGCCGGCTGCAGGATTTTCTGATCGGTCATCAGGATAAGGGGATTGCGAAGCACCGCCTCCATGTGCTCCCGGTCCGTCACCATGTGGTGCGAGATATATCCCCGCTCGAAGGACATGCCTTCCATCACTTCCATGGTGGTGTCGATCGTCACGCCGAAATCGGCCGAGATCACACCGTCGCGGCCCACGCGACGGAATGCTTCCGCCACCAGGTCGCCCAGCTCCGGATCGGTCGCCGAGACGCGCGCGACAGCGCTGAGGTATTCCGGATTCGCCTCGCACTCGCGCGAGCTCGCGTCAATCTCCGCGACGACCCGCGCGACGGCCATATCGATGCCCTTGCACAGATCGACCGGGCGCACGCCACTGTCGGTCAACGCGACGCCCTTCTGGATCATCGCATTGGCCAGCACGATCGCCGTCGTCGTGCCGTCTCCGGCAACCTCGTTGGTCTGCATGGAGACCTCACGCACGACTTGTGCGCCCATATTCTCGAAGCGGTCGGTGAGCTCTATCTCGGATGCGATGGACACGCCGTCCCGCGTGACCAGCGGCGTTCCGACTGGACGGTCGACCATCGCGTTCAGCCCCTTCGGCCCCAGTGTCGGCTCGACGGCCGCCGCCAATCGCGCGACGCCACGCGCCAATGCCTTGCGAGCGAATTTCCCGTGTACCAGTAGTTTGGCCATGTCTTCCTCCTCCACCGCGCGGCAAGCCGCGGGTGCCAATTTTCAGGCTTTCTTTGCGTTTTCGGGCTATCCCGCGCTGGCACCCCTGCCCTTTGTCGGCACGCGTCCCGCGATGAAGTCCACCAGTGTCGGCCCCTCCGGCCCGATCTCGACCTCCTTGTAGCGGGACGATGCCAGCCCTTTGCAAAGCGCGCCGTTGAATTCCATGTTGATCCGGATACCCCGGAGTCGTGCCAGATGCGCCTTCAGGTCCATCGGACCGATCGATTGCCCCTCCCAAGTCGGGAAGGCCGGATCGTCCGGGCCTTGGGCGAGCCCGCGGGACATGAGCAACGCACGATATCGCGGTTTCTGCCGTTCCTCCTCCCCACCCGCGAATGCGATGCGGTCGAAGGTGCCGAGCGTCATCGTGACGATGTCCTCAGCGGGCAAGCCGCGCTCCTGCAGTGCGAGGAGCATGACTTCCTGACGGCGATCGAACGCCTTCGCGTCGAACTTGGCCGTGACTTCGCCGAGGTCAGCGCCGTCGCAGTACAGTGCGAAGACCTCGCTGAAGGCCCGTCCGCTGTTGACCCCTTCGTTCACTTCGTCGCCAAAGCAGTGGTCGCGCAGCGAAACGGTGACCCCGCGCACCCACGGGAGGGAAGCGACCTCCCTGCGAATGCCGAAGGCCATCAGGAACGCGAAGTTCGGCGAGCACCAGTAGGTAGGAAGCCGAAACTCGACCTCCACCTTGTTCGAGCTGCTGACCTTTACGGTCTCGACGAAGCCCATGTCGGTAATGGGCTCGTCGAGCTCCGGATCGGTCACCAGTTCAAGGCGTTCCCAGACCTCGGTCTCCAGATCCGCCATGATGATGTCCAGAAACATCCTCTTACTCCGCCGCAATCTGGACCGGCGCACCCGCGAGCGTCTTTTTCTTCGCGTCGACGTCGATGTCATAGATGCGGGCCGCATTGAGACCGAGGATCTTCTCCTTGATTTCGTCGGTCAGCTGCACGCCGCGTTCCTGGGCGATGTCGTCGGGAATCTGGAAATTCCAGAACTTCTCGACCAGCCATTGCGGCGTCCAGATCGCATAGTCCGAGCCGAAAAGCAGCTTGTCTTCGCCAACCCAGAACAGAAGCTCTGCAATCACCTCGGCGAAGTACCGGGGACGTGCGTGAATGAAGGGCAACGCGACGGCCAGCCCACCGTAGACATTCGTCTCCTGCACCGCGATCCAGCAGAAATCATCCAGCCGCGGAAGTCCGCAGTGTTCGATGATCCAGTTCAGGTTCTGGAAATCGGTGGCGGCGTAATCCACGTCGTGGACATCAAAGGCATCTTTGTTCAGCGGGATGATCGTCGGCCCCTTGTGAACGTGGATGTTCTTGATCCCCAGCTTTTCGCAAAGTTCGAAGCAGCGATAGGCGTCGGGGTCGTTCAGGGCCCAACCCTTGGACTCCCCGTTCCACTCGGCCGTGTACATCTTCACGCCTTTGATATCGAACTCTTCCTTCATGTAGTGGATGTACTCGAGCGCCTTTTCACCATCGCGCGGGTCAAAGGCGCCGTTCACGATGAAGCGTTCAGGGTGCCGTGACGCCATGGAGGTGCTGCGCTCGATGGACGAGAAACCGTCCTTGTAGAAGTCGCGAAGGTAGGTCGACTGAATGATCGCCATGTCGTCGGGACCGTCCACGAAAAGGTCGCGATAGATATCGTCCTCGGTGTACTTCTCGAACCTCGCCTTCTCCCAGAGTTGCTCGGGCGGGCTGAGGTTGGTGTGATAGGCGTAGAAGCAATCGATGAACTGCTTGCCGTGGATGTTTTTCTGGTTCTCGGGGCTGCCGTCCCAGAAGTGGGTGTGGCCATCGAGCACGAAGATCTCTTTTCCGTTGGGTGCCTTGTACATTGCTGTCCTCCCTGGCATGTGCTGTCTGCAGGTCTCCGGGGCCGGGCGATGCCGCCCCCGGATCCGGGTCGGGTCGCTTCCGCTCAGATGTATTCCATCACGTCGTCCATGTTCCCGAAGAGGATCACGGTGTTGTCGTCGACGCGGACCATCCGTCCGTAGTGCGTGGAGGTGTTGACCTCGAAGATCTCGGCGGTCATTTCGCGGCCCAGAAATTCGCTGATTTCATCCATCTTGAAGACGAGTTTGCCATGGCCGTCGATCCGGATGGTGGCCGGATTGTGGGTGACCACGACGTTCGGGTCCTGCTCTTCCATGAACTCGGCGATGGCGCGCGCCTCGACGGAATCGTTCATGGTGACACCGCATTCGTCAGAGATCGTCTGATCGAACTTGATGTCCTTCATCGATTTGAAGATGTTCTTGTTGCCAGCGCTGCGTGATACCACAGACATTGCGTGTTCTCCTTGTTTAGCGGCTGAGCCCGAGCTCTCCCAGAATCTGGGAGAAGCGCTCGTGCGAGACGGTCTTGACGTGTTCGAAGGAAACCGGCTTCGAATGCGGTTGCGACCAGACTGGCTGCAGCGCCGCGGCGGCAGCGTCGGCCAATGCGGAATGCTTCTTCGTCCAGCTTTCGAAGATCGCCTTGTTTTCCTTGGCGTGGGTCTCGTCGTTGATGAGCAGGTAGATGAGGTCGATCGTGTTCGCGAGATTGCGCTCGTAATCGGCCTCGGCCGCGGAGATGACGGGCGGCGTAACGAAGTCGTTGTTCGCTGCGGCGGCCTGCATCAGGAAGCCGGACCGGAACAACTCGCCAACCAACGGCTCGAAGATGATGTTGATGGCGAAGTACTGCTCCAGATAATCCTCGGCGCCCATGATCGTCTCGATCGCTTCGCGGGTCGGCTGCCAGATCGGATCCTCGAGCCAGGCCTTCTTGCCGAGCTCGTCATCCCACCCGTCGATGTCCATGCCTATTTCGGCCAGGTAAAGGGTGATGTCCTGGGCCAGCCGCATCTTGTAGGAGGAATTGGTCAGCGTCGCGTTGTTGATCATCTGCGTGTAGCCGTAGCGCTGCGCCTGCATCAGCGAGGTGCCAAGGCCGAATTCCGCGTGCTTCCAAGCGCCAAGGTGCTTTTGCAGGATCGTCGTCCAGACCTTGTCGAAGGCCGCAGGCGCACCGGCCTTGCGGGCATTGGTAATGACGCTCTGCACCATCGTTTCTATCTTCGACTGGCGCTGATAGTGCGTCCGCTCCCATTCCTGGTCGGGGGCACGGAACGCATGCCAGTTGCTCGACTTGATCGCGGTGTTGTCCTTCTGGTACGCGCCACCGCCCTTGCCGCCTTCGAACTCGATGATCCAGTTCTGGATCAGGTAGCGCTCGGGATCTGGTTGCACGTCGACGGTGACGTCCTCGTAGTGGGTCGCCCGCTTGCCGCGCGGTTCGAAGTAGTTGTATTTGCGGCTTTTCGAGCCGACGAATTGCGCGGCACCGGCTGCGCCGGATCCGACTGAGCTTGATGTTGCTACCATGGTAGCCTCCCTGGAGTTTTGTTCACGTCACTAGCGTTCGGGCCGGTCTCAGTGACCCGAAGAACCGGAAGTCGGCGTGAACTTGTCGTAGAAAATGCGGTCGGTATCGAAGTCGTGCATGAAGAGAACTGGCGTCAGCGCGTCGATCATCGGTGGCGGACCGCAGGCATAGACATCGCCGTCGCCGTCGATCCCGAGTTCCTTCAGCCGCGTGTCGACATATTCGTGAACGAAGCCACGGGCGCCGTCCCAGTCATTTCCCTCTTCCTCGTGGCTGAGGACGGGGATGAACTCCACGTTGGGATGCGCTTCGGTAATCGCACCGATTTCGTCGAGCTTGAAAAGGTCGTCCCGGGTGCGCGCACCATAGAAAAAGTAGATGGGGCGATCCTCTCCACTCACCACCTGGTCATTGAGGATCGACCAGACAGGCGACATGCCGGACCCCGCACCGACCAGGATCACGGGTCCGTCTCGGTTTTCCCGTCGGAAGCACATTCCGTAGGGTCCTTCGATCCGGACGTCGGCCCCGGCTTTGATACCTCCGTCGTCAAGTTCGTTGGAAAAGCGGCCGTCGGGATATTTCTTGATGATGAACCCGAGTTTTTGGGTTTCGCTCGGCGGATTTGCCATGGAGAACGAGCGTGTAATCTCCTCCCCCGTTTCCGTTTTGACCGTGATGTCGACATATTGACCCGCCCAGAATTTCAAAGGCGCGTCCAGTTCGATTTGGACACCGCGAATATCGTGGGTCAGTTTCTGAAAATCGACGATCTTGCCGGAAAACTGTTTCACCGGGATAGATTTCGACAACACTTCTTCGTCGTAGTTGAGAAGCTCGATCTCCACGTCGCTGTAGGCAACAGCCCGGCACATCAAGATGTGGCCGCTGTCCCTTTCCATGTCGTTCAGCGCGAAAGTGGAGTAGTTCAATAATTCCGTTTCACCGTCGAGCCGGACGCATTTGCAGGCCGAACACTGTCCCTCCTTGCATCCGTGGGGCAAGGCGATCCCCTGTCGGAATGCGGCGTTCAAAATGGTTTCGTCTTCCTCGACTTCGAACTCCACGCCTACCGGTTCCAGTCGGACGTTGTATGTGTCCGTCATCGTGTCCTCCCTTTTCACGCGGCGCGAGACTCGCGCGCCTGAGTGCAAGGGCGGCCTGGGCCGCCCTTGCAGGCCTGCGGTCAGTTGCAGGGATTGATGGTGAAGCCCGCGCGGTACTCCGCGATGTGAGCTTCGCGTTCGCTCTCGGACATGGCGCGGAGCGCGTTGAGCGGCGACGCGAGGGTATTGCCGCGCACGTGCTCGAGCTTCCACATGTCCTTGTCGTCGAAGCGCAGGTGCGGTTGCGGCACCAGGGTCTCGCCGTCATCGCGAACGAAGTTGAGATCCTTGATGGCGTCCGCCAGATCCCAGCCGTCGTAGACGGATTCCCACTCACGCTTGCCGGAGAACTTGCCCATCGCCGGGGTCGGGCGTCCCTGGTACTCGTCAGAGAAGGCCTCCACTGCCGTCCAGCGATCGAGTTCGTGAGCAAACGTGTGAAGTTGCCCGTCGATCTCGTCGACCACCATGTCTTCCCGGATAAGGCAGGGCACGAGGCACGACCAGCAGCGGTGCGGATAGACGTAACCGACGTCCTCGTTGAAAGTGATCACCTTTTCGCCGGGCTTCGAGAGCTTGCCATACCATTTCCAGAAATCGCCGAACTCGGCGTACCATCCAGGGTACTTGTGCTCGAACCACTCGAAGTCCTTCTCGGTCTGGGCTTCGATGCGCCAGAAGTTGACGGGCCAGCCGACGGAGAAGAACTGGGCGACCTTGTGGACGTAGTTCTTTTCGGTGATCCGCTTCCAGGCTTCCTGCACGTCGTCGTGGTGGATCTTCACCCCGTACTTCTCGAGCGGCAGCATGTAGGTCCGATAGTAGTCTTCGAAGATCCAGCGGTGCCACATCTCCGCGTAGGATTCCTTTTCCTTGTCGCGGTTGGTGGTGCCGTATTCGATGAACGTCCCGATGGCCGCGTCCACAATGGCGTGGTTCTGCCAGAAGGCGTACCGCAGGTCGCGCTCGAGCAGAAGGTGATTGTCCGGCTCTTTCAGGGCGGCCATCAACAGCGAGTGACCGTTGCCGATGTGCCGGCTCTCGTCCGACTGCACCGACAGGAACACCGTGGGCAGCGCGTAGTCGCCGTTGCGGGCGGCTTCGGACGGCATGGCCACGAAGAGCGTGTTGGTGAACGCGGTTTCCGCAACCACCGTCAGGTACATGCAGGCGGCGGTCATAGTGTCGCCAGTGATGAACCCTTCACCGAACTGGCGGCCGATGGTGGTGGCATAGCACTTGCCAAAGGCTTCTTCGGTGATGTCGAAGCCCGCCGGGTCGATGTAGTTCTCCATGTACCACTTCTTCAGGTTCATCTGAATCGTGGAGTGGCGGAATTCGTCCACCATCTGCATGGTGAAGCCGGTGCGCAGATCTTCGCCCGGGGACAGGCGGGCAACCATCGCCATGGAACGTGCCGCCGAGATTTCCGGGAATGGGATGATCGCTAGGAACAGCTTCATCCACTCGATCCAGCGCGGCTCCACGTTGCGGAACATGTCGCCCCGCAGCGCAGCGTCCAGCGCCCCGTAAACGCGGTTGTCCTTCTCCTCCTCCATTGGGAAATAGGACCGCAGAACCTGTTTCATCGGGTCGCGCGGCGCCTTGGTGATCTTGTAGTCGGTCGGGAAGGTCGATGCTTCCTGCACGTAGGTGGGGTTCCAGCCAAGATCAGAGATCTTCTTGGTTGCCTCCCCTACCGAAATGCCACGCTGCGACGTGATCTTGTTTAGCGTCAAAGTCATGCCATGAGCCTCCTTGGAGCTCCGCGACCGATGACCCGGTCGCTTTTTGGCGGCTTTCGCCGTTTGGTTCTGGCGCCCTGCGTCCTCGGACATCAGGGCGACGGTTCGGGCAAAGGTTGAAAAGATCGGCGTCTCCGCATCGACCGTCGCTTCAGCTTGAAGTCACACGGTCGCTGTTCTCGTCTCCCTGTCCTTCGTTCTTGGGGCAGACTCCTGGTGGAGCCGCTTGCGTCTTGTGCCTTTCTTTCTGCAAGGGCCGTTCCAGAACCGCCGGAGATGGGAAAATTTGGTGCCGAGGCGCCTAACTACTTGCAACCAAAAGAGATATTATTGATGCATTTTTAGTCGGTTCTAAAACACCGAGTGCGCGGGGTCCGGTAAGAAAAGACCGGTGTTACAAAACCTTACAGTTGGCTTTACGCTTTCCGCAGGCTGGCATTTACAGTGTAAAGCCCTGTGAACATGCGACGTGCTCAAATTTGGTCCGTCGCGATTGATCAGGGTGTTTGGTGCCCATTATTCACCAGCCGCCAAGACGCGCGGCATGTTGCTCGCAGGCCGGAAAGAGCGAGGCACTGCACGCTCAGTTGGTGAATTATCTCTTCGCGGTTACGGGGTGTGTGTGCCGCATCACGCCCGCATCATCGAGGCGCTGGCGTCTCTTCGAGACAGCCGGAATGCCGATCTCCTGACGGTACTTGGCGACCACACGCCGCGAAACGAAAATCCCTTCCGCAATCAGGAGGGTGACCAGGCGCCCGTCGCACACGGGCCTGTCATGTGTCTCGGCGGAGACCAGCGCCTTGATCCGGGCCTGCACCTTGGGTTTGGAGTGCTCGCTGCCGGCAGACGCTGAACTTGAACAGAGCGACCGCGCCGGGACGATTCCGCCGGGCCCCTCGATCAGCAACCCATTGAGAACGCGGCTCACCGTGCTGAGGTGGAACCCGGTCTCCTCGGCAATCTCCGACAGGCTCAGCACGCATTGCGCCTCGGCGCCCTTGAGGAAAAAGTCCTTTTGGCGCTCGACCAGACAGCCCACCACTTGCTCCAATGCCGATCGACGCAGGTCCAGCATGCGCTTTAGCGACCGCGCTCGCGATAGCGCCTCCCGCGTCTCCGGTCCGCTCTGCGTCCGGGGCACGTCTGCTATGGCAATGTCCGGCACAGCCGCGGACCGGAACCCGATCTCGACGCCGGTTTGGGATACGCGGACGGTAACGTCCGGCTCCCGCTCCAACGCGGGATCGTTGCAGAACTGGCATCCCGGCTTAGGATCGAGCCGACGGATCTGGGACAGGTATCTGCCGATGTCCTGTTTGCTCAGACCTGTCGCGGCCGACATGGCGTCGACTCCACCGGACTCCAGCACATTCAGATGACCCAGCACGCGGACCATCGGTTCCGTGAGGAGATCGCGATCCTCCAGTTGCAAGCGAAGGCAATCCGTCAGATCCCGCGCGAACAACCCCGCGGGCGTCACCCGCCCCTGAACCAGCTTCAAGGCGGCCTCTATCACCTCTTCGGTGACGCCGAGGGACTCGGCGATCTCGGCCACGGACCGATCCAGCCAGCCGGACGGCTCGAGATGGTCGATCAAGCCAAGAACGAGCCGTTCCACCGGACCGCCCCGAGATAGGAGTCCCGCAAGTTCGCGCAGCACGTGGTCGTAGAGGCCGGTGCAGGGTTGCGCGGCCGTTGCCTCGATCACCTCCGCCGGCGCCGCCATGTTCGCGCTGGTCCACATGTGCCGGTCCACGGTGACAAAGGGGTTTGTCGCGGCGATGCCCTTCAGGTGGTTTTCCAGATCATCGACAGACATCTGCAGGATTTCCACGACCTGCCCCAGCCCAAAGATCTGAGCCTGACTGTTCCGAACCTGAAGTCCGAGGCTCATGAAACCATGTATCCAGCCTCAGGTGCACAATCCGACTGCACCGGCCTGTCCGGACGGCCTATCCAGCGTGTTTCCACCACGCTACCATCCACGCCATGAGTGATCGCGATCCCCTCCACCGCAGCATCCCGCCCAATGCCGCGCCCGAGTTCTACTACCCGGGCCTGTCGCCGCAATTGCTCGCGCGTGTGAAGCAATTGTGGTCGGCGCAGGCGCTCGACTTCGACCGCCACTGGCACCACGCCATTCGCGAGCTGTCGAGTTTTTGCGCGGTGCCACGCGTGGACATCGCGGCGACCAGCGCGGAGGTTGATCTCGTCTTCCTGTTCGATCAGTGCCTGATCTGGACGCGCGCGCTGCATTCCGCTGCGCGCCTTGGGCTCGATCATACCGTGGAGGGGCTGACCGCTGACCAATGGCACGGCCTGGCCGCGCTTTCGGCGCGGCTGACCGAACAGCTCAGTGCGCTGCGGCTGCTGGCGCTCAACGATCTGCCGATGCCGGCGATGCAGATCGCCCGGTCCATCTCCGAGGACGTCGACATGGCGCTGGTTCTGCTGATGCGGCCCAAGCTGGCCCGGCGGTTCGCGGAGTGCCGCGACGTCGAGGAGGCCAGTGATTTCTGGCGGCGTCACATTGCCGGCGGGCGCGCTTACCGAACCATCTCGGAAACGCTCTATTCCGTGGGGGTCGATCATTCGGCGGACACCGACTACGCCAAATGGCGCAAGCAGGTGCTGACGATCCTCGGCGCCGCGGTCCATAGCAATGCGCTGAGTGTTGATGTGCCCGAGCGCCGCGTCGGGGCGGTTCTGCTGAATGACGACAGCCTGCATTTCGCAACCTTTCGACTGCATGAGCTTTGCGCCTATTCCTTGCTGGTGAAACCGGATCTGCCAGAGGTTCTGCAAGGTGCGGTCGCCTCGGCGGCGGGCAAGCCCGGGACCAGCGGCCAGCTTGCCGAGTTGGCCGGTCCCCTAAGTTCGATCCTGATCAGTCAAATCGCGAGCCTCGCCACTCCGGCCTCACCGGTCGAGCCGCATCGGACGGCGGCACACGTCTAGTGCATCGGGTCCTTTTCGCCGCCGATCCGGTTCTCGGCGACCCATTGCGCGGCCAGAATAAGGGCGCCGGTCGCAAAGTCCTTGCCGTGTTCCTCCACCATCGACTCGGCGATCTTGGCGAGCGATGCGAAGAAACGGTCTTTGCTCTGGTCTTCGGCGGTCAAGGCTTGGGTCATGGGTGTTCCCTCCCGTGAATTGGTATCACTTGAACATGTTCTTCGGAAAAGTGGCGATCGAGACGGTGCCATCGGCCTGACCGATGGCGAGATGGGCTCCGTCATCGGACCAGGCCATCGAGGTGACCGGCTTGCCGCCCCCTTCGCGGAGCATCAATTCGTCGCGTCGTCCGATCTGACAGATTGTCACCAGTCCATTCGCATAGGCAACGGCACAGAGATCGCGTTTGGGGTGAGCCGCCACATGATCCACGATGGTCAGCCCTGGCTTGCCGCTTTCCACCGGGGTGCCCTCGTGGTCGCCGAACGGCAGGTCCGGCAAGCGCCAGCCGACAACCCGAAACGCCCCGGACGAAATCAGCGCCTGAGCCGACGCACTGATAGCGACGTCAGAGACTGGCGCCGGATAGTCGACGATCCGGTCGCTTTGGCCTGCGGGAACGTCGACCAGAAGGACGCATTTGTTGCCGCACCCGGCTGCCAGCCAGCGATTGTCCTGGGACCAGCTCAACGTGTTGACCTCGCCGTCGCATTCGATCTGCGCGAGGCGTTCGAGGCTATCGGCCGCGAGAATGCTGAGATGCCCCGGCCCCCAGCACGCCAGCATCTGGCCGTCAGCGGAGACGGCCATCCTGCGCACCTCATGACCCAGACCTGCGGTATGGCTTGCGTCTGACGCATCCGCCGGAACAAGCGTCACGCGCTCGCCCAACGCAAAAACGATCTGGTTCTGAGTGGGCAGTGTCGTGAACGCCGTGACGGGACCTTCCGCAGCTGTCTGGCGCAGTGTCAGGCCGCGCGCTGTCGCCTTCCAGATCTCCGAACCTGTGCGGTGCAGAAACGCGAACCCTTGGTCTCCCAGCCGGCACATCGGTGCGTCCTGATCGGCGATTGTCCCCTCCGCGAGGATCGGTGTGGGCAGTGCCTTTTCGCGAGCCCGGATCATCGTGCGCCCGGTCTCCAGCTCCATCCGCATCCGTTTATCGGGCGGTTCAGAATCCTCGGTCGGCACAAAGGCCAGCGTCCGATCCGCCAACAGAGCGGCCACGGCCGATCCATTGGCGTTGAAGAGGACCTGCCGCACCTCGGCGCCGAGTGTCCAGGACCGTGCAATCAGGTCAAAGAGAGAAACGGCCTGGGGTGGTTTGTGTTGGGTCATGCGTCGTCTCCTCTGGTCACGGAGGTCAATTCTGCGTCCAGCGACGAAAGGCGCGCTTCGAGGCGCTGGACCTCCTCCATGCACCTCTCGAGTGCTTGGTAGGTCTCGCGACGTTTTGCGTCGCTTTCTTCATCCGACGTCCCGTCCTCTTCCGCCTTCATGTCGAGCACCATGAGTCCGCTCGCGATCTGGCTCAGGCGAAGATGCTCCACATTCGCGGCTGCGATGTCCTGGGTCGTCCTAAGCCGTTCCATCAGGATGTCTTCCACCCCGCGCGATTGACCTGTCATGCGCCGCCCCTGTAGATCGGAGCCGTTCCAAGAACTGAAAGGACAGGACGATGATCGACCCCGCCGACATCCGTTTCTTCCAGGCGCTCCAACAGGCCTGCGCTTCGTCTGACGAGGTCGACCCGGACTGCAAGGATGCGATCGCGCGTGCGGTCGAATCCGGGAACCCCGAGAGCATGCGTGACGCGCGTCAGAGCTTCGACGCTCTTGACCCGGCCGTGAAGGACAAGATCCTTCAGAAGGCCCACCGGGCGATGGCCACGGACCTCTCCGCGATTTGGGATATGCTCCCAAACGCACCGGGACGCCAGCGCCCGAATTGACGTCGCACCGCAGGCGCGAGGCGACCACTTTTTCATCGTATTGAACAACGGCCCTCCCCCGTGTGATCGCCCGGTGCTTCGGGTGGCAAGCAGGGTATCGAAGGCGCCCCATGTCGCAACGAATTCCGACGTTTTAAGCCGGATTCCCGGTTTCCGTCCCGGCGCGTGGATCGAACCGTAAAGTTGCATTACAGTGCTATGTTTTAGACTGTAACGTTCTGCATCGGTCGCCGTTTCGCTGCAATGCAGCGTCGGGTAAAAGCACCTTGGACGCCGAATCAGCAGGGTTGATTCCGTCTGGCGATCTGGCCCACCCTTGCCGCGATCCGACGCAAGGTGAGCTGCGCCAATGGACACGTTCCCATCCATCCTGAACGCTGGATCTGTCATCCTGCGCCCTGTCGAACGGCGCGATCTGGAACAGGTTGTCCGCCACCTCGCGGACCCTAGGGTGTACCCGTGGCTCGCAGCCGTGCCCCACCCTTTCACCCCCGAAGATGCCGACGCGTTCTATGGATACAGCCAAAACCCGACCGAGCGCGTGCGCGTCCTGGAACGAGACGGAGACGTACTGGGGTGCCTCTGCCTGGGAACCGCCGTCTGGTACTGGCTCGACCCCGCCCATTGGGGGCAGGGCCTGATGAAGACGGCCATGGACTGCGCCCTTGCCGCCTACTTTACGTCCCTTGTGCCGCCGCTCGTCGCCACCTCCAGGGAGGACAACCCGGCCTCACTTTCCCTCCTCGCCCGCCTTGGCTTTTCCCGGGCCCCCACCGGCCGCCGCATGTTCTTTCATGGAACCGAGAGCGCCCACCCGTGCCGCGACTACGTGATGACACCGGAGCAGTGGCACTTCCTCCACCCACCACGCCTCGCTTCCAACGGCGTTACCCTCCATCCGGCCCGCCAAAAAGACGCGGAACTCCTGTCGCGAATGTTACCCCGGTCCGGCGGTCCGTCTTCGGAAATCTGGCCAGGTTCCGATCCATTCGACCTGTCGCGATTCATCGAGACGCACCGCCACCGCGGCAATCACACAGGACTTTTTGTAATTCAGGACGACGATCGCCGCCCAGTCGGCGTGGTGCTGCGCCGGGCTGGTGAGGGGCCGAACACGCTATTCTTGACTCCGGAGGATGCGCGCCGTCATGGAGATTCAGTCGGAAAACTGACTTGGTCAGGTTGATATGGCCACTGGCACCCATCTAGCCTGGTTCCAGATGCTATCGCGAGGTAGCCAGACGCCCTAAGGGACATGGTGGTCTTGGTCTTTGGCGGCTCCCTCGGTGACGAGTTAAAGTCGGCAAACTCCACCCTGACCGTACATTCCGATGACCACCCCGCTTAAACCGACAAGCGGCGCCAAATGTCCACCATCACCGCGGACACTAACCTTCCGCATCTCCGACACAGGACCAAACCTAAGCCATCAACAGCGAACCGTTTTATGGCTTACTTCAATCCCGCGCTAGTGATGCCAGTCCTCGACGTTCCGAAGCGGAAGCGGGAACCGGACATCCTGAATTCCGCCAGTCGGATAATTTCGGGCATGGAAAAAACGTATTTTGTGGGCCGGTGCTGATCGTTCGTCATTGTGAGTAGCACCTACGCGGCGCTTCGCAGGGCGCGCGAAAGACGACGAATGCGGATCGCGCGGTTTAGCTCACCGCCGAAGATCAAAACCAGCGCGGCCAGATACAGGAAGTAGAGCGCTGCAATTATGCCCGCGAGGCCCCCATAATAACTTGAGTACGTGGCAAAATTCGCGAGGTAGAAGGAGAAGGCCGCAGTCAGCGTGATCCATGCACCGACCGTGAACAGCACGCCAGGATAGATCGACGAGAATCGCGTACGCCGAGCTGGCAGGAAAACGTGCGCCAAGAACAGCGAAGAGACGAGAATGAGGGCAGCCGTCGGGTAACGGACGAAGCGCACTGTCACTGAGGCCGGATCGAAGCCGGGAAACAGCACGTGCAACCACGACCCGGCGCGCGGAGCCAGTACGAGAAGATATCCGACCAGTACCAGCACCAGACTGGCGATCACGACCATCAGGGCCATCAATGGATAGAGGACATACCACGCGCGGGTCTCGCGGACCCCGTAGGCCCGGTTGAGACCCACCCGCACGCCATCCACACCGCCGAGCGCGAACCAAATGGTCAACAGGATACCAGCGGACAGCACTCCGCCGCGCTGGACCGTCATCACTTGCTCCACCTCCGATACGATCGGCTCGATGAGCGCTGACGGGACGATGGCGATAAGAAACGAGTTCAGATCATCGGCCATGCTCTGACTTCCAACGAAGGCAGTTAGAGACGACGTAAAGATGAGGAATGGGAAGACCGCCAAAACCACCCGGAAGGCAACGTTTCCGGCAAGCCCAAAGGCATCGTCGCTCCAGAGCCGCAGCCCAGCCTCCCGGAGAATTGCCCACACTGCGCGCCAACCTGTGCCGCGCAGCAGCCCTTCCGGGTTGTCGGTGACGATGCCGTGGGTAATGACGGCGTCGCGCCCCGCTTCGGTCGGCGTACGTTCAGCCATTCGGCATCCCTCGCTTCAAGCCAGACATTTAGCCCTCTTGGTATCAGCGGGCCAAGGCACCTTCCGCCAAAGCACGTCTGGATGCCAGCCTTGGATCAACGTGGCCCGCCAGCGTCATCCCCTCCGTTTGGTCGTGGGTCACGTCGATAGTCCTAGTGCCAAGCATCGCGTGAAGGCGCTTGATCTGGCTCCGCATCTCGACACGAAGCTTGGCATCCGAATTCGACAGCTGTTCGTCGAACAGGAAAACCGAGGGTCCACGCACGATTGCCCGCCCCATGGCTGCCCGCTGCCTCTGTCCACCGGAGAGTTGCGCCGGCCGACGGCCCAACAGCGGCTCGATCTGCAGGACGCGGGCGCGCCCTTGGGTCAGGACCCAATTATTTCCGCTTGGTCGCGTCATTCACCGACTGAAAACCGAGCGGTGAACATGTCTGATCTCTTCTGGCTGTCGGACGCGCAGATGGCGTGTCTGGAGCGTTACTTCCCGAAGTCCCGCGGCAAGCCGCGCGTCGATGACTGATGTGTGCTCAGCGGAATTATCTTTAGAAATTGCGATGGGTTGCGTTAGCGTGACGCGCCTTCGGAATATGGCCCGAACAAGACACTCTGCAACCGTTGGAGACGGTGGGGCGACAAGGGTATCTTCGCGCGGATCATGGCTGGTCTGGCCGCCGAGCACGGCGAGGAAAAGACGGTCATGATCGATGCGACCTATCTGAAGGCACACCGGACCGCGACCAGCTTGGCCGGGAAAAAAGTGGGGCGTGGCCGCCTGATTGGCAGGACCAAGGGCGGCATGAATACCAAGCTGCACGCTATCTGCGACAGCCTGGGTCGGCCGCTGAACATAGTAAGTGCTCAGGCCACCCCGCATGTATAATACAATAAGAAAATCCGGCCGCAGCCGGATCGGGAGAACGCTTTCGCGAGGGCAAGTGGCGGAGGGAGTGTAACGAATACCGAACTCTCTCCGTTCTTGGCGGGTACAATTTTTATTGCTGGCACCTTTCCGCTTCGATAGCGTGTGAGCAGCCCAGAAATTGGGCGCGCACAGTTCGCGTGCGCGCAGGACTGGGCGGAGGCGAAACGTGGACAGGGACAAGGCTGAACTTCGCTGGGGCATCGAGCAGCGGCTCGAGTTCATCGAGTTCCGCCTGTTCTGGGAGGGGCACGTCAATCGCATCGACGTGATGCAGCAGTTCGGCGTCTCGGTGAACCAGGCATCCTCGGACCTGAACCGCTACATCGCGCTGGCGCCGGACAACATGGTCTACGACAAGAGCGCGCGCACCTATGTCCGCGGGCCGGACTTCGATTGCAAGTTCCGCCCGCCAGACGCCGCGCACTACCTCGCCCAGCTTCGACTGGTTGCCGACGATGTGCTAGAGCGCGAAGAGTGCTGGATCCCTGACCTACCGTCCTACGCCTCCGCACCAACGCCTGTGCGCGGCGTCGATCCGGTGACGCTCCGCTCGGTTGTCGGCGCCATACGTCGGTCCGAGGCGATCGAGGTGAAGTACCAGTCCCTGTCGACCCCGGAGCCGCGCTGGCGCTGGATCGCTCCGCACGCCATCGGGTTCGACGGGTTCCGCTGGCATACGCGGGCGTTCTGTCTGACAGACGATTGCTTCAAGGACTTCCTGCTCTCACGGATCCTCGACATCCGCGGATCGCGGGAGAGCGCCACATCGGCCGACGACGACAGCGATTGGCATTCCGAGCTCACCCTGGAGGTCGGCCCGCACCCTGATCTCTCGGAGACGCAGGCCAAGGTCATCGCGCTCGACTATGGGATGCGAGGCGGCAAGGCGAAGATCAAGGTGAGGCGCGCGCTCCTCTACTACGCGCTCAGGCGGCTTGGGCTCGACACCGACCCGGCCGCGCGGCGCCCACAGGATCAGCAGATTGTTCTTCTGAACCGTCAAGCAGTCCTTGGGATGAACGGTGCCGCCAGCAGTGCTCAGGAGCCTTCATGAGAGCATTTGAGTTCGATCACCACGTGATCAGTTCATACGAGCGTTTTTCCCGCTCTTTCAGCAGTATTCGCTCCGAAGATCTTCGGGCAGCGATTGATGCACAGTATGATGCCGGTCGGTTCTGGCCCGATGCTCTCCTTTCCTTGAACCCCAGGTATCTTTCGGGTCCCAGCGTGGATGACCTGGTCGCTTCAGGTGATCTGGACGAGGGAACTGGAAAGGTCTTCCGGTTCGGCGAGAAACCTCTCCGACTCCATCGACACCAGGCGGAGTCGATCGCCAAGGCGAAATCCGGAAAGAGCTTTGTCGTCACGACAGGAACCGGCTCCGGCAAATCGTTGTGCTTCTTCGTGCCAGTTGTCGACGCCATCATTCGGTCCCTGCGTGCCGGCAAGCCTCGAACAACGCGCGCTATCATCGTCTATCCGATGAATGCTCTGGCAAACAGCCAGATGAAGGAAATCGACAAATTCATCGGACAGTCAGGGCTTCCTGACGCCCTGAAGCCTGTTGTCAAACGCTACACGGGGCAAGAAAGCCAAGAGGAACGTCAACGGATCGCGGCCAATCCGCCAGATATCCTGCTCACGAACTACATGATGGCGGAGCTCCTGCTGACCCGCCAAGACGACCTGGACGCCCAGGTGGTCAAGAACGCGACCGGTCTTGAATTCGTCATCCTCGACGAGCTGCACACCTATAGAGGGCGCCAAGGCGCGGATGTGGCGGTGCTCGTTCGGCGACTGCGCGACCGTTGCTCCCCTGACAAGGCTCCGATCTGCATAGGCACATCGGCGACGATGGCTTCAGAAGGCAACGAGGAAAGCCGAGCGGTCGCCGTGGCCAAAGTCGCGACAAGGCTCTTCGGCTCCGAGATCGGCCCGGATGCCGTAATAGATGAGTCCCTGCAACGGGCTACTGACGACACTATCACTCTTGCGCAAGCGACCGCCGCACTGGCTGATGTGGTGCGAAAGCCTCTCCCGGCAGGCTTGGACGACGAGCAGCTCAGGAAGCATCCGCTCGCGGTATGGGCGGAGCTTGCGCTCGGACTCGATGACGGGCTGGAGCTGAAACGAAAGAAGCCCATCCCCTTCGAGGACGCCGTCAAACGGTTGGCCGAAGACACTGGTGTCGACGCAGAGCATTGTCGGAAACAGCTCGAAGGTTTTCTGACGCTGGTAAGCCTCCCCGAATATCAGCGCGGTGGGACCGGGGACGGAGCGTTCCTCGCATTCAAATTGCACAGGTTCATTTCCGGCGCGGGTGAGGTCTTCACCACGCTTACGGACAAGCCACGCACCGTCCTGTTCGAGGGTCAGCTCGAGGATCCCGATGCTCCGGGCAACCGGCTTTACCCAACACGCTTCTGCAGAAACTGCGGACACGAATACCACGTCGTCACCAAGAACGAGGATGACGGCCACATCAGGTTTCTCCCCCGCAATATCGACGATACGCCGCTGGAAGCCGAAGACGACGATGATGTGGCGGGATATCTCTGCCCGGCGCCAGACAACGATCCTGATTTCGCCTTCGATGGCGACTTGAACGGCTACCCGGAGAGCTGGCTCGAAGAGCGCAATGGCATCGAACGGCTGCGGTCCTATCGCAAGAAGCGCGCGCCCATCTCCTATGTCGTGACGCCAGACGGCCGGCATGGCGCTGGTGGGAGAGAGTTCTGGTTCATCCCCGGAAAGTTTGCATTCTGCCTCTGCTGCAAGGACGAGCCCAACCAGGGGATGCGTGAGCGCAGTAAGCTCGCGGGCCTCTCTGGCGAAGGGAGGAGCTCCGCGACGACCCTTCTCGTGTCCAGCGCTCTCGAGTGGATGAACAAGCCGACGAGCGGCGTTCCAAAGACCAAGCGGAAACTGCTTGGGTTCACGGACAATCGGCAAGACGCGGCGCTTCAATCCGGCCACTTCAACGACTTTCTGTTCGTGAGCCTTCTGCGTGGGGCCATTCTGCGGGCCATAATTGCAGCAGGGCCCGAGGGCCTGACCGAGGATGAGTTTGGTCTAAGCGTCGTCAAGGCGCTCGGCTTCACGTCTGCAAACAAAGAGGCACGTGCCCACTGGATGCTCGATCCATCGGCTGGCGCCGTCATTCGGGAAGACGCTCAACGTGCGCTTGCAAAGGTCCTGGCTCACCGAGTTTGGACTGACCTCCGCAGGGGTTGGCGCTACACGAACCCCAGCCTCTCCGTTCTGAAGCTTCTAGATGTTGAGTTCGTCGGCGTCGCCGACATGGCATCAGACCGGGAAAGGCTGATGACAGTCCTGCCCGAACTCGGCGATCAATCCGAAGAGCAGAGAGCCATCCTGCTAGAGACCGTGCTGGGCGCAATGCTCGAAGGCCTTGCTGTCAACACGGAAGCCTTGGACCTGACTGTCCTGGACGGCGTCGCGCAGAAATCACGGTCGCTGTTGCGCGCTCCGTGGGCGATAGATGCCAAGGAGAACCCGCGCGGGCGGTCGTCGCTGCTTCTGCGCGCACCAGGCAAGAACGCCGTGGGCCTTCGTGAGGAACAGACACTCCTTCGCGCCGGTCACAACTCCCGCATTGCGCGGCTCATCAACAAAAAGAGCGTGCTGGGCACGAAGCTCGGGCGGGACGATTACCTCGCGTTCTTCTCGCGCCTGCTTGAGCTATTCGCCGATGAGGGCTTGATTGTCCCGGTCGAGCTCGACGCTGATCTCGTAGGCTGGCGGCTGACGCCCTCTGCCGTCCGCCTTGTCCCCGGGCCCGCGCTCTCCGACGAGAGCGAACGGGGAAACCGATACTTCCACGATCTGTACGCATCGATTGCGGACGATCTGGCATCGGGTCACAGCGCCTATTGGGGGCTGGAGGGGCGCGAGCACACCGCGCAGGTTTCCCAAAGACAGCGTGAATGGCGCGAATGGCGGTTCAGGTATGAAGACGACGACCTCGAAAACCTCAATACCTCGGAGTATCGGACCGAAATCAAGACCACCGGGGAATCCGACCAGTTCCTTCCAGCGCTGTTCTGCTCGCCGACCATGGAGCTTGGGGTCGACATCTCGGCGCTCAATGCCGTCTATCTAAGGAACGTCCCGCCGACGCCCGCCAACTACGCGCAGCGTGCTGGCCGCTCGGGCCGGTCTGGCCAGGCTGCGGTTGTGGTGACGTACTGCGCATCGGGCTCTCCACACGACCAGTACTTCTTCGAGCGTCGCAATGACATGGTGGCGGGTGTCGTGCGCCCGCCTGCGCTGGACATCACGAACGAAGAACTGGTGCGTTCGCACCTGCATGCGGTCTGGCTTGCTGAGAGCCGACTGGCACTCAAACCCGACATCCCGGATATCCTCGACCTCGGTGGCGATCGCTATCCGCTGAAGCAAGAGATCCTGACCACCATTTCCAAGGCCGATCTCGTCTCTCGTGCGCGCGGACCAATGCAGCGGGTGCTCGATCAGATTTTGGCCGCTGATCAAGGAACGCTGCCTGTCTGGATGGGGGATCCGGAAGAGTTCGTTCTTCATGTGGCAATGAACGCTCCCAAGGAGTTCGATCGAGCGTTTGACCGTTGGCGCGAGCTCTACAATTCTGCTCGCACTCAGTTGGCCGAAGCCAACGCCCGATCAGAGATAACAGGGCTCTCGGCTGTCGACCGCCGCAAGATCAAGGCCGCACAGATGCAGGCCAGCGACCAGATTGCGATCCTCGAACAAGGAAAGGCATCGAACGGATCAGACTTCTATTCGTACCGCTACCTCGCGACGGAGGGCTTCCTACCCGGCTACAATTTCCCGCGCCTGCCGCTCTATGCATTCGTGCCTGGCGAGGGAAAAACCGGCTCGTTCCTCTCTCGCGCGCGCTTTCTTGCGATATCGGAATTTGGACCGCGCAGTCTGATCTACCACGAAGGTCGCGCCTACCGGGTGATGAAGGCAAAGCTCCCTCCAGAGGTTCGCGAAGGCGACGGATCGGAACTCGCGACCAAGGACATCTACATTTGCGCAAACTGCGGAGCCTGCCACGAAGGAGAGGTAGAGCGCTGCCATGGCTGCGACGCACACATGGCCGGAGAGGTGCCCATCAAGCGCACGCTCCGCATCGACAATGTGGAAGCCGCCCCCACTGAACGCATCACCGCGAACGATGAAGAGCGCGTGCGACAGGGCTTCGACATCCAGACCGTATTTTCGTGGCCGAAGAAGGACGATCAGTTGCAGGTCACGAACGCGGAATTCAAATGCGGCGAGACTTCTCTGCTCGCACTGCAATACGCCAACAGCGCCGAGATTAGTCGTCTGAACAAGGGTCTGAAGCGCCGAAAGGACCAGACGGTTTTCGGCTTCAATATCGATCCCCGTACAGGCTACTGGGCAAAATCTGAGGACGAGGATGCGGAGACCGACGCTCCGCCCGATGTAGTCAAGCCAGTCCGGATCGTGCCGATCGTAAGGGACCGCAAGAACGCGCTTCTGTTCCGCTTCAAGAAGCCGGAAAACTTTGACCCAAGCACGATCACCACCGTTCAACATGCGCTCTTGCGGGGGATCGAGGTCGTCTACCAGCTTGAAGAAGGCGAGATCCTGAGTGAGCCGCTTCCTGCTCGCGATAACCGCCGCGCCATTCTTGCCTACGAAGCCACGGAGGGAGGGGCCGGTGTTCTTACGCGCCTGATGGATAATCCAGAAGCGATCAGCGAGGTCGCTCGGACAGCACTTGGGCTCATGCACTTCGAAAACATCGACGCGGCGGTCGCAAGCGGAGACGCAAGCCTGCTGACCGAGAAGGCAGACGATGCCTGCGTCAGAGGGTGCTACCGCTGCCTGTTGTCGTACTTCAACCAGCCGGACCATGAGCAGATTGACCGCGGCAGCGAGGAGGTTACCCAGCTATTGGTTGACCTTGCGCGCGGTCGCACGGTCCTTGAGCGGCGGGCCGCGCCAGACGGCGCGTCGTCACCGTGGCTGAAGGCGTTTGAGGCTGCTGGTCTCCCGCAGGTCGACACCATTGGCCTCAGCTTTGCCGGTGCGGAAGCGGAATTCGTATGGCGCGGGCACTTTGTCGCCGCAACGAGCCAGGCGGTTTCCGCAGACATGGCCAATGAAGCAGCCAACAAAGGCTGGGAATTGATCGCTCTTCCAGCATCGGCCGAGGCTGGCGTCCCCAAACAGTTGCTTGATCTATTGAAAGGGTAATCCTTGTGCTGAGTTTCTCACCTGGCGATTTGGTTCGGGCCCGAGGTCGCGAATGGGTGGCGCTCCCAGCGCCACGCGCAGGGATTCTTGCGCTTCGACCGCTGTCGGGAAACGAGAACGACATCGTTGTCCTGGACCCCACACTGGAAATCGCATCGGTCGAAGCAGCACGGTTCGATCTCCCAGAAGATGCGCGCACTACCGTGCAAGCCAAGGCTGCGCTCTTGGCGGACGCACTGCGGCTCACACTTCGTCGCGGCGCCGGGCCTTTCCGATCTGCCGCGCAACTCGCCTTTGAACCACGGACGTATCAGCTTGTGCCGCTTCTCATGGCGCTCAGGCTCCAAGTGCCACGTCTGCTGATCGCGGACGATGTCGGTATTGGCAAGACCATCGAAGCGGGCTTGATACTGCGGGAGTTCATGGACCGTGGCGAAGTCGATGCATTCTCGGTTCTTTGCCCACCCCACCTCGTGGATCAGTGGATCATCGAGCTCAAGGATCGGTTCGGAATCGACGCAGTCGCCGTGACTTCCGGCACAGCGGCACGCCTCGAGCGAAATCTGCCGCTCGCTCAGACCCTTTTCGACGCTTACCCCCACACAGTTGTCAGCCTCGATTACATCAAGGCCGAGAAGCGACGGGAGGGGTTCGCGCGGGCCTGTCCCGACTTCGTGATCGTTGATGAAGCCCACGCTTGTGTGGGCACCCACAAAGGCAAACAGCAGCGTTTCGAGTTGCTACAGGGACTCGCGAAGGACGCGGAGCGCCGGTTCATCATGCTCACGGCCACACCGCATTCGGGCGACGAGGAAGCATTTGCTAGACTGCTCTCACTGATCGACCAGGACTTCGCCACGCTGGACTTCGACAGCGCGAGATACCGAGAGCGCCTCGCGAGGCACTTTGTCCAGCGTCGTCGCGTGGACCTCGTCGAGGGCGATTGGCACGAGGACCGATCATTCCCGAAACACGAAACCACAGAGCACGCCTATCGGCTCTCGCCCGAGCACCTGGCGTTCCAGGAAGCCGTTCTGGACTATTGCCTCGAGGTGGTCTCGAAAGCGGGAGAGCAAAAGAGGGATCAGCGCCTGGCGTTCTGGGGCACCCTCGCTCTCATGCGCTGCGTCGGTTCCTCGCCCGCGGCGGCGTTGAGTGCGCTGAGAAATCGTGCCGCCAACGAAGCAGAGCGTCTCGAACCGCAGATCTATGACGAAGACGGCGACGACGAAGATGCCGTGGACATCGAACCGAGCACGGCATTCTCAGATGATCCCGCACTCCGTGCGCTCATCGATCAGGCCGGCGATCTTGTTGAAGCGAAAGATCCAAAACTCGATGCCCTCGTCGGTGCGCTCCAACCGCTGATCAAGAGTGGCGCCAACCCGGTCGTCTTCTGCCGGTACTTGGCCACCGCCGAACACGTGAAGTCAGGCCTGCGGAGAGCGTTCCCAAAGCTAATCATCGAGTCGGTAACTGGAGAGCTGACCCCGGACGAACGCCGCGATCGTGTTGCCGAGATGGCGCCGGAAGATGCGGAAGAAGGTGCGCAGAGAATCCTGGTGGCGACCGATTGCCTCTCGGAAGGCATCAACCTGCAGCAGCTTTTTGACACGGTCGTACACTACGATCTCTCTTGGAATCCGACCCGACATCAGCAGCGTGAAGGACGGGTGGACCGCTTCGGCCAGCCGGCCGAGCTGGTTCGCTCGATCATGATGTTCTCGCCGGACAGCGCCATCGATGGTGCCGTCCTCGATGTGATCCTGCGAAAAGCGGAGGAAATCAGGAAGGCAACAGGGGTGACGGTTCCTCTGCCTGACGAGCGCGGGCCGGTCACAGACGCCCTGATGTCCGCAATGATGCTCCGCCGTGGTGGGCACAAGCAGCTCACGCTCGACCTTCGCCTCGAGGATGGCACGAAGGTCATGGAAGCGCGTTGGCGCGATGCCAGCGAGAACGAGAAGAAATCGCGTGCCAGGTTCGCCCAGAACGCGATGAAACCCGCTGAGGTCGCGCCGGAGTGGGACAAGGTCAGAAGCCTGCTCGGCTCGCCCGAGGACACGAAGCTTTTCGTCGAGCGCGCGATGTCACGGTTCGGTGTGCCGCTTGAGAGAAAGCGGAACGTCTATGTCGCTCACGTTCACGCGCTCCAGCAGACCCTGAAGGAGAAGCTTGAACAGCGCGGCCTCGAGAAATCCGTCAGGCTCGCCACCGCAGAGCCTGCTCCCTCTGGAACGTCCCTCCTAACGAGAACCCATCCGCTGACGGCGTCGCTCGCCGAAAGCCTTGTCGAGGCGTCGTTGGATCAGGAGGCACTTCCAGATCTTGGCATTGGCCGCGTCGGTGCATGGCCGACAACAGCGGTGTCGGCGATGACACGCGTCGCCCTCGTGCGCGTCCGGTACAAGCTCACGATCCACGCCAGAAAGGAGCGGCTCCTTCTGGCCGAAGAAGCAGCGCTGGTTGCCCTCCAGGGCAGAGGCGTTGTGGCGACCGGCGAAGACGTCCGCAACATGCTCAGCACGCCGGCCACAGCCGACCTCGCGGCGATCGCACGAGATCGGATGATCAATGCCGCCAAGGCGGACCTGCCCGGTTTGCTCACTGGACCCTTGGCGGACTTCGTCAAGAAGAGGGCTGCGGAACTCGTCGAGGATCACGCTCGTCTGCGTGCCGCGGCCGGATCCATCTCGCGCGTCAGCGTCGAAGCGGTCCTTCCGCCCGACGTGATCGGCTTGTTCGTCCTCATGCCGGGCGAGGTGTGATCATGGCGCGCAAACCGATTTCCGACATGTCCGCATGGCCCTCGCTCAGCCTCGAGGGCAACCTGATCGCGCCCGCGATGATCGCCAGGATTGACCAGCGGGACGCACCGGAACAGGCGCCGGAGGACTACGCTGTCCGCAAGGGCCTCACGATCCGCGAGGAAATTTCGACGGCATTCCGGGTCGGCCAATCTCATTTCGATGCCTTCGCGAAGCTCGAGGCTCCTTCCCAGGACGCCACCCGGCGTTTCATCGTCGGCCTCTTCAAGGAGACTTTCGGGTTCCACGACCTGGCGCCAGCCGCTGCACCGCTTGCCATGATCGCCAGCGGACGGGTTCCAGTGGTCGTGGTGCCGCCGAGCGAGACGCTGGACCGCCGCAGCCCGACCCTTTCCGTCGATCGCTCCCGCTCGCCCGCCTTCGCGCTTCAGGACTACCTCAACGACTCCGAAGAAGCGCTATGGGGCATCGTCACCAACGGCACCCACCTTCGCCTCATGCGGGACAACGCGTCCCTGACGCGCCCCGCCTACATCGAAGCCGACCTCGCCCAGATCTTCTCGACCGAGGACATCGCGTCCTTTGCCGCGCTCTGGCTCATCATCCACCGGTCACGCTTCGGCGCCGCTGACACCCCGGCCACCGACTGCCCGCTCGAGCGGTGGCGCGAGGCTGGCTCGCGTGAGGGCGAGGCCGCGCGCGACCGCCTGGCCGAGCAGGTCCAGATCGCGCTCAAGGTGCTGGGTTCAGGCTTCCTCGAGGCCAACCCTGACCTCGCGGCGAAACTGAAATCTGGCGAGGTGAACCTCACCGTCTGGTTCAACGAGCTCCTCCGCCTCGTCTACCGGCTGATCTTCCTGATGGTTGCCGAGGACCGGAACCTCCTCCACCCGGCGAAGTCGAAGGCCGAGGCTCGGGCGCTCTACGCCGAGGGCTACAGCCTCGCGGCGCTGCGCAAGCAGTGCTACCGCGCCGCCACCTGGGACAAGCACCACGACCGCTACGAGGGCATCAAGATCGTCTTCCGCGCGCTCGCCCACGGGGAGGAGGCGCTCGCCCTCCCGGCGCTCGGCGGCCTCTTCGCCGAGGACAGACTGCCCCACCTCGAAACCGCCCGCCTGCGCAACCGCGCCTTCATGGAGGCGCTCTACCGACTCTCCTGGCTTGCCGACAAGACCGGCATGGTCCCGGTCAACTGGCGCGCGATGGAGACCGAGGAACTGGGCTCGGTCTACGAATCCCTCCTCGAACTCCAGCCGCAGCTGGGCGACGACGGCAAGACGCTCGTCTTTGCGTCAGAGGCGGCCGAGCAGAAGGGTAACCAGCGCAAGACCACCGGCTCCTACTACACGCCTGACAGTCTGGTTCAGGCGCTGCTCGACACCGCGCTCGACCCCGTGCTCGACAAGACTGAGGCCGAGGCTGACGATCCCGCCAAGGCGCTGCTAAAACTCTCGGTCATCGACCCCGCCTGCGGCTCGGGCCACTTCCTGCTGGCCGCCGCCCGCCGCATCGCCACGCGGCTCGCCCGCATCCGGGCCGAGGGCACGCCCTCGCTCGCCGATTTCCGCCATGCGCTGCGCGATGTCGCGCGTTGCTGCATCCACGGGGTGGACCGAAACCCGATGGCGGTAGAGCTGACCAAGGTCGCGCTCTGGATCGAGACGGTGGACCCCGGCCTTCCGCTTGGTTTTTTCGACGCGCAGATTCGCTGTGGCGACGCACTTCTGGGGGTGTTCGACCTGAAGGTGCTGGAGGACGGCATCCCCGACGCCGCCTACAAGCCGCTCACAGGTGACGACAAGGACATCGCAAGCATCTACAGGAAGATCAACGCCGCGGCGAAATCTGGACAGGGCGGGTTCGACTTCGGGACCGGGCTCAACAAACTACCAGAGACCAAGCCGTTCGCTGTCGACTTTTCAGGCTTCCGCGATTTGCCCGAAGACACGTTGGACGAAATCGGCGCCAAAGCTGCGCGCTTCAAGGAGCTCCGCAAGAAGCAGGACTTTGTCCGTGCAAAGGCGGCGTGCGACCTTTTCATTGCAGCATTCCTGCTACCCAAGACTGGCAACGCCCCAACAGGTCCGTTCGAGCGAACCGTCCCGACGACCGAAGAGATCTGGATGGCGCTCAACCAAGGTAAAATCCGGAATGCAATGCTCGATGCTCCAAAAGCTGCTCGTGAGGCTCGGGCCTTTCACTGGCCCCTAGAGTTTCCCGATATCATGCAGCGTGGAGGCTTCGACGTCGTCCTTGGTAACCCGCCATGGGAGCGCGTCAAACTTCAGGAGCAAGAGTTCTTTGCCCTTCGCGACGCCGAAATCGCCACGGCGAAGAATGCCGCGGCCCGCAAGCGACTCATCGACCAGCTGGACGAGAGGAATCCGCGCCTTGCGAAGGAATGGCAGGATGCGTTGCGGACGGCCGCGACCGAAAGCCATTTCATGCGGGAATCCGGCCGCTTCCCTCGCGGCGGTGTCGGCGACGTGAACACCTATGCAGTATTCACCGATCATTTCTGGCAGCTCACGAAGGCCTCCGGGTACGCGGGCCTCATTATCCCCACCGGGCTTGTCAGCGGTTTTACTTACCGCGCTTTTCTCGGAGAGCTTCTAAGTACAAAGTCTCTCGTTGCGTTCTATGGTTTCGAGAACGAGGATCTGATCTTCCCGCATATCACCAACAAGGTGAAGTTTGGTCTGCTTACGATGGCTGGACGTGCTGTCGGCATTGAGAAGCCGTGGTTCACGGCGCATATCCGCCAGCCGTCGGAGATCGCCGATCCGGAAAAGCGCTACTCGCTTACTGTCGATGAGATCAGGGCCATCAATCCGAACACCCTGAACCTCCCGGCCTTCCGTTGGTCGCGCGACGCCAAAGTCACGGCGGCGATCCACATGGCGGCGCCGATCCTTATTGAGAAGGATGGGAATACAGTCACGGCGAACCCCTGGAAAGCGTCCATGGCAACGCTATTCCATATGTCCGGCGCATCAGAGCACTTCCTTGATCACGCAGAAATAAATCCGAGAATTGCCGAACGCGATGGTGCGTTGGCCGTTCTACGCGATGGTCGACGAGTATATCCTCTCTATGAGGGGAAAATGTACTGGCACTTCGATCACCGCTACGGAACCTACGAAGCCCAAACTGAAAAGCAGGCAAATAAAGGTGTTCTGCCTCGCGTGACGAAGCAGCAGCATAATGACCCAGAATACAGGGTCGAACCTAGATACTGGGTTGATGCGAAGCTGACCGACATCGCCTTGGCCGAAGAAGCCGCGCGACCATGGTTCTTCTCGTGGAGGGATGTTGGGATTTCGGAAAGAACTTTGATCGGCACGGTTATTCCCAAGACGGCGACTGGCGATAAGGCGCCAGTCCTATTTGCAGACCAATCACCGCTTCTCTTCTCAGCGCTATCAGCGACTCTCGGCTCTCTTGTCGTCGACTATGCTGTTCGCCAGCGTGCGATGAACATCAAATTCTTCGTATTGGAACAGGCACCGGTCTTGGTACCGAGCTTTTTTGACCATGAATTGCCATGGCTCGGTTTGACGCCCGCTAACTGGTTGTCCCCGCGTATCCTTGAGCTCTGTTATACAAATGTGGAACTTACGGCATTCGCGCGAGACCTAGGGTTTGAGGGTGCTCCATTCACATGGTCCGAAGATCGACGCCCGACTCTACAAGCAGAAATCGACGCAGCCATGCTGCACTTTTACGGGTTGAACCGCGAACAATCGGAATGGGTGCTCAACTCCTTCACAGTGCTCCGGAAGTACGAGGAGCGTGACCACAACGAGTTCCGCACCAAACGGCTGGTTCTGACGGCCTACGACGCTATGGCAGCGGCCAAGGCATCAGGCACTGCATACCGGACGCCTCTGTCCCCACCGCCTGCAGATATCAGCCTCTGCCATGGCGCGGAGGTCTCCAAGTTCGCTCAGGTCCAGCGACCGCTTGAGGTTACGCCGCTTGAGCAACTTCCGGACGCCGCATGGGCGCGCGCGGCGCCGTCACGACAGCATGATCCGTCGGCCGCACTCGCCGCAATTCTGAAGTCGCTGAATGGCCCGACGCCGATCCGCACCATTCGTCTGACCGCCGCGATCATGCTGGAGCCCCACCTCTTGACGCCGATCCTTTCACCTGAGGATCAGACCCAATGGCGGCGGCTGGTGGGCCAAGAGGCAGAGCCCCGCTCTGGAAATGTCGTCGGCTTCTCGGGGCGAACCACGCCGGGATGGAATGCCGCCATCACCAACCATCGAGGCAACGGTCGACTGCTAGAAGACATCGCGGCGAGAACGTGGACTCCAGGCACAGGTCTGGAAGCTTTTGACATTTCGGGCTGGCCAGAAGGGCGCGCAAGGTTTGTGCTCGACGCGCTGCGAAACCTGGACATCGATGCAACCGTGAACGCTGCTCCTGCCGAAGTCCGAGACTGGATCGCAAATGCCGCAGCAGGATGATCTCTTCCCGGTTCCGCCACTAAGCGTTGAAGTTCCGAAAAGCCTAACGGAGCCGAGGCTCTGGGTACGACGGCTCAAGATCTGGAAGGAGCCGGGCGGCGAGGTCATTCGGGACATCGAGTTACGGCCAGGGCTCAACATCATCTGGTCGCCAGACGGAGATGACGATCCCGATGGGGGTGGCCGGGCCATCGGCCATGGCAGCGGAAAGACGCTGTTCTGCCGTTTGCTGCGCTATTGCCTCGGCGAAGTCCGCTTCGCAGACGAGGTCCAGCGCGATGCCATTTCCAGCGCTTTTCTGAATGGCGTCGTCGGGGCTGAGGTGATGCTTGACGGAGTGTGCTGGGCGGTAGCGAGGCCACTCGGCATCGGTCGCAAGCACTTCGCTGTTGAAGCCGGCAGCCTCGACGTCGTTGCGAAGATGGAGGGAACGGCTACGGGCATAGAGCCGCTGATCGACGCCATCGAAGCCGCGATCCTCGGCGATGGCACCTCTCGGTTGGCTAGGCTCTCAGCTGGTCAGCGGGCTTGGCCGATCGCCCTCGCGTGGGCGGCACGCGATCAGGAATGCCGTTTCGACGACGTCCTGGATTGGCGTTCATCGGCATCAGGATCGGATGCGCCGCAGCCGGCAAGTGGTGATGCGAAAGGACCTCGATTGCTCGCGATGCGGGCGTTCTTGAACGCAATCACGGATGAAGAGCAGGCCGCACGCCGCGGAGAGCAGGATCTGGCAAGCCAACTTGATCAAGCAAAACGGCAACGGTCGTTTCTCGAATGGGATCAAGCGCGGCGCGTGGAGCGCCTCGTTCGCGATCTCGGTCTTAGCGATACATCCCTGCCTGATATGCCGCTTCTCCTGGACTCCTTGAAGTCGGCCGCGAAGGAGAGACTTGCCGCCGTGACAAGACTGCCATCGGGGGTTGGCGCTGAACTTGATGAGGCCAGGCGTACTTCACAAGATGCGCGTACTGCACTGCGCAATATTGAACTGAGGGCCGCTGAACTCGACGTGAGATTGCCTCTAGAAGAAAAGCTACTCGCACAGATGAGCAGTGAAATTCCGGGACTCTCTGCAGCCGCTCAGTCCGCGCTTAGTCAGGTCTGTCCCATCTGCGAGGTGCCAATCGACACAGCGCTCGCGGAAGGCTGCAAGCTGTCTCACAGACTACCCGACCAAGCACAGTGTCGTGCCCGGCTGGAGGCGAAACGAGAGGAAATACATACTCAGAAAAACGAGATTGCGGGCATTAAGGATGAAATTGGCGCCCTGAAGCCCGCAATCTCTCTAGCGAGCCAAAATGCTCGACAGGCAGAGGATCGGGTGGATCGCCTCGAAAAGGCTGCTGACGCTCGAAACACAAGCTGGCGAATTGCCACTCGAGGTGTTGAGGATGTTCAGCGAACGGCAGAAATCGTCGATGAGGTCGCGCGTGCGGAAGCTGCTATAAGAAAACTGGAAGACGCGTTGCAGGGCACCCGCGAACAGCTTCGAGGCTTCGAGGACAAGCAGGCAAAGGCAATCGGCGCTGTATCCCAGAAGTTCTCAGCGATCATTCGGCGTTTGCTCGGTGACGATGCCAAGGGCTTTGTGCGTCTGACTGGTAAAGGTCTTGAGATTGCTGTTGAAGCCGGGGGCGATAGGCGAACAGCTGCCATTCAGTCTTTAAAAGTGCTCGCCTTCGATCTGGCTTGTCTCTGTTTAAGCGTTGAGGGCCGCACGCGGATCCCCGCCTTTCTGATCCACGACAGTCCGCGCGAGGCCGATTTGGGACAAACGATCTATGATGAGCATTTTCGGCTTTTACGAGAACTCGAGGAAGAACTGGCGGGTGGGACCTTCCAGTATCTGATTACAACGACAACAAGGCCACCTCATGACGTCAACAGAGGGCCTTGGCGACGTGCGGTATTGCGCGGTGCGCCTGGCCGCGAACGATTGTTGGCCTGTGACCTATGAGGATCAATGTGCAATGATCCTAGCGCCGCAGCCCTTCGTCATCCGCCAGGAATGCGACAAGGTCGCGTTTCAGAATGGCTTTCGCCGCAAGTTGGACGAAAATGAGGGATGGGCCAGCTTTAGCTCGACCACGGTGCCCGGCACGATCCATCTCGCTGCAGGCGGCGCACGGGGCCCGTGGTTTCTCGCCTTGGATCACACGGGCGTCATTGAAGAGCTTGATATGCCCGCCGTGGACATGCCGGGTCCAGGTCATGCCCGCTACGCATTCGAGACGCTCGGCCAAGTCTACATCGTGTTACCGCGGATCTACCAACTGGCGGCGAGCCTGCCTGATGCGCCGCTTCGGGAGTTCGAGACGAAGATCAAGGACCTTCCGAAAACGACGGAGGCCGAACGCCTCGTCGTTCAGCGCATCGGCCAGGACATCTTCCGCGTGGGCCTGATCGAGTATTGGCAGGGGCGATGCCCGATGACCGGCATTACCGATACAGCGCTGCTGCGCGCCTCGCACATTATTCCATGGAAAGATTGCGCGAGCGATGCAGAACGCCTCGACGTCCATAACGGCCTCCTGCTCTCGGCCTTATGGGATGCTGCCTTTGATCGCGGGCTTGTAACGTTCGATGACGAGGGCCAGCCGCAATTTTCACCCTTCCTGAGCGACAGCGCTCGCGCCGAATTTCGCTGGCAGGAACCGATCCTGTTGACCGACAAGCATCGGAGGCAACTGACCTGGCACCGCACCAACGTCTTCGTTAGACAAGGAGGAGCTTAAGAGACTGGTTCAGGCGCTTGCGAGCCACCCCTTGTTCTGCAAGTTCTGGAGAGCGATACCAATCTGGCGCGGGGAGAAACGCTTCTTGCGTTCGTTCCACGCATAAACCTTTTCGATTGCATCCTCTGCGCTAACAGCCTTTTCCCGCGTCGTCACCCAGTGCACGGTTGCGAGAAGTTCTAGGCCAAATGGTGTCTCGAACCCCTCTACAAGCTCCGCCACACGATCGAAGCGCGCGGCTGTATCTTCGTTATCCGACAAGAAGGACTCCGCGTCCTTCACCGCGCCGGGAACCAGTTCAAGCTGCTTTTCGGGCGCATCGCCACCATCGGCGTATCCCGACACGAGATGCCCCTCGACCGCGCGAAGGACGTGCCGCAGATTCTCGGCGTAAGGGCCATACGGCGCCTTCGCATACTTGAGGCGGAGTGGCTCGCCTGCTTCCTGCATGAAATACATCAGTTTATGCACTTCAAGTAGCGTCACGAACGGGTCCATTAGCCCGCCAAGATAGCGATTCATTAGAACCACCAGCGCTGCTCGTCCGGGGCTCATCGTTGGAACTTCCCGCGACTTCGTTATGACCGGCGCACTATTTGGCTCAAAGACAATGATCTCCAAGTCCGGCAGGTCGCGCAGCGTGGCTTCGATCCGGGGACGAACGTCCTCCCAGTTCAGGCCACCTAGACCGCTCCCAAGCGGCGGAATGGCGATCGATCTGATGCCACGTTGCCGAACCTCTTCGGCAAGGGCGACAAGCCCGGAATCGATATCCTCCATCCGACTTTTCCCGCGCCAATGCCGCTTCGTCGGGAAATTGATGATGTACTTGGGGTTTGTCAGTGTATGGCTCTCGAAGACGAACATCTTGCCCGGCTGAACTTCATCGCGCTTACAGGCCGCTTCGTAAGCCTTGAAATTCGCCGGAAATGCATTCTTGAACTGGAGTGCGATGCCACGGCCCATGATTCCGACGCAGTTCACCGTGTTGACGATCGCCTCTGCGTCCGCCTGCAAAATGTCACCTGTCACATATCTGATCATGATCATCCTCCCCTTAGTAGTACCATTCTCTTTTTACTTTTACTTGCGGTCTATGCTGACTCGTCCCGAACGCTGCCATTGCACGAGCACCAACTTGTTCGGAATGTACACCGATCCCGCGAACAAGCTCCCAAGGAAAGCTCTCATGCATGAGAAACTCTGCCATTTTGTGATCGCGACAAGAAACCCAGTTTCTTGCATTGATCGCATCCCAGTTCACTTGATCGAGCTTTGAGAGATCGTTGTAGAAGTCAGCGGCGCGGTTTGCGGCATTTATATCAGTAAATGCCCAGTGGCGATTATTCGCTGTTGCCCAATCTACGACTTCAAGCATATCCGCGACGAGATGAACGACTGGACCCTGCCCATCCTTGTACGCCACGTTCGGGTGGTTTCGCCGTGAAATCACATAGAGCATCACAGAACGCGGACAGAGATAGAACGGAACATAGTCGCCCACGCAAGTGCCGGGATTGCATTGTACGGGTAGAACAAGGCGGTCAGCCTTGATCTCATTGTTTCCGATCACCGCCGCGCCCTGCCGCTTGACCATCACAGAGTCAGGCCACAGGCAACCGTCCCCGACAATCGACGCCAGGTTGTCGACATGGACTATGTGGTAAATCCTTGGCCGGTCAGGTGTCGGCATGATTAGGCATCCATTCTCACATCATTCACCTTCCCTCGTTAATTTCGCGGCAACGGCTGGTGCATCTTCCGCTGCCATCCCGTCCATGACCCAGCGATCAACATCGCTCAGCTTGAACTTCCAAAGCCGCCCAACTCGCTGAGCGGGCAAGCTCTTGGATTCGATCCAACGGTAGACCGTGTCCTTCGCGACCCCCAGGTGGGCGGCCACTTGATCAACGGAAACCCATGGTTCAGTCATCCCGCCGCCGTCCTCTTCGGCCCGTGCTTGTCGCCTTGAATCGACAAGAGTCGACGAAACCCGTATAGCACGCTCCTGTGTTCCTCTAAAGTTCTTTCGCGGAAGGCAGCACATCCAGTCTGTCATTATGCCGATTCAACGGCACGCCCGAACCTGATCTCTCACGACGCTGTAGTCAGCGAGCATTTCGGCGATAGCCGACCCCTCCGGCAGCAGACCGAGCTCGTATGCTGCGCGCGTCCGGAAGTCGCGGCTGTACTCGACGATAGTCGGACACGTCCCTTGCCCGCTACCGTCAGAACCGTCCGTCGCGCAGCCGCTCAGCAAGCTCGTTGCGATCGCGAGGACGGTGAGCCGCCGCTTCCAGCATCTGGCGTTGCACGTCATTGGCCTTCTCCGTGGTTTCAAGGCGCTCGGCCAGGCGTCCCGCTCGCTCCCCGGAGCGGCGCAGGGCCAGCAGGAACAGCAGGATCGCGAGGGCTGTGACGCCGTAGCGGAGCGCCGTACGCGCCAATGCCGATCCGGCGAGCGTGGCGAGGAGCGCGCCGATCATCGCCGCCCCCGTCGCCAGTCATCGAGCCGGGCGTAAATCGTGACCGCGATGCCGCCGAGCGCCACGGCGATGAACACCCACCGCAGGGTGTCGAGATACGGGACCAGCGGCAGGATGGCGGTCTGGGTCTCGGCGAGGACGCTCTGCGCCACCTCGACCCCCGCGACACCCACCGTCGCCACGCCAGCCGCGCCGCCGCCCTTCATGGTGCGGCTTTCGGCCAGCACCTCGCGGGCGGGCGGCGACTCTGCTGCGAATGCGGTCGCTCGGACCGGGAACCGCTCGCCCCACTGGCGTGCGGGGCCGAGGTCCACATGGATGAATCCCGAGCGCGGATAGAAGCCAAAGCCGAGGAACCCGACCTCGCGCGCCGCGGCCTCGAAGGTCATGGGGTCGTGGTTCGCCATGGCGATGTCGAAGGCGGCGCCGTCCATGTGCTTCGACCTCGTGGCGCCACCCACGGCGCGGTTGTGCTCCAGGCTCCGATAGGCGGAGCGGACGATCAGCGGCTTGCCCAGCCGATCGCGGAGTGCCTGCAGCTTGTCGAGCGCGGGTTCGTTGACCAGCAGCTTGCCAGTGCCCCGGCAGGCGATCTCGGCGGGCGAGAAGTTGGGCCAGCGCCAGGTGCTCTCGGGCACATCACGCCAATGGCGGTGGAAGGTCGTCGTCATGGGGGTCCTCCGAAAACGAAAAACCCGCCTCGAGGGCGGGTCATTGCGGGCTGATGAAAGGGGATGGTGAGGGGCTACGGGCTGCCGCCGAAGATCTTCAGCTTGATGGCGATGCCCGCGAGCAGCGCCAGCATCACGGCGGTGGTGATCATGCGGACGGCGGTCTGCATGGCGGTGCGGCGGACCAGCCGGATGCAGTCGACGAGCGAACGCAGATCGCGGATGTCGAGCGCGGCCTCGTCGCCGTCGAGGCCGACATCGGCCAGCGCGCGCTTCGCGCCTTCCTCGGCCGCCCGGGTCAGGATCGCTTCGAACTCGGCGTCGGGGATGCGGACGAAGCCGTCGGATCGGGGTGGTGTCATCGGATCCTCCTTCCGCCGCTCAGCCGATCTTGCAGCCCCAGAATGACGTCTGTTCGGCGGCGAAGTAGCCGTCCGCGACCCGGAAATACCCCTGCAGCTCGACGGTATCACCCGCAGTGAGCGGAACCATCGTCTGCAGCCAGATCGCGGTGGCGAGCGAGACATGGGTGGCGGAAATTTCGCCGAGGGAGCCGCGGATTTCGGTCGTCCCGTTCAGCACGAGCCGCCCGCGCATGCGGGCGGTGGTACTGGCGTTGACCTTGTACATGAGCGTCGCGCCGAAGAGGTAAGTGCCGTCGACAGGCGCCACGAAGTGATTGTTCGCCGCGTCGAAGGCCCCCTGATCGTTGTAGTGGGTGTTGTTCATGCCGATCTTCGTCCAGGTGCCGACGCCGACGTAGTTGTCGTAGTTCGTGTACGCCTTGAACCGCGGCAGCCGGGGCTGGTCGACGATGCCGGTGGCGTTGTCGACGCTGAGCCCGTCGAAGAAGGTGCTGCCGTCGGCGGAGACCGCGAGCCGGAAGCGGTCCGAGCCAAAGAGGCCGACCAGCGCCTTGGTCACGAAGCCGGTCTGGAGCGTCAGACCGAGATCGTCGCCCGCAGCCTCCTTGTTCATGGTGTAGAAGAGATCGCCAGTGCCGCCCTCGGCCACGGTCTTCGCCGTCCAGAGCGCGGCGTTCAGCTTGGCCGAGAACGGGTTCGACGCATCCGCCGTCGTGCCGACCCCGAGCAGCGCCATGTTCTGCAGCGCCGTGGGTGTTGTGCCGACCCAGCCCGCGCCGTCATAGACCAGCAGCAGGCCCTCATCCTCGACCCATGCACGCCAACCTGCGCGAGGTGGCAGGCGCAGCCAAGCGCCGTCGGTCCAGAGCGCAACGTTCAAGTCCCAGCCCGCCCAGTCGCCGGTGGCGCCCGAGCCAACGATGTAGCGGTCGCCGTTGGCGGGACTGCCCGGCGGCGCAGTCACGCCCCGGTCGAGCACCGAGAGCTGGACGAGCCCGTCGAGAATCCGCAGCGCCTCGTTGTGGGTGACGTGCTTCTGGGCCTGCGCCGCGAGGATGTAGGGCAGCAGCAGATGGGTTGTGGCATCGGACATGGGATGGCCTTCAGAATAGTAGCGTGACGGTCTTGGGCGCGCCCCGCCCCACGAGGGCGGAGAGCTGGAAGAGGCGGACGTCGAGCGTGTCGCCGGGGCCGAGCGGCGCGCCCCAGTCGGCGGTCTGCTGGGCGGCCGTGTAGACCGCGCTCGTGGTATTCACGCTCAGCACCCGCTTCATGGCTGCACCGTCGAGGATCTCGACTTCGTAGGCTTCCAGTTCCTCGGCCAGCGGCACCTCGAGCCCGCCCCAGCTGTCGGCCGCGAGCGCGCGGGACCGGCGCGTCCAACGGATCGTCAGATCTCCGGGACTGCGCGGCGTGCGCCATGGCTGCTCGACATGGGCGACGGAGAACGGCCGCAGCCCGACGCCATCTGGGGTGAAGGACTGCGCGACATAGGTCTCGTCGCTGACCGGACGGCACGCAGGGCCGACGCGCCAGTTCCATGGGATCCCAAGGTCGGCCTCGGCGATCGGCAGGGACGCGAGGTTGTCGTCGAGTACCACGACCCTCGCGCCAGCGGGCGCCGGGTTGCCCACTGCGCCTTCGGTCCCACGTTGGCCGCGGAGGAGACGGGTCAGGCGATAGCGGCCGGGGGCGATCAGTTCGGCTGCGCCCGCCTGCACGATCTCCCAGACGCCGGGCGCACTCTCGATGGCCAGCGCGTTCGCCCCGCCGAACAAGGTCAGGTCTGTCACGCTCTCCAGCGTGCCGGTCAGCAGATCGACCACCAGCACGTTGCCGAGGTCGAAGCGCGAGGTCGGGCCCGCGTAGAAGTCGGAGACCAGCGCCCCGACCCGGGCACGACTGCCGAACGTCGTCAGCAGCTCGAAGCCATCGGTCGACGGGCTGCGGAACACCGCCATCTCTCCGGGCCACGGCACGGCATGCGCCGCTGCGAAGGGGCGATGCGCGGGCTGGTCCTCGGTCAGCTGCGGCAGGTCCATCAGCACCGCATCCGGCGCGCCGAACACGACCGCCCGCGTCAGCGACGCCGCGCGGGGATCACCGGACGGCAGATCATAGGTCGCGCGGTCCTGGCGGACGGCCTCGATGCCACGCGCCTCGGCGTCGGCGATGGAGACGAGCCGCAAATAGACCAGCCGCCCGTCATGCGCGAGCCGGATCGCGTCGGCCGGATCGAGCGCGAGGCGCGAGGGCGGAAGACGGAACGCCGCCGTCTCGCGCCCCACCCACGCCTCCATCAGCGCACGGCGGCAGCGGCGCTCGGCCTCCTCGGGCGGGACCGCCATGGGGAAGGACTCCGAGGCGATCCGTGTCGTGTCCACGGTGATGCGTCGCGCCTCGACGAGGGCCGCGTCGTAGTCCTCGTCCGCCCGCGCGACCTGCCACTTCAGCGCCTGCGGCAGTTCCGTCTCCTGGCCGCGCGTCAACTCGAGAATGTCCCCTTCACGACCGGCGACCAGATCGTCGGGCGCAAGGGTCGCGACGGAGGCCCGGCCGCGTAGACGGAAGCGGATCACGCCCTCGGTCTCAACGGCGTCCAAGCCGAAATGCCGCGACAGCGTGGTGATCGAGGCGCGCGGGCTTTCCAGCGCCGTGATGGCGTAGCCCTCGACGGCGCCCCAGAGGCCGGAGACGTCGATCCGGTCCTCGGGCAGCCCGGCGCTCAGGCAGAGGTGCCGGACGAGCGCGGCCAGCGACACCGCGCCGAGCCGCCCGGTCAGCCAGTGCCCCAGCCGCCAGTTCGCCCCGTCCGTCCAGACGTCGGTCAGCGCTGGAAAGAACGGATGGGGCCGCGCGTCCCAGGTCCAGGCGGCGCATTCGGGCACATGCACCATCCGGCCACCGTAGACCGACGAGAGTGGGTTGTTCGCCGGGGTGCCCCACCAGAGATATGTCGCCTCAAGATAGGCCCGCTGGATGGCGTCATCCCGCCAGCCCCGCGAGAAATGCGGCGTAAAGCTCTCCGACGACTTCGGGTCGAAGAAGACGTTAGGCTGGTTCGTGCCCCGGTCGATGGCGGGACATCCGAGTTCTGTGAACCAGATCGGCTTGGACTGCAGCACCCATGCGGTTGGTGTCCCGCTTTCCACCCCGCCCGGACGGTCGTAGTGCGCGTTCGACCACCAGCTGCGCAGATCCTTGTAGCGGAAGACCCACGGCTTTCCGGCGGCACCGTCGGTGATCGGGGTGCGGACCTGCGCGGAGCGGTCCGCCGCGCTGGCATAGAACCAGTCGAAACCTTCCCCGCCCGCGATGTTCGCCTGCAGGTAGGCGCGGTCATAGATCGCGGGCCAGCCCTCGACCGCGTCGGCATGCTCGAAGCCGTCCCGCCAGTCGGAGAGCGGCATGTAGTTGTCGATCCCGACGAAATCGATCTCGGGATCGGCCCAGAGCGGATCGAGGTGAAAGAACACGTCGCCGCTGCCGTCGCCCGGCTGGTGCCCGAAATACTCGCTCCAGTCTGCCGCATAGCCGATCTTCGTCCCGGACCCGAGGATTGAGCGCACATCGGCGAGGAGATCCCGATAGGCCTGCACGGCCGGATAGCTGCTGGCGCCCGACCGGATGGTGGTCAGCCCCGGCATCTCGGTGCCGATCAGGAAGGCATCGACCCCGCCCGCCGCGGCGCAAAGATGGGCGTAGTGCAGCACCATGCGGCGCAGGCCCCAGTCGCCGGATGGCCCGGTCCAGGAAGCCGACTGACCCGAGACGCTGAAACTGGCTGGCGTGGCCGCGCCAAACAGCGCCGCGACCTGCGTGGCCGCCGTGGTGGTCTTGTCGACCGATCCCGCGAAGCCCGCAGCCGGAGAACAGGTAATCCGCCCCCGCCACGGGAAAGCGGGCTGGCCCGTTCCGGCGGCGTTGTCGGAATACGGGTTCGGCAGGCTGTTGCCGGGCGGCACGTCCATCAGGATGAACGGATAGAAGGTCACCCTCAACCCGCGCGTCTTCATTTCCTGAATGGCCTGCACAACGGCGAAGTCGGACGGCGTGCCGCCATAGACGGGGCGGTCCTCTGCATCCCGGCTGACGAGGAAGGCGTTGGCGCGGCTGACGCCGTTCACCGACCAGCTGACCGGCGTGGTCGATTTGGCCGCCACCTCGACGCCCGGCCGCACCTTGCAGGCGCCCGCGCGCAGATCGTCCCCGAACCACGCCACCACAAGGCTGACGCTCTCGACTGCCGGGGCCATGGCCTGAAGCCGGTCCAGCGCCTCCACCATGTCGGTGGCGTCGGCCAGCGCGTTCAGGTTCTCCGCCTGCGTCACCCCGCCATCGGTCTTGCGGATGGCTTGAGTCGCATAGGTGAACTCGCCCGAGGCGGGGATCATGGTGACGGTCTTGGTCAGCCCCTCTGCGGTGTCGGGATCGGCGAGTGGGCGGAACACCTCGAAAGACAGCTGCGGCAGCCGGTTGCCATAGTTGGAGAGCGCCAGTTCCTCGAAAACGACATAGGCGGTGCCGCGATAGGCGGGCGTGCTGGCCGCGCCCATCCTCGCGGCGATGAACGGGTCAGAAACTTGAGCTTCGTCGCCCGGATACCAGCGCCAGGTGACGCCGGAGAGGTCCATCGGCTTGCCGTCGGCCCAGATGCGCCCGATCCCGGTGATCGGGCCTTCGCAGAGCGCGACGGCGAAGCTCGCGAAATAGAGATACTCGGTCGTCTTGACCTTGCCGCCCCCGCCGCCCTTGCCGCCGCCTTGGGTGGTGGTCTTCGTCTCCTCGCGAAAATCCGTCGCCCAGGTGATGTTGCCGCCCAGCCGCATCCGGCCATAGAGCCGCGGGATGACCGCCCCTTCGGTGGCCGAGGTGATGCGCAGCGTGTCGAGCCGCGCGCCCTCGATGCGCTGGGTAGGCGCCAGCGACGAGATGATCCAGCTGTCGACGACCGAGCCGATGGTCGAGCCGATGAAGCCGCCGATGGTCGCGGCGCTGACGCCGAGGATGGCGCCGCCGATGCTGCCGCCAATGGCGGCGCCAGCGGCACCGAGAACGAGGGTGGCCATGTCGGAGTCTCAGCGTTGCGGGAACAGGAAGGCGAAGGCGATGCGCCGCCGCCAGGATGGAGAGAGCGGTTCCTCGATCACGCCGAGCCGCTCGTAGGCGTGGAGGAAGGTATCGGTACCAGTCAGGATCCCGACATGCTTGGCGATGGCGCGCGGCTTCATGCGGAAGAGCACCAGCGCGCCGGGACCGGCCTCGGCGGGCGACACCTCGGTCATCATGGCGCGCGCACCCTCGGCCAGCACCTCGCGCGGCCCGGTCTCACCCCAGTCGCGGCTGTAAGGCGGGATCGGGAACGGCTCGGGGCCGACGACCTCGCGCCAGACGCCCCGGGCCAGCCCGAGGCAATCGCAGCCGACGCCGCGCAGGCTCGCCTGGTCGTGGTAGGGCGTGCCGAGCCAGGAGCGCGCTGCGGCGATCACCCTGTCCGGATCGGCGGGCTTCACAGCACGCCCCCGTCATGCCCGCCGTCCTTCGTGGCGTAGCGCAGGACCGCGTCCTGGCCGGGGATGTGCGGAAAGCCGCGGAAGTTGGCGGTGTTGGCGAACTTGGCCCCGCAGGTCTCCATCCGCTTGTCGCAGCCAGCGCGGATGGTGAAGGCATCGTCCTCGGCGATCGCCCGCACCGGCGCCTCGAGCAGGGTCAGCACAGCGATGCCGTCTGTCACGTCATGGCCCAGCACCTCGGTGCGCCGCCCCGCATTCGCGCCGCTCGTCCAGTCCAGCGTGCCAAAGGTGAACCAGCCCGCCTCGAAGTCGCCGAGACCGGAGGCGGTGAACGCCCGGTCGCGCAGAAGATCGATCACGGTGCCCGCGCCCTTGAAGGCGGGGTCTTCCAGATCGACGCCGCAGCGCGCATCGCCGAGCGCGGCATCGCAGGTCGCCTGGAAGGTCCGCCCGACCGTCTGGCCGAGCACATGGGCGAGCGAACGGACCTCGGCGACGAAGGAGAGCCGCCCGCGCCGGATCTGGCCGATAGCGCCGCGCCGCATCAGCACGCGCTGGCTCGTGTCCGCCCAGTTCACGCGCCAGACCTCGACCTCGGCATTGTCCCAGCGGCCGTCGAGGATGTCGGTCTCGGTGATGCGGTCCGAGGTCAGCACGCCCTCGGCATCCTGCGCATCGACCGACAGGTCCGAGCCCGACCGCACCTCGGACGCCGTGAGCCCGCTCTCAGGTTCGAAGTCGGTCCCGTCGAAGCTCAGCGTCCGGTCGTGGTCGGTGAAGCCGAAGATGACGCCATCGGCCCGGGCGATCCGCCAGCACCAGGCGAGCGTCGTGGTGCCCTCGTCGAGATGGGATTGCAGGGCAGGATCCAAGTTCTTCATCGGCGCAGTTCCAGAAGCGGGATGGAGGTGATCGAGCCGAGCCGCTCGAGATCGAGCGTCACGTCGAGCACGTCGGTGTCGAAGCGGACCGGCACGTCGAACTCGAAGCCCGCGGTGATGGCGACGCCAGCACCCGGCGCAGCGCTGAAGGTGACGACGCCGGTGGCGGTGTCGACCGACCAGCCGGAGAGCTGCTCGACGCCCGCCAGCGCGACGCGCACGCTGCCCGCCACCGGCTTGGCGATGGCGCGCGTCCAGGATTGCGCCCCGGATGCGTAGCGCTTCACCAGCTGGAACGCAGTGGCGGTGCCGTCGCCGGTGCCGATCGACTGATCGGTGGGCGACGGCGTGGCTGACGGCAGGCAGGACTTGTGATCGCCCCAGTCCTTGAAGCGGAAACCGTGCAGGCGACCGTTTCGCGCCTCGAAGAAGGCGACGACCGCCGCCAGATCGTCGGCGCGGCGGATGCCATAGGCGACGTCGTAGCGGCGGCGCGAGTTGGCCCAGCTGGCGTTGCGCTCCTCGTCGCCCGAGGCGAGTTCGACGATCTGGGTGCGCCGCTCGGGCCCGCCCCGTGCGCCCCGGCTGATGTTGTCGGGAAACCGGACCTCGTGAAACGCCATCACATGCCCCTCCGCCCGAGCGACACGGCGCGAGCGATGTCCGCCGCGACCTGCGTGCGGGACTGCCGGAAGCTCTCGGCATCGCGGGCCATGATGGTGATGTTGACCCCGCCACCCGTGCCGTAGGCCTGCGCCTCGCGCCGCGACAGCACGCGCTCGCCCCGCTGCAGGATCGCGGGCACCTCGTCATGGCGTAGGCCCGCCATGCCGCCGGAATGCATCCGGGGCGCAGCGGCAAAAGCCATGGCCGGGACCATCCGCGAGTGTCCGGCCGATCCGACCATCCCGCCCGCATGCAGGACGTTGGCGAAAATGCCGCCCGCCCCAGAGAACACGCCGGAGAGCGCATTGGCGATCGGCCCGAGGATGAACCGTCGCGCCGCAAGCTGGGCGAGATCGGCCAGCAGCGAGGTGACGAGATCGCGGAAGTTCAGCTTGCCGGTCTTCACGAACTGGCCAACGGCGTTCTCGGCCGACTGGAAGGCCCCGACCAGGCTCTGGCCGATATCGCCGCCGATCTCGCGCGCCTTGCTGGCGTAGTCCGACAGCGCCGCCGTGACCGCCTGCCAGCCGGCGACGGCCGCCTCGGTCGCGGGCTCCTCTGCAGCGGCAGCAGCCCCGGCCGCCGCGCCTGCACCTGTCGCCGCTCGTCCGGCATCGCCGAGCGCCGTCTCCAGCCGTTCGGCCGCACCGGTGGCCTCAGTCAGCGCATCCGCGCTCGCCTCGTCGGTGCCGCGCACGGCATCGCGCAGCGCCTGCCAGCTTTCGAGCGGCGCGCGGGCCCCTTCCGCAAGATCGCGCGCGGCTCCGCGATACAGGTTCGCGGACTCGAGCGCCCTGTTCGCCGCGTCGGTCAGGCCGAGATCGGGCGCGGTCAGCGGGTTGTCCTCGAAGGCCCGGTCGAAGGCTGCCTGCGCCGCTGTCGTGGCAGCGCTGGCCGCGCCCTCGAAGCGGTTCTCGATCTCGCCGAGATCGAGGTCCGGCACCAGCGAGATGCGACGCTCCGAGCCCAGCGCTTCCAGCCCCTGGTTGATGCCGCCGATGAAGCCGTTGATGCGCGAGACCACGCCGTTCAGCATCGCCTCGACACCGTCGACAAGGCTGTTGGCCGCCTGGAACGCCAGATCGCCGATGGCGGCCGGCAGCAGACCCCAGATCGCCTTGATCGCCTCGTAGGCCCCCTCGAACGTGTTCGCGGCCGTGTTGCCGAAACCGACCACGCTCTCGATGGCGCTCTGCATGCCCGAGGCGGCGTCCGCCTTCAGGTCGAAGAACATCGCCGTGGCGGCGGCACCCGCCGCAGCGGCGCCCATCTTGATGCGTTCCCAGACCTCGACCGCGACGTCTTTCAGCAGCGACATCGCCTCGCCGAAGCCGCCCGCGCCGGAGACGAGACGGGTGAACTGGTAGACGAGTTCACCTGCACCAACGATCAGCGCCCCGATGCCGGTGCGGATCAGCGCCCCGCGCAGGACGACCAGCGCCGTGGCAAGGCCGCGGACCGAGAGCGCGGCAGCGGCCATCCCGGCGACCCAGCGTCCCGCGAGGAACGCCGCGAAGGTGGCGGCATAGGTGGTCAGGCGGCCGATGTTGTCGAAGAGACCGCGGATCGCGATGCCGAGCGGGCCAGAGCGGCTGGCGACCGCCGCCATGGCGTTGGCGACCGCTTCCAGCGCAGGCGCCGCTGCGACGGCAAGCTGGTTCGACAGCCCGCGCCAGATCAGCCCAAGCCGGGAGATCGCGTCGTTCGTCCGCTCGATCTGGTCGGCATCCTGCTCGGAGACGACGACGCCGAAGGCGCGCACGTCCTCGGTCGCCTGGCGCAGCGTCGCCGTGTCGATCCGGCTCATGGCGATGGAGCCTTCCTCGCCGAAGAGCTGGCCCGCGACGGCCGCGCGCTCGGCCGCAGGCACGAAGCTCTCGATGGCGGCGTTGATGGCGCCGACGCGCTGATCCAGCGGCAGCGCAATCAGGTCGGTGGCCGAAAGCCCCAGCCGATCGAGCGCCTGCGCCGCGGGACCGGTCCCGGCGGCCGCCTGGCTCAGACGGCGCGTCAGATCCTTCGTCGCCTGCTCGATTCCGGACATCGACACGCCAGCCAGCTCGCCCGCGCGCTCCAGCGTCTGGATCGAGGCGACGGTGGTGCCGAGCGACTGCGCGAGCTTGGCCTGCGCATCGACGGTCTGGAGGCCAGAGCGGATCATCGCCACGCCAGCGGCGGCGGCCGCTGCCACGGCGGCTGCGGCGGCCACACGAACCCGTCGAGAGAAAGCCGCAAGCCGGGTGTTTGCCGCTTCCATCTCGCGGCTGAGCCGGCCGAAGCCTCGCGACCCGGCCTCACCGACACCTTCCAGCTCGGCGCGCACCTGTCGGCCGCCAACCGCAGCAAGGCGGACAGAAACGCGCTTTTCAGCCACTGGAATGATCCATTTGTTCGTTGATCTTCGCCACCATCACCGCCTCGATGACGGGCAGCAGTTCGGCCATGGCGATCGGCGGCACGCCGAGGGCATCACCGAGCGCGAGCGCTGCCGACATGTCCCAGCCGATCACGGCGCCGGGCAGCACGCGCAGCTGGCCGCCGAGACGGCCGACCAGGTCCCAGACCTGCCAGCCCTCCGGCGTTTCCGGACGGTTCAGCCGCGCCGGGCAGTCCGGGCAGGCTTGCGTACAGGCTTCGCAGTATCGCTCGCCCCCGCCGAAGGACCATTCGGCGAGAGCGCGGAGGCGTTTTTTTCCTGTTCCAGCAGTAGGCCCTTAGAGACGTAGGTCAGCTGGAATGCCTCGAAGATCGGCCAGACATCGAGCAGCGCGTCGATTGCCTCCGGGCTAGGATCGATCGGCTTGCCGTCCGCATCGCCGATGCCCTCCCAGGCGAGCACGGCGCGGCGCGCGAGCGCCTTGGCGAAGGCGACGGCGCGCTCCTCGTCGGTGGCCTCGTCAGGCACAGCTTCCACGACCGGATCGCTGCGCGTCGCCACCATCAGCGCGGTCGTCAGTGGGCGAAGTTGCACGCGAACGCCAGGGGCAAGGTCATGCCAGCGCGGGGCGTTGGTCAGATCGAGCGTGAGCATCAATACGTCTCCACGTCGTTCACAAGAGTGGCGGTGCACATCCGACCGACGACGCTGTCGCGGGCGGCCTGCCAGTCGAAGGTGGCCTGCACGCCCTGCGGCCCGGAAATCTCGATGCGCGGGCGCGGCAGGTAGACTGCATGCACTGTGAAGGTGAAGCTTTCGCCGGACGGCAGGACGTAGGCGAATTCCATCTCGCAGGCCTCGCCATTGATCGCCTGCGTCACCAGCGTCTGGTCGGCGAAGCGCACCTCGATCCGGCCAGTGAGCGCCGCGATGGACGGATCCGCGCCGTCGATACGGCCGTCCGAGCGGATCGTCTCGATCCGGTCGAGGTTGTTGGCGTAGGTGATCTCGGCCGAGACCACGTTGCCGAGCGCCGTTCCGTTGCGCGTGATCGCCCCGTTGAAATGCCCGAACCGCTTCAGCTCCAGTGCAGCCGGCGTGCCGGCGCTGGTTGTCGTGCCGACCGTCTCGCCTTGCGCCACCAGCCGGGCCGTGGCCGTCAGCAGGCCGGAGCGCTGCATTTGCCAGGTGATCTGGTCGAGAACGCAGCCCGAGTACATCGCATAGCGCGGCACTTCCGGCATGCCGGTCTCGATCGACATGCTGGGCAGCGTCCAGGAGCCCGACTGGAACTCGTGCGTCCAGGGGCCGGTGCCTGTCGTCGTCGGTGACCCGAAGGCCGCCTTCAGCCATAAGCCGAGGGCCTCGGCGTCGAGCGGCACGACGATATCGCCGTCGGCCGTCACCGCGTCCTTGATCGGCGCCAGCGGATCGCGGCCGTAGCCGAGAAGCTCGGAGTTGAGAAGCGGCTGCTCGGCGCCGAGCGTGGTGCTGGCAAACGGCATCTTGGTGAAGCCGCCCACAGGGGGCGTTCCATAGGTCGTCTCGAACGCAAGCGCCATCAGCGCCCGCGCCCCCTGGGCTCGTGCCATGGTGTTCTCCTCGGGTTGTCGGGATCAGCCGACCGGATCGGCCGTGGAATAGTGCAGCACCACCGGGATCACGGCGGCCTTCAGGCTGGCCGCGCCCTCGACCGGCAGATCCACCGGGCGCGGAGCTTCCGCCTCGACCCAGTCGCAGAGCCCGCCCAGCGTACGGTTGGCCGCGATTGCCGTCGCGATGCTGGCGCACAGCGTGTCGAAGACGGCATCACGGTCGGCGCCCTGCACGACCGCCTCGAGCTCGGCGCGATGCTGGTAGTGATAATTCAACGGCGACAGGGTCACCTCCGGCTCCCCCGGCTCGCCGTCGCGGAGGATCAGGAGGCCGGCAGTTGGCACACGCTCGGGCAGCACCTCGCCGCGAAGCGCGGTGGCGGGCAGCGCCGAGAGCCGCGCGTGCAGCGCGGCGAGGATGGTTTCGCGAGGAGTGGGCATGGCGATCGAGTTTTCTGTTGTTGAACAGGCTGTTGCGTGCGAGACAGACGCGTAATGGTTGCAGTTGGAGGCAAAAGAGTGTCGGGCAAACAGTTCTTTGAACGCATCAAGGGGCCAATGAATAACTACGAAGACTGGTACTCATATCGCAATGAGAATGGTCAGGTCATCATTACCCACACATGGAGTCACGTTTCTCCCAGCTTGTCTGCCAATCATGGCAGCAAAGAATACACCGTTGAAGAATTCCAAGAGAGTGAAGATGTGCATTCTGGCGCCAAGATCGCCCTTGATAAGGCGCTGAAAGCGGAAAAATAGACTTCGGCGAAGCCTCTAAACTCTCGCCGCCCACGCTTCATATGCGTGCAATCTGTACAACAGACCACCCCAGGAGAATGAGCTTTGTTTGGATTCGGGAAATCGAAAAAGGACTATAAGAAGATCTGCCAAGATCCCGCAGCAGTCGCTAAGTTGCTCTACACAGACCGATCCAAAACTGCTGAGATACTGGGCGATAGCGATTTCATCGGCGCATGGCTCGATAGCGAAAACCAGCGCGAGATCACCATGATCATCAGGAAGCAAGCCATCGCCGGCGACGTCCCCTCCTTAAAGCAGATGGTATGGCTTCTTGGGAATATGCATCAAGAAATTTCCCAAGCCGAAATCCCTAAGGAGAAAAAATTAGAGGCGCTTATCGGCCTTCTCTCAGAAAGGATAAATTACTGCGACAAGCTCATTTCAAAGGGGGTGCCGCAGCACTACTACGCAATGATTTCATTGCACCACTTGTACAGGGCTCTTCATGAGCTCAGCAAGCCTGGCACGCTGGAGAAGACGCGCGACACTCTCAACGAGATGGTCAAACACGCACATGCTGTCGTGGAGATGGGCAAGGACCATCCTACATTTGACGGAGATTCTGGTTTCATTGAGGATGCGAAAAATATCCTCCGTGAAGGCGATGATTTTCGGAAGCTTCTAAACGCTATGGGAGACGACATTTCGAAGCTCGACGGACAACGCTAAGCCTCATCATCCGATCTTCCCCTCCACCCAGTTCGCCACGATCAGACCCGGCACGCTGTCGAGCGCTCGCTCGGCGTCGCGGTCCAGATCGAGCCGCTTGGGCAGTTTGACCTGCGGGACCAGCAGGAAGATCGGCGCGGTGACCTGGTTGCGCCCGGTCCTTGAGCGTGACGCAACCACCTGACCACGGGTGTTGATCCGGGCCCTTTCGGCCACCAGCAGGCTCGGACCGCGGCGCCGGAAGACGAAGCGCAGGCGCAGGCCGCGGCGGCGTTCCCATTCGCCGGGGGTGAGCTTGGCACCTCGGAGGCCGCGGCCGGCGGCTTCGGTCGGGATCGCCAGCCAGAACCCGTCTTTTGAGCGGATCAGCGGACCGGTGTCATGCGCGCCGACGATGACCGGGGCCTTGGACCAGACGAGCGCCGCGGCGTTCAGGCTCTCGCCGACCTTGGGGTAGGTCTGGCTCCGGATCGAGTTCGCCAGCCGTCGCCCGAGCCCTGCGCCGGTGATCTGGCCGCGCCAGGCGGTCTTGAGCCCGGTGCCGGCCTCGCGCATGGCAGCGGTGACAGCCTTCTCGCCGGCCTTCACCTCGGCGGCCATGGCGGCAACGAGATCGGGCGTGATGTCGAGCTTCAGCTTCATCGCGGTCAGGCCGGGCGCAGATCCACGGTCCAGACGAGCCGCTCGCGGTCGCGGATGGGCTCGCCCTGGATGAGGAAGGCCTCGCCGTCGATCTCGATCCGGTCGCCGGGCCGCGGGGTCGCCACCTCGGCGAGGCGCAGGTCCAGCCGGGTGGTCTCGGACCAGATGCGCGCATCGCCGATGCCGGTGACGTCGTCCGGCCGCCGCAGGATGGCACGGACCAGTGACGGCGCGCCGCCCTCGGCCGTATAGACGACCTCGCGCGACAGATGCGCGTCCGCGAAGAGCGCGTCGAGAACGGCGGCGAAGGCGGTCATCAGAAGCTGCCGTTCAGCCGCACCCGGCCGATGGTGTCGCCGGCCCCGCCGGCCACGGCCTGGACTGCCACGCCGATGAGGGTGTTGTCGGTCGCGACCGTGGTGCAGCGCTTGTTCGTGTCGTCCCAATAGATCTTGGCGCCGACGGTCCAGGCCTGCGAGCCGACCTTGGTGATGTCGAAGACACCAACGAGCGCGGTCTCGACAGGCTCGCCGAGGGCGGCGTCTCCGGCGGCGACGCCGAAGATGGAGCCGACGAGCAGGCCATTGCCGGAGGCGACGGCATAGGGCGCGGTCAGGGTTATGGTGTTGCCGGGCTGGACGTAGTTTTTCATGCGGAGGATCCTCGTGGAAAGACGAAGGGCGGCCCGTCAGGACCGCCCGCGTGTCAGGGTTCAGCATGGGGTGCGGGTTACGCGCCCGGGTTCTTGTAGAGGCCGCGCCAGTCGATGGCCTTGGCGCCGAAGTCGAGGCGGCACTTGATCTCGACGCCGTCCACGTCGAAGCCGTTGCGGGTCTCGATGTAGGCGCCCTGCTGGCCCTCGAGATAGGCGTACTCGATGGTGTCGATCTGGTTCGGAGAGGCCGCCAGGTACCAGGCCGTCTCGCTCGCCGCGTCGAGCCGCGGCTCGGCGATGGGCGAGAGCGTGCGGATCGATTGCGGGACCACGTTGCCGCTCTGGGCGGGCACGAGGTTCTGGGCGACCAGCTGCTCGGCCTTGAGTTCCAACGCCGCCGGGACGATCAGGAAGGCGGGCCGGATGTTCAGCACCGTCTTCTTGTCGAGCCCGGTCTGCTTGCGCATCGCCGCCCGCGCGAGCCCCACGCTGTCCACCCCGAGCGCCGCACCGGCGCCGGCGAGGTTCTTGTGGGTCGAATGGAAGAGCGCGGTGCCGTCCGCCATCGCGGGGTTCGACGTCACGATGTCCCAGACCACGTCGGACTCGAGCTGGGCGATGGAGTTGCCGTACATCGCCGGGATGCGCGTGAAGGCGTCGAGATCGTCGTTGATCAGCACCTGCCGGGTAATGGCGACAACGCGGCCGTAGGTCTCGATGCGGTAGCTCTCCTTGCTCTCGCCGAGCGTGCCGCGCTTGAACTCGCCGCTCTCGCCGACCTTCAGGAGCTGCGGCGCCTCGCCGAGCTGGACGCGGTGCATCGCCTTAAAGTCGGTCGCGAGAACCTGCCGGCAGAAGAGCGGGAAGGTCCGCGGATAGGCCTCGTAGGCCTGGCGCAGCGTCTTGTTGGTGACGGCGGCGAGGATCTCGGGGAAGTCCGAGGTCGAGTGCAGCGCGCGCGTCGCGACCTCGTCGCGCGACAGGCCCCGGGTGCTGGCGCCCGCCGTTTCGAGGCTTTCGCGGGCGAGTTCCATCAGCGTCATGCCGCGGTATTCGCGCGCAGCGTCCTCCAGCGGGAACAGCGTCGGGCTGTAGCGGTGCAGGAGCGCATTCGAGATCGCCGCGCGCCGCGTGACCGTGGCGTCGCGCCCGCCGAGCGGGATCGAGACATGGGGGAAGGTCCGGGTCTCGTCGGCCTTGGCCGCCACCTGGTCGAGGATCAGCCGGCGGGCCTCGTCGATGGAGACGCCGCGCTTGATGAGGTCGTCGGCGAAGCCGCGCTCGAGATGGAGCTTGTCGGCGAGGCCGTGGATCGTGGAGACGCGCTCCCGCTCCTGCGCGCGGGCCTCGCTGACCAGCGCGTCGGTGTCGACGCTGCGGCTGCGACCCTCAGGCGCCGGATCGGGCGCGGGTTTCGTGGCCTTGGGTTTCGTGTCGGCGGCGCGGGTCTGCGTGTCGGCAGCGCCGGTCTTGTCGTCGGTCATGCTCGTCTCCTCGGGCGCTGCCGTGGTCTTGCTCTGCTCGGCCGTCTCGGCCGGGGTCTGGGTCCTGTCGGTCATCGGGGATGCTCCTTCGCTGGTGGGGGCGTCCCGGCGGTGGAGGACGCAGTCGTGATGTTCGCTGTTGGAACGAAAGCCGGCGGCGGGATCGGCGCCGACCGGCACGGCCGAGATCTCGAACGGGGTCCAGTCGACCGCCCGCCAGAGCTCCCGCTGGCCGTCCGGCTTCGAGATCTCGAAGCGGTGGACCTGGTAGCCGATGGAGACCGCGCGGATGTGCCCGGCCTCGATGTCGCGCCAGATGTCGCCCACCGCGTCGCGTTCCGAGAGCCGGATGCGCGCGATGCCTTGGCCGTTCTCGATCCGCGCCGAGCCCGGCACGACCGAGCCGATCACCGCGTCGAGATCGTGCGCCTCGTGCACCTTCAGGAACGGCGCGCCCGCGTTCAGCCGGTCGAGCCGCACATGCTCGGGCGCCATGCTGAGCTCCTCGTCATGCGGCTCGCCGAAGAGCGCGGCGCGCCGCACCCGGGCGCCGGTCGACCAGATCACCTCGACGCTGCGGGTCTCCGGGTCGATGCTGTTCGGCGCAAGCTCCGCCGACCGGCGGAAGGCCGGCAGTTCGATCGTCTGCTCCATGGATGGATCCTCGTCAGGCCGCTTCCGCGTCCGGGTCTGTTTCTTCGCCTACCGCTTCGCTGCTTGAGGCGGTGTCATTCGGATCGGTCGCGGGGTCGGCTGGCGCATTGGCTTGCGCGCTGCCGGTCTTGGTGACCCGGCGCGGGTCGCTGTCGAGCACGAGGCCCAGCTCGTCGAGCCTGGCGTTCGTGGCCGCGATCTCGGCCAGCACGGCGTCGGGGTTGCGGCCCTGCCGGGCGATGGCCTCGGCCAGCGTCATCGTGCCGGAGCGGATGGCTAGCAGATCGGCCATCGCGTCCTTCTGCGGATCGACCGCCTCGAACTTGGGCGGCGACCATTCCACCGGCACGTCCGGCGTCGGGATGCGCCCGGCCGCCCATGCGGCCTCCGTGAACCACCGCCAGACAGGCGCGCAGAACATCGGGATGAAGAGCTGCCACTGCACGGCGTCGATCATCCGGCGGAACTCGACGAGCCCGGCCCGGATCGACGAGTAGTTCACCTGGCTGAGATCCCCGGTCAGCAATTCGTAGGGCACCCGGAAGCCGGCCGAGATCGTGTGCAGGCTCGCCCGCTTGTACTCGCCGTAGCCGCCCGTGGCCGCGGGCTGGTTGAAGCGGATGTCCTTGCCGCCGCGGGCATAGGCGATGAGACCCGGCTCGAACTGCTCCACCCGGTTGCCGTCGGCGTCGACCACAGCGGGCGCGATGCCCTGCTGGGCCTCCTCGTCGCCGAAGACGATGGCGGTGACGCAGGCCTCGGTCTTCTTGCGCACGATCTCGGCCACCTCGTAATCGTCGAGATCGCGAAGCGCTCGGATCACCGGCGCGCCCCAGGGAACGCCGCGCGCCTGCGTGCGCTGCTTCTCGTAGACATGGGCGATCTCGGTCGCGGGGACCGCGCGGCTGGTGAGCCCGCCCGTCAGGTTGAGGCTCGGGCCGCCGGGATGCGCGCCGAAGAGCCAGTAGGCCCGGCGCCGCCCGAGCGCGTCGAACTCGATGCCCTGCACCGCCTGGCCCGCGCCGAGCGCGCCGTTGCGGGTGGCGTCGAGGAAGTCGGCCTCGAGCAGTTGCAGCTGGACCGGCGGCATGACGCCATCGCCGGGTCGGCGCGGGCGACGGCGGACCAGGACCTCGCCGGCCTCGACCATCTCGCGACAGGCGAGCGTCTGCAGCCCGTAGAAGTCGAGCTGGCCGTCCGCGTCGCAGCCCCGCGCCCAGATCTCGAACAGCCGGTCCACCTCGCGGTCGAGGGCGGCGTCGCCGCTGGCGGCGCGCGGCATGATCCCTGCGCCGACGATGTTGTTCACGAGCACCGACACCGCCTTGGCCGCGTGCGGGTTGTTGCGCACAAGATCCCGCATCCGGTCGCGCAGGAGCGCGCCGGCGCGGCCGATCTCGGCGTCGGCCGAGGATCCCGGAGCGTGCCAGCCATCGGTGCGCCGCCCGCGGGCCGCGCCCTCGTAGGAACGGGCGAGCCCCTCGAAAGCCTGCCGCGCCAGCACGCGCCGGGTGGCCGCTCGAGGGGCGACCGAGGCGATGGCCCTGTCGAGCCACGAGACCATCAGCGATCCCCGCGCGAGAAGCCGGCGAAGCCCGCGATGGGCCGGGCTGTGGCGCCGGCGATCTGGCGCTCGATGGTGCGGATGCGCCCGAGCAGGTCGTCGGCCGAGCCGTAGTCGACGGTCTTGCCGTCATAGCTGACCCGGGTGGTGCCGCTCGCATAGGCGCGCCGGAGAGCCGCGAGCTCCGCTTCCGTCCAGTCCGCCATCAAAACCATCCTTCCCGCCGCCCGAGCCAGTCGGAGCGGCGCTTGCCTTGCGGGCCCGCGTCGGGCCGCCCGATCAGGCCGGCCGGGCTGTCCATCCCGCTCGGCACGCCGAGTTGCGCCTCAAGATCGGCCCATGTCGCCTCGGGCCAGCGATCCGCGCCGGCGATCCAGGCGGCGGCGCGGGCATAGACCCGGCAGTCCAGCGCCTCGTTGCGCTCGCGGAGCTTCTGCCATTCGAGCTTCGCGAAGCCGCGGCGGTTGCGCACCGTCACCAGCTGCTCCGCCGTCAACTGCCGGATCCACTCCGTGTCGGCCCAGCCGGGCAGATGCACCGTGCCGGGCGGGAACGCGGCGCCTTCATTCAGCTCTTCCGAAGTCGGCCGGGCCAGCCGCAGGAAGCGGTAGGTCTCGGCCTTGAAGGTCGAGGTGGCCACGGTCCAGAGCCGCGCGCCCCGGCGCAGGCGTTTCCCGCCCGCGGTGGCGTCGACGAAGGTCGGCCCCGACACCGGGCTCACCCGGTTGAAGCCCTCGAGCCCCTTCACCGGCGCCACCTGCACGAAGCCGACCGAGCGGGCCCATCCATAGACCGCAGCCGTCTCGTAGCCCGTGTCGATGGCGAGCCGGGCAAGACCCAACTCCGCGCCACCGGCATGCCGCCAGCTGCGCCCGAGAAGATCTGTCAGCGCCTCCCAGCTATCAGGTCGCGCTGGCCCGCCCTCGATCACGACATGATCGACGAGCCAGCTTTCCAGCCCGCGGCCCCAGGCCCAGACATCGACCTCGATCCGGTCCTTCTGCACGTCGGCGCCGGCGGTCAGGAACAGCCCGCCCGCGGGAACGGTCCCCGCCGGCCAGTCCTCGCGCCGCTCGGCGATCCGCTGCCAGCCCGGCGCATCGCCGGTCTCGATCCAGGTCTCGCCGAGCACCGTGTTGCGGAACACCCGCTCGGCCTCGTCGGATCCCGCCGCCGTCTCCTTGTCGCGTGCGATGTCGGCCCAGCTCTTCCACCCCGGCGGCGAATAGAGCGCCGAGAGATGAAACCCCACCGTCCGCGCGTCGCGGGGCTCGGCGGTCGCCCGCCATTCGCCAGCGGCCAGCATCGCCGGCTTGTGGTGCTCCTCGATCCGCTCGTCGCAGGCATCGCAGTGATACGCCGCCGTCTCCGGTTTGCCCTTCTCCCAGCGCAGCCGCTCGAACCGCAGCCACTGCATCGCGCCGCAATGCGGGCACGGCACGAAGAACCGGCGCTGGTCGCTCGCCTCGTATTCCCGCTCGATCCGGCTGACGCCGCGGATCGTGGGCGTCGAGACCAGGAAGACCTTCCGCCGGTGAGCGAAGGTCAGCGAGCGCGCCTCGGCGAGGCCCACCGGGTCGCCTTCCTCGTCGGCCGAGGCGGGATAGGCGTCGACCTCGTCGAGGAAGACGTAGCGGGCCGGCATCGAGCGCAGCCCCACCGCCGAGTTCGCGCCGGTCATCACCAGCACGCCGCCGGGGAAATCCTTCGACAGCTGCGTGTTGCCGCTGTCGCGCGCCCGCGCCGGGCGGACCCGTTCCTTCAGCGCCGGGCTTTCCTCGATCAGCGGGTCGATCCGCTGGCGCGAGTTGCGCTTGGCCAGCTCCACCGTCGGCTGGACCGCCAGCATCGGGCCCGGTGCGTGGTGGATCACGAAGCCAATCCAGTTGTTCCCCGCCTCGGTCGCGCCGACCTGCGCGGCCTTCATGAACACGATCCGCTGGGTCGGATCGCCGGGCGAGAGTGCGTCCATGATGGCGCGCATGTAGGGCGTCCGCTCGGTGCGGTATCGGCCGGGCTCGGCGCTTGCGCGCGAGCTCAGCCAGCGATGGATGTCCGACCATTCCGAAACGGTCAGCCATGGATCGGGCGTGAGCCCGCGGCCCCAGGCCCGGAGCAGCGCCTCGGCCCCATCGAATTGCGTGACCTCTTCAGAGGGCGATCCTGGGCTGGGCGAGTTCCTCGAGATGGGCGCGGACATGGGCCTCCAGAACCTTCTGCATGGCCGCCGTTTCCGTTCCCAACTCCGCCGCCATCAGCGCAGCCACCCGCGCCGGCCAGTTCACCCACGCGTCGCGTTCCTCGCGCGCGAGCCGGAAGACCAGTGCCGTGGCGCGGTCGCGATCGACGAGCTCGCCCTTCAGCTTGGCGAGCCGGATGCGCCGCTCCTGCGCCTTCAGCACCTCGTGCGCCGTCTTCGCCTGCAGGAAGGTCGTGCCGCCGCCCGTTGCGGGGGCCGCGAGACCCTGTTCCTTGAGGGTGTCGCCGACGGCGGAAACCGCCGCCTCGGGCACAGGCTTCATCTTGTACGCCGGCGCCTTCCTCGTCTTCGACGGGTCCGTCGCCTCCGCCCGAAGCCGGTCCGACGCCGTGGCGTCGATGCTGCCATCCTCGTGCAGGACTAGGCGGCCGGCGGCCTTCGCCTTCTGGATCGCGCCGCGCGACAGCCCGACATGGGCGGCGTACTGGCGCTCGCTCATGCCTTGCATCGCCAGCCCCGATTATCATTCAAAGTCAGGTGCTTATGTCGTTGATAAGCCTCGCGGACAGAGCGAACGTCCATCCCACAAGGACGATGCAACTTACGAAGGAGCCACCACGATGACCACCCGCTTGAACCCGATCACCACCCCGCGCCACGAACTCCGCGCCGAGAAGGCGCGCCGGAACAAGGAAGCCGCGCTGAACGCCTTCATCGGCAAGAAGGCCGAGATCGACGAGATGCTCGCCCGCCTGCAGGCGCTCAGCGACGACCACTTCAACG
>NZ_FOLG01000019.1 GCF_900112335.1 Tropicimonas isoalkanivorans
CGTCTGCTCGCCGTGATCAGCGGCCAAGCCGACCATCATCTGGGCAAAGATGCCTTTATCGCTCCAACGCTTCCAACGGTTGTAGAGCGTTTTGTGCGGGCCATATTCCCTCGGCGCATCTCGCCATCGTAAGCCATTGCGATTGATGAAGATAATCCCGCTCAAAACACGCTTGTCATCGACGCGAGGCTTGCCATGGGACTTTGGGAAGAAAGGCTCAAGACGCGCCATCTGCGCATCCGTCAGCCAGAAAAGATCAGACATGTTCACCGCTCGGTTTTCGGACCGTGAATCACGCCCCTACCCGGAAATCAATGGGTCCTGACCCTAAAAGAGTCCTAAGCGTCAGAGGTCGTATTTCTCGGATTTTACGAAAACCATCCATTCAGGCCCGGCGCTCCACTTGACGGCGCGGGTGTGCAAGGTCCCGAACCTTTCCAGCGTTCGTGTAGGTTTCCAGCTGATTGGACGCACGACGAATGTCCGAAAGTCTCGATCGCGCCGCCTTGACCCCCTCGAGCGATGCCTGCAAAAGTTTCTCGTTTCGCTCGGATAGCTGCCGTATTTTTGCGAGGTCGGCAGGCTCATGCGATACCACTGCCGTGTCGGACAGAAGGCCCTCTTTCTGTTTCGCGATGCGTTCCAGTTCCGCGAAGTCGCCCTCCAGCAGCATATTTCGCTCCCGTTCCAAAATGGCGGTCAGGGTTGAGGTAGTTTTATGGGTCATTGGTTCTTTCCTTGAGGGATTCGAAAATCATCTCAGCCAGTCCTATTCCACCGTTCTTCACCATTTCCTTGGCCTGGGCATCCCGAAGAAAACTCGCGTATTGTTCTTCCCCTATGCCCCCTCCAAAAGAGTCGGAGGACTTTCCCACACCCGCGTAGTCCAGCATTTCAGAGAGAAACGCGGCCTCCATATCTCGAGCCACCTTCATGAGCGGTTGGTCCTTGGCCCGTTCTCTGGCGCCCATCGGGCGTTCGATCGGGATTTGCGCGAGAGGCGAAATCTTCATATGTCGATCTATCCAATTTGCACGACTTTCGGCGAAATTAGGCCGATGCTGGTAAAGGATCGGTAACCCGGCACGTGCATGGTTCTCCAAGTCGCAGGAAGACGTCCGAAAAAGCCATGCAATACGTACTTCACCACTCCGCAAGCCTCCTTTCGGGAGCAAAGGCGGTTCCATCGCGGTCCGGTGAGACGCCAGCGGAGGTTGTCGAGGGTGAGTCGTTCGGCGAACTGATACAGAACGTGAATGATCCGGACCCGCCAGGGGACGTCGTCGCATTCTTGGCCAATCCGTCCGGACGGGCCGTCGTTCCGTTGCCGGAAATGGTCGCGGAAGGCGCGTCCGATTGGGACGTGGACGTGCAAGCCGACGATGTGCACGGCATTGAAACAGTGCGTCACCTCGTGGACGAGCTTCCGCTCGAACCACGACACATCGCGCAGCCTAGTCTCGTTGGCTCACATGATGACCGAGCGCTCTCGAAAACTGACGCGAAGGATATGGATACCGGCGTGGTCGCGATGCCGGAGGCTAGCCGGGTCGATGCTCGCGAAGCGCAGGTGCAAGCGACATGGAATGGTCGGGATGCGCCGATGTTGGGACAGGTCGCGGCGAAAGACCCGCCAGCGAGGGGGGACGTCGACTCACATGCAGACCGTGAGGAAAGGCCGAGCATCAATCCATTTCTCGTCGGCCAGCCCGCGACGGTACCAAAACAGAATGAACAACTCCAAGGTTTGCCTCCCGGGCAAGAGGAGCTGCCAGCCTTCAAACGGGAACCCTCACGCCCCGCGTCTTTGGAGAATTCGCGGGTAGTTTTGGACGACCTAAAGCCCAGCGTGACGCCCCCCGGCGAAACGGAGTGTCAGTCCATAGCGAGGACCGAACCACCGGAGACTGAAGTAACAACTGAGGAAAAAAATATCGCACAGCACCTCTCCGAGCGAACCCCTCATCGGACACAGGCCCATGCGAACACAGCACGAACGGAGACAAAATTTGCTTCGGAGACGTCGACCGCCCCTGCCACGACGAGCCGCCCCACGATCGATGTTGTCGCTAAGGCGAGATCCGCGCCCGATCCGCTATCGAATCCTCCCGAAGTGAAGGTCCTGGATCTTGAGGAGGCCTTAGGTAAGTCCGAGCCGCGGGAGTTCGTCCATCTCGCATCGGGCGAGCGGCCCTTGACGGTCCCGCCTACCGCCCGCTCTCACCTGACCCCCGTAAGCGCTATGCATGCTCTGCGGACGGCATCCAACCAGGTCGCCGAGGTCACCCGGGATGCGGCGAGCGGAGCCGTTGAAGTGCGTCTCGATCCCGAGGAACTCGGCCGTCTCAGCATATCGTTCTCTTCCCGCGATGCCGCTCTCACCGTGACCATACTCGCGGATCGGCCCGATACGATAGAACTGGTCCGGCGCTCAATGGGGGAGTTCCTGCAGGACCTTCGCGACCTTGGCTTCCAGAATCTTTCTGTCGACGTAGGATCCTCACAGGGCGAAGGCTTTTCCAGCATGGGCGAAGGTCCGACAGAAGTGATCCCACTCGCTGGTGATGCGCAAGAAGGCGACCAGCCAGCGACGCCCCTTCCCACCCACGCCTCCCGGTCTGCCGGGTTGGACATGAGACTTTGAGGCCACCATGGACGCCATATCCGACGCCACGAGTGTTTCCCCATCCGCTTCCAGCAAGACGTCGTCCACGGCCTCCGACAAGGGCGTGGTATCCTCCGACTTCGAGACGTTTCTGAAGATGATGACGGCCCAGATAGAGAATCAGGATCCGCTCAATCCGCTCGATGCAACGGACTTCGCCACCCAACTCGCGACCTTCTCGGGCGTGGAGCAGCAGGTGAAGACAAACGAACTGCTCAGCGCCCTGCGTCAGGACTCCGGAGCAATGGATCTCTCGCGGTTGGCGGACTGGGTCGGCACCAGCGTTCGGGTACCCGCAGATGCCGCCTTCGAGGGCGAGCCGGTCGATTTGTGGGTAAAACCGCTCGAGATTGCAGACCATGCGCAGCTCGTCATCAAGGACGGGCAAGGAAAAGAACGAAACCGAATCGCATTATCAATGGCCGAGGGACCGCTGGAATGGACCGGCGTTGACTCCAAGGGGGCGAATGTCGCCTGGGGAAACTACACCTTTGATGTCGAGAGTTACGATAAGGACGGGGATCTTCTCGCGACGGAACCGGCGCAGATCTATGCCGACGTAATCGAGGCGCGGAGCGACGGTGCGTCCACCCTGCTGGTGCTGAAGGGTGGACAGGAAGTTTCATCGGACAGTGTCACCGCAGTCCGTGGCGTTCGGTAACGCTGGATTAGCTTAGAGGAGCGACTGCACCCAACCGGCTGCAACCGCAACGGCGGCACCGGCAAGGAACCATGCCAGTCTCCCCTTGGAGCGGGATTTCTCCACCACGACGAGGTGCTGCGCCGACTGTTCGGCAAGCGCGTTCTCGGCGAGTTGTGGCAGCCGGGGCGTGAAGCGCGCCAACACGACGGCCGTCCTGGCGAGGTCACGCAGAAGCGCCTTCGGGCCAATGCTGTCCTTGATGTACTCTTCCACCACGGGCCGAGCCACGTCCCACATGTTGATATTCGGATACAGGGACCGGGACACGCCTTCGACGACGACCATCGTGCGTTGAAGGTGAATGAGCTCGATGCGCGTCTCCATGCCGAAACGCTCGGTTACTTCGAATAGGTAGGCGAGCACCCGACCCATGGAGATATCGCCCGCCGACATGCCGAAGATCGGCTCGCCCACGACCCGCAGGGCGCTGGCGAATTCGTCGATATCGCGATCGGGCGGCACGTATCCCGCCTCGAAGTGCACCTCCGCCACCCGGCGGTAGTCCTTCTTGATAAAGCCATAGATGATCTCTGCGTAAACCCTGCGAGTATAGGCATCCAGCCGCCCCATGATCCCGAAATCCAGCGCGATGATATCGCCATTCGGAGCGATCTTCAGGTTGCCCTGGTGCATGTCGGCGTGGAAAAAGCCGTCTCGAAGAGCGTGTTGGAGGAAATAGGACAGCACGCGCTCGCCGATGGCCTTCCGGTCATGGCCGGCCGCGTCGATCCGCTCCAGATCGTTTGCGGAGATGCCCTCGGCCCAGTCCATCGTCATGATGCGCCGGTCCGACAAAGCCCAGTGCATCTTGGGCACCTGAAACCCCGGATCGTCGCGCGTGCTGGCCTCAAATTCGGAGGCAGAGGCGGACTCGAGCCGCAAGTCTAACTCGCCCCGAACGGACCCTTCGAAATGGGTGATGACACCCCGGGGATTGAGCCGGCGGGAGGACGGCGAGAGCGTTTCGATCAGCCAGGCGGCCAGGTAAAAGGCGTCGAAGTCGCGGCGGAAATCCCGCTCGATGTGCGGGCGAAGGACCTTCACGGCCACGTCTGCGCCCGTTTCGGCGATCGTCGCGCGGTGAACCTGGGCGATGGATGCGGCCGCGATCGGTTCCGAAAAGCTCGAGAAAACCTCGTCGACCTTAATGTCCAGTTCCCGTTCGATCGACGCGATGGCCACGTCCCGCGGGAAGGGCGGCATCCGGTCCTGCAGGATTTTCAGCTGCCGGGACAGGTCGTCTCCCACCACGTCAGGACGGGTCGAGAGGATCTGACCCAGCTTGACATAGGCGGGCCCCATCGCCTGGAGCGCCCGGAGCAACGGCGGCAGGCTCGGATCCCCGGCGCGGCCAAGCCACGCAAAGGTCCAGCCGATGGAGCGGGAGACCACCCGGATTGCCGGGGGGGCGCTGAAGGCTTCCAGCACCACGCCCATGGCGCCGGTACGCTGGAACGTGGCGCCGGTTCGGATCAGGCGCCAGATATTGTGAGGGCCGCGCAAGGGATCAGAACTTCCAGCCGGAGTGCAGGGCAACGATGCCCATCGACATGTTGCGGTATTTCACCTGCTCGAAGCCGGCGGCGCGGATCATCTCCGCGAAGCGTTCCTGATCGGGGAACTTGCGGATGGATTCGACGAGGTATTGGTAACTGTCGCGATCCTGCGTGACCACCTGACCCAAGGTCGGGATTACGTTATAGGAGTAGCGGTCATAGGCCCATTGCAACGCGGGGTTAGGAAGCTGAGAGAATTCCAGCGTCATCAGCCGGCCGCCCGGTTTGAGCACGCGGAATGCCTCTGAGAGTGCGTCTTCGATCCGGGTCACGTTGCGAGTGCCGAAGCTGTTGGTGACGACGTCGAAGGAATTGTCGGCGAAAGGCAGGTCCATGGCATCGCCCACGACCCAGTCAAGCTTGTCGGCGAGTTGTGCGGCCTCGGCGCGCTTGCGCCCTTCTTCCAGCATGTCCGCGGTCATGTCGCACACGACGGCCGACGCCCCCGGCGCCCGGGTGAGGAAGCGGAACGCGATATCGCCCGTTCCGCCGGCCACGTCCAGCAGGCGTTGCCCGTCGCGCGGGGCAAGCCAGTCCATCATGGCGTCTTTCCAGAGGCGATGGACCCCGCCGCTCATCAGGTCGTTCATCAAATCGTAGCGCGACGCCACCGACGAGAAGACCTCGTGCACGAGGCCCTTCTTCTCGTCCTCCGCCACTGTGCGGTCGCCGAAATGGGTGGTTCTGGTTTTGTCGTCGCCCATGGGGACTTGCTCCCGGTCATTTTCCCCCCTCCTTATAGGGCGCTGCCGGGGGGTTACAATGGACCCTGCCGGGGGCTGCGGCGAAGGGGAACAGGATGCCCGAACTTCCGGAGGTTGAGACGGTGCGGCGCGGGCTGGAGCCGGCAATGGTCGGCCATGTCATCACCCATGCAGACGTGCGCCGACCGGACCTGCGGTGGCCGCTGCCGGAAGGAATGGCCAGCCGCCTGACGGGCGCGCGGGTGCTCAATCTGCGCCGGCGCTCGAAGTACATTCTCGCAGATCTCTCCAGCAGCGAATCATTGTTGATTCACCTCGGCATGTCGGGGCGAATGGTGATTTCCGGCGAGGCGCCGGGGCACTTCTTCCAACCGATCGTACCGATGGAGAAACACGATCACGTCGTGCTGGATATGGACGGAGGTGCCCGGATCACCTTCAACGACGCGCGCCGTTTCGGTGCGATGGACCTGGTCGCGACGGCTTCCGCGGATGCACATCCCCTGCTGGTGGCGCTCGGTCCCGAGCCGCTCGGGAATGTGTTCGATGAAACGTACCTGGTAACGGCGCTGCGCGGCCGCAAAACCCCTATCAAGAGTGCGCTGCTGGATCAGAAACTCGTGGCCGGACTGGGCAACATCTACGTGTGCGAAGTCCTGCATCGGGCAGGCATAGCGCCCACCCGCCGGTCGGACCGAATTGCCGCCGCACGCGTGGCGGCGCTGGTTCCCGCAATCCGGACGGTCCTGACGGAAGCGATCGCAGCCGGCGGCTCGAGCCTGCGCGATCACCGCCAGGCCAACGGGGACCTCGGGTATTTCCAGCACAGTTTCCGCGTGTACGGGCGCGCGGGGCAGCCCTGCCTGCGCCCGGGGTGCGGTGGAACCATACGGCGGATCGTCCAGGCGGGCCGCTCCACCTTCTACTGCCCGGCATGCCAAAGATAGCTTGATTGCCGCTCTCAGGGTGGTAACCCTTGCGACCTGTGAAATCACAGAAAGGCTCGGCCGCATGGCTTTCGAGACGCTGATCGTCGAAATAAATGATCATATCTGCCTCATCAGGCTGAACCGCCCCGACGCGCTGAACGCGCTCAACACCCAACTTCTCGACGAACTCGGTCAAGCACTGCGCGAGGCCGAAGAGAATGAAAAGGTCCGCTGCATTGTCCTGACCGGGTCCGAAAAGGCTTTCGCTGCCGGGGCCGACATCGCGGAAATGTCCGAGAAATCGTTCGTGGATGCCTTTGGCTCAGACCTGTTCGCGCCGCAGGTGGAAGCGATCCAGCGCTGCCGCAAACCCATTATCGCGGCGGTTGCAGGGTACGCTCTCGGGGGCGGCTGCGAATTGGCGATGATGTGTGATTTCATCATTGCCGCGGATACGGCCAAGTTCGGCCAACCCGAGATCAACCTTGGCGTTATTGCGGGCATGGGCGGCACCCAGCGGCTGACCCGCCTCGTCGGCAAGTCGAAGTCGATGGACATGCACCTGACTGGACGCTTCATGGACGCCGAGGAGGCCGAGCGCGCCGGTCTGGTCTCCAGGGTGGTTCCCGCCAAGAAGCTGGTGGAGGAGGCGACGAACGCCGCCAACAAGATCGCGCGAAAGTCCGCGCTCACGGTGATGGCCGTGAAGGAGGCGGTGAACCGCAGCTACGAGATGCCGCTGCGCGAGGGCCTGTTGTTCGAGCGGCGCCTGTTCCACGCGCTTTTCGCGACCGAAGACCAGAAGGAAGGGATGGGCGCGTTTCTCGACAAGCGCGAAGCGCAGTTCCGGGACAAGTGATCGCGTTTTTCCGGTTGACTCATTGCGGAGACCTCCCTAGAGACGCGGCTTCAGATAACCAACCACCGAAATTCGGAATCCGATCACATGGCTAACACGCCCCAGTCCAAGAAGCGCGCCCGCCAGAATGAACGGCGCTATGCCGTCAACAAGGCGCGTCGGTCGCGTATCCGGACTTTCCTTCGGAAAGTCGAGGAAGCGATCAGTTCGGGGGACAAGGAGGCCGCTGCCGCCGCTCTCCGCGACGCTCAGCCCGAGCTGATGCGTGGCGTGACCAAGGGTGTTCTGCACAAGAACACCGCGGCGCGGAAGATGTCCCGCCTGTCGTCGCGGGTGAAGGCCATCAGCGCCTGAACCACCATCGATATTGATACGAACGGACGCGCCCATCGGGTGCGTCCGTTTGCGTTTTTTGGGTTTTTTCTTACATTTCAAGGGCTTAGATCCTGTTTCGGATTCGTTCCGGCAAAGCTTGAGTCAAGGTCGAAGTTCAGTTGCGCCTGCTCCGCCCCAGTTGCTAGCTTGCATCTGCGATTCACATCGTCCGGGGGGACATGGATCGGTCGCGGCTGGCAGAGGTCTTGGGGAAGTATCCTTTGCCGGTTTGCAGAAAGATCGAACACCCGCAAGGTCGGCGCTGCCGTCGGCCAATCGGGAGGGCGTCAGGAAAAGTGCGTGACTGTCGCACCTTACCGGGCCCCATGTCCAAAGTACTAGTCACGCCCGACCATCGCCTTTCAGCGGTGGAGGGTGTTCCTATGGGGGCACTGCTGCTCTCATGATCCGGTGCTCAGGCACCGGAGTCTTTAGTGCCGACCTCGTGGCGGGCGACTCGTGCAGGCAGCGCCAAGCCTAACCGATTCTTCGAAATCGGCCGGCCCGCGGGGCAAGAATGAAAAACGGATAAGGGCACAATGACAAACGACACCTGGGGACGTGTGCAGCGAGATCTTCTGGAGGCAGTAGGCAAGAACAACTACACGACGTGGATCGAGCCTCTCGAGTTCAATACGGTCGAAAACGGCGTTGCCCGGTTTCATGTACCGACCACTTTCATCGGCAACTGGGTCTCCCGGAATTTCGGGCAGCAGATCCTCATGCACCTGACGCGTGCCGGCGCGGAGGTGGAGCGTATCGAGTTTTCCGTTGCGCCGAAGAACGGCGCCCGGAAGGACGCCGTCAGCGCCAAGGAATTTCGCACGAAGACGGAGGCGCCCGCGCCGGCCGCGCCGGTGGTTCGGACCGCCTCTGCGAATGGCTCGAATATCGATCTGCCGGGAGCGCCGCTCGACAAGCGCTTCACGTTCGACACGTTTGTCGTCGGCAAGCCCAACGAGCTCGCCCATGCCGCCGCCCGCCGGGTCGCGGAAGGGGGGCCTGTCAGCTTCAATCCGCTGTTTCTCTATGGCGGCGTGGGGCTGGGCAAGACGCATCTGATGCATGCGATCGCCTGGCACCTTCATCGGACACGCCCCGATCTGCGGGTCATGTACCTGTCTGCGGAGCAGTTCATGTATCGCTTCGTGCAAGCGTTGCGCGAGAACAGCTCCATGCAATTCAAGGAGATGTTCCGCTCCGTCGACGTGCTGATGGTGGACGACGTTCAGTTCATCGCCGGCAAGGACAGCACGCAGGAAGAGTTCTTTCACACCTTCAACGCCCTGATCGACCAACACCGCCAGATCGTCATTTCGGCGGATCGCGCGCCAGTGGAGATCAAGAAACTGGAGGAGCGCATCGCGAGCCGCCTGCAATCGGGGCTCGTGGTGGACCTGCACCCGACGGATTACGAACTGCGCCTAGGCATCCTGCAGCACAAGGTGGAACAGTACCGCGAGAGCTACCCCGGGCTGAAGATCCAGGACGGCGTGCTGGAATTCCTTGCACACCGGATCTCCACCAATGTGCGCGTGCTCGAAGGGGCGCTGACCAAGCTGTTCGCCTTTGGCTCCCTTGTCGGGCGGGAAATCACGCTGGACCTGACGCAGGATTGCCTTGCCGACGTGCTGCGCGCCTCCGACCGCAAGGTGACCGTGGAGGAGATTCAGCGCAAGGTTTCGGAACACTACAACATGCGTCTCTCCGACATGATCGGACCGAAACGTCACCGCACCATTGCGCGGCCGCGCCAGATGGCGATGTACCTTTCCAAGAAGCTCACCTCACGCTCCCTTCCGGAGATCGGGAAGCGCTTCGGCGGGCGGGACCATACGACCGTGATGCACGCGGTGAAGCGGATCGAGGAGCTGAAGGCGGTGGACAACCAGATCGCCGAAGACCTCGAACTGCTTCGTCGGATGCTGGAAGCCTGACTCCACCGCACCGAAAGCGCTTTCAAAGGGCCGCGCTGTGGCGAATAGGCACTTGTGCGGCCTTCCGAAAGCGATAGGGTGCGGTTCCCGGCTGAATTGGGAGCGTTGGCATGAAGATCAGCATCGAACGCGGTACCCTGCTAAAGGCAGTGGCCCAGGCGCAATCGGTTGTCGAGCGCCGCAACACGATACCGATTCTCGCCAATGTCCTGATAGAGGCGGAAGGCGAGAACGTCAGCTTCCGGGCAACCGATCTCGACATCGAGGTTGTCGACAAGGTTCCGGCGCAGGTTGAGCGCGCAGGGGCAACCACGGTCTCGGCGGTCACGCTACACGAGATCGTCCGCAAGCTCCCCGACGGCGCACTTGTGCGGTTGACGGACGATGGCGCCGCCGGCCGCATGACCGTGGAGGCGGGGCGGTCTCATTTTACGCTGGCCACACTGCCGAAGGAAGATTTCCCGGTCATGGCGAGTTCGGAATACACCTCGAACTTCGCTGCGCCCGCGCCCGTCTTGCGGCGGCTCTTCGACAAGTCGAAGTTCGCGATCTCAACCGAGGAAACGCGGTACTACCTCAACGGTGTCTATATGCACGTTGCCGACGGTGAGGGTGGCAAGGTCCTTCGCTGCGTGGCCACGGACGGTCACCGGTTGGCGCGGATCGATGCCGATTTGCCGCCGGGCGCCGAGACCATGCCGGGCGTGATCGTTCCCCGCAAGACGGTGGGAGAGTTGCGCAAGCTGCTGGACGATGACGACATGGAGATTGCCGTGTCCGTTTCGGAGACCAAAGTCCGCTTCGCGACGCCCGAAATCACGCTGACCTCTAAAGTCATCGACGGGACGTTCCCGGATTACGCCCGGGTCATTCCGGTGGGCAACCCGCGGAAGATGGAGGTCGACGCCAGCGAATTCGCGAAGGCGGTGGATCGCGTCGCAACCGTCTCATCGGAGCGGTCCCGCGCGGTGAAGCTGTCGTTGGACGAGGACCGGCTGGTGCTGTCGGTGAATGCGCCGGAGAGCGGCGCGGCCGAAGAGGAGCTCTCCGTGGCTTATGCCGACGAACGGCTTGAGATCGGCTTCAACGCAAAATACCTGCTGGAAATCGCGAGCCAGGTCGACCGCGAGAACGCAGTTTTCATGTTTAACTCCTCCGGCGATCCCACCCTCATGCGCGAAGGGTCGGATACCAGCGCAGTCTACGTCGTGATGCCGATGCGGGTATGACGGCGGCAGATCCCCGCCACGAGACAGGAATGAGCGAACCCCACCGGGCGGGCGGAGCCAATCTCAGTAGAGCTTGAATGCCTGGCCTCGCAGTCACCTCTCTGACCCTGTCGCATTTCCGGTCCTATCGGTCGGCGCGTCTCGCCCCCGGCCCAGGGCCCATTGCCCTCTTCGGCCCGAACGGCTCCGGCAAGACGAATCTCCTGGAAGCGGTGTCCCTGCTGTCGCCCGGCCGCGGATTGAGGCGCGCCCCGGCGGAGGAGATGGGGCGGCGGCCGGATGCGCTCGGCTGGAAAATCCGGGCGGAAATCGACCATCGCGGACAGGTTCACGAGATCGAGACGTGGTCCGAGGGCGCTGCCTCCCGGCAGGTCCGGATCGACGGAAAGGCCGCCACGCAGCTTGCGCTCGGGCGGATCGTGCGCGTCGTCTGGCTCATTCCCGCGATGGACCGGCTCTGGATCGAAGGGGCGGACGGGCGGCGGCGGTTCCTGGACCGCTTGGTGCTGAGTTTCGAGCCGGGACACGGCGAGGCCGTGCTCGGCTATGAGAAAGCGATGAGGGAGCGAAATCGCTTACTGAAAGACCAGGTGCGCGACCCGGCGTGGTATGACGCGCTCGAGGCCCAGATGGCGGCGCGGGGTGCGGAAATCCAGGCGAACCGGCTGGCCGCGCTTGAGCGTATTGCGGCCGCGCAGGAAGAAGCCGCGACCGTCTTTCCGGCGGCGACGCTCGAGTTGGTAGGGCCGGACGGGCCGGAGACACTCACAACCGAACAGGCCCTGCGGGATGCTTTCGGATCGGGTCGCCGGGAGGACCTTGCCGCGGGCCGGACGTTGAAGGGGCCACATCGGGCGGACCTGTTCGCACGATACGCAGAAAAGGGCATCGAGGCGCGGCAAAGCTCTACGGGGGAGCAGAAGGCGCTGTTGCTGTCTCTCATCCTGTCGAACGCCCGTGCGCTGGCTGCCGACACGGGCGCCCCGCCTCTCCTGCTGCTGGACGAGGTGGCCGCGCATCTCGATGCCGGGAGGCGTGCGGCGCTCTACGAGGAAATCGCGGCGCTCGGCGCTCAGGCGTGGATGACAGGCACCGGGCCGGAGCTGTTTGAAGACCTTGGGTCAGGCGCCAACCGTTATCCGATCGCGGACGACGGGTCCGGTTCCACCCTCACCCCAGCCCCCGCCTGAGCTCAACGTTCTACCCGGCGCAGGAGTCAGCACGCAGTGGGTCACATGATACCAAATCTTGTGTCTGCTGCGTGACAAACTCCAGTTGAAACCGTATAAACCGGCAAGATTTCAAAGGAAGGGCCGCATGGCAGACGAAGCGAACCGGACAGAAGAATACGGCGCAGAATCCATCAAGGTTCTCAAGGGCTTGGAAGCGGTCCGGAAACGCCCCGGGATGTACATCGGCGATACCGATGACGGCTCCGGCCTGCACCACATGGTTTACGAGGTCGTGGACAACGGCATCGACGAGGCCTTGGCTGGTCACGCAGACGCGGTGACCGTCACGATCCATGCGGACAACTCGGTTTCGGTGCGCGACAACGGGCGCGGCATTCCCGTGGACATCCACTCCGAGGAGGGGGTGAGCGCGGCCGAAGTGATCATGACGCAGCTTCACGCCGGTGGGAAATTCGACCAGAATTCCTACAAGGTTTCCGGCGGTCTGCACGGCGTCGGTGTGTCGGTGGTGAACGCGCTGTCTGACTGGCTGGACCTGCGCATCTGGCGCGACGGCAAGGAACACTATGCCCGCTTCGAGCGCGGCGAATGTGTCGAGCATCTGCGCGTCGTGGGCGATTCCGAAGGCGAGAAGGGCACCGAAGTGACCTTCATGGCGTCGACGGACACGTTCTCGAACCTCGACTATGTCTTCAAGACGCTCGAGACACGCCTGCGTGAACTTGCGTTCCTGAATTCCGGAGTACGCATCGTGTTGAGGGATGAACGCCCCGCCGAGCCGCTGGAGGTGGACATGTGCTACCAGGGCGGCGTCCGCGAGTTCGTGAAATACCTCGACCGGTCGAAAACCTCCGCCATGCCCGAACCGATCTACATGAGCGGTGAGCGGGACGGCATCGGTGTGGAAGTGGCGATGTGGTGGAATGACAGCTACCACGAAAATGTCCTGCCCTTCACCAATAACATCCCCCAGCGGGACGGCGGCACCCATATGGCAGGGTTCCGCGGCGCCCTGACCCGAACGATCAACCTCTACGCGAGTTCGTCCGGCATCGCCCGGAGGGAGAAGGTGAACTTCACCGGAGACGATGCGCGCGAGGGGCTGACCTGCGTTCTTTCGGTCAAGGTGCCCGACCCAAAATTTTCCTCCCAGACCAAGGACAAGCTGGTGAGTTCCGAGGTCCGCCCGGCAGTGGAGGGCCTGGTGAACGAAAAGCTCGGCGAGTGGTTCGAGGAAAACCCGACCGAGGCCAGGACCATCGTCGGCAAGATCATCGAGGCCGCTCTGGCACGGGAAGCGGCGCGGAAGGCGCGCGAGTTGACCCGCCGAAAGACGGCGATGGACGTGGCCTCGCTGCCGGGCAAACTGGCCGATTGCCAGGAAAAGGACCCGGCGAAGTCGGAACTTTTCCTGGTGGAGGGTGATTCCGCCGGCGGCTCCGCCAAGCAGGGCCGCCACCGGTCCAACCAGGCCGTGCTTCCGCTCAGGGGCAAGATCCTGAACGTGGAGAGGGCCCGCTTTGACCGGATGCTGTCGAGCCAGGAGATCGGCACCCTCATCACGGCCATGGGCACCGGTATCGGACGGGACGAGTTCGACATCTCCAAGCTGCGCTACCACAAGATCATCATCATGACGGACGCGGACGTGGACGGCGCCCATATCCGGACGCTCCTGCTGACGTTCTTCTTCCGCCAGATGCCGGATATCATTGAGGAGGGGCACCTCTTCATCGCGCAGCCGCCGCTCTACAAGGTCGCGCGCGGCAAGTCGGAGGTCTACCTGAAGGACGAGGCCGCGCTGGACGACTACCTCATCGAGATGGGGGTCGAGGGCGCGCGGCTGCGGCTCGGCTCGGGCGAGGAACTTGTCGGTCAGGACCTCAAGCGCGTGGTCGAAGAGGCACGGCAGATCCGCGGGATGCTGCGCGCCTTCCCGACGCACTACCCGCAGCATATTCTCGAGCAATCCGCGATCGCCGGCGCATTCGTTCCCGGCCAGGTCGACGCGGACCTTCAGGGCACGGCCAACCGTATCGCTGAACGGCTCGACCTCGTCTCCTTGGAATACGAGCGCGGCTGGCAGGGCCGTCCGACTCAGGACAAAGGCATCCGGCTCTCACGTTCGGTGCGGGGTGTGGAAGAAGTCCGCCGTCTCGACGGCCCGGTCCTGCGCTCCGGCGAGGCCCGCAGGCTCGGCACTCACACCGATGCGCTGACGGAGATCTACGGGCAGACCGCTTACCTTCTGCGGAAGGACAAGGAGATCCCGCTGCACGGCCCCATCGGGCTGCTCCGCGCCATTCTGGAGGAGGGCGAAAGGGGCCTGAGCCTGCAGCGCTACAAGGGGCTGGGCGAGATGAACCCCGAGCAGCTCTGGGAGACGACGCTCGACCCGGAAGCGCGCACGCTGCTTCAGGTCCGGGTGGAGGACATGTCCGAGGCGGACGACATCTTCACCAAACTGATGGGAGATGTCGTGGAACCGCGTCGCGATTTCATCCAATCGAACGCGCTGAGCGTCGAAAATCTGGATGCGTAACCGTCGAATGCCCGGGGGCCGAACCTTTTTCTGGCCCCCGGGTGGCCTTGGGTATCGGACCTAACCGCTGACTGGTCGAGCCCACCGCCTGCCGCAATCACTCCGGCGGCGGCAGGTGAATCTCCACCGTCAGGCCATCACTTCCGTCGACCGAGAGTTTGCCGCCGTTTTGGAACGTCAACGTTCGGATCAGCCGCCAGCCCAATGAGTTCGACCGCTCCGGCCGATCTGCGTCATCGGACAGCCCACATCCGTTGTCCGACACGGTGAGCGCCATGGCTCCTTCCGCATCGGTCGTAAACTCGACCCGGATTGCACCCTCCTTCCGGCCGCGGAAGGCGTGTTTGTAGGCATTCGTGATGATTTCCCCGACGATCAGCCCGATATCAACCGCCAACCGTCCATCCATCTCCAGTGTGTTGCACTCCACGTCGATGGTGACGTTGAGGTCCGGCGCGTTGAAGGCCTGCTTCGCGTTGGACGCGACTGCCTGAAGGAGATCCCGCGCGGCGATAATCCCGCCCTGTGCCGACTTCTGCATCAGCTCGTGGGCCTTCGACAGCGCGGCGACCCGGGTTTCCAATTCGCTCAGAACCCGTTCCGTCTCCTCTTGCGTGGCCTGCGATTTGCTCATGCGGATCAAGGCGACGATCAGGGTAAGGTTGTTGCCCGTCCGGTGATGCAGTTCCCGCATGAGCAGGTCGCGCTCATCGAGGCTGCTCATGAGTTCGCGGTTCTGCGCCGTCAGCGCTTTCATTGGGTCGGACGTCTCGAGTTTTTCGAGGGCATCCATGGCCGTGTGCCACGGGCTTTCGTTCGCGTCGCAGGGCTGTGATGCGCGAAAGGTGACCTGGATCCGTGTCCCTTCGCTGCCGGTATCGACGTTGAATCCGGTCGCGATACGTTCGACCCCCCGCAAGCCCAGGCCCATGCCATCCGACGCAGCGACCGGGTTTGTCCCGTCGAGCCAGTTTGCCGGGATGCCATTCCCCTGATCCAGAACGGTCACCGCAAGAACCGGCCGCCCATCGTTTTCCGCAAGCTTGAAGCCCGCCCGCCCGCGTTTCCCGTGTTCAATCGCGTTGCGGCCAAGTTCGACGACAGCGGTTACGATCCGGGTCCGCTCGAACGTTCCGAAACCGAGTACCGAGGTGAGCGCAAGCGCGACCTCACGCAAGTGGACGATGTCCGAACCCTGCTCCAGGCGAACGGATGTCAGATGCCCTGTCTTCATTACTCTCGTTCGACTTTCACGCGTGCCAACACAATCGATGCGTCGTCTCGGCCCCTGAACATCCTGTCGAGAAAGTACCCTGCAATCAGGAGGGGGCTTCGATACATCAGACCCGGCGGAATATTGGCCTCCCGAAGGGTCTTCAGCCCGTCACTGTGTAGGATGACGGTGTCCCCGGGTGCGAGGGCGATTGTCTCCTCGTACCCTCGCGTGGCAGGGCCGCCGATACGCCCATCACGCACCGCCAGACGCCGGAACCCGGACGGCCCGACATGGAGCGTCGAGATGTTTCCCAGTCCCGAATAGGTCATGGTCATCGCTTCGTGGTCGATGCGGATGGCGGAGGCGACCGCTCCCCGTTTGCCGACAAGACGGCGCGACACCTCCTCGATCAAAGCGCCCGGGTCCATGGGCGAAGCTTCCGCGCCCTCGAGAACCTCTGCGGCGGCCCGCGCGGCGAGTGGGCCATGACCGAGACCGTCGCAAAGCACGATACCTGTCTCCTGCGGGCCCTGACGCAGGGTCCAGGCGTCCCCGCATACGCTCTCGGCAGGGTGGCAGACACACAGGCCCGCCACCTCGATCGGTGGTTTCGTCGCGCCCTTGTCCTGATCGAATGCGCAAACGATCGTCGTGCCGGCGTCGGCGGAGGTGAAAACGTCGAAACTGTCGGAAAGCCGGCGAAGCGCGCCCAGACCGAGACCGGCGGACGCGAGCGTGCTCTGCCCGTCGTTCATCATCCGGTCGAGATCGCCGATCCCCGGCCCATTGTCCGCGAAAAGAACGACGAGCTTATGCACGCCGGGTTTTTGGATCACCTCGACCAGCGCCCGGCCTCGACCGGCGTGGCGCAGGATGTTGGTCGCCGCCTCCGTGACGACGATCGCCAACTCCTCCTGCCGCCTTTCGGTCATCCCCATGGAGGAGGCACACCGGCGGGCAATCCGTCTCATCGCAGCGACGGCGCTGCGGTCTTCGATGTCGATCCAGCGCATCACACCCGGCAGCTCATCGTCACGACCGTGCCCTCGCCCGGCGCTGAGCGGATATCGAACGTGTCCGACAGCCGCTTTGCCCCGCCTAGCCCGCGGCCTAGCCCGTCCCGGCTGGTGTATCCGTCCTGCATCGCTTGCTCCAGGTTCCCGATGCCCGGTCCGTGATCCTGGCATCTCACCACCAGATATTGCTCGTCCGCCGTAATGGAAACGGAAATTTCACCGCCGCCCCCGTGCACCACCGCGTTCCTCGCAATTTCGCTTACCGCCGTCGCGAAGCGCGTCATCCGCAGGGCCGAGGCGCGTCTCGACTTCATCTCACGCATGACCGCCTGACGCGCGCGGACGACGTCGCCGCTCGCTGCAAGCTTCAGTCGTGCCAGCCGCCTCGCCGGTTGCGGTGGCTCACCCACGCCGAAGCTGAGACAGGGCGTGGGTCAGGCTGAGCGCGGTGCGCGTTTCGGGCAGGTACATCCCCAACTCCACGAGCGTGACCGCCACCGCTGGGCGCATTCCGACGACATAGGTTTCCGCCGCGAGCAGCCGGGACATCCCCGCGATCTGCGCGATTACACGTCCTACGAAGGTATCCACGATTTCCAGCGCGCTGATGTCGAGAACGACACCGCGGACGTCCTCCTTCGCAATGCGGCCGGACAGCGTGTCTTGAAGGTCCATGATCTCGGTATCGGTCACGTCGTCATGGAGCGACACGAGGAGCGCGTTTTCGACCAAGTGTATCGAGGACTTCCCTGACACGGTCTCAGTCCTTCACCGTCTCGATCCGGTAACCGACCGCCGTCAAGGCGTCGGCCAGGGCGGTGCGGATGCTGGAGCGGGTCTTCACGGTTCCGACGTCGATGCCCAATTGCACCATCGTCTGCGCAATCATCGGGCTGATGCCGCTGATGATGCAATCTGCCCCCATCAAACGCACGGCAGCGGCGGCCCGGAGAAGGTGTTGCGCAACCTGCGTGTCCACTGTCCCCACGCCCGTAATGTCGAGAATGACGACCTCCGCCTGCCGCTCGAGAATCGTCTGGAGGAGGTTTTCCATGACCTCCTGGGCACGGGCGGAGTCCAGCGTGCCGATCAGCGGCAGCGTCAGGACCCGATCCCACAGCTCAACCACCGGGGTCGACAGTTCCATCATCTCTTCGCGCTGACGCTCGATGATCTGTTCGCGCTCTTCGATGAAGATCTCGTTGGTGTGGATGGCGAAGGCGTCGACCAGTCGGGTCACCAGCATGACGTCTTCGATCAGAGCGTCGGGATCGTCGGCAAGCTTGTCCTGCAGGCGCGAGAAGAGAGGGGACTTCAGGGCAAGGACGAACGTGGCCATTTCCGTCGGCGTCACGCCGCGGCTTACCCGTTCCTTCGTGACGTCGGCCAGGACGGCGCGCAGGTCTTCCCACGCTGCATCGTCGAGGTTGAAATCACCGTCCACCATTCCGCCGCGGATCACGGCGGCGAAGTTTTTCAGCAACTCCGCGTTCTGGGCGCGGCTTTCGGCATCGGAGAACAGATCCGAGCGTTTCACACCCTCTTCGACCTGCGTTCCAAGCCATTCTTCAACGATTCCGGTGAAGTCTTCCTCCAGAATTTTCACGAGGTTCGACGTCGAGGAGTGCGGCATATACGGGCCCTCAAGTTGTTTCGTCGGGACAAAAGCCACTTGGCGTCTCCCGCGTCAATCCGGTTCCGCCAACGGCCCTAAAATTCGGCGAGGTTTCGAGCGTGATGGGAGGGGCGCGACGCGTCCAAACGCGAAATGGGAGCCACGGCACGCCGTGGCCCCCAGGTTTTTTCCACACATTTGACCCGGGCAGGGATGCTCGCGCCCTAGAAGCGGATCTCCAGCCGCAGCGTTCCGGTCGCCTCGGCCCAGTTCTCGGAGAAAAGCGTGTCGACGCTCGCGCCGAGCGTCACTCTCTCGGAGAACGCCGCGTCGATGCCGACCCCCAGATCCGCGAAATACCGATCACTTTCGTCCCGGATCTCGAAAGCGGGCCCGAGGCCGTTTGCGCCGGTCAGCCGAGCCGTGGTCAAGCGCGTCGTATCGGAGAGGATGCCGTAGACCCCAGCTCGCCCGCTGATCGTCATCTCGCGCCCGTTTGCGGTCATGTCCGCATTCACGACCAAGGCAGGGTTGAGGGTCACGAGCGTTTCGTCGTTGGACGAGACATCGAGCCCGAAGGTTCCCGCATCGCTTTCGCGGAAACCGTCGTTCCAGAATTGAGCGACTCCGAGATCGACATAAGGCGCGAGTGACACTTGCGCGCTGACTGGCACGGTTTGGGTCAGCCTAGCGTGACCGGCGATCCAGGACGTGTCGGGATCGCTGCTGGCAGTGACCTTGCCGTCCGGCGTGAGCAGGCCCCGATCGAAGTCGTAGGACTGCCAGCCCCCCGAAAGAGAGGCCGAGAGCGTCGTCGCGCCGAACTGGCCTTCGCCGAAAACGCCCAGCATGAACCGGTCGCCGGAGCCGTCGAAAGCGTCGCTGTCAATCGAGGAGCGATCGTAAGCGGCGCCGAAACCGAGGGTCCATCGCTCGCCCATCTCCCATTCCGCGCCCGCCGCCGCGCCGAAGATCGACTCGTGGTAGGAGGAGGTGAGACCGTCCTCGTCCCGGTAGGCTCCGGTTCCGGAGAGCCGGACCCAGGCGCAGCCCTCGTCGCCGGTCATCGTGACCATGCCGTCATTGACTGGCGAGCCGCAGCCGAAAAGGTCGTTGGAGAAGCGTCGCGCGGCCATCGCCGCCGCATCGGCCGGCACGAACACCTCGCCCGGCGCGAAGGAGGCGTAGATGTCCAGAAGATCCCCGGCGTCAGAGGCGTTCACGAGGAAGAGCGCCAGATCCTCGACGAAATCGAACTGTTCGCCACCCAAGGCAAGTTCGGACTTACGCTGCCCGATCAGGTCGTCGACGTGGCGCCCGAAGCTCAGGTGGTTGGCGGTGACGTTGTCTCCCACCGGCGAGGCGTCGCCCTGCATCCACGCGACGTAGTCGATATCGTAGGTGAGCGTTGCCGAACCCGGGTTGGTCATCAGCCCGTAGCCCATGATCGGGGAGGGCGACACGTCGAGCGCGGCCGCCCTCAATGCGGCTCCGGTGGCGGAGATGATCTGCACCGAGCCCTTGTCGCCGCTCTCTGGGAGCCCCCCGATGACGTTGGGTGCCACGACGCCGGCATATTCGATCTCGCTGGCGCTCTTGATGATCAGCAGATCGCTTTCGACCGAGGTATCCGAGAAGTTCAGGTCCACGTCCGTCGTGCTGCCGCTGAGCACCTGAAAACTCGCCACGTCGAAGGTCGAGGTGCCGATGACGCCGGAGCCCGCCGCCGAGAGCCATCCCGACACGTTCGTGAAGCCGCCGTTGCCGAGATCAATCGTGGTGCCGGAGCCGAAATGGCCCGACTGGTTCACGAAATCGATGCTGCCCGGAGCGCCGGACCCCGGCTCGTCGGTCAGGACCGATCCAGTGATGTAGCCATCATTGGCGACTGCGAGCGCGCCGAGACCGTCGGTTCGGATCACGTAACCCGAGAGGTTGTTCTGCTCGATGAACCCGTCGTTCGTAAGGGTGTTGTTGGTCCCGCCGAAGATGCCGATGGTCTCCGCGCCGTCCTCCCCTGTGCTGACGTTGCCGCTCTCGGCAACGGTGATGACCACGTTGCCCTGCTGCGGCGGGGTCGTGGCCCCCGTAACTGCGAGAGCCGTGCCGCTTGGTGGCAGCGGGGTGACGGTGGGGACGGCGGTTTCACTCTGCGCGAGGATGCCGCGGCCGCCCTCGCCAAGCGCGGAGATCTTGTTCTTTACGGTGACCGTGACGCCACCGGAGGTATCCTTGGCACCGGTGCCGCCGACGGACTGGGCAAAGACGCCCGCGGCGTAATCGCCTTTGACCACGATCGAGCCGTCGACCGTCACGTCGACCGCACCCGCATTGCCACTGTCGCCGGCATTTCCGACAAACGGGTTCCAGCCCTCCTGCAGGATGCCGCTGATCCCGACCGCGCCGCCGGAGCCTGCGACGGACTGGGCAAAGACGCCATGGGCGGTTTCGCCGAACGTCAGGATGCTGCCGGTCGCGATGGTCACGTCGCCGCTGTCGCCACCGGCGCCCGAGGCGCGCTGTATGCCCACGCCGACGCCGAAGTTGAGGTCGCCCCATTCGAAATTCAGCGCCTTGGTCACGTCTCCGGCCGCGCCGCCGCCCCCGCCGACGGATTGGGCGAAGATGCCGCCGCTGCCATTGCCGATGGTCTTGATCGAGCCGCCGGTGTTGGTGACGCTGACCGCGTGTCCATCGCCGCCGCCGCTGCCGAGGCCGCCCACCGACACCGGGCCGAAAAGCCCGCTGCCGCCGACGCCGCCGGTTCCTCCGCCGCCGCCGATGGATTGCGCCTTGATGGCGAAGGAGGTGTCGCCGTTGGTACTGAGGTCGGCGGTGTTGGTTATCGTCAGATCCTCGCCGTCGCCGGCCGCGCCGCCGCTTCCGCCGATGCCGATCTCGGCAGTCGTCCAGAAGGTGATGTTCGCGCCGCCGAAGTACTTCTTGAAGGCGCTATTCGTCTTCTTGGTGGTCCAGGCGCCGTATCCGCCGGCGCCCTCGCCGCCGGTGCCCCCGCCGCCACCGATCGAATAGGCGTCAATAGCGTAGGAGGTGTTGCCGCTGGTCACGATGTCCGCCGTGTTCGTAACCGTGACGGTATCTCCATTGCCGCCCGCGCCGGCCTTGCCACCGACATTGACGTCGAGATTTGCGGTGACGGGCTTTTCGGTGTCGTCCTTGGTCGCCTTGCAGGCATAGCTCGTCTTGTTGGGGGTGAGCCTGCAGAGGCCATTGACGTTGATGTTGGCACTGGACGCCTCGCCGCCCGAGCCGCCGCCTCCGCCGACCGAGAACGCGCGGATGCCGGATGATGTGACTCCCAATGTGGTGATTGCGCCGCTGTTCGTCACGTTCACCGCGTTGGCATTGTTGCCTGAGCCGCCCCCGCCGCCGACATCGACCGCGAGGTTGAACTTGAGGGTCTCCTCGTCACTGCTGCCGATCAGCCGTGCCGCGACGTTGGCGGCGTTGCCGCCGTTTCCGCCGCCGCCGCCGACGGAGCCTGCGAAGATGCCGCGGGAGCCGCCGAGCCATGTGTCGATGGAGCCGGAGTTGTTGACCGTCACCGCCCCGCCGACGTTGCCCTTGCCGCCGCCGCCCCCGACGGAAACACCGATGTTCACGCTGCTGCCGGTGGTGAGCGCCCCTTGAACCGAGCCCACGTTGCCGCCACTGCCGCCATTGCCGCCGATCGACATGGCAGAAATGGCGTCGGCCATGTAGCTGTCAGTCAGGAGGTTGCCGCTGTTCTTGACCGTGACCGCCTTTCCGGTGCCGCCGCTTCCGCCGCCGCCACCCACGTCGACGTTGGCCTGGACCGAGCCGTCGCTGGAGACCGATACGTTGCCGGTATAAACCGAACCGCCGGTGCCGCCATTGCCGCCGATGGATTGCGCCCGGATGGCGCTCGCGCCCAGCCCGAACGTGGAGATCGCGTTGTTGCTGGTCACCGATACGGTGCCGGCAATCCCGCCGCCACCGCCGGCGCCGCCGATTGAGACACCGAGCTCGCCCGTAAGCTCGCCCGCCGTCAACGCCCCCTCGATGACAAGGCCACCGCGCCCTCCTGCGCCGCCCACGGACCGCGCGCCGATACCGTCCGCGAAGGGGCCGACGGTCGTGATGGCGCCGTCAGACGTGACGGAAACATCGCCCGCACTGCCGCCTGCGCCGCCCTTCCCGCCGACGCCGACCTGAATCGCGCCCATCGAAAGGCCGCCGACCGTCGCCGTGGCTTTTGCCGCACCGCCGGAGCCGCCGGTGCTGACCGCCTCGATGCCGTCCGAGAGCGCGCCCTCTGTCTTGATCCGCCCTCCGCTGTAGACATAAACGTCAGAGCTCTGGCCGCCGCTGCCGCCGGACCCGCCGACCGCAATGTTGACCGCGCCCGCCTGAATGGCGCCTGTGGCCAGGTTGAAGCCCGACTTGCCCCCACCGCCGCCGATGGAGGCCGCGTAGATGCCCTCGCTCACCTCGCCCAGCGTCGTGATGGCCGCGCCCGACGTTACGGAAACGGCGCTCGCGTTGCCGCCTGCGCCACCAGACCCGCCGAGCGACGCATTAACCGACAGGCCCGCGGCCACGTCTGCCGCGATGGTTGCTCCGGCCGCACCGCCGCCTCCGGCGACGCTTGCCGCGTGAATGCCGGTCGAGATCTTGCCGGAGGTGGAGATGGTGCCGTCGGCAGCGACCGTCACGGCCCCGGCGGAACCGCCCTTGCCCGCGGACGAGCCCAAGGCAACATCCACGGACACTGCGGAGACGCCACCGCCGGCGATGGTCGTCCCGGATGCGCCGCCGCCGCCCGCGATGGAGAGCGCCGCCACCCCATCGGAGTGGTCGCCTGCCGTGCTCACCGAACCGAGCGAGGTGACGTTCACCGCACCGGACGCCCCCCCGTTCCCACCGGAGCCGCCCTTGGCGATGCTGAGAGATAGCCCGCCGCCCTCGTCCACGGTGATCGCGGCACCCCCAACGCCGCCACCGCCGCCGACTGAGTGGCCGAAGACGCCCTGGGAGTTGTCGCCCTTGGTTGTGACATCGGCAGCGGTCGCCAGGTACACCTCGCCGCCGCTGCTGCCGTGACCGCCGGCGCCCGCGGCGCCGTAGCCGATGGAGATGGCCGGGTTGGCGCTGACGGAGATCGCCGCGCCGCCGGTACCGCCGCCGCCGCCAATGGAACTGACGAGAATCCCGCGGGAGGTGTGGCCGGCGGTCGACACCGTCACAGGGCTGTTTTTGCCATAGCAGGCATCGCTGCCGGCATTGCCTTCGAAGGTATCGCAATAGGCGGCACTCGACGCGTTGCCGCCGCTGCCGCCAGTCCCGCCGATGGCCACGGAAGCGCCGAGCGAGACGGAGACGGCCGACGATCCGCGCCCACCCCCGCCGCCGAGGGACATCGCGTGGAATGCGTCAGCGAAGTCGCCTGTTGTTGCGACCGATCCGGTGTTGACGATTGCCGCCGCACCACCGGTGCCGCCTCCGCCGCCAGAACCGCCCATCGCAACGAGACCGTTCGTGGAGTGGGTTGCGCCACCGCCGCCGCCAGTGCTGGCCGCAACAACGCCCGCTGCGGCCAGTCCGCCCGCCGTGATGTCGCCCGAGTTGGTGACGGTGACCGCGCCACCGCTGCCGCCGGAGCCACCGCTGCCGCCAAGCGCCTTGATCGCGTCCGCGCTGCCGCCGGATCCACCGCCGCCACCGACCGAGTGGGCGTAAAGGCCGTTTGCCACGATGCCGGAAACGGTGATGTCAGCCGCGTTGTCGACTTTCACAGCGCCGCCGTTCCCGCCGGCCGAGCCGGTGCTGCCGAGCGCCTCGACCCCGATGGCGGCGGACGCCTTGCCACCGCCCCCGCCTATCGAGAGCGCCGAGATCCCGTCTGCCGCGAGGCCTTGCGTCGCGATGCTGGCCCCATCGGTCGTGGTCACATTGACTGCGCCGCCGCGCCCGGCGCTCTGGTCGCCAGCGCTGTAGGCGACGAAGCCGACCGCAATGCCGCCGGCACCTGCGAAACCGCCGACGCTCTGCGCGAGGATGCCGCTGCCGTTGATGCCGGTGGTGGAGATCGTGGCATCTGTAGTCACGTTCACTGTGCCACCCGGCCCGCTGCCGGCGCCTGCGCCGCCTTTGCCCTTGCCCGCGAAGGCATCGCCGGAGCCACCGTCGCCCCCCGCTCCGCCATAGCTCTCCGCGAGGATGCCCTGCGCGTCCATGCCCTTGGTCGTGATTTTCGTATTGGAGACGGAGACGCTCGCCGTTCCACCCGATCCTCCCGCGCCGCCGTTGCCGCCCTTGCCGTTGCCGATAAACCTCGATGTGCCGGGTCCCCCGTCGCCACCGGAGCCGGCCGTGCTCGAGGCGCGAACCCCGTGAGACAGCGCGCCGCTCGTGGAGAAGGTTGCTTCGCCGCCGCCCTGGTTGATCTGGACGCTCACATTGCCGCCGGCGCCGCCGGTCCCGCCTGCGCCACCGATCGCTCCGCCTGCGTTCTTTTTCGTCTTGGTGACCAGCGATACACCCAGGCCCCCCAGGCCCCCGTTTCCGCCCACCGAAAGCGCGGCTACGGCCGGCCCGGGGCCTGACAGGTAGATCGCAGCCTCCTCGACCGTCGTCGTCGCTGCTTGTCCGTTGCCGCCGTTTCCGCCTCTTCCGCCGGTCACGTCCCCCCCACCCGCGGAAAGGGCGCCGCCGGTGCCGCCATTGCCACCCGTTGTCATGCTGGAAACCCCGGCCAACGCCCAGGCGATGGAGGCATCATTGACGATGGTGGTGGCGGTGGAGCTGGCGCCACCCGCCCCGCCATTATAGCTTTTGACGCAACAGAGGGCGTCTCGCTCCTTACCGTTGCCTCCCTTGCCACCCTTCGTCTCGCTGCGGATGGCAGGGCCGCCGTTGATGATGGAGGAGTCCGTGCCATCGTAGGTGATCTTCGCGCTGAGCGGCGACTTGCCGTTGGTCGGAGGCTTTCCGTTTTGACCGTTATTCCCTGTGTTGGAGAGTTGGATCGACGGGTCGTTCCCCGACAATTCGATGTTGGAGGTCAGGGACTTGAAGATCAGTTCCTGCAGGTTCACGACGACAGCGCCGTATTGGACGTCGCCTGTGCACGTTGCGACCGAACCGCTGAACGTACATCCTGCGTAGATCGGATGGGCAAGCGCTGTGGTGGAAAAGAGTGTGGCAAGGAAAACGCGCCGCGGGACCGGAAAAGACATCTCTCACCCCCCTGAAAATGAATCGAGTCAGTCGATACAGCCTCCGGGGAACGGCGGAATCGGCGAATTAAAAATGTTAAACTGGATGAAAAATATTTCCGTTACCTGCGGCTTGTGGCAGATTTGAGACATATAGTGTCGTGGCGCGGTAACCTCGTCACGCAGCTGGTGGTCGATGGGCCAGCATTCTCGGGCAAATTCTCACGGGCGCACCTCGCGCACGGAGAAGTGGTGTCGCGTCTCAGGTTGCGGTCTCCGTTCGCGCTTGCGATTCGGGCGTTCACCAGAAGCCCCGGTGATCCTCGACGATTTCTTCCTCGAGTTCGGGAAACGGGCCGCGGACTGCCACCTTGCGTCGTCCGGCCGCGAACACCTCGCGACAGCTCAGATCGAGCGTCAGGTTCTCCGGATTGTCGCCCGTCAATTCTGCCAGCCGCTTTTCGCTGAGGCCATAGACAAGCGTGCCGATCCCGGCCCAGTAGCACGCCCCGGCACACATGCAGCAAGGTTCAACCGAGGTCACGAGCGTGCACCGTTCGAGGAACGCCGGTTCGTATTGCCGCGCGGCCGCCCGGGCCACGTTGGTCTCCGCGTGGCCGACCCCGCGGTCCTGCGCGAAGGTGTTGCCTGACGAAATGAGAACATCGCCGTCCGGTCCGACCAGGAGCGCTCCGAAGGGGTGGTTGCCGCTGGCCCGGCTCTGGGCCGCGATCTCCACCGCGAGACGTAGATAGTCCGTGTCGCTCCGCATGGCCGCCTCCATCGGACACATTGCCCGATGCGGGAAATGTCCCACTTCCCCCGGTCCGCCGCAACGCATTCGACGAGGAGTAGCGCAGTATTTTCCGGACGACGGCGACGGGAACGAGGGCCGGCGACCGGTTGTCCGATGCGGGGGCCGAAGCGGGCGGCGCGGCGGCGACATCCTGCCGAACTTGGCGAAAACTCAACTATCGACTTCCTTTTGCCTAACTCTGCGCGAAATTCCCGGATGCACTGGAAGAACGGTTCCGTAAGCAGAAGAGACGCCAATCATGTCAACCGCAACCTCGGTAGAGCGGCAGATGCTCGACCTGATCAACGCGGCGCGGGCTAAGGAAGGCCTGAACCCGCTGAAGCTGGCGCTCGATCTCAACCAGTCGTCGGAGACTCATAGCCGCTGGATGCTCGGGGCGGATGTCTTTTCGCATACCGGCGCCGGTGGTTCCTCGGCTGGAGACCGGATGAAGGCCGCGGGGTTCGATTTCAGCGGAAGCTGGAGTTGGGGAGAGAACATTGCCTGGCAGAGCGAACGGGGAGCCACCGGTATCGCCGACGACGTGCAGGACCTGTTCACCAGTTTGATGAACAGCTCCGGGCACCGGGCGAACATTCTCTCGCCGAAGTTCGACTATGTGGGTATCGGCGTCGAGCGGGGCAACTTCGAGGGTTGGGACGCGGTAATGGTGACGCAGAACTTCGCCTCCACCTCCGCGAATGTGGCGCTGGATTCGGGAGGCTCGAACTCCACCTTCAATACGGGGCCCGGCGACGACGTGATAAGCGGCAGTGACTCGGCGGACGAGATCTTTGGCCGGGCCGGCGCTGATGTCCTGAAGGGCGGAGGCGGCGCCGACCAGTTGCACGGCGGCAAGGGAAACGACCTCCTGAAAGGCCAGGGCGGGCGCGACACACTTTACGGCGACCTGAACGCGGACACGCTTCTGGGCGGCAACGGGGCGGACAAGCTCGACGGCGGTCAGGGCTGGGACGAGTTGCATGGCGGCAGTGGCCAGGACCGACTAATGGGCCAGAGGGGCAACGACACGCTCTACGGCAACGGCCATTCCGACACTCTGCTGGGTGGGGCCGACAACGACAAACTGTATGGCGGATGGGGCGCGGACGTCCTGAGGGGCGGAACCGGCGCTGACAGGCTGCACGGCGCCAAGGGCAATGACCTGCTGCGGGGGCAGGGCGGGCGCGACAGCCTTTTCGGCGGCCAGAATGCCGACACGCTTCTGGGTGGCAACGGAGCGGACAAGCTCGAGGGTGGCCAGGGGGCGGACGAACTTCGCGGCGGCCGGGGGAATGACCGCCTTGAAGGGCAAAGCGGCGCCGACCGGCTCTTTGGCAACGGCCATGCAGACACGCTGCTCGGCGGGGGAGGCCACGACAGGCTGCGCGGCGGTTGGGGCGAGGATCTGCTGAAGGGCGGGGCCGGCAGGGATCGACTGACCGGCGACGGTGGCAATGACAGGCTCATCGGAAACGGTGGCGCGGACGTTCTGAAAGGCGGGGCCGGCAGGGACAAGATGATTGGCGGTCATGGCAACGATAGACTGGTCGGCGGAAGCGGGGCTGACCGGTTTGTTTTCCATCGAGGCGACGGCGACGATGTCATCGGCGATTTTTCCGCCGGGATCGACAAAATCGACATCGACGGAGGCGCCTCGCGGTTCGGCCAACTGGAGATCACGAGGGTTGGGTCCGATACCGTCATCGAATTCTCCGACGTGTCGATCACGTTGCAGGACATTCGTCCGGGGCAACTCGACCAGCAAGATTTCTTGTTCTAACGGGTTGCGCCTCGTGTCCGGCGCCATAGGTCGGGTCAGATAATCGTTCCCCCCGCCGCGGCGTTGGACTAGCACCAGACCATGCGTTCCCCGACCCCACCGACGCCCCCCCGTTCTCACCGCAGCCAGGAGGTTGGCGCACCGGCGTTTCTCTGGGTGCTTGTCGGCGCGATGGCCCTGATCGAACTGATCCTTAGTGCCGCCGATGCCGGCATTGTTGGATCGCCCGGGTGGCGTTGGGGCGCCTACCGCGTCGGGGCCTTTTGGCAACCGCTTCTGTCCGGGGAGGTCATTCCGGTCTTTCCCGGCCAGTCGGTTACGATGTTTGGCACCTACGCGTTCCTGCATGGGGGACTGATGCACCTGGTCTTGAACAGCGTCGTCCTGCTCGCGCTCGGAAAGTTCGTGTCCGCAAGCATCGGTCCGGGCAGGACCCTTCTGGTCCTCCTGTTCGCGGCGCTTGGCGGCGGTCTGGCATTTGGACTGATCTCGTCCAGCGGTCTTCCCATGATTGGAGCATCGGGGGCCGTCTTCGGCCTGATCGGCGTCTGGCAAACGTGGGATTTCCTCAGACGTCGACGGGCGCACCGGCCGCTCCAGCCTGTGGTGCGATCCGTTCTGGCCCTGGTGATCGGGAACGTCGTGCTGTTCGTTTTCCTGAACGGCGGATTGGCATGGGAAGCGCACCTTGGGGGGTGGCTGGCCGGTTGCGCTGCGGCGACATCATTTGCCCGTAGATGATCCCCAAAACGGTGTGAACCTTGGCCCAGTCCGCATCGGCCGGACTTGACTGGAATATCGCGTCCGCGTCCGCGATTTATGCTATGTTCGCGTCGAGGATACTCGGGCAGGAGAACAAAGCGATGCAAACAAAGTCGCTACGCCTCATTTTGGCCGCCACGCTCGTGGCCGCCGTGTCGGGCGCAGTACCAATTCCCGCGAAAGCGCAAACCTCCGGCGTTCCGCCCTGGCTGCAGAAACATGTCGGCACCGGCGACGGACAGATCGCGCCGGTTGTTCTGCAAAGGGCACGGGAACTCTACCGGCAAAAGGTGAGTCAGCGTGAGGTCAGGAACCCCTGTTATCTGGCCATGGATGCGACCCGGCCGAGCACAGCGCCGAACGGCGATCCGGGGCAGCGGTTCTACGTGATCTGCGAGCAGGCGAAATCGTTTCGCGCGGTGTCATCCGGCTACGGAAACGGGCGGAAACTCAAACGCGCGGACTTTTCCAATGGTCGGCAGTGCGCGAGGAACTTCTCCAATGCCGAAGGGTCGAAGCTGACGATGGGAGGGCCCTATGTGACGGCGGAGACGCGAACGTCGTTCAAGGGCTATTACCGTCAGTCGGGCCAGAGGAGGCCACTCCAACGCACGTTTCTTTTGTTTGACGGAGAAGGCGAGACGGAGAATGCGCGAGAGCGGGCCATCGGCGGGCACCCGGCCGTTTTCGTAAAATGGCAGTGCCGCTACAAGGATCCGAGCAGTTCCCACGCTGACGAGGAGGGGTACGTTCCCTATGGAGCGCTGGTGAACTACACCGGCGGGCGCAGCAATGGTTGCACGACATGGTCGCAGTCCGCGTCCGAGGAAATCCTCAAATTGGTGAAGGGAAATCCGACGACTCTTTACATCTACCCGGAGTCCCGCGACATCAGCGCCGTCGCCACCGCAGTCAAGACGGGGGCCTCCCTTTCGCAGGCCGGGCTCTACTGGAACGCATCCTGCCTGAAGGCAATCGGTGCGCCGATCTTCTGGCCCAAGAAAACGCTGCAGCCCATCATCAACGAATGGAGGCGCTCCCTGCCGAAGCAGCCTCCGCTTGAACTGCCTGTCTGCAAATGAGGCCATCGCCCGTGCAATGACTCGCGGCTCACCGCACGGACGCCCTTCGCCGTTCGCAGCCGTCATAGCAAACGCTTGGGCAAGCGCACGCCGTCCCGAGGACTTGGATTTTTCGGGGCGACCTCAGTCCGTCGCGAAGCAGTAGATCAGGCCGACGCCGCCCGTCTTCGGCAAATCCGCCTCGCCGCATCCGGCTGTGCCGTGAGACGAATTCCATGACACCATGCTCTTGGACTCGTTCAGGCCAGCGCGGTCATGGTGGCCGACGATGGCAGAGCCTTCGCCATTGCTGGTCCAGTTTTTGCAGGTGGTGTCGGCGCCTTCGGACGTCAGTTGGCCGGCCGTTGAGTAATGGCCATTGAAGTCCGATCCGGTCAGGATGTCGTGTTCCAGCGGCTCATCTCCTCCGCGCCCGTTGATCGGATTGCCGGTCTCGTCCAGCGCGGTTTCGAGGTTGATGTTGTTGTTCTCCGAATGCAGGTCCTCCACGTCCTTTGCGATCATCACCCCTTTGGCGTTGTGCCATGGGCCGGTCCCGATCCGGTCCCGCGCGCTGACGCCGTTGACGATCGTGGGCGTTTCGCCGCTGCGGTCTATGAACATGCTCGTGCTGAGATAGGCTGCCCACGTGCGTGTGGAGCCGGCGGCCTCAGCAAGAGCGGTGCAGTGCGCGTCGGCGCCCTCCAAGCCGCCGAAATTGGCGCCGTCGCCGGACCCTCGGCTGCTGACGAAGAACGACATCTGGTTGGCGTCGTTCGCCGATTGAGCACTGCTGCTGGCTACGCCAACAATTGTCACCAGCGAGCCTGCCGCGAAAAAGGCTGTGCGATGTAACATTCTAAGCATGCGGGCCTCCCCCCTATGAAACTCCAATGTAAATAATCCAGCGGTCCGACTTTCTTCTGGCATGACGCGGCCCCATCAGGGGAGCGTCACCTCGCCGGTCACGTTATTGGTGTAGACCCCCTGATCGTCGCTGCCCGCGTCGAAGCGTCCGCCGCCGGTGGCGGATTCCCACTTTCCGGAGCCACCGACGATCTCCCAGGTTCCCTGGGTGCGGCCCTCGGAACTCATTCCGTCCGCCGTCCAGCCGATAACGGCCATCTCGCCGTCCTGATCCGTGTAATGGCAATTGCCGCCACCCGAGACGGTGCCAGCATTGACCAGGATCGAGCCGAAGCAGTCTCCCTTGAACGACTCCATCGGATTGTCCGGGTTCCCGCCTTCGAAGCCGGAGTATTGCGTGGTGGCGTGGACGACCACGAGGTCGTCACGAACCGACATTGGCGTGTTCGCCGCGGTTCCTTGCCCCGTTCCCGATACGTCGAATGTCTCGGCCACTGCGGGTGTGCCAAACCCCACAAGAACGATCACGGCAACCTGAATGAGCTTCATGAGTCCCCCCTTCCGAAAAACCGGCCTGATGATGGCCGATCCGGGGAGTTTACCACAGGTCACCCGTTTCCCGAGACTGACGCTTCAGACGGCCTCGTTCCCCGTCGCAAAGGGCGACCCGGCTAGCTCTCCGAGGCCTGGTTGGAGACGGGGTGTTGGCCCGCTTCCATTCTTTGTCAGGGTCACTGCATTGCCTTGCTCATGAAGTCCTCGACGATGTTCGACATGTCGAAGGATGCGCCGCCCTGTACCGGCGGGTAGTCGGCAAGCGACTGCAGGTGCTGACCCATCAGCACGTTCATCGGTTGGATCAGCCAGGACACCTTCTGCATGAGGTGGCCATAGGCGTCCGTGCTGTCATAGCTCTCGAACGGGTCCATGCGGATGTTAAAGACCATCGGCGCCGTGCGCGCCTCGATGGTGTCGTAGTAGTCCTCCTTGGTTGAGAAGTGGAACTTCCACGGCCCCATCCGCACCGCCATCAGCTTGCTCTCGTAGTAGTAGAAGAGGCTGTTGCGGCTCGAACGCTCCTGCTCGCCCTCCCAGTAGGCGAGGTTGTCCACGCCGTCGATATACTGTTGCTTCTCTTCCAACACCTCTGCGTTGACATCCTCGATGCCGGCCGCGGCGGCCAGAGTCGTGAACATGTCCTGGTGCTGCTGGATGCCGTTCAGGACCTCACCTTCAGGGAAACGTCCCGGCCAACGGATCATCGACGGCACGCGCACGCCGCCTTCGTAGGTGGTCATCTTTTCGCCGCGGAACGGCGTGGTGCCACCGTGCGGCCAGGAATTGTGCTCCGGCCCGTTGTCGGTCGAGTACCAGACGATGGTGTTGTCGGCGAGGCCATGCTCGTCCAGCCAGTCAAGGACCAGCCCGATGTCGTGGTCATGCTGGAGCATGCCGGACCCGTAGAGGTCGGCCTCCGACGTGTATTCCTCGGCCGCATAGCGCCATTCGTCATTAAGCCGCGTGTAGAGATGCATCCGGCTTGTGTTCAGCCAGACGAAGAACGGCTCGCCCGCTTCATTGGCCCTCGCCATGAAGTCGACGGCCATCGGGATCATCTCGCCCGCGTCGAAATCCTTCATGCGCTCCTGTGTCAGGGGCCCGGTATCCTCGATGGTCTGCTTGCCGACCCTGCCGAAGCGCGGCATCTCCGTCGGGTCGTCTTCCTCAGTGGCGAAGGTGTGCAGCACGCCGCGGGTGCCGAACTGTGCTTCATATTCCTCAAGACTGCCGGAGAACGCCTCGCCGAAGTTCTGGTAGTCACGCTGCTCGGCCTCTTCCTGTGTGTTCAGGTGGTATAGGTTGCCGAAGAACTCGTCGAAGCCGTGGACAGTCGGCAGGTGTTCGTTTCGGTCGCCAAGGTGGTTCTTGCCGAACTGCCCGGTGCGGTAGCCGATCTCTTTCAGCTCCTCGGCCAGCGTCGGCGATGCCGACTGCAACCCGAGCGGGGAGCCGGGCTGACCGACGGTCGTCATGCCAGAGCGGATCGGGTACTGGCCTGTGATGAAGGCGGCGCGACCGGCGGTACAGCTCGGCTGCGCATAGTGGTCAGTGAAGCGAATGCCCTCCTCGGCGATCCGGTCGATGTTAGGCGTGGTGTAGCCCATCGTGCCCATCCCGTAGGCCGACACGTTCTGCCATCCGATATCATCCCCCCAGATGACGAGGATGTTCGGCCGCTTTTCTTGCTCCTGCGCCACGGATGGCGCCGCGAGCCCCAGCAGGCTGAGGGTTAGTATCAGAACATGAGTCCTCCCCATGACTATTCTCCTTTTCGGCAAAAAACTTGGAATCGAAAGTATCGACCAGTGTAGCACACGCGCATTGGATCGGGCCAAACCGATCCCAGAAGTGGGCGCGCACCGGGAAGCCGTCACTTGCCTATTAATAGGGCGTCCGAGTGCTCGGGATTATTTCTTAACGTGACCCAAGTTTCGGGCAAATTTCCCGATTTTCATGCCGTCAAGTACAATCGGAACAAACGTGTGGACAGAAAGTACTACTTGCCATAGCGCTTGGATCTGCGTCGGTTTTTTCGCGCCGAGTCCAAGGGGCACAGTAAGCCGGATGGGCATTATGGTTTTGAGATTCTGGAGTTGTAACGATTGAAAGTTGCTTTGCTTGCCGGTGGCAAGGGAACGCGCCTTGCCGAAGAAACATCCATCCGCCCCAAGCCAATGGTCGAGATCGGTGGGCGTCCGCTCCTGTGGCACATCATGATGCACTACACGCAGTACGGCCACCACGAGTTCGTGATCGCGCTTGGCTATCTGGGTGATTACATCAAGAAATACTTCGCCGACTATGCCACGCTGACCGGCAACCTCACCATCGAGATGGAGCCAGGAAAGCCGTCCGTCGTGACGCGGCAGGAAGAGTTGCATGAACCCTGGATGATCGACCTGGTCGAGACCGGGATGGAAACTCTCACCGGCGGTCGGATCAAGCGGTTGAAGGACTACCTCGGCAACGAGACCTTCATGCTGACCTGGGGGGATGGCCTCTCCAACGTCGATTTCGACGCGCTTCTGACGTTCCACCGCGCGCATGGGAAATTGGCAACGATCACGGCCGTGCGCCCACCGGCGCGGTACGGACATATGAAGTTCAATGGCGACCGGGTGGCCAGCTTCGAAGAGAAGCCTCAGACCGCGGAGGGCTGGATCAACGGCGCCTTCTTCGTCCTGGAGCCTGCCGTTCTCGACTATATCGACGGCGACGACGTCATGTTCGAGCATGCGCCGTTGCAACGCTTGGCCGCCGATGGTCAGCTCATGGCGTACAAGCACACCGGATTCTGGGCCGCCGTCGATACGCTGCGCGAAAAGCAGGTGCTGCAAAACATGTGGGAAGCCGGCGACAGGCCGTGGGCAACCTGGGAGAAGTGACGTGCGCGTTCTCGTAACCGGCAATCGGGGGTACATCGGAACAATCCTGACCCCCATGCTCGAGGCGCGGGGGCATCGCGTCTTCGGCCTCGACAGCGATATATTCGAACGCTGCACCTTTGCGCCCGGCGGCGCCGTGCCAAGCATTCCGACATTGCGGAAGGATATCCGGGACGTCGTGCCGGAGGACTTCATCGGTATCGATGCCGTGCTGCACCTCGCGGCATTGTCCAACGACCCACTGGGGAACTTCCGCCCGGAGGCGACCTACGACATCAACCATGCAGGCACGATGCGGGTGGCGGAAGCGGCGAAGACCGCGGGCGTCCGCCGCTTCGTGTTTTCCTCGTCGTGCAGCAATTACGGGGCTGCCGGCGACGACATGCTGGACGAAACGGCGGCGCTCAATCCCGTGACGCCCTACGGCGAGTCGAAGGTCCGCTCCGAGCGGGATCTTGCGACGCTTGCGGACGAGCGCTTCTGCCCGACGTTCCTGCGCAGTGCCACCGCCTATGGCGTGTCACCACGTCTGCGGTTCGACCTCGTGCTGAACAACCTGGTGGCTCACGCAGTGACCGCGGGCGAAATCTTCATGAAATCGGATGGGACGCCCTGGCGGCCGATCGTTCATATCGAGGACATCGCCCGGGCGTTCTGCGCGACGCTTGAAGCGGACGAGGACGTCATCCGCAACGAGGCGTTCAACGTCGGCATAACGGAGCAGAACTACCGCATTTCCGAACTGGCGGAGATCGTGGCCGACGTCGTTCCCAACGCCCGCATTACCTACGCGGAGGACGCGGGCCCGGACCTACGCTGCTACCGCGTGTCCTGCGACAAGATCCGCGCCGCGATGCCTTGGTTCGAGCCGCAATGGGATGCGGTCAAGGGTGCCGAAGAGGTCTTTGCCGCCTGTCTCGCGGCGGGGTTGACCCGGGAGGATTTCGAGGGCGTTCCCTATCAGCGCATCGGTCACCTCCGGATGCTGACCTGGGAGGGCATCCTCAAAGATGACCTCCGCCATACCGCACCGGAGGCCATCGCGGCAGAGAGTTTCGCTGCCCGCGCGGCGGAAACGCCATGCGTCTCCTGTGAGAGCAAAGGGCTGATGCCGGTGGTGGACCTCGGCCTGATGCCGCGTTCGGACGGACTTCTTGATGCCGCTGCCGCCGGCAATCAAGTTGGGATGCAGCCGCTGCGCGCCGCATTCTGCCCCGAATGCGCATTGCTTCAACTTCTGGAGACGCTGCCGCCGCAGGATATGTTCGGCTCCGACTACCTCTACTTCTCCTCCTATTCCGAAGATCTGCTGAAACACTCCCGCGAACATGCTCGGGATCTGATTTCCCGGCACGGTTTGGGTGCGGACGACCTCGTTGTCGAACTCGCCAGCAACGACGGCTATATGCTGCGCAATTTCGTCGAGGCGGGTGTGCCCGTTCTGGGGATCGATCCGGCCGACAAGCAGGCCGAAGCCGCCCGCGCGATCGGCGTGGACACACTCTCGGAATTCTTCGGGCTGGACCTCGCTCGGTCTTTGGCCGGGCAGGGGAAGCAGGCCAGCCTGATACTGGCCAATAACGTCGTTGCCCATGTTCAGGACCAGAACGATTTCGTCGCCGGGATGCGGGCGCTGCTTAAAGACGGCGGAAACGTCGTGGTCGAGTTTCCATACGTGCGCGACCTGGTGGAAAAGAGCGAGTTCGACACGATCTACCACGAGCATCGCTGTTACTTCTCCGTCACCGGCGCGAAAAACTTGTTCGAGCGCCACGGTCTGATGCTGAACGACGTGAAGCGTGTGCCGATTCACGGTGGCTCGCTGCGGCTGACGTTCGGAACGGAGGCTCACCCAACGCCCGCCGTGGCCGAGATCCTTGCGGAGGAGGCTGCGCTAGGGATCGACAGCTTCGAGTATTACCGCGATTTCGGCGAGAAGGTCCGCGCCTTCCGCGAACAGGCGCGGAAGCTGGTGCTGGACCTCAAGCAATCCGGCATGCGGATCGCCGGCTACGGTGCCGCGGCCAAGGGAACGATCCTGCTGAACTATTTGGGCCTGGATGAGCGGGTGCTGGATTACGTGGTGGACAAGAACCCCCACAAGCAAGGCAAGTACATGCCCGGCGTTACAATCGAGATTGGCCCGCCCGAACGCCTCCTGGAGGACAAACCGGATTACGTAATGATCCTTCCATGGAACTTCCGTGACGAGATCATCCGCCAGCAGGATGCGTATCTTGCCGGCGGCGGCCGCTTCATCGTACCCATCCCCGATCTGGAGGTCGTCTCCCGGTGATCGATGCGCCTATCGCGACGGCCAAGCCCAGGTCGGATTGTCCGGCCTGCGGCGGCGGTGCGTTAAAAAGCCTGCTGCATCTCCCCGCCATCCCGGTCCAGAGCTGCATCCTGCTGGACAGCGTTGAGGAGGGAGCAGCCTTTCCGCGGCATGAGATGCGGCTGACCTTCTGCGAGGACTGCGGTTTCATCTTCAACGCCGCCTTCGACGAGCGGTTGATCGACTACGCTTCGACCACTGAGGAGTCGCAGCATTTCTCCGACACGTTCAACGCCTTCGCCAAGAAACTGGTGGAAGAGATCCTTGCCACCTGGAAACTGCAAGGGCGCAAGGTGCTGGAGATTGGTTGCGGCAAGGGCGATTTCCTGCGTGAGCTGTGCCTCGCGGTCCCCTGCGAGGCGCTTGGCATCGACCCCGGGTTCATCGAGGAACGGTTGAAGACGGTCGACGGCGGCTCCCTCCGGTTCCAGCGGGAATACTTCGAAACCGCAATGGTGGAGATGTGCCCAGACCTGGTAATTTGCCGGCATACGCTGGAGCATATCGGCGAGGTGCGCGGCATTGTGGACGATATTCTGCCGCTCGTCGCCGGCCGGCCCGATGCAGGGATCTTCTTTGAAACGCCCGACGTTGGGCGGGTGCTGCGTGAAGGGGCCTTTTGGGACATCTACTTCGAGCATTGCTCCTATTTTACCCCCGGCTCCCATGCCCGCCTTTTCCGCGCCGCGGGCTTCGACGTGACGGCGCTGCGGCTGGACTATGGGGAGCAGTACATCATCCAGCACGCCCGCCCGGCCAACGGCGCGCAGACGGCGGCATTGCCCGCGGAGGAACCGATGCATGAGCTTTCCGCGCTTGCGGCGGCCTTCCCGGCCAAGGTTGCCGAGGTCATGACCTACTGGCGGGAGTTCGTCACCAGCCGACACCGCGACGGCAAGCGCATCGCCGTCTGGGGAGGGGGATCGAAGTGCGTGAGCTTCCTGACCTCGCTCGGCCTCGGCCCGGAAATCGCCCAGGTGATCGACATAAATCCCTTCAAACAGAACCGCTTTCTGCCCGGCGCCGGCATACAGGTGCGTGCACCGGAGGCGCTGGCAGAGAGCCCGCCGGATACGGTCATCGTAATGAACCCTGTCTATCTCGACGAAATCGGGCGTAGTCTTGCCGGGATGGGCCTCTCGCCGGAAATGGTTGCCGTCTAGCGGCGCGGAGAGTGGCAAAAGGGTACGGAATGGCGACGACCGGCATGGCGGATACCGAGACCCCCGGCGAACCAGTGCAGGCCGAGGCGTCGGTACTGAACCAGTCGGTCGCGAAGAACATGGCCATCGTGGTCGCCGGCAAGGCGATCGCCGTGGTCGCCGGGGTCGCGGCAACGGTCCTGACGACGCGCCATCTCGGGCCAGCGGACTACGGACGGTATCGTGAGGTCCTGAACTACGTGATCTTCGGTTCCGTGTTCGTGGATCTCGGGCTCTACATGATCCTGTTGCGGGAACTCGGAAAGCCGGGCGATCACTCCCGCTACCTCGGCGCCGCGATGGCTCTGCGCCTCCTCGCGACCGGGGCGGCGCTCTTCGCGGCGTCCCTCGCGGGGCTGTTTCTGCTTGAGGACCCGGTGGTTCGCACGGGCATGTTCGTCGGCGCTGTCTATTTCACCGCCTACCAGGCAAGCGAATTGCTCATTGCGGTGTTCCAGCGACATCTGCGCCAGGACCGGCAGGTCATGGCGGAGATTTTCGGTAGCATCGCGCTCGTCGCCCTTACCGTGCTGGTCGTGGCGCTCGGCGGCGGCGCGGTGGGGATGCTGGCGGCGCTGGCGGGGTCCGCTGCGGTTACGCTGGCGCTTGCGTGGCGGTGGGCGGCGTTGCTCGAACCGTTCCGCCCGCTTGTCGACCCCGCATACTGGCGGCACCTCGTGGCCGAAGGTCTTCCGTTTGCGGGTTCGCGCATTCTCCTGATCGTCATCATCCGGGGCGACATGCTGGTGATGGCATTGACGCAACCGTCACGGGCCCTTGGGCTCTACGGGATCCCCACCAAGATCTTCGAGATCGTGACCTCCATGCCGCCGCAATTCTCCGGCCTGCTGATGTCGAGCTTCACGGAAGCCGCCGCGCGGCGGGACGTCGCGCAACTCTCGCGAAACCTGAGCGAGGCCTTGTCGGTCATGCTGTGGTTCGGCATCGGTGTGGTGCTGACGACCACGGTGTTTGCCGAGGAGATCGTGGTTCTAATCGGCGGTCGCGCTTTTTCCGGCGCCCGCGACGCCATGGTCGTGATCGGCCCGGCAATGGCCTTTTCGGCGGTCGCGAGCGTTCTCCGTTTCGCGTTGGCTGCCTTGGAACGGCAACGGCACCTGCTCATGCTCGATGTTGCCGCTGCCGCCATCGCCTTTGGTCTTTTTTTGCTACTGATCCCGATTTATTCCGGGGTGGGTGCGGCGGTCGCCCGAACGGCGGTGGAGGCGTTCACGCTCGCCGGTATGGGCCTCTTGGCCCATCGCGCTGGTATCCGGTTTCCGGTTGCGGGCACGCTCTTCGCGACGGCGGTGGCCGGTGTCGCGGGTGCGTTGGCGATGGCCAGTCTGGCGCGGGCGACCGGCCTCTGGTGGCTAGGCTTTCTGCTCGGCGGCGTGCTCTACAGCCTCGTTGCGATTGCCACGGGCCTCCTGCCAAGGGCGCGGATTCTGGGCTGGCTGCGCGCCAAGTTCGCCCCGCATCGAAGTTAGTGGTCGATGGAGGAAGAATTTTACGATTATTAACGCGGATTCATTGCAGAAGCATAAAGAATCGTAACTACTGGCTTATACCTGAAAAGTGAACCCACCCTCCCAGAGGCGGAATTATTGCCGGGTCGCGGTTCGTCATTTGTCATCGGGGAAACCAAGATGAGCGCCCTTGACGAGTATCCTGCAAAAGCTTCGGCGGAAGCAAGAGCGGCACCTGCCGTGAGCATTGGAATCCCGGTCTACAACGGGGAAAACTATCTGGAGGAAGCGATCACATCAGCGCTCCGCCAAACAGCCGGCGACCTCGAAGTCCTGGTCTGTGATAACGCGTCGACCGATCGAACCCCTGAGATTGTCCGGGATTTGGCCGCGAGTGACCCGCGCGTCACCTACCTCCGGAACGAGACGAACATCGGCGCGGCGCGGAACTACAATCGTGTCTGGGATGCGGGACGTGGCCGGTACTTCAAGTGGCTCGCCCATGACGACCGGATGAAGCCGGAGTACCTGGAACGGATGGTTGCCGTGCTCGACGACCGTCCGGAGGTCGTGCTGTGCAACAGCCGTGTGGACTACATCGATGCCGAGGGGCACGTGTTTGACCAGTATGACGGCATTCTCGCCGAGGCCGACCACGTTCGCCCGTCCGACCGCTTCGCGGCAATCGTTCTCAAATCCCATTCCTGCGTCGATTTCTTCGGCCTCGTGCGGCGCTCCGCAATGGAAAACTCGCTGCTGCATGGGACCTTCCACGGGGCCGACCGGGCGTTTCTCGCCCAGATGGCGCTTCGCGGAGGTTTCGTCCATCTGGCAGAACCTCTCGTGGAGATGCGGGAGCATCCCAACCGGTACACGCGGCAGAACCTTTCGGTGCAAGCCCGCCAGACGTGGCACGACGGCGAGCGCGGGCGGCGCTTCGAGGTGCCATCCTTGATTCTCTACCGGAAATACCAGGAGATTGTCGCGCGGGAGGCGTCTCTGGCGCCGGAGGAAAGGAGACGGTGCAACACGGTCCTCGCTAAGTGGTGGTTCACCAACTGGAATATGGTGCGCGTGGCCGTCGATGGCTTCTCTAACGTTTTCCCCGGCATCACCACCGTTGCCGAGAACGTCAAGGTGCGCGCGTTCGGCGCCGCACCCGGTCATTTCACGAAGCGATGACGGACATGTTCGGGGCGCAGCAGATCGCTGCTTCGGGGGAGGTGGTCACGGGCCGTCGTTTCAGGATTACTGTCGTCGCTGCGTGCCCCTTTCCGGCGCGCAGGGGCACGCCCATTCGCGTGGAGCGTCTGACCGACGCGTTCCAGGCCTTAGGGAACGATGTGGAACTGGTGACATATCACATCGGAGAGGCGGACTATCCGATGGACTTCCCGATCCACAGGACGTTTGGCAGGCTCGATAAGGGAACTCTCACGCCGGGACCGAAACCGGCGAAGCTGCTGTGGTATGATCCGTCACTGGTGAGGCTTTTGCGCCGGCGCCTGCGGGAGCGAACGCCGGAAGTCATTTACGCCCACCATTTCGAGGGGCTGCTCGTTGCTCTGGCCGCGCGCGGCCGTCGCCCCATTCCCATAATCTACGACGCTCATACGATGTTGGCGAGCGAACTGCCGACCTACCAATCCGGTCCGCTGAAGGCCGCGTCGCGTCGCTTGGGCTCATACCTCGACCGGGCCATACCGGCCCGCGCCGAACACGTGGTGACGGTAACGGAAGATATTCGAAGCGCGCTGATCGAGCGTCACGGATTCGATCCGAATGGCGTTTCCGTCGCGATGAATGGCGTCGAGGTCGAGGCGTTCACGCCGATCGTCAGGAACGCGGTTGAGCCTTACACGGTCGTCTACACCGGCACCTTGTCCCAGTATCAGGGCTTCGACGATCTGTTGAAGTCGGTCTTCATCGCGATCCGAACCTGCCCGCAGCTCAGGCTCAAGGTGTATACGAACGCTGATTTCGGGCCTTTGGGCCGGCAGGCCGAAGCGCTCGGCATACGGGGAGCCATCGACGTCGAACCCGATACTTTCGAAGATCTACCGAACCGACTCGCCCGCGGGGCAATCGCCGTCCTGCCGCGTTCGGTTTGCGACGGAATTCCCCAGAAGCTGCTCAATTACATGGCCGCCGGGATGCCCATTGTCGCATACCGAGGCTCCGCAAAAGTGCTTGAACACGAGAAGACCGGCTTGATCGTCGAGAACGGAGATTTGGAGGGGTTCGCACAGAGCATGCTGCGATTGGTGGAAGATCCGGTGGCGTCGGAAAAACTCGGTGTCAAAGCGCGCAGCAAGGTCCTCGGTTCGATGAATTGGCAGACTGCGGCGAGTACGTGTCAGGCGATCTTCGAACGTCTCGTCCCCAAATAAGGTAGGGGCGTGGCCACGCGGCCCCGGCGGAAAAGAGCGTTTCACCGGGCCCCAATGCAATCCATGTTGACGACCGGGGAGCCTTCGACTAATCCGATCTCCACTGCGGGTATAGCTTAATGGTAAAGCCCCTGCCTTCCAAGCAGGCTATGTCGGTTCGATTCCGTCTACCCGCTCCATCGGGCCCTTTAAGACAGTTTCCTGCGGGTCCTTTTCGATCCCGAAGTCTGAGACTCCACGTGCCGCAGGGCGCCGTCCTTCAAGGCGAGAGTTCAGACAGGGTGCGCGTCCGGCCTGCACGCAACCTCAAGGGCGGTTCGGATTAACCATCGACGCGCCGCGTTGCATCTTCGGCATACCGATGGGCGAGGACCCAGCTTTTCATTGCATCCATGACACCGACTTCGTCCGCGATCAGATAGCGCGACACTTCACCGAACTCTGACGGCCCACCGTATGCGTCCACCGCGTCGGTGTAGGCATCGAGGCGGTCCACCAGCGCAGTGGCTGACCGGACGAAATCCGTGTCTTCGGACATGGCCTTCTCCGACATTGCCGCGTCACAAGCCTGCGCCATCAAATCGAAGAAGCGCTGCAGGTCGGTTGCGGCTTCTGCTTCGGCGTCCAGCCGCGCGCAGGGGCCGTCCTGCGCCAATGCCGGCACGGTCCCCAACAGTGTCGCGACGGTTGCTATCATTCGGATGGGCGGTGCACCGCGCCAGAACGCTGAAAACATGAGCTGTCCCCTATGTCTTTTTTGTTCAAGCCGATCCGGAGGCGGGGCGCTGCATCGGACTGTGGCGTCCACCGCGACGCCCATTTTCGCGAACCGGCAGTTTGTTCCAATATTTTTACCCGGCAGAGTTGTTTCTCTCGGAGCGTTGCATGCGCTCACAGTCGTAAAAACCGACCGTGTGGGCGTGCTGCCGCACATTTGGAACGTTTGCGGGGCAATCGCTGCAGAAATGCGCGCCAGTCATGTGTGCGGATGGTCACTCGGATGGGCGTCGCCGTTCGCCCGAAGCCCCGCTTGCGGACGACCTCGTGCGGCTGGCCAGACGAAAGAGACCGCCCCCTACGCGAGGGGGCAGTCTGTTTTAAGCGGATCGCCGCTTCAGGATTAAGATGCGGATCGCGAGTGCGGCACCGTCAGGCGAACGCCGCCTCCAACGCAATCTCGACCATGTCGGAGAAACTCGTCTCGCGATCGGCGCTCGGCAACGCCTCTCCGGTCAGAAGGTGGTCGCTGACCGTCAGCACGGCCAGCGCGCGACGCCCATGGCGCGCGGCGACCGAATAGAGCTCTGCCGCCTCCATCTCCACCGCCAGTACCCCGTGGCGCGTGAGTTGCTCGTTCAGGTCCGGTCGTTCGTCGTAGAAGACGTCGGAAGAATAGATGCCGCCGACGTGGGCCGTCACGCCCTTCGTCTCCGCGGCGGCAGCGGCGGCAGACAGCAGGGACCAGTCGGCGCAAGGCGCAAAGTTCAGGTCGCGAAAGATGCCGCGCGACGGCGTGGAGACGCTGGAGGCCGTCATTGCCAGAATGACATCGCGCACATTGACGGAGTCCTGCATTGCACCGGCGGACCCAATTCGGATCAGCGTGCGGGCGCCATAGTCGCGGATCAACTCATTCGCATAGATCGACAGCGACGGCATTCCCATTCCGGAACCTTGAATGGTCACACGTTGCCCGCGCCAGGTTCCGGTAAAGCCCAGCATTCCCCGGACCTCGTTCACGCAGACGGGATCGTCCAGAAACCGGTCGGCCGCCCATTTGGCACGGTACGGGTCACCGGGCATAAGAACCGTTTCAGCGATCTCGCCGGGGGCGGCTCCAATATGTATTGTCATTCAGTCCTCCAAGACAAACGGGCCGCGAAGCGCGACCCGTCTAATTTCACTGGCCGTTTCGTCTCGGTCAGATTTCGAATGCAGCCAGGTCCGAGCCCGAGGTCTCGGCATCCTTGATCCAGGCTGGCTTGCGGCCGCGCCCGGTCCAAGTCTGCTTCGGGTTTTCGGGGTTGCGGTATTTCGGCGGATTTTTCGCCTTGCCCTTCGCGCGCCCACCTGATCTTGCTCCCGCAGCAGCGCCGCCCGTGAGTTCCTCCAGTTGGAATCCGTGAGCTTTTGCAGTCTCTTCAAGTGCCTGCAACGCTTCGCGCCGTTCTCGATCGGCGAGATCTGCCAGCGCGGTTTGCACGTCTTCGGCCAACTGCAACAATTCTTCTCGTGACATTTTTGACAGATCGGTGGACATCTCGTCTCCAATTTCAAGGCTTGAGATTCCTCAAAGACATAGAAATCAGAAGAATGCAATTCGCCTGTAAGGCGAATAACCGAAACTTGTACAAAAAGCCTATTGTGCTGCTATCGTCTCGGGAGCCGCCAGCGACACGATCTCGAACATGATGCGGTTCAGTTCGAAGTCTTTCGGTGTGTAGACTTTCGCGACCCCCATCCGACGCAATCTTTCGGCATCTTCTTCTGGAATGATTCCACCGACGATAACGGGGATGCTTCCCAATCCTGCGGCCCGAAGCTTTTCCATCAGGTCGGACACCAGGGGAATGTGGCTGCCCGAGAGAATTGACAGGCCGATCACGTGCGGTGCCTCCCGTTCTGCCGCGGCCACGATTTCATCAGGCGTGAGGCGAATGCCCTCGTAATCGATGTCCATCCCGCAGTCGCGGGCGCGGAACATGATCTGTTCGGCACCATTGGAATGGCCGTCGAGGCCGGGCTTTCCCATCAGGAATTTCAGGCGCCGACCGAGCCTGTCAGAGGCGGCATCGACGGCGGTGCGAATGTCTTCGAGGCCCTCGGTCTTGTTGGACACGGAGCGGGAGATGCCGGTTGGACCGCGGTACTGGCCGAAAACATCTCTCATGACGCCAGCCCATTCGCCGGTCGTTACTCCGGCTTTCGCCGCCGCAATCGACGGCTCCATGACGTTCGCGCCGGACGCGGCCGCGCTGCGCAACGCCTCCAAAGCGGCTTTCACGTCCGCGTCGTCACGCTCCGCCCGCCAGGCGTTGAGGCGGTCGACCTGGTCCTGCTCCACGGCCGGATCAATCACAAGAATGCCGCCCTCTTCATCCACCAAGGGGGAGGCTTCGCCCTCCGTCCACCGGTTGACCCCGACCACGACCGTCTCACCGCGTTCGATATTGTTGAGCCGGTCTGCATTGGAATTCACGAGTTGCGCCTTCATGTACTCGATCGCTTCGATGGCCCCGCCCATGCCTTCAAGGTTGGCCAGTTCCGCCCGCGCGCCGGTCTTGAGCGCCTCCACCTTTGCGTCGACGGCGGGGTTGTGGTCGAAGAGATCTTCGTATTCCAGCAAGTCGGTCTCGTAAGCCATGATCTGCTGCATCCGGAGGGACCATTGCTGGTCCCACGGGCGAGGCAGGCCGAGCGCTTCGTTCCACGCGGGCAGTTGCACCGCCCGGGCGCGGGCCTTCTTGGAGAGGGTCACGGCCAACATTTCGATCAGGATGCGGTAGACGTTGTTCTCCGGTTGCTGCTCGGTCAGCCCCAGCGAATTGACCTGCACGCCATAGCGGAAGCGGCGGTACTTCGGATCTTCGACGCCGTAACGCTCGACGCAGATCTCGTCCCACAGATCGACGAAGGCGCGCATCTTGCACATCTCTGTGACGAACCGGATCCCCGCGTTCACAAAGAAAGAGATACGGCCAACGAGTTTCGGAAAATCCTCGTCCGCGACTTTGTCCTTCAGCCCGTCGAGTACCGCCTGGGCCGTGGCGAGCGCGAAAGCGAGTTCTTGCTCCGGCGTCGCCCCCGCCTCCTGCAGGTGGTAGGAGCAGACGTTCATCGGGTTCCACTTGGGGATCTCGCGATAGCAATATTCGGCGACGTCGGTGATCAGTTTCAGCGACGGCTTCGGCGGGCAGATATAGGTGCCGCGGGAGAGGTATTCCTTGATGATGTCGTTCTGGACGGTGCCCTGAAGCTTCGAGACATCCGCTCCCTGTTCCTCCGCGACGGCGACATAGAGCGCCAGCAGCCAGGGCGCTGTCGCGTTGATGGTCATGGAGGTGTTCATCTGCTCCAGCGGAATCTGGTCGAACAGCGACCGCATGTCCCCGAGATGCGCGACCGGGACGCCCACCTTGCCCACCTCTCCACGCACGAGGACGTGATCGCTGTCGTAACCGGTCTGCGTCGGCAGATCGAAAGCGACGGATAGGCCGGTCTGTCCCTTGCTCAGATTGGAACGGTAGAGCGCATTGGAGGCCTTGGCCGTCGAGTGGCCGGCGTAGGTCCGGAACAGCCAGGGGCGGTCTTTCTTGGCGGCAGTCATAGAGGGCCTCGCGAGTGAAGTGTTCAGCAACAAAATTCCATCTGAAGTGTCATATGGGAAACTTTGTGGCCGTGTCAATTCGCTGCGACGCGGCGCGCAGCATTGATATTGCTGCAGTTGCGTGGGAGGACCTTTGTTAAGAATTTAAGGCAATAACCACATCCCTCGGAATCCGGAGGGACATAAAGTTTCAAAAGATAATCTATGTGGATTGCAATGTTGCGCAGGCTTACGTATTGAATCCTCTGAACCGCGGTGATTCTGCAATGCGGCACAGAACTGTAGGGAGGCCCAGATGGCTCTGGACGACATGACTCACGCAACCTACGAGGCGCCGGAAAAGGACCTCTACGAGATCGGAGAGATACCGCCGATGGGCTACGTGCCGCCCAAGATGTACGCTTGGGCGATTCGGCGCGAGCGCCACGGCGAGCCCGACAAGTCCTTTCAGGTCGAGGTCGTCGACACGCCGAAGCTCGACACCCATGATGTGCTGGTTCTGGTTATGGCCGCCGGCGTGAACTACAACGGGGTCTGGGCCGGTCTTGGCGTGCCGATTTCTCCCTTCGACGGGCACGGCGCGCCCTATCACATCGCGGGCTCCGATGCCTCGGGCATCGTGTGGGCCGTGGGTTCCAAGGTGAAGACGTGGAAGGTCGGCGACGAAGTCGTGATCCACTGCAACCAGGACGACGGCGACGACGAGGAATGCAATGGCGGCGACCCGATGTATTCGCCCAGCCAGCGGATCTGGGGCTATGAGACGCCGGACGGCTCCTTCGCCCAGTTCACCCGTGTCCAGGCGCAGCAGCTCCTGCCGCGCCCGCAGCACCTGACCTGGGAAGAGAGCGCTTGCTACACTCTTACCCTGGCCACGGCGTACCGGATGCTCTTCGGTCACCATCCCCACGAGCTCAAGCCCGGTCAGAACGTTCTCGTCTGGGGGGCCTCCGGAGGGCTCGGCTCCTTCGCGATCCAGCTCATCAACGCGGCAGGGGGTAACGCGATCGGTGTGATTTCCGAGGAGGACAAACGCGAGTTCGTCATGGCGCTCGGCGCCAAGGGAGTCATCAACCGCAAGGATTTCAATTGCTGGGGTCAGCTTCCGAAGGTGAACACGCCGGAATATGCCGCTTGGTTCAAGGAAGTGCGCAAGTTCGGCAAGGCGATCTGGGACATTACCGGCAAGGGCAAGAATGTCGACATCGTCTTCGAGCACCCCGGCGAGGCCACGTTCCCCGTGTCGACGTTCGTTTGCAAGAAGGGCGGGATGGTCGTGATCTGCGCCGGCACGTCCGGGTTCAACTGCACCTTCGACGTGCGGTACATGTGGATGCACCAGAAGCGCCTGCAAGGCTCGCACTTCGCGCACCTCAAGCAGGCCGCCGCGGCGAACCGGCTCATGGTAGAGCGACGGATCGACCCTTGCATGTCCGAGGTCTTCCCGTGGGATGACATCCCGACGGCGCACATGAAGATGCTCCGCAACGAGCACAAGCCGGGCAACATGGCCGTTCTGGTGCAGGCGCCGACAACCGGTTTGCGCACCCTTGAGGACGCTCTTTCGGTTCGGCGCTGAGGGACGAATTGACGCAGGCGGTCTGCCCCGGTTTTCTCCGGAGATGACCGCGATTTTGGCCCTGCCGGCGTTCCGTGGACCCATCTCGCCGGCAGGAGTGCGCAAAAAGACGTTCAATCAGCAGGATTTCGACGTCTGGCATCCTCCCGAGAAACATTCTGCCGGGTGGCGGAGTGGGTGGAGCCGCTGACCGGTTCGATTAAAAAAATAATCTTTAAAAAATAATGACTTGCGTAGGTTATGTCGCCGTGTGGGCCGGTCGACACTGTGCAAATTTTGCACGGGTTTATTCGTGCTAGGGTTGTCCTAACTTTTCGCTAATGAACCTCCGTGAGATTCTGATATGAGTCATACGCGTATTGTGGATGTGTTGGATGACCTCGGAGCGCATGTGCCCGCGCATCATACCGGGGCTCTGCCGGAGAGGCTGAACGGCGCAAAATGTGCCGCGTGAGCGGAATGGGCGCGGGGAACGGTGACAGACCCCGCAAGACGATATTTTAGGGAGCCGAATTCGGCAGCCGATGCAGGAGAAGCTCGAAGCGCTTTGTGAGTTCGTCCAGGACGCCGCTGACGTGAGCGACTTGCAAACTGCGACCGAGTGCCTGCGCGATCACTACGGGGTCGCTCATATCGTTTACCATTGGGTCAACTCAAAGGGAGAACGGTTCGGCGCCGGCACCTATAGCCAGGAGTGGGTCGATCGGTATGTCGAGAAGGACTACCTCCGGATGGACCCGGTGATTCTGGGCTGCCTTCAACGGTTCAATCCGGTCGACTGGAGGGAACTGGACTGGACGAGCCGCGCCGCCCGGGCGTTCTTGCGCGAAGCGGTGGAATATGGGGTCGGCAACCAGGGCCTCAGCATCCCGATCCGCGGTCCGGCAGGGCAGTTCGCGCTCTTCACCGCGTCCGACAATGCGAAAGACTGCGCTTGGGCGGCCTTCGTGGACGAGAACATGAGAGACCTGATGATCATCTCTCATGAATTCAACAAGAAGGCTCTGGAATTCGAACGGGGCGGGGATTCGGCCCATTCACCGATGCTGTCACCGCGTGAACTGGCCGCGATGACATACCTCGCCAAGGGCCTCAGCCGGGCCCAAGCCGCGCAGGAGATGGACATTTCGGAGCATACCCTCAGGGTTTACATCGAAGCCGCGCGGCATAAACTCGGTGCCATGAATACCACGCACGCCGTCGCCCGTGCCCTAAGTCGCGGACTCATCGTGGTCTAAATGTTGACCACAAATTAATTCTGCGCCTTTTATTCAACAAAGAGGGATCATCGTAGGACTCTGTTAACCATATGTCGCCAATCCTTTCCCTATTCGACGGAAAGGAGCCAATCGTCATGCTGCGTTATGTCTACGGGAACAACCTCAATCGCTTTCCTATCCTGCGCGACTCGATGTTCGAGGATCGGGCTGAGCAATTCAGCCGCCGCCTCGGCTGGGACGTGAAAGTCAACGAAAAGGGCGAGGAACGGGATCAATACGACGTTTTGAACCCGCTATACGTCATTTGGGAGCTGGAAGACGGGTCCCATGGCGGGTCCATGCGATTTCTTCCGACGGTCGGTCGGACCATGATCAACGAGCACTTCTCCCACCTGATCGGCGGTACGAAGATCGAGTCGCCCCTGATCTGGGAGTGCACCCGATTCTGTATCTCCCCGCGTGCGGATCGGCGTGCCGCTGCTGCGCTTGTCCTCGGGGGCGGCGAGATCATGGCGAACTTCAAGCTCTTGCACTTCTGTGGCGTCTTCGACCCGCGCATGGAACGGATCTACCGTCTCTATCACGTCGACCCGGATGTCATCGGGACTGCGGGCGAAGGCAAGGATCGCATCGGCGTTGGCCTGTGGGAGATGAAGCCGGATGCATGGGCGCCGACCCTGAAGCGGCTCGGCATCGACCGCCACACCTCGCAGACCTGGTTCGACCTCTCGTTCAACCGTCGTGTGCCGGATCCGATGCCGCTCGCCGCAATCGCCTGACCATCGGCCTGCGGTCTCTGGAACCTTGCGGGCCCGGCCTATAGGGTCGGGCCATGAATGCTTCCTCGCTAGCGCTGTCGGACGATCAGGCCGACGCTTGGGACCGGGTTGCCGATGTCCTGGCGTCGGCCGGCGTCGATCTGATGAGCGAAGATCTGACGCCCCGCGCGGAAGGAAAGTCGGCGACACTCGCGATCGTCGGCAAGGCCGGTTCCGGCAAGACGCTGCTTCTGGCACGCCTGGCGCAAGCGCTTGAGGCGGCTGGCGTGGACATTGTCTCGGGCGATTGGGAAGGGCGGCGACGCAGGGAGCGGCGAACGCTCGCCATCCTGGCGCCCACCAACAAGGCGGCCAGCGTGCTGCGCGGGCGCGGCGTGCCGGCCACAACAATTCACCGCATTCTTTATACTCCGGTTTACGATCCGGAATACGAGCGGATCGCGGAATGGCTCGCCGGGCAGGGCGAACGGCCCGAGATCGAGGAATTGACAGAGGCCGCGCTGGACCGCGCTTACGCGTTCTACCAGGTTCACAAGTCGATCCCTGGTGCGCTGGCGGCGGCCGGCTTGCGCGGATCGGACTTCATCAGCGGCTGGAAGCGGCGCGACGAGCCGCTGGACATCGGCTTCGTCGACGAAAGCTCCATGCTCGACGCGCGGCAGTTCGAGGACCTGCGAGAGATCTTTCCCACCCTGATCCTGTTCGGCGATCCGGCCCAACTCGCCCCGGTCAACAGCCCCGGCGAAATGGTCTTCGACGGCTTGCCGGACGGCCGAAAGATGGTCCTTCACCGGGTCCACCGGCAGGCGGGTGACAACCCGATCCTCGATCTTGCCCACGCTCTGGCCGACCCGGCGCTCGACTTCCAGCAATTTGAGCGGATGGTGGAAGACGCTGCGCGGGACGATCCGCGGGTGGAAATCGGCCAGCGGGTGGACTCCGATCTGATGGCGCGGTCTCCCGTGCTCGTTTGGCGCAATGTGACCCGGATTCGCCTGATCCACGCCTTCCGCGCCGCTCACGGGGCGCCTGAGGACGACTTGCTGCCGGGCGAACCGCTGATCTGCGACGGCATCGAATTGCCGCTCAAGCACCGCAAGAAACGCCTCGACCTGGAGGCGCGCGGCCTCATTAAAGGAGCGCAGGTCATCTATCTGGGCCGCGGGCGAAAGGCCGGATTCTCAACACTGCACGTCATCGGTGCGGAAGACCCGCGTCTGTCCGCCGCCTCGATCATCAAGATCGAGAAACCGGACGAGCAAGAGCCGTTCATACCCTTCGCAGCCAACATGGGCGCGGCCTTTCTGCATGGGGCAGCGGTGACGATCCACAAGGCGCAGGGCTCGCAATGGCCGACGGTGCAAGTTTTTGCACCGGACCTGTGGGCAGCGGCTCGGGCGGGCCGGACCGAGGCCGGCATTCCCCTGTGGAAGAGGCTCGCCTATGTGGCAATCACGCGCGCCGAAGAGCGGCTGATCTGGGTCACACGGTATCGCCTGGGGCGGCCAAAGACGCAGCTCGGCACGCAGGATCTCGCGGCGCCATCCCCGAAACTGGAGCTGGAGCAAAGCGAGTAAGGCTTGCGGGACGCTCTATAGCTCGCCGAGAGTTTCGAACTCGTAGCTGGTCATGCGCGGGATCTTCATCGGGCCAAAGCCCTCACGACCTGAGGCATGGGGGAACAGGCTGAGGAAGAGCTGCAGCGTCGTACGATCCATCCGCGCCCCGAACTGCGGGCCCGGGTGATAACTTTCGACATCGAGCCCATTCGCCCGAAGCGTTTGCTGCCCCGCGAAACCGAGGTGATACACCCGCACTGGAGCAATCGGGCTGACTGCGATGACGCTGAGCCCGTCGCGGAAGGCCTCCGCCGGGACGAAGGCGGACGCCGTGCCCAGCACGTCCATGCATCTGACGTTCTTGTAGAGCAGCCGCGCATACGGGCCGAGGATGAGGTCGGGCAGGGGTCTGTCCGGTCCGAACGCCTCCGTGGAAATGCGCGTCAACCGCGGCGCCTCCACACCATCGATGTCGCCAGCAGGCGGAACCATGGTGATCGAGCCGACCCAAAGCAGCGTCTGAAGGCCGTTGTCGGCCGTTTCGACCTGCATTCCCGGCACGAGGTCCTCGACGGCGACAAACCCCTCGGGCGTAGACACAAGCGCGCCTCTCCCGAATGCAGAGAATGCTTCTTCGAAGGCCGGCAACGCAGGCGCGACCCGGGAAAATTCCTCGACGGTGTCTTGTGGAGTCAGAAAGGCAACCTCATAGCGACGCGTGAGAGGCAGCGCGCGTCGAGGTTGCCGATCCGAACGAGTGGCCCTTTCGGGGACCGTGGCCGTCTGGCCCATAGAAGCCGACGCAATATCTGCGTCGGAATAGCGGTGGCGTTCCAAGCAATCGATCCTTTAGGCCGGTCGCTTCTGCGGGCCCCACCGCATGCAGAAGGTCTTTCCTTGCCTTCGATAATTGGCAGTCGGTCCAGAAATTGTCAAAGAGTTCGTCGGCTGGGATCACGGGACCGGGCCAATGTCGGGTCCAGAGAAGTATTTGTTTCCATTGCCTGATCAAGGCCGACACAATTCCGTGGAGACGCCCGTGGAATCGTGACGCCCGCGGCCGAATTGCGGCGGCGGGCGTTGGAGTGGAACGACAGTCCGGGCGCCAGGCGACCGAGCGTCAGGCGCTCATGGCGTCGGAAGACGCTTCCATATGAGTGCGGCGCGCAATCCACTCGGCCCGCCGGGTCCCTCGTTCCCACGGCAGTTGGGTGTCCAGCATCTCGACGGTTGCGAAGACGGATTGCATCCAGCGTCTGGTGTGCGGCATGGGCTTTCCTTCCGGGCTATTCCAATCCTGGGGAACGTATTGTTCCTATTGTCTGGACAATGCGAACCGATTGAGGCGCCTCTGCGGCAACAGCGTGAAAATCCGCGGGCGTTCACAGACGTATAGCAGAGATCAGGCGACCGTAGTCGGCCTCTTTCTGGTGCACGGATCGGCGGTAGGAATAGAATCGCGATGGGTCCGAATATGTGCAATGGCGCGTCCAGACCGCGTCGCCGATGCCCGCGCGTCGTAACCGGTGCAGCCCGTAGCCCGGCAGGTCGAACTTCACCTTCTCGCCGCCTCCCGCGAAAAACCGCTGGTTCTCCGGGTCGTCCGCGATGAAATCGTCCATGAAGTCCCAGTCGACCTCGTAGGCGCTCTGGCTGATGGACGGGCCGATGACGGCGGCGGTCCGCGACCGGTCGGCCCCGAGCCGCTCCATTGCTTCCAATGTGGCTTCCAGCACCCCGCCGAGCGCACCGCGCCAGCCGGCATGTGCTGCGCCGATGACGTTGGCCGCGTGGTCGGCGAAGAGGACCGGTTGGCAGTCAGCGGTCAGGATCGCAAGTGCAAGGCCGGGCCGGTCCGTCACCAGGGCATCGGCGGCCGGAGGGCTCGCCGGCGGCTCGTCGATGACGGCGACATCCGCCGAGTGAACCTGGTTCACGGTGACGAGGTTCTTCGGGTCCACGCCCAACGCCGTGGCCACGCGGAAGCGGTTGATCGCGACGCTGTTTGCCTGGTCCGAAGAGCCGGGGCCGCAGTTCAGTCCCTCGAACACGCCGGACGACGCGCCCCCGCGCCGGGTGAAGAACCCGTGCCGCAGGGGCGAAAGGCTGTCTGAGGTCAGAATTTCAAGTGTCATGTGACAAATCCGGGGGGGTCTGCGGTACCGGGGCGATAAAGGGCGATTGCTTTGAAGAGCGAACCCATTTCCTGCGGGTGCGTCAAGCGCCGATGCGCAGCGATGTGGGACTGCTGCTGGGCCGCGTCGGTGATCCGTGCGGCAAGCGCCTGCGCGCGCGATGTGAGTCCCAGCCGCTCCAGCATGACCCCCTGTGGGGTCATCGGCGTGACGGCGGCACCTGCGGCAAGGGCAGCGGTGGCGACGGCCTCGAAGTCCACATGCGCGGTCAGGTCAGCCGCACCGGGAGTGGCGAGCGGATCCACCGGCGCGTGATCCCGCACGGCTTGCAACGTGTCGCCCAGCGATCGCCAACCGCCGTAATCCACGAAAATGGCCATGCCGCCGTGCTCGGCAATTCGCCGGGCGACGTCCGAAACGATCGTCGGCAGCGCCGGGCAGATTTCGACTATGTCTCCCGGCCTGGTATCGCCGCGCCGATGCGGCAGCGCCTCCGGCGGCAGGGGGTCCGCGAAGGAAAAGGACAGGTTCCCCTCGACGATCGGCACCATTCGCTCCCGCCACCCGTCCGGGGTACGAAGAAACTGCCGGATCGGCAGGGCGTCGAGAAATTCGTTTGCCAGAAGGAAGAGTGGCCCCTCCGGCAGCTCCGAAGCACGGGTGTGCCACGCGGCCCCGCGGTCGCCCAGGGTTTGCGCCTGCAGCTCTCTCAACCGCGGACTGGCCTCAACCAGGTGCGGGCGGACGGCCTCGGTAAATCCGGGCACGGACGCCGTTGCGCGCAAGGCATCCGCCATGAGGGTGCCGCGCCCGGGGCCGAGTTCCGCCAGCACCGCGCCGGACGGCCTGCCCTGGTCCAGCCAGCTTTGTGCGATGGCAAGCCCCAGCACCTCCCCGAACATCTGGCTGATCTCCGGCGCCGTCGTAAAATCGCCGTCCTGCCCGAAAACCGGGGACGTGGTATAGTAGCCGTGGACCGGATGCAGCAGGCATTCAGCCATGAAGTCTGCCACCGAGATCGGCCCGGCCTCCCGGATGCGCCGTGTGAGCAGATCCGCAAGCGGCGTCATTCCGGCGTGCGTCTCCGCCGCGCCGCGTGAATGGCCAGCGCTACCCCCAGCAGGATCATCGGCAGCGACAGGAGTTGCCCCATCGTGACGCCCACAGCCCCTTCTCCAATGACGAAGCCCATGGGATTGTCGGGCGTAACGAACTGCGCATCCGGCTGCCGGAAATACTCGACGATGAAGCGCGCGGTCCCATACCCGGCAAAAAACACCCCCGTTATCAGACCGGGGCGCTTCAGCGCGCCGCATCGGGTGGCCAGCCAGATGAGCAACGTTCCGAGCACCAGCCCCTCCAGCGTGGCCTCGTAAAGCTGGCTGGGGTGGCGGGCGAGTTCGTCCCCGTAATAGAACCAGTCTCCCGCCTGAGGACAGCCCTGAAGCGCAGGGTCGGCGCACATGGTCGGAAACTTCATCGCCCAGGGAACGTCTGTCGGCCGCCCCCACAGCTCTCCGTTGATGAAATTGGCCAGCCTGCCGAAGAAGAGCCCCGGCGGCGTGGCGACGGCCAGTGAATCCGCTGCAGAGAGCCTCGGGATTCCGTTGCGGCCGGTAAACAGCCATGCCGCGATGACCACGCCGAGCAGTCCACCGTGAAAGGACATGCCTCCTTGCCACACCGCGAAGATCTCGAGCGGGTAAGAAAGGTAGTAATCCGGGCGGTAGAACAGCACGAAGCCCAATCGGCCGCCGATCACGATTCCCAATATGACCCAGGTCAGCAGGTCTTCGACCTGTCGGGGCGTCATCGGCGGAGTGTCCTGCGCCCAGAGGGATGGGCGTTTCACCAGCGCCACAATCGCCCGCCAGCCGATCAGAAGACCTGCGATGTACGCCAGCGCGTACCAGCGCAAGGCGAACTCCATCCCGAACAGGGTGAAGGAGAACAGCTCCGGGCTCGGCTCGGGAAATGGAATGAGTGCCTTCATCGGTATCGCTCATGCCCGTCGTTTTGAGGCGAAGTCAACCTTGAGGCCGCGGCACCCGCGGGCCATATAGACGTCATAGCTAACAAACGGGTGCCCCATGCAAAGCCGGAACAAGATCTTCGACGATATGGCTCAGCTGATGACCAACGCAATGGGTGTGGCCCAGGGCGCGAAGGACGAAGCCGAGACCGCCTTCAAATCCATGATTGACCGCTGGCTGGCGGATCGCGATTTCGTCACGAGAGAAGAGTTCGACGCCGCCCGCGCCATGGCGCAGAAGGCCCGCGAGGAAAACGAGGCCCTGAAGGCCCGCATCGAAGCACTGGAAGCGGCGCAGGCGAAATCGGCGCCCGAAGGGGTCTGACCTCTCTCGTTTTTTTGTGCCACAACCGGGGTTGAAGGCGCGCCATGTCCGGGGCGCCTTTTTCTTGATCGCGCGGCAATTCGCCCTGCTTGTTTTCTGCCGAGCTGTTCGACGTCGCCGGCCGACAACGCACAAGCCGGCATTTGAATGCGATGCGACGCCGCCACGGTCGGAATGGTGTCCTGAACAGCAACGGCACTTGTTCGGCAGCGAAATGCTGCCGGTTCCGCTGCAACGGTTCGCTGGCGGTTGCGAAAAATGTTCTTTACACAGGCGGGGCTTTGCTCGCACCATATATTGTAAGGGCGGCGGCCCAGTCCGCCGAACCTAGAGCAGGCAGCAAGCCCTAGTTGCACGCAAGATGGCTAGGGTGACAACAAATGAGGCCAGGCATGTCACTCTCCGAAGAGTTTCTGACAGACGACGTACATCCCATCGACATCGTGGAAGACCTGGCTGAAACCAATGCCTGGGACTTCGACCGTATCGGCGACGATCAGATCGCGATGGCCGTCGAGGGGCAGTGGCGGACATATTCGATCACCCTCGCGTGGTCGGCCTACGACGAAACTCTGCGGCTGATCTGCACGTTCGAGATGGAGCCCGCCGAAGAGAAGTTGCCGCGTCTCTACGAGATCCTGAACCTCGTAAACGACAAGTGCTGGGCGGGCGCCTTCACGTACTGGCGTGACTCGAAGCTGATGACCTATCGCTACGGGTTGCTGCTCTCGGGTGGGCAACTCGCTTCCGCCGACCAGATCGACCGGCTGATCGGAACGGCTGTCATGGCCGCCGAGCGGTATTACCCGGCGTTCCAACTTGTGGTGTGGGGTGATCAGGATCCCGCGGTGGCGCTCGACGTTGCCATCGCGGAAGCCTACGGCCGCGCGTGAGCTGAGAAGAAGGGTCACGCCTCTTTCCTCTGTTGCCAATCCTGCGGGCGAGATTGCCATCGCAACAGGCCGTTGCAGCCTGCGCCGGGCGGACATACCCTCCGGCGGAAACTGACAGGGGACCTTTATGAACAACGAAGACGTGCGCCGCCGCGGGTTGATGCTTCTGGGCTGTGGCAAGATGGGATCGGCCATGTTGCAGGGGTGGCTGTCTGGTGGACTTCCGGCAGAGGCCGTGACCGTTTTGGACCCGCACCCGTCCGACTGGCTGCACGCACAAGGCGTCCGGCTGAACGAGGAAATGCCGGCGGATCCGGCGGTGGTGCTGGTGGCGGTCAAGCCGCAGATGATGGAGGAGGCCTTGCCGCGCATCGCACGCTTCGGCGGGGGGGAAACGCTGGTGGTCAGCGTGGCGGCTGGGACTCCGATCAAACGGTTCGAGGACGCGCTGGGGGCGGAAACTCCGGTCGTCCGGGCCATGCCGAACACCCCGGCTGCGGTGGGGCGCGGGATCACGGCGATCATCGGCAGCGCGCGGGTTTCCGACGCGCAGCTGGACCTTGCGGAGCGCCTGCTGGAGCCGACGGGGCAGGTGGTGCGGCTCGAGAGCGAGACCCAGATGGACGCGGTGACGGGCGTTTCGGGGTCGGGGCCGGCCTATGTCTTTCACATGGTGGAGGCGCTCGCGCTGGCCGGGGAGGCGCAGGGTCTGCCGAGCGGGCTGGCGATGGACCTAGCGCGGGCCACGGTGACCGGGGCGGGGGCGTTGCTCGATGCCTCGGAGGAGAACGCCGAGCAGCTGCGGATCAACGTGACCTCGCCGGGCGGGACGACGGCGGCGGCGCTGGAGGTTCTGATGAGCGAGGAGGACGGCCTGCCGGTGCTGATGTGCCGGGCGGTCGGGGCCGCGGCGGACAGAAGCCGGGAGCTGGGCAAGTGAGCGACCTTTCTTTCGACGACTTTCTGAAGGTGGACATCCGGGTCGGCGAGGTTCTGCGGGCCGAGCCCTACCCGGAGGCCCGCAAGCCCGCGATCAAGCTCTGGATCGATTTCGGGCCGGAGATCGGGGAGAAGAAGAGCTCCGCCCAGATCACCCGCCACTACGATGTGGAGACGCTGCCGGGGCGGCAGGTGCTGGCGGTGGTGAATTTCCCGCCCCGGCAGATCGGGAAATTCCTCTCCGAGGTGCTCGTGCTGGGCATTCCTGACGCGGACGGGGAGGTCGTCCTGCTGACCCCGGACAAGGACGTGCCGGTGGGCGGGCGGATGTACTGACGGCTGTCCCTTGTGTGGGACGGGTCGCTGATGATGAGATCTCAATGGGTTACGGAAACGGATCCAGGAATTCTTAATCCTCCGATGTGCGTTGACACTTAAACCTGCACCGATGCCGGAAGAGCGGGGGCTTGGGTGGAAGACCTTGGAAGGCCCTTGCAAACAAGGGCGTCTGAGGGTGTCGGGCGTTTGCGGGTCGATGGCGTCCGTAGTTTGCACCTGGGGGCGAAAAAGGGGGAATCGGCGTTCGGCGGGCCACGGGGTGGAGGACGCTGCTGCCGGTGCCAGAGTCGCTTTCAAAGCTGTTTAAACAATGGTTCTGGGCGGCATCGGACCTCCGCTGACCGCCGTCTTGTTGTCGGAATCCGGAGCGCAATCCTGCAAATCGCGTTGCGCGTTCGTTTACACAATTGCATGTTCTGGCTAAGTCACTGTCCGAAAAGGGTAATGTGGTTCTTGAGGGCGGTTGTAAGAAGCCTTGAACATGCGACCGATCCCGGGCTGCTAAGCCGCCCTAGCCCCCTATTACGTTGGTTGAGTACCTGTCGTAGAGGGGCCACATGTAGTAGAGGCCACTTCAATTAGTGTCGCAAGCTTGACTCGCGACTATATCGAATCGAGACTGCAGACGACGATTGGGAACAGATGCGCCGCCAAGGCGGCAACCAAGGCGGCGCTAACTTTCCGATCTCCGCAACATTATAAGATGGGCCGCTGCGGATAGCTGGGTAAGATGAAGTAATCCTATCTGGGACGACCAGTAAGTCAAGGTGCCTGTCGCTCACAAGCAACGGAGCGCCACGATGGCGACTTACATGATCGCGTTTCGACTAAACATGAACGCAACCTACTCAGACCGCAGGGACTCGGTGGTGAGGGCGATACGTGCCGAAGCCAACGGCAGCACGACTTGGGAAGAGATGACCTCTCTCATCGTTCTCAGGTCGAACAAGAGTGCAGATGAATTGGCGCGTAGCATCTACGTGTCGTCCCTTTTCGACGGCACTTCGGACGCATTGCTGGTCGTGAACATGGACAACAATACGCATGCGACGCGAGGCGAGATCATCGACCCCTTAACCTTGGGGACGTTCTTCAGCACAGAGGCCAACGGTTTCCTCAACGCGCTCTTGGGCTAAAAACGACTGGTGCGGACAGGCCGGCACTCTCAGAAGTTGGGCTGTCCGCATATCGATGCCGGAGCGAATGCGCTGTGCTTTTGTCGTCACAAGAATTGCGTCCAGCTTCAGCCACGCAAGTTTTCGCAGTTTGGCGTTGAACTGATATTCGTCGTCGACCGTGGCTAGCTGGCAGGCGGGTTCTTGAAAGTCATCTTGTTGACTCCTTTTAACGTCAGGTATTTTCATGATTCATGACTGATGAGTACGAGCCCTATGAGTACGTTTTATACGTTGATGAAGCCGGAGACGATGGCCTCAAACGGGTCAAGCCTATCGACAAAAATGGTGGGAGCGAATGGCTTTGCATTGGCGGTTTGCTGATCCGCGCCAAATTCGAGCATCAGACCGTTGAATGGGTCAAAGACATGCGCGCTGATATTAATGCCGTCCAAGGCCCGGCGTTGCACTATCGAGATCTGTCTCCGACCAAGAGGGCGAGGGCCTGCGAACTGCTCGCCAGGTACCCGTGCAGGTTGTTTGCGGTCGCATCAAATAAAAAAAATATGCGAGGCTATAACAACTCGCGTGCCGCCAAACGCGGCGGAAAACAGTGGTACTACAACTATTGCGTGCGACTCCTCATGGAGCGGGTTACGGACTTTTGCTTGCTGGACAGCATAGAGCGTTTCGGGTCACCAAGGTATGTCCGGGTCGTGTTCAGTTTGCGCGGCGGGCATTCTTACGGCCAGACGAAAGCATACTGGCAACTCCTTAAAGCCCAAGCGGCGGGTGGCTCGACGTTCTTGAACAAGAGGGAGATCGCGCATCAAGTTCTTCGGTTTGGGTTGGTTGAGTATGTGCCGCACTACAGCGTGGCGGGACTGCAACTGGCCGACGTTGTCGCAAGTTCGATTTACCAAGCTGCTGATGCGCTGGGCCCCAAGTGGGCCGTCGAGCCAGCCAAGGCTCTGGAACCAAGAATGGGGCGAGAGGCGAATGTAGTAGCGGATTACGGTCTTGTCTTACAACCATCACCGCCATGGAAGGCGAACCTAACCGATGACCAAAAGTCCATTTTTTCGCATTACGGCTATAAATTTTAAGGCGCGTGGGCCCCGGACCCAAGTTGCTTGAAGTCTGACAGGCTGTCATCCAACTGGACAACCGTACTCCAAACCGCCAGAGCCGCTTATTGCGCCCCAACATGGGTTTTCCCCGGCGTATCCCACGCAACGAATCGTCACATATCTTGTGTAATGTGTCACCCAGAAACTGAAAATCCGCGACATATAGTCATCTTTTTGCTTGCATGACTTGGTGAGTCATCTCGTAGGTGACGGGCTTTTCAAGTGCGCTGCGCAGCGCAATGGTGTCGCGTTCCGCATCGCCAATTCCGTACACGGAGGGATTGCTGTGGCGGTAGCTTAACTCCACCGTATACCGGTATAGGTCCTTCTCGCTACAGGGCTGATAAACGCCCTTCGCGCCGCGCTCGACAATGCTGCGACTTAATCCGCCCAAGGGAGCCAGCGTGCCTCATGAGTTGGTGAAATATACGACCGCCTATTCGAAGGGCTGGATGGCGAGAGGTTGTGCGGGTTCTGACGTGCTCCAGTCTCGAAGGTACTTCGCGTCGATCCAGTAGGTAGAGTCTACGTTTTCCAGCGCTTCCAGTTCCACACCTACGATGTAGATGAAATCCACCAGGAGCGCGGTGTTGATGTAGGCACGAACCGCATGTCCCCATGACCCCGGGAGGGCCAAGGCGCAGTCAAGCTGGCGCAGAAGTTCGTCCGCATCGGCGACAGAGATCGTACCCGCAGAGACGCTGTCCCCGATTTTCTCGACCTCATACGTATTGTCGAAGGTCGCGCAGATCGGGACCGGTTCTCCCGTGGAGAAGACCGTGACTGTGGTCGGCACGATGTTCTTTTCGCCGAAGCTGTCGGCAGCCAGGATGTCCGCATACTTTTCGGCCAGATCTGGTCGCCGCGTGAAGGAATCGGCGTTGACTGCCACGGCCGGCGTAGCGCCGAGGATTGCGGTTGCGAAGATGATGAGCTTCATCCGGCGGTCTCCGTTCGTCACCAGGTCCGGCAACTCCAGACCACTTCCCCAATAATCTCGTCATAGAAGGTGTCCATGTCTGCACCGGACCGGATCTCCGTCTGGTGTGCGGGGTTGTCGGCGCGCAACACGATCTGGGTTGGAAAGCGTTCAAGGCGGCGGGTGCGGACGGTGCCGTCGCGATCTTCATAGGCGTACACGCGGCCACTGATCGCCTCCGCGCGATTGCGATCGGCCATCACCAGGTCGCCTGCTCGCAGGGTCGGCGCCATGGCGTCGTCGCGGATCGGTACGAGGGCGCCCTGCTCCGGATCGATGCCGAGCTGGCGGAGCCATGTCGCCGAAAAGGCCAAGTGGCGAGACGGGGCGGTTTCTTCCGTGAGGGTCCCCTTGCCTGCGGCGAGGAATGCGTCCCAACGGTCAATGGCCTCGAACTCGTTGCCGCGGATCAGCTTTACGAGTTTTTCGTTTCCCTGAAGGGGGCGTTGTTGTAGAAAGGCGGCCCGAGGCGTGAGTGCCCCTTTCCCGTTCAGGCTCAGGCCACGCGGACGACCTCGGCAGTGCCGATCGCGTTGAAGCGATTGATAAGGGCGACCCGGATGTGAATTTCGGCGGTTTGGCGATCGGGATCCCGCGCGGCGATGCGCTCACCGAAGGCCTTCAGGCATCGCATCTTGGCCTCCACGCGGCTGCGGGCGTGGTATCCGGTCCATCGCTTCCAGAATGCCCGACCGTAGTGACGCGTGGCGCGCAGGGTTTCGTTGCGCGCCTTGGCAGCCGGGCAGTCCGCTTTCCAAGCCCGACCGTTCCTTCGGATC
>NZ_FOLG01000010.1 GCF_900112335.1 Tropicimonas isoalkanivorans
ATCGCAGCCGTCAGCGTCGTCTTGCCGTGGTCAACGTGACCGATCGTGCCAACGTTCACGTGCGGCTTGTTACGCTCAAACTTTTCCTTTGCCATTCCTTTGGCGCCTCGTCGTTAGGGGGCAACCTGCGGCCCGGTTCTCCATCGCGCGCGAAGTATTGCGTCTGGGCGGGGAAATCAAGCGCATTGCGTGGATACGTGCGGTGGAACGCCGCGGCACCCGCGCCCTTTCGCCCCGGGCTCAGGGGTTCGGCGCGAACCAGTCCTCGTTCTCGCGCATCCAGTCCTCGATCTGGCCGGCGGCGTTGGCGGCAAGGTTCGCCACCTGCTCGGTCCGGCTCTTGGTGTAGCCCGTGCCCACCACGAAGTCGGGGCTGACCGATTCCAGCACCGTGAACTGCTTCGGCTCGGCATTGATCTTGCCGCCCGCCTCGTCGTCCCAGATTGTGACGTCGATGATCATCGCGGATTTCGGCGCCAGCAGGACCGGCACACCGGGCACCGCCACGGAGTAACCGAGCACGTGCACGGCGATGTGATAGAACTGGTCGCCCGTGTGTCCGGAGAAGCGGGCGTCGATGGCGTCCCGCATCGCGGCCTCCCATTCGTCCGCGGACACGTCTCGCGACGGCGGCACCTGCTTCACGTCGTCGGCAACCACCACGATATGGCCGAGCTTGAAAGCCCCCAGCGGCTCCGGCGGCCCCTGGCGGGTCACCTCCCCCGATCCGGCGCATCCCGCAAGTGCGGCAACGGCGAGGAGGGTGAACAGGCGGCGGGTCAGTCGGGTCATGGCGGGCTCGCGGGCGATGTCAGGTCTGTCGCACCGCCATAGCCGAGGGGACCGGCGCGCGCAATTTGGCCTCCGGTCTTTCCCAGTCGGCGTGGCCCGTCTATGTCTGCTGGGCAACATGGAGGGACGGAGATGACAGACTTCGCCGGGCGCCTGCGGCTGGGCGTGAACATCGACCACGTGGCCACCCTGCGCAATGCCCGCGGCGGCGCCGTGCCCGACCCGCTGCGCGCCGCCCGCCTCGCCGAAGCCGCGGGCGCGGACGGCATCACCGCGCACCTGCGGGAGGACCGCCGCCACATTCGCGACGCCGACATCGAAGCCCTCGCGCGCGAGCTGACACTGCCGCTCAACATGGAGATGGCCGCCACGGAAGAGATGCAGGCCATCGCCCTCCGCCACCGCCCCCACGCGATCTGCGTCGTGCCGGAGCGCCGCGAGGAGCGCACAACCGAGGGCGGGCTGGAGGTGGCCGGCGACGAGGCCCGCCTCGCCCGTTTCATCGCGCCGCTGCGGGAGGCCGGCAGCCGCGTCTCGCTCTTCATCGCCGCCGATCCGGCCCAGATCGAGGCCGCCGCCCGCATCGGAGCCGCCGTGGTGGAACTGCACACCGGCGCCTATTGCGACGCCCATGCCGAGGGCCGTTTCGACGCGCGGGACGCCGAACTCGCCCGCCTCCGCGACGCCGCCGCCCTGGCCCATTCGCTGGGGCTGGAAGTCCACGCCGGCCACGGGCTGGCGTTCGATACGGTCACGCCCATCGCCGCCTTCCCCGAGGTGGTCGAGCTCAACATCGGCCACTTCCTGATCGGCGAGGCGGTTTTCGTCGGGCTGGAGGCGTCCATTCGTGAGATGCGCCGCCTGATGGATGCGGCTCGCACCGCCGAGGCCCCAGCGTGAGCACGGCGCCGGCCGATCTCACACCGGCGGAGCGGAGCACCCTTGCCGAATGCATCCGCCGGGCCCACGCGGCAAGCGATGCGCCGGGAAAGGCCGGCATTTCCGCCGCCGTGATGAAGGACGGCGCCGTTCTGGCGTGGGGCGACAACCAGGTCTTCCTCGACCACGACGTCACCCGCCACGCCGAGGTCGTCGCCATGTCCCGCGCCACCGCCGCGCTCGGCGCGCCGGACCTGTCGGGGTGCACGCTGCTCTCCTCGCTCCAGCCCTGCGAGATGTGCCTGTCGGCCATGCGGTTCGCCGGAATCGACCGGGTGATCTTCGCCGCGACGAAGGCCCGTGTCGCGGCGAAGTATTTCATGTTCCCGGCGCTGTCGATCGACCAGTTCAAGGACGCCGACAAGACCTCGTTCCATTGGATCGGCGGGGTGCTGGAGGACGAGGTTGTCGCCCTCTACGCGGACGGCGACGAATAGCGATGCGCCGGCGCCGACCTCCCTTCAGGCCGATGACGTCGCGCGGCAGGCGACCGTGAGGGCCGCGCTCGCGCTGCTCCTCGCGCCGTTCCGCCTCGTCCGCGCGGCGCTGCCGTTCGTCTGGGTGCTCCTGCTGGCCGCCTCGCTGGCGCTGAACGTCGCCGTGCTCACCGTCACCAGCGTCTACACTCTCGCCAGCAGTGCACTCTCGGCGGTGGGCATCGGCACCGTCGCCAGCCGGACCGCAGCCACGGAGGCTGCCTTGCGGGCCGAACGTGACGTGGCCCGCCGCACCGCCGCCACCGCCACCCGCCGCGCCGAACGGGACGCGGCGCGCGCCGCCCAGCGAAAGGCCACCGCCCGCATCGGCCGGGAAACCGCGCGTGGCGTCACGCGCCGCGTGCAGCGTGCCACCGCCCGCAACATCACCTCTGTGACCGGCGAGGCGATCCCCGTCCTCGGCGTTGCGATCATCGCCGGCGCGCTGGCGATGGAGGTGAACGACGCCTGCGACACCGCCCGCGACATGGCGGGGCTGGAGGCCGCGCTTGCCGCCGAGGGCGACCCCGAAGCCGCCCGCGAGAGCGCGATGGACGCCTTCGACTGCGTCGCGATGATCCGCGAAAAACTGCCCGATTACGAGGACATCCCCTCGCGGCAGGACGTCTGGGCCACGATGCGCGACGCCCCCGCCCAGGCCTGGGAGGCCGCCCGCGCCGCCGGGATCGAGGCCTCACAAGTGGACCGGTCCGCCGCGGCGGGCGGGGTCTCAGGCTATGTCTGGAGCCTGTTCGACGGCTTGGACGCCCTCCTGTCCGATGCGCCTCCCGACGCGGAATGACGGCGCGTCCGTCGCACCGGCCACAGCCAAGCCTTCCGCGACAGCCGCCATATTTTCACCAAGCCGTCTGCGTAACATCCCGGCGATAGAGACCAGACCGGAGGCAGTGATGACTGTGATGCACGTCCGTGTTTTCAGGTTCGTCCTCAATTTCATCGGCTTGACCGCCTTGGTGCTCGCGATCTCGATCGCGGCCGACGTGTTCTTCCAGGTCGAACTCGGCAACGCAGGCACATCGATCCTGCCGCTGCTTCTCGCGGCATCCCTCGAAGGGTCGCACCACATCCGCCGCTATGGCGAGGCCCCGACGAAAGGGGCGATCTGGCGGGCCGCGCTGCTCATGACGCTTCTTGCAACCGGCCTGTCGCTGATCTTCGTAGCCGTCTGGCTGTCGGTCGACACCGAAACCCTCCGCACCCTCGGTGAAGCGCCGCTGGTCGCGTGGCCAATACTCTTCGTCGTGGTGATCGCCCTCAATCTCGTTGTGAGCCGGGGCGGGATCGGTGTCGGCATCCGCTCGGGAAGACGGGCCATGGCCAAGGCCGCGCATTGAACGGCCGCGGCGCGCGGCGGCGTCACTCGACCAGTCCGCTCGCCGCCAGTTCCGCCTTGAGCCAGCGCCGAAACGCCCGCTGCGGCGCGCGGCGGAGCCCCTCCGCGCCCGAGACCAGCCAATAGGCCAGCCCGGTCGCGCGCCGCTTGCCGGGAAAGGGCTCCACCAGCGTGCCCCGCTCAAGCTGGTCATGCACCAGCGCGTCCCACGCCAGGAACACCCCTGCCCCCGTCATCGCCGCGTCCATGCAGAGCCCTGCGTCGGAAAACACCGGTCCCTCCGCCAGAATGTCCTCGCTCAGCCCCTCCGGCCCCAGCCAGACCGACCAATCCACCATCGCATGGGCGTCCCGAATGACCGGCATCCCCGCCAGATCCGCCGGCCGCTGGAGCCGCGCGGCATTCTGCACCCCGCAGACAGGAAACATGCGGTGCGCGAAGAGCCGCTCCGCCCGCACCCCAGGCCAACCGCCCCGACCCACCCGGACGCACAGGTCGATGTCGGACTGATCGGGGTTGACGAACGCCGTCTCGGCTTGCAGCCGAACTTGTATGCCCGGGTTCTCCGCGCCGAAGCGTGCCAGCCGGAACACCAGCCAGCGCGTCGCGAAGAGCGGTGGGGCGGAGATCGTCAGCCGCGCCTCCGACCGGTCGAACCCCCGCCCGACCGCCGCCGCGAGCCGCGCGAACCCCGCCGATAGGTGCCCCGCCACCTCCGCCCCGAGCGCGGTCGGCACCATCCCCGCCGGCGTCCGCTCGAACAGGGGCACGCCAAAAATCCGCTCGACCCGGCTCACTTGCTGGCTCACCGCCCCGGGCGTCACGCCAAGCTCCGCGGCCGCCGCGCCGAGCGAGCCCCGGCGCGCCACAACCTCCACCGCGCGGAGGCCGGCAAGGGGAACGCGGTTCAGATCCATCGTTTAGCTATCCTGAATACCCCATCAGCCGGATTCGATCTGTGTCCCACTTATTGTGGCATATTATCCCCGCCATGAAACAGTTCATTGCAGCCCGCCTCAAGGCCTTCGCCACCCGGCGCCCGCCTTATGCCCCGGTCCCACCCGATCCGCTGGACCACCCCGCCCTGCGCAACCTCTCCCCCCGTGCGCTGGCCGACCTGCCCATGCCGCGACCGGCTCCACGCCCCTGCCCTCGCGACGGACAGTCCGGCGCCAGTTGACCCCCGCCCCGGCTTGGCTCACCAAGACGCATGATTCTCGGCATCGGCACCGACCTCGCGAATATCGACCGTATCCAGGGCACGCTGGACAGGTTCGGCGACCGCTTCCGCAACCGCGTCTTCACCGAGACCGAGCAGCGCAAGGCGGAACGCCGCGCCGACACCGCCGGCACCTACGCCAAACGGTGGGCGGCGAAGGAGGCGTGTTCCAAGGCGCTCGGCACCGGCCTGCGCATGGGCATCGCGTGGAAGGACATGGCGGTGAGCAATCTCGCCACCGGCCAGCCCGTGATGCATGTCACCGGCTGGGCCGCCGAACGCCTCGCCGAGATGACGCCCCCCGGCCACGAAGCGATCATCCATGTCACGCTCACGGACGACCACCCCTGGGCGCAGGCCTTCGTGGTGATCGAGGCCCGCCCGCTGCCACCGCGGGGCGCTTGACACCCCGCGCCGGCCCGCTCATGAAGCGCCAAGCCCGCCGGAACGGGCGAGACAGGCTTGAGGAACGGGCATGAGCGACGCGGTCGAAGGCATCTGGGAAACCATCAAGACGATCTTCTGGGCGCTCCTGATCGCCGGCGTCTTTCGCACGCTCTTCTTTCAGCCGTTCTGGATTCCCTCCGGCTCGATGAAGGACACGCTGCTGATCGGCGATTTCCTCTTCGTCAATAAAATGGCCTACGGCTACTCCCAGTATTCCTGTCCCTTCGGCCTCTGCCCGATCGACGGGCGCCTCCTAGGCTCCGACCCCGAGCGGGGCGACGTGGTGGTCTTCCGCCACCCCGTCAATGGCACCGACTTCATCAAGCGCCTGATCGGCCTGCCCGGCGACCGCATCCAGATGAAGGACGGCGTCCTGCACATCAACGGCGAACCGGTCGAGATGGAGCCCGCCGGCGTCTTCGTGGAAGACATGGCGCCCCAGGGGCCGCAGCAGCTCATGCCGCGCTGCTCCAACGGCCCCGTCGGCCAGGGCGGGATCTGCGAGAAAGAACGCTTCATCGAGACCCTGCCCAACGGCGTCAGCCACTCGATCCTCGACATCGGCCTCGGCCCCAACGACAACACGCCGGTCTTCACCGTGCCCGAGGGCCATTACTTCTTCATGGGCGACAACCGGGACAACTCCACCGACAGCCGCGTCAACCAGATCGCGCGCGGCGTCGGCATGGTCCCGGCCGAGAACCTGATCGGCCGCGCCGACCGGATCATGTTCTCCTCCGCCGGACGTTCGCTGTTCTTCGTCTGGACCTGGCGCCCGGATCGGCTGTTCAAGAAGATCGAATGAGACTCTCGGCCGAATTGAAAGCCTTCGAGTCGCGCCTGGGCCACCGGTTCACCCGCCCGGAGGTGCTGGTGCGCGCCCTCACCCATCCCTCGCTCGCCTCCGAAACCCGCCCCTCCAACCAACGGCTGGAATTCCTCGGCGACCGGGTGCTGAACCTGGTGATTGCCGAAGCGCTCTTCCGTCATGACAGGCTGGCCGACGAAGGGCAGCTCGCCCCCCGTTACAACGCCCTCGTCCGCAAGGAGACCTGCGCCGACGTGGCCCGCCAGATCGACCTCGGCGCGGCTCTGAAGCTCGGCCGCTCCGAGATGATGTCCGGCGGCCGCCGCAAGAACGCCCTGCTCGGCGACGCGATGGAGGCCGTCATCGCCGCGATCTACCTCGACGCCGGTCTGGACACCGCGAAGTCCATCATCCTGCGCCTTTGGGGCACCCGGATCGAGGCCGCCGAAAACCACGCGCGCGACGCCAAGACGGCGCTGCAGGAGTGGGCGCAGGCGCGCGGCATGGCCCCCCCGGCCTACGTCGAAACCGCCCGCAGCGGCCCGGACCATGCACCGGCCTTCACCATCGCCGCCACGCTTGCGAACGGCGAAACCGAAACCGCCACAGCCGGATCAAAGCGCCAGGCCGAACAGGCCGCCGCCGCCGCCCTCCTCGCCCGCCTGGACGGCTGAGCGCGACCTCCCGCGCCCGCCACAGGCACCGCCCTGCGTTGTAGGCGCGCCCCAGCCCCTTCTTGTTGGCCCAAATACCCAATGGCCCACCACCGGCCACACCGACCGGCGCAGGCGGCGCGCGCCCCGGCGAATTCACGCGGCCCCGCCGGCCTGCCACTGGCGCCCCGGCGCGGGATAGCGTACATCCCCGGCCCTGAACCGGAGGTTTGACACCATGACCACACGCTGCGGATTCGTCGCGCTGATCGGAGAGCCCAACGCGGGCAAGTCCACCCTGCTGAATGCCATGGTGGGCGCCAAGGTCTCCATCGTGACCCACAAGGTGCAGACCACCCGCGCGCGCATCCGCGGCGTTGCGCTCGAAGGCGAAAGCCAGATCGTCTTTGTCGACACGCCCGGCCTTTTCCGGCCCCGCCGCCGCCTGGACCGGGCTATGGTCGCGGCTGCCTGGAGCGGTGCGGCGGATGCCGACGTCGTGGTCCTGCTGATCGAGGCCCATCGCGGGCTGACCGACGGCGTCCGGGCGATCCTCGACACCCTTCGGGAACGCGGGAGCGGTCAGACCGTGGCGCTCGCCATCAACAAGATCGACCGGGTGAAATCGGAAACCCTGCTCGCACTGACGCAGGCGATGAACGAGACCTTCCCCTTCTCCGAGACCTTCATGATCTCCGCCGACAAAGGCTACGGCGTGGACGACCTGCGCAAGTGGCTGGCCGGCGCCCTTCCCGAAGGTCCCTGGCTCTACCCGGAGGACCAGCTGTCCGACCTGCCGATGCGGATGATCGCCGCGGAGATGACCCGCGAGAAACTGACCCTCCGCCTGCACCAGGAACTGCCCTACCAGCTCACCGTCGAAACCGAGAGCTGGCAGGAACGCAAGGACGGCTCGGTCCGGGTCGACCAGATGATCTACGTCGCCCGCGACGGTCACAAGGGCATCTTGCTCGGGAAGGGCGGCGAGACGATCAAGGCCATCTCCCAGGCCGCCCGCGCCGAACTCGAAGAATTCCTCGGCCGCAAGGTCCACCTCTTCCTGCAGGTCAAGGTGCGCCCGAACTGGCTGGAAGAGGCCGAACGCTACTCCGAAATGGGTCTGGATTTCCGGGACGGCAACGGGTGAGCCGACTTGCCTCGGGCCTGTGGGTGCAGGCGTACCTGATGCGCCTGCAGATCGAGACCATCCCGGCCTACGTCCTCGCGCACGGCGACGACACCGCCGGCGCGATTCTCGTCAAGCTGAATCCCCTCGACGGCACGGCGCGCCTCTTCCAGCGCGTCATGGCGATGGACGGCTCCCGCCCGTGGGACGTTCTGGCCGACGGCCCGGAAAACGAGGTCGACGCCGCGATCGCCCGCCAGCGCAAATCCGACCCCGACCTGTGGGTGATCGAGGTCGAAAGCCGCGCGGGCCGACATATGCTGGACGAGCCGGGCCTGGACTGACCGGCCCGCGCCCCGGCACCTACCACGTTTTCCGCCTTACACCCGATATGGGAATCATCTGCGGCAGCTCGCGCCTCACGCCGCCGGCGCGGCGAAGAACCGGCTCCCCGGCGCCATCAGGCGCGTGGCTCCCAAGGACAGCGCCCGCGCGCCGCTGCCAAGCTTGAACCGCACCAGCCCCGGCGCGGCCGCCGTGTCGAGCACGTCCAGATCGAGCTGCTTCACGCCACGGTCCCGCAGCCACAGCATCGCCCGCCACAACAGCAGGTTGTGTGCCGCCGTCTCCCGCCCCGCCGGCCCCGTCCAGCCGACGTGATAGCTGGCGCCCGGACTGTGGACCAGAAACAGCATCGCGGCCGCCGGCAACCCGCCCTTCCACGCTGTGAAAAGCCGGGCCGAACCGGGTCCACCGGCGGCAACCCAGGCCCGCGTGAACTCCGGCGGGACAGAGCGGTAGCCGCGGGCGCGGGACTGGATCACTTCCTTGCGCAGCAGCCAATGGTCCTGTTTCGGCGGCATCGGCGCGTCGCGGATCTCCAACCCTTCCAGCTCCGCCTGTTCGGCACGCTTGAGGCGATTCCGCCACTTTCCGCTCATCCGCGCACGCAATTCGTCCTCCGACGCGTCGACGCGCAAGCTCGCAAGGGTACAGGGCGTCACGGCCTCCAGCCAGCCGCTCTCGGCCAGAGGATCGCCACAGGCGTCGATCTCGGGCGTCACCGCCACGGCGCGGTGCTCCTGCCGCAGCCGCTCGAGCAGCGCGTTGAGCGCCGCCCGCCGTTCCTCGAGCGGCACCTCCGCCTCCCACACCGGCCCGCGGGAAAGCAACGCGGCCTGACCCAGCAGTGGCCAGCGCCGAACCAGAACCTGTGCCGAGGCCCGCACCGGGCCGCTTGGCCCGGCGGACAGCGCAAAGCGGCGCACCCTGCACCCTGTCGCTTCGCACGCCTGTCCATAGATCTCGTGCTGTTGCATCGGCAAGGCGGAAAGCCCCTGCGGCAACCTCAGCGACTCGGTTTCGATCCAGTCGAGTTTCATGGCACCATTAACGCCGCTGAAACATAAGGCACGGTTAATGCTAGCTAGTATGACACAAAAACCGTTTCGCGTCCTTGGCGTCAGTGCCGCACCGCCCCGCCCCACGTTCCGCAGCGCGCTCTGGCTCGCCTGCGCTCTTTCCATCACCGCCCTGCCGCCCTTGGTGCTGGTCGAGGCACTGCTGCGCTGGTTCATGTGACCGATGCCCCACGGGTTCCCGGGGCGCAGGGCAGAGACACAACATTTGCCCTTTTCCTTTCCCCCATGTGGCAGTACTGCCACCATCGCCGCAGCCCACGGCCGGGCAACGTCAGCAACCGGAGAGCGCAGCCTTGGCGCATATCATCGTCGTCGGAAACGAGAAGGGCGGGTCAGGCAAGTCCACCACGTCCATGCACGTGGCCACCGCCCTCGTGCGGATGGGGCACAGCGTCGGCACCCTCGACCTTGACCTGCGCCAGCAAAGCCTTGGGCGCTACGTGGAAAACCGCCGCGCGTTCTGCGAAGCGGGCGGGCACACGCTCGCGACCCCCGAGTACATCAACCTGCCCGAAATCGTCTCCGAAGATGTGCCGCCGGGCGTCAACCTGAACGACCATCGCCTGTCGCTGGCCGTGCAGTCGCTCGAGGCGGACAACGACTTCATCCTGATCGACTGCCCCGGCTCGCACACTCGTCTCAGCCAGATGGCGCATTCGATGGCCGACACGCTGATCACGCCCCTGAACGACAGTTTCGTGGACTTCGACCTGCTCGCCCGCACCCGCCCGCAGGACGGTGCGATCCTCGGCCCCTCGGTCTATTCGGAGATGGTCTGGGCGGCGCGGCAGGCCCGGGCGCAGGCCGGCCTCAGGCCCATTGACTGGATCGTCACCCGAAACCGCCTCGGCTCCCAGCAGATGCACAACAAGCGCAAGGTCGGCGATGCGCTCAGCAAGCTTTCCCGGCGCATCGGCTTCCGCGTCGCCCCGGGCTTCTCGGAACGCGTCATCTTCCGCGAGCTGTTCCCGCGCGGCCTGACCCTGCTGGACCTGCGCGACGTCGGCGGCGACCGGCTGAACCTGTCCAACATCGCCGCCCGCCAGGAACTGCGCGACCTCATCAACACGCTCAACCTGCCCGGCGTGAAAGTGCGTTTCTGATCGGTCTCGCCGCCAGTTGCCGTAAGGTAATATTGCCGCTAATGTCTTGCCCGCGTCATCTGGCGCATGGCGGGCAAACACCTTCAAGACACGAAAAATGGTCCGAAGCGGGAATGAGACGTTGAACTTTGGCATGCCCTGGTCCGAAGGGACGCTCGATACCGAAGGCGCGATGCTGGAGGCCATCCGTCATGCCCGCCTGCCCATGTGCATCACAGACCCCCGCCAGCCGGACAATCCGATCGTCTTCGCCAACCCCGCTTTCGCGGAACTGACTGGATACGCGCCGGAGGACGTGATCGGGCGGAATTGCCGGTTTCTCCAAGGCGAGGAAACGACGCGGGAGAGCATCGACGCGATCCGCCAGATCATTCGCGAGCAGACCGTCGGGACCGTCGAGATCGTGAACTACCGCAAGGACGGAAGCAGTTTCGTCAACGCGCTGCAGCTTGGACCGATTCTGGATGCCGAGGGGGAGCTGCTCTACTATTTCGGTTCACAGCTTGACGTGTCCCTCCGGAACGACATCGAGCAGCAGGCCCGCGCCCTGGCGGACCGGGAGCTGCTCCACAGGCTCCGCAACATCGTCAACGTGATGTCGGCGATCATCCGCAAGACGGTCCAGGAAGAGCACACCTCCTCCGACCTCACCCGCATCCTGATCGGGCGGCTCGACGCGCTCGGCAAGGCGCATTTCGACACGATCGAGCGGCCGAGGCAGGACGTGTTCGGCATCGACGCGCTGGCCGGCAAGCTCATCGGCGCCTATGCCCCGCGGGGCGTCGCGCAATTCGATCTCCGGGGCGAGCGCTTCGACGTGCCCCCTGCCCTGATCGCGCCGATCACCCTTCTGCTGCACGAACTCGCCGCAAATGCCGTGAAGCACGGTGCGCTGCGCTGTCCGGACGGCAAGGTGGTCTTCACCTCGACCGTGCGGCCGAGCGAGCACGGGGACGCAATCGACCTGCATTGGCAGGAGCACGGCGGGCCGACCGTGACCGCTCCGCAGAGTCAGAGCGGGTCCGCTATCGTTCGGGATATCGTGGCCGCGTCGGGCGGGACCGTAGACTTCGATTGGAAACCGGCGGGCCTCGTCGTGACGGCATCCTTCGCCTCCTGACCCGTCCCGCCGCCCAGGACGACGCAAGGCGGCCGACCCCGCCGGGTCGACCGCTCGCATTTCAACCTCAGAGGATGCCGGGAGCGCCCCGAACGCGTCAACCGATCCGTGCCAGCCTTTGCACGAAAGGATCGGATTCGAAGCGCGCCATGGCTTTCGGCGAGAGCTTCAGCCCCTCCGCCCAGTTGCCGCCAAGTCGCATCGCCGCGAAGATCGGGGTCGAGGCGCCACGATGGTCGTCGCTGGCGGGATCGTGCTGGAACAGGGTGACGGAGGCACCGGCGCCGTTCTTCTGCCGGCGCGGTGCACGCGCGACGGCCTCCGCGCTCACCACGGTCAGGCGCACGGCCGGCTCGATGGCTTTCTCCACCGGAGCCAATGCGGCGGCGAGAGCCTTCGCGCTGCCCGATCCGTCGGTCATCTCCGGCAGGTACGGCGCGATTCTCTGGTAGCGTCGCTTCGCGGCGGCCGTCGCCCGTTTCTCGGCCAGCTGGCTCTTGAACAGGAGCAGCAGCCCGCCGAGGGCGAGCACGGAACCGGCCAGCCCGGGCAGCGTCGCGAGATCGGGCGCAGTCGATTTGACGATCTCGATCGAGGCACAGCATGCCGCACCCAGCGCGATCATCGGGATCGCGGCCATGCGCGCACGGTTCCGCGTCAGTCCGGTGTCACCGGCGGGGGCTGCAAGTTTGGGAAAACTCTTACGTTCGGTGGCCACTGCGCCTCTCCATCTTTACTCTGACCTCACCATAGAAACGGAAATGGGCCGGTTTGTGGCGCCCTTCGGGAGCTTTGTAGTCGTGGGTGGGACAAGCTGGCCGCAGGGTTAACGCCCCGCGCCGTGCGCGACCGACGCAGCAGATCGCACCGATACAGCATCACGCGCCCCGAATACGCCGCCTTGAAACCCGCCCGCCGATCGCTTAATTGAGGCATCGAGAGGTTGGCGCGGGCAGGCGCCTCGCCAACCCGGTCAGGTCCGGAAGGAAGCAGCCGTAACGAGCCCCGCTTGGGTCGTTGTCCAGCCTCTCACCCACCCCCTGAACGGAGGCATCATGACAGAGCTTGTGACGATCCTCCGGGTACGGGCGCTCTGACAGCCGCCTGATACCCGTCCGTCCGAATCGCGGCCTGCGGGCCGTGTCTCTCGACGTGTTCAGGGATCAAACCATTGACACATTTTTCTCTCGCCGACCTCGGATGGTCGGCTCACTTCGCGTCCCAAGCCAAGGGGAAACCGGGGGCGCCTGCCCGCGTCTGCGCCGTCGCGCGCGACCGGATCGAGGCGCTCACCCCAAATGGCACAGTCGCGCTCACCCTTCCCGGCAAACGCAGCACCGGCACCGTCGCCGTCGGCGACTGGGTGCTCCACGATCCGGCGACATTGCGCAGTCTGGAGGTGCTGGAGCGCAGGACCCTGCTCCAGCGCCGCGCGGCCGGCGCTCCGGCGACGCCCCAGGCCATCGCGGCCAACGTCGACACGCTGGGCATCGTCTCCGCCTGCAACCACGACTTCAACGTGGCGCGGCTGGAGCGCTACCTGGCGCTGGCCGATGCATCCGGTTGCCTTCCGCTCGTCGTCCTGACCCGCGCGGACGAGGCGGACGACGCAGCAAACTACCGCCGCCGGGCCGAAGCGATCTCTCCCCTCGTCGTCGCCCTCACGCTCGACGCGCGGGACCCGGCACAGGTCGCGCGGCTCGCCTCCCGGGCCGACCGGGGGCAAACCCTCGCGCTGGTGGGATCGTCCGGCGTGGGCAAGACCACGCTCTCCAACGCCCTGACCGGCCGCCAAGACGGCACACGCGGCATCCGGGAGGACGATTCCCGCGGCCGGCACACCACAACCGCCCGCGCCCTGCACCGGACCACCGGCGGCGGCTGGCTGGTCGACACACCCGGAATGCGGGAACTCGGGCTCACCGGCGCGGCCGACGGGATCGAGACCGTTTTCGCCGACCTGTCCGACCTCGCCGCACGGTGCCGCTTCACCGATTGTCGCCACGAGACGGAGCCCGGCTGCGCCATCCGCGCGGAGATCGCCGCCGGCCGACTGGACCCGGACAGGCTGGCCCGCTGGCGCAAGCTGCGCCGCGAAGACGCCCGAAACGCCGAAACCCTGGCCGAAGCGCACGCCCGCGACCGGAGCTTCGGGCGCTTGGTGCGGCAGGGCAAGGCCCGGGGGCGTCACAAGCGGGGCGACTGACGGCGGCGGAGGGGCGCGCCGCCGCCCCTCCGCAACCGCTCGGGCATTCCATATTTGGGCGCACGTGCTATGACGGACCATGACCGACAAGACAGAGCTTGCCGAGGAACGGACGGAGTGGGCCGAGGACCGCACCGTTCTCGCCAACGAGCGGACCTTCGCTGCCTGGTTGCATACCTCCATGGCCGCCATCGCGCTCGCCGTAGGGTTGAAGGCGGTCTTCGCACCAACCGAGCCCACGTGGATCGCCAAGAGCGTCGCGAGCGTCTTCATCGCGGTCTCGATCATCCTCAGCACGGCCGCGCTGCGACAGGCCATCCGGACGAACCGCCGCCTGCACTCTTTTGCGGCCAAGCCACAACCACTGGTCGTTTTTCGCGTCATCACGGCCGTCATGATGGCCGGCGCGCTTCTGGTCGGCTGGCTGCTCTGGGCGCTCTGAATCGGATGGACCATCCGTGAGCCAGGCTTTACCTTTGGCCGAAATCACACGCGAGGCGAGATGAGCGACACCGGCGAGAGCGGCTATCAGGTTCTGGCGCGAAAGTACCGGCCCCAGACCTTTGCCGACCTGGTGGGCCAGGCGGCCATGGTCCGCACCCTGAAGAACGCCTTCGCCGCCGACCGGATCGCGCAGGCCTTCATCATGACCGGCATCCGGGGAACCGGAAAGACCTCCACCGCGCGCATCATCGCCAAGGGGATGAACTGCATCGGCCCGGACGGCACCGGGGGGCCCACGACGGAGCCCTGCGGCGTCTGTGAGCATTGCCGCGCCATCGCCGAGGGCCGGCACGTGGACGTGCTGGAGATGGACGCGGCCTCCAACACCGGCGTGGGCGACATCCGGACCCAGGTGCTGGACTCCGTGGCCTACGCCCCCACCTCCGCCCGCTACAAGGTCTACATCATCGACGAGGTCCACATGCTCTCCACCAGCGCCTTCAATGCGCTGCTGAAGACGCTGGAGGAACCGCCCGCGCATGTGAAATTCATCTTTGCCACGACCGAGATCCGCAAAGTGCCGGTTACCGTCTTGAGCCGATGCCAGCGGTTCGACCTGCGCCGGATCGAACCGGAAGACATGGTGACGATGCTGCGGCGGATCGCGGACGCCGAGAGCGGCCAGATCACCGACGACGCCCTGGCGCTGCTGGTGCGCGCCTCCGAAGGCTCGGCACGGGACGCGACCTCCCTGCTCGATCAGGCGCTGAGCCAGGGCGAGGGCGAGACGGACGCCGAGACCGTGCGCGCGATGCTGGGCCTCGCCGACCGGGGCCGCATCCTCGATCTCTTCGACATGATCCTGAAGGGCGACGCCGCGGGCGCGCTGACCGAACTCTCCGCGCAATATGCCGACGGCGCGGACCCGGTGGCCGTGTTGCGCGACCTGGCGGAGGTCTGCCACTGGGTCTCCGTCACCAAGATCACGCCGGAGGCCGCCGACGACCCCACCGTCCCCCCCGACGAGCGGGACCGGGGCCGCGCAATGGCGGAAGCCCTGTCGATGCCGATCCTTGCGCGGATGTGGCAGATGCTCCTCAAGGCTCTGGAGGAGGTCGCCCAAGCCCCCAACGGGATGATGGCCGCTGAAATGGCGATCATCCGGCTGACCCACGTGGCCGACCTGCCCACACCCGGCGAACTGGTCCGCAAGCTGAAGGACGCGCCCCCCACCCCGCCCGATGGCTCCGGCGGAGGCGGCCGCCCGGCCCCGCCCGCTGCGCCCGGCGGATACGCGCCCCCGCCCTCGGCCCCCCGTGGCACGCCCCCCGGCGCAGGCCCCGTCGCAGCGCTGAAAGCCGCGCCGGAGGAAGCCCTCGCCCGCTTCGCCACCTTCGACCACGTGATCGAACTGATCCGCTCCAACCGCGACGTGACCCTGCTGATCGAGGTCGAAACCACGCTGAAGCTCGCGCGGTACAGCCCCGGCCGGGTCGAGTTCGAACCCACGCCGGACGCCGCCCCCGACCTCGCCCAACGGCTTGGCCAGCGCCTGCAACTCTGGACCGGCAGCCGCTGGGCCGTGAGCGTCGTGGGCTCCGGCGGCGGCCCCACCCTCGCGGAGGCACGGGACAGCGAGCGCCGCGCGCTGGAGGAAACGGCGCTGGCGCATCCCATGGTCCAGGCAGTGCTCGCCACCTTCCCGGGCGCGAAGATCACGGAGATCCGCACCCCCGACCAGATTGCCGCCGAAGCCGCAGTGGAGGCCCTGCCGGAGGTCGAGGACGAATGGGACCCGTTCGAGGATGAATAACACGGGCACACCGCCCACCGTCACGGCGCGACCCTGCCCATCGGCGCGGCAAACCGTTGCCGCCGGACGCCGCACACGCCATATGGTCCACGACGACCGCGACGGAGTGGTCACCTGAACACAGGATCGAAAGGAAGCGACATGCTGAAGGGACTCGGCGGCCTTGGCGACATGGCCAAGATGATGAAAGCCGCTCAGGAAATGCAGACGAAGATGGCCACGCTCCAGTCCGAACTGGAAAACACCGTGGTCGTCGGCGAAAGCGGCGCCGGGCTGGTCAAGGCCCGCTGCACCGCCAAGGGCGAGCTGACCGGGCTCGACATCGACCCGTCCATCTTCAACCCCGACGAAAAGGAAGTCGTCGAAGACCTCATCCTGGCCGCGATCAAGGATGCCCAGAGCAAGGCACAGGAGAAGTCCAAGCAGGAGATGGAAAAACTGACCGCCGACATGGGCCTGCCCGCGGGCATGAACATCCCCGGCCTGTAACGTGACCCAGGGCCCGCGCGACATCGAGGACCTGATCGACCTGATGGCCCGCCTGCCGGGCCTCGGCCCGCGGTCGGCACGGCGCGCGGTGCTGCAACTCATCAAGAAGCGCTCCCTGCTCCTAATCCCCCTTGCAGACGCCATGCAGACGGTGGCGGCAACCGCGCGGGAATGCGTGAATTGCGGCAACGTGGGCACCTCGGAACTCTGCGAGATCTGCGCCTCCGAAAAGCGCGCCACCGGAGAGATCTGCGTGGTCGAGGACGTCGCGGACCTCTGGGCCATGGAGCGCGCCGGCGTCTTTCGCGGCCGCTACCATGTGCTTGGCGGCACCTTGTCGGCGCTCGATGCCGTGGGCCCGGAGGAATTGCGAATTCCGCGTCTGGTGGCCCGGGTCCGCGACGAGGCAATCACCGAGGTCATCCTCGCCCTCAACGCCACCATCGACGGCCAGACGACGGCCCACTACATCGCCGAACAACTGGAGCCGCTCGGGATCGCCGTGACCTCCCTCGCCCAGGGCGTGCCGATCGGCGGCGAGCTGGACTACCTGGACGACGGCACGATCACCGCGGCGCTCCGGGCCCGCAAGGCGCTGTAGGCACGATATTTCCAACACTTCATCATCCGAAGACGCTTGCCCGCCCGCGCCCCGCGCGGTGCGTGGCGCACAATTCCGGGAGACCGCAATGACCCCCACGAAGACCCTCGCACCGCTTCTGCTTGCCGCCGCCCCCGCCCTCGCCGATGTTCCCTGCGGCGGAAGCTTCGCTGACTTCAAACAGGCGATGGCGGCGGAAGCCGTCGCGGCCGGGCATGACCCTGCGACCGTGGATAGATTTTTCGCGAGCGCCAAGCAGAGCCAAGGAGCGCTGAAGGCCGACCAGCGACAGGGAATCTTCCAGCTGCCCTTCACGGATTTCGCACGCAAGGTGATCAGCAAGAACCGGATCGAGAAGGGTCAGACGAACCTGACCCGCCACCGGGACCTATTCGACCGGGTTCAGGCAACCTACGGCATCAGCCCCGGCGTGCTTCTGGCCTTCTGGGCGCTGGAGACGGACTACGGCGCCATTCAAGGCGACTTCAACACGCTCGACGCCCTCGTGACCATGAGCCACGACTGCCGCCGCCCGGAGCTGTTCCAACCACAGGTGATGGCGGCACTGACACTCTACGAACAGGGAGACTTCGACCCCGCCACCACCACTGGCGCCTGGGCGGGAGAAATCGGCATGGTGCAGATGCTTCCCAAGGATATCCTCGAAAACGGGGTGGACGGAGACGGCGACGGCCACGTCCTGCTCAAGACGTCGGTGGCCGACGCGCTGATGTCGGGGGGAAAGATGCTTCAGGCGCTCGGTTGGCGCCCGAACGAACCGTGGCTGCAGGAGGTCGTGGTGCCAGATACCCTGGATTGGACCCAGACGGGGCTTGAGCACGAAAAGAGCATCGCAGAGTGGGACGCGCTCGGCGTGACTGCGCGCGGCGGCAGCTTCACCGCGCCGGACCTGCCCGCCGCGCTCCTCCTGCCCCAGGGCCGAAACGGCCCTGCCTTCCTCGCCTACCCGAACTTCCACGTCTATTTCGAATGGAACCAGAGCTTCGTCTACGTCCTTACCGCGGCGTACTTCGCGACGCGGCTGGAAGGCGCGCCCGTCTTCGCCCCCGGCGATCCGGCGCCGGCGCTGGACGGTCCCCAGATCGAGGCCTTGCAAACCAAGCTCAAGGCACGGGGCCACGACGTCGGCGGTGTCGACGGCATCCTCGGCGCCCGAACGCGCGCCGCGGTCCAGATCGAACAACAGCGCCTGGGCCTGCCGGCAGACGCCTGGCCAACGGCAGAGCTCTTGGCCGCCCTCTGAGCCGGAAGCGCCCGTTCCGGGCGCTGCCTTCGGCTTTGGGTATTTTTACCAACAAGAAGACCAGGGCGCGCCTCACCCTTCTTGTTGGTCCAAATACCCAGATCCCACCATCGGCAAACTCGTGCCACCGCAGGGTCAGGCGACCAGCGCTTCGGCTTTCTTGAGGTCGACAGACACGAGTTGGCTGACGCCCTGTTCCTGCATCGTCACGCCGAAAAGCCGGTCCATGCGGCTCATGGTGACGGCGTGGTGGGTGATGATCAGGAAGCGGGTGTCCGCGCGCTTTACCATCTCGTCCAGCAGGTCGCAGAAGCGGGTGACGTTCGCGTCGTCCAGCGGCGCATCGACCTCATCCAACACGCAGATCGGGGCGGGGTTGGCAAGGAAGACGGCGAAAATCAGCGCCAGAGCCGTGAGCGTCTGTTCACCGCCCGAGAGCAGGGAGAGGGTGGAGAGTTTCTTGCCCGGCGGCATGCACATGATCTCCAGCCCCGCCTCCAGCGGGTCGTCGCTCTCGACAAGTTGCAGCTTGGCCTCGCCACCGCCAAAGAGGTGGGTGAAAAGCAGGCGGAAATTGCTGTTCACATCTTCAAAGGCGGTCAGCAGGCGTTCACGGCCCTCGCGGTTGAGGCCGGCAATGCCAGTGCGCAGGGTTCGGATGGCCTCTTCGAGGTCCTGTTTCTCCTCCACCAGCGCCGAATGCTCCGCCGAAACCTCCTTCGCGTCTTCGTCGGCGCGCAGGTTGACCGCCCCCAGTGCGTCTCGGGCGCGGCGCAGGCGGGCGATGTCGGCTTCGATGGCCTCGGTGGTCGGCATCTTCTCCGGGTCGGTGTCGAGTTTTTCGAGCAGGGCCTCCGGCGTCGTCTCCAACTCCTCGCGCACCCAACTGGCCGCGACGTCCCGGGTCTCCTGCGCGGCCTCGACGCGGGCCTGGGCGGCGGCGCGGCTTTCCCGGGCGTGACTGGCGGCCTTCTCAGCTTCCCGTTCGGCCCGTTCGGCCTCCCGGAACGCGGTCTCGCCGCGCGCAAGGGCATCGGCGGCCGCCTTTCGGCGCGTCTCGGCGGCCTGCAAGCCCTCGCTGAGTTTCTCGCGGCGCGCGCCGATCTCCGCCGGCACCGCGAGGGCGGTTTCCAGGTCGGCTTCGGCGGCGGTCTTGCGCGTTTCCAGATCGCGGGTGCGGGCCTCGGCGGTGTCGAGACGCTGTTGCCAGCGGTCGATCTCGCGCCCAATCTCCTTGATCCGGCGATCCCGCGCCTCGCCCAAACGGCGCAGCTCGTCCTGGGCGGCGCGCGCGGCCATCATGTCGCGACGGGAGCCCTCCACTTCCGCCTGCGCCGCATCGATCTCCGTGCGCGCGGCATCCAGATCCGGCAGTTCCGCCCGGGCCGCACGCGCCTCCTCCACCCGGAGGCGGGCCGCTGCGGCTTCCTCCTCGTGGCGGGTGACGGCGAGGTCTGCCGCCTCCAGCCGGGTCTCGGCCATCGCGCGGTCGTTTTCGGCCCGGGACAGGGCGCGCGAGGACTCCGCGAGCGCGGTGTCCGCCTTTTTGCGCGCCTCGCGGGCGCGGCGGTCGGCCTCGGTCAGATCCTTCAGGCGCTGGTGCAGGAGGTCATGCGCCTGCCCGGCCCCCTCGGCCCGCGCCGCCACCTCCTCCAGATCGCGCTTGAGTTCCACCAGGCGGTTAAGCTGTTGCAGGCGGAGCGCGGCGGCGGAGGGTGCGTCCTCGGCGCTCACACGAAAGCCGTCCCACCGCCAGAGATCGCCCGCATGGCTCACCAGGCGCTGGCCGGGCTTCAGGGCCGCCTGAAGGCGCGGGCCGTCCGCCGGATCGACCACGCCCACCTGCGCCATCCGGCGGCCGAGCACGCCCGGCACGTCCATACGGGCGGCGAGCGGCTCCGCACCCGCAGGTAAAGGCTGCGGCGCGTCGTAAGGCGCCAGCATCGCCCAGCCGGACGCAGCCTCCTGCCCTACCTCCGGCGCCTTCAGATCGTCGGCCAACGCGGCGCCGAGCGCCTTTTCGTAGCCTGCATCCACCCGCAGGTGGTCGATCACCTGATCGCCGCCGCCAGTGTCGCGCTCCACCAGCCGGGCCAGCGCGGCGACCTCCGCACGCAGCGCCTGCGCCTCGCCCTCCGCGGCGGAGCGTTGCGCCCGCGCGTCGGCTTCCCGGCCCGCGCATTCGGCCCGGGCCGCGTCGGCGTCGGCCAAGGCCGTCTCGGCGGCCTCGGCGGCGGCAGCAGCCTTCCCCCGATCGGCCTCTGCCGTCGCCGCAGCCTCGGCGGACGTGGCCAGAACCCCGCGCGCCTGCGCCGCCGTCGCGGCGGCCTTGCGCGCTTCCTCCTCGTGGCGGACCAGTGCCTTCGCGGCGTCGCTCTCCATGCGTTCGGCGGACTGGTGCCGCGCCGACAAGCGGGCGACGTCCTCGGTGCGCTGCGCAAGCTCGGTCTCCCGGCCCTGCAGGTTGGACGCGGCGATGCGCGCGGCCTCCACCGCGGCGGCAAGCTTCTCCGTATGGCCGTCGTTGGCCGCAGCCAGCTCGGACCGTTCGCCATCCAGGCGCGCGATGGTCTCCCCGGCGTCGTGATTCAACCCCGCTTCCCGCTCCAGGTCCTTGCCCATCTGGGCGATCTGGCGCTCCAGCGTGGCGATGGCGCCCTGGGCGCGGGTTTCTTCCTCGCCGATCGCGCCCAGTTCCACCTGCAGGCGTTGCAGGACCGCGGCGGCGATCGTCTCTTCCTCCCGCAGCGGCGGCAGGGCCGCGTCAGCCGCCTCCCGCACCCGCGCCGCTTCCAGCGCCGTTCGTTCGGCCCGCGCCGCGGCGGTCGTGCGCTCCCGCAGCTCGCCCTGGGCGGCCTCCAGCGCATCCATCGCTTCCCGCCACCGGCGGTACAGCAACAGTCCCTCGGCGTGGCGCAGATCCGCCCCGATGCTGCGATACCGCGCGGCCTGTTTCGCCTGCCGCGCCAGTTGCCCCAGTTGGGTCGCGAGCTGTTCGATCACGTCGTCCACCCGCGAGAGGTTCTGCTCGGCGCCGTTCAGCTTCAGCTCCGCCTCGTGGCGGCGCTGGTAGAGGCCGGAGATCCCGGCCGCCTCCTCCAGCACGCGGCGGCGCGCCTTCGGTTTCGCGTTGATCAGCTCGCTGATCTGCCCCTGCCGCACCAGCGCCGGAGACTGGCTGCCGGTGGAAGCGTCGGCAAACAGCATCTGCACGTCCCGCGCCCGCACGTCTTTCGCATTCGCCTTGTAGGCCGAGCCCGCGTCGCGGGTGATGCGGCGCACGATCTCCAGCACGTCCTGATCGTTGAAGCCCGAGGGCGCCAGCCGCTCGCTGTTGTCGATGCTCAGGCAGACCTCGGCGAAGTTCCGCGCCGGCCGGGTGGACGCTCCGGCAAAGATCACGTCCTCCATGCCGCCGCCCCGCATCGCAGTCGGGCGGCTCTCGCCCATCACCCAGCGGAGGGCCTCCAGCAGGTTCGACTTGCCACATCCATTGGGGCCGACCACGCCCGTCAGCCCGTCCGCGATCACCAGATCGGTGGGATCGACGAAGCTCTTGAAGCCATTGAGGCGGAGGCGGGTGAAGCGCACGTGGCCTGATTCCGTTCGAGTCGCAAGGGTGCCGGAAGTCTTCCATTCTGTGACGCGAAGTCAAGGATTTCGCATCATATGGGCGCAAACGAGCGATTATCCACAATATATGGCGACCGATGGGCGTCCCCGCTCGCCATCCCTCCAAGCCAAGGCCGCACGCCTCTCAGCCACGCGCGCGCAAAACTGAACTGAACGGTTCAAATTTACTTGCATTGCCAGCGGTCCTGCGGCAAACATATTCCATAACGTGAATTTATGGAGGGCCCCATGTCCACCCCCACACGCCCCGCTGACACCTATTCGCCGGTCTATTTCCTCGCCTCGCTCGGCGCCGGCGGCATGGCGGTGTCCTTCTTCATGTACCTGTTCTTCTGGGTGCCGCATCCGGGCGTTCCGGTGCCGACGTTCGAGCACATCTGGGCCGCCTTCACCACGGGCGGCGCGGTGCAGCAGGCCGCCATCATCGTCGCCTGGCTTGGCATCGCCGTCTTCGTCGTCCTGAACCTGAAATACCTGATCTGGAACCTGCGCGCCTTTTCGAGCTTCCGACGCACCGAAGCCTTCGAGGTCCTGCGCAACTCGAACGCCGAAACCAGCATCCTCGCCATGCCGCTGGCACTGGCGATGTCGGTCAATGGCCTGTTCGTGGCCGGTCTCGCCTTCGTCCCGCAGCTCTGGAGCATCGTGGAATACCTCTTTCCGCTTGCCCTCCTCGCCTTCCTGCTGATCGGTTTGCAGGCCCTGAGCTACATCGGCGATTTCCTCGGCCGCGTGCTGGCCAAGGGCGGCGTGTTCGACGTGACGGCCAACAACTCCTTCGCGCAGCTTCTGCCAGCCTTCGCCCTCGCCATGGTCGCCGTGGGTTTCGCCGCACCGGCGGCCATGAGCCATACCGTCGTCGTCGCCGGCATCGCGCTGATCGGGTCCACCTTCTTCGGCTTCGCCGCGATCATCTATACCGTCGTCGCCGCGATCACCGCGTTCAACTCCATGCTGCACCACGGCACCGCGAAAGAATCCGGGCCGACGCTGATGATCGTCGTGCCGATCGTGACCGTGCTGGGCATCATGTTCCTGCGCCAGTTCCACGGCATGCACGTCACGTTCGAGGCCCACTCGGCGCCGGTCGAAACGCTGGTCTTCCTGACCCGGCTGCTGACCGTGCAGATCGTCTTCCTCGCCCTCGGCCTTCTGGTTCTCCGCCGTCAGGGCTACTGGAGTGATTTCGTCTTCGGTTCCGGAACGTCGCCGGGCTCCTACGCACTGGTCTGCCCCGGCGTGGCCCTGTCCGTGATGCTGCAGTTCTGGCTGAACAAGGGCTTGGTTGCCTCCGGCATCGTGGACAAGTACTCGCTGGTCTACCTCGCCATCTCGGCCATCGCCGTCGCCCTGCAACTCGCCATGATCGCGCTCATCGTCCGGCTGAACCGGCAGCACTTCGGCCGCGGCCATGGGGGCCTCGCCGTTCCCGCCGAATGACCTCCCCCCGGCACTCGGCAACGAAAGCGGGCGGCCGTCTGGCCGCCCGTTTTTTCGTGCCGTGTCCGAATTTACCGATACAGCCCAGGGTTTTCCTGGCGTTTTCGTTCCTTCTCGGCATTCAGCCTGCGCAGCGTGTGCTCGATGTTCTCCGCGGCTTCGGGCACCTTCTCGTGGTGTTCCACCACGGCTGCTTTCTTCTTTTTCGAAGCCTTCTCCGCCTTCTTGGTCTTGCTCGCCATGTGCTCCTCTCCACCAGCATGACAATGGGACTCGGGGTGTGGTGTCGCTCCCGGTAACTGATATCTGCAAGGCTGCCCCGCACCGCGGGCGAACCCAATGATATGGATCAAGGGCCGTCCCGGTCCGGCGTGCGCATCGCATCCGTGCCGGACAGTATATCAACCGGTTGGCCTGCCCGAAACAGATTCTGCCGCACCGAGGTCCGGCACCCGGCCCGGGGTCAGCCGCGCCCGCAGCAGCGCCAGCGGATGCGCCCGGAGCGTCAGCCGCATGGAGACGTAATCCTCCACCACCTGCTCGCCGAGCGTCATTTCCGGCAAGTGCGCGGCGGGCTCCACGATCCCCTCCCCCTCCAGCCCGGCGGCAAAGAGCGGCAAGGGATGCGCCCCCCGGAGCGCGCGCGCCTCCCACAGCGCCTCCCGCCGGGAAAGGCCCATGGAGGCAAAGGCGTCCGCCTCCGCCAGCACCTCCAGCAGGGTCGGCGGCGTCCCGGCGCGGCGCCAGACCTCCTCGACGGCCAGGTAGCCGTTGCCGCGCGCCCCCGCGATCCAGCCCGCCTCCTCCTGCCGCATCGCCTTGATCTGCCGGAACCCCAGCCGCAGCGCCAACCCGCCCCGCCCGTCCGGCTCCATCACATTGTCCCAGTAGGAGGAATTGATGCAGATCGGCAGAACCTTCACCCCGTGCTCCCGCGCGTCGCGGACGATCTGCGCGGGCGCGTAGAAGCCCATCGGCTGGGAGTTCAGCAGCGCACAGGCAAAGATCGCCGGGTGGTGCCGCTTGAGCCAGGCGGAGGCATAGACCAGCAGCGCGAAGCTGGCGGCATGGCTCTCGGGGAAGCCGTAGGAGCCGAAGCCCTCGATCTGGCTGAAGCAACGGGCGGAGAAGTCCTCGTCGTAGCCTCTGGCGCGCATGCCGGCCATGAAGCGGTCGTGGAACTCGCTGACGTTGCCGTGCTTCTTGAACGTCGCCAGCGCCCGGCGCAGCCGGTCCGCCTCCTCCGGTGTGAACCCCGCCCCCACGATGGCGATCTGCATCGCCTGCTCCTGGAAAAGCGGCACGCCGAGGGTCTTGGCCAGCACCGCGCCCAGCTCGTCGGAGGGAAAGCGCACCTCCTCCTCGCCATTGCGCCGCCGCAGGTACGGATGGACCATGTCGCCCTGGATCGGGCCGGGGCGGATGATCGCCACCTCGATCACCAGGTCGTAGAAACAGCGCGGCCGCATCCGGGGCAGGAAGTTCATCTGCGCCCGGCTCTCCACCTGGAAGACGCCGAGCGAGTCGGCCCGGCAGAGCATGTCGTAGACCGCCGGATCCTCCGGCGGCACCGTGGCGAGGGTGTAGTCGCTGCCCTCGTGCTGCTCGATCAGGTCGAAGGCCTTGCGGATGACCGTGAGCATACCCAGGGCGAGGATGTCGACCTTGAGAATGCCGAGCGTGTCGATGTCGTCCTTGTCCCAGGGGATGACGGTGCGCTCCTCCATCGTGGCGTTCTCCACCGGGCAAAGCTCGTCCAGCCGGCCCTCCGTCACGATGAACCCGCCGACGTGCTGCGACAGGTGCCGGGGAAACCCCTGAATCTCGGCGATGAGCTTCATCGTCTGAGCGAGCCGCCGGTCCGTGGGGTCAAGACCCAGCTCCCGCATCCGCTGATCTTCCAGCCCGCTCATGGAGCCCCAGCCCCAGATCTGGCTGGAAAGCGCCGCGACCGTATCCTGCGACAGCCCCATCGCGGTTCCCACCTCCCGCACCGCCCGCTTGCCGCGGTAGTGGATCACCGTCGCACATAGCCCCGCCCTGTGCCGGCCGTAACGGTCGTAGATGTGCTGGATCACCTCCTCGCGGCGTTCGTGCTCGAAATCCACGTCGATGTCGGGCGGCTCGTTCCGGGCCTCCGAGACGAAACGCTCGAAGACCATGGTGCCGATCTCGGGGGAAACGGACGTGACGCCAAGGCAGTAGCAGACGACCGAGTTGGCGGCCGACCCGCGCCCCTGGCAGAGGATGTTGCGGGAGCGGGCGAACTCCACAATGTCGTGGACCGTCAGGAAATAAGGAGCGTAGCCGAGCTTCCCGATCAGCCGCAACTCGTGCTCCAGCAGCGCCTTCACCTTGTCCGGCGCGCCGGAGGGATACCGCCAGCGCAACCCCTCCCGGGCCAGCCGCTCCAGCCGCCCATCGGCGGTCTCGTCCCCCGTGATCTCGGACGGGTACTCGTAGCGCAACTCGTCGAGGCTGAAGGTGCAGCGCGCGGCCACCTCTGCCGCCCGGTCCACCGCACCGGCATGGGCGCCGAAGATCTGCCGCATCTCGCCCTCCGACCGCAGCCGACATTCGCCGTTGGCAAGCGCCGCGCGGCCAAGCTGGTCCACCCGGCAACCCGTCCGGATGGCGGTGAGAACATCAGCCAACTGCCGCCGGCGGCCGTGGTGCATGCGGGGGTGCGCCGAGGCCACGGTGCCAATGCCCAGCCCCGCCGCCTGCGCGGCCAGCCGGTCGAAGCGCGCCCGATCCTGCCCGTCGTAGCGCGGCGCCATCAGCAGGTGCACGGCCTCCCCGAAGCGGCGCGTCAACCGCCGCGCCCGTGACACCCATTCGCCCGCGCCGCCCTGCACCGGTGCGACAGGTGGCGCCGTCTCGGGGTGGACAAGCAGCTCCATGCCCTCCCCCCACTCCAGCAAATCCTCCAGCCGCAGCGAACAGGCGCCCTTCGTCGCCCGGAGCCGCCCGAGCGAGATCAGCCGGCAGAGCCGCCCCCAGGCGGCGCGGTCGCGCGGCAGCACGGTCACGGTGAAACCGTCCACCAGCACCACCCTGGCGGCAGGGATCAGCCGGGGCACGTTGTATATGTCGGGCGACGGCGGCGCGGGCAGATGGGGCGGCCGTGGCGGGCCGATCAGCCCCACCTCCGCCTCCGCCGCCCGCCGCTCGGCCACCAGGCGCCCGATCTCGCGCGCCTGCGTATGCGCCCGAACGATCCCGGCCACGGAATTCTCGTCGGCCACCGCCAGCCCGGCCAATCCGGCCAGCGCAGCCCGCTCCATGTATTCTTCCGGGTGCGAGGCGCCGGTCAGAAACGTGAAATTGGAGGTCGCGGAGAGTTCGACAAAGGCCACGGCAGCCGCCTACCCGTGACCTGTGTCTTCTTGTGTCTCCAAGTATCCCCGCCGGAGGCAAAAAAACTTCCGGTGCGCCAGAGATTTAAGTGCCTCCGGCGGGGATATTTTCGGACACAAGAAAAAGGGGCGCGAGTCGCTCATGCCCCATTTTATTCTTGTTTTGTTCTCATGTGGAGTCCCCGCACACCTCTCCCCGCCAGAGGCTCAGAGATGGTCGGCAAACGCCTCCAGGACGGAGGTGTAAACCGCGCGCTTGAAGGGCACGATATTCGCAACGAGCTCGTCCGGAGGCAGCCAGCGCCAGGTCGAGAATTCCGGGTGCTCCGTGTCGATCCTCACCTGTTCGTCGGAGCCCAGGAAGCGCATCAGCATCCACTTTTGCTTCTGCCCACGGTACTTCCCCTTCCAGACCTTGCCGACGAGATCCGCGGGCAGGTCGTACCGCAGCCAGTCCTCGGTTTCGTCCACCAGCGTGACCAGATCGGCCGTCACCCCGGTTTCCTCCCACAGCTCGCGCAAGGCGGCGTCGCGCGGGGATTCGCCCGTGTCGATGCCACCCTGGGGCATCTGCCAGGCGGGCAAGTCACTGTCCTTGCGCTGGCCGACGAAGACGCACCCGTCGCCATTGACGAGCATGACGCCCACACAGGGGCGGTAGGGAAGTGTGGAGGGATCGCAGGTCATGGCGACCTTATCGGAGGCCGGACCCGCCTGTGCAAGCTCCGATCGCAGAAAGGGCGGCCGAAGCCGCCCTTGCGAAACCTGCCCTGCCCGGGAAGCCCCGGTCACTCGTCGGGGTCGAACGCCGACAGGCCCTTGAGGATGTCGATCGCGTAGGCAAGCTGGTAGTCCTCGTCGCGCAGCGCGGCGGCCTCCTCGGCCTTCTCGCGCTCCTGCTCGATCTGCCGGCGCTCGTCCTCGGTCAGGCTGTCGTTATCGAGACGGCCGCGCAGGTCGGCTTCGGAGCGGGAGAAGCGGTTCACCGGGGTGTCGTCCTCCTCCTCTTCCGCATTGGGGCGAACGGAGGGCTGCTGCACCACGATATCCGGAGAGACGCCCAGCGCTTGGATCGAGCGGCCGGAGGGCGTGTAGTAGCGCGCCGTGGTCAGCCGCATCGCGCCCTCGCCCTTCAGCGGCATGACCGTCTGCACCGATCCCTTGCCGAAGCTCTTGGTGCCGACAACGATCGCCCGGCGGTGGTCCTGCAACGCACCGGCGACGATTTCGGAGGCAGACGCGGAGCCGCCGTTGATCAGAACCACCAGCGGCTTGCCCAGCGCCAGATCGCCCTCGGTGGCGTTATAGCGGTCGCCGTCGTTGGGGTCGCGGCCCCGGGTGGAGACGATCTCGCCCTTGTCGAGGAAGGCGTCCGACACCTTGATCGCCTGCGTCAGCAGCCCGCCCGGGTTGTTGCGCAGGTCCAGCACGAAGCCGTTGACCTCGTCCATGCCGCCCATTTCCTCAACGGCTTCCTTCAGGCCGGACTCCAGGTTGGGGAAGGTCTGGTCGTTGAAGGTCGTGATCCGCAGCACCACCGAGTCCCCCTCGGTCCGGGTACGGACGGCCGTCAGCTTGATCGTGTCGCGGACGATGGTGACGTCGAACGGCTCGTCCACGCCCTCGCGCACCACGGTGATGATGATCTCGGACCCGACCGGGCCGCGCATCATGTCCACCGCCTCGTCCAGGGTCAGGCCAAGCACGCTCTCGCCGTCCACGTGGGTGATGAAGTCGCCCGCCTCGATGCCGGCCTCTGCGGCGGGGGTGTCGTCGATGGGAGAGACGACCTTCACGAAGCCCTCCTCCTGCGTCACCTCGATGCCGAGCCCGCCGAACTCGCCCCGGGTCTGCACGCGCATATCGTCCGCGTCATCCGGCGACAGGTAGCTCGAATGCGGGTCAAGCGAGGTCAGCATCCCGTTGATCGCGGACTCGATCAGCTCCCGCTCGTCGACCTCTTCGACGTACTGCGCGCGGATCCGCTCGAAGATGTCTCCGAACAGGTCGAGCTGCTCGTAGATCGAACTGTTCTTCTCGGCTTCCTGGGCAACCAGCGGGCCGGCCACCTGGGTCGTCGCCACCGTGCCTGCCACCACGCCGCCCAGTGCGGCCATCACGAACTTCTTCATGCGTTCCTCATCCGTCCTCTTTCGCGGTGAACCACTCCGCTGGATCCACCGGGGTCTCGCCCAGTCTCAGCTCCATGTAAAGCGTTTCGTCGCGGGCTGCACCACCACCATCTTGCGCGGACCCGCCGTCCGCCCCGTTTGCAGGCAGCGTGCCGCCCATCAATCCCAGTGGCAAGCCCGCGGTCACCACCTCGCCGGCCTCACCATAAACCGTTTCCATTCCGGCCAGCACCAGAAGAGTGTCGTTGGCCGGCTCAAGGATCATCACGTTTCCGTAGTCCAGCAACGGCCCGACGTAGCGGATGGTCGCCTCCGCCGGCGCGGTGACCAGCGCCCCGGGGCGCGTCGCGAGGATCACCCCCGGCCGCACGATCCCCGCCGCGTCCGGCTCGCGGTAGCCGCGCAGCCGCACACCCTGCACCGGCCAGGGCAACACCCCCCGCAACGCGGCGAAATCGGCGTTCTCCGCCGGCGACAGGGCCAGCGTCCCCAGACCCGCGGCAAAGGCATCCAGCGTCTCTGCGGTCTCCAGCAGGCGGCGCATTCGCTCGGGATCGGCCGTGAACCGCTTGGGCAAATCCGTGCGCGCGGCCATCGCCTGCGACAGCGCCGTCCGCGCCTCCTGTGCCCCCTGCAACCCCTGCCGGAGCGCCGCCCCCGCCTCCTCCTGCACGGCGGCAAGCGCGGCGATCTCGTCCAGCTCGGCGCTTAGCCGCTCGACCTCCGCCTGAACCTCGGGCGTGAGATCGCGCAGCATCATGCCCGAGCGCGCCATGCCCACGGGCCCCGACGGGTGCAGCAGCAGAAGCGGCGCCGGGGAGCGTTCGATGGAGATCAGCGCCCCCAGAAGCCGCGAGACTTCGGCGTCGCGCGCCGCAAGGCGCTCGTCCAGGATGCGCTCCTGCCGCGCCGCCAGCCGCATTCCGGCCCGCAACGCGGCCAAACCATCCTCGTAGGCCTGCACGGTGCGGGTCAGCGCCCGCACCCGGCTGCGCGCGCCCTTCGCCGCGTCGAGCGACTCGGCCGCCGCCTGCAACTGATCCGCCGCCTCCCGGGCAAGGACCGCCGGGTCGGTTGCGGCCGTGGCCGCCCCGGCGAGACAGAACAGCGATGCGGCCAGCCAACCGGCCCGGATCATTTGTCGATCAGGCTCACCCCGGTCATCTCCTCGGGTTGTTCCAGCCCCATGAGCTCGAGGATCGACGGGGCAACGTCGCAGAGCTTGCCGTCGTGCAGCGTCGCGCCTTCGGGGCCGTTGAAGAGGATGACCGGAACGAGGTTGGTGGTGTGCGCGGTGTGCGGCCCGCCGTCCTCGGCGAACATCGTCTCGCAGTTGCCGTGGTCGGCGATCACGATCATCGCGCCGCCTACCTTCTTCAGCGCGTCCACGACCTTGCCAAGACCAGTGTCCACCGCCTCGCAGGCCGCCATCGCCGCCTCCAGAATGCCGGTGTGACCGACCATGTCGGGGTTGGCGAAGTTGGTGACGATCAGGTCATAGCCCTTCTCGATCGCCTCCACGAACTTCTCCGTCACTTCCGGGGCCGACATTTCCGGCTGCAAGTCGTAGGTCGCCACCTTGGGCGACTTCGGCATGAAGCGATCCTCGCCCTCGTAGGGCGTCTCCACCCCGCCGTTGAGGAAGAAGGTGACGTGCGGGTACTTCTCCGTCTCCGCAAGCCGGAACTGCTTCAGCCCCTTCTTGGAGACCCATTCGCCCAGCGTGTTGACGATGTCCTGAGACGGGAAGATCACGTCCATGAATTCGTTATGACGGTCGGAATACTCGACCATCCCGCAGATGGACCCCCAGTTCGGACGCGCTGACGCGTCGAAGGCGCCGAACTCCGGATCGGCCAGGGCGGACAGGATCTCGCGGGCGCGGTCGGCCCGGAAGTTGCAGAACAGCAGGCCGTCGCCGTCCTTCGGCTGGACGTAGCCGGATAGCTTCGTCGCCTTGATGAACTCATCGGTCTCGCCGCGCTCGTAGGCCTTGTCACAGGCGTCGCGCCCGCTGCCGGCCTCGAATTCGGCCTTGCCGCTCACGAACAGGTCGAAGGCCTGCTGCACACGCTCCCAGCGGTTGTCGCGGTCCATCGCGAAATAGCGCCCGACGAGCGAGCCCACATGGGCCCCCACCGGCAGCGCATCCTCGAAGCTGCCCACCTGCCCCGCACCGGACTTCGGCGCAACATCGCGGCCGTCGGTGATGGCATGGATCTGCACCGGAACGCCCGCGGCGGCGATGACCCTCGCGGCTTCGAGGATGTGGTCCTGATGCGAATGGACGCCGCCGGGCGAGGTCAGCCCGGACAGGTGCGCCGTACCGCCCGTTTCCTTGAGCTTGGCGATGAACGCCTGCAGCGCGTCGCGCTTGGCAAAGCTGCCGTCCTCGATTGCCAGGTCGATCTGCCCGAGGTCCATCGCGACCACGCGGCCGGCGCCGATGTTCGTGTGCCCGACCTCCGAGTTGCCCATCTGCCCCTCGGGCAGGCCCACGGCATTGCCGAAGGTGACGAGCGTGGCGTGCGGGCAGGTTTCCATCAGGCTGTCGAAGGTGGGCGTCTTGGCCAGAACCGGCGAATTGCCTTCCTCCTTCGGGGGCTTCGTGCCGATGCCCCAGCCATCGAGAATGCAAAGAACGACAGGTTTGGGAATGCTCATGAGGAGGTCTCCTTGGTTGCCGCTTTCCTAGAACCGTTAGCGCCCGAATGGAACCTAAACAGCGCCCATGGGCCGTCAAGTCGCGCCTGCCCACGGTGCATGGCGTAGGGTGGACATGCATGGCCCCCGGTTTATCGGCCGAGTAATCGCGCCCCTGGCGTGGCTACGGCTCAGGCGTCGTCGAGGCTCGGGTGGCACCCGTGCAAACCCGCCAAGGGGCGCGCTGCAGCGGCGAAGACACTCTTGGGAAAGGGTTGACAGATGGTTAAAATGGCCCATCAACGCATTGATTTCATTGGATTGGAAACCCGTCCCACACGTGAGACGCAGCGGCGGCTCATTCCCTGTGATAGGGCGTGCCCGCCAGAATCGCCGTCGCCCGATACAGCTGCTCAGCCAGCATTACCCGGGCCAGCATGTGCGGCCAGACCATCCGTCCGAAGGAAAGCTTGAAATCCGAGTCCGCGACCAGCGCGGGGTCCAGCCCGTCGGCGCCGCCGATCATGAAGGCCAGATCCCCGGTGCCCCCGTCGCGCCACTCTCCGATCCGCGCCGCGAAGTCCGGCGACGTCATCGTCCGGCCCCGCTCATCCAGCGCCACCGTCTGCGCCCCCTTCGGAATCGCCTTGCCGATGAGCGCCGCCTCCGCGGCCTTCCCGCCGCCCTTCCGGTCGTCCACCTCGATGACGGAAACCTCCGAAATCCCCAGCGAACGGCCAGTACGTTCCGCCCGCCGGAGATAGTCCGAAATCAGCGACAGCTCGGGGCCGGGCCGCAAGCGGCCAACGGCCACGATCTGCACCCGCATCAGACTTTCGTCGTCGCCTGTCCGGATCCGCCCAGGGGCAGCCACATCTTTTCGAGCTGATAGAACTCGCGCACTTCCGGGCGGAAGACGTGGACGATCGCGTCCCCCGCGTCGATCAGCACCCAGTCGCCGGCATCCTTGCCCTCGACCTTCGAGTACACCCCCAGTTCCTCCTTGAGCCGTTCCACGAGCTTCTCGGAGATCGAAGACACCTGACGCGACGAGCGCCCCGAGCAGACGACCATATGGTCGGCCATCTCGGATTTGCCGCGCAGGTCGATCACGACCACGTTCTCGGCCTGGTCTTCTTCGAGAGAGAAAAGGATCCGTTCGAGCAGCACGTCAGACGGTGTCTTCCCGGCCTGGTCGAACTTGGTCGGCGCACTCACAGGCGCCACTCCTGCCGCCGTTTGCGTGGCGGCCTCCGCATGGTGAGACAGAACATTGCCCTCCAGATGACGCGTCGTCAGGGTCCCGACGCTGGACATGCCCCATAGATAGCATCGCTTGCCCCACCACTCAACGATGCGGGAATTTTTCCTTTGCAAAAAGGCGGGTCAGAGGCCCGCGGCCGCCCGACTGTGGCCAATACCCGCCGACGCGAGGCCGCCGTCTGACACTGTCGTCTGCGCGCCGACCACGTCGGGCGCCCGCGTGAGGGCGACGCCAACCGCCATCATCAGGAGCGTCGAAATCATCAGGAAGTGAAGGTTTCTGTAAAGCCTGCCCATCTGCGAAGGTCCGTCAAAAGCGCGATTTCCGACACACGAAGAAAGGCCGCCACAGGCCGCGATCAATGGCTGCGACCGTATGCCCGCACGCCGTTGCCCTCCTGCAACTCAATCCTTCAGGATGCGCACCTCTCGCTGCGGGAACGGGATCTGGATTCCGGCGGCCTGGAAGGCATCCCAAAGCGCCAGATAGACGTCCCCGCGCACGTTGGTCAGACCCTTCGTCGAATCGGTGATCCAAAACCGGAGGACGTAGTCGACCGAGCTGTCGCCGAAGCTGGTGATGTGGCAAACAGGCCGGCGCTGCGCGAAGACGCGGTTCACGGTCATGGCAGCCTCGATTGCGGTCTTCCGAACGAGGTGGGGGTCGCTCGAATAGGCGGCGCCGAAATGGATGTCCAGCCGGACGAGTTCGTCTGTATGCGTCCAGTTGACGACCTGGCTGGTGATCAGATCCTCGTTCGGGATCAGGTATTCGCGACCGTCCCGGGTGACGACCGAAACATATCTGGCGCCCAGCGACTGGATCCACCCGAAGGTCTCGCCCAGCGAGATCACGTCCCCAGGCTTCACCGACTTGTCCATCAGGATGATGATGCCGGAGACAATGTTGGAAACAATCTTCTGCAAGCCGAAACCGATGCCGACGCCGATGGCGCCCGACAGGACCGTGAGCCCCGTCAGGTCGAATCCCACGGCCCGCAGGCCGAGGAAAATGGCGGAAACATAGAGCACTGCCTGCAGGATCTTGGTCAGCAGCACAGCCAGGGTGGGCGAGATGTCTTCGCTGGTGCGGATTCGCTGGCTTGCCGCGTTCGACAGCACGCGCGCCAGGAAGACCATCGTTCCGGTAATGATGATCGCCTGAAGGATGTTCAGCAGCGAAAGGCGAAAGTTCTGGATCTCCACCGCCACGGAATCGAGAAGCCCCATGGTCGCGTCCAGAAGGCCGACGAAGTAGAGCGTGACATAGATCCAGGCGCTCCAGTTCACGAACCGGCGGACCAGGGGGTTGCGGATCAACTTCGTTGCGAACCCGATCACCAGCCAGGCGAGTGCGATGGTGCCGACCACCACCAGGATGTAGCTGCGCGAGGGGAACAGCCCCATGACCTGCCGCATCACGAAAATCGTCGTCCAGCACAGGAGCACGAACGTGATCAGCGCGATCCGCCGCTGCAACATCACCAGGAATCGGAGCTGCCCTTTGCTGCGGCCCTCCAGACCGCGAATCCAGTCGCGAATGCGTTCCGACCACAACCAGCGCGCCAGGAATGACAGCGCGATCATGATAGCGATGAGAATGAGCTGTATCTGCCTCGTGGGCAGAAACATAAGCCGGGCAGAGAGTTCGAGTTGGTTCACCAAGGTCTGCAGCTCGGTGAGGAAGGCCTGAATGTCCTGCTCCATGCGGCAGAATTGCCTGCAAATCACCGCGCGTGCAATGCCCAAGCCCTTGCGGCGACGGCCAAGTGATTGTACCTGACGGCACATGGCAAAGACTGTCGACATGGATGACCACGCGCGCCTGCCTTGGCGCTTTCACGGCCTTCAGTGCCGTGTCACCGCGCAGCCATGAGCGCCCGCCGCGTTATACGCGGCGCCCGAGTTCCCATGTCCACATCACTTACTCCGAACGGGAGACCTCCGAATGACCGCCGCCAAGACTCTCTATGACAAGATCTGGGACGCCCATGTCGTCCACGAGGCTGAGGACGGAACCTGCCTGCTCTACATCGACCGCCACCTCGTCCACGAAGTGACCAGCCCGCAGGCGTTCGAGGGCCTGCGCATGGCCGGCCGTCAGGTGCGCGCGCCGGAGAAGACCATCGCGGTGCCCGACCATAACGTGCCGACCACGACGGACCGCGCCAAGGGCATAGACAACGAGGAAAGCCGCATCCAGGTGGAGGCGCTGGACTCCAACGCCAAGGACTTCGGCATCAACTACTACCCGGTCAGCGACATCCGCCAGGGGATCGTGCATATCGTGGGTCCTGAACAGGGCTGGACGCTGCCGGGCATGACCGTGGTCTGTGGCGATAGCCACACCGCGACCCACGGGGCCTTCGGCGCGCTGGCGCACGGCATCGGCACCTCCGAAGTGGAGCACGTGCTGGCCACCCAGACGCTGATCCAGAAGAAATCCAAGAACATGAAGGTCGAGATCACCGGGCAACTCCGCCCCGGCGTCACCGCCAAGGACATCACGCTTGCGGTCATCGGCAAGACCGGGACCGCCGGCGGCAATGGCCACGTGATCGAGTACTGCGGGGAGGCGATCCGAGCGCTGTCCATGGAAGGCCGGATGACCGTTTGCAACATGGCGATCGAGGGCGGCGCCCGCGCGGGCCTTATCGCGCCGGACGAAACCACCTTCGAGTACGTCATGGGTCGCCCCCATGCGCCGAAGGGCGCGCAGTGGGAAGCCGCCCTGAACTGGTGGAAAACGCTGAAGACCGACGAGGGCGCTCATTTCGACAAGGTCGTCACGATCCGTGGCGAAGACATTGCCCCGGTCGTCACCTGGGGCACCTCCCCCGAAGACGTCCTGCCGATCACCGAGACCGTTCCCGCACCGGAGGACTTCAAGGGTGGCAAGGTCGACGCCGCGCGCCGGTCGCTGGAATACATGGGCCTGAAGCCGGGCACCCCGCTGTCCGAGATCCCCATCGACGCGGTCTTCATCGGCTCCTGCACCAACGGCCGGATCGAGGACCTGCGCGCCGCCGCCGCCATCCTGAAGGGCAAGCACATCGCCCCCGGCGTGCGTGGCATGGTTGTGCCGGGCTCCGGCCTTGTCCGGATGCAGGCCGAGGAAGAAGGGTTGGCCGAGATCTTTCAGGACGCCGGGTTCGAGTGGCGCATGGCGGGGTGCTCCATGTGCCTAGCGATGAACCCCGACCAGCTCGCACCGGAAGAACGCTGCGCCTCCACCTCCAACCGAAACTTCGAGGGGCGCCAGGGATTCAAGGGCCGCACGCACCTGATGAGCCCGGCAATGGCCGCGGCCGCTGCGATCACAGGAAGGCTGACAGACGTCCGCAACCTGATGTAGAGTCCAAGACATTCGGAGTCTTGACTTTCATTGGGGTATTCGGGGGGTGTCGGCATGAGCGAATGGGCCAGGTGGCTTCTCCTTGGCTGCATGTCGGCACTTTTCGGCGGGCTGGCGTTGGCCAATGCGGTGGCCGTCTCCATTGGCATCACCGTCGTGACAGGCTCGATGCTCATCATGGCCGGGATGATCCAGGTCGGTGTGGGCATCCGAGACGACGGACCCCTGAACAAGGTGATCTCCGTCCTCCTCGGTTTGCTGGTGACGGTGCTCGGCGTGTCCTTCGTCAGCAACCCGATGGACGGCATGATGTCCCTGACGGCCGTGATCACGCTGCTGATCGCCGCCGCTGGGACCCTCCGCCTGTTCTGGGCCTTCCGGATGCGCCGGACGCGGTACTACTGGATGATGCTGTTTTCGGGCGCGCTCTCGATCCTGCTGGCGGGCTACATCTTCGCCAATTTCGAGCAGGCGTCGGCCAAGCTTCTCGGCATCCTTCTGGGTATCGAACTGCTCTTCAACGGCCTCGCCCTGGCCGTACTGGCTTTCTTTTTGCGCGCCTATCACGAACGGATGTAGCCGCCGCGGCGCTTGCCCCGCCTGACCGGCTGCGTTATCTCGCCTCAACCTCTTTCAGGAGCCCGACGCCATGGACAAATTCACCACGCTGACCGGAATTGCCGCCCCGCTGCCGCTGATCAACGTCGACACCGACATGATCATTCCCAAGCAGTTCCTGAAGACGATCAAGCGGTCCGGCCTCGGTGTGAACCTGTTCGACGAGATGCGCTACGACACGGACGGGAACGAGAACCCCGACTTCGTCCTGAACAAGCCCGCCTACCGCAACGCAGAGATCCTGGTGGCCGGCGACAACTTCGGCTGCGGCTCCTCGCGCGAGCATGCGCCTTGGGCGATCAAGGACTTCGGCATCCGTTGCGTGATCGCGCCGAGCTTCGCCGACATCTTCTACAACAACTGCTTCAAGAACGGCATCCTGCCGATCGTCCTGCCGCAGGAAGACGTGGACAAGCTGATGGACGACGCGGAACGCGGGGCCAACGCCATTATCACCGTGGACCTTGAAAACCAGACGATCACCGGCCCGGATGGCGGCTCCATTTCGTTCGAAATCGACTCATTCAAGAAGCACTGCCTTCTGAACGGCCTTGATGACATCAGCTTGACGTTGGAGAAAGCTGCGGCCATCGACACCTTCGAAGATCGCGCTGCGCAGTCACGACCTTGGGTCTGACTCCGCCCCTATCACAAGATCTGGAGCCGCCCGCTAGGGCGGCTTTTTTTTGCCACACCTTTGATGCAAAGCCGCACCAGTTTCCTCGCAAATCTGCCCGATTGATTCCGTTAATCAAATCTCAACCTTGCCGGCTGTATCCGAAAAAGGCAGAAATTGACGAAACTTAGGGCGAATTCCCGTCACAACCGGCGTACTTTGGCCGGGACCAGGCAACGGCCATGCATCGCTGCCGGACGGGATGAAGGAAACGGGTAGTGCTGACGAAGTTGACAGGCGCAGCCGTGCGCGCAGTCCTCGTGGCGGTTCTGGTGGCAACGCCATCCTTGCTGCTGCCGACTGTCAGCACCGATACGTCAGAGATCGTCGTGCTTTTCGGGCTGGCCTGCGCGCTGCTGACCTTCGTCGAATATGCCTCGACCTACCCCAGTCTGATCGAATTTCGCGATGCGCCGCCCTTCAACCGCATTCGCTTCATGTCGCTGTTCCTGACGGTTTTCTTCCTGTCCGTTCTGGCGCGCGGGGCGGTGCTGCCCAACGGGCTGACCATGTTCATGCAGGCGGTGGGCGGCATCGTGGGCTATGCGCTCGACTTCCCGTACAGCCCCGTGCGCCTGGTCCTGCTGAGCTTGCCTGACACCGCAACCGCGATGGAGATGGCACAAGTCCGAACGGCGTCCGGCATGGCCTACCTCATCGGCCTGCTGGCGATCACATTCTTCTACCTGATCCTGAAGCTGAACGACTGGCCGTCCCACTCGGGGGCGTTCAACGTCTGGATCAACCTGCCGACGTTCGATCCCACGGCGGGCGGGGACGTGGTGGACCGGCTGAACCGCGACGCCCGCGTCAACCTCGCCCTCGGCTTCCTGCTGCCCTTCATGATCCCCGCTATCGGTAAGGCCGCTACGGAACTGTTCGGAAACGCCGTGGTCGAGGAACCGCAGACGATGATCTGGATGGTATCCCTATGGGCATTCCTGCCGCTGAGCCTGTTCATGCGCGGCATCGCCATGTCGCGCGTGGCCGACATGATCGTGGAAATGCGCCGCCGCACCGCCCCCACGGAGGGCAACGGCGACGAAAGCAACGGCGACCTCGTCACCCCCTGATCCTTGCCATCGCGCTGGTCCTTGCCGCCGCGGTCCTACCTGTGCAGGCGGCGCCCGTTCGAGTGGCGACCTTCTCGGCCGACCTCTCACGCCGTGGGCCGGGGCTGCTGCTGCGGGATATCCTGCGAGGTGAGAATGCGCAGGTTGATGCCGTCGTCGGCGTCATCGCGGAGGTTCATCCCGACATTCTCCTTCTGACCGATTTCGACCATGATCTTGGAAACGCCGCTCTGAGCGCCCTGGCAGAGCGGCTCGACGCGGCGGGCCTGCGCTACCCCTACCTGTTCAGCCTGCGGTCCAACGCGGGGCTGGCGTCGGGGCTCGATCTGGACGGCAATGGCCGCACCGGGGAGCCGCGGGACGCCCAGGGGTATGGCAGGTTCGCAGGCGATGGCGCCATGGCGCTCCTGAGCCGCTGGCCGATCGACGAGGAGGACGTGCAGGATTTCTCCTCTCTTCTGTGGAAGGATCTGCCCGGCGCCCGGCTCCCACGCGCCAACGGCCGGCCCTTCCCCTCGGAGCCGGCGCAGAACGTTCAGCGGCTGTCCTCCACCGGACACTGGGATGTGCCCGTCGAACTGCCGGATGGGACACGGCTTCACCTTTTGGCCTTCGCTGCCACACCGCCGGTGTTCGACGGCCCGGAGGACAGGAACGGCCTGCGCAACGCCGACGAGATCGCCCTGTGGCAGAGGTATCTCGATGGCGCGCTCGGCGTGGCGCCTCCGGCGGACTTCCTCATCCTCGGCAATGCCAACCTCGACCCGGATGACGGCGGCGGCCTGCCCGACGCGATCCGCGGATTGTTGGCGGACCCCCGTCTTCAGGATCCTCTGCCGAGAAGCAGTGGCGGGGCAGCAGCGGCCACCGTCGGCCAGACAGGCGACCCCGCGCTCGACACCGCTGACTGGCCGGAGCCGGACGACGACGGCCCCGGCAACCTGAGGGTCGACTACGTGCTGCCCGCGCGCTCGCTGATGGTGCGCGGCTCGGGCGTGCACTGGCCCGAAGGCCCTGCCGGAGCAGAGGCGGCGGCGGCGTCGCCGCACCGTCTGGTCTGGGTCGACGTGGAACCGACGCCTTAGCCCACCCCGGGCCGCAATAGAGCCCCCGGCAGGACCAGCCGCCCGGGCCGAACTCCATGCATATTCCGGCCCCCTGCCCCGGCGGGCGGGCTCCTTGACCGTTTCGCTGCACGCGAGTAGGTCGGCTGCGATACCCATCGCGAGGACCCAACACCATGAGCACCCCTTCCCTTCTGATCCTTCCGGGCGACGGCATCGGGCCCGAGGTCATGACCGAGGTTCGCAAGATCATCGACTGGTTCGGCGCCAAGCGCGATCTTGCCTTCGACGTCACCGAGGATCTGGTGGGCGGGGCGGCCTACGACGCGCACGGGGCGCCTCTCTCCGACGAAACCATGGAGAAAGCGCAGCAAGCCGATGCCGTGCTCCTCGGTGCGGTCGGCGGACCGAAGTACGACGTGCTGGACTTTAGCCTCAAGCCCGAACGGGGCCTGCTGCGCCTGCGCAAGGAGATGGACCTCTACGCCAACCTGCGCCCCGCGCAGTGCTTCGACGCGCTGGCCGATTTCTCGTCGCTCAAGCGCGACGTGGTGGCGGGGCTCGATATCATGATCGTGCGCGAACTGACCTCCGGCAGCTATTTCGGAGAACCGCGCGGGATCTTCACAGAGGGTAACGAACGCGTCGGGATCAACACGCAGCGCTACACCGAAAGCGAGATCGCCCGGGTGGCGCGTTCCGCTTTCGAACTGGCGAAGCGGCGGGGCAACAAGGTCTGCTCCATGGAAAAGGCCAACGTGATGGAATCCGGCGTCCTCTGGCGCGAGGTGGTCCAGAAGGTGCACGACGAGGAATATCCCGATGTCGAGCTCAGCCACATGTACGCCGACGCCGGTGGCATGCAGCTCTGCCGCTGGCCCAAGCAGTTCGACGTGATCGTGACGGACAACCTCTTCGGAGACCTGCTGTCTGACGTGGCCGCCATGCTGACCGGCTCGCTCGGAATGCTGCCCTCGGCCAGCCTCGGCGCACCCATGGCCAACGGCCGGCCCAAGGCGCTCTACGAACCGGTGCACGGCTCCGCGCCCGACATCGCAGGCCAGGGCAAGGCCAACCCGATCGCCTGCATCCTGAGCTTCGCCATGGCGCTGCGCTATTCCTTCGACGAAGGCGCAGAGGCCGACCGGCTGGAGAAGGCGGTCGAGTCGGTTCTCGCCGACGGCAAGCGCACCGCGGACCTCATGCAGGCCGAAGGTGGCACGCCCGTGTCCACCTCCGAGATGGGCGACGCCATCGTCGCTGCACTCGACGCCTCTCTGTGACGCAACTCCCGGCCGCCCGCCCAAATTTTGGCGGGCGACCGGCACTTCCCGCCTATAGGGGGCATTCTCGGGTTTCGGCCACGCAAGTTTAGCGCTAACCGAAGATCGTCCCCAGCGGAATCCAACCGGACATACCCACATGCAAAGCAATACAAAAGGCGCCCTTCTGGCGCTTCTCGCGTTTGGCATTTTCTCGACCCACGACGTGCTGATCAAGTTCCTGGGCGGGTCCTATTCCGCCTTTCAGATCGTCTTTTTCAGCGTGCTGTTCGGCTTTCCGATCTCCACGCTCATGCTCATGAACGACAAGACCGACGGCAACCTCAGGCCGCGGCACCCGTGGTGGACGGCCCTGCGCACCATCTCCGCCGTGATCGCCGGGGTGAGCGGCTTCTACGCCTTCTCCATGCTGCCGATGGCGCAGGTCTACGCGATCCTCTTCACCTCGCCGCTGCTCATCACCCTGCTCTCCATCCCGATCCTGGGAGAGACCGTCGGCATCAGGCGGGGGATGGCCATCATCGTGGGCCTCCTGGGCGTGCTGATCGTGCTGAGACCGGGCTCGACCGACCTGGGACTGGGCCACGCGGCCGCGCTGGTTTCGGCGGTCGGGGGCGCGCTCGCGTCGATCATCGTGCGCAAGATCGGACGGGACGAGCGCAGCGTCGTGCTCATCCTCTACCCGATGATGGCCAACGTGATCCTGATGGGGGTCATGATGGCGTTCGTCTATCGCCCCATGCCGGCCGTTCATTTCGGAGCCTCCGCGATGATCGCTGCCCTCGCCTTCATCGCCACGCTCACCATCATCGCCGCCTACCGGGCCGGCCAGGCGGTGGTCGTCGCCCCCATGCAGTATTCGCAGATCCTGTGGGCGACGGCCTATGGACTGATCTTTTTCGACGAACTGCTTGACCCGAACACCGCAATCGGGGCGAGCGTGATCATCGCCAGCGGCATCTACATCGTGCTGCGCGAGGACCGCTCCAATGCGTCGGAGAACACGCCCGTGCTGCGCACCCGCAGCCGGTTCGACGCCGGCACCTACCTGCGCGTCAGCAGCCTGCTGGGCCGCGCGAAGAACGGAGAAAAAAAGGCATGAGAATGCACGCCGTTCGCCCGCAAGCCCTTGCCATTCCGCCCGGGCTTCTGTAATCGCCTGCGTCACGGTCGGAGTGTAGCTCAGCCTGGTAGAGCACTGTCTTCGGGAGGCAGGGGTCGGAGGTTCGAATCCTCTCACTCCGACCAATGATTTCCTGCTGGAACACGGCAGATAGGTCTCCCATCTTCCTCAAACAAGTTGCATCCGGCAGGGGAATTGGCATCGCCGGGCCCGGGAAACTTCGTGCAACGTCATGGGCGGCCATGAGTCGGTGGATGGGCTGGGCAAGGGGCTCCTGCCCAGCCGGGCTTCACCCTTTCAGTCGCAAGGTCGCATTCGGGAAGGGAAACCCGAAGTCGTCCACATCGCGTCGTGACAGTTCCTCGAACCCGAGCGCCCTGTAAAAACGTACGGCCCGTTCGTTCTCCGTATAGACCTCAAGGGAGAGATCTCCCTTCCGGTCCAGAGCATGGGCGATCAGCCTGCGTCCAACGCCCCGGCCTTGCTGATCGGGTGCGATGAATATCCCGCCGATGACGCGGCCCAACAGGCTGATGAAACCGATTGGCTCTCCATCGAGGCATGCCACCCAAGCCTCCGCCTTAGGAAGATATTCTTCTGCGATCAGGCGGCGTTGTTCGACAAGCCTCGGCTCACCGATGAAAGGATGCGCTCTCAGGGATGAGTCGAACCAAATGTCCGACAGTCTTTCGAGATCCGTTGCCGCGTCGAAGGGCCGGATCACCACGTCTTTCGTCTCCATCGGAACTCCACAGAACTTATGCAATAAGGGTCGGCACATGTGCCGAGCGAAGCCGCTACACGCGGGTCAATCGAGGCCTCTGTGCATAAATCTCCTTCTGTGGTCCCTGTTGCCTAGCGCACAAGCCCCGGCCCTTCAGTGTCCGGCATTAACTCATCCGGAAGTCCGTTGCAGCTTCCCACCGGACTGCCCACTGCGGCGCGCCCAAGCCCGCCGAACCTACTTGAAGATTGCCGCATAGCGTGGCGCGAAGAACCTGGTGAATGCCTTCACCTCGGGCCGGCGATAGGCGTCCGGCGAAATCAGCATGAGGTGCTGCGCCGTCATCTCCTCAGGCGGGGCGAAGCAGCGGATCAGGCGTCCGGCAGCCTCGTGTCCCTCGGCCATCCGCAGGTTCATGATGCCCAATCCGTGCCCGGACAGGATTGCAGCTTCCAGCAATTCGATCTCGCTGAACGACGTGATGATCTGATCGGGCGAGACGTGCTTCATCAACCAGTGATGGTAGACGGCGGGTGCGTCCCGTGGCTCGTAGGTCACGAAGACATGCCCGTCGAGATGCTCCGGGGCCTTTGGCAGCCCCCTCCGATCCGCATAGCTCGGCGCTCCGAACAGGGTGAACCGGGCCGTGCTGATCCGGCGGCAGATGAGCGACAGGTCGGGGTCCTGACGCGTGATGCGCAGGGCAATGTCGGCCTCGCCCGCCACAAGGTCCAGCGGTTTGACGCCGGGCAGAAACTCGAAACGAATGTCGGGCCGCATCGCGTAGAACTCGCTGAAGACCTGGGTCACACGCGGCGAAAAATTGGACGAAAAGGCGGTGATCCGGATCGGTCGCGGGCGGGTCAGGTCGTTAGCCTTCGCGCCAAAGGCCTCCGCCGCCGCCTCAATCGCCTCGGCCAGCGGCAGCAGGGCCCGGGCGGCGTCGGTCGGGCGAAAGCCACGGTTGTCGCGCTCGAACAGAACCAGCCCGGTCTCGTGTTCCAGTGCCTCGATGCGCCGGGCGACGGTCGGCTGGGCAGTGCCGAGCTTTCGGGACGCAGCGAGTGTCGAGCCCTCCCGAACCACCGCCAGGAAAGTCCGCACGTCCGACCAGCTGCGAAACCGGCTCTTCATTTTTGTAGAACAGCACAACGCCGCGCCCGATACCAGCGGCCAGTTACGCTCGGTAGGATGAATGTCGAGCCGAGGTGCTTCCAGAGGACCCCAGAGATGACATCGCTTTCGCTATCCCCGTTCAGCCTGTTCGATCGCGTCCTGCCGTTCACGTGGTTCCGTAACCAGAGTCTCCGGCGCACCGCCACCCCTGCGCCCGACGCCGTTCGCGAGCGGCGCGATTTCACCGAGGAGATGCTCGCCAAAAATCCCGATGCGTTCACCAGCGACCTGGACCTTCAGAGCGTCGCGCTCGTCTTCCCGGAGCGGTTTTGACCCAGGGCTCACAGGCAGCGCCGTATCTGCCGGTCAGATGGTCACGCCGCCGTCGACCAGCATCGCCTGCCCGGTGACGAAGCGGCTTTCGTCCGACAGCAGGTAGACGACCATCGGCGTGATGTCCTCCACCGTCGCGAGGCGGCCCATGGGCTGCCGGGCGATGAAGTCCTTCTCCGCCTGGACCGGGTCCGAAGCGGCAGCGATCCTGCCCCGCAGGCTGGGCGTATCCACCGTTCCCGGGCAGAGCGCGTTGCACCGGAGGCCCCGGGTCACGAAATCGGCGGCGATCCCCTTGGTCAGGCCGATGACCGCGGCCTTGGTGGCGCCATAGGCGGTGCGGTTCACGAAGCCTTTCACCGAGGACGCCATGGACGCCATGTTCAGGATCGACGCGGTTCCCGTCTCCGCCGCGCGTTCCAGCATTGCCGGCAGGCACGCACGCGTCAGTCGCACCATGGACGTCACGTTCAGCGTCATGCTGCGGGCCCAGTCGTCGTCCGACAGCTCGAGGATCGTTCCGTGGTGAACCATCCCCGCGACGTTGAACAGCCCGTCCAGCGGGCCAGCCCACTCAGCCGCCTCGAGGATGGCCTGTGGGTCGGTGACATCAAGCTGAACGGTTTCGATCCCGTGCTCCGCCAGCCCTTCCAGCAGGGCGGCATCGAGATCGGTCGCGAAGACCCGTGCGCCCTCCGCCGTGCACGCCAGCGCGCTTGCCCGCCCCATCCCCTGCCCGGCAGCAGTGATCATGATACGCTTGCCTTCCAGCCGCATCCGGTCCTCCCTCTGGGTGCGCGGAGGTCTTCCATGCAGACATACAAGACGCTCCCGCGCAAGGCCCTATCCCGCGCGGCGGCGTCCGTTCCGGCGCACTCCCGGTGTTCCACAGCCTCAGAAAATGACGTTCGGCAGCCAGGTGGCGAGCGTCGGAAGGTTCCAGACGAGAAGCACGCCGACGATCTGGATGACGATGAACGGCACCACACCAGCGTAGATCTGGCCGGTGGTCACGGTGTCCGGCGCGGCCCCACGCAGGTAGAACAGCGAGAAGCCGAAGGGCGGTGTCAGGAAGCTTGTCTGCAGGTTGATGGCGATCAGAACCCCCAGCCAGATCGGGTCGTGGCCCATAAGGATCAGCGCGGGCGTCACCAATGGCAGGACGATCACCGAAATCTCGACGAAGTCGAGAAAGAAGCCGAGCCCGAAGATAAAGAGCATGCTGAAGAGCAGCGCGCCTGTCGCCCCGCCCGGCATCGCGGCGAGAATCTCGGCCACCCGCTCCTCCCCCCCGAGGCCGATGAAGACGAGGGAGAAGATGCTCGCGGCCAGGATGGTGGCAAAGATCATCGCCGTCATGGTCAGCGTGGAGGTCAGCGCATCGTGGAGCACCCGCCGCCGAATGGTGGAGCGCAGGGCGACGATGATCGCGACGGCACCGAGAACCGACAGCACGACGTAGGCGCCGCCGGTCAACAGGTCACCCATCGTGAGGTCGCTGCGTTGCAGGCGGACCGGGTGCAGCCCGGCCGCAATGGCGAGAACGCCGAAGGCGACCGCCCCTGTCAGGATGACCCGCCGATAGACGCCGAGGCGCAACGCCGCCATCAGCAAGGCCCCGACCGCTCCCACTGAAGCCGCCTCCGTCGGGGTGGCAATCCCGCCGAGAATGGCGCCCAGCACCGCGAAGATCAGGATGACCGGCGGCACGATAGCCGACAGGACCTCGGAGCCGGAAACTGCCGCGAGTTCCCCGGAGGCTGGCGGCATGTCCCCCGGCCGGATCAGCCCGCGCAGGAGGATGTAGAGGATATAAAGGACGACGAGCACCAGCCCCGGCACGATGGCCGCGGCGAAGACCTGGCCGACCGAGATCGTCTCCACCGAGAACTTGCCCTGCTCATACTGCGCTTGCTGGTAGGCGTTGGACATCACGTCGGAGAGGATGATCAGCAGCGTCGACGGCGGAATGATCTGCCCCAGGGTGCCCGCGGTGCAGACGATGCCGCAGGACACGCGCGGATCGTAGCCGCTCCGCAGCATCGTCGGCAGGGCGATCATCCCCATGGCAACGACCGTTGCGCCGACGATCCCGGTCGAAGCGGCCAGAAGCGCGCCCACCAGAACGACGGATATTCCCAGGCCGCCGCGCAGCTGCCCGAAGAGCCGGCCCATGGTGTCCAACAAATCTTCCGCGATGCGACTTTTCTCCAGCACGGCGCCCATCGCAACGAACAAGGGGATGGCGATCAGGACCTCGTTGCTGAGCAGGCCGAAGGCGCGCTGGCCGAGCGCGCCGAGCAGCGAGATATCCATCACGCCAAGCGCCAAGCCGAGATAGGCGAAGATGATCCCAACCCCGGCGATGGTGAAGGCCACAGGGAAGCCGAGCAGGATTCCCGCCATCAGCGCGGCGAACATGGCGACGTCGAGGTATTGGGTCATGCGGTCGGCCGTCGGCTGAACAGGCGGATGAGAATGGCGAGAGATTGCAGCATCACGAGGATGCAGAAGGCCGGGATCAGCGACTTCAGCAGAAAGACCGCCTCGATCCCACCGACCGAAATCGGACCTTCAAGGATTTTCCAGGAGTTTCGAACCGACGGCCAGGACCAGTAGAGCAGTGCCGTCATCGAGGGCAGCAGGAAAAACAGGTGCCCGAAGATGTCGATCCGGCGCCGGCCCGCGTCCGACAGCTTCGCATAGAAGATGTCGACCCGCACGTGCTTGTCCACCAGCAGCGTATAACCCGCGCCGAGCATGAAGAACGCCCCGTGCAGGTAGAGGACACTTTCCTGCGCCGCGATCGAATTGACGCCGAAGACGTAGCGCCCGATGACGATGGCGAACTGAATGACGATCATCGCCAGAACAAGCCAGCGGACCACCATGGCGATGGCGCGGTTCGTCCCGTCGAGAATGTCGGCTAGCCAATTCATGGGCCGCTCCGTGTCTGTGGGCCGGCGCGGCTGCCCGCGCCGGCCCGGGGGTCAGTAGCCCAGCACCTCGGCGCGGGCGTTCATCTGGCCGTTGTCCGCATAGGTCATGTAGCGGCCGACGGAGTCCCGATACGCCAGGTAGCTTTCGGTGATCCGCTTGACCAACTCATCCTCGTCCTGCCGCAGTTCGTCGATGACCTCGGCCGCGGCCGCGCCCATGGCGGCGATCACGTCTTCGGGCAGTTTGCGCAGTTGCACGTCGTGCTCGTCGATCATCATTTGCAGGGATTGGGCGTGCTTGGTCGTGTACTCGGTCCAGACCGGGTTGTAGAGGCTCTCGCATGCCATCGCGACCGCCTTCTGCAGATCCTCCGGCAGGCCGTTGTAAACGTCCGCATTGACGGCGCATTCCTCGGCAGAGGACGGCTCGCCCACGCCGGGCCAGTAGTAGTATTTCGCCACCTGGTAGAAGCCGAGCGCGGAATCCGTCCACGGGCCGATGAACTCGCCCGCATCCAGAGCGCCCGTTTGCAGCGCCTGGAACATGTCGCCGCCGCCCATCGCCTGCGCCGCCATGCCGAGCTTGGAGGCCATTTCCGAGGCGAGCCCCGTGGTGCGGAACTTCATGCCCTTGAGATCTTCGGCGGAGGTGATCTCTTCGCGGAACCAGCCGGCCATCTGCGGCCCGGAGTTGCCGCACAGGAACGGTTTCAGGCCGAAGCGAGCGTACATCTCGTCATAAAGCTCCTGGCCGCCGCCGTGATAAAGCCAGCCGAATTGTTCGTCCGCCCGCAGGCCGAAGGGCTGCGAACCGAACAGCAGAATGCCCTTCGACTTGGACCCCCAGTAGGCCGGAACCGCGTGATAGAGCTCCGCCGTGCCCTCGGAGACCGCGTCAAAGACGCCACGGCCGGGCACAAGTTCACCGGCAGCGAAAAGTTGCACCTCGATCCGGCCGCCGGAAAGCGTGGTGATCCGGTCGGCGAGCATCTGTGCGGCCACGCCCGGTCCCGGTAGGTTCTTCGGCCAGGCGGTGACCATCTTCCACTTGATCACGTCCTGCGCAATCGCCGGGGCGGCGAGCGCCGTTGCCGCCGCGCCCACGGCGCCGGTGGCGAGAAAGTCGCGTCTTTTCATGAGAGTTCTCCCTGCTGGCTGAGTTATTTTAGTATTCCGGGAAGTGTCAGGCCATGCTGCCGGGCACAGTCAAGTGCTATCTCGTACCCCGCATCCGCGTGCCGCATAACCCCGGTCGCCGGATCGTTCCACAGAACGCGTTCGAGACGCTTGTCGGCCTCGGGGCTCCCGTCGCAGCATATCACCATGCCGGAGTGCTGGCTGAAGCCCATGCCAACGCCCCCGCCGTGGTGCAGGCTGACCCATGTTGCGCCGCTGGCGGTATTGAGCAGCGCATTCAGCAGCGGCCAGTCGGATACGGCGTCCGAGCCGTCGCGCATGGCTTCGGTCTCGCGGTTGGGGCTGGCGACGGAGCCGGAGTCCAGGTGGTCGCGCCCGATGACGATTGGGGCCGAAAGCTCACCGCTCCGCACCATTTCGTTGAAGGCCAGGCCGAGCTTGTGCCGCAGCCCGAGCCCCACCCAGCAGATCCGCGCCGGAAGCCCCTGGAACGCGATCCGCTCCCGCGCCATGTCGAGCCAATTGTGCAAGTGCGGGTCGTCGACCAGCTCCTTCACCTTCTGGTCGGTCTTGTAGATATCCTCCGGATCGCCCGACAGCGCGGCCCAGCGGAACGGTCCGACGCCACGGCAGAAGAGCGGGCGGATGTATGCCGGCACGAAGCCGGGGAAGGCGAAGGCATCCTCCAGCCCCTCCTCCAGCGCGACCTGCCGGATGTTGTTGCCGTAGTCGACGGTGGGAATTCCGGCCTTCGCAAAGGCGACCATGGCCTCCACGTGCACCTTGATCGAGGCCCGCGCAGCGGCTTCGACCGCGGCTGGGTCGCTCTCCTGCCGAGCGCGCCAGTCGCCGACGGACCACCCCTGCGGCAGGTAGCCGTGGATCGGATCGTGGGCGGACGTCTGGTCCGTCACGATGTCGGGGCGCACGCCGCGCTTCACCAGCTCCGGATAGACATCGGCCGCATTGGCGATCAGCGCCACCGATTTCGCCTCCCCGGCGGCGGTCCAGCGCGCGATCATCTCCAGCGCCTCGTCGATCGAATGGGTCTTCTCGTCCACATAGCGCGTCCGCAGCCGGAAATCGGCGCGGGTCTCGTCGCATTCGACCGCGAGGCAACAGGCGCCCGCCATCACGGCCGCCAGCGGCTGCGCGCCGCCCATGCCGCCCAGCCCGGCGGTAAGGATCCATTTGCCGCCGAGGTCGCCGTCGTAGTGCTGGCGCCCGGCCTCCATGAAGGTCTCGTAGGTGCCCTGCACGATCCCCTGGCTGCCGATGTAAATCCAGGACCCGGCGGTCATCTGGCCGTACATCATCAGGCCCTTGCGATCGAGCTCGTTGAAATGCTCCCAGGTCGCCCAGTGCGGCACGAGGTTGGAGTTGGCGATCAGCACGCGCGGTGCATCCGCATGGGTGCGGAACACGCCGACCGGCTTGCCCGACTGCACCAGCAGCGTCTGGTCCGCCTCCAGCCCCTTCAGGGTCTCGACGATCAGGTCGAAATCCTCCCAACTGCGCGCGGCGCGCCCGATCCCGCCATAGACCACCAGCTCATGCGGGTTCTCGGCCACGTCGGGGTGCAGGTTGTTCATCAGCATCCGCATCGGCGCTTCGGTCAGCCAGCTCTTGGCGGTGATCTCGGTGCCGGTCGGTGGGTAGACGTCGCGGAGGTTGTGACGCGTGTTCATTGCGTGCCTCTCAGGGTCGGGGCCAGATCGGCCAGGTTTCTGAGGATCGCCGCCAGATGCACCCGCAGGCGCTCGGCAGCTTCGGTGTCGTAGGTCCAGGGCGCGGCCTCTTCAGTGAGATACGTGGACTGCGCGAGCTCCATCTGGATCACGTGCACGCCCTCCTCCGGCCGGCCGTAGTGGCGCGTGGTCCAGCCACCGCGGAAACGGCCGTTCTGGACCATGCTGTAGCCCTCCGCGCCCGCGCAGACGGCGGCAACGGCGGCTTCCACCTCAGCGGCGCAGGTGGCGCCATTATCGGTGCCGATGTTGAAGTCCGGCAATTTCCCCTCGAACAGGAACGGGATGTGCGACCGGATCGAGTGGCAATCGTACAGGATCGCCACCCCGTGCGCCGCGCGGACGCGCTCGATCTCGGCCGCCAGCGCCGCGTGATAGGGCGCATGCCAGTCCCGGGTGCGGGCGGCGACCTCCTCGGCGTCGGGCGGCGTCACCCAGATGTCCGCGCCATCGAAGTCGATCAGCGGCACCAGCCCGGTGGTGTTCTGACCGGGATAAAGGCTCTCGCCCTCCGGGTTCCGGTTGGCGTCGATCACGTAGCGGTGGAACATCGCCCGCACCGTCGTGACGCCGTCGAGCAAACCGTCGTAGAGCCGTTCGATGTGCCAGTCCGTGTCCGCCAGGTCGAGGCCGCGCGCGTTGAGCCGCGCCCGGATGTCGTCGGGCAGGAAGGTGCCGGTATGGGGAAGGCCGAGGATGACGGGGCTGTCGCCCCGGGTGACGGTGACGGGGGTCATTGAGCAAGGTCCTTCAATTCAGCCGCCAGGGCCAGCGAGCCGGTCCGGACGAGGCCCGCGGCCGATTCGATGTCGCCGGCCATGTACCGGTCCGTCTGAAGCTGCGGAACGGTGCCACGAAGATGCGCGACCGCGGCTTGCAGCTTGGCGGAGGTGATCAACGGCGCGCGGAACTCGATGCCCTGCGCCGCGCAAAGCAGTTCGACGCCCAGGATGACGTTCAGGTTGCGGTTCATCCGTTCCAGCCGCCGCGCGCCATGGGCCGCCATGCTGACGTGGTCTTCCTGGTTGGCGGAGGTCGGCGTGCTGTCCGTCGAACAAGGGTTGGCGAGGTGCTTGTTTTCGCTCATCAGCGCGGCGGTCGTCACCTCAGCGATCATCAGGCCGGAGTTCAGCCCGGGCTCGGGTGTCAGGAACGGCGGCAGGTCGAACGACAGCGCCGGGTCCACCATCAGCGCGACGCGGCGCTGTGCGATGGCGCCGATTTCCGACAGGGCCAGCGCGATCTGGTCGGCGGCGAATGCCACCGGCTCCGCGTGGAAATTGCCCCCCGACAGGATGACCTCGTCCTCGGCGATCACCAGCGGGTTGTCCGTCACCGCGTTCGCCTCGATTTCGAGCGTCTGCCCAACGAAGCGCAGCAGGTCGAGCGCGGCGCCCGTCACCTGAGGCTGGCACCGGATGCAGTACGGGTCCTGCACCCGACTGTCGCCCTCCCGGTGGCTTTCGCGGATCTCGCTGCCGGCCATAAGGTCGCGCATCGCCGAGGCAATCGCGATCTGGCCTCGATGCCCGCGCAGGTCGTGGATCGCCGGGTGCAGCGGCGCGGTCGACCCCATGATCGCGTCCGTCGAGAGCGCGGAAGTCACGACGGCGGCCTCGACGTTGCGCCAGGCACCAAAAAGACCGGCCAGCGCGCACGCCGTCGAAAACTGCGTCCCGTTGATGAGCGCCAGACCCTCCTTGGGGCCGAGGACGACCGGGCTCAGCCCCGCCCGCTCCAGCGCAAGATCGCCGGCGAGACGGTCGCCCTGATACGTCGCCTCGCCCGCGCCGATCATGACGGCGGCAAGGTGCGCCAGCGGCGCGAGGTCGCCCGACGCGCCAACCGATCCCTGGTCTGGAATGACCGGGATCACGTCCGCCGCGAGCATTCCCTCGATCAGCGCACAGATCTCCCATCGCACGCCCGACGCCCCGCGCCCGAGCGAGAGCAGCTTCAGCGCCATCATCAGGCGGGTGGTCGCCGCGTCGAGCGGTGCACCGACGCCGCAGCAATGCGACAGGATCAGGTTGCGCTGGAGCGTCTCGGTCTGCTCCGGCGGGATCTTGACCGAGGCGAGTTTTCCGAACCCCGTGTTGACGCCATAGACCGCCGCCTCCCCCTTGGTCGCGTCCCGCACCAGCGCAGCCGCCCGCTCGACGGCCTCGCGCGCGGCGGGTTCCAGCGCGACGGGAGCGTCCCGACGCCAGATGCTTTCCAGTTGGGCAAGGCTCGCGCCGCCCGGCGTCAGGTGGACCGTCATGCGGCGCCTCCGAAAATGCGTTGGTAGAGGGGGTTGAAGCCGATCCGGTAGGACAATTCCGCAGGGTGCGCGACGTCCCAGACCGCCAGATCGGCCCGCGCGCCTGCGGTAACAGTGCCGCAGTCGGTCAGCCCCAGGGCCCGCGCGGCGTGGCGCGTCACCCCCGCCAGCGCCTCCTCCGGCGTCAGGCCGAACAGCGTGCACCCCATGTTCATCGTGAGCAGCAGCGAGGTCAGCGGCGAGGTGCCCGGGTTGCAGTCCGTCGCCAGCGCCATGGGCACGGAATGGCGGCGGAAGGCGTCGATGGGCGGCGCCTGCGTCTCGTGCAACGTGTAGAAGGCACCGGGCAGAAGAACGGCCACACTGCCGGCGGCCGCCAACGCGCGGGCATCGTCCTCGTCGGCATACTCGAGGTGATCCGCCGACAGCGCCCCGAACCGCGCCGCCACCTGCGTGCCGCCGAGGTGGGAGAGCTGTTCGGCGTGGAGTTTCACCGGCAGCCCCAGCTCGCGGGCCACCTCGAACACGCGGGCGATCTGCTCCGGAGTGAAGGCGATCCCCTCGCAAAACCCATCGACCGCATCGACCAGCCCTTCGGCATGGGCGGCGCGCAGAGTCGGGATACAGATCTCGTCGAGATACGCATCTGCGCCACCGTCGAATTCCTTCGGCACCGCGTGGGCCCCGAGGAAGGTCGTGCTGACGCGGATGGGACGCTGGTTCGCGATATCCCGCGCCGCGCGAAGCATCATGAGTTCCGTATCGCAGTCCAGTCCGTAGCCGGACTTGATCTCAACATGTGTCACGCCCTCGGCAATCAGCGCGTCGACCCGCGGCAGCGCACTCGCGACCAGCTCGTCCGCCGAGGCCGCGCGCGTCGCCGATACGGTGGACACGATCCCGCCGCCGGCCCGCGCGATCTCTTCGTAGCTCGCGCCCTGCAGGCGCATCTCGAACTCGCGGGCTCGGTTGCCGCCATGGACGACGTGGGTGTGGCAGTCGATCAGTCCCGGTGTCGTCAGCCGCCCGCCAAGGTCCGTCCGTGGCGCATCCGCCATCTCTGCGGGAATTTCGTCCCCCGCCCCGACCCACGCGATCCGGTCGCCGGAGAGGACGACCGCCCCATTTGCGATCAGCCCGTAGGTGCCGTCGGGAGCCACCGTTGCAATGGTCGTGTTGGTGAGAATCATCGAAACACCCCTTGCCTTCGCCTCATCATCGAATAATATGTACATACATATTAAGTCAAGGTGCGGATATGCAGAAAATCTGGGCGAGGACCGCGCTCACGGCGGAGGGATGGCAGAACGACGTGGTGGTGGAGGTCTCCGCCGACGGGCGGATCCATTCCGTCACGCAGGGTCAACCGGCGGAGGGATACCGGGTCGACTGCCTGCTTCCGGCCCCGGTCAACTGCCACAGCCACGCGTTCCAACGGGCCATGGCCGGACTCACGGAACGGCGCGGCCCGGACCCGCGGGACTCCTTCTGGACGTGGCGGCGGCTGATGTACCGCTTCCTCGACAAGCTTGACCCCGATCAGGTCGAGGCGATTGCAGCCTTCGTGCAGTTGGAGATGCTGGAAGCCGGCTACGCGACGAACGTGGAATTCCACTACCTGCATCACCGGCCGGACGGTACGCCCTATGACAGCCTCGCGGAGATGGCGGAGCGCATTGTGGCCGCCGCCGGTACGACCGGCATCGGCCTGACCCTGCTGCCTGTGCACTATGAGTTCGGCGGCTGCGATCGGCGCCAGCTCGCCCCGGGGCAGGTGCGCTTCGGCAATTCCGCCGACCGCTTCGCCAGACTGGTGGACGAAAGCGGCCGGGCCCTGTCCCACCTGCCGCCCGACAGCCGCCTGGGCGTCGCTCCCCACAGCCTGCGCGCGGTAGCTCCGGAGGCTCTGGGAGAGGCTGCCGCGATGGTGCCCGACGGGCCGATCCACATGCACCTCGCCGAGCAGCCCGGGGAGGTGGAGGAGATCGTTGCGGCCTACGGCAAACGCCCGGTCGAGTATGTGCTCGACAGCGGCTTGCCCGATGCGCGCTGGTGCATGATCCATTCGACTCAGATGACGCCGGAGGAGACCGAGGGGCTCGCCGCCTCCGGTGCCACGGTCGGCCTGTGCCCCATCACCGAATCCTCGCTCGGTGACGGCATCTTCGATGGCGTCCGCTACCTGCAGAACGGCGGCAAGATCGCCGTCGGGTCGGACAGCAACATCCGCATCTCGCTGGTCGAGGAACTGCGCACGCTCGAATACTCCCAACGCCTAAGGGACGGCTCGCGCGCCGCGCTGGCCACGCCGGACCGGTCCACGGGCCGCACCCTGTTCGACGCCGTCTGTGCCGGGGGCGCGGCCTCCGCCGGTCGGGCGACCGGGCAAATCGCCAGTGGCACCTGGGCCGACCTTCTGGCGCTGGACCTCGCCGCCCCGGACCTCGAAGGCCTGTCCGGCGATACCCTGCTCGACAGCTTCATTTTTGCGGGCGGGCAGGATGCCGTGGCCGATGTCTGGGCCGCGGGGCGCCACGTGGTCCGAGGCGGCCGCCACATCGACCGCGACGCCATCGTCGCGCGCTATCGGACGGCGGTGCGGGGCCTGAGGCAGGACCTGTGACGGACGCGCCCGCCTCCCACTCCTGGCGGTCGGTGCGGGAGGAAGTGCTGCGGCGCATCGCCCACGAGGACTGGCGCCCCGGAGACGCGATCCCGAACGAGGCAGACCTGGCGGCGGAGCTCGGCTGTGCGCGCGCCACCGTCAACCGCGCCCTCCGGTCGCTGTCCGACGACGGGCTGCTGGAGCGGCGGCGCAAGGGCGGCACGCGCATCGCGCGGCACCCGGTCGGAAAGGCGACGGTACGGATTCCGATCATCCGGATGGAGATCGAGGAGCGCGGCGCGCTCTACGGTTATCGCCTGCTGGACCGGCGCATGGAGCGCGCGCCGGACGCGCTCAGGCCGCGGTTCGGGCCGCCCGGCGAGGGCGATCTGCTTCATGTGATCGCGGTCCACCTCGCCGACGGACGGCCCTATGCGCTGGAGAACCGCTGGATCGTTCCCGAAACGGTTCCCGACGCCTTGGACCAATCCTTCGAGGACCTCGCCGCAAACGAATGGCTCGTCCGGCACCTGCCGCTCACCCGGGCGCAGTCCGAATTCTTCGCCATCAACGCAACTGACCGCGAGACTGCCGCCCTCGGCGCAGCCGCCGGGGAGGCGCTGATCGTCCACCGGCGCATGACATGGCTGGCCGAGCGGCCGATCACCCTTGTCGAAATGACCTTCGCCAAGGGGCACACCCTCCGCACGTAGGGTCCGGTGCACCCGATCGGCGGTTTCGCCTACGCCTCGCAGTCGGACGTGCTATGGTCTGAGTCCGAGATTGCGGAGTAACGAGACGATGTCTGTGGGAAATTCGGGCGCCAGCCATTTTGAGCCCCGGTCGGTAGAGATCGACACAAAGCGCATCCAGGCGCACACGCCCGAGCATTACGGCGTGATCGACGTCGGCTCCAACTCGATCCGCCTCGTGGTCTACGACGACCTCGCCCGCGCCCCCTTTCCGCGCTTCAACGAGAAATCCATGGTCGCGCTCGGCAACGGGCTCGACGACGAAGGCGCCTTCACCGAGGAGATCATGGAGCACGCCCTCGCCGCCCTCGCTCGCTTCAAGGCCATTTCCGAGGCGATGGGCGTCTCCCGCATCGACGTGCTGGCGACCGAGGCCATGCGCCGCGCCAAGAACGGCCCGGACCTGATCGCCAGGATCAAGGAGCGGACCGGCTTCACGCCCCGCCTGATCTCCGGGGAGGAAGAAGCGACCTTCGCAGCGCTCGGCGTCATCTCCGGCTTCTTCCAGCCGCGTGGCCTGGTGGGCGACATCGGCGGCGGCAGTCTGGAGATCGCGGAAGTCCTTGGCGACCGCGTGGGCGACCGCAAGGTCAGCATGCCGCTGGGCGCTCTGCCCGTCCGGGCGATGATGGAGAAGGACCCGGAAGAGGCGAAGAAGTCCGTCGACGCCATTCTCGACGCCAACCTGCCGCCGATGCTGACCCAGCCCGTCTTCCACGCCGTCGGCGGGGGCTGGCGGGCACTGGCGCGTATCCACATGGCGATGAACGACTGGCCGATCTCCGTGGTGCACGGCTACGACCTGCCCGCCCGCGACATGTCCAAGTTCGCGAAATCCGTCTCCCGCATGACCCCGGAAGAAATCGCCGAACTGCCCGATGTACCCAGCCGGCGGGTCGAGACCCTCGCGGCCTCGGCGCTCGTCCTGTGGCGGGTGTTCCGGAAGCTGAAGCCCGAACGCATCGTCTTCTCCGCCCTCGGATTGCGCGAAGGCTGGCTCTATGCCCAGTTGAGCGAGGAGGAGCAATATCGCGATCCGCTCGTCGAGGGCGCTCTCGCGGCGGGCCTTCCGGATGCGCGGGTGCCCGAATTCCCCGAGGCGCTGGCGAAATGGACGGATGACCTCTTCCCCGGCGAGGTGCTCCCGGAGCGCCGCGTCCGCATGGCGGTCTGCGCGCTCACCGACATCGCCTGGCGGGACCACCAGAAGGTCCGCGCCGCCGACAGCTTCCTTCGCATCCTGCAATTCCCCTTCATCGGAATCTCGCATCCCGAGCGCGCTTTCCTTGCGACCGCGATCATGGCGCGCTACGGCGGCAAGCCTGCCAAGCTGGACACCTCGGCGACGGACATCCTGTCCCCCAACGACCGCAAGCGTGCCGAGGTACTGGGGCGTGCCCTGCTGCTTGGCCACCGGTTCTCGGCCAGCGTTCCCGAGATCCTCGAACACGCCCGCCTTGTGATCGACACAGACGCCGTTCGGCTGGAGATTCTGGAAACCTCCGACGTGCCGGACAGCGATGCCGTCAAGACCCGGCTGTCGCAACTCGCCAAGGTGCTGGACATGGACGCCACCGTCGAAACGGCGCGTTCATGGGATGAGGATACGGACTGACTCCGCTCACGCCCCACCCCGGCCCGCCGCGGCGACATTCCCGGTTCCGCGGACTCGACTTTCTCGGCTACGATTCCTTGCATGGGACGAAGCCTTTCTTCCGGTGATGCCATGGCCAAGACACAGACCAACCCCGCTGACACCGATCTCCATCGCACCCTGTTCGACCTGCGCTACGACCGGAGCCGCGCCGACCTCTGGACGATGCTCGACCGGCTCTATGGCCTCCACCCGGACTACCCCGCCTTTCAAAAGGCCCTCGACACGGCACTGACCCGCGCCTGGCAACAGCGCCCCGCCGACCTCCGCCTGCTGGATCTGAAGCGCGACCTCGAACCGGATTGGTTCCAGCGGCCGGACATGGCCGGCTACGTTTTCTACATCGACCGCTTCTGCGACACCCTGCGCGGCGTGCCCGACCGGCTCGACTACCTCAAGACGCTCGGTATCAGCTACGTCCACTTCATGCCCTGCCTGAAGCCCCGCCGAGGTGACAACGACGGCGGCTACTCCGTGATGGACTACGGCGCGATCAACCCGATCTATGGCACGATGGACGATTTCGAGGCCGCCACCCGCGCCTGCCGTGCGCAGGGCATCAGCGTCTGCGTCGACCTCGTTCTGAACCACACCGCCAAGGAGCACGCCTGGGCGAAGAAGGCCCGCAAGGGCGATCCGAAGTACCGCGACTACTACCTGATGTTCGAGGACGACAGGCAGCCCAAGGAATACGAAAAGACCCTGGTGGAGATCTTTCCCGACAACGCCCCGGGCAGCTTCACCTGGTACGAGGACTGTCAGCGGTGGGTCTGGACCACCTTCAACGAGCACCAGTGGGACCTGAACTGGGCCAACCCGCAGGTATTCCTGGAAATGACGAAGGTCATGCTCGCGCTGGCCAACCGGGGTGTGGACATCCTGCGCTTCGACGCCGTGGCCTTCATGTGGAAACGCATGGGCACGCGCTGCCAGTCGGAGCCGGAATGCCACATGCTCCTGCAAGCTCTGCGGGCGGCCTGCCGCATCGTTGCCCCGGCCGTGATCCACCTGGAGGAGGCCATCGTCGGCCCGGCGGAGATGCTGCCCTACCTCGGTCGCGGCGAGCATGACGGCAAGGAGGGCAACCTCGCCTACCACAACTCCCTGATGGTGCAATTCTGGTCGTCGCTGGCCGCGCGGGACACACAGCTCATGTCCTACGTGCTTGGCACCCACTTCCCGCCGCAGCTGACCAATGCGACCTACGCTACTTACCTGCGCTGCCACGACGACATCGGCTGGGCGGTCACGGACGAGGACGCGGCCGCGGTCGGCCTGAACGGGGCGCTCCACCGCGGGTTCCTGTCGGACTTCTACGAGGGTGTCTTCCCCGGCTCCTTCGCCAAGGGCGCGCTGTTCCAGTACAACCCGGACACCGGCGACAAGCGGATCAGCGGAACCTGCGCCTCCCTGGCCGGGCTGGAGCTGGCGGTCGAGGCGGAGGACGCGCGGGCCGTGGACCGGGCGATCGACCGCATCCTGATGGGCCATGCGCTGATTGCCAGCTTCGGGGGCATCCCGCTCCTTTACATGGGCGACGAGATCGCGCTGCTGAACGACTGGGGCTACACGGACTACCCGCCCCATGCGCACGACAGCCGATGGCTGCACCGCCCTCTCATGGACTGGGACCGCGCCGCGCTGGCACAGGCCGATGCGGAGAGCATTCCCGGCCGCGTGTTCCGGGGCGTGCGGGAGATCCTCGCCCGCCGCGCCGAGGTTCCGGAGTTCCACGCCAACAACGCAACTGAAGTACTGCAGACCGGCAATTCGGCGCTCTTCGCCTTCGCCCGGCGGTCCCCGGCGCGCAGCGTCGTCTGCATCTACAACTTCACCGAAACCTGGACGGCGATCCCCGCAAGCTGGGCGGTGCAGAACGGCGCGACGGAGATGCACGAACTGCTCTCCGACGCCACCGTGATCGCCAGCGGCGGGGCCATCCCCCTGCCCCCCTATGCCCGGGTCTGGCTCCGGTGACGTTGCATTCGCCCGGCAAGCTTTTTCAGCGCGGGGCCCGTGTGACCGCTTCCCGGAAGGACTTAGTGCGCGACCGGCTGTCATCTCTGCGTCGGGGACGCGATGATTAGGTTTTTGCTCTGGTCGCTCGCCGGCGTGGCGGTCATCGTTGCCGGGTTCGCGATCAACACCGGACGGCAGGCCGCGCGCTACGCGATGGTCGAAGACACGCCCGAAGAACGGGTGAGCCGGCTGGCCGAGCACTGGCGGCTGCGCACACCGGAGGGTCCCGGCCCCTTCCCCGCCGCCATCCTCCTCTCCGGCTGCGACGGCGTGCGGGACAATATGGAGTACTGGGCGGGGGTCTTCGTTGAGCGGGGTCGTGCGGCGCTGATCCTGGACAGCCACACGCCGCGCAACCTCCAACGCCTCGAAGCCTGGCGGCTGGTCTGCGCCGGGCAGGCGATGACGGGTGCGGAGCGCGCGGGCGACATCGCGGTCGCCATCGACGCCCTGGGGGGCATGGCGGACATCTCCGGCGACGTGGTGATCCTGGGCGCCTCTCATGGCGGCTGGAGCACGATGGAATTCGCCGCCGACGCGGCTTCCGGCAGGCTGCCCCCGGGCCTCACCGCCTGGCCTGCCCCCGGGCCGGACCTCCTCGCCCGGGTGTCGGCGTTGGTCCTTCTCTACCCCTATTGCGGCCTGCTGAATGGCGCGGACGAAGAGCGTTGGCCCCCCGCGCCGCCCAGCCTGATGGTGCTGGCGGAAAACGACTCCATCATCGACACGCCCGATTGTCTCGAACGGGCCGACGCCCTGCGCGCCGCCGGGGGGGAGGTTAAAACGCTGGTCCTGCCCGGCGCGGACCACGGCTTCGACCAGCGTCAGAAGTCCGCGTTCTCCTCACTCGAGTTCGTTCCGGAGCAGCGGGATGCCGCGCGGACGGCCATCGAGCAGTTTCTGAACGCGCGCGGCCTCTGAACCGAGGGCGCTCCCGCCTTTCCCTCATCGTACGGAAAAGGCGCCGCCAGTCACCCGGCGACGCCCCTTTGGTATCTCGGCGCCTATCGAGGGGCTGGCCCTCAGTTCCGCCCGTGCCTGATCACTTGTTGATCAACTCCGGAAGGATCAGCGACACCTGCGGCACGTAGGTCACCAGCAGCAGGATGAAGGCCAGCACGCCGATGAACGGCAGGTTGGTGCGCGAGGTTTCCCAGATGCCGGACTTGGCGATCGAACAGGAGGTGATGAGCACCGAGGCAACCGGCGGCGTCTGCTGCCCGATGGCGAGGTTCAACGTCATCATGATCCCGAAGTGCACCGGGTCGATCCCCACCGCGTGAACCAGTGGCATCACCACAGGAACGACCAGAATGATCGCCGCCGCGCCGTGCAGGAACATGCCGAGCACGAGCAAAAGCAAGTTCAGCAGGGCGAGCACCACGTAGGGGTTGGTGGTGTAGTTCGTGATCTGCGCCGCGAGTTGCTGCGGCACCTGCGCCTGCGTCAGGAACAGCCCGAGCGCCGCGGAGGTCGCGACCAGCAGCATGACCACGCCGGTCTGGCTGATCCCCTCCAGCATGGACCGCCGCAGGTGCTTCAGGTCGAGATTGCCATAGATGAACACCCCGATGAAGAACGACGCGAAGACGGCCAGCCCGGCGGCCTCCGTGGCCGTCACGATGCCCGTGAGGATCCCGCCCAGGATGATGACCGGCAAGGTCAGCGCCCAGAAGGCCTCCCGGAACGTCTTGGCGATGAGCCGGAGGTCGAACCCTTCGGCCCGCGGCAGGTCGTAGCGCACGGCGAGGATGTAGGTCATCACCATCAGCAGCCCGCCGCCCAGGAACCCCGGAATGATGCCGGCGATGAAGAGCGTCAGCACCGAGGTCTCGGAAATCGCGCCGTAAAGGATCATCGCGATGGAGGGCGGAATGATGATCGCGAGGGACGCCGAGGAGGAGGTGATGGCCGCCGCCAGCGTACGCGAATAGCCGCGCCGCTTCATCTCCGGGATCAGCACGGTCCCGGTCGCCGCCACGTCCGCCACGGCCGAGCCGGAGATTTCGGCGAAGACCATGGAAACACCGATGTTCACCATGCCAAGGCCGCCCCGCACGAAGCCGATGATGGCGGTGATGAAGTTGATCAGCTTCACCGAGATGCCCGACGTGTTCATCAGGTTGCCGGCCAGAATGAAGAGCGGGATGGCGATCAGTGGGAACGACGTCGCTCCGGTATAAAGCGCGATGGCCATGTCGTAGAGTTGCGAAAAGCCCGTGGTCAACGCAAAGCCGCCAATAGCGACCATCCCGATGGCCACGGCGATCGGCACGTTGATCATGATCAGGCTGATGAGCACGACGGTTGTGAGCAGCAGGATCATGCCCGGTGTTCCTTCGTGGTGTAGGATTGCGCTCCGGCCTCGGCGTCGGCGATGGCCTGGTCGATTTCGTCGTGCTCCCGGTCGCGGCCCTCGGCGGCGTCGCGAATGGCGCGCGGCATCGTCAGCAGGGTGCCGATGATCATCAGGACCGACGTGATCGGAATGACGGACTGTACGATGTCGAGAGACAGCCACGGCAGGCTGAGCAGAGCGTCGTAGGCCGCCACCGCCAGCACCTTGTAACCGAACCAGCCAGTGATGGCGAAATAGGCCAAAACGAGCAGTTCGCCAAACAGCGCCACGGCGATCGACAGGGTGCGCGGCAGGGCCGTGACCAGGCCGGCGAACGACATGTGCTGCCGCAGGAGCACCGCGTAGGTCGCGCCGAAGTAGGTGAGCCACGCGAGCAGGACGCTGGCGATCTCGTCGTACCAGGACGGCGACGCGCCCAGGTAGCGCATGGTCGTGGAGTAGAGGACAGAGAGGGCCAGGATCACAAGCAACGCGAGACTGACCGTCTCGACGAAGCGCAGGAGGGCCCTTTCGACGAATTTTAGCATTGTTCTCGTCCGGAAAACTGCCGGCCGGAGGGCGCCCGGCCGGCAAAGGGGTCTAAGTTTACTTGGCCAGGTCTTGCGCTTGCTTCACCAGGTCGGCACCGCCCGGCACCTGCTCGGCAAAGGCGCTGTAGACCGGCGCGGACGCTTCGATGAAGGCAGCCTTGTCGGCCTCATTCACCTCCACACCGGCGTCGCGCACCTTGTCCACCAGGGCCTTGTCGGCCGCCTCGCCTTCGCTCAGGGCCCAGTCCTGCACCTCGGCGGCGATCTCGTCGACGGCCGATTTCACGTCGTCGGGGAGCTTGTCCCAGGTATTCGCACCGGTGGTCAGGTAGGTCGGGGAATAGACGTGGCCGGTGAGGCTAAGGTACTTCTGAACCTCCTGGAAGTTCGCGCCGACGATGTTGGTCAGCGGGTTTTCCTGCCCGTCCATTGTGCCCGTCTGCAGCGCGACGAAGACCTCCGAGAACGACATCGGCGTCGGGTTCGCCCCCCACTCCTTGAACATCGACACCCGCCATTCCGAGGACGGCGTCCGGATTTTCAGGCCGTCGAGATCTGCAGGCGTGTTGATCGGGCGCACGCTGTTGGTGATCTGGCGGAAGCCGTTTTCCCAGGTCGAGATCACGTGCAGCCCCTGTTCCGTCGCCTTGGGGGCGAGCACGGGCTGGATGATCTCCTTGTCGATGGCCTTCAGGTGATCGCGGTCCTGCACCAGGAACGGCATCTCGAAGATCGCGAATTCGGGCGCGACGTTGGTCATGATCGACGAGATCAGCGTGAACTGCACGGTGCCCAGCCGCAGCTTCTGCATCAGCTCCTTTTCATCGCCCAGCTGTCCGTCGGCATAGAACTCGATGGTATGCGCATCGCCAAGTTTCGCTTGCAGGTCCTCCGCAAACTTGGCCCCGCTGCGCCCTTGCAGGCTGTTCGACGCGGCCCCGACCGCAACGATATACGTGTCCGCAAACGACGGCAGCGCGCAGACAGAGACGGCGGCGACCAGTGCGCTCGTCGAAAGCCCCTTGATGACATGTTTCATTTCGTTTCCTCCTCTTTAAAGGTTTTCCCAGGCGGTCCCGCCGCCGTGGGGTCTCGGATTGATACGGCGCGCGCCTCCGTCTCCCGCCGGACGACGGAAAGCCCTGACCGATCGGTCATGCCGGTGATTGATGCAGCCCCTCGGCCCCGGTCATTGCGCCCGTCCGAAAGGGGAGCGCGTGCGGATCGGGTGATCGGGCATCCGCCCGGGCCGGGACGCCTCCCCTACGTTTCCAGCGAGTCCTTCACCCGCTCCCAGGCCTTTGTCAGGTGCCGATGGACAACATCGACGAGCCGGTCGGCGTCACGCGCCTCCAGCGCCTCGATCATCTCGACATGTTCCCCAACTGCCTTCGCCCACTTTTCCTCTCCCTCATGGCCGACGTACCGAATGCGTTTCAGGCGGGTCTGCAACATCGCGTGCACGTCCGACAGCGCCGCGTTGTCGGCCAGTTCGACCAACCGTGTGTGGATTTCCTGATTCAGCTTGTAGTACGTACGCCGCTCGCCGTGCTCGTAGGCCGCGACCATCTCGTCGTGAAGCGCGCGAATGCCGGCAACCGCCTCGTCCGTCGCAACCGCACAGGCGCTGACGGCGGCGTGCTCCTCCAGCGTGCGGACCACGTCCAGCATGTCGCGTACTTCTTTCGCGGTGAACTTCTTCACCACCGCGCCCCGGCTGGGGACAAGCTCCACCAGCCCTTCGCTCGCGAGGTACTTGATCGCTTCACGCAAGGGGGTTCGCGATACGCCGAACTGCGCGCCGATCGCGCCTTCGTTGATCCGCGTTCCGGGCGTCAGATCGCCCTCGATGATCATGTCGCGCAAACGCGTCAGGATCGCCTCGTGCAGCGATTGCCGCTCGATCCTGTGCGGTGTGCCCGACGGTAAATCCGCTGCGGACGCCAACTCGCGTACTCCTCCCTACTCCTGAGGCCATACTTATCGGTGGCCCCGATCCCTGTCAATACTGTGCTCTGAATTCTGTATGCAATTTGGTTTTCGATGGTGTTATACGATCTTCGGACCTGCCTGCAGCGCGCGATTCGGGAGGAGTGAGCGTGATGGTTGCAACCGATGGACCGGCCGGCGCCCAACCGCGCCGAGCCCTGACCGCAGAGGGGCGCTCCCCCTGCCCGGCCGCGGTTGGCCGGCAGGAATGGCGCAGCTGCGGCACCCGGAGCGGTCGCACACAGCGGGCATTGATCGTACACCATACCCCGGCCGCCCGGACGGCGACGGGCTTCAACAGATACGGAACACCATCATGAACAGCATCAGAGTGGCCATGGCGATCGGAGACGCAGGCGGGATCAGCCCGGAGCTTGCGGCCAAGGTGATTGCCGACCCGGAGGCCAACACGGGCGACCTGATGGTGCTGGGCGACCGTCGCGTGCTGGAGCGCGGCGCTGAGGCGGCCGGCGTGACGCTGGACCTGCCCGTAGTGACGCGCGACGCGCTGGACACGGACCTGCCGGAAGGCAGTTTCCTGGTGGACCTCGGCAACTGCGACCCGTCCGCCGTGCCCGTGGGTGAGGCCAGCCCGGCGGCGGGCCTAGCTTCCGTGCAGAACTTCCGCGCCGCGCTGCTGGCAGCGAATGCGGGCCATGCGGGCGTCGTCTTCTTCACGCCCTTCAACAAGCACGGCATGCGGCTGGCCCAGCCCGACTACGTGGACGAGATCGGTTTCGTCGACGCCACCATCCACCCCGCGGAAAGCGGGCGGGAGTTCAACGTGCTGGACGAGGTCTGGAACGCCCGCGTGACCTCCCACATTCCGCTCTCCGAGGTTGCGTTCCGCATCACGGAAGACCGCGTCTACGAGAGCCTGCTGCTGACCGACAAGGTCATGCGCGGCGCCGGCTTCGAACGGCCGCGGATCGGCGTGGCGGCGCTCAACCCCCATGCCGGGGACGGGCGCAACTTCGGCACCGAGGACGAAGACATTATTCAGCCCGCCATCGACCGGGCGCGGGCCAAGCAGCTTGCAGTGACCGGGCCGGTACCGTCGGACACGGTCTTCGTGCGCGCCACCCGGGGCGAGTTCGACGCGGTCATGACGATGTATCACGACCAGGGCCAGATCGCGATGAAGCTGATCGGCTTCGACCGGGGGGTAACCCTGATCGCCAACTATCCCTTCCCCATCGTCACCCCGGCGCATGGCACCGCCTACGACATCGCGGGCAAGGGCATCGCCGACACCGGCGCGACCCGCAACGCGGTCAACCTCGGCCGCAAACTCGCGCGGATGGACGCCCCCGACCATCGCCCGGAGCCCACGGCCTCCCTCTCCAGCCTTATCGCCCGCGCCCTCGACCCGGACGCCGTCTGGGAAAAACAGCCGGCCTAGGCCGCAAGGCCCCACGCCGGGCGCGAGGGAGCGCCCTCTTCCAGCACACTCCCTACCCCCGCCGCACATAAACGGCGGGGGCCACCTCCCCCCATGACCGTCGCTCGCTGCGGCCGCGATCTGTGCGGTCGCGCCAATCCGACCCCATCGCCGTCCCACACATTTCGTTCGTCACCTTGCTCGAGTCGCTGTCAGATCGCGACCCGGCACATCAGGAATGACGCTGGCAAAAATACTTATGTCATTGTTTTAAAATATATTCTTGTTATACCGTACAAAATTAAAGGTCGCATTGACAAAAGTCAGAAAAGCCGCGATGACTGCGCTCAGGGAGACGCGGAGCCAGCGCTGCGGGACGTCTGGGAGGATCAGACCCCCGAACCGCTGCAGGACGCGCGGCCTCCACAAGCACTCCGGCGATGGGGCTGCAGCGGCAGCTTTCAGCGCCCTCACCGCGGCCGGCGTGCCAAGGGCGCCGACCGCCTCATGAATGGCGGCGACAGGACCAGGTAAGGACATGACTATGCAGCGTTTTTTGAACGACCCCGACGACATCGTCGATGAAACGGTTGCGGGCTTCGTGCGCGCGCACTCGGACCTGGTCCGCCTCGACCCCGAGAATGCCCGCGTCGTCGTCTCGCAGTTCGCGCCCAAAGAGGGCCGCGTGGGCATCGTGACCGGCGGCGGCTCGGGCCACGAACCTGCCTTCATCGGCTACACCGGCAAGAACATGGTCGATGCCGTGGCGGTGGGCGAACTCTTCTCCTCGCCAACGGCCAAGAGCTTCCAGGACGCGATCAAGGCCGCTGACGGCGGCGCCGGCGTGGCCGTGCTCTACGGCAACTACGCGGGCGACAACATGAACGTGAAGATGGCCGCCAAGAAGGCCAAGAAGGACGGGATCGAAGTCGCCACCGTCGTCGCGAACGATGACGTCTGCTCCGCACCCGCCGATGAGCGCGAAAAGCGGCGCGGCGTCGCCGGCGAAATCCTGATGTGGAAGATCGGCGGCGCCAAGGCCGCGACCGGCGCCTCTCTGGAGGAGGTGATTGCCGCCGCCCAGAAGGCGATCGACAATTGCCGGTCGGTGGGCGTGGGCCTCGGCCCCTGCACGTTGCCCGCGGTGGGCCACCCGAACTTCCAGATCGAGCCTGGCAAGATGGAGGTCGGCATCGGCCACCACGGCGAGCCCGGAACGCGGGTCGAGGATCTCAAGACGGCCAACGAGGTCGCCGACGACATGACGGAGATCGTGCTGGACGACCACAACCTGCCCGAGGGCACCGAGGTGGCCGTGCTGATCTCCGGGCTCGGCGCCACGCCGATTAACGAGCTCTACGTGCTCTACGACCGCGTGGCCGCCCAGATCGAGGCGCGCGGGCTGAAGGTCTACAAAGCGCTGGTCGGCAACTATTTCACCTCGCTGGAGATGGTCGGCGCTAGCCTGACGATCATGGCGCTCGACGATGAGCTCAAGCCGCTTCTCGATGCGGAAACGGCCTGTCCCGGCTTCTGAACAGGAGAAAAGACAATGCAGGCAATCGACAATAAGGGCGCGGGCGCGATCGTCTCCGAGATCGCCACCGCCATCGTCGACAACAAGGCCTATCTGTCCGAGATCGACGGCAAGATCGGCGACGGCGACCACGGCGTCAACATGGCCAAAGGCTTCGGGCGTGCAGCGGACCGGCTGGACCCGGCTGGCACGCTGGACGAGGCCATGCAGGTCCTCTCCGATGTGCTGATGTCGGAGATCGGCGGCTCCATGGGTCCGCTTTACGGCATGATGTTCTCGGATATGGCCGACAGCATTGAAGGCGCCGAGCAGATCGACGCGGAGGCTTTCGGCAAGATGATCCGCGCCGGGCTGGAAGGCGTGCAGGACATCGGCTCCGCCAAGGTGGGCGACAAGACCCTGCTGGACGCGTTCTCCCCGGCTGTGGAGACGTTCGACGCCGCGACGGCGGAGGGCAAGAGCTTCGCCGAGGCGCTCCAGGCGATGAAGGCCGCCGCCGCCGAAGGGCGGGACAGCACCATCGACATGGTGGCCAAGGTCGGCCGCTCCTCCCGCCTGGGCGAACGCTCGCGCGGTGTGCTGGACGCCGGCGCGACATCCTGCGCCATGATCCTCGGCTGCTTTGCCGACAGTATCGGCAACCGGCTCGCCTGAGCGCTTGCGAACGGCGGAACCCTTCGTGCATCAAGGAGCATGTCCAAGATCGATAACGCCTATCTCCTCTCCTTCTTCAAGCTCGCTGCCGACCGCCTCGAAGCGCGCCGGCAGGAGCTGTGCTCGCTCGACGGGGAGATAGGCGACGGGGATCACGGAACCTCCATGGCCAACGGCTTCGCCGCCATCGACGCGCGCCTGCGCGAGGTTCCCGCCGACACGGCGACGCCGGCTCTCCTGTTGAGGGAGGCGGCGTCGGCCTTCATCGGAGAGGTCGGCGCCACCGTCGGCCCACTCTACGCCACCGCGCTGCTCCAGGGCGCTGCGCTGCTGGAAGATGGCCCCCTGGAGCGCGACCGCCTGGGAGACCTCCTGGCGCAATTCGCGGCCGGGATCGGGATGCGCGGGCAGGCCCAGCCAGGGGACAAGACGATGCTGGATGCGTGGGTTCCCGCAACCCAGGCCGCCCGAAACGCCGCCGCCGGGGGCGCAAGTGCCCGCGAGGTCGCCGAGGCGGCGGCCGCCGCCGCCCGCAAGGGCGCCGACACCACCGCCAGCATGGTCGCCTCCCGAGGCCGCGCCGCCCGCCTGAAGGAACGCAGCCTCGGCCACCCCGATCCGGGGGCGGTGTCCGCCGCTCTCATCATCGGCGCCTTCGCGGAGATCGAAGAGGACCCGGCCTGATGGCTCCGCCCCGCAAGCGGGACGTTCGCGCGTCGCGCCCGCCGCTCCGCTTCGGAGACGACCCGCTCCTCTGGGCAAGCTGGCTTTATTACGAAGAAGGGCTGACCCAAAGCGAGATCGCCGACCAGATGGGCGCCTCCCGGCCCACGGTGAACGCCTATCTCGCGGACGCCCGGGCGCGCGGCATCGTCAACATCTCGATTTCCGGCGACAAGCTCCGCTCCGTCACCATCGCGCGCGCGATCGAGGCCCATTTCGGCATCGGCGACTGCCTGATCGTCCCGGCCGAAGGTGGCCAGCGGTCGCTGATCGACCGGCTCGGCGCTGCCGCCGCGCAGTCCCTGCCCGACCTGCTCCACTCCGGCGACACGGTGGCGATCACCTGGGGGCGCACCATGCTGGCCCTCGCCAACGCGGTCCGGGATTGCCACCTGTCGGACGTGATCGTCGTGCAGGCGACCGGCGGCACGACCGCCGCGATCACCTACACCCCGGAAGCCTGCGCGACACGGCTCGCTGAGAGCCTCGGCGCCCGCTTCGTGCCGATCTCCGCCCCCGCCATCGTCTCCTCCCCCGAGGCCCGCAAGATCCTCCTGCGGGAGCCCGTCATCGCCGAGCAAATGCAGAACCTCGAACGGGTCACCTGCATCCTCTTCGGCATCTCCTCCCTGCGGCCCAATTCCACCGTTCACTCCAGCGGCTTCTTCGACAGCTCCCTGCAACGGCACGGCGCCTACGGCACCGCTGTCGGCTCGCTGGCCGGGCGGTTTATCGACGACCAGGGCGCCGGCCTCTCCGGCCCCCTGGCGGACCGAACCATGGGCATCGACCTCGACCAGTTGCGCAGCGTTCCCACCCGCGTCCTCGTGGCCGGCGGCTTCGACAAGGTGCCGCCGATCCTCGCCGCGCTGCGGGGCGGCTATGTGACCACGCTTATCACCGATTCCGCCACCGGCGAAGGCATCCTGCGGGCCGAAGGGGTGGAACTCGACACCCTTGCCCCGCGCCGGCGCGCGGCCGAGCCCCCCCAGCAGGCCCTCGCCCGCACCCGCATCAAGAAGTTCATCAACCAGCCCAAGGATGCCGTGACGGAGGCACTCGAGGGCGCCCTCGCCGCCTTCCCCGACCACATCGAGCCCATTGGCGGCAGCCTGCGGGCGCTCCGCTCGCGCGCGGCAAAGCCGGAGGGAAAGGTCGGCGTTGTGATCGGCGGCGGCGCGGGCCACGAGCCCGGCTTCGCGGGCTTCGTCGGGCCGGGTCTGGCCGACGCCGTCGCCCTCGGCAACGTGTTCGCCTCCCCACCGCCGGACCGGATCCTGAGCTGCACCCGCGATGCGCACCGCGGCGCGGGCGTGCTCTACATCTACGGCAATTACACCGGCGACGTGATGAACTTCGACATGGCCGCCGACCTCGCAGCCGCCGAGGGCATCCAGACGCGCACCGTGCTGACCACGGACGACATCGCCTCCTCCGGGGCGGAGGATCGCGCCGCGCGGCGGGGCACCGCGGGTAACGTTTTCGTCTTCAAGGTCGCCGGCGCCGCCAGCGCCCGGATGCTGCCGCTGGAGGACTGCGAACGCCTCGCCCGCAAGGCCAACGCCGCCTGCCACACCATCGGCGTCGCGCTGGAGCCCTGTTCCACGCCCGACACCCAGCGGCCCAGCTTCAGCATCGGCCAGACCGACATGGAATTCGGCGTCGGCATCCACGGCGAACCCGGCGTCACCCGCGTGCGGCTTCAGACCGCGGACCGCGTGGTGGACCAGATCTGCGACCGCATCTTCGAGGAAATGCGCCTCGCCCCCGGCGCACGCGTGGCGGTGCTGGTCAATTCGCTGGGCGCGACGCCGATGCTGGAACTGATGATCCTGAACCGGCGCCTCACGCACCGCCTGTCCGCCAGATCGGTGGACGTCCATACCACGCTGCTCGGCCACTACTTCACCGCGCTCGACATGGCAGGCGCATCGATCACCCTCATGGCGCTGGACGAGGAACTCACTGGCCTGCTGGACGCACCTTGCGACGGCTTCGCCTGGCGCAAATAGGGCTGACGCCGGGGCCGTACCCCTGCGCCCTCAGCCGCCCTCCCCCGCGTCATCCGGCCTGGGCCGCGTGCCTCCGAATATCGCGAATCCCTGGCTCAGGCCCCGCCGCGCACGCGACGCCTCCTTGCGGACCCCGCCCGTGCGGGTCTCAACCCGCAGGCGGTTCCGCTGCGCCATCAGCGCCTCGCTCACCTGCCCGTCGATGCGGTCACGCAGCCGGTCGACGTTCCAGTCGGGCTCCGTGAGCACCACCGGCACCGGATGGGCCGACGCGCCCCCGATGTCCGCCGAGACTGCCGCCACGATGTCGGTCACCACCGCCATGGCCTCGTCGGTCAGCAGGTTCTCCGGGTACGGCCACCCTGCCAGGATTTCGTCGATGCAGGTGATAACCACGATCAGCGGCGGCATCCGCCGCTCCGGCTTCTGCTCGAAATAGGCGCGGAACCCTTCGATGGCGGCGCGGTCGATCTCCCGCGCGGGGCGGTTGGCGCGGACCGTCCAGAGCACCATGTCCGCGCTCCGCAAGTCGGCATGCACCGCCTCCGCCACCCGCTTCGAGCCGTCGAGCCCCGGCATGTCCAGCAGCATCGTCGCGATGCCGTCGAACTCCGTCGTGTAGGTCTGCGGCCGATCCGTGGTCGGAATCACATCCGTTTCTGCCAGGTCAGCCCCAAGCAGCGCGTTGATCAGGCTCGACTTTCCGGCACTGACCTGCCCCGATACGGCGATGCGAAGCGGCCGGTCCGGTGCGGCGAGGCGGGCACGGTCCTCCTCCCCCGCCGCAAGTCGCAACTCGAGCAGTTCGGCATCCGAAAACCGCAGCCGCCCGGAATAGAGCTCCACCGCAGCTGCCGCCACCTCCTCCAGCAGGAGGCCCTGCACGATGGCCGTGCCCTCGTTGCTGATGAAGGACGCATGCCCCTCCGCGATCGCCCCCTCGATCTCGCGCAGGATGGCGACCGGCAGGGACTTGAAGGCGCGGAACACCCGCCAGGCGGTGTGCCCATGCGTCTTGAGCCGCCGGGCGGCTTCGCGGTGTTCCCACAGCCAGAATAGCGTGCCGACGGAGATGCTGTCGGCAAAGGGAACGTGATCCCGGATGTCGGCCCGCAGCCGAACGGAGACCCGGTCGATCAGCAGCAGCGCCTCCGGGACCGTGAAATTCAAAAGGCCCTTGCCGTGCTTGCCCGATGCCTGCGCGACCCGCCGAACCACCTCCTCCGCCGCCGGCCGAAGGTCCTCCCACGGCAGCGGCGTGGCGGTCTTCTCGTCGATGAACCCGCGCGCGGCGTCGAACGCTTTCCGCTCGTCGGCCGACCAGTCCGGGTTGATCCGCGCGTGAAGGGCGGTCGGCGGGCGGGCGGCATCGTCGCTCTGCCGACGGCGCCACCACGCGATGGCCATCCGGATCAGGCTCACCACCCCGCCAAGGCCGATCGACGCCACGATGAAGGCGATGAGCCATCCGCGCTCCACCATCCAGGCGAACCCCGCCACCATCGTCACCAGCAACGGCAGCGCCAGCGCGGTGACGGCGAGCAAACGATCCCACCGCAGCAACGCGGGACGGAGGCGTTCAGTCAGTTTCATCGGGGGACGATCTGTCGAACGCGCGGGTGTAGATCTTGCGCAGGTCGGCCTCGCTCGGCGCATTGCCGGAGGCGTAGGTATAAAGGAAATACGCCGCCGCCCGCCCCAACGCATAGGTCGTCGCGAAGCTGACGGAGCCCGCGGCGGCCGCGCCGATGGTCTGGCCGTAAACCGGGATCAGCTTGGCAAGCTGGCGCAACCCGTAGCTCGCCGTGAACCGCGCCCCCATCCCGATCCCGAAGGCCCCCAGGAAGGCGGCGGAGGTCTTGCGGTTCCAGGGCATGTCATAGCGCTGCCCCAACTCCCGCAGCATCGCAATCTGCGTGGCCGGCACCGATACCGCCCCGAACACAGGCGCCACGTCTGTCGATCCCGCGAGCCCTGCATAGAACAGCACGCGCCGGCGAACGGCTTGGAACGCCGCCTCCTCCGCCGTCGCCGCGTGATCCGCGGCCAGCAGAAGCCCCGCCGCCGGCAGCGCGTCCAGCAGCAGGCGGCGCAGATCCTCAAGCCCCTCCGGCTGCGGTCCCCCGCCGGGCACGAAGGTGACCGTCGCGACGGGAAGGTCCCGCCCCGCCGCCCGGTTCATCCGCGCGGTGATCGTGCGCCGGGCCCGGTCCCGCGCGCTTTCGTCGGGGAGCAAATCCTCCCCCGTCAGAACGAGGATCGCCCGCATCCGCTTGTCCTGCCGCGCGACGTCGGCCAGCGCATCCGCCACATCGCCCTGCACCGGATCGTCGAGCCGGCACACCACCAGCACCACGTGGCTGCGGTCGAGGCACTCCGCCAGATCATCGGCGGGGTCGTAACCGGCCTCGCCCAGTCCGCGCGTGTCGAGGAACCGGACGAGTGGCCCATCGGGGGGAAAGTCGTAGCTCTTGGCCGAGCGGGTGCAGGGCTGGAACCCGTTGCCGATCTCGGCGTCGGTCTGCTCGGTCAGGGCGCGCACCAGCGAGGTCTTCCCCGCGCCGGTCTTTCCCAACAGCCACACCACCGGCAGGAGGGACTCGGGCATTCCCTCGGCGGCAGCGGCATCCCGGCTGCGGAGTCTGAATCGTTTCGGCATGTGTCTTCCGATCTGCCGGCTGTGTCTCCGGTGTCGATAGCCACTCTCCGTCAGGAGGCCTGCCGATTCAATACGTCATGGGCGGTTCCGGCAACGTCCCGCACCGCGCCGCCCGGAAGCGGGCGCGGTCCGCCAACCTCACGGGTTGCCCGCGAGCGCCCGGTCGGCCGGCGTCGGCGACGCCACCGGCGCCAGCGCCTCGTCCCCGACGGTCTGCCCCAGCGGCACGCCCGTCGCGGCGCGTGCGGAGACGCGCTTGGGTTGCGCCCGGCAGGGAATGGCCGTCTCGACCAGGTCTCCGCCCTTGCGGGTCCGCACGACGCAGGCCCGGCTCTTCTCCACCGTCAGCATGTTGGAAATCGTCGCGCCGTCGCAGACGATCCGCGCCACCTGCAGCGCCTGCTGCAGGCTGTCCTGCGAGCTGACCTCGCCCGACAGCACGACTGACCCGCCGATCAGATGCACGTCGATGGCCTCCTCCGGCAGGATCTCTGTCAGCTTGGCCTGCAGCAACCCGGCGTCCGGCACGGGCCTGGGCGCCTCCGTCACGGTCAGGAACGACGTGACCTGCCCGGGCGCGTAGCTTTCAGCCAGCTTGACGGCATTCTGCACCACCGTGGCGGACTCGACCGCGCCGGAAAGGATGATACCGCCATTCACCGTCTCCACAGCGATCTCCTGCCCGGGGAGCAGGCTGCGCAGTTGTCCCCGGAACCCGTCGAAATCCGCGGCGGGCGCCTCGACCTGCTTCACCGTCAACAGGTTGGAGATCTGCCCCGGCGCATAATGCCCGGCCAGTTCCACCGCGCGGCGCATGTTGGCGTCGCTGCCGACGGACCCCAGAAGGATGATCCCGTCATTGGCGGTGAAGGCGTCGATCTCCTCCCCCGGCAGCAGCTCGGCAAGCCGCGCCTTCAGCTCGGTGATGTCGGGCGAAACGCGAACGTGGACGATACGCATCAGCTCGCCCCCCTCGCCCAGCATCATCATGGTCGTGCTTCCCGGCCGCTTGCCCAGCACATAGACCAGCGTCTCCGAGATGGTGGAGATGTCGGCGACCTCCGGGTTGGCGATCGACAGTTCCACGAACGGGCGGTCGCTCTGCAGCGCCATTGCACCGTCTGTGGTGATTTCGATCTGCTCAGGCTCGACGACGGGGCGCTTCGCGGGCGTCGCGGCCACCTTCAGCGGCCGCACAGGCCCGGGATCGAGTGCGGAGAAACTGACGTTGGGCTTCGCCCAGCCTGGCCCCGCAATGGCGACCGCGAGAAAGACGGAAGCCGCACCATATTTGAAAATCGTTTTCTTGAACATGTCACCAAACCACTCACCAATGCCGCCCAGCGGCCGTAATACGCATTAATAGTTCGTGTGACTCTCCGATAAGTCAAATCTGAAAGAGTAATTTCCACTCCCCGTGAACAAAGCCCCGATTCCGGCGGGATCTGTGACGATGGACGCTCCCTCCACCCGCCACAAACCCATGTTAGGCGGGTCATCATTGCCCGGCACAGCCACGAATCTGCGCCGTCCGGGGCGGTACGTTCCGCCCCGGACGGCGCGCACACCGCTCAGGGCACGATGTTCTGGTTCAGGTGGAAGACGTTGTCCGGGTCGTACTTCCGCTTGATCTGTACCAGACGGTCATGGTTGGCACCGAAGTTGGCCGTGGTCCGCCCGCTGTCATCGGCATCCATGAAGTTGATGTACCCGCCGGCCTCCGAATAGGGCGCAATCGCATCGGCATAGTCGCGGACCCACGCCTTGTTGGGCGCATCGTCGGCTGGATTGTCCGAGCCCGAAATGATGACCATGGAGTACTTGGCGTCCCGGTGCCCGTAGGCGGTCGCGTCCGGCGCCACGTCGTGACAGGCGCCGTTCACCGGATACAGGTGCATCGTGGAACTCACCGTCGGCGCCTTCGCCCCGTGCGCGGCGTGCACGGCAATCGCCTCGTCGTTCAGATCCTGGACGAAGTTCCCCTTCCAATACTGTCGCGTGCCCGTCGGGAACAGCCCGTCGAAGGCCATGTTGATCGCCGGATAGGGCACCGGGCCGACGTGCTCGGCCTTCACCTCCGCGACGTCGTGGAACGCCTTGAACTGCCGCTCGCCCTCCTCCGGGTCGCCGGACCAGCAGGCAACGATGGCAGCGAACATGTCGCCGTGCCGGTCCTCCGGAATGAACGGCAGCGGCGGCGCGATCTGGAACGCCGGAAAGGCGCCCATGTCCCGCGGGGCGTCGGTGATGTAGTCGTCGAAGAACTTCAGGATATTTTCGGCCTCCTCGATCTCGTAGAACATCGGCCCCCAATAGACCGTACCGATCGGCTGGAGCCGGTATTTCAGCGACGTGCAAACGCCGAAGTTGCCCCCGCCGCCCCGGATCGCCCAGAAGAGGTCGGCGTTCTCCGTTTCGCTGGCGATGAGCATCTCGCCGTCGGCGGTCACCACGTCCGCCGAGATCAGGTTGTCCAGCGACAGCCCGCACCCGCGTGTCAGGTATCCCACGCCGCCGCCGAGTGTCAGGCCGGCAATCCCCGTGGTGGAGATCAGTCCCCCGGTCGTCGCCAGCCCGAAGGCATGGGTGGCGGCGTTGAAGTCGCCCCAGGTGGTCCCGCCCCCGGCTCGCGCCGTCTTCGCGCCCGGATCGACGCGCACACCGCGCATCATCGACAGGTCGCAGACCACGCCGCCGTCGCAGGTGCCGAACCCCGGCCCGCTGTGGCCGCCGCCGCGTACGGCAAGGTCGAGGCCCGTTTCGCGGGCATAGCGCACCGTGGTTATCACATCGCCCGTGTTCGCCGCCCGGACGATCACGGCCGGGCGCTTGTCGATCATGCCGTTGTGCACCTTCCTGGCACCCTCGTATTCGGCATCCTCCGGCGTAATCACTTGCCCCCGGACCAGGTCACGCAGTTCGCTGGGTGATTGTGCAGTCATTTGTCCCTCCGTGTGATACATGCCGCCCGACATGACGGCGGCATAGCCGACACCACCCGTCGGTTGCTGATCGCACTGGAAGAGCCTGCCCCTGGTCTGCTGGAATGGGAGATGAGAACACGTTCCCGACGGGCCGCCCCCCTTGGGGCTCAGCCGGCACTCAAGCACATGGATGTTTTTTGGTCGCGCCCCAACAGCATACACGAAATTGGGGCCCGAAACCAGTTGCCCGGATTCAGGGCTTGGCCCCGCGCAACGGAGCGGGGCCGTCCGACGTCTACGGACGTCGGGGTGCTCCGCTAGAACAGGAAGTCCGCGTGATCGATGTGGCCCGGTCTGATATCTTCCAGCGTTATCGACACGTCCGAAAATTCGACGACGGTGTCCGACCCGGACCTGCTGATGTCCAGTTGACCGAACCGACTGGCACCGCGGCCGATGTCGATCACATCAACCCCGTCTTGGAAATCCTTGATGACGTCATGCCCGTCGCCCTGCCTGAAGGCGAACCGATCAGCCCCGGCGCCGCCCCTGAGAACATCGTTGCCGCCGTTGCCAAACAGCGTGTCGGCCCCGCCATTGCCGACCAACGTGTCGTATCCGCCGTGGCCGACCAACCTGTCCCGGCCTGCGCCGCCCTTCAATACGTCTGCGCCGGCGTAACCGAAAAGCCGATCGTTGCCACCTCGCCCTAACAGGAAATCCCCACCGCCGTTTCCATAGATAGTGTTGGCGCCATTATTCCCGGCGAGAACGTCCCCATAGTTGGACCCGCCGAGGCTCTCGATCGAGACGTATTTGTCTCCACGCGCGTCACCGGTATTGGCCCACGGGTTTTTGAGGTCCGCCCTGACTCCGCTGGTGGCGAAGTAATAGCCTGCGAGGTCGTCGCCGGCGCCCCCGTGAAGGTAGTCGGCGCCCGAGCCTCCAATCAGGAAATCCCACCCGGCCCCGCCAAACAGCTGATCGTTGCCGGCGCCACCATTGAGTTCGTCGTTTCCGCCATCACCGAAGATGACGTCATTGCCGCGGTATCCGAAAATTTGGTCTCTGCCGGAGAATCCGGCAAGGTCGTCAGCATAATCCGAGCCATAGACTTTGTCGTTCCCGGATCCGATTGCGGCGAACAGAATGTCGATATTCCCGGTCTCAACAGCGCTTTGGGCCCAAGAGGCATTCACACGGAACCCGGACACCTCCACGACCAAAGAATTACCGAAGTACTCTTGGTACCCTGTCATCGTCCCATAAACATTTCCATAAACGTCATAGGAGAACGACCCGTAGTAGATGAAGCTGTGGCTGCTGTTTTCGACGATGATCCCATCGTTTTCAGCATAGGTGACAATACCCTTGGCCGTCGGGATGTCCCACATCCTGTAGCCGAGATACCCGTCGAATATGGCCATGGTCCGATCTCCCAATTCGTTCCCGGCAACAGGGATACGCCCGCTCAAAACCATGGGGAACTTCGCTCAAGGTCGCACCGGAAGACGTTACTTAAATATGCTGCAAAATTACCATGAGATTTTAGGTTTTCCTACAGTACGCCAGGGATCTGGTGCGGTTCTTTCGCGCTCCCAATTGCACTGCCATTCTCGACCCTTTTCAAAAAGACCCCGCTGAAAGCGGTCGTCCTTTCCTATCCATGGAAAGGCGGGAAATGTCAGGTCGCGGGGCGAGCACCTTTGCTGCTCAAAGCGGGGAAGATCGCCGTCTCTGAACCTCCGCCATGGAGGCAGGCGTGTTCTCAAATGCGGCGGAAATCCGAAGCGCGCTTTGTGGCGGTCGAGAGACCGGGGCGGCGCCAGCCCACGGGGCGCTTACTCTCAGAACAGGCGCATTCGGTTTGTAAGCCGCCTCCAGTCCCGCATCCGCTGGTTGACGTCGTGCTTGGTTCCAACGGTTGCGGAATGGACGAGCAGGCTCGTGGCAGCATTGAGACCAAGGATGGACTCCAGAAATAGCCCGGTCTTCGACGGGGTATTGATGACAGCGTCCGTCACGTCATGGGCCCAGTGGCAATATTCATCCGTCACGACGATGACGGACCGGCCCTGCTCCCGCGCCAGTCGCGCCAATGCTTCGGATTCTGCGGCGTACGGGATTATGTCGATGATGAGCACGCAGCTATCGCCCTCGGTATGCGGGTCGAGCCATTCCGAGAGCATGCTGTCGTGGCCTGACAGGAACCTCACGCGCGGCCTGGCAAGCGCGAGCCTGCGGGTTGTGTCTTCTGCAAGCCCGCGGACGGTCTGGAAGCCCGTGACGTAGATCTCGCTGGCCTCGCGCAGGTACCGCTCCGCCGCCTGAAAGGCGGGCGTGTTCATCTTGCCATAGACCGTCCGGACAGCACGCAGTTCGGCATTCATCTGCTCTTGCCAGTCCGCGGGGAGTTCCGCCTCCGCGTCGGCGAAGGCTTGCCCGACAACCGAATAGCGATGGCGCAGCATCGCCTTGAACTCCTTCATCCCGGCGCACCCGAACCGACGCAGCATCCGCCCGACCGTGATCTCCGCGACTCCCGCCTTCTGCGCGATGGATTTGCCCGTCTCGAAGGAGATCGCGTCCAGATTCAGTAAAAAGTACTGTGCAACTTTCGCCTCCTGTTTGGGCAAACCCGGCAGCCCTTTTTTCATTTTGCCCACGAACTCATCGAGCGGAGCCTTGGCATAGGAGGCAAAACCCTGAGACATGCGGGATTCCTACATGACAGAAAAATAACATTTGACCGAAATGACAGTATCAGAACATCAATTCGACTCAAGGAAAAACCACTCGACAAGCTGACCGGGAGATCACCATCCAATGAATCCGAACCGTCTTTCCTTGGCCACGGCCCTCGTTCTGACCACCTCTCTTGCCCCGCTGGCAGGAGCGGCACAGGAGCAACTTTCGCTCTACAATTGGGGGGATTACATCAATCCGGCGGTGTTGGAGAAATTCACCGAGGAGACCGGTATCGAGGTTACTCTCGACAGCTACGGCTCCAACGAGGAGATGCTGGCGAAGATTCAGGCCGGCGCCACCGGCTACGACATCGTCTTCCCATCCGTGCACATGCACGACATCATGTTTCAACTCGGCCTCTTGGCGAAGACAGACATCGGCAGCGCTCCGGGCTTCGAGAACATCGATCCGCAGTTCGTCCGCGCCGCGACCGACCCGAATGCCGAATACTGCCTGCCCTACGCCTGGGGCAATGTGGGCATCGTCTACAACAAGGACCTGGCCGGCGACATAAAGGGCTGGGAAGACTTCTTTGCCCTTGGAAAGGAGGGCAAGAAAATCACCCTCCTCGACGATCTGCGCGAGACGATCGGGATTGGCCTGATCATGACCGGGAAGTCCGTCAATTCGACCGATCCGGCGGAGGTCGAGGCCGCAGCGGACTACGTCATCTCCCACCTCGATGGCGTCACAGCGTTCACCTACGACTCCGTGCCGCAAGTGATCTCGGGCGACGTGGCCGCCGCCCATTGGTACGTGGGAGCAAACCTCAACGTGTCCGAAAACCCTGACACGATCGGCTACATCATCCCCGAAGAAGGCGCGACAATGTACCAGGAGGACATCTGCGTCCTTGCCTCCGCGCCCCACAAGGAAAACGCCGTGAAGTTCATGGAGTTCTACCTGCGGCCCGAGATCGCGGCGCTCAACGTGGAGCAGCAGATGAACGGGACGCCCAATGTGGCGGCGCAGGAAATGATCCCCGACGAGATCGCCTCCAACGAAACCATCTACCCGGCCCAGGACGTCATGGACAAATTGCAGATCTTCGAGGATCTGGGCCGCGACCTGCAGCTCTACAATTCCGAATGGACGCGGATCAAAACCGCGCAGTGATCGATCTGGCGGGACCGCGGTCCCGCCCAGGTCCGGGCGGTCCGCCGCCCGGTTCCAGGACCGGATGCCATGCCCTCACACCTTGAAATCATCAACGCCCGCAAGGCCTTTCGCACGCCCGAAGGCGGTCGCCTGATTGCGCTCGACGGCATTTCGCTGAGGCTCGCAACGGCGGAATTTGTCACGCTTCTGGGCCCGTCCGGCTGCGGGAAAACAACCCTGCTGCGCACCATCAGCGGCTTCGAGACGCTTGATGACGGGGATGTCGTGATCGACGGCATTGCCATGACCCAGACGCCCGCGCATCGCCGGCCCGTGAACACGGTGTTCCAGCGCTATGCGCTATTCGACCATATGAATGTGGCGCGGAATGTTGGCTACGCGCTTGAGATTGCCGGCCGGGACAAACGCGAAATTCGCACCCGTGTCGGCGAGATGCTGGAACTCGTCGGTTTGACTGGGATGGAAAAACGGTCGATCTCGCAACTTTCCGGCGGCCAGCAACAACGCGTGGCGCTTGCGCGGGCGCTGGCGGGCAAGCCAAAGTTACTGCTCCTGGACGAACCCCTGTCAGCGCTCGACAAGAACCTGCGGCAGAAGATGCAGCATGAACTGAAGACGATTCAGCGCGAGTTGGGTATCGGCTTCGTCTTCGTCACACACGATCAGGAGGAGGCGTTGACGATGTCCGACCGCATCGCCGTCCTCGCACATGGGCAGATTCAGCAGGTCGAACCGCCCTCTGTGCTGTACCAGCGGCCTGCAAACCTCTTCACTGCGGATTTCCTCGGGGAGAGCAACCTTCTGCGGGCGACCCTTGACGGATCACAGGCGCGGCTCTCCGACGGCCAGACCTTCGACGCACCGCGTGCCGCCGGGGAGGCGACGTTGCTGTTGCGTCCAGAGTCGCTTGGTTTCGCCGTGCCGGAGGGACCGAAACTCTCCTTCACCGGCCGGATCCGCGAGACCTATTACTCGGGCAAAGACCACCAGATCGAGCTGGAGACCCTGGCCTTCGGCACCATCCGGGCCGTGATCCGCGCGAACGGCACTGTGCCCGAGATCGGGCGCGAGGTTACGTTGCACGCGTCAGCGACCGGCCTGCATCTGATCGACGAGGTCGCGCCATGAGCCTCACCAGGCGAAAGCTTCTGCATCTTCTCGGGCTGCTCGGCGCACCGACGGTGTTTCTGCTGATCTTCTTCTTTGGCCCACTGGTCATAATGCTGGTCTACAGCTTCCTGACCCCCGGCATCTATGGCGGCGTTGACTGGATCTTCTCACACCTCAACTACGGCCGCATCCTGGGCTGGGCCGATACACGGTACGAGAAGTTCGATCCGGTCTACCTGGCGATTTTCCTTCGCTCGCTCCGCCTGGCAACGCTGACTGTCGCAACGAGCCTGATCGTCAGCTACCCCGCTGCTTTCTGGATCAGCCGGATGCGCCCGGGACGACGCGATTTCGCTATTTTTCTCGTGACACTTCCGTTCTTCGTCAGCTTGATCGTGCGCCTGTTCGCCTGGGTGCTGATCCTGCGGCCCACTGGCTTCCTGAACCAGGGCCTGATGGGCATCGGCCTGACCTCCGAACCAATCGAGTTTCTCTACACCGATTTCGCCGTGGTTCTCGGGATGACCTACGTCTTCATCCCCTTCATGTTCCTGCCGCTCTACAGTTCGATCGAGAAACTGGACATGGCACAGCTTGAAGCTTCGTCCGATCTCGGTGCGACGCGGCTCCAGACCTTCCGAAAAGTGGTGCTGCCCGCGACCATGCCAGGCATCATTGGTGGCTCGATCATCACCTTCATCCCGGCGCTCGGGAACTTCATCGTCCCTTCCGTTCTCGGGGGCGCAAAGGTTCTGATGATCGGCAACCTGATCGAGCAGCAATTCCTTTCCGCCCGCAACTGGCCCTTCGGCTCAGCGCTGGCGATGATGGTCATGACTGCCGTGCTGGTGCTTCTGATCGTACAACTCCGCCTCACCCGCAGAGGGGAGCACGCCTGATGCTGCGCCGCCTTCTCACCGTCTACGGCCTGATGTTCTTTGTGTTCGTCTACGCGCCGATCTTCCTGATGGTGGTCTACTCGTTCAACGCAAATACCCTGAACATGATGATCTGGAGCGGGTTCACCCTCGATTGGTACCGACAGATCTTCGGCTTCGAGACTTCGATCACCGACAGCACGACCTACGTCGACAGTTCGGCCCAGCTCTATGCCGCGATCCGCACCAGCCTGACGGTTGCGTTCTCGACGTCGATCCTGTCGACCGTCTTCGGGACCGCGCTGGCGCTGGCCGTCGCGCGATACAGGTTCCGGCTCGCCGGAATCTACCGGACATTGCTGATGGTGCCGATGATCATGCCGGACATCGTTCTGGGCATCGCTCTGCTTATCTTCTTCATTTCCATCGGCATGAATCTGTCGATCATGACGATCATCATCGGTCAGTCGACCTTCCTGATTTCCTACGTGTTCGTCACCGTCTCCGCGCGGCTTGCGGAATTCGACACCAGCGTCGAGGAAGCCTCGGCAGACCTTGGCGCCACGCCGGCGCAGACGTTCAGGAAGGTAACGCTCCCGGGCATCGCGCCGGGGATCCTGGGCGGGTGGCTGCTGGCTTTCATCATCTCGATGGACGACCTGGTCATCACCTACTTCATTGCCGGAACTGGGAACACGACGTTGCCCATCCACATCTGGGGCATGCTCCGCCGCGGCATCAAACCCGAGATCAACGCCATTGCCACGCTCATGCTGCTCTTCACCTTGGTGATCGCGGGTGTGGGCCTCTACCTCAGATCCAGACGACAGAAATAATACAATGACCCAACAGACGAAACCGCGCGCCAGGGACCTCGGCGTGCCACTGCCCGGCACGCCCGGCACGCTGAATGCCATTACCGACGTTCCCGGAGTCGAGGTCGGAGCAATGGAGCTTCTGTCGTCGCGCGAGCCGAAGCTTGCGACACGCGGCATTCAGGTGCAGACCGGCGTGACAGCGATCCTGCCGCGCGGGCACGATCCGGAGCCGAAACCCGTCTGGGCCGGCCAATTCAGCCTGAACGGCAATGGCGAAATGACCGGGGCGCATTGGGTCCGGGACGGCGGCTGGTTGATTGGGCCAATCCTGATCTCGAACTCCCACGCAATCGGCCCCTGTCACACGGCTGCCGTGCGTTGGATGATCGAGACGTATGGCACGACCTGGGAGCGGAACCACCTATGGGCCATGCCGGTGGTGGCCGAAACCTATGACGGGGTACTGAACGATATCAACGGGCTGCACGTGACCGAAGCCCATGCGCGCACCGCGATCGATGTCGCCCGTTCCGGGCCGGTGCGCGAGGGCAATTCCGGCGGTGGAGCCGGCATGATCTGCTACGAGTTCAAGGGCGGGACCGGCACCGCGTCCCGCCAGGTGGACGTGGAGGGGAAAGCGTTCACGCTCGGTGCGCTGGTTCAGGCGAACCACGGGCTGCGGCCCTGGTTGACGGTGGCGGGGCGGCGGGTCGGCGAGGTGATGACGGAACACCGCATCGCCGACATGGTGACGGAACGCGGCTCGATCATCGTGATCCTCGCCACGGACCTTCCGCTCATTCCTGGCCAGTTGGAGCGCCTGGCGCGCCGCGCTGCCATCGGGATCGGCCGGGCGGGAACGCCGGGCGGCAACAATTCCGGCGACATCTTCCTCGCCTTTTCCACCGCGAACGAGATGCCTCTGCCGCAGCTCTCCGGTCCCTGGCGGCAGATGACCTGCCTCAACGACGAACACCTGGACTCATTCTACCTGGCTGCGGTCGAAGCGGTGGACGAGGCCGTGCTGAACGCGCTGTGCGCAGCAGAAGACGTGCCGCTTGCCCGGCCCGCCAACGGCATCTGCCAAGCGATGGACACGGATCGCCTGATGTCGCTCCTGCCGGGGTGAGCGCGTCAGGCGCACACGACCGGCCGCCCCGCCGTAAGTTCGTTTACCGACTGGACCAACGCCGCACGGTCGATCCTGAAATGCCGGTAGAGGTCACCAATGGTGCCGGTCTGGCCGAAATGCTCGACCCCGTGTGAGATCGTGCGGTGTCCCGCAACCGCCCCCAGCCACGCTAACGTCGCCGGGTGTCCGTCAAGGACCGTCACCAAACTACAGGTGCGCGGCAGCCCTCCCAGGAGACGCTCGACATGGCTCTTCGCCTCGGCGTTGCCCCGCGCCCGCTCCCGCTGGGCGGCGGTCCAGCCTGCATTGAGGCGGTCGGCCGAGGTCACGGCGAGAACACCGATGTCGCGCCGCCGTTCGGCAATCCGTCCGGCCGCGGCAATGGCCTCGTCAGCGACGGCGCCTTGATACGCGATCACCACGTCGCAGTTCGGGCCCGGCGGGCGCAACCAGTAGCCTCCGTCAATGGCCCCCTGCCGGAATGCATCGTCGGCCCGTTTGCCCGGCTGCTCCAGCGGCTTCGTCGTGAGCCGCAGGTACACGGCCCCGCCCGTCTCGTCGCGAAGCCAGGTGCGTTCGTCCGGGTCGCCACCGCCGTCGCGCTGCATATAATCGAACGCCCATTCCATGATGACGGCGAGTTCATCGCCAAAGGCGGGTTCGAAGCTTGCAAGCCCATCCTGGGCCAAGCCGGTCAGCGGCGTCCCGATGGACTGATGCGCGCCGCCCTCGGGCGCCAGGGTCACGCCGGAGGGCGTGCCGACAATCATGAACCGCGCCCCCTGGTAGCACGCATAATTGAGTGCATCGAGACCGCGATGAACGAACGGATCGTAGACCGTGCCAATCGGGATTAACCGCTTTCCAAAGAGGCTGCGCGAGAGCCCTGCCGCGCCGAGCGTCAGGAAAAGGTTCATCTCGGCGATTCCCAACTCGATATGCTGTCCCTCCGGCGAAAACTCCCACTTGGCGGTCGACGGGATGCGGTGCTCGATGAAGCCGTCGGCCATGCTCTTGCGCGCGAAGAGCTTGCGCCGGTTGACCCACGGCCCGAGGGAGGTGGTTCCCGTGACGTCCGGCGAGGTCGTCACGATCCGGTCAGCCAAGTCCGAGTCGCCTTTGGCCAGGGCGTCCAGAATGCGGCCGAAGGCAGTCTGGGTCGACACGTCCCGATCCGGTGCAATCGAAATGCCGGGGGATGGTAGCTTTCGGTCCGAGAGGCGCCGTCGCCGATCGGCAAAGAATGGCACGTCCGCAAGAAATTCACGCAGCGCGGCCGGGTCCTCGACGGTCGCAAACGGCTCCCATTCCTCCCCTTCCGGCACGCCCATATGGCGCTGCCATTCTGCCATCTGGGTCTTGTTCATCAAGCCGCCGTGGTTGTCCTTGTGACCCGCGATCGGCGTGCCCCACCCCTTAATCGTGTAGGCAAGAAAACAGGTGGGCCTGTCGTGGTCGACGGCGGCAAAAGCGTTCGCCATCGTTTCCACGCAGTTGCCGCCGAGGTTTTCCATCAACGCGGAAAGATCCGCATCCGAGCGGCGGGAGATCAGGTCGGCGACCGCACCCTGATCTCCAAGGTCGTCCATCAGCCGTTTGCGCCAGACTGCGCCGCCCATGAACGTAAGCGCCGCGTAATCCTGGTTGGAACAGCTATCGATCCATGCCCGCAGCTTGTCGCCACCCGGTTCGGCAAAGGCCGCTCGCTGCAGCGCGCCGTACTTGACGCGCACGATCTCCCACCCAAAAGCCCCGAAGATCTTCTCGATACGGTCGAAAAGCCCCTCGCGCACGATCCCGTCGAGCGACTGGCGATTGTAATCGATAATCCACCAGCAGTTTCGCAGGTCGTTTTTCCAGCCTTCCTGAAGCGCCTCGTAGACATTGCCCTCGTCAAGCTCCGCATCCCCGACCAGCGCCACCATCCGCCCCAGCGGCACATCCCGCCCCCAGGGTTTTGCAGTGACATAGTCTTGGACAATCGACGCAAAACTCGTCATCGCGACGCCGAGACCAACCGAACCCGTCGAAAAATCGACATCTTCTGTATCCTTGGTCCGTGACGGATAACTTTGAACGCCGCCGAACCCCCGGAAGGCCTCCATCCGCTCCCGCGTCTGGCGCCCCATGAGGTATTGGATCGCATGGAACACCGGCGATGCATGGGGTTTGACCGCGACACGGTCTTCCGGCCGCAGCGCCGAGAAATAAAGCGCTGTCATGATGGAAACCATCGACGCCGACGACGCCTGATGGCCCCCGACCTTGATTCCGTCGACCTTCGGACGCAGATGGTTCGCGGTGTGGATCATCCAGTGCGACAACCAGAGCAGGCGTTGTTCGATGGTCTTGAGATGTGCGCGTTCGTCAGCCATTGGAACCTCCCGTTGACGCAAGGATACGTCAGGGATCCAGGCCTGAGGCACCAAATGTCTCGCCAATTCCAACATATCTTGCACAAATCCTTCACGATCCGTCATGATGACGCCTGATTTAAGCGCGATTGGATCGGAACAATGGACGACATCGACACGAAGATTCTCCGACACCTTCAGGACGATGCGCGGCAGTCGCATCACGATCTCGGCGAACGCGTGGGGCTCTCCCCATCGCCCTGCGCGCGCCGCATCCGAAAACTTGAGGAAGCCGGTTACATCCTCGGCTACAGCGCCCGGATCGACGAGGCGAAGATGGGATTCGGCTTCAGCGTCTTTGTCTCTGTCCGCCTCGACAAGCAGATCGACAGCCACCTCGAAGAGTTCGAGCGGAACGTTCGGAATTGCTCCGAGATCGTCGATTGCTGGCTGATGACCGGCAGCTTCGATTACATGCTGCGTGTCGCAGTCGCGGACCTGACCGAATTCGAGACATTCCTGACCGGCACCCTGACCAAAGTCCCCGGCGTAGCCTCGATCGAATCCTCGATCCCGATCCGGCGCGTGAAGAACCAGTTCAGTCGGTTGCGGTGACGGCCTCGCGACAGCGCCGCATCAAACGCCCGCAGTTCTGCCGGGGCGGAACGGACCGATACGGGAGGACTGAGCAACCGCAACAGAGCCCAGCATTCCCCCAACGCAAACGCCCCTCCCCCTGCCCGCTGAACGCGTGGCGCTTCCATACCCAGGCCAGCGCCCAGCGTGAGCCGCATGGAGCCCACACGCAACCCACGGCGTCCTCCGCAGATGTGCCGCCGTGAGTTCCCCATTGAATACGCGATTTCCATACCCGCTTAGTGTCTCAACGTGGCATCGCCTTGGAGAGTGTCCTCCCATGAACCTCGATCAGATCTTCGTCCTCGTGCTGTTGGGCGTCGTCTTCCTAAGCTTTATCAAGGAGTTTTATCCGCCCGAGGTCACGGCGCTCGCGGCCTCCGCGGCGCTCCTCGCGACGGGAATCATTGAGACGCAGGACTTCCTGACCGTCTTCGGTTCCTCTGCCCCGATCACCATCGCAATGATGTTCATCATCTCGGCCGCGCTGGAGCGGACCGGGGTACTCACCACCATCGGCGATATGCTGAAGCGCCAGGCACGCGGCTCCTTCCTGCGCGCCATGCTGCTGATGACCGCCGGCACCATTGCCGCCTCTGCCTTCATGAACAACACGCCTGTGGTGATCCTGCTGACGCCGATCATGATCTCGGTGGCCGCCTCGGTGGGCGTCGCACCCTCGCGGATGCTGATCCCGTTGTCCTTCTCGGCGATCTTCGGCGGCACGCTGACGTTGGTCGGCACCTCGACCAACATCCTCATGAGCGGCGTGGCACAAAAGGCCGGGCAACCGCCGATCACCATGTTCGAGATGACTCTGCCCGGGCTGATTTTCGCCGTTGTGGGCACGGCCTACATGGTCTTCGCCGGTCGGTTCCTCCTGCCCGACCGCGCCTCTCTGTCGAGCCTGCTCGGCCGGGAGAGCAACCGCAGGTTCTTTGCACGATTGCTGATACCGAACGGATCGAAATACGTCGGCAAAAGGCTCAAGGAGTTGCCATTCAACACGGCCGAGACGCGGATTCTCGATGTGTTGAGGGGAGATGTCTCCATGCGCCACTCGATGAACGAGCTCGTCATCAAGGTCGGCGACCGCCTCGTGTTGAAGACCGGAACCGGAGAGCTCCTCGGGTTGAAGGAAAACGGCCAGGTCTCCTTTCGCGAGTGGGAGGGCCACGATGTCGAGCCGGTGACCGTGGACCGGACCGTCACGATGGAGGCAAGCGTCGGTCCGAACTCCCATCTGCGCGGCCGGTCGATCCGGCGGCTGAAACTGCGCCGGAAATACGGTGTCTACCTCATGGCCGTGCATAGGCAGGAACAGAACTTCAGAGAGGATCTGCAGGACCTGCGCCTGCAGTTCGCCGACACACTGCTCCTCGAAGGGCCGCCGGAGGCGCTCCAACGGCTGCTCGAGGACGGCGGCATCGTCAACCTGTCGCTGCCCACCGAACGCCCGCAACGCCGCTCCAAGGCGCCCATCGCGATTGCGACGATCCTCGGCGTGATGGCGCTCGCGGCCTTCGACGTCATGCCCATCGCAGGCCTCGCAGTGATCGGTGCCGTCGTGGTGATGATGACCCGCTGCGTCGACCCGGAGGAGGCCTTCGAGGCCATCGACTGGCGCATAATCTTCCTGATCTTCGGCATGCTCGGCCTGTCCATGGGGCTGGAGGAAACCGGCACCGCGCGCGTAATCGTCGAGGCCGTGGTCGGCGCCGTGGGCGACATCGGTCCGCTTGCGATACTGGCGACGGTCTACGTCCTGACCAGCGCGCTGACGGAGATGATTTCGAACAACGCAGTCGCCGTCCTCATCGGGCCGATCGCCATCGCACTGGCCATCAAACTCGGCTTCGACCCGCGCCCCTTCATCATGGCGGTGATGTTCGCCGCCTCGGCCAGTTTCGCGACGCCGATCGGGTATCAGACGAACACGTTTGTCTACGGCGCGGGGGGCTACAAGTTCGCCGACTTCATCAAGGTGGGTCTTCCGCTGAACGTGATCTTCGCCGTGGTCGCGGTACTGACCATCCCGCTTTTCTTCCCCTTCTGAGACCGCGCCGGGTCAGACGAAACGGACAGGGCCGGGTCGACGGGGACGCCGTTCAAACGCACACCGCACTGGCTGATCGCTGCGAGGAAAGAGGCCGACGGTCTTACGCTGGCGCGCGAGGTGGAACGCTGAAGGCTCCATCGGAACCGCGCATATGAAACCGGATTCTTTCACCGGTCTCGCGTTCACAGCAGGCGCGGATTGATTACGTTGGAGCCAGATGGGTCATCGCTAGGAACCCGAGGGAAGCGGCACAAGATTGCACGTATCACGCCTGCTCGGGGCACCCCGCCCTAGCGTGAAGCGCCTTCATGAGATCCGTTTCGTCGAGCGTGCGGTGCAGACGGATCAAGAGGGCCTTCTGACCTCATCGTCGAGCCCGTCGACAGACAACAGGATCTCTCGGATTGCGCCGATGCGTGGGTGAGCCATCCTTGGGCTCGGCCGGCGCAAGGCCGCTGGCTGCATGGTCCGGACGGTCCGTCGCGACGTCATACGCGTCCGATCCCGCTACATCCTGATTATGGCCGCACCCAACCTCGCGCTGCACCCCGGATTGCTGGCGTCAAAAGTCCGAAAACCGACATCGCCCGCCGTTGACGATGACAGGACCAATTTGCCAGCCGGCCCACCCCGCCAGCTGAAAACCGTTCCGCCGCGCGACTATTTTTTTGCCCCCTGCGATCTGCGCCGCCGGCTGCGAGCTCCCGCAAAACAATCGCCTGCTGAACTACTCACACCGGCGCTCCGAAGGTGCGGTCAGAGGTGGTTAAAAGCCAAGCCGCCTCAGCGGAGCCTTTGTTCTATCGCAAACAATGAGGAGAGCGTGGTGCCGCAGGGGAGGATTGAACTCCCGACCTCACCCTTACCAAGGGTGCGCTCTACCACTGAGCTACTGCGGCGTCCGAATGTGGAGGCGGGATATACGGCACCGGACGCCGAGTGCAAGCAGATTTTCGCAACGGTTGCGCAATTCGGCATGCCTGCGGCGCATGGAGACTGGACCTGACGCCTGCCCTCGCGTAAGTGCGCTGCATGGGCAGAGACGCGAGCAAGAACGGGCCCGGCGGAGACCGGGAGCAGCGTTTGAAACAGGCATTGAAGGCCAATTTGCAACGCCGCAAGGCGCAGGCGCGGGTGCGCTCGTCAGAGGCGGCCGGCGATGCGGCGGCGGCAGAGGCGCAGGGCCGGCCGGAACACGAGCAGGAGTCAGGCAGGGATGGATAAGATCCTCGTGCGGGGCAACGGCCCTCTGAGCGGAAAGATCGTCATTTCCGGGGCGAAGAACGCGTGTCTGACGCTGATGCCCGCGACGCTGCTGAGCGAGGAGCCGCTGACGCTCACCAATGCGCCGCGCCTCTCGGACATCCGCACCATGTCCCTGCTGCTGCAATCCCTCGGCGCCGAGGTGCAGACCATGCAGGATGGCAAGGTGATCGCCATGTCGAGCCACGCCGCCGACAACCCGGTGGCCGACTACGAGATCGTGCGCAAGATGCGCGCTTCCAACCTCGTCCTCGGCCCGCTGCTGGCGCGGCACGGCCACGCCACCGTCTCGTTGCCCGGCGGCTGTGCCATCGGCGCCCGCCCGATGGACATCCACATCTCCGCGCTGGAGGCCATGGGGGCCGAGATCGAGCTGAAGGAGGGCTACCTGCACGCCAAGGCTCCTGGCGGGCTCAAGGGCGCGGATATCCCCCTCCGCTTCGCCTCCGTCGGCGCGACCGAGAACGTCGTGATGGCGGCGACGCTCGCCAAGGGCACGACCGTGCTGCGCAACGCGGCGCGGGAGCCGGAGATCGTCGACCTCGTGGACTGCCTGCGCAAGATGGGCGCGCAGATCGACGGCGAGGGAACGGACACCATCACCATCGACGGCGTTGACCGCCTGCACGGCGCGACCCATCCCGTCGTGGCCGACCGGATCGAGACCGGCACCTACATGCTCGCCCCGGCCATCGCGGGCGGCGAGGTGGAACTGGTGGGCGGCCGCATCGACCTGCTCGGCGCCTTCTGCGAGAAGCTCGACGCCTGCGGCATCGACGTCCGCCAGACCAACACAGGCATCAACGTCCGCCGCCGCAACGGCCGGGTGGACGCGGTCAACGTGGTGACGGAGGTCTTCCCCGGCTTCCCCACGGACCTGCAGGCGCAGATGATGGCCGTCATGTGCACCGCCGACGGGGTCAGCGAACTGGAGGAGCGGATCTTCGAGAACCGCTTCATGCACGCCCCCGAACTGGTCCGCATGGGCGCCCAGATCGAGGTCCACGGCGGCACTGCCACGGTCACGGGCGTGGACAAGCTCAAGGGCGCCCCCGTCATGGCGACCGACCTGCGCGCCAGCGTCTCCCTGATCCTCGCCGCCCTCGGCGCGGAGGGCGAGACGGTCGTGAACCGCGTTTACCACCTTGACCGCGGCTACGAGCGGGTGGAGGAGAAGCTGAACGCGGTGGGTGCCAATATCGAACGGGTGAGCGAAGATGTCTGACGCGACTTTCGAGGAAGGGGCCGAACGGCCGGTCTTCGTGGCCGCGACGGACGCCGATGACCTCCACGTGATCTCGGCTATGGTCCAAGACGCCGTCCTGCCCATCACCGAAATGACGTGGGACAGGCCCCGCCGCCGCTTCGCTCTCCTGCTCAACCGGTTCCGTTGGGAGGACCGCGCCGCCGCGGAGCAACGCGGCCGCCCCTACGAGCGGGTCCAAAGCCTTCTGCTGATCGACGATGTGACCAAGGTTGCGAGCCAAGGCATCGACCGCTCCGACAAGGACACAATCCTGTCGATTCTCACCATCTCCTTCGCACCGGGCGAAGACGGCACCGGCCGCGTGGAACTCGTGCTCGCCGGCGACGGCGCCATCGCGCTGGACGTCGAATGCCTCAACGTGACCCTCCGCGACGTCACGCGCCCCTACCTCGCCCCCTCCGGACACGTGCCGAAGCACGGGTTGTGAGCCCACCCGCCCACAGGCCTGACACCAGTGGGCAGACGGCTCACGCGAAGTCGTAGAGGAAGACGTCCACCGCCTCACCATTCACGTCGATCGGCCCTTCCTCCAGGTTCACGATGTTGCTTTCAAAGGCCAACCGCGATCCGTCGGCCGACATAGCCGGATCGGCACGAACCGCGCCGACGCACCAGTCGTAGTCCCCCGGAACCACGGCTCCCTCGAACACCACTTCCTCGGTTTCCCCACTTGCGACGTCATAGACGAAGAGCTGGGCAAAATCGCACCGGCCGCCGCGGTTGTTGTAAACGACCGTGGACCCGTCGTCGGAGATATCGGGGTTCTCGTTCATGCGTTCGCGTTCGTTGAACGGCGAGATCCGTTCGCTTTCCCCCGTCGCCACATCGTAAAGGTAGATCGCTTCGTAGGTGCTGTAGACAACACGGCTTCCATCGCCGGAGATCACGGGATCGAAACCGCCTCCGCCACTGGTGATGTTGACGAAGTCTCCCGAGGCGACATCGTAAAGGAAGACGTCCCCATACGTCTCGGTTGGGCCATCCGCGAGGTTCGTCGCCCGGCTCTCGAAGGCGAGTGTCGAGCCATCTGCCGATATCGATGCCGCGTAGCTTTCGCCATCCGCGCCATGGGTCACGTTCAGGGTCTCTCCCGTGCTCAGGTTACGCAGGAAAATATCCCCGTACCCATTTGCATCCGTCTCACCGGCAACAAGATCGGTCGCCGAACTGGCAAAGGCCACAAGCCCGCCGTCGCCGGAAATGGACGCACCGCCGGAGTCGCCGTTGGCCCCGAAGGTCAGGTTGATCGTCGTTCCGGACGCCGCATCGTAAAGGAAGACATCCTGCGCCGCGTTCAGGTCCGATTCACCAGAAACGAGATTGGTGGCCTCGCTCTCGAACACCACCTTCATGCCGTCGGTGGACAGCGAGAAAGCCCGGCTTGTGCCATTCGCACCGCTCGTGATGTGCGTGGTCGTTTCCGTCGCATTATCATACCGGTACCCGTCACCGTAGACGACGATGTTTCCATCCCCGGAGATTTCGGGCGCGCTGCCGCCGGTCGGATCGGACAGGTTCTTGATCTGCGCGGCATTCGTGACCGGATCGAAGAAATGCGTGCCTTGCAGGCTTTCCGACAGCTCATAGAGCGTGACGTCATACCCCAGCGAAACCCCGCCGCCGGTCGCCGTCTTCAGCGACAGGCCCGCGGGCGTATACCAGACGTCCACGATATCATTTTGCTTGAATCGCAGCACGTCGATGAACGGTTCAAAGTCGAGGATGTGGTCGCTTCCGTCCCCGGCATAAGCGTTGACGACGAACACGTCCCGCTCACCGTCGCCGACCCCGACGCCAAGCTCGTAGAGGGTCCAGTAGTCGTACCTCCATGCATCGAGGTCCGCGTATCCGCCGACCAGGATGTCGTCATCCGCATCGCCAATCAGCGTGTCCCGTCCGGCGCCACCGATCAGCACATCCGGCCCGGTGCCGCCCCTGATCGAATCCTGCCCGCGCTGGCCCTTCAGCACATCGCTGCCGGCACCGCCGAACAGCCGGTCGTCGCCGTCGCCGCCAAGGAGCACATCGTCGCCCTCGCCGCCTCTGACATAGTCATTGCCACCGCCGGCGTCGACGAAGTCGTCTCCCAAACTGGCAATGATCTCTTCCGCAATGCCGGTCCCGATGATGGTATCGTCGCGGCCCGAGCCTATGATCTTGATGAGTGCCATGACTCCCCCTCCCCCAAATTCGGAGCAGTCGATAGCGCGTTTCCCATGGTGTTAGCGTATACCAGACTCCGGCCAACCTCTCCATGACGCAGGTCACGCAAGGGGCGCCAAAGAGCTGGACATTTGCCCAGACCTCGGGGGCAAATCCTTGACGGATCGTTAATGTGCCCCCGCAACACGTTGATATCGCTTGCCACACCCCCGTCCCACCCGTGGGACGTCGCCTGCCCCCCGGGGTCGCGCGTCCCAACCGCACGCCTCCCACGCCGGCCCCCGCCGGCCGCCCCGCGCAAGCCTCGCTTGAGGCCGGGCCGCGCGGGCGGTATCACGGCGCGGACAAGGAGTGCCCATGCCCCAGTTCCTGAACACCGCCGACGCCGATTTCGAAGCCCGCTTCGCCGCCTTCCTGACCACCAAGCGCGAGGACGCGCCGGACGTGGACGCCGCGGTGGCCGCCATCATCGACGACGTGCGCGCGCGCGGGGACGCGGCCGTGATCGAGCTGACCGAGCGGTTCGACCGGCTGGCGCTGACCCCGGACCGGCTGGCATTCTCCGACGACGAGATCGCCGCCGAATGCGCCCGCGTGCCCGACGCCGAGAAGGCCGCACTGGAGCACGCCGCACGCCGCATCCGCGCCTACCACGCCCGCCAGATGCCCGACGATGCGAAGTGGACGGACCCGGACGGCGCAACCCTTGGCTGGCGCTGGACCCCGGTGGAGGCGGCCGGCCTCTACGTGCCGGGCGGGCTGGCCTCGTACCCGTCCTCCGTCCTCATGAACGCCATCCCCGCCCGCGTCGCCGGGGTGGAGCGGCTGGTCGTGACCGTCCCCACCCCCGACGGCACGGTGAACCCGCTCGTCCTGCTTGCCGCCAAGGTTGCCGGTGTGGACACCGTCTTCCGCGTGGGCGGCGCCCAGGCGATCGCAGCGCTGGCCTACGGCACCGAAACCGTCTCCCCCGTGGACAAGATCGTCGGACCCGGCAACGCCTACGTCGCCGCGGCCAAGCGGCGGGTTTTCGGGAAAGTGGGGATCGATATGATCGCCGGACCGTCGGAGATCCTCGTCATTGCCGACGCCGACAACGACCCGGACTGGATCGCGGTGGACCTCCTGAGCCAGGCCGAACACGACGAGAGCGCGCAGGCCATCCTTATCACGCCGGATGCCGATTTCGGGCGGGCGGTGGTTGCGGCGGTCGAGAAACGGCTGGAAACTCTGGAGCGGCACGCCATCGCGGGTCCGAGCTGGCGGGACTACGGTGCAGTCATCACCGTGCGGGATCTCGACGAGGCGGCGGAGCTGTCCAACCGGGTGGCGCCGGAACATCTGGAACTCTGCGTGGCCGAACCTGAAGCCCTCGCCGAAAAGATCCGCCACGCCGGCGCGATTTTCCTTGGAAGCTGGACGCCGGAAGCCATCGGCGACTACGTCGGCGGCCCGAACCACGTCCTGCCCACGGCGCGCTCCGCCCGGTTCTCCAGCGGCCTTTCCGTGCTCGACTTCATGAAGCGCACCACGCTCGCCCGTATGAGCCCGGCCGCGCTGAACACCATCGGACCCGCCGCCGAGATCCTGGCCAGATCCGAGAGCCTTGAGGCCCACGGGCTGTCCGTCCGCGCACGGCTCGACAGGCTGAACGAGGAGGACGCATGACCACCTCCCGCATCTGCCACATCGAAATCGAGGACAACCACCACGTCCGCCCCACGCCCGAGATCGAGCAGGAGCGGCAGGTGGCGATCTTCGACCTTCTGGAGGACAACAGCTTCGCGCTGCCCGCCCACGAGGGCGCGAAGGCTCCCGAGGGCCCCTTCCGGCTGGCGTTGGCCATCCGGGACAGACGGCTCGTGTTCGCCGTCTCGACCGAGGAAAAGCAGACGATCACGGAGTTCCACCTTTCCCTCGGCCCCTTCCGGCAAGTGGTGAAGGACTACTTCCAGATTTGCGAAAGCTACTTCTCCGCCGTGAAAACGATGCCGCCCTCGCAGATCGAGGCGATCGACATGGCCCGCCGAGGGATCCACAACGAAGGAGCGCGCGTGCTTCAGGAGCGACTGGAAGGCAAAGCGGAGATTGACGCCCACACCGCCCGGCGGCTCTTTACCTTGATCTGCGTGTTGCACTTCGGAGGCTGACGGATGGGGGATGCGCCGGCCTCGGTCCTCTTCACCTGCGACCACAACGCGGTGCGCTCCCCGATGGCCGAGGGAATCGCCAAGCGGTTCTACGGCCACGATTTTTACATCCAGTCGGCCGGTGTGAAGAACGATCTGGAGATCGATGGATTTTGCATCGCCGTCTGCCAGGAGTTGGACGTGGAACTCGCTCGCCATCGCGCGCGCAGCTTCGACGAGATGCAGGACTGGGGCGACGACCTCGGCGGGTTCGACCTGATCGTGGCGCTGTCGCCGGCCAGTCAGCGAAAGGCGCTAGAGTTGACGCGGTTCTACCATCTGGACGTCGAATACTGGCCGATCATGGACCCGACGGGCCTCGGCGAAACCCGCGACGCAAAGCTCGCACGGTACCGCCAGTCCCGGGATCAGATCATTGAACGGATGGTGCAGCGGTTCGGCCCGCCGACGGTCAAGAACACCGGATGAGCATCGCGCTTCGCACCCTTACAGGCGCTTCCCTTCTGGCGGCACTCGATGATCTCGCCGCGCTCCGGATCGAGGTCTTTCGCGCCTTTCCGTATCTTTACGACGGCAACTTGACCTACGAGCGGAGCTATCTGGCCTCCTACGCGGAGAGTGCCGGCGCCCTGCTGGTGGGAGCATTTGACGGCGGGCGTTTGGTGGGGGCCGCGACCGGTACGCCGATGGAGGATCATGCCGACGATTTTGCCGCGCCGTTGACCGACGCCGAGTTGGCGGCGGACGCGGTCTACTATTGCGCCGAGAGCGTGCTCCTGCCGGATTATCGAGGGCAAGGTATCGGCCACCGCTTCTTCGACCTGCGCGAGGCCCACGCCCGTGATCTGGGGCGGCGCGTCTCGGCCTTCTGTGCGGTGATCCGGCCGGAGACACATCCCCTCAGGCCGACGGGTTACCGCCCCCTGGACGGCTTCTGGCGCGCACGCGGCTACGCCCCGGTCCCCGGCGCGGTCGCCCGGTTCCGCTGGAAGGATGTCGACGCCACAACCGAAACTGAGAAACACCTGCAATTCTGGATGCGCGACTTATGAGTTCCCCCCGCCCCTTCCGCGTCGCAGCGGCCGCCTACCCCATGGACCGCCTGCCGGATTTCGCCGCCCTCGCCGAGAAGCTCGACCGCTGGGTGGCGGAGGCTGCAACGGCGGGTGCGGATCTACTCGTCTTCCCCGAATATGCCGGTATGGAGGCGGCCCTCGTTGGAACGCGCGGCCCCGTATCGACGCTGGCCATATGCGAGCGCTCGGCCGATGCGGCGGCGGACTTTGCCAAGCTTTGCGCGGAATTGGCGAGGACCCACGGCGTGCACCTGCTGGCCGGCTCCCTACCGACGCGGGACGCGGGAAGGCTCGTAAACCGTGCCACGTTCCACGCCCCGGACGGCGGACTGGGCTGGCAAGACAAGCAGATCATGACCCCGTGGGAACGCCAAAACACGCCGCTCGAACCGGGCGATCCGCTCGTTGCCTTCGACACACCGTTCGGGCGGATTGGCGTGGTGATCTGCTACGACAGCGAGTTCCCGGAGCTTGGCGCCTCGCTCGCGGCCGATGTCCTGCTTGTCCCGTCCTGCACCGAAGCCCTTCCCGGGCACAGTCGGGTGCGTATCGCGGCGCGGGCGCGCGCCCTGGAAAACCAGTGCATCAGTGTTCTGGCGCAAACAGTCGGGCCGGTTCCGGATGTCGACATGATCGACGAGAACGTCGGGTCCGCCGGCGTCTTTGCACCGCCGGACCAGCCCTTCCCCGATGCCGGGATTCTCGCGGCCAGCCCGCTCAATCGCCCCGGCTGGCTCTTCGCGGACGTCGACCCCGCCACCATCGCCGAAACCCGGTCGGACGGGCACGTTTCTCTGCTCGCGGACCGGCCTGACGCCGCGAAACGGTCGGGAATCGCTCCGTTGCGGCGACTCGCCGTGCCGAATCGGCCTTGATTTACGGACTGGGGAGGCGCATTTAACCGGCACCCTCCGAAAGGGGGCAGAAACCAACTATGGAGTGACCATGGCCAAGGAAGAAATGCTCGAATTTCCTGGTGTCGTGAAGGAACTCCTGCCGAACGCGACATTCCGGGTCGAGCTGGAGAACGGCCATGAGATCATCGCGCACACGGCAGGGAAGATGCGGAAGAACCGCATCCGTGTTCTGGCCGGCGACCGGGTACAGGTCGAAATGACCCCCTACGATCTGACCAAGGGTCGGATCAACTACCGCTTCAAGTAAGGCGCGTCATGCGCCTTATTCTCGGCTCGGGCAGCCCGCGCCGTAGCGAGTTGCTTGCGCAAATCGGCGTGGTCGCGGACTTGATCCGCCCTCCGGACATCGACGAGGCGCCGCTGAAGGGCGAATTGCCCCGTCCCTATTGCAGCCGGATCGCGCGGGAAAAGGCGCTGGCCGTCGAAAGTGCGCCGGAAGACCTCGTGCTTGCCGCCGACACCACCGTCGCCCTCGGCAGACGCATCTTCGGAAAGCCGGAAGACGCCGGAGAGGCTGCGGCTTTCCTCCACGCGCTTTCCGGGCGGCGCCACCGCGTCGTGACAGCCGTTGTGGTGCGTAAGGGCGCGAGGGTGTGGGAACGCGATGTCATGAGCGTTGTGCGGATGAAGCATCTCAGCAATCTCGAAGTGAACGCCTATCTCGACTCCGGCGACTGGCACGGCAAGGCGGGCGGATACTCGATCCAGGGTCCCGCGGGCGCCTTCATCCCGTGGATCAGCGGTTCCTACACCGGCATTGTCGGCCTGCCGATCGCAGAAACCGCAGGACTGTTGCAGGCCGCCGGCTATCCTGTTTTCAGGCGCGCCGCATGAAAGGCACGAGCGTTTTCCTCGATCACATCGCCGGCCGTCGCGCCGCCGCCTATCGTCGCGACGGTATCCTGGAGGATTTCCTGATCGACCCCGCAGGGGATGGCCCGCTGCGCCCCGGATCCATATGCCGCGCGATCGTGGAACGCCCAATGAAGGGCCAGGGCGGCGTCTTCGTCCGCCTGCACGATGGGAAGGGCTACCTGCGGGCTCCGAAGGGCCTGCGCGAGGGTCAGGCGGTGCTGGTGCAGGTGTCAGCCTATGCAGAGCCAGGCAAGGCGGTTCCTGTGACGTCGAAGCTGCTCTTCAAGTCCAAATACGCCATCGTTACGCCCGATGCCCCCGGCCTGAACATCTCTCGCCAGATCCGCGATGAGGAGGTTCGCGTACGCCTGCGGTCCATCGCCGTGGACGTGATGGACGCGAGCCCGTTCGGGCTCATCCTGCGTTCCCAGGCGGCCACCGCACCGGAGGACGAGATTGCAGAAGACATAGCCGAAATGCGCTCCCTGGCCGAAGCGGTGACCGCCCCTGCGGACGGCCCCGCCGAGCTTCTGCTGGAGGGCCCAGATGCCCATGCGCTCGCCTGGCGGGAATGGGGCGACCCGGACGAGGTCGTCACGGAGGCGGGCTGTTTCGAAACACGCGGCGTGCTGGACGACCTCTCGGCGGCTTTGAGCTTTGCGGTTGCCCTGCCCGGCGGCGGCTCGGTGACGGTGGAACCGACGCGGGCGCTCGTGGCGGTGGATGTGAACACCGGCGCGGACAGTTCCTTTGCGGCTGGCCTCAAGGCCAATGTCGAAACCGCGCGCGCCCTGCCCCGCCTGCTCCGCCTGCGCGGGCTCGGCGGCCAGATCGCCATCGACTTCGCCCCCATGACAAAGAAGGACCGCCTGCAGGTCGAACAGGCCCTGCGCGCAGGCTTTCGCAGCGATCCGGTCGAGACGACCTTGGCCGGCTGGACGCCCCTCGGCCATTTCGAGGCGCACCGCAAACGCGAGCGCCTGCCCCTTGACCGCACTGTCTCGGAGTCCCTGCAATGACCTGCCCCATCTGCGGAAAACCCGGCGCGGAACGCTACCGCCCCTTCTGCTCCCGACGCTGCGCCGATATCGACCTGGCCCGGTGGCTGAACGGCAGCTACACCATTCCGACCGAAGAGGAAGCCGACGAAATCGAGCGTCCCGACGCCATTTTGCCCACCCGGTATGACGCCTGATTTTTTTTCGAACTGCCCTCTGGACTATACCCGGCGGCACGTCTAGAAGGCCCAAGCCCCGTGCGAGAAGCACACCCATGCCCGGGTAGCTCAGGGGTAGAGCAGTGGATTGAAAATCCTCGTGTCGGTGGTTCGATTCCGCCCCCGGGCACCACTTTCAAGAACGCAGTTCGTTGGGTTTCGAATGCTGGGCCGGCGCTTCCCTATTGGCGGCGGCGGGCATGTCCTGTGCCTCGCGATACCTCATGTTGCTCCATGGCGCAGGACCGCACGGGCAGATATCTGCAGATGGAGACCCATCCGTGAAACAGGCTCTTGCCGACGCGCTCGAGGAGCGCGGATATACCAGGCTCACCCCCGTGCAGGAGGCCGTGACCAGTTCTGATCTCGACGGCGCTGACCTTCTTGTTTCGGCCCAGACAGGCTCCGGAAAGACGCTCGGCTTCGGTCTTGCGATCGCGTCAAATCTGCTGCGGGCAGACGAGACATTCGCCGTGGCCGGCAAGCCGCTGGCACTGATCATCGCGCCAACCCGGGAGCTTGCCCTTCAAGTCAAGCGCGAGTTGACATGGCTCTATGCGAAGGCGGGGGCGACGGTGGCCTCCTGTGTCGGCGGCATGGACATGCGGGACGAGCGCCGGGCGCTTGACCGCGGCGCACATATCGTCGTCGCCACGCCGGGTCGCCTGCGCGATCACATCACGCGCGGCACCATCGACCTTGGCGAGATACGCGCGGTGGTGCTGGACGAAGCGGACGAGATGCTCGATCTCGGGTTCCGCGAGGATCTGGAGTTCATTCTTGGCGAGGCGCCGGAACACCGGCAGACCCTGCTGTTTTCGGCAACCGTACCGGCCTCGATCGAACAGCTTGCCAGACGCTACCAAAAGGACGCGGTTCGCGTCGTTACCCGGTCGGAAGCGGCCCAGCACGCGGACATCGAGTATCGCGCGATGCTGGTGGCGGAGCGCGATGCCGAGAACGCCGTTATCAATACTTTGCGGTTCCACGAGGCTCCCAACGCCATCGTGTTCTGCAACACGCGTGACATGGTCAATCGCCTGACCACGCGCCTCTCCAATCGAGGTTTTCAGGTCGTCGCGCTGTCCGGCGAGCTGTCGCAGACCGAGCGCTCCCATGCGCTGCAGGCGATGCGGGACGGGCGCGCACGGGTCTGCGTGGCGACCGATGTCGCCGCCCGCGGCATCGACCTTCCGAACCTGGACCTCGTGGTTCATGCCCAGCTACCGTCGAACCATGAGACCCTGTTGCACCGGTCGGGACGCACTGGTCGAGCCGGCCGCAAGGGCGTAAGCGCGCTGGTCGTGCAGCCGAAGTTCCGCAAGAAGGCCGAGCGCCTACTCGGCGCAGCAAAGATCAAGGCAGACTGGGGTGCCGCCCCCTCGGCCGAAGCTGTCATGGCGCGCGACGAGACACGCATGTTGGAGGATCCGATCTGGAAGATCGGCACCGGAGAGTCCGAGCCTGAGGTGATCGGCAAGCTGGTCGAGCAATTCTCGGTCGAACAGATCGCCTGTGCCTTCCTGAGCCTCTATCGGGCCCAGCATTCAGCGCCCGAGGAGCTGACGAGCATCGACGCGGTGCAAAGGCCGCGCCGGGAGTTCGGCCCCAGCGTCTGGTTCACGCTGTCCTGCGGGCGCAACCAGAATGCCGACCCGCGTCGTTTGCTGCCGATGCTGTGCAAAGCCGGAGGTATCACCAGAGACGACATCGGGGCGATCCGGATTCAGCCTGAAGAGACGTTCGTGGAAATCCGTGAGGAAAGCGCTGCCGCCTTTTTGGATCGCGTCGGCGCGGACATGATGGTGGAAGATGGGATCAAGCTGGACCGGCTCGACGAACCGCCGAACCTCACGAAGGACAGCCGTGGTCCGAACCCACGTCCGGCCAGGGGCGAACGTCCTCGGTCTGGACCGGGCCACCATCGGAGAGGCGCGCTGGAACCGAAGGTGGACGCACCTGAGCCGTCTGAAGCGCGGAAGCCACGCCACAAATCCGGCAAGCGGACCGCTGCAGACCCTGCCGCGCTTCGCTCGAAAAGCACGGAAAGCAGCAGCGATGCTTCCGCCGAGCCCCGAAGAAAGCCCAAGGGGCCACCACCACCCGTTGGAAAGCCCTCGAGCAAGAAGAACAAGGCCCGGGCAAAAGCCAGCGTCGGGAAGGCGGGCAAGGCGCGGCATGGAGGCGATGCACGTCCTCCGAGGCGGAAAAAATAGACCCGTCGTTGCTCTATGTGTCTGTGGTTCGGTTCTGGCCCCGGGCACCAAAAGATTCAACGAGGTAACCGTTCGTCCGGGCCGGCATCCTTGCACTCAGTTGGTGGTCTGGGTTGCGCATCACCCAAACTTCGGATCTGTTGAATTCGAGGAACTCCACGTTCCTCGCCAGTGTGAGCGGGAATAGGCGCTTGCTGTTCCTTGCGGCCCAAACCACAGCAAGCCTTCAGGTCCCAAGGACAGTGACCGGGATCAATTCGGAGTCTTTCGGCCAGGAGATGCGTGACTCTCGGCAACCCGCGCCTTCAACAGTCGGAACGATATTGAAGTTTCTTATCGCGTCACGCGTCGCGAGCGGTTGTCCGGTACTGCCGCGGCGATAGCCCGGTCCAGGTCTTGAAGGCACGGCGAAAGCTTCGTGGCTCCGTGTAGCCGAGGCGTTTCCCGATATCATCGATCCGCATATCACCCTCGGCCAGCAACCTGCACGCCTCGTCCCGGATGAAGCGGGCGCGCAGTTCGCGAAAAGACGTCCCCTCCTTCTCAAGTGCGCGCTGTAGGGTTCGCGGTCCGAGCGCGAGTTGGCGCGCCACGACCGCTTCCGAAGCGATTCCCGTCACAAGATTGATACGCAGCGAGTGAAGGACGGCGTCCGGCATGGACTGGCTGGGGGCAACGCCCATCAGCTTGGCCAAGGCATCGAGCGACAAGGTTCTGTCGGGGGCAGGCGGGCGGGGATTGAATGTGCCGAGTTCTGACAGCCGGATCGCGACCCCCGGCATCGCCGAGCCCATCCGGACAGGGGCCCTCATCATCCGGCCAAGTTCCGCGTTGGGTTCCTTCACCGTTCCCGGAAGTTCGACCCAATCTGGCCGCCAGTCCGCCCCGAGGAAATGCCGGGCGACATTGGCGATGACGAATATGGCACCTTCGTCGAGATGCCGGTGTCCGATGGCCGAGAGCCCGGACGAGTTCCGTCCCACGACAATGTGCCGGCCGGTCTGCCGCAGGCCGATATCCGATCCCGGATGGGTACACATCAGCGCGCGCCGCCCCCGGTCGAGCGCGGTCGCGAGATCCGGCGCGCCCAGAACGAAATCCGCATAGGAGCCGTAAGCCAAGTAGTCGAAGTCCCGTCCGAGCCGTGCTCCCAGATGCCTGTCGCCGATCGCGCGGGCCACGGTTTCCACAACCATCGCCTCAGCGGAATAGGGCACGAAGCACTGCGCCTGCCCCAGCATGGCGCGGTCAATCTCGGCGGCGTTCAACGCCCTGTCGACCACGCCCCGAGAGGCGTAGCGGTCGAGAAGATCCACCACATGCGCAAGCTCGATAAGGTTGACCATATAGCGCGGCATTCCCAAGAATTGTCGCAAAATGACCGGTTCGTCCATGGTAATCTTCACCCGGCAAATCTCGGAAGGTTATCGATATGAAATTGGCTTGGAATCCATTGGCAATTGCCGTCTCAGCGACGCTGCTTACCAGCATTTCCGCGCAGGCCGAAATCGCGGGCGATCATCTCGACGCCCTGCTCGAAGCGCAAGAAATCCCAGTCACTGTAGACAGCTTCATCCGGGCGGCGACCGATATCGAGTTCGACAAATATGTTGCACTCGCCGGCGGGGTGAACAGGTTCTACCATTTCCGCGATATGATGCCCGTCGATGCTCAAACGACCATCAGCGCGAACCGGGACACGCTCTATAGCGCCGCGATCGTCAATATCAGCGAGAGCGCCACCTTGACTCTCCCCGATGTCGGCGACCGCTACATGTCGGCGATGGTCATCAACCAGGATCACTACCTCAACGAGGTCTTCCACGGCGGCGGCACCTATGCGCTCAACATGGACACGTTCCACACGCCCTTTGTCGCCGTCTATCTGCGCGTGCTGCTGGATGCGACTGACCCCGAGGATCTGGCCGCAGTGCACGCGATCCAGGACCAGATGTCGATCGAGGCCGCCTCGTCCGAACCCTTCGTCGTTCCGCCCTATGACGAGGAGAGCTACAAGGGGCTCGTGAAGGCCGCCGTCGGTGTCGGCGCTTACCTCCCGGACAGTTTCCGCATGTTCGGCAAGAAGGAGGATGTCGATCCGGTGCGGCATTTCATCGGCACTGCCGGCGGCTGGGGTGGCTTGCCCGAGGAAGAGGCGCTCTATCTCGGGATCGCGCCGAACCTGCCCGTGGGTGAATACAAGATCGAGGTGCCGGGCGACGTGCCGGTCAAGGATTTCTGGTCGGTGAGCGTCTACGATGCGGATCGCTATTTCGCGCCGAATGCGATGGGCGCCTACGTTGTCAATTCGGTCATGGGTGAGCGTAATGCGGACGGCTCCATGACCGTGCACATGGGCGGTTGCGAGGACGGGCGCGTGAATTGCCTGCCTCTCGTCGAGGGGTGGCAATACACCGTGCGGCTCTATCGGGCGGCGCCGGAGGTGCTGGACGGAAGCTGGACCTTCCCCGGCGTCGAGCCGGTGAACTGACGGAAAGGACAGAGAACATGCGATATCTTCTTCTTGCCATTGCGCTCTCCGCACCCGCGCCAATCCTCGCCGAGGACATCACGATCCAGAACCTCATGCGCGCCGAGAGCGATACGATGTTCCGGCTCACCATGCAGACCAACGGGACCAACGTCGGCGAGATCGCCCATGAGCGTCAGGTCGTCTCCGCCGACGGGCCGCAGCCGATCATTCGGCCCAACCAGGACACCTTGTATTCGTCCGCCATCATCGACCTGTCCGAGCCGGTGACGGTGACGCTGCCCGAGGGCGACGGGCGGTTCCAGTCCGTGCTGGTGATCAGCCAGGACCACTACAATTTCGCCTATGCCGAACCAGGTGCCTATGAGCTGACAGAGGACGAGGTCGGGACCCGCTTCGCGATGCTCCTGTTCCGCACCTTCATCGACGCGGGCGATCCCGACGACGCCGCCCGCGCCCATGCCATGCAGGACGGAATACGCCTCGCAGGCGGCGGAAGCGGACCCTTCGAGGCGCCGGAGTGGGACCTTGAAAACCTTGAGGCAGCGCGGAAAGCGGTCAGCGACCTCGCCGCTGCCGTCGGCCTCGATGCCAGCACCGCCTTTGGCCGTCGCGACGAGGTGGACCCGCTTGGCCATCTGATCGGGATGGCGGGCTGGGCGGGGCAGCCGGCCACCACGGCCAGTGCATTTGTCGACGCCGTCGATATGAATGACGGCGAGACCCCGCATGCAGTGACGCTGCACGACGTGCCGGTGGACGCCTTCTGGTCGATCACCGTCTACGACGCCGACGGATTCCTCGCGCCCAACGATCTGGGGCGGAACAGCTACAACAACACCTCGGCCACCCCGAATGAGGACGGCTCCTACACCATCCATTTCGGCGACTGCGAGGACGGGCGGATAAACTGCATCCCCATCACGCCGGGCTGGAACTATACCGTACGGCTCTATGGGCCGCGCGCCGAAATCCTCGACGGCAGCTGGACGTTCCCGGATGTCGTGCCGGAAAGCTGACGGCCCCCCACGGCCCGCGCACCGCGCGGGCCGACCGACGATTGGAAGAAGCCTTCGATGTTGATAAAGCCAATTGTCCATAGAGCCAGTTGCGCCCTCTTTCTGGCGTGTCTTTGGCGAACGGTGCAATAGCCGAGGACAAGCCACGCCTCATCTTCCAGATCACTGTGTATCAGCTGCGCGGCGACCTGCTGCAGCGTTACTTCGGTCAATTCGGCCCGGACGGGGTCCGCCACCTGATGGAAGACGGGGTCTACTACGACAACGCCCACCACGCCCACGCCCATACGGAGGCAGTCATCGGCCACACCACTCTCGCGACCGGAGCGCAACCGGCCGCGCAGGGGATCGTGGGCAACCTTTGGTACGACAGGAAAGCGGGCCGTACTTTCTACAACATCGACAATGAGATAGACAGGTGGTCGCGGACCGACGAAGCGCCAAACCAAATAATCCACTCTTGGCTTGACGCGCAGGCGCAGCCCGCCGATGCTCGGCCAGTGTGCGCCTATCCAAGTGTCGCGCAATATGACGGGAGTGGTGATCCAAGAGACGCATCTAGTTTTTCGTGTGCATTGAAAGACTGACATCATCCAAGAAAACCTAACGGTAGAGAAGGTTTCGACGAGCGAAGCTTGGCGCTACCACGCGTGAATGTCCGGTTCTCGCCGCCTTGCCGGAAGCAGGGTCAGTACGGCAGGGACCACTGCGCTTACGGCGAAAGACCGCAAGGTTGGCGTAACCGACACGAAGGCGATGCTAGACTGGGTTCGGCTAGGAATATCTGCAAGGTGGAGTGTCGCTCATTCCGGTCAACAGCAGTATGGACTCTTTATGTTTTATAAACATAAAGAGCATTTGGATATCGATCTGCCACATCGATGTTCATGATGCACATCCCACCCGGTGCACGCGCACGCGCTTACAGACCTCGCCCTCAGGGCCCCCAAAAAATCGCCATTTTCCATAGGGCCTGCATATGCAGTTCTTATGCAATTCCACCGCAAGCATGCTCCACTCGCGAAGTTCCGATGGATTGAAAACCCTTGTGTCGGTGGTTCGATTCCGCCCCCGGGCACCATTTCCGCCTAATCAAACCCGATACCTGGACCGTTTGAAACGGGTTGTCTGCGTCTGACCTTTGGACCATGTGAGGGATCTTGGCGGGCCTGGCTTGGGCTTGCGCGCGTCGTGGTATTTCTTTGCCGCTGAAGTCGCTCTCGGCAGATTTGGTGAATAACCCAACCTATAGATCCACAAATTTACTCTCGATTGCGTCCACATGCGGCTTGCCGACAAGGCGCTGGCGTTCCTCGAATGGGACGACGAGTCCTGAGTCTTCCGTCAATTTCCCGGATGACATCAACGCGGAGAGTGCGGTTTTCATTCCCAGCATGGCCCCCTGCAACGCCGCGTTGGCGTAAAGCGCGATGCCGACGCCTGCACGTGCCAGTTCGGCTTGCTCCATCGGGGGCGTCTTGCCGCCAATAACGATATTGACCACTTGGGGGACCTCGAGTTCAGTTGCGATACGCGAGATGTCCTCGATCCGGCGTGGGGCTTCGACAAAGGTCATGTCGGCTCCTGCGGAAATGTAGCGGCGCGCCCGGTCGAGTGCGGCGTCGAGCCCTTCAGTGGCGTATGCATCCGTTCGGCCGATGATCAGGAAGTCGGGATCGTGCCGCGCGTCGGCGGCGGCGGCAATCTTGCGCGCCATCTCGTCAACCCCGACCACCGATTTCCCGTCGAAATGGCCGCAACGCTTCGGGAACACCTGATCCTCCAGCTGTACGGCGTTGGCGCCAGCACGTTCCAATGTACGGATCGTATGCCATGTGTTGACTTCGTTGCCGAAGCCGGTGTCGCCGTCAACGATCAGGGGCAACTTGGTCACGTTGCGGATGGCAGCGACGTGGTCGGCAAGTTGGGTCAGGCTGAGAAAGGCGACATCGGGCAGGCCCAGATAGGCGTTAGAAACGCCGGCGCCGGTGACGTAGAGCGCCTCGAAGCCCGCGTCCTCGGCAATTCGCGCGGCCAGCGCATTCATCACGCCCGGCACCAGAACGGCCCGGCGGTCGTTGATGATGCGGCGCAAGATGGGTCCCGCGGTGGTCATGTGTTCGGTCCTTCCCGTCAGGCAGGTGCCAGCGCGGCCCCGCGATATCGAAATCCGTTCCGAGTAGTACCGAAAGACCGGGCCGCGATCCAATGGGACGATGGCATATTGATTCAGCGCGACGCGTCGTCTGGAGGTCGCGACACGATTCCCATGCGGGAAAAGTGTGCTAGTCCTTAAGTACCGGGTTGGAACCGGACGGAAAAGAAACGCAATATCCTAGGGAGGAACATCCATTGCTATTGACTCGTCTTAGCGCCGCGGCCGTCGTCGCGGCCGGCCTCGCGCTCCCCGCCTTTGCCCAGAGCATGATCGACAAGCCCGAATGCATCGCGCCGGCCAACCCCGGCGGCGGCTTCGACCTTACCTGCCGGATCGCCCAGACCGGCCTTCAACCCCATATGTCCGAGCCGGTGCAGGTGACTTTCATGCCCGGCGGAATCGGCGCGGTGGCCTTCAATCTTTTCAATACCACCCGCACCGATGACGGCTCAGCCATCGTCGCCTTCTCGACGGGGTCCCTCTTGAATATCGTCACTGGCAAGTACGGCGAATTCACCGAGAAGGACGTACGCTGGCTTGCCACCGCAGGGGCCGACTTCGGCGCCGTCGTGGTGCGGGCCGACAGCAAGTACGAGAGCCTCTCACAGCTGATGGACGACTTCGCGGCCGATCCCGGAAGTGTCGTCCTGGGGGCTGGCGGCTCGGTTGGTTCGCAGGACTGGATGAAGGGCGCTCTGTTGTTGAAGGCGGCCGGCGCGTCGCCGATGGACATGCGCTACGTTGCCTTCGACGGCGGCGGCGATGCCATCGCAGCACTGCTCGGCGGATCGATCGAGATCTACACCGGCGACGTCGGCGAGATGGTTCCGCATCTCGAATCCGGCCAGATGCGAATCCTGGCTGTGCTGTCACCGGAGCGACTCGACGAACCTTTCGCCGAATTCCCGACCGCCAAGGAGGCGGGCTACGACGTCGAGTGGACCATTCTGCGCGGCTTCTACATGGGCGGCGACGTCTCTGATGAGGACTACCAGAATTGGGTGGACGCCTTCCAGGCGGCCTATGCGACCGAGGAGTTTGCCGCCGTTCAGAAAGAGAAAGGACTGCTGCCGCTCAATATGGCCGGCGAGGAGTTGCAGGCCTCTATCGAACAGCGGGTCCAGAACCTGCGCGACATCGCGAAGGAAGCTGGCCTGATCCAGTGACCTGATGCCTTTGGGGCCCGGCCTGCGCCGCTCGCGCGGGCCGGTTACCCACTTTGGGAATTCTGATGTCTAGGGGGAGCTAACATGGCAGACCGCATCTTTGCCGGGGCGATGCTGATCGTGACGCTGGCCTATTCGGTCATCGCCTTCACCGCGATCAGCGCGCCATTCCAATACGATCCGCTCGGCCCCGAGAGTTGGCCGCGCATTCTCTCCATCGTGGCGATCATCTGCTTGCTGATCATCCTGTGGAAACCGGACACCGATGAGATCGGCGTCGCCGGGCAGACCTGGTTTCGGCTGGCCGCCACGGTTGTCCTGCTCCTGGCCTATGGGCAGCTCTACGAGCCCCTCGGTTTCATCCTCTCGACCATCCTCTTCGGTACGATCCTGTCTGCGATGCTGGGCGCTGGCATTCTGCGTGCGGTGATCTTCGGGATCGCGGCGGGCATTGGGGGATACCTGCTCTGCGCGGTGCTACTCGACCTGAACCTGCCACAGGGCGATATCATCGAGGCCCTGTTCGAAAATGCACCTGCCGAGCAGCCTGCCAATGCGGAAGGAGCCTCCTGATGGAAACCGTTCTAAGCGGCCTCGCGACTGGCTTTGGCGTCGCGCTCGACCCGTTCAATCTTTTTCTGGTGCTGGTCGGTTGCGTCGCCGGTACGCTGATCGGCGCGCTGCCGGGGCTCGGGCCGATCAACGGCGTCGCGATCCTGTTGCCGATCGCCTACAGCCTTGGCTTCAGTCCGGAATCGGCGCTGATCCTGCTCGCGGGCATATACTACGGCGCCGAGTACGGCGGGCGGATCTCCTCGATCCTGCTTAACGTTCCGGGTGACGCCGGCGCAGTGATGACCACGCTCGACGGCAACCCGATGGCGCGGGCGGGAAATGCCGGAAAGGCGCTCTCGCTCTCGGCAATTGCCTCCTTTGTCGGCGGCACATTCGCGGTGATCCTGCTGTCGCTCTTCGCGCCGGTCCTCTCGGCCTTCGCGGTCACCTTCTCGCCGGCCGATTATGTGGCACTGATGGTCTTCGCCTTTGCCTCGCTGGCCTCGCTGGTGGGCAAGAGTACGGTCAAGACTCTGCTCGGCGCCCTGATCGGACTGATGCTTGCGACCATCGGCATCGACGCCAACACGGGCATCCCGCGCTACACGTTTGGCATTCCCGACATCCTGGCCGGCATCGACTTCCTGATCGTCGTGGTCGGCCTCTTCGGCATGGCTGAGCTGTTGACGTTGGTCGAGCAGCAGGTCTCCGGCAGGCTGAAATCGTTACCGGTGGACAAGAGCTTCGTGAACTGGGCCGATCTTGCCAAGACCAAGTGGACCATCGTTCGCTGCTCGGTCATCGGCTTCTTCATCGGCATCCTGCCGGGCACCGGCGCCTCCGTTGCCTCGGCGGTTGCCTACGGCACCGAGAAAAGGATCTCAGACAACGACGGCACTTTCGGCACAGGCGACGTTCGCGGCCTCGCTGCGCCGGAAGCGGCCAACAACGCCGCCGCCGGCGGTGCAATGGTGCCAATGCTGACGCTCGGCATCCCCGGTTCGGGCACCACGGCGATCCTGCTCGGTGCACTGCTGATGTTCAATATCCAGCCGGGTCCGATGATGTTCAGCCAGCGGCCGGAAGTCGCTTGGGGCCTCATCGCCTCGATGTACATCGGCAACGTGGCGCTTCTGGTTATCAACCTGCCGCTGGTTGGGATCTTCGCACGGATGCTGACCATCCCGCAGCAATACCTGACGCCGATGATCGCGATCCTGGCCTTCATCGGGATCTACACCATTGTCGGCAACCCGTTCGACCTCATGATGATCACCGGTCTCGGCGTCTTCGGCTGGTTCCTGCGCAAGCTCGACTTCTCGCTGGCGCCGGTGATCCTTGGCTTCGTGCTGGGGGCGCTCTTCGAGAACAACCTGCGCCGGGCGCTGTCGATCTCCGGTGGAGACTGGTGGATCCTGGTCGGCAACTACAAGAGCGTCCTCCTCTATGTCCTGGCGATCCTCGTGGTGGCCCTGCCGATCTATCTCGGCCGTCGCGCCCGGCGGATGGAAGGCGACGCGGTCTAGGCCGAGGACGCCGGCCGTCCGTGACGAATTGGTGGGGCGCGACTGCGATCAGGTCGCGCCCTCCAGAAAAGCAGCCGGAACAAGAACGGCACCTTCCATCAGCCTGCGCTGCGTCCGGTAGGTGGTGGCCCAAACGGCCTCCCAGCCGTCGCGATGCCGGCGTATCTCGGCCTCGGCTGGCACCAGGCCCGACGGGGTGCCGACCAGCGTTGTCTCCGCGGACATGGCCAGCTCGCTCACAATGGTCCCTGGTATGTTGGCGGCCACGGCGACGCACATCGCCCCCGACAGCATGATCGCGCGGTGAATGTTGCCCATAGATACGGAACGGGTGGCGACATGGTAGTCGGCCGCGCCGTACCGCCGTCCGTCAAGCGCGGCGAAATCGGCCGGTGGGGCGACCATCACAAGCCTCGGAACGGAGAGCATCGCTTCGCCCGGCGTCCCTGACAGGCCCATTGCCACCGAAGCCGCGCGCCGGACCCGGTCTAACCGGTCCATCAGGTCGGTGTCCCTTTCGAGTTCCTCAGGGCCCTCGGTCGCGGATCTGGCGAAATCGGCAGCGCGGACGAAGACGACCGGGTTGGAAACGTCCACCATCGACACCTCGAACCGGCCCGTATCCGCAACTTCGAGCATGTCGCGTGGCTGGCCCGTCGGCAATAGCGCACCAGAGGCGCCACCGCCCGGATCAGCATAGTCCAGCCTGATCCGGGCGCCGGTTCCCGCGACGCCCGGGATCTCGAAGTCCCCCGCCTCAACGGCGCGCCCATGCTTTACCGGGAAACGCGCGGTGAAGTGCTTTCCGGTGTTGGTGTTGAAGACCCGAACCGTGGCGATCCCGTCGCTGACCTGCACCATGCCCTCATCGACGGCGAAGGGCCCGACCGCGGACGACATGTTCCCGCACATGGTCCCGTAGTCGACGATGGGCTCCTTCACAGCCACCTGGACGAAGGTGTAGTCCACATCTGCATCGTCGCGCGCCGAGGGCTCCACGATGACCGCTTTCGACAGCGACGAGATGCCAGCCCCCATGCCATCCAGTTGCCGCCCGTAAGGGTCCGGCGAACCGAGGACGTGGAGGAAGATGCGGTCCCGCGCCGAGCGGTCCATCGGCAGGTCACTGCCACGAAACATGACCGCTCTCGAGGTACCACCCCGACAAAAGACGGCATGTATGCGTCCTTGCCCCCCAATAACTCGCACGGCTTGCCTCCCGTCCTACGACAATCGCGGCTAACGTGGCCTCGGCCCCGCAATACCGCAAGGCCTCGTAACGAAAACGCCAAAGATCCTGCTGGCCTAACGGTGCCACATTCAGACACCGCCGCATGTTTCCTTGGATTCATGTCTCGTCGACGTCGGCATTCCTTATTGAATAGATGACTGTTGGGTGCGAAGGGCCGACCGTGGCGGCCGGTCAGAGGTCTTGCCGCGCAATCCGCACATTGCAGTGGCAACTGTCCCTCCCCTCCCGGGCATCTGGATAAAGGAGGCCAAGCCAGTCATCTCGACGTCACCGTCGACCCGCGGACAATCAGACTGCCCTTCAACTTGACGTCTTGCGCTTCTATCGACACATCCATGATCGGGGCAATGACCGCCTTGGCGAGCGCGTTGACCGGCTGCCGGATCGTGGTCAACCGCGGAAAGGCAAGCGCCGACACATCGATGTCGTCGAAGCCGGCCACGGCGAGGTCCATCGGCACGCTTAATCCACGGTCCCGGGCTGCCCGCATGACACCGATTGCGATCTGATCGCTTGCCGCTGCCACGGCTGTAGGCCTTGTCTCTGACGGTCTCGACAGAATGTCGTGCCCGATCTTTTCACCGGATTCAAAGTTGAAACGGCTATCATGTACCTCCAACTCGACGGGATCGTTCCTCGTTGTCAGGTCTCTGATCCGGTGAACGAAACCATCTCGACGCACTCTGCCCACCTCCGTGTTGGGGGGGCCTGAGATATAGCAAATTCGCCGATGACCGAGAGAGTGGAGATGCTCTGCGATCTGGACCGATCCCTCCCAATTGTCGACGCAAACCAACGGTCGGTCCTGGAAGCGGCGGTCGATCGACAGAATGGGCACCTCGCTGCCGATTGTGGCATCCGTAGAGTCCGATGATGCCACAACGATCAGCCCCCTTGGCGTGCGATCCAGCAGTGCCGTTATCTGCCGGGTTTCGGTCTCCGGGTCGTCGTGTGTGTTTGCCAGCATGACGAACTGGCCATGCGATGCCGCTTCGGTTTCGATGGCTTTTGCAAGTTGCGCGAAGAAGGGGTTGGTAATGTCGGGAATGACGAGGCCAATGACGTCCACGCGATTTGTTCGCAGGGCACGGGCGGATTGGTTCGGCTTATAGTCGAGTTCCTCGATGGCAGCCTGGACACGCTCTCTCAGGTGAGTTTTGACGGCCTTTGTTCCGGCCAGCACGCGCGACACTGTTCCGACCGATACTTCGGCACGCTTCGCCACATCGCGTATGGTCGCCATTCCGAGAACCTCGTATTTGCAGCGGTCAACAGGGCCATACAGGGAATGGGCCCCGCTGGGTATCGCGCTTCATCGTGGTACGCACACACGAACCTCTTCAAAGGTCAAAAATGCGGCCGGGTCGCCGGTTCGGGGCGTGGAACGCGCGGCGTCTTTCATTGCGAACGCAAGTGAGACCGTCGACCGAGAGATGTTCGACGTCTCGGCGGCAATCGCGCCATAGAAGAAATCCTTAGCCGCAACGGTTTCGACGGACCTGACCGCTATTGCCGGCAGGTACACGCTGGTCACGTCACTTGCGCATGGCATACCGGTTGACCCAAGTGTCACGCTATCAGCACCACCATATCGCTCCTCAACGTCCGGCGCAGCATTTTCGCGGTCGTTGGCTGGCTCGTCCTCTGGTAGCACCTCCGCTTTTGCAGCATTCGGCTTGAGAAAATCAGCAGCCGTAAAACGGTTTTCCGACGAGGGATCGGATGGCGCCGGTGCCGGATCCATGACGCGGGGCCGGCGATCCAAGGGTACTGACAGTTCCCCTTGGCCGCCGCCGACCACGGCGACTTCGCTCAAAACGCCACTCCGCTGATCAGGATGACGTTGGCATAGGGTGTCACCTCGCCCGTGCGGATGATAGCCCGAGCCTTGGCGGTACGGGCCTTGAAAGCTTCGTGGCACAGCATTTGAGTGGCAATCGGCTTGCCAGTCATTTCCGTCCATGCGTCCATTTCAGACGCAAGGCTCGCGGCCAGGTCCGGACTTGCCTCTTCGGCCCAGACTGCGCCCTCCACGACAAGCTCAAGGCGCAGCGCGGCCAGCACATCCATAAACCGCGGCAGTCCGGGGACGATGGCAAGATCGATCACTGGAACGCCGTCAGGCATCGGTAGCCCGGCATCCGCAAGGACGATTTCATCCATATGCCCCAGGCTTGAGGTCAGGGCGCTGAGATGGCGGTTGAGAAGACCTATGCGTTTCATTTCGAGGCGTACTTTGCGCGATAATAGTCGAGAATGACGGCGATGATGATGACGACGCCGGTGATCATCTGCCGCATGAAGTCGTTCAGCCCAATCAGGATCAGCCCGTTGGCAAGCACCCCGATGATGAAGGCGCCAAGCAGCGTTCCGATGACCGATCCGCGCCCGCCGCTGAGGCTCGTGCCGCCGATGATGACTGCGGCGATGGCGTTGAGTTCAAAGGCGATACCCGCGATCGGGCTGGCGATGTTGAGACGGGCCATGTAGATGATCGCGGCGATCCCGGCGCAGAGGCCGCAAATCGTGAAGGCTCCGACCTTGTACCAGAATACAGGGTGGCCGGCGAGGCGCACCGCCTCTTCGTTGTTGCCGATTCCATAGATCAGCCGACCGAACACGGTGAAGTTCAGAATGAACCAAGCAACCACCACCATTGCGAGGGCTACGAGGAACACGATCGGAATGCCGTAGATCATCGCCGAGCCGAACTCTTCGAAAGCGAATGGGAAGGAGTAAATCGTCTGGGCATCGGAGATGTGCAGCGCCGCGCCACGTGCAATGTTGAGCATCCCAAGCGTGATAATGAAGGACGGCAGGGCCCAGAAGGCGCTGACCACGCCGTTGAAGATGCCGCAGACGACGCCTGCAAGCATCCCCGCCAGAATGGCCAGGATGATGGCTTCGCCATCCCCGAGACCCGGCATGGTTATGGCTTTGCCCGCCACGACCGCAGCCAAGGCCATGACTGAGCCGACCGACAGGTCGATCCCGCCAATCAGGATCACGAAGGTCATCCCGACGGCAAGGATCAGGTTGATCGTAATCTGCGTCAGGATGTTCGTGATGTTGTTGGAGGTGAGGAAATGCTCGGTAAAGACCGAGAAGAACAGGATGATCGCCAGCAGGGCGAGGCCGATCCCGGCGTTGTTCAAGATCGACCGAAGTGAGAATCTGTGCGCGCGCGCCGCGTGCGTCGGGTTCGTGGTGTCGGTCATTGCTCTGCCCCTTGTACGCGCGCTTCCTGGCCGTAAGCCATGCGCAGGATTACTTCTTCCGAGAAGTCATCTCTCGCGAGAGTTCCCTGAACTTCGTTTTTCGACAGCACCATGATCCGGTCCGAGAGGGTCATGAGCTCCGGCATCTCCGATGAGACGACCAGCATCGCGACACCCTCTGCAACGAGGCGCTTGAGAATTGCGTAGATCTCGAACTTGGCGCCCACATCGACGCCGCGGGTCGGCTCATCGAGCATCAGAACCCGTGGGTTCCGGGCCAGCCACTTGGCGAGCACGACTTTCTGCTGGTTGCCGCCGGACAGGCTCGCCGCCGGGTCCGACGTTGTTCCGTATTTCAGGGCCAATCGTTTGCCGCCGTCGCGCGCCTGCTGCCGCTCCTGGCGAAAATTGATCAAGCCGTGTCGTGCGACGTCGCGCAGATTTACAAGGCTGATATTGGCGGCAATCGGCATTTCGAGGATCAGGCCCTCGTCCTTGCGATCTTCGGTAACAAAGCCGATGCCGCTGGCGATGGCATCCTTGGGTCCCTTGAAGCGGACCTCGCGCCCGTCGCACTCGATCCGCCCCTCCACCACTGGATCGACGCCGAACAGGCTGCGCAGGATCTCTGTGCGGCCGGAACCGACCAGCCCAGCAATGCCCAGGATCTCGCCATATCGCAGGTCGAAGGAAATCGGGGCGGTGTCGGGGCTGGCCTGCACCTTGAGCCCCTCCACGCGGAGCGCCACCTCGCCAACTTGGCTTTTCGACTGGGACGCAGGTCCGCCGGTCTCGACCGCCCGGCCAACCATGTGGCGGACAACACCCTCTGGCGTGGTGTCGGAGATGTCCTCGGTGGTGATCGTGACGCCGTTGCGGAAGACCGTGACACGGTCCGAAATCTCGAACACTTCTTCGAGGTGGTGAGACACGAATACCACGGTCACACCATTCGCCTTGATCTTGTGAACGATATCGAACAGCCGCCGGGTTTCGCGTTCCGTGAGCGTTGCGGTCGGCTCGTCGAGGATCAGCAGCCGGCTGTTTGACTGCAAAGCGCGTGCAATCTCGATCAACTGCCGGTGGGCGATGCCAAGCCTCGAAACCGGCAGGCGCACGTCCAGATCCGTCAGCCCGATTGCGGCCACCGCTTCCGTGGCCCGCCTGTTCATCTCGGCCCGGTCCAGCAGACCGAGACGGTTGCGTGGCATGGCTTCGATGGAAATGTTCTCGGCCACGCTGAGGTGGTCGAGCAGGTTGAATTCCTGATGGACGACCTGCACACCGGCCCGTTTGGCGTCGTTCGGAGTGGCTGGCGAGAATGGAACGCCATCGAATTCGATTGTTCCTGAATCGTAGCCGTAGACACCCGTCAGGACCTTGATCAGCGTCGATTTTCCGGCACCGTTCTCGCCGACGAGCGCATGCACTTCACCCTCGGCAAGGGTAAAGTCCAGGCCATCCAGCGCCTTCACGCCGCCAAAGTGCTTCTTGAGCGCACGTACACTGAGAAACGGCCGCTCGGGATTGGACGAAGGGATCGGGACCGCTCGTGTCATTTGGTTCGAACCTGTGGGGAGGGGATCTGCGTTGCATCTCTGCCCACCCAAAGGGCGGGCAGAGTTTGGGAAACAGTCCTATTCGGCCGTCACCAATTCGATCGGGGTCTTCACCCAGCCTTCCAGGGCGGGACCGCCGGCGACGACTTCCAGAGCCAGGTCAATGGCGTTCGCGGCCATGTCTGTGCCAAACTGGTCGACGGTTGCAAGCATCCGGCCATCTTCGATCATCGGGCCGACGGCCGGGATGTTGTCGAAGCCGACGACGAGGATGTCGTCACGACCCGCCGATTCCAGCGCCTTCACGACGCCAATTGCCATGGAGTCATTGGCGGCCATTACGCCCTGCACGTCGGGGTTCGCAGTGAGCATGTTGGAGAAGACCGTGTTGGCTTCTTCCGTTTCCCAGTGTGCGGTACGGCTGTCGAGCAGGTCGAGCTTGTACTCGGCCACGGAGTCCTCGAAGCCAAGACGCCGCTGTGTCGCGTTATCAGCCCCCGGGTTTCCCTCGATGATAACGACCTTGCCGCCTTCACCCAGTTTGCTCCCAAGCGCGTCTCCAGCCATTTCGGCGCCACCCCGGTTGTCCGGTCCGACAAAGGCCAGTTCCACGCCCTGTTCCTTCTTGGCCTCTTCGTCCAGCGCCACATCGAAGTTCACCACGACGATGCCGGCTTCAATTGCCTTTTTCAGCGGGCGCACCATGGCGCGGGAGTCGGCCGGAGCGATCACGATGGCATCTACGCCCTGCGTGATGAACGTGTCGACAGCGTTGATCTGAGACTCGAAATCGGTCTCGTTCTGCATACCGACGGCCTTGAGCTCATAGTCGCCGCGCGCCTTTTCGTGTTCCTTCGCGCCTTCCAGCATGTTCTGGAAGAACTCGTTGGCGAGCGACTTCATCACCAACCCGACGACCGGCTTGTCGTCCTGAGCGAATGCGGTGCCCGAAAGCAAAGCAATACCTGTCGCTGCCGCGGCAGCGAGTTTGAACAATTTCATGTAGTCCTCCCAGTTGCAACAACACCAGATCGACGCGCTCTGCCCCGCCGGTGTTCATGCGAGACGAACACGCCTTCTCGATTCGGTCAATATGAAACGTTTCATTTTTCGGGTCCCGATTGCTCGGGTGCCGAGCGTCGGCCTCGAACTGAGACCCTTAAGGGCTTCCCGGGGCTCACCATCCGGGTCACGGGAACCGCGGCAACGACCACGTGCATAGCACATCCGCTGCCGATCCGGTGATGATAGTCATTTGGCCTTCCAATGCCGCCTAGAGACTTCCTTCTCACGTCAATTAGCAGGTTCTTCTGCCATTACGGCGCCCCACCGCTTTTCCAGCGGATCGCTCCTTGCCGGATTTGCAAATGGCCGAATCCTGCAAGTTTTGACGTCTAGGCCAGACCTCTGCTGGCTTCGTCGAATGCGCTGGTGGTGCCCAATACGTTCGCGAGGAGCATTGCACCTTCGAGGGTAGCGATGACGTGCATCGCTTCTGCCCGTGACACTCCGCCGTCGATCAGGGTCTGCACCCCGTTTTCGAAGAAGCGGCGCGCCTCGGCGAGGACTTCAGGCGGCAAACTTGCCGAAGTGGCGCCCAACGCACCGCACAGGCACATGCGGCTATCGCTATGCATCGCCTTTCGGAAGGTCGCGACCCACGCGGCCGTTATATCGCTGCCACCGGCAACTTCCTTTTCGATCTCGGCCAGAAAGCGCTCGCCGTAGCGGCGGGCGACGGCTGCCGCCAGATTCTCTTTTGTCGGGAAGTGATAATGCACACTCGCGCTCTTCACGCCGACATCGGCGGCGATCTCCCGGAAACTGAAGCCGTCATAGCCCGCATTTTTGATGCGGCTCTCGGCTGCGTCGATAATCGCTAGCGCGGTTGGGTTCACTGCTCAGCCTTTCATCTACCATCCGATAGATAGACCTTGTCGAACGCGAATTCAACTGCTACATGCTGTCTATCTATCAGTAGATATGGACAACGATATGCGTTTTGAAGGAAAGACCATCGCGATCACCGGGGGCAGCTCGGGGATCGGCAAGGAAACAGCGGCACGTTTCATCGCCGAGGGCGCGAATGTTGTGATCAACGGTCGCGACAAGGAGAAGCTCGAAGCCGCCGCGCGTGACATTGATTCCACTGGAGAGAAGACAGCAATATTCGCAGGCAATATTGCCGATCCGGCCACGGGCACGGGGCTGGTCGAGACTGCCGTGTCAAACTTCGGAGCGCTCGACGTGCTGGTCAACAACGCGGGCGTCTTTAATCCCAAGCCCTTCCTCGAGCTCACCGAGGAGGATTATGACTGGTATCTGGACACAATCTTGAAGGGCAAGTTCTTCACCGCGCAAGCTGCCGCGAAGGCCATGAAAGACAACGGCGGCGTAATCGTGCAGACCGGCTCCATGTGGGCCATCCAGGCAATCGGCGCGACCCCATCGGCCGCTTATTCCGCCGCAAATGCGGGCGTCCACGCGATGGTGCGCAATCTCGCGATCGAGCTTGCCCCTCACAAGATCCGCATCAACGCAGTCGCGCCCGCGGTTGTGGAAACACCGATCTACTCCACCTTCATCCCGAAGGATGAAGTTCAGGAAGCGTTGTCCGGCTTCGATGCCTTTCATCCGCTGGGCCGCAATGGTCAGCCGCGCGATGTGGCAGAGGCGATCCTGTTCCTCGCCTCCGAACAAGCTTCGTGGATCACAGGCGCAATCCTGTCGGTGGACGGTGGCGTGACCGCTGGCCGTCAGTAGGCGCGAAGAGGGGCGGCGTTCGCGCCGCCTCTCGACCAAGGGGCTGCCGAGAACCCTATATGTTCGGCGAGGCGCAGCTCGCAAGTTGGAAGCGCGTGGTGGATGCGGTCCATGCAGAGGGTGGCCTGATCTTTCCGCAGCTTTGGCATACGGGCATTTCCCGCAAACGCGATAAGGTTCACAATTCCGAGGTGCCCTCGATCGGTCTGTCGCCGTCTCGAGCGCGCGCCTCGTCGTGGACAAGGGGACGCCGTCCAGGCCGACAGACGTGCCCCACAAAGCGACGGAAAAAGCTCTCGCAGACATCATCCACGCCTTCGGTGAGGCGGCATACCAAGCCAAACAGACCGGCTTCGACGGAGTTGCTGTCCATGGGGGGCATGGCAATCTCATTCGCAGCAATCAACGGTCTGACCGCTGGGGCGGATCCCTGACCGACCGCGCCCGCCTGGGTCTCGAGGTCGTTCGCGAGATCCGACGGCGCGTCGGTCCGGTTTTCCCGATCATGTTCCGCTTCTCGCAATGGGGCTGGGACTATGAGGCAAAGATTGCTGCCAATCCGGCCGAACTCGAAACGTGGCTCGTGCCGTTGGCCGATGCCGGGGTGGATTTCTTCGACGCTCCGACAAGGCGCTTCTGGCTGCCGGAATTCGAGGGCAGCGACATGAACCTTGCCGGATGGGCCAAGAAGATCACCGGGAAGCTTGCCATGACGGTGGGTTCCGTCGGGCTGGAGGATCCGCTTGCCGATCCCTTCGCAAAGATCGGTGCAACGACCAATAATCTGGCGGAGCTGATCCGCATGCTTGAACGCGGCGATTTCGTTCTGGTCGCCGTTGGCCGGGCTTTGCTCGCCAATCCGGATTGGGCAAATATCGTGCGCGACAAACGGTGGGACGCAATCAAGCCGTACGACAGCGGCCGCCTGTACGAGACGCTTGGTCAAGCACGGCGGCGAAGGGGCGCGCGCGCAATAGGCCCCCCTTCCCTGCCGGATCGGTTCCCGAACCATGCGGCAAAGCCGTCATATGACAAATAGACCGTTACGAGAGTCCGTCCGCCCAAAGAGCGCGGCGGTCGTTCCATCGCCCCGTCACCATTGAAACAGCCTGTCTTCTGAATATGAATGGTCCGCAAGCGGTCCCGCCGTTGTTCGAGAGACGTGAGACGACTGGGAGAGATCGCCCCGGATCAGGAGGAAACCCATGCGTATTCTGTTCACAGGCGGGTCGGGCAAGGCTGGCCGCCATGTCTGCCGGTATCTCAGGGACCAGGGGCACCGCGTAGTAAACGTCGACCTGAAACCGCTCGAAGAGCCGGGCATCGATAACCTGATCGCCGACATTACCGACAGCGGTGCGATGTTCAACGTCATGACGAGCTATGCCGATTTCGACGAACTGGAGAGCGGCACAGGGGTGCCAGCCTTCGACGCTGTAGTCCATTTTGCCGCCGTCCCGCGGATATTGATCAACCCCGACCACGAGACGTTCCGCGTTAACACCATCGGCACGTACAACGTGATCGAGGCTGCGGTGAAGCTCGGCATCCGCAAGGTCGTATTCGCCTCATCGGAGACGACCTATGGCGTTTGCTTCGCCGACGGTGTGGCAGATCCGGACTACCTGCCCGTGGACGAGGAGCACGACACCAACCCGATGGACAGTTACGGGCTTTCCAAGGTGGTCAACGAGAAGACCGGTCGGGCCTTCCAGAGGCGCTCCGGCTTCGACATCTACGGGCTTCGGATTGGCAACGTCATGGAGCCCCACGAATACGCGCGTTTTCCCGGCTTCTTTGCCGATCCGGGCTGTCGCCGGCGCAACCTCTTCTCATACATCGACGCCCGCGATCTCGGGCAGATCGTGCATCTCTGCCTGAAGGCGGACGGGCTCGGGTTCCAGATCTTCAATGCCGGCAACGATACCAACTCGGTGAACCTGCCCGCACGCGAGATTGCCGAGCGCTTCTTCCCCGGGGTGCCGGTGAACGCGGACCTGGGCGAGAACGAGGCGCTCTATTCCAATCGGAAGATCAAAGACGTTCTGGGATTTGAAGAGGAACACAATTGGCGCAAATACGTCACCGATGAGGGCGTGTGACACACACGCCGATCGGCTTTGTCCAGAACGGGCCAGCGGCCGCTGTGCGCATGGCTTCCTGCATGTCTTGGTCCCGTCGGCCACACTCTGCGTCTCCGTCTGGTCGACTTGAGCAAAGGGCAACTTGCAGGGCGTGAGAGCGACGCGCTCAACACGTAGTTCAGCCGCCAAGCCACATACTCCGCAACCTGCGCATGTCCCAAATGGGACATGCCACCGGGATCAAAGTCACCTAATTAATGTCCCATTGTTAGAGGCTTAGTGCGAACGCAAAGGCACCGATGCAGGAATTCGTTGATATGTTTTCGGTGTGGGAGTGGAGCGGACTGGCTGGCGCCATCATCTACGCGGCGTCCTACATCCTGACCTCTCTGGACCGGCTGCCGAGCCAGTCACCGCATTTCTACGTCGTCAAACTGGTGGCTGCGATCTTGGTGATGATCAGCCTAGTGGAGCAGTACAACCTCGCCACGGTCCTCATTCAGACTTTCTTTATCGTGATCTCGGTCTTCGGGATCGCGAGGCACCTTGGGGCCCGGCAGCGTCGCATTGCCTATGAGCGATCCCTTCACGGCTTCGGCTCGCAAATCTCATCGGACGGGCTTCAAGATGAGCGATTGATCTGCCTGCCGGGCGATCTGGCCCACCAATCGGACGCTCCGGCGGGCGTACCCCTGTTCAGCAGAATTCGGCCACACGATCCAAGAGAAGGCCAGGGGTGTCGAAGACAAGAAGCTGACCGCCGCCATCGACTTCCTCGAGGGTGATACCCGGAAATCTGTCGACGAACCGCCGGACGTCCGAGATTCGTGTAGCAAGATCCGCTGTGCCGTGAATGTGCAGTGACGGGACACCCGCCGCGGCGACCTTCTCCACGTATTGCGACCAATCGGTGACGATCTGGACCGAATCCGTGAAGACACCAAAGTAGCTCTGCCGTGTTCCGAAGTGGATACTGCGGCGGAGGAAATCGGCCAGGTCAGGCCGATCCACAACAGCGCGATCGCGGGCACCATCCTTGAAAAGAGTCCTGAGGAACTCGGTCTCGCCCTGTGCCTCGATCTGCTGGAGCCCCGCACGAAAAAGCGGTGGCGCCATCTCCGGCGCGAACCGCATCAGAAAACAGATGGTTCGTTGCGTGGGTGGCATCTTGGCAAACTGCCCGACGGTGAGGGCGGGCAGAATTGCGCCCGCGTGGACGAGCCCGGTGAAGCGGTCCGGCATCGCTGCAGCGAGGGAGTAACCGTAGACAGTACCCGCCGCGAAAGAGAGCAAGGGGAGTTTCCCGATTCCGTAGTGGTCAAGAAGAAAGGCGATATCCTGCACGAGGCGATCGGGCTCTTGTGCGGCATTGGTCGGGGGCACCGGATCGGACAATCCAAAATTTGGTCGTGACGGCGCGATCAACCTCAAGCCATTCCTGTTTAGGGCGAGCTGACCCTCGGGTGGGAGCTCTGTCCCGAACAGTTGGCCGTGAATGTACAGGACAGGGCGCCCATGCTTGGGCCCCTGGAGGCGCACCTCGAGCGCCCGTCCATCCGGGAGGGTCAGCATATCGACCTCTTGCTCCGGCCGTGCGTCTTCCGTGGCGTGCGTTGCAACGTTCCCGGCGATCAGCGCAACGAGCCTGTTAAGATTGGCAAGCGTCCCGGCATTGGTCTTCGAGAGGACCGACTTCGCCTGATTGCGGACCGTGCCGACAGATCGTCCTGAGGCTTCCGCGATCTCTGACACGTTCCGACCGAGCGCCAAGGCGCGAAGCACACGGAGTTCTGCCGGGGTCAGTGCGAAGGAGGCGTGCAAGGAAGCTTCGAGCGTTTTGCTCCATTCGACCTGCAGCGTGTCGACGATCAGATAAAGCTGCTGTTCCACCGCGCTGTGGACCGTCCGAGCCGCAAGGTGGAAGTTGTCCCCGCGAAAGATACGCAAGGCCACATCGCTGCCGTCCTTCTCATAGCTCGCGACACAGGAGCGGAATGCACGCTCGTCATCCGCGTAAAGCTGCCGCGCCAAAGCGTCGATTGAGGGTCGCGCAGTGCCCAGCAGTTGCGACGCGGCAGCACTGCGCGCAACGATGGCGCCGCTCCGATCTATCAGCACAGCCACGCCGCGCCGCTCCGCAACACGGGCATGAAGCCCACCGGCCAAGTGATGCCCGGCCTTCTGCAGCAGAATGCGATTCATCCGGTCGAAATGGCGTGCGAGCCCTTGGTCGGAGAGAAACGCACCGATCTCCAAGGTTTCGAAGTGCTCTATGTTCCAGGAATTCAGGACCGTGGCTTCGAGGTAGCGACGCAAAACATCGATGAACTCCACATACGCGCCGGCGTCCGCCGCGGCTTCGTACATGGCGGAAACGAGGCGGTCGCGGTCGAATTCGGACTCGAAGAACTCAGGGGTGCTACCGGAACTTGCAAAGGTCAATGGTCGGCTGCCTCATCGAAATTCTTCCCAGTATGGACGGAACCGTCAGGAAAACCACGAAATATTGGGCTGCCGACGGATCAAATCGACTCCGGAATAGTCCTGACAGACCCCTGATGATTGTGGAAGCCTGCCTCTCAGCGACTTGGTATGCGGCCCATCAACTTTCTTCTGCTGGACGTACACGCCATACATCCAAGCAGCCTTCCTGGAGAATCGAAGCCACGGGCACGAAACCGGCGCGATCTTACGAGGTTCCTGAACCATCATTCCGGCTTCCATGCGTCCGAGAGCCCGCCCAGGGACGTGCAGACCTCGACGCGATGCTACATTGAAGCCTGTCATAGTCGACCTTCCAACAGGCTCCCAAAGTAGTCCACGTCTTCCTAACGCTGGCTGCTCACCAGTCTGGCCTCAAGGGTCATTGACCTTCCACCTGCTGTAAGTCCCAGACTGAACAACTAGCGATCGTTTCACGTACAGTCGGAAGAGCGCTTCGAAGAATATTGGCGGCACTCCATACAGGACCATCGCACTCCCGATCTGTCGAAACGTGCCGCCCTACGCGCGCCCCCGCCGTCGGGCGCCAACACACGAGAAAGCGGAATGATAGCGCGGAAGAAACAGGAGAATGCGGCGGCGGAATATGTCTGCCCGATGCACCCCGACGTCCGGCAGGACACTCCCGGCGATTGCCCGAAATGCGGAATGACATTGGTGCTCCACAGGTCCGACATCGGGCACGAGGGTCACCCGGGCGATGCCTCCGAAGCTCCCAAGAGCAACTACGACACCGTACCAAGTGACCATGACGGCCCGGTGTACACCTGCCCGATGCACCCGCAGGTGCGGCAGGTCGAGCCGGGATCCTGCCCGATTTGCGGTATGGGGCTGGAATTGGAGGCCGCCACAGTCGAGGACACCGGGCCGAACCCGGAGTTGGTGGACTTTACCCGGCGTTTCTGGGTTGGCGCCGCTCTGACCGTGCCCCTGCTGGTGCTGGCCATGGGACCGATGGTTGGGTTGGGCGGCATTCGCGAGGCGCTTGGCGCGCGCGCCGCGCTGTGGGCTGAGTTCGCACTGGGTACGCCTGTGGTGTTCTGGAGCGGCTGGCCGTTCCTAATACGCGGCTGGAATTCCTTCCGTTCGATGAATCTGAACATGTTTTCTTTGATCGCCATGGGTGTATCGGCGGCCTGGATCTTCAGCACGGTGGCCGTGCTTGCTCCAGGCGTCTTTCCTCAAGGGTTCCGCGATGCAGAGGGACATGTCGCCGTCTATTTCGAGGCCGCGGCGGTGATCGTCGTTCTTGTCCTGCTGGGTCAGCTTATGGAGTTGCGCGCCCGGGAAGGCACGGGCAAGGCGATCCGGGCGCTGCTCGACATGGCCGCCAAGACCGCACTCGTTATCCGGAACGACGGCAGCGAGGAGGAGATTCCGCTGGAAGAGGTACATGTCGGAGATCGCATCCGCGTCCGGCCCGGCGACAAGGTGCCGGTGGACGGAACGGTTGTCGCCGGTCGCTCCTCGGTCGACGAGAGCATGATCAGCGGCGAACCTGTCCCATTGGAAAAGGTCGTGGGAGACCCGGTGACCGGAGCTACGATCAACGGAACCGGCAGCATGGTGATCGAGGCAGAACGCGTCGGCGCCGATACCGTGCTGAGCCAGATCGTCCAAATGGTGGCACAGGCCCAACGCAGCCGTGCCCCGATCCAGAAGTACGCCGACAAGGTGGCGGGATGGTTTGTCCCCGCCGTGATCGGAGTGGCCATTCTCGCCTTTATCGGCTGGGCCGTGTGGGGCCCTGCTCCGGCGCTCTCCTACGCGCTGATCGCCGCCGTTTCCGTGTTGATCATTGCATGCCCTTGCGCGCTTGGCCTTGCCACGCCCATGTCGATCATGACTGCAACGGGACGCGGAGCGCAGGCGGGAGTGCTGATCAAGAATGCCGAGGCGCTTGAGCGCTTCGAAATGGTCGACACGCTGATCGTGGACAAGACCGGGACGCTAACCGAGGGCAAGCCACGGCTCGTTGGACTTTATCCTGAAGACGGGCACGGCGAGGCAGACCTCCTGCGCCTCGCGGCGTCTCTCGAACGCGGCTCGGAGCATCCGCTGGCCGAGGCGATCGTGGGGGGTGCCATTGATCGAGGCGTGGATCTGGCCGATGCCAGTGACTTCGAGGCGGTCACTGGCATGGGCGTCAAGGGCACTGTCGACGGGCGGGCTGTCGCGCTCGGAAACGCCCGGATGATCGAGGAACTCGGGCTGGACGCCGGAAGAGCCTCGGAGAAGGCCAACGCCCGACGTGATGAGGGTGAGACGGTGATGTACGTGGTGGTCGACGGCACGGTCGCGGGGCTTGTCAGCGTCGCCGATCCTGTGAAGGAAACGACGCCCGATGCGCTGCGGAAGCTCCACGATCTGGGCTTCCGTATCATCATGGCCACCGGCGACAACGAGCGCACGGCCAGAGCGGTTGCGGGCCGGCTTGGGATCGATGAAATCCGCGCCGAGGTTCTGCCGAAAGACAAGGCGACGCTCATCCACGAATTGCAGCAAGCCGGACGCAAGGTGGCGATGGCCGGTGACGGGGTGAACGATGCCCCCGCGCTGGCACAGGCCGATGTCGGCATCGCGATGGGAACCGGCGCCGACGTGGCGATCGAGAGCGCGGGGGTCACCTTGGTGCAAGGCAATCTCGACGGCATCGTGCGGGCGCGCCGCCTCGCCCAGGCTACGATGCGCAACATCCGCCAGAACTTGTTCTTCGCTCTCATCTACAACGCCCTGGGGGTGCCGATCGCGGCGGGCGTGCTTTTTCCGTTCCTCGGTATTCTGATCAGCCCGATGTTCGCCGCCTTCGCGATGAGCGCCTCTTCGATCTCGGTCGTTCTGAATTCTCTTCGGCTCAGGCGAACTGAGATATGAAGGCGGCCGGCCGCTCGGGTTTACCCAGGCGGCCGGTCATTGTTTAGCTGAAATCTACCCGTGCGTCCCTTCGCAGCCAGGCAAGGATCGCGCCGAGAAGGACCCAGCCGGCAAGCCCCGCGCCGAGCGCGCGACTGGCGAAGAGGGCGGCGATCTCCTGCGGCACCGGCCCTTCAAAATGCTCGGGCTGCGGTGCGCCGATCACGTGGGGCGCCAGAAGCAGAACGGCGGCGACCGGGATGCTCCATACCCCACGGCCGAACGCGAGGAGCCAAAGTGCGACCGCGGTGACGACAACGGTCGCATGCCACCAGATCTGCCGCTGCGAAAGATCCACGTGCGCGGAGCCCGGGACCTCCGGCGGGAGGGAGAACGCCGGAGCCAGATGCGCTGCCACGAAGCCGCACACTCCCCAGATGGCCCCGGCCCGGGGTGAGATCGACCCACCCTCATCAGGGGCCAGCGCCATGGCGGCCGTCAGCAGCAGCCCGTACCCGACATAGACCAGCATGGAGAAGAGCAGGCTGAGCCCGTCGCGCGCGGGGTCGATCCCGCTCCACTCCCGGTGCGCCGAAATGGCTTCCGCCCCGCGATGCACCAGCACGCCGGCCTCGTAGAGTTCGGCATGGAGCAGCACCGGCTGCACGAACGCAAGTTGCAGCAGGCCCGTAAGCAGGCCCGCTGCAGCCCCGGCGACGATGCCGCCGGTCACATTTTTCAGGATCATGGACTAGTGGCAGACGAAACCATTGGCGTGCCGCACGTCGTGGGCGGCGGCATGCAGGGCCGAGGCCTGAACGTTGCCGGCGACGGTGATGAGTGCCAGGCCCAGAATACCGCAGACGAATACGGTCATGCGGCGGCTGGAAATGTCCGGGAGGGCCTTCTGGCGAAGTGCAGTGATCATGGTCTTGCTCCTGTGGCTGTCACACCCGACAGCATCGAGTTTCAATGATCCGGCAGGTCTCCTGGCTCGCGGGTCACCATGGGGGCCTGCCTTCCCTGCACGCGGCAAGTGGCATGTTAGGCCCGCACTCGCCGCTGACAGTCGCGGGGGCGGCTTCGGCCGGGACGGCCCGACATGGGTACCTTCCCTCCGAATTCCCTCTTCGTCTCCCGGCACTTTGTGCCTGTCGGGAGAACCGGATCGCTCGAGGTTACCTTCGGCGCAGGTTCCCTCGCAAGCCATTTATGGCGTGGATCAGCGGCAATGGTATTCCGGCCCCGGCACCCCGGGGGCGCTCCCGCGGCCATTGAGGCGTCAGCGCGTCAGGTATTTGAAGAGCGCGAGGATTGCCAGAAGCAGCAGGATCACGATCAGGATTGTCCAGAAGCCGCCGAGGCCCATACCCCATCCGTGTTGGTAGCCGTTCATCATCAGGATGTCCTTTCCTGTCCTCCCGGCGCCACGTGGCGGTGCAGTGCATTTCCGCTCAGTTGCGCCAGTTCATCCCGGGGCCATGTCCGAAGCGATACCCCCAGCCTGTGCCGGGACGCGAAGGAACGCCGTTGCCCAGCATCATCTGCGGCCCGTGGCCAGCAGCCGGTCCAGGCATTCCGTTGCCGTAGGAACCGTAGGTACCCGGCGCCGTACCGCAGGGCGGCACTGTGGCGCCGGCTGTCGCGCAGGGTGGCGTCTGTTGGCCGGTCCATCCGGGGGCATTCGCGGTTCCGGTTCCGAGTCCGGGGCCGTGCGCTATAGCCAGCGAAGGAACTGTCAAAGCTACAAACGTCAGCAGTGTCCGAGTCAGATGGTAAGTCATCCTCCGTCTCCTTTCATACATCGGCGGGCGGCCGGCCCAGGCGAGGGCCGGCTGCCAGGTCGATCAGTTTTGCTCCTCTGGTTCGGCCGCATCGCTGTCGTCTTGCAGCCCTGGGCAATCCTGCCACAGCGTCGCGCGGTGGGCCTGAATCCGGGCTATCCAGTCGGCCGGCGCCGTGATCTCCGCCTGTGTCACCTGACCGTCTCCGTCGGCGTCGAGGGCCTGGAAGCGGTCCACCATCATCGGGCGTATCGTGTTGTTGTGAAGCGCCTCGAATTCGCCCAGCGACAGGGTGCCACTGCCATCGCTGTCATTGTCCGCCAGCGCAGCCTGCAGCCCATCTCGAGCCTCGTCGGATGTCACGGAGCCGTCCCGGTCGGCATCGAGATCGCCGAGGAAAGCCCCCATCATACCGACGCCACCGGGACCACCCACGATGCCGGGGCCAAAGGACCCGCCCATCATGCCCATGCCCGGCGCTCCGCCCATCATGACGGGGCCACCGAAGCCGCCCATCTGGCTGTGCATCTCCATCATGTGCTCCATGACCTCCGGATCGCCCATCATGGCCGGGCCCATGGCGCCGGGACCCATGCCGGCACGGCCGCCGGGGCCATGCATCGTGCCGGGGCCGCCTTGCCAACCGTCCATCATTTCGCCCGCACCGCTGCCCATCATCGCACCGGGGCCACCGTACTGACCCTGCATCCAGCCACCACCCTGCGGCCCGTGCGCCAGCGCCGGGATGGTGATGGCGGCGCCTATCGCGGCGATGGCTGCCAATGCGACCGCGCGTTTGCCTGAGCGTTTCATGATCACGTCTCCTGTGTGTCGTCGTTTGGATGAGTTCAATCTGGGGGACGCGTGTCGCAGCAGGATGCCAAACCGGGGGAGAATTGTATCGGTTGGTCGCACCGCCCGGACCCTGATACATCTTGCGACCAATTTTGGGCTCCGCGCGCGCCAGCATACGATATGGGAGAGGCATGACAGACGCGCCGCACATCCTGGTCGTTGATGACCATCGCGAGATCCGCGATGCCGTGAGCCGGTATCTTGAGCGCAACGGGATGCGCGCGAGCACGGCGCGGGACGCTGTGGAGATGGATGCCAAGCTGAAAGCCGGCCGCTTCGACCTGATCGTGCTCGACGTCATGATGCCGGGTGAGGACGGGATCTCCGTCTGCCGCCGACTGAGCGCGGACGGCACCGTGCCGATCCTCATGCTGACCGCCCTCGGGGAAGAAACCGACAGGATCATCGGGCTGGAGATTGGGGCGGACGACTATCTGCCCAAACCCTTCAATCCGCGCGAGTTACTGGCACGGATCAAGGCGATCCTGCGGCGTAGCGGCCGGGCGGAACCCCACGCCGGCAGCCTGTCGAGCCACCGGGTGCAGTTCGCCGGTTGGACGCTCGATACCGACCGGCAGGAGTTGCGCCATACCGATGGGCGTGAGGTCCGCCTGACCACGGCAGAATTCCGGCTGCTGACCGTCTTTCTCGAACGCCCGCGCTTCGTGCTGAGCCGCGACCAACTGCTCGACCTGACCTCCGGCCGAACCGCTCATGTCTTCGACCGTACCATCGACAACCAGGTGAGCCGCCTGCGCAAAAAGATCGAGGAAGACCCGACCCGACCGCACCTGATCACCACCGTACGTGGCGGCGGATACAGTCTCGCCACCGACGTGAAGGTGGAGCCATGAGGCGGTTTCTTCCCGGATCCCTGCGCGGGCAGTTGCTCCTGCTGATCCTGCTGACGCTCGCGCTGGCACAAGCCCTCGTCGTCTGGCTGTTTGCCGACGAACGGGAAATGGCGCTGCGAACCGCCCTCGGACAGGAGGCCGCCAGCCGGGCGGCGAACGTGGCGCGGCTGATTACGGAGGCGCCCGAGAACCTCCATGGCTCCATCCTGCGGGCGGCAGACTCGCCGCTGGTGCGGTTCTCCTTGGACGCGTCCCCCACCGTGGATCACCCGAACCACGGCGCCGATCTACTCGCCGAACAGATCGCGGCACAAATCAGAATGGACCCGGTGCCGGACGTCCGCCTGGAACTGCATCAGGCCGATACCGCCCCGCCACCGATGCGGGGCATGACGGGCCAGATGGCCCAGATGCACCGGTCCATGCAGCCGGTGCCTATCTCGTCCGTGGAAATGAAGATCTCCATCGCAATGGCGACTGGCGACTGGCTGAACGTCGTGACCCGCTTCCATCGCCCACCGTATCAACTTGCCTGGACGGCGATCGCGACTTTCGCCATTTCAGCAGTCCTGATTGGGGCCACGGTCTGGATCGCCCTGGGGCGACTGACCGGCCCGTTGCGCGATCTTGCCCGGGCGGCGGAGGAGTTCGGCCGAGGTGCAGATGCGCAGGCGGTCGCGCCGTCGGGGCCGAACGAGCTACGCAGCCTGACAAGCGCCTTCAACCAGATGCAGGAACGTATCCGTCGCTTCGTCGACGACCGGACGCGGCTCCTCGCGGCTCTGAGCCATGACTTGCGGTCGCCGCTCACGGCGCTTCGCGTCCGGGCTGAGATGGTCGACGAAGACGAAACCCGCGAGCGGATGATTGCGACCACCCAAGAGATGCAGGAAATGGTCGAAAGCACACTCGCGTTCGCCCGCGGCGTCTCGAATACCGAGCCCGTCGAGACGGTGGAGCTATCGGAAGTCGTCGCTGATTTGATCGCCGACATAAACGCGCCCGCGGGAACGGTCACCTTTCAACCCTCCGCGGCAATTGCCAGGGTACGGCTTCGTCCGACCTCCATGAGGCGCGCGCTGCGGAACCTGATCGAGAATGCCGTCCGCTACGGCGGAGATGCCGGCATTCGCATCTGGCGGGAAGAGGATTTGGTGCGTGTCGTCATCGATGACCGTGGGCCGGGCATCCCCGAGGAAGAGCTCGAGCATGTCTTCGACCCGTTCGTACGGCTGGAAAGGTCTCGGTCGCGCGAGACGGGTGGGACGGGCTTGGGCCTCTCGATCGCCCGGACCATAGTGCAATCCCATGGCGGCGACATCTCGCTCGAGAACCGGGAGGGCGGCGGCCTTAGGGCCACTGTAACCTTGCCAATTGCTTGACCGGTCCTCTTCCCGGCGAATTGCCTCCATGACGCATCGACATTTCCGCCGCCCAAGGGGAAACTCTCGGCCATGACGCGCCTTTTCAACCTGCTCTGCATTGGTGTGCTTGCCGCTTTCCTGCTGGGATCGGTGTCGCAGGCCGCGTCCTTCGGCGAGATGACCCTGGAAATGGGCGCCGTGCATGACGGGGCCATGAACGACTGCGACGCCTGCGATAGCGCGGATGACGGTGCCGGCTGCGCCGGCGACTGCGTGTCGTTGACGGTTGCGATCCTGCCAGCCGAGGACGCTGAGCGCGGCGCCCAGAATGTGTGCGAACGAGCAGGCCACGTTGCCGTCAGGCCGGGTCGGTCAGACCCGCCCGCGACGTCGCCACCGCGATTCCATCTTCCGATCTGACTCTCCGCGCCGGTCTCCGGCGTAGCGTACAGGTAAGATACCGCGGGCTTTCCGGCCTCTGCGGGACCAATCGGAACAGGGAACATGACCATACCCAAAACAGACGGGCTCCATCGACGTGCCTTCCTTGGCGCGACCGCGGCAGCCTGCATTGTCGGAACAGCACCTCCGCTCATCGCGGCGCCGTCACCTCAAGTCCGCGCCCTCGTTTTTGCTGGCAGCACCGTGCTGGCCGCGGGCAACGGCCTGATGCGGAGCCAGAACGGCGGCGCGACCTGGCGCGCTGCAGCCGGCCCGGACCAGGAGCTGAGAGCGCTGACTACCCATCCGCAGCGTCCCGACCGCGTGGTTGCCGCGCTTGATGCGCACGGACTGGCCGTCTCCGACGATGCCGGCGCAAGCTGGCGGAAAGCGGGCGCCGGGCTACCCGCGGTGGCCATCGACGCGCTCGCCACGGCTGCAACCACCCCCGACACACTTTATGCCGCCATCGCAGGCGACGGGCTTTGGCGCAGCGAAGATGCCGGCGAGACTTGGGCGTTCGTGATGGACCGACCGTTCCTCGCCGAGGCCGAGCGAGACGTGACCGCGCTCGCTTCGGTCGATCTCGCGAGCGGCATGGGGGGTATCTGGCTCTATGCCGGAACCACGTTCGGCATGCAGCGTGTGCCGGATTGCTTCTGCCGCTGGCAGGACGTTCAGCCGGGGAATGCGCTGGACGCGCTTGTCCCGGGCGGAGACGCCCCCGAAACCCAGCCGCTACCGGAGGGACAGCCAGTGCGCGCGCTGGTGTCTCCGGCGGCGGCGCCCGCCAGGCTCTATGCGGCGCTTCCCTCCGGCATCTGGTCAACGGACGATGCCGGCATGGTCTGGCGCAAGACCAGCGATGTCGAGGTTCTCGCGATCGCGGTAGATCCAGCCACCCCCCTCTCGCTCGTCGCCGCCACGCAAGGCGCTCTCACCTACAGCCGCGACGGCGGCGAAACCTGGACCGCCGGCGCGGTCATCTGAAGGAGATCCCCATGAAAACGCTCGCACTCTCGCTCGCCCTCCTCACCGCCGCCCCGGCCTTCGCCGGTGAGGCGATCACCGTCTATCGCGACCCCAGCTGTGGCTGCTGCTCCGCCTGGGCGACGTACATGGAAAAGAAGGGGTTCGACGTGACCATCGTTAACGACACCAATGTCGCCGCACGGGCCATGGCCGCCGGCGTTCCCGAACCGGGCCTGTCCTGCCACCATGCGGAGGTCGGCGGCTACGGCGTACACGGGCACATCCCAGCCGAAATCGTCGACCGCTTGCTCGCAGAACGGCCGGCCATTTCTGGGCTCGTCCTGCCTGGGATGCCGCAGAATTCCCCGGGCATGTCACCCGACAAGGTCGGCACGCTGAAGGTGTATTCCTATGCGCCGGAGGGCGTGGCGGTCTACTCGAATGAGTAGACTTTGCGGAAAGAGAGGTGTGGTTCCGTACCTCCGGCGACCAGGTAGAACCTTGGCGGCCCACCTTTGCATCGCGGCGGCGCTTTCGAGCGCCGCCATCGCGGAGCCGTCCAACGTGAGTTTTCTCGGCTCTACCATGACCCCGGCACAGATCCAGACCGGGGAGGCACTCTACGCTGAGACCTGCGCGAGTTGCCACGGTGAGAACCGCGAAGGCCAACCGGACTGGCGGCGCAGGCTCGAGACCGGCCGGATGCCGGCCCCGCCACAGGATGGAACGGGGCACACCTTCACGCATTCGGACGCCGACCTTTTTGCAATGACGAAGTTCGGAATCGAAGCCGTGGTACCCGGCTACGAGAGCGACATGCCGCCGTTCGAGGGCGTTCTGTCAGACCCGGAGATTGTCGCGATTCTCGCATTCCTGAAGGCACGCTGGCCCGAGGAGAAACTGCGGTTTCAGGCGGCCCTGCCGTCCATGAGGTCGTCGCCAGACGGTTGAATTGAGCCTCGGAAACAGCTTCGTCTCACTTCATATGCCAAAGTCCGCGAATGCTGTCTTACCCCCCACCAGCGAGCGGCATCGACGGGCCAGTCTGTGCATTGACCCATCTTGGGCCTGCCAAGTCGACGGCTAGTGCATGAGAGGCCCGATTTGACTGGCGAAACTCCGCATCAGCGGCACTGCAGTTTCGACGAATCCGATCTGTAGCGCCTTGGTGTAGGTGCAGTTCGTGTTCAGGGCTGCCCGCACTCGACCATCTGGTCCGTGGATCGGAACGGAGACGCTGAGAAGGCCCTCTTCCAGTTCCTGTTCATTGACGCAGTAGCCGTTCATCCGGGCCCGTGAAATTTCGTCTCGAACAGCGGACTTGTCTGTCTTCGTAAACGGCGTCAGGGCAACCATCTCAGTGTCAGCCAAGCGGCGGTCGAGTTCGTCTTGGGGCAGATCGGCCAGCAGGACACGGCCAGACGCGGAAGAGAAGGCCGAGAGCCGCAGGCCCGTCCGGACAACATAGGCCATGATTTGCCCGACCCGCTCAGAACGGGCAATAAATATGGTCTCGCTCCCATCAAGGACCGACACTGAGACCGCCTGTTCCAGTTGCGCCGACAACTCGTCGAGGTAGGGTTGGAGTCGTTGATCCAGTCCCATGGCGGACAAGTAACTGTAACCGAGCGTCAGAATCTTGGCGGTCAGCTCGAAGGTCTTGCCTTCCTGCTTGGCAAAGCCCTCTTCCACCAGCGTCAGCAGCAGACGTCGTGCGACTGCGCGATCAAGTTTGGTCCGTTCGGCCACACCCGCCACCGACAGGCGTGGATGCATCGCATCGAAGGCACGAATAACCTTCAGCCCCCGCGCAAACGACGTGTTGAAGTTCTGGGCATCCTTTATCTGCGCAATGTCGTCTTCAGTCATGCTCTGTCCGCTCCCCAAGGAGGTGTACCGCGCGCGGCCCAGGTTGACAGCCCACATATCTAAGATATTATCGCACCAATGAGCGGTATGCGCACAACATTACCGCTCCAGTGTGGAGGAGGCAATACCGTGAAGACGCAGACCTACCGAATTCTCGTTGCAACAGCAGGACTTGCGGCGTTCGCTGGCGCCTCGGGGGCGCTCGCAGACGACTACCCAAGCCGTCCCGTTTCCCTGATCGTCGGATTTGCCCCGGGCGGCCCGGCAGACACATTGGCCCGCATTGTCGCCAAGGAAATGAACGCGGATCTCGGCCAGCCCGTCGTGGTCGAGAACAAACCGGGCGCCGGCAGTACGATTGCCGCACGCGAAGTCGCAAAGGCCGATCCGGACGGCTACACGATCCTGTTCGTGACCAGTGGACACGCCGGCAACTTCTCCTACTACCCCAACCTCGACTTCGAGGCTTCGGACCTGACCGGCGTCGCGGGCATCGCAAGCACGCCGATTGTTATTACGACCGGCCCCGACTCACCCTTTACCTCGCTCGGCGACCTAATCGAGGCCGCCAAGGCCGACCCCGAAACGCTGACCTACGCGGCTGGTGGCGGCGGTGCGACGCTGACGGCGCTGTCTGCCGCAACCTTCCTCGACAAGGCCGATATCTCGGCGATCCCGGTCAGCTATGGCGGCTCGGGGCCCCAGAACGTCGACCTGATGGGCGGCGTGCTCGACTTCGCCTTCGACACCGTATCGGGATCGGCCGCGCTCATACAAAACGACCAGATCAAGGCTCTCGCGGTGACCTCGGATAAGCGTAGCGACGTGCTGCCCGACGTGCCGACCGTCACCGAGAGCGGCCTTGACAATTTCGACCAGATCCTCGGATGGTTCGGCATGCTGGCCCCCGCCGGCACCGACCCCGAGATCATCGCCACCCTCAATGGCGCCGTGGTGTCTGCCTTGGAGTCCGAAGCCGTCCTGACTCAGCTGTCCAGCCAAGGCCTGGAGCCGATGAAAATGGATCCGGAGGAATTCGACGCCTGGTTGGTCAGCGAGACCGACCGTTGGGGCGGGCTGATCAAGTCGCTGGGACTGTCCGCGGAATAGGCTACTCTGACGGCGCCGGGTAAACCGGCGCCATCCCGGATTCGGGGGCTCCTCTTGCAGAAACCGAGCTTGCAAAACCTGCTTCTTGCAGGGCTTTCCGCCAGCATCGCGCTGATCGGACTTTACGGCGCCTGGGGGATGGATCTCGGTTCACTGCGCAGAATCGGCCAGGGCGCCTTTCCAGTGGCGATGTCGGTCTTGTTGTTGATCCTCGCCGCCGCGGTGGTGTTCTCTCGGTCAGACAGGCCGGTACACGCACCACCGAAACGCACACTTCTCCTGGTCAGCGGCAGCATGATTGCCTTCGCGCTGCTGCTTCCAATCGCCGGGCTCATCGGGGCGGTGATCGCCGCGACGGTGATCTGCGCTGCAGCTTCTTCCGAAAGCCGCGTGATCGAAACCATTGCACTGAGCGTCTTTCTGGCCGCCAGTTTCGCGGCCCTCTTCGTTTATGGCCTCGGACTGACCATTCCGCTCGGGCCGGAGTGAAAAATGGACCTGTTTTCCAATCTCGCCCTGGGTTTCTCCGTCGCGATCTCCCCCATGGCCCTTCTGATCTGTCTGCTTGGGGTCTCTCTGGGCATGGTGGTTGGCGTCCTACCGGGCCTCGGCGCGATCACGGCGATCGCGATGCTGCTACCAGTCACCTACTATCTCGAGCCTACCCATGCGTTGATCATGCTGGCAGGCATCTACTACGGCGCCGCATTCGGTGGCTCAACCGCCTCCATCCTGTTGAACCTGCCGGGCACACCTTCCTCGGCAATCACCGCGCTCGACGGCTATCCGTTAGGGCAGAAGGGAAAGGCCGGTGTGGCCCTTCTGGTCGCCGCGATGTCCTCGTTTTTTGGCGGAACGGTCGGCGTCTTGCTCCTGGCGACGGTGGCTCCGGCGCTGGTCAAGGTCGCGCTGAGTTTTTCCTCGGCTGAGTATTTTAGCGTCATGCTGCTCGGTCTCATCGCGGCAGTCACGCTGGCAGAAGGGTCCCCGATCAAGGGGCTTATCGCGGTCGCCATCGGCTTGCTGTTTGGATTGGTCGGCGCCGATCCTCAGACGGGCTCGGTGCGCTATGGGTTCGGTATCCCACAAATGTTCGATGGATTCAGCCTCGTCGCGGTGGTCATGGGACTGTTCGGCGTGGCCGAGGTCATGGCAAACGTCGGCAATGACAGCGGGCACCGCGCGACGCACCGTATCTCCTTTCGCGAGATGTTGCCCAGTCGGGCCGAGCTCAGGCAGACAATCAAGCCGATCCTGCGCGGCAGTGCCGTTGGCTCTGCAGTCGGCATCCTTCCCGGCACCGGCGTGGTTGTGGCCAGTTTCATGGCCTATGCGCTGGAGAAGAAGATCTCGAAGACTCCGGAGCGTTTCGGGCAAGGCGCCATCGAAGGAATCTCGGCGCCGGAAGCCGCCAACAACGCCTGCACACAGACCACGTTCATCCCCACGCTTGCCATCGGCATTCCTGGGGATGCGGTCACCGCAATCATGCTGAGTGCGCTGATTCTCCATGGCATCACGCCTGGCCCCACGGTGATAGCGTCACAGCCAGACATGTTCTGGGGGCTCGTCGTCAGCTTCTGGATCGGTAACCTGATCCTCGTGATCATGAACATTCCCCTCGTCGGGATTTGGGTGAAGTTGCTGTCGATCCCCTATCGGCTGATGTACCCCAGCATCATCCTGTTCATCTGCATCGGGGTCTACTCGGTGAACAACAGCGTCTTCGACATTTTCGTGGCACTGGGGTTCGGCCTGCTGGGCCTGTTCATGCGCATGATTGGCCTGTCCACGGCCCCGCTCCTGCTCGGGTTCGTTCTTGGTCCGATGATGGAAAGCCACTTCCGCCGGGCCCTGACACTCGCGCGCGGTGACCTCGGCGTCTTTTTCGACCGCCCCGTCAGCGCAGTCTTCCTTCTGCTCTGCGCTTTGTTCGTGGTCAGCTGGATCATTTCGGCACGCCGGACAAAACGCAAAAAAGCAAACGCGGGCTGATCGTCCTCGCGACAAACGAGCGTAGATCGCCTGGGTCGGATTTCGGGTGTTGAAGGTCCGCGAAAGTCGACGGCGGTCAGGCTGGCGGCCGGTACCCGGTTCGCGTCCGTGGCGTCAGCGCGCCGAAGCGGGGCCACTCGAGCATCACGCCTGAAGCCTTCAGAACCGCTTGCAGGTTGGCCAACTTTTCACCGTGACGGAAGGCGCGCGGCGGCATGCCCTCACGGAGCGACAAGGCGGCCAACGTGCCACTCGCTTCGCCAATGCTCCATTCCACCGGATGCACCCGGTAGGCACCGTTGGTAATGCGTGTCGTTCCGATGTTCTTGCACGCCGGCAGCAGGTTCTGGACCCTCACGGGCAGCAGCGCCCCCAACGGGATTTGGAACGGGAAGCAGTCGATGTCGACGGTATTGCGGTTTCCAAGGGAATTCGGGTGCAGATCGATCCTGTAGGCACCTATGCCTACAGAATCCGCGAAGTCTTCGGCGGCCTCTACCCCTGGTCGCGCAGCGCATCCGATATGCTGCTCCAGCACCGTGAACTCGGCCTGGATCCGGTAGCCCTCGCGCCAGTAAGGCTGCATCGCCGTCCCGTCCGCCGTTCCGAGCACATCGCCGCGCGGGATCAGTCCATGGTACCCATAGCCCCCGTCATGTCGCGGCGCCTCCGTCTGCATCCAGTAGAGGAACGAGAGGCTGAGCTGGCGCGCCTCTTCTACAGTCGCGGCATCCTGGCTGGCATCGCCTGTTATCGCGGGGTTGAACCAGTAATCCATCTGCGGCCAGTTCGCGATGGTGATATCGCTGGGATAGCTGCCGTCTCTGAAGTTCCGACGGTACGCAATCCGGCGCGCGTGCCACAGGTCGAAGAGGTACGGCGTGTCGGTATCACCGGCAAAAAGCGGTCGTTCCAGCGGCTCGTGCGTGACATGGTTGCTTACCGTCCAGTCGAACTGCGGCCCGGGCCAGAATGGCAGCCTCATGTCGCGGAAGGTTTCGTACCTGGAAGGCTTTTCGATCACATGGTGGCCGTCTGGATCGTAGGATAGGGCCATTCCCCAGGTGATTGCCTGTTGATCCGTCGGGTCGGCGGGCCCCTCGATCGCGTGAAGCTCGCCCGTCGTCTCGCGACTTTCGGCCCCCAGAACATGCTCCACGTGTGCAAGCGGGAGCAGAACGCCGGTCTCCGTTGCATCGATCACCACACGGGCCTCGACAGTAACAGTCTCGCCCTCGGGCGCTTCGTAAATCACTGCACGGCAGCGGTCGCCATCCATGTTGACCGAAGCGGGCGCGAGCCCGTGCAGCACCTTGAGGCGGCCGGCCGAGACATGCGGCGCCAGCATGTCGTTGATCACCGCCAAGGCGACACGTGGCTCGTGGCAAAGACTGCCGATGTTGCCCTGCCCGGGGTTCAGATAGACCTCTGCCCGGGCCATTTCGGTCAACGGCATGTTCCGCCGGTAGTAGCTCCGAATTGCACGTCGGAATGTGTGATAACTCGCCGAGTGTATAAGCTGTTCGGCCCATGGCCCCTCGTCCAACGGAACGCCTTGAGCTGTAAGCTGCCCCCCGAGCCAAGGCAGGGTCTCTGTCACGATCACATCGGCACCGAGCCTCAGCGCCGCGAGGGTTGCGCTGACCCCTCCCAGGCCGCCTCCGACCACAAGAACATCCGTCTTGTGCATCGCTTCGGAAAGGCGTGACACGTCGGAGTGGGCCATAACGGGCACCCTTCCCTACACAGTTGTGCGTATATCGCTCATTTGTGCGTTTTAAAGGACGCGTCGCGCTGCGTCAATTTAGTTTGCGGGCCGTTGGCGCGACTTATGGCGAGCCTCCACGAAGACACGACCAAAAGGCTCAAGCGCTTGCCGGTGTCAAACATCGGCCCGCGGGCTTCCAAACTTCAGCCTTGATTGACGCCCATTCCTGTCCGAGGCACGGAATGGAGCGGTTGTATGGGCATTGATTATGAGGGTACGTCGTACGACGATTTTTATGGCATCATCCCCAGTGCAAATATCAATCGCCCTCCAGCAGCCACCGGCAAGGCGCGGCGCAGGGGTTTGGATGCCCTACCTTTCCGCAGGTCCCCGGGCCAGGGAAAGCTCGCGACTGGATCGCTCGAACAGTGCCTCGACATCGTCATGCGTGAGAGTGGGCAAATTCCGTTCACAAATGGCTTTGACAGCCCCAGCGGGTGAGGAACCCGCGCCCCGACGCGCCGGTACCGGGGTATCCGCATACGAGTATTGAACTGCGGCACTCATTGGCATCAATCAGCCCCCTGCGTCTTCGTACAAGATCTGTCCACGCCACCCTCCGTGGGGCGGGAATCTCGTCGCAAGGGAGAGCCCCCTTCAACCAACGCCATCCATCGATGCTGTTTCAAGCCATCACGAGGCGGCGCGGAGCCCTCCCGAATTTGCCCGCTTGGCGGCATCCGATACCAATGCCGGCATGCTCAGCAGGCAATAGTTCCGCCCGTCGCTTTCGCACCGGTAGGTCCGACCGATCTGCGAAACATCATGCCCCAAACCGCGCAGCGCCCGTTGCAGGGGCGGCGGAGACAAAGAAACCAGAACCTTCGCGCCCTGGTCGCTGGCCATCTGGGCCAGCCCGTCGACAATCAGGTTCAAGCAGGTTTTCCGCGCATCGGCCCCGGTGACGGAGTCGTCGATGATAAGCCGCGTACACTCCCAACTGATCTCCGGATCAAACGAGCCGGTCACGAGGTCAGACGGGATACCCTCTATCTTGCCCAGCATCGCATCCTGGAACATGCTGGTCTTCGTTCCCCAGACTGCGTTTACCGGCATTGTGCGAGCACCGCCGACAAGCCTCTCGCCATCCAGGACGAGCGAATAGAAGGCCGCCGGGTTATCGTACTCATCCATTTCGACGATATCGTTGTGCGGGATGTCCCAATTCAGCGTGTCCACGAACAGGCGCTTGCGCAGCCGCAAGAATTCGTAGAACGCATTTCCGTGCTCATGCATGGTCGCCATGCTGAAGCATATGTTTCGCATACGTCGGTCCCCACCGTCTTTGGCTCGATACTGACGGTGCGGGCTGGAGTTGGAACTGTAATCTCGGAGCCGACTCGGTAATGTTGCCTAGCGTGGCAATTATGTCATTCGGAACAAGCCTCTACGTTCCGCCAGAGCGACCGCGTGGGTCGTCGTTCTTGCCTGCAGTTTGGTCTTTGCATTCCGGAGACGCTGCTTGACAGCATTCTCGCTGATGGAAAGTTCATAGGCGATTTCCTTGGTCAGCAAACCGTCCCGTATCATCACAAGGGTCTCAAGCTCCGCGCTCGTGAGCGCAATGTCGATCGACTCGGTCTGATGAAGGTCCCGAAGGCAGTCGTAAAGAGCTTTCATCTCGTCGGCGGTGAAGTCCCGGTCGTCCCTTGCGAACGTTCCATAGGTCCGGATACCGGGCTCGTCCTCGTTCATGACACAAACCGCGGCCCCGAAACGGAGATCGTAGGTAGACGCCAGCGCCAGCACGCCCTTCGGGTCGTCGGCAACCAGCTCGGACCACTTCACCTGCCCCACGTTTTCATAGACCCACCGTGTGACGGGATCATGCAACATAAGGGCATCGCGGGTATAGAGATGCACCCAGGCCAGTGGAAGCGTGTTCCACTCATATTCAGGAAAGGCGAAACCGACCCGAACCGCAACATGGAACCCAGCGGGCGCCAACAGTTCGAGCATTGCCTTGTCTGATTGAGTTACGCCATTCTGGCTCATGACCTGTCCGATATCTCCGGGTGTCCAGCCACTCACACTTCTGCTACGATTTCCTCGAGTTACCCCGTGGTCATGTCTGAACACCCAACATCTATCCGGGAAGATAGGCAAAAAAATGAACCATACCCGCGAAGTTCATGACATTCTGGCGGAGATGCAGGGACTGTGTACTGCAGGTTTCGCCGTCGCACTTCACGTGATCTTTACCACGCCCCGCTTCCTCTTCCAGACCTATGATCCGGTCTGGGCGAAGGTCTACTCGGAAAAGGGACTCGTGATGCGGGACCCCACCGTAAAGTGGGCGCTGCAAAATGACGGAATGATCGACTGGCAAGATCTGGAGGACGACGATCCGGCCGAAGTGATCCGCCAAGCCCGCGAACATGGCATCGAGTACGGGTTTGCCGCGTCCGTGTGCCAGAACGACTCCCGCAGCATCGGCAGTTTCACGAGCAAAGATGGCGCCTTCTCCGAAGAAGTTAAACAATCGCTCATGACCTTGTTCAGGCGATTGCATGAAATCACGAATGTCGATGAGGACACGGAGGATACGCTGTCGGATCTCCTGAAGCGGCTCTCCGTGGAGCTGACGCACGCCTGGCAGAAATAGGGCCGCCGCAGCCACCCTCAGTTTTGGGCGTGGGAGCGGTGATGCCCGACAAATGGTCCCTCACCTGCTTGGACAGGTCCCGGCATCTCGGTCGGTGGAAGAGCCGGACCACCGACCGGGGGCGGCGCAACGCCGTTTACCAAGTTTGCGGATCAAATACCTCGCCTTGCCGATCCGGCCAGGCAGTTTGCGGATGATGAAAGACTAACCGCGCAGACGCCCGGAAATCCACCAAGAACCGGAAAACGCGAAAGCCGCCATCGCGACTTCTTCGCGATGGCGGCTCGCACAAAACACCACCACTTGCCACGACAAGCGAACGTCCAACGCAGCGAGGATCTTGCAAACGGCGGTCATGATGACCACCAGCAGATACTCATTAACAGTGACACACGTCCTCGCTGGCCGACACTGACTATCGCTTGCATGATGACTATCCCGCAAAGGGCCGTCCGTTGCATCATGGTCAAAGGTTTGGATCTGCCCCCGTCTCGCGACACGATTGCAGGGCATTCGGTGCCATTGTTCGCGAACGGGAAGATTGGCCGAGAATTCTTCCAATCCGTGCCTCAGAATCGCCCCCCAACTCCCGGATAGGTAGTTTTACCGACACCACCACCACGGTTGACCGACCCAAGGGGGCCAGCTCGCACGACGCTGGCCCCCGAGGTTTTTCGAATCGGACCATCTCGGCTGATTTTCCACCAGATGCGGTCACACGTCATGCGTGCGTCTGTGACGCCCCGGTGACCAGTTTCCCCCCTGCGCGCATGGAGCGTCATGCAGCGGGTGTTTTTTCATTTGAGAAAGATCAGCGTCTCGAGCGTCGATCCGTTGGGCGTTAAATAGGCATTGGCGACGCGCTTGGTCGACCGTTTCAGGAATGCCTTCACAACGTTACAGATCGCGTCATGTCGCGCCACGGTCTCCGCGTGGTCAGACGCCGTTCCGCCCACGGGGCCGACATTCGAAAACCGAAGCACACGAAAGCCGGGTCCGAAGATACCAGCCTCCCGGAGCGCTTCCAGGGCAAGAATGGCCGCCTGCCTGTCTCCCAGATCGATTTCCGCGACGGTGAACGTGACAAGTCTGGATGCCGCAAGGTCGACGCGCACCACCTTGTGGCCGTCAATCGTGTCGATCACGTCGACATAGGTCGCCGAAGGCCGCACCTCGAGGGAGAGACCCGCGGTCACGGCACCGTTGCCTTTGGCGAGGCGCGGCAGGTTGAGGTCCCTCCGGCAGCTTTGCAGGCCCGCGCCTGCCGGATCGCGTCCTCGAGCGATGGAACGGCGTCGTAGTCACCTTCCTCGTTCGCCCAACCGAATCCGAAAGGGCCTCGGAGTTGGCCATTTCGGAGACGGGTCAGGACACCGCTCAGCCGGAGCTGAACAGCTCGGACATCGAAGTCGAATACAAAAAGATACGCAAAAAACACCAGACAGCCGACAAGCGGCGAAAACTCGTACATTACCAGACTCACAAAACAACGCGATCACACAACACTACCCGAAGGCAGGATCACTCTACCGCAGATCCCGCACGCGCTCACCATGTCCGAAGGTTTTACGCAGGCGGGTTTGATCGAGACAATCCAGGTAAAGGCGCGGTATTGAACGGCGTCCGGAGTTCAATGGACTGGGATTTAACGATCAGCAGTCCAAGGATGGGACGGAACATGGTTGAGGCAAACGCCCATGTCTCTCGTCGTTTTGAGACCTTTGTTCGACAGCCAGAGAGAGATCATTAGGCCCACAAAAGAAAACCGGCACCGCGCATTGAGCGCGATGCCGGGACACGTCATTGAACTATTTGTCTGCCAAACACACCACACACCACCGGCAGAAAGATACCAAAACCAAGACGGGCTAGAACTCGTTAACCGTTTCGACCTCCGGAGGGTCACCTTTACACACTGGCCGTCTCTACATCCTCAATATCGCGCCAAAACCGGAAGCATGCACCATGTGCAAAGGTGTGGCCCTGCCTCCGGCTTACGACACGAAGGCGGTCCGGAGACGCCACTGTTTCCACGATCCCGCTGTGGGCTGATTTTGGACGAAATGGCGCCGCCGGGTCGACCCGAAATGGGCTCCGGTCCCGGTATTGAGCCCAGGGCGGGCGGGGCGTTATCCAGCGCACACGAATCGCGTCGCGGGCTCCGCGAAGAGCCGCGCCAGGGCGCCAAATTTCTGCGGATGGAGCGGAAACTGAAGCTGGTGCGCCAATGTCGCTGGAAGCTAGGTTCCCGGGCGTTCAGCGAATGTCGAGATTGTCCTCGATCAGGATCTCGATGCGGATTTGTTCCTGCGAGACCAGGGGCGGTCTTTGGTCCGAACGCGCCTTGAGCAACCTTATCGCGCTTCTCACCAGGTGACCGGGGTTCTGGGCGATGACTGCATCCAGCACCCGTTCGCGCAGCATTTTTTCTGTGTATCGAGTGCGTTCGTGGGCGACGATGACCTGCCCCGCGGGATCGGTCGTGCCCCGGATGGCTTCGATCGCTAGTCGGGCTTCCGATCCCAGAACATAGGCGCCGACGATGTCCGCTTGGTTTTCATAGGAGTTCCGAACCACGCGCTCTGTTCGCGCCAGATCACCAAAGGTCTCGAGGGACGGCAGCGGGGTCAGCCTCGGGAAATCCGCGCTCAAAACCCTGTCGAAGCCGAGGCGCCGCTCAACACTATCGAGCGCATTCATGGTTTCCGAGATGACGAGGATCTTGCCCTGCGTCGGCGCGAGAAACCGGCCGAGAAGGCGACCGGCGGTGGCGCCGGCGGCGTAGTTGTCGACCCCGACGAAGTCCACGGGTCTCAGGTCCGGCTGTCCGGAAATGAACAGGACTACCTGCACCCCGCGTTCCACCAAACGTGTCGTCGCGTCCCTCAACTGAGGGCTCTCCGGGGCCATGATCGCCACGCCATCGGTTTCGTCAGCCGCTACTCCAGCAAGTATCTCCGCTGCCTTGTGGGGATCGTTCGGCAAGGCACAGCGATAAGAGATGTCGATCGCGTCGAGCCGCATGGCAGCGCGCGCTTCCTGGATTCGATCAATAACCGTTGCCAGAAAATCGTCCCCAGTCTCGGGCAGAAGGAACTCGAACCGATAGTTTCGCCCCCTCGCGAGGTTCGCGGCGTACTGGTTGCGCACAAAGCCAATCTTTTCAATGGCGTCGTTCACGGCCTCCACCGTTTCCTTCCGCACACCGGCTCGCTTGTTCAACACGCGATCGACGGTCGCCAGGCTCACTCCGGCCGCCTTCGCGAGGTCTTTCGTCGTTGGGCGCATGCGCGCGATCTCCCGGATATTACGGTAGGGCGTTGTCGCCCAATCCGCGGGCAAGTTCAACGCACGTGAGGTACGTACATCACATTTTACTTGCTATGACGTACGTACCTCAAGTAACAATTGAATAGGTTTATGGGGCGAGGAGGTCCCAGGGCCATTCCAGGGAGGACACCAATGCAATTCAAACGGACGATGTTCGTCGCGACCGCCGCTCTCGCGGCCGGAAGCGCCGCCGCAACGGCTGACGACCTTACTCTCTGCTGGGCGGCATGGGACCCGGCCAACGCGCTCGTAGAGCTTTCAAAGGACTTCGAAGCCCAGTCCGGGCATACGATGTCCTTCGAGTTTGTCCCCTGGCCGAATTTCGCGGACCGGATGCTGAACGAGTTGAACTCCGGCGGGGAGCTTTGCGACCTGATGATCGGAGACAGCCAGTGGATCGGGCTCGGCGCCGAGGCCGGCCACTACATCCAACTGAACGACTTTTTCGATGCCGAAGGGATCTCCATGGAGGATTTCCTTCCCGCCACGGTCACGGGCTACGCCGAATGGCCCAAGGGGACGCCGAACTACTGGGCGCTGCCGGCCTATGCAGATGTGGTGGGGTGGACGTACCGGAAGGACTGGTTCGAGAAGCCGGAACTTCAGGCCGAATTTGAGGAGACCTACGGACGCAAACTCGAAGCGCCGAAAACGCTGGACGAGTTGAAGGACATCGCGACCTTCTTTCAGGAGAGGACAATTGACGGCAAGACCGTCTATGGCGCGGCGATCTACACCGAGCGCGGCTCCGAAGGGATCACGATGGGCGTGACCAACGTGCTGTATAACTACGGCTTCGACTACGGCACGCCGGAAGATCCCTACAAGCTCGAAGGCGTCGTCAACTCGCCCGAGGCCGCTGAAGGTCTGGAGTTCTACAAGGAACTCTACGACTGCTGCACGCCGCCGGGCTCGTCGGATTGGTACATGTCCGAAGACATCGATGCGTACAAGTCCGGGCAGGTCGCGCTCCAGATGAATTTCGCCTTCATCTGGCCCGGCGTGGAGGCCGACCCGAACGTGGGCGGCGGCAAGTCCGGATATTTTGCCAACCCCGAGGGTCCGAACGGGCATTTTGCTCAGCTTGGCGGTCAGGGGATCTCGGTGGTGTCCTACTCGGACAGCCAGGACGCCGCACTTGAGTACATCAAGTGGTTCGCGCAGCCGGAAATCCAGCAGCGGTGGTGGGACATGGGCGGCGCATCGGCGATGCGCGCGGTGGTCGAAGCTCCCGACTTCGCCACCAGCCAGCCCTTCGCGCAAACCTTCCTCGATTCCATGGCAATTGTGAAGGATTTCTGGGCCGAACCTGCCTACGCCTCGCTCCTTCTGGCGATGCAGGACCATGTGCACAGCTACGTCGTTGCCGGTGAGGGGACCGCCCAGGAAGCGCTGGACAATCTGGTGAGCGACTGGACCGAAATCTTCGAGGACGAAGGCAAGATGTGACGCCGTCGACAGGCCGCCCGGCCCCTCCCCGCCTGCCGGCCTGACAATGCCTGGAGCGGACTGCTCCGCTCCAGGCATTCTCTCTCACTCTCCCAAAGGACGACGGATGGCTGACTCCATGATCGAGCGTGCGGCAATGAGCACGCCGCCAGGTACAGCGCGGCGCATTCGGGGGCTTTCAGACCGGACGATTGCCTGGATCTTCGTCTCCCCGACCATCTTTCTTCTGCTGGCCGTCAACATATTTCCGCTGATCTGGACGATCCGCCTGAGCTTCACGAACTTCCGGGCAAATCGCCCGAATGCCGAAGTCGCCTGGGTCGGCCTGCGTAACTACGAACGCATCCTGACCGACAGCGACATCTGGCAGACGATGCAGGCGACGGCACATTTCCTGTTTTGGACGCTGTTCTTCCAGGTGCTGATCGGCTTCACGCTGGCCTGGCTCATCAATCGGAAGTTCAAGGGCAACGATCTCTGGACCACGATCATCGTGCTGCCGATGATGCTGTCACCCGCGGTCGTGGGCAATTTCTGGACCTTTCTCTATCAACCGCAGATCGGGCTCTTCAACTACGGAATCGCTTTCCTCACCGGCGCCGATCCGACCAGCTTCAGCATGATCGGGGATGTGGCTCTGGCACCATGGGCCATCATCATCGTCGACACGTGGATGTGGACGCCGTTTGTGACGTTGATCTGCCTGGCCGGGCTGCGTTCCATTCCGGACTCGATTTACGAGGCCGCCGAATGCGACAGGGCGTCGAACTGGCGGCAGTTCTGGACAATCACCATCCCGATGACCCTGCCCTTCCTGATGCTCGCCGTGCTGTTCCGCGGCATCGAGAACTTCAAGATGTTCGACCTCGTTGTGCAATTGACCGGCGGCGGGCCGGGGAACACCACCACACTCACCTCGATCGACCTCAAGCGCGAAGCATTCGAGAAATGGCGGACCGGCTATTCCTCGGCCTACGCCATCATCCTCTTCGTAACGGTCTTCGGGCTGGCCTCGATCTACGTGAAGGCACTGAACAAGGTGAAAGAGAGATGAGCGGCTATTCCGTCACCGAACCGTCGCGCGGACAGAAGTGGATCGCCGGTATTCTCGTCGCCGGATACGCGCTGATTACCATCCTTCCGCTGGTCTGGATCATTGCCACCGGCTTCAAATCGTCTGCCGATTCAATCGCCTACCCGCCAAAGCTTCTCTTCCAGCCGACCCTCGAAGGCTACGTGAACCTCTTCACAACGCAGACCCGGCAGACCACCGAGTACCTCAACGCCAACCCGCCTCAGACCTGGTACGAGCGGATCGTGCACGACCGCGGGCTGGTGATTGCCGGTCCGTCCCGCTTCGGCGAGCGGTTCATGAACTCTGTCATCATCGGCTTCGGCTCGACCTTCCTGTCGGTCTTTCTCGGCACGCTCGCGGCCTATGCCTTCTCGCGGTTCAAGGTGCCGCTGAAGGACGACCTTCTGTTCTTCGTGCTGTCCACGCGGATGATGCCGCCCATTGCCGTGGCCATCCCGATCTTCCTGATGTTCCGCTCGCTGGGGCTGAGCGACACGCACGCGGGGATGATCCTGCTCTACACGGCCGTGAACCTTTCCCTAGCGGTCTGGCTGCTGAAAGGCTTTATCGACGAAATCCCCGTGGAATACGAGGAAGCGGCGCTGATTGACGGCTACACGCGGTTCCAGGCGTTCTACAAGGTGGTCCTGCCGCAGGCAGCGACGGGCATCGCCTCGACCGCGATCTTCTGCCTGATCTTCGCCTGGAACGAATACGCCTTCGCGGTGCTGCTCACGTCCGGCACGGCGCAGACGGCCCCCCCCTTCATCCCGACCATCATCGGCGTCGGCGGGCAGGACTGGCCCGCAGTTGCCGCCGGCGCGACGATCTTCCTGCTGCCGGTGATGGTCTTCACCATCCTTCTGCGCAAGCACCTGCTGCGCGGCATCACTTTCGGAGCGGTGCGCAAATGAAACCGATCCATTCACCGTTCGACCCCGACCGCAACCTGACCGATGACGAACTTGCCGTCGAGCCGACGCTGCGGCGGACGAAGCCGGACAGCCACGACGACACGCCGCACCCGGACTACCGCATTCACCCGGCCGACCGGCTGCTGGTGCGTGGACCATGGGAGATGGCAGCCTCGATCCTGATCGCCCTAGGGGTCGTCATGATGATGCAACCCTTCTTTCTCTGGGCGTTCACGTGGTCCTTCCTCGTTACGCTGACCGGCACGGTGATGTTCATCATCGTCAGCCATTTCCCGGAGTAGGACATGGCGCAGATACGCATAGAGAACCTGCGAAAGGACTTCGGCAGCTTCACGGCGGTTCAGTCGTCGAGCTTCACCATTGAGGATGGCGAGTTCTTCATGCTGCTCGGCCCCTCCGGCTGCGGCAAGACGACGACGCTTCGAATGATGGCCGGGCTGGAACTGCCGACCGCCGGTGAGATCTACATCGACGGCGAGGAGGTGAGCCAGAAACGCGCCCGCGAACGCGACATCGCTTTCGTTTTCCAGATGTTCGCGCTCTACCCGCACATGACCGTCGGCAAGAACATCAGCTACCCGCTCCGCAGCCAGGGCATGCCGAAAGCTGAGGTCAAGCGCAAGGTGAGCGAGGTGGCGCGCATCTTGGGGATCGAGGGCATCCTCAACAGCCCGGTCGGCGGGCTGTCGGGCGGCGACCGGCAGCGCGTTGCGCTCGGCCGGGCCATCGTCCGGGAGCCGAAGGCGTTCTTCATGGATGAACCGCTTGGTGCGCTTGATGCGGAATTCCGCGAGCACATGGCCGAGGAGCTGCGTGCTTTGCACGATCGGATGGGCGCGACCACCGTCTACGTGACCCACGACCAGCTTGAGGCGATGCAGATGGGCGACAAGATCGTGGTGATGAACCACGGCGTCGTGGAGCAGTTCGGCAAGCCGCAGGACATCTACGACTGGCCAGCCACCACGTTCGCCGCCGGTTTCATCGGATCGCCGCCCATGAACCTCCTGCCCTTCGACGGGTCGGTTGCCCCTGGCGCAACGGACGTCGCCTTCGGCACGAGCCGCCTTGCCGTACCGGAATCGCGCGAGCCGGGGAAAGGGGCGTTGGTCCTGGGCGTTCGCCCGGAACACGTCCGGTTGGACGATACCTCCGACTATCGGGCGCGCGTGACGGCGGTCGAATACCTCGGAACCACGCAGATCGTGACCCTTCGGGTCGACCATGGGGAGATAAAGGCGCGCATTCCGAGCACGACGCGCGTGCAGGAGGGGGAAAGCACCGGCATCGCGCTCGACGCCCGCAAACTCACCCTGTTCGACGCTGAAAGCGGCCGAGCCCTGCGCTCCGCCGCGAACGAGAAGGTGCTTTTCCATGGCTGAGGTAGAGCTTTCCGACGTCACACGGACCTTCGGTCGGACTTCGGCCCTTTCGAACGTCTCCATGACGGTGCCGGATGGCGCCTTCTTCGTGCTGCTCGGGCCCACGGGTGCCGGCAAGACGACGACGTTGCGCCTTGTCGCCGGGCTCGACCGGCCCGACAGCGGGGCGTTGCGCATCGGTGGCACGGCGGTGACGAACCTTACCCCCGCGCAGCGGAACGTGGCGATGGTGTTCCAGCAGTACTCGCTCTATCCGCACATGACGGTGCGGGAGAACCTGGCCTTTCCCCTGAAGTCGCCCTTGCTCCGGACACCGCAGGACCAGATCGACCGAAAAGTGCAGGAAGTGGCCGAGACGTTGCAGATCTCGCACAAGCTCGACAATCGAGCGACCGCGCTTTCGGGTGGCGAGATGCAGCGGGTCTCCATCGGGCGGGCGCTGGTCCGCAACCCGGCGGTCTACCTGATGGACGAACCTCTCAGTTCGCTCGACGCGAAGCTCCGTGCCGACCTTCGGGTGGAACTCAAGAACATTCAGGCCCGGACCGGCGCGACATTCCTCTACGTGACCCACGACCAGATCGAAGCCATGACCATGGCCACGCATGTCGGGGTGCTCGACCACGGCCGCCTCGTGCAGACGGGGCCGCCGCGGGAGATCTACGAGGACCCGGTCAGCATCTACGCCGCCAGCCGGCTTGGTCAGCCGCGGATCAACATCCTCCCGGCCGATCTCTTCGCCGGCGCGCCGTCCGGTGCAAAGTCCATCGGCCTGCGACCGGAACAGATCCACCAGGGCGAAGGCGAGGAGAGTTCGGTCGTTCGGGTTGAGCATCTGGGAGATCAGACGCGGCTGTATCTGTCGCTCCGCAATCACGATCTGGTCACCGTGACCGACGCTCACACACCTTTGCAGTCGGGCGACATCGTGAAGATCCGGCCCGAGCGTCCGTTCTATTTCGACGCCTCCGGCGCGCGCATACATTGAGGGAGATCCCAGTGACACAGTTCATCAACAAGAAAGAGGACATCGTGGCCGAGGCCGTCGACGGCCTGATCCGCGCGTCCGGTGGGAAACTCTCCCGTCTCGACGGGTATCCTCATATCCGGGTGGTCCTGCGCAGCGATTGGGACAAGTCCGGAGTCGCGCTGGTGTCGGGCGGCGGGTCGGGCCACGAACCGGCGCATGCGGGTTTCGTCGGGGAGGGCATGCTGACAGCCGCCGTCTGCGGCGATGTCTTCGCATCGCCTTCGGTGGACGCCGTGCTTGCCGGCATCCTCGCGGTGACGGGCCCCGCCGGGTGCTTGCTGATCGTCAAGAACTACACCGGAGATCGGCTCAATTTCGGTCTGGCCGCCGAACGTGCCCGCGCCTTCGGCCTGAAGGTCAGCATGGTCGTGGTGGACGACGACATCGCGTTGCCCGACCTGCCCCAGGCGCGCGGCGTTGCTGGCACGTTGTTTGTCCACAAGATCGCGGGAGCGCTCGCGCAGGGCGGCGCGGATCTGGAGACGGTGACGGCGGCCGCGGAGCGCGTGATAGCAGGGACCAAGTCGATCGGCATGTCGCTCGACACCTGCACCGTTCCCGGAACGCCCAAGGAACAGCGTATCAAGTTCGGCAAGGCCGAGCTCGGCCTGGGCATTCACGGCGAGGCAGGGGTCGAGCAGGTCGACTATACCGATGCGCAAACGGCCATGCATATGGTTGCGGAGCGGCTTTCGGAGCAGATGACGCCGGACACAGACTACGTGGCGATGCTCAACAATCTCGGCGGGACCTCTGTGCTGGAGATGCAGATCCTTGCCTACGAACTTGCGAATTCGCCGATTGGAGACCGCCTGACGCATCTGATCGGCCCCGCGTCGCTGATGACCTCGCTGGAGATGCGCGGTTTCTCGGTGTCCGTCTACCCGGCAAACCCCGAGCATCTCGAAGCGCTTTCGACGGCGACGCCACTTTCGGCCTGGCCCGGGCTCTCGCTGCTCGGCGATGCCCGTGTTGTTGACCTCCCGGACGGTCTGCGCCCGATCCGCCCAATGCCGTCCGATCATTCACCGACACGGGCGTTCCTGACCCGGTGCTGCGAGGTCTTCATCGACGCCGAAGCGGATCTGAACGCACTCGATGCGCGGACGGGCGATGGCGACACAGGCTCGACCCTCGCCGGTGCTTCTCGCGCGCTTCTCGGTGCCATGGACCGCCTTCCCCTTGCCGATCATACCCAACTCTATCGCGCAATTGGCCTCGAATTGAGCCAGACCATGGGAGGCTCTTCCGGCGTGCTGCTGGCGATCTTCTTCGCAGCCACGGGCGATGCGGCGTCGAGCGGGCATTCGCAACACGAAGCACTCAAGGCCGGTCTCGCCCGCATGCAGGAAATCGGCGGCGCGCAGGAGGGCGACCGGACGATGATTGACGCCCTGCGGCCGGCCCTCGACAGCCTGCCGGACGGGCTCGCCGCAGCGGCCAGAGCGGCACGGGATGGCGCGAACCGAACGGCCGAGATGGCCTCCGCCAACGCAGGGCGGTCGTCTTACCTGAATGCGGAACAATTGAAGGGACAAATCGATCCGGGCGCAGAGGCGGTCGCGCGTTTGTTCGAGAAACTCGCGGAATGACGTAGGAACGCGTGATCCGCGCCCGCCGCATGGGCACAGGATCGACCTGTCACCTCTGAAGCTGGGTGGTCGCCCCTGCGTGGCGGCGCGATAGCCTGCGATGACGCCATGGCACTTGCGTGACGGGCAAGGAATCTGCTGCGATGGCGGCGGATACCACGCCCGCCACAGGAGGATGGCCCATGCTCTGGATCGCGCTGCATTACGTGGTGGTGCTGGCTTGCGGAATGCGTGTCCTTCTCCGACCAAACCGGGACCCGACGTCCCGTGTGGCCTGGCTGGCTGTTCTCTTTGCAGTGCCGGTTTTCGGAATTCTGGCGTACCTTTTGCTGGGGGAAACGAGCATCGGTCGCGGTCGTATCGCCCGCATGAACCAGGTCATCGCGGAGTTGCCCCGCCCCGATAACACCCCAGGTACAGCCGACCCTACGGACGAAGGTCAAAACGAAACCTACGGGCATCTTTTCAAGGTGGGCCAGTCCATCAGCGGGTACCCTCCGGTTGGCCACAATCGCGCCAGCTTGATGGAGGATTCCGACAAGGCGATCGATCGAATGATGAAGGACGTCGATGCGGCCACCCGCCATGTCCACCTGATGTTCTACATCTGGCTGCCGGATACGAACGGCAAGAAAATGGCCCAGGCACTGATACGCGCCGCATCGCGCGGTGTGACCTGCCGGGCAATGGTGGACGATCTCGGCTCGCGCGACCTTATCAAGAGCTCACTTTGGGCGGAGATGGAACGGGCCGGCGTCAAGTTGGCCCGCGCCCTGCAGATCGGCAATCCGATCCTGCGGACGTTCAACGGTCGGGTCGACCTGCGCAACCACCGCAAAATCCTGGTGGTGGACAACCGGGTGACCTATTGCGGCAGCCAAAACTGCGCCGACCCGGCGTTTCTGCCAAAGGCGAAATATGCTCCCTGGGTCGACGCCGTCATGCGGTTCGAGGGGCCTGTTGTGCGACAGAACCAGCACCTTTTCGCCAGCGACTGGATGGCCAACTGCGACGAGGACATCTCCGATGTCTTGCGCGAGCCAACTGAACCACACCCTTCCGGCTTCACGGCGCAGGTCGTGGCAAGCGGACCGACGGTCCGGAATTCCGCCATGCCGGAGATGTTCGTCGGCATCATGTATGCGGCGCGCAGGGAAATGGTGATCACTACCCCGTATTACGTGCCGAACCCGTCAATTCAGGCCGCCCTGTGCGCTGCGGGCCATCGCGGCGTCGACGTGACGATTATCCTGCCGGCGCGCAACGATGATTTCGCAGTCGGGGCAACGAGCCGATCCTTCTACGCGGATCTTCTGTCAGCGGGCGTGAAGATTTATGAATACCTGCCGGGGCTGTTGCACACGAAATCCGTGACGGTGGACGGCGACCTCACGCTGATCGGGTCGGCGAACATGGATCGGCGCAGTTTTGATCTGAACTACGAAAACAACATCCTTTTCCACGACTCTGCCCTCACCCACGAGATGCGCCAGCGGCAGGAGGCATACATTGCCGACAGCAGGCCCGTTACGCTGGCGGAGGTGCAAGCCTGGCCGCCGCGGGCAAGACTCTGGAACAACGCGCTTGCGACGCTCGGCCCTGTCCTTTGACCTAACCAAAGACCGCCCGCCGGTACTGTATTTCGATCCCGACCGGGTTCGAGATCTCGCACAGGGTCAACCCTGAAATCTCCGTAGAGGCGGATCGAGGCATCGCATCCAGAATGGAACCGCGTCATGAACTGTCCATTGAGACTAAGACATACTTAAAGAGCGATTCTCCCAACCGCCCCGATCCGTGCCCCTCCTGCACCCCAATAGGTGGCGCACCGCAGAGGCGCGGTTTCCGTCTCCAATTGTCGACAACATCATGAAAGCGCCGCCAAACCCTCGCCATTGTTCATCAATTTCTGACTCATTTGCCCAGAAAATGCCGTCTTTGTGAACAACCCTAAGGAGAATACGGCGCGACGCCATTTCTCAGATTTTAACGGTTATTTTTTAAGGAGGGAACTATGCCGAAGCCTAGCGGTGGAAATGGAAGCGGTGGCGGTAAAAATGGCGGCTCCAGCCCGGTATTCGAAGTTCTCGGACTGACGGCAACCGAAGATGGACTCTACGGAACCGGTCAGAACGGCGCTCTCGTAACCGTCACGGTGACCGACCCGGCGACCGGGCAGACGTGGACCGGGCAGACATCGACCTGGTACGAAGAAAACGGCGTCTGGTATTGGGTCATCGACAGCAATTCCCTTACAAATCCCGACGACTCTTCGGATTTCTTCTCGGACGAAGCCGGGGATTTCACGGTCGTTGCCTCCTATGAGGAAATCAATCAGAGGAACGGCCGGACGAAAACGATCTCGACCGAGATCTACGACCTGAGCATTGCAGGAGAGGACACAACGGCTCCGACGGCGTCGGCACCCGTCCTTCTGGCATCCACGGACTCGGGCGTTGAGGGCGATGGCGTTACGAATGTCGATCTCGCCAGCTTCCGGATCGACCTGGATCCCACCGTGGAGGTCGGGGACCAGATCGACCTTCTGATCAACGGCACGGCTAATGTGTCCAGCACGATTACCCAGGACGACATCGACCAGGGCTTCATCATCCTCACGTCGACGAATTCCGGCCTCGACGAAGGGACCAACGACGTCCAGGCGCGCCTTTCCGATGCGGCAGGAAATTCCAGTGTCACGGCATCGATCAACCTGACACTCGACACGACTCCACCGGACGCGGTCATCGAGGCCGTTTTGACCGATGACGTTTTGCCGGATGCCGACGGTCTGGTTGCAGACGCGACGCCGACCCTGACCGGATCCGCCGAGGCGGGCGCGACAGTAGAACTATACGATGCGTCCGGCAGTCTGCTCGGGCAGACCGTCGCTTCGGACGGAACCTGGTCCATCGAAACGCCCCTGCTCGCGGACGGCACGCACGACCTGCACGTTGTGGTGACGGATGTCGCCGGCAATTCGACGACGTCTTCCGATTTCACTGTCACCATCGACAGCTCGGTCGCGGTTGCCACGCTGGACGGCATCTCCGATGACACGGGGACGTCCGGAGACAATATCACCTCCGACAGCAGCCCGTCCCTCTACGGCACGGCGGAGGTCGGGGCGACCGTCGTGGTCTACCCCGTCGTCGGTGGCGCCCCTGACCTGGCAGCCGGTGTCACGGCGAGCGTGGCAGCAGACGGCTCCTGGACCTTCGCTCCCGGTACCTTGACCGATGGCACGTATACCTATCGGGCCAAGGTTACCGACGCGGCGGGCAATACCGCCTGGACGACAGATCTGACCCTGGTTGTCGATACGACCGTGCAAGCGGCGGTTCTGACCGAAGTGCGCGTGGATGATGGCGGATCGCCCGACTCCCTGGCGATCTCCAGCGGTTCGACGACGACGGACACGAGCCCGCTTTTGATAGGGAGCGCCGAGCGCAATGCCCGCGTGGACATCTACGTCGACGGCGTGCTCGCCGCACAGACATTCGCGGACGACGGCGGACTCTGGTCTGCAAACCTCTCCGGGCTGTCCGCCGCTTCGCACGACATCACGCTGCAAACCGTCGATGTGGCGGGCAACGTGGCCGGGGATCCCGCCGGGCCAACCGAGTTTACGCTGCTCGTCGAAGCGCCGCCCCAGCCGGAATTCGATCCGCTCTACGGGGAGCAGTGGAATCTTACCATGCTGGGCGGGCTGGAAGACGTCTGGCAGGATTACACCGGCTTTGGTGTAACCGTCGCCATCTACGACGACGGCATCGCCTATGACCATGTCGATTTGGACGACAACTACGATGCGTCGCTGCACCTGACCTGGTCGGGCTCCGAACTGGACCCTCTTCCGTCAAATGCGGACGAAGGGGTTCACGGCACGGCTGTTGCCGGCGTCATTGCAGGAGAGCGGAACGGCCAAGGCACCATCGGGATCGCCTATGACGCAACCATCGTCGGCGTGAACATCTTTTCCGGACCTGCCAACATCAACGATGCAGACACGTCCGGCTTCGAATATGCCATTGCTCAGATGGGCAACTTCGATGTCGTGAACCACAGCTGGGGCGGCGCGCCGGTCTATCTCAACGACACCTCTCCCGCCATTCTGACCTTTGTGCAGGCGGCGGAAGACGCGACCACGTTCGGCCGCGAGGGCTTGGGGACGATCATCCTCAAGGCCGCCGGAAACTGGGCCGACAGCTCGCAAGGGGACTTTGCTGACACCACCCGATATACGATCACCGTCGGCGCGTACGACTCTGACGGCGACGTCTCATGGTACTCCAGCCGTGGCGCGAACATCCTCGTCTCGGCGCCGTCGAGCGGCAATACCATCGTCGATGCCGACGGAAACCTGACCGCGGACAGCAACCTACGGATCCCGACGACGGATCGCGACGGCGATTTCGGCTACGGCCCCGACAGCTGGAGCAGTGCCTTCGACACCAGCGGCTTCGGCGGCACCTCGGCGGCCACGCCCACCGTATCCGGAGTTGTCGCTCTGATGCTGGAGGCCAACCCCGACCTGGGTTGGCGCGACGTTCAGAACATCCTCGCGCAATCGGCCATCTGGACGGGCAGTGAAGTCGGCGTGCAAAACCACGACGCCGAACTCGTTCCGGTCGATCTCGACACCGACGGAGTCCGGGAGACGACCGGCTTCGACCAGATCGAGTACTTCGCCGGTGTCTGGAACGGAGCGGACACCTGGAACGGCGGCGGGATGCACTTTTCGGAGGACTACGGCTACGGCGCGGTCAGCGCGCTGGCGGCTGTGCGCATGTCCGAGGTGTGGAGCATGTTCGGAGATGCCCAGACCTCAGCGAACGAAGCCAGCTACGGAACAGGCGTCATGGCGCCTGACCTGTCGGTCTCGGGCGATGGCGACATTGCGAGCTGGAGCTTCGATTATTCTGGCCCGGCGATGGATCTGGAATACGTGGACATCTACGTCAACCTGTCCACCGCGTTGATGCAAGAGGTGATGCTTCAGATCACCTCGCCCGACGGCACGACCACCACGCTTCTGGACTTGCCGATCAACGACTATACGCCCGCCTACGACTTCCTCGGCCTGACCCTTCTCACCGTCAACGTTACCTGGACGTTCGGGGCGAACGCCTTCCGGGGCGAGGATCCGAACGGAACCTGGACCGTGACACTTCAGGAAAAGGACGCCACTTTCGACGTGGACAATTACGGCACCGAATTTGACGGGAATTCCATCGTGGAACTGGGGATGGACTTCCACGGCTTGGCAACCGGGCTCGAGAACGATGTCTACACCTACACTGACGAGATGCTGTCGATGGGCCTGAACACCGATCCCAGTCGCGTCAGCCTGACGGATACAGGAGGTGTCGACTGGTTGAACCTTGCCGCGATGACCGTGGACGCCTCAGTCGATCTGACCAGCGGAGTTACCGCCGACACTGGAAACGGGTTCGTACAGATCGCATCGTTCGAAGCCGGGACCGTGATCGAGAATGCGGTCACCGGAGACGGCAACGACGTGCTGGTCGGAAATGGCGCCGACAACCGTTTGGCCGGCATGCGTGGCGACGACGAGATCAGCGGCGGAAACGGATCGGACGAACTCTACGGCCACTTCGGGAACGATATCGTGTCGGGCGGGTCCGGCGCGGACATGTTCTATTTCGAGGCCGGCCATGGCGACGATGTCATTCTCGACTTCGACCAGTCCGAGTTCGACGTCGTTTCGCTGAGCGGTTTCTCGGAAACGTCGTTCGCGGACCTGTCCTTCAGCCTGTCGGGGTCGGATCAGGTCCTCAGCTTCTCCACCGGAGACAGTCTGACCTTCTCGAACGGCAGCGAACTGTTGTTGACAGCGAGCGACTTCCTGTTCGAAAGCCAGTTCGTCGCCTAAGCGTCAGACCACGCGTCCCTCTCGCTGGATTTCGGCTGGGTTCGGTGCAGTAACGACCCAGAGGTAAAGGGCGGTCCGTAGAGGCCGCCCTGATGCAGTGAAGCAAACCGGATACCGAGGGATCGCTCTAAAGGCTGCCCGGCCTCCGTTCCCGAAAGATCGTGAACACGCCGCTCCCGATGATGATGGCCGCGCCCATCACCGTCATCGAGTCCGGACTCTCTCGCCAGATCAGCCAGCCAAAGAGCGTGGCCCAGAGGAGGCCAGTGTAATCCAGTGGGGCCACGACAACGGCCGGGGCGACGCGGAAAGCTTGTGTCATCAGCGTCATGCCCACGGTGCCACACATGGCAATCCCCGCAAACAACCAGAGGTCCTCGGATCGGACCGGAACCCAGACGAAGGGAACGACCAACGCACTCAGCAGCGCCCCTGCTCCGGTCAGATAGACGAGCAACGTCCAGACGCTTTCGCGCCGGTCGACCCACCGGGCACTGAGCATCAGCATTGCGTACACAAGCGCCGTCGCGACCGGCAGCAGCGAGATCAGTTGAAAGGTCGCCCCGCCTGGACGGATGATCACGAGGACCCCGAGAAAGCCCGTCAGCACGGCCAGCCACCGACGCCAGCCAACGTGCTCCCCCAAAAAAAGCGCCGAGATCAGGGTCATGAAAAACGGCGCCACGAAGATCAATGCCGTTGCCTCCGCCAGACCAAGATAAATGAAGCTCGTAAAGAACATCATCGCGGCGCCAACCCAGAGCGCGCCGCGTAGCAGATGCGCCAGAGGTCTGTGCGATCGCAGAGCAGACGGCCCGCCCATAATCAGCGCAATGACCATCGTGAATGGCAGGGCGATAAGATTGCGCATGAACAGGATTTGCAGAGGGGAATAGCCGGACGTCAGGGACTTCGCGATCGCGTCATTGGCGCTCAGAAACGCCACCCCCACGCACATCAGTACGATGCCCTGAGCATAGGTTGCCGGCGCACTGCGAGCCGCTGTGTTCATTGTAACCCTCTTGCGCGGCGCGCCTCCGTGCCGTCGTACGTGGTTGAAATCGGCAAATGGCGCTGCCGACTTGCGTTGGCATGGTATGCACGGTCGCCTGAATTCTTGTTGTTATTTACACGCTCTTTCGGCCGAAATCGGCAAGACGCAGTCGCCATAGCTCCAAATTTGATACACTTCATGCATGGGATCGATGATGGTGATCGCCGCATCCTGCGCACCGTGCAGTCCGACGTGGCACATTCCACTGCTAAGATTTTCGAATGGTTCGACCTGTCCCAGACGCCTGGTTCGCGGCACGTCTCGACTATGTGAGGCAATGCAATTGCAGGCCGGATATGGCCTTCAGGAGATGAGGCTGGTCTCGGCGCCGTGGATCACGAGTTTCATCGCGGCTTCGGCGCGATCCGGATCGCGATCGGCGATGGCTTGAACGATGGCGCGGTGTTTGGCAGCGCTATGCGCAAGCTCCTCAGGGCTGCGGAAGGTCGTCTGCGCATCGACCTCCCGCTCGAGCAAGGTGATCAGGGTGGTCTGGACCAGATCGCCCAGCGAATGCATGAACCTGTTGCGGGTCATGCCGAGTATGGCCGTATGAAACTCGAGATCCGCGGCAATGAACTCCCGGCGCGTGGTGGCCTGCGACAGGGCGCGAACGAGTTCCTCGAGACTGCGGCACTCCTCGGGCCCGGCGCGCCGTGCGGCCATTGCCGCAGCCGCCGGTTCGAACACGAGGCGAATTTCGAACAACTCCTTCAGGAAGCCCCGCTGCTGTCGCAGGGACGCGTGCCAGCGCAGGACGTCGATATCGAACATGCTCCATTCCGTCGCCGGCCTGACGCGTGTTCCGACCTTGGCCTTGGATTCCAGTAAGCCCTTGGCGACCAGGATCTTCTTTGCCTCGCGCACCACGGTGCGCGACACGCCGAACATCTCCTCAAGGTCGGGATCGAACGGGATCAACGTGCCCTGAGGATACTCCCCGGCGACGATACCGAGACCCAGTTGCTCGACGACGTGCATCGTACTGTTCAGCGCCCGTTCGGCAAAGCCGCCGGGCGACGTGAAGTTCATGATTGCGTCGCGGATTCGCTCGCCGGTCTTCTTCCCTTCGTCGTCGCCCATCCCAATGCCTTTTGCAGCATGATGAACGCGAAGAGCAGGCCACCGATCACGATCTTGGTCCACCAGCTCGACAACGTGCCATCAAACACGATGTACGTCTGTATCAGACCCATGATGAGGATGCCAAAGAAAGTCCCTGCAACGTAGCCGGAGCCACCGGAAAGAAGCGTGCCGCCGATGACGACGGCGGCAATGGCGTCGAGCTCGACGCCGACGGTGGCGAGCGAATAGCCGGCGGAGGTGTAGATCGAATAGACGATCCCCGCGAGCCCGGCGAGCCCGCCCCCGATGGCGTAAATCGTGATCGTGGTGCGTGCGATCGGCACGCCCATCAGCCGGGCCGTCCCGGCACTGCCGCCGAGGGCATAGACGTTCCGGCCGAAGCGCGTCTTGTGCAGGACGATCATCGCGACGATGTAGGCGAGGATCATGATGCCCCCGATGAGGCGGAACCGCCCACCGCCCGGCGCCTTCCACACGACATCCTGGATCGTGTCGTAGAACGGATGGGTGATCGGCACGGAATCGGTCGACAGCACATAGGCCAGACCGCGCATCAGGAACATGCCGGCAAGGGTGACGATAAAGGGCGGCATCTCGAGATAGTGGATAATGCTGCCCATCGCGGCGCCGAAGGCGGTGGTCACCATCAGCAGGAGGACGAAGGCCACCAGCGGGTGCATCGAGGTATCGCGCAAGATCACCGCGAGAAAAACGCCGGAAAACGCAATGACCGAGCCCACGGAAAGGTCGATCCCGCCCGACAAAATCACGAAGGTCATACCGACCGCAGTAAGGCCGAGAAACGCGTTATCGGTCAGCAGGTTGGCCACCACCCGTGTCGAAAGCATCGAGGGGTATTGGGAGGCCGAGATCAGAAAGGCCAGCACGAAGGTGGTCATGGTGATGTAGAGCGCGAGGCGGGGCGAACGCATCATGACCGGGTCTCCTTCGCGGGTTGGGGCCTGGACGCCGGACCTGGCATGTCGGACACCGTCGAACTGGCCTTGGCCCGGAGCAAATAGATGGATTGCTTCACTATGGGCGACTGGATCACCAGGATCACGATGATGATGAGAGCCTTGATGACCAGATTGAACTCCGGCGGCATTCCCGAGAGCAAGATGACAGAGTTCACCGATTGGATGATGAGCGCGCCGAGCAGCGAAGCGACGATGGAAAAGCGCCCGCCCAGCAGTGAGTTACCGCCGATCACCACCGCAAGGATCGCATCGAGCTCCATCCACAGCCCGGCGTTGTTGGCATCTGCGCCTTTGATGTCGGCCGCGACGATCACCCCTGCGAGGGCCGCGACGAAACCGGAGGTGAGGTAGACGGTCACCAGGAGCACGCGGGAATTGATGCCGGCCAGCCGTGAGGCCGTTTCATTGATGCCGATGGCTTCGATCAGCATGCCGAGGGCGGTGCGCCGAACGACGAGGGTGACGAGCGCGCCCATGGCAAGCCAGATCACAATGGGCGTGGGAATGCCGAACACCGTGCCCGCGCCCAGATGGATCAGCCCCTCGTTCAGGAAGGTCATGATCTTGCCTTCCGTGATGAGCTGGGCCACCCCGCGGCCCGCCACCATCAGCACCAGTGTGGCAACGATAGGCTGAACGCGAAAGAAAGCGACCAACATACCGTTCCAAAGCCCGCAGGCGAGTCCGGCGGCGAGAGCGGCGAGCAGCGCCGTGAACCAACCCGCGCCACCTGTCACGACACTGGCGGCAACCGCGCCGGCAATGGCCATCACCGCACCGACGGAAAGGTCGATGCCCTTGGTGGCGATTACCAGAGTCATGCCGATTGACAGAAGTGCGACGGGCGCGCCGCGGTTCAACACATCGATCAGGTTGCCGAAGAGCCGGCCGTTCTGAACCTCGATGTGGAAGAAACCGGGAAAGACCGCGAAGTTCAGCAGCAAGACGACGCCGAGAATTAGCAGCTGCGGCAGAACACGTCGGAAAGTCGCGGCGATCATGCAGCCGTCTCCCCCTGGCTGATGGATTTAACAATCCGATCGGTGGTGATTTCTTCGCCGCGCAATTCTCGTACCTGGCGGCGGTCCCTCAGCACCACCACGCGGGTCGAATAGGCGACCAGTTCCTCCATCTCGGAAGACGCGACGATCAAGGCCATGCCCTGCTCCCGCAGCCGCTCGATCAGGTCGATGATTTCAGCGTGGGCGCCTACATCAATGCCGCGGGTGGGCTCATCCAGGATCAGGATGTCCGGCTCCGTCGCCAGCCAGCGCGCGAGCAGCGCCTTCTGCTGGTTCCCGCCCGAGAGCAGCCGGATTGGCATGTTCGGGCTTGCCAGACGGATGTCGAGCGCCTTGACGTATTCATCCACGATCTGGTTGATCCGCGACCGTTTCAGGGGCCGCGTCCAGCCCTGGCGGGCCTGTAACGACAGGATGATGTTCTCGCGCACGGACAGATCGCCCACGATGCCATCGGTCTTGCGGTCTTCCGGGCAGAGGCCGAGGCTATGTTCAAGGGCGGTGCGCGGGCTGCTGAGACGGATGGACTTGCCGCTCAGTTCGGCGCTGCCCTGGTCAGCGGACACGACGCCAAAAATCACCTTGCAGGTCTCGGTACGACCCGAACCGAGAAGGCCCGCGAGACCAACGACTTCACCCTCGCGCAAGTCAAGGTCGAAGGGTTCGATCATACCACGCTTGCCGAAGCCTTTCATGCTCAGGATGGTCTCCCCCGGGCTGGACTGCTTGGCTCTGCGCTTGGTGGCCTCCAGATGGTGGCCGAGCATGAGTTCGACGATGTCGCCCTGGGATACATCCGCCAGCTTGCGCTCTCCGACCACGCAGCCGTTTCGCAACACCGTGGCGCGATCGCAAAGCTCGAAAACCTGGTCGAGGAAGTGGGTGATGAAGACCACCGCCATCCCGCGTGACGTCAGGTTGCGCACGACCGAGAACACCAATTCGATCTCTTCACGGTCCAGGCTCGCGGTCGGCTCGTCGAGGATCAGCACCTTGCCGGAAAGCTCGACGGCCCGGGCGATGGCGACCACCTGTTGGATCGCTATGGAATAGGATGAGAGGAGCTGCGTCGGGTCGATGTCGAGGCCGTAGCCCTTCAGGATTTCGCGGGCGCGCCGGTGCATCTCGCGATGGTCCAGCAGCCGGCGCTTCATGGGCTGCCAACCGAGGAAAAGGTTGTCGGACACCGACATGTTTTCCAGAAGGTTGACCTCCTGGTAGACGGTACCAATACCGAGCGCCTGACTCTCGACCGGGCTGCGCGGGTCGATCTGGGCGCCGTCGAGTTCAATCGTGCCGCCGTCGCGATGGTAGGCGCCGGTAAGGCTCTTGATCAGGGTGGACTTGCCAGCGCCGTTTTCGCCAAGCAGGGCGTGGACTTCGCCCGGGTAGAGCGTGAGATCGACCTTGTCGAGCGCGATGGCTCCGGCAAAGAACTTGTCGATCCCCTTCGCGCGCAGGATCGGTTTCATTTGCGTCTCCATGGCTTGCTCCCTCCTCCCGCGAGTAAGCCGCCGGCCACTTGGCCGATGCCGTAGCGAGAAGGCCCCCTGTTGGAGGCCTCCCCGCATTCTTCGGGCTATATCAGTAACCGAGGCCTTTTTTCATCTCGTAAACGGCCTGGTTGTCGTCGTCGGCCGTGAAGCGCTTGGATTCAGTCTGAACCCATTTCTCCGGCTCGGTGCCGTCAGCCCAGTAGGCTTCAAGGATGTCGAAGGCCGGACCTGCCATGTTCGGCGTGAGTTCGACGGTCGCGTTGGCTTCGCCGTTGGCAATAGCCAGGTGCATGTCCGGAACGGCGTCGATGGCGACGACGAGGATGTCGCTGCCGGGGGCCGCGCCGGCTTCCTTGATGGCCTGAATCGCACCCACGGCCATGTCGTCGTTATGCGCATAGAGCGCGCAGATGTTCTCGGCGCCTTCGGCCTTGAGGAAGCTCTCCATCACCACTTTGCCCTGGGCGCGGGTGAAATCGCCGGTCTGGCTGCGAACGATTTCGATGTTCGGATGATCCGAAATAGCCTTCTCGAAGCCGGCCTTGCGGTCGATCGCGGGCGAGGACCCGGTCGTTCCCTGGAGTTCGACCACGCGGCAGGGCTCTTCACCGACGGTGTCGACGAGCCACTGGCCAGCCACTTCACCTTCGTAGACGGTATCAGAGGTGACGGCGGTCATGTAGAGATCGTCCGGCGCGTCGACCTTGCGGTCCAGCAGGATAACCGGAATTTCGGCGTCCTTGGCTTCTTCGAGGACCGAGTCCCAGCCAGTGGCGACGACGGGCGCGAGAAGGATGGCGTCAACGCCCTGAGCGATGAATCCACGCAGCGCCTTGATCTGGTTTTCCTGTTTTTGCTGGGCGTCAGCGAATTTCAGGTCTATGCCCCGCTCGGCAGCTTGTTCCTTGGTAACGGTGGTTTCCGCGGCCCGCCATCCGGACTCGGAACCGATCTGCGAGAAGCCGACCGTCTTGTCGGCAGCCCATGCGCCGACCGGCACAAGCGCCATGGCCGACACGAGAAGTGCTGTTTTGATCTTCATGGTATCCTCCCGTAATCACGTTGATCACATGGCTAATAAGTATGATTTATTGGGCTTGGTAAATGGACGATCCTGCTGCTAACATGTGCGATTCAACATCGTCGAGCAGTTTTCACGCCTGAGCAGGCGGGCCAGATGGCAACAGGCTCAGGACGGGCCGGCCCCCACACGCCGGATCAACGGCGAGCCGACGCAGCTCCGCTCATGGACAATCGCCCAACCGAGAAATCAAGGAGCTATTGGGTATCCGGTCGGCCTTCCGCAGGCATCATCATCGCGCCCGGCGCAAACAATTTTATTGCCTGGACCATGTCGTTCAAAGGCTGACCCGGCGAGTGAACACTCGCCGGGTCAGCCACTTTTCAGTTCAAAACAGGCTTCGTTCGTGCATCCTCGCAAGGCTCCCCAAGGGACCCCATCGGACTGCCTCGAACTTGCAGGCATCTGAATTGCCTGCGTCAAGCTCGTCAGACTGTCATTTTCATTCCGCCATCGACAAAGTACGTGGACCCAATCGAGTAGCTTGCCCGATCCGAGCAGAGGAAGACGAAGAAGTCGGCGAGCTCCGCGGGCGTACAGAAGCGCTTGATCGGCGCGTGCTCGTCCGCCACCTCCTGCAGATAGCCCTGCCAGTCACCGCCCTTGTCAGCTGTAAGTTCGCGAGCCGTCTTTTCCCAGTCGGGCGTCTGGACCAGCCCGGGATTCACGCAGTTCACCCGGATGTTGCGCCCCACGAGTTCGGTTGCGAGGGTGCGCGAGAACATCATCAGGGCAGACTTTGTGACATTGTAGATCGGCTCGTACCACAGAGGCTGCACCGCACAGATCGAAGCGTTGTGAAGGATCACACCGCCGCCCTTGGCCTCCATCTGCGGCACCAGACCGCGCGCCAGCCTCACCGCCGCGAGCACATGCAGATCCCAGTAAGCCTGCCACTTTTCATCCGGCGCCTCCATGATGGTCTCATTGGAGCCGGTGCCGGCGTTGTTGATGAGGATGTCTGCGCCGCCAGCGTCCTCCGCCGCCGCGACCACCGCTGCGACGCCCTCGGGCGTGCTGACATCGCCAACAGCCGGACGTGCAAGTTCGCCAATCCGATCGCAAGCATCTTTCACCTGAGTTTCGCGCCGCCCGTTGATGAGCACCGTCACGCCTTCGGCCGCGAGGCCTTCCGCGACAGCGAGCCCAATACCGGCCGAGGCGCCCGTAATGACCGCAGTTTTGCCCTTGAGATTAAGTTCCATAGTCCGATCCCATTTCCACTATTTCACGATTTGCAAGAGATCCCGATCGAGCGTGAGCGCGATGGCGCAGATTAAGACGCTGCCGAAAAGGATCTGCTGGGCGAAGACGTCTACGCCCATGAACGTCATGCCGATGCGCATGACGATAACGATGAGCGTGCCAACCACGGTGCGCCCTACCCCGCCAGTGCCGCCAGTGATGGCGGTTCCCCCAACCAGCACGGCAGCAATTGCGGGGAGCAGAAGCTGCTCCGCCCCGGCAGGATTGCCGCTGGTCATCCGCGCGGCCAGAAGCGCGCCGCCGCAGGCCGCAAAGGCACCGGCGATTGTGAACGCGATCAATTTCTGGCGCCCGACGTGGATCCCTGAGGCCCGAACGGCGCTTTCGCCCGCTCCAATGGCCCGGATGGCACGACCGAATTTGGTGTAGCGCTGGATGTAGACGCCGATCAGGCAGACGACCGCACCGATCAGGATGATGCGCGGAATACCGAAACTGTCGCCGATGACCGGGTCGAGAACGTGGCGGTACTCGCCCGCGATGGTCACGGTGCGCGACGAAGACAGCCAAAGCGCCATCCCGGAGACGATCCCCCCCGTCGCCAGGGTTGCGATGAAGGAAGGCACACGCAGAAGGACGTGAACAAGCCCAGAGAAGAGCCCCGCGCCTGCGCCAGCCAGGATTGCCGCTGGATAGGCCGCCAGTCCGATCGAAGGGATCAACATTGCCACGATCACCCCGCCGAGCGACGCGACGGCAGGCACGGAAAGGTCGATGGAACCCAGCAGGATCACGAAGGACAGGCCCGCCGCCAGTGTGAACAGAACAACGGAATCCGCCAGGATCACGAGTATGGTGCTGCCGCTGAAGAAGCCCGGAGAGGCGAGGACGATGATCGCGGTCAGCAGGATGAGAAAGACCGTCGGCGCGGCCGAAAGAACCTGCCCGCGAGAGGGGAACGTTGCAGTCATACCATATGCTCCACGATGCGTGTCTGGGACGGCTTGTCCCCGGCAGGGGCGGGAATATCGGCTGTGATCTCACCGTCTCGCATCACCAGAACACGGTGGGAGAGGCCGATGGTCTCGGCCAGCGTGTCGGCGAGCAACAGTATGGCATAACCCTCGCGACAAAGCTCCCGGATCAGCGAGAAGACCTCATGCTTGGCGCCCACGTCCACGCCGCGGGTCGGGTGGTCGAGCACCAGGATTCGGGAGTCCGCATTGAGCCACTTGGCAATGACGGCCTTTTGCTGGTTTCCCCCCGACAGCGAGCGGATCGGCGCCGCTGGTCCCGGTGTCTTGATCCGCAACCGCTCGATCCACTCCCGCGCCAGTGCCGTTTCGCGCCGTCGGTCCAGCCCGAACGGTCCGGTGATGCTGTCCAGATTTGCCAGCGAAATGTTCTCGGAGACCGGCAACATCGGCACCATGCCCTCGATCCCACGTTCGGAGGGGACGAAGCCGAGCCCTTTTCGCACCGCGACGGAAGGGTCGGGAATGCCCTCGACCTTGCCGTGGATAACGATCTCTCCGCTCTCCGGGCGCTCCATGCCGAAGACCGCACGGGCCAGCGCCTCGCGTCCGGACCCGATCACGCCGGCAATACCCAGCACCTCGCCCGCGTGCAAAGTCAGGTTGATGTTGCGGTAAGCCCGCCCACTACCGAGGCCGCGCAACTCCAACGCAACGCTGTCCTGGGGAGGCTCCTGCTCGTCTTCGAGGTAGAAATTGTGCTCCAGCACCCGGCCGACCATAACCTCGTGCAGATCGGACTCGCGCGCACCAGCTGCTGGCCGCTCGTCCACCACCTCGCCATCCTTCATCGTGTAGATGCGGTCCGAGATCTCCAGAACCTCGTCCAGCCGGTGCGAAACGAAAATAAAGCTTGCCCGGTCCTTGAGTGCCCGGATGCGGGCGAAGAGCACATCGATCTCCGCCTGCTCCAGAACAGATGTCGGTTCGTCCAGCAGGATCACCAGCCTTTCCACGTCGCGCTCCTCAAGAGTGAGCGCCTTGGCCAGCTCGACCATCTGGCGCTCCGCGAACGTGAGCTCGCTCGCCGGCCGCACCGGGTCGATATCCAGTTGAACCTTTTCGAGATTGCGCCGGGCTGCTTCCCGCATGGCGGCATGGTCGATCAGCCCATACTTCGTGAATCGACGTTCCTGACCGAGATACATGTTCTCCGCGATAGAAAGCGGCAGGATCAGCGATTGCTCCTGATAGACCATTCCGATGCCCGCGGCATTGGCGTCGAGCGTACCGGAGAAGCGAACCGGCTCGCCATCGATAGTGAATGCGCCAGAACTCGGCTGGACGACGCCCGCAAGAATGCGCATCAACGTCGATTTTCCGGCGCCGTTCTCCCCCACCAGGCCAACGACTTCGCCCGGGTGGACCTCGATGGTCGCATTGGCAAGCGCCGTGACCGGGCCGTAGGTCTTGGTAACGTTCTCGAGCTTGAGGCTCATTTGTAGACGCCCTCCCGGATGCGCGCAGTAGAAGAGGCCACAGCCAGGATGATGAGCACGCCGAGCACGGCTTGCTGCAGGTAGGGCGGAACGCCCATCAGGATCATTCCGTTGCCGAGCACCGTTACCAGCAGAACACCGAGCACGGAGTTGAGGACCCCGCCGCGGCCACCGGTCAGCGACGTGCCGCCGAGCACGACTGCGGTGATGGTTGTGAACAGGCGTCCATCGCCGATATCGACGTTGCCTTGCCCGAGCTGCGCCACCGACAGTGCCGCGGCCAGCCCATAGAAGCCGCCGGCGATGGCGAACACGGCGGCGCGTGTGCGCCGGATCGGCAGACCGGAGAGCTTAGCAATCTCCTCGTTCCCGCCGATGGCAACCACGTAGCGCCCGAAGCGTGACCGGGCCTGCATCAGCGCAGCAAATGCGACGATCGCCAGCACCAGCCAAACCGACAACGGGAGGCCAAAAACCCGCTGGAGGATCAGCACACGCAAGTCAGCCGAGCGCACCGCAATTGTTCCGCCCCCCAGAAGAAGCGTCGCTAGTCCGGCCGAAACGAACCACATTCCGAGCGTCACCATGAAGGACGGGATCCGCAACAACGTATGCAGAAGTCCCGACACCGCCCCTGTGGCAATGCCTGTCACCACTGCGGCGCCGAGGGCCAGCACGCTGCCGAGCGCTCCGTCGTCGACCCGCAGCACCATTGCCGTGATGGCGGCGGAGAGTGCGATCACCCCCTGCACCGACAGGTCGATGCTGCCCATGATGATCACGAAGGTCGCGCCGACGGCCAGAAGCACCGGGATTGCCGAGATCGAAGCCACCCGGCCGAGGTTGGCGGCGCTCAGGAAGGACGGATTGTACAGCGAGATCGCGATCGTCGCGACGATCAGCGCAATCAGCGGCGGCGCCATTTGAGCAAACGCGGATCCCGGGCGAAGCCAGGACGGCCGCCTCGGGGTCAAGGCAACGGTTTTTGAAACCATTGGGAAGCAGTCTCCCTGAAGGTAAATACGGCCCGGCACTCCGCCGTCGGCGTTCATCCGGGGACGGGGTGCCGGCCAGATCAGGATTACTCGATCGGGCCGGCGTAGCGTGCCCAAATGTCGTCTACATCCAATTCGGGAGCCGTCACGAAATTTGCCTCGTAGAACGCCTGCGCGTTCTCCGCGGTCACGACCACCCCCTTGGCGTAGAATTCCCGTTTGTCCTTGCCGAGCGACTCGGGGTCGATCTCGCCAAGGCGAGCCCTGAGCGGAATGGCCAGCCCAATGCTCCCCTGCCAGAACGGATCCCACGAAACCGTGGCGACCATCTCGCCGTCAATGACCGCCTGCACTGCGGTCTCGATCCCGTCGATGCCGGTGATGGCAACCTGCCCGGACATGCCGTTCACCCGAAGCGCCTCCAGCGCGCCGATCGCCATGTCATCGTTGGCGCACCAGATGCCGCCGAACTGACCTGAGAAGCGGGTGAGCCACGTGTTGACGATGTCATAGGCCTTTGACGATTGCCAATCGCCGACCTGGTAGTCGAGAAGCTCGACACCCGACGCATCCGCCAAGGCAGCCTCCAGCCCGGCACGGCGCTGGATCGCGACGGTGTTCGACAGTGTGCCGCCAAGCGCGAGAATGCCCCCCTGCCCGCCCATCGCTTCAAAGAGAACCTCGGCCGTGGTGCGGCCGTATTGCTCCCCGTTGAAGCTCATGTGCGCCACGTAATTGGGCCCCATGTCCCACGGATGCAGGTCGTCGGGCTTGTTCCACTGAGTCATAACATGCGCGCCGGCCTCCACGCATGCCTCCACGATGGGGCGCGCATCGGCGGCGTCATTGGGGTCCACATTGACCACCGCATTCCCACCGGTACGGGCGAGGATGCCGCGGATATCCGCCACACCTTTCTCGCTGTCGCCCTCCGTGACCAACGTCACGTAATCCAGCCCGACCCGACTGGCGAAAGCCTCACCGCCGGCGTTCCAAGCAGCGTGATACGGGTTCGAAAGTGAACGGATCGAGTTGACGAGCAATGGTGCGTCACCCTGCGCGAAGACCCGCCCAACAAGTGGCATTGTCGCAAGTACGCTTGCCGATGCCGCGGACCCGAGAAAGGCGCGCCGACTCAGCGCAGCCTGATAGAACTTTTTCATTTCTTCCTCCCTTGGATGGACTTGACTTGCTATTCACGTCCTGTGACTAACTATGCACAGCCCTTTATAGGGCGTCAACGGGCATTTTGGGTGCATCCACATCCCGGCACCCATGGAGGATGAAATGAAGTCACTCGTACTTGAATCCCAACGAGATCTGAGCTTGCGCGACATCGATCCGGGGGAGGCGTTGGGGCCGGGCGATCTTCGAATTGCCATCCGTTCCGTCGGTATCTGTGGCAGCGACGTGCACTATTACACGCACGGGAGAATCGGGCCGTTCGTGGTGAACGAGCCGATGATTCTGGGTCACGAAGCCTCGGGCGTGGTGACCGAGGTCGGACCGGATGTGCAGGGCTTCGCCGTGGGGGACCGGGTCTGCATGGAGCCCGGCGTCCCCGACCTTTCATCGAGAGCCACCTTGCTGGGCCTTTACAACGTCGACCCGTCCGTAACGTTCTTGGCGACACCTCCGATACACGGCTGCTTGCGCCCGGAAGTGATCCACCCTGCCGCCTTCACCTTCGCCCTGCCCGACACGGTTTCCTTCGACCAGGGCGCGCTGGTGGAACCGCTGGCGGTTGGATTGCAGGCTTGCGTGAAAGCCCGCATCACGCCCGGTGACGTGGCAGTGGTACTTGGCGCGGGTCCGATCGGTATCATGACCGCGCTTTCTGCACTGGCCTCGGGATGCGGGCGGGTTTTCATTACAGACCTGACGGCAGAGAAGCTCGACGTCGCCACCGGCTATCCCGGGATCACCGCCATCGATATCTCGCGCGAGGATCCAGCAGTCGTTTTGGCAGAGGCGACCGGAGGCTGGGGTGCGGACGTCGTTTTCGAAGCCTCCGGCAGTTCAAAGGCCTATGACGGCATCGCAGGCCTTGCGCGCCCCGGCGGATGTGTCGTGCTCGTGGGCATGCCGGTTGACCCGGTCCCATTCGACGTCGTTTCCGCGGCGGCGAAAGAGTTGCGTATTGAGACCGTGTTCCGCTATGCAAACGTGTTCGATCGCGCAATCGAATTGCTGGCCTCGGGAAAAATCGATCTCGATCCCCTCATTTCCGAGCGTTTTGACTTCGATCGTTCGGTAGAGGCCTTCGAGCGGGCAGCAGAAGGGCGCGCCTCGGATGTAAAACTAATGATCCGCGTGTCAGAGTAAAATCTGGCGCGGGCGAGCCAAGGGAGCTTGTCCATGCGAAAACGCTATGCGTCCTCCACGGATGTCGCTCGGCTCGCGGGAGTCTCGCAATCCACCGTTTCACGCACGTTCCGGGGAGATTCACGTGTCTCCCCGGAGGCGCGGAACAAGGTGATGGAAGCGGCACAGAAACTCGAGTACCGGCCCAATCTTTTGCCCCGCATCATGCTGACCCAGCAGTCGCGACTGGTAGCATTGGTTGTCGGTAAAATGCACAACCCATTCTATGCCCGCGTGCTGGAACGCTTCACAAAACGTCTCCAGGAGATGAAATGCCAGGTCATGCTGGCACATGTGGACAGCGACGACGCGCTCGACGCGGTGGTTCCGCGGCTTTCGGGGTATCGGGTCGATGCGGTGGTTTCGGCGCTGTCCGTGCTGACCGAAGCCGCCGCCGACCAGCTGATCGAGCTTGGCGTGCCCGTGATCTCCTTCAACACCCACATGCGAAAGAAGGGCCTTTACACCATCAGCAGCGACAATGCGCCCGCCGGGCGCGAGGTTGCACGCCATCTGATCGCGCAGGGGGCACAACGGTTGGCCTATCTCGGAGGGCCTGAATTTAACCCCGCGAACGTCGACCGGCGCACTGGTTTCGTGGAGGAAGCCCGCGCGCATGGGTTCGAGCCGGTGCTTTCCAACGACGAATTCAGTTTTGAAGGAGGAGCGCGACAGGCTGTGCGGGTATTTGCAGGCCCCAATCCGCCAGATGCTGCGTTCTGCGGCGACGATCTCATTGCAATCGGAGCGTTGGATGCCCTTTGGCACAGCGGGAGGCCCCTTGCCGACCCATTACGCATTGTAGGATTTGATGATATCCCGCAGGCCGCCTGGGCCCCTTACCAGCTGAGTTCCATTCAACAGGATGAGGAGGTCATGATCGACCACGCCTTGCGCATCCTCGACGATTGGTATGCGGAAGCGGAAATGCCCGAGTATCTAAATCTGTTGGTGCCCGGGAAAATGGTAATCCGGCGCTCCTCCGTGAGCGGCATTCAGTTTCCGGGAAGTCATTGCTGACGGGGCAGTCCAAAGTCGACCGCCGATACCCAGCCGCCTTGGAAGAACGCATCGGTTTTTCGGCTTCACGGCACGGGAACAAAAGGCTCCTATTGCAGTGGGACGAGGGTCTGACCCAACGCTCCGTTGCGATCAGGCTGCGACGATAGCAGAACGACGCGTCTGACCGGAGCAACTGGATCTTGTCCTGAGAAATTCAGGCAAACGACAATGCCGTTGTGGCCGGCCATTCTCTCGAGCGGGGCCGGGTTATTCCTCCTTTCCCAAGCGCATGGCGAAGGACTCGAAGGGTTCCAGACTGACCACAGCGGCGAGAGTTTCGCGTTTTGCATGGCTGGAGATTAGGCATTGCCCGCGGCCACGCATGTCGGCCGGCACCTCGAAACTGGTCCGGTCCGCGGTAAAATTGCCGATCACGGCGAGTCGGGTGCCGTCCAACTCGCGGAGATAGGCGACGATCCCAGGGTGGTCCTCGGCCAGCGGCCGGAAATGTCCCGAGACGACCACTGGTATCTCCCGGCGCATCTCGGCCAGCCGACGGTAATGGGCGAAAATCCCGTCAGGGTCCGCGCGGTCGGCCTCCACGTTGATCGTGGCATGGTTCGGGTTGACCTCGATCCAGGGCGTGCCCGTGGTGAAGCCCGCCTGCTCACCCGCGCTCCATTGCATCGGCGTGCGGGCATTGTCGCGGCCGTTTGCGTTCGCGCCCGAGATGAACTCCTCCGGGCTGACGCCCCGCGCGATCTGCTCGGCATAGTGGCCCAGAGTCTCGACATCGCGAAACTGCTCGATCCGGGTGAAGGCGGCATTGGTCATACCGATCTCCTCGCCCTGATAGATGAACGGAGTGCCCTTCATGAGGTGGATAACCGTAGCGAGCATCTTGGCGGACTCGACCCGGTATCTACCGTCGTCGCCGTATTTCGACACCTGCCGCGGCAAATCGTGGTTCGACAGGAAGAGCGAGTTCTAGCCATCTTCCGCGAGCGTCTCCTGCCAGTCGAACAGAACTTTCTTGAATCGCACCAGATCGAAGGGCTTGGGACGGAATTTTCCGAATGTCTCGTCGTCGAAGGCGGTGACGTGGTTGAACTGGAATACCATGTCAAGCTCATGGCGATCCCGCCCGCAGTAAAGCAGCGCCGTCTCCCGGCTGACCGACCAGCTTTCGCCGATGGTGACGATGTCGCGGCCCGCCAACGTCTTTCGGTTCATCTCCTGCAGAAAGCCGTGCAGATATGGCCCCTCCTCGTAGATCCCGGCATCGACGTCCTTGCCGATAAGGCTAATTACGTCCATGCGGAAACCGGCGATGCCCCGGTCGAGCCACCAGTTCATCATGTCGTATATCTCGGCCCTGAGCTTCGGGTTCTGCCAATTGAGATCGGGCTGCTCCGGGCTGAAGTACCCGAGATAGTATTTGCCGACCTCCGGCACGTAGGTCCACGCCGAGCCGCCGAAGGAGGCTTGATGGTCGCTGGGCGGCCCGCCATCGGCGGCCGCGTCGCGCCAGATATAGAAATCATGCTCGGGAGCCGTGCGCGAAGTCCGAGCGGCCTGAAACCAGGCGTGCGACGAGGAGGAGTGGTTGACCACCAGGTCCATCACGATCCCGATGCCGCGCGCCTTTGCCTCCGCGATCAACCGATCCATGTCCTCCATCGTGCCGAATTCCCCGGCAATGTCGCGGTAATCCGAGATGTCATAACCATTGTCGGCCATGGGCGAAGCGTAGACCGGAGAAAGCCAGATGAAACCGATGCCCAAGTCGGCCAGATGGTCGAGCCTTGAGATGATGCCCGGAATGTCGCCGATCCCGTCGCCGTTGCTGTCGCAGAAGCTGCGCGGGTAGATCTGGTAGCCGGTGGAGTCTTTCCACCACGAGACGTTCTGATTGGTCATAAGAACCACTCCGCAGCGAGAGATGGAGTAAATGTGGGGCGCGGCGCGCTCACAGGTAGAGATGGATTGCCAGTCGTTCATGAAGGTCTCGTGGGTCGGCCGTCAACTCCAGCGGTGTGCCGGCGACCTCGGTGGAGACCGGTCAGCTTTGCTCAGCCCGTCGTCGCCATCGCAGGCCCGCGAAGGGTTCATCTAGACGACGGACACGTCACCCGCTTTTTCGGTGATCTGAGCATTGCCCGGAGCACCACGGCCTCGCCCTCGGCAGCGCCACGCAGTTGTTCCGGACGCACCCCACTTCGGCGCCCCAAGGCTGGCGGGTGAGACCCCAATCAACCCTGGCCGATCGGACTCCCAGAGCGTTCGCCAAAACCTATCCATCGCAACCGACGGCCGCGCTGCGTCGCCTGAACACGTCGCGCTCCTGTCTTTTGCTCAAATCGCTCAAAAAACGTGTCACACCGAAGGGCTGCGGTTCCTGCTAAATGAAAGTTTGGTGGCAGGTCATGACGTCTCGGCGGAGAATAACGGGCAGCTAAACTGCCCTTTCACAGGCAAGTCCGAATTGGGCCTATAGTGTCACCTACAACTACAGAGGGTCGATATCGAAGGGCTGAAGGTGTCCCCCATGGATTTCGAGCACTTGGTCTTCGAATTGGAACATTTCGACGTTCACGATACGATCCACCCTATCCTCGCGGCCGCCGCCAACATGCGAAATCGTAAACACTTGTTGGTCAATCGAGATCTTGTATTCGTCCCAATCGCCGGAAAAAATCACGGTGTCGGCTCCCGCTCCGCCGTCTATAATGTCGTCCCCGCATCCGCCGATAATGGTGTCGTTACCATAACCACCGTAAATTTCGTCAGCGCCGCGTTGGCCAAATAAGATGTCATCGCCTTGATTTCCGTAGGCCTCGTCGCTCCCAGTGCCACCAAAAATTCGATTGTCCCCGGAGTTGCCGCTGAGGTGGTCGTCGCCGCCATACCCGAACAGGCGGTCCTCGCCAGTTCCCTCGGTGCGAATTTCGTCATCTTGGCTCGATCCTTTTAGATGTTTGGCCCCACGGTTTGATGGTGCGATCCATTCGCGGGCATGGAAGGAAGCACTATGGGACAGGTTCGTCACGGCTGCGCCACGACCACGCACGGCGTCAGAGCGGCAATACAGCGATCGCAAGCCTCGACCGCGGCGCTAGGCCGGGAACTCGGGATCAACCCGAAGACTGTCGCGAAATGGCGAAAGCGCGAGACGGTGAAAGACCGCAAAACGGGGCCAAGGGTTCCGCGTTACACTTTCTGAGCGAAGACGAAGAGGCTATGGCGGTCGCTTTCCGGCGGCACACGCTGGATGACTATGTCTATGCCCTTAAGCCTTCGATCCCGCACCCGACCAGATCAGCATTTCACCGCTGTCTTCAACGCCATAGCATCTCGCGGCTACCGGATGCCGACGGGGACAAACCCAAGCGTCAGCGCTTCAAGCGCTACCCCATCGGCTTCCTTCACATGGACATTGCAGAACTGCAGACCGCTGAAGGCAAGTTATATCCCTTCGTTTCCATCGACCGGACCAGCAAGTTCGCGGTCACCCAACTCGTCAACAAGGCCGACAGACGGACGGCGTGGGAGTTCCTGGAGCATCTGCAGGAGGTGCTTCCCTACCGCATCCACGCGATTTGGGGAGATATACCTGTGGCTGCCTATCTCGCGGGCCTCTTTCCACGACTCCCCCTCGCATCACACTCTGAACGAGGCTCGAGCGATATCACGCGCTACTCCTCCGAGGCCTTGCCATTCAATCGCAGGGGGATGGTGAAGGTGGCGCGACTATCTGGATGATCGGACCAGCAGTGTACCACCCAAAGCCGGCCGTGTTGGCGAACCTTCAGTCGGCAGCTCGCGGACGCCGCGGTGCGCGGAAGCTATGGATTGGATCTCTGCAACAGGCGCGACGGGTCTGACACGAAACCGCCGGCGGTCGTGAGACGGCCGGCGGTCAATTGCTTCGGGCGCCTATCACTCGGCGGGAACGGCCTCCGCTTCCGCCGGCGCGAGAGGCTTCTTGAGCGCGATCAGCAGGCCCGTGGTAATCAGCGTGCCGACGAGAATGGCGACGGCATAGGCACCGAGGTTCGTGACTGCGTTGGGGATCGCCAGGACGAAGATCCCGCCATGCGGAGCGACGAGTTGGCAGCCGAGGATCATCGAAAGGGCGCCGGTGATCGCGGAACCGACGATGATCGCGGGAATGACCCGGGCGGGGTCCTTGGCGGCGAAGGGGATCGCGCCTTCGGTAATGAAGGCCAGGCCCAGGACCGCGGCGGCGGGGCCGGCTTCACGTTCTTCTTCCGTGAAGCGGTTTCGGGCGACGAAAGTTGCCAGCGCCAGTCCCAGCGGCGGGGTCATGCCGGCGGCCATGACGGCAGCCATCGGGGCATAGGTGTCACTGGTCAGCAATCCCACGGAGAAGGTGTAGGCCGCCTTGTTGATCGGACCGCCCATGTCGACGGCCATCATGCCACCGAGCAGCAGGCCGAGCAGCACGGCGTTTGTCGTCCCGAGCCCCTGCAGGAAGCTTGTCATGCCGGCCAGGATCGCCGCCACCGGTGCGCCGACGACGTAGACCATGACGAGCCCGGTCACGAGGGTCGAGAGCAGCGGCAGGATCAGGACCGGCTTCAGCCCCTCGAGGGTCGGTGGCAACTTGATCGCATCGCGCAGCCATCTGGCAACGTAGCCGGCAAGGAAGCCCGCGACGATCCCGCCGAGGAAGCCCGCATTGAGGTTGACCGCCAGCATGCCACCGATCAGACCGGGGGTCAGCCCGGGGCGGTCTGCGATGGAATAGGCGATGAAGCCTGCGAGCACCGGCACCATGAGTTGGAACGCGGCGCCGCCACCGATGGCCATCAGCGCGGCGGGCAAGGTGCCTTCCACTTCGAACGCCTTGATGCCGAAGACGAAGGACAGAGCGATGAGCAGGCCGCCGGCGACGACGATCGGCAGCATGTAGGACACGCCGGTCAGCAGGTGCATGTAGGGGCCGGAGCGCTGCGACGCCCGCTTGGCCTTGGTCGCCTTGACCTCGTCGGCGAGACTCTTGCGCTCAGACCCGCCGCCGCCGAGGATCTCGCCCTCTGCGATGGCCGCGTCGAGGACATCCTTGGCGCCCTTCACCGCGGCGCCGACACTGGTCTTGTAGACCTTCTTGCCCACGAACCGGCTGTCGTCGACATGGGTGTCGGCGGCAATGACGACCATGTCGGCACTGGCGATTTGCGTGTCGGTCAGTGCGTTCTGAGATCCGACGGACCCCTGGGTCTCGACCGCGATCTCATACCCGCGAGCCTTGCCGGCCTTTTTCAGCGCGTCGGCCGCCATGAAGGTATGGGCAATCCCGGTCGGACAGGAGGTGATCGCGACCACTTTCAACGCATCGGCGGGTGCCTGCGCATCGTCGGGCGCAGCAGCACCGGTCGGTTTCGGCGCGGACGGCGTCGCGATCGAGGCGAGCGCCGCGTCGAGCACGGCGTCGGTGTTCCGCAGAGCCTGGCTGGTGCTCGCCTCATACACCGGCTTGCCGGCAAAACGGCTCCGGTCGATCTGGATATCGGTAGCGAGCAGAACGAGATCCGCCGCGGAGATTTCCTCCGGCGTCAGCGCGTGTTCCACACCCTGCGCACTCTGCCGTTCGATACGGATGCTGTGCCCCTTCAGCGCCGCGGTCTCTTTCAGAGCCTCGGCGGCCATGTGCGTATGCGCGATACCGGTTGGGCAAGCGGTAACGGCGACGATCTTCGACATCTGGGTCCCCCCGTAATTCATGCGTCGTTCAGGTCGAGCGCGGTCACCTCGACCGCGCGGGCAAAGTCTTCGATGTGGGCGATGGCAGGCAGGCGCGGGCCGATCTCGCCAAGCGCGCCGAGCGAGAAGGCGGTGGCGAGGCGGGCCGTCTCGGCCAGAGACAGGCCGCGCGTGGCCGCGTGGATCAGCCCCGCGACCATGGCGTCTCCGGCACCGACGGTGCTGGCGATCCGGGCCTTGGGCGGAACGGCGAGAACCGCGTCATCCGCGCTCACCATCACGGCCCCCTCCCCGCCCATGGACACCACGACGAGGCCGATCCCGCCGGCGACGATTTCGCGCGCCGCCGCAGCCGCATCGACGGGGCCTGAGAGCCCCCGGCCCAGCAGGTCGCCGAGTTCGGCGATGTTGGGCTTGATGATGTCCGGGCAGGCGGGGAGCGCCGCGGCAAGCGGGGCACCGCTGGTGTCGAGCGCCACCTTCGCGCCCTTGGAGCGCGCGCGCGCCGTCAGCCGAGCATAGGCGTCTGGCGCCAGTCCGGCCGGCAAGCTGCCGCAGAGCCCGACCCACTCAAGTTTGCGGTCCAGGGCCTCGTCGAGCGACGAAGCGACGGCGTCCAGCTCTCTTTGGCCAGCTTCGATGCCGGGGTAGTTCAGGTCAGTTACAGTGTCCCGCTCGGGGTCGACGATCTTGACATTGGTGCGGGTGGCGCCATCGACGCGTAGGCAGCAATCCTGCAGGCCCGACGCCGCGAAATGGCGATCGAACAGCGCCGCGTTATCACGCCCGAGCAGGCCGGTGACGGTGACCGCGTGGCCGAAATGGGCGAGGAAGGAGGCAACATTCACCCCCTTTCCGCCAGCATCGACGCGCACCGCCTCAACCCGGTTCACCGCGTCGACGGCGAAGTGCGGAACGGTGACAGTCTGGTCCACCGCCGAGTTGAGCGACACGGTCGCAATGCGGGAAGGCGTTGTCATTGGCACCTCCCGTCAGCGCAGCGCGCGGACGGCCGCCGCGTCGGCCGCGGCCAGTGCGCGCTCCGCCAGCGCCCGGTTGTCCGCCATCGACTGCCGGCGCAGCTGCGCCTTGACCGCGGCGATGGACGGTATGGAGACGCTCAATTCCTTCAGCCCAAGTCCGCTCAGGATGCTGACGCCCAACGGATCGGCCGCGATCCCGCCACAGGCGCCGACCCAGATCCCGGCCGCATCGGCCGCCTTCACCGTCTGGTCGATCAACCGGAGCACGGCGGGATGAAGCCCGTCGGCCTGCCGGGCCAATGTGGGGTGCATCCGGTCCATCGCCAGCGCGTATTGTGTGAGGTCGTTGGTGCCGATGGAGAAGAAATCGACCTTCCGGGCGAGTTCCGGCGCCATCACCACCGCCGAGGGGATCTCGATCATGATGCCCATCTCGACCGGCGCTGCGCCGACCTCGACGCGCACTTCCTCTGCGATCCGCAAGGCGGCGTCGAGCTCGTGGGTCATTGCGATCATCGGGAACATGATCCGCAACGGGCCCTGCGCCGAAGCGCGGTAGATCGCACGGAGCTGACTGCGGAAAAGGTCCTCGTGGGCCAGGCAGAAACGGATGCCCCGCTCGCCGAGAAACGGATTCTGCTCAACCGGCATGCGCAGGTAAGGGATTTCCTTGTCGCCGCCGACGTCAAGCGTTCGGATGATGATCGGCAGTCCGTTCATCGCCGCCAGCATCGCCGTGTAGATCTCGACCTGTTCGTCCTCCGAGGGCGGTCGGTCACGGTTGACGAACAGGAATTCGGTTCTGAGCAGCCCGACCCCCTCGCCGCCGGCCTCCACCGCGGCAACCGCCTCCGGCACGTCGCTGATGTTGGCGACCACCTCGATGCGTTTCCCGTCGGCTGTCAGCGCGGGCTTGTAGCAATCGCGCTTCTCCGCCTCGCGCTGCGCCTTGAGGTCGGTGAGCGCGGCGCGGGCATGCGAGGTGTCGGCCTCGCTGGGGTCCGTCACGAGGAGCCCCTGTTCACCGTCAAGCAACGCCGGCGCGCCCGCAGGGATGTCGAGCACCGTCATACCGGCGCCGACCACCGCGGGGATGTCAAGCGAGCGAGCGATAATGGATGTATGCGAGGTCGGCCCGCCGCTCGCCGTGCACAGCCCCTGCACCAGCGCAGGATCGAGTTGCGCAGTGTCCGACGGGGTCAGATCGTCCGCGATCAGAATGCAGGGCTCAGTCGGCAGACGGTTTCCGTCCTTCGCTACCTCGCCGAGCAGCCGCAGCACGCGCAGGCCGGCGTCGCGCAAATCGACGGCGCGTCCCGCCAGTACCGGGTCCTTCATCGCAGCGAGGATGTCGGCGCGCTCGTTGAAAACCTGGTTCCAAGCGAAGGCTGCGGTCCGGTGCCCGCGGATAAGCATTTGCGCCGCCTCGACCATCTCGGGGTCTTCGAGAAATTCCTGATGGGCGCGAAAGATTCCGGCTTTGGCCGGCCCGGACTTCTTCCAGACTTCCTCGTAGAGATCCTCAAGCTGACGCCAAGCGGTATGCAGGGCCTGTTCGAGCCGGCGGAGTTCGGCGTCGCTATCGGCGGCGTTGTACTCGAACACGATCTTTTCCCGCGCGAACTGGAAAATCGGCGCGATCGCGAAACCGGGGGAGGACGGGATACCGGCGACGGTGTTTCCATCATAGCTGACGGCGTCGGCGGCTGGCGCGATCCGGTTCGATGCGACTGCTGCTTCCTCCGCCTCGTCCTCGTCTTCCAGACCGGCCTCGAAGGCTGCCCGAAGCGCGGCCAGCGCCGTCTCGGCGTCGTGGCCGTCGGCGCTGACACGCAGCTCTGCCCCTTGCTCCGCGCCGAGCCGCAGCAGTGAAATCAGGCTCTTGCCGTTGCCGACCTTGTCGCCGCAGCGGATCCGGATCTCGGCGTCGAAAGTCTTGGCTAGTTCGACCAGCGCGGTCGCGGGGCGGGCATGCAGCCCGTGGGCCCCGGTGATCGTCGCGGTAAAGCCACCGGCGAAATCGTCAAGGCCCTCAGCGGCCGCAGAGGGAGCAGGTGCAGCACCGGTGAGGCGCGCGACGATGTCGGCAGGGTCTGTGGTGGTGGCGAGACGGTCAGCCTCGGCTGCGTCGCTCAGAACGTCGGTAAGGTTGGTCAGCACCTCCAGATGCTCGTCCGACTTCGCCGCGATGGCGACGATCAGGCGCGCGGTGTCGCCCGGTCCCCATTCCACGCCCGACGGAAGCTGCACGACGGCGATGGCCGTGTCGTGGATCAGGTCGCGGTCCTTCGGGAGGCCATGCGGGATGGCGATGCCGTTACCGAGGAAGGTGTTGGCGACCTTCTCGCGGCCCATCATGGAGGCGCCATAGCGCGGGTCGATCTTTCCGGCGGCGGTCAGCAGGTCGACCGCCTGGGCGATGGCATCGGCCTTGTCGGCCGCCGTCTTGCCGATCGCCACGAGCTCGTTGGTGAGGGTGAGCACGTTTCTTCCTCCGCGTCGTTTGTGTCATGTCGTCGGGAGGGTTAAGAACGCGGCCAGATGAACGGAGTATTTCTCGGATCGTGGTCAGGATCGTAACAATTGTAATTTTGCTGGCCGCCATCGCCCGGGCCGAGGCCGCACCCCTTGAAGTTTTGACGCGCGACGGCACGCCCATCGCCGGACCGGCGATCTGGCACGCCGAAAGCTTCGCGGCCGAAACCGGGATCAAGGTCGAGGTCACGCAACGCCCGTTCCATAGTCTCTATGGCGAGATCATGATCGGCTTCGTCACCGGCCGGACGACGGCCGACGTGCTCATCATCCCGTCCGCCTGGCTGCCGGATTTTGCGCCCTATCTGTTGCCGGTGCCGCCAGCGCTCGTCGATAGCCCGTTGGTGCAGGGCGTTCACCCGGCCTATCGCGACGCGCTGATGCGCTGGAAGGGGCGGTGGATGGCGATGACGCTCGACGGCGACCTGCACATGGGGGCCTACCGGAAAGATCTGTTCGAGGACCCGCAGACCCGGGCAGCCTTCGCGCGGATCTTCGGCAAGCCGCTTGCCCCCCCGCAGAGCTGGGCCGAATACAGCGAGATCGCCACGTTCTTCCATGACCGCCCCGGCCCGGATGGGCGCCCGCTGGCCGGCACCCTGGAGGCCTCCGCGGAGGGTGGGCAGCGACTTTGGTATCTCTTCAGCCACGCGGCGGCCTACACCGCTCATCCCGACCATCCGGGGCACGTCTTCTTCGACCCGCAGACGATGTCGCCGGAGATCGACAATCCGGCCTGGCGCCGGGCGCTCGATGACTACCTCGCTGCTTTGGAGGCTGGTTTGCCAAGCGACGGGGTCCCGCTTGCCAGCCATGAAGTGAGGGCGCGGTTCGCCGCCGGGGACGCCGCGATGGCAATTGACTGGTCGGACATCGGCGTGGTCGCCTCCGATCCAGAGGGGTCCGAGATCGCCGGAAAGGTCGGGTTCTTCGTCCTGCCAGGAAGCCGCGATGTCTGGAACCCAGAGGCCAAAGCATGGGAGGCTTTGCCCGACGTCCGAACGGTGCCCTTCCTTGCCTTCGGCGGCTGGATCGCCGTCGTTCCCCGCTCAGCGGACGATCCGCGGGCGGCGTGGGACTATATCGCCTGGATGGCCGACCCGGCCCGCACCGACCGTGACGTCACCGACGGCACCTCCGGCTTCAACCCCTACCGCCGCTCGCAACTCGAGGCATCCGACCGCTGGGCCAGCGTCATGGGGCCGGAGGCAGCCAGCGCCTACCTGTCGGTGCTGCGCGAGAGCCTGTCGCTGCCGCAGACCGCGCCAGATCTGCGCCTTCCAGGATACCCTGCCTACATGGCCGCGCTTGATGCCCAGCTCGGCAGGGTCCTCGCCGGGGAGGCGCCTCCCGACGAAGCGCTATCCGCAGCCGCGGTGGCCTGGGACCAGATCACCGACCGCCTCGGACGCGCCAGCCAGCTCCGCAACTATCGCGAGGCCATGGGCCTGGAAAGCGACCCGCGATGAAGCTCGGGGGGATCGAGCGACGGCTCTTGCTGGTCATCATGGTCTCCACGCTGGCGATGGCGGTGGCGAGCGTCGCCGCGCTCAGGGCGCTGGACCGGATCGGCGCGGCGACCGAGGCCGTGACCGGGCAGGACGTGCCCGCGGTGACGGCTGCGCTGCGTCTGGCCGGGATCGGCGAGCGGCTGCAACAACGTGGCGCCAGCCTGATGGCAGCGGGCACACCTGAGGCTTTGGCCGCCGCGCAACTGGCAATCGAAGCAGACCTGGCGGCCTTCGCCGATCAGGCGGAGGCGCTGGAATCGGCCCGCAGCGATCCGCAGTGGAACACCCGCCAGATCTCCAACCTCACCGACGAGCTTGCCACACGGCTTGCCGACCTTCGCGTCAGCCTCGACACCCGCAGCCGCCTTGCCGAGGCGTTGGAGGCCGAGCGTGCCCGGATGTTGAACGCGGAGGAGCGGATACGCCAGTTGATCGGCCCCTCGATCCTCGCGGTCGAGGCGATCACCGGCGGCGGGGCGATGGCCGACCTCGACGTCTACCGCACCGCCGTCCGCAGCCAGGCGCCGCTCTTGGCGGCCGAACGCCTGACGGACCAAGCCATGGCGGAACTTCTGTTGGCGACGACAGCCGAAACGCCCGAGGCGCTGGAGGAGATCGGGTCCGGTCATGCCCGCACACTCGCGCAGCTGGGCGTACTCGTGCCTTCGCTTCCGAAAGGGCTGCGCGTTGGCTTCCAGCGTGACCTGGCGGCCCTCTCCGGGCAAGCCGGCGAGGCAGGCATCCTCGCGCTGCGGCGTCAGGAACTCGACGCGCTGGCGGCTGCCGAGGCTGCGCTGGCGGACGCCGGCCGGCAGGCGGCCGCACTCAAGAAAGCCGTAGACAGTCGCGTCATCGCGGCCAGCCGGAGCATGGCGGAGGTCACCGAAGCGCTGCGCCAGACGATCCTATCCCGGACGTCGCAGTTCACGACGATCGGCCTGGCGGTGATCCTCATGGCAGGCGCCGTTTCCTACGCTTTCGTCATTCGCCCCCTCGCCCGCAACCTTGCCGGCGTCACCGATGCGATGACGCGGCTGGCGGCTGGCGAGCACGACGCGCAGGTGCCCGGCGCCGAGCGGCACGACGAGATCGGCGACCTTGCGCGCGCCTTCACGGTGTTCAAGGACAACTCGGTCCATATGGAGCAGCTCGACAGGGAGCTCACCGAACGCTCGAACCTTTTGCTGGCCACGTTCGAGACCATGAAGGACGGGTTCTCGGTATTCGATCGCGAGTTGCGACTGGTGGGGTGGAACCCGCAGTACCTGTTGCACTATGAGTTCGCGGAGGCGGACATTCGCGACGCTCCTACGTTCGGCGAGATCCAGCGCCATCTGGAATCGCGCGGGGTGAAAGCGTTTCTGCCCGACGGCCAGCAGATCGACCTTGATGCGCTGTCGCACCGCCGGCTGATCCAGCCGCAGCGCCACGAGTTACGGTTTCCCGACGGGCGGGTGCTGGAGCTGCGCTCCAACCCGATCCCGCAGGGCGGCTTCGCCACGCTCCATATGGATGTGACCGAGCAACGTGCCACTGAAAGCCAGTTGCTCCAATCTCAGAAGATGGAAAGCGTAGGCCAGCTTACCGGCGGCATCGCGCATGATTTTAACAATATCCTCGCCGTGATCATCGGGAACCTGAACATCCTTGCGCGCGAGACCGCCGACACTCCCGCCCTGCGCGCCCGAGCCGACCGCGCGCTCGGTGCGGCCGACCGGGCCGCCGGGCTCGTCAACCGGCTGCTCGCCTTTTCCCGACGCCAGCGCCTGGCGCCCGAGAATGTGGACCTTGATGCGCTGGTCACCGGCATGGTCGACCTGCTGGAAGCGAGCCTTGGTTCCGGGGTGACGCTACGTACCGATCTTGGCGGTCATCTTCCAGGCGTACGGGTGGATCCCGGCGCACTGGAGAACGCGCTGATGAACCTCGCCGTCAATGCGCGGGACGCGATGGAGGGAAAGGGAGAGATTTCCGTGGCCACCCGGGCAGCCGGCGACGACTATGTCGAGCTTTCCGTTCGCGACACCGGCGAGGGCATTCCGCCGGATTTGCTCGATCAGGTGTTCGAGCCCTTCTTCACCACCAAACCCGCCGGCAAGGGCAGCGGTCTGGGGCTCAGCATGGTCTACGGCTTCGTGCGGCAATCGGGCGGGACAGTGAGCATCGACAGCCGGCCCAAGGACGGCACCTGCGTGACCCTGCGCTTGCCTGTGAACGACGCCGCTTCAGAGCCCCAAAGACAGGCGGCGGGGGGCAGCCCGGACGCGGCCGCAGACGCCTGCATCCTCGCCGTCGACGACGACGCCGAGCTGCTGGAAATCACCGCCGATCGTCTGCGCCAGCGTGGCTATGCGGTGGTGACCGCAGGCGACGGCCGGACGGCGCTCGAGTTGCTGGAGGAGATCCCGGAAATCGACCTGCTCTACACCGATCTGGCGATGCCCGGCGGACTCGACGGGATCGCGCTTGCCAGGCGGGCGCGCGAGATGCGCCCAGGGCTCCCGGTCCTCTATACCTCGGGCGCTCCCGGCGAGGCGGGCGCCCATCTGCCTAACCTGCTGCGCAAACCGGTCGCCGAAGAAGTGCTGGCGACCGCAGTCCGGGTCGAGCTCGAGGCTCAAAGCCGCCCGACGTCGGCGTCGAGCACGTAGCCCGCCCCACGCTCGGTGCGGATCAACGTCGGCGCCTTCGGGTTGGGCTCGATCTTGCGCCTGAGGCGGAGGATCAGCACGTCAATGGTCCGGTCGAACACCTCGCCGCCGTCCGACCGGGTCCGCTCCAGCAACTGGTCGCGGGTGAGCACTCGATGGGGCGCATTGACGAAGGCTTCGAGCAGCAGGAACTCGGCATTGGTCAGAGACACCTGCACGCCGGCCGGATCTTTCAGCACCCGCGCCGAGAGGTCGATCATCCACCCCGCGAAGCTGCGACGGTCATGGTCCAGCGCGTGAGACTCGGCCGCCACCGGCGCACTGGTGCGTCTCAGCACAGCCTTGATGCGGGCCACGAGTTCGCGCGGATTGAAGGGCTTGACGACATAATCGTCGGCGCCCACCTCCAGTCCGACGATGCGATCCACGTCACTCCCCAGTCCGGTCAACATGATGATCGGCACCGAGGACGTCGCCCTGAGACGCGCGGCAACGGTCAGCCCGTCCTGGTCCGGCAGGCGCAGGTCGAGGAGGATCAGGTCGGGCGGAAGCCGCTTCAGCGCCTCCCCGATCCCCGCCGCACTGCCCGCCTCGGCCACGTCCCAGCCCTGCGCTTCGAGCTCGTAGCGCAAGATGTCGCGCACATCGGGATCGTCGTCGACGATAAGAACCTTGACCATATCTTCTCACTGGAGATGCCCGAATGCGGCGCTCCAGCCTGCTCCAAAGGATACCGTTGCTTTCCGTTGTGTAACCTGTGCGACGAACGCTTTGCCATGCGACGATGTCGGTCGGTCAATAGAGGCGGCCAGGGCAATCGGCGGGGACATAATCTTGGAGACCGATCGGACCCGGGACGAGGACGTAAGTAACCAACGTCGATCCCGGCCAGCAAGGGAATTGCGTGTCGGATTTGTCGCCCAGACAGTCAGAACGCGGCACGCTCTCGATCAAATGTCATGCGCAGATCCGCTTGCTCTGATTGGCGCCGATGTCCGCAAATCGGATGCCGCAAGGTAGCGCTCCGACCATTGTACAAAGTCGGGCATAGGATTTTCCGCACAAGAAGCCGCGATGATGTTCGCGATCAGGGGTTCGCCTGGGCGCTGGTGCGATCGGTCGACGACGTGCTGGGCGCGGTGACTGAGCACGGATTCACGGCGCGCGTGAAGACGCCGCCAACGCAGTCTCGGTCCCGGAGGATCGTACGATGAGCCACCATGCGACCAACTGGGCGATCCTTCAGCGCGCCCTCAAGCCGACGACCAAGATCGTCCTCTGGCATCTTTGCGACCGGTACAACCCGGACGTCGGCTGTTTCTCCTCTCAGAAGTCCATGTCCGGGAACAACTCGACGCCCTCGCCGAGCTCCGGGTCTCGCTCGGGTGATCCCGATGACCTGACCGGGATCGACCAGAGTTTCGACGGCGCCGACGACATCCTGCGGTCCTGGCGTCGGGGCATGCGGCCAGATCCGGATCTCACGGTCTCCGAATGGGCCGACCGGCACCGCTGGCTCTCGTCGCGCGCCAGCGCCGAGCCCGGGCGTTACCGGACCGACCGCACACCCTATCTGCGGGAGATCATGGATGCGCTCTCGCCGAAACACCCGGCGCAACGGATCAGTTTCATGAAGGCCGCCCAGGTCGGTGCCACGGAAGCCGGCAACAACTGGGCCGGCTTCGTGATCCACCACGCGCCGGGACCGATGCTGGCGGTGCTGCCGACGGTCGAGATGGCCAAGCGTGCTTCGCGCGGGAGGCTGGATCCGCTCATCGCCGAAAGCCCGGTGCTGCGGGAACGGGTGACGCCGGCGCGTTCGCGCGAGGCCGGCAACTCGATGCTGTCGAAGGAATTCCCGGGCGGCATCCTGGTGCTCACGGGGGCGAACTCGTCCACCGGCCTGCGCTCGATGCCGGCGCGCTATATTTTCCTCGACGAGGTCGACACCTATCCGGCCTCGGCCGACGAGGAAGGCGATCCGATCACTCTGACCGAAGCCCGGACCACGACCTTCGCGCATCGCCGCAAGGTGTTCAAGGTCTCGACACCGACGATCCGTGGGCTCTCCCGGATCGAGCGGGAATACGAGGCGAGCGACCAGCGGCGCTTCTTCGTGCCCTGTCCGCATTGCGGCCACATGCAATGGCTGCAGTTCGAACGCCTGCGCTGGGAGAAAGGCCGGCCGGAAACCGGGGCCTATCACTGAGAGGGTTGCGAGGCGTTGTTGTAGAAAGGCGGCCCGAGGCGTGAGTGCCCCTTTCCCGTTCAGGCTCAGGCCACGCGGACGACCTCGGCAGTGCCGATCGCGTTGAAGCGATTGATAAGGGCGACCCGGATGTGAATTTCGGCGGTTTGGCGATCGGGATCCCGCGCGGCGATGCGCTCACCGAAGGCCTTCAGGCATCGCATCTTGGCCTCCACGCGGCTGCGGGCGTGGTATCCGGTCCATCGCTTCCAGAATGCCCGACCGTAGTGACGCGTGGCGCGCAGGGTTTCGTTGCGCGCCTTGGCAGCCGGGCAGTCCTCTTTCCAAGCCCGACCGTTCCTTCGGATCGGTATGATTGCCGTGCCGCCG
>NZ_FOLG01000005.1 GCF_900112335.1 Tropicimonas isoalkanivorans
GCGAAGGCCGTCGGCTCATCCGACATCTCGGCGGCGGGCAGGACCAGCTTGCCCTCTTTGGCCAGGCATCGCCACGCCGACAACTGGTTCGGCTTCATCCCGTAACGCGCCGCCACGGCGTTGACCGTCGCGCCCGGCTCAAGTGTCTCCGCGACAGCCTGTGCCTTCACCTTCTCCGGCCACCGGCGGTGCCCGCTCTCGAAGATCTCAACTCCCAGCGATCTGAGAAACGCAGTCTGAGCATCCATTGCGAAACGCACTCCCATCTTGAGATGGGTATCACCTCGCAGTCCGCGCCGACGCAGACAACGTGCCGCTCAGACACCGCTTACAGTGGATGTTCGCCACGTCGCTGCGCAACCTGGCCGCGAGCGTCTTCAAACTCTTGTAATGATAGACCTTCGGTGCATTGCTCACGACTTCTCACCTTGGATAGATGGAAAGAGGTTCTGCGAAAGGCCGAGCTTATGAGCTTCTAATTCATTAACTTTTCGTAGTTGCGTTGCCTGTATTTCATCGAGCACCGAGAGGCACGAAGCAATTCGCTTCTGTTCGTCCGGTTTAGGAAAGACCAACTCAAGGTCTTCTAACTCGTCAGTGTTCAACCTGCCGGTTCCGTGGCCAGCGATATCAACCATGATTAGCAAACGCTGCTTATTCGCTTGCAACAGGTAGGCCAAGAAAAGTCTGTGTACTTCAGCGTTTGGAAGGAGAGCTTTGACATCTTGATTGAAACTCATTTCGCGGCGCAATATGCATATAGGTACATCGCTGCGCAGGGTCATCCCACGCGTCAGCATCAGTACCGTGCCGGCGGGGACTAACTTAGCGCCGCCTTCTACAGCCTCTTGAGTGATGTGATCTTCGGTATCCGCCAAATACATGCGCTTCATGTCCTTGGCGGAAACCCATGGAATCGATCCGTTCCAGAGTGAGGGATTCGATTTTGAGGGTGTCCCTCCAGAACGAAACCGGACCAACTTTCCCAGTCTACTCGGCCTCCAATCTCCAGCATCCCGAAATTCCGGGTGCCGAAGTGTAGGTAGAGACTCACCAGGAGCGGGGAAAAGAACAGTCATTAGTGCTTGTTTGTAGCGCTGCAGTGTTTCGAGTTTTGAGCGCTCTGCCGAAAGCAGTTCATCAAGAGAATCAAGACAATCGACGATCCTCTGTTGCTCACTTGCCTTGGGCGTAGGGACTGGCATCTTCATAAAGTCATCGTTGGAGATGGCCATGCGGTCATGCCGTGCACCGCTATTAGAAACGCGCCGTAGATACTCGTGCCAGTTGGACGCCTGGAAGTAGTGAGCGAAATAGTCGTTATTTTCACTCCTAAAGCGAAACACCGTATAAAGGGGCGATATGACGCCCCTTCCAATATGATTTTTGGAAATGGGCCCTACTGGCGCTGTGGCAGAAACACGCGGATTATAGACGTAGTCACCTTTCTCTACGACGAAGTAATTATCCGTTTTGACTGCGATCACTTTGTCGAAGAAATCCTTTTGGTCGACAACGCCATGCTCGGCGGAATTGGTTAGAGCCCGCAACTCGGCTCCGTCAGAGTTCCTCGTTGTAACGCGCTTCGCAAGCTTGCCAAGGGCCGGGCATTCCCAAGGTGGTTCACTAGCGAACTCCGGGAAGCGGAGCTTCGGCAAGGCGCGCACGGGCTTATTTGCTGTCATCACGCGCCACCGTGCTCATAAGCGTCGAGCCCTGAGATGTCCCGACCGTGAGCCCGCTTATTCAGAACGGGCACAAGGTCGGCCATCAACGCCAATTCACGCTCGCGGCGTTCACGCCAGCCCAGATCGAGCGGCGCCATCAGATCGGTAAGTTGTTCGCCGTCAAAGATCATGCGTTGCAGGATCGTGTGGACGAAGTCAGCGAGGGCCTCGGTTGTCAGGCCGTGGGTTTGAGCCAGGTCTTTAATCTCGTCGCTTTGCTTTGCCGCTTTGAAACGCTCGTAGCCGTCGCGGATTGCGGCTTCGTCAAGGCCTTCGCCTTCAGTCAGCGACCGGACGTATTCGGTGATTTCCTCTCTCTCATTGAGGAATTTGGCGTCCGAATGGATTAGACCAATGAGCTGCTCGCGGCTGATCTTGAGTTTCTTCGGATCCTGCGCCGAGTACTTGGCGATTAGCTTCATGATGTAATCGTAGTCGATCATGGCTGAGGCAAAGAGGACGAACTCAAAGTCGAGCTGGTCAACATGGGGGTTGGCAGCCTCGCCATCGCCAACGGGCCTGCCCTGCAGCTCTTTCAGGCGCTGGGCGGTTTCCAGATAAACGCCGCGGAAAGCACGGAGATCATCTTTGGGTAGGGCCTGCTCAATCTGCTCCCGCTGCTCGTCGGTGAGATCGGTGTACTGATCAAGCTGCGTTTGCAGGCGTTGGACTTCTTTGAAGCGGTTAATGAATTGGGCCCGAGCTTCGTCACCCATGAGGTTGTTGACCTGGTCGGGCCTGGCCTCCAAGCCGTGCGACTGCATGAACCTGTCGAGGTCGCCAATAGCCTGTTTGAACTGGTCGATGACAACGGGAGCCTTGTCGACAAGCCAAATCTCGCGAGCCCGGTCTGGCTGTGCCCCGGAAAAGAGGGTGATCGCGGCGTCAACGTTGTCTTGCTGCTGGCGGAAATCCAGGATGTGCCCGTAGGGCTTTGTTGCGTTGAGAACGCGATTTGTACGGGAGAAGGCCTGGATCAAGCCGTGGTGCTTGAGATTCTTGTCGACATAGAGCGTGTTGAGGAACTTTGCATCGAAGCCGGTGAGCAGCATGTCTACGACAATGGTGATGTCGATCTTTTCATCGCCTTTGTGGGGCAGGTCGCGATTGGGGAACTGCTGATCTTTGATGCGCTGCTGGACGTCTTGGTAGTAGAGATCGAACTGGTTGATGTCGTGGTTCGTATCGTACCGCTTGTTATAGTCGGCGATTATGGCTTTCAGCGCACGCTTTTTGCCCGCGGGGTCGTGCCGATTGTCTTCCCTTTCTTGAGGAAGATCTTCCTGGATCTGCTGAACGTCCTTGTTGCCCTCCGCTGGCGGCGAGAAGACGGCGGCAATCTTTAACGGGACGAATTGGGAGTCGTCGGCCAGTCGCTCGGCCTGAAGCTTTGCAAATACATTGTAGTACTCGATGGCATCATTGATCGAGGCAGTCGCTAGAAGAGCGTTGAAGCGCCGGTCTCCCGACGCGGAGTCATGCTTGTCGAGAATTGCCTGGACCACCGCCTTTTTGGCGAGAGTCTGGCCTGGCTTGAGGGCTGCAGCGTCATTGGGCTTGTAGTAATCGACGTGGAAGCGCAGAACATTTCGATCCTCGATCGCGTGAGTGATCGTGTAGGCGTGGAGCTCTTTCTGGAAAAGGTCGTTTGTCGTACGAAGGGTGGCAATGTCTCCCTCGATTTGCTTAACAGTCGCGTTGTCCTCGAAGATCGGGGTGCCAGTAAATCCGAAGAGCTGGGAGTCCGGAAAGAACTCTTTGATAGCCTTGTGGTTCTCACCGAATTGCGACCGGTGGCATTCGTCGAAAATGAATACCATTCGTTTGCCGCTAAGCTGCTTGAGCCGTTGCTTGAACGTTGTTCGACCCTGGGCAATTTTCTGTTTGTTGTGCTTGCTGTTCTCGTCGAGCGCGAGTCCAAGCTTTTGAATCGTTGTGACGATGACCTTGTCCGCGTAGTCGTCGGACAGAAGTCGGCGGACGAGCGCTGCGGTGTTTGTGTTTTCCTCGACGCAGTTCTCTTGGAACCGATTAAACTCCTCACGGGTCTGGCGGTCGAGGTCTTTTCGATCAACGACGAAGAGGCATTTATGGATGCTATCGTTGGTCTTCAGGAGCGTCGACGCTTTGAAGGATGTCAGCGTCTTTCCGGAACCGGTCGTGTGCCAGATATACCCATTGCCGCAGTTCTGATCGATGCAATCGACGATCGCTTTTACGGCATAGATTTGGTAGGGTCGCATCATCATAAGCTTCTGCTCGCTCGCGATCAAAACCATGTACTTGCTGATCATGTGACCGAGCGTGCACTTGGCGAGGAACCGATCAGCGAAATCGTCTAGATGCGTTACTTTTGCGTTGTCGTCATCAGCAAATTGGTAGATCGGAAGGAACCGCTCGTCGGCATCGAAGGCGAAATGGCGCACATTGTTGTTGGCGAAGTACCAGGTGTCCGAGCGGTTGCTTACGATGAAAAGCTGGACGAAGCAGAGGAGCGTTTTGGTGTATCCGTTACCTGGGTCGTTCTTGTACTCGACGATTTGCTCCATTGCCCGCCGAGGGCTGATCCCAAGCGTCTTTAGCTCGATCTGCACAACAGGTACGCCATTAATCAGGAGCATCACATCGTAGCGATGATGGCTATAATCAGTATTTATCCGGAGCTGATTGACCACCTCAAAGGTGTTTTTGCACCAGTCCTTGATGTTGACGAGGGTGTAATTGAGTGGGGTGCCGTCGTCTCGGATAAAAGCTTCCCGGTTTCTTAGGGACCGGGCGGCTTCGTAGACATCCGGGGTAACGATCTCGTCGAGAAGCCGTTGGAACTCGCCGTCGGTGAGTTTGACCCGATTGAGTGCTTCGAATTTCTCCCTGAAGTTTGCTTCAAGCGCAGCTCGATCACGGATGTCAGTGCAATACTCGTATTTGAGGTCTTGCAGCTTCGCGAGAAGGGCCTCTTCAAGATCGCGTTCAGGTTTGTTCATCCCCATCGCGTGGCCTCACATGTTTCGGGTTGTGCTACGCCGGTACAGCCACCCGTCACGAGATGTAATCGCGAGCCGAGGCTGTCTTCCATGTCGGTGATGCGGGAGACAACGTCCTTTGCAGATGCTTGGTCCATCATTCCTTCTGCCCGCTCCCGCTTGGGCGGCTATCGACCATGCCCATCTCGAAGTTCTTCAACCGCTCATACTCTTCCACCGCCATCACCACCACAACCGGCCTCCCGTGTTTGGCGACCATGACTGGCTCAGCGCGGGCCAAGTCGATTAGCCGGCCGAAGCCATACTTTGCGTCTTTTGCGCTCAGGACTTTCATGGCGTGACCTTCCCTATTCGAACGGCAATGTTGGCCAAATTGGCCCAACATGCAATAACTGCCGTTGCGCGAGATCTGCGAAGGAACATCGTCACGCTCGCTCGTGCATGGCCTGCCACAGCGGTGTGATCCGCCTGCGAATGGAACGCTCATCGGGGGCTTCTGCATTCGGCGATCGGTCGATGAACCACTGCTGCATCTCGGCGACCAGATCGCCCTGCGTCTTCGGCACAGCTCGCCGATGGATCTGCAGAGCTAGATGGGACAGCATGCCCTCCCAATCATACCCCTTTGTACCGGTGCTACTTGAACCGTTCGAGCGACGGAGCACGTCGTATTCTTCCTCGAAACGAGCAACCTCGGACGAGGTTACGAACAAGTACTGCGCATCTATCAAGATTCCCTCGGGCGGCGCCAAGACGTGTTTCCAGTCGGTCGTGCCGGACGCGGCGATTTTGCGAACACGACAGGGTGTCGAATACTCCCGGTTCGTCAGAAACATCGGTGTAAGAGAAACCGCGCAGACATCGACTAGCCCGCACAGTATCTCCCCGTCGCAAGCGGTAGAGCCAACTATTGAGCTGATCTGGATTTGATCTGTGACCGCCCACTGGACGATGTCAGAGCGGAGGCAATCCCAGCGGTTCGCTAGGTCGTGGAGAGGCCAATAGGGCCGAGGTGGTAATGCCATTGAGAGTCCATGCCCAACCTGCGCGCCCCAACGCAAGTCTTCATTATTATTAACAACTTACCCTGTGTTGCCACCGTCTACTGGCGGGCTAACTGACCGAAAACCCCTGAGCAAGATCTATCGACATCATCGACACACTTCGCCGCATGAGCCCGGGGTGGCACGTCTCGACGGCGCCTTTGCCGGTTGCCGATTCCACCGCTTTTCTCCTCCCCAACGCAATCCATCCCTTTGGATTTTCGAGGTGGCACAGGTTTTCGATCGGCTTGCCTCCCTGCCACCCGTACCGACCTGCCTTTCTTAGCCCCAGAACTGATTTGGAGGTTAAGGCAATGCAGGAAAATGAAACTGGGGCCGATCCCGGTCCCAGAGACGGAGGGCTCCTAGGCGGCTGGATCACGAGAGCGGAGCTGGCGGAGGAACTCGCCGTCTCGATCGACACGCTGTGCCGCTGGGACACGCGCCGGATCGGCCCACCCAGCGTGCGGGCCGGGCGCAAGGTTCTCTACCGCGTCGAGTCCGTGAGGGCGTGGTTGCGCGAGCAGGAGAACAAGAAGGCGAAGGGCCGCAGATGATCCAGCCCAAGGACGAGTTCACCGGAAGTTGCGGCCGCCAAACGCGCCCATCCAACAAGGAAAACCGAATGAGAGCGGTCTTCGGAACCGCAGCGGTGGCACTCATGGTCGTGATGCTGGCGCATATGGCGCTGCGGACGAGCATCGCGCTGCCCGACATCATCGAGAGATCGGAGGCGCGCGCAGCATGGTGACGTCCAACCCATCGCGACTTTTCACCGGCCGAAACGCCCCACCAAATGCCGCGCCAGACGTGGCCCAGCAGGAGTTTTCCGAATGAACGGAGTTGTCGTGCAGGCATGGATCAGGCCGGAGTATCGGACACGCCCGGATCGTGAATATGAACTGGTGGAGACCGATCTGCCGGATTTCGCCGATTTTCTCGAGGCAATGTCCGACGACGACGTGATCCCCTGCAGCATCCTGATCGCGGGGCGCGGCGTAGAGCCCGGCGAACGGATCATCCACAACAGGATCTCCACCGTGTTGCGCGGCTCAGCGGTCATGCGGGCGCAGATCCCCACCTGGCGCTTTGTCGAAGCGACGGGGTAACTGGGGATGGACGCTCCCTCCGCAATCAGCGGACGTCGCGGAAATCCGGAGGCGGATATCCAGCGCCTCATTGTCCGAACGCTGCGCGCGGTCCTGCCGCGCGGCGCCATCGTCCACCACAGTGCCAACGAGATCCGGGGCGGGCCGAACGCCCAGCGCGCGCAGGCCATCAATGTCGGCATGGGCGTCCATCCGGGCTTTTCCGATTTGCTCGTGATCTCGGAGGGACAGGTGCTGTTCCTCGAGGTCAAATCGAAAACCGGTCGGCTGTCGGAACGGCAGGCAGCATTCCGAGACTTGGTGCGGGCGCAGGGCCTTGCCTGGGCGATGGTCCGATCCGTTGATGAAGCGCTGGGCGCGCTCGCAGAGCACGGGTTCCGGACCCGCATTGCAGGGGCACGGCGATGAGTGTGCAGGCGATCACCTGGGCCTATGCGATCGAGGATCTGGACGATCCGATCGAGGCTTTCATCCTGGTCACGCTGGCGAACCATGCGGATGAATACGGCGTGCTCTGGGTCAAGCAGACGACGCTGGCGGCGCGCTGCAGGTGCTCCAAGCGCAGCGTCATCCGGCGCCTCCAGTCGCTCGAGCAGCGTGGGCTGATCCGGCAGTTGCGCCGACGCCGCGCGAACGGTTCGCAGCAGTCGAGCGCCTTCCTGCTCGTGGGCTTCGAGGACCGTCGTCGGCCCAGAACCTCGGACGAACACCCGGTTCTGGAGGAACAATATCTCGCGGGGCTGCTGGACGCGGCCACTATCGGGGTGACCGCCTGTCACCCTGTTGCAGGGTGCCTGCCAGACACAACCAGGGTGACTGGTGGTCACCACCCTGGTGACTGTCAGTCACCCCTTGAACCGTCTTCTTATACGACTCTTGGAACCTACCCCCCTTACCCCCCTTTAGGAGCCGGCAAATCAGAGCAGGGAGATTGCAATGAAAATGAAAGAGAACCAGTTCGACGCAAACGATCCGCCCACGGTGGCAAACCCGCTGCCTCGATCTGGGAACGCGCCGGGGATGAGGCTGTTGCGAGAGTGGATGCGAAAGACGCTGAACGAGCGCGTGCGCGATCCGATCCCGGTAGCAGAGCGAGCCGACATGATGGCGATCGAACGCGCCCTGTCCGCCTCGTTGTCAGCCGCGACGACGAGTGAGGTGCGACAAGCGGTGACTGCGCTGCTCAACCACTACCCGTCCCGTCCGCTCTCGGAGGAGGCGGCGGCTGCGGTGCTCGAGGACTGGATCACGGATTTACGGACTTGCCCGGCGGACGTCATCCTGGCGGCATGCCAGCAATGGCGCCGGGAACCCAACACCTTTGCGCCGACACCGGGTCACATCATCGAGCGGGCGGAGCCGATCATGCGCGTGCGCCAGGTCTATCTACGGATGGCGCGCGACGCGCTGGGCGTCGAGGCGGCGCATGTGCCCGAACGCAAAGCCGGCTGAAAGGAACGAACATGGCGAGCAAGAACCTGACACCGACGGAGATCGAGGAGCGCTTCGAAGAGGCCGCGCTGACGCTGAAGCGGATGCCGAACCCGCCGGGCAGCGGACCATCGGGCTACGGATCGAGCTGGCCGGCCTACATCCAAGAGGCCCGGCATGCTTACGGCTACCATGAGGCACGGATGCGCGTTGTGCCCAATGCGGCGGAGATCCAGCGTATGGAAGAGGCGCTCGACTGGTTGCGCCTCATCGACCATCCCGAGCCGGGCCGGGCAGCCGTCGATCGGCGGATTGTCTGGATGCGGGCGGACGGGCACCGCTGGCGTACTGTCTGTCACACGGTCGGTCTCGGTCGGTCTCAGGCCTGGCGGCGCTGGTCGGCCGCGCTCATCCAGCTCTCCCGCGCGCTGGGCAAAGACCAGCGTGGCCGGTCAGGACGTAGGAAAAAACTGTAACGCTCTGGCAGCGACCTGGTCGTTTTACCCTCGCTCAATATCGTAGGAAGCGACCAATCAGTCAAAGCCCCCGACGCGGATTGATCGTCATTTGCGCGTTAACGACCCTCTGTCAGTGGCAGCCCGTTTCCTACTTCCGTGTGGCCAGAGATACCATCGGGCCTTTCCCGACACCGGCGTAGCGCGCCATGATGTCGAATTTCCCATGGCCCGAGAGCGGAATGCGACCCCGGCCTGGGAGGTCTGGCAGCTCCGTGGCGTCTTGTCGAAACCCGATCACGATCGGGCCGAACCCGGGCTCAAAGGCTTCGGCAAGTTCAAGGGCAGGTTCCCTGAATGCCTTGATGGCCTCGAGGACATCCCCTCTCGATGTCGGTCGTCCTTCCTGCGTCACCGCGCTCCCGCGGCACCGTAAAGCAGTTGCGACATTGCCCGAATTGCCGCATGCGATGGTGCATTATTGGTAGAAACTGACGAACGTGCGTTTGTCGTCACGGGAGAGGTCCTTGATCCTGGTCTCAACGCTGCAGCGCTCGACACCGGGGCCGGGACGGAAGAATTCCGCCTTAATTGGATAGGTCATGATAGACGAGAGATCCATGTTCTTTGTCGGTTTCACGCGTCCCGATCTCTTTCCGAGGCCGCTAATGACTCTCCTGGCTACCTCAACCTGCTCTTCCGGCGTCAGGTCAGATCCGAAGGTGTAGTCGCTCTCTTTGATGAATAGCTCCGGGAGAAACAGGTCCGGGCAATGGGCCCATTGTTCATGGACCATCTCGTGGTAGAAGCCGAGCGCATGGCCAAACTCGTGCCGGACTGCGGCCATGTCGACCTTATCTGACCTGCCGCCCACTGAAAGTACCATCGTCGCACGAGGCCTGCCGGTGCTGTAGGCATCCGCGTAGTCCTTCCAGCCAATCGAGGTGTAGTTTGCGTAGGCCTGGTTGAACGCTATCAGGACGTGATACTGTCCTCCGTCCTGGCACTCATGGAAGGCACCGGCTTCGTTTCGAAAGTTCAGATCGAGCCGGTTTCCGATTATCCCACCATCGCTGCGCTTGTATGTGGCGGTTTCCCAGACGGCGGCGTATTTTTCTACATCCTCCGCAGTGGCCTTGAACTTCTTCGGTGCCTGCGAGAAATCGGCCGGCTTGAACAGGGCCCTTTCCTTGTCAAAGACGGTTTCGGAGGGACTCTGGAAGAAACAGACGTTAAGCACAATTGGGGTGCCCTTCGGGAATTCCTCGAACTTGTTCCATGTATGATCGGGATCGATGGCGCCGCGATCGGCGTCGAAAGCAAATGCGATCTCACCGGACACATCCTCGGTCGGGCAAAGGCCGGAGAGAATTGTCTGGAAATCACATGCAAGCGCCTCTTGCGCTAGGAGCCCAAGTCCGGCCGACAAGATGAAAGCTGGCAAACGCCGCATGCTATTCCCCTTCTATCTAACGGATGTTTTGTTTGATCCACGCAAAGACATATTCCTGGACATCTTCCTGGAATTCCTGCCACGGCATGTTAATTTGGACGACCGTGTAGATTCCACCTTCGCTACAAGGATCTTCGCCCGATACGTTTACGGCCCGCCGGGTCACACCGACCAAACGGTAATCATACGACAGGATCGGCCCGCCGCTGTCAGCATAGCATGTGTCGACGCGAGGACTGTCATCGCCGGGATCGGCTGGTACAACAAAATCCACACCGAGTGCACAGTCCATTTCATCAGAGGGAATGCCGGGCAGGCCATTATCCTGGGCTTCCGACGTGCAGGGGAACCCCTGGCCCGCCGGAGCGAACCGTTTCCTTCCTCCTGCGCTGTTGGACTCGCTGGCGCCGAACCCGACGATCACGAGGTTATCAAGTCCGCGGAATGAAGGATCATTGGTTGACTGAATAAAGCGTGGGTGCAACTCCTTGTCATTGGCGAAGAATAGCAATCCCACATCCGGAGAGAGTCTCCGTTCTTCTTCCGGTTTGTCGCAGAAATCATCATAGGCCAGGCGGTCCTCAACGCGAAACCGCCAGAGGTCGTAGCGACTGTCATGTTCGTCGGAATTCGGAACGCTTGTGCCGGCGATAATTTCAGCGACTTCGTGTTTATCGTTACAGAGGCAATGTGCGGCCGTCAGGACAGTATTGGATCCGACCAGTGTTCCGCTGCATTCGACGATTTCGGTGCTGTTGATAAGCGCGACCACCGGACGAAACTGGTTCTCGTCTGGAGTTTCCGACCCGGAATTGTCACTGCTCGATGCATCGCTCGTGTCCGTTTCATCGGTCCGAGTTTCGGTATTGCAGGCGGAAGGATCCTTGAAGATGCAGCCGGTTGTCGGGTTGGTAAGTTCGCCATGACAAATAACGTCTGGTGCACACAGAAGGACGGAATTCTCCCCACTCCAAGCTCCCTGGGATTGCGCCAGGCAGGGAAAGAGGAGGATGAGCGCGACGAAGAAATACATGCCTTGCAAATGCATGAGGTTCAGTTCCCACGGCTGGTCCGGGCGATGATCAATTTCCCCATCCTACCCGAAAACACGAAATTATCGAACGTTCAAACCGACATTCCCCAAGTGGCCTGCCGTTTAACGTAAATGTTGCGTGCCGAGGCCACCCAGATCAAGCTATTTTCGCTCCAAATGGCGCTTGGCCTATCGCCGCCGTGCGGTCTTGGGTGGCCGCATGCCATGCGGCGGGGTCATTCTTGGCCTTTTGAGGCGTTTTTCAGCGCTCTGGGCGGACCTATCGAGCCATGTTCGTTCAGTTTCGGCGGGGTTGTCGACCACGCGCATGTCGATGGCGCTCGCACTCGGCGGATCGCGGCAAGGATGGCGCGCACCATCGGGCCGGTGACGGCGACCTCGGCCAGTTGGAACGTGATGGTACGGGCATGGCGCACCACGCGGGCGCCGATCTTGATGAGCTTCAGTTGAAGGTTGGTCAGCGACCAGTCGGCCATCGCATAGAAGCTGTGGGCGTGAAATAGGTAGCACCGCATTATGTTCGACAACTCCGTCGATGATGTGTGGCTGTATGGTTGGCGATTGTCCTCTAGCCTCGTGTGTCATAGCCGGTCTTGGTCGCGCCAGCCGTCATTCACGTCCGAGCCCCCGGATTAGCCCGTGCTTTCGACGGCTCCAAACGGGTCCGATCCGTCGCCCGGGCGGCGCAACGCGCGTCACAAACGGCGCGACAAACCACCGGTTTTGGGGGGATATTAATGGCATGATCGGGAGGGAGGCCGATGCGACGCCCCCGGCGCCCGATCCCCTCCCCGTGCTCGGGTCCTTCGCGGCCGGGCTCGCTATGCGGTGGGCGTTTGCCCGGAAGTTCTCTAGCGACAGGGATTTTATTTGGGTCCGCACCCAGGGTCCGCACTTTGGGTCCGCGGGTCCGCACCATTCGGCATTGCGCCCTGTTCAGCGGCTGAGATGTCGAGCGAGACCGGGAACTCGGCGCCCGGTCCTGCATCAATACGTGTCGAGAAGGTCTTCGGAGCGCGGCTGTCCTCGTGATTGCCGCGCTCCGGTGCGTCTGGGGGATGGTCATGAACAACTGGCGGGAAGGAACACCGGCTTGCAGATCGAGATGATGGCGACGGAGCGGCTCGTTCCCTATGCACGCAATGCCCGCACGCATCCCGAGTGGCAGATCGCCCAGATCTGTGCCTCCATCGCCGAGTTCGGGTTCACGAACCCAATTCTCGCGGCCGGAAATGGCGAGATCATCGCCGGTCACGGACGTCTTCTGGCCGCGCAGCGGATGGAACTGTCCGAGGTCCCGGTCATCGTGCTGGACCATCTGTCGGACGCGCAGCGCCGGGCGCTGATCATCGCCGACAACAAGATCGCGGAAAACGCGGGCTGGGACGAGGATCTGCTGCGCCGCGAACTGGCCGCGCTGCAGAAGGAGTCCTTCGATCTCGATCTCATGGGCTTCTCGGATGCCGAACTGGAGGAGCTTCTGGCCGGTGCGCCGATCGAGGACGAGGACGGTGCATCGGTTTTGCCTGGCGATCCCGACTTCCTGCCGGAACCGCCCCGGACACCGGTCTCGGTGCGGGGCAACATCTGGCTGCTCGGCGATCATCGTCTGATGTGCGGCGACAGCACGAAACGCGGAGATCTCGAGGCGCTCTGCCCGGACGGGCCGGTCGACGCCTGCTGGACCGATCCGCCCTACAACGTGAACTACGAGGGCACGGCCGGGTCGATCCGGAACGACAACATGGGCGACACGGAGTTCCGGCGGTTCCTGACGGATGCCTTCTGCTGCGCCTTCGCGGTGATGAAGAAGGGCGGGCCGATCTATGTCGCGCATGCGGACACCGAAGGGTTCAACTTCCGAGGCGCGTTCCGGGATGCCGGGTTCAAGCTCTCCGGTTGCCTGGTCTGGGTGAAGCCCTCTCTGGTGCTGGGGCGCTCGGACTACCAGTGGCGGCACGAGCCGATCCTATACGGGTGGAAGCCGGGCGCGGCGCATAAATGGTTCGGGGGCCGCGCGAAGACCACGGTGTTCGAGGATGGCCGCGAGCCGCTGCGCCTCATGGCCGATGGCACCGTGCATGTCGATATCGGCGATCAGGTGGTCACCATCGCGGGCGAGAACCTGACGATGGAGACCCATGACGGTTCGGTCCTGCGCTTCGACAAGCCGGCGCGGAATGGCGAGCATCCGACCATGAAGCCGGTCCGGCTGATTTCCGACATGCTCGGCAACAGCACGTCGCGCGGGCACCGGGTGCTCGATCCCTTCGGCGGATCCGGCTCCACGCTCATCGCCTGTCAGGAATTGGGACGGCGGGCGCGGCTGATGGAACTCGACGAGAAGTTCTGCGACGTAATCGTCAACCGCTGGCAGCAGTTCACCGGCGGCGAGGCCATTCTCGAGGGTGACGGCCGCAACTTCGAGGACATCGCATTCTCGCGCGCGAGGGCGGCATGATGGTGTCTTGCCTGCTCGGATCGATCCTGGTGCCGGATATAGCCCATCCCCGGCCGGCGGATGTGGATCCGCGCTTTCTGATCCTCCGCCTTGCGGAGATGCGCCGCTTCTCGGGCAATCCGGCCGCGCTGACCGTGGCGGAGCACCAGACCTTCTGTGCCCTGCTGGCCGATGACATGGGGATGTCCGAGCCGGCGGTGGAATGGGCCGGCCATCACGATGACCACGAGTTCGCGACGGGCGATCTGGTCTCGCCACTGCAGCGCGCCATCGGCGCCGAGCAATTGCCGGCGGTCCAGCAGCGCTGGGATGTCGCCATCGCCCGGCGGCTCGGACTTCGGGAACCGACCGAGAGCGTGCGCGCCGAGGTGGCAGAAGTCGACCGGATCGCGCTCGGTGTGGAGTGGATGATCTGCCTCGGACGGAAACTCGACGAGCTTGGGATCGCGGTCGACGGCGGGCCACTCGGCCGGGCGTCCCGGATCCTTGTCGAGGCGGTGCTGACCGATGATCGCTGGGAGGAAATCGGGGAGGGTCGCGAATTCCTGAAGATGGGGGTTGCGGGATGAAACAGTCTCGCCCGCGCGCCCTGCGCTATGCCACCGGCCGGATCCGCCGGGTTGTGCATCGCACCGGCACCGCCGCGCAAGTGATCGGGCCACTCTCCCCCGGCGTGCGGGTGACCGGGCTGACGGCTGGCCAGTTCTCGGCCGTCGATGCCATGGAGCATATGGTGGACGAGCTGGGCCCGGCCGCTGTCCGCGTCTCGACCTGGACCACGGGTGTCTATGATGTGGAACGGACGCGGGCCATCCGGGTGCAGGGCCGGATCACCGATATCCGGATGTTGCTGGACCGGGGCACTTTCGAGAAATCGCCCAAATATGCCGGGCCGCTCATCGAGATGCTGGGGGTGGATGCGTTCCGTTGCCTGTCGGTGCATGCGAAGATCATCATCGTGACCGGCGAACGCGGCGCGGCGGTGATGCGGTCCTCGATGAACCTGAACAAGAACCTGCGGACCGAGCAGTTCGATATCGATTGCGAGGCGCCTGATGGCGAGGTGGTCGGGTTGTATTCCGGCTGGTTCGATGCGCTCTGGGACGAATCCGGGCGCAGCCAGGACAACCGGGCGATCATCAGGGCGGTCTATGACCGCTATCTCGAGAACCCGGCCGAGGAAAACGCGAGGCCGCGGCGCAGGAATCCCGCGGCCGGCGGGAAGGACGCTCAGGCGCCGCGGATCGAGGATGCCTCCTTCTCGGTGGATGAACTGATGCGCTTCATCGGGGACTGAGGTGGGACTGTCGCGCCGCGCATATGCCGCGCATCGCAAGGAGCGCGGGCTTCCGGGCGGTTCGGAGAAGGCGGTGCGCAATGCCATTGCCTCTGGCCGGATCGAGGTGGGTCCGGACGGCAGCATCGATCCCGATCGCGCCGATGCGCAATGGGCCATGCAGACGGACCCGGCAAAGCAGCGCGCCGAGGTCGCTCCAACCGGAGAGCCGGAGCCTGCAGCGAAGAAGCCCGTGCCGCAGGCGGCGATCGACGCGGTTCAGGATACGCTGCGGGATGCGGGCGAAGCTGCACCGGAGGGCGATGGCGGTCAGGTGTCCTACATCCGGGCACGGATGGCGAACGAGGTTCTGAAGGCGCAGACAGCAAAGGTCCGGCTGCAGAAGATGAAAGGCGAGCTGGTCGACCGGGTGCGTGCCACGACCATGGTGTTCGATCTGGCGCGGCGCGAGCGGGATGCCTGGATCAACTGGCCGCCGCGTGTCTCCGCCAACATGGCGGCGGAGCTGGATGTTGAGGCGCATCTGATGGAGCAGGTGCTGGATCGTCATATTCGCGAGCATCTGGCCGAGCTTGCGGAGATACGGATTGAGCTCCGGTGAGGCATTCGACGGTGCCGAGGATATCCGCCGTGCCTGGCTGGGAGGTCTCGCGCCCGATCCGCCGCTCACGGTCTCCCAATGGGCCGACCGGCACCGGATCCTGTCTTCGCGCGCGGCCTCCGAGGCCGGGCGCTACCGGACGGCGCGGACGCCTTTCATGCGCGCCATCATGGATGCGCTCTCGCCGCGCGATCCGGCGCAGAAGGTCATCTTCGCCAAGTCGGCCCAGGTGGGCGCGACCGAGGCGGGCAACAACTGGATCGGGTTCTGCATGCATGCCGCACCCGGTCCCTTCCTCGCGGTGCAGCCTACCGTCGATCTGGCAAAGCGGCTCTCGCAGCAGCGGATCGATCCGCTGATCGAGGATTCGCCCACGCTGCGCGAGCTGGTCTCGCCGAACCACGCGCGGGATTCGGGCAACACGGTGCTGGCGAAGCGCTTTCCCGGCGGGCAGCTCATTCTCGCCGGGGCGAACAGCGCCGTCGGTCTGCGCTCGATGCCGGCGCGCTGGGTGTTTCTCGACGAGGTCGATGCCTATCCGGGCGATCTCGATGGCGAGGGCGATCCGGTGGCGCTGGCGGAGGCCCGGACCAACTCCTTCGGGCATCGGAGCAAGGTATTCATGGCGTCGACGCCCACCATCGCGGGAATGTCCCGCATCGAGCGGGAATACGAGGCGAGCGACCGGCGGCGGTATTTCGTGCCATGCCCGCATTGCCTCGAGCCGCAATGGCTGCAGTTCGAGCGGCTCCGCTGGGAGGCCGGCCGGCCGGGAACGGCGGTCTATGTCTGCGAGCATTGCGAGGCTCCCATCCAGGAGCGGCACAAGACCTGGATGATGGACGAGGAGAACGGCGCCGAGTGGCGTCCCACGGCCGAGCGCGAGCAGATCGAGCGGGCGCGCGAGGCACGGGTCGTGGGCTTTCATATCTCGGGGCTTTATTCCCCGCTCGGCTGGCTTTCCTGGGAGGACATCGCCCGGTCCTGGGAGGAGGCGCAGGGCAATGACGCGGCGCTGAAGACGGTCAGGAACACCATCCTGGGCGAGACCTGGCAGGAGCGCGGCGAGGCGCCGGACTGGCAGCGGCTCTACGAACGCCGCGAGGGCTGGCGTCTCGGCATGGTGCCGGAGGGGGCTCTGGTGCTCACGGCCGGCGCGGATGTGCAGCGGAACCGGATCGAGATCGATATCTGGGGCTGGGGCCGCGGGATGCAGTCCTGGCTGGTGGATCACATCGTCCTCGACGGCGATCCGGCCCGGCAGGAGCTGTGGGACGATCTGACGGGGCTTCTGTCGGAGACCTGGCCGCTGGCCTCGGGCGAACGCATGGCGCTGGCGCGGCTGGCGATCGACACCGGCGATGGCGCGACCACCGATGCGGTCTATGCCTGGTGCCGGGCAATGGGGCGCGGTCAGGTGATCGCGATCAAGGGTGTCGGCGGCTTCAACCGGTCGATGCCCGTCGACGGGCCAACCTATGTCGAGACCACGGAAGCGGGGCGCAAGATCCGGCGCGGGGTGCAACTCTGGAAGGTCGCAGGTGCGGTCTTCAAATCGGAGACCTATCGCTGGCTGCGGCTCAATGCGCCCACCGACGAGGAGATCGCGGAGGGCGCGGACTGGCCGGCGGGCTTTGTCCATATCCCGCAGGGCACCACGGCCGAATGGCACAAGCAGCTGACCGCCGAGCAGCTGATGACGCTGAAGACCCGCACCGGCGGGCAGAAGCTCGAATGGCAGCAGATGCGGGAACGCAACGAGGCGCTCGACTGCCGGGTCTATGCCCGTGCGGCGGCCTGGCTCATGGGCGTCGATCGATGGGACGAGGCGCGCTGGCAGGACATGGAGGCGCAGCTGAATACCGGGCTCGACGAGGCGCCGCCCGCGGGGCGCCCGAACAGACTGAGGCAACAGACGAGGAAGCGGTCATCCGACTGGATGGGGCCGCGGCAGAGGGGAAAGTGGTTCTGAGATGGCATGGACAGAAGCGGAGCTCGACGCTCTGAAAAAGGCCTACGCGTCGGGCACCACGCGGGTTAGCTATGACGGCAAGACCGTCGAGTATGACAGCCAGGCCGGGTTGCTGGCGCGGATCCGCACCATCGAGGCGGAGGTGCGGGCTGCCTCGGGCAAGGCGCCGCCTGTCGCGGGCTTCGCGTCCTTCCGGCGGAGCGGCCGATGAAACGCCAGACAGGATCTGCTCCGGAGGTGCGCTGGGGCTGGCTCGATGCCGGGCTTGCCTCTGTCGCACCGAGGATCGCGGCGCGGCGCTATGCGGCGCGGGTGGCCATCGCCAATCTTCGCCGCGGCTACGAGGCGGCGGCGCGCGGGCGCGGCACGGATGGCTGGCGGGCCTCCGGCACGGCGGCGGATGCGGAGATCGCCACGGCCGGGCCGGTGCTGCGGGACCGGATGCGGGAGCTGGTTCGGAACAATCCGCTGGCTGCGCAGGCGGTGCAGGTTCTGGTCAACAATATCGTGGGGCCCGGCATCGAGCCGCGCGCCATGACCGGCGATGAGGAGACCGACAGGCGGATCGATGCCCTCTGGTCCGGATGGGCGAAACGCTGCGATGCGCATGGCCACACGGATTTTCAGGGGGTTCTGGGGCTCGCGGTGCGCGAGATGATCGAGGGCGGCGAGGTCTTCGCGGTGAAACGGGCCCGGCGGCGGCGCGGCGGCGAGGTACCGCTCGAGATCGAGCTGCGCGAGGCCGATCATCTCGACGCGGCGCGGTTCGAGGATCGGCCGGGCGGCGGACGGATCTCCCAGGGGATCGAGTATGACCGCAACGGCCGGCGCGCGGCATTCTGGATGTTCCCCGACCATCCAGGCAATCGCTCGCCGGTCTTTCAGCGCAACATCGAGTCGGTGCGCGTGCCGGCTTCCATGGTGGCCCATCTCTTCGAGCGGCAGCGGGTGCAGTCGCGAGGGGTTCCCTGGGGGGCGCCCGCCATGCTGAGCCTGCGCGACCTGGGCGACTGGCAGAATGCGGAGCTGGTCCGGAAGAAGACCGAGGCCTGCATGGTCGGCATCGTCTTCGGGGCGGAGGACGAAGGGCAGCAGAGCATCGCGCCGAGCGTCGAGGATTCGGACGGCAATCGCATCGAGCAGTTCGAGCCGGGCCTCATCGCCTATGCGCGGGGCGGCAAGGACATCAAGTTCAACCAGCCCGCCTCCAGCGCCGGGATCCGCGAGTGGAACATGGTGCAGATGCACATCATCGCGGCGGGCTTCCGGGTGCCCTATGCGCTGATGACCGGCGATCTGAGCCAGACCAATTTCTCCAGCAGCCGGGTCGGCATCAACGAGTTCCGGCGGATGATCGAGCAGCAGCAATGGCACACGGTCATTCCGATGTTCTGTGAGCGTGTCTGGGAGTGGTTCTGCGAGGCTGCCTGGTCGGCGGGCCTCATTGCCTCCCCGGATATCCCGGTCGAATGGGCGCCGCCGCGTTTCGAGAGCGTGAATCCCTGGCAGGACGCGCAGACAGATCTGCTGGAGACCCGCGCGGGCTTCACCTCGCTGTCGCAGCAGATCGCCAAGCGCGGCTACGATCCGCGTTCGATCCTGCAGGAACAGGCGAGCGTTCTGGCGCTGGCCGATGAGCTGGACCTGGTGCTCGACAGCGATCCGCGCCGGGTGACGCGGGCCGGTCTCGCGCAGGCCAATGCGCCGGGCGACGAGGAGCCGGACCCGCCCGCCGGCGGCAACCAGAAGGACTGACAGCATGGAACGGCAAACACGGGACCTGCCCCTGATCGGGCGGGCGGCGGAGCTGCGCCCGGACTCGATCGACCGGGAGGCGCGGACGGTCGAGATCGTCTGGACCACCGGGGCGACGGTGCAGCGTGTCCGCTGGGAGGGCTGGGACGATCGGATCGAGTTCGACGAGGAACTGCTCGTTTCCCCGGAAGCGGTGCGGCTCGAGCGGATGAATGCGGGTGCACCCTTCCTCAACAGCCACAATGCCTGGCGGCTGGAGAATGTGCTGGGCTCGGTGGTGCCGGGCTCGGTGCGGATCGAGGGCGGGCATGGCTATGCCACCATCCAGCTGACGGATGCGCCGGATGCGGCCGGGATCGTGCAGCGCATCCTCGAACGGACCGTTCGCAACGTCTCCGTCGGCTACCGGGTCCATCGCTACGAGATCACCAAACGCGACGGCGAGCGCGAGCACTGGCGCGCGGTCGACTGGGAACCCTTCGAGGTCTCGGCCGTGGCGATCCCCGCGGACCATGGAGCACAGACCCGCGCCGCGGAGGCGCAAGCGGGATCTCTCACACCCTGCGTGCTGGCTCAGACGCAGGAACATCGGAAAGGACAGAGCATGAGTGAACGGAACCAGGCGGCGGCCGGTGATGAAACCCGCGCCGCGCAAACCGGGGAACAGACCCAGGCCACCGGTACCGCCCCGGTGGCCACCGCCGAGGAAACGCGTGGGCAAACGCAGGAACTGGTCATCGACGCGGATGCGATCCGTGCCGAGGAGCGCACACGCGTTGCCACCATCACCGCGCTCTGCCGCCGGCATGGCCTCGAGGGCGCTGTCGCGGACGGGCTGATCTCGCGCGGTGTCTCGCTCGACGAGGCGCGCACCGCCATTCTCGACGCCATTGCCGATGCCGATCCGCTCGAGGGCCGCGTGCATGAGCCGGCGCCCGCGCAGCCGCACGGCGATGGCAGTCGCGATGCTGCCTATCGCGATGCGGTCTCGGAGGCGCTGCTGCATCGTCCCGATCCGGGCCGGAACGAGCTGACCGCCTCGGCGCGCGAGTTCCGGGGCATGACACTGCTGGAGATGTCGCGCCACGCGCTCGAGCGCTCGGGCGTCTCGACGCGCGGCATGTCACGGATGGAGCTCGCGGGCGCGGTGTTCCAGCAGCGCGCGGCCGGGCTGCATGCCACGGGGGATTTCACGGCGATCCTCGCCAATGTGGCGAACAAGACCCTGCGGGGCGCCTATTCTTCCACCCCGCGCACCTTCGGCGCCTGGGCGCGGCGTGCGACCATCACCGATTTCAAGCCGGTCCAGCGCACCCAGCTCGGCGGCGCGCCTGATCTGGAGAAGGTGCTGGAGTCGGGCGAGTTCCAGTACGGGACCATGGGCGAGGCGAAGGAGGTCTATGCGCTGGCGACCTATGGCCGGATCATCGGCATCACCCGCCAGACGCTGATCAACGACGATCTCGACGCCTTCACCCGCATTCCTGCCGCCTTCGGGGCATCTGCCGCGGATCTCGAGTCGGATATCGTCTACGCGATCCTGATGCAGAACCCGGCCATGGGTGATGGCAAGGCGCTGTTCCACGCCGATCATGGCAATCTCGGCACCGCCTCGGTCATCGACGAGGCAGCACTCTCGGCGGCCTGGCGCGCCTTTGCCGAACAGACCGGTATCGAGGGGCGCAAGATCTCGATCCTGCCCTCGCAGATCATCGTGCCGCCGGGACGCAGGTCGCTCGAGGCGCGCAAGCAGATCACGGCCACCACCCCGGTCAGCACCTCGGACGTCAACACCTTCGCCGGCCGGCTGCAGGTCATCGAGGAGGCGCGTCTCATTCCCGATGCGGGCGAGGATCCGTGGTTCCTTGCCGCCGATCCGTCGCGGATCGACACGGTCGAATATGCCTATCTCGACGGTCAGGAGGGCGTCTTCACCGAGACCCGCATGGGCTTCGAGGTCGACGGGATCGAGATCAAGGCCCGGCACGATTTCGCGGCGAAGGCGATCGACTGGCGCGGCCTCTACAAGAACGCCGGCGCAGCACCGGAATGATCCGGCTCCGGCCGTGATCGGCCGGCGCCCGCCTTTTCCTCCCTGTTGGGCGGGCGCCGGTTTCTCTCTTCTGAAAAGGGGTCTCCCTCATGAAAAACTTCCTCTCCCATGGTCACACGCTGACCTTCACCAACGGCTCGGGCTCCGATCTGGCTTCCGGCGCGGGCTATCTGCAGGGCGCCATCTTCGGTGTTTGCGCGGATGCTGTCGCGAATGGCGCCGAGGGCACCCTGAACCTTTCGGGCACCTACGAGCTGCCGAAAACCGCATCCCAGGCCTGGGCGGTTGGCGCGAAGATCTACTGGGACGGCTCGGAGGCGACCACGGTCGATACCGACAACACCCTGATCGGCGTTGCCGCGGCGGCGGTGGGATCCGGGGCGACCGAAACACTTGGCGCCGTGCGCCTCAACGGCGCTGCCGCCTGATGAGCATCTTCGCCGCGGTCATCGATGCGCTCTTCGCCGATCCGCATATGGCGCAGGATGCGCTGTGGCGACCGGGAGGCACGGGCGGCGGCATTGCCATCCGGGTCATGCGCCGCGCGGCCGATGACACCGCATCCTTCAATGGCGGGCGGTTCGTGGTCGACACGGTGCTGTTCGATCTCCGGCTCTCGGAGGTACCAGACCTGGCGCCAGGCGACACGCTCGAGGTCGCGGGCGAGGTCTTCGAGATCGCGGGCGAGCCGGTGCGGGATCAAGAACGGCTCATCTGGCAGGCGGAGGCGCGGGCGGCATGAGATTCGACATCCGCATCGAGGGCGATCTTCGCGAGCGCATGGAGCAGGAAATCCTCACGGCCGAGCGTGCCGTCACCGGGGGCATCCGCGCGGCTGGGTCCGGTCTGAAGATGGACTGGCGGGCGCAGTTGCGCGGCGGGGGTCTCGGAGACCGGCTCCCGCGCGCCATCCGGGCGAACAATTATCCCGCTCGAGGCGAGAGCATCAGCGCGGCCGCGCTCGTCCATGTGAAGGGCCGGCACACACCGGAAGTGATCGATGCCCATGACCGCGGGACGCTCATTCGTTCCCGTGACGGTTTCTGGCTGGCCATCCCGACTGCCGCCACCGCGAAGCTTCGGGGTCCTGGCAACAAGCGCATCACGCCGCTGGGCTTCGAGCGCAAGACCGGCCTGCCGCTGCGCTTCGTCTATCGGCGGGGCAAGCCCAGCCTGCTGGTCGTGGATCAGGCACGGATCAACCGGAAGGGCCGCTTAGCGAAGAAGGGCGGCCGGCGGCGCAGGGACGGCATTCTCACCGGCGAGCAGACGGTCATCGCCTTTCTGCTGGTGCCGCAGGTCAAACTGCCGAAGCGGACCGATCTTGGCCGCGATGCCGAGAAATGGGGCAACCGGCTGGCGGGAATGATCGTCGCGCGCTGGAAGGAGCGCGGGTGATGGCGAGCAGATCCGAGATGGTGCTTCAGGCGCTGCATGCGGCGCTCGCGGCCTCCGTGCCTGCAGGCGTTACGCTGGCGCGCAATGCCGGGCTTCCGGCGCGGGTGCCGGCGGCCGGCATGATGATCCTGCGCGATGGCGATCCCGGCGAGCCCGAGTTCCTGTTCTCGCCGCCGCTCTATGTGTTCGAGCATCGGGCAGAGGTGGATCTGATTGTCGAGGCCGGCGCCGATGCAGAACGAGACGCGGCCTTCGATGCACTGAAGCTGGCGCTGGGCGCCACCATCGCCGCCGATCGCACCCTGGGCGGTCTTTGCGACTACGTGCTGGGCGAGGTGCCGGCACCGCTCGACCTGCCGGTAGAGGGGGCCGAGGGGCTGAAGGCTGCAACGGTCGGCATCCGTCTCAGCTACGGCGCCAACGATCCGCTGAACTGACAAACCGAAAGGACTTTGATACATGGCACGCGCACAGGGCGCGCGGGCGCAAATGGCGCTCGCCTTTGAATCCGTCTACGGCACGCCGCCGGCCGCGGACAGCTACTGGCGGATGCCCTTCGCCAGTTCCAGCCTCGGCAGCGAACAGCCGCTGCTCAATTCCGAGCTTCTCGGCTATGGCCGCGATCCGCTGCCACCGGTCAGGGATGCGATCACCGCCGATGGCGATGTCTCGGTGCCGATCGATCTACGCTTCCTCGGCATCTGGCTGAAGGCGCTGTTCGGGGCACCCACCACCACCGGGTCGGTCGCACCCTTCACGCACGAGTTCCAGTCCGGCAGTTGGACGCTACCCTCGATGGCAATCGAGATCGGCATGGCGGATGTGCCCCACTATGCGATGAACGTCGGCTGCGTTGCCAATTCGATCAGCTGGACCATGCAGCGCTCCGGACTCGTGACCGCGACGGTCAATGTGATCGCTCGAGGAGAAATTACCGGCGCGGCATCCTCGGCCGGCACGCTGACCGGGCTCGAGTTGCAGCGCTTCGGCGCCTTCAACGGCTCGGTGTCCCGCGACGGGTCACAGCTCGGCAGCATCGTCTCGGGCGAGATCACCTATTCGAACAATCTCGACCGGATCGAGACCATTCGCTCGGACGGCATGATCGACGGGGCCGATCCCTCCGTGGCCGCCCTCACCGGCTCCATCAACGTGCGCTTCGCGGACACGGTGCTGCTCGATCAGGCCATCGCCGGCGATCCCTGCGAGCTGAGTTTCGCCTACGAGATCGACGCGGATCGGCGCTTCGAGCTCAAGGCGCACGCGGTCTACCTGCCAAAGGCCCGCCTGCCGCTCGAAGGGCCCGGCGGGGTGCAGGCCACCTTCGAATGGCAGGCCGCGCTCGACACAATCACCGGCCGCATGGCCACCGCAACCCTGATCAATGATCAGGAAACCTACGACAATCCGTGAGGTCATCCATGATCCGTCTCAATCTCAACAGGGAGCCGCAATGGATCGCACTCCTGCCCGGCGTGCGCGTCCTCGCCGCACCGGCAACCACCGCCATCATGGGGACCGCGCGGCGCGATCCCATCCTCGAGGGGGTCGACGAGACCACCGATCAGGACGAGGCGGCGCTGCGCTTTGCAAAGGCCGTCGCCTTCCAGGTGATCTCGGACTGGGAAGGCATCGAGAGCGTGGATGGCGCGCCCGCAGCCGTGACGCGCGAGCACATCGATGCGCTTCTGGACAACTACCGGATCTTCGAGGGCTGGCAGCTCGAATACATGGCGCGCTGGCTCGGTCTGGAGCAGGAAAAAAACGGCTCCGCGCCCTTGCCGAATGGCACTTCGGCGGGGGCGCCGAATACTGCGGAGCCTGCCCCACGCGCTGCGAAGCCTGCCCGCAAGACCGGCACCGGCCGGAAAGCATAGAGGGTGCGCAGGTGTGGGATCTGGCGCTGCGGATGGGCGGTCAGATCCGCGCGGTGTCGGGGATGAGCGGATATGCGGTGCTCGGCTGGGATCTTGGCGCCGGGCTGCGGCTCGCCGAGGCGCTGGGCTGTGATCTGCTCGCCGCGGCCGAACTGCTGCCGGAAATCGAGGCGATCGCCTGCCTGAAGGCAAACGAGAGGATGCGGGAGAATGGCTGAGAAACGGGTATCCGTCCGTCTCGCGGCGGTCGGCGGTCAACAAGTCAAGGCGGAGCTGCGATCGCTCGGCGCCGAGGGCCGCGCCGCGCTCGAGGGTATCGGGTCCGGGGCGGCACCGGCCGGGGCCGGCCTCGATACGGTCGGCAGTGCCACGGCGCGAGCGCGTCTGGAACTGGAACAACTGGCGGCGCGCTCGGCAGAGGCGGCACGCTCGCTCAACACCACGGCCGCCGCCGCCACGCCCATGGTGGCCCAGATCAACCGACTGACCGGCGTCACGCCTGCCATCGGTCAGACGACGGCCGAGTTCCTCCGCCAGGGTCAGGCGCTCGACGATCTCCGCGCGAAATACAATCCGGTCTATGGCGAGATCCGGCGCTACCGTTCGGCAGTCTCCGAGCTGAAGGCCGCGCATCTTCAGGGGGCGATCTCGGCCGACGAGATGTCTGCCGCCATCGCTCGCGAGCGCCGCGCCTCGCTTGACAGCATCGCCGCGCTCAAGGGACGGACCACTGCGATCACCCGAATGGCGGGCGCTTCGCGCAGCGCCGCCTTCCGGACGCAGCAGATGTTCTACCAGGTCAATGATATCGGCGTCTCGCTGGCCGGCGGCATGAACCCGTTTGTCGTCATGGCGCAGCAGGGCACGCAGATCGCGCAGATCTACGGTTTCGGCAATGGCGGGGTCTCCGCCATCTTCCGCGATCTCGGCAAGCTGATCGGCGGTGTCGTCACTCGCTTCTGGCCGCTGCTCGCGGTCATCGGTGTGGCATCTGCCGCCATCGCGGCGATGAGCCACGAAATCAATCAGGTCTCTGATGTCACGGTGAGTTTCGGGGATACCGCGCTGGCGGTCTGGCAGGTTGCGGCGGACGGGCTGAAGAGCCTCCTGAAGCCGGTGGTCGACGCCATCGCGCCCTGGTTCGCCTCGGCCTGGGAGTTGGTGGTAACCAGCACGGTCGATGCAAGCAATTCGATCATCAAGGGCATCCAACTCGCTGTGCTCGGGATCCGCACCTCGGTCGCCTCGATCCCCGATCTCTTCCGCGCGGCCTTCAATGGGGCTGTCTCGCATGTGCTGACCAAGTTGCACGACATGGTCTGGTATGTGGGCAACGCGATCGATGGGATCGCCGAGAAGCTCAACGAGACCTTCGGGACCGATCTCTCGACCGGCACGCTCTCGGGGACGATCGACATGCTCAGCGAAGCAAGCGGCAGCTATGCCCGCGCAGCCGCGGCGGCGCGCGATCGGCTGAGCGGGCGATGGGAGGACGCCCGAACCAGAGCCGAGGAGATCGATGCGAGCAATCCGCTCGGGGAATTCTTCGACGCGCTGAAACAGCGGGCGGTCCAGAACGCGCTGAAGCGCACGGCGGAGGAAGCGGAGAAGACCGGCGGCGCGGGCCGCGCGGCGGCAGAGCAGATGGTGTCGACCGGCAATATCGGCATCTCGGTGTGGGAGTCGCTGCGCGACAAGCTCGCGGAATATGCGAAGGAGGCGCGAAATACCGGTGATGCCATCGCCGATCGGCTGGTAGGCGCCTTCGCGTCGGCCGAGGAGGCAGTCGGTCAGTTCGTGAAGACCGGCAAGGTCAATTTCACCGACCTGGTGACGTCGATGATCGCGGACCTCGCGAAGCTGGCCGCGCGCCAGTACATCCTCGGGCCCATCGCGGACGGAATTTCCGGCATTCTGGGCAACGCCTTCGGCAGCGCGGTCACCACCAGCATCCGGCCGCAGGCCCGTCCGACCAGCTTCGCAGGCGGCGGTCATACCGGCTTCGGGGCACGCTCGGGCGGTCTCGACGGTCGCGGCGGTTTCCTCGCCATGCTCCATCCGCAGGAACGCGTGACAGATGAATACCGGAGCGGCAGCGGGCGGCAGGCGGCGATGGCGCCGGTCACGGTCAATATCGCCACGCGCGACGCGCCTTCCTTCCGGCAATCGCGGACACAGGTCGCCGCAGACATCCAGCGCGCCGTCGCAATGGGCAGGAGGGTTCTCTGATGGGTTTCCACGAGGTGCGCTTCCCCGACAATATCAGCCGCGGCGCTCGCGGCGGGCCGGAGCGACGGACGCAGATCGTGGAGCTGACCTCCGGCGACGAGGAGCGCAATGCGAGCTGGGCGAACTCCCGGCGGCGCTACGATGTCGCCTATGGCGTTCGCCGGGCCGATGATCTGGCGACGGTCGTCGCCTTCTTCGAGGCGCGGAACGGCAGGCTCTACGGCTTCCGCTACAAGGACTGGGCCGACTACAAATCCTGCCTGCCATCGCAGAACCCGAGCGCCACCGATCAGGGCCTCGGGACCGGCGACGCGACGGCGGTCACATTCCAGCTCGCGAAGACCTACACGTCGGGATCGCAGGCATGGACACGGCCGGTCACGAAACCCGTCTCAGGCTCGGTGCGGGTGGCGCTCGATGGCGCGGAACAGGCCACGGGCTGGTCGATCGACACCGCTACCGGCCTCGTCACATTCGATGCGGCGCCCGGCGCGGGCGTGCTTGTCACAGCGGGCTTCGAGTTCGACGTGCCCGTGCGCTTCGACAGCGACACACTCGATGTCTCCCTCGATATCGAACGGCTTGGCTCCATCACCTCCATTCCGCTCGTGGAGATCCGGCGATGAATGAAGAACCGGGATTCATTGCGACCGTCCTTCGCGATCTTGCCACTTCGACCGCGGTCATTCTCGCGGCCTGGGGCGCGCTGGGCGGGGCGACCAACGCGCTGACGACGAAGATGCACCTGCGGGATGCGGTGCGGCACATCCTGCTTGGCGGCATCATCGCGGCTGGCATGGGCAGCCTCTCCATGGCCGTCATCACCAGCTGGATGGGTCTGCCGCCGGCGGCGATCCCTTCCGGCGGCGCGGCCGGTTCCGCCGCCTATCTGGTCGGCGTCTTCGGTCCCGCTTTCATCGAGGTGATGCTGGAGCGCGTCCGGGGCGGAAACGGGTCTGACGATGGCGCCCACGATGCGTGATCGCCATCCCTTCGTCCGGCATCTGCGCCGCGCCTCCGGCGCGCCCTTCGATCTCTTTGCGCATCGCATGCGGGTCGGTCTGACCGTGGCCGCATTCATCCTCATCTTCTCACTGCTGGGATAGCTCACCATGAAAATGACGGATCGGGGGCTTGTCGCCCTCATCCGGCACGAGGGTATCGTGCCGGCTCCTTACCTTGATGTCCGCGACGTCTGGACCTTCGGCATCGGTCACACCGGCGCGGCGGGCGACCCGAACCCTTCCAGCATGAAGCGCGGCATGCCGGCCGATCTCGATCAGGGCATCCGGAAGGCATTCGACACCTTCCGAGCCGATATCGCCCGCTACGAGCGCGATGTCTGCAATGCCATCGCGGTGCCGGTCGAGCCGCACGAGTTCGATGCGTTGGTCTCGTTTCACTACAACACCGGCGCGATCCATTCCGCGCGCCTCACCCAGCTGCTGAATGCCGGGCTGCGCGATGCCGCGGCGGAGGCCTTCATGGGATGGCTGAAGCCGGGTGCGATCCGGCCGCGCCGGGAAGCCGAGCGGGACCTCTTCCGGCATGGGCGCTATCCCGAGGGCACCATTCCCGTCTGGCCGGTCGACGCGAAGGGGCGGGTCAGCTTTGCCCGCGCCGCGCGCCTTCTCTCCGAGAACGAGGCGCTGGCCCTCCTGCAGCCGGTACCTGAACCGGCCGGGTGGCTCGCCCGGCTCTGCATCTTTCTTTCATCGCTGATCAAAAGGAGCTGACCATGCGATACTTCCTCCCCAAATCCCTCACCTGGTGGAGCGGCATTCTCGCGGTGCTGACCGGCGTCGCGGCGGGCGTGCTGCCCGAGGGTGAGACCATGTCCGAACTGGCGGTCCTGGTTTCGCGGCTCGCGGGTGCAGGCGACGCTTCACCGGCCACACTGATCTTCGTCGGGATGGGCCTCATCGGTTTGCGCGACAAGTTCGAGCGCGGGCTGGGCGGCTGATCCGATGAAGGCGCTCGTCCCTGCGCTCCAGTCCCATCTCGACGAAGGGACCACGACTCTCGCGTGGTGCTGGCGCATCACGCGGGCGGATGGCGTGGTTCTCGGCTTCACCGACCATGACCGGGTGCTTGCTTTTGCGGGCACCGACTTCGAGCCGGAGAGCGGGTTCACCGCCTCCGAGGTTCGTTCGGGGTCTGATCTCTCGGTCGATGCGCAGGATGCGGAGGGCGTGCTCACCTCGGATCGGATCTCTGAGACGGATATCCGCGACGGGCGCTGGGACAACGCGCAGGTCGAGCTCTGGAGGGTGAACTGGGCCGATCCCTCCCAGCGGGCGCTGATGCGGCGCGGTGCGATCGGCCAGATCCGCCGCGGCCGGCTCGCCTTCGTGGCAGAGATGCGCTCGCTCGCGCATCTGCTGGGACAGAACTCCGGTCGGAGCTTTCAGGCGACCTGCGACGCGGTTGTCGGCGATGCCCGTTGCGGAGCCGATCTCGAAGCCGCTGCCTTCCGGGGCACCGGCGTGGTGACGGGCCTGTCGGGCGATCGGTCCTTCACCGCTTCGGGGCTCGACGGCTTCGCGGCGGGCTGGTTCAGCTTCGGCACGATCACCTGGTCTTCCGGTGCAAATGCCGGGCGGCAGGCAGAGATCTCCGGTCACAGCCTGGATGGCGGAATTGTCACCGTGACGCTGCTCGAGGCGCCGGTTCTGCCGGTGTCGGCAGGCGACGCCTTCACTATCCGCGCAGGCTGCGACAAGTGTGCGGAGACCTGTTCTACGAAGTTCGCCAATATCGCCGGTTTCCGCGGCTTCCCGGACATTCCTGGTCAGGACACCGTGCTGCGCTACGCGAGACGAAGCGGCGCGAATGACGGAGGCGTGCTGTGACTTGCGTCGTTTCCAACGGAAATGACGGGCGGCAGTGCATCGCCGCGCGATGCACGAGAGCCACCAGCGCCGATCCCGATCGGGTCATCGCCGTTTCGCGGTCCTGGCTGGGCACTCCGTATCATGATCAGGCGAGCGTGAAGGGTGCGGGCTGCGATTGCCTCGGGCTCGCGCGCGGTGTCTGGCGCGAGGTCGTCGGGCCGGAGCCCTTCCCGATGCCGCCCTATTCCCGCGACTGGGGCGAGACCGGCTCGGTCGAGGTGCTCGCCGAGGGGGCGCGGAGCATGATGCCGGAGATCGCCCCCGCCGAGGCCGGTCCCGGTGCGCTGGTCCTGTTTCGCATGCGTCCACAGGCGATCTCGAAGCATGTCGGCATCCTCACCGGGTCTTCCACCTTCATCCATTCCTACGAGCGGCTGGGCGTCATCGAGCAGCCGCTCTCACCTTCATGGCAGCGGCGCATCGCCTTCGCCTTCCTGTTCCCTCGCATGGACTGATTTCGCATGGCCACTCTTGTGCTTGGCGCCGCCGGCGCCGCCATTGGCGGCAGCATCGGTGGCGCAATCCTCGGCGTCAGCGCCGCCACGATCGGCGGCTTCATCGGTTCCACCATCGGCTCCTATGTCGACAGCTGGATCATTTCCTCGCTCACGCCGGGCCAGAGCTTCGAGGGGCAGCGCCTCGATACTCTGAATGTGACGTCGGCCACCGAGGGCGCGGTCCTGCCGCGTGTCTGGGGCCGGCTGCGGATGGGCACAAACATCATCTGGGCCACGGATTTCCGCGAGAAGAAGGAAACCACCACCCAGGGTGGTGGCGGCAAGGGCGGCGGCGGCGGGGGCAAGGTGAAGACCACCGAATATTTCTACTTCGCCTCCTTCGCGCTGGCGATCTGCGAGGGGCCGATCACCGGCGTGGGACGCATCTGGGCCGATGGCGCATTGATGGATCTCTCCGGCGTCACCTGGCGCTGGTATCCCGGTGACGAAAGCCAGTCGGCCGACCCGTTCATTTCCGCAAAGATGGGCGCGGCCAACACGCCGGCCTATCGCGGCACTGCCTATCTGGTGTTTGAGGATCTGGAACTGACGGGGTTCGGCAACCGGATTCCGCAGATCAATGTCGAGGTGTTCCGGCCGCTGGCCGAAGCCGACACCGCTGAAGGGCTGGTGCGGGCGATCACGCTGATCCCGGCCTCGGGCGAGTTCGTTTACTCCAGCGAGGCCATCCGCAAGAGCAATGGCGCCGAGAACCTAAATGCATCTTCGGGAACGCCCGACATGGTCGAGGCGCTCGACAGGCTGGAAGCCTCGGCGCCGAATGTCGAAAGCGTGAGCCTGGTTGTCTCGTGGTTTGGCGATGATCTCCGTTGCGGTTCCTGTCAAATCCGGCCGGGCGTCGAACTCAGCTCGAAATCGACCAAGCCGGAGACCTGGAGCGTCAACGGTGTAGGGCGCGAGGCCGCGCATCTCGTGAGCCGAGATGACGAGGGCCGTCCGGTCTATGGCGGCACGCCGGCGGATTTCTCTGTGGTGCAGGCGATCCAGGAACTGAAGGCCCGGGGCAAGCGCGTCGCCTTCTATCCCTTCCTGATGATGGATGTGCCCGGCGACAATACCCTGCCGGATCCGTATTCCGACAACGCGGCCGGAACGGGCCAGCCGGCCTTTCCATGGCGGGGCCGGATCACCTGTTCTCCGGCGGTGGGCTATGCCGGCACGGTGGACAAGACCGCCGAGGCAGCGGATCAGGTTTCCGCCTTCTTCGACGGCATCTGGGGCTTCCGGCGGGTGGTCATGCACTATGCCAGTCTCTGCGAATCGGCGGGCGGGGTCGATGCCTTCATCATCGGCTCGGAAATGCGCGGGCTGACCACGATCCGCGACGGTGCGGCCAGCTATCCCGCTGTCACCGCGCTCCGCCAGCTCGCAGAAGATGTGCGTGCCATCCTCGGAGCCTCGACGCAGATCAGCTACGCCGCGGACTGGTCGGAATACTTCGGTCACCACCCCAACGATGGCTCGGGCGACGTGTTCTTTCACCTCGACCCGCTCTGGGCCGATCCGGAAATCGACTTTATCGGCATCGACAATTACATGCCGCTCTCCGACTGGCGCGATGGGTTCGAGCATCTGGATGCGCAGGCGGGCTGGCCGGCCATCTACGATCGCGCCTATCTGCAATCCAACATTGCCGGCGGCGAAGGCTTCGACTGGTTCTATGCCTCCGAGGCCGACCGGGCGGCGCAGATCCGAACGCCGATCACCGATGGCGCCGCCGGCAAGCCCTGGGTCTTCCGCTACAAGGATCTCTGGAGCTGGTGGTCGAACGCGCATCACAACCGGCCGGGCGGTATCGAGTCCGGGACGGCTACCGCCTGGGTGCCGGAGTCGAAACCCATCCGCTTCACAGAACTCGGATGCCCGGCGATCGACCGGGGCACCAACCAGCCGAACGTGTTCTACGACCCGAAGTCTTCCGAGAGCGAGTTGCCGCATTTCTCGCGGGGCTGGCGCGACGACGCGATCCAGCGGGCCTATCTCGAGGCGACATATCTCTTCTGGGGAGAGGCGTGGAACAACCTGGTCTCGTCGGTCTACGGCGGACGGATGGTCGAGGTGGCGGACTGCGCCGCCTGGACCTGGGATGCGCGTCCCTATCCCTTCTTCCCGGAGCTGACCGATGTCTGGAGCGATGGCGAAAACTGGCGTCTCGGCCATTGGCTCACAGGCCGGCTTGGCTCGGCGTCGCTTGCCGCGCTGGTGCGCGATCTCTGCCTCCGGGCCGGGCTGACCGCAGATCAGATCGACGTCTCCGGCCTCTGGGGCGCGGTCGAGGGTTATGCAGTCACCGGGATCGAGGCACCGCGCAAAGCGCTGACAACTCTGGGACGGCATTTCGGCTTCGATGCTGTCGAGAGCGAGGGTGTCATTCGCTTCTTCATGCGGGGCCGCGCCGCGGTGGCGACGCTTTCCCTCGATGATCTGGTGGCCGCGGATACCGGCGAGCCGATTGAGCTGACCCGCGCCCAGGAGACGGAGCTGCCGCAGGCGCTGAAGTGGAGCGTCACGCGGGCCGACGAGGATTACGACGCGGTGGTAGTCGAGACACGGAGGATCACGGTCGAGTCCTCGCGGATCAGCAGCGAGTCCTTCCCCATGGCTGTGCCGGCCGAGGAAGCAGAGCGGCGCTGCCGCCGCGCGCTGATGGAGGCGTGGGTCGGACGGGAAACCGCGAGTTTTCGGCTTCCGCCATCCCGGCTCGCGCTCGATCCCACGGATGTGGTCGTGCTCGATCATGACGACCGGCTCACCGAATATCGACTGACCTCCGTAGCGGATGGCGAGGCGCGGAACATCGAAGTGATCCGCCAGGATCGCGCCACCGGGACGCTGGCGCCGGGCACGCCGCGGAGGTCGACGCCGGAGGTGCCGGTGGTATTCGGCGAGCCTGAGGTGGTGCTGCTCGATCTGCCGCAGATCTCCGAAGACGTCGCCGCGCATCGTCCGCTCATCGCCGCATATGCCGCGCCCTGGCCGGGGGAGATCGCGGTCTGGCGTTCCGCCTCCGAAGATGGTTTCGAATGGCTGACTGGCGTCACGCAGGCTGCGCAGATGGGGCTTCTGGTGTCCGATCTGTGGTCCGGGCCCATTTCGCGCTTCGATCATGGCAATGAACTGATCGTGGATCTGTCCTCCGGCACGCTCGGGTCTGTTGCGGATCTCGCCCTCTTCGCCGGGGCGAATGCCTTTGCGGTCGAGAGTGCTCCGGGCGCCTGGGAGATCCTGCAAGCCGGCACGGCCGAGCTTCTGGCGGAGGGGCGCTATCGGCTCACGCGGCTGCTGCGCGGGCAGCGCGGGACCGAGCATGCCATCGGCAACCCGGCACCGGCCGGGGCGCGGGTGGTGGTGCTGGATGCGAGTCTCGCGGCCTTGCCGGTTTCGGAAGCGGAGCTGGGCATCGCCTGGAACTGGCGCATCGGACCCGCGAGCCATCCCGTTTCCGGCGATACCTATGTCGCCAAGACCTTCACGCCCTCCGGCGCTGGGCTTCGGCCGTTCTCTGTCGCGCATGTCGAACAGCCATGGCGCAGGCCGCGTACGCCGGACGATCTGACCATCCGCTGGGTGCAACGGTCGCGGGCGCTCTCGGCCGATAGCTGGGCCGCGCTCGAGGTGCCGATGACGGAGCAGATGGAGGCCTACGAGGTGGAGATCCTCGATGGTGCAACCGTGCTTCGGACACTGACCACCACGACCACCAGCGTCCTCTACACCGCCGCGCAGCAGATCGCCGATTGGGGCGCGCCGCTCGGGCCGGGCGACAGCCTCTCCATCCGCATCTTTCAGCTCTCCGCCCTCGTAGGCCGGGGAGCGCCCAAGACAGAAACGCTCTATTTCTAGAAAGCTCCGCCCATGTCCGATGCCACCACGAACCTGCAACTGCCCTATCTGCTGGCCTCTCAGGCACAGAAGCACGTCACCATGAATGAGTCTCTCCGGCTGCTGGACGGGCTCGTGCAGATGGCGGTGATCGACCGGGATCTGACCGCGCCGCCGGCATCGCCCTCAGACGGGGATCGATACATCGTCGGTGCCGGCGCCACCGGAGACTGGGCGGGCTGGGATCTGAGCGTGACCCTTTACGCCGATGGCGTCTGGACCCGGCTCGCGCCGCGGCCGGGCTGGCGGGCGTGGATCGAGGACGAGGGTATTCTGCTGGTCTGGGACGGTGCGGCCTGGGTGAGCATCCTGCCCACCGTTCTGCAGAACATGGGGCTGCTCGGCATCGGCACCATGGCGGATGCGGCAAACCCGTTTTCGGCCAAGCTGAACGCGGCGCTCTGGACGGCGCTGGGCGCGGCCGAGGGCGGGACCGGTGATCTCACCTACACCATGAACAAGGAGGCAGCGGCGGACGATCTCGGGCTCACGCTGCAGACGGGCTACGTGACGAAGGCGCTTCTGGGCCTGTTTGGCTCCGATGATTTCCGCCTTGCGGTCTCCGACGATGGCAGCACCTTCTTCGACGCCCTCACCGTGGACCGGCTGACCGGCATCGTCGAGCAGCCGCGCCTCCCCCGCTTCAAGGGCTACACCAACTACGACAACTATGTCGGCGTCGATTCTTGGACGAAGATTGCGATCAACAACACCGACTACAACGACCAGAGCGCCTTCGACGCGGCCAACAATTACTTCGTCGCGCCGGCGGATGGGACGTATCTCTTCGGTGCCACGCTGACCTTCAAGACCAACGGCAGCACATCCTCCCGGATGCGCGGCCGGCTGGTGCTGAACGGCTCGACCGATATCAGGGGCTCCTTCGGTGAGATCTCCGGTGCGCATGTTTCCGAGGCCACGGCTCTCTGGCTTCAGACCATGGTGGCGCTGGGCGCCGGAGATACCGTCGAGCTGCAGGGGTATTTCCGGGCCGCGGATGGGTATTTCGCGGCCGATCGCACATCGTTCTGGGGCGCGAAAGTGGGCTGACAACCACGGCCGGCGTCGGGGCAGGCAGATTTCAGTTTGCCGGATTCTCAGGATTCACTCTGCCGCGCATATGCCAACCCGTTGATTTGCCACGGGTGGCACAGATTTCAGAGGCCATTGCCATGCGCCACCCCTGCCGGATCTGCAGCCTGCGCGCATGTTCGAGCCAGTCAGATTCCTTTCCGTCTGCAGCGGTATCGAGGCGGCGTCCGTCGCCTGGGAGCCGTTCGGGTGGCGCGCAGTCGCGGTGTCGGAGATCGACCCGTTTCCCTGCCACGTCCTGTCCCACCGATTGGGCGCGGGACGGCCGCTCCACATGCCATCGCCAACAGCGGCTGGTCTGTCGCTGAAGGACAGCCGCACCCGTGCGAACGCCATCAAGGGCATGACCACCGTTCCCGAGGCGGGCCGCATTCCGAATTTCGGGGACATGACCGCCTTCAGGGAGTGGCCGGATGCAGCAATTGACCTTCTGGTCGGAGGAACCCCCTGTCAGAGCTTCAGCGTCGCCGGACTCCGCAAGGGCCTGGACGATCCGCGCGGCAACCTGGCCCTTGTCTATCTTGCCATTGCTGCACGCTATCGGCCCGAGTGGCTGGTCTGGGAAAACGTGCCCGGCGTCCTGTCCAGCGGACGCGGACGGGACTTTGGTGCCTTCCTCGGGGCGCTGGCGAAACTCGGGTATGGGTTCGCCTGGCGAGTGCTGGACGCTCAGTACGTGCGAACATGCGGTCTCCCCTTCGCTGTCCCGCAGCGACGCCGTCGTCTGTTCGTTGTCGGATATTCTGGAGACTGGCGACCTGCCGGAGCGGTTCTTTTTGACGGCGCGAGCCTGCGCGGGGATCCTCCGCCGCGCAGGCTCGCGGGGAAGGAAACTCCCGGTCTTGTGGGCGGAGGCCCTGACAGCGGTCGCATCTCCGGAACCGTAAGCAGCAAATGGGCAAAGGGTTCGGGCGGCCCTGCCGGCGACGAATGCTACAACATGGTCGCGCTGGCGCCGTCGCACCACGCGGGCGGCGGGACGCGCTGGGCCGTCCGTCGTCTCACACCGCTCGAATGCGAACGCCTGCAGGGCTTTTCAGATGGCTGGACGGATGTGCCCTACCGGGGCCGCAACGCGACGCCGGACGGGCCGCGCTACAAGGCGCTGGGCAACTCCATGGCGGTCAACGCGATGGAGTGGATCGGCGCCCGGATCGACCATGTGCGGCGGGAACTGGCGGAGCTGGGCGCATGACCTTCGCGCGCCTGTCGGCGGACGGTTCGACCGTGATCCATGAGAGCGACAACTGGCAGGGCCGATTTCCGGTCACCGATCTCCCTCGCTGGATCGCCTTCTACAAGCGCCTGCGTGACCGCAAGGGCGGCAGATACCGCGCCTCATACGCAGACGATGTCGCCGCGCTCGAGGCAATCCGGCGGCGCCTGTCGGCTGCGCAAAACCGGAACGACCGTGAAACCGAAAGGACCACCTGATGACGATGATCAATTGCACCCCGGAATGGAGTTCCACGACCCTGGTCGCGGCCGAAGGCTGGCAGGTTCGCAGCGGCGCGGCCTATCTCTCGACCGAGGCCACCGGGGCGGAGGATCGCGGCGTCCGGGTGGAAAAGGGCCAGGCATGGCCGTTCCCGGCCGAGGCAACGGTCTATTATCGCTCGGGAACCTGTTGCATGAGCGCTGGGGTGTTTCCGTTTCTCCCCTACCAGGCCGGCGGACGGACGCGGGGCAACAGGACGCCTGTCACGGAAGTGTTCATCCTGGCGGGGCAGAGCAACATGGTCGGACGCCCGGCTTTCGACGGCGGAGCGGGCTATCCCGAGGGGGTGCTGCAATACGACATGACCGGGGCGCTCATCCCAGCCACATCGCCGCTCGATCATCACGACGAGCAGGCCGGCGACATGGGCCTCGCGCTGCAGTTCGCCATCGACTACGCGGCGGCGCATCCCGCGCGGCAGCTCGTCCTGCTTCCGGCGGCGGATGGCGGAACCGGATTTACGACAGGCCATTGGGGCGTGGGCGAGAGCCTCTACGCCAGTCTCGTCAGCCGGGCCAACACGCTCTTTGCGGAACATCCGGAGTTCCGGCTTGGCGGTATCCTCTGGCATCAGGGCGAGAGCGACAGCACGTCCGAGACTGCGGCCAATGCCTACGCCACCGAACTGCTGGCGCTGATCGAAGGGCTGCGCAGTGAGATCTCCGCCGCGAATGAGACCACGCCCTTCATCGTGGGAGACATGGTTCCCGACCTCTCGCCAACAGGCTACGCTTTCCAGGACACGGTGCGCGGTGTTCTCTCCGGCATTCAGGCACTGGCGCCCCATTCTGCCTTCGTCGCCGCGGCCGATCTGACGGATGGCGGGGATGATCTGCACTTCGACGCGGCCTCGCTGCGTGTTCTCGGAAGCCGGTATTTCGCGGCCGTCGCGGCGGCGAAGGCGCACACGGAGATCCCGACGACGGTTTCGATCCTGTCGACCGGCTTCGCCGCCTCCACCGTCGATCTGTCCGAATATACCTTCATGGTCGATGTCGGGGCCGGCGGCACGGTCGCGGTCGGTGTCGTGGGCCGGTTCGGAAATGGCGGCGAAATTGCCACCAGCGTGACTGTGGGCGGCGTTTCGGCGACCTTGTTCGACTACCTCGACAACAGCAACTCGCAGGTGCGGTTTGCCATTGCCGAAGGTGTTCCTGCCGGGTCTGTCGAATTCGTCGTGACCTGTTCCGCTGTCGCCTCGCGTCTCGGCATCCACACCTGGACGCTCGAGGGGGCCGATACGTCCGGAGCGGTTTCCGTGATCGTCAATGGCACCGCGGCCTCCATCGACGCTCCCGCGGCCGGTGCCGTGCTCGCCATCGGCGCCTCCGTCAACCCGGCAAGCCAGAACATCGACTGGAGCGGTCTCGCTGAAAGAACCGAGTGGACGAACTACGGGTATACCTTCGGATCGGGTGCGGCCGATGCCGAGTTCCGGAGCGCAAGCACGGGCCATGCAGTCGGGATGACTACGGATGGCAATTTCCTTCAGATGGCGTTGTTGGCGGTTCCGGCGATTTGATTGCCCTAGAGTCGCCTGACTCTTGTAGGGAAATTGCCGAGCTTGATGACAATCTGGCCACGGTCTCTGGCTTTGAAGGCGGGGCACATCCTCGGGTGCACGACCTTAGACGTGCGGGAAGACGCCCCCCTTCAGAACCCTAACTCAAGCCATAGAGCTCATTGATACGCCTAGTTGTTCGGCGCTTTCACCACTCGTTGCAGGCTGCATCACTTTGAGAACAAAGAAAGTTGTGCCTCGTCGAGATCAGCTTTATCCAGCCAAGGGTGCAGACGCGGCGGATTTGGATGGTTCGAAAGGTCGAATTTCAGGAAGTCTTCCGGTACGAAATTGTCGACGACACCAGACTTGGCAACCGTCAGTTCGGGAGGGGCATACACATCCTGAACGTTGCTCATCTTGCCAATGCACGCACTAATGTGATGCATCTGGGGATCGCCAACCTTCCCTACCACGCGAATCAGATAGTCTGCGTTTCGACCGGGAATATGGTCCCACTCGATAACACCGGGCACATCCTGCAGAGCTTTCTGGAACGATTTGTATGCTGGCATACCCTTTTCCCTGAGCTTCACCATCAAGAAACTGGTGCCAGCCCCGAAGGGATATCTTGCGGGTTTGATGTCCACACGAAGCCTGATCACCGAACCCAAAACTTCAGCTAGGTCGGGCGCAGAGAGCTTTTTGGCGTTCGGGAAGCCTGCCGCTTCCAACGCCGACACTATCTGAGCACGCAGCCCCGATCGCTTCTCGAACGAAAGTGTGTCCATCACAGTCTTGATAGCGACGTAGCCCCAACCGTCAAACGGTTCGTCCTGCGTCCCTTTTCCCTGAATGTGATCGTTCGTCTGAATGTCCGCCCTCGCCACGCACTCGCCCCCAAATGGCCGCAAACACGGGTGAAACTGACTGATTGAGCGGAAATCCGCAAGGTAGGACCTGCCCTTTCCCGGACGTCTTGCCGAAGAAACAGTGTTTTGACTGGACTGGTCGCCGACGGAGGGTGTAAACAACCACAAGTGTTTACGCCAAACGCGCTTTAGATCAACCGAACGGAAAGAACAAGGTCATGGTTGCAATCAAAGATCGCAAGATCGCATTCCCCCGCCGCCCAAATGAACTGCCGCGCCCCGACCTCCCGCCACAAGCTGAGGCGAACAAACGCCAGAAGGTACTCGCGGTTCGCGTCGATCCGACGATAAAGGAGCAGTTCGACAAGTTCGCGGAGACCACGGACAAGTCCAAGCGGGAAATTATGGAAGACATGGTCAAACGATATATCAGGAGCCAAGCGCCGGCCGCCTAGTTGGCTAGGCATGACCCCGAAAATTGAGCGCTTCGCGGTGTGCCGGGAAGCGCTTTTTTGTTCCCCGTGAGTAAACATTCCTGTGTGTGCACCCGCAAGAGTGTTTACACTCATGTTTGTTTACGATACATGTAGCATCGACAACGAGGAGACCTGCCGCATGCTCTGCTGCCAAGACATTGCCGCCACACTCGCACTCCAGCATGGCTACTGCGCACACGCGAAGCCCAGAGCGCATCACCATCGCAGCTTCGATGCGACCACATTTGTGATCGTTCCGTTGGAAGCATTGAGAGGATAAGTCATGATCATCAAACTGGGCTAAACCTCACTGACAGCAAAGCAGGGCAGTTTCCGCTTTTGCGGTTGGTATGATGGCCACTCCGAAGTCTACTCGATCCATCTTGGAGACATTGAGGGCGCGGAAAACGTTCCTGTTCGTGTTCACTCTTCGTGCATCACCGCCCACTATTTCTCATCGACGGAATGTGACTGCCGTGATCAATTGGAGATCACACAGGACGAAATCGCGAAACGCGGAATAGGCATCATCATTGTTCTCAATCAGCAAGCGAAAGACAATGGAATCCTAGCCACTCTTCACTACAAATCCGTTGCTGGCGAAGTTTCCTACTCCGCCACCGCCTATCAGATGATGGGCTATCCCGCCGATTCCCGGTCTTATCTGTCAGCCGCCTTCATCCTGAAAGAACTTGGCGTCAAGAGCGTCGAGCTCCTGTCCAATAGCCATGACAAGCGAAAGCAGCTTCAAGACGCTGGAATAGCGGTTGTGGACAGAAAAAGCGTGGTGGTCGAAAACCGGCCTGACCTAGTAGCTCACTACAATGGGAAGAGAGACGTCGAAGGACATGATCTCTGAGTAATCTATTATGCTGCATTTTTTCGTTGGACCAAGTGGTTGTGGAAAAACAACCCTGATGCATAGCCTCAGGGACCGTTTTGGCTGGCGGATTGTGCAGACTTACACCACGCGGCCAGCTCGCGAAAACGATGACAAAGTCTCCGTGTCACCGGAAGTGTTTGCTCGAATGGCTTTGGACGAGCGAATGTTCACAGTGAAGCACCTGTTCGGCGAAATGTATGGTGAAGATCGGAGATCGATCCTAGACGCCATTTCGGCAAGATCGTCCGACAGGTGGTGCCTAGACTTAGCTGTGGGCGAGATTGCTAAATATAGCGCGTACAATACTCTAAAGTTCATACTCCTGCCAGAGTCCCTCGATCAATTGGTGGCGCAACTGGAAGCAGCAGGGAGAAAGGAACGAGTGGAGGGGGCCAAGGCCGACCTAGAAAAATACACCCAGCTAAGCAATAGCGTTCAGGGAGAAAACGGGTACGTCACGATTTTCAATCGCCACACAAGGCTGAACGACAGCTTGGAACTCATCAGGAAGATCTCATCTTCGTTTTTCAATCCGACGGTGGAGGCATAGATGTCAGCACTCGGTCAACGCGATCTCTTTGCGCTACATGGTCGGCAGTTTGTAATTCATCCTTGCGAACCGAACCTTTTTACGCCGCTTGGCTACGATCTTCGGATTGGACATCAGATCATACTGCCAAACCGGACAAAGAGTCCGGACGAAGACCTTAACCCTCCGATCCATGTAAACAATGGAGAAAGTGGGAGCTTCGTTTTCCCTCCACAATCCACCAGCATTATCGTGACAAAAGAACGGGTTTGGCTCTCTAGGCATCTGATGGGATCAATTCATGCACGCGGATCTCTTGCCCTTCGCGGTCTGTTTATCAACGCCACAACGGTGGATCCCAACTGGGATGGAAAAATGTTCATGAGGGTATTTAACAGTAGCCCCAAGGAGGAACGAATTGCCGCCGACGAGGCGTTCTGCACGATGGCATTGTACACACTGCGTAGCCCATCGCTAGAGCCGCCCCAGACTAATCCTTCGAGAGCAATAGACAATCTCAAGGAAATCTACGGCGAGGCAATCGGATCGTCGCTTTATAGTCACGCCAACTCAAAAGAGGCGTCGCAAGAACGAGTTCGTGGCGACGAGCTTGTGCATTTGGGAAAATTGCATTCTGCCAAGCCAATGGTATATCGCCGGGCTTCCGAAACGGCATATTCCATCAAAAGTATGGCACCCGTGCGCACTCGATATGGGAAATTCGGTTTGGCCACGACCACTGCAATCGCCGCTCCTTATGTTGGCGACTTGCTCCTTGATGGCGGGCTTCTCAGCCTAACCAGCACAGCGCCTCTTTATGTCGGGCTGTCTCTTGCAGTCTTCGGATTGTTTTATATGGGGGACTTTTTTGAGTACAGACCCAAGTAACTGCTCCAATGGGTTTTTTCTGTACTCCAAAGTCTTTCGTCACCCCGAATACCGGTTGCGCGGGTCAAGACCTAAGGGGGACGACCTAACCTTCTTGGTCAACGAATGACATGACGGTTCTGCTGGAGCGGCGCTCCTGGTTGCGATAGCCGAGATGCAGGCTCTCGGTCTTGTAGTGGAGCAGCCACGTGTCGAGATCGGCCTGAAGCGCTTTGACCGTCTCTAGAGGGACTCGTGCATCTTCACCCGAAAGAACTCGTCGACGACGGTGCCGTCGAAACGTTCGACGAAACCGTTCGTCTTTGGCGTTTTCACCTTCGTCCGACGGTGCTCGACGCCGTTTAGGTCGAGATAGCGTTCGTAGGGGTGACGGTCGGCGCCGCAAAACACGAGTTCATCGAGAGTCAGCGAACACCGCTATGACCGGCAAATGAGAGCACGTCTGGAGAACAGGCGTTTTGGTGAGCAAGTGGTGAGCAAGAAAAAACAGCTTACGAGCGCCTTTGCGGGCGCCGTCGTAAGCGTCTGTTTTTCATTGTATTTTTGGTTGCGGGGGTAGGATTTGAACCTACGACCTTCAGGTTATGAGCCTGACGAGCTACCGGGCTGCTCCACCCCGCGTTAGGAGATGCTTATCTAGGCTTGGTTCCGGAGGTGCGCAAGCGAAAAACGGACTCGAACTCAAAAATTCATCCAACTAATTAGTGTCCGAGGAGGTGGTGGAATTTCGGCGCCGCTTGTCGGTGAAAGCGGGGTGGCCATCAAGGTGTACGGTCGGGGTGGAGTTTGCCGACTTCAACCCGTCACCGAAGGAACCCACGATGACCAAGACCACCATGTCCCTTGCCGAGCTGCTTGAGAAGCACGATGACGGCGATTTTCTCCGGGCCGTCGCTGAGGCTGTGTTGCAGCTGATCATGGAAGGCCGATGTCGAAGGTCTGATCGGCGCCGGCCGCCATAAACGCGCCGATGCCCGCACGACCTACCGGAACGGCTATCGTGACCGCAGCCTCGATACCCGCCTCGGCACGCTGAACCTGCGGATCCCGAAGCTGCGGCAGGGGTCCTACTTCCCGGGTTTTCTGGAGCCGCGCAGAACGTCCGAAAAAGCCTTGGTGGCGGTGATCCAGGAGGCCTGGATCGACGGCGTCTCGACCCGTCGGGTGGACGAGCTGGTGCAGGCGATGGGGCTTTCGGGAATTTCCAAAAGCACGGTGTCGAAGCTCTGCAAGGACATCGACGAGCGGGTCGGCGAATTCCTGCACCGGCCGCTTGCCGGCGATTGGCCCTACCTCTGGCTCGACGCCACCTACCTGAAGGTGCGCCAGGGCGGCCGGATCGTCTCGGTCGCCGCAATAATCGCCGTGGCGGTCAACACCGACGGCCGGCGCGAGATCATCGGCCTGGGCACCGGCCCTTCGGAGGCCGAGACCTTCTGGACGGAGTTCCTGCGTGGCCTCAAGGCACGCGGGCTGGACGGGATCAAGCTGGTGATCTCGGACACCCATACCGGCCTGAAGGCGGCTATCAAGCGCGTGTTCGATGCGATCTGGCAGCGCTGCCGCGTGCACTGGATGCGCAATGCCCTGGCCGATGTTCAGCGCGGACAGCACACGATGGTGGCCGCGGCGATCCGCCAGGCCTTCAACCAGCCCGACCGCGAAAGTGCCGGTCAGACCTGGCGCCACGTCGCCGATCAGCTGCGCGCCCGCTGGCCAAAGCTCTCGGCACTCATGGACGAGGCCGAGCACGACGTGCTGGCCTTCATGGCGTTCCCGGCGCAGCACCGCGCCAAGTTGCACAGCACCAACCCCATCGAGCGCCTGAACAAGGAGGTGAAGCGCCGCGCTGACGTCGTCGGCATCTTCCCCAACGAGGAGTCCATCACCCGCCTGATCGGCGCCGTCCTGTTCGAGCAGAACGACGAATGGCAGACACAGCACCGCTACATGCAGGTCGAGGCCTTTGCGCAGATCGACGCCGCCGACACCGATCCTCTTCTCAGCCTAACAACCTCGGCCGCCTGATCATGACCTCAGGCCATCTCACTATTTCCACCACATTGACGGACGTGACCTCCAACTACGAACCGGTGCTTGTTTGGTTGAAGATAGAACAATGTGCCGGACCCGGATGCGGCCCTCGGTTACGGTTTCAGGTTCCTGATCCCGGACGCGCCGATGGCGCGTCTGGAGCCTTACTCCCCGAAGTGCCAAGGCAAGCCGCGCGTCGATGACCGACGTGTGCTGAGTGGGATTATCTTTATAGGTCGCAATGGGTTGCGTTGGCCGTGATGCGCCTTCGAAATATGACCCGCACAAGACACTCTACACCCGTCGGAAGCGGTGGAGCGACAAGGGTTTCTTCGCGCTGATCATGGCTGGCCTGGCCGCCGAGCACGGCGAGGAGAAGACGGTCCTGAGTGATGCGACCTATCTGAAGGCACACCGGACCGCGACCAGCTTGGCCGCGAAAAAGGGGGCGCGGCCGTCTGATTGGCTGGACCAAGGGCGGCATGAATACCAATATGCACGCTATCTGCGACAGCCGCTGAACCTCTTTGTCACCGCCGGACAGGTCAGCGATTACATCGGCGCGCGGGCTCGGCCGGGCAATCTGCCGGACGTGGACTGGCTGCTTGGAGACCGAGGCTACGACGCCGATTGGTTCAGAGGCGCATTGAAGGACAAGGGGATACGCGCCTGCATTCCGGGTCGGAACCAGCGCGAGGCCACCGTCAAATACGACAAGCGCCGATATAAGCGACGCAAGCGGATCGAGATCATGTTCGGCAGGCTCAAGGACTGGCGGCGCGTCGCAACCCGATATGACAGATGCCCGAAGGTCTTCCTCTCCGCTATCGTGCTCGCAGCAACCGTCATCTTTTGGCTATGAGTCCTGACCCTAGAGCCTTTGCCCTATTGCCGAAACAAGGGATTTCGAACATTTAATTTAGCCTTACCGTTCAAGGCATTAGGCTCTTTTCGCAGCAACAACCGTGAGATGGCGCACCCGACAGGATTCGAACCTGTGACCTCTGCCTTCGGAGGGCAGCGCTCTATCCAGCTGAGCTACGGGTGCGTGCTGCAGGCGTATAGCCGTTCGTGCGAAGGCCTGCAACATCAAGCTTCATTCGGATAGCTTGAAGATGCATCACGCGCTACGCTTGCACATCGTGGACTGCCTGAGGGCGTGGACCGTGTTTAAATTGAAGCACTTGCTGCTCTGTCTGGCCCTGTCTGCAATGGGCTTGACGGCCATGGCAGACGCGACGCTCGCGCAAAATAATGGCTTTCGCCAGCAGTTGATCAACCGGGCGGCTCCAGATGAACCGCTGGATGTGGCGGTGGGCGTTCGCATTACGCAGATAACCGGCGTCGATCAGAAGTCGGAGAATTTCGGGGTGGTCGCTCGAATTCGGATGCGGTGGCAGGACGACGCGCTTTCGTTCGATCCACCGGACGGGCAGAGTCCCTTCCGCACCATGACGGCCGACAGCTTTCTTCGGTACGCCCGGGAGAACGGCATCGGGGTGCCGGCCTTCAGCATCGAGAACCAGCAGACGCGAAGCTTCGACAAGGCGTTTTACGTCACATGGGCGGCCGACGGATCAGCCCTTCTTGCGCAGGAAGTCATCGTAACGCTGCAAGCGCCCGATTTCGATTTCAGGCACTTTCCCTTCGATCGCCAAGCCTTTTACCTCAGGATTCTCGCTAATCTACCCAGTGAATTCATACGCTTCGTCCCAATGGCCGATGCCAACGGCGTGGGCGATACACTCGGCGAGGAGGAGTGGGTCGTCAGTGACACGTGGACCGAAGTCGATGAGGTGGAGGGAATTTCCGGCTTCGACTCGTCCCGTTTTTCGTTGGGATTCTCGGCCCACCGCCACCTTCTCTACTACTGGGCCCGGATTTTCGTGCCGCTCCTTCTGCTCCTGACGGTCACCTGGGCGAACCTGTTTCTCGAGGAATACAGGCGCCGAATTGACGTCGCAGCCGGCAACCTGCTGGCCTTCATAGCCTACAACTTCGCGATTTCGGGGGATCTGCCCCGCCTGGGATACCTGACCTTCCTGGATTCGCTGATGCTTGCGATGTTCGCCGTCTCGGTTGCATCCGTGGCCTACAACGTCGCGTTGCGCCGCCTCGCGGTTGCCGACCGGGAGAAACGCGCCGCGGCGGTCGATTGGCACGTAACGCTCTGGGGCTTCCCGCTCCTGATCGCGTCCACGATCATCATTCTGTGCCTGGTGTTTTTCCTCTGACCGGACGGTCAGGCGAAGAGCTCATGGCACAGTTCCAGCGCATCGACCAGCACGTCGACTTCCTCCGCCGTGTTGTAGAGGCCGAACGAAGCCCGGCAGGTCGCCGTAAGACCGAGGTGGTCCATGAGAGGACCGGCGCAGTGATGGCCGGCGCGCACGGCCACGCCCTTTTTGTCGAGCACGGTCGAAATGTCGTGCGGGTGCGCCCCGCCCTCCAGCGTAAAGGAAAAGATTGCCCCCTTGCCCGCTGAGCGACCCTGCAGGTTCAGCCAGTTGATCCCCTCCAGCCGGTCACGTGCATAGTCCCGCAGACCACGTTCATAGGCGGCGACGTTCTCCATGCCCAGTTCCATCAGGTACTCCAGCGCCACCCCGAGGCCGATCTGCTGCACGATCGCCGGAGTTCCGGCCTCGAACTTCATTGGCGGGTCGGCATAGGTCACCTGGTCCTTGTGAACCTCCCGGATCATATCGCCCCCGCCGAAGAAGGGGCGCATCTCCTCCATGCGCTCCTTGCGGATGTGGAGCGCCCCTGAGCCGGACGGGCCGTAGAGCTTGTGGCCGGTTATCGCGTAGAAGTCCGCCCCGATCGCATCCAGGTCCGCAGGCGCGTGCACCACCGCCTGGCTGCCGTCCACCAGAACAGGCACGCCCTTGTCGTGCGCGCCCGCAACCACGGTCTTCATGTCCACAACTGTGCCCAGCACGTTCGACATGTGCGTGAGAGCCACCAGCTTGGTTTTCGGTCCGATGGCGGCGATCACCGCTTCCGGGTCGAGATCTCCGTTGACGTCCACGTCGACCCATTTCAGCACGACACCCTGCCGCTCCCGCAGGAAATGCCAAGGCACGATATTGGCGTGGTGCTCCATCACCGACAGCACGATCTCGTCCCCCGGCTCGAAGCGTGGCGCGGCCCAGGCATAGGCGACAAGGTTGATCCCCTCGGTGCTCCCGGACGTCATGACGATCTCACGCTCGTCCGCCACGCCCAGAAAGCGCGCGATAGTGTTCCGGACGCCCTCGTATTTCTCCGTGGCGATGTTGGACAGCGTGTGCAGGCCACGGTGTACGTTGGCGTATTCCTCCGAATACGCCCGCGTCACGGCATCGATGACCACTTGCGGTTTCTGCGCGGAGGCGCCGTTGTCGAGGTAGACCAGGGGCTTGCCGTTGATCTCGCGGGAGAGGATCGGGAAATCGCGACGGATTGCGTGGACGTCATACATTCGGAGGGGCTCCAAGAAAGATCGCAGCCAGCAGCCCGGTCACGACGGATATCAGCAGGTAGATCCCGATCATCGTCAGGATAATCATCCCGAACACGGGTACGCCGCTGTCGAACCCATGCAGGGCGCAGACGAACTGCGTCAGCAGGTAGAAATAGAAGCCGATCAAGCCGATCAGCAGCACCGGCATGACGGCGGGAACGACCGCCCCGATCACAACGGCGCCAATACCCGCGATCAGCATGACCATCTGGTGCCAGGCGACGAGCGCGATGGCGCCGGCGCGGTCACCCGTACCACCGAAGATCCGGCCCACATGGAAGACGGCGAAAACCATGATGGCGCTATTGATCGCCTGCCCGAGGGTCACAAGGAACGGCTGACCGTAGACCTCCCCGAGCATCTGGGTCGTCGGGTCCGTTGCATCCTGCGTGGCCATGAGAACCATGCCTTCCAGCAGGATAACCGTCAGCAGCACACCGAGCGCCAGCCCCTCCCACAAGATGCGCTCGGGCAACTGCAGCGCGAGGATATGGCGTGCCGCCGCGCGCGGGTCGCGCAGCGTGGCCTGAACGAGGCTGAACAGTGTGGGAAACGTATCGCTCATCGGTCTTTTCACTTGCCTGCGGCCGCTGTTTCGGCCTCCACCAGCGATAGGCCCCACAGCACGCAGAAGGCAAGGGCAACACCAAGATCCAGAATGAGGGTCGCTCCCCCATGCCCAGCCGCGGCCTGAACCACAGCTCGCACCAGCATCAGGGGCGACACGGCCAGAACCGTCCAGAACAGTGCGACGCGCGCGTCGGCAAAGGTTCCCTGCCCGCCCAAAGGACGAGCGACCAGGTGGGCGACGGCGGCAAGCAGGTAGAACAGGAGCGGCCAGACGAACAGCCAGGCGAAAAACGTGATCCCCACGCGGGCCTCCAGCGGTGGCGCGTCCTCCGCCGGCATGTCGAAGGCCATGATGCCCGGCACCTGGGACAGGAACACGATGAAGCAGCCCAGAAGCAGAAAGACGAGCGCCCGCGCCTCCGGCCGATCGTCGTTATGCAATCCGGTCAGAAGGCGCCGCATCACCCGACGCGGCGCCCGATAGGTGCGCAGGATTTCTGACGTGACGGCCACGCCTCAGCCCCTGCGCCGCTCCAGCCAGGCCTGCAGCCGGCTCAAGACATCGGCGGCAATCGCCTCGTCCTCGATCTCATCAATCGCCTCGGCAACGAAGGCCACGACCATCAGATCGGTTGCAATCTCTCGCGGCACGCCACGCGAGCGCAGGTAGAACAGTCCCTCCTCGTCAATCGCACCGGACGTGGAGCCGTGCGAACAGGCCACGTCATCGGCGTAGATCTCAAGTTCCGGCTTGGCCAGGAACTGGCTGTCGTCGTCCAAAAGCAGCGACTGGCTGATCTGATACCCGTCGGTCTTCTGGGCACCGTCCTTCACCAGGATCTTGCCTTGGAAGACGCCTACGGCTCCGTTTCGCAGAACCTTCTTGAACACCTGCCGGCTTTCGCAATTCACCGCGTCGTGCGTAATGAAAACCGTGTCGTCGTGGTGGAAATCTCCGCTTGCGCCGTCTCCAAGCGCGGCGCCCGCCACGTGGGCCACGGCATCGTCTCCAGTCAGTTCGATGACCGCCTCATTGCGAGTCAGCGCGCCGTTGACGGTCAGCGTGAAGGACTTGAACGTGCTTTCCCGCCCCAGCCGGGCAAAAACATGGGTGGCCGCGCGCCGTTCATGAGCGCGCCCTTGCGTGCGGACGTGATGGAATGCGCCGCCATCGGCCACGTCGACCTCCATCACCTTGTTCAGTCGCGCCCCTCCAGGACCGTTCTCCAGAAGCGTCAGGTCGCCCCCCTCTTCCACCTTCACCACATTATGGATGACGACGTCCGCGTCCTCCGTCTGGTGCAGGTACGTCAGGTTGACAGGCCTATCGGCCTTGCCGGTCACGCGGATGAGAACCCCCGCATTTGCACAGGCCGTGTTCAGAGCCGCCAGGGATCGCTCCACCGGGCTCTGCCCGCGCGCTTCCAGCACGCCGTAGAGGTCCCGCGCCCAGTGAATATCCGCAGCGCCAGCCGCGTGCAGCGGCTCGATCTCGACGCCGGAGAGCGTGAGGTCGTCCGACGCCTCGGGATCGAAAACACCATCGACAAAGACCATGCGAAGCCGCTCGATGTCGTCGAACACCGCCGACTCGTAGGCTTGGAAGACTTTCGCGTGGGGCACTTCGGGCTGAACTAGCGTCTGCGGCCTTGTGTACTTCCAGTATTCGTCGCGGGCGTGCGGCAGGCCCATCGAGCGCACCCGCCCCAAGGCCGCCTGACGTGCGTCGCTCAACCAGGCACCGCTTTCCGGCACTTGAATGGCGGCAAGCCGCTCTTCCGTGGCGTCCAGTTTCTGTTGCGGCAAACCCATGTCAGGCCACCTCCGCCTGGATGCGGGCATAGCCGTGATTTTCGACTTCCAGCGCCAGGTCCGGCCCGCCGCTCTTCACGATGCGACCGTCCACCATGATATGCACCACGTCGGGCACGATGTGGTCCAGCAGACGTTGGTAATGGGTGATCACGAGGAATCCGCGACCTTCATCACGCAGCGCGTTCACGCCGTCCGCGACAAGTTTCATCGCGTCCACGTCGAGGCCGGAGTCAGTTTCATCGAGGATGCAGAGCTTGGGTTCCAGCATCGCCATCTGCAGGATCTCGTTGCGCTTCTTCTCCCCGCCGGAGAACCCGACGTTGACGGGGCGCTTGAGCATGTCCGCGTCGATCTGGAGCGCCTTCGCCTTTTCGCGCACCAACTTCAGGAAGTCGGCGGCGCTAAGTTCCTCCTGCCCACGCGCCTTGCGCTGAGCGTTCACCGCGGTCCGCAGGAAGGTCATATTGCCGACCCCCGGGATTTCGACCGGATATTGAAAAGCGAGGAACAGACCCGCCGCGGCCCGTTCCTCGGCTTCCATCTCGAGCAGATCATGCCCGTCAAGCTGGGCCGAGCCCTCGGTGACCACATAGCCGTCCCGCCCAGACAGCACGTAGGACAGTGTCGATTTCCCTGACCCATTCGGCCCCATGATGGCATGCACCTTGCCGGCCTCAACGGTCAAGTCGACACCTTTGAGGATCTGTTTGTCCTCTTCTTCGAGTTTGACGTGCAGGTTCTTGATCTCAAGCATTTCTCATCCTCACATGCAAAGAAGGCCGGCACCCGCGGAGGGGCCGACCAATTTGTTCGAATTGTTGGGTTGGCGGAGCGCCGTCAGAGGTCCGCGACAGTCCTGACCGCCATCACAACGAAGTCTGCCCCGTCCGAGGCCACTTGGTTTGCGAGTTCCGGATCGTGGCTGGAAAAGGCGATCCAGGTGCCGCTGACCAGCACGAGCGCCAGAAAGAACGACATCCGCCGGCTGCCACGATTGATGTCCGCCTTGCGCCGCTTGCCGCGTTTCGGAACGATCACGCCCTCGGGCGTCCACTGCTTGCCCGCTTCGATCCGAGCGATGCGTTTGGTGAATCCCTGATCTGCGGCGATAGCCATAATCGTTACCCTTACGTCTGAGTGTCTGGGCACAACTTCGGAGAGAATCCGGGCGATATTTCGACGAAATAAGCACTTATCCGAGCCTGACCGCGGTGCCCGTGGCCAACACATGGCAGGTAGCGTTCATAGCGTCATAGTCCACAACGACCGTGTTCGCAGCGCTCTCAAGCACGGCTCGTTTTGCGGCGTGTCGCTCTATGCCGCAGAACCTATAGCGAGGCGCGGATTCCATATCGATCGCCTCCCCACGCGAAATGCCGCAGGACACTTCGGTCTGCCGATCTTCGACCGCCAATGTGGTGGTAACAATCATTTGGTATCTCCCCCTGCGGAGCCAAAGGAGCGCGATGTAAGGTCTGACCCGTGCCCTACACTGGGGCCCGGCAAGACGTTTCGGCGGAAAAATCGCTACCCCACAGACCCTTCCAGCGAAATCGCCACGAGCTGCTGCGCTTCCATCGCGAACTCCATCGGCAGCGCCTGTAGCACATCCTTGCAGAACCCGTTCACGACCAGCGCCACTGCTTCCTCTTCATCCATGCCGCGCTGGCGGCAGTAGAAAAGCTGGTCATCGTCGACCTTGGACGTGGTCGCCTCGTGCTCCACCCGCGAGGAATTGTTCTTCACCTCGATATAGGGAACGGTGTGCGCCCCGCAGGTCGAACCGATCAGCAGGCTGTCGCACTGGGTGTAGTTGCGGGCTTCCTTGGCGCGGGGATGCACCGACACCAATCCGCGATACGTATTCTGCGCGTGGCCCGCGCTAATTCCTTTCGACACGATCCGGCTGCGGGTGTTCTTGCCAAGGTGGACCATCTTCGTGCCGGTATCGGCCTGCTGATAGTTATTGGTGATGGCGATGGAATAGAATTCGCCCTGGCTGTCGTCGCCCCGCAGAACGCAGGACGGATACTTCCACGTGATCGCGGAGCCGGTTTCGACCTGAGTCCACATCACCTTCGAGCGGTCTCCGCGGCAGTCGGCACGCTTCGTCACGAAGTTATAGATGCCACCGTTGCCGTTTTCATCTCCGGGGTACCAGTTCTGGACGGTGGAGTATTTCACTTCGGCGTCTTCGAGGACCACGATCTCCACCACCGCCGCATGAAGCTGCGCGATGTCGCGCTGCGGTGCCGTGCACCCCTCAAGGTAGCTGACATAGGAGCCCTTGTCGGCAATGATGAGGGTCCGCTCGAACTGGCCGGTGTTTTCAGCGTTGATCCGGAAATACGTCGACAGCTCCATCGGGCAGCGCACCCCGGGCGGCACATAAACGAAGGAGCCATCGGAGAAGACCGCCGAATTGAGCGTCGCAAAAAAGTTGTCGGATTGCGGCACCACAGAGCCGAGGTATTTTTTCACAAGCTCCGGGTGCTCCCGGATTGCCTCCGAGATCGAACAAAAGATCACGCCGGCCTTGGCCAGCTCCGCCTTGAACGTCGTGCCGACCGACACCGAATCGAACACCGCATCCACGGCGACCTTCCGCCCCTCCTGCGGCGCCTCGCCCGCGCCCTCGACGCCCGCCAGGATCATCTGCTCCTTGAGCGGGATGCCCAGCTTCTCGTAGGTTTCCAGCAGCTTCGGATCGACATCGTCGAGCGATTTCGGCTTTTCGTGCATGGAGACCGGGGCGGCATAGTAATACTGCTCCTGGTAATCGATCGCCGGCACATTCAGAAGCGCCCAGTCGGGCTGCTCCATCTGCTGCCAGCGGCGGAACGCGGCCAGGCGCCAGTCTGTCATCCACTCCGGCTCGCCATTACGCTCCGAGATCAGGCGGACGATGTCCTCGTTGATGCCCTTGGGGGCATATTCCATTTCGATGTCGGTCTGCCAACCATACTTGTAGGCGCCCATGTTCCGGACGGTCTCGACGGTTTCGCGGTCAACGCCTTCGCGGACGTCCAGCTTCTCTTCCACTGAGGTCATGTGCACTCCATTCCGTCGTCCGGCGGTTCACCCCGCCCTGGCTATCCGTTTGCGGTACGCGGCCGACCATGCTTCGGCAAACCGCATCACCTCATCCTCTGTCGTATCGGGCCCGATCGAGACCCGGATCGCGCACGCCGCCCCGTCGCCGAGTCCCATCGCTCTCAGCACCCGGCTTTCCTTCACCTTGCCGGAGGAACAGGCCGACCCCGCCGATATCGCAAAGCTCGCGAGGTCCATCTGCATGACTTGGGTCTCGCCCCGCCACCCCGGCACGACAATGCACGAGGTGTTGGGGAGTCGCCGCGCGCCTTTCCCGACAAAAATAATATCCTTTGCGGAAGATTCCAGCGCTTTCTCTAGAATGTTTCTAAGCTTTTCGACCCGCTCCCAGGCCCCCGCCTCCAAATCGCGCTGAGAAGCGGTCGCAGCGGCGCCAAAACCGGCGATTCCGATCAGGTTTTCGGTGCCAGAACGTCGCCCCATCTCCTGTCCGCCGCCGAGGATTCGGGGGTCCACGTCCAGTCCGCGGCGCAAAACGAGCGCGCCCACCCCCTTCGGCCCTCCCAGCTTGTGAGCGGAGACCAGCGCCATATCGCAGCCCGACCAGTTGCAGGCGAGGGGAATTTTGCCGAATGCCTGGGTCATATCGCTGACCGCCAAGCCCTCTGGAAGGGTCTGGAGAATGCCGGTCTCCGAGTTGGCAAGTTGCAAGGTGGAGCGTGCCGGCTCCTCCACGTCCACCAGACCCTCCGGCGTGACCGGGAGCACCGGGTCCACCCAACTTGACACGGCGTCGTGCTCGATTGGCGCCCCCACGAGGCCCCGCCCCGCGAGCGCCAGCGCCGCCGCTTCGGTCGCGCCCGAGGTGAAGACGATGTCCGCGCCTTCCGCTCCAAGCGCCGACGCCACCTGGGCGCGTGCCTGCTCCACCAGACGCTTCGCCGCCCGACCCTCGGCGTGCACCGACGACGGATTGCCAACAAGCTCCATCGCATCGAGCATCGCCTCGCGCGCCTCGTTCCTCAGCGGCGCCGTCGCGTTCCAGTCCAGGTAGATCCGCTGGGTCGATTTGGTCAAAGTCCCTTTCCTTCGCCACTCAATGCCGGAGGGTGTCGCCAGAGTAGCCGTCTTCCACGCGCCTCATCCCTTTTGAAACACCGCGCATGGGTCTTCACGCTCGGCAGGTTCGGTCACAAGCCACACATCATGGGGCACGGCCTCCGGCGGGTCCTCGAACGGGGATTCGAACTGACCAAGGCTCACCACGGTCACGTCTGGCGCGGCCGACGCCAGTGCAACGGGCATCCCGCGGTCTTTCCGGGCATGGCCGTTGCCGGTAATGACGACGACCGGCCCACCGGTTTCGTCCAGCGCCTGAAGCGCCACCTTGGAGAACCAAGCATCCCTCAGCCGTTGGGCCTCAACCATCCCGCCCAGCATATCCTCCGGCAGCGCGTTGCAGTGGGCCTCCATCTGGAACGCCTTACGCTCCTCCAACGTGTCCGTCGGCAGTGGTCCCAACGCGAACTGTTCGGCATCGCTCCCGAACACTGCAGCCGCCCCCTCCCGCACCGCGTCGGACAGGTCCTCCCGAGGGACTGCCGCGCCGTAGATCGGCGCGTTCGGAGCGGCAGTGAAAATTGGGTGATAATAGGTGAAGTCAGGCCAACCGCCGTGAGCCCAATCAAGCGCCTCCGCCATGTCATTCACATCGGTGCGATCTAGGCCATTCGCGATGTCGGCTTGCTCTGCCGTCAGCATCTCGAACACGAGAGCCGTCGGTGCAATAGCCGCGACAGCCTCGGCCTGATTCTGATGGTGTGCCGGGTTGTCATGAACCTCGCCCAGCAGGAACACCTGAGCGTCGGTGGCATCCAATTGGTCGATGGACTCAATTTGAGCGGCCGGAACCGTTGTGGCACCGACCGCGAAAGCAAGGGTAATCAGCGGCAATCTCATGCCAAGAGTTGATACACCTCTGGCGATTGCCCTTCCAGCGTCTTGCGCATCTTGGTGAAGGCCGCACACTCGAGCTGCCGCACACGCTCTTTGGAGAGCCCAAGTTCGTCACCGAGCGATTCAAGCGTACGTGGCGCGTCGCGCAGTTTCCGCTCGCGCACAATAAACTGCTCGCGCTCCGGCAGGCGGGTCAACGCGGAGAGCAGCCACCCGCGCAGCGCTTCCTCATCGTGATCGCGCTGAACAGTAGCTTCACCGTCGGGGCCATCGTCTTCGATGGTCTCCATCCATTCCCGGCCTTCCTCATCCGAAGATTGCGTGGCGTTCAGCGAGAAGTCGCTCCCCGATAGACGGCCCTGCATCATCTCCACGTCCTGCAAGGGCACGCCAATCTCTGTCGCGATCCGCTGGCGCAGTTGCGCCCCGTCGAGCGGCATCCCGGCCACTTCCGCCTCCCGTTCGAGGCGAGCCTGCACGCGACGCAGATTGAAGAACAGCGCCTTTTGACTGGAGGTCGACCCCGTCCGAACGAGCGACCAGTTACGCATCACATGGTCCTGGATCGACGCCTTGATCCACCAGACGGCGTAGGTCGAAAACCGCACGCCACGGTCCGGATCAAACTTCTCCGCTGCCTTCATGAGCCCGAGGGACGCTTCTTGAATGAGATCGTTCATCGGCGCCCCATAGCGGCGGAACTTCGACGCCATGGAAATCGCGAGACGCATATAGGCGGTCACAAGACGGTGCATCGCTTTTTCATCACGATCGTCTCGCCAGGCGCGCGCGAGGGCGAGCTCCGTGTCGGCGTCGAGCAATTCGGCAGCCATCGCGTGTCTGGAAATGTTCAAGTCCTGAGATTCATCTCGAGCCATCGGCTATCCTTCCGTGGTCGTGCCCTGGGAGAGGGAATTTTGGCGGGTTGCAATTTTTACGCGCATAGCTGAACACCGGATCACTCAATCGGAGCAGCCTGCAAATGATGCCGAAACTGACCCTGGTGCTGGGAGGCGCAAGTTCCGGCAAATCCGCATTTGCGGAGGGATTGATGCGCGAGGTTGGCAGCGAAAAGATCTACATCGCTACTGCCCAAGCGTTCGACGCCGAGATGGAGGCAAAAATCGCCGCGCATAGGCAGATGCGTGGAACCCAATGGGAAACCATCGAAGCTCCGCAGACGCTTCCCGAGGTCATCGGGAACATCCCGGGGCAGCGCCGCGTTCTGATCGACTGTGCAACCATGTGGTTGAGCAACCGACTTCTCGCCGAAGCTGATATGGATTCCGAGATTTCTTGCCTGCTCCAAGCTCTTCACGGCTGTGCCTCTCCTATCGTCATAGTCTCAAACGAGATAGGTCAAGGAATTGTTCCGGAAAATTTTCTCGGACGCCGTTTCCGGGACCTTCAGGGACGGCTGAATCGCCTGCTCGCAGAGCGCGCGGACCTGGTCGTGGCCGTGATGGCGGGCCTTCCGCTTACGTTGAAGGGGGCGTTGCCGGAGATGGTGGAATGGTGAACTGGTGGTGGGTGCGCCACGGACCCACGGGGCGACGAGACATGAACGGGTGGACGGACGTCCCCGCGGACCTGTCCGACATCCCGCAACTGGACAGATTGGCGGACTTTCTCCCAGCGGAGGCAGCCATCGTCTCCTCCGATCTGGTCCGCGCCGTCGCCACGGCCGACGCCCTTCAGCGCGGCAGGGCACGTCTGCCGCACGAACGCGGACTGCGGGAGATCCACTTTGGCACGTGGGAGGCAAAAACCTTCGACGCTGTCGACGCGCAAGATCCACAGCTTGCCCGCCTCTACTGGGAAAGCCCGGGCGACGTTCGCCCACCGGGAGGCGAAAGCTGGAACGATCTGTCCCGCCGTGTCGACCGGGTCGTCGACTGGCTGACTGGCGAGGAAGGCGACATCATTGCCGTCTCCCATTTCGGCCCAATCCTGTCGCAGGTGATGCGGGCGCGCGCCTGCACGCCGGCGGAGGTTCTAGCGGAGACGATTGCCCCCCTTTCCGTCACCCGACTTGCCTGGGACGGAACGCGCTGGACGGCCGAACTGGTGAACCATTTGCCGTAGACCATCACCCCATCGCAGTAGTTCGGGGTGCAAACGTTTTCTGGTGATACACCCCCTCGGCATCTAGTTTCCTGCCATGTCCTACGAGCTTCTCATCGGAGATCCTGCGTACTCCAGCTGGTCGCTTCGCGCGTGGCTGTTGTTCGACCGTTTCGGGCTGCCGGTGAGAGAAATAATGGTAAGTTTCCTGCAGGATAGCGTCGCGGCACAGGTTGCGCCGCACCGACCTGCGCGCACCGTTCCAACCATGCGGACGCCGGACGGGACCGTCGTGTGGGATTCGCTTGCAATTGCCGAAGAACTTTGCAGCCGCCACCCGGATCTTGGCCTCTGGCCCCGCGACGCAACTGCGCGCGCCATCGCTCGTAGCCTGTCGGCCGAAATGCACTCGGGATTTGCGACGTTGCGCTCGGAATGCCCCATGAACCTCAATCGCGCCTACCGCAACGTGCCGGTCAGTCCAGAGTTGCGCAACGACCTGCGGCGCATCGAACACATGTGGGACTACGCACAAACGATCTGCCTCTCGGAAGGCCCGTGGCTGTGCGGCACCTACTCAATCGCGGATGCATTCTATGCACCGGTGGCAGCCCGGATCGCGGGCTACGGATTGTCCGTCTCCGCGACGGCCCGCGCCTACGTGGCGGCACATCTTCGCGATCCCGCCTTTCGGCGCTGGCGGGCCATGGCGCTCTCCGGTGGGCATATCCTGCCATGGTACGAACGCGGCTATCCCCGCTCGAACTGGCCCGGCCCCGTCCCCTCTCCCGCACGTGCCCTGCCAGACGGCCCCTCGGTCAACGCCGCCTGCCCCTTCACCGGCCGGCCGGTCACGGAATTCGCCGAAATCGAAGGGATGATAATCGGGTTCTCGGAAATTTCAAACAGGGACAAGGCCGTTGCGGACCCGGACGTCTGGCCGCAAGTCCTCGCGTTAACCAAATCTAAACCGCAACCGTCGCAACATTAACCATTCTTTTGGTGAGAGGCGGGGAATGGTATCACGCGCCCATACGGTGGCCTTCGAAGGCGTGGAGGCGCGTCCGGTGGAGGTGCAATGCGCCGTAACGGCCGGATTGCCCGCCTTTTCCATCGTCGGACTGCCCGACAAGGCGGTCAGCGAGGCCAGAGAGCGCGTTCGCGCCGCGCTCGGCAGCATGGCCATTGCCCTGCCCTCCAAGCGGATCACGATAAACCTGTCGCCGGCGAATCTGCCCAAGGAGGGCTCTCACTTCGACCTGCCCATCGCCATTGCGCTCCTTGCTGCTCTGGAAATTCTGCCCGATGAGGTCGCGGAAGAAACACTTTCGATTGGCGAATTGTCCCTCGACGGCTCGTTGGTGCCGGTCATTGGCGCGCTCCCTGCTGCGATGTCGGCGGCCGAAGAGGGCCGCAGCCTGCTGTGCCCGCACGGGTGTGGGCCGGAGGCCGCATGGGTCGGCGCTGCCAAGGTGATCGCACCCAAATCCCTCGCCGACGCGGTGCGCCACTTCACGGGCCAATGCCCGCTGGAACCGGCGCAACCCGGTGAGGTTGCCTCCCACGGTGGCGGACGTGATTTTCGGGACGTCAAAGGTCAGGAGCGCGCGAAGCGGGCGCTGGAGATTGCGGCTGCGGGTCGGCACCACGTGCTGATGGTCGGCGCGCCGGGGGCGGGGAAGTCAATGCTCGCAGCACGTATGCCAAGCATCCTGCCGCCGCTAACGCCGGCCGAGGCGCTGGAGACATCCATGATCCATTCCCTCGCCGGATTGCTGGACGAGGGCGGCATCTCCCGCGACCGACCGTTTCGGGAGCCGCATCATACGGCCTCCATGGCCGCCATCGTGGGCGGCGGGCGCGGGGCGAAACCCGGGGAGATCTCGCTGGCGCACAACGGCGTGCTGTTCATGGACGAACTTCCGGAATTTCCCCGAACCGTTCTGGAAACCCTTCGCCAACCGATCGAAAACGGCGAGGTGGTTGTGGCGCGGGCCAATGCCCATGTCCGTTATCCCTGCCGGTTCCTGCTGGTCGCCGCGGCAAACCCCTGCCGCTGTGGCCATCTGGCGGACCCGTCCCGCGCCTGTGCCCGCGCCCCTGGATGCGGTGACGATTATCTGGGACGCATCTCCGGCCCCCTGATGGATCGGATCGACCTCCGGGTAGACGTCCCGCCAGTGGGTCTCATGGACCTGGATCTGCCGGATTCATCCGAGGGCTCCACCGAGATCGCCGCCCGTGTCGCCAAGGCACGCGATCTGCAGACGCGGCGTTTCGCCAATGCACAGGGATGCCGAGTGAATGCGGATGCCGAAGGCGCCGAACTCGAGGAGGTCGCGACCCCGGACAGCGAAGGCCGCGCGCTCCTGCTCAAGGTTGCGGAGCGGTTCGGTCTCTCCGCGCGGGGATACCACCGCGTCCTGAGGGTCGCGCGGACCATCGCCGACCTCGACGGCAGCGAGAGCGTCCGACGGCCCCATATCGCGGAGGCCGTTTCCTTCCGGTTGTCGCTCGGGACCTCCAGCGCGGGTCAGGCGCGGCCGAGAAACCGGGCCACCGAAGCGACGGTTTCATCGGCCTCTGGCACATAGCCGCAAAAGATCGGCCACGCGTGGGGCACCTCGGGCCGTTCATCGAGTTCGACCTGCCCCCCGGCATTCCGCAGATGCTCCGCCATGGCCCGGGCGTCGTCCCTGAGGATTTCGGACCTGCCGACATGGATCTGCACCGGCGGAGGGGCCTCGAATGCAGCAAAGAGCGGCGAGACTCGGGGATCTTCGGGCGCGAGCGATCCGATCACCAGATCCCTCGCGAGTTCCATTCGGTTCGCCGGCAGATAGGCCTCGGTGTCCGCGTTTTCCCGAAGACTCGCGCCGGATAGCGTCATGTCCACCCAGGGAGAGAACGCAAACGCCGCCGCTGGCCGTTCCCCCCTGGCACACAGGTCCGCCAGCAACGAAAGCGCCAGACCGCCGCCCGCGCTGTCGCCCCCCAGCACGATCCTGTCCGGCGCGCCAACGCGATCGAGCACATTTGCATGGGCGGCGCACGCGTCCTCCAGCGCGGCGGGCGCCGGGTTCTCGGGCGCCAGGCGATAGTCCGGCAAAACCACTTCGCAACCGCTCGCCCGTGCCAGTGCCCCTGCCAAGGCCGCATGGGTTCGTGGACTACCGGCCATGTAGCCGCCACCATGAAAATACATAATGACATGCGAACCTTTGACCGCGCCCGGGCTGAACCTGTGCAGCGGAGGGCGGCCGGGCTCGACGGTGTGGGTCACGTCCGAGGCAAGCCGCAGGAAGAATTGCGAAAACAGATCGAAATCGCGCCGCGCCTCCCCCGGCTTCGTGACCGTGGCGAGGCGCGGCCTGACCGCAAGACGCAGTAATTCGTTCAGGATGACGAGTTGCCCGCTCACCCTGCGCGACGGGCCTCGATAGCTTGCCAGATCTTCTCGGCGACATTGATGCCGTCGAACCGCTCCAACTCCTGGATGCCTGTCGGCGAGGTCACGTTGATCTCGGTCAGGTAGTCGCCGATCACGTCGATCCCTACAAAGATCTGCCCGCGCTCCCGCAAGAGCGGCCCGATCGCCGCGCAGATTTCCCGATCTCGCTCCGTCAAAGCGATCTTTTCCGGGCGGCCGCCGACATGCATGTTCGAGCGCGTTTCCCCTTCGGCGGGCACCCTGTTGATGGCGCCTACGGGCTCTCCGTCCACAAGAATGATGCGTTTGTCGCCATTGGCGACGGCGGGAATGAACTTTTGCGCGATCAGGGGCTCGCGGCTGAAGGTGATGAAGAGCTCATGCAGCGAGGACAGGTTCCTGTCGTTCGGATCGAGCCGGAACACGCCGGCACCGCCATTGCCATACAGCGGCTTCAGGATGATGTCCCCATGATGCGCCTTGAACGCCTTCAGGTTTGCCAGGTCCCGCGCGATCATGGTCGGCGGAATCAGGTCCGGGAACTGCAGAACCAAAAGTTTTTCCGGGCAGTTACGCACCCAGAACGGGTCGTTGGCGACCAGAACATGCGGCTGGAGCCACTCCAGCAAATGCGTTGTGGTGATGTAGCCCATGTCGAACGGCGGGTCCTGACGCAGCCACACAACGTCCATCTCATTCAGGTCCAGCACGGTTTCCGGCCCGAGGGTTACGTGGTCCCCGCGTTGCCGTCGCACTGTCATCTTCTGAGCGCGGGCGAACACGCGGCCGTCCTCCCAGGTCAATCGGCCGGGAAGGTAGAAATACATCTCGTGGCCGCGCGCCTGCGCTTCTTCGGCCAGCCGAAATGTGCTGTCGGCGTCGATGTTGACGTCCGCGATCGGATCCATCTGAAAGGCGATCTTGAGCGGCATGGCAAAGGCTCCCGTTAACTTGGCGTCTTCATCGCTTATCGGCGACGGGGAGGCAACGGCCTGTTTTCAGCAGCCGAACGCGTTCTCGATGACTTGAAGTTGCCCTTGGCCGTCGACTAAGGCCACGTCGAAACGCACGTCCGTGAGCTGCCCCCGGGGCATGCGCCCCAGGTAGTCCGACGCGGATGCGAGGATGCGTTCCATCTGCCGGCGGCTGACGCGCTCAGAGGCCCGGGCGAAATCGCGGGCCTTCTTCACTTCGACAAAGATCAGGCCGTCGCCATCCCTGACGATCAGGTCGATCTCACCGCCCTGCCCGCGCCATCGGCGCTCTGCGACCGGCCTGCCAGTCCGGGCATAATGCTTCTCGACAATCCCCTCTGCGGCCAAACCCGCATGATAGGACACAGATCCACTCATCACTCCTCCGTTCCGCCTTTTCGCAACTGCAACGCCCTTTGGTAAGCCTCCCGACGGGCGACCCCGAATTGCGCCGCGACCTCCGCCGCCGCCTCCTTGACCGACAACCTTTCCAGCGCATCCTTTAGCGCCGCGTCCACGTCGGCTGGCTCCGCCGACGTCCGGCGCATCCGGTCGACCACGAGGACGATCTCCCCCCGCGGGGCGGTCTCGGCAAGCCGTGCGATCAGGTCATCTATCGTGCCGCGCAGAACCTCCTCGAACCGCTTCGTCATTTCGCGACACAGCGCTGCTTGCCTGTCGCCTCCGAAGATTGGACTCATTTCCGCTAACAATCGGCTAACGCGCTTGGGGGAATCGAACAGCACGAGCGTCGCATCGGAGGCTGCCATCCCCTCCAGCCATTTCTTCCGGGCCCCCGCGGCGGCGGGAGGAAACCCCGCGAAGAGGAACCGGTCGCTCGGCAACCCAGACAAAGTCAGCGCCGTCAGCACAGAGGACGGCCCCGGCGCACATGTCACGAACAGCCCCGCATCGATTGCGGCGCGCCCAAGCTGGTAGCCGGGGTCCGCGACCAGCGGCGTGCCCGCTTCCGAGGCGTAAGCCACTGACTTGCCCTCCTCTACCATCCGCAGCAATCGGGGGCGTTGGGCCGCGCCATTGTGATCGTGATAGGCGACCAGCGGGCGGCCACCGATCGGTACGCCGTGGAGCTCCATCAGGTGGCGAACCGTTCTCGTGTCCTCGGCGGCGATCACGTCGGCGGAGGCCAGGATATCGAGCGCCCGAAGCGTGATGTCCCGCGCCGTTCCGATAGGCGTGGCGACGAAGTGGAACCCGGCGGGCAGGTCCACGATCTTGAACACCGCAGGATGGTCCGTGTCAGACATTTACTTGCCGCCCTCCAAGCCTTACGGTCTGCCGGCAAACTCCGCCCCCGGCTCGAGCCATCGCCGATAGACCATGAAGAGCGAGATTTACACCATGTTCTCAGCATTTAGAAATCCCCTTGTGACGGCGCGACGGGGGCTCGCTCTCGCTGCGGCCCTGTTCGTGGCCGGGTGCGACACCGTGCCGACGGCGGGCGGAGGGCCGCGAATCGATGCCGGTCAGCCCGTCACCGTTGCGCTGCTGGTTCCCGGGGGGAGCGGCGGGGACGCGGTCGTCTCCCGCAGCCTCGAAAATGCGGCGCGCATGGCCATTACGGATCTCAATGGTACCAACATCGACCTGCGCACCTACACCACTGGCGGCAACGCCGATGGTGCCGCCGCCGCCGCCACGCGCGCGGCAGGGGATGGGGCGAAGATCATTCTCGGGCCACTCTATTCGGAAGCCGCGAACGCCGCAGGCCGCGCCGTGGCCAGCCGCAACGTAAACGTGCTCTCCTTCTCCAACAACACCGCCATCGCGGGCGGCAACGTTTTCGTCCTCGGGAATACCTTCGACAACACCGCCAATCGCCTGGCCCGCTACGCGGCATCCCATGGGCGTGGCGACATCTTTGTCGTGAACGCCCGCAGCACCGCCGAGGAAGTTGGGCGGGACGCCATCCTGCGCGCGATCAACAGCAGCAGCGCCCGTCTGGCGGGCAACGCGTCCTTCGATTTCTCGCAGCAAGGAATTATCGCCGCAGTCCCGCAGATCGGCCAGCAGGTGGAAGCGAGCGGCGCCAACGCGATCTTCTTCACCTCGGACAACGACGGCGCGATGAGCTACCTGGCGCAGCTTCTGCCGGAAAACGGCATCGGCGCGCCGAACCAGCAGTTCATCGGCCTCACCCGGCTCGACATCCCGCCGGCCGCCCTGTCTCAACCGGGACTGCAAGGTGCCTGGCTCGCGCTCCCCGATCCGGGGCTCAACGCCAACTTCCGCAGCCGCTACGCCGCCGCCTATGGGTCCGAACCGCACCCGCTTGCCGGCCTTTCCTATGACGGGATCGCCGCAATCGGCGCCCTCATCGAACGCGGCCGGTCCGATGCCCTGTCCCGCTCCGCGCTCACGCAAGGCTCCGGTTTCGTCGGCGTGAATGGCATCTTCCGGCTCAAGTCGGACGGAACCAACGAGCGTGGCCTTGCGGTCGGGCAGATCCAGAACAATCAGGTAAGCATCATTGACCCCGCCCCGAGAAGTTTCGGCGGTTTCGGCTTCTGAGCCGCCGCCTCCTCCCATCGTTGCGACACCGCCAGTCGATCTGATCCGGCCGGCGCAGGATATCTTCGACGCAGCCGGTCTCCCTGACCGGCTCGCCGAAGCCGTGAAAGGGCGCGAAGGCACCGGCCGGCGCGCCCGCGCCACAGAGATCCTGTCCGAGACGCTCAGTCATGGCCGCGCCGCCATCGAGGAGGCGTTCGCCCGCTCCCCGAGGGCGTCGCGACAGCTCGTGCATTCCTACGCATGGCTGACCGACTGCATCGTCCGCAGCGCGCACTGGACCGCCACGACCCTGCTGGCGGACACGAGCCCGAACGACAAGAACGGCGGCTTTGCGATCATCGCCGTTGGCGGATACGGCCGTGCCGAGATGGCGCCGTTTTCCGATGTCGACCTGCTGTTCCTGTGCGAGTCCCGTATCAGCCCGGAAGTCGAACGGATCGTCGAAGAAGTTCTCTATATCCTATGGGATCTTCGGCTGAAGGTGGGGCATGCAACCCGCACCATCCGAGATTGCCTGAAGCTCGGTCGCGAGGACTACACGATCCGCACCTCGCTTCTGGAGATGCGGCATCTGGATGGAGATGCCGCACTCACCGAGACGCTGACGGAGCGGCTCTGGACGGAACTCTTCAAGGGGTCCCGCAAAGATTACGTCGAAGCCAAGCTTGATGAACGCGAACAGCGCCACAAGAAGCAGGGCGGACAGCGATACATGCTGGAGCCCAACATCAAGGAGGGCAAAGGCGGGTTGCGAGATCTGCAATCGCTGTTCTGGATCGCGAAATACGTCAACCGGGTGCAGTCTATCGAGGAACTCGTGGGGCTCGGCGTGTTCACCCCGGAGGAGTTCTGGGCGTTCGAACAGGCAGAGACGTTCCTATGGGCATGCCGGGCCCATCTGCATCTCGTCGCGGGCCGGGCGGTCGACCAGCTGACGTTCGACATGCAGGTGCCCGTTGCTGAGCGCCTCGGCTACAAGGACCACTCCGGGCGTCGGGCCGTCGAGCATTTCATGCAAGACTACTTTCGCCACGCGACGCAGGTTGGGGAACTCACCCGCATTTTCCTTACAGCTTTGGAGACAGCCCACGCCAAGCGGCCACCGATGCTGGCAAGCTGGCTGCGGCGGCGGCGAACCCACTTGCGCGAGGGGTACGAAATCCGTGGCGGCCGGCTCGCGATTGTCGACGACGTTGCGTTTCTGGCGGACAACCTCAATTTTCTCAGGCTGTTCGACGAAGCGTTGCGCACCGATACACTCATCCATCCGGAGTCCATGCGGCTGGTCTCGGCCAACTTGCACCGCGTCGACAACAAGATGCGGCGAGATCCGGAAGCGGCACGGATTTTCCTGCGACTGATGCTCGATCACGGGAACCCGGAGCGGGCACTTCGGCGCATGAACGAACTCGGTGTGCTTGCGGCCTTCGTGCCGGAGTTCGAACCCATCGTGGCGATGATGCAGTTCAACTTCTATCACGCCTACACGGTGGACGAGCACACCATCCAGTGCATCCGGGTCCTGGCCCAGATCGAACACGGAGAACTGGTGGAGGAATTGCCGGTTGCGTCCCGGATCCTTCGGAAAGGGGTCAATCGCCGCGTCCTCTACCTCGCGCTCTTCCTGCACGACATCGGAAAGGGCCGGGACGAGGACCATTCGATTCTCGGCGCGCGCATCGCCCGTCCCGTCTGCCAGCGGCTCGGTCTTGATGAGGACGAGGTGGCCACTGTCGAATGGCTTGTGCGCTACCATCTGGTGATGTCGGACATGGCCCAGAAACGGGATATCTCCGATCCGCGCACCGTGCGCGACTTCGCCAAAATCGTGAAGAACCGCAAGCGGCTGGACCTGCTAACCGTTTTGACTGTCTGCGATATCCGCGGGGTCGGACCGAACGTCTGGAACAACTGGAAGGCGCAACTGCTCCGCTCCCTGCACCGCCAGACCGCCGACGCGCTGGAGAACGGCCTCGAGGAGCTGAACCGCGAAAACATCGGCGAAGAGGCCCAGGCCGCGTTGCGCAAGGCTCTGTCCGACTGGCCGCCGGAAGAGGTCAACGCCGAAATCGAACGGCACTACCCGCCCTACTGGCAGGGGCTGCACACCGACGCTCACGTGGTCTTCGCCCGACAGTTGAAAGATCTGCCGACGGACGAGATCCGCATCGACCTCACGCCCGACGTGGAACACGACGCCACGCGGGCTTGCTTCGCGCTTGCCGACCATCCGGGGATTTTCTCCCGGCTCGCCGGGGCGTTGGCGCTGGTGGGCGCGAACGTTGTGGATGCGCGCACCTACACCACGAAGGATGGTTTCGCGACTGCGATCTTCTGGATACAGGACAGCGAAGGCGCGCCCTACGAGTCTGGCAAACTGCCGCGCCTGCGGCAGATGATCGACAAGACCCTGAAGGGCGAAGTCATTCCCGGCCAAGCCCTCGAAAAACGCGACAAGCAAAAGCGGCGGGAGCGTGACTTCCGCTTTCCCACGTCGATCCACTTCGACAACGACGGCTCGGAAATCTATACCATCATCGAGGTGGACACCCGGGACCGCCCCGGTCTCCTCTACGATCTCACGCGGACGCTGGCGAACGCCAACATCTATATCGCCTCGGCCGTGATCGCGACCTACGGGGCGCAAGTGGTCGATACCTTCTACGTGAAGGATATGGTCGGACTGAAAATCTACTCGGACTCGAAGCGCCGCTCGCTTGAGAAGAAGCTGGTCAGCGCGATCGAACGCGGGGCGGAAAGGGCCAGAACCGAATGAAACCGATCCGCCTGATGGCGGGCTTCCTGACGGTCGGGTTCTGGACGCTGATGTCACGGATCCTCGGGTTCGTGCGCGATATCTTCATCGCCGCGACCCTTGGCGACGGGCCGGTGGCGGAGGCCTTCCTGATCGCGTTCAGCCTGCCAAACATGTTCCGCCGTTTTTTTGCGGAAGGTGCGTTCAACATGGCGTTCGTGCCCATGTTCTCCAAGAAGCTGGAGCGAGATGAGAACGCGCAGGAGTTCGCACAGAACGCGTTCAATGGCCTTGCGACGGTGCTCATCGGCTTTTCGCTGCTGGCGCAAGTCGCGATGCCGTGGCTGGTGCTGGCCATGGCCTCCGGCTTTGCGGCGGACGAGCGGTTCGGCATGGCGGTCCATTTCGGGCGGATCGCGTTTCCCTACATCCTCTTCATCTCGCTGGCGGCCCTGCTGTCCGGCGTCTTGAATGCGACTGGCCGTTTCGTCGCGGCCGCGGCGGCGCCGGTCCTGCTGAATGTCATCCTTGTCAGCGCCATGCTACTGGCGAAGGCGAGCGGCGGCGATTTCGGCACTTTCCTCGTCTGGGCCGTACCGCTCGCGGGAACAGCCCAGCTTGCCCTCGTCTGGTGGGCGGCGGCACGGGCGGGCTTCCGCCTGACGCTGGGCTGGCCGCGCCTGACACCCGAGATGCGCCGCCTTGCCCGTATTGCGGGCCCGGCGATGCTCGCTGGCGGCGTGGTGCAGGTGAACCTGTTGGTGGGGCGGCAGGTCGCGAGCTATTTCGATGGCGCGATCCAGTATCTCAATTTGGCGGACCGCCTCTACCAACTTCCCCTGGGGGTTGTGGCCATTGCTATCGGCGTCGTCCTGCTGCCGGACCTCTCGCGCCGGCTCGCCGGCGGAGACACTGCGGGCGGTCGGGACGCCTTGAACCGCGCCGCCGAATTCGCGCTTCTGCTCACCCTCCCCGCCGCGGCAGCGCTGATCGTGATCTCAGACCCCATCGTCTCGGTGCTGTACCAGAGGGGCGCGTTTGGGCCGGAAGCGGCCGAACGCACGGCGCTCGTCACCGCGATTTACGGCGCCGGCCTGCCTGCGTTCGTTCTGCAAAAAGTGCTGCAGCCGCTTTATTTTGCCCGCCACGATACCCGAACACCCTTCAATTACGCGCTGGTGGCCATGGTTCTGAATGCCGTCATCGCGATCGGCGGGGCGTTCCTGATCGGCTTCTACGCCGCCGCTTGGGCCACGACGCTGGCGGGATGGGCGATGGTGGTCTTGCTGTGGGCGGGGTCCAGAGGCATGGGCGAGGCGGCCGCGCTTGACGCGAGGCTCAAACGGCGCATCTGGCGGATCGTTTTGGCCTGTGTGGTGATGGCCGGCTGCCTGTTGGGAACGCGGACTTTGCTTGGCGAGTCGCTGTACGAGCCCGGCCTCCGCTACGCCGCTCTTGGGGCGTTGGTCGGCGTCGGCATACTGAGCTATTTCGCTGCCGCCCACCTGCTCGGCGCGACCCACCTTGGGGAGATACGTCGGGCGATGCGGCGGCAGCCGTCAACCTGACAGGGACGGGGCGCTCCCGCCCGCCCGCGCCACATCAAAGATGTGACCCGGCCCGTTGGGCCACGCCGCGCGCTTTCGCGCGCGGCGGTGCGTCTCACATGACAGCGCCCACCTGCCAGGGGATGAACTCGTTGTCGCCAAACCCCAGGTCCTCGCTCTTCGTCCGTTTTCCAGACGCCACGTCCAGCATTTCCTGAAAGATCTGCTCGCCCATCTCCTCGACGCTCACGCCGTCGCTGACAATCACGCCACAATTAATGTCCATGTCGTCAGACATGCGGGCGAACATTTCGGAATTGGTGGCGAGTTTCATGGAGGGCGCCGGCTTGTAGCCGAAGACAGATCCGCGCCCTGTGGTGAAACAGACCAGGTTGGCCCCGGATGCCACCTGCCCCGTGATGGAGGCTGGATCATAGCCGGGGCTGTCCATGAAGACGAAGCCGGGCGTGGTGACGCGCTCGGAATACTCATAGACGCCCGTGAGGTTCGTCGTCCCGCCTTTCGCCGCGGCGCCGAGGGACTTCTCGAGGATCGTCGTCAAACCGCCAGCTTTGTTGCCGGGGCTGGGGTTGTTGTCCATCACGCCCTTGTTCCGCGCGGTGTAGTCCTCCCACCAGCGGATGCGCTCCAGAAGCTTCTCGGCGATCTCCGGCGTTTCGGCGCGGCGGGTCAACAGGTGCTCTGCGCCGAAGATCTCAGGTGTTTCGGCCAGGATTGCCGTGCCCCCGTGCCGCACCAGCTGGTCCGCGGCGTTCCCGAGAGCCGGGTTGGCGGTGATCCCGGAATAGCCGTCGGAGCCGCCGCATTGCAAGGCAACGGACAAATGCTCCGCGCTGACGGCCTCGCGGCGGCAGGCGTCGGCCGCAGGCAGCATGGCCTCGATGCGACGGACGGCCTCCTCCACCGTCTTGCGCGTGCCGCCGGTTTCCTGGATTGTCATCCGCTGGAACCGCTCCCCTTCTTTCAGGCCGTAGGTCTCCATCATCAGGCTGATCTGCATCACCTCGCAGCCCAGCCCGATCACCAGCACGCCGGCGAAATTCGGATGCGCGGCATACCCCGCAAGGGTCCGCTGGAGCATCCCGAACCCTTCGCCGTCCATCGCCATGCCGCAGCCCGTCCCATGGGTGAAGGCCGCCACGCCGTCCACGTTCGGGAATGCTGCGAGCCGCTCTGGGGTGAAATGCGCCGCCGCCATTCGTGCGACTGTTGCGGAGCAATTCACCGTCGTCAGGATGCCGATGTAGTTTCGCGTGCCGACGCGGCCGTCCGGGCGCTTATACCCCATGAACTGCGCCCGTTCGGAGGCGGGGACGAAGTCGGTCGGTTGGGCCCCGGCGCAAGGTTCCGGATCGCGCTCGAAGTCTGCGCGGTAGGCGCAGTTCTGCGTGTGAACGTGGTCGCCCGCAGCGATTGGAACGGACGCGAAGCCGATGACCTGGTTGTACTTCCGAATTGCATCGCCTTGGGCAATCTCGCGCGTGGCGATCTTGTGCCCTCTTGAAACGGCCTGAGAAACGGTCAGCCCGTCCACTGTGTCTCCAGCCTCAAACGCGCGCAAAGCCATGCGGACGTTGTCTTCGGAGTGCAGCAGGATCGTATCGGAGGAAGTCTTGGCCATGGATCGCCCCTATGTGAATTCCGGCATATTAGATGCTAGTTGATGGTTTTTGAAGTGCCTCTAGTCGCGCAAATCGGCTGGCCGAATGGCATCGGCCAGCCCCTCCGGTCGGGTTTGAATGTAAATGAAGGCTATTCCAGCCGGCGCGACCGAGCCGAAAACGTGCGCCTCAGGCGCCGTCGCACATCCAAGCCAGTTCCGCTTGCATCCGATCCATCGTTTCGGCGTCACGGGCCGAGAGCATGTAGCCCTTGTGGATCGTCGGCGCATAGGATCGCCCGCCCAGCAAGCGCACCACGCCGCCCGCCTCCTCAACCGCGAGGGCGCCTGCGGCGTGATCCCACGGCATCAGCTTGGGATCGAAGCTGAAGTCCCCCACACCGAAACACATCATGCGATACGTGTGGCAGGCGCAACGAAGGTCGAGCACCCTGCCCTGCCGCAACAGGTCCAGTTGCGCCCTCTCCTGCATATGCTTGGGCAGCATAGCGGGCGCGCCGAAGCCGCCAAAGTCGGTCGCCTCCCGTGGCCCGTCAATCCGCAGCTGCCGTTCCGTTCCGTTCGCAGTGCAGAACCAGGTGCCGCCACCCCGCCGGGTCAGGATCCAGTCGTCGTTTACCGGGTCGTACAGCACGCCGAAAACCGTCTCGCCCCCGCTGGTCACCGCGAGAAGCACGCCGAATGTCGACAGCCCCTTGGCGTAATTCCACGTGCCGTCGATGGGGTCGATGATCACCGCGGTCTCCGCCGCGGCGATACGGTCGAGAAGGGCTGGCGTCTCGGCGACGGCCTCTTCGCCGATCACTTCCGCATGTGGAAGGATCTTTTTCGCAGCGGCGGAAATAAGCACCTCAGACCGGCGGTCAGCGACAGTGACGAGGTCGTCGGCGCTCGCCTTGGAATCGATCGCATCGGCATCCAGATTGCGGAACCTAGGAAGGATCTCTGTCCTCGCAGCGTCTCGTATGGCGTCGATCAGGGCGGCTTCCTGCTCTCGGTTGGGACTCATGAAACCTCTCCTGTTCGTTCCGGTATTGGGGCCTCCTATACCCTCTCCTGGACGCGCGCGTCAGGGGGCAGCCGCATCATACCTGCCTTGCCGGCCGGACGTTGAGCGGTTTCAGCGGGAATCGAGCAACCGATACCAGCGGTTCACGAATGGCAGGACCATACGTCGATGCTGGCCGAACGGAATGCGCCTCGGCTCGCGGCGCATCAACTCCGGATAGGGTCGGCGTTCGGGCTGACCTAGGGCGAGGCCGGCGAGAATGGTACCGGCGTAGCTGCCCATTGCCACTCCGTTGCCGTGGTAGCACATGGCGGCATAGGCGTTCTCCATCCCTCCCATCGGCCCCGCGAACGGTGTGAAATCGCGCGATATGGCGACAAGGCCCGACCAGAAAAAGGGCGTTTCGACATGCCGCCACGCCGGGAAGATCCGGTCGAAATCCGCTCGCGCCATGGCCCGGATGCCCGCATGCGCGGCCTCGGTCGCCCGCACGGCGCCGCGCAAGCCAAAGAGCATTCGTCGGTCCGGCATCAAGCGAAAATAATGCAGCAGGTTGCGGGTGTCGTAGCACATCTGGTGCGACGTCCATCCCTGCGCGGCCAGTTCCTCCTCGGTCAGCGGGCGCGTGACAAGGATGTTGGACTGGACAGGCATGTAGCGGCCCGCCATCCAATCCGGCAGGTCCTCGGAGCTATACCCGTTTGTGGCCATCAGCAGGGTGCGGGCGGTGATTGTGCCGTGCGGAACCTGCAACCTCCAGCGCCCGTTCCGGCGTGCAATCGCCGTGACCGGGGAACTGCCGAAGATCCTGGCTCCGGCCGAGATTGCTGCCTGCTCCAGCCCGAGGGCGTACTTCAACGGGTTCAGAGCGAAACCGATTGGCGTGGTGATGGCGCCGTGGAACTCCGAACTCGCCATTCCGTTCTCGGCCAGCCCATCGGCTGGAATGACCTCGCATTTCACGCCGTACCTGGCGTTGATCTCCCGCGCCTTCTGCTCAAGGGTCGCAACGTCCACGCTTCTGTGGGCAAGCATGGTCTCGCCCTTGGAGTGGGTGTCCGCCGCGATGCCATGGCGTTCCAGCCGCTCGGCCACCGTCTCCACCGCCAGCCGCTCCGCGTCGAAAAAGGAACGCGCCTCAGACGGCCCGTACCGCCGTTCCAGCGTGCCGGCGTCCAGTTTCGCCCCGCCGAGACAGCAAAACCCGCCGTTGCGGCCGGAGGCACCCCAAGCGGGATGCTTCGCATCTACCAGCACCACGTCCGCTCCCGCCTCCGCAAGGTTCAACGCGGCGGAGAGTCCGGTGTAGCCGCCGCCGACGACCGCGACATCGCAGGACAGCGACCCCTCGACGAACGGCAACGCACCCTCGTCCTTCGGAACCGTGGTATTCCAGAAATTGCCCTCAATAGGGCGCGGCCCGTAGGCCATTGGCTCATAGACCCGTTTCATCCCTGCATCGCCGCGCGTTCTTCACGCGCCTGCCGCGCGATGGCCCGCTTGGAGACCAGCGACGTCGCGATGACTCCGACCGCGACAATGGAAATCATGATTGTGGAAAGCGCGTTGATTTCCGGGCTGACACCGAGCCGAACCGAGGAAAAGATCTTGATCGGCAGCGTGGTGGAACTTGGGCCGGCGGCGAAGGACGCGATGACGAGGTCGTCGAGCGACAGGGTGAACGCGAGCAACCAGCCCGAGATGACGGCCGGCAGGATGATGGGCAGCGTCACGAGCCGGAATGCCTCGAAGGGTGTGCACCCAAGGTCCAGCGCCGCTTCCTCGACGGAGGTGTCGAAACTCACCAGGCGGGAAGAGACCACGACCGAGACGTAGCACATCGAGAACGTGCTGTGGGCCAGAACGATGGTGAAAATACCCCGGTCGAGGTTGATGGAAATGAAGAGCAGCAACAGCGACAGGCCGGTGATGACCTCCGGCATGACGAGCGGCGCATAGATCATCCCGGAGAATAGCGTTCGGCCAAAGAACCGCCCTCCGCGCACCAGGACATAGGCTGCCATCGTTCCCAGCAGCGTCGCGATGGTCGATGACGCGAGCGCCACTTTCAATGTGACCCACGCCGCATCGAGGAACGCCTCGTTTCGGAACAGTTCGCCATACCAACGGGTGGAGAATCCCGCCCACACCGTCACCAGCTTGGAGGCGTTGAAGGAGAAGACGACGAGGATCAGCATCGGCACATAGAGGAACGCGAAGCCAAGCGTCAGCGAGACGGTGTTAAACCAGGTCAGACGCCTCATCTGTCCGCCTCCTGCTGGCGCTGCTGCTGCCGCTGGAACAGGATGATCGGCACGATCAGGATCGCAAGCAGAACCACCGCGACAGCCGAGGCGACCGGCCAGTCGCGGTTGGAGAAGAATTCTTCCCACAGCACCTTGCCGATCATCAGAGTCCCGGAGCCGCCCAGGAGCGAAGGGATCACGAATTCACCGAGCGCGGGGATAAAGACGAGGAAGCACCCCGCGATGACACCCGGTCGCGACAGCGGCAGCGTCACCAGCCAGAAAGCGCCGGAACGGGTGCAGCCAAGATCCTCCGCGGCCTCCAGAAGCGAGCCATCGAGCTTCTCCAGAGTGGCGTAGATCGGCAGGATCATGAATGGCAGGTACGTGTAGACGATACCGATATAGACCGCCGAGTTGGTGTTCAGGATCGTCAGCGGCTCCGAAATCACACCCATCCAGAGCAGGACCTGATTGAGGAACCCCTCGTTCGACAGGATGCCCATCCAGGCGTAGACGCGGATCAGGAAGCTGGTCCAGAACGGCAAGATCACCAGCATCATCAGCGTCGGCCGCCACTCGTCGGGCGCGTTGGCCATGCCGTAGGCGATGGGGAACCCCACCAGCAGCGTCAGGATAGTTGAGATGACAGCAATTTGCAGGCTGGACAGGTAGGCCTTCCAGTAAAGGTCGTCCTGCGTGAGCCAGACGTAATTCTCGAAATCGAGTTGGGAGAGGAAGTCCTTGAATCCCGCCCACCCGGCGGAGAAATCCAGCGTCGGGGTATAAGGTGGAATCGACAATTCCACGTCCGACAGGGAGATCTTGAAGACGATAAGGAACGGCACCAGGAAAAGTGCCAGCAGCCACATGTAGGGGACGAGTATCAGGAATGCCCTGCGGAAGTTCATGGGGCTACTCCGTCAGGACGACGCCAGCGGACTCGCGCCACCAGAGCCAGACCTGATCGTCCCAGGTGAACTTTCGCTTCTCGATCCGTCGGGTGTTGGCCGTCTGCGCCTTGAAGATTTCGCCAGTCGGGATCTGCACGTGGTAGGTGGAGATGTTGCCGAGGTAGGCGATGTCGATGATCTTGCCCTGCATGATATTGGACTTGCCCTCGGGATGCTCCCGGGAGATGTGCACCTTCTCGGGCCGGATCGCGAACGTGCAGCGTGTGCCGTCCGCGATGGGCACCATCGGCGTGCCGACGATCGGCGGCTTGCCTTCAGCCCAGTGAATCTCGATCTTTCCGTCCGTGTGGTGGGCGGTGGCGTTGCCTTCCACTAGGTTCACGTCGCCGATGAAGTCCGCCACGTAGACGGAGTTCGGTGTCTCGTAAATCCGGTCGGGCGTGTCGACCTGCACCATCCTGCCGTGATCCATCACCGCCACGCGGGAGGCCACGGTCATCGCCTCCTCCTGGTCGTGGGTGACAATGACAAAGGTGGTGCCAGTCTTCTCCTGAATTTCCATCAGCTCGAACTGGGTGTCGGTCCGAAGCTTCTTGTCGAGCGCACCGAGTGGCTCGTCCAGAAGCAGCAGCTTCGGCGCCTTCGCGAGGCTGCGGGCGAGCGCCACCCGCTGCCGCTGACCGCCGGAAATCTGATGCGGCTTGCGCTTGGCGAATTTCTGGAGCTGAACCAGCCGGAGCATCTCCTCCACCCGGGCCGCGATCTGATCCTTCGGCAACTTGTCGCGCTTCAGGCCGAAGGCGATGTTGTCCCAGACCGTCAGGTGCGGAAACAGCGCGTAGGACTGGAACATCATGTTCACCGCCCGCCTGTTCGGCGGCACCGATCCAATGTCCTTGCCGTCGAGCAGGATGTAGCCTTCGGTCGCCGACTCGAACCCCGCAAGCATTCGCATAAGCGTGGTCTTGCCGCAGCCGGACGGCCCGAGAAGGGCGAAGAACTCCCGCTCGTAGATGTCGACCGTCAGGTTGTCGATGGCGGTGAAGTCCCCGAAACGCTTGGTGACGTTCTGGAACTGGATCAGCGGGCGCGCGGCGGGATCTTTCCACGGCGCGAAGACGGACGGGCCGGAAGGCGCGGGTTCAGACATCTGCGTCCTGTGCTGGGAGAAAGGGAAAAGAGACCTCGCGCGCCCTGGCGCGCGAGGCCGACCGATGGATCAGGTGCCGGACTTGATCTTGGTCCAGAGCCGGGTCACGACGCGCTGCACCTTCGCCGGATAGGGCGTGGTGGTGAACAGGTTGTTCAACGTCTCCTCGTCCGGGTAGATCGCCGGATCGCCGATCACGTCCTCCACCAGGTACTCTTGCGAGGCCTTGTTGCCGTTCGCGTAGTAGACATAGTTCGACGCCGCGGCCATGTTCTCTGCATCCAGGATGAAGTTCAGGAACGTGTGCGCGCCATCCGGGTTCGGCGCGTCGGCAGGGATCGCCATCATGTCGAACCACATCTGTGCGCCTTCCTTCGCCGCATGGTAGGCGATCTCGACGCCATTGTCGGCCTCTGCCGCCCGGTCCCGCGCCTGCAGGATGTCACCCGACCAGCCCACGGCCACGCAGATGTCGCCGTTGGCAAGCGCGTTGATGTACTCGGAGCTGTGGAACTTCTGGATGTAGGGGCGGATCGGCATGAAGACCTCTTCCGCCTTGGCGATCACATCGGGATCGTGGCTGTCCGGGTCCTCGCCGATGTACTTGAGCGCCATGGGGATCATCTCGGCCGGCGCGTCGAGGAAATGCACGCCGCATTCGGCGAGCTTCTCCATGTTCGCGGGATCGAGGACGAGGTCGAGGCTGTCGATCGGGGCGTCCTCGCCCAGGATCTCCTTTACCTTGTTCACGTTCGCGCCGATGCCGGTCGTGCCCCACATGTAGGTGATGGCGTATTCGTTGCCCGGATCGTATTGCGCGGTCCGCTCAGAGATGACGTCCCAGAGGTTATCCCAGTTCGGCAGCTTGGACTTGTCCAGCTTCTGGAACGCTCCGGCCGCGATCTGGCGCTGCAGGAACGTCCCGCTCGGCACCACCACGTCATAGCCGGACCCGCCGGCCAGCATCTTGGTCTCCAGCACCTCATTGGAGTCGAATACGTCGTAGACCAGGTCCAGCCCAGTCTCCTCCTCGAACTTCGTCAGAAGGTCTTCGTCGATGTAGTCCGACCAGTTGTAGACGCGGACCTCTTCGGCAACGGCGGCTGTGGCTCCCATGGAGACCGTCAGCAGCAGCGTCGCAATACCCTTAGTCATTCCGTCTTCCCCTGTTGGTTTTGTTTGCCCGTTCTTGGTGTGCGTTGTAATTTGATCAAACGTTGCACTTCAGCGCAAGCTTCCCGCACGGTGGCCGAATTGCAAGCCCGCGTTTTAGACCCCCTGCCGGCGCCAGGCCGCCGTGATCAAGAAAAAGGCAAGGCTCGTGACCACGCAAGAGGCAAAGACACCCGAACACGAAGCGATCTACCAAAAGATTCGTGACATGATCCTGTTCGGAGAGGTCGCACCGGGCGAGCCCCTGACCATCCAGGGACTTTGCGGCCGTCTCGGTGCAGGCATGACGCCCGTGCGCGAAGCGATCCGCCGGCTGACTGCCGAAGGGGCGCTCACCGCCCTCGGGAACCGCCGCCTCTGTGTGCCGCGGATGACACTCAACCATTTGGAACAAATAGGCTTTGCTCGACGCGCCATCGAGCCGGAATTGGCGCGCCGCGCTGCTGAAAGAGCCGATGACACGCTCATCCTGGACCTACGCGCAATCGACGCCCGGCTCGATCTCGCCATCGCGCGTGGCGACGTCCAAGGATACCTGGAGCAGAATTTCCGGTTCCACTTCCGCCTCTACGAGCATGCCGGTGCAGACGTCCTTCTGGCGCTTGCGAGCGGATTGTGGACCCGCGTCGGACCGTCCCTGCGCATTGTGTGTGGACGCTTCGGCACCTCGAATCTGCCCGATCAGCACGATGCGGCCCTCGACGCCCTCGAAAGCGGCGAAGAGCATAAAGTTTCGGCAGCGATGGAAGAGGATATCGGCCAAGGGCTCGAGCAGATTCGCCTTTCGCTCGACGAAGTCGAGTCCGAAACTGCCTGAGACGGCTCGCGTTGACACGCGACAGAATTTGATCATAACTCGCAGCAACTCCGGAAACGCGCGCACCTGGCGCCGGCGCGACCCCGGTGCCGCGCCGCCCGCACACACCTGACGAGCCAAAGGACGCTTTCACCATGCCGAGATTTACGACCAACTGGATCGGCAACCTTCCCCAGGCCTTCCTCACCCATCTTGGGGACCGGCGGCTGGAGGAGGTGGAGGCGATCATCCCCGACATCGTCGGTATGTCCCGAGGCAAGGCGATGCCGCACCACAAGTTCAAGCCGGACGAGACGTTCTATCTGCCGATCTCGCTCTTCTATCAGACGATCTCCGGCGAATACGTCGACATGGACATCCCCGATCAATGGTTGGAGAAGGACATCGTCTTGCGCCCGGACATGACGACAGCGACGGCAGTGCCCTGGGCCGAGGACGCGACGGTGCAGGTGATCTGTGACCTCGAAACGCGGGAAGGCGAACCCCTCGGGATCGCGCCACGGAACGTGCTGAAGCGCGTCCTGAGCTTCTATGCCGAACAGGGTTGGAAGCCGGTGGTGGCACCGGAGCTGGAATTCTACCTCACCAAGCCGAACACCGACCCCAACGAGCCCATCGAACCGCCCTTGGGCCGAACCGGACGGAAGGGCGCGAGCCGGCAGGCCTTTTCGATGGTCGCCGTCGACGAGTATGGCGAGGTCATCGACATGATCTACGACTATGCCGAGGCTCAGGGCCTGGAGATCGACACAGTGATCCAGGAAGGCGGCGCCGGACAGATCGAGATCAACCTGATGCACGACGATCCGCTGAAGCAGGCGGACCAGGTCTTCTATTTCAAGCGGACGATCCGTGAAGCCGCACTCAAGAACGGCGTTTTCGCGACCTTCATGGCCAAGCCGATGCGCGACGAGCCCGGCTCGGCGATGCACATCCACCAAAGCGTGGTGGATACGAAAAACCGCAACATCTTCTCGACCAAGGACGGCAAGGAGACCGACGCCTTCCATCACTTCATCGGCGGCAGCCAGAAGCACCTGATGTCGGTTGTGCCCTTGCTGGCGCCCTATGTGAATTCCTTCCGCCGCTTTAATGCGGAGGGGATGAGCGCGCCCACCAATCTGGAATGGGGCAGCGACAACCGCACCACGGGGCTACGCATCCCGAACTCTCCACCCGAAGCGCGACGTGTCGAAAACCGGGTGATCGGGATCGACTGCAACCCCTACCTGGCCATCGCGGCGAGCCTTGCATGCGGATACCTCGGCATGATGGAGCGCATCGCCCCACGGCCAGCCGCGGTTCACGAGGTCTTTCAGAGTGACAGCCGCCTGCCGGGAGACCTTGGCGCCGCACTCCAACTTTTCGACGATGAACACCCGGTGCGCGACGTGCTCGGGCGGGATTTCTGCTCGCTCTACTCGGACATCAAGCACGCCGAACACGACGAATACAAACGCGAGATATCCCCCTGGGAACGCCAGCACCTGCTGCTGAACGCTTAAAAAGGACTGCCCGATGAACCTGATTTCCAACTTCCCGCCCACGGCAGAACTGCAGGCGCTGGACGCGGCCCATCACATGCACCCTTTCACCGACGGCGCGGAACTGGCGGCAAAAGGAGCGCGGATCATCACCCGCGCCAAGGGCGTGACACTCACTGACAGCGAGGGTGAGGAGATCCTCGATGCAATGGCCGGCCTGTGGTGCGTCAACATCGGCTACGGCCGGGACAGCATGGCCGAGGCGGCCGCGCGCCAGATGCGGGAACTGCCGTACTACAACACGTTCTTCCAAACGAGCCACGTGCCCGCCATCGAGCTGGCACGAAAGTTGGCGGAAATCGCTCCGGGCGATCTGAACCACGTCTTCTACGCCTCGGGCGGGTCGGACGCGAACGACACTAATGTGCGCCTCGTCCGGCACTATTGGGCGGCGAAAGGCAAGCCGGAGAAGAAGGTCATCATCAGCCGGAAGAATGCCTACCACGGCTCCACGATGGCCGGGGCTTCGCTTGGCGGGATGACGGGAATGCACGCCCAGGGCGGACTGCCGATTCCGGACATCGTGCATATCGGCCAGCCGCATTGGTACGCGGAAGGCGGGGACATGACGCCCGAAGAGTTCGGACGTGCCCGCGCGCGGGAGTTAAAAGCGAAGATCGAGGAACTGGGGGAAGACAAGGTTGCGGCGTTTATCGCCGAGCCGATCCAAGGGGCTGGCGGCGTCATCATCCCGCCGGACAGCTACTGGCCCGAGATCCAGCGCATCTGCGACGCCCATGCCATCCTGCTGATCGCGGATGAGGTGATCTGCGGTTTCGGCCGGACCGGCCAGATGTTCGGCAGCCAGTCCTACGACATTTGCCCCGACATCATGACGGTCGCAAAGGGTCTCAGCTCCGGCTACATCCCCATTGGCGCCTCGATCGTTTGCGACGAGGTGGCAAACACGGTGGCGGAGGCCGGCGACTTCAACCACGGCTACACATATTCCGGCCACCCCGTCGCTTGCGCCGTGGCGTTGGAGAACCTCCGCATTCTCGAAGACGAGAAACTGGTGGAGAACGTGGCCTCCGGGACCGGCCCCTATCTGGCGGAAAAGTGGCGTCAACTCGCCGAACATCCGCTGGTGGGAGAGGCCGTGATCCGCGGGTTCATGGGCTCGCTTGCCCTCACCCCGGACAAGGCCGCCCGCGCACCCTTTGCGGCCGAGACGGGCACTATCGGCCTGATCGCGCGAGGGCACTGCTTCGAAAACAACCTCGTCATGCGCCATGTTGGCGACCGCATGATCATCGCGCCGCCGCTGATCCTGACCAAGTCAGACGTCGACGTGCTGATTGAACGGGCCGTTCGGGCGCTGGACCTGACACTCGCCCGGATCAAGGACGAAGGTCTGTACCGGTAACACACTGATGGATCTGCTGACTGCCAACGATCGCCCCGGCGAATACCCCCAGTCGTACTACGCCGCCCATGCCAAGCCCCTGCCCCCCTTCCCCGCAGCGGAAGGGGACGTGCGGTGCGACGTGTGCGTCGTGGGCGGCGGCTTCACCGGGCTCAGCGCAGCGTTTCACCTGGCGGAACGCGGTTTCAACGTTGTGCTTCTCGAAGCGCAGCGCGTCGGTTTCGGCGCATCTGGCCGCAATGGCGGACAGGTTTGGGCCGGTCAGCGCATGGACCAAGACGCGCTGGAGGCCGCTCAGGGCCACGACGACGCCCGAACCCTTTGGGACATCTCGCTGGACGCCGTTGACCTTGTGCGGAAACTTACCGCGCGGCCGGAGATGGAGGGCTGCACGTATCATGCGGGGCTGATCCACGCCGATCACCGGGCCCGTTTTGTGCCGGAGACACAGGCCTATGTCGAAACCCTGCGGGAGCGGTACGACTATCGCCATGTGCGGTTCCTCGGCCGCGAGGAGATCCGTAGTATCATCGGCACGGACGCTTACCACGGTGGCTTTCTCGATACGAATTCCGGCCATCTTGACCCGCTGCGCTTTGCCTTGGGCCTTGCCCGCATGGCCGCGAGCGCGGGTGTCCGGATTTTCGAGCGGTCAAAGGTAACTGGCCTGGAGCCCGGCGCGCCCGCCCGACTGCGGACGGACAGCGCGACCGTCACCGCCGATCACGTGGTTTTGGGGTGCAATGGCTATCTGGGCGATCTTGACCCGCACGTCGCCGCCCGGGTCATGCCGATCAACAACTTCATTGTCGCGACGGAGCCGATGACGGCCGAACAGCAGGCAAGCATCATCCGAGGCGGCTACGCTGTGGGCGACAGCAGGTTCGTCGTCAACTATTACCGCTTCTCGGAAGACCGCCGGCTACTCTTCGGCGGAGGAGAGAACTACAGCTACCGCTTCCCGACCGACATCCGAAAGAAGGTTTCGAAGCCGATGCTGGAGCTGTTTCCCCATCTGAAGGATACCAAGCTGGACTACGCCTGGGGTGGCACGCTCGCAATCACCATGAACCGGATGCCGCATTTTGCGCGCCGCGCGGGGAACGTTCTCAGCCTTTCGGGATACTCCGGGCACGGTGTGGCCATGGGAACGCTCGCCGGACAGATCGCGGCGGAGGCGATCGCAGGCCAGGCGGAGCGCTTCGACGTGATGGCACGCGTCCCGACCCCGCGGTTCCCCGGCGGCAGCAGCCTGCGCAGCCCGCTTCTGGCGCTCGCAATGCTCTGGTATTCCCTTCGCGACCGAATCTGAAAACGGAAACCACGGCCAGGCCTCTCGGCGACGCAAAGCTGACCAGTTCGCGCCGCCGTGCGAGCAGGGGATCAGATGCCGGCGTAGATCTCCGCCACCCGCGCGACCGCGGCTTCCGGCGTCATCTCCTCGCTTTCGCCGGTGCGACGGCAGGTCAGTTCGACCACGCCGTTCTTCAGCCCGCGCGGACCGACCGTGATCCGCCAAGGCAGGCCGATCAGATCCATCGTGGCGAACTTTGCCCCAGCGCGTTCCTCCCGATCGTCGTAGAGCGGGTCGAGACCCTTTGCGCGCAACGCCTTGTAGAGATCTTCGCAGGCGCCGTCGGCAGCAGCGTCACCCTGCTTTAGGTTGACGATGCCACAATGGAACGGCGTCACGCCCTCGGGCCAGATAATCCCGTTCTCGTCGTGGTTGGCCTCGATCAACGCCCCGACGAGACGGCTGACGCCGATGCCGTGCGAGCCCATATGCACCGGCACACGCTCGCCGCCCTGTGTGGCAACGGTCGCTCCCATCGGCTCGGAATACTTAGTGCCGAAATAGAAGATCTGCCCCACCTCGATGCCGCGCGCCTCCCGGCGGCGCGCCTCCGGCACCTGCTCCTGAAACACTGCTTCGTCGTGGGTATCGTCCGTGCGGGCGTAGCGGGATGTGAATTCCTCCAACACACCTTGGCACTGCTCGACGCTGTCGTAGTCGATATCCCGGTCGCCGAACCTGAGGTCGGTGATCTCGCTGTCGTAGAACACCCCGCTTTCGCCGGTATCGGCCAGAACCAGAAACTCGTGTGTATCGTCGCCGCCAATCGGCCCGCTCTCGGCACGCATGGGAATGGCCTGCAGCCCCATCCGCTCGTAGGTACGCAGGTAGCTCACCAGGTGGCGGTTGTAGGCGTGCAGTGCATCCTCGCGGGTCAGGTCGAAGTTGTATCCGTCCTTCATCAGGAACTCGCGGCCGCGCATCACGCCGAAGCGGGGGCGGACCTCGTCGCGAAACTTCCACTGGATATGGTAAAGCGTGAGCGGCAGATCCTTGTAGCTGCTCACATGGCTACGGAAGATGTCGGTGATCATCTCCTCGTTGGTGGGCCCATAAAGGATGTCCCGGTCATGGCGGTCGCGGATGCGCAGCATCTCCGGCCCGTAGGCGTTGTAGCGCCCCGATTCCTGCCACAGGTCGGCCGGCTGGAGAGTCGGCATGAGAAGAGGGATGTGGCCGGCGCGCTGCTGCTCTTCATGCACGATCTGCTCGATCCGCCGCAGCACCCGGTAACCGAGCGGCAGCCAGGAATAGATGCCGGCCGCCTGCTGTCGGATCATCCCGGCGCGCAGCATCAGGCGGTGGCTGGCGATCTGGGCGTCCGCGGGGGTCTCCTTGAGGACGGGCAGGAAGTAGCGGCTCAGGCGCATGTCTCGATTCCCTCGTGTCGTTCCGCTCTCCGTTACGCAAAGGCCGGGGGGTTTTCCACCCCCCGGACCCCCTGGAGGGTATTTTCGCCAACAAGATGAGGCTGGCGCGGTGACCGGCTTGCAAAGTGGCGCCGGCTGGGCGAAACCTCAGCCGGAAAAGGAGATTGCATGTCCCTTCCCGTTCGCACCCAGGTGAAAGTCTGGTCTGCCGTGGCGCTGGCATTTTTCGTCGTGCTCTGGTTTCTGGGCGACGTGCTATTGCCATTCGTGGTCGGCGCGGCCATTGCCTATCTGCTCGATCCGATCGCGGACTGGTTCGAAAGCCACGGCCTGTCGCGGGCGATCTCCGTGTCGATCATCACCCTCGGCGGGTTTCTTTTCTTCTTCCTTCTGTTCCTGCTCGTCATTCCCACGCTGGCGGAAGAAGCGACGGCGCTCTTCCAGACAATTCCGGAACTCGCGCTGCAATTTCAGGATTTTCTAACCGCCAGGCTGCCGTCCCTCGTGGATGCCGAGTCGATGATCCGGCGATCTCTTGCCTCCGTCGGGTCGGCCATTTCGTCGAAGGGGACGGAGCTGTTGCAAGGCGCGTTCGCGTCGTTCAGCGGGCTGGTCAACGTGCTGACCCTGCTCGTCATCGTGCCGGTCGTCTCTTTCTATCTTCTGCTGGATTGGGACAGACTGGTCGCCCGAGTGGACGACCTGTTGCCACGTGACCATGTCGACACCATCCGCAAGATCGCGCGGGAAATCGACGACACTCTCTCCGGCTTCATCCGCGGTCAAGGCCTCGTCTGCCTTCTGCTCGGCCTCTACTATTGCATCGGCTTGTTTCTGGTTGGGCTGGACTTCGGCCTTCTGGTGGGCGCCTTGGCGGGGTTGCTGACATTCATCCCGTATGTCGGCGCGCTGGTCGGCGGAATTCTCGCGATCGGTCTGGCCCTGTTCCAGTTCTGGGGCGACTGGACCATGATCGCCATCGTCGTCGCGATATTCTTCTCCGGGCAGTTTCTGGAGGGTAACGTTCTTACGCCGAAGCTGGTTGGCGAATCCGTTGGATTGCACCCGGTCTGGCTGTTGATGGCGCTGACGGTCTTTGGCGCGCTCTTTGGCTTCGTGGGGATGCTGGTTGCCGTGCCGCTCTCGGCGGTCATCGGCGTGATCGTCCGCTTCTTTGCCGAGCAGTACAAGAAGGGCAAGCTTTACCGAGGGCAGGCGGCGACGCGGGAAGAGGCCGCGGCCATGGCGCACGAGGCGGCGGAAACGCAGGACTCGCGCGCACCGACGGTCTGATGCCCGAGCAACTCAAGTTCAATCTGCCGGTTCGTTCTGCCACCGGCCGCGAAGATTTCTTCGTCGTCGACGCGAATGCGCTCGCCGTTGCAGAGATAGATCGCTGGCCGGACTGGCCGGTGCGCAAGCTGGCGCTGGTCGGCCCCGAAGGGTCCGGCAAGTCGCACCTCGCCCACGTCTGGGCCACGGAAGCCGGTGCGCGCATCGTGTCGGCGCGGGACCTCGCCCAGCAGGTGCCCGAGCCAGGCAATTTGGCGGTGGAAGACGTGCCGCAGATTGCCGGAGACGCTCAGGCGGAGACGGCGCTGTTTCATTGGCACAACCTCGTTCTGGCCGAAGGCGGCAGTCTGTTATTGACGGGGGACACCTCCCCTGCCCTCTGGCAGATCGCGCTGCCGGATCTCGCTAGCCGTATTCTCGGAACTCCCAGCGTGCGGCTGGAGCCCCCGGACGATCAACTCCTGCAAGCCGTTCTGCTGAAACTGTTTGCCGACCGTCAGATCGAGCCACAGCCAAGTCTTCTACCGTGGCTCCTCAGGCGGATGGACCGTTCGTTTGCCGCGGCCGGACGTATTGTGGCCGCGCTCGATGCCCATGCCCTTGGCACCGGGCGCCCGATCGGGCCGAAACTCGCGGCGGAGGTCTTGGAGCGCCTCGATGAGAGCGATAGACAGGCCTGAGATAGTTCCGCGCCGCATTCCCGCCGGCCAGCCGCCCTGGCCGGTCCCGGCACAGACCGACAGGCACCTTACATGACTCAGGCTGATTTCCTGAACTCCCCCCTTCCCGAGCCGGTGGAAATTCCGGCCGCGCATGTCACGGGCCCGAAACGCTTCTTCAACCGGGAATTGTCCTGGCTGGCGTTCAACTGGCGGGTACTCGAGGAAGCCATGAATCCGAAGGTTCCGCTGCTGGAGCGGGTACGGTTCGTGTCGATTTCAGCCACCAACCTGGACGAATTCTACACGGTCCGCGTGGCGGGCCTGCGGGAGCTGCACCGGGAAGGAAACCTGACCCCTGCGGCGGACGGCCTGACGCCGGGCGAGCAGTTGCTCGAGATCAACGACAACGCCCGCCGACTGCTGCGGGAGCAGCAGAACACATGGAATAAGCTGAAGCGGGATCTGGAGGCGGAAGGGATACGCCTTCTCACGCTTTCGAAGCTCACGGCGGAGGACAAGGCGCATCTGGAGAGGCACTTCCTCGCCCAGGTCTTCCCCGTGCTGTCGCCGCTGGCGATCGACCCGGCACATCCCTTCCCCTTCATTCCGAACACGGGCTTCTGCCTCGCGCTGCAGCTCCGCCGGGAGTCGGATGGCGTGTCGCGGCAGGCATTGCTGCCCATCCCGGCGCAAGTCGACCGTTTCATCGCCCTGCCCAGCAAGCGCCCCGAACATCGCTACCTGCCGTTGGAGGATCTGCTGATCCTGCACTTGGCCTCGCTTTTCCCCGGCTACAAGCTGGTGGGGCATTGCGCCTTTCGCGTGCTGCGTGACAGCGATCTCGAGGTCGAGGAGGAGGCAGAGGATCTGGTGCGCGAGTTCGAGGTGGCCTTGAAGCGCCGTCGCCGGGGCGAGGTCATCCGGATGAAACTCACCGCCGGCGCGCCAGAGAAGCTCAAGGCGACGATCATGGAGGAGCTCAACATCGCCGAAGCAGAGGTGGTGGAGGTCAAGGGCCAGCTCGGGCTTGCCGATCTGAAGGAGCTGGTGATCGACAGCCGCCCGGACCTCCTCTGGCCCAGCTTCACACCGCGAATTCCGGAGCGCGTGCAGGACCACGACGGCAACATGTTCGACGCTATCAAGCAGAAGGATATGCTGCTGCACCATCCGTACGAGACCTTTGACATGGTGGTGCGGTTTCTGACGCAGGCGGCAAGGGATCCGAATGTTTTGGCGATCAAGCAAACGCTCTACCGCACATCGAAGGATTCGCCCATCGTGGCTGCGCTGTGCGAGGCGGCGGAGGACGGCAAGTCGGTCACTGCGCTGGTGGAGCTGAAAGCGCGCTTCGACGAAGCCGCCAACATCCAGCAGTCCCGCAAGCTGGAGCGGGCTGGCGCGCACGTTGTCTACGGCTTCACGAACTACAAGACCCACGCCAAGATCAGCGCCGTTGTCCGGCGGGAGGGTGACCGGCTGGTCACCTACACCCACTACGGCACCGGGAACTATCACCCGATCACCGCGAAGATCTACACCGACCTGAGCTTCTTCACCTGCGACGAGGCGCTCGGGCGCGATGCGACCAAGGTGTTCAACTACCTCTCCGGCTATGCCCGCCCTGAGACGCTGGAGAACCTGGCGATTTCTCCCATTACGCTGAAGCCAAGACTGCTGGACCTGATCGGCCGCGAAGCGGAGCTGGCCCGCGCCGGCCGACCGGCGGAAATGTGGGCCAAGCTGAATTCGCTGATCGACTCGGAAGTGATCGACGCGCTCTACGATGCCTCCCGTGCCGGGGTGCGGATCGATCTGGTGATCCGCGGAATTTGCGGGCTTCGCCCCGGAATCAAGGGGCTGAGCGAGACGATCCGGGTCAAGAGCATCGTGGGTCGCTTTCTCGAGCATTCCCGCATCATTTGCTTCGGCAACGGCTCGGGTCTGCCGAGCAAGCGGGCGCGCGTGTTCATCTCGTCCGCCGACTGGATGGGGCGGAACCTGAACCGGCGGGTGGAAACGCTGGTGGAGACGACGAATCCTACGGTCAAGGCACAGATCATGAGCCAGATCATGGCCGCCAACATGGCAGACGAAGCGCAAAGCTGGGTCCTCAATCCCGACTTCAGCTACACACGCCACCCGATCGGGGAGGGAGATACCGGGTTCAATTGTCACAGGTTCTTCCTCGAGAACCCTTCGCTGTCTGGCCGCGGCTCGGCCGGTGCGGCCGATGTGCCGGAGTTGACCCACAGCAAGGATTGACCTTCGTCACCCGCGCTGCAAATAACCCGCTGGCAGGCGACTGGAGGCCGTTATGGACGACGGGACACCCGAAGCGCACGACTCGTGGGACCCCTTCGGAAGACCGATCTTCGCTGATCCGGCGGCACGGGCGCTTTCCAGGGTCGGTGTGCTGGACGTTGGCTCAAACTCCATCCGCCTCGTCGTCTTCGACGGTGCCGCGCGCAGCCCGGCGTATTTCTACAACGAAAAGGTGATGGCCGGGCTTGGCTCCGGGCTGGACCGGACAGGCACCCTCAACCCACTCGGCCGCGAACGCGCCCTTGCCGCGATCCGCCGCTTTGCCACCCTGGCCGAGGGGATGGGGATCGCGCCGCTGACCGCCGTCGCCACGGCCGCCGTCCGACAGGCCAGCGACGGGGAGGAATTCTGCCGTCAAGTGGAGGTGGAGACGGGCCAGGCAATCCACGTGATCGACGGCGAGGAAGAGGCTCGCCTTTCCGCTCAGGGCGTCCTACTCGGTTGGCCCGAAGGCGAGGGTCTGGTGTGCGACATCGGCGGCTCTTCCATGGAGCTCGCGCGGATCGAGAGCAAACGGGTCTGGGAGCGTGCGACCGCGCCGCTGGGGCCGTTGCGTCTGATGTCCATGCCAGGCGGCGCCAAAGCGCGCGCCCGTGAGATCAAACAAGTCGTCGGCGCTCTGGCCGACAGGATCGAGCGTCATGACCACCTGTTCCTCGTTGGCGGTTCATGGCGCGCCATCGCGCGGCTCGACATGGTCCGCAAGGACTATCCCCTGTCGGTTCTGCACGATTACCGCATGACGCCGAAGTCGATCCGCGCCACTCTGGACTGGATCGATGGCCAGGACCTGGAACAGTTGCGCGAGGTCGCGCGCCTCTCATCCGCCCGTATTTCGCTCGTGCCGATTGCTGGCGAGGTGCTGCGCCGCTTGATGTCAACGTTCCATATCCGCGAAGTCACGACCTCCGGGTACGGCATCCGCGAGGGCCTCCTCTACGAGCAGATGCCCCATCGCATCCGCGCCCGTGACCCGTTGATCGAGGCCGCACGGTACAGCGAGGCCACCTCGGCACGGCTACCCGGTTTCGGCCGTATCTTGCACGACTTCATCTCGCCGCTCTTCCCCCAGCCTCGTGCCGACCCGCGATGGATCAGGGCCGCCTGCCTGCTGCACGACGTGAACTGGCGTGCCCACCCGGACTACCGCGCAGACGTCTGTTTCGACAGCGCCACCCGCGGCAACCTTGGAGGCATCGACCACATCGGCCGCATCTACCTCGGTCTCGCGCTGGCGCACCGCTATCGCAACGCCCGGCCGGGGAACCGCTTCACGCCACTGCTTGAGATGCTCGGGGAGCCTCTGACCCGAGAGGCGGAGATCCTGGGCAAGGCACTGCGGTTCGGGGCCATGTTTTCCTTCGCCAATCCGGAGGGCATGGGAACCTTCCGGTATCGGCCGAAGAAGAAAACACTGGAACTGCGCCTGCCGCCGAACTCCGCAACACTCTATGGCGAGGTCGCAGCCGCGCGTTTCGATTCGCTGGCCCGTGCCATGGGTGTGGAAACCATCGTCACGTTAACACGGACCCGCCGCAAACCTGCGTGATGCGGGCGCGGCCCGCGGCTATCAGATATCGATTTCGTCCTCTTCCGGCGCATCCGGTGACAGCGGCGTTTTCCGTCTGAGGATGATGTCGCCGTTGGGCAGCTTTTCGGGCGGGTAGTAGTTGTCCAGATCGCCGATCATGTCGGAGAATTCTTCCATCAACGGCATGAAGTTGTTCACGAAAGCCCGCAATTTGGGCTCCATCTCGGTAGCCAGGTCGTCCATAAATGGTTCGATCTGATCGACCAGCCCCCGCAGCAGAAGCTTGGAGCCCTCCTCGATCAGGTCGAACCCTTCCTCAACTTCGCCCTCCTCCGGGGTATCGCCGGGGGGAAATATCTCCTGTGCCGGCGCGGATACCGGCAGCAGCGCGAGGGACAGGGCCAAAGATACGGCGGACCAGCGTGTCATTGGGCGATCATACGCTCGATCCATCGATGGCGGAAGCGCTCAGGTCGATGTCGAGCGTCACAGGGAAGTGATCCGACGCGTCGAGAAGCGCCTGCCGCAGTTCGGGGATCTTGTAGATCGCGGTGTCGTCAAACGGGTGCCAGATCCGCCAAGTCGGTTTGCGCTCCAGCAGGTCGCCCGAGAGCATGATGAAATCCAGCAGAGCGGACACGTATTGCTTCGACTCGTCGTTGTAGAACCGCGCGGAGGATCGGTGAGCGGCGCTATGGCGAGCGAGCACGGGCAGCGCGTTTGGATCGTGCAACTGCTCCGGTGTCGGCCGGTCGTGACCAGAGACGATCTCCACCCCCGACCTGCCGAACAGTGCCTCGTACTCGTCCAGTCCGGGACCGTCGTTGAAGTCACCGAGCACGATCAGCGGCTCGCCCTCGGCCAGATGCTCGTCGACGCGCTGGCGCAGCCAGATGCACTGAGCCAGTTGCTTGCGGCGATTGGCAATCGACCGCCGCATGATGTCGTCCTTCCTGCGCGCCCCGTGCGGAGCCTTCGATTTCACGTGTACGCCGATCATGTGAAACGCAAAGCCGTCCGATGTGCGCATGGCAAGCTCTAGCGGAGGCTTGGAAAATTGCACCACGTCCAGCGTGGCGTCGATGTCCAGGTCGATCTGAAACGAGCCATCGAAGCGCGGCGCATCCGTCCCGCCCGTCTTGCCGGCGAACTCGCCTCTCGGGTCGTGTTCTGCGCTCAACACGTCGGGGTCGTAGAGCAGCGCGATCTCCTGCTCGGTATGGTTCCGAAATCCGATGACGGCCCGGCGTTGGCGCAGACCGACGACACGGGCGAAGTTCTCCAGCGCCTGGACGGTGCTGCGCCGCCGATTGTCGTCGGGGGCCTCGATCACCAGAACGGCATCGGCGTCGAGGGCCGTGAATACGATTCCGATCGCCTCGAGCTGGGTGGCACGCGTAATGTCGTAGCGGGCCGACCATTCCTCATCCGCAATCGGTTGCCCCTCGTCATCGAAGAGCGCGTTCATCCATTCCACGTTGTAGGTCGCGATCCTCATTGGGGGTCCTATGCCGACTTCCCGGAAATCTCCTCCCAGGCCCTGTTGACGGCTATAAGCCGCTGTTCGGCCAGACGCACCGCTTCTTCCGGCACACCGCGGGCGATCATCGTGTCGGGATGGCTGTCGCGCACCGCCTGCGCCCAGGCGCGCCGGATCTGCTGCATCGGCATATCCGCGGTGACCCCGAGCACGTCATAGGGATCGGGAGTGGCATCCGGCACGAACCGAGCGCGCAGGCTTCGGAACTCGCCCTCCGTGAGCCCGAAGATCGTCGCGATCTGGAGCAGCATCTCGTTCTCGGCCAGGTGATACTGCCCATCGGCGGTCGCTATGTGAAACAACCCCTCCATCAAATCGCGCAGCACGTCGTGCCCGCCCTCGAACAGCGCCGCGATACGCTGGGCATAGGCGTCGAAGCCCGCCACGTCCTGCCGCGCCAGATTGAAGACGCGGGCCGCGTTGGCCTCTTCCTGCGGCGGAATGGTAAAGACCTCACGGAACGCACGCACCTCGTCGCGCGTCACGGTGCCGTCGGCCTTGGCGAGCTTGGCGCCGAGGGCAATCACCGCAATGGCGAAGGCCACGCTGCGCTCCGGCGGCGTGCGCAGGCGGTCGAAGACCTGGCTCAGTGGCTCCCCGGCTGCAAGCGCTCCAAGCGCGTCCGATATGCGGCTCCAGATGGACATGGCCGCACCCTATCCGGGCAGGACTGCGGCCGACAGGGCCTATTGGGCCGCAGGCGCGCCAAACGAAAGGCGGCGCGAATTCGCGCCGCCTTCCAATCCTTTGCACATGTGGCGGATCAGGCCGCGGTGTCCCGGGTCTCGCTGATGATTTCCAGGATATCCTTGGCGGCGGCCGGGATGTTCGTGCCCGGGCCGAAGATCGCCTTCACCCCCGCATTGTAGAGGAACTCGTAGTCCTGGTGCGGGATAACCCCGCCGCAGATCACCACGATATCCTCTGCGCCTTGCTTTTTCAGCTCTTCCACCAAGCGGGGGGCCAGCGTCTTGTGACCGGCAGCCTGGCTGGAGATACCGACAATGTGCACGTCGTTGTCGACGGCATCCTGCGCGGCTTCTTCCGGCGTCTGGAACAGCGGCCCCACGTCGACGTCGAAACCGATGTCGGCAAAGGCGGTCGCGATGACCTTGGCGCCGCGGTCGTGCCCGTCCTGACCCATCTTGACCACGAGCATCCGCGGACGGCGGCCTTCCTTCTCGGCGAAGGCTTCCACCGACTTCTGAATCGCGGAGAAGTCGTCGTCGCCCTCGTAGGCAGCGCCGTAGACACCGGCGAGCGTCTTCACTTCGGCCCGGTGACGGCCGAAGACCTTTTCCATCGCCATGCTGATCTCGCCAACGGTTGCCCGGGCGCGAGCGGCCTCGACGGCGGCTTCGAGCAGGTTGCCCCCCTCGTTCGCGCGGCGCGTGATCTCCTCCAGCGCCTTCTGGCAAGCGGCCTCGTCACGGGTATCGCGTACACGATTGATCCGACGGATCTGAGATTGGCGCACAGCCATGTTGTCGACGTCGAGGATCTCCAGATCCTCTTCCTTCGCCAACTTGTACTTGTTGACGCCAACGATCACGTCTTCGCCGCGGTCGATCAGCGCCTGACGTTTGGCGGCCGATTCCTCGATCCGGAGCTTCGGCATGCCGGAGGCGACGGCCTGGGTCATGCCGCCCATCTCCTCGACCTCTTCCATCAGCGCCCAGGCTTTCTCCACCAGTTCGTTCGTGAGCGCCTCGACGTAGTAGGAGCCGGCCAGCGGGTCGACGACCTTGGTGATGCCGGTCTCTTCCTGGAGGATGATCTGGGTGTTCCGTGCGATCCGCGCCGAAAAGTCGGTCGGCAGCGCGATGGCCTCGTCCAGCGCGTTGGTGTGCAGCGATTGGGTGCCGCCGAGCGCGGCCGACATCGCTTCGTAGGCGGTGCGGATGACGTTGTTGTAGGGGTCCTGCTCGGCCAGGCTCACGCCGGAGGTCTGGCAGTGGGTGCGCAGCATCTTGGAACGCGGATCCTTGGCGCCGAGGTCGTCCATCACGCGAGCCCAGAGCGTGCGCGCGGCGCGCAGCTTGGCAATCTCCATAAAGAAGTTCATGCCCATGCAGAAGAAGAAGCTGAGCCGGCCGGCAAACTTGTCGACCGGCATGCCGGCCTTGATCGCGGTACGCACGTATTCGCGCCCGTCAGCCAGCGTGAAGGCCAGTTCCTGTACGAGGTCCGCGCCGGCTTCTTGCATGTGGTAGCCGGAGATCGAGATCGAGTTGAACCGCGGCATCTCGTTGGACGTGTATTCGATGATGTCGCCGATGATCCGGATCGAGGGCTCGGGCGGATAGATGTAGGTGTTGCGGACCATGAACTCCTTGAGGATGTCGTTCTGGATGGTCCCAGAGAGCACCTTGCGGTCGTGTCCCTGCTCTTCGCCCACGACGATGAAGTTCGCGAGCACCGGGATCACCGCACCGTTCATGGTCATAGAAACCGAGATCTTGTCGAGCGGGATGCCGTCGAACAGGATCTTCATGTCCTCCACGCTGTCGATGGCCACACCGGCCTTGCCGACGTCGCCTTCCACGCGGGGGTGGTCGCTGTCATAGCCGCGGTGGGTGGCCAGGTCGAAGGCGACGGAGACGCCCTGCTGGCCGGCGTCCAGCGCGCGGCGGTAGAAGGCGTTCGATTCCTCGGCGGTGGAGAAACCTGCGTACTGCCGGATGGTCCACGGGCGTCCGGCGTACATCGTCGCACGCACACCACGTGTGAACGGCTCGAAGCCGGGAAGGCTGCCCATATGCGGCAGGTCCGCAGTATCCTCGGCAGTGTAGAGCGGCTTGACCTTGATGCCCTCGAGGGTCTCCCAGGTCAGGTCGTCCAGCGACCGGCCCCGCAGCTCCTTGGTGGCAAGCTCAGCCCATTCCTTGGGGAGAGACGTTTCGCTCATCGGGTGTTCATCCTTCCTTCCTGTCCATCGCGCGCAGGTCTAGGCACATGCGCCAGCAATGAGGGTTGCAGGCCCGTTCGCGCCGGAACGCAACCGGGCAAGATCTTCGGCATACTGCGCGGCCAGTGCCGCCATTCGTACAGCGTCGCGCGACGGCCATCGGTCGCGTGCGTCCGCAGACAGGGGACTGGGCAAGCCACTGCTATTCTTGCACCTTACCTTGTGCAAGTCCCCGATCATAGGGTTACGGGGCTGCCATTGTCGCACTCCCGCCATGTGCATGGCGCCATGCAGCGGCCTGAAACGCGTCGCAGGCGGGTGAAACACGCGGCCCCGGGCGGGGCTGCGGCGACGCAGATCGCGGGCAACAGGGGATTTTCCCTTAGCTTTCCAGCCTGGCGTCCCTATATCTGTTGCGACGAGAGGAGAGCCGGACTTGTCCTTCAAGGTCCTGACGACATTGGTTGCCCTGCAACTGGCCGTAGCCGCCCCGCTCGCGGCACAACCGGCCGACAACGCCTTGGGCGGGGCTGCATCGCCGGCCGTCCCTTCGACGCTACAGATTCTCGACGCGGCGGATGTGGACCTCGATTCATATCTCTGGACCAAACGCGTTCTCGTGGTCTTTGCGGACACGCCGGCGGACCCACGATACATCGAACAGATGCGTATGCTCACGGACCGTCCGAGCGATCTTCTGGAACGGGACGTCATTGTGGTGACAGACACCGCCCCATCGGAACGTACGCCCCCTCGACGCACGCTGAGGCCCCGTGGGTTCGCTCTGGTGCTGGTCGATAAGGACGGTGGGGTCAAACTCCGCAAGCCGTCGCCGTGGTCGACGCGCGAAATCTCCCGCAGTATCGACAAGACCCCCCTGCGCCGTGACGAAATTCGCGAGCGGGGCGGCGGGACGCTCGGGCGTTAGGCCTGTGCTAAGATCACAGGTCCGCACTTGCCGGATGAAACCATGCCCCCTCCGGCAGTCCCGCGGCCCAGTCCGTCACTGTTTCCCGTAAGCGCACAGCCGCATCGGACGAGGTTGCGACAATGACGACCTCCGGCATGAGAGAATAGCGAAACGATCCGTCGATGCCGAGCGTACCTAGACGCACCCAGTCAGGCGCGGCCGCGGACTTCATCCATGGCTCGAAAATCATCGCCAATTCCACGTCATGCCGCGCTGCGAGTGGTCCGCCCCATCCCGGCGGCGCTCCTTCCTGACGCAACCTCAAGGCCTCGAGGGAGCCGAGCCCCCAGAGATCCAACACATAGTGCGAATTGCCCCACGCTACGCGACCCAGATCAGTAACCGCCACCGGACCTCGAACGAAATCCTGAGCTAGTCTGGCCAGTTGGGCCTGCTGCCGATCAATGGTACGGGTGGCGTACGGATAGGTGCTAATGTGGTGCGCGCCATATACCACCGTGGCCACGAAAATCGGGACCAGTGCCACCAAACGCCACACCACACTCCCCCGAACAGCGAATGCGAGTGAAATGGCGGTCGCCGAAACGACTATGTAATTCTCATAGCGGTTCATCCAGCCAACCTTGCCAACCATGATGTGGGCGACCAGCGCACAGACAATGACCGCCAGCAGCCAGCGATATGGTCCGACGTCTCTGCCGGGCTCCATCACCGCGACGACCAAGAAGACAATTGAGCTCAGCAGGATTGAAAACAGAATTGCCCCATTGGGATGAGACGCCATTTCGAGCACATTTCCGATTATGCCGCCCGCAGGGGTACTGCTTTCGTTCATACCCAGCTTCGCCTGCACCGAACTCGGCAAAGGTTCGAGTCCGAGGCTGACAAGAAATACCATAAATCCCACTATCACGAGCAGCGCAGTCGCACCCGATGCGATTCCTGCCGCAGACCGCCTGCGCAGAACCAACACACCTGCCGCCAGCAACGACAACCCGAGCGCCTCGAAGCGGATGGCCGGGCCAAGGACGATGCCCAACGGAAGAAGGAAAGTCAGCCTGTCTTCATCGAGGAGGATCAACAGGCCCAAAACGATCGCAAGGCTCGCAGCAGTATGTAGCGTATGCTCCATGCCAGTGTAGGCAATCCCTGGCAGATTAATGAGCAGCGGCACAACAGCAGCGGCAAATATACCGAATGAACGCGATGCCGTCTCATAGCCCGCCTGAGACAAGATACGACCCCAGAGCCAGCCGCAGGCCGTCAGAGCGACAATGTTCCAAATGAGGGGAAGGAACCGTTGTGCTTCAGCTCCCGCGAAAAGAATCAGAAAAACCGGGTAAAGCGGCGACGAAGCCGCCGAAGCGTACTCGCCCGAATTGACGCCGTAACCGCCATGAGCAATCTGCTCAGAAATGGCGAGGTGGATGTAGACATCATCAAGCGGGTACTCGAAAACACCCGCATTCAGAAAAGCGACAAGCTGCAGGAGCGTGAAGCCGAGAAGCACGCTCGCCGTGGAAACGACCGGCAATTTCAAAGTATGGCCGGCCGCGTTCTCTTGGAGATCAGTCACTCAAATTCCATGATGACTTCGTCGACCGCCAGGCTATCGCCCGGCTCGGCGTTGATCTTGGACACGACAACCCGCTTCTCCGCCCGCAGGATATTTTCCATCTTCATGGCTTCGATCGTGCAGAGCGCCTGGCCTTCCTGCACCTCCTGACCCTCCTCGACGTTCATCTTCACGATCAGGCCGGGCATGGGGCACAGCAGCATTTTCGACGTATCGGGCGGCACCTTCTCCGGCATCAGGCGCGCGAGTTCCCCCTGCCGCGGGGTGTAGCAGTGCACCTTCATGTCCGCTCCGCGATACCGGATGCGGTATCCGGCGGTGATCTTCTGGACCCGGAAGGCATGCGGCGTCCCGTCGATGTCCACTTCGGCGAGGCTGTCGCCGGGCGTCCAGCCGCTGTTCAGCGTCAGCCGGCGGCCATCCTCGAAGATGACCGTGGCGCTGTTCCGCCGGGCCTCGACCTGCACGGCGAATTCCTCCCGATCCACGGTGATGATCCAGTCGGACCCGACTTTGCGCTTGTGGTTGTCCATCGTGCCGGAAATGCGCGTCCGGCGCACCTCCGCCATCCGATTCATGCTGGCGGCAAGGGCGACGACCTTGTCCTTGTCGTCTTGGGCAAGGTCCACCCCGGAGAACCCGTCGGGATACTCCTCTCCGATGAAGGCGGTGGTGATGTCGCCGGAGACGAACCGCTCGTGATCCATCACCGCGGACAGGAACGGAATGTTGTGACCGATCCCTTCGACCTCGAAACTGTCCAGCGCATTGCGCATCAGTTCGATCGCATGAGCCCTATCGGGCGCCCAGGTGCAGAGCTTCGCGATCATGGGATCGTAGAACATCGAGATCTCGCCCCCCTCGAACACGCCGGTATCGTTGCGGATCGCTTCGGTCTCGGCCGCATGTTCTTCCGGCGGCCTGTAACGGGTCAGGCGGCCGATGGAGGGCAGGAAATTGCGGTAGGGGTCCTCGGCATAGAGCCGGCTCTCGATGGCCCAACCGTTGATGGGGACATCCTCCTGGGCGAGCGACAGCGGCTCTCCGGCGGCCACCCGGATCATCTGCTCCACCAGATCGACGCCGGTTATCAGTTCCGTCACCGGATGTTCGACCTGAAGCCGAGTGTTCATCTCAAGGAAGTAGAAATTCTTCTCGCCGTCGACGATGAACTCCACCGTGCCGGCCGAGGTGTAGCCCACGGCCTTTGCCAACGCGCAGGCCTGCTCGCCCATCGCCTTGCGCGTCTCGGGATCTAGGAAGGGACTCGGCGCCTCTTCGATCACCTTCTGGTTGCGCCGTTGGATGGAGCACTCGCGCTCGTTCAAATAGATGCAGTTGCCATGCTGGTCCGCGAGCACCTGGATCTCGATGTGGCGGGGCTGGGTGACGAACTTCTCGATGAAGATTCGGTCGTCGCCGAACGAATTCGCCGCCTCGTTCTTCGAGGACTGGAAGCCCTCGCGCGCCTCTTCGTCATCCCAGGCGATCCGCATCCCCTTGCCGCCACCACCGGCGGAGGCCTTGATCATCACCGGATAGCCGATGTCGTTTGAGATCTTCACCGCCTCCTCAGCGTCATCGATCAGGCCCATGTAGCCGGGCACGGTCGACACCCCAGCCTCCTGAGCGATCTTCTTGGAGGTGATCTTGTCTCCCATCGACACGATTGCGGAGGCAGGCGGCCCGACGAAGGCGACACCCTCAGCCTCCAGCGCCTCAGCAAATTTCGGGTTCTCCGAAAGGAAGCCGTAGCCTGGATGCACCGCCTCCGCGCCCGTTTGCCGGATCGCGTCCATCACCTTGTCGATGACGATGTAAGACTGGTTCGCCGGCGACGGGCCGATGTGGACGGCCTCGTCGGCCATCTCGACGTGCAGAGCGTTCCGGTCGGCATCCGAATACACCGCGACCGTGGCGATGCCCATCTTGCGCGCGGTCTTGATGACCCTGCAGGCGATTTCCCCCCGGTTGGCGATCAGCAACTTCTTGAACATTATCCCTCCCCCTTCCGGAATTCCGGCGCGCGCGACGCAACCAGTTGCGTCAGCCCTGCAATGAAAAGGCCATCGGCGCCCGCAGCGCCGATGGCCTCGATTTGAACTCTTCGGGCGTGTATGGCCCGCGCAGCGTCAGAACGACCGGCCGGTCGCGCGCGCTGCATCGTCTGAAAGGGCGCCCGCGACGCCGCCGATGGCCGCGCCGGTCGCAATATCGTTATCCGTTGCTCCTGCGACCGCGGCGCCAGTGGCCGCCCCCACGCCTGCGCGCTGCAGATCGTTACCGGTCGTGCAGGCCGCCGCGAGGCTGGCCAAGGCCAGGAGCGGAAGCAGTTTGAGAGGTTTCGCCATGTCGTGTCTCCATGTTGCGTATGCGGCGCGGCGACCGCCACGCAGCTTGGACCGAATGTAGGAGTCCTCCCGGCCTTTTCACCGGGGACTTGGGGCGCAAGAAAAAACGGTGGCGGGCAAGATGTTTGCCGCAGCCACCGTGAGTCAGAAAGGGTACCTGGATAAGTCCCGTGAGCGGCGGACGTGATGGGATGCACCGCTCGGGAAACAGTCCTGCCGCAACAGAACAATTGGTCAAAGAGTTTGACCGTCGCAGGCGGCATATCAGCCAGATTCTGCCTGAGTCGTGATGAGATAGGCAGATTCACGCCCAAGAACCTCCGTCCTCGTCCCGATCTTCGTCGTCCGGCGCTAGTTCGGGGTCTGCGATAATGTCGAATCTGTCGAGCACGTGGGGATAGCTGCGCTGAACGGCAGCAAGATCGACTCGCAGCTTCGCCTCATAGGAGGCCGAATCGAACGGCTCCTCCGCCGGCACGACCTCCCGCCCGAAGAGCCAGTTCAGGCGCCCGGCGTCCAGATTTCCGCGCTCGAAGGGCGCATCGCCGAAATATCCGAGCAAGGCCTCGAGGAAGGCCTCGTCCGCCCGCCGGTCCGCCGGGCGCCGGTCGGCGTGCCGTTTGCGGGCCTGCAACGGGGTGGCGCCACTCTTTCCGGCACGGCGGAGCGTGAATTGATAGTCCGTTCCCGGCAGCCGGCCGGGGAATCCGCGATGTTTCAGCACGCCCGACACTCCTTCTGCCGATTTGGGATCGTTTCGCCGGGTCTCATTGCCAGATACATCCCTCTTCGTCCGGAAAGTAAGCGCCGATGAACATCGTCGCGTCGGGGTCGGTCGTGCCCCATTCAACGGGCCGGTCCAGAAGCGCGATGACGACCTCATCGATGCCTCCCTCCTCTGCCGCGGCGGAGAGGCCTTGGGTATTGCACAACTCATCGAGGTCCGTGGCCACGTCCTCGTAACCCATATCGCCGCCATCGCGGGCAATCCGGGGAGTGACGTAGCGCAGCGTCAACCACATCCTGCCGTCGGCCTGACGCTCGACGATCCGATCCAGGGGCATGACGGACAACCCGGAATGCAGCACGATCTCCTGTGCCGCGACAGGCTGCGCGCCAAGCGCCAGCCCCACCGCCCCGACCAGTTGAAACAAACGCATCACGCAGCCCTCCCCGCACAGCGTATCCAGCGAGCCCGACACTTCTTATGCTCCAGCACATCCGCAATCCGCGCCTCTATCCCATCGCGATCGAACGGGCGCACCGAAACGCGCCCACCGGCGCGCACCGCGAGTCCGCCATCGCGGCAGGCGATCTGGACGACGGGAGAGAAGCCCCGCTGGTGCTGCACAGCGCGCCAGATATCCTGCCGGATCTGATGCGCAAGCCGCGCGCGCCCGCCCCCGGGAAGCCAGGTCTCCGCCACCACATCGAAGCGCGGAGGGAGCGCGCGAGCCAGGGTCAGGACCGGACCCTCGCGCAACACATGCCAGCGGGCCCGGCTCATGCCGCCCCTCCCTCTGCCTTCCCGGCAGGCCGACCGAACGGGTTCGGTGTCAATTCCGCGCCCCCGTCTTCCCGGGCGGTTCCCGCAGGCCGGTTCCTCACAGCGGGATATTGTTGTGCTTCTTCCACGGCAACTCGCGCCTCTTGTTGCGCAGGCTGGCAAACGCGCGCGCCACCCGTTTTCGGGTCGAATGGGGCTGGATGACCTCGTCGATGAAACCCCGCTCGGCGGCGACGAAGGGATTGGCGAAGCGCCGTTCGTACTCCGCCGTACGCGCCGCGATCTTTTCGGGCTCGCCGAGCTCAGAGCGGTAGAGGATTTCCGTCGCGCCCTTGGCCCCCATCACGGCAATCTCCGCAGTGGGCCAGGCGTAGTTGATGTCGCCCTTCAGGTGCTTGGAGCTCATCACGTCATAGGCCCCGCCATAGGCCTTGCGGGTGATGACCGTCACCTTCGGCACGGTCGCCTCGCCAAAGGCGAAGAGCAGCTTGGCGCCGTGCTTGATGACGCCGCCATACTCCTGCCCCGTCCCCGGCAGGAAGCCCGGCACGTCGACAAAGGTCAGGATGGGGATTTCGAAGGCGTCGCAGAATCGAACGAAGCGTGCCGCCTTGCGGGAGCTGTCGATGTCGAGGCAGCCCGCGAGGACCATCGGCTGGTTCGCCACGACACCCGTCGTCCGCCCCTCAAGCCGGATGAACCCGGTAATGATGTTCTTCGCATGGTCCTTCTGGATCTCGTAGAAGTTGGCCTCGTCCGCCACTTTCAGGATCAACTCGTGCATATCGTAGGGGGTATGCGCGTTGTCCGGAATGAGCGTGTCGAGGCTTTCCTCGATACGGTCGGGAGAATCGAAGAACGGCCAGACCGGCGCCTTTTCGCGATTGTTCATCGGCAGGTAGTTGAACAGCCGCCGGATCTCGATCAGCGCTTCAACGTCGTTGTCGAAGGCCCCGTCGGCCACGGAGGACTTGCGGGTATGGGTCGAGGCACCGCCAAGCTCTTCCGCCGTCACCACCTCGTTCGTGACGGTCTTTACTACATCGGGACCGGTGACGAACATGTAGGAGGTGTCCTTCACCATGAAAATGAAGTCCGTCATCGCCGGCGAGTAGACCGCCCCGCCCGCGCAGGGCCCCATGATGACGGAAATCTGCGGGATCACGCCCGAAGCTTCGATGTTGCGCTGGAACACCTCGGCGTAGCCGGCAAGGCTGTCCACCCCCTCCTGGATGCGCGCGCCGCCGGAATCGTTGAGCCCGATCACCGGCGCGCGGTTCTGCATCGCCATGTCCATGATCTTGCAGATCTTCTGCGCATGCGTGGCGGACAGCGAGCCGCCGAAGACGGTGAAGTCCTGACTGAAGACATAGACGAGGCGGCCGTTGATCGTGCCCCAGCCCGTCACCACGCCATCGCCTGCGGGCTTCTCGGCATCCATACCGAAATCGTTGCAGCGGTGGGTGACGAACATGTCGAACTCCTCGAAGGAGCCCTCGTCCAGCAACAGATCGAGCCGTTCTCGGGCGGTCAGCTTGCCCTTCTTGTGCTGGCTGTCGATCCGAAGCTGTCCACCGCCCATGCGGGCAGAGGCGCGGCGGCGTTCGAGTTCCTCGAGAATATCTTTCATGTCGGCCTCCCCATTACGTCTGAAACTGCGTAGCAAAGCCGGGCGGTCCACAGGAAGCGTCATTTGGAAAATTTGCAAAGAATTGGCAGCGCAGCACCGGCAAATTGCAAATAAGGAAAACCCTCGCCCAATGCACGTCACGGCGGATTGCACTTGGTATCGCCTCCCGGCTACATCGCTCCCATGTCTGATAGAGTCACGATCCGCTTTCTGGATCGCTCCACCCCGCCGCATATCTTGACCCTCGTCCTCCTCGCCGGGCTCTCGGCGATGAACATGAGTGTCTTCCTGCCGTCCCTGCCGGCGATGACCGAGCATTTCGCGACGAGCTACGCCCTGATGCAGCTTTCGGTGTCGCTCTATCTGGCGACGACGGCGCTGATGCAGCTTGCCATCGGCCCGATCTCCGACAAGCTCGGCCGGCGGCCGGTCGTCCTCTGGGCTCTCGCGATCTTCCTCGCCGCAACCGCCGGATGCCTTCTCGCGCCGAACGTCGCGGTCTTTCTCGCTTTTCGAATGATGCAGGGCGCCGTGGTCGTGGGAATCGTGCTCTCCCGCGCCGTAGTGCGGGACATGTACCCGCAGAACGAAGCCGCGTCCCGGATCGGATATGTGACGATGGGCATGGCCTTGGTACCGATGATCGCCCCCATGATCGGCGGCGCGCTTCAGCAGGCCTTGGGCTGGCAATCGATTTTCCTGTTCCTGATGCTGTCCGGCGCCCTCGTCGGATGGGTGATCTGGCGGGACCTGGGAGAGACCGCCGTGGATACCGGCAGGCCCTTATCGCGCCAAATACGGGAATACCCCGAACTTCTGACCTCACCGCGGTTCTGGGGCTATGCCCTCGCGTCCGCGTTTGCGTCCGGATCGTTCTTCGCGTTCCTTGGTGGAGCCCCCTATGTCGCCTCTGTGATTTTCGGGCTGTCGCCCTTTTGGACGGGGGTGTGTTTTGGCGCGCCGGCGGTGGGCTACGCTGTGGGCAACTACATCTCAGGCCGGTTTTCCTCCCATGTCGGCATCAACCCAATGATCCTGTGGGGCTCGATCGCCTCCTCTAGCGGGATGGGGGCGTCTCTCATGGTCGGACTTGCCGGGTTTCATCCGCCGTTGGTATTCTTCGCCCTTGTCACCAGCGTGGGCATTGGCAACGGGATGGTGATCCCCAACGCGACTGCAGGCATGCTCTCGGTCCGTCCGAGGCTTGCGGGCACAGCCAGCGGACTTGGCGGGTTCATCATGATCGGAGGGGGCGCCGCCCTTTCGACACTCGCGGGGCATTTACTGGAGGGGGCGGAGACGCCGATGCCCCTACAGGGGTTGATGGCCGCTTCGTCGTTCATGGCGCTGGTCAGCATTCTCTACGTCCTGCGCAGGGAGCGGCATTTGCGACTTGCCCCCTGAGGTTTGCAAAGCTTAGATCGCTAAAACGCGAAGCTGCAAAGACCTCCATGGCCCAGAAGAAACTCTACGCGGGCGTCAAGCTGCACGAGATCCGAACCAAGCTTGGACTGACCCAGAAGGTCTTTGCGGCCAAGCTGGGCGTGTCTCTGCCCTACCTCAACCAGATGGAGAACAATCACCGCCCGATCTCCACGTCGGTCGTTCTCGCACTTGCGCAGGAATTCGGCATGGACGTGACGGAGCTGAGCGCGGGGGACACCGAACGACGGGTCAGCGACATGCGTGAAGCCCTCGCCGATCCGGTCTTCTCCGACACCCCGCCGCTCGCGGACCTTCGGCTCGCCGCCTCCAACGCGCCCGCCCTTACCCGCGCCTTCCTTGAGTTGCACGGCGCGTACCGGCGCACGCAGGAACTCCTCGTCTCGCTCGATGCCGCGCTCGGGCAAGACAGGGAGCGGCTCGCCCAGTCGCCGTGGGAGGAGGTGCGGGATTTCTTTCACTATATCGACAACTATATCGACTCCGTGGACCGGGCCGCCGAACAGTTCGCCGGCGACGATCCCATGGCGGCCGCACGCGCGGAACTTCACAAGCGCAACATCGTCATTCGTGTGGAGGACGCAGAAAGCCTTCGCGCCTTCGACCCCGGTGCGGGAACGCTCACTCTGTCGGCCGGCGCCAACCCAGCGACGCGGGACTTTCAAGTGCTCCACCAGGTCGCGTTGCTGACGCAGAGAGACCTGCTGGAGGCAACTCTGGACCTCGCCCGTTTCCAGACCTCGGAAGCCCGGGCGATCGCACGGATCGGGCTGGCCAACTATTTCGCCGGAGCGGCGCTTCTGCCCTACGGCCGCTTTCAGGCTGCGGCCCACGAGACCCGGCACGACATCGAGCGGCTTGCGCACCGCTTCGGTGCCTCCATCGAGCAGGTCACGCACCGGCTCGCCACGCTTCAGCGCAGCGGTCACAAGGGGGTGCCGTTCTTTTTCGTCCGCGTCGATCAGGCCGGGACGATCACCAAACGCCATTCGGCCGCGCGGATGCAATTCGCCCGCTTCGGCGGCGCGTGTCCCCTGTGGAACGTGCACCGCGCCTTCGAGACGCCAGGGCATTTTCTGCGCCAGCTGGCCGAGACGCCAGACGGTGAGCGCTATATCCTGCTCGCGCGAGACGTATCGAAACCGGGCGGCGCATGGGGCGTGCCGGACCGGCGCTATGCCATCGCGCTCGGCTGCGACGTGGGGTTCGCGTCAGAACTTGTTTATGCCGACGGGCTCGACACCACCAACCCTGCGGCTTTCGAACCCATCGGCACCTCTTGCAGGATCTGCCCGAGGCGCACCTGCCACCAGCGGTCCATTCCCCCGCTGGAACACTCCCTCACCGTCTCGCCCGATCGGCGGGCGGTCCTGCCCTACGAGATCGGGGACTGACGGAGCCTTACGCCTCCACGAGCCTGCGGTAGATTTCGTCCTTAAGGAACGCCCGGCGCTTCTTGAGTTCGTGCTCGGCCAGGTCTTCCATCGGACGTTCGTAGGTGTCGGCCTGGTAGACACGCACATTCAGCGTCGAATACTCCTCGGCGAGGCTGGCGAAATCCGGATCTTCCGCCGAAAGCCTGCCGATCAGGTCGCTCTGTGCTGGGAAATCCTCCGCGAGTTCGTGGGGAACGTGTGACATGGCTTCTTCCTCCTCCTTGCGCGTCATGAATTTGTGAGGCGGCGACTCACCGGGCGTCCTTGATATGCGTCAAATTTCGCATGCTCCCGCCTGAGAATGCCCACTTCCCCGCCCGCTCTCGGGCGCCACCGCGCACGACCCTGGCGATCTTGCTAGCGCAGGCACACCACCGCGGCCGTCACAGCCCCTCGGCGTGGTCTGATCGGGACGCCGTTCGGCAGGGCGTTCCGGCGCATCCCGCGCCCTTGCGTCCCTGCGCCCCTTCCCCTATGCCCGCTCGCGAACGACACGAAAGGAATGGGCGGGCACCATGCCGCTTCTGGTGATGAAATTCGGCGGCACCTCGGTCGCCACGCTGGACCGGATCCGACGCGCTGCCAAGCGGGTCGGCCGGGAGGTTGCAAACGGCTACGATGTGATCGTGATCGTCTCGGCGATGGCCGGCAAAACCAACGAGCTCGTCGGCTGGGTCGAGGAGACATCGCCGCTGTTCGACGCCCGCGAATACGATGCCGTCGTCAGCTCTGGCGAAAACGTCACCGCGGGCCTGATGGCGCTCACCTTGCAGGAAATGGACGTGCCGGCGCGTTCGTGGCAGGGCTGGCAGGTGCCATTGAAAACGACAAGCGCCCACGCCTCCGCCCGTATCGAAGAGATCCCCACCGACAACCTGAACGCCAAATTCGCCGAAGGGATGAAGGTGGCCGTGGTCGCCGGGTTCCAGGGCATCTCGCCAGAGGGCCGGATCACCACGCTCGGCCGTGGCGGGTCTGACACAACAGCCGTCGCCTTCGCCGCCGCTTTCGGTGCGGAACGGTGTGACATCTATACGGACGTGGACGGCGTCTACACCACGGACCCGCGGATCACCTCCAAGGCCCGGAAACTGGACAAGATCGCCTTCGAGGAGATGCTGGAGCTTGCCAGCCTCGGCGCGAAGGTGCTGCAGACCCGGTCGGTGGAATTGGCGATGCGCTACAGGGTCCCGCTGCGCGTCGTGTCGAGTTTCGAAGAATACGATCCCAATGCAGGCACGATCGTCTGCGACGAGGAGGAAATCATGGAAAGCAATGTCGTCTCGGGCGTGGCTCATAGCCGCGACGAAGCAAAGGTCACGCTTCTGTCCGTGGCGGACCGTCCCGGCGTCGCCGCTGCGATCTTCGGCGCCCTCTCCGAAGCCGGCGTCAATGTGGACATGATCATCCAGAACATCTCGGAGGAGGGTCGCACGGACATGACCTTCTCCTGCCCCACCAACCAGGTGGCGCGCGCAGACCGCTGCGTTCAGGAGGCCCGGGAGAAGAAGCTGATCAACTTCCACGGGCTGGAAGTAGACAGCGATGTGTGCAAAGTATCCGTCGTCGGCATCGGGATGCGGTCCCATACCGGCGTCGCGGCGCAAATGTTCGAGGCGCTTTCGGCCGAAGGGATTAATATCAAGGTCATTACGACCTCCGAGATCAAGATCTCCGTGCTGATTGACAGAAAATATCTGGAACTGGCCGTGCAGGCGCTCCATGATGCCTTCGGGCTGGAGAAATCGGGGTAACGCCGCCCCCGCCCACAGGGGATGTACCGGTGAGTGATACTCGAAGCGGTAGCAGGCGGCTTCTTGGCCGGCTGAGGCAGGCACTTGCGGAGCCTGCCGAAGGGCAGGAACGGCTCGACCGCATCACCCGGCTGATTGCCGAGGAGATGCACACGCCGGTCTGCTCAATCTACCTGTTCCGTGATCAGGAAACGCTGGAACTTTGCGCCACGCAGGGCCTCAACCCGGAGGCCGTGCACAAGACCCGCATGCGCCTGGGCGAAGGTCTCGTCGGCCGTGTAGCTGCCTCCACGCAGCCCATAAACACCGGCAACGCGCCGTCCCAACCGGGTTTCCGTTACATGGCGGAGACGGGCGAGGAGATCTATTCGGCGTTCCTCGGCGTACCGATCCAGCGGCTCGGCGAGCGGATGGGCGTTCTGGTCGTGCAATCCAAGGAGTCGACCCCCTACGACGACGACGCGATCTATGCGCTGGAAGTGGTTGCGATGGTGCTGGCCGAAATGGCCGAGCTTGGAGCGTTCGTCGGCGAAGGCGCCGCGATGGCCGCACCGCACCAGCACCCGGTAATGATCCGGGGCAGCATCGGGCAGGAAGGTGCAGCCATGGGGCATGTGCTGCTGCACGAACCCCGCGTGGTCGTCACCAACCCTTTCGCCGATGACGCCGAGGCCGAACTCCATAGACTTCACACAGCCGTGGACGAGCTTCGGATCTCCGTCGACGAGATGCTGACCGGCGCCGACCTGAAGGACAAGGAACAGAGGGAGGTCCTGGAGGCCTACCGGATGTTCGCCAATTCCAAGGGCTGGCTGCGGCGCATGGAGGCCGACATCAACCGCGGCCTGTCGGCGGAAGCGGCCGTCGAGAAGGAACAGACCGCCGCCCGCGCCCGACTGGAGCAGGTTCCGGACCCCTACCTCCGCGAACGGCTGCACGATCTGGACGACCTGTCCAACCGCCTGCTCCGGCTGCTGACCGGACAGGGCACGGATTCGGGTGTGGAGACGCCGGAGGACCCGGTTCTGGTCGCGCGAAACATCGGACCGGGCGAGTTGCTGGCCTATGGGCGCGGGCTCAGGGGCATCGTGCTGGAGGAAGGCTCCGTCGGCAGCCACGCCGCCGTGGTGGCCCGGGCGCTGGCGATCCCGCTGGTCATTAACGCCGAGAGGATCACCACGGAGGCGCTCAACGGCGACCGGATTCTCGTGGATGGCGACCAGGGCCTCGTGCACCTGCGCCCGGAGGACTCCGTCGCCGGGGCGTTCCGGGACAAGATGGCGATGATGACGAAGGCGCAGGAACGCTACGCCTCGATCCGCCGCGTCCCCGCCACAACCGTCTACGGCCCCACGATCCGTTTGGACATGAACGCAGGTCTGATGGCCGACCTGCCGTCGCTGCGCTCCTCGGGCGCCGAGGGCGTGGGTCTGTTCCGCACCGAATTGCAGTTCCTCGTGCGCAGCAAGTTTCCCACCCGGGGCGAACTTGCGGCGGCCTACAGCCGCGTGCTCGATGCCGCAGGTGGAAAGCGCGTCGTCTTCCGCACGTTGGACATCGGCTCGGACAAGGTCCTGCCCTACATGAAACCGCAGGACGAACCGAACCCCGCGCTCGGCTGGCGCGCGATCCGCGTGGGTCTGGACAAACCGGGCGTGATGCGGATGCAATTGCAAGCCTTGATCCGGGGCGCCAAGGGGCGGCCGTTGACGGTCATGTTCCCGTTCGTGGCCCAGTTCGACGAGTTCCGCGCCGCCCGCCAAATGCTGCTCGACGAGATCGAGCGGGAGAAGCGGTTGGGCCGCCCGTTGCCGAAGACGCTGGAGATCGGCGCGATGCTGGAGACCCCCAGCCTCGCCTTCGCACCGTTGCAGTTCTATGAGTTGGCCGATTTCATTTCTGTCGGCGGCAACGATCTGAAGCAGTTTTTCTTCGCGGCGGACCGCGAGAACGAACGCGTGCGGCGGCGTTACGACACGCTGAACGTCGCCTTCCTGACTTTCCTAGAATGGATCGTGATGCGCTGTCGCGAAACCAAGACGCCGCTGAGCTTCTGCGGCGAGGATGCCGGCCGGCCGGTAGAGGCGCTGTGCTTCGCCGCGATGGGCTTCCGCGCGCTCTCCATGCGGCCGGCCTCGATCGGCCCGGTAAAGCACCTGTTACGACGGTCGAACCTGTCGGAAGTGCGCGAGATCATCGACGACGCACGCGCCCACGGGGCCCAGTCGGTGCGCCCCGCCGTCATGGACTGGTTACGCCAGCAAGGGTGAACCGATCGGTACAACGTTGCGTCATTTCGTGAGAAACGACCTGAACCTGTCTAAAATGACAGGCACCCTGCCCCCCCTCTGACGCTTGTCGTCCTCCCGCTCGGATTCTACTTTCGCGCGAGAACAACACACCGTGTCTTCGCGCAATCGCGCCCGAAGGCATGGCGCTCCCCCTCCTGATCCGCAAGGTGGAACAGGGACCGTTCACCTGCGGGTTGCGGCCGGTGCTGGGGCGCGTTTGGAGAATGGGCGCTGCCGGGGCCCGGGGAGTGACGTGCGACGTGAAGGAAGTGCTCGAAATCCGTATCCCGCGAGGGAGAAGCGTCATCGCACGCGAGGTCCTGGAACGGATCGCCTGGCGCGGGTACATCCCGCCAGAGGGGGCTGAGGGGGAGAACGAGGTCATCTGGCACCTTCCGGCAGACCAGATCGACCTGATCCAGTCGGTCATGAAGCGCAACCGCCGGCAGGCGGGCGGATCTCCTCGGGACTGGAAGGAGATCGACCAGGTTTGCGAGGCAATCGCCGAACAATCCCGGCGCACCGGCATTCGCCCCAGTTACGGTCCCGACGACGTTATCCCCTGATGTGCCGGAGGGGCCGACGCGCCGGCGGCGCGCACAACCTGGCCGTGTACACTGGTCCACTCGCCAAGCCCAAGAACGCGGTCCGGATTTGTCGGCGGCGGCATCTCAACCCCGTCGAGCCGGTTGAAGCCGAAACGCCCATAGTAGGGCGCATCCCCCACCAGCAGCAGGCGGTGCCAGCCGATCTTCCCGGCCCTCTCAATCACGTCCCGGATCATCAGCGCGCCCAAGCCTTCGCCCTGGTGGGTCGGGTGCACGGCGACGGGACCGATGAGCGCCGCCGGATAGCCGCCGACCCGGACAGGCCAGACGCGGATGGCCCCCGTCACGATACCGTCCTCACGGGCCACCAGGCACAGGCGCGACACTGGCGGCACGCCCTCCCGCAACCGGTAGGACGACAGCGCCTCGCGGCCCGGCGCGAAACACAGATCGAAAAGCGCTTCGACCTCCCACCAATCCTCGGCCTGTTCCTGTTCGAGGATCACCACCTGCCCCACATGCCATTATTCGCGCTGGAAACGCCTCCGTGACAGCGTTAGATGACCTCCAAAGGAGATGCCAGACATGTTCTACCGCCCAGAGGACGGCCACGGACTGCCGCACAACCCGTTCAGCGCCATCGTCGCCCCGCGCCCGATTGCGTGGATCACGACCCGCGCCAAGGACGGGTCGGAAAACCTTGCGCCCTATTCTTTCTTCAATGCCGTCGCCTACACGCCGCCGCAGGTGATGTTCGCCACGACAGGTAAGAAGCACGACCGCGAAGGCACTAAGGATACGCTGGCCAACATCCGCGACACCGGCGTTTTCGCGGTCAACATCGTGGAATACGGCAAGCGAGAGGTGATGAACCTGACCTCCGGCATGTGGGACAAGGACGTGGACGAGGCGGAAATGGCCGGCATCGCACGCGCCGAATGCCAGGAGATCGACTGCGGTCGCATCGCCGACGCGCCAGCAACGCTGGAATGCCGGCTGACCCGGATCATCGACCTCGAGGGGCCGAACAACCGCGTGGCCTTTGGCGAAGTAGTCGGCGTGCACTTGCGAGACGATTGCCTGCGGGACGGTATCTTCGACGTGACATCGTTCCAGCCGCTGGCGCGGCTCGGCTACAGGGACTTCACCCACGTAACGGACGTGTTCACGATGCTCCGCCCAGGCGAAAGCTGAGCGCGCCGCACTCTGCCGGCTTGATTGAGAACGCGTCCGAGGGAATCGGACGCGTTTTTCTTGCTCAGTGGCCCGCCTGCAGAACTCCGGTGCGAACACTGTAGTTCGCGGCGATGGCGTAATCCGGGTCATCATCCGAGTCGACCATGAGCTGGCCTGCCTTCGTCAGGAGCTTGTGGCAGTCATGGCTGAGGTGGCGCAACTCAAGCCGCTTGCCGACCTTCTCGTACTTCGCCGCCAGTGCCTCGATCGCCGTCAGCGCGGACTGATCTGCCACGCGGCTCTGGGCGAAGTCCACGACGACGCGTCGCGGATCGTGCTCCGGGTCGAACAGGTCGGCAAAGGCGTGGGCCGAGCCAAAGAACAGCGGGCCCTCGATCTGGTAGACCTTCGCCCCCTCCGGCGTGATGTAGCTGCGCGCGTGGATGTGCGCCGCCGTTTTCCACGCGTAGACGAGCGCCGAGATGATGACGCCAACGACGACAGCCGTGGCAAGGTCGGTCGCCACGGTCACGACAGTGACCACCACGATGACCACCGCGTCCGTCAGGGGCACCTTGCGCATGATGGTGAAGGACCGCCAGGCGAAGGTGCCGATCACCACCATGAACATCACGCCCACCAGCGCGGCCAGCGGGATCTGCTCGATCAGCGGAGCGCCGAACAGGATGAATCCCAGCAGGAACAGAGCCGCCGATGCACCGGAAAGCCGGGTACGCCCACCCGAGTTCACGTTGATCATCGACTGGCCGATCATCGCGCAGCCACCCATGCCGCCAAAGAAGCCCGTCACGGTGTTGGCGACCCCTTGGGCGACGCATTCCTGACTGGCGCCGCCGCGTTCGTGAACGATCTCGCCCACGAGGTTGAGCGTCAGCAGGCTTTCGATCAGGCCAATGGCGGCGAGGATCAGGGCGTAGGGGAGGATGATCCACAGGGTCTCGAGGGTGAAGGGGACCATCGGCAAGTGGAACTGCGGCAAGCCGCCCTCGATGGACGCCATGTCGCCGACCCGGGGCACGTCGATGCCGAACAGGATGACGAGTAGCGCGGTCACGGCGATGCCCGCGAGCGGCGCGGGTATGGCAGTGGTGAGCTTCGGCAGGCGCCAGATGACCCCCATGGTCAGGACCACGAGCGCCAGCATCGTCACCAACGGCCAGCCGGTGAGCCATTCGCCCCCAGACATGCCGTGGCCGGACACCTCAGCACTGCCTGGAACCTGAAACTGCCCGAGCTGGGCCAGGAAGATGACGATCGCCAGCCCGTTGACAAAGCCGAGCATCACCGAGTGCGGCACCAGTCGCATGAACTTTCCGAGGCGCAGGATACCCGCGAGGATCTGGAACAGGCCCATCAGGACGACGGTGGCAAAGAGGTATTCGACCCCGTGTTCCGCAACCAGGCTCACCATAACCACCGCCAGCGCGCCCGTTGCGCCGGAGATCATGCCGGGGCGCCCGCCCATCAGAGCGGTGATAAGACCGACTATGAACGCAGCGTATAGCCCGACCAGCGGGTGCACACCGGCCACAAAGGCAAAGGCCACGGCCTCAGGCACGAGCGCAAGGGCCACGGTCAGGCCCGACAGGATTTCGGTTCGCAGATGATGGGAGGTCGTCAGGCGGTCGCCCGCGGAGAACTGGGCAAGGTAGTTGCTGTCAGCCAAGGCTGCCATGATCGCTCGGGTCACTAAGGGCCTCGTTCGCTCGTGTCGGATGAATGCACCGCCGGCGGGCGAAAGCCGCGAAGTGGCGGAACGGTCCGGTCCAGGCCATCGTCAACCGAAAAACGGTCGGCACACAGGCAAGGGCGGGGCTCGCCGCTAGCGATAACGAAAAATGCCGCGGCGCAGAAGGCCGCGGCACGGGAAGCCGTTATGCGCCAAGCGCATATCAGCTCGTCATTTTCAGCGATGCGCTGTAGTGCGAAGATAGAGGTAGAGCAGAATCACCCAGTCCGTCAGGAAGCCGATCATGAGGCTGCCGGCGGAGACGAACAGGACCCACAGAAGGTCATTACCCGCGAACATCAGCATCCATGCACCGGCCGCCCGCAGCACGAACGAACTTGCTTCGATGCTCATCGCATCCGGAGAGGCATCGCCCTGCCCCGACCAGATCGAGGGATGGCGGGGCAACAGGTCCGGTTTGAACCGCGCAATCCCGAGTGTAAGCGCGGCCCATCCGAGCAGGGCGACAACATAGGCGGCCTGCACTTGCGCGACCGTGGGGGCAAATGCCACCAGGAACACGGCAATTGCACCGCTACCCACCCACACGATGCGTTCGGGAACTGCTCGGCCACTCGTGTCGAACGGATCGCACGAGAGCTGCCGCGCGACGAAGCTTGCGGCGGCGGCGACGACCAAGGGCGCGAGCGCCTGCCCCATAAAGGCAGCCTCCCGACCCAACATGGCGAGAAACGTCAATAGAAGAACGGAGCCTGGCAGAATCGCGGACAGACTCGGTCTAGGGACGACAATTATAGTACGAAAAACCCACACGGCATAAACCCTTGCCAACTTTTACTCACATTGTCTGTATGCCGGTAGAATTGGGCAAGAATGCGGTGATCGCGGATCTTTCCACGCAAGTTTTTGCGGCATAGGCTGCGCGCGAACACAAGATCGGCGGAATGGAAGGATGGTGGCCATGATCGGAGTCATCGGCGGCAGCGGGCTTTACGAGATCGAAGGGCTCGAGGGGGCGACCTGGAAGCGGGTGGACAGCCCTTGGGGAATTCCGTCGGACGAAATACTGACCGGGCGGCTGGACGGAATGGAAATCGCGTTCCTGCCCCGTCACGGGCGCGGCCATGTGCACTCCCCCACCACCGTCCCCTACAGGGCCAACATCGACGCGCTGAAACGCCTCGGCGTGACGGATGTGGTCTCGGTCTCGGCCTGCGGCTCCTTTCGCGAGGAAATGGCGCCGGGACATTTCGTGATCGTCGACCAGTTCATCGACCGGACCTTCGCCCGCGAAAAGAGCTTTTTCGGCACAGGCTGCGTGGCGCATGTGAGCATGGCCCACCCAACTTGCGCACTGCTGAGCGAGGCCTGTTTCGAGGCGGCAAAGGCGCAGGGGATCACGGTGCATCGGGGCGGCACCTACCTGGCGATGGAGGGGCCGCAGTTCTCAAGCCTGGCGGAGTCGCGCCTTTACCGGCAGGAGTGGGCCTGCGACGTGATCGGCATGACCAACATGCCGGAGGCCAAACTCGCCCGTGAAGCGGAGCTTTGCTATGCCTCTGTCGCGATGGTGACGGACTACGATTCCTGGCACCCCGAACATGGCGAAGTCGACATCAGCCAGATCATCGCTACACTGAAGGGCAACTCGGAGAACGCACGTGGCCTGATTGCACGCCTGCCCGCCCTGCTGAAAACGACGGAGGACCCCTGCCCCCACGGCTGCGATCGTGCGCTGGAATACGCGCTGATGACGGCACCGGAAAAGCGCGACCCGGTTCTGGTGGAAAAGCTCGACGCGATCGCCGGAAGGCTGCTCTGACCCGGGCGGGGGCGCTCCCGCCCGTCGTCAGGGCATCTGCCGATGCCCCTCCTCCCGTTGGGCGTGGCCGCGCGCTTTGCGCGCGGCGGGCGCGCAGGCCGACTGGCCCCGAATCAACTCCAAGTCGAAAAATGTGGCTAGGGCGCGTTGCCCTGAAGCCGCCCGCCCTGGCGAACCATCTCGACGCGTATCGCCTTGCCTGTGGCATCATCCGTTTCCACGTAGAGACCCGCGAGCGTCGCGTCCCCAAGCGCGGGACTGAACCGGCCCTTCGGCATGCCCGTCACGAATCGGCGCATGGGTTCGGTCTTTTCCATGCCGATGACGCTGTTGTAGTCGCCGCACATGCCGGCGTCGCTCTGGAACGCGGTGCCGCCCGGCAGGATCTGCGCATCGGCCGTGGGTACGTGGGTATGGGTGCCGACGACGACGCTGGCGCGGCCGTCGCAGAAATGGCCGATGCCCATCTTCTCGCTCGTCGCTTCGCAATGGATGTCGATCAGGCTTGCCGAAACCATGCCGCCGCGCGGATGGGCGCGCAGGACCTGGTCGAGGGCCGAAAACGGATCGTCGAAGGGGCGTTTCATAAAGATCTGCCCAAGAACCTGCGCGACCAGAACCTTCTTTCCGTTCGCCGCCTGGAAAATCGCTGCGCCGCGGCCCGGCGCGCCCTTGGCGAAGTTGAGCGGCCGTAGCACGCGCGGTTCGGAGCCGATGAACTGGAGCATGTCCTTCTGGTCAAAGGCATGATCGCCGAGGGTCACACAGTCGGCGCCGGCATCGAGCAACGCTCGGGCATGCGCTCCCGACAGCCCCACGCCGGAGGTCGCGTTCTCGCCATTCACGACGACGAAGTCGAGCTTCCAGTCCTGCCGCATGGCAGGCAGGCGGTCCGCCACGGCTGCGCGCCCGGCGCGCCCCATCACATCACCTAAAAAAAGTATCCGCATACGACTTCCCTAGGCGCGTTCCGCCACGTCCACAAGGCCCGGGTTCCGGAAGGCCACTCCGATCCGCCGGGGTCAGTCTTCTGCGGAAAAGGCGCCGCGTTCGGTGACCAGCACATCCAGCCGCTCATCGGTCCGCTCGCGCGGCAGCGCGTCGTCCCGCTGGCCAGAATAGGCAAAGCCGATCGCCTGCACCGGACCCGCGGTCCGAAACAATGAGAGGGTGCGGTCGTAAAACCCGCCTCCATAGCCGAGGCGGAACAGACGCCCGTCAAACGCCACCAGCGGAACGATGACCACCTGGGGGCGGATCGTCTCGCCGCTGATCGGCACCATCACCCGGAACGGCCCCTCTTCGAGCGCGCATCCCGGCGTCCATTCCCGGAATGACAACGGCCGCCCCGGCGCGTCGATGACGGGCACGCATATACGGTTTCGGACCGCCAGCGCGTTCATCGCCGGGAGCGGATCCGCCTCCGTGCGGATCGGAAGGTATCCTGCGACGACCTTGCCGGAAAGGTCAGCCATATACGATTGCAGCACAGAGGACGCGGCCTGCCGATGAACCGCGTGAGCCTCTGCCCGCCGTGTCAGCGCCGCCTTCCGCGCCTCGGCCTTCCGCTCGGACAGCGATTGCGTCACAGAAGAACCATCGAGGCGGTTCCGAGGAACGCAAAGAAGCCCACGACGTCGGTCACGGTCGTCACGAATGTGCCCGAGGCAAGCGCAGGATCAACGCCCAGTCGCTCCATGGTCACTGGCACCAGGATGCCCGCAAGGGCCGCAACCGCGAGATTGACCACCATAGCCAGAGCAATCACGAGACCGATCTGCGCCGATCCGAACCACGCCAGCGCGACAACACCCATGACGATCGCGAAAACCACCCCATTCAGCATCCCAACGAGCAGTTCCCGGCCAACGACCCGCCAGAGGTTCGAGACTGTCAGGTCCTTCGTCGCGATTGCACGCACCGCGACGGTCAGCGACTGAGTTCCCGCATTGCCCCCCATGGAGGCAACGATTGGCATCAGCACCGCCAGCGCGACAACCTGCGCGATCACGTCTTCGAACAGCGCAATGACAAGCGACGCTAGGATTGCCGTGCAGAGGTTCACTGCAAGCCACGGCAGGCGCAGCCTCGTCGTCTCGATGGCGCTGTCGCTCAGGCTGCTTTCCTCGGTCACACCGGCGAGGCGAAGCATGTCTTCCCCGTGCTCCTCGTCCAGCACAGCCATGGCGTCATCGATCGTGATGACACCGACGAGTCGGTCGTCCTTGTCGACAACCGGCACGGAGATCAGGTGATACTGGTTGAAGATGTAAGCGACATCGCCCTCGTACATCTCCACCGGCACCGTGCGGAAGGAATGCTCGGTGATGGATTTCAAAGCTGTCGCGCGCGCCGAGGACAGGAGCTTGCCCAGCGTCACGTACCCCGTCGGCGTCATGGTCGGGTCGACAAGAATGACGTGGTAGAACTGCTCCGGCAGGTGCCGATCCTCGCGGCGTAGGTGATCGATGGTTTGTCCGACGGTCCAGTGCTCGGGTGCGGTCACAACCTCGCGCTGCATCAATCGGCCGGCGGAGTACTCTGGCCAGTTCAGCGCCTGTTCGACCGCAACCCGGTCGGCCGCCGGCAGCGCATCCAGCACCGCGTCCTTCCGGTCGTCTTCGAGGTTTTCGACGAGATCGACGATGTCATCCGATTCGAGATCCAGAACGGCCTCGCTGAGCACCGAATCAGGCAGCGCCTCGATCACCTCGGCGCGCACGCCCTCGTCCAGCTCCGAGAGGATCTCGCCGCCGATGTCACGGCCCCAGAACCGCAAGAGCAACTGCCGCGTCCGATCCCCCACCTGTTCCATCAGGTCGGCAACGTCCGCAGGGTGCATCTCGTCGAGCAGGCGTCCAAGCCGGTGCTCGTCGGCCGCGTTTATGGCGAGCAGGACTTCCTGAATCCGTTGCTGGCGGAGGGCTTCGGCGTCGTCTTCGCGACCTGCCGCTTCTTCCTGTTCTTCGGCCATCGCACGCCCCGTTTCTTCTCGTTCGGCGCCAGAATAGGCCGCCCGCCGTCCGGTGCAACCGAACGATGGCCGTTGCGGGGGTGCAGACGCGCGCCTAGGCTGACGCCATGAGTGAAGACAGCCTTCTCCTGCTCGGCCAGGTGCTCGACATCCGGTCCAACCCGTTCGACGCCCCGCCGGACACGGCCGCGGTTCACCTGAGCCGGGGCGGCTTGCTGGTGGCCGGCGGCCGGATCGTGCGAGTTGGCGACGCTGACGCCCTGCGCGCTGACGCGCCGCGGGCCCGCGTGGTCGACCACGGCGAGGGGCTGATCCTGCCGGGTTTCGTCGACTCCCATGCGCATTATCCCCAGACGGCCATCATCGCCTCCTGGGGTAAGCGCCTAATCGACTGGCTCCAAAGCTACACCTTTCCCGAAGAGATGCGCTTCGGCGACCCGGCCTATGCCGCGGAGATCGCCGAGAGATACCTCGACCTGCTGCTCGCGCACGGCACCACGTCCGTCGCGAGTTTCTGCACCATTCATCCGGCCTCCGTCTCGGCGTTCTTCACCGCTGCCGAAGCGCGGAACATGGCGGTGGCCGCAGGGCGCACCTGCATGGATCGCAACGCACCGGACGGTCTCAGGGACGACGCCCAGGCGGCGTACGACGAGAGCAAGGCGCTACTCGACGCATGGCATGGCAAGGGCCGCGCGACCTATGCCATCACGCCGCGCTTCTCACCGACGTCGACGCCCGAACAGCTCGAGGCGCTCGGGGCGCTCTGGGCCGAGCACCCGGACTGCCCCATGCAAACCCACCTCAGTGAACAAACGGACGAGGTGGCTTGGGTCCGCGATCTCTATCCGCATCGGAAGGACTATCTCGACACCTACGAATCCCACGGTCTGCTGCGCGAAGGGGCCATGTTCGGCCACGCGATCTGGCTGACCGACAGCGAACGCGCCCGGCTGCGGGAGGCCGGTGCGGCGCTGATCCACTGCCCGACGTCGAATACCTTCATCGGCTCGGGCCTGTTCGACACGGCCCGAGCCATGGCGGAACGTCAGACCGTCGGCCTCGCGACGGATACTGGCGGCGGGTCCTCCTTCTCCATGCTCCACACGATGGCCTCCGCCTACGAGATCGGCCAGCTCACCGGCACCGCGCTCCATCCCGCCCAGCTGCTCTGGCTCGCCACGGCCGGATCGGCACGTGCCATGCGCCTGCAGGACCGGATCGGCACCCTCGCCCCGGGATCGGACGCCGACCTGGTCGTTCTCGACCTCGCGTCCACGCCCGCCATAGCGCAGCGCCATGCCCACGCCGAAACGATTTGGGAAGCCGTTTTCCCGACGATCATGATGGGCGATGACCGCGCAATCGACTCCGTCTACGTCGCTGGCCAGCGCGTCGCGCGAGGCGGCGCAGGGAGCGATACCTCCCACAACCGCCCGGTCAACCCCTTGATCGCCGACACCCTGGGCCTCTGACCCCGCAGCTGGGCGGGTCGGCCGCCGGAAGGCGTGATCGCGCTTCTTGTGTCCGAAAATATCCTCGCCGAAGGCGCCGCGCGCCTTGGCGCGCGGCCCGGCCCAACGGGAGGAGTGGCATCTGCGATGCCGCGACGACGGGCGGAAGCCTTACCCGGCCAAGTCGCGGGTCAATCGGTTCGCTTCCCCGGCGATCGCCCCTTCATCCGCCGTGGCGAGCCGACCATCTGCCACGACACGCCGCCCCTCGACGATCAGGTCGCGAACACGACGCGGCCCCGCCAGCAACAGTGCAACCGGGTCCCAAGAGCCTGCCGCGTCGAGGCCGGCAAGATCCCAGATCGCGATGTCGGCCCGCCTCCCGGGCTCAAGCGCGCCGCAATCGGGGCGGCCAAGCACCTCCGCCCCGCCGAGAGTGGCGATCTCCAAGGCCTCCCGTGCGGACATCGCGTCCGCCCCTCGTGCCACGCGCTGCAACAGCATCGCCTGCCGCGCCTCTCCCACCAGATCCCCGGTATCGTTGCTCGCAGAGCCGTCCACGCCCAGCCCGACCGGCACGCCCGCGTCCCGGAGGGCCCGCACGGGCGCGATGCCCGATCCCAGCCTGCAATTCGAGCAGGGGCAATGGGCCACGCCCGTTCGCGTGCGGGCAAAGAGATCCACCTCATGGCCGTCGAGCTTCACGCAATGAGCGTGCCAGACGTCGTTCCCCGTCCAGCCGAGGTCTTCGGCATATTGGCCGGGTCGGCAGCCGAAGCGGTGCAGGGAATAGGCCACGTCTTCGTCGTTCTCGGCCAGGTGGGTGTGAAGCCGTACGCCCTTTTCCCGCGCTAGAACGGCGGTGTCGCGCATCAGTTCCCGGCTGACCGAAAACGGCGAACAGGGCGCAAGGCCCACCCGCACCATCGCGCCCTCCGCAGGGTCGTGGAATGCGTCCACCACCCGTTCGCAGTCGGCCAGGATCGCCGCTTCACGCTCGACGAGGCCGTCCGGCGGCAGACCGCCATCGCTCTCCCCGATCGACATGGCGCCACGGGTCGGGTGAAACCGCAGGCCGATCTCCGCCGCGGCTTCGATCGTGTCCTCCAGCCGCGCCCCATTCGGGAACAGGTAAAGGTGGTCGGAAGACATGGTGCATCCGGACAATGCCAGTTCGGCCAGCCCCAGCCGCGCGGAGGCGCGGATGTGCGCCGGACCCATCCGCGCCCAGATAGGATAGAGGGTCTTGAGCCAGCCAAAGAGCAGCGCGTCCTGCGCGGCAGGTACGGCGCGTGTCAGGGTCTGGAAAAGGTGGTGGTGGGTATTCACAAGGCCCGGCGTGACGAGACATCCCGAGGCGTCCACCACCTCGGCGCCGTCTACCGCCAGCCTTAGGCCGATGTCGCGGATCACCCCGTCCCTCACATGCAAATCCGCCCCGCGCAATTCGCGCCGGGTGGCATCCATTGTCACCAGATGGTCCGCGCCACGGATCAACAGGTCGCCCACGTCAGTCCCTTTGCAGCAGCGCCAGGGCGTCGGCGTGGATTTGCGGGTTGGCCGCGGCGAGGATTCGCCCGCCGCCGTGAGCCGGCCGCCCCTCCCAGTCGGTGACAATCCCGCCGGCTGCCTCGATCACCGCAATCGGCGCGCAGACATCGTAGGCATGAAGCCCTGCCTCGATCACGAGATCGATCTGCCCGAGCGCGAGCAGCCCATATGCGTAGCAGTCCATCCCGAACCGGGTAAGCCGGGCTTGGGCCGATACGCGTTCGAAAGCCGCCCGCTCCTGCGGGCCGCCGACCTCGGGAAAGGTTGAGAACAAGACCGCCTCCGCCAGCGGCCTCGGGGAACGCGTCTTCAGATCGGCCGCGCCATGCGGCGTCTCGATCCGGGAATGTCCCAATCCCCCCTCCCACCGCTCTGCGGTGTAGGGCTGATCGATCACACCGAAGATCGGCCCGTCAGAGGCCGCAACAGCGATCAGGACACCCCATGTGGGCGCACCGGACAGGAAAGCCCGCGTGCCGTCGATGGGATCGAGCACCCACGTCAGGCCACTGGTTCCGGGCTTGTCCTGCAATTCCTCGCCGAGGATGCCGTCATCCGGCCGCAGGTCTGCGAGGATCTCACGCATGGCCTCCTCGGCGGCACGGTCGGCCTGCGTGACAGGATCGAACCCGCCCGCAGCCTTGTTTTCGGCCACCAATTCAGACGCCCGGAACAGGGGCAGCGTGACCCGTCGGGCGGCATCGGCCAGCGCATGGGCGGTGTCACGCAATTGGCGGGCAAGGTGCTCGTCCACCTCGCCCTGCCAATTGAACGCGGAGGTCTGGCTGTTTTCGATCATGACGTGCTCTGTTGCGGGTCCATTATGCGGGGCAGTCCCCGCAACCCGCGGTAGCGGCGCGTCAGTGGCCGGTCAAGCCGCCTCGCTGAGAACCCGCGCCAGGTCGAACAGGCGGCGTCGCTGGTTTTCAGGAATGGCGTAGTAGGACCGCAGAAGCTCCAGCGCCTCCTTGTCGGGCACCAGATCCGAGACTGCACCATCCGGCATGCCATCCCCACCGAGACCTTCGAAAAAGAAGGCGACGGGCACGCCGAGCGCAGCTGCGATCTCCCAGAGCCGCGATGCACTCACCCGGTTTGCCCCCGTCTCGTATTTCTGGATTTGCTGGAACTTGATACCCACCTGCTCCGCGAGTTGCTGCTGGGTCATCCCCGCGATCCACCGCCTTTGGCGAATTCGGGTTCCGACATGAGTGTCCACCGGGTGTGTCATCGCGCACCCCTCCGCAGAGGATATGCCCGATCCGGGCCGGCCCCTTTTACGGGACCCATCCGTCCGTGCCGCACCATTCTCTATTCCTTTTCAAAATGCGGAAGCATCAAAGACTTCCGTGCATTGGGGGAGTATTCGTCGGCCTAAATTCGTTGCAAGTATCGAATACCCTACGTATTGATTTCGGACGCCTGCGTTTGATCCGCGCAACAGCGACGAAATGCCTATCCGAACGTACATTGTTGCCTTTTTAAGCGGCTTGCGGTTGCCAGATCAGCGCAATCCAATACGCTGGCCGGCGCGCCGAATTAATTCCGGGAGTCTCCAATGCGCGCCTTTCGCATCGCGGCCTACGACGCCCCCCCAGAACTCGTCGAATTTGACCTCCCTCCACCGGGTCCGGGAGAAATCCGGCTGAAAATCGAGGCATGCGGCCTGAACTTCGCCGATCTCCTGATGGCGCGCGGGCGCTATCAGGAGCGCCCGGAGCCGCCCGTCACCCTCGGCATGGAGATGGCGGGAACGGTTTCGGCCCTCGGGGAGGGCGTGACCGGCCTGACGGTGGGTGACCGCGTTGCCGCTCAGAATTCCCACGGCGGGCTGGCGGAAGAGGCAAATGTGCGCGCCGACTGGTGCGTTCGACTACCCGACGACATGCCGGCGAGCGACGCCGCGGCCTTCCAGATCGCCTATGGCACGTCTCACGTCGCGCTCGATTACAGGGCGCGACTGCAGCCGGGCGAACGCTTGGTCGTGACGGGCGCGGCAGGGGGCGTCGGGCTGACGGCGGTGGAGATCGGCGCCCTGATGGGCGCGGAGGTCGTTGCCATCGCACGTGGTGAAGAGAAACTGGAGGTTGCGCGTCAGGCCGGCGCCACCCACCTGATAGACGCCCGGAGCCTCGATATCCGAGAGCAGATCAAGGCGCTCGGCGGCGCGGATGTCGTCTACGAGGCCGTCGGCGGCGATCTTTTCACCCAGTGCTTTCGCGCAACCAATCCCGACGGCCGCATCCTTGCGATCGGATTTGCCAGCGGGGAGGTGCCTCAGATCCCCGCCAATCACCTTCTGGTCAAGAACCTCACGGTCATCGGGCTTTACTGGGGCGGCTACCGCGTCCACCGGCCAAAGGTGCTGACAGACTCCCTCGCCCAGCTATTCCGCTGGTACGAGGAGGGCCGCCTTCATCCCAGGATCAGCCAGCAGTTTCCCCTGGATCGGGCGGCCGACGGGCTCGAGATGCTCAGGCTGAGGAAATCGACGGGGAAGGTCGTTGTGACGGTGCCATGACCCCACCGCCTCGATAGGAGTCCCGAACCAGTTCCACCAAGGCATCTTCCGCCCGCCCCCGCGTCAGATCGGAGACGTAGAGGTTGATCGAATAGGTGGGCAACTCCGGCAGTGCGCCGTTGTGGGCGATCCGTTCCAGGAACGGCGGCTCTGTCCCCTCCAACATCAGCGACACCGCAAGGTCGGCACGAACCGTCGCCTCTATGGTGCGGTCAGAGTCCGACTCCACGGCCATTTCCCAGCTGATTGCGCATCGCTCCATCGCGCGAATCCCGGCGGCGCGGAACATGCACTGCCGGCCCGAACTGAACCGCAACGGCCGCTGGCGCCAGCACGTGCCACCCTGCGCACCAATCCACGTCAGGGCCATTTCCGACAGCACCTCGGCCCCCTCGCCATGCCCCTGCTCCGTCGTCAGGATAAGGGCGTATTCGCCGCGCGCGAACTCGTCCAGCAACTGGCGGGAGTACGAGGACACGAGGTTCACCCGGACCCGTGGGAAGGCGGCATTGAACCGCCGGAGGATCTCCGGAACATAAGGATAGACGATGTCATGAGGGACGCCGATCTTGATCTCGCCGCCGTAGTCGTGGGCAGTCAGGCGGTCCACGACCTCATCATTCATCGACAGCATTCTGCGGGCATAGGACAATAACTGCTCGCCGGAGGAGGTGAGCGAGACGCCGCGGCCCGACCTGTCGAGCAGCGATACGTCGAGGGCTTCTTCCAGCCGCTTGAGCTGCATCGACACCGCCGACTGGGTCAGGTTCAACGCCCCCGCGGCCCGGGTAACCCCGCCGCGGTCCGCGACCGCCACAAAAGACCGAAGGGCGGTCAGATCCAGATTACGCGCCATTCATCACCCACCTTGATGCTAATGTTCAAAAACATTCGTTTTACGAATGAACCACAGGCTGCCATATAGATCAAGAGAATTGATAGCATGCAGTGTCCTGTTCACAGAACGTTAAGGGAAGCACGATGAGTACGCATACTACAAACGTCCCCGCCTTTGCCGCCCTGCGTCCTGCGGGCCTTTTCCGCCATCTGCGGGCCATGGTGGCCTTGCACAAGCAGCGCCGCGATCTTTCGAAGCTGGACGACGCCGCCCTGAGGGACATCGGGATCAGCCGTTACGAGGCGCATATCGAGTCCAGCCGCCCGGCGTGGGATGTTCCCCACCACTGGCAGCTGTAGGTTTCGCGCCGACTCCCGCCCAATTGGGCGCGGAAACTCTTGAAAAGCGCTTCTCAGCCCCCGATATTCTTCGCAATTGGCACGTTCTGTAAGGCGCGTGCTTTGAGGGAACGCACACGGAGGTATCAATGGCTGACTATCGCACGATCCGGGCTACGACCGGCATGGCCGGCACACGCACGGCCCAGATCGACGAGGGTCTTCGCGCCCACATGAACCAGGTCTACGGAACGATGTCCGTGGGCATGCTGATCACTGCGCTCGCCGCTTGGGCGATCTCGGGGCTCGCCGTCACGACGGAGCCGACCGCCTACCAGATCAGCGCCAACCAGTACCTGACCCAATTCGGCTACGCGATCTATGGTTCGCCGCTGAAGTGGCTGATCATGTTCGCGCCGCTCCTCTTCGTCTTCGGCTTCTCCGCCGGTCTCAACCGCATGTCGGCCGCGACCGCACAGGTCGTTTTTTATGCCTTCGCCGCAGTGATGGGCATGTCGATCAGCTCGATCTTCCTAGTCTATACCTCCATGTCGATCGCGCAGGTCTTCCTGGTGACCGCCATTGCCTTCGCCGGCCTCTCCCTCTGGGGGTACACCACCAAGAAGGACATTTCCGGCTGGGGCAGCTTCCTCATCATGGGTGTGATCGGCTTGATCGTGGCGTCGATCGTGAACATCTTCATCGGCTCGCCCGCAATCATGTTCGCCATCTCGGCACTCGGTGTTCTCATCTTCGCCGGTCTGACGGCCTATGATACGCAGAACATCAAGAACACCTACATCCAGATGGCCGTTCACGGGGATCAGGAATGGCTCGGTAAAGCTGCCATCATGGGCGCGCTGAACCTCTACCTGGACTTCATCAACATGTTCATGATGCTGCTGTCGCTCTTCGGTCAGCGCGAGTAAGCGTCCGGCTCTGGATCGCAAACACAGAAAAGCCGGGCGAACGCCCGGCTTTTTTTGTTGCGATCGCCCGCGCCAGCGCGCGTGGCCCTTGGGCTGACCCACCTCCGGACCGAGGGTATGCGACCGCTCAGTCTGCACGAATGGCCGCAATGATCGGTTCAAGTTCCGAGGCGCCAAATGGTCGCATCAAGTGCAGCGCGCCAACCCTATGCGCCTCCTCCGGCTCGCCATCTATCAGAACCAGCCGTGTGCCGCGCTCACGCAGGATCTTGGCGGAGCGTTCTACGTTCTCCGGGCCGACGGACCAGCCTGCGAGGAATGCGCCATCAGGCGAAAAAGCGGGGTTTTTCGCGAGCGCCAGCAACTCCGCAACCGTTGGGATATGGGTCACATGAGCAGGCCCGACAGCATTCAACGCTTCCGTCAGATCGATGGCTTCGATGAAATGCTGTGTCAGGATGACAAATGATTTGACCGCGCCCGTTAGTTGTCGGTTCATAGGGCGTCCCTCCGAGTACCTCCGAATAATGGGTGTGCAACTGATGCTGCCTGATGTAAGGACCTCGCAATAAAGTATGACGTACGGCAGCGAAAAAATTCCCCTCCACTGCTCCAAATGCCCGCTTCGGCGCTTGGATCTCTTCCTCCCGTTCGACGAGGAAGAGATCAAGTTCATGGAATCCTTCAAGTCCGGCGACATGATCGTCGAACCCGGCACGCACCTGTTCATCGAGGGGGCGGAAGCTGCGCAGCTGTACACCGTTCTGTCGGGCCTCGGCATTCGGTACAAGACGTTGGAGAACGGGCGCCGCCAGGTGGTCAACTTCGTCATGCCGGGAGACTTCCTCGGTCTGCAGGCCGGCGTCATGCAGAAGATGTCTCACTCCATCGAGGTCACCACGAAGATGCGGCTCTGCGTCTTCGAGCGTTCGCGGTTCTACGAACTCTACAAAAATCAACCCGATCGCGGCTATTCGCTGACCTATCTTGCGGCGTTGGAGGAATACTTCCTTGCCGAAGCCCTGACGACCGTCGGGCAACGCGGCGCTCTGGAGAAGGTAAGCTGGGGCCTCCACCGCTTCCGCATCCGGGGAGAGGCTCTGGGACTTCTCAAGAACGGAAAGGTCCCATTGCCCTTCAAACAGCAGGATCTGGCAGATGCCCTCGGCCTGTCGCTCGTGCATACGAACAAGACCCTTGCCAAGCTGCGGAGCGATGGCATCGCCAACTGGCAGGACGGGGAACTCGAAGTGAAGGACTTTCAGGCGCTCACCAAGCTGGCGATGGTGGAGGATTTCGAGCTTCCCAAGCGTCCGCTGATCTGACCCCTGAGCCAGGCCAGGGAACCGGCACGCCGCTTCGGTCTCAGTCTGCCTTGCGCATCTCTATCGCCGGAAAGCCGATCCCAGGCGCCAGCAGGACGTCAACTGGCCCAAGCACGGCAAATCCGAGCGCCTGGTAGAACGGAACCGCTGTGCGGGTGGCCAGACAGTGGTAGCTGGTCATACCCGCTCGGGAGGCATCCGCAAAAATCCGGTCGAAGATCGCGCGCCCAATTCCCTGCCGCGCATGGCGGTGGTGCGTGACCACGTGTCGAATCTCCGCCTCGCCCGGCCTGTTTCGTCGCGGCGTCCATCCGCCGGCGCCGACAACCGCGCGCGCGGACGTTTCGGCCAGGTAGTATGTCCCACAGGTCACCAGTTCTGGACGAGCGCGGGATATGATCGGAAGGGCCGTCACCAATACAGACGGTGGGTAATTCGCCTTCAGCAGTGCCGGGTACGACTGCGCCAGCAGGGCGTCCACGGCGGCGATATCCGACGCCCGTGTCGCGCGTATTGTCAGGCCCTGTGCGAGCATGGTCCCGCCTCCCTCGCGCCTGCCCAAACGTGAAAAGCCGCGCGGTTTCCCGCACGGCTGAGCGAACCCAATGGATGGGAAGATCTTACTTGATCTTGCCTTCCTTGTAGTCGACGTGCTTGCGCGCGACCGGGTCGTACTTCCGAACGGTCATCTTCTCGGTCATCGTGCGGGCGTTCTTCTTGGTCACGTAGAAGTGGCCAGTACCGGCGGTGGAATTCAGCCGGATCTTGATCGTGGTGGGCTTCGCCATCTCTTCGGTCTCCTGTGACGGACGGTGCCGCCCGTGAATTCTGAAATTGGCCTTTTAAGCCGTAGGGCCAGTGTGTCAAGCCGAATCGCCGGGATGGCAAGCGGCCCCTGGCCCTCATTCGCGACCCGGGGCCAAGGGGCGCGGATGGGCGGCACGGCGGCGTCGCCGAACCGCCCCGCGTGTCACGCCGCGGACAAGGGCGGTATGCCGAGCTGGGCGTGGATCGCATCGCGTTTCTCGTCACTCAGCCGCAAGGCAGCCGCGAGTTGACGCAGATAGGCCTGCTCGGCCTTGGTGTCCACGCTGATCGCAGAAAGCGATGCGGAGTAGACGGTCTCTCGCGCCGCCTCCGAGGTCGAAGAGGCGAGGCTCGCAATGTCGATCGGCCGCTTCAGTTCCTCCAGCACAAATTCCCGCTCCTCCGGTGAGGCGTCCTTCACGTGCTCCATGATCGCCGCTCGCTCCTCGGAGGTGATCTGCCCGTCCGCCTTTGCCGCCATGATCATGGCGCGCAGGACCAACTTCGCCTGTTCCTCCATCATCGGCCCGGCCGGCGTGGTACCGAAGATGGCCGACATCAGCTCGGCCGACTGCAAGGAGCCGGCCTCGGCCGCGCTCCGCATGGAATTCATCAGGCTCCCCAAGCCAGCGGTCGTCGCCTCGGTGGCCGATGCGGTGGCGCTGCCCATCTGGTTCAGCATCTCCCTGACCCGGGTCGATCCGCCCGGGATGCCGAACTGGTCTGCCATCCGAGCGAGCTGCTCCGCGGCCGGACTGTCCCCGGCACCCTTCAGCATGTCCTGCATTCCGGCCATGCCACCCGATTTCTGATACTTTTGATAGCCCTTCGTGGCGGCGACGCCTATGGCGACCGCGGCAAGCGTCTTGATGAAACTCATCCCGATTCCTCCCTTAAATAGTAGGGAAAGCTTATCACCGAAGCGGCACGCGCCAAGAGCGGGCGACGGGCTGAGAGATGGAAACGGGAAATAAAATTGCGCGGACGGCCTGTAAGCCGGATTCTGTCCGGGGGCCGAAGCCCCCTGGATGACCATTCATCTAGGCCCGCCGTTGCCGACGCGCTCTAGCTGCCTACCCGACCTGCCTGGGGCTGAAGCGGCCCTGGGGACGTGCCCCGCGGAGGTCCTATGTGGCATTGCTCCCGGTGGGGCTTGCCGTGCCGGAACTGTTGCCAGCCCCGCGGTGGGCTCTTACCCCACCGTTTCACCGTGACCCCGCCGTAGCAGGGCCGTCTGTTCTCTGTGGCGCTTTCCGTCGGGTTTCCCCGCCCGGGCGTTACCCGGCACCGTTGCTTCAGGGAGTCCGGACTTTCCTCGCCCCCCGCTTGCGCCGGGGCCGCGGCCATCCGGCCATCCGCGCCCGGCAGACCTATGCAGTCGCGCGTCCCCGGTCAATGGGGAAGCGGCGGGCCAGGTCCGTGGCAAGCGCCATATCCGCCTGCTCAAGCGGTCCGGCAGCCCATGGTCGGAAACGACTGCGGAAAGCCAGGAGCAGTGCGTCGTGCGGGACGTTCGTGGGGTAGCCGAAGGCCTCCAGATGCGCCGTGAACGCTGTTGGTCCTCCTGCCGTGGCGTCGTCCGCCCCGCAGGGCCAACAGGACAGCCCGCAAAGCGCCAGGCGCCGCCAATCGAAGCGGGGCCCGGGGTCGCTCTTGCGGCCGGGGGCCATGTCGGAATGGGCGATCACCCGACAGGGCGGGATGTCCCACCGCGCGAGAATGCCGGGCAAAATTCGCTCCAGCGCCGTCATCAAGCGCTCCGAAAAGGGCTCCGCCCCCCTGTTGTCCAGCTCGATACCGATGGAATGACTGTTGACGTCGTCCCGCCCGCCCCAGCTCCCGGCCCCAGCGTGCCAGGCGCGCTCGGCCTCCTCGACCAGATGCCAGCAGCGACCGTCCCGCCCGATGAGGTAGTGGCAGGAAACCTCCGCCTCCGGGTCGCACAGCCGCTCCAACGCAGCCTCGGCAGTGTCCATGGCAGTAAAGTGCAGCACCACGAGATCCGGCACAGCACCTCCCCGACGGGGACCGAAGTTTGGCGAGGGGCAGGAGATCAGGTCCAAGACCCGGGCGCCTCAGCGGCCGACGGCGCGCCGAAACGGCTCCGGCGACCAGCCGCAGACGAATCCGTCGCCGTCCGGATCGATGCCATAGCGGTCCCGCTGCGGTCCACCACCGGACAGGAACGCTCTCTGAGCCAGATCCGGCGAGGGATAATTCGCGCAGTTGCGCTGCGCCTTGGCCTGGCTCGGCATGGACCGGCTGTAGACTTGTTGACCGACCGCATTTGAGGTCTGCAGCGCAAAGGCCACGATGTCCGGCCCCGTGCTGCTCGGCCGATTGGGCACGGGCTGGGCCTGCAACCGTTCTCCCGCAGGAGCCGCGGCGACGGGTTGCCCCCCGATGAATGCGGCGCCCTCCGCGGTTGCGGCGAGCGGCGTTCCGGGCGCCGGCGTGATGAGCCCCGGCTGCGCCACAGCTCCGGCGGCGGGCGGGGCAGATGGCGCCGGCGCGGCGGGTGTGGGCGCGGGTCCGATCCCCGCCTGAGCCAGTTCGGCAGACGAAATCCCGGAGGGCGAGGTCGCTTTTGCGGATGGCGCGCCGGTCCGCTCAGGCGGCAAGATTGTCGAGCGTCCAGACAGTTGCGCCTCCCGCGCGGCACGAATACGCGCCTGTTCGGTGCGATATTCGGTGTAGTCTCCGAACCCAACCCCCGAAGCGCTGTCCGGCACCGTCGGCTCGCAAGCCGAAACCGCGAGAAGCGAGATCAGCGAAACTGTCAATCGACGCATCTGTCTGCCCTGCCCCCTTCGCGTTGCGGTCAGGCTACCACCAGCGGGACGGTTTGGCCACAAATCCGGCGGCGTTCTCAACCGTTTGGGCAATGTTGAGCAGATCGCCCTCTTCCCACGGGCGGCCAATGAGTTGCAGACCGAGCGGCAATCCCTGCCCGTCCAGCCCCGCGGGGACGGAGATGCCGGGGAGCCCTGCGAGGTTGACCGTCACGGTGAAGACGTCGTTGAGGTACATCTGCACCGGGTCGGCATCGGCCATCTCACCCAAGCCGAAGGCGGCCGACGGGGTAGCGGGTGTCAGGATGGCATCCACGCCGTCGTCGAACGCGTCCTCGAAGTCGCGCTTGATCAAGGTGCGGACCTTGCGGGCGCGGTTGTAGTAGGCGTCATAGAACCCGGCCGACAGGACGTAGGTGCCGATCATCACGCGGCGCTGGACCTCGGCGCCGAAGCCCTCGGCGCGGGTCTTCTCGTACATCTCGGTGATGCCGTCGCCTTCTGCCAGTTTCGCCCGGCGGCCGAAGCGGACACCGTCATAGCGGGCCAGGTTGGAGGAGGCCTCGGCGGGCGCAATCACGTAGTAGGCCGGCAGCGCGTACTTCGTATGCGGCAGCGAGATATCCACGATCTTCGCGCCTGCGTCGCGCAGCATATCGGCGCCGTCGCTCCAAAGCTTCTCGATCTCGGCGGGCATGCCCTCCATGCGGTATTCCTTGGGAATGCCGATGGTGCGGCCGCGGATGTCGCCGGTGATCGCCGCCTCGAAGTCCGGCACGGGCAGGTCGGCCGAGGTGCTGTCCTTCGGGTCGTGCCCCGCCATGGCGCGCAGCATGATCGCCGCATCGCGCACCGTCTTGGTCATTGGGCCCGCCTGATCGAGCGATGAGGCGAAGGCGACGATGCCCCAGCGGGAGCAGCGGCCGTAGGTGGGCTTCAGCCCCGTGATGCCGGTGAATGCCGCAGGCTGGCGGATCGAGCCGCCGGTATCGGTCCCCGTGGCGGCAAGGCAGAGGTCCGCCGCGACGGCCGAGGCCGAGCCGCCGGAGGAGCCGCCGGGCGTCAGTTGGGTCTCGTCATTGCCCCGGCGCCAAGGGTTCACCACATTGCCATAGCAGGAGGTCTCGTTCGAGGACCCCATGGCGAACTCATCCATGTTGAGCTTGCCCAGCATGATGGCGCCCGCCTGCCAGAGCTGCGTCGTGACGGTGGATTCGTATTCCGGCTTGAACCCCTCAAGGATGCGGGAGGCAGCCTGGCTCGGCACCCCTTGTGTGCAGAACAGGTCCTTGATGCCGATGGGCACGCCGCACATCGGGTTTTCCGCCCCGCCCTGAATGCGGGCGTCCGCCGCGGCGGCCTGCTGGAGCGCGATTTCCGGCGTCTTGTGGACGAAGGCGCCCAGGGCATCAGCGCGGTCGATCTCGGACAGGCATGCCTGGGTCAGTTCGGTCGACGTGACGTCTCCCGCGCGCAGCTTGTCCCGGGCCTCGGCGATCGTGAATTTGGTAAGCTCGGACATCATTCAACAACCTTTGGCACGGCAAAGAAGCCTTCGCGGGCATCGGGCGCGTTGGACAGCACCTTGTCCTGGTATCCACCGTCGGTGACGACGTCGGCGCGGCGTTTCAGGCGCATCGGTGTGACGGAGGTCATCGGCTCCACGCCCTCCACGTCGACCTCGTTCAATTGCTCGATGAAGCCGAGGATGGCGTTGAATTCGCCGGCGAGCGCAGGCAGGGCCGGGTCCTCGACCTTGATGCGGGCGAGTTGGGCCACGCGGCGCGCGGTACTTTCGTCGATCGACATGGGGCCTCCGGGGTCGGGCGGATGATCGGGTCGGGTTTATCGCCCACCTGCGCGGGCCGCAAGCGGGTGCAGCGGCAACCCTGCCGGGCAAACGTCGATCAGTCGGGAGCCGCCATCGCGGCCAGCTTTGCCACCGTGTTCATGTTGCGCGCAGTACCGACGGCGGCCCCGGGAATGCGCAGCTTCGATCTGCCCTGCCCCAGAGGATAATAAACGTAGATCTCCCGCCGCCCCAGTTTCATCTCCTCCCCGGCATGGCCGGTAACTGCGTCCAGCGCATCATGCGCCGGCGGCGTGTCGAGAAAGATCACATGTGTGAACGTTGGCTGCCGAACGGAGAAGGGATTGGCCGCGACAACCGCCGACATCTCACTGGCGTCGCGCAGGGCAACCGAAACGGGGTTGCCAAGATGCTCCTGGAGCCGCCGCTCCAGCGCGGCCTTCGTCTCCCCTGGCCCGACACGGGAGGAAAAGACCGCATTGCCGCTCTGGATGTAGGTGCGGATCTCGGAAAACCCGACCTCCTCGCAGAGTTGGACAAGTTCGGCCATTGGCAGGCGGCCCGTGCCACCGACATTCACCGCGCGCAGAAGGGCAACGTATCGCGTCATCCCTCCACCCTAGGGTGCCGGGCGCGTAATGCCCATGGCCTTGCCAGAGCCCCGCTTGCGGGCGGCAGCGGCCAGGCGCTAGCTTGTGTCCGACGCACCCGAGGGGAGCCGGCGATGATTTCCATCCTGTCCAACCGAACCTACCGCCACCTGTTCGCCGCCCAGGTCGTGGCGCTTCTGGGGACGGGCCTTGCGACGGTCGCGCTCGGCCTGCTGGCCTTCGATCTGGCAGGAAGCGACGCGGCGATGGTTCTCGGCACCGCCCTGACGATCAAGATGGTGGCCTATGTGACCATCTCCCCGGTCGCGGGGGCGCTGGCGTCCCGCTGGCCACGGCGGAGAATGCTCGTGGCGCTGGACGTTCTGCGCGCGGCTGTTGCGCTGTTGCTCCCCTTCGTAACGGAGGTCTGGCACATTTACGCGCTCGTCTTCGTGCTGCAGTCGGCATCCGCCGCGTTCACCCCCACGTTCCAGGCCACTATCCCGGACGTGCTGCCGGAGGAGTCCGAGTATACCCGCGCCCTCTCGCTGTCGCGGCTGGCCTATGACCTGGAATCTCTCGTCTCGCCGATGCTCGCGGCGCTGCTGCTGGCGGTCGTCAGTTCCTCCACCCTGTTCCTCGGTACCTGCCTTGGCTTCATCGGCTCCGCGCTGCTGGTGGTATCCGTGCTGCTGCCGTCTCCAGCGCCATCCAAACCGCGGGGCTTTTACGACGCGACGCTGCGAGGGCTCGTCATCTACCTTCGGACGCCACGCCTGCGAGGCCTCCTCGCGCTCAGCTTCTCCGCCGCCGCGGCGGGCGCCATGGTCATCGTCAACACGGTGGTTCTCGTGCGGGGCGGGCTCGGTCAGGGAGACAGGTCGGTCGCCCTCACCCTCGCGGCCTTCGGGGCCGGGTCAATGCTGGCGGCACTGGCCCTGCCCCGCGTGCTGGACCGCCTCCCCGACCGACGGGTGATGGTCGCCGGAGCTGGCGTGATGGCCGCCGTGCTGCTGACGCTGGCCCTCGTCATAGCGGCATCGGGGCTCCATTGGCCAGGGCTGCTGACCGCCTGGTTGTTCCTCGGGCTTGGCTACTCGGCCGTGCTGACCCCCTCCGGGCGGCTCCTGCGCCGGTCTGCCCACCCGGAGGATCGCCCCGCGGTCTTCGCGGCGCAATTTGCGCTGTCGCATGCCTGCTGGCTGCTGGCCTATCCGCTCTCCGCCTGGGTGCAGACCCGCTTCGGTGCCGTCCCGGCGCTGACCGTCCTTGGGCTTCTGACGGTGGCGGGGCTGGCGACCGCCTTGCGGATCTGGCGCGCCGACATGCCGCGCGAGCTGGAGCACCGCCACGACGACCTGTCGCCCGACCACCCGCACCTGTCCGGCGCCGGTCACCATCGCCATGTCTATGTGATCGACGATCTCCACCGGCACTGGCCCCACATGGGCTGACCCAAGGGCTGGTCCGATCCGATCAACCTTCCGCCCGACGCCTGTGACGGCGGTAGACCTCGATCATCCAGCCAAGCATGAGCGCATTGAGCAGGTGCCACAGGAAATGCGTGCCAAGTGGGATCTGTCCGCACACGACCATGTCGGCCGAGCGGAAGGCCAGCGACACAACGAGCACGCCGGCGCCTACCGCCAGACCGCGGCTGGTGGCGGACGCGCGCCGCCGCAGGGCCAAAGCGTAGATGGCGATCAGCAGCGGGACGGGCCAATAGGCCGCCGAGATTGCGGTGAAGGGGTGGCGCAGGAACAGCGGGATGGTCACCGCGGCGAAAGGAACGAAGGCGGCCGTCGCAACCAGTGCCCACCCCAGTGGCAGGCCGAGGAAGTGCCGGTTCGCGGCAAAGAGGTAGAGCAGAATGAAAAGGCCGATCGGCACAGTGTCCGCCAAGCTGGCCCAGATCGCCGCGTGGGTGTGGAAGAGGTAGGAGCCGACACCGATGGCCGCCAATACGGCCACCATCGCGCGGGCCAGCGGCAACCGGTCCTCCCCCACCCTGCGCCACATCACCCAGGCCGCGAGCAGGAAAGCGAAGTTGGTCAGCGCGTTCACCGGCTCCGACCAGTAGGTAAAGTCGGTCCGCTCGCAATAGCCGTCCACCTGGCGCAGCAATCCTTCCATTTTCATCTCCCCGGACTAGGCTTTCCCCGGGAAATGACGCGCAGATCGGGGAGAATCAAATGAAGATCACGTGGCTCGGCCATTCCGGCTTCCGCATCGAAATCGCAGATCAGGTCTTGCTGGTCGATCCGTGGCTCACTGGCAATCCCGCCTTTCCCGAAGACCGCCGTGACGAGGCGGTGACGGGGGCGACGCACATTCTGCTGACCCATGGCCACGGGGATCATTCGGGCGACACGGTGGCGCTCGCTTCGGACCTTGGCATTCCCGTCGTCGGCATCTTCGACCTCATGTCCTACTGGGCCGAGCAGCGGGACCTGGAGACCATCGGCTTCAACAAGGGCGGCACGGTGCGGCTCGGCGATGTCGAGGTGACCATGGTGAACGCGGTACATTCCTCGTCCATCAGCACCGATCACGGGCCGCTCTACTGTGGCGCGGAGGCCGGGTTCATGATCGCGGGCGAGGGCCATACGATCTATATCTCGGGCGACACCGACGTGATCGCCGACATGGGTGTGTTCAACGATCTCCATTCGCCGGATATCGGCATCCTTTGCGCCGGCGGCCATTTCACGATGGACATGAAGCGCGCCGCCTATGCCGCGAAGACGTTCTTCGACTTCAAGGTCGTGATTCCCTGCCATTACAAGACGTTCCCGGTGCTGGAGCAATCGGCGGACGCACTGGTCGAGGCACTGCCGGGCGTGGACGTTAAGGCGCCGGAGGTTCTGGAGACGATCGAGATCTGAGCCCCCGCTCAACGCCGTTCGGCAAAGAAGCCTTTCAACAGCCGCTCCGCCTCCGCGGCGCCGATTCCGTCGTAGACCTCCGGAACGTGGTGGGCCTGCGGGTGGCAGTATATCCGCGGCCCGCGCTCCACGCCGCCGGACTTGGGATCGGACGCGCCATAGTAGAGGCGCGCGATGCGGGCGGCGGAGATGATGGCCGCGCAGGCCGGGCACGGCTCTAGGGTGACGTAGAGTGAGTGGCCCGGAAGCCGCTCCGACCCGGCGGCAGCGCAGGCCGCCCGGATCGCCAGCACCTCGGCGTGCGCGGAAGGATCGCACAGCTCCCGCGTCCGGTTGCCGGCCCGCGCCACCACACGGCCACTCGGATCGACCACCACCGCACCCACCGGCACCTCGCCGCGCAGGGCGGCGGCGCGGGCCTCGGCAAGGGCTGTCTCCATGTGGCTGTTGAAGGTCATGGGTCTCCCCTGCCCCGCGCGGGCGGGCTTGTCCAGTCCGCTGCGGCAGCGTATCGGGGGCCATGACAGAGACATCCCAACCCCGCAAGGACGGCGAGCGCATCGCCAAGGTGATCGCCCGCGCCGGCCGCGCGTCCCGGCGCGAGGCGGAGAAGCTGATCGAGGCCGGCCGCGTAGCGGTGAACGGCAAGGTGATCGCGAGCCCCGCGCTCAATGTCACCCCGGCGGATCGGATCACCGTGGACGGCACCCCCCTTGCCGAGGCCGAGCCGCCGCGCCTGTGGCTCTACCACAAGCCCGCTGGCCTCGTGACGACGATGAAGGACGAGAAGGGTCGCCCCACCGTTTTCGATGCCCTCCCCGACGACATGCCGCGCGTTGTCTCGGTGGGCCGGTTGGACCTCAACTCCGAGGGGCTGCTGCTGCTGACCAACGACGGCGCGATCAAGCGGCGGCTGGAGCTGCCGTCGACGGGCTGGGTGCGCAAGTACCGGGTCCGGATGAAGGGCGCGCCGCAAGACGCCACGTTTGAGCCATTGCGCAAGGGGCTTGAGATCGAGGGCGAGCGGTTCCAGCCGATGCAGGTGACACTCGACCGCCAGCAAGGCGCGAACGCCTGGGCGACGGTTGCGCTGCGCGAGGGCCGCAACCGCGAGATCCGCCGCGCAATGGAGGCCGTGGGGATGGCAGTCAACCGCCTGATCCGCGTGAGCTATGGCCCGTTTCAGCTGGGCGACTTGAAACAGGGAGCGGTCGAGGAGATCAAGGGCCGGGTCTTGAGGGACCAGCTCGGCCTCGACAAGGACTTCCAGCCTGCGGCTGAAGAGAAAAAACGCCCCAAACGCCGCCGCCGCTAAACGACCTCCAGTCTGTAATATCACTGCCGGCTGCGCCACGATTTTTCGGCCTGAAAATCGCCTGCGCGGGTGGAGTGCGCACTATCGGCAGGTCAGCGCGTCTTGAAATGCGCCCGGACCGGCCGGACCCAAATCGCGGGCGATGAGCTGGCCGCCCCGCAGGCGGACTGCCAGGACCCGCGACCAGTCTGCCGAGGCGAGGACCATTTCCGGCCCGGTGTCACACGTCCGCAAACCGCCTGAAATCTCGCGCTCCCCGATCCTGTGGTTGGTGAACCCGTCCGCTGCCGCCACCTGCACCAGCTGCCCGTCCCGGTAGCGCCACACCCGCAGCACCTTTGCCAGGTGCGGCCGGTCAATGTAGGCGAGTTCGACCCAGCCGTCGCCGTCCAGATCCGCCGCGCCGACTGGCGCCAGCCAGCGGTGGCGCCGCCCGATGAAGGGCGTCCCCACCACGCGTCCGTCCGAAAGATCGAAGACCGCCAGTTGCGCCCCATGTTGCGCGTCGGAGATCACCAGAACGATCTCCGGCGGCCCGTCCCCGTCGAGGTGCACGACCCGCGGCGCGATATCCTCGATGATCCGCCCGGCCGGCATCGCCAGCACGACCGCGTCGTCCGTATGGCCGAGCCGCTCCTGCCCCACCGGCCCCAGAACGACCCGCAACCTGTTCCACTCCGGCGTGCCGCCAAGCACGTCATGTCCGTAGGAGGGACGCGTGGGCGAATGGCGCTCGAAGCAGGCCCGCTTCACCCAGTTGCCGTCCCCCGGCGCGCACGCATCGGCCACTGCCTCTGTCGCCATCAGCGCCAGCAGACAGAGTGCCGCGCGCCACATCAGATCTGCTTTTCGGGCAACTGAACGATCAGCCCATCCATCCCATCGGTGACCTTGATCTGGCAGGTCAGGCGCGAGAAGCCCGGCTTCGTCTCGTAGGCGAAGTCCAGCATGTCTTCTTCCATCGGCTCGACCGACGGCAGGCGATCCACCCACTCGGGATCGATATAGGCATGGCACGTGGAACAGGCACAGGCGCCGCCGCAATCTGCGTCGATTCCCGGCACGCCGTTGTCGCGCGCCCCTTCCATCACGGTCAGGCCGCTGGGCACATCCACGACATGTTGCTTCCCCGAATGCTCGACATAGGTGATCTTTGGCACGGAACCGGTCCTTCTTATTGCAGTCCGCTGGCGGTTGTACGCCGCTGACATAGGCGATCCGTCGCGACAATGCCAGCAATCGGACAACTGGACAGGGTGGGCGCGTGTTCCGTATATGTTCTTATGCACACCCCAACTGCCCCCCTTCCCCCACCCGGCCGCTGGCCTCGCCCGCCCGCTGCCATCCCCGCCGCCGAGCTTGACCAGCCGCCGGATGGCGCGCGCGTCACCGTGGCCGGTCTGGTGCTGGTGCGCCAACGCCCCGGCACCGCAAAGGGCGTGATCTTCCTTACGCTGGAGGACGAGACGGGAACCTGCAACGTCGTGGTCTGGGCGAAGCTCTACGAACGCTACCGGCGGGCGGTAATCGCGGGGCGGCTGCTGCGCGTCACCGGGCGCCTGCAGCGCGAACAATCGGTGGTGCATGTGGTTGCGGAGCACATCGAGGATATCTCCCCCATGCTGGATACCCTGCTCCACCCGGACTTCGATCCACTGGCGCCTGTGGCCCGCTAAGGCCCGCCACGGAAGGTCTTGCTCCTGCGCCAGAGCACGATAGCCTGCCGCGCGAACGCTTCGCCCATGCCGACACGCCACCACCCCATGCACGCGCCTCAACACCTCCTGATCCTCGCCACCGCTCTGGCGGCGGCCTGCGGGCAGACCGGGCCGGCGGACGTTCCACGCCTCCACCCCCTGACGACCATCGACACGCGCGGCGCGGACGGCCCCCCAGACGCAGCTCCCGGCACCTGCTGGGGCCGGGACGAAACGCCCGCAGTGCTGGAAACCGCGACGGAAGCCGCCGCTCCGCAGACCATCACCCGCCAGAGGATCGGGGAGCCACGGCGTGAGATCTGGTTCGAAACGCCCTGCCCCCAGGACCTGACGCCGGATACGCTCGCGTCCCTGCAGCGGGCACTGGCCGCGCGCGGGCTCTATGACGGCGCCGTCACAGGCGATCTCGACTCGTCCACGCGCATGGCCATTCGCCGGTTCCAGCGCCCATACGGCCTCGACAGCGATGTGCTCTCACTGGAAGCCGCCCGCCGCCTGGGCCTGGCAGCGGTCGCCCCTTAGGCACGATCCCGGCCGCCCGTCAGGGGAACCGCCAGCCAACTCCGTGCCGGTGCCGCCCCGTTAAGACCCGCAGCCCGTCACGGCAACCAGACTCCCAAAAGAGTGTTGTTCAAAAACGCACACGTAAGAGGTCATTTTCAGTTCATTGATGATTTCTCGCACATGGCCATTTTCTCTTTCACACACGGCGCAAGACGCCAAAGAGAAAACGAAAGTCCTTGGAACTTTCTGGAAAGGTTAAGAAATGAAACGCTTTGCTCTCACCACCGCCATCGTTCTCGGCCTTGCGGCCCCCGCTCTGGCAAACGAGCAACTGGCCAACAATGCGGGCGTCGAGCCCGGGGTCTATTCCACCAGCGAACTCGTGCAGATCATCGACGCGCAACGGCACGGCAACTGGTCCCGCGTCCACGCTGTCGAGAACCGCACAGCCGCTGCCTACGACGATAACGATCGGACCTCTGCCGGCCATCTTCAACTGGCGCGTTCGGCTGGCGTGAGCCCTTCGGACTACGCGACGTCCGACGTCGTCAAGCTTCGTTCGGCCCGTGCCAACGGCGACTACAGCACTGCCCGGTTCATCGAGACGTCGTCCGACGACAGCGTTGCCGGCTCGACCATGTCTTCGAAAGGTGCACGCCAATCCCAGGGCCACGTGCAACTGGCGCGCTCGCTCGGCGTAAACCCGGCGGACTTCACGACCAACGAACTGGCCCTGCTCCGTGCCGCGGTCGAGGACAACAACCAGTCCCGCATCGACCTCATCCTGGCCCGGGCGGGCTCGTGATCGAGGCCGACATGGCTTAGGCTCAATATGAAAGGGCGCCGGTGATCTCCACCGGCGCCCCTTTTCCGACACGGTTGATCAGGTGCCGTTATTCTTCGACGTTCAACGCAACGAAGCGCGGCTCGCCGGCACGACGGATCAGCATCAGGATCGACTTCCGACCCGCGTCCCGCGCCTCGGAAATGCGGTCTTCCAGATCCTCGACGGTCGCCACTTCGGCCTGCCCGGCCTGGGTAATGACATCACCGGACCGAAGGCCCTTCTCAAACGCTTCGCTGGCCTCGTCGACTTCCTTGACGACCAAACCGGTGGCGCCGTCGCCAAGGTTCATCTGTTCGGCCAGGTCCGGCGTCACGGCGGTCACGGTCAAGCCGAGGATGTCGGCGTCCTGAGGCTCTTCGGCGTCCTTCTGGATCGTCGCCGGAACGGCGCCTTCGGCAACTTCACGGCGGCCGAGCGTCACGAGCAGCGTTTCCGTTTTGCCATCGCGGAATACGGTCATACGCACCGACTTGCCGACCTCGGAATTGCCAACCTGCCGAACGAGGCTGCGCGTGTCTTCGACTTCCGTACCGTCGAAGCTCAGGATCACGTCACCGGACTGGACTCCGGCTTCCTCCGCCGGGCCCTCGGGCACATCGGTCACCAGCGCGCCACGTGCCTCCTCCATGCCGATGGCATCGGCAACATCGTCGGTCACGTCCTGGATGCGCACACCAAGCCAGCCGCGACGCGTTTCACCGTATTCCTTGAGCTGGCCGATCACGTTCTGGGCCACCCGGCTCGACATGGCGAAGCCGATACCGATGGAGCCGCCGTTGGGCGACAGGATCGCGGTGTTGATACCGATAACCTGGCCGTCCATGTTGAACAGCGGGCCGCCGGAATTGCCGCGGTTGATGGCGGCGTCGGTCTGGATGTAGTCGTCGTAGCTGCCCGACAGAGCCCGCCCGCGGGCGGACACGATCCCGGCCGAGATCGAGAAGCCCTGGCCTAGCGGGTTGCCCATCGCGAGAACCCAGTCGCCCACCTTGGACTCATCGGAGTTGCCCCACGGAACGAAGGGGAGGGGTTCGTCGGACTCGACCTTCAGCAGGGCAAGGTCCGTGTTCGGGTCGGTTCCGACCACCTCCGCAACCAGCTCTTCGCCAGAGTAGAACTCGATGGTGATCTCGTCGGCCTTTTCAATCACGTGGTTGTTCGTGACGATGAAGCCGTCCTCGGAGATCACGAACCCCGAGCCGAGCGCCGAAGACCGGCGCGGACGCTGCGGCGCCTCGCCTGGGCCGTTGCGCTCCATGAAGTCACGGAAGAAGTCCTCGAACGGCGAGCCCTCGGGCACGATCGGCCCCTCGCCGTGCGGATCGCCCACCGTGGCAACCATGGTCGAGGTGGTGATGTTCACGACGGCCGGGCTGACCTTCTCAGCCAGGTCGGAAAAACTCTCTGGCGCAGCACGGGCGTGAGCGCCGAGCGTCTGGGCGATCAACATCGCCAATCCAAGCAGGGCCGCCGCAGCGACGCGGTGAAGAGACGCCCGCCGATGGTCCTGATAAGGAAGGGAAATTGCTTGCGAAGTCACTCGATATTCCTTCTTTTCCTGGTGACCCGCCCCGGTAATGGGCGGCTTGCACAGAGCGGCGCAGGGGGCGCTCCTCCTGGCGCATAAATTTCTAGATCGGGAACGGAACAGCAACTCAAAGTCCCGTCGCGATCCGTCACGAGCGTGTGACGCGGTGCGTGATCGAAACTTCGGCGCCGTTACGCCCCCCGGTACAGGTCAAGTGTCTCAGTGTGCGGACGCGTGCGCAAGGGTAAGCTAATGGGGCGGCTGCACGTCTACTGCCCCGCCTTCGCGGGCTCGCGCCGCACGGCACAGTGGCACGATAGGTTTGAACGGTAAGTGAATGGATACCGGTCCCGTGCGGGCTCCGCAACGGAAGCAGGCATGTCGCGGGGTCGGTGGCCGGTCAGGCGCCCAGCATCGCGGCAAGCCAAAGGAGTATGGCGCCCGTGGTGACCGCCAGCCCCCCCAGAAGTCGCCGTGTTTCCACCGGAAATTCCTCAAGCAGCCTCAGGATGTCCTCGAGCCGCGAAGGGGCCAGCACAAGTACCAGCCCCTCCAGAATGCATACCAGCCCGAGCGCCAGGATAAGCATCGCCATCACTCGGTCACGGGCGCAGTCTGGTCGCTGGTGGCCGGCGGCTGCGACGCCGCCTGTGCACCCGTTTCGCCCGACGCATCTGTGCCGGACCTGGCGTCCGTTGCGTCCGTCGTCTCAGCGGGTGCCGCAGCCTCCGCTGGATCGGACGGCGCGGCGCTTGCCGGCTCATCGGCGGTCGCCGCACCAGTCGACTCAGAAGACACGTCCGCCGATGCAGGGTCTGCCGGTTCGGACGGATCAGCCATGTCCGAAGCTCCCATGTCTTCATTCGACGCGGAACCCTCGGTGGACTCGGGGCTGCTCTGGGTGTCCGGCACGCCGGCGGCACTCGGCACCAGCGCCGTCCCGGACCCGAGCGCTCCGCCGAAGTACTCGAAGAACTCGCTATCCGGCGCGATGACGAGCGAAGAGTTTTCCCCCTTCAGCGCAGCTTCGTAGGCCGAAAGCGACCGGAAGAAGGCGAAGAAGTTGGGGTCCGCCCCGAAGGCGTCTGCGTAGATCGTGGTACGTGTGGCGTCAGCCTCACCACGGACGATCTCGGCTTCCTTGCGGGCGTCGGAAACAAGCTCCACAACCGTCCGGTCGGCCTGGGCGCGAACCCGCTGCGCGGCCTCGTTACCGCGGGCGATCTCGTCCGCCGCTTCCCGCTCCCGCTCCGCGCGCATCCGCTCGAAGGTGGCGTTCAGGTTCTGCTCCGGCAGGTTGGTCTGCTTGAGCCGCACGTCCACCACATCAAGCCCCAGCGACAGCGCCTCAGCGCGGCTCTGGTCACGGATGCGGTTCATCAAGATGCGACGATCTTCGGAGAGGATCGTGTCGGATGTCACCTGATCGGCACCCAGAACTTCACGGATCTGCGCATTCAGGATGCCCGACAACCGGCTTTCGGCTTGCGGCAGCCCGCCGCCTCCGACGGCCTGACGGAACCGAACCACGTCAGCGATCCGGTACCGGGCGAAGGCGTCGACCACGAGTCGGCGGTCATCCGACGGCGTTACCTCGATCGTGTCCGTATCGAGCGCCAGGATCCGGTCGTCATACCGCACCACTTCCTGAATCAGCGGCACTTTAAAGGCGAGCCCCGGCTCTTCCTTGACCCGCTTGATCTGACCGAACTGTAGGACAAGCGCCTTCTCGCGTTCGTCGACGATGAAGATCGAACTCATCAGAAGGACCAGAGCGATGACGGCCGCGATCAGCGGCACAACGTAGGATGGCCTGTTCATCTCAGTTCGCCTCCTGCTGCGTGTCGCCGGAGCGGCGCAGTTCGTTCAGGGGCAGATAGGGAACAACGCCCTGCCCGCCCCCGGTGTCCTCGATGATGACCTTGTCAACATCGCCCAGCACCTTTTCCATCGTTTCGAGGTAGAGCCGCTTGCGCGTGACTTCCGGCGCTTTGCGGTATTCTTCCAGAACCGCGCTGAATCGACTGGCGGAACCCTCGGCCTCGTTCACGACGCGGGCGCGATACCCCTCGGCTTCTTCCAGCACCTGCGCAGCCTCACCGCGCGCACCGGCGAGAACCCGGTTGGCATAGGCGTCAGCCTGCCGTTCCAGCCGGTCGCGTTCCTGTTCGGCGGCCTGCACTTCGCGGAAGGCGTCGATCACCTCGCGCGGCGGGTCGGCCTTGTCCAAGTTGACGCGAACGATGTTGATGCCGCTGTTGTAGGTGTCCAGCGTGCCCTGGATGGATGCCTTCACCCCCTCGGCAATGACCCCCCGGTCACGGTTCAGGATCGGCGCCAGGTCGGAGGCCGCGATAATCTCGCGCATGGCGGATTCAGACACAGCGCGAACGGTGTCGCGCCCATCGCGCAGGTTGAACAGAAACTTGGCCGGATCGGAGATATTCCACACCACCTGGAAGTCGATATCCACGATGTTCGCATCGGTCGTCAGCATCAGCCCGGCATCGCCGTCGCGGGAAGAGAAGGCCTCGCCGATGTCTTCGGTGCGTTCGGTGGTGGTCGCGATGACCTCCTTGCTTACCAGCGGCCACCAGGCGAAATGCGGTCCGTCGTCGGTGGTCCGGTAGTAGCTGCCAAGAAACAGCTCCACGCCCTGCTCTTCCGGCTTGACGGTGTAGAACGACACCCAGAGCCACAGAAGGATCAGAACCCCGCCGCCGATCAGAAACGTGCTGCGGTTAAACTGGAAGCCTCCGCCCCCCGGCCGGCCGGGTTCCTTTGGGCCGCCGCGCCCGCCCATGAGCACCCGGAGCTGCTCCTGACCCTTCTTTACGATTTCGTCGATTTCGGGAATCTGGCCGCCGCCCTCGCCCGGGCGTCTCCCGCCCCCGCCGCGATTGCCGCCGCCCTGCTGGCCGCCGCCTCCGGAGCCACCGCCCCAGGGTCCGCCGCTGTTTCCTGCCATCTAGTTCCCTTCCCTATCGCGTCTCGTCGGTCGGTCCCTCTGCCACATGGTTACGCCGCCGCGCAATTCAAGCGAGCCGGCGGCCAGCTCAGGCCGTGCGGACCGGTGTTTTCAGGGTCACCAGTTCCTCCGACATCGTCGGATGAACGGCAACGGTTCTGTCGAAATCCTCTTTGGTGGCACCCATTTTTACGGCCACCCCGGCAAGCTGGATCATCTCGCCGGCCTTGTCGGAAACTATATGCACGCCAAGCACCTTGCGCGTCTCCTGGCTGACGATCAGCTTCATCAGCACCCGGTCGTCCCGCCCGATGAAGGCCTTGTGCATCGGCCGGAAGCTGGTGGCATAGACGTCGATCGGCTCCTGCTCCCGGGCATCCTCCTCGCTCAGCCCGACGCTGCCGTATTCCGGCTGCGTGAACACGGCCGACGGGATCAGCGCGTGATCCACCGGAGTCGGGTTGCCCTTGAAGACCGTCTCCACGAAGGCCATGCCCTCCCGAATGGCGACCGGCGTGAGCTGCACCCGATTGGTCACGTCGCCAATGGCGTAGATGGAGGGGACCGCCGTCTGGCTGTAGTCGTCCACGACGACCTCGCCCCGCCGTCCGAGCTCCACTCCGACGTCCTCCAGCCCGAGACCCGCCGTATTGGGGGTGCGCCCGGTGGCGAACAGGACCTGGTCGAAGGTGAAAGTATCGCCCGTCGTGGAGCGCACTTCGATCCCGTCGTCCGTCTTTTCGAGGGAGAGGATATTGGTGCCGCAATGGATTCCGATGCCGTGGCGCTGCATGTGCTCCGCGATGTGCCCGCGCGCCTCGCCATCGAAGCCGCGCAGAATCTGCGCGCCGCGGTAGAACTGGGTCACGTCCGTTCCCAGCCCATTGAAGATGCAGGCCATCTCGCACGCGATGTAGCCGCCGCCGACAACGAGCAGCCGCCGTGGCAGCTCGTCCAGGTGAAAGACGTCGTTGGAACTGATCGCCAGCTCGATATTCTCGAACTCCGGCATCGACGGCCGCCCGCCGGCGGCAATGAGGATGTGCTTGGCCGTCTTGGTGGAGCCGTCCGCCAGCCGCACGGTATGGGCGTCGGCAACCGTCGCCCGCTGTGCAAAGATCGTGACGCCGGACCCTTCCAACAGGCTGTTGTAGACTCCCTCCAGCCGGTCCAGTTCCGTCTCCAGCCGGGTCCGAAACTTTGGCCAGTCGAACCCGCCGATGCGCACGTCCCAGCCGTAATCAGCCGCCTCGTGCATCCCTTCGGCATACTCGGATGCAAAGACCATCAACTTCTTGGGCACGCAGCCGCGGATTACGCAGGTGCCGCCCATCCGGCTCTCTTCAGCCAGCCCCACGCGAGCCCCCGCCTCCCCGGCCGCCACACGCGCGGCGCGCACGCCGCCGGACCCGCCACCGATAACGAAGAGATCGAAATCGAAATCCATCAGCTGCCCTTCGTTTGCACGGCCAACGATCAGTCCGTTTTTTCAGCGAAGATGTTGTCGCTGTCGAGCACATCGAGATGTTCCCGCGCCACCGTACCGGCCGTCAGATCCCGCACTTCGACCGACCCGTCGGAGCGACCGATCACGACCGCGTCGCAGATGTCGATGAAGAGGCCGTTCTCCACCACGCCGGGGATCTGGTTCAGCACCAGGGCCACTTGCCGGGCATTCCCGATCCGTTTCAGGTGCAGGTCGATGATGTAATTACCTTCGTCCGTCACGTAAGGCACGTCGTCGTTCATCCGCAGCGTGGTCTCGCGGTTCAGCACGTCCATGTTGACGAGCGTCTCCTCGATCAGCGCCTTGGTGGTCTGCCAGCCGAAGGGGATCGTCTCGACCGGCAGCGGGAAGGCGCCGAGCGTCCGCACTTCCTTCTCCACATCGGCGATCACGACCATGCGGTCGGAGGCGGTTGCCACGATCTTTTCCTGCAGCAGAGCTCCGCCACCGCCCTTGATGAGGTTGAGCGTTTCGTCGAACTCATCGGCCCCGTCGATGGTGATGTCGAGCCACTTCACCTCGTCGAGGGTGGAGACCGGAATCCCGAGCTGGCGGGCGAGATCCGCCGTGCGGGTCGAGGTCGGCACACCGACGATCTCCAGACCCTCGTCGCGGATCCGCTCGCCCAGGCGCCGCACCATCCACGCGGCGGTGGAGCCCGTTCCCAACCCGACCCGCATTCCGCTCTCGACGAAGTCGCACGAGCGGCGGGCGGCGATGTACTTTGCACGGTCGATGGGCGAAAGTTCTGGTGACATACGGCATACTCCACGGTTCGGGGGCGGTTATAGTTCAAGGACTTTCCGGCTGCGAGGGCTTTCTCACCAGCCCGAAAGGGGCGCTGGAATACCTCGGCGACCCGCTGCAGAGTGGAACGGCGGCGCGGAAGCTGGCGCCGCACCTCCGGCACCGGAAAGCGCGGGTTTCTGACCGGATCTGTCGCGAACGAGCGATCCGCCCGCCCTCTCGGCCGGTAGTCCGAGTATACAGACCGGAGGTTCGATGTTTCTGAGCGTCTTCGACATCTTCAAGATCGGCATCGGCCCGTCGTCCTCCCATACGATGGGACCGATGGTGGCGGCGGCACGGTTCCTGGACCTGTTGCGTGGCTCCCGCTTTCATGCCCACGGGCTGCGCGCCCGGCTGCATGGATCACTCGCCTTCACCGGCGTCGGCCACGCGACGGACCGAGCGGTGATCCTCGGCTTCGACGGGTTCGAGCCGGAAAGCTACGAGGCGGACGCGGCGGAGGCGGCGCTGGAACGGATCCGCGCGGAGCATAAGGTGACGCCGGACGGCCTCGGCACGCTCGCCTTCGACCCGGAGCAGGATCTGGTCTTCGACTATGGTGCGCCGTTGCCCGGCCACAGCAACGGCCTTGTCCTGATGGCCACGGACGCGCAAGGGGACGTGATCCTGCAGGAGACGTATTATTCCGTCGGCGGCGGCTTCGTGGCGACGGAAGCGGAGTTGAGCGACGACGCCCCTTCGGCCCCGCAGCACCCCCTGCCGTACCCCTTCAACAGCGCGGCTGCGCTGCTCGAAACGACCCGCGCGACCGGAAAGACCATTGCCGAGATCCAGCGGGCGAACGAGTTGGTCCACCGCTCCGCCGCGGAGATCGACCGTGGGATCGACCGCCTGTGGCATGTCATGGCCGAGTGCATTGATCGCGGGCTGGAAACGACCGGCACCCTGCCCGGCGGCCTCAATGTGCGGCGACGGGCGCCGGGGCTCTACGCGGCGCTGCAGAACGAGCGCGGACTGAACCTCGGCCCGCCGCATACCGTGAACGACTGGATCAGCGCCTATGCAATGGCCGTCAACGAGGAGAACGCCGCCGGCGGGCAAGTGGTGACCGCTCCCACCAACGGCGCGTCTGGGGTCGTTCCCGCGGTAATCCGGTACTGGCTGGACCAGGTTCCCAGCGCCACCCGTGCCCGCCTACCCGATCTGTTCCTGACCGCCGCTGCCATTGGCGGACTGATCAAGACCAACGCCTCGATCTCCGGGGCCGAGGCTGGCTGCCAGGCGGAGGTCGGCAGCGCGTCTGCCATGGCGGCGGCGGGACTGGCATCGGTGATGGGCGGCACGCCCGCGCAGGTGGAGAACGCCGCCGAGATCGCGCTGGAGCACCACCTGGGCATGACCTGCGACCCGGTCAAGGGGCTCGTGCAGGTGCCCTGCATCGAACGCAACGGTCTCGGGGCCATCAAGGCGATCAGCGCGGCCTCCCTCTCCCTGCGCGGTGACGGCCACCACCTGGTGCCGCTCGACGCCTGCATCGAAACGCTCCGCCAGACCGGGCATGACATGTCGGAGAAGTACAAGGAGACATCGCTGGGCGGTCTCGCGGTCAACGTTCCGAACTGCTGAGGCCGGACGCCGTCCGAAGCGGGTGCCCTCCCGCCCGGCCCTGACCCATCGAAGATGGGCCATGCCCAGTTGGGCCACGCCGCGCGCTCCGCGCGCGGCGGTTGCGCCCAAACGGAGCCTTCAAAATGAGTGCAAAACCGGTCAGACACTGCGCCGGCGCGCCAGGATTCAGGCGTCGGGCTTCAGGGCGGCCAGGACAGCTCCCAGCGCGGCTCTTGGAAGGATGATCAGCATTCCGGGCGCAAAGAATGTTAGCTCGACCCTACCCGAATGGCTCTCCGCCACGCGGTTCGATGTTCCGATGACACCCCCCGGCGCCATCTTCAACCCATCGATGGGCCAATGCAGACCCCGCGACGTGCCCTCAACGGGAGCGAGCGGAAAGAGCGACACACGGGACCCTGGAGCAAGCTCCAGCGCGATCTCAGGCGGGGCAGCCAGAACGACATCGTGGGCACCAATCAGCACACAACGCCGCTCCGCCCGCCGGACCAGCACGTTGAAATTCGCAAGCTGGTGGTCGACGCGGCGCCCCATAAAGCCCACCCCCAGGACGAAGGGCGCCGCCACCGAGCGCAGGGCCTTGTCGAAATCGGTGGAGTGCTGGTCGGCGATGGGGTGGAAACGGTCAGCGGGAATGTGATCCCGGATCTCCGCCTCCAGCGAGTCCATATCGCCCAGAACGGCCTGTGGACTAAGGCCCGCCCGCACCACGGGCGCGGCCCCGCCGTCGGCGGCGACAAGAACGGGCGCATGGCGCAGCGCAACCTCCAGATCGTCCGCCCCGACATCGCCGCCACCCACGAGCGTTATGGCGTCCACCGCGCGGACAATGATAGGCTCATTCACGCCACTGTTCCCTTTTTCACAGGAAGACCACAATTCCGCCCGGAAATGATACCTAAAATTTTTAATTGTCGTTCCCGTGAGGGAACCAGTGCGCCCAAGACGCAAGGCCCCGCGAAGGCAGGATAAGTAAGAGAAGCGAGACGACGATGTTAGGTTCCAACAAGATTCTGACGGTGTCCTACGGGACCTTCTCGTGCACGCTGGAAGGGTTCGAAGATTCTTTCGGCACGATGAAGGCCGTCGCGGAGTATTTCCGGGACCTCGCAGCAGAAGATCGCTACTTCGGCGCGGAACCGCCGACGCCGGATGCCGAGATGCTGCAACGCATCGTGGAAAAGGAGATCCAGCGCCGGGTCGAGGCGCGGGTTGGCGCGAACGGCGTGCGACTGCACGCAATGGAAGAACCTGCCGCGGAGCCCGTCTCACCTGCGCCGCAGGAGCCGCAAGCCACATCGTACGAACCGCCAGCCGCCGAACAGCCTGTCGCGACGCCTGCGCCAGAATCCATGGACGAACCCGAGGCCGTTGCCGAAGCCCCGGAGCCGCAGGCCGATGCCGTCCAGCCAGGCGAGGCCGAAGCGCCGGCGGAGAGCATTGCCGCGAAGTTGGCGCGCATCCGCGCCGCCGTTGCGCTCTCCTACCCGGAGGAAGCGCCCGAGATTCCTTCTGCGCCCAGGGAAAGCACCCCTGCAGATGCGGCGCTCGCGATCCTCGACGAAGAGCAGGGCCCGATGGATTGGCAGCCGGAAGCGGAACCCGAGGTTGCGCAAGAGGCTGAGGCGGAAGCACCCATTGCCGATGTAGAGCCGGACGTCGAACCCGAGGCTGCGCAGATCTGGACTGAAACTTCGGATGAAACCGAGGTGGAGACCCCATCTGCCGACTTGGAACCCGAGGGCGAGTTCGAAGCCAAACAACTTGTAGAAGAAGTCGAAGCGGAAGCGCCCACGACCGAAGTCGAGCCGGAAGTTGAGCCCGAGGCCGCCGAAGCCATCGCTGAGGTCATGGAAGAGGCCGAGGAACAAGCACCCACAGCCGAGGTGGAGCCGGAAGCCGATGTGGCGGAGGCGATGCCTGAGGCTACGGAAGAGGCCGCGGCAGTCGCGCCCCAAGCCGAAGTCGCGGCGGAGGCCGAGCAGGGCTGGACCGAGGGTCCGCAAGAGGTCGAAGCGGAAGCGGCCTTGGCCGACCTCGAGCCTGAAGCCGGGCGGCAAGTCGCACAGGCTTGGGCCGAAGCTTCCGAAAAAACCGAGGTCAAGACGCCATTTGCCGACGCGGAACCTGAGGCCGCGTTCGACTCCGCCCCTGAGTTGCCCGAGCGCATGGAAGTGGCGGAGGCCGAAGCGCCTTTGGTCGACGCAGAATTGCAGGCGGAGCCCGACGTTACGGACGCTTTGCCTGAAGTCGTAGAAGAGGCCGAAGCGCAAGCGCCCGTGGCCGACGTGGAGCCGGAAGCGGAGCCTGAGGTTTCGGAGGATCATCCCGAGGACGTGGCAGCGGTTGAGGTGACAGAGGTCGAGGCGGAAGCGCCCTTGGCTGACGTCGAGCCCGAGCTTGCCGCAGCCCTGCCCGAAGACCTGGCGGAGATGGAAGAAGCGCCCGCGGCTGACGTTGAGCCGGAAGCCGAGCCCGAGGCGGTGCAGGCCGGGTTCGAGACCGAAGAAGACACCGACGCAGAAGCGCTATTGGCCACATCCGAGCCAGAGGCAGAGCCTGAGGTTTTGGAAGCGCACGTCGAGGAGGCGGCAGAAGACGAAGGTGTTGCCCCGCTGGCCGAAATGGAGCCGGAGCACGAAGCCGCGCAGGCCGTGCAGGAAATCGAAGCGGAAGCGCCTTCGGTCGAAGTCGAGCCGGAGGCCGAACCTGAGGTAACCGACGCCCTGTTCGAGGATGTGGCGGAGGCCGACGCGGAGCCGGAATCCGAGCCGGAAGTTGCCGAGGTCTGGACCGAGACTGGGGACGACGTCGAAGCGGAAGCTGCGCTTGGCGAAGCCGAGCCCGAGGCGGCCCACGTGTGGACCGAGGCTGTCGACGAGGTCGAGGAGGAAGCGGCTTTCGCTGAGGCGGAGCCGGAAACGGCCGAGGCGGCGGAGTTCGTTTCGGAGCCCGAATCCCTCATCTCCGATACGGACGAGGAGGCGGGCGAGAGCGACCAGCCGGAGGCGGCCGAGTCGCTTGAGGAACCCCAAGGCATTGACTGGGCGGAAGTCTTTGCAGGAATCAGCGCCGGGCAGGATGCCGCTGAGGCTCGGCTGCTGGCTGAAGAGATGGCCAGCGAAGAGGAAGAAGCCACGGTCGAGGCCGAGTTCCTGTCCAGCGAAGACACCTTCGCGGAGCAGGAGGCGGACGTTTCGGCCTCCGACAGCGAAATTGCCACTGCCGAGACCGTCGTCGAAACGCCGGAAATCGCGACCGTCGAAACGGAAGTGCTGAGCGAAGAGTCCGAGCCTGCCTCGGCGGAGGCGGAGGCCGAGGCGCCTGTTGCCGAGGATGCCACCGTCGCGCCAGCCGAAGAGCCGGTGGTACGCCGCCGTCATTCGTTGATCGCCTCCCTCAGGGCGGCGCTGTTGGGCGGGCATCGCACCGAGGCGGACGACGAGCACGGCCCCGCCCCCGCCACGTCGGATGAGGCGGCCACCGATGCCATCGAGGAGCCCTCCGACAACGTGGCGGCTGCGACGAGCCTGGTCGCCGACGAGACGGATGACCGCTTGACCGCGCAGGACGGCGACGACGGCCCGCACCTGTTGCACGCGCATCCCGACGACGACGAGGATTTCGATGAGGGCGCACGAAACATAAGCGTGGAATTCGTCGAGGTATCGGAGGTCGTGGAAGTCACCACCGTGGAGGTCCACGGCGAGGACGAGACCGAAGAACTCGTCACTGAAGCCACCGTCGAAACCGAGGAAACGGTCGCCCTGATGCTCAGCGACTCCGATCGGGTCGCGGAATCGGAGCCGGCCTCGGTGGACGAGACGGCCGAGCAACCGGTCCAGGTCGAAGAGGTGGACCACCTTGCGGTCGCGGTTGCGGAACTTGCGCGGCAGAGCCAGCAAAGCTCCCGTGCGGAAGCGGCAGCGGAGCGCCGCGCCAAGGCTCTCGATCAGAACGGCGAGGAGAGCAGCAAGATCGAGCGGCTCATGGACGAGGCGAACTCCAAGCTGGAGGGCGCGGAACTGCGCCGTCGCCGGTCCGCGATCGAACACCTCAAGGCCGCGGTGGCCGCCACCAAGGCAGAGGGCCCGGCGAGCCGGAATTCCGAAGCAGAAGAGGCGGAACCCTATCGCAAGGACCTTGCCGAAGTGGTTCGTCCGCACAAGTCGGAGGACGGTGAGGACTCCGAGCTGCGTCCCTCGACCCGCCCGTCAACGCGCCCGAAGACACGTCCGTTCACGCGGCCGCTGACACGCCCGCGGACTCGTCCGGTCGAAGTGACCACGGACCGCGCGGAGGTGCCCGAAGCCGAGGCTACGCCTCAGCGCCCGGTCGAGCCTGCCGAGCGCACCGGCCCGGTGCGTCCGCGCCGTCCGGTCAGCGACCGGCCGGCCGCGGCCTCTGCCGAGATCCGCGAACGGCGGCGGCTGGCGCCGCTGATGCTGGTGTCCGAACAGCGGGTCGACACCCCGGAAGCGGCAAAGCCGTCCGAGAGCCGCCCAACGACGCCGGTTCGCCCGCGCCGCGTGAGCGCCAACCGGGAGGACGAGACCCCCGCTCAGGAGCCTGCCACACTGTCGGGCGAACGGCCTCTTTCGGCGCGCAGCAAGGAGGCCGAGGACCATCTGGCCGAAAGCACGACCTTTGACGAATTTGCCGAGCGCATGGGCGCGGCCGGTCTGGAGGAGCTTCTGGAATGCGCCGCCGCCTACACCTCGTACGTCGAGGGACGCCCGCATTTCTCGCATCCGCAGATCATGAACGTTGTGCGCCAGTTGGACGGGCAGGAAGAACTCCGCCGCGAGGACAGCCTGCGGACCTTTGGTCAACTGCTGCGCCAGGGCAAGATTCAGAAACTCGACCGTGGCCAGTTCACTCTTTCTCAAAGCTCTCGATATAAACCGGACGAGCGCAGGGCAGTTCTCTGACCGGTCCCGCGCAATCGGTCGTAATGAGTTCGGGGCGGGTCTTCTAATACCGGCAGGCTCCTGCCCCTGTTCTCAAAGCCGGAACGGCCGGCAGTTCGCCGTGACCGTACCGCTCCAGTGGACCAAATTTCGCTCAAGAACGCGGGCAGCTCCCAGGAGCTGCCCGCACCCTTTTCGGGCTCGCGTCTGGTGAAGATCCAAGCGTTTTCCGGCGAGCGCACGCAGAACTGCGTCCGCGCCAATTCGTGACTGGGGTCATTGCATTGGGCGCATTACCAGATTGCGGACGGCCGTTTTACTTGGGGAGATTCCGGCCCGTCGTGCACGCAGTCAGACTCCGATCAGAATCCGTGCACCCGACACCCCGAAACGACCAAGGCGAGCCTGTCGAACCTATCGCGATAAATGCTCCGCCCCGTAGGTCAACCTGTCGCCCGCGCGCTCAGCCTTCGCTGCGATCGGAGGGAGCACCCCGCCGATCCTCGGGCGTGGTTAACGCGGCGTCCTCCGTTGGGGCCGCCTTGCCCACGCCGCGGAAGACGAAGCGGAACGGCAGGGCCCAGGCAATCCCGAGAATGATGTAAACCAGCAGTTCCACCAGGACCGATGGCCGGTCGAGCCAGCTCAGCACCACCCAGGCCACCACGATATAGGCAGGCAGGCCCACCAACAGGATGACGAGCGACCAGCGCCGGCGGGCCTTGTAGCTGAGCGCCATCGCCGCGCCCTCAGTCCGCGAAGGGGTCGGTGACGAGAATCGTGTCATCCCGCTCGGGCGACGTCGACAGCAGCGCCACCGGGCATTCGATCAGCTCCTCGATCCGGCGGACGTACTTGACCGCCGCTCCGGGAAGGTCCGCCCAGCTGCGCGCGCCCGCCGTGCTCTCGCTCCACCCCTCCATGGTCTCGTAGACCGGGGTCACGCGGGCCTGTTGGTCCGCTGCGGTCGGAAGGTAGTCCAGCTTTTCACCGTCGAGCTCGTAGCCGGTGCAGATCTTCAGCTCCTCCAGTCCGTCCAGCACGTCCATCTTGGTCAGCGCGATGCCGTTCACGCCCGAGAGCGCGCAGGTCTGCCGCACCAGCACCGCGTCGAACCAACCGCAGCGGCGGGAGCGGCCGGTGACCGTCCCCTTCTCGTGACCCACCCGTGCAAGATGTTCGCCCACCTCGTCGAACAACTCGCAGGGGAACGGCCCCTCGCCGACACGGGTGGTGTAGGCCTTCACGATCCCCAGAACGAAATCGATGGAGCCCGGCCCCATGCCGGTGCCCGCGGCGGCGGACCCGGAGATGGTGGTGGAGGAGGTCACGAACGGATATGTGCCGAAATCCACGTCCAGCAGGCTGCCCTGCGCGCCCTCGAACAGGATGCGCTTGCCCGCCCTGCGGGCGATGTTCATCTCTCGCCAGACGGGTTTGGCATAGGGCAGCACCTTCGGCGCCACCTCCCGCAGACCGGCGAGCAGCGCGTCGGCGTCCACCGGCGGCAGGCCCAGCCCCTTGCGCAAGGCGTCGTGGTGGACGAGCAGCCGGCCGATGCGGGTCTGCAGCGTCGCCTCGTCGGCCAGGTCGGCCACCCGGATAACCCGCCGTCCCACCTTGTCCTCGTAGGCCGGGCCGATCCCGCGCCCCGTTGTGCCGATCTTGGCCACCGAATTCTGCGCCTCGCGCCCGCGATCCAGTTCGCCATGCAGCGGCAGGATGAGCGGCGTGTTCTCGGCGATCATCAGGTTGTCGGGCGAGATTTCCACGCCCTGCCCGCGCAGCTTCTCGATCTCCTCGACCAGCGCCCAGGGGTCGAGCACCACGCCGTTGCCGATCACGCTGATCTTGCCGCCGCGAACGATACCGGAGGGCAGCAGCGACAGCTTGAACACCTTGCCCTCGATCACCAGCGTATGGCCCGCGTTGTGCCCGCCCTGGAAGCGCGCGATGACGTCGGCGCGCTCCGAGAGCCAATCGACGATCTTGCCCTTCCCTTCGTCGCCCCACTGGGCGCCGACCACGACGACATTGGCCATTTCGCTCTCCTCGGCTGGCTGAAAAACCCGCGCCGGTATAGCGGTCCGCGTCCGGGGCGCAAACCACTATTCTGACGCATGGGTCGGCGGCGGCATCTGCCTGTCCCGGGGGGTTGCGGGCCGAAGGGCTACCCTTTAGATACCGCGCATCCGAAGTCGAGGCTCCGCGCATGCAAAACGTCATCCTGATCGTCCACCTGATCCTGGCCCTGAGCCTGATCGGCATCGTGTTGCTGCAGCGCTCCGAAGGGGGTGGGCTCGGAATGGGCGGCGGCGGGGTCATGACCGGCCGCGCGGCAGCGACCGCCCTGGGCAAGATCACCTGGTTGCTGGCCATCGGCTTCATCGTCACGTCCATGACGCTGACAATCCTCGCCGCGGCGAATTCCGAGAATACCTCGGTCGTCGACAGGCTTACCTCGCAACCGGCGCCTGCGGAAACGTCTGAACCGGCGCCCGCGTCCGACGACAACCTGCTGCCCCCCGCACCGGAGGGAGACGCCCCGCTCGTGCCGCGGGCCGCCGAGTGAGGTGCGGCGGAGAAGCTACAAGGCCTTGCATATCCACAGGTTTCGACAACAGCATCTAGAGGTGCTGTTGCTTCATCGCGGCGAATCCTTTAGACTCTGAGTCCCGTGATGGTGCGTTCGCGAACGCACATCTGCTGCTGAAACAGCCGATTCCCCCGGTACGGGAATCCGCAAAATATCACGGGGGTCGGCCGCACATGGCACGGTTCATCTTCATCACCGGCGGCGTGGTGTCGTCCTTGGGCAAGGGGCTGGCGTCCGCCGCTCTTGGTGCGTTGTTGCAGGCGCGCGGGTTCTCCGTCCGGCTGCGCAAGCTTGATCCGTACCTGAACGTCGATCCCGGCACGATGAGCCCGTTCGAACACGGCGAGGTCTTCGTCACCGACGATGGCGCGGAAACCGACCTGGACCTCGGCCACTACGAGCGGTTCACCGGCGTGGCGGCGCGCAGCACCGACTCGGTCTCCTCCGGGCGCATCTATTCGAACGTGTTGGAAAAAGAGCGCCGCGGCGACTACCTCGGCAAGACGATCCAGGTGATTCCGCACGTCACGAACGAGATCAAGGACTTCATCGCCATCGGCGAGGACGAGGTCGATTTCATGCTCTGCGAGATCGGCGGCACCGTGGGCGACATTGAGGGCCTGCCGTTCTTCGAGGCGATCCGCCAGTTCGCGCAGGACAAGGCGCGCGGCCAGTGCATCTTCATGCACCTGACCCTGCTGCCCTTCATCAAGGCGTCCGGCGAGCTGAAGACCAAGCCCACGCAGCACTCGGTCAAGGAACTGCGCTCCATCGGCTTGGCGCCGGACCTGCTGGTCTGCCGCTCCGAGATGCCGATTCCGCAGAAGGAGCGCGACAAGCTGGCGCTGTTCTGCAACGTTCGCCCGGAGGCAGTGATCGCCGCGCAGGATCTGAAGTCGATTTACGACGCGCCACTTGCCTACCACCGCGAGGGCCTGGACCAGGCAGTGCTGGATGCGTTCAACATCAGCCCCGCGCCACGCCCGAACCTGGCCCGGTGGGAAGACGTCTCCGACCGCATTCACAACTCCGACGGCGAGGTCCGTGTGGCCATCGTCGGCAAGTACACGCAACTCGAAGACGCCTACAAATCCATCGCCGAGGCGCTGACCCATGGCGGCATGGCCAACCGTGTGAAGGTGCGGGCCGAGTGGATCGACGCCGAGATCTTCGAAAAGGAAGACCCGGTTCCGCATCTGGAGCCCTTCCACGCGATCATCGTTCCCGGCGGCTTCGGCGAGCGGGGCACCGAGGGCAAGATCCGCGCTGCGGAATTCGCCCGGACCCGAAAGGTGCCCTACCTGGGCATCTGTCTCGGGATGCAGATGGCGGTGATCGAAGCCGCGCGGCACCTGACCGAGCTGACCGACGCCGGCTCCGAGGAGTTCGACCACGAGGCCGGCAAGAAGCGGTTCACGCCGGTTGTCTATCACCTGAAGGAATGGGTGCAGGGCAACGCCAAGGTGGAGCGCAAGGTGGACGACGACAAGGGCGGCACGATGCGGCTTGGCTCCTACGATGCGGTGCTGACCCCCGGCAGCCGGGTCGCGGAAATATATGGCAGGACCGATATCGAGGAGCGCCACCGGCACCGCTACGAGGTCGACATCCGCTACAAGGACCTGCTGGAGCAGAAGGGGCTGAAATTCTCCGGCATGTCGCCGGACGGCCGCCTGCCCGAAATCGTCGAGGTGCCGGACCACCCCTGGTTCATCGGCGTCCAGTTCCACCCGGAGTTGAAGTCCAAGCCCTTCGCCCCGCACCCCCTGTTCCGCGACTTCATCCGCGCGGCCAAGGACAACAGCCGCCTCGTCTGACCGCGCCATCGGAGCAAACACCTTTCGCCTTGCCGCCGGGGAATGATCTCGGCGGCGGCCATAGCCTTTGCCAACGGCGCGCCTCGGGAGTAGCGTTTTATCGTTGGGGAGGAAGACGATGCTCAAGGGATACTGGGTCGCGCATGTCGACGTGAAGGATCAGGCGGCCTTCGAGGAATACAAGGCCGCCGCGGCGAAGCCTTTCGCCCGCTACGGCGCAAGGTTCCTCGTGCGGGCCGGGCAGTACGACGTCCGCGAGGGATCGCTGCATCCCCGTACCGTCGTGATCGAGTTTCCGACCTTCGCCGACGCGCTGGCCTGCTACGACGATCCTGACCACCTCGCCGCCAAGGCGATCCGCGATCCGATTGCCTCTGGCGACCTCGTGATCGTCGAAGGCTACAACGATCAGCGCGACGGTTAGTGGAGGCTTGATGGCGCCCCCGCTGTTGTGCATATGGGGCCGATGTTCACCGACCTTCTGAATCGCCTCTTTGCGTCCGACGAGACGCCGCTTCCCGAACTCGACGGCCGCCACGCGATGGCGGGCATGCTCGTTCGCATGGCCAAGCTCGACAACCTCTATGCGGTGGAGGAAATTCAGCGCATCGACCGGATCCTCGGCGCATCCTACGGGCTGAACCCGGTAGAAGCCGCGCGCCTGCGGGCCGAGGCCGAGAAGTTGGAGGCGCAGGCCCCCGAAGACGGCCGGTTTGCCACCGCGGTGCGGGACCGGCTGGACCGTGCCCACCGGGAAGCCGTTCTGGTGGCCATGTGGCGCATCGCCCTTGCCGACGGAACCGGCACGCAGACCGAGTTCGCCTATCTGGAGCGGGCGGCCGCGCGGCTCGGGCTGGACGGGGACGCGGCGGTTCGCGCCCGCATGGCGGCGGCCGGTGCCGAGCCGCTCGAGGACAGTGCCCCCTGACCCGCTACCGCGTGGTCCGTATTGGACGCCGTCCGCGAACGCGCCTATATCTCTGACATGTTTGCCGATCTCCTGCGCCGACTCACGGACCCGACACCGCAGACGCTGCCCGATCCGGACGCCCGACTGGCGCTGACGGCCCTTCTGGTGCGCGTTGCCCGCTCCGATGGCGACTATGCCGAGGCGGAGGTGGCCCGGATCGACCGGATCGTCGCCCACCGCTACAGCCTGTCTCCCTTCGAGGCCGCGCGTCTGCGTACGGAGGCCGAGACGCTGGAGGCTGAGGCGCCCGACACCGTGCGCTTCACCCGCGCGATCAAGGATGCGGTTCCCTACGAACACCGCACGGCCGTCGTGGAGGCGCTCTGGGCCGTTGTTCTCGCCGACGGCGTTCGGGACGACGAGGAGGATGCGCTGATCCGTCTCGTGGCCAACCTGCTCGGCATCAACGATCGGGACAGCGCGCTGGCGCGGCAGCGCGTCGAATCAAAGGACTGACATGTTCGCAGCCTTGCCGATGTACGATCACCCGGGCGTCCGGGTGGCGACGGACGCGTTCTGGGCAGAGGTGCGGGACCGCCTCAGGGCAACCGGCATAGCCGCGCCCGACAGCCTGACGCGGAGCGACGACCTGTTTGCCCAATGGCGCAGCCGGGACCTGTTGCTCGGCCAGGTCTGCGGCCTGCCATTCCGGACCGAGATGCATGAAAAGGTCACGCTGCTCGGCGCCATCGACTACGACCTGCCGGACACGCCGCCGGGATACTATCACTCGCATTTCGTCGCCCGGAAGAATGACGCCCGCGGGACGCTGGCGGAGTTCGAGGGCGCCCTGCTGGCCTTTAACGAGGCCGCCTCCCATTCCGGCTGGGCCACGGCGGCCTTCGCCCCGGTTCGGTTCCGCCTTGGCCCGGAGACCGGAAGTCACCGCGAAAGCGTCCGCGCTGTTGCCGAGGGCCGCGTGGACATCGCCGCGATCGACGCGATCAGCTGGCGCCTGCTCGCGGCCCATACCGACCTGACCGACGGCTTGAAGATCGTCGGCCGTAGCGCCGCCTCCCCCGGACAGGCGCTCATCACCGCGTTCCCGGAGGCGGCCCCTGCCTTGCGCGCCGCCATCGCCGAGGGAATCGCCCACCTCGCGCCGGAGCATCGCGCCGCCCTCGGCATGGCCGGACTCGTGGCGCTAACGCCGGAGGAATACCTCGCCGTTCCCAATCCGCCCACTCCGGAGGCATATGGCGCATGAGTACCCTGATTGGAGAGCGTCCCGCAGGGTCAATCTGCCTTTCCGCGTTGCATTTGCCTCCTAATTGCGCCCTACTCCGCCACTGACACCAACAACTGCGACCGACACGTGACCCAGACCCAACCGCCCGTCATCGAGATCCACGACCTGCACAAGGCCTATGGCGCACTCGAAGTCCTGAAGGGCGTGGACATGGTTGCCGAGAAAGGCGAGGTCGTGTCGCTCATCGGCTCCTCCGGCTCCGGCAAATCGACGCTCCTGCGCTGCGCAAACCTTTTGGAGGACAGCCAGCAGGGCGAGATCCGCTTCGAAGGGGAGCCGGTCAAGTGGCATGGCACGGGCATGTCCCGCCGCCCGGGCGACCGCAAGCAGCTTATCCGCATCCGCACGAACCTCTCCATGGTCTTCCAGCAGTTCAACCTCTGGGCGCATATGACCATCCTCGAAAACGTGGTCGAGGCGCCGATCACCGTGCTCAAGCGCAACCGGCACGAAGTGGAGGCGCTCGGCCGCGACCTGCTGGCCAAGGTCGGCATCGGCGACAAGTGCGACGCCTATCCCGCCCAGCTGTCCGGCGGCCAGCAACAGCGCGCGGCGATTGCCCGGGCGCTGGCGATGGAGCCGAAGGCGCTGCTGTTCGACGAGCCCACCTCCGCGCTCGACCCTGAGCTTGAGCAGGAGGTCGTGAAGGTCATCAAGCAACTGGCCCAGGAGGGCCGGACGATGCTTCTGGTGACCCACGACATGCGGCTCGCCGCCGACGTCTCGGACCACGTCGTCTTCCTCCACCGAGGGAAGATCGAGGAGGAGGGTCCGCCCGAAACGCTTTTCGGCAGTCCACAAACGGACCGCCTGCGACAGTTCCTGTCGCATTCGCAGGGCCACTGAAAGCCCTCAAAAAACACAAAAAACTCAGTCAACCGGGAGTTCACCAAATGAAGAGACTGATCCTTTCCACCGCCGCCTTGGCACTTACCACCGGGTTCGCGATGGCGCAGGATGTGGTGCGTATGGGCACCGAGGGCGCCTACCCTCCGTACAACTTCATCAACGACAGCGGCGAGGTCGACGGCTTCGAGCGCGAAGTGGGCGACGAGCTGTGCAAGCGGGCCGAACTGACCTGCGAGTGGGTGACCAACGACTGGGATTCCATCATCCCCAACCTGACCTCGGGCAACTACGACACGATCATCGCCGGCATGTCGATCACCGACGAGCGCGACCAGGTGATCGACTTCACGCAGCCCTACTTCCCGCCGGATCCCTCGATCTACGTGGCCGCGTCCGAGGACGTCGATCTTGAGGGCGGCGTGGTCGCCGCGCAAACCGGCACCATTCAGGCCAGCCACGTCGCCTCGACCGGCGCGACACTTGTGGAATTCGCCACGCCCGACGAAACCGTCGCCGCCGTCCGCAACGGCGAAGTCGATGCGGCTCTGGCCGACAAGGGCTTTCTCCTGCCGATCGCGAACGCCGAGTCGGATCTCTACGTCGTCTCCGACGACGTCTACCTGGGCGACGGCATCGGCGTCGGCGTGCGGGAGAGCGATGCCGAGCTGAAGGAAAAGCTCGACGCGGCCATCACCTCCATGAAGGAAGACGGCTCGCTCAACACGCTGATCGAGAAATGGTTCGAAGGCATGAAGGGCCCGTACTGATCCATGATATTGCGCGGCCCCTCGCGGGCCGCGCGCTACTCAGATGTTCGCGTCCTGCGCCGATCCCTCATCGCTTGAAGGCCTCGCCTGGCTTGCCTGTTACCTGACCAACGGCAAGCACTTGCTGTTCTATGGCTCGTTTGGAACGGTGCTGCTTTTGCTGGCGGTCACAGCGCCTGTCTCGCTCGCCTTCGGCTTCGCAGGGGCCATGGCCTCCCGGTCCCGGTTTCTGCCGCTCGCCTGGGCCGGCAAGATCTATACCTCGGTCGTGCGCGGCGTGCCGGATATCGTCTTCTTCCTGTTCTTCGTGATTGCGCTCGACCAGGGCATAGAGTGGCTGCGGCACCAGGCGCTCTGCCCTGGCTGGACGGAGCCGGTGCGGCAGGGCAGCGACTTCATCGTCTGCCCCGAAGCCAAGATGCCCCTCTCGACCGCGCCGCAGACGGTGCATGAGATCTACAATTTCAGCCTCGCCGTCGTCACCTTCGCCATCGTCTTCGGCGCCTTCGCGGCGAACGTGCTCTACGGCGCAATGAACGCCGTGCCGCGGGCGCAGCTCGAGACCGCCCACGCCTACGGCATGAACGACCGGCAGACCTTCTGGCGGATCCTGGTGCCGCAGATGTGGGTCTATGCGCTGCCGGGTCTCGGCAACCTCTGGATGATCCTCATCAAGGCCACGCCGCTGCTGTTCCTCCTCGGCGTGCGCGACATCGTCTACTGGGCGCGAGAGCTCGGCGGGTCAAAGACGGCCATCTACGCCTACCCCCACCCGGACTGGCGGCTCTACTACTTCCTGTTCCTGCTGGTCTTCTACCTCGCCTTCACGCGGGTCTCGGAGATCGTTTTCGAACGGCTCAGCCGCAAGCTCTCCCACGGGCAGGCCACCGCGGCCGGCGAAGCACAAAGGCGCCAGGCATGAGCTGCTGGGAAACTTTCAGCGCCTACGCCTTCCGTTCCCTCGGCATCGGCGAGCGGCTCCTGCCCAAGGCGGACATTACGCTCTGCGAGCAGGTGGTGCTCATCGGCTCCGGGCTGATCTGGAACATCTACTTTGCGGCCTTCGCGCTCCTGCTGGGCTTCTTCCTCGCAACCGCCCTCGCGGTGGCCAAGGACACGCCCTCGCCGTGGGTGCGCAAGCCCGCGGAGTGGTTCATCTTCCTCTTCCGCGGCTCGCCGCTCTTCATCCAGTTCTTCCTCGCCTACGAGGCCTTCGTCCTGCTGCCCAAGGCGGGGATCGAGTTCACCCTCTTCGGCATCGAGTTTGGCGCCACGACCCGCTGGCTCACCCGCGCTTGGCTAGGCGCGACGATCGTGCTGTTCCTGAACACCGCCGCCTATACGGGCGAGATCTTCTATGGCGCGCTCCGCTCTATCCCCAAGGGCGATCTGGAGGCGGCGGACGCCTACGGCCTGACGGGCTGGCACAAGTTCCGCCGCGTCGTCTGGCCCACCATGCTCCGCCTCGCGTGGCCGGCCTATACCAACGAGGCGATCTTTCTGTTTCACGCCACGACGCTGGTGTTCTTTTCCGGCTTTCCGGCTTGGAAACAGATGGGCGACGCGCTCTACTATGCGAATTATTTCGCGGACGCGACGTTCAACCCCTTCATCCCCTACCCGATCGTGGCAGGCTTCTTCGTGTGCATGACGCTCGTGATCATTTCCCTGTTCGGGGCGATCAACAAGCGCCTCAACCGGCACCTGCCACAGGCCCGGCGCAGGAAGATCGCCTTGCGCCTGAACCTGATCCGGTAGCGTGATCCTTTCTCGGAGACGACAGTGATACGCGACCAACTGCTCATGAAGAATTGGCTTCGGAAGAATCCGAACGTCACCGCGATCCGCGTGGCGGCAGCGGACCTGAACGGCCAGCCGCGCGGCAAACGGGTGCCCGTGCGCTTCGCCGACAAGGTGATCGAGGGCGGCACGCGCTTCCCCATGTCCGTGCTGAACCTCGACATCTGGGGCGAAGACATCGACGACAGCCCGCTCGTTCTGGCCACCGGCGACCGCGACGGCGTTCTGGAGCCGACCGAACGCGGGTTCATGCCGATGCCATGGCTGGACACCCCGACCGGCCTGCTGCCGATCTGGATGTTCCACGAGGACGGCCGCCCCTACGACGGCGACCCCCGGCACGCGCTGGCCAGCGTGGTCGCCCGCTATGCCGAACGCGGGCTGACCCCCGTGGTCGCCGTCGAACTGGAGTTCTTCCTGATCGACGACAGCGGCAAGCAACTCCGCGTTCCGGCCTCTCCGCGCACCGGCAAGCGGCGGATGATGGGCGAGATCCTGTCGTTGCGTGCGCTCGACGTCTTCGACCGGTTCTTCACCGAGCTTTATGACGCCTGCGAAGCGATGGACATTCCGGCCGACACCGCCATTTCGGAATCCGGCATCGGGCAGTTCGAGATCAACCTGATCCACCAGGAGGACGCCCTGCGCGCCGCCGACGACGCGTGGCTCTTCAAGATGCTGGTGAAGGGGCTCGCCCGCCGCCACGGCTTCGCCGCGAGCTTCATGGCCAAGCCTTACGACGATTACGCGGGGTCCGGCCTGCACATGCACTTCTCCGTGCTGGACAAGAACGGCGCCAACATCTTCGACGACGGCACTGACCGGGGCAGCAACCTTTTGTTGCACGCCGTGGATGGCTGCCTGAAGGCGATGCCGGGCAGCACGCTCGTCTTTGCTCCGCACGCGAACAGCTACGAACGGATGGTGCCGGGCGCCCACGCCCCCACGGGCATCGGTTGGGCCTACGAGAACCGCACCGTCGCCGTGCGCGTCCCGAGCGGCGATCACCGGGCGCGCCGGATCGAGCATCGGCTCTCGGGCGGGGACGTGAACCCTTACCTGACCATCGCGGCAGTTCTGGGCGCCGCGCTCAACGGGATCGAGGACGGCCAGATGCCGCCGAAGCCGATCACCGGCAACGCCTACACGCTGGATCTCCCGAAGATCCCGACGGATTGGAAAAGCGCCATCGACGCCTTCGAAAGCTGCGAAGAGACGGCGCGGATCTTTGCGCCGGACCTCATTCGCAACTATGTCATGACGAAGCGACAGGAATTGCACTACATGGCGGAGACCTCCAAGGAAGAGCAGACGGACCTTTACCTGGACACCGTCTGAGCGCCCCAAACCACACCCGCCAATTCGGAGACCGACGACCGCAATGCAGATCGGCATTCTTCAAACCGGCCACGCCCCCGACGAGCTTCAACCGGAGCACGGCGACTACAACGACATGTTCGAGCGCCTGCTGGACGGGCACGGTTTCACCTTCCGGACCTGGCGCGTGGTCGACGGCGACCTGCCCGAAGCCGTGACGCAGGCGGACGGCTGGCTCATTACCGGCTCCCGCTTCGGTGCCTACGAAGACCACCCCTGGATACCGCCACTGGAGGCGTTCATCCGGGCGGTCCACGCGGACGGCCGCCCGATGGTGGGCATCTGCTTTGGGCACCAGATCATCGCCAAGGCACTCGGCGGCAAGGTGGAGAAGTTCGAAGGCGGCTGGTCCGTCGGGCGGCAGACCTACACGATCGAGGGCCAGGACATGGCGTTGAACGCCTGGCACCAGGACCAGGTGACCGAGCCGCCCGCCGGCGCGACCACGGTCGGCTCGTCGGATTTCTGCCGCCATGCCGCGTTGGCCTACGGCGACAGTATCTTCACCGTGCAGCCGCACCCGGAGTTCGATTCCGCGATGATCGAAGGCCTGATCGAGGCCCGCGGCCGCGCCGTCCCGCCGGAGCGTGTGGACGCAGCGATGCAGTCGCTCTCCATGCCCAACTCCAGTGGAGAGATGGCCGCGCGCCTCGCCAGCGTGCTCCTCAAGGCATCCCGCTAAACAAACCCGCACGTCAGAACTGAACCGCGACCGGCGCGCCTCCGCGCGTCGCGTCGTTTTTTCTTTCGCATAATCTGAAAGCCGCCTACATATTTTCTGAAAGTCGAACAGAAAAGGCCGCACGATGCCCAAGGCGCCCGCCCCCAATGTCTACGACGCAGAACCGATCCCCGAGGCCGCCCGGGCCGAGATCGACCGGCTGATGCAATCGGGCGATCTGTTCCGCTACACCGCCCCCGAAGACGCCCCTGTCAGCCTGCTGGAACGCGAATTCGCCGCGATGATGGGCACCCGCTACGCGCTTGCCGTCTCTTCATGTTCGGCCGCGCTGTTCCTGTCGCTGAAGGCCTTGAGGTTGCCGCGCGGGGCGAAGGTGCTGATCCCCGCCTTCACCTTCGCCGCCGTTCCCTCCGCCGTCGTCCATGCGGACTGCCAGCCAGTCCTCGTCGAGGTCGGCCCGAACTACCGCGTGGACATGGCGGATTTCGAGGCCAAGCTGACCGACGACATCGGCGCCGTCCTCATCAGCCACATGCGCGGCCACACCTCGGACATGGACGCCATCATGGCCCTGGCCGACGCGCGCGGTATTCCGGTGATCGAGGACGCGGCGCATTCGCTCGGCACCCTGTGGAACGGGCAAAAGATCGGCACCATCGGGCGGGCGGGGTGCTTTTCCTTCCAGTCCTACAAGCTGGTGAACGCGGGCGAAGGCGGCATCCTGATTTCGGACGACGCCGACCTGATGGCCCAGGCGATCATCATGTCCGGGGCCTATGAGCACAATTGGAAGAAGCACGACGTTCTGGCCGACGCCGTGGCGCGCTGGCAGAACCGCCTGCCGCTCTACAACCTGCGGCTACAAAACCTGTCCGCCGCCGTGATCCGGCCGCAACTCGCCGAGGTGCCCCGTCGCGTGGCCGACGGACGGGCGAACCACGATTGCGTCGCCGCCCAACTCAATGCCTCGCCCTGGCTGGACGTGCCGCCGCCGTTGCCGCAGGAGCAGCGGGCGCCGGACTCGATCCAGTTCAACCTAATGGGCATGACCGACGCGCAAGTGACCGCCTTTGCCGACGCCGCGCAGGCTGGCGGGGTGAAGGTGCAGGTCTTCGGGATGAGCGCCGACAACGCGCGCGCCTTCTGGAACTGGCAGTTCATCGAAGGCGGCGTGCCGGACCTGCCGAAGACACGGGCGATGCTGATGCGAGCCTGCGACGTGCGCCTGCCCGCCCGGTTGCGGCAGGCGGACCTCGATTTCGTGGCCGGCGTCCTGCTGGGCGCCGCCGAAGAGGTCGCGACCGACGCCCGCGCCTACGGAACCTAGCGCCTCTAGAGGACCCGCAGCTCCCCGGCCAGCCAGGGAAGGTGGGCGAATGCCGGCTCCACGATCATCTCCTGCAGCAGCGGCTTCAGCCGGTCCACGATCAACCCGGGCATCTCCTGCAGCGCTTCGGCGCGCGTGGTGAGGTGGATGCGGCGCGACAGGGGCGCCATCGGCAGGGGAAGCACGTCCACCTCCTCCCGGAACCGCCCCGCCCGCAGGTAGCCGAGCGGCGTGAGGATGGTCCAACCGGCCCCCGAGGCCACCATCGCCATGATCGCATGATAGGAATCGAGCTCGAACCGATGGCTGAGCGCCACGCGGTGATGCGCCAGATGGGCCGCGATCTGCCGGCCCATGAGGTGCCTCTGGGTGTACTGGATCAGCGGCAGTTCCTGCAGCCCGTCCAGCCCCTGCGCGCCGGCGCCGCGTGGTGCCGCGGCCACGTAAGGCTCCTCTAGAAGCGGGTGCACCTGCATCCACTCCGCGGCGCCTTCGATCTCCGCCGCGACCACGACATCCAGCGCGTCGCTCTCCAACTGGTCCAGCAGTCGGTGGCTCGGGCCGGTCTCCAGCAGGAACTTGCAGTGGGTGAGGGTGCCCGCGATGTCCGACAGCAGGCGCGGCGTCACGTCAGCCTCGAAGTCCTCGATCATGCCGAGGCGCAGGTCGGTCATCCCGCTCAGATCGCCCGACAGCAATTCCGCGCGCGCCTGCATGGCTTCGTTCCAGATCCGCTGCGCCCTGCGGCGGAACATGTTTCCTGCCGGGGTCAGGCGTGCCGGTCGGCGCGTGCGGTCGATGAGCTGGCGCCCCAGCGCCGCTTCGAGGTTGGTGAGTTGCTGGCTGACCCCCGACGGGCTCGCCCCCAGCCGCCGCGCCGCCGCGGAGACCGATCCCTCCTCCGCCATCGCCAGGAACACCTCGATGCCCCAGAGCGTCACGCGGCCGGCGCTGTCGGTCTGACGTAGGATCATGCCCCTGTCCCTGCCGGCTCGGCGTCGGATCGCATGCGGCGGACGGTCAGCACCGCCGCCGGCGCCCCGTCACTTGTTCATGCGCGCAAGCTTGTCCTGAAGGTTCGCGAGCTGGCTCTTGATCTCTTCAAGTTCCTGCTTGCCATCGCCAAAGTCCGGCTCCGGCCCGGTTCCGGGCCAGCCCCCAATTCCCCCGGTCATGGCCTTCATAAAGGCGGCCTGCTGGGCCTTCATCGCCTCAAACCCCGGCATCGAGGACATCGGGTTCATCTTTTCCATGTTTTCCAGCATCTTCGACTGCCCGTTCTGGAGCATCTCGAAGGACATGGCCAGGAACTGCGGAACGACCGATGTGGCGGAGGTGGAGTAGCTGCGCACCAGGTCCGTCAACACGTTGATCGGCAAAACGCTTTCGCCCTTGCTCTCGTGTTCGGCAATGATCTGCAGGAGGTACTGCCGGGTCAGATCGTCCCCCGATTTCAGGTCGACGATCTTGACCTCGCGGCCGGCGCGAATGAACCCCGCGATATCTTCAAGGGTGACGTAATCGCTTGTCTCGGTGTTGTAGAGACGCCTGCTGGCGTAGCGCTTGATCAGCAGCTTCGTTTCTTCGGCCACGCAGAAACCTCCCTGTTGCGGTGCAGAAAAGCGTAGACGAGGCGAATTCAAAAGAAAAGGGCGGGCTCGCAGAAGCAAGCCCGCCCAACAGTCCACGCCGTTTAGGGAGGAGGACAACGGCGCAGAACCGGTTACACCAACCCCACTCGCTACTCACACGCTGGCAAATTGCCCCTCGTTACTTCGCGGTGCTGGTCGCTTTCTTGGCGGCCGCGGTCGCGTCGGAAGTGGCTTTCTTGACGGCAGCGGTGGCGTCTTCGGAGAAGTCCTTGCCGGCCGCCAGCATCAGCTCGACAGTTTCCATCTGGACTTTCTTGGCAACCTCGGCAAAGGCGGCCATGGTTTCGGCGGTCATCTCGGCTTGCGCGGAGGCGTAGTCGGTGACGGCTTTCTGGTAGTCGGCCGGCTCTTCTTTCAGCTTGGTGACTTCGGCAAGCTTGGATAGCGTGTCCTTCGTCCACTTGGACGAAATCTCCGTCGACTTCTCGGCCGCCTCGATGGCAACCTTCGAAAGCTTCTCACCGAGCGCCGCCTGCGTTTTGAAGGCGTCCTGGATGGCGGAACCGTCCACGGGGAACGCGGACATCATGTCTTGCATCATCTTGGTCAGGTCGTCGGTCTTGGTCATTTTACATTCCCTCTTCGTGTAGCCCGGCACATCGGGGCGTCGTGAATTTCTATGGCAGAGATATACATGCTGCACCGCAGCATTTCAAGTATTTTTCTGCACTGCAGAAAAAGCCCGAAAGTGCAGGACCTTACGTCAACGTAAGCGACTCAGAGGCTCATTTCGGGCTTCACGTAGCTGCCCGGAGCGGGTGCGAGCGGGGGGTGTTTTGCGTCGCCGGGCTGGCGTGCCGGCACCTGTGCGCCAGACCGCCGCTTCAGCCATTCGTCCCAACGCGGCCACCAGGATCCCTCGTGAAAATCCGCCCCTTCGCGCCAGTCCTCGGGCGTAAGCTTCACGTTGTCGTTGGTGTAGTGGCCGTACTTCTTCTTGGCGGGCGGATTGACGATTCCCGCAATATGTCCGGATTGCGAGAGGATGAACGTCTTCTGCCGCGACCCCATCTTCTGAATTCCGCGGTAGGAGGATTTCCACGCCGCAATATGGTCGGTCTCGCAGGCAATCGCGCAAATCGGAACGTCCACGTCCCTGACCGACAGAACCTCGCCACAGGTCTCAAACCCCGGCCCGCCCGCGAATTCGTCGGACTGGCACAGCCCGCGCAGGTATTCCACCGCCATGCGCGCCGGCAGGTTGGTGCTGTCCCCGTTCCAATAGAGCAGGTCGAAAGCCGGGGGCGCTTCGCCCATCATGTAGCTGCGAATTGCCGGCGCATAGATCAGGTCGTTGCTGCGCAGGAACGAGAAGGTGCGCGTCATGAAGAAACTGTCGAGATAGCCAGACCGCGCCACCTCCTCCTCGATCCCGTCCACGAAATCGTCCGACAGGAACACGCCCACCTCGCCCTGATCGGAAAAGTCCACGAGCGTGGTGAAGAACGTGGCAGAGCGGACCGACGTGTCGCCCCGTTTCTTCATCAGCGCCAGCGTCAGCGACAGTGTCGTGCCGGCGATGCAGTAGCCGACCGTGTTCACCTTGTCCTCGCCGCAGATCTGCTTGACCTGCTCGATCGCCGTCAGGAACCCCTCCTCGATGTAGGTATCGAGCCCCGCATCGGCATAGGACGCGTCCGGATTGACCCAGGAGACGACGAACAGCGTGTAGCCCTGCTCCACGATCCACTTGATCATGGAGTTCCGGGCGGACAGGTCGAGAATGTAGAACTTGTTGATCCACGGCGGGAAGATCAGCAGCGGCGTCCGGTGGACCGTCTCCGTCGCCGGGGCATACTGGATCAGCTCGAACATGCGGTTGCGGAACACCACCTCGCCCGGCGTCGTGGCGAGGTTGCCACCCACCCGGAACGCGTCCTTGTCCGTCAGCGTCACCACAAGGTCGCCGCCGTGCTCCTCGAGATCCCGGACCAGGTTCTCCAGCCCGTCCACGAGGGACTGCCCCTCCGTCTCCACCGCCTTTTTCAAAGCCTCGGGATTGGTCGCGAGGTAATTGGCCGGGCTCATCATGTCGACGATCTGGCGGGAGAAGTATTCGAGTCGCTTCTTGTCTTTGGGCGCAAGGAAATCGAGGTCCGCCACCGCCTTTTCGATCGCGTCGCTGGTCAGCAGGTATTGCTGTTTGATGTAATTGAAATACGGATGCGTCTGCCACAGCTCCCCCGCGAAACGGCGGTCCTTTGGCGTCTTGTCCTCCGGCGGCTGGAGCTTGCCGGTGGTCAGCATGTGCTGGGCTTCGATGTAATGCTTGAGCGTCTTGCCCCAGTACCCGATCTGATGCTCGAACACCTTCGAGGGATTCTTCATCAGTTCCGACACATAGGCCGAGGCCGCCTTCATGTAGAGGTCGTGGCCGGGCCCCTGCAATGCCGGATCGATCTGGCGTTGCCGCGACAGGGCGGCGACCAGCCTTTGCGACAGAGACTCGATTTTCGCCAGGTTTGCGGCAAGCACATCCGGCTCCAGCGCATCAGGTTTATCATGATCGGTTGTCATGGAGGGGCCTTTTACTTTACTTTCGCCGAAATGAATACAATTTGACGTTTAACACGGGCAAAGCGAACTTTTGATCCGATTCGTTCTGTAGCCCGCTTGGAGGAGACTTGGTTAAATGAAGTACATGGTGACGTACGACCTCATGGAGAGCCTCCGAATTACGAATGAATGGCTCGGGTCCACGGCCAAGGCAGTGTGTTCCTATCCATCCTTCGGGCTCACGGTGAACCCGCTTTTCCAGATGACCGCCGCCTGGGGCGAGGTTACCGAACGAAGCTTCCGCCGCATGGTCGCAAAACCTGACTGGAACATCAATTCCGTCGTCGGGGTCGATGGCCGCGATCACCTGGTGGACGTCGTAACCGAGATCAAGAAACCCTTCGGCGACCTGATCCACTTCCAGGTCCAGGGCCGCCCCGAACAGCCGCGCAAGGTGCTGCTCGTCGCGCCGATGTCCGGCCACTATGCCACGCTCCTGCGCTCCACCGTGATCTCGCTCTTGCCCGACTGCGAGATCTACATCACGGACTGGCACAACGCGCGTGACATTCCGGTCTCCGCCGGCAAGTTCGACATCGAGGACTACACCCTCTATCTCGTTGAATTCATGCGCCATATGGGTCCGGACACGCACGTGATCGCGGTGTGCCAGCCGGCCCCCATCGCGCTCGTCGCGACCGCCTATCTCGCGGCACAGGACCCGGCCGCCCAGCCCAACTCGCTGACGCTGATCGGCGGCCCGATCGACCCCGGCGCGGCACCGACCGAGGTGACCGATTTCGGCCGGACCGTCACCATGGGCCAACTGGAGCGGCACGTCCTCCAGCGCGTCGGCTTCAAGCACGCCGGCGCCGGCCGCATGGTCTATCCGGGGCTCCAGCAGCTCGCCTCCTTCATGGCGATGAACTCCGAAATCCACGCCACCGCCTTCTTCGACCAGATCGTCCGCGTGGCCCGCAACGAGGCGGGAGAATTCGACCGCCACAACCGCTTCTACGACGAATACCTCGCGGTCATGGACATGACGGCGGAATTCTATCTCTCCACCGTCGAGCGGGTCTTCAAGAAACGCGAGATCGCGCGGGACGTGTTCGAGGTAAACGGCGAACGGGTGCATATCGGTGCGATCACCGACGTCGCCGTGAAGACCGTCGAGGGTGCGAAGGACGATATCTCCGCACCGGGCCAGTGCGTCGCCGCGCTCGACCTGCTGACCGGCCTCGACCCGAGCAAGAAGGCCAGCCACCTGGAGCCGGACGCGGGCCACTATGGCATTTTCGCCGGCAAGTCCTGGCGCAACAACATCCGGCCTCTGGTGCTGGAGTTCATCGACGCCAACATGACCCACGAGCGGCGGCGGATGAAGTTCGCAGATATCAAGACGCTGCACGCCCGCTGAGAACGTCGGGACGGCCCCTGTGCCGTCCCCCCTATCGCGACGGGCCGTCACTCCGGCGCGCAAATCTCCTTCCGCCGGATCGCGCCAGCGGTGCGCATCACCAGCGCCACCATGATCGCCAACAGCACCACGTAGAGGGCCCACCCAAGCACGAGGTGCATCGCCGATCCGGTCAGGCTCGCGAAACGGAACGTGGCGAGGGTCAGCGCCGCCGTCGGGAAGCTCAGCGCCCACCAGCTCAGGGCAAAGGGACTTTTCCGGATCTTCGGGGCCTGCACGATGACGATGGCCGCGAAGACGTACCCCAGGTTCACCAAAATCCGCGCCGTGGCATCGACCTGCCCACCGTTAAGTTGAAGCCATGCCAGAAACCCGACCGCAGGCGGCGCGATCAGGATGGCGAGGGTCGGCAGCAATTTCCCCGGCAACGGATCGTGGAAGATCAGGCGGTTCATGACCAGCGTGAGCAGTACCAACCAGAACAGAAGCCCCGCGCAGAAGAACAGCCAAGACACCTCCACGAAGCCGAACGTGACCCCGGCCACCGGGGCGACCACATTGCCGACTGCCGGGATGAACCACGCGGGCGATATGTGCATCGGCTGAAACGGCCGGTGCCCGATCCAGCCGGAGACGACCGCCAGCATCAGTACGGCCTGCAAAGCCGCCCCGAAGACCCAGATCACCCGCCCCACGCCGGGCAACACATGCGCCAGGGCCGTGGCGATCAGCAGCATCGAAATGGAAATCGCCGGGAAGAAGGCCTTCTTTACCGGATGCATCCATTCCGCGATGAAATTGGCCTTGTACCGCCGGTGTTTCAGTCCGAATGCCACCGAAATCAGAGCGAAAGCGGCGACGGTGACTGCGAGAAAGACATTGGAAAGCACCGGCCACACGCCCAGGTTCTGCTCGGCCAGTCTGGTGGCCAGCGTCAGGCCGGCCAGTCCCATGACCACCGCGTAGAAGGTGACCGGAAATTGTGCGAGGCGCGCGGTCACCTCGCCCGTTGGCACATCCCGGATACTCGGCAGGACTGACTCAGGCATCGTCTCTGTCCCTTTCTGGCTCGCGTCACGGGCGGCAGGTCCGCGATTTCGCGGTGATTTGATACATACACTTTCCTGAATGTGATATCCATACAAAGCTGTCCGACCAGCCCCCCGGACAATTTCACTCGGATTTCTGCGCCGCCTCGGCCATACATCTTCCCATTGGCACATTCCGGATGCATTTTACGCCGAATTCGCGTCCCGAACGTGACCTAGATCAAGGCCCAGAGTGCAATTTCCCGCCAAGCTCCCGGGCATTCGAAAGGATGGGCACCGATATGCGTTTGACCGTACGCACCAATCTCGCCATGCGCGCACTCATGTTCTGCGCGATCAATGCGGACCGTACCGTCCGGAAGGCCGAGATCGCGGAGGCGTGCAACTCGTCGGAGAACCACCTCGGCGTCGTCATCAACATGTTGGGCCAGACCGGATTCATCGAAACGACCCGAGGCCGCAACGGCGGCGTCCGCCTGAAGGTCGCGCCGGAAGCCCTGAGCGTCGGGCAGGTGTTCCGCGTGTTCGAAGCGAACGTCCCCTTCGCGGAATGCTTCGCCGGGTCGGAAAACCACTGCCCCCTCACCGCAAGCTGCCGACTGCGCGGTCACCTGTCGGTCGCGCTGGAGGCCTTTTACAGCGCACTCGACGGCGTCACGCTGGCTGATCTGGTCCGGGACAATTCCGGCCTGCGCACCCTGCTGGAACTCGAAACCGCCTGATCGCCCGCCGCCGCGCGCGCATTCCCACGCCCCCACGCGAGCGCTCCCGTGATACCGTCCGGCCAAACAGCACCGGAGACCGATCATGAATCGCCTGTTCCTCGCCAGCCTGGCCTGTCTGCTGGCCCCGGCCGCGGTCGCCGCCCAGACGATCACCGGCAGCGTCACCTACCTCCAGCGCATGATGCTGCCCCCTGACGCCGTGGTGGAGATCGCCTTCGAGGACGTGTCGCTGGCCGATGCCCCCGCCAGAACGCTGGCGGTCTACCGCATCCCCGAGCCGCAGGCGCCCCCCTACCCCTTCGCCTTCGCTTACACGCCATCGCAGATCGACCCGGCCAACCGCTACGGCCTGCGCGCCACCGTCCGCGTCGGCGAGAAGCTCCTGATGACGACGGACACCGCCTATCCCGTCCTGACCCACGATGGCGGGACCGAGGTCGAGATGCTGCTCAAGATGGTGTCCTCGCCCGATCCCACGCCACCACCACCGGACGCCGATTTCGTCAACACGTACTGGAAACTGCTGACCCTCGCCGGCGCCCCCGTGCCGGTGGTGGAGGGCAAGCGGGAGGCGCATCTGATCCTGCACGAAGACGGCAGCTACACCGCGACCGTCGGCTGCAACATGCTGCGCGGCGGCTACGAGCTGAGCGGCGACACCGTTGCCTTCCTGGCCGGAATCACCACGCTGATGGCCTGCCCCCCGCCTCTGGATGCGCAGGAGCGGGCGCTGGTGTCCCTGCTGGAGACCGCCACGCGTCCCGCCATTTCAGGCGACGACATGACCCTGCTGGATGATGAGGGCGAGACGCTCGCGACCTTCCGCGCCGTCTATTTCTGAACGGCCGCAACCGCGCTCGCCGACGGCGGAAACCCGAACCGCGCCCAATGCACCGGCTCCAGTGACGGCACCACGGCAAGCGCGCCGGAAAAGTCCGCATCGCGCGGCCCGAAGTCGGACGGGCACACGACCACAGGAATCCCGGCAGCCCGCGCGGCGGCGAACCCGACCGGGCTGTCCTCGAAAACCAGCGCCTCCTCGGCGCGCACGTCGAGCCGCGCCAGCGCCGTCAGATACCCTTCCGGATCGGGCTTCTTGGCCGAGACGTCGCTGCCGGTAATCACCACGTCGAACATTGCCTCGGCCGGCTCCGGCAGGCACGTCCGCGCCACCTCGTCAAAGCTCGGCCGTCGCGCCGCAGTGACGATGGCGCTGAGCAGCCCTGCCTCGCGCCCCGCGGAGATCAGCGGGCCCACGCCCGCCCGCAGGGTCAGCTTGCCAGCCGAAAGGATGCGCGCGAAGTGGCTGCGCTTGCTCTGATACACCGCGTGCAGCGTTTCCAGCTCCACCCGCTCCGCTTCCGGCAGGCGGCTCTGGAAGAACGACATCCGCTCGATGCCGCCGGAAACCGTCAGCAGCAGCCGGTTCAACTCCCCGTCCCAATGCCAGGGCAGGCCCGCGTCGGCAAAGGCCGCGTTGAAGGCCCGGCGGTGGAGGTCTTCGGTCTCCGCCAACGTGCCGTCCACGTCGAAGATCAACGCCTTCATTGCGCCGCCGTCTGCCGGGCCTGTGCCTCCTTCACGATCTCCTGCAACCGGTCGAAGTGGTCGAACAGCCAGTCGTGCGGCAGGTCCTCTACCGGGGACTTGCGGTAGCCCTCGGTGTAAAGCGCGAACGGCACCCCGGCGCGCCGGGCCGTCTCCGCATCGGTCTCGCTGTCACCGACGTAGAGCGTCGCGCCGCCGCCCAGATCCTCGATCGTGCGCAGCAGCATGTCCGGCTCCGGCTTGTGGCTGTCGATCATGCCGCCGGAGATGACGGCATCGAAGACCGGTTCCATCCCCATGTGGCGCAGAACCGCCCGCGCCGGCTCCTGCGGCTTGTTGGTGCACAGGCCGAGCTTGTGGCCCGACGCCTTGAGCACCGCGAAGGCATCGACCACCCCGGGATAGAACACCGCCTTGTCGACGGCGAACTGGTACTCCGCAAGGAAATCGCCGTAGATCTTCGCATGGGCGTCCGGCGTCTCCTCGATGCCGCGCGCGGCCATCATGCGGCTGACGAGCACCTTCGCCCCCTCGCCCACGAAGCTGCGCACCTCCTCCAGCGTCAGCGGCGGCTTGCCCAGCTTTTGAAGAATGCTGGCCGAAACGGCCTGGATGTCCGGCGCGCTGTCGATCAGCGTGCCGTCGAGGTCGAAGACGATGTTCATGCGGCTTTCCATTTGATCGAGCACCCCATGGAGGGCACCTGCTCTCTCGGACCGAGCCCGGTCTCGGTCACCTGCTTCATGGCCTCGTACAGGTCCCGCCGCAAGTCGTCCGGCCCCGCCTCCCGGCGGGATGCGTCAAGACGCCCGCGATATTGCAACTCCAGATCGGAATTGAAACCGAAGAAGTCCGGCGTGCACGCGGCATCGTAGGCCCGCGCCACCGACTGGTCCTCATCCCGCAGATAGGGGAACGGCAGCCCCCATTCCTCCGCCTTCACCTTCATGTTGTCAAAGCTGTCGGCGGGATGGGACGTGGCATCGTTGGCGCAGATGGCCGCCACGCCGATCCCGAGCTCTTGCAGGTCCCTGCCGTCCCGCACGATCCGGTCGATCACCGCCAGGACGTAGGGGCAGTGGTTGCAGATGAAAATCACCAGCGTGCCCTTCGGCCCGGCGATATCGGACAGGGAATAGGTCTTTCCGTCAGTGGCGGGCAGGGAAAAATCCGGCGCTTTCCAGCCGAAATCGCAAACCGGGGGAACGGCAGCCATGGTCGGGTCTCCTGTGATCGGTCGTCCGGCAGGGCCAGCCCGGCCCCGCGCTCATCCGGGCAAGGGACTCACCCCTCGCCCTCCACGAAACGATAAAACGAACCGTCCCGCTCTGCACGCCCGAACCCGCCCGGCAGGTGGAACCCCACGAAGCGCATCTGCTCGGACGCCAACCGGTCCATCAACGCGACGCGCGTCGCAGCGGCCATGGACTCGTCCTGATCGGAGCCCGACGGCCAGTCCGGCCGGGCGAAGGCGACGTGATGGTTGGAGATCGCATCCCCGATCACCAACAGGCTCTCGTTGCCCGAGCGGATCTCAAAAGACATGTGCCCCGGCGTGTGTCCCGGCGTCATGTAAGCGGCGACGCCCGGCAGGATTTCCTCGCCGTCGCTGAAGAAGGTCATGGCGTCCTCCATCGCCTCCAGCCGCCGCTGCGCCCCGACGGCAAAGGCCGTCCGGCCAGCGCCGATGCTGTCGACCGTATTCGGGTCCATCCAGTAGTCCCGCTCCGCCTTGCCGAACAGGTGCTGGGCCTCGGAGAAAAACGGCTCGTCAAAATCGTCGAGCACGCCCCACAGGTGGTCCGGGTGCCCATGGGTGAAGACCACGTGCGTCACATCCTCCGGTGCCAGTCCGGCAGCGTCGAGCGCCTCCGCAATCTTGCCCGCCGTGTCCTGGAACGTGGACCCGGCGCCGGCGTCGAACAGCACCACCATGTCGTCCTTGCGCAGAAGGGTCACGTTGCATTCCGGGGTCAGCGGCGCGTTTGGCCCAATCCCATAGGGCTCCAGCACCGCACCCAGTTCGTCCGGCGGCATGGGGGCAAAGATGAAATCGGCGGGCAGCGTAAGGTGGCCGTCGCTCAGCACCTCCACCGTCGCCTCGCCGAGGTCGATCGCCGCGCGAGACCAGCCGGCCCGCAGGCCGAACGTCCCGGCGGCGGCGACCGCCAGTGCGCCCTTCAACATGCCGCGTCGTGTCAGTTCCATCGGGTGTCCTCCCCAGTTCCCATTCGCGCCATGCTCGCATTCAAATTCGTGAATAGCAACGGCACGGAACTGCGACTTCACCCCACGCGCGATCTGCTGCCGGGGTCAGGCAACGTTGGCCCCCTCCCAGTGATGGAGTTCCGCTTCGATGATGCGGCGGGCAAAGGGAGCCATACCAGCCGGGCCCGACGCCCGGTCCTTCACATGGATACACAGGTCAGGACGGCGGGACGCGATCACGCCGATCAGATCGCCGCGGATCGTATCGTCCAGCCCCGCCCCCATGACCACGCTTCGGATGTTTGGCTCGGCCTCCAGTTGCGCGATCACCTCGTCGCGGTTGTGCGCGCCGAGCCACTGGATCGGCAGGTCCTCCAACTCCTTCGCCACATTGCGGATGACGTCCGGCAGGCGACCGACGAGAAGCACGACGGGTTTCATCTCCCCCCTCCTTTCCGTGACACACGGCGGAGCGCCGCCCTGCGCGGCGGTCCGGGGACAAGTCTACCACGATTCGCAGCACCCCCGCGCTCCCGTGCCGGATCGACGCGCGGGAACAGGGCGTCAGGTCAGGCCGATTGCAGCCCGCTCTGCGCCGCGTCCCGAATGGCCCGGATATTCTCCCCGTAGGGCGCCGGATTCTCGACCGACCCGCCCTTGAAGACCGCCGAGCCCGCCACCAGCACGTCCGCGCCCGCCTTGGCCACCAGCGGGGCCGTCTCCGGGGTGATGCCGCCGTCGACCTGGATGTGGATCGGCCGGTCGCCGATCATTTGCCGCAGCCGCCGCACCTTGTCCACCTGCGAGGCGATGAACTTCTGCCCGCCGAAGCCGGGGTTGACGGTCATCACCAGCACCATGTCCACAAGGTCCAGCAGGTACGCCACGTCCTCCAGCCCCGTCCCGGGATTGAGCGACAGCCCCGCCTTGCAGCCCGCCGCGCGAATGGCCTGCAACGTGCGGTGGATGTGCGGGCCGGCCTCCAGATGGGCGGTGATGATATCGCTGCCCGCCTCGGCGAAGGCGTCGATGTAGGGGTCCACCGGCGCGATCATCAGGTGCACGTCCATCACCGTCGACACATGCGGCCGGAACGCCTTCACCGCCGGCGGGCCGAAGGTGATGTTGGGGACGAAATGGCCGTCCATCACGTCCACATGCACCCAGTCGGCGCCCTGCGCCTCGATGGCCCGGATCTCCTGCCCGAAGTTGGCGAAATCCGCCGACAGGATCGACGGGGCGATTTTGATGGACCGGTCGAAGGCCACGGCCACCCTCCCTTCAAACAAAAAGCAGGGTGCGTGATACCACGCACCCTGCCACATTCAATCGGGCATCCTGTCCGCGGGCGTACCGGCGGACAGGGCGCCGCATCAGATGAGCTTGCCCATCGCAACGGCGGTGTCGGCCATGCGGTTGGAGAAGCCCCATTCGTTGTCGTACCAGCTCAGCACGGAGCAGAGCGTGCCGTCCATGACCTTCGTCTGGTCGAGGTGGAAGATCGACGAATGCGGGTCGTGGTTAAAGTCCGACGACACGTTCTTGTACTCAGTGTAGCCCAGAACGCCTTTCATCGGGCCGTCCGCGGCCGCCTTGACGGCTTCGTTGATCTCTTCGACCGACGTGGCGCGCTTGGCGATGAACTTCAGGTCCACGACCGACACGTTCGGCGTCGGCACGCGGATGGCGAAGCCGTCCAGCTTGCCGTTCAGGTCCGGCAGAACCAGACCCACGGCTTTCGCGGCGCCGGTGGAGGTCGGGATCATGGAGAGCGCCGCGGCGCGGGCGCGGTAGAGATCCTTGTGCAGCGTGTCGAGCGTCGGCTGGTCACCGGTGTAGGAGTGGATGGTGGTCATCATCCCCTTCTCGATGCCGATGGCGTCATTGATCGCCTTGGCGAACGGCGACAGGCAGTTCGTAGTGCAGGACGCGTTGGACACGACCAGGTCTTCGGCGGTCAGGGTGTCGTCGTTCACGCCGTAGACGATCGTCTTGTCGGCATTGGCGCCGGGGGCCGAGATCAGCACGCGCTTGGAGCCGTTCTCAAGGTGCAGCGCAGCCTTGTCGCGGGCGGTGAAGATGCCGGTGCATTCGAGCGCCACGTCCACGTCGCCCCAGGGCAGTTCCTTGGGGTCGCGCAGGGCGGTCACCTTGATCGGGCCACGGCCGACGTCGATGGAGTCTTCGGTGGTTTTCACCTCTCCCGGGAAACGTCCGTGCACCGAGTCGAACCGGATGAGGTGCGCGTTGGTCTCGACCGGACCCAGGTCGTTGATCGCCACGACTTCGATATCGTCACGCCCGTTCTCGACGATCGCGCGGAGAACGTTGCGTCCGATACGGCCGAAACCATTGATGGCTACTTTGACTGTCATGGTCAGTTCCTCATTTCACAAATGTGACATTGCGGCAGCGACGACAGGTTCGGCCGGAATGCCGGAATGCGGGTGAAGTTTCCGCGCCGTTGCGCGGTCCCCACGCGTGGTCATACTCATTGAGACCGCTTTGTCACCCGGCAATTCCGCCCACCCAGCTTGGCCGGGCCGCAACACTGGCGCCTTGTATCGCTCCCCGCACCGATTGACCATGCCCCGCCGCGTAGGACCGCTCCCGCCCGCCGCGACCGCCCCACCGGGCACACGGCAAAGAGCCCGTCGCCTCAAGGGCTTCCGGCAGGCCAATATTGCTTGGGGTTACGGGGCACGCTCAGCCGCAGCCGGCCCCTCTGCTAGCCGCATCGCCGCCCGCTGGCGCCCTGCCGCTCGCGCAAAGAAACCCCACTTGGCGGGGCAAAAGACCGCCGCGAGAGGCGGAAACGGACGGCGGTAGCGCTCGCATTGGCGTCAATCTGCCACGCCTCGGAGCGGCCGGATACGCGCGGCAAACCGGCGGGTTGCCGGTCTGCGCCCCCCGTGCGGGTGACATGGGTCTGCTCCCGCCCCATCTGAGTCGCCGTCGCCTTGGTGGAATGACCGCGCAAAAAACTGCCGCCTTGCCGGTTAGGGCAAGGCGGCAGCCAGGGCCTCGGCTCATCTTCCGGATCTGCGCGCGCGCCGCCCCTTTCGGGTCCTCCCCGGCTCGCGCACCGGTCGGTAGCTCAACTACCGTCGGACCTGCCCGTCAACTGGTCCAGCACCTCCTGGTTCAGGCGGATGAGCCTGCCCGTTTCGGCGCTGTACTGGTCGAAGGCGGTCTTGAGATACCGGCCCTGAATCTCCCTCAACTCGATCGGGTCCCGACACTGCAAGATCTCCTGCTGGGTCTCTATGTCCGCCCGTATCCTTTCACTCACGAACTGCGTCACCTCGGCGGAAATATCGGACATCGCACTCACCCATACAGGACTCATCCACGCCAGGGCGCCGCCACCGGCCAGCGGCCAGCCCTCGAACATGCCCTTGACCCACTCCGCGTCGGTCGCAGGGGAACTCTTCGCATGCGCTGTCATCTCGCGCCCTCCCCGGCCACGATTTCCAGTGCGCCTGTCCCGAGCTGCTCCCGCACCATGACGCAGGGGAAATGGCCGCGCATTGATTGAAATCAATGTCCCTCCCACAGTTCGCCACCAGCCCCGATTAGACCTTTCCAAAAAGGCGAATCCCGCCTATAGGGCACGTTCGAAAACAACCTGGGCATACACCCTTGGAGGATGCCCGCAATTCAGGAGACGACCAATGGCTGGTGAGATTCCAGATCTTCACGCCACGGTGCGCACGGGGACAGGCAAGGGGGCCGCTCGTCAAGCACGCCGTGAGGGGCTTGTGCCCGGCATCGTGTATGGCGGGGGCGAAGACCCCGTGGCAATCAACCTTCCCTTCAACGCCCTGCTGAAGCGCCTCAAGGCGGGCCGCTTCCTTTCGACCCTCTTCAACATGAAGGTCGACGGAATGGACGACGTCCGCGTCATCTGCCGCAGCGTGCAGCGCGACGTGGTGAAGGACCTGCCGACCCACGTCGATTTCATGCGCCTGCGCCGGACCTCGAAGGTCAACCTCTTCATTCCCGTCGAGTTCACCGACGAGAAGGACTGCCCCGGCCTGAAGCGCGGCGGCGTGCTCACCGTGGTGCGCCCGGAAGTCGAACTGGTGGTGACCGCCGGCGACATCCCCGAAAAGGTGGAGATCTCCCTGGCCGGGCTCGAGATCAACGACCACCTGTCGATTTCGATGGCGAACCTGCCCGAAGGCAGCAAACCCACGATCGACCGCGACTTCATCATCGCATCGATCTCCGCGCCCTCCGGCCTTGCGGCCAGCAGCAGCGGCGGAGAGGACGAGGACGAGGGCTCCGAAGAGGAGTGATCGGCCCCGCGGCAGCGGCCCGGTTTCAGGGCGCGCCGCATCTCGGTTCAATTCGGCTCCGGCGATCAGGCATCGCCGGGGCCGTTTTCTTTTCTCGCCGCCCCTACGCGCCGGCGCTTACGCCGCCAGCCACCGCTCCAGCGCCGCGGCGTCCGGCAGCCCGCCGGTGTGAACCAGCGTGCCGTCCACCGCGATGCCAGGGGTAGAGACGACGCCCGCCATCGCGATCTCGGCAAGATCGGTCACCTTGGAGACGGTAACCTCCACTCCCACCCGGTCGGCCGCGTCCTTCACCATCTGCACCGTCGTCTCGCACCGCTTGCATCCCGGTCCATAGACTTTCACGTCCTTCGCCATCTGGATGTCCTTTCAGAACAGGATATTGAACAGGAACCCCACCGCCAGGATGCCGCTGCCCACGACGCCGATGAACACGCCGATCAGGCGCAACGTCAGGACCTTGCGCAGGATGATCATCTCCGGCAGCGACAGCGCGATCACCGACATCATGAAGGCCAGCGTCGTTCCGAGCGCCGCCCCCTTGCCGAGCAGCGCCTCGACGATGGGGATGACGCCCGCGGCATTGGTGTACATCGGAATGCCCAGCACCACCGCCGCCGGAACGGACCACCAGGCCTCCGCCCCCATGATCCGCACCATCAGGTCTGCCGGCACATAGCCGTGGATCAGCGCGCCAACGGCGATCCCCAGCAAGATCCAGGCCCAGACCTTGCCGACGATGTCCGTCACCGCCACCCAACCGAGGCGATAGCGGTCCGCCAGCGTGAGCGCCTCGTCCGGCGGGGCCGCCGCCGTCCCGGCGTGGATCTCCCGCACCCACGCCTGCAGCCACTCTTCAAGCCTGAGCCGCCCGATCACCCAGCCCGCGACGATCGCGATGGCGAGGCCGAAAAGCAGATAGGTCGCCGCGACCTGCCACCCGACCAGCCCGAACAGCAGCCCCAGCGCCACCTCGTTGACCATGGGCGCGGCGATCAGGAAGGAGAAGGTGACCCCGAGCGGCACGCCCGCCGAAACGAAGCCGATGAAAAGCGGCACCGCCGAGCAGGAGCAGAAGGGCGTGAGCACCCCCAGCCCCGCCGCCATGACGTTGCCCACCCCCTCCCGACGCCCGGACAGCACGGCGCGGGTCTTTTCGGGGCTGAAGAAGCTGCGCACCACCCCCATGGCAAAGACGATGCCCGTCAACAGCATCATCACCTTCGGCACGTCGTAGAGGAAGAACGCCAGCGCCTCGCCCGTGTGGCTGTGCCGGTCCAGCGGCAGCATCGCGACCAGCCATTCCGAGAGCGGCGCCAACTGCCGGTAGACGAGCCACCAGAGCGCCGCCGCAACGATCAGACCGGCGGTCCAGACCAGTCCGCCATGGGGCGGCGCCGTCGCCGGTTCGGGAGTGATATGACTGCTCATGCTGCCCTCCCTGCCCGCGCCGCTTCCGCTGCGAGCACCGCCTCCAAGATGGGGCGGGCCTCCGGGCTCATGTCGGGGTTCATCCGGTAGCGGACCCATTGGGCGTCCCGCCGATCGGTCACGAGGCCCGCGTCGCGCAGCACCGCCATGTGGCGCGACATGCGGGACTGGCTGACTCCGAGCAGCGCCATCAGCTCGCAGACGCAATGCTCCCCGCCGTCGCCAAGCACGCCAAGGGCGGCGAGTCGCGTGGGTTCGGCCAACGCCGTGAGAACCCTCAGCACCATGGGCTGCCTCATTCGCTTATGCGCCTACACGCATATACCGCAAGCTGCGCCGAAAGAAGTGCTGAATCCCCAGGGGGGGCAACCGGCGGGTGCATGGCTGTCCCCTCCGCCCGGCAAGGGGGCCGGGATCAGCCGATCGCCTGAACGGACTCGAACACCTCCAGCTCCGGCGGGCCGAGGTAGATGTCCCTCTGCGCCCCGGCCCCGGCATGGGCCTTGCGGAACGCTTCGGACGTCGTCCAGTCCATGAACGCCTGCTCGCTCTCCCACGTGGTGTGCGAGGCATAGAGGCGATAGCCGTCCTTCTCCGGCCCCTTCATCAGGTGAAACGCGACAAACCCCGGCACGCCGGGCAGGTGCGAGTCCCGCCCTGTCCAGATCTCCTCGAACGTCTCTTCGCACCCCGGCTTCACCCGGAAACGGTTCATGGTCAGGTACATCGAATTCTCCTGCTGGATGGGCGCGCCGGGGCGGGCTGGCATTGCGCGGCAGTTCACGGCATGAGAGGTACAAGGTCAACCGGATCGGAACAGGACACGCCCCCCGTGCAACTCTTCGTCGGCCTCGGAAACCCCGGCGCGCAGTACGCCCGCAACCGCCACAACATCGGCTTCATGGCCGTGGACCGCATTGCCGAGGACCACGGCTTCGCCCCGTGGCGCGGCAAGTTCCAGGGCGCCCTGTCGGAAGGCCGCCTCGGAACCGACAAGGTGCTGCTGCTGAAGCCGGAGGCATTCATGAACCGCTCCGGCCAGTCGGTGGGCGAGGCGATGCGCTTCTTCAAGCTGGAGCCGGGCGACGTCACTGTCTTTCATGACGAGCTGGACCTGGCCCCCGGCAAAGTGCGCGTCAAACAGGGCGGCGGGCACGCGGGCCACAACGGCCTGCGCTCCATCCACGCCGCCATCGGGCCGGACTACCGCCGCGTGCGGCTGGGGATCGGCCACCCGGGCCACAAGGACGCAGTATCCGGCTACGTCCTCCACGACTTCGCCAAGGCGGACGCGGACTGGCTCGACGACCTCCTGCGGGGAATCGCCGACGGCGCCCCGGCCCTGGCCGACGGCGACGGCGGCCGTTTCATGAACGCCATCGCGCTCCGCATGACGCCGCCCCGTGCGTCCCGCCCGGCAGAGGCATCCGCCGCGCCGAAGACCACCCGGGAGCCCCCGAAAGAGGACGACAAACGCTCCCCAATGCAAAGGCTCATGGACCGCTTCCGCTAGTCCCTAGCGCGCACCCCGCCCCGGGCGCCCTCGACAGTCTGCCCTGTGGGGCTATGCTGGGGGAGCTTGCAGACTGGGAGGGCGCGATGAAAATGGATGCATCCGTAAACGTGTTGGGAGGGAAACTCGCTCCCTGCTCCGGCAATCCCGTCACCGGCTACTTCCGCGACGGCGCCTGCAACACCTGCATTCAGGATCGCGGCAGCCACACAGTCTGCGCGGTCATGACGGACGAGTTCCTCGCCTACTCCAAGTACGTGGGCAACGACCTCTCGACGCCCCGGCCGGAGTTCCAGTTCCCCGGCCTCAAGGCCGGAGACCAGTGGTGCCTCTGCGCCGGCCGCTTCCTCCAGGCGCATGACGAGGGCTGCGCGCCGCAGGTGAAACTCGCGGCAACCCACCAGCGCGCCCTGGATATCGTCCCGCTGGAAGTACTCTACGAACACGCCCTGCCGGAATCTACGGGCTGACGCCTCCGCTGGTCGTACCGGGCTAAAACGCTATTTGATGGGGCGTCGGCCATGGGAACGCGCCGGCGCGAGCGCCGCGTGGGAGGATTGCCATGGACCAGATCGTGTCTGACCTGAACCCGATCGAGATCGTCCTGGCCCAGGTGCACGGGCTGGCGAAGTCCGCCATCGCCCTGTTGCCCAGCCTCGCCGCCGCAGTGTTCGTCCTTCTGCTGACGGCCCTCGTCGCCGGCGTCCTTTCCCGCATCGTCCGCGCCCTGCTGCGCCGGTCCGGCCGGCGCCCGTCGCTGGTGACGGCGGCGGCAACGCTGGCGCGACTGGGTATCTGGGTCGTCGGGCTCCTCACCGCCGCGACCATCCTCTTTCCAAATCTCACGCCGACCAAAATGCTGGCCGGCCTTGGCATCGGCTCCATCGCCGTCGGCCTCGCTTTTCAGGACATCTTCGAGAACTTTCTCGCCGGCTTCCTGATCCTTCTGCGCAAGCCGATGCGGATCGGCGACGACATCGAATGCGGCGAAGTCTCCGGCCGGGTGGAGGAAATCACCATCCGCGACAGCTTCATCCGCCAGCGGTCGGGCGAACTGCTGCTGGTGCCGAACTCGTTCCTCTACAAGAATCCCGTCAAGGTGGTGACCGACCAATCCACGCGGCGCGTCACGCTCGTGGTTGGCGTGGCCTACAGCGAGGACGTGGACGCCTCCCGCGAGGTGATCCGCGCTGCGGTCGAAGGCATCTCTACCCGCGTGACGGACAAGGAGGTGCAGGTCTTCGCCCGCGAGTTCAACAGCTCCTCGGTCGATTTCCTGGTCCGGTGGTGGTGCGACAGCGCCCCGCCGATGGAGCACCGCTCCCGCGACGAGGCCGTGGCCGCCATCAAGCGCGCGCTCGACGAGAACGACATCGAGATCCCGTTCCCCTACCGCACGCTCACCTTCAACGAGCCCATCCCGGTCGCCCTGCCGGACGCGGGCTGACGCTCCGTCGTCAGCCGGCCTTACCCATGTCGAAGCCCAGCGCCCGGGCGACGGTGAAGATGTCCTTGTCGCCCCGTCCGCACATGTTCATGCAGATAAGATGGTCTGCTGGAAGCTCCGGCGCGATCTTGATCACATGGGCCAGCGCATGGGCGGGCTCGAGCGCCGGAATGATGCCCTCCAACTCGCAGCAGAGCTGGAACGCCTCCAGCGCCTCCTTGTCGGTGATGGAGACATATTCCGCCCGCCCCGTGTCGTGCAGCCACGAATGCTCCGGCCCGATCCCCGGGTAGTCCAGACCCGCGGAGATGGAATGCCCCTCCAGGATCTGCCCGTCCTCGTCTTGCAGCAGGTAGGTCCGGTTGCCGTGCAGCACCCCCGGCCGCCCGCCAGTGAGCGACGCGCAATGCTCCATCTTCTCGTCCACGCCCTTGCCGCCGGCCTCCACGCCGATGATCCGCACCGTCGTGTCGTCCAGGAACGTGTGGAACAGCCCCATCGCGTTCGACCCGCCACCGATGCAGGCGATGATCGTGTCGGGCAGGCGCCCCTCCCGCTCCTGCATCTGCGCCTTGGCCTCCTTGCCGATGATCGACTGGAAGTCGCGCACCATCGCCGGGTACGGGTGCGGCCCCGCCACCGTGCCGATGCAGTAGAACGTGTCGCGCACGTTCGTCACCCAGTCGCGCAGCGCGTCGTTCATCGCGTCCTTCAGCGTGCCGCGCCCCGACGTCACCGGCACCACTTCCGCCCCAAGCAGCTTCATGCGGAAGACGTTCGGCGCTTGCCGCTCCACGTCCGTCGCGCCCATGTAGACCACGCACTTCAGCCCGAACTTGGCGCAAACCGTGGCCGTCGCCACCCCGTGCTGCCCCGCGCCCGTCTCCGCGATGATCCGCGTCTTGCCCATGCGGCGGGCGAGGATGATCTGCCCCAGCACGTTGTTGATCTTGTGCGCGCCGGTGTGGTTCAACTCGTCGCGCTTGAAATAGATCTTCGCCCCGCCGAGCTGCTCCGTCAGCCGGCTCGCGAAATAGAGCGGCGAGGGCCGGCCGACGTAATGCGTCCACAGGTCGTCCATCTCGGCCCAGAACGTCGCGTCGGTCTTCGCGTTCTCGTACTCCGCCTCCAGGTCGAGGATCAGCGGCATCAGCGTCTCCGACACGAACCGTCCGCCATAGATGCCGAACCGCCCCCGCTCGTCAGGGACGTTCACAAAGGAATTGAGCTGATCGTTCGCCATTGGGTCCGCCTTTCGTTTGGGCCGTCCGTTGATCTAAGGCGATTGGACGCGGGCGTAAAGCGGCGCGGCGCCCGAATCCGTTTGCCAGCGCCGCCGATCACGCGGACACTGGGGTCGGGGATCGCAGGATGGGAGGGAGCAATGGGGAACCGTGTGGGAACCGTCGTGCTGGCGGGGGCTGTTTTGCTGTGCGCCACGCAATCCGCCTTGGCCGCAGGCGAATGCGCCGCGCTGGCGAAGGCCGCGCCAGAGGGCGTGACGATCACCGAGGCGGTGCAGACCCCGGCGAGCGACGAAGTCCCGGTCGACCACTGCCTCGTGCGCGGACGCATGGCGGAGCGCACCGGCAGCGACGGCACCCCCTACGCCATCTCCTTCGAGCTTCGCCTGCCGGACACCTGGCAGCACCGCTTTCTGCACCAGTTCAACGGCGGCAACGACGGCAAGGTCGTTCCCGCGCTGGGGGAAGGAACCGGCATCGCAACCGGCAACTCGGCGTTGGCGCGCGGCTTCGCGGTCGTCTCCTCGGATGCCGGTCATGATGGCACCGCCCATCCCGAAGCCGGCCTGACCGCGGGCAATCTCTTCGGCTTCGATTTCGAAGCGCGGCGCGACTATGGCTACGCGGCGGTGGTGAAGCTCCACCCCGTCGCCCTTGCCCTTGTGGAACGCCATTACGGCCGCCCGCCGGACTACGTCTACGGTTATGGCCGTTCGAACGGCGGGCGACACGCGATGGTGGCGGCCGAACGGATGCCGGCGGCCTTCGACGGCCTTCTGGCGGGCTACCCCGGTTTCAACCTGCCGAAAGCTGCGATCCAGCACGCCTGGGACGTACAGACGCTTCGATCCGTCGGCGACACGCTGGCGGAAGCGTTCAGTCGCGACGAGATGACCCTCGTCTCGCAAGCGATCTCCGAGGCCTGCGACGGGTTGGACGGGCTAGAGGACGGCGCGGTCTTCGCCACCTACGCCTGCCAGGACGCCTTCGACCCCGCGTCCCTCGCCTGCGCCGACGGGCAGGACGGCGCGTGCCTCCCGGCGGACAAGGTGGCGGCGCTGGAACGCCTCCACGCCGGCCCCTCCGACAGCACGGGCACCCCGCTCTACAACAGCTGGTACTGGGACCCGGGCCTCAACAGCGGCAACTGGCGCTTCTGGAAACTGGAGAGCACCGTGCCGCCCTGGGGCATGAAACCCATCATCGCCGTCATGGGCGCAGGCTCGCTCGCGGAGATCTTCACGACCCCGCCGACGGAGGTCGAAGGCACCCCCGAAGCGCTCGAAGCCTATCTCATGGGGTTCGACTTCGACACCGACGCCCCGAAGATCCATGCCATGACAGACGCGTTTCCCGAAAGCGCGATGGAACTGATGACCCCGCCCGCCGTGGACGCCCCCACGCTCTCCGCCTTTAAGGACGCCGGCGGCAAGCTGATCCTCTTCCACGGCACGTCGGACCCGGTCTTCTCCTTCAAGGACACCGCCGATTGGTACGACCGGCTGAGCGCAAACAATCCGGAGGCGGAGGCCTTCACCCGCTTCTACGCCATCCCCGGAATGCCCCACGGCCAGGGCGGCAACGCCCCCGACGAGGTCGACCTGCTCGGCGCGCTCGTCGACTGGGTGGAAGGCGGGGCGCAACCCGGCGCCGTCCCCGCACAGTTCCGCACCGATTCCAAGGAGGTCCGGGAGGCGAATGCCGGCGCGCACCGCCCGCTCTGCCCCTATCCCGCCTATGCCGTTTTCACCGGAGAAGACCCGCGAAGCGCCGACAGCTTCGAGTGCCGCTAGCGCGCGCAGCAGCCGCGTCGATCACTCCAGCGGTCGCTTAAACCCGATATGGGAGGGCGTGAACCCCAACCGCTCGTAAAAGGCATGGGCGCGGTCCCGCGTCTTGTTGGAGGTGAACTGGAGCAACTTGCATCCAGCGGCGCGCGCCCGCGCTTCGGCATCGGCCATCAGCGCCGCGCCCAGCCCCTCGCCGCGCCGGTCCGACGCCACGCGCACGCCCTCGATCTGCGCCCGGCGTGCTGCGGTCAGGGAAAGCCCGGAGATCACCGTCAACTGATAGGTCGCCAGAACCCGGCCATCGTCCTCGCCAACGATGAGCCGATTGGACGCCTCCGCCTGCATCGCGTCAAAGGCGGCGAGATACGGGCCGAGGTCGGCGCTCTCCCGCCCCTGCCCCAATACATCGTCGGCCAGCATGGAGACGACGGCCGGAACGTCCTCCCGACGCGCTTCGCGCCAGCGCAGGCTCACGCGAACGCGGCGGCGGCAAAGGCCGCGATCGTCTCGGCGTCCTTTTCACCGGGCGCGGATTCCACACCCGACGACACGTCCACCTGCCGCGCGCCGGTCAGATGGATCGCCTCGGCCACGTTCTCCGGCGTCAGCCCGCCCGCGAGCATCCACGGCACTGGCCACCGCCGCCCCGCGATCAGCCGCCAGTCGAAGGCCAGCCCATTGCCGCCCGGCAGCGCGGCGCCCTCGGCCGGCTTCGCGTCCACGAGCAACTGGTCCGCCACCCGACCATACTCCGCCAGCGCCGGCAGGTCCGCTTCCGTCGCGACGCCCACCGCCTTCATCACCGGCAGGCCGAACCGCGCCTTCACCTCCGCCACCCGCTCCGGGCTCTCACTCCCGTGGAGTTGCAGCATGTCGATTGGGACCGTTTCCAGAATTCGCTCCAGCAGCGCGTCCTCGGCATTCACCGTCAGCGCCACCTTGGCCAGGCCCGGCGGCACCTCCAGCGCCAGCGCGCGGGCCGCCTCCGGTTCCAGATGGCGCGGCGATTTCGGAAAGAAGACGAAGCCGGCATAGGCCGCGCCCGCATCGGCCACGGCCTGCACGTCCTGCGGCCGGGTCAGGCCGCAGATCTTCACACGAATGGTGTCAGGCATTGTCCGTCAGCTCGCCTTTCGCGCGGCGGACTGGTCGAGGATGGCCAGCACTTCGTCGGACGTGTCGTTCGGCCCGCCTCTCAGGCGCGTCACTTCGCGGTTCAGCGCCCGCACCTGCTTCTGCCGCTTCGCGACCTCTGAGCGGTGTTTGCTCTCGCGCATCCACTCCAGGAAGAAGCCCACCAGCAACCCGACCGCCACGCCGCCGAGCGCCACCAGGAACAACGGCAACTCCACGGACGCATTCCAGGCCGCAACCTCGGCCAGCCCGGTCGGCAGTGCGGTGAGAACCACCATCTCCCTGTTCGCCATCGACACGATGACCAGCACGGCCACGATCACGGCCAGGATCAGGTAGCGAATGATACGCAGCATGATCGAATTCCTTAGCTTTCCAGTCCATTCAGCCGGTCGCGCAGCAGCTTCCCGGTCTTGAAGAACGGAACATGTTTCTCTTCCACGTCCACCGCTTCGCCGGTGCGCGGATTGCGCCCCGTCCTCGCATCTCTCTTCTTCACCGAAAAGGCGCCGAAACCGCGCAGTTCCACCCTGTCGCCCCGCGCCATGGCGCCGATGATCTCCTCGAAGACCGTATTCACGATCCGCTCGACGTCACGCTGGTACAGATGCGGATTTTCCTCGGCGAGAATTTGAATGAGTTCCGATCGGATCATGTGCTTCCCCTCCAGCGCCCGTGCCCGGGCTACATCACTCTTCTCGCTTCACGAACTATACGTCATTTTTTGTTGCGCGGAACGGAAAAGGCAGCCTGGACCGGCCGAAATTTCGGACTAAAGGCCGGAAATCCTGTGGAAAATCGTGCGGCCCAGGTCAGCGTGGGCGGCAGCCCGCCGACCGGAGCGGCGGAGGTGCCCCGCGCCGGGGCGCGATTCGGCCCGCGACAGCGGCCCTCGCGGCAGGTGGTGCCGCAAACAAAAGACCCCCGCGGCGCGGGCCGCAGGGGTCGGGATCACTTTATCGCGGCTGCGCTGCCGACTTATTCGTCGCCCTTCAGCGCAGCGCCGAGGATGTCGCCCAGCGACGCCCCCGAATCGGAGGAGCCGAACTGCTCGACCGCTTCGCGCTCTTCGGCGATCTCGCGCGCCTTGATCGACAGGCCCAGACGGCGGGTCTTGCTGTCGATGTTGGTCACGCGCACGTCCACGTGGTCGCCCACCTGGAACCGCTCGGGGCGTTGCTCGGAACGGTCACGCGACAGGTCGGAGCGGCGGATGAAGGACTTCATGCCCTCGTATTCCACCTCGATGCCGCCATCCTCGATCGCCGTCACCTCGACGGTGATGACCGAGCCGCGCTTCACGCCGCCCGTCGCCTCGGCGAACTTGTCGCCACCCAGCGCCTTGATCGAGAGCGAGATGCGCTCCTTCTCGACGTCCACCTCGGTGACCACGGCCTTGACCACGTCGCCCTTGCGGTACTGCTGGATGGCTTCCTCGCCCCGCATGTCCCAGCTCAGGTCGCTGAGGTGCACCATGCCGTCGATGTCGCCGTCCAGCCCGATGAACAGACCGAACTCGGTAATGTTCTTCACCTCGCCCTCGACGACCGTGCCTTCCGGATGGGTCTCGGCGAAGATGTCCCACGGGTTGCGCATGGTCTGCTTGAGGCCGAGCGACACGCGACGCTTCGCGGTGTCGATCTCCAGCACCATGACCTCGACCTCTTGCGACGTCGAAACGATCTTGCCCGGATGGACGTTCTTCTTCGTCCAGGACATTTCGGAGACGTGGACCAGCCCCTCGACCCCCGGTTCCAGCTCCACGAAGGCGCCGTAGTCGGTGATGTTGGTGACGCGGCCGGTGTGCACCGATTCCAGCGGGAACTTGGCTTCCACCGTATCCCACGGATCGTCCTGAAGCTGCTTCATGCCCAGGCTGATGCGGTGGGTCTCCTTGTTGATCTTGATGACCTGGACCTTGATGGTCTCGCCGATCGACAGGATCTCGGAGGGGTGGTTGACGCGGCGCCAGGCCATGTCGGTCACGTGCAGCAGGCCGTCCACGCCACCGAGATCGACGAAGGCGCCGTATTCGGTGATGTTCTTGACCACGCCGTCGACGGCTTGACCCTCGGTCAGGCGGGCGATGACCTCAGCACGCTGTTCGGCACGCGACTCTTCGAGGATCGCACGACGCGACACCACGATGTTGCCACGGCGGCGATCCATCTTGAGGATCTGGAACGGCTGCTTCAGGCCCATGAGCGGGCCGGCGTCGCGCACGGGGCGCACGTCCACCTGGCTGCCCGGCAGGAACGCCACGGCGCCGCCCAGGTCGACGGTGAAGCCGCCCTTGACCCGGCCGAAGATCGCGCCCTCGACGCGCGCCTCGTCGGCATAGGCTTTTTCCAGACGGTCCCAGGCTTCCTCGCGGCGGGCCTTGTCGCGGCTGATGACCGCTTCGCCACGCGCGTTCTCGACGCGGTCGAGGTACACTTCGACCTCGTCACCGACGGTGATTTCGGGCGCTTCGCCGGGATTTGCGAATTCTTTCAGGTCGACGCGGCCTTCCATCTTGTAGCCCACATCGACGATGGCCTGGCCCGCCTCGATGGCGATCACCCGGCCCTTGACCACGCTGCCTTCTGACGGCGTGTCGATCTCGAAGCTTTCTTGCAGGAGGGCTTCGAATTCCTCCATGGATGTATCAGCTGACATACAGTCGTTTTTCCTTACGTTTCGATTTCTCTGGCCGGGCGGTTGTCTCCGCCGGTCTTTGGATTGGTCTGAGGCGTCCGGGAATAAACAATCAGGGCCGGAAACCGTCCCGACCCTGCCCGTATTCCCGGCGTTGACCGCCTTTTGTGTGACAGCGCGCTCTATAGCCGCATCGCGCCGCTGGGGCAAGAGAAAGACGCCGCGTCACGCAGGCGCCCGCCGCCGTCGCTCACCCCGCCGAACCCTTGCGGTCGGACGCGTCAGACGGGGCACGGGCATGCTCGTGCGACAGAATCCCCATGATCCAGTCGTCGTGCCATTCACCATCGATGAAAGCCGCCTCCCGTTCGGTGCCCTCATGCACGAACCCGCACGCCCGATAGCAGGCGATGGCGCGCGTGTTGAAGCTCAGAACCCGCAGATCGACGCGATGCAGCCCCATGGCGCCGAAGGCGTGGTCCAGCGTCCTGCGACCCGCGCCCCGCCCGGAATCCCGTACCCAGGAACGCGCTCGAAAACAGCCCCATAGCCAACCGCGCCCTGCGATCTTCGGCAGACAGACAGAGAATGAAGCCGCACATGCCCGACTGGCTGGCCACGAACCTCGATAATCTTGGCAAAGGGATGCGTTCTCAGCCAATCGACCCAGTCCAGCGATCGCTCCAGGCTTCGCTGCGGCGCGTCGCCAAGCACCCCGCCATACATCCGAACGATCTCCGCCTCTGGCGGCTAGGAGGCATGAACGGCCGCGTCCGCCTTCACCGGGTCGCGCAGCGTCAAGTCGTCCTTCTGCCCGTCTGCCATCGCTCGTCCCTTACTCGTCCCTGCCGGACGTGGCCGTCCCGCAACCAACCCGAAAGCCGCCCGCCCCCAACAGTGCACCAAAGCGCTGTTCTGGGACCGCCCCAAACACCGGCGGGCCCGGCATCCCACGCGCCACAGCAGGGCCAGGCGACCCCGCCGCCCTGGCACAAGCGGGCCGCGCCAGTTTCCAACCAGTCATGCCATTGGCAAGCGTGGCCGCCTTTCCGAATGGGGGAGCACCAAGGCCACCGGGCGCCCACCACCGTTCGCACTCGGAGTCTCTATAGCTGCTCTGTTTAGATTCGATGAACGGACCAACTCGATCCTGAAATCTCGGTCTCAAAGCGCCGGGAACGTCATCGGCCTCAAGCCATCCCGCCTCAGTCCAATTGGCCCCGCCGTCCGACCTCTGCCGAAACGCCACCCCATGCTCCCTCAAGCCGCGCGGGCCGCTTCACGCAGAGAAACGGACGGCTTTGTCGTTGGTGTCTCGGGGGTGGAACGCGCTCATCCCAGCGCCGGTCTCGGTGGATCAGGGCGGGTCGCGACGCTCACACCGCGTCTCGCCCCCCATCCAGAATCCAGCCTGAGGCCACGGCATCCCCCCCGGAGATCAGGAGGACGTCCCACCCATTTTCCTAACGAACCGTGAATCCGCGCCCGCAAGTCATTGAAAAATATGCGCCGGACGTCTGTCCCACGCCGGGGACATGGCTCAGCAGTACCGCTCCGGCCCAACCCACTGGCTGACGTTGTAGCGGTCCCCATGGGCCCACCCCACAGGCAGCGCCTCCTCGATCCGCCGCAGATCCTCCGGCGAGAGCGGAATCTGCACCCCCAGGACCAGCTCTTCGAAATGGCCGACCGAGCGGGTGCCCGGAATCGGCAGCACGTGGTCCCCACGCGACAGCAGCCACGCAATCGCCAAAGCCGCCGCAGGGTGTCCCATCTCCGCGGCCAAGCGGCGGAACCCGTCCGTGGCCGCGATATTCGCGCTGAAATTCGGCTCCTGAAAGCGCGGATTGGCCTCCAGGAACGGCACCCTTTCGACGGCCGCCTCGGTCGGAGGCCTATCGGTCAGCAGCCCTCGCCCGACCGGTGAGAAGGCCACGAGGGTCGTTCCCAGCTCCGCGCAAGCCTGCACCAGCCCCAGTTCTGGCGCCCGTGTGGACAGCGAATACTCGGACTGCACCGCCGCCAACGGATGAACGGACGCCGCGCGCCGCAGCGAAGATGGTGCGATCTCCGAGAAGCCGAACGCGCGCGTCTTGCCCGCCCGCACCAGCTCGACGAGGCTCTCCGTCACCTCCTCGATCGGCCTCTCCGCCTCCCGCCGGTGAACGTAAAAGAGGTCGACGCAGTCTACCCCAAGCCGCTTCAGGCTCGCCTCCAGTTCCGCCGCAAGGTAGGCCTTTGAGTTGTCGATCCTCCGCTCCCCGCTGCCACCGCCGGCCCCCGCCGCGATGCCGGCCTTTGTCGCGATATGAAAGAACTCCCGCGCCTCGGACCCACGCGCCGCCAGGAAGCTGCCGATCACGCGCTCCGACGTGCCCGATCCATAGACGTTGGAGGTGTCGATGTGGCTCACCCCGTGCTCCATCGCCGCCTCGAGGATCGCATGCGAGGTGGCCTCGTCTGTCGGGCCGTAGAAATCCGAAAAGGACATCGCACCGACCCCGAGAGCCGACACGTCCGGGCCATCGCGGCCGATCCTGCGGGTCTTCATCGTTCTCTCCTAACCGAGCTCGGGTTGCACCGCGCGGATGGCGTCCAGCGCGGTCCGCACGGCCGTCTCGATGCTCATCGCGCTCGTATCTATCAGCACCGCATCCTTGGCCGGGACGAGCGGCGCAGTCGCGCGGGCCGCGTCGCGGCGGTCGCGTTCGGCAAGGTCGGCCGTCACCTCGTCGAGAGTCACGTCGTGCCCCTTGCCGAGAAGTTCCTTGTGCCGCCGCGCCGCCCGGACGGCGTCCGTCGCTGTCACGAAGAGCTTCACGTCCGCGTCCGGGCAGATCACGGTTCCAATGTCCCGCCCGTCGAGCACTGCCCCTCCCATCCGCTGTGCGAAGGCGCGCTGGAACCCGATCAGCGCGGCGCGCACCTCAGGCATGGCGGCCACCCGGCTCGCCGCACGGGCCACGTCAGGCGCGCGCAGCGCGTCCGCATCCGCCACGTCGCTGGCACTCAGGGACTGGGCCGCCTCAAGTGGCGCCATGCCTTCCAGCGTCTTGCGGCCGACAGCCCGGTAGAGCAGCCCCGTGTCGAGGTGCGCATAGCCAAGCCTTTGAGCCAAAGCGCGTGCGACGGTGCCCTTGCCCGACGCCGCCGGGCCATCGATTGCAATTGTCAGCGACACGTCAAACGCCCCCGCATGTCCCTCTCCGGCTTCCCAAGCTTCATCGGTCTTTCAATCAAACCCGGGCGCGGATTACCAGCACGATACCTCCCGGCGACAGCCCCGGATGCACGGCTCAGGCGTCCTCCCGCTCCAGGGTGGCGCCGAGTGCGCCCATCAGTCGTTCGAAGTCCGGGAACGAGGTAGAGATCGGCGCGGCATCGTCAACGCTCACCGGCGACTTTGCCGCCATGCCGCAGATCAGGAAGGACATCGCGATCCGGTGATCCAGACGTGCCGCAGCTTCGGCTCCGCCCGGCACCCCGCCGGGGCCGCAGCCGTGGACGGTTAAACTGTCCTCCGTCTCGTCCACCGTCACGCCACAAGCCCGCAAGCCCACGGCCATTGCGTCGATCCGGTCGCTTTCCTTGACCCGCAGTTCGTGGACGCCGGACATGACCGTCTCTCCCTCTGCGAAGGCGGCGACGACGGACAAGATTGGGTATTCGTCAATCATCGAGGCCGCCCGTTCCGGCGGCACGGCGATGCCCTTCATGTCCGGCGAGAACCGCGCCCGCAAGTCGGCCACCGGCTCGCCGCCTTCCTCGCGCAGGTTCTCGTAGATCAGATCCGCGCCCATTTCCTGCAGTGTGCCGAAGAGGCCTGCCCGCGTGGGGTTTAGGCCGATGTTCGGGACCAGAACGTCGGAACCCGGCACGATCAGCGCTGCACAGACGGGGAACGCCGCCGACGATGGATCGCGCGGCACCGCGATGGTCTGCGGGCGAAGCTCCGACTGACCGGTGAGGGTGATGCGGAAGCCGTCGTCGGTGCGAATTGTCTCCACCTCTGCCCCGAAGCCGCGCAGCATCCGCTCGGTGTGATCGCGCGTGCCGGTCCGCTCCGTGACGACCGTCTGACCTGGAGCATTCAGCCCTGCAAGCAGCACCGCCGATTTCACCTGGGCCGAGGCCATGGGCGTTGCATAATCCACCGGCACGGGCGCCTCCGCCCCCACCAGCGTCAACGGCAGGCGGCCGCCGGCGCGCCCGACGGTCCGCGCGCCAAAGAGCGCCAAGGGGTCAGTGACCCGCCCCATGGGCCGCGACCGGAGCGAGGCGTCGCCGGTGAAGGTCACGGCGATGGGAGAGGTCGCCACCGCCCCCATAATGAGCCGCACGCCGGTACCGGAGTTGCCGCAGTCGATCACGTCCTCCGGCTCGGCAAAGCCGCCGACACCCACGCCATGCACGGACCACGCGCCATCGTCCAGCCGCGTCACCTCTGCCCCGAGGGCGGCCATCGCCTTGGCGGTGTCCAGCACGTCCTGCCCTTCGAGCAGGCCGGAGACACGCGTCTCGCCGACCGCCATCGCGCCGAGGATCAGGGACCTGTGCGAGATCGACTTGTCGCCCGGGACCTGGGCCGTGCCCGTGAGCGGCCCGCCAGGGCGGGCGGTCATCTTCCGGGCGGGTCCGTGTGCTGCCATGCTCGGCGCCTCCTCTGTTCGCACAGCCGGTTACCCCAGCCCGCCGCCTGCGTCCAGCCGCCGGTGGCAGCCCTTTGCAGCGCCTCAGGTTCTCCGATACTGCTTGTCGCGGGAGGAATAGCCGAGGGCGCGGTGCCGCGCCTCATGGCGCTGGCACCCCTCCCCCGCCCGCTTGGGCATACGCAGGAGAACGATATGACCGCCACGCCCACCATCACCCTGAACGACGGCCACGCCCTTCCCCAGATCGGGTTCGGCATGTGGCAGGTGCCTGCTGACAGCGCCGGCGAGGCCGTCCGCAGCGCGCTGCACGCAGGCTATCGCCTGATCGACGGCGCCCATCTCTACGGCAACGAGGCCGGGATGGGCGAGGGGCTGCACAGTTCCGGCCTTCCGCGCGAGGAGGTCTTTCTGACGACCAAGGTCTGGAATTCAGATCACGGTCGGGAGCGGACGCGGATCTCGGTGGAGCGCAGTCTTTTGACGATCGGAGTGGACTGGCTCGATCTGGTGCTCATCCACTGGCCGGTGCCGAGCCGTGACCTCTACGTGGAAACATGGCAGACCCTGATCGATTTGCAAAACGAGGGGCTGGTGCGGTCCATCGGCGTGTCCAATTTCAACGCCGATCATCTGGAGCGGATCATCGCGGAAACGGGCGTCGTGCCGGTCCTGAACCAGATCGAGGTGAGCCCCAAGCTCCAGCAACCGGAGCTGCGCGCGGTCAACGCGAGACACGACATCGTCACCCAGGCGTGGACGCCCCTCGGTGGTGGCCGCTCCTTTGATGCCGAACCGATCACGGCCGCAGCGGCACGCACGGGCAAGAGCCCGCCGCAGGTCATCCTGCGATGGCACATCCAGTCCGGCAACGCGCCCATTCCCCGGTCCGTCAAGCCCGCCCGTCAGGCGGAGAACCTGGATGTTTTCGACTTCGATCTGTCCGACGCCGAGATGGAGGCTATCGCCAGCCTGGACACCGGGCAACGCACCGGCCCCGATCCGTCGGTCTTCAAGATGATGTAGATCCAAGTGCTGCGCGGGCCGTGTCCTATGGCCTGCTACGGAGTATCCACGCCTCAGGCGTCCGTGCCCGGGGCAACCCTAGTTCACAGGCAAGGCCCATGACCCACAGCGACATTCGAGAGGCCCTCGATCTTCTCAAGGCAGGTGCATTCCGGCGCGGCAGAGAGTTGGATGCGGCGCACCAGATCTGCCAGCGGCATGAGGGCCAGCCGCTGTTCGACTGGCTGCACGCGCTGGTGCATCGGATCGAAGGGGACGATGGGAACGCGGATTACTGGTATCGTCGCGCAAGCCGATCCCGCCACCCGGGCAGCGCGGAAGAGGAATGGCAGGAAATTCTGAACGTCGTGCAAGGCACCTGACCTGCGACCGGCGCGACGTGCTCGTCCGAAAATGGAAAAGGCCCGCCGCGTCTCCCACGGCGGGCCGTCTCAAATCTTGATCCGTCCACTCTCGGGCGGTGTCTTACGGCCCGCTCGGCAGGATCAGTGCAGCTTGGCGTCGACGGTCTTGATGCTTTCGTCGATCATCTGCGACGCGTCCTGATCGCTCATGTTTTTGGCGATCACGTCGGCGGCAGCCGCGATTGCAACGTTGACTGCCTTGTTCTTCACTTCCGCGACGGCGTTGGCTTCGGCGGAGGCGATCTGGTCTTCCGCTGCCTGAATGCGCCGTTCGATCGACGCGGCGAGATCCGCCTTGGCCTGCTCAGCGGCCGCTTCTGCGTCCCGCTTGGCCTGCTCAACGATCAGTTCTGCCTGCTCAGCGACGTCTTTCTGCTTGCGTTCGAACTCCGCCAGAACGGTCTGGGCTTCTTCGCGCAGCGCGCGGGCCTCGTCCAGATCGGAGCGGATGGTCTCGGCGCGCTTGTCGAGCATGCCCGTCAGAGTCGCCGGAACCTTGAAGTAAAGCAGGATCGCGACGAAGACGAGGAAGGCGATCAATACCACGAAGTTCGTATTACCAAGGCTGAAGAACGGCCCGGTGGCGGCGAGCGCCGGTCCGGCCGCAAGCGCGGCACCGGCGGCGGTGAGCAATAGCCTCGACATCAGGCGCCCCCTTTCATCTGCGCATCGACCGCATTCGCGACAGTGTCCGCATCGGCGGAACGGCCGAAGGCAGCCACGATTTCCACCGCGGTCTCCTTGGCGACGGCCTCGACGCTTGCCATCGCACTGTCGCGGATCTCCGCGATGCGTGCCGTGGACTCGGCCGATTTCGCGGCGATCTCGGCGTCGGCCTTCGCTGTGGCCTCCTCTAGATCCTCCTGGATCGCCTTGCGCGCTTCGGCAGCGATTTTCTGGGCCTCGGAGCGGGCCTCGGCCAGCGCTTTGTCGTAGGCCTTCTCCGCCTCGACCGCCTTGAGCTTCAGCTCCTCGGCCGCGGCGATGTCGTTGGTAATCGTTCCCTTCCGCTCCGCCAGAACGCTGGCAATGCGCGGCAGGGCGACCTTGGTCAAAATGAAATAGATCACGACGATCGTGACGATCAGCCAGAAGATCTGGTTCGGAAAGGTCGAGAAGTCCAGCTGCGGAATGCCCTGGGCTTCGGCCCCATGCGCGGCGTCCACCGCCCCGTGCGCGGCATCCGCGGCACCGTGTACGGCGTCCGCAGCCCCGTGAGCGGCCTCAGCGGCGTGTTCCGTGGATTCTTGTGCGACGGCTTCGCCCGCCATGCTGTCCTCCTGCGTCTTGACGGTCACCGTGGGGGCGGGGCGCATTCGCCCGCCCCCACGGAGGCAAGGATCTCAATAGCGGTCGATCAGACCGCGAACATCAGCAGGATGGCGACCAGGAACGAGAAGATGCCGAGCGCTTCGGCAAACGCGATGCCGATGAAGAGCGTGGCGGTCTGGCCGGCGGCAGCCGACGGATTGCGCAGTGCGCCGTTCAGGAAGTTGCCGGCCACGTTGCCGACCCCGAGGGCCGAGAGGCCAGAGCCAAGGCCAGCCAGGCCAGCACCGATGAATGCACCGAGGTTTGCGATATCGCCTTCCATGTTCGTATCTCCTTGCGATCGGAAGTGGATGTTGCTCGTTGAATGGTTCGGACCTGCCCCGTCAGTGCGACGGATGCAGTGCGTCACGAAGGTAGACGCAGGTCAGGATGGTGAAGACATAGGCCTGCACGACGGCGACCAGCAGCTCCAGCCCGTACATGGCGACCAACGCCAGGATGGAGAACGGCGCCACCACGGCTACGCCGGCGAAGCCCGCGAACACCTTCATCACCGCGTGGCCGGCCATCATGTTGCCGCCAAGTCGGATGGAGTGGCTCACCGGGCGCACGAAGTAGGATATGATCTCGATCACCGCCAGCACCGGCCGCAGCGGCAGAGGTGCGCTCTTGACCCAGAACAGCTCCAGGAATTTCGGGCCGTTCTTGATGAAACCAATTGCCGTGACCGTGACGAACACCGCCAGCGCCAGCACCGCCGTTACCGCGATATGGGACGTGGTGGTGAAGGCCATCGGAAGGAGGCCCAACAGATTGGAGAAGACGATGAACATGAAGAGCGTGAGGATGTACGGGAAGTACTTCAGGCCGTCCCGTCCGGCGACGTCCTCCACCATCTTGTAGACGAAGCCGTAGGCCAGTTCGGCCAGCGACTGCCCGCGCGTCGGGATGATGGCCCGACCCCGAGAGCCGACGACCAGCAACAGCGTGATCACCAGCACCGTGATTGCCATCCACAACGTGACGTTCGTGGGCGTGTACCAATGAACCGTGTCGCCCCCGAACAGGGGTTTGACCACGAACTGATCCATCGGGTGAATCTGGATGCCGCCGCCGTGCGCTTCCTCTGCCACGTTTCAGTCCCTCTCGTCCCGTGCGGCGCCAGCCGCCTGCTTCTCGTCCGCGGCATCCGCCGCTTGAATGTCTTCCCCGGCGCCCGTCGCCCCGGATTTCTGGATCTCGTTCGCGGTCCGCATCATCGTCTTGATGCCCGCGACCAGCCCCAGCAGTATGAACAGCACCAGCAGGAAGGGCTTCGTGCCTAATAGCGCGTCCAGCCCCAATCCTATGCCGAGGCCGATCACGATGCCGGCCACCAGCTCTGTCACCATCCGCCAGGCGACGTTCGCCTGGTTGTATTTGTCCGCCGCCGGTGAGCCGGTCGCTTCCTCACCCCGAGCCGCCGCGATCCGCTCCTCGAGCCGCCGCAGCCGCTCGCTGTCGCTGTCCTCCGCCACGGCAGCCGCCCTCCGACAATTGATGCGGACACTAGGCAATAGGAGGGGCCAGAGTCAATCTCTTCCTGTGCAATTGTATACTGTCTTAAGATATTGTTTTTAAATAGAAAAATTTATCACCGCCGCCAAGGTTTCTGCGTTGCAGCGCAGGCCGGCTACAAATCTCAAATTCAACCAACCGGTTGACGATCCTTGGTCCGAACGGCCCCGCAACCATGCTCCGAAGCGCCTGCAGGGGAGAGGCGCTGGCGCAACTCGACCTTAAACGGCCCGTGCGGCTAGGATAATCGAGCGGCCTCTCACGCAGGACGCCTGATAAGCGGAGCACTCAATGAATCCCGACCGCAAACGCGTTGCACTGGTTACGAATGCTAGCGGCTTTGCCGGCCCCGGCGCCGTCACCGGCCTACTGGCAGGCGGGTTTCGTGTGTACGCGCAGGACCTGTCGTTCTCCGACGCCGAGGCATGGGACGCGTTCGCCCAGGGCCGCGCCGCCCTCGAAGCGGTGACCTCGGACGATCCGACCGAGGTTATTGGTCATGTTGCGGCGCGCGAGTCGCTGCTCGACGCCATTGTGAGCAACGACCACTACCCTGCCCCGAGCGCGTTACCCGACTGCGCGGATCTGACGGAGTTCGATGCCAACTACCGGGCTCTGGCCCGGGCGCCCTTCGCCTTGATCCAGCAGGCGCTTCCGATCCTGACACGGCAGGAGAGGGCAAACATCGTCATGGTCACCTCGAACCGCACCCGCCTTCCGCTGTCCGGCGGCGCCTTTCCCGATGCCGCACGCGCGGCGGCAAATGCCCTAGTCAAATCGCTCGCTGTCGACCTTGCGTCGCACGGCATCGCCGTCAACGCTGTTGCGCCGAACTTCCTTTATAGCGAGGCCTACTATCCCAAGGCCGTTTTCGAGCAGACCGAGGCAGGCCGCGCGCACGTCCGGAACAGCGTCCCCGCCGGCCGCCTGGCTGCTCCTGAGGAGATCGGCGAGGTGATCCTGTTTCTAGCCAGCCTCAGGACGCGGTTTCTTACCGGCGCGGTGCTGGACTTCTCTGGCGGTTGGCCCTTCGGACAGCCCCGGCCGGATATCGGCTGACACCATTCCCCTGAGACCGGTCAGCGTGAGAACCGCCCTTTTCGGCTGCCTCGATCGTATGCACCGAAAGACGCGCAATTCGGGGGCCGAATGCCGAGGGGTTTGCACGGTCTTTCGGCGCACCCGGACTGCGGCATGTCGTTTCTGCAATGCGGCAATGCGGGGCTGAAGGGTGGAAGGGTTAGCGGTAACGGCCTAGGTTCGTGAGCAGGGAAGGAAACGCGAAAGGACTGATAACATGAAAGACTATCCTCAGCAGTACATCGCTGGCGTTCACCTCCAGAGCGCCGACCGTATCGACATTCAGCAGATCGAGAGAGAAGCCGCGCGGCTCCGCGCCGAGTTCATCGCCGACAACGCTCGTGCGGCGTGGCGCGGTCTGGCCGGCCTGTTCCGGTCCGGCAAGGTCGGTGGCAAGGCCCAGACGGCGGCCTGACGTCAGAATTCCGGCGCGCGGCCCTGCGGGGCTGCGCGCCACCCTCCCTTTCCCACGGGAACCGGTCGTCGTAGGCTCTTTTCATGCAGCCCTCGCTCGACCAGATCTTCGCAGCCCTTTCGGACCCGACTCGCCGACGGATCCTGACCATGCTGCTCGAAGACGACATGGCGGTAACGGATGTCGCCTCGCCTTTCGACATGTCCCTAGCGGCGATCTCCAAACATCTCACCATCCTCACCCGCGCCGGCCTCATCAGCCAGGAAAAACGTGGTCGCGTGAAGTGGTGCAAGCTCGAACCCCATGCTCTCAGGGACGCATCTGTCTGGATGCAGGGCTTCGGGCAGTTCGAACCCGTCAATCTCGACGCATTCGAGCGATTCCTTGCACAGGAACTGGCGGCCTTACAGCAGCGGGCAGAGTAGCTTCTTGCGACGACCGCGGAGGCCGCAATTTTTCAGACGAAAGATCGTCAAGAATTATTGGAAATACGCGGCGCCCGGCGATGCTCAGTCGCCCTCGAGCAAGAGAACAAGAGCCAGAACCGTCAGCCCCGCCCCCGCCGCCACGAGAACGGGCGGTGCCGGCTGGCCAAGCGCCACTTCCCAGCCGATGACCCAGGTCGGAACAAGATAGGTATAGGCCATGACCTTCGCCGCCGGCAGACGCATCGCGGCGTATTGCACGAGGACAAACGTGACCGCCGAGGCAACGACCGACACATATGCGAGCGTAATCCACACAATTGCGGGAAGCGCGGCCCAGTCGGTCGCTGATATGTCCCGCCAGCCGTAGGCAAACAGGATCAGGGTCGCCGCGACGAGCATCCCGAAGGTGAAAACAAGCGGCGATTCCCCCCGGTTGAGCCTTGGCACCATGGGCGCATAGGCTGCATGCGCCACGCAGCCCCAGAAGAAAATGGCCTCTCCGCGCCCGATCTCGAAGGTCAGCAGCGCCGCAAGGTCTGCACGAAAAATGACCCACAGCGCCCCTGCCGCACCGATGGCCAGCGCAACCGCGATCCGCCCCGTCATCCGCTGACGTTCCAGCAGCCAGCCAAAGCCCGCCGCCATCAGTGGCGTCAGGGTGAAAACCGCCGCGGCGGACACGGGCGGCGCGGTTTTCAAGCCCTCGAACATGGTCACGAAGTAAATTGCGAAGAGCCCGCCGAGCACAAAGTACCGCCAAGGCGCGGCAAGTGCGGCGCGCGGAAGTCCCGTCACCGCCGCCGAGGCCACGCCGATGATCACTGCAGCGATCAGGAACCGAACGGCGTTCAGCGCGGCCGGCGCGATCAGGCCGGCCGACAGGGCGCCAAGCGAAAACGACCCCGCCACCAATGCGGAGAACAGCAGCATCGCCGCATGGCCGCGACGGCCCTGCCCCGGAATCCTGACACGGCTTGCGTTCACGCCAGGTCCGCCGCCTTCTGCTTCAGAAATGCCACGAGCGTCTGGACCTTTGCCGTGCGATGCAGGTCCACGTGCGTCACGAGCCAAAGGTTCGAGTGCCATTCCTCGCGGGGCGGCAGCATTTCGACGAGATTCTCGTCGGCGTGCCCGTCGCCCACCGCCATGAAGCCGATTCCTGCGCCAGCCCGGATCGCATCGATCACGGACCGGAACTGCGATGCGCGATAGAAGATCCGATCCGCAGGAATGGTCTCAAGCATCCACCGAAGAAAGGGCGCCCTGGGGCTCATTTCATCCGGTGCCACGTAGCGATGCGCCTCCCACTCGCCGTCGATCAGTGGTCCGTACCGTTCGATGTATCGGCGCGCGGCATAAAGCGTCTGACGCTCGACCGCGAGGGGTTGCACCACGTTGTCGGGTTGATCGGGACGCATCCCCGCCCGGATGGCCACGTGCGCCTCGCCATATTCAAGTTTGAAAAGGCGGTTATCGGTCAAGAAGCGAACCCTGATATCGGGATGGATTTCCATGAACTCCACCAGCAGCGGCGCAAGGCGGGCGGAGAGCGAGGGCAGAGAGGTCACGATCACCTCGCCCGCCACATCTGAGCCCCGCCCACGAATCCGGCCCACAAGTTGCGTGAACTGATCGTCCGTGGTGCCCGCGACTTGCAACAGATCCAGCCCCGCCTCGGTCGGAGTGTAGCCCCGGGCATGCCTCTGGAACAACTTTGTGCCGAGCCGCGCCTCCAGAGCATCGACGTGGCGAATGACGGTTGCGTGATGCACGCCAAGGGCCTCTGCCGCGCCGGAGACGGTCCCCAGCTTGGCCACGAAGTAGGACGTCCGAATCTCATCCCACGCTTCGACTGTCATAAAGTTCAACCCGCCTCGCCAGAAAGGGAATTCGCTGTGCGCAGGTGAACAGAAAATGCGGGGAGATCAAAGACTCTTTTTCCGGCCACTCCCAGGATTGTTGGGGCGTGCGCACCCTCATCGCGGTTTTTGGGCAGGAGGGCGACGGAATGTGCATCCTGCCGCGTTGGTAGAACATCGCAGACATGGACAAGGACATACTCCCATGACACGCAGTTTCATTTCCGGCCTCGCCCTCGCCGCCTTTATTGCGGCCCCGGCGATGGCCCAGCAGGCCGCGCCCTCACAACCGTCGCCGGGTCAGAATTTCCTGAGCATCTGGGACGAGGACGGCGACGGCAAGGTAACGCTCGAAGAGCTGCAAGCCCGCCGCGGAGACGCTTTCCTGAGCTTCGACGACGATGAGGATGGCACCTTGAGCCGGGAGGAGTTCGATGCCCTCGCGGCGGCGCGCCAGAGCGGAATGCAACGTCCCGACGGGCGCGGCATGCGTAACCCGCAGGGCCGGAGGGCCCTCCGGTTCGAGACGATGGACGCCGACGGCGACGGCAGCCTGAGCCAGGACGAGTACCTTGCTGCCGCCGAAGCTTGGCTGCAAGCGATGGACGCCGATGCCGACGGGGCGCTCACGGAGTCCGATTTCGGCCCGGGCGCGCGCCGCGCCGCGCCGGGGACCGGTATGGCCCAAGGCCCAGGACAGGGTCGGGGCGGCCAGAGTCAGGGCTGGGGCATGGATCAGGCGCCCAGTCAGATGATGGGACAAGGCCGCGGCATGGGGCAGCGCCAATCCCGTGGGTACGGCTGCGATCGCGATGGGTACGGCAAAGGCCAAGGCCGGATGCAGCACGGCATGATGGATGATGACGGCAGCCGGATGGGTCATGGCGCAATGGGCCGACACGGCAGGGGCCAGAACGGAATGGGTCACGCCGGGATGGGGCAAGACGGCATGGCTGCGCCCTTCCAAGCTTTCGTCACTGGCGACGGCGCGCTCTGGGTGGTCGATGGCAGGACGGGCGATGTCCTGCTGTGCACGCCGGGCGGCGCGGACGGCACGCCGACATGCCAGAAGGCCAGCAATTAGGCAGAGTCGCGCAGGGGCGGGGCGCCATAGTCGGCCCGCCCATTGGTACGAACGGCCTCCACTACACGCTGTGCAGACAACGCGAATCCACATTTGCGAGCCGCTCTGCCCGCCGTGAATCTGGCGACGTCCTCGGTGGCAACCACGGCCGCAGGGCCGCGAGCACCTGACCCGAACGTGCGGTCCAGCATGTTCCACGTCGCGACTGCGCAAATTCGCACAGTAAGGACGCAATTCCTCAAGATTGATTGCAAATACGAAGAGCGCAAATTGTCGGGCAAGGAACAACCACAGCCATATGCCCCGAGAGGAGCTTTCGACATGACCACGAACACCATTCTCCGCATCGACACCTCTGCACGCCGCGCGAACTCCGTGAGCCGGACCCTGACCGACGCCATTGTGGCCCGGTTTCCTGAGGCGAGCGTCACCACCCGCGACTTGGCCGCAGCCCCTCTGCCGCACATCAATGAGGGCTTCGTCACCGTCACGAAGGGCAGCGCGCAGGACACGCTGAGCGACACCCAACGCGACATGATCGCCCTGTCCGACGCGCTGATCGAAGAACTGCGGGCCGCGGACACCATCGTCATCGGCCTGCCCGTCTACAACTTTGCCGTGCCCTCCGGCCTGAAGGCCTGGATCGACCTCGTCGCGCGGGCCGGTGAGACGTTCCGCTATTCCGAGGCCGGTCCCGAGGGCCTGCTGAAAGGCAAACGCGCGATCATCGCTATGGCCTCCGGTGGCACCGAGGCGGGATCCGAGATCGATTTCGCCACGCCCTACCTGCGCCACGTGCTGGGCTTCATCGGGATCACCGATATCGAATTGGTGAAGGCCGACCGTCTCGCGTTCGACCCCGAGGGCACCATGAAGGCGGCTCAAGAACAGGTTGCGACGCTCGCGGCCTGATCCACTACCAATACGTTCCTCCCGCGAAAGGCGGCGCCGCAGGGCGCCGCTTTTTTGTTCGGACGACTAGCCAACAGCCCGACGCGCGTTGCCCGACAATCCGCTCCGATCCCGCACCCCGCACCATTTTTAAGCGGGGGGCGCCGCTCCTAACATTGTTTCCAAAACTGGGAGCTTTATTGCCCCGAAAGCCCTTGCCGCAGGTGTTCAATTCGCGGATGCTCCAATCGGGGCAAGAGCAGTGGAGACAAGTCGTGGCGGCGGGTCGTCCCGGATCGCATGATCTGTGCCCGTGCCTTCGGTGATACAGGCAATGATTTCTGATGCGAGAGACTTGGAAGATGGCGCCCTGCTCGAGGCCGCCATCTGTATCGTGGGTGCAGGACCAGCAGGCATCACTGCCGCATTGGAACTCGCGAAATCGTCAAGCCTGAAGATTCTTCTGCTGGAAAGCGGCGGCCGGGATTACGACGACGAGATCCAGGAACTCAACGACGGTCCCATACTCGGCGACCCCTACCCCCCGCTGGTGGATTCGCGCCTGCGCTTCCTCGGCGGTGCCAGCAACCACTGGGCCGGCAACTGCATGCGCCTCACGCCGGTCGACTTCGAAAAACGCGACTGGATGCCGGAAACGGTCTGGCCGATCACGTACGACGAGATCCTGCCGTACTATGATCTCGCGGCGCCCTATGTGGAGATCCAGGAAGACCGTCCGTTCGATTTCGACTACTGGATGAAGAAGCTCGGCGGCAAGCCGATCCAGTGGACCGAGGGCATCTTCGAAAACGTCGTTTCCTGCCCCAGCCCGCCCACGGCATTCGGCTATGTCTATGAAGACGCGCTCGCGGCCGCGACAAACCTGACGGTGATGCTGCACGCCAATGTGCTGGAGATCGAAACGACCGAAAATGCCGCCGACGTTACAGCGCTGCGCGTGTCGAGCCTCGACGGTCCGAATTTCCGCGTGCGCGCAAAATCCTACGTGTTGGCCCAGGGTGGCATCGAGATTCCCAGGCTCCTGCTGCTCTCCGATAGCGTCGCCCAGACCGGTCTCGGGAACCAGTACGACCAGGTCGGCCGGTACTTCGCGGACCATTTCAGCATCCGCCCGGCGCTTTGGCTCTGGCCGAACATCCCCGAAGAGCAACTCCGATTCTACAGCGACTACACCTACTTCGACACTGGCGGGTTCTGGGCCGTGGCCGGAGCATCGGACGAACTGCGCCGTCGCGAACAGGTGGGCGGGTTCATGTTTCACCTTATGCAGACGAGCATTGGCCCAGGGCGGGTGTCGACGGAGACATTGGCCCGCTCCCTGCGGCATGGTGAGCTTCCGTCCTACCTCTCGTCGGAAGTGGTGAACATCTTCACCGATCTCGACGACGCGGCAGACGCTATCTTCACGCGCGTCAGCGGAGGCAAGCACCTGTTCGAGCGAGACTGGATCGCGCCGTGGCTCAACTTCGAGTCGAGTCCCAACGCCGACAGCCGGGTGAAGCTCGTGGAGGACCGCGACAGCTTCGGTCAACGCAAAGTCGGTCTCGACGTGACGATGACCGAACAGGACATGCACACCGTCAGGCGTGCCGTCAGCCTGCTCATCGGTGAAATCGGCCGCCTGGGCTATGGCCGGGTTTGGACCGACGTTCTGCGGGAAGACTATGAATGGCCCACCATCGGGTATTGGGAGGGCCACAGCTACCTCGGCGAGGGCAAGCACGCCTGCAGCACGACCCGGATGTCGGAGTCGCCGCGGAAGGGCGTCGTCGACAAGAATTGCCGCGTGCACGGCATGTCGAACCTCTACATCGCCGGCAGCTCCGTTTTCTCGACCAGCAGCTACGCGCAGCCGACATTCTCGATCGTCGCCTTCTCGATCCGCTTGGCCGATCATCTCAAGAAGGTCCACGCGTGATGAGGAAATTCGTATGAAACGCCGTGACGTCCTCTCCGCTTGTGCCGCCGCCACCGTTTTGAGCGCCGCCGGCCCCCTGCGCGCGGACGCGCCATCCGGGGCCGCCGCAGAGATCGGCCGTTGGCTGCTGGCGCACGGCGTTTTGCCCCGCAACCCGACGCGGCTGAGGGAAGGCCTGCCGGAGAGCCGCTCCTCAACCGCCTTGCAGACTGCCATGCGCGAAGATTTCGCCGCGCTCCGCATCGTCTCCGTGAACGATTGGTACATCAGTGAAACCGAAGCCCGCCTGTGTGCGCTCGCCGCACTCGGCATGCCTGAGTCTGGAGTGTTATGAAGCGTATCCTAATGATTGCCGCCGCAGTTGTCGTTCTCTCCGCGGCCACCCTGATCCTACTTCCCCTCAGCTTTTATACCCTGACGGTGATTTATATCCTCGCCGGCGCGACCGTCGCATTGATGAGCGCGCGCCAGCGGACGCCGCGCGACCGTAGGGTGGCCCAATCCGTCGAGCCCGCGCAGAGAAGAAATGCCCCTCTCCACTGACCCCTGAGCCACTTTGCTCTGACGGTTTACGGGGCGGCGATCGTCCGCAACGCTGGTGTCAGCTACGGCTGGATATGGCCACGTATCCTGATCTCCGGCTGCAGGCGCCGCCTGCGACGTCCGAAACGTCCTCAGCTGGCCTCGGATTTCGGAGCTAGCAGCCTCCTGATTCCCCGGCCGTCGTCCATTCTGGGGGCGCTGAGCGACGTGTGGAGAACGGGAAGATATGGGTACCGAACGACGCGCGCGCACCGCAGAACTGCCGGCACTCCGGTTCCCCGCCTGATGTGAAGACAATGCGATCATCCGCAACCGTGAGGCGAAAGCTGCACCCGTCCGCTTGCCCAACGTATTCGGGACCGGACTGCGTGGCCCGCACCCGCCCAGTTCCGCAACTATGCCCGCCACCCTGGAAGCTCGAGATGCTGAATTCGACCGATCCGCCGTCATCTTCGACGAGCAGAAGGTCCGCGCCCGCGCAATAGGCGCCCGACAGTCCACTGTCCGCCAAGCCGTTCGCAAGCAGCGACTGCAGTTGCCGCAGGCGCGCCTCCATTCGGTCTTCGATGCATCCCGCGTCGCCCCCGCAGGCATCGCGCCGCGCAATCCAGGCGACCTGATCGGCCCGGATCTGCGCCACACCGGTCTCGCCCGCACCGGCCCGCGCCGCTCGGTAGGCCTCCGCCAGGTGCCGGTCCAGACCGGCGAGCACATCGGAAGCGCAGATGGCGTGTTCCGTCGCGGTACCGGCCTTGGCGCAGTCGAAGCTTGGGGAAGCAGCCTGCACAGGTGCGGCCAGCAGGGCCAGGCCGACCGCAATTCCGCAAGAAAAGGATGTCATGATGTGACCCCGGCGACAGTTACCCCGATTGATCGGAGGCTAGCACGCCAGTGCACCTCGCGCGACTGTCCCGAATGTATCGGGGTCGCCCCCGTCAAACTTCCTCGAGCTCGACCCCCGCGGCCATACGAGCAAACGTCTCAGCCATCGCCGTCGCCGGCTGCGACCGCGTCCATTCGCCTGTCAGAGCGACGGGACGCCCCCCATCATCAGGGATCAAAACGGCTCGAATTCTCTTAAATCCGACGTACCAGAGACCACCTCGCCAGGTGCCGCCGGGACCTTTGAAATCACTTTTCATGGCGAAAATCCGTGCCCCGGTAGGCACGACTTCAAACGCCTGAACGGATTTCTCAAGGCTCTTCACAACGCACATACTAAACCTCATCTACCAAAAACGAGACACCCAATACCAATTACGGGCATCCAACACATTCTCTAATTATGTCGAACCGGGATTGCCAATTCACCCTGAACAAATCGGCAGGCCGTTCGCTGCTTGTGCGCACAGTCACCGCGGGTAAGGGTGAATTGTTTCCGTCAGACCGTGAGGGCCAGAAAGCCGCCCCACGCACGCCGGGAATGTGCCAACCCTTGATTCGCGGGGTGTAACCTCGTCTCCGGCTGCCACATATCCACAGACACGCTAAGCTCTTGTCGGAACGGACTTGACTCAAAACGCACCGACGCGTACCGACCGGCCCACACACCCGGGAGTGCAAGCTTCCGGTCCCCCTTCCGTGGGGGATCGCCACCAGTCAGCGCGTCGCGCCCACTGGTGCGTTTGTGGTTTGGGAACCGGCTCCTTACATGAGGGCCAGACGCGGAAATCAAGGGCCGAAGGAGGGCCGGGGCATGTTCGAGAATCTATCAGAGCGCCTCTCCGGCGTCTTTGACCGCCTGACCAAGCAGGGCGCGCTGTCCGAGGACGACGTTCGCACGGCACTGCGCGAGGTTCGCGTGGCCCTGCTTGAGGCGGACGTCTCGCTGCCAGTGGCCCGCTCCTTCATCAAGGCCGTCGAGAGCAAGGCGACCGGCCAGGCAGTGACGAAGTCGGTGACCCCCGGCCAGCAGGTCGTCAAGATTGTCCACGACGAGCTGGTGAATTTCCTTGCCGGCGACAACGAGACCCCCGGCGAACTGAAGGTGGACAGCCCGCCCGCGCCGATCCTGATGGTAGGCCTGCAGGGCTCCGGCAAGACGACGACGACAGCCAAGCTTGCCAAGCGGCTCAAGGAGAAGAACGGCAAGCGAGTTCTCATGGCCTCGCTTGACGTCAACCGCCCCGCCGCTATGGAGCAACTCGCCATCCTCGGCACGCAGGTCGGCGTCGACACTCTTCCCATCGTCAAGGGCCAGACCCCAGTCCAGATCGCACAGCGGGCGAAGCAGCAGGCCACGCTCGGCGGGTATGACGTCTACATGCTCGACACCGCTGGACGGCTCTCCATCGACGACGCACTGATGGCCGAAGTCGAGTCCGTCCGCGATGTAACCAAACCCCGCGAGACACTGCTGGTGGTCGACGGCCTGACCGGCCAGGACGCGGTGCACACGGCGGAAAACTTCGACAGCCGCATTGGCATCTCCGGCGTGGTGCTGACCCGGATGGACGGCGACGGCCGTGGCGGTGCGGCGCTGTCCATGCGCTATGTCACCGGCCAGCCGATCAAGTTCGTGGGCCTCGGCGAGAAGATGGACGCGCTGGAGGAGTTCCACCCCGAGCGTATCGCAGGCCGAATTCTGGGCATGGGCGACATCGTCTCCCTCGTCGAGAAGGCGCAGGAAACGCTAGAGATCGAACAGGCCGAGCGCATGATGAAGCGCTTCCAGAAAGGCCAGTTCTCCATGAACGACCTGCGGGCCCAGCTTGAGCAGATGATCAAGATGGGCGGCATGGAAGGCGTAATGGGCATGATGCCCGGCATGGGCAAGATGAAGGCCCAGGTCGCCGAGGCGGGCTTCGACGACAAGATCCTTAAGCACCAGATCGCCCTTATCAATTCCATGACCAAGAAGGAACGCGCCGCACCGCAGGTCCTTCAGGCCTCCCGCAAGAAGCGGATCGCCGCCGGAGCGGGGCTGGAGGTGTCGGACCTCAACAAGCTTCTGAAGATGCACCGCCAGATGGCCGACATGATGAAGAAGATGGGCAAGAAAGGCCTGTTGAAGCAGGCGATGTCCGGAATGTTCGGCAAGGGCGGGATGCCCAAGGAGATGGCGGACATGAACCCGGCCGACGTGGAAAAGGCCGCAAAGGCGCTTGGGCGGATGCCCGGCGGCGGCGCGCCCGGCGGCTTCCCCGGCATGGGGGGCGGCATGGCCCTTCCCCCCGGCCTCTCCGGCTTCGGAAAGAAGAAGTAGATCCATGCGCGCACCCGTCCTCGAAACCACCCGCCTGTTCCTGCGCCGTCCGACCCAGTCGGATATCGGTAGCCTCCTCGCGCGCCTTCGGGCAGGGGCGCCTCGCCTCTCTACAGCCCCGCTGTGCGGCCCTCGGGCGTTGGCACAGACCGTGCCGATCGTCTGCCAGTGGGACCTTTGCGGCACGGGCCTTTTCGCCGTGTTGGCCAAGGGCTGCGACGAGCCGCTCGGCCTCGCCGGTCCGTGGCACGCGACCGGCTGGCAGGAGCCCGAACTGGGATGGCTCTTCTGGGACACCGCCGATGCCGACACGCTCGCCCCGGAGGCCGTCCATGCGGCGCGTGACTTCGCCGCGCGCGGTCTTGGCTGGCGCGAGATCGTGAGCCTGGTGGACGCCGAAGACCGTCGCAGCGCCGCGCTCGCCCGGAGTTGCGGCGCCATCGGCGACCCGTTTTGCGATGACGGGACCGAAGCGCTCGTGTTCCGGCACCCCGTACCCGCCCGCTCGGGTGGCTGGCGGCGCGCGGCGTGATCCTCGGAAAGCAGCATATCCCAGCCGCACCGGCTGCGCGCAGAGCTTCACGCCTGGCGCCGACGGAGGTTGCCGGCCACTGGCTGCTTTTGCCGCGCAGGGAACCCGTGCACACTGCAGCGGAGGCACGCGATGCCTGACGCCCCCACCCTCACGACCGACCGGCTGACCCTCCGCGCGCAGCGCGTCGAGGATTTCGAGCCCTTTGCCGCCATGATGGCCACCGACCGCGCCGTCCACATGGGCGGCCCCTTCACGCGCAAGCAGGCGTGGCTGTGGTTCGCCGCCGATTCCGGAAGCTGGTCGCTCACCAATTCCGGCGGCTGGACGGTCGAACGCCGCGCCGATGGCGCCATTCTGGGTCAGGTCGGCTGCAACAAGCCCGACTTCTTTCCCGAGTTCGAGCTGGGATGGATGCTGTACGACGAACACGAGGGCCAGGGCTACGCCGCCGAGGCCGCCTCCGCCGCGCGCGACTGGGCCTTCGGCCCGCGTGGTCTTCGAACGCTCGTCAGCTACGTCTCGCCCGAGAACGCCCCCTCCGTCCGTCTGGCCGAACGCCTTGGCGCCACCCGCGACGAGGCCGCCGCCCGCCCGGACCCGGAGGACCTGGTCTTTCGCCACCCCCACCCCGGAGGTTCGGCATGACACGAATCGTGATCGACGTGCCGGTGCTGGAGACCGACCGCCTCCTGCTCCGCGCGCCCTGCCCGGCGGACTACCCGGCCTACCGCGCCTTCCTCGCCACCGAACGCTCCCGCTTCACCGGCGGGCCGCTCGAAGAGCGCCACGCGTGGCGCGCCTTCGCGGCGATGATCGGCCACTGGACGATGCAGGGCTTTGGCATGTGGACGATCACCCTCAAGGGCTCCGACGCCCCCGCGGGCCATGCCGGCCTGTGGTATCCGGGCACGTGGCCCGAGCCCGAGATCGGCTGGACGGTCTACGAGGGCTACGAAGGCAAGGGCATCGCTTTCGAGGCTGCCTGTGCCGTGCGAGACCACACCTTCGGCCCAATGGGCTGGACCACCGCCGTCAGCTACATCGCCGCTGGCAACGATCGTTCAGTTGCCCTGGCGCGTCGGCTCGGTGCCGTGCCCGACGCGTCCGCCACGCGGCCGCCGCACGCGCCGGACTGCCACGTCTTCCGCCACCCGCAGCCGGGAGGCACCAGATGACCGAACGTCTCGAAACCGAACGGCTGATCCTGCGCCGGCCTCTGCCCTCCGACATGGCCGCTTACCAGAGCTATTACGGCTCCGACTGGCGCGCCACACACGGTCCCATCGTCGGCACGCGGCAATCGCGGGGCCGTTTCGAAGCGATCCTTGCCCACTGGCAGACAAAGGGTTTCGGCCGCTTCGTCGTCGAACGCAATGACCTGCCGGGGGCCATCGGCCTGATCGGGCCGCACTATCCGGACTCCTTCATCGAACCGGAGGTCACCTGGCAACTCTGGTCCGGCGATTTCGCGGGTCATGGCTATGCCTACGAGGCTGCCATGGAGGCCCGGCGCCACGCGTTCGAAACGCTGGGCTGGTCCACCGCCGTGACCTACATCCATTCCGAGAACCGCAGCGCCATTGCCCTGGCCCGACGCATGGGCGCCACGCTCGACCTGGAAGCGATCTATCCCGCCTCCATCGGCCCGCATGACGTGTACCGCCACCCGGGGCCCGTCCGGTCTCAACGCGTCACGGTTCCCGCCTCCCGCCGCAGGAAGGAGGGGGCACAGCCTCCCACCCTTCGGACCCTGCGGCTGGTTTTGCGCCCCTACCGGGCGGAAGATTTCGAATCCTACGCGACCTTTCTCGCCTCGCCCCGGGCGTCGGGTCTGCATGGCCCCTACTCCCGCGCCGATGCCTGGAGCCGTTTCACCAACGAAGTCGCCCACTGGCCGCTCTACGGGTACGGCGGGCTCATGATCGAGGTCGGCGGGGAGCCCGCCGGGTTCGTTGCGGTTACCCGCCCGCCGCACTTCCCCGAGCCGGAGCTGGGGTGGTCGCTGTTCGACGGCTACGAGGGGCGCGGCTTCGCGACCGAAGCCGCGATGACCCTGCGCGAGCACATCGTGACCCATTGCGGGATCAAAGGCCTCGTGAGCTATTTCACCCGCGAAAACCTGGCGTCCATCAGTATCGCCGAACGTCTTGGCTGCCGCCTGGACGAGCAGGCGGCGCGTCCTCAGGGCGTTGACTGCCTGGTCTACCGCCACCCGGCGGCTGACGAGGACGGCAGCGTGGAGGCGTACGCGTGAGCCCGCAGCCTCCCATCCCAACCCTTCTGACGTCCCGGCTTGTCCTGCGTGCGCCGCGGGTCGAGGACTTTCCGGCTTTCGCCGATTTCCTCGCATCCGAGCGTACGCACTACATGGGCGGGCCGGTCGCCGACCACATGCAGGCATCCCGCGCCTTCGGCAACCTGGCCGGCCTCTGGGTGCTGCGCGGGTACGGCATGTTCGTTTTGGAACGGCGGGACACCGGCGAACCCGTGGGCCATGCCGGCGCCAGGCATCCGATGCCCTGGCCGGAACTGGAACTCGGCTGGTGCCTTTGGTCCGCGGCAGGAGAGGGCGAGGGGTTCATGACCGAGGCGATGCGTCAGATTCACGGATGGGTCTTCGACGGGCTCGGATGGGAGACCTGCGTTTCCTACATGGGTGCGCGCAACGCCCGCTCCGCCGCCCTCGCCCGCCGGATGGGTGCCGTGATTGACCCAGATGCGGCGCGTCCGGAGGGGGACAATCGCGACGATGTGACCGTTTGGCGGCACCGGAAGGGTGGCCTCGAGTGATGGCGCGCAGTTGGACAGCAGAGCGGAGGGTCGCCTGATGGGACACCGCGACATCCCCGTTCTTGAGACGGAGCGGCTGGTCCTGCGCGGGCCGGAGCCGCAGGACTATCCGAATTTCAAGGCGACCTTCGCCTCCTACCGTTCGCGGTTCATGGGCGGGCCGCTGAACCCCTACGAAATCTGGATGCTCTACGCCGCCGAGATCGGCCATTGGGAAATCCGCGGTTTCGGCATGTGGATGATCCACCTGCGCGAGACGGGCGAGACACTGGGCATGGCGGGCGGATGGTTTCCGCCCAAGTGGCCCGAGCGCGAGATCGCCTGGTTCATCTGGCCGGAAAAGACAGGCCATGGGTTCGCGCTGGAGGCGACCCACCGGGCACGTCGGTACTTCTACGACGTCGCCGGCTGGGAAACCGCCGTCTCCTACCTCGACCCGAAGGACCTCGACTCGATCCGTCTGGCCGAACGGCTGGGCGCCGTGAAGGACAAGGAAGCGGCCTCCGTCGACGGCAACGATGTCGTCTACCGCCACCCGTCCCCCGCCCGGCTGCGCGACGGCCAGCTTCGCGACGGGATCGAGATGGAAATCCGGTCCTACCACGATCCTCTGTTCCGCCCGAAAGGATACGCCATTGACTGAATTCGCCGCCCTTTCGGTCCCGTCGTCCGCCCGCTTCAACCGACCGGCCTCCCGGAGGACCGCGCGATGACCGATCCCGTTTCCAAAGCCGCGGAACTGCTCAAGGAGCACCGCGCGAGCATCGACCGGCTCGATGCAATCCTCGTCTACACCCTGGCCGAGCGCTTCGCCCACACCCAGTCCGTGGGCCGGCTCAAGGCCGAACACGACCTTCCCCCGTCCGATTCCGCGCGCGAGGCGCAGCAGATCGCACGGCTCGAAGACCTGGCGGACCGGGCCGGCCTGGACCCCGAATTCGCCAAGGCTTTCCTGAGTTTCATCATTCAGGAAGTCATCCGACACCACAAGAAACACCAGGAATGACAGGCGCCTAGACGTCTGCACCAACGCCATTCGAAGGAGAGATACACAATGGCCATGAAGATCCGCCTCGCCCGTGGGGGCTCCAAGAAACGCCCCTTCTACTCGATCGTCGCCGCCGACAGCCGCATGCCGCGCGACGGCCGCTTCATCGAAAAGCTGGGCACCTATAACCCGCTGCTGCCGAAGGACTCCGAGCACCGCGTCAAGATGGACATGGAGCGCGTGAAGTACTGGCTCGACCAGGGCGCCCAGCCGACCGACCGCATCAGCCGGATGCTGGAAGCCGCCGGTGTGAAAGAGAAGTCCGAGCGTTCCAACCCGCAGAAGGCGAAGCCCGGCAAGAAGGCGCAGGAGCGTGCCGAGGAGAAAGCTGCGAAGGCCGCCGAAGCTGCGCAAGCCGACGCTCCCGCCGAAGACGCGAGCGCTGAGTAAGCCTTGCCACTCAGAGCGGTGCCATGCTTCGCCTGATCCTTCTGGCCGCTGCCTTCGGCGGCGGCCTGTTCGCCGGGCTTTCGTTGCAGCAGTCGGCCCTCGATGGGCTGTGCCGCGACGCCGGCGGACGTGTTGGAACTTCGGGCATTTGCGAGGGAGTGCCTGCCAGTGACTGACCGTGTCTGCGTCGGCGCCATCGCGGGCGCGTTCGGGGTGCAGGGCGAAGTGCGCCTCAAGAGCTTCTGCGCCATCCCGGAGGACATTGCCGCCTATGGCCTGCTTCATACCGAGGATGGCCGGCGTAGTTTTTCGGTAACGCTCACGCGACCGGTCAAGAACGGCTTGGCGGCTCGGCTAACGGATATTTCCACAAAGGAACAAGCGGATAGCCTGAAGGGCGCTCGCCTGTACGCGGACCGGGACCGGATGCCACCCCTGCCGGAAGACGAGTTCTACCACGCCGACCTGATCGGACTGGAGGTGCGCGACACGGGCGGCAACCTGCTCGGCACAGTGCGCGCTGTGCAGGCATTCGGGGCAGGCGACATGTTGGAAATCCACGGCCCCGGCCTGAAAACAACCGTCCTTCTGCCCTTCACCCGCGAGGCGGTGCCAACCGTGGACATCGCCGCGGGCCGGATTGTTGCGGACCCGCCCGAAGGGCTCTTTTGATGAAGCGCTCCGCGCTCTGGCTCGTCGCCGCGCTGTTCTATGCCGCGCCCGTCGGCGCCGGAGCCACCGGGGCGTCCTACTTTGCCGTCGTGCCCTTCGCCGGCTTGTTCCTTCTGTGGGTCGCCGTCATGCGGGTGGAGCCGTTCCGGGACGGCGCTGCGTTCATCCTGCCAACCGTAGTCCTGCAATTCGCGCTTTCCTCCATGTGCCTTGGGCTTGGAGCGATGTTGCGGATCCTGCTCGGGATCGAGGTGACTGCGCCACTTATGGCATGGCTTGTCATGGGGCTTGGCGCGCTGGCGCTTGGCCGGCTCATCTGGGAACCGAAGCGAGAGGCCGAGGCGGAGGCGCTTTTGGAAACCGCTCTGCGGAAGCTGAACGCGTTCGCGGACGACGCGGAGGAGATCCTCGAACAGGATCCGGACCTGCCATTGAAGCACCCCACCGGGTCCGAAGCCGCGGCTCTGGCCGTGGCCTACGGCGACCTGGATGCCCTGCCCGCCGACGGCGCGTCGGAGGACCAGATGCGGGCGATCCTGATTCCGCTCGATGGCGAGGTCCGCAGTAGCATCCTGCTCGACGCCTTCCTGCACCGCGCGGAGCGGACCGGCACTCGTCGCGATCGCCACGCGGCGCTGATACTGGCCTCCGACGGCGCGCTGGCCTGGCAGGAAATCGGATCGGGTCGCATGGCCGAGGCGTTCGAGTTGATCGTCGCGGCCGCCGACACGGTGACGCTGGCGCATTTCCTGCGGCTGGCAGGTGCATTGTTGGACGATTTTCCCACCACGCACGCCGACCTTCCCACCGTCGCGCGGCTGCTCGACATCGCCAACCAGATCGAGGGCGGCCATCCGGAGCTCGCCGAGGCGCTGGTCAGCCTCGCGCAACGAGTCGAGGACATCCATCAGGACCTGAGCGAGAATGGCTGATACCCCCAGATCCCACGGCAGACTGTCGATCACGGCATCGCTTGTCCCCCGCGACCTGATGGGGGAGACGCCACGGCTCGCAGGCGCGTGGACGGCGCGGATCGTCACCCTGTTCCCGGATGCCTTCCCGGGTGTTTTAGGGGAGTCTCTGACCGGCAAGGCACTGCAGGAGGGGCTTTGGGCGCTGGAGGCGATCGACCTGCGCCGCTTCGGCGAGGGACGGCACCGGAACGTGGACGATACGCCCACAGGCGGCGGCGCAGGCATGGTGCTGCGCCCCGACGTTGTGGCGCGCGCTCTGGACGAGGCGCTGAGGGGCGCACCTGTGGACCCGGGCCGATGGCCACGGGTGTACTTGTCCCCGCGTGGGCGTCGGTTCGATCAGGCGACGGCGCGGCGGTGGTCGCAGGCCGACGGCGTGACCATGCTCTGCGGCCGGTTCGAAGGCGTCGACCAGCGAGTGATCGACACTTATGGACTCCAGGAGGTGAGCCTGGGGGATTTCGTCCTGACCGGCGGAGAAATTGCCGCGCAGGCGATGCTCGACGCCACGGTACGGCTGTTGCCAGGGGTTCTCGGCAACCAGGCGTCGGCGGAGGAAGAGAGTTTCTCCGAGGGGCTGCTGGAGCATCCGCAATACACCCGCCCGACCGAATGGCGCGGACAATCGGTGCCGGAGGTGCTGCTTTCCGGACATCACGCCAGGATTGCCGAATGGCGGCGCGCGCAGGCGGAGGCACTCACACGGGCACGGCGGCCGGACCTGTGGGAGGCCTGGGTAGCCCGCAATCCCAAGGGGTGAGGCGGGGGGCTGTCTGCCCCCCAACGCGCCCCGGTCCGGGGCGCTCCCCCCGAGGGTATTTTGCCAACAAGAAGCCGGCGGATCGCGGTTGGCGCGCTTGCAATGGCGCGCCGCTTCGCTTATGGACGCTGCCATCCCGAGCGGGCAGCCGACTCGGGTGGTTTTGTTTTTTGGGCGGGTCCATCGTGCCGGTCTTCTTCGACCGGGCACGCCGCCCTGCAGCAGAACCGATTAAGCAATGACGACCTGACCTCCCGCGGGCGCGGTGCCACTGGCACGGACGGACCCGATGAAGACGCGGAGCTCCGGGGCGCAGGAAACCTTTGCGGGGCAACCGCAAGCAGTCAGAGGAGCGTTCAGATGGACCTGATCGCGGAACTGGAGGCCGAACAGATCGCCTCCCTCGGGAACGAGATTCCCGACTTCAAGGCCGGCGATACTGTGCGCGTCGGCTACAAGGTGACGGAAGGCTCGCGGAGCCGGGTGCAGAACTACGAAGGCGTCTGCATCTCCCGCAAGAATGGCGAGGGCATCGCTGGCTCCTTCACAGTGCGCAAGATCTCTTTCGGCGAGGGCGTGGAACGCGTGTTCCCGCTGCATTCGACGAACATTGAGAGCATCACCGTCGTGCGGCGCGGCCGCGTTCGCCGGGCGAAGCTCTACTACCTGCGGTCCCGACGGGGCAAATCGGCCCGGATCGCCGAAGATTCCAACTACAAATCCAAGTCGTAAGGATTGGCGCGATGAAAAAGGATCTGCATCCGGACTACCACGTCATCGACGTCAAGATGACCGACGGCACCGTGGTCCAAATGAAATCGACCTGGGGCAAGGAAGGCGACCAGCTGTCGCTGGATATCGACCCCTCCTCGCACCCGGCCTGGACTGGCGGCTCGCAGAAGCTGATGGACACCGGCGGACGGGTGTCGAAGTTCAAAAAGAAATACGAGGGCCTCGGCTTCTGAACCGACGGCAACATGGACAGTGCGGAACGCCGCGCCCCCGGGCGCGGCGTTTTTTATTGCTAGCGGCTTATGTATATCCGCTGGGCCGTGACGGCACGCCCTGCGGCTACCGGCAAGCCAGGATTGGTTGGGCGGCAGAAGAAGTCCGTCGGTCCCGCGCCTTGACGCTGGCCGGTGTCAAGACCATGTCGTATAACCAAGATCAGGTGCGGCCAAAGGGGCAACCCCATGCGAATCCTCGTTTCTCTCGTACTGGCGTTCGCTGTCATGGCGGCGCTGGTAATCGGTATCACTTTCGCCGGGATGGCCGTTGCCGGCTCGGCTGGTAAGGCCTTCGATCAAGGCCCCATGAAAAGCGGCCTCGTCCCGCGGATTTCCTTCATTCTCCTCTGGGTCCTGGTGTTCGGCGTCTCGTTCGGCCTGATCGGAGCGGACTGATGGCGCAGCGGTTCGGCGGCAAGTATTCTCCCGACTCTGACGAGGCGGATACATCGAGCGCGGCGCCGCTCGCGCCGAAGGCTGAGCGCGCACGTGGCGCGGCACGGGTGAACCTGTTGTATCTCGCACCAATCCCATTGCTTTTTAGTGCGTTCGGCCACGGTGCGACGGGCATGGCCCTCGACCTGGGTGCCGCCGCGGTGCTCGTTTTCGGCGTTTACACGCTCTCCGAGGGGCTGAAGGCGGAGGCCGCCTACGAGGCGCGCAAGGTCGCGCGGCGGCCCGCCCTTCCGCGCAAGATCCTCGCGGCGGCGCTGGCCGGCTTCGGCGTTTTTCTCGCTTCATTTTCTCATCAGACGGGCGGGATCCTTGAACCGTTGATTTATGGCGCGGTTGCCGTGGCGCTCCACCTTACTGCGTTTGGCATCGACCCCCTGGCGAACAAGAACGTGGATGGGGTCGACGATTTCCAGCGAGATCGCGTGGCGCGCGTGGTTGACGAGGCCGAAGAGCAGCTTGCCCGCATGGGTCAGGCGATTGCCAAAGCCGGCGACCGGAAGCTGGAGCGCCGCGTGGAGGGCTTCCAGGCGACGGCGCGGCACATGTGCCGGACGGTCGAGGAAGACCCGCGGGACCTGACCGCGGCCCGCAAGTTCCTGGTTGTCTACCTTCAGGGCGCCGCGGAGGCCACGGTCAAGTTTGCCGATATTTATTCCCGCAGGCGCGATCCGGAAGCCCGGGCGAACTACATCGCTCTGCTGGACGATCTGGAGCGGAATTTCAGCGCCAAGACCGAAACGCTTCTCGTGTCCGACCGGGCGGCCCTCGACGTGGAGATCGAGGTGCTGCGCGACCGGTTGCAACGCGAAGGCGTCAGAATGAATTGAGAATGCGATTTCAGGAGGAAGACATGTCGGAAGAAGTGCAGAAGAAGGCCGCGGAGAGCGTGATCGAGGTCAAGGAAGTCACCAACGTGACCCTGCCGGAGCCCGCGCCGGCCGCAGATATCATGCCCCTTGAGCAGGCCGGCACCGTGGAAAGCGCCGAGATTCGCAAGCGCATGGACGAACTTGACATGGGGGACACGAATTCCATCGTGTCCTTCGGCTCTGCGGCGCAGTCCGAGCTGCAGGAAATCAGCCAGGCCATGCTGCAGGACGTGAAGAACAAGGACGTCGGACCCGCGGGGGATTCCCTTCGCGATATCGTCACGACGATCCGGGGCTTTTCCGTCTCCGAACTGGATGTGCGGCGCAAGCGCTCCTGGTGGGAACGGCTACTGGGCCGCACGGCACCATTCGCGAAGTTCGTGGCGCGCTATGAGGATGTTCAGGAGCAGATTGACAGCATCACCGATGAACTTCTCGGACACGAGCACAAGCTGCTGAAAGACATCAAGTCGCTCGACCTCCTCTACGAGAAGACGCTGAACTTCTACAACGAGTTGGCGCTCTACATCGCAGCGGGCGAGGCGAAGCTGTCGGAGATGGACATGAGCGCGATCCCTGCCAAGGAAGCGCAAGTCCAGGCCGCGCCGGAGGGCGAGCAGGTGATGGAGGCGCAGGAACTGCGCGACATGCGAGCGGCGCGCGACGATCTGGAGCGCCGCGTCCACGACCTGAAGCTCACGCGGCAGGTGACCATGCAATCCCTGCCCTCGATCCGGCTGGTTCAGGAAAACGACAAGAGCCTGGTCACCAAGATCAATTCGACACTGGTCAACACGGTTCCGCTGTGGGAGACCCAGCTTGCGCAGGCGGTCACCATTCAGCGGTCGGCCGAAGCGGCGGGGGCCGTGCGCGAGGCCAACGAGTTGACGAACGATCTTCTGACCTCCAACGCCAAGAACCTGCGTCAGAGCAACAAGATCGTGCGCGAAGAGATGGAGCGGGGCGTGTTCGACATAGAGGCGGTGAAGGAGGCCAATGCCGACCTGATCGCCACCATCAACGAGAGCCTCGCCATTGCCGACGAGGGCAAGGCGCGCCGGGCGGCGGCCGAAGAGGAGCTGATACGGATGGAGCACGAGTTGCGCGACACGCTGGCCTCGGCCAAGGCGCGCCAGACGGGCCTGGGCGACAGCACGGCCACGTCGGTTCCGGCACGCTGAACGTGTCCGGGGGCGGGGCACGCGCGGGATTGCTGGTGGCGGCGCTGGCGATCCTCAGTTCCTGCGAGGCGACGGCGCCGCGCGGGCCAGTGCCCATTCCGCCGACTCGGCCAGAGGCTCCCGCACGTGCAGTCGATCCACAGCTCCCTGTCCGGTCCCAGGTTTCCCGGGACCTCGAACGGCATTACCAACGCGTTCAGTCCGACCTGAAGGCACAGGGGCTGCTCCGCACCGACCCGGGCGGCGACGACACGCCGTTTGCCGCCCATAATCTGGCGGCGAACTTCGTCCGCGTCGCGCTTTACGACGAATACGTCTCCCGCGCGGGTCAACTGGTGCCGGAACAGACAGAGAGCCAGTTGCGACGGTGGGAGATACCGGTGTGGCTGGATATCGCGTTCGGCGAAACGGTTCCGCCTGACAAACGCCAGACCGATACGGCAGCACTGAATGCCTACGCGAAGCGGCTGGCATGGGCGACGGGCCATCCGATCGCCACGACAACCGGCTCCAACGCCAACTTCCACGTGCTCGTGCTCCACGAGAACGAACGGCGTGGCTATGGGTCGAGGCTGCGTTCGCTCGTTCCGGGCATCGACGAGATGACGGTCGGCGCCATCGAATCGATGCCACGAGACACGTTCTGCCTCGTCTTCGCTCTCTCGCGTGGAGACAACCCGGCCTACACGCAGGCCATCGCCGTGATCCGGGCCGAACATCCTGACCTGTTGCGCCTGTCCTGCCTGCACGAAGAGGTGGCGCAAGGGCTCGGTCTTGCCAACGACAGCCCGTCTGCCCGCCCGTCGATCTTCAACGACGACGAGGAGTTCGCGCTGCTGACCCGGCACGACGAATTGCTGCTGCGCATCCTCTACGACCCGCGGCTCAGGCCCGGTATGGACGCAGCCACCGCCCGCCCCATCGTGGAAACGATTGCCAGGGAGCTCATGGGCGGCGAGAGTTGAGGTAATTCAGACAGGGAGGCGCCCCATGGGCATTCTCGATTTTCTTTCCGGCCAATTCATCGACGTCATTCACTGGACGGACGATACCCGCGACACACTGGTCTGGCGGTTCGAGCGCGAAGGTCACGAGATCAAGTACGGCGCCAAGCTGACCGTGCGCGAGGGCCAGGCGGCGGTCTTCGTGCACGAGGGGCAGTTGGCGGACGTGTTCACCCCCGGTCTCTACCTGCTGGAGACCAACAACATGCCGATCATGACGACCCTCCAGCACTGGGACCACGGCTTCCGCTCGCCGTTCAAGTCCGAGATCTATTTCGTCAACACCACCCGTTTCACGGACCTCAAGTGGGGCACGAAGAATCCGGTGATGTTGCGCGACCCGGAGTTCGGCCCGACCCGCATCCGGGCCTTCGGCACCTACTCGGTCCGCGTCACCGACCCCGCACGGTTCATGACCGAGATCGTCGGCACAGACGGCGAGTTTACCACGGACGAGATCACCTACCAGATCCGCAACATCATCGTGCAGGAAAGCTCCCGCGTGATGGCGGGCTCGGGCATTCCGGTTTTGGACATGGCCGCCAACACCGCCGACATGGGCAAGTTGATCGCGGCAAAGGTCAGCACGGTGCTCGCCGACTACGGCATGACCATGCCGGAATTCTATATCGAGAATATCTCCCTGCCGCCGGCGGTCGAGGCCGCGCTGGACAAGCGGACGTCCATGGGGTTGGCCGGCGATCTGGGCAAGTTCACTCAGTATTCCGCTGCCGAAGCCATGACGGAGGCGGCGCGAAACCCGGCGGGTGGCGGCATGGCCGCGGGCCTCGGTGCGGGAATGGGCATGGCGATGGGCAATCAGATGGCGCGGGGCGGCTATGCTTCCGGCCCCTGGGGACCCGCGCCGCACCCCGAAGCCGCTCCCCCTGCAGCGCAACCTGCGCCCCCGCCCCCACCGCCGGTCGAGCATGTCTGGCACGTCGCCAAGTCGGGCGAGACCTCTGGCCCCTACTCCAAGGCGGACATGGGACGGATGGCGCGCGAGGGCAGCCTGACGCGCGAGACCTTTGTCTGGACGCCTGGTCAGGACGGCTGGATGCAAGCCGAGGATGTGCAGGAATTGGCGCAGCTCTTCACCATCCTGCCGCCGCCTCCTCCGCCGGGCGCCTGACGGACGAGCGAAGGCCGCGGGCGTCAGTTCGCGGCCTTGGCAAATGCCGCCTTCAGCTTCGGCTCGTAGGCTTCGGTGTAGGACCAGACGAGCACGCGGATCTTGCCGTCTCGCAAGATCGCGGTGCCGTCGAACTCGGCCGGCGAAATGCCCAACGTCTCAAAGTGGTCGCCATAGTACAGGCAGGTGAACGTCGCGCGTCCGCCGTCGAGCTTTAGGTCGCTCACCTCCACGCGGCCGTTATCCTTGTAGGTGCCGGCCCACCAGCCGCGGATCGCCTCCTTGCCCGCCAGTGCGGGCGCGCCCATGCGGCCCGGCGCCGGCACGACGGCGAAAACGGCGTCCTCCGTCAGCATGTCCACGGCAGCATCGACGTCCCCCGCCGAAACCGCGGCATAGGCAGCCTCGACCACGAATGTTTCGCCCTCTTCGGCCGAATAGGCTGGCGCGGCCAATGCAAGGGCCACCACCGCGGCGCATATCGGAATGTCTCGCGCAAACATGTCCTCCCTCCTTTCCCGCGCCCGGCGCGCGTGCACCGGGCGGCATACACCGAGCGTAGGGCGAGACGGCTGACGCCGCCATGACCCATGTCATCGGCGGCGCGGTTCATGCCAAGCAGGCGCCTGCAACCTTGGGGCGGAAGGCTTGACCATGGGCGTCGCCCGGGCATAGCACTGCACGGGAAGCAGCGAGAGACACGGCCCCGAATGGCACAGGATCTGGTCGACGATGACGACGGTGTGGAAGCGGCGACCGATATCCATCGCTTCCCCTGCCCCACCTGCGGCGCGGATCTGCGCTTCTCCCCCGAACGCGGCAGCCTGGTGTGCGACCATTGCGGCTACGTCGAGCCGGTAAGCGCCGGAGGCCGCTCTGCCTGGGTCGAGGCGCTTCAGGAACTGGACTACGCCAGCGCCCTGCGGCAGGGCTTGCCGGCGGAGGAGATCGTCACGGCTCGGACCGCCCACTGCGAAAGCTGCGGCGCGACGTTCGAACTGGCCGAGTACGAGCAGGCCGGCGAATGCCCGTTCTGTGCCTCCCCCGTGGTGACCGACACCGGCAGGCAACGCCACCTCAAGCCCACTGCCGTCCTGCCCTTCGCCCTGACCGAGGAGACCGCGCGCAAGGCGATGTCGACCTGGCTCGGGCGGCTCTGGTTCGCCCCGGGCGGCCTGAAGGAATACGCGCGGAAGGGGCGCAAGATGAAGGGCGTCTACGTGCCCTTCTGGACCTACGATTCCCGGACCCGGACGGACTATTCCGGCCGCCGAGGCGACGACTATTACGTTACGCAAACCCGTATGGTGAATGGCAAGCGGCAGAACGTGCAGGTGCGCAAGACGCGCTGGCGGAACGTGCGCGGACGGGTGGCGCGAAATTTCGACGACGTGCTTGTCCTCGCAGCCGACAGCCTGCCGCGCGAATACGTGGACGCGTTGGACCCGTGGGACCTCGCCGAACTCGTGCCGTTCAAGCCCGAATACCTCGCCGGGTATATTGCAGAGGCCTACACGGTCGATCTCGAACCCGGCTTCGCCTATGCCCGGCAGAAGATGGACGCCGTGATCGCTATGGACATCCGGCGCGACATCGGCGGCGACCACCAGCAGATCAGCCGCGCAGATACCGAGCACGCAGGGGTGACATTCAAGCACATCCTCCTGCCCATGTGGCTTGCCGCCTACAGGTTCCGGGGGAAATCCTACCGGTTCGTCGTGAACGCCCGCACAGGCGAGGTGAAGGGCGAGCGCCCCTATTCGGCCTGGAAGATCGCACTGGCCGTCATCCTTGGCGCGATCATCGCCGCGGGCCTTCTCTACCTCTCCCAAACCGCGGACTCCGGCGGCGTTTCGATCGGGTTCTGAACGCCTCCCTAGGTGGTTTTGGAGCGACGCACCCCTAGCTGGTCCGGATCTTCACCTTGTTGGCCGGGCTTGGCGTCGGCGCCTTTTTCGGGACCGTGATCGTGAGCACGCCGTCCTTCAGGTGCGCATCCAGACCCTTGGCATCCGCATCCGGCGGCAGACGGAAGGAACGGCTGAAGGACCCATACTGGCGCTCGCTGAAGAACCAGGTTTCGCCCTTGTCTTCCCGCTCGGTCCGCTTCTCACCGGACAGGGTCACCACACCATCCTCCACGCCCAATTCGATGTCCTTCTCGGCCACGCCGGGAAGTTCCACGCTGATCTTGTAGGCGTTGTCTTTCCCCGATGCCTCCGACGCCGGGGCAACCCAGTCGGTCATCCGCTCGCCCAGCCCGCGGAACGGTTCGTACAGGCTCGGCCAGAAGCCGCTGGTGTGCGATTTTTCGACCATCGTCTCCTCCTCTCAATGGGAGTCCCTGCGCGGCGCAGTATAATCCTGCCGCGGGACTGCCGCCTTGACCTGCCGCATGTGGTCCTGCCGTAGTGGATTTCCGGCGGCCGGGGCGCTACCAACGATCCACCGCTTACCTGGAGGGAGTGACCCAATGATCCTGAGTGCTGGAGAGGCCCTGATCGACATGTTGCCGCGCACGTCGAGCCATGCGGAGCCCTGTTTCGCCCCCGTTGCGGGAGGCTCGGTGTTTAATACCGCCATCGCCCTGGGCCGGCTTGGGGCGCGTTCGCTGTTCTTCACCGGGCTGTCTACTGACCTCTTCGGCCGAAAGCTTGAAACGTCGCTGAAGGCCAGCGGGGTTGACTATGCGCTCTGCGCCCGCTCCGACCGGCCCACCACGCTCGCCTTCGTCGAATTGACCGAGGGGCACGCCAAGTACGCCTTCTACGACGAGGGGACGGCGGGGCGTATGATCGGGGAAGGCGACCTGCCCACGCGCGAGGCGCTGGAGGGCGTGGAGGCGATCTTCTTCGGGGGCATCTCGCTGGTGGTTGAGCCCTGCGCGTCGGCTTACGAGGCGCTCGCACTGCGCGAATGCGGCGATCGGCTGGTCATGATCGACCCGAACATTCGCCCCACCTTCATCAAGGACGAGGCCGCCTATCGCGCCCGCATCGAGCGGATGATCGGTGCGGCCGACGTGGTGAAGGTCTCCGACGAAGATCTGAAATGGATCGCTGGCGAGGGCGAACTCGCAGACCTCGCGGCCACGCTTCTCACCTGGGGTCCGAAAGTGATCTGCGTCACCGAAGGCAGCAAGGGTGTGACCGCCTACATGACTGGGCGCACCCTCTTCTCGGAGGCGACGCCGGTCGACGTGGTGGATACCGTCGGCGCGGGCGATACGTTCAACGCGGGCTTCCTCGACGGGCTGCGCCGCGCCGGCTATCTGGCCAAGGCGCGGCTCGCCGACATTCCAGATGCTGCGTTGGAAGACGCGTTGAAGCTCGGGAGCGCCGCTGCCGCCGTCACCGTCAGCCGCGCTGGCGCCAATCCACCGACTGCGGCCGAGCTCGGCCTGTGAGGGCACTGATCCAACGGGTCACGCGGGCCAGCGTCGCAGTGGACGGCGAGGTTATCGGTGCTATCGGACCCGGCGTTCTGGCACTCGTCTGCGCCATGCGGGGCGACACGGAAGCGGACGCCGAGAAACTGGCCGCCAAGCTCGCCCGATTGCGCATCTTTCACGACGAAGCGGGCAAGATGAACCGCGCGCTGTTGGACTCCGGCGGCGCGGCGCTTGTGGTCAGCCAGTTCACCCTCGCCGCCGACACGAGCCGGGGCAACAGACCGGGGTTTTCAGAAGCCGCCGACCCCGAGACCGGACGGAAGCTCTATGAGCTCTTCGCGCGCCATCTCGCCAGCCTTGGCCCCACGGTCGAAACGGGCCGGTTTGGGGCCGACATGGCTGTGGAATTGGTCAATGACGGGCCTGTCACGATCTGGCTGGAGGTACTGCCCAGCGGAGCCTAAAAATTGAGCGCCCGACCAAGAATGCGTCAACTCCTCGGTTTCATGGAAAAAAATCGTCCGTAAAACAAATGTTAACGGTCCCAACTCCAATACGCCAGTTGCAGCCCGCATCAGCGCCCGCCAAGGTACTTTCATGAGCGAGACCAGCAAGTTCTTCGATGAATTGCAGGCGTCGTCGGGGGATGCCCGGGCGCCGTATAAAAAATATCATGAGTGGTTCCAGGGCGAAGACATTGCCCGATTGCGTCGAAAGTCGGCAGAGGCCGAGAACTTCTTCCGGCGGACGGGAATCACCTTCAATGTCTACGGACAGGAGGAGGCGGACGAGCGCCTCATTCCCTTCGATATCGTCCCGCGTATCATCTCCGGGCGGGAGTGGGCGCGCCTGACCAAAGGGATCGATCAACGGGTCCGGGCGATCAACGCGTTCCTCCATGATATCTACCACCGTCAGGAGATCCTTCGCGCCGGCCGCGTCCCGGTGGAACTGATCGCCAATAACGATGCCTTCCTGCCGCAGATGATTGGCGTTTCGCCGCCCGGCAACGTTTACACCCATATCGTCGGCACGGACCTCGTGCGCACAGGGGAAGATCAGTTCTACGTGTTGGAGGACAATGCCCGCACACCCTCCGGCGTCTCCTACATGCTGGAGAACCGCGAGACGATGCTGCAGATGTTCCCCGAACTCTTCAGCCGCATCCCCGTCTGCCCGGTTCAGGACTATCCTACCCGCCTTTCCCGGTCCCTCGCCGCCTGCGCGCCGCCCGCGTGCTCCGGACGGCCCGTGATCGCGGTGCTGACGCCCGGCATCCACAACTCGGCCTACTTCGAGCACTCGTTCCTAGCAGATAACATGGGCGCGGAACTGGTGGACGGCAGCGACCTGCGCGTCGTCGACGGCCGTATCGCCATGCGCACGACCGAAGGATTCAAGGCGATCGACGTGATTTATCGCCGGGTGGACGACGACTTCCTCGACCCGCTGAACTTCCGCCCGGAGTCGATGCTCGGCGTGCCAGGCATCCTCGACGTCTACCGCTCCGGCGGCATCACAATCGCCAATGCGCCTGGCACGGGCATCGCCGACGATAAGGCGATCTATTCCTACATGCCGGACATCGTGGAATTCTACACCGGCGAAAAGGCAATCCTGCAGAACGTGCCCACGTGGCGCTGCTCCGACGCCGAAAGCCTCGCCTACGTGCTCGACCACCTGAGCGAACTTGTGGTGAAGGAGGTGCATGGGTCGGGCGGCTACGGGATGCTGGTGGGGCCAGCCGCCTCGAAAAAAGAACTGGAGGCCTTCCGGGCGAAGCTGGAGGCCAAGCCCGCCAACTACATCGCCCAGCCCACGCTGGCCCTCTCGACGGTGCCGATCCTGACCAAGGCTGGCCTCGCGCCACGCCACGTGGACCTCCGCCCCTTCGCGTTGGTCTCCCCAGAAGGGATCGACCTAACGCCCGGCGGGCTGACCAGGGTGGCGCTGAAGCAAGGTTCGCTGGTGGTGAATTCCAGCCAGGGCGGCGGCACCAAGGACACCTGGGTGCTGGAGGAATAACGCAATGCTCGGAAAGTCCGCCGGTGGCCTCTACTGGATGTACCGCTACCTCGAACGGAGCGAGAATGTCTCGCGCCTGATCGAGGCCGGGTTCCGCAATGCGCTGACCCGCCCCGCAAGCTCCGCCGACGAATGGTCAAGCATTCTCGACGCAGCAGGCGCGCGGCAGACCTATCTGGAACGCTACCCCGCCTTTGAACAGCCGCGCGTGATCGACTTCCTGCTGCGCGACAAGTCCAATCCCTCGAGCGTGCTCTCGGTGATCGACTCCGCCCGCAATAACGCCCGCCTGGTGCGGACGGCGCTTTCCCGCGAAGTGTGGGAGGCGATGAACGACTGCTGGATGCAGGTGAAAACGGCGCTCTCCCGGCAAGTGAGCGACCGCGATCTGCCAGCCGTGCTGAGCATGATCCGCCAGCAGAACGCGCAGGTGCGCGGCGCCACCCACGGCACCATGCTGCGCAACGACGTGTTCAACTTCGCCCGTCTCGGCACCTTTCTGGAACGCGCCGACAGCACCGCGCGGATCCTCGACGTCAAGTATTACGTCCTGCTCCCGTCGATCAGTCACATCGGCTCCGTGCTCGACAACGTCCAGTGGGAGAACATTCTGCGCGCGGTTGGCGGGCACAGCTCCTATCGCTGGCTGAACGGCCCCGACGTGACCGCTCGCGGCATCGCCGAGTTCCTGATCCTCGACAGCCGGATGCCGCGCTCGCTCGCCTTCTGCGCAGCCAAGGTCAACGCAAACCTGTCGTATCTCGAACGGGAATATGACACCCGCCATGCCTGCCACGAGCAGGTCGAGGCCCTGCTCGGCCGCCTCGCGACCACCACCATCAACGATATCTTCGACGGCGGCCTGCATGAGTTCATCCTGAACTTCCTGGGAGATTCCGCCAGGCTGGGCGCTACCATCGAAACCGACTACCGCTTCTATGGGTGAGTGATGCGCCTGACCATTCAGCACCGGACGACCTACACCTACACCCGGCCTGTCACCTTCGCGTTGCAGCAACTCCGCCTCACGCCGAAACAGGGGATCGGGCAAAGGGTGCTGACGTGGCAAACCCTCGTGGAGGGCGGCCAGAAGGAACTCGAATACGACGACCACAATCGAAACCACGTCATGCTCGTGTCCTATGGCGGCGAGGGTCACAAGATCGTGGTGATCTGTCAGGGCACCGTCGAGACCTCCGACAACAATGGCGTCGTCGGCCACCAGGCGGGCTTCGCGCCGCTGTGGTACTTCCGGCGCCAGACGCCGCTCACCAAGCAGGGCATGGGGATCCGGTCGCTGGTGAAGGGGCTGTCTGCCGAAGTGGAGGATCCGATCGCCCGCTGCCACGCGCTGTCCGCCCGCGTTCTGGAGGCGATCGACTACAAGACCGGCCACACAGACGCGCGCACCACCGCCGAGGAAGCCCTCGCGCAAGGTGCCGGTGTCTGCCAGGATCACGCCCACGTCTTTATAGCCGCGGCCCGCCAACTGGGTTTCCCGGCACGGTACGTTTCCGGATACCTGCTGTTGGAGGGGCAACAATCGCAAGAGGCCGCCCACGCCTGGGCCGAGGTCTACTTCGACTCCCTCGGGTGGGTCGGCTTCGACGTACCCAACTCCATCTGCCCGGACGATCGCTACGTCCGTGTCGCCACGGGCCTCGACTACTCCGAGGCCGCGCCTATCTCCGGGCTGCACACTGGCGAGCCAGAGGGGGAGGCGATCGACGTTGACATACAGGTCCAGCAATAGCGCAGTTGGGCCTGTCTGACCCGTCCCATGTCCCACGGAGCCAGCTGCAGGCTCCTCCGCAACGCACCCGCCGGGGATGGGCGCGACAACGTTCGCACGGAAGAATCGGTCGACGCTCTCTGCGCCACCCGCGCAGAAAGCTCATCCGCACGAAATAGCGGGCCGTCGCTCCTTGCCACGCTGTCTGCTTCTTGTGTCAGAAAATATCCCGGGGGGCTCCGGGGGGCTGGCCCCCCGGTTCCGCACTCGCTGCATGAGACGCCGGCAGAACCGGGGCCGCCGCGAGAAGCGCTTTCGTGTAGGCATGCGATGGCGCCGCAAAGACCGCCTCCGTCGCTCCCGCCTCCACGATCCGGCCGGCCCGCATAACCAGCACCCGATCCGTAATCGCCCGCACAACTGTCAGATCGTGCGAGATGAACAGGTAGGTCAGCCCGTAACGCGCCTGCAGATCGGCCAGCAGATCGAGGATTTGAGCCCGGATCGAGACATCGAGCGCGGAGACCGCCTCGTCCAGCACGATCAACTCCGGCCGCGTCACCAAGGCCCGCGCGATGGCGATCCTCTGCCGTTGGCCGCCGGAGAATTCGTGCGGATACCGCTGACGCACCTCCCCATCAAGCCCGACGCTCTCCAGTGCCTCGACGATCCGTGCTTCCATATCCGCCGGTCGCCCGGTCAGGTGGAACGGCTCCGCCAGCAACCGGGACACCCGATGTCTGGGGTTGAAGCTGCCGTAAGGGTCTTGAAAGACGACCTGCATCCGGCGCCGGAGCGACGCGGGCATATCGGGCGAGACAGGCGCACCGTCAAGCCGGATCTCCCCGCCCTGAAGCGCCTCCAATCCAAGGATCGCGCGCGTGAGCGTGGATTTCCCGCAGCCGGACTCCCCCACGAGCCCGAGGCTTTCGCCCCGCATCAGCCTGAAACTCACTCCGTCCACCGCGCGCACCTGCGGCCGGGGCCCGAAGAGCCGTCGCCGTTTCAGCGGATAGTCCCGGACCGCCTCGCGCACATCGAGGAGCGTATCGCCCCCGGCGTGCATGCGTCGGTCCGGCCGGTGGCGCGATGCCTCCAAAAGTGCACGGGTGTAGGGATGACGCATGGCGCGAAGCACGTCCCGCGTCTCTCCATGCTCCACGATCTCCCCCCGCCGCATCACCGCGACCCGGTCGACCATTTGCGCCACCACCGCCAGGTCATGCGTGATGAAAAGGCACCCCATGCCCTCCTCGCGGACCAGTTCCACGATAAGGTCGAGGATCTGGGCCTGCGTCGTGACGTCCAGCGCCGTCGTCGGCTCGTCTGCGATCAACAGCTTCGGACGGAGTGCAATCGCCAGCGCGATGCAGACGCGCTGCCGTTGACCGCCCGACAGTTCATGCGGATACCGGTCAAGCGGGAAGCGCTCAGGGCCCAACCCGACACGGGTCAGCCGTTGCCGCGCAATCTTGCCTGCTTCGCTTCGGCTCGCCGCGCCGTGCACCAGCAGGGTCTCGGCCACCTGATCGCCGATCGTCTGCACGGGGTTCAGGGCCGTCATCGGCTCCTGAAAGATCATGCCGACCTCGGCACCGCGCACAGCGCACATCTGCCGCTCCGAAAGCATCGCAAGATCGCGCCCGTCCAGCATGATCCGCCCCGAAAGCGCGGCCTCCAGCGGCAGAAGCCGCATCACTGACAACGCCGTCATGGACTTCCCGGACCCGCTCTCGCCCACCAATCCTAGGATCTGGCCTGCCTCGATGCCGAAGGACACGTCGCGCAGGATGGGCGTACCGCCGATATCGAGGGATACGTCTTCGAGCGAAATCACCGCACCGCCCTCCTGAGGCGCGGATCGAGCAGGTCGCGCAGACCGTCGCCCATCAGGTTCAGGCCGAGCACCGTCATAACGATGCAAAGCCCCGGAAGTATTGCCAGCCGCGGATCGGAGTAGAAGAACGTCTGGGCATCGGCCAGCATCCGCCCCCAGGACGGCGTCGGCGGCTGCGCGCCCAGGCCGACGTAAGACAGCCCCGCCTCGGCGAGAATCCCCATGGAGAACTGGATCGTCCCCTGTACCACCAGAAGGTTGGCAATGTTGGGAAGAATGTGCTCCGCCGAGATAAGGGCCGGTCCCTTGCCGGCAACGCGGGCGGCGAGGATGAACTCGCGCTGCCAGATGGAGAGCGCCGCCCCTCGGGCGACCCGGGCGAAGACGGGAACATTGAAGATCCCGATCGCAAGAATCGCATTCACGGCCGATGGCCCGAAAACGGCCGTGATGAGGATCGCGATGACCAGCGAGGGGAAAGCGAAGATCAAGTCATTGGCCCGCATGATGACCTCGTCGAGCAGCGAGCCTCTTCGTGCGGCGGCGGCAAGGCCCAACGGAACGCCGAGGATGATTCCGATCCCCACGGCAACGAGAGCCACGGCGATAGAGGTCCGCGCACCGGCCATCAGCATCGACGTCATGTCGCGGCCCAAGTGATCGGTGCCGAGCCAATGGCCATTGCCAGGGGCTTGAAGCTTGGCCGCGATGTCGAGTTCGGTCACTGGAAATGGCGTCCAGACCAGCGACAGACAGGCCACGACCAGGAACGCGCCGAACAGGACCGACCCGGCCACAAGTTGTACCGGCAGTTTCATCGCCCGTGCCTCAGCCGCGGATCAACCGCGGCATAGGCAAGATCAACGAGGAACGTGACGAGGATCACGGCGAAGACCAGCAGCATGACCACGGATTCGACCACCACGAGGTCGCGCTGCGTGATGCCCTGAAAAATAAGCAGCCCCAGCCCGGGCAGAAAGAAGACCTTCTCGATAATGATCGCGCCAGCCAAAAGAAACGAAAACTGCAGCCCGATGATCGTGAGCACCGGGATCATCGCGTTCCGCAACCCGTGATTTCGCAATGCCTCTCCCTCCGAGAGCCCTTTGGCGCGTGCCGTGCGAATATAATCCTGCCCCAAGGTCTCGATCAGCGCCGACCGCATGACCCGCGCCAGGATCGAGGCTTGCGGAAGTGCAAGCGCGACCGCCGGCAGCGTGAGCGCCTTGATCGCCTGCCATGCCCCGGCATCCCACCCGGGAAAACCGCCCGCCGGAAACACCGGCCAGGTAATGGCCAGCAACACCACCAGCAACATCGCGAACCAGAAATTCGGAACGGCGATACCGAGTTGCGTCGCGCCGATAATCCCGTAGTCGACCGCCCGCCCGCGCCGCGCGGCCGCCAGCATCCCGACCGGCAATGCGATAAGGGTCGACACCGTCAACGCGTAAATCGCCAGAGGCACGGACACCCAAAGTCGTTGAGCCACGAGGTCCGCGACAGGCACCCGGTACGTATAGGAGGTTCCGAAATCCCCCCGAAGCATCCCGCTAGCCCAGGATAGGTAGCGCTCTGGCAAGCTTCCATTCAGCCCGAGCGCGTCGCGCAACGCATCCACCGCCTCCGGCGAGGCGTTGAGCCCGAGCATGTACGCGGCTGGATCGCCCGGGATCACCTCGACCACGAGAAAGATCACAAGGCTTGCCGCCACAAGGGACAAGGTGAGTGAAATCAGGCGCGTGACAGCATAGTGAACCATGGCCCGGACCCTAAGCGTTTCGACCATACAATCAAATGGTTCGCGAAACGGACGGTAGTGCCCCGAGAGATGGTGTAAGAGCGCCGACCTTCGGAGAGGTCCAAGGCTGATCAGGTCGCCACGGCGGACAGCCTAACGGTTGTAGTGTCGGTGACACGCGCCAGGCTTTCAAGAGACATGTATCTCCGTGCAACCGTCCATTCGTCATTGGTCTCGAGCATCAGCGCGCCGACGAGACGGACGATGGCCTCGTCGTTCGGGAAGATGCCGATGACGTCGGACCTGCGCTTGATCTCCCGGTTCACCCGCTCCAGTGGGTTCGTCGACGCGATCTGGGCCCAATGCTCACGCGGAAAATCCATGTAGGCGAGGACG
>NZ_FOLG01000007.1 GCF_900112335.1 Tropicimonas isoalkanivorans
TCCTTCGTCAGGATGTAGGCTTCGGCCTCGAACTTGGTGTGCGGCTTGACCGAACCCGGCTTGCAGAGCACCTGGCCCCGCTCCACGCCGTCACGGTCGATGCCGCGCAGCAGCGCGCCGATGTTGTCGCCCGCCTCGCCGCGGTCCAGCAGCTTGCGGAACATCTCAACGCCCGTGCAGGTCGTCTTCTTGGTGTCGCGGATGCCCACGATCTCCAGTTCGTCGCCCACATTCACCACGCCGCGCTCGACACGGCCGGTCACCACGGTGCCGCGGCCGGAGATCGAGAACACGTCCTCGATCGGCATCAGGAACGGCTGGTCGACCGGACGGTCGGGCGTCGGGATGAACTCGTCCACCGCCGCGATCAGTTCCTTGATCGAGTTCTCGCCGATCTCGGGGTTGTCGCCGTTCATCGCCGCCAGCGCCGAGCCCTTGACGATCGGAATGTCGTCGCCGGGGAACTCGTAGTCGCTCAGAAGCTCGCGGATCTCCATCTCGACGAGCTCCAGAAGCTCCTCGTCATCCACCTGGTCGACCTTGTTCATGTAGACGACCAGCGCCGGAACGCCGACCTGGCGGGCCAGCAGGATGTGCTCGCGGGTCTGCGGCATCGGGCCGTCGGCGGCCGACACGACAAGGATCGCGCCGTCCATCTGGGCGGCACCGGTGATCATGTTCTTCACGTAGTCGGCGTGGCCGGGGCAGTCGACGTGGGCGTAGTGGCGGGCGTCGCTCTCGTACTCGACGTGCGCCGTCGAGATCGTGATCCCGCGGGCCTTCTCCTCCGGCGCGCCGTCAATCTGGTCGTACGCCTTGAAGTCGCCGAAATACTTCGTGATCGCAGCCGTCAGCGTCGTCTTGCCGTGGTCAACGTGACCGATCGTGCCAACGTTCACGTGCGGCTTGTTACGCTCAAACTTTTCCTTTGCCATGGTGGCCTCCTTGTCTTTTTCGGGTCGGTGGGGACACGCCCCACCCTACGGTGGTGGGTAGGGCGGGGTTCTCCCCGCCGCCCCGTTATGCGTATTTCGCTTGAATTTCGTCCGAGATGTTCTGCGGCACCGGATCGTAGTGGTCGAACTGCATCGTGAACTGCGCGCGGCCCGAAGACATGGAGCGCAGGTTGTTGATGTAGCCGAACATGTTCGCGAGCGGCACGAACGCGTTGATCGCGACGGCGTTGCCGCGCGGTTCCTGGCCGGTCACCTGGCCACGACGCGACGTCAGATCGCCGATGATGCTGCCGGTGTATTCTTCAGGCGTCACGACCTCGACCTTCATGATCGGCTCGAGCAGCTTGGCACCCGCCTTCTTCATGCCTTCGCGCATGCACATGCGGGCAGCGATTTCGAAGGCGAGAACGGAGGAGTCCACATCGTGGAACTTACCGTCGACGAGAGCCACTTTGAAGTCGATCACCGGGAAGCCCGCCAGCGGACCCGAGTCCATGACCGACTTGATGCCCTTCTCGACGCCTGGGACGTATTCCTTCGGCACCGCACCGCCGACGATACGGGACTCGAAGGAGTACCCCTCGCCCGCCTCGGTGGGGGTGATGATCAGCTTCACTTCGGCGAACTGGCCCGAACCACCCGACTGCTTCTTGTGGGTGTAGGTGTGCTCGATCTCCTTGGAGATGGTCTCACGATAAGCCACCTGCGGTGCACCGATGTTCGCCTCGACCTTGAACTCCCGCTTCAGGCGGTCGACCAGGATGTCGAGGTGAAGTTCGCCCATGCCCTTCATGATCGTCTGACCGGATTCCAGATCGGTCTCGACGCGGAAGGACGGGTCCTCCGCCGCCAGACGGGCCAGACCCTGAGACATCTTCTCCTGGTCGTTCTTCGTCTTGGGCTCCACCGCGATCTCGATCACCGGATCGGGGAAGGTCATGGTTTCGAGCACGACCGGATCATTGACCGCGCAGAGCGTGTCGCCGGTCGTCGTCTCCTTCAGACCGGCGAGCGCGATGATGTCGCCGGCGAAGGCTTCCTCGATCTCCTCGCGGTTGTTGGAGTGCATCATCATCATCCGGCCGATGCGCTCTTTCTTGCCCTTCGTGGAGTTCATGATCGAGTCGCCCTTCTTCATCACGCCGGAGTAGATCCGGGTGAAGGTGAGGGAGCCCACGAAGGGGTCGTTCATGATCTTGAACGCCAGACCGGCGAACGGCATGGCATCGTCCGCGCGGCGCGCGACGTTGCGGGTTTCCGTCTCGTCGCCCGGCTTGAAGCCCATGTAGTCGACCACGTCGAGCGGACCCGGCAGGAAGTCGATCACAGCGTTGAGCAGGGGTTGAACACCCTTGTTCTTGAACGCGGAGCCACCGAGAACCGGCACGAAGCTGAGGCTCAGGCAGCCCTTGCGGATCAGGTTCCGCAGGGTTTCGACGTCCGGCTCCTCGCCTTCGAGGTAGGCCTCCATCGCCGTATCGTCCATCTCGACAGCATGCTCGATCATGTGACCGCGCCACTCTTCGGCGGTGTCCTTCAGATCGTCGCGGATCGGCTGGCGCACCCAGGAGGCACCAAGGTCTTCGCCCTGCCAGACCCACTCTTCCATCGTGATCAGGTCGACGATGCCTTCCAGCTTGTCCTCGGACCCGATCGGGAAGTTCACGGGAACGGGGGTCGCGCCGGTGCGGTCCTTGATCATCTTCACGCAGTTGAAGAAGTCGGCACCGATCTTGTCCATCTTGTTGACGAACACGAGGCGCGGAACCTTGTAACGGTCAGCCTGACGCCACACGGTCTCCGTCTGCGGCTCGACACCGGCGTTGCCGTCCAGCAGCGCAACGGCGCCGTCGAGCACGGCGAGAGACCGCTCAACCTCGATGGTGAAGTCGACGTGGCCCGGGGTGTCGATGATGTTGAAGCGATGCTTCGGGGTCTGTGCTTCGGTACCGGTCTCGGTGCGCTCCCAGAAGGTGGTCGTCGCAGCCGAGGTGATGGTGATACCGCGCTCCTGCTCCTGCTCCATCCAGTCCATCGTCGCGGCGCCGTCGTGGACTTCGCCGATCTTGTGGGACTTGCCGGTGTAGTAGAGGATGCGTTCGGTCGTCGTCGTCTTGCCGGCATCAATGTGGGCCATGATGCCGAAGTTGCGGTACCGTTCGAGGGGATAGTCGCGGGCCATAGGAGGGTCCTCAGGCGTAGAGTGGATTTACCATCGGTAGTGGCTGAACGCCTTGTTGGCGTCGGCCATCTTGTGGGTGTCTTCGCGCTTTTTCACGGCGGTACCACGGGAGTTCACGGCATCGACCAGCTCGCCGGCCAGACGCTCTTCCATCGTGTTCTCGTTGCGCTTGCGGCTGGCTTCGATCAGCCAGCGGATCGCCAGCGCCTCGCGGCGCTCCGTGCGCACTTCGACGGGAACCTGGTAGGTCGCACCGCCAACCCGGCGGGAGCGAACCTCGACCGACGGTTTGACGTTATCGAGCGCTTCGGTGAACACTTCGATCGGGGAGCGCTTCAACTTGCTCTCCACCCGGTCGAGGGCGCTGTACACGATCCGCTCGGCGACCGACTTCTTACCGTCGATCATCAGGTTGTTCATGAACTTGGTCAGCACCGTGTCGCCGTATTTGGCGTCGGGCAGAACTTCGCGCTTCTCAGCAGCGTGACGACGGGACATCTCTGTCTCTCCTTACTTGGGACGCTTGGCGCCGTATTTCGAGCGACGCTGCTTCCGGTCCTTGACGCCCTGGGTATCCAGAACACCGCGCAGGATGTGATAGCGCACGCCGGGAAGGTCTTTCACACGACCGCCGCGGATCAGCACAACCGAGTGCTCCTGCAGGTTGTGGCTTTCGCCGGGGATGTAGCTGATGACCTCGTAGCCGTTGGTAAGACGAACCTTCGCCACCTTCCGCATGGCCGAGTTCGGTTTCTTCGGCGTCGTCGTGTAAACGCGGGTACAAACCCCACGCTTCTGCGGGCAGCCCTCGAGGTGCTGCGACTTGGATCGTTTCACTTTGGGCTGCCGCGGTTTGCGGATCAGCTGTTGGATCGTCGGCATTCCGGTTCCCCAGTCTAGCTTTCTTCTTCGTCTCGCGCGATCCGCGAGGGGTTATTCGTCGTAGGCACTTCACGCGTCCGCAAAGCGCGAAAAACCGCAGGCGTTTCCTCGATCGCGGAAACGACGCGGGTGGGATTACAGAGGATCGAGGCCATAGGCCTGGATCTTGACCACTTCAGTCCTGTAGGGCCGGTCAAACGGATTCCCCGCGACCGAGTGGGCGTGCTCTAGAGAGAATCGCCGGGGTTGTCAACAGAGGCGGGCGCAGAAGGCGGACCCGCATGGGGGACCACGACCTGAACGCGTGCAAGTTTTCGCTCCCGGTGAAACGTGAAGATGCCGGTGGCCACGACGATGGCCGCGCCGGCGAGCGTAAGCGGGTCCGGCCAGTCGCCGAACACTACCAGCCCGAGCAGCAGCGCCCACAGCAGAGATGTATAGCGGAATGGCGCAATAAAGGCGATGTCGCCCACCCGCATCGTGAGGATCGAGAACAGGTAGCCCCCCACGATGAAGGTCGAGGCGGCCAGCAGGGCGGCCCAGCCGGCGGTTGACACGGGCTGCCAGGTCTCCCCCAGGCATCCCAGTCCTGCGAACACGAGAACGCCCACGGAGGCCGCGATTGCCACCGTCATCGATGGCGTCTCCGCACTCACCATACGCGAACTCAGGTCGCGCACCGTGACGCTGAGCACCGCCGCCAGCGCATATACCGAATAGATGGAGAACCCTTCCGCGCCGGGCCGCACGATCAGCATTACGCCAACGAAGCCTACGAGAATAGCCGACAGGCGCCGCCACCCCACGGGCTCCCGAAGGAACACCGCACCCGCCAGCGTCACGGCGAGCGGCAGGGCTTGCATGATCGCGTTGGCGTTTGCCAGAGGCATGTGGAAGAGGGCCGTGATGAAGAAGTAGGCTGCCCCGATCTCGGCCACCGTGCGCACCGCCACCATCACCCGGTCACGGGGCGACAGCCGCAACCGCAATAGCCCCATCGCGGCAGCCAGCGCGATCAGCAGCACCGTGCTGCCAATGCCGCGCAGGAACACCGCCTGAAACATGGACATCTCGTCGGAAAGCGTTTTCAGCATGGCGTCGTTCAGCGTGAAGGACGCCATCGACGCCGACATGAACAACGCCCCGCGGGCGTTCGGAGACACAGAACCGGACCTTTCTCGTGGGCAACCGGCACGGGATGCGCCAGCAGGCCTGCCGGTGTCAACGGGGAGGTTTCCAAGTTGACCCTGCGGCACGTCCGCAAGGCCTTGATTCCGGTCATGGACCGTAGGGCGGACTGCGGTATCCTTTAGTTCGGGCACGGCATTCGCCGCGCGGCGGGCAGTGCCACGGGGTAGGATGAGCGCCGACCGTCTCGGCTGGCGCGGAAATGGAGGTCGCGGTGAGTCTCAAGATCCTTCTGGCCGTCCTGGGTGTCGCCCTGATGGGAACCGGCTGTACGAACACACACCATTATCCGCTTTCAGGTGAGGATTGCGGACCGGCGGACCCGGTTCGAGACCTGTCGGTGCAGCAATGCGCCCCGACGGCCTGACGCGCTGACGACGTGCGTGTCGCAACCTTCAACGTTCAGAACCTGCGACTCCGCACGTCGGACGACGGCCACATGCGGCTCGACGGTGCGCGCGACGGCGATGTGCCTGGGGACAACGACGCGGTCGCGCCGTCCTTTGACCTGGCCGACCGGCGGCTGACCGCTGCCGTGCTCCATGACATGAACGCCGACGTCGTGGCTTTGCAGGAGGTCCACGATCAGGCCACGCTGGACTACTTCCACGACCGCCTTCTGATGCGGACGGGGCTTGCGCCCTATCCGCACCGGTCCTGCCTGCCAGGCAACGATGGCAAGGGACGCAACCTGGCCCTGCTGAGCCGCATCGCGCCGGTGTCGATCCGAAGCCACGCGGCGCTCCGTCCGGCCGACCTCGGCCTCCCCCCGGCTGCGGACCAGCCCGCCGAGCGGCCGGTGTTCTGCCGCGATTGCCTTGAGGTCGATCTGCCCGGCCTGACCCTCTACATCTGCCACTTCAAGGCGCCCTACCCGGACGCCGCGGCCGCCTTCCCCACCCGGCGCACGGAGGCGCTCGGCCTGCGCGCCCTGATCGAGCGGCGCTTCGCGTCTCCGCTGGAGGCAATGTGGCTGATCCTGGGGGACCTGAACGAGCCCGATGCACGGGCCCCGCTCTCGGACAAGGCCATCGCGCCCCTGCTCAACGGCTTCGCGGTCGACCTGCTGGAACGCCGGCCGCAGGGGCAGCGGTGGTCCTATTACGAGACGCAGCACGACACCTATTCCCGCCCGGATGCGCTTCTGGCCTCCCCGGCGCTGGCCGCCGCCTTTCCACATGCGATGCCGCGTCTGGTGCGCGAGGGCATGGGGCGGGAGGCGGCGGCCTATCCCGGGCCGCGCCTGCACGGCGTTGGCGCGCACCGCCCCCATGCGAGCGACCATGCCGCGATCGTGGTGGATCTCGATCCGAACGACCCCGGCGCCGCCTGAGACCGCGTGCCGTGCGCCAACGGTCGCCCGTTGCGTTGGCGGCAAGGTTGGCGGAAGGTGAAACGAAATATCCGCCCGTCTTCGGGGCTTGGCAGGAGGACGCCGGCCCCTTCCGGGCCATGGCTGAAACGGAGGATCTGCAATGCTCATCGGCCTCAATCCCATCCTGTCGCCCGACCTGCTGTTCACGCTCGCGACCATGGGACACGGCGACGAGATCGCCGTGGTGGACGCCAACTTTCCCGGCGACAGCTGCGGACAACGGATGATCCGGCTCGACGGCCTGAGTGCCACCGCCGTTGTCGAGGCTATCCTGACGGTGATGCCGCTGGACGACTTTGTGGCTGAGCCGGCACATGCGATGGAGGTCGTCGGGAACCCCGACACCGTTCCCGAAGCCGTGGCGGAATTCCAGGCAATCATCGACAGGACCGCCGACCATCCGGTGGCCATCGCCTCGCTCGAGCGGTTCGACTTCTACGCGCGCGCCCGCGAGGCATATGCGATCGTTCAAACCGGCGAGCGGCGGCTCTACGGCAACCTGATCCTGACCAAGGGCGTGGTCCGTCCTTCGGACGGCTAGATACCTCGGCGAGAAACGGCCGCGCGCCGTGCAAGATCTTCTGGGAACGTTCGGGATGGAGTAACCTGAGACCGGGGCGGACAGGGAGAGCGGCACGGTGAGCGGAGAGATTTTCATCGAAACCAGCGATGTGGGCGCGCTTGGCGTTACGGTTGGCGAGCACCTCTATCTGGTTTTCAGGGATACCAACGGCGACGAATACGTCCTGCGCTCCGGCCCTGAGCAGAGCTTCTGGCCGTTCGGGGAGATGGAGATCGAGGTGAACGTGCCCATCGCGGACTCCGCCGACGTCCGCGACGGCGACACACCCGCCGACAGGTCCAGCACCCCCCTCGATTTTCCCGGCCTGACCGATGACGCGGCCTGGGCCATCATGGTCAAATACGCCCGGATGATCGAAGGCGCCAATTACGACTACGATCTGCTCAACGAAAACTCCAACGCCTTTATCGGGGCCTTGCTGCACGCGGCTGGCGGCACGCCGACGGACTTGCTCCCATCCGGCACGGACAGCGACGACTTCCTCGGCTTCTCCAGTTGGGAAACCATCGTGGGCGACGTCAAGCCGCCGAAGGACGGCATTTTCTACGGAACCGGCGGCGACGACCGGATCGCTGGCCTGCAGATCGACGAGGTCATCCGGGCGCGCGGTGGTGACGATGTCGTGACAGGTGGGCGCGGCGATGATTACGTTTGGGCTGGTCGCGGAAAAGACACCGTTGCGGGCAATGCCGGCGACGACAGGCTTGTCGGCGGTGGCGGCGGCGATGTCCTTCGCGGCGGGGTGGGGTCGGATTCCTTGGAAGGCGGGCATTCACGCGACCGGCTGAATGGCGGCCTCGGCCGGGATACGCTCGACGGCGGCGCTGGCAGCGACGTGCTGCGGGGCGGCAAGGGCGCCGACCTGTTCGTCTTTGCCAAAGTCGCCGAGGGAGAAACTGACCGGGTAAGGGATTTCGAGACCGAACGGGACGTGCTGCAGATTTCGGGCGCGTCCGCTGTGGAAGATCTGACGATTGCGGACGGGACCGAGGACGGCGCGATCTATGCCGACGTCAGCTGGCAAGGGTTCCATATCCGCCTCGACGGAGTGACGGCCGTGGACCTGACAGCAGCAAATTTCGATTTCGTCTGATCCCCTGGCAACATCCGGTCGGCCGCGTGCTATTTGGCGTCGCTCTACCGAACTTGCGCGGTCATGTCGGGCGCCGCCATGGTCACATCCACAACCCACAGAGCCGAAGCGCTCCTAAACGCGGCGTTACCGAGAAACCGGACGGGTAATCCGGCGCGCCGGAATAACGCGACGGCAACCCTGTCGCCGGGTAGCGGAGCGTTGCCCCGATCAGGAACACCCGGAAAACCGCGCGCACCGGCTCCTTTCTGTTTCGCTCCGTCTCGGCTTCAGGCTTCCACCACGCGGCGAGGCGGTCTTTCCTTGACGCGGACGGTCCCAGTCCGGCTTTCTGCAAGGGAAAAGATCGGAGCGGCGCCCAGTCCGGGCGCCCGAAGACAGGAGTGAGCCATGAGATTTCTCCGCGCCCTTGGGTCCGCCTTTTCCGTCCCCAGTCTGCTTCTGGCCCTGCTGTTTCTCGCCGTCTCCCTGACACCGTCTCTCGTGCCACGCGGACCCATCGTTCAGGGTGTGCTCGGTGGGGTCATGATGGCGCTCGGTTACCTCACGGGGCGCATTTTGGAACTGATTTGGCAGGCGGCGGACCTTCCGCACCTCACTGGCCGTGCGGCCGCCATAGGAACCGCTTTTAGCACCGCCGTCGTGCTCGCCGTGCTCGGCTGGTCGTTTTTCGCGAGCTTCCAATGGCAGAACGACCTTAGGATGCGGATGGGCATGGAGCTTGCCGAACAGAGCCACTGGCTGCGGGTGATCCTGCTCGTCATTGTCCTCTTCGCGGTTCTCTACATCCTCGGCACGGCTGTCGGGCTGCTTTTCAAGCTGGTCAGGGCCGGCCTTTACCGCGTCATGCCGCCGCGACGTGCCAATGTGCTGGGCGTGCTGATCGTTGCGCTTGCCTTCTTCATTCTCACGCGTGACAGCCTCGTTCCCTCGGTGTGGGCCTTTCTCGACGAGTCATACGAGACCGCGCAGGACCTGTTCGGCGACGCGCCCCCGGCTCCAACGGAGCCGCGCCTTGCCGGAAGCCCGGCGTCCGTGATCCGGTGGGACGAGATGGGGCAGCCCGGTCGCGATTTCGTCCTGAAGGGGCCGGACGCCGCCGCCATCACAGCCTTCACCGGGGAGGACGCACTCGACCCGATCCGCGTCTACGTGGGACGCGCCAACGGGGAGACCGCCAGGGCCCGCGCTCAACTCGCCCTGGAGGAGCTCTTGCGCCTCGACGCCTTCGATCGCGAAATCCTGATCGTGGCCAGCCCCACGGGCACCGGTTGGCTCGATCCGGGCTCGCACGACCCGCTGGAATACATGCACGGCGGCGACATCGCGACCGTCGCGGTGCAGTATTCCTATCTCCAGTCGCCGCTGGCCCTGATCTTCGAGACCCAGACCGGCCTCGATCAGGCATCTGAGACGGTGAAGACGATCCACGACTACTGGAAGACGCTTCCCCCGGATGACCGCCCGCGCCTCTACATTCACGGGCTGAGCCTTGGCGCGTGGTCGTCCATGTACGCCACCAACCTGTTCCGGCTGGTGAACGACGGGATTGACGGCGCGCTCTGGGCAGGGCCGCCATTCCCGTCGGCCTTCTGGAACTACGTCCAGAACAACCGGAACGAGGGATCGCCCTGGGTTCTGCCGGAGGTCGAGGACGGGTCGCTTGTGCGCTACGCCAGTCACGTCACGGACGGGTCGGAGGGGGCTCCGTGGGGCTCCATGCGGCTGATGTTCTTGCAATATCCGAGCGACGCCATCGTCTTTTACGATCCGTTCTCGCTCTGGCGCCGGCCGGTCTGGATGCGGGAACCGCCGGGGGATGGCGTCTCGCCCAATATGCGTTTCGTTCCGATCGTGACGCAGTTCCAGCTTGCGCTCGACATGGCGTTGGCCACCACGGCGCCGGCGGGGTACGGGCACGCCTATTACTCGCAAGACTACATCGAACCATGGGTCCAGGTGACTGCCCCCGAGGGCTGGACGCAGGACGACACGGAGCGCCTGAAAGCCCATTGCGACACCGGGTTCCAGAACGGCTGCAACAACGGATGATCGCCCACTTGAGAACCGAGCGTGCCCGTTTGAGCGACCTCGGCAGGGATGCAAGGCTACGGCACCCTCGGCGATTCGACCGTTCCGACCGGGCAACGTGCGAACGATGACCGGCACGGGATCGGTGCGGCGGGGGATCGCGGCCGGTCTCGCGTTCCTTCTGGGCGCCGCCGCCTGCAGCACGGTGCTGTACAACGCTGGCCTTGGCGCCGATCCGGTGACGCCGACCGCACTGTCTGCGCAACTGGCGCCGACCTACCGGCTGACGACACCACGGGGCGAGGGGCCATTCCCGACCGCGCTCCTCTTCTCCGGCTGCGACGGGCCGCGCGACAACCTTGAAACCTGGGCGCAGGCGCTCGCCGAGGCAGAGTGGGCGTCCTTGATCGTGGACAGCCACTCGCCGCGCGGTCTGACTGAGTTCGAACGCTGGCGGCTGGTCTGCATGGGGCAGATCCTGACCGGGGAAGAGCGGGCGGGAGATGTTGCCGTGGCCCTCGCCGACGCCCGCAGGATGCCGAAGGTGGACCCGTCGCGTCTCGCCCTCATCGGGGCCTCGCATGGGGGATGGGCAGTGCTCGAATATTTGTCGTCCGCCGATCACCACGACGTGCCGCCGACGTTGACGGCATGGCCGCTCGGCGCCAAGCCCCTCGACGGTGTGGCGGCTGTGCTGGCTCTCTACCCGTACTGCGGCGAGCTTGCGCAGGCCCCGCGGCGCGGGTGGAGCAGCGACATCCCCGTGATGCTGCTGCTGGCGCAAGGCGATACCATCACGAATGAGCAGCCCTGCCTGCGGATGGTCCGGCAAGCAGCGCGAAATGGCCTCCCGGTGGAGACCCATGTCTATTCCGGCGTCACCCACGGATTCGACCAGCGGGACAAGGCGCCGCTTTCGACATTGGACTATTTTCCAGCCGCCGCAGCCGACGCGATCTCGCGCGGAACGGATTTCTTGAATAAGGCGATTGGGAGTTGACGGGGTGGATGCGACGTCTTGCCTCCGCCAAGCCTACCTCAATGCATGGTTCGAAAATCTTGATGCACGCAGGCGCGCCGATAGGATGAGTTTGGGATGCCAAAGGTCCCCACGCGTTTGCGAACAGCCTCGCCGAGGGACCTGAACCGGAAGAGGAGGGCGGTGATGGGCACTACCAGAGGTCTTCCGGCCGTTCTTGCAGCTGTGGTTGCACTTGCCCTCTCTGGGTGCGGCGACGACGACGCATCCGGCGACGCCCCTACCACCATTGACCCCGACGCCGTTCGCGCGGCCGTCACGCGGTCGGCGGGGATCGATCCGTCCTCTTATGCCGGAGAGGTCGCCTTCAAGTTCACCGAGGATCTGCCATCAAAGACCGGCCCCATCCCCATCGTTCTCTATGCCGGACTGAGCCCCGAGACGGACACCCGCCTCGCCGCGAATGCGTTCGTCGATCTGCGCCTCCTGCAGCTCCGCCTGCCCGAGATCCTGTCGCGCGCAATTGTGGACGAGTGTGGGCAGGAGATCCTGTTGGACTTTGCGGGCGTCGAAGCGGACGGCGGCAACCTGCGAGCCGGGGGTATCGTGGAGGCCCGGTTCTATCGGTGCCGGAACAAGGGCACGCCGGAGGAGCAACGGGGCCATCGCATCTTCACGCAGAGGCTGGAGGCGATCGCGGTGGCGACGGCTGGCATCCAGAACGATTGCATCGCGTTTGACCTGAAGGACATCTACCTTGATCCGTACGGGTTGATTGGGGGCCTTGCGACCTTCTTCGGGTTCACCGAAAGCGCCCGCAACGCAATCCTGACACGAGGCGGAGCGTTCCTCGCAGAGAACCCGGTTTGCCCGACGCTGCCGCCCGATCTGGCATCGCTCGACCCCAGCTTTTCGCAAGGCGGCCCGCGGGACCTCGGCGACGGCGGGATCGGAGTGGCCCTCAGTGGGTCCGTGGACACCAGCGCGGCAACGCTCGTGGGGCTGGTCGGCGTCCTCAAGGACCGCGGTCTGGTGGAGGGTCAGAGATGACGACGCACCGCACACGCCTGCTGGCCCTTCCCCTGCTCGCGCTGGCATCGGCTGCCGGCGCGCAACAGGTCGATCTCAGCCTCGACGACACGCTGACACTCGGTGAAACGGAGGTCGCCTACCGGCTCGATCTTGGCCTGAGCGCCGTTGCCCCCACCCGCGTCCGCGTCGATGCCCTGTTGGATCTAAGGGATTTCCAGGAGCGTCTGCCGGAGTTGCTGGCTGGCGAGCCGGTCAGCGATGGATGCGGCAACACGACGGTGCTCGAGGAAATCACGGTCACGGCGCGCGACTCCGTCGTCGGCGTGTCCGGAACGCTGAACACGCGCTTCTTTCACTGCGGCAGAACAAGCGATACCGGCTTCGAGCGGGGCGAATTAAAGTCGGAACTCGATCTCGGCTTCACCGGGGAGGTCACGACACGGATCGCGGACGATTGCATCGTTTTCAATATCGTCGAAATGGACCTCCGTCCGCTGAAGCACATTACAGAAGGCACGGAAGATAGCGAGAACCTCGCAGCGGCGCGGACATTGCTGCGAGAAGCGGTCAATCTCGTGCTTGCCGACAGGCCGCTCTGTTTCGACTTGCCGCCCGAACTGGCGCCGCTCGCGCCGAGTTACGACACCGTCGGCCCACGCGAAATCGGCGACGGTGGCCTCGGCATTTCCGTGAGCGGATCGGTCGACGTCAGCACCCGTACCATCCTCTCAATCCTCAGCGTTCTCCAGCGCGAAGGAGCAATCCCCGGTCCGCCATGATGCCGGTCGGCTCGGAGCCGGGCGGGCGTCAGCAAAATGTCCGCAGGCTCCGGGACGCCTGTGCGACCCTCTCCTTCAGGTTTGCCGACAGATCGGGGGGGACGGCCACGGCGGGATCCTTTGCGCAGGTTTCGATCCTTCGGGCGAGGCTTTCCACGGAGGCCAAGCCCAGCAGGCTGGAGGCCCCGGCGAGGCTGTGGGCCGCGGCGGCGACGGCTTCGCGATCATTGCCGGCGAGCCCTGTTTCTATCGACCGTACGAGGCGCGGCGCGCTTTCGAGGAAGGCTTGAATGACGCGGCCAGCCCTGTCCCGACCGACACTGTCGATATGCCGGGAGACGACAGTGAGATCATCCACCGGCATATCCGTGGAATGCTCTTGCGGACTGTTTTGCTCAGGCCCGTCGCCGATCTGAAGGAACAGCCGCGCGATTTCCGCGGACAAGGCCTCGGCGTCATAGGGCTTGGTCAGGAACGCGCCGGGGCGGCCTCCCTGACCATGATCCGTCGCGAAATCGTCGGCGGATGCCGTCACCACGATGGCCGGTATGCCAACGTTCGGCCCATCCGCCAGCGCCCGCAGTCGGTCGACCAGATCGAGCCCCGACATGTCCGGCATTCGGTTATCTGTAAGGACAAGGTCGAAGCGCTTCTCTTCCAGGATCCGGAGAGCTTCCGCGGCCGATGAGACCGCCAGGGACGTATGGCCAAGCCGGGCCAGAAAGCCCTCTGCCACCATGCGGCTTACGTCGTCGTCATCCACCACCAGCACCCGCAGCGATCTGGTCGTTCGAGGCAACACAGGAACGACCTCTTCGTCGCGCGCCTGAACGAGCGGAATTTCGAAACGGAATATGCTGCCGCCGGCGGGATTGGCCCGGCAATCGATGGTGCCGCCCATTCGGACGACGATCTTGCGGCAGATCGCAAGCCCGAGTCCGAGCCCCGCACTTGCTCTGTCGCCATGGCTATCCCCCTGCCAGAAGGGGTCGAACAGCCGCTCCTTGGATCCGGGGGGCAGCCCGAGACCAGTGTCTTGCACTTCAAACCGAAGACGCTGCTCATGGGCACTTACTGCGATCCGAATGGAGCCGACGTCGGTGAACTTGACCGCGTTGTGGGTCAGGTTAAGCAGTACCTGCCGGATCATGGAGGCATCGCCATGCAGGCGGGATGGCAGCTCCGGAGCGATGTCGGCGGAGAGGGAAATGCTCTTCTCCCTCGCCAAAGCCTCAACCACCATCATCACCTGGCGGACGAGTTGCGACAGATCGAAATCCTGCGGCGCCGGCGGGTGCGATCCGAGATCAGCGTGCGAGAAATCGAGAATGTCGCCGACAACCCCCTCCAGCAATTCCGCCGAGGAGATGATGCCGTCGAGAAAATGCACCTGTTCCTGCGTCAGCGGCGTGTCGCGCAGGAGCTTGGACAGCCCGAGCGCGCCGGCGATCGGCGTGCGGATCTCGTGGCTCACCGCCGCGAGGAAGGTCGATTTGGCATGGTCGGCCGCCCGCGCCTGCCGCAACGCCCGCTTGTACTCGGACACGTCGTTCAGGATGATCACGGTGCCATCGAACTTCCGGCTCACATCGAGCATCCGCTGGACCTTGACCTTGAAATCCCGCTCTCCGGCGAGTGTCTCGACCACCATGTCCGCCCGGCCGTTGCTGCTGCCTTTCAGGATCTCCGTGATCTGCGCATTCAGCAACGGGCTACGCAGGGCGCCGTAATAAGAGGCACCCGGTGCCACGTCGCCGCAGAAGAGACTGTGCGCGGCATCGTTGAGATGTACGGGCGTTCCGCCGACGTCCAGCAGGATCACAGGCTCGTCGATACTCTCGAAAATGGTGAGGTACTTGTTCTTCTCGTTCGTCAGGCGCTGGTTCTGGTATTGAAGGTCGCGTAGTCGGTCCTCGTTCGGGATGGCGTTCCATTCCGTACACATCCCGATTTCGATCTGGTCGAAGAATTCCAGGATACATCCGCGATAGCGCCGCGCATCTTCCGCCTTCACGAAATTCTCGTCGATCAGGTCGAGATAGGCCCGTCGGTAGTATTTCAGCAGTCCCAGGAACTCCGCCAATCGCACGCCGCGCGCGCGGTGCCGCGCCGCCTGTTCGACACCGAAGGCGACGATGGATTTCCGCGCCTCGCCGAAGCCGTCGTTCGGTCGGGGGCCTGCATCGGTGTCGATGGCTGCGAGGGCCTGAAGGATCGGCCCCGACAGCCCGCAAATGGACGCGCGCCAGGCTTCGCGAAGTGTGGAGGTGTATGCTGAGAAGCCTTCCACCAGTGCGTAATGGACCACGCGGTCGACCAGCCAGTTTTCGTTCTCTTCGATGAGGGCTTCCAGTGCCTTCATGGCTCACTCCCCGACGGGTTGAGCGATCGTATCGCTTGCGTGGTGTTGCAGGAAGGTCAGAATAAGGGTTTGGTCCGCTTTCGGCAGTCCGGTGCGGGGGCCCATCACCTTCAGTTAGCTCCGCCACTGGTTCGCCGTGTAGTTGGAGGGCACGCGACGCTCATGGCAGGCCGTGCAACGGTCTGCGAAAAGCTCCCACGCCGCGTCCCAGATCGGGTCGAGGCTCGGCACGAGACTATCGGCCGCGATCCAGCCGTCGATCTGCATGAGGTTCCACGCGATGCCCGTCTCCGGGTCGGTCATGCTTTCCTGGAGGCGGAGGCGTTCGGCAGCTTCAGGCGACAAACGTGCGACAAGGATCTGCTTTCCGGGATAGGCAAAAAGCACGCGCTCGGCTCCGGGACGCGTCCATCCGCTGAGAACGACCTTGTCGGACTGCGCGCCGTGTTCCTGCACGTTGAGCTTTGCCGCAACGGAGACTTGCGCAATCGCGGGAGGGAGCGCCGATGCCGCCTCGAATAGCTCCGCCGGCTCGGCCACGAAGGCGGTCTCGGCGGCCGCAGGCGCTGCCGACAAGAGAACGCATAGCAAAACGCGCCGACAGCGCCGCCGGACCTTCGTGAGTGGTGTGAGTGGTGCGTGGACCTTGCCCATCTGAGTTTCGAGCCGGTCGGTGCGGACGGGGCCGGAAATCGGCCCCGTCCGGTGATGTTCAGCCTTCGGCCGGAGCGGTGAAGACGTTGGGTTCCGGCGCATCGCCGGTGTACTTTTCAACGTCCGCCATGGCCGTGTGACCGCAGTTGCCTTGCGCCAGTTTCGAGGTGCCGATGCCGACGGTCAGGTTATTGGCGTCCCCATAGACATCGAGTGCGCCGAGTTCGCCGCCCGGCACCGGATCGTACCACCCGCCTTCGGACACCTTGATGACGCTTGGGCGGATGTCGTCGGTCACCACCGCGCCGGCCAGGATCTGTCCCCGGTCGTTGAACACGCGCACGATGTCGCCGTCGGCGATGCCCTTCGCCGCAGCATCCTCGGTGTTGATGAGGCACGGTTCCCGGCCCGCGATCGCATATGTCTCGCGAAGGGACGTGCCGCACAGTTGCGAGTGGAGGCGCGAATTGGGGTGTGCCGTATCGACGTGGAAGGGATACTTCGTATCTGCGCCTCCAAGCCGTTCGACCGGTTCCATCCAGGTGGGATGCGGCGGGCAGTCGTCGTAGCCCATCTTCTCGATGTTGCGCGAGTAGATCTCGATCAGCCCGCTGGGCGTCCCGAGCGGTTCGAGCAGCGGATCTTCGCGGAAGTCGCCGTAACGCACGAACTGGCGGTTCTCTTCGGGGATCTCGAATTCGAGGATGCCGGCTTCCCAGAATTCATCGAACGACGGAACCTCGATACCACGTGCCGGCGCTTGCTCCGCAGCCGACTCGTAGAGGCTCTTGATCCAGGCCATCTCGTCCTTGCCCTCGGTGAACGCATCGCGCGCGCCAAGTTTCTCGGAGATATCGGCCAGGATGTCGAAGTCGTTCCGCGCCTCGAACACCGGGTCGATGACCTTCTTCATCGCCACGATCGCCCGCGACGAGTAGTCCCCGACGTTCTCGATGTCGTTGCGCTCGTAGGCCGATGTCGCGGGCAGGACGATGTCGGCGAAACGGGCTGTCGCCGTCCACTGGAAGTCCTGAACCACGACGGTCTCGAGCTTGCTCCAGGCTTCGACCATCTGGTTGCGGTCCTGATGGTGGCTGAACGGGTTGCCGCCAACCCAGTAGACCATTTTGACTTCGGGGTACTTCTGGCGCTTGCCGTTGAAGTCGAACTCCATGCCGGGGTTCAGGATCATTTCGACGACCCGCGAGACCGGGATGGACGCCGCGCCGGCTTCCGTCAGCCAGGCCGCGCCTTCTACTGCCGCGCCACCGTCGCTGATACCGGGCAGGACGATCGAGTTGGCCGAGGGCGCACCGCCGTTGGCGTAGTGATAGGACAGGCCGAAGCCGCCGCCCGGAAGGCCGATCTGACCGAGCATCGAGGCCAGCGTGACCAGCATCCAGTGCGATTGCTCGCCGTGGTGCTGGCGCTGGATGGACCAGCCGCTCGACAGCATCGTCCGGCTGGACTGGAAGAGACGCGCGAGTTCCTTGATCTGCTCGGCCGGCACCTCGCAGATGTCGGACGCCCATTCCGCCGTCTTCGGCGTGCCGTCGCTTTCGCCGGTCAGGTAGGGCAGGAACTCGTCGAAGCCCGTGGTGTATTCGCTGAGGAAATCGGCGTCGTGGAGCTCTTCGGTGTAGAGCGTGTGCGCCATGCCCAGCATCAGCGCGACGTCCGTATGCGGCCGGATCGGGACCCACTCCGCGTCGAAGAAACGCGCGGTCTCGTTCCGCCACGGGTCGATCACGATGACCTTCTTCCCGGTGTTTTTGAATTCCTCCATGTAGGGGAAGTTGTCGTGGTCGCTGACGGTCCAGCTGATCTGGTTGGTGCGGACCGGGTCGGCGCCCCAGAAGACCAGCACATCGGTGTTCTCGATCACCACCGGCCACACGGTCTGCTGCTCATAGACCTCCAAGGTGCCCACGACGTGCGGCATAATGATCTGCGCCGCGCCCGTGGAATAGTCGCCGGAGGCGTTGACGAAGGCGCCGTCCAGGCCGAGGTTCAGCATCCGGCGCATGAGGTTCTGACAGTTGTGCAGCTTGCCCGGGCTCTTCCAGCCGTAGGAGCCGCCGTAGATGCCGGTGGGTCCATGGGTCTCGGACACGCGTTTCAGCTCATTGGCAACCAGTTCCGTCGCCTCCTCCCAGCTGACGCGGACGAAATCGCCGGCCCCACGGGTTTCCGGGCTCGCACCGGCGCCGCCTTCGAGGAAGGCGCGGCGGACCATCGGGTACTTGATGCGCGACGGCGACATCACGGAGTCCATGATGCCGGGAAGCTGGTGCGAGGGATGCGGATCGCCCTCCCAGGGACGGATCTCGGTCCAGGTGCCGTCCTGCACCTTGGCGTAGAAGACGCCCCAGTGCGAGCCGGTCATCACCTCGCCGTCCATGCCCGCGGCGTGGGCCGCACCGGCCTGGAGCCATGCAGGCGCCAGAACGCCGAGCGCTCCGAGGGCTGTGGCGCCCTGCAAAACGCCGCGTCTGGTTACATTGGTGAACTCTTTTCCGGACATGGTCCGCCCTCCGCTGACAGGTGTCGTGGCATGCCGCGTCATCGGGCGTGGGGACGGTGCTCCGCCCCACAAGCGCCCGCCGCGCCTATGGCGAGAAGGTATTTCGCGGGTGTAAACAGGGTTCTGGCAGGCGGTGAACCGAGTGTAAAATTCTGTAAATGCCGTGTAAACGGCCCTTAAGCCCCCGCAGGCGCGACGGAAAGTTGCTGCTCCACCGCCCTCAGCCAGGCGAGCGCCGACGTCGCCAGATCACGATAAAACGGCACCGTGGATCGCTGCGCGCAGAGAGCCGCAAGGGTGGGCACCCACGTCAGGAGGTGAGACCGGAGGTACGCTTCTTCGGACAAGCCATCGGCCTCAGCGCCGCCCGCCAACTCGGCGAGTATGCTCAACTGCAGCCCGATGTGATCGACCGGTTCCTTGAACCCCGGCGGCGCAGTCAAACCGAGGCTCGCAAGGATCGCCGCGGTCTCCCGGGTTGGTGCCTGATTGAGCAGGCCACGTTCACTGAGGTAGGCGGAGGCATGGAGCGGCACGCCTCGGGGTCCGCCGGTCAGGAACAGCCGGCCATAGGCCGCCGCGAGGTCGAGACGGAGCGTTTCCGGATCGACAGGAGGCGCGAAAGTGGCGCGCATGGTTGAGACGAGCGGTTCCAACGCCGGAACCTTGGCCAACTGGTCGAGGAGGGCCGTGCCCTCCTCGCTTCGGTATAGCTGGATCGACGCCGCATCCGGCTCCCGGAGGAAAAACCCCGCCAGCCACCTGTCGATCTGTTTGCGGTCCTCAGAAGTCAGCTCCATGGGTCGCTCCCTCAATGTTCGCCTGCCCCGCCCGTATCGCTGGCGTGCATCTGTAGGTACTTCTGAAGGAAGCGATACTGTTCCTTGTCGAGCGTGATGAACCGTTCCATCGCTTTGAGGGAGCCAATCCACTGGTTCGCGAGGAAGTGGTTCGCCGGCACGGCGGAATGGCAGACGCCGCAGCTCGCGTTGTTCATCTCGGCTCCATATGCCCACAGGTCTTCAAGGTTGTCGACCAGGTCCGTCCGGTCCACCCACCCTTCAAGGCTCACGTCGTGCCAGACCAGGCCGGTATCGGAATCCGTCTCGGTGCCTTCGCGGGAAATCAACTCGACTGCATCCGCCTTCGCTGTGGCGGAGAAGATGCGTTGGCCTCTGAGTTCGTAGATGACCTTGTCGACACCGTCCTGCTGCCATCCCTCGATCTTCACCTTCAGGGCGTCGCCGTCGCGGTCCAGCACATGCAGGTGCGTCGCAGCGAGGATCTGACCGATGGCACCCTCGCCCGACTTCGCATCCTTGGCGCTGCCGTAGTAGGGTTTGGTCTGCAAGACATAGAGGTCATCCGCCTTCGCGCCCTGCTCCTCGGACGCGGCGAGCAATTCCTCGAAGGTCTTCTTGTAGCCCTGCGACATGTCCGGCAGCTTGTGTGCAATGCCCTTGTGGCAGTCAATGCAGGTATCTCCGTTCGCGAAGCCCTCCTGCATCCGCTTGGCCGCCTCCGGCGCTTGCAAAGCAAAATTCATCGCGTGTTCAGCATGGCAGGAGCGACACTCCCGCGAGTCGGTCGCCTCCATATAGGCCCAGACTCTCTCGGCCATTTCCAAACGGTGCTCGTCATACTTTTCAGGCGTATCGATGGTGCCCTTCCACGAACTGTAAAGCTCTCCGAGGGCCTGGAAATGGTCGATCACCATGGGACCGAAGGGTTCGGGGACGTGGCAATCGGGGCATCCGGCCTGCACGCCGGACGCATTCGAGAAGTGCGGGGACTCCTTGTACTCTGCATAGGCCGGGGCCAGGTCGTGGCAGGAGACGCAGAATTCCGTGTTCTCCGTCGACTTGATTGCGGTATGTGCACCGAAGAGCGCACCGGCCCCGATGACGATGCCAACGAGGAGGATAAGAACGGTCGCAAGGGCCCCCGAGGGGCCGCGAAGCCAGTTCCGAAATTTCGCCATGATACGTCTCCAGCTGGCAACGACACCTTTCCTGGCCCGGTCGACGCGAGCCGTGTCGCCGCAGGAATAGCTCCCCGCTGTAAATCCGCTGTTGAGGGGATTAGAACGGTGTGTAAAAAATTGTAAACGGCGTGTGAACAACTTGAGGAGAGACGTTTGGACGTTCCGAAGCGCGTGCTCATCGTGGAGGACGACCCCACGAGTCTGGAACTCGCGGCCGCCTATTTCGAGGCCGAGGGCTTTCGCGTGCTGCGCGCCGGGAACGGCGCTGAAATGCAGGTGGCCCTTCGAAAGTTCGCGGTGGACCTGCTTTGCCTGGACCTGCGCCTGCCGGGCCAGGGCGGCCTCAGCCTGCTGAGGGAACTGCGCCGCACGTCTGATCTGCCAGTGATCGTCATCAGTGCGAAAACTGACGACATCGACCGGATCGTCGCCTTGGAAATGGGCGCGGACGATTATGTCGACAAACCGTATAACCCACGCGAACTTCTGGCGCGCGCCAACAATATCCTCCGGCGGGTCGGCCGCACGCCCCGGGCGGAGGCGGACGACGACGACCGGTTCCATTTCCGGGGATGGACCATCGATCCTGCCGCGCGCCGGCTAACGGCGCCGGAGGGCACGGACGTGCATCTCACGCGCGGCGAATTCGAACTCCTCGTTGCGCTGGTCCGCAATCGCGGCCGGGTGCTTCAGCGCGATACCCTGCTCGGCACGCTGAGCGGCCGGGAGCGCGACCCGTTCGACCGTACCATCGACGTTCTTGTCGGCCGGCTGCGGAAAAAGATCGAACGGGACCCCAAGGACCCCGAACTCATCATCACGATCCACGGGATCGGGTATGTCTTCGTCGACCACGCGGAGGAAAACGAGGACAACTCCGCCCGGCAGCCCGCGTATTGACCCCAAAGGTCCGCGAGGTTTAGGCCTAGTGACGGGGTTCCCGACCATGACCGTCCTCAAAACGCGCATCTCCTGCTTTGACACCACTTGGAACCCGGCCTTTGGGTGCGACAAGGTCTCGGCGGGCTGTGCCAACTGCTATGCAGAGGCCATCGCCCGGCGGTTCCACGGAGGCTTCCACCTTCGGCTGCACCCCGAGCGACTGACAGACGTCCGCAAGTTCGGCCCGATCCAGACACCGGACGGACCGCTCCCCCGGCGCGTCTTTGTCAATTCGATGAGCGATCTCTTCCACGAAGGCATCCCGGACCGTTTTATCGATCAGGTCATTGACGTCATCGCCGCACGCCCCCGGACGATCTTCATCGTACTCACTAAGCGGTCCGCTCGGATGCTCAGCTACGGCGCACGGCGCTGGAGCGAGGGCGTGCCGGAGAACCTGTGGCTGGGCGTGTCCGCCGAGAACAACCGCGCGGCGACCCGTATCGACGATTTGCGTGCATTACGGCAGTCGGTCGGCCCCTTCACTGCCTACGTGAACGTCGAACCGCTGCTGGCGAGGGTGGACCGCCATGACTATGGCACCATCGACTGGGTCGGTATCGGCGGCGAATCCGGTCCGCGTGCCCGGCCCTGCCAAGCCGAATGGGTGCGCGAGGTCATCGGCAAGGCGCACCACGGCGGCGCCGCGGTCTGGTTCAAGCACTGGGGTCGGTGGGCCAACAACCCATCCTGGCGCGAGGCCCGAGGCCGCACCCAGAAGGAGCGTAGGCACGATCTGGAAACCCGCGGCCTGGAACTCCGCCCCGAGGAGCAGGGGGGCGCGACGATCGACGGCCGAACCTGTGAAGAGCTGACGGCAGCGTACATGAAGATGGTCGCGGCACTCCGCACGGACATCGACATGACCGCGTAGACTCCCGCCAACGCGTTGCTCTCGCTCGGCCCGACATCACCGATCCGGCCGGTCTGCGCTCACCGGATCAGGCCCGTCAGATCGCAGCGAGCGCCTGTTCTAAGTCCGCCCGCAAATCTTCGGGGTCCTCCATGCCGATTTGAAGTCGCACCATCGGACCGAGATTCTGCCAGTTGGGCAACGTCCTGCTCTTCGTGTTGACCGGTAGCACGAGGCTTTCGTAACCACCCCAGCTGAACCCAATGGAAAAGAGCGCGAGCGCGTCGATGAACCGCCGGGCGGCCTCTGGGTCCCGGTCTGTCAATTCGATCGTGAACACGCCAGACGCGCCGTCGAAATGCCGCTTCCAGAGGTCGTGCCCGGGAAATCCGGACAAGGCCGGGTACAACACCCGCGCAACCTCATCGCGTGACTCGAGCCACTGCGCCAGCGCGAAGGCTGTATCACCCTGCTGCGAGAGACGCGCCTGCAGCGTGCGCAAGCCGCGTAGCGCCAGGTTGCATTCCTCGACCCCGGCGCATCCGCCCAAATCTTGCGTGGCCGCGCGCAACCGGTCATACATCTTGGCCGTCGTGGTAAGCACGCCAAGCATACCATCCGAATGTCCGACGATGTATTTCGTCGCTGCATGGATCGACACGTCCACCCCCATCTCGATCGGGCGAAGAAATAGGGGCGTGGCCCAGGTGGCGTCGATTGCTGTCGGCACGCCGCGCGACTTGGCCGCTGCCACAATCGAAGGAATGTCCTGAATCTCGAATGTGCCGGTGCCCGGGCTCTCCATGTAGATCAGCGTCGTCTCGTCTCGGATGAGATCAGCGATCCCGGCTCCGACCGCTGGGTCGTAATACGTCACCGACACCCCCATCCGCGCCAGCGTCCGATTGCAGAGCCGGCGCACCGGGTCATACACGGTGTCCACCACCAGCATGTGCGCCCCGGCCTCGGCAAATGCCATAAGCGTGGCCGTGATTGCAGCGAGGCCGGACGCCGTCGCGATGGAGCGATGCCCTCCCTCCAATGCGCAAATCGCCTGTTCGAAGGCGAAAGTCGTGGGCGTGCCGACCCGGCCATAAAAGGCCCCGTCAAAGGGGGTTCTCTGGGCGGTCTCGAATTCCTCGAGTTTGTTGAACAGGAACGTCGAGGCCCGGATCACCGGCGGATTCACTGGCGCCGCGGCATGCGCGTGCGAACGCCCGACGGAGACGAGTTTCGTCGCAGTTTTCATAGGTTTTCCTTAGGAAGATCATCGCGTTGGCCCCATTCATGCCAGGACCCGTCATACAGTGTGACATCGCTGCGCCCGATGCGGGCCAATTGGAACAGCAGGATGGCCGCTGTCACACCGGACCCGCAGGTGACGATCACCGGACGACCGTCCAGCCCGTGTTCGTCGAAAAGCACCCTCGCATCCTCGGGCGAGAGGAATGTGTGGTCCCCCAACTGCGGTAGCAATTTGCCCCAAGGTAGGTTCACCGCACCCGGCATATGCCCCCCGGCGACCCCCGGATAGCCGGACGGAAGCTCGCCAGTGAATCGTTCCCGCGTGCGCGCATCCAGAACGACGGCCGAACCATCGCCGAGCGCCGCCCGCACGTCCGTCCACGCCGCCACGTCGCCGGACGCGGCCGTCGCGATAAAGCTGCCCGGTTCCGGTCTTTCGGCAGGTCCCGTTTCGATTGGACGGCCCACGGCTTGCCAGCGTTTGATCCCCCCGTTCAGCACCGCAACGTTGCCGTGCCCGAAATGGCGGAACATCCACCACACGCGCGCAGAAACATAGCTGCTGTCATAGATGACAACCCGCGTGTCTGCCCCGATCCCAAGGTCTCGGGCGACGGCCTCAAATAGCGCCGAGGGAGGCAGCATGTTGACGATTTGGGTGTCCTGGTCGGAAGCCGCGTCAAGGTCGAAGAACCGGGCGCCGGGGATGTGCCCTGCCTCGAACTCCTTGCGTGCGTTCTTTTTCGCCTCGGGGATATACCAGGAACAATCGAGCACCACGAGATCTGCGGAACCCAGTTCTGTCGCGAGCCAGTCTGGCTCTACAAGATACGCGTCCATGTCTCCTGGATCCTCAAAAGCCGATCGGCCAATGGACGATCCTCGACCCGTCGATAAAGCGGCTGTGCCGGAACGGAGCCGGATCTACGACCGGTGTTTCGCCGAGGATCAATTCGGACATGAGCTGCCCCGCTCCCGGCGCAATGCCAAAGCCGTGACCGGAGTAGCCCGTCGAAATGTAGAAGCCCGGGATCGCATCGACTGCCGAGATCACCGGGATCGCATCGGGCGAGACGTCGATCCAGGCGCTGACGCGTTCGTTGACCACCATGTCCTTGAACTGGGGGAACAGCTTTTTGATGTTGATCGTGGCCTGGTCGAGGATCTTGTGACCTGGCTCGGGTCGCATGATGCGGTATTTCTCGAAAGGCGATCGGCCGTCGAGCCGCCAGCCCTTCTCCATCGCACTTTCCTGGAGCGTGCGGCGACCGACCCTGAACTTCATCGCGCGCCACTCGTTCTTGAGCGCCGGGATGTAGTCCTTCAGATATCGGAAGCTGTCCGGCACGATATCCACGGGGTGCGCCGAACGCATTCCCACGTTGTAGCCGCCATCCAAACGCTCGCGGAACCCAAAGCCCGGACCTGACCCGCAGCCCCGCGGCCCGTCTTTCACCGGACGCGTCCGCATGGTCTGGCTCAGCATCTTCAGTTGGGGCATCTTCACGTCGACCGACCGGGCAAACAGCGATGACCAGATACCGCCCGCGAGCACGACATGTTTGCAGCGGATGCGCCCCTTTTCGGTTACCACCTCGCTCACGCGACCGCCCTCGGTTTCGAACCCGCGCACGGCGCAGGCCTCGACGATCTTCGCGCCCAGCTTACGGGCGCCGTTGCCGATCAGGGTCGTCGCGATGTGGGGTTCGGCAAAACCGTCCGACGCCGTGTGCAGACCGCCGCCAAAGCTGCGCGTGGCCCCCGGTGCGAAGGTGCCGATCTCGTCCTTGCCGACCCAGCGGGTGTCGAGTTCGAATTGCTCGACCTCCTTCATCCAGGCCTCGTAGCGCACAAGATCCTTTTCGTGGTCGACAAAGTAGGTGATCCCGCGCACCCGGAAGCCGACGTCTGCGCCCACCATCTCTGCCATGCCGCCCCAAAGGTCCATTGAGTGTTTCATCAATGGCACTTCACGGGGATCGCGGCCCATCTTGCGGACCCATCCCCAATTTCGGCTTGACTGTTCCTCGCCCAGCGACCCCTTTTCGCACAGAACAACGGGAACGCCCTTTTTCGCAAGGAAGAGGGCCGTAGAAACTCCGACGATACCGCCGCCGACGATGACCACTTCGGTCTCCGACGGCACGACATCGAAATCATTCACAATCATGGTCTGAGCGTTCATTTGACGTCCTGTCACTAGCTTGGGGAACGGCCGCCTGCCGACTTGAGGTTTTCTCCGTAGTCCTGCGTCCGTTCGAGCAGGAAATCGAAGAACGCTTTGGCTGCGACGGAGAGGGTCTCTTCGTCCGCCACAACGCCGAGCGTTATCGGCAGCGCAGGCTTGAAGGGGCGGAACACCAGCCTCGGGTTCCGGCGGAAGTGGGGGGAAAAGGGGCTGACGATCGACACGCCGAGCCCGGCGGCGACGAGGTTGCAGACCGCTTCATGGGTCGACGCCTCGGTCATCATCTGGCGTTCGATTCCGCGTTTGTCGAAAAGTGAATCGGTTTCGAACCGGAACGGGGTGCCGCGGGGAAAGCCCACGAAGCTCTCTCCGTTCAGATCCTCGGGCTGGATTTCATTTTTTTCGGCCAACGCGTGGCCCGTTGGCATGACGCACAACGCCGGCATCGTGAGCAGCTCGCGCGTCGCCACGGACGAGTTGAGAACGGGCAGCGTCAATATGCCGATATCAGCCCGGCGCGACGCGACCCAATCCGCGACGCGGTCTTGCGGCTGGCTTTCCAGTTTCAGCGAGATGCCCGGGTGCGTCCGACGAAACTGCGCGGCGAGTTCCGGAATGATCCCGTAATCGTAGGGACCCATCGCCGCGATCGCGACCGACCCGCTCTTGACCGTGCGAATGGCCTGGACTTCGTCATTCATCTCTTCGAGGCCGACGAAAAACTTGTCCACCAGCTCGAAAAGTCGGCGGGCGTCAGCAGTTGGCTCGGCACCATTGCGCGAGCGGCGGAACAACTTGAACCCAACGGCCTCTTGGAAGTCGGTCATAAGTCGCGAAACGGCAGGTTGGGAAATTCCCAATGATTCCGAAGCCTTGGTCATGCTTCCGAGTGAAATGACGGCGCGAAACGCCTCGATTTGCCGTACGTTGAACCGCTTCACCTGGATGCTCTCCTTTCCATCTCTGCACTTTTATTAGGCGCATCCGCACAGAGTTTTGACGGTCGACCCTGCCAACCCACCTGATGGTTAGACATAACATCCTTGTAGTCAATAGCTTCATTGACGCCCAAAATATTATTTCCTAGCGTCGACTCACTGAACGCAAACAGGGGTTCTTTTCGCGGCGTCCCGCATGACCGCCGCGGCCGAGCCAAGGCCCTGAACGAGATTGAATGGCACCATGACCGACGCTTCCATTCCGCTGAACGCTTCCCATTGGGGTGCCTTTCGGGCCGAGGTCGTGGACGGGTCCATCGCCCGCGTCCTGCCTTTCGAACACGACCCGAGACCGAGCCGGATGAACGAAGCATGGGAGGACATGCTGACCGCACCCCTCCGTATTGCGCAGCCCGTGGTCCGAAAGGGCTGGCTGAAGCGTGACGGCGGCGCAGCGCGCGGGGACGACACGTATGTAGGGATTGGCTGGGACGACGCGCTCGACCTCGCAGCCGCGGAAATCGCCCGGGTCCGCGCCGATTACGGCAACAGCGCGCTATTCGGCGGCTCCTACGGCTGGTCCAGCGCGGGCCGCGTGCATCACGCCCGCACCCTGGTACGCCGGTTCTTTGCATCCATCGGCGGCCACGTCGATCAGGAGACGAACTATTCCTATGGGGCCGCGATGGCCTTCTTGCCCCGTATCGTCGGCAACGGAATGATTGGCTCGTCGGTCACGTCGCTTGCCTCCATACGCGCGCATTGCGACATTTTCCTCGCCTTCGGGGGGGTGCCCGCGAAGAACTGGGAGATCCAGTCCGGCGGGATCGGCGAGCATCGCTATGACAGCTTCATGGCCGGCGTCACCGAGACCACGCGCACGATCAACATTTCGCCCTACCGCAAAGACGTCGAAGACCAGTTTGGGGTCGAGTGGATGCCGGTTCGCCCCTGCACCGACGTGGCCCTGATGATGGCGCTGACGCAGGAGGTGGTCGCGATGGGGCGGGCCGATTTGGCGTTTCTGACCAGCCACACTGCAGGTGCGGACCGGTATCTCGCCTATCTTGCGGGCGAAGTGGACGGCACGCCGAAAACGGCGGACTGGGCCAGCGGGATCACGGGCATTCCTGCCGAGGAGATCCGCGCCTTGGCACGTGATCTGCCCGGCAAGCGCATCATGGTCGCGGCGAACTGGAGCCTGCAACGCGCCCGCCACGGGGAGCAACCCTATTGGGCCGCCATCGCGCTCGCCTCAGTCCTGGGCCAGATCGGTCTGCCCGGTGGCGGTTTCGCCTTCGGGTATGGCTCCACCAATGGGATGGGCAACCCAAATTACCGGACTCCGCTCCAGGGTCTTCCGTCCATCCGCAATCCGACTGGCCTTTCGATCCCCTGTGCACGCCTCTCTGACCTTCTTCTCAAACCGGGCGAGAGCTACCGGTTCAACGGGGCGACCCGCACTTATCCTGAAATCAAACTGGTCTACTGGGCCGGCGGCAATCCGTTCCACCACCATCAGGACCTCAACCGCCTGCGCGACGCATTCCGCCAGCCGGAGACGGTCATCGTCAACGAACAATATTGGACCGCAACCGCACGCCACGCTGACATCGTGTTTCCAACGACAGTGACGCTCGAGCGCGACGATATCGGAGGCGCCTCGCGCGACCGCTTCCTGCTTGCCATGCAAAAGCTGGTCGAGCCTTACGCCGGAGCCCGCGACGACTATGCCATCTTCGCTGACCTTGCCGCGCGCCTCGGCCCGGAAGAGGCCGCGACCTTCACCGACGGGCGCAGCGCGGAGGGTTGGGTCGACTGGGCCTGGGGCGAGATAGCCGGACAGTTGCAGTCGCGTGGGATCGATGTACCTGCCTATCGGGAGTTCCAGGCGCGGGGATACCTCGAGATGCCCGAGCCCGAAGACGATTTCGTCATGATGTCGGCGTTCCGCGCTGATCCGGTGGCCAACCCGCTCTCCACACCCTCCGGCAAGATCGAACTCTATTCCGACTGGATCGCGGAGGAGCCCGACCAACTTGGCCATCCAGCCTGGCTCGACCCCGAGGAATGGCTGGGCGCCGCCGGTGCGGGCGAACGGCTCCATATGCTGTCGCCGCAGCCTGCGCGCAAACTCCACGGGCAGATGGATTTTTCCGCCTATTCGCTGGAAGGAAAGGTCCAGAACCGAGAGTGCCTCCGGATCGGTCCGGAAGACGCAGCGGCGCGCGACATCAAGACGGGTGACGTCCTGCGCGTCTTCAATGACCGGGGTGCCTGTTTCGCCGTCGCCGAGGTCGACGACGGCCTGATGCCCGGCGTGGTGCTGTTGCCGACGGGCGCGACCTATGACCCGGACGGTACCTGCGACCGGAACTCCAACCCCAATGTGCTGACCCGCGACATCGGGACCTCGACCCTGGGTCAGGGATGCGCCGCGCAGTCCTGTCTCGTCGATATTGAGCGCCACGACGCGGCGCTACCCCCACTCAAGGTCGCCACGCCTTCCCCGATTGAACCACTCAAGGAAACAAGATGACACTTGCCTTCGACCATTTCGTTCTGCTTGTTCGCGATCTCGACGCCGCTCAGCGCGACTTTGAGGCTCTTGGCTTCACGGTCCAGGACCGCGCCGATACCGAGCATGGCAAGACGCGGTTCAAGTTCGTGCCCTTCGAGGATGGCAGCTACATCCTGCTGACCTCCTACACCTCGCCGGAGGCTCAGGCCGCGCACCGGCTTGGTGAGGTTCTCGACGCCGGCGAGGGGTGGGCGGACTGGAGCTTCGCGGTTGCTGACGCCGAGGATGTCCGTGCCCGCCTCGATGCAGCGAACCTGCCTTCCAAGGGACCTGTGCGCGTGTCGAACGTGATTGCCGACGGCGCACCCTGGGCGCTGGACCTTCTGATGTGCGGGCGCGGCGCCAACGGCGATGTCTGTCTGCCGTTCGTGGTCTCGGACGTCGAGGGCCGCGCCGCGCGCATCCCGTCGCCCAAGCCGCACCGCAATGGCGCGACCGGCCTCAAGTCCCTGACCCTTTCGACCGAGAGCCCGGAGGCCGTGGTCAAATCACTCGCCGCCCTCGGCGGAACGGAAGTCGCAAAGGGTCATTTCGTCTTCGGCGAGGTCTCCGTAACCGTCGCGCCGATCGACACCCCGCAGGGTCGCCCTGGCGGCGGCATGGTGGAAGCGGTCCTGACCGGCCCCGTGTCCCGGACCTTCGACATAGCCCTCTCCCACGGCGCGCCTATGCGCATGGAAGCGTCCTGACATGCAGCCCACCGACAAGACGTCGAAGCAGATTTTCTTCGAGTACAAGGCCAATCCGCGTGTGCCGGAACGGGGCCTTGGCAAGAGGATCGCGCTGATAAACGTGGACCTTCAGCGCCGCTACACGGATACGGAGACCTTCCCGACCGCCTACGCCGGCCACCCGCGCCAGTTCGAAGCGACGAACGCGCTCGCCCGGGCCGTGCGCGATCTGGGTGGCCCGGTTGTGTGGTCCTACGTCGCCTACCTTCCGGACGGCTCCGACGCTGGTATGTGGTCGCGCCTGTCGAACACGGAATGGGCCCTGCATAAGGTGGGCCACGACAGCCCGCAGGCCGAACTCGACCCTCGCCTGGAGATCGAGGAAACCGACCTCAAGCTGAACAAGCGCATGAGCAGCTGCTTTTTCGAAACGCACCTGCCCAGCTACCTCAACTGGCACCGTGTCGACACCGTCATCGTGACCGGCGGCGCGACGTCCGGCTGCGTTCGGGGCACCGTCATGGATGCTCTCTCGCTCGGCTATCATGTGTGCGTGCCAGAGGAGACGGTCGCGGACCGCGAGGAAGGCGCCCACTACGCCAACCTCTACGACATTGCGTTCAAATACGGCGATGTGAAGCCGGCGGACGCGGTGCTCGCGCAACTCGCGGCCCTCCAGGAAGGAAACTGACATGGCCTTGTGGCGTGAACCTTACAGCTACGACTTCGCCCCCTATGCCGACCGCCCCAGGATCGAATGGCCGAACGGGGCGCAAATTGCCTTCTGGGTGGCTCCGAACATCGAGTTCTACGAACTCGCCCCGCCGCCCTCGCCCACGCGCGAGGTGTGGTATCGGCCCGAGCCAGATATCCTGAACTATTCCATGCGCGATTACGGCAACCGTGTCGGCTTCGACCGGATGGCCGACGTGATGGCCAGGTACGGGGTTCGCGGCTCGGTCTCGCTGAACGTGGCGGTCTGCGACCACTTCCCCGAGATCATCGAACGCTGCTGCGAACTGGAGTGGGAGCTGTTCAGCCACGGCGTCTACAACACCCGCTACCTCTACAACATGACCGAGGATCAGCAGCGAGAGATCATCCGCCACGCCCGCGAGACGATCAAGCGGGCCTCCGGTCAGGAGCTCGATGGTTGGCTCAGCCCGGCAATCTCGAACGGAGAGACGACGCAGGATCTGCTGGCCGAGGAAGGCATCAAGTACACCCTCGACCTGTTCCACGACGATCAACCGATGCCGGTGAAGACACGCTCGTCCAATCGACTCGTCAGCGTGCCCTACATGATGGAGTGCAACGACGTGCCGGTTCTGAACTTCAAGAATATCTCGCCGCGCAATTACATTGAGATCATCAAGATGAACTTCGACCGGCTTTACGCCGAGGGCGAGAAAAGCGGCACGGTCATGTGCGTGCCGTTGCACCCCTACCTGATCGGCCAACCGCACCGGCTGTCGATCCTCGACGAAGCGCTCGATTACGTCACCTCGCACGACAAGGTCTGGCTCGCCACGGGGCGCGAGATCGCAGCGCATTTCGAGGCCAATTTCTACGACGCCTATGTGGACTGGATGGGTCCATTCAACGCGGAGGCACAGCAATGAGTGCTATTCCCGACAGCTACTTCGACTATCCCCTGCGGGGCAAAGGCTACGATCACGACCGCTACACAGCGCGCTATCTGCGTGATCTGCCCATGTTCGAATGGGATGGGGGCGACACGCTCAAACTCTGGGTGTGCGTGCATCTCGAGCACTTCCCGATGGATATGCCCGCCTCGCCGGTCAAGCCCATCGGCGGCATGGATCGCCCCTATCCCTCGGTCTGGGATTTTTCGACCCGCGACTACGGAAGCCGCGTGGGGATCTATCGCCTGTTCGACGTGCTTGACCGTTACGGAATCCGTGCGACTGCCGCGATGAACTCGGTCCTCGCAACCCGCTATCCGACACTCATGGACGACATCCTGAAGCGCGACTGGGAAGTGGCCGCCGCTGGCGTCGACATGGGGCACCTGCATCATTCGCAGCTGTCGGAGGACGAGGAAGCAGCGCTGGTCGGCGAAAGCTTCGACACCCTGCGCAAGGTCTCTGGTCAGGGTGTCACCGGGTGGCATTCCCCCGCACATTCGCAATCCGCCGCAACCCCGGATCTCGTGGCCGAGGCCGGGGCCAAATACATCTGTGACTGGATCAACGACGATATGCCCTACGCGTTCAAAACGCGGGCCGGAACGCTTACCCAGATGCCCCTGTCGTACGATTTGTCCGATCACAAGATCATCGGGCTGCAGAACATGCCGATCGGCGACTACGAGTACCAGCTCGGCGCCGCTTTCGACGTTCTGCGCGACGAGAGCCGCACACGTGGCGGGCGGATCCTGTCCATGTCGCTGTCGCCCTGGGCCATTGCCCAGCCAGGACGCATCGGTGCGCTTGAGCGGCTGCTGTCGCGTTTCATGAACGAGACCGGCGTCGGCTCGGCCACCGGCGAAGACCTGCGCGCCCAATGGGTCGCCTTGGGGCTGGATGGCTGAAATGAGCATAGCGACCGAGGATACAGCGAACTGGCTCACGGCGCGGGAGGCTCTCGCGCAGATGGCTCGCGGCGCCCTGAGTTCGGCCGACCTGGTCGCGGCCTGTCTCGAGCGCATCCGGAGGCGCGATCCGGTTGTCCGCGCCTGGACGTATCTCGTCCCCGCCGCCGCAATGGCCAAGGCCAAGGCGGCCGATGCTGCCGGCACAGGCCCGCTCAGGGGCCTGCCAATCGGCATCAAGGACATCATTTACACCCACGATATGCCGACGAGCTTCAACTCGCCGCATTTCAGAGGGCACTTCCCCAACATCGATGCGGCCTCCGTCGCAATTCTGCGCGATGCGGGCGCGGTGATGATGGGCAAGAACGACACAGTGGAATTCGCTGTCAACGGCCGGCGTGCCGCCACGATGAACCCGCACGACCGGACGCGAACGCCGGGCGGTTCCTCCTCCGGCTCCGCCGCCGCCGTGGCCGATGGACAGGTGCCGATCTCTCTCGGGACTCAGACGGGCGGCTCGGTCATCCGTCCGGCATCCTATTGCGGGACCTATGCGATCAAACCCACCTGGAACCTCGTCAGTCACGAGGGCTTCAAGGTCTGCGCGGCCAGCTTCGACACCCTCGGATGGTATGCCCGCAGCGCAGAGGATCTGGACCTTATCGCCGAAGTCTTCGGCATCGAGGCCCAGCCCTGCCCCGGCAGTTTGGATGGCGCACGCATCGCCATCTGCAAGACGCTGGTCTGGCATATGGCCGAGCCTGCGACCGTCGCCGCGATGGACCAAGCGCGCGCCGCCCTTGAGGCCGCAGGGGCCATCGTCACCGACCTACAACTCCCGCCAGAATTCGACGGGCTGACCGAGGCGCATCGGGTCATCATGCAGGCCGAAATGCGCAGCGCCTTTCTTGCCGACTATCGCCGGCTGGGTGACGCGCTCTATCCGCAACTTGTTTCGATCATGAGGAACGCGGCGGGCGACAGCCGCGAGGATCTGCGAGCCGCGCAGAATCTCTCTGCGCGATGCCGGTGCGTGTTCGACGATATCGCAGCGCCGTTCGACGCCGTGCTCACCCCCAGCACCTCGGGCGAAGCTCCCGTCGGCCCCGAAGATACGGGGGCCGCCACCTTCAACCGGATATGGACCCTCCTTCACATGCCCTGTGTCAACGTACCGGGCCTGACCGGACCGTCCCAACTTCCCGTCGGTGTGACCTTAACCGGACCGCGCTACAGCGACCGGCGCCTCATCTCGATGGCCGCACTGCTTGGCCCGATCTTGTCCGCGGCACGTCCCAAGGCCGCAAAGCAATCGAGCAAGGGGACAGCACTTCAATGAACTCCTTCCAAGCGCCGGGGACACGGCGTGACCAACCCTGCGCCGACATAAGGCGACGCAAGGAGGCGACTCCGGTTGTCAGGAACACCGGCCTCCATCTCGCAGCAACATCATCCGGACTCACCGACGAAACACGAAACGTGAGCACCCCACAAACGGAGATCTTCAGATGACCAATTCAATGACCATGAAACGCCGCACATTCCTTGCCGGCCTGGCAGCAACCGGGCTTATCCCGGCAACCATGATCGGCGCCCGGAGTGCGCTCGCCCAGACCGCGGGCGGAATCCTTCGCACGCCGGCGTGGCCCGCGCCGACCTACCTGAACTCCGCCATCTCCACGGGGGGCCCCGAAAGCTTCCTGTCGCCCAAGTTCTACGATGGCCTGTTGGGATACGCCTTCGGGATGGAGCCGAAGCCCTCGCTCGCGACGGAGTGGTCGGTGAGCGATGACGGCATGACCATCACGTTCAAGCTCCGCGATGGCGTGAAATGGCACGATGGCGAGCCGTTCACCGCGCATGACGTGGCCTTTACCTTCATGGAGATTCTAAAGGTCCATCACGGCCGCGGCAAATCCACCTTCGCGGCGCTGGAGTCGGTCGATACACCGGATGACCATACGGCGATCTTCAACCTCTCCAAACCAACGCCCGCCCTGATGCGCGCGCTCGACAGCCGGGAAAGCCCGATCATGCCGGCGCACCTCTACGAGGGCACCGATATCATGGAAAACCCGGTCAACACCGCACCGGTGGGAACTGGTCCTTTCAAGCTGGCAAGCTACGAAATCGGCGCCAACGTGGTGATGGTGAAGAACGAGGATTATTGGCACGACGGCTACCCACTTCTCGACCGGATCGTTGTGCAGTACATCGCCGACCCGTCGACCCGCGCCGCCATGCTCGAAGGCGGCCAGGCGGATGCCATCTTCCTGAACATGATCCCGGCCCAGGACATCCTGAGACTGGCCGAACAGGGTCAGTTCGAAATGACCACCGATGGGTTCGAGGCCATGCCATCCGCGCAACAGATGAGCTTCAACCTCGACAACGAGATCCTGGCTGACAAGCTGGTCCGTCACGCGATCGCCCACGCGATCGACGTCAACTGGATCACCCAGAACGTCTGGTACGGAATGGGCCAGCCGGGCAAATCGCCACTACATTTCGACCAGAAAGCCTATTTCACGACGAACGGAGTCCCGTCCTACCCCTTCAACCTCGACCGGGCGAACGAACTTCTGGATGAAGCAGGCTACCCCCGCGGCGCCGATGGGATGCGCTTCGGGCTGATGCTGGACCCGTCGCCCTGGGGAACGGAATCGATCACGGCGTCGAGCTACATCAAAGAAGTGCTGCGCCAGGCCGGCATCGACGTGACGGTGCGCACGCAGGACTTCGCCGTCTTCGTCAAGACCGTCTGGACGGACCGCGCTCATGACCTCGTGCTCTACACGGCTTCTATGGGCGTCGATCCGACGATTGGGGTGCACCGGTTCTACGACTCCAACAACTTCAACCCGGGTGTCGGGTTTTCGAACGGATCGCATTATTCCAATCCCCAAGTGGACGAACTGCTCGCCGCCGCTGCGGTCGAAACGGACGAAGCAAAGCGCGCCGAGCAATATGCGGAGTTCCAGCGGATCGCGTATGACGACCTGCCGGTGATCAAGGTTACCGACATCTCGATGGCAACCATCGCGAACGTGAAGGTGAAGGACCACACCGTCGACGCGCTCGGCGCGCTCGGGAGCATGAAACAGGTCTGGATCGAACAATGACCGACACCGGACCCAAAACTGGGAACGGCACGTCTGGGACAGGGCCGCGCACGGCCCTGTCTTCTCCGACGGTACGCTACGTCCTCCGCCGCCTTCTGCAGGCGGCGCTGGTCATGGTTCTGGTCATGGTGGGCAGTTTCCTGCTGGTGAAATTGGCGCCCGGCGATTTCGTCGACGCGCTGGCGGGCACGCGGGACCTGACGGCCGACCAGATCGCCGAGTTGCGTGCCCGCTACGGCCTCGACCAGCCAGTGTTCGTTCAACTGATCCGCTACATGTCGCTGCTGGCGACGTTCGATTTCGGGTATTCTCCGATCAACGCGGCGCCGGTGATGGACGTGATCCTTGCCCGGCTGCCCGTGACGGCGATCCTCGTCGTGGCTTCCGTGACGCTTTCGATGGTGGTGGGCACGGTGTTCAGCGTCATCGCTTCGCGCAATGCGGGTCGGCCTCTGGATCTGGTGATCTCGATCTTCATGCTGCTGCTTTATGCGACCCCGAGCTTTATCATCGCGGTCCTCATGATCCTCGTCTTCTCGGTGCACCTAGGCTGGCTCCCCATCGCGGGCTTTGAAAGTGTCGGCATGGGATACACGGGCTGGACCCGGTTCTGGGACGTGGTCGAACACCTGACAATGCCCGTCATCGCGCTCTGCACCTTCTACATCGCAATCTATGGCCGGATCGGGCGCGCCTCCATGCTCGAGGTCCTCAAGCTCGATTTCGTACGTACCGCGCGCGGGAAGGGCCTTACGGAACACCGGATCTTCTACGTTCACGCGCTGCGCAACGCGCTGTTGCCCCTGGTCACGATGGCCGGCCTTCAGGTCTCGTCCCTCATGGGCGGCGCCGTCCTGATTGAGACGATCTTTGGCTTGCCCGGCATGGGGCGCACCGCTTTCGACGCTGTGTTCCAGCGCGACACCAACCTGCTCCTCGGCGTCGTGTTCATGTCCTCGCTTTGCGTGGTGATCGTAAACTATGTGATCGACATGCTCTACATGGTGCTCGATCCGAGGGTTAATCTGAAATGACCAGATCCTTCGAAACCTTGCGCCGCCTCGCGCACCATCCATCCGGGTTCGTGGGACTGATGCTGATCGCCCTCGTCCTCGGCATGGCCGTCAGCGCCAATCTGCTCTTTCCCGACGGCCCTTGGGCCATGGCCGGTCCGCCGCGCCTGGCCCCCGGCTCCGACCCGCGCTTTCCGCTGGGCACCGACACCTTCGGGCGCGACCTTCTCTCGGCGATCTTCTATGGCTCGCGCGTATCCCTGATGGTCGGCGTCTCGGCCGCTCTCGTGTCGATTGCGCTCGGCATTCTTGTGGGCGCTGTCGCAGGCTATTTCGGAGGCTGGGTAGACGACGCGCTCATGCGCCTTACCGACGCATTTCAGACGGTCCCGAATTTCCTGTTGTCGATCGCCATAGTCGGCATCATCGGCGCATCGCTTTCTACGATCACATTCGCAATCGCGATCGTGGCTTGGCCGATGATCGCCCGTCTCGTGCGGGCAGATGTCCTGCGGCTCCGGACCTACGACTTCGTGCAGTCCTGCAAGATCATCGGCATGTCGGACATGCGCATCATTTTCCAACAAATCTTGCCCAACTGCATGGCGCCGGTGATCGTGACCACATCGGTGCTCGTCGCCAACGCCATTATCGTGGAGGCGAGCCTCGCCTTCCTTGGCCTGGGCGACCCCAATGTCATGAGTTGGGGCACTATTCTGAATGCCGGCCGGCAGGAATTGCGCGGCGCAAGCTGGATCACGATTTCTCCCGCGATCGCGCTCGTGTTGACGGTGTTATCACTCAATCTCATCGGCGACGCGCTCAACGACGTGCTAAACCCGCGCCTGAAGGAGCGGACATGACCGATACCCCCCCCCTTCTTTCGATCGACAATCTTGCCATTGGCCAGGGCGACAACGCGCCGATCGTGGAACGCATCCGATTTACCGTGGCACGGGGTGAAACCGTCGGCCTGGTGGGCGAAAGCGGCTGCGGCAAGTCGATGACGGCACTGGCGACGATGGGCCTGCTGCCGGGGTCGCTTCGGGTCCGTGCGGGCGAAATCCGGCTGGACGGCGCGCCCATCCACGCCTTGTCTCAACGCAAGTTGCGGCACCTGCGCGGCCCGTCGATGAGCATGATCTATCAGGAGCCGCTCACAGCCCTGAACCCCGTCATGACAGTGGGCGCACAGATCCGCGAAGTCCTGACAACGCACCTTGGCTTGAGCCGGGCGAAAGCGCACGCGCGGGCCATCGAGTTGCTGACGCTGACGCGGATACCCGATCCGGCCGCGCGCATGGGGCAATATCCCCACCAGATGTCCGGCGGAATGCGTCAGCGCGTCGTGATTGCGATCGCCATCGCTTGCCAGCCGTCTCTGCTTATCGCCGACGAACCGACGACCGCACTTGATGTGACCGTGCAGGCTCAGATCCTGAGGCTCCTGAAGCAGCTTCAGACGGAACAGAACCTGGGGCTTTTGCTCATAACCCACGACCTGGGCGTAGTGCGGCAGGTCGCCGACCGGATTGTCGTCATGTATGCCGGCTCTGTCGTGGAGGAGGGTGACACCGACACCGTTCTCGACAATCCCGCGCACCCCTATACCGCCGGGCTGATCGCGGCGCGCCCGAAAGGCAGCCGGACTGAAGGCGCTGGCCGCCTCGCCGACATCCCCGGGTCTGTCCCTGCGCCCGAGAACCGCCCGACGGGCTGCGTATTTCGGGACCGCTGTGCCATTGGCCAAGCGATCTGCGAGGGCCGCCGCCCACTCCTGACCGCGCATGCGGGTCACTCGGTGCGCTGCCACTTCCCGCTGTCTGCGGCATCTCTCGCCTCGGAGGTCCCATCATGAATCCCGTTCTCAGAACCGACCACCTCAAGGTTCATCACGACACGGCACGCGGAACGCTCAAGGCCGTCGACGGGATCGACCTTAGCATCGCAGAGGGCGAGACGCTCGGCCTCGTCGGCGAAAGCGGCTGCGGAAAGTCCACGCTGGCCCGCTGCATTGTCGGCATCTCTCGCCCGACAGACGGCTCTATCGCCATCCAGGGCGTCTCGGGCGGGCGCGGGCGAGCGGCGCGACTGGACCGCGCACAGACTGTTCAGATGATCTTTCAGGATCCGTCCGGCGCGCTGAACCCACGTCTGCGGGTAGATCGTATCATCCGCGAACCGCTCGACGTGAACAACGTGGGCGACCGGTCCGAGCGCCGCGACAAGGCGCTGAAGATCGCGCGCGAAGTGGGGCTGTCCGACTACCACCTCGACCGCATGCCGCATGAACTGTCGGGCGGGCAGCGTCAGCGGGTGTCGATCGCGCGGGCGCTCGCGCTCAATCCAAAGCTGCTGGTTTGCGATGAGGCGGTCTCAGCACTTGATGTTTCGGTGCAAGCGCAGGTCCTGAACCTGCTTGTCGACCTGCAGAAGGACCTTGGCCTGTCCTACCTCTTCATCTCCCACGATCTCGCGGTAGTTCGGTATGTCTCCCATCGTATCGCGGTCATGTATATGGGTCGCATCGTCGAGATCGGACCGGCCGAAGATGTGTGGAGGGGTCGCCTGCATCCCTATACCCGCGCGCTCACCGCTTCGATCCCGGACGAGGCCGCGCGCCGCGACACCGGGGAACTGCTCGAAGGGGACGTGCCCAGCCCGGTGAGTCCGCCGTCTGGCTGCGCCTTCCGCACCCGGTGCCGCTTCGCCCGGCAGCAATGTGCCGCCGAACGACCAGAATTGCGCCGAGTCGGCACCCATGAGGTCGCTTGCCATTTCGCCGAAACGATCTCCGACTGAGGTCACGGATCGGCAGACATTCGCCATCGAAACCCGCGTCCCATCGGCTGCGGCGGTCCGACCTGATGGTCGCCGAGCCGATGGGGCCGGCGTTCCAGGCCCAGCCCCGTCGCGCCTCTATATGTGCCCGACTCGCCGGAATCGAACTGCCCGTTGCTTCAGCAACCGCCGTCTGCACGGCGAGAGCCTGACCAAATTCTTGGCATTCTCGACGAATTTCCTAAATTGCCAAGCTCCCACGTCTAATAACATAGAATTATTTCGCGGCGTTGTTACTTTCACTTACATCAACTCTGGTGACGAGATCGACGATGCGAGAGCCGGGACACTATCCATACGCGCCCTACACTGGTCGGCCGAAAATCACGTGGCCGGGCGGCAACCGCCTCGCGTTCTGGGTCGGTGCAAACATCGAGTTTTATGAGTGGGCTCCGCCGCCATCGAATACCCGGTCGGTGTGGTATCAGCCGGAACCCGACATCACGAACTACTCCCACCGCGATTATGGCAACCGGGTCGCGTTTGACCGAATGGCGGATGTCATGGCCGACCACGGCGTGCGCGGCAGCGTTTCGCTGAACGTCGCGCTCTGTGACCATCTGCCTGGCATTATCGACCGTTGCTGCGAGCTGGAGTGGGAACTGTTCTCGCACGGAATCTACAACACCCGGTACCTCTACGACATGACGGAGGACCAGCAGCGCGAGGTCATCCGCGACGCCCGCGACACCATCAAGCGGGCCTCGGGGCAAACACTCGATGGCTGGCTGTCGCCTGCGGTTTCCAACATCGAAACCACCCAGCACGTCCTGGCCGAAGAGGGGATCAAGTACACGCTCGATCTGATGCACGACGATCAGCCGACGCCGCTCAACGTTCGCGCGGGAAAGCTCATTTCGATACCCTATGCCATCGAATTGAACGACGTTCCTTTCTTTAACTTCCGCGGGCTGTCCACCTCCGAATACGTCACGGCCTGCAAGGCCCAGTGCGACCAGCTGCTGGAAGAGGGCGAGGAAAGCGGCACGGTAATGTGCTTGCCTCTGCATCCCTACGTCATCGCCCAACCCCACCGGATCGAGGCCTTCTCCGAGATCCTCGACTATATCTGTTCCAAGTCCGGTGTCTGGCTCGCCACGGGACGCGAGATCGCGGACCATTTCTTAGATCACCACGAAGCGTCGTTCCGGGACTGGCTCGGCATGGATCGGGGAGCCACGGCATGACGCTCGCCCGGACCTATCTCGACTACTCCAAGCGCAGGCCGGGTCTCGACCACGACCGCTTCGACTACCGCCGGCTTCTGCGCACCGACCTGCCTGCCACATGGCCCAATGGCAAGCTGCTCGCCCTGTCGATCTCGATCTATGTCGAATACTTCCCGATGGACATGCCCCGCGAGCCAATCCTGCCCCCCGGCGGCATGCAACGGCCCGGCACGTCGTTCTGGGACTACACGCTGCGCGATTACGGAAACCGGGTTGCGATTTTCCGGTTGATGAAAGCGCTCGGCAGCGCCGGTATGCGCGCCACGGCCGCCTTCAATTCCGAGGCCGCGCGCCGCTATCCGATGCTCGTGGAGGAGGCAAAGGCCCGCGGGTGGGAAGTCGCCGCCTGCGGGGTGGATATGGGCCAGTTGCACTATGGCGACATGGACGAAGCCCGCGAACGCGCCTTGATCGAGCAGTCGCGCCAAGTGCTGTGCGACCTGTCGGGCCAGCCCGTGCACGGCTGGTATTCACCTGGAAACACACAATCCAAAAACACCCAGAGGCTCGTGACCGAAGCGGGCTTCGAATACCTCTCGGACTGGGCGAACGACGATCTGGCCTATTGGCTGACGAGCAGTGCGGGCCGGATCGTGTCCATGCCGCTCAATCTCGAACTGTCGGACCGACGTTTTCTTTTCGAGCAGAACCAACCGCTCGACGAATGGGAGAGGCGGTCGATCATTGGCATCGCGTATCTTTGCCAGGAGGCCGAGAAACGCGGGATCAGGCAAACCTCGCTCAACCTCACGCCCTGGATCATTGCTCAACCCTATCGCATCGCGTCGCTCAAACGTGTTCTCGCCGCGATTGCGGCACGCGATGAAATCTGGGTCGCCACGACGGGCGAGATCGCCGCCGCATGGAAGGAATTCGGGGAATGACCGCGATGACGAACCCTCAGACAGACACCGCCACCCCAGCAACGCCGGACGTGCTCATATCGTCACGCCATCTGACCAAGATCTACCCCACCCGCGACGGTCGCGGGGTGCGGGCGCTCGACGACGTAAGTTTCGATGTGCGGGACGGCGAGTTCATCTCGATTGTCGGGCGCTCCGGCTGCGGCAAGTCCACATTGCTCAAGATCCTGTCGGGCCTGCTCGATCACACCCGAGGCGACATCACGCTGAACGGTCGGCCGATCGACGGTCCCGATCCGGACATCGGCGTCGTGTTCCAGTCGCCCACCCTTTTGCCATGGCTCACGATCACGCAGAATGTGCTGTTCCCCAACAAGATCCGCAGGAACATCACGCCGGCGGTGCGGGAACGGGCGCAAAGCCTGCTCGCGACTGTGGGGCTGGACGGCTTCGGCGACCGTTATCCGAAAGAACTGTCGGGCGGGATGCAGCAGCGTGCGGGGATCGTCAGGGCCCTGGTGCAGGATCCCGAACTCTTGCTCATGGACGAACCCTTCGGCGCCCTCGACGCGATGACGCGCGAGCAGATGAACCTCGAAGTCCTGCGCATCTGGGAGGAAAGCCGAAAGACGATCATTTTTGTCACCCACTCCATCGTCGAAAGCGTCTTCCTGTCGGATCGCGTCTTCGTCATGACGCCGCGCCCTGGGCGCCTGGCAGAGGTCGTGGACATCGACCTGCCCCGGCCCCGGACGCTCGACATGATCAACTCTGATGCTTTCGGGAGCTACTCAGGCTGGATCCGCAAGTTGCTCGAAGCAGAGGGAGATTTTTGAGGATGACCGATATGAGCGCCATCGATGCCTCCATGCCCAAAGACCCGGAACTCAAGCTGACGACGCCGTCGCGCAGGCGCGAACGCGCCATGTCGTTTGGGATTCTGCTTTCGATCCTGCTGATATGGACCGGGTTGACAAACTTCGGCTCAATCCCGGCCTACGTCATCCCGCCGCCGCAGAGCGTTTTCCAGTGGCTGATCGAAGGGTTCCGCGTGCCGCTCTCCGACGCGTCGAGCCTGTGGTACCATACCGGCGTCACGATGTGGGAAGCCTTCCTTGGTTTCGTCGTCGGCTCGGCCCTTGGAATCGCGATGGGCTTCGCGCTGGCCCATTGGCCCGTGGCCGAACGGGTGCTCTATCCCTACGTCGTCGCATTTCAGGCCCTACCCAAGGTCGCCATCGCACCGTTGCTGGTGGTCTGGTTCGGCTTCGGGCTGGACGCCAAGGTACTGATCGTCGTGGTTATGACCTTTTTCCCGCTGCTGGTGAACTCGATCGCCGGCTACCACGCGGTCGAGGAGGAGCGGATCGAACTGGCGCGCGTCTGCAATGCCAGCGAATTGCAAATCTTCCGGCACATCATCCTGCCCAGTTCAATGCCCTTCATCTTTGCGGGGTTGCACATGGCCGCCGTCATCTCGCTCCTCGCCGCAATCGTCGGCGAATTCGTGGGCGCTAAGGCGGGGCTGGGGTTGCTGCTTCTGCAATACAACAACTCGATGCAGATGGGCGGTGTTTTCGCCGTGCTGCTCATTCTTGGTGTTCTCGGCTTTTTGCTGAACTACGCGATGCAAAAGCTGGAAGCCTGGTTCAGCTACTGAGCCCGAACCGGAGTGCTGCCGCGCGCTCCTTCACAAACATCACTGAAAACAGGGTCTAAAATGGTAAAGCACACTCTAATTTCGCTGAGTCTTGCCGCAATCGGCGCGGCCTCTCCCCTCCTGGCTCAGGACACGGTCAACCTGATCTTCTCGCACCCCAACATGGCGCCGGGTGAAGAGGTCTTCATGTATGCGGTGCCCGAGAAAATGGGCTACTTCGCAGACGAAGGCATCACCGTGAATATGCAGGCCGCCTCGGGCGGGGCACAGGCCGCGCAAATCGTCATGAGCGGCGAGGGCGACCTGTCCACCACAATGGCCGAGGCCGTGCTGCAACTGCGCGAACAAGGCGCCGACCTGACCGCGATTTACGAACTCAAGCGCAACAACGGGTTCGCCGTTGGCATTCCGGCCGGCTCCGACATTTCTTCCCTCGAAGACCTTGTCGGCAAGACCATCGGCGTGCCTGTCGCCGGCGGCGGTCTGGCGATGATCATCGACGAGAGCTTCCGCAAGGCCGGGCTGGAACCGACCTACACCCCCGTGGTCATCGGCTCGGGCGCCCCCGCGGCGGCTGCCATCGAGAACGGCCGCGTCGATGCCGCGGTCCTCTGGGACGCGGCCTTCGGCGTGGTGGAGAACCAGGGGGTCGAGTTCAAGTATCTCGATCTGGGCGTTCAGGACGAACTTGCCGGGATGTCCCTGGTTGCGAGCCAGGACTTCATCACCGAGAACCGCGATCTCGCGCTGGCCTACTGCCGCGCGATGACCAAGGGCCTGGTCTTTACCCTCGCCAACAAGGAGGCCGCCATCGACATCATGTTCGACGTCTTCCCCACCACCAAGCCCGCCGGCATCTCTGAGGAGGAGGCCGTTCCGGCTCAGGTCAACATCCTCGACAAATGGCTGGCCTCGGCGCTCAAGAACCTGCCGGAGGGTCACGGCACCGGCGAAATTGACACCGCCCGGTGGACGGGCACGGCTGAGAAGTATGTCGCTGCGGGCATTCTCTCATCAGACGAGACCGAGGGCGCCTACGACACCTCGTTTTTCCGGGAATGCAACGACTTCGATCATGAAGCCATTGTGACCCAGGCAGACGCCTACGAAGGCTGACACCGATCCGGTAGCGGCCCCGGCCGCTACCCCCCATTCGTTCTCTCGGAAGACATATGACCCAGGCCATCGGCACAGCCACCGACACCATTGCCGCCATCCACGCCGGCACCTCGACCGTTGAAGCCTGGCATACCAGCTGTTTTGACCGGATCACGAAGCGAGAGCCGGAGGTCAGAGCATGGGCCTCGCTCCGTCAGGAAGGCGCCCTCTGCGAGGCCCGCGCGCTCGACCGCGCCAACCCGTCCACCAAGCCACTTGCCGGGATGCCTCTGGGTGTGAAGGACGTGATCCTAACCCGCGACCTCCCGACCGAATACAACTCACCTATCTACCAAGGCTTCGTCCCAAATATGGACGCGGCCTGTGTCGCCCTGCTTCGCGCAGCCGGCGCGATTCCAATCGGAAAGACCGAGACGGTCGAATTCGCGGCTGCCGTACGCCTCGCACCCACACACAACCCGCTGAACCTCGCCCATACGCCGGGCGGTTCCTCCTCGGGATCGGCCGCAGCGGTTGCTGACGGGCATGTGCCCGTCGCGCTCGGCACACAGACCGGCGGCTCGGTCATCCGGCCCGCTTCGTTCTGCGGGATTTGCGCGATCAAGCCGACGTGGAGCAGGATCAGCCGCGAAGGCATCAAGATGTACGCCCCCTCGCTCGACACCTTGGGATGGTTCGCCCGCTCGGTCGACGACCTCTCCCTTGTCTACGACAGTCTCGTCCCCGACCCGGCCCTGCCGCTTGACGCCCCAGAGCCCGGCCAGCTGCGCATCGCCATCTGTCACACCCCTTTCCCGGACTGCGCCGACCTGGCCACTCGGCGCGGCCTCGCCCGCGTGGGCGCTCTGCTTGAAGCTTGCGGCGTCAGCGTGTCTACGCTCGATCTGCCCCCTGAGTTCGACGGGATCGACGATAGTGCGCGCGTGGTGATGCGGGCCGAGGGGCGCGCGGCCTTCCTGCCGGAGTACCGCACGGACTATGCCGATCTAAACGATCATTTCCGGGCGTTGGTCGAAAACGTCGAGGGGATCGGCGACGACGACCTGCGCCGCGCCTACGATCATGCCGCCCAGTGCCGAGCACGGTTCGACATGATTGCTTCAGACTACGATGCGGTGCTGACCTATTCCGTTCCGGGCGAAGCGCCGCGCGGACTCAGCAACAATGGGAGCGCGGCGTTCAATAGTCTCTGGACCCTGCTGCACGTTCCCTGCGTCACCGTTCCGGTGATGCAGGGGACCTCGGGCCTTCCTGTGGGGCTGACCGTCACCGGCCCCCGCTTTGCGGACAGAGCGGTGATGGCGGTCGCCCGTGTCGTCCACGCAGCCGTCGCGGCGGAAGAACGCGAAGCGATCGTCGCGCTCTGAGAGATCTGGATTGGCCAGAAGGGGCGGTGCGGTGGGCACCTCAACCTGCGTTAACGTCCGGTCGAACCGGTCGACCTACGCACGGCGATCTTTGCTTGTCTTCGTGGCTCAACTGCCGTTGTCAAAAGGAAGAACCTGAATTCCATAACGCGCAGTCGCCGCGCCCGAGGCAAAGTCCTCCTTCAGAAATTCAACCAGCGCCAGCGCGCCCGTGGTGAGCGCCCGCTTTGCCGAAATCAGTCCGACCTCCACGAAGATGGGCGGCACGAATGGCCGCGCCACGATGCGCTCGTCTTCGACAACCTCGGACGAAAATGGGCTGATGATCGACACGCCCGCATCGGCGGCGACGAACCGTACGATCCCCTCCGGGGCGCCCGCCTCGAGCACCATGTCCCGCCGTACGGCCTGTTCGTCGAACACCGCATCAATCTCGAAACGGAGCGGCGTGCCACTCTCGAAGCTGATGAAGCGCAGGCCCTCGAAGTCGGTTGGTACGAGTTCGTATTTTTCTGCCAGGGGATGCCCAACCGGCAGGATCGCCACCGCCGGTTCGCAAGCAAGCGTTACGACATCGGCTGACAGGATCGGAATGGGCAGGGACGTAATGCCGATATCGCACAGGCCCATGGTCACGGCGTCGCCAATCTCGATCCTGCTCCGGGTTTCGAGCACGATGCTCATCTTGGGATGCGCCTTGGAGAAACGGGCCAGAGGCTCCGGCAACAGATCGTTGGCGTAATGGGACATCGCCGCGATACGCACGACACCAGCCTCCTTCCGGCGGATCGCATCCGCCCGGCGCCCCAGTTCCTCCGTCCCGGAAAACATCCGTTCCACGTCGGCCATAAAGATCTTGGCGTCGTCCGTGGGCACTACCCCGCCCTGCTGGCGGTTGAACAGCGTGAAGCCGATGCTTTCGGTCAGGCTGGTGATGAGACGGCTGATCGCAGGCTGAGAGATTCCGAGGATCTGAGCCGCTTTTTTCATGCTGCCGTAGGTCATCACCGCACGAAACGCTTCGATCTGTCGAATATGCAGTTTTCCCAATACGCTAGTCTCTCGCTGCTGCCCGCGTCGGCTCCGGTACTGGCGGACCCTACGCCGGGCCGGTCTGACTGCCAATATGTTGCGGTCCACGGCCCGGCCGGTTCATGATCAGGCCGCGGCCTTCCGAAGCGACTGAATGCACGTCAAAAGTTCGTCACGTCGATCGTGCACGTCCTCCGGACGCAGCACCTTGCAATCGAAGCCGAGCAGCTCCTGCATGGCACCGTGCGCTTTGTCGGTGAAGGTCACCGTGCCGTCGGCGGCCAGCGTTTCGATGCCGTCCGCCTTGCGCCCAACGTCGTAGATCGCTTCCGCATCGGCCATCGTCAGGCCGTTGGGAACGACCGGTTCCCAGCCGTTGGCGGTGAATCGGGCATCCATGCCTCCACCCAGACTCGCGGGGGAGCAGACATGCGTGATCACACTATCGCCCCGCAGCATCTTGACCGTGTTCTTAACAACTGAAGTCGCAGCGAACCGGGGGCGCTGGTAGGGATAGCGTTTGCGGATCTTCGGCAGAAAATCTTCCTGGGCAATAATCTCGTCCGTGACGTCCGAACTGTTCCAGAACGCGCGGAAGTAGAACATGCGATCATCCAGATCCGACAAGTCCGAGGGCGAATGCATAAACCACGAATGGTAGTGATGCGAGATCAGCCTCACGTCCACTTCGCGGGTCGGCGCGCTCAGACGGTCCGCGACTTCGAGGCGCAGGGTCGAGCACAGGTTCTCGGTATTGCCGGACCCGCACGACGGAGCGAGACCCATACCCTTCAGCACCGGATTCACCACATCGGGCAACGATAGCTGGATCACCTCACCCGGAGAGCCCGCCGCTCGCCAAGCCTCCATGAACTTGATCGGGAAAGACAGGAGCAGCGGAAGGAACGGCCCGATGCGGGCCTCGAAATTGACCCGCTTCCAGGTCTCCTTCGGCACGGAGTTGGCAAGAGTGTACCACGAAATGGGAATTGCCGCCTGAATTGAAACGTCGGGTGCGTATACTTCCAGAACCTCCTGGATCGCCCCGTCACGCGTCAGGTCGGTGACGACCGGGATCACCTCGACGCTTTCAAGCCGCATCTTCTCGGCCAGCATCATGCAGTCGTTCGCCTCGGTGCGCATCTTTTCTTCAGCGATGTCGACGAGAACCAACCGGGTCACGTCGGGCTGAAAAATCATGGTGCGCGCAATTTCGAGCCCGACCACTCCGGCGCTGCCGAAGATTGCCACTGTTGCCATTTCATTCTCCTGTTGTCGCTTCGGGCGCGGCACACAGGGGACGCGCCAAAATTACAAAAATACACTTAATATACACATGACTTAAGTCAATATTAAGTTGTAAGCGGCCATACAAACGCTCAGAGACCCGTCACAAAAACCGGGGTCCGTCTTTGGATTGGGCAGTTTGGGATGAGGTCGATGTGATGTCCGACTGGAGGCGCCTGGTACAGGCATGGTCCGTACCAGACGCCGGGGCAGAACGTTCATCTCGCCCGTTGAGACAATCGAACGCGTTCAGGAGTCGCGGATCCGTTCAGGAAAAGGGGCGAGTCAGCCGATGAACAACTCACCGTTCCCTGTCCAATGGGTTTGCGCTGATAGGAAGCGTCGCTGCAAATACCGTCAGCCGCGCAGAAACCTCGCCGATTTTGGGCCGTCATCCAGTCATTCAGCCCCAATCGGCTGTTTTCAGCACCAATGCGGCCGGTTTTTTCGTGCCTTAGCCGTCCGTCACGAGCACTTGGAATGGCCGCAGTTCATGCACGTCATGCAGCCTTCGACCATGCGCAAGTCGTACTGACCGCAGGCCGGGCAGGCCGGACCCCTGGGGCGCTCGCCGACCGCCATGCGCTCGGCCTCCGGGTCGGCTTTCAGCCCCAGACCCTCGCCGTCGATGAAGCCGATGGAGATCAGGTGCCGTTCGATCACCCCGCCGATGGCCGCCAGGATCGACGGCACGTACTTGCCCTGCATCCACGCGCCGCCACGTGGGTCGAACACCGCCTTGAGTTCCTCCACCACGAACGAGACGTCGCCGCCCCGCCGGAACACAGCCGAGATCATCCGGGTCAACGCGACCGTCCAGGCGAAGTGCTCCATGTTCTTGGAATTGATGAACACCTCGAAGGGGCGCCGGGTGCCGTTCAGCAGTATGTCGTTGATCGTGATGTAGATCGCGTGCTCGCTGTCGGGCCACTTCACCTTGTAGGTCGCGCCTTCCAGGGACTGCGGACGGTCGAGCGGTTCGGACAGGTAGACCACGTCACCATGGGGGGTGAGGGGTTCCGCTTCTCCCTTTACAACGATATCAGGTGCGGGCCCTCCATCGCCAAACAACAACCACTTGGCATCCACCCGTAGCGCTGATCCGATTTTCTCCGCGTGGCGCAATTGCAAATTCTTCTTTCCAGCCTCGAATTCGCTCACGTATGACTTGCTGTAGCCGACCAAGACCGCGAGATCCGTCTGCGTCAGCCCAGCAGCCTTACGGGCATCCCTAATACGATCGCCGATGGTTTTTTCCGGTTGATCGCTAACCGACAAAACCGACCCCGTCACAGCGTTCGGCCGATAGGTCGTGCAGCCCTTGCAGCCTGTCTCCCAGGCCTGCAGGTACACGTCCTTGAAGGCGTCGAAGGGAATGTCCTCCGGCACGTTGATCGTCTTTGAGATCGATGAATCCACCCATTGCTGCGCCGCCGCCTGCATCCGCACGTGGTCCGCCGGAGCGAGCGTCTGGGCATTCACGAAATGCTCCGGCAACTCCCGGTCCCCGAACGTCTCCCGCCAGAGCTGCACCGCGTAGTCGACCACCTCCTCCTCGGTCCGCGAGCCATCCTTCTGCAGCACCTTGCGGGTGTAGCTGTAAGCGAACACCGGCTCGATCCCCGAGGACACGTTCCCGGCGTAAAGGCTGATCGTGCCGGTCGGTGCAATGGAGGTCAGCAGCGCGTTGCGGATGCCGTGGGTGCGGATCGACTCGCGCACGTCCTCGTCCATGTGCTGGAGCGTGCCGCTCGCCAGGTACTTCTCGGCGTCGAAGAGCGGGAACGCCCCCTTCTCCCTCGCCAATTGCACCGACGCCATGTAGGCGGCGCGGGCAATCCGGTGCAACCAGCGCGAGGTCTGACGCGCCGCCTCCTCGGAGCCGTAGCGCAGCCCCACCATCAGCAGCGCGTCGGCCAGCCCCGTCACCCCCAGGCCGATCCGTCGCTTGGTGCGCGCCTCCTCCGCCTGCTGCGGCAGCGGGAAGCGGGACGTGTCGACGACGTTGTCCATCATCCGGACGGCGGTCGCGACCAAATCGTCCAGCGCCGCCTCGTCGACCTCTGCCGCATCTTCGAACGGCCGGTCCACCAGCCGCGCCAGGTTGATGGAGCCGAGCAGGCAGGCGCCATAGGGCGGTAGGGGCTGCTCGCCGCAGGGATTGGTGGCCGCGATGGTCTCGCAGTAGGCGAGGTTGTTCATCTGGTTGATGCGGTCGATGAAGATCACGCCCGGCTCGGCATAGTCGTAGGTTGCCTGCATGATCCGGTTCCACAGGTCCCGCGCCTCGACCGTGTGATAGACCTTGCCGTCGAACACCAGTTCCCACGGCCCGTCGGCCTTCACCGCATCCATGAAGGCGTCCGTGACCAGCACCGACATGTTGAACATCCGCAGCCGCGCCGGGTCCGACTTGGCGGTGATGAAGGCGTCGATGTCGGGGTGGTCGCAGCGCATGGTCGCCATCATCGCGCCCCGCCGGGAGCCGGCGGACATGATGGTGCGGCACATGGCGTCCCAGACGTCCATGAAGGAGAGCGGCCCGGAGGCGTCCGCCGCGACGCCCTTCACATCCGCCCCGCGCGGCCGGATGGTGGAGAAGTCGTAGCCGATACCGCCGCCCTGCTGCATGGTCAGCGCGGCCTCCTTCAGCATGTCGAAGATGCCGCCCATGCTGTCCGGAATAGTGCCCATGACGAAGCAGTTGAAGAGTGTCACCGCCCGGCCCGTTCCCGCGCCGGCCGTGATGCGGCCCGCCGGCAGGAACTTGAAATCCTCCAACGCGGCGTAGAACCGGTCTTCCCATACCGACGGGTCCGCCTCGCCCTCCGCCAGCGCGCGTGCGATCCGCCGCCAGCTGTCCTCGACGGTCAGGTCGAGCGGCGTGCCGTCGGACTGCTTCAGGCGATATTTCATGTCCCAGATGGACTCGGCGATGGGGGCGGCAAAGCGGGTCATGGCGGTCCTCGGTGTTCGCGGGCGTCGGCGTTCTCGGGCAGGAAGGCAGAATACCGGTCCGTCGCGGAATCCACAAGGATTTGCTCTACCACGAAAAGACCCTACGATATGTGGCCATACCCGTGGGGGATTCTTTGGAAACGTACGTCAATCTCGTGAAACTTTGCGTCGGCGCCGATTCGGTCGACGATCTGCGGACCTGGCAGGCGAGCGGGCGGGCGCACGGGTCCGACGGCTTGCCGCGCCACGTCACCCGTATGTGGCCACGTCGGGAGGCGGAATTGCTGAACGGCGGCTCGCTCTACTGGGTGTTCCGCGGTGTGATCCTCGCCCGTCAGCGGGTGGTGCGGCTGGACGAGGCGCTCGGCGAAGACGGGATTACGCGCTGCGCCATCGTGCTGGACCCGCAGATCCACCTGACGGAGTCCGCGCCGCGCCGCCCATTCCAGGGCTGGCGCTACCTCGCGCCGGGGGACGCGCCGCGCGACTTGCCCGAGGGCCGCGCCGGAGACGACGACCTGCCGCTCGACCTTCAGATGGCGCTCGCGGAGATCGGCGTCCGCTGACCGCGCTCTTCAACGCCCGGCGGTCTCGCCCAGCCGATCGGACAATGCATCGAACGCGGCCCGCGTCTCGGCGGTCCAGGCTGCCGACTTGGAGCGGAACAACGTCGCCTGGCTGCGGTGAATCAGCCCGTCGGACAGCAGCTTCAGGTGGTTGGCGCGCAGGGTGTCGCCGGTTGAGGTGATGTCCGCCACGGCCTCGGCCGTCAGGTTCTTGACCGTGCCCTCGGTCGCGCCCTGGCTGTCCACGAGCTGGTAGTCCGCCACGCCGGCACGGCGCAGGAACTCACGTACCAGCCGGTGATACTTGGTCGCGATCCGCAGGCGGTACCCGTGGGTTGCCCGAAAGGCGGCGGCGACGGCGTCAAGGTCCTCAAGCGTTTCCACGTCGACCCAGCACTTCGGCACGGCCACGATGAGATCGGCCTGCCCGAAGCCCATGCCGGCCAGTTCCTCCACGCGGTCACGCCATGCGGGGATGCGCTCCCGGACGAGGTCCGACCCCGTGACACCAAGATGAATGCGACCTGCGTTCAGTTCGCGCGGAATCTCCCCGGCCGAGAGGAGGACCAGATCCACGCCGTCGATCCCGCCCACCAGGCCGGCATATTCCCTGTCCGACCCCGCTCGTCGAACGTCGAGGCCGCGCGCGCCGAACCACGCGAATGTCTTTTCCATCAGCCGGCCCTTGGACGGCACCCCGAGTTTCAGGTTCATGCCGCGCCCTCCCCGGCCAGTTCGAGAGCCAGACCGGGACGGATCATCCCGCCCACCGCCGGCATCTCCCGGCCCTGCCCGAGCACCCGAGTCAGCGCGTCGTACCGGCCCCCAGACGCGACGGGCGGCAGATGCGGGCGCCTGTCCGCGAAGAAGCCGAAAACGAAGCCGTCGTAATATTCCATGGTCGTGCGGCCATAGCTCGCTTCGAACGAAACCGCATCCAGATCCACGCCGTGTCTCCGCATGACGGACAGGCGACGTTCGAGCCGGTGCAGGGCCGGGTCCAGCGCGGGCATGTCCACAGCGATATCGCGCAGCCGGGCGAGCGCGTTTGCTGGCGTCTCCCGAATGCTGAGCAGATCGTCGATCAGCGTGACCTGCGCCGTGGGCAGCGGCGCTTCCGCCGCATCCGCCCGCAGACGCTCCAGCCGGCCCGCAATCTCATCCGTTGTCCGAAGGCCGATCAACGGCCCACTGGCGGTGATCATCTCCACGGGTGTCAGCCGCGTCAGCCGCTTGAGGAGGTCAGCCCGCGCGGCCGGAACCGGCGTACGCCCGGAGTATCGGTCCAACAGAGCACGGAACCTGTGCGGCCGCCAGGCATGGCGCATCAGCGCCGCCTTCCGCACGGGACTGGCCTTCAGCCCTCCGACGGCCGCCGTAAGGAGGCCGAAATCGCCCATCGCCGCGCGCAATCCGAGCGGCGCGAGGGCATCCGCAAAGCGGGCGAAGACTTCAGCTTCCGCCTCCTCCGGATCCTCGGCGTCGAAGATCTCCAGCCCGACCTGGAAGTACTCGTTGGAGCGCCCCGGCTCGGCCACTTCCTGCCGGCGAAACACCTCGCCCGCGTAGGTGTAGCGCGCCGCCCCCTGACCGGAGGCCATGTGCATCTGCACGACCGGCACCGTGAAGTCCGGCCGCATCATCTGTTCGCCCTTCAGTGGGTCGGCGGTGACGTAGGCGCGGGCGCGGATATCCTCGCCGTACAAGTCCAGCAGCACCTCGGCGGGCTGAAGGATGTCTGGGTCGACGGCCCGCGCACCGGCGTCACAGAATATCGCCTGTAGCCGCGCGGCCTCGGCGCGGACCTGATCCTTGCTGGGTTGCACGGGCTCAGTCCCCCGCCCCGATCATCCGGGCGATCTCTGTCACAAGGTCGGCCCGCGGCACCTCGCGCTGCGCCGGTTGGCTCTTCCATTCCTCGAGGCTTGCGCTCTCGGCGATCTTGGCGCCAAGCACCAAATCCTTGACCTGCACCACGCCCCGCGCCGCCTCGTCCTCGCCCTCGATCACGGCGACCGGCGAATTGCGCTTGTCCGCGTACTTGAGCTGGTTGCCGAAATTCTTCGGGTTGCCGAGGTAGACCTCCGCCCGGATGCCCGCCTGCCGCAGTTCGCCGACCATCGCCTGGTACTCCGCCATACGGTTGCGGTCCATGACGGTCACGATCACCGGCCCTTTTGTGGTGCCGTCCAGCCGACCCTTGGCCCGCAACGCGGCCAGCAGCCGGTCGACACCGATCGAAATACCAGTTGCTGGCACGGCCTGCCCGGTGAACCGCTTCACGAGGTCGTCGTAGCGCCCACCACCGGCGACGGAGCCGAACTGCCGCGGGCGGCCCTTCTCATCAGTGATCTCGAACGTCAGCTCCGCCTCGAAGACGGGGCCGGTGTAATAGCCAAGGCCGCGCACGACTGACGGGTCGATCTCCGTCCGGTCCGCCGCGTACCCTTGCGCGGCAAGCAGGTCCCCGATCTGCTCCAATTCATCAACACCGGTGGCACCGATGTTGGAGCCGGAGACGACTTCGCGGAGGGTCCCGATCGTTGCACCGGCGTCCGCACCCTTGGCCTGCATGAAGGCCAGAACCGTGTCGGCCACGTCATTTCCAAGACCCACGCCGTCGATGAAGGCTCCGCTCTGGTCCTCCCGACCGGTTGTCAGTAGCTCCCGCACGCCGCCGGGACCAACCTTGTCGAACTTGTCGATGGTCCGAAGCACGGCGTCGGCGGTCTCACGATCCTCCGCCGGGTTTAGACCCACCGCTTCCAGCACCCCATTCAGCACCTTCCGGTTGTTGATCCGCACCAGGTAATCACCGCGCGGGATGCCAACCGCTTCCAGCGTATCGGCCAGCATGGCGCAGATCTCGGCATCCGCCGCCACGGAGGGCGCGCCGACTGTATCGGCATCACATTGGTAGAACTGTCGAAAGCGCCCCGGCCCCGGCTTCTCGTTGCGCCAGACCGGCCCCATGGCATAGCGTCGATAGGGGCTCGGCAGATCGTTGCGGAACTGCGCGGCCACACGGGCCAACGGCGCCGTAAGGTCATAGCGCAACGCAAGCCAGTCGCCTTCCTCCTCCCAAGCGAATACACCGGCGTTGGGCCGGTCCACGTCGGGCAGGTACTTCCCCAGGGCCTCCACCGTTTCGACTGCGGCGGTTTCCAGCGGATCGAAGCCGTAGAGATGGTAAACCTCGGCAATCCGAGCCAGCATCTCGTTGCGTTCTGCCACTTCCGCGCCGAAATAGTCGCGGAAGCCCTTGGGCGTTTCGGCCCGGGGGCGACGGGGCTTCTTGTCCTTGGCCATATTGGCGATCCTCGGGTAAGTCGTCGCGGCAGCGTCTAGCGGAAGGGGCAGTGGCCCGCAAGCGACACGGGGAAAAGGCGCAACGAAAGAAGGGGAAATCAATGGGCGTAGAGCGGATCGAAGAGGAACTGGCGCACCTGCGGGCGGCGACGGACGACCTGTCCGAGATCGTCGCCCGACAGGGTGCGGAGATCGAGCGACTGGTGCGGCAGGTGGAGCTACTGCTGCGCCGCGCCGCCGAGGAGGAGGCCGCGGGATCGGGCGGTGTCGTCCTCGGCGACGAACGCCCCCCGCATTACTGAAACGGGTGCAACGGCGCCTTCGCGCGAGCCGTGAAACATTTGCGAGAGCAACGCGTTATACCATCGAGCCGGTGACCAATTTCAACAGCCGCCGGCAGGAGAAGCGCGATGACACATGGTTATAGTACAAACGAGACGAATATTGGTGCCAGGCCCTCTTGCAACGCTCAAAGGCGGACGGACCGTGACGACGGCACGGCGGACGCATCCAGCGAGATACTTCGGAGGACGGTGGATCAGGTTCGCCGTAATTACACGAAGCTGCGCAGACTGCTTCGCGGGGCCGGACGACGTGAGGAGTACGCCCGCAGGGCCGTAGACCGGGCCTTCAGGGACGTCGCTCGCGGCCTATCCGAACTTGGGGAGTCGAATGCGACCCCCGCCCCCGCTTCGACACGGGTGCCCGGAGTCCCGCCAACCGACGCGCCATACTGGCACGTGAAACGGGACATGGCCTCGTAAGCGGGCGGCCAACTATGCTGCACGGCTGATGCCAACGCCTGCCATCGTCACGGGAACCGCCTGTGCGCTCTAGCCCAGGCGGCACCCCGATCAACTCACGCGGTCGCCAACTCGCCCGCCAATGCTTTTTCGATCAGCGCGACGGTCTCGTCAGTTCCGTAGAGCGCGATGAAGCCACCGAAACGCGGGCCCTGGCTCGCGCCGAGCAGCACTTCGTAGAGGGCCTTGAACCAATCCCGCAGCGGCTCGAACCCGTGCGCCTTACCCACGGCGAACACCGCGCTTTGCAACGTTTCCGCATCGAGACCACCGTCCCACGTGCGAAGTTGCGCCGCGAGGTCCTCCAGCGCCAGGCGCTCCTTTTCGTCCGGCGCGCGGAAGGTCTTCGTCGGCTTCACGAAGTCATTGTAATAGCGCACCGCGAAGCCTGCAGCCTGATCGAGTTGCGGATTGGCCTCCGGCGTCGCGTCCGGCGCATACCGCCGGATAAAGCCCCAAAGAGCCTCCTTGTCCTCCGCCCCGGCGACGGACGCCAGATTCAGAAGCATGGAAAAGCTCACCACCATATCTGACGCCGGCACATCGCCGGTGTGGATGTGGTAGACCGGGTTCGAGAGTTTGCCCTTGGCATCCTGGTCGACGTAGGCGCGGAGCTGCTGGTGGTACTCGTCCATCGCCTTCGGGATCACGTCGAAATGGAGCCGCTTCGCCGTCTTTGGTTTGAGGAACATGAAGTAGCTGAGCGACTCGGTGGAGGCATAGGTCAGCCACTCGTCGATCGAGATCCCGTTGCCAGAGGATTTGGAGATCTTCTGCCCTTTGTCGTCGAGGAACAGCTCATAGGTGAAATGCTCCGGCGCCTTCTCGCCAAGGATTTCGCAGATCCGGTCATAGATCGGCGTGTTGGTTGAATGGTCCTTGCCGTACATCTCGAAATCGACACCGAGCGCCGCCCAGCGGGCCCCGAAATCGGGCTTCCACTGCAGCTTCACGTTGCCGCCGGTGACAGGCAGCGTCCACTCGCGGCCGTCCTCGTCGTCGAACGTAACCGTACCCTCCGACGCATCGACGGACTTGATCGGCACATAAAGAACCCGGCCCGTCTCCGGGTGGATGGGCAGGAAGATCGAGTAGGTCTGCTGCCGCTCCTCGCGCAGCGACTTCAACATGACCTTCATCACGTCGTCATACCGCTCGGCCGCGCGCAAAAGCACCTCGTCGAACTGGCCGGACTTGTAGAACTCCGTGGCGGAGTAGAATTCGTAGTCGAACCCGAAGGTGTCGAGGAACCGCCGCAGCATGGCGTTGTTGTGATCGCCGAAGCTCTCGAATTCCCCGAACGGGTCCGGAACGGAGGTCAGCGGTTTCTGCAAATGCTCGCGCAGCATCTCCTGGTTGGGCACGTTGCCCGGCACCTTGCGCATCCCGTCCATGTCGTCGGAGAAACAGATGAGCCGGGTGGGAATGTCGGAGATCACCTCGAAGGCGCGCCGGATCATCGTCGTGCGGAGGACCTCGCCGAAGGTGCCGATATGGGGCAGGCCGGAGGGGCCATAGCCCGTCTCGAACAGCACATAGCCCTTTTCCGGCGGCGCTTTCTCGTACCGTTTCAGCACTCGGCGCGCCTCTTCAAAGGGCCAGGCCTTGGAGGTCATCGCTGCGTCGCGCAATTCGGACATGAGAGGGTCTTTCCTGTCTTTGCGCGACCCCATGCCGCGCGTTACGTCCGGGCATCCGGCCCGACCGGGCCCACTCCCTATTGCTAGGCGGAGCCTGCGTCAATAAATCAGCAACCAGCAACGACCGCCACGGAGCATTGAATGTCCCCCGATCCGAAAACGCTTTCGCCGCAGGATGTGCTCGCCGCCCTCATGATCGCCACCTCGGTCAGCGACGAAAACATCCGAACGTCCGAACTCGTCACCATCGAGCGGATCGTCAATCACCTGCCGGTCTTCGCCGACTACGACCCGGTCCACATCCCCGACGTGGCGAAGCTCGTCTTCGATATGTTCGAGGACGAGGACGGGATCGATGCCCTTATGGGGCTCGCCCGGGACACCCTGCCCCAGCAACTCCACGAGACGGCCTATGCGCTCTGCTGCGACGTTGCCGCGGCGGATGGCCGGTTGAGCGATGCGGAATTGAGGCTGCTGGAGGAAATCCGGCACGAGCTCAATATTTCCCGCCTCCACGCCGCCGCCATCGAACAGGGCGCCCGTGCCCGGCACATGACGGCGTAGCGCCCGCCCCTCACGCGGGCCTGTCGTGAACCGTGACCCAACGGTCGATCAGACGGAGTTGCAGGATACGCGCGCGCGCCAGCCAACTGCTCAGCCCCTCCGGCCGTTCCCGCTGCTCCACCGGAATGGCGTCCCGCCGGGCGGGGTCGGCGACAAAGGTGGCGAAGGCGAGCTTTCTTCCTCCGGGCAGCGTGACGTAACCCGCCAAGGCGCTTACGAAATTCAGCGTGCCGGTCTTGGCTTTGATTCTCGCAGGATAGGAGTCGATTGGGCGCCCGGCCGAGTCCTTCATCCGAATGGGCTTCAGCAACGGCTCCAGGTCGTGACGCGGGCCAAGTTCCACCAGGCTGCGGACCATGTCCGTCGCCGTGATGCGGCTCTGCCCGCCAAGCCCGGAATGATCCACCATGGCCACGCGCGGGCTTCCGATCCCCGTCTCCAGCCAGGTGCCCATTCGGGCTGCTGAGTCCGCCAGCGTAGTCGGCACCGGGCCGCGGGCAGCTGAGGCGGCCAGGCCCACGGCCTCGGCGGTGACGTTGGTGGAATACTTCAGCATCTCGTACAGCAAGTCCCGCAGATCCGCGCTTTCGACACGCGCGAGTTCCGCCCCTTCCGGCAGTTCAGCCACCCGCCGCGCCGCGTCGAGACGGATGCCCTGCGCACCGGCCAGTGTCTGGAACACCTCCGCCGTGTAAGCGGTGGGCTTGCGAACCGGGAGCCAGCGGCTGCCGTTCTTGCCCAGTGCGCCGCTTGCGACGGTCCACAGGTCGGCCTCGCCACCATCCTCGTACGTGTAGATTGGATAGCGGCGCTTCGCGACGGACATGCGCGCGACGTGCACATCGGGGCGATAGTTGTCCGTCCGGGCGTCCATGGCCGTGGTCCAGCCAGACCCGTTGCGGCGCCATTCGAAATGGACCCGGTTGAAGTTCAGGTTCAGCCCCGAGATCGCCGGATTGTACCCCACCTGCACTGGCTGCTCCGGATCGATCGCCGTCAGGTTGGGCAGCGCGCCGTCCCAGGCAAGGAAGTCGCCCTCGACGGAGGTCACGCCCGCCTCCTTCAATCCGTCCGCGAGTTCGGCAAGGCGCCGCGTATCCAACGTCGGGTCGCCGGAGCCCGCGAGAACCAGATCGCCCTTCAGAACGCCGTCCTCCACCGGTCCGGTGGCGAGCAGCCTCGTCGCGAAGCGGTGCGTTGGACCGAGTGCGTCAAGTGCGTAAAGGGAGGTCAGGGCCTTGGCGGTGCTCGCCGGCGGCTGTGGCAACAGCGGCTTCATCACCTCCAGAACCTCGCCGGTTTCGGCATCCGCGACGACGAACGCGACCTTGGTCGCACCGAGCCGCGCGCGCTCCACCAGGTATTCCGGCGACGGCGCCATCCGGGCGCCTGCCCCGCCGGGCCGTGGGGCCGGGCGAAGCGACCGGCCCGGCGGTGCTGCCAACGCGACGTCGGCACCGGCCGACAGCAGACCGGCCAGCACCCAGCGGCGCATCTTTGAACGAGGCATCTCCTCCATGGACCCGACGTAACCGGAGGCCACTGACCCCCGCAAGCGCGCAATCGAGCGCTTCACCGCATTGTCAGGGGGCGTGGCGCACCGGTATCGCATCCTCCCGCCGCGCCCCGTCACCAGTGCCCACTCGCCCGGATCTCGGAGGACGAGATGTCGAGCATCGGGACGTTGACGAAACACCACGCCGGCGGGGTCGCGCGGGCCAGCATATGCGACTCCCGCGCCGGCAGCCTCCACCGTTCATACCGTGCGGCAGCCTTGGACATCCGCGCCGGCATTCTCCCGTCTGGACGCGCCAGCACCCCGACGGGCACCATCTCCATGATCTGTTCCCACCGATCCCACTTGTGGAACTGCGCCAGGTTGTCGGCGCCCATGAGCCAGACGAAGCGCGTACGTGGATAGAGCCTCCGCAGGCGTTCGATCGTCTCCGCGGTGAACCGCGTGCCAATGCGCGCCTCAACATCGGTGACGTCTACGGACGGGTGATGGACGAGCGCCCGCGCAGCAGCGAGCCGGCGTTCCATCGGCGCAGGTCCCTCCGCCTTGAGCGGATTTCCGGGGCTGACCAGCCACCACACCCGGTCGAGCGAAAAGCGCTTCAGCGCCTCCCGCGTGATGTGGACATGTCCGGCGTGGGGGGGATTGAACGAGCCTCCCAGCAAGCCGATGGCCTGCCCATCCACCGCATGGGGCAATTCATATCTCACGGACTGGTTGCTCCCCTTGGCGCGATCCCATCCGCCGACTTGTGTTTCCGTTACCGTTCGCTGTCAATCTCGCGGTATGCTTCCCGCCACGACTGCACCAGACAGATCGCAGATTTCAGGGAGGATACGATGGACAGACGACATTTCATGATGACCGCCTCGGCGTCCCTGCTCGCGGCTGGCAGCGGGGCGATCGTTCCAATCAGGGTTCGCGCCGCGGACGGCGGCATGCAGGTGACCGCCGCCCAGAGGTTTCGCGTGGGCGACATGACGGTCACGGCCATGTCTGACGGCTTCATCCCACTCGACCCTTCCGTCATGCAGGGAATCGAACCTGAGGGGGCGGCCCGGATTCTGGAGGATAACCACTACGATCCCGCCAACATCCATGGGTCCGTCAATACCTACCTTGTCGAGACTGGTGGAGACACATGGCTGATCGACTCCGGCGCCGACGGTGTCTTCGGCCCGACACTGGGCGGCGTGGCCGGGGTGATGCAGGCTCTGGGCAAAGACCCGGCCGCAATCAGCAAGCTGATCATCACCCACATGCATGGCGACCACATCGGCGGCGCGGTCATGGACGGCTCTTCGTTCTATCCGAACGCGGAGCTTGTCGTGACCGAGTCCGACGTGAACTTCTGGACCTCCGACGAGATCCAGGCGAAGGCGCCGGACGCATTCAAGGGCGCGTTCGATCTGGCGAAAGGCGTGATCGCCGCCTACGGGGACCGGGTGAAGACGATCTCCGGCGAGGCCGACGTCGCCCCCGGCATCGTCGCCCGCCCCCTGCCCGGCCATACGGTCGGCCACACGGGCTACATGCTGGAGTCGAAGGGCCAGAGCCTGCTGATCTGGGGCGACACCCTGGTTGTCGCCGCCATCCAGCTTGCAAAACCCGAGGTGACGACCGTCTACGATACCGACCCCGCGCAGTCGGTGGCGACCCGAAAGGACCTTCTGGCCTCCGTTGCCGGAACGGGCCAGATGGTCGCCGGAATGCACATGCCCTTCCCCGGCGTCGGCTACGTGGAGAGCGCGGGCGAGGCCTATGCATTCACGCCGGCCCACTGGGAATACTTCTGAGCCGAACCGGTCCGGCCTGCAGGAGCGATTGAACTGCCGCGCGCCTGTCGCTAGATCAGGCCGGACCCAGAGATTCAGCGCGGAGTTCTCCCAATGGCAGCCTATCAGTACGTCTACCACATGGATGGAGTCTCCAAGACCTATCCGGGGGGCAAGAAGACATTCGAGAACATCCGGCTGAGTTTCCTGCCGGGAGTAAAGATCGGTGTTGTCGGCGTAAACGGCTCGGGTAAGTCGACGCTGATGCGGATCATGGCCGGCATCGACAAGGACTTCTCCGGGGAAGCCTGGGCGGCAGAGGGCGCGAAGGTCGGCTACCTGCCGCAGGAACCACAGCTCGACGAGAGCCTGACTGTCCGCGAGAACGTGATGCTGGGCGTTGCCGAGAAAAAGGCCAAGCTGGACCGGTTCAACGAACTGGCCATGAACTACTCCGACGAGACCGCCGACGAGATGGCGCAATTGCAGGACGAGATCGACAGCCAGAACCTCTGGGACCTCGACAGCCAGATCGACGTCGCCATGGAGGCGCTGCGCTGCCCGCCGGATGACGCCATGCCGGGGAACCTTTCGGGCGGCGAGCGGCGCCGGGTGGCGCTCTGCAAGCTGTTGCTGGAAGCGCCCGACATGCTGCTCCTCGACGAACCGACCAACCACCTCGACGCAGAGACCGTCGCCTGGCTGCAGCAGCACCTGATCGACTACAAGGGCACCTGCCTGATTGTCACCCACGACCGCTACTTCCTCGACGAGATTACCGGCTGGATTCTCGAGCTCGACCGCGGACGGGGCATTCCCTACGAGGGCAACTACTCCGCGTGGCTGGAGCAGAAAGCCAAGCGGCTGGAGCAGGAAGCTCGCGAGGACAAGGCCAAGCAGAAGACGCTGGAGCGAGAACTCAGCTGGATTCGGCAGGGCGCGAAGGCACGCCAGGCCAAGTCCAAGGCCCGGATCGCAGCCTACGAGGAGATGGCGGGACAGTCCGAGCGGGAGAAGGTCGGCCGCGCGCAGATCATCATCCCGCACGGGCCGCGCCTCGGCCAGAAGGTCATCGAGGTCAACGGTCTCTCCAAACACTACGGCGACAAGCAATTGATCGAGGATCTCAGCTTCTCCCTCCCCCCCGGCGGCATCGTCGGCGTGATCGGCCCCAACGGTGCCGGCAAGTCCACGCTGTTCCGGATGCTCACCGGGCAGGAGCAGCCCGATTCAGGCACGGTTGAGCTCGGGGACACGGTGGAGTTGGCCTATGTCGACCAGTCCCGCGACTCGCTCGATGCGAACCACACCGTCTGGGAGGAGATCTCCGGCGGCGGCGAGGTGATCGAACTGGGCGACGCCCAGATCAATTCCCGCGCCTATTGCGGCGCCTTCAACTTCAAGGGCGGCGACCAGCAGAAGAAGGTCGGCCTGCTCTCGGGCGGCGAACGCAACCGCGTCCACATGGCGAAGCTGCTGAAGGAGGGCGGCAACGTTTTGCTCCTCGACGAGCCGACCAACGACCTCGACGTTGAGACGCTGCGTGCCCTTGAGGACGCGCTGGACGACTTCGCCGGCTGCGCCGTCATCATCTCCCACGACCGTTTCTTCCTAGACCGCCTTTGCACCCACATCCTCGCGTTCGAGGGCGAGGCCCAAGTGGAGTGGTTCGAGGGCAACTTCGAAGCCTACGAGGAAGACAAGGCCCGCCGCCTCGGCCCGGACGCACTGGAGCCGAAGCGGGTGAAGTACAAGAAATTTACCCGCTAAACTGAATAAAGCGGCCTACCGAACGAAATGGGAGCGTCCTCTCCAGAGGGAGGGCGCGGCCCGGCGAGCTTCGCCCTTGCCTCCGGGCCAGAGTTTCTTGTCGAGCGGGGATGAAGATGGTGACGCGCCAAGCAAGCAATACGCTTCACGGCAAAGCCGCGCATGGTCTCAGCCGTTGATGTCCTCATCGTAGGTTTTCACCGATCCGGCCCTCGATCCCAGCAAACGTCGCAGAGCCAGCCATGCAAGCAGCGACAGCACCGCGGAGAACACCAACAGCGCCGGGAGGGAGCTTGCGAGCCACGCGGCCAGCGGCCCGCCGACGAGCAGGAACAGGCTGGTGACGCCGGCCCCGATCGCGAAGCCGAGGAAGATCCAGCCGGGCGCCAGCACTTCGAGGATGGCGAGCAGGAGCCCTGCGACCATCCAGACCCACCATTCCGACCACCACATCACGGCCGCCCCTTCAGAAGGGTGAAGGCATCGCGGAAGACGTCAACGGCGTCCGCCGGCAGCACGATGGTCTGTTTGCCCTCGCCCGCCCCGAGCACCTGCAGCGCCTCGACCTGTTTCAGCGCGACCTGATACTGCGCCGCCTCCAGTCCGTTTTCCTTGATCGCCTTGGCAACGACGCCCGTGGCATAGGCTTCGGCGTCGGCCTGGATGCGGCGCGCCTTGGCGATCTGCTCGGCGGAGTAGAGTTCCGCGTCGGCATGAAGCTCTACCGCACGTTTCTTGCCCTCGGCCTCCGTCACTTGGGCGCGGCGCGACCGCTCGGCGTTGAGCTGCTGGAGCATGGCATTGCGGGTGGCGTCGTCGAGATTGACGTCCAGGATCTCGGCGCGCGTGACTTCGATCCCCCAGTCGTCCACGGCATCCTCGACCGATTCCTTGATCCGGGCAATGAGCTGGGCGCGGTTGGACTGGACGTCGTCGAGTTCCATCTTGCCGATCTCGGCGCGCACGATCCCGGCGACCGTCGTGGCGATGGCGCTGTCGATGTCGCGGATCCGGTAAACCGTGCGGGCCGGGTCGTTGATGCGGTAGAAGACGGACGTGTCGATCTGAACGAGAACGTTGTCCTTGGTGATCGCGTCCTGCGTGGCATTTGGCAACTGCCGTTCCAGGATCGAGACCCGATGCGCGACGCGGTCCAGGAACGGCACGATCAGGTTGAGGCCCGGCCCGAGCACGGAGTGAAGACGCCCGAACCGCTCGATCACGAACTTTTCCGACTGTCCGACGATGCGAACGGCGAGATAGGCGCAGAGAACGATAAAGACCGCCAGAAGGATCAGGACGATGCTCCCGCCGGGGAGAGGAAGCTGGTTCATATGGATTCCCTTGAAATGCTCAGCGAATTTGTCTTCGGTATAAGGTCTTTTCTTTGTGGCAGGATCGTGGAAAAGCCCTTGCGCCGCAATGACGCGCCATGGGGGTGACATCCGCCAATGCGGTTTCCCCATGTCGGGCAGGTTCTGAGCGGCGACGTCCTCTCTCGACCACATGGGACGCCCCGTCGACCTTCGCCACCCAACGCGTTCAGGGCGGGAATCTGCCGAGACGACGTGAGGGAACAGCAACACCCCGGCGGCTGTTATTTAATAACATGTCGACCCGTCCTACGGTCGCTATCAAGCGAGCATGAAGAGGATAATAATGAAACAGCTAGCTTTTGTCATGGCGTTGGGCGGATGCGCTCTCGCGGCAATCCCCGCTCTGGCAGACCGGGCCCTGGTGATCGGCGCGCCGGAAGAACAGCGACGCGGACTGTTGCGAAGCGCCCCCATGGAGGACACCGCCGAAGCCCTCCGCAACGCCGGCTTCGAGGTCATCACCGCCGACGCCGCCTCGATCGGCGAGATGCGCTCGGCACTGTCGGACTTCATGGATGGCCTGTCCGAAGAAGAGCGCGCCGTCGTCCACCTGTCAGGCCGGTTCGTGCGCGGCGATGGCCGAAACTGGCTGCTCGTCCGCGACCTTGAACAGTTGCCAAACCTTGCGACTGTCGACGACGTCGGCCTGTCGGTGGAAACGGTCCTGGCCATTGCAGGACACCTGCAGGGCCGGTCCGTGGTCGCCATCGGGCAGGAGAGCGGCGACGGGACGCCGGGAGAGGGGCTGGACGCCGGCTTGGGCCTTGAGACGATACCCCAAGGCGTGACCGTGGTGCGCGGCGGCGGAGCAGAGATCGCCGCCTTTGTCGCCGGCCCGCTTCTGGAAGAAGGCCGGAACCTGCCCGAGTCGATCGCGCAGGCAAACAATGTCACCGGTCAGGGCTTCCTTTCCGAGATCGTGGCGTTTCTGCCCGAGGGCCAGGAACGCCCCACTGCGCAACCCAACGAGGCAGAGGTCGAACGGGCGCTTTGGCAAGCGACACAGGCGCAGGACAGCGTGGACGCCTACGAGGCCTATCTGGACCGGTATCCCGAGGGCTATTTCGCCGATGAGGCCAAAGCCTCCATCGACCGAATTCAGAACGAGCCCAACCGCGAGGCCCGCATGGCCGAGGAAGCACTTGGCCTCGACCGGACAGCGCGGCGTCAGATTCAAGAAAACCTTGCCCTGCTCGGTCACGCACCCGGCACGCCCGACGGCGTTTTCGGTCCGGCCAGCAGGTCGGCGATCACCCGTTTTCAGGGAGCGAACGGTTTCCCCTCCAACGGCTACCTGACGCGCCCGCAGATCGACCGTATCGCACTACAGGCCGACAAGCGTCAGGCCGAAAATGAAGCCGAGGCACGTCGACAGCAACTGGCGCAGGAAAAGGCGGACCGCGAAACCTGGGCTGCTCTGGGCGAGGGGTCGGACGAGGCCGGCCTGCGGACCTATCTGGAGCGCTACCCCGACGGCCTCTTCGCGCCCATCGCAAACGAACGCCTCGACCGGATTGAGGCCGAAGCCAAAGCGGCGGATGCGGAACTCGAGCGACGCGACTGGGAGCAAGCACGCAAGGCTGACACGGAAACCGCCTATCGCGCCTATCTCTCGACCCACCCCAATGGTGCCAATGCCGATGCGGCGAAAACCCGGATCGCGAAGTTGTCCGAACCTCAGCAGGACAAGGCCTCCGATGCCCCCGACGCTCCTGACAAGGCCACGCGGAAAGCGGCGCGGGAGGTCGAAGCGGAGCTGGGATTGACCGACATGTCGCGCACCCTCGTCGAGCGGCGCCTGCAGCAACTCGGTTACGAACCGGGCCCGGTGGATGGCACGTTCGACCGGGAGACGCGTGCGGCTATCCGGAAATTCCAGAGCGACCGCGGGATGGAAGTGACAGGGTTCATGGACCAGCAAACCGCAATCGGCATGGTCTCGGCCATCGGCGGCGTGCTCGGCAATATCACCCAGTAGACGGCACTTGGCGCCGACGAAGCATGTGGGCGGAACGACGTCGTTCCGCCCACTTTTTCTTTCAGGCGGACTCGGCCAGCGCCATCTCTGCGTCCACCAGATTGCTGTCCAGCTCCTCCGCCACGGCGGCACAGGTGATCTGTCCGTTCCACACGTTCAACCCGTTGCGCAAGTGGGAGTCCCGGCGCATCGCTTCCTGCCAGCCAAGGTCGGCCATACGAAGCGCGAACGGCAGCGTGACATTATTGAGAGCGTAGGTCGACGTGCGGGCGACCGCACCCGGCATGTTGGCCACGCAGTAATGCACGACGCCGTCCACTTCAAACGTCGGCTCGGCATGCGTCGTGGGGTGGGATGTTTCGAAACATCCGCCCTGGTCGATCGCCACGTCCACCAGAACGGCGCCGGTTTTCATGGTCGCAAGATCCGAGCGCTCGACCAGCTTCGGCGCAGCGGCACCCGGGATGAGCACCGCCCCGATCACCAGGTCCGCATCCGCGATCAGTTCTCCAACCCGGGTGCGCGTCGAATAGGCTGTCTTGGCGCGGCTCTCGAAGTGAATCGCCAACCGTTCGAGCACCTCCGGGCTGCGGTCGAGGATGGTTACGTCCGCCCCCAGGCCCACCGCCATTTGCGCCGCATTGAAGCCAACGGTGCCACCACCGAGGACCACGACTTTGCCCGGCGCCACACCAGGCACCCCCCCGAGGAGCACACCGCGGCCGCCGTGCGCCTTTTCCAGAGCCGTGGCGCCTGCCTGAACCGCCATGCGGCCTGCGACCTGGCTCATGGGTTTCAGCAGGGGCAAGCCGCCCGACGGGCTGGTCACTGTCTCATAGGCTATGGCAGTCACGCCGGACGCCATCAAGGCACGAGCCTGGTCGGGATCCGGCGCGAGGTGCAGATAGGTGTAGAGCACCTGCCCGGGGCGCAGCATCGCGCATTCGGCCGGCTGCGGCTCTTTCACCTTCACGACCATTTCGGCCTCGGCAAAGATCTCGTCAGCCGTATCAGCCACCTGAGCCCCGGCGGAGCGGTAATCTTCGTCGTCTGCGCCGATACCCACGCCCGCGCCGGTTTCCACCAGCACCGAATGCCCGTGCGCGACCAACTCGGCGACGGATTCGGGCGTCAGCCCGACACGGTATTCGTGGTTCTTGATTTCCTTCGGTACGCCAACAAGCATCCCTGCGTCTCCCTTGCATACTGCAGCAATTTTGCCTGCCGACTGCCGGGTTCCGGTTCGATTTCTTGACGCAAACCCTCGGGAGTGTGGTAAAAATTCCGACGATACCGACGAAAGGGCGCACGCCATGCTGGACCGCTTCGATGCGCAAATCCTGCGGGAATTGCAAAGGGAATCGGATATCCCCGTCGCGGAGCTTGCTGAGCGGATAGGCCTGTCTACGTCAGCCTGCCATCGGCGGGTGAAGCTGCTGGAAGCGGGCGGCCTGATCGAGGGATATTCGGCCCGCGTGAATCCCCGCGCCCTCGGCCTGGACTTGCAGGCCTTCGTCGAAATCACGCTGACCTCGCAGACCCAGGAAGCACTCGACGCCTTCGAACGCGCCGTCATGCTCTACGACGAAATCCTCGAATGCGTGCTGACCACCGGCAGCGCCGATTACATTCTGCGCATCGTCGCCCGCGACGTGGCGGATTACGACAACATCCACCGCAACTGCCTCGCTCGCCTGCCAGGGGTGTCCGGTATGCAAACATCCTTCGCGCTGCGATCCATCAAGCGGTGGCGGGGTTACCCCGTCGCTGGGTGATTTTGCATGATGCCAGAAAACGGCAAACACCTAAGGAGATAGCGGACGCGAAACCCCATCTTACAAACTCGCATACGTGGCGCAAACGCAGAAAGGGCCGCGATGATCGCGGCCCTTTCCAAATACTTCATAGCTCGACTGATCAGCCCTGGCGGGCCTTGAAGCGGCGTTGGGTCTTGTTAATGACGTATACGCGGCCCTTGCGGCGCACGATACGGCAATCCCGGTGCCGCGATTTCAGCGAGCGGAGCGAGTTGCGGACCTTCATGGTCTTCCCTTTCCTCTGTCGCCGGCGCTAAACGGCGCCGTTTGTTTCGCCACTGGGCCGGAACGTCCCGGACCCGAATTCTCAATGGTGGGCGGTACTGGGATCGAACCAGTGACCCCTACGATGTCAACGTAGTGCTCTACCGCTGAGCTAACCGCCCGTCCTCCGCCGAATCGATCCGTCATACGCCCCTGCCCACAAAGGAAAAGGACGCGGATCATTACCGCGTCGGTGGAGGGGCGTATAAAGCGAAGCGGAAGGGGGTTCAAGGGCTTTTGGCAGCGACGAATATACCGCTATATGAATGCATCAAGGAGATGCCATGCCGACCGCGCCCTACCGACTCGACATGCCGCGCGATCACGCCACCGGTGTGATCTTTGCCTCGCCCCACAGCGGGCGGGACTACACGTGGGAGTTCCTGCGCAAATCCGTGCTGGACGAGATGTCGATACGGTCCTCGGAGGACGCTTTCGTCGACAGGCTGTTCGATAGTGCCCCGAGCCTTGGTGCGCCGCTGCTGTCGGCGCTGGCGCCCCGCGCCTACGTCGATCTCAACCGTGGCGCCGACGAACTCGACCCGGCCTTGGTGCGCGGTGTGCGCTCGTCCTCCCATAACCCCCGTGTGACTTCGGGGCTTGGAGTGATTCCCCGGGTCGTGGCGAACGGCCGGGCCATCTACAACGGAAAGCTCGAGCTTGCAGAGGCTCGGTCTCGGCTGGCTGAGGTTTGGAAGCCCTACCATACCTGTCTGCAGTCCCTCATCGAGGAGGCGAAGTCACAGTTCGGCCTTGCGGTCCTGATCGATTGTCACTCGATGCCCCATGAGGCGGTTCAAACGATGGCCGGCCCGCCGGGACGCAAGCCGCATGTCGTGCTGGGGGACCGCTTCGGCGCCGCCTGCTCGCCGGACATCATGGACCGTGTGGAAGCCGCCTTTGCCGCTGCCGGATTGCGCGTGGTCCGTAACGCCCCCTTCGCCGGCGCCTATATCACCCAGTACTACGGCCGGCCGTCGCGCCATCAGCACGTGGTCCAGGTGGAAATCGACCGCGGCCTTTACATGGACGAACGTCGCGTCCGCCCCAGCCAGGAATTCGCGACCTTCCGCGACGTCATCCGCGGCGTGATCGCGGAGATCGTCGAAATCGGCCGCGGCGAGGCCAAGCCGCTCGCTGCGGAGTAGGTCCTTGGGAGCCTCGCCTTGCCAATCGGGGCACCATGCTGCGTAATTAGATCGCAGTCCGGGATTGACGCGGCGCCACGGCGCGCTTCCTTTCTGACGGGAGAGGATTCATGGACAAACAAGCGCAAGCCGTCGACGCCGAGGAGCGTCCCGTAACCATCACGCGCGGCCCGTCCTGGGCTGTCATCGGCATATTCCTGCTGCTGCTCGTGGCCGGCCTTGCCTATGCGCGAGCCTTCATGATGCCGGTGGTTCTGGCCGTGCTGCTGACCCTGGTCTTCGGTCCGGTACGCCGCCGCATGGGCCGCCTCGGCATTGCGCCCGGGATCGCAGCGTTTCTCATCGTCGGCACCCTTCTCGGCGGCGGCGCGGTCGGCGTGGGCAGCCTTGCCGTGCCGGCGGCCGACTGGATCGAGAGAGCCCCCACCATCGGATGGGAATTCCGGAGAAAACTCTACGAGCTGCGTGGGGCGACGGAGGGTGTGCGAAAGGCCGCCGAACAACTCGACAAGCTCACCTCCGGCGGGGATACCGGAACGGAGGAGACAGGAGTGCAGCGCGTCCGCGTCGAACAGGACAGCAACGCATTCTCCCTTGCGATGTCGGTACCAGGAATTCTTGCGCAGGTGGTCTTTACTCTGGTGCTGCTCTTTTTCCTGCTGGCATCGGGCGACATGTTCTATGAGAAGATTGTCCACGTCTTGCCGACGTTCAAGAACAAGCGGCTCGCCGTTCGCATCGCGCACGACATAGAACGAAAGCTGTCCAGATACCTGCTGACAATTTCCACCATCAACGCCGGGCTGGGCATCGCCGTCGGTTTGTCAATGTGGTGGTTCGAGATGCCGAACCCTGCCATCTTCGGCATACTCGCCTTCCTCCTCAACTTCGTCCCCTACGTAGGCGCACTATTCGGTGTAGGGCTCTCCTTCGTGGTGGGTATTGTGAGCCTCGACAGCCTCGGCGAGGCAATCGTGCCCGCGATCGCGTATTTCGCCCTGACGTCTTGCGAAGGCCAGTTCATCACGCCCTACTTTGTCGGGCGAAGCCTGCAACTGAATACGGTCGTAGTGTTTCTCTGCGTGACCTTTTTCGCCTGGCTCTGGTCCGTGGTGGGTATGCTTGTGGCAACGCCGTTGCTCGTTGCGGTGCGTACCTTTTGCGAACACATCCCTGCGCTCGAAGGGCTTGGCCATTTCCTCTCGGCCCGCGGAAATGAGGCGCAGGATCCGGCCGACAACGGCACCTGAATACCACCGGCCCAGTCGTTTCCCTCAGACCGCGCCGTGGGAATCCTCGTATTTCTCCGGCTCGCGATGTTGCTCTGGAAATGCCCGCTTCGGCGGCTTGGCATATCCCGTGCGTTCGCTGTGCCGAACCAGCCACAGATACGCCCAGACCCCCAGTCCGGCGCCGATGACGGCAAGACCCATCGCCGTCATGAGTTGGCCGGTGGAGTCGCCGCCGGCCGTGAGGGCCAGGTAGCCGAACGCCCAAAAGCCCGACCATGCTACCACATTCAAAATTGCCACGAGCTTCGCCATCCGGCAGTTCTCCCCAATGCTCCCCGTCCCCACCGCCGCGCGATCGATTGCCCGCCGGGAGCGGGTCGTGCCAACGCGGCAGGGGTGCGGACCTCCCTGCGCAGCGACGCGTCCCGCGACCGCTCACCGCAGTATAGGACGGTCGATCTGACATCCGTCAAACGGTTTGATCCCACGCAACCGGCTCGTCCAGCCAGATGAACGAGGGCAACACACCACCGCCGAATGCCGCGGCGCGGCCCTACGTCACTTCGGTTTGGCCGGCGAATCCCCTATCAACGGCGCGCAATCAATCCGACGAAGGGGCAGTCACGAATGATTGGACGACGCGAATTCCTGCTTTCCGCAACCCTGGCCACCGCCGCCACGGCACTGCCAATGCCGGCGGCCGCCGCCACCCAGAAAACCGTACGCCTGCCGCGCAAGTTCCGCCCGCAGATCGTTTCTGTGCCGGAGACTTTGCCGGAAGGCGAGATCCACGTGATGCCAGACGAGCACCTGCTCTTTTGGACGCTGGGCGCCGGCAAGGCTCGCCGGTACGGCATCGCGGTCGGCGCGCCCGGGCGGAATTTCAAGGGCGTGGCCCACGTGCGCCGCAAGGCCGAATGGCCAAGCTGGACGCCGACTGCGGACATGATCCGCCAGGAGCCGAACGTCTACGCCAAGTGGAAAAACGGGCTTCCCGGCGGGCACGAGAAAAACCCGCTCGGCGCCCGGGCGCTGTACCTCTACCAGGGAAATCGCGACACGCTCTACCGGATCCACGGCACGCCGCAGCCCTGGACGATCGGCCGGTCGTTCTCGTCGGGCTGTATCCGCCTTCAGAACGAACATGTCGTGGAACTCTACGACCATGTTCCTCTCGGCACGAAGGTCGTAGTGTACTAGGTCACAGCGATGAGGACGGCGTCGCCAGCCGTCCGCCGCCAGTATTTCTTGTGTCCGAAAAGCATCCCCGGGGGGAACGCCGCAAGGCGTGGGGGGCAGGCAGCCCCCCCTTCCCCGTCGCCATAGGCGCGAGATCAGTGGAAGGTCACCGACGTCCCAACTGGCACACGCTCGTACAGATCGATGACGTGGTCATTGTGCAGCCGGATGCAGCCGGAGGAAACCGACCGGCCGATCGTCCACGGCTGTGGCGTGCCGTGAATGCGATACCGGGTGTCTTTTCCACCCCGGTACAGATACAGCGCCCGTGCCCCCAAGGGGTTTTCCGGCCCTCCGGGCAACCCGCCCGCCCATTTCGCGTAGACTTGCGGCTCCCGGCGGATCATGTTCGCGGTCGGTGTCCAACTCGGCCATTCCGCCTTGCGACCGACATAGGCCGACCCCGAGAGGTTACGACCTTCCGAGCCTATCGCCACGCCGTACCGGATCGCCCGTTCTTCGCCCACGATGAAGTAGAGAAAATGCCGGCCCAACTCGACATGGATGTCGCCGGGAGCGAAGCCCGGGCGCACGCGAACGACCTGCGCGCGGAACTCGTCGGGCAGTTCAAACTGCTGCTCCGCCCGCACCAGGCTCGGGGCACAGAGGGCAGCGGCGGCTCCAAGGAGGAAACGGCGTCTGGCAGGCATCGACTTCTCCGAAATTTTGCGGTGGGGAAAGTGTTCTCACACAATGGGTTGGCGCGAACTGTGCCATCCTCGGCGGATTGAGGCAAGCTGCATGTCCCCCCATCCTCCCCTCCCCCCGTACAGCGGAGCGAGTCATTGTTGCGTTCGCGCCACAGGCTTGGAGCGCGCCCAATCTAGCGCCCGAGGCGCAGCCGCACATCTTGCGGCTGGGCAGAAAACGGCAAAAGGCCCCGCAATGCGGGGCCTCCATACTGCCATCGGCTGCAAGTCAGACGGGCGATTTTGCCTTCCGCAAATAGGGAAGAACTGCGTCGAAGTCGCCGAACTGTTGCTTGGCGGCGGCATCGTCGAGAGACAGCGCCACGATGACATCCTGGCCCATGGTCCAGTTGGCCGGCGTGGCGATCGGCGTTCCATAGGTTGCCTGCAGCGCATCCAGCGCCCTCAGCACCTCCGCGAAGTTGCGGCCCACGGACATGGGGTAGGTCATCGAGAGCTGAAGCTTCTTGTTCGGCGCGATGATGAAGACCACCCGCACAGAAGCGCTGTCCGCCGCCGTGCGGCCGTCCGGCAGGTAGGCATCGGCCGGAAGCATGTCGAGCTGCTTCGATATTTCCAGGTCCTCATCGGCAATGATGGGAAAGGTCACGTTCGTTTCGGCCACCTTCTCGATGTCGCCGATCCACTTCTCGTGCTCTTCCACGCTGTCGACGGACAGACCGATGACCTTCGTGTTGCGCTTTGCCCATTCGTCCGCAAGTTGGGCCACTGCGCCGAACTCGGTGGTGCAGACGGGGGTGAAATCCTTCGGATGCGAAAACAGGATCGCCCAGTGGTCGCCGATCCAGTCATGGAACGACGGGATGTTTCCCTGACTCGTTCGAAGCTTCAGATCGGGAACGGTGTCGTTGATACGCAGGCCCATTACGGGTCTCCTTCGCTTCCATTAGAATGATCGTTACGTCGAATTTCGTTCCTCCCCCGGTCCTAGATATGCCGCAGAGCAGCGAACGGAAGCCCGATCTTGCGGCCTCCGCGTCGCGGTGACAGTGTGTCGCAAAATTACCCCTGCGAAGGACGTCCAATGATCGAAAAACGCCAGTTCTACATCGACGGAAGCTGGGTAGATCCGGTTACGGCAAGCGATTTTCCGGTGATCGACCCCTCAACCGAAGAAGAGGTGGGCGTGATTTCGCTCGGCAGTCAGGCCGACACCGATGCCGCGGTTGCAGCAGCCCGATCCGCCTTTGACGACTGGTCCCGGACGGATCCGTCAGACCGGATCGCGTTGGTCGAGCGCCTGCTCGAGATCTACAACAATCGGGCTGAGGATATGGCCGAGGCGATCAGCCTCGAGATGGGCGCTCCCATCGACTTCTCCCGCGCGGAACAGGTCGCGGCGGGTTCGGGACATATCAAGGCGGGCCTGCGAGCGGCGCGCGACTTCCAGTTCGTCCGGCTGCTTGGACCGCACGCGCCCGGCGCGAAGATCCTGATGGAGCCAGTCGGGACCGTTGCGATGATCACGCCCTGGAACTGGCCGATGAACCAGGTCGCGCTCAAGGTCGTTCCCGCCCTGCTTGCCGGGTGCACCATGGTGTTGAAACCGTCCGAAATTGCGCCGTTCTCCTCCGTCCTCTTCACGGAGATTCTGGACGAGGCCGGTGTGCCCGCCGGTGTCTACAACATGGTGAACGGGGACGGCCCAGGCGTGGGCAGCCAACTGTCGTGCCACCCCGATATCGACATGGTCAGCTTTACCGGCTCCACCCGGGCCGGCATTGCCATCAGCAAGGCCGCTGCCGACACCATCAAGCGGGTCAGCCTCGAACTCGGCGGCAAGGGCGCGAACCTCGTCTTTGCCGACGCGGGCGAGGAGGCCGTTCGCCGGGGCGTCGCGGACATGATGGAAAACACTGGTCAGTCGTGCAATGCGCCGAGCCGAATGCTCGTCGAGCGATCGTTCTACGACGAGGCGGTCGAGATCGCCCGCGACGCCGCCGAAGCGACCGAGGTCGGCCCGGCGCACAAGGCTGGCGGTCACATCGGGCCTCTCGTCAGCCAGGCACAATGGGACAAGGTTCAGGGACTCATCCAGAAAGGGCTCGACGAAGGCGCACGCCTGGTCGCCGGTGGCCTTGGCCGCCCGGAGGGCCTGAACCGCGGCTTCTTTGCCCGCCCTACCGTGTTCGCGGATGTGACCAATGACATGACGATCGCACGGGAAGAGATTTTCGGCCCGGTGCTCTCCATGATCCCGTTCGAGAGCGAGGCGGAGGCCATCAGGATCGCAAACGATACCCCATACGGTCTGACCAACTACGCCCAGACCAGCGATGAGGCCCGACAGCGCCGCCTTGCCCACCGCCTTCGGGCAGGGATGGTCGTGCTGAACGGGAAATCCCGTGGCTCCGGAGCGCCCTTTGGCGGCGTGAAGCAGTCCGGCAATGGACGCGAAGGCGGCGTCTGGGGCATCGAGGAGTTTCTCGAGGTCAAATCGGTGGGCGGCTATCCCGAAGGGTAATCGCTCGGGCCGGGTGAAGCGGTCTTTCAGAACGGGCAGCGCGCGGTAAATGTCATCGGCGCGCCGCCATCGGGATGGCGCAGCAAAAGTCGCTCGGCATGCAACATCAGCCGCGCCGCCTCGCGCGCTGTTCCTTCAGCATAGAGTGGGTCACCCAGTATAGGATGCCCGATCGCCGCCATATGCACCCGAAGCTGATGGCTCCGTCCTGTCACCGGCAGCAATTCGACACGCGTGGCGCCCGGCTCCCGTTCGAGGACGCGCCAATGCGTCTCTGCCGGCTTGCCCCTGTCGAAATCGACCATCTGTTTCGGGCGATTCGGCCAGTCCGCGATCAGCGGCAGATCGATCCTTCCGCACTCGGACGCTGGCTGCCCATGGACGCGGGCGATATATCGCTTCGACGTATGGCGCCTTTCAAACTGCAGCCCAAGATGCCGTTGCGCAGCCTTCGTACGCGCGAAGACCATGACGCCGGAGGTATCCCGGTCCAGACGATGCACCAGAAGCGTCCCCTCGAACGCGACCTCCAACCGAGAGAGAAGGCAGTCCGCCAGTTCTGCGCCTTTGCCCGGAACCGACAGGAGGCCCGCGGGCTTTTCCACGACCAGCAGCTGCGCGTCCTCGTGCAGAACGCGCACCGGTTCCGTCGGGGGCGCGTACCCAGTTGTTTCACCCAAAGATCTTCTCCAACACTTCAATTGACGCCTGCATACCGAATGGTAAGTTTTTCCGTCCAGCCTGCCGGACAGCGATGACACGTATCGGAGGTGCGGCATGGAGTTCGAAACCCGCCGGCAGGACGGCATTCTCCGCATCGACGTTCTTTCGAAGCGAATCGATGCGGCCTGCGCGATCCAGTTCAAGGACCGGATGCGGGATATCTGCGCCGATCCGCCACCGCGCATCGTCCTGAACCTGAGGCAGGTCGATTTTCTCGACTCTTCCGGGCTCGGGGCGGTGGTCGCGGTCAAGAAACACCTCGGGCAGGAACGATCACTGGAACTCGCGGGTTTGACACCCAAGGTTCAGAAGGTCTTCCAATTAACGCGGATGGACTCCGTCTTCGTGATACACGGATCGGCGGACGAGATCCTCGGCGGGGGGAGCCACGCGGCCTGATGGACGAACGGAATGCCGACTCGTCTGAGGCGGATCGAACGGGCGGCGCATTGGCGCACGGCGCTATCGATTCGCCACGAGTCAGGCCCAATGCTCATGGCCCGGGCAAACGTCCTCTCGATCGCGGTGGTCAGAGCCGTGAACCAGACCTGCGCCTGACCTTGATCAGTGAACCGAATGAGGTTCGTCGAGGGCTGGTTACGATCGCGGCCGCCCTGGCTCATCTCGGATTGTCGGAAGACGAGTGCGAACGGGTGGAGGTTGTTCTCGGTGAGGTCATGAACAATGTCGTGGAGCACGCCTACCCGTGTCGCGCGTCCGGCTATCTCTCCATCGCAATCGACCCTGCCGGGGACGCCATAAACCTGAATGTGGAGGATAACGGCGCAGCGATGCCGAATCAGGTTCTCCCTCCGGGGCATCCGCAGGATCTCGACGTCACACTCCACGATCTGCCAGAGGGCGGATTCGGGTGGTTGCTCATACGGGAGTTGGCGGATGATCTGAGGTACGAGAGGAAAAATGGGCGGAACCTGCTCACTTTTTCTCTAGCGAAATCAGGCAAATTCTGACTGCCAAGGCAATCTGCCACGGCTTTGCCGCATTCGCGCCGCCAAATTGCCTGCCGGAACCTGCAGATTGTCTCTTGTAGCTGCACAAGGCTTCCCTCGGCGCCGTGCTTTTCAGCCCCCACCCAACGCGGCGCCGAGGTTTTCCCCGGAACATGGCAGCACCGGCCGGCGAGCGCTCACCCCAAGGGGCGCCCTCCGGTGCGCACCTGTCCGGCTTGTTCAGTTCAACTGGAATTCCAGCGGGTAGATGCCGTCGCAAAATTCCCCGAACAGGTCTGGCAAGTCTGGATGGTCCACCGGTTCGCCAGAGTAGTCGGGCACGAGATTCTGCTCCGATACATAGGCGACATAGTAACTTTGGTTGTTTTCGGCCAAGAGGTGATAGAACGGCTGTTCTTTCGCGGGCCGGCTTTCCTCCGGGATCGCGTCGTACCATTCCTCTGTGTTCGAGAACATCGCGTCCACATCGAAAACAACGCCGCGGAAAGGGTGCTTTCGGTGACGAACGACTTGACCTAAATGATATTTGGCTACACTTGTCTGCATACTGATACTTTCCCCACTTCTTAATAGTTAAGGGGAGGTTTCATGTGTGTCCATGCTACTTGTGGATAAGGCCCTAGAAACAGTGTGTGAACAGTTGCTTCACAGTGCTGTATCCTCAGCCCCTCATCATCCCACACTGAACCCGCATTGGCCGAAATTTCGCGCGTCGCCTCGGTCTGCCTCCCAGACCTCTCGGCCAATTTACGTGTCCCCGCACGCTTGCCCGTTCACCCCGTCGAATATTTGGCTTACACTGAGAAAAAACGAGCAGACACATAATCGGATCGGACAGGCGGATGAGCAGAATCCTTTGCGCCCTGTGCGTTCTCATGGCCCTGGCCGGCTGTGGGGGCGGCAACAAGGTGAGTCCCCGAAATCTCGACAATGCATGCAGCATCGTGAACGAGCGGCCGAAGTACCTTCGCGCAATGCGGCGCGCCGAACGGAAGTGGGACGTGCCGGTGCCCGTGCAGATGGCGGTGATCCATCAGGAAAGCAAGTTCGACGGGAACGCCCGGACTCCCATCCAATGGACACTCGGCGTGATCCCCATGGGGCGTCAGAGCTCGGCCTATGGATACTCGCAAGCGCTCGATGGGACCTGGGACCAGTACAAACGCGAGACGGGGAACCGGCGCGCCAAACGCGACAACATCAAGGACGCGACAGATTTCATGGGCTGGTACATGAACAAGGCGCGGGAGAAGACCGGCGTTCCCCTCTATGACGCGCAGCGCCAATACCTCGCCTATCACGAGGGGTGGAACGGCTATAACCGCGGCAGCCACACCTCCAAGAGCTGGCTGATGCGCGTCTCTTCCAACGTCGGAGAGCGCGCCTTGCTCTACGATCGGCAGTTGCGGACCTGCGGCAAGATCTGAGATCCCGCCGCAGGGCTTCCGTCACTCGCGGCGCGAGATCTCCTGCGGAATACTGAAGAGCGACGGCCCGAGCGACACCCCCTTCGTCAACTCGCCGAGGATAACGGTGGTTTGCTCACCGCTGCCATCGGTGACGACCCATTGGCGCAGTTCGACCGGCTTATCGGTGAAGACGAGGCGGATCGTGCCGTAGTCCGGATGCTCCGGGTCCTGCGCGACAACGCTGGTCGTCTTACCGTCCGTCGTATGCGCGACGACCGACCGGGCGCTCGCGAAATTGACGTTCTGACGCAGGATGAGGTTCAGCGGCGTCTGCCGGAGCGGATATTGGTTCGGGCCGGCGTTGGACTTGGGATCGAAGACCGCCACCGTCCCCCCACCCGCCATGACCAGGGAATTGTCCGGCGGATTGTACTCGAATCGCACCCGACCCGGCCGGTGAATGAAAAGACGGCCCGTGGAGATCGTGCCGTCAGAGTTGACTTGCGTAAACTCACCCTGCGCGGTCTTGAACCCGTTGAGGTAGTTGGACAGCGCGTTGAGCGGGATCTTCTCGGCTGCGACCGGGCTGGCCGCCGCGAGGACGAGAAGGCATGTGGAGAGGAAGCGTTTGATCATACGCTTTCAGTATGATCTCGGCGCGGACCTTTCCAGTCCTTCCTCTCTCACAGGCACGTGACCGGCGGATCGCAGGCCTGCGGCGCAGGGCCGTCAGGCTTGCTCCGGCACGAGAATCTCGCGCTTGCCCACATGGTTGGAGGCACTGACCAGCCCCTCGTCCTCCATCTGTTCCACAAGCCGCGCGGCCTTGTTGTAGCCGATGGCGAGCTTGCGCTGGATGTAGGAGGTGGAGCATTTGCGATCCTTCAGAACGATCGCGACAGCCTGGTCGTAGAGCGCATCCTCCCCGTCGGTGTTGCCGCCGAGGCCGAGAACGAGGTCGATGTCGCTCTCCTTCTCCTCGTCGGGCCCCTCGATGACGCCGCCCACGTAGTCCGGCGGGCCGTAGGCCTTGAGGTGGTTGACGATCTCCTCAACCTCCTCGTCGCTGACGAACGGCCCGTGCACCCGGGTCAGCTTGGCGCCGCCCGCCATGTAGAGCATGTCGCCCATGCCCAGAAGCTGCTCGGCGCCCATTTCGCCAAGGATCGTCCGGCTATCGACCTTGGAGGTCACCTGGAAGGAGATCCGGGTGGGGAAGTTTGCCTTGATCGTACCCGTGATGACGTCGACGGAGGGCCGCTGGGTCGCCATGATGATATGGATGCCCGACGCCCGCGCCATTTGTGCGAGGCGCTGGATGCAGGCTTCGATTTCCTTGCCGGCAACCATCATCAGGTCCGCCATCTCGTCCACGATAACGACGATGAACGGCAGCAGTTCGGGCGCGAATTCTTCGGTCTCGAACACGGGCTCGCCGGTCTCGTCGTCGAAGCCCGTCTGCACGGTACGGGAGAACATCTCGCCCTTGCCGAGCGCATCCTTCACGCGGCTGTTGTAGCCTTCGATGTTGCGCACGCCCATCTTGGACATCTTGCGGTAGCGGTCTTCCATCTCGCCCACGACCCATTTCAACGCCACGACGGCCTTCTTGGGATCGGTCACAACGGGCGAGAGCAGATGCGGAATGCCGTCATAGACGGACAGTTCCAGCATCTTCGGGTCGATCATGATCATCCGGCATTCTTCCGGGCTGAGCCGGTAGAGCAGCGAGACGATCATGGTGTTGATGGCGACCGACTTACCGGAGCCCGTCGTACCCGCGATCAGCAAGTGGGGCATCTTGGCCAAGTTCGCCACCACGGGCGCGCCGCCGATGTCCTTGCCGAGCGCCAACGGCAGCGGCATGGAAGTGTCGCCGTATTCCCGCGCGGAGAGGATCTCCCGCAGAACGACCTTTTCGCGGTTGGCATTGGGCAGTTCGATGCCGATCACCGACCGGCCCGGCACCGTCGAGACACGGGCCGAGAGGGCCGACATGGAGCGAGCGATATCATCGGCGAGCCCGATCACCCGGCTGGCCTTGAGGCCGGGCGCCGGTTCCAGTTCGTACATGGTGACGACCGGGCCGGGGCGGACGGACACAATCTCGCCCTTGACGCCGTAGTCGTCGAGCACGTTCTCCAGCATCCGGGCGTTCTCTTCCAGTGCTTCGTCGGAGAGAACGTGGCGGGTGATCGACGCCGGGTTGGTCAGCAGCGACAGCGGTGGGGTGTCATAGGCGGAGGCTGCCTCTGGTTCGAGGGCGAGTGAGGGCTGCGCCTCCGCACGAGCCTGCCGGGAGGGCTTGGGCGCCTTGCGCGCAGGGTGCTGGACAACGGCGCGCGTGTCATCGTCTTCCGGATCGTAGGGCGTGCCCCGCTCGTGTATCGCCGGAGCGACGCGCGGGCCGCCGGACCACTCGTCTGAGCCAGGCGCCATGTCCCCTTCGTACGCGCCTACCGACGCCATCTCTTCGGCGGCCACGTGCTGCCGATGCGCAACCTCCACCGCCGGTTGGGGCGTCGGCTGATCGTCGTCGTATTGCGCCATCGGAGCGGGCGGCACGGCGCCGGGAACCTTCAGAACCAGTGGTTCCGGTTTGCGCGGCCGCACCACCGGAGGCTCGGCCCGTCCCACGGTCGGGACCGCCGTTGGGGTTGTCCCCCGCGCCCGGAGGCGAATGGCATGCGCGATGCGCTCCTTTATCCGCTCTTCACTGGGCGCCTCGATCTCCTCGCCAGACGGCAGTTCGGGCAGCGCCAGATCCTGCTCAATCATGGTCCCCTGGGCAGCCGGTGCGCGGCGAACCAGCGCGTAGACGGAGTCGAGCAGTCCTCCACCGACGCGCCGGCGCACCGGCGGCTCAGCCCGGCCAAACGACTCGGCGTCGGGGGCCTCATCATCGACCAGGTCCCATTCATCGTCCTCCGCTGTCACAGCCATCCGCTCGGAACGGCGCGCGCGGGTTTCCTCGCCCTTCGCCACAAGCCCCCGGGCCACTACGGCCGTGCCGGACATGCCGATTCCCAACCCGCGTACGACACCCGCGTAAAGGAGGATCACTCCAACGAGGATGAATCGGCCACAGCGGCGGAGTTCGTCGAACGTGAACCCGCAGACGAACAGCAATAGCGCGAGCGCACCGAGACCCAAGGGGAGCGCCAGCAACCGGACACCAAAGCTGGCCGAGATTGGCAAGATGTTGAGCAGCGCCCCGAGTACCGTGTCGCCGAACAGCCCGCCCAGCCCGAAGCTGTGGTTCCAGCCTGCGCCGGGCACCACTGTCGAGGCATAAACAGCCGTCAGCGCCACGGCGATCGGCGCGAAAAGGCCACGCCCGAGCGCCCGCTCCGTTCCATTGTGAATAAGCAAGCGAATGCCCCAGGCAAGGGAAATGGCCGCCAGCGACCACGCGCCCTTCCCGACGACGATGAAGAGCGGCGCCGCGATGGAGGCACCAAATCGGCCCAGCAGATTGCGCACAGGCGCATCCGTGGCAGAGAAGAACGAAGGGTCCTGCGGCGTGTAGCTGGCCAGAAGGGACGCCGTTGCCACCGCCAGCGCCACGAGCACGAGGCCGACCAACTCCCGTCCGCGCCGTTCGATCGCCTCCTGCATGGAAGTGTCGAGAAGAGGGTCGCGCTGTCGTGTCTGATATGCCATCGGATCTTGGTGTCCTTATTGCTCGTAAAGCCAGCGGCGGAGCGCCTGAAGCCCGCGCTGCAATTCATCCATCCCTGCGACCATCGCGACGCGGACATACCCCGCCCCGGGGTTCACACCGTCCACCTCGCGGCCGAAATAGGCGCCAGGCATTACCCGCACGCCCGCCTGTTCAAATACCCGGCGCGCCGCGGCCTCACCGTCGTCCACCGGCAACCACAGGAAGAAGCCGCCCTCCGGCCCCGCGTACCCCGGCACGCCGGCCATGATCTCATCTGCCAGGCGGTATTTCTCCTGGTAGATGGCGAGCGAAGTACGCACGTGCGCCTCATCAGCCCAGGCCCGTTCCGCAACGCGTTGCAACGGCAGCGACACTGGCGCCCCCGCATAGGCCCGGAGCTTGCGAATGCGCGTCATGCACTCCGGCCCCGACGCGACAAAGCCTGACCGGAGCCCGGGCAGATTCGACCGCTTCGACAAGGAATGGAAGATCACCAGCCGCTCAGGGTCCGCCCCGCGCGCCTGCGCCACTTGCATGGCCCCGGGCGGAGGCGTGGTGCGGTAAATCTCCGAATAACACTCGTCGGCGAAGATGCGAAAATCGTGCCGCTCGGCCAGGTCCAGCAGCCGCGCCCAAAAGGCCTCGTCGGCCACGGCGCCCTGAGGGTTCGACGGCGAGCAGATGTACGCCACCGTCACGCGGTCCAGAATCTCCGGCGACACCGCGGTGTAATCCGGCAGAAATCCGGTCTCGGCGGTCGCCGGAACGAATACCGGTTCAGCACCCACGGTCAACGCGGCGACCGCATAGACTTGGTAGAACGGATTGGGCAACAGAATCGCAGGCGGTTTTCCAACCTTCCGCTCCGGACTGAGCGCGATGGCCGCGTTGAACAGCCCCTCCCGCGTGCCATTGAGAGCCATCACCTGCGTGTCGGGATCGACGGAAACACCATAGCGGCGCCTCAGCCAGCCGCAGATCGCCTGCCGTAATTCGGGCGTCCCGTCGTTCGGAGGGTACTTGGCGAACGCATCGACGTTGGCGCTCACGATCTCGCCCACGAAGTCGGGAATCGCATGGCGCGGCTCGCCGATGGTCATGTCTATGACCTCGCCGGCCGGCGCGATATCGGCCAGCAGCGTCCTCAGACGCGGAAATGCGTAATCGGGAAGGTCCGAAAACCTGTCGGGGAACGTCATGCGCTCGCTATGTCTGTACTGCCTCGGGATCGGGGTCGTGCTGCCCCGTTTGGTGACAGATTAGCCACGCATGGATTGCGGGTCCAGAAAATGTCTCACTACTCGGTGGCTTGTGGCATTTTGCCAACGCCATCGGCCCGCCCCTCCCCGGATGTCTCGTGGAGGAAAATACCCTCGGGGGGAGCGCCGCCAGGCGCGGGGGGCAGACAGCCCCCCCTCCCCGGCAGCCGCCCTGCACAGAACGGCCATCAAAACCGACCGTCGCGGCAGGGCAGCGCATGGACAACGCCGCCGCGAGGCGTATCTCTCATCGCAATGACACATGACAGCGACATCCTGATCGTCGGCGGCGGGTTGAATGGCCCGGCGCTGGCGCTTGCCTGTGCCCAGGCGGGCATGACATCCACCGTGATCGACGCCCTGAGCCGGGAGGTCCGAACCGACGAAGGGTTCGACGGGCGCTCCTATGCTCTGGCCCTCGCCTCGCAGCGCCTTCTGTCGGCCATCGGCATCTGGACCAAGGTGGCCGAGCACGCGCAACCCATCGAACATATCGTCACCACCGACGGCCGCCCGGGCGAGGGGCCGGTTCTGCCCTTTGCGATGCATTTCGACCATGGCGAACTGGACGAAGGCGCGATGGGGTACATGCTGGAGGACCGTTACCTGCGGCGCGCTCTGCTGGAGGCAATCGAGGCAGAGCCAAAGATCACCCACCGTCCAGGCGAGACGGTCGTGGCGCAGCAGATCACCCCGACGGAGGCCCGTGTGACTCTGGAGTTGGGCCAGTCGCTCACCGGCGCGCTCCTTGTGGGCGCGGACGGACGCAAGAGCGGCGTGGGCCTACGGGCGGGCATCCAACGCACTGGCTGGGACTATGGCCAGACGGCCCTCGTCTGCGCGGTGGAGCACGAAAAGCCCCACAATGGCACAGCGCACCAGTTCTTCATGCCCCATGGGCCGCTTGCGATCCTACCGCTCCCGGGGAACCGCTCCTCCATCGTCTGGGCCGAAGAGCCCGAAACGGCAAAGCATATCTCCAGCCTCGACGATGAAGGATTCCTCGCCGCGCTGCGCCCGCGCTTCGGCGATTTCCTGGGCGATATCAAACTCGCCGGGAAGCGTTTTCGCTACCCCCTCAATCTCACGATGGCCAACCAGACGGTAAAGGACCGGGTGGCCCTCATCGGGGATGCGGCCCAAGGCGTGCACCCGATTGCGGGACAGGGGTTCAATCAGGGTCTGGCGGACGTGGCGACCTTGACGCAAGTGCTGGCCGATGCGCGCCGGCGGGGCGAAGATATCGGCTCGATTCTCGTGCTCGACCGCTACCGCCAATGGCGCAGCTTCGACCGCGCGACGCTGGCCTTCGGGATGGACGCGGTTAACCGGCTGTTTTCCAGCGACAATCCCCTGCTTCGGATAGGGCGCGGCCTCGGCATGGGGATCATCGACAAGCTCCCTGCCCTGCGGCGGACATTCATCCGGGAAGCGGCGGGCGTGTCCGGCGACGTGCCGAACCTTTTAAAGGGTAAGCCGGCCTGACGCGGCAGGCCGGCGTCACTCAAGAACGCGCGCTTCGTCGATGACCAGGATGGGTATGCCATCCCGGATGGGATACGCCAACCGCGCCGCCCGCGACACCAGTTCCTGCCGCTTGGCGTTGTAGGACAGGACCGTGCGCGTCTGCGGACACACCAGCGCCTCCAGCATCTTGCGGTCGAAAGCGGCGCCCTTTGACGCGGTGTCGTCGCTCACTGCATCACCTCGGTTCCGTCGTCGCCGGAATGGAGCGAGAATTCGAGGAGCGCGGTCAGTGTCTCCCGCCGGTCGGTCAGCGTGGGCGCCTCCAGAAGGGCCTGCTTGTCTCCCACGCTCAACGGCAACAGCATCGAAAGCGAGTTGAGCATAAGCTCGTCGTCGGCTTCTTTCAGGCTGTCCCAATCGGTGGAGAGACCCTTTTCCTCCAAATACCTCGCGAGAAGGTCCAGGAAGGGCACGCGGCGGAATCCCTCGTCGCGTTCCGTTGGCCCGATATCGCGCTCGAATCGGTCCCAGGCGACGTCGGCCCGCGGATAGGGCGTGAACCCTTCCAACTCGGAGAGGATGCGAAACCGGGACATCCCGGCCAGCGTAATCATATACCGACCATCTTCGGTTTCCGAAAACGCAGTCAGCCGTCCGGCGCAGCCGATCGACTGAAGCCCGCCCTTCGCGCTCCCCTCGCGGGGTTGCACCATGCCGATCAGCCGGTGCTCCGTCTTGAGCGTATCGTCGAGCATTGCGAGGTATCGCGGCTCGAAGATGTGCAACGGAAGCCGGGCGCGCGGCAACAGCAAAGCGCCGGGCAGTGGGAACAGCGGGATCGTATCCGGCAGATCGGTTATTGCAAACATAGCCTCAAGGTAGCCGGAACGGCCCGTCAGGCAAATATCATCGAGCTCAGTTTTCTGCGGCCATTCAGGACAATCGGATCCGTGGGCTTCAGAGCATCGAAAATGGTGAAGAGCTGAGACTTCGCGGCGCCGTCGTTCCACTCGCGGTCACGGCGGAAAAGCTCCAGCAACTCGGCGACAGCGCCCTCGGTATCGCCGCTCGCATGAAGCGCGGTGGCAAGGTCGAACCGGGCCTGATGATCGGCCGGATCCGCATCGACGGCCGCGCGCAATTCGGTCAGCGGGCCTGCATCCGCGGCCTGCTTGGAGAGGGCCAGTTGGGCACGCGCGGCCTCGACCTCAGGCGCGTTGGCGATTTCGGCTGGAGCAGCGGCCAAGAATTCCTCCGCCTTTTCCGTTTCGCCCAGTGCCAGATGTGCGCGGACCAGCCCGCCGTAGGCTGCGGCATTGTTCGGGTCCTCGCCCAGGATGGCGGCAAAGGTCTGCGCCGCGTCGACCACGGCGCCGTCGGCCAACATCCCCTCGGCAGCCTCCACGGCCTCCGCCAACCCACCGTCGCCGGCCAGACCCGCGACGCGCTCAATGAAGGCCTTCACTTCCGATTGCGGCAGGGCACCCTGGAACATGTCGGCCACCTGCCCCTGATAGAAGGCAACGACGGTCGGAATGGATTGGAGCGGCAAACCCTGTTGCGCCAGCATCTGCGCCAGGCGCTGGTTCTGGTCGACGTCGATCTTGACCAGCTTGACCCGACCACCGGCGGCCTGCACAGCGGCTTCAAGAGTTGGACCCAACGTCTTGCAGGGGCCGCACCAGGTTGCCCAGAAGTCGACAATGACCGGCACCTCCCGGCTGGCATCGACCACGTCGGCCATGAAGGTCGCTTCGGTCCCGTCCTTGATTAGGTCGGCGGCGGCGGTCTGCGGGGCATTCTGGCCAGATTCCAGCATTTGGAGGCTCCTCGTCAATGGGTTGGGCGATAGATGGCGTATCGTCGCCCCCCTTGCAAGGGCGCCTCAGAGGTCGAAGGTGGCGAAGACAGGGGCATGGTCAGACGGTTTCTCCCAGCCGCGGACATCGCGCAGGATCCGACTTCCATGGGCGGCGCCGGCAATATCGGGAGTGGCCCAGATGTGGTCGAGCCGCCGTCCCTTGTCCGCGGCGTCCCAATCCGGCGACCGATACGACCACCAGGAGTAGAGCCTGCCTTCCGGAATGTCCGCCCGGGTCACGTCGACCCACCTGCCCGAATCCTGTACATCCGCCAGATGCGCAACCTCGATCGGGGTATGGCTGACGATCTTCAGAAGCGCCTTGTGGTTCCATACATCGTCTTCACGCGGGGCAATGTTCAGATCGCCCACGAGGATCGCCCTCTCCGGGCGGTGGTCCCGGAACCAATCGCGCATCGCGGTGAGGTAATCGAGCTTCTGGCCGAACTTCACGTTGATCTCGCGATCCGGCTTGTCACCGCCTGCTGGCACATAGAAGTTGTGGATGACCACGCCGTTCTCCAGTTTGCCGGAGATATGGCGTGCGTGGCCCAGATCCGCAAAATCGCGGTCCCCGATATCCTCGATCGGCATCTTCGACAGGATGGCCACGCCATTGTAACCCTTCTGCCCCCGCGCGATTATGTGCCCGTACCCCGCTTCTGCGAATATCTCGGTGGGGAGCTTCTCCAACGGGCACTTGCATTCCTGCAGGCACAGGATGTCCGGAGCCTCATCCCGCATCAGCCGCGTCACGAGATCGGCCCGAAGTCGGACGGAATTGATGTTCCAGGTGGCGATGGTGAAGGGCATGGAGCGCGGTCCTCGGGCTGGTCGATGCGACACAGGCTTAAGGCGGTCGGCAGAGAATGGCCAGTGCGTGAAAGGGGGGGAACGATCCCCCGTGGACCGGTGTTATGGTCCGGACGACCACTACCAAAGGATTCCTTGATGGCCGCCCGTTTTCTGCCGCCCCTTCTCGCCGTCGCCCTGATCTGCGCCAGCCAAGCGCCCGCGCAGGAAGATGATGCGGGCCGTGTCAGAGGCACGCTGGACCTTACCGTGTTGGCCTGGTCCGTCCGCGGCACCCAAACGGATAGCGCCTGGCACGACGACGGCGCATCGACGTCGATCCGTTTCGTCGCTGCCCCGGAGGAGGCCGATCCTTCGCCGCGTTTGACCGTCTCCCTCAGCCTCACAAACGACGATGAACCCGAAGTGACGGCGGCGGAGGTGCTGCTGGATCGGGGCGATACCGAGTTGACCGCTTCCGGGAAAAACCTCGAACTGACCGTGACGGATTTCCAGCGGCAGGGGTCGGACATTGCCGTTACCGGCAATCTCTCGGCAGCCCTGACGAAGGCGAACATGGTCGTGAGCTCGACCGAGGAGCCGGATGCCACGCTCGACGTGAGCTTCAAGGCGACCCTGCCACCGGCCAACTAAGCGCTGGCCCATCGGCAGCGCTCCGGCTCAACTGCCGCGTTAGGCGATCAGCTCCTTAACGGAGGATTAGAGTTGGTCGGCGACAGTGCCCCAATCGTCCAAAAATCCCTTGGCCGTGTGCGTTTGCCGCGCTTCCGGCGTGCGATGCCGAGAAGTCGCCGTGTACTGTTGGAGAGCAACAGTATCACCGTCAGAAACGGCTCCGGCGTAGGCTTCCAGCGTTCAGTGTACCCGTCTGTAAGCTCCAGCGTCTCGCCGTCCAACACTTCCAGAAGCATTCCGTGATTTTCGCAATCGGTGCCGGCCACCTTGAAGGTCGTGTTGAACCGTCCCCCGGGTCTCAGGTCGATGTCACGCGCGGTAACCTTGTGAGGCTTGGGGACGAAATCGTGTGAAAAATGCGCCGGCGTCGTCCAGCACACCCAGACAACCGCGCGCGGAACGGCGAGGGTCCGGTCCAGGCGAAGGTCAGTCTCCAGGTACAGGTCCATGCGCACTTCTTTCGACATGGGCCGTGAATGCCTTGCTGCGGCGCAAAAAATAGCCCGGGCGAGAAGCCCGGGCCAGTGCAACAGGGAAGATCCGGCGCCCGAAATCGGGCAGCGCAGGCATACGCTACTTTAAAATGGTTAACGCTTCCCTGACCGCTGCGTCCTATGCAACCAGCCGGTAACCACCTGATTCCGTCACGAGCAGGCGCGCATTCGAAGGATCCGGCTCAATCTTTTGCCGCAGGCGGTAGATGTGCGTTTCGAGCGTATGCGTGGTAACCCCGGCGTTGTAGCCCCAGACCTCATGCAACAGCACGTCCCGCGCGACGACCCCCTCGGACGCCCGGTAGAGGAACTTAAGGATGTTGGTTTCCTTCTCCGTCAGCCGGATCTTCCGTTCGCTCTCGTCGATCAGCATCTTCATCGCCGGCTTGAAGGTGTAGGGGCCAAGCTGGAACACGGCGTCCTCCGACTGCTCGTGCTGGCGAAGCTGAGCCCGGATCCGCGCCAGAAGCACCGGGAACTTGAACGGCTTGCTCACGTAGTCGTTGGCGCCCGCGTCCAGCCCCAGGATCGTGTCGGCATCGCTGTCGTGACCGGTCAGCATGAGGATCGGGCATTTCACCCCCTGCTTGCGCATCAGCCGGCACAACTCCCGACCGTCCGTATCCGGCAGACCCACATCCAGGATCACGAGGTCGAACAGACCCGCCTTCACCTTCTCCATCGCCTCATGGCCTGACGCAGCCTCGAAGACGTCAAAATCCTCGGTCATCACGAGTTGTTCGCTCAACGCTTCGCGCAAATCTTCCTCGTCGTCGACCAGCAGAATTTTCTTCAACGTGCCCATGTCGAAACCCTCCGTTCGTTGATCGGCAGATGCGTGCGGTTGACGTGAACGGCAAGAATTGCTGCAAGATTATCACGCCGATGTGTGTGCGGGACCGGATATGTTTCATCTTCCTGCACCATTTGGATCGTGGTAACCCTCCGCCCCGAACCGAGCGAGCCGCCATGCCCTTGTCCCCCAGCCCCGCCGAACGCCGCGCCCGTGCCCGCGCCGACCTGCGCATGGGTGTACCGGTGCATTTGAGGCTAGGCGAACAGGCGGCGCTGGTCGCGGCAGTGGAAAGCCTCTCGCCGGAGCGTTTTGCCCAACTCACTGCGAGCCCAGGGGCAGTTCTTGCCGTCACCGCTCGCCGCGCCGAGACGCTGAAGGCCCGCCCGTATGACGGGGATCTTGCCCGCATCGCTCTTCCCCGTGGTGCCACCCTCGCCTGGGCGCAATCGGTGGCCGACCCTGCCGACGATCTCGCCGAGCCGATGAAGGGGCCGTTTCGCACCGAGCGCGAGGGCTCCGCCGCGCTTCACCGGGCGGCTATAGCCCTTGCCAAACAGGCCCGGTTGCTGCCCGCCGTCCTGCTCTGCCCACTGCCCGACCCGGGCTCTGCTGACGCGTTGGACCTGACCACGCTGGATCTGGCCACCGACGGCCTTCCGGCGGACGCGGCAAACTTCCAGCAGGTCGTCTCCGCCCGCTTGCCCATGGCGCTTTCCGGCGCGGGCCACCTGCACGTCTTCCGCCCCGACGATGGCGGGGAAGAACACTACGCGGTCGAAATCGGCCATCCTGACCGGGCCAAACCTGTCCTGGCCCGACTGCACTCCGCCTGCTTTACCGGCGACCTGCTCGGCTCGCTCAAGTGCGACTGCGGCCCGCAGCTTCACGCCGCCCTCGCCGCCATGGGCGAGGAGGGCGCCGGCGTGCTGCTTTATCTTAACCAGGAGGGACGCGGTATCGGTCTGGCGAACAAGATGCGCGCCTACAGCCTTCAGGATCAGGGGTTTGACACGGTGGAGGCCAACCACCGCCTCGGCTTCGAAGACGACGAGCGCGACTTCCGCATCGGCGCTGCCCTGCTGCGGGAGATGGGGTTCTCCAGCGTCCGGCTGATGACGAACAACCCGGCGAAGATCTCCATGATGCAGGCGCAGGGAATCGACGTGACCGAACGCGTGCCGCTCAAGGTCGGCCATACCGAGGAGAATGCCGCCTACCTTGCGACAAAAGCCGCCAAGTCCGGCCACCTGCTGTGAGCCCCTTCGACCTCGTCCTGACCCAGCGCGGCGTCCGATTCCAAGGTCGCACATTTCCCGCGGCCATCGGGCGCGGCGGCGCCCGATCCGATAAACGTGAGGGCGACGGCGCAACGCCAAGGGGCACGCATCATATCGTCGGAATGCTCTACCGCGCGGACCGGCTCACGCCGCCAAGCACTTGGGCCCGGAATATCCGGCTGGGCGACCTGTGGTCCGATGACCCGCGCGATCCGTCCTACAACCATCTCGTACGGGCTCCGCACCCCTTTGGCCACGAATGCCTGCGCCGCCCGGATCCACTTTACGATGTGATTCTTCTGACCGATTGGAACTGGCCTGCCGCAACACCCGGACGGGGCTCCGCCATTTTCCTCCATACCTGGCGCAAACCACGTCACCCGACCGAAGGATGTATCGCTTTCCGCCGCGATCACCTGCTCTGGATCGCAGCTCGGATTGCCCCCGGCACCCGTCTCATCGTGCCCTGAACCGCTTTTTGTGTCGGAAAATATCCCCGCCGGAAGCAAGAGAGTATCGTCGCGCGGTCAACCGTAATCGCGCGCTCCGAATATCGCAGAACCGACCCGCACATGGGTCGCCCCCTGCGCGATCGCCTGCTCGAAATCGCTGCTCATCCCCATGGAGAGCCCTTCCAGCCCATTGCGTTCCGCAATCTTCGCGAGCAGCGCAAAGTGCAAGCTCGGCTCTTCGTCCACCGGTGGAATGCACATCAACCCGGTGACCGGCAAGTCGAGAGCGCGAGCGTCCTTGATGAATCCGTCCGCTTCGCTCGGCAGGACTCCCGCCTTCTGCGGCTCTTCGCCAGTATTCACCTGTATGAAGAGCGGCGGGCAATGCCCCGTTTCCTGTGCCAGCCGTGCCAACGTTCCCGCCAGCTTCGGCCTGTCCAACGTATGAATCGCGTCGAACGACTCCATCGCCGCCCGCGCCTTGTTGGTTTGCAACGGGCCAATCAGGTGCAATTGGACCCCGTCGAACCGCTCTCGGAACTCTGGCCACTTCCCCTGCGCCTCCTGCACCCGGTTCTCCCCGAAAACACGATGGCCAGCCTCCAGCACCGATTCGACGCGATCCAGCGGCTGCACCTTCGACACCGCGATGAGCGTGACCGCCCCCGCCGTTCGCCCTGCCTCCGACTCCGCGCGCGCAGTCCGTGCCTGTATGTCCTCAAGCCCCATCCGGCAAAACTCCCTCGCGGTCCAGCGCCTCGATCAATGGCGCCAGTTCCTTTTCGTATTTCCGCCAGGCCTGCGCCGAACTGCGGTAGATCGGCTGACGCACCTGGCTCACGGAAAGCGTGCGCACTTCGCCCCGCGCCTCGTGGAAGGACAGACAGCTGTCCTCCCACGGCACGCCAGCCGCCGCCACGAGCGCCCGGCTCTGGCCCTCCGGGTCTGCCACGAGATCCTCGTAATGCACCTCGTGGAAGCCGCCGGGAAAGACGCTGCGCCAGAACTCCAGGATTTTCAGGAAGCAGGCATAGTACCCAGCCAAGTCGGCGAGATCATAGGCGTAGCGGTGCGTGCCTTCTGCAAACATGTTCTTGTAGATCGAGAACAGCATGTCACGCGGGTCCCGGCGCACGACGATGAAACGCGCCGAGGGAATGGCCTGCTTCAGCAGTCCCATCACCATATGCGACTGAATCGACTTGTCGGTGACAACCCGGTCGAAGTTCACGATGCGGCGCAGGGTGTCGCGGTAAGCGCAGCCCAACCGGGCGATGTCGTCCGCCGACACGTCGGCCATCGCCCGAAATCCACCTCCGCGTTTGCCGAGGACGCCGTAGGCGAGCCGCACCGCGTGGGGCAGTTCCCCAGCCCCGGTGATCTGGGAATGGCTGGCGAGGATCTGCTCCACCAGCGTCGTGCCAGACCGCGGCAGGCCAGTCACGAAGATCGGAGCGAAGTCGTCCGGGCCTCCGGCGGCGGCGGTGAAATCGTAGCCTTCGAATGCCCGAATGAGCCCGTCGACCTCGGCCCGACGCGCGGCAATATCGTAGCGGTATGCAGCCTTCATCTCCGCGTTGGCGGGGGTGAGATAGCTGAAGACACGGTCGGTTTGGGCCGTATCTTCCATTGCCTTGGCGAGCGCAAACCCCAGTTGGACGCGCTGACCGCCAGTGAGACGCTTGTCGCGGTAGGCCTTCTCCATCTGGCCGATCAGAGGATCGCCCGGTTTGAATTTCCTGTTGGCCGCCAGCAGCCGATAGAGGTCGCCGCGCATTGGAGCCTGTTTGAGTGCCTTGCGCAGTTCCTTCTCGGCCGCATCGAAGTCGCCCAGCCGCTGCAACAGGAATGCCTTATCGATCCTGTAGCGCACATCCTTCGGCGCCTTCTGAATCAGCGACTCGTAGGTAGCAAGCGCCTCCTCCCCCCGCCCGGCAGCCAAAAGGCTCTCGGACAACGCTGCAAGGATTGCGGGTTCGGCGGGTTTCAGGGCACGGGCGGCCGTGAGGTGACGAACTGCGTCGTCGGGGCGGCCCAGGCGTTGCGCGATTCGGCCCATGTTGAAATGGACTTCCGGGCTCTTCGGCACAACCGCGAGGATGCCGGCGTAGACAGCACGTGCCTCCTCCAAACGGCCCGCCTGCTGCAGGGCGAGCGCGCGCTTGTATTCAGCAGGGGCACGAGCGGGATTGAGAGGAAGCATGACCGGCTCCGGGATAATGGCCCCCTCAGCTATCATCCCGACGCCCAAAAAGAAAAGAGCGGGCAAGTGCCCGCTCTTTCCTGCAGAATATCCGATCCAGAGATCAGAAGTCCATTTTCAGACCGAGCGACCAGGTGTCGAACTCGGTGTCGAACGTCTCGTTGACGTCGTACACGGTGTCCGTGAACTCTTCCAGGATCGGGTCGTAGCCGAGGAACGAGCCTTTGATCTTCAGGTCAGCTTCCGACTTGCCGTAGCCGGCGAGGATCGAAAGGCCGCCACCGAGGTCGTAGCCCATGGCAACGCCGTAGCCCGAGGTGTCGAGCCCGGAACCGCCTTCGTACTCGAAGGAGTGCTCACCGTAGTTGACGGAGATCGAGAAGGCTTCCCAAGCGTAGCCGGCGCCGATGCCCCAGAAGGAACCGCTATCCAGGTCGTCGCCGCTCCAGTCGGAGTAGCTGCCGCCGAAGGAGAAGCCGTTGTCCATCTCGTAACCGGCGGAGATACCGGCAACCGACACGTCATCGCCAAGCGCGACGAGCAGTTCGTCGGACTCGCCGGTGTTCGCGTCGAAACCGAAGACGCCGTCGAATGCTTCGATGAAGCCAGCTTCCTGCTCGGTGAGGGTAAGCGGGTCGAGATCGAAGAACGCAGAGGCGAATTCGTTGGACAGTTGGTCAACCTGGGCGTCGGTCAGGCCGAAGCCGACGGAGCCCTGATCACCTTCTTGGTAACCGATGCCGAGCTTGAGGGTACCGGCACCCAGTTCCGGGGTCCATTTCGCACCGATGGCCCAGGCCAGGTCGTTGCGGTCCACGTCGCCGAACTCGGTTTCCAGAACGGTGTCCGAACGGTCGTCGGTTTCCAGCGACAGGGCGAAGCCGAAGTCACCGTAGGTGTAGTCGTAACGGAAGATCTGGCCGTCGTAGATGCCGTCCAGGTAGGTGTCCTGACGGCCCCAGTGGGCGGTCTCGGAGTCGTCGATCGTGCCCGGGTTGCCCCAGTCGGCGGCGTCGGTCAGCGCCCAGTCAAGCGCGCCGTCGGTATCGCCCATCGTCACGGTGCCGAATTCGCCGCTCAAGAAGATTTCGACGTCTTCCATTTCGCCCGTGTGGTTGCCCAGATCAGAAGCGGAGTCGAGATCGACGTTCGCGCCGAAGGTCAGACCGTTGTCGGCCTCACCGGTCATCGTAAAGTCAACGTCGACATCGTTCCAGAACTGCGACTCGACGTCTTTACCACCGACGACACCCATTTCAGCCCACCCGCTCAGGGTGACCTCTGCGGCCGCGGCGCCCGCGAACGCGACCAGTGCGGTCGACGTAAGAAGAACCTTTTTCATCGTTTTCCCTCGTGTATCTCAAAGGTGCACCGCAACCCGGTTTTGGCCCGAGCTGGGTATGTGGACTGTCTCGCTCCGCAGGTGCTTGAATGCAAGGCGCCGTTAAGACTGGGCCGGCCGGCCGCGCGTTTTGGTGCAGCTTTGCCACAGTAGCAAAAGCCTGCCGAACGCCTGGGGACTTGTGAGGCCAAGCCGCCTCCGTTAGACCATGCGGAAAGGACACGAAAGGGCGGGTACGGAATGACTTTTCAGCGTGTGACGCGGACAGCCGCTGCACTGAGCCTGGCGGTCCTTCTGGCAGCGTGCGGCGGCAACCCGTTTTCCAGGAATCCTTCCGGCAACGTACCCGACGAGTTCAACCCGCGCGTAGACGACGAAGGGCGGGAGCGGGACACGATCTGGGACCTGTTCTCGGACGCCGACAATCCGAACGTCACGCTCGAGGTTAACCGTTACCTCTGGAATGCGTCGCTCGACGTCCTGAACTTCCTGCCGATCCAGCGGATCGATCCCTTCTCCGGCGTGATCGTGACCGGCTACGGCACCCCGCCCGGCGGGGGCCGCGCGTATCGCGCCACGGTCTATGTGACGGACCCGGCGCTGGACGCCCGGTCGCTGAAGGTCGCTCTGGCCACCCGGTCCGGCCCGGCCGATCCGGACACCGTACGAGCCGTCGAGGACGCCATCCTTACCCGCGCCCGACAGATCCGTATCGCCCACTCTCAACTCTGAGCAGAGCAATTCGCGCACTGGACGCTGGCGCACCCCGCCCTTATCAAGCCGCGCAACGCCTGAAGTCACGTGAGCCGAGGTAGCGCGATGTCCCGCCTGATTCCGTCTGAAATCGAACCAAAGTGGCAGGCCGCGTGGGACGACGCGGAGTGCTTCCGGGCCGTCCACGATCCCGAACGGCCCAAGTATTACGTGCTGGAAATGTTTCCCTACCCGTCGGGGCGCATTCACATCGGACATGTGCGCAACTACACCATGGGCGACGTCATCGCGCGCTACAAATCCTCTTGCGGGTTCAGCGTGTTGCACCCGATGGGCTGGGACGCGTTCGGTATGCCGGCGGAGAACGCCGCCATGGCCTCCGGCGGGCATCCGGCGACTTGGACTTACGACAACATCCGCGAGATGCGCGCCCAGATGAAGCCGCTGGGCCTGTCAATCGACTGGACGCGGGAGTTCGCTACCTGCGACCCGGAATACTACGCCCAGCAGCAACGCCTGTTCATCGACATGCTGGAAGAAGGCCTGATCTATCGCAAGGCCGCCGTCGTCAATTGGGACCCGGTGGACATGACGGTGCTCGCCAACGAGCAGGTGGAGAACGGCCGTGGATGGCGGTCCGGCGCTCTGGTGGAACGGCGTGAGCTGACCCAGTGGTTCTTCAAGATCTCCGATTTCGCCGAAGAGCTGCTGGAGGCCCTCGACGGGCTGGAGAAATGGCCGGAGAAGGTGCGGCTTATGCAGGCCAACTGGATCGGCAAGAGCCGCGGCCTCCAATTTGCCTTCTCGCTGGTCGACGACCCGGACGGATTCGACAGGGTCGAGGTCTATACCACCCGGCCGGACACGCTGATGGGCGCGAGTTTTGTCGGCATATCGCCGGACCACCCGTTGGCAAAGGCGCTGGAAAAGGACAACGCCGAGATTGCCGCGTTCAACGCCGAGTGCCGCCGCATGGGGACCTCGGAAGAAGAACTGGAGACTGCCGAGAAGCGGGGCTTCGACACCGGGCTGACCGTCCGACACCCCTTCGACACGGCGTGGGAACTGCCGGTCTATATCGCGAACTTCATCCTCATGGATTACGGCACTGGCGCGATCTTCGGCTGTCCGGCGCATGACGCTCGCGACCTGGAGTTCGCCCGAAAGTACGACCTTCCCGTGGTCTCGACGTTCGAGCCGCTCGACGCCGAGGGCTTCGTGGCGCCGGATGACGGCGGCGACGCCTATGTGCCGCAGAAGTCCGAGAAGGTGAGTTACGTAAAGGGCTTTGCCGGAGACGAGGCGCAGACCGGTTCGCAGGGAATCGACGCTGCCATCGCATTTTGTGAAGACTCAGGCGTCGGCCGCGGCGTGACCAAGTTCCGCCTGCGGGATTGGGGCCTCTCCCGCCAGCGCTATTGGGGCTGCCCGATTCCGGTTGTCCACTGCAGCACGTGCGGCACGGTGCCGGAAAAACGCGAGAACCTGCCGGTCCGCCTGCCCGACGACGTCAGCTTCGACCAGCCCGGCAACCCTCTCGACCGGCACCCCACGTGGCGCGACGTGCCCTGCCCCAAGTGTGGCGCCCCGGCCAAGCGCGAGACCGACACGATGGACACCTTCGTGGACAGTTCGTGGTACTTCGCGCGCTTCACCGCGCCTCACGCCGAAACGCCGACCAACATGGCCGAGGCCGGTTACTGGATGAACGTCGACCAGTATATCGGCGGCATCGAGCACGCGATCCTGCACCTGCTCTACTCCCGTTTCTTTGCCCGGGCGATGCACCTGACCGGTCATTTGCCCGAGCGCTGCAAGGAGCCCTTCGAGGCCCTCTTTACCCAGGGCATGGTCACGCACGAGATCTACCAGACGCGAGACGCTCAGGACCGGCCCGTCTACCACTTGCCGGAAGACGTGGAGCGTCGCGACGACGGTGTCTTCCTGCGGGACACCGGTGCGGCGGTGGAAGTAATACCGTCCGCAAAGATGTCGAAGTCCAAGAAGAACGTTGTCGACCCCGTCGCCATCGTCGAAAGCTACGGCGCCGATACCGCACGCTGGTTCGTCATGTCCGACAGCCCGCCGGAGCGGGACGTGGAGTGGACCGCGGCCGGCGCGGAAGCCGCGTTCAAGCATCTGGGCAGGGTCTATCGCATTGCCTTCGAGTTGAAGGACGCGGGCGCCCCGGAGGGGGGTGCAGAGGACGCCGCGCTGGAGCGCGCAACCCACCGCGCCATCGCGGACGTGACCGAGGGGATCGAGGGGTTCGCCTTCAACACCTCGATCGCCAAGCTTTATGGCTTCACCAACACCATCGCGAAATCCAAGGCGAGCGCGGGGGCGAGGGCGCAGGCGATGCGGACCATGGCGCAACTCATGTCGCCGATGACCCCGCACCTGGCCGAAGAGGTCTGGTCGTTGCTGGCGGGCGAAGGGCTGGTGGCCCAGGCGGCCTGGCCCAAGGCCGACCCGGCCCTGTTGGTGGAGGACAGTGTCACCTTGCCGATCCAGATCAACGGAAAGCGGCGCGGCGAGCTCGAAGTGGCGGCGGACGCCGACAAGGCCGCCGTCGAAACGCTGGTTTTGGAGCATCCCGCGGTGGTGAAGGCGCTCGATGGCGGCCAGCCGAAGAAACTGATCGTGGTGCCTGGGCGGATCGTGAATGTGGTCGTCTGATCGTAGAAGCATGATTGCCGCGTTCGCGGCCGCCGCGCTCGCGGGCTGCGGCTTCACGCCTGTTTACGCGCCGGGAGGCGTCGGCGAACGGCTCTACGGACAGATTCGCGCCGACGCTCCCGACAGCCGAGACGGATATGAGCTTGTTGCCCAATTCGAGGATCGCCTTGGGCGCAGCTCCGACGCCGCACCGTATATTCTAAGCTACCACATCGTGACGGAAAGCGAGGGTCTGGCGATCACGCCGGATCAGGAAACGCTGCGCTACCAGCTCATCGGCGTGGTCCGCTACAGGCTCACCGAACGCGCGACCGGCAAGGTTCTGACGAGCGGTCAGGTCGACAGCTTCACCTCCTACTCCGCCATCGGCACCACCGTCGCCACCCGGGCCTCCGAGAACGACGCCCGGGCACGGCTGATGGTGATCCTCGCCGACCAGATCGTCGCACGGCTGACGGCAGGCGCGGGGAGCTGGCTGCCGTGAAGCTCGCGCCGAGGGACGCAAACGCCTTCTTCTCCAAGCCGGACCCGAAGCGCGCGGGCATCCTGATCTACGGCTCCGACGCGATGCGGGTCGCCCTGAAACGGCAGGATCTTGTCGCGGCGCTGATCGGGGCGGAGGGCGAGGCCGAGATGCGGTTGACGCGCATTGCGGGCGGAGATCTGCGCCGCGACCCGGCCGCGCTTCTGGATGCGACGAAGGCGGTCGGCTTCTTTCCCGGCCCGCGCGCCGTGCTGGTGGACGACGCAAACGAGGGCAGCGCGCCCGCTCTTCAGGCCGCACTGGAAGACTGGCAGGCGGGCGATGCGATGATCGTCGCTACCGCCGGGCAACTGCCTGCGCGCTCGAAGCTGCGAAAGCTGTTCGAAGGTGCCGCCAACGCCTTCGCGGCCGCCATTTACGACGACCCGCCCACGCGCGGCGAGATCAAGGCTGAACTAGCGCGCGCCGGGTTGTCGCGCACCGCTCCCGATGCAATGGCCGACCTGGAATCGCTGGCACGGGCTCTCGATCCGGGCGACTTTCGGCAAACCCTTGAAAAGATCGCGCTCTACAAGATCGGAGACGACACGCCGCTCACAGGCGCGGAAGTGGCCGACCTCGCCCCCGCCACCATCGAAGCGGCGACCGACGACTTACTGCACGCCGTGGCGGAGGGGCAAACCGCCAGAATCGGTCCGTTGATGCAGAAGCTATCCGGTCAGGGCGAAACGTCCGTCGGGCTGATCATTGCCGCCTCCCGGCATTTCCGGGCGCTTCATGCCGCCGCCGCCGATCCGAAGGGGCCGGCCGCCGGCCTCGCCCGCCAGCGACCGCCGGTATTCGGCCCGCGCCGGGACCGGATGATCCGCCAGGCCCAGGACTGGGGCCTGCGCCGTCTGGAACGCGCCCTGCCCTTGCTGGTGGACACCGACCTCGCCCTGCGCTCCGCCGGGCAGACCGCGCCACAGATGGCGCTGGTGGAACGGCTGTTCATCCGGCTGGCCTGGCTCCGGTCCGCACGCACCTGACCACCGTCGAACGCCGGGCAACTTGCCCTTTACCCTCGCCCGCCCGCGTGACAGCCTGCTCCGACGCGCCACCCAACTGGCGCGCGTGAGGGGAGGCGACGAGACATGTACACGGTGGTGGGTAGTGTGGAGAGCCGCGCGTTGCGCGTGCTCTGGATGCTCGAGGAGTTGGGCCTGGATTACGAGCACCTCCCGGCGCCACCGCGCTCCCCGGATGTGATATCGCTCAATCCCGCCGGTAAGGTGCCGGTTCTGGTCGCCGACGGCACGCCGATCACGGATTCGACGGCTATCCTCGCCTTTCTGGCCGACCGCCACGGAGCACTGACCTTTCCGGCCGGCACACTGGATCGGGCCCGGCAGGACAGCATGACCCAGTTCCTGCTCGACGAGTTCGATGCCGCTTTGTGGATGTCGGCGCGGCACAGTTTCATCCTGCCTGAAGACCTGCGGGAGGCCGCCATCAAGAAAAGCCTCCGATGGGAATTCCAGCACAGCCAAAAGACACTGGTGGCACGCATGTCGGAGGGGCCCTTCCTGATGGGCGAGACGATGACCGTACCGGATATCATCCTCACGCACTGCGGCGACTGGGCCGATGCTGCGCGCTTCCCGATCACGCAGGACCGCCTTGCGCAGTATCTCGAACGAATGCGGTCCCGTCCGGCGCTGAAACGCGCCATGGCGCGCTGACCGCCTCGGAGGTACAGGGCAAGCGAATGTGCTGCCTTACAGACCCACCGCCGCGGCCTTCCCAGCCCATCGGCCTGTCGCGAGGCAGGCTGTCAACAGGTAGCCTCCCGTCGGCGCCTCCCAATCCAGCATCTCACCTGCGACGTGAACGTCCGGTCGCGCCTTTAGCGCGAGCCCTGCGCCGACCGCCTCCCATCGAACACCGCCGGCGGTCGAAATCGCCTCGTCGAGCGGGCGCAAGCCCGCGTGCCGAATCGGGAGTGCTTTGACCAAGGCGGCCAGGGCCGTCGCCTCGCCCGGCAATGGCCTGCCGAATTCCATAAGGAGCGCCATGCGCACCGGATCGAGCCGCAGGACCTTGCGCAGGTGATTGCTCAAACTCTGCCGACCGCGCGGGCGCGCGAGTTCCGCGGCCACCTTCTCCGCCGACCAGTCAGGAAGCAGATCGAGCCACAGCGGCGCCCCCTCCCGCACACCGCGGCAGACAGAGTATATCCCTCCCCCTTCCAGGCCACGCGCCGAAATTACGCATTCTCCGCGCGTGTGCAGGCCACCGGCCGACAGAGCGATCCCCTTCAACGGTGCGCCGAAATGCCGGGCCATCGGGGCGCTCCACGCCACCTCAAGCCCAGCATTGGCCGGCGCGAAAGGCGAGAGCTCAATGCCCGCCGACGCAAGGACCGGCGCCCATGCCCCATCCGATCCAAGGCGCGCCCAACTCGCTCCGCCGAGAGTGAGTACCGTGACCCGCGCCGCCAAGGCGCGTTCGCCGTCCGCCGTTTCGAAGAGCGCCGCATCGTCACGCCACCCCCGCCAGCGCCAGCGGGTCCTTACCTCCACGCCTTTTCCCGTGAGCCGCCTCACCCACGCCCTCAGCAGCGGAGACGCCTTCATCGCCACCGGGAAGACCCGCCCAGTGGAGCCGGTGAAAACCGGTTGACCGAGCGCTGCGGCCCAGGCGCATACATCCTGCGGCCCGAACTCGGCGAGCATCGGGACCAGGTGAGGGGCCGCCTCCGCATAGGCTGCCAGAAACCGCTCCGGCGGTTCGGACTTCGTCAGGTTCAGGCCCGACTTCCCAGCCATCAGGAACTTGCGGCCGATAGAGGGCTTGCCCTCGCAGACGACGACCTGCGCTCCGGCATCCGCCAGCATCTCGGCCGCCATCAGCCCGGCAGGGCCTGCCCCCACCACCAGTGCCTGTACCTGCTCCATACCCTCGCCTTGCCCACGGTCGACGCGCGCGCCATCTTGTTTCAGACCACCGGCGACAACAAGCGGTTGCCGCCAAACGAAAAGGACCCAACGCGCCGCCGTGCCCGACAGACCGGACAACCCAAGCGACCCACTCTGCCCCCTCTGTGGCCGGCCAATTCCGCGCCACGCCCGCCAGAGCCTGCACCACCTCGTCCCGAAGCTGCGCGGCGGCAAGGGCGGGCCGACGGTGCGCCTGCACCAGATCTGCCACAACGAGATCCACGCGACATTGACCGAGACCGAACTAGCGCGCGATTACGCCTCCATCGACGCCCTGCGGGACCATCCGCGTCTGGCGAAGTTCATCGCGTGGGTCTCGCGCAGGCCGCCGGACTTCCACGCCCGCTCCCCGGGGCCGCGCCGGCGGCGCTGAGCACGCGCCGAAGGTTTTGGGTGACCAGAATCACAGGCTGGGCCATAACTGGGCATGCCCTCGTCCAAGCAGGGCGAATTATCGGGGACAGACTGAAAATGCTAAACGAATTCAAAACTTTCATTGCGCGCGGCAACGTCATGGACATGGCCGTCGGCATAATAATCGGGGCCGCGTTTACAGCCATCGTCAGCTCGCTGGTCGAAGACCTCATCAACCCGCTGATAGGGCTGTTCACGGGCGGGGTCGACTTTTCCGGACTGGCGGTCCGGATGGGCGAAGGGGAGCACGCCGCGACCTTTGCCTATGGCAGCTTCATCATGTCGGTGATCAATTTTCTGATCATCGCCTGGGTCGTCTTCCTGCTCGTCAGGGGCGTCAACCGGGTGCAGGAAATGGCAATGGGACCCAAGGAGCTTGCCGAGCCGGAGCACACCGAGAAAGACATTCTGATCGAGATCCGCGATGCCCTGACATCCCGCCCCGCGCCCTGACCACGACGGCGGGTGAATGCCCTGCTAGCGTGGGATCATGCGCTTGATCCCATTCCTGATTTCCGCCGGGGCGGCGCGAACGGCCTCCGTCAGGGCCTCGACGGCTTCGTCCATGTCCTCCGGTTCGACGATCTGGTCGACTAGCCCCCAGGAGAGGGCGGTGGCGGCGTCGACCTTCTGGCTTGCCATGAAGATCATGCTGGTGCGCGCCGGGCCGACCAGAGCCGACATTCGGACGGGATCGGAGGGTTGCGGCAGGAAGCCGAGCTTCATCACCGGATAGAAAAACTTCGCGCTCGGCACACAGATACGAAGGTCGCACGCCAGTGCCATTCCAAAGGCACCCCCGGCCAGTGTGCCATTCATCGCCGCAACCGTAAGGCACGGCAGAGCGGCGATGCGCCCGCTGACCCGCTCCCACACGCCGTCGGTGGCCAGGCCTGCGCGCGCTTCGTCCAAATCGGCCCCGGCGGAGAAGACCTTGCCCGTGCCGGTCAGCACCAGCGCCGCAATGCAGGCCTGCTCCGCCTCGGCGGCAACAGATTCGATGGTGCTCAACATCTCCCGCGTGAGGGAATTGGCCTTGTCCGGCCGATTCAGGGTAAGCGTCCAGACCGCCTCGTCCCGCCGCAGTTCGATCATTCGATCAGCCCCACCCGGCGGCGGATCGCCTCGTCGCGCAGCGAGACCTCCTGCCCCTCGAACTCGTCTGCTTCCACGCCGCACAGCCACAGGAGCGCCCGTGCCGGCCACTCGGGCGGGATGTGATCGGACCACTCCAGCTTGCTGACCGGATTGATGCCGCTCTCCTTGATGACCTTCTGCATCTCCGTCTGCACGGTTCCCGGCGAGAGGCCGATAGCGCGGATGCCCAGGTGCGCATATTCCTTGTCGACGGAGCGGGTCAGCATCGCCGCCCCGGCCTTGGACGCGCAGTAGGCGCTCCAGGCCTCCACCGGGCCGTGGGCCGCGCCGGAGCTGACGGTCAAGATGCTCCCGCTGCCCTGGCCGAGCATGACCGGCAGAACCGCTCGCATCGCGTGGAAGACGCCTTTCAGGTTCACGTCGATCGTTTGCCCCCAAGACTCGGGGTCTGCATCCGCCATGTGAACAATCGGCTCGATCGCGCCGGCATTGTTTACCAGAACGTCCACCTGCCCGAAGGTCTGCACAGTTGCGCTCACCGCCGCCTGCACCTCCCAGTACCGGGAGATGTCGCACGGGATGGCCAGCGCCGTCTCGCCGATCTCGCCGGCCAATTCGGCCAGCGCCTCGTTGCTTCGGGAGACCAGCGCGACACTGGCGCCGGCCTGCGCAAACACACGCGCCGTTGCGGCGCCGATGCCGCGGCTTGCCCCGGTGATCAGCGCGACCTTCCCGGTCATGTCGGTCATGGCTTGCACTCCCTTCTGCACCCTGCCCTCCCCGAATGCCGTTTTTTTCGACGAGGCGAAAGGGGGGACTGCATCGCATATTTGACGGGCACGTCCGCCAAGTGTGGAAGCTGGCCGAGCCGGGGCGAAACGTGCTGCTTGCCCATGCGGTCGCTGCGCCCGCCCTTGACCACACGCTGACCCTGACGGAAGGTCGGCGCAAGGTTTTTACAAGGAAGGTCGTGTCGCAATGAAACAATGGATCATGGGCGGCGTCTCCGTCGTCGCACTGGTGACCGCCGCAAACGCGAGCTGGAGCCTGACGGCGCAACAGGCATGGGAGAGCTGGCAGTCAGCCGCGGAACGCTACGGTCAGACGATGACCAGTTCCGGCGAGGCGACCATGGACGGGAAGCTGACCGTCAGCGGCGTGACCCTTACCGCCGAATTCGACGAGATGACCGTGGTCGGCACCTTGGGCGATATTGTTTTCGACGAGCAGGACGACGGCAGCGTCGACATCACGGTCCCCGACACCATTCCGATGACCGTGAACGGGATCGACGAGGCCGGCGACAAGCTCGACCTTGCAATGACCGTGACTCAAACGGACGCGACGATGACGGGGACAGACGCGGGAAGCGGGGCATCCTTCGACTACGCGGCGCCGTCGATGCAACTGACGGTGGACGACTTCAAGGTTAACGACCAGGACGTCCCGATGGACCTCCTTCTCAGCCTCGACGACGTTGAATGGAACGATACCTCCGGAGACGCCGAGCCCGGGTCCGTTGCCACGGAGTTGTCTGCAGCCGGCTCTACGTTCGACCTGTCCATGGACGACCCCGAGGGCGACGGCACCATCAAGCTGAACGCAACGGTGAAGGACATCACCTCCCGCAGCAGCGGTCGCAATATGGCTCCCGATCCCGATGGCGACGTGGGCAAGATGCTGGCCGACGGTTTTGCGAGCGCGGGTGAGGCAACCTATGGGCCCGTCACGTTCAACTTGGACCTCGACGACGGTACCGAGACGATGACGGCCAATGGCAGCATGACGGGTGGCAACGCCGTGTTCTCGCTGGACGCAGACCAGATGCGCTACGACGTGACGTACGAGGGCCTTGAGGTAACGGCATCGGGCGGTCAGATTCCGGTGCCCGAGCTTACGGCGCAGATCGGTCGCAGCGCCACGACGTTCGAGATTCCGACGCAGCCGAAAGACACCGCAGCGCCCTTCGCGATGCGGATTGCGCTGGAGGATTTGAGCGTCGGCGAGGAAGTCTGGTCCATGGTCGATCCGGCTGGCGTGCTTCCGCGCGATCCGGCGACGCTCGTGTTGGACCTGACGGGGGCCGGTCGCTGGACCGTCGACATCTTTGACGAGCAGGCCATGATGTCCGCCGAGACGCCCGGTGAACTGGAAAGCGTCACGCTCAACGCATTGGAACTCTCCATCGCGGGGGCGGAGTTGACCGGCGAGGGCGCATTCACCTTCCCCGACGCGGCCGAGGCGACACCGGCCGAGATGCAGCGCCCCGAAGGGACAGCCAATTTTAAGCTCGTCGGGGGCAACGCACTGATAGAGAACCTCTCGAAGGTCGGCCTGATCCCCGCCGAACAGCTGATGATGGTGCGGATGATGACCGGCATGTTCGCCAAGCCGGGCGAAGGGCCGGACGAACTCCTTTCCGAGATCTCCATCGATGGGAAAGGGACGATCCTCATCAACGGCGCGCCACTGCCGTTCTGACACCGTGCGGCCCGCGAGGCCGGCGAACGTGACACGTGACGCCCCGCCTGCGGAAATCGCCGGCGGGGCGTTCCGTGACAGGTGAAGCCATTCGACGGCGGCTCCCAAAAGGAATGTGGGGTGCGGCGGCCTAACGCCGCCCGTTACCGCGCCACGTCGTGTAGATCAGCCAGAAGCCACCGATGACCGAGCCGGCGAACCCGAGCATGGCGAAGACCGAGAGGCCTACGGGGAGTTTCGCGCCGGAAAAGCTCATCACCATGGAGGAGCCGACAATCAGCGCCGCCGTGACGATGGCCATGGAGACCCGCGTCACCGACCGGTCGAAACGGTCGAGGTAGCGCTCCATCCGGACCACGTCGATTCCAAGGTTGAGCTGCCCCCGCTGCGCCATCTGGAGCAGCTTCTTCAGATCGCGCGGCAGCCCCGTCACCAGATCCACCCCCTCGGCGGCCCCATCCTTCGCCTTGCGAAGGACACGGTCCGGCGCATATCGGCGCATCATTTGCCGGCGCAGGAAGGGCTGGGCCTCCGCCACCATGTCGAACCCCGGATCGAGCTGCCGGCCCATCCCGTCGAGCGAGGCGAATGCCTTGGCCATAAGCGTCAGGTCGGAGGGCAGCGCGAGGTTGTGGTCCCGCATGGCCGAGAACAGGTCCCGGGTGAGCGACGCGATATCGAGCCGGTCGAGCGCAACCCCATGGATACGGTCGATGAAAGCGTCGATCCGCCCTTCAAGCGCCAGGTTCTGCCGCTCGTCGGCGTCGGCCCAGGTGAGCAGGATCTCGGTCACCTTGTCCGGGCGGCGCTCCACCATCCCGTAAAGCAGATCCACCATCTCGTCCCGCCGCTGGCGAGAGAGTTGCCCCACCATGCCGAAATCGATGAAGACGAGCCGGTTGCCCGACAGGTAAAAGACGTTCCCGGGATGCGGGTCGGCGTGGAAGAACCGGTCCTCGAACATCATCTTCAGAACGGCATTGGCGCCTCGCCGCGCGATCTCCCGCTTGTCGAAACCACCCGCGTCCACTGCCGCCGGGTCACTGCCCCGAACGCCGTCGATAAAGGCCTGGACGTTCATCAGTTCGCTCGTCCAGTCCCAAAAGACCTTCGGCGTGGAGATCGCAGGGTCACCCTCGAAGTTCTTGGCAATTGTCTCGGCGTTGCGTCCTTCGATAGCGAAATCGAGTTCGACGTGGATCGAGTTGGCGAATTCCCTCAGGATCGCCTCTGGGTGCAGCCGGGCGACATCGTCGAACCGCCGCGCAGCGAACCGGGCGAGACGCCGGAGCAAGCGTAGATCCGCCTCGATCACACCGCGAATGCCGGGGCGGCGGATCTTGACCACCACCTCCTCGCCGGTGGGAAGCTGGGCGCGGTGGGTCTGGGCGATGGAGCCAGCCGCCAGCGGGACCGTGTCGATCCGAGCAAAGACTTCGCTTAAGGGGCGGCCGAGTTCGGCTTCGATCTCGGTCACCAGGTTCTCGAAGGGAAGCGTCGGCACATGGTCGCGCAGCTTCTCCAACTCGTGGATGTAGTCCGGCGGCAGCAGGTCCACCCGCGTGGACAGGATCTGGCCGAGCTTGATGAAGGTTGGGCCCATCTCCTCCAGCGCACAGCGCAGGCGCTCCGGTGCGGGCCGGTCGGCGATACGCTCCGCATCGCTCCTGTGCAGAAGCTCGCCCGCTTTTTCGACGATCTGGTCGACGCCGGCGTAACGCAGAAAGTCTCCCAACCCGTAGCGGATGAGAATCATGGAGAGTTCGGTCAGGCGGCGAAATTCGCCGGGGGAGGCGGGCGTGCTGGGCAAGGAACACCTCGGTGGCGCTGCGCGGCTGGCCGGGCGAGACCGACCGAGTCACAAGTCCTTGGCTTGTTAGCCGTTTGCTGGCCGAGGGTCCATGGCCGCCCGGACGTTGGCCTCAGCCGCGCACCCTCAGCACGAGCGTCTGCGCGCCGCGGCCGATTTCGATTTCCCATCCGCGCGGGTCGCCGGAGGCAAGTTGGCTCAGTTCCGCGGCTGTGCGGACCTCCGCGCCATTCACACTCTGGATCGTGTCCCCCGGCCTCAGGCCAAAGCGGGCAGAAACGCCTTCGGCGCGCAGCACGATCACGCCGCTGGACGACAGCGGCAAGTCAAGCTCCGCGATCAGCCGGGGTGTGATTTCCGCCACCAGCAGCCCGTCGAGGGGTCCGCGGCCACCAATTCGGACGGGGTCGGACATCCCGCCATCGGGTGGAGGGCCAACCTCGATCTCCAGATCGCGCTCCGCGCCGTCCCGCAACGCGCGCACATGCACGCTTTTGCCGAGTCCCCGGGTCAGCAAGCGGTAGTTCATCTCGGCCTCGGCGTTCACCGGCAGCCCGTCTATGCTGAGCAGGACGTCCCCGGGGCGAACGCCCGCGGCGGCAAAGCCGCTCTGGGGATGCAACTCGGTCACCAGCACACCCTCTGGCCGGATCTGACCCAGGGCGGAGGCGAGCCCGCCGTCCACCGGCTGCACCGCGATACCCGCCCAGGGCCGCAGGAAGTCGCCATTGCCGCTGCGCGCCTGCGCCACGTATTGAGCAACGAGATTCGCGGGGATGGCGAAACCGATGCCGTTGGAGCCGCCGGACCGGGTCAAGATGGAGGTGTTCAGTCCGACGAGCCGGCCATGCATGTCCACCAGCGCACCGCCGGAGTTGCCGGGGTTGATCGGTGCGTCCGTCTGGATGAAGTAGCCCGGCCCGTTGGTCGCCACGGCCGAACTGCGCGCGGTGGCCGAAACGATGCCGCTCGACACCGTCTGACCGACTCCGAACGGATTGCCGATGGCCAGCACCAGATCGCCCACCTCCACGGCATCGGAATCGGCGAAGTCGAGCGAGGGCAGGTCCTCCGCGCCGTCCAGTCGGATCACCGCGATATCCGCCTCCTTGTCCGACAGGACGACCTCGCCGGCGTATTCGCGCCGGTCGGCCAGCACGACCCGTATGTCGGTCGCCTCCTCCACCACGTGGTAGTTCGACACGACGATCCCGTCGGCGGCCACGATCACGCCGGAGCCGAGGGAATTCTTCACCCGCGGCACCGTCCGCCCGGCGCCGTTGAAGAACTGAGAAAAGAACGGATCGTCGGCGAATGGGCTCGTGCGCAGGTTCTGCACCCATGAGGCGTAAACGTTTACAACCGCAGGCGCGCTGCGCTTCACCACCGGCGAGAAGGAGAGCTGCATCTCGGCCAAGCTATCGGGCGGGCGCGCCTCCTGCGCGGCGAGGGGCGCCAGGGAACAGGCGGTGGCAAGGACGAAGGACTGGCACAACAGGGCGACGCGACGCATCGAGTCTGGCTCCTTTGCAATCAGATGGGTGTGCGTGCGTAGATATGCGCAGCGCACGGTGCTGTTCAACCGGAGCGCGGCACCTGCCATCTTGCGTCGCGCGGCGTTCGCCCCTAGCTGCTGACAACGTCGCCAGAAAGGATGCCCGCCGATGGACCAACCGCTCGATCAGCTCACCGACGCCCTTCTCGATGCCGCCCGCAAGGCCGGCGCGGAGGCCGCTGACGCCATCGCCATCGCAGGCACCTCGATCAGCATCGACGTGCGCGGGGGCGCGCTGGAACAGGCAGAGCGTTCGGAGGGCATCGACATCGGCCTGCGGGCGATCCTCGGTCGGCGCCAAGCCTGTGTCTCCTCCTCCTCGATCACCCCGGAAACGCTGGCAGAAATGGCGGATCGGGCCGTAGCGATGGCCCGCGAGGCGCCCGAAGATCCCGGCGTGGGGCTTGCACCGGCGGAGGCTCTGGCCCGGGACACGGACTGCAGCGTGCTCGACATGGACGACCCAGAGGGTGAGCCGCTGCCCGCCCACATGGAGCGCGCGGCGCGCGAAGCCGAGGCGGCCGCGCTCGCGGTGGACGGGATCAGCCGGGTGGACTCCGCCTCCGCAGGCTACGGCCGAAGGCGGGTGCACCTGGCCACCTCCGGCGGCTTTTCCGGCGGATATTCCCGCACCGATTCAGCCCTCTATGCCGTGGCGATCACCGGCGAGGGTACGAAGATGGAGCGCGACTATTACGGCGAGAGCCGGACGCACAGGTCCGACCTGCCGACGCCCGAAGAGGTGGGCCGTATCGCTTCCGAGCGTACGCTGGCCCGCGCGGGAGCGCGAAAACCACCCACCGGCGCCTTCCCGGTGCTTTTCGACGAACGCGTTGCGGCATCGTTGATCGGGCATCTGCTCGTTGCGATCAACGGCTCCTCCATCGTCCGGGGCGCCTCCTGGCTGCGGGATGCGATGGGCGGGCCGGTGCTCCCCAAGGGCCTGTCGCTCACCGAGCAACCGCGGCGGCGGCGCGGGCCCGCCTCCCGGCTGTTCGACGCCGAGGGACTGCCGACGGCTGAGCGCGACATCGTCCGCGACGGGGTGCTCCAAGGGTGGGTGCTGGACCTCTCCACGGCCCGCAAACTGGGTCTGGAGAGCACGGCGAACGCCACCCGCGGCCCCTCTGCCCCGCCGTCTCCGTCGGCTTCGAACATCGCCCTGACGCAGGGCGAGGCGAGCCGAGACGACCTGATCGTGCAAATGGGGCGCGGGCTCGTCGTGACCTCGATGATCGGCGCCACGATCAATCCCACCACTGGCGACTATTCACGTGGCGCGTCAGGGTTTTGGGTGGAAAACGGCGAGATCGCCTGGCCGGTCAACGAATGTACCATCGCCGGCAATCTCCGCGAGATGCTGACCCGCCTGATTCCCGCCAACGACGCGCGGCCCCACGTGTCGCGCGTCGTCCCCTCGCTCCTGGTGGAAGGACTCACGCTTGCCGGGGAGTGACCTTCAACTCCTGATCGACGCGGCCGTCGCAGCCGCGGAGATCGCGTGCCGGCATTTTCGAACCGAGCAGGCCGTGTGGGAAAAGGAGGCCGGCCAAGGTCCGGTGACGGAGGCGGACCTTGCGGTCGACCGCATGCTTAGGGACCGTCTGACGTCGGCGCGGCCCGATTACGGCTGGATGTCCGAAGAAAGCGAGGACGACGCCGACTCGCGGCTGGCCCGCCCGGTGACGTTCGTCATCGACCCGATCGACGGCACCCGCGCGTTCACCGAAGGGCACCGGACGTGGGCCCATTCGCTCGCGGTGGCGGAGCAGGGGCGGGTTATTGCGGCGGTGGTCTATCTGCCCATGCTCCAGCGGCTGTTCACGGCGGAACGGGGCCAGGGGGCGGCGCTCAACGGCCGTCTGCTTCAGGCGAGCGCACGGCAGACGTTGCAGGGGGCCGACATCCTCGCCGCAGCCCCGGCACTGAAGCAGGAGCACTGGCCCGGCGGCCTGCCGGACATAAAGCGGCATTTCCGCTCATCTCTAGCCTATCGATTGAGCCTTGTAGGACAGGGCCGATTCGACGGGATGTTGACCCTCCGGAACAGTTGGGAATGGGACATCGCCGCCGGCAGCCTCATTGCCGAAGAAGCGGGGGCTCGGGTTTCGGACCGGGCGGGGCTTCCGATCGCTTTTAACTCGCCGCTTCGCCACGCTGCCGGCGTCGTCTGCGCGACCCCGGCGGTGCACACCGCCCTTGTGGACCTGCTGAACCCCTGAGCCGCAGCAGGCGCATTACGGTCGGACGGTTCATGGGAGATAGAAGGGAGCCCTCCCGCCCCTTTCAGACGCCCTGACGGGCGCCGGAAAGCGTTGGGCCGAGCCGCGCCTGCGGCGCGGCGGTCGCGACCATGCCGCCGGGGCGGTGAGAGCGGCACCCCTTACGTGCTTGACGGATCGCCCCGACCCGATAGGGTGCCGCGAAACGGCCCACAGGACTGGAGGATTCAATGGCGCAGCGCCTGCATCTCGTCTTTGGCGGCGAGCTAGTCGACCCGTCGAAAAACGCGTTCAAGAATGTCGACGACATTCATATCGTCGGCATGTTCCCCGACTACGCCACCGCGCATGACGCCTGGAAGGAGAACGCGCAAAAGACGGTGGACAATGCCCACATGCGATATTTCATCGCCCACATTCACCGGCTGCGGGACGAAGAGCAGGAGGCCTCTTCCACCGAAGAACTCGGCTGAGCGGCCGGCCTTGGACGCGCTGACGATCCCTCGTCTCCGCGCCCGGCTTCGTTCGCCCGCGCTGGCGCGGAGGCTCGCGGCGGAAGCGCTGCGCGACGGGCCGGTCGGGCAGGAGGCCCGCGAACGATTGGGGCGAAGTGACGTCGCGCGTCCGCAGGGAATTCTGCTCTGGGTCCATGCACCGCTCGGAACCGATCCCTTGGCCCTGCTCTCGCTTCAGGACTTGCTGGAGCAGGAGCTGGACGAGGTGCATATCCTGCTCACCACGGACGCACTGCCGGAGGCGGTCACAGGCAGCGCGACCGGAACGATGATCAGCCAGCACCCGCCCCTCGAGGCGGACCGCCCGGTTCAACGTTTCCTGGATCATTGGTCTCCGGACGTGTCAATTTGGCTTGGAACAGTGGATAGCCCGATCCTTCTGGGTCGAACGGCAGGGCGAAACATCCCGCTCTTCCTTCAGGATGCCGTCGCTCCGGACGCTGTCGGCGGCCGAGCGCGAAACGTGCAGCGGACCATGTTCGGCCTGTTCGATCGTATTCTGGCCCTCGACAGTCGGCACTCCGACGGAATCCGCGGGCTTGGAGCAATTCCGGCAAGGATCGAGGTGACGGGTCCCCTCGAACGACTACACAAACCACCGCATTCCCTCGAAGCCGAACGCGAAGCGCTGGCAGCGCAGTTGCATGCGCGGCCGGTGTGGCTCGCAGCCTGCCCCTCCGAACCCGAAGTTGGGATCGTCTTGCGGGCGCACGCGCAAGCATTGCGCACGGCCCATCGCCTTCTGTTGATCCTGGTGCCAGTGGCCGACCACATCGGTCCCGCGATGGCCGAGGAACTTGTTTCGCACGGATGGTCCGTCGCGCGCAGGGAGGCTGGAGAGGATCCGGAAAACAACACGGATGTCTTTATCGTCGATTGCCTGGAGGAACTTGGCCTGTGCTATCGGCTGGCCCCGGTGACGTATCTGGGGGGCACCATAGCGGGCGGGGATGTGCAGGACCCAATGGGTCCAGCCACGCTTGGGTCGGCCATTATCGCGGGCCCCGTGGGTGGAAACGAGGAGCCGGCCTTGGCAAAACTGGCGGCGGCCGACGCGTGCCGGCGCATTTCCGGCGCCAAAGATCTCGGGCCGGCGGTCATCGACTTGTTGTCACCAGAGGCGGCCGCGACGCTTTCGCTCCACGCCTGGGACACGGCCTCCGAAGGCGTCGATGTCCTGAACCGGCTGACGCACCATGTGCTCGTCGCGCTGCGCGGCAGGGGACTCTGATGCGCGCTCCGTCATTCTGGGACAGCCCGCCTGACGCGCCGGGCTGGCAGGCCCGTGTGCTTGCGCCGCTCGGCGCACTGTACGCCCGGGCCACCGCACGAAGACTGGCCCGTGGAGAGGGGTTTCAGGCCGGCGTGCCGGTGATCTGCGTCGGCAACATCAACGCTGGCGGCACTGGCAAAACGCCCACGGTGATCGCCCTTGCACAGCGGCTGGGAGACGGGACCCACGTGGTGAGTCGTGGTCATGGCGGGACGCTTGAGGGCCCCGTTCAGGTGGACCCGACCCAGCACAGCGCCGACGCGGTCGGTGACGAACCGCTCCTGATTGCGGCCTTCGCACCGGCCTGGATCGCGCGCGACCGTGCGGCCGGGGTCCGGGCCGCCCAAGCGGCCGGAGCGCGGCGTATCCTGCTGGACGACGGGTTTCAGAACCCGTCGGTCGAGAAGGATCTTTCGATTGTCGTGGTTGATGCCGCCCACGGTTTCGGCAACGGGCGGTGCATTCCGGCCGGACCATTGCGCGAGCCGGTCGCGACGGGCCTTTCCCGCGCCGATCTCGTGCTCAGCATCGGACCGGACGCGATGCAGGCGCGTTTTGTTGAGCGGTGGGGCACCACGCTGAGGGAGGCAGGGCTGCCCCACGTAACCGGCGCGCTTCAGCCCTTGCAGACGGGCATGGACTGGCACGGGCTAGCGGCGCTTGCGTTCGCCGGCATTGGACATCCAGAGAAATTCTTCGCCACCCTTCGCTCGCTCGGGGCGGATATCAGGCGCGCCGAAGCGCTGGACGATCACCAGGCCTACACGCCAGCCCTGCTCACACGACTGGAAAGCGAGGCGAAGGCGCTCGGGGCGCAGCTCGTGACAACAGAAAAGGACGCCGTGCGGATGCCGGCGTCCTTCAGGAGAAATGTCCTCAGCTTGCCCGTTCGACTGGAGCTGGACGACTGGGCACAGCTGGACACGCTGCTCTCCGCCCTGCGCTGACGCTCACGTCACTCTGCGAGCGCGTCGTCGAGCAGCTTCGAGAACTCTTCGTAGCTCATGTTGCTGTATTTCTCGCCATTCACGATGAAGCTCGGCGTGGAATCGATGCCATGCTCCTTCGCGTTGGCCTCGTACCAATCCACCAGCGACTGCGCCTTGCCAGCGTCCTGCAGGCAAGCGTTGACCGTCTCGTCCGACAGCCCCGCCTTCCGGCCAATCTTGCGAAGGTTGTCCGCCACTTCGGCCGGTTCGCCGCCAGCCCAGCCGCTGATGTCCTCAAAGACAAGGCTCTGAATTCCCCAGTACCGAAGGGGATCGCAGCGGGCGACCATGCTGGCCCAAAGGCCGTAGCGGTCGAAGTAGACGTCGCGGAAGATGAAGTGGATCTTGCCGGAATCGATGTAGTTTTCCTTCAACTCGGGGAACACGGTCTTCTCGAAGTTGGCGCAGTGACCGCAGGTGAAGGAGCCGTACTCGATCACCTCCACCTTGGCGTCCGGATTGCCGAGGGACATCTCGACGATTTCGGCGGGGGCCGGTGCCGGCGCGTTTTCGGTTTCGGTTTCGGCAGCGTGGGCCGCCGGAACAAGCGCCTCGGCAGGGCCGGTCGCCGTGGTGCTCATCCAGTAGCCGATTCCGGCGGCGGCCATAGCACCTGCGGCCGTCAGGGTCAGATAACGCTTCATTCGGGTGTCTCCGATTGTCTTTTGCTTTTGTTCAGGACCAATGCCCCCAGGCTGGCGAGGGCCTTGCGCAGGCTGTCGTCGCATACTTCGCCGGCGAGATCTTCCGCCCGTCTGCGGCATGCAGCATTCGGCGCGCGCGGCGCGGGGGGCGGTGGGGGGGCAAACTGCGCCTGGCCCTCGGCAAAGCCGGTGGGCGCGGTCTGGGTGAAACGAATGCGCGAGATCGCGGCGTAGCCGTAGACGGCATTCACCTTTTCCCGCAGCCTGGGTTCTTGCATCTGCAACATGGGCGCATTTGCACCGGTGGTGAGGACAGTCAGCGTGGCGCCGAAACTACCACGGCCATAATTCACCGACACCGGGCGGGCGATTGCGGCAATCTCCTGGCCGACGATCTCCGCCCAGTGCGTCAGGACGCGCGTCTCCGAAAAGCCGCGGGACTCCGTTGCCCGGCGAACTCGCTGAGTGAGGAGGCCCGAGGTTCGCTCGAACCCGCGCATCCGGCGCCTGGGCTTGCTTGGATCTGCTGGTCGCGGGGACATTGCCTGCTCCGACGCCTGACTTCTGCTCACGTTGCGCCTATCTTAGCGACTGGTCCGCTGGGGGCCAGAGGGGCGATGACCGGGGGCATAAAGATTGCGTGACGAATGGGTACAACCGGCGGGCGCCGATCTGATGGACTGGTACGATGGCCATGCACGGGGTCTGCCGTGGCGCGTGGGCCCGGCCGACCGCCGTGCGGGCGTGCGCCCCGATCCCTACCGGGTCTGGCTCAGCGAAGTGATGTTGCAGCAGACGACGGTAGCTGCGGTGCGGGAGAAGTTTCGCCGCTTCACTGAGATCTGGCCAGATGTGCGTTCGCTGGCGGCGGCGGAGGACGCGCAGGTGATGGCCGAGTGGGCGGGACTTGGGTACTATGCGCGCGCGCGCAACCTGCTCCAGTGTGCCCGGGTCGTGGCCAATGACCTCGGAGGACGGTTCCCGGAAACGCGCGAGGGGCTGCTGGCCCTTCCCGGCATCGGTCCCTATACGGCCGCCGCGATCGCGGCCATCGCGTTCGACCGGCCGGAGACTGTGGTAGACGGCAACGTTGAGCGGGTGGTGGCGCGGCTGTTCGATGTGGACACGCCGTTGCCGAAGGCAAAGCCGGAGTTGACACGCCTGGCCGGTCTGCTGACGCCGCAGGCGCGACCCGGAGATCACGCACAGGCGATGATGGACCTCGGGGCCACGATCTGTACGCCGAGGTCTCCCGCCTGCGGCATTTGCCCGCTCATGGCCTCGTGCGCGGCCCGTGCCACTGGCCGCGCCGCGGACTTGCCCAGGAAAGCCGAAAAGAAACCAAAGCCCGTCCGCCTTGGCATCGCCTACGTGGCCCGCCGGAGCGACGGGGCGTTGTTGCTGGAAACCCGGCCGGAGCGCGGCCTGTTGGGAGGAATGCTGGGCTGGCCGGGTTCGGACTGGGGGGAGTCGCCGGAAGCAGCGCCACCAGTCGCTGCGGAATGGACGGTGCTCGGCGGGGACGTGCGCCATACCTTCACCCATTTTCACCTGAGGCTGGCTGTAGAGGTCGCGAGCGTCGATCTCGATTGCCGACCGGAGCGCGGTACGTTCGTCCCGGCGCGAGACTTCCGCCCGTCCTCCCTGCCGACCGTGATGCGAAAGGTCTGGGCAATTGCCGGGCCTGCGCTGACGCACCTCTGACGGTGGCGCACGGGTGCCATGAAGCGGGAGGGGGCTCTGCCCCCGGCGCGGCGAGCCGCCCCCCCCCCCCCCCGGGATATTTTTGGACACAAGAAATCGGGAGAACAGGAAAAAATATGCCCCGCCTTTTGACAAGGCGGGGCCAGGTGGGTGCCAACTGTGTCAGGCCACAGGCACCGGCGGTTACTTGAATGTCAGCTGGGGCGGGCGCGCATTTCGGCGCGAATCTGCTGGCGGAGGACGTCGATCGGCACCGGCTTTCCGTCGCGCCGGAAGTGCCAGTAGGTCCAGCCGTTGCAGGAGGGGGCGCCTTCGAGCGCAGCCCCAACCTGGTGGATCGACCCGCGGGTTTCGTCGGCGATCAGGGTGCCGTCGGCGCGGATCTTGGCCGCTTTGCCGTTGGCAGAAGTGAGGATTTCCCCCGGCCGCAACATCCCGCGCTCGACCAGTTGGCCGAAGGGAACGCGCGGCTCGGCGCGGCGAGAGGTCGAGACCTGCAGCGCTTCCTTTTCCAGACGCCGGACCGTGGCGATGCGGGCCTCGGCGACCTTTCGGTAGGACGGCTCCCGCTCGATCCCGATAAAGTCGCGCCCCAGCATCTTGGCGACCGCGCCGGTGGTGCCGGTGCCGAAGAACGGATCCAGCACGACGTCGCCCGGGTTGGACGTGCCGATCAGAACACGGTGCAACAGGCTCTCGGGCTTCTGCGTCGGATGGGCCTTATCGCCGTTGGCGTCCTTGAGCCGTTCGCCGCCGTTGCAAATTGGCAGGACCCAGTCCGAGCGCATCTGCACACCCTCGTTGAGAGCCTTCAGCGCCTCGTAGTTGAAGGTGTACTTGCTGGTTTCGGACTTGCCGGCCCAGATCATCGTCTCGTGGGCGTTGGTCAGCCGCTTGCCGCGGAAATTCGGCATGGGGTTCGCCTTGCGCCACACGACGTCGTTCAGGATCCAGAACCCCGCGTCCTGCATCTTGGCACCCACGCGGAAGATGTTGTGGTAGGAGCCAATCACCCAGATCGCGCCGTCGGGCTTCAGCAGCCGGCGCGCCTCGGCCAGCCAGCTTTCGGTGAAGGCGTCGTAGGCAGCGAAGGAGGCGAAGCTGTCCCAAGCATCATCCACGGCATCGACCATGGAATTGTCCGGCCGGTGCAGCGTGCCCTTGAGCTGCAAGTTGTACGGCGGGTCGGCAAAGATCAGGTCAACGGACCCTTCGGGGAGCTTTCGCATCTCCTCGACGCAGTCACCGGCAAGGATCGTGTTAAGGGGCAGCGTTCGCGCCGCTGCCTGGGTCTTCGTTTTCGTCATGTCTGCCTCTGTCACAGCACCGGGTTCGCCCCGACGTCCGACGTTGTGGACAGAATGAGTCAAAGGTGATTCGCCGTCAAATTCTTTATTGAATCAAGCACTTGGCGTTTTGACTTGATACAAGATATTGCGCACGGGGGCGAAAGAACGCCTATGGTGTGGGGTGATCCCAAGATTTTGAAGTGCCAGCTTGTGTTCCGGCGTCGGGTATCCCGCGTTCCGTTCCCAGCCGTAGCCAGGGTGTTGTTGCGCCAAATCCACCATGAGGCTATCGCGCGCCACCTTGGCCACGATCGACGCGGCGGCGATTGACAAACAGAGCGCATCGCCCCCGACGACCGTTTGCGCGGCGCAGGGCAAGTCGGGGGGGAGCCGGTTGCCGTCCACCAGTGCAAAGTCCGGCTCTTGGGCGAGAAGCGACAACGCCCGGGCCATGGCGAGTTGCGAGGCGTGAAGGATGTTGAGGCGCTCGATCTCCTCCACGCCGACATGAACGATGGCGACCTGCGCGGTCTGGTGAATTTGCTGCGCAAGGGACATCCGGCGTTTTGCCGAGAGCTTCTTGCTGTCGTCCAGTCCATCGGGAATGCAGGTGCGGTCCAGCACCACGGCTGCGGCCGTTACCGGGCCGGCCAGCGGGCCGCGTCCGACTTCGTCCATACCGACGACGAAGCGGGCACCACGGGCCCAGGCGGCCTGTTCGAAGGCGAGATGGGGACTCATGCCCTCTACCCAACCCGAGATGCCGCGGGTTTCAAGACGGAAAATGGCAGAAGGGCCAAGCCCTCCTGCCATTCCGGCGCGGCGCAAGATTGGCTCGCGCCCTGCCCGCAGGTATCGCCGGGTGGGGGACCGGCGTGGCCCGCGCCTCAACGAATTCGGTAGCCGTTCCTTTGAAGGCAATCGCTGTTCCATGCCCTGCGGTTCTGGATGTCGCCGGGCATGTCGAGGATTCGCTCGCATTGCGTGGGAAGGCCGGCGGTGCGTATGCCCGACCGTTCCAGACAGGCCCGCGTCACGAACTCCCGGTAGCTACCATCGGAGCGGAAGGTGCGCTCGCAGGTCCGCGGTACGATGCGGTACACATCCTGGACGCGCGGCGGTTTCGCAACGGGCGCACGCGAGGTGTGCGGCGCTCCGGACCAGGGTCGGTAGGGCTGAATGAGCGGCGAGCGGTGCTGGTTTTGCGGATAGGGATACCTGTAGGTCTGCTCGCTCGGACGCCAGTCGCGACGGTCGTTCTTGCGGTCGTCTTTCTTTTTCTCCTCTTCCTGACGATCATGGATGGACTTCGCGAGAACGGCCGCGATCCCGACACCGACAAGCAGTTTGGCTAGGTCGCCCTGCTCCAAAGCCTGCGCTGGTCTGGGAGCCAGTGTCCCGAGCGCCAGGGTGGCGGAAAGGGCGGTCGCGGCGATGGTTTTAAACATGGCGGTTTCCTGTTCTGGACGGGCGTTTGGCCGGCAGCGGGGGCCACGGGCGGTGTGGGGAGAACATTGGGTTCACCGCCAAATCAGGCAATATCACCCGGACGCTATCGGATAACCAATGCCGCAACCTATTAGGGTTATTGAATATCGTGGCGTTTGCCCGCAATGTCGCCGCATGAGACACCCTGCCCTTCTCCCTGCTCTGGCAATGGTCCTGGCGCTCGTTGCGGGCACCGCCCAGGCCGGCTGCTACGCCGATTACAAGGCGAAGCGGGACAAACCGCTGCGGCTCCACTATGGAACCATCCAACTGCGCGGCAAGGATTGCTCCAAGGCGGCCGCCGAGCGACAGATTCCCAAGCGGATCGCGTCCGATGGCTGGACTCTTCTGACCGTTCTGGGCGTGTTCGACGAAAGCGGTCTGGGGAAAAGGAAAGACAGTGCCGGCAAGTTCCATCTCCGTTACTGACGCGCTGAAGGCGGGAAACAGGGTCGTCGCCTTCGGTATCGCCGCCATCGTGGGCATCCTCGTGCTGACGGCGGGCCTATTGTTTTGGAGCCTGCCAGATGCCGGTGCCTTCAACTCCCGGGTGGAGCGGATCTTCGTTGCGAATGACGACCTGACATCCGGGGCCGAGATCAAGCTTCTGGAAATCCTTGCGGAAAGCGGAACCTCCTTCGCCGACGTGTTGCAGAGCTACCGGCAGATCATCTTCGTTCTGCTGGTGCTGGCCACCGCGCTGTTGATCGCCGCCCTTGTTCTGCTGGTGATGATCGTGGCGCTGAACCGGCGGATGGGGGAGATCGAGCGGCAGGGCATCCAGGTGACGGACCTGATCATCAGCCGCGAGGAGCGGCTGGTCTTCATCAACAACATGGAATTCAAGCTTACCGAGGCCGCCATCGAAACGCTCGCCGTTCTGGCGGAGGCACGGATGGACGAGGAAGTTCTCACCGGTGCCGAGTTGGAGGCGATGATCCAGGGCCGTGCGCCGGAGGAATGCGAAGAGGCTGCGGGAGCCACGCGAATCAAGCGGCTGCGTGATTCCCTCGGCAACCAGATGGTCAGCGCGCTGCTGGTGCGCAACATCGCTCGAAAGGGGTATGTGCTGGCGATCAATAAGGATGTGATCCGTATGATCTGAGCCGTCGGCGCGGCCAGTCGCCCCGCCGGAAGCGATGTCAGCCTTAGGTCCCTGAACGAACAGGCTTTCCTCCGGGCCAATGATCGTGCCAGTCTTGCGGTCATCGGAGGAGAGCGCCGTCCTGGCGCTGCAAGATACGAGAACAGGGGCAGGCCATGACCCACATCCTCGCCATCGACCAGGGAACCACGTCGAGCCGCGCGATACTCTTCGACAAGGACATGAAGATCATGTCCGTCGCTCAGGAGGAATACCCCCAGATCTACCCCGCCTCGGGCTGGGTGGAGCACGACCCGGAGGACATCTGGAATTCGGTGCTACGGACGTGCCGCGAGATTATCGGGCAATGTGAGTTAAAGGCCTCCGACGTCGTGGCGATCGGCATCACCAACCAACGGGAAACGACGCTGGTCTGGGATCGCGAGACGGGCGAGGTGATCCACAATGCCATCGTCTGGCAGGACCGCCGAACCGCACCGATCTGCGAGGAGTTGCGTGCCGCGGGTCACGAGCCCGACGTGACGGATAAGACCGGCTTGCTGCTGGACCCTTACTTTTCGGCCACGAAGCTCAAATGGCTGCTGGACACTGTACCGGGAGCCCGGGATCGGGCCAAGGCCGGAGAGCTGCTGTTCGGCACAGTGGACTGCTTCCTGATCTGGCGCCTGACCGGCGGCAAGGTGCATGCGACGGACGTAACCAATGCCTCCCGCACATTGCTCTACAACATTCACCGAGGTGGATGGAGCCGGCTCATGTGCGAGCTTCTCGACATTCCAGTGGAGATGCTGCCCGACGTGCGCGACTGCGCCGCTGATTTCGGCGAGACCGATCCGGAGATCTTCGGGGAGGCGATCCCGATATTGGGCGTTGCGGGTGACCAGCAAGCGGCCACCATCGGGCAGGCATGTTTCCAGCCCGGCATGATGAAATCGACCTACGGGACTGGGTGCTTTGCGCTTCTCAATACCGGCGACACCCCGGTTGCGTCCAAGAATCGCCTGCTTACAACCATCGCCTACCAGTTCGACGGCAAGCCGACCTATGCGCTCGAGGGCTCTATCTTCGTCGCCGGGGCGGTGGTGCAGTGGCTGCGGGACGGGCTGAAGATCATCAGCGCCGCGCCCGAGAGCCAGGATCTGGCGGAAAAGGCGGACCCGACGCAGAACGTAATCCTTGTGCCCGCCTTTACCGGCTTGGGGGCGCCCTACTGGAACGCCGACTGCCGCGGTGCGATCTTCGGGCTGTCGCGCAATTCCGGACCGGCGGAACTTGCAAAGGCCGCCCTGGAGAGCGTCGGCTACCAGACCCGGGACCTGCTGGAAGCGATGCGAGCCGATTGGCCGACCGACGAGCCGGACGCCGTCTTGCGAGTCGACGGCGGGATGACCGCGAGCGATTGGGCGATGCAGTTCCTGGCCGATATCATTGGCGCACCGGTGGACCGCCCCGAGATTCTGGAGACAACTGCGCTCGGCGCGGCCTGGCTGGCTGGGATGGAGGCAGGGCTCTATCCCGCGCGGGAGGAATTCGCAGAGCGCTGGTCCCAAGAGCGTCGCTTCGAGCCAGCGATGGCGACCGAGGAGCGGGACACGCGGTACGAGGCCTGGAAGCGGGCGGTCCAGGCGGCGATTTCGGCGGCCTGAGCGGACGGAGACCCGGCCCGCCTCAGAAGGTAGCGCTGCGGCGCACCGGCCCCGGCGCGGGTCGCTCGGCGAGCATTTCCGCGATCCCTGTCTGGAGGGGCATGGTGGCGCGGAAACCGATTTCCTTTTCAGCCCGCCTTGGATCACCTGCCGAATGGCGAATATCGCCGAGGCGGGTCGGCCCAAAAGCGATCGGCACCTGGGACCCGGCTTCGCGGTTCACCAGTCGGGCCAGATCAAGGATGGAGATCGCCTCCCCCGAGCATATGTTCAGCACCGAATACATGCCCGGCTTTGAATTGACGGCGGCCTTCATTGCCGCGAAGAGCGCTTCTGCCACCTCGCCCACGTGAATGAAATCGCGGGTCTGCCCGCCGTCCCCGTTTACAGTCAGCGGCGCACCGTTCCGCGCGCCCTCCACGAACCGCGTCAGGACGCCGGAATAGGGGGAATTGGGCGACTGGCCCGGGCCGAAGATGTTGAACGGCCGCACGGCGATGCAGCGCGCACCCCACAGGTCGGCCGCCTCCTTCATGTGACGCTCGCTGCCCAGCTTGTCGATGGCGTAGGACGAGATCGGCGCGGGAACCGCGTCCTCCCTTACGGGTAGGTCCACCTGCTCGCCATAGACCGCTGCCGACGAAGTGAAGACAACAGGCAGGTCGCCGGTGGCCTCAAGCAGCGTAACCGTACCCTGGAGATTTGTCCGGCTCGCTTCTGCGCGGTGGGTCGTGCAGAGCTCGACCGACGAAATCGCTGCGAGATGAAAAACGCCGGTCACCCCCTGGAGGGCCTTATCTATCGCCCTTCGGTCGCAAATGTCGCCTGTGATCAGTTCCGCGGTCGGAGGCAGGCGAGCCGGATCGCCGGACGACAAGTTGTCGAGAACGACGATCTCGACGCCGCTGGCCTCGAGATGATGGCAGAGTGCGGCGCCGACGAACCCGCAGCCGCCGGTGACAAGAAACCTCTGGGGGTCGGCTCGGGTGTCAGACTTCGTCCTCGTCATCTTCACTACTGTTCATGTTGTATTCGTGGTGCGCAATGGCATCTTCGACGTTGTCGTAATAAACGAGCTTTCCGTTTTCCAAAACCGCCCCTGACGTGCAGATTTGGCGCAAAAGCTTCATGCCGTGACTGACAACGATGGCGCTGCTCTTCGACAGGCGATCGAGAAAGTACTCCTTGCTCTTCGCACGGAAGGACGCATCCCCCACCGCGGTGCTCTCGTCAACAAGGTAGGTGTCGAAATCCACGCCCATGGACAACCCGAATGCCAACCGAGCGCGCATCCCCGACGAATACGTGCGCACGGGCATGTGGAAATGCTCACCCAGTTCGGCAAACTGGGCGACGAATTCCAGAAGTTCGTCGGTGTCCACGCCGTAGACGCGCGCAATGAAGCGGATGTTCTGCGCGCCGGTCAGTTCCCCGTGGAAGCTCCCTGCAAAGCCGACCGGCCACGAGACGGTGCCGTCCGAACTGACGGTGCCGCTGTCGGCGGCCATGGTGCCGGCGATGATTTTCATCAGGCTGGATTTGCCGGCCCCGTTCCTCCCCACCAAAGCGACGCTCTGGCCCGTTGGAAAGACCGCGTTAACGTTGTCCAGCACCACCTTGGAGGTGCCGGCGGTGTTGAACGTCTTGCTCAGGTTCGTCAGTCTGATCACCGGGCCGGTCCTAACGGCGGTCCCGAATGCTGTAGTAGATCAACGCCCCGACAGACCAGGCGCCGAGCGCGAAGAGACCTAAAACCGCCAGTAGCACCGCCCTTTGGGGATACTGTGAACTCTCGGCCAGCGTCGGCATGGTATAGGCGGCGAGATAGCGGGTCTGCCGCTGCGCCTCCGCCAGCGCGGCGTCATAGTTCGCCTGGGCCGCGAGGTATGTCTTTTCCGCGAACTCGCGGTCGACACTCAGGGTTTCGTATTCGCCGACAAGCGAGACATACGCCTGATTGCCCTCGCCGGTATCGCCGACCCCGAACTTACTACGTTCCTCTGCAATGCGCTTGCGGATGACATCGATCCGCTGCTCGGCCTGCCGGATACGCGGGTCCCCATCGCGGGTGTTGTCGCGCAGAAGGTCCAACTCGATCAGGGCCGCGGCGAGTTGTTGCTGCAAGGTCGTCAGCAGGCCCATCTGCCCTTGCACGTCGATGGCTGGATCGACGATCTGCGTACGCGCGCGGAATTGCGTAAGATTGGCCCGCGTTTCCTTCAACCGCTCTTCCGCCTGCTTGAGATCGTTGCGGGCATACTTCGTAGCGTCGTTTCGCGCGATGCTGGTAAGTTGGTTAATTGTGGCTGAGCTCTCATCCATAATGGCCTGGGAGACAACTTGCGCGTCCTCGGGCGTAAAGGCGAGCACGCGCGTTTCTATCAGGCCGGACCCGCCATCGTAATAAATCGTGACCATGCGCCGCCAGTACCGCACCACATCCTCGATGGGCGCGTCAGGCGCGAGCGAAAAATACCAGTCGTTTTCCGGCTTGGAATAAATCGCACGGAGGTCGATCCGCTGGTCAATCTTCTCCACCAAGGCCTGGCTCTGGATGTATTCGTACAGAATGTCGGCGTCGGAGGTGCCGCCGCCGCCGAAATCAATGATCCCACCGATCATTTCGGAGGCCGAGGTGGAGTCCTCCTTTCGAACCGAGAAGCCCATGCTGGAGGCGTATTGATCCGCCGCACGGGTATAAAGGTACCACCCCGCGACGGCAAGTGGCACGAACACCACCAGAACGAAACTGACCATAAGGCCGATGTGGCGGGACTTGCGCCGCGCGGCGGACGCGGGCGGCATTACAGGGAACGCTGGGTCGCCTGCCTTGCGGGGAGAGACGTTCAGCTTTGAGGTCTTCGCCCGCTTGCGGCGGTTCCTGCCCTCGCCACCCTTTGCCGGAGCGGTTTCGCGGCCCTTTGGGGTGGCCTCGTCCGTCGCTTCCTCGCGAAGGAGCGCTTCGACGCCCGGACCTGCCATCGGCGCGTTTTTCGCACCGGCATCAGCCTGCCGCGCCTCGCGCCGCGCGCGCCGGCGTTCACGGCGCTCCAGAAAGGCGCCCTCTTTCGTCTCGATCCCAGTCTCGTCATCTGCGCTCCCGGGAGCGAATGTGGGGTGCTCCCTGCGCAACATCTCCACGTTGCCCGGTTGGGACCCGTGCTCCACGTTTCCAGACGGTTCGGTATCGTTCTCAGGCGTGGTTGCCTTGGCCATGCGAGGCCCGGCTGCTTTGTTTTTCCTCAAGGTCCGATCCTGCAAACCACAAAAGTCATGGAAGACTCCCGCTTCTTCCTACATAGTCCGCGCGACATTATCCAGTGGCGCCATCATACACCGAATGACAGACACCACCCCAGAAATCCAACCGACCGTCCTGAAGCCCGTATCCAGGCCCCGCCCCTTCAAGACCGGACGCACCATCGTGGCGCTCATGATGCGGGAAATGCAGACAACCTACGGACGCAGTCCGGGCGGGTACATCTGGGCGATCCTGGAGCCTGTCGGTGCCATCGCGATGTTCACCTTCGTGATTTCCGTGGGTCTCAAGATCCGTATTCCCTCGCTTGGTTCAAATTTCCCGCTGTTCTACGCAACCGGGTTTCTCCCGTTCTCGCTTGCCATGTCGACCTCCAACAAGGTCGCCTCCTCGCTTAAGTACTCTCGCTCGCTTCTGCAGTATCCCGGTGTTCAGTACACTGATGCCTTGCTCGCGCGTTTTTTGCTTAACGTTCTCACCCATGTGATGGTGTTTTTCATCATCATGTCTGGCATCCATTTCATCTTTCACCTTTCGACGATCCGAAATGTCGAGGCGATCGGCATGTCCCTTGGTCTCGCTGGCTTTCTCGGGCTTGGGATCGGCACCTTGAACTGTTTCCTATTCTCGATTTCCCCATTGTGGACCTCCGCCTGGGGTATCCTGACACGGCCACTGCTGCTGATTTCCTGTGTGCTCTACATCTTCGAAGAAGTTCCTTGGCAATATCAACATATTGTAGCATACAACCCGTTGGTTCACATCAACGGCCTCATGCGACGCGGCTTTTACGCGACTTACGATGCCAGGTATGCTTCGCCCCTCTATGTGCTGGCTTTCGGGCTGGTGTGCCTTGTGCTGGGACTCGTGCTGTTGCACAGGTACCACCGATACATCCTGAACCGCTGACCCAATCCGGCGGCCAGTCCCAGGTGACCACATAGGAAAGACACGACACGATGACTGAACTGAACCTGCTTATGGTCGGCGCGGGCCTTTCCGGCGCAGTGATCGGGCGCATGATGGCCGAAGCGGGCCACAAGGTGACGATCCTCGACGAGCGGGATCACGTTGCAGGCAATTGCCACACCGAGCGGGATGCGGAGACCGGCGTTTTGGTACACATCTACGGTCCCCACATATTCCACACCGACGATGCCGAGGTCTGGGAGTATGTGAACCGTTTCGAGACCTTCTTGCCCTACAATCACCGGGTCAAGACGACGAGCCAGGGTCAGGTTTTCTCGCTGCCGATCAACCTGCACACGATCAACCAGTATTATGGGAAGACCATGCGGCCAGACGAGGCCCGCGCGCACATCGCGGAAATCGCCGACACGTCGATCGAAACCCCGCAAACCTTCGAAGAGCAGGCGCTGCGCTTTGTTGGACCGGACCTCTACGAGGCGTTCCTCAAGGGCTACACCATGAAGCAGTGGGGCGTATCGCCCACGGACCTTCCGGCCTCGATCCTCAAGCGACTGCCGGTGCGCTTCAATTACGACGACCACTACTTCTTTCACCAGTTCAAGGGCATGCCACAGGACGGCTACACCGCGATGGTGGAGCGCATTCTGGACCACCCGGGGATCGACCTCCGGCTTGGCCAGCGCTTCTCACGCGAGATGGCGGAGAGGTTCGACCACGTGTTCTATTCAGGCCCGCTGGACGGCTATTTCGACTACGCGCTCGGTCGCCTCGGCTACCGGACTCTGGACTTCGAGAAGTTCACCGAAATCGGGGACTACCAGGGCTGCGCCGTCATGAACTACGGCGACCCGGACGTGCCTTATACCCGGATTACCGAGCACAAGCATTTCGCACCGTGGGAGGACCACGAAGGCACTGTCTGCTACCGGGAGTACTCTCGCGCCTGCGGCGCTGACGACATTCCCTATTACCCGATCCGGCTGATGGGAGAGATGGAGATGCTCGGCCGCTACGTCGAGCACGCCAACCAAGAGGGTGGAGTCACCTTCGTCGGTCGGCTCGGAACGTACCGCTACCTCGACATGGACGTGACGATACGCGAGGCGCTGGATACTGGCCGCGCATTCCTGAAGCACGCAGCCGACGGCACGCAAATGCCGGCATTTTCCAAGCCGCCGCTTTAAGAGGAGGACGCACACATGCGGAGCGGGAAGGCCCCGCGCCGCTTCTCGGCTGTCAGTAGAATTCCGGGATCAGGCGTCCGCGCGGGCCGCCAGCGAGGTGATCTCGCTATGGGGGCGGCTGCGTTTTCCGACCAGGCCGTCCTTCACGCCGTGCCAAACCATCCGGTAGTAGGTGCCGCGAATCTCGCCATAACGGCGGCCGGCTGCGATCCATTTGAAAAGGATGAAGAAGAAGGCGGGCCAGAACATCATTCCGGCAGCGAAACGGTACACAAGAAGTCCGTTGCGCGCCGTGTAGTAGGCCTTCCAGATCGGATTGTAGAGGCTGGCGTTGCCGTTATAGACGCGGTTGAAGTCGTGCTCGAAGCGGAGTTCCGGAACAAAGCCGATCCGCATGCCCTGCTTCCTGAGCCCGAGCGTGTAAAGCACATCGTCGCCATAGATGAACAGGCTGCCATCGGGATAGCCGGCCTTGGCGATCGTCTCGCGGGACAGGAAAAGCCCCACAAAAGAGGTCGCGTCGATCTCCTGCGGGGACCCGTTGTAGGCCTCGTCGGGAATGTGGAAGCCTCCGCGCGATTTACCGAACAGGGACTTCATTGCGGTCCGGCAGAACGTCGGAAGATGCCAGAAGGGATTGATCGTCGGCCGATTCATCTCGCAGATGCGGCCGTCTTTGAGGTAGACAGCGGCCGATACTGCGTCCCATTCCGTCAAGTCGCTTTCGAGGAAAGCGTCAAAGCAACCGGGCTCCGGGCGGGCGTCGTCGTCCATGATGACCATCCAGTCCGGATCGTCGAGTTCGACCGCCTTGCGAAGACCAAGTTCGAAGCCGCCCGCACCGCCCAGATTGCCGGGCGCCATTATTGCGCGAATACGAGGGTCCTTAAGCGTACGAAGCCAATCCTTCGTCCCGTCGGTGGACCCGTTGTCGATGATGATGATCTTGTCGCAGGGCTCATTCAGCAAGCGCGTCAAAGTTCGCTTCATCTGGTGGAGGCGGTTGTAGGTGACCACAACAGCAGCCAGACGGACAGGTTTTACCGCGGTACTCCCGCTTGCCCGTCCGAGATGGGAAACGTAGGTGTCGGCGACAGGTGATGCGATTGCCGAGATATCCTCAGCACTTCGATAAAACTGGAGCACAGATCCCCCGCCCTCTGCTTCAACCAAACGATTCTGTCAGTAAACCCACCGAACACCGCAAGCGAACAGCCGGAATTGAATCGCGAGAAACGCTAACCCTGACCGGTTTGTCTGCAACGACTTGCTCGCAGGAATGCGACCACTTGTCAAAAGGGATTGCAACCGCAGGTCGGCATAAAACCGCCCGATTATGGTTTGTACATCACGGTTTATTCGGGGAACTGATTTGAGAACCCGATCAGAGTACCCGCCAGACCAAAGACGGTTCGCGCCGCATTGACCGGGGACTCCGTCGCCAGCACCGTGTCGCCCGAATGGATCGGGAAACGACCGGCGCTGAACAGCCCGTCGCCGCTGGTCAGATCGACCGTGAAGACCACCCACGAATTGTTCGGACCCGTGCCGTCTCCCCGCACCGCCGAAGCCGGGTACTCTCGCAGGATCAGGACGCCCTGGGGGTTTGCCCTGTTTGGCGCGAGGCCTCCGACGAGCGACATTGCGTCGAGGGTGGAGAGCTTGTCCTCGGAGAAATAGATGATCTTCTGCTCACCGCTGGCACCGAGCGCACGGAAGTAGCGTTCGTCGTTCACCAGCGCGACCTTATCGCCGCCGCGCAAGACGGTGTCCTGTGACGGGTTCTCGTACAGGGTCTGGAGCGACGTGCCATAGGTCGTGTTGCCTCGTATCAAGCGCACTTGCGGGTTGCGCAGTTCCTTTTCCGGGCCGCCACCCTGGCTGATCAGGCCCAAGACGGTAAAGTTGCCTTCCGGCAAAGGCACCGCACCCGGCCGGCTTACGCCCCCCACGAGACTGACCGAGCCGCGCGAGCCGGGCATCACGTTGAGCTGCACCTGGGCAGACGGCACGATGGCCAGCATTTCGCGTTCGATCATGCGGCGGGCGCCATCGGGCGTTTGCCCGGCCACGTTGATGTAACCGATGTAAGGCACGAAGATCTGACCGTTCGACGTAACGCGCAAGTTCCCTATGTCGACGAGCTTCTGCCCCGGCGACGCCATGAGCGAATTCTCCTCGCTGTCCCAGATCGAGAGATCGAGCTTGTCAAACGGCTGGATAATGATGTCGGCCTGGCCGCGCTGCTGCGGAATCCAACCGAACGTGCGCACATTGTCGGTGGCGGGCCAGTGAGAGATCGCATTGAGGTTCGCGCGGGTGACTTCGTAAATCGCGAAATCCGGATTCTCGTTGCCGCGGTTCGCAAGGATTTCGGATTCGATGGGCGCACCGCGGGGCAATGCACAGGCCCCAAGCAATAGGACGGCCGCAAAGGCCCGGACCAGGTTGCGCATGTGTCCCCCAGATCGTTCAATTTTTTGCAAGGCAGGCTGGCAGGCCTGCATCCCCCGGGCACAGATACCGTCAGCCGAGGAGCGTGGTCAACCTCTGGCTCCCCGTGACGAAGCGCCCTATGCGAGCCATGCGCGCGACCTCGCCGAGGTTGACCTCAAGCATCAAGCAGCACGTCACCCGGCGAGAAGGTCTCCAGGCTGAGACCTCGAATGGTAAGGGTATCGCCGTCTCCGAAGCCCAGGGCGATGCCGTCGTTGACCGGCGTTGCAAGTGACATTGCTTCGCGGAACGATGAGAGGTGCCAATCCTTCAAGTCCACCCGGTCCTCGCCATCGGACCAGTCCCGAATGACATCGCGGCCCGCGCCTCTGTCGAAGACGAATGTGTCACTCCCCGCTCCGCCGATCAGAATATCCCGGCCTGCGCCGCCAACGAGCACATCGGCCCCATTCTGACCCTTAAGCGTATCGCGACCGCCACCGCCCAGGAGCACGTCCCGGCCACCGCCGCCCAAAAGCGCATCGGCGTCCGCGCCACCCACCAGCCGGTCGTTCCCCGCCTGGCCGCGCAACGTATCCTGCCCGTTGCCGCCCAACAGTTTGTCAGAGCCGCCAGCGCCATTGATGCGGTCCGTCCCGCCGCCGCCCGTCAGGGAGTTGGACACACGGTTTCCCCAGATCAAATCGTCACCGCTGCCGGATTTGAAGTTCTCGATGATCGTGCCCACGGCGATGCCCATGTTGCCAACGCGCGCGCCGACACTGGAGAACGCGCCCGGCGACAGATCGACGACCTGATCCCGACCGGTATTGGAAAAGTCGATCGTGTCGTTGCCACCATCATCCACGATGGTGAAGGCCATCGTTTTCCAGTTCTTTTCGAGGACGTCGTAGAAATCGCCCGCCGTCGAGCCAACGCCGTAGGTTGTCTTGCCGAGGCGAAGACTGTCGGTGGTGCCGTAAAGTTGCTGGATTGCGAGAACGTCGGCCATTTGCGGAGTCAGCACATAGGCATGTGTTGCATCCGTCGCGGTGTTCTCCCTCTGCGAATAGTAAGACATGACCGTAGTCTGCCAGCTGTCGTTGGCAAAGGTCGCATCGGTTCCGAAGTTGTCGCCGTCATTCAGCGTGGATCCATAGTCGGCAGGATGCCCGAGACCGAGCGCATGGCCGATTTCATGGATGTATGTCCGAAGGGAATAGGCGTCGTAGGTGTACTCGTCGCCCTTGATCCAGTCCTTCGAGATATTGATGCTCGCGCTATCGATCTCGCCAGTGCTCCAGGCCCACTTGGAGGTTGTGGCGCCGCTTCGCTCGTCATCGATCTCGATCTGAGCCCCACTGCCCGACGACACGCTTTCGAAGCGGATGCCGGTGGCCGCCGTCCATGCTGCAAGGGCCTTCTTGGCAAACCACTCGCCAGCATCGTTGAGGCCGCTGTAGTCGACCGTCAGGGCTTTCCGCGGGGTTCTGTCAAGATTGAGGTCGAACTTCCAAGTGTCGCCGCCGTGGGTGTTCCATGTGCCGTGCAAGAGCACATCCGCGATCTTGCCAATGGAGTAAGTCGGCAGGAAAGCGCCAGTCGTCCCGCTCGCCACGGTGGCACTGTCGGTATGGTCGCTCAAAAGATCAAATCGCGCGCGCCATCCGGCTTGTTGCCAAGCCCCGGCCACCAGATCGAACCTGGAATGAAATTGGGACATCCCCACTGGGCCTCCTGGACGCGTGCCAAAATGCGCCGGCGGGCGGAACATCCCCTCCCGCGTGCGTCGACGTTCTCAGCACGACGGAAGCACGCGGACGCGGCGACATCGCGATATAAGGCAGGCACAATCGTGGCAGTCAACGACGCCGGGACTTGGCTTTCAGGCGTTTGAGGCGTTTGCCCGGGAGCGGAAGGAACTTTCCGGCTGTCAGGTAGAGCAAGTAAAGGTCCAGGCCAATCGACCAGTTGTCCCGGTAGATCAGGTCCAGGCGCGCCTTTCGCGGCACGCACCGCCTTATATAGACGGCCTCCGTCTCCTTGGCTGACTTGCAGCTCCGCAGCAGCCACTCCTCGTGAGCATGGAACATCACCGTCGCGAGGCCGGTGATGCCAGTGCGGCACTTAAGGACCTCGGAATAGAGCTCCGGAAACATCCGCACGTAGCGCCGCGCGGGTGGGCGAGGACCGACGAAGGACATGTCGCCCGTCAGGACGTTGAAGAGTTGCGGCAACTCGTCGAGACGGGAGCTGCGCAGCTTTCGCCCGATCGTGGTGATGCGATGCCGCTTGTCGCCCCCCGAAACGCCCATTTCCGGCCCGCGGCGATGCGCCATGGTACGGAACTTCCACAAGGTGAACCGCTTGCGAGGGGCCTTCATCCGCCGCGCCTTATAGAACGCAGGCGGACCGTCGTTCAGGCGGACCGCGGTCCAGATCGCAGCGATCACCGGCAGGGCGGGGATCAGCAGCAGGAGGCACAGACCGATATCGAACGCCCGCTTCTGCGGCGGAACGCGCGAGTAGATCTCGCGCTGGCGCACCACTCCCGCATGACGACGTTCGGACATTGGATCGACGTTAACGACCAACCGCCACGTACTCCTCGAAACCGGCCGCCTCGGCATCCTCGGCGGAATAGATGTTGCGTAGATCGGCGAGGCGCGCACGAGACATGTTGCCAGCGATCCGGCCAAGGTCAAGCGCGCGGAATTCGTTCCATTCCGTCAAAATGACCAGCGCATCCGCATCGGTAGCGGCCTCGTACGGGTCCTCCACCCATGTGACGCCGGGCAAAAGGCGTTCACCTTCGCGACGCCCCTGGGGATCGACGACCCGCACCTTCGCCCCGCTTCCCAGAAGCGCCGGCACGATAGTCAGGGACGGCGCATCGCGCATGTCGTCGGTGTTGGGTTTGAAGGTCACGCCCAACACGGCGATCGTCTTGCCATTGAAGCTGCCGTCACAAAGGTCGCGCAGCTTCTCCACCATCCGGCGCTTGACCTCGTCATTCACCTTGATGACGGTCTCCACGATCTGAAGGGGGGCGGCGTGATCCTGACCAATGCGTGCAAGCGCGCTGGTGTCCTTGGGAAAGCACGAACCGCCGTAGCCGGGGCCGGCGTGCAAGAACTTGTTGCCGACCCGCCCGTCGAGCCCCATGCCCTTGGAAACGGACTTCACATCGGCGCCCGTGCGCTCGCACAGGGCCGCTATTTCGTTGATGAAAGTAATCTTGGTCGCCAGAAACGCGTTGGCGGCGTACTTGATCATCTCGGCAGACTCGAGGTCGGTGTAGACGATGGGGAAGTCGCGCAGGAACAGCGGGCGGTAGATCTCTCCCATCACGTCGCGGGCGCGATCACAGGTTACCCCCACAACCACCCTGTCCGGCCGCATGAAATCGTCGATGGCCGCGCCCTCGCGCAGGAACTCGGGGTTGGAGGCGACGATGAAATCCAGCGACGGGTTCGCCTTGGAGACGATCTCGGCAACCTTGCGGTTGGTGCCCACCGGAACGGTCGATTTAGTGACGATCACGGTCCCGTCGTCAACGCATGCGGCCAGCTCCTCGGCGGCCGCAAAAACGTAGGAAAGGTCGGCATGCCCGTCGCCTCTGCGCGTAGGTGTGCCGACGGCGATAAAAACTGCCTCGGCCCCCTCTACCGCTTGAGCGAGATTGCCGGTAAAAGAAAGGCGCCCGGCGGCGACGTTCCGCGCCATCAGATCGTCAAGTCCGGGTTCGTATATCGGGACCTCGCCACGCTCGAGCATCTCGATCTTGGCAGGGTTCTTATCAACGCAAACGACTTCGTGACCAAAGTCAGAGAAACACACACCGGAAACAAGCCCCACGTAGCCGGTGCCAATCATGGCAATTTTCATCTTTACGCCTCTGTTGCGCTAAATTGTGGCCACGCGAATGAGCCATCGAAAAGCATCTGTCAACGTGGCGCTGCGTCAACTCCAGAAGGAGTTCGTGAGAGGTCCAATTTTGTTCGGCGCCGTTAGGAAGTTGCAACAGCAACGCCGGAGGTCGATACGGATGCTGAAGATCAGTGGAATCCTTGGAAATGCACGATTGGGCGTGATCGCGCTTGCAGTCGCCGCGGCGGTTTCGCTGCCTGCCACGACGGCCGAGGCTGCCGGCGGGTGCGCGCGGCCGGCGATCAGCGGTGGTAATCAGCCGGTCGATCCCGGCAGGATCGATCAGGCACGCTTGAATGCCGCAATTGTGGCGGAGGTCAATTATTTGCGCTGCCGCAAGGGATTGTCGCGACTGGCGGCCCCCGCAGGGTTGCAGAAGGTCGCCGCTGGCCATGCGCGCTGGATGGCACGAGCCGGCACATTGACCCACACATCGAACCAGAGCGGCCGCCGGACGCCGCAGCAACGCGTGGTCTCCACCGGCCTCGTGCGGCGCATGGGCTCCGAGAACATCGCCAAGGTTTCACTCTATCGCCTCGACGAGGTCGGGCGCTTTCAAATCAAAAATGCGGAGAGCTGCAGCTTCGCGACGGCGAATGGCAATCGAATCGGCCGGCACACCTATAGTAGCCTGGCGCGATACGTGGCGCGGCTTTGGTACAATTCGTCTGCACACCGGCGGAATCTGATGGACGGCCGCGCTCGCATGACGGGCACCGGCGCCAGCTACGATGCCCGCGGCCGCAATTGCGGCAATATATACATCACCCAGAACTTCGCCGGTTAACGAGATGGGCATTCGTGCAACGGTCTGCGACGATGCGAGATTTTGCTCAAACAGTTCGCAAGTCGACGCTTGCCTTTCCCCTCGATTATGCCATGTTGACGAAGAATGCCGAGCATGACGCTCGGTCTGCGCTACAGGAGTCATTGTTATGCAGAAGATTCTCTTGTCGTCCGCGATGATCGTGGCCATGGCCGCTCCGTCTTTCGCCGGCGGCTATGAAGAGCCCGTGATCGAGCCCGCGCCCTTCGTTGTTGAAGAGCCGGTCGGCAGCCTTGGTGGCTACGGTGCCGCCGCCGCCCTGCTTGGTGGCGCCGCTCTGATCGCCATTCTGGCCTCCGACGACGACGACGACGACGACGATTCGGACGGCACGAACTAAGATACGCTCGACTGAGCGACAGTCTTTAAAGACGGCCAGCCTCTCGCGAGGTTGGCCGTTTTTCATTCTCGATGTGCAGTGCCGTGCGCGGAAATCGGTCGAACCGCTGCCTAGGAATAGTTCTCTTCGTACCAGCGCACGAATGCGGAAACGCCATCCTCAAGCGACGTTGCAGGCAAGTCGCCGACCAATGCCGTAAGCAACCGCGTATCTGCCCAGGTTGCCGGAACATCCCCCGGCTGGATGTCCATGTAATTCTTCTGTGCGTCCTGCCCCATGGCCGCTTCGATCGCGGCAATGAAATCACCGAGTTCAACCGGCTTTGACAGCCCAATGTTCACGACGCGCCACGGCGCGACTGGCGACAAGCTGTCACCGCCCACCAGTTCGTTGCGCGAATCGGGGCGCGGTGGGGTTGCGTCGACCAGGCGCACCATGCCCTCGACCAGGTCTTCGACATAGGTGAAGTCCCGTTTCATCCGGCCGTGATTGTAGACGTCGATCGGACGCCCTTCCCGGATGGCTTTGACGAACTTGAACAGCGCCATGTCCGGGCGGCCCCAAGGGCCATAGACGGTAAAGAACCGGAACATCGTGATCGGCAGGCCGAAGAGGTGCGAGTAGGAGTGCGCCATCGCCTCGTTGGCCTTTTTGGTGGCCGCGTAGAACGACATCTGCGTATCCACCTTGTCCGTCTCGGCGTAGGGCATCTCGGTATTGGCACCGTAGACCGACGACGTGGACGCCATCAGCATGTGCGCCGGGGGATGCGCGCGGGCGGCTTCCAACAATTCAAACGTTCCGACGAGGTTGCTTTCGACATAGGAGCGCGGCGCCTCCAGCGAGTAGCGGACGCCGGCTTGCGCCGCGAGGTGCACGACGATCTCCGGCTTCTCCGCCGCCATAAGGTCCGACAACACGCCGGGCGTTTCCAGACGTGCCTCGATCGTTTTGTAGGTGTCGAACCCTTGGAGGATCTCCAACCGTCGGCGCTTGAGCGACACGTCGTAGTAGTCGGTCATCGCATCCAGACCGAGAACTCGCCAGCCGTCGGACAGCAGCCGACGACACAGATGGAATCCGATGAACCCGGCAGAGCCGGTAACGAGCGCTGTCCGTGGCATGGCAACCTCCTGCACTACGGTACCCAATCCCACCCTTAGCAGAGCGGGCAACGATGAAAAGTGACTAGTTCCGGAGGACTTGCACGGCCAGGTCACCCATCTGCTGGCTGATCCATTGCTTCGACTGCGGGATCGCGCCGGAGCTGGTGACCCAGTAGAGGTTGCTCACCTTCACCTCGTCATTCCGACAGACCTCCTTCATCCGCGTGGTGGCGTAACTTGCCCCAGTGCTGAGAGCGACCGTATCGGATCCAGCAACCGTGATAGTACAGGAGAGCGTCGTCGGGACCTCTTGGTTCAGGCCGTCGATGTGCCGATACACTCTCTGTACGGTGCCTGGGCGGCGAGAGGTGATCAGGTTGATCGCTGCATCGGCGTCGGATGACATCAGATCGTATCCCAGGCCCCGCGTGCCCGTGAGCACGCCGCGCTTGAAAATGAGGCTCTGATTGTCGGCCGTGGTCCAGGTGACGTAGGGCCCGTTCTGACCAATCGTGGTCAGTACCGCCGTGGTCTTGTTGACGTCGAGCACGGCCACCATGAGCGGCCCTTTGACGCTGGCAATCGTTCGGGCCACCGCAGCCTGCTTATCCCCCGGCACCGCAGCGGCCCCACCGCCAGCGCGATCACCGCCCTCAGCCTGCCGGCTCTTGTAGGCCTCGGTGAATACGCGCCATCCTTGGCCTCTGGTCGGTGTGTTCCCGCAGGAAGCCAGAACCCCCAGCATGGCCACGCAGGCGACCGTCCGCACCCCGACTCTCCAGAGCGTCTGGTTCATCATCATCTCCAGAACCTCCCGCCACTGTCCTCGAAGTCGGATTCGTGCCATTCGCGCACTGTATCGTAGAGGCGATCAGGCACGCTTACGCGCGCTCCGCCATCCCGGGTAAGCGGACGAATTTTGAGCCCGTAACCCGCGCGAGAGGGCTGACCGCTGGCCCAGTAGAGGGGAATCTTCAAGAAGACACCCTTGTCAAACGATCCCTCCCCGAACTCCTCGAAGGGCACATCCGTGAAGGTCGCGAAGGCGCCGACCTCCCAGCCGTTGTCAAATTGGCGGGAGGCGGTAAATGTCGCGCCGTAGTCGCCAGCGAGGAATCGACCGGCGTCGATCTGGCCATAGTAACCATTCTCGAAGTCGTAGTAGGCCGACAAATACCCGGTCCAGACATCGTAGTCCTGCAAGCCGAAGCCACCATCAAACTCACGCTGAACGGTGTAGTTGAGCTCGCTTCCGAGCGCGAGACGGCTGTCCACCGGTTTCCAGAGCAATTCGCCGGAAATACCGGCATACATCTGCTCCAAGTAGCCCGCGGTCACCCGGCTGTACCACTCTCCCGAGGGCCGACCGAAATGGGCCAGGGTGAGGTTCTTCAGATAGGTGTCAGTCTGGTTGTAGAGCGAAGAATTCGAGCGGACGCGCGGCAGCTCGGACGTCGACCGGCGATCCACATCGTCGAGGTTTCCGACCAAGCGCTGCCGGACATCGCCCGACAGGATCAGACCCGGCGCAAGAATAACGTCTGCGCCCACACCCACGCCGAGGTCGGCGCGGAGGGGGTTGTCGGGATCGAACAGGCTGTAGTCGATATAAGGCGCCATGTACCACGTGAACCGTGGGAACGGGTCCCCGACCCGGTTCTCCGGCGGCGCGAAGCGAAGGGCCTCGCTGAACTGCGTCCGCGCCAGAATGGCATCGGACGGGGCATTTTCCAGGCGTTCGAGATCCGTCCGGCTCAGGGACACCCGCGAATAGGGCACGCCATCATCCGTTGCGACGATGGAGAATGTCTCCACCGACTCCGGCATCGCGCGCGTCAGGATGCGCGAGATCCGTCCAACCGCTTCTGCGTAAGGATAGTATCGGTTGTTCTCGATCTGGATCTCAACGCTGTGCGGCTTCAGGTCGATCGCCTCGAGGCTGATGCCTTCCTTCGCCAACGCCTCTTTCAACCGGGTATTGAACTGATCCTGCTGGGCGGGTGTCGCGGCGGTCCATTCGAGATTCCAGGCCTCCGGGTCCACACTGCGGGGCGGTCGCGGTCGCACCGGCAGCGGCGCCGGTTCGTTGCCCGGGCCGAACAGCGGTGCCTTGGGATTCATCGTGAAGTTCAGCTGCAGACCGTAGGTATCACCATAAAGATAGGCCGCCTGCAGGCTGACGCCCTCATTGATGCGATACTCGGCGCCGAAGTTCCACGGGCTGGTGTGATCCACGAGGCCACGCCGCATCTCCCTCGTGTAGGCATCGGAGGAATACTCCGCCTTGAGAGTCAATTGATCCGTCGGCGCCCAAGACACACCGCCGAATGCCGCCATCGGCCCGGTGAAGAACCGGTCGAAGTTGAACGATCCGCCGGTATCGACCCGGTCGGTTTTGCGTTCGCTCCCATCCGTCAAGGGTTCGTAGGTGCCCAGCCGGCCCCAACCGAGCCCCCCCGTCACCCGAAGACTGTCCCGAAAGGTCTTTGTCGCGACAAGGTACTCGGCGCTATAGATCCCGGTGCCGATGAAATCGTTGAAGCCGATTGCGACCGCGGGAAGCCAAATGGATTCGTCGAGGAACTGGAACCGCAGATCGAAGCTGCGGTCGTAGTAGTCTTCGCCGTAATCGACGAACTCTGGCACCTTGGCGTATCGGAACGTACCGGAGAGCCGCGGGGCGAACTGGAAGGTCAGCGCGCTGCGGAACTGCTCGTCCACCCAGTTGAAGTTTCCGGAGAATTCCGCGTCCGCGGCGCTTTCGGCGGTCGGCATTTCCAGAAGGCCGGGAACGCCGTAGAGGTTGTAGCTATCCGTCACCAACGGCTCGGCAAAGCCGCCCAGTGGGTATGCCGTGCCAACGATGACTGCGGCCGAGACGATTGCCCGGCCGGCCAGTTTGCGGTGCTGCTCAGGCATTCATTGCCCCTGCCGTTCTTTTGTTCACTGCCGCCACTATAGCGATTGATACGGGGGGCGAAACCACCTGCGACGCGCCATACTCAAAATCTGTCGCTTGTCGCGAGGAAGCCGCAACGCACCGGGTCATCGTGCCGCCAAACAGTCGGCCGGAAGGACAAAGAGCCGCTGTGGCCGTTGCGCGTAAACGCCGGTCTCGGGCGCAATCCGATCCATCTCCCGCGCTTCGCAGTCGTCGACCCGTGGCGTGTCTTTCTTGGTCACATAAAGCACCTCGCCCTCCACTGTCGCGGGAAGCGGGTATTTCAGGACGTAGTGATTGGGCGCCCGCCCGAGCACGGGGCGGGCATAAATCGGCACGCTCGCCCCCCTGCCCCCATAGAACAGATCCGCCAGAACATCGCGGTCATCTGCCACGATGGCCGCAACACCCAGGGCGTCAGCTCGGTCGAGGATTTCTCGCGTCATCTCCGTCCGCCCAACATAGCGCTCCAGCAGGAAATTCGCGTCCGGCCCGACGCGCCACCCTGTCCCCCAAACACTGGCGACCGGCAACAGAACCGCAAGGAACAAATGGATCCCCATGCTGAGCCGAAGCCAGCGCGTGTGCCAGTTGAGCAGCCAAGGCACCACCGCCAGCGTTCCCGCGATGTAGGCCGTCGCAGCCCAGTTCGGATAGGCGCGGCTCAGCAGGGCTTGCACGCACACCACGGTGACGATGGGGAGCGAAAACAATAGCAGAAGCTTCCGGTCCGCCGGGTTGTGGCGGAAACGGGCAACGAGCCAAACGAGCGCGGCGAACAGGACGGGGCCGAAAACAACGAACTGATTGGCAAGAAACTCCGCCAGCCCAGCAAAGTTCAGGTGCGCCCGCGTGCCGGGGTCGCGGACCCAGTCGGCGTTGTCGAGCGTATGTTCCACGGTGCTCAGTCCGTTGGTCAGGTTCCACCAGACGTTCGGGGAAATCACCACCGCGAAAGCCACGAGACCGGCCAGAGCGACACGCGATCCGGGTCGCCCATGCCAAAGGACCAACGCGGCGAGTCCGGCACAGAGCAGGTAGTAGATTGCCGCGTACTTCGCGAGGAATGCCAGCCCGAGCGCGGCACCAGCCACCGCCGCCCACACCACCGAGCCGCCGCGATCCAGGCCGCGAAGCCAGGCACCGAGTGCCAGCGTGAGAAACGGCACCATGATCGTGTCGGTGGAAATCAGAAGGCTGCCAAGCACCACCATCGGCAACGTGACATAGCTCGCCACCACCCAGACCGCCGCCGCCCTGCCGTAGCGTGGCGCTGCGATGGCCCCCAGGATGAGTCCCGTGACCCCGTGAAAGAGCGGCGCGGGAAGGCGTACCCAGAACGGCGCGTCGGACCCACCCAATTCGGTGGATGCGCGGATAACCCAGCCGATCAGCGGCGGCTTGGAATAGTATCCAAGGGCCATCTCCTGCCCCCAGAGCCAGTATTGCGCCTCGTCGACGAACAGATCTGTGCGGTTGAACGCAAGCAGGAGGACGCGCAGGCCGGTAATGCCCAATGCGATCGCAGCAGCCGGCAGGAGCCAGCTCCGCGAGTCATCCGAGGCGGCGTTGTTCTGCATGAATCAGCCAGAGGTTGCGGCCGTAAATGAATATTCCCATCGCCTGACCGAGGATAAATACCGGGTCCCGACGGTAGAGCGCGTAGGTCAGCAAGACGAGCCCGCCGCCGATCGAGAGGTACCAGAACGCCAGCGGAACCACGGATCGCCCAACGCGTTCGGATGCGATCCATTGCACCAGGAAACGAGCGGTGAACAGAAGCTGCCCCCCGAGACCTATCATGACCCACCAGAATTCGGGCCAGCCGTCCACATGAAGAATCCGGAACAACTGCTCAATCATTGCCCGACCCCTCGTTGTCCCCTGCGGGTGCCATGACCTGCACCTTCTTTCGTCGACGGATCAACCAGGCAACTGCCAGGAGGTCCGGAATGCCCACAAGCGCGCGGTGAAAATTGGTGTATTTCGATTGTCCCGCCTGCCGCTCGCGGTGGCTCACGTCGACCAGCAGCACGTCCCATCCGTCGCGTCGAAACAGAGCGGGCATGTAGCGGTGCATGTGGTCAAAGTAGGGCAGGCCCAGAAAGGCCTCTCGGCGAAAGCCCTTCAACCCGCATCCGGTATCCCGCGTGCCATCGTGCAGCACCCGCGCCCGCAGGCCGTTTGCAAAGCGTGACGCCCATTTCTTGCTCACCGTGTCTTTGCGGCCCACCCGTTGCCCCGCGACCAGACCCAACCGCCCGGTGGTATCGTGCATCAGCGGACCGTACAGCTTCGGCAGTTCTTCCGGCGGGTTCTGGCCATCGCCATCGAGCGTGCAGACTATTGGCCCACGGGCCGCGAGGGTCCCACTATGTATCGCTGCGCTTTGCCCACCGGACCTGCCATGACGCACCAGCCGAATCCGAGCGTCTTCCGCGCGCAACCCGTTGACGATGTCGGCAGTGTCATCGGTCGAACCGTCGTCAACCACGATGATCTCGTAGGTCTTGCCGTCGCACGCCTCCGCGATACCGGAAATGAGCGGGCCGATGTTCTCGGCCTCGTTCTTCACGGGGATCACGATGGAAAGCTCTGTCATCGGCGTCTCGCGCGGCCGTCCGGGCTCAGCCCCGGACTGGAGGGGTTTAACCTCATCGCCCGCAAAGTGTCCATGAGCATTGGCTCACCCCCGGCGGAGGGTGTCCCCATAGGTGAGTTTCGGCGTCAGGACGATGCGTTCCGCGCCTGCCGACGCTCCGCCGCCGTTGCCGCCCGCGTGCTCTGCAATCACTTTCGCGGCCGCTTCTCCGATCTGTCGCCGGCAGGAGTCCATCGTCGCGAGCTTCCGCGGCAGACCGTCCAGCAGCTCCACCGCATTGAACCCCGCGAGCCCGAGCCGATCCGGAATGTCGATCCCTTTTTCGAGGCAATAGAGCAGACCGCCCGCGCCAATCAGGTCGTTCGAAAAATAAAGGAAATCCAGATCGGGTGAGCGCTCCAGCATCCGCGCGGTCATCTCGCGACCCTTGGCGAACCCGGAGTGCCCCTCGTAATACTCCTGGTCCTCGACCTCGAGCCCGGCTTTCGAAAGGGTCTCGGTAAACCCTTCGAACCGTTTCCGGGCCCGGTGGTCACGCGGCATCTTGGTGCCGAGAAAACCGATCCGTCGGTAGCCGCCGTCCACGATTGCCTGGGCCATTTCACGACCCGCCCGCCAATGCGAAATGCCCACGACGGAGTCCACGGCGTCGCCATCCACGTCCATGATCTCGACCACGGGAATGCCGGCGTTGAGCAACATGGCGCGCGATGCCTCCGACCGCTCCAACCCGGCGATTATGACGCCCGAGGGCCGCCAGCTCAGCATTTCGTAGAGGACCTTCTCCTCCAGTTCCGGCTGGTAATGGGTGACGCCCAGGACCGGCTGCAGTTCGGTATCCTCCAAAACGTGGGAAATGCCGTTGATGACCTCAGGAAAGACCATGTTGGAAAGCGAGGGAATGATGACGGCGACCAGGTTCACCCGGCTGGATGCCAAAGCGCCCGCGATCTTGTTGGGCACGTAGCCCAGGCGCTTGGCAGTCTCGAGCACCCTTTCCCGGGTGGCGGCACTGACGTCCCCGCGATTCCGCAAAACCCGGCTGACGGTCATCTCGCTGACACCGGACGCTTCGGAGACATCGCGCAACGTAAGGGGGCGGCGACCTTCGTTGCGGGCCGTCACAGGGGAGGCGGGAGTGGTGCGATCGTCGTTCTTCATGCCAATTCAGTTAGCGCCATATCTAAAAGCGGGAAAGCATCCGCGCGGCACGTTGTCAATGAACGTTGGTGCCGCGGCACCGGGCACGGGAAAACCCGGCATGCCCGACTCCCGCCCTACAACTCTGCGGGGTGCCTAAAGCGTTACAGACATTCCTGCATGGCCCGCGCGCCTCTGCATATGAGGGGTTGCGCTCCATCCCCGAACACCTACAAAACGCATATGCCAGCCCCGTGGGTCAGCTGCTCGGAACGAACTTCCCCAGGCGGAATCAGGGGGCCGGCGGAGATTGGAAAGAGAGACGGTGAGCAAAAAGGCAGCCTTGCGCGACCCTTTCTGAGACCCGTAAGATCGAAAATCAGACCCCGTGGCTCAACTGGATAGAGCAATCCCCTCCTAAGGGATAGGTTGCAGGTTCAAGTCCTGCCGGGGTCGCCATTTCACGATAGTGCAGAATTGAATCCATCTCTAGACGTGTAACACGTGCTCGCCCGCTGGCATTCATCATTTGCGGCAAAGTGAAGAAGCCCCGTGGGAATGGCGTGCCGAGCACTCAAGCGTTCAAATCTTTTGCCCGTTTATGGCTTCGCAGACCTTTCGAGAATGGGCAGATTTTAACCTGTTCCCCAGTCATCGAAGCTTTCCGGAGTTTAGAACCTTACGGCCGACCGCAGGAACTTTAACCAATTTGGCCCGCAAGAACCCTGATGACCGGTAGTCGTCTGGCTCCACGAAATCTTACCATAGCATTTTATTCAGTTAGACACTCAAACGCGTATCACCCGTGGAGTGCTTTCGTATCCACCATTAAAAAAACGCCAGAGCCTCGAGCCATCGCTCTGGCTAGATTCGCATAATCCGATACCGTTGCCCTGCCCCCATTTCGGCCAACTATGCCGAGGACGCAGCGATTTCAGAATTTACGTCGATCGCACATCTCCACCGCTAGCCAGCGGCGCGAGCTTCATCAGCGTGTGGGCCAGCCTCTCGGCGGAGAACGGCTTTTCGAGCTGAGGAAACTCCGAAAAAGCCGATTGCTCGCTCGCGTCGGCCATGTGGCCGCTCATGACCACGATTGGAACGTTGGCCGCCTTCAGCGGGGCCAGCAAGTCTTTAGAGGTCTCATCATCCAGAAACATGTCGAGTAAAGCGATGTCCGGAACGCTACGCTTCAGTACCTCCAGACCCTCCTCCACCGAGGAGGTCACTGCAGATACACTGTAGCCAAGGCTCCGCACCAGTTCCGCTAAGTCCATCGCAATAAGGACATCGTCCTCAACAATAAGCACGGAAGTCTCATCCGACGGCATGGGAGGTGGTGTATCGGCTTTCGTCCCACCTGTGACAGGCGCTTCGCCGAGCGGAAGCGTCAGCATGTAGGCGACCCCGTTTGGCGATTTCTCACCCTTAAGTGTCCCACTTAGATAGTCCTCGACCACCTTGGCCAGCAGCACTGATCCGAACCCAACGCGCTCGGGATCCGAGGGCTCTGCGGCGTGCGACGGGAGATGTTCCTCCCAGGAAATCACGAGAGGGCTCTCCTCACCTTGTTCCCAACGAACATCCAGCCGGCCCTCCTTTGCGGAAAGAGCGCCGTACTTCGCCGCGTTGGTCGCCAATTCATGAAATACCATGGAGAGCGCCTGCGCGATCAGAGGCTTGAGAACGACCTTCGGACCCGACAGACTGCACCGCTGCGCATCGACCCCATATGGCGAGAGCTCTTTCGCCAACAGGTCGCGCAGCGTCGCGCCCTCCCACCGTCGCTTCGCGAGAAGGCTATGCGTTTCGGCGAGCGCATCGATCCGCTCTGAAATCGCTAGTCGCAGGGCGGCACTGTCCGAGGCCGTTGTCAGCCTCACGATGGAGCCGACGACAGCGAGAAGATTGCGCGCACGGTGGTCGATCTCCCGCGCCATCACCTTTTCGCGCGCGGCAACCCGCTCTCGCTCGATCCAGGCCATGGTGCGTTCCAGCACTTGCTCGATCGTCTCGATGTCGAGGTCGCTCCAAGTTCTGGGTTCAGGTGTGTGAACGAACAACACTGCGGCGGTGCTTCCGTCCTTCATCCAAGGAGCGGCCACGACCGCATTCGTGCCCTTCGATCTGAAGAACGCGCGCGCAACGGCATCGGGAAACTCATCGACCGCATTGATCCGGACGACGTGCCCAGCTCTGATCTGCTGCGAAAACACGACGCCGAGATCGCTCAGCCGCATCGAACTGCCGATGGGGGACACGCGAGGACCATTCCACTCGGCGGCAACAACAAGCTCGCCGGAAAAGTCGCGCTCGCGAATCCCCGCACGGATGGCACCGAGGTGCTCCGCCAGCATCCGCAGCGCCACGCTTTGTGCCGTTTGCGGGTCCGAAGCGGTCCGAAGGGCATCGTTCAAGGAAAGCACGAAGGCCGTGTGCCTCTGTTGCAGAACGCTATGCGTGGTTTCGCTGCCCGAATTGAAAACGCCCGCTATCAGCCCGTCCTCCCCGCGTATCGGGGTGAAGCTATAGCTCCAATAGGTTTCCTCGGGCACGCCAAACCTGCGCATGGGCAAGTACTGATCCTCGACGAAAATGCCGTCGCCGGTTTCGATCAAGTGGACGAACTGCGGTTCGATGATATGCCAGATATCCGACCACACATCCCGCGCGGGTGCGCCGAGGGCCGCAGGGTGTCTGGGGCCGGGGATGTGCGACCATGCATCGTTGTAGAGCAGCCGCAACTCGGGACCCCAGTAAATCGCCGTCGGGAAGGCCGAGTTCAGGCAGATTCCAAGCGCCGAACGCAGGGATTGAGGCCACGTTTCCAATCGGCCGAAAGGATGAGACCGCCAATCGAAATCGCGAATTCTCCCCGCCATCTCGCCGCTGCCGGAGAGAAAGTTCATCGGGTTCCGTGGTTGCCGCTGACGTCTGAGCAACTCTGATTATCTCCGTGACTGGTATGCGCTGCAGGGCGCACCGACGGGCAGAACCAAGATGATCGGCCTGCATCTATGTATAGTCTGAAACGACTGCCGAGGGAAATCTTGCTCACTTTCTGGGCGCATTGGCCACGCCCACTTAGTAGGAGCTAAGTGACGCCAAGGGTTCACTCCATGGCAGACGGAGTGGTTCTTTGACAGCTACCAAATCGTCAGGTTGCTGGTTTGTGGGCGCCATTTTCCATCCGGGCGTGCCACCAGGCCTCGTTCTCGAGATACCATTGAACGGTTCGTTCCAAGGCCATCGCAAACGGCCAGGTCGGTGACCATTCAAGTTCCGTTCGAATCCGTGTCGGATCGAGCGCATAGCGAAAGTCGTGCCCCGGACGGTCGGTGACAAAGGCAATCTGACCGGCATAGGGCGCTCCAGCCGGCCGCAGAATGTCCAGCAGACCGCAGATTGCCTCCACGAGCGCCCGGTTCGAGATTTTGTGGCCGCCTCCGACGTTGTAGATCCGCCCGTCGATGCCTTTCCGGAGCACCGTCAAGAGCGCGTCTGCCGTGTCCTCGACGTAGAGCCACTCCCGCACATTCTCGCCATCGCCATAGAGGGGTATGGAAGAGTGATCGAGCGCGGTTCGGACGACCACGGGTATCAGTTTCTCTGGGAACTGATGCGGCCCGAACGTATTGCAACAGCGCGCGATCCCGATTGGAAGGCCGTAGGTCCGATGCCAGGCCCCTACCACGTGGTCCGAAGCCGCCTTGGAGGCCGCATATGGGCTACTTGGAGCGGTTGCCGCAACTTCGGTGAACTTGCCAGACGCTCCCAGTTCGCCATAGACCTCGTCGGTCGAGACGTGGAGGAACCGGAATGTCTGCGGCTTTCCTGTTCGCTCCCAATAGGCCCGCGCCGCCTGCAGAAGCGTGGACGTTCCAAGTACGTTCGTCTCAAGGAAAACTGCAGGGGCATCGATGGAGCGATCTACATGGCTTTCTGCGGCAAGGTGCATGACCGCGTCGGGACGATGGCGGTCAAAGATTTCCCGTAACGCCGCACCATCTCGAATATCGGCCTTCTCGAAGGCGTGAAGCGGGTTATCGGCCACGCTGGCAATGTTATCCAGGCACCCGGCGTAAGTGAGCGCATCAACGGTCACGACGGACAGTCCGGCGGAAACCGCACGTCGCACGATGGCTGAGCCAATGAAACCCGCCCCGCCAGTAACCAAGAGTTTCACGCGTTCACGTCCCCGCGGTAACCGCCCGCCTTATGATACGCTGCCCTGCGGACGCAACCTTCCGGAGCCTTAAAAACAAATGCCTGCGCCCCCGCAACGTCGTAGCCTCTGTCGATATGCAAATCTCATGCGCCGTGGCCAGACTTCGACGGCGCGCAGACGTTTTTACATGCTTTCGCAAGACAGCACAGGATTTTCGAAGACGGAGCCGGGGTGCATGGAAGCCTCAGACGGCCAGCCTACCGCACAGACAAGAATCGTATCGGGCCATCTCCAAGCACCGCGGCCGTCAAGGGCCCGCCGCGCCAGGCTCCCGTGTCGATCGAGATATGCCGACCACCCACCTGGGGATTCTCAACCATCGTGTGTCCATGCACGACCCAGGTCCCGTCGCGCCGAGGAATGGCGACCGGTCGAGGGCGCGCCCACAGCAGCACCTGCTCCTTCTGCACTTCCATGGCGCGCGCAGGATCGGTCAAGGCATGGACCGCAACGACCGATCCGGACTTCCACCACAACGGCCGCGCGGCCAGCCAATCCAGCAGCTCCGGGCCAACAGCTTCGCGAAGAGCCTTTGCCCATGCTTTCGACCTCGCACCGTGAGACAACTCTCCGAAGTCAGGCACACCAAAGCTGGTAAGGGTCTTCTCGCCACCGAACTGCAGCCAGCGCTGCCCCACGCCGACCGGAGCCTCCAGGAACTGGAGCATCATGCGGTCGTGGTTGCCAACGAGACAAATGACGTGATCTGGATCGTCCTGCTGCATACGGTGCACATGGCGCAAGACAGGGCAGCTTTTCCCGCCACGGTCGATGTAATCTCCGAGAAACACGAGGTCGGCGTCCCTTCCCGCCCTGTCCCGGCCAATCTCGTCAAGCATTCGCTCCAATTTCGAGAAACAGCCATGGATATCGCCGATAGCGTACGTCAGCCGCTCCGGACGGGGCATTGCGTCGGCGGGGCGCGACAAATCCAGTCCGATCATATGTGCCGGCCGAAAGATGCGGGAAAATAGGCTCACACCGGACGCCTCCAAAAGACGCAATGGCACAAACGCGCATTCCAACATGCGCATAGTCGCGTTCGTCGACGCGAGTCGATGTCGGTACAGCGGCTCATGCAAATGAGATTGGGTGGCAAATGCCCCAAGACAAGGAAACAAATTGGTTCCCTCATCTTGGGGAAACAGTGCCGCTATTTTTGGCCCATTGTGCGCACTTAGGTGACGCAGCGGGCGGCCCGGAGAAAGCCGAACAGGGATCAAGGCTTCCTTTACGGATCCGAGCCTAGGTTCGCCATGGGTGTGTTGAAAACGAGGTGGTGACATGGGCGCCAACAGAAATGCGCCGGTCATCATCAGGCGAAAGAAGGTCGTGGCCGCCAATGGCCACCATGGGGGCGCATGGAAAGTCGCGTATGCCGATTTCGTGACAGCCATGATGGCCTTTTTCATGCTGATGTGGCTGCTGAACGCGACCACCGAGAAACAGCGACAAGGGCTCGCGGATTACTTCAGCCCGACGATCTCCCTTTCCCCGACGTCTGGCGGTGGGGACGGTAATTTCGGCGGAGATTCGATCTTTTCCGAAGATACACTGGCCCAAAACGGGCTGGGCGCCACAAACCTGAAACCGGCCCCACGTACCCCCGGACCGTCCGGAAACAATCCGACCGAGGAAGAAGAGCGATTCGCGGAAATCGAATCGCGTCTCGCAAGAGGCGGCGAGAGCATGGCGGACGACAACATCTTGCGCCACGTGGTGACCCGGATCACGGACGAAGGACTGATTGTGGAAGTGTTCTCGCTCGACGGCGATCCCCTATTTGTCGACGGATCGGACGAACCGACGCCGCTGCTCGAAGATCTGATAGACCTGATCGGCGAGGTCTTCGGATATGCAACGAATCAGGTCGCGGTGAAAGGCTTCAGCAGGGCATATCCCGTCGTGCTGTTGCAAAATCCGGCGTGGAGTAATTCCCTGAACTGGTCGGAAAAAGCCCGCAGCATGTTGACCCGTAGACTCGCACCAACGCGTATGGAGCGGGTGAGCGGGCATGCCGACAGGTCACCCGCCGTCCGCCCCCCAATGTCTATCCGCAATGACAGGCTCGAGATTGTTCTCCTGCGGTCGGTGGAAGCCTAGGGCCAGAAACTCGCCACAAATTTTCCCGTTAGCACGCCATTAAGCCCGCGGGCGCATAGTGCCACCAACGCGGTCGCAGCAACAGAAGGGCGCTCCATGACCATTTCATCGTCTCTCAACGCCGGCGTTTCAGGGCTGGCCGCCAACGCCAGCCGGTTGTCGACGATATCCGACAATATCGCGAACTCGTCCACCTACGGGTACAAGCGGGCGGAGGCGGACTTCCACTCCATGGTGATCGCTTCGGGCGGCGGCAGCTATTCCGCCGGCGGCGTCCAGGTGACGACGACGCGGATCATTGACGAGCCGGGATCGCTGGCCACCACATCGAACGCCACCGACCTCGCAGTCCGCGGACGCGGATTTCTGCCCGTGACGTCGGAGTCCTCGGTCGTCGCCGGCAACGGTGAAAACCCCATGTTTCTTACGACGACCGGCTCCTTCAGGACCGATGAAGATGGAATCCTGAAAACCAAGTCCGGTCTCGTGCTTCTCGGCTGGCCGGCAGATCCGGACGGCACGGTTCCGAATTATCCCCGGGACACAGCAGACGGCCTGGAGCCGGTTCAGATCAACGTGAACCAGTTCGCGGGCGAACCGACGACCGCCATGTCGCTCGGCGTCAACCTTCCGGCGACGGAAACGGACTCTGGCGGCACCGGAGACCCGCTGACATTGCCAATCGAATATTTCGACAATCTCGGCACGTCCCAATCGATCACGATCACGTTCACGCCCCAGTTGCCGGCGACGGCCGCTGACCCAAGCACCAACACCTGGACCATGCAGCTCACCGACTCCGCCAATCCCGGCACACCGATCGGTGAATACACCCTGGTCTTTGACGACACCCGGGCGAGCGGAGGCACGCTCGCGAACGTGACCACGGTTTCCGGCGGTGCGTATGACGATGCTGCCGGAACATTTACCGTGAATGTGGCGGGCGGCCCAATGACAATTGACATCGGCGCCATCGGTTCAGGGTCCGGGCTTACTCAGCTGTCCAACAGCTTCGCCCCGACCGCAATCCACAAGGATGGCTCGCCCGTCGGCAACATGACCTCGGTAGAGGTGGATGCGAACGGCTATGTCGTCGCCAACTTCGACATCGGCATCTCCCGCGTCGTCTACCAGATCCCGCTGGTGGACATGCCCAATCCCAACGGCTTGGAATCGCTCGATGCGCAAGCCTACAAAACCTCCATCGATAGCGGCAGCTTCTTTCTCTGGGATGCCGGGGACGGTCCGACGGGCGACATCGTGGGCTACGCCCTCGAGGAATCGGCAACGGACGTGGCCGGCGAGTTGACCGACCTCATCCAGACCCAACGGGCCTATTCGTCCAACGCAAAGGTCATCCAGACCGTCGACGAAATGCTGCAGGAAACCACCAACATCAAACGATGAGGTGATAGCCGCTTGAGGTAATTCCGAATGAGCCTTTCCAGTGCACTTTCGAATGCCCTGTCCGGTCTGACCGCCGCCAGCCGTGCCGCAGAGATAGCCTCCGCGAACGTGTCGAATGCCACGACGCCCGGATATGCGCGGCGGGAGATCTCTCTCTCGTCCAATGGCGTGAATGCCACGGGGGCAGGGGTGCAGGTGGATGGGGTCACGCGTGTCACCGACGACAGGGCGTCCGCCGATTGCCGGCTTGCCAAGGCAAATCTTGCGAACGCCAGCACGGCATCGTCCGGGTGGCTGCGGATAGAGGCCGCGATAGGCCTGCCCACCGAGGAGGGATCACTTGAATCACGAATCACCGCTTTCGGGTCGGCATTGATAGATGCCGCCAGCCGACCAGACGAGGATGCCCGCCTCATCGCCGCGGCGGACGCAGCGTCGACCCTGGCGAGCCACGTTCGGTCGATCTCGGACAATATTCAAGGAATGAGGATGGACGCAGATTCCGACATCGGAAGAATGGTGGAACAACTCAACTCGAACCTGGAACACGTCCAGACTCTGAATTCGCAGATCTTCCGAATGAGCAATGCAGGCAGCGACATTTCAGGCCTTCTCGATCAGAGGCAGAACGTCGTCAATTCTATTTCCGAGATCGTTCCGGTGAACCAGGTGTCGCGCGACGGGGGGCAGATCGCGCTTTACACCACCGGCGGAGCGATCCTCCTCGACGGTCCGGCAGCCCAGTTCGAATTCACGACAACGGGAACGATTACCCCGGACATGACATTGGACGCGGGGTCCTTGTCCGGCCTCAGCATCAATGGAAACCCGTTAAACGTGGGCGCTGCATATGACCCTGTCGGGGGCGGCAAACTCGCAGCGGCATTCGAAATCCGGGACCAGATCGCACCCGGCGCCCAAGCCGAACTGGATGCCTTCGCGCGAGACCTGATCGAACGTTTCCAGGACCCGGCCCTCGGCACCTCCACGGCCGACGGATCAAGGGGCCTGTTCACGGACGACACCGGCGCGTTCACTGCCGTCGACGAAATAGGTGTGTCGGCGCGGATCCAACTTCATCCCTCGGTGGACACGGCCCTCGGCGGCGAGATCTGGCGCATGAGAGATGGCGCGGGCGCGACAGCGCAAGGAGACGTTGGCAATTCCACCCTGCTCACGTCACTCTCGAACCGCCTGATGGAACGACGAGTGGCGCCTTCCGGGGATTCGGCCGGTGTCGAGAGGAGCGTTGTGGAATTCGCATCCAACATCTTGTCAGCGATCTCCACGAAACAGAACGCCGCCGAAGCCAAACAAACGTTCGAGGCGGCCCGCGTGGAAACGCTGGAGACCGAATTGGCGCGATCCGGCGTGGATACCGACGACGAGATGCAAAAGCTTCTTCTGATCGAACAGGCTTACGCGGCGAATGCGCGCGTCATGCAAACGGTCGACCGGTTGATGCAAAACCTGTTGGAGATCTGAGCCATGGCGATCAACACCGTTGGCGATCTTGCGATGAGCTACATCTTCCGCAGCAGGAACGCACAAACGAAAGCCGACCTGGCACGCTTGTCTCAGGAGGTCGCGACAGGACAGGTCGCTTCGGTATCCGATGCCGTCAAGGGCGACTTTGGCACCCTGTCCGCCATCGAAAACAACCTCGGGCAGCTAGAAGCCTATCGCGGCTCCATCAATGAAGCGGCCGGATTTACAGGAGCGGTACAGGGCACTCTGGAATCCATCCGGCAGACGGCGGAAGGGATCTCTCACGATCTTCTGGCGTCGAGCAGCATGGGGCAATCGGCATTGTCTTCCTCACTCGCGGGATCGGCCACGGATGCGTTCGAGACAGCCGTCAGTCGGCTGAATACGAGCTTCGGCGGTCGAAGCCTCTTCGCCGGGATTGCGACGAAAAGCGCGGCAGTTGCCCCGGCGGAGACGATCCTTGCGGCGCTGGAGACAGCTGTTTCATCCGAAACCACAGCGGCTGGCGTCAAATCCGTCGTGGACGAATGGTTCGCTGCAGGCGGCGGTTTCGACAGCGTGGCCTACCTTGGCTCCACCACGCCTCTCGCGCCAATGGCCGCCGGGCAAGGAAAGCAAGTCAGCATCGCGGTCACCGCTGCAGACGCCCCCTTGCGCGACACGTTGCGCGGCCTCGCGTTGGCGGCCCTGATCAACCGTGCACCCCTTCAATCGTCGTCGTCGCAGCAAGCGAAGATGGCCGTTATGGCAAGTGAGACGCTCATGCAGGCCAATACCGAGATGCTCGATGAACAGGCCAAGGTTGGTATAGCGCAGGAGTCATTTGAAACCGCTCTTGCAAGCAACGCCAGCGAGACAGCGGCGATGAAACTCGCGATGTCCAATATCTTGTCAGCGGATCCGTACGACCGGGCGACGCAACTGAAACAGGCCGAAACTCAGCTCGAAATGCTCTACACCCTGACCGCACGAACGGCGGCGATGAAACTCTCGGATTACCTCTGATGATACGCATGGTTCTGACGCTGCTCATGTTTCTGGCTGTGGCATGGCCGGCTGCCGCGGGACAGGTTCGCATCAAGGATCTCGTCGAATTCGACGGTGTGCGTGGAAATGACCTGGTCGGCTACGGATTGGTGGTTGGTCTGCACGGCACGGGGGATGGGCTGAGAAATGCGCCGTTCACCGAAGAGATCATGGCAAACATGCTCGAACGCCTCGGCGTAAACGTTTCCGGCGAACAATTTAGACCCAAGAACGTGGCGGCGGTATTCGTGACCGCCGCCCTACCGCCCTTCGCCCGATCCGGCAGCCGGATCGACGTGTCGGTGTCCGCCATTGGCGACGCGAAGAGCCTGATGGGCGGAACGCTTATCATGACCCCGCTGACGGCGGCGGATGGTCAAATATACGCAGTCGGTCAAGGGACCGTGATCGCGGGCGGCACCCAGGCGGAGGGGGATGCCGCAAGAGTCGTGACGGGAGTGCCCACGGCGGGCGTCATTCCGTCAGGCGCGAGGGTGGAGAGGGAAATCGACTTCGAGTTCTCCCAGCTCTCGACCGTACGCCTCGCCTTGCGGGACCCGGATTTCACGACAGCCGGGCGAATCGAGACGGCGATCAACGCTTCGTTCGGGCGGCCCGTGTCGCGAATGCTCGACGCAGGAACCGTGGAACTCGATATCGCGGCAACGGGTACGGGATCTCCCGCACGCACAATCGGCCATGTGGAAAACCTGACCGTCGAACCACAGCGCCGGGCACGGGTGGTGGTAGACCAAAGGTCCGGCACTATCGTCATGGGCGACGACGTGCGCATATCGAGGGTGGCGGTGTCACAAGGCAACCTGACGCTTCGAATCGAGGAAGCCCCCATTGCCGTTCAACCCAACCCGTTCGCGCCGGGTGAGACGGTTGTTTTGCCCCGAACGTCTGCGCAGATCGTCGACGAGCCCGGCATCGGCCTTGCCGAGGTGTCCGGCGGCACATCCCTTGCAGAAGTGGTTGCAGGTTTGAATGCGCTCGGAGTGGCTCCTCGAGACCTCATCGACATCCTTACCAGCATCAAAGCTGCCGGAGCTTTGCATGCCGAATTCATCGTGCATTGATGGAAGGGACGTCGAACTGTCCTTGTGCTCTGGACCACGCTCGCAATGAAACGCAGTCCGTCATCGGATCAAAGCGGATCCTGACCCTTCCAGCGCCACGGGCTCGTGAAATCCCCCAGGAGCGATGAAACCGCATCCTCGTTCAGCTCGCCGCGACGGTCCAACACGGCGACGAGACCGAGCTTCTTGTCCTCCACGACGTCTACCACTGCGGCCGGAACTCCAGCGGCAGAAAGCGCCGCATCATAGATGCGCGTGATCGCGAGCTTTCGCAGGGCAGGCTTGAAGATCTTGCCGACGGCCGTTTTTGGCAATTCCGGCAATATCTCCATATATTTCGGTATTGCTGCCCGCTCCGAAATGCGAGGTCTGACGAACGCGAGAAGGTCTTCCACCGTCACCTGCCCGCCTTCGACGAGTTCGATGTAGGCACAGGGCAATTCCCCGGCGAACGCGTCCGGTTGACCGATGGCGCCCGCAAACGCCACCGCCGGATGGCTCAGGAGGGCTTCTTCGATGACGGCAGGGTCGATGTTATGGCCGCCCCGGTTGATGAGGTCTTTCTTGCGTCCGGTGATCCAAAGATATCCGTCTTCGTCGATACGCCCGAGATCCCCGGTTCGCAGATAGACATCCTGATGGAACAGTCTGTGATTCCTGTCGGCTTCCGTATAGGTCGACCCGACAAACACGCCGGGGTTCTGGACGCATATTTCGCCGACCTCATCAGTCCCGCATTCAACCGGACCATCATCGGTATGCCGGAGAATCCTGATTTCCGTGTAAGGGAACGGTATTCCGACGGACCCGACCTTCTTGTTGCCCTCTACAGGATTGATCGCCACCAGACAGGTCGCCTCGGTCAGGCCGTAGCCCTCTATGATTTCGACGCCGGAGGCCTGCTCGAAGCGCCGGTACAGTTGGACCGGCAAGGGAGCCGAACCCGAGAAAGCTTTCTCCAATGTGGATATGTCGGCATCGACAGGTCGCTGCATGAGCGCCGCGAAGGCCGTGGGAACGCCAATCATAAAGGTGATTTTCCAGCGTTCAATCAGCTTCCAGAAATTGTCGAAAACCCCCTCCCCCCTGAAACCTTGCGGTGTCGGAAGGATGACATGGCTGCCGGAGGCTATCATCGACATCAGGATTGGATAGACCGCGAAGACATGGAAAAGCGGCAGCGGGCAAAGGACGCTGTCTCGCTCGTCAAAGAGTAGCCGATTACCGATCCACCCATTATAAATCATGCCGGAGTAGAGATGCTGCGCCACCTTCGGCATCCCGGTGGTGCCACCGGTATGAAAATAGGCGGCAACACGATCATGATCGCTGTCAGCGAACGACAACTCGCCTGAAGGTTGCGCGCCCATGGCCTTGTTGAAGTCGGCGACATCGGCCGTTCGCGGGGCCGGTGTTTTCGGGCGCAAGAATGGAGCAATCCAGCGCTGCGGGCCGGACAGGTATCGCAGCATGTCCACTTCCAGCACGTGGCGCACGTCCGGTGCGTCCGCCACCGCCGCCGCCGCTTTTTGTGCCACGTCGCTCTTGGGAAAGGCGCGCAATGTCACCAGGACCTTCGCTTTGCTCTCGCGCAGGATCGCGCTGATCTGACCGGGCTCGAGCAGCGGATTTATGGGCGCGACAATGCCAGCGATCATGCCTCCCAGGAGGGCAAAGACCGTTTCACTGCAGTTCGGAAGCAGAAATGCGACGACATCGTTCTCTCCAACCCCAAGAGACCGGAACAGGTTCGCGGCCTGCCGGGAACGCGTGAGAACCTCGGACCACGTGAATGTTTCCGCGGGAGCATTCGGGCGGGCGAAGAACTGGAATGTCACCGCCGGACGCGCGCCGTGGCGCGCGCCGGCCTCGCTGAGAAACTCGTATATGGTAGTCGGAAGGTCGCGGTCCTTCCACGGCATCTCTCTTTCGATCGCGTCGCGGTCGGCGATGCTTGCAAAGGTCACGCCCGCTCCTCCAGTTGTCGCGACGACAGGCTACTCCGCTGCGAGGCCCTCGGTAAACTGCAGCCGGGCTAGCCGCGCGTAGAGTCCATCCTGGGCCACGAGGGCTTCGTGCGTCCCTTCGGCCAGTATGCGGCCATGGTCGAAGACCAGGATTCGGTCAGCCTGCTTCACCGTGGACAGGCGGTGCGCAATGATGAGGGTGGTTCGCCCCTTGCTGAGAGCAGCCACGGCCGTCTGGACGGCGCGCTCGCTTTCCGAGTCGAGGGCGGAGGTCGCCTCGTCGAGGAGAAGGACCGGCGCGTCGCGCAATATGGCCCGCGCAAGGGCGACCCGCTGCCGTTGCCCTCCCGACAGCATGACCCCGCGCTCGCCAAGATAGGTGTCGTAGCCGTCCGGCAGAGCGTCGATGAAGTCATGAGCCGCGGCCGCCTGCGCGGCGGCGATGACCTCGGCGTCGGTCGCATCGGGGCGCCCGAACCGAATGTTCTCCCGAGCCGTATCGGCAAAGATGACCGGGTCTTGCGGCACCAGCGCGAAGGCGCGGCGAAAGGCGGCGCGTTCCATTTCTGCAAGTGGCACGCCGTCTAGCCGGACTTCACCGGACGTCGGATCGTAAAAGCGGAGCAACAGTTGTAGTACCGTCGATTTTCCCGCCCCCGACGGCCCCACGAGCGCAACCTGCTCGCCTGGCGCGATTCGGAAGCTTACCCCATGCAGCGCCGCTTCGGCGGGCCGCGACGGGTAATGGAAGGTCACATTGTCAAAAACAATTTCACCGGTGACGGTTTCGGGAACGGGCCGCGGATGGTCCGGATCGAGAACACCATCCTCCGCGTCCAGAAGTTCCACCAGCCGCTCGGTTGCGCCCGCAGCACGTTGCAACTCGCCCCAGATCTCGGAAAGCGCCGCGACGGAACCCGCCATGATGCCCGCATATATGAGGAACTGAACCAACTCACCGGCGGTCATCACGTCGGCGCGCACATCGCGGGCCCCGATCCACAGCACGCCCAGAATACCGGAGAACACGACGAAAATGATGATGATCGTCAGCATGGCGCGGACACTTATCCGCGTCTTGGCCGACAGGTAGCTCGCCTCCGTGACCTCGGCGAACCGACCACGGGTGACCTTTTCGTGGGAATAGGCCTGAACGGTCTGCGCGGCCTGCAGAGCCTCCGACGCGCTGCCGGAACTGCGCGCGATCCAATCCTGGTTCTGTCGGCTGAGCACTCTGAGCCTGCGTCCAAGGGCCAGAATCGGCACAATGACCAGAGGGACGATGGCCAGAACCATCAACGTCAGCTTCCCGGACGTGAAGAACATCATCGTCAGCCCGCCAACAAACAACAGCGTGTTCCGCAGGAACCAACTGACCGACGAGCCGATCACCGACAAAATGAGCGTGGTGTCGGTGGTGATCCGGCTTATCACTTCGCCGGTCATGATGTTCTCGTAATAGGCTGGGCTCATGCCGATCATCCGGTCGAACACCGCCTTGCGGATGTCGGCAACCACGCGTTCACCCAGCCGCGTGACGACGTAGTACCTCAGGCCGGTCCCTAAGGCGAATACTGCGGCTATGCCGATCGCGGCCAGAAAGTACTGGTCCAGAAGGTGCACCGCACCGCTTCCGAATCCGTCGACCACGCGGCGCGCAGCCAGCGGCAGCAGCAGGGAAACCGTCGCGGTGACGGTGAGCGCGATGCCCGCCAGCACCACATACGTGCGGTAAGGTGCGAGAAAGGGAAACAGGGCCCGTAATGTGCCGACGCGTTTCGAAGCAGCGCGCTCCTGTTGAGCATCCTGTCCTGTATTGGCCATGTCCGCCTCTCCTGCTGGTCACCGTGGAATAGCGGTCCTTTTCCCCAGCGGCAACACGAAGCCGGAGATCGGCGATTGGGGGGCGCCGTTATTCAGCGAGGCGCCGGCGTCGGCGTTCCTTGTCTATTTCTTGCAACTTCTTAGCCGCTTCCCGCTTGCTGAACGCTTTCCGGGCCTTTGCCTGTTCACCGGCCAGCGCCGCGCGCGCTCGTGCCAACTCCATGTTCAGGCGCTCCCTTTCCCGCTCCGCCCAGATCATCCAGCCTGACGCGGCGGAAATCATGGCGGTATCCGACTGGTCGGCTGCAACGAGGCCATCCAGCGACCGGCGACGCGCCTGCGCCAGATCCTGCAGCTTGGCGGAGGCGGCGCGTTCCAGTGCGGCCTGTCGGCGCAACCCCTGGCTCGCCGCAGCCCAGGCAACCTCGGTAACGGCCTTCAACCTCTCGAAGTCTTGCTTTCGGTTCTCCGTCATCTCGCTCAATCCAGCGCTCTCTTGCGCGCAAGCTGTCTCATCCTGTCGGCGAAGCGAATAGCGGCGCTCACCGGGCGATAGTGCTCTGGCAGGATCTCCTGCCCGATCTCGACCGTGGCGTAAAGTGTGCGGGCAGTCGGCGGGTCGCGATGGATCGGAACGCCAGCCTCGTTCGCCGCCTTTCGGATCTGCGCGGCTACGGCATCCACACCCTTGGCCGCGCAACTCGGTGGCCCTGGATAGCTCGGGGACCATTTCAGAGCGACGGCGTAGTGCTCCGGGTTGACAATGACTACCGTGCTCTCGGCCACGTCGCGCAACATCGAGTTCAACGCGATCTCCTGGCCGCGCTGCCGGCGCTGCTGCTTCACGTATGGATCGCCTTCGCTGTCCTTTTGCTCGTCCTGTAGCTCCTTGCGGGACATCCGGTTGCGCCGCTTGTGGTCCATGCTCTGCCACAGCAGGTCGAGGCCGCCGATGACCGCGAGCAGAACGACCAGGATCGATAGAAATTCGAGCGCCAGATGTGCCATCTGGGCTGCGATGACGTTCGGCTCGAGCCACAGGAGGCCAGCAATCTGCGTCGACCGGGCTTTCAAAAACAAAGCCAAAACGGATGTCACGAGAAAGAGCTTCACCGCGCTTTTGGCGAACTCGAAAAGCCCGGACCGGCCAAACTTGTTCTTGGCGTTTTCAACGGGAGAAATCCGCGACAGCTTCGGCGCCAGTTTTCCGGGAGCAAAGACCAAACCCCGGCGCGCGACCAATGCGATCAGCACGGCCAATGCCGGAACGAAGCCGATCGGCAGCACCGTTGCGCCAACATGACCGACGAAAGGTCTACCGGACAATCCTCCGGCGAACTGGCCGGACCCTGGGCCGACTTCGGAGATCTGCCGCAGCACCGCGATCCCAAATGACGCCAGCCGTTGGCATACCCACCCCCCCATGGAAAGCGCGACGAGCAGGAAACCCGCATAGGCGACAGCCGACGTGAGATCGTTGGACCGAGGGATTTCGCCCTTTTGCCGCGCGTCGTCGAGCTTCTTCTGAGTCGGCTCATGTTGCTTTTCGCTGTCGTCGCCGCCGCTCACCGGCCCACTCCGAATGGATCGGCGAGAACCCCGTCCAAGGCGTCGAGCCAAAGCTGCAGGAGGAGCGGGGACAGGATGGCGAACATTGCAAGGCCGGCGGCCGTAATTGCCGGCGCCCCGACCATAACCACCATGAGTTGCGGCATGGCTCTGTTAATGGCGCCCAGGGCAAGGTTGTAGATGAATGCCGCGACGACGAATGGCGCCGCGAAGGAGAACGCCATAGAAAAGATCGCGCTTACCCGCGCCGTCAGGAAGCTGGCAAGTTGGGCGCTGTCCAGCACGGAGCCGACGGGAAACGCGTCGTAGCTGCCGATAAGCGCCTCCGCAACGCGAATGTGCAGGCCGGTCGCCGTCGCCAGCGCCAACCCCGCGACCACCAGAATGTGGCCGAACGCCGGGAGCGGGTCGACGGATGCGCCGCCGAAAATCTGCGCGAGGGAGGTCGACTGCGCGGCCATGGCGGCGGTTATCTGGAGCAGATGAATCATCAACCGTATGGCGAGGCCGAATACCAGCCCCACGGCGGTCTCCGTCGCCAGCAGCGGTAGGAATGCGTGAAGGTCCCCGGGGGCGCCGCCCGGGTCTACTGTGGGTGCCACGATGATCGTGAAGGCGAGGGTCAGTCCAAGGCGGACCCGTTGCGGCACGGTTTGTTCGCCGAATGCCGGCAGAAGGGCCATGGCCCCGCCGACCCGCAGAAAGACGAGAAACCCCATGATAAGCCACGAGCGCCCGATATCTCCAAAGAGCATGGCGTCGACCATCATCGCGCAACCACACCGACCATCGCAGGTCGTTCGTCCGGGCTGATTTCCTCGTACGAGATCACGGGAATGGACATACGCTTGGACGCAAGCACGGATGACAGAAATCGCCGGCGCCGGGCTGAGGTGATCAGCGCAGGATATGTCGCGTTCTCCGCGGCTTTCGCGACGCGTTCGGCAATGGCGTTGCTGAGACGGCCGAACTCTTCCGGCGGCAAGGCAACAGACTCTTGCCCGGCAGGCCCTTCCAGCCTGTGTGTGGCAAAACGCTCCTCCCATTCCGGCGAGAGCTGGATCAGTGGAAGTGTCCCATCGTCCCGCCGGATTTCAGAGACGATCTGGAAACCAAGCCTTTGCCGCACGTGCTCGCAAATAGCCTCCGGCGCCGCGAATGTGCCCCGTGCCTCAGCGACCGCCTCGAGGATGAGGGGCAGATTCCGGATCGATACCCGCTCCTCGAGCAACAGGCGCAGAACCGGCAGAAGCAGGTCCATCGGCACCCGCTCCGGGATCAACTCGTCGATCAGTCTGCGATTGGCTTCCGAGCGGGATGCATCCGACAGGTTCGTGAGTTCGCTCAAAAGGCGCCTGAGCGCCTTGAGCGTCAGAAGCCGGGCGAGGTTTTGCTTGATTACTTCCAGCAGATGCGTCGCGAGGACTTCGGCGGGGGCGACGATGGTCGTTCCCGCCAGCGCGGCCGCTTCCCGGTCCGCCTGCGCAACCCAGCGGGCCGGTGCACCGTAAACCGGCTCTGAGACATCCTCGCCCGTCGGCAAATCGGCTGTATCGCCCGACTTTAGCGCCAGAAGCTCTCCCGGCTTGAGCCGGTCCCTGGCCTGTTGCACGCCATGGATCCGGATCGCGTAGACGCCTTGGGGAAGCCCCGCGTTGTCGGTCAATCGGATCTCCGGAAGGATGAGCCCGTACGTCGCCGCAACGTGATTGCGGATGTTGCCTATCCGCGCTTCCAGTCCGGTCGCGGGATCCAGCACCATCGAGACAAGATCCGGAGCGAATTCCAGGTGTATGTCGTCGAGGTCCAACACATCGCCGATGCGCTGTTGAGGCAAGGGCACCTCCGCCAATGCCTCCGTCTCGTCGTTCTTCTCCTTCCGGGACGCATTTCGCATCCCCCGCAGTCCCAGACCAGACAGGGCAAGCGCGCCGCACGCGAACGGCAGGAACGGGAAACCCGGAACCACTGCGAAGAGCAGCATCAGCCCGCCCACTGTCAGAAGCGCGGGGGGATGCTTGCCCAATTGCGAGAAAAGCGCCAGATCGACCGCGCCCCGGTCTCCCCCACGGGCAAGCAAAAGGGCGGAGGCCACGGAGATGATGACCGCCGGAATTTGGGAGACGAGACCATCGCCCACGGTCAGGATCGCGTATGTCTCCAAGGCCTGACCGATCGGCATGCCATGGATCAGGACTCCCATCGCCAAGCCCATCACGAGGTTCATCATGGTGATGAGCAGGCCGGCGATCGCGTCGCCCTTCACGAATTTCGACGCCCCGTCGAGGGAGCCGAAAAACGTTGTCTCGGCCTGCTCGCGCTCACGCCGCGCCTTGGCTTCCTTGTGGTCGATCGCGCCGGCCGACATATCGCTATCGATTGCGAGCTGCTTGCCTGGCATGCCGTCGAGCGCAAAACGCGCGCCCACCTCCGCCATACGGGTCGCGCCCTTGTTGATGACGATGAAGTTCACGATCAGCAGCACGCAGAAGACGACCAGCCCAAGGAAAACGCTGCCGCCCATGACAAACATCGCAAAGCCCTGAATGACGTTGCCGGCAGCCGAGGTCCCCGTGTGGCCTTGGCCAATGATGAGCTTGGTCGACGACACGTTGAGCGACAGCCGCAGCATCAGGGAGGCGAGGAGCACCGTCGGAAACGAGGAGAAATCGAGCGGCCGCTCGATGAAAAGCGTGACGGTAAAGATCAGGATTGCGAGGGCGAAAGAGGCAGCCAGCCCGATGTCGAGGATCCAGGCCGGCATCGGGAGCACCATCATCACGATGACCGCCATCAAGGCGACGGCCAGCATGACCGTGGGGTTCAGGACCCGCATACCAAGCGCGACAGGGTTCATTGCAAAAACCCGAACAGCGGCGTGGCGGCCGGCGCCGTACCAAGCGGAACCAATGATGCTGTGGCTCGCCGGCCCGTGGCCGGGAACAACGGCACCACGTGGGCAGCCGCAGCCGCCGGAACGGGATTGGATTGCGGCGAGACCGCCTCGTTCCCCCTGCCCCCGTACCGTGCAAGGATCGGCTTCAGTTTACTGCGGTACTTCGCGGCAAGCTCCGGCGTGCGGGAATGGTAGGCCGATGCCGCGGTCTCCCAGGAGCCGAATTCCCGATACAGGTCCCTCAGGAAAGATGCAGCATAGCGCGCATTGTCTTCGGGCCGGAACATCGCATTGAGCGACGGGAAGTTTTTCCCATGCCATCGCACGTTGAGCTGAAAACATCCCACGTCGACATTGTCTGTCCCGCTCCGAAGGAGGCTGTCCACAAGGTCAACGGCTGACTGGGACGTGTCGAGCCAATGACCCTTTCCTCGTGACTGTACGGTCCACGGCCAGGGGCGGACCGATCCGTTGATCTTCCGCCCGCTTTCGAGCGTTGCGATGGCTTTCATAACCTCGGCAGGCACGCCGCTATCTGCCGCAACGATCTCCGCCCAGCGTAGGCAGACGTCTTCGTCCGATGCGAGAGTCATCGCCTGTGCGGAGAGCGTCCATAGTCCAAGGACGACCGAGACCACGATTTCGGTCAGGCGCGTGCCGTCACCTCTCCAGCCCCGATGAATTGATTCGGTCTCCTGACCTGGCATTTGGGCACCTTTCTGGTTCGTCCCGTGTCGGGTCTAGCGCCAGATCAGTTACGGTCCGGTTACTCTCCGACAGTTTGGGAAAGGTGAGACGACTCAATAAGCGCCGCTATCCTCTGTCGGGTTTCTTGGCTGTGCGCGATATCGGTACGGGCCTGCTCCAGTGTGATCGCTCCCGCTTCCGGATCAGGCGATTGGACGTCCGGCGCCCCCTTGCGGACCTCCCAAAGAGCACGTTCCGCATCGGAGCCGAACTTTTCAATCAACCCGGATGTGCCAGATAGCCAGGCCTGCCGTCCGGCGGCAGGGATGTCGCCTTCCCGTTCGAGAATTTCCGCCGCAGCCGCATGTTCGCCGAGCCGCGCCAATGCCTGCGCCCGGATCGAAAGGCTCGCCGGATCGGTCTCGCCCGCGACGAGCGTGAGGGCGAGTGAGGAATCCCCGTTCCCTAACGCGACGCCTGCTGCCAGATGCCGGTGAGTAGGCGAATTTTGATCGGAATCGACCTTCAGCAGCCGCCCGGCCAGTTTCGGCAGACCCAGATCCAGCAGACGGCGCACGGCGAGATACAAAACTTCAGGCTCTAGAAGATCTGGCCGCTGATCGCCCGATGGATCTTGCACGAACCGCAGGAGCGCGACGTCGTCCTCCAGCACAATCATCTGGTCCACGATGACGGAAAGCAGTTCATCGGCAGGCCCTGGCGGCACCCCGTCCGCAATTAGGCGCCTGCGATGTGCAAGGGCCGCCGGAAAGTCGCCCAGATGGGCACGGGCAATACTCGCCTGGGTCAGCAGGTGCGCGCCGATCTCCGTGCCTCGCACTTCGCCAGCCATTGCCTCGGCGAGTTCGACCTGCTTGGGGTCGATCCTGCCCTCGTGGATGGCGTTCGCAAGTAAAGCACTTAACGCCCGCGGGGATTGTTCGCCGTTCTTTGCCACGACGTCGTTCAGCGTTTCCATCGCCTCATCCCGCTCCGAGGGTGCGACGTCCGTTGTCGCATCCAGCAGGACCAGTTCGCTGCTCTTCGCTTCACCGGCCCGCCGGGTCGCATCCCGCACCGCGGCCGCTGCGTCATCGGCTCCCGCAGCGAGCAGATTTCGCGCCAGCGCCGGCCCCAATTGCGCGCGCGGAAGGGGCGGCAGCCGGAAGAACCAGTTTTGCACCGCCGTCTCGTTGATATTCTCCAGGCTTTTGGGATCCCTGCTGGCAAGGACTGCCCATGCCGCACTCGCGCCTTCGCAGCTCTCCTGATCTTCGAAGGGGCTGTTGCCGATGGGCTCGCCCTGATCAAGAAGGCTGGCAATCGTTCGATAAAGGGGAGCTTCATCGACTAAGCCGGGAAACTCTTCCACGACTGCAAGCGCTTCGGCACCGAAGCCGAGGGAAAGATACGCCTGGGCCATTTGCCCGACAGTCATCTTGGCAGGCTGATCACGTTGATCCAGCAGGTCCCGCCGGGCCGCGGCGAGGTCACTGATATTCGCGCCGGCACCGGCCCATTGCTCGGGCTCTAGCAGGGTGGACTCCAGGCACGATTGTCCGTTGGACCGGGGTGAGGAGACCCCGATCCCTTGGAAATTCACACGATCGAACACGGTTTCAGTGACCATATGCCGGGCCTCGGCCTGCGGATCTCCGTGCAAGCTCAGCGTCTGCCGTGGACGGGCCTTTCCTGTCGGCAGTCGCATCTCCGCAAGGCCCTGGCTCGCCGCCCGACCCAGTTGCTGGATCATCGCATTGCGGATGGTCAGCCTGTCGGGCCTCCGCTGATCCGTAACCCGCGTTCCCACCGGCAGCCCACCATCGTGTTGCTGGAGATGCGGCGCCCGCTCGGGCATCGGCGCCATTGCCGAGACGGCAGGCGGCAGGCCGAAAGGCAGGACGTCAGGTTGGGGCGCAGTTTCGCTGGCCGCTTGCGGATCGCTTGTGATGTCGATTGCCACAGTGTTCGCGCCGGCGCGAAATACCTCGATCGAACATGCGCATTGGCTTTCGATCAACAGAGTGCCGGACGGCTGGTCGAACGCGACGGACTGGATCCGATCCTTGGGGATCAGGTCGAAGACCTGGGAAAGATCCGGCGACAGATCTGACCTGTCGAACTGTACTTCGTATCCCCCCGACGTCTTGCGCTCTGTCCAATCGATCGGCCGCCCAAAAACCATGACAAGCCTCGAGAAGTTGTCATGCTCGCCGGACAGGACGCGGACGTTTTCCGCGCTCGCGGACGCTGCAAGAAGACTGAGCAGAAGGACTGCTGCGACACGGAAGATCATGCCGCGTCCCTCTGCTTCACATCCTTCAACGCTTCCTCGAGGTCTCCGAAACTCGGGCGGATATGGCTTGGCGTGTTCTGCCGTCCGACCTCGATGCAGATGTTGGTCGCGTGACTGTGGAGGTTGGCGACCAGAACTTCCCGGATCAACTGGTAGAAATGGGCGTCTTCGTCGATGACATCGCGGAGCTTGGCCGCGAAGGGCCCCACAAGACCATAGGCGATGAATACTCCAAGGAACGTTCCCACGAGGGCGCCACCGATGAGCTTACCAAGAATCTCCGGCGGCTGATCGATCGAGCCCATTGTCTTGATGACGCCCAGCACCGCCGCCACGATGCCCAGAGCCGGGAGTCCGTCGGCCATCGTCTGCAGCGCGTGGCTCGAATGAAGAGCATGGACATGATTCGCCTCGATCCTCTTCTCCAGGACTTCCTCCACCTGATGCGGATCGTCATAGTTCATCGAAGCGGATCGCAGTGTGTCGCAGATCAGGTCCACCGCTTCCGCGTCGCGGAGAATCTTCTGATAGGTCGAAAAGATGGAGGACTCACGAGGCGCCTCAATATGCTCCTCAAGCCCGACAGGATTCTGCCGCGCAAGACGGATCAACTCGAACAGGAGGCATAGAAGGTCGCGATAGTCTTCGGGCTTCCACTTCGGCCCTTTGAAAACCTTCGTGATGTCCGCCCCGGTATGCTTGATCGCCTTGATATCGTTGGAAATGACGAAAGCTCCGACGGAGGCACCGCCGATCATGGTCAATTCATAGGGCAGCGATTTCAGGATGATCGCCATCTTTCCGCCCGCGGCGATATATCCGCCGAAGACCATGACGAAAATGATGATGATTCCGACGATTCCGATCATTCACTGGCTCCGCTGACGTCAGGACTCTCGCCCGGCAAGCTGACAGGCATGCGTTAAGATTGGCTGAGGGCTATTGGGTCGGAACGTTGGCGTTTCTTCCGGCGAGCACGACGCTGGCGGCATAGGCCTTTTCCGATGAAAGCCCGGACAGGATGGCGGCGGCGGCAACTGGTTTCATGCGGGCCAGGAAGCCCGCCGCGAAGGTCGCATCCATTTGCTCGAAAACCGCTGCGGCCTCCTTGGGCTTCATGTTCTGGTACACGCTGGCAAGGCGGTCGATATCCGATTCGGCCGCGCCGTCTGCGAGCGCCAAAGTCGCCTGAAGGGATGCCTCGGCCTTTTGGAGAGCCGCTAGGTTCAGGTGGATCTCTTCCTCAGCGACCCGAAGTGTCTGCGTCCTTTGCGCGAGCTCGGCTTCGCGGGCGTCAAGTTCGGCCGACCTGTCCTTCAGGATCTGAAGGGTCCGGCGAATGTCCGAATCGCTGTCGCAGACCTGGGGGATGGCTGCTTCCGCTTCCGCCCGTGCCCAATCCGCATTGACAATGCCGCGCGCCACGGCAGGCCCGACGCCCTCCGCCAAACGCACCAGGCCGGACAGCAGCAGCAGCAGGGCGATGGTGGAAGACGCTCCCCGGCCGGCACGACGACTCCGCTTCCGGCGCCGCGACATCACCGCGCCTCCGTCGTCATCACTCTGCGCGACCGACGCACCTGACGCGATTTGCTCGCCTCGGGCATGAGATCCTGCGCGGTGGGAACGTCGTGCAGCGTGGCCAACATCAGCTCGATTCGGTCGGCGGCGTCTTCTGCACGCTTCGTCAACGCCTGCAGTTTTTCCGCCGAGGCCTGAGACGTCGAGCGCGCGGTCTCCAGCGCCTTTGTCATCTCGTCGACTTGGACGGACAGGACTGCGACCGCACCTCCGACGCCATTTTCCAGATTGGTGAAGCGGTTGAGGCGACGGGACAGGACGAGGCAATAAATCGCGGCCCCGAAGGCGCCCGCGATGAGAAGAACGTCGGCAAAAAGATCCATCGTTGGCTCCTAGTTTAGCACGAATTGCGAAATGAGAAGGTCGCGCACGCGATCACCGCCAACGACGAGCTGGATTCGGCGCAACATCTGCGCCCTGATCCGGATGAGCGCCGTCGGACGTTCGATCTCTTCGACCTCAACGGCCCGCAGGTAGCTGTTCAAAACGTCGAGAATGCGCGGCATCAGGGCTTCGACTGTCCCCTCCTCCCCGGGCGCGACCTCGAGGTTGGCCTGGAACCGCAGGTGATGCCCCACCCCCTCCGACCGTCCGAGGGAGATGACAACGGGGTCCATCGGGACGAAGGCCGTATCCAGTTGATCCGTCCCGTGGGCAGAGTGCGCCTCGTCCGAGCCCCCGGTATCCAGCAGCCCCGAATAGGTTGCCATGAATCCTGCGCCACCGAGCACCGACGCGAGGACGATCCCGATCAGAATGGGCATGAGGCCCTTGCGCGTTTTTTCCGGTGGCGCTTCCGCAGCCTGGACGTCTGCCATGTCGGTCTCCCGTGTGGTCCGCGAGGCACTGGATACGATGACAACGGCTAACCGATTGTTAAGCGAGATCTTCCAAAGATGCGCCGACGGGCAGAAGACCCGCCGATTGGAGATTGTCGCGTGCAGAATGTTCTCGCTACCTGGTCCCGACTGGACGTACGCAAGCGAATCGTGGTCGTCGCCGCCGCGCTTGCCATGTTCGCCGCCGTCCTTGCGCTTTCGAGATTCGCCACTGCGCGCCCGATGGACCTGCTTTACGCCGGGCTGGAGGACGCGGCGGCCGGGGAGGTCGTGACCGCGCTCGAGCAACGCGGTGTCGCGTATGATGTGCGGGGGAAGGCAATCTATGTCGACGCGGCCCAGCGGGACGAGATCCGGATGCAACTCGCCAGCCAGTCGCTGCCGTCCAATGGCAGCGCCGGATACGAGCTTCTAGACAACCTGAACGGCTTCGGCACCACCTCGCAGATGTTCGACGCCACGTATTGGCGCGCCAAGGAAGGCGAACTTGCCCGGACCATCATGGCAAGCCAGCAGGTCCGCACTGCGCGGATCCATATTTCCGCAGCCCCCTCCCATGGCTTTCGGTCGGAGCGCGAAATGTCGGCATCGGTGTCGGTCAGTGCCGTTGGCGGAATCACTGACTCACAGGCGCGGGCCTACCGATTCCTCGTCGCGTCGGCCGTATCGGGAATGCGGTCCGGCGACGTCACCGTGATCGACAGCGACAGCGGCATCGTTGTGGGTTCCGAATCCCAACAGCCGATCGAGGACGGTCGCAAGGCTGCGGCTCTGAAGCGGAACGTGGAGCGGCTGCTGGAAGCCCATGTCGGGCAGGGCAATGCCGTTGTCGAAGTCAGCCTCGAAACGGTCACCGAACGCGAATCGATCACGGAACGCAGGATCGACCCCGACGGACGCGTGGCCATCAGCACCGAAACCGAAGAACGGAGCAATACCAGCCGCGGGTCGGCCGGGGGAGGCGTCACGGTCGCCAGCAATCTGCCTGACGGCGACGCCGCCGCCAGCGCATCGGACACCTCCAGTCAAAACGCCGAAAGCCGGGAACGGGTGAACTACGAGGTGTCCGAGACCCAGCGCGAGATCTTGAAGGTTCCCGGCAGCATTCGGCGCCTCACCGTGGCCGTGCTCGTCAATGCGCTCAACACGACGGACGCTGCAGGCGTCCCTGTGAGCACGCCGCGCTCGGAAGCGGAGCTCGAGGATCTGAAATCGCTCATCGCCGCCGCCGTCGGCTTCGATGAGGCGCGGGGCGACCAGATCACCATCCGGTCGATGGCGTTCCAGACCCTCCCAGAACTGGACAGTGTCGCGGCTCCCGGCCTGTTCGATCGCCTCGACGTGATGAGCCTCCTTCAGATCGGCGGCCTGGCGTTGGTCGCCCTGATCCTCGGCCTCTTCGTGGTGCGCCCGATCTTTGCGCGTGGGCCGAGCCCGTCGCGGATTGATGCCGAGCCGCCGAACAGTCTGCCGAGCCCTACAAGCGATCTTCCCGACCTCCCGGCCCTCACCGGAGAAATCGACGACGAGCCGTTCGTTCCGGCGATGCAGGTGGTCAACACCTTTGACCTCGGAGAGGAGGACGGCCCGGACCAGGTGCCGAGCCTTGCAAACCGGGATGTGGACCCGGTCGCGCGGCTTCGGAGCCTTATTAACGAACGCCAACAGGAAACCGTGGAAGTACTGCGGAGCTGGATGGAAGATGACAGGAAGGACGCCTGATGGGCCAACCCCTCAAGCTTGAGTGCTTCGACATTGAAGACACCGCATCGGCGGTCGTGCTGTTGCCGGAATCCCGTCTGGAGGAAGAGCGGCTGCAGGCCTTCGACAGTGGGTACAAGGCCGGTTGGGACGACGCCGCGGCCGCCCACGTGTCGCAACAGGCGAACATCTCCGAGGTCCTCGCCGACAACCTCCAACGGATGTCCTTCACCTATCACGAGGCGCGCGCGGCCATCCTCTCCGAAATGGAAGCTATCCTGCGGGGCATGGTCGAGCGGATCCTGCCGTCCGCCCTGCAACCCTCCCTGGGCGAAATGATCCTCGACCGGGTGTTGGAGGTCTCGCAAGAGGCGGCCGAGGTTCCCGTGGAGATCGTGATCGCTCCGGAAAACGCGGAGCGGCTCCGCCAGATCGTCGCCGGCAAGGTGGCCCCCCCTCTGGACATACGGGAGGAAGTGTCCCTCGGCGGCGGGCAGGCCTTCCTCCGGATTGGAAGGACGGAGGAGAAAGTCGACCTCGACAGTGTCCTGCTCGAGATTTCCGCTGCCGTGACCGATTTCTTCGAGTGCGGCACGCCTGAAAAGGAAGCCATCAATGCCTGATACTGCATCTACGCCCGACCGATCCAATGCGTTCTCCCAAGTTCCGGTCGAAGTCATCGTTTCCGTGGGCCACGCCCGGCCACGGATTTCCGAACTGCTCGGGCTGGAGCGCAATGCGGTTCTGCCGCTGGACAGGCGCGTCGAGGACCCTGTCGAACTCTTCGTCGGCGACCGGCTGATCGCGCGCGGGCAGTTGATCGAACAGAGCGGCGCGCGGGAGGGGCAACTCGCCGTGCGGCTTACGGAGATCATCGAGAACGGCGAGAGCCTGACGTGACACGATCCCGCATCGTGTGGCGGGCCGCGACGATCTTGGCCGTGTTCGCGCCAGCCCTTTTGGCCGGATCGGCACAGGCGCAAGAGGTCGTTCTCTCCCTCGGGGAGGGCAACTCCCTGACCGCAACCAGTATCCAGCTATTCCTGCTCGTCGGATTCATCAGCTTCGCGCCCGGCCTTCTGGTGATGGCCACCTGCTTCCCGCTGATTGTCACAGTGCTTTCGATCCTGCGCCAGGCGACGGGGCTGCAGCAGTCGCCGCCGAATACACTCATAATCTCGCTTGCCCTGGTGCTTACGTACTATGTCATGGATCCGGTCTTCACCGAGGCCTGGACGACAGGGCTCAGGCCGCTGATGCAGGAGGAAATCGACGCGGCAGCCGCCATCGAGCGCATCGTGGAGCCGTTTTCGGAATTCATGCTCACCCGGGCCGACCCGGAGACAATCGAGAGAATGGCGGCACTTCGGCAGGTCGGGGAGGTGAGTGGCCTCGATCTCGGCGCCCCGCCGCTTTCGGTCCTCATCCCGTCGTTCATGCTGAGCGAAATTTCCACGGCCTTCCAGATCGGCTTCCTGCTCTTCCTGCCATTTCTCATCATCGACCTTGTGGTGGCAGCGATCCTGATGTCCATGGGCATGATGATGGTGCCGCCAGCGCTCGTCTCGCTGCCCTTCAAGCTGGCGTTCTTTGTCGTCGCCGATGGGTGGGCACTCACCACCGAGGCGCTCGTACGGGGATACTTCTGACCACTGCCACAAGTAGCGTCCGCCGGTGATCACCGGGCTGGCCTGCTCTCCCTTCAGGACAGGTTGTGTTCGAAGATCTTGTCGATGGAAGACAGGATATGGCAGCGAACCTCTCGCGCCGCGCCCGTGAGCGGGCGGTCGGAGGGATGGATGACATACCACTTGCGGATGATCGGCAGATTGTCCGCCTTGGGCGAAACCAGGCGCCCGGAGTGAAGCTCTTCGGCGACGGTGTGCTGGGACAGGATCGAGATCCCCAGCCCCGCAATGACGGACTGCTTGATGGTCTCGTTCGAGGGCATTTCCAGCAAGTGGTCCGGCTCCCCGAGATCGAGATTGCGCAGATACTGCTCGGTCAAGCCCCGGGTGCCAGACCCCTGTTCGCGGGTGATGAAGGGCTCCGCGAAGATATCCTCCGGCGCGATCTTCCGGAGCCGCGCCAAGCGATGATCCGGGGGCACGACCAGCACGTGCGGGTTGTCACCAATCGGCGTCGCCATGACCGGCGGCGTCCGCGGCGGGCGGCCCATCAGAGTCAGGTCGAAGGCGCGGTCGTTCAGCCCGGCAAGGATCTCGCCGCGATTGCCCACCTTCAGGATCACCTCGACGCCAGGCAGGCTCCGTTTCAGCCGCGCCACCAGCATCGGCGCGAAATACTTCGCCGTGCTCACGACGCCGAGTACCACGACACCCGCCTGCCCCCGGCGCAACGCGTCGATGGTCAGCATCGCCTGCTCCAAGCTGGTCTCGGCCTTCTCGAACGCCAGGAGCAACGCCTCGCCCTCGGCTGTGGGTGTGAACGCCTCGGCCCCTTCGCGGTAGAGCATCTTGCAGCCGAGGGCTTCCTCCAGCGCCTTGAGCTGGCTGTGAACGGCGGGCGGCGTGAGCGACAACTCCTCGGCGGCACGGCTGATCGACCGCTGCGCCGTGACGGACCGCAGGGCGCGAAGCTGTTTCAAGGTCAGGGCGTTGAGCGCACTCATTAGATTTCTCTGAAGGATTCTTCTTATATTTTAAATTTCCTTATAATTCAAAACAAGGAATATAACACCTGTTCGTTCATCGCAGGAAGGGAGGCCGCGATGCTGGAGACGGTAAGTTCCATCGAGACCACGCATGTGCCCGACGCCCTGCGCCCGACGATCGAGGCGCTGGCGAAAGTCGCGCGCAACCTCTCCTACACGATCCGGCGCGGGCCTCTTGGCCAGTCGCTCGGGCACGCGGTGGGAGAGAACACGGACGGCGATGCGCAAAAGGCGCTGGACGTTTTGGCGGACGACGCGTTCGCTAGCGCCCTCGGTGCGGCCGGCGTGCGCTGGTACGCCTCTGAAGAGCGGGAGGAGATCGTGCCGCTGAGCGAGCACGGCCGTTTCGCGCTCGCCATCGATCCGCTGGACGGATCGTCAAATATCGACGCGAACGTCTCCATCGGCACGATCTTTTCGATCTACGAGGCGAAAGGCGATTCATATGCCAGCCTGCTCCGCCCTGCCAGGGAGCAGATCGCGGCCGGCTACGTCATCTATGGGCCGCAGACCCAAATGATCGTGACCTTCGGCGCCGGTGTACAGACCTACCTGCTGGACCCGGAAACCGACACGTTCAAGCTCGTCGAGGCCACGAAGACCATCCCCGAAGGTTCCAGCGAATTCGCGATCAACGCGTCCAATTACCGCCACTGGTCCAAGCCCGTGCGGGCCTACATCGACGACTGCCTAGCGGGAAGCGAAGGACCGCGGGGGAAGAATTTCAACATGCGCTGGATCGCGTCCCTCGTGGCTGAAACCCACCGGATCATGAGCCGCGGCGGGATCTTCCTCTATCCCGGCGACGACCGCCCCGGCTACGGCCGTGGCCGGCTCCGCACGGTCTACGAATGCGCCCCCATCGCCTTCCTCATGGAACAGGCCGGCGGGGCGGCGACCGACGGCTGCGACCCGATCATGTCGCGCACCGCCCGCACCCTGCACGAGCGGACGCCCTTCGTTTTCGGCACCACGGTCAAGGTCGACCGGGTCGCCGCCTACCACGACCTGCCGGATCACGAGGTTTCCGCGCTGTTCGGCAATCGCGGCCTGTTCCGCGCCTGAGAAAGACACACACATGAGCAAGAACTACCCGATCATCTCGGTGACCGGCTCCTCCGGTGCGGGCACCACCACCGTCAAGGCGACCTTCGAACAGATCTTCCGCCGCGAGGGCATCACGGCGAGCATGATCGAGGGCGACGCTTTCCACCGCTACAACCGCGCCGAGATGCGCGAGGAGATGGAGGCGCATAAGGCCGCCGGCAACGACACGTTCAGCCATTTCTCCTACGAGGCCAACGCGCTCGACAAGCTGGAGGAGGTGTTCCGCAGCTTCGGCGAGACCGGCACCGGCAAGACCCGGACCTACGTGCATGACGAGGCTGAGGCCGAAACTTACGGCACCCCGCCGGGCCAGTTCACCGACTGGCGCGACCTGGAACCGGGCGCCGACCTGCTGTTCTACGAAGGGCTGCATGGCGCGGTGGTGAACGAGGACGTCAACCTGTCCGTCCTGGCGGATCTCAAGATCGGCGTGGTGCCGGTCATCAATCTCGAATGGATCCAGAAGATCCACCGGGACCGCTCCAGCCGCGGCTATTCCACCGAGGCCGTGACGGACACCATCCTGCGCCGGATGCACGCCTATGTGCACTGCATCTGCCCGCAATTCACCGAAACGGACGTGAATTTTCAGCGAGTGCCCGTCGTCGACACCTCCAACCCCTTCATCTCCCGCTGGATTCCGACGCCCGACGAGAGCCTCGTGGTGATCCGGTTCAAGAACCCGCGGGGGATCGATTTCCCCTACCTAACGTCGATGATCCAGAACTCCTGGATGTCCCGCGCCAATTCCATCGTGATCCCCGGCTCCAAGATGGACCTCGCCATGCAGCTCATCTTCACGCCCATGGTGATCCGCCTCATCCAGGAGTCCCGCCGCGCCAGAGGAGACCGCAGATGAACGTTCAACAGACCGTCCAGACAGGGGTCGAAGACCTCATGGCCAATGCAATCCGCGTGCTGGCGATGGACGCGGTGCAGGCCGCGAACTCCGGTCATCCGGGTGCGCCGATGGGGCTCGCCGACGTGGCCACGGTCCTCTTCAACCGCTTCATGAAGGTTGACCCGAGCGACGCTCAATGGCCCGACCGGGATCGGTTCGTCCTGAGCGCGGGGCACGGCTCGATGTTGATCTACGCGATCAATCATCTGCTCGGCTACGACGACATGGGGATGGACCAACTCCGCACGTTCCGTCAGCTCGGCGCGCGCACGGCCGGCCACCCGGAATACGGCCACGCCAAGGGGATCGAGACCACGACCGGGCCGCTTGGGCAAGGGATCGCCACCGCCGTCGGCATGGCATTGGCCGAGCGCATGATGAACGCCCGCTTCGGCGACGACCTGGTGGACCACTACACCTATGTGATCGCCGGTGACGGTTGCCTGATGGAAGGCATCAGCCACGAAGCCATCGACCTTGCCGGGCACCTCGGCCTTGGCCGGCTGATCGTCCTCTGGGACGACAATGCGATCACGATCGATGGGGCAACCGACCTCTCCACGTCGACCGACCAGCGGGCCCGTTTCGCAGCCGCCGGCTGGCACGTGCAGGGGGTGGACGGGCACGACAAAGCGGCCATTGCCGCCGCCATCGAGGCCGCCCGGAACGATGCGCGCCCGTCCCTGATCGCCTGCAAGACCATCATCGGCTTTGGCGCGCCCACCAAGCAGGGGACGCACCACACCCACGGTGCGCCCTTGGGAGACGAGGAGGTCGCCGCCACCCGCGCGGCTCTCGGTTGGCCACACGCGCCGTTCGAGATTCCCGACGACATCCGGCAGAGCTGGCGGGGGATCGCCGAACGCGGTGCGCAGGCCCGCTCCGCCTGGGCCGCACGGCTGGACGCCTCCGACCGCAAGGACGCATTCCGGACCAATCTGGCGCCAGTGGACGCCGCCGCACTTCGCGAGGCCATCTGCGCGCACAAGCAACGCCTGTCCGCCGAAGCGCCCAAGGTGGCGACGCGTCAGTCGTCCCAGATGGCACTCGAGGTGGTCAATGCCACCCTGCCCAACTCGGTCGGCGGCTCGGCGGACCTGACCGGCTCGAACAACACGAAGACGAAGGGCATGACGCCGGTCACGCGCGACGACTTTTCGGGCGACTACATCCACTACGGCGTTCGCGAACATGCCATGGCCGCTGCGATGAACGGCATTTCGCTGCATGGCGGTCTGCGGCCTTACGGCGGCACCTTTCTCGTCTTCGCCGACTACTGCCGCCCGGCGATCCGCCTGTCCGCGCTGATGGACCAGCCCGTCACTTACGTTTTCACCCACGATTCAATCGGGCTGGGTGAGGACGGGCCGACCCATCAGCCGGTTGAGACCATCGCCTCGCTCCGCGCCATGCCGAACCTCACGGTCATCCGCCCGGCGGATGCGGTGGAAGCGGCGGAAGCCTGGGAGATCGCGACAACCTCGCAAAGGACGCCCACCGCACTCTGCCTATCGCGGCAGGCCCTCCCCACCCTGCGCACCGCCCATACAGAGTCCAACATGGTGGCGCGCGGCGCCTATGTTCTGCGCGAGGCAAACGGGGGCCGCGACGTGACGCTGATCGCTACTGGCTCGGAAGTGGAGATCGCGCTCAAGGCGGCCGACGTGCTTGCCGAAGATGGCTTGCGCGCTGCGGTGGTCTCCGCCCCGAGCTTCGAGCTCTTTGCCCACCAACCGGCCACCTATCGGCTAAACGTGCGCGGCACCGCGCCCCGCGTCGGCGTGGAGGCCGCCGTCCGCCAGGGTTGGGAGCTGTTTCTGGAACGATCCGACGGCTTCGTGGGCATGACCGGCTTCGGTGCCTCGGCACCCGCCGCCGCGCTCTATCGCACTTTCGGGATCACGCCGGAGGCCGTCGCCGACGCCGCCCGACGCCTCGCCGCCGCGCAGCACACCGACTGACAGCATTTACAGGGAGGATCACATGGCACTCATCACATTGCGACAACTGCTGGACGACGCCGCGGAGCATGGCTACGGCGTCCCGGCTTTCAACATCAACAACATGGAGCAGGGTCTGGCGATCCTGAAGGCGGCCGACACCGTGGATGCGCCCGTGATCCTGCAGGCCAGCCGTGGTGCCCGGAGCTATGCCGGGGACATCATGCTGCGCCGGATGGTGCAGGCGCTCTCCGAGATGTATCCCGCGATCCCGATCTGCCTGCACCAGGACCACGGCAACAACGAGGCAACCTGCCTTTCCGCGATCCGCCACGGCTTCACCTCCGTCATGATGGACGGCTCGTTGGAGGCGGACATGAAGACGCCGGCAAGCTACGATTACAACGTCGCCATCACCGCCAAGGTCGCCGAGGCCGCCCATGCCGTGGGCGCTTCGGTGGAGGGCGAGCTGGGCGTGCTCGGCTCGCTGGAAACCGGGGAAGCCGCGGCGGAGGACGGCTCCGGCGCGGAAGGCAAGCTCGATCACGACCAGCTTCTGACCGACCCCGACCAGGCTGTCGACTTCGTCATGCGGACGAAATGCGACGCGCTCGCGATTGCCTGCGGCACCAGCCACGGCGCCTACAAGTTCACCCGCCAGCCGGACGGCGACATCCTGGCGATGAACGTGATCGAGGCCATCCACCACACCCTGCCGAACACGCACCTGGTGATGCACGGCTCGTCGTCCGTGCCGCAGCCGCTGCAGGACCTGATCAATGCCAATGGCGGCGAGATGCCCCAGACCTGGGGCGTGCCGGTCGAGGAGATCGAGCGCGGCATCCGCCACGGGGTTCGCAAGGTCAACATCGACACCGATTGCCGGATGGCCATGACCGGTCAGTTTCGCAGGGTCGCGCAGGAAAACCCGAAGGAATTCGACCCGCGCAAGTTCCTGATCCCGGCGATGGCCGAACTGGAAGCGCTCTGCCGCGACCGCTTCGAACGCTTCGGCACCGTCGGTAACGCCAGCCGGATCCGCGTGATGCCGATGGACGAAATGGCCGCGCGCTACGCCGCCGGGGTGCTGGACCCCATCACCGACGCGGCCGCCGCTGCCTGACATTCTGGGAGGACAACCATGAACGAACTGAGCAACCCGCAGGAAATCACGGACAAGAAGAAGCGCTATGCCGCCGGCGTCCTGAAATACGCCCAGATGGGCTACTGGGACGGCGACTACGAGCCGAAGGACACGGACGTCCTGGCCCTCTTCCGCATCACCCCTCAGGAGGGCGTGGACCCGATCGAGGCTGCCGCCGCCGTCGCCGGCGAAAGCTCCACCGCGACCTGGACCGTGGTCTGGACGGACCGGCTGACCGCCTGCGACAGCTATCGCGCGAAGGCCTACAAAGTGGAGCCCGTGCCGGGCACGCCGGGGCAGTACTTCTGCTACGTCGCCTACGACCTGATCCTGTTCGAGGAAGGCTCCATCGCCAACCTCACGGCATCGATCATCGGCAACGTTTTCAGCTTCAAGCCGCTGAAGGCCGCCCGGCTGGAAGACATGCGCTTCCCGGTCGCCTACGTGAAAACCTACAAGGGCCCGCCCACCGGGCTGATCGTGGAGCGTGAGCGGCTCGACAAGTTCGGCAAGCCGCTGCTGGGCGCCACCACCAAGCCCAAGCTCGGCCTTTCCGGCAAGAACTACGGTCGCGTCGTCTACGAGGGGCTCAAGGGCGGCCTGGATTTCATGAAGGACGACGAGAACATCAACTCGCAGCCCTTCATGCACTGGCGCGACCGGTTCCTCTATTGCATGGAGGCCGTCAACCACGCCACTGCCGTGACCGGCGAGGTCAAGGGGCACTACCTCAACATCACCGCTGGCACGATGGAGGAGATGTACCGCCGTGCGGAGTTCGCCAAGCAACTCGGTTCGGTCATCGTGATGGTGGATCTGATCATCGGCTGGACGGCGATCCAGTCCATCTCCGAATGGTGCCGCCAGAACGACATGATCCTGCACATGCACCGGGCAGGCCACGGCACCTACACCCGCCAGAAGAGCCACGGAATCAGTTTCCGGGTGATCGCGAAGTGGCTGCGCCTTGCCGGCGTGGACCACCTCCACTGCGGCACCGCCGTGGGCAAGCTGGAGGGCGATCCGCTCACGGTGCAGGGCTACTACAACGTCTGCCGGGAGACCCGCAACGAGGTGGACCTGCCGCGCGGCATCTTCTTCGAGCAGGACTGGGGGGACATCAAGAAGGTGATGCCCGTCGCCTCGGGCGGCATCCACGCGGGGCAGATGCACCAGCTCATCGACCTCTTCGGGGATGACGTGGTGCTCCAGTTCGGCGGCGGCACCATCGGCCACCCAATGGGTATCCAGGCGGGCGCCACCGCCAACCGCGTGGCACTGGAGGCGATGGTGCTGGCCCGCAACGAGGGCCGCGACATCCGGAACGAGGGCCCGGAGATCCTGAGGGAGGCCGCCAAGTGGTGCAAGCCGCTGGAAGCCGCGCTCGAGACCTGGGGCAACATCACCTTCAACTATACGCCGACGGACACGTCGGACTTCGTGCCGACCGCAACGCCGGCAATGTGAGGAGAGACACGATGCGTATCACACAAGGTTGCTTTTCGTTCCTGCCCGACCTGAGCGACGCCCAGATCACCGCGCAGGTGGAGTATTGCCTCGAGAACGGCTGGGCGATCGGGGTGGAATACACCGACGACCCACACCCCCGGAACACCTATTGGGACATGTGGGGCAACCCGATGTTCGACCTGCGCGACGCCAAGGGCGTGATGATGGAGCTCGACGCATGCCGCGCGGCGCATCCCGACGCCTATATCCGGCTGAACGCCTTCGACGACACGCGGGGTGTGGAGTCCGTCAAGATGTCCTTCATCGTCAATCGGCCGTCGGAGGAGCCGACGATCCACATGCAGCGAACAGATTTCGAGGGGCGGACCCAGAAATACGCCTGGGACGTGCGGCGGTAACAGGTTTCGGACCGGCGTGGCCGGTCCGACCGGCCGGGGGGCGCTGCCCCCCGGACCCCCCGGGGTATTTTCACAACGAGAACAAGGGGCGGCGGCATGGATGATACGACGACGATACCTCCGGCAACGGTCGATCTGGCGGCCCGGTACGAAGCCTCCGGCGTGGCGGAGGTGCTGCGGGAGCTCGACGCGGAGTTGATTGGCCTGGAGCCGGTTAAGACACGGATTCGCGAGACGGCGGCGCTGCTGTTGGTGGATCGGGCGCGGCGCGACCTGGGGCTCGTGCAGGAAACGCCGACGCTGCACATGTCCTTCACCGGCAACCCCGGCACCGGAAAGACGACGGTCGCGCAGAAGATGGCGGGGCTGCTGCACCGGCTCGGGTATGTGCGCAAGGGGCATTTGGTGAGCGTGACACGCGATGACCTCGTGGGCCAGTACATCGGGCATACGGCGCCCAAGACCAGGGAGGTGCTGAAGAAGGCGATGGGGGGCGTGCTCTTCATCGACGAGGCCTATTACCTCTACAAGCCCGACAACGAGCGCGACTACGGCCAGGAGGCGATCGAGATCCTGCTGCAGGTGATGGAGAACAATCGCGACGACCTGGTGGTCATTATGGCGGGCTATGCCGACCGGATGGATACGTTCTTTGCCGCGAACCCGGGGTTCCGCTCGCGGATCGCGCACCACATCGAGTTTCCGGACTACAGCGACGGCGAGTTGATGCGGATTGCGGAGCAGATGATGGCGGCTCAGAGCTATCGCCTCGACGACGGCGCGAAGGCGGCGCTGGCAGAGTACGTCGAGCTGCGCCGCAAGCAGCCGCATTTCGCCAACGCCCGTTCGCTGCGCAACGCGCTGGACCGTGCCCGTCTCAGGCAGGCGAACAGGCTGTTCTCCGAAAGCAGCGGACCATTGACGGCCGAGGCGCTGAGCACGATCCAAGAGCCAGACATCCGCGCCAGCCGCGTCTTTCGCGGCGGGCTCGACGTGGACCGGCCCCGCCAGCAGGGAGAGACGCCATGAGTTTTGATCGGTCCATCAAGATCGCGCCCTCGATCCTGTCGGCGGATTTCGCCAACTTCGGGCAGGAGATCCGCGCCATCGAGGCGGAGGGCGCCGACTGGGTGCATGTGGACGTGATGGATGGGCATTTCGTGCCCAACCTCACCTTTGGCCCGCCCGCGGTGAAGGCGTTCCGGCGGCATGTGACTACCTTCATGGATGTGCACCTGATGATCTCGCCAGTCGAGCCGTACATCGGCGCCTACGCGGATGCGGGCGCGGACATGCTGACGGCGCATATCGAGGCGGGCCCGCACATCCACCGCACCTTGCAGGCGATCCGGGGCGCGGGGATGAAGGCGGGGTTGGCGCTGAACCCCGGGACGGGGCTCGACGCGGTGGCGCATCTGCTGGACCTCACGGACATGGTGCTGGTGATGACGGTCAACCCGGGCTTCGGCGGGCAGACGTTCATCCGCTCGCAAGTGGACAAGATCCGGCGGCTGCGGCAGATGATCGGCGACCGGCCGATCCACATTCAGGTCGACGGCGGAGTGGACACGACCACCGCGCCGCTGGTCGCGCAGGCCGGGGCCGACGTGCTGGTGGCGGGCTCCGCGGTGTTTCGGGGCGGGTCTGTCGACGCGGCTGCGATCTATGGCGAGAACATCCGCGCCATTCGTGCCGCCGCGATGGGCATCGGATCGGCAGCCTGACGCTGGCGGTGATCGTCCTCGGCGTCTGAACGCCTCGCGGCGGGGCCGTCCGTCGATGAGCTCCGCAGAGTGCCGATGCCTTTCGGAACGTCAGCTTGACTGCCCGTCCCGCCTTTCAATGATCCGATCCTGCACCGCGCAACCGTCGGGTGGCCGGCGCGGTGTTACGCCAGTGTCACGCTTGGCGGGTCATATGCCTCCGGGGCCGCGGGAATCGGCCCGCCCAGGTTCACACCAAGGATGCATTCCACATGACCCATACGAGATCCATTGCCGTCGCCCTGCTGGGTACCACCGTGCTTGCGGCGCCGGCCTGCGCTCAGTCCATCCAGCGTATCGCCACCGTTCCGCTCGACGCCGAGATCACCGGCCTTTTCGAAGTTGGCCCGGACCTCTTCTTCAACGCCCAGCATCCGAGCGATGAGCTCCCCACCGAGTTCGCGAAGGCGACCGTCGGGGTGGTCGCGAATGCCGACTGGAGCGCCACGGAGATGATGCCGGCCGAGGGCGATGAGAAATCGGTGATCCGCTCGTCGCTGGGCGACTACCAGATCCTGTTGCAGGAAGGCGATGAGGGGATCGTCGGCGTCATCACGTCGATCGGCGGTGAAGAGCTGCTCGTTTCCAACGACCCGGACTTCAACGCCTTCGTGCCGACCGGCGACAGCGAGGGCTACCTCTTCACCAACTGGGAGAACCGCCCCGGCGGCATGTCCCGCGCCAAGATTGCCCGCGCCGAGGACGGCAGCTGGTCCGTGGACACGTCGGACCTGAAAATGATCGACTTTTCCGACGTCGACGGCACCTGGGTGAACTGCTTCGGAACGCTGTCGCCATGGGGCACGCCGCTGACGTCGGAGGAGCTCTACTTCGACGACACGGTCGACTGGAACAACCCCGAGTACAAGTACATCGAGGACACCCAGATGCTCGCCTCCTACCTCGGTGAGGGGACCTATCCGAACCCGTACGACTATGGCTACATTATCGAGATCACTGATCCGGCCGGCGCCACCACGCCGGTGAAGCATTTCGCCATGGGGCGGTTCAGCCACGAGAATTCGGTCGTGATGCCGGACAACAAGACCGTCTACCTGTCGGACGACGGCACGGGCGTTGTGTTCTTCAAGTTCATCGCGGACACTGCGGGTGACCTTTCCGCCGGCACGCTTTACGCCGCCAAGATCACCCAGCAGGGCGCGGCGGGCGCTGCTGCCGGTGAAACGCCCTTCGGCATCGAATGGGTGGAGTTGGCCCACGGAACCGACGCCGAAATTGCCGAATGGATCACGGACTACGACGGTATCGGCATCGAGGATCACGTCGCCGGAGAGACCAATTACATCTCCGACGAGGAGGTCGCCGCTTGGGCCGCCGGCGAGGCCGCTGACAACCGCGTCGCGTTCCTGGAATCCCGTCGTGCCGCCGTCGCCAAGGGCGCGACCGGCGAATTCCGCAAGATGGAAGGCGTGAACATCAACTACGACGGTGCCAAGGATGGCTCGGTTCCGTACATGTACATGGCCATGTCCGAGGTATCAAAAACTATGTCGGATGGCGAAGGCGACATCGACGTGGCCGAGAACCAGTGCGGCGTGGTCTACGAGATGGAACTCGACGCCAGCTACGACGTCTCGGCCATGGTGCCGGTGGTCGCGGGCTCTGGGTTCAACGCGGACGCCGAACTGAACGCCTGCCCGCTCGACTCGATTGCCAATCCGGACAACATCCTCGTTCGCGCGAACGGCCAGGTCGTGATCGGCGAGGACAGTGGCAACCACGAAAACAACGCCCTGTGGGTCTGGACCCGCAACAGCCAGAGCTGATTTCGGGCCGTTTCGCGTAGAACTGGGGGAGGCGGCAAACGCCTCCCCGTATCGTGCCGCCGTCGGTTGCTGGTCGAGGTTTCGGACCGGCGTGCCGGTCCGACCGGCCGGGGGGCGCTGCCCCCCGGACCCCCCGGGGTATTTTCACAACGAGAAGACGGGGCGGCGTCGGGGATGAGACGACGACACCTCCGGTAACGGCGGCGGCAATCTTCCTTGAAAGAGCTTTCTGGAGTGACTCCCGATGATCCGTTCCCGCGCCGTTGTCTTTTCCGCTGCCATTCTGTCGGCCGTGCTCGTCGTGACACCCGCGGCTCACGGGGGAAGCGGGCGAACCAAGGCAGTCAATGAGGACCTTGGCCTGCCCTACTGGCCCCCCGGTCGTGGCGAGGTGGATCACGCCGCCCTACGCCGCCGATCTCTGGAGGTGTTGGACCGCCAGTTCGGTGCCTTTCGCGACGCGACTGCCGAGTTGGCCGTTACCGCGGCTGGGGTCTGTGACGGCTCCCGGACCGAAGACGACGTGAAAGCGGCCCTCCGGCGGGCCTGGTTGACCTGGGCGCCGCTGGACAGCTACCAATTCGGACCAGTCGAGCAGCTCGGAGCGGCGTTGACCGTCAACTTCTGGCCGGACAAGAAAGATTTCGTCGGCCGCGGGCTGGACGCATTGCTCGCCCTGCCTCCCGACGCGCAACGCGATCCAGAGACGGTCGCGGCCATGTCAGCCGCCGCTCAGGGACTGCCGGCGCTCGAACGGTTGCTGTACACCGACCTGGAGCCCTGCCCGGCAATCGTGGGCATCTCCGGCTTCCTCAGCGGACTGGCGCAGGACCTCCACGACGCGTGGTTCGCGCCGAACGGCTGGGCTGACATCGCGCGCGCCGCCGGGCCGGAGAATCCGGTTTACCTGTCGCCGGGCGAATTCACCGCGACGCTCTACACCGCCGTCGACTTCGGCCTGACACGCGTCGCCGAGGCCCGACTCGGCCGGCCGCTGGGCACGGGAGGGCGGAGCTACCCGCGGCGGACGGAGGCGTGGCGGTCCGGACTGAGTGACGAAATCGTGGCCGCGCAACTGGCTGGGCTCGCGGAACTGATCGAGACCGGTTTCGCAGGCGACCTGCGGGAAACCGACCGCGCCTGGATTCTCACAGTCTTTGCACAGGCTCTGAACCGGCAGGCCGAGATCGGTGACCCATTGGCGGAGGCGGTGACGGAGCCTGACGGGCGCGCCAGGGTTGAGGCCTTACAAACCAAGATCCGGTACCTGCAACTGGAGGTGGCGAAGGACGTGGGCCCCAACCTGGGCGTGGACACCGGCTTCAGCGCTGCGGACGGGGATTAGTCCTTGAGGCTATGGAGGTAGCTCAGCAACTCCGCGACGTCTCCCTTGGACAACTCGAACTCCGGCATGGCGTCGAAGCCGCCCATGGCCCGGCGGAGGCTGTTGCGGGGGACGCCACGGATGTCGGGCGCCATGCCGTCACCCTCCGCGTGCTCCATGTGGCAGTCGATGCAGTTGTCGCGGTAGATGGACTCGCCCTGCGCTGTGTCATCCGCTTGTGCCGCCCCGCAGCACAAGACCAGAATGGCGCCGAGCGCAGTGGCGTGGCGGGTCCTCGGGACTGAGATGCCCATTGTCTCGACTCCGTTTCAATTTCCGCGACATTGAACCCGACGTCGGTGACACGGACATGACGCCCGGCCCGCGAATGGCCGTTACGCCGCCCCGTCTTTGGCCCCCACGCGAGAGGCCTCGATCGCGACGGTCATCGGAAAGAGCAGGTCGATGAACCGCTGCGCGGTGGGCTGCGGCTCATGGTTGGCCAGTCCCGGCCGCTCGTTCGCCTCGATGAAGATGTAGTCCGGCTTCATCGGGCTGCGGACGATGAAGTCGATCCCCGTCACCGGGATGTTGATTGCCCGCGCACATGCGACGGCCGCCTCGATCAACTTGGGATGGGTGACGTCCGTCACGTCCACGATCGTACCGCCGGTGTGCAGGTTGGCCGTCTTCCGGACGGTCACTTCGGTGCCCTCTGGCAGTACATCCTCATAGGAAAAACCCGCGCCCAGCAGGCACCGCTCGGTTTCCGCATCGAGCGGGATGCGGCTCTCGCCACCGGTTTGCGCGGCGCGACGGCGGCTCTGCGCCTCGATCAGTTGCAGCGCGGTGTGGATGCCGTCCCCGGCAATGGAGGGGCGACGCCGGATGGCGGAGGCCACGACCTTGTAGTCGATCACGACGAGCCGCAGGTCCTCCCCCTCCATATAACTCTCGACGATCACGTCCGACGAGATCTCCTGCGCGCGCTTGACGCCCGCCTCCACTTCATCCGCGGTGCGCAGATCGACCGACACGCCGTCGCCCATCTCGCCGCGCGCCGGTTTGACAACCACCGCGCCGTGCGTCTCGAGGAAGGCGGCGCGGTCCTCAGAGCTCTCGCCCTCGCACTGTTCGGCGGTCTTGACGCCGGCCGCCGCAACGATGCGGCGCGTCACCCGTTTGTCGTCGCAGATCGACATCGCCACCGCGTTGGTCAATTCGCTCAGGGCTTCGCGGCACTTGATCCGCCGGCCGCCCATTTGCAGCTCGAACAGCCCCGCCTCGGCATCGATCACGTCCACGAAGATACCCCGGCGCCGCGCTTCCTTGACGATGATCTGGGCATAGGGGTTCAGCCCCTCCGCCTCCGTCCCGCCGACGAAGAGCGGCTCGTTGATCGGATTCTTGCGCTTGATGGTGAAGGCCTGGAAGCGCTCGAAACCCAGCTTGTCGTAGAGCGCCATCGCCTCGGTATTGCCGTGCAGCACCGACAAGTCCATCGTCCGGCCGCCGCGCGACTTGAACTCCTCCGCCAGCCGCAGCACCAGCGCCTTGCCGATGCCGGGATAGCGCGCATGCGGGGAGACGGCCAGGCACCAGAGCGACGTGCCATGCTCCGGATCGTTACAGGCCAGCTTGTGATCGACCCCCATGACCGTACCGAGGATCGCGCCGGTCTCGTCCTCTTCCGCGACCAGAACGGTGATCGCCCGCGCGTCCCGGTTGTTCCAGAAGAAGTGCGGCACGACCTCGACCATGCCGTGCGCGGCGTAGATCGTGTTGATCGCCTCGGCATCCCGCTCGGTGGTCAGGCGCCGGATGGAAACCCCCACCAGCTTGGAATTCGGCGGCTCGAACTGCTCCAGGTCGAGCCGATAGGAGATGGAGGGATCGAGAAACAGTTCCTGCGGCGCCTCGGCCAGAACGACCTGCGGGTCGCGGACGTAGAACGCGATGTCCCGGCGGGAGTGCCGCTCGGCCGACAGCGTTTTGGCCAGCGCCTTTGGGTCATCGAACGTGTCGCCGAAGATCAGCCGCCCCCAGCCGCAGTCGATGCTGGCATTGGGCGTCGGCCGGTCGTCGTCCGTGCCGGGCTGCGGCTCGGTCATGTCGGTCATCCCTCGATCCCCTGTGCCTGCAGCCACAGCTCCAGCATCGCGACCTGCCACAACTCGGAGCCGCGGAGCCGGGTGATGTGGTCCTTCGGGTTGGCGAAGAGCGTCTCCAGGTACTCTGGCCGGAAGATCCCGCGCGCCCGGGCGGACTCGTTGGTCAGCGTGTTGCGCACCATCTCCAGATACGGGCCTTCGATGTATTTCAACGCGGGCACCGGGAAATAGCCCTTGGGCCGGTCGATCACTTCGCTCGGGATCACCCGCCGCGCCGTCCGCTTCAGGATGCCCTTTCCGCCATCGGCCAGCTTGTGCTCCGCCGGGATGCGCCCGGCCAGTTCCACAAGTTCGTGGTCGAGGAACGGTACCCGCGCTTCCAGCCCCCAGGCCATGGTCATGTTGTCGACCCGCTTCACAGGGTCGTCGACCAGCATGACGTTCGTGTCCTGCCGGAGCGCCTTGTCCACCGGGTCGTCCGCGCCGGGGCGGGCGAAGTGCTCGCGGACGAAGGCAAGGCTCTCGTCCTTGTCCACCATGTACTCCGGCGCCAGATGTTCAGCGAGCCGCGCATGGGTGCGGTCGAAGAAGGCATCGGCATAGGCCGCCACCGGGTCGTTGGCGTCGGCCAGCGGCGGGTACCAGTGATAGCCCCCGAACACTTCGTCAGCGCCCTGCCCGGACTGAACGACCTTGATCGTCTTCGCCACTTCGCGGGAGAGCAGGTAAAAACCGATGTTGTCGTAGGAGACCATCGGTTCCGACATGGCCGCGATGGCGTGCGGCAGGTTCTCCTGCATCTCCTCGGACGGGATGAAGATCTGATGGTGCTTCGTGCCGTAGTGGTTCGCGATCAGGTCGGAGTACTTGAACTCGTCCCCTTTCTCGCCGTGCGCCTCCTCGAAGCCGATGGAATAGGTCGCCAGATCTTTCTGGCCCTCCTCGGCCAGCAGCCCGACGATCAGCGAGCTGTCCACGCCGCCCGACAGGAGCACACCAACCGGCACGTCGGCCACCATGCGGCGCCGGACGGAGGCGCGCAGGCCGTCCAGCAAGATCTCCTCCCAGTCCTCCGCACTGCGGGCCGCGTCCTCCGGGCTGCGGTCGAAGGTGGGCGTCCAGTAGGTCTGTTCGGAGGCAACGGAGCCGTCCGCGTTCAGAATGCGGATCGTCGCGGGGGGCAGTTTGCGCACACCGGCGAGGATCGTCCGGGGTGCCGGAACGACCGCGTGCCACGTCATGTAGTGGTGCAGCGCCACCCGGTCGATCGAGGTGTCAATGCCACCCGCCCGTACCAGCGCCGGCAGGGCGGAGGCGAAGCGCAGGCCCTTTCCCGTCTCGGAATAGTAGAGCGGCTTGATCCCGAAGCGGTCCCGCACGAAGACGGTCCGCCCGGTCTCCCGCTCACGGATGGCAAAAGCGAACATGCCATTGAACTTCGCAACCGCCTCCGGGCCCCACTCGGCCCAGGCCTTCAGGATCACCTCGGTGTCGGAGTGGGAGGCGAAGCTGTGTCCCTTCCCCTCCAGTTCCTCGCGCAATTCGGGGTAATTGTAGATGCAGCCGTTGAACGCGATGGTCAGCCCGAGGTGCGTATCCACGAAAGGCTGCGCGCCGGCCTCGCTCAGGTCGATGATCCGGAGCCGCCGGTGGCCGAAGGCCCAGTCGCCGCGAGCGACGATACCGGCGCTGTCCGGTCCGCGGCGCGCCATGCAGTCGGCCATGGTCGCCACTGCATCGACATTCGCCGGGCTTCCGTCAAAAGTTATCTCGCCGCAAATGCCGCACACAGTATCGTCCTTCCGTTAATTTCGGTCGCCCGGAACCTAAGGAGCCGCCCACGCAAGGTCAAACGAATGCACGGCGCGCGGGTCGCGCGCCTGGAATTGCCCGTTTTGACAGCACCCTCGGGATACCCCGGTCGCAGCGATGCACAGGCCCGCCACGACGGAGCATATAGGTGTGCCGAAAGAGAAGTCGCGGATTTGCCTGACCCAAGCAGCGGGCCAACGCTCGCGGAACTCAGGCGGTCGCGCCCACGCCCGCCCGGGCGCGCAGGAAGTGATAGAGAACGTCGATGGCCTGCCCCATGTCCTCCGGCGCGGCGAATTCGTCCGGGTGGTGGCTGATACCCTCCCGGCACCGGACGAAGAGCATCGCCACCGGGCAGAGGTCCGCCATTGCCGAGGCGTCGTGCGTGGCCCCGGACATAAGGCTGAAGGGCGTAAGGCCCGCCGCCGTCACCGCACGTTCCAACTCGCGCCGCAACCCCGGGTCGCAGGCCCTGGCCGGCTGCTGGTACGTGCGTTCCATCGCCAGCGTGCAGCCGCGCCGCTCAGCCGCCTCCCGCGCCAGCGCCTCCACCTGCACCCGCACATTCGTACGCACGTCGTCGTCCGACGAGCGCAATTCCACCGTCGCGGAGGCTTCGGCAGGCACCGCATTCACCACGTTGGGGGCAATATCGAGATGGCCGATGGTGCCCACGGCCTCGGGGGTCTCGCGGCAGATCCGTTCCACGCCGGTCACCAGTTCGGCCGCGGCGCAGAGGGCGTCCTGCCGCAGGCCCATCGGGGTCGTCCCGGCATGGGCGGCGCGTCCGACGATGCGCACCGCGTGGCGCTCGATCCCGGCAATCGCCGTCACGATCCCGACCGGGTGATCTTCCGCTTCCAGCAGCGGCCCCTGCTCGATATGGGTCTCCAGAAACCCCAGCACGGTGGAGGGATCGCGGGCGATGGAGCCGAGGGCGTCGGGGTCTCCGAACCCTGAAAGCGCCTCGCGCAGATGGATACCCGAGCGGTCCTGCATGTCGAGCACCGACAGGTCGATGGTGCCCGCAAGCGCACGCGGGCCGATCAGGGCCGTAGGGAACCGAACGCCCTCCTCGTCGGCAAAAGCTAGCACTTCCACGTCGAAGGGCAGCGCCACGTCCCCCAGCCGCTCCAGCGCGAGGATCGGCAACAGCACGCCCATGATCCCGTCATAGGCGCCGCCGCCGCGAACGCTGTCCTGATGGGAGCCCATCAGGAAGGTGCCGGCTCCCGGCGATGTCCCCAGCCGCCGCCCAATCAGGGTGCCGGCCGCATCCCGGCGCACCTCCAGGCCCGCCTCTCGCATCCAGCCAGCAACAAGGTCGTTCGCCCGCCGATGCTCCCCGGTGAAGGGCAGGCGCGTCACGCCCGACCCCGCCTCCGAAATCGCCGCCGCCTCGGCAAGCATTTCCGCCGCGCGTGCTCCCAGATCGTCCGTCATGCCTTCTCCGGCTCCCGTCTTGTCGGCAGGCCCGCCATCCAGTCACGGTAGTCCGGCGCCCGCGTTTTCTCCAGCAGAGCTGCCAAGCGGTCCACCGGCGCCTCATCGAAATCGACCCGCAGGTCCAGCGGCGCCGCATCCTCGGCAAGGATCATGAGCGCCGCCGACAGCGTGCCCCGCCGGTCGCTCCCGGCCGCGATCCCGGCGCGAAGGGCTGCGATCAACCGCTCCGCGAAATCGCCCTGCACGGACGAAAGCGCCTCCGCCGCGTGCTCGATCACGTCGCGCGCCTTCAGCCAATTGCCAGTAACAATCCACGTCTGCCCGGCAACATGGCCGGTAAAGGGCAGGTTGTCCTCACCGTGAAACGCCGCCGGGGGGCCGCTCCGCGCCAGCGCCGCAAGCTGCCGCGCGGACCGCCCCGCATCGCCGGAGACGGTCTGCGCGACCGCCTCCTCCGCCCCGGCTCCCCGCGCGAGCAGTCCCAGCGCGTCCTCTCCCCAGAGCGTAGAGGGCATCCGGCCTTGCGACGCCGTCAGCCCGAATCGCGCATCGCCCCGCAGCACCCAAGCGCCGACGCAAAGATTGCCCGTTGCCGCAGCAGCGCCCAAGGCGCCTGTTTGCTCATCGATCGCAAGCAGCGAAAAAGTCATGCGCATCCTCCTGCGTCAGATTTATCATGAAAATTCTTTGGATGCATAATTTTTCATGATAATTTCCGGGCAACCAACAAGGGAGCCAATCAGCCATGAACTTCATACCGCTGACGCGCCGTGCGGTCGGCACGCTCGCCATTGCCGCTATGTCCGTCGCCCTGGGTCTGCCGGCCAAGGCACAAACCCCGCCGGGCGTTCTGGTGGTCGGTCAGATCGCCGAGCCGAAGTCGCTCGACCCTGCGGCCGTGACCGCCGCCAACGATTTCCGCATCCTTCTGAACATCTATGACGGCCTCGCCCGCTACAAACCCGGCACGCTGGAGCCGGAACCCGCGCTGGCGGAGAGCTGGGACGTTTCAGAGGACGGGACGGTCTATACTTTCCACCTGCGCGAAGGCGTGAAGTTCCATGACGGGAGCGATTTTAACGCCGAGGCGGTGAAGTTCAACTTCGACCGCATGCTGGACGAAAACCACCCCTTCCACGACACCGGCCCCTTCCCGCTGGCCTTCTTCTTTTCCTCGGTGGAGGAAGTGACGGTCGTCGATGACCTGACGGTTGAGTTCAAGCTGTCCGAACCCTACGCCCCCTTCATGGCGAACATCGCCTACGCCACCGGGCTGATCGTTTCGCCCGCGGCGGTGGAGCAGTACGGCAAGGACTTTGGCCGCCATCCCTCCGGCACCGGTCCGTTCAAGTTCGCCGAGTGGCGCTCCAACGAGGCCGTGGTGGTCGAGAAGAACCCTGACTATTGGGACGGCGCCCCGCCGCTCGATGCGGTCGTCTTCCGCCCGATCACCGATGCCAACACCCGCACCGCCGAGATGCTCTCCGGCGGGATCGACGTCATGGTGGAGGTGCCGCCGGATGCGTTGTCGGAATTCGAGAACGACCGCTACAAAATTCTCGAAGCCGCAGGGCCACACGTCTGGTTCCTCATCCTGAATGCCAAGGAAGGACCGTTCTCCGACGTGCGCGTCCGGCAGGCCGCCAACCTTGCGATCAACAAGAAGGCGATTGTCGAGAACGTGCTGGAAGGCACCGCCGAGATCGCCGCCGGCCCCACGCCGCCCGCCTTCGGCTGGGCCTATAACGACGAGCTGGAGCCCTATCCCTACAACCCCGAACGCGCCAAGGAACTGATCGCCGAAGCCGGCGCAGAGGGCGCGGAACTGACGTTCTACGTCACCGAGGGTGGCTCCGGGATGCTGGACCCGGTTCCCATGGGCACCGCGATCCAGGCCGACCTGGAGGCCGTGGGCTTCGACGTGAAGATCGAGACCTACGAGTGGAACACGTTCCTGGGAGAGGTGAACCCCGGCCTCGAAGGCAAGGCCGACATGGCCGAGATGGCCTGGATGACGCAGGACCCGGACACCCTGCCCTTCCTTGCCCTGCGCACCGGCGCCTGGCCGGAAGAAGGTGGGTTCAACTCCGGATACTACTCCAATCCCAAGGTCGACGAACTGCTCGAAAAAGCCCGCGTCTCGACCAGCCAGGATGAGCGCGCGGAACTCTACAAGGAGATGCAGACGATCGTCCAGGAGGAGGCGCCCTGGGTTTTCGTCGCGAACTGGAAGCAGAACGCGGTGACGTCCGCCACGGTTGAGAACCTGCAACTTGAACCCTCGTTCTTCCTCATCCTCCGGGACGTAGCGAAGAACTGACGGTTCCGCCGGGCACGATTATTCGGCCGTAAGATCGCTCCGAAATTTCGTGTCCGGCGGACAGCCAAGGGAACCGCGCCATTGGGCAGCTACATCCTCAAGCGCCTGCTCGCCGCGATCCCGGTGATCCTCGGGATCACCGTCATCGTGTTCCTCATCATGTCGCTGATCCCCGGCGACCCGGCGACCGCCATCCTGGGCTCCTACGCCACGCCGGAGAACGTGGAGAAGCTGAACCGCGACCTCGGCCTCGACAAGCCTCTGGTGCAACAGTATTTCATCTGGCTCGGCAACATGCTCCAGGGCGATTTCGGCCGGTCCTTCTCGCTCAATCGACCGGTTCTGGATGAGGTCCTCGAGCGGTTCGGCGCGACCCTCGTGCTTGCCGGTACGTCGCTGGTGATCTGTTCGATCCTCGGCATCATCGCTGGTGTCGTCTCCGCTGCCCGGCAATACGGGGTTGCAGACAAGGCGATCACATTCATCGTGCTGATCGGCATTTCCATTCCCTCCTTCTTCCTCGGCATGATGATGATCCTGCTCTTTGCGGTGAACCTGCGCTGGCTGCCGGTCTCGGGGATGTACGCGATCTATGGCGGGGGTGACCTGCCCGACCTGATCCGACACCTCCTCATGCCCGCCACCGCTCTCGCGGTGGTCGCCACCGGCGTCATTGCGCGCCTCTCCCGGTCCGCGATGCTGGAAGTGCTGCGGCAGGACTTCATTCGCACCGCCCGCGCAAAGGGCGTGACGGAACGTAACGTGATCTGGCGACACGCGCTCAAGGCCGCAATGGTCTCGATCATTCCGGTAATCGGTGTGCAGGCGGGCTTCGTGCTGTCCGGCGCGGTCTATATCGAGACGGTCTTCCAATGGCCAGGTGTGGGCCGGATGCTTGTCACCGCGATCCTCACCCGGGACATCCTGCTGGTCCAAGGCGGCGTGGTGATCGTGGCCGCCTGCTACGTGCTCTTCAACCTGGCGGTGGACGTGGCGCAGAGCCTGCTCGACCCGAGGGTGACGACATGACCGCAGGCGACGTTGCCCCCACCCCACAACGCAGGCGTCCGGCGGCTGGCGCCTTCCTGAAACTCTTCCTGCGCAACCGGCTTGCGGCCGCGGGCGCAATCCTCCTGACGGCGGTCGTTCTCCTGTCGGTTCTCGCGCCGCTGCTGCCGCTTCAGGACCCCTACGCGCAGGATACGGCGCAGAAATTCCTGCGCCCCTTCTCCCCCGGCCACCTGCTCGGCACGGACCATCTCGGGCGCGACATCCTCTCCCGCCTCATCTGGGGCACCCGCCTCAGCCTCGTGGTGGGCCTCGTCGCCTCGTTCGGCGCGGCCTTCTTCGGCTCCGTCATCGGCATCACCGCCGGATATTTTGGCGGCCGGACGGACAACTGGCTCATGCGCGCGATCGACATGCTCATGGCCTTTCCCTACATCCTGCTGGCCCTCGCGATCGTCGCCGCCCTCGGTCCCGGCCTCGTCAACGCGCTGATCGCCGTGGCGGTCGTCAACATCCCCTTCTTCGCGCGCAATATCCGCGGCGTCACCGTCACGCTCGCGCACAAGGAATTCGTCGATGCCGCCCGGCTCGCGGGCATGACGGACCTACGCATCATGGTCTCGGAGATCCTGCCCAACGTGCTGCCGGTCATCGTCATCGCCATGTCCACCACCGTCGGCTGGATGATCCTCGAGACGGCAGGGCTCTCCTTCCTCGGCCTCGGCTCGCAGCCGCCGGTGGCCGATCTCGGCTCGATGCTGGGGGAGGGGCGGAACGCGCTCATCACCGACCCCCATGCCTCGATCGTCCCCGGCCTCATGATCTTCGTCATCGTCATGAGCGTGAACCTCCTGGGCGACGGCATCCGCGACGCGCTGGACCCGCGCTTGCGGTCCGGGGCCCTCACCCGCCCCATGGCCCGCACCATCGTGGATCGGAACGCTGTGCCCCAGCCCCCGGCGGACCCGGCCCTGCTGAACGTACAAGAGTTGCGGACCGAATTCCGCGTCGGCTCCCGCACGCTCAAGGCGCTCTCCGGTGTCACCTTGCAGGTGCGCCCCGGCGAGTGCCTCGGCCTGATCGGCGAATCCGGCTCCGGCAAATCGGTCACGGCGCTCTCGGTGATGGGCCTCGTCGCATCGCCGCCCGGGGTCATCGCCGGCGGCGCCGTCCGCTACGCAGGAACCGAGGTGCTCGGCGCGCCGTTCTCGGAGCTGCGCAAGTTGCGCGGGGACCGGATCTCCTACATCTTCCAGGACCCGCTGGCGACGCTCCACCCGCTCTACCGCGTTGGCGACCAGATCGTCGAGGCGATCCAGGCCCACCATGCCGTCTCCAAGTCGAAGGCGCGCGCCCGTGCGCTGGAGCTTCTGGAGGCCGTGCGCATCCCCAACGCCTCCAGCCGGATCGACAACTTTCCCCATGAACTCTCCGGCGGGATGCGGCAGCGGGTCGGCATCGCCATGGCGCTCGTCAACGAGCCCGACCTGATCATTGCCGACGAGCCCACCACCGCGCTCGATGTGACGGTGCAGGCGCAAATCCTTTCGCTGCTCGATGACCTCCGGCGGGAGCGTGGCGTGGCGATCCTGTTCATCACCCACGACTTCGGCGTGGTGGCTCAGCTCTGCGACCGGATCGCAGTGATGTACGCCGGACGGATCGTGGAGACCGGGCCGACGGCGGCGATCCTCGCGGATCCGGCCCACCCCTATACCCGCCGCCTGATCGCCTGCGTTCCCGAACTGGGGGAAGGCCAGCGGGAATTGCACGCCATCCCCGGCTTGCCCCCCGCGGTGGATGACCTGCCGCCCGGTTGCGCCTTCGCTCCGCGCTGCGACAAGGCGCAACCTGCCTGCCGCACGGGCGAGATCCCGTTGGACGCCTTCGGCTCCGAGCGCGCCGTGCGGTGCCTCTTCCCCGAAAGCGATCAGGCCGGAGGCGCAGCATGACACCCACCTTGCGGATACGAGACCTCGACAAGCGTTTCGGCGGGGCGCGCACGATGTTCGGCTTCGGGCCGGAAAAACCGTCGGTCCACGCCGTGCAATCGGCGAGCCTCGACGTGACCCGCGGCCAGACGCTCGGCATCGTGGGAGAATCCGGCTGCGGCAAGTCCACGCTGGCGCGGATGATCGTCGGGCTCCTGCCCCCCACCGCGGGGGTGATCGAGATCGAGGGCACCGATTACGCCGCTCAGGCCGGCAAGGACCCGGCAGCCTTTGGCAAGGTGATTCAGTACGTCTTCCAGGACCCCATTTCGTCGCTCAACCCGCGCAAGACGATCCGCCAGATCCTAGAGACTCCGCTGAAGCGCTTGCACGGGATGCCGGCGGACAAACGCGCCGCGCGGATCGACGAGATCCTCGACGCGGTGAACCTGCGCCGGGAATTCCTCGACCGCTACCCGCACGAGTTCTCCGGCGGGCAGGCCCAGCGCATCGGCATCGCCCGCGCGTTGGCCGCCGCGCCGCGCATCCTCGTGCTTGACGAGCCGGTCTCGGCGCTCGACGTCTCCGTGCAGGCGCAGGTGCTCAACCTGCTGGCGCGGCTGAAGGCGGAGTTCGGCCTGACCTACCTCTTCATCAGCCACGACCTCGCCGTGGTGGAGGCGGTGGCTGACCGGGTGGCGGTGATGTATTTCGGCCGGATCGTGGAACTTGCGCCGGCCCGCGAGATCTTCGCCGCGCCGCGGCACCATTACACCGCGCTGTTGGCCCGCAGTGCCCCCACGGTCGGCCGGCCGCTCGCCGCGCCAGAGGGGGCCGACGCCGAACTGCCCGATCCGCTCAACCCGCCGCCCGGTTGCGCCTTTGCCAAGCGCTGCCCGGCCGCCACCGAAATCTGCCGCCGCGAACAGCCCCCGTTGGAGGACCATGGAACGGGACATTACGCCGCCTGCCACCACCCTGCCCGCTGACGCCCCCCGGATGAGCCGGCCGCAGATCGCCGCGGCCGCCATCAAGGACTGGGTCGTCGAGCGCGGGATGCGACCCGGCGACCGGTTGCCGGGGGAGGCCGAGCTCATGGCCCACTTCGGCATGGCCAAGGGCACGATCCGCGAGGCGCTGCGGGTGCTGGAGGCGCAGGGGCTCATCCGCACCCGCACCGGGCCGGGCGGCGGCGCCTTCGTCAACGAGGTCTCCGAAGCGCGGGCGCGGGCACTGCTGGGCAACTACTTCTACTTCCAGGAGATCGGCGTGGGTGACATCTACGCCCTCCGCCACGCGTTGGAACCGGTTCTGGTGGCGCAACTCGCGGGGACGCTGCCCGAGGAGCGGATCGTCCTGCTGGAGGAGGTTATGACCGCCTACGAGACCCCGCCCGAGACAATCGAGGAGTCGGAGCGTCAGCGCATGGCGGAGCTCGATTTCCACGCCCTGCTGGCCTCCTTCTCGCCGAACCCGCTGCTGCGCTTCCAGTGCCGGTTCCTGATCGGCTTGCTGAAGGACATCACCATCTGCCGCCGCATCTACCGCCGCCGCATCCCTGGTTTCCGGGCGGCGGGACGGGACTACCAGTCCAGGCTGATCCAGGCGCTCCGGGCGGGCGACGGGGGCGCCGCCCGGGCAATCATGCGAGCCCACATGACAGCCGCGCAGAAAATCATGGAAGAACAGGAAAGCGTCGTCCTGCGCCAGTTCCTGAGCGAGACCGACGCGCGCTAGCGCGGCCTGTCGCCCCGGCCCCGCACGCAGAGGCCGGGACGGATTTCGCTAGGAGTCAGACGGGTCCGGCTCGCGTTCCGGCGAGAGGGGCACTTCCGGTTCGGCCGGGGCGGTCGGTTGCCGGGTGAACCCTTCGAGGTCGCCCAACTCGTGCGCGTCGCGTTCGATCTTCACCGCGCTGCGTGCATAGGCCGTCAACAGCTCGGCCACGGACCGCAGGGCATGCATGTGAATGCGTTCGTAGCCGTGGCTCGCATCCACACCGAACGTCGCCAGCGCGGTGCGCACATCCGCACCGGCCTCGATCGCCGACGCGCTGTCGGACCGGTAGTGCTTGAACACGTCCTTGCGCACGCGGATGTCGTTCTCGAGGCAGAGCTGATAGAGCTTGCGCGTCAGGTGGTAGTCGAACGGCCCGCTCATGTCGGCCATCGACAGGGTCACGCCGAATTCGGAGGAATTCTGCCCCGGGGCCGAGGTGCCGTTGTCCACCGCGACCATGGATGCGATTTCCGGCAGCAGGACGGCCGCCGCCCCATGGCCCACCTCTTCCGCGATCGTGAAGAGCCAGTAGACATCCACCGGAAGCTCGTCCGCGACGATGACCGCCTGCAGCGCGGCCAGCATCACGGCGACGCCCGCCTTGTTGTCCAGGTGCCGCGAGACGATGTAGCCGTTCTCGATTTCCGGCTGCGGGTCGACGGCAACGATGTCGCCCACCTCGATGCCGAGCGCCTCGACATCCTCCGCGCAGCCGGCCCGGGCATCCACCCTGAGCTCGACGTAGTCCCAGCCGATGGGCAGCGTATCGACCTCGTCCGCGAACGTGTGCCCGGAGGCCTTCAGCGGCAGGATCGTGCCCCGGAACGAGCCGTTTTCCGAAAAGATCGTCGTCCGGGCGCCCTCCGCGAAGCGGGCGGACCATGTGCCGATCGGAACCAGCTCCAACCGCCCGTTTGCCTTCAACGCCTTCACCTGCGCCCCGAGCGTGTCGACGTGAGAGACGATTGCCCGCGCCCCGGCGGATTTGGCGCCCGGCAGCTTCGCCCGGATGGCCCCGCGGCGCGTGAGCTCGTAGCTTACGCCGAGTTTCTCCAGTTCGTGGCACACGAAACGGACGATGTTGTCGGTATAGCCGGTCGGGCTCGGTATCCTGAGAAGATCCTGGAGAACCTCCTGCAGGTAATGCACGTCGATATCGACACGGCCTCCCTTGATAGTCACCACTCGTCCCTCATTTCTCAGTTCATCTTCTGTCTTGCATCATGGCGGCTGCCCGTGCACCCCTCCCGCGTAAACGCTCCGGGGTAGGAGGATCAAGGCCACAGTGGCCCCGAGACCGGCGGTCACGACGAAACGCAAAACAGGGCGACCATGTTTTCCGATCTTTCCCTAGTCAGTCTTCTCGTCGTCTTCGCGGCGACCGCCGGCGTCATCCTGCTGTGCGGCGTCCGCATGACCGCGTTGGCCGACCGCCTTGCCGACCGGACGGGCCTGGGCGAGGCGCTTGTCGGCGGCGTGCTGCTCGGTGCGGCGACGTCGCTTTCGGGCACAGTCGTCTCCGTCACCGCGGCGCTGGACGGGCGCGCGTCGCTTGCGTTCTCCAACGGTGTGGGCGGCATCGCCGCGCAAACGGCCTTCCTCGCCCTCGCGGACCTGATGCACCGCCGCGCCAACCTGGAACACGCCGCGGCGGAACTTGCCAACGTCTTCCAGGGCGGCGTGCTGATGCTGCTGCTCACGTTGCCGATTCTGGCCTGGACCGCGCCGGAGGTGACCCTGCTGGCCGTCCACCCAATCTCGCTCGTTCTTCTGGTCGTCTACGCCGGCGGGGTCTTCGCCTCCCATCGCGTGCGTCAGGACCCGATGTGGGAGCCGGTGGAAACGCCACAGACAGAGCAGGACGAGCCGGAGGAAGACGATACGGACCGCCGCCCAACGATCCACCTGATCGCCGTCTTCGGCCTGTTGATGGGGATCATGGGCGCCTGCGGCTGGACGGTGGCGCAGGTCGCCGAAACGCTGACCGATCGCTACGCGCTGCAGGCCTCGCTCGTCGGGGCGCTCATGACTGCGGTCGTCACCTCCCTGCCCGAACTGGTGACCACGCTGGCCGCCGTGCGGCAGCGCGCGCTGCAACTGGCCGTGGGTGGCATTATCGGCGGGAACACCTTCGACGTGCTGTTCCTGACACTGTCTGACGTGGGCTATCGCGAGGGCTCGCTCTACCACGCCGTGGGACCAAGCGACTACTTCTGGCTGGCCACGGGTTTGCTGATGACGGCGATCCTGACGCTCGGCCTGCTCTATCGGCAACGGCAGGGGCCGGGGGGAATCGGAGTCGAGAGTTTGGCGCTGCTGGGGGTCTATGGCGCCGCAATTCTCGTGCAATCGCTCGCGTGACCCAGCGGCACCCGTGTTACCGTTATCAAGAATATATCGTTGGAATCCCGGCGGTTGCGGCAGCCGGGTGTAAAAACTGCAACATTGACACTAAAACGTTACGAATTCAGGTGCTACGTTAGCGCTTGAAGCGTGCCGATGCCCGTCGCCGAATTTCCCGGTGGCAAGAGGGATCGCACCACCCCAACGGAACACAAAAGACCACGACAGACGACCCTCACGGGCGACGGCTGGAAAAGAGTGCGGGGCCCTCCGCCCCAAATCTCCGCACCGTCGCCCCTGACAGGAGACCGCACAATGGAGAACGACCGTATGAAATTGCAAATCACCATCGAATCCCCGCAAGGCGAACGCATCCTCGTAACGGCCGGCACGGACGACGAAGCCGAATCCATCAAGGCCGAGGCGATTGCGCAGGGCAGCCGCATCGTTGACGAACAGATCCGCCGCGCGCAGTAACCCACGCCGGCCGGCGCGTGCCGGCCGCCACCCCGGGTGGATCACACCCTGCGTTCCGCCCCTTCCTCCGCAGGCACACTCCCGGTGGTCAGTTCGACGATCTCGTCGGTAATTTCGTCCTGCCGGAGCCGCCGCGCGGCGGCGACGAGCGTGTCCAGCCGCGCTGTGACGTTCTCGTGCGCGGCGATCATCGCCCGCATCCTCGCCTCGTTCTCGGCGGCAAAGGCCAGCATCACCGCCTCCGTCAGCTCCGAAAACACGTATTCCTCCACCAACCGGGCCAGAAGCGTCTCCGGCGGCAGGGTGAGCCGTGGTGCAACGCCATGGGCGGGCAACGGGAACCGGCGGTAGTCGAACGGCACGATCTGCCGGGTCACCACCTGCATCTCCTGCGTGCCGCCGGGCATGGCATGGACGATGGACACCCGCGTCGCCGTGCCGTTCGCCAGGGCACGATAGATCGCCTCCGTCAACCGAGTCGCAAGCGCCGTCGCCTGTGCCGCATGGCCGACCATCGGAGCGGACCACGCCACCTTTATCTCGCGTTCAGCAGCCACCAGCGCCCCCCGGTCGCCCGCCAGGAACAGGTCATGCGCCCCGCCCAGCAGGCCTGCGGCCGCGTCGAAAACCCTCTCGCTGTAGGCCCCCGCGAACCCCTGCTCGCCCGCAATCACGATGAGCGCCAGTCGGCCGGCCGGCCCGTCGCCCGCAGGCGCCCTGCCCGCCTCCGGCACCTCTGCAAGCGCGTGGCCGATCGCCTCGCCAATCGTCTCGGCGAAGATGCGGATGCTGTCCACATGCCGCCGTGCCTCCATCGCCCGCGACGCCGCGATCCCGCGCATCGCAGAAATCACGGAGGCGAGCTTGTGGACGGTCGCGATACGGGCCTCCATCTCGGCGAGCCGTCCGGTCATCCTGCCGCTCCCTCTCCCCCGTCGACCTCGCTGGCCAGCGCCGCCACCGCGTCGACCAACGCGGCCCGCATCTCCGGCGCAAGGGTCCCGCTTTCCTCCACCGCGCGCACGGCCTCCGGTTCACGGGCGTCAAGCCACCCCGGCAGCCGTTCCCGCAGGCGCGGGATCTTTTCCGGAGCCAGCGCGTCCAGGGCCCCGTCCGTCAACCCGGCGAGCAGCGCCACCTGATCGGCGACGCGCAACCCGGTGTAGCGCGGCTGCGTGAGCAGCGCGCGAATGCGGCGGCCGCGTTCTATCTGGTTGCGCACCCGGTCATTGGTTATGCCGCCGAACCGAGTGAACATCTCCAGTTCCTGAAACTGCGCGTACTGCAGGCGCACCCGGCCCGACACCTCCCGGAGCGCGGGCGACTGCGCCTTGCCCCCCACCCGGCTGACCGAGAGGCCCACATCCACCGCCGGGCGCTGGTTGGCCGCGAAGAGATGCGCGCTCAGCACGATCTGCCCGTCGGTGATCGAGATCAGGTTGGTGGGAATATAGGCCGACAGGTTGCCCGCGTCGGTCTCCGCAATCGGCAGCGCGGTGAGGGACCCGCCCCCCTTCTCCGGCGCAAGCTTGGCCGCGCGCTCCAGCAACCGCGCGTGGAGGTAGAAGATGTCCCCGGGATAGGCCTCCCGCCCCGGCGGCTCCCGCGTCAGCAGCGCCAGTTCCCGGTGGGTCGCCGCATGGCGCGTGAGATCGTCGATCACGATCATCGCGTGGCCACCCCGGTCGCGGAAGTGCTCTGCCATGGTCATGCCGGCGAAGGGGGCGATCCATTGCAGCCCCGGTGCCGAGGCTGCCGCTCCGACGACGAAGATGCACCGCTCCGCCCGGCCGTGGGCGTGCACCGCGGCGATCACCCGCTCCACTGCCGACGCGGGCTGGCCGACCGCCACGTAGACGCAGACCACGTCGGTGTCCGTCTGGTTGACGATGGCATCTACCGCGAGGGACGTCTTGCCCGTCGCCCGGTCGCCCACGATCAACTCTCGCTGCCCCCGCCCCAGCGCAAACAGACCGTCCACCACCAGCAACCCGGTCTGCACGGGCTCCGACACATGGGCGCGGTCGATGATCGCGGGTGCCGGGCGCTCCACCGGCAACGTCTGCTCCGTCTCAAGGGGCGGGCCACCGTCCAGCGGGCGGCCGAGAGGGTCGACGATCCGGCCGAGCAGCGCCTCGCCCCCAGGAACGCGCAGGACCTCGCCGGTATCGGTCACGGCCTGCCCCGCTTCGACCGCGCTGGTCTCGTCCAGGATCACGGCGTCGATTTGCTCCGCGCCAAGGCCGTGGGCGAACCCGAGCTGCCCGCCCTCGAACCGCAGCAGCGCCCCGAGCACAGTGTCCGGCAGGCCGGTGATCCGGGCGATGCCGTCCGCCACATGGGCCACCCGCCCGACCGCCTCCGCCTGCGGGGCAAGCGCCGTCCCGTCCAGCTTGCGGCGGCTCTGCTCCAGCCAGCCGGAGGGGGATGCGCGCTCAGTCATGGCGGCTCAACTCCTCCCGTATCCGTTCCAGATCGGCGCGGAAGTGGTCGCGGACGACCGCATGCGGCCCCACCAGTTCCAGTCCGGCCACAAGCCCCGGATCGACCTCGAACGTCAGCTTCGGCGAATGCCCAAGCACCTCCCCGAGACGCCGCCGCAGCATGTTGCGTTCCTCCTCCGCCATGTCTTGAGCGGCCCGCACCCGCAGCGGCGTATCGGCGCCCATCCCTGCGCGTGTCGCGTCGGGCAGGTCCGCGACCGCCTCGGCCAACCCATCGATGAACGCCGTCGGTCGCGCCACCTCTGGCAGGCGGGCAAGAAGGCGGCCGGCGATGTCGGTGGCCAGCTGCGCGGCGTCCTCCGCCAGCGCGCGCGCCTGAGCCTCCCGCACCCGCTCCAATTCCGCCGCGCCCTCTGCCAACGCAGTGTCCGCAGCGGCCCGCGCTTCCTTCAGCAAGCGCGACTTCTCCCGCTCCGCCTCCTGCTGCGCAGCGGCCAGAACATCGGACCGCGCGGCGGCCACGCGCTCCGCTTCGACCTGCGCGGCATCGCGGACCTCCCGTGCCTCGCGCCGTGCCGCTTCCGCCTCATCCAGCGCCGCATGGGCCGCGGCCTGCCGCTCTTCGATGATCCGGCTGACCGGCCGAAACAGGAAACGCTTGAGAATCCAGAGCAGGACCAGAAAGTTGAGCGTCTGAAGACCCAGTGTCCACCAGTCGATGGTCATGGCACACGACCTATCCCGCGAGCGGATTGGCGAAGAGGACGAGCAAGGCAATCACCAGCGTGTAGATCGCCATGGTCTCGATCATCGCCAGCCCCACGAAAAGCGTCCGGCTGAGCGTTCCGGCGGCTTCGGGCTGGCGCGCGATGGCATCCATTGCCGCCGCGACCGCCCGCCCCTCCGCCAGGGCCGGGCCGATGGCCCCGAAGCTCACCGCGATGGCGGCGGCCAGGATCGACACGATTTCGATGATGTTTCCGGTCATGATGAGGTCTCCCCCTGTTCAGACGTGGGCCTACCGGGGCTTTCGCCGGCGGCGGCGCCGATGAACACAATCGCGAGAACCGCGAAGATGTAGGCTTGAACGGCACCCGTGAGCAGGTCGAGCGCCATGAGCGGAATCGGCACGAAGAGCCCCGCGAGCGACAGCACGATCCCAACCACGAAGACCCCGCTCATGACATTGCCGAAGAGGCGCACGACCAGCGAGAAGGTGCGGGTGATCTGTTCGACGAGGTTGAGCGGGATCATCACCCAACTCGGCTCCGCGAAGGTGCCGAGGTAGCCTTTCATGCCGCGCGCGGCGATGCCGTAGACGATGGTTGCGATGAAGACGACGAGCGCCAGCGCCGCGTCCGTTTCGAGATGCGCCGTGGGCGGCTCGATCCCCGGCAGCAAAGCGCTCCAGTTCGCCACCAGCACGAACAGGAAAATCGTGCCGATGAGCGCTCGGAACGGCGCCGGATCGCGTTGCATCGTGTCCCGGATCTGCCCGTCCACGGTGGTCACGAAAAGCTCCAGAACGGTCTGGACCTTGCCCGGCGTCAACTTGAGATGCCGCGTGGAGACCGCGGCGAAAACGGCCAGCCCGACCAGGATCGCCCAGGTCACCACCACAGGCGCCGTGATCGGCACGGGGCCGATGTGGAAAAGCGGCTCCAGGGTCAGCGGGCTGTCCATCACGGCACCTTTCGGGCTTGGCGCAGAACAAGGGCGCGGCCGACCAGCAGGCCGAGCGTTCCGGCCAGAAGCGGCAGCACCCCGACGCGCGCCAGCAGGACGAGGACGGCGAGAACATTGGCGAACCGTGCCGCCTGCAGGGCGAGGGCGCGCCCGATGTCCCGCCCTGCCAGGTAGAGCACGGTGACCCGGCGGAGGCTGGAGAAGTGGACGAGGCCGAGAGTCACCCCCACCAGGAAGCCGATCACGGCCCCGGCGATGGGCGGCAGGTGGGACAATTCCGCGATCATGGCCTATGCATCCACTTCCAGGCGGCGTGAAACCCGATGCCCGCGCCGATCATGATGGCCGGCGCGGTAAAGAACGTTCCGGTTTCAAAATGCCGATCCGCGAGCCGCCCGAGGACCACCCCGAGCAGCATCGGCGTGACGATGGCCCAACCGAGAATGCCGATCTGCCCGAGCCGCGCCCCCAGCGGCGGCTCCGGTGTCTCCCGCCCCATCCGGTCGCGCTCGCGCGTACGGCGGGCGGCCTCGGCAGTGTGGTCGGTATCGTTCCGGTCGTCGGTCATGGGCGGCGTCCTTCGCCGTGGCCGGAGATCGACGGCGGATGCCCCAGCCCCCCGTCGCTGCCCGGCCGCAGGTAGCGCATGAGCTGTCGGACCGCGCTGGCATGCAGGCGCATCTGCTCGATCCGCGCCCGCCGGTCGGCATCCCGCTCGTCCGCGCGCAGCTTGGCCACGTCGGCGCTCAGCACCGCGAGGTCATCGCCGAGCACGCCCTCCCGGCAGGCGATAGCCACGCGCTCGCCCCCGGTCACGGTCATCAACCCCCCGCGGAGTGCACAGAAATGACGGGTCCCGTCCCGACCCGTCCAGCGCACGACGGACGCTGGCAGCACGGTCAGGAAATCCGTGTGCCCGGGGAGGATTCCGAACCCGCCGCTCTCGTCCTCGGCCCGCAGCGCGCGGACGCCGTCCTCCTCGACGAGGATGTCCATCGGCGTGGTGATGTTCAGATGAAGCCGCCCGCTCATGTCGCCGCCTCCGTCTTCTTGGCCGTCTCCTCTTTCTTGCGGGCCTCCTCGAATGTGCCGACCATGTAGAGCGAAGCCTCGTCCCAATCGTCCGCCTCTCCGTCCAGGATCGCCCGGCAGCCCGCGATAGTGTCTTCCAGCGAAATCGACCGCCCCGGCATCCCAGTGAAGGCCTCCGTCACCGCGAAGGGTTGCGTCAGGAATCGTTGCAGCCGGCGAGCACGCTCCACGATGCGCCGGTCGTCGCGGCCGAGTTCCTCCATGCCGAGCAGAGAGATGACATCCTGCAACTCCCGGTAATGCTCGATGGCCCGCCGCACGCCGTCGGCCACCGCCACATGCGCCTCGCCCACCACCTGCGGGTCCAGCAGGATCGAGGAGGAGGCGATCGGGTCTATCGCCGGATACATCCCGTCCGCCGCCATCCCCCGGCTCAGCACCACCATGCTGTCCACGTGGGAGGCGATCGTCATCACGGCCGGGTCGGTGAAATCGTCCGCCGGGACGTACACCGCCTCGATGGCCGTGATCGCGGCGGCACCCGTGGAGGCGATGCGCTCCTGCAGGTCCGCCACCTCGCTGGCAAGCGTCGGCTGGTAGCCCACACGGCTCGGCAAGCGCCCCAGAAGGCCGGACACTTCCGATCCCGCCTGTACGAAGCGAAAGACGTTGTCCATCAGCAGCAGAACGTCCGTGTGCTGCGCGTCGCGGAAGTACTCCGCGATGGCGAGCGCGGTCATCGGCACCCGCCAGCGCGCGCCCGGCGGCTCGTTCATCTGGCCGTAGACGAGCACCGTCCGGTCCAGCACGCCGGCCTCGGTCATGTCCGTCAGCATCTCGTGCCCCTCGCGGGAACGTTCGCCCACGCCGGAAAAGACCGAGATCCCCTGGTAACCGGCCACCATCGCGTGGATCAGTTCCATCACCAGAACCGTCTTGCCCACCCCGGCGCCGCCGAACATCGCCGCCTTGCCGCCCTGTGCCAGCGGCGCCAGCAGGTCGATCACCTTGATCCCCGTCCGGAACAGCTCCGCGCTCCCCTCCTGCGGGCGCAGCGGCGGGGGCGGGCTGTGGATCGGGCGGCGCGGGGTGCCCTCCGGCAGCGGGCCGCGCGTATCGCCCACCGCGCCCGTCACATCGAGCAAGCGGCCGAGAACCGCGTCGCCAACCGGCACCATCAGCGGCCCCCCCGCGGCGCGAACGGGCGCGCCGCGCCGCATTCCGATGGTGGCCTGCAAGGCAATGGCCCGCACGCGGGTCGCGTCGAGATGCGCCTGCACCTCCACCAGAACCGGCGAACCGGCCCCCATCCCGATCTCGAGGACGTCGTCGATGCGCGGCAGATCTCCCGTCGTCAGGGCGATATCCACCACCGCCCCGCGAACCGCGGTGACACAACCGACGTCTGGCAGCCCGGAAGTCATTGGAGAGACTCCATGAACGACCCGAGGCCGGATGCTATCCCCTTTGCCGCCCGCGCAAAACGACACAGGTCAATGTCAGGTGGCTATCGCCCGCACAATTTCGCGACAGCGCCGGTTCGGCCCTTCCGCTCACCCCTGCGTGCCGAGCGTGCCCGGCTCCACCAGATACCGCATGGAGAGCGGCAGGGACGCCGCGCCCAGCGCCCGCGCGCCGGGGCCGATCGTGCCCTCCACCACCTCCGGCGGCGTGGCGCCGGACAGGTCGATCCGGGACAGCGCCGCTTGGGTCTGCTCGATCAGGGTGGCCCGCAGGCGATCCGGCATCCATCCGTCGATGACGAGCGCCTCCAGGTCCAGCAGCGCCGCGCCCGAGGCGGCTACGTGCGCAAGGCCCGCCGCCGCCCGAGCCGTCCAGAGCGCGAGCACACCGGGGTCGATGGCCCAGTCCACCGGGCTCTCCCACATGGCCCGGGCGTCCAGCCCCCGCGCGACGAGCAACGCCTCCAGCGCCGAGAGGGACGCCACATCGAGCAACTGCACGCTGCCGCCCCCCTCCGCCGGGACCGGCATCGAGCCGAGTGCGCCCGCATTGCCCTTCCGCCCGGTGATCAACCGGCCATTCAGAACCAGCCCGCCCCCGGCGAAGTAGCCGATATAGGCATAGACGAAGTCCCTGAGCCCGTCCGGCCGCGCCGGCGCGCCAAAGACGATCTCCGCACTGCACGCGGCGGAGGCGTCGTTTTCCATGAACACCGGAAACGGCACCTCGGCTGCGATGTCGGCGCGCAGGTCCGTGTCGCGCCACACGGCCATCTCGCTTTCGGGCACGCCGATGGGTTCGGCCCAGTCCCACAGGTAGAATGGCATGCCGATGCCGAGGCCGGCGACACGCTCGCGGTCGGCCTCGCCGAGTTTTGCCAAAAGGTCTGGAACAGCCTGTCGCACGAAATCGAGGGTTCCGCTGGGGGTCGGAACCCGATGGGTCTCATGCACCTGCCCCAGAACTTTGCCGAGAAAGTCCACCAGCACGAGTTGCAAGCTGCGCCGCCCCACCTTCAAACCGAGGAAATACGCCCCACCCGGCGCAAGGTGCATGGGCACCGACGGCTGGCCCACGCGCCCCCGGCGCGGCTCGCCCCGGGCGATCAGCCCGTCCGCCTCCAGCGCCCGCATGATGACCGAAATCGTCTGTGCGGAAAGCCCCGTCAGCCGGGCGATCTCGGCCTTCGCGAGCTGCCCGTTCCGGCGCAGCAACGACAGGACAAGCCGCTCGTTATGCGCCCGCATATCGCTCTGGTTGGAGCCACGCACCCGATGCCAGGATCGCGAAGCCGTCGTCTCCTCAGCATCTGCCGGCACGTCAGGCCCTCCCTTCTTATCCACTGTCCTTACCCCACCTTCGCATGTCAATAATAAATCACGTTGATTTATTTATTGACAGACTCGCCCGATTCCCTGTTACCTTCTGAGTTGGGAAGGCGGCTGTGAGAGCCGCACCCGGGCAGTCGGACCCGAAAGGTTCATTGCGAAACTGGGAGGAACTTATGAAGACCATGAAATCCACTACGGCCCTTATCGGTGCAACGGCCCTCGGCCTTATCGCCCTTACGGCCTCGGCGCAGGCCCAGAGCATGGGTGCCTGCCTCATCACGAAGACCGACACCAACCCCTTCTTCGTGAAGATGAAGGAAGGCGCAAGTGCCGCGGCCCAGGAAGCGGGGATCGAGCTGTCGACCTTCGCCGGCAAGTACGACGGCGACGTCGAAACCCAGATTGCCGCCGTGGAATCCTGCATCGCCTCCGGCGCGAAGGGCATTCTCATCACGCCCACCGACAGCCGGGCCCTGGTGCCCGTCATTACCCAGGCGCGGGACAACGGCGTGCTCGTGATCGCCCTGGACACGCAGTTCGAGCCCGCCGACGCAGCGGACGCCACCTTCGCCACCGATAATTTCAAAGCCGGCGAACTGATTGGCGAATGGGCGGCAGCGACCCTCGGCGACGAGGCCGCGAACGCCAAGATCGCGCTTCTGGATCTCAACGCTTCCGAAGTCTCCGTCGACTACCAGCGCGACCAGGGCTTCCTCACCGGCTTCGGCGTCGACGTGAAGGACCCCAAGGACATCGGTGACGAAGACGATCCGCGCATCGTCGGCAACGACGTGACCGACGGCTCGCCGGACGGCGGTCGCACCGCGATGGAGAACCTCCTGCAGGTCGATCCCGAGATCAACGTCGTCTACACCATCAACGAACCCGCGGCCGCTGGCGCCTACGAGGCGCTGAAAGCAGCCGGCAAGGCCGAAGGCGTGCTCATCGTCTCCGTCGACGGCGGCTGCCCGGGCGTCAAGGATGTGCAGGCCGGCGTCATCGGTGCGACCTCGATGCAGTTCCCGCTGCTCATGGCCTCCAAGGGGATCGAAGCGATCAAGAGCTTCGCCGAAACCGGCGAGAAGCCGGCGAACTCCGAAGGGCTCGACTTCTTCAACACCGGAGTCGAGCTGATCACGGACAATCCCGTCGAGGGCATCCCCTCCAAGACCTCCGAAGAGGCACTGGAGATGTGCTGGGGCTGACGTCCCGCGTTTCCGGGTGGCGGCGCATCTGCGCCGCCGCTCCCGAACAGGCCGTCTGTAAAAACTTGGCACGACAACTGTCTCGACGACCGTCAGGACGGGAGGAGAAGCAATGTCCGACACACCGGGAGCGGCTCGCAAGGGCCAGGAATACGAGCAAACGCTCGACAGGAGCGACAAGAACGTCGCTGCTTTTCAAAGGCAACACTCGCCGATCGAAAAAGCGCAACACGTGCTGCATGACAACCCGACGCTCGTTCCGGTTATCGTGCTGATCCTCAGCCTTCTCATCTTCTGGGCGATCGCGGGGGGCCGTTTCTTCTCCGCCTTCAACCTCAGCCTGATCATGCAGCAGGTGTCGATCATCGGGATGCTGGCGGCCGCGCAGTCGCTCATCATCATCACTGCCGGCATCGACCTCAGCGTCGCCGCCATCATGGTCCTGATGTCGGTCATCATGGGCAACCTGGCGGTCTTCATGGGCATACCCAGCGTCATCGCCATCCTCGTCGGCTTCGTCGGGGGCGCCGCGGCCGGCCTCTTTAACGGCCTGCTCATCACCAAGGTCCGCCTGCCCCCCTTCATCACGACGTTGGGCACCTGGTCGATCTACTACGCCCTGCTGCTCTGGCTCTCCGGCGCACAATCGATCCGGGGCACCGACATCGACACCAACGCGCCGTTCCTCAAGTTCTTCGGCAATACCATCAAGATGGGCGGCGCGAACGTCACCTACGGCTCCCTCCTGATGATCGTCGTGTTCCTCGTGCTGTGGTACATGCTCAACAAGACCGCCTGGGGCCGGCACGTCTACGCCGTCGGCGACGACAAGGAAGCCGCCGACCTCTCGGGCATCCGAACGGACCGCATCCTGATCTCCGTCTACATGGTGGCGGGCTTCGTCTGCGCCGTGGCGGCCTGGGCCTCCATCGGCCGCGTGGGCTCGATCTCGCCGCAGTCGTTCTACGAGGGCAACCTGCAGTCAATCACCGCCGTCGTGATCGGGGGCATCTCGCTCTTCGGCGGACGCGGTTCGATCATGGGCGCCCTCTTCGGCGCGCTCATCGTGGGCGTGTTCCAATCCGGCCTCCGCATGGCGGGCGTCGACGTGCTCTGGCAGGTCTTCGCCATCGGCTGGCTCATCATCATCGCGGTCGCTATCGACCAATGGATCAGAAGGGTGTCTGCCTGATGTCTGACGTTACTCCTGTCGTTCAAGGTCGCAATCTCGTGAAGCGCTATGGCCACGTGACAGCGATCGACAACTCGGACTTCGAGCTGCTGCCGGGCGAGATCCTGGCCGTGATCGGGGACAACGGCGCCGGCAAGAGCTCCATCGTGAAGGCGATCTGCGGGGCCACGGTGCCGGACGCGGGCGAGATCCTCATCGAGGGCGAGCCGGTGCACTTCACCTCCCCCATCGAAGCGCGGGAGCGGGGCATCGAGATCGTCTACCAGACGCTCGCGCTCTCCCCGGCGCTCTCCATCGCGGACAACATGTTCATGGGCCGCGAGATCCGCAAGAAGGGCTGGATGGGCGACTGGCTCAAGATGCTGGACAAGAAGGAGATGGAGCGCTTCGCCCGCGAGAAGCTCACCGAACTCGGGCTGATGACCGTCCAGTCGATCACCCAGCCGGTGGAAACCCTCTCGGGCGGCCAGCGCCAGGGCGTCGCGGTGGCGCGCGCCGCCGCCTTCGCGACAAAGTTCATCATCATGGACGAGCCCACCGCCGCGCTCGGCGTGAAGGAGAGCCGCAGAGTTCTGGAACTGATCCTGGACGTCAAATCCCGCGGCATCCCTATCATCCTGATCTCTCACAACATGCCGCATGTGTTCGAGGTGGCGGACCGTATCCACATCCACCGCCTCGGCCGCCGGCTGTGCACGATCAATCCGAACGACTATTCGATGTCGGACGCCGTCGCGATGATGACGGGCGCGATGGAGCCGCCCGACGATCTGCGCGCCGCCTGACCGCGAGCGGACCGCACACGCATCGAAAGCCGGGCATCTCGCGTGCCCGGCTTTTCTCTTTTTCGAACAACGCGCTGCCAGCCCCCTCCCACGACGCCCGCGCACCGCACCAGCGACCGTCGAGCCCGCGCTGTCGGCACTCGATTCCGGGCAATCGACACAAGAAGATGCTGTCATGGCCCGACTTTCGCCCATCTCTTTGGGCATTGACCTTGGCGCAGACCCGCCGATGCGGGGCGCGCGCCAAGCGGGGAGGCCAGAGACATGTGGAGTCGGCTCGAGGATCGCCGGTATTATTACCCGACCCTCTATGCGATCTCGGGGATGCTGACCCTCGCGATCGGCCTGCTGTGGCACTTCGAAGCCCCGCTATGGGAATTCTACATCTTCTGCATCCTCGGGGTCCTGCTCTCGATATGGGTCGACGAACTCGCACCCGTTCTCTTGCGCGGCCTCGAACAAGGCCCGCATGAACCGGCGCCCACCGGAATGCGCGCCGCCCTCATTCGGTTGCGGCTGGCGTGCTTTGGCGCGGTCAGCACCATCGTATTCCTCGGCGGGGCCCTGTCGTACTATGGTTACGACCTCGGAGACCGTCGCTTCATCGCGAGTTGTGCCGTGATCGTCCTGGCCGGGATTCCCCTGTCTCTGGTGAGCAAGCGGGCCACGTTATGGATGCTGGCCTGTTGGCGGTCGGTTGAAGGGCTTTGCTGCAATGCGATCGACTTCTGCCTCGCGCTCACACTGGTGGGCGACAGCCTGAGATCGGCCCATCAGACCCTCTACGACCTCGAGAACCGCCTCTTCGTGGCGATCGCGGGCTACCAGACCTCGTTCACCTTCCGCAGCGCGCCGAGGCCACTGCGCGACGACATCCCCAATGTGGATCTGACCGCGCAATGACGCCAGCGACCACCGGCTTTCGTAAAAGCTAACATCCCATGTGAGGCGACCGATTGCACCGGCACGCACATGCTTTGGCGTTGGAGCTCCAGCGCCCGCCTCGCCGGCGCCATGACGTCCTACAGTCACGACCGCACCGGCCGTCGGTTGGTCCTGAGCTGTCCGTCTTCACCCCAGCCGGGATTCACATGGTGTCGGTGAGCAACCGAGCCGCGCCAGGTATGGTTGCCTGAACCGCTCGTTGAACCACATGTCGGCGAAATCCCAGGGGGCGATGCTGCGCGAGGTCTACGGGGCCGACGCCGTGGCACTGGTGGGGGGTGGCGGCACGTTCGCGATGGAGGCCGCCGCACGGCAGTTCGCCACCGGCCGCCGTGCGCTGATCGTCCGCAACGGCTGGTTCTCCTATCGGTGGAGGAAGATCTTCGAGGCAGGCGATTTTGCGGCAGAGACGCAGACGGATCGACGTCAATGCGAGACGAACGGCTGACGTGCCCGAAGGCGTACAGGCGCCAGCCTGCTTCGCTCCGCAGGTCGCCTGAGAGCTCCCCCCCCCTGACGCGATAACGCCCCGCTTGGTTTGACCGAGCGGGGCGTTATGTTTTTTGATTTTTGATCGTAAGAGAGTTTTGGATTTTTTCTAG
>NZ_FOLG01000011.1 GCF_900112335.1 Tropicimonas isoalkanivorans
AGTCAGTGACTACATCGGTGCACGGGCGCTTGTCAGCAGCCTGCCAAAGGTAGATTGGCTGCTCGGTGACCGTGGATATGACGCCGATTGGTTCAGAGAAGCGTTGAAAGACAAAGGGATACGCGCATGCATTCCCGGCCGAAAGCAGCGCAAGAAAACCGTCAAGTACGACAAGCGCCGCTACAAACGTCGCAACCGGATCGAGATCATGTTTGGGAGGTTGAAAGACTGGCGGCGGGTGGCAACCCGATACGACAGATGCCCGAAGGTCTTCCTGTCAGCCATCGCCCTGGCCGCTCTCGTCATTTACTGGCTATGAGTCCTGACCCTAAAATTCGCTGAGAAAGACTCGGACGAAAAGCACAGCATTAACTTTGATAGAGTCATTCAAAAGACCGAAACCCACCTTCATTCCTGCGAAAGCAATTTATCTTGGCTAAAAGAAAAATTTCCCGACATTTTGGCAGCGAAGGGTCTCCGGAACTCTGGGGTTAAAATAGAGTTTGATCGCTGGAATTCTCAGGCGGAGGAGCGCCTCAAATTAGCGAGAAGCGAGATTGGGCACGCTAAATTTCCAGACTTCCAGAATGACAACTCGAAAAGGTTCGCAATCGCATACTCAGCATTGTCGAATGCAATAAATTTGGATTTTGATGTAATGAACAAGGTTGAGGATGCTTTGCGCTTAAAAGATCGCTAGCTAGCCTAGGGTGGGTGTTCATACGTACACCTCTCACAACTTCCTGCGGGTCTCACGGAGGGCCGCGCCCGACCCTGGGTGGGCGCTTCTGAACGCCGGATCTACGTGCTTTATGGCGCAACCAACTCCAACGCCCGTACACCTTGCACCGTCGCAATGCGCCCTCCCGGGGGGAGGGTCGGGCGCGGCCCGGGCTGGTCGCCCGGGCCAACCTGTGACCGGCGTCCTGCCAAAAACGTCGAAGCCGGTCCGCGCGTTCGGGGCCGGGAACGGGTCCACAGGGCTTCTTGGCCCCACACCCCTGTGAGCGCGCCACACCCCGCCCGATCTGCGTGCCTAATGGCGCACCCAACTCCAACTCCCGTACACCCTGCACCGTCGCAATGCGCCCTCCCGGGGGGAATGAGGCGGGACCGTCGCGCCAGTGGCGCGGCGCAAGCCCGACGATTGAGCCGCCCCGGAAACGGTCCGGTGGACCGTTTCAGGCGAGAACGGGCGGAGCCCAGGGCGCGGCCCGGCGCTGGTCGCCTCGAGCCACCCTGTGACCGGCGTGCCGCCCCAATCCAACGGGCGGCAGGTTCGGTTGCCGGGCGCCCGTCGCGCCCAGCGCCGGAGCCTCAGAGCTTCGTCATCTCGTAGATCGTCAGGCTCTCGATCTTGTCATCCGTCGCCGCCTGGTGCGCGGCGAGGTGGTCTGTTTTCATGTGGTCGAGCCACAACTCCCGCGATTCCCAGTTTTCGAAGAACAGCAGGTGTGCGGGGTCCTCGTTGTCCTGATGCAGGTCGTATTGCAGGCACCCCGGCTCCGGGAGGACCTGCGGAATCAGGTTGCGGTAGGAGGCGAGCACCGGCTCGACCTCGTCGGGCTTGATCCGGATATCGGCGATGATGGTCAGTACGGTCATGTCTTTGTTGCCCTTTCGAAAGGTGGTGGGTCAGGCTAGCACCCCACCTTTGGCAATGGCATGGGGCGCACCCGCGCAGCCGGCGCCAATCGCCTGCCCGCCCGCCGCCGGCCACGTGGTCGAGGTCCTAACAAATCGTGAATGCGCGCCGCCAAGTCATTGATTTTCCTTGGTCTGTGCCCTGTCCCACGCCTGGGACACCACCGCCCGCCACGTCCGCCTTTGTTCAGCGGCCGAGATGGGATAGGCTCGCAGGATGCGCCCCGCCATGGCCCTCCTCGCCTGCCTCGCCACCCCGGCCCCCGCCGAGGAGCTGTCCGTCGAGCTGGTCCTGCTGGCCGACGCCTCCGGCTCCATCAGCCCCGAAGAAATCCGTTTCCAGCGGCAGGGCTACGCGGAGGCCCTGACCCACCCGCAGGTCCTCTCCGCCATCCAGACCTCCGCCTACGGCCGGATCGCCGTCACCTACGTCGAGTGGGCCTCCGCCGGGGAAGAAGACGTGGTGGTGCCCTGGACGGTGATCCACGACGCCGCGAGCGCCGCCGCCTTCGCCGACGCCCTCCCCCGCCCGCCTCGCCGCGCCTTCGGCCGCAACGCCATCGGCTCGGCACTCCTCGTCGGCAAGGACCTGATCGAGGGCAACGACCACGACGGCTGGCGGAAGGTGATCGACTTTTCCGGAGACAGCCCGAACAATTTCAACGGCCCCTCCATCGAAGACGCCCGCGCCGAGGTGGTGGCCGCGGGCATCACGATCAACGGCCTGCCGATCCTCTGCCGCTTCTGCGACACCCCCGCCCGCTACCCCGACCTCGCCGCGATCTACGCGGAGCGGATCATCGGCGGGCTCGGCGCCTTCGTCGTGACGGCCGAGGACGAGACCGACCTTGCGGACGCAATCCGCCGGAAGCTCGTTCTGGAAATATCAGGAGAGATGCCCGCCCGACGTATGGCCGGACGGTAGCTCAGGTCAGAACTGGAGGATCAGTTCCCGCGTGACACCGATACGGAACCGGACCTGGTCCTCGCTGCCCATGTCGGTGATGGGCGAGTCCGCCGCGTCGTTCAGCAGACGGTCGGCCCGGACGGAGGCCTCGACCCCCCAGAGGTCATTGAGGCGGTACCGGGCGGAAGCCTCGAAACCCGCCCCGAGAAGCCCGCCATCCGCGTCATAGGCGGGCAAACCGCTGGCCGCCGCTTCGTTGCCGCTGACCCCGAAATAGGTGTCCGCGAACCCACTGTCGCCGTACGTGACGCGCGGGCCAAGGCGGAGTTCCCAACGATCCGACGGATACGCGATCGCGTCCATCCCGAGTTCGCCGGCAAAGTCCTGAGTGCCGATCACGCCGTAGCGAACGTCCCCAAACGCCTCGAAGTTCCGCTCGCGGTAGATGACGCCGAGGCCCAGTTCCAGCGTGGGGTCGATGTCGTCCAGGCCGTCGAGTTCGTCGAACTCGCTCGAGTCTCGCTCCCCTATGAAGCGCAAAGAGCCGCGCAGGCCGATTGCCGAGGGACGCGCCGATCCGTCGAGGCTGCCGTACTCCCCGAAGCCGCGAAGTTTGGCGTAATCGAACTTGATGGCGAAATCCGGTCCATAGACGTACTCGTCCGACCCGAAGTAGGCGGGGCGAACCTGCGCGCCGGCGCGGATTTCGTACCGAAGCACCACGTTCTTGTTGGGATCGATCTGCGACAGCGGCAACGGCGCAGCCGTCTTCGCGGACGGGCTGGGCTCAACCGGAGTTTCCTGAGCGGAAAGCGGGCCAGCGGCGACAAGCAGCGCAACAAAGGCAAGGCTGCGGATGAACATGGACGGTCGCTCCCCCGAATCGCAACGGTCGGTGTTTCTGTTATCTGTGAAACTATATTGCAGGCGCGTCATATCAAGGGGGGCGGAGACCTGCTCGCGCGAGTGTCATGCAATTGTCACGGCGAATGGACCCCACGCTTAACGCTGCAGGTTGGAAAGAAAATTCGCGAGTTCGAGGACCGGGCGGCTGGCGGAGACCGGCCCCACTGGTGTGTCCGCTTGCACGATGGGAGCACCGTCGAAGAAGGCGCCGTAGAAGGGCATGGGACTGCCGTGCGCCACCAGGCTTTCACGACCGTCGATCCTGTGAAGGACTCGCTCCATGGGAAACGTCCCACCGTTCAGCGCAGCAAGCTTGGTCAGATCGGGTGGGGCGATGTCCAGCACGGCCGCGGTCGGCCCATCACCTCGCACGTTTCCGCCGTGGCAGGTGGCGCAGTAACGGGCGTAAAGGGCGGGTCCGGGAGAGGAATCGGCCGCTTGCGATGGAACGGGGGCAAGGGCAAGAAGCACGTTCGCCAGGAGAGGCACGAAGCGGTTCACCGTCATGGCTCCTGCACCGAGGCAAGCCAGTCGACAATAGCGAGGATCGGCGCGGTCGTCGTGACGGGGCTGCCGCCGGGGCCGTCGATGACCACGGACGGGCCGGTCAGGAGCCCGCCGAACATCGGCATCGGCCCGCCGTGTGCGGCAAGGCCCTCCCGTCCGTCGATCAGCCGCACGACGCGCGCCCTGTCGAAATCCCCGTCGTTGCGCCGGGCAAAGCTCGTGAGATCCGGCACGGGGACTGAGAGCATCGCCGCATGCGGCCCATTCCCCTTCGCGTTGGCGCCGTGGCAGGACGCACAGGCCTCGGCGAATACCGCCTGCCCCGCATCTTCGCTTCCGGCCAGTCCGGTGGCCGGTTGCAAAGCAGCGCAAAGTACCACGCCCGCCACGGCAAAAGGATGCATGTCAACCTCCTCATAACGGCCCGATCCTCCGCCCTCGTCCGTATACTGTCGTTGATCTGCGTCAGACCGCAACCACCCCGCCCGCCTCCAGCCGAACGATCCGGTCCATCCGGGCGGCGAGGTCCATGTTGTGCGTGGCCACGAGGGCGGCCATGCCGGTTTCCCGGACGAGCCTCATGAGGGCGGCGAAGACGGTGTCCGACGTGGCTGGGTCGAGATTGCCCGTAGGCTCATCCGCCAGAAGAAGCCGCGGTGCATTGGCCAGCGCTCGGCAAAAGGCCACGCGCTGTTGCTCACCACCCGAGAGTTGAGCCGGCCGGTGACCGGCACGCGCGGAAAGACCCACCGAGTCAAGGAGTGTCACGGCGCGCGCACGCGCATCCTTTGCGGAAACCGCGTTCGCCAGTTGCGGCAGGACGATGTTTTCGGCGGCTGAAAACTCGGGAAGCAGGTGGTGGAACTGGTAGACGAAGCCCACCTCGCGTCGACGCGCTCGGGTGCGGGCCGCGTCTCCCCGGCCAGTCATCTCCTGTCCGCCGAGAAGGACCTGCCCGGAATCCGCGGTGTCGAGCAGCCCTGCGATGTGAAGCAGCGTCGATTTTCCCGCGCCGGACGGAGCGACGAGCGCCACGATCTCGCCCGCCGAGACGGTGAGGTCGACGCCATCCAGCACGGTGACGGCACCGGGGGTGCCGGGGTTGTACGTCTTTGCGATCCCCCGCAGTTCCAGTGTTGCATCACTCATAGCGCAATGCCTCCACCGGGTTCATGCGCGCGGCGCGGCGGGCTGGGAAGATGGTGACGATGAACGACAGCCCTAGCGACAGGAGGATCGCCGAAACCACGTCTCCCAGCTCGAGCTTCGCCGGCAAGGCATAGATGCCGCGGATTGCCGGATCCCAGACGCCACCGCCGGCGACGTAATTCACGAAGGAAAAGATCGGGTCGATGTAGATCGCAAAGAGGCAGCCGAGGATCACGCCTGCAATCGTGCCGACGGTCCCCACCGATGCCCCGCAGATGAAGAAGACCCGCATCACGGACCCTTCGGTCAGCCCCATCGTGCGCAGGATGCCGATGTCGCGGCCCTTGTTCTTCACCAGCATGATGAGGCCCGAGATGATGTTCATCGCCGCAATCAGCACGAGGATAGACAGGATCACGAACATAACGTTGTCCTCGACCTCCAGCGCGCGAAGAAATGACCCGGAGGCGTCCCGCCACGTCCAGAGCAGGGTTCGCTCGCCTCCGGCCCTCAGAAGGTCGGTCGACATGTCGTCAACCTTGTCGGGGTCGGCGACCATGACTTCGAGTTCGTCGGCCACGCCCTCGCGGTCGAAATAGCTCTGCGCCTCGGCGAAGGGCATGTAGACGCGGGTCCGGTCGATGTCATACCGGCCGGCCTGGAAGATGTAGACGACCTCGTAGGCGTTCACCCGGGGCGAGGTGCCGAAGGCGGTCTTCACGCCATTAGGCGAGATCAGCTTGATCCTGTCCCCCACGGCCGCGCCAAGTTGCTGCGCGACGCCCCAACCGATGGCGATGCCCTCGTCGAACCGGGAAAGGTCCCCCGTCTTTTGCTCGGGATTGGCGATCCGCGGCACCGCGGCCAGATCCTCGGCGGAAATGCCGAAGACCTCGATGCCCGCGTTGCGGTCGCCGTAGCTCGCCATCACCTGCCCCTTGATCAGCGGGGCAGCACGGGTCACGCCCGGCACCGTGCGGAGGCGTTCGGCCATCTCGGTATAGTCGTCGATGACCCGGGCGACCTGCCCCGTCTCCGTCACCACGACGGACCGGTAAACGGTGACGTGGGCATTCGCGCCCAAAATCGTGTCCACGAACTCCGCCCGGAAGCCCGACCGAACTGCCAGCGTGGCGATCAGGGCGAACACGGCCAGCGTTATGCCGACGAGGCTGATCCAGGTCATGACGGAAACGCCACCCTCGGCACGTCGGGCCCGAAGGTAGCGCCAGGCGATCATCCACTCGTAGGCGGCAAAGGGCGGTGGGCTCTGGGCCAAGGCATGCTCCCGGGTCTGCGGGCTTTCAATGGCGGCGTTCGGCAGGGGCGTCAACTGTGGCCGCACCGTCCGGGACGCACGCCCAAAACGGTATGTACCTAGGTGGCCGCGCGGACGGCGGCAAGCACCCTCAGCCCGCGTGGGCGGCTTCGAATTCCTGTGGCGTGTAGTCCGAGTCGAACAGCGACGAGGCCACCACGAAATCCGCGGTCGCCGCATTGCAGGCCACCACGACCTGCCCCAGCGTCGAGATCCGCAGCAACGCCTTGACATCGACGTCGTGCGGCATCGCGGTCAGCGGGTCGCTGAAGAAGACCAGTATGTCCAACTCGCCCTCGGCGATCATGGCCCCGATCTGCTGGTCGCCGCCGAGAGGGCCGCTCTTGAGCCGTTTCACCTCGAGCCCGGTGCCTTCGGCAACTTTTCCACCCGTGGTGCCGGTTCCCCATAGCTCATGGCGAGCCAACACCTCGCGGTTGCGGGCGGCCCAGGCGACCAGCGCCGGCTTCATGGCGTCGTGCGCGACCAGTGCGATGCGCTTGCGCGCCTTCATCCGAGTTTCCACGTGATCTGTCCCACCCTGCTGTTGACGGGCTGCGTTGCGCCCGTTTGCGGATGATCTCATACCTGCGGGCCGAAAGGGCGTCGAGAGGGCGGTTGCGGGAACTCCCATGGGCAGCAGGTCGCCTCCCACTCCAATCCGTCAAGAGAACGTACGATTGTCGCCGTAAATCGCCGGTTTTGCGGGCCTAAAGTCATTTGCGTGGGGACGTCACCGAAAGGCCCCGGGCCATGTCCGCGACGCTCGAATTGATCTGGCGCGTACGAAAGAACCGCTTCGGCGGCCGGTTCGGTGCCTATCACGAGCACCTCGAATTTGCCGAAGACTGGTTGGTCCGCAAGGTCAACGCCGCGCCTGGCGACCTGATGATGCTCGTTGCCGACTGCCATGCCGATGCCACCCGGATCGATATGTACTGGGCTCCCCCGTCGGCACTGGAGGGCGATCGGAACCTGGCAGTGGCCTATGCGCGGCGGCATCTGGTGGATGCCTTCCCCTTTGGCGATGGCCTCACCAGGTGTTCCTCCCTTCCGGGCATAGTCGGGACAGAGTTGCCAAAGGAAAGCACCGTGGCGCTGCATCGGCAAGGGCGCAGCTACCGCTCTCATGCAAGTCCCACATGCCGACAACGGGGATGTTTGCCGGATACCCCTTCGCTACATTGAGGCTGACGCCGGCAATGGCCGGTCTCAAAGGAGAATGATCATGGCACGCACCAGCTTCCTCGGCGATCTGTTGACGAACCTCTACGGTCGTGGCCGCTGGAGCAGCGGCGGGGACAGGCGCTCCATGGAGGCGCTGTGCACCGCGCTGCTGTCGACGGCCGGGGAGGTTGCGGGGCTGAGGTTGGCCTCCGCCATCTTCGACAAGTACCGCGCCATGTCGCCCGAGGAGAAGCTGGGCTTCTTCACCTTCTTGAACGAACGGCTCGACGTCGACTCATCCGAGGTCGCCAAGCTCGCGCAGGCCTATAGCGAGGAGCGGAGTCCGGGGAACTTCGCGGCCCTGGTTCAGTCGGCCGAGCCCCGCCGCCAGGAACTCTTTCGCCGCCTGCACCAAGCGCCCGGCGCCACCACCGAACTGGTGGCCGCCCGGGTCGATCTGCTGGGGATGTTGAAGGATCATCCGGAACTGAAGCGCACCGACATGGACTTCGTCCACTTGCTTCGGAGCTGGTTCAACCGTGGGTTCCTGCGGATCGAGCAGATCGACTGGAACACGTCCGCAACCCTGCTGGAAAAGATCGTCGCCTACGAGGCGGTACACGAGATCCACGACTGGGACGACCTGCGCCGCCGCCTGCACCCGGCGGACCGGCGCTGTTTTGCGTTCTTCCACCCCACGATGCCCTCGGAACCGCTGATCTTCGTGGAGGTGGCGCTGACCAAGGGCGTGCCGGGCTCGATCCAGGCGCTTTTGGAGGAGGACCGGGACATCATGCGGCCGGAGGCCGCCAACACGGCCGTCTTCTACTCGATCTCCAACTGCCAGAAGGGATTGAAGGGGGTTTCCTTCGGCAACTTCCTGATCAAGCAGGTGGTGAGCCAACTGTCGCAGGAGTTCCCGAAGCTCGACACCTTCGTGACGCTCTCGCCCATGCCGGGATTGAAGCGCTGGCTGGAGACGCTCGACGGGGATGCGAAGGCCGCGAACCTGTTGGCAGGCACCGCCACCGAAACGGAGGCCGAAGCGCTCGCAGCGCGGTATCTGCTGGACGCCAAGAGGTCCGACGGATTTCCGCAAGACCCGGTGGCTCGGTTCCACCTTGGCAACGGGGCCATGGTGCATGACGTTCACGCGGGCGCGGATACCAGCCCAAACGGCATGGCGCAGTCCTGCGGGCTGATGGTGAACTACCTTTACGATCGTTCACAGACCGAAAAGCGCCACGAGACCTTCACGGGCGAAAAGACCATTGCGGCAAGCCGCACGGTTCGCTCCAAGGCACGGTCCGAGAAAGGCGCGGGTCAGGATAAGGGCGCGCCCAAGGGCAAGGCCGCGAAGGCCGAAACGGCGCCGACTGCCACGGAGTGAAAACCGGCGCGCGGTGGCGCGCCGGATGCAACTTGGGACGACCTAGGACAGCTCTTTCGCCACCGCCCGCGCGATCACCCGTTCCTCGTCGGTACGGATGACCATGACTTGCACGGCGCCGGTGCCGATCCGCTCCTCACCGTCCCGGTTCGCGGCCGCATCAATGGAGATGCCGAGGAAGTCCAGGCCGTCGCAGACCCGTTCCCGGATCTGCCAGGCATTCTCCCCGATGCCCCCGGTAAAGACGAGGGCGTCGAGCCCGCCATCGGCCACCGCGAGCGCTCCGACTTCGCGCTTCACCCGCGCGACGTAATAGTCCACGGCCTCCGCCGCTTCCGGTGCGTCGGACTCCAGCAAGGTCCGCATGTCGTGCGAAATGCCGGACATGCCCAACAGTCCGCATTTCTTGAACAGCATGTCCGAAATTTCCTGCTTCGACATGCCCTGCTCCATCAGGTACAGGATCACGCCGGGGTCGAGCTGGCCGCAGCGCGTGCCCATGGGCAACCCGTCCACCGCGGAGAAGCCGAGCGTGGAGGCGATGGACTTGCGCCCCTTCACGCAGCACATGGACGATCCGTTGCCAAGGTGGGCGATGACGATCCGGCCGTCCCGGAGATCGGGGAACGCCTCCTCGATGTAGCCCGTGATGTAGTCGTAGCTCAGCCCATGGAAGCCGTATCGCCGCACACCTTGCGCGTAGTATTCGCGCGGCAGGGCGTAGGTATCGTTGACGAAGGGGTGGCCGCGATGGAACCCGGTGTCGAAGCAGCCGACCTGGACCGCCTGCGGAAATGCCTCCATCGCGGCGCGGATCGCGGCGATGTTGTGGGGTTGGTGCAGGGGCGCGAGCGGGGTAAGCAGGGCAAGCCGTTCGAGGATCGTCTCGTCCAGCACCACCGGCTCGGCGAAGTCCGTCCCGCCGTGCACGATCCGGTGGCCGACGCCGGCCACGTCCTGCCCGCCGAGAACGGGCGTCAGGACGTCCAGCACCGCGTTCAGTCCCGCCTTGTGATCGGCGCGCCCGAGGGATTTCACCGTCTTCTGACCATCATGCTTCAGGATCAGCGTGGCGTCCGGGCCGATTCCATCGATCTGACCGACGGCAATCTCCCGCGGCTCGTCCCCGCCGCCGTCGAGATAAACCGAATACTTGATGGAACTGGACCCGGCGTTCAGGGTCAGGATCGCGGCCATTGGCCCACTCCTTCTCTGGCATCGTTCGGGTGAGGCACCGCGAAATGCTGCAGCGCCGCACGCGAGGGCGTGCTTACTGCGGTGCAGCGTCCTCGACAACCGTCGGGGGCGCAAACCCATCATGCGGTTCACTCAGACAGACCGGCGCGGACGAGAGGCGTTTTGAATCCGGCACCCGGCCTAGCGGCCGTTCCAAGCTATGCTCAAGCGCCGGTGGGATGCGTCAGGGCAAGGTTGAGAGACCTGTTTTCGCCAGTAATCGGACGCGACCAGAGGGCCGCGAAGGTATCCCGCAGGTCGGCGCCCCGATGCAGAATGTCGTGTACCGCCCGGCTGACGGGCATCTCGACGCCGATCCGGTTGGCCAGGTCGATCACGGAAATCGCTGCCACATCGCCCTCAACCACGGTGGGGCTGCCGTGGAACACGTCCTCCCGTGCGATCCCGGCGCCAAGCTGCATCCCGAAGTGCATGTTCCGGGAGGTGGCCGACGAGCAGGTGAGGGTCAGGTCGCCAATGCCGGAAAGCCCGGCGATCGTCTCCCGCCTGCCGCCGAGCGCTTCCGCCAGAGACATCATCTCCGCGATGCCCCAGGTGATCAGCGCGGCGCGGGTGTTCTCGGCGTAGCCCGCGCCGGTCATCATGCCGCAGGCGATGGCGATGACGTTCTTGACCGCACCCGCGACTTCGACGCCCACGAGGTCGTCGCTGATATAGGGGCGGAAAGCCTCCGATCCGAGCGACAGTGCCATGCGGGAGGCAGGCGCGGTGTGCGGCGCGCGGCGGTCGGCCTGGGCGAAGGGAAAGGCCAGGGTCACGGCGGTGGGATAGTTCAGCGCCACTTCGCGGGCAAAGGTCGGCCCGGACAACACGCCAATCGGGCGGTCCGGCAGTTCCTCGCTCGCCACCTCGCTCAATAGCTTGCCGGAGCCCGTCTCGATTCCCTTCGCGCAAAGCACCACCGGCACAGATGGCGCGATATGGGGCGCGGCCTGCCGGCAGATGTCCCTCAGCGTGACCGAGGGCGTTACCAGCAGGACAGCCTCGGCATCTTCGAACGCCTCCGCCATGGCAGACGTGGCGCGGATATCGGGCGGCAGATCGACCCCCGGCATGTAACGCAGGTTGCAACCGGTGTTCCGGATCGTCGCAATGTCCGCCTCGTTCCGGCCCCAGAGGCGCACGGAGCGGCCGGCCTTCGCGGCGATCAGAGCCAATGCGGTGCCCCATGCGCCGGCGCCCACCACGGCAATCCTGCGGTAGGACCCGGTCTCGGGCGGCGTTTCGGCGGGCGATGCGGAACGGGGCGGCGTCATTTCGGGACTCCTGCGGCTTGCTGCCTTTAGCGTCGCATTCCGGGGCGGCCGTGCCCCGGTGGCGCCGCCGGGAAGGCCGGGACCATCGCGCATCCCGGGACGATCCGCAAGCGCCCGCGCAGTCACTTTCGGAACGCGCAGCCGATGCTATGGTGCCGCCAGGACAGCGGAGACGCGTGCCAACGTGCCCTCCACCTGCCTCGACACCACACGGACCCAAAGACCGGAGCCACCGCCATGTTCGCCAGCCTGCGCAAGATCTTCAGCTTTCTCGGCGCCATGGGACAGGGCGTGGGGACCCGTCACCTCGGCCTTATTGCCGCCGGGGTCGCCTTCTACGGCCTGCTGGCGATCTTTCCGGCCCTGACCGCGATTGTCACGCTCTGGGGGTTCTTCGCCGACCCGGTGCTGGTGGAGCAGCAGTTCCAGAGTTATTCGAACGCCATACCGGCGGCCGCGTTCGGGATTCTGGAAACGCAGGTCAACGACCTTGCGACCGGCCCGAAAGAGGTGCTGGGCTGGGCCTCCGTCCTGTCCATCGGGACGGCCCTCTGGGCCTCGCGTGCGGGCGTCGGGGCCTTGATCGGAGGGCTCAACGCTGTGCACAGGACCCCCGCCCGCGGCGGGCTGCGCAGCGTGCTGCGCGCACTTCTCCTCACGCTCGTCCTGGTCGGTGTGGCCCTCGTCGCCCTCGCCACCGTCGTCGTGGCACCGGTCGTGGTCTCGTTCCTGCCGCTCGGCCCATTTGCCGGATTCGCAATTAACGCCCTTCGGTGGCTGATCGGCGCCGGGGTCGTCCTGTTCGGGATCGGCCTGCTGTACCGGCTTGGTCCGAACCGCGAGGAAGAGGATCGCAGCGACATCGTCACGACAGGATCCATTGTTGCGGTGGCATGCTGGGCGCTGGCGTCCTGGGGGTTCTCGACCTATCTCGAAAACTTCGGCCGCTACAACGAGGTTTACGGCTCGCTCGGCGCAGTCGTCGCCATGCTGATGTGGTTCTATTTCAGCGCGTTTATCGTCCTGCTCGGGGCGCTGACAAATGCCATCCTGGAACAGATGCGCGAGGACGCCCCGGAGCCGGTCAAGGACACGGCAGACGACAGCGTCCCCGATGACGTGATGCCCCCGGAGACCGAGGCGGAGAAAGGCGACGATCCGGACGAACACGATGGGCAGGACGCGGACCGCGAGCAGGACGCCAAAATCTCCTGAGCGCTCGCGGCTTGCCGCCCACGGAGCCAGCGCGTAAGTCGCGCCGATACATTCACAGGAGCCCGCATCCGGTGCTGACCTATCGCCTCGTCCTCACCTTCGCGGCACCGCTCTTCGCGCTGTTGCTGGCTGTGCGTTGGCTGCGCGGGCCGGAAAGCTGGGCCGACCTGCGGGAGCGGCTTGGCCTCGGTGGCGAGGGCGCGGCGCCGTGTGGGACGGTCCTTTGGTTGCATGGCGCGTCGAACGGCGAGCTGACCTCGGCGCGCGATCTCATCGAGACATTGCTTCAAACGGACCCGTCGCTCGGGCTCGTCGTGACCTCGAACACCCTGACCGGGCGAGACATGGTGCGAAATTGGCACCATGAGCGGGTGGAAGCGCGCATCGCCCCGCTCGACTATCGCGCCTGCCTCACTGCGTTCCTGTGCCGTCACCGTCCGACCGCGCTGGTCGTTCTGGAAGGGGACCTTTGGCCAAACCGCATGGTGCTGGCGGGCGAATGGGGACTTCCGGTTGCGCTGGTGTCGGCCCGCATCTCCGACAAGAGCGCCCAGAAGTGGCGCCGCCGGTCTGGCATCGCGAAGGCCATGTTTTCCGCCGTCCGTTTGTTCTCTGCGCAGGATGCGGCGTCGGAACAGAAGTATCGGGACCTCGGCCTGCCTCCCGAGGTGATCGTTCCACCGCTGACGCTCAAGGCATCCGTCCGGCTCGCGGAGCCTGATCCGACCCTGATGGCGCACTACGGGCAGGTCTTTTCGCGCGGCGAAACGTTGCTCGCGGCCTCAACCCACGACGGCGAAGAGGCGCAGGTCATCGCGGCCTTCCAGCAGGCCATGCGAGAGCGACCCGATCTCAAGATGATCCTGGCTCCCCGCCACCCTGCCCGCGGTGCGGAGGTCGCAGCACTTCTGCGCCAGTCGGGCCTCAGCTTCCGCACTCGATCCGCCGGAGACGCCCCAGATCGAAGCGCGGAGGTCTACCTTGCCGACACACTGGGGGAGATGCCGCTCTGGTACGCACTCGCCGGACAATGCTTCGTCGGTGGATCGCTCGTTCCCAAGGGCGGGCATACGCCCTTCGAGCCGGCGCAATTCGACTGTGCCATCCTGCATGGCCCGGACCTGCGAAACTTCGCCGAGCCCTATGCGGCGCTGGATGCGGCGGGCGGGGCCATTTCCGTGAACGATGCCGAAGAACTCGGAAGGGCGGTGGCCGCGTTGACGGATGGCACCCGCGCAGCGATGACCGTTGCAGCGCGCCACGCGCTCTCCGCGCAAGGCGGCAGTTCCCTTGAACACCTCGTCGAGCAAATCCTCAGGCTAGCTACCCCAGCCCAACGCGACCGGAATGGCCGCCCTCCCGAAATCTGAAGACGGCCGAACGGGATCGTCCGGCACGGAACCGGCGGCCGACCTGAGGGTCAGATCATAGCCAGCGGCGTAGGCCCTTGCGGCGGTGGAAAAATGGCGTCGAGCCGGCTCCGGATTTCGTCGCTTATACGGATCTCCGCCGCCGCTGCGTTCTGTTCCACGTGCTCCACCCGCCCGGCCTTGGGAATGGCGATCACACCGCCCCCGTCGACGACCCAGGCGAGCGCGAGTTGCGCCGGCGTCACGTCGACTTCCTGCGCCAGCGCGGCAAGCTCCGGGTCCCGCAGGAGACGCGCCTGATCTATCGGCGAATAGGCCATGAGAGGACACCCGGCGGCACGGGCTTCCGGCAGCAGGTCCCACTCGACGCCGCGGCAGGAGAGATTGTACAGCACCTGGTTCGTCGCGACCGCATCCCCGCCGGGCACGTCCAACAGCGCGCGCATGTCCTGCGGGTCGAAGTTGGAAACACCCCACTGCCGGATCATTCCCGCCTCCACCAGCCTCTCGAACCCCTTCACCGTCTCGGACAATGGCACCTGGCCCGGCCAGTGCAGCAGGTAGAGTTCAAGTCGATCCGTGCCGAGCCGCCTCAAGGAGCGCTCGCATGCCGCCCGAACCCCATCGAAAGACGCGTTGTGCGGATAGACTTTGGAGACGAGAAAGACGTCATCCCGCCGCCCCCGGATCGCCTCCCCCACCAGATCCTCCGCTGCGCCGTCGCCATACATCTCCGCAGTATCGATGAGTGACATGCCAAGATCGATACCGCGTTGCAGGGAGCGGACTTCCTCTGCGCGGTCAGTTCGGGAGCCACCCATGTACCATGTCCCGAGTCCGAAGACCGGAACATCCGTCCCATCTGAGAACGTCGTCTGTCGCACTGCCCTACCCGATCTATACCGTCCGCCCCGTCGTTTGGCAGCCGACTCGATGCCCTCTCGGCCAACCGCCACCCGTTTGCCCAAGATGGAGCCATCGACGTTTGCGACAAGCCCTCCGAGAGCAAACAGCCGTTCTCAGCGGGGCCCGCGGTGCCAATTCTCCAAAACCAACGCCAAATCCATCATTGAGCCTTGTCTACCATCGAACGGACCTGCTAGACGCGTCGGCGGAGACGTGGCCGAGTGGTCGAAGGCGCTCCCCTGCTAAGGGAGTATACCGGGAACGGTATCGAGGGTTCGAATCCCTTCGTCTCCGCCACTTGCCCTTGAGAAAGCGCTCTCCCCATCCGGCTACGGCCGGATTTTTCCGTTGTTTTCAAGGGTTATGCGGGAGGGCTGAGCACTGGCTCGGGCACCAGGTGGGCCGGAAGCGGTCTCTCCAGGGCGATATTCTCCGGACCTGATGACTGCGCCCGTTTGGTGAATTTCTTATAAGCTCCTGTAAGAACGAAAGAAAATCCAGCGTCCGAAATTGCTTGGATTAGAGTCGCGTTTGCGTCTGCCGCGACCGGGTTCGGAAGTTCTCAGGCCATGGCCCTTTCCAACCTCTGCTTCCGACGCTCCCAATCGGGCATCACTTTGTCGAGTAGCTCGAAGAATGCGGGGCCGTGATGTGGCTCGGCCACATGGCAAAGCTCGTGGGTGATGACATAGTCGATGGCGTCGACCGGCGCCTGCACGAGGCGGCGGTTCAGCAGCAGGCGTCCTGCCGGAGACATGGATCCCCACCTCTGCCGGGTCTGACGCACGATGAGCCCCATCGGCCGGAATGCCTCGGGATCGGGGAAGAGACCGAGACAGAGTTCGATCCGCTCCGGGAACTTGATGTGAGCCCGATCCCGGTACCAGGCATCGACCAGTTCGCGCGTTACTTCCGGCCTGGTCGGCCGATGAGTCTGCACGACGATGAAGCCGCGGATCAGCTTCACGCCTTCCTGCACATGCGGCACGACCTTCAGCCGGTACTGGCGCCCGAGGTAGAGATGCGTCTCTCCGGCGACGAACCTGCGCTCCGGTGTTCTTGGAAGGAACTGGGCGAAGTACCGCTGCTGCCGCGTCACCCATGCCGCGCGCTTCCGCAGCTTAGCTTCTATTGCGTCGAGCGTCGCGTCCTCTGGGGCCGCGATCACCACCGAAGCATCCGGCTCGACAGCGATCTCTAGCGTCTTCCTCGGACGGCGGACGATCTCGTACCGGATCTCCTGCTCGCCGTACTGCAGGCAGTGCAGTTCCCGCGTCATGCCGCGAACCGGGCCCGAGCAAGATCCATGATCTTGAGTTCGAGATCGTCGAGCACCTCCACGGGCAGGTCGACGCCCCTCTCGTCACGCAGAACGTCGAAGAAGTAGTCATCAATGGCATTGCGCAGTTTGTTCTGGGCCACTTCGTTCGACCAGATGTCGACGATCAGGTGGGACTTGATGATGTCGATGATCTCCAGGGCGATGGATGCTGCTTCGTCGCCGGCCACCGGCTCATCGTCCTTGATCTTGAGCTGACCTTCCAGGACGCCGAAGAACGCCTGTGCATCCTCATCGCCCCGGATGCTTTCGGGAACATCCCGGCCCCGATCCTTGCGTGCCACCTTGCTCGCGAGGTCCACGACGCTGTTCAGGTACTCGCGCTCAGAGAGCCGCTTCTCGCGATAGGCGCGAATGGTCTCTTCGAGCAGCTCGGAGAACTGTTTGTAGAACGTCGGGTCCTCATCCATCTTCTCGGTGATTGCCCTCCGGGTGGCGCTGGCGATGCGGTCCGCCCTCGAGGCTTCGGAGACGCCCGTCTCCTCGACGACCGCCTTCAGCGCGTCAGGATCGTTGATGTTCACCACCTCGATGATGGTCTCGGCAGGCATCGCCACGACATGGTCATCGAGCAGCTTCTGGATCTTCGGCTCGAACTCGCGGACATCGACCGTCTCCTGGTAGCGGAGCTGGACCGACCGCTTGAGCTCGGAGAACTGCTTCCAGTCCCGCTTCAGGGCGTCGACCTTGGCCTCGTCGAAGACATCGAACAGCTTGTCCGATGAGAGCGATATGTGCAGGCACCGGCTGAAAGCCTTGAGGCGCGCGTAGAACTCGTGGCGCAGCGCTTCGTCAGCGAGGTGCTGCTCGAACTGCTCCATGTCCTTCTTGTTCCGGACCGGCTTGAAGAGGTCCCAGAGCTGGTCGTGTAGCTGGGGCAGCTTGCGGATCTCCTCCCGGACATCGTGCACCGTCCCTGCGAGGTCCGCGGCCTCGTAACCTTCGAACGCACTATAGGTCGTCAGGGCGCTATCCAGCTCGCCGAGTAGCCCCTCGTAGTCGACGATGAAGCCGAACTGCTTCTCCGTTCCGCCGTCCTCGTAGAGCCGGTTCACCCGCGCAATCGCCTGCAGGAGATTGTGTTCCTTCAGGGACTTGCAGACGTAAAGCACCGTGTTCCGGGGCGCGTCGAAGCCAGTGAGCAGCTTGGAGACGACGATCAGGATCTCCGGATCGCCGGAGCCCTTGAAGGCATCGATGATCTGGCGGTTGTACTCCTCCTCGGTCTTGTAGCGCGTCATCATCTGCGACCAGAAGCGGCGTACGAGGTCCTTGGACTCCTGGTCGACCTCCTCGTTGCCCTCGTTTTCGTCAGGCGGGGAGATGACGATCGCGTTCGAGACGTGGCCGATCTCGTCGAGAACCTCCTTGAAGCGGACCGCCGCCGCCTTCGAAGGAGCAACGAGCTGTGCCTTGAAGCCAGTCCCCTGCCAGTGCTGGCGATAGTGCTCGGAGATGTCGAACGCCTTGGCTCGGATGGCCTGGTCGGTCTTCGACAGCGCGTCCATCCGGGAGAACTTGCGCTTGAGGTCAGCCTTCTGGCTGTCAGTCAGCCCCTCGCTGATCTTCTCGAACCAGCGGTCGATCACGGTTCCCGAGACCTGCTGCTCGACAAGCCGACCCTCGTAGAGCAGCGGCACGACGGCGCCGTCGGCGACCGCCTCGTCGATCGCGTAGCGGTGGATCAGCCGCCCGAAGGTCGACAGCGTGTTCTTCTCCTTCTTCAGCAGGGGCGTTCCGGTGAAGCCGAGGTAGCAGGCCTTGGGCAGAAGGCGCCGCATCTTGGCGGCGAACTGGCTGTGGCCGCCATAGCGACCCGTCTGCGTCCTGTGGCTCTCGTCCACCAGCACGAAGATGTTCGGATCCTCATCCACCAGCTTGCTGTTCCTCAGCGCCGTGTCGAACTTGTTGATGATCGTGGTGACCAGCGGAGCCTTGTTGTGTACGAGCTCCAGAAGGTGAGACCCACTCGTCGCCCGAACCGGCTCCAGGTCACAGGACTTGAAGGTATCCTTGATCTGCTTGTCGAGATCGTCGCGGTCCGTGACAATAATGATCCGTGGGTTTTCGATGCTGCGCTCGAGAGCGAGCGAGCGCCCCAGCATCACCATCGTCAGCGATTTGCCCGAGCCCTGCGTGTGCCAGATCACGCCGCCCTTGCGGGCGCCGCTCACGTCGTGCTGCTTGACGGTCTCGACGGCGCGCCGGATTCCGAAGAACTGCTGGTGGCGCGCAACCTTGCGGACGCCGCCGTCGAACACGGTGAAGCGGCGGATGAGGTCGAGCAGCCGCTCGGGGCGACACAGCGCGTACACCGTCCGGTCCTGAACCGTGACCGCGCGCGCGCCCTCAGCGGCCATCGCGTCGAAATAGGCGCGCGCGCCCGCGAAATCACCGGAGAAGATGGCGTCCTTCTCCGCCGCAGTGAGCACGCGGTTGGCAAAGGGCGCGATGGCCTCGTCGGTGTCTTCCTCGTCCCGCCAAGTCTGCCAGAACTTCCGCGGCGTCCCAACCGTCGCATAGCGCGCCTCGTTCCGATTCATGCCGATCAGCAGCTGGGCGAAGTGGAAGAGCTGCGGGATGTTGTCCTCGTTCTGGTAGCCGATCAGCTGGCTATCCGCCTTTTTGAGGCTCTCGGTCGGCCGCTTGTTCTCGATCACGAGGATCGGGATCCCGTTCACGAACGCGACGATGTCGCAACGCTTGGTCTGGCTTGACCCGGTCCTCTCGACCGAGAACTCGGCCGTGACGTGGAAGACGTTGTTCTCCGGCCGCTCCCAATCGATGTAGCGGAACGAGTAGCTCTTCGAGTCGCCGTCGATGGACTTGGTGATGGTCGTGCCGAGCACGAGCGTGTCGTAGATGTCCTGGTTCGTCCCGCGTAGCCCCTTCAGCCGATCTGGAGTGGGCTTGAGTCGCCGCATCGCCTCGTGCGCATCCTCGAGGTCGAACCCATACTCGCGGCCGCGATGCGTGAAGCGGTTGATGCGCATGAGCTGCTCAGCGAGCACATCGTCCAGCACCACGTTCCGCAGGCGCCCGCTACGCAGGCGAAGCGCCTCCTCCTGCGAGAGTGGGGTGAACCCGAGCGCCACCAAGAGCTGCAGCGCTGGCACCTGGGATTGGTGTTTCTCGGCGGCGTTGAAGGTCATGGGGCGCGCTCCCGGGCCCGGATTAACTTGCGGTTAAGGGGCTCTGTGGCTATATACGGATCAAAGGATTGGGCATTTCCCGGTCGACAAAGGGGTCCTGGAGCTTCCGGGGCCCCTTTGTTTTTCCCGACCTGACAAGCGCTTAGGGGAAGCATTTGAGCCCTCCCAGCTTGGGCCGGGTGATCTCGAACGCGCGGTTCGGTTGGCCGGGGCGCAGCTGCGACAGCGCGATGGGTCGGGCCGTCAGGTCGGCCAGTTGAAGACCGGACGCGTTCGCGGCCTTCGGGATGAACACCGGCTGGAAGTCGAAGCGGCTGAAGTCGTGCCGTCGGTAGCCCCAATGGCTGTCGTTCCCGGCGATACGGCGGAACTCCAGCTCGAGCTCTGCATCCTCCCTGGCGCCCCGGCTCTCGAAGACGACATGCACGGTCTTCCCGTGCTGCTTTTCCGCCGTCAGCATCATGTGCAGCCGCTCCATGCAGAAATGCAGGGCGATCTCGTAGGGGTTCCAGGGGTTGGCGTATTTCGCCCGGTGCTTCTCCTTATGGATGACCGAGGCGAAGATCGTCATCGGCGCGGTCTCGATGAGCGCGTTCAACTCGTCCATGAAGCGTGTCCGCAAGGCACGGTCGGTGCGCAATACGCCGAAGGGGCCGAGGCTCTTGCGGATTTCATGCTCGTGCAGCACGACCGTATCGTGACCCCAGATGCCGAATTTCAGGCCCTGCATCGCGGGAACGATCTCTGCCGTGTAGGCATCCTTGCGCATGACGCAAAACGTCAGGGCGAACATCGGGTATTGCGGGTCGATATTGACCATCCCGTGATCGCCGCTCTCGTCGGCATAGACGATGAAGTCTGAAAAGTCAGGCAACCGGCGCCTCCAGCTTGACCCGCCACTCGCCCGTCAGCAGCTTCTGCATCAGGCCGCGCTTCTGGCGGGTCAGGGCTCCGATTTCAGCGTCGAGGAGGGCGAGCTCCGTGCGACCGGTGGAGAGCGCACCCGCGATCTTGTCTTGGGTCGTTCTGTCCGGCCGCCTCACGGGCGAGGCCAGCCAATCTTCGGGGGACACTCGACGTGCCTTTCGTTGACCACGGGCAAGATGAATTTGGCGCGTGTAGTAAGCCGGGCGCGTCAGGTATTCGATGAGCCAGATCGGATTGACCGCATCGGAACAGTCGAAAGCTGGCAAGTCGAGCGTGGACTCGCAGCCGTCGAGTTCCGGCCCGAGCAGGGCAAAAGCTCCGTTGAGGAAGTCGAGCTTGCTCCAGATCAGTTGCCCAGCGCTGCGCCGGTAGTAGCGGGTATTGGCGCTGCCCCCGCGCACATCGACTTTTTCGACTGCGCCCTTGCCATAGAGACGGACGGAAATCTTGCGCGCTGTTGCACCATCGGTTCCCGGCTCTCGGCTTTCGGTCAGGAAGTCGCCGAACAGCGCGGGATGACCGGTGCGGCTTGCTGCTGCAATGAGCTTGTCGCGTAACCCTTCGAACCGTCGTGCCTTCGCCGCGCGGAGGTTAGTGAGCTTTTCGAGCGCCTCGTCCCAGGTCCGCAGGATCTCGGCGATCTTGCGCTGTTCGGGGAGCGGGGGGAGCGCCACCATGAAGTCCCGGACCGCGTGGATCGAAAACTCGAGGCGCGTCGAGCCCACTACGAGGTTGTCTATACGTCTCTGGGTCTGTGGTGCTTGGATTTGCAGTGAGAGGAACTGCGCGTCGCAGCAAGGCTTTGGGCGAATCCGCGCGATCTCGCGTGCGATGTTCCCTTTGAAGCCGTCAGGTACGACGCCAACTTCGCCGATCGTGCCCTTGACCGACAGCAGGACATCGCCGCCTTGGACGCGGCTGCCCATGTATTGGCCTTCGATCTTTGGCGACGCACGATGGAGTACGACGTCTCCGATGCGCCGAATGTGCTTGATCGGCACGATGGGGACTCCACCCGGCGTGACTGGCCCGATCTGCACGACACCGTAGCGAATTGGCGCGCTGGGCTCGGTGATCTCCTCCAAGCTCACGACGTCCCAGCCCGTCGGGAGGAGGCCGATCTTGGTTTCTTTGTATCCCCCTCGCTCGGGCGAGCATTCTTCTGCCGCCTTAAGCATCGACGCCCAGCTCCTTCAGATACCCGGCCATCTTCGCCCGAACCTCGGCCAGCTCGGCCTCGATCCGCAGGATGTCCGTTTGCACGGCGGCGACGTCGATCTCTTCCTCGGGCTCGAAGGTGTCGACATAGCGGGGGATGTTCAGGTTGTAGCCGTTCTCGGCGATCTCGTCGGGGCTGGCCCGGTGCGAATACCGCTCGACCTCGGCGCGGGCGCTGTAGGTCTCCAGCACCTTCGCCAAATTCGCGTCGTCCATCACGTTCTGGGTCTTGCCCGGTGTGAATTCCTTGCTGGCGTCAATGAACAGCACGTCGCGCCGGTCCGCGTTCGCGCCGCCTTCCTCGCGCGAGCGGTCGAAGATCAGGATGACGACCGGAATACCCGTGGTGGTGAACAGGTTGGCGGGCAGGCCGACGACGGCGTCGAGCAGGTTCTCCTCGATCAGCTGCTGGCGGATGCGCCCCTCGGCGCCGCCCCGGAACAAGACGCCATGCGGCACGATCACCGCAACACGGCCTGACTGGCGCTTGGCGATCTCGATCATGTGGGTGATGAAGGCGTAGTCGCCCTTGGACTTGGGCGGCACGCCACGCCAGAAGCGCTTATACTGGTCGCTGTCGGCATCCTCCGCGCCCCATTTGTCAAGTGAGAACGGCGGATTGGCGAGTACCACGTCGAAGCGCATCAGATGGTCGCCCTCGACCAGCGCCGGGCTGTTGAGCGTGTCGCACCATTCGATGCGGGCGGCGTCCTTTGCGTGCAGGAACATGTTCATCCGGGCCAGCGCCCAGGTTGCTCCGTTCACCTCCTGCCCATAGAGGGCGAAGTTCTCCGACCCGACCTCTTGCGAGGCCTGGATAAGCAGCGAGCCAGAGCCGCAGGCGGGATCGCAGATCGTATTGCCGGGCTGCGGTGCCGCCAGCTTGGCCAGCAGACGCGACACGGCCGTCGGCGTGTAAAACTCGCCCGCCTTCTTTCCGGCGTCCGAGGCGAAGCGCGAGATCAGGTAGATGTAGCACTCGCCGATGATGTCCTCGGTCACCCGCGACGGGCGCAGGTCGAGCGCGGGCTTGGCGAAGTCCTCGAGGAGGTTCTTGAGGCGGCGGTTGCGATCCTTCGGGCGGCCGAGATTGGCCTCGGAGTTGAAGTCGATGTTGCGGAAGACGCCCTCGAGCTTGGCGCGGTTCGCATCCTCGATCTTCTCGAGCGCGATGTTGATCAGCTCGCCGATGTTGGCCTCGTTCCGCTGGGCGTAGAGGTCGTAGAAGCTGGCGCTCTCGGGCAGGATGAACCGTTCGCGTTCGAGGCGGCGGCGAATGCGGGCCTCGTCGTCACCGTACTGCTTGCGGTAGGTCTCGAGGTGGTCGTTCCAGAGGTCCGAAATGTACTTCAGGAACAACATCACGAGGATGTAGTCCTTGTACTGACCGGCATCGACGGCGCCCCGGAAGGTGTCGCAGGCCGCCCAAGCGGTCTGATTGATCTGCTGTTGGGTAATCTGATCGGTCATCAGGCAATTTCCTTCTGATCGGCGGCCTTCGCGGCATCGCCGAGAATGGCGCTTACGAGTTCTTCGCGGCGAGCGGCGAGTTGCCGGAGCAGCTGCCCCTCCTGCCGGGCGAGGGCATCGAGTTCGACGATACGTTTCTGCGTGGAGAGGTCAGGCACGGCGATCTCGAGGTTCTCGAGGACCGCCATCGGGATCATCCTGAGGCTTGTGCCTTGCGCTTCCGCGCCGAGCCTCCGCTGCGCATCGGGCTGGTTGATGGCCCATGCCACGTATTCGGGGAGAACGCGGTCCCTGTCCGGGCGAACGATCACCAACGGGACGATGACCACGACGGGCTCCGGCAGCGGATCGCGAATGGCCGCTGCAGCGTTCGGCTCGCCACGCGAGCGAAAGACGACCTCGCCGCCGCGGACGAAGTATCGGTCGGACAGCTTGCTCAGGTCATACCTCTGGAAGTCAGGGCCTGGCGCTTCGCCGTTCGTTCCAACGTCACGCAGCTGAAGCGCCGGCACGCCGCCCTCCGGCAGCGGATCGAGCCTGCCGCGCGCCGTGTAGCCGGAGTGAATGTCAGAGAGCTCCGCGAGCCGCATGGAAGAATACTCTGTAAGGCAATTTACAGAGATTTAGGCGAGCCCGTCTGCCGAGTCAATCCTGTAAAACGCAGTTTTTTTCCTACAGAGAAAAATGCAATGCTTGATGCTGCCATGTGAGCGGAAACGGCTCAAGCACCTCGGCCAGCCTCACCTCCGGCCCCTGCTTTCCGTCCAAGATGCCCTCGATGATGTCAGGCGCGAGCAGCGTGAGCCGCAGAACGCGAGTCATGTAGGAGGGCGCGATGCCCTCCCGTTCGGCCAGTTCGGCGATCGTGGCGTATTCGCCCGACTCGAGCATCCGCTTCCATCGGAACGCACGGGCCAGCGCCTTGCCGAGAGCGCTGTCCGTCCGCCGCGGCTGCGCGACGCCCTCCGGGAGCCGCATCTCCTTCCGCCCGCCGCGCTTCACGATACGGAACGGAACGTGGAGCGTCACCATCTCGGGGACCGGGGCCCCGCGGGTCATGCCGCTGCTCCGATGCTGCCAGACAGCATCTCGCGCGCGAGCCCTCCGAGGCCGTCCATCCGGAGCCGGACGTTCAATCCGCCTGTGCCGACGTCGACGCGCTCGACCAACAGCGCCGCGATGCGTGCCTGTTCGGCGGGGAAGAGTTCGTCCCACAGCGGATCAAGCTGTTGCAGGGCCGCACGGGCGTCGGCTTCGGAGATATCGTCGACGTGGGCGCGTGCCGCCTTCCACGTCCCCGCCACGATCTCGGGCTGGCGGAACACGGCGCGAAGCTGGTCGATGACCGCAGCCTCGATCTCGCCAGCCGGCACACGGCCGACCGGGCAAGATCCTGCGCCGTGCTTCAGCACGGTCTGGCTGACGTAGTAGCGGTAGAGGCGGTCTCCCTTGCGGGTGTGCGTCGGCGAAAACGCGGCGCCATCGGGACCGAACAGCAGCCCCTTCAGCAGCGCCGGCGTCTCGGCGCGGGTGCGCGCGGCGCGCTTGCGCGGGCTTTCCTGAAGGATGGCGTGGACGCGGTCCCACGTCGCGCGGTCGATGATGGCGTCGTGCTCTCCGGGGTAGCTCTCGCCCTTGTGGACCGCCTCCCCGATGTAGGCGCGGTTGTTCAGCATCCGGTAGAGGTACTTCTTGTCGATCCGGTTGCCCCGCGGCGTGCGGATGCCGCGTTTGGCGACCTCGCGGGCGAGCTCCGTGCCCGAGCCGATCTCGAGGAAGCGGGCGAAGATCCAGCGGACATGCGCGGCGGCTTCTTCGTCGATGACGAGCTTCCGGTTCTCGACCCGGTAGCCGTAGGGTGGGACGCCGCCCATCCACATGCCCTTCTTTCGGCTGGCGGCGACCTTGTCGCGGATTCGTTCGGCCGTCACCTCCCGCTCGAACTGGGCGAAGCTGAGCAGGATGTTCAATGTCAGTCGACCCATGGACGTGGTGGTGTTGAACGACTGCGTGACCGAGACGAAGGTCACGCCGTTTCGGTCGAAGACGTCGACGAGCTTTGCGAAATCCATCAGCGAGCGCGACAATCGATCGATCTTGTAGACCACGACCACGTCGACGAGCCCGTCCTCAACGTCGGCGAGCAGCCGCTTCAGCGAGGGACGGTCAAGCGTTCCCCCTGAGATGCCGCCGTCGTCATACTGATCGCGGACCAGCACCCAACCCTCGGAGCGCTGGCTGGCGATGTAGGATTCGCAAGCCTCACGCTGGGCGTGAAGCGAGTTGAACTCCTGCTCCAGTCCCTCCTCGGAGGACTTGCGGGTGTAGACGGCACAGCGGAGCTTCCGCACAACGGGCTTCGTCATGCGCTCCTCCGATGGTTCTTGAGGCCGAAGAAGGTCCAGCCGTTCCAGCGGGTCCCAGTGATCTGGCGGGCGACGGCGGAGAGCGACTGATACGGCCGCCCCTGCCATTCAAAGCCGCCGGCGGTGACCGTGACCACGTGTTGCACGCCCTGCCACTCGCGAATGAGCCTCGTGCCGACGATGGGCCGGTCGCGGTCGGCGCGGATGCGGCGCAAGGTGATGTTGCCGCCGTCGAGTTGCTCGCCGAGCGCTTCCAGCCGCTTGACCGTCTCGGGCTTCAGCCCGCCGTAGGCCAGCTCCTGGATGCGGTACGCGAGCCGGCTCTCCAGGTAGCGGCGATTGAAGGACGGCGGCTCGGTTTCGAAAAGTTCGCGCCACTGCTTCTTCAGTTCGGGCGTGGGCGTCGTCTTCAGCGCGGCCAGGCGCGCGGGGATCGGATCAGGTTTCGTCATGCGTCTCTCCGCTGAGTTGCGGTTGCATGACCGCTCCGGTCGGGCGGGAAGTGTAGCGAACTATCTCCGGGCTCGCCGGAAAGATCGGTTGACTGTCGCCGCGTCAGGCGAACGAGCCCGAGGCCGAGGATCGCACAGAGTTCAGCGCGGCGCTCGGCGGGGCTCATGTTCTCGGGCGGCAGCGGGTTCGGTCGTTTCATGCGGGCCTCGAGCAGGTCGTCTCCTCCGACCCCTACTCACCGAGTTCGCGACCCGTCCCACTCGCCCGGCAGTTGTTGACCGAGAGGCGTGCGAACGTATGATGAACATCATCCCCCTCTCGAACAATGGATTCGCCATGGCTGGCAACCTGAAGAAATTCATCAACCCGCGTTTCATCAACACGATCGATCTGGCGCTGATGAAGGAACTTCTGGCCCGGCATGAGGCGGAATTGACGGACTTCTCGCTGGACCTGCTGGACCAGGAAGAGGAGGAGGCGCGGACAGCCCTGCACGATCTTCTGACCGGCTCCGAGGACACCTATCCCGAAGGTCTCCGCGCCGATCTGCACCGCATTGCCGAGCTGGGCGACGCCCGCGGCCTCGAGATCATCCAGGCGCAGGCCGAGCGTCAGAGGATCGATCTCTTCCCGGAAATGAGGAGGGGCGACGAGGATGCCCCGAACAAGGCGCATGACCCCAAGCACATCGCGGTCCGGGTCTTCCTGGAGCACCTCGACCTGTTCGACGCGGCCGCCGACCACATGGCCCTGCTGACGGCCGATCGCTTGCACGAGTATGCCGGCCGCGAACGGGGCGTCACCGTGGACCTCACCGAGGAGAAGGTCGAGGCGTTCCGCGCCGCCGTCGCCGCGCTGTTCCGCGATGCGTTCCTCGGCGACTACTGCCGGGTCGGCGATTATGTCGACGACGAGGAGATCAACCTCGTCGTCGGGCACGGCTCACTGGTCTCGACCATGCCGGTGGTTGAGGGCCTGAAGGAGCGGGTAATCAGCGTCCGGCAGATTTCCCACGCGGTGCTGCGATATTCCGAGAGCACCGGCATGCTGCGGCTCGCCCGGATCCGGAAGGCGCATCAGCCGGAGGTTGCCGAGCTCTTCGCGTCGATCATCCTGGAGAGGCCCGGCTTCTTCGACGGCGACGATGCGCAGGACCTCTACACGCTTCGTCCGATCGAACGAGCGGGGTCCGGCTTCGAATTCGACGCCCGCTACGATCCGCTGATCGATCGCATCCTGATCGTCGAGGCGGCGGCCGACCTGATGGTGCCTGGCAAGAATGGCTATCCGCGAGTGGCGCGCACCCTGCGATCGCGGGATCTGACCGGGGACGCGCTCCGGCACTTAACCAACACGCCAGTCTCGTTCGGCGACTCGTGGCGGCTGGGGGAGCTCGTGTTCCGGATCCTGTTCAAGAGCGAGGGCAAGCGCCAGCCGCAGGTGACGGTCAAGCTGCGGCCCCCGGGCGTCGTGCAGTTCCGCCGCACCCAGCATGAGGCGCGGGTGATGACCCTCATCGAACGGAACGGGCTGATGAATGACCGAGATGATTTTGAGGTTATTGACGCGGCTGAGTGAGGCCGGCGACGACGCGATCCTGCCCGGCGAGCTTGCCGCGCCCTTCTTCGGTCCGGCCTTCGATCGGCTGCTGGCGAAACGTGTCCTCGTCGAACAGGCGCCGCTCACGGACTGGGAGGTCTGCGATGCCTGCGAGTGCGGGCTGCCCTGCCGGCCGATCCTGAAAGCAGGCGATGCCTTTCGGGCCGAGTGTCCGCTCGATGATCGACAGGACATCCATCTCACCGCGGACGATCTGCGCGTGTTCCGCATCGGCAGTGAGGCGCTGGCGTCCGTGATCGGCGCGGCAGCGGGGTTCGGCACAGCTCCGAGATCCGTGGCGGAAAAAGTCTGGCGGCTCGGGGATACACCATCAGGGCGGGCCGTGTTCCTCGCCCTGGAAGCTGCAGCCCTTGCCGGTAAGGGCATCGCGGCAACGTTGCGCCAGGCTGCGCGGGGTCCGGAGATCACGATCCTCGCACCGGAGTTGCCAGCCGAGGCTGCGAGGCGCCTCAACGACGCCAGCTTCCATTTGATCGAAACTCTCGCGGTGCTGACGCCTGCCTCGAACGGTCTGGGAATCGCCATCGACGTCGCGGCGCTGGCGCCGGTCCCGCTGGCGCCTGAGCTTCACGTGCGGAGGGCGACGGCCGAGGTTCAATGGGATGGTCGCTCTGCTATCCTGTCGCGTCAGATTTTTCCCGTGTTCGAGCGCCTGCTGGAGAAGGCGCAGTCGCGCGACCAGGTCGCCTCCGGATCCCATGTCGAAGGCACGACGGCGCGCGAGGCCAAGGATCTGATCCGTGAACTGCGCGACGCGTTCAAGGCTGCGGGGTTCACCGATGCCGAGAGCAAGGCCCTGATCATGACCGTCCGAGGAAGGGGCTACCGTCTAGGCGTCGTCGCTGCGGACATCGTTGTTGAAGACTGAACCGGTACCCTTCATCTACTTCAGATAGGCTCTGAGAGCATTGACATCGGAAACATCCGGCATTCTGTGGATCATTCGATGGCAATTTGCGCAAAGGACTGCCAGATCGGATATCTTTAATTGCCGCGTCTCAAAGTTTTCCGCGTATGGTACCTTGTGATGAACTTCAAAAATAGACGCGCGAACGTTGTCGGTGTGCGTTATCTTGCAGCATTCACATCTAAGGCCGTATTTATGAAGCGCCATTGCTCGAGCCTTGGAGCTGCGCTCAACACTATTTGTCCATTTCCTTCGTTTTTTCTCACTGCGGAATGTTTGCTGGATTCCTGCGACCAAACCTTCAAACCAGCCGACCCACGCAGAATCTTCGTTCCCGTAGAGAACTGGAAACTGGCCGGGTGGTCTAGGCTGTAGCTCGTCGTGTCTCTTGCCCGCTGGGATCAGAAATGCATTTTCGGGCTGCACCTTCACTCTACAATAGATCGGCGAACTGCCGGCTTCAAGGTTATCAGGGTGCTTAATCGGATGCGATAAGACTGTCGCATTCCTGTAATATCCGCACAACACACCGCTACTGATAAATATTACTGTGACGTTGGAGGCTTCCGCGTCGCCTCTATTGCCTCCCAGCCTGCTTAAGTCACCTCCACCTTCTTTCGGAAGGTAGCCATAAATGAACCCATCTGATGCGACCGAGAAGTTATGGATTTCATGGGGGACCTTGCCGCTTCGGCCATACCCCATGACTGGATCTGCAGATAGGTTCTCCCCGTCAAAGCGGGAAAAATTTTCTACGCGCGCCAGCAAGTATGTCATTTTCACCGCTCAGTAGAATTTCAAATATTGATTGTGGTTCATTTTTTCAGGGACAGCGGATTTTTCTTTTGTGGTTGGCGATTCTGTCGCCGATACTCAGCATAGCCTCGAAATCGAACAGTAACAAAGGGATGAGACGGGTCGATTGCGCTTGCAGTATCCGAGTGACCAGCAACCACGGCAACAGCCTTGGAGCCGACCAAGGCATGAACAGGCGTAGCTGGTCTTCTGCCCGACTGGCTCTCTAACGCGGCCGGACCCACCAAACCCCCACCTTATTCCCACCCCGTTCCCACCTGCGCGCCGACCGCATCCGGCACCTTGGGCTCATCAGAAACGATGACCGAGGCGCGCAGCGATGCAGATCGAGCTTTCCCCCGACGACATTGAAACCATCATTCGCGAGGCCGATGCGGCGGCACAGCGGCTCCGGCGCAAGCTCACCCTGCCGATCTGCGAACGCGAGGATCTGGGTCAGGATATCCTGGTCGATCTGCTGCGCCGTTTGCCCGCCTACGATCCCTCGCGCGGCAGCGTCGGCGCCTTCGCCAACATCGTCTTGCGCAACCAGTCCTCGCGGATCGCGATGCGTCACCACCGCCAGCGCCGGGCGCAGGGCGGGTCGCTGCTCTCGCTTGAGGTTCCGCTGGCCGGAACCCGTGAGCCGGTCGGCGACACGCTGACCGAGGACGACGGGCTTGCCGCCTGGCACGGCCAGACCTGCTGCGCCGCCGCCGTCACCGAACTTCACCACGCCCTGCAGGCCGCCCTCGCGCGCCTGCCTGCCGAGGATCGCCGGTTCTGCGCGGCGCTGGCGCATCGCCCCATGACCGCGCTCGCGGCCGAGGGTTTCGGCAGCCGGTCCGCGCTCTACCGCCGCCTCTCCGATCTCCGCCACGTCCTCACCGCCCACGGTCTCGGTCCCGCCTGGGACGATCTCGCGGCGGCCTGAGTAGAGGCGAAAGGAGGAGATCATGTTCGTGGGCACCACCCCCTTTATCACGGTCCGCGCCCGCCGACCGCTCACCGAGATCGAGTTCTGCGCCTGGGTGGCGCAGGCCGTGCCGGGCGACCGGCTCGAGTACCATCGCGGCTTTCTGGTTCTCGACATCTTCCCGATGTTCGCGCGGCTCCCGGATCAGCAGCGCGCGGAATTGGCACGGCTCGGGTCGCGCGCCTTCTGGGCCGCCGAACAGGGCCTCGTGCACCTGGTGCAAGAGCGCTTGGGCCCCGACCAGTTCGCCTACATCGCCGTCGCCCGCCCCAAGCCGAAGGCCGCAGCCGTGTCGCTGTCCGCGCTCCTGCTCGCCGAGCAGGGGCAGCCCGACCACGCCACCGGTTCGAGTGGTCGGGCTGCCGCGTGATGATCGCCTTCCAATCCCTCTTTGCCGATCATGGAGACCCTTACATGCCGTTCCCCGCGAACACCCCCACCGTCGACGATCTGCCAGGCCTAGGCCTGCAGGATATCGCCCAGCTGCCCGTCGAACTGCTGGCCATCCTGCAGCGCGATGTCGACGAGCGCATCAAGCGGGACAAGGCCGCGAAGGCCCGCCTCGATGGCGCACTGACGGTCCGTTACGCCACCCGCGCCGCCGAGGAGCGGCAGGCCGCGAACAAGGATACCGGCACGATCCGGTTCGACGACGGCGATTTCACCGTGGTTGCGGACCTGCCGAAACGGGTCGATTGGGATCAGGATCGTCTCGCCGCCATGGTCGAGCGCATCCGCGCCGCCGGGGACGATCCCGCGCAGTATGTCGACATCGCGTTCAAGGTGCCCGAGCGCAAATACGCCGCTTGGCCCGAGGCGATCCGTGCTGGTTTCGAACCCGCGCGCACCGTCCGGCCCGGGACGCTGAAGATCGAGATCGTCCCGCAGGGGGGCGATCAATGAGCCTGCGCATCATTTCGGCCGACGACCGGCTGCGCGAGGCGCAGGGCAAGACAACGATGGCGCTGTTCGGACCGAGCGGCGCGGGCAAGACCACGCTGCTGAAGACCCTGCCGCCCGCAGAGACGCTCTGCATCGATCTGGAGGCGGGCCTCAAGTCCGTCCAGGACTGGCCTGGCGACAGCATCCCGATCCGGCGCTTTTCCGACGCGGTCGACATCGCCTGCCTGATCGGGGGCGCGAACCCGGCCGCCCAACCCGAGGAGCATTTCTCTGAAGCGCACCACGCGCATCTGCGCGCACAGCATCCCGAGCTGGCCGAGAAGATCGATACCAAGCGCATTATCTTCGTCGACAGCATCACTGACCTGACGCGTCAGGCCATGGCATGGGCCAAGACCCGGCCCGAGGCGCTGTCGGAACGGACCGGCAAGCCCGACACGCGCGGCGCCTACGGGCTTCTGGCGCGCGAAGTCATCGGGCTCCTCAAGCACCTCCAGCATGCGCCCGGCCGCACCGTCATCTTCGTCGGCATCCTCGAGAAGGTCGTCGACGACATGAACCGGGTGACCTGGCAGCCGCAGATGGACGGCGGAAAAGTCGCCCGCGAGCTCCCCGGCATCGTCGATCAGGTGCTGACCATGAGCCTGTTCACGCAGGATCCCGGTGCGGACCCCGATGCGCCCCCGACCTGGCGGCACGATCCCGACAAGGGCAACGCGCGCCGCCTCGTCTGCCAATCCGGCAATCCGTTCGGCCTGCCGGCCAAGGACCGCAGCGGCAGGCTCGACCTGACCGAGCCGCCCGATCTCGGCGCGCTCCTCACCAAAATCAACCAACCCCGGAAAGGATGACGACATGACCTTCGACATGAACGACGTGGAGCCGCAGCAGTCCGGCGACCTGATCCCCGACGGCACCTTCGCCAAGCTGGTGATGACGCTGCGCAAGGGCGGCACCGACGGATCGAGCGACGCGGATCGCGGGCTGCTCAAGGCCTCCAACCAGCCCGGCAGCGACGTGCTGATGCTCGACGCCGAGTTCACCGTCGCCGAGGGCCCGCATGCCCGGCGCAAGTTCTGGCAGAACTTCACCGTGCAGGGCGGCAAGCTCGACGAGCAGGGCCAGTCGATCGGCTGGAAGATCTCGAAATCGACCTTCCGCGCCATGATCGACAGCGCGCTCGGGCTGAACCCCGAGGACATGAGCGATGCCGCGAAAGCCAAGCGGGTGCTGCGCGGGCTCGCCGATCTCGACGGGATCAGCTTCGTGGCCAAGATCCAGATCGAGCCGAGCCGCAACCCCGCCTACAAGGACGCCAACAAGCTCGAGCATGTCGTGCTTCCCACCGCGCCCGAATGGCAGAAGGTGATGGCGGGCGAGCCGGTGCCAGCGCAGCCGTCGAACAAGCCCCGGCCCGCCGCAGCACCCGCGCAGCCCGCGACCCCGGCATGGGGCCAGCCGCAGTCGGCCTCCGCGCCGGCGGCGCCTGCTTGGGGCGCGCCGTCGGCTCCCGCCCAGCCCGCCACCCAGACCCCGCCCGCCGCCAAACCCGGCAACGGCCCGGCCTGGCTGAACCCGTGAGCCCGGACGAATGGCAGGCGCATGTCACCACGGAGGCGGCACTGGCGATGGGACGCTGGCTCGAGGCGCGCGGGCATCTCGACCGCCCCATCGCCAGCCTGACCCGGCGCGATCTGGAATGCATGGCTTCGAACGCCATCAGCCGGTTCATCGTGCTGTCCTTCGAGCGCCGGACCGCCGCCCCGGACAAGGAGGAGCGAAGCGCGCTCGACCTCCTGCTCATGGGCTGACCCGGGCCGAACTCGGCCGCCGCGTGCCCTGCGCGCTCTGCGGCCGGGAGGCCCGAGGCTTCGGCTACTGCCATGGCCAGCGCTGGGACCGCCATCCCCATCACCGCTTCTGCTCGATGGCCTGCCTCACGGCGGGCTCGGCCAACGCCCAAAGGAACCACGGCATGATCGACAAGACCGACATGGAAACCCGCGCGATCCGCGAGGCGCGCCGCGAGCTGGCCGAGGCGCTGACGGAGATGGGGCTGATGGCGCCATTCTTCGACCGGCCCGCCGAGGACATCGACCGCCTGATCGAGGCCTGCGTCGACGGATTTCAGGCGTCGATGCAGCGCCAGTCCGACGCCGGCGACGTGCCGTTCTGAGGGGGCGCGGATGCTGGTCGATCTCAACCACCGCTCAGGCTTCGTCTATCGCCGCGCTGCGGACGCGCCCCCGCCGCTCGGCGCCCGGATCAACACGCTGCTCGATGACGCCCTCGTGGCCGAGCGCGCTGGCCAGAGGCCCCGCGACTACCTCGGCGCCAGCCGGATCGGCGAGCCCTGCGCGCGCCGCCTCGTCTACGAGGTGACCCACACGCCGCCCGATCCCGGCAAGGAGCTCGAGGGGCGAAGCCTGCGCATCTTCGCCGCCGGCCATGTCTTCGAGGATCTCGCCATCCGCTGGCTGCGGCTGGCCGGGTTCGACCTGCGGACCCAGACCCGCGAGGGTGGCCAGTTCGGCTTCGAGACCGCGGGCGGCCGGATCCGCGGCCATGTCGACGGCGTCATCGTCGCCGGCCCGGAAGTGGGCCTCGCCTGGCCCGTTCTCTGGGAGCACAAGGCGCTGAAGGCGTCCTCCTGGTCGGACACCGCGAAGAAGGGCGTCCGGCTCTCCAAGCCTGTCTATTTCGGGCAGATGCAGATCTACATGGCCTATTTGGGCCTCGGTTCGGCGCTCTTCACCGCGCTGAACAAGGACAGCTGCGAACTCTACCACGAGCACGTTCCCTTCGATCCGGCGACCGCGCAGGAGCTCTCCGACAAGGCGGTCGCCGTGCTGCGCGCCGCGGATGCGGGCGAGCTGCTGCCGCGGATCGCCACGAGCCCCGATTTCTACCTCTGCCGGTTCTGCCCGTTCTCGGCACGCTGCTGGGGTGAGCCGCGTCCCGGAAACGCTCCGGTGGGGCGTTTCAGCGGCGAACGGCCGGAGGCCAAAGCATGACCGTCACGCTTTCCGAGATGCAGAGCCGCGCGATCGCGGCGATCCGCGACTGGTACCAGACCCGCCGCCACGAGCAGCAGGTGTTCCGGGTGTTCGGCTATGCCGGGACCGGCAAGACCACGACCACCGCGCAGGCGATCGAGGCGCTGGGGCTGGCGCCGATGACCCCCGGCGCCCCTGGCGGCGTGCTCTTCGGCGCGTTCACCGGCAAGGCCGCGCTCGTCATGACGCGCAAGGGCACGCCGGCCCAGACGATCCACAGCCTGATTTACCGCGTCTCGGAGGCGACCCCGGAGGAGATCGAGCGGGTGACCGAGGATCTGGCGACGCTCCGGCGCGATCTGCCGCGCATGGGGCCGGCCGAGCGCGACTTCGCCATGACCCGGATCGCCCAGCTCGAGATGCGGCTCGAGGACATCCACCAGCCGAAGTTCCTGATCAACGAGCAGTCGATCCTGCGCGACGCCGACCTCCTCGTCCTCGACGAGGTGTCGATGGTGGGCGAGGACCTCGGGCGCGACCTTCTCGCCTTCGGCAAGCCCATCCTCGTGCTGGGCGATCCGGGCCAGCTACCGCCGGTGAAGGGCGCCGGCTTCTTCACCGAAGCCGAGCCCGACGTGATGCTGACCGAGGTGCATCGGCAGGCCGAGGACAGCGCCATCCTGCGGCTCGCCACGCTGGCGCGGCAGGGCGCGCCGATCCCCATGGGCGCGCATGACGACCACGTCTGGAAGATGTCCCGCCATGAGGTCGGACCGGCGCAGATGCTGCGCGGCGGACAAGTGCTCTGCGGCACCAACGCGACGCGGCGCTGGCTGAACACGGCGATGAAGCGCGCGGCCGGGTTCGAGGCCGACTATCCGACAGGCCACGGCGAGAAGATCATCTGCCTGAAGAACCGCCACGATCTCGGGCTGATCAACGGCATGTTCCTGACGCTCAGCGACGTGCGCCAAGACCCCGACGATGCGTTCGCCTTCAGCGCCATCGTGGAGACCGAGGACGGCGATACCATCGCCGGGCGGCACAGCTTCTGGCGCGGCGAGTACGCCGACCACCTCGCCTACGACCCCGAGCGCGGGCGCCGCGAATGGCAGATCAAGCGCGGCCTGATCGAGAGCAGCTGGGGCTACGCCATCACCTGCCACAAGGCGCAGGGTTCGCAATGGGAGAACGTGGTCGTCTTCGACGATGGCTTCGGTCGCTCGGCGGCCGACAGGAACCGCTGGCTCTACACCGCGATCACGCGGGCCGAGCGGGGGCTGGTGATCCTTGCTTGACCTCAACGACGCCCTTCCGCTCGCAACCGAAGCGCCGCGCTACGATCTCGACCTGATCGTCGAGCGTTTGCGTGAGACCGCCCCGCACTGGGTGCCCGACCTCTTTCCGCGCGGCCGCCGCGCCGGCGACGAGTGGCGCCTCGCCAACATCCAGGGCGACGCGCCGCGAAACACCGGCTCGTGTGTCATCACGCTGCGCGGACCGCATGCCGGCGACTGGATCGACTTCGATGGCAACCATGGCGGCGGGCCTATCAGCGCGATCGAGGAGGCGACCGGGCTCGATGGCCGCGCCCTGATCGCGCGCGCAGCCGAGATCGCCGGCGTCACGCCCGGCGCGCCCGAGCGGCGAGCGCCGGCGACGCTGTCGACGCCGAAGCGCGACGCCACCCACGAGATCGCGCATATCCTGTCGTCGGCGCAGCCGATCGCGGGCACGCCCGCCGCGGATTACCTCGCTGGCCGCGGCCTGGATGTCCCTGCCGAGGCCGATCTGCTCTTCCATCCCGATCTGGCGCATTTCGAGACGAAGACCGGCTATCCGGCGCTCGTGGGCCAAGTGCGCGACCGGAACGGCGACGTCATCGGGCTGCATCGCACGTGGCTTGCGGCGGAGCCTGACGGCGGCATCCGCAAGGCGCCGCTCGACAAGGCCAAGAAGATGCTCGGCCGCGTTGCCGGCGGCGCCGTGCGGCTCGCGCCCCTCGGCGACGGCGACAGGCTGGCGCTCTCCGAGGGCATCGAGACCGGCCTCGCGGCCATGACCGCCTGTCCCGATCTCCCGGTCTGGGCCACGCTCTCGACCTCGGGCCTCGAACAGGTCGAGCTGCCGCCGGCCGCCACGCGCATCGTAATTCTCGCCGACAACGACTCCTCGGGCGCCGGCCTGCGTGCCGCCGATGCCGCCGCACGCCGGCTGCGCGCGCAGGGCCGCGACGTCGCCATCGCCGTGCCGCCCGAAGAAGGCCAGGACTTCAACGACCTGCTGTTGAGCGACCGCGCACAGGCCGTGGCGCGGGTGATCGCCGCCGCGGAGTCGGTCGTCGAGGCCGAGACGGTGATGCAGATCGGGCAGCACCGCCCGCTCAACTATCAGGGCTCAGGCGAGACGGTCCCGACGCTGCGCGCAGACGAGGGCGATCTGGCGCGGGCGAACGAGCAGGTCTGGAGCCTGCTCATGGCCTCGAACCGCTGCCCCTGGCTCTTCCGCCTCGCTGGCCAGCCCACATGGGTCGTGCCAGACGACGAGGGTCGGCCCGTCGCCACCGCGCTCAACGAGGAGAAGCTCCGCCACATGCTGGCGCGGCTCGCCCGCTGGGTACGCGTGAACGCGAAGGGCGAGCCCATCCCCGCGCCGCCGCCCTTGCCGGTGGTCAAGTCGGTCCTCGCCACCCCCGATCCCGCGCTGCCCGTGCTGACCGGCATCGTGAACACGCCCGTCTTCGGGCGGAACGGAACGCTGCTCACCACGCCCGGCTATCATCCCGACGCGCGGCTCCTCTACGTCCCGGCGCCGGGCTTCGCCGTGCCGGACATTCCCGCCAGGCCCACATCGGCCGAGATCGCCGCGGCGCGCACGCTGATCTGCGACGACCTGCTCGGGGACTTCCCCTTCACCGGCGACGCCGAGCGCTCCCATGTCGTGTCGCTCCTGCTGCTGGGCTTCCTACGCGGCATGATCGACGGGCCGACGCCGCTGCACCTGATCGAGAAGCCCGCGCCCGGCACCGGCGCCACGCTGATGGTCGACGCCATCACGGGCATCCTGACCGGCGCGGGCGCCAGCGTCATGACCGAGGGGCGCGACGACGAGGAATGGCGCAAGCGCGTGACCGCGAAGCTCCGCCAGATCCCCTCCATCGTGCTGATCGACAACCTCCGCGCCACGCTCGACAGCTCGGCCCTCGCCGCCGCGCTCACGGCGCCCTTCTGGGAGGACCGCATTCTCGGCCATTCCGAGATGGCGCGGCTGCCGATCCGCTGCCTCTGGATCGCGACGGGCAACAACCCGGAGTTCTCGAACGAGATGGCCCGGCGTCTCGTGCGCATCCGGCTCGATCCGCACACCGACCGCCCCTGGCAGCGCTCCGACTTCCGCCACCCCGACCTGATGAGCTGGGTGCGCGCCAACCGGGCGCGGCTGGTCGCGGCCTGTCTGACGCTCTGCCAGGCGTGGATCGCCGCGGGCCGGCCGCGCGGCGGGCGCAGCATCGGCTCCTTCGAGAACTGGGCCCATGTGCTCGGCGGCGTGCTCGAGGTGGCGGGCATACCCGGCTTCCTCGGCAATCTCGAAGAGATGATGGAGTCCTCCGACAGCGAGGGCGCCGCCTGGAACGCCTTCATCGGCGCCTGGTGGGACCGGTTCGGCACCGCCGAGGTGACGGCCGCCGAGGTCTACGACATCGCGCTCTTCTGCGATCCGCCGCCGCCGATGAGCGGCGCCAACGAGCAGGCGCGCAAGACGAGCTTCGGGATGTCGATCGGGCGCATGCGAGACCGGGTGTTCCGGCTGGGCGATCTCCGCGTCCGGCTGGTGAAGGCCGGCACGTACCGGCGCGCCACGAAGTGGCAACTGAAGGTGACCGAGGAGGAAAGATCCTCGGGAGCGGCCTGCCGCAGCGCCGATCCGTGTGAGCCTCGGGCCGATGGTGTGAGCCTCGAAAACCAAGGCTCACACGCGCAAGGCACTGATACCAAACCAAAATGTGAACCTTGTGAGCCTTGTGAACCTTTTTCCACCCTTACGCGTGCGTGCACGCGCGTGCACACGAGGGGAGACGCCGGAAAAGGTTCACAACCCTCACAAGGTTCACAAAGCGACGTCGTTTCAACGGGTTGCGGGTGTGAGCCTCCATGTGAGCCTTCCTCGGCAGGCTCACAGGCCTCACCACGCCCCGATTGGCTGCGGGAGCTCGACCCATGAGCCCCGCGCGCTGCCCCCATCCCTCCATCGAGCAGCAGACAGGAAAGGAGCCCCCGATGGCCCATGCATCCCTCACCTCGTCGCCCGCGATCGCCCCTGCGGGCGGCACGCCGGTCCTTCTCGCCCTCGACCTCGGCACCACCACGGGCTGGGCGCTCCGCGCCGCAGATGGGCTAATCACAAGCGGCACGGTCTCGTTCCGGCCGAGCCGCTACGATGGCGGCGGCATGCGCTATGTCCGCTTCCGCGCCTGGCTGGAGCGGCTGGCCGCGGATGCCGGACCCATCGGCGCGATCCATTTCGAGGAGGTGCGCCGGCATGTGGGGACCGACGCGGCGCATGTCTTCGGCGGCCTGCTCGCGACGTTGACGGCATTCGCCGAGACGGCGGGCGTGCCTTATCAGGGCGTGCCGGTTGGGACGATCAAGCGCCACGCTACCGGAAAGGGCAACGCGCCGAAGGAGGCGATGATCGCGGCGGCCCGCGCCCGCGGCTTCAGCCCGGCCGACGACAACGAGGCCGACGCCATCGCCATCCTATTCTGGGCGATCGAGACGGCAGGAGGCGTGGCATGAGCAGGATGCGCTACACGCCCAAGGGTTATGGCGGGCGACGCCGCGACCCCGAGCAGGTCAAACGCGAGGGCTGGCACGAGCAGCGGATGCTGGCGGTCTCGCTGGACGACCAGCGGCTCACATGGCCGGAGCGGGAGTTGATCCATCAACTCGGGGACAAGCTCTACGGCAAGCCGCCCGCGGTCCGGGAGGTGCGCCATGACTGATTGGACCACCGCGCAGGTGCAGGACCGCCTGGAACTCGCCGCCGATGTCTTCGCGCAGCTGCCTGCGGTGAAGCCGCAGGGCTATTTCAACGCCTGGCCCGAGTACTTCCACAGCTTCGCCGATCAGGTCGGCCAGGAGCCGCAGATGCGCCGGCCGCGCCCGAGCCCTCGCCAGATCACCGAGGCCGAGGAGGCGATGCTGTGGCTGCGCTGGCTCGAGAAGGACGACGCTCGCCTCGTCTGGCTGCGCGCCAACCGGACGCCGTGGAAGCCCATCTGCTGGGAGTTGGGCATCAGCCGCGCCACGGCGAACCGGCGCTGGCAATACGGCATCGCGGTCATCGTATGGCGGTTGAGCGGGAGGCGGGTACCAGGCAAGCGGTCGATGGAGTTCGTGGTCCGCCGAGCCGCTCAATAGTTGGTAATCTGCGGGGCCTCGATCTTCGCAATCGTCAATTGTGCTATAGACGGCGGAATGGTGCCTTTCTTCGCCTTGTCATTGATGTATTTTCGGAATTTGCCGCCGCCGATGTAGTGATCCTGCAGCCACTCCCGATACGCACCCAATGCTTCGAGCGGATAGCACCAGGCCTCCTGAGGGTTGGACTTCGCCTGCGGGTGGCTATCGGGGTACCGGTGAGGGAACTTGTTGCGATCGCCAAACCGCTCATTGAAGCCGTTCTCGTCCCAGAACTTCGACCAATGCAGGCCGATCGAAATGTCGACGACGTTCTTCTCGTCGACTGGTGCGCCTGCCACGATCATCTCGTAGATCAGGGTCTCAGCTTCGTTGAATACGCTGAAGAACCCCTTGGGCGCGGACTGATAGTTCAAGGCAATGCGCTCATGCCACTTGTCGAAACGCGCGCGTCCGGTCGGGTCGTAACCAACCTGCGAGTAGATCATCTCGCGGAGTTTCGTCCCAGCGAGGATACGGAAATTGTCGCGGGCCTCTGGCTGGCAGTTCGTCCCGGCGTCGAACGCGTAATACTCAAGGATCGCCAGACACACCTCGGCCGGATAGCAATAGTGCACGACACCGTTGTGCGGCACTTCTATATGGGCGACCGAAGCCTCAAGGCCGAGCTTGGACAGGATACCCTTGATGGCCTTGATCCTCGGCTTCGGATCTGCGTCGTCCCACTGAGCACTGATCGTGCCGATATGTGCGTTCTGAACGCCGCACAGCGCAGCGAGTCCCCGCTGATTCAAGTATGGCGTGCCGTCCGAGAGCACGCCCATGCCGATTCCATTGATCTCGGTGTCCTTTTCAATACCCAGATCGAGGACACCTTGGGTGATTTCCTCTCCGTCGTTTTTGACTGGTAACGCCTTGATAGTACGGGGTTTCATGCCGATTTCCTCGCCGTCTGAACTGTTGCGGGCACCGCGATGAACTGCGAGGCCAACAGGCACCCCCGCGCACGGGAACAGAGTGGAAACATATCAGACTTTGGTCGCGACGCCAACCAGATGATGTGTGCTGCGATGCGGTGCGGTCGATATGCGGTAGGTGGTGTCAAGCTGCTTCCGACGACCGAGACAATTTCCTGCGAGACACCGGGCGGCGAGACGGATCGCCCTGCCGACGCTATCAATGGAGATATACTCGGGGTCGTGCGCTCGGGCCAACCGACGCTGATCTCGAGGTGGCCACCGAGGCTGGCTTCCGGGGTCCAGCCGGGGTCCAAGCCGCCAACCCATTGAAACCAATGGTTCCTTCCTGGCGAATATGTATGCTGGCGGGCTTGGCGCGATATTTCGCCAGCGGCAGGGCCGGATTTTTGGGAAGCCACCGGAGTCCAGCGTCCAACCACGACGCCTGAAACCCTCATGAATTCAAACGCCTGACCGACTGCGCGGGGTGGATGTCTCGCGGATTCCGGAGTCCAGCCGGATGCCGGCGGACCTCGCCGCGCCGGAGTCCACCCGGCCAATGCCGATCGATCATCGACAGGAACCTGCATGACCCTAGCCTTCGCCCCCGAGCGGATCGAGACCTGGCCGCTTGAGCGCCTGCAGCCTTACGCGAAGAACGCGAAGGTGCACGGGCCCGACCAGGTCGCGAAGATCGCCGCCAGCATGGCCGAGTTCGGCTGGACCGTGCCGTGCCTCGTCGGCGAGGACGGAGAACTGATTGCCGGCCACGGGCGCGTCCTGGCCGCCACGCAGCTCGGGCTGACCGAGGCGCCGGTGATCGTGCTCGGGCATCTGACCGAGGCGCAGAGGCGCGCCTACCGGATCGCGGACAACAAGCTCACGGAACTCGGCAGCTGGGACGAGGCGCTGCTCTCTTCCGAGCTGCAGGATCTGCTCGCGGACGACTACGACCTGTCGCTGGTCGGTTTCTCGGACGGCGAACTCGACAAGCTCCTGGCCTTCGATCCGGACGGGGGCGGTGAAGAAGAAGGTGGCGCCGGGGGCTCTGTGCCTCCGGTGACCATCCCCGAGCCGCCGCGCAATCCGGCCTCGCGGTCGGGCGATCTGTGGGTCCTCGGCGACCACCGGCTGCTCTGCGGGGACAGCACGAACCACGAAGATGTCCGCCGCCTGATGAACGGTGAGCGCGCCGTGCTGTTCGCGACCGATCCGCCGTACCTCGTGGATTACGACGGATCGAACCACCCGACCCGCAACAAGGACTGGTCGCCGTCCTACGGCGTGACCTGGGACGACAGTTCACAGGGCGCGGAGCTCTACGACGGCTTCATCGCCGCGGCTGTCGCCGAGGCGATCACCGAGGACGCGGCCTGGTACTGCTGGCACGCCTCGCGCCGGCAGGCGATGCTGGAAGTCTGCTGGGAAAAGGCCGGCGCCTTCGTCCATCAGCAGATCATCTGGGTAAAGGACCGCGGAGTCCTGACCCGGTCGCATTACCTCTGGAAGCACGAGCCCTGTTTCATGGGCTGGCGCCGCCCGAACCGCCCGCCGAAGGTGGCGGAGCAGACGCTGCCCTCGACCTGGGAGATGCCGTCCTTCGCGAAGGACGAGCGGCCCGACCACCCGACGCCTAAGCCGCTCGACGCGTTCGGCATCCCGATGCGCCAGCACGTCGCCCGCGGCGGCCTCTGCTACGAGCCCTTCTCCGGCTCCGGCTCGCAGATCATGGCGGGCGAGGCTAACGGCCGTCGCGTCTTCGCGATGGAGATCAGCCCGGCCTATGTCGACGTCGCCGTCGAGCGCTGGCAGGCCGAGACCGGCCGTGACGCGATCCTGGACGGCGACGGACGGACCTTCGGCGAGGTGAAGGCCGAGCGGCTGGACCAGTCTGCGAAGGACGAGGATGCAGCCGCATGAAGCAGAGCCGGGCCATGTCGCTGGTCGAGGCCATCGCCAACGTGGTGGTCGGCTACGGCGTCGCCGTCTTGGCGTAGATACTGATCTTCCCGGTCTTCGGGCTGCACACGACACTGGCGCAGAACCTGAAGATGGGCGCGGTATTCACGGTCGTGAGCATCGCGCGGTCTTTCGTCCTGCGGCGGCTATTCGAGGCAATTCGAGTTAGGAACTAGGGATCGACGACCTGCGAAGTCGGCACACCGCGCCGGATTGCTGCCTGCCTGAGGCGGGGCCACGTCGCGTCTGAGATCGGCGTGACCATGTAGCCGTGATCAACGTCTCCTAGCATTGCCGAGTGGGCAGTGGGGCCCGCTCGCCAGAAGAGACCAATCAGCGCACAGAGGGCAGCATCAAGCTTGTCCTGATCGGACTTCCGAGGTTGAGCGGCGTTCCGCATCTGATGGGCCCATTCGGCAAGCCCCGGCACATTGAACCGCTCGGCTGAACGCTCGACCACGCGCGCCACTGCCTGCCAGTCTTCCAAGCGGAATTTTTTCCGGTTCTGCGGATTGTACTTCGGAGCGCCGAGCCGCTGAGCGAAGCCGTCGTCGAGCGCGGGCAAAGCCAGCGCGGGGAATACTTCGATGAGGAAGTGGCCAGCAGACGCTGTACGCGCCTGAAGGGGATCCTCCGTCGCACAGAGACCGGAAACAAAAGACCAAATCGGCGAGTCGTCGCAGAACATACCGATCTTGCTGCGGTTGGCCGGCTGAACGCCACCGCCGACAAAAGAAACGAGGGACGCAGCGACTTTGTCCACCGGGCGGCTGCCCGTGGCATTGGGCACTACCGTTGGCTGATCAAGCGCAACGAGGCTGACGGCGAAATCTTCGCGGAGCTCGTCGATCAACCTTCGAGCCTGCGTGAACGAGACCAGTTGCGGTTCGTGGAACTGGACTTGGCCGTGGTCATCAAACGCCACGGCGCAGATCGCGCCCGGCGCCTTCGGGGCATCGGTCCACGCCGAATCAAAACCGAAAATGACTGTGCTGCTTTGCGGGTTCACGGAATCCATGTGGTCCTCCGCAAAGCAGCTTAGTCAAAGGATGCAAGGAATGCATTCGCTTACTTGCTCAGCTTGTACACCCTTCCGCGGCCCTCGACCTTCTCTGAGGTGACTTCGAGCCCGAGCTTTTTCTTGAGCGCGCCGGCGAAGGCGCCTCGGACCGTGTGCGGCTGCCATCCCGTTTCGGCGACGATCTCGTCGATGGTCGCGCCGCCGTCGGCGCGGAGCATCTCGATCAGCTTCGCCTGCTTCGTGCCCGTGCGCGGCGTGCGCGCCTTGGGTGCAGCGTCGGCCTCGGTGGGAGCGTCTTGCGGAGCCTCCGCACTCGGCGCCTCATTGGCGCCCGTGGGCGCGCTGTCGCCGCTCTCCGGCTCGACGCCGATGAGGGCGAGACCCGCGTCCGTGATGTGCAGGAGGATGGCGTTGCCGTCTTCGTCGTTTCGCCAGATGCGGTTGAGGGCGGCGTCGGCCTTGGTCTGGTTGTCGGTCGCGGTCTCGGCTATCAGCCCGCGCTTCAGCAGCGCGCCGACCACCTTTGCGGCGGCGCCGCCGCGAAGGGAGCCGGGGAGCGGCAGGACGTTGCGGTCCTCGCGTTGCGCAGCTGCGCTGAGGATCACGAGCTGGGTGTCGGAAAGCTTGGTCATGGGGTCGTCTCCGTTTTCGGGGCCGCGACCGTCGCGACCCTCCTACGACCCCGAGCCGCGCCTTGGCGCGGCAGGAGTTCCGGCGGTGCCGGAGATCAGCGGGCGTGCTCGCCCTCGCCGAAGGCGCTGTCGGTGATGCGCTTCAGCAGGCTGGCGTAGTGTTCGAGGGTGCCGACCATGGCCCAGCCCGCCTCGTCGGGGTGGACGTTGAAGTGGTCGTCGCTGAGCGCCTGCAGGCGGGCGAGCATCTCGTCGATCTCGGCCTTCTTGCCGATGAAGGCGTTCAGCGCGGCTTCCTTGTTCCGGCGCGCCTTCTCGGCGCGGAGTTCGTGGCGCGGGGTGGTGATCGGGTTCAGGCGGGTGGTCATCGTGGTGGCTCCGGGTGGGTTGCATCGTCCTTGTGGGATGGACGTTCGCTCCACACGCCCGGCTTATCAACTCGATAAGCACCTGACTTTGAATGATAATTGGAGCCGTCGATGAAGGGCATGAGCGAGCGCCAGTACGCCGCCCATGTCGGGCTCTCGCGCGGCGCGATCCAGAAGGCGAAGGCGGCCGACCGGCTCGTCCTGCACGAGGATGGCAGCATCGACGCCGCGGCCTCGGACCGGCTGCGAGCGGAAGCGACGGACCCGTCGAAGACGAGGAAGGCGCCGGCACCGAAGCTGAAACCCGTGCCCGAGGCCGCCGTCGCCGCCGTCGGCGACACGCTACGGGAACAGGGGCTGTCCGCCCCGGCCGTCGGCGGCGGTACGACCTTCCTGCAGGCGAAGACCGCGAACGAGGTGCTGAAGGCGCAGGAGCGGCGCATCCGGCTCTCGAGGCTGAAGGGGGAACTGGTCGACCGCGCCCGGGCGGAGACGCTGATGTTCCGGCTCGCGCGCGACGAGCGCGACGCCTGGGTGACGTGGCCGGCGCGCGTCGCGGCGTTGATGGCCTCCGAACTCACCGCGGCGCTGGTGGACGCGTACGAGGTGGAGGCAGCGCTGATGCAGAAGGTTCTGGAGGCCCATGTCCGCGCCCAGCTCGACAGCCTCGCGGAGATCCGACCCGGGCTTGGATGACGATCTTGTCGGGTTCGACGGGTCCGCCGCGCTGATCCGTGCCTGGTTGCGGGGCCTGCGTCCCGACCCGGACCTGACCGTCTCGAGCTGGGCCGACCGCCACCGGAAGCTCGCCTCGCGCGCCTCGGCTGAGCCGGGGCAGTACAGGACCGCGCGCACGCCCTACATGCGCGAGATCATGGATCGGCTCTCGCCCGGCGATCCGACACAGCGGATCGTGTTCATGAAGGCCGCACAGGTCGGCGCGACCGAAGCCGGCAATAACTGGATCGGCTTCGTCATCCACCAGGCGCCGGGCCCGATGCTCGCGGTCCAGCCGACGGTGGAACTGGCCAAGCGCAACTCGCGGCAGCGGATCGACCCGCTGATCGACGAGAGCCCCGAGCTGCGGGAGCGGGTGAAGCCCGCGCGCTCGCGCGACGCGGGCAACACGATGCTGTCGAAGGAGTTCGCAGGCGGCATCCTGATCATGACCGGCGCGAACTCGGCGGTCGGGCTGCGCTCCACCCCGGCGCGCTACATCTTCCTCGACGAGGTCGACGCCTATCCCGCCTCGGCCGACGAGGAGGGTGACCCGGTGACGCTGGCCGAGGCGCGGTCGCTGACCTTCGCCCATCGGCGCAAGGTGTTCCTGGTCTCGACCCCGACCATCCGGGGGCTGAGCCGGATCGAGCGCGAGTTCGAGGCCAGCGACCAGCGCCGGTTCTTCGTACCGTGCCCGCATTGCGACGCGATGCAGTGGCTGAAGTTCGACCGGCTGCGCTGGGAGAAGGGGCGGCCGGAGACGGCCGAGTATCACTGCGAGGGCTGCGACATGCCCATCGCGGAGCACCACAAGACGAGGATGCTCGAGCGCGGCGAGTGGCGTGCGACCGCCACGGCTACCGATCCCACGACGGTCGGCTACCACCTGTCGGCGCTCTACTCGCCGGTGGGTTGGCTCAGCTGGCAGCGGATCGCGCGGGCGCATGAGGCGGCACGGGGTAGCGACGAGGCGATGCGGGCGTTCCGGAACACCATCCTCGGAGAGACGTGGATGGAGACCGGCGAGGCGCCCGACTGGCAACGGCTGGCGGACCGGCGCGAGTCGTGGGTGTCGGGCACGGTGCCGGAACGCAGTCTGTTCCTGACCGCAGGCGCCGACGTTCAGAAGGACCGGATCGAGGTCGATGTATGGGCCTGGGGCCGAGGCCTGGAAAGCTGGCTCGTCGATCATCTCGTGCTCGAAGGCGGGCCCGGCGATCCGGCCTGCTGGCAGCAGCTGACCGACCTGCTCGGGCGAACATGGGCGCATGGGTCTGGCCAGCGGATGACGCTTGCCCGGCTCGCCATCGACACGGGGTATGAGACCAGCGCGGTCTATGCCTGGTCGCGCCAGGTGGGCTTCGCGCAGGTGGCGCCGGTGAAGGGCGTCGAGGGGTTCGCGCGAACGAGTCCGGTGACCGGGCCGACCTATGTCGACGCGACCGTCGCGGGCAAGCGGCTCCGGCGCGGCGCCCGGCTCTGGACCGTGGCCACATCGACCTTCAAGGCCGAGACCTATCGCTTCCTGCGGCAGGACCGGCCGACGAGGGAAGAACAGGCGGCGGGCGCGCTGTGCCCGCCCGGCACGATCCACCTGCCGGACTGGGCGGACGGCGAATGGCTGAAGCAGCTGACCGCCGAGCAGCTGGTGACCGTGCGCACGAAACGCGGCTTCGCGCGGCTCGAATGGCAGAAGCTGCGCGAGCGCAACGAGGCGCTGGACACACGGGTCTATGCCCGTGCGGCGGCGTGGATCGCGGGCGCGGACCGCTGGCCCGAGGCGCGCTGGGCTGATCTGGAGGCCCAGCTCGGGGTGGCGAAGCAGGACGGACCCGAGGCCGGACCGGGAACGCCGGTGCACGTTGAGAGACGAACCTCGCCGCGCCGGCGCACGGTGCGCTCAAGCTACATGAGGTGATCCATGGCCACGGCCGCAGAGCTCCGCGCCCGCCGCGACGCGCTGACCGCGCAGCGATCCTCGGGCGTGGCGCGGGTCAGCTATGACGGCAAGACCGTGGACTATCGCAGCGTGGCCGAGATCGACCGGGCCATCGAGGCGCTGGATCGCGAGATCGCCGTGGCCGAGGGGCGTCGGATTGTCCGGCAGCTGCGCGTGACGACAGCAAAGGGGCTCTGAGCCATGGGCCTCTTCGACCGTTTCCGCCGCCGCGCCGCCGGCGGGCCTGCTGCCGTGCGCGCCCGACTCGAGGGCGCCATGGCGAAGCGGCGGCTGCGCGGCTGGAACCCGCCGCTCGAGAACATCAATGCGCTGGTCGCCTCCGGTGGCCCGCGTCTGCTGGCGCGGTCCCGCGAACTCGTGGTGACCAACGGCTATGCCGCCAACGCCTGCGAGGCCTTCGCCGCAAACCTCGTCGGCGACGGGATCAAGCCCTCGTCGCTGATCGGGGACGCGGATCTCCGCGATCGGGTTCAGCGGCTCTGGCTCGCCTGGACCGACGAGGCCGACGCCGACGGTCTGACCGACTTCTACGGCCTGCAGGCCATGGTCGCGCGCGAGATGTTCGTCGCGGGCGAATGCTTCGTCCGGCTCCGACCCCGTCGCGCGGAGGACGGACTTCTGGTGCCGCTGCAGCTGCAACTGCTCCAGTCCGAGATGCTGCCCTTCGAGAAGACCGAGACGGCAGCCAACGGCAATCGCATCCGATGCGGGATCGAGTTCGACGCCATCGGCCGACGGGTGGCTTACCACTTCCGCCGCCGGCATCCGGGCGACAGCACCGACCAGGGGGCGGTGATCCCGGAGACGGTGCGCGTGCCTGCGGCGGACGTGCTGCACATCTACCGCCCCATCGACGCGGGCCAGATCCGGGGGCTGCCGCATATCGCGCCGGCGATGGTGCGGCTGTTTCTGCTCGACCAATACGACGACGCCGAACTCGACAGGAAGAAGACCGCGGCGATGTTCGCGGGCTTCATCACCAAGACCGCGCCAGAAGAGCCGATGATGGGCGAGGCCGAGGCGGATCTCGACGGCGCGGCCATTGCGAGCCTCGAGCCCGGCACGATGCAGGTGCTGCTGCCGGGCGAGGACGTGAAGTTCTCTTCGCCGGCCGATGTCGGCGGCGGCTACGAGGCCTTCCAGTACCGCACGCTGCTGGCGGTCTCGGCCTCGCTGGGGCTGCCGTATCACCTCGTCACCGGGGATGTGCGGCAGGCGAACTACTCATCCCTGCGCGCCGAACTCGTCGAGTTCCGCCGCCGCATCGGCCAGCTGCAGCACGGCGTGATCGTGCACCAGCTCTGTCGCGCGGTGTGGCAGCGTTGGCTGGAGACGGCGGTGCTCGCTGGCGCGCTCGATGCCGATCCCGCGACGGTGCGACCGGTGCAATGGATCCCGCCGCGCTGGGACTGGGTCGATCCGCTGAAGGACATCCAGGCGCAGGTGCTGGCGATGGAGGCCGGCATCACCTCGCGGCGCAAGGTGGTCGAGGCCACCGGCTACGACATCGAGGAAGTCGACCGCGAGAACGCGGCCGACGCCGCGCGCGCGACTGGCCTCGGCCTGCGCTACCGCACGAGCCCCGGAGAGACGCAGGGCGCTCGCGCGACGCCCGCGACGCGGCCGGACCCGGCCGCTGGCGCCGGCAACGACACGGACGACGGCGCGGCGGCGACCGATCCGGCCACCGAACAGGAGTGACGACATGGCAAGCTGGTATGCGATCCGCGCCCGGGGGACCGGTGCGGAAGTGGCGATCTATGACGAGATCGGCGCCTACGGGGTCTCGGCGAAGGGGTTCCTGGCCGAACTGGGCGCGCTGCCTGAGGGCACGCCCGTCGACCTGCGGCTGAACAGCCCCGGCGGATCGGTCTTCGACGCTGTCGCGATCCACAACGCGATCAAGCGCCACGAGGGCCCAGTCACGGTCTGGATCGACGGCATCGCCGCCTCGGCCGCCTCCTATATCGCCATGGCCGGCGACGAGATCGTCATGCCCGAGAACGCCTTCCTGATGATCCACGATCCCTCGGGGCTGGTCATGGGCACGGCGGAGGAAATGCGCGCCATGGCCGAGGCGCTCGACAAGGTGAAAGGCAGCCTCGTCTCGGGCTACGCCGGGAAATCTGGCCGGACACCGGAAGAGGTCTCCGCGCTGATGGCAGCCGAGACCTGGTTCGACGCGTCGGACGCGGTGGCGCAGGGCTTCGCCGACCGGCTGATCGAGCCCGTCCGCATCGCAGCAGCCTTCGACATCGGGCGTTTCCGCAACGCGCCGCCGGTGCTGGTGGAGCAGGTCGAAGCCGAACCGGAGCCCGGCGACGATTCCGACGGCACAAACACCGAGGCTACCGACGACGTCGCCGACGGCGATCATGTCGAGGACCAGCCGGCCGCCGCTTCCGATACCCCGGAGCCGCCGGCCGAGACGCCACCGCCCAGCGGCGCGCCGCCAGATCCCGCTGTGATCCGGGCCGAGGCCATTGGCCACGCCCGCGCCGTCGTCGATCTCTGCCGCCTTGCGGGCAAGCCGCAGATGGCCGGCCGCTTCCTCGAACAGGACGCGAGCCTCGACGAGGTTCGCACCGCACTCCTCGCCGCCAAGGCCGAGGCCGAGCCCGAGATCGCACCCCATCACCCGCAGCCCGGCCGCTCGTCGGCCGCGCGCCCCTGGGGCGAGATCGTCGCCAACACCTTCAAATTGAAAGGATGACACCATGACCACGCTGGTCGAAGGGAAACACCCCGGCGGCTTCCTCGTCTGGGAAGCCTTCCGCGACTACACCCGCGAGACGATCACCGTCACCGCGGGCACGCTCGAACCCGGCACCGTGCTCGGCAAGATCACCGCCAGTGGCAAATACACCGCGCACGATCCGGCCGCTGTCGACGGGACCGAGACCGCCGTCGCGGTGCTTTGGGGCAAGGCGGATGCGTCCGGTGGCGATGCGCCCGCGGTCGCCATCGTCCGCGGTCCCGCCATCGTCAACCGCCACGACCTCGTCTTTGCCGGAACGCCCAGCGAGGGAGAGATCGCGTCCGCCCACACGGCGCTCCTCGCCGCGGGCATCCTCGTCCGCTGATCCAATTCCGACAGGAGGCATCCTCATGGCCACCATGGACATCTTCGAAGGCGATGCCTTCACCATCATCGAGCTCACCCGCGCGCTCGAGAACATCCCGTACAAGCCCGCGCTGCTCTCGGGCTCGGCCCTCTTCAGCCCGCGCGGCGTGCGCGCCCGCACCGTCGTGATCGAGAGCCGCGACGGCACGCTGTCGCTGATCCCGTTCTCGGAGCGCGGCTCGGCCTATGAGCAGCAGGTTCCCGACCGGCGCGAGATGCGCGCCTTCGTCTGCCGGCAGTTCAAGAAGCAGGACGTGCTCTGGGCCTCCGAGATCCAGTCGGTCCGCGACTTCGGCTCGGAAAGCGCCACCCAGCAGGTGCAGGCCGAGGTAGCCTACCGGCTCAGGAAGCTCCGCCAGGACGCCGAGACCACCTTCGAATACCACCTCCTGAACGGCATCCAGGGGCTGGTGAAGGACCCGAAGGACCACGCGACGGTGGTGAACTACTTCACCGAGTTCGGCATCACGCCGGCGGCCGAAATCGACTTCGACCTCGATAATGCGAGCCCGGCCTCCGGGGCGCTGCGCAAGCGCTGCCAGGCGCTGATTGAGAGCGTCGAGGACTCGATGGGCGGGCTCTCGGCCGGGGCCGTGCAGGTCCGCGCCGAATGCGGCTCGGCCTTCTTCGCCGATCTGGTGGCCCATAAGGAGGTGCGGGAAACCTACCTCAACACTGCCGCAGCGGCTGATCTGCGCGGTCGCGTGGCCGACGAGGTCAGCTTCGGCGGCATCACATTCCGGCGCTACCGGGGCGGCGTCGGCTTTACCGTCCCGACCGACAAGGCCTTCTTCTATCCCGAGGGCATTGAAGGGCTATTCGAGATCTACTATGCGCCGGCCGACACCTTCGAGACGGTGAACACCCTCGGCCAGCCGCTCTATGCCCGCACCATCCCCGACCGGGATCGCGACGAGTGGGTCCGGCTCGAGATCGAGAGCAACCCGCTCCCGATCTGCACCCGGCCGCAGGTGCTGCGCTCGGCACGGCGGACCTGATGACCGCCTTCGCCGCCGCCCTCGACGCGCTCTTCGCCGACGCGCATCTCGCGCGCGACGTGGTCTACACCGCCGAGGGCGGTGCGTCGGCACTTGTCCGCGCCATCCTGCGCCGGCCGGACGACGTCACGAACTTCGGCGAGGCGCGCATCTGGTCGGAGACCACCCGTCTTGATCTGCGCCTCGCCGAGGTGGTGAGCCCGCGCCCCGGCGACCGTATCGAGATCGACGGCGAGGCCTTCCTCATCCAGGGCGAGCCCGTCCGCGACCGCGAACGGCTCGTCTGGACCGTGGATCTGCGCCCAGTCTGATCTCGATGAAGCTGAAACTCGACATCACGCCCGACCTCGTCGCCGCCATGGCCGCGGAGGTGAAAGCGGGCGAAAAGGCTGTCACAGCCACCATGCGCGAGGCCGGGACCGGGCTCAAGACCGCCTGGCGCAGTCAAATCACCGGGGCGGGGCTGGGAAGGCGGTTGGCGAATTCTATCCGCAGCCAGACATATCCGAAGGCCGGCGAGAGCCTGAACGCCGCGGCGCTCGTCTGGTCCAAGGCTCCTGTCATCGTCGGCGCCCACGACACCGGCCCGCTGATCCGCTCGAAGGACGGGTTCTGGCTGGCGATCCCGACCGAGGCAGCCGGGCGAGGCCTGCGCGGCGGAAAGATCACGCCCGGGGAATGGGAGCGACGGCGCGGCCTGCGCCTGCGGTTCGTCTATCGCCGCCGCGGCCCGAGCTTGCTGGTCGCCGACCGGGCTCGCATCAACACCCGCGGCCAGGCGGTTGCGTCGCGCGCGAAGACCGGCCGCAGCCAGGTCACCGCGCCGATCTTCCTGCTGGTGCCACAGGTGAAGCTGCCGAAGCGGCTCGACCTCGACCGCGACGCCGAGCGGGCGCTCGACAGCGTGCCGGGGCTGATCGTGGCGAACTGGGTGGAGGGGAGCTTCGGATAATCAACCAACGTGGACCGTGACGTCATAGCCCAACGACTTTAGAGATTTCGATGTTCTGCCGTTTCGTGGCGGGAAGCGATCCGGCAACGCCCAACCGACGAGTTCGCCCAGTGCGCTCACTCCAAGACCTTCGATTTTCCACTTCGGGTCATGAACGGCGGTCCAGAGCCGCTCCGGCAACTGCGCCTCCGGGCCACCGTAGAGTATGAAACTCAGAAGCTGCTTCACATCGTTGCCGCCTGCGGATTTGTCATCCCATATCCGCTTCGAAAGCGCATCGACCTTTTCGGGGATCGTGTACTTTGTCCCGTCTTCACGAAGACCGACAGCCTTGTTTGCGACGCGGCGCGCGTAGTCCTTGATGGAATGTATGCCCATGCAGATCGCGCGGAATTCCTCATAGTCCATTTCGTCGATGGCCTCGGCAGTGAGTGCCTCCCGCAGCATGGGCGCGGTGTCGTTCAGCATGTTGTCTTCTTCCGAAGGAGCATTCTTCAAGTTGCGCCACCAGACTACGGCATCGCGGAGCGCGGCGTCGGGATCGCGTCTGTTACGCTCGAAGAAGTCCGCGTAGAGGGCTCGCCGTCCGTCAAAGGTGCGCTGGTAATAGTGTGCGTGCAGGAACTGATCTGCCTGCGCGCCCGCCGGAGCATCAGCATCAATCCAAGAGGGCCTATTCTCCGGCCGACTAACCACGTCGCCTATGTCGCGCAGCTGTTGCAGGGTCGAGTGCCACTCTTCGAGGAAAGACTGCCGCTGGCGGTCGGTCGCCTTCTTCTTCGCGGTTTGAACGAGGCCTGACCACTTGGTGAAACTCGGGCTGCCCCAAAATTCGTCCGCCGGCGGTTTCGATGCCGATAGCTGTTTGGCGCGCTTCTGCATTACGGCCAGCAACTCATCTGTCAGGGGAGTGGAGTTCCGATCCAATACGGAGAAGAGGTCAAGGATATCTGCTGCCATATCGTCGGTAATCTCGGCCTCCGGAAAGAAGCAGCCTGCCTCCACGTTATTGTACCACGCGCTCTGCGTAAGATTGGCGGAGCCGATGTAGAGGCCGTATTCCCGCCACCATATCACTTTTGCATGGTGGTGCTGAACCAGTCGGCATTGGAACCGAGCCGACTTGCGGTTGAGGAAGGTGGCAAGAATCGATGTGCTGACGGCAACGCCTTCATCGAGGCGTCCATAGAACTTGAGCGGAATCGAGTGACTCCAGCACCAATCGAATAGCAGGGCAGCATCTGTCGCATAGGCAACCGCGGCCAAGACTTCCTGAGTATCGACGGCCGCATTCTCGGTGATATTCCTGAGATAGTTTCCGTTTATGCCGCCCATCATCAATTGCATAGCGATCTCATGAACTTGGGGAGATTTTTCTCACCATAACCGAAACGGTAGCCATGCCCACCCCCCGCGAAACCATCCTCACCGCGCTGCACGCGCGGCTCTCTGCGCTGCCCGCCACCGCCCTCCGCGGCGAGGTGTTGACCGAACGCGTGCCCGCCGCCGGCCTCTTGATCCTGCGCGACGGCGAACCCGGAGAACCGGAGGTTACGCTGTCGCCGCTGGCCTACCACTACCAGCACCGCGCGGAGATCGAGGCCGTCGTGCAGGGTGCCGACCGCGACGCGGCCTTCGACACGCTCTGCGCCAGCATTGGCGCGGCGCTCGCCGCCGACCGAACGCTGGGCGGGCTCTGCGATTGGATCGAGGCCGAAGCGCCACGGCCGGTCGATCTGCCGGTCGAAGGCGCGGCGAGCCTGAAGGCGGCCGTCATCCCGGTGGTGCTGCACTATTCCACGGCCGACCCGCTGACCTGACCCAACCGACCACAGGAGTTGAGACATGGCACGAGCCCAAGGGGCGCTGGCGCTGATGGCGCTTGCGTTCGAAACGACCTATGGAACGCCGCCCGTGGGCGGCTTCACCCGCGTGCCCTTCGCCAGCACGTCGCTGGGGGCGGAGCAGCCGCTGCTGAACTCGGAGCTTCTGGGCTACGGCCGCGATCCGCTGGCGCCAATCAAGGACGCGGTCACGGCGGACGGCGACGTTGTCGTGCCGCTCGATGCCGAGGCCTTCGGCTTCTGGCTGAAGGCCGCGTTCGGCGCGCCCACGACCACGGGTGCGGAAGCCCCGTACAGCCACGAGTTCCAGTCGGGGTCCTGGACACTGCCTAGCATGTCGATCGAGACCGGCATGCCAGAGGTGCCGCGCTACGCGATGTATTCGGGCTGCGTGCTCGACCAGATCACCTGGCAGATGCAGCGCTCGGGGCTTTTGACGGCGACGGCGCGGCTGGTGGCGCAGGGCGAGACGGTGGGCACGACGACCAGCGCCGGAACACCGGCGGCGCTGGAGCTGAAGCGCTTCGGGCACTTCAACGGTGCGATCACGCGCAACGGCACCGCTCTCGGCAACGTGGTCTCGGCCGAGATCACCTATGCCAATAACCTCGACCGCATCGAGACGATCCGCAGCGACGGCCGGATCGATGGAGCCGATCCGTCCATCGCGGCGCTCACCGGCCGGATCGAGGTGCGCTTCGCCGACCAGGCTCTGGTGACGCAGGCGATCAATGGCGAGGCCTGCGAGATGGAGTTCGCCTACGTCCTGCCCTCGGGCGAGAGCTTCACCTTCACCGTGCACGCCGTCTACCTGCCGCGCCCACGCATCGAGATTTCCGGACCGCAGGGGGTGCAAGCCACCTTCGACTGGCAGGCGGCCCGCGACAGCGTGGTCGGCCGGATGTGCACCGCAACCCTCGTGAATGACGTGGAGACCTACTGATGCTCACGCTCGACCTGACAAACGCGCCGCGCTGGCATGACCTCTCGCCTGGCGTGCGGGTGCAGCTGCGCCCCCTGACCACCGCCCTGATGGTGGCGACGCGCAGCGATCCGGCCGTCGAGGCGGTGCCCGAAAACGCTTCGGACGAGGAACGCGCCGTTGCCTTCGCCAAGGCGCTCGCGCGGCGGGCGGTGCTCGCCTGGGAGGGCGTGGGCGACGCCGACGGCAACGCGATCGACCCGGGCCCCGAGGCCATCGACGCGCTGCTCGATATCTGGCCGATCTTCGAGGCCTTCCAGCTGACCTACGTCTCCAAGGGCCTGCTGCTGGAACAGGAAAAAAACGCCTCCGCGCCCTCGCCGAATGGTCCTTCGGCGGGGGCGACCGATACTGCCAAGCCTGCGCGCAAGCGTGCCCGGACTGTCCGGCGCAGCTGAACCGTCCGGAAACGACGGAGGGTTGGCAGGTCTGGGACCTGGTCGGCCGCCTCGGCGGCCAGATGCGGGTGCTGCCCGGCGCCGTGATCGGATGGGACATGTCCGCCGCGCTGGCGCTCGGTGACGCGCTCGGCGTGCCGCCGCTCGCCATGGCCGAACTGCTGCCCGCCATCGAAGCGGTGATGGTGGCCAAACTCAACGAACAGATGGAACACTCCCATGGCGGAAAAACGGGTTAGCGTCCGCCTCGCGGCCGTGGGTGGACGGCAGGTGCGCGCCGAACTGGAAGGCGTGGGCGAAGCCGGGTCGCGCGGCTTCGGACGGCTGAGCCGCGAAATGGAAGCGGCCAACGCCCGGCTGGCGGCCTTCTCGCGGCGCGTCCGGGTCGCGGCGGCCGCCGCAGTTGCCGCAGCGACCGCCGCGGGTGTGGCGATGATCCGCTCCGGGCTGCAGACAGTCGATGCGCAGGCCAAGCTCGCGCAGTCGCTGGGGACCACCGTGGCCTCGATCCAGACGCTCGAGCGGGCGGGCGAGCTGGCGGGCGTGTCGATGTCCGGCATCGAACAGGCGACCAAGGATCTGACGCGCCGTCTCAGCCAGGCGGCCGCCGGGACCGGTCCCGCCGCCGATGCGCTCGACCGGCTCGGGCTCTCAGCCAACGAGCTGATCGCGTTGCCGCTGGATCAGCGTGTGGGTGCGATCAACGCCGCCATCGAGAGCTTCGTGCCTGCCGCCGAGCGCGCGGCGGTCGCGGGGCAGCTCTTCGGTGAGGAAGGCTCCATCGCCATGTCGCGGATCGACACGGCGACGCTGCGCCAGGCGACGCAGGACGTGCTTGCCTTCGGGGTCGTGGTCTCGGAGCAGGATGCCGACCAGATCGAGCGGACGAACGACGCCATCTCCCGGCTCGGGCTGATCTGGCGCGGGCTGTCGAACCAGCTCGCTGTCGCCGCCGCACCGGCATTGGAAGCCGTTGCCAACGCCATGGCGGCGGTCGCCAGCCGCACCGGCCCACTTGGCATCACGATCCGCGGCCTCTTCGACAACATCGGCCGCCTGACGACCTATGCCGCGACCTTCGCCGCCTTCCTCGCGGGCCGCTGGGTCGCCGGCATGGCCGCCGCCGCGCTATCCGTCCGGGGCCTTGCCACGGCGCTTGTCGTCCTGCGCGGCGCGCTGATCCGCACCGGCATCGGGGCGCTGATCGTCGCCGCGGGCGAGCTCGTCTACCAGTTCACCCGCCTCGTGTCGGGCGCGGGCGGCTTCGGCGAGGCGATGTCGCTCCTGAAGGACCTCGCGGTCGAGGTCTGGGAGCGGATCAGGATGGGCGCCGCCGCAGCGGGCGCGGCCGCCACGGCGATGTTTTTCGACCTGAAGGCCGACGCCGCCTCCGGGATGCAGAGCGCCATCGAAAGCGTGGTCGGTTTCGGGAATACGGCGGCGAATACATTCGAAGGCGCCTACGAGGCGATCAAGGCGATCTGGGGTCTGCTGCCGGCCGCCATCGGCGATCTGGCGTTCCAGGCGGCCAACAGCCTGGTCGACGGCGTCGAGGCGATGCTGAACGGCGTGGTCGCTCGCATCAACGGCTTCATCGGCGGCATCAACCAGGGGCTGGAAGCGCTGGGGTCGGAGCGCCGCATCACGCTGGTGCCCGACCTCGACCTCGGCGAGATCGAGAACCGCTTCGAGGGCGCGGCGACCGCCGCGACGACGGCGGCACAGGCGGCCTTCGACCGGGCCTTCGAGGACAACCCGCTGACCGCGCCCGATCTCGGCCTGACGGAGGCGGCAAACCGGGCCCTCGAATCCGCGAACCTTTATCGCGGGGCCGCGCGCGATCTGGCCGAAGGGGCTCGCGCGCCGCTCGAAAGCTGGCAGGCTCTGCGCGACGCGGTGCGCGGCACCGACGAGGCCAGTGCCGATGCGCTGACCGAGGCAACCGCAGCGGCCGAGCGGCTGGAGACCGCGCTCGGCGATGCCGGACGTGCCGCGACGGATGCAGGCGCGGCGGCCGGAGCTGCCGCCGCTGCGGCAGAGCCCGCTACCGAAGCTGCCGTCACCGGTTGGCAGGCGGTCACCGCCGCGCTGTCGGACTACGCCAGCAAGGCGCGCGAAATCGGCGGCGATATCGGCCAGAGCCTCGTCGGCGCCTTCCAGTCGGCGGAGAACGCGGTCGGCCAGTTCGTGCGGACCGGCAAGCTGAACTTCCGCGACCTCGTCACCTCGCTGCTCGCCGATCTCGCCCAGCTGGCGGCGCGGCGGTTCATCCTCGGGCCGATCGCCAATGCGTTCTCCGGCGTGTTCTCCGGCGCGAGCGGCATCTTCGCCAACGTCCTTCATGCGGGCGGGATGGTCGGATCGGCCGGGCCTTCACGGTTGGTCCCTGCCATGGTCTTCGCCGCCGCGCCCCGGATGCATTCAGGCGGCATGGCCGGACTTCGCCACGACGAGGTTCCCGCAATCCTGCAGCGCGGCGAGCGGGTTCTCTCGCGCCGCGAGGCGCAGAGCTACGGCGCGGGCGGCGGGGTCAACGTCACCATCATGGCCCGCGATGCCGAGAGCTTCCGGCAATCCCGCACCCAGGTCGCGGCCGACATCGCCCGCGCCGTGTCGCTCGGGCGGAGGGGCATGTGATGGCGTTTCACGAGGTCCGGTTTCCCGACAATGTCAGCCGCGGCGCGCGCGGCGGGCCCGAGCGGCGGACGCAGATCGTCGAGCTCGCCTCGGGCGACGAGGAGCGCAACGCCGGCTGGGCCAATTCGCGCCGTCGCTATGACGTTGCCTATGGCATTCGCCGCGCCGACGATCTCGCCGCCGTCGTCGCCTTCTTCGAGGCGCGGAACGGTCGGCTGCATGGCTTCCGGTTCAAGGACTGGGGCGACCACAAGTCCTGCCTGCCTTCGGGCACGCCATCGCCGACCGATCAGTCGATCGGCACCGGCGATGGCACGACGACCGCTTTCCAGCTGGTCAAACGTTATGCCTCGGGCGCGCAGTCCTGGACGCGCGCCATTGCCAAACCGGTTGCGGGCAGCGTGCGCATCGCGCTGGCGGGAGTCGAGCAGCCCTCCGGCTGGACGGTCGATGCCACAACCGGCGTCGTCAGCTTGAGCCCCGCGCCGGGCTCCGGCGTCGCGATCACCGCGGGCTTCGAGTTCGACGTGCCGGTCCGCTTCGACACCGACGCGCTCGACGTGACGCTCGACCTCGAGCGGCTCGGCTCGATCACCTCCATTCCGCTGCTGGAACTGCGCCGATGAAGACCCTCGCGCCCGCCTTTCAGGCCCATCTCGACCAGGGCACGACGACGCTGGCTTGGTGCTGGCGGATCACGCGGGCCGACGGCGTCACCTTCGGCTTCACCGATCACGACCGGACACTCGCCTTCGATGGGACGGACTTCGAGCCGGAGAGCGGCCTGACGGCCTCGGAGGTGCGCTCGGGCTCGGACCTGTCGGTCGATGCGCAGGACGCCGAGGGCGTGCTGACCTCCGACCGGATTACCGAGACCGACATCCTGGACGGCCGCTGGGACAACGCCGAGGTCGAGGTCTGGCGCGTGAACTGGGCCGACACCGGCCAGCGCGTGCTGATGCGCCGCGGGGCCATCGGCCAGATCCGGCGCGGGCGGCTAGCGTTCGTCGCCGAGGTCCGCTCGCTCGCCCATGTCCTTGGCCAGACGGTCGGGCGGACCTTCCAGGCGACCTGTGACGCCGCGCTCGGCGATGGGCGCTGCGGCGTCGATCTCGAGGATCCGGCGTTCAAGGGCACGGGCGCCGTGATCGATCTCCTGCGGGACCGGGCCTTCACCGCCTCGGGCCTCGGTGGGTTCGCCTCCGGCTGGTTCACCTTCGGCACGCTGGACTGGACGAGCGGCGCGAATGCCGGGCGGCGCACCGAGGTGCTCGGCCATGACGTGACGGACGGCATCGCATTGCTGACCCTGCTCGAAGCGCCGGTGCGCGCGATCGCCGAGGGCGACGGCTTCACCATCCGTGCGGGCTGCGACAAGCGCATGGAGACCTGTGGGGCCAAGTTCGCAAACACCGCCAGTTTCCGCGGTTTCCCGCACATCCCCGGCCAGGACGCGGTCCTGCGCTACGCCACCAAGGATGGTGGGCACGAGGGGTCCGTGCTGTGACGCAACCCCTCACATCGGCCGACCCCGCGCGCGTCATCGCCGTCGCGCGCTCCTGGCTCGGCACGCCTTACCACGACCAGGCGAGCCTGCGCGGTGTCGGCTGCGACTGCCTCGGGCTGGTGCGGGGCGTCTGGCGCGAAGTCGTGGGCCCCGAGCCGTTCCCGATCCCGCCCTACAGCCGGGACTGGGGCGAAACCGGCCCGCGCGAGGTCCTCGCCGAGGGCGCGCGGCGCATTATGCCCGAGATCTCTCCGGCCGATGCCGGTCCCGGCGCGCTGGTCCTCTTCCGCATGAGGCCCCGCGCCATCGCCAAGCATGTCGGGATTCTGACCGGCCCCGACAGCTTCCTCCACGCCTATGAGCGGCTCGGCGTGATCGAGGAACCGCTCACCAACGCCCGGCGGCGGCGCATCGCCTTCGCCTTCCTGTTCCCGCAACGCTGAGATCCGCACATGGCAACGCTTGTCCTCGGCGCCGCTGGCGCCGCCATTGGCGGCAGCATCGGCGGCGCGATCCTCGGCGTCAGTGCCGCCACCATCGGCGGCTTCATCGGCTCCAGCATCGGCTCGGTCGTCGACAGCTGGATCATCTCGTCGCTGGCGCCGACGCAGCGCATCGAGGGCGCGCGGCTCCACACGCTGCGCATCACTTCGGCCACCGAGGGCGCGGTCGTCCCGCGGCTCTACGGCCGGATGCGGATGGGCGGCAACATCATCTGGGCGACGGATTTCCGCGAGGAGACGAAGACCACCACCCAAGGCGGCGGCAAGGGCGGCGGGGGCGGCAAGGTCAAGACGACCGAGTATCTCTACTACGCCTCCTTCGCCGTGGCGCTTTGCGAGGGACCGATCACCGGCATCGGCCGCATCTGGTCCGACGGCAAGCCGATGGACCTCTCCGGCGTCACCTGGCGCTGGTATCCGGGCGACGAGGCCCAGACCGCCGATCCGTTCATCGCCGCGAGGATGGGTGCCGCCAGCACGCCCGCCTATCGCGGCACGGCCTATGTGGTCTTCGAGGAACTGGCGCTCTCGACTTACGGCAACCGCCTGCCGCAGCTGTCCTTCGAGGTGTTCCGCCCGCTCGCCGATCCCGACACCGCCGAGGGGCTGACCCGCGCCGTCACCATGATCCCGGCCTCTGGCGAGTTCACCTACGCCACGCAGGCCATCCGCAAGACCGATGGCGGCGTGACGGTGCCCGAGAACCTGAACGCGCTGGCCGACTCCACCGACATAGTCGGAGCGCTCGACCGGCTGCAGGCGATGGCCCCGGCGGTCGAGAGCGTCAGCCTTGTCGTCGCCTGGTTCGGCGACGATCTGCGCGCGGGATCCTGCAAGGTGCGGCCGGGCGTCGAGGTGTCGGCCAAATCCACCACGCCCGCCAGCTGGTCGGTCAACGGCGTCAGCCGCGCCAATGCCTTCCTGGTCAGCCGCGACGATCAGGACCGCCCCGTCTATGGCGGCACGCCGTCCGACTTCGCGGTGGTGCAGGCGATCCAGGAGATGAAGGCGCGCGGGCTGCGGGTGACCTTCTATCCGTTCATCCTGATGGACGTGCCGCCCGGGAACGCACTGCCGAACCCGTACAGCGACAACGCCGGAGAAACCGGCCAGCCTGCCTTCCCGTGGCGCGGGCGGATCACCTGTTCTCCGGCGGCGGGCTACGCCGGAACCGTGGACAAGACCGCCACGGCCGCAAGCCAGGTCGCGGCGCTGTTCGGCGCGGCGACGCCCGCCAACTTCAGTGTCTCGGGTCAGTCGGTTTCGTGGACCGGCCCATCCGGTGACTGGGGTCTGTGCCGCATGGTGCTGCACTACGCCCATCTCTGCGCGGCGGCGGGCGGGGTGGACGCCTTCCTCATCGGGACCGAGATGCCGGGGCTGACCACCATCCGCTCGGGCGCGTCCACCTATCCGGCCGTGCAGGCCTATCGGGATCTGCTCGCGGATGTGCGCTCGATCCTCGGGTCCGGGACGAAGATCGGCTACGCGGCGGACTGGTCGGAGTATTTCGGGCACCAGCCGGGCGACGGCTCGGGCGACGTGTTCTTCCACCTCGACCCGCTCTGGGCCGATCCGGAGATCGATTTCGTCGGCATCGACAACTACATGCCGCTTTCGGACTGGCGGGACGGTTTCGAGCATGCGGACGCGGCCGAGGGCTGGCCCGCGATCTACGACCGCGCCTACCTGCAGGCGAACATCGCGGGTGGCGAGGGCTTCGACTGGTTCTATGCAAGCGCCGCCGACCGGTCGGCGCAGGTCCGGACGCCCATCACCGATGGCGCCGCCGGCAAGCCATGGGTCTTCCGCTACAAGGATCTGCGCGCCTGGTGGTCGAACGCGCACTACGACCGTCCGGGCGGGGTGGAGAGCGGGACGCCGACCGCGTGGGTACCCGAGTCCAAGGCGATCTGGTTCACCGAGCTCGGCTGCCCGGCCATCGACCGGGGCACAAACCAGCCGAACGTCTTCTTCGACCCGAAATCGTCGGAAAGCTTCACGCCGCATTTCTCACGCGGCTGGCGCGATGACGCGATCCAGCGCGCTTATCTGGAAGCGACGTATCTCTGGTGGGGCACTCCGGCGAACAACCCGGTGTCGTCGGTCTACGGCGGCCGCATGGTGCACGTCCCCGAATGCGCTGCCTGGACCTGGGACGCGCGGCCCTATCCGTTCTTCCCGGCGCTGACCGACGTCTGGACGGACGGCGCGAACTGGCGGCTCGGCCACTGGCTGACCGGCCGTCTCGGCGCGGTGTCGCTGGCAGCACTGGTCCGGCATCTCTGCCTGCGTGCGGGGTTGCCCGGGCCCCGGATCGACGTCTCGGGCCTCTGGGGCGCGGTCGAGGGCTACGCCATCACGGCGCTGGAAAGCCCGCGCGCCTCGATCACCACGCTGTCGCGCCACTTCGGCTTCGATGCGGTGGAGACCGAGGGCGTGATCCGCTTCGTCATGCGCGGCCGGGCCTCTGTCGCCACCCTCGCGCCCGACGATCTGGTGGCCGCCCGTGAGGGCGACGTGCAGGAACTGACGCGCGGCCAGGAGACCGAACTGCCGCAGGCGCTGAAGTGGCAGGTCGCGCGGGCGGACGAGGATTACGACGCCGCCCTCGTCGAGGCGCGACGCATCACCGTGGACACGACGCGGATCGCGTCCGAGTCCTTCCCCATGGCGGTGCCGCCCGAGGAGGCCGAGCGCCGCTGCCGCCGCGCGCTGATGGAGGCGTGGGTGGGGCGCGAGACGGCGGCGTTCCGACTGCCGCCCTCGCGGCTCGCGCTCGATCCGGCCGACGCGATCCGGCTGGAGCATGACGGGCGGTTGGTCGATCTGCGGCTCGTCTCCATCGCCGACGCCGAGGCGCGCGGCATCGAGGCGGTCCGCCAGGACCGCGCGACCTACGATCTGCCGCCCGGCGATCCCCGCGCGGCGTCGCTGACGCGGGCCGTGGTGTTCGGCGCGCCGGATGCGCTGCTGATGGACCTGCCGCAGCTGACCGAGGACCAGCCTGCGCATCGGCCGTTTGTCGCGGCGCATGCCGCGCCGTGGCCCGGCGAGATGGCGGTGTTCCGCAGCCCTTCGACGGATGGCTTCGAGCTGCTGACCACCTTCGGCAGCCGCGCCCGGATCGGGGCGCTGGTCTCGGACCTCTACGCGGGCCCCACGTCGCGCTTCGATCTCGGCAATGCGCTGGTGGTCGATCTGCTGACCGGCACGCTGGAAAGCGTCACGGACCTGACGCTGTTCGGCGGGGCGAACGCGCTCGCCATCGAGAGCGCGCCGGGCGTCTGGGAGATCGTGCAGGCGGGTGCGGCGGAGCTTCTCGCGCCCGGCCGGTATCGCCTGACCCGACTCCTCCGCGGCCAGCGCGGCACGGAAGGCGCGATGGGCAATCCGGCGCCTGCGGGCGCGCGGGTGGTGGTGCTCGACGACAGCCTCGCGTCCCTGCCGATCGCCGAGGCCGATCTCGGCATCCCGTGGAACTGGCGCATCGGTCCGGCCAGCCGTTCGGTCAGCGACGAGACTTACGTCGCGCAGTCCTTCGCGTCCGAGGGCGTTGGGCTGCGGCCGTTCTCGGTCGCCCATGTCGAGCAGCCGTGGCGCAGGCCGCGCACGCCCGGCGATCTGACGATCCGCTGGACGCGCCGGTCCCGAGCTCTCGCGGCCGACAGCTGGGGCGGACTCGAGGTGCCTCTCGGCGAGGAACTGGAGGCCTACGAGATCGAGATCCTCGACGGCGCCACCGTGAAGCGGGTGCTGAGCACCGCCACCACCAACGCGGTCTACACCGCCGCCCAGCAGAGCGCCGACTGGGGCGCGCCGCTCGGCCCCGGCGACAGCGTCACCGTCCGCATCTTCCAGCTCTCCGCCCTCGTCGGGCGGGGTGCGCCGAAAACCGTCACGCTGACCTTCTGAGGATCTCATGTCCGACGCCACGACCCATCTTCTGCTGCCCTACATCCTGGCGGCGCAGGCCCAGAAGCACGTCACCCACAACGAGGCGCTGCGGATCCTCGACGGGCTCGTCCAGCTCTCGGTGCTCGACCGGGACCTGACCGCGCCGCCTGGTTCGCCCGCCGATGGCGACCGCTACATCGTCGGCTCGGGCGCGACGGGCGACTGGGCGGGCTGGGACCTGAACGTGGCGCTCTGGACGGACGGCGCCTGGCTGCGTCTGCCGCCCCGGACCGGCTGGCGGGCTTGGGTCGAGGACGAGGGTCTGCTGCTTGTCTACGATGGCGCAAGCTGGGTTGGCACGACCCCGGACGCTCTGCAGAACATGGCGCTCCTGGGCATCGGCACGACAGCGGATGCGTCGAACCCGTTCTCGGCCAAGCTCAACGCCGCGCTCTGGACGGCGAAAACGGTGGCCGAGGGCGGGACCGGAGATCTGTTCTACACCATGAACAAGGAGGCCACGGGCGACGATCTCGGCCTGACGCTGCAGACCGGCTTCGTGACCAAGGCGCTGGTCGGGCTCTTCGGTTCCGACCGCTTCCGCCTCGCGGTCTCCGCCGACGGCAGCACCTTCTTCGACGGGCTCAGCGTCGACAACGCCACCGGCATCGTCGACCAGCCCCGGCTGCCGCGGTTCAAGGCCTATACCAACTACGACAACTACGTCGGTGTGGGGGCCTGGACGAAGATCGTCATCAACAACACCGACTATAACGATCAGGGGGCCTTCGACGCCGCGAACAACCGGTTCGTGGCGCCGGTCGACGGCACCTACCTCTTCGGCGCCACGCTCCTCTACAAGGTGAACGCCAGCACGTCCGCGCGGATGAGCGGGCGGCTCGTGCTGAACGGCACGACCGAAATCCCCGGCTCGCGGAGCGAGATCAGCGGGGCGCATGTTTCCGAGGCGACGGCGCTCTGGCTGCAGACGATGGTGTCGCTCACCGCCGGCGACACCGTCGAGCTGCAGGGCAACTTCCGCGCCGCGGACGGCTACTTCGCCGCCGACCAGACCTCGTTCTGGGGCGCCAAGATCGGCTGAGGAAGGCACGCCATGGCCCCACAACGCCCGGAGGACGGCTTCGTCCGCATGCCAGAGCACGAGTTCGAGGCGATCCTTGCGCGCGCTGCCGAGGAAGGCGCCAAGCGCGCGCTCGCCGATGTCGGGCTCGAGGGCGACGGGGCCGCGCTCGACATCCGTGACCTGCGCTCGATGCTGGATTTGCTCCGACTGGTGCGCCGTACAGCCGTTCAGACCGTCGTCCGCGCGGTCACAACGGCGGTCCTGCTCGCGCTGCTCGCGGGCGTCGCCATCAAGCTGAAGGTCTTCGGCAACGGCCCGTAGCCCAAAATAATCCGACCCGATAGACCACCGGACCCGTCCTTCGAGGCGGGTTTTCTCGTTTCTGGAGGACCCCATGACCACGACCTTCTACGACCACAGGCGCGATGTCCCCGAGAGCAGTTGGCGCTGGCCGAACTTCTCGCCTGCCGAGATCGCCTGCCGCGGCACCGGCAAACTGCTCGTCAACGAACCGGCGCTCGACAAGCTTCAGGCGCTGCGCGACCGGCTGGGCAAGCCGCTGATCGTCCGCCCGGCCTATCGCAGCCCCGAGCACAACCGCGCCGTCGGCGGCGCGACCCGGTCGAAACACCGTATGCGGGGGATCGACGGCAGCGTTCCAGACCACCGAGGCAACAGACCCAGCACTGCTCCACCAATTATGAAGTTGGGCGGTCGCTTGTAGTTAGAAGGCCGTCTCGGGGCACCGCGACGTGGGAGAAATATGGGAGATGCCAGTTGCTATTCTCAATTAAGCGGGCCCTGTTCGCCACTCTGGTGCTGTTGATGCCAAGCCTGGCGTTTGCACAGATGGGCGGCCACGGTCCCGATGCATGGCAAGTCACCGGTGTGGCCGCAGACGATACGCTGAATGTGCGCACAGGGCCCGGCACCGATCATCTTGTGATAGGGGAATTCGCACACGATGCCACTGGCCTGCGGATGGTTACCTGCGTTCCATTCCTCAACCGGCAACAGCACTACGAACTGACGGAGGATCAGAAGGCGCAACTTCCGCCCCGCTGGTGCCTGATGAAGAGTTCAGACCGACGTGTGGAGGGGTGGGTCTCCGCCAATTTCCTCCGGGAAGACACATCGGGCAGCCAGCCCGAAACCGATCCGCTCATTGCCGAAGCGGTCGACATGGTGCGGCGGGTCTATGAATTGGAACTGAGCGCGAGGAGTGAGAGCGCGATCGGCCCGCTGCACCCCTCCGTCGCCCGGTCCTTCTTCTTCTCCGATGTCGTCGAGCGGTTGAGGCAGGGGAATATTGGCGCCGACCCGCTCTTCGGCACCCAAGATAGGGATATCACGGATCTCGAGGTCTTCCCGGCGCCCGAGCGGGCGATGTTCCGCGGCCTGCTCACCGTCCACGCGACGTTTCGCAATTTCGGACATCCGCAACGGGCGATCTTTCGCCTGCGTATAGATGGAACGCTCGAAGATCCGGAAGTCCGTATCATGAGAATCGAACACGATGGATGGGCCCTGAGGCATGTCACTACGCAAAAGTGATCCGGCCGAAGAGTGACGTTTGTCGGGGTGTGGACGCCGGCTCGTCCGGGATGCCAGACAAGGCACGGGCCCCAAGGAGGAGGTGGGATGACAGTGATGAATTTCCATACGGCAAGCTGTGTCATTGCACTCGTCTGCGCCGGCAGCATGGCCAGGGCAGAAATGCACGAGATGCCGGTCGGCGCGGGGGCGCCCCCGTGCGGATCGACGGTCGCGACCGCGGGCCCCGTCCTCTTCCCGATGCCGCAGGACGGTCAATGGGGCTATGTGGACCGCGAGGGCAGCTGGCAACTGGAGCCACAATGGGCGCAGGCGCGAGACTTTCACGAGGCCCGCGCCGCTGTCGGCAGTGAACGGCAATGGGGCATCATCGACACCGAAGGCATATATGTCGTCGAACCCAGATACGAGTCCGATACAATTATCGACGTCGACGGAAGCCGCTGGATCGACAACCCGTTCAAACCATATTCAGAAGGCTGCACCGTAGCGCATCTTTTTGTCGAGAGGTCGCTGAAGCCTTTCCTGATCGACCGCGAAGGCCGCACCTATTGGCGTGACGAATTGCCGGCAGACTTGCGGGGCATGGAGATCCGCGATTTTGGCACCTTCTCCGAAGGGTTGGCCTGGTTTCAGGACGGCACGGTTATGGATGCGAGCTACGGCTGGATCGACCCCACGGGCGCCATCGCGATCGAACCGGAGTTCGTCGAGGCAGGCGATTTCGTTGGCGGGCTCGCGCCTGCTGCGGCACGCGACGGGCAGGCCGGTTTCATTTCGACCGACGGCCAGCTGCAATTGCCGCGCAAGTGGACACTTGACGCCGCCGAGCCGTTTTCGGAAGGCCTCGCGCAGGTCTGGACAGGACCATTCGATATCGCCTTCATGACGCAGTCGGATTTTGCCTTTTCCAGCGTCACGGACAGGGACGGCACCGAGGGGTCCGTCGACATGGCAGGTGCATTCGCCGATGGGCTCGCGCCGGTCCTCGCTGATTTCGGAAATCGATCGGGCCTTGTCTACGTGAACCAGCAGGGCGATGTCGCACTCGTGCCGGACGAGATCGATGGTGTCGCCGTCTGCGATCCGCGGCAGATCCCGGAGTTCCTCAACGGCCTCGCCCGACTTGTGGTGGCGGACGATGGCGAGGATTGCGGCGAAGGGCGGTTCCTCGACGAGCTGCCGTCCTACGATGCGGCACACTACGTCTACATCGACACCGCCGGCGAGGTCGTTCTGCGCGAGCAGAAGTAGCATGGCAGCGCGCCGCAATGGCGGTGGCTTTGGTGGCGGCTCTCGTTGAATGCCTGATCCGCCACCACGTTCGTCCACGCCGGCTGCGCGCCCTGAATGTCGTCCGACCTGCCCTCCCGGCCGTCGCACCACCCGCCTTCACCGTTTTGGAGAACTGCTCTGTCTGCGTTTCCGACCTTCACAAGTTGAGCGACGCTGCACAAAGTCGCCGACGGCAGCTTTAGAGACGACGCACTGCGGCGTCGTAGTGTCGCGTGAAGGTCGGGAATGGGCCGACCACGTCGAGCCGGACCATGCTGTAAGCGCGAAGCAGGCTGCCACCAGCGAGGTCAGTATGGGCTCGGGGCGGACTTGCGGCAGCGCGACAGTCCGAGATGGCCGCTTATCTGTCCTGCCGACGCTCACGGCCCAGACCCGCCATTCGATGGCAGCGGGGTGCCGCGGTGCAGCTTCCACGAAGCGGTCCTTCGCTCATTGGATTGCGGCCAAGAACGTCCGGGAAGGTTTGCTAAACCGGGTCAGAGGCGCTTGCTCTCGGGGAGATCGAGCGGCGGATCGTCGAAATCACGATGGCGATCAGCAGGAGGGCATCGACAGCGAGGATCGTCGCGCTGATCGGGCGCTCAATGAAGATCGACAGACCGTCGCGGGACAGGAGCAGCGCGCGGCGGAAGTTGTTCTCGAGCACGGGGCCGAGGATCATGCCGATGATGATGGGGGCGAGCGGGTAGCTCGCGCGCCGCAGGACGTAGCCCACCACGCCAAAGACCAGCATGACCCAGAGGTCGAAGACCGAGTTCTGAAGGGCATAGGTCCCGAGCGTCGAGAGCAGCAGCACGATGGGTAGCAGCCAAGCCTTCGGGATGCGCAGGACCGACCCGAAGAAGGGAGCGAGCAGCAGGCCCAGGACCAAAAGCACCACGTTGCTCGTCAGGTAAGCGAGGAAGATGCCGCCCGCGATCTCAGGTGTGTTCTGAAACAGATCCGGTCCTGGAAAAAAGCCCAGCAGGAACAGCGCGCCGAGTAGCACGGCGGTCGAGGCATCGCCGGGGATGCCGAGCGACAGGCTCGGGATCAGCGCGCCGCCGCAGGTGCCGTTGTTCGCGGCTTCGGTGGCGACGACACCGCCCGGCGCGCCATCGCCATAGCCCTCTTCCTCGCGCGCAAGGCGCTTGGCCGTGGCGTAGGAGATGAAGGCGCTGACATCGCCGCCGGCCCCAGGGATTGCGCCGAAGAAGGTGCCGATGAGCGCCGAGCGCAGGAGGTTCAGCTTGTGGGAGAGGATAAGGCGCAGGCCCTTCAGCGAGATCCCGAGCCGGTCGATGCTGGGGCGTTTGAGGAACCCGCCGCCCTCAATCTGGAAAACGACTTCGGAAAGCGCGAAGAGCCCGACGACCACGGCAACAAGATGTGGGCCGCTGGAGAGATTGAAGTTGCCGAAGGTAAACCGGTAGGCGTTGGTGAATTCGTCGGTGCCGACCATGGCCAGCACGAGGCCGAGGCCGCCCGACAGCATGCCCTTGAGCGGCGAGCCCTCGGACACGAGGGAGATCGTCAGGAGTCCCAGGATCGCCATGGCGGCATATTCCGGCGGCGCAAACCGCAGCGCGAAATCGGCGAGGATCGGCGAGAAGAATAGCAGGATCAGCCCGCCGATCAGACCGCCGATGGCCGAGGCAGAGACGGCGAGGCCGACGGCGTCCTGCGCGCGGCCCTTCTGCGCCATCGGATAGCCGTCGAAGAGGGTCGCGGCGGCGAGCGGCGTGCCGGGGATGCGCAGGAGGATCGCCGAGATCGATCCGCCCGCCGAGCCACCGATATAGATTGCGATCAGCATCCCCATGGCCGGGACCGGCGGCAAGTGGAAGGCGACGGGCAGCATCAGCACGATGCCCATGAGGGGCCCAAGCCCCGGCAGCACACCGATCACGAGGCCGGCCGCGACTCCGAGCGAAGTCAGCAGGAGTGCCTGGGCGGAGAAGAAGAGCGGCACGCCTTCGCGGATGAGTTCGAGCATCTGGGCGGCCTTAGCTGAAGAGGGAGATCCCGAAGATCCCCACCGGAAGGACGACGTTCAGGAGGCCTTCGAAGACGAAGGCCACAGAGAGCGACAGGGCAACGCCGCCCGCAACGGCGACGAGCGGACGGATGCCGAGCAGCACGAAGAGAACGGCGGAAATGACCGGCGAGGCGATATGGAAGCCGATGAACGGCAACGCGACCAGGTAGGCGATGAAAAGGCCTGTCGTGAGGACCGCCTTGCCGGTCCCTTCGTCCCAAGTTGGTGGCGACGGCTCGGCCACGCGCGCCAGCGCCACGCGGAGGCCGTTCAGGACCAGAAGCCCGATCATGATCACAGCGACCGCCTTGGGATAGATCGCGGCGTTTCGCATCGGTCCGCCGCTTGCCACGCCTTGCTCGGCCAGCGAGGTGGCCGATTGCCAGAAGATCGCGACCGGAATCGCGGCGAAGAGCATCCAGGCGATCCAGTCGAAGGCATAGGTTTGGAGGTTGCGCATGGCGGGCCCCGGGATGGACGGGCGCGGCGGTTTATCCGCCACGCCCGCGCGGATCAGTTGTCGAGCGACTGAAGCTGCTCTTCCTCCCAGGCGACGGCGTCGATGCCGCTTTGCAGGTCGTCCGCCACGGGACCGACGATCTCGGCATATTGCTCGGGGCTGTAGAGCGTCGGCACATAGCCCATGTCGAGAAGGCGCTGTTGCACCTCTTCGTCGTTCAGCGCGGCGCCCATGGCCTCGCGCAGGGTGGCGACGACGTCCTCGGGCGTGTCCTCGCGGACGAGCCACCAGTTCCAGCCCATCGGCGCGAGCCCGGACATGCCGAGGTCGATGCCGAAATCCTGGACGCGCGGCGCACCGTCATAGGTCTCGGAGGCGTCCTCGAGTTCGGACAGGACGGCGAGCACGTCCACCTCGTCCTTGTTCACCGTATAGACGCCGGGGTTGATGATCATGAAATCGAGAATGCCGCTGCGTAGGTCACGGATCGCGACATCGATTTCCGGGTAGGGCACGAGCTGGGCCACCGCGTCCGAGGTCTGAAGGACTTTGGCACCGACCATGTGGGGCAGGCCGCCGGCGACGCCCGGCGAATAGCGCAGCTCGCCCGGATTCTCCTGCGCGTAGGCGATCAGCGCGGGCAGGTCTTCGAACCGGTCCTCGCCCTCGCGCACGACGATTGCGAAGCTGTTCGAGGTCGCGGACCAGAGCGGCGTGAAATCCTCGTAGGTCCAGTCGGCGTTGCCTTGCATCGGTTGCAGGACCAGAGGCGCCACGTAGCCGTCGAAGATCGTGTAGCCGTCGGCGGGGCGCGACAGCGCTGTCTCGAACGCCTTGGTTCCGGCCGCGCCCGGCGTTGAAACGACCGAGATGTTCACCCCGAGCTCCTGGCCCATGGCGTCGGCGATCACCTGGCTCGCGGCCATGGTGGCGCCCGGCGCCCAAGGGTAGATGTTCTCGATATTGCGCTCCGGGAATTGCTGTGCCGCACCCGGCAACGCGAGGGTTGCGCAGACGAGCGCACCCGCCAGCATCTTGATGGTTTTCATGGTATCCTCCCTTCGGATGAGCGGTGGTGCAGTCCGTACCACCGGTAGAATTCCTCCGGCGTGTCGTGACGCTGGAGATCGGCGATCATCGCCGCTTCGAGACGCGACTGGATGTCGTCGTCCCGGATCGGGTTCTGTTGCGCGGGATCGGCGACGAGGTCGTAGAGCCGCGTGCCGAGATCGTCGAACCCGATCCCGTCGTTGTTCGGGGGGCGCTTCGCCTCCGCCGTCGCGTCAATTGCGAGCAGTGGGATGCCCTGCGTAAAGTCGAACGCCGGCGCGAGGCGCGCGGTGCGCAGCTCCTCGGGCGTGAATGGCTCGGTCATGTGGTTTGGGGCGAGCGTGTACTCGACCAGGCCCTCGCTGAAGATATCGGGGGGGTAGTGATAGAGGACGTGTTGCCCGTCGGTGACGCCGATGGGCCCCGAGAACACGCCGAACACCGCCGCGTCACGAGGGCGCGCCTTGGGGTCCTCGACGACCCGCCAGAGGCTCGTCGCGCGCGCCTCGCCGGGCACGTCGAGACCGTGGACCTCCAGAAAGGTCGGCATCAGGTCCGTGGTCTGTGTGAGGGCATCCCGGCGGGTCCCGGCCTGAGCGGTATGCGCGGGGTGATGCACGACCAGAGGAATATGCGAGATCTCCTCGTAATAAGGCATCCGCGCCTTGCCCCACCAGCCGTGTTCGGACAGCAGAAAGCCGTGATCTGTGCCCAGCACGAGGCAGGTGTCCTCCCACATCCCGTGCGTGTCGAGATAGTCGAGCAGCCGGCCGAAATACTCGTCGCACATGGCGACGAGCGCGGCGTAGTTGGCGCGGATTTCGTCGATCTCCTCGGGGCTTTCGGCAACGCGCTCGTAATGCGGCCAGTCGAGAATGCGGCCCTCGTAGCCGGTCCGATAGGTGTCCTTGAACCGCTCGGGGGCGTGGAAAGGCTCGTGCGGGTCGAAGCATTCGAGCATCAGGAACCAGTCGTCGGCCGTGCGATTGTCGTCGAGGAAGCGGAAGGCCGAGGCGAAGCAGCGCGGCCCCGGCATCTGCTCTTCCTCTTCCATGCGCTGGCGATTGATCGCGTGCTGGAGATGTTTGTCGGGTGTCTCGGTGTTGTAATGGCGTGGATCGAACTGCGAACGGATGCGCTCCACCGGCGGCTGAACCAGCGCGACCCAGGGGTCGTATTCCTGCCCGCGGATGAAGTCGTAGCTGTCGAACTTAGTGTGGAAACCATGCCCTCCATCCTCGAAGTAATGCAGGTGATCCGAGACGAGATGCGTATGGACTCCCGCCTGAGACAGCTGCCGCACGAAGGAGCGGTCGTAGGGCTCCATCGGCCCCCAGGAGCGGTGCATGAAGTTGAGCCGCCCAGTGTGCAGATCGCGCCGCGCCGGCATGCAGGGCATCGAGCCGACGTAATGCGTGTCGAACGCCACGCCGAGCGCCGCGAAGCGGTCGAAATTCGGCGTCGCAACTTCGGTGCCGCCATAGGCCCCGAGCGCGCTGCGATTGAGCGAGTCGAACAGGACGAAAATCGTACGCATCTTACCTCCCGAACCGAGTCTTGCAGGGGGCAGAGATAAGCGCCAATATATCTTTACGCGCCTCCGATAGATGGAATTTATCCCTTGCGGATGCTTGTGTCCCGCCACCTCGAGAACTTTCTGGCGCTCTACGAGGCGCGCAGCACGCACGAGGCGGCACGGCGCAAGGGCATCAGCCAGCCCGCACTCACGAGCAGCCTCAAGCTGATCGAGCGTGCCGCGGGCGGCGAGCTCTTCACACGCTCGGCGCGGGGGCTCGAGCCCACAGAGGCCGGAACGGCCCTGCACCGCCATGCGCTCGCCATCGACCAGCACGCCCGCTTCGCGTCGATGGACATTTCGACTGTCCAGAACCGGCTGGGTGGCCGCATCCGCGTAGGCGTCGGGCCTGTGCTCGCCGTCAGTTCGTTTCCCGACGTCGTAGTCCGCTTCCATCGCGAGTTTCCCGATGTGGCGATAGACGTCGAAAGCGGTATTTCAAGCCAACTCGTGGACCGGCTGGGGCGGGATCAGCTCGACCTGATTGTCACGGCTCGACCGACCCGTCCCATGAGTGACGCAATGATCGGCCTGCCGCTGTTTCGCAGCGAGATGGTCGTAGTCTGTCGTGAGGGTCATCCGCTGACAGCCGGTCTGCCAGTGACGCCAGACGCGCTGACCGACTACAGCCGCGTCGGGTTCACCGAGGACTTGGAGTTCGAGGAGCATTCGCGCTCCATGTCTCACTGGCCGTCCGAACGGCTTCGGCCGATTCTCCAGACCAGCTCGATCTCGGTGATGTTCGGCGTACTGGCAGCCACGGATCATTTCGCCATCGTCAGCCACGTGCTCGTCCCGAAGGCGCGCCGCGAGGGGCTCGTCCGACTCGATCTGACCGAGCCGCTCTGGCAGATCGAGGTCGAAGCGTTCTGCAAGACCTCACTGTCCGGTTCGCGGCCGATCAAAGCACTTCAGTCGATCCTTTCGGATGATCCGCCCCTGACATTTGAGTGAAGGCGGAGCCGAGCAAGTGAAATGCCGTGTTCAATGGATGCCCTCTGCGCGGTTCTTGAGGCGGCAGGCCGTGGTAGAACTTGTAGGTAAAGCGTATCTTCTCTGAGGTTGGACGCAAATCGGACAGGCTCCGGCTCAGAGACCAACCCCGTTGCCACGCAATACAGCTGCGCGAAGCGGACGGTCATTCAGTCCTCGTGAGCATGATCAACAGCTATCGAATGGCGCGTCGGATGGGATGCGCCAACGGTTGGGGCCTTCACAACACCGACTATAACGATCAGGGTGCCTTTGATGCCGGGACCAACCTGTTCACAGCGCCCGTGGGCGGCACCTACCTCTTCGGTGCGACGCTGCTCTACAAGGTCAATTCCAGCACAGCGGCCCGGATGCGAGGCCGTCTCGTCCTGAACGGCGCGACCGAAATCCGGGGCTCCTATGGTGAGATCAGCGGCGCGCATGTCTCGGAAGCCACGTCCCTCTGGCTGCAGACGATGGTGCCGCTGGCGGCGGGCGATACCGTTGAGCTGCAGGGGTATTTCCGGGTCGCGGACGGCTACTTCGCGGCCGATCACACGTCCTTCTGGGGCTGCAAGATCGGCTGAGCGGCGAAAGGAGGACCCGATGACCCCACCCCGATCCGAGGGCTTCATGCGCATGCCCGACGCCGAGTTCGAGGCGATCCTGACGCGGGCGGAAGAGGAGCGAGACGGATCAGCGGAACGTCAAGTGGACGTTTCGACCGTCGAACGCCAAGCGCGCGTTGACCGATGTCGTCCTCGACGGCGACGATGCTGCGCTCGACGTCCGCGATCTGCGCTCTCTCGTTGACTGCATCCGCCTGGTGCGGCGGGCGGTGCTTTCGTCGGAGCCCTGATCCAGGGCCACGCGAAAGCCGGCATTGCCGGTCGAGCTATCGGGGTCGTTGCGGGTGCGTGAATGGACGTGATAGCGGTCGCAGTAGCTGACGTGACAGAGATAGGATCCGCCGCGCTGGACGCGGGCGCCGCCTTGCAAGGGCCCGGACGGATCGCGCAGGGGGAAGGGGCCTTTCGGCGGATGCGGCGCGTAGAGATCGCGCGCCCATTCCCAAACGTTGCCGCAGGTATTGTAAAGCCCGAAGCGATTGGGTGCGAAGGCCGCGACCGGCGCGGTCGCTAGAAAGCCGTCCTCTGCCGTGTTCTCCACGGGGAACCGGCCCTGCCAGGTGTTCATCGCGGGCCTGCCTTTCGGGGACATGGTGTTGCCCCAGGGAAACTTCTTGCGGGCGAGGCCACCCCGCGCCGCGAACTCCCACTGGGCCTCCGTTGGCAGGTCGAGCCCGGCCCATGTGCAATACGCCAGCGCGTCGAACCAGCAGACATGGACGACCGGGTGATCCTCCCGGCCGGCCGTGCCGCTGCCCGGGCCCTCCGGCGCGGACCAGCAGGCACCGTCCACCTTCCGCCACCAGGGAAGGCCCGGCGGAGACTTCGGGAACCGCGCGGGATCGTCCAGAAGCAGGTGGAAAACGTAGGACCAGCCTTCCACCTCGGCCACCGTGCGGTAGCCGGTGGCCGCGACGAAGCGCGCGAATTCGGCGTTGGTGCAGGCCGTGGGCGACATGCGGAACGGCGACAGCCACACCCTGCGGCGCGGTGCGTCGAAGTCCTCGCGAAATCGGGACTGCCGCGCGCCCATGTCGAAGAACCCGCCCGCGAGCGGGATCAGTCCGGCACGCAGCTCCTCGCGAACCGCAGGGGACGCCACGGGAACGCGCAGCGCGGCGTCCATGTAGGAGGCGTGGTGCGCAGCCATCCCCAGCGCTGTGCCGCAACACCCTCTCACGCCGCCGCCCCTGCGAACATCAAGACGCTTGCGGCTATGGGCAGTTCGGCCCTTGCGTGCCTGCACCCTCCGCAGCCCCGTGGGCGCCGTTTCACGACAAAGGCCCGGCCTGCTCCGCGACAGCCCTGGCGCTGTCGTGGCGCGGCACGTCACCGATCTCGGCCATCTTCGCATCCAGGCGGGCCAGCATGTCCGCAAAGACTTCCGCATGCCCCGGATCGCCCGCAAGATTGCGCAGTTCGTCCGGATCCTCGTGGCAGTCGAACAGCTCCCATTCGGGCGGCGCATCGCCGTCGTTGGCCCCCGGCTGGCTCAGCCCCTCGGCATACCAGTAGATCAGCTTGTAGCGATCCGTCCGCACGCCGTAATGGGCATAGGCGTTGTGGATGTCGTCCATGTTCATCCAGTAGCGGTGATAGGCCACCTCCTGCCAGCCGTCGGCAGCGCGACCTTCCAGCACCGGGCGCAGGCTGACGCCCTGCATGTAGCTGGGCACCGGCACGCCCGCATAGTCGAGGAATGTCGGCGCGAAATCCACGTTGGTCGCGATCTCGCGCCCCACGGTGCCGGCCGCAATCCCGGCGGGATAGCGCACGAGGAACGGCATCTTCAGCGATTCCTCGTACATGAAGCGCTTGTCGAACCAACCGTGCTCGCCCAGGAAGAACCCCTGGTCCGAGGTATAGATCACGATCGTGTCGCGAGCCAGGCCGTTGGCGTCGAGCCAGTCGAGCATCCGCCCCACATTGTCGTCGATCCCGGCGATGGTGCGCAGGTAGCGCCTGATGTAGCGCTGATACTTGAAGAGGTCGAGTTCGCGCTTGCTGTCGAACATATGGCGCTCGCCGGTCTTGCGGTCGATCAGGACCAGCCCCCGGTGATCGTCCGGCACCTTGCGCATGTCCGAGCCGGGCTTTTCCCGCTCGCCCACTTCCGAGCCACCCTCCGGCAGGACGAGGCCGAGGTCCTCATACGTCATGTCCTGCCGCACCCGCATCTTCGCTGCGGCCGCGGCTGCGGCGCGGTTGGCATAATCGTCGTCATAGGTTTCGGGTACCTGCAGATCGCCCTGGTAGAGGTGGTCGTAGCGCGGATGCGGCACGAAGGGCCGGTGCGGCGCCTTGTGATGACACATCATGAAGAACGGCCGGTCGGGATCGCGCCTTTCGAGGAAGTCGAGGCACTTGTCGGTGATGATGTCGGTCGCGTAGCCCTTCTCGACCACCGGGCCCTCCGGGCCGATCATCTCGGGGTCGAAATAGTCGCCCTGGCCCGGCAGGACCGACCATGCGTCGAAGCCGCTCGGCTCGTGCGCCGGCCCCTCGCCCAGGTGCCACTTGCCGAACATCGCCGTCTGATAGCCCGAGGCGCGCAAATGCCTGGCGACGTTCGGCAGGCGATTGTCCAGATGCGTGTCCAGCGTGGTGACCAGATTCACGTGGTTATGCGTGCCGGTCAGGATCGCCGCTCGCGACGGCGTGCAGATCGAGTTCGTGACATAGCAATGATCCAGCCGCATGCCCTCATCGGCCAGCCGGTCGATATGGGGGGTGCTGTTCAGCCCCGACCCGTAGGCCGAGATCGCGTTGGCGGCGTGGTCGTCGCACATGATGAAGAGGATGTTCGGGCGCGTCATGAATTGCCTTGGTTCGTCGCGGGATGGCCGGCCCCGTGCAGGACGGGTCCGGCCAGCGTGGTCATTGCGCGTAGAGGTTGCCGAGATAGAACTCGGACGCCGGCAGCGGGTCCTCGATCTTGCCGAACTGCGCATAGAGATCGGCCAGCGTGCCGAACCAGTTCTCGACCTGCCCAGCGCGGCTGAGTTCTTCGTATTCGGCGCTCGAGGGAAGCCGGGCCAGCTTTGATTCCGCCAGCAGCGGCGCCTCGGGGACATTCAGGAAATCCGCGGTGATCCTGACCGCCTCTTCGGGGTTGTTCTTGCGGAAGTCGTTGGCTTCCTTGATGACCGCCACGACCTTGCGGATCACCTCCTGGTTCCCGGCCATGTCATCGCTGACGATGAACGACGAGGGAAACGCGATCTCGGGGAAGAACTGCTCGTTCGAGGACAGCTCGTTCAACTCGGGGACGCGCTGCTTGACGACGTCGACGAACGGGTACCAGATGCCCGCCGCATCGATCTGACCGGACGAGAAGGCCGTGACGATGGTCGAGGGATCCATCGGGATCACTTCGATGTCGTCCATCGTCATGCCTGCCTCTTCCAGCGCCAGGCGCAACAGCATGTCGCCGGAAGTGCCCTCGGGCACGCCGACCTTCTTGCCCTTCAGGTCCGAGATGCTTTCGATCCCCGGCTGGGCGATCACGCGATCGGTGTATCCCAGGGCGTTCGGGGCGATGACCTTGGCCTGACCGGACGCAGGCAGCCACAAGGCGCCGGGGCCGATATAGGCGAAGTCGAGCGAGCCGGCGTTCAGCGCCTGCACCTGGATCGGACCGTTGGTGAAGACCTTCAGGTCCGCGTCCAGCCCGTGTTTTTCCCAAAGCCCACGGTCGGTGGCGATGGCCGCGATGGACGTGCCGAAATAGTCGGCGATGTAGCCCATGCGGATCTCGTCCAGCTCCTGCGCGGACAGCGGTCCGGACAGGGCCAGTGCCGACGCAGCGGCCAGCAGGATTCTTCTGGTGATCATCGAGCTCCTCCTTTGACGATCTGGTGACGTTCTGGATCAGGCGGCTTGGGCGTCGCGGCGGTAGACCGCGCGCCAGACCCGGTTGCGAATCTCCATAAATTCGGGCGACAGCCGCACCTCTTCGTCGCGCGGGTAGGGCAGGTCGACCTCGATGATTTCCTGCAGGCGTCCCGGTCTGGCCGCCAGCACGACGACGCGGCTGGCGATGAAGACGGCCTCGTCCACGTCATGGGTGATGAACATGACCGTGCGGCGATCCTTCGACCAGGTGTCCAGCAACTGGTTCTGCAGCGTCACCCGGGTCAGCGCGTCGAGCGCGCCGAAGGGCTCGTCCATCAGCAGGACCGAGGGGTTCACCGCGTAGGCCCGTGCGATGGCGCAGCGTTGCTTCATGCCGCCCGAGAGGGTCTTGGGATAGGATTCGGCGAAGTCCTGCAACCCGACGAGGCCCAAGTAGTGCATCGCCCGCTTGCGCCGCTCTTGCCGGCCCAGGCCCTGCAGCTTGAGGCCGAACTCGACGTTCTCGCGCACGGTCAGCCAAGGGAACAGGGCGTATTGCTGGAAGATCACGCCGCGGTCGGGGCCCGGACCGGACACCGGCCTGCCGTCCACCAGAACCTCGCCCGAACTGTGCGGGATCAGCCCGGCAACCATGTTCATTGCGGTGGACTTTCCGCAGCCCGAGGGGCCGACGACGGTGACGATCTCGCCGTCGGCGATCTCCAGCGTCAGGTCTCGGATCGCCGTGAATGCGTCCGCCCCCGTGCCGAAGACCTTGGAGACGTTGCGGAAGGCGATCTTGGGGTCGGCCATGGCTCAGACCCTTTCCTGCCAGTGGGTCATGCGCTCTTCGGTGCGCACCACGATCCGGTCCATGAGCAGGCCGAGGATGCCTATGGCGACGAGGCTGACGAAGATGGTGGGCAGGTCGTAGTAGAGCTGCGCCTGCTGCATGCGGAACCCGAGGCCCGACTGCGCCGCGATCAGTTCGGCCGCGACCACGGTGGCCCAGGCCGAGCCGAGGCCGATGCGGAAACCCACCAGAATGAACGGGGTCGAGGCCGGGATGACAACGCGCGCAAAGATCGTCCCGTCGCTCGCCCCCAGCACGCGCGCGGCGTTGATGTAGGTCTTGTCCACGCTGACGACGCCCTGATAGGTCGAGACGACCGCCGACAGGAACGCGGCCAGGAAGATCACGAAGGTCTTCGGCTTTTCGTCGATGCCTAGCGTCACGATCGCCAGCGGGATGATCGCCAGTGGCGGGATCACGCGGAAGAACTGGATCCACGGGTCGATGATGACCCGCGCGATCCGGTACCAGCCCATCAGGAAGCCCACCGGCACCGCCAGCACCGCCCCCAGCGCAAATCCGATCAGCACGCGCCGCAGGGACGCGTACATGTCCCCCCACAACTGCCCGTCGATTCCCAGCTCGATCATCCGTGTCAGCACCGTCCACGGGCTCGGCAGTTCGGAGAAACCGGCGACCGTCGCCAGCCACCACAACCCGATGCCCCCCGCGAAGGACAGCACGCCCCAGGCGACATTGCCCGGGTCCCAGCGCCACCGCCTCTTCGGCTCTGCGGTCTCCACGTCGCTGATGAGGCTCATGTCCCCTCCCTTCACGCGCTCACGTGCTTGCCGCCAGGCGCTGCACGCGCAACGCGGCCGCCGGTCCGGTCGTGTAGAAGAACCGCTCCAGGGCGACGCATGCGGCGCCATGCACGCCCGCGGGCTCGGGCAGGCTGGTGCGCTCGACCGTCAGGCGCTGGCGCTGCTGCGGCATCACCCGCGGCGGCAGGTCGCGGCGGAGCGCCTCCAGAAAGGCATCGGGCGCGGTATTCAGATCGCCGCCCAGGACCACCCGTTCCGGCCCCAGCAACGTCACCGCCGTCGACAGCGCCTGCAGCAGGTGCTCGTAGACCCCGAGCCAGGCCTCGGTCCGCATCGCGGCCCCGACCAGTGCGGACCGCGGGATGCCCTGATCGCCCACCATGTCGCGCAACGGCTGCTCGGAAAAGAACCGCTCCAGACAGCCGCGTCCGCCACAGCGGCAGGCCGGGCCGCCGGGATCGACCACCACATGGCCGATCTCGACCGGCGCACAGCGTTCGCCGGCCCCGGTCTGCGCGAACCCCGCGCCGATCCCCTTACCGAGAAACAGGTGCAGGATGCTGCGGGCGTCGCGCCCGGCACCGTAGCGCGCCTCGGCCATGGCGATGGCGGTGGCGTTGTGCTCGAGGACCACCGGCAGCCCCAGTGCCGCCTCGAACGCATCCGCAAAGGCGACGTCGCGCCAGCCGGCAAGGATCGAATGCGTGTTCACCCGGCCAGAGGCATCGACGCTGCCCGGCACGCCGACCCCGACGCCCAGGACCATGCCGCGGTCGGGCCCCGCGCTCTCCAGCACCTCGGCCGCCAGATCGGCGGTGGCCGAGATGATCTCCCGGATCGGATCGGCAAAGTCGAACTCGAACGACCGCGCCGGTCCCAGACCCAGCATCAGATCGCTGAAGGCAACCTGCAACCGCCCCGCGCCGAGGTGGATCGCCAGCACGCGTCGCGCACCCGCGACCAGCGACACGGCCACTGGCGGGCGTCCGATCGCGTGCCCCAGGCCCTCTCGTTCGCGGATCAGCCCGTCGGCATTAAGCTGAGCGATGATCTTGGTGACACCCGCGGACGAGATCGCGGCGCGCCGGGCAAGCTCTGCCCGCGATAGCGGCCCATTGGCGCGCAAGCGTCTCAGGATTTCGCCCGTCCCGTTTCTCAAGGCTTGCCGACCCCGCTTAATTTACTTACTTAGTAAGATAAGCTGACGCGCTTCGCTCGTCAAGGCAATCGGTTGAAGCCGATGATGGTTGAAATTGCTGACGAGGTGGCCGCCATGTCCAAATATGGACATTTGTCGGGATCCGCCCGCATCAGTCCGTTTCCGGCCGAAAGCCCAGAACTCACCGGGAACGTCAGATCGACAGGCAGATCGCCCAGATGGATGCCGGACTGGTCCCCCTCATCAAGGCCGACCCCGAGGTGGCCCGGCGCTACGAGATCCTGATGTCAATCCCTGGCATCGGACCGGTGGCTGCCACCGCTATGATCGTGGACATGCCTGAGCTCGGCACGATGACCCCGAAAGAGGCAGCGAGTCTGGCAGGTCTCGCACCGGTCAGCCGGCAGTCGGGGAGCTGGAAGGGCAAGGCCCACATCTTCGGCGGCTGAAGCGGGCTGCGCACCTGGACACCTCCGGAAACCTCGCGCTGAAGGGTGGATCGTGATTCACTCGGTCTGAGGTCACCGGGGGGACGGCGATGATGGGTCAGATGGGGTTGTGGTCGATGACGGACCGGCTGGCGGAGATCTCCGCACAAGGCGATCCGCTGGAGACGCTGGCGGCGACGGTTGAATTCGAGATGTTCCGGCCGGTGCTGGAGAAGGCGCTCGGCCGCCCGCCGCGCTGGAAGGGGGGCCGGCCGCGGTTCGATCCGGTGCTGAAGTTCCGGATGCTGGTCTTGCAGTCGCTGCACGGGCTCTCATTGGAGCAGACCGAGTATCTCGTCCGGGATCGGCTGTCGTGGATGCGGTTCTGTCAGCTCGGCCCCGAGGACCGGGTGCCGGATGCGAATACCCTCTGGGACATAACAAAGGGGAAATCGAAGGCCCTGTCCTTGAATGCGCTATATGACGCGGCATCCGGGTTCTGACTGATCTGCGTATGCGGGGCACAAGGCGTGGTGACCGGCCCTGGCCCCTCGCGTGGCGATATATTCAGCATGACAGCGCCTCCGGTGATGATGGTTTACGCTTGCCCCAGCAGGGCCGCCTTGTTGGCCATCAGGAAATCGCGGACCGATTGCGGTTTCTGCCCGGTCAGCTGTTCCACGTCATCCGAGGCCACGTCGAGATTCCCCTGGGCAATGGCGACATCGAAGGACGAAAAGACATTCGCCATGAACTCCGGCAGTCCGTGTTCCTTCATCGCCTCTACCAGGGCGTCGCGCGTGATCGGGACGTAGGGGATATCCTTCCCGGCAACTTCCGAAAGAATCGCGGCGATCTCGGCATGGCCGACGGCCTCGGGTCCGGTGATGTCGCGCAGGGTCGAGCCCGTCTCGGATAACAGGGCCGCGGCAGCGGCGCGGGCACAATCGGCGCGCGTGGCATAGCCTGCCTTGCCGTCGCCCGCCGCGGCATAAAGCGCCCCCGCGCCAATCGCCTGCTGTCCGCTCATCAACAGAAGGTCGGCATAAAGGCAGTTGCGCAGGATCGTGTGGGGGATGCCGGTCTGCTCGATCAGCGCCTCGGTCTCGCGGTGATCCACGGCGAATCCGATCGGGTTGTCTTCATCGGGATTGGTGAGCGAGGTATAGACGATATGTGACACGCCGGCCTCCCTGGCGGCCGCGATCGCGTTGCGATGCGCGGCGAGCCGTTTGCCCGGCTCAAGGTCGTCCGTCGAGATGATCAGCAGCCGCCCGCCGCCGGCGAAGGCCGCGCCAAGCGTGGCCGGGTCATTGAAATCACCCGCCCTGACGTCGACCCCTCGCGCCCGAAGCGACTCGAGCTTTTCCGGCGTGCGGGTCATCGCGACGAGGGGTTCGGCCCCTTGCGCCAGCAGGTTCTCAATAACGTGGCTGCCGAGTTGACCGCATGCGCCGGTCACGATGAAGGGGCCCTTGATGGAATTGGACATGGCGTTGTGTTCCTTTCCTGAGTTTCTGTTCAACTGAAGCGAAAGGCGCTTTCGACGGCGCCAAGAACGTGGTCTTCGAAGGTCTTCCGGCCGATATCGGTGCCCGCCGCGCCCGCCACGACATGCAACGGGATCAGGTGCTCTTCGCGCGGATGTGCATCGCGGCCGCCCGGCGCCTCCGACCAGCGCGCGAGCCTGCGGTTGCGTTCATCGGGATCGGGGCAGGTCACCGCATCGGTCAGCCAGGCATCGAACGCCTTGCCGGCGATGGGGCCGCGTGGCCTGCCGCGCAGGCTCTGCATCATTGCAGCCATGTTGTGATAGGTGTTGCCGCTGCCCAGGATCAGCACGCCCTCGTCGCGCAGCGGTTCCAGCGCCCGACCGAGGGCGATATGGCGCCCGGGGTCGAGATCGCGGGCAAGCGAGAGCTGGACACAGGGAATGTCGGCCTCGGGAAAGGCGACCTTGAGCGGCACGAAGGCGCCGTGATCGAACCCGCGCACGGCGTCCTTCGCGGCCGGGAGACCGGCGGCGCGGATCAGGTCATGGATGCGGTCCGCCAGCGCCGGATCGCCGGGGGCGGGCCAGCTCAACTCGTAGGTATGGGGCGGGAAACCGCCATAGTCGAACAGAAGCGGAGGCGCGGGGTTGGTCTGCACGGTGAAGGCGGGCTCTTCCCAATGACCCGAGATCACCAAGAGTGCCCCGGGGCGCTCAGGCAGCGTGCCCGGCAGATCCTGCAGGAACTGCCGGTGCCGGTCCCATTCATCCGGCGGGTTCCAGTCCATGAAGAAGCAGGGGCCGCCGCCATGGGGAATGAAGAGCGTGGGCTGGCGGGCCATGTCCGATTGTCCTTCCCGGTTCGCGGGGAAACCCCGAGTGCCTTTTGCAGGAGGTGGAATAGTTGATTTGTAGCGAAAACTAAAGTAGGAACAGAAAAGTAACCACCCGGTAAGCGAGTGCACAGCGATGCCCAAAACTCCGCCACAGTGCCCGATGGACTCGATCTTGCGTCTGCTCATGGGACCGTGGACGACCTACATCATCTGGGTCCTGAGCGATCAGGGGCCGCAAAGGTTCGGGGCGCTGAAGCGCGCCGTGCCCGGGATATCGACCCGAATGCTGACCGAGCGTCTGCGAATGCTGCAATGTGCCGGGGTCATCTGGCGGGAACAGGCGGAGACTATTCCGCCTGCGGTGACCTATGGCCTGACGCCGCGCGGCGACGACCTTCGAAACGTTCTGGACGCACTGGGGGAAATCGCGAACAGGTGGATGGCTGAGGGGGTCTTTGATGACGATGACGTGGGCGCTGTTTGACTGCGCCGGCCCAAAGAACATCCGGGTGAGAAAGCTTTCGGCGAGGTCGCGTCGCCCCGATTGTGTGTACCCGATTGTATGTATGAGTTGCACAGCGAAAGCTCGTTTTTTGCCGAAGACAGGTGATGGAAACGCCGGATGCCGTTAAGCGCGGCCAGACAGGTGGAGCTATGCGTTCGGTATCACGTATTGGAATCAGGTGATCGATATGAGGGAGAGTAAAGTGGCCGATGTTCTGAAAGGAGCCAGAGAGGTCTTCTTGAAGTTCGGCTTCGAAGGTGCAAGCGTCGATGCGATCGCCGAAGAAGCCAAGGTGTCGAAGGCAACCCTCTATGCGCATTTCCCAAGTAAGGACAAACTCTTTTTAAGCGTCTTGCAAGCTGAGTGCGACAGCCTTTCAATGGAAATCTGCCGTCCGCTTTCAAGCCAGAACGATGCGCGGAGCGTGCTGGAAGAACTCTCGCAGCGGATGATCGGGCTGGTCATGGATGATGACTATATTCGCCTCCTGCGTGTTTGCATCGGCGCGGCCTCGGTTCTGCCGGAGGCAGGCGAAATATACATGGGCTCAGGCCCAACACGCGCCATCAGGACAGTCGCGCAAATACTCGAACGCTTGCACGAGGCAAAATCACAGAACGTGCAAGACATTCAAGGCGCCGCCAGTCAGTTTATTCATCTGTCAATCGCCGGCGTTATCATGCCGCGCTTGCTGGCCGTCGACCAGCCCGTCGATGCATCTGAGCACTCAAAGAGGGCGGCTGACGCGTTTCTGAGGATCTATGCCGGACGAAATAACTTGTAGAGCGGGGGCGCTCAACCGCTTGGCTTCGCATGGTCTGCGGGCGTCATGGTGAGCCACCCGGGTCGGATTCGATTGAACGCTTGACCTTGATGGAACCCCAGACTACCTGAAAGTCAACGTGAACCGACCGGACGGTACAGTTTTGAGTGAGCACATGCCCCTTGCAGAATCCAGAAATGCGTCCCGTAGGATACTTTCTGCGGCGCGTGCGATAGCCGCGCGTGAGGGAGCGGGAAGGATCACGATCGACGCGGTCGCAAAAGAGTCAGGCCTCAGCAAGGGTGGCTTGCTTTACAATTTCCCGACGAAGAAAGCCCTGCTTTCCGGGCTGTTGGATCAGATGTTGGCCGAACATCGGGATCTGCTGGGAAGTGTGCCGGAGCAGCACCCGCTACGCACTTTACGTGGTCATCTCGAAACGGCACTGCAGTCCGAAGGCGTTACCGATGACCTGTCTATAGCCATTCTTGCGGCTGCCGCATTGGACCCGCCGTTGCTCGATCCGCTACGAGTTGAACTGGCCGACGACCTTGAACGTATCGTGTCCGAGACGCAAGACGCTCCGGGTGCTATGGTCGCTGTCCTGGCAATCCAGGGACTGCGGTTCCAGAAACTCCTGAATCTTCCCGACGGCGGCGCAGATCTCAGAGATCGCGCCATCGAACGCTTGAGGACCATGATCGATGAACTCGAATAGAAAGCGAAGTTGGAAACGGGTCGCTTCCGTGCTTGCGGGCGCAGTCGCGGCGGCTCTGGCCATTCCGTTCCTTCCGGCGCCTCTGAGCGATGTGTTGGCCCAAGCGAGGAAAGATACCAATGAAACTGCCGAAGCGGCGGTCGCGCCCGAACTCGACCAACCGGTCGTGGTAGAGGTAACCCGAGCACTCACCCGGGCTGTCAATCGGTCCCGCACTGTTGCCGGCCGCGTCGAGCCCGCCCGCACGGTGGATATTGCGTTTCAGGTGCCGGGACAGATTATTCAACTTCACGTCGAACCGGGCGACAGGATACGCGAGGGCGAGGTGATCGCCAAGCTCGATCAGGTCGATTTCGAACTCACGGTCGTTCGGACTCAGGCGTCCTTCGAGCTTGCGGAGTCCGAATTCGAACGCGCGTCGAGTCTCGCCGAACGGGGAGTCGCGGCCGACGCCCGTCTCGACACTGCACGCGCTCAGTTGGCACAGGCAGGCGCTGCGCTTCGCGAGGCCGAGCGGCGCTTCGAACAAACCGAGCTCGTCGCGCCCTTCGATGCGATCGTCGCACGCGCCTTCATCGAAGAGTATGTCAACGTCACCTCGGCCGCGCCGGTCGTGCGGCTCCAGGATATCAGCGAGATGCGGATCGTGATCTCGCTGCCCGAGGAACTGGCCGCCATCGCGCGGGCGTCCCCCGACGCCTTCGACGTTGTTGCGACTTTCGCGGCGGTGCCGGGCTACACGGCGCCGCTGGTGCTGCGGTCCTTCGCCACGGATGTGGATCCCATGGCGCAGACCTACGACGTGGAATTCGCAATCACGGGCAAGATCGACCCACGCCTGCTTCCGGGAATGACGGCGGATGTGCGCATCTCGATCGCGGCGGAGGAAGATCGCCCGCACTCCGTCATCGTTCCGGTATCGGCGGTGGACACGACGAGCCGGACCGAGCCGTCCATTTGGATCTACGAGGAAGCGTCTGGCCAGGTCGCCCGCAAAACGGTTCGTCTGGGCCTTCCGATGGACGACGAGATCGCCATTCTGAAAGGCCTCCAAGGTGACGAAGTGGTCGTATCCGGCGGCTGGTGGCGGCTTAGAGAAAACCAGACGGTGGCAGTCTCGGGACTCTGACCCTGTGCTCCTGGGATAGGCGGAAAAGGATCTATGGCACTCAGCATATCGCGCGCAAGCATCCGGCGTCCGGTGGCGGTTTGGCTCGCCATCATCTTCTGCCTCGTTGGCGGCTATTGGGGCCTCAATACGGTCGGCCGCCTCGAAGACCCCAGCTTCACCCTCAAGACGGCGCTTGTCTTCGTGGCCTATCCCGGCGCTACGGCCGTAGAGGTTGAAGAGGAGGTCGCCGACGTCGTTGAGAATGCGTTGCAGCAGATGAAGCAGCTTGACCGGGTGGAGTCCAAGTCCATGCCGGGCATGGCCCAGATCACTGTCGAGATCGAGATGACCTATGGGCCGGACGAAATCCCGCAGGTCTGGGACGAGATGCGCCGCCGCATCCGCGACGTGGAGGGGGACTTGCCCGCGGGCGCCCGCCCGCCGATCATCAACGACGATTTTGGCGACGTCTATGGCATGTTCTATGCGGTGACGACGGAAGGTTTGAGCCCGAAGGAACAGCGCGACCTGGCCAAGACCCTGCGGCTCGGGCTGGTCACTGTCGATGGCGTCGCGAAAGTCGAGGTTCAGGGCCTTGCCGAAGAGGTGATCAACATCTCGATCCCGTCCGCACGGCTCACCGAACTGGGCCTTCCGCCGAACCAAATCCTGGGTATTCTGGCGGACGAGAACCAGGTGTTCTTGAACGGCGAGATCACCGAGGGCCCCGCCCGAATCGGCCTATCGGTTCCGCCAGGCTATGTAAGTCCCGAAGGTATAGAGTCGCTGCGGCTGGGCACGGCCGGAAACGTCGGCCAGGTCGCGGTCCATGACATCGCCCGCGTGACCCGTGAGTCGGCCGAACAGCCCAGCCAGATCATCCGGCAAAACGGCGCCCCAGCCTTCACCCTCGGCGTTTCGGCGTTAACGGACCGAAACGTGGTCGAAGTCGGCGAGGCGGTGTCGGCACGGCTGGAGCGCCTCGAGGCGGAGCTTCCGGAAGGCGCTGAGATCATTCCGATCTACGAACAGCACGTCGTCGTGGATGAAGCGGTTTCAAGCTTTCTCGTCAGCCTCGGACAATCGGTCACCATCGTCATCGCGGCGCTGATGCTGACCATGGGCTGGCGCGCAGGGCTCGTGGTTGGCGCGACGCTCGGGCTGACCGTCTTCTCGACGCTGTTCTTCATGTCGATCTTCGGGATCGCGATGGAACGGATCAGCCTCGGTGCGCTGATCATCGCGATGGGAATGCTCGTCGACAACGCCATCGTCATTACCGAAGGGATGGTGATCGGCATGGCGCGCGGCAAATCCGCAGAGGAGGCGGCGGCAGAAACGGAAAGCGCGACGTCGATCCCGCTGCTCGGTGCGACCGTGATCGGGATCATGGCCTTTTCCGGAATTGGCCTGTCGCCGGATGCGACGGGCGAGTTTCTGTTCTCGCTCTTTGCGGTGATTGCGATCTCGCTGCTGATGAGCTGGGCGCTTGCCGTTACGGTTACGCCCTACCTCGGCAAGCTGCTGCTCCGAGCGCCGAAGGACACGTCGACCGATCCTTACAAGGGCGCATTCTACGGGCTTTACCGCGCGTTTCTGTGGCTGGCGCTGCGAAACCGTGTGCTGGTCGTCCTGACGATTGTGGGGGTGACCGTCTGGTCCGTCATGGCCTTCGGGCAGGTCAAGCAGGCCTTCTTTCCCGCTTCGAACACGCCGATCTTCTATGTCGAGTTCCAGATGCCGCAAGGAACCGACATCAACGTCACCGACACTGAAATGCGGCGGCTGGAGCAGATGCTTCTGGACGAGGACGGCGTGACGGACCTGACCGCCCTCGTCGGGAGAGGGGCGAGCCGCTTCATGCTGACCTATAATCCCGAGCAGTCGGATCCGAGCTACGGTCAGCTTATCGTTCGAGTTGCCGACGCCGAGGCTATCACGTCCATCGCGAGGCGGCTCAACCGGGATCTGCCCGCCGAATTCCCCCACGCCTTGGTCCGCGTCGAAGAAATCGTGTTCGGTCCGCCCGCCGGCGCCGATGTGGCAGTCCGCTTTTCGGGACCAGATCCTGTCATCCTGCGCCAGCTCGCGGACGATGCCACCAGGATTTTCGAGAAAGCAGGGACAATCACCAATCCGCGTACCGATTGGCGACAGCGAGAGATCCTTGTCGAACCCATTGTTGACGAGTCACGCATGCGCATTGCTGGCGCGACACGAAGCGCGATCGCGGATACCATTCGCTACGGAACGTCCGGCCTGCGTGTAGGCGAGCTGCGCGAGGACGACACGGTCATCCCAATCCATCTCCGTCTTCCCGAGAGTGACCGCGACGGTGTCGACCGTCTTCTTGACCTGTCGGTTTGGTCCGATGGGGCAGGATCATACGTTCCGATGGCCAACCTTGCCGAGCGGTTCGAGCCACGACTCGTCGAGGCACTCATTCACCGGCGCAACCGCGAACGAACGATCACCGCCCTCGGCGGCGCACGCGGCGACCTGACCGCCGACGAAGCCTTCCGAAGTGTCCGGACACAAATCGAGGCCCTCCCGCTTCCCGATGATTATTCGATGGAATGGGGCGGCGAGTACGAAAGCGCCAAGGATGCTCAGGCAAGCCTTGGCAAACAGCTTCCCTTGGGCTTTCTCGTCATGCTGACAATCTCGATTTTGATGTTCAACAAAGTTCGCCAGCCGCTCATACTGTGGCTCGTCGTGCCTATGTCCGTGACGGGCATGGTCTTGGGGCTCCTGTTCACCGGACTGCCCTTCACCTTCACCGCCCTGCTCGGCTTCCTGTCGCTTTCGGGCATGCTGATGAAAAACGCCATCGTTCTGGTCGAAGAGATCGACCTGCAACGTGCAGATGGTGTTGCGGACTACGAGGCCGTGATGAATGGATCGGTCAGCCGTCTGCGCCCAGTGGTGCTCGCGGCCGGCACGACGATTTTCGGCATGGTTCCGCTCCTGCCGGATGCCTTCTTCGCCTCGATGGCTGTGACCATCATGGGCGGCCTTGCCTTTGCTTCGGTCTTGACGTTGGTGGCCGTGCCCGTGCTTTTCGCGCTCCTCTTTCGGATTCGTCCACCGAAGCGGGAGAGCGAGCCGACCGGACCACAAACCGATCTGGCCTCGGTTTAACCATATGTTCCGGTTCGACGTGCCCGTCCGGCGTGCAGACACCTGACGGGCAAATCCTAAGTCGTGCCCCGAAGGCGTTCAGAAGCTGCCTTCCGTTGTGACCGGCAATCACTCTTCAATATTTCATGGCTTGATGTTAGTCCGCCATTGCGCTAGCAATCTAACAAGTGTTAGAATTAGAGCGCGGCGAACCGATGGCCAGTCGATAACGTACAGAGTCTTTCGCACATTTGATTTGGATGGCGGTTCCTTTCAGACTGGCTGAGAGGAGCTGATACCGGTTCCGGTTGATCAGTTCGGGGCAACGCGGTCGGGCCACCAGTGAAAGCCGGCTTGGCTTCGGATGAGATTGCGGTTGGCGGCAAGGCTCACGCAGCGATCGGCGACGATGGCATCCAGGTCTTCGAGGGTGTCGATGTGCCTGTTGACGATCGGCTCGTCCACGTGGACCCAGAGTGTCTCGGCCGGCTGCAGTTCGGGGGTGTATGGCGGCAGAAAGACGAGGCGGATGCCTTCTGGCACCTCGAGCGGCGCGGTGTGCCAGCCGGCCCCGTCGAGCACGAGGATAATGATCCGGTCGCGTCCGGCCCCGGCCTCGCGGGCGAAGAGCCGGAGAGTGTCCTCGAACAGCGCCTTGTCGACGCCGGTCGCGAGATACCAGAAGCTCTCGCCGGTGGCCGGCGAGACGAAGGCGGTGACGTAGAGCCATTCGAAGCGATGGTGGCCCCGTGCCACCGGCCGTTCGCCGCAGGGTGCCCAGACCCGGCGCAGGATCGGCTTCAGCCCGATGCGATGCTCGTCGGTGGCGAAGACCTCGATCACCGCGCCGGGATGGCGCTCCGCTTCCTCGACGACCACCCCCGCGAGCTTTTTTTAAACGCTTCCTGCTCCTCGGCCGTCGCCGCCTGCGCATGCTGCGGCCGTGGACGCTGGACGGTCCAGCCGATCGCCTTGAGAGCCTCCCAGCCGCGCTGCTCGGCGACCCGCGTGAGCCCAAGTTCGGCCGCGATCACCGCCGCCACCTTCTTCGCGGTCCAGACCCCACCGTCGTCGGGCGGGGCCTTCACCCGCTCGCGCAGCATCGCCAGAACCTGCGGCGTCAGAATCCGTGGCTTCGCGCCGTTCCGCCGGCGCCGGTCGCCGAGCGAGGCCGGCCCGAAGCGGTTGTAGCGCACCAGCAACTCCTCGACCCAGCGCCGAACAAACCCGGTCAGCTGTGCAGTTTCGGCAACCGTGTGCCCCCGCGCCAGCAGCCAGATCACCTGAAAATGGCGCGCCAGTGTCGCATCCTTGCTGCCGCGATATCCCGCCTGCAACTCGGCGACGCTCAGATGAGCCGCAACCTGTACCATGCCTGCCCCCTTCGTTGTCGTTGGGAAGGAGTCTAAAGCGTTTCATTCCAGCAGGGAATCCCACGCACCGCGAGTCAATCAGGCGGAGGCCGTATGAGAATGGACGAGAACGAGAAGCCCAATGCGATGGGGCAAGTGATACAGATCGACGAGGCGCGCATTCGCGACCACCTTGGCGAGATGGTGCGTGGCACGGTGGAGGAAGCGCTGAATGCGATGCTCGATGCCGAGGCGGACCGGCTGTGCGGGGCCGGCCGGTATGAGCGGAGCGAAGGCCGCAAGGACACGCGGGCGGGCAGTTACGAGCGTTCGCTGGAGACGAAGGCCGGATCGGTGAAGCTCAAGGTGCCGAAGCTGCGCCGGCAGACCTTCGAGACGGCGATCATCGAGCGCTACCAGCGCCGGGAAAGCTCGGTCGAGGAGGCGCTGATCGAGATGTATCTGGCGGGCGTCTCGGTGCGCCGAGTGGAAGACATCACCGAGGCGCTCTGGGGCACGCGGGTGAGCCCCGGCACGGTCTCGAACCTGAACAAGAAGATCTACGCCAAGATCGACGACTGGCGGCACCGGAAAATCGAGGGCGACCACCCGTATGTCTTCCTCGATGGCATTGTCATGAAGCGCAGTTGGGCCGGTGAGGTGCGCAACGTGTCGCTGCTGGTGGCCATCGGCGTCACCGCCGACGGTTACCGAGAGATCCTGGGCATCATGGAAGGCCCCAAGGAGGACAAGTCCGGCTGGTCGGCCTTCCTGCGCCATCTGGTGGATCGCGGGCTCTCGGGCGTGCAGCTGATCGTATCCGACGCCTGCCGGGGGCTGGTGGAGAGCGCCACCGAGGTCCTGCCGGACACCCAATGGCAGCGCTGTGTCGTTCATTTCTACCGCAACGTCTTCAGCCTGGTGCCGTCGGGCAAGGTCCGGGATATCAGCAAAATGCTGAAGGCGATCCACGCCCAGGAGGACCGCAAGGCGGCGGCCGAGAAGATGCAGGCGGTGATCGCCGATTTGCGCGCCATGAGATTGGTGAAAGCGGCAGAGCTGTTGGAAGAGAGCGGCCACGAGACGCTGACCTATTACGGCTTTCCAGACAGCCACTGGATCAAGCTAAGAACCAACAACCCGCTGGAACGGATCATGCGCGAGATCAGGCGGCGCACGAAAGTCGTCGGCGCCTTCCCGGACGGTAAATCCTGCCTGAACCTCGCCGCCGCCCGTCTGCGTCACATCGCTGGAACCCAGTGGTCGACACGGAAGTACATGAACATGACCCCGCTATTCGCGGAGCAAACCCAAGGAGCCGTCGTCGCATGATGAAAGTGCGAAAGACTCTGGACACTACCTCAGCAGCCTGTTAGACAAGAACATCCAGGAGTAGACTAAACCTAAGCGGTGCTTTTCCATTGTGGAGAACGTTTGACTCCGGTCCTGCTCCCTCCGCCACCAAATACTGCGAGTTTTATCTGCTGGGTGATCAGCGGCCAATCCCAAGTCTCCCATAGCAGAGTTCGCAGCGTGCCTTGGAGAGACGTGCAGCTGCGAATCCCGGCTAGGTAAGCTTCTCCCCGGCCCCCCTTGGCGGCCCCTTTTCACCGAGCATTGAGACGGACGTCGACGCACGACGAACGTCCAAAGCGCTAGTTGTGCCAAATCACTCCAGCTCCCATTCACCTTGCGGTCCCGCTTGGAGGACCTTTCGCTCTGATTGCGAAGGCAAAAATTGAACTCCGACTTGCCTTATATTACAACATGACAAGCAGTTTGGAGCACACGTGTGGTGGTTACCGCCAGTCCGGATGAGACGGATCCCAGTTTGTGCGGATTACCAGCAGAGGGATGATCGCATGCCAGCACCCAGGCAGCGGAACATGATGACAGGTAAAGAACCGATCTCTGTGACCGGGGTTTACGGCACACTCAACACCGCTACGGCCTGTGGGCAGCATGGACTGGAGGTCATCGCGGCCGTTCTGCTCGGCGACCACTCAGGCTCTTTGGCGGATGGCGCAGCAGAACCCAACATGTATCTGGTGGACACAGTTGCGCCAGTGGACGGCTCATCCCGCGTCGTGCCGGCTAAGGCGCCGGTCGCGCCGGCATTCGAGGCACGTGTTTTCGTGACGCTCGCCGATGACGAGGCGCACTCAATCCGACCGATCGCGCGAGCACCGAGTGGCAATTTGCCCGACACTGTCTTGACCAACGCACACTTTGCTAAAGCGGCCGGTCGGCTTTGCAGCGAGGGGAACGAATGAAACAGGACCAAACGAAAAAACGGACAACCCTGGCCGATCGGGTCTATCACATGATCTACACCCGGATCGTGAACGGTGATTACCCGCCGAACCAGAAGTTGCCGTCCGAGGCCGTTCTTTCGGAGGAGTTCGACGTCTCTCGGCCGGTGCTTCGCGCCGCGCTAGAACGGCTCCGGCAGGAGAACATGGTCTATTCGCGGCAGGGCGCGGGCTCCTTCGTTCGCGCGCACCAGGCGATGCCGGTCGGCTTTGCCCGTGTCGAGACCCTTGCCGACATCCAGCGATGCTACGAGTTTCGCCTGACGCTGGAAACCGAAGCCGTCGCGCTAGCCGCGGTTCGGCGCAATGCCGCGGTGCTGGAGGAGATTGAGGTCGCGCTCGACCTGTTGCGGGATGCAACCAAGTCTCAGCAACACCGCGAGGATGCAGATTTCACCTTTCACCACGGCATCGCGAAGGCGTCGAACAACCAGTATTTTGAGACGGCGCTGCGGGCGCTTCGCGAACATATCAACGTCGGCATGACGTTGCATGGCACTGCGCTCATCACCGAAGGCCCGGTTGGGCTGAACGCCGTGCTCGACGAGCACACTGCGATCTTCGATGCAATTCGGCTTCAACAGCCGGAGGAGGCCCGGAAACTGATGCACGGCCACCTCGTCAACTCGCGCGATCGGCTTTTTGGCGGCGGCCTGATGGACCTCCGGATGAAATGAAGGAGGGCGCTCGACTGGGTCGCGGTCTTCGAAACGAGGCGGCAATCTGGGCCTGTCAGCCGCACTTTGCTCCGCGGTGAGTTAGATTAGCGACCGTATGAAGCGAACGGAAACAGTCTGTTCACCGAGATCTGTGCTTTCAATTGTGGCGGACACAAGGAACGCGCATTGTTGACCATCTGACAACAACTCGAGCGCATGCACGCGAGTGAACCTGTCTGAAAGGCTCACCCCCCAAGGGAAATTGTTAACAATCTCGCCCTCCGGGCCCTGCCGATTCACCGGAAACGCGCACAGGTTGTGGTGTCGATTGCCGGTTCCAACAAGATGTGACCCAACTGAAGTCGGGTTTCGGGAGCAGACAGGCACTACGGATCGAGGTGTTTAAGGCGATCCGGCGTATGGGTCCGGTTATGATCCGTAGCGAGTGCCACGTTTTGCTTGGGGTACATCCACTTCCAGTGTTTTTGGGGAGGGGAGGATGTGCCCCAGGTTGGCGTTCCAAGGCAGCAACACATCCTGTTCGCCATTATCGCTCAGACCATCCGAAATTTCTGGCCCACGAAACAGCGCCTCCCGGAAAGTACGGATCGGCCCCACGCTAGCGCGCGCCGGTGATGGTGACGCCTTGCGGAGACACCTACGTCGTCACCAAACAAGCTTGGCGTGAGCGTTTAGTCAGCTCAGCCGGCCGTCGGACCTAACACCGCTCTTCCGGTCATGCGCGCACACGCCATTCCAGTGGCCGATCAACGTGAGCGCGCGCCTCCCAGAATGACATGGATCAATGTCGGGATGATTAGTCTGCGCCGCGCTGCACACAGCGTGTTGAGCTTTCCCAAATTGTACTGTCGCGCACAATTCGCAGGATACGCCTTGGAAATAAGAAAAATCCCCGCACAATGGAGGCCACCTTGGCTGACGTTTTTCTCCCCGCCCGTGAGCGCCTTTTCATACCGTACATGCGCAAGTTCTACGAAATCTTCGCCGAGCCGGTCGGCTGGGCGGCCTTTCGCGCGATCATCGGCATCAGCTTCATGATCTCCGGCTGGCCTAAGATCATGGCTCCCTTCGCCCAGGTCGGATTTCTGGAATCGATCGGGCTCGCGCCGGGCTGGTTCTTCTCGCCAGCGCTGGCAATCCTGCAGTTCGTGGGGGGCGCGATGATTGTGATCGGGCTTTATACCCGGCCAATCGCGGTCGCCAACACGGTGATGATGCTGGTGACGATCTCATTCCACCTGAACCATCCCTACCCCGAGCTGTTCCTGACAACGGAGGGCCTCTCCTATCTCACAGCCAATCCGGATCTGCTGACAGACAGTGCTCAGCGAGTTCTGCTGTCCGACGGCGGTATCGCCTTCGGAGAGCGCATTCAGGAAAAGGCAATCTATACCTCCGTCTTCTGGGCCGCTGGCACGGCGCTGATCGCAGCGTTCGGAGGCGGCTATCTCTCCGTCGATCGGAGGATGAGCAAGGAGTTCTGATCCAGATACTCCCGCCGACGAACGCCGCGTCGCCCCGCCGGTCCCCGGACCGAGTGGGGCGATCTCCGATCTTGGGGAGGATCGAACCGGCGCATTCGGCGCTCAGGCACATCGAAATCACCGCTTCGTTATGCCTGCTCTGTTGACCTTCCGGTGCCGGAAGGCTGCACATAGTGCCTCTCTTCCCTGGGAAATGGGGGCAACCACATGATGTCCGACTGGCGATTCCGCTTGATTGAGAGATGGGCAAACGAAGGATGACGACACGCAGGTCCATGTTGGCCGGAACGGCGGCCCTCGCCGTCGCGCCTCTTCTGCCATATCGCGCGGCTTTGGCAGGGGCCGAGGCGGAGGTTCTGAAGGCTGCCGTCGCGCAGGTCCAAATTGCGCCTGAGGGGTATCCGGCGACCGAGGTCTGGGGCTACGGGGGAGTCGTACCTAGCACCGAGATTCGGTTGCGGCAAGGGGGGCGCCTCCAGCGCCGACTGGTCAATACACTGCCGGAGCCGACAACGGTGCACTGGCATGGCATCCGCCTCGACAATGCGATGGACGGCGTGCCGGGGGTGACTCAGGAGGCCGTGCCGCCGGGCGGCGAGTTTGCTTATGCGTTCGACCTGCCGGACGCCGGAACATATTGGTATCATTCACACAACCAGTCCTACGAGCAGGTCGCGCGCGGCCTTCATGGACCCCTGATTGTGGAAGAGGCCGATGCGCCGGACGTGGACCGGGACCAAGTGATCGTGCTCGACGATTTCCGGCTGGACCCGGAGACGGGGCAGATCGCCGGCTTTGCGAATATGATGGACTTCAGCCACGGCGGCCGTCTCGGCAACATCGTGGTGACCAACGGCCGCTTCAACCATTCCATGACGGCGAAACACAAGGAACGGCTCCGCCTGCGCCTGATCAACGCGGCGAATGCGAAGATCTTTGAACTGGCGCTCGAGGGTCTTGAAGGGTGGATAGTGGCGCTGGACGGAATGCCGCTCGACGCGCCTGAGCCGATCTCCGAGACGTTCCTGCTGGCGCCCGCACAAAGGGCAGATCTGATCGTGGACGTGACAGCGGACGTGGGCGCGCAAGCCCACCTCGTCCGTTTCGAGCGCGACGAAGCCTTCTCCCAAGTGATGTTCGAAGTTCGTGGCGAGGCCTCCACGAACCGCCGAGACGCGCCACTTCCCCTGCCGCCGAACCCGCGGATGGAGGTCACCGGGTTGGAGGACGCGCTAACGAGCCGGCTGCTGATGGAAGGCGGCGCCATGCGCGGCTTTCAGTCGGCGTCAATGGACGGGCGACCGGTAGGTTTCCAAGAGGCAGCCCAGGCCATGAATTTCTGGGCCTTCAACGGCACGATCGGCATGCCCGATGAGCCGCTGTTCATCGCCGAACAGGGCCGCACCGTGCGGGTGGCGATGCAGAACGACACGATGTTCCCCCATGCGATGCATCTGCACGGCCACCATTTTCGCGAGGTCCTGCCCGGCGGCGGCCTCGGACCGCTCAGGGACACGCTCCTGGTCCTTGGCGACGAGAGCCGCGAGATCGCCTTCGTCGCCCATACGCCGGGCGAATGGGTCTTTCACTGCCACATGCTGACCCATGCCGCGTCCGGAATGATGACACGGTTCAGGGTGACGGCGTGAGGCATCCCGGCGTCCTGACCGGCGCAGGCGTACTGGCAGCCGGCGTGATCGCGGTGGGTGTTCTGACCGGTGGAACGCACACACAGCGCCAGCCAGAAGACGTGGACATCGCGGACGGTGAGGCTCTTTACCAGGCGCATTGTGCCGCGTGTCACGGGGCTCGGCTGGAAGGGCAGGAGAACTGGCAAACGGCCAGCGGCGATGGCCCCCCGCCCGCCCCGCCTCATGACGCGTCCGGCCATACCTGGCACCACGGTGACGACTTGCTCTTTACCTACACCAAGCTCGGCGGCGCAGAGACGCTGGCGCGGCAGGGGGTGCAATTCGAAAGTGGTATGCCGGGGTTCGGAGAGGACCTGAGCGACCGGGATATCTGGAACATCCTCGCTTTCATCAAGTCCACCTGGCCGCAGCGGGTGAAAGAGGTGCAGGCAGCCCGGACCGCAGCGGAATAGGCGTGGAATCGCGCCTTTGCTGGTCCTAAGACCCCACAGCTAGGTCACAATCAAGTTGGTGTTGCATTTCCGACACTGCAATTGTGGCGCGCTCCCTGGCGGGCCATTGTATGCGACGGCACGACGATCTTTGCGCCTCCGGCTCCGGCTCCCTGTCCAAAAGGACAATCCAGACACCTGCACTGTTAACGGATGGGAATTCGCAGCGGCCTCCCTCGCGCCACAGTTCAACCGTCTGAGCGCAAACACCTGCGCTTTCCAACACGATGAATCCCTACTGAGGTCAGGTTTTTGCGGTCTCTCAGACCCTACGGACCGAGTGTTTTTTTCGGTCCTGCGTAAGGGTCCGATTATGACCCGTGGCGAGTGCCTTGTTGGCGAGGGGTGCAACCGCTTCCAGTGTTGTTTGGGAGAGAACCGGTGCACCCCAAGTCGCGGACACTTATCGAAGAATCTGGCTAGCGCTTCGCCCACGCCACAGCGTCTTCCAGCCTGTCGTCGCCCCAGAACACCTCGCCACCCACCACGAAACTCGGCGCGCCGAATATACCGAGCGCCATCGCCTCCTCCGTCGCGGCTGAAAGCGCCTCGACGATCCGCGGGGACTTTGCCGTGTCGATGATGCGTTCTGCGGGAAGACCGATCTCCGACAGGCTTGCGGACAGGTTCGGCTCCTCACCCGCCAGAAGCCCCTCTTCGAACCAGCGGCGATACGTGGCGCGGGTATAAGCTTCGACCCAGCCTTCCTCCGATCCCAGGAGCGCCACCTGGTTTGCCAAGGGAAGATCGGCCAGAGGATACGGCGCCGGCAGCCTCGGGGATAAGCCGTACTTCTGCGCCCTGCGTTCGATATCCCGCCACATGTAGGCTGACTTGATCGGCTTGTCCTTGAAGGGAACGTTGTTCTGCGCGAGCATTACGTGGCGCACGTTGAAGGGCCGCCAACGGAACGCAACTCCGGACGAGTCTGCCATCTGCGCGAGGCGCATGACGGTCAGGTAGCTGTAGGTGCTGCCGATGGAATACCAGAAGTCGATTGTTGCCATACGCGATCAGTCCCGAACTCATTTATCCCATGCCACGTCCGGTGCTCCGAAGGTGTAGACGGCGCGGAGACGATTCGATTTTCGATAGTTTTACGCGTGTGGCGGGAGGGGACGCCCATTATTTGTCGATCTGCGGGCACTTCCATCCTGTCATCAGCGTTCACACCGGCACGAAGAGCGGCGTCAGGGCGCGAGCAGAGCATCTCGGCCCGCGTCGACGGCACGCTCCAAGGCGGCGTCACGCACCACGTCTGCAATGCCCTGAAGTTGATCAGCCAGGGGGTTCGTCTTCCTCCAGATCATTCCGATCGTCCGCGTGGGCCGCGGCGGACGCAGGCGGGCGACCGAGATGTGCGCCGACCGGCGTTCGATGGGCGCGGCCATTTCGGGGATCAATGTCACCCCGATCCCGGCGCTGACCATTTGCACGAGTGTCGAGAGCGAACTGCCCTCCATCAGTTCCCGTGGCGACTGCGAAACGATCTTGCAAAACTCCAGCGCCTGGTCCCGGAAGCAGTGCCCTTCTTCCAACAGCAGCAGCCGCATCTTCTGAAGCGCGTCCACGTTCGGCACGGGCTTGTCCGCATCCGAGACTGGGCGAACCAGCACGAACTCTTCGTCGAACAACTTCACCTCGGTCAACGAAGGCTCCGAGATCGGCAGGGCGACGATTGCGGCATCGAGACGGGCTTCCAGCAAATGGGCGATCAGTTTCTGCGTCACTGCTTCGCGCGGTTGAAGGTCCAACCCGGGATAGAGCGTGGTGAGATGCCGGATGACTCCCGGCAACAGGTATGGGGCAATCGTCGGGATGACACCGATCCGAAGCCGCCCCGCCAAGGGCCCCTGCGACGCGCGGGCCATATCCTGAAGTTCGTCGACGGCGCTCAGGATGGCTGCGGCGCGGGCGGCGAATTCTTCCCCCAGCCCGGTCAGCCGCGTCTGCCGTGGGCCTCGCTCGACCAAGGGCGCGCCGATCAGGCCCTCCAGCTCCTTCACCTGTACCGACAACGCCGGCTGGGTCACGGCGCAATCCTCAGCCGCACGGCCGAAATGGCCATGACGGGCCAGCGCATCGAAATACCGTAAGTGTTTGAGAGAGATGCGAGACATAAGCTGAGATTATCGCTCATGTAAGAAAATGCAATTATGCTTTATCGTGCCGGTCTGATATCTCATCTCCACAACTTAGAATCGTTCTTACTCAAACAATCCGGGTGAGGGCACAGAACTATCCCGGCGCGACGGGCAGAGGTCGTTCCTCGCCCCGTGGCGGTACAAGAACAACACGCGGAGGATCCCCGATCATGGACGGCAACGACATTCAAAGAACCGGCAAATGCCCGGTCATGCACGGCGCCAACACCTCGTATGGCACATCGGTCATGTCGTGGTGGCCCAATGCCCTGAATCTGGACATCCTGCACCAGCAGGACACCAAGACGCAGCCCATGGGTCCGGATTTCGATTACCGCGAAGAGCTGAAATCGCTGGATGTCGAGGCGCTGAAGGATGATCTGCGCGCGCTGATGAACGAAAGCCAGGATTGGTGGCCCGCCGACTGGGGCAGCTACGTCGGCATGTTCGCGCGGGTGGCGTGGCACGCGGCGGGGTCCTACCGGATGACGGATGGGCGCGGTGGCGGCGGCACGGGCAACCAGCGCTTCGCTCCCCTGAACTCCTGGCCGGACAACGTCAACACGGACAAGGGCCGTCGGTTGCTGTGGCCGATCAAGAAGAAGTACGGCAACAAGGTGAGCTGGGCGGACCTGATGATCCTGTCGGGCACGATTGCCTATGAGGTGGCCGGTCTGAAGACCTTCGGTTTCGCCTTCGGCCGCGAAGACATCTGGCACCCGGAAAAGGACACCTATTGGGGCGCCGAGCGGGAATGGCTGGCCGCGAGCGACAATCGCTACGAGAATGTCGAGCAGCCGGAGACCATGGAGAGCCCCCTCGCCGCCGTTCAGATGGGCCTGATCTACGTCAACCCCGAGGGGGTGAACGGCAATCCCGATCCGATGAGGACCGCGGCGCATATCCGCGAGACCTTTTCCCGGATGGCCATGAATGACGAGGAGACCGCAGCTCTTACCGCCGGCGGGCACACCATTGGCAAGTGCCATGGCAACGGTGACGCGGGCTTCCTGAGCGCTGACCCCGAGGGCAACACCATCGAAAGCCAGGGCATCGGCTGGATGAACACCAACGGGCGCGGTATCGGGCGCGACACCGTGGTATCCGGCATCGAGGGCGCGTGGACGACCCACCCCACGCAGTGGGACATGGGCTGGTTCGACATGCTCTTTGGCCATGAGTGGGAGCTGAAGAAGAGCCCCGCCGGCGCATTTCAGTGGGAGCCGGTGAACATCGCCGAAGAGGACATGCCGGTGGACGTGGAAGACCCGTCGATCCGCCGCATGCCGATCATGACCGACGCCGACATGGCGATGAAGGTCGACCCCGTCTACAACGAGATCTGCCAGCGGTTCATGAGGGATCCCGCGTACTTCTCCGAGACGTTCGCCCGCGCCTGGTTCAAGTTGACCCACCGGGACATGGGGCCGAAGGCGCGTTACGTCGGCCCTGATGTGCCTCAGGAAGAACTGATCTGGCAGGACCCGGTGCCCGCCGGCCCCGTGCACTACGACATCGGCGGTGTGAAATCGAAGATCGCGGCGAGCGGCCTGAGTGCGTCGGACCTGATCGCAACCGCCTGGGACAGCGCCCGTACCTATCGCGGCTCCGACATGCGGGGCGGCGCCAACGGGGCCCGCATTCGTCTTGCGCCGCAGAAGGACTGGGCCGGGAACGAGCCCGAGCGGCTTGCGCGCGTGCTGTCTGTGCTTGGGCCCATTGCGGCGGAGCATGGCGCCTCCATCGCCGACGTCATCGTCCTGGGCGGCAGCGTCGGCATCGAGCAGGCGGCGAAGGCGGCCGGCGTCGACGTGACTGTTCCGTTCGAGCCCGGCCGGGGCGATGCAACCGACGAGATGACGGATGCCGAGAGCTTTGACGTTCTCGAACCGGTGCACGACGCCTTCCGCAACTGGGTCAAGGAAGACTACGCCGTCGCTCCGGAGGAGCTCATGCTCGACCGTGCGCAGCTCATGGGCCTGACCGCCAAGGAGATGACGGTGCTGGTGGGTGGCATGCGGATGCTCGGCACCAACCACGGCGGCTCGAAGCATGGTGTCTTTACCGATCGCGAAGGTGCTCTGACCCAGGACTTCTTCGTCAACCTGACGGACATGGGCAACACCTGGGTTCCAGTGGATGATACCACCTACGAGGTCCGCGACCGGGTTTCCGGAGAGACGAAGTGGACGGCCACCCGCGTCGATCTGGTGTTTGGCTCCAACTCCATCCTGCGCGCCTACGCGGAGGTGTACGCCCAGGACGACAACAAGGCGAAGTTCGTGAAGGACTTCGTAGATGCCTGGGCCAAGGTGATGAATGCCGACAGGTTCGATGTGGCCTGATAAGGGCTGGCGCTCTCGTGCCGCCCTTCTGTGGCACGTGAGCATTCGGGGTGTCCTTCCCGCTCGTCCATCCGGCAGTATCTTTGAAAGGACCGGCCACATGGCCGGTCTTTTCGCAACGTGGGCTTGCTGATACCGATAGGTCACGACACTGAAGGGCGCGTTGGGAAACGGGATCAAGCACGTGGCACGGACATCTAAAGGCCCGGATCGCGATACGACAAACGAATTCGCCCGCCTCGATGCGTTCATAGGTTCGTACATGACGCCCCACGGCGGGGATGCCGCCCTTCCCGGCCCCGAACTCGGCCCATTCCTTAAGCGTGTCCGATACCACGGGGTGCAGGGCATCCTGAATGCCACGCCATCCTTCCAGGCCGCAGCCGGACCGGACCTGGCAGGCGCCGTCTCCCGGATGGCTATGGCCGATGCCGTGCACGAAGAGGTCCACCGCACCCTTTTGCGCGAGGTGTTCGACGCATTCGCTGCGGCTGAAATCCCATTTCTGGTCCTCAAGGGCACAGCAGTGGCTTACCTGTTCCACGAGGACCCGGCGGCGCGCCCGCGCTGCGATACGGACCTCTTCGTGCCGGAGGATCGCCTGTCAGATGCCGAAAGCTGTCTGGCAAGCCTCGGCTTCCAAACCTCGCCGGTCTACGCGCCGGTCTATCAGCACACGCACGCGATCACCCGCCACGGCATGAGCCTCGAGATCGACCTCCACTGGCGCGCCGCCAATTCCGAGGTCATCAGCCGCGCCTTTGAGTTCGACCCGATGCTGGCGGACAGCCAGCCGGTCCCCCGGCTTCACCCGGCCGCTCGCGCGCCGTCCTCCGCCGATCTGCTGTGCTTCGCGATCATGCACATGGCGCTCGATCAGGCGCACCGGAGTGGCGCGCGGATGATCTGGCTCGACGACATGGCACTCATTGCCCGGCGCCTCGGCGAAGCGGGCTGGGCGTCCTTCCTGCGCGGCGTGGAAGTACGGGGGCTTGCCGGGGTCGCGCGATCCAGCCTGAATAAGGTCGAAGCCAAGTTTGGCGGCTTGGTTCCGCAGCCCGTCACCGCCACGTTGAACACATTGCCCAACGGCGCGCTCTCCGACTACCTTTCGGCATCCCGCACACAGCGCTTCCGCCAGGAACTGGCGATCCGGCCGCCCGCCGACGCGCTTCGTTTCCTCTGGCAGGTCGTCCTGCCCGACCGCGCACGCCTCGCCGCGAAATATGGTGCCGCGCCGGCATGGAAGGTACCGTGGCTCTATGCGCGCCGTGCGGTGTCGGGCCTGCGCCAGTGGAGACTGATGCGATGAAGGCGCTTGCCCTACGGCTCCTGCGCCCGCGCGCAGGGCAGTTCCTTCTGGTCGCTTTGCTTATCGCTTCAGGAAGTCTCGCTGGTCTGGCACTCCCGCTGGCGGCGGGGCGGATCGTGGCGGGGCTGGTGGGTGACGCGGTCGAGGTATCCCCCGCGCTGCTGCTGGCCACCTTGGCATTTCTCGCCGTGCAGAATGGCCTGACCTACCTCAGCAATGTCCGCTCGGAGCGGCTCGCGACGCACGTATTGGCGGAACTCCGACGCACCGTTTACGCCCACGTGCAGCGCCTGCCGTTGGACTTCCATGAGAGCCGGCCCCGCGGCGCAACGATGTCGGTCCTCGTCCGGGATGTGGACTTCGTCGGCCAGTTCATGACCAGCTTTGCGGTCTCGATGGTGCCGCTTCTGGTGACCCTCGCTGGGGCGTCGGTCGCCATGCTGAGCCTCGATGTGGCCTTGGCGCTGCCGATTCTGGTCGTCATTCCGGTGGCCATTATCGCCTTCAGATTGTTGGCACGGCATTTCCGGCCACTCTCGCTTGAACTCCGGGATGCCGAGGGGCAGGTCCTCGACCGGTTGGAAGAGACCATCGGAATGATCCGCACGATCAAGTCCTTCGGCCGAGAGCCGCTGGAGGATCTGCGGTTCGCCGAGGCCGTGGCCGATGCCCGCGACCTGCGCTGCCGGCTCGAACATCGGGAAGCGGCGCTCCGGCCCGCGATCCAGTTCCTGTCAGGAGCTGCGGTGCTTCTGCTCTTCTGGGCGATTGGCGCGCGTCTGTCCGGCTCCGGCCTGTCCACATCCGAATGGACGGCGTTGCTGCTCTATTCCGGGATGATCATCCGTCCGCTGAGCGGTTTGGCGGGGTCCTGGGGCATGGTTCAGATTGCACGGGGCAGCGTTGCGCGGCTCGACGACGTCCTCAGGCTCGCGCCCGAAGACCTGCCGCCGGATTGGGCGGAGACGCCAAGGCTGACCGGAGAGATCTCGTTTCTCGATGTGGGGTTCTGTTACCCGAACGGCACGAGAGTCCTCGATGAGGTCAGCTTCACGATCCGCGAGGGCACCGTGGCCGGCCTGCTGGGCCGCAACGGCGCCGGAAAGAGCACCGTTCTGAAGCTGATCGAGGGCCTCTATCTCCCCTCCGACGGCACCGTTCTGGTCGGCGGGCAGCCGACCTCCGAGCAGGATCTCACGGTCCTCCGGCGGAACGTGATCGTCGTCTCTCAACAGGTCCAACTGGTGGACGGATCCGTCCGGGACAACATCGCCTACGGCCGCCCCGATGCTCCCGAGGAGGCCGTGATTGCCGCCGCCCGGCGCGCCTTGGCACATGACTTCATCCAATCTCTTGATAGGGGCTATGAGACCGCGATTGGCGAGAACGGCGTGCGGCTCTCCGGTGGGCAGCGGCAACGCCTCGCGCTCGCGCGTGCGCTTCTGTGCGATCCGCCGATCCTTCTGCTCGACGAGGCAACAGCCATGTTCGACCTCGAAGGTGAAGACGCGTTCTTTTCGACCTGCGCGGAGGCTTTTGCCGGCCGGACAGTCATCATCGTCGGCCATACGCCCAAGGTATTCGACGCCGTCGACCTTTGCCTCACTGTGGAGAATGGCCACGTCTTCTCCTCGGACCTGCCGCAGGAACGGAAAGCGCATGCGGGGGAGTGATTTCCTTCGGTTCCTGCTCACGCTCGACGGTCCGCACCGCCGGCTGGCGGCGGAGGCGTCGGTCGGCCTGCCCCGCCTGCAGCGGCGCATCAAGATTGACGGGCTGAGCAAAACGCTGTCCGCGCCCACCTATCCCATGTCGACGCCAGTTTTGCCGGAATACGATGTCCTCACCGGTTATGGGGCGGTCGTGAACAGAGTGGCCGGGATGCGCCTTGTCCGGGCCACCTGCCTCACCCGCTCGGTTTTCCTGCAACGCTGGCTCAGATCGCGGAATACCGAGACCACGCTCCGGATTGGCATTCGCACTTCGGAGGGGCCATTCGCGGCCCACGCCTGGCTCGAAGCGGACGGTCGGCCGATCAACGATACGGCCGAAAATGTCGCTCGCTACGAGCCGATTGCGGACGTGGCGCTTGCCGATGGGGCGCTATTTCGTGCTGCTGACGTCGGGTAGAGGCAGACCGGACGCTTCAGCCCGCAGGCTCGATCAAACCGCGCTCGCGAAGCTCGGAAACGAGGGCCTCCAGGTCCGAACGCACGTCGGCCTGGGCGACGTCGAATTCCGCCGCGACGGTGCTGATGATGGCACCCACTGTACTGCCGTCCGCGAAAAGGCTCCAGATGAAGGCACCGCTTCGGTTTAGGCCGAAATACCGGTCGGAGTTCAGGTCGAGGATCACCATTTCCTCGCCCACCGTCCGCGGAAGGACGTTCTGAGGCACCCGAAACCGATCGTCGTCGTCCAAACCAACCGTCATTGCCCGCACTCCCTAAATACTCGTATCACGGCGCCCGTCCCGCCAAACTGTCCATGTGTCGTGTCTCCAGGTGGTCTATCACCTTCGGGAGGCAGTCGAAACGGCGCGGATAGGACAAGGTGAACACGGGCACCCGGGCGGCGATCTCGGCACAACTCCCGATGAGCCACGCCTTCCAGTCGGCCGACCAGAGGTCGATCCCGAAACTGTTGCGCACGAGATGTCCGCAAGCCTCTGCGGGCGACAGGCGTAGGCTTTTTATCTCGTCGCCAGAGTCCTGTGCGGGCTGCAAAACGTAGATCGCGTCGAGCGGTCCGGCCTCCGCCGCGGCGTCGCCATCCAGATCCACCCGAAGCTTGCCCGGTGGACCGGCCTCCCCCGAGACAATCCCATCCTCAGCGAACATCGCCTCGAAGGTCTGCGGCCAAACCCGAAGAGAGGCCGAGAGCCCTCTTGCGATGACGCCATCGGCCAGCGGCGTCAGCGTCAGACAGTCGTCTGTCAGCAACGCATGCCCCGCCCGCATCATCGCAGCGGCGAGCGTGGACTTGCCCTGCCCGGACCGCCCGCAAAAGGCAACCGCCGCCCCACCGAGCCGCACGGCAGACATGTGCAGTGTCGCGATACGTTCGTGCGACAGGATACGAGGAATGATGTCGTCGGAGACCAAGTGGTCGAGGGCTGCCGGGCTATGCCGAAAGTGATCGGGCATCCGGACATGTCGGGACCAAGTATCGAGGACGAAGCGCAGCACGTCACCATCCCAGCATGAAATTGGCTCCGTCGCTCCTTTATGAGCGGCCTCGGCGGTGATCTCATGCCGACGAAAGGAAAAGTCCGTTGCCGGGTGCGTTACCCGGGCCACCTCGGCTCCGATCTGGCCAGGATCGCAATCAAATCCGAAAGACCAGCCTGCCAAAGGCTCCCGATAGGGTGCGGTCCCCACAATTAGATCCTGAATTTGCGGCATGACGATACACTCGCCCCATCGGCGCGGCAGGAGCCCTCCGGCTCCGGCGGCGCTAAACCAAGCTCGTTACGCGCCGCAGATGCTTTCAAGCATCTTCAGACGTTGGGCCTTCTGATGGTCTGATCGTCCGCACCACTATTTTCCCTGTTTCCGGCCGACCCTGCGAGCGTCAACTCGGACAATCCGCCCAGTTCGCTCAGTCTCGGCGCCTGGTAAGCTTTGAGGGAGCTTACGTCGTCAGACGATGCCGTCGTCACAAATCCATTATTCATGTCAGACCCGATTAGCCAATAATGCAGTCTCGTTAACCTTTAGACACGTTCTAGAAATTTCTCAAGTGTCAAGGCCATTAAGGTATGGTTTTCCGCTGACGACCCGGCGGGCGGCTTCATGTATTCTCTGACGGACAGCCGCGCGGCCTGAACACGATCTTTGGGAATGGCCTCTTCCAGAGCATTGTTGAACCGCCGACCGACGTGCTGGAACCCCCGGCGCCACCTGAGGTCCTCGGGCATCCTATCCGCCATTGCCCGGCGAACGATGTGTTTCGGCCACCCGCGCCGGCGTTTCTGGTCGTCTGGCAAACCGATGCAGAACTCCACGAGGCGCCTGTCCGTATATGGGTCGCGGCATTCGATGCCCCAGGCTGCCGCGATGCGGTCGTATCCTTCCCGAGCTGATGAAATGAAGGGAAAGACCATTGTCGCCATCGCTTCGGCTTCCCTGTCGTAGGGAGTCCGCCGTTCCAGTGATGCCCGCATCGCGCGTATGCGGCCGATGGCGTCGACGCGTTTTGCAAAAACCGGGTCGATGGTCGACCGGGCAATGATCTCGGCCGGGGCGTGCCGGTTCCAATGCGCGCTTCGAAGATGCCTCACCGCGGACGGCATGAGGACGCGCCGTACGACGCGGCCGAATTTGAGTGCCCCACTCAACGAGGATTGCCGAGCGAAATCCGCTTCGCCGATGCAATCCCGGTAGGCCGTCAATACGTGCCCTGATCGGACCAACCGCAAGATCATCGAGCCTGTGGAGGTCACCACATCGCCCATCACGCCATCCAGCATGACCGAAACGCCATGATCCGCGGCGGTTCGGTAGACCTGCCGCGGCATGGTGGCCGTGAAGTTGAAGGGTTCCTCCGTCTTAAGCAGGTCCGCCAGCGCCTGGTTCGCATGTCGGGATACATCCGTGAGCGGCACGTCAACCGGCTGCAATCCGCAGGTCTCCTGATTGCGCCTGATCATGGCCGTCTCGATGAACGTCGGGTCGTCCGTCACGCCCGAAAATGTCCGGAGTGGCGGTCGTCCGGCCGACAACACAGCCGCCGCCGCCACGGAGCCAGAGTCCAGCCCGCCGCTGAGCATGATCCCACCCGGCTTCGACATTCGTAAGCGACATCGGACGGCCTCATCGAAGACCTCGAGGAAGTGGGCCTCGTAATCCCCATCGCTTGTCTTGTCGCTGTGGGACAGCGCCGTCGGCTGCCAGTATCGCGATAGGTCCACGGTATGGGACGAAACGATCATCCGGTGCCCGGGCGGGAGACGGTAGACGTCTTGCCAGAACGTGGATTCGTGGTCGATCCCTTCCAGCGGGATCTGATCGTCGAGGAGGAAATCCGCGATCCGTGGTTCATACAGTTTCCGCGGGACCATCGGCGCGGCGACCACCGACATCGGCGTGGAGCCGAACACGAACCAGCCGTCGTTTGCGAAATAGGCAAAGGGCTTCATGCCCATGTGGTCGCGCGCGGCAAAGAGGGTCTGGTCCCGTGGATCCCAGATCGCGAAGGCAAAATCGCCCAGCAAGTGGTCCACACAGTCGCGCCCCCATTTGAGGTACGCCAGAAGTGTCAGTTCCGCGTCCGAGGCCGGATGGCGGCAGTCCAATGCCGTCAGCAGTTCCTCGCGGTTATCGAGGCGTATGTCGGCGGTGAGTGTGCAGCCGGTCGGAGGATGGCGGAGCGGCTGCTCGTCGCGCACGGCGTCAGGCGTGGTCAGGTTGTGTCCGTTGCCGAGGGCGGCCGCGCCGTCAACAAAATACCGCGTGCCGTCCGGTGCGCGCGTGGCGAGGTCCTTCGCCATCGGCACGAGGCTTTCGCGCGAGACCACCCCACCCCGGCGGTTCAGGAGGCCGAAGATTGCGCCCATAGGTCAGGTTCGCTCCTGCGAAGCTGCGCGCTCCCCGTGTTTCTGCCGCGGCGTTTGGGTCATCGTCCCTGCGTCAGCTGGCCGGCGCGTTGGCGGCCTTGCGAGCCTCCTTGGCCTTCACCTGGCGCCTGCGATGATGCAACGTCGGCTCTGTGTATCCAGACGGCCAATTGCCGTCGTTGAAGACCAGATCGCACGCCGCCTGGAACGCGTGGCTTCCGAACTTCGGCGCCATGGGGCGATATTCCGGATCGCCCGCGTTCTGCGCATCGACCTTTTCGGCCATTCGACGCATCGCGTTCATCACCCGCGTCTCGTCCACGACCCCATGATGGAGCCAGTTGACCAGTGCCTGGCTGGAGATCCGGCAGGTCGCACGGTCCTCCATCAGCCCGACGTCGTTGATGTCGGGCACCTTGGAGCAACCGACCCCCGAATTTACCCACCGAACGACGTAGCCGAGGATGCCCTGGCAGCAGTTCTCCACTTCCGTCTCGATTTCGTCCTCGCTCAGCGTGCGATTGAGAACCGGGATCGTCAGCAAGGCATCCAGCGAGGCCCGCGGCCCCCTCTCTTTTATTTCCGCTTCGATCTCGTCGAGGCGGTGGAAGACGTCGACGACGTGGTAATGCGTGGCGTGAAGCGTCGCCGCGGTCGGGCTGGGGACCCAGGCGCAGGTGGCCCCTGAGAGGGGGTGGCCGATCTTCTGGTCCAGCATGTCGGCCATCCGGTCCGGCGCGGCCCACATCCCCTTGCCGATCTGCGCGCGCCCCTTGAGCCCGCAGGACAGCCCGATATCGACGTTCCGGGTTTCATAGGCCGACAGCCAGGCCGCGTTCTTCATCTCTGCCTTCGGCACCATCGGGCCCGCCTCCATGGAGGTGGAGGTCTCGTCCCCCGTCCGGTCGAGGAAGCCCGTGTTGATGAAGCACACCCGCTTCTTCGCCGCCTCGATGCAGGCGGCAAGGTTGGCCGAGGTTCGCCGTTCCTCATCCATGATGCCGACCTTGACCGTGTTGGGCTCGAGTCCGAGGATTTCCTCGACCTTGGCGAAGATCTCGCAGGCGAAGCGCACCTCTTCCGGGCCGTGCATCTTGGGCTTGACCACATAGACCGAGCCCGCCGGCGAGTTGACCGGACCGCCCTCGCGTCGCAGGTCGTGCAACGCGATCAGGACAGAGATCAGGGCATCGAGAAGGCCCTCGTAGATTTCCCCTCCAGCCGCATCAAGGACCGCAGGGGTCGTCATCAAGTGGCCGACGTTGCGGACCAACATGAGCGAGCGCCCGCGCAGCACCTCCGGCGTGCCGTCCGGCGCCTCATACTGGATGTCCGCGTTGAGCGAGCGGGTGAAGGTTTGCCCGCCCTTGGCGACGTCCGCCGTCAGGTCGCCCTTCATCAGGCCCAGCCAGTTTCCATAGGCCTGCGCCTTGTCCGGCCCGTCGACACAGGCGACGCTGTCCTCCATATCCATGATCGTGGAAATGGCGGCCTCCAGGATGACGTCCGATATCCCCGCCGGATCGCTCGCGCCCACCTCCGTGGTGGGGTCGATGACAATACGGATGTGCAGGCCGTGGACCTTCAGGATCAGCTCCTCCAACGTGCCGTCCTCGGCTCGCACCGTTCCGGCGAAGGCCGACGGGTCGTCCAGCGCCGTCAATCCGGCCGAATGCTTGAGCCCGAGGATCGGTCCATCGAAGGTGAAGCCCGCCACCTCCTTCCACCGGCCTGCCGCCAGCGGCACGACCCGGTCCAGGTGCTTCTTGGCCCAACGGATCACTTGTTGGCCACGCTCGGGGTCGTATCCGCCTTCGGGCGGCAGGCTGCCCAGAGCGTCTGTGCCATAAAGGGCATCGTAAAGGCTGCCCCAACGGGCATTGGCGGCGTTCAGGGCATACCGCGCGTTCGTTACCGGCACCACAAGCTGCGGCCCGGCGATCCGGCTGAATTCCGGGTCGATATTGGCGGTCTCGATGGTGAAGGGCGCCGGCTCCGGCACGAGATACCCGATTTCTCGCAGGTAATCTTCGTAGGCTTTCGGGTCGATGGGTTCGTCGCGACGCCGGATATGCCAGGCGTCAATCTTCTGATGGATGCGACCGCGCTCCTTGAGGAGGGTCTTGTTGCGCTCTCCGAACGCCTCCACCATGTCGGCAAGGCCCGCCCAGACACGATCCGCGTCTAGTCCGGTGCCGGGTATCACGTCCTCCTCGACCAACCGCGCCAGCGTTTCCTCGACATTCAGGCCGTTGCGTTCGGTATAGCTATCCACGTCTCCCCCCGGATACTCGCCTGCGGCTCGGCGTCCGCCCAGCGACCCTACCAGAAATGCCGCCCGCATCAATCGTCAGGACCATTCCGCAAGCAGTCATGTCGCCCCCGGCAGAAGCCTCCCGCGCAGGGAATGTTGGCCCGAAAGCTCCACCGGACGTATCATCCATACGCCAGAACAACGTAACGCACGTGTGCCGTACGCCCCGGTACTGCCAGAGACGAAACCATCCGCGAGCCGTTCATGGTGGCCCTACCCTTCCGTTCCGAACAGCCCACTCAGCGCCCGTTTTACCAGCGACGAAACAGACGGCTTCTTCAGCCGCATGAACGGCAGCGGCCTGCAGACCTCGATCGCGGCCAGACCGACGCGCGCCGTCAGCGCGCCGTTGACCACCCCTTCGCCGAACCGCCGCGAGACCCGGCTGAGCAGCCCGCCACCCGCCACGGAGTGTATCAGGTCGTCGCCCACAGCCACCGCGCCCGTGGCGACCAAGTGTGTCAGGACGGAGCGGGTCAGGCGAAGGCTGCCAAGGGTGCCCGAGCGACCGCCATAGATCTCCCCCACCCGACGGATCATGCGCACGGTGGAGACCAGGGCCGTCATCATGTCTGCCAGCGCCAGCGGAACGATCGCCGTGACCGTCGCAACCTGCCGCGCCGCGGTCTCCACCTCCCGTCTCGCCGCAGCATCGAGCAGGGCCATAAGCTCCACTTCAGCCAATCCGAGCAACGCGTCGGCGTCGAACTGCTCCTCCGCCCGTTCCGCCAATCGTTTCCGGCCCAGGTCCAGCTCGCGCCGCGCCCCGTAGAGCCCTTCGAGCCGGTCGACCACCTTGCGCGCAGCCCCAAGGTCGTGCGCCGCCAGCGCGGCACTCGCGTCGGCATGGATCACATCCAGCCGGCCGAGCCGAAAGAACCCCGCAATCTCCCGCAGCGCCAGGCCCAGGATGGAAAGCCCAAGCAGCACAACCAGCCCAAGCGCAAGGGTGCCGAGGAACGTGTTTCGCGTCAGCAGCCCGGTCACGAAATCCCAAGCCGCGACGGTTGCGGCAAAGGTCACCAGCGAGACCAAAGCCCCCCAGAACAACCGGGCAAGGGGCGAGACGCGCCGTGCACCCACCGCGACCACCGTCTGCATCGCCTGCCCCTGAGGCAGGTCCGTGACGAGATCGGGAACCGGGGGCGCCTCCGCCGGCCCCGGCGCCACCGGCCCGTCACCCTCCTCGATGTCGATGAGGACGGGTCGCCTCGGTGTATCGCTCATGATCGTGCCTCCTGCGGACGCCGCCAAGACGGCCCCCTAGCCTCGGACGCCGACGGGCGGCGGCGGTTCCTCGCTATGGCCTGCCCCATCATCGCAGCCGGTCCCCAATCAGGAACTCCGCGGCCTGGTCCAGTCGGATGTGGGGCGGACCCAGGCCGGGCTTGCGCGTCTGGGAGGCGGGCGCGAAGTGCATCACCGAATAGTCGCCGTCGAGCCAGCGCTCCGCGCCTTCCCGCGCCGGTCCGGTCAGGCGCGAGGGATCTTCCGGCAGCGTGCCCGGAAACAGCACTGCCTCCCGCCCGGTCTCCAGCAGACGCCCGCGCACCATGTCGAGGCTTTCGCCATTCACGACGCGCGTCTCCTCCACAGTGGCCCGAAGCGCGGCAATCGCCATGGCGCGCGTCTTCGCACCGGCAAAGTCGGCACGGTCGCGGGCCTGGCGCAAAAGCGCCTCCAGGATCGCCGTCATGCGCCCATGCTGGCTGTGATGAATATGGTCCGCCTTCGTCGCGGCAAAAAGAATCCGGTCCACCCGCTTTTGTCCGAGCAATCGCGCCAGCCACGCATTCGCCCCGGGCCGGAATGCGCCCAGGATGTTGTCCATCGCGCGGCCCAAATCCTCCATGGCGCGCGGCCCGGCATGGATCGCGCCGAGCAGATCCACCAGAACGACCTGCCGATCGATCCGCGCAAAATGCTCCCGGAAGAACGGCTTGACGACTCGCGACTTATACGCCTCGTAACGCCGATGCATCTCGCGCCGCAGCGATCCCCGGGCAGAGGATCCATCACCGGCCGGCATGGGCACAAAGGTCAGCGCGGGCGAGCCTTCCATTTCCCCCGGCATCAGAAACCGCCCTGGCGTGCAGTCCGAGTACCCGGACTCCCGCGCGGAGCGCAGATAGCCAGTATAACTTCGCGCCAAGGCCTGCGCCGTGGGCTCTTCGAACCGCGCGGCCGCGTCCGTCGCGTCCAGGGCTGCAAGGAATTCCGACGCCTCCGTCCGGGTCCGGGCCAGCGCCAGAACCGCCTCGGACCACGCATCGTAACTCCGGTCGAGCAACTCCAGATCGAGCAGCCATTCGCCGGGATAGTCGATGATGTCGAGGTGGACCGTCCGTGGCCCGGAAAACGCGCTGAACATACCCTGCGGCTGGATCCGGAGCGAAAGCCGCAATTCGGAAATCGAACTCGTCGGCTCCGGCCAATGCGGCTCGGCCCCGGTCAGCGCGCCCAGATGATCCTCGAATGCAAAACGCGGCACTGTATCGTCGGGCTGCGGCTGCAACCAGGCCGACACGATCCGCCCCTCCGCCGCGGCCGCCAGGCCCGGCATCCGGCCACGGTCCATAAGGTTGGCGACCAGCGACGTAATGAAGACCGTCTTCCCCGCCCGCGCCAGCCCCGTCACCCCCAGCCGGATCGACGGCTCGAAGAAGACTTCCGACAGCGCGTTTCCGGCGTTCTCCACGCCCTGCACGAGCTCATCGGCGATGCGACCAATAACCAACCGTTCGTCCCTCTTATCTGCTTCTTTCAACATAGGGCCCCCAGCACGCCTGCCTAGAGGCCACGCGCAAACGCCCCGGCGGCCACTTGGCCCAAACGGGGGCCGGTCCGCCCAACGCTCTTAGCTTCTTGTGTCCCGAAATATCCCCGCCGGAGGCAGGCCGCGCAGCGGCCTTCGGCGCAGACACCACGCACACCGGATGGACAGCGCGCGCGCGCCGCGCTAAGCGCCGCCCATGCCACGTTATGCCCTGAAGATCGAATACAACGGCGCGCCTTTCTCCGGCTGGCAACGGCAGAAGGAGCACCCTTCGGTCCAGCAGGCCATCGAGACAGCCATCTCGCGGCTTCAGCAACAACAGGTGACGATCGCCGCTGCAGGCCGTACCGATGCCGGCGTGCATGCGCTCGCGCAGGTCGCCCATGTGGACATGGCACGCGCTTGGGACCCATTCCGGTTGTCAGAGGCGCTGAACTACCACCTCAAACCGTCGCCAGTCGCAATTCTGGCCGCGGCCCCGGTATCGGGCGACTGGCACGCCCGGTTCTCGGCTCATGAACGACGCTATCTCTTTCGCCTTCTCCCCCGAAGGGCGCCGGCGGCGCTGCTCGCAGGAAAGGTCTGGCAGGTCGCCCACCCCCTGCGCATAGCGCCGATGCAGGAGGCCGCGCGATACCTCCTCGGCCGCCACGACTTCACCACCTTCCGTGCCACCGAGTGCCAGGCCGACAGCCCCGTGCGAACCCTTGATCAGCTCGATATCGAATGGGTTGAAACGCCTCTGGGCCCGGAGATCCACTTCTATGTTCGCGCGCGGTCATTCCTGCACAACCAGGTGCGCAGCTTTGTCGGCACGCTCGAACGGGTGGGCGCCGGCGCCTGGACGCCGGAGGACGTGCGCCGCGCCTTGCAAGCAAAAGACCGCGCCGCCTGCGGCCCTGTCTGCCCGCCCCATGGATTGTATCTGTCCGGCGTGGGATACGTTGACAATCCGTTCGACCGCCCGTCCGAGCCCTAAGCGTGGCCCGCGCACCGAAGGTGCGCCTGGCCCAACGGGAGGAGATGCATCTTCGATGCGTCGACGACGGGCGGGAGCGCCCTGCCGTCAGAACCGGTCGAGGAGGCGTCGCAGGTAGTCCAGCTCGAGTTCCGGCCGTTCCCTGTCGCTTGAGCGGCGGCGCAGTTCGTCGAGCAGGTCGCGCGCGCGGCGATAGATGTCTTCGCCCTGGAGCAGGTTCTCCTCGCTGCCAAAACTGCCGGAGGAGCCAGCTTCGCGTCCGAGTGGGTCGCGCTGCCGGTTGCCGTCGGCACTGCCGAACTGCTCGCCCTCCTGTCCCTGCTGCTGTTGCTGTTGCTGTGCCATCGCCTCGCCAAGTGCGCGCATTCCCTCGCGCATCTCCTCCATGGCGCGGGATTGCTCGTCGATCGCCTCGGCAAGCTCGTTGCCCTCCAGCGCATCCTCGGCGCGGTCCATGTGTCCTTCGGCCCGGCCAAGCGAGTCCCGTGCGGCATCCCCCGGCTCCGTTCCCGCGCCCGGTAGGTCGCGTCGCAACTCTTCAAGCCGTTGCCGCAGGGCGCCCTGGCGCTGCGCCAGAGAGCGCGCATCGGGCTCTCCCTGTTCACCGGGCTGGCCAGGTTGCTGACCGGTGCCCGGCGCGCCGCGCGGCTGACCGTTGCCCGATTGACCCTGTTGCTGACCGGGTTGCTGCCCATCCTGCTCGCCGGGGTTCGTGTTAAATTGGTCCTGAAGATCGCGAAACGCTTCGTCCGACAGACCCTGCTGGTCTCGCAGGGTCTCAGCCAGACCCTGCATCGCCTGATCGCCTGGGCTTTGCCCCTGTTGCCCCTGCTGGCCCTGCGCGACCTGCATATTCTCCATCATCTGCCGGAGCTGCTCCATAAGGGCCATAGCCTCCTCGGTCCGGCCCTCCTCCATGAGCTGCTGCAGACGGTCCAGGAGCTGCTGCAACTGATCGCCCGTCATCGTCTGCATGTTCTCCGACAGCTCACGCTCCTCATCGGTCTGACGCTGCTGCTGGGCAAGCTGCCGCATGTAATCCTGCAGAGCCTCGCGGAACTCGTCCATCAGGTCGGCGATCTCTTCATCGGTCGCCCCGTTCCGGATCGCCTCCGTCAGCCGGTCCTGAGCCCGGCGCAACCGCTCCAGGGCATCTGACAGATCGCCTTCTTCGATGGTCAGCGCAATCGTCCACAGTGCTTCCGCCACCTCTTCCTGCGTCTCCGCCGACAGACCACCCGGCGCGCGGACGGCGGCCTCCAGCCGCAGGATCGCCACCCGCAGCGGAAGGTAATGGCCGCCATCACGCATGATCTCTTCCGGCCGGTCGATCACAGCGCGCAGGATCTGGGCGACGCGCAACGCGTTCGCCCGCGCCCACAACAGGTCGCGCCGTTGCTCAATCAGCGCCGCAGCCAGCGGGTCGAAAAAGCGCCGCCCTGGGAGGGCGATCTCGAGCGGCACGCTCGCGCCCTCCTGGCCCGGATCGTCGACAGCCGTCAGCGTGATATTGACCGGAAGGCCGACCCAGGGGTGCTTGGAGAAATCGGCCTCCATCGTTTCGACGAACTCACGCCGGTCGCCTGCGATCGTCATTGGCAAGTCTAGCGTGATCGGCTCCCGTGGATCCGGCTCCACTTCGAGGCCGTACCGCCGCTGAATGGCGTCCTCGTCGAGGGTAATCTCCGCACGCCCCGCAATGACGCCGAAATCGTCGGTGGCACGAAACGCCTGGGTCATCTGGCCGTTCGCTTCGCGCTCCATGTCGCCCTCGAAGGCGATGGAGGGCGGCGCGTCGGTCGTCACCTCGACGCGCCATTCCCGGCCGCCGGGCCCTTCGACGGAGAGACGTCCGCCCTGTGCAATCTCGAAATCCTGACTGGGCTCGGTCGCAGGTGTCGCCGCATCAGCGCTGCGGCCCGAAACCGACTCGTCGACACTCAGCGCGCCGACGGTCCCATAGAGCCTGAGCGTGACGCGGCTCCCGACCGGCGTCTTGAGAACTCCGGGATCAATGTCGTTCAGGTAAAGGCTCGGGAGTCCGGTGTAGGCAGGCGGCTCGACCCAGCCCTCCCATGCTGGCCCGCCAGCCAGATCGACCCCGGTTCCAGGAGCGACGGCGCCGCTGACGCTCGCTACTCTCCAGACGGACCCAAACAGCAGCCCCACAACGAGCGCGACCAATGCGACGTACCTCAAGGCGAAGGGATCGCGCCGGGCCAGTCGCAGGTCCGGCGGCACCCGCCGCGCTTTCGCCGCGCGTTCGGTCATCCGTTCCAGGTGGGCCGCCCAGACGGCGGCGGACGCATCGTCCCCCGCCCCAACAGCCTGAACATCCTCGAGCGCTTGCAGGGGACGTCCGGGCAAGGTCGCATCCAGCCGGGCGACGGCCTCTGCCCGGCTCGGCCAGTGGAAGCTGCGCAGACCGGCAATCGCGAACCAGACGAGCGCACCCGTCGCGATCAGGGCGCCGATCCAGACGATCTCCACTGGCGCATTCTCGTGGAGACCCAGCATCAGAATGCCTGCAACGGCGAAGATGATGGTCCAGACAGGCCAGAAAGACCGGGTCAGGCGCTCGGCCACCATGCCTGCTCGGGTGAGGCGCAGAGGCCGAATCAGGCGCCGCAGCGCGCGGGTTCGGGTGGCGTCCAGCTCCATCTCGCTCCTTTCGGCGGCCCGTAAGGCGGGCCCGGAGTGGGGGCCGCCCCTAGGACAGCCACTCGGGAATGTTATCGCGCGCGATCATTTCGTCAAAGGTCGGACGGGGCCGGATGACGGCGAATTGATCCCCGCGCACCAACACTTCCGGGATCAGCGGCCGCGTGTTGTATTCGGACGACATGACCGCCCCGTAGGCGCCCGCGGAACGAAAAGCGACCAAATCGCCGGGCTTTAGCGGCGGCATGTTGCGCCCACGGGCAAAGGTGTCGCCACTCTCGCAGACAGGGCCGACCACGTCGTAGGGCGTTTGCTCGAGTCCCGGCTCCGGCTCGAAAACAGGCACAATGTCGTGATGCGCGTCATACATGGAAGGGCGGACAAGGTCATTCATCGCCCCGTCCAGAATCAGGAAGTCCCGCCCCTCGCCGTGCTTCACATAGATTACGGCGCTCACCATGATGCCCGCGTTGCCGGAAATCAGCCGCCCCGGTTCGATCTCCACCTCGCAGCCCAGATGGCCAACGGTGCGCTTGATCAGATCGCCATAGTCGCTTGGCAACGGCGGCGCCTCGTTGCTCCGGGTATAGGGAATGCCCAGTCCACCACCGAGGTCGAGACGCCGGATCGCGTGGCCGTCGGCCCGCAGCGCCTCGGTCAGATCCGCAACCTTTCGATAGGCCATCTCGAACGGTTCGAGTTCCGTGAGCTGCGAGCCGATATGCACATCGATGCCCACCACTTCCAGGCCCGGAAGCTCGGCCGCACGCGCATAGGCGTCCCGGGCCCGCGCGATCGGGATACCGAACTTGTTCTCCGACTTCCCCGTCGCAATCTTTGCGTGGGTGCGGGCGTCGACGTCCGGGTTGATGCGAAGTGCGACGGGCGCTGTCACGCCAAGCGACGTCGCCACAGCGCTCAGCACCTCCATCTCCGGCTCGCTTTCCACATTGAACTGCCGGATACCCCCTTCAAGGGCGGCGCGCATCTCTGCCGCCGTCTTGCCGACGCCGGAAAAGACGATCCTGTCCCCCGAAACGCCGGCGGCCTTCGCGCGTGCGTATTCGCCCCCAGAGACCACATCCATGCCGGCCCCGAGCGCGGCCAGCGTCTTCAGAATCGCCTGGTTCGAGTTCGACTTCATCGCAAAACAGACGAGGTGGTCCATCGGCTCCAGCGCTTCGTCGAAAAGCCGGAAGTGCCGCTCCAGTGTCGCCGTGGAGTAGCAGTAGAACGGCGTGCCGACAGCCGCCGCGATATCCGCGACGGGAACGTCCTCGGCGTGGAGCGCGCCGTCGCGATACAGGAAATGGTCCATTCTGGCGCGTCCTTCTGGCGTGCGATCGAAGCCGGGTCTTAGCACACATGCGGTCCGCTGCAATTATCGCGAAGCCGAACGCAGCCGCCCATGCGTCCGGTCAGTCGATCCCGGAGACGAGCCGGGTTCCCCCGCTTCCGCCCACAACCCCCACTTTCGCCGAACCGGAGAGCGTGATGCCGGGCTGGACATGGTCTGGGCGATCCGAGGGCGGCACGGGCGCTCCGTCCACGCCGCAGGCTGACAGGGCACAAAGACCAAGGAGGAGGAAAAGGCCGCGTCTCATCCGATGCGCTCCTTCCAATCCGAGATCCGCGCGCGCACCTGGTCGGGCGCCGTGCCGCCAAAGGAGACGCGGCTGGCAACCGAATTGTGCACACCGAGCACATCGAAAACGTCCCCGGTAATGCCGGGGTGGACTGACTGCATGTCCTCCACCGACAGATCCGGCAGGTCGCAGCCACGCGCCTCGGCCATCGCGACGAGGGAACCGGTGACGTGATGCGCCTCCCGGAACGGCAGGTCCAGCACGCGCACCAGCCAGTCCGCCAGATCCGTCGCGGTAGAAAACCCGCTCGACGCCGCGGCCTCCAGCGCGCTGACGTTGGCGCGCATGTCGCCCACCATGCCGGTCATCGCCGCAAGCGCCAGCATCAGCGTGTCGGCGGCGTCGAAGACCTGCTCCTTGTCCTCCTGCATGTCCTTGGAATAGGCGAGCGGCAGCCCCTTCATGACCGTCAGAAGCGCGATGTTTGCCCCGACGACCCGGCCGATCTTGGCCCGGATGAGTTCGGCAGCGTCCGGGTTCTTCTTCTGCGGCATGATCGAGGAGCCGGTAGAGAAGCGGTCCGACAGGGTCACGAACCGGAACTGGGCGGAGGACCAGATTACGAGCTCCTCGGCCAACCGGCTGAGATGCATGGAGGTGATGCTGGACGCCGCGAGGAACTCCAGCGCGAAGTCCCGGTCGCTCACCGCATCCAACGAATTGGCCATCGGACGGTCGAAGCCGAGCGCGGCGGCCGTGGCGTGCCGGTCGATGGGGAAGGACGTGCCCGCCAACGCCGCAGCCCCCAGCGGGCATTCGTTCATGCGCGCGCGGGCGTCGCGGAAGCGGCCAATGTCCCGGCCGAGCATTTCCACGTAGGCAAGCATGTGGTGGCCCCAGGTCACGGGCTGCGCCGTCTGCAGGTGTGTGAATCCCGGCATCACCCAGTCAGCGCCGGCCTCTGCCTGCGCCAAGAGCGCCCCCTGCAGCGCGGCGAGTCCGTCCATGGCCGCGTCGCACTGTTCCCGCACCCAAAGGCGGAAGTCCGTCGCCACCTGATCGTTGCGCGATCGCGCCGTGTGCAGCCGCCCCGCCGGCTCGCCGATGAGCTGCCGCAGCCGCGCCTCGACGTTCATGTGGATGTCTTCGAGCGCAGCGGAAAACTCGAAACGCCCGCCCTCGATCTCTGACAAGACCGTGAGCAGCCCTTCTCGGATCGCGTCTGCGTCGTTATCGGTGAGGATGCCTTGGGCTGCCAGCATCGCGGCGTGGGCGCGGGAACCTTCGATGTCCTGACGGGCAAGCCGGCGGTCGAAATCGATGGAGGCATTGATCGCCTCCATGATCGCATCGGGCCCGGAGGCGAATCGCCCGCCCCACATCTGGTTGGCAGCCTGTCGAGACACGTCGGTCATGGATCGGACCCCGGAGGAAGAGAATGAAACATCTGTTGGCTGCAGTGGTCTATACGGCCCTCTGCGTGTTGGCAAACCCGGCACTGGCGGAGATGGGCGATCCTGCGGCGCTGCGCGACGGCGACATGAAGAAACTGGCCTTTCACGCCGATCCGAAGGACGTGCCCGACATTGAAATCGTCGATGCCGATGAGGCCGCCGTGCGACTGTCGGACATGGCGGGCCGATGGCTTGTGGTGAATTTCTGGGCCACATGGTGCGCCCCCTGCCGCGAGGAGATGCCCACGCTGTCCAATCTTCAGGCACACTATGACGGCAAGCCAGTGGATGTCGTGACCATCGCCACCGGTCGCAACCCGCCCACTTCCATCCGCCGGTTCTTCGAGGAGATCGAGGTTGAAAACCTCCCGCTCTATCGCGATCCCAACCAGGCACTCGCACGGGGAATGGGCATTCTCGGCTTGCCGGTCACGGTCATCATCGACCCGGAGGGCCGCGAAATCGCCCGCCTGATGGGCGACGCGGACTGGGACAGCGATAGCGCAATTGCGATTCTCGACGCCCTGTCCGCGGGGTCCTGACCCGAGGCTTGCAGGACGTCCCGCAGTACCGTCAAGCGCTTACGGGTAAGCGGGATACTGTCGCCCCGTCAGCCGACGACCATCCCCCCGGCGTTCGCCCAGGCGCCCAACGGGCCCATGTCATAGACCTTTTCATAGCCAAGGGCGCGCATCACCTTGCCCGCCATTCCGGACCGCGCGCCCGTCGCGCAATAAAGCACGATGGGGCGATCCCTACGCAGGGCTGGATCGCACGCCGGATCGCGCGGGTTCGCGCGATGGTTGAGCGCCGCAAGCGGGATATTGATCGCACCCTGTGCCTTCTGGCCGCCATCCAGTTCCGATGCATCCCGGACATCAACCAGCACGGCGTTTTCGGATTCGACCATCGAAATGGCTGTTTCACCGTCCACGTGCGTGGCTTTTGCCGCGAAGGGGTTCAGAACAGTCAGAAGCATCGGGTAGGCCTTATATTTTCTTTCCCGCATATATGGCCGGTACGGGGCGCATCGCAAGGGGGACGGATTATCGGCTAAGGGCTGCGACGTCCGCATGGCGCGCACAACCTATGAGGTGGTCGTTCACCATGCCCGTGGCCTGCATGAACGCATAGACGATTGTCGGCCCGCAGAAGCGAAAACCCCGCGCCTTCAGGTCCTTCGAAATCCGGCGGGACAGGTCCGTTTCCGCAGGCACCTCTTCGAGCGTTGCAAAGCCGTTCTGAATCGGGCTGCCCCCCACCCTGTCCCATAGGAAGGCGGTGAATCCTTCCCGTGATTCGATCTCGAGGTAGGCCCGCGCGTTGCCGATCGTCGATTCGATCTTGCCGCGGTGGCGCACGATGCCGGCGTCTCCCAAGAGGCGCGTGACGTCTGCCTCCCCCCACCCGGCAACGATCTCGGGGTCGAAGCCGGCAAATGCCGCCCGGAAATTCTCGCGCTTCTTGAGAATCGTGAGCCAGGACAGACCGGCCTGAAATCCATCGAGCACCAGCTTTTCCCAAAGCGCGCGCGAGTCGTACTCCGGCACCCCCCACTCGGTATCATGATAAGCAATGTAGAGCGGATCCTGCCCCACCCATCCGCACCGTTCACCCATCGTCTCGCCTCCGTCAGCCGACTGCTACGGGCCGCAAGCTGCCTCAGTGCGCGACGCTTTACCAGTTCTTCACGGGCCGGGACTTAGATGGCCGTGATTATTGCGGAATTCGTCAGGCAGCGCGGGCACGACATGGAACATCACACCGACCTGGACCTAGCGCCCGCGGGCAATCCCTTGCGGGAGGCCGTTTCGCTGAGGGGTCGGAGCATCTTCGGCATGGTGCGCCGCGCTTTGGACCGCAAGGACGTGCTGCTGGCCTACCAGCCGGTGGTCGATTCGCGGCGGCCGACCCACACGGCCTTCTACGAGGGGTTGATCCGGGTGGTCGACGACACGGGCCGGATCATTCCGGCGAAAGACTTCATCGAGGCGTGCGAAACCAGCGAGACCGGGCGCAGTCTGGATTGCTTGTCCCTGGAGATGGGCCTTGCCGCTCTCGCCCGCGCGCCCGCGCTGCGCCTGTCGGTCAACATGTCGGCGCGCTCGATTGGCTATCCTCGTTGGATGGAGACGTTGGAGGCCGGCCTTTCGGTCGATGAGACCGTCGCGGAGAGGCTCATCATCGAAATCACCGAATCCTCCGCCATGGTCGTGCCGGACAAGACGATGGTGTTCATGGAGCGGTTGCGGGCCTGTGGCATCTCCTTCGCCCTGGATGACTTCGGCGCGGGCTATACTGCGTTCCGATACCTGAGAGACCTCGATTTCGACATCCTGAAGATCGCCGGCCAATTCGTCACCGGCATCAACCAGAATCCGGACAACCGGGTTCTGACCAAGGCGCTGGTGCTGATCGCGCAGCAGTTCGAGATGTTGACAGTGGCTGAAGCCGTGGAAAGCGAGCAAGACGCACGGATGCTCACCGCCCTCGGCGTGGATTGCATGCAAGGCTTCTACTACGGGGCACCCACCACCCGCCCCTGCTGGCCCGAGTTCCCGCCATCTCTGCGGGCGGCCGGTTAGGCAAGGGAGCGCCCGTCTGCACCGGTCCGTGAGCCATGGATTTGTGGCCCGGCCGCGAAGGAAGATGCCGGCACGTCGCCATATCGGCGGAGCGCGCCGAGCACATGCGCCCCCTCCAACGAAAGCGAACCAACGTCGTGTCCGCCGCTGGGTTTTCCGATTCGTTGAGGCCGCTCAGGTACTCCACTGAACGCGAAATCAGCCCGAATCCGCCCCCCTGAGCCCTTGCGACGTGGGTGGGACACCCTGTCAGTTGCTATTGACCCGGCGTCACCCGTACCAAGTCGGTAGCCTTGGGGGGAGAAAGTTTGCAGTCTGGGAGGCAGACCCCTCAACTGAGGGCTTAATGACTTAATAGGGAGCCATCATGACAAACGTCGTTATCGCATCGGCCGGCCGCACAGCCGTCGGCAGTTTCCTCGGATCCTTCGCGAATACACCGGCCCACGATCTCGGCGCAGCCGTGCTGAAGGGTGTTGTGGAGCGCGCAGGCGTCGACCCATCGGAAGTATCCGAAACGATCCTGGGTCAGATCCTTGTCGCCGGACAGGGTCAGAACCCGGCCCGCCAGGCCCATATCAACGCGGGCTTCCCCGTCGAATCGCCGGGCTGGAACATCAACCAGTTGTGCGGCTCCGGCTTGCGCAGCGTTGCTCTCGGCGCGCAGCACATCATGCTGGGAGATGCCGCCATCGTTGCAGCCGGCGGGCAGGAGAGCATGTCCATGGCGCCGCACGTGGCCTACCTGCGCAGCGGGCAGAAGATGGGCGACCTGAAGATGCAGGACACGATGCTCCGCGACGGTCTGCTCGACGCCTTCCACGGCTATCACATGGGCCAGACCGCCGAGAACGTCGCCGAGAAGTGGCAAATCACCCGCGACGAGCAGGACGAGTTCGCGTTCCGCAGCCAGAACAAGGCGGAGGACGCCCAGAACGCCGGCAAGTTCAAGGACGAGATCATCCCCTTCACTGTGAAGACCCGCAAGGGCGACATCGTGGTCGAGGACGACGAGTACATCCGCAAGGGCGCCACGCTTGAAGGGATGCAGAAGCTGCGGCCGGCCTTCGACAAGAATGGCACGGTGACCGCCGGCAACGCCTCGGGCATCAACGACGGTGCGGCAGCCGTTCTGCTGATGAGCGAGGAAGAGGCCGGCAAGCGCGGTATCGAGCCTCTTGCCCGGATCGTCTCCTGGGCGAGCTGCGGCGTAGACCCGGCGATCATGGGCACGGGGCCGATTCCGGCGTCCCGCAGGGCGCTCGAAAAGGCAGGCTGGACGATCGACGACCTCGATCTTGTGGAAGCCAACGAGGCCTTCGCAGCCCAGGCCCTGGCCGTGAACAAGGACCTCGGGTGGGATACATCCATCGTCAATGTGAATGGCGGCGCCATCGCCCTTGGCCACCCGATCGGTGCCTCCGGCGCCCGCGTCCTGAACACTCTGCTCTACGAAATGAAGCGGCGTGACGCGAAGAAGGGCCTGGCCACGCTGTGCATCGGTGGCGGCATGGGCATCGCCATGTGCCTCGAACGTCCCTGATACTGTCAGCGGAAAAGAGTCTGGAGGGCGCCCATGTGGCGCCCTTCTCAACGGCGCAGCGACACGAACATCCTTGGAAAAACAGAACTGCGCAATATTGTTGCTCTATGCGCTGCGTTCTGATTAAGAGTATTGCAAGGCATTACGCGAACTTGGAGGAGAAAAATGGGTAGAGTTGCAATCGTCACGGGGGGGACGCGCGGCATTGGCGCCGCCATTTCAAAAAGTCTCAAGGCGGCCGGATACGAGGTCGCTGCGAACTTCGGCGGAAATGAGGAGGCCGCCGCCAAGTTCACGGACGAGACCGGAATCAAGACATACAAGTGGAACGTCGCGGACTACGAAGCGTCCAAGGCCGGCCTCGCGCAAGTCGAGTCCGACCTCGGCCCGATCGAGGTCGTCGTCGCCAATGCCGGGATCACCCGCGACGCGCCGTTTCACAAGATGACGCCGGACCAGTGGAAAGAAGTCATCGACGTCAACCTGTCCGGCGTCTTCAACACCGTTCACCCCGTCTGGCCCGGCCTGCGGGAGCGGAAGTTCGGCCGGATCATCGTGATATCCTCGCTGAATGGACAGAAGGGTCAGTTCGCCCAAGTGAACTACGCCGCGACGAAGGCGGGCGACCTTGGGATCATCAAGTCGCTGGCCCAGGAGGGCGCACGGGCCAACATCACGGCCAATGCCGTCTGCCCGGGCTACATCGCGACCGAAATGGTGATGGCCGTGCCGGAGAAGGTGCGCGAGTCGATTATCTCGCAGATCCCCGTCGGCCGCCTCGGTGAAGTGGACGAGATCGCCCGCTGCGTGACGTTCCTCGCCTCCGATGACGCGGGCTTCATCACCGGTTCGACGATTTCGGCGAACGGCGGTCAGTTCTTCGTCTGACGCTCCCTGCATTGCACCGAACCGCCCCCGCCACCGACGTGGCGGGGGCGGCTTCCGTTTTTCGGACGGTCGCACTTGACCGCACCCTCCGCATCTCGCAGAGGGGCCGGATGACACGCACGAAAGCCACCGCCGTCGGTTTCATCGCAGTCCTTCTCTGGGCGTTGCTTGCGCTCTTCACAGTGGGCAGCGCACCGGTGCCGCCATTGCAACTGACGGCAATGAGCTTTGCCGTTGGCGGTGCGCTTGGCCTGGTCTGGGCGCTCGCCACAGGCGGGCTTCACCGGCTGCGAGGGGTGGCTTGGTCGGTTTATGCCTTCGGCACCGTCGGGCTGTTCGGCTATCATTTCTTCTACTTCTCGGCGCTTCGTCTCGCACCGCCGGCTCAGGCAGGACTGATCGCCTATCTCTGGCCGCTTGTCATCGTTCTGCTGTCCAGCCTTCTTCCAGGCGAGCGCCTCGGCGCCGGCCACTTGTTGGGGGCTGCGATGGGGTTCGCAGGGGCCGCGCTCATCATTCTCGGCGATGGCGCGCAACTAACCGGAGGCGCCCTGCCCGGCTACGCCCTGGCGCTCGTCTGCGCGGTGTTCTGGTCAAGCTATTCGGTGATATCGCGCCGGCTTGCCCATGCGCCGACCGAGGCGGTCGCAGTCTTCTGCATTGCCACGGCCGTCCTCTCCGCGATTGCGCATGTCGCCTTGGAGGATACGGTGCTCCCCACCTCCGGTCTCGCATGGGCGAGCGTCCTCGCTCTCGGCGTCGGGCCTGTGGGGCTGGCGTTCTATGTGTGGGATATCGGGGTGAAGCGGGGAGACATCCAGCTTCTGGGGGTCGCGAGCTACGCGGCGCCACTGCTTTCGACGCTTGCGCTGGTTCTCGCCGGTCTGGCCGCGCCGACGCCGAGACTTGGTCTGGCGGCGGCGCTTATTACCGGTGGCGCGGTGCTGGCCGCGTGGGCCAGCCGTCGCGCCGGAAGGATCAGTTCATCGCCGTCAGGCGCGTGATCTCTTCCTTAATTCGGAGTTTCTGCTTCTTGAGTTCTACGATCTCGAAATCGTCGGAGCCTGGAGCCTGTTGAACTTCTTCCACCTTGGCCGAAAGAGCCGCGTGCTTCTTGCGGAGTTCCTCAACACGGGGGGACTCTGACATGGTCGATCTCTCCTCTAAAGCTTGTCAACGACTCAAGTGCACCATGATTTTTCGCGGTTGTCACGTTGAACCGGTAGCCCGCGCAATAATTTTACATCAGGCCTTTAAAGGGTTTGGTGTCAGCCTTATATGGCGCCGCCCCGAAGCCGGGAAGGGCAATTGCTTGCCGCAGAACAGCCGATACCGCGGGGGTATAGTCATCGCCGTCGGTCACGTGATGTGACCCCTTGTGCAGCACGAGCGGCGCGTGGAGCCGCAGCGGCGCGCGCCCACCCTTGCGCGCGCGAACGATGACCAGACGCGCCTCCCGGCCCTCTCTCGGCGCGAGCGGCTGAACCTCGACGGACCCGAGCCCCGCCAGCCCGCCAAGGATGTCCGAAAGCCGCTCCGCCCTGTGGATCAGCGTCAGCCACCCCCTCGGGGCAAGGCGGCGGGAGGCGACCGAAAGCCAGGCCGACAACGGGGTTTCTTCCCCCATGGCCGCTTCGCGTTGCGCGTGGCCGGACGCGTGGGACTCATCGCGGCGGAAATAGGGCGGGTTGGCAATGACGTGATCGAAGCTGCGCTGGCGGACATGTGGCGGCGCCGCCTGCAGGTCGCAGGTAATGACCTCCAGAGGCAGGTCGCAGTCTATAGCATTGCGCCGGGCGATCTCGGCAATGTCCGGCTGGCGTTCCAGACCGACAATCCGAAGCCCCTCGACCCGTACCGCAAGGCAGAGCGCAGCCGTACCGACGCCGCAGCCAAGCTCCAAAACACTCTCTCCGGGACCTGCCGGACATGCGGCGGCGAGGAGCACCGGGTCAATCCCAGCTCTGTAGCCGCGCGCAGGTTGCCAGAGCGTAAGGCGCCCCCCAAGATAGGCATCCCGCGTCAGGCCGTCGTTCACGTCAGTCGTCCTCGGTCACATCCAGATCGTTGTCCCGAAGGGCTGTCCGGGCGAGGAACAGGTCGGCGTCCCGCACCATGAGCCGGCGCGGCAAGACACCGATGGAGCCTTCGAGGACGCTCATATGGACGTCCATTTCGAAGCAGTCTATATCCTCCCCCGCAAGGAGGGATTTCGCGAAAGCGATGACCGTCGGGTCGTTGGTGCGTAAAACCTCTTTCATGACATAGACGTAAGCAGACCCCACCCGGGCTGTCGAGATGGGGTGACGAGAGCGTGATGAGCCTGGACCAACCTTCCGATAGACCGCACGACCGTCTGGCGCGCTTGCTGGCCGGCGAAATGGATCAGGTGAACCACCTGATCCGAGACCGCATGGCCTCCGAGCATGCCCCACGGATCCCCGAAGTTACCGCGCATCTGGTAGAGGCCGGGGGCAAGCGCCTTCGGCCCATGCTCACACTCGCCGCGGCCCGGATGTGCGGCTACAGCGGCGTGAACCACGTCAAACTGGCGGCGACCGTGGAGTTCATCCACACGGCGACCTTGCTGCACGACGACGTCGTGGACGAAAGCGCGCAGCGGCGCGGCCGGGCGACGGCAAACCTGCTGTGGGACAACAAATCCTCGGTGCTGGTCGGCGACTATCTCTTTGCGCGCTCGTTCCAGATCATGGTGGAGACCGATAGCCTGCGGGTGATGGACATTCTCGCCGATGCCTCCGCCACCATCGCCGAAGGCGAGGTGCTTCAGTTGACCGCTGCGCAGAACCTCGCCACAGACGAGGCCATTTATCTGCAGGTGATCCGCGGCAAGACGGCCGCGCTCTTCGCCGCGGCCTGCGAGGTGGGAGGCGTCGTTGCGGGCGCGTCGGAGGAACAGGTGGCGGCGTTGCGGGACTATGGCGACGCCTTGGGCATCAGCTTCCAGATTGTCGACGATCTGCTGGACTACGACGGCGACGCCGGTGCGACGGGAAAGAACGTGGGCGACGATTTCCGCGAGCGGAAGCTGACGCTCCCGGTCATCAAGGCGGTGGCCCAAGCGAACGACGAGGAACGTGCGTTCTGGCAACGAGTCATCGAAAAGGGCCGGCAGGAAGAGGGCGATCTGGATCAGGCGCTCGGCCTTCTGCACCGCCACGGTGCGATGGAGGCCACTCGCACAGATGCGCTTATGTGGGCCGGACGGGCGAAAGGCGCGCTGCAAGCATTCCCGGCGGGCGAGATCAAGGACATGCTTGATGATCTGGCGGATTTCGTTGTGGCTCGGGCGCATTGATAACGCCCCTGACGGGGCGTGCCTCCGGCGGGGATATTTTTCGACACAAGAAGTTTCAGGTCAGGCGAGGATCGTCGGCGTCACCCACCAGTTCGGATGGGTGCGGGTGATCGCGTGTGCAGCCTGGTGTGCCGCTTGCTCATCCGGAAACAGACCGAAGCAGGTCGCGCCGGACCCGGACATGCGGGACAGGAGACACTCGGGTTGCGCCCGCACCACGCGCAAAGCGTCGGAAATCGTCGGCTCCAACATGCAGGCGGGCGATTCCAGGTCGTTTCGCTGTCGGGCGAGCCAGCCAGCCACCTCTTGCACCGTGGACCCTCCGGGTGGCACCTCCGGCATCGGGCGGTTGCCGGTGTGCGACAGGCTCTTGAAGACCAAGGGCGTCGCCACCGCGACGCCGGGATTGACAAGGACAGCCGGCAGGGGCGACAGCGGCGGCAAGGGGGTGAGTTCCTCGCCGATGCCCGTCATCCGAACCGGGCGACGGTCAATGCAAACCGGAACGTCCGCGCCGAGTTCGAGGGTCTTTTCCAACGCCGGCATTTCTGTCGCGTAGAGGCGGGCGAGCGCTCTCAGGGTCGCGGCCGCGTCAGCCGAGCCGCCTCCGATGCCGGAGGCGCTTGGCAATGTCTTTTCAAGGGTGAGGGCCACCGCCGCCGCACCGAACACTGCGGCCGCGCGGAGAACGAGGTTGGAGCCGTCCGTCGGCACGCCGGCCGACCGCGGGCCGGTCACGCGGAAGGAGGGCTCCGGAGCCCGTTCGGCGATGATCCGGTCTCCGACGTCGGCGAACACGACGAGGCTGTCGAGAAGGTGGTAGCCGTCGCGCCGCCGGCCGGTGACATGGAGTGTCAGGTTGACCTTTGCCGGGGCGAATTCCTCAACCACCATCGTTGGCGACTGCCAGCGGCTCCGCGCCTTCGTCCGCGAGTACGGCATCCAGACCGACATCGAGCTTGCGGCGGATGCGTTCGGCCTCTTCCGGCTCCGGCCCGAAGGACAGCGCCCGGTGCCACTGGAACTCCGCCTCGATGCGCCGCCCAACAGCCCAGTAAGCGTCACCCAGGTGGTCGTTGACCACCGGGTCCGTCGCCATCAGTTCGGCAGCGCGTTCGAGTTCGATCACGGCTTCGTCGTACTGGCCCATGCGGTAGTACGCCCAGCCCAGCGAGTCCGTGATGTATCCGCTTCCCGGCTGAGCCGCCACGGCCTGCTGGATCATGTCCAGCGCCTCATCCAGGTTCGTATCCATCTCCAGGAAAGAGTAGCCAAGGTAGTTGAGCACCTGCGGCTGCCCTGGGTTCAGGTCCAGCGCCTTGCGGAAGTCGGCCTCCGCCTCCTGCCAACGCTTGCCGCGTTCATTCGTGATGCCGCGAGCATAATAGACGATCCACTGTCCCGGCTCGTCCTCATCGAAGAGTGCGATGGCGGCGTCGTATGCGGCGCCGGCTTCGTCGTAACGCTCTTCCCCGCGCAACATGTCTCCCAGCGTGACCTGCACGATCGGCAGATTGCCGTGGGTTTCCGCGAGTTGCTGCAGCACCTCAATCGCCGCATCGGTGCGACCCGACTTATGCAGCGCGTCCGCCCGACCAATCTCGGCCACGTGGAACCCGGCATGATCCCTTGGGACGCGGTTGTAGGTTTCGGTGGCAAGCTCGAACCTGTCCTGCGCCTCCAGAAGGTTCGCGCTCAGCAGGATGGCGTCGACGTGGTCCGGGTTGAGATACTCGGCGACCCGCGCATAGAGCAGCGTGTAGGCGTCCGCCGCCTCGCCTTCCAAAGCACCGGCCACGGTGTAGAACACCTCCGCAAGCCCGTCGCGGATGCCGCGGACCTGGGTAAAGGGAATGGTTTCCCCGGCTTCCAGGCGTGTCACCAGGTCCTCGAGGCCCGGGTCCAGATCGTTGCCCCAGCCCATTTCAATCAGTTCGAGCGCGGCATCGTGGCGGCCGAGCTGGCTCAGGACCTGCGCATGGGCCATCGCGCTGCGCCGGGTCAGTGGCAGGGGGCCGTTCTCCTCGCCGGAAAAGATCTTCTCGGCGGCTTCGAAATCGCCCGCAAACGCGAGGGCCAGCGCTTTGTGATACATCGCAAAGCCGGAGAGGCCGGTGTTCTCGGAGGCCGCGTCGAAGGCTGCCATGGCCGCCTCCGCCTCACCTTCGCCAAGGAGGCTCCAGGCTGCGACCAGGCCGTCCACCAGGGGGCCAACCGAGAGGTCCTCGGGGAGGCCTTTGACCACCTCGCCGTAGCGCTCATTGGCCAGCATATCCACCATCACGACCATGTTGGACATCTGGCTGAACGTCTTCTGCTCGCGCATCTTCTGCGCAATGGGCACGGCGGAGTCCACGTCCCCCAGGCCGACGAAGGCCATCACCAGGTTTTCCTGCAAACCGGGATTACCGGGGTCGCGGGCCAGCGTTCGGGAGTAGTAATCAGACGCCGCGCGATAGTCGCTGTAGTAACTGGCATGACGCGCGGCCAGATAGGCGCCAGCAAGGCCGTTGCTCAAGGGCGCGTCGGCGGCGGTGGCGGGCGGCACCAATGTCAAGCTCAGCGCGAGAGACAGGATGGCGGGGCGGAACAGGGACAAAGGCGGCCTCGTAATCGATGAATGCATCCAAATGTAGCGCCAGCGGGCGCTCGAAACAACAACGCTGCGTGCCGACCGGCCCGGATTTGCCCCGCGTGACGACAATGTGAGCGGGGCGCGGATGCGCGCCGCGCCCCACCCGGGATCACATGTTGGGGTAGTTCGGCCCGTCACCGCCCTGCGGCACCGTCCAGTTGATGTTCTGGCTCGGGTCCTTGATATCGCAGGTCTTGCAGTGCACGCAGTTCTGGAAGTTGATGACGAAGCGCGGAGCCGTCCCCTCCTCCTCGACAAACTCGTAGACACCAGCCGGGCAATATCGCGCGGACGGGCCGGCGAACTTCGGTAGGTTGACCTGCACTGGCACGTCCGGATCGGCCAGCTTCAGGTGGCAGGGCTGGCTTTCCTCGTGATTGGTGAAGGAAAAGCTGACGTTCGTCAGCCGGTCGAACGAAAGCACACCGTCGGGCTTGGGATAGTCGATCGGCTTGAACTTCGCCGCTTCGCCGGTGGCCTCCGCATCCGTCTTGCCGTGTTTCATCGTGCCGAACGGATTCCAGCCGATCTTGGAGCCAAGCAACATGTCCAGCCCACCGAGCGTCAGCCCCCCGACGAGGCCGTACTTCGACCAGAGCGGTTTCACGTTGCGGACCGGCTTGAGATCCTTCCCCACGGGGCCGGTGCGCAGGGCCGCATCGTAGTCGGTCAGTTCGTCGCCCTCCCGGCCCGCCGACATCGCAGCGTGGGCGGCCTCCGCTGCGGCGATACCGGAGTGCATTGCGTTGTGGATGCCCTTGATCCGGGGCACGTTGATGAGCCCCGCCGAACAGCCCAGCAATACCCCACCCGGAAAGGCCGTCTTGGGGATCGACTGAAACCCGCCCTCGGAAATCGCCCGCGCACCGTAGGCCACGCGTTTGCCGCCCTTCAGCAGTTCCGCCACCATCGGGTGATGCTTGAACCGCTGGAATTCCATGTACGGAAACAGATACGGGTTGGCGTAGTTCAGGTGCACCACGAAGCCGACGCAGACCTGATTGTTCTCCATATGATAGATGAAGGACCCCCCGCCCGCGTTCGAGCCGAGCGGCCAGCCCATCGTGTGGGTCACTGTTCCCTCACGGTGCTTGGCCGGGTCGATCTCCCACAGTTCCTTCATCCCCAGACCGAACTTCTGAACGTCGCTGTTCTTGTCGAGGTCGAACCGGCTGATGAGCTGCTTTGCGAGCGAGCCACGCACGCCTTCGGAAATTAACACGTACTTGCCGTTGAGCACCATGCCGGGTTCGTAGCCCGGGCCGGGCGTCCCGTCGGTGTTCTTGCCGAACTCGCCCGCGACGACGCCCTTCACCTCGCCGTTCTCGCCGTAGACCAGTTCGGAGCACGACATTCCGGGGAATATCTCCACGCCGAGCGCCTCGGCCTGCTCTGCCATCCAACGGCAGACGTTGCCAAGGCTGACGATGTAGCAATGATGATTGTTCATCAGCTTCGGCATCATGGCGTTGGGCAGCCTGATACCGCCGCCCTCCCCCAGCACGAAGAACTCGTCGCGCTGGACCTTCGTCGTGATCGGCGCGCCCTTCTCTCGCCAGTCCGGGATCAGGGTGTCGAGCCCGCCGGGGTCCATAACCGCGCCCGACAGGATGTGGGCACCCACCTCCGAGCCCTTTTCAAGGACCACGACATTCAGGTCCGGGTCGAGCTGCTTCAGCCGGATCGCCGCCGACAGTCCGGACGGACCGGCCCCCACGATGACGACATCGCAATCCATCGCTTCGCGTTCGATTTCGCTCATGGCGGTGCTGCCTCCCATACCGGCGCGGTCAAAAATTGGCCTCCGACATGCCTACCGGACAGAAAACTGGACCGTCAATGGCAATGCTGCAGAGCGGCAAAGTCACCAGCCCCGTAAGGCCGGACATTCGGGCAAGGTGCGACCACTTGACATTGACGGCCCTGCTTGAGTTAAGGGCGTTCAACCCAATCCCGACAATTCAACCGTGCAGGGAAGACATGGAAAAGATACCGATGACCCGCGCGGGCTACACCGCGCTGGATAAAGAACTGAAAACCCTGAAGACCGTCGACCGCCCCGCCATCATCAAGGCGATTGCCGAGGCGCGGGAACATGGCGATCTGTCGGAAAATGCCGAGTACCACTCCGCCCGCGAGAAGCAGAGCTTCGTGGAAGGCCGGATCAAGGAACTCGAAAGCTTCATCTCGCTGGCCAACGTCATCGACCCGAGCACCCTTTCCGGACCGATCAAATTCGGCGCCACCGTCACGATCGTGGATGAGGACACCGACGAGGAGAAGACCTACCAGATTGTGGGTGAGCCCGAGGCCGATCTGGAAAAGGGCCTGCTGAACATCAAGTCGCCCATCGCGCGGGCCCTGATCGGCAAGGAAGAGGGGGACAGCATAGAAGTTCGCACACCAGGTGGCGAAAAGAGCTATGAGGTTCTGAGCATAAAGTACGTCTGAGTCGGACTGCAGCCGCCCATGATCTGGAAGGGACGACATCTCGAAGACACCGGGCGGACCGGCCCGTTCGGCGGTCTGGCGGCCGAGGACATCGTCGCGCTCGTTCTGAGCGCGCTGTGGCTCTTCGGAGCCGGCGTGTTCTTCATGGTGCTGCCGCGCCCGGCAGGGGCGGAGGTTCCGGGATTCGACCCCGCTCTGTTCCTGATGACGCTGTTTGCCGTGTTCATGCCGGTGGCCCTGATATGGGTGGCCACGACCGCGGCGAAGAATGCCAAGCTGATGCGGGAGGAAAGCAGCCACCTGCAGGAGTCCGTCGATGCGATGCGCGCGGCCTACATGAACCAGACGGGCGCGCGCCCTGACGGAATCCGGCCGCCGCTGGAGCAAAAACTCGACGAGATCGCCCGCGCCCAGAAGAAGACCGAGGCGGCGCTGGCCCACCTGACCTCTGTGAACGCCCGCATGACTGCACAGGCCAACGAGACCGCCGCGCTTCGTCCGGCGTTGCGCGGCCCGAAACCAGCCGCCGCGGCCCGAACGGAACAACCCTCGCTGGCGCTCGACACCGAAACGCAGGATGCGACAGCGCCGCTTTCCTCGGAAGACTTCGTGAAGGCGCTGGATTTCCCCGAGGACGTCCGCGACAGGGACGGGTTCCGCGCCCTGCGGTTGGCACTGAAGGACCCGATGGCCGGGGCCTTGGTGCGCTCCGCACAAGATCTTCTGACCCTGCTGGCGGAGGACGGCATCTACATGGACGATCTCGAGCCGGACCGGGCCCGCCCGGAGATCTGGCGCAAGTTCGCCGCCGGCGAGCGGGGGCGGGCCATTGCCCCGCTTGGGGGCATCCGCGACCGGTCGAGCCTTGCGCTGACCGCCGGCCGGATGCGGCAGGACACGGTCTTTCGCGATTGCGCCCACCACTTCCTCCGCCGCTTCGATTCCACCTTCGCCACCTTCGAGAAGGAGGCCAGCGACGCGGACATCATCACGTTCGCCGACACCCGCAGCGCCCGCGCCTTCATGCTGATCGGGCGCGTATCCGGCACGTTCGACTGACGGCTACCGCCTGTCGACCAGGCGGCTCATCGTCGTGGCGTGGTGGTAACCGAAAAGAACCTTGAAAATCCCTGTATCCTTTCGGCCAGTCGGCGTGAATCCGTGCCGTTCGTAGAGCGCGCGCGCCCTCAGGTTGGTATCGATCACGTCCAGCCGCACTTCCTTCATGCCCTGCGCCTGCGCTTCGTCCATGATGGCGCCAATGAGAGCGGTGCCAACGCCCATGCCCCGCGCAGCGCGGTCGACAAAGAGACCGTCCATCACCATCTGGCCATGGCCGAGAGGCCGGTCCATCAGGTCCAACAGAGGCCCCCGCCACACCGCGCCGAGACGCCCGTATACACGGGCGAGATCCGGAAAATCACCCGTCAACAAGCCGCCACGCCACGTCTTGATGCCGACAACGCCCAGCAGGGTGCCGGTATCGGAGAACGCCGTGAGCGCATGTTCCGGCCGCAATGCCCGTTCGATGAAATCCAGGGCCCGAGCCTCCGGCGCCATCAACCAGCCAAGCTTGCCGGAAAACGCCTGCCAGAAGAGGGCGGCCACTTCGCCCCGTTGGCCCTCTGGAAAGCCATGCTCGATCTTCATCCGGCGCTGCCGCCTCTCTGCCTGCGCCCCGCGTCCCTCAAGGTAGCGCAAGAGGCACGCCCCGTGTGCAATTGCATCCACCCTCCGCATCGCCTATGCGCGATGAGGCGCAATCTAGAGGCCGCAAGTGACCATCACAAACCCCAAATCGGCATATTTCGACGGGCTCAAGGGCGGCGCGCCCTTCTTGCTCGTCCTCGCCCCATTCGCGTTGCTGTTCGGTGTTGTGGCGACCGAAGCTGGGCTAGATCTCGCTCAAATCATGGGCTTTTCCGTGATCGTCATCGCAGGCGCGGCGCAATTCACCGCCCTACAGCTCATGTCGGACAACGCCCCCGCCATCGTCATCCTAGTGTCGTCTCTGGCCGTCAACTTGCGGATGGCGATGTACTCAGCCTCCCTGGCGCCCCACTTTGGCGCCGCGCCGTTCTGGCAACGGGCGCTGCTTAGCTACGCGCTCTTCGACCAGAACTACGCCCTCTCCATCGCCCGGTTCGAGGCCGACCGGCAAATGACGCTGACGGACCGGCTGGCGTTCTTCGCGGGCGCCTCGACCCCGCTCGTCCCGGTCTGGATCGCGTTCACGCTGATCGGCGCATTGGTCGGGCGTGGAATCCCGGAGGAGTTCGCGCTGGATTTCGCGCTGCCCATCACCTTCATCGCGTTGATCGGGCCCGCGCTCAGGACGGTCGCGCATTTGACTGCGGCGCTGGTCTCCGTCGTTCTCTCGCTGCTGCTGGCCGGTCTGCCCTACAACCTCGGCCTCATGGTCGCGGCGCTGGCGGCTTTGGCGGCAGGGGCAGAGATGGAGCGACGCCTGTATCCGGGAGGCATCCGATGAGCTACTCCTATGGCGCCACCTGGGGGCTGATCATTGCGATCGGGATCGGCACCTACCTGATCCGCTTTTCTTTTCTCGGCCTGATCGGGGAACGAAAGCTGCCGGAATGGGTGCTCCGCCACCTGCGCTACACGCCGGTCGCGGTGATCCCCGGCATCATCGCGCCACTTGTCGCCTGGCCGGCCGCCACTGGCGGGGATCCGGACCCGGCCCGCCTGATCGCGGCCGCGGTGACGGGACTGACCGGGTATTTCACACGCAGCGTTCTGCTCGCCATCCTCGGCGGGATGGCGAGCCTTTACGTGTGTTTGGCGCTATTTGGGTGAGGCTGCGGCCGCGGCCACGTAGGCCTGCCCTTCCTCGATCGCCTGCCGCCCATACGGCTCCGGCCCGGCCACGACCTGGATATCCTGGCGCATCCGCGGGCTGTCCGTGATCATGTCGGACCGGTCATCGGGACCGTCGTCATAGTACCGGCGGATCTGCACGCCCGGAATCGTGTCGAAGGCGCGCATGGTCTTCTTGGGCCAGGGCGACGCGGGCAGATCCTCGAAGCCCGGAACACCGCGCATGATCCGGTGGATGGACGTGGTGCAGAAGGCTTTCGACACAGCGCCGTATTCCTGCGCCCGTTGCAGGGCGATCTCCGCCTGTTCGGGCGTGACAACCACGTCATGCCGGACGACGTGGTAGGTGTCCCGCGCGTGGTAGTCGATGTAGAAGTCCGCCAGGTTGTCGGTGATCCCGTAGTGAACGTCCGCCCGCTGCGGCGCATGCGGATGGTGGAAGCTTCCCGCCGGATCGAAGATGATCCGCTGCGAGCCGCTGATCATAAGCCCGCTATGCGCGCCCTCGTTGGAGCGGTTGTTGATCATGGTGAACAGCGTGATCGTCGGAGGACCGTCGTCCCGGTAGACCGCCGCCTGTACGTCCTGATCCGATGCCCAGGGGCCCTGTGGTGTGCAGGCGCCTAGCAGCAAGGGCAGGAACACTGCCAGTAGGATGGCTCTCATCCGACCTTCCAAATCTTGTAGTCTCGGTTTCAGGCGCCAAATAGCGCCGCAATGAGCAGGAGCACAACGCACCCAATTGCCGCGCGGGTTACAAGGTAGATGAACCCGTCGAAAGTCTTCTCTTGCGTGCTGACATCCATATTGCCGTGCGAGTGCGCGTTATCCGCCATGATGGTGGCTCCTGTTCGCTGTCCTGTCTCCCGTCCTGCTTAGCCCACTTGCGGAAGCCTGTTAAGGGCGGCGATGCGCGGCGGCTCAACGGGTGATCACGCCTTCGTGTCTTCAGGCTCGTCCCCCGCCAGACCTTCGGCGAGCCGGAAGCCGATACGGCGCGGCGCCGGCGCCTCCGGACGCTTCGGCAGAGCGCGGAGGATGACGTTAAGCTGGCTCACATGCTGGATAAGCTGTGTCCGCGTCGGTCCCGTAGAAGGTCACGATATCCGGATCGAAATAGCCGATCCCCTCGATCCGCAGCACACCCGCGCTCGCGCCAGTGAATCCCATGGCCACCTCGTGCTCGCCATCCAGCAATTCCTCGAAGTTCTTGATATAGAGGATCAGCCGCTCGTAGGCCCACTTCGCAGGGCTCTTCCGGCTCGGCGGCGTGCGCACCATGTCCGGCAGCGGCTGGCATTCGACCGTCTTTGCGTTGGGGTCGGCGTGAACGGCGTGGGCGCGGGGCGCAGCCGGTTCCGGCTCTTGGGTCTCGTCGCTCGCCATCCCGTACTCCCGTATCAGTCCAATCGGTGCCAAAGCCATGCGCCGTCGTCGCGGCGCCAGCGGGTGATGCGGCCCGTCTGGTACAGATGATTGAGGTGGCCGACCGATTCAACAAGGGCGAGCACGTATTCTCCCGCCCCGATCTCCCGCCGGTAAAGCGCCGGGAAACACTCGTGCGCCGTGCGCGGCTCGACGAGGTGCTCCATTAGCCGGTCGAGGGCGGTTGAGTGGTTATCGATCAACTGCCGCATGCGAACCGGAAGCCCGGTAAAGGGCAGCTTGTGACCAGGCAGGACGAAGTGGTCGTCTCGCGCGTGCCGAGCGAGCAGCTCGCAGCTTTCCAGCCACTCGCCCACCGGGTCCGCCTCCGGCTCGGTCGGGTAGACGCCGAGGTTGGGCGAGATGGACGGCAGAAGCTGGTCGCCGCCCAGCACCAACGCATCGTCGCGGCTCCAAAAGGTCGCATGTTCGGCGGCGTGGCCGTTGCCCATGCGCACGTCCCACTCCCTCCCGCTGATGCGGATCGTCTGCCCCTCCGCGATGCGCGTAAAGCCCAGCGGCATCGGCCAGACCACATCGGCGAAGTTGAACGGCCGTTCCGCGACACGCTGCGTGTAGACCTCCGGCGCGATCCCGGCCGCTCGGTAATAGGCCAGCGTCTCCGGCGGCCACTGTTCCTGCACGTCGAGTGTCAGCATTCGGGAGTAGAGCCAGGCGGTGCGGCTCGCCACCAGTTCCGTGCCATGCTGTGACTGGAACCACCCAGCGAGGCCGACGTGGTCAGGGTGGTGATGGGTCAAGAGCACGCGGGTCACGGGCTTGCCGGACAGCGGGCCGGAGTCCAACAGCGCGGTCCAGATCTCGCGGGTCCGCCGGGTGGATAACCCGGTATCCACGACCGTCCAGCCGTCGCCATCGTCAAGCGCGAAAATGTTGACGTGGTTCAATGCCATGGGCAGTGGCAAACGCAGCCACAACACACCCTCGGCGATTTCGATGGCCTCTCCGTCCGCCGGCGGCGTGTCATACGGATAACGGATCGGCAGTGGGGCTCGCGCATTCATCTTTAAGTCGTCTCCAAATCCTCGACCGTCACGTCGAACAACCCATCCGCACCGGCCTTCACCTGCGCAATCAGCGCCCCATGTTCCGGCAGCAGCCGCGCTACGAAAAAGGCGGCAAGCCGGGTGCGCGGCCCCGTTCCGCCCTCGGCGATGGCAGCCGCCAGATGGAAGTGCGCGCCCAGAACGCGTGCCAGCGCGCGCAAGTAAGCGGTGCACCCCGCGAAACGGTCCCGCAGCTCCTGCTGCACAAGCCATTCGGTCAGATCGCGGACCGCCCGTGCGGCGTCCGCCACCCGACCGGACATCGCGGGCAAGCTTACCCGCGCGCTCTCGGCTTGCGCAGTCACCTCGTCGAGCAACGCCAGTGCCGCGCGTCCCCCGTCCGCCATTTTCCGCCCCGTGAGGTCCATCGCCTGAATTCCGTTGGTGCCTTCGTAAATCTGCGTCACCCGCACGTCACGGGCGAGTTGCGCGGCGCCGGTTTCCTCGATGTATCCCATGCCGCCATGCACCTGGATGCCGATCTGCGCAACCTCGTGCCCGATATCCGTCCCGTGCGCCTTCGAGATCGGCGTCAACAACGCTGCCCGCGCCGCCCACTCTGCTTCACCCGTTGCGCGGGCCATGTCGATCGCCACTGCGTTCGCCAACGCGATCGCCCGCGCGGCAAAGGTCTCGGCCTTCATCGTCGCCACCATACGGCGGACGTCGGGGTGTTCGATGATTGTCCCCGTGCCGCCCACCCTGCCCTGCTTGCGCTCAAGCGCGAATGCGACCGCCTTCTGCGTCGCGGCCTCGGCAATGCCAATCCCCTGGCAGCCGACCCCGAGACGCGCGTTGTTCATCATCGTGAACATCGCCGCCATCCCGCCGTTCTCGTCGCCTATGAGCCAACCGGTCGCACGGTCGTACTCCATCACGCAGGTGGGCGAGCCGTGCAGGCCCAGCTTGTGCTCAAGGCTGACCACGCGAAGGCTGTTGACCGCACACGGCACGCCGGTCGCATCCGGCAGATGCCGCGGCACCAGAAACAGGCTGATCCCCTTGGTGCCGGGCGGCGAATCCGGCAAACGCGCGAGCACAAGATGGCAGACGTTGTCCACGAACTCCGCATCCCCCCAGGTGATGTAGATCTTCTGCCCGATGATCGCGTAGGTCCCGTCCTCGTTCGGCTCCGCCCGCGTCACCAGCGCCCCCACATCCGATCCCGCGCCGGATTCGGTCAGGTTCATCGTGCCGGTCCATTCGCCCGAAATGAGTTTCGGCAGGTAGAGCGCCTTGATCTCCTCGCTCGCATGCGCCTCCAGCGCTTCGATCTGCCCCTGTGTGAGCATTGGATTGAGCTGCAAGGACAGACAAGCCGCCGACATCATCTCGTTGATCGCGGTTTGCAGCGTCAGAGGCAGCCCCATGCCGCCATGGGCGGGCGGCGCCGCCACGCAAATCCAACCGCCCTTGGCAATCGCGCGATAAGCCTCCGCAAATCCTGGTGAGGAGTGCACCTGCCCCCCGTCGAGCCGGGCCGGCACCGTGTCGCCCGCGCGGTCCACGGGGGCGAGCACATCCTCGCAGAGCCTCCCGGCCTCCACCAGAATCGCGGTGGTCATGTCCTCGGTCGCCTCTGAAAAGAGCTCCGTGCTCTGAACGCGGTCGAACCCGACGACGTGAGACAACAGGAAGCCGAAGTCGGACAGAGGAGCGCGGTAGGACATGACGGTTTCCCTTGCAGACGGCCTTGGCACGGGCGAACGTCGAGCGTATCACCCGTGGCTCATAAACAAAGTACCCGGCACCAATACCGACGCTGCGTCAACAGGGACCATGCAAACCGCCACCGAACGTCTCGCCCCCGATGCCGCCGGAATAGACCGGGCGGCGGCGCTATTGCGGCAGGGAGCGCTCGTCGCCTTCCCGACGGAGACGGTCTATGGCCTCGGCGCGGATGCGCGCCAGGGGACGGCCGTGGCCGAGATCTTCGCAGCCAAGGGTCGCCCGCAATTCAACCCGCTCATCGTGCACGTCGCCGATCTGGACGCCGCCCGACGGCTCGGCGATTTCGATGCCGACGCCCTTGCGCTTGCGAACGCCTTCTGGCCCGGGCCGCTGACCCTGGTGGTGCCGATGCGCGCGGGGTCCGGCCTTTCGGAACTGGTGACAGCCGGGCTCCGCACCGTGGGCATCCGCGTGCCCGCCGGCACGGTGGTCGAGCCGCTGTTGCGGACCTTCGGCGGACCGGTTGCTGCGCCCTCCGCAAACCTGTCCGGCAAAGTCAGCCCCACGACGGCCGATCACGTCCTCGAAGGCCTCGGCGGGGGCATTGCAGCCGTGCTCGATGGCGGACGCACAGAGGTCGGGGTCGAATCCACCATTGTCGGGTGTTTCGATCATCCCCGCCTCCTTCGTCCGGGCGGGCTGCCGACCGAGTCCATCGAGGCGGCACTTGGACGGCCTCTCGCCCACGCCCCCGCCGGCAAGACGCCCAACGCGCCCGGCCAACTCGCATCGCACTACGCCCCGGATGCGCCGATCCGGCTCAATGTGACGGCTCCACGTCCTGGTGAACGCCTGCTCGGCTTCGGCCCGACAGTAAAGGACGCTGATCTGAACCTCTCGCCTTCCGGCGATCTGGTGGAGGCGGCCTCAAATCTCTTCGCCTACCTGCGCCGGATGGACGGCCGCGGCCCGATCGCCGTCTCCCCGATCCCGGAGCGCGGGCTCGGCCGTGCAATCAACGACCGCCTGGCCCGCGCCGCCGCGCCGCGACCCTGAACCCGTAGGCCACCGGCGCCCACCTCTGCGAAGTAGGCGCACCCAATCTTCTTGTTGGCGAAAATACCCAATTTCCGACGTCGTCCAGGGACGCCACGACCCCAATTCCGCGCGGCGAAAGCCTCAGGCGCGCCCCGCGCTCGCACTCAGGGTCAACGGCCCGATCCCCAACGTCGCCAAGGCCATCTCCCACTTCTGCGCGTTGTCCCGCGCAAAGACGATGTCCGTCGTCGCATCGCAGGTGAGCCATCCGTTGTGGGAAATCTCGCTTTCCAACTGCCCCGGCGCCCACCCCGAATAGCCGAGCGCAAGCAGTGCCTGCTTCGGTCCGCGATGGTGGGCCATGTCCTCCAGGATCTCCAGCGTCGCGGTCATGGAGAATTTCTCGTCGACCCTCAGCGTCGACTCCTCGATATCGTATTCCGACGAATGGAGGACGAAGCCCCGTCCATGCTCCACCGGTCCGCCGACATGGATCTGGGTGGCCATGTCGCGGCTGGGAGGCTCGATGTCGAGCTGCTCCAGAAGGTCCCCGAACTCGAGGTCCGCTGCCGGCTGGTTGATGATCAGGCCCATAGCGCCGTCTCCGGAATGTGCACACATGAAGACGACCGACCGATCGAAGCGGGGGTCGCCCATGCCGGGCATGGCAATCAGAAGCTTGCCGGAAAGATCCATTTGGCTCTCAGTCATTGTGGGAACAATGCGATGCCGCGCGATGAGGCACAAGGGGACGTGAGGTAGCGCAGGCATTCCGTCGCCACTATGTGATTTCCCTCCTTCGCATCGCTGGCTAAAGTTGCCGCGATGACCCGGACCCGTTCTCTCTCGGCGCCTGCCGCCCTGTTCGTTGCCCTTGTCGCCATGCTTGTGCCGGACGCCGTGCGCGCCGGCAGCGGGCCGCCCTCCAGTGTGGTCACCGGCGAGGTGCTCGAAGGTTGGACGACCGAATCGGGAAACCGCATGGCTGCGCTTCGGCTGCAGCTCGCTCCAGGTTGGAAAACGTACTGGCGCGCCCCCGGAGATACCGGCGTGCCCCCGAACTTTTCCTGGAAAGGCTCCCAGAACCTGCGCGGGGTCATCTATCACTGGCCGAGCCCGGACATCTTCAGCGTCAATGGCTTGCGGACGGTGGGGTACAAGCACGAGTTGGTGCTGCCGATCGAACTCGTCCCGCAGACTCCTGGCGCACCGATCCACTTGCGGGGCGCAATGGATCTTGGCGTTTGCGAGACGGTTTGCATGCCCGCCAACCTCACGTTCCGGGCCGATATGACGGGGTCAGGGCAATCCGACCCGCGGATTCATCAGGCCCTCGCCAGTCGCCCCCTGCCCTCGGGCAGGGCCGGCGTCTCGGATGTGGATTGTGCCGTCGAGCCGATTTCCGACGGCGTCCAACTTCAGGCGACGATCACCATGCCGGGGCTGGGCGGCGAGGAGATCGCGCTGGTTGAGACGAACGATCCCCGCATCTGGGTGTCCGAACCGGTCACACAGCGCTCGGGCCGCACATTGCGGGTCATGGCCGATCTGGTGCCGCCCTCGGGCAAGCCGCTCGCGGTGGACCGAGGTGGCCTGCGTTTTACCGTGGTCGGGGCCAGTCAGGCCGTGGACATTCAGGGCTGTTCCGTCAACTGAGGCCACCCTGCCCGGTCAAGGCTGTGCCGCGCCGGTTCGCGTCTCCGCCGCAAACTTCCTCCGTCCTGTCAGAGCCAGAACAAGCGCGCCGATAACGAAGGCGGCGAACGTGATTGCCACCGCACCGAGAACGAACAGCGCAAGCGCTCCGCCAATGCCCGCCGCCCCCATTCCCAGGGCAGCGCCCAGCGGAGGCCAGATCGCCCCCGCAACCAGCGCGTGCCCCATCGTCGCGACGAACAGCACCGCGACAGCAACGGTCGCGGCGAGCGTCGGCCAGGACACGGCCCGCGCCCGCCCGGGCTGGCGCACGGCGCGCCGCGTCGCCGCGACCTGACGTGCCACATCCCGCTGCACGGCCAGCAGCGACGGCACGATGAGTAGCACCAGCAGGACACCAAAACCCAGGCCGTAGACGAGCGTGATGACCGTGGGCTTGAGAAATTGCGCCTGCCGCGAAGGTTCATAAAGCAAGGGGGCCAGCCCGATCACCGTCGTCATCGTCGTCAACAGGACCGGGCGGAGCCGGTCGGCCGCAGCATCGATGATCGCCGGAATCAGCCCGCGCTCCCGTTCGTAGTCGTCGACTGTCGTCACCAGAACGATGGAATCGTTAATGATGATCCCCGACATGCCGATCAACCCGACCACGGTGAACATCGACAGCGGCAATTGCCAGGCGGAATGACCGTAGATCGTGCCGATCAGTCCGAACGGAATGACCGCCATGATCAGAAGCGGCCGGGTCCAGCTCGAGAAGACCCACGCGAGGGTCAGGTAGATACCCATCAGGCACAGGCCGAAGCCCACCATCGCGTCGTTGAGGAAGTCCCGCTCCTGCTCCGCCAGCCCGGAGAGACGGTGAGAGACGCCGAAATCCCGCTCGATCCGCGGGAGGATATCGGTGCGCAGCGCCTCCACGATCTCTTGCGCGCGTGCCGGGTCGTCATCCGCGATATCGCCCATGACGCTGACCACACGGATGCCGTTCTCCCGCCGGATCGTCGAGAAGCCGTCCCGGCGGCTGACCTCCACGATGTCGGCCAGGGGCACATATTGGCCATCAGGCGTGCGAAGTTCGGTACGGCTCAGGAAATCTGCCGTCAACTCGCTCTCCGGCAGTTCGACCCTGATCTCGGCGCTGCGTGGACCCAGCGGATAGGTGGCCGCCTCGATCCCGTTCAGCCGGTTCCGCATCACCCGGCCCAGGTCGTCGACGGTGAAGCCGAGCGCCTCGCCTTGCGGGGTCAGGTCGAGGATCAGCTCCTCCTTGTCATAGGCCAGATCGTCCTCGACCGCAGAAACCTCGCTGAATTGCGTGACTTCCTGCTTCAGCTTCTCCGCGGCGGATTTGAGGATGGCGGGACTTGCGCCGTAGAACTGCACGTCCAGCGCGTCGCCACCCGGCCCAGAATACCACCCGCGGAAGCTGATGGTCTCGACCAGCGGATGGCGCTCCACGCGGTCCTGCAGATCGCTGACGAACACCGCGCTGGAATAGGGACGCAGGTCCGGATCGATCAGTTCCACGGCGATGGAGCCGAGCTGGTCTTCGTCCTTGCCCTCCGTCCCGGCCAGGCCGCGCCCGGTGTTTCCGCCAATCTCGGCCAGTGCGTAGGTTACAGGGTTGGTGCCGTATGTTGCCTCGTATTCCGCCCCAAGCGCCTCTACCGCCACCTGGAACGCCCGCATTTGCTCCAGCGAATCCTCCCGTGTCGCCCCCGGCGCCATCGCGAAATTGCCGGAGACGGAGCCCTCCTCCGGCGCAGAAAAGAAACGCCACTGCATATCGCCGCGCACCAGCAGGACGACCTGAGCGGACAGCAGCAAAAGAAGGCCGGCGAGAACCGGGTAGCGCGCCCAGATCACCAGCGCCATCAGGCGGCGGAAAACGGTGTGCCGAAACCAGACGAAACCGCGGTTCATCGTCCGCGACGGCCAATCGAACCACGCTTCTTTTTTCGAGGACGCGTGCAGCGAATGCGCGAGGTGGTTGGGCAGGATCAGGAAGCACTCCACCAGGGAGGCCATCAGAACGACGATCACCGTGAGGGGAATGTCGGCGATCATGTTGCCAAACCGGCCGCCGATGGCCATGAGCCCGGCGAAGGCAATCACTGTGGTAAGGCTCGCAGCAAACACCGGGGAGGTCATCCGGCGGGCGGCGTTCTCGGCGGCGGCAACCGGGTGCTCCCCCATCCGCCGCACGCGAAAATCGGCGTGCTCGCCCACAACGATGGCATCGTCCACGATGATGCCCAGCGTCAGCAGCAAGGCAAAGAGCGACATCATGTTGAGCGTCAGCCCACCCACCCACATGAAAAACAACGCCATCAGCATGGCGACCGGAATGCCCGCGGCCACCCAAAGCGCGGTGCGGGCATTGAGGAACAGAAACAGCAGAACGACGACCAGGCCGAGGCCGAGGATCGCGTTTTCGAACAAGACGTTCAGTCGGCTGGAGATCTGCTCCGAACGCGTGCGGATCAGGTCGATGGTGACACCCTCGGGCAACCCTTCGAGCGTCTCGGCCGCGACGCGCTCCACGATCTCTTGAATTTCGATCGCATCACCCTGCGCCGAGCGGTCCACCCGCAAGGAAACGGCCGGATCGTTGCCGACGAAATAGCTGCGGTTGCGGTTGACCCCTTCAACCCGGATCTGTGCCACGTCTCCGATCGTGAGCCGGGTGCCGTCGCGGTTGGAGCGCAGGGTGATCTCCGCAATCTCTTCCGCCGACCGTTTCTCGCTACCGGTACGCACGCGGGCATTGGCCCCGGTCACATCCCCGGCGGGCGCGGCGTCCACCTCGCCTGCAATGGCATCAGCGATTTCGGACATGGTCACGTTGTGCCGCACCAGTGAAAGCGTGGGGACTTCCACCACGACCTGCGGCGCGGCCACACCGCGGATGGTGGTTCGCGTCACGCCTTCGGCATAGAGCCTTGCGACGAATTCATCGGTAAACCGCGCGAGCAGATCGACGCTTACGGGGCCTGAGATGACCACGTCCGACACCCTGTCGCGCCAGGCATCCCGGCGGACCGTGGGTTCGTCCACGTCTTCGGGGAGGTTGGTGATTGCATCGACCGCCTGCTGCACGTCGTCAGCGGCGCGCCCCATGTCATAGCCGGGCTCGAACTCCAGTTCGATGCTCGCGCGACCCTCTCGCGCGATGGACTCCGAGCTTTCCACCCCGTCCACGGCCAGCAACGCCGGTTCGAGAAGCTCGACGACGGCTGCGTCCACGTCTTCGGCGCCGGCGCCGTCCCAGGTGACGGACACGGTGATGCTGTCCAGGACCACGTCGGGGAAGTACTGCGCCCGCATCCGCGGGAAGGCAAAAAGGCCGGCGACGACTAGCACCACGAGCAGCAGGTTGGCCGCGGTGCCGTGCCGGGTGAAATAGGAGAGAATGCCGGGATGGGATGGGGCGGGCACGTGATCGTCCATGCGGTCAGCCCCCCATCCGGCTCTCGATGCGCTCCACCATCTGCGCCGGCACCTGCTCCTCTTGAAGTTGCGAGAGGATACGCGCCTTGGCATCCGCCGGCATCGCGCCATTGGCCTCCACCGCCGCAATCAGCGCGGCGCGTCGATCCGGCGACAGGGTGATCATCTGCCCCTCGGGCTCGACCGCCGCGTCGCTGGCAGCGACATCCATTTTCTCGGCCGACAGGTCCTTCACGCGAATGCCCGTACCAAGTAGCGGCGAGCGTTCCGCCACCACGCGCCTGCCCTCCAATCCGGCCGCCGCGACGATCACGTCGTCCCCCTGCCTGCGCAGCAGATCCACCCGGGCCGTCTCCAACCGCGCGTCTTCGTTTATGACCAAAAGTGTATTGGCCGCGTCGAGCGCTGTCGCGGGCAGCACCGCCACATCGCTCAGTTCCGGCTCCTCCACGTGAACGGTCACGAAATCTCCGGGCCGGAAGCCGGCGAAACGGTCCAGTCGGGCGAACAGCAAACGGCCGGTCTGGCCCTCGCCCACGGAGGCGTCGACGCGCGAGACCAGTCCGAATGCCTCGAGGTCGACCCCCAGCACGTCGAGCGTGACGCGCACGGGCGCGCCGATCAGTCGGCCGGTCTCGTTCAGAAGGCGGGCATATTGCGATGTCGAAACGCGAAAGGCGACCTCCAATGACTCCGGATCGATCAGTGTGGCGAGCCGTTCGTTCTGGGTCACGAGACCGCCCTCGACGACAGACACATCGGCCAGCGTGCCGGAAAATGCGGCGCGGACCTCCGTATCCTCCAGATCGCGCTGTGCCTCGCCGAAGGCGATCCGCGCGCGGGCGAGCGCGTTGCGGGCGACGTCCAGCCGATTCTCCGCGTCCGCTTCGGACAGGCGGCGACTCACGACAGCCTGGTTGGCGCTGGCCTCCGCAAGGGCTGCTTCCTCGATCGCCGCCTCAGTGCCCACACCGCGGCCGGCCAGATCCTGCTGGCGCTTCAATGCCTGTGTGCGCAAGTCGGCCTGTGCCCGGGATGCCGCCAGTTCGTCCCGCACCAGCGCCAGGTTGCGCAGAGCGTCCCGTAATTCCGCCTCCGCCTCGGCGACATCGGTGCGGGCGACCTCGAGCGCCGCTTCGGCATCGTTGGGATCGACTCGCGCCAACAACGCACCGGCCTCGACCCTCGCGCCGGATTCCATGGAGTCCGACAGTTCGACGATCCGCCCGCCAGCCCCGGCGCGAACCTCGAGCGTCCGCCGGCTCTGGATTTCCCCGAAGGCCACCATGATCGGGACCACGTCTTCGGCCACGACCTCCACCGAATTGACCGACAGAACCCGCTCGCTGGCGGGGCGTTGCGCGACTTCGCGGTTCATCCGCTCCTGGACGGCCTCGTAAAAGATCCGCCCGCCATAGGCGAGCAGCCCGACCGTCATCGACAGCAGGAACAGCCCCGTGAGGGATCTGCGAAGAAACTGCATCCAAGGCGCCCTTTCCGGCTGGTACGGCCAACGGACAATCTATTCCGAAACCGGAATGCGGTAAAACCACAGGCTTGTTACGTGCAACTGTGCCGAGTCCGTCGAAAAAAGTCTCGTTCTTACTTCCGCCGCAGGTGTTCTTCGAGCCGGGGCAGGATCTCAACGAAGTTGCAGGGCCGGTGGCGGTAGTCAAACTGCGCCTCCAGGATCTCGTCCCAGGCGTCCTTGCAGGCGCCAGGACTGCCGGGGAGCGCGAAGAGATAGGTTCCGCGCGCGACCCCCCCCGTCGCCCGCGACTGAACGGCCGAGGTGCCGATCTTTTTCATCGAGACCATCGTGAAGACGATGGCAAAGGCCTCGATCTCCTTTTCATACACGTCCCGATGCGCCTCGACCGTCACGTCCCGACCGGTGAGCCCGGTGCCGCCGGTGGACAAGACCACATCGATCTCCGGATCGTCGCACCACGTTGAAAGCTGCGACGCGATCTCGTTGCGTTCGTCCTGAACCAGTTTTCGCTCGGCCACCACGTGCCCGGCGCGTTCGATCCGCTCGACCAGAACGTCGCCGGAGCGGTCCTCCGCGAGCGAGCGGGTGTCGGAAACAGTCAGCACGGCGATACGGACGGGAACGAACGCCTTGGTGTCATCAATCTTGCTCATCGGCATCTCTTAATTTGGCGGCTCGAGGCGGGCCTGCAGATCCAGAAGATCTGCCCAGGCCTGCCGCTTGGCAGCGGGGTTGCGCAGCAGGTAGGCCGGGTGGAACATCGGCAAGGCCGGCAGGCCGCAGGCCTCGGCCCAGGTGCCGCGCAGCCGGGTGATGCCGCGTCGGCCCAGCATGGCCTGGCACGAGATATTTCCCATCAGCACCAGCAGGTCGGGCGCAGCGAGTGCCACGTGCCGCTCGACAAAGGGCTTCATCATGGCGATCTCTTCCGGATTTGGGTCGCGATTCTGCGGTGGCCGCCAGGGCAGGATGTTGGTGATGTAGAGCGCCGTGTCGAGGTCCGGCGAGGCTCGCGATAGGCCGATGGCGGCGAACATCCGGTCAAGCAGTTTCCCGGCTCTGCCGACGAACGGTTTGCCCTGCATATCCTCGTCCCGGCCGGGCGCTTCGCCGATGATCATGACCCGCGCACCAGGCCGGCCATCCGAAAAGACCAGTGTCCGGGCGGCCTTCTTGAGTTCGCAATGTTCGAAGGCGGCAAGCGCCGCCTGCAGGTCGTCCAGTGTCGCGGCCGCCTCGGCGGCGGCGCGCGCTTCGCCAATTGCGTCGGCGTCGGGCTGCACAACGACAGTCGGGCGCGTCTGTGGAGGGGGCGCAGATGGGGCTGGTGCTTCGGCCGCGGCACGCTTGCGTTCGGCCTCCGCCGCAGAGAGCGCATAGCGGTCCAGCGGCTCCTCCGCGATGCACAGGTCCGCCCCGAGCGCTATCTGGAAATCCAGTGCGGCAAACATTGCGTCCGGGGTGAGGTCCTGGGCCATGCGCTCTTGCTAGCGGATCGAATGACCATCGGAAAGCGGCACAATGGCCTGTGACGATGAACGCTCCTGCGGAGCGTGCCTTCGGCGAGGGTATTTGGCACCAACAAGACGCTTGCAGACAAAGATCCGGCGACATGCGGCACCACGGGCGGGCGCGGCCCGTTGTGGGGCGGTGGCGCTCTGGTATAAGCGGCCCAGCAGATCGGAGGGGCCAATGACATTCCGCGCCAGACATCTTCTGGGGATCGAACAGCTTCATCCAATCGAAATCGCGACGGTCCTGGATCTTGCGGACAGCTATGTGGACCTGAGCAGGGGCGCCGTGAAGCATTCGGACCGGCTGGCGGGCCTCACGCAGATCAACATGTTCTTCGAGAATTCCACCCGGACGCAGGCCAGTTTCGAACTGGCCGGCAAGCGTCTCGGCGCGGATGTAATGAACATGGCGATGCAGGCGAGTTCCATCAAGAAAGGCGAGACGCTGATCGACACGGCGTTGACCCTGAACGCGATGCACCCCGATCTGCTGGTGGTGCGGCATCCGCATTCCGGTGCGGTCGACCTGCTGGCGCAGAAGGTGACCTGCGCGGTTCTGAATGCCGGCGACGGGCGGCACGAGCACCCCACGCAGGCCTTGCTGGACGCGCTCACCATCCGGCGGGCAAAGGGCCGGCTGCACCGGCTCAACATCGCCATCTGCGGCGACATTGCGCACAGCCGGGTGGCGCGATCGAACATCCTGCTTCTGGGGAAAATGGAGAACCGGGTGCGGCTCGTCGGGCCGCCCACGCTGATTCCCTCCGGCGCGGCGGACTGGGGCGTCGAGGTCTATGACGACATGGCCAAGGGGTTGGAGGGCTGCGACGTGGTGATGATGCTGCGGTTGCAGAAGGAGCGCATGGATGGCGGGTTCATCCCGTCGGAGCGGGAGTACTACCACCGGTATGGGCTGGATGCCGAGAAACTGGCCCACGCGAAGGAGGATGCCATCGTCATGCATCCGGGACCGATGAATCGCGGCGTGGAGATCGACGGCACGATTGCAGACGACATCAACCGCTCGGTCATCCAGGAGCAGGTGGAGATGGGCGTTGCGGTGCGCATGGCGGCGATGGACCTGCTGGCGCAGAACCTGCGGGAGGAGCGATCCAATGGATGAGCGGGATGGAAGCGCCGAGACCGTTCTGGCGAGCTGGCCGGCAGACCGTGGGGCCTATATCCGCGGATACGTTCGGCTGGCCGTGATCGGCTCGGTCGTGTCTGCGGCGGTTCTCCTTGCGCTCGGAAATGATGATCCCTGGGTGGGCCCGGTGGGCGTCGTCCTGGCGCTCGCGGTGCGCGGATTCTACCTGGCTTCGGAAGAGCTTTCGGTTCGCTGGGATCTGACCGGGAGCCGGCTGGTGAGTTCGTTCGGAAAATCGATCCCTCTGCGGGACATTGCGCGCGTTCGACGCCTCGGGACCGCGGTCCAGGTGGTGACCCGTGGCGGCGACAAGCACCTGATGAAGCATCTTGCCCAGCCGGAGGTCGCCCGCGACCGGATCGCCCGGGCCGCCGGCGTGGAGGACACGTGACAGGCGGGTCGGCAGACACACCCGGCGGCTGGGAGGGCATCCTGGAGCCGGGGGAGACGGTGCTCTGGCAAGGGCGGCCACGGCCAGGCGTCAGCTTCACCGGTTTCGATCTCCGCCGCACGCTCTTCGGGCTCGTTTTCCTCGGTTTCGCCCTGTTCTGGGTAGTCGGCGCCGCCCACGCGACGGGCGACGCTCCGTTGCCCGTACGGATCCTGTTTCCGGCGGCGGGATTCCTGTTCGTTTTCCAAGGTGCGCGGCTGGCCGGCGGCGACCGGCTCTGGCGGGCCTGGGTGCGAAGGGGCACCTGGTACACGCTGACCAGCCAGCAAGCGCTGATTGCGACCGAGGTCTTCGGCAGGAGGGGGCTTGACGCTTGGCCTATAACCGGGCGGAACGCGATCGAGCTCGTGGAGGGATCGCCGGGCAGCATTTTCTTTGCCGACACCGGTGGTCCTTTTGGACGGGGCCGCCGGATTGGTTTCGAGAGGATCGACGACGCGCGCGAGGTTCTTGCCCTCATGCGCCGTGTCCAGAGGGGAGCGGCATGACTGAACTGAGACTGACCAACGCGCGGCTGATCGATCCGGAAGCGGGATCGGAACGTCTCGGCACGGTAACGATCCGGGATGGAGTGCTCGCTGCGGTTGACGACGGGGTATCCATGGCGCCGGGGGCGATCGACTGCCGCGGGAAGTGCCTTGCGCCGGGGATCGTCGACATCGGCGTGAAGGTCTGTGAGCCGGGCGAACGGCACAAGGAGAGCTTTCGTTCGGCCGGCCGCGCGGCGGCTGCGGGTGGTGTGACCACGATGGTCACCCGTGCCGACACCCTTCCCGTGATCGACACGCCGGAAACGCTGGAGTTCGTCACCCGCCGCGCCGCGCAGGACAGCCCGGTCAGGATCGCGCCGATGGCGGCGCTGACCAAGGGGCGCGCGGGCCGGGAGATGGTGGAAATCGGGTTCCTCCAGGATGCCGGCGCGGTGGCGTTTTCGGACGGCGACACGGTGACGACGGATACCAAGGTCCTGAGCCGCGCTTTCACCTATGCCCGCTCGCTCGGCGCGCTGGTGATCGGGCATGTGCAGGAGCCGGGATTGTCCGCCGGAGCCGCCGTGACCTCGGGCAAGTTCGCCTCGCTCAAGGGCCTGCCAGCTGTCTCGCCGATGGCGGAGCGGATGGGGCTGGACCGGGACATCGCGCTGGTGGAGATGACCGGGGTCAAATACCACGCCGACCAGATCACCACGCGACGCGCATTGCCGGCGCTCCAGAGGGCGAAGGCCAATGGGTTCGACGTGACGGCGGGAACCTCGATCCACCACCTGACACTCAACCTGCTCGACGTCGGGGAGTATCGGACCTTTTTCAAGATCAAGCCGCCGCTTCGATCCGAGACGGATCGCCTCGCGGTGGTGGAGGCCGTCGCCTCGGGACTCGTCGACACGATCTCGTCCATGCATACGCCCCAGGACGAGGAGAGCAAGCGGCTGCCCTTCGAGGAGGCGGCCTCCGGTGCGGTCGGGCTGGAGACGCTGCTGCCGGCTGCAATGCGGCTCTATCATGCGGAGCTGTTGACGCTGCCGCAGCTTTTCCGCGCGATGGCGCTCAACCCGGCGAAGCGCCTCGGGCTGCCGCAGGGGCGGCTGAGCCCCGGAGCGCCGGCCGATCTGGTGCTTTTCGACCCCGACGCGCCCTTCGTGCTCGACAGGTTCACATTGCAATCGAAATCGAAGAACACGCCATTCGACGGGCAGCGGATGGAAGGCAGAGTGCTGGCAACCTGGGTGAGCGGCGCGCTCGTGCACGGCTCGGCGGGCTAGACGGGTGCTCTCCCGCCCCCTCGTCCTGCGCTGGCGCGCAGGCTCGGGGTTGGGCCAAGCCGCCCTGCGGGCGGCGGCCTGTGGCAGATCTGGCGGTACGTTCCGGTCGTCATAAAAACGGCGCGGTCGCGCATGGACTTTCGTGCCTCCGGCGGGGATATTTCCGGACACAAGAAAGCGAGGTTCCTGTATGCCCCCAGTCGAGTCCGGTCTGTTTCCGCTGATCCTGGTGGCGCTGCTGTCCTACCTGCTCGGCTCCGTGCCGTTCGGACTGGTGATGGCGCGGCTGTTCGGCCTGGGGGATTTGCGTGCCATCGGGTCGGGCAATATCGGCGCGACCAACGTGCTGCGGACCGGGAACAAGCTTGCGGCATTCCTGACACTTGTTTTCGATGCCGGGAAGGGCGGGATGGCGGTGCTGCTCGCCCGGGCGGTCTTTGGCGAGGATGCCGCACAAGTAGCTGGTCTTTGTGCGTTTCTCGGACACATTTATCCGGTCTGGCTCGGGTTCCGGGGCGGCAAGGGGGTCGCGACATTTCTCGGTGTCGTGCTGGCGCTCGACTGGCGTGTCGGGCTGGCCTGCTGTGCAAGCTGGTTGGCCGTGGCGGTTCTGAGCCGGTATTCGTCTCTCTCCGCGCTGGTGGCATCAGGTCTCGCAGTGGTTTGGGCCATGGCCTTCGGGCGCGCGGATCTGACGATCCTGGTGCTGTTGCTGGCCGCCTTGGTCTATGTCCGGCACACGGAGAACATCCGACGGCTGTTGCGGGGCGAGGAATCGCGCATCGGGGCTGACAAGACGTAAGCCGATCTCTACCGTCATGCCCGATTTCCTCTCTTCCGGAGACCGAACATGACTTTTCAGGAAGCCGTACGTACCTGCATTCAGAAATACGTCCAGTTCAGCGGGCGGGCGCGCCGACCCGAGTACTGGTGGTTCGCCCTCTTCAACTTTCTCGGTTCCATCATCTCGCAGATGATAGATCGTCTGCTCTTCGGGCCGGACGTAGGGGTTTTGGCCGCGATCTGGGGGCTCGCGCTTCTTTTGCCCAGCATCGCCGTCGGTGTGCGCCGCCTGCACGATCTGGAGAAGTCGGGTTGGTGGCTCCTGATCGCTCTGATCCCGATTATCGGCTTCCTCGTGCTGCTCTACTGGTTCGTTCAAAAGGGGACCGAGGGCCCGAACCGGTTTGGGCCGGAGCCACGCATGGTCGGGGATGCTTCGCCGCGGGTGTGACGCTCAGTAGGAAAATTCCGCGAAGATCGGCTTGAGCCGCCCGCCCCAGTCGCCGTTGTATCGGGCGAGCAATTCGTCTGCGGGCGTGCGGCCGCTGTCGATGCTCTCCTGCAGGGCATTCAGGAAGTGGGTTTCATCAGGAATGAGACCGCCAGCGCCGGGAATGGCGCGGGAAGCGAGGCCTTGCTGCGCGATCTGGACGGTTTCACGCGCAAGGTCCTGCAGGCGGACGCCGTGGCTCTCTCCCTGCAACCCGTCGACGGATGCCGCCACCCGCAGGCCCTCCCGCGTGTCCGCGTCGAAGCCCTTCACCAGATCCCAAGCGGCATCGAGCGCCTCCTGGTCGTAGGTCAGCCCCACCCACAGCGCAGGCAGCGCGCAGAGCCGGCGCCAGGGGCCGCCATCCGCGCCGCGCATTTCCATGTACTTCTTGATCCGCGCCTCGGGGAAGATCGTGGTCAGGTGATCCGCCCAGTCCGAGAGCGTGGGTTTCTCGCCGGGGAGCGCGGGCAACTCGCCCTTCAGGAAGTCACGGAAGGACTGGCCGAGGGCGTTGATATATTTGCCGTCCCGGTAGACGAAGTACATCGGCACATCGAGCGCGTAATCGACATAGCGTTCGAACCCCATCCCGTCCTCGAATACGAAGGGCAGCATTCCGGTGCGCGCGGGATCCAGGTCGCGCCAGATCCGGCTGCGCCAGGACTTGTGACCATTCGGCTTGCCCTCCAGGAAGGGCGAGTTGGCGAAGAGGGCCGTGGCAACCGGTTGCAATGCCAGGGCCACGCGCAGCTTTTGCACCATGTCGGCCTCGGAGGCGAAGTCGAGATTCACCTGAACCGTGCAGGTGCGGTACATCATCTGCTTTCCGAGGGCACCGACCTTGTCCATGTAGTCGGTCATTAGCCGGTAGCGCCCCTTGGGCATCTGCGGCATCTCCTCATCCGTCCACGTCGGCGCTACGCCGAGCCCGATGAAGCCCACGCCGATCTCGTCGGCCACCGACTTCACTTCGCGCAGGTGTTCGTTCACCTCGTCGCAGGTCTCGTGGATCGAGGTCAGCGGCGCGCCGGAGAGTTCGAGTTGCCCTCCGGGCTCCAGGCTGATGTTGGCCCCATTCAGTTCCAGGCCGATGATATGCTCCTGCTCGAAGACAGGCTCCCAGCCGAAGCGGTCCTGCAACCCCTCCAGCATCGCCTTGACCGAGCGTTCGCCCTCGTAGGGGATCGGCTTCAGCGTATCCTTGCAGTAGCCAAATTTCTCATGCTCCGTGCCGATCCGCCAGGCGTCCTTCGGCTTGCATCCGCTTTCGAGGTACTCGGCAAGTTGCTCGTAGCGCTCGATCGGGCCACCGCCGGATTGGGGAATGGACATTGGGTCAGGTCTCCGGACTTTCGGGCAACCCGGCTTAGGTGCGATGCGCAGCGGGGCGAGTCAAGAGGCGCCGAGCGCAGCGAGGCGCCCCCGGTCGACGCGCGTCAGCGCGGCGAAACCACTTGCGGTGGCCGCGCGCGTCAGTCTGTCAACAGGTGCCGCTGGGTGCCGCGCCGCGCCCAGATACGGCGCGCGGTGGTCGCGTTTCCCGAAAGCGCCCCAAGCAGCGCGGAGGAGTCCATACCCGGAAGGATGGCGAAATGGTCATAGAGCCGTTCGGCACCTGCCGCCGCCATCGGCACCAGAAGCGTCTGCGCATCAGCCTGACGCAGGCGCCAGCACCGGCGGCGACCCGCGACGTCGATCACCTCGATCTCGACGAGTTCCGAAAGGTCCACTGCGCCGCCCATGAGGGGGCCAAAATAGGAAATGCGGCCCTCGTCAATCTCGACCACGCCGGGGGCCTCCACCTCCACGCGAAACCGCATCCGCCGCCAGGCGAGCACGCTCAGCGCCAGCGAGGCGGCTGTCACGAGCCCGCCCAGCACCAGCATCGCAGGCCCTCCCAGGCCAGCGAGCCAAAGGCCGGCCACGGACGCCGCGAGCCCCGCAAGAACTTCCCGCCACCGCAAGAAGGTCCGCGCGAGCTCGGGGCGTATGAAACTCATGCCGTCCCCCCGATGTCCTGCGCCTGACCGAAGATGAGCAGGGCGAACCTGCCGATCCGGTCGAACCCGATGGCCTCGTATGCGCGCGAAGCGGCTGCGCCGGATGCGAAAAGGATCGCGCGCTGGACGCCCTCTGCGCGCGCCCGCTCCAGGTGCAGTGCCACCGCACGGCGCGCGTAGCCGCGCCCCCGAAAATCATCGGGCGTAAAGACGTTGCCGATCTGGACCGTTTCGGGAAGCAGCGCGTTGAAAGAGGTCATGGCGCAAGGCGTGCCGTCGGGTTGCTCAAGCAACATCAGGGTGCCGCGCGCCAACATCCCGTCGATTTCTTCGGGTGCGGCCTCGATCGCATCCTCGGGAGAATACCGGACGGTCTCGACGAGGTATTCCTCCCGCCAGGCGATGAGCCGGGTCCGATCCCCCTCCCCCGCCGGGCGCAGGCGTGTGGCGCCGGACGGGACGAAGAGGTGGTCGAGATCGAGCGAATACAGCGGCTCGTCGTCGTCGAGCTGCACTCGCGCCGCGTCGAGGCCAAGCGCGGCCCGGGCACGGCCCACCTGCGCGGTCTCGCCGAAAATCGCCTTCACGGTCTCGCCCGCTAGCAGGGTGCGCAGGCTTCCCTCTGGCGCGCCATTCGGAAGTTGCACCAGCAGGGAACCCGCGGTGCTGAGGCCGACGACGCCCTGGAGACGGTCCGCGTCCTCCAGCAGCCATACACGTGTGGCGTGCGGCGCCTCGCCACCGCAGGGGCCAAAGGCGCGCAGGTTCGACAGAAGGAACATGGACGTGTCGGTGTAGCGTCGCAGGAACGTCTCGATCGTCGGCGTGTCGTCCGTGGTGGCGGGGCGGAACTGCATCACCAATCCCCCAGTGTGCTCTGCCAGAGCGCCATCGCAGCCACCGCGGCGGTATCGGCCCGCAGAACACGCGGCCCGAGGCTTACGGCACTTGCTTGGGGGAGCGCATGCAAGCGGTCGCGCTCGGCGTCGGAAAACCCGCCCTCCGGGCCGATCAGGATCGCCCACGGTCCGGCCGTTCCAGTCAGGGCTTCCCGCGCGCCCACCAGTGCCTCATCGCAAAACATCAGCCGCCGGTCGGCAGGCCAGTCCGCAAGAACCCGGTCGAGACGCTGAAGGTCCATCACTTCCGGAACGAAGGTACCGCCGCATTGCTCGGCGGCTTCGACAGCGTGCGCCTGAAGTCGGTCGCGCCGGATGCGGTCGGCGTTGGTAAATTCGGTCTGCACTGGGCAGATCCGCGCCGCTCCCATCTCTGCCGCCTTCTCGACGATGAAATCTGTGCGCGCTTTCTTGATCGGTGCGAACAACAACCACAGATCGGGCGGCACCTGGAGCGGTCGGGTCTGCTCCCGGCAGTCGAGTTGGCCGCCTCGTTTTCCCGTCTCCGAAACCTCGGCACGGAACTCGCCGGACCTGCCATCGAAGACCAGCACATCGTCCCCGACGCCAAGCCGCATCACCCCGAAGAGGTAATGCGCCTGCTCCCGCGTCAGCGAAACGCTTTGCCCCTCGTGAAGGCTTTGTTCTACATACAGACGGACTTTAGCCATCGACCCACGTTCCAGATACCGGGCGGACCATATGACCGACTCACCCAATACGCCAGACACCCCGACAACGCAGGACGCCACCGACTCGGCTCAGGGGCCGGTCGCAGACGCCGTGCAAGGCAACTGGGTGGACGGCCTTGCCCCGCTCAAGGCGCGTCCATACCTGCGGCTGTCGCGCGCGGACCGGCCGGTTGGGTTCTGGACGCTGATCATCCCGAGCCTCTGGGGTCTCTTCGCAGCGGCGGCGGCGACCGGGTGGCGGGCTTTCGACTGGTGGATCCTGATCGCCGTGATCCTGGGCTCGTTCCTGATGCGGGGCGCCGGCTGTACCTGGAACGACATAACCGACCGGGAGATCGACGCCCGGGTGGAACGCACGAGATCCCGCCCCCTGCCCTCCGGCCAGGTCACTGTCAAAAACGCGACGATCTGGATGGGCGTGCAACTCCTCCTCGCCTTCGCGATCCTTCTGACCTTCAACACGACCGCGATCTGGGTTGGCGTCGCTTCCCTCCTGCTCATCGTGCTTTACCCCTTTGGCAAGCGCATCACCTGGTGGCCGCAGTTCATCCTCGGCCTCAACCTGTCCTGGGGCGCCCTGGTGGCCTGGGCCGCCCATACCGGTGAGATCTCGGTGGCACCCCTGTTCCTGTTCTTTGGCGGCGTCTCCTGGACGATCTACTACGACACGATCTATGCCCATCAGGACATCGATGACGACACGCTCATCGGTGTGAAGTCCACCGCGCGTCTGTTCGGCAAGGACACCCCGGCCTGGCTCCGGCTGTTCATGATGATCACCGTTCTGATGCTGACAGTGGGCGTGATCGCCGCCTTCACACCGTCGCGCAGCCCGCTGTCGCTCGCCATCGCGCTGGTTGGCGCCTGGGGCATGGGAATGCACATGAGCTGGCTGATGGCGCGGCTCGACCTGGAGGATCCACAATCCTGCCTGAAGGCGTTCCGCGCGCTCACCCACACCGGCCTGATCTTCGCTGTGGCCCTTCTGCTGGCACTGCTGGTCTGAAGGCTGCGCGCCCGCCGGCCGGCAGGCACCGTTCCACCGGTAAGGAACGGGCGACCGGCCACCCCCCGCAGAGTTGACCGGCTGGCGATTGATCCCGCCTGCCGCCGCCACTAAAACTCCGCCACCTGAAATGAAAAAGACAACGCCGCCATGCGCCTCGGGCCGAAGATCATCTCCGCCGTATCGCTCGCCCTCGCCGCCGCCGGATGCCTGGGCGTTGCGACGCTGGCCGCCGACATCATCGAATCGCGCTCCGGTGACGCCGTGCGCTTGGCGCTGATCGACGCGGGTTATGACTGGACGGAGGTCCATACGGACGGCCTGCAAGTCCACGTCGGCGGCATTGCGCCGACGGAAGCGGAGCGGTTCAAGGCGCTTCATGTCGCCGGCACGATGGTCGACGCGGCCAGGATCGTCGACCGCACGGCCGTCACGCCCTCCAAACCCCTGGCGCAGCCGCGGCTGTCCATCGAGATCCTGCGCAACGACGACGGCGTGACGCTGATCGGCCTGGTGCCGGATACCCTCGACCGGGCTGCCATGGTCAAGGAGATCACAGCGCTCTCGGAAGGCGCGGCGGTGACGGACCTGCTGGAGGCCGCGAGCTACCCTCCGCCACCGGACTGGGAAAGCTCGGTCCAGTACGGGCTGAACGTGCTGGCGCGGCTGCCGCGTTCCAAGGTCTCAATCGTTGCGGGGGCGGTCACGATAGATGCGATCGCCGACTCCGAGGAGGAAAAGGCGGATCTGGAGGCCGCGATCACCCGGCGCGTTCCGGACACCGTCGAGGTGACCTATACCATTGCCGCGCCCCGCCCTGTCATCACCCCCTTCACCTTGCGCTTCCTGATCGACGAGGGGGGACCGCACTTCGATGCCTGTTCCGTCGACACGCCCCGCAACCAGACCCGGCTGGTCAAGGCGGCAACGGAGGCTGGCGTGACCGACACGCCCGAGTGCATCCTGGGCCTCGGCGTGCCGACGCCGGAGTGGACCGACGCGGCGATCCTGGGCATTCGCGCGGTCGCGGAACTGGGAGGTGGGTCCGTCACGTTTGCCGATGCCGACGTGACGCTTGTGGCTACCGAAACCACCCCGGAGAACACGTTCGACCGCGTGGTCGGGGAGTTGGAATCCAACCTGCCGGAGGTCTTTTCGCTGCATTCGGTCCTGCCTGAGCCGGCCGCGGAGGAGGATGGCGACGCGGCCCCGGAAGCGCCCGAGTTCGGTGCGAGCCTTGGCGCGGACGGAAAGGTGACCTTGGGCGGCCGTCTGAACAACGCCGTCGTTCGCAAGACGGTCGAAAGCTATGCCAAGGCACATTTCGGCGCGGAGGCGGTGCACATGGCCACGCGGGTGGACGAAGAGTTGCCCGAACCCTGGCCGTTGCGCGTTCTGGCGGCGCTCGAGGCGCTTTCGCAGCTCGAAGAAGGCAGCACGGTCGTGACGGAGGACTTCGTGGAGGTTCGCGGCATCACCGGCAGGAAGGGCGCAAAGGCAGAAATCGCTCGCATCCTGGCGGAAAAGCTGGGCGAGGCACAGGATTTCGGGATCGAGGTCACCTACGACGAGGCACTCGACCCCATCGCGGCGCTGCCCAGCCCAGAGGAATGCGTCGAACTTATCAAGTCGGCCCAGTCGCTGGACAAGATCACCTTCGAACCGAGTTCCAGCGAGATTTCGGGCAGTGCCGTGGGGATCGTCAACGAGATTGCCGACATTCTGAAGGGCTGCAAGGATGTCGAGATGCAGATCGAGATCGCCGGACATACCGACAGCCAGGGCCGAGAAGAGATGAACCTGGAATTGTCCCAGAGCCGCGCGAATGCGGTTCTGGAGGCCCTCATCGCGCGGCGGGTCCTCACGTCGGCGATTACCGCACGAGGGTATGGAGAGGCCGAACCGATTGCCGACAACGACACCGAGGAAGGTCGCGAGGAAAACCGCCGGATCGAGTTCCGCCTGCTGAAGGATGAGCCCGCCGCCGAGGGTGAGGGATCTGAATCCGGCGGGACGGAGGCGGAAGCGGCGGAAAGCACCGAACCGACCGGCGAGGCCGATGCCGCGCCCGACACCAATGACGGTGCCGAAACCGGCCAAGACAGCACGGAGGAAGTGCAATGAACCGCGTGGAATTCATCGTCGTGACCGCTGCGGTCCTGTTCGTGGCCTTCCTTCTCGGGTGGTTCGCGTCATGGATCATCCACCGTGTCACCCGGGTCACGCAGTCCGAGATGGGCGAGTTGGACAAGATGGCCCAGGCCCTTCACGAGGCCGAGGAGACCCGTGATCAGGCGATCACCTACATGCAGCAGCGTGAGGCGGAATTGACCAACCAGCTCACCCAGACCGAGGCGGAGCGGCAAGCGGCGATGGATGCCCTGCGCGATACCCGGCAGGAGGCAGAAGAGCTCCGTGCCTATATCGAGCGGGACCGGGAGAGCGCCTGAGACGGGCGCCTGCGCAATGGTTGGGACCTGCGCGGACGGATAGGGTGATCGGGGGGCTGTCTGCCCCCCGCGCCTTTCGGACGATGTCCGAATGGCTCCCCCCGAGGATATTTATCGACACAAGAAGGCCCAGGGCGTGACGTGCCCCAATCGCCAATCCCAGGCTACCAGCGGTCCAGCGAGGCTTCGTCGCTGTCCTTCGCCGCGACCCAGGCATCGCCGGTCGCGGTCCGCTCCTTCTTCCAGAACGGCGCGCGGGATTTCAGGTAGTCCATCAGGAATTCCGCAGCCTCAAAGGCGACCTGCCGGTGGCGTGCGGCGGTCGCGACCATCATGATCTGCTCGCCGGGCGCGAGAACGCCAAACCGATGGATGATCAGCCCGCCGGAGAGCGACCAGCGGGCTTGGGCATCCTCTGCGATCTGCGTCAGCGCGGCTTCTGTCATGCCGGGATAATGCTCGATCACCATCTCCGCCAGCGTCCCGCTGTCGTCGCGCACGATGCCGGTGAAGCTCACCACGGCACCCGCGCCCGGAACGGCGGCGGTGAACGCATCGAGTTCCTCTCCGGGGCGGAACGGGGCGCTCTGGACGCGGACCTCCATTCAGCCACCCGTCATCGGCGGGAAGAAGGCCACCTCACGAACGCCGGACAAGGGGGCATCGAAGTCCGACAACTCTTGGTCCACCGCCACGCGAAGCGCGGACAGATCCTCGAAGGCCGCGGCGTATCGCGCCTCCCGCTGCCGAAGTTCCTCGACCAGATCGGCCACTGTCTGCGCCCCGGTCTCTACCCGCTCCTTGGGGAGGCCGATGCGTTCGCGGACCCAGGCGAAGTAGAGCACGTCGATCATGCGATCAGTCTTTCAGGTAAGGCCGGGCCTTGGAAAAGTAGTCCCAACCGGTGATGGCAGTCAGACCCGCGGCAATCCACAGGAACAGAAGCCCGATGTAGAGGAAAGTTCCCGCGGCGAAGGAGGTCGGCCCGTTGCCCAGTTCGGTCGCACCGCCGCCGCTCTGGAGACCTCCGTAGGCCAGCAGGACGGAGATGGCCACCATCTGGACCATGGTCTTCCACTTCGCCAGTTTCGTCACCTTCAGGGTGCCGGCCGTGTCGCCGAGGAATTCCCGCAGCCCCGAAACGAAGACCTCCCGAAGCAGGATGACCGCCGCCGGTATCGCCAGCAGCGGCGCGAAACCCATGTGCCCAAAGAGCGCCGCGATCGCGATCACAACGATCGCCTTGTCGGCGATCGGGTCCAGCATTGTGCCCAGCTTGGTCCTCTGGTCCCAGCGTCGGGCCAGGTGACCGTCGATGTAGTCGGTCACCGACGCGCCGATGAAGAGCGCCAGAGCGGTCCAGTCCGCCATCGGGCGCGGCAGCAGCACGAAGGCCAGCAGGACAAGCGGGGCCGCGGCGAGTCGGAAAACGGTCAGGATGTTGGGAAGCGTCCAGGTCATACCCCTGATCTATCGTCACCGGCAGGCACAGGGAAGAGCGGAAGCGGCTGGGGCGCGAATTGCATCGGGTCGAGCGGGGCTGCGGGGTCAGCCACGGTCGTGGAAGAAATCATAGATACGCTCCGCCAGCCCCTCGCTGATCCCATCGACAGCCTTGAGATCGGCGAGGTTGGCCCGGCTCACCGCCTTGGCCGATCCGAAATGGGCCAACAGGGCGCGCTTGCGGGTGGAGCCGACGCCGGAAATCTCGTCCAAAGGGGTCGCTCCAACGGCCTTGGCGCGCTTCTGGCGGTGCGCACCGATGGCAAAGCGGTGCGCTTCGTCCCGAAGGCGCTGGATGAAGTACAGGACCGGGTCGTTGTGGCGGAGCGCAAAGGGGCGTTGCCCGGGGCGGTGGAACTCCTCCTTGCCGGCATCGCGGTCCACCCCCTTGGCCACGCCGATGAAGGGCACGTTTTCCACGCCGAGTTGGGCCATGATTTCGGCCACGGCGCTCACCTGCCCCGCGCCGCCGTCGATCAGCAGAAGATCGGGCCAGGCGTCGGATTGGCGGTCGGGGTCCTCCTTGAGCAGTCGTTTGAAGCGCCGGGTCAGTACCTCCTTCATCATGCCGAAATCGTCGCCGGGGGTTAGATCCTCACCACGAATGTTGAATTTGCGATACTGGCTTTTGACGAACCCCTCGGGACCCGCGACGATCATCGCGCCCACGGCATTGGACCCCTGTATGTGGGAGTTGTCGTAAACCTCGATCCGGTTGGGCCGTGCGCCGAGGTCGAAAGCATCGCCCAGTCCGGCGAGCAGGCGCGACTGCGCGGCGGATTCCGACATCTTCCGCGCCAGCGATTCTCGCGCATTCCGCAGCGCACCTGCCACCAGTTCGGCCTTCTCCCCCCGCTGCGGGATCAGCAGGTCCACTTTGCGCCCGGACTTCTCGCTGAGCACTTCCGACAGCAGGTCCCGGTCGTCAATGTCGTGGCTCAGGATGACCTGCCGGGGTGGCTCCTTGCCATCGTAGAACTGCGCCAGGAAGGACCGCAGGACCTCGCCCGGCGACTCCGTTCCTCCGGTACGCGGGTAATAATCGTGGTTGCCCCAGTTCTGGTTGGCACGGATGAAGAACACCTGAACGCAGGCCTGGCCGCCGTCCATGTGCAGCGCCATGACATCCGCCTCCGCAACGCCACGCGGGTTGATGCCCTGGGACGACTGAACTTGCGTCAGGGCCCTTATGCGGTCCCGCAGGGCGGCAGCGCGCTCGAACTCCATCGCGTCAGAGGCCGCCTGCATCTCCTCCGCGAGTTCGGACTGCACGTTGGTCGACTTGCCTTGCAGGAACTGCTCGGCATCCGCGACAAGGGCAGTGTAGCCCTCCTCGCTGATGTGTCCCACGCAGGGCGCGCTGCATCGCTTGATCTGGTAGAGCAAGCACGGACGGGTACGGCTCTCGAAGGTCGAATCCGAGCAGTTCCGCAGCAGGAACACCTTCTGGAGCTGGTTCAGGGTCCGGTTCACGGCACCGGCGCTCGCAAAGGGGCCATAGTAGGCGCCCTTCTCCTTCTTTGCGCCACGATGCTTCTTGATCTGCGGAAAGCCGTGGTCCTTCGCGACCAGGATATTCGGGAATGACTTGTCGTCGCGCAGCAGCACATTGTAGTGCGGCTTGAGCTGCTTGATGAGGTTCTGCTCAAGCAGCAGCGCCTCGGCTTCGGTCCGGGTCGTCAGGAACATCATCGACGCAGTTTCGGAGATCATCCGCGCGATGCGAGGGCTGTGCCCAGCGGGTCGCGCGTAACTGGACACCCGTGCCTTCAGGTTCCGCGCCTTGCCGACGTAGAGGACGCGCGCCTGCGCATCGAGCATCCGGTAGACACCCGGCGAGGCGTCGAGCAGCCGGAGATAGCTCTGGATGCAGCGATGGCCGAGGAGGCCGTTTTCTGCCTGAAGCCCCTCATCGGGGGATGCGTCGGGATCCCCCAAATCGCGCCTCCGTTAACGTTTTGATTCCCTCGATCGCTGCAACTTAATCACCCCGAGGGCAACTTAAAACATGTCCACGTTTTCTGTGGATAACATGGGGAATAACCTCGTGGGCTTTCGAAATTTGCGTTGTATCCCGTGCGATTGATTGGTTTGACCAAAAATTGTGCAAGGCTATAACGCCATGAATTCATGGGTGTTTTTTAGTGACACCCGGTAGCCTCTTGAAAACTATGAAGGTTTTCCAACAGAAATGTAAAACGCTTGTGATCGGTGCATAAGTGCCCTTCCCATTCCGGGAGGACCTATGCTTCGCCGAGCACGTCCGGGGTCTTCCAACCGAGGTGTTGACCCCCGTCGACGCAGATCAATTGCCCGGTCACAGCCGGCGCGTCGATGAGGTAGCCGAGAGCCGCGGTGATGTCGTCCGGGTTGCTGCCCCGGCTGAGAATGGTGGCTCCGCGCTGGCGGGAAAAGTGCTCCTCCGACTGGCGGTGGCCGATCAGGGTAGGCCCCGGCCCGATGGCATTCACGCGAACATTTGGCGCGAGGGCTTGTGCCGCCGTCTGCGTAAATGCCCAGAGGCCCATCTTTGCAATTGTGTAGCTCATGAACGCAGGGGTGAGCTTGCGCACTCTTTGGTCCACCATGTTGACCACGAGCGCCTGCGCCATCGGCTCTCCGTTGCGATCGTGGAGGGCTGCCGGCGCCTGGGCCGCGAAGGCCTGCGTCAGGACCACGGGGGCGCGGAGGTTCGACTCCATGTGCCTGTCCCAGCTTTCGCGGGTTGCGGAGCCAATTTCGTCATGCTCAAAAATCGAGGCGTTGTTGACCAGAAGGTTGAGGGCGCCTCCGAGCGCGTCAGCCGCGCCCGGAAGCAAGCGCTGCACCTGGTCCTCTTCCGTCAGGTCCGCCTGAACGGCAACGGCCTTGCGCCCCATGCCTTCGAGCTCGGAGACGAGATCCTGCGCGGCGCTGGCAGAGCTGTGATAGTGGATAGCAACGTCGTGGCCCCGCGCAGCCAGGTAGAGCGCCATGGACCGGCCGAGCCTCTGCGCCCCGCCTGTCACCAATGCCCGTTTCTCCGTCATTCCGTTGTCCGATCCTTCATCGCTTTACGCGACCAATACGATCAGGTAGCCGATATAGATCAGCGAAAATACCCCACCCCACACGCGGCCCATGTTCCACTTCATAAAGACGAACGGCAGAAGGATCAGCGACGAACCGAGCATAACCCAGAGATCGAACCCAAGCGTGCCGGCCTCCACCGGGATCGGGCCGACAAAACTGGCAATGCCGATGATGGCCAGCAGGTTGAACAGGTTGGAGCCGATGACGTTGCCCAGAGCCACGTCCGTCTGACCGCGGATCGCCGCCATGACCGTGGTCGCCAGCTCCGGCAGCGATGTGCCGATGGCGACCAAAGTCAGGCCGATCACCGTATCCGGGACGTTGAGCTGGGCCGCGATGCTGACGGACGAGTCCACAAGGATGTCGGCACCGAGCGGCAGGCCGACGAGACCCAGGCCGAGGTACATCACGATCTTCCACGTGGGCAGCGACGTGTCGGCGCCTTCGATGTCCTCTATGCCGTCCTCCGACGGCCTGGCAAGCGCCGCGGCGTTGCGCGCCTCCCTCCGATGGGTGCGCGCGGCGACAAAGGAGTCCCAGAGCATGAAGGCGAGCATCGCCAGCAAGATGGACCCGTCGACCGGCGTGAACCTTCCTGTGAAGGCGAGCCCGATGAAGACCACCGTCGCGATGATCATCATCGTATAGGTCTTGCGGGTATCGCAGCTCCCCATGTGCAGTCCGGTAATCATAGCCGGCACCCCGAGGACCATCAGCACGTTGGCAATGTTCGATCCGATGACGTTGCCGAGCGCGATGCCGGGCGCGTTCGAAAGGATCGCGTCGATAGAGACCAGCAATTCCGGCGCGGACGTTCCGAATGCCACGATCGTCAGGGACACCAGCAGCGCCGGGATCCCGATGCGAAGCGCCAGGTTAACCGCGCCCTTGACCAGCGCGTCCCCCGCCAGCAACAGGATCACCAGCCCCAGCGAGGCCTTGGCGATGTCCATCAGCATTCAGTCACCCTTCTGGCAAGGGCACGGCCCGTCGCCGATGATGTAGGAGCCGCAGGCCTTGCAGGTGCGGGGCTTCCGGGGCCTGGGATCTGATTTGCCGATCTTGCGGGCCCCGCCCGGCCAGCGCAGGCGCCCGAACATCGCCAGAACGGCGATCCCGATCAGGAAGAAGGTGACGACCTTGACCAGCACTCAGAGACCATAGCGCGCCCAAAGCGCGCGCTCCTCTAGCCCGGTCGAGATCCCGTCTGCGGCCGCTAGCCCGAGGCGGCTCAGCAGCCCCCGCTTCGGGCCGTGCACGGAGAACCTGGTTTTCTTGCCGTACCGCTCTTTCATCACCTGAACCACATGACCCACGCCGTCCGCCAGGCCCACGTCCACCGCTTGCCGGCCGACCCAGATGTCGCCGGTGAAAAGTGGAACGGTGCCGTCGAGCCGCGTGCCCCGTCGCGACCGCACGTGGGCGATGAAGTTCTGGTGGATCTGCTCCTGAAGCGCCTTCAGCCTCGCCACGTCGTCCTCCTTCTCCGGCTGGAACGGATCAAGGAAGCTCTTGGACTCCCCGGCCGTGTGCACCCGGCGCTCGACGCCGAACCGGGAGATGAAATCCTGTAGGCCGAAGGAGGCGGAGATCACGCCGATGGACCCCACAATGGAGTTCTCGTCAACGATGATGTCATCGGCGGCGCAAGCAAGCCAGTACCCTCCGGAGGCCGCGAGATCCTCGACGAAGGCGGTGACGGGGATGTCCTTTTCCTCCGCCAGCCGACGGATGCGGGATGCGATGAGCGAGGATTGACTGGGCGAGCCGCCCGGCGAATTGATTACGACCGCCACGGCCTTGGGCTTGCCGCGCGAAAACGCGCGCTCGATCATCGTGGAGGTACCGGCGTCGTTCAGCCCCCGCCGTCCCGCAGCGATCATGCCGTTCAAACGGATTACGGAGACAAGGGGTGGCCGGTTCATGAACGGCAGAAATCGTATCATGCGGCCTCATGTAAGCGTCCGTGTGGGGGCCGACAAGGCGGCGCCCCAGGAACGTTCTTCCCTATTGCGGCGCTCATGCGGAGGGCTGCACAAGGATTGCCCGGAAATCGTTGACATTGGTCAGCGTCGGGCCTGGCACCACCTGATCGGAGAGGCCCTCGAAGAAGCTGTGTGCATCGTTGATCGCAAGGGCGCCCGCAGGGTCGAGCCCGGCCCGTGCCGCCCGCGCCAGAGTGTCCGGGCCGATGACCGCGCCCGCCACGTCCGCCGCTCCGTCCACCCCGTCGGTATCGCAGGCAATGGCATGGATATTTGCCGCGCCATCGAGCGCCAAGGCGAGGGCGAGCGCATACTCGGCGTTCGGCCCACCCACGCCGTCGCCCCGTCGCGTCACGGTCAGTTCGCCGCCAGATAGCAGCAAGGTGGGCTTGTCGCTTCCGATCGCCAATGCCTGCCGCGCGTGGTCCCGCGCGACATCGCGCGCCTCGCCCTCGACCGCATCGCCCAGCATCAGGACGTCGCAGCCCTTGGCCTCTGCAACCTCCTGCGCGGCCGCAAGCGAAAGGGACGGCGCCGCGATCACCCTGTTTTCGACCGAAGACAGCCGCTCGTCTCCCGGGGGGATGACGCCGGTCGGGCCGTTCAACACGTCCAGCACGGAGGCGGGAACCTCGACGTTCCATTTCGAAAGAATACCGAGGGCATCCTGAGCGGTACTCGCATCGCCCACCGTCGGACCTGAGCCGATGAAGGCGGGATCGTCTCCAGGCACGTCGGAGATCATTAGCGCCAGCATCCGCGCCGGATGAGCCGCCGCAGCCAGTTGTCCGCCTTTCACCCGGCTCAGGTGCTTGCGCAGGGTGTTGATACGGTCAATCGGTGCGCCGGAGGCCAGCAGTGCCGCGTTCACTGCCCGCTTTTCTTCGAGCGTGATTGCGCCTGCCGGCTGAACGAGAAGCGCGGAAGCACCGCCCGAAATGAGCGCCAGCACGAAGTCGTCCGGCCCCACCGCCCCCAGCAGAGCCAGCATCCGAGCCGTCGCATCCAGCCCCGCCTTGTCTGGCACGGGGTGAGCCGCCTCGACGATCTCGATCCCCTCACAGGGGCGGGCGTAGCCGTAGCGGGTGATCACCAACCCCTCGCAGGCGCCCCAAGACCGCTCCACGGCTTCCGCCATACGCGCGGACGCCTTGCCTGCGCCGATGACCACCGTGCGGCCCGCCGGCTTCTCCGGCAACTCGGCGGGGATCACCGCCATCGGATCCGCGACCTCCACCGCCTTGTCGAACAATTCGCGCAAGAATCTCTCGGGGTGATCAATCGTCATCTGCCCTGCCCTTCCCTTCTTCGATCGACCTCAGCCCCGTGGGCGTCTTGTGCTCGCGCTGGCCGGACCGATAATTAACGACATAGAGCGCCGGCTTAGCCCTCGCCACCGCCTCGGCCGGCCAATCATTCATCGGGGCCGTCATCCTCGAGAAGGCCCAGATCTTCCCGCGCACGCTCGACAAGGTGGCTTGCAAGGGCGCTGGCCAAAGCGACGAACAAACCAATGCCGATCACGATATAGACGATTGTGAACAGTCGACCGGCCGTCGTCACTGGCGCGATGTCGCCATAGCCGACGGTGGCGATCGTCACCGTGGCGAAATAGACGGAGTCCACCACACCCCAGCCTTCCAGAAAGGAATAGACCGCCGCCCCGACGACAACCACCGTCGCCGTAAGGCTGAGCAGGATGCGGACGCCGGGATCGCTCACTGCGGCGATGAAACCGGGGATGAAGGTCCGGCGTCGCTTGACGTGCTTCCTCTTCATCCCGCGCTCTCCCCTGCCCCGTCTGCCGCCTCAATCCAGCGCCAGACACGCCTGTTGGAAGCGTACGAAGCCTTAACGGCATTGAAAAGCCTTCAGACTTGCGGCGTTGTTTCACTCCTCGCGCGCGAACGGGTTTTGGGAATGGGGATGGCGGGAGTAGTATCCACCCGACTCATATTTCCAGGGAGCCGACCGATGATGCGCACGTTGATATCTGCCCTCCTCTACATTCTGGCAAATGCCGTGGGGCTTCTGATCGCCGCGTTCTTCCTGGACGGTTTCCGGTTGGACTTCGCCGGTTTTTTCGTCGCCACGCTGCTGTTGTCCATCGTCGAGGCCGTTGCCGGACCGATGATCGCCAAGATGTCTCGGGATAATGTCCCGGCCCTGCAAGGCGGCATCGCCCTCGTCACGACATTCGTCGGTCTTGGCATCACCAACCTGATCGTTCAGGGCATGAGCATTGGCGGCCTGGGCACCTGGCTGGCCGCAACCCTGCTGGTCTGGCTTGGCGCCCTCATCGCGACCCTCATACTGCCCAAGGTCTTGTTCAAGGCGACGATGGGCTCCAATTATAAATAGGGCGTTATAAATAGGGCGTCCTGCCGCAAATCTGCAAGCGCGAGGCGCGAAACCACTGCTCGCGCCCGCGCGTCTTGTCAGGCCATCACGCCGGTGTGACGGCAATCGCCACGGCACGCTCGATCACCACCGCGATCCGGTCTCCCGGGCTGCGCGCGGCCGCGAAGGCGCGCATTTCGGGCCGTATGCGCACCGTCTCCAGCGTGCCATCTTGCAGCTTAACGGTCGCCACCTCCCGCTCCGGGTCGTACGAAACGAACTCCACGACGCCGGAAAGGGTGCCAAACGCGCCGGCGGCGGGCATCTGCCCCGGGGCGGCCACGCCCACCGCGCTCTCGCCCACAGCCGTGCCGGGGTCCTCCGGATCGGCCATGCCCACAGCAACGGATTCGTAGTAGTCGAGCGTCACCTCGTCCCCGACGGACACCTGGGCCAGGTTCTTGACCTGCGGGCCAGCGCGGAAAGTGATGGACGTCCGCCCATCGCGCACCGTGATCAGCCTGCTTTCCATGTCGACCGCTTCAATCGTGCCGCTCAGTGACACTGTCTGCGTGGCTTCCGCATGTTGCGTGCCGCCGGGCATCATCGAGCATCCGCCCGCCATCAGCAGCATCGCCGTCGCTGCAAGTATCTTGGAATTCATGGCTGTCCCCCTGTTTCTCAACGCCGTCGCGGCGTCGTTCGCGCAAAGCTAGGCCAGAGCGTGTGGCATGGGAAGAGCTCGCGAGAGATGTTGCCCAGCTACTCCGGGAAGAAGCAGGCCGCCGGATGAGGCTCGGGTCCGAGTTCCGGGCGTTCCTTCCGGCACTTGTCCTGCGCTTTCCAGCAGCGAGGCGAAAACGCGCAGCCGGGTGGGATATTCACCGGCGACGGCAGTTCGCCCGTCAGCTTGATCCGCTCCTTTCGCAGTGTCGGGTCGGCCATCGGCGTCGCCGACAGAAGCGCCTTGGTGTACGGATGGCGCTGGTGGGCAAACAACTCCTCCTTGGTGCCAATCTCCACCGGGCGGCCGAGGTACATCACGATCACGTCGTCGGCCACGTGCTTGACCACCGACAGGTCGTGGCTGATGAAAAGATAGGCCAGGCCCAGCCGCTCCTGCAGGTCCACCAGCAGGTTCAGGATCTGGCTCTGGATGGACAGGTCCAGCGCCGACACCGGCTCGTCCAGCACCAGCACCTTGGGCTCCAGCATCAGCGCCCGACCAACGGCGATCCGCTGACGTTGCCCACCGGAGAACATATGCGGATAGCGGTCGAAATGCTCGGGACGCAAACCCACGAGTTCCAGCATCTCCCGCGCCCGTCGCGTCCGCTCCTCCGCCCGCATGTCGGGGCGGTTGATCTTCAGCGGTTCCTCAAGGATTTGCCCACATCGCTGGCGCGGGTTGAGAGAGCCGTACGGGTCCTGGAAAACGATCTGAACCGTGGTCCGCAGCTTGTCGCGGGTGTCGGGCCCAGCCTTCGTTCCGTCCAGAACGAAGGTGCCGGCCACCGGCTCCTCGATCATGGTGATGACGCGGGCCAGCGTGGACTTGCCGCAACCGGATTCCCCCACGATAGCCAGCGTCTTGCCGGGCTCCAGCGTGAATGTGGCCCCGGTCAGCGCGCGTACGATGCGGTCCTTGCCAAACAGGCCGCCCTTCAGCACGTATTCCTGGGTCAGGTTCTCGGCGACGAGGACGGGCTCGGTCATGCGCTTTCCTCAGCAGGAACATTCAAAGGGTAGTGGCAGCGGGCAAAGCCCAGTTCGGGGCCTTCAACGGGCGGTTTCAGCGTCCGGCAGCGCTCGTCGGCCTTGGCGCAACGGGGACTGAAGAGGCAGCCTTTCGGGCGGTCGAACTGCCCCGGCACGACGCCGGGGATGGTCGGCAGGTGCTTGGAGGTCGCCCTCTCAGGCAACGCCGCGAGAAGGGCCGCGGTGTAGGGATGGTGCGGCGTACTGAAAAGCGGCAGGACTTCCTGCATCTCCACCTTCTGTCCCGCATACTGCACGGAGACGCGCTCCGCCGTCTCCGCCACCACACCCATGTCATGCGTTATGAGTACCAGCGCCATGCCAGTCTCTTCCTGCAGACTGGTCAGCAACTCCAGAATCTGTGCCTGGATCGTCACGTCGAGGGCCGTGGTCGGCTCGTCGGCAATCAGAAGCTTCGGCTTGCAGGCGATGGCCATGGCGATCATCACCCGCTGGTTCATGCCGCCCGACATCTGATGCGGGAAGGCCGAGAGTCGCGTCTCCGGAGCCGGAATGCCCACCTGCTCGAACAACTCGATGGCGCGTGCATGGCGCGCCTTGCGATCCATGCCCAGATGGATGCGCAGCGCCTCCTTGATCTGGAATCCGACCGTGTAGCACGGGTTGAGCGAGGTCATGGGTTCCTGGAAGATCATCGACATGTCCTTACCGATGATCGAACGGCGCTTGCGGGGCGAGATGCCGCGCAGGTCGTTGCCGTCGAATGTCATCACGTCCGACGTGATGGTCGCGGTCCAGGGCAGAAGCCCCATCATGGCGAGGAAGGACACCGATTTTCCGGAGCCGGATTCGCCCACGACGGCGGTGATGTCGCCCTTGTCGAGCGTCAGGTCGAACCCGTCCACCGCGCGGAACGTGCCGGAGGTGGTTGCGAATTCCACCGAGAGATTGCGAACTTCGAGCAGCGCCATGGGTCAGCTCCGCTTCAGCTTGGGATCGAGCGCGTCGCGCAGACCGTCGCCCATAAGGTTGATGGCGAGCACGGTGATCAGGATCGCCAGACCGGGGAAGGTCACCACCCACCAAGCCCGCAGGATGAACTCCCGCGCCTCGGCCAACATCGTGCCCCATTCCGGCGTGGGCGGCTGCGCGCCCATGCCAAGAAAGCCGAGCGCGGCCACATCGAGGATCGCGGTCGAAAAGGACAGCGCCGCCTGCACGATGATCGGCGCAAGGCAGTTCGGCAGAACGGTGATGAACATCATCCGAAGGGTGCCGGCCCCGGCGACGCCGGCCGAGGTGACGTAGTCCTTGTGCCGTTCCGACATCACCGACGCGCGGGTCAGCCGCACGTAGTGCGGTTGCAGAACGATGGCGATGGCAATCACCGCGTTCAGCAACGACGGCCCAAGGATCGCCACCATGACCAGCGCCAGGAGCAGCGAGGGAAAGGCGAGGATCACGTCCATGATCCTCATGATGATCGTATCGAGCCATTTCGGCGCGAAGCCGGCCAGCAGACCAATGGTGATCCCCACGGTGCTGGCGATCATCACGACGACCACACCCACGATGAAGGAGAACCGCGCCCCCTGGATCAGCCGCGACAACAAATCCCGTCCGAGCGCGTCGGTGCCCAGGACGAACTCCCAACTTCCACCCTCCTGCCAGACGGGAGGCTGAAGCAGGTGTTGCCGGAATTGCTGGGTCGGATCGTGCGGCGCAAGAAGCGGCGCGAACAGGGCAATGACCAGCAACGCCATGAACACCCACATGCCGATCACAGCGCCCCGGTTCTCGCGGAAGTAGAACCAGAACTCTTTCAGGCGGCCGGGGCGCTCGACGGATACGGTTGTCTCGGCCATTAGGATTTCCTGACTTTCGGGTTGATGACGCCGTAGAGCACGTCGACGGTCAGATTGACGACCATTACCATCACCGCGATCATCAGCAGCCCTCCCTGCACGACCGGGTAATCGCGCCGGAAGATGGAATCGATGATCCACTTGCCGATCCCCGGCCATGAGAAGATCGTTTCCGTCAGCAGGGCGCCGGCCAGAAGTGTGCCGACCAGCAGGCCGATCACCGTGATCACCGGGATCAGGGCGTTGCGCAGGGCGTGGACGTAGGTGACGCGCGACGGCGGCAGGCCCTTGGCGCGCGCGGTGCGGATGTAGTCCTCGCTCAGGACTTCCAGCATGGCGGACCGGGTCTGGCGCGCGATGACTGCCAGCGGGATCGTGGCGAGCACGATGGTGGGCAATACAAGGTGGCTGACCGCAGACCCGAAGGCGCCCTTCTCTCCCGACAGGAGCGAGTCTATCAGCATGAATCCGGTTACGTCGTCGAAGTAATAGAGCAGAGAGATGCGGCCCGACACCGGCGTCCACCCGAGCCAGCCCGAGAACACGATGATGAGCAGAAGCGCCCACCAGAAGATCGGCATCGAATAGCCAACCAGCGCGGATGACATCAGCACGCGGTCGAACAGCTTGCCCCGATTGATCGCCGCGACGACCCCCGCGGGAATCCCGAGCAGAACCGCCAGAGTGATCGCGCAGATCGAAAGCTCAAGCGTCGCCGGAAACAGGGCGAAGAACTCGTCCACCACTGGCCTCTTGGTGACGAAGGACTGTCCCAGATCACCTTGCAGGACGCCGAGCATGTAGTCCCAGTATTGCAGGTAGATTGGCTGATCGAAGCCGAACTGCTGCTGCAATTCGGCATATCGCTCGGCACTCACACCCCGTTCACCGGCCATGACGATGATGGGGTCGCCCGGGAGCAGCCGGATGAAGGAGAACGAGATCAGCGTCACGCCGATGAACGTCGGAACGAACGTCAGCAAACGCGACAGAAGAAAATTCAGCATTGCCCGACCACCGTCAGATCCTTGGGAAAGGTCGTGAGCGACCGGCATCCCGTTTGCGTGACAAGGACATCGTCCTCGATCCGAATTCCGAACGCTCCGGGGGCGTATAAACCCGGTTCTATGGTGAATACCATGCCCGGCTCCAAAATTTCAAAATTTCCGCGCATTATCTGCGGCGCCTCGTGTACGGCGCGGCCAAGACCGTGGCCGGTCTTGTGGCGAATACGGTCTGCGAAGGGAGAGCCCTCCAAAACTTTGCTGCAGGCGTCGTCCACATCGTGCGCCGTGAGGCCGGGCCGCGTCACCTCGTGGCCGCGCATGTTGGCGGCGAGAACGGCCGCGTAGACGGCCTGCGCCCCCTCAGGCGCATGGTCCACGAAGACGGTCCGTGTGATATCGGCATTGAGCCCGCCAACCCGCGCGCCGAAATCGAACAGCAGCGCGTCCCCCGCGCGGATCGCATAGTCCGAACGGGCATGGGCATGAGGCTTGGCGGAATTGTCCCCCGCGGCGACGATAGGATCGAAGGAATGTCCCTGGGCCCCGTGGCGGAACAGCGCTGCGGTCAACATCGCTTCCACCTCGGCCTCCGTCTGACCGACCCGCACCCGGTCCAGTACATCCGCCAGCGCCCGCTCGGAGACCGCGATGGCATGCTCCAACGTGGCAACCTCAGCCTCGGTCTTGACCCTGCGCAACGCGGAGATATCGCGTTCGGCATCCAGTATTCGCATCCCGGGATACGCGGCCTGAAGCGCATGGTGGACAAAGACACGCATCTCCTGCCCTTCAACGGCGAGCACGCGCAAAGGGATTTCCCGCGCCATCGCGGCGAAGGCGTCGGCGTACCCGTCCTGGTCCCGCCAGTCGAACACTGTGCCTTCGAAACCGATCGCCTCGAAGCTCTTCAACTCCAGGTTGGGCACGATGGCGGCGGGCGGTCCTTCTATCGGAATGACAATGACGAGGGGGCGTTCGTTGCTGTGAAAGGAGACCCCGTAGACCCGTTCGAAATTCGGTCCGGGAACGAGCGCCACGGCTTCCGCTGCGATGGCGCGGGCCGTGCGGCGATAGTCGCTGTAGCGATCCATGATGATGTGGGGAGCTTTCTGGGGAGGCCGGGGCGCTTTACGCCCCGGCCAAGATCACGGTTACTCGGCGAGGCTCACGCCATAGAAGATGTGCCCGCCAAACGGGTGCACCTTGTAGCCTTCGACTTCCGGACGCACCGGCATGAAGACGGTGGAGTGCGCGATGGTCGCCCACGGCGCCTGCTCTTTGAAGATCACTTGCGCCTCTTCGTAGAGCTTGGTCCGCTCATCCTGATCCGAAAGGACCTTGGCCTTCTGGATCAGTTCCTCGAACGGTTCGTAGCACCACTGCGCCCGGTTGGCGTCCTCAACGGAATCGCAGCCGAGCAGGACGGCAAGGAAGTTGTCCGGATCGCCGTTGTCCCCTGTCCATCCGAGCAGCACTGCGCCGTCGCGGTCGAGTTCTTTCGACCGGCTGAGGTACTCACCCCACTCGTAGGAGACGATCTCCACATCGACGCCGACCTTCTCGAAATCCGCCTGGATGAGTTCGGCCATGCGGCGAGCGTTCGGGTTGTACGGGCGCTGCACCGGCATTGCCCAGATCTTCATGCTGAGATCGCTTACACCTTCTGCCTCCAGTGCGGCTTTCGCGGCTTCCGGATCGTAGGTATCGTCCTCGACGGCATCGTTGTACGACCAGATCGTCGGCGGGATCGGGTTCTTCGCAATCACGCCGGAGCCCTGGAAGACGACGTCGATGATCGCCTGCTTGTCCATGGCCATGTTGAGCGCCTTGCGGACCTTCGGATTGTCGAAAGGCGCCTGCTGGGTGTTGTAGGCCATGTAGCCCACGTTCAGGCCTTCCTGCTCCAGCAGGTTGACGTCAGGATCGTCTTTCATGGCCTGGATGTCCGCCGGGTTCGGATAGGGCATCACGTGGCATTCGCCGGCCTTCAGCTTCTGGTACCGGACCGACGCATCGGGCGTGATCGCGAAGACCAGGCTCTCGATCGCCGCCGGCTCACGCCAGTACTCGTCATTGCGCGCAAAGCGCACCACGGCGTCCTTTTGATATGCGACGAACTTGAACGCGCCCGTGCCGATCGGGGCCTGGTTCAGCATCTCCGGCGTGCCGGCCTCCAGCATCGCGTCGGCATATTCTTTCGACATGATCGAAGCGAAGCCCATGGCGAGGTTCGCGATCATCGGCGCCTCGGGCCGATTCAGGACGAACTTCACGGTTTTGTCGTCCACCTTCACGATCTCTTTCAGCAGGTCGGGCATCGACATGCCTTCGAAATATTCCCAGGTGCCGCCGGAGACGGTCTTGTACGGGTTGTCGTCCTTCCACTGACGCTCGAAAGAAAAGATCACGTCGTCAGCGTTGAAATCGCGTGTCGGCGTGAACTGGTCGTTGGAGTGGAACTTGACGCCCTCGCGCAGGTGGAACGTGTACTCGAGCCCGTCCTCGGACACCTCCCAGCTTTCCGCGAGGCCCGGGATCACCTTCGTCGTGCCGGTCTCGAAAAGGACGAGTTTGTCGTAGATCGGGTGTTCGGATGCGTCGAACGTCGTCCCCGAGGTGTAAAGCGCGGGATCAAAGCCCTCCGGCGATCCTTCGGAGCAATAAACGAGTGTCTGGGCAGAGGCGGCTCCGGCAAGCATGGTTGCTCCCAAGAGCGCCGCGACGGCGGTCCTCGAAAGGTTCATGAGTAAACTCCCTGTTATGGCTGCCCTCGTACGGGGCACATGCCCGGAAATAGACAGCCAAACCGCTTGGGATTCAAGCTGCGCCGCCCCGCTCCCGTTGCGGCACCCCGTCGATCATAGCGCGCGGCCTGCGATCCCGCGGCGACGCGACTTATTTTATGTCTGCAAATATCCCCGCCGGAGGCAGGATTTTTCGGCCAAAAAATCGCCCGCGACGGTGGTGTGCGCTTACTCTTTTTCCATCGTGCACTGCAGCGGGTGCTGGTGGCGGCGGGCAAAGTCCATGACTTGCGCCACTTTCGTTTCCGCCACCTCGTGACTGAATACGCCAACCACAGCGACGCCCTTCTTGTGCACCACAAGCATCAGCTCGAAGGCCTGCGCGTGAGTCATCCCGAAGAACCGCTCTAGAATGTGCACGACAAACTCCATCGGCGTATAGTCGTCATTCAGCAGCAGCACCTTGTAGAGCGGCGGGCGTTGCGTTCGCGGACGGGTCTTCGTCGCCACACCGCTTTCGCGATCGGTCTGGTCGTCATTCGAGGACAGATGTGGGTCGCGGCGGGTCAAGGCGCGTTGCGCTCCGATGGCTACTGGGAGTTGCGGTGTTTCCTGGGGTTATATAGCCGACAGGGATGGTCTGAAAAGGGTCCAGGCACGTCACGCGGAGGCAGATCCCATGAAAGTCACCACAATTGGCTTCGATGCCGACGATACCCTGTGGCACAACGAGCGCTTCTTCGTGCTGACCCAAGATCGATTCGCCGACCTGCTGAGCGACTACACGGACCGCGAAATGCTGGACCAACGCCTGCTGGAATCCGAGAAACGCAACATCGGGCACTATGGCTACGGCATCAAAGGGTTCATGCTCTCGATGATCGAGACCGCGATTGACGTAACGGATTCCCGCGTTCCGGCCAGCGTTATCCGGCAAATTCTCGAGATCGGCCAGGACATGCTGCGTCACCCGATCGAACTGCTGCCCCACGCCCGGGATGCTGTGGAAGCGATGGCCCGGTCGAACCGCAAAGTCCTTTTGATCACCAAGGGCGACCTGTTGGACCAGGAACGCAAGCTAACCGAATCGGGATTGTGGGAGTGCTTCGACAGGGTGGAAATCGTGTCGGAAAAATCGGCAGAGGTTTTCGACCGCATTTTCAGCGAACATGGCGACGGGCCGGACAAGGCGCTGATGGTCGGGAACTCCATGAAGTCCGACGTCCTGCCAGCAATTGCCGCGGGGGCGTGGGGAGTTCACGTTCCCTTCCACCTCGCCTGGGCGCTTGAGGCCGCAGATGCGCCGGATGGTCACGCCCGGTTCCGCGTGCTGGAGCATTTGGGCGAACTGCCCAATTTGGTCGAGGGCCTCGGATAAGATCTAGTGGAATCACGTCACTGGCGCCCCGAGATCTAGAGATGTTGCTTGAATGTCACCGTGAAAGGCGTTGGAATAGAACGCTTTTCGAGTCACCAGAGCCGTGGTACCTTGGCCTGGAGCAAAAAAATAACCGACCCTGAAAACAGGGCGGACCAAGGCAGACAGAGGCAGGCAGCAAATGACGACGAGCATTGGTGGGCGCCGTGCGCTCGCTCTTCCCGTGATTTTCGTACTGACGTTCGCCGTTCTCATCGGCACCAGCATTCGTGCCGGCGCCCGCGAGTACGCGGCCATGGTGATGGACGCGCGAACCGGCGAAGTTCTTTATTCTCGCAACGCGGACACCCGGCTTCACCCGGCGTCGCTGACGAAGATGATGACTCTCTACATCGCCTTCGAGGCCGTGGAACACGGGGAGATCGGGCTGGACACGAAGGTCAAGATTTCACGGAAAGCGGCGAACGAGGTGCCCTCCAAGCTCGGGCTTCGAGCGGGGCAGACCATCGAGTTCCGGTATCTCATCCGGGCAGCCGCCGTGAAATCGGCCAACGACGCGGCAACCGCCATTGGTGAAGCGGTCTCCGGAAACGAAGCGGCCTTCGCGCGCCGGATGAACCGCACCGCCAAGGAACTCGGCATGACGCGCACGACGTTCAAGAACATGAACGGCCTGACAGAAGCGGGCCACCTGTCGACCGCGCGCGACATGTCGATTCTCGGGCGGCACCTGTTCTACGACTATCCACAATATTACAACCTGTTCTCCCGCCGCTCGACGGACGCCAAGCTGCGCACCGTCTACAACACCAACCGCAAGTTTCTGGCCGCCTACGAGGGTGCCGATGGCATCAAGACAGGCTACACCAATGCGGCGGGCTCCAACCTCGTGGCGTCCGCCCATCGCGGCAACACGCGAATCATCACGACCGTCTTCGGCGCCAGCTCGAGCGCCGCGCGCAACGCCAAGGTCGCCGAATTGATGGACATGGGCTTCCAACGCGCCCCGAGGCAGGTCGCCGAGCGCAAACCGCAGCTTCCCACCTATGCCGGCAACGGAACGTCCACGGGCGCCAAGACCATCCAGGTCGCCCGCGCGGTTACAAGTTCGATGCGCCCGCTTGGGCGCCCGACCATGCCGGCCGTCGCCGAGGTCAAACAGGCGGCGCTGCAAAGCGGGATCGAGGCAGCGGTCGCCCTGGCGACGGACGAAGCCGCCGTGGTCGCGGAGGTCGCCGCGGCGCCCGCGATACCGAAGACTGTCATCGGCGACGCCGTGACCAAGGCCGTTCTTTTGACGGCGGGGGCAACGAGCCCCCTTCCCCAGGCCCGCCCGCGCCGGCTGGACTTCGCCGCAGCCAAGCCCCTGGCCGAACCCTCGGGTGAACAGGTCGTTGTGTCCCGCGTGTCCACCTCGGGTGGACGCCATTGGGGTATCAACGTCGGCAGCTATCCGTCGCGCTACAAGGCCGAACGCGTTCTGCTGAAAACTGCGCTGTCGGAGATGTCCACGCTAGACGGCGCCCTGCGCAAGGTCGCGCAACGCAGCACCGGGTTCGACGCGAACTTCCTTGGCCTGAGCGAAGACCAAGCCGCCTTGGCGTGCCGCCGCCTGGAAGCACGCGGGGCCGAATGCTCGACTTTCGGTCCGAACGGTTCCTGATCCCAACACGCAAATAGATTCGCCGGAGCTCAACCCCACTCACGGATCCGGCAGCGGCGGCCTTCTGGGCCGGCGTTGTTGCAGAACTCAGCCGGTGAAGGATTCACATCGGGAATTCATGCGGTTAGACGAGGTACATGAGCAAGCCCAAGCCCGCCCGCTACCGCACAACGAACTGGTCCACCTACAACGATGCGCTCAGGAAGCGCGGGTCGCTGCTGATCTGGCTGGACAAGGAGATGG
>NZ_FOLG01000023.1 GCF_900112335.1 Tropicimonas isoalkanivorans
CCGAAGGAACGGTCGGGCTTGGAAAGAGGACTGCCCGGCTGCCAAGGCGCGCAACGAAACCCTGCGCGCCACGCCTCACTACGGTCGGGCATTCTGGAAGCGATGGACCGGATACCACGCCCGCAGCCGCGTGGAGGCCAAGATGCGATGCCTGAAGGCCTTCGGTGAGCGCATCGCCGCGCGGGATCCCGATCGCCAAACCGCCGAAATTCACATCCGGGTCGCCCTTATCAATCGCTTCAACGCGATCGGCACTGCCGAGGTCGTCCGCGTGGCCTGAGCCTGAACGGGAAAGGGGCACTCACGCCTCGGGCCGCCTTTCTACAACAACGCCTTCTGGGCCGCCGCTTTCATTCTCTGATGAGGGAACCTCGGCCTCGATGCTCGGCATGAAGCGCGCAAATATTGAACGCGCCCGTTGCGCGCTCTGACCAAACATCGAATAGGATACTTAACGCGCGGCCTGTCACCTATCCCGCGTCTTTCGAGACTCCTTCGGCGTGTCGTCGTATTCATCCGACAAGATTCGCCGACTGTCGCCTTCGGGGTCGTCATACTGGTCCGTTCGAACGGCCCAGAAAAACGCAGCGAGACCGACCCCGCCGAGAAAGAGCGAGATGGGGATCAGAAAGGCGAGGACTTCCATCGGCCTACCGAAGCCGGAGGGAATTGAGCGACACGGTGATCGACGACGCCGACATGGCAAGGGCCGCAGCGAGCGGCGTGGCGAGACCGGCAATCGCGATGGGCACCGCGATCACGTTATAGACTGTCGCGATCGTGAAGTTTTCCCTGATCCGAACGACCGCCGAGCGCGCAGTGATCACGGCGGACGCGAGCGAGGAAATATCCTCTCCCAGCAGAACAATGTCGGAGGCGACACGGGCCGCATCGAGCGCGGAGGCAGGCGAGATGGACGCATGGGCCGCAGCCAGCGCCGCCGTGTCGTTAAGCCCGTCGCCAACCATCAGGACGCGCCGCCCGGCTTCGCGCAGGGCGATGACGCGCGCAGCCTTGTCCGCCGGGAGGGCCTCAGCCGTCACGTCCTCGATGCCCAAACGTTCGGCGAAGTCGCGCACCGCAGGCCCGGCGTCTCCGGAAATGAGCGCGACGGAAAGGCCCGCGTCCTTCAGCCCTTGTACCGCGGCCTCGGCGCCGGGCCGCAACCGGTCGCTGAACGTGAAGCAAACCGGTGCCTCCCCCTCGACCGCGAGCCACGTCGCCGTTCGTGCCGTGGGCTGCGCTCCCACCCATGCCGCGCGGCCGATCCGAACGCGACGCCCCCGCCAGCGGCCTTCGGCGCCATACCCCGGCACTTCGATAACATCCTCGACCTCCCGCGCCACAAAGCCACGCTCCTGTGCCGCCTCGCAGATCGCCCGCGCCAACGGGTGGGACGTGCCGCCCGCCAACCCGGCCGCAAGGCGCAACGTGTCTTCCGGAACCGCGTCCGCGTCCTCCAGAACCGGCGTTCCAAGCGTCAGCGTCCCGGTCTTGTCGAAGACCACGGTGTCGACCTCCGCCAGACGTTCGAGCGCCGTGCCGTCCTTGATCAGCATTCCGTTGCGGAAGAGGCGTCCAGACGCAGCGGTCGTCACGGCCGGAACCGCCAGCCCGAGCGCGCAGGGGCAGGTGATGATGAGGACCGCCGCCGCGATGTTGATCGCGAGCCGCGCGTCGCCGGTATAGAGATACCAGCCCACACCAGCCACGAGAGACAGAATGTGCACGCCGGGTGCATAGAGCCCCGCGGCGCGGTCGGCCAGCGAGGTGTAGCGGTTCTTGGTGCTTTCGGCCATGGCCACCAGATCGGCCATGCGGTGCAGGGAACTGTCGCGCCCGGCAGCCGTGACGCGCACGGTCAGCGGGCCGGTCAGGTTCACCTCGCCCGCGCTCACCTCGCGCCCGGGTTCGGCGAAAACGGGGACGGTCTCCCCCGTGAGGAGGGAGCGGTCTATCTCGCTGGTGCCCTCGGTGATGACGCCGTCCACAGGCATCCGCCCGCCTGGCCGCACCCGGATCAGATCACCTGCGGCAAGCTCCGCCACATTGACCGTCTCCGACACGCCGTCGACGAGCCGCTCTGCACGCGGCACCTCCAGCGCGGCCAGTTCCTCCGCCGCTGACCGGGCGATGGCGCGTGTGCGATGATCGAGGTAGCGGCCCGCCAGAAGGAAGAACGTGAGCGATATGGCAGCGTCGAAATAGGCATGCTCGCCGGAATGCGCGGTCTCGTAAAGCGAGGTCCCGAGCGCCAGCAGGATCGCCAACGTGATCGGCACGTCCATGTTGAGCCGGCCGTGGCGGAGGGCGGACCGGGCGCTGCGAAAGAATGGCTGCCCGGAAAAACCGATGGCCGGAATGGCGATGGCCGCCGAGATCCAGTGAAAGAGGTCGCGCGTGGCATCGGCGGCCCCGGACCACACGGCGACGGACAGCAGCATCACGTTCATCGCGGCGAAACCTGCCACCGCCAGCCGCATCAGAAGCTCCCTGCCCTGCCGGTCCGTCGCGGTGGTGCTGAGCGCGGAGCTTTCGAGCTCGTGCGCCTCGTAGCCGACCCCCCGAACCGTCTCCATCAAGGCGTCGGCCGTCACGCCCGGGTCCGCCTCGACCGTGGCCCTCCGGAGCGTGAGGTTGACACGCGCGGACCGCACCCCCGGGTGCCCTTCGAGCGCCCGTTCCACCGTGGTGATACAAAGCCCGCAGTGCACCCCGGGCAGAGACAGCATTAGGCGCCCCTGCCCCGCGTCCTCCCTCGCGCCGCTTGCGGCCAGCCTCCGCGCCATCGGGGCTGCGTCACACGCCGGGCAGGCCGACGGTGTGGGAGGCGCGGTGTAGGTGCTGTCTGTCATGCCCGGTCAGTTCAGGTGCAGTTCGAGCCGCTTCTTGAATGGCGTGCCGTCCGGTGCCGTGGCAACCATGCGAATGTCCCAGTTGCCCGGGGCAAGATCCACCGGCGCGGTGAACGTGCCATCGCTGTAGGCGAAGTCAGGCGTAAAGTCGTCCTTCACGTGGGTTGCCCGCCCCACGGTGGCATCGAGGCTTTCCACCTCCACCGGGTAGCCGCGTTTGCTCGTGAAGGCGATGGTCAGCAACCCGTCCTCGACATCGGCCGCAACATTCCAGCCAAGCGCCTCCTGCGCGGCACGGTCGGCATCGAAATGCTGGCTTGCGACGTAGCTGTTCTTCACTTCCAGCCCGGGAAACGTGCCAACCGCCATCACCGCCAGCGTGATGTTCACGCCGATGACCACGGTGAAGGCGCCGGCCGTGATGAGGAAGACCTTCCGGCCCGTCAATGCCATGCTCAGTTCGCTCCCGTTCCGACGAATGTGGAGTCCTTATACACGCGTTCGCCGCTGGACAAATCCTCGATCCAGAACCGGATGTCGGAACGGTTGGCTGTCGCCGCCTCCGAACCGGCTGGGGCCAGCACATAAATCCGCTCCTTGCCGGTCGTGTCTGCGGGAACCATGAAGCTTTCGTAGGGTGTCCCCTCGACGGCAATCCGCAGGTCCGGATGCGCGCTCTTGATGGAGACGCGGAAACGCCGATCCTCGCCGTGCTTGTTTCGCAGCCCGAAGTCGTAGGTGTTGCGGATGGTGCCGTCGGACAGTGTCACAAAGGTCGGCTGGCGAACCGGGTGGACGGTGGCGGAAATGTCCGGCCGGATGAAAAGCGCCACCACCAAGCCGATACCAACGGCGGACCACAGGAAGGTGTAGAGCAGCGTGCGCACGCGGAAAACGTGGCGCCAGACAGATTTCGGCGCCTCGCCCTCGCGTTCGCGCACCTCGTCACTCAGGGCGAGGTAGCCGATCAGCCCGCGTGGCTTGCCGATCTTGTCCATGATGTCGTCGCAGGCATCGATGCAAAGCGCGCACGTGATACATTCGAGCTGCTGGCCGTCGCGAATGTCGATGCCCATGGGGCAGACGTTCACGCAGGCCATGCAGTCGATGCAGTCCCCCGGCCCCGCCGGCGCGCCCGCAGGTATGTCGCCGCCGACCTGCAGCTCCTTGGTGGGATAGGGGGTAGCCTCGTATTTCACCTCGCCCGGGCCGGCCGGACGCGACGTCGCCTCCGCCTGCGCAGCCTGCGCCATCGACCTGCGGCGCACGTTCCCCTTGCCACGCGGTTCGCCCCGCCATTCACGATACGCGACGGTGATCGTGTCCGGGTCCATCATTGCGGCCTGAATGCGCGGCCAGGGGCACATGTAGATGCACACCTGCTCACGCATGAACCCCCCAAAGACCAACGTGGTGAAGGTCAGAACGCCGATGGAGGTGTAGGCCGCCGGATGCGCGTCGAACGTGAAAAGATCGCGCAGCAGTGTTGGCGCGTCGGTGAAATAGAACACCCAGGCGCCGCCCGTGGCGATGGCGATCAGCGTCCAGACAAGGTACTTCGTGGCCCGAAGGCGCAGCTTCCGGCCATCCATTTTCTTTTGCCGGTGCAGCCGCAAGCGGGCGTTGCGGTCGCCTTCGATCCAGCGTTCGACAAGGATGAACAGATCCGTCCAGACCGTCTGCGGGCACGTGTACCCACACCAGACCCGCCCGAGGGCCGACGTGAACAGGAAGAGCCCCAGGCCAGCCATGATGAGCAGCCCCGCGACGAAGTAGAACTCGTGCGGCCAGATCTCGATCCAGAAGAAGAAGAAACGGCGGTTTGCCAGATCGACCAGCACCGCTTGATCGGGCAAGTTGGGACCGCGGTCCCACCGGATCCAGGGCGTCAGATAGTAGATGCCCAGGGTCACGATCATGATTCCCCACTTCAGATTCCGGAATCGGCCGTAGACCTTTCGGGGAAACACGGGTTCGCGCGCGGAATAAAGTTGCTCGGTCTGGCTGCCAGTGTCGCTCACGGAGATCTCCGGTGGCTGAAGGTTCGCGATGTCGCCCGTTCTAGGGGCGCGCAAGAAAAGGCGTCTTTGATATGCATCAATTAGGGCCCGGGGCCCAGTCCTTGCGGAGACACATACCAAATGAGCCACTGACAGGAACTGCGCCCGCGTGTCGCGTGCATTCAATTGAATGTGATTTGAGGATATACCAAATAAAGGCGCCCCGGCTCTCCTAGGAAACGCGCGAACAGGACGGAGAGCCGGGGCGTATCTTCCAGGGGAGGACACCCTCTGGAAACGCTATGTCATTGGGGTTCAGGACGGTGCGTCGCCAGTCTCGGCGAAAGTGCCTCCCGAACCGTTGTCCTTTTTGTAGGGCGGTGGGCATGGGCCGGCCTTGATCCAGATCAAATAGATTTCTCAGATGTGGCTTTTAGCTCGCATACCCGCCATGCTCCACACGCAAGAAAAGCATCGCCCCGCCCCCGGTTTCCGGGGACGGGGCGAGCCGCCTTGCATCCAGATGAGCGCGTTACTGCTCCTCGGCGACACCCCCACCGAGGCTGTGCACATAGGTTGCTACGGCACGCACCATGGCTTCGTCCAGCACATCGGCGGGCGCCCCGCCACGCGGCGGCATCACGCCGCCACGCCCGTTCTGGAGGGTCTCGTGAAGTGTCTCCGGATCCCCACCATAGAGCCAGATCGCATCGGTCAGGTTCGGAGCTCCGACAGCGATGTCGCCGGTCCCGTCGTCCCCGTGGCAGGAGGCGCAGTTGTCGAGGAAAATGGTCTCGCCGGCACTGGCAAGCTCCTGATCATGATCCTGCGCCGAGATCTGCTGCACGTAAGCGATGACCTGGTCGATTTCCTCAGGCGAGAGCAACTCGTCGCGGCCGAAAGCCAGCATGTCGCCGAAGCGCGATTCGTCGTTGTAGCGGATGCCGTAGGAGATCGTCGTGTGGATCTCGTCGATCGTGCCGCCCCAGAGCCAGCTGTCGTCGAGCAGGCTCGGGTACCCGCCGGACTGTTGCCCCTGAGCGCCCGCGCCGTGACACTGAGCGCACCAAGTGCGGAAGACGGCAGCGCCGGCATTCTGGGCATAGCTCATCAGCTCCGGATTGTTCGGAATATCCGCCAATTCGGTATCGACCAGCTGTTGCTTGATATCGGCGTTCGCATCCTCGAACCGCGCCATTTCCGCCGCCACGTTCGCGCGCGTCGAATGACCGAGCAACCCGGCGGTGGCGTGGTTCACAAGCGGCCAAGCCGGGTAAAGGATCGTGTAGATCAGCGCCCAAACGACCGTTGCGTAAAAGGTCCACAGCCACCAACGGGGAAGAGGATTGTTGTATTCCTCGATCCCGTCCCAGCTGTGGCCGGTCGTTTCGACCTCATTCTTTTCTTTCTTCACAGGTTTTTTGCTCATTCCCGATCCTCCTTGGGGTCAGGCTCCGCCCGAGGCGCCCGCGGACTTTCGTCTGACGGCGCATCCTCGTGGCGGAAGATGATGTTTGCACTGTCGCGATGCTCCCTGGAGCCGCCGGGCCGAAAGACCCAGACGATCACCCCAAGGAACACGAGCACGAGGAACAGCAGGACCCAGCTGTCCGCGAAGGCGCGAAGGACGGAGTATGTGTCCACGCTCCCCTGCCCCTTACCGGCTTGCGACAGGTTCGAAGGTCGAGAAGTCGACGAGCGTACCCAGCATCTGCAGATAGGCGATCAGCGCGTCCATCTCCGAAACCCCCGGCTGGCCGTCGAAGTTGCGCACCTGCGCCCCCGGGTACCGTTCAAGCAGCGCGTCGTAGTCGCTGTCCGGATCGGCCTGGGCTCCGAAGTCCACCAGCGCGTTTTCCAGCATCTCGTCGCTGTAGGGCACGCCAACGGTGCGGTTGGTACGCATCACGTCCTCGATGTACCGTCCGTCCAGGGGACGGTCGAGCAGGAAGCCGTATTTCGGCATCACTGACTCCGGTACGACGGACTGCGGGTTCGTCAGGTGATCGACGTGCCAGTCATCCGAATAGCGCCCGCCGACGCGGGCGAGGTCTGGCCCCGTCCGCTTCGAGCCCCATTGGAACGGGTGGTCGTACTTCGACTCCGCAGCCAGCGAGTAGTGACCGTAGCGCTCAACCTCGTCCCGCATCGGCCGGATCATCTGGCTGTGGCAGACGTAGCAGCCTTCGCGGATGTAGATATTGCGCCCCTCGAGCTCCAACGGGGAGTAGGGGCGCACACCCTCCACATCCTCGATGGTGTTCTCAAGGTAGAACAGCGGCGCGATCTCCACGATACCCCCGATCGTCACGACCAGGAAGCTGAGGACGAAGAGCAGTGTCGCGTTGGTCTCGATGATCCTGTGCTTGTCGATCAGCTTGGTGTGATGCGGCAGTTCGTTGGGGATTTCCTCCGGGAAGTCCTTGAGCTGGCTGACGTTCGGATCCTTGTCGGGATCGGTGATCTTGTCGTTTTCGGTGGTCATTCTCCGACCCTCCTCATTCGGCCGGCGCCGCGACGGGGGCGGACGCTTCTTTAGGCGCTCCCCGGGTCACGGTGAGCCAGAGATTGACACACATGATGATGGCGCCGGTCAGGTAGAGCACACCGCCCAGCCCCCTGACGACGTACATCGGGAACTTCGCGGCGACGGTGTCGGCGAAGGAGTTCACGAGGAAGCCGTTGGCGTCCACTTCACGCCACATCAGGCCTTCCATGATCCCGGTCACCCACATCGAGGCTGCGTAGAGTACGATGCCGATGGTGGCGAGCCAGAAGTGCCAGGAGACGGCGCTGTAGGAGTAAAGCCGTTCCCGCTTCCAAAGGCGCGGGGTCAGGAAGTAGAGCGCACCGAACGTGATCATGCCGTTCCAGCCAAGGGCGCCGGAGTGCACGTGGCCGATCGTCCAGTCCGTGTAGTGGCTGAGCGAGTTGACCGCCTTGATCGACATCATCGGCCCCTCGAAGGTGGACATGCCGTAGAAGCCGACCGAGACCACCATCATGCGGATGATCGGGTCGGTACGGAGCTTGTCCCAGGCGCCGGAAAGCGTCATCAGGCCGTTGATCATGCCACCCCAGGAGGGCATCCACAGCATGATCGAGAACACCATGCCCAGCGTCGAGGCCCAATCGGGCAGCGCGGTGTAGTGCAGGTGGTGCGGGCCGGCCCAGATGTACAGGAAGATCAATGCCCAGAAGTGGATGATCGAAAGCTTGTAGGAAAACACCGGACGCTCGGCCTGCTTCGGGACGAAGTAATACATCATGCCGAGGAAGCCGGCCGTCAGGAAGAAGCCCACAGCGTTGTGGCCATACCACCACTGCGTCATGGCATCCTGAACGCCGGAGAACACCTGCACGGACTTGGCGCCGAAGATCGAAACCGGCAGCGAAAGGTTGTTCACGATGTGCAGCATCGCAACGGTGACGATGAAGCTGAGGTAGAACCAGTTCGCGACGTAGATGTGCTTTTCCTGGCGTTTGAAGATCGTTCCCAGGAACACCATCAGGTAGCACACCCAGATGATCGTCAGCCAGAGGTCCACATACCATTCAGGTTCCGCGTATTCCTTGGACTGCGTTGCACCCAGAAGGTAGCCGGTCGCCGCCAGAACGATGAACAACTGGTAGCCCCAGAACACCACCCAGGCCAGGTTGCCGCCCCAGAGCCGCGCGGCGGAAGTCCGTTGGACCACGTAGAACGAGGTTGCGAGCAGGGCGTTGCCGCCGAAGGCGAAGATCACCGCCGACGTGTGCAACGGCCGGAGCCGCCCGAAGTTCATGTATCCCTGCGCCCACTCGAAGTTCAGGTCCGGGAAAGCGAGTTGGAAAGCGATGAACGTGCCGGCCAGAAAACCGACCACGCCCCAGAACGCGGTGGCGATTACGCCGTAGCGCACGACGCCGTCGAAATAGCCCACGGCCACTTCCGGCGCTGGCTTCTCCTCGTCAATCCGACGCACGCTCCAAATAAATGCCACGCCCGCCGCGAGCATTATGATGATCGCGTGGACGAGATAGGCTGCATCGCGTGCGTAGTTGGCCGCTATGGCCGCACAAAGCGCCACCAGCCCCAACGCCACGATCTTGGCGTAATCCCACATAGTGTGTCCCTTGGTTTGTATAAGGGGGGGACCAATTTCCTCCCCTTCTGCGGTTTCTCATTCGCTTTGGAGGATATGAGGGACAGGCCGCTTTGATCTAGGTCAATGTCGTCGCAGGAGACATTTGAGGCAGGTCATGGTGGCCCGCATTTGCGGAGCCTAGAGTCGCCGCAGATTAGAATACCCCGGAGGCGGGCCAAATGGCTTACAAATCTATTCTTACCGTCGTCACGAGCAGCGACATCGCCGCCTCGGCGTTGGAGGGCGCTGCGGAGATGGCGAACAACCAGGACGCACATCTCGACATCCTCTCGCTGGGGATCGACCACTCGACGCCCGGCTACTACTATGCAGGCACGAATGCGCTGATCGAACAGGCCACGCTGGATCGGGCGCGTGAGGAGGCGGAGCAGATCGACATTGCCGTCGGCGCCGCCATGGAAGGCGCCGCCTGCCGGTGGGCGAGCGATGCCGCGCTCGCGCAGATCGGAACGATCCAGAACCTCGTCGGCAACCGGGCGCGGTTTGCCGATCTGGTAGTTCTGCCCAAACCCTATGGCGAGAGCAGGGGAATTGCCGACGAAGCCGTGCTGGAAGCCGCGCTTTTCGCCGGAAACGTGCCGGTGCTCGTTCTGCCGCAAGGGAAACTGCCGCCACAATTCGCGAAAATCGTCATCGCCTGGAACCAGAGCGCGGAGGCGCTGGATGCGGTACGTGCCGCCCTGCCCCTTTTGCAACAGGCTCACTTGAGCAACATCGTCATCATCGACCCGCCGCGCCACAGCCCGGACCGCTCGGACCCGGGCGGGATGCTGTCGCAAATGCTGGCGCGTCACGGTGTTCGCGCGGAAATCTCGGTTGTCGCCGCAACCATGCCGCGAACGGCGGACGTGCTCGCGCGACATTGCGAGGACCAGCAGGCCGATCTTCTGGTGATGGGGGCCTACGGCCACTCGCGCTTCCGCGAGGCAATTATGGGCGGGGCCACGCGGGACACGTTGGAGGCGGCCAAGATCCCGGTTTTCATGAGCCATTGAGGTCGAAACCAATTTCGGCCTACGGGCGGTTTCCCCACGGAATCGCCCCGTTTCCCCATGATTTATCGGCAGAGACCCTTCGTGTAGCCCAAGCCCACGCGGCGGTTTCGACGTGTCGCATGCGTCAGACAGGCATGCCGCCGTCCGTATCGTCCCCGGTTTCCAGCATAAGGCGATCGAAGTCCGGCACCGAAACGTGACGTTTTCCAGCCAGTTGGATGACGCCCTCCCGCTTGAGCGCGGAAACCTGACGGCTGACCGTTTCCAGCGTCAGCCCAAGGTAATCGGCCATCGCCTCCCGCGTCAGCGGCAGGTCGAACTCCATCCGGCCAGAGGGAACACCGCGTGTCAGCGAGGCGTCACGGCGGGCAATGATGGCCAACAGGCTCGCGATCTTCTCCCGCGCGGTCTTGCGGCCAAGCAGGAGCATCCACTCGCGCGCCGCGTCCAGTTCGTCCAGCGTCATTTCCAGCAGGCGCTGCGCGATGTGGGGTGTTGATCGCATCAATTCTTCGAACGGACGGCGGCGGAAGCAGCACATCACCACCTCGGTGGTGGCGGTCACATCATAGCTCGCCACCTCGCGCCCGGGCCGCCCCATGAAATCCGAGGGGAGAAGCAGCCCGACCATCTGGGTCCGACCGTCCTCCAGCGTCTGGCTCAGGGTGGCAATGCCGCTAACCATTGTGGCAACGAAATCCAGCTTGTCGCCCGTCCATGCGATGGTTTGCCCGGCCTCGAACGACCTGTAATATTTCATTTCCTCGAGTTGGTCCAACTCGGGGGCCTCGCAGCGTGCACAAACGGCCCGGTGCCGGATGGGGCAATCCGCACAATCCACGTGGGTCAGTTCGATTTCCTGCATCTCCATCCGCGCGCACCAATCTTGATCTCAATCAAGGTCCTCCCGGCGCCTCCTTCGTAAACGTAGGCGCATGAACACCATACCGCAACTTGCGAAACTTGGGCTCTTTGACGCCCGGGTCCCTCGCTATACCAGCTATCCGACCGCCCCGCACTTCAAGAATGATGTGCGTCCCGGCCATTTCGCCGCCTGGGTCAGATCCCTGCCCCGCGACTCAAGGGTGTCTCTATATATACATATTCCTTTTTGTAGAAGGCTCTGCTGGTTCTGCGCCTGCCGGACCCAAGGCACGTCGAGCCTTTCGCCGGTTGCGGGATACCTAGAGACGCTCAAAGCAGAAATCTCTATGCTGGCGGAGGCCCTTCCAGAGGGCGTCAAACTGTCCGCGCTGCATTGGGGCGGCGGAACCCCGACTCTTCTCTCGGCAGAGATGATGACCGATCTTGCCGAATCGGTGTTCCGGGCGGTCCCGATGGCCGAGGGTGGCGAGTTCTCGGTCGAAATCGACCCCAACGAGATAGATGATGCGCGACTTGAAGCGCTGGCCGCCGCCGGAATGACCCGCGCCTCCATCGGCGTGCAGGACTTCGACCCCGAAATCCAGAAGATCATCGGACGCGAGCAGAGCTTCGAAGTGACCGAAGCCGCCGTGAACGCCATCCGCGCGCGTGGCGTCACGAGCCTGAACGCCGATATCCTCTACGGCTTGCCCCACCAGAACCGTGCGAAGATCACCGAGAGCGTCCAGAAGCTCTTGTCTCTCTCGCCGGACCGCGTCGCCCTCTATGGCTACGCGCATGTTCCCTGGATGGCACGCCGGCAGACGATGATCCCCTCGGACGCCCTGCCGACGCCAGAAGAACGGCTCGACCTGTTCGAGACGGCCCGGCGGCTTTTCGTCTGGGACGGCTACGACGAGATCGGCATCGACCACTTCGCGCGGAGCGGCGATTCAATGGCACAGGCGGCCCGCGACGGCACGCTGCGACGTAACTTCCAGGGTTACACGGTTGATCCGGCCCCGGCCCTCATCGGGCTCGGCGCTTCGGCGATCTCGCGTTTCCCGCAAGGCTACGCGCAGAACATGTCCGGAACGGGCGACTATACGAAGGCCATCCGCGAGGGACGGTTCGCGACCGGCCGGGGACATGCCTTCGCCGGGCAGGATCTGATGCGGGCCCGGATGATCGAGACGTTGATGTGCAACTTCCGCATCGACCGCGAAGAGATCCTTAAGGACTGGGGCGGCAACACGGCCCTGCTGGACGATATGTTCGGCAAGGCGAAGGAGACGTTCGGCGACTTCGTGTCCCTCACCAAAACCGGACTGGCAATCCCGGAAGAAGGCCGTCCCTTGGCGAGGATTATTGCGCGCGCCTTCGACGCCTACGAAATGGACAAGGCCGGCCACAGCCACGCGATCTGACCGGCCACGCCGGTTAGGCCGAGCGCTCGATCTGGTCGTCGAGGTTGAATGCCGCCGCGATCAGGTCGCGCGTGTACTCCGTCTTTGGCTCCTGAAAAATCTCCTGCGCGAGGCCGCTCTCGAGGATATCGCCATTACGCATCACGATGACCTTATGGCTCAACGCGCGCACCACCCGCAGGTCGTGACTGATAAACAGGTAGGCAAGGCCATGGTCCGCCTGCAACCGCCTCAACAGGTCCACGATCTGCACCTGCACAGTCATGTCGAGCGCCGAGGTCGGCTCGTCGAGCACCACCAGACGCGGACGCAGGATCATCGCCCGCGCGATCGCGATTCTTTGACGCTGACCCCCTGAAAACTCGTGCGGGTAGCGGTGCATGGTGGCCGGGTCGAGGCCGACCTCCACCATGATGTCGTGCACCAATTCCCGCTTCGACCGGGCCCGGTCCACCCGGTGCACGCCCAGGCCCTCCGCAATGATCTGCTCCACGGTCATTCGCGGGCTCAGGCTGCCATACGGGTCTTGAAAGACGATCTGCATATGCTGGCGCAGGTCACGGAGTTGCCGTTGCGGCCGCCCCTGCACGTTCTCGCCCATGAAGACGACGGGTCCCTCGCTCGCAATGAGCCGCATGATAGCGAGCGCGAGGGTCGTCTTGCCAGATCCACTCTCCCCGACGATCCCCAGCGTCTCCCCCGCCCGGACAGACAAAGTCGCCTCGTTGACCGCTTTCACGTACCCGACCGTGCGCCGCAGGAAGCCACGCTGGATCGGAAACCAGATGCGCAGATCTTCCGTGGCCACGATCTCCTCCGGATCGCCTTCGATCGGAGCCATGATCCCCTTCGGTTCGGCAGCCAGCAACTTGCGCGTGTAGTCGTGCTTCGGGTTGGCAAAGATTTCCGCCGTCTGCCCGGTCTCGACGATCTCGCCGTCCTTCATTACGCATACCTTGTCGGCGATCCGGCGCACGATCCCCAGGTCGTGGGTGATGAACAGAAGGCTCATGCCCTCGGCGGCCTTCAGCTCCGCCAGCAGCGCCAGGATCTGCGCCTGGATCGTCACGTCAAGCGCTGTGGTCGGCTCGTCGGCGATCAGCAACTCAGGCCCGTTTGCCAGCGCCATTGCAATCATGACGCGTTGCCGTTGACCGCCTGAGAGCTGGTGGGGATAGGCGCCCAGCCGGGTTTCCGGGTCCCGAATCCCGACCTTGTGCAAGAGTTCTAGAACCCGCCTGCGCGCCTCCTCACCCACGACGCTCTGATGCAGCGCGATGGACTCGGTCAGCTGTTTCTCCAGCGTGTGCAGGGGGTTGAGGGAAGTCATCGGCTCCTGGAAGATGAAGCTGATGTCGTTGCCGCGCACATCCCTCAACGCCTTTTCTGGCGCCCCAACCATCTGCCGGCCGTTATAGGTGATCGACCCCGCAATGGTGGCATTGTCTCCCAACAGACTGACCGTCGAAAGCGCAGTCACCGACTTGCCAGAGCCGGACTCGCCCACGAGCGCCACAGTCTCGCCCTTGCCCACGCGGAAAGACACGCCCTTGACCGCCGGGATATCCCGGCCGTCCTGCCGGAAGGTCACGCGCAGATCGCGCACCTCCAGAAGACTCGGCTCAGCCATGATCCCTCCCCCCAGGCGCGTGAGCGACGCCCCGGACTTCTTGTGTCTTGAAATATCCTCGGGGGGAGCGGCCCGGACCGTGTCCGGGGTGCGCGTGGGGCAGACGGCCCCCCGGCCTATGGGTGTCGCAAGGGCCAATCATTGGAACGTCTTCCGCGGGTCAAACGCATCCCGGACCCCTTCGAAGATGAAAACCAGCAGCGACAACATCGCCGCGAAGACGAAGAACGCCGTGAATGCAAGCCACGGAGCCTGCAGGTTCTGTTTGGCCTGCAGCGTGAGCTCACCCAGGGAGGGCGCCGAGGACGGCAAGCCAAATCCGAGAAAGTCCAGCGAGGCGAGTGTCCCGATGGTGGCGGTGACGATAAAGGGCAGCATGGTCAGCGTCGCCACCATGGCGTTGGGCAGCATGTGGCGGAACATGATCGTCCAGTTGGAGACGCCAAGCGCCTTCGCAGCGCGGACGTATTCCAGGTTTCGCGCCCTGAGGAACTCCGCCCGGACGACGCCCACGAGTGCGGGCCAGCCGAAGAGGATGGTGAGGAACGCCAACAGCCAGAAACTTCGGCCCAGAATCGCGAACATGATGATGATGATGTAGAGCGACGGCGTCGACACCCAGATCTCGATGAACCGCTGGAAGACAAGATCGATCCAGCCGCCAAAGAAGCCTTGCACGGCGCCTGCAACGATGCCGATGATCGAGGCCGAGACCGTCACGATCAGCGTGAACAAGATCGAAAGCCGAAAGCCGTAGATCACCCGTGCCAGCACATCCCGCGTCGCGTCGTCCGTGCCGAGCCAGTGGTCTGAATCCGGAGGCGACGGTGCGGGGCCGTTCAAGTTGTTCGGCGTGTTGTAGCTGTATGGGATGATCGGCCAGACCATCCACCCAGCTACCACCTCTTCGCCATTGATCTCGGTTGCCCCGCCATCCACCTGCTCGATGACGCCCTCGGGGTCGTCGAAACAGTCCAGCAGGCCGCCGGAGACGATCAGGCATTGCACCTCCACGTCCCTGTAGACCGCCTCCGTCGGGAAGTCCCCGCCGAAGTCCGTCTCGGGATAAAAGTTGTGCACCGGAAAAAAGTAATCCCCGCGGTAATTGATGACGATCGGCCGGTCGTTCGCAAGAAACTCTGCAAAGAGCGACAGCACGAAAAGCACCGAGAAGATGATGAGCGACCAGTAGGCGCGGCGGTTCCGTTTGAAGTTGCGCCATCGGCGCTGGTTCAACGGTGACAGCCGCAGTATGCCTTTCCTGGGTCGGGCGGGTGTCTCGACAGCCTGATCGGTCATGTCACACCTTCCGGCTTTCGAAGTCGATCCGTGGGTCGACGAGGACGTAGGTGAGATCCGAAATGATCCCGATCAGAAGCCCGATCAGCCCGAAGACGTAAAGCGTGCCGAAGACCACTGGATAGTCCCGCGCGACCGCCGCCTCGAAGCCCAGCCGGCCCAGTCCGTCGAGCGAGAAGATCGTCTCGATGATGATCGACGCGCCGAAAAACACGCTGAGGAAGGCGGCCGGAAAGCCCGCGATCACGATGAGCATGGCGTTGCGGAACACGTGGCCATAGAGCACGCGGGATTCGCTCAGGCCCTTGGCCTTGGCGGTGATGACATACTGCTTCTTGATCTCGTCTAGGAACGAATTCTTGGTCAGCAGCGTCAGCGTGGCGAAGCTGGAGATGGTGGAGGCGACGACCGGCAAAGTGATGTGCCAGAAATAGTCGCCAATCTTCCCCAGCAGACTCAACTCATGCCAGTTGTCTGAGGTGAGCCCCCGAAGCGGAAAGATCTGCCAGTAGGAGCCGCCAGCGAACAACACCAACAGCAGAATGGCGAACAGGAAGCCAGGGATCGCGTAGGCCACGATGATGAAGCCGGACGTCCAGGTATCGAAGGACGATCCGTCCTTCACGGCCTTGCGGATGCCGAGCGGGATCGAGACGATATAGGCGATCAGCGTGGACCACAGCCCCAGCGAGATCGAGACCGGCATCTTCTCCAGCACCAGATCGACCACCGAAATGGAGCGAAAGTAGCTCTCCCCGAAGTCGAAGCGCAGATAGTTTCCCAGCATGGTCAGGAAGCGTTCCACCGGCGGTTTGTCGAAGCCGAACTCCTTTTCGAGCTGTTCGATGAATTCCGGCGGCAACCCGCGGGCACCAATGTAGTCCTCGTTGACGGTTTCCAGTTCCGCCCCGCTGCCGCCGTTGCCCGAGAAGCCCTCGAACACGTCGCCCTGCCCCTCGATCTGGGCAATGACCTGCTCGATTGGTCCGCCGGGGACGAACTGCGTCAGGACGAAGTTGATTAGCATGATCCCGAACAGCGTCGGAACGATCAGCAGAAGCCTGCGGAGAAGATAGGCGCCCATATCAGTTCAGCGCGCCCGCCTCTTTCAACGCCGCCGCCTTTTCCGGGTTCACCCACCAGTAGCTCAGGTATCCCAGATCGTACGGAGGCAAGGTCTCGGGGTGCTCGTACATGTCGTAGTAGGCCACCCAATAGTCCGGAATGTAGCCATCCGGCACGATGAAGAACTCGTAGCGCAGCGCCCTGTCGAGCGCCATGAGCGCCACGTCCGTTTCCTCCTGCGACTGCGCCTCGAAGGACGCCTCGATGATGGCGTCCACGAGGGGGCTGGCGAGACCCGCCGGGTTGAACAGGCTGAACTCTGCCTCGCGAGAGCCGTACATCTGGCTAAGTCCCCCGCCGGTGGACAGGAAGGCGCCGTAGCGTGTGGAATACAGCATGTCGTAGTCGCGATCCCGCTGGCGCAGGGTGTATTGGGACGGATCGACCTTTTCGTAGCTTGCCTGAACGCCGATCTGTTTGAGGTTCTTCACGAAGATTTCGTGCATTGCCTCCACCGAACTCTCGATATTCGTCGGAATCAGCATGTTGACCCGCAACTCTTGCCCGTCGGCGTTACGGCGCACACCGTCGGAACCGGTGGTCCAGCCGGCCTCCTCCAGCAACCGGGAAGCCGACCGCAGATTGCGGCGGTCCCCAACCCGATCGGCATCGGATTCGTGCGCGACGGGCACGGGGTCCGCCAACAGGTCGTCGGGCACCACATCGCCGAGTGACTCCAGAAACGCCAACTCTTCGCCTTCCGGTACACCTTGTGCCTCGACATGGGTCCCCTGAACGAACGACGATCGCGGCGCATAGAGCCCGTACCGAAGCGCCTGGTTGCTCCACTCGAAGTTGAAGGCGAGCGCTATGGCTTGCCGCACGCGCTTGTCCTGAAACTGCGGCTTGGCAAGGTTGAAGACAAAGCCGGTCGGGTTCGGCGGGCTGCCGTCGGCGATTTCCTCCAGCTTGACCACGCCCTTCTTCACCTTCGGGAAGTCGTAGGAGGTGGCCCACAGCTTCGGGTCCGTCTCCACGCGGAAAGTGTATTCACCGGCCTTGAAGGCCTCGAACAACGCCGTCTGGTCCGAGAAATACTCCACGCGGATTGTGTCGTAGTTGTTCCGGCCGCGGTTGAAGGGGATGTCCGCGCCCCAGTAGTCCTCCCGCCGTTTGTAAACGATCCGGCGGTTCACGTCGTAGCTTTCCAGCTTGTACGGACCGGAGCCGACGGCCACCTCTAGCCGCGGCTCATCAAGGCGACGCGAGGAATCGGCTTCGAACCAGGCCTTCGAAAAGACCGGCGTGGAGCCCACGGTCTCAATGCGCGAGCGCTTGGATTCCTCGGGATTGAAAGTGAATTTCACAGTGTGCTCGTCCAGCGCCTCGGCGCTGTCGACCATGCGATCGACGGCCTGCGCATATGAGGGCAGGCCCTGCGTGATGAAGAGCGTGTGGGAGTAGACCACATCCTCCGCCTTGACCGGTGTGCCGTCCCAGAAGGTCGCCTCCGGCCGCAGGTGGAAGATAACCCAGGACTTGTCCGCGGCGTATTCGAGGCTTTCGGCGAGGATGCCGTAATACTGCCCCACGCTGTCCTCGGTGGACTCGATGAGCTGATCGTACTGCAACGTGGTCAGCGCACCGGCGCGACCCTTGCGGGAATAGGGATTAAGACTGTCGAAGGTTCCCGATGCGCCCAGCACCAATTCCCCGCCCTTGGGTGCGTCCGGATTTACGAAATCGAAATTCTGGTAGTCCGGCGGATAGTCGAGCTCGCCGAAATAGGAATAGCCGTGGGACGTGATGATTTCTTCGCTATCCTGCGCCGTGGCCGCACAGGCCGTGGCCAGCGCCGCTCCGGCGAGAATAGCGCGCGCCATCGTTCCGGCATTCCGAATTCGCATAGGCAAGTCCCTCTGAAGGCTGTTTCCGTCCGACTTCCTTGTCGAACTACCTATCTATGCGGCGCGCCGATGTTCAAGTTGCGATTGCGTGACAGCCCGTGAACCCAAAAGATTCGGGCCGCCACCCCTCCCCAGGGCGGCGGCCCGCACTTTGAACACGCACACAAGGGCGCGAAGTTCAGCTTCCGGTGCTTTGGAGATAGGCGATGATATCCGCGCGATCTTCGGCCTTCTTGAAGCCCGCGAAGGACATCTTGGTACCCGGGGCGTAGCCCTTCGGATTTTCCAGGAACCCGTTGAGGTTTTCAGGTGTCCAGACGTCCGCAACCGCTTCCAGAGCGCCTGAGTAGGCAAAGTCCGGAACCGAATCCACCTCCCGGCCAACGACGTTGTGCAGGGTTGGTCCGGTCTTGTTCACGCCGGGGTCGAGCACGTGGCACGCTTGGCACTTCTTGAAGAGCTTCTCGCCGCTCCCTGCGTCCGCGTTTGCCAGCAGCTCGCCGAAATCGACCTCTTCCGCCGGCTCCGCGCTCGCTTCCTCGCCGCCCGTCGAGATGATATAGGCCTGCGCCGTCTCGTCGCCGTGTCCGCCGCCACCGACGTGAAACAGCGATTCAGCGGCCCAGACGCCGAGCAGAAAAACCAGAAGAGAGCCGCACAGGGCGCCGACGATCTTTGTGAGAGTCATCGTGTCGAACATGTCGCATCCCGCCTTAAGAACCTTTCGCGCATCTATCATGTTTCCCACCCCGTCGCGCAAGGTGTAGTTTGCTCGCCACCCCGCCATTTCGTCGCATTGTTTTGAATATGACCGCGAATACCCCATGACAGATCGACCACGCATCGCCTTCCAGGGTGAACTCGGCGCATACTCCCACCAGGCCTGCTACGACGCCCGGCCGGACTATGAGCCCCTGCCCTGCCACACCTTTGAGGAGACCATTGAGGCGGTGCAGTCCGGCCGGGCGGAGCTGGCCATGCTGCCGGTGGAGAACACCACCTACGGTCGGGTGGCGGACATTCACCGGCTGCTGCCGGAGAGCGGGCTGCACATCGTGGACGAGGCATTCGTGCGGGTGCACATCAGCCTGATGGCTCTGCCCGGCGTCCACATCGACGAAATCGAACTGGTCCGCGCGCATTTGGTGCTGTTGCCGCAATGTCGTGGCTTCCTCGAGACCTTCGGCATCCGGGGCGAGGCCGCCGCGGACAGTGCGGGCGCCGCCGCCGACATTGCGAGAAAAGGCCTGAGAAACGTCGGGGCACTCGCTTCGGACCTCGCGGCGGAGGCCTACGGTCTCAACATTCTTGCCCGCCATATCGAGGACCAGGAACACAACACGACCCGCTTCCTCATCATGTCGCGGGAACCGAACCTCGAGCGGCGCGGCGAGGACGGTATGATGACGACCTTCGTCTTCCGCGTGAGGAACATCCCGGCAGCGCTCTACAAGGCGCTCGGCGGGTTTGCCACCAACGGCGTCAACATGACGAAGCTCGAAAGCTACATGGTCGACGGCTCCTTCTCCGCGACGCAGTTCTACGCCGACATCGAGGGCCACCCGGACGACCGAGGCGTCCAGCTCGCGATGGAGGAACTGGATTACTTCACCGACAGGCTCGATATCCTGGGTGTCTACCCCGCCGATCCGCGGCGGAACTGACCGGGGAACTCAGGCGCCCCGGTCGACCGCACTCGTCAGCCGAGTGCGCGTGTCACCTTGCGCGCCGCGTTAAGAACCGCAGCGTGGTACCGCTTCTCGATCCGGCCGCTCGCCAGCTTCAGCGCGCTCATGGTCATTTTGCCCATGGCCCCTCTCGACGAAAGCTCCGTCACGACCCGCAGCCGGGACGTCCCGCTCTCAACCTCCTTGACGATCACCCGAACCGTCCCGTCGATGCCAGTCGCCACAGTTTTCAAAACGATGCGATGCGGTCGCTCGACCTTTTCGACCGCAAGGCCGACCTTGCCCGACATCAGCTTGTGCTTTGACTGCGCTTCCCAGGACGCGCCCTCGCTCATGCCGGGTGCGGAGCCCTCAACCCGTTTCAACTCCAGCCCGAGGGCCGTCAGCAATTCCGCCCAGAACTGTTCCTCTGCGACTTCCGCCCAGACCGCGTCGACGGGGGCATTGATCTTGGTTCCGGCCGCGAGCTTCATGGTGTCTCCTGAGATTGCTGTGTCGGTATGTTCATTGCCGTTCCGACCGTGGCCGTCAATCCAACCGGTCTGCCAGCCAATGCGACAGCAGGAAATGGGCGATCGCCCCCTCGCGAGCGCCGCGGATCTCCGGGTGCCGTCCCGCGAAGATCGCAAGCACCTCTTCCCGGCTGATCCACCGCGCGTCTTCGATCTCTTCAGGGTCCAGCCTGATTTCTGCGGACAGCGCGGAGGCCTTGCATCCGATCATGAGCGACGCCGGAAAGGGCCAGGGTTGCGACGCGAGGTAGGTCACGTCCCCCACCGCGACGCCCGTTTCCTCGAACACCTCGCGGCGCACCGCCGCCTCGACGGTTTCGCCGGGTTCGATGAAGCCGGCCAGCAAGGAATACATGCCGTCCGGCCAACCCGGGCTCCGACCCAGCAAAACCGAATTACCGCAGGTGACCAGCATGATGACCACCGGATCGGTGCGCGGGAAGTGAAAGGCGCCGCAGGCAGGGCAATTTCGCTGCCACCCGGCCTGCGCCGGCAAGGACTCGGCGCCACACCGGGCACAGAAGCGGTGAGCCCCGTGCCACGCCAACAGCCCGCGTGCGGTCGCCGCAAGTTCGGCATCCCTCGGCGCCAGACGCGTCATCACCATCTTCAGATCGGCGAAGCGGTGGTCCTCCGGGAACTCCGGGTGGGTCTGCTCCGAATGGTCCGCGAAAGCGCCCACGGTTGAAACGTCCTGCCCGTCCGGCTCCCATCCGGACACATCGAGCGCAAACCAGGCCGACTCCTCGCTGCGGCCGAGAAAAATCGGCGCTTCCTTACGGGAGGCGAGCAGGTTGGACCCGCGGGGGACGGACGCAAGCGACAGCACCCCATCGCCACGCACCATCGGCTTGGACCGCCATATCGGCAAAAGCCGAGTGGTCGGGTCGTGCAGCATACGTTCGAGTTCTGCCGCGTCGGCACGAAGCGCCGCCGACCTGTCCAGCCCGCCCCCGCCGAAGGTAACCGTTTCCGCCAACCGCATTCGTACTGCCCCTGCTTTGATCCTGGCGACACATGGCATGTCGGTCGGACCAAGGCAAACCCGCCGCAACGTTCGCAGATCGCACCCAGATTCGCCTTGAAGCGGACTTACCGATGGGAGAAAAGCGGGCGCCTACGCGGAGAGAGCCGGCCACCGTCGAACTGTACCCGCGATCACGACCCTCGCACGCCCCCTCCCCCAAGCCGCCGAATGTGCCCCGCGGCCAGTCCCAAAGTTGCCCTGTTGATCAAGCTGCACCCCTTTACAGCGCGCGCCTGCCCTCATCAGGCCCACCTTCGGATTATGGAGACGACCGATCTCCACATGCACGTCTACCCCTACGACTATTACTCCGACCGCCCGGTCGACACCGTGGGCCTCGCGCGGACGGCGACGATCATCGAGGCATTCCGGGCGGAAGCCGCGAACTCGATCCTGGTCGACAACGGCGACTTCCTTCAGGGCAACCCCATGGGGGACTACATTGCCTATGAACGGGGGATGCGGGAGGGCGACGTGCACCCGGTCATCGCGGCGATGAACGCGGTAGGGTTCGACGCGGCGACCCTCGGCAATCACGAATTCGACTACGGCCTCGATTTCCTCGGAAAATCACTCAGCGGCGCCGCGTTCCCCATTGTCTGCGCGAATGTCACCCGAAAGTCCGCCACGAAACCCACGCGCGATCAGACCTATGTCGCCCCGTATGCAATCCTGAACCGGACCGTAGCCATGGGGGACGGCACCGAGCATTCGATCCGCATCGGCCTTATCGGCTTCGTGCCGCCACAGGTGATGACCTGGAACCGCCGGCATCTGGAGGGCAAACTTGAAGCCCGCGACATCGTGGAGGCGGCGGAAGCCTGGGTTCCGCAGATGCTGGAGGAGGGGTGCGACCTCATCGTCGCGCTCTCGCATTCCGGAATCGCCGAGGCAACGCGCACCGAGATGATGGAGAACGCCTCGGTGCCGCTGGCCGAGGTCACCGGGATCGACGCGCTGATGACGGGGCATTCCCACCTGGTTTTCCCCTCCCCCACGTTCGCAGACCACCCGGCCGTGGACGCCGAGGCGGGTACGATCCACGGCAAGCCCGCAGTCATGGGCGGATTCTGGGGCTCGCACATGGGTCTTGTCGACCTGTTGCTGGAGCGCGACGGCGGAACCTGGCGGGTTGTGACCGCGCAGTCGGAGGCGCGACCGATCTCAAAGCGGGATAGAAACCGCTCTGTCATCCCGCTCGTGGGCGATCATGGCGACGTGCTGGACGCCGTCCGGCAGCAGCACGAGGAAACGCTCGTCTACGTGCGCCGGGCGGTGGGAAAGACGGCGACGCCCCTCCACTCGTATTTCGCGCTCGTGACCGGCGACCCGTCGGTTCAACTCGTCTTGGATGCACAGAGGTGGTACGTGGCGCAGATGCTTGCCGGAACGGAATACGAGGGCCTGCCGCTGCTTTCCGCTGCGGCGCCGTTCAAGGCCGGAGGCCGGGCCGGGCCCGAGCATTATACGGACGTGCCTTCCGGGGACCTGGCGATCAAGCATGTCGCGGATCTCTACCTCTATCCCAACATGATACGGGCGGTGAAAGTGACCGGCGCGCAGCTTCGCGACTGGCTGGAGCGGTCGGCCGGTCTCTTCAACCGCATAACGCCCGGCAGCCACGATGCGCCGATGCACGATCCCGCCTTCGCTTCCTACAATTTCGATGTGATCGACGGGGTGCGGTATCGGATCGACCTCTCCCGGCCCTCGCGTTTCGGAGTTCAGGGCGAGGTGCTGAACCCCGCCTCGCGCCGCATTGTCGATCTCGAATACCTTGGCCGTCCGGTGACCGATGCGATGCACTTTATCGTCGCCACCAACAGTTTTCGCGCGGCCGGCGGGGGCGCCTTTCACGGAGCATTCGACGGCACAATCGTGTTGGACGCGCCGGACACCAACCGCGACGCCATCGTCCGATACATCGCCGAAAAAGGCGCCATCGCTCTGGCGCCAAAAGACACATGGGGGTTCCGACCGATGCCCGGGACGACCGTAACCTTCCGAACCGGCCCACGGGCTGCCAAACACGCCAGGGATATTGCGGATGTGGCGATAGAGGAGATCGGACTCGACGAGGACGGTTTCGCTCTTTACCGGATGACCCTTTGAAACCGTCCGCCGTTCTCTGGCATTGCGCGTGCAATGGCTGATCTACCGCTCCCCCGATGTGCGCAGGGGCAACAAATGCCGCGCCTATCGGCCTCGCAGCTTTCGGGAATACCTTTTAGGATGCGCCCGTTGGAGTGGAAACTGCGCGAGGCCATGCCCCGCGCGACCGAGGAGCGCCGCATGGGGCACCCCCCGCTGATCGTGTTCACCGACCTTGACGGCACTTTGCTGGATCATGAGTCCTATTCGTTCGACCTTGCGCGACCGGCGCTTGACCGCCTCGCCGCGGCGGGCATTCCGCTGATCCTCGCCTCGTCCAAAACGGCGGCGGAACTAGACGCATTGCGACGCGCCGTCGGATGCAGCGACTATCCCGCAATCGTCGAGAACGGCGCCGGTTTGCTCGAGGCCGATCCTGACACGGATGACGGGGAATATGCCCGCCTGCTGGACGCGCTCGAACAGGTCTCGCCCTATCTGCGGGCTTATTTCGTAGGCTTTTCCGATCTCGGTGTGACTGGCGTGGCACGAGTGACGCGCTTGCCGCCCGACGAAGCGGCGCTTGCCGCGAAGCGGCAGTTTTCCGAGCCGGGGCTGTGGCACGGAGGGCCAGAAGACCTCTATGAATTTCTACACGCGTTGGAACGGGTCGGTGTTGTGGGGCGGCGCGGCGGGCGCTTCCTGACGCTCTCCTTCGGCGGCAGCAAGGCAGATCGGATGGACGACATCGCTGCGCGCTATGGAAACCCGCCACGGCTGGCCCTCGGGGATGCGCCAAACGACCGGGAAATGATCGAGACAGCCGACCATGGGGTGATCGTCGCCAACCCTCACGGCGCCCCCCTGCCCCCGCTTTCCGGCGAAAAGGCTGGGCGCATTCAACGAACCACGGCCCCCGGACCGGAGGGCTGGAACACAGCGGTGCTCGAGTTGCTTGACACGCTGGACACCTAGGACAGGAGACGCCCCATGGCGGATTTTCACCAGAATGGCAATATCGCCACGCTTCACAACCTGCGGTCCAGAAGCACCGAGGACATCTCCTCCGAGATCGCCAACTATGCCACCAAACGAAAGGTCTCCCTGATCCTGCCCTCGCTCTATTCGGAGCTGGAGGGGGAGGCGTTGCCCGCGATTCTCGCGGAACTGTCCGAAGTCCCCTTCCTGAACCGCATCGTGATCGGGCTCGACCAAGCCGACGAGAGCCAGTTCCGCCACGCCCGGCAGTTCTTCTCCGTCCTGCCGCAGAAGCATGACGTGCTGTGGAACGACAGCCCACGCATGCAGAGCATCCACAAGCGCCTCGAGGAACTGGGCCTGGGGCCGATCGAGGCGGGCAAGGGCAAGAACGTCTGGACGTGCCTGGGCTACCTGCTCGCCTGCGCCGACAGTTCCGTGGTCGCCATCCACGATTGCGACATCATCACCTACTCGCGGGACATGCTGGCGCGGCTGGTCTATCCGGTCGCCAACCCCAACTTCCCCTACATGGTCGCAAAGGGCTTCTACCCCCGAACGGACGGCAAAAAACTCAACGGCCGGGTGTCCCGCTTGCTCGTCTCGCCGCTTCTGATCGCTCTCAAACGCGTCATCGGGGATCGGGACTACATCGACTACCTGCGGTCTTTCCGCTATCCGCTCTCCGGCGAATTCGCCATGCGCTCGCCCATCCTCGCCGATTTGCGGATTCCCTCCGACTGGGGGCTGGAAATCGGCGTGCTGTCCGAAGCCTGGCGGAACCTGGCGCCCAAGTCGGTCTGCCAGGTGGAGATATCGGACGCCTATGACCACAAACACCAGCCGCTCAGCGAGGAGGACGCCACATCCGGCCTGTCCCGGATGTCCGTGGACATCTGCAAGGCGATCTTCCGCAAGCTTGCGGCGGACGGCACGGTGTTCTCCGAGGAGATCTTCCGCTCGCTGAAAGCCACCTACTACCGCTCCGCGCTGGACCTGCTGGATTGCTACTACACAGACGCGAAGATGAACGGCCTCTCGCTCGACCGTCACCGTGAGGAGCAATCCATAGAGATGTTCGCGCGGAACATCGTGCAGGCGGGCCAGGTCTTTCTCGAAAACCCGGCCGAAACGCCCTTCATTCCTACGTGGAATCGGGTGCATGCGGCAGATCCCGATCTGTTGCGGGATATGCTGTGGGCGGTGAACAAGGACGCAGAAGAGTACTCCTGACCCCCCTGCGGTTCGTTTTCGCATATCGAACCGGCGGCCCGTACGGGTTGCCGGTGTTCGTCATCGTTTGAATGGCGAGGAGAACGACTTGTCCTAGTCGAGCCCGGCAACGATCGCGCGGAGCGTCTCAATTCCCGCGCCGGTCTCGGAAGACGTGACGACGAGTTCCGGGAACGCCGCTGGATGCGGTTGGAGCCTGGCCCGAACCTGGTCCAGAATCTTTTCCCGGTCTGCGGCCTTCACCTTGTCCGCCTTCGTCAGGACGACCTGAAACGGCACGGCGGCGGTGTCCAGCAGAGACAGGATCTCTTCGTCAACCGCCTTGATCCCGTGGCGGCCGTCAATCAGCACGAAAGCGCGGCGCAGCGTTGGACGGCCCGACAGGTAGGCCTTGAGCAGGCGCTGCCACTGAGCCACCACCGCAACCGGCGCCTTTGCGAAACCGTAGCCGGGCAGGTCCACGAGGTAGTGGCTGTCCTGCAGCGTGAAGTAGTTGATCTCCTGCGTCCGCCCCGGCGTATTCGACGTCCGCGCCAGTGCCTTGTGGCCGGTCAACGCGTTGATAAGCGTCGACTTCCCGACGTTGGATCGTCCCGCGAAGCAGACCTCCATCCGGTCCGCCGCCGGCAGACCGGACATGGCCACGACGCCCTTTACGAACTCCGTTCGGCCGGCAAAGAGCTTGCGGCCCCGCTCCATCGCCTCGACGGAAGGCGCCTCGACAACCGGGAAGGGGAGAGTGTTCATTCCGCCGCCTCCAGCGCGGCAATATCGGCGCCGCGGATCGCATTCAGGTTCCGGTCGATGCGCTCAACGGGCCAGTCCCACCAGGCGACCGCCAGCAGCCGCTCCACCGTCTTGTCGTCAAAGCGGCGACGCAGTTCACGCGCCGGGTTGCCGCCAACCACGGCATAGGGACGCACGTCGCGCGTCACCACGCTTCCGGCGGCGACAATCGCACCCGCCCCGATGGTGACGCCAGGCATCAGTCGTGCCTCCGTGCCGATCCAGACGTCAGGGCCGATCACTGTATCGCCACGGTTTTCGGCAGTCCATGTGGACGGATCGAATCCTTGCTCCCAACCGCCACCGAAGATGTTGAACGGGAAGGTCGAGAAGCCCCCCATCGCGTGGGTGCCGCCGTTCATGTGGATCTGAACGCCATAGGCGATCGCGGTGAAGGCGCCGATTACCAGCTTGTCGCCGATAAATTCATAGTGGTGGAGGACGTTCCGGCTAAAGAAATCGCCAGTCTCGTAGCGGTCGTCGTAGTAGGCGAACCGCCCCACGTCGATATTCGGCAGCCCTTCCGCGAGCGGCCGAAGAAAAGTCGTCGCCGGGTAGCTCTCCATGGGATGCAGCCTGTCGGGGTTCGGCGCCATCAAGACACCTCCACAGGATCGCCGACGGTCAGCTTGCCACCCTCCAGAACCCGCGCGTACGTGCCGAACTCGCGGTGCCCAAAGGCGGCTTCCAGAGCGCCGAGCGTATCCCCGTCCTCCCGCCCCGTTTCCGGGTCGGCCTTCGTGGCGTTGCACCTCGTGATCGGCCGTTCGATCCGCAGGCGCGCGTCACCGATGCGAATCTCCCTCCCGATCCAATCGGATTCGGCCCAGGGCGACAGCCCATCCAGCCACAGATTTCCCCGGAATCGGTGGATAGACAGGGCCCTCCCCATCCGTCGGCCCAGGTCTTCCAGCGACGCGAGGTTCAGAACGGAGACGAACGGCTTTTCCACGTCGGTCATGGCCTGATCGCCAGCCGACACCAGTCGAGCGGGGGCCGGCCGGGTCGCAGGCCAGAGCGGGGCAACCCAGGCAATCACGGCCGGAGTGGCTTCGGGGCTGTCAGGGTCCAGTTCCAACGGCGGCCTGTCGGGATGGGTCAGTCGCAGGCGCTGGCCGCTGTCCAGCATTTCCGCCCGAATCGCCATCAATGGCGGCGATGCGACACCACGCACGAAGTTGCGCTTGGCGTGCCAGCCGCCCGGGTCACCGTCAAACGCAGCAGCCTCATGCGCTAGTGCCCAGAGTCGGTCGAACGGCAGGACCCGCCCTGCGTCCACTTCCACGGCCCGCAACTCCTCCCACCCGAGCGACTTGATCGGGTGGCGGACGATATGGGCGAGTCGGGCGGTCACTTGGCGTCGGGTTTCTTGCGCCTGAAGGTCGACAGGATATTGCCGAAAACGTCAGGCTTGTAGCCGTGACTCCGCATGATGAGGTACTGCTGGGTGAAGGTGATCGTGTTGTTGGTGATCCAGTAGAGGACCAGACCGCTCGCGAAGTTTCCGAGCATGAACATGAACACCCAGGGCATCCAGGCAAAGATCATCTGCTGGGTCGGGTCGGCGGGCGCCGGGTTCAACTTCTGCTGCAGCCACATCGAGATACCGAGCAGGATCGGCAGAACGCCCAGCGAGATGATCTGCAGCGCGCCAAGTTCTGGGACGGACCAGGGCAGCAGGCCGAAGAGGTTCAGGATCGACGACGGGTCCGGCGCCGAGAGGTCGCGGATCCAGCCGATCCACGGGGCATGACGCAGCTCGATGGTGACGAAGATCACCTTGTAGAGCGAGAAGAAGATCGGGATCTGCATGAGGATCGGCAGACAGCCGGAGGCCGGATTCACCTTTTCCTTCTTGTAGAGCTCCATCATCTCCTTCTGGAGCTTCATCCGGTCGTCCCCGGCGCGCTCCTTGAGCTTCTCCATCTCCGGCTGGAGTTCCTTCATCTTCGCCATGGAAGAGTAGGACTTGTAGGCCAGCGGGAAGAGCAGCGCCTTGATGATGAGCGTCAGGGCGATAATCGACCAGCCCATGTTGCCGATCAAATTGTTCAGGAAGTGCAGGACGCGGAAGATCGGCTTCGTCAGGAAGAAGAACCAGCCCCAGTCGATCGAGTCGACGAAGCGATACACACCGTCCTCGTCCTGATAGTCGCGAATCGTTTCCCACTCCTTGGCGCCGGCAAACAGGCGCGAGGATTGGGTGAGCGTCTGACCCGGAGCGATTTCTGCGGTCGCGTATACGGTTTGGGTCTGGTAGATCCCTGCACTCGGCTGGAACAGCATGGTCTGCTTGAATGGCGTGCCGGACTGCGGGATCAGCGTGGTCATCCAGTACTTGTCCGTGAAGCCGATCCAGCCGTTCTCCGCGACCTCCTCGGTCTCGGCCGGAACGCCGAGGGCGGGGTCAGTTTCGAGATCCTCGAAATCGCCGTACTTCTTCTCGATGAGGTTACCGTCGGCCATGGCGACGACGCCCTCGTGCAGGATGAAGAAGCTGCGTGTGTCGGGCAGGCCATGACGGGCGATGATCCCGTAGGGCGCGGCGCGAACCGTCGCATCGGTGGGGTTCTCGACCGATTGGGTCACGGTGAACATGTAGTTGGCGTCGACGGCCAGTTCCCGGCGGAAGATCAGGCCCGACGGGCTGTCCCACCGCAGGATGACCGGCGATTCCGGCGTGAGCGTCTCTCCCGATTCCACGGACCACAGTGTTTCGGTCCCGGGAACGTCGCTGGCCTCCAGCCCGCCACCCGCGGCCCAGCCGAAGAGTGAGTAGTAAGACCCGTCGCCACCAACCGGGTCCAGCAGGCGGACGTTCGGAGAATCCGCATCGAGCGTTTCGCGATAGTCGTTCAGCAGAAGGTCGTCGATCCGGCCGCCAGCCAGCGAAATGCTCCCGGTCAGCCGCGGCGTCTCCACGGCGATCCTTGGAGCATCCTCCATCGGCGCCGGGGCGTTCGCGGCGGCCGCAGTCTCGGAATCCGCCGTTTGCGGCGGCGTCACGGTCGTCGCCTCCCCGGTCTGGGCTTCCGTGACCGCCGGCTGCGGCTCGTTCACCGGCGGTTGCTCGGGCGGGAACAGCAGAAACCAGCCCAGAATGACGAGGAAGCTGAGCGCAGTTGCGAGGATGAGGTTCTTGTTCTGATCGTCCATTAAGAGATCACCGCCGTCCTTGGTACCCGGTTGCGCGCAGGTTCAATCCGTCGTGGGCCGAAACGTCAAGCAGATTCCCGTCCCATCGCGGACGCCCGATGCCTCTGAAGCCCGGCAAAGACGTCGCACCTAGAGGGCAACAGACGGGGTATCCTCAATGCATGGACTTGCCGATCTGTGGTGCGAAACCAAGTTTCGCCGAGTGACGGTCCATCCAGTCCATCGTGTCCTCGAACGGCATTGGGCGCGCAATGCTGTAGCCCTGAACATGGCCGCAGCCCAATTGCGCCAGCATGGCGTGCTCTCCGATCGTCTCCACCCCTTCAGCCAGCGTTTCCAGGTCAAGTCGCTCCGCCATGGAGAGAATTGCGGAGGCCATCTGCTGCTGATTTCGGTCCGTGTCGACGCGCGTCACGAAGGACCGGTCGATCTTTATGCGCTTGACCGCGAAGCGCCGGATGTTGGCGATGGAGGCGTGACCCGTTCCGAAATCGTCAAGGTCGATCTGGCACCCGAGGGTAGCGAGGGCCACGATATTGTTGCTGATGAAATCGTTGCTCGCGTCGGCAACGACCGTCTCCAGCACCTCGACGTTAAGGCGATCCGGGGTCAGGTCGAAACGGTCAAGCTCCCACCGGATTCGGTCCACCAGGCGCGGATTACGCAATTCGGCGCCGGTGAAATTGATGCCAACCCGCGGCACCCGGTAGCCGGCCTTGTCCCACATGCGCAGGGCAGAGAGACTGTTGAACAGCATTACCTCGCCCAGCCGCTCGATCATCCCCGCCGCTTCGGTTGCCTCCAGGAAATCCGAAGGCGGCAAGACGCCGCGCTCGGGATGGACCCACCGCACCAAGGCCTCGAAGCCGGAGACCTGGCCCGTATCTGTGCAGATCTGGGGCTGGTACCATGGGCGGATCTGATCCCCGTCGAAAGCCCGGGAGATTTCTTCGGATAGCGCATGCCGGACTTCGACAGCCGCGCTCATTTCGGCGGAGTAGGCGCGGATCTGAGCGCTGCCGGCGCGGCGGGCCTCGTCCATCGCGACCTCAGCCGACTCGATCAGCGCTTCGCCGTCGCGTGCGGGCGCCCGGCGGGCGAGGCAAAAGCCGATGGAGGCAGAGACGTAGACGGTGGTTGCGTCGACACTGATAGGCTCGGCAATCGCTGCCTGGATGCGCTCTGCGACCCGCAGAGCGACTTCCATGTTGGCTTGGCGAACGGGCCCGAGCGCGAGAGCATAGCGATGCTCAACCAGTCGCGCGGCGACATCACCGGGCCGGGTGACGCTGACAATCCGGTCGGCTGTCCGGCGCAAGACGTCTTCCGTGGCGGCACTTCCCAGCGACTCGGCCACCTCCGCGAAGTCGTCGATCTGGATCACGAACGCGACGGTGGATTGGCCTTGCCCCTCGTAGCTCTCCAGAAATTGATCGAGCGTATCGATAAGATAGCTGCGGTTTGCGAGGCCGGTCAGCCCGTCAAGCCGTTCGATATTCCGATCCCCCTCGAACAACCCTCCCAGCATGAGCACCATGGGGAAGGTCACGGAGGTTATGATCAGCACCCCCTCCCCGCCAAACCAGTACCCGCCGAACATCAGCGCAGGGAGAAAGGCCAACGTTTGCGGCCGGTTGAAAGCATTGGTCAACCGGCGTCGGATCTGGCGAAAACGGTATGCGGGCCTTGGCATGTGTCCTCTTCCTCGTACTGGCTGGGCGCCATTCGAGGCAAAGGCTAGCCGACCGTTTTCAGCAGCTGCTTAACAGACGAGCGCAAACTGTCTTCAATTTTCCGAAGATTCTCCGGGCCGCCGCGTCAGGCCCACAAAATCGAACAGATCCGGGTCGAGCAGATGCGAGGGACGCGCATTCATCAGCGCGCGGAACATCTTTTGCCGGCGCCCGGGGTGATTGGCCTCCCACCCGTCGATCAGGGCCTTCACCTGCTGGCGTTGAAGCCCGTCCTGGCTGCCGCACAGGTCGCACGGGATGATCGGGTAATTCATGGCCGCCGCGAAACGCGCGCAATCGGCCTCGGCCACATGGGCGAGCGGGCGGTAGACGAAAAGATCCCCCTGCTCGTTCAGCAGTTTGGGCGGCATCGTCGCCAGCCGCGACCCGTGAAAAAGGTTCATGAAGAACGTCTCGAGGATGTCGTCACGGTGATGGCCCAGAACCACCGCCGAGCACCCCTCCTCCCGCGCGATGCGGTAGAGGTTGCCGCGGCGCAGGCGCGAGCAGAGCGCACAATAGGTCCGCCCTTCCGGCACCTTGTCCATGACGATGGAATAGGTGTCCTGATACTCGATCCGGTGCGGCACCCCCATGCGTTCCAGAAATTCCGGCAGGACCGTCGCCGGAAACCCGGGCTGGCCCTGATCGAGGTTGCAGGCGAGCAGGTCGACCGGCAGCAGGCCGCGCCATTTCAACTCGTGCAGCACCGCGAGCAGCGTATAGCTGTCCTTGCCGCCAGACAGGCACACCAACCAACGCGCGTCGCGCTCGATCATGCCGTACTGCTCGACGGCCTCCCGAACTTCGCGCACGATCCGCTTGCGCAGCTTCTTGAACGCCGTCGTGTCGGGCGCGCCATGGAACAGCGGATGGATATCGTCCAGATCGTCGAACATGGGCGTGCTATGCCAGATTGCCGCAGCGGGGGGAAGGCGCGTCGATCACGCTTCCGGCAGGACCTTTCCGGGGTTCATCAGGCCCTCGGGGTCGAGCGCCGCCTTCACTTGCCGCATCACCTTCAGCGCGACCGGATCCTTGCGCCGCCGCATGGAGGCAAGCTTGGATTTGCCGATCCCGTGTTCGGCGGAGAAGCTGCCGCCGAGGGACAGGGCCTGATCCTCCACCGCCGCCAGTACGGGGTCGTAAAGGTCATCGCTGCTGATCAGGGCGCTGTAATGGATGTTCCCGTCGCCAAGGTGGCAAACGATGAGCGGGTAGGCCTCCGGGTCGAGGGCCGGAAGTTTCGATGCCATGCCATCGAGAAACGTCTGCACCCGGTCGAGCGGCACCGAGACATCTGCATTCACAAAGGGGGGCTTGCCCAGGGCCACATCGGCGTGATGCTCGCGGCGATTCCACATCTCGGCGCGCTGTGCCTCGCTTCGGGCGACCACTGCATCGAGCACAGTGCCCTCCTCCAGCATCTCGCCCAGAAGTGTCTCGAGATCGTCGACGACAGGCAGCGATCCGTCCGGGGCGGGGGTCGCGTCCCGCGGGGCGGTGGCGCCGACCTCCACGAGGATGTTGACGTCATAGGTCCGGTCGAAGGGCGGTCGCATTTCCTTGAAGTGATCGCACCAGGCCTCGACCGTGGCGCCCGGCATATACTCGAAGGCCTCCACGGCGCCGCCAGTGGCCTCCTGCAGGCGGTTCAGAAGCGCCAGTGCGTCATCGAGCGACGACAGGGCGACCATGGCGGTCGCGTAGGCCGACGGCTTTGGCACCAGTTTCAGCGTCGCTGCAGTGATGATACCGAGTGTACCCTCGGCGCCGATGAACAGGTCCTTCAGGTCGTAGCCCGAATTGTCCTTGTGCAAAGCAGTCATCAGGTCCAGCACCTCGCCCGACGGCAGCACGACCTCGAGACCGAAGCACAGCCCGCGCGTGGAACCGTAGCGCAGCACGTTCGATCCGCCCGCATTGGTCGACAGGCACCCGCCGATCATCGCCGAGCCGCGAGCGCCGAATGTCAACGGAAACGTCAGCCCGTGGGCGGCCGCTTCGGCGTGGAGCGTGTCCAGCACGACGCCAGCCTCGACCACGGCCACCCGGGCCTCCGGCCGGATCTCCCGGATGGCGTTCATCCGCTCCAAAGACACCATAATTGCATCCGACGCGTACGTGCCGCCGCAGAGCCCGGTGTTCCCACCGACCGGAACGATCGCCACGCCAGCCTCGGATACGATCCGGACGACGTCCGCAACCTCCGCGGTATTGGCCGGGCGAACGACCGCCAGCGGGACGGCAGAGTAGACGGCCGTCCAGTCCGTAGCGTATCGCGCGGTGTCAGTGCCGGTCAGAACGTGCTGTGCGCCAATGGCCGCGCTAAGCCTGTCAAGAAGTGTCATGGTGACGGTTTTGCCCCCTCCTCCGGCTCGCTTTCAATGCGGCCGATCAGCGTTTCCACCTGCGGGCCGAGTGCTGCGACGATTCGAACGACGCCCTCCGCGTTCGGGTGAATGCCGTCTGCCTGCAGATAGCGCCCCAGGTCCGAGGGCGGCTCACCGCCATCTGTAAGCCCGGCCAGGAAACTCGGGGCGTAGAGAGTGTCGAAGGTTTGGGCCAGGTCGGGATAGATCCCGTCGAACGCCGCCTTGTACTCCGGGCCGTAATTGCCCGGTGCCGGCAACCCCACCAGCAGCACCTCCACCTGGCCATCGGCCGCAGCCTGAAGGATGCCGCGCAGGTTTTCGCGGCTGTTGCCGGGGTCGATCCCCCGGAGCAGATCGTTGCCCCCGAGTGCGACGATCATTCCGTCGACCTCCGGTGTCAGCGTCCAGCCGACGCGGGACAGCCCGCCGGCCGTCGTGTCTCCGGAGACGCCCGCGTTGATGATCGTCACGTCGTGACCACGTTCCTGCAGCCAGTCTTGCAACTGTGGCACGAACCCCTGCTCCTGCGGCAACCCGTAGCCTTGAGTAAGGCTGTCGCCGAGCGCCGCGATCGTGATCTCTTGCGCGGCGGAGGCAGTTGCAAGCGCCAGAAGGGCCGCAGTCAAGCACGCCGCCTTGTTCACTCCTCGCACTGCCCCATATGCAAACCGATGACCGAAACCGGAGGCCCGCCGCATGCCAGACCCAATCCTGTCCCTCGCGGATGTGTCGTTGTCGCTGGACGGCAACGCGGGTCGGGTCGAGATCCTGCGCGGCATCTCGCTGGAAGTCGCGGAGGGTGAAACCTTGGGGCTTATCGGACCAAGCGGGTCGGGCAAGTCCTCTCTCCTCATGCTCATGGGCGGGTTGGAGCGCGCATCCTCTGGCACCATCATGGCAGCCGGCCACGACCTGTCAGCCATGGGCGAGGACGCGCTTGCCCGCTTTCGTCGACATCATATGGGGGTCGTCTTCCAGAGCTTCCATCTGATTCCAACGATGACCGCGCTGGAAAACGTCGCGACGCCGCTGGAACTGGCCGGCGCAGACGATGCGTTCGACCGCGCGGCGCAGGAGCTTGCCGCCGTCGGGCTGTCGAACCGGATGGACCATTACCCCGCACAACTGTCCGGCGGCGAGCAGCAGCGGGTTGCCCTGGCGCGCGCGGCGGCACCGCGACCCCGACTGTTGCTGGCGGATGAGCCCACCGGCAACCTTGATGGCCACACAGGCGAGGCGATCATGGAGCTTTTGTTCGGGCTGCGTGACCGGCACGGGGCGACGTTGATCCTCGTGACACACGCCCCGGACCTCGCGGCGCGCTGCGACAGAATTCTGAGATTGTCCGACGGGCGGATCGACACCGACGCACGGGCCGCGGAATGAGCCTGCGGGTCGCGGCAAGAATTGCCCGCCGGGAACTGCGCGGCGGGCTTCGCGGGTTCCGCGTGTTCCTCGCCTGCCTCGCACTCGGTGTTGCGGCAATCGCGGCAGTCGGGTCCGTCCGCGCGGCAATCGAAGCCGGACTCGCCCGCGATGGCGCCGTCCTGCTTGGCGGCGATGCGGAGATGTCCTTTACCTACCGCTTCGCCGACGAGGCAGAACGCGCCTGGATGGACCAGAACGCCGATGCGATTTCCGAAGTGGTGGATTTCCGCTCCATGGCAGTGGTCGGCGCGGGCGATGATGAGGAGCGCGCGCTGACCCAGGTCAAAGGGGTCGACGGTGCCTGGCCGATTTACGGCACCGCGGAGCTTTCGCCCGACATGCCCCTCGATGAAGCGCTTTCCGATGTGGACGGACAGCCCGGCGGGGTAATGCAGCGGGTACTGGCGGAACGCCTCGGGCTGGAAACAGGAGACGCCTTCAGGCTCGGTACACAGACGTTCCGGCTGACAGCCCTGCTGGAACGAGAGCCCGATGATGCTGGCGACGGATTCGGCCTTGGCCCCCGCACCCTGGTCAGGACGGAGGCGCTGGCAAACTCGTCCCTTCTGGAGCCCGGGACGCTGTTCGAGACGCGCTATCGCCTAAAAGTTCCACAATCCACAGATCTGGAGGCCATGCGGGCCGACGCTCAACAACGCTTTCGGGATGCCGGAATGCGTTGGCGCGACAGCCGAAACGGCGCGCCCGGTATCGCTGCGTTCGTCGACAGGCTGGGGGCGTTCCTCGTGCTGGTTGGGCTCGCTGGCCTCGCAGTTGGCGGTGTGGGCGTCTCCGCTGCGGTGCGCGCCTACCTCGAGGGCAAACGCGAGGTAATCGCGGTGCTGAAGACGCTCGGCGCCGGAACGCGAACGATCTTCGCTGCGTACCTGATGCAAATCGGCGCCCTGTCGATTCTCGGCATTGCTCTGGGGTTGGCGCTCGGTGCTGTGCTTCCGCTGCTGCTCGCGCCCTTCATCGCGGGCAGCCTGCCGCTCTCGGCGGAATTCGGTATCTACCCCGGCCCGCTGGCAGAGGCCGCAATCTATGGCGGCTTGACCGCGCTTCTCTTCACCCTCTGGCCCCTGGCCCGCATCGAAGAGGTCCGCGCGGCCTCCCTCTTCAGGGACGCGGTCTCCGGCACGCGCCGTCTGCCACGGCCGGCCTATCTCGCCGCGACGGCTCTGCTGGCAGTTGCACTGGTCGGGTGCGCCGTCTGGCTCTCCGGTATGGCAACACTCGCGCTCTACGTCGCGGCGGGCTTGGTCGGGTCGCTCGCCCTGCTGACAATGGCCGCGCAGGGCGTGCGGCACCTCGCGCGACGGGCGGCACGCGCGCAAGTGGTGCGCGGGCGGAGTGCCCTTCGACTGGCGCTCGGCGCGGTCGGCGGGCCGGGCGGAGAAGCGACGTCGGTCGTGCTCTCCCTCGGGCTAGGGCTGACCGTGCTGGCGGCCGTCGGCCAGATCGACGCAAACCTTCGGAGCGCAATCGACCGGGACCTGCCGGAGGTCGCGCCCTCCTATTTCGTGGTGGATATCCAGCCGGACCAATTGGAAGGGTTCCTGACCCGCGTGGAGACAGATCCCGGCGTAAGCCGCGTCGAAACCGCCCCGATGCTGCGCGGCATCATCACGCGTATCAATGGCCAGCCCGCCCGGGAGGCGGTGGGGGAACACTGGGTCCTGAATGGAGACCGCGGGGTGACCTATTCCGCGCAGCCCACAGCGCGGACCACAGTGACCGCCGGAGAGTGGTGGCCGGAAGATTACGCCGGGACGCCGCAGGTCAGTTTCGCCGCCGAGGAGGCGGAGGAGATGGGCCTCCAGCTTGGCGACGAGATCACCGTGAACATCCTCGGCCGGGACATCACTGCGGAGATCACCAGCTTCCGGGAGGTCGATTTCTCCACCGCTGGCATCGGCTTCATCTTGTCCATGAACCCCTCGGCGCTCGCCGGGGCGCCCCACAGCCATATCGCCACGATCTACGCCGCACCTGAGGCCGAAGCCGCCCTCCTGCGGGACCTCGCCCGGGCCTATCCGAACATCACCGCAATTCGCGTCCGCGACGCCATCGACCGGGTGTCCGAGGTGCTCTCCGGCATCGCCGCCGCGATCACTTATGGCGCGATGGCGACGCTGGCCACCGGTATCGTGGTGCTGATCGGCGCGGCGGCCGCCGGAGAGCGCGTCCGCATCTTCGAATCGGCCGTCCTGAAGACCGTTGGGGCTGTCCGGTCACAGATCCTTGGCTACTTCGCGATCCGCTCCGCTCTGCTCGGCGGAGCGGCCGGACTGGTGGCGATCTTCTGCGGCGGACTTGCGGGCTGGGCCGTCACGACCTTCGTCATGGAGACGGACTATGTCTTTGAGCCAGTCTCGGCGCTGATGATCGTCGCAGGCGGCGTGGCGGCCACGCTGATCGCCGGGCTTGCCTTTGCCTGGAGGCCGCTCGCGGCGCGGCCGGCATCCGTCCTGAGGGCGCGCGAATAACCCTCAGGCGCGCGCGCGCCTCTGCACCGCGTTCTCGGCCCAGGCCATGCTCGCAGGGGCCGCTTTGCCGGAATCACTTGCAGCCACCTCTTCCGGCAGAAGGAAGAAGGCGACGGATTTGCAGTCCCGTTTCGGCGGGAGCATCCGGTGCGTGGGGGAGGCATAGCGCCCGCCGGACCAGTCGCTCAGGCGATCCCCGACGTTCACAATGATCGCTCCCGGCCTGTTCGGTACATCGATCCAACCATCATCGCCATCCGAGAGCACCTGCACTCCCGCGTCTCCATCGGCCAGCAACAAGGTCAGCGTCCCGGCGTCCCGGTGCGGACCGGTAGCCATGTCTCCTTCGGCAGCGGTGCCGGCCGGATAGCGGAAGAGGCGCAAGGTCGCGTCCGGGCGGCGAAAACGGCGGTCGAACCAGTCATCGGGCAAGCCGAGGTCTGCCGCGACAGCGTGATGTAGGGCAAGTGCCAACGTTTGCGCCGCATGAAAGTACCGCAGCATCGTCTCGCGGAAATCCGGCAGGTCGGGCCATAGGTTGGTGCCACGATAGGGCGTTCCCCAGCGGGCCTGCGGCGCTCCGCCGGGCGCTTCCGGGCCGATGCCGAAGGCTTCTTTTCGGTCGGGCCTTTGGTTGTCAGGCCCGAGCGACTCGGTACCCAGCTTGATCCACCCCCTGTCTCGCGGGCGAGACGGGACATGGAGCGTCCGTTTCTCCGCTTCGGTCAGTTCGAAAAGCTGTCCGGCCCTGGTGAAAACCGCGTCGGTCAGGGCCGCGTCGATTCCGTGGTCGGTCAGCAGGAAGACACCTGGCCCGCGACATGCGGCTCCAAGGTCACGAACGAAACCGGCGCGGTCGGTGCCGCGGGAAAATCGTCTCCAGTCGAGGACAGGAATCAAGCGGGGCCTCCTCTCAGTTGGCGCGCGGGACAAACGGAAAGGGGCGACAGACAGGGTGGGAGCTGCCCTGCCTGCCGCCATTGGCCGTTCGGCCGTGGTATACTTGCAGTGTCGTTCAGCGCTGTTCGCACGCGCGCAGTTGCCTCTTTCCTCTATCGTAGGACCGTCCTGATCATTCGGTCTAACGGAAGCCTCGTGGGGACGATATTTCTCGCAGAATAATGTGGCGCGGCTGTGCAGCCGGAAGCATCGCTGCGCAAATTCTGGGCGCACCTTGTCTGAACGACGGGAGCGCGAGCGGCTTTCGCCCGCGCGGCACCTCGGATAGACAGGAGTGCGATGGCCTACGATCTGCCCGACCTCTCCACCCCCCTGACACTCCCGTTCGACTCGGTGATCGACGTTCGCTCGCCGGCCGAATTCGCGGAAGATCATGTTCCAGGCGCCATTTCCCTTCCCGTCCTCAGCAACGAGGAGCGCGCGGAGGTGGGCACGATCTACAAGCAGGTCAGCCCCTTCAAGGCACGCAAGGTCGGCGCGGCCCTGGTCGCGCGCAACGCCGCGCGACATATCGAAGGGCCTCTGGCGGACAAGGACGGCGGCTGGAAGCCGCTGGTCTACTGCTGGCGTGGCGGCCAGCGGTCCAATTCCTTTGCCTCGATCCTTGCGCAGATCGGGTGGCGCTCCGACGTGCTGAAGGGAGGCTATCGGAGCTATCGACGCGCCGTCGTGGAACACCTCTATGATCAATCGTTGCCACACCGGCTGGTTCTGATCGACGGCGACACCGGGACGGCCAAGACCGAGCTTCTGCACATGGTTGCGGCGCGGGGTGGGCAGGTGCTCGACCTTGAAGGTCTGGCCAACCATCGCGGCTCCGTGCTCGGGCCGCGACCAGGGGGCCAGCCAAGCCAGAAAATGCTGGAAACCCGCCTAACGCAGGCGATTGCCGCGCTGGACCCGGCCCGCCCGGTACTGGTGGAGGCCGAGAGCAGTAAGGTCGGCGACCTGCTGGTGCCGCCCGCGATCTGGGCCGCGATGAAGGACGCGCCAAGAATTCGGATGCAAGCGAGCGTGGAGGATCGCGCCCGGTACCTCGCCCGCACGTACGCTGACATTTCGCAGAATGCCGAAGAGCTGAAGCAAATCCTCGGGCTCCTCGTCCGGCTGCAAGGCCACAAGCGCGTCTCGGAGTGGCAGGCGATGGTGGATGCCGGCGAATTCGAGGCATTGGCGCTGGACCTCGTGACCCAGCACTACGACACCCGCTACGCGAAGGCCCGCAGCACGGCCGGCACGCCGGCGGCGCAGCTCGACATCACTCTCGATCGGGACGGTCTCGAACGCGCGGCCGATGCCTTGGTTCCTCTCGTGGGCCAGGTGTCGGAGGAGCGGGTCAGCGAACCGATATGAAGGGCGCGCCTTCGGTAACCGTGCCGATCCGAGCGGCGGCGAATCCCGCGCCGCGCAACTCTGCCAGACAGGCCTCCGCCTGATCATCCGCCACGGCAGCCAGCAATCCGCCCGCGGTCTGGGGATCGAACAAAAGCTCCGCGCGCGGCCCCGTCGGAAGCGCCATCCGCGCCGCGACCTCCCGATTGTCGGGATAGAGCGTCGAACGGACTCCGGCGTCGGCCAGCGCCTCGGCCCCCACGTAGATCGGCACGGAAGCCAGATCGATTTCCGCCGCGACCCCCGAAGCGTCACAGATACCCAGCAGATGCCCGGCCAGCCCGAAGCCGGTCACGTCGGTCATCGCATGGGCCTGACCGAGGACTTTCGCCGCCTTCCCTTGCGGGCATGTCATGATCTCCAGAGCCGCCAGAACATCGGCCCCCCGCGCCCTGCCCTGCATCTCTCCGGCAAGAAGCGTTCCCGACCCGATGGGCTTCGTCAGCAGCAATGCATCTCCTGGCGCGGCCCCGGCAAGGGTGATCGCCCGATCCCCCACGAGGCCGGTGACGGTAAATCCCACCGTCATTTCGGCACCGACGCTGGTATGCCCGCCCACCAGGTCCGCCCCCTCCGCGCGAAAGACCTCGACCGCGGTGGCAAGGATCTCTCGCAGCGTCGCGGCCTGCATCTCCTCCCGCAATCGGGGCAGGACGAGGCTCGCAAGCGCGGCCTGTGGTGCGGCCCCCATCGCCCAGACGTCGCCGAGCGCATGGACCGCCGCAATGCGTGTGAGCAGAACAGGATCTTCGGTGAATGCGCGGATGTGGTCGGTCGTCAGCACCTGACGCGCATTCCCTGTGGCCAGCACCGCGGCGTCGTCACCCGGCGCTGTCAGCACATCGGCCCGAGACGGCGGAGGGAGGCTCTCCAATGCAGCCGTCAGGCGCCCCTGCGGAACCTTCGCGCCGCACCCGCCGCATAGCGGCGCATCCCCGAGGACGTCATCGACCTCCCTCGCCCGAACCGCGGGCAGCGGCGCCGGTGGCATCTTTGGCAGGTCGTGGAACTTTCGCATGAACTTCCGGTCGATGTGGTCCTTCCACCGCCACAGCCAGCGCCCGGAGACGGTAATGCCATGCCGGTCGGCCACCGCTTCCTTGGCGCCAAGCGATATGAGCTTGAGGTAGTCCTTCTGCGGGCGGAAACGCTTCTCCGGCGTCCCGGCCAAGTCGGACCGCAGGTTGGCCATCAGGACCGGAGCCGCCCGAACGGCGTAAAGGCCCGCCTTCGGACGGGGCGCGAAGGTCAGATGAGCGCAGTCACCGCATGCGAAGATCTTCGCATCGGTCAGGCTGCGCAGGTCCGGCCCCACGCTGACGAATCCGTCATGCGTCTCCAGCCCGAGCGTTTCGACCCAGGGGTGGGCACGGGCCCCGGCAGCCCCGAGCGTGAAGGTGGAGCGCACGCTCCTCCCCCCTTCCAGGCGCACGCCATCTGCCAGAACCTCGCGGACGGCGGTCTCTTCCCTCAGCACGATCCCCACCCGACGCAGGCGCTCGAACAGGACCATACGGGTATCCGGCGCCAATCCGGCCAACGCGACACCGCCATCGACCATGCTGATCCGCGGCTTGACCCCGAGCGCGTTCAACCGGTGGTGCATCGCCAGCGCCAGCTCCACCCCCGCGACACCGGCCCCGATCACGCAAACGTCCGGCTCAGCCGCACCCGCCACCACGTCGGCACACCATTCGTCCCAGGTGCGGGCGAACCGTTGCAACGGCTTGGCCGGAATGCCGTGCTCGGCGAAACCCGGCACCTCCGCCATGTCGCTGTGGATGCCTACATCGAGGGAGGCGACGTCGTAACGGATGTCAGGATGCCCGGGCACATGGATCAATCCGGCCTCGCGGTCGATCCCGTCAACCGCGCCGACAACCAGGCGCGCCCCGGCAAACCGGGCGAGTTTCACCAGATCGATCTCCAGATCGTCCCGCCCGTAATGCCCCGCCACATATCCCGGCAGCATACCCGTATAGGGTGCCGTTGGCCCCGGATTGATGACCGTAACACGTACCCCTGGCAGTGGCCTCATCCCCCACATGCGCAACACCAGCGCATGGGCATGCCCGCCGCCGACGAGGACGAGATCTCTGGTAAGTGGCATGTGCGATTGCATGGGGACCTCCGGACTGGGCGCAAGAGAACCGGAGGCGTGGGAGAAGGTAAAGCCGGGATATTCCACGCACCGCCCTCGCCGTCCGCCCGATCACGTACGACGGCTGACCGGGAACGATGGCCGGACGAAATCCCCTTGACGGCTCTGCTCCGGTCCATTACCTCCCCGCCATCGCTCCGGGGCGGAGTAGCTCAGTTGGTTAGAGCAGCGGAATCATAATCCGCGTGTCGGGGGTTCAAGTCCCTCCTCCGCTACCAGAGAAATCAAGCACTTAGCGGCTTCTCAGAGACGACTATCCTCGTTCTACCCTCATTTTCTCGCTCCCGACAGTGGATTGGTGACCGTGCGTGAATTGGTTGTTTCCAATCTGCGCCACCAGATGTTGTGGCTTGGCGTTGTCCTGGGCACAGCCCGCCCCTATCTTCAACGTCAAGACCAGCGGTTGGCCGCAACCCCACCGTCTAGAGAGGACAATTGCGGCAAACTGGCGTGGTGGATGGGTGGCTGGTACAACAAGCGCCCCTCATCCATGAGAAGATGGAGACGCTCATGCGAGCAACTTTCATCCTCGAAGCCAGCAAGTCGGACGGTGCGGTGTACCGTATGCAGACGACCTTGGACGTGTACGTTCTCGGCTGGCTGTTGAGGGGTATCGGGCTTTAAGACTTGCCCGAGAGGTCGTCCCTTGGGGCGGCCTCTTTCGTTTTTCGGTCATTCATCACGATGCTACCAACGGTAGCCACATAGAGACAGGGCGATCACCATGCACATGACATCGCTTATCTCCCGTTCCGACATGCCAGGGCGCACGTCCAGTTTGGGCTGACGCCGGCCATCTGCTGCGCCACGTATGAGCGGCGAGAGTGCGTCGGTTACAAACTCGTCACTCGCGCGGAGCGTCTTTTGTGAGGAGGTCGCCAATTTCCCGACGCTCAGCTGCCACGAGGGGGATCAGCGCTTCCTCTTCGGATTTGCGATCAGGTTGCGTCGTTTGTTCTGGCGCCGATGGAGGTGCCGATTTCTCGCGAGGGTGCGATCGCGCAGGAACATCGGACAGCTTTCCGGACCCTTCAAGGCGGATGCGATAGGTCGTGTCGGGGATGGCGACACCGGCGGCTTCGATGGCGGCCTTCACCAGGCGAATGGCGTCGCCGCGTGCCGTGACGAATCCGGTCTGGTCCTGGTCGATCCAGCCGGTCACCCTCAGAATCGCGCCAGACTCGGTGATGTTCTCGATCCAGACCAGTTCCTCCGGGTCATCGAGGACAAAGGGCTGCGCTTTCAATGCCTCCTGAGCCAACACCCGCGTCGCCTCGAGGCCGGCATCGGGATCGATGCCGATGTCGAAGCTGAACCGCCGGGCCGGGTTCTGGGTATAATTCACGATCCGACCCTTGAAGACCGAGGCGTTGGGGATGCGAATGTGGTTTCCGTCCAACGACAGGAGGATCGTCGCGCGCGAGGTCAGTCGGATCACGCGCCCCACGTCCCCCTCGATTTCGATGAGATCATTCGGCAGGAATGGCTGGCGCAGGCTCAGCATGATGGAGGCGACGAAATTCTCTACAGTGTCACGGACAGCGAAACCGATCGCCAGTCCCACGATGCCGGCCGCGCCGAGAATGGTCCCCAGGAGCGCTGCCGCCCCGAGCAGATCAAGCGCGACGACGATCCCGACGATGCCACACGCAACACGAAAGGCCTGACGGTAGATCGCCGCGATAAAGGCGTTCGGCGCGATACGATCCCAGAACCGCAGGCGCGACAGCAATATCCCGACCGCAACGATCGCCGCGAACGCGGCCACGGCGAGGAACAAGAGGGGCAATCGGGCGATGAACTGATCGGTACGTGCACGGAAGCGCTTGAATGCCGGATTGATCTGTCGCGAGAGGTCGTCGGAGGCCGCCAATTCATTGTTCACCGCGACAACGCCTTCGAGACGCTCGGCAATGCCGGCGACATCCCGGCTGTCGGCCGGGTCTGCGATGTCGCCTGCGAGCGTGACCACGCCGGCGTCCACGGAGACCGTTATCTCGTCGTGGTCGAGCGCGCTGACGATGGCGCGTAGACGGTCGGCGATTGCCTGGTCCGAGGGCGTATTCTCGACGGCAAGGACTTTGGGGACATCAGGTCCCGCGCCGTTCTCTTGCGCGGGAGCTTGCGCCCCTGTGGTCGACAGTAGGCAGACGAGTAGAAGAAAGAGACGCCTCATGACCTATCGTTAGCGGAAGGCTGGAGGATCATCCATCCGTAGTCGTGAACATGGGCTTCTTATTCCTGCAGTGACGGATGGTTTTGGCTGAGTGAGGGCTCAGGGGGCGATGACAGGCCGTTTCGGACGGTCGAACGATCAAAGAAACTCAAGAGACGGCCGAAATCCGATCGTTTGCCGGATCATTCGTGAGGATCTAATGTACGTCAGACAAGAACATTTGCACCGCTCAGCTCGCGGTGCGTGAGCATCAGTTCCCGGGAGCGGGGCAGCCAGAGACATGGATGGCCCCGCTCCGGCAAAGAAATTTCAACGTGGGGCATTATGCAAATCCGCAGCATTCAACGCGTGGTCATCCTTCTCTCCCTGATAGCGTCCTCCGTCGCGGCAGACACCATTCCGGACTTCGACGAGGATGGGCCATTCCGAGAGGGTGAGGGCTTCGGCAACCCGGCCACCTGCGATACGATCGGCGATTGGATCGACCGGGTGCCAGAATATGACGGGCGGATATCCATGACCATCACTGGGGAGATTGTCGAAAGCCACTGGGATGGGGCGCTCGCGTACCTGATCATGTGCGAACCCGAAGAGGTTCAGGTGATGTGCATCACGTACTCCCCTGCAGAGGTGAACGGGGAAACCATCATGTTTGCTGGTGGATACAACCGGAGCGGAGAGCGTCAAGTGGTCCTCGATCCCTGCCTGGTCTTCCCAAATGAGGCATCGTCGGATCTCAAGTGACCCGTCGAGCCACCCCAGTCAGAAGCATTTCGTCAACGGACCAAATGTGAAACACGACAAAGGGAGTGCTCCTGCTCGCCGCTGCGTCTACACCGGGCGTAGCGACAGATCCCGTGCCGTGACGCGACGGGGGTCGATCTGGTATACTGAGCCATGTGCCGGCTGCTGGTCCATTCCATCGCTGCACCCCTGTTCCTGCTGCAGATGTCCGCAGGTGCACGGGCGGAATTACCTGCCTGCGGACCGCTCGACATTCCGGTTCTCCGGGTCGAACCGCGTCCGCCGCAGTATCGGACCTTTTGTGCGACACGGCCGGATCAATGCCCGACGGCCGGCGACGTGTCCCTCCAATTGGATGCCAACAATCTCCGGACCATCGAAACGACAAATCTTGCGGTAAACGCGGAGATCGAGTTTCTGCCGGATATGCAGTGCTACGGTCTCGAGGACCATTGGACGCTGCCGACGGATGGCTACGGGGACTGCGAGGACATTGCCCTGGAGAAGCGGCGACGGCTTGTAGGAGCCGGTCTGCCGGCGGGGGCACTGACGCTCGCCATAGGGCATCATGAGGTCGAGCTGTTCCCCCATGCCGTGCTGCTTCTGGAGTCAGATCGCGGAACCCACGTCCTCGACAACCTGACAGACCGCATTCTCTGCTGGAGCGGCGCGCCTTATATCTACGAGCGGAGAGAGCGAGCTGATGGAATGTGGATCCGGTTCGAGCGGCCGGACTGAACCCGAACATGCGCCCTTCGCCGCGTGGCGTTGCCCTCAACCGGTGTGGCGACCGGCCTTGTGCAGAACACGCCAGACCGGCCCCCGCTCGATGGCGCCGTCATGTTGAGGCAAGGTTTGATCCATGCTTGCGCGCAGTCTAAGGTTTGCATGCGGATTTCGCGATGGATTGAATTCGATGATTAGCCGGTTGGGACAGCTTTCCCGATTGCGCCGGGGAAAATGCGCAGGAGCGTCAATCGCTTTGGCTCTGCTCTCCGATCCTGTCTGGCAGCGGAAGGAACTGATCCGATGACCCCGCGCCGCATCCTCACCTCGCCTCTCCTCCATTTCTTCGTCCTCGGCGGACTCGTCTTCGTCCTCTATGGAGCGATGACACCGCCGGGCGAAGGTAACGCACGAGAGGATACGCTGATCCTGTCGGAGCCAGATGCCGAACGGCTGGCGGCACAGTTTTCGGCCACGTGGATGCGTAAGCCGACCGAGACGGAGCTGGCGGGCCTCATGAGGGACTGGGCGGCCGAGGAGGCGCTGGTGCGCGAGGCGCTGTCACTCGGGCTCGACCGGGGTGACGCCATGGTGCGCAACAGATTGCGGCAGAAAATGCTGTTCATCGCCGAAGCCCCTGCGGCTGCCATGTCCCCCGATGAAACGGAACTCTCAGCCTACTACGAAGCGAACACGGAGCGGTTCGCACGGCCCGGTTCATTGTCCTTCACTCAGGTGCCGGTGCCAGAGGAGACCACGGAAGAGGACGTTGCAGCCATGTTTGCGGCGCTGGAAGACGATACCGCCATCGCGGAAATGGCCCGCTCCTCATTGCTCCCCGCCGATATCGAGGGAATGGCGGCGCCCGCCGTGGACCGGGTGTTCGGGACGGGCTTCGCCGCCGCCCTGGCGGACCTGCCGCTTAAGCAGTGGGACGGGCCGGTTCAGAGCGCCTATGGCCGCCATCTGGTGCGCGTCACGGCACGAAGTGCCCCAACCTTGCCTCCGCTGGGTAGCGTGCGCGACACCGTTCTCTCCGACTGGCGCGCAGAGGAAGCGCGCAAGATCCGGGAAGCCTTCATCGACGCGCTACTGGAACGGTACAAGGTCGAGTTGCCTGCTCCCGCCGAGGTGCTGGCCCGATGAAAAGGCTGGCGGCACTCCTTCTGTTGCTCGTCGCTCTTTTGCAGCCCGGTGCGGCGGCGGCTCATGCACTCGACCCGGGTTACCTTGAGTTGGCCCCCATGGGCGGGGATCGTTGGCGCGTCGCGTGGCTCGTGCCGGATGTCTCGGGCCGGCCAATGCCGATTTCCGTCAGCCTGCCGGATGGGTGTGACTCCACTCCTCCGCCGGAACCGGTCTTTGACGGCCGGGCGTGGGCGACCGCCCATGTCGTGACCTGCGCGCAGGGGATCGCGGGCGGCACGATCCGGATCGAGGGCCTGGAACAGACGCGAACAGACACCCTCGTGCGCTACGAACTCGCCCCCGGCGACGCCCGGACGGAGCGGCTTACGCCCGGCAATCCGGCGTTTACCGTGCAGGCGGACCCTGGGCGCGGCGCCATCCTCGTGAGCTACATCGGGCTTGGCATCTCGCATATTTTGCAAGGCGCGGACCACCTGCTGTTTGTCCTCGCCCTGCTCCTGCTGATCCGGGAACCGCGCCGCCTGCTGTGGACCATCACCGCCTTCACGCTCGCCCACAGCATCACCTTGGCGGCCGCTTCGCTCGGATGGCTGGAGATGCCGTCCGCCCCGGTCGAAGTGGTGATTGCCCTCTCCATCGTCTTTCTCGCCTTCGAACTCGCCCTGCCCCCGGAACGTCGGGACCCCATCGCCATCCGCTGTCCGGCCCTCGTCTCGTTCGGCTTCGGCCTGATCCACGGCCTCGGTTTCGCTGGCGCGCTGAGGGAGATCGGCTTGCCGCGCGGCGACATCCCGTTGGCGCTCTTTGCCTTCAACGTGGGCGTGGAGTTGGGCCAGTTGCTCTTCATCGGCACTGTCTTGGCTCTGGGCGCATTGGCGCGCCGTCTCCTACCCTTTTTTGCGCGCAACGCGACGCGGCTTACCCGGGTGGCCAGCTACGGCATCGGAAGCGTCGCCGCTTTTTGGGTCATAGATCGGATCAGCGGGTTCTAAGTGGCGCGCCGAAGCGATCCGCCTGCGAAAGGACGCTCTCGCCAAAACAACGGCGTTCCGGGCATCGCGCTTTGCTGGTGACTTGGGGATCCGGGGGTTGGAGGGTGTAACCTCGGCAGGCGGGGCGCCCGGGGGATCCCTGCGCTGCGCCTATCATACGCTGTCGGTTGGTGTGTGCCCACCAGAGCAATCGCTCAACCACCAACAGCCCACGGTCTGCTTACACTCTTCACTCGCCCCGGTGGACACAGGAGAGTTTTCCCACTCCGGCGTGGCGGAATATGGGCGGTGGTTCGAAGCTTTCGGGGGCATTCCGCGGCAGCGGAAATCACGTCTGGCACCGTCGGCCGCCCTCCGTGACCGAGAGACCGTCGCGATTTGTCGACGTAATTTCCGCAACGGCAGCTTTAACGCCGCCTGGCGGACCAATATGCGCATCGCGCGCGGCAACCTCTTGTCTCCATATAGTATTTCGGCGGATTTGATGCGCGATGTGTAGACATCCGGTGCGGCGCTTCCGGCTGCGGGAAGCCACTGGCCCGTCCACTCGCTCCCCAATTTGAGGCAACTTGCGCCCGCATGCGGCGATCTGTTCGGGGGCTAAATTGTGACGCTCCGTGCCCAAAGTCCGCGAAATATGGTAAACGCTTGGTGACGGACTGCGCCGATGAATCCCCGAAGAGAGGGTGACGCGGCGGCGATCATGGTAAAGCAGACCTGTCGCGGTCGCGGCGCCTGACACAGCGACTTCCGGCCGGAGCCACCCGAACGTTTCTCGCCGATCCGTGCCCGGCGCGTCCTTTGCGCCCACAGGAGGCCGCGAACCGAGACCGATAGCGTGTGCCGACACCGTGCCAATCACCCTGCCGGCGGTTCGCGCCAACATCACGATGAAGGCGATCGCACACGGACTCATCAGGCCCGCTAGGCGTGGCATCTGATGACTGGCTCGGGACATGACTAACTCCGTTCGGGAACAATGTGATCGTTTTTCCGTGATTGAAAACGTCTAGGAATTTCATGGCACAAACTGGGCGGGGATCGGGAACGATCTTGGCGGCGAGACCGACTGGCAAGAGTCCGCCTGCGGCATCGCGACGGCTTGGCTTGTATTCGCGCGTCGGTGCGCGTATTTGCAGCGCCGAGAGCAAAGACGGCGACGAGCGCGGGAATATGATGGCGAACCCACTTCAGTTCATTCAGCAAGTGCGTACCGAAGTGGGCAAGGTCTCCTGGCCGACCCGCCGGGAGGTTCTTCTGACCACCGCGATGGTGTTTGTCATGGCGACCCTGACGTCGCTCTTCTTCTTTACCGTTGATCTGATTATCCGCACCGGCCTGACGCAGGTGTTGCGGATGCTCGGCTGAGGCCGAGGCCAGCGGCACGGGGGCACAACGGCCCCCGCCCCCGATATTCAGATGATGTCGATGTCGTTGAGCAAGTCGCCCTTGTCGTCCTCTCCCAACACGCGCAGGGTGTTTCCGCCGCTGAACGTGAAGAGGATGTCATTCCCCTTGACCTCAGCGTAACTCCGAACGACCTCGCGCACGCTGAGTTTCCCGACCCACAGGGAGTCGTCCAGCACGAGCGTGTCGACATCGTCGGGGAAATCGACGACCCGGTCCTTGCCGCCATTGAAGATGAACGCGTCCTGTCCACCGCCGCCGATCATGACGTCGTTGCCGGCACCACCGTTCAATTTGTCGTTTCCGGCGTCTCCCCTGAGCCTGTCGTTTCCGGCGTCGCCAAACAGGCGATCCCTGCCGCCAAGCCCGAACAGGGCATCGTCGCCCTTCGCGCGGCGTTGTTGCAGAACTCAGCCGGTGAAGGATTCACATCGGGAATTCATGCGGTTAGACGAGGTACATGAGCAAGCCCAAGCCCGCCCGCTACCGCACAACGAACTGGTCCACCTACAACGATGCGCTCAGGAAGCGCGGGTCGCTGCTGATCTGGCTGGACAAGGAGATGG
>NZ_FOLG01000025.1 GCF_900112335.1 Tropicimonas isoalkanivorans
CGCCTGGAGCACATGCGGGCGATGAAGGACATGGCCATCGTCGGCAACATCGGCCACTTCGACAACGAGATCCAGGTGGCCGCGCTGAAGAACATGAAGTGGACCAACATCAAGGACCAGGTGGACATGATCGAGATGCCGAACGGCAACCGCCTGATCCTGCTCAGCGAGGGCCGTCTGCTGAACCTCGGCAACGCCACCGGCCACCCCAGCTTCGTGATGTCGGCGTCCTTTACCAACCAGGTGCTGGCGCAGATGGAGCTGTGGCGGAACGGCGGCGACTACCGCAACGAGGTCTACATCCTGCCCAAGCACCTCGACGAAAAAGTCGCCCGCCTCCACCTCGCCCGCATCGGCGTCCGACTCTCCGAACTCTCCCCCGAACAGGCCGACTACATCGGCGTCACCGTCGACGGTCCCTTCAAGCCGGACCACTACAGGTACTGACATCAATCCATGGAGATGCGTCGACTATGGCGCCTCGACAGCATATCCGGAGTAATTGAGATGAACGTAGCCATAAAACCACTCGCGAAGGGCATCGGCTCCATGGTGCTTCCGAGCTGGAGATCGACCCATCAGCAAGCCGGCAGCATTACTGCGCGGCACTGCTACAATCTCTATTTTCGCCATTTGGGCTATCTGCAGCCGTTCCTGACGTCCGGCCCCCCGCCCGTCATGTTCGAATTGGGCCCGGGGAGTTCGCTCGGTGTGGGGATTGCCGCGATCCTGACGGGGGTGGAGGAATACTTCGCACTCGATCTCCAGGTGCACCGGGACGTGACCCGCGATCAGACGATCCTTCAGCAGCTTGCGGAAATGCTGAAGACGAAGGCACCGTTCTCCACGCACGACGAGTGGGGCAATCACCTGTTCCCCCCGATCCCGCCCCTGCCCGTCTGGCCGAACATCGAGGGACATCTGACCCGAACCCTCGATCCCGACTTCATCGAGCGTATCCACGAGGACTTGGAGGATGAAACCCAAGGCAAGTTACGCTTCCTGGCGCCCTACGATCAGAAGATGGATACCATCAGAGAGGCGGCCGACTGGGTGATGTCGCAATCGGTGCTGGAACACGTCGATCGGTTGAACGAGACCTACAAGGCAATGGCGGCCTGGCTGAAGCCGGGAGGCCACATGACCCACCTGATCGACTTCTCATCCCACACCCTGACGAAGGCATGGAACGGCCATTGGGCCGTCGGGGACGCCACGTGGTCTCTGGTCCGCGGAAAACGCCCCTACCTGATCAACCGTGTTTCGCGGAGCGGGCACCTGGATCTGATGCGGAAATACGGCATGGAGATCGTGAAGGAGGTCAAATTCACCCGGAATGACGGCCTCGACCGTGAGCAGTTCCGCCCGGCGTTCCGGAACATGCCGGAAGAAGATGCAAGAACGGCGATGAGCTTCGTCATCGCTCGGAAAATGTGAGCGGAGCCGGAAGCGAACGATGTTGCAGAACGCGCGAATGAACAGTGAACCGCGGGGCCACGCATGAAATACAGGCCAGAGGTTGACGGCCTGCGCGCAGTCGCGGTGCTTCCCGTCATCTTGTTTCATGCCGGTTTTCAGGTTTTCAGCGGCGGCTTCGTCGGCGTTGACGTCTTTTTCGTCATCAGCGGCTATCTGATCACGAGCATCCTGATCGGTGAGCTCGAGGCGGGCAACTTCTCGATTGTGCGTTTCTATGAACGGAGGGCGCGGCGGATCCTGCCCGCGCTCTACACGGTGCTGCTGGTCTGTGTGCCGTTCGCGATCCTGCTGATGAATCCGTATCAGGTTCAGAAGTTCTTCGAGAGCGTCACATCCGTGATCTTCTTTGTCTCGAACGTCTTCTTCTGGAGACAGCACGGATATTTCGCCGAAGCGTCCGAACTGCAACCGCTTCTCCACACCTGGAGCCTGGCCGTCGAAGAGCAGTACTACCTGCTATTCCCCATCTTTCTCTGGATCGTCTGGCGCTTCGGACGAAGCCGCGTGTTCTGGTCACTCGCAGTGGTCTCGTTTCTCAGCTTCCTGATCTGCGAATGGGGATGGCGCAACAAGCCGGACGCGAATTTCTTCCTCGCCCCGTCACGTGCGTGGGAGCTTTTGGCCGGCTCGATCGCCGCGCTCATTCTGGCGGGGCGGCCGCAAAGATCGAGCAACCTCGCCAGTGGCCTCGGCTTGGCGCTCATTCTCTTTTCGATCTTCAACTTCAGCTACACGACGCCGTTCCCCAGCTTCTACACGCTCGCCCCGGTTGTCGGGACGGCGCTCATTATCCTCTTCGCGGATCGCCAGACCTGGGTATTCAGTATCCTCGCATCCCGACCGCTCGTCGGTGTTGGGATGATTTCCTACAGCGCCTACCTCTGGCATCAGCCCTTGTTCGCCTTCGCGCGGATTCACACGTCCATGGAGCCGAGCCGTATCCTCATGGCCACGTTGGCTCTGCTTTCACTCGTGCTTGCCTACCTCACCTGGCGGTGGGTCGAGCAACCGTTCCGCAAGAAGGGCCATGGCGCTCTGTTCCCCACCCGGCGCAGGGTGTTCCTTGCATCAGCCGCCGGTAGCGTCGTGTTCGTGGCGATCAGCATGGGCGCAATCCAATCGAAAGGGAACATCTTCAACAGGTTCGACCCGCGCGTTGTCGAGATGATGGACGTTACCGAGTTTCAGGATCTCACGTGGAAAGCCAAGCGGGACCTGAATATGGCGAATTTTCAAAGCCAGGATCGCACGAAGATCCTGGTGATCGGGGATAGCACCTCCGGCGATCTGTTGAACGGGCTCATCGCGACGCTGGGAGACACCTCCGAATTCTCCTCCGTCACCATTCAGGTAGGGTGCGGGAACCTCTACATCGAACGGGGCATCATCGACCTGCATCCGGACGCCTTCCGAGCGTGGCAATGCGGGTCCTCTGCGTCGTATTTCGACCAATCCGTCCAGTCTCTCATCAGCGAGGCAGATGTGGTCTTCGTCGCGTCGCTCTGGTTCGATTTTGAAGCCGAACTGATGGAGAAAAGCTGGGCGCGCCTGGTCGAAGAGTTCGGGGACAAGTTCGTTGCCGTCGGTGCCAAGAGTATCGACTTCGACGCCTCCGAAATCATGCGGGCAGAGTATGCCGAGCTGGATGGCATAGAGTTCGCCCCACAAGAACGGACAACCGAGGTGAACCTCCGGATATCCGAAGTCGTGGGCGACCGCTTCGTCGATCCGTTAGGGCCGCTGTGCGGCGAAACCGGCTGCCGCATCTACAAGGCGGGCGAGGGTTTGATTTTCTACGATGACGCCCACACGACCGCGTATGGCTCAAGGCTGCTGGGTGCCGAGGTCGCGAAAAACGAGCTTGCCCGGGCGCTGCTGACGAATTGACCTGACGGGGCCAGCCCATTGTAGCGGTTAGTCCGTCATAATGTTGTATCCGAGGGTGTCACGCGGTCCCTTCGCCGGTCTCAGCTCGGTCATTCCGCCTTCCCCCGCGACGGTAGCGCGCGGTGCGGAGCCAGTCATGGAATGAACCGGGAAGAACCGTCCGGGCGACGTTTCGAACCAGTTTCGACGCGCCGACGGCCCCGAGGCGGTAGGCCCGGACCTGCAGCGCCAGCGCGGCAGCGGGGCTTTCGCGCCATAGTTCCGGTGCAATCTCGGTGGCGTCGAATGCCACCGCTGCGCGCTCTGTCAAAAGATCCGCGGCAATTTCGCGGAACCTGCGTGCGGCTGCGAGGCTCTTCCGACGGCTCAGCCGGTCGGCGCGCCCGTCGTCCCGTAGGGTGACCAGCGGGCGCTCGATCTGTACCAACCGCTCGCCACGCTCGACAGCCGCGATAAAAAACAAGTGGTCCTCGTACTGTGTCAACTCCTCGTTGAAGCCAATCTCGCGGGCGAATGCACGTTGGAGAAACATCGAACTGGACTGCGCAAAGCCGTCACTCGCGTACAGGAACTCCCCCGGGCGTTCGCCCGGTTCCAGCGCCCGTTCGGGCCGGATGCGCCGGTAGTCATCCGAGAAAATCTCGGTTTGAGTCATGACCAGAACTCGGTCCTGAGCGCCTTCGGCAGTTGCCGCCGCGACCTGCACGTCGAGCTTTTCAGGATGCCAGCCGTCATCGGAGTCCAGAAACGCAACGAACCGTCCCCGCGCCTCCTCGATCCCTCGGTTCCGGGCAGAAGCCGCCCCGCCGTTCTCCTTCCGCACCAGTCGAACGCGGCCGTCGCTCTCGAAGGGGGCAAGGGCGGTCTCGACATCGTCGGTAGATCCGTCGTCGACGACAATGACCTCAATCGCTCGAAACGTCTGCGCAAGAGCGGTTTCGATCGCGCTCCCCACGAGGTGCGCCCGGTTGTAAAGCGGAATTATGACGCTGACGACCGGCGGCGGGGTCATCTCGAAGGCTCCGAGGCACTGCGCTCAATGCCCGTCGAGGGAAGCGTCAGGGCCGCGCGAAAGGCGTTCCTGGTCCGCCGCAGAAGGTTTGGCTCCCCCTGGAAGAGCATTCCCTTCCACGCAAGCGTTACGCGGTCTGTTAACCCGCACCCATTGAGCGTGGCCTCAAACACCCGGTAGGGGAAATGGTCCTTCAGTTGCAGGGAAGCGCCGATCCCGCGCGCCTCTAGAAACTGGTCCGTCGTCTCGACGGTCTTGCGCCAATGCGCCATGCACTTTCGCACGTGCGCGGCATCCTGATCGAGCCGGGTCCAGTTGTTGTTCCCGTGCACCCGGTAGAAGCCCAACGCCGACGGCAACGCGGACACGCGGCCGATGAATGGATAGATCCCGACGAGCCAGGCATCCGCGCTGATCCGAAACGTCTCGGGAATGTCGCCCACCGCGTCCCATGCGGACCGACGCAGGGCGATAGCCGACGTTAACGGGAACGGCCAGAACCCGGCCGACCGCCTGAGCATTGGCGACAGGTCCCCCGAGCAGAGCGTCGTCGGCAGCGGCTTCATGATGTAGGTGCCATCGGATTGCACAGGTTGTTGGCGATGGTAGACGAGCGCGGCACCGGGATCTGCGGCGAAGGCCTCGACCACGGCCGCCACCTTGTCTTCCGCCCACCAGTCGTCCGCATCGAGAAAGCACAGTATCTCGCCCCGGCTCGCCCGAACACCTGCATTGATCGCAGCCGCTTGACCGCCGTTCGGCTGGTATATTCTCCGGATCTTGCTGCCGTACCCGTCGATAACCTCGATCGAGCCATCGGTGGAGCCGTCGTCAACCACGATCACCTCCACATCCGGTGCGCTTTGCCGAAGCGCGCTGTCGATCGCCTCGCCGATCAGGGTGCCGTAGTTGAAGTTATTGATGATGACGCTCACGCGCGGCGCCGAGGCCCGCGCCGTTTTGAAAGGAGCTACCGACATCGTTGGCGGTGCCTTTTTTGCAGTCAGGTGATCAAGAACGGTCATGTTCAACGTCGCCCATCCCAGACGGCCCACACACTGTACATCAGTCCTACGCCTCCACCCCGGCAAGAAGCCCAAGGTCTCGGACGGGCTCTGGCCGGTAGAAGCATCGTACCATTTCGTCAATGCGTGCCGCATAGGAAAACTGCGCCGCACGGGCGAGCGCGCCGGCCCGCAGATCGGCCAGTCTCTGCGGATCGCTCACGATACGAGCCACCGCGTCGGCCAGATCGGCATGAATCTCGGCAACACTGCGGCCCCCTGTAGAGACAACCGCACCACAACTCGCGTCGACCGCGATCCCCGGCCCGCCCAGATCGAGGCAAACGACCGGCAAGCTGGCGGCCAAAGCCTCGCCGATCGCATGCGGCCCGGAATCGTGGAGGCTCGGGAAAAGAAAGACATCGTGCGAGGTGTAGAGCTTGAGCATTTCCTCATGCGGAACGCGCCCCAGGAAATGGGCCGCATCCTCCACGCCAAGCTGCCGCGCCTGATCGTGCAGGAACGCCTCGTCCGGCCCAGAACCGGCCAGTGTCAGCCGTGCGCCCGGCATACGCGTGCGAAGCTCCGCCAATGCGCCGAGCGCGAGTTGCGCGCCCTTCCAGTATTCGAGCCGCCCGGCGAACAGCAGCGCCGGCCCATCCGTCGACATTCCCTCGCGCGCCCCTGCCGGCTGGAGTTCGGGCGCGAAGATGTCAGCCACGACGAAGGTCTTGTCGCTCCATTTCCCGGGAACATGGTTGGCCGTGGCGGTGTCCGTGCACAGGATCACGTCCGCCTTCCGCAGACAGCTTCGCACCATGGGGTCCAACCGGCTGACGCGGTTGATGATGTCCCGCAGGCGTTCCTTCTTGCGACCGGCTTCGGGAAAACTCTCCCGAAGCAGCGGTGGCGTGACCTCACCGCCGCCGACCGGCCCGAATACGAACCGCGGGCCCAGCCCGCCAAGAAACGACGGCCATCGCAGCACGGTCCACGTCAGGTGGTGGATGACATCGAAGGACCGTTTCGCGAGCAGCTTCTTGACGGTGCGCCGTGCGGTAAACTGCCAGGCCAGGTAGTGCTGGCGGATGTGACGTGCGCCCTCGTACCCCGGTCCGGGCCATCCGGGCACGTCGTGCCAGACGAAGTCGAGGTTCGGCGGAACGTCGTGTGTTGCGCAATGGCGTTCGATCTTTTCGCGATGGTGTGACCCGCAGGTCAGGACCGTCACCTCGCAGCCACGCCGAGCCAGTGTTTCGGCGAACTCCCAGCCTTTGCCCGTTTCCGAACCGCCCCCCGGCTCGCAGGCGTAGGCCGAAAGCAGGACTTTCAAGCCTCCGCCCCCCGCTGCGGCGTAGCGCTCGAAACCTCCCGTGCCGGAGTTCAAGAGCCGACCTCGTAGCCGGGCTGTGGCCTCCGCCGCAATCCCATGCGCTCGGCCGCCAGCAGGAACAGGTAGGTCGGCACGATACGCAGGTACCGCTTCCAAAGACGGCGGGGCTCCGTCTTGAGCCGGAACGCCCACTCCAGCCCAGCCTGCTGGACCCAATCAGGGGCCTGCACGGTATTGCCCGCGTGAAAGTCGAAGGCCGCCCCGACGCCGACCAGGACCGGCGCCTCCAGCCGATCGCGCATCTGTGCCATCCAGCGTTCCTGCTTGGGGCAACTGATGCCGACCCAGACGATATCCGCCCGCGCTTCGTTCAGGCGGGCGGCCACGTCGGCCTCCTCCTCATTCGTGAGTGGCCGGAACGGCGGCGCGTAGCTGCCAACAATCTGTGCCTCTGGCGCGTGCTCCAGCAATCCGGCGCGCAGCTTCTCCAGAGTCTCGTCGGTCGCACCGTAGAGGTAATGGCGCAGCCCCCTGCTCTGACCCCGCACGACCATCTCCAGCATCAGATCGGGCCCATAGACACGGCCCGCCGTCTCATGACCGGATCGGCGCAGTTCCCAGACCAGCGGCATTCCATCCGGTGTCACGAGGAAAGCCCCGTTGAAAACCGCCCTAAGGTCAGCATCGCTCTGGCTTTCCACGATCCCGTGGGCGCCCGCGACGCAGACATATCCTCGACGACCTTCGTCCACTGCGGCCTGGATGCAAGTTGCCGCTGTGTCGAGATTGAGCGCAGAGACTTTCACGCCGAGGACGTTGATCGTATCGACATGCGGAACGCGCCCCTGACGGTCAGGACCCACCGCGCCATGATCCTCGGCTGAAATCATTGGCATATTCATCGCCGCACCCGGAAATTACCTCATCAATCAATGGAAGCAGACTAGAGACGCTGGATGCGACTTTCACCTTGTCAAAAGGTTTCCGTATGCGTCGGGCAATGGCGCGAAAGGGGAAGACAGACCATGCGAACCTACGCCGTTCGGTGAATGTGTCCGCGCAACATTTCCATCTGCGGCCCCGCCAGCCCCGGCCGTTATGAAGCGGAACCGCCGCGGCCGGCACCCGGACCGACGGATCCAATCCGAAATGAAAGCCCAACAATCGCCCGAATCCGGCTGTAATCGTTAACGGCGGGGGCAGAGAGGCGATTGATGTCACGACCTGTTCCGGCCCCGTTGAAGGCTGCTGCTCCTGCATGCCGCATAGCATCCCTCGCCCGTAAATTTCCGCAGTCGCGCAAGTCCTGCCCTGTCCATTCCGACCCGGCCGCACGGCTGCCCTGATTTCTTCTGAACACGAGGACCCGATATGGCCCTGCCGAACGATCCGCTCCGCTCCTTGCAATGGCACCTCGACCTGATTGGCGACATCGAAACCGTGTGGGCGGACTACACCGGTGCGTCTGTCACGGTCGGCGTCTACGACGACGGGTTCGAATACACCCACGATGATCTGAAGACGAACTACGACGCCACCCTCCACTTCAGGGATTCCACATCCAACACCTACGATCCGATGACCACGGAAAACGTTCACGGAACGGCGGTTGCCGGGCTCCTCGGCGCGGAGGCGGACAACGGCCTTGGCGGCGTGGGCGTTGCGTACGACGTCACCATGACCGGCATCAATTTCGTGGGCGACATCCAGTTCGAGGAGAGCGCCGACGCCCTCACATTGGAGGCCCTCGCCTGGGCTGCCAACTTCGACATCATGAACAACAGCTGGGGCGAAGGGGCGGGCTATGGCTACCTGCTGAAATTTCCCTTCGGACCCTCCTTCTATGGTGGCGAGGTCGATCCAGACGCCCCGGGGAGCCTTGCAGACCCCGCGAGCCGCGCCTCGCTGTGGGAAGGCGAATATGCCAAGATCTCCGCCGCGGGCCGAGACGGTCTCGGCACGGTCATCGTCCAGGCGGCAGGCAACGACGCCAGCAATGCCAATGGCTACGCATTGAACGCCTCCCGTTTCACGATCACAGTCGCCTCCACCGACTCCGAGGGCAACGCCGACCCGTTTTCGAATTGGGGCACGTCGATCCTGGTTGCTGCTCCCGCCGCCTCGGTCACCACGGATCTCATGGGCGCGAATGGGGCGAACACGAACCGGGACGACGGGAATTACTTCGACAGCTTTTCGGGCACTTCGGCCGCCACGCCAATCGTTTCGGGTGTGGTCGCGCTGATGCTGGAGGCCAACGAAACCCTCGGTTGGCGCGACGTTCAGAACATCCTCGCCCTCTCGGCCTCCCTGACCGGCTCGGCCTATGGCGGCGCGGCACAGGGCAGCGAGGTTTCGACCTGGGATTCCAATGGCGCGAGCATGTGGAACGGCGGCGGCGTCAGTTTCCACTTCAACTACGGCTTCGGCATGGTCGACGCGCTGGCGGCCGTTCGCATGGCGGAGGCGTGGTCCAAGTTTTATGCCTCGCCGCAGACGTCCGCGAACGAGCAGCATGTTTCGGTCGCCTATGCTGGCTCCGCAGTGGCCGTTCCGGACGACGCGCCGGCCGGCGAGACCGCGGGCACGGCGGCCGAGATCAGCCTCGAAGTGACCGACGACATCGCCATCGAGAGCATCGCCGTCACGATCAGCGCCACCCATGCCCGCGCCCTCGACACGGTCTTCACCCTGGTCGCGCCCGATGGCACGGAGATCCCGATCCTTGCCCGGGAGGGAGAGGAATACTACACGCTCGGCACCTTCGACAGCGGGGACGCGCTTATGAAGGATGGCTTCGAATGGACATTCGAGGTGACGGCTTTCCTGGGAATGTCGAGCGCTGGAGACTGGACACTCCGGGTAGAGGATTTCAATTCCGACGGCCTGACGGGGCAGGTCGAGGGTTTTGCGCTGGATATCTTCGGTGCCACGGCGGGTGTCGACGACGTCCACCATTTTACCGACGATTTCCTGGAACTCCGGACAGCCGAAAGCGGCCGGGGAACGATCAGCGACACCAATGGCGGCGTCGACTGGATGAACCTCGTGGCCGTTTCCGATGACGTCGTGCTCGACCTTGCGTCCCGCAGCCTATCGGTCGGTGGCGCCCTCTGGGCAACCATAGCCACGGGCAGTGAGATCGAGAATGCCGCTGCCGGTGACGGTAACGATGCCCTCGCCGGCAACGGCCTCGACAACGCGTTCGACGGCGGCCGCGGCAATGACACTCTGCTGGGCCGAGATGGAAACGACCGCTTGTGGGGTCAGGGGGGCGACGACCGGCTGGACGGCGGCAGGGGGCTCGATCGGTCCTGGGGTGGCGGCGGCAACGACAAGCTCTTCGGCCGTGGCGGCAAGGACCTGTTGGTAGGCGGCGATGGAAGCGACCTGCTCAAGGGGGCCAACGCTGCCGATACGCTCAAGGGCGGAGGCGGCGCGGACACGCTCGTCGGGGGAAAAGGATCCGATGGCATGACCGGCGGAAAAGGGGCGGACCGCTTCGTATTCACGTCTGTCAAGGACTCGCCAGCCACCGCCCAACGGGACATAATCACGGACTTCCGGAGCGGCGCGGACACCATCGTGCTCTCCGCCATCGACGCCAATGCGAACCGCCCGGGCGATCAGGCATTCCGTTTTATCGGGGATGACCCTTTCTCCGGTGCGCCGCGAGAGCTGCGCGTCGTGCAAAAGTCCGATGGCGTCCGGGTGATGGCAGACACGGACGGCGACGGGTCCGCGGACTTTTCACTCCAGCTTGCCGGGATGACGGCGCTGCCGCCTGCGGAGGACTTTGTTTTATAAGTCTCCGACCGCCCTGTTCGACCCGCTCACCGGAACAGGCCCAGCGCCTCCATGTCCACGTCCAATGGGCCGGCCAGATCCTCAATCGAGTCGTAGATCAATTCCAGCGCGTACGGCGGGTTGTGGGCGTAAGCGCCGGGATCGGCCGTTACCGCCTTCCAGTTGAACGCGGCCTTCAGGAGCCGCGGGGTCCAGGCGCCGTAGTTGACCCGGCGCCCTTCGGCCTCATCCGCCACCCCGTCGCCATTCGCGTCGGCAAAGAAGTAGGGATAACGGTCCCCATCGTACACCATCGGCGTGGCCGCGACCTGGGCCGCATAGGCGAGGATCATCGTCATCAACTGGTCGCTGTTGGCGGCAAGGTCGTCATGGATGCCCTTGTTCGTGTCGCCGCTGCCATCGTAGCTGACGCGGGCGATGCGGATATCCTCGGGCGTTCCGTCGAAATGGCAGGTCAGGCAGGTCGCCTCGGACAGATCAAGGCTGTGCGGATCGTGGCAGGAGTTGCAGGTTGCCACTGGCTTCGCATGCAAGAACCGGCCGGAATAGGTCTTGCCCGGATACTGGAACCCCACACCGCCGTAACCGCCAAGGGTCATGGATCCGGCCAGGTAGTAGTGCGGGTTCATAAACCGCAGCTCCGTGTTGACCTCGTCGTCGGCCATCTCGGCGGTCTTGGTGGCGACGTCACTGCCGGCGAGGCGGCCTTGATGACAGGTCATGCAGGCGACCTCGACCCCCGTGACCGGGTGGACGATGCCTGACGGCAGCGTGACCTCGGTGATGCTGCCAAGATCCGCGCTGTGGCAGGTCTCGCAATCGACGACGCCCCCGATGGGCACCGGCTCCTTGGGGATGCCCTTTTCACCACCGTCGAGGCCATGAAATGCGCGGAAGCCAATGCCCGAATGGCAAACGGAGCATTCCGGGTCGATTGCGCCGTCCTCATCCCAATGGCGAAAGGCCTCCGCCGTGTAATCCGAATGCCCGCTGCGCGCCCAGGCCGCGATGACGCGCGCATTCGGGACGGCGATGGTCTGCGGCGCGAAGGGCCCGCTGCGCGGCATGATAAATATGGGCTGCCCGTTTTCCGGATCGCCGATGGCCGGCCCGGATCCAGCGGACTGGGCGAGGCCTGCCCCTGTACTCGCACTCGTCGCAAGAATTGCGGCCATGGCGAGCGTGATGAGAGACGGGAGTGCGGGGCGCCGGATCATTGTGACGATCCTTGAAGTCTAGGGATAACCGGATCAGGTTTATGTTATCATTTTGGGCGATTTTCAGCAATTATAGATGTCCATGAAGGACCATGGGAGAAACCTTCTTGCTGACTCAGGTATTCTCCGGCGGCCTGACCGTCCCGGTTCCCACCGCGGCGCCCGAACGGAACGGCGTGGATGTGATGATTACGGAAGAGGCCGCGATCACGGCCCTGCCCGAGGACGACTTTCGCGTCGAACCCCTCGTCGACCAAGGCGACAGTGTGGAACAGGGGGCGCCCGTTCTGCGATCACGCAGGCACCACGTGTTGTTGGTCACCGCACCGATGCCCGGACGCGTGGCCTCCATCGAGTTGGGGCCGGGCCACCGTCTATCCTCCATCCGCTTTTTCCTGGAGCCCGAGGCGGGGCGACGCGAGGTCGACACGCACCTGGCAAACCGGGGCGACGATCCCGGCGCACTGCGCGACCTGCTGCTCGGCACGGGCCTCTGGCGGTTCTTCCGCGCCCGCCCTTTCGGGCAGGTCCCATTGCCAACGGAACATCCCTCGGCGATCTTCGTCATGGCGGTGGATACCCGCCCGCGCGCGCCCTCGCCCCGCGAGGCGATCTCCGGACGGGCGGAGGCATTCGAGCGTGGATTGCACGCGCTGCTCCGAATGACCGAAGGGCCAGTGTTCCTATGCCAGGACGGCGGGAGGCCGGTGCTGGAAGGCGTTGTGCCCGACAGGCTGCGGCCCGTCTCGGTCGCAGCCACGCATCCCTGGGGGCTGGCCGGATTACAGATCCACCGCCTCTGTCCGGCGGAGGTCGGCACGCCGGTCTGGGACATCCATGCGGAGGATGTCGCGGCAATCGGCTCGCTGCTTGAAACCGGCCGGGTCCCGGAAACTCGTCTGGTTTCGATAGCGGGGCCGGCGCTGCGGCAGGCACGCGAGGTGCGGTGCCAGCCGGGGGCGGACCTGCGAGAGCTCTGCCACGGAATCGTCGCGCCCGGCCCGCACACGATCGTTTCGGGCTCCGCCCTTGATGGGCGGGAGGCGCACTGGTTGCGGCACCGTGACCGACAGGTGACCGTTCTGGGCGGCAAGCCAAAGCGCCGGGCGCCCCACTGGTTCCTATCGGCTCTCGAGACCGCGTCGCGGCCCAAGCCCCTCATCCCCACCGCGGCCCTAGATCAAGCGCTCGGCGGCGATCTTCCCGCCGCGCCGTTTCTGCGGGCGCTCACGTCTGGCGATACCGAAACGTTCCGGCGTCTCGGCGGGCTGTCCTTCGTCGAGGAGGATCTCGCACTGGCCGACTACATCACCGGCGCCGCCCCCAGCCTTCGCGCCTGCCTGTCCGCCCTGCTGCATCGGATCGCGGTGGAGGAGGCGGCATGATCCGCGGGCTGTGGGACAGGGAGACCGTGGCGATTCTGTTCCTCGTGGCGCTCCTACCGTTGGCTGCGACATGGCTGTCCCACGCGGGCTGGGCGGGCGCGATACGGCTGCTGTTTTTCCTGTTGGTTGCCGGGATCTGGCACCTCGTCTTCATGTTGGCCCGCGCGCAGCCCCCGTCCTTCGCCGGGGCCATAACCGCGCTCGCTCTGGCCATGCTGGTGCCTGGAGACCTCGGGGTGGTTCCGACCCTGCTTGGCACCAGCTTCGGCGTGGTCATCGCGGAACTCGCCTTCGGTGGCTGGGGGCGCAACGTGCTCAACCCTGCGACCGTCACGCTCGCCTTTCTCGGCTTCGGCTTTCCGGCCGCGCCATGGCCGGACATGATCGTGCCGGTGGGATGGGCCGCTGTTCCGGTCGCAGTGATCGGCGTGTTTATCGGGATCCTGTCGCTCCGGATCCTCACCGGGGCCGGTCTAACGTTTGGCATAGGCATGGCGCTTGGACTGGATCTGGCGGACGTGTGGACCGCCGTTGCCGTGGGTCTGGTTCTGCTCGTCTGTGACCCGGTCGCCAGCGCATCGACCCAATTGGGGCGATGGCTGAACGGCGCACTCTTCGGCGCGCTGGTCGCCCTGTTCGTTGCTCACTGGACTGAGGCGGCGCCGGTTCAGATCGTGGTGTCGGCGGCGCTGATCGCCTCTCTGGCGGCGCCACTTCTGGACGAGGCCGCCATCGCCCTCTGGCTCGCACGGAGGAGACGGCGCCTTGGCTGACCTGTCCCCGATCTCTCTCTGGAAGCGGTTTTTGGCGCAACCGATTGACAGCCGGGGCAAGACCATTGCCGCCGCCCTGATCGTCTCTGCGACCTGCGCGCTGCTGGTGACGAGTGCGACAGTGATCCTTCGCCCCATCCAGCAGGCCAACCGGGCCGCAGAGCAGCAAGTGCGCCTGGAAGCGCTGATCTCAGCCATTCCCGGGATGCGGGAGGTGATGGGACGCGCGGGCGGCGGGGCGCTTTCCACTGTCGTGGTCGATCTGGAGGCCGCGCGCGCCGCCCCGGACGTCACGCCGGAGACCCTTCCCGCGGCTTTGGATGCGCCGGAAAATTGGACACCGCTATCCCCCGAGCAGGACATGGCGATGATCGGCAGCCGGCCGAACCTGATGCAGGTGTTCTTCCTGCGAGACGGGGAGGATATCTCCCTCGCGATTCTTCCGATTTACGGAAGCGGGTACAACGGCCCGATCGAAGCCATGATCGCGCTTCAGGGCGACATGAACACCATCGCCGGCCTGACGGTCACGGCGCAGGAGGAGACGCCGGGGCTTGGGGCGCGGATCGAGGAACCTGCGTGGCAAGCGAGTTTTGCCGGCAAGCGCATTGCGGACGACGCCGGGGCGGTCCGTTTTACCGTCGCGCGGGGCCGCGCCAGTGGCGCCTTTGAGGTGGACGGAATCACGGGCGCCACCCGCACGAGCAACGCCATGACCCGCATCGTGCGGTTCTGGGTGGGGCCGGATGGCTACGGCCCGCTTCTCGCCGCCATCCGTAAGGGGGAGTTCTGAGCCATGGCCGCCGGCGGAAAATACTGGGTGACCCTGACCGAACCGCTCATCCGGAAAAATCCCGTCACGCTCCAGATCCTCGGTCTGTGCTCTGCGCTTGCCGTCACCACCGCCGTCGATACCGCATTGACCATGTCTGTCTCGCTCACGGTCGTTCTGGTGCTCTCTGCCGGGATCGTCAGCGCAATTCGCCGGATGATCCCGGACACTATTCGTCTGATCGTGCAGATCATGATCGTGGCCTCTCTCGTCATTGTCATCGACCAGGTTTTGCAGGCCTATTTCTACGATATCAGCCGCCGCCTTTCCGTTTTCGTGAGCCTGATCACCACCAATTGCCTCGTGCTGGGGCGGACCGAGTCCTTTGCCCGTAACAACCGGCCCCTACCCTCGATGATCGACGCTCTGGGCAACGGGCTGGGCTACTCGTTGATCCTGATCGTCATCGGGGCGGTCCGCGAACTCTTCGGGACCGGCAAGCTTATGGGGGCGCAGGTCCTGCAAACCGTCGACCATGGTGGATGGTTCACGCCGTTCAGCCTGATGCTGCTCGCTCCGAGCGCATTCTTCCTGCTCGGCGGACTGGTTTGGGCAATCCGCTCAATCCGTCCGGACCAGGCCGAGGCACAGGAGTTCGTGCCCCCCCATGCGGAGGAGGTGCGCCGGTGAGCGACGTCTTCAACCTCTTTTTGCGCGCGATGTTTGTCGAGAACATGCCGGTGACGCTCTTTTTGGGCCTCTGCACCTTCCTCGCGCTCTCCAGACGCCCGGAAACCGCTGTCGGCCTTGGCATCGCGGTGATTGGCGCGATGGGTTTCACGGTACCGCTCAACCAGCTCATCTACAGCGCCGTCCTCGCCCCCGGCGCGCTGGCCTGGGCTGGATTTCCGGAGATCGACCTCTCCTACCTCTCGCTCATCGCCTTCATCGGTGTCATCGCGGCGGCTGTTCAATTGACGGAAATGGTCATCGACCGCTACTTCCCCCGCACATACGCAGCCTTCGGGGTCTTTTTGCCGTTGCTCACCGTCAATTGCGCGATCCTTGCCGGAAGCCTCTTCGTGGTGGAACGGAAGTATGGCTTCGTGGAATCCGTCGCCTTCGGTTTCGGCAGCGGCGCGGGGTTCGCGCTGGCGGTGGTGACGCTCTCGGCGATCCGGAGCCGTCTTGCCTATGCCGATCTGCCGGACGGACTGCGCGGGCTTGGCATTGCCTTCTTCCTCGCCGGGATGATGTCCCTCGGGTTTTCCTCCTTCGCGCAGATGGCGGCTCAATGACGGAGATCGCGGTCGGCAGTGTCGTTTTGATCCTCCTTGTTCTGTTGTTGACGGTGGGGCTTCTGGCGGCGCACCGGCGCCTCGTGCCGCAAGGAGGCGTGGCGGTGACGGTCAACGAAACCAGCGTCCTGGGCGCACGGCCCGGCGACCGGCTGCTGAGCGTGCTGCACGGGGCGGGCATCGGTATTCCGGCGGGCTGCGGCGGCAACGGCACCTGCGGGCTCTGCCGCGTCACGGTGACCGGAGAGGGGGCCGGAGAGCCGCAGGCAACCGAACGTGGGGTCCTGTCGGCTGCGGAACGGCGTCAGCAGGTTCGGCTCGCCTGCCAGGTCACGGTGCGGGGCCCTGTCTCGGTGACTGTCCCCAGCGACGCGCTCGACGCAGAGCGGCTCGTCTGTCCCGTCGTCTCAAACAGGATGCTGGCGCCGCTTATACGTGAATTGGTGGTGGCCCTGCCGAAGGATCACGACTTCCGGTTCCGCGCCGGAGCGTTCATGCAACTCACCGCGCCGCCCTACGAACTCGACTTCACGGACATCGAGGTGCCGGATAGCTTTTCCGAAGCCTGGAAAATCGCGGGATGGGATACGTTGAGCGCGAGGTCAACGCGGCCGGTGACGCGGGCCTATTCGATCGCCTGCCGCCCGGAGGACGTCGCCGCCGGACGGCTCATATTCAACATTCGCCTCGCGGTGCCACCGGCGGGTCGTGAGGGGGAGGTTCCACCGGGGGCGGTGTCGTCCTATCTGTTCTCGCTGCAACCCGGCGACAGCATCGGCGTCGCGGGACCCTATGGCGACTTCCACGTTCAACCAACCCACCGCGAGATGATCTTCATCGGAGGCGGCGTCGGCATGGCGCCTTTGCGCGCCATGATCCACGAGCAGATCGGGCAAGGGACGCAGAGGAAGATGTCCTACTTCTACGGCGCACGCACACGTGCCGACCTGTTCTACACCGAGGAATTCGAAGCTCTCGCCCGCCGAGACGGGACCTTCCACTGGACGCCCGCCCTTTCCGATCCCGCGCCGGGGGACCGCTGGACCGGAAAGACGGGCTTCATTCACCAGATCGTCGCCGACAGGATGCGGGACCATCCGGCACCCGAGGACTGCGAATACTATCTCTGTGGCCCGCCCGTCATGATCTCTGCCGTGCTGACGATGCTGGAACGGCTCGGCGTCGAGCGCGAAACGATCTTCAACGACGATTTCGGTGCGTGAAACGAGGAACAAGGGAGACAGCCATGGCTGACGATCGTATCGATACTGTCATGCTAACCGAGTTCCCGGTTCTTCGGCTCGACACGCCAACGCGGGAGGCTGTCGGGATCTTCACCGAAAGCGGCTGGTCGGCGATCCCGGTCGTGGACGCGGCCGGTAGCCTGATCGGCATCATGTCCCAAAAGGACTGCTTCCGGTCCGCCCTGAACGCGAGCTACTACCAGCAATGGAGCGGTACCGTCGCCGAGCACTACACTGCCGACGTGAAAAGCCTTGATGCTGAGATGGACGTCGTCTCCGCCGCTGAAGCCTTCATGGCACTTCCCTACCGCGCCTTCCCGGTCCTGCGTCATGGCCAGTTGGTCGGCATGATAAACCGGCAAGACCTGCTCCGGGTTTTTCTGCGCTTCGGGTAGCGTCCGCCCCCACGCGACTGGCAGCTTCCCACGATCTGGAAAGTCGTATAACGGCCAAGCGACCAACCGCCCGCCTGCAGAATGCCGCCGCGTTGGTCTATCAATCACCGAAGGTATAGCCACGGGTCGCATATACGATGGTCGAATTCACAATTGCCCAACTCCTGATGCTGGTGACTGGCGTTGCGGCAGCGGCAGTCCTCGCCGGGATCATGGCCGGCCTGCTTGGCGTCGGCGGCGGGATCGTGATCGTGCCAACGCTGTTCTGGATTTTGTCGCTTACGGATTTCCCTCGCGAACTGGCGATGCACATGTCCGTGGCGACATCGTTGCTGACCATCGTCTTCACCTCCATATCCTCGGCCCGCGCTCACCACAAACGCGGCTCGGTCGACGTGGGACTGCTCCGGCTCTGGGGTCCCGGCCTCGTCCTGGGAGCGTTGACCGGCGGCCTCGCGGCGAAATACATCGACGCCGATGGCCTGAAGCTGATATTCGGCGGCGTCGCGCTCCTTGTTGCTCTCAACATGGCGAGCCCGAAGACGCTCGTCGTGAGCAATTCACTTCCGAAGGGCAAGCTACTGAACGCCATGGTTTCCTACGTCGTCGGCACCTTCAGTTCCCTCATGGGGATTGGCGGCGGAACGTTGGGCGTGCCGATCCTCAGCGCCTGTTCAGTGGAGATCAAGCGGGCGGTCGGCACGGCAGCGGCCTTCGGGTTTCTCATCGCCGTTCCGGCCGTGGTCGGATTTGTGATTTCCGGAATGGCAGCGCCGAACCGCCCGCCCCTGTCCCTGGGATATGTCAGCCTTCCCGCGGCGCTCCTGATCCTGCCCTTCACCGTCAGCTTCGCCCCCGTCGGCGCCGCGCTCGCCCACCGGCTGGACGGCAAATGGATCAAGCGCGCCTTCGCGGTCTTTCTGGGGATCACTGCCGTCCGCATGCTTATGGCGGGCCTCTCCTAAGGGTTGGCCACATCAATGTGATTGCCCGGAGCGCCAAGGCTTCATGTCCGGCGGGAACCTGAGCGGACCGCAATCGTTGGACCTTCATCGAACGTACCGAAGTCGGTCCCGGCACAGACCGGAACCCGTATCGGTCGGCGATCGGAGCGACCTCCCCAATCCGACAGGGGAACGATTGGCCCGTTCGGACCCGCTCCCCCGCCGACCCGCATTGAAGGACATCACCATGACCGAAACCGTCGCCGACAACTTGCTCCGCCGCCTGTCCGAATGGGGTGTGACCCGGATCTATGGATACCCGGGGGACGGGATCAACGGCATCCTCGGTGCGCTCGACAAGGTGATGGACAATTTCGAATTCGTGCAGGCCCGCCACGAGGAGGAGGCCGCCTTCATGGCGTGCGCCCATGCAAAGTTCACCGGAGAGGTGGGCGTATGCCTCGCGACATCGGGCCCCGGTGCGATCCATCTGCTCAACGGGCTCTACGATGCACGGGCGGACCATCAGCCCGTCCTCGCCATCGTTGGCCAGCAACCCAGCACGGCACTCGGCGGGCACTTCCTGCAGGAGGTCGACCTGCCGGCGCTCTTCAAGGACGTGGCGCGCGATTACGTGCACATGTGCACGCACCCCCAACAACTCCGCCACCTCGTGGACCGCGCCTTGCGGATATCGAAGGGCAAGCGGGCGGTGACCTGCCTGGTCCTGCCCGCGGATGTGCAGGAGATGGATGCGGAGGAGCCCGCCCGCGCCCACGGCACGATGCACTCCGGTCTCGGCTATGCCGCCCTGCCCGGCGTGGCGCCCGAACCCGCGTTGCAGCAGGCCGCAGAGGTGCTGAACGCAGGAGAGAAGGTCGCGATTCTCGCTGGTGCCGGCGCGCTTGGTGCAACAGCGGAGGTGGCGCAGGTCGCCGAAACCCTGGGGGCGGGCGTCGCCAAGGCTCTGCTCGGGCGTGCCGTCCTGCCAGACCACCTGCCCTACGTCACCGGGTCCATCGGGCTTCTCGGCACCCGGCCCTCCTGGGAGATGATGCGCGACTGTGACACGCTCCTGATGATCGGCTCCGGCTTTCCCTACGCGGAGTTCCTGCCGAAGGAAGGCGCGGCGCGCGGCGTGCAGATCGACATTGACCCGGGGATGCTCTCCCTGCGCTACCCCATGGAGGTCAACCTCGCCGGCGACGCCGCCGCGACCCTCCGCGCCCTCCTGCCGTTATTGAAGCCGAAGACGCGGGGTGCCTGGCGAGAGACCATAGAGGCGAACGTCGCCGAATGGTGGGACGAGGTCGACAAACGTGCGCACCAGTCTGCCGAGCCGATCAACCCGGAGCGGCTGTTCTGGGACCTCTCGCCGCAACTCCCCGACAACGCCATCATCACCGCGGATTCCGGCACCTCGGCCAACTGGTTCGCCCGCGCTCTGAAGCTGCGCGAAGGCATGATGGCCTCGCTGTCCGGCGGGCTCGCCACGATGTGCCCGGCGGTTCCCTACGCAACGGCTGCCAAGTTCTGTTACCCCGACCGCGTCGCCATCGCCTTCGCTGGCGACGGGGCGATGCAGATGATGGGCAACAGCGCTCTCCTCACGGCGGCGAAGTACTGGCAGCGCTGGGAGGACCCACGCATGGTCGTCGCGGTTCTGAACAATGGCGATTTGAACCAGGTGACATGGGAACTGCGAGCCATGGGCGGATACCCCAAGGTCGAGGAAACCCAGAACGTCCCGGCGTTCAATTATGCCCAATACGCCGAATTGATAGGCCTGAAGGGCATTCGCGTTGAGGACCCGGAGGCACTCTCCGATGCCTGGGCGCAAGCGCTCTCTGCCGACCGCCCGGTGGTGATCGACGCCGTGGTCGATCCCAATGTGCCTACCCTGCCGCCGCACATCACCTATGATCAGGCGAAGAACTACATGACCGCGCTGATCAAGGGCGACCCGAACGCCGGCAAGATCGTCAAGCAGGCCCTCAAACGGGCACTGGCATAGACGCCAGGTCTTCTTGTGTCGGGAAATACCCTCGGGGGGAGCCGTCCGGACCCCGTCCGGACGGTGCGGGGGCAGACAGCCCCCGTCCGCCCCCAAAGCCGTCGCAGCAGCAGGCAGCCTCAGTCCGAGATCGCCCCTTCCTCGTCCCGCCGCTCGTGCATCTGCGCCTTCACCTTGCCGCCGATCACCAACGGCAGGATGAACCCGACGATGGCGATCAGCCACAGTATGATCGACAGGGGACTGTCGATCAGCGTCCACCAGTTGCCGTTGTCGATGGTGATGGCCCGGCGCAGGTTGTTCTCCATCGCGTTGCCCAGGAGCGTGCCGAGGATGATCGGCACCAAAGGCACGTCCAGCTTGCGCAGGATCCACCCCATGATGCCGAACCCGATCATCACAAGCAGATCGAAGGAGGAGCCGGAGATCCCGTAGATACCGACGAAGGAGACCATGGCAACGATGGGCATCAGGATGCGCGGCGGCACCAGGAGGAGTCGGGTGAAGAGGCCCACCATCGGAATGTTCATCGCCAGAAGCATGAAGTTGGCAATGAAGAGTGCCGCGATCAGGCCCCACACGACATCCGGGTTTTGGGTGAAGAGAAGCGGCCCCGGCGTGATATTGAGCGACAGCAGAACCGCCAGCAGCACCGCCGTGGTGCCGGAGCCCGGCACGCCGAGCGCCAGCATGGGCACCAGCGCCCCGCCGGCGGCGGCGTTGTTTCCGGCCTCGGGGGCGGCGACGCCGCGCGGGTCCCCGGTGCCGAAAGTCCCGTCCTTGTCCACCAGGCGCTTTTCCATCGAGTAGGAGATGAAGGATCCGAGCGAGGCCCCTGCCCCCGGCAGCACACCGGCGAGAAAACCGAGAAGGGAAGTGCGCAACATCGTCGGCGTGCAGGCTTTCAGCATCGACAACGGCGGCGTCAGCCGACCGATTTTGAGTTGCCGGCTTTCCGCGGTCGCCTCGCCGTGGCGTTCCTCAAGGAAAATGAACACCTCAGACAGCGCGAAGAGCCCGACGATGGCAACAAGGAAGTCAAGGCCGTCGTACAGGTGCACCTCGCCAAAGGTGAAGCGCGGAACGCCGGTCTGCGTATCTACGCCGATCATGGCGAGCCCGAGGCCGAGGGCCGCGGCGAAAGCGGACTTGGCCTGGTTGGTCGACGACACGCCGCCGAGCGTCATGAAGGCCAGCGCGAACAGGGCGAAATACTCCGCCGGCCCGAACAACAGCGCGATCTTGACGAGCTGCGGCGCGAGCAGGATCAGCCCCCACGTGGCGAGGAACGCGCCGACGAAGGAGGCGACGCCCGACAGCGACAGCGCCTCCCCCGCCTGACCCTTCAATGCCATCGGGTGCCCGTCGAGACAGGTCATCATCGCCGGCTCGTCGCCGGGAATGTTGAGCAGGATGGACGAGATGCGCCCGCCGTACATGGCGCCGTAATAAACCGACGTCAGCAGAATCAGCGAGGGCGTTGCCCCCAGACCCATGGTGAAGGCCAGAGGGATCAGGATGGCAACACCGTTCGACGGCCCAAGGCCGGGCAGTGCGCCCATGATCGTGCCGAGAAAACAGCCCAGGAGCGCGAGCAGGATGTTCTGCCAGGTCAATGCGACGGCGAAGCCGTCTCCGAGGTTCGAGAGAATTTCCATGGTGCTCTCCTCAGAAGCCGAGCGGACCGCGCGCGAGCGACAGACCCAGTACCAGGTGGAAGATCACGTAGATGCCGAGCGACGTGCCGACGCCGATCAGCATGGCTCCGAGCGCCGGAGAGCCGAGGCGCCAGGACAGGTAGGTCGCGGCGAAAGCGGTGGCGATGACGAAGCCGACTTCCGGCAGGGCTTCGGCATAGATGATCAGCACCACGATGGCGGCCAGCACCTCGGCCAATCGGCCGAACGCGGGCCAGTGCGGCTCCGGATCGGGCCGCAAGAGGATGGCGAGGCTGGACAGGCTGAGGACGGCGGCGATGATGATGGGGAAGGCCTTTGGCCCAACGGCGTCCGACAGGAAGCTCTCCTCGATCGCAAGCGCCGAAAACGCAAAGCCGATGGCCAGGAGGATGCCGAAGACGCCGAAAATCCGATCGCTCATGGGGATCTCCTTTGGCGGCAGGGGGATGGATGGCAACGGGGCGCCGCACGCAAGCCGGCGCGGCGCCCCTCCGATCTAAAATGCGTCCCGGGGGCGCTTACTTGATGATGCCGATGTCTTTCGAGATCTGCTGAATCCGCGCGACGGACTCGGAGACGAATTGCTGGAACTCCTCGCCCTGCAGGTCGAGCGGCGCCAGGCCGTTCGCTTCCATGATTTGCGTCCACTCATCGCTGGCATACAGCTCGCCGATCTTCTCGACCCAGCCGTTATACGCCTCGTCGGACATGCCGCCCGGCGCGTAGAAGCCGCGCCAGTTGGCGCCGATGGCGTCCACGCCCTGCTCCTTGGCGGTCGGGAAATCGGCGAACTCGCCGTCCAGCCGCTCCGGTGCCAGGACGGCGATCACGCGAATGTCGCCACTGTCGACGAAGCCTTTCGCTTCGGAGATGTCGCCGGTGAATGCCTGGACGGAGCCTGCCAGGAGCTGCGTCACCGCTTCCCCGCCGCCGTCGAAAGCGATGTATTTCACCGTGCGCACGTCTTCGACGCCATAGGCGTCGGCCGCGATCAGGACCTTCAGGTGGTCCCAGCCGCCCACGGCGGAGCCGCCAGCCACGGAGACCGAGCCGGGATCGGTCTTGATCATTTCAAGCAGTTGCGGAAGGTCCTTGATGTCGCTGTCCGCGGCAACCGCCAGCACGCCGTAGTCTGCACCCACCGACGCCAGCCAGCGAACCTGGTCCATCGTATTGCCCGGGAACGCACCTTGGGCAAGCCGGGTGGCGGTCGCCGAGGACGCAGCCACGATCAGGTCGTTGTCGTCGCCCCGCTTGTTGACCACCTCGGCATAGGCCACGCCACCACCGCCACCGGCGAGGTTCACGACCTGCATGGTCTTGTCGATAAGGCCGAGGTCCTGCAGCGTTTTGCCGACCTGTCGGCAGGTGAAGTCCCAGCCGCCTCCGGGGTTGGCGGGCGCGATGCATTCGGGATTCTCTGGCGAAAATCCTTGCGCGGCCGCCGCAAAGGCCGACGCCCCGACGAACGCGGCCGCAAGGGTGGCGCGAGTGGCTTTGAAAATCATGTTTTTCTCCTCCTGTTGGACGGGGTCAGGACCTTGCCCTCCACCGTCGTGACCCGCTTCTCCATGCCGCGCTTTGCAGCAGTCCGATCACGGGTTAAGCACAATGGGTATCGCAATTAGCTGTCATCAACCTGTCAGGGCACCGTGCAGCCGCGGAGACAGCCGAACCGAGGAGTAGACGGGCGATGCGCGTCCTGCTGGTGGAAGATGCGGAGGATCTGGCGCAGGCCGTCTCGACGCGGCTCGCCCGCTCCGGCATGGCCTGCGATACGGCCCCGAGCCTCGGCGCGGCACGGGATTACCTCGCCGTGCAAAGCTACGACGCGCTCGTGCTGGACATCAACCTGCCGGACGGCTCGGGCAAGGACCTGCTGCGCGACCTGCGCCGCCGGGGGGACCGCACTCCGGTGATGATGCTGACCGCGCTCCTGGCGGTGGACGACCGGGTGAGCGCGCTTGACATGGGCGCGGACGATTATCTCGTGAAGCCCTTCGACCAGCGGGAACTGGAAGCCCGATTGCGGGCATTGGTGCGGCGGGAGGCCGAGCACAAAACCGACAGCCTCATCCTTGGGCCGCTGGAGTTCATGCCCGCCGAGATGAGCGCACGACTGGACGGGGAGCGGCTGCACCTGACCCGGCGGGAAGCGGCGCTGCTGGCGCTCTTCATGCGCAATCCGAGGCAGGTTCTGAGCAAGGAGCGCCTTTACGACGGCTTGTTCGCCTTCAATGACGCGAATGTCGGGCTGAACGCGATCGAGCTCTATATCGCCCGCCTGCGAAAGAAGTTCGCCGGCAGTCGGATCTCCATCGGAACGCAACGGGGCGTCGGATACTGGATCGACAGCAATGGATAGCGCCGCGCGGGCGGACTTTCGCCAGCGCAGCCTTACCGCACGCGTCCTTCGAGCGGTGCTGGCGCTGTTCCTGATCGGCGGCGTGCTTCTGACCCTGACCGCCTGGATGAACGGTGCCCAGGCCGCGCGGCAGGCATATGACCGCCTGCTGCTCGGCGCGGCCGCCGACATTGCGGAGGCGATCCGGATACAGGCCGGACGCCCCGTGGTCGATCTGCCGTCCTCGGCCTTCGAACTCCTGGCCCAGGCACCGGATGACCGCATCGCCTATGCCGTGCGCGGTCCGGGCAACGCCCTGTTGACCGGCCACCCGGACGCCCCCCCGCCCCGGCAGGACCGAGAGGGCGCGCCGCGCCTGTTCGACGGCGAGATGCAGGGTGAGGACGCGCGCTTCGCCCAGTTCGCCCGCCGGTTCGCGGAGCGTGATTTCTCCGGCGTGGTGACCATCACCATCGGTCAGACGACCCGCGCCCGGCAGGCGATGGCGCTCGATCTCGCCGTGGACGCCCTTATCCCCGCCGTCCTCGCCGGGATCGCGCTCCTGCTGAGCGCGTTCTTCGTCGTCCGTTCCGCTCTGCGGCCACTGCAGACTATCGCGGACGACCTCCGCCAGCGCGACCCCTACGACCTGACGCCCATGGACACGACCGAAGTCCCTGCCGAGGTCGGCGTGATCGTCAACGCCATGAACGGATTCATGCGCCGGCTCGAGCGTCAGGTGGCGACGATGCAGAACCTGATCTCCGACACCGCGCACCAGTTGCGCACACCGGTTGCCGCCATTCGAGCGCAGGCTGAGATGGCCGCCGAGACCGAGCCAGACGTTGCCGCCCGCGAGACCTTTGAGCAGCTCGCGCAGAGGGCGAACACGCTGGGCGTATTGCTGGACCGGCTGCTGTCGCGCGCGCTCGTCATACACCGCACCGACTCCGCGCCACGCGCGCCGGTCGATCTTCGACATGTGGCGCTGGAGGTGATCGAAGCCCGCGATCACGAGGTCTTGGCACCCGACGTGGAGGTCGAGTTGGTCGTCGACGAGGTCCCCGCAGTGGTGCGGGCCGACGAATTCTCGCTTGTCCAGGCCGCCAGTAACCTGTTGGCAAACGCCCTGACGCACGGCCGGCCGCCCGTTCGGATGGGCGTTGTCACATCGGAGACGGTTGCGTGCCTTTGGGTCGAAGACGCTGGGGAAGGTCCGGACCCTGACACGCTGGACCGGCTCGGCCACCGCTTCGAGCGCAGTGCAAGCTCCCGGGAAAACGGCGCCGGACTGGGCCTGTCCATCGTGACCGCCGTTGCGGAGGCCTTCGATGGCCGTGTCGAGATGGAGCATCGGGAGGGCAGCTTCCGCGTTTCCCTGTGCTTGCCCCTCGCTCCGGAGGGCGAGCCATGATCCGGTTGCTCGCGACCTGTCTACTCCTGCTTGTCTCGCCGGGTATCCAAGCTCAGGAAGCAACGGCCACCTTGGGGACGGGCGCGCGCACGCTCGTCATGCGCTCCACCACCGACATCGCAATCATCCAACCTGCGCTAGAGGCATTTCTTGTCAGTCATCCGGACATGCGGATCGACTACGAACAGTGGGGCTCCAACGCGCTCTATGCGAACGCCTTGAGCGCCTGCACCGGCGAAACCCCTGCCGCCGACGCGGTGTTCTCCTCGGCCGTTCACCAGATGGTCGATCTGGTCAACAGCGCCTGTGCCAGCAGCTATCGCTCCGGTCTCACGCAGGCCCTTCCATCGGCACGACGGTGGCGTGACGAGCTTTGGGGGCTGACGGAGGAACCCACGGTTCTGATTTACAACCGTGCGCTGGTGCCGGCGGACGACGTGCCCGGCAACCGGTTCGAACTGCTCGACCTGATGCGGCAGAAGCCGGATGCCTATCGCGGGAAGATCGCGACCTACGACATAGCCGCCTCCGGGCTGGGCTACCTCTACGCCTTCAGCGACAGCTCGGAGGCCACAACCTTCGGCGCACTGCTGGAGGGTTTTGCCCGGACTCAGGCCGTGGCCACCTGCTGTTCGGCCGAGATCATCGAAGCCGTTTCGCAAGGCCGCTATCTTCTGGGCTACAACGTGCTCGGCTCCTACGTGCAGAACGCCGCCCCGACCAACGTCGGCGTTATCCTGCCGGAGGACTACACGATGTTCCTGTCGCGGGCGTACATGATCCCCAGGCAGGCGCGCGATCCCGACGCGGCGGCGGCGCTTCTGGATTTTCTGCTGTCGGTCGAAGGACAGGGGCTGCTGTCCCGGGCCGGGCTGATCTATCCCGACGACCCGTCGGAAACGGGGCTTTTGCCCAGCGCGAAACGCTTCATCGCCCTCGCACCCCCACTGCTCGTCGCGGTGGACCGGAGCAATGCGGAGACCTTCCTGTCGGTCTGGAACACGGCCTTTCCGCCGGTCGCCGTCCCTTAGCAGGGCCGCCGGGCGCCGGTCACTCGCCCCGTCCCCAGACACGTGCTCCGCAAGTAACAAGAATTCGGCATGATTTCGGCACAATCGCCACTTACGGCTCGCATTGTTACGAGGTGTTCAAGACGCGAGTCGACGTAAGGCGTAGTCCATTTCAACGGTCCCAGGCCCACACGGGAGACGTACATGACCGACCCCAAACGCATCGCCGACGAGCTCATGGTGCTGGCATCGGCAACCAATAACATGGGTCTGAGCAATGCCTCGCTCCAGATTACCCTCGCCGCGGGCGTTGTGCTGGCCGAGGCCGGCGGGCCGCAGGTGCCGGTTCCCGAGTGGGACATGGACGACAGCGAGGACGACCTTGCGGAATGGGAGCACTGCGGCAACGTCGTCGCATTCCGCCGTCCCGCAAGCTAAGGCACACCCCTCTCCCCACATCGCCTCCCCACCCTCCCCCCAACGGCACGGTTCGGTACAAGCGCCACGCGTATTGACCCGGATCAAGGCGGGCAGGCGGCGACCTGCTAGGGTCCGCGGAGACTCGGGCTGCGCGGCGGTTCTCTGAAACGAACCAGGCGTGGACCGGAGTTCGGCAGCAGGAGGAGAGCCGATGTCGACACGCGGAAACGGCGGGGGAGTCGCCGGAACGATCACGCAACCGCGCGAGGCTGGCCCACCCGATATCGTATCGTCCGATTTCCCCATCGTGACCCGGACAGACTTCTCCGACACCACGTTCCTGCTCGAAATTCTGCACCCGGCGATGGCAAAGGCGGCCAAGCCGGGCCAGTTCGTGATCGTGATGGTGAATGAACACGGCGAGCGCATCCCGCTGACCATCGCCGATTTCGACCGGCAGCGCGGCACGATCACCCTCGTCATCCAGGCCGTCGGCAAATCCAGCCGCGAAATGCAGGCGGAGTGCCGCGTCGGCGGCACGCTCTTCGGCATGGTCGGACCCATGGGCATCCCAAGCCACGTCTCGGACGCGAAGAAAGTGATTTGCGTAGGCGGCGGGCTCGGTGTCGCGCCGATCTTTCCGCAAGCGCGCGCCTTCAAGGAAAACGGCGCCTACGTGATCGGCGTGGTCGGGTTCCGCAGCGCGAACCTCATTTTCTGGGAGCACAAGTTCCGCTCTGTCTGCGACGAGTTCATCATCTGCACCGACGATGGTTCTGCGGGCCTCAAGGGTTTGGTGACGCAGGGCATCGAGGGCGCCATTGCCGAGCATGGGGACATCGACGAGGTGGTGGCCATCGGCCCGCCGATCATGATGCGCGCCTGCGCCGAGGCGACCCGCCCCCACAAGATCAAGACCATGGTCAGCCTGAATCCGATCATGGTGGACGGCACCGGCATGTGCGGTGGCTGCCGCGTGAGGGTCGGCGGGCGCATCAAGTTCGCCTGCGTCGACGGGCCGGACTTCGACGGCCACGCCGTCGATTTCGACGACCTGATGCAACGGTTGAAACGCTACCGCCCGCAGGAGCAGCAATCGCTCGAGCAATGGGACGAGAATTGCCGCCGCCTGCAGATGGCCCCCGCCGACGCCGCCGGCCACGGGAGTAAGTGAACATGGTGCGCAAGACGATCCGCAATATCCCGCAGGAGCGGGCGTTCATGCCTGTGCAGGACCCGGAGGCGCGGGCCGCGAACTTCGACGAGGTCGCGCTCGGCTTCGACGAGGCGGCAGCGCTGCTGGAAAGCGAACGCTGCCTGATGTGCCCGGAACCCGCCTGCATCGCCGGGTGCCCGGTCAGCATCGACATCCCCGGTTTCATCGAGAAACTGCTCAAGAACGACTACCGCGGCGCCTATGACCGCCTTACGGACTCCACCCTGCTACCGGCGGTCTGCGGCCGGGTCTGCCCGCAGGAGGAGCAGTGCGAGGGCGTCTGCGCGGTGGCGGTCAGCGGCGGGCTGGAGCCGGTCGCGATCGGGCGGCTGGAACGGTGGCTGGGCGACAAGGCCATTGCCGAGGGCTGGCACAAGTCGCGTCACATCGAACCCGCTCGCTTCCGCGTCGGCGTCGTCGGCTCTGGACCCGCCAGCATGGCCTGCGCGGCGGACCTGGCCAAGGCAGGCTGCGAAGTCACGGTCTTCGAGGCGCTGCACGCCCCCGGCGGGGTGCTGCGCTATGGCATCCCGGAATTCCGCCTGCCCAACAGCGTCGTGGACGCCGAGATCGGCCAGCTCGAAACGCTCGGCGTGGAGATCAAGTGCAACACACTCGTGGGGCGCCTCTTCACCGTGGAGCAGATGCTCTCCGAAATGGGCTATGACGCCGTCTTTATCGGCGCCGGCGCAGGCACGCCGAAATTCATGGACATCCCCGGCGAGAACCTGAACGGCGTGCTGTCGGCCAACGAGCTTCTGACCCGCTGCAACCTGATGCACGCGGGCGACTTCCCAAATTACGACACGCCGCTCGGCCTCGGAAAGCGCATCGCGGTGATCGGCGCGGGCAACACGGCGATGGATGCGATGCGCGTCTCGCTCCGGCTTGGCGCGGAGGAGGTCCACTGCGTCTACCGACGAACGGAGCTCGAGTGCCCGGCCCGGGCCGAGGAACTGCACCACGCGCAGGAGGAAGGGATCGCGTTCCACTGGCTGACCTCGCCGGTGGAGCTTCTGGGCGACGCGGAGGGCAACGTGCGCGCGCTCCGCTGCCAACGGATGGAGTTGGGCGAGCCCGACGAGTCCGGCCGCCGCCGCCCCGTCCCGGTGGAGGGGAGCGAGTTCGACTTCGAGGCCGACACCGTCGTTTACGCCATAGGCACCTCGCCCAATCCGATCCTCGGGCAAACGTCGAAGATCCGGCTCAACAAGTGGGGTTACATCGAGACCGACGAGACCCTGGCAACCTCGCTGGCGGGCGTCTACGCCGGCGGCGACATCGTGACCGGCGCGGCCACCGTCATCCTCGCGATGGGCGCAGGGCGCAAGGCGGCCGAAAGCATCCGGCAATACCTCGGCATCCGCGATAGCGCGTCCGTTTACGAACCGGAGCGGACCGGCTTCGAGGGCACGCTCTTCGGAATCGACCTCGCCGAGCGGAACTTCACCCATATCAGATTGATGTAGGCAGCGGGACACAGGCAATGACACCGACTGGCAAACAGCACCACGCCGAAACCGCCACGCTTTCCCGCGAGGAAACACCCGGCACGGGGCAAAGCTCCGCCGAAGTTCTCCAGGAACACATCGTCGAGATCGTGAGCGACTCCGGCGAGGGCGCGCAGCGCTGCGGGCAATCGCTCGCCGCCATCGCGGCACGATCCGGCAACGGGATCTGGACGGTTGAAATCATCCCCGCCGAGATCCAGCCGCCCCACCGCTCCGTTGCAGGGGCGAGCGGCAACCGCGTGCGCATCGCTTCGCACCGCGTCACGAACGTGGGTGACGAGGCCGACCTGGTGGTCGCCTTCAACGAGCAGGTCCTGCTCAGTCGCCTCCGCGCAGGCGAAGTGAAGCCAGGCGCCACGATCCTTTTGGAAAACATGTGGGCCGCCTACCCCGATCCGGACATCCGCGCCGCCTACGCCAAGGTCCGCGACGAGGTGAAGGCCGCCGGCTATCGCCTCTACGAGGTGCCGCTCGAGGTTGAGTGCCAGAAGTACGTCCCCGATCCGCGACGCGGAAAGAACATGTTCGTCCTCGGGATGCTCTGCGCGATCTACAGTCTGGATCCCGAACTGGCCCGCGCGCAGGTGCGGTTCACATTCGCCAAGAAGGAGCAGAAGATCGTCGATGCCAACGTGGAGCTTCTGGACGCAGGACGCGCCTGGGCGGAGCAGAACCTCGACCTGCGCTACGCCATCCCTGCCCCGCCCGTGACCGAGCCGCAGGTGGTGATGAACGGCAACGCCGCACTTGCGCTCGGCGTGGTGGCCTCCGGCATGGAGGTGTGCGCGATGTATCCGATCACGCCCGCGACCTCGGCCTCGCATTACCTGTCCAACATCTTCGAAAAAGTCGGTTGCGTCGTCCACCAGGCGGAAGACGAGATCGCCGCCTGCACCTTCGCCATCGGCGCCAGTTACGCGGGCAAGTGCGCCGTCACGATAACCTCCGGCCCCGGCCTGTCGTTGAAACAGGAGGGGATAGGTCTTGCCGTCATGGCCGAGATCCCACTCGTCGTGATCGACGTGCAGCGCGGCGGCCCGAGCACCGGCCTGCCGACAAAGGTGGAACAAGGCGACCTGATGGCCGCGATGTTCGGCGGCCACGGGGACGCGCCAAAGGTGGTCATGGCCGCTTCCTCCATCGAGGATTGCTTCTATTCCGTCATCACGGCACGCAAGATCGCGGAGACCTTCAACATGGTCGTGGTAATCCTGACCGACGCCGCACTTGCCACCGCGCAACAGCCCTACCCGCGGCCGAAGTTCAATGCGGACTGGCTCGCCCCGCCGGTGAACCAGAGCGCAGTGCCGGAAGACGCCCACCCCTATGACTGGGACGAGCGCACCGGCATTGCCACCCGCTTCATTCCCGGCCAGCCGAACGGGATGCACTGCCTGACCGGCCTAGCCCACGACCGCGACAGCCACGTCGCCTATGACCCGGAGATCAACGAGGAAGGCCTGCTGAACCGCTCCCGCAAGCTCGCGGCCCTGCAGACGACCCTGCGCCTCGCTCCTGTCTTCGGCGACGAGGAGGGTGACCTGCTTCTGATCGGCTGGGGCAGCACCCGCGGTGCCATCGAGGAAGCGGTGAGCATGCTTCGCGCGGAGGGCCACAAGGTCTCCTCGCTGCATCTGAAGTTCCTGCAACCCATGGCCTCTGGCATCGACGCGGTGATGAAGCGCTTCGGCAAGGTCATGACGATCGAGAACAACTGGAACGACCCGCCGAGCGACCCGCTCATCACACCCGACAACCGCCGCTACTCCCACCTCGCGCAGCTCCTGCGCTCGCGCTGGCTGATCGACGTCGACTGCTGGGGCAAGGCTCGCGGACAGCCGCTCAAACCCGCCGCCATCGTCCAGGCCGCACGGGCCAAGCTCGCTCAGGCGCAAGGGGAAGACCAATGAACGCATCCATGAGCCAATGCCTGATGCAGATGGTCCACACGGACTATGTCATCGCCGACTACCAGAGCGAAATTGCTCCGCGCTGGTGCACCGGCTGCGGCGACACCGCGATCCTGACCGCCATGCAGCGTCTGTGCCGCGACGAGCAGCTTCCGCCCGAAAAGACGGTCTGCGTCTCCGGGATCGGCTGCGCCTCCCGCCTGCCGCACTACATGAACGCCTACGGCTTCCACGGCATCCACGGGCGCGCCCTGCCCGTGGCGGAAGGGATCAAGATCCGCCGGCCGGACCTCAACGTCTTCGTCACCACCGGGGACGGCGACTGTTGCTCCATCGGCGCCGCGCACTGGCTCCACGCCATCCGCTACAACATGAACATGACGCTGCTGCTGCACGACAACAACGTCTACGGCCTGACCAAGAAACAGGCGTCCCCCACGTCCCCGCAGGGCATGAAGAGCAACACCACGCCATTCGGCGCGACGCTCAACCCATTGAACCCGTTGACGGTGACGCTCGGAGTGTCGAACGTCTCCTTCGTCGCGCAGGCGGTCGACTGGATCCCCGACCTGCTCTACGACATTCTGCGGCAGGCCTACCATCACAAGGGGTTTTCCTTCGTTCGCATCCTGCAGCGCTGCCCGAACTTCATGGAGCATCGGTTCGACGACTGGGTCCGCGACCCGTCCAAGATGCGCATCCTGACCCATGCCAACGGCCTTAGGCTGAAGCCCGAGGTCTCCCGCGTCTACAAGAACCAGGAAACGCACGACCCGCTGGACATGCCACGGGCGTTGGCTCTTGCCGCGCTGAAGGAGGAAATTCCGGTCGGCATCCTGTACCGCGACCCGACCGTGCCCTGCTACGACGAGTTGCGCGCGGGCGAACGGCCGAGCACGCCGGGCCTGGTGGAACTCGTGCTCAACGAGGAATTCGACAAGGTGGGCATCTGGCCCGCCGAGACGGCACCGGCTGCGGCCGGGGAGTGAAGATCATGCAACAACAGGCTGAAATCACGAAAACTCCCGCGTCCACCACCGCACCGACAGAAGACGAGGCACCGGCGCTGCCGCCGCTGCGCCCGGCACTCTTCGCCCGCTACACCGATCTGGAGAGCCTGCGTTACGACTACCCTCTCGTGCTGCTCGAGACGGGCGACGGGGGGCCGCTTTTCCGGCCGTTGAGCCGCATCGTCGACGACGTCCTGAGCGTCGCTGCACCGCCTGACGCGTCCGGCGAGGCCATGCGCCAGCAAGTGCTGCGGCTGGAGGCCCGCATTCGCCGCAACGTGGCGCTCGGGCGCGAGGGAATGCTGTCGGACCTTTGGCAGGACAATGCCACTCGCATGGTCAAGGAAAGCGGCCAGTCGCCATTCGGTTCGCTCGGGACCAACCTCGACATCGCCCGCAAGCGGCTGACGCTGGACGGGGTGGTGATCGGGTGCGACCACACCACGCCCGGAAAGGTCGTGACCCATACCTGGAGGGCGAAGCAGAACGCCAAGGCGCGGCGTTTCCGCCGCAAGGTCGAGGGGCTGATCCTGCGCCTGACGGACATCCTGAAGTCCGACCACATGAAATCCGACGAGGCCCACAGTGCGGGCGCGCTGGCCTCCGCCATGGGTCAGGATCAAGATTCTTCCATTGATTTCGGCTCCTTGTCGCGCATTCTTGATAGGGCAAGACCGGAAGACCGCCTCCCGGAAGATCGCGTCAGGCGCATCAAGACAGCGTTGGAAGCCCTTCAATGCCAGCCGTTTTTCGGCCCCGGACGCGCGACCGAGATCTGCCGCCGCCGCCCCGCGCCGTACAGCTACACCTTCGACAGTTGCGCCGCTGCTTTGGACGCCCTGCGCGAGCGGTTGCCCGCCATACTAGAGTTTACCAAGGCGGTGACGATTGCGGAACTGGAGGTCGAGAACAAATATCGGCCCGACTTACACGACCCGATCTTCGAGACGTTCGACGTGAGCGACCTGACGGCGGACCAGATGGAACTGCTGCCCGGGTCGTTGATCCTGCTTCACGACGGGGTCACCGAGTCCGCCGAGATCGCCCGCGCCTTCGAGGCGCTGGCTGGTGGCCTTCAGATCACCGTGCTGATCCAGGTCGATGACATTCTCGGCCCCACGTCGCCGGAGCCGCCGCGCAATTCCTTCGGCGCGGGGACCGCGCGGTTGGCATCCATGGCGATGGGGTTGAACAATGCCTTCGTCCTGCAGGCGTCCAGCGCGCATCTCTATCGGATGCAGGAGGCGTTTCAACGCGGAATTCAGCACCAGGGACCGGCGCTTTTCAGCATCTATTCCGGCGCAACCCGCACCGTGCCCGGCGTGCCGCCCTACGTGCTCTCGGCGGCGGCGACGGAATCGCGTGCCTTTCCCAACTTCACCTATGATCCGTCGGCAGGCTCGGACCTGGCGGCACGGTTTAATCTGGCCCACAACCCGCAGGTCGGCGTGGACTGGCCGGAGCATCGATTGGACTACGAAACGGCAGACGGAGAACGTCAGAGCGAAGCGCTGCCTTTCACGTTTGCCGATTTCGCGATCGGAGATGTCCGCTATCAGCGGTTCTGCCATCCCGCCGCGCAGGACGACTGGACGCCCGACATGGTCCCGTTCGGCCAGGCTGGATCCGGTCCGGGTGCCAAGGATCGCATACCGGAACCCTACGTGCTTGGCCTTACGCCTGAAAACGGCCTCCTGCGCGTCGGCGTGGACGACAAGATCGTTCAGGCGGCCGCGCGCTGCAACGACGCCTGGCGGCGGTTGCAGGAACTTGCAGGCATCAACAATTCCCACGCTCTGCGCCTGCTCTCCGAGGAGCGGAAAAACCGCGAGGCGTCGGCGATTGAAATCGCGGCCGCCTTGCCCACTGCAGACGCGACGCCTGCCCTCCCAGAGGCGCCGCCCAGCCCCGTTCAACTTGCGCAGGAGCCAGCCCCCGAACCGACCGGTGACGATCCGTGGATCGAGACCGCGCGCTGCACCACCTGCAAGGAGTGCACGCAGATCAACAGCGCCCTCTTCAAGTTCGATGAAAACATGCAGGCCTATATCGCCGACCCGGATGCCGGGACCTATCGGCAGATCGTGGAGGCGGCCGAAAGCTGTCAGGTGAGCATCATCCACCCCGGCCAGCCGCGGAATCTCGAGGAGGCAGACCTCGACGAACTGCGTGAGCGCGCGAAGCCCTTTTTGTGATCGACCGGTCCATCTCATGCCGGGAAAGCGTGTGGGCGGCGGCGTGCCGTGACGTCCGCCACCGCACGTTTGGCGCTTTTGGGATTGGGTATTTTTGCCAACAAGAGGGGCGGGGTGGCTTGGGGGTGTTGAGGGGTGCGGCGGCCGCCTTGGGGGGGCGGGCGCCGCGGTGGGTTGGGTCAGGCGGTGCCGGTGGCGAGCGCCTCGGTCATGGCGGCGAGCACCACGTGGGTGGAAGCGGCGCCGGGGTCGACGTGGCCGATGGAGCGGGTGCCGAGCTTTTTGGAGCGGCCGCGGCGGCTTTCCATGTCGCGGGTGGCCTCCGCGCCGGCCTTTGCGCCCTCGGCGGCCGCCTGAAGCACGCCCAGGGCGTCCGCCCCGTCTTTGGCCGCCTTGCGGGCGGCTTCGGCGGCGGGTTTCCAGGCGTCGATCATGGTCTTGTCGC
>NZ_FOLG01000026.1 GCF_900112335.1 Tropicimonas isoalkanivorans
GGTGTTGTCACGTTAATCAGTATCCGGCTGAAGATGGTTTGTTGGGTGGAAAGTTAAACAAGCCCGGCGGCGGTCTTCCAGATGTCGAATGCTTCCAGTCGATGAAATCGGATGGCCATGGCAGTGCGGCGGCGGGATGGAACGGAAAAGCAATTTCGGGTTGGCGAATGAATGGAAACAAATCGCTGCAATCCGCCAGGCGAGCGAAATCCTTGCATGCAGCGTTCGCGTTTCCTGAACGGCAGGTGACTGTTTTCAGCCCGGTTATTCAGACCTTTATGGGAACGGTGTTCCAGTCCCGGTGCGACGTCACGTTTCGCGGCTCCATAGGACCGCAGCTTGTCGGTGACGATCCGCTTGGGCAGGCCAAATCGCTTTATCAGGGATCTCAAAAGGCGCTTTGCAGCTCGTTTGTTACGCCTGGATTGAAGGATTTCCTCCAGCACGGTCCCGTCCTGATCGACGGCGCGCCAAAGCCAGAATTTACGCCCCGATATCACCACGACAACCTCATCGAGGTGCCAGATATCGCCGGGGCGGCGCTGACGGCGGCGTAAGTTCCGGGCGATCTGCGGCCCAAATTTGCGGACCCAACGCCGGATGGTCTCATAGGAAACGTCGATGCCTCGTTCCAGCAGCATCTCTTCCACTTCGCGAAGGCTCAGGTTGAAACGAACGTACAACCAGACCGCATGAGCGATGATTTGCGGCGGAAAGCGGTGGCGTTTGTAGCTGATCAACTGTTTCTGCATCCTCCCGAACTATGTCCAGACACTGCAATGAGAAACCGTGCCAAGCTTAACGTGACAACACCAAGCCGAGACATGCACGACAACCACAGCTTTGACGGCATGGTCGCATCGCCCGCCGGCGATATGGCGCCTGCCGCCGGGACGGCCCCGCTGCGAACGCAGCGTCCGGTCTATGGCCTGCTCGACGACGCCGTGCGCCGACACGGCGACTGCGCCGCGATCCATTTCCTCGGCCGCCGATATACCTATCGCGAGCTTGGTGCGCTGGTCGACCGCGCCGCGCGGGGCTTCGCGGCGCTTGGGATCGGCAAGGGCGCCCGGGTCGGGCTGTGCCTGCCGAACACGCCCGCCTTCGTCATCAGCTATTTCGCGGTGTTGAAGACCGGCGCGACGGTCGTCAACTTCAACCCGCTCTACGCCCCGCGCGAATTGCAACACCAGATCGAGGATTCCGGGGTCTCGGTCATGGTGACCACCGATCTGGCGATGATCTATCCCAAGGTCGCAGCACATCTGGGGCGCGCAAGCCTCGCGCGGCTCGTCGTCTGCCCGATGGCCGAAATGCTGCCGCTGCTGAAGCGCCTGCTGTTCCCGGTGCTGAAGCGCAAGGACCTCGCGCATATCCCGAAAGATCCCCGGCATGTCAGGTTCCGCGAACTGCTGCGCCACGGCGGGCCTTTCACGCCGCCGACCATCGACCCCGAGACCGATCTTGCCGCATTGCAATATACCGGCGGGACCATGGGCCTCGCCAAGGGCGCGATGCTGACCCATGCCAATATCGTCGCCAATGCCGAGCAGGTCTTCCAGCTTCTGCCCGACCCGAAGATCGGCGGGGAGCGGGTGCTCGGGGTGCTTCCGCTGTTCCACGTCTTCGGCATGACCGTGGCGATGAACCTCGCCGTCCGCCTTGCCGCCGAGATGGTCCTGGTGCCGCGTTTCGATGTCGAGACGACGATCGACGTCATCGTCCGCGAACGGGCGACGCTGTTTCCCGGCGTGCCGACGATCTATACCGCGATCAATCACGCGCTCGACAAACGGTCGGCCGATCTGTCCTCGCTGCGCTATTGCATCTCGGGCGGCGCACCGCTGCCGGGCGAGGTGCGCCGGCGGTTCGAGACGCTGACCGGCTGCCGCCTCGGCGAGGGCTACGGCCTGTCCGAAAGCTCTCCGGTCGTCTGCTGCAACCCGCTCGACGGCGGCGCCCGCGACGGTTCGATCGGTCGCCCACTGGCCGGCACAAGGGTCGAGATCCGCGACCTTGCCGATCCGACGCGGATCTGCGCCCCGCAGGAGAAGGGCGAGCTTTGCGTGCGCGGACCCCAGGTCATGCGCGGCTACTGGAAACGCGATGACGACACCCGCGAGACCTTCATCGACGGCGCCCTGCGCACCGGGGACGTGGGATATGTCGACGAGGACAGGTATTATTTCATCGTCGACCGGATCAAGGACATGATCCTGTGCAGCGGCTACAACGTCTATCCGCGGGCGGTCGAGGAGGCGCTCTACGAACATCCCGCAGTGGCCGAGGCGCTGGTGATCGGCGTGCCAGACGCCTATCGCGGCAACGCGCCCAAGGCCTTTGTCGTGCTCAAGCAGCCGCTGCCGGATCCCGACGCGGAACTGCACGGTTTCCTGAAGGACTATCTGTCGCCGATCGAGATGCCGAAGGAGATTGAGATCTGCGAGAGCCTGCCCAAGACGCTGGTCGGCAAGCTTTCCCGCAAGGAGCTGATCGCGCGCGAACAGCAGCGCGCCGCGGCCGCAGCGGACAGTGGAGCAACGGCGTGAGCTGCCGGAACCTGCATCGGCAGGCGGTGGGGTCTGTTCCTTGCCGCGGATTTGATGCTAGACACCCCGTCGGGCAGCCTCGGCTGCGCCCGCTGATCCCTTCGCTGCGCCAGGACGGACATGGAAACGCTCTTTTCGATATCGGAACTGTCGGACGAGCTTGGCGTGACGCCCCGGACCATCCGCTACTACGAAGAGCAGGAATTGCTGCTGCCGCAGCGGGTCGGCGCCAGCCGGATCTATACCGTGCGGGATCGCGCCCGGCTGATCCTGATCCTGCGCGGCAAGCGGCTCGGCTTTTCGCTGAAGGACATCCGGGAATATCTCGACCTCTACGATGCCCATCCGACCCAGCGAAAGCAGCTCGACGCGCTGCTGACCAAGGTGCGGTCGCGGATCCGCGAGCTCGACGAACAGCTTGCCTCGCTGCAGCTGACCCTGACGGAATTGCACGAGATCGAGCAGATGGCGCTGGACGCGCTGAAGCGCGACGAGGACGGCGCCGCACCCGGCGCGACACAGAATCCCTAGACCTGTACGGGGCCGAACCGGCTCCGTCCGACCCCTCAATCCTTACATTTTCGGAGAATGACCGATGACGAGAACCGTTGTCGCGGGCTACCTGCGCTCGCCCTTCACCCTGGCCCGCAAGGGCGCCCTGGCCCGGGTTCGGCCCGACGATCTGGCGGCCCAGGTGGTCCGCGAGCTGATCGCGCGCTCGGGCGTCGAGCCCGCCGCCGTCGAGGACCTGCTGCTCGGCTGCGCCTTTCCCGAAGGCGAGCAAGGGCTTAACCTCGGCCGTCTGGTCGGGCTGATGAGCGGGTTGCCGCAATCGGCGGGCGCGGCGACGATCAACCGCTTCTGCGGCTCCTCGATGACATCCGTCCATGTCGCGGCGGGCTCGATCGCAATGGGCGCGGGCGAGGTCTTTGTCTGCGCCGGGGTCGAAAGCATGAGCCGGGTGCCGATGATGGGCTTCAACCCGATGCCGAACCCGGACTTCGCGCGGGAGCATCCCGAAGCCTATATGGGCATGGGCGAGACCGCCGAGAACGTCGCCCGGCGCTGGCAGATCTCGCGCGCCGAGCAGGAAGAATTCGCGCTCGCCTCGCAGCAGAAGGCCGTGGCGGCCCAGGCAGCGGGCCGGTTTGCCGACGAGATCGTGCCAATCACCGGGCGCGACGGCGTGATCGACGCCGACGGCTGCCCGCGCGCCGAAACGACGCTTGAGGGGCTGGCCGAGCTGAAGCCCGCCTTCGACGCCGAGGGTGTGGTGACGGCCGGCACCTCCTCGCCCCTGACCGACGGCTGCGCGGCGGTTCTGGTCTGCTCCGAGAGCTATGCCGAGAAGGCGGGCCTGCCGGTGCTGGCCTATGTGAAATCGGTCGCCGTCAAGGGCTGCGCCCCCGACATCATGGGGATCGGCCCGGTGGCCGCGACCCGCGCGGCGCTGGAGCGGGCAGCGCTCTCGGCCGGCGATCTCGACGTGATCGAGCTGAACGAAGCCTTCGCCAGCCAGGCCCTCGCCTGCATCCGCGATCTCGGGCTCGATCCGGCGCGGGTCAATCTCGACGGTGGCGCCATCGCGCTTGGCCATCCGCTGGGCGCGACCGGCGCGCGGATCGTCGGCAAGGCGGCGGCGCTGTTGAAGCGCGAGGGCGGCCGCTATGCGCTGGCCACCCAGTGCATCGGCGGCGGTCAGGGCATCGCCACGGTGCTGGAGGCGGCATGATGGCGGGTATCGAAACGGTCGCCGTCATCGGCGCCGGCGTCATGGGCGCGGCGATTGCCGCCCATATCGCCAATGCGGGCACCAGGGTGCTGCTGCTCGACATCGTCCCCGACGGCGCGACGAACCGCAACGCGCTGGCCGACGGCGCGGTGGCGCGGATGCTCAAGGCCGACCCCGCGCCCTTCATGGGCAGGAAGGCGGCGCGTCTGGTCGAAACCGGCAATTTCGAGGACAATCTCGGCCGGCTGGCCGAGGCCGACTGGATCCTCGAGGCGGTGATCGAGCGGCTCGACATCAAGCAGGCGCTCTATGCCAAGATCGACGCGGTGCGCAAACCGGGCAGCATCGTTTCCTCGAACACCTCGACGATCCCGCTTGCGACGCTGGTCGACGGCATGCCCGAGAGCTTCGCCCGCGACTTCCTGATCACGCATTTCTTCAACCCGCCGCGCTACATGCGGCTGATGGAGCTGGTGACCGGCCCGGCGACGCGGCCGGATGCGGCGGCGCTGGTCAGCGACTACTGCGACCGCCGGCTCGGCAAGACCGTGGTCGTGGCCAAGGACACCCCGAGCTTCATCGCCAACCGGCTGGGCGTCTACTGGCTGCAGAAGTCGGTGACCGAGGCGGTGGCGCGCGGCATTCCGGTCGAGGCGGCGGACCTGCTGATCGGCAAGCCCTTCGGCATCCCCAAGACCGGCGTTTTCGGTCTGCTCGACCTCGTCGGGCTCGACCTGATGCCCCATGTCAACGCGAGCCTCGCCGCGGCGCTGCCGGAAACCGATGCCTTTCACGACGCCAACCGGCCGCTGCCGGTGATCGAGACGCTGATCGCCGAGGGCTATACCGGCCGGAAGGGCAGGGGGGGCTTTTACCGGCTGAACCGCGTCGGCGGCGCCAAGGTGAAGGAGGCGGTCGACCTTTCGACCGGCGCCTTCGCCCCGGCGCGCAAGCCGAAGCTGGAGGCGATGTCCGCCGCCGGCCGCTCGCCCCGCAAGCTGATGGAGCATGACAGCACCGAGGGCCGCTATGCCGCCGAGGTCATGGCGGCGACGCTGGCCTATGCCGCGGGGCTTGCCGGCGAAGTGGCCGACAGCATCGCCGATATCGACGAGGCGATGTGCCTCGGCTACGCCTGGAAGGAGGGTCCCTTCGCCCTGATCGACCGGATCGGGCCTGACTGGCTCGCCGACCGGCTGGAGGCCGAGGGCCAAACGGTGCCGCCGATCCTGGCGCTGGCCCGCGGGCGCAGCTTCTACCGGGTCGAGAACGGCCGGCTGGAGCAGCTCGGGCTCGACGGCGCCTATTCCCCGGTGAGCCGGCCCGACGGCGTGCTGCTGTTGTCGGACATCAAGCGTGCCACCAAGCCGATCCTCAAGAACGGCTCGGCCGCGCTCTGGGATATCGGCGACGGCGTGGTCTGCTTCGAGTTCACCTCGAAGATGAACGCCATGGACGACCAGATCATGGCGCTTCTGGGCAAGACGCTGCGGTTGGTCAAACAGGACTACAAGGCGCTGGTGATCCACAACGAGGGTACTAGCTTCTCGGTCGGCGCCAATCTGGGGCTCGCGCTCTTCGCCGCCAATATCGCGGCTTGGCAGCAGATCGAGGGGCTGGTGGCGCTTGGCCAGCAGACCTATCAGGACCTGCGCAACGCGCCCTTCCCGGTGGTCGGAGCGCCCTCGGGCATGGCGCTCGGCGGCGGTTGCGAGATCCTGCTCCATTGCAGCGCCGTGCAAGCCCATGCCGAGACCTATATGGGGCTCGTCGAGGTCGGCGTCGGGCTGATCCCCGGCTGGGGCGGCTGCACCGAGATGCTGCACCGCTGGCAGAGCTTCGGCAAGCTGCCGAAGGGGCCGATGCCGGCGCCCGCGAAGGTATTCGAGATCCTCAGCACCGCGACGGTGGCGAAATCCGCCGCCGGGGCGAAGGAGCTTCTGTTCCTGCGCCCCGAGGATGGGATCACCATGAACCGCGCCCGGCTGCTGGCCGATGCCAAGGCCCGGGCGCTCGCCATGGTCGAGGGCTACATCCCGCCCGAGCCGCGCGACTATGTCCTGCCCGGGCCCGCGGGCCTCGCCGCGATGGACATGGCAGTGCAGTCCTTCCGCAAGCTTGGCAAGGCCACGGCCTATGACGAGGTCGTCTCGGGCGCGCTGGCCGGCATTCTGTCGGGCGGCGACAGCGACCCGATCGAGGTCGTGGGCGAGAAGACCCTGCTGAAGCTCGAACGCGACCGGTTCGCCGGTCTGGTCCGCCAGCCGGGCACGCTCGCCCGTATCGAAACCATGCTGATGACCGGCAAGCCGCTCAGAAACTGACGTCGCCGGCACCAACGAGAGGACATCAAGACGATGGCCAGCTATTCACCCCCCCTGCGCGACATGCGCTTCGTCTATCACGAATTGATGGGCTGCGATGCCCTGACCGACCTGCCGGGCTATGAGGAATTCACGCCCGACCTGATCGACCCGATCCTCGAGGAGGCCGGCAAGCTCTGCGCCGACATCCTCGCCCCGCTCAACCGCTCTGGCGACGAGGAAGGCTGCCGGCTCGAAAACGGTGTCGTGTACACGCCGGCAGGCTTCCGCGAGGCCTACAAGCTGTTCCGCGAGGGCGGCTGGACGGCGATTTCCTGCGATCCGGATTATGGCGGGCAGGGGCTGCCGGCGGCCGTCAATGTGCTGGTCGAAGAGATGATCTGCTCGGCCAACCTGTCCTTCGGCATGTATCCGGGCCTGTCGCACGGCGCCTACCGCGCGCTCGCGGCGCATGGCTCCGAAGAGCTGAAACGGGTTTATCTGCCGCGGCTCGTCGATGGCACGTGGACCGGCACCATGTGCCTGACCGAGCCCCATTGCGGCACCGATCTGGGCCTCTTGCGGACCAAGGCCGTTCCGCAGGAGGACGGCAGCCATCGCATCACCGGCACCAAGATCTTCATCTCCGCCGGCGAGCACGATCTGGCCGAGAACATCGTCCATCTGGTGCTGGCCAGGCTGCCCGATGCGCCCAAAGGGTCGGGCGGGATCAGCCTGTTCCTGGTGCCCAAGCTCCTGCCGGATGCCGAGGGCGATCCGGGGCCGCGCAACGCGGTGCAATGCGCGAGCCTCGAACACAAGATGGGGATCAAGGCCTCGTCGACTTGCGTGCTGAACTTCGACGAGGCCACGGGCTGGCTGATCGGCGCGCCGCACAAGGGCCTGTCGGCGATGTTCACCATGATGAACGCCGCGCGTCTTGCCGTCGGTGTGCAGGGGCTGGGGCTGGCCGAAGCCGCCTATCAGGGCTCGGTCGCCTATGCCCGCGAGCGGCTGCAGGGGCGGGCGCTGTCCAGCGCGAAGGCGCACGACCAGCCCGCCGACCCGATCATCGTCCATCCCGACATCCGCCGCATGCTGCTGTTGCAGCGGGCGACGGTCGAGGGCTGCCGGGCGATGGCGGTCTGGGTCGCCAAGGGGCTCGACGAGCAGGAACGGCATCCCGACCCGGCGGTGCGTGCAGAGTCCGAGGATTTCGTCGCCCTGATGACGCCGGTCGTGAAGGCGCTGTTCACCGATCTCGGCTTCGAGAGCGCCAATCTCGGCATGCAGGTGCTGGGCGGGCACGGCTATATCCGCGAGCATGGAATGGAGCAGCATGTGCGCGACACCCGTATCGCCCAGATCTACGAGGGCACGAACGGGGTGCAGGCGCTGGATCTGGTTGGGCGCAAGCTCGGCGCCCATGGCGGACGCTACCTGCGGCAGTTCTTCCACCCGGTTTCGGCCTATGTCGAGCGCCATGCCGGGAACGCCTCGATGGCCCCCTTCGTCGGTCCGCTCGGCAAGGCCTTCGGCCGGTTGCAGCAGGCCACGGCGCAGGTTGCGCAGAAGGGGCTGGCCGATCCGGACGAGGCCGGGGCGGCCGCGACCGACTATCTGCGCCTCTTCGGGCTGACGGCGATGGCCTATTTGTGGGCGCGGATGGCCGAAACGGCGATGGAACGGGCCGAGGCGGGCGATCCCGACGGCTTCTATGCCGCCAAGATCGCGACGGCGCGGTTCTTCATGGAGCGGATGCTGCCCCAGAGCGGGGCGCTTTTCTCGCAGGTCATGGCTGGCGGCGCCTCGATGATGGAATTCGACGAGGCGGCATTCTGAGGACCGGACGGTGGGGGGCAGGGGACCTACCGCGACAGCCCGGCCCCTGCCACCCCCGGTACCGTAACCCAGGAAGTTTGGAGGAGACGAAGATGAAGCCCATAGTTCCGCTTGCCCTCGGTCTGTTTCTGGCCGCGGCGCCTGCCTTCGCCGGCGATCCGGTTGTCGGCACCTGGAAGACCCAGCCAGACGACAACGGCCATTTCGGCCTGGTCGCCATCGCGCCCTGCGGCGACAGGATCTGCGGCAAGCTGACCCGCGCCTTCGGGGAAAAGGGCAAGCCGGTCGCCTCGGACACAGTCGGCCGCCAGATCGTCTGGAATATGCGGCCCGAGGGTGCGGGAAAGTACGAGGGCGGCCGCATCTGGGCGCCCGACCGCGACAAGACCTATAACGGCAGAATGGAACTTTCCGGCGCGCGGCTGAAGGTCTCTGGCTGCGTGCTGGGCCTCTGCCGCGGCCAGACTTGGACCCGCGCCAACTGACGGGGTTTCTGCCATAACGATAGACGAACCGGCAGCCGGCCGGTCCCGTCCGCTGATCGAGGGTTCTGCCGCCGTCCCGGGACGGGGCGGCGGCACCCACCTTTGGCACCCCGGGTTTTGCCATGGCGCGTTCCACCCGGGCGCTCAGGTCGCGAGAGCGGGTGAATCTGCGTGGGAACGCGGAGGCGCGAACCGCCGAGTTTCCGGCAGTAGATCGCGTTCGCCGCCTCGAAGAGGCATTTCCGCGTGAAGGCGTCGCCGCGCTTCGAGACACGACCGTTCCGGCTGATTTCTCCGGACTCGTAACGTCTGGGCGTCAGCCCCAGATAGGCCCCTGCGCTGGAAGACCGACGGAACCGCTCGGCGTCGTCGAAAGCCGCGACAACCGCCATGGCAGTGATGGACCCTACGCCCGGTGTGGTCATCAGAAGACGAACCGTCTGATGACGCCTGGCAATCACCCGGATCCGGCGGTCGAGATCGGCGATCCTGGCAAGGATGTCGCGCCGGGCGCGCATCAGGGCCTCGAAGATCGGCACGAGCTCGGGCGAGACTGTGAGATCCCTTGCGATGATCTCCTCGGCACGACGCTTGAAGCCGCCGACCCGCTTTCCGAACATCACCCCAAAGGTCTTCAACAGCCCCCGGACTTCATTCTCCAGCCGGACACGCATCCTGACGAGGGTGTCTCGAGTTGTCAGCAAGGCGCGGGTCACATAGGCGTCGTGGCTCTTGATCTGCACGGCGCGGAACCAGCCGGTCCGGACGATCTGAGCAAGGCCACGGGCATCCAACCTGTCCGTCTTGTTGGGCATCATCTTCAGCACGCCATTGGCATGGCGGGCATCAAGGCAGACGACCGGCAGGCCGCGTTCCGTCAGTGCGTTCCAGAGCCAGACAGCCAACGGGCCCGTTTCCATGCCGACCCGCTCGAGGTCGCCCGGCTGCCCTGCGAGCCACGCCGAGATCGCGTCTGGGCAGGTCAGCACCTTGGCTTCTGTCACGACGGTTCCCGCGCCATCGACCAGGCAGATCGCCGTCAGGTCTTGTGAGACATCAAGCGCAGCAAATACATTCATCATCACCTCCATGTTCGGCTCCCGGCGGCACGCAGAGCTGCAGCCTTGCTGCACCACGATATGCAGTGTATGGGACATGGCGATTACGCTAAGTGGTGTAGGAGGCCGCGCGCGGAGCCTCCGGCGTAGCGCAGCGCGCAGCCGGGCGTGACGCTGGCGGCCTCCTACACCACCACCCGGGACACTGCCGACGGGCCATATCAACCTGATCGTCACGCCCTGAGACTGCGCAGCGACCTTTGACGGGGCCTATTGTGGCAATTTGCAGCTGAGAATCGCGGGTTCGGACAGGCTGCCACACCACAACCGGCCGCGATGGGCGCAGACGCCGGTGACAAAGCCATAGCCGCCATCGGTCCACATCAGATCGTGCAGAATTCGGCCATCCGGGCTGATGCACAGGATCCATGCGATCGGCTCGGGCTTTGGCTGCATGAAATGCGGCAGCCGCGCGCCCATCCAGCGCAGCGCCCATGGCCAGCCGCGCATCTTTTCCAGCAGCGGGTTAAATCGTCGATCCTGAACATCACGCTGGGTACGCGGAGAGTTGGTCCGGCGATCTGTTGGTGGGAACGATCTCGGCGATCACGCGGCGGATCAACTCGATGATCGCAGCGATGAGAGCCCTCAGGTGGGCGAGGATGAGCCGGATATTGTGGCCACAGCCGCAGAGCACCGCGTGGAGGGCATCTCCGAGCGTGCCTTTCAGCGGGCAGCGGGCGAGGCGGCCGTCGGTCTTCATGTGGCCGATCATCGGCTCGATGGCGCTGCGCCGTCGCAGGTCGCGCCTGAGCGCCGGGGTCATCCCGCGGCGCTGGCCGGAGATGAAGACCGCCGTGCCCTCGACACCGTGGCCGCGGTAGCCGCGATCGACGAAGGCGCGCCTGGTGCGGGTTCCCGTCAGGATTTCCACTTGCTCGAGCGCTTCGCCCAGTGTGTGGCCATCATAGGGGTTGCCGGGCATGGAGCGCATCCCGACGACAAAGCCCTCTCGATGTGTCGTCGCGACCGAGACCTTGCAGCCGAATTCGTAACGCACACGGGCCTTGCCCTTGGAGATGCAGTCGACCTCCGGCTCGTGGAGCGCGTAGAGCTTGCGTTTGTCCTTCGGTTTCTGGCGCAGCAGCCGGTCGACGAGGGCGATCTCGCCTTCGATCCGTTCTCGCAGGGCGGCGTCGGTCACGGCGTCCAGCTGCCGCTGGATGTCGCGCAGAACCCGGCCGGTGTAGCCCTTCAATGTCCGCAACCGCTTGCGCATGCGCTTGAACTGCCGGGCGTGGGCGTAGCGGCCAACCTGGCCGGCCAGCCGGGGCGCGAGGCGTGCATAGCTCTGGCGCAGGGAGAGGCCGGCATTGCGGGCGAGCTTCACCAGGCGCTGCCGGGCACGCTCGTAAAGCCGAGCGTCGGTGGGATAGGCGATGTTCTTTTCCATGACAGTCGTATCCAAGATCACCGCCTCGGCGCTGCGCTCGGAGATCACCCCGGCATCCCGCCCGGCCTCGATCGTCTTGGTCAGCAGCCACTCCACGCCCTCCTCGCCGATCCGCCCGCGCCACCGCGTGAGAGACGATGGGTCGATCGGTACACGGTGCTGGAAGAATGTCTCGCCGCAGAAATGTTGGAAGTACGGGTTCTCCACCCACCGCGCCACCACCGCCTCGTCCGATAGTCCATAGGCGTGCTGGAGGTAGAGCAGCCCCGCCACCAACTGCGGAGATGTCGCCGGCCGCCCCGTATGGGACGGGAAAAAGCCGGCCCACTCCTCTTCGAAGAACCCCCAGTCGATAAGCGCAGCCAGCTTCACCAGCTCGTGCCGCATGTCGATCATGTCGACCAGCCGGGGCCGCAGAAGGTCGTCCTGTTCAGGGGCGCGGATCTTCGGCTTCATGCGGGCATCCGAAATTGCAGGGCTTTCGCCCGGACCATAGCATACCCTGCAGTTCGGAAATAGTCCGAGCACCCTATAGGCAAGCAACATCAGCACTTTGCGTGTTGTTCAGCCTCAACTAAATCGCGTCGGCATCGCCGCCCAGACCATTCCATCCGCGCCGCGCCCCAGATTATCGGGATAGCCCGGCAATTCGCACATCAGTTCGCGCTGCCCGGCATTTGGCCCTGTCAGCCACCATCGGGACAACCGCCGGGCAGCAGTTTCGGCATAGATCAGGTGGCTTTCATCCGCCGCCAGCACCATCCCGTTGGCAAAATGCAGATCATCGGCCAGCACCGTCGCCCGCCCGTCCGGGTCCAGCCGGATCAGATGGCCGGTCGGGATCGCCTCGATCAGGTCACGGCGCCATTGCGGCTGGGTATAGCGCATCGAGGATGCCGTGAACCAGACCGTGCCGTCGCGCGCGGCCTCCACGTTCGAGGCAAAGATCAGCCGTTTGCCGCCGATCTGGGTCAGCAGGCTTTCGACCCGGCCGGTCGCCGGATCGACCCGCATCAGCCCGTTGGGGCTGTTGCAGACCAGCAACCGCCCATCGGGCAGCGGCTCCAGCCCGAGCGGGCGGCCCGGCACGGTGGCCACCGTTTTCACCGCCTCGGTGTCAGGGTCCAGCCGCAGGATACGGCCATCTTGCGGCCCGCAATACAGCATCCCGTCGGGACCGGCGATGATGTCCTCGGGCGCGGGGCCGGGGGTCGGGATCAGGCGGCGGCTGGCAATGATATCGTTCATCTTATGCGCTCCTCTCGCCGCTATCATGTGATCTTGCTGACCAGCGACAGCGGCAGCACGCGCATCAGCGCGCCCAGCGGTGCCCAGGGCCAGCGCGGCACATAGGCGGTGGCGGGACGGCGGGCGATGGCATCGACCAGCAGCCTTGCGCCCTTGTCGGCACCGATGATCCACGGGGTTTTCGAGGCCGGAATATGGGCATTCAACTCGGTGCGGATATAGCCCGCATAGATCGTGGTTACGTCGATGCCCGGCTTGCGCAGGCATTCGGCGCGCAGCCCCTCGGCCATGGCGGCGACGGCGGCCTTCGAGGTCGCATAGGCGGTCATTGCGCCGCGCATGCCCCGGATCGCGCTCATCGAGGACATGACGACGAGATGTCCCTTGTTTTGATCGCGGAAGGCGGCCATCGCGGCTTCGGCCTGCGCGAAGGCGGCAATCAGGTTGGTCTCCAGCGTGGCGCGGTTTTCGGCCCAGCCTCCCTTGCCGACCGGCACGCCGCGCCCGATCCCGGCGTTGATGATGACACGGTCCAGCCGCCCCATCCGGGCGCGGAAATCTGCGAAGGTGGCGGCTACGGCGGCGGCATCGGTCACATCCAGTGCGGCGATTTCGACCCGGCAGGCGGGATGAGCAGCGGTGATATCGGCCTTCAGCGCCTGCAACTGGTCAACCCGGCGCGCGCACAGCGCCAGATGACCGCCGCGCGCCGCAATCTCGCGCGCCATGCCGGCACCAAGGCCGGAACTGGCACCGGTAATCAGGGTGATTTCGTCCTTAACGGTATGTGACAAAGCCGTCCTCCTGCAAATGAGTCTGGGCGTTCAGCGCCAGCAATTGCGGGCCGCGCCGCCCGGTGGCAAGCGTGGTGATCCCGGCATTGACCAGCACCCGGTCGATGCGCCGCGCCGCCATGGGCGTCAGCTCCAGCAGCCCCGCGACGATGGCCGAAATCACCCCGCCCGAGGTGAACACCACCGCATCGCCATCGCCCGCCGCACGGTCCAGCGTGCCCTGCACGCGGGCGACAAAATCGCGGCGGGGTTCGCGATACGGTCCCGCACCACCCTCCATCCAGCGCGCGACGGCGTCTTCATACAGCGCCTGAAACGCGCGCAGAGGCGCGGGTTCGTGCGCCAGATGGGTGCGCAGCGCGGCCATGCTGCCAAGACCGGGATGCGCCACGCCGATGACGTCCAGATAGTCGAATTCGTTCCATGCCGGGTCCGCCTGTGCCACGGCGAAACCCGCCGCCGTCGCGCTGTCCAGATGCCGGCGCAGGGTGCCGCTGAAGGCGCGCGCATCCCGGGGCAGCACCGCGCCCGCCCGCGCCGCCTGACGCGCGCCCAGATCGCTGAGAACGTCATAGTCATCCGCCCCGAACGACGCCTGCCCGTGCCGGACCAGATGCAACCGCCCCATCAGCGCGCCTGCCGCATCAGCCGCCGACAGCGCCAGTGCAGGTAATGCACGATGGCCCAGAAATTGCGGAACGCCTTGTTGCGGGTCTGGCCCCTATGATAGCGATAATAAATCTGCTGCGCGATGGCCGACAGCCGGAACAGCCCGTAAACCTGATAATAGCTCATCTCGCGCGGGTCGCGCCCGGTGGCGGTGCAGTAATAGTCGATCACCTCGGCGCGGGTCATCATGCCCGGCAGCGTTGTCGGCTGGCGCCGCGTGGCCCGCCCGATGCGGTCGTCGCCGGCCTCGACCCAATAGGCCAGCAGGTTGCCCAGATCCATCAGCGGATCGCCAATGGTGGCCAGTTCCCAATCCAGCACGCCGATGACGCGGGTCGGGTCGTCAGGGGCCAGCACCACGTTGTCGAACCGGAAATCATTATGCGTCAGGCACAGCGGCCCCTCGGCGGGCAGGTTCTTGTCCAGCCAGCGCATGATCCCCCGCGCGCGCGGCACGTTCCATGTGCGCGCATCGGTGTAACGCCGCGACCAGCCGTCGATCTGACGGCGCGCATAGCCGGTGCCCGCGCCCAGATCGGTCAGCCCCGCCGCCTCAATGTCGACGCGGTGCAGCGCGATCAGCACGTCCACCACGTTTTCGCAAAGCTGGCGCACATGATCGGGGGGCAGGGTCATGCCGCGCGGCAGGTTCTTGCGCGGGATGATGCCCTCGATCCGGTCCAGCAGGTAAAAGTCGGCGCCGATCACCGATTCATCCTGACAATAGGCACGCGTTTCGGGGACCAGCGGGAAATGCGGCTTCAGCGCCTTTTGCAGCCGGTATTCGCGGCCCATGTCGTGCGCCGATTTCGCCCGCGTCCCGGCGGGCGGGCGGCGCAGGATCAGATCGGAATCCGGGTAGACCAGCCGATAGGTCCAGTTCGATGCGCCGCCGGTGAACTGCGTCACCTGCGGCTGGCCGGTCACGCCCAGATGATCGGCGATCCATGGGACCAGCCGGTCCAGCGGCAGGGCCTCGTCATCGCGCATCGGTGCGGCGCGGTCCAGAAAATCCCCGTTCATGCCCGGTTATCCGCATATTTTTTCAGCTCGCGCCTTGCGACCTGCGCCAGATGCACCTCGTCCGGGCCATCGGCATAGCGCAGCGCGCGGGCGACGATGAACAGCTCGGACAGCGGCACATCATGGGTCAGGCCCATGCCGCCATGGATTTGCATGGCGCGGTCCACGACCTCTTGCAGCATCGAGGGCGCGACGACCTTGATCGCGGAAATCTCGGTCATGGCGGCGCGCACGCCCTGCGTGTCGATCTTCCACGCGGCATAAAGCGTCAGCAGCCGCGCCTGGTCGATGGCGATGCGGGCGCGGGCGACGTGATCGCGGTTGGCGCCCAGATCAATGAGCTTGCGCCTGAACGCCTCGCGCGTATTGCCGCGCCGGATCATCAGCTCCAGCGCCCGTTCGGCCGCCCCGATGGCGCGCATGCAGTGATGGATGCGCCCCGGCCCCAGACGGCCCTGCGCGATCTCGAACCCGCGGCCCAGCCCCAGGATCAGGTTGTCACGCGGCACGCGCACATCGGTGAATGTCACCTCGCCATGACCCAGCGGCGGATCGTATTCACCAAAGGTCGGCAGCATCCGGTCGATGGTCACGCCGGGCGTGTCCAGCGGCACCAGCACCATGGAATGCTGCGCATGGCGGGCGGCCTCGGGGTTTGACAGGCCCATGAAAATCGCGATCCGCGCATTCGGGTGGCCGATCCCGGTGGACCACCATTTGCGCCCGTTCAGGATCAGATCATCGCCTTCCTCGGTGATGGTCGCCTGCATCGTGGTTGCGTCGGATGACGCGACCTCGGGTTCTGTCATGCAAAAGACAGAGCGGATATCCCCCGCCAGCAAGGGCGTCAGCCAGCGATCTTTCTGTGCGTCGCTGCCGAAATGATGCAGCACCTCCATATTGCCGGTGTCGGGGGCGTTGCAGTTGAAAATTTCGGCGGCAAAGGGGATGCGTCCCATTTCCTCGGCCAGACGGGCATAATCCTGCAAGCCCAGCCCGGCACCGTGATCTTGGTCCGGCAGGAACAGGTTCCACAGCCCGGCGGCTTTGGCCTGCGCCTTCCAGCCCTGCATCAACGGGCTGACCTGCCATTGCGTCCAGTCCGCGCCGGGGCAAAGGCGGCGGATTTCGGCCAGATAGTCCTGTTCGCGCGGGATCACATGCCGCGCCATAAAATCGCGCAGCATGTCCAGCATCTCTTGCCCCTTTGGGCTTGGCGCAAAATCCATCTTGGGTCTCCTTGGCGTCAGGCGTCGCGCAGTTTGCGGCGCAGGATCTTGCCCACCGGGGTCTTTGGCAATTCATCGACAAAGATCACTTCGGCGGGGCGTTTGTAATTTGTCAGGTGCTGCGCGCAGTGATCGCGCACCTGCTGTTCGGTCAGATCAGGATCGGTGCGCACCACGGCCACGCGCACGGCCTCGCCCGTCCTGTCGCTGGGGATGCCGATGGCGGCGGCCTCCAGCACACCGGGCAGGTCGGACAGCACGTCTTCGATCTCGTTGGGATAGACGTTGAAGCCGGACACGAGGATCATGTCCTTCTTGCGATCCACGATATGCACGAAACCTTGCGCATCCATGGTGGCAATGTCGCCGGTCGCCATGAATCCACGGTCGTCAAACGGGTCTTCTTCGGGCTTGTTCCAGTAACCCTTCATCACGCTTTCGCTTTTGATCCAGATTTCGCCGGGCATATCGGTTGGCAGCGCGGTGCCGTCTTCATCGCGGATCTCGATGATGGCTGAGGGCAACGGCAGCCCGATCGAGGCATTGAAGCCCGGCACCGGAAACGGGTTGCAGGTGCCCGCGCCGCAGGTTTCCGACATGCCCCAACCCTCGGCGATCCAATGGCCGGTCAGCTTGTGCCACGCCTCGGCGGTGTGACGGTGGGTCGAGGTGCCGCCGGCGATAAAGGTGCGTGCCGACGACCAGTCAACGCTGCCGATATCGGGATGCGCCATCAGCCCGGCATACAGCGTGTTCAACCCGGTCATCAGGTCAAACGGCTGCGCCTTCATCGCCGCGATCAGCGATCCCAGATCGCGCGGGTTCGGCACCTGCACTGAACAGCCGCCCTTCGCCAGCAGCATCGCCGTCGTATAGAGCGTATAGACGTGATGCAGCGGCAGCGGCATGATGCCGACCGGGGCGGCGACTTTTGGCGCGGCCTCCAGCGCCGGGGTCAGCCAGGCCTGCGACATCCGCATTGCGGCCAGCACATTGCGCTGCGAAAGCATCGCCGCCTTGACGATCCCGGTCGTGCCACCGGTATATTGCAGAACCGCGGTATCGCCGGGCGCAGGGTCAGGGCGCTGCCATGGCTCGGATTTGCCCCGCGCCAGCAGCGCCTTCAGCCGCAAGGAACCGGGCAGGCGATAGGGCGGAACCGCCTTGTCGATGTGGCGCAGCTTGAAATCCGCAACCGCGCCTTTCAGCCCCCCGAACACATCCCCGACCGAGTCAGGATGACATGGCGCACCGGCGTCCCGGCCCGGATCGATTCAAAGCCTGCCGCGAATTGTTCCAGCAGGATGATCGCCTCGGCACCGCTGTCGACCAGTTGGTGATGCAACTCGCGCGGGGGATAAAGCGGGTTTACGCTGGTGGCGACAAAGCCGGCGCGCAAGACCCCGATCAGCGCCACCAGATATTGCGGCAGCGACGGCATCATCAGCGCCACCCGCGCGCCCGGTGCCAGCCCCAGCGCCTGCAACCCCGTCGCCATCGCGCGCGATTCCGCGTCAAGCCGGGCATAGGTCATGTCCGTGCCCAGACAGCGCACGGCCACGCGGTCGGCATAGCGCTCCATGCTGTCCTCGACCGCGCTGAGAAAGGTTTCATCCTCGCCCAGCGTCAGGTCGGGCGACACCCCCTGCGGATAGCTGACCGCCCAGATCGGTGCGGCGGTCATGCGCGCGTTTCCCTGTCAATCATTTGTGAACCCTCCCCGTTCTATGTGTGGGCCAGCCCCCACCCTGCCGGCCCTCGACAAAACTGCCCTGGCATGGGAATGAATACAAATGATGAATATTAAACCATCCCGATGAAAAAAATTCATTCACGGCATGACAGGCTGGACCTGAACCTGCTGCGCGTCTTTGCGATGGTCTGGCAGGAACGCCACCTGACCCGCGCGGCCGATGCGTTGTCGCTGACGCCATCGGCCGTCAGCCACGCGATGCGGCGGCTGCGCGATCATTTCGGCGAGCCTCTGTTCCAGCGACAGGGCCACCGGATGCAGCCGACGGCGGCCTGCGCCCGCATGGCCCCGGAATTGCTGGATCAGATGACGCGGCTGGATGCGCTGATTAACCGCTGGGGCGCCTTTGATCCGCAAGCCAGCCAGAGCAGCTTTCGCATCGCCCTGCCCGAGGCGACCGAGACGATCCTGCTGCCGGTGCTGATGTCGCGGCTGGCGGGTGCGGCACCGGGGGTGACGGTGCATTCGGTGCGCGTGGCACGGGCGATGATGGCGAAATCGCTGGCCGCGCGCAGCATTGATCTGGCCGTCGATGTGCCGCACCCGGTGCCCGAGACGCTGCGCCATGCGCCATTGTTCAGCGATGATTTCTGCGTCGTCAGCCGCGCCGGCCACACCTTTGCCGCCGCCCCCACCTTTGCCGCCTACGCTGCGGCGGATCATATCGCCGTGTCCACGCGTCACGATGGCGCGGTGATCGAGGATGTGTCGTTGCTGGCCCTTGGAATCAGCCGCCGGGTGCGGCTGCGCTGTCAAAGCTATGGCACCGCGATGACCGTGGCCGAGGGCTCCGACCTGCTGGCCACGATTCCACGTCGCATCGCCGCGCGTCTGCAACCGGGCCGGGCGCTGGTTCTGACTGATCCGCCCGCCGCGCTAAGCCCGGTCAAACTGCATCTTTACTGGCACGCCGATCAGCATACCGACCCCGCAAGCCAATGGTTGCGCGGGTTGTTGCGGCCCTGAACCGACCCGCCACATCCATGGCCGCAGATTTGGCCCCCTAACCATGTGTCACCGCCCGGAAATAGGCCATTTGCAGATCGGCAACGCTGGCCGTCCCGGCTTCGCGGTTCTGGACGATCTCGCCGAACCACAGCGCCAGCATCGTTTCGGCGATCTGTGGCGGCGGTTGGCGCGTCGTCAGCTGGTGGCGCGCGATCAGCGTCTGCGTGATGGCGGTGAATTCCCGCCGATAGCTGGCCGTAACCTCGGCAAACTGCGCGGCAAAATCCGTGTCGCGCTGTGCGTGCAGATTCATCTCGATAATCAGCCGCGACAGCACCGGGTTGCGCGACAATTCCCCCAGCCGCGCACCCAGACGGTTCAGGCTGTCGTCCAGACCCATGCCCTCGGTCGCCTGCACCAGATCGACCAGATCGCGGGCGATGCGGGTCATGTGGGTGGCAACCAGCGCCAGCAACAGGTCGTCCTTGCTGGCAAAGTTCGAATAGAACGCGCCCTGACTGAACCCGGCGCGTTCACAGATCCCCCGGATCGAGGCCGCACCGACCCCCGCCTCGGCGATCAGGTTCAGCGCCGCGTCGATCAGACGCGCGCGCGTTTCCTGCTGGGCCTGTTGCCGGGTCAGGCGTTTCGGTGCGGCCATCGGGTCATCCTTCTTTCATGTCGCGACCGGCAGACAGCTTGTCGCGCAGCCCGGCGATCTGGCCGATCAGCGACTGCACCGCGCGTTCGCCCTTGCCGAACAGTCCGCCCAGCTCTTCCTCGATGCGGCGCATCGTGCCCGGCTCATCCTCGGGCAGCGGCGGCAGGATATGGGCAAAATAGGTCTTGTCCAAGAGCCTGTGCAGCATCCGCTCTCCGGGGAAAGGTTCGCCGTTATTGATCGCCCGCGCGGCCTTCAGCAGGTTGCGGATGTCGTATTGCGTCGGCGCGATATCCGGCACCTGCTTGGGCAGGTTCAGCAGACTATAGACCCCGATCCGGGCGGTGCGCACGCTGCTTTCCATGGTGAACACGACGTCGTTGGCGGTTTCGACGAACTGCCCCAGCAGGGCAAGGTTGGTGCAGCCTTCGGGCACGACATGCGGCCGGTCGCCCGCCGCGCGCGGCATGAATTCGGCGGTGATATAGGGCATCAGCGCCAGCCGCACCTTGGTCGCCGCCGCGATTTCGTCAAAGCGGTTGGACAGGCCCAGATGGTGGCACAACTCGGCCAGATTCTCGCGCCCGGTGCAGTCGGCCATCTTTTTGCCGGTCAGATCGCCCACGCCGTCCATGTCCAGCCCGTAGGCCCACAGCACCAGCACATCATCGGGCTGGTCCCGGAAATGCGGCTGGCGGTTGGCGGTCACGCTCATCACCCAACCGGAATCGGTAAAGGTGATGACGCCGCCGGTCGCGGTGCGGCCCGAATAGGGGTCGTTGACCGACAATTCGGCGATTTTCTCGGTCAGGGGCGAGGGCTTGCAGGTCAGCGTCACCGATTCCCAGATGGATCGCTTCACATCGCCGTAGAATTTCTGCGGCTTGCCAAAGACCGGCGATTTCGCGGCCAGGTTCTCCCACAGCAACCAATCGCTGTCCGGCCCCGGCTCGGCATTGCCGCGCGCCAGCACCGGCACCGTGTCCATGTCGCCGTAAGCCGTGCCTTCGGTCATCGACCCCGGCAGCGCAAAGACCAGATCACCCTCGCCGGCCGGGATTACCTGCGCCGTGCCGTCAATTTCGGCATGGATCGCGGTGACGATGCGCTGGCCGCCACGCTCGGTCATCTCCAGATCGGTGACGCGGGTGTCATAGCGGAACGTCACGCCGCGCGACTTCAGCCAGTTGACCAGCGGCAGGATGAAGGTCTCGTATTGGTTATACCGCGGGAAAACCAGCGCCGACATGTCGTTCAGCCCGTCCAGCGCGTCAAGGAAACGGTGCATATACAGCTTCATTTCCAGCAGGCTGTGACAGTTCTTGAAGGCGAACATCGACCGCCAGAAGAACCAGAAATTGCTTTGCAGGAAACCGGGCGAGAACCAGTCGGTGATGGTCAGATCGTCCAGATCCTCCTTGCGGGCCAGCAGCAGGCGGACCAACTCCCATTGTTGCGGCTTGGTCAGGCCCAGCGTGGAAAAATCGCGGATCTGGCCCTGTTTGTGCATCAGCCGCGCCTTCGAGACGTTCGCATCGGAGTCGTTCAGCGCGCGATATTCGTCCAGCACCGAATGGCCCTCGGGCATCTCGACGGCGGGGATGTCCTGAAACATGTCCCACAGGTTGTCATAGTTCCAGTTCATCTCGCGCCCGCCGCGCACGATATAGCCGTCCTGCGCGTTCCCGGCCCCGTCCATCGAGCCGCCGGGAACCGACAGCCCCTCGATCACGGCGATGTTCTCGCCCGGCATCTGGCCGTCGCGGATCAGGTAAAAGGCCGCCGCCAGCCCGGCGATACCGCCGCCGATGATGGTGGCGCGGCGCTTGGCGATGCCTTCGGGTGCCAGCGGACGGTGGCGCTGATAGGTGCCGGTCATGTCGGGCGGCGGCAGCGTGTTGGTGGCGTCATTGCGCCAGAAACCCGCCGTCGCATCGGGTTCATGCGACATTGGCAGGCTGTGCGGGAAGGGACGGTTTTTCGGTGCCATGACGGCCTCCTGTCCAACGCGGGCAATATGTGCCCTGCGGCAGAGGTGGCCCCTTGATTTGGCGTTTCAAGTGATATCTGAATGGCGAACGAAATTTATTCAGGAGGCCGCCATGGCGATCAGAACAGTTACAGTCATTGGCGCGGGGGTTTTGGGCATCCAGATTGCGTTGCAAACCGCGCGGCATGGGTTCGATGTGATCGCGCAGGATATCTCGGATGAGGCGCTGGCCAAGGCGCGCGAGGCGCTGGATGCGATCGCCGCGCAGATGCAGGCCGATCTGAAGCTGGGCACGATGACATCGCCGCCGCCCGCGCGCGCGCGGCTGTCGCTGACCACCGATCTGGCGCAGGCTGTGGCCAATGCCGATCTGGTCATCGAAGCGGTGCCCGAAAACCCGCAGATCAAGCGCGATCTTTATGCGCGGCTTGCCCCGCTGATGAAAGACGGCGCAATCCTTGCCACCAATTCATCGACGCTGCTGCCCTCGGAACTGGCTGGTGCGACCGCCCAGCCCGACTGCTTTCTGGCGCTGCATTTCGCCAACCATATCTGGCGCCACAACATTGCCGAGATCATGGGCCATCCCGGCACCGATCCGGCCGTGCGCGATGAGGTTCAGGCCTTTGCCAAAGCCATCGGCATGGTGCCGATCGTGCTGGAGAAAGAGCAGCCCGGCTATGTGCTGAATTCGCTGCTGGTGCCGTTTTTGCAAGCCGCCGCTGCGCTGCTGGTCGATGGCGTGACCGCCCCGCAGGATGTGGACAAAGTCTGGCGCATCGCCACGGGCGCGCCGCTTGGCCCCTTCCAGATTTATGATATCGTGGGCCTCAACACGGCCTGGCATATTTCGTCCGCGGGCGGCCCCAAGGCGCAGGAATTTGCGCGGCTTCTGAAGCGCGACTTTCTGGACAAGGGCAAGCTTGGCGTCGCCTCGGGTGCAGGCTTTTACACGTATAGCTAGGGGGTATTGCGATGACGGACATTCCCCCCACCACTGCCCCGCGCAAGGCGCGGCTGGCCTATGCCGTGCTGCTGGTCATCGTCGCGGCGGTGGCCGTGGCGATCTGGGCGCTGACCCGCCCCGGCCCGGTGGTCATTCAGGGCGAGGTCGCCGCGCCGCGCGTCGATGTCAGTGCCCGAATTTCGGGGCGCGTGGCTGAAATCGGGGCGGATACCGGCGATAGCGCAACGCAGGGGCAATTGCTGGTGCGGCTGGAGAACCCCCAGCTTCTGACCGCCTATGGTCAGGCCGAGGCCGCGCTGGCCGCCGCCGACAGCAACGCCGCCGCCGTCGCTGTCATCCGCCCCGAAAACGTCCGCGCCGCCGAGGCGCAGCTGGCCGCGGCGCAGGCCGATCTGGCGCTGGCCCGCGATTCGCAGGCCCGCAATATGCAGCTGGAATCGCGCGGCGTGCGGTCGCAGGCGGCGGTGGAACAGGGCACCCGCAACCTCGAAGCCGCCGAACGACAGGTCGATGCCGCGCAGGCGCAGCTTGATCTGGTGCGCGCGGGTGCCACGCCCGAACAGCGCGCGGCGGCCAAGGCACAGGCCGAACAGGCGCGCGCCGCGCTGGCCCAGCAACAGGCCAATCTGGATGATTTGCAGGTCTATGCCCCGATGGATGGCCAGATCACCGGCCGCATGATCGAGATGGGCGAAAATATCGGCCCCGGCGCGCCGCTGTTTACGCTCGTGCAGCCGGCGGATGCGTGGTTCACCTTCAACATTCGCGAAGACCTGCTGCATGGTGTCGAGGTCGGCGACAATCTGACCGTGCGCGTCCCGGCGCTGGATCGCGATGTGGCCGCCACCGTCACCCTGCTGAACGTGCAGGGCGATTTCGCAAGCTGGCGGGCGACGCGGGCGACCGGCGATTTCGACCTGCGCAGTTTCGAGCTGCGCGCGACCCCCGACGCCCCGGTCGAGGGCCTGCGCCCCGGCATGTCGGCTCTGCTGCCGGACGGGCTGTGAACCCATGCGCGGCATCGCCCATGTCGCACGGCGCGAGCTGTCGCTGATCGCCGGGCATCCGGCGCTGATCTGGCTGACGCTGATCCTGCCCCTGCTGCTGCTGGCGGTGCTGGCGGCGGTGTTTCTGCGCGGTATCCCGACCGACCTGCCCTTTGCCGTCGTCGATCTGGACCGGACCGAGACCAGCCGCTCGCTGTCGCGGATGCTGGAGGCAACGCCCGAACTGACCACCCACCCGGCGCTGAGCCTGTCAGAGGCCAGCGACGATATCCGCGCCGGGCGGGCGCGCGGGGCGGTTCTGATCGCGCAAGGGTTCGAGCGTGACTTGCTGGATCGCCGCCGCCCGGAAATCGTGCTGTTCTATGACAATCAGCACATGACCGCCGGGGCCATCGCCGCGCGGGGCGCGCGGGGCGCGATCAACAGCTTTATCGGGGGCGCGCAGATGGGGATGCTGCGGGGACAGGGGATGGACACGACCGGCGTTGCCGCGTTGGTCCAGCCGGTGCCCATGCAGATCCACCCGCTGTTCAACCCGGCCTTCAGCTATATCGATTTTCTGCTGTCGGCGGTGGTGCCCGCGGTGGTGCAGATCATGGCCGCCGCCGCCGTCACCTATGCGCTGGCGCTGGATTTCGCCCGCCCGGCCACCGGCGGCGCGCCGCCGATGCTTGCCCTGTCGCGTCAGGCGGGGGGTGTGCTGCCCGCGATGCTGGGCAAACTGATCCCTTATACGCTGATCTTTCTGGTGGTGATCGGGCTGGCCGATCTGGTGCTGTTCGGCGTGCTGGAGGTGCCGCTGCGCGGGTCGGTGGCGCTGCTGCTGATTGGCGCGGTGCTGTTCGTCATCGCGGCGGCGCTGATCGGCGGGCTGGCCTATCTGCTGATGCGCGATTTCGGGCTGGCCATCAGCGGGGTTGCGATGATGCTGGCCCCGGCCTTTGGCTATATGGGGATCGGCTTCCCGCGCGAGGCGATGCCCGCGCTGGCCCGGTGGTGGAGCGATCTGCTGCCCGGCACATGGTATCTGCAATTGCGCATCGACCAGACCCTGCGCGCCACGCCGCGCGACCTGTCGCTGACGCCGCTGCTGGCGCTGCTGGCGATCACCGCCGGGCTGGCCGTGCTGGTGCTAGTGCGGCTGGCGCTGATGCAGCGCCGCGCGCTGGACGGGGGTGCGCCATGATCCGCGCCTTCCGGGCCGAGATGGCCGGCATCTTCCGTGATCGTCAGGTGCTGATGATCGTGGTGCTGGCGCTGGCGATCTATGGGCTGATCTATCCCGCGCCGTACCGGCCCGAATTGCTGCGCGTCGTGCCGGTCGTGGCCGTCGATCTGGATGGCGGCGAAAGCGCGCGTGACCTGCTGCGCCGGATCGACGCCAGCGAAAGCGTGACGCTGACCGCCCGGCTGACCGACATGGCCGCCGCCGAACGCGCGGTGCAGTCGCGCGACGCCTATGGCATCGTGCTGATCCCGCAGGGGTTCGAGCGTGACCTGCTGTCGGGCCGGCCCAGCCCCATCGCCGTCTATGGCGATGCCAGCTATTTCCTTGTTTACCAAAAGGTGCTGTCCGGCATGGCCATTCCCGTCCGGCAGATGGGCGCGACCATCGCCGCCGGGCGTCTGATGGCGGGCCAGCAACTCGACGCCGAAACCGCCACGGCGCTGGCCAGCCCCGCGCAACTGGTCGAGGTGCCGCTGTTCAACCCTTCGGGTGGTTACGCGACCTATGTCTTGCCCGCTGCCTTCGTGCTGATCCTGCATCAGACCATGGCGATGGGGCTGGCGCTGGTGGCGGTGCGCCGCCGCCCCTCGCCTGCACCGGTCGCGCGGCAACTGGCCGGGCGCGTGCTGGCGTGGCTGGTGATCTATGCGGCGCTGCTGCCGCTGTTCCTCGTGGCGCTGCCGCGCGCCTATGGCCTGCCATGGCTGGGCGATCTGCGGCTGCTGGCGGCGCTTGGCCTGCCCTTTGTGCTGGCCACGGGGCTGATGGCGCAGCTGATCGCCGCGCTGCTGAAACGGACCGAGGTGATCCAGCCCGTGCTGCTGGCGATGGGCCTGCCGCTGTTCTTCCTGTCGGGGTTTTCATGGCCGATCGAGGCGATCCCCCCGGCGCTGCAAGCAATCGCCGCGGCCATTCCCGCCGTGCCGATGATCGACGCCTATACCCGGCTGGCCAGCATGGGGGCCACCGGGCCAGAGCTGGCGACCGCGATCCGGCATTTGTGGATTCTGGCGGCGCTGTTCGGGCTGGGCGCGGCGCTGGCCGCGCGGTCGGCCCGCCCCTCACAGGGCTGAGCCGCACCGCCAGCACGTCTTATACCAACGGCCCTAAGCGCTGACCGCTTTTGCATAGTCGCGCGCTGTGATTGATCGGACTCGTTCGGGATCGTTCGCGAAGAAGTTCCATGCGTCGCAGCATCGGTCGACTATGTCGTCGTAAGTGTCAAAGACCGAGATGGCGAGGCGGTTGGCCCGGAGATAGGCCCAGATGTTCTCGACCGGGTTCAATTCGGGCGCGTAGGGCGGAAGCGTCACGATGGTAATGTTGTCCGGGATGTGCAGCGCCGTGGATCCATGCCAGCCAGCGCCGTCCATCACCAGCACGGCATGAGCGCCTGGGGCGACGGTCTTTGAGATTTCGATGAGATGGGCGTTCATGGCCGAGGTATCGGCGCGGGGCATGACCAGCGCCGCGGTTGCCGCCCGCGCCGGGCAGACCGCACCGAAGATGTAGGCCCATTCGTAGCGGGTGTCGCGCGGTGCGCGGGGGCGGGTTCCACGCTCCGCCCAGGTTCGGGTGAGCGTTCCTTGCTGTCCCACCCTTGCTTCATCTTGAAACCAGATCTCCAAGGGCTTGCCGCGCGTGGCCTCTGGCAGGGCGTCCTCTACTGTCGCGGCGAAGTTTTTTTGAATACCTCCTGCGCCACCGGATCGGATTTCGGGTGCTGGGGTCGCACCGAGAGACGGCGGAAACCGAGGGCCGCCAGCTGTTTGCCGACCGTCCGCTCGTGCATGACAACGCCGAAGCGCTCCTCGATCTTGCGCTTGAGGTCGATGCGCCGCCAGCGGACCACCCCATCAGTCGCGAGGTCGGGCCCGTCACGCACCATCTGTGCAAGCTCCGCCTTCTGCTCGGCGTTCAAGAGAGGCGTTGGGCCCGCAGAGTAGCGGTTCGACAGACCGTCGATCCCCTCGGCATTGTAGCGATGCACCCAGTCGCGCAGGGTTTGCCGGTCCATCCCGCAGGTCTCTGCCGCGGTCGTGCGATCTGCGCCTTCCAGAACCAGAGCGATCGCCAGCATCCGCCGGGCCGCCTTCGCATCCTTCGTTCGTGTCGCCGCGGCCCGAAGCGCGCCAGCAGACATGGCCTTCCGCGTGATCTCAACTGCCATCGAAGCCTCCATCCGTCGATGGCAGTGATCCAGATTTTTACGCCGATGGGAATCCTGCCCGAGTCAGCGCTCGAGGCCGTTGGTAT
>NZ_FOLG01000013.1 GCF_900112335.1 Tropicimonas isoalkanivorans
CCCCCCCTGACGCGATAACGCCCCGCTTGGTTTGACCGAGCGGGGCGTTATGTTTTTTGATTTTTGATCGTAAGAGAGTTTTGGATTTTTTCTAGGTTTGGCGGTGACCTACTCTCCCACGTCTTGAGACGCAGTACCATTGGCGCGCCGGCACTTAACGGCCGAGTTCGGGATGGGATCGGGTGTTTTGCTCGTGCTATGACCACCAAACCGAGGAAAAATCCGTGGCGCGGAGTTTTATGTCCGCGCCGCACATCAGGGGTTTGTCCAAGTCGTTTTGTGTGACTTCTGATTTTTCCAGTCTTGCTTTTACTGGATCGTATCAAGCCTATCGGGCCATTAGTACCGGTCAGCTGAGCGTGTTGCCACGCTTACACCTCCGGCCTATCGACGTGGTGGTCTACCACGGCCCTCAGGGATACCTTGTTTTGAGGGGGGCTTCCCGCTTAGATGCCTTCAGCGGTTATCCTTTCCGGACATAGCTACCCTGCACTGCGGCTGGCGCCACAACAGGTCCACCAGTGGTCCGTTCACCCCGGTCCTCTCGTACTAGGGGCAACTCCTCTCAAGTATCCTACACCCACGGCAGATAGGGACCGAACTGTCTCACGACGTTCTAAACCCAGCTCACGTACCTCTTTAAACGGCGAACAGCCGTACCCTTGGGACCTGCTCCAGCCCCAGGATGAGATGAGCCGACATCGAGGTGCCAAACGGTGCCGTCGATATGGACTCTTGGGCACCATCAGCCTGTTATCCCCGGCGTACCTTTTATCCGTTGAGCGATGGCCCTTCCACTCGGGACCACCGGATCACTATGGCCGTCTTTCGACTCTGCTCGACTTGTCAGTCTTGCAGTCAGGCTGGCTTCTGCCATTGCACTCAACGAGCGATTTCCGACCGCTCTGAGCCAACCTTCGCGCGCCTCCGTTACGCTTTAGGAGGCGACCGCCCCAGTCAAACTACCCGCCACACAGGGTCCCGGATCCGGATAACGGACCGCGGTTAGACATCAAGCAGAGCAAGGGTGGTATCTCAAGGGAGGCTCCACAGGGACTGGCGTCCCTGCTTCGAAGCCTACCACCTATCCTGCACATGCTCGGCCTAATGCCAGTGTGAAGCTGTAGTAAAGGTGCACGGGGTCTTTCCGTCTAACCGCGGGAAGCCTGCATCTTGACAGGCAATTCAATTTCGCTGAGTCGATGTTGGAGACAGCGGGGAAGTCGTTACGCCATTCGTGCAGGTCGGAACTTACCCGACAAGGAATTTCGCTACCTTAGGACCGTTATAGTTACGGCCGCCGTTTACCTGGGCTTCAATTCGGAGCTCTCACTCCTCCTTTTAACCTTCAGGCACCGGGCAGGCGTCAGACCCTATACGTCGTCTTGCGACTTCGCAGAGCCCTGTGTTTTTAGTAAACAGTCGCCACCCCCTGGTTTGTGCCCCCGGATCCAAGTTGCCTTGAACCCGGGCCTCCTTCTCGCGAACTTACGGAGGTATTTTGCCGAGTTCCTTCAACATCGTTCTCTCAAGCGCCTTGGTATGCTCTACCAGTCCACCTGTGTCGGTTTAGGGTACGGTCTGATGGAGGGCTATTTCCAGGAACTGGGTGGCTGCCCGACCAATCCGATAAGGTCGAACAACGTCTCCAATCCGTCACATCCTCCTGGCTCAGGAATATTAACCTGATTCCCATCGTCTACGCATTTCTGCCTCGACTTAGGGGCCGGCTTACCCTGCTCAGATTAGCTTTAAGCAGGAACCCTTGGACTTTCGGCGTGAGGGTCTCTCACCCTCATTGTCGCTACTCATGTCATCATTCTCGCTGGTGATCACTCCACCGGATCGCTCACGCGCCGGCTTCACAGTAAACACCCTATCCTCCAATGATCCCGAAGGATCTAAGGAGGATTGGTGTTATATCACACCACGCTCCGCTACCACTGCATACGCAGTCCTCAGCTTCGGCTCATGGCTTGAGCCCCGTTACATCTTCGCCGCAGGACAACTTGATTAGACCAGTGAGCTGTTACGCTATCTTTAAAGGATGGCTGCTTCTAAGCCAACCTCCTGGTTGTTTTGGTCGTCCCACCTGCTTTCCCACTTAGCCATGAATTGGGGGCCTTAGCTGGAGGTCAGGGTTGTTTCCCTCTCCACTACGGACGTTAGCATCCGCAGTGTGTCTGCCATCTAGTACTCCCGGGTATTCGGAGTTTGGTTAGGATCAGTAAGCCTGTGGGGCCCCATTACCCATCCAGTGCTCTACCCCCCGGGGTATTCGGATGACGCTCTACCTAAATAGATTTCGCGGAGAACCAGCTATCTCCGAGTTTGATTGGCCTTTCACCCCTAGGCACAACTCATCCCGACCTTTTTCAACAGGTGTGGGTTCGGACCTCCAGTAAGTGTTACCTTACCTTCATCCTGGTCATGCCTAGATCACTCGGTTTCGGGTCTGATCCCACATACTCGACGCCCTATTCAGACTCGCTTTCGCTACGCCTACACCTAACGGCTTAAGCTTGCATGTGAGACCAAGTCGATGACCCATTATACAAAAGGTACGCCGTCAGGGCTCGAGGCCCCTCCGACTGCTTGTAGGCGTCCGGTTTCAGAAACTGTTTCACTCCCCTCGTCGGGGTGCTTTTCACCTTTCCCTCACGGTACTGGTTCGCTATCGGTCAGCAAGGAGTACTTAGCCTTCGAGGGTGGTCCCCCGATCTTCAGACAGGATTTCACGTGTCCCGCCCTACTTAATGCGTCCTTCACGTTTCCCATACGGGGCTGTCACCCGCTATGGCCTGGCTTTCCATCCAGTTCTGGTCACGTTTACGGCTCGGCTGGTCCCCGTTCGCTCGCCGCTACTAGGGGAGTATCAATTGATTTCCTTTCCTCCGGGTACTTAGATGTTTCAGTTCCCCGGGTTTGCTCTTTGAACCCTATGTATTCAGGTCCAAAGTACCTGTCTTACCCAATTAGTGTGCGCTACCGCTTCGCTACTTGAGCGCATTTGCTCTCATAGCTCGACCGTCTCACACAATAACCGAGTATCAGGTGGGTTGCCCCATTCGGAGATTCCTGGATCAAAGCTTATTCTCAGCTCCCCAGGACTTATCGCAGAGTATCACGTCCTTCATCGCCTCTTGCTGCCAAGGCATCCACCAAACGCCCTTCTCGCGCTTGATCCGATCCAGAAAGAGCAAGACTGACGTCTCTCGGCGCCAGGCTGGTTCGACCAGCGCCTCTCTTTCGGATCAGAAGTCGTACATTTCCCGTATGATCCCGAAGGACCATACTGTTTGGTTAGTGTACTTGACTTGGACAAAATTGCCGTTTCTGAACCGGCTGCAGTTTCGGAGGCAAATCCGAAGACTGCGCCATCTCATGGCTCAGAGATCATCCCCCACTGGGGCGATCAGCAATTCTGATGTTAACTCTCTTTACGATGTCAATGTGCGTCCGGTTGGACGGTAAAACACTCGGCAGTGCTTTACGATCAAACCGTGCGGTCGTGGTGGAGCGTGTCGCGCCAATGGCGCGCAAAACAGGGACTCGATACGGGGAACCAAGCGGAGCTTGGTGGAGCGTATCGGGATCGAACCGATGACCCCCTGCTTGCAAAGCAGGTGCTCTCCCAGCTGAGCTAACGCCCCATGCGCCCCGAAGGGAATGGTGGGTCGAGGAGGACTTGAACCTCCGACCTCACGCTTATCAGGCGTGCGCTCTAACCACCTGAGCTACCGACCCAAGATACGGGCGGTAGCCCGCGTGACTGGACTGAAGAGATATGTGGACGGCCTGGCCCATGATGTTTTGACATGCAAAGGACATGTCAGTGCTAAGTGATGCACGATCGGGAGCGAACTCCGTGATGCTAGCATCATCCTTAGAAAGGAGGTGATCCAGCCGCAGGTTCCCCTACGGCTACCTTGTTACGACTTCACCCCAGTCGCTGAGCCTACCGTGGCCAGCTGCCCCCTTCGAAAAGGTTGGCGCACCGTCTTCGGGTAGACCCAACTCCCATGGTGTGACGGGCGGTGTGTACAAGGCCCGGGAACGTATTCACCGCGTCATGCTGTTACGCGATTACTAGCGATTCCGACTTCATGCCGTCGAGTTGCAGACGACAATCCGAACTGAGATAGCTTTTTGGGATTAACCCATTGTCACTACCATTGTAGCACGTGTGTAGCCCAACCCGTAAGGGCCATGAGGACTTGACGTCATCCACACCTTCCTCCGGCTTATCACCGGCAGTTTCCTTAGAGTGCCCAGCCGAACTGCTGGCAACTAAGGACGTGGGTTGCGCTCGTTGCCGGACTTAACCGAACATCTCACGACACGAGCTGACGACAGCCATGCAGCACCTGTCTTGGATCCAGCCGAACTGAAGGAATTCCTCTCGGAAAACCGCGATCCAGATGTCAAGGGTTGGTAAGGTTCTGCGCGTTGCTTCGAATTAAACCACATGCTCCACCGCTTGTGCGGGCCCCCGTCAATTCCTTTGAGTTTTAATCTTGCGACCGTACTCCCCAGGCGGAATGCTTAATCCGTTAGGTGTGTCACCGACACGCATGCGCGCCGACGACTGGCATTCATCGTTTACGGTGTGGACTACCAGGGTATCTAATCCTGTTTGCTCCCCACACTTTCGCACCTCAGCGTCAGTATCGAGCCAGTGAGCCGCCTTCGCCACTGGTGTTCCTCCGAATATCTACGAATTTCACCTCTACACTCGGAATTCCACTCACCTCTCTCGAACTCAAGACTACCAGTATCAAGGGCAGTTCCGGGGTTGAGCCCCGGGATTTCACCCCTGACTTAATAGTCCGCCTACGTGCGCTTTACGCCCAGTAATTCCGAACAACGCTAACCCCCTCCGTATTACCGCGGCTGCTGGCACGGAGTTAGCCGGGGTTTCTTTACCTGCTACCGTCATTATCTTCACAGGCGAAAGAGCTTTACGACCCTAGGGCCTTCATCACTCACGCGGCATGGCTAGATCAGGGTTGCCCCCATTGTCTAAGATTCCCCACTGCTGCCTCCCGTAGGAGTCTGGGCCGTGTCTCAGTCCCAGTGTTGCTGATCATCCTCTCAAACCAGCTATGGATCGTCGGCTTGGTAGGCCATTACCCCACCAACTACCTAATCCAACGCGGGCCGATCCAAAGGCGATAAATCTTTCCCCCGAAGGGCACATACGGTATTAAACCCAGTTTCCCGGGACTATTCCGTACCTTTGGGCACGTTCCCACGCGTTACTAACCCGTTCGCCGCTAGACCCGAAGGTCTCGCTCGACTTGCATGTGTTAGGCCTGCCGCCAGCGTTCGTTCTGAGCCAGGATCAAACTCTCAAGTTGAAACGCCGTTGCCAGCGTATCCTTGACGTTCGAACCTCTGCACATCGTTTCCTGACCGGCTAAGATCAGGAACCGTCTCTGTTTGATGTGCTCCAGGTCTCCTTAGAAACCAGAAGCCGCCAAACAGTGAAGCTGACACTCCATTATCGGCAAAAAGCCTAAGAGCGTTGATCTATGTGCAGTTTCGTCCATCGAACGAACCAAACCGCCCACAAATCTCTTCAGTCACCAGCAATGTCAAAGAGCCAGAGAGAACAAAACCAACCGAAGCGCCCAATCCCTTAGGCGCGCCAGCCTGCCCATCCTCTCGATATTGTGTCGAACCGACCGCCCTTCAAGACCCCCGATCCGCCCCGCCAGCGCCCTCAGCGCCGCCGGTGAAGGGGGTTCTACGGATACTGGCAGAGACCCGCAAGCGCTTTTCTTCACCTCCCCCCACTTTTTTCGCAGAAACATGTCAAAGCACTGATACAAAACGCTTATTTCTTGACCGCCCGATACAATTTCCCCGCCGCAGCCCAACCTTACCCGGCGTAAGATCGGGGAATCGGGGGCGGAATCGGTACCGCTATCAGGATCGCCCCAGCCTCCCCCCTCTCCCCTACGTACGCGTACATACGCGCGCGCGTACCGGCGGATAGGGAGCCCCAGCGCCCGCGACGGCAGCCATGCGTCCAAGACACCTTTTACCGATGGGCCGCCCCTGCTAAGAGGCCGCGACGTTAACCAAGGAGGTGTCCGATGGGCTATCGGGTCGTCGTTGTGGGTGCCACGGGCAATGTGGGCCGCGAAATGTTGAACATCCTGGCGGAGCGCCAGTTCCCGGTGGACGAGATCGCTGCGCTCGCCAGCCGAAAATCGCTCGGCACCGAGGTCAGCTTTGGCGACACGACCCTGAAGACCCAGGATCTGGACACCTTCGACTTCGAAGGTTGGGACATGGCGCTCTTCGCCGTCGGCTCCGACGCGACGAAGACCTTCGCGCCCAAGGCGGCCGATGCCGGCTGTGTCGTCATCGACAACTCGTCGCTCTACCGCTACGAGCCGGACATCCCGCTGATCGTGCCCGAAGTGAACCCGGACGCGATCGAGCACTACCGGAACCGCAACATCATCGCGAACCCGAACTGCTCGACCGCCCAGATGGTTGTCGCGCTCAAGCCGCTGCACGACCGGGCGCGGATCAAGCGCGTCGTCGTCTCCACCTACCAGTCCGTGTCCGGCGCCGGCAAGGAAGGCATCGACGAGCTGTGGGATCAGACCAAGGGCATGTACGTGCCCGGGCAGGAGGTCGCGCCCTCCAAGTTCCAGAAGCAGATCGCCTTCAACGTGATCCCGCACATCGACGTCTTCATGGAGGACGGCTCCACCAAGGAAGAGTGGAAGATGGTGGCCGAGACCAAGAAGATCGTCGATCCGTCGATCCGGGTCACGGCGACCTGCGTGCGAGTGCCGGTCTTCGTCGGCCACGCCGAGGCCGTGAACATCGAGTTCGAGGACTTCCTCGATGAAGACGAGGCGCGCGACATTCTCCGCGAGGCCCCCGGCATCATGGTCGTCGACAAGCGCGAGGCCGGCGGCTACGTGACCCCGGTGGAATGCGTGGGCGACTACGCCACCTACATCAGCCGCATCCGCCAGGATTCGACCATCGAGAACGGCCTGAACCTCTGGTGCGTCTCCGACAACCTCCGCAAGGGCGCCGCGCTGAACGCGGTGCAGATCGCGGAACTGCTGGGGAACCGGGTTCTTAAGAAGGGCTGAGGCCTATGGCGCGGCGGTGATTAGCCGCCGCGCCATGATTCTCGGCCGCCACCGCCGCTCTTGCAGCCGAACTGACTTTTCGAGACTTTTTTCGAGCGAGAGCGCTTTTCCAGCGGGTAAGCCACTCACTAGTACGTCAGGAACCGGTCCGTCGCCGTATAGGCCACGATCGGCAGCTCACATTTGGATGCGGATTCGCAGAAACTAGAGGCACGCTCGGATTCCCCTTGCCTTTAAGAAATCTTACATCGTATGATGTGGAAAATCTTAAAGGGGCTGAGCATTGCCGTCATTCAAAACCGTGATCGTCTCCACGTTGGTGGACGTTGAAACCCGCCTCGAGGACTTTGGCGTTACGCGCGAAGAGATCGTGGCTATCGGGCACACTGCGCGCGCTTATGCGGATGACGCCAGCCCTTCTATGCCGTTGAACGCGGCTGGCATGTTGTCCTACATTCACGGTGTAGGCGAACTCCGCCAACAGCTTGTGGGGACCGACTACATCCCCGACCGTGCCTGCGGCGTCGAATCCGTCATACGCCGGGACCGAAGCGTTCGCATCGCATTCCAGAACGTTGATAAAAGCTGCGCCGACATGCCGCCGCTGCCCCGGACCGAGAAGGGCAGCGGTGCCGCTGCCCTTTCCTCCCCATCGCTATTCGAACACGCTGGCATCGAAGCCGGTCCCTTGACCGGCGTTCACGACGGCGTGCGGACGTACTATGTCATGGTCGGCCTTGATGGCAGTGTCGAACTCTCATGCCCGGTGATCGAAAAGGGCAAGTACGTCGATTGGATCGAGCGCATCTACATCTATTCGCCGGAGGGAGATTGGGAGGCTGAGCCTCACACCGATACCGGCCCAATCGAAGACTTCGACATTAGCGTCTCTTTCAAAGACACCTGATGTTTAACGCGGACCGTCTCAGAACAGCCCGCGAAAGGCGGATGCTGACCTCGAAGGGACTCGCGGAGCTTGTAGGCCTGTCTGCGGTGACCTTGTCGAAATATGAAAACGGGCATCCGCCTGATGAGGCTACAGCAAAGCGAATTGCACTGGCGCTTTCTTACCCCATCGATTTTTTCTACCGAGATGCGCCCGAGCGTCTTGATACAGACGCCGTTAGTTTCCGAAGTCTGGCTCGCATGAAGGCGAAGGAGCGCCGAGCCGCGGAAGCGGCTGGGGCGCTCGGCATCGAACTATACGAGTGGATTGACTCACGCTTCAACTTACCCGCTGCCGATCTTATCGATCTGAGCAAAGAGCGCCGCCGCCCGTATGTCGCTGCGCGCCTCCTGCGCCAGCATTGGGGCTTAGGCGACCGGCCCATCGGCAACGTTCTCAAATTGATCGAGGCTAAGGGTATTCGTGTCCTATCACTATCGGAGGCTACCAAGAATGTTGATGCTTATTCGTTTTGGCGTGGCGACCACCCCTATGTTTTTTTGAACCAAGAAAAGACGGCGGAACGGTCTATCTTCGACACCGCTCACGAGCTTGGACACCTTGTCTTGCATCATCATGCGGACTCGAAAACTGACAAGGAAGCTGAAACGCAGGCAGACAGATTTGCCTCCGCATTTCTGATGCCCGAAAACGATGTGATGGACTATGCCCACCTATTCACGGCAGGACAGATTATCGCAGCTAAGAAGCGGTGGAAAGTCTCTGCCATGGCTTTGGCCTACCGGCTTAACTCGCTGGGCTATATTAGTGAATGGAACTATCGTTCTTTGCTTATTGAGCTTGGGAAACGCGGGTATCGCAGTGGCGAACCGGAGGGAATTGAGCGCGAAGTTTCGACCGTTCTCGCAAAGGTTTTAGCCGCTCTTTGGTCCAAGGGCATGACTAAGGATGATATTTCGAGGGATCTGGGGATTCCTTTGGAGGAAATCGAAGCTCTGATTTTTCGGCTGTCGCCAGATAAATTGACCGTCAGCGAACCCGGCAAACCGGCTTTGAGAATTGTAAAATAGATTTGCTACTATGCTGCCTTATAGTCTTAGCAATCGTTCGGTTATGCACTTCCATGTCTGCTGGCAGCGGCCGTCGGCAGATTGCCATTTGTGTGAGAAACCAAACCTTAAAACGGCCATTTCCCCTTGATAAGCCCTCCAGCGCCTTGCTGCTTCGATGGATGGACGAAAAGATGAAACACACCGCATGACCCAATGACCGATCAGGCTGCGGCCGCTCCAGCTGGCCCAATCGGTTAACATTTGGTAAAATCCCGCAAGCTCCCCCAACAATATCAACACCTTAAAAAGCGTCCCACGCGTGGGACGCCCCGTCCCTCAGACCGTGACGAAGCGGCCTTCCTCGGGCAGGTAGTGTTGCAGCGTGCCGGCCCCGATGTCGAAGATCAGCCCGTGGAGCGACAGCCGCTCCGCCTCGACGGCCTCCCGGACGAAGGGGAATTCCCAGAGGTTTTCCAGCGAGACGACCACCGTTTCCCTTTCGAGGGCGCGGAGCTGTTCCGTCTCGTCCGAGATCCCCGCCACCCGCTCGTAGCCCGGCCGCAGGATGTCCAGCCACCTCCCCACGAAGCTCTCCTTCGTCTCCAGTTCCGGCGCCTTCCCCGAGCACATGTGCTGGCAGCCCTGCACCCCGCCGCATTCCGTGTGCCCGATCACGATCACATGCGCCACCCGCAGCACCTTCACCGCGTATTCCAGCGCCGCCGAGGTGCCGTGCGGGTCCCCGTCCGGCAGGTAGGGCGGCACCACGTTGGCGATGTTCCGGTGCAGGAAGATGTCGCCCGTCTCCGCGCTGAAGACCCCGTTCACGTTCACCCGGCTGTCGCAGCAGGCGATGGCCATGATCCGCGGGTTCTGCCCTTCATCCGCCAGCTTCCGGTACCAGATCTTGTTCTCCGCATAGGTCGTCGCCCGCCAGCCCCGGTATCTCGGCACCAGGTACGGCGGCAGCGGCATCGCGTGGATCTTCGTGTCACGGTCGGGCATGGGCGGGCTCCGGCAGTATTTTCAGGTCGTCCAGACAGAGTCTTAGTGCGCGATTTGATGAAATTCGAGGGTATTCTTCCCGCCCGGCCTAACGCTTTGTTCAACGCCTCCGCCCGATACTCCGCCCGCGAGGTATCGGAACATCCAGGACGGCGGGGGTGACAGTGTCTGCAATCTTATCGCTCAAATATTCGGACTCCATCGGGCTGGATGCCGACGTACTCGAGGCACTCTACGATCAACTTGGCCCGTTCAGCGCCGACACCATCGTCAGCGGCGCGGTGGAGGAGCTCGCGGTGCGTCTGTCCGACATCGCGCCGCTCTACCGCGCCGGCCGGATGACGGACCTCGCGCGGCTTGCCCAGAGCATGGTCGCCATCTCGACGCAGATCGGCCTCCGCACGCTCGCCCGCGTCGCCGAAGACGTCTGCCACTGTGCCACGGCCGAAGACGGGACAGCGCTTGCGGCGACGCTGTGCAGGCTCGAACGGATCGGCGATCGGTCCCTAACGGCCATCTGGGATCTCCAGGACATCACGGTCTGAGCCCGGATCGCCACGCATTCCGCCCCTTGCGGCCCCGGCGGGACCGAATACTCTGCGCCCGACTTTGGCAAGACGAATTGAAACCGGACGGACCTATGACGCTCTCCTTCGCCGATACCGATGCCCCCTCCACCGCGTTGCACCTGCTGACGCCGGATGACCTGCCCGCGTGGCGACAGCGGCACTCGGCCGAAGTGTCCTCTTGGATGGAGCGGATCGGCTTTACCGGGGCACTGGGGCAGGCCGCCCTCGTACCTGATGGCGAGGGTGCCATTGCCGTGGCCGGGTACGGCACCCCGGAGAAGCGGGCGCGAGGTCGCTTTCACCTCGCTTCCGCCGCCAAGTCACTTCCCGACGGCGTTTATCATCTGGAAACCGACCTGCCGGCGAACGAATTGGTCGAGGCCGTGTTGGGGTGGCTTCTGGCGGCCTACACGTATGATCGTTACAAACCCACCACCCGGTCCGGAGGCGCACGCCTGAAGGCGCCGGATGGTCTCGACACAAAGCGCATCCTCACCGTCGCGGAGAGCGAGGCCTTCACCCGGGACCTCATCAACACGCCCGCAAACGACATGGGTCCGGAAGAGTTGGAGGAAGCGGCCTGCGCCCTGTTCGACGAATACGGCGGCACACACGAAGTCACCCGGGGTGACGACCTGCTCGCCGCCAAATTCCCGCTCATTCATGCCGTCGGCCGCGCATCGCCCCGCGCGCCCCGCCTGGTGGACCTACGCTGGGGGGAGACGGGACCCGCGCTGACCCTTGTCGGCAAAGGGGTCTGCTTCGACACCGGCGGCCTCAATCTGAAGCCCGGCGGCTCCATGGGCCTGATGAAAAAAGACATGGGCGGCGCGGCAACCGTGCTCGGACTGGCGCGCTCTATCATGGCCCTCAAGTTGCCGCTCCGCTTGCGCGTCCTGATCCCGGCCGTGGAGAACGCCGTCTCCGGCGCCGCCTTCCGCCCGCAAGATGTTCTGACATCGCGCAAGGGCCTGACGGTAGAAGTCAACAACACCGACGCCGAAGGCCGCCTGGTTCTGGCCGACGCCCTGGCGCTGGCCGCGGAGGAGGCACCCGACTGCTTGATCTCCATGGCGACGCTCACGGGTGCCGCTCGGGTTGCAGTTGGGCCGGACCTTGCGCCGTTCTTCACCGACGACGAGAGCATTGCTTCAGCCCTCTCCCAGTCCGGCGCACGTGTGGCCGATCCGGTCTGGCGGCTTCCGTTCCATACGCCCTACGAAGCCCTCGTCGAACCCGCCATTGCGGACCTCGACAATGCGCCGAAGGGGGGTATGGCGGGCGCAATCACCGCGGCCTTGTTCCTGCGTCGCTTCGCGGAAGGCGCGCCAAGCTACACCCATTTCGACATCTACGGCTGGCAGCCCACCGCAGCCCCCGCCCGCCCCGTCGGCGGCGTGGGACAGGGCGCCAGGGCCATTCTGGACGCGCTGCCGGACGTGCTCGGCCTGTGACGGACGATCGCCGCCTTCGGCCAGCCAATGCGCGCGTGGCGGCCAGCGAACTCAGGGGCCACGTGGACGCCCCGACCTATGTCGACGGCACCTGGCACCGCATCATTTCGCCCGTGGCGGACATACTCGATGCGCCGGGCGGGCGGCGAGACCGCCAGTTGCTCTGGGGCGAACGGGTCCGCGTGCTGGAGCGCACTGCGGACCACGCCTTTCTTCAGGCGGCCCGCGACGGTTACGTCGGCTATGTACGAAAGACGTCGCTTGGACCCGACGCGGCGGCGACCCACCGGGTCTCGGCCGCCGCCACGCACCTATATCCGGCGCCGGACATGAAACGCAGGGAGCATTGCGCACTGTCCCACGGATCACGCCTCACGGTTCGCGCGGCGTTCGGGGCGTTCCTCGAAACGGATTGCGGGCATTATGTTCCTGCGTGCCACGTCGCGCCGGTGGCAACTGTGGAGCCGGACCCTGTCGCGGTCGCGGACCTCTATCTTGGCACGCCCTATCTCTGGGGCGGCAACTCGCGCATGGGGATCGACTGCTCCGGGCTCGTCCAAGCCGCGCTTCTTGCATGCGGCTTCCCCTGCCCGGGTGACAGCGACCAGCAGCAGCAGAGGGTTGGAATGGCCTTGCCCGAGGGATCGGAGGCGCGCCGGGGAGACCTGTTCTTCTGGCGAGGTCATGTGGCGCTTGCGGCCAACGCAGAGACCCTGATTCACGCCACCGCGCATGGGATGGCCGTCGTCCGCGAGCCGTTGACGGAGGCCCTTGCCCGCATCGCGGCCTCAGACGCCGGACCCGTCTCTGCGCACAAGCGTTTTCTGACGAACGAGGTCACTCCACCGCGCGGATGAGTTTGCGCTCCAGCACGCGCAGGACGACCTTGAGGTCGTGCCCCCGCTTGAGGATCTGCCCGTCCATGCCGATGACGGAGTACATTCCCTGCTTCTGGCGCAACCTCGGCCGCTTCTCGATCCGGTAGATCGGCGTCTCGGCGGTGCGGCGGAAGATGGAGAAGATCGCGACCTCGCGCAGGCAGGAAATGCCGTAGTCGCGCCATTCGCCCGCGGCCACCATCCGCCCGTAGAGCCCCAGAATCACACTGAGTTCCGTCCGATGAAAGGCCACCTGCTGGGGCAGGTGGCCGGTGATCAATGGCGTCGGTGTTTCCACGTTCATAGGGCAACTCTGGGCCGCGGGCTCACTCAAATCAACGCAGAAATGCGCCACGCCCCATTTCGACCGCAAAATGACCCCGGCCGTTGCACACGGCGCTCACACGCCCGCCACCGTGCTCACGTTAATCTGAACCTGTAGCGAGCGAATGCTCATCCGGTGCCGCGGTCAAATTGCCCCCACCCAGCCGCGGCACCGGAGCTACGTGCACCCCATCCCTCCGATACCTCGATGCACCGGATGCGTGTAGTAGCGGCCGCCGTCTGCAACCCGTCCGACCTGTCCCGCCGCACCCGTTGCACGGGCATTGACGTGCCGTCCGCGGCAGGCTACGCCGCCGCCCTCACCGACCGAGGGGAAACCATGGGACGCAAGCGCAAGGGACGTGACATTTCCGGTTGGGTCATCGTGGACAAACCCGCGGGCCCCACGTCAACGGCTGTCGTCAACAAGGTCCGCTGGGCGTTCGAGGCGAAAAAGGCCGGCCATGCCGGCACGCTCGACCCGGCGGCCACGGGCGTTCTGGCGGTGGCGCTCGGGGAGGCGACCAAGACCGTGCCCTACGTGACCGACGCGCTAAAAGCCTACCGTTTCACCGTGCGGTTCGGGCAGGCCACCAACACGGACGATGCCGAGGGCGAGGTGGTCGCCACCAGCGACGCACGCCCGTCGGACAGCGAGATCGAGGCGGCCCTCTCACCCTTCGTGGGGGACATCCTCCAGGTCCCGCCTAAATACTCCGCCGTCAAGATCGACGGCGAGCGCGCCTACGCGCTTGCCCGCGACGACGAGGAGTTCGAGATTGCCGCCCGGCCGCTCTACGTGGACAGCCTGACCCTGCTTTCCCGTCCCGACGCAGACCACGCGGAGTTGGAAATGGTCTGCGGCAAGGGCGGCTACGTCCGCGCGATTGCCCGCGACCTCGGCGCCGCGCTCGGCTGTCATGGCCACGTGACCTCCCTGCGTCGCATCTGGTCCGGCCCGTTCGATACCGAGGGCGCCCTGGACTGGGCGACGTTGGAAGCACAGGCGAGAACACCGGACATCGACGCCTGGCTGCGCCCCCTTCAGGAGGGCCTCGTGGACCTGCCCGAACTGCCCTGCACCCCCGAAGGCGCGTCCCGTTTGCGCAACGGCAACCCCGGCATGGTCCTGTCCGCGGCAGACGTCGAATACGGCGACACGGTGTGGGCCTCCTACCAGGGTAAACCCGTCGCCATCGGCATCTACCGCAGCGGCGAACTGCACCCCGACCGGGTCTTCAATCTTCCCGCCGACGCATGATCCTCCGCACGCATGTGAAAGGCGACGCGCCGTCGGAGGCGCTCTATTCGCCGTGTGAAGGATACCGGTATACCCTTACCCGCAGATGGACCCAACGCGGCCAGCACCTGCTCTACATCATGCTGAACCCGTCGACCGCCACGGAGGCGGCCAACGACCCGACCATAGAACGCTGCGAGCGCCGCGCCCGGGCCATGGGCTTCGGCGGCTTCACGGTCTGCAACATATTTGCCTGGCGCGAAACCAGCCCGCAGGCCCTCCGCAAGGCCCCCGACCCGGTAGGACCGCAGAACGATGCCGTCCTGCTGGAGCAATGCACGGCCGCGGAAACGATCCTCTGCGCCTGGGGTGCGCATGGCGATCACATGGGTCGCGGCCGAGCGGTGGAGCGCCTGCTTCGCCAGACCGGACGGCCGCTCTGTTGTTTGGGCCTCACGCGAGACGGCCACCCCCGCCACCCGCTCTACATCAGCTACGGCACCCGGCCCGAACCGTGGCCGGAGCAAGCCGGGGCGGCCTGAACGGCAGAACCCTCTTCCTCCCGCCCGGATTTTCCTCTATACGCCCGCATCCGCGCTTCGAATCCGGACGCGGACACCTCCAAGGGCCCTGCTGGACGACATCCCGGCTTGTGCCATGACCCCAAACCCGAAGGAGACCCCGATGTCGATCACTGTTGAAGAAAAAGAAAAGGTCATCAAGGAATTCGCCACCAAGCAGGGCGACACCGGCTCTCCGGAAGTCCAGGTTGCGATCCTGACCTCGCGGATCAACACGCTGACCGAGCACTTCAAGACCCACAAGAAGGACAACCACTCCCGTCGCGGTCTTCTGAAGCTCGTTGCTCAGCGTCGGAAGCTGCTGGACTACCTGCGTGGCAAGGAAGAGGCGCGCTATCAGGACCTCATCAAACGCCTGAACATCCGCCGCTGATCCGGCCACACACGCTTCCACACGACGAACGCCCGCTGCCACAGCGGGCGTTTTGCGTTTCGGGCAGGACCCCGTCGACCTTTCGCCGCCGCAGGGCGTGAAGAGACCAACCCGGTCCTTCTTGTGTCCCGAAATATCCCGGGGTCAGGGGCAGCGCCCCGGTCGCGCCGCCACCAGCCGAGGCGGCGGGCGAACCCCGCCCAACCGGCCGGGTCGGTACCACGACCTGCTTTCCAACTGCCCCAAACTCCTGTATGGCGTCGCAATCTGAGACGTGGTGCGAGCGACCCCGGCACCGTGAAGAAGGATATCAGGGGTCGGCGGCAATGGGGCCGCCATGCAAACGGGAGACCCGGGATACGCCCGGGAGGGCTCCCTATCAGGATACGCTAGATGTTCAAAGAAGTAAGAAAATCAATGCAGTGGGGGCCGGAAACGCTCACGCTGGAAACCGGAAAGATTGCCCGCCAGGCAGATGGCACCGTCATCGCGACGCTGGGCGAGACCTCGGTCATGGCGAACGTGACCTTCGCCAAGGAACCCAAACCGGGTCAGGATTTCTTCCCGCTGACGGTTCACTACCAGGAAAAATACTACGCGGCCGGCAAGATTCCCGGCGGCTTCTTCAAGCGCGAGGCGCGCCCGACCGAGAAGGAGACGCTGACCGCGCGCCTGATCGACCGCCCGTGCCGTCCGCTTTTCGCCCCGGGCTTCAAGCACGAAGTTCTGGTGATGTGCACCGTGCTCAGCCATGACCTCGTCAATGATCCCGACATCGTCGCCATGATCGCGGCCTCCGCGGCGCTGACGATCTCGGGCGTGCCCTTCATGGGCCCGATCGCTGCTGCGCGGGTCGGCTTCGTGGACGGCGAGTATGTGCTGAACCCCGAAGTGGCGGACATGGACCAGCTGCGCAACAACCCCGAGCAACGGCTCGACCTGGTTGTCGCCGGCACCAAAGACGCAGTGATGATGGTGGAATCGGAAGCCTACGAGCTTTCCGAGGACGAAATGCTGGGCGCGGTCGTCTTCGCGCACGAGCAGATCCAGCCGGTGATCGACCTGATCATCTCGCTGGCTGAAGAGGCCGCCAAGGAACCGTTCACCTACACGCCGCCGGATTACTCCGACCTCTACGCCGCCGTGAAGGCCGCGGGCGAGGAAGACATGCGCGCGGCGTACGCAATCCGCGACAAGCAGGAGCGGACCAACACCGTGTCTGCCGTCCGCGAAAAGATCCGCGGCGCCCTGACCGAGGAACAGCAGGAGGATCCGAACCTAGGCTCCGCCCTGAAAAAACTCGAGTCGAGCATCCTGCGCGGCGACGTCGTCAGGAACGGCAACCGGATCGACGGCCGGTCCACCACCACCGTTCGCCCGATCACGGCGGAGGTCGGCCTGCTGCCGCGCACGCACGGCTCGTCGCTGTTCACCCGCGGCGAGACCCAGGCGCTGGTCGTCACCACGCTGGGCACCGGCGAGGATGAGCAGATCATCGACGCCCTGCACGGCAACTTCCGCTCGAACTTCCTGCTGCACTACAATTTCCCGCCGTATTCGGTCGGCGAAGTTGGCCGCGTGGGCTCGCCGGGCCGTCGCGAAATCGGCCACGGCAAGCTGGCGTGGCGGGCGCTTCAAGCGGTTCTGCCCTCGGCGACCGACTTCCCCTACACGATCCGACTGGTGTCCGAAATCACGGAATCCAACGGGTCGTCCTCCATGGCGTCGGTCTGTGGCGGGTCTCTGTCGATGATGGATGCCGGCGTGCCGCTCAAGGCGCCGGTGGCCGGTGTTGCCATGGGCCTCGTGCTGGAAGATGACGGCGCCTATGCGGTGCTGACCGATATCCTCGGCGACGAGGATCACCTTGGCGACATGGACTTCAAGGTCGCCGGCACCGAAAACGGCATCACCTCGCTGCAAATGGACATCAAGGTTCAGGGCATCACGCCCGAGATCATGAAGACCGCCCTGGCCCAGGCCAAGGACGGCCGGATGCACATCCTCGGCGAGATGGGCAAGGCGCTTTCGGAAGGCCGCTCGGAGTTTTCCGCCCATGCCCCGCGCATCGAGACGATGACCGTTCCCACCGACAAGATCCGCGAAGTGATCGGCTCGGGCGGCAAGGTCATCCGGGAGATCGTGGAAACCTCCGGCGCCAAGGTCGACATCAACGACGACGGTGTGATCAAGATCGCCTCCCCCAACGCGGAGGCCATCCAGAAGGCCTATGACATGATCTACTCGATCGTGGCGGAGCCGGAAGAGGGCAAAGTCTACAAGGGCAAGGTCGTGAAGATCGTCGATTTCGGCGCCTTCGTGAACTTCTTCGGCAAGCGGGACGGCCTCGTGCACGTCTCCCAGATCGAAAACCGCCGCCTGAACCACCCCTCCGACGTGCTGAAGGAAGGCCAGGAGGTCTGGGTGAAGCTGCTGGGCTTCGACGACCGCGGCAAGGTCCGCCTGTCCATGCGCGTTGTGGACCAGGAGACCGGCGAGGAAGTCAAGAAGGAGGCCAAGGCCGACGCGGAGTGATCCGCCCGGCTTGGTTATCGTTCAACGGACAGGGACCGCGCCTCGGCGCGGTCTTTTTTATTCCGGTCTGCTTGCGGGGATGGTGAAACGCCAAGTGGCCTTCGGCCGGACGGGGCGTGCCCAAGCCGCCAGCCATGCGCCCCGCGCGAAAGGCTCGCAAGGCGCCTCACGGCTTATCGATGGTCGATAACTGTTTCGGTGAGCTGCCCCGCGGGGTGCGATGGCGCTCAGCGCAGGTTGTCTTCCTCGTGGGCCACGTTGATCCCGAGCGCGTCCATTCCGTCTTCGAGGAAATTGGCAAGTTCGGGCATGCCGCCGAGGTAATCCTCGGTGGGCGCCGTGCGCTCCATCTGCGCTGTCTCCAGCGCCTCATCCAATTCGTCGGGACCGAAGGTCTCCCGGCCGATCCACATCAGAGCGACGAGGCTGATCTGCTCGTCCTCGTTGAGGCCGGAGATGTATCCGCGAAGATGCGGATTGTCCGGCCCGTATTCGCGCGCGAGGGCGATCACCCTGACCACTTTTCCAGTGCTGATATTGATCATCGCTCTTTCCTCCTGCGTGATCCATTTTTCGCCCCGGGCATCGAAAGCGCAAGAAGAACCGTCGCCGCGCCGGGCATTATGCGGCGCAATCACGCAACCAGGCGATAATAGAGGGCGTCCGGGAGGAACTGGGCGAGACGAAACAGCCAGGAGAACGGTCTGGGGAAACTGCAGGAGAATCCGCCGGTCTCCATGTGAGAAAGAACACGGCGCGCGGCGGCGTCGGGTTCCATAAGGAACGGCATGGAAAAGTCGTTCTTGTCGGTCAGCCGGGTACGGATGAAGCCGGGGTTGGCGAGTTGAACCTTGATGCCAGTGCCGCGTAAGTCCGCGTGCAGGCTTTCGGCCAGCCCCATGATCCCGGCCTTCGCCGCAGCGTAACCGACCGCACCAGGCAGACCCCGGTATCCGGCGAGCGATCCGACAAAGACAATGTGGCCGGCCCCCCGCTCTACCATCTCCGGCAGAACCGGGCCGAGAACCCGCGCCGCGCCGGTCAGGTTGGTGTCGCACATCGCGGCGGCCTGCGCGCCGTTGTACTCCTGCGCGCGCATCGGCCAGTAGACCCCGGCGAGGTAGATCAGCCCGTCTACCGGACCGGCAGACTGAGCGGCAGCCGTGCATGCGTCAGCGTCCGTCACGTCCAGCGGCATGGTCTGGCTCGGGCCTGGCAACGATGCGGCAAGGCTTTCGAGCCTGTCGGCGCTGCGCGCGCTCAGCACGAGGTCGTACCCCTCCGCGCTCATCGCCTCCGCCAAGGCGCGCCCAAGGCCTTCGCTCGCGCCGATCAGCCAATACCGACCCTTCGGCGCAGTCATCGCGAAACTTCCTGCGTCGGCGGCTCAGGACGGACGCGATACGTTGCACCCTTTAGCTTGAGCCGCATCGCCTGCCAGTAAATTAGCGCCATCACCCGTACGGAGCCGAAGGGCCGTCGGACACAGGAGGCGAGGATGCCACGGTCTGTCAACGGTTGGCGCGGGCCAGTGAGCGTCGCCATTAGGCCGCCATCCGGGCGGCGATAGTCGATGCGGATGCCGATGCGGTCCGGCCGGATGTCGAACGTGAACCCATAGCCGCCGTCGACCGGCTGATAGGGCGAGACGTGCAACAGTTTGCGGGCCTCCAACGTGTCCTGCGGCCCAATCGGTTCCCGGTCCTCGCGGTGGCAGAGGTAGCTGTGCCGGTCCCCGAAGGTGTTCGTCACTTCGGCGATCACCGCCCGCAGCCTACCCTCCGCGTCATGGCAGAGCCAGAAGCTGACCGGGTTGAACACGTATCCAAGAATGCGTGGCTGCGTTAGCAGCAATATCCGCGCGGCTGCTTCGTCAAACCCATGCGCGCCCAGAACGTCCCGCGCCCAAGCCACTCCACGCCCCTTCCCCGGCGGGCCGCCATGGTCGCGGTCGTGGAGTGCGGCGAGGTTGAAACGGTTGCGGGAAAACAGTCGCGTCGGGGGCGGCTTGGCGTTCGGGTCGATCAGCACGTAATCGACCCCGTAGCGGAAGGAGTTGCTCACCGCTCCGCGGCGGCCATGCCAGGTATGGCCCGCGATATGGTCCGCACCAGTCATTGCGCGGCGGTCTCGAACACCGATTGAGACAGGATCGAGTCCGCCACGTCCGCAGCGCTTGCAAGCCCGTCTTCGTGAAAGCCGTTCTTCATCCAGGCGCCACAGAACCACGTCCGCGCCGTACCGTTGCGCTTGGCCAGAACCTCCTGCGCTGCGAAGGCGCCGAGATCGTAGACCGGGTGCCGTAGCACCGTCTGGTCGTAGATCAGCTCCTCGCGGATGGGCCGGGTGCTGTTGAGGGTGACGAACAGGGGATCGTCCGCCGGAATGGGTTGAAGCGTGTTCATCCAGTACGTCAGGTCGATCCGGTCGCATCGCTTGTCGGGCGCTTCGGCATAATTCCAGGCCGACCAACACGCCCGTCGGTTCGGCATGACCGACGGGTCCGCGTGCAGCGTCACTTCGTTGGGCTGATACGCAATGGCCGAAAGGGCGGCGCGTTCGGCCGGCGCAGGGTCGGCCAGAAGCCGCAACGTGTCGTCGGAATGGGTGGCGAAGATCACGTCGTCGAACCGCTCCCACTCGCCGTGGCGGTCTTTAACCTCTACGCCGCCCGGTATCCGACGTACGGCGGCAACGGGGCTGGACAGCCGCATCTCCGCGCCTCTCTGGCGCAGGTCGCTTTCGAGCCGTTGGACGTACTGCTCCGACCCGCCCCGCACGGTGTACCATTGATGCTGCCCGGAATGGTGGAGAAGCGCGTGGTTCCGAAAGAAGTCGACCATGGCGCGGGCCGGGAAATCCAGGATCCGCGTGACCGGGGTCGACCAGATCGCGCCGGAGAGCGGGGAGAGGTAGTAGTCCCGAAACCATGGCCCGGTGCGAAGGGACTGCAGCAAGCTTCCGATCGTGGCTGAGGGGCCGAGCGTGTCGGCCACAGCCTCGGCACGGCCATTGAAACGAAATATGTCGCGGATCATGCGAAGAAACGCAGGCCGTGCAATGTTGCGCCGTTGCGCGAAGACCGTTCCGATATCTCGTAGGCCATACTCGATGCGGCCCCCTTGAATCGACGCACCGAATGTCATCGTCGAGGGAGCGACCGGAACGTCGAGTTGTTGGAACAGGGTGTTGAGGCGGGGGTAGTTCGGACGGTTGAACACGATGAAACCGGTATCCACCGGCTGATCGCCGCGTTTGCCCGCAATCCGCGTCCGCGCATGGCCGCCCAGCCGAGGGCCGGCTTCGATGAGCACGACGCGGTGATGGCCGGTCAGGAAGTGCGCCGCTCCCATGCCCGAGATGCCGCCGCCGATGATGGCGATCTTTCTTCGGGCCAGCCCGGCGTGATCGAATGGCATGAACGCGTCTCCCATTTAACAGTCTAATTTCACTACGCCCGGGCGACCATCACGGATCATTCGGAATTTTTTCCGCCCTGCCATTGATCCACTCAAAGGGATGCTCCGTAGACAGGACATGTTGGCTGATACACAAACCTTGCCAGTTGCGCCTTCAACGTGGCCCGCCAAGCCCTATAGTCAACGCAAGACGACGTGCGTTGGGCGGAGGGGGCCGTTGCCGGGAAGTGTCGCAGAACAGGCTGATTGGACGGGCCATGTCGCCCGGATCCGCGACGCTGCCGATCAGGCGGCGTTTGCAGAGCTGTTCCTGCATTTTGCGCCCCGGGTAAAGGCCTTCTTGATGCGATCCGGTGCGAACGAAACTTTGGCGGAAGAGTGTGCCCAGGAGGTAATGGCGACACTCTGGCACAAGGCGCACATGTTCGACCCGACCCGCGCCAGCGTTGCCACATGGGTCTTTACGATCGCCCGCAACCGCAAGGTGGACATGCTCCGGAAACAGAGGCGGCCGGAACCCGAAGACCTGCCCTGGGGCCCGGAGCCGGAACCCGAGCAGGCCGAAGTGATGGCGCGCCAGCAGGAGAGCGAGCGGCTGGCCGGAGCGCTGGCGACTTTGCCGGAGAAACAACGAGCCTTGGTGGAGGCCGCCTATTTTGGCGATCTGTCTCACAGCGAGATTGCCGCCACGACCGGGCTGCCCCTTGGAACAATCAAATCGAGACTGAGGCTGGCGCTGGATCGCCTGCGCCATGAAATGAAGGGTGTGACGAGATGAGTGTCCGTCATCGTATTCCTGATGAGATTCTGGCCGAGTATGCGGCCGGGGACCTTGCCGAAGCCTTCGGGCTGGTCGTGGCAAGCCATGTCTCGCTCTGCACCGAAAGCCGCGAACGGCTGGAAGAGATCGAAGCTGTGGGTGGCGCGATCCTGGAGGACGTCGAGGCCGAGCCGATGGGCGCGGGAAGCCTTGAGGCGACCTTGGCCAAAATCGCTGACGGGCCGCCGCCCGAAGCTCCGTTGACATTCAGTTCGACCGACGCCGGGACGTACATCCTGCCGAAACCGATCCGCGATTACATCGGCGGCGATGTCGAGAGCGTGAAATGGCGTTCAGTCGGTATGGGCGTGAAACAGGCAATATTGCCGACCTCCCCGGAAGCCACGGCGCGCCTTCTCTACATTCCGGCCGGATGCGAGATGCCCGACCATGGCCATCGTGGCATGGAGATGACTGTGGTCCTGCAAGGCGCCTTTCTTGATGGCGAGGATCGCTTCGGGCGTGGAGACGTCGAGGTTGCCGACGAGGATCTGGCGCACATGCCGGTCGCGGATGTCGGCGAGGACTGCATTTGCCTTGCCGCGGCCGATGCGCCGCTTCGATTTTCAGGCCTGCTGCCGCGCCTGTTCCAGCCTTTTCTGAAGATCTGAGCGCCCGCGCCTTGATTGGGGACTGCCTCAGGTTTCCTGCCGAACGATCTGTACCGGCGTCCGCGCCTGGGCCTCGGTGATCGGCGCCGGGTCGCCGGGCAAGTCGTCGAAATCGAAACTGTCCAGGCGACGGGCGCGTTTGCCTGCCTTCTCGGCGCTGATCCGAATTTCCGCGATATCCTTGCTGGCCTGCGTGAAGTGCTTGTCGAGGTTTCCCACGCGCGCGCCAAGGCGCTCGACGTCTCCATGTAGAAGACCGAGTTCGCGCCGGATCGCGCCGGCCTGCTCGCGCATCCGGGCGTCCTTGAGTACTGCGCGCATGGTGTTGAGTGTGGCCATGCAGGTGGTGGGCGAGACGATCCAGACACGCGCCGCGAACCCCTCCCGCACGATCTCGGGGAAGTTTGCGTGGAGTTCGGCGTAGACAGCTTCCGAGGGCAGGAACATGAGCGCACCGTCGGCGGTCTCCCCCTCGATCAGGTATTTCTCCGAGATGGCTCGGATGTGCGCCCGAACGGCCGTTCGCATCGCTTTCACGGCCTCGTTCTGCTCCCACGGCGTGCCGGCATTACGGAGCTTTTCGTAGGCCTCCAGCGGGAACTTGCTGTCGATGACGATCGGTCCGGGCGGGTTGGGCAGGCGGATCAGGCAATCGGCGCGGCGACCGTTGGAGAGCGTCGCCTGCCATTCGTAACTGTCCTTCGGCAGCGCCTTCGCCACGATCTCGCGCAGCTGGATTTCGCCGAACGCCCCGCGAGTCTGCTTGTTAGACAGGATGTCCTGAAGGCTCAGCACGTCGCCGGAGAGCTTCTCGATCTTGGCCTGAGCGCGGTCGATGGTCTCCAACCGCTGCTGCAACTCCCCGAGCGAACGTGCGGTGCGGGTGGAGGAGCCCTGCAGGCTTTCGCCCATCCGGGCAGTGACCTCCGCCAGCCTTGCTTCCATGAGCTGCAGCATCTGTGCCTGCGCTTGCGTCTGCGCCTCCGACACGTGGGTCAGCCCACCGGCGAGTTGCTGTTGGCCATCCGAGATCGCCTGCACCCGCGCCCCGAGCGCCGAGACCTGGGTGAGCATCGGTTCCGCGAGCCGCGCGGCGGCCCCGGCCCGGCGCACTGTCATTATCAGGAGGATCACCAGCAGCAGGCCGACCGCAAGCGCCACGAGGGCGGCCAGCGGCGCGGGATCGTTCAGGGAGATAGTGGTGTCGCCAATGCGGATCATGTGCGCCCGAAGAGCCTTTCGATATCGGACAGTTTCAACTCGACGTATGTCGGCCGCCCGTGGTTGCACTGGCCGGAACTGGGAGTGGCCTCCATCTCGCGCAGCAGCGCGTTCATTTCCTCAGCGCGCATCCGGCGGCCGGAGCGGACGGATCCGTGGCAGGCCACCCGCGACAGGACCGCGTCGATGCGGGAACCGAGGGTTGTGCTGTCTCCAAGGTCTGCGATTTCGTCGAGGATGTCGGCCAAAAGGCGCGCCGCGTCGATCTCCCCCAGGATCGCGGGCGTCTCCCGCACCGCGACGGCGCCACCGCCGAAGGGCTCGATGGTCAGGCCCAGTCGGCGCAGATCCTCGCTCACCCCCATCAGCCGGTCGCAATCGCCCTCGGACAGTTCCACGATCTCCGGGATCAGAAGCGCTTGCGCCGCGACACCGGCCTCCGCCATCTGGCGTTTCAGTCTCTCGTAAACCAGCCGCTCATGGGCGGCATGCTGGTCCACAATGACGATGCCGTCGCGGGTCTGGGCGAGGATGTAGTTTTCGTGCACCTGCGCCCGGGCCGCGCCGAGCGGCAGGCGGTCGGCCTCCTCCGGCGCGGCATCGGGTTCGATCCGGGCCGAAGGTGCTGCGGCTTCGGCAAAGCCGGTCGGCTCGCCAGACACGGGCGGCGGCTCCTGAAAACGGTAAGCCGCACCGAGCGCACCCTGGCTGGGACGGTCCATCTGATACACGCGCGGCTGGGACGCGGGCTCAGGGCGCATCGCGCCGAGCGTCGCAGTGGCAACCGTGCTGGAGGCACGATGCCCAGCCTCGGCCAGCGCATGACGCAGGCCGGAGACGATCAGCCCGCGCGCCGTTCCACGCTCGCGAAAGCGGACCTCCGCCTTGGCGGGGTGCACGTTCACGTCGACCAGTTGCGGATCGCAGTCGATGAAGAGGACCGCGGCGGGGTGCCTGTCCCGCGACAGGACGTCCATGTAGGCCGCCCGCAGCGCACCGATCAGCAGGCGGTCGTGCACGGGGCGGCCGTTGACGAAAAGGTACTGCGCCACCGCGGAGCCGCGCGAGTAAGTGGGCAGCGCCGCCAGGCCAGTCAGCCGCAGCCCCTCCCGGTCCGCATCGAGCGGGATTGCGTTCTCCACGAAGTCGCTGCCAAGGACCCGACCGACGCGGCCGCGAAGGGCATGAAACAGATCGCCCGTCTCCGGATCGGCGCGAAAACTGACCCGGCCCTCGCCGTCGCCGGTCACATCGCGCAGCGTGAAACCCACGGACGGCTCCGCCAGAGCAAGGCGCTTCACCACATCCCCGATCGCCTGGCCTTCGGCACGGTCGGTGCGCATGAATTTCAGGCGTGCCGGCGTGGCGTAGAACAGGTCGCGCAACTCAACCACCGTGCCGCGCGTGAGAGCGGCCGGCGTGACGGCCCCCATGACGCCCCCGGTGACGGATACCTGCGCTGCCTCCCCGGCACCTCTGGCACGGCTGGTCACCGTCAGCCGCCCGACAGCACCCAGCGAGGCGAGGGCTTCGCCGCGGAAGCCGAATGACCGAATGTCGAGCAGGTCCGACCCGTCGATCTTGGACGTCGCATGGCGGGCCAATGCCAGCGGCAGATCGGCCGCGGGGATGCCGCAGCCGTCGTCCGTCACCCGGATCAGGCCCTTGCCGCCGTCGGAAATGGCAATGTCCACCCGCCGTGCCCCGGCGTCGATGGCGTTCTCGACCAGTTCCTTGACGGCAGACGCCGGACGCTCCACCACCTCGCCGGCCGCGATACGGTTGATCACCGTCTCGTCGAGTTGCCGGATGACCGGTGAATGCGCCATATCAGCGCTCATATTGGGGTGTGCCAAGGACATGCCACAAGGGCTAGCATGTCCCGGCAGATTCTGCCAACCGGTTAATTGCTGGCGTCGAGCCCTTCGGGCTGGCCCACCACGACGAAACGCAACTGCTCCGGGTCGACCAGTTCTGCGGCAACGCGGCGAATATCATCCAGCGTTACGGCGCGGATCTTGTCGTTTCGGGTCGTCACGTAGTCCGGCGTGAGCCCGTCCATCTGCATACCAACGAGGATGTTGGCGATTGGGCCATTGCCATCGAACCGAAGCGGATAGGCGCCGGTGAGATAGGTCTTGGCGCTCTCGAGTTCCTCCTCCGTCACGCCGGTCTCGGCGAGCTTGCGCCATTCCGCCTTCACAAGGTCCAATGTCTCGGCAACACGGCCGTTGGCGGTGGAGACGTACCCCAGCATCATCTCCGACAGGTCCATCGGGTAGAGATAGACACCGATTCCATAGGTCAGCCCGCGCTTTTCGCGAACCTCCTCCATCAGGCGGGAAGAGAACCCTCCGCCGCCGAGGATATGGGTCATCACGTAGGCGGGGAAGAAGTCCGGGTCGTGGCGGGTCAGGCCGCGCTGGCCGAAGGTGACCACCGATTGCGGGGTGTCGAAGTCCACCACAGTCGTGCCGCCCGGAAGCGCATAGTCGATGCGCTCCGGCATCGGCGCCCCGGTCTCGGGCAGGTCACCCAGCAGGTCGTCGAGAAGCACACCCAACTCCTCGGCGGTGATGTCGCCCACGGCAGAGACATAGACCCGGTCGCGCGCCAGAACGCGGCTGTGGGCCGCCACGATGTCATCCCGGGTCAGGGCCGAAACACTGTCCGCCGTGCCTTCGAGCTTGGTGCCGTAGGGATGATCGCCGAAGGCGAGATGGGCGAAAGTGTCCGACGAGATCTCCTGCGGGTCCTTCGCGTCGGAGGCGATCCCGGCCAGCACCTGACCGCGGACGCGCTCCAGAGCATCTTCGTCGAACCGGGGGGCCACCAGCGCGCTGCGGAAGAGCGCCATCGCCTCGTCACGATTTTCCGTCAGCACCTTGGCTGACACCGAGACCGCGTCGTTGCGGGCATCGAAGCGGAAGTTGGCCGCGAGGCTCTCGGCCGCCACCGCGAAGCCTTGCGCATCCATCTCGCCCGCGCCTTCCTCCAACAGCCCCGTCATGAGGTTGATGGCCCCGCGCTTGCCGGGTGCATCGAGGCTTGCACCGCCGCGAAACCGCAGTTCCAACGCCACGAACGGGATAGAATGTTCCTCGACCAGCCAGGCGTCGATGCCGCCCGGCGAGGTCACTTCCTGAATGTCGATCTTGGCCTGCGCAGGCAGCCCAAGGACCACCGCGACGACGGCGGCAAGAACGGCACGTATCACTGGGTCACCTCCTCGGGCTCGGCGCTCGCGCCAGGCGTCGGTATTGTCACGTCGTCCACTGCGGCCGTCTCGGTCGGGCGGCTGAGATAGCCGGTCACCGAGCGGCGCTTGTCGAACAGCCGTTCGGCGGCGGCCATTACGTCTTCGGGGGTCACGGCGGCCAGCACCTCCGGCCAAGCCTGCACGTCGTCCACGGTGAGCCCGCTCGTCAGTGCCTCGCCGTAGGCTCGTGCAAGGCTCTGGAGGTTGTCCTTCCGATAGATCTGGTCGGCCTTGAGTTGTGTCTTCAGCCGTTCGAACGCGTCCTGGTCCACACCCTCTTCGAGGAAACGCGCGATCATGCGGTCCATATCGGCCTCGGTCTCCGCGAGGCTGCGGCCCGGAACCGGCATGACGATGAGGGAGAACGTGGTCTCGTCCAGCGAAACCCCGTCGTAGAACGCGCCGGTGTAAAGCGCGGTCTTTTCCTCGAATTGCAAGGTCCGGCCCATGAGGGAGGTCGCGCCGGAGCCGCCCAGAAGTTCCGACAAGAACACCAACGCAGCGGCGTCTTCCTGTGCGCCGGGGTCGCGCTCGGGCGCGAGATAGCTGCGCATCACGTAGGGCTGGGCCACCCGTGGGTCCTCGAAGGTCACCCGCCGCTCGGCGAGCTGCGGCGGTTCCTCCGGGCGGACACGCTCGGGCAGGTCCGCGTTGGCGGGGATCTCGCCGAAGTTTTCCTCCGCCAGATCACGCACCGCCTGCGGGTCCACGTCGCCCGCCACGATCAGGACGGCGTTGTTAGGGGCGTAGTACCTTGAATAGTGATCCAGCGCGTCCTGCTGCGTGAGGCCTGCCATCTCGTGCCGCCAGCCGATGATTGGAATGCCATAGGGATGATTGAGGTACTGCGCGGCGACGTATTGCTCCCGGAAAAGTGCGCCGGGGTCGTTTTCGATCCGTTGGTTGCGTTCCTCAAGGATCACGTCGCGCTCCGGATTGACCACGTCTTCCGTCAGGATGAGGTCCGTCATACGGTCGGCTTCCATGTGCATCATCAGCCCGAGCCTGTCGGCCGCGACGCGCTGGAAATAGGCGGTGTAGTCCTGACTGGTGAAGGCGTTGTCGGAGCCGCCGTTCAGCGCGACCGTCTCCGAAAACTCGCCCGGCGCCATCTCGTCGGTCCCCTTGAACATCAGGTGTTCGAGGAAGTGGGCGATGCCGGATTTTCCCAGCGGCTCGTCCGCCGCGCCCACGCGATACCAGACCATGTTCACCGCGACGGGTGCGCGGTGGTCCTCAATCACGACCACCTGCATGCCGTTGTCGAGCGCGAAACTGCTGACCGTCTCCGCCAGTGCCGGCGCGGACCACGCCACGCTCGCGGCAAGAACCGCACCCATTTGTCGAAACATGAACGTCTCCCCGTCAAAAGGCCTGCCGCAGAATATAGGGGGCCGTGACGCGATCAACAGGCCATACGGGGATGTGAGCAGTGAGTGATCGCCTATCGGGTCTCCGGGTCCGGCGGGGCCGCGGGAGTCGGGGCGCCACCGGCGCGCCAACGCTCCAGCGTGTTGTACTGGTTCAGCTCCTGCGGGCGGTAGGCGCGATAGTAGGTTGGCACCCTGAACCAGCGTTCCAGCAACCGGCCGCGGTGCTGGCGCCGGAATTCCAGATCTTGCGCGGCTAGCTCGGTGCGGATGCCGGGCTGTACGCCATAGCGCGTCGTCTGCCGGATGAGCGCGCCGTCGGCCGAAAGCTGCCCGTCCGGGCGCATCCGCGCGGGGCTGCCGCCAAGGGCCGCCACCGCGTCCTCGATCGGCGTCGCGTCCGTGCGGTTCGTGCCGCCGGGCGTCGGCGCAGGCAGGGTGGACAGGTTCTGGGGGATTTCTATCGGCTTGCCGGGAAGGATCGCGAACTCGTCCGGCGCGACCTGACCGCGATTGGTGTGCATGAGCTGGGGCTCGCCACGGCTGCAGGCGGTCACGACGAGCAGGAGCGCAAGCGCCACGCCCGCCCGTGTCATCTTCGTCGCCAGCATAGCTCGCCTCCTGCCTCGGTCTTCGACCACTCTGTAACGCACCCGGAGGGCGGCGTCACGAGGGCTTGTTTCGCCGCTTCCGCTCGCCCCCGAACAGGACCAGCCCGATGGCGCCCGCGAAGATAAAAACATCCGCCACGTTGAAAACATAGGGGTTGTCGATACCGCAGCAGGACATGTTGAGAAAATCCCGCACTCCGGGATAGATCAGCCGGTCCAGCGCATTGCCGAGCGCACCGCCCAGGATCATCCCGGCGGACGCAAACTCGATCCAACGGGTGAAGCTCCGCCGCGCCCAGATCAGCAGCCCGGCACACAGCACCAGCGTGAGCCCGATCAGGAACCACCGCTGCCCGTCGGCGCTGCCGGCGAAGAGGCCGAAGTTGACGCCCGTGTTGAACCCCTTGCGGAACTCCAGCAGCGGGGGGATCACCGGAATGTGCTCCCGCACCGCCAGATCCAGCACGTGGTAGACGTGGAACTTGGACCACTGGTCGATGAGAAACGCCGCAACCGCGACCACCCAGAGCAAGCGCATGGATCAGTGCCGGAAGTGGCGCATGCCGGTAAAGACCATGGCAATGCCCGCCTCGTCGGCGGCGGCAATGACTTTGTCGTCGCGCATGGAGCCACCGGGTTGGATCACGGCCGTCGCCCCGGCCTCCGCCGCCGTCAGAAGGCCGTCGGGGAAGGGGAAGAACGCGTCGGAGGCCACGACGGAGCCTTGGGTCAACGGCGTGTCCAGCCCCAGATCGGCGGCCATGTCCTGTGCCTTGCGGGCGGCGATGCGGGTGGAATCGACCCGGCTCATCTGCCCCGCGCCGACGCCGACCGTTGCTGCGTCTTTCACATAGACAATGGCGTTGGACTTCACGTGCTTCGCGACTGTCCAGGCGAACAGCAGGTCCTTGATCTCCTCGTCGGTGGGCGCGCGTTTGGTGACCACCTTGAGATCCTCCGCACTGATGTGGCCGGTATCCTTGTCCTGCACCAGATAGCCGCCCGAGACCTGCCGGATGGTCGTTGCCACCGCGCGCGGATCGGGCAGGCCGCCGGTCTCCAGCAGGCGGAGGTTCTTCTTCCTCGCGAAGATCTCTGCCGCGGCCGGGTCGATCTGCGGGGCGATGACGACTTCGGTGAAGATCTCGGAGATCACTTTGGCCGTCTCGACGTCCAACGTCTGGTTCAGCGCGACAATGCCGCCGAAGGCCGAGGTGCGGTCGCAGTCGAAAGCCCGCGAATAGGCCTCCGTCAGCGTCTCCCCACGGGCCACGCCACAGGGGTTGGCGTGTTTGATGATAGCGCAGGCGGGGCCGTTGGCGGGGTCGAACTCGGCCACCAGTTCGAACGCCGCGTCCGTGTCGTTGATGTTGTTATAGCTCAGCTCCTTGCCCTGGAGCTGGCGTGCCGTGGCGACACCGGGGCGGGTGGAGCCGTCCTTGTAGAAGGCCGCCTTCTGGTGCGGGTTCTCACCGTAGCGCATGGTTTGCGCCAACATGCCTGCCACGGCCCGGCGGCGGGGCGTCTCCACCCCGATCGCCTCGGCCATCCAGGTCGAGACGGCTGCATCGTAGGCGGCCGTGCGGGCGTAGGCGATCTGCGACAGCTTCTTGCGGAACTTGGCACAGGTCGCGCCGTCGTGCTGGTCCATGTCGCCCAGCAGCTTCTCGTAATCCTGCACGTCCACGACGACGGTCACGAACGCATGGTTCTTGGCCGCCGCGCGGATCATCGCCGGGCCGCCGATGTCGATGTTCTCGATACAGGTGTCGTAGTCCGCGCCCTTTGCCACGGTTGCCTCGAAGGGGTAAAGGTTCACTACCAGCAGGTCGATTTCCCCGATGCCGTGCTCGGTCATGGCGGCAACGTGCGCATCATTGTCCCGCAGTGCGAGCAACCCGCCGTGGACCCTCGGGTGCAGGGTTTTCACGCGGCCGTCCATCATCTCCGGAAAGCCGGTCACCTCGGCGACGTCGATCACCTCCAACCCTGCCTGCCGCAGGGTATGGGCCGTTCCGCCGGTCGACAGCAGCTCGACGCCACGGGAGGCCAACGCGCGGCCGAGGTCGACGAGGCCCTCCTTGTCGGAAACGGACAAAAGGGCACGGCGGATGGGGCGGGGCTCGGACATTGGCAGCGTTCCTCGGTCGGTCTACAGGTCATCGTCGGCGAATTGCACGACGTCTCTGATGGCCTGCGGGGTATCCTGAGCCTTCGCCAAGGTCCAGTTCATCTGACAGGCAGATTCCACGACCCGCCCCGAAAGAACGATTTGCCGGGTCGCACGCGGCTTCAGCCGGCCCGGTTCGAGGTAAACGCTCGGCTCCAGAGCCAGCCGCCCCGGGCCGCCATGGCGGAACACCCAGATCTCGCCGCTCTTCAGCGTGAGAGACACCGCGTGCCCGCCCATGTCGAGGGTCGCGTCGACGTCTGGGTGGAGGTGGAAGCGAATCGAGAAGGCGACACCGTGGAACTGCGCCCCGGCCATGCGCCGTTGCAACGTCTTGCGGTCCACCTCGGTCAGCGCGCCCAGCGTATCCTCGCCGGTCAGCTCCCGCCCGTCGCGGGAGAGCGTCAGTTGCCGCACATGCGTGAGGCCATGCGTGGCTGCGTATCCGTCATGACCCACCAGCAGGCGCACGGCGCGCGGGCCGGATGACGGCTGGGCGCGGACGTCGCGCGGAATGTCGTACAGAACTTCGCCCCGCCGGCCGCGCCCGAGCCCGACCACACCGAGGCGCGAAGAGGAGAAGCCGTCGATGCCAAGGGTCGAATGGCTGGGCGTCGCACGCCCCGCCCGCCGCCACGTCTCGCCGAAGGTCGCGCCAGGGCCGCAGTTCACCACAACCGGGCGGCGCCCTGAGGTCAGCTCGAAGGCGAGCGTCGAAGCGTGGGCGTTGATCGACGCGTCGCCGGAGGGCGGCAGGGCCGCGTCCACGATCACCGTTGTGCGCCCGCCCGCCAGGCGGGCAAAGCCCATCGCCAGTCCGTTCTGGTGCTCCGGACGGATTCCCGACGCCCCGAGCGCATGGTCGAGCCAGCCGTCCACGCCCCGCCCCCCGCCGTGGAAGCGCGCCAGCCCACCGTCGGCATGGCGGAGCGCACGAAGCGTTGGCGCGATGCGCACGATCGCATCCTCGTGCTCGGGTTCTGGGTCATGGCCCGTCTCGATCAGCGCCTGGGCGGCCCAGATCAGCAAGGTGAAGACTTCCAGCAATTCCTCCGGGTTCCGGGTGGGTAACCCGCCCCCGGCGTCAATCTCCCTCACGCATTCCCGCGCCAGCGCCTTGACCGCCGGCTCGACGTGCCCTTCCATGCCGGTCAGCGCGAGACCGGCATAAATCAGCCCGGTCAGCGCCTCGAACCGCGCCATTCCCGGCGGTGCGTTCTGCCAGCGGCGCCCGAGATAAATTGTCTGCGCGCCGAGGGACGAGAAAAACGCCTGCGAGGATGCGCTGTCCCGTCCATGGAGCAGAAAGATCGCGTGGTTGATCCAGCGGATCAGCCTGCGTCCGGTGAGCCCGGGCTGCCAGCCTGCGCCGGTGCCGCGGCCGAACCGGTCGATCCAGCCCCAGGTCCACGCCTGCGCCCGTTGCCGCGCGGCGGTAGTGCCGACCGCGGCGAGGTCATCCAGCCAGCGAAAGCCATGCACCTCCTCCTCGAACCGGGGCGAGGGCATCGCGATGTCCCAGATCATGGTGTCGGGCGCTTCGACGAGGTGCCCCGCAAACAGGAAATTGCCCGCCACAAACTGCCGCCCGCGCGACAGGGTGCCGATGGTGCGCGGTTCCGGACGCGAAACGAAGCCCGTCGCGGGCCGCGCATGCGCCGCCCGCCGTGCGTGCCAGCGGTTCATCAGCCGCACGCGCCGTTCCTGCCAGCTCGGTGTCCCTTCGACCTGTATCATCGGTTCGGGATCGGCCCCCATTTCGCGAATTGCGCCACCGCGAGTGATTCTATGGCCCCGCCGGGGCGGTGTCAGGCCTTGCGCAAGGCCGCGATGAAAAACCCATCCAGACCGCCGCGTTCCGGCCACATGTCTGGCGTCAGACGAAGCGCGCCCGGACCGGCGATCCACGCCTCCTCCAGCCCCGGCAGCCGCGCAACGGCTTCCGGGTCCGGGTGCAGGTCATCCCGGCGCTGTAGGAGCCCCTCAAGCTGACCCTCCCCCTCCTCCGGCAACAGCGAGCAGGTACAGAACACGAGACGTCCGCCACTGACCAGCATGTCGGCCGCACGGTCGATCATCGCGGACTGAAGGTCCACCATGGACCGAATATCGGCGGCATCCTTCACGAAGGGGAGGTCCGGGTGCCGCCGGATCGTGCCGGTGGCCGTGCAGGGCCCATCGAGCAGGATCGCATCGAACGGCGCGGGCGGCTTCCATTCCAGTGCATCGGCGACTACGACCTCGGCCCGCAGGCCCGTGCGGGTAAGGTTGTCACGCAGCCGTTCCAGCCGGCTCTCCGACACATCGAGCGCCGTCACCTCCGCCCCTTCCGCTGCGAGCTGCAGCGTCTTGCCCCCGGGCGCGGCGCACAGGTCCAGCACCCGTTCCCCCGGCTTTGCCGCCAATACGCGCGCCGGAAGCGCCGCTGCCGCGTCCTGCACCCACCAGTCGCCGGAGGCATAGCCGGGCAGCGCCGAAACCTGCCCCGCCCGTTCCAGACGGATCGAGCCGGTGGGCAGAGGGGTGCCGCGGAGTGCCTCGGCCAATGCCGGGTCGGCCAACCGGGGCGTGATGTCGAGCGGGGACGTTCCTTCGAACACCGCTTCCATCCGTGCCACACGGGCATTGCCATAGGCGCCAGACAGCCGACCGCGCAGCCAGTTCGGCAACCGCTGCGGGTGCGCCGCCTCCCAGGCCTCTCTGCCGTCCTCCGCGACACGGCGCAGGACGGCGTTCACCATGGGAGCGGACGGCGCGTGCTCCTCTCGCGCGAGGGTCACCGCGGCATTGACCACGCCGTGGGCGGCGGCTCCGTCGGACATCAGTTCCACCGTCGCGAGCCGAAGCAGAGCCCGCACCGCCGGTTTGGGACTGCGCTTCAACCAGGGTTTCATCGCCGCATCGGCCCGCCCGGCCTGCCGCAGCGTGGCGCGCGCAAGCCGCCCGGCCCGCGCCCGCACCTCGGCCGGCGCGCCGGCAAAATGCGGGTGCGCCTCCATCTCGGCCAACGTCAGCCTGTCCTGCCAGACCCCCTCGACCAACTGCAGCGCCAGTCGACGCGCCGCCGTTCCACCGGTCTGGCCCTGGCCCATATGGACGCCCCTCTCCATTGTCTTTCGGTTCGCAGGGCGTATATCAAGCGGTGGTCAACGACAAGGAAGAGACCATGTCAGACGAGACGCCCGAAGCCCGCGAGGATCTGCCGCCCGCCGCACGGCGCGCCCTGGCAGAAGCTGCCGAACGACGTGCGAAGGCCGAGGCCGAGGCGCGGAACACGCCAGCCGAACTCGGCGGGCGCCGCGAGGGGCTGGAACCGGTCCGCTACGGCGACTGGGAGAAGAAGGGGTTGGCGATCGATTTCTGATCCGCCTGCGCGGCCCGCACATTCTCTGCGGCCAGACGATTACAGATTATTCCCGCGCCGTTTTGCCCGGCGCTTTCTCTTTTGACAGGAAGATCCATGTTCAATCCCTCTGCCTTTAACAAGGCCATGCAGACCTGGCAGCAGACCCAGCTTGCCTATACCCGGATGTGGCTTTCGGCCGCCGAGGTGATCTGGACGCGCAGCATGATGATGTCGCTTGGTACCATGTCCTCCACGGAGGCCGCGCGAATGGTCTTCGAGAAGCCGGCGGCCTTCGCCAAGGCAGCGGAAAGGGCGGCTGTGGCCGCCGCCGGGACGAACGGCGCGGCCGCCGCGGCGCTTGCCTCCATCCGGCCCTATGAAAGCAAGACCCGCAGCAACGCGCGCCGCCTGCGGAAGCGCCGCCGCTGAGGCAACGCGTGGGTCAGAGGCCCAGAACGTCCAGCATGGAATAGTGACCGGGCATCCTGTCCTGCCCCCAGAGCGCAGCCTTGAGCGCGCCCCGGGCAAAGATCGCCCGGTCGCTCGCCACGTGCCGCAGCACGATCCGCTCGCCTGCGCCGGCAAAAATCACGTCGTGCTCGCCGACGATGTCGCCGCCACGGATGGCCGAGAAGCCAATGGTTCCGGGCGCTCGTGCGCCGGTGATACCGTCCCGAGCGGCGACGTAGGCCTCCCGGAAGTCCAAGCCGCGGCCCGCGGCTGCCGCCTCTCCCAACATCAGCGCGGTGCCGGAGGGGGCGTCGACCTTGTGGCGGTGATGCGCCTCCACCACCTCGATATCGAAGTCCGCATCCAGCGCCGCCGCGACCTGCCGGGTCAGCTGCGTGAGAAGGTTCACGCCGAGGCTCATGTTCCCCGCCCGCACGATCACCGCATGGCGAGCGGCGGCGTCGAGCTTTTCAATGTCCGCGTCGGAAAGGCCCGTCGTCCCGATCACGTGGACCGCCCGCGCCTGTGCGGTCAGCGTCGAGAGTTCCACCGTCGTCTCCGGCGTGGTGAAGTCGATCACGCCTTGTGCGTGAGCAATGGCCTCCAGCGGGTCGTCGGTCACACGCAGGCCGGTGGCCGGCCCGTTCATTGCCGTTCCGAGGTCCTGCCCGATCCAGTCATGACCCGGCCGCTCCACCGCGCCCACCAGCCGCATTCGCGGATGCGCCTGCACCTCGCGCACCAACATCTGGCCCATCCGGCCCGATGCCCCCATGACCACGATCCCCGGTGTCTCGCTCATCCGCCTGTCTCCGCTTTCTTTGCCCCCTCCTACCCGAGGCCGCCGGCGCAGGCAAAGCCCCGCTTGCGCATTCCCCGCCGTCGCCCTAGGTGAAAGTCATGGCAAAGAACAAGTTTCATACCGGTCCCGGCCCGTCTCAGCGGCAGTTGCGCGTGGGCGAACTGATCCGCCGCCGCCTGTCCGATGTGCTGATGCATGGTGACGTGCACGACCCCGACCTCAACCGGATGTCGATCACGGTGGGTGAGGTGCGCACATCGCCCGATCTCAAGGTCGCGACCGCCTATGTTCTGCCGCTCGGCGGGGACAAGGCGGAGGAGGCGCTCGAGGCGCTCAACCGCAACCGGGCGGAACTGCGCCGGATGGTGGCCAAGGGTCTGGCGCTCAAGTATTCCCCGCAGTTGCGGTTCGTGCTGGACGACACCTTCGACCGGATGGACGCGACGCGCAGGCTGTTCTCTGAAGAACGCGTCCAGCGGGATATCGCGACCACGCATGAGGACGACGATGAACTCTGACTTTGGGGCCCTTGTGGGGGGCTTGCGCGCGGCCGCGTGGCTAAGGGCGCCGGTGCTCGCGCTGCTGTCGCTGCTCCTGCCACTGGCGGCGGCGGCCGCCCCCGAGTGCCGCCAGATGTCCCACGCGGGCGATGCCTACACCGTCTGCACGCTGCGCGCGGACCGCGACGATATCCGTCTCTGGCACAGCGATCCGGACGATCGCCTCTACGGTGGGTTCACCGCGATCGATTCCGCTCTTGGCGCGGAGGGCAAGCGTCTCGCCTTCGCGATGAACGGCGGCATGTACCACGAGGACCGCCGTCCGGTGGGCCTCTATCTCGAGAACGGCAAACAGCGCGGCCCGCTCGTTACCAGCGACGGTCCGGGCAACTTCGGCCTTCTGCCCAACGGCGTCTTTTGCATCGGCGACGGCACGGCCGCGGTGATCGAGAGCCGCCGCTACGCTGAGTCCCCGCCCAAATGCCGCTACGCCACCCAGTCGGGCCCGATGCTCGTGATCGACGGCAAGCTGCATCCGCGTTTCCTGGTGCACAGCGACAGCCGCTACATTCGCAATGGCGTTGGCGTCGCCCCGGACGGCGTGACGGTGCATTTCGTCATTTCGGAGAACCGGGTGAACTTCCACAGTTTCGGCAGTTTCTTCCGGGACGTCCTGAAAACGCCGAACGCGCTCTACTTCGATGGAAAGGTCTCGCGCCTCTACGCTCCATCGCTTGGACGGTCGGATGCGGGGTTCCCGCTCGGGCCCATCGTTGGCGCAGCAGAGCCGGCCGACCAGATGTAGCCGCTTCAGCCGTCTGCCCTCGGCTGGCGGCGCATCACCCAGTAGTCACGGTCCGTCAAGGGTTCGCGGAAACAACCCGACGCTTCGTATCCCAGGCGGGCGTAGAAGGACATGTTCGCCGGGGTGAAGGTCTCCAGATAGGTGGCGACGCTCGCCCGGTCGGCGTCCTCCAGAACCGGCCGTATCAGGTCGGCCCCCCGTCCCTGCCCCTGGAATTTTGGCCGAAGGCCGACGATGGACAGGTACCAATCTCGCTCGGAAACCAGCGGTCCTGTTGCGTCCGCCATGAAGTCGCACATGGTTTCATAGGCCTGCAGGCAAGCCTCGCCCATCTCCCGCCCGATGGCCTCGTGCTTGCATAGGGACTTCTGCCGCGCCCGGGCCGAGTCGAGCGGGACAGACCATACCGAGGCGCCGAACGTCCCGTCTTGCGGAAGGACGAGCCGTCCATAGGTCTCCGCCTCCAAAATCGAGTGGTCGTAATAGGCGAGCATGGTGTCGCGTGAGGTTTCCGGGTCCGGAGCGCGACGTTCGAGGGTCGCGTAGAAGGGATCTTCCCGCAGCGCGTCGTACAGCGCCTCGGAATAGCGCCTATAGGTGTGGGAATCTGCGCCACAGGGCATTGTCTCGGGCTCCAGTCGCCTTGGGAACGGTCGGCACCGCCACTCATCGCGGGCGGAGAGTTGACCAGTGGCGCCCGGGGAGCAAGGGGGATGTTGCGAGCCATGTCACGCAAAACGCCCGTGGCAGAACCATCCCGCCGACAGCGCCGCCCCATGGGCGTAAAAGAGCCACAGCCGCTCGCCGCCCTCCACCTCCACGCGCCAGTAGTCGCGGACACCGGAGCGCCATTCCGGCTCTTCCAGCCACCATTCCGGCGCGATCCGTTCCGGGCCTGTAGCGCCGCTCACCACCAGCTCCCGCCGCCGCCAACGGAATCGCGCAGGCGGACGCGGCGGCATCGCGGCCTCCCCCTCCACGTGGACCGGTTCCGGGCGGAAGAGCAGCAGAGGCCGCGGCGAGGCCGAATGCGTGGGCCAGTCCTGCGCCGGCTCCGACCAGGCGGCGGCCAGCACCTTGGTTGCCTTCTCCGGGATATGGCTGTCGGCCGGATGCAGCCGGGTGATCGCCTCCAGCCCGACCCGCGCACCGAGCTTGCCGATCAGGTCGTCCAGCGCCGCGCCACCGCCCCGCTGCATCCGTGTCGCCCCGTCGGCGGCAGCGCCCAGGTGGCCCCGGTGCTGTGTGGCGTGAACCGGTTCGGTCACATGCGCCTCCAGCCGCAGCACGTCGATGCCGGGACCGGCATCGATCTCGTCGAGCTTCATCAGCAGCAGCGGCCGGAGCCGGTCCGTCTGCGCGGAGGGCCGCGCCAGCCCGACCTCCACCTGCTGCATCGTGTGATCGCAGCGGAACACCTGCAACCGCACCCGCCGCGCGCCCCGCCCCTTCTCCCTCAGCCGCTGCGCGAGCGCCGGCAACAGCCGGTCCAGACCGGCACGGATGTCGTCCAACAGGCCGATGGGCTCGGGCAGGGTCAGGCGCACGGCAAAATGCGCCAACGGCTTCGCCGGCGAAACCGGTTCCGGCACCAGTCCCAACGCCTGGTCGAGCCGCAGCACCAGCTCCGTGCCGAACCGTCGCGCCAGCGCCCCACGCGGCTGCCCGGCCAACTCGTCGATCCGCCTCAGCCCCAGCCGCCCGAGCTGCGCCACCATCTCGGGCGGAAGCCGGAGCGCCGCCACCGGCAGCGGCGCGAGCGCGCTGTGCATCTGGCCCGGTGCCGCGATCCGTCCCGCCGCACCCCCGCCCGGGTGAACGGGGGCCGCGCCGCCGCGCTCCCAATGGCGCCGCTTTCCCGCCCGCGAGCGCGTCGCCCGCGCCTCCTGATCGATCGCATCGCCGGACCGGACCGCCTCCGCCCCCTGCCCGGCATACCGCGCCAACGCCCAGGCCGCGCCGACCGTATCGGCGATCCCGGCGCACACGCTCAGGCCAAGCGCCGCGCACTCCCCTTCGATCTGCTCCAGCAACGCCGCCTCCCCCCCGAAGAGATGCGCACACCCCGTCAGGTCCGCCATCAACCCGTCCGGCGGCAGCTCCGACACCCAGGGCGAGAACTTCCCCGCCCAGCGTCGCAGAACCGTCAGGAACGCCGCCTCCGACTGAGGGTTGGAAAACCGCGTCACCAGTTCCGGACACATCGCCCGCGCATCGCGCAACGGCTGCCCCGGCCTCAGCCCGGCCCGCGAGGCCGCTATATCCAGCGATACAAGAACCTGCATGTTGCCGCTGTTGCGAACCACGGCAAAGGGTCCACTGGGGGCACTCCCCTCGGCCCGCAAGATCCCCTCCGCACACAGACGTGGAAACCACAGCGACAGAATGCGCCGGACGGACGACATGGAGCACCCCGGGAATCAAATTCAATGTTCTATTTTTGTTCTGCATACTCTACCGCACATCCCCCCGGAGTCGAGTCACCCCCCGATCTTCTTGTTGGTCCAAATACCCCCGCCGGAGGCCCGAATTTTCGCCCGAAAATTCGCCGCCGCGCAGCGGCGCCTCCGCCGTTCGGGCTCTGCCCGACGGCTCCCCTCCTTTCCACAGGTGACAGCCCCCGGTCCCCATGCTACCTCGCGCTCATGGCAGAGCTTCCCACCAAGGCTCAGGTGCTCGACTGGATCGTCGAACACCCGACGCAAACCTCCAAGCGTGACATTGCGAAGGCCTTCGGGGTCAAGGGCGCGGCGCGGATCGATCTCAAGCGCCTGCTGAAGGAGCTGGAAGCGGAAGGGCATCTGCAGAAGGAACGCAGACACTACCGGGACCCGGAAAAACTGCCGCCCGTTACCGTGCTGCAAGTGTTGGCCCCCGATGCCAATGGCGATCTGTTCGCCAAGCCGTTGGAATGGCATGGCGAGGGGCCGGAGCCGCGCGTCCTCTATGTCCCACGCGAGGCCGACCCGGCCATTGGCGACGGCGATCGTATTCTGGGCCGCATGACCGAGGTACGTGCCGACACCCACCAGTACGAAGCCCGCCTGATCCGCCGCATCGGTCACAACCCGCACAAGATCCTCGGCGTCTTCCGCAAGCGCACGGAAGGCGGGCGAATCACGCCGATCGACAAGGGGGCAGACAGGGAGTGGCATGTGCCCGCCGGCGCCACGCACGGGGCGAAGGACGGTGAACTCGTGGAGGCCGAACAGGCCAGTCCGCGCGGCAAGCTCGGCCTGCCGACGGCACGGATCATCGAGCGGCTTGGCGACCCCTCCGCACCGAAGGCCGTTTCGCTCATCGCGATCCACCAACATGGCATCCCCGACGATTTCCCCGACCGGGTGATCGCGGAGGCCGACCGGATGAAGCCCGCCGGCCTCAAGGGCCGCGAGGATCTGCGCAATCTGCCGCTGGTGACCATCGACCCGGCGGACGCGCGCGATCACGACGACGCCGTCTATGCCCACGCCGACGACGACCCGAAGAACCCGGGCGGCCACGTCGTCTGGGTCGCCATCGCCGACGTTGCCCACTACGTCACACCCGGCTCGGCCCTGGATGCCGAAGCGCGGCTGCGCGGCAACTCCACCTATTTCCCCGACCGGGTGGTCCCGATGCTGCCTGACCGACTCTCCGGCGATCTCTGCTCGCTGCACGAAGGCGTTCCGCGCGCCTGCATTGCCGTGCGCATGCGCCTGAACGAACGCGGAGACAAGATCGGTCACAGCTTCCACCGCGGCCTAATGCGCTCCATCGCCTCGCTGAACTACGAGGAGGTACAGCAGGCGCTCGACGGCAATCCCAACGACAAATGCGGACCGCTTCTCGAGGACGTGCTGAAGCCGCTGCACGCCGCCTACCTCTCCGCCGCCCGCGCACGCGAGCTCCGGCAGCCGCTCGATCTGGACCTGCCGGAGCGCAGGATCGTTCTCTCCGACAAGGGTGAGGTGCTCTCGGTCAACTTCCGGGACCGCCTGACGACACACCGGCTGATCGAAGAGTTCATGGTTCTGGCCAACGTTGCCGCCGGGGAGACGCTGAGCCACAAACGCACGCCCCTCGTCTTCCGCGTGCACGAGGAGCCGAGCCCGGAAAAGCTGGACGCCCTGCGGGAGACGGCCGCCGCGAGCGGGTTCACCCTCGCCAAGGGGCAGGTGCTGCACACGCGCCACCTCAACAAGCTGTTGAGCGACGCCGCGGGGTCGGACCTGGCGGAGATGATTAACCTCACGACGCTGCGGTCGATGACGCAGGCCTATTACAACCCGGAGAACTTCGGTCACTTCGGTCTTGCGCTGAAGACCTATGCCCATTTCACCTCCCCGATCCGCCGCTATTCGGACCTCATCGTCCACCGGGGGCTGATCTCGGCCCATGGCTGGGGCAAGGATGGCCTCTCTCCCGACGATATCGAAAGTCTGGAGGCCACCGCGGAGCACATCTCGGAAACCGAGCGCCGCTCCATGTCTGCCGAGCGGGACACCACGGACCGCTACCTGGCCGCCTACCTGTCCGAGCGGGTCGGCAACGAGTTCGCGGGCCGGATTTCCGGCATCGCCCGGTTCGGCGTGTTCGTGAAACTCGACGAGACCGGCGCCGACGGCCTGATCCCCATCAGGTCGCTCGGCAACGAGTTCTTCCACTACGACCGCGAGGCGCAGACCCTGATGGGGTCCGACAGCGGTCGCGTGATCTCGCTCGGCCAGCGGGTGCGGGTCCGGCTCTCCGAAGCCGTGCCGGTCACCGGCGGCCTGATGCTGGAGCTGCTGGAAATCGAGGGCGAGCAGATCGCGCCCGCCAACGCGCCGCGCAGCCGCGGGAAACCCGTCCGGCGGATGCCCGGGAAGGCCAAGGAACGGTCGCGGGCGGTGGAGAAAAAGGCCAGCCGCAAGGCGTCCAGCGGTGGCGGCCCGTCCCGGAGCAAGCGCAAGGTCACCCGCAAGCGCCGTTAGCGCCCGCTCAAGACAATTCAACCGACGCATCGAAATTCCTTTGTCGGGAGCCGATGCGCGGTTACACTCCTGCAAAACAAGAGGCTGACGAGCAGGAGCCACGACATGAAGGGCTATGTCAGTTTGCTGGCAGCGGCGGTCGCCGTTGCTGCACCTGCGGTTTGTGCGGGAGAAGACAGTGCCGTAAAACGATCCCTCCGGCCGGAGGCGCGCCCGGCCGTGGCAATGGCGGTCGCCACATCGACGGAGGTGCGGGTGTCCAACATCGGGTTTGCGGAATGGATCACCGGGTTCCGGGCGCGGGCCGCCTACGCGGGGATATCCGCCGAGACCCTGGACCGCGCGTTTGCGAGCATCACGTACGACGCCGACGTGATTGCGCGGGACAGCAACCAATCCGAGTTTACCCGCACGATCTGGGACTACCTCGACCGGGCCGCCTCGGACGAACGGGTGGCCCATGGACAGACGGCGCTCATGGAGAACGCCGCGCTATTGAGCCGGATCGAGGACACCTATCACGTTCCCGCCGAGATCGTCACAGCCATCTGGGGGATGGAAAGCGCCTATGGCGGCTTCCGAGGAACGGAGAACGTGATCCAGGCGCTGGCGACGTTGGCCTACGACGGTCGGCGCGGCGCGTTCTTCGAAGGCCAGCTTATCGCGGCGCTCCAGATCCTTGAAAGCGGCGACGTGGCGCCGGAGAAAATGACCGGAAGCTGGGCCGGCGCCATGGGCCACACACAGTTCATCCCCACATCCTACCTCGCCCATGCAGTCGATTTCGACGGCGACGGCCGGCGGGACATCTGGTCGGACGATCCGACGGACGCGCTCGCCTCCACCGCCGCCTACCTCGCGGAGGCTGGATGGGTCGAAGGCCAGCCCTGGGGCATGGAGGTGATCCTGCCGGATGAGTTCGACGTCGCGCTGACCGGGCGTTCGGTGAAGAAGGGGGCGGATGACTGGAATGCGCTCGGGGTGAGGGACGTTCACGGCGCGGCCGTGTCGGACCACGGCGAGGCCTCCATCATCCTGCCAGCGGGCGCCGGTGGCGCCGCGTTCATGGTCTTCCGCAATTTCAAGGTCCTGGAGCGGTACAACGCGGCCGATGCCTATGTCATCGGCGTTGGCCATCTGGCGGACCGGATCCGCGGAGGGCCGGCAATCCGCAGCGAATGGCCACGTGACCTGAGGGCGCTCGTGCGCGACGAGCGGGTCGAGATGCAGGAGCGGCTGACGGCCGCGGGCTACGACACGCAAGGCATCGACGGCCGCATCGGCCCGAACACAATCGCAGCCATCCGCGGCTTCCAACGCTCGGTCGGAATGCTGCCGGACGGCTACGCCTCCACCCTGGTCCTCGACAGACTGCGCTAGTCAGACCAGACCGCGCTCTGGGCGGGCCAGCCCTAAACTCAGGCCCGGGCCGCCGGAACGATGCGGCCCCAGCCTGCCGGGTACACCGTCAGCCGCAGGAGATGCGATCCACCGTGCCGCCGGTGTTCAGGAAGAAATTCACGCGGGTCGGATTGTACTCCTGCGTGACGATGTCCGACGGGCCGATCACGCGATAGGGCATGCCGAGCCCCGCGCCCTCGACCGCGGCCGCGCTCTGGCCCTGGTATTGCTGCACCTGATCCAGCCGACAGGTATCGGGTAGACGCTCCGTCAGCCCACCCGCGCCTTCGCGAACCTCGTTGTAGGGATCGACCTCCACCATCTCCAGCGCCGGATCGACGCCCCCCTCGGTCAGGGGCGTCACGGCGACGGGGGCCGACGGCTGGATCGGCTCGACCGTGGGGGCTGGCGGTGGCGGCGCGTAGCCCGGGTCCACGATCGGATCGCTCATCTCCGCGGCGCACCCGGCCAGCATCAGAACCCCGACTGTCAGCGCTGTAATTTTCAAACCCATGTCGTCCTCTCAGGTTGCAATATCCGGGCACATCGCCCACGGTTTGGCCGCAGTCTAACGGGAGGGAGCGCCGATGAAAACGCGTGCCGCAGTAGCCATAGAAGCAGGCAAGCCGCTGGAGATCATGGACGTCAACCTCGAAGGCCCCAAGGCGGGCGAGGTTCTGGTCGAGATCAAGGCCACCGGGATTTGCCACACCGACGAATTCACCCTCTCCGGCGCCGACCCCGAGGGGCTCTTCCCGGCGATCCTCGGCCACGAGGGCGCGGGCGTGGTGCTGGAGGTCGGTGAGGGCGTGACGAGCGTGAAGGCGGGCGACCACGTGATCCCTCTCTACACGCCCGAGTGCCGGGAATGCGAGTACTGCCTGAACCCCAAAACCAACCTGTGTCAGGCAATCCGCTCGACGCAGGGCCAGGGCCTGATGCCCGACGGCACGTCGCGCTTCACCACGCTCGATGGCGATCCGATCCTGCATTACATGGGCTGCTCGACCTTTTCCAACCATACGGTGCTGCCGGAAATCGCGCTGGCCAAGGTTCACCCCGACGCGCCGTTCGACAAGATCTGCTACATTGGCTGCGGTGTGACGACTGGCATCGGCGCGGTCATCAACACGGCCAAGGTCGAGATCGGCGCACGCGCCATCGTCTTCGGGTTGGGCGGCATTGGTCTCAATGTGATCCAGGGGCTGCGACTCGCCGGGGCCGACCAGATCGTCGGAGTTGATCTCAACCCCGACAAGAAGGCGATGGCCGAGCACTTCGGCATGACCGACTTCGTTAACCCCGCGGAGGTCGAGGGGGACCTGGTCCCCTACCTCGTGGATCTGACGAAGGGCGGCGCCGATTATACTTTCGACGCCACGGGCAATGTGAACGTCATGCGCACGGCGCTGGAATCGGCCCACAAGGGGTGGGGCGAGTCGGTCATCATCGGCGTCGCGCCCGCCGGCGCCGAGATCTCCACCCGCCCGTTCCAGCTCGTGACGGGGCGGGTTTGGCGCGGCACGGCCTTCGGCGGCGCGCGCGGCCGGACCGATGTGCCAAAGATCGTGGACTGGTACATGCAGGGTAAAATCGAGATCGACCCGATGATCACGCACACCCTGTCCCTTGACGAAATCAACCAGGGTTTCGACCTGATGCACGCGGGCGAGTCGATTCGCTCGGTTGTCGTGTACTGAAGGTTGAAATCGGGGCCTTGCGCCCTTTTTCCCGTGAATGAAGAAAGCGAGAGGGCAGATCGGCCCACCCGCATGACGAGGCCGACAGGCCGAAAGGAATCAATGCCCGAGCAACGTCCCCTGCTTGCCGTCCTGATAGACGCCGACAATACCTCTCCCCAGTTCGCCCAGGCGATCTTCGACGAAATCGCGGCTTTCGGGGAGGCATCCGTCCGCCGGGTCTACGGTGACTTCTCATCGTCCCAGATGAAGGGCTGGTCCAAGGTGCAAGCGGAGTTCGGCCTCGTTCCCCACCACCAGCCGGCAAACACCGTTGGCAAGAATGCCTCCGACATCGCACTGGTGATCGATGCGATGGACCTGCTCCATACCGGCCGTTTCGACGGTTTCATGCTCGTCTCCTCCGACAGCGATTTCACCCGGCTCGCCAGCCGTATCCGCGAACAGGGGCTGGACGTTTACGGGATCGGCCAGCGGAAGACGCCGGAAGCGTTCCGGAAAGCGTGCAAACGCTTCATCTACCTTGAGAACATCGACACCCGCGCGGCCGGCGATGAGGCCAAGAGTACGGACAAGAAACCGGACACGAAGTCGAAGCCGCTGAACGAGGCACGCGACCTGATCGTAAAGGCGATGGATGGCATCGAACAGGACGACGACTGGTACCCGCTGGGCCAGCTCGGCCAGTTTGTCGTTGCCGCGAATCCGGACTTCGACACCCGCACCTACGGCAAGAAAAAGCTGTCGGACCTCGTCCAGTCGATAAAACTTTTCGAAACGCGCCGTGGCCCCGGGAACCAATTGCAGGTCCGCCGACTTGATTGACACTGGGCGTCGGCGGAAACCCGCGGCTGTTTCCGGATTGCGAACATAAAGTGTCCAAAATTTGGCATGAATGTGATCGGGGAATCGTTCGAGACCACTCCACGGATGCACGGGATTTTGATAGATTGCGGTCTTGTTGGCATGATCGCCGCAGGACACGAGTATCCGGACAGCGCTGTGCTTCCGGTCAAACTGGGAAGAGACAATGGCACTAGTGAGATTTACCAAGGCGCATGACCGGCACTTCGGTTATACGGAATTCGAGAATTATGACATGGCGCGCTTCGACGTCAAAGCCGGCGTGATGGTTCTCAGACACGAAGACGGCAAAAGCGCCGGCAGCAATTTTCCTTTGAGAATAAAAATTACCTTCTCCGACGACCTCAAGACGACGAAAATCGGCGGCGATCAGGTCATCACTTCCGGCGAGATCGAATCAATCAAATGGTATGGTAAGGACGGCGACCTCGAAGTTGCGATGACCAACGTGGGCATCGACGCGGCGACGTTCCAACGTTTCTTTACTGATTTCTCGGCTCGAACCTTCGACAACCTCGTGGCTGGAGGGTCCACATTCAATGCGGCCGGGACGAGCGACATTCGCACCGGCAGTGGCGACGACGTCGTCAATTGTGCTACTGGGTACAGCTATAACGAAATTTTCGACAACGGCGGGTCGGATACCTACAACGGCGGCCTTGGGACGGACGTTCTCCTCTACACCAACTGGAGCTATTTCCGGCAAGTCGCGCCTACGGGGATCTTGGCCGACCTCGGCGCCGGCACGGTGATCGGTCCGGACGGAGGAACTGACACTGTCGTATCCATCGATAAAATTTTTGCGACTAACTACAATGATGTTCTCCGAGGCAGCGCTAACGCCGACGAGTTCGGCGGCCTCGGCGGGAACGACATTATTAACGGTCGCAAGGGCATCGATACGGTAAACTACCAGCGTGACACGCAGAACGGTGGCGACTACGGCATCAACGCCAACTTGAAAAAGGGCGTGGTCCGAGACGGGTTCGGCTCAACTGACACGGTGCGAAACATCGAAAACGTGATCGGCACCAGCAAGCGGGACTTGTTCATCGGCGACAACGCCGACAACACCTTCACGGGCAACGCGGCTCGCGATAAGTTTGTCTTCATCGGCGCAAACTTTGGTAGCGACACCATCACGGACTTCGATCAGAGCCGGAACGAAAAGATTGTCATGAGGGCCGCCGACGGCTTCGGCGATCTGACGATCGATTACCGTGCGAACGGGGCGCTCATCGAGCTGAACGACGATTCCTCGGTCTTCCTCAAGGGGTTTGACGGAACGTTGGACTCCGGCGACTTCATCTTCTGATAATCGCCATGCTCATTGCCGCTCCCGTGTCGAATGACATGGGGGCGGTTCACGTGCCGTACCTAGCCAGGAACATGTCCACCGCGCCCGTCGCGATACGTTTCTGATCGGCGGCGGAATAGTCCCGCTCCAGCCCCATGACGAGCCGCGGGAACAGGTCCACCTTACACAGCTCCAGGAACTGATCGGCTGCGAGATCCAGATCTGCGATCACCAGCTCGCCGCGGTCGATGGCGTTTTGGAAGTATCCGATCAGCACCGCGCGGGCCCGCGCTGGACCATTCTGCCAGTATTCCCTTCCGAGTTCGGGGAAGCGCTCACTCTCCGCGACAACCACCCGATAGATCGCGCGCCCGAAATCCGACAGGAAGAAGCACATGAGGTCCATAGCGGCGGCGTAGAGAACCTCCGCGGGAGGCCGGTCGCCATTGATTTCCTGTACCGCGTCGTAGGCCTGCCTGCAGCAGCCCGCCGTCGCGACCTCCAGAAACAGTAACCGCTTATCGGGGAAGTAGCTGTAGAGCGTCGCCTTGGAGACACCGGCGGCCTTGGCGATATCGTCGACGCTGGCGCCTTCGAACCCGTCGTGAAGGAAGATCTGTCGGGCCCCGGCGATCACCTGATCGTACTTGCGCCCGCGCTTTATCTGGTCGGAAATAGCATGCATCGACAGCCCTCCAAGCGTCGCGCAGCATAAACCGTCCAGTTCAGTTACGGCAAGCCGACAATGCCCATCGACCATCCTGCGCCCGCTGGTGGTGCCGTGCTGCCGCGCCCTTGCAGATTTGGCGGATCGCCCCGGCGCTTGTGGCCGATGACGTCGAGACCATGGCGTGCTAGGGGCGAGGGATGCTGCCGATCTTTCTGAAAACCTTGCCGTTCTTCGGCCTGATTGCCTTGGGCTATGGCGCCGGGCGGACGCGGTTCTTTCCGGAAGAGGCCACCGCCTGGCTGACGAAATTCGTCTTCTTCTTCGCGCTCTCGGCCATGCTCTTCCGCTTTTCCGCCAACCTGTCGCTTGGGGATGTGCTGGATTGGAATTTCATCCAAGCGTACCTCGCGGGGAGCCTTGTCGTTTACACCTTGGTGACCGTGGTCGCCATGGTCCGCCGCCTTCCCACGGCAGAGGGCGCTGTGGAGGCACAATGCGCGGTGATCGGGAATACGGGGTTTCTCGGCGTACCGATGTTGACCCTTCTGCTGGGCAAGGCGGCCATCGGCCCGGTGATGCTCGTGCTGGCGGTGGACCTGATGGTGTTCTCCAGCCTGATCGTCATCATCATCAATGGAAGCCGCGACGGCCGGATCGCGCCAGGCGTGCTGCTCACGGTGGGGCGTGGACTGCTGGCCAACCCGATGATCGTGTCCATCGTGGCAGGGTTTGCTTGGGCGGCGCTGAAGCTGCCGATCCCGGCGCCGATGGAAGAGTTCCTGACGCTCCTCGGGTCCGCGGCCACGCCAGGCGCCTTGTTCGCCATCGGTGCCTCGCTGGCCTCAAAGACGGCGGAACGGCTCACGGTCGCCACCTGGCTCGCCGTGTGCAAGCTCATCCTGCACCCCCTTGCGGTGGCCGTCGCGGCGCTGCTGATCTTCAATGTGGAGCGGTTCTCGGCGGGCGTCATGATCTCGGCCGCCTCCCTCCCCGTTGCCGGCAATGTCTACATGCTCGCGCAGCACTACCGCGTCGCGCCTCACAGGGCCTCCACCGCCATCCTCGTGTCAACGGCGGCATCGATCCTGACCCTGCCCGCCATCATCGCCCTCGTCGGCGGCTGACCTGCCCCCCTTGTCCGTCCCAGTCGCCGCGGCTAGGCCTTGTCAAAACGGAGATGGAGGCGGCACGATGGAAATGATTTCCGAGAACCGGTGTTTCGGCGGGGTGCAGGGGGTCTACAGTCACGAATCGGCGTGCTGCAGCACGACCATGACATTCGGCCTCTACCTTCCACCCCAAGCCGCGCATGGCCCGGTGCCCGTGCTGTGGTACCTCTCCGGCCTGACCTGCACCCACGAGAATGCCATGGTGAAGGCCGGTGCGCAGGCCCATGCCGCGCACGCAGGCCTCGCGCTGGTCTTCCCGGACACGTCGCCGCGCGGCGAAGGGGTGGCAGATGATGAGGCCTATGACCTCGGGCAGGGCGCGGGCTTCTACGTCAACGCCACCCGGTCGCCGTGGGAGCCGCATTTCCGCATGTGGGACTACGTGGCTGAGGAGCTTCCTGCCCTCGTCGTGTCCGAATTTCCGCTGGACGCCGACAGGCAGGCGATCACGGGCCACTCCATGGGCGGGCACGGCGCGCTGACGCTCGCCATTGGCTTGCCCGGCCGATTCGCCTCTGCGTCCGCCTTCGCTCCGATCGCGCATCCGAGCCAGTCCGACTGGGGCCGCAAACAGCTCTCGGCTTATCTCGGTGAGCAGGAAAGCACCTGGGCCGCCCATGATTCCGTGCTGCTGATGCAGGACAGGGGTTTTGACGGCCCGCTGCTCGTGGATCAGGGCAGCGACGACCAGTTCCTCGACCTGCTGAAGCCGGAGGTGCTTGCCGAGGCCATGGCCGCACGGCGGCAGGAGGGCGCGTTCCGCATCCAGAAGGGCTACGATCACTCCTACTTCTTCATATCGACCTTTATGGGCGATCACGTCGCCTTCCACGCAGACGCTTTGGCCCTGTCGTGACCACGATCTACGTCGATGCCGATGCCTGCCCGGTGAAGGTCGAAACGGAGCGAACCGCTACGCGCCACGGTGTGCCTATGGTTCTGGTCTGCAACGGCGGGTTGCGGGCGCCGGACAATCCGCTGGTTCGCGTCGTCTACGTCGAGGAGGGGCTGGACGTGGCGGACCGCTGGATCGCCGAACATGCGAGCGACGGCGACATCGTGGTGACGGCGGACATCCCGCTGGCCGCCGATTGCGTGACCGCCGGGGCCCTGGTGTTGAAGCCGGACGGCGAGGAACTGACGGACCGGAACATCGGAAACGCTCTGGCGACCCGGAACCTGATGACCGACCTTCGCAGCGCCGATCCGTTGCGCCCCGGTGGCGGACGGCCGTTCTCCAAGGCGGACCGCGCCCGGTTCGCGCAGGCGCTGGACCGGGCGTTGACACGCGCCCGCAAACGCGGTGGGTAGGCCGCAACCCCCTGACGGAGATGGCCTCATGCCCGTGGACCTTGTGATTTTCGACATCGGCAACGTTCTGATCGAATGGCAACCCGAACGCTACTACGACGGCGTGATCGGCCCGGAGCGCCGGGAGGCGATGTTCGCTCAGGTGGACCTCCACGGCATGAATGACGAGGTCGACCGGGGCGGCGACTTCCGCGAAACGATCTACGCCACCGCAGAGCGCTATCCCGAGTGGCGAGATGAGATCCGTTTGTGGCATGATCGGTGGATCGACATTGCCGCGCCGGCCATCGACCACTCCGTTCGGCTCCTCCGGGCACTGCGGTCGAAGGGCGTGCCGGTACATGCGTTGACCAATTTCGGAATCGGCAGCTTCGAGGTCGCCGCGTCGGCCTACGACTTTCTGAACGAGTTTGACGCCCGCCATATCTCGGGTCATCTCGGCGTGATCAAGCCCGCCCCCCGCATCTACGAGATCGTCGAGGAACAGGGTGGTACCGCCCCGGAGCGGATCCTGTTCACCGACGATCGACCGGACAATATCGCGACAGCACAGGCCAGAGGCTGGCAGACGCACCTGTTCGAGGACCCGCAGGGATGGGCCGACCGGCTTGTGCAGGCGGGGCTGCTCACAGCGGAGGACGCCGCCTGATCAAAGGCCGATGGCGGGCAGTATCCGCCGTGAAGCGCCCGGCCCTGCTCCGTGCTTTCCAATCCCCCCCACCACGCCTAAAACCGCTGCGATGACCCGCACGATGATCGATATTTACAACGCCCGTGCCGCCGAGGGGCTGCTGACGCCCGACCCGGCTCAAGCCGCCGCGCTGCCGGAGCTTGAGCGCGTCCGCTACGAGCTTGCCCATCGCCAACCGACGCGACCTCGCGGCGGCTTGCGAGGTCTGCTGTCGCGGTCCGCGGAACCGGAACCGGTGCGCGGGTTGTACCTCTGGGGTGGCGTCGGACGCGGAAAGTCGATGCTAATGGACCTGTTCTTCGAAGCTGTGCGCACGGAGCGCAAGCGGCGGGTCCACTTCCACGCCTTCATGCAGGAAATCCACGCAGGCCTGCACGAGGCACGAAAGAAGGGTGTCGAGGACGCGATTCTGCCCGTCGCCGACGAGGTGATCGCGCACGTGGATCTGCTCTGCTTCGACGAGATGCAAATCACGGACATCACTGATGCGATGATCGTCGGGCGCCTGTTCGAGCGGTTGTTTGCTGCGGGCGTGGTCGTTGTGACCACATCTAACCGGGTGCCGGACGATCTTTACAAGGATGGGCTCAACCGCCAACTCTTCCTGCCGTTCATCGAGATGATCAAACGGCGGATGGTGGTGCACGAACTGGCGTCGGACAAGGACTATCGCCAGGACAGGCTCGCGGGGTCGCCGGTCTATTTCACGCCGAATGACCACGCCGCGCGGGCGGCGATCCAGGAGATCTGGAACGACCTATCGGGCGGCGACGCACCGCCCCTGGTTCTGACGGTGAAGGCGCGACCGGTCGAAATACCGGCGTTTCGGAACGGCGTCGCGAGGGCCGGGTTTTTCGACCTGTGCGGCCATCCGCTTGGGCCCGCGGACTACCTCGCCATCGCGGACGTGGCAAAAGTTCTGGTGCTGACGGACATCCCATGCCTCGGCCGGTCGAACTTCAACGAGGCCCGCCGCTTCGTGACCCTGATCGATGCGCTCTACGAGGCGAAGGTCCGGCTGATCTGTTCCGCGGCGGCAGAGCCGGAGTTGCTTTACCTTGAAGGCGAGGGCACGTTCGAGTTCGAACGCACGGCCAGCCGCCTGCGGGAAATGCAATCGGCCGACTGGGGGCGCGCCACCGCCGAGGCCTGAGCGCAACCGCGCGCCGAAAGCGCCCCCCCCAAAACCGGACGAGGTGCGGCAGCACCGGGCCCGGGCGGGAGCCCTCCCGCCAGGCTTTGACACATCGAAGATGTGCCAGTTGGGCCGGGCCGCGCGCTCACGCACGCGGTACCTCCGGCGGGGATATTTCCGGACGCAAGAAATTGCGGGACGGACCGCCCTAGGTGTTGGTCGCCAAGACGTGGCCCGCGAGATAGAGGGAGCCGCAGATGACGATGCGGGCGTTCGGGCATTCGGCCACGATGGATTCGAGCGCGGTACCGACATCAGGTGCCGTGCCTGCGGCGATGCCGGACGACGCGGCGGCGGCCGCAAGGGTTCGGGGGTCGGCCGCTCCCGCCTCGCCGGGGATCGGAACAGCCGTCAGGCGTGCGGCGTGTGGAGCGAGCGGTGCCAGCACGTCCACAGGGTCGCGGTTGGCGAGCAAGGCGAAGACGAGGTGGGTGGGACGGTGTGGCAGGGTGGCGAGGGTTGCGGCCACGGCGTATGTCGCGTGAGCATTATGGCCGCCGTCCAGCCAGATCTCCGCTCCCGGCGCGGCCGCCACGAGCGGTCCCCGGCGGAGGCGTTGCATCCGGGCGGGCCAACGCGCGTGCGTCATCGCTGCTTCGCAGGCGTCTTCGCCCCGGCCCAGCAACCGGAGCACCGCGAGCGCCGCGCCGGCATTGTCGATCTGGTGCGGGCCAGCAAGTGCGGGCAAAGGCAAATCAAGAAGGCCGCTGTCGTCCTGAAACACCAGCCGGCCGTGTTCTTCCCAAGCGTGCCAGTGCTGCCCCTGGGCAACCAGCGGCGCGCCGAGCCGGGCTGCCTGTGCCTCTATCACATCCAGCGCCGCCTCTTCCTGACGGCCGACCACGCAGGGCACACCGCGCTTCAAGATCCCTGCTTTCTCCGCAGCTATCTCAGCCAGGGAGTCACCGAGGAAGGCCTGATGGTCCAGGGCGACGGGCGTGATTACGGTCAGCCGGGGTCGGTCGATGACGTTCGTGGTGTCCATCCGCCCACCCATACCGACTTCCAGCAACAGCATGTCGGCGGGGGTTTCGGCGAAGGCGAGAAACGCCGCGCAGGTGGTCGCCTCGAAGAACGTCACCGGTTGCCCCCCGTTCGCCTCCAGCGTGCGCTCGAGGATATCGCAGAGCGCAGACTCGGAAACCTCCCGCCCCGCCAGCAGGATGCGTTCGTGGAACCGGACGAGATGTGGCGAGGTGCAGGCGTGGATGCTGAGACCGGCGTGTTCGAGCCCGGCCCGGATCATCGCCAGCGTCGATCCCTTGCCGTTCGTCCCTGCGATATGAACCACGGGGGGCAAGCTTGTCTGCGGATTGCCGAGCGCGCCCAGCAGCCGCCAGGTGCGGTCGAGCGAGAGGTCGATCTCGGACGAATGGAGCTGTGTCAGCCGGTCAAGCAGCACGTCGCTGCCGGTCGTGGTCACTGCTGGGCGCCCGTCTCCGCCGGGGTTGGGCCCGCGCCATCACGGGCGTCGGCCTTCGCCTTTGGGGCGGCCGGTGCGGCGATTGCAATATCGGCCGGCGGCGGCAGGTCTCCCTTTACCGCCGGGGGCAGGCCAAGCAGCAGCCGGGTGATTGTGATCAGTTCTTCCCGCAGGGCGCGGCGGTCGACGACACGGTCGAGCATGCCGTGATCCAACAGGTACTCGGAGCGTTGAAACCCCTCGGGCAGCTTCTCGCGGATGGTTTGTTCAATCACCCGCGGCCCCGCGAAACAGATCAGCGCGTTGGGCTCGGCGATGTGGATGTCGCCCAGCATGGCGTAGCTGGCGGTGACACCGCCGGTGGTGGGGTCGGTCAGCACGACGATGTAGGGCAGGCCCTTCTCGCGCAACATCTCCACCGCGACCGTGGTGCGGGGCATCTGCATCAGGCTCAGGATGCCCTCCTGCATCCGGGCGCCACCGGCAGCGGAGAACAGGATCAACGGCCGTTCCAGCTTCACCGCACGCTCGGCGGCGGCGATGATCGCGTTGCCGACGTACATCCCCATGGAACCGCCCATGAAGGTGAAGTCCTGGGCTGCGGCCACGATCGGCGTGCGGCCCATTTCGCCTTCGGCCACCAGCATCGCCTCGTGCTCGCCGGTTTTCTTCTGCGCTGCCTTCAACCGATCCGGATAGCGTTTCTGATCCCGGAACTGCAGCGGATCCGAAACCGGTTCGGGGACGGGGACGATGGTATAGACGCCCGCATCGAACAGATTGGCGAAGCGCTCCCGCGGGGTCAGCGCCATGTGGTGATCGCAGTTGCTGCAGACGTTCAGGTTTTCCTTCAGCTCCCGGTGAAACAGCATGGTTCCGCATTCGGGGCACTTGGTCCACAAGTTCTCCGGCACCTCGCGGCGCGAAAACAGCGAGTTGATCTTGGGCCGAACGTAGTTGGAGATCCAGTTCATGGAGGGTCCTTCACGCCTGTTGCGGGGCCTGAGATATTCGCGTTGCAGAGCAATTGCAATTACTGCGCTCGGCGGGTCAGCCGGCGCCGCGTCAGCCACCAGACGAGCACCAGCACCGCGACCGATATCCCTATCGACAGGCCTTGCGCGGCAGCGCGGCCCTCTGGCGCGGGCGTAACGTAGAGCGCCAGTCCGGTGATCGTGTCGGCCGTCGCGAGCCCGAGGATCCCGGCGAGGTTGTTGCCGAAATGCAGGCCCATCGCGGCGCCGAGGCTGCCCGTCTGCTCCGTCAGGTCGGCGGCCAGGAGCCCGAAAATCAGGGCCGAGATCAAGACGATGATCAGGTTCGCCTCCGCGACCGGGGAGATGTGCAGGCTGGCAAAGATCAGCGCGGGTATGCCCATCCAGATCCAACGGGCATTGAACCGGGCGGCAAGCTGTTGCTGGAGGTAGCCCCGGAAGACCAGTTCCTCGGCAGCGATCTGCACGAAGATCAGGGGCAGCGCGAGCGGCAGGAGCATCAGCCAGCGGTCGAGCGGAAGGTTCGGCGTCGGCGTCTCCAGCCATACGCCGAGCGCGATCATCACGCCGTAGACAGGCACCAGGACCGCCAGCGCGGTGAAGAACCCTTCGGCCCAGTCGGCGGCATCGCCGAAGAGCGATCCCGGACCGCGAAAGTGAAAGGCCGCCGCCGCGAGCATCGGTCCAACGAACAGTCCGGCGAACGTCGTCAGAAGGAGGAGCACGGCCAGTGGTGAGTCCACCCCGCCAAAGCCCTGCGCTGCGGCCCGCATCCGGTTGAGCGCCGCAACCACATGGGTTGTGTAGGTGGGGTCGATCATTCCGGCCACCGCCACCGCGCCGCCGACCAGCATCGCTGCCATGGAGAGGAACATGAAAAAAATGAAGATGAGACCGAGCAGCAGCCGCCAAAGCTGCGGATAGTCTCGGGCGTCCTCCAGCGAGGCTTCGAAGGCGGGTGCGCGCATGAATGGGGCTCCTGTCCCGATGGTGTTAGCTTGGCGTGAGCGGCGGGGCAATCAGACCTTGAGCGCCAGCCGCGCCGCCAGCCAACTGCAAAGCGTAAGGGCAAGCTCCGGCAGGATGAGCGCACCGATGCGCGGATCGCCGAGCTGCATGGGGATGTGGTAGAGCGCCAGCCCGGACCCGGCCCCGCTCAGCGAGACCAGCAGCACGGCGGCGATGTTGTTGACGACGTGAAGGCCGAGCGCCGCGCCGATGGCCCCGGTGCGCGCAGTCAGGTCCGCTGCGGCGAGGCCGAAGGCGGTGGCCCAGACGGCGTAGACAAATGCGTTGGCACCGGCTTCGCCGGGGATCATGTGCATCAGGCCGAAGGCGAGCGACGGCACGACCAGCCAAACGGGCACGCTCGGAAACCGGGCGGCGAGTTGCTGCTGCAGATAGCCGCGAAAGAACAGCTCCTCTGTCCCCGCCTGCACGAGGATGGCGGCGAGGGAGACAGGAAGAAGCGCGATCCAGTGGCCGCGGGTCATCCCCTCGTTGCGCACCAGATCGTAGTCCTGCGGCAGCACGACCATCAGAGCCACCGTCAAGCCGCCGACAGCCAGGAAGACCCGCAAGAAGTCCGACACCACAGCCTCCCAGGGCCCGAAGAGCGTCGCCGGACTGCGCGAATGGAGGCCGTGCACGGCCATCGCAAGCCCGACCGCAAAGAAACCGAAGGTGAAAAGTGCGTAGAGCGCCGCGAACGCCGTGTCCTTGTCGAAGCTGCTCGCATCGATCAGAGCCTGTGTCTTCTCCGGGCCGATCACGTTCGAGGTGATCGCGAAGACGAGTTGGTAAAGCGCGATCCCCGCCACCAGGGTCAACACGGCGCCGGCGGCCGTGCGCCACAGTTCCGCCGTCGTCCGTGCGGGCGCGATGAAACTGAGATGTGGCTGGTATCGCATCGCGGTCCCTTTCCCCCGAAGAGGTAAGGCCTCCCGTGCGGGGGCGCAATTGCGCCTTGCACGGCGGGGCGAAGCCGCTTGCTCCGCGCCCTGCCCGGGGATATGCCAGCGGTCAAGCAAGACAGGGGAGATCCATGCTCAAGCGTCCGTTCGACAAGTCCAAACTGCCCAGCCGCCACGTGACCGAGGGGCCGGCCCGCGCACCACATCGCTCCTACTATTACGCGATGGGACTGACCGAGGAAGAGATCGCGCAGCCGTTCGTCGGCGTGGCGACCTGCTGGAACGAGGCGGCGCCCTGCAACATCTCGCTCAACCGGCAGGCGCAGGCGGTGAAACTGGGGGTGAAAGCAGGCGACGGCACACCGCGGGAATTCACAACCATCACCGTGACCGACGGCATTGCAATGGGCCACGAGGGGATGCGCTCCTCCCTCGCCAGTCGCGAAGCGATCGCGGACACGGTCGAGCTGACCATGCGCGGGCACGGCTATGACGCACTGGTCGGGCTCGCCGGATGCGACAAGTCCCTGCCGGGCATGATGATGGCGATGGTGCGCCTGAACGTGCCGTCCGTCTTCATCTACGGCGGATCGATCATGCCGGGCCGGTTCGAGGGCAAGGACGTGACGGTGCAGGACGTCTTCGAGGCGGTCGGCCGCCACCAGGCCGGGGCCAACACCGACGAGGAACTGCGCGCGCTTGAAAAGGTCGCCTGCCCCTCCGCCGGCGCCTGCGGCGGACAGTTCACCGCGAACACCATGGCCTGCGTGTCCGAGGCCATCGGCCTTGCGCTGCTAAACTCCTCCGGTGCCCCCGCGCCTTATGAGAGCCGCGACCAGTACGCGACCGCGTCCGGCGAGGCAGTGATGCTTCTGCTGGAGCGGAACATCCGAGCTCGGGACATCGTGACCCGCAAGTCGCTCGAGAACGCCGCCCGCATCGTTGCCTGCACCGGCGGGTCGACCAACGCCGGCCTCCACCTGCCGGCCATCGCGCACGAGGCGGGGATCGATTTCGACCTGTTCGACGTCTGCGACATCTTCAAGGACACCCCATATTTCGTGGACCTGAAGCCGGGCGGCCAGTTCGTCGCCAAGGACCTTTACGAGGCCGGCGGCGTGCCCGTCGTGATGAAGGAACTGCGCAAGGCGGGACTTATCCACGAGGACTGCATGACGGCCTCGGGCGAGACAATTGGCGAAGCGCTGGACCGGATCGAGGGCGAGGCTGACGGCACCGTGATCCACCCGGTTGCGACGCCACTGTCGCCAACCGGCGGCGTGGTGGGGTTGAAGGGCAACCTTGCCCCCGAAGGCGCCATCGTGAAGGTCGCCGGTATGGAAGACAAACAGCGCGTCTTCACCGGCCCCGCCCGTGTTTTCGAGTGCGAAGAAGACGCGTTCGAAGCGGTCAAGGCGCGCTCCTACAAGGAAGGCGAAGTGATCGTGATTCGGAACGAGGGCCCCGCCGGCGGCCCCGGGATGCGCGAAATGCTGGCCACCACCGCCGCGCTCTCCGGACAGGGAATGGGCAAGAAAGTGGCACTCATCACCGATGGGCGCTTTTCAGGTGCAACCCGCGGGTTCTGCGTCGGCCACGTTGGGCCGGAAGCCGCGCATGGCGGTCCGATCGCGTTGCTGCAGAACGGCGACATGATTACCATCGACGCCATCAAGGGCGAGATCTCCGTCGCGCTGAGCGATGAGGACCTGGCAGAGCGCAAGAAGAACTGGGCAGGACCGCGAGAGACCATCTACGCCACGGGCGCGCTGTGGAAATACGCGCAACTCGTGGGTGGGGCGAAGCTCGGGGCCGTGACCCATCCGGGTGGCAAGTACGAGCGGCATGTCTATATGGACCTTTAGTCCTGCATTCTATCCCGCGGCGCTCTTCGGCGCCGCGCTTTTGGTCCTTGGCGCCTGCACCCTGCAGGCGCCCGTCAGCCGAGCCACCAGTCTGCCGGATGCGCTTCGGCGCTTTCCCGTCATCGACAACGCAGTCGTGATTGCCGCCCCTGACGGCTATTGCATCGACGCCCCCGGGAGCCGCACCGAACGCCGGGATTCCTTCGTTCTGCTCGCCTCGTGCCGCGCGGTGACGGGGGACCCGTCGGCGCCGTCTCCCCGAGCACCGGGCCTGTTATCGGCGAGTGTCGACGGGGCGGGCACCGGCGCCGTGCCGACGGAGGAAGGGCTCGACAAGTTCTTTGCGTCCGCCATCGGGCGTACCGTTCTGTCTCGCCGTAACGACCCGGATTCCGTTGTGGTGGGCGAGCGGCGTTACAGCGACGAGACCTACTTGCTGCACGTAAGGGAGCGCGCGCGCGGCGACGAGGTCATGGGTTTGCAGAGCTGGCGTGCCATTTTTACCGTGAACGGCCGCATGGTGACGGCGACCTTGCGGGAACTTGCCGCCTACCCGATGTCCGAGAGCGAAGGCTTTCGGGTGGTAAAGGGATTCGCAGACGGTATCCGCCGCGCGAGTCCCTGACGGCTGGCGCCGTAGTCGGTTTACATTTGCGCCTGGAGCTTTAGACAATGGGCACACGCGGCGGCGCATGCTGGCTCCTATCTCTCCGTCGCGCAGGACTTTCAGCCGTTGGGTATGAATGGGACGGGCCGTCGTCATCTGTTTGTCGCCGTGCTGAATCTGCTCCTGCGCGGCCCGGTGATCCAGGCCGACCACGAGCGGAACCCCGATGCGCGCTCCATCCCATGGAACGCAGCGCTCTCCGCCGCAGGCTGAACACGGGTAAAAGTGCGTTTCCAATCCGTGGCCAAACTGCCCGCCGGACCGCCCGAATTTCGTTTCTGTCACAGGCCAGCACCCGGATTAGCTCCCATTTCTGGGGAGTTGACGGAAATGAGCAATGTGCAAGTGTTTCCGTGGTCACAACGATGCCGGAGAAAATCCCGACATTGTCGGCTGATCGCCGTAGTCTTGCCGGAATTCGAGACGATACCTCCTGCGGCAAGTCGAAGAGTGAGGACCGTCATGGATCGTCTGACAGAAATGGAAGCCTTTGCCACGGTCGTGGACCAGGGCGGTTTCACGGACGCCGCCAAGAAGATGGGCATTTCCAAGTCGGCCGTTTCCAAGCACGTCTCATCGTTGGAAGCGCGGCTTGGCGCGCGCCTTCTAAACCGGACAACGCGGCGGGTCTCGCCGACGGAGATCGGACTGGCTTATTACGACCGCGCTCGCAGGGTGCTGAACGACGCCGGAGAGGCGGATGCCCTGGTCACCTCCATGCAGTCTGCGCCATCCGGCCTTCTGCGCATTTCGGTAGCGACCGATTTCGGTGTGAATCATCTGTCGCCGATCCTCGGCGAATTCCTGCAGGAATTTCCCGACATCACGGTCAACATGGTGCTGAACAACCGCTACGTGGAACTCATCAGCGAAGGGTTCGACATGGCGATTCGGATCGGCGAGCTGGAGGACAGCACGCTCCGCGCCCGCAAGCTGACGGAAACGTCCAAGCGGATGATCGCGAGCCCGTCCTATTTCCAGAAGTTCGGCCGCCCGCAAAAGATCGACGATCTGAATGAGCACAAGCTGCTGCATTATTCCAACCAATCCTCCGGTAATGTCTGGAAGCTGACCGCGCCATCGGGCGAGAAGCGCCAGGTGCGCACCGCCGGTTGGCTGACGGTGAACGATGGCCAGTCGCTTCTGAATGCGGCCATCTCCGGGCTCGGCATCGCGTATCTGCCGAGCTTTCTTTATGCCGACGCGCTGAAGCAGGGGCTGGTCGAGGAAGCGATCCCCGATCTGCCGATCGACCCTCTCGGCATCTATGCCGTCTATCCCCCGGGCCGCTTCACCCAGCCGAAGGTCCGCGCCTTCATTGATTTCCTCGTGCGCAGCTTTGCCGAGAAGGGCCAGAACATCTGGTAAGACATTCCCCCTGTGTACCTTGAGGGCCGGAGTGACACGCTCCGGCCTTTTTTCTTTGGGGGTCAGCCGCCTTCGAGCAGCACCGCTTCGACCCGGCGGTTCGACCTCCGCCCCGCGTCGGTGGCGTTGTTGGCCAGCGGCGCGAGATAGCCGACGCCTTCCGCGCTAATCTTGCCACCATCCAGTCCGTAGGCCGTGACGAGCCGCTCCCGGACGGCTTGGGCCCGTTTTTTGGAGAGCGCGATGTTGCCCGCCAGCGCGCCGGTTGCATCGGTGTGACCAACGAGGGCGATCCGGGTGTCGGGGTTCTCACGCAACCACGCCGCAAGCGCCTCCAGCGATGCGAACGGACCTTCGCCCAGGGTCGACGCACCGCTGCCGAATGTGAGGTCGCTCAAGACGGTGTGCCCCCGGGACCGCAATGCGGCGACCACGCCCCCGGTGGTGGGTGCCGCGGGGGGCACGCGGAGGGGCGTATCCGCTTTGGACGTCTCCCCCGGCGTGGCGGTCGCAGTCTCAGCACTGCCCGTCGGAGCAACCTGTGTGATCTGCACGAACCCCCGGTTTGCGGAGCGGCTGACCAGCAGGCTCACGTAGTCCTCCACATCCCCCGGATGCCGAAAGGCCGCGTAGCGATAGTCGCCCAGGTCCACGTGCATCGCGGGCTCCGGTAGCACGTGCATGGCATAGCGAAAATCGAACCCGCCACAGGCGCGGGCCTCGCATTCGAACAGTACGTCGAACCCCGCATCCAGAAGCTGCGCGCTCAGCGGCGCCAGAAGCTGCATCGTGGTGAGATCGGCCGATTGGATCTGCCAGGCCGTGCGATCAACCGCCCCCTCCGCCGCCACCGTCTCGAGGTCGCCGTCGCGCCAGGCGGAAACCGGTAACATCACCCGACCAACCGGCTCGGACTCCGAAGCGGTCTGGCGGGCGCCAGATGGCAATTCGAGCGCAACCGCGCCCGCTACTGTCGGCCAGAGGCTCACGGCGAGCGGTAGCAGCGCACAAAGGCCACCCGGCCTTGCGGCGCGTGGCCGGGGTGCTCGGGGGTGTTTTTTCATGTCCTGTATACGCTTGGTGGCCGTCTATAGTTCGCGGTAGTGGTACTCTTCCACAGCTCCGAGGCCCAACGAAGCGTAAAGCGCCTTCGCCGGGGCGTTCTCACGCGTCACGAGAACGGCCAGCCACGTCGCGCCCTGCGTTTGCGCCCAGAGTGCGGCCGCCTGCATGATGTGTCGCGCGGCACCCTTCCGGCGCATGTCCCGCCTGACCTCCAGCGCGTGAACCATCGCGATATTGCCATGGATTGCGGCGAAGGCGGTGCCGGCCGGGCGGTCTCCACTACGGCCCAACAGCGCGATACGCGGCCCAACGACCCGGTCCATCACCGCAAGCCGGGCAGGCCCGATCCCTCCCTGCTCCCATATCTCCACCTGGATCTGCACGGGAGGCCAGGCGACATGGTAGGCGGTGACCGGCGGCGGTGCCTCGGCCAGCACCGCAACGGGGCACGCCAGAGCGATGACGGGATCTTTCACGCGGTAGCCCGCGGCCGCCAGCCGAGCATCGAGCGCGTCCTCTCCATAGCGGACCATAACCAACGGACGCTGGCCGAATGCAGTGTGCGCCCGCTCCATCTCCGCAATATCCGCCGATCCCACCTTGGCCGTGGCCGCAGACACCCGGCTCCCGCCGCCTTTCCCCTCTCGCACACACCAGCCCGGCACTTCGGCGATGCTCGCCGCGGGCCAGGTCGCGTCCAGCGCGGAAAAAAGGGCAGACGAAGCGGGAGGCGTCACGCAGTCGCCTCGGGGAACATCGCGGCGAGGCGGGTCATCGCGGCATCGACCCGAGATGCATCCGTACCGCGAATGACGATGTTGGTGCCGTAGGCCCCATCCCGCACGAAAGGGTAGGAGCCGACTGACAGATCGGCGAACTCTTCGGCCAGCGTCCGCAACGGCGCCGCCACCTCCCCCTCCGGGCGGCGAATCGTGAGCGACTGGGACAGCAAAGGCGTCCCCCCAGCAAGGGTCGGCAGCACGCCGGCCACCATCGCCTCGAAGATCGTCGGCACACCCGCCATGACGTGAACGTTGTTCAGGGTGAAACCGGGGGCGGCGCTGATCGGGTTGTCGATGAGCGTCGCGCCTTCGGGGATGCGGGCCATGCGCAGGCGTGCCTCGTTCAGCTCGTTGCCGCGGGCGCTCGCGTGGGCGGCTAGCAAGGCGCGGGCATCCTCCCGGACATCGAGCGGCACGCCGAACGCCTCGGCAATGCAGTCGGCGGTGATGTCGTCATGCGTCGGCCCGATCCCGCCCGACGTGAAAACCCAATCGCAGGCCTCCGACAGCGCCCGGACGGCGTCGATGATCGCCTTCCGATCGTCGGGGACCACACGCACCTCCGTCAGGCGGATTCCGCGCTTGGTCAACTCGCCCGCCAGGTGGTGCATGTTGGAATCGCGGGTGCGCCCGGAAAGGATCTCGTCACCGATCACCAGCATGGCCGCCGTTGGATTGCTCATCGTCTCACTCCTGTTGTCCGGGCCCAAGGAGCGGTATAGGCCCGGTTCATGCGCTTTCAAACCCCACTCGTTCCCGCCCGGCTGATCCGCCGGTACAAACGGTTTCTCGCCGATGCCGTCCTCGAGGAGAGCGGCGAAGAAGTCGTCGTCCACTGTCCCAATCCGGGAGCCATGCTTGGGCTGAAGGAGCCGGACATCCGGATCTGGCTGGAGCCGAACACCGACCCACGGAAGAAACTGAACTACGGCTGGAGACTCACCGAACTGCCGGACGGGCACTGGGCGGGCATCGACACCTCCGTGCCGAATCGCGTCGTGAAGGAGGCTCTGCTGGCGCGCGCGGTGCCAACGCTGGCGGAGTACACGACCGTTCGGCCTGAGGTGCGGTACGGAAGAGCGAGCCGGGTGGATTTCTTGCTGAGCGGTGCGGGCCTGCCGGACGCTTGGGTGGAGGTGAAGAACGTGCACCTGCGGCGCGCGGACGACTGGGCGGAATTTCCCGACTGCGTGACCACACGCGGCGCGCGCCACCTGGAGGACCTGTCGGAGATGGCAGCACAGGGGGCGCGTGCGGTGATGCTCTATCTGGTGCAGCGGACGGACTGCGCGCGGCTGCGCATGGCGAGCGACCTGGACCCCGGCTATGCTGCCGCCTTCGACGCTGCGCGGGCAGCGGGTGTGGAGATGATCTGCCACGGCACCTCCATCGGCCCGGGCGGGGTTTCGATCGGCCCGCCCCTGCCTGTGGATCCCTCGCCACAAGCCTGAGGGGCGTTCTGGCAATTCCTGCACGAGGGGCTTATGTTCCCGTCCAGATCGCGAACCAAGTCGAAGAGAACCTCGTGGACGACACCCGAACACGCTTAACGAAGGACGGCATCCGCCTGTACGAAGCGGCGGATTTCGCCGGCATGCACGCAGCCGGCCGCCTCGCTGCGGATATTCTCGACCGGGCAGCGCCGCTCGTCTATCCAGGCCAGACCACCGCCGAGATCGACCAGGCCGTTCAGTCCATGGTGGAGGAGGCCGGAGCGACGTCGGCAACCATCGGCTACAAGGGGTATCAGCACGCAACCTGCATCAGCGTAAACCACGTCGTCTGCCACGGCATTCCGGGCAGCAAGAAACTTCATGACGGTGACATCCTGAACATCGACGTCACGGTCATCGTCGATGGCTGGTACGGGGACACCAGTCGCATGTACGTGGCCGGCAAACCTTCCCGCAAGGCCGAGCGGTTGATGGAGGTGACCCACGACTCTCTCATGAAGGGCATCGAAATGGTGCGCCCGGGAAACACGTTCGGCGACATCGGCCACGCCATCCAGACCTTCGTCGAGGCGCACCGGATGAGCGTGGTGCGCGATTTCTGTGGCCATGGCCTCGGCCGGGTGTTCCACGCCCCGCCCAACGTGCTGCACTATGGCCGCCCTGGCACGGGTCCGATCCTGGAGGAAGGCATGTTCTTCACCATCGAGCCGATGGTGAACCTCGGCCGGCCTGAGACGAAAGTGCTCGCGGACGACTGGACGGCCGTAACCCGCGACAAGTCGCTCTCCGCGCAGTTCGAGCATTCCATCGGGGTGACGGCGAACGGGTGCGAGATCTTTACCCTTTCCCCCGCGGGCAAGTTCCACCCGACCTACTGAGCCGTACCGACGACCGGTTCCGCCAGCAGATCCTCCACGAATTGGGAGACGAACTGCGCCCGGTTCTGGCTACCGGACTTCGCATAGATGCGCGCCAGTTGAGCCCGCACCGTGCCTTCAGCCGAGCCTCGAAGCGCGGCGATCTCCGAGGTCTGGAGGCCCTTCAGGACAAAGAGCGCCACCTCGGATTCCGCGGCCGTCAGTCCCCAATCCGTAAACCGGCCCTCCACGACCTCCGAAAATGCGCCGGAGGCGATGGACAGCGCACGCTCCGCCTCGCGATTTCGTCGCAGCGTGCGGCGAATTTCATGGACGCCAAACCCGGTGCCCAGAAGCAGAGCGAGAGCAACCACGGCCTCGTAGTTGGTATGCGCATTCACCCCGATCCGGCGAAAATCCGTCAGAACGTCCGCAACGAAGAACACGCAGGCCAGAACCTGCACGGTTACGACGCAGGTGAGGACCACGACCCGCCGGCGTTCGGCCGGCGTCCGCTCCCCGTGGCGCGCCAAGGGGTGAGGCACCTTCATCTCGCCCGGCTCCCGCTCTTTCGGATCGTTCCGAAAATGAGCCTGCGGCGCGCGTGTGGCAACCCCCGCTCGGTCGCGGGAAGCCGGGCGCTGTGCGTCAGTCTTCCACGTCGGCGTTCAGAATTCGGCCGGAAGCGGCGTCGATATGGAGTTCCCACACCCGGCCATCTCGCCGGGCGTAGGCTTCTATCGTGCCGCCCTCCCGTTCGGACCGCAGCAGGTCGTAGCCTTCCCGCGCGAGCATGTCCTTAAGGCTGACCTCCTGTGAGTCTGGCGCAACCGCCGGCGGATGCGTCCTCACCGGTCGAGGTGCGACCGAGGAAGCGGTTGTCCGCAATGGCAGGACCTTGTGCGAGAGGACCTTTCCGCTGTTCATCGCGATCCGGAACTCGTGGCGCTCACCGTCGCGGAGGGCAGTCACGCGAAGCACGGACTGCCGCTTGAGAATGTCCGACAGGCTGTATCCCTCAGCTTCCAGGGCGGCGCTGACATCGGCGAGGGAATGACCAACCAACGTGCCGGGCTCCGGCGCCTGGGCCAGAGCGGAGGTCCCGCCGAGGGCGAGGGCGAACGCGAGGGTGCGAAACATCAGGGCTTCCTTCCATGCCAAAACTGGCCCGGGCGACCTGCCCGCGCTCTCTGGCAGATGGACCTTCAGCGCCGCCGGGGCCATCCGACAGGAGTTTAAAGCGCCCCGCATAAGCGCGTGCTTACGCCGGCCCGGTGGCGCCATCCGGCTCTGGCGCCCGCAGGATGGTGACGTGGGTGTCCCCATACGCGCGCCGGTCCAGCATCGAGAAACCGGGCGGCGCATCCTGTGGCGCGTTTTCCTCCCAGACGACGAGCGCCCCCGGCGTCAGCCAGCCACCCGACGCCGCAGCGGCGAGCGCCCGCGCGCCCAGCCCCTTGCCGTAGGGGGGATCTAGGAAAACCAGGTCGAAGGCTGCGCCGCGCACCGCTCCCAGACGGGTCGCGTCGCGGCGGAACACCTTCGTGACCCCCTGGGCGTGCATTCGTTCGATATTGTCCCTCAGCAACGCCCGCGCCTTGCCACCATCGTCGACAAACGTCACCTGCGTCGCGCCGCGAGACAGGGCTTCCAGCCCGAGTGCACCGGTGCCCGCAAACAAGTCCAGCACGCGTGCACCTAAAACCGGATCGTCGTGTGCGTGGGCCAGCAAGTTGAACAGGCTCTCGCGCACGCGGTCCGACGTAGGGCGCAAATGGGCGGCGGGGTCTCCCTTGCCAATTGCCGCCAGAGCCAGCCCGCGATTTTTCCCGCCGACGATCCGCATCAGGCCAGAAGCGCTTTCAGATCGGTATTCGGATCGGCCACGGCGGCCGGGTCCGCCGTCTGCCCGGCGTCGATCAGGCGCTTGCCGACCATGTACGCCCGCGGGTCGTTCATGGAATCGACTGCCAGCAGGGCGCCCTCGGCATAGTACCAGTGCGAGACGGAACTCTCCCGTCCCCCCGGCCGAACGACCACAGTGTCGTAGCCGGTATTCAGCCCCGCGATCTGCAGCTTTACGTCGTACTGGTCGGACCAGAACCACACCTTCGGGTCATAGAGCACGTCCGCGCCGAGCATGTTGCCCGCGACCAGTTCCGCCTGGTCGATAGCGTTCTGCACACTTTCGAGCCGGATGCGTCTCCCGCGCCAGGGAAAGGAGGCGCAGTCGCCCGCCGCCCAGATCTGCGGGTCGGAGGTGCGCCCCTGTGCATCGACCGCGATCCCATTGTCGAGCCTCAGCCCGGCGGCCTCCGCAAGATCCGTCGCAGGCGCGATTCCGATGCCGACGATCACCACGTCCACCGGCAGGTCCGTCCCGTCGGTCAAGCGCGCGCCGCTGACCCGGCCGGTTCCGGTGAGCCGCTCCAGCCCGACGCCCTCGCGCAGGTCCACCCCATGGGCGCGATGGAGATTTCGGAAGTAATCGGACGTCTCCGGCGCGGCCACCCGGTTCAGGATGCGGCCCGCCATTTCAACCAGCGTCACCTGCACTCCCAGCTTGCACGCCACCGCCGCAGCCTCCAGGCCGATGTACCCGCCGCCCACCACGAGCGCCCGGGCCCCGGGCTTAAGGTCCGGCTCCATCCGGTCGACGTCCCGCAGGGTTCGCACCACGTGCACGCCCGCGAGGTCGCCGCCCACAGCCGCCGGCAGGGGACGCGGCACCGAGCCGGTGGTCAGCGCGAGTTGGTCGTAGTGCAGCGCTTGTCCGCCAGTCCAAACCACGCGCTCGGTCGGGTCAATGGCGTCCACCCGGCAGTCCGTTTTCAGGGTGATCCCGTTCTCGGCGTAGAAGCTCTCAGGCCGAAGGAAAAGCCGTTCGAGGTCCATCTCCTTCAACAGATATTTCTTGGACAGGGGAGGCCGCTGGTAGGGGGGAACAGGCTCCTCGCCGATTAGCGTCAACGGTCCGGCGAAGCCCTCGGCACGCAGCTTTGCCACAAGTGCCGCCCCGGCCTGACCCGCGCCAACCACGACAATGCCTGACATGACTTCCTCCACCGGCCGGTTCCGCTCCGGCCGATACCTACGCTTGTCGGGTGGCAAATGGCAATCGGTGGGGGCGTCAGCCGTCCCGATCGCGCGGCCCGGCCAGCGCATTCATCCGACGCGCCAGCTTGATATCCCGGTTGGTCAGGCCGCCCGCATCATGCGTCGTCAAGCGCACTGACACGGTCTTGTAGACGTTGGACCATTCGGGATGGTGGTTCATCTTCTCGGCGTGCATGGCAACGCGGGTCATCCAGCCGAAAGCCGCGATGAAGTTCTTGAATTCGAAGGTCTTGCGGATGGCCTTGCCGCCTTCCTCCAACGCCCAGCCAGATGCCTGAAGTGCCGCAAGGGCCTCGCGGTCAATGGTGTCTTCGGTCAATCGTGATCCTCCCCGGATTTCCGGAACGGGCCGTACGTGGTGAGGAATTCCATCTCCTCGTCCACAACCCGCGCCTCTGCCTCAAGAAACTCGCGCACCGCACGGGCAAAGCCCGGATCGGCGATCCAGTGCAGCGAATGGGTCGTCACAGGGAGGTAGCCGCGCGCCAGCTTGTGCTCGCCCTGCGCCCCCGCCTCCACCGTTTCCAGGCCGTGCGCAATCGCGTAGTCAATGGCCTGATAGTAGCATAATTCGAAATGCAGACAGGGGTGGCGGTCCAGCGCGCCCCAGTAGCGGCCATAAAGCGCCCGCCGCCCGATGAAGTTCATGGCGCCGGCCACGTTGCCCCCCTCCCGCTCGGCCAGCACCAGCAGGATGTCGTCGCGCAGCGTCTCGTGGGCAATGTCGAAGAAGGCCCGCGTCAGGTACGGCCGGCCCCACTTTCGGCTGCCGGTGTCCTGGTAGAACGCCCAGACGTCATCCCAATGGTGCGGCTCGATTTCGTCCCCGGTTAGCGACCTGATGTCTCCTCCGAACGCCTGTGCGGTCGCACGCTCTTTGCGGATGTTCTTGCGTTTGCGGGAGGAGAGCGCCGCGAGAAAGCCGTCGAAAGTCTCGTACCCGGCGTTTTCCCAGTGAAACTGCTGACCGATGCGGTGCATCAGTCCCATCTTCTCGCCGTCTGCGGCCTCGCTCGGCGTGCAGAAGGTGGCATGCAGCGAGGAGACTTCGTTGTTCGCGGCCAGTTGCACCGCCCCCCGCACCAGCGCACCCATACCGATCTGCTCGAACCCCGGCCGGATCAGGAACCGGCGGCCGGTGGCAGGCGTGAAGGGGACGGCGATCTGGAACTTGGGGTAATAAGCGCCGCCGGCATTCTCGTAGGCATGGGCCCAGGAGTGGTCGAAGACGTACTCGCCCTGGCTGTGGTGCTTGGCGTAGAGCGGGGCGCAGGCGATGATCTGGCCGCTGAAGCGGGCGACGAGGTAGGACGGCAACCACCCCGTGCCCCGGCCGACCGACCCACTGTCTTCTAGCGCCTTCAAGAAACGATACGTCGTGAACGGATCGTTCGGGCGAAAGCCGTCGGCGGCTTCGGGGCAGGCACAGGCGTCCCACTCGGCGGCCGATATCTCGCCGAGGCTCGGAAGAACCTGGATCTCGATGGCGGTTTGCGCCTCTGTCATGAAAGCCTTCTGGTTGCTCGCACCCTAACAGTTGGCGCAGGTCGGCCGGGGTTCAAGCCGCCAGATACCCCTCGAAGGTCACATTATCGGCGTTCAGCCGCGCCGCCGCCTCTTCCTCCGGCGACCGTATCGTCCAGCACAGGACCGGCACGCCGCGCGACCGCAGGTTGCGCACGGCCGGCCTGTCCAGGTCTGTGGCGTGATGGCTGATGAAGCAGCCACCGGCAGCGTCCAGATCGGCGATATCCGCCAGCCGCTCCCGGCGAGCGCCGGGGACGTCCGGCCAATCCTCGTCAAAGAAACCGCAGGTCGTCAGGCCGCGCACCGTCTCGGGCGCAATGCGTCCAAGCCCGATCATCGAATGGGGATTGAACGACATGAAGGCCAGGGGCCCAGCATATCCCTTCGACACCTCAGCCGCCGCAGCCTCCAACGGTCCGACGTCGGGGCCGAGCGCGCCGTCCTGATCCTTGATTTCCACCAGCAGGGGGACCCGGCCGCCGACCAGGTCGAGAATCTCGCGAAAGGTTGGGATACCCTCGTCCCCGCCGAGCAGCGGAATTCGCGACAGCTCCGCAGCCGTCCGCCCTCTCACCATCCCCGCCTGCCCGGTCAGACGCGCCAGATCCTCGTCGTGGAACACCACGGCCTGACCGTCAGACGTCAGTTGCAGGTCGACCTCGATGCCGTAGTTGCCTTCGATGGCGGCCCGAACGGCAGCCCGGGAATTCTCTGGGCGACCGTCGGTTAAGTCGTGAAGGGCCCTGTGGGCAATCGGGCGATCAAGGAAGGACGCGGGGAGGGACATGGCTGCGACCGTCAGGCGACGAGGAAAATCGCTTCGATCTCCACCGCCACGCCGAACGGCAGGGACGCCGCCGAGACCGCGGAGCGGGCGTGGCGCCCGGCATCGCCAAGGACTTCCACCAGGAAGTCGGATGCCCCGTTGATCACCTTCGGCTGGTCGGTGAAATCGCCGGTGGAGTTGACGAAGCCCGTGAGCTTCACCACGCGTTGCAGCCGGTCGATATCCCCGCCGCAGGCCGCCTTGCACTGCGCCAGTAGCGCGATGGCGCAGGACCGTGCCGCCGCCGCACCAGCCTCGACATCCATGTCGGCGCCCAGCTTGCCGGTGATGATGCCATCGGGCGCGCTGCTGATCTGGCCGGACACGTGGACCATTCCGCCAACGCGGATGTAAGGCACGTAGTTCGCAGCCGGCGTCGGCGCGTCGGGAAGGGTCACGCCAAGCTGCGCGAGACGAGATTCGATGGCACCGGGCATAGGTCGGCTCCTCTGGGCGGCGTCAGGTTTCGCGGAACGCCTTGTTGAAGTAATCGGTGAAGGGCTTGAGCAGATAGGCCATGGGAGAGCGGTCCACCGTGCGGATATAGGCTTCCACCGGCATCCCCGGGATGATCTCGCGGCCTTCCAGCTTCTCGATCTCCCCCTCGTTCAACTCGATTTCCGCGCGGTAGTAGGAGCGCATGGTCCGCTCGTCCCGGAACGCGTCGGCCGAGACCTTGGCCACACGCCCGTTCATCTCCGGTGTCGTGCGGGAGGCGAAGGCCGAAAAGCGCAGGATCACGTCCTGCCCCACATGGACCTCGTCCACGTGAATCGGCTCGATCTGCGTCGCGATGACCAGCGGCCTGTCCTGAGGCACGATATAAGCCACCGGGTCGGCCGGACGGACCACCGAGCGCGGCGTGTTCACCGTCATGCCATAGACGATGCCCGCAACGGGGGCGGTGATGTCCATCCGGGCGAGTTGCGCACGCAGGCTGTGCTGACGTTCCTTCAGCTCCAGCAGATTGTACTGCAGGTCGCGCAGGCGGCTGATCGCCTCCTCGCGGCGGCTGGTCTCCAGCTTGAGGATCTCGATATCGATCTCGGTCGAACGGCCGAGGGCTTCGGCCCGGCTGGCTGTCAGCTCGCCGATCGTGCCTGACAGGCTGGCCCGCTCCCGTTGCAAGGCGAGGACGCGAGCGGCCTGCGCCAGGCCCCGGTCGAGCAGCGACTGCTGGTCCGTGAGTTCCTTGTCGATCAAGGCAAGTTGCTCGTTCAATGCCTCGCTCTGAGCGTCGATACCGACGATCTGCGACTCATTTTGCTCGCGGCGGCGCGCAAGCTGCTCCGCCTCCTTCTCCATGGACGCAGCGCGCGCCTCGAACAGCCGCTGCTGTCCGTCCAGCAATTCCGCCACCTCGCTGTCATCGGCGGCGGCTTGCAACAGTTCTTCGGGGAAGGTGAGCTTGTCCTGGCCATCGCGCTCGGCCGCCATCCGGCTCGCCCGCGCCATGAGTTCGTGGAGCTGGCCCTCCACGATGGAAAGCTCGGACTGAACGTCGGTCGGGTCCAGACGGATCAGAACCTCGCCGGCTTCCACTAGGTCGCCTTCCTCGACCAGCACCTCATCGACGATCCCGCCGTCGAGATGCTGCACGACCTGCCGGCTCTGCTCCACTTCGAGCTGGCCGTGGGCCACGATCGCCCCGGCGATATTCGTCACCACGGACCAAGTGCCGAAGCCCCCAACCAACAGCAGCAGGGATATCACGCCGATAAATAGCGGCGTCCGCGCCGAGGGCATGTTCCTGTCGCTCACGATACACCTCCGTGTCCCTTGGAGCTCTGGATCTGGGCCGCGTTCTGCACGACCTCCTGCAGCACTTCATCCCGCGGCCCAAAGGCGCGCCGCACACCACCGTCGAGCACCAGAAGGAGGTCGCATTCCTGAATTGCGGCAGGACGGTGCGCCATGATGATCACCGATTTCTGCTCGGCCTTCATCTGCCGGATCGCGCTGTTGAGCGCCTCCGAGCCCTCGTTGTCGAGGTTCGAGTTCGGCTCGTCGAGCACCAGGATCACGGGATCGCCGTACAGCGCCCGCGCCAGACCGATGCGCTGGATCTGACCGCCAGACAGGCGGCTGGAGGCCGCGATAAGAGGCGTATCGTAACCCTTTGGCAGGCGGAGGATCATCTCGTGGGCGTCGGCCTTCCGCGCGGCATCCACCACCAGTTTGGGGTCCGGCTGGGTGGACAGGCGCGCGATGTTCTCGGCGATGGTGCCGTCGAACAGTGTCACCCGCTGCGGCAGGTAGCCGATGTGCTCGCCCAGGACGTCCGGGTCGTACTGGTCTAGCGCCGCGCCATCGAGGCGGATTTTGCCGCCCGCGCAGCGCCATACGCCGATGATCGCGCGCGCCAGCGTCGTCTTGCCGGAGCCGGACGGACCGATCACGCCGAGCGCCTTGCCCGGCGGCAGGTTGAAGCTGACCATCCGGAGCGACGCCTGATGCTCTCCCGGCGGGACCACGGTCACCTGCTGACCCTCCAGCCGCGCGGCGGGCTTGGGCAGGGGCGTGCGCTGGATCTCAGGCGGCACGTCGGACAGCAATTGAGACAGGTTCTGCCAGCCGCGCGAGGCGCGCTGGATCAGTTCCCACTGGCCGATGGCCAGCTCCACAGGCGCCAGGGCCCGGCCGAGCAGGATCGAGCCCGCGATCATCGCACCGGAGGACAGTTCGCCCTGCAGCACGAGATAGGCACCGAGGCCGAGCATGGCCGACTGCAGGAAAAGCCGCAGCGATTTGGTGGCGGAGGTGAAGGCGCCGGCCCTGTCAGAGGCGGCCAGTTGCATCTCCACCGCGCCGCCGCGGGTCTGCTTCCAGCGGTCGAACGTCGACCCGCGCATCCCGAGGGCCTCGATGGCTTCGGCCTCGTCGCGCATCTGGTCGGACATGCGCTCCGCCCGCTGGTTCATATGCGCCGCTTCCAGCGCCGGTTGGCGCGTGAGCCACTGGTTGAGCAGTGTCACGGACACCAGCGTCACGCCGCCGGCGATGGCAAGCACGCCGAGCCACGTATGGAAGACGAAGATGGCAAGCAGGAACAGCGGCGTCCACGGCATGTCGAAGAACGCCAAAAGCGCGGGGGACGACAGAAACCGCTGCACGACCTCCAGGTCCCGCAGGCCGGTCTGCGCCGCCTGCGCGCCGGGACGGCCGGTTTCACTGCGCAGGATGGCGGAGAAAACGCGGCTGTCGAGCATGGTCTGGAACCGGGCGCCGACCCGCGCCATCACCCGGCCGCGGGCGTAGTCCAGCAGACCCATCATCAGATACAGGAACCCGACGAGAATCGAGAGCGCCAGCAGCGTCTCCTCGGACCGCGAACCCAGAACCCTGTCATAGACCTGCAGCATGTAGAGCGGCCCGGTCAGCATCAGAATGTTCACGAAGATGGAAAAGACGAAGGCGGCCCCGAAAAGCGAACGGCTCTTCGCCCGGGCTGCCTGCAATTCCATCCGCCCCGCTCTGTTCTCGGCTGCGCGCATCGTTTGACGCTCTCCTTGGTTTCGGCCGGTTGTCAGCCCCGGTCCCCGCCGCTAGGTTGCATCGGCATTGGCCCGGCATGTCGGGCGAGGATCGGACGGCAAATTGAGATGAAGCATTTATTGACCTCACCGCTATTCGCGAGGGGATATTGCCGCCGACCGGTCAACGCAATCGCTTTGTTGGCGGGGCTCGCGTTGCTGTCGGCCTGTGGCCCTGCGCCCATCCCGGACGGGATCGACGACCCCAACGAGGCCAACAATAGAAAGATCCACGAATTCAACAAGCGGCTTGACGAAGGGGTCTTTGGCAGCGGCGACAAAAGCGATGTCGGCGAGAGTTCGCCATCCGCCTCCGCCGACGACGAGATGGCGCTCTCCGCGCCATCCGATTCGGACGCTCCGCCACCGGAGGTGAGCCCCGCATTGATTGCGCTGGCAAATTTCGGGGCAAACCTCGACAACCCGCGCCGGATCGCAAACAGCCTGCTCCAAGCCCGGCCCGGTGACGCCGCGCACAACACATTGCGGCTGGGTATCAACTCGACGGTCGGGATATTCGGACTGATGGACGTGGCGCGCGCTGCCGGACTGCCCGAGATCGACACCGATTTCGGCGAGACGCTCCACGTCTGGGGCGTGCCGCAGGGTGCCTACCAGGAACTGCCTGTCATCGGGCCCTCAACACAACGTGATACCGTGGGCATGGCGGTGGACTTCGTGGGCAATCCCCTGTGGTATATCTTCCCATGGCCGCAGAACCTGGCCGCAAACGGATTTACCTGGGCCGGCGAGGCCACGGACCGGTTCCGCTACTCCGACACGGTGGATTCCCTGCTGTACGAGTCGGCAGACAGCTACGCCCAGTCGCGGCTGATCTACCTGCAGAACCGGCGCTTCGAACTGACACGTGGAGAGGTCGCCGAACAGGACTACATCGATCCCTACGAGGATATCTATGGTGACTAATGTGACGACATCGAATGACATCTCCCGCCGCACGGTGCTTGGCCTGCTGCTGGGCGGTGTGGCTCTGGCTGTTCTTCCTGCGAGCAAGGCCCACGCGATGAGCACGGCGGACGCGCAGGGACTGGTGAATGCCCTAGTCAACGACATCAACAAGGTGATCGCTTCAGGCAAGTCCGAAAGCGCGATGTACCGCGAGTTCGAGAAGATCTTCCTGCGCTACGCCGACGTACCGACGATCGCCCAGTATTCGCTCGGCTCGGCCGCCCGTTCCGCAAGCCGGGCACAGTTGAACGCTTATACGAAGGCGTTCACCGGCTACATCTCGCGGAAGTACGGCAAGCGGTTCCGCGAGTTCATTGGCGGGCGCCTGGAAGTGACCGGCGCGAAACCCGTGAAGAGCTTCGTCGAGGTGAGCACAACCGCCCACCTGCGCGGCGAGGACCCGTTTGCGGTGACGTTCCTCGTCTCCGACCGCTCCGGCAAGAGCAAGTTTTTCAACCTCTTCATCGAGGGGGTGAACATGCTTCTTACCGAGCGGACGGAAATCGGATCGATGCTCGATCGTCGCGGTGGAAATATCGACGCCCTGACCCGGGATTTGCAGTCGATGAGCTGACCCGAAAGGGCGCCGGTACGGAGTTGGATGGACGCTGCCGCTCAGGTGTCTCGTTCTCCCCGCCGGCGGTTTTGCGGTTCCGTCGGAATTTGGGTATTTTGCCAACAAGAAGCGGCAGGGCTGTTTCTCCGCGACTGAACGCTTGCCTCCGGAATAACGTCGGACGGCTTTCGGCCACTCTAAGGCCGCGGTCAATTCCCGCGACCGAACAGATTCAGGACATCCTGAAGAACACGCTCGGCGAGGTTGTCCGACCCGCGCCGACGTTGTTCCGTGCCATTGCTTCTGGCGCTGTTGGTGTTGCCCTCGTAGCGGGGGGCCTCGGCGGTTTGGAGGTCAGCGGCAGACGGCAGCGCCATGGGGAGCTGGGTCACCGGCAGTCCGTCGTGGATTCGAAGCATCGCCTCTTGCCAGATCTCCGCAGGCAGCCCGCCCCCCGTCACGCCGGTAAGTGGCGTATTGTCGTCGTAGCCCATCCAGACGCCGGTCACGTAATCTGCGGTGAAGCCGATGAACCATGCGTCCCGCGCGGCCTGGGTCGTACCGGTTTTGCCCGCCGCAGGCCGGTCACCCAATTTCGCCCGCTGGCCAGTGCCGGCATCGATCACCTGGCTCATCATGTAGACGAGATAACGCGCCGCCTGGTCGGAAATGACCCGCTCGCCGAAACCGCCCTCCTGACCCATGAGCGGCGAGTCATCCCCCTGAATGCGCAGCTCGCGCAGGCCATAGGGGTGGACGGACCGTCCGCCGTTCAGGATGCCGGCGTAGGCGCCCGACATTTCCACCAGGGTCGATTCCGATGCGCCGAGCGCCAGCGCCGGTCCGACGGCCAATTCGTTGTCGATGCCGAAATCGCTCGCGATCTTGCGGACGTTCTCCAGCCCGACCGCTTCGGCGACCTTGACCGCTGGCACGTTCAGGCTGTCTTTCAACGCATCGACAAGGGTAACGCGGCCGTGGAAGTTGCGGCTGTAGTTCTTGGGGCAATACTCACCTGAGCCCGGCACGTCGATGCAATAGGGCTCGTCCACAACGGTCGCGAGCGGGGTATAGCCGAGATCCAGCGCGGCGGCATAGACAAAGGGCTTGAACGACGAGCCAGTCTGGCGCCGGGCCATGGTGGCGCGGTTGAAAGCGCCAGAGACCTGCGTTTCCCGCCCACCGACCATCGCGCGCACCGCGCCGTCCGCCGACATCACGACGATCGCCGCCTGCGCCTCGGAGCCCTCTTTCAGCTTGGCCTCGAACACGTCTCTCATCGCCCCCTCGGCCGCGGCCTGAATGCGCTGATCGAGCGTGGTGTAGAGGATCACATCCTCCGTTGTGTCTCGGGTCAGGAAATTAGGGCCGGTGTCCATGACCCAGTCGGCGAAGTAGCCGCCGGTGTTGGACTTCGCAGCTTCGCTCAGGGTTGCGGGGTGCGCCCATGCGTCGTCGCGCTCCGCCGCGGTTATGTAGCCCTGGTCGTACATCAGCTTGATGACGGTATCGGCCCGGTCCTGCGCGCGCGCGAGGTTGCTCGTGGGGGCGTATCGGGTGGGCGCCTTAAGCAGGCCGGCCAGCATCGCTCCCTGCGCGGGATTGAGCTGCGCGGCGGGGATGCCGAAATACCGCTGCGAGGCGGCTTCGAACCCGCGCGCGGACGCGCCGAGATAGGCCCGGTTGAGGTAGATCACCAGGATCTCGTCCTTGGTGTACTTCAATTCCATCGCCATCGCGAAGATGGCTTCCTTGACCTTCCGCCAGATCGTTGTGCGGCGGCAGTCATCCTCGTAGGCGGCCTCCGTCTCCCACGTGTCGGAGTCGTAGGGCACCCCGAGACACAGCAGCTTTGCCGTCTGTTGTGTCAGGGTGGAGCCACCGTGGCCCGACAAGGCGCTGCGGCCCTCGCTCAAGTTGATCTTCACCGCCGAGGCAACGCCGCGAGGGCTAATGCCGAAATGGCGGTAGAATCGCCGGTCCTCCGTCGCAACCACGGCGTTCTTCACGTTGTCCGAGACCTGGTGGATCTCGGTGATCGAATCGAATTGTTCGCCCCGCCAGGCAAACACCTGGTTATCGCGGTCCAGCAGGGTGACGGAGCCGCGGGTGCGACCGTCGATAAGCTCGGTGGCGGGCGGGAGCTGGGAGTAGAAATAGAGGACAGCCACGGCCAGAACGAGCCCGACGCCCACCGACACGCGCCAGGTCAGGCTCCAGAGCAAGCCCACGATGAAGCCGAAAAGCCTGCGAATCCAGGCGATTGGGCCACGTCCACGGCCGCCGCCACTACCACCTCGGCGCGAAGTTCTCGGCGATGCCTTGCGCTTGTTCGCGGGCGCGCTTTTGGCGGGCGCCTTCGCTGCCTTTTCACGACGCTTTGCCGTTGTCTGACGCTTGTCGGCCCTCAAGACCGGGCGTTTTCCGCCTTTGGAGCCCATGGGAGCCTCCGGACCATTTACTGCTCGGATTTTTTGTCTTGATACCCTGATTGCCTCGGGATTGGGAGAGCAGAAGCCGCCGAGGACAATCTTACTGGCGCCCAACATTTAGGCACGCAACGGTATTTGTGCAAAGATTGTGCAAATAAGGCCGATTCCGCCTACCCAAACAGCCTCCGATTCCTTGAGTCTCCAACAATCCGGCGGCTGTTTCCTTTCGTACACCTGCCGGGGCCCTCCTCCCCGGCCAAGAGGAAGGGGAGCACTTTGAAACTCATCATTGCAGCAATCAAGCCGTTCAAGCTGGAGGAGGTGCGCGAAGCGCTCACCGCCATCGGTGTTCGCGGCATGATGGTGACCGAAATCAAGGGCTTCGGGTCGCAGTCCGGTCACACCGAAATCTATCGCGGCGCGGAATACGCCGTGAACTTCGTGCCCAAGGTCAAATTGGAGATCGTGGTCAACGCTGCCATGGCCGACCAGGTCGTCGACACGATCCAGAAGACGGCGAAAACCGACAAGATCGGCGATGGCAAGATCTTCGTCCTCGACGTGAACCAGGCGGTGCGTGTCCGAACCGGCGAGATCAACGACGACGCGCTTTGAACGCGACGGACGAGTTAAAGGGATAGACGCAATATGAAATTCACCAAGTTCCTCCCGCTGGTAGCGCTTATCGCCCTGCCGTCGCTGGGAATGGCTCAGGAAGCCGCCGAGGCGGCCGAAGCTGTTGCCGACACCACGCCGCCGATGGAAGAAATCGGCTACATCATGACGACGTTCATGTTCCTCGTCACCGGCTTTCTGGTGATGTGGATGGGCGCGGGCTTCTCGATGCTCGAAGCGGGTCTCGTTCGTCAGAAGAATGTGACCATGCAGCTCACGAAGAACGTCGCGCTCTTCGCCATCGCCGCGATCATGTATTACCTGATCGGCTACAACCTGATGTATCCGGGCGACGGCTGGACCATCCCCAACATGCTCGGCGCCTTCTCCATCACGTCGCTTGAGCCCGTAGGCCTCGCCGACACCGAGACGGACCTGACCTATGCCTCCGTTGGGTCGGACTTCTTTTTCCAGCTGATGTTCTGCGCCACGACGGCCTCTATCGTCTCCGGCACGCTGGCCGAGCGGATCAAGCTCTGGCCGTTCCTCATCTTCACCGTCATCCTGACCGGCCTCATCTACCCGATCCAGGCGTCCTGGAAATGGGGCGGTGGTTTCCTTGACGCCGATTACGGCTTCCTCGACTTCGCTGGCTCGACCGTCGTGCACTCGGTCGGCGGCTGGGCGGCACTCGCCGGTGCCCTGGTTCTCGGTCCGCGGCTTGGCAAGTACAAGGACGGCCGCGTGAACCCCTATCCGGGCTCCAACCTGGCCCTCGCCACGCTCGGCACGTTCATCCTGTGGCTCGGCTGGTTCGGCTTCAACGGCGGTTCTCAGCTCTACATGGACACCGCCGGCAACGTGGCCGACATCTCGCGGATCATGGCCAACACCAACACGGCCGCGGCCGGGGGCGCCATCGCAGCGCTCATCATGACCCAGGTGATGTACGGCAAGGTCGATCTCACGATGGTGCTCAACGGTGCGCTGGCCGGGCTGGTCTCGATCACCGCAGAGCCGCTGTTTCCGTCGCTGGGCGCAGCCACGCTGATCGGTGCCGTGGGCGGTGTGCTGATCGTCTTCGCCGTGCCGGCGCTGGACAAGATGAAGATCGACGACGTCGTCGGCGCAATCCCGGTGCACCTCGTCTGCGGTATCTGGGGCACCCTTGCCGTGACCCTGACGAACCCGGATGCGACCTTCTTCGGTCAGCTGATGTCGATCATCATCGTCGGTGTGTTCGTCTTCGTCGTCTCGCTCGTGATCTGGTTCATCCTGAAAGCCGTCATGGGCATCCGCGTGCCGGAAGAGGATGAGATCACCGGCCTCGACATGGCAGAGCTCGGGATGGAAGCGTACCCCGAATTCGCGAAAGGCTGATCTCCTCCTTCCTATCAGCCGCACCTGGCCCCGGACGCTAGCGCGCCCGGGGCTTTTTCATGTGGTGGGGTTAGCTCAGCCGTTCTTCCCCGGGACACGGACCGAATTGCCGGTCGCCATGTCGGTGCCCATGTAGGCCTCACCCTCCGCCTTCCACGCGCCGAAGCCGCCGCCCATATGCGCGACCGGAGCAAACCCCGCCTTCAGCGCAGCGCGGGCAACCCGTTCAGAGCGCTTTCCCGAGCCGCAGTGAAAGACGATCCGTTTGCCAGCCTGGGACGGCAGGCGCTCGGGTTCGAAGAATGGCATGGGAAGCAGCAACGCGCCGCGGATATGCTCGAAGGCGTACTCCTGGATGGTACGCACGTCGATCAGGGCAATCTCACCGGCGCGGAAGGCTTTCGCGACCTCGGCCACGGTCCATGTCTCCAGGTCGCCTTCGGACGTCTTTTCGATCTCCATTGAGGGGGCTCCGACAAGTTGCAGGGATGGTCGTTCGCCGAGGTGTGAGCCTGCGCCGGAGGAACGTCAACAGTAAGATGCTTCGCAGATACACCAATAGCCACAGCCGCCATGCGACGCCCATCGGCCAATAATCGGCGCCAGAGGGTCGGAGAGGCCTCGGTGCGTCAGCTCAAGGCTGACGCGATGGCGCGTGCGGTACGATCGGCCGTGTCGGGTGTAAGGCCGGCAAGGTTGATCCGCCCATCGCCAACCATGTAGATCGCGTGCTCCCGGCGCAGGGCTTCGACTTGGTCAGCCGTGGCCGGGAGGCGGGAAAACAGGCCGTTCTGGGCTCTCAACCAGTCGAACCGATCCGTGTTGGTCTCCCGGCGCAAGGCATCGGCAAGCGCGTGCCGCATCGCCCGAATCCGGTACCGCATCCCCATTAGTTCCGCCTCCCAATCCGCGCGAAGGTCAGCGTCGCTGAGGATCTCCGTGACGACCCGCGCGCCATGATCTGGGGGGAAGGCATAGGACTGGCGATTGATCCAGGCGAGCGACCCCTGCACTGCCCGGGCCGCACCCGGCGTGCCGCAGATGGCGAGCAGCAACCCGACCCGGTCGCGATAGAGGCCAAAGGTTTTCGACGCGGAAACCGTGACGAGCACCTCGGGCACCATGGAGCACAAAAGACGGAGCCCGGCGACGTCCGTCTCGATCCCGGTTGCAAAGCCCTGATAGGCCAAGTCCACCATCGGCAGCACACCGCGTTGGGACAGGGTCCGGCCGATCGCCTGCCAGTCGGCCAGCGACAGGTCGGCGCCGGTGGGGTTATGACAACAGCCGTGCAGCAACACGACGTCGCCGGCCCCCACGGAGGCGAGATCCTGGAAAAGGCCGTCCCGGTCCAGCTCGCTGGTGTCCGGGCTGTAGTACCTGTAGCTCCGCCGCGGCATCCCCAGCGTGTCCAGTATGGCCCCGTGGTTTGGCCAGGTGGGCGCCGATGTCCAGACGGTCGCGTCAGGCTTAGCTGTGCGGATCAGCTCGAATGCCTGCCGGACCGCCCCGGTTCCGCCGGGGGTTGCCAGCGCCGCCAGCCGGTCCGGCGCGACGGCCTGACCCAGAACAAGCCCGCCCAGAGCCGCGTGAAAGGCCGGGTCCCCCGCCAGCGCGACATAGCCTTTGGTCTGCTGGGTCTCGAGCACGCGCCGTTCCGCCGCCTTCACCGCGCGCATTACAGGCGTTCTCCCGTCCGCCGTACGATAGACGCCAACCCCAAGGTCGACCTTGTCGGGGCGCGGGTCTTCGGCGAACTCCTGCATGACCCGCAGGATCGGGTCCGGGGCCGGCGCACGGTGATGTTCGAACATGTTTCGCCTCAGTCGGGAATGCGGCGGCTGTCCAGCGGGCGTTTCAGCACCCGGGTGTGCTCGGTGCGGCGAACGGGAACGAACCCACATCGCTGATAGGTGCCGAGCGCCCGGGGGTGATCCAGCGTGCAGGTGTTCACGGTCAGCTTCCGGACATCCGGCAAGGACCAGCCGGTCAACACGGCAGTTTCCAAAAGGAACCGGCCCAGACCGCGGCCCACGGCCTGCGGGACAAGACCGAAATAGGTGATGTCGCAGACCTCAGGCGTGGTGTTGTCCAGCATGAAGAAACCATGCGGCCAGCCGCGCCGCATCAGCGTATGCAGCGACCTCCCCGGACGCGCCAGCCATGCAGCCAGATCCTCCTCGGAGCGATAGTGCATGTCCTCCCAAGCGTACTCCCGCCCCACGGCCTCGTAGAGAGACAGGAAGAACCAGTTGGGCGGCTCCTCCGCTTTTAGCAGCGACGCCGGCGCACCGGCTGGCTGATGCGGCCAGGAATAGCTCGGCCGCTCGGTCATCTCCAACCAGGTGACCGTATAAGGGATCTCGGTGCCGACGGGGATCACGCTCATCCGGTCTCGACCTTCAAATCGGGATACATCCCCCACTCCGCCCAGGACCCGTCGTAAACCGCGTTCTGCGTATGGCCGAGAAGCGTCAGCGCAAGGGTCACGGCGGCGGCGGTCACACCGGAGCCGCAGCTCGTGATGACAGGGCGGTCAAGGTCCACCCCGGCATGAGCGAACAGGCTGCGCAGCTCGTCAGGTGACTTCACCGTGCCGTCGTCGTTCACAAGGCTCGCCCAATGCACATTGTGAGAGCCCGGGATATGGCCGGAGCGCAACCCGGGTCGCGGCTCGGGCTCCTCGCCACGGAACCGTCCGGGGGAGCGGGCGTCAACGATCTGCCAGTCCCCGAGCTTCACGGCACTCGCCACCTGGGTCACGTCCTTCACCATCTGCGCCTGCCGCCGCACGGTGATGTGCCGGTCCCGCATCACCGGCGGCATGTCTTCCACTTGCCGGTCCTCGGCCTTCCACTTGGGAAAGCCGCCATCGAGCACCGCCACGTCGAAATGACCCATGTGCCGGAACATCCACCAGACGCGGGGTGCGGAAAAAAGCCCCATCCCGTCGTACACGACAATCTGGTGGCCGTCGCCCACGCCCAGTTTGCGGACCCGGCTGATGAATTTCTCCGAGGGCGGCATCATGTGCGGTATCTCGGAGCGCTGGTCGCTGACATCCTCGATGTCGAAGAACCGCGCCCCTGGAATGTGGCCCGCATCGTATTCCGCGCGCGCATCGCGGTTCATGTTGGGAAGGTACAAGGACGCATCGAGAATCCGCAGGTCCGGATCGTTCAAATGCGACGCCAGCCAGTCCGTGCTGACGAGAGTTCTTGGATCGTCCTCGTACATCCGCTCCTCCATGCAAACCTGCCGTCTGACAGGGCTACCGTCGGCGGGGCCGGGACGCAAGCGCAAGCCGAGTCGGGGCGTCATGCGGGTCGCTCATGGCGCGGCAGGGATCACACCGGGTTGACGGCGCCTGCCCGGGCAGTTCGGGCTATTCGCCGTGCCGCAGCAGTCGCTGCTTCTGGCGGGCCCAGTCGCGCTTGGCTTCGGTGGCGCGCTTGTCCTGGGTCTTCTTGCCCTTGGCGATGCCGATTTTCAGCTTCGCGATGCCCTTGTGGTTGAAGTAGAGCACCAGCGGTACCAGCGTCATGCCCTTGCGCTGCGTCTCGTTCCACAACCGCGCCAGTTCCTTGCGGGAGACCAACAGCTTCCGCCGACGCCGTTCCTCGTGACCAAACATCGCGCGCTCGTAGGGGGCGATATAGCCGTTGACGAGCCACAGCTCGCCCTGCTCCACCGCGGCGTAGCTCTCCGCGATGTTGGCGGACACCGTGCGCAGGCTCTTCACCTCGGACCCCGTCAGGACGATACCGCATTCGATATCGTCCTCGATGGCATAGTCGTACCGTGCCCGCCGGTTTTCAGCGATCACCTTGTAGTTCGGGTTATCCTTCGGCTTGGCCATGGAGGCGGGATATAGGCGCTTTGCCGGCGACTTCCAAGCGCTATGGCAAGCGTTCCACGTCCGGCCCGCATCGTGTTGCGCCAGTCAGAATCCCGATGACGGCGGCCGGCGGCGGTCCTAGCATCGGCGCATGATTGGACCGTTCATGTTGTTTGCATTTTCCCTCGCCCTGCTCGCCATTTCCTTCGTCTCGGCGGACCTGGCGGATCTCCTGCTGCTCGCCGTTCCGATGACGCTCGCCAGCCTGTGGCTGTTGGTCCGCGCCAAACTGCGCCGCCCGCCCAAGGCGCCGCGACCGCGCGACCGCCAAGTGGTGATCGACGGTTCGAACGTCATGCATTGGAGGGATCAGACCCCTCAGATGAACACACTGCGCGAGGTCGTTCAACGCCTCGCCGAACGGGGCTTCGAGCCCGGCGTGGTGTTCGATGCCAACGCCGGGTACAAGCTGGAAAACCAATATCTCAACGAGCAGACGCTGGCGCGGCGACTGTCCCTGCACAGAGACAACGTGATCGTCGTCGCCAAAGGAACGCCGGCCGACCCCATCTTGTTGGAGGTCGCGCACTCCATCGGCGCTCGCGTGGTATCAAACGATCGCTTCCGTGACTGGGAAGACGACCATCCGGAGATCCGGGCGCCCGGCCACTTGATCCGGGGCGGGTACCGCGATGGGAATCTCTGGCTCGATATCGACTAGGTCCGCCACGTGACCACTGCGCCCGTCACGCCATCGCCACGGCGAAGGCGAGGCCGAGCAGAAGGGCATGAACGGCAAGAACCACCGCCCCCACCCGCCGGTTCAAGAGCCCCGCAGCCGCGACACCGCGCGACATCTGTACACGGTGCGTCGTCAGGGAAAGCAGCAGCATTGAAAGGATCGCGCTAAAGGTCAGGAGGGAGACCTGGTCGACGACGCCGAACACCGCGTCGAAACCGATGCCATCTTCCAGGCGATAGCGGTTGAAGACGGCGGCAAAGATCGAGCCGGTCGTCATTCCCACCCGCGTGCCCAGTTCCGCGACCGGCACCATCAGAACCAGCCCGGTAATCAGCAGGGCCACGAAGAACCCGGCGAACTTTTCGAAGACAAAGGGCGAGAGCTTCCGGCTGATCTCGATATCCGCCGTGATCCGGGAGAAGGATGCGCCAGCCGGTCGATGGCCGAAGCCCGTCTCATAGGTCCGGCTGGTCGACGTGAGGCTGAGGGTGCCGATCCGCCAGCCGGGCGAGTTGACGTCCGCGCTGATGCGCGAGTCCGAAACATCCGGGCGAAAGACCAACTGGTCGGACGGGAGCGCCGATTCCAACTCGAAGCGGAGCGTCTGTCTGTCGAAGGGGTAATCGCGCACGTCGAAACCATGATCCACGACCGCGTCGATGAGCACGGCCGTATAGGTTCCGCCTCCCGCCAGCGGCTGCTTCTCAAATGGCTCGACCGAGGCCGAGCGCGCGATCACCTCCATGTCCCGCGTGGGATCGAACCGGCCCTGCGGATCCGCGAACCAGGCAAAGGCGGCAACCCGAAAGCTGCCGTCCCGGGGATCAATCGCCGAGAGAGACGTAATGAAAAGGCCCGCGCGCACCTCCTGCAGCCCCGCCTGCGCGGTCGCCTGTGGAGCGCAGAGCCAGCCGGCCGCAATCAGGCAAAAGACGGTGAGACAGCGCAGGAAACGCGTCTGGGCAGAAGCGATGGGACAACGAGAAGACACGCCGCAGCGTACCACGCCGGCCCTCAGTCGATCAGTCCCGCGAACGCCATCGCCTCGCGGATCGCCCGCTTGGTCCCGTCGCTCAGACCGACGAGCGGCAGGCGGACTTCTTCCGAGCACCTGCCAAGCAGCGACAGGCCATACTTCGCGCCCGCAAGCCCCGGCTCAAGGAAGATCGCCGTGTGCAGCGGCATCAGGATGTCCTGATACTCCAGCGCCTTCGCGTAGTCGCCGGCCAGCGTCGCAGCCTGGAACTCGGCGCAGAGCTTTGGGGCCACGTTGGCGGTGACGGAGATGCAGCCCACGCCGCCATGCGCGTTGAAGCCGAGCGCTGAGGCATCCTCGCCGGACAGCTGAATGAAGTCCTTGCCGCAGGTCTGGCGCTGCTTGCTGACCCGGGTGATGTCGCCGGTGGCGTCCTTCACCCCGACGATCCGCGGCAATTCCGCCAGACGGCCCATCGTGGCGGGCGACATGTCCACCACCGAGCGGCCCGGGATGTTGTAGATGACGATCGGCAGATCGCAACAGTCGTGCAGCGCCTTGAAATGCGCGTAGAGGCCGTCCTGCGTCGGCTTGTTATAGTAGGGCGTCACCACCAGCGCGGCATCGGCGCCAACCCTTTGTGCGTGGCGGATGAGGTCGATGCCCTCGGCCGTGTTGTTGGACCCGGCACCGGCGATCACAGGGACCTTGCCGCCCGCCGCCATGACAACGCGCGCAACCACCTCGCCGTGTTCGGCATGGCTGAGCGTCGGGCTCTCGCCCGTCGTGCCCACCGGCACGAAACCGTTGCTGCCCTGCTCGAGGTGCCACTCGATCAGCGAATCGAGCCCCTCCAGGTCCAGCTTGCCGTCCTTGAAGGGAGTGACCAGAGCGGGAATTGAGCCTTTGAACATGATGTACCTCCGTATCCCGCGCGTCCGCCGCGCCTGCATGACGGCTCCTGGCCGACTCGTCCCCTCCGGGACGCGGCGGACCCTACAGACCCGCGTCGAAATTGCCAAGTTTGTGAGTTGCGGCGCGGCGCATGTTGGCTAGGGTCGTGCAGATCGAAAACTGCCAAACGATACGACCCGACCTTGCGACGCGTCACGCCCTTCCTCCTATTCTTCATCGTCTGGCTGCCGCTGCAAAGCGCAGCCGCTCAATCCTCGCAGGCCGAAGCCCTGTCGCAGGCGCTGAACCAGGTGCGCGCGGCCAACTGGCGCGCGGCGGCCGTGGCGGCGAACGGCGCGGGCACGGTCGGGCGGGACATCGTGGAGTGGCATCGCCTCCGGCAAGGCGGTCAGGCAACCTTCGACGCCTACCGCGATTTCATTTCCCGCCACCCGGACTGGCCTGGGCTTTCGTTGCTCCGGACGCGCGGAGAAGGGTCGATTCCCGAAGATGCCGCGCCTTCCGAGGTTCTGGCCTATTTCGACGGCGACCTGCCCGAAACCGGCACGGGCGTGGTGCGTGTGGTGCAGGCTCACCTGGCGCTCGGACAGCAGGGCGATGCCGAGGCTCTTGCTGTGATGGCCTGGCGGGCACGGTCGCTGTCGCCAGAGACGGAGGACGTCCTGCTCGGGTTGTTCGGCGATCTGTTGAAACGCCACAATACCGAACGCCTAGACGAATTGCTGTGGCGGGGCGAGACAGGAGCGGCGCAACGCATGCTGCCGCGCGTGCCGGAGGATTGGCAGGCGCTGGCGGAAGCACGAATGGCGCTCGCCACGATGGCACCGGGCGTGGACAAACGTATCGAGGCGGTGCCGGCCGCCCTCGCGGAGGATGCCGGGCTCGCCTACGAGCGTTTCAACTGGCGGATTCGCAAGGGTCGCGGCGACGATGCAATCGCGTTCATGGCGCAGCGCTCAACATCTCCCGATTCGCTGGGCCGGCCGGAGAAATGGGCGAACTGGCGCCGCATCTTCGCCCGGCGCCTGATGCGCGACGGCAAGGCGCCGGAGGCCTATGCGCTGGCCAGTCAGCACTTTCTCGTCGAGGGCAGCGATTTTGCGGATCTGGAGTGGCTGTCCGGGTTCATCGCCCTGCGGTTCCTCGCCGACCCGGAGCTGGCCCTGCTCCACTTTGACCGCTTCGCCGAGGCCGTCCGCACACCCATCAGCCTCGGCCGCGCCGGATATTGGCGGGGGCGCGCTCTCACCGCGCTCGGGGATGATGCCGGGGCGCAGGAAGCCTTTGCCGAGGGCGCGAAGTATCAGACGAGCTACTACGGGCTGCTTTCCGCAGAGGCAGCCGGGCTGCCGATGGACCCTGATCTCGCCGGGCGGGAGACATTCGAAGACGGGAAAGCCGAGGCGTTGACGGATCGTGCGGTCGTCAAGGCCGGGCTTCTCCTGCTAGAGGCCGGTGAAACCGCGCTGGCGGAGCGTTTCCTGACGCAGACGGCCGAAGAATGGCCGCGGCAAGAGGTCGGCGCGCTGGCCGCGCAGCTCATGGACCGCGGGGAAACGCACATTGCGCTCATGCTGGCCAAACGGGCAGCAGGCGGCGGCGTGGTTCTGCCGGCCGCTTACTTCCCGCTTAGCCGGCACATGGACCGTGACTTGCCGATACCGCGGGAATGGGCGCTCGCCATCGCCCGGCGTGAAAGCGAGTTCGATCCGGTGGTCGTGAGTCCGGCCGGTGCGCGTGGCCTCATGCAACTGATGCCGGGCACGGCGCGCGACGTCGCGTTCGAAATCAAGGTGCCCTATGACCGCGACGGCCTGACCCGGCGCCCGGACTACAATGTGACCTTGGGCACGAAGTATCTGTCGGGCCTCTTCGAAGTCTTCGGCGAAGCGCCGGTTCTGGTCTCCGTCGGGTACAACGCCGGCCCCGGGCGATCGGTGGACTGGGTCTCGCGCTTCGGCGATCCGCGCTCACCGGAGGTGGATATCATAGACTGGGTGGAAATGATCCCGTTCCGGGAGACGCGGAATTACGTGATGCGCGTCTCGGAGAGCATTCTTATCTACCGGGCGCGGCTTTCGGGGAAAACCGGCGAGGCGCCGGTCGCCATGACTGCCTTCCTGAGAGAGGGCTGACCCGCTCAAGTACACCGCGAAGCATTTCCGCCGATGCGCAAGTCAGCAAGGCGGGCTCCCGCCCCTTTCCGGCCCCTCGCGGGGCCGAAAAGCGTTGGGCCACGCACGCCTTCGGCGTGCCGGCGATGCGTGGGGAGCGGTGCGCACGCGCCGCGCCGAAGGCGCGGCCTGGCCCAACGCCGGACAAGCCGCGTGCGGCGCGGTTCCGGGGGCGGGAGCGCTCCGGCCTTGGTCGAACGTCACCGCCGGGACCGAGCCCGCTCTCTCGATAGGGCGAAGATGCCAGCGCCGATCACGATTGCTGCGCCGAGAACGACGTGTGCCTCAAGCCGCTCGCCGAAGACCACAACGCCGAGCGTGCTGGCGAACACCAGTTGCAGGTACGCGAAGGGCTGCACTGCGCTGGCCTCGGCAACCTCGTAGCACCGGATCAACAGCCAGTGGCCCAAAGCCCCCATGAGACAGAGAAGCGTCATCCAGAGCCAGTCCCCACTGCTCATCGGTTCCCAGAAGGCGATTCCCACGACCGTCATGACCACCGCGCCCGCGACGCCGGTCCAGAAGAAGCTCGTCGACGCGCTGTCGCGCCTGGCGGCGTAGCGGGTGAGCAGGCCGTAGAGCGCAAACATCCCGGCTGCCGTCAGGGCCACAAATGCGTAGGGCGAGAACACGCTGCGGCCGGGTTGCAGGATCACCAGGATTCCCAGAAACCCCACCCCGACCGCCATCCAGCGCAGCGGGCCGACTCGCTCGCCAAGCAGCGGAACCGAAAGGGCGGTGATGATCAGCGGATAGCAGGCGAAGATGGCATGCGCCTCCACCAGTCCCAACAGCACGAACGCCTGCACCGCCACGCAAATTTCGAGCGCCAGCAGCACGCCCCGGCCGATCTGCAGGAGCGGCTGGCGGGTGGCGGCGGCGGCCCGCACGCTCCCCGCCTGCCGGGCAGTTACGGTCATGACGAAGGCCGCGAAGAACCAGTACCGGATCATCACGATCATCAGCACGTTGTACTCGCCGGCGAGATGGCGCGAGATCCCGTCTTGCAAGGAAAAGACGAAGGTGGTGGCGACCATCAGCGCGATGCCGAGCCGCTCGTTGTTGGCAACGGTGATCATAAAGCGCGCTTCCCCGCCGTCATGTGCCGCTTGCGCCCGTACCCCGGCCTGCGCTCCACCGTGAAGCCCGCGGCGGTGAGCGCGCGGCGAACCTCGCCTGCAGCGGTGTAGGTGGCAAAGGTGCCACCGGGACGGGTGTGGCGGGCGACCTCGGCCATCAGGTCGGCCTGCCAGAGTTCCGGATTGCGGGCCGGCGCGAAGCCGTCGAGAAACCAGGCGTCGGCGGCGCCATCCCACGCCCGCAGGGTCTCGCGGGCGTCCCCCGGTATGAGGCTAGCGGAGACCGGGCCAACCTTGGCCGAGTTCGCCACCGGCGGCCAGACCTCCAGCAACGCGTCCCGCCACGGGGCCAAATCCTCGAACGGCGCAAGGGCGCGGTCGATGTCGGGGCGGTCCAGCGGGTAGGCCTCGAAGCCGACGTAGCATACGCCGTCCACTCCGGCGCTCGCAGCGCATTCGGCCAACGCCAGAAGGTTCAGCCCCGTGCCGACGCCAAGTTCGGCGACCGTAAAGCCCGACTGCAAACGATCCGGCAACGCATTTCCTGCGAGGAACACATGTCGTGTCTCCGCCAGCCCATTTTCGAGTGAATAGTAGGGGTCCTCGAACCTCTCCGATACCGGCACGTTTCCGTCCCGCCAGGTCAGGCGGGGGCTCTGGTCAGTCTTCTGCACCTGCTCTAGACCCCTGTTCAAACGCGCGGAGCATGGGCGAGAGGTGATGTCTTGGCAAGGATCGACGTAACGGTACGCGGGGGTGGGATTTTCGGCCTGTCCTGTGCCTGGGAACTGTGCCGCCGCGGCGCGAATGTGCGGCTGATCGAGACGACGCGCATCGGGGCAGGATCGTCGGGCGGGCTCGTCGGAGCGCTCGCCCCGCACGTCCCCGAAAAGTGGAACGCATTGAAAACTTTCCAGTTTGAAAGCCTGATCCTCGCGGAGCGCTTTTGGTTGGACGTGGCGCAGGCATCGGGTCGAGATCCCGGCTACCTGCGTAGCGGCCGACTGCAACCGATCCTCGACGAGGCCGGACTCGAGCGCGCGCGCGCTCGGGCCGTGGAGGCGGAGACGCTCTGGCAGGGGAAAGCGCGCTGGAGCGTGGTACGTGCGGAAGGCTTCGGCGACTGGGCCCCCCGCAGCCCGACCGGCTGGCTCATCCACGACACCCTGACGGCACGGCTCCATCCGCGCCGCGCGGCGGAAGCGCTGGTCGCGGCCATCGAGGGTGCGGGCGGCGAGATCGTCATCGGCGCGGCGGAGAATGAGGGAAAGGTCTTGTGGGCCACCGGGCACTGGGGGCTGGCGGATCTGAGCCGCGATCTCGGCAAGACCGTCGGCGTGCCTGTGAAGGGACAGGCGGCGCTTCTCCGGCTCGACCGCCCGGAGGCGCCACAGTACTTCGCCGACTCCACGCACGCGGTTCCGCACACGGACGGGACCGTCGCGATCGGCTCAACCACGGAGCGGGAGTTCGACGCCGCCGAGACGACGGATGCGCAGGTCGACGCGGTGATCGCCCGCGCGAAGTCTGCCTGCCCTGCCCTGGCGGATGCACTGGTGATCGACAAGTGGGCCGGCCTCCGCCCCCGCGCGCGGAGCCGGTCGCCGATGTTGGGCCAATGGCCGGGCCGGGACGGGCAGTTCGTCGCCAATGGGGGGTTCAAGACCGGGTTCGGCATGGCGCCCAAGGTCTCACAGGTGATGGCGGACCTGGTGCTGGAGGGTCGGGACGACATTCCCGACGGCTTCAGGGTGGAAGATAACCTGAAATAACGACGCCGACGCCACCGGTGGGTGACCTCGGCGACGAAATCGTCAGTCGCGCAACCGGCCGGCTAAGCCAGGCCGCGCTTATTCCTCGCAGCGCTTCTCCGCCTCTTCCATCGCTGCGGTGAAGCCCATGAGGGAGAACGTGTCCTTGGTCACGGTCCCGCGGGACGACCGTCCGGTGACCGTCGCCTCCGACCCGCGCTTGAGCGCCGTCACGAGCTTCGCATCATCCTCCGGGGATGCCGGCCACGCCCACTCCCCTTCGGTGAAGAGCTCGAAATCCGAGCCACCCACGTTCATCGTGACCGTGGACCCACCGGCGAAGGGATAGCCGCCGGTGAAGGAGACTTCGCCCGCCACCTTGGGTCGGAAGGTCACGAACAGCAGGATGTCGCCGCGGGTCACCGAAACCGGCTTGCCATCCTTCGTGTTCACGGTCTCCTTCGGTGAGGAAACACCCCAGCATTCCGTTGGGTCGGTCTCTACGAAGACGCTCCAGTCCGTTTTTGCGGCGACCCTGTTGGTCGATTCCTGCGCCATCGCCGTCGCGGCGCCAAGAAGAATGGCGCCAGCCGCTAGTCCGGTCGTGATCCGGGAAATCATCTGTTTACGCAGCCTCCAGCTGTCTCTGCCTCGCTCAACCCGCTCGCGGCCCCTGGGGAACTCTTCATTGAGCGGAAGAATTTTCATCCTACTGCCCATTATGCTAACGCATGTCGGTCGGGCGGGTGAAGCCCTTCGGGTCTTTTTTGTCATGGAGCAACGCGAATGTCAGCCGTTGAGATGGTGGAGCTTTGGCGCGGCGACATCCGGGAGTCCGTCCACCGGGGTCACGCGGTCGTCTGCGACGAGACCGGCGCAGTGGTGCACGCCTGGGGGGAACCGCAGAAGGTTGTGCTGCCGCGCTCCTCCGCCAAGGTGGTGCAGGCGCTACCGCTGCTTGAAAGCGGGGCTGCGGACGCGGCGAGATTGACGCCGGAACAGTTGGCGTTGGCCTGCGCAAGCCATAGCGGCGCGCAGATTCACATCTCGCGGGTGGAACGCTGGCTGTCGGACCTGGGGCTTGGCGAAGACGACCTGCGCTGCGGCCCGCAGGAGCCCTCCGACCCCGAAGAACATGAACGGCTTTTATGTACAGACGGCGTGCCCTGCCAACTGCACAACAACTGCTCTGGCAAGCACGCCGGATTTCTGACTCTGTCGCAGCACCTTGGCGCGGGACCGGACTACGTCGACCTGGATCACCCTGTGCAACAGGCCGTTCGTGCCAGTTGGGAAGAGGTGACCGGCGAAACCAGCCCGGGCTTCGGAATCGACGGCTGCTCGGCCCCCAACTTTGCGGCAACACTCGCGGGGGTCGGGCGAGCGATGGCCCGCTTTGCGGCCGCGCGTGAGGGCATGGGGCGGCGGCAGGCGGGGCAGGAACGGCTGGTGCGTGCGATGATGGCGCATCCCGCGCTGGTGGCCGGCGAAGGGCGGGCCTGTACGGAACTGATGCGGGTCATGGATGGCGCGGGCGTGGTGAAGACGGGAGCGGAAGGGTTCTACGTGGCGATCCTGCCGGAGCGTCGGTTGGGCGTCGCGCTGAAGATCGAGGACGGGACGACGCGCGCCAGCGAATGCGCGATTGCCGCGATCCTGGTGTCTCTCGGCGTGCTCGACCGTGCCCATCCGTACGTCCGCCGCTATCTCGATCCCCATCTGCTGAACCGTCGGGGGATGGACACCGGACAAATGCGGCCGGTGCCCGGCGTCTTCGACTGACGAAGTGCCGCCGGGTCAGGCGGTCACGAACTCGTCTGCCGAATACCCCTGGATGTAGAGAAGGGCCGTCAGGTCACCGTGGTTGATCCGGATGTCGCACTCTGCGGCAACGACCGGCTTGGCGTGCAGCGCCACGCCTGCACCCGCCAGGTGCAGCATGCCCAGGTCGTTCGCGCCATCCCCGACGGCCAAGGCCTCCTCCACCTTGATGCCGAGCTTGTCGGTGATATCGCGCAACGCCGCAATCTTTGCCTCGCGGCCCAGGATCGGCTCCGCAGGCGCGCCGGTCAGCTTGTCGTCCTCCAACAGCAAGCGGTTCGCGCGGTGCTCATCGAAACCCAGTTGTTCAGCGATAGGGCCTGCGAAGGCGGTGAAACCGCCGGACACGAGGGCGGTGTAGGCCCCGTTCGCCTTCATCGTGGCGATGAGCTCCGGGCCGCCCCGGGTCAGGGTGATGCGCTCCGCCAGCACTTCTTCGATCACGCGTTCCGGCAGGCCTTTCAGCAATCCGACCCGCTCGCGCAGGGCGCCTTCGAAATCCAGTTCGCCGTTCATCGCGCGGGCGGTGATCTCCTTCACCCGTGCACCGACCCCGGCTGCGTCCGCCAGCTCATCAATGCATTCCTGCCCGATCATGGTGCTGTCCATATCGGCCAGGAGCATCTTCTTGCGACGCCCTTCGGCAGGCTGCACCACAAGGTCGATGCCGAGCGACTGAAAGTCCTCCCAGACGGTCCAGCGGTTGTCCGGCATTTCCGCAATACTGAATTCCGCCGCTACCTCGGGGGACAGCCAGCGGGCCGCACTTCCGCCCCATGCGCCGCGCAGGGCCTCCACAGGGGGGCGCTCCAGGCGGGACGAATCAGGACTGGTGAGAAGCGTGACGACGAGCATGGCGGGTTCCGGTAGGTCAGATGCGCGGCTTTAAGCATGGACCGGTAACGAATTGCCAGCCCCGCGGTTTGATGCCCTGAATGCCCGCCGCACCAAAATTTCATCTAAACAGAGGCAAACAATAAACAAATATGAAATCTACGGGTTAGCAGCCATACTGCGGAGGGGCCCTTCATTTGAGTTGTGCGACGCCCCGCGACGATTCCATTTCGCCAGAGTTCAAATATAGGTTACTGTTTCTCTAATTGAAACAAACCACTCACGACGCGGACGCCGGGGGCAGTTAAAGCTGCGCCCGGCGTTTTCGATTTCGTCGAGACCTGGTTGGTGCGGCGACGGTGCCGCGAGCTCGAAACGCGGCATGCGGCGAAGACGCTTCATTGGTGCCTTGCGTGTTCTTCACGGAGAGCGTATCCGCCGAGGTGGGACACCCCTCCCCAACGAGGGGCATATATCTGGAAGGATACCACCAATGGCGACTCCCTCCCCGGCTGCGCGGCCGGCGAACCCGAATTTCTCCTCCGGCCCCTGTGCCAAACCCCCCACATTCACGCTCGATAGCCTGAAGGACGCCGCCCTCGGCCGCTCGCATCGCGCGCCCATCGGCAAGGCAAAGCTTCAGGCCGCCATCGACCGGACCCGCGAGGTTCTGGGCGTTCCGGCGGAGTACCGCATCGGCATCGTGCCAGCCTCGGACACCGGGGCCATGGAAATGGCCATGTGGTCGCTTCTTGGTGCCCGGCCAGTCGAGATGCTGGCCTGGGAAAGCTTTGGCGCAGGCTGGGTGACCGACGCAGTCAAACAGCTCAAGCTCGATGCCGTCGTGAAGACCGCCGATTATGGCGAGATCGTCGATCTGGCCGGTGTGGACTTCGATAAGGACGTGGTCTTCACCTGGAACGGCACCACTTCCGGCGTGCGCGTGCCCTCCGGAGAGGCCATCCCCGCCGACCGTCAGGGCCTGACGATCTGCGACGCGACCTCCGCCGCCTTCGCGGTGGACCTGCCGTGGGACAAGCTCGATGTCACGACCTTCTCCTGGCAGAAGGTGCTGGGCGGCGAGGCGGCGCATGGCATGTTGATCCTGTCGCCCCGCGCGGTGGAGCGGCTCGAGAGCTATACGCCGGCCTGGCCCCTTCCGAAGATCTTCCGCCTGACCAAAGGCGGCAAGCTGATTGACGGGATCTTTCGCGGCGAGACCATCAACACGCCCTCCATGCTGGCCGTTGAGGACTACCTTTTCGCGCTCGACTGGGCTGCGTCGGTCGGCGGGCTCGAAGGGCTCATCGCCCGCGCCGACGCCAACACCGCCGTGATCGGTCGTTTCGTCGCCGAGAATGACTGGGTCGACTTCCTCGCCGCCGACCCGGCGATCCGCTCGAATACGTCGGTCTGCCTGAAATTCACCGACGACCGGATCAGGGACGGCGCGGCCTTTGCCAAGGCGGTGGCCAAGCGGCTCGACAAGGAGAGCGTCGCCTACGACATCGGCGCCTACCGCGACGCGCCTCCGGGCCTCAGGATCTGGTGCGGCGCAACGGTCGAGACGTCCGACCTCGAGGCATTGATGCCGTGGCTGGCCTGGGCCTTCGAAGCGGAAATCGCGGCGCAGTCCGAACACGCCTGAAACGAGTTTTCGGCCGAAAATTCGGGGGCCCGGCGGCCCCCGTCTTCCCCCTATTCAGACAGGAGTGCCTCCCATGGCCCCCAAAGTTCTCGTTTCCGACAAGCTCAGCGAAACCGCCGTGCAGATCTTCCGTGACAACGGCATCGACGTGGACTTCCTGCCGACCCTCGGCAAGGAGCCTGAAAAGCTGCTCGAACTGATCCACAACTACGACGGCCTCGCCATCCGATCCGCCACCAAGGTGACCGAGAAGATCCTGGCGCGGGCCGACAATCTAAAGGTGATTGGGCGCGCGGGGATCGGCGTCGACAACGTCGACATCACCGCCGCCTCCAAGAAGGGCGTGATCGTGATGAACACGCCATACGGCAACATGATCACCACCGCCGAGCACGCTATCGCAATGATGTTCGCCGTGGCGCGCCAGATCCCCGAGGCCAGCGCCTCCACCCACTCAGGCAAGTGGGAGAAGTCCCTGTTCATGGGCGTTGAGCTTACCGGCAAGACGCTGGGCGTGATCGGCGCGGGCAACATCGGCGGCATCGTCTGCGAACGCGCCGTGGGACTGAAGATGAAGGTCATCGCCTACGACCCATTCCTCTCCGACGAGCGCGCCACCAAGCTGGGCGTGACCAAGGTGGATCTGGACGAGCTCCTTCGGCGCGCAGATTTCATCACGTTGCACGTTCCGCTGACGGACAAGACGCGCAACATCCTCAGCCGTGAAAACCTGGAGAAGACGAAGAAGGGCGTCCGGATCATCAACTGCGCCCGCGGTGGACTGGTGGACGAGCAGGCAGTCGCCGACCTTCTGAAATCGGGACACATCGCCGGCGCGGCCTTCGACGTCTTCGCGCAGGAGCCGGCAAAGGAGAATCCGCTCTTCGGGCTGCCGAACGTCGTCGTCACGCCGCACCTCGGGGCCTCAACCACCGAAGCGCAGGAGAACGTCGCGCTTCAGGTGGCGCAGCAGATGTCGAACTACCTCAACACGGGGGCCGTCGAGAACGCGCTCAACATGCCGTCGGTGACCGCCGAGGAAGCCAAGGTCATGGGGCCGTGGCTGAAGCTGGCCGAGCACCTTGGCGCCTTCATCGGGCAGATGACCGACGAGCCGATCGAGGCCATCAACATCCTCTACGACGGCAAGGTGGCGAGCATGAACCTCGACGCGCTCGGCTGTGCGGCCATCGCCGGGGTGATGAAGGCCTCCAACCCGGAGGTGAACCTCGTCTCCGCGCCGATCCAGGCCGCCGAGCGCGGCGTGCAGGTGTCTCGTACCACGCAGGCGAAATCCGGGGTGTTCGACGCCTTCATCAAGCTGACTGTCGTGACGGAAAAGCGGGAACGGTCGATCGCGGGCACCGTCTTTTCCGACGGCAAGCCGCGGTTCATCCAGATCAAGGGCATCAATATCGATGCCGAGATCGGCGAGCACATGCTCTATACCACGAACAAGGACGTGCCCGGCATCATCGGCACCCTTGGGCGGACGATGGGCGAGAACGGCGTCAATATCGCCAACTTCACCCTAGGTCGTACCGAACCGGGCAAGGATGCCATCGCGTTGCTTTACGTGGACGAACCGGTCTCGCCTGAGGTCATCCAGATACTCAAGGAGACGGGCCTGTTCCAGAACGTGAGCCCCCTCGCCTTCGCCGTCGCTTGACGCGCTGCGTTCGAAGAACCAGATGAAACGGACAACGGGCGCGCCGCATCGGGGCGCCCGCAGTCATTTGGGGCGGATCATGCGGACATATGCCATCGGCGACATTCACGGGCAGTTGGAGAAACTCAAGGCGGCCCATGCGTTGATCGAGGCAGACAAGGCTGCCGTGGGCGACCCGGGGGCGACGGTGGTGCATCTTGGCGACCTGCCGGATCGGGGACCGGACACGCGCGGCGTTTTCGACTACCTGCTGAAATGTCGGGACGCGGGCGCGCCGCATGTGATCCTGCTTGGCAACCACGACCGGATGATGCGCCGGTTCCTCCATCCCGAGAAACTGCGGGACCAGATGCGCGACGATCTGGACTGGCTCTGGCCGCCGTTGGGCGGGCGGGAAACGCTGGCCTCCTACGGGGTGGATGTCTCCCACGGCCGGCGGGATACGGCGATCCATGCGGACGCGCAGAACGCCGTTCCCGAAAGCCACATTGCTCTGCTCGACAGCCTGAGCACGCCTTACACCGAAGGCGACTGCCTCTTCGTCCACGCAGGCATCCGCCCCGGCGTTCCGATTGAGGCGCAGTCCCGCGACGACCTCGTCTGGATTCGCGAGCCGTTCCTCTCCGACACCAGCGATCATGGCCCATTGATCGTTCACGGACACACACCCGTGGAAGAGGTGACGCACTACGGCAACCGGCTGAACCTCGACACCGGCGCGGGCTATGGACAGGCGCTGTCGGCCGTGGTGATCGAGGGCCGGGACGTCTGGCTTTTGACAAAGGATGGACGCCGCCCGGTGCCGCCCATCGGACCGTGACAATTAACCCTCTGGTTGGGATGTCCGGGTTGGATGTAGCCGATTCGGGAGGGTTGCATGAGGCTCTGGGCATACCGACCCGGTCTCCCAGATCATTGCATCAGCGAGGCGCTCCAATACCGCAGCCGAGGGATGCATTGTCGACCTTTACCGCGAAGATACAGGCAAACTTTGACTTTCGTAGGCGATCTACGGCACCTTGATTCAAATTGGTTGTTAAATGGTCGTATTGTTATGAGTCCGATAGAAAGAGTGCGTGCCCGCGCGGCCGCAAGAGAGTTGCTGGGCGTCGGGAAATTTGCGGATGCCGTGGCGATCCGAACCGCATGGCGACGCGCCGCTTTCAAGGCCCATCCTGATCGGAACGATGGCGAAGGCACGTCCTTCGCGCAGGCAAAGGCCGCATATGAGCTGTTGATCACCGACGCCGGCTTCGTTGCGGACTCGAACGCCATTGCGGAACCCGTTGCACCGGCGGAGACTCCACAGTCCGAACCCTCCACCCCGGCAAAGCCGAAGGTCGTTACACGGCTCCTACCGTTGACCCCGGAGGCCATCGATGCATGCAATGCAGTGCTACTCGCCGAACGGGCGGCGCCCACCCCTGGCACCGGTGCGGCGGTCGCTCCGGCGGAGCATGTGCCGCTCGCCGTCGCCGTCCATGGCCGCAGCCTGACCTATACCTTCGCAACGCCGCTCGTCAGCGGACTGAACCGTGTGGCGCTGCCGACAGCGGTCCTGCAGGACATGACGATGGCGACCTTCGAAATCGTGACGTTCCGCTCTCCGACGTCGGGGGCCGGAGACGTTTTGGCGCCGGACAATATCCGCTCCCGGCAGTTCCCCGGCGCTCGCAGTGTCCGCCTTCGGTTTCGCGCTCCCTGACGGGCAGCAAGCACGGGGCCATACTGCGTCAGGTCCAGTCCAACACGACCTTGCCGGAGGAGCCGCCGCGCATGATTTCGAAGCCCTTTCGGTAATCGTCCACCTTGAAGCGGTGCGTGATGACCGGCCGGATATCGAGCCCGTTCTGCAACATGGCGATCATCTTGTACCAGGTCTCGAAGATCTCGCGGCCGTAGACGCCCTTGATCGTGATCGCCTTGAACACGATGCGGGACCAGTCGACCGGGGACTTGCCCGGCGGGATGCCGAGCAAGGCAATCCGCCCGCCCATGGTGAGTGATTCGACCATCTGATCCAGCGCGGACTGGTTGCCCGACATCTCCAGCCCGATATCGAAGCCCTGCGTCATCCCGAGCGCGGCAATCACATCCCGCAGATCTTCCTTGGCCACGTTGACGGGGCGGACATCGGCCACCCGCGTGGCCAGCGAAAGACGGTCGGGGTTGACGTCGGTGATCACCACATGGCGCGCGCCGACGTGCCGGGCGACGGCGGCGGCCATGATGCCGATGGGGCCGGCGCCGGTAATCAGCACGTCCTCTCCCACGAGATCGAAGGAGAGCGCCGTGTGCACCGCATTGCCCAGCGGGTCGAGGATGGCGCCGATCTCGTCGTCGATCTCGTCCGGCAGCGGCACCACGTTGAAGGCAGGCAGGCACAGATATTCGGCGAAGGCCCCAGGCACGTTCACGCCGACGCCGCGGGTCTCAGGGTCGAGGTGGAACTTGCCCGCCCGCACCTGCCGGGAGTGATGCCCGATCAGGTGGCCCTCCCCCGAACAGCGCTGGCCAATACTCAGGTCCTCCACCCGGCGGCCAATCTCGACGATCTCGCCAGAGAACTCGTGGCCGGTCACCAGCGGCACAGGCACCGTGCGCTGCGCCCAGTCGTCCCAGTTCCAGATATGGATGTCGGTGCCGCAGATCCCCGTCTTGTGCACACGGATGAGCACATCGTCCGGCCCGATCTCGGGCACGGGCACCTCCTCCATCCAGAGGCCGGTCTCGGGTTTGGCCTTCACCAGCGCTTTCATCGTGGTCATGACAACACCCCTGTTTCGCGCCCCGCCTTGCCGAACGCATCCAGTGCCCGGTCGAGGTCCTCTTTGGTCAGGGACGCGTTCATCTGCGTGCGGATACGGGCCAAACCCTTGGGCACGACCGGAAAGAAGAAGCCGGCCACGTAGACGCCGTGGTCGTAGAGCCGCTCCGCCATCTGCTGGCTGAGCTTCGCGTCGCCCAACATCACCGGCACGATGGGATGCTCTCCCGGGAGGAGCTCGAAACCAAGCCCTTGAAGGCCCTCCCGCCAGTAGGCCGCGTTCTCGAACAGCCGCGCGCGCAGGTCGTCCCCCGCCTCCACGATCTTCAGTGCCTCCAGCCCGGCCGCCACGACGGCAGGGGGAAGCGAATTGGAGAAGAGGTATGGTCGGGACCGCTGCCGCAACAGGTCCACCACGGCCTGAGGACCCGCAACGTAGCCGCCGATCGCCCCGCCCAGGGCCTTGCCGAGTGTGCCGGTGACGATGTCCACCCTATCGGCCACCTCGTGGTGATGCGGTGTGCCGCGCCCCTGCGGACCCATGAAGCCGGTCGCGTGGCAATCGTCCACCATCACCAGCGCGTCGTAGCGCTCGGCAAGTGCGGCGATCCCGGGCAGGTTGGCGAGGTAGCCATCCATCGAGAACACGCCGTCTGTCGCAATCATCACATGGCGCGCGCCACCGTCGCGGGCCGCCTTTAGCTGCGCTTCCAACTCGCCCATGTCGGAATTGGCGTAGCGGAAGCGGCGCGCCTTGCAGAGCCGGATGCCGTCAATGATCGAAGCGTGGTTAAGGGTGTCGGACACAATCGCGTCCTTCTCGCTCAGCAGCGGCTCGAACAGCCCGCCGTTCGCGTCGAAACAGGCGGCGTAGAGGATCGCGTCGTCCTTGCCGAGGAACGCCGCCAGGGCCTGTTCCAACTGCCGGTGCAACGGCTTGGTCCCGCAGATGAACCGGACAGAGGCCATGCCGAAGCCGTCGCGGTCCAACGAAGCCTTGGCGGCTGCGACCAGGCGCGGATCGTCGGCGAGGCCGAGATAGTTGTTGGCGCAGAGGTTGAGCACCTCGCGGCCCTCCACTTCGATCCGCCCGCCCTGGGGTGACGCGATCGGACGCTCGCGTTTCATCAGCCCCTGGGCCTCGATCTCCTGTAGCGTCGCCTCGAGGTCGCGGGCGAAATCCGGTGTCATGGGTTTTCCTTTGGTCGCATCTGCCTGTTACCCGCATGGTGAACGCAATGCCGACCGAAAGCGAGTGCGCAGGAAGGTCATGTCAGGCTCAATCAGCCGAACAGGCCCGGCTTAAAGGTCCCTTCACCACCTCCGGTCAGTATGCCGGCCATGGGCCACACCCCCGAGGTGGTCGAACGAGGGGAGACCGGGGACTTGAACTTGACCGACAAGCTAGCGTCCGAACGGCGCGCGCGACTTGCTGCGGAGCGCCTTCTGGAGCTCAAGAGCCGTGAACTGTTCGAGGCCAACAGGCAGCTTTCCCGGCACGCGCTGCAACTCTCCGACCAGATCGTCGAGCAGCGCGAGGAAGTTCGCGTGGTGCGCAGCGAGGCCGTCGAACTGAAGGACAGCAACGCGCGCACCCGTGCGGATCTGGAGCGGGCCCAGGCGCAGGTTCAGATCGTCGAGCGCCGGTTGTGGGATTCGGTGGAGACGATCGCCGACGGATTCGCCGTCTTCGACCAGCAGGACCGGTTGATCGCAGCCAACAGCGCCTGGCTTGCTCTTTTCGACTACCTGGAGGCAATCCAGCCCGGCATCTCCTATCTCGACCTCCTGCGGCTTGCCGTCGATGAAGGCATCGTCGATGTCGGAAACACCCCGCCCGACGAATGGATCGGTAACATGTTGGATCGGTGGGACAGGGCCGACATTCCGGACATCACGCTCCGCCTCTGGAACGGACAGTGCTGCCGGTTGCTGGACCGCCGTTCGCGTGACGGCGACATGGTGTGTCTCGCGCTCGACATCACGGCGATGATCGCCCAGGCGGAGGAACTGCAGCAGGCGCGCGAACGTGCCGAAGCCGCCAACCGCGCCAAATCGGCATTTCTCGCCAACATGAGCCACGAGTTTCGGACGCCAATGAACGGGATCATCGCCATGGCCGACCTTCTCCTCGAAAGGAACCTGGACCCGGAACAACAGCTCTACCTGCGCACCATCCGCAACTCCGGCGGTGCGTTGCTCACGATCATCAACGACGTGCTGGATTATTCTCGGCTGGAGGCCAAACGCCTGACGCTCCGCCCCGAACCCTTCGACATGGAGCGGATGTTGCACGAGATTCTGGCGTTGGTCGCGCCCATGGCGAGGGAAAAGAGGCTCGGTCTGCATATCGATTACGACCTTGGGGTGCCGACTCGGCTGATCGGCGATTCCGGCCGCATCCGCCAGGTGCTCATCAACCTGGTAGGAAATGCCGTCAAGTTCACGGACGAAGGGCATGTCCTGATCCGTCTTTCGGGAGAGGAACGCGAAGGGAATCACTGGGACATACGGGTGCGGATCGAGGATACGGGGATCGGTATCGCGCCCGAGATGCAGGAGCACATCTTCCATTCTTTTGCGCAGGTCGAACAGGCACGAGACCGTACATACGAGGGCACCGGCCTCGGCCTCGCCATCAGCCGGGAGGTCGTTGCCCGCATGGGCGGCGAGATCCGGGTGGAGTCCGAAGTCGGGCAGGGCTCGTGTTTCAGCTTCGGTGTCACCCTCCCGGGCGACGGCCCCTATCTCTGCGCTAGGCCCGTCCGGGGGAACGCGCAGGCTATGATCGTTGGAAATGCGGAGGATCTCGAGCTATCGATCCTGTCTAAGCACTTGACCCATCTCGGTTTTGACGTGCACCTCGCCAACTGTGGTCGTGCTGCGATGGACGCGATCCGGGTGGGTGTGCGACCTGGGATCATCCTGATCGATTCTCGCAACGTCTGCGCGGCCGAAGACTTGGCGGTCGAACTGCGAAATACGCACCTCTACCCGTCGAGAGTTCTCCTGCTCGCGGACCGCGACAGCGTGGAACCGATGGAAGGGGTCTCCGCCGTGGACGGAACGCTCCTGCGGCCGGTTCAGCGCCGCGACTTGCTCGACGCGGTGTCCGGGATTGAGCCTGCGATAGCCGACGGTGTAGGGCTTCGGTCGGGACCGGGCGGGAGGGACCTGCCGGTGGGAGCGGTCGATCCTGACGATATCATTTTTAATTTCGTATCTGGACGATCTGACCTGCCAAGTCCCGCCAATGATGACGGCGAGGAGCAGGATTACCCTCCGGCACCGATGCGGGTCCTGGCGGCTGAGGACAACCGAACCAACCAGCTCGTCTTTCGGGGTATGGTCCAACACCTGGACATCGACCTAATCTTCGCCGGTAATGGTCAGGAGGCTGTCGATCTGTGCGCGGCCTTTACGCCCGATCTGGTGTTCATGGACATCTCCATGCCGGCGCTCGACGGAAAGGAGGCGACGCGCCGCATCCGTGCATTGGACGGCCCAGCTGCGCGAGTTCCGATCATCGCCATGACCGCGCATGCCCTGACGGGAGACCGGGAGGGCATTCTGGAAGCGGGCCTCGACGACTACCTCACGAAACCCTTGCGGAAGGAACCGATCGTGGAACTGATCTCCGCCCATTGCCCACCGGAGCGTCGCCCACCACTTCGCGGCATCACCACCGCTGCGGAGTAGCCATTCCAGAGCGTTATCGTGTCTTGCCGCGAATGACCGAAGGCGAAGGGACGAAGCCTCGGCGGCTGTCAGGCGGCAGCGGAGGCCTCGGTTTGTCGGAGAAAGGCGGGGCGATCCGGCTCCGACAGGGAAGGCTCGTAGGCGTATCCGCCCGTATCGAAGTCTTTTAGGGCAGCTTCGTCGGCCAACCGCCGCTGAACGATGAACCGCGCCATGGCTCCCCGTGCCTTCTTCGCGTGAACGCCGACGATCTTCGGTCCACCAGGCTTGTCCTCCAGAAAGACAGGTGTCACCACCCGCAGCCCGAGCGCCTCCGGCCGAACGACGCCGAAATACTCCTGACTCGCGCAATTCACGATCCTCTCGGCGCCCACCGCTTCGGCAGCTGCGCGCAAGGCGCGAGACGGCCGATCGCCCCAGAAGTCGTAGAGCGACACACCACGCCGGGTCTTGAGGCGGCTGCCCATCTCCAGGCGATAGGGTTGGATGGCGTCCAGCGGGCGGAGCACCCCATACAAGCCGGAGAAGATACGCAAGTGATCCTGCGCCCAGGCGAGTTCTTCCGCGTCCAGCGATTTCGCTTCGAGCCCGGCGTAGGTGTCGCCGGCAAACGCACGAGCGGCGGGGCGCACGGCCTCCGGCGCCGGATCGTCGGCAAAGGCCGCGAAACGCTCCCGGTTGAGCTTTGCCAGCTCCGAACTGATCCCCATCAACCGTTGCAATTGCGGGCCGGACAACCTCCGGGCCACGCGGGCCAGCGCGTTCGCCTCGGCCCTGAATTCCGGCTCTGTGCACCCGAGACCAGGCGTATTCGACCAATCCAGTCTCTTGGCAGGGGAAATGACGACAAGCATGGGGCCTCCGGCTGTGTCTGCGCTCCGCAACATAATGCCCCGCACGCAACGCGCCAGCGCTCAGGACGCCTCGGCGAGAACCTCAAGGAACGCAGGCCCAAATCGCTCCACCTTCTGCACTCCCATGCCGGGAATGCGGGCGAGATCGTCGAGCGAACCCGGTCGGCGTTCCGCGATCTGCCGCAGAGTCGAGGGAGAGCAGTCGAGATATTTGTCGATTCCTTCGGGCCCACGGGCGAGTTCCGATTTCACCGCCTGCAGCCGGTCGAACACGGCGCCTGCCTCCCGCCCGGCAAGGCCGCGGCGGGCCGGGTGAACCGGCGGCTCGGCGGCGCCGGTGATGACCTCGAGAAACGCCACGCCATAGCGCTCCAGCTTGGTTGCCCCCACCCCGCCGACGCGGGCCATCTCGTCCAGCGTGGACGGGCGGCGCTCCGCCATTTCGATCAATGTCCGGTCGTTGAAGACGATATAGGCCGGAACGCCCGCCGCTTCGGCCAGGGCGCGGCGCTTTGCCTTCAGCGCCGACAGCAGCGGCGCGTCCTCCTCGCTCACAAGGGCACGTACCGATGGCGCGCTCTTGGCCTTCGCAACGCTGTCCTTGCGCAAGGTGATCGACGCCTCTCCCCGCAGGATGGGCCGGGCGGCTTCGGTCATCCGCAGGGCGCCGTGCCGTTCCGGGTCCGGGCGGACGAGGTCGTGCCCCATGATCTGCCGGAAGATCGCCTGCCACTGGCGCTTGTCGTACTCCGTTCCGACGCCGAAGGTCGGCAACGTATCATGGCCGCGCTCGCGGACCTTTTCGGTAACGTTGCCGAGAAGGATATCCACGAGATGCCCTGTGCCGAAGAACTCCCCCGTGCGCAGGATCGCCGACAACGCCTTCCGGACGGCCGTGGTGCCGTCGAAGACCTCGGGTGGCCGATCGCACAGGTCGCAGCATTCACATGGCTCCGTCCGTGTCTCGCCAAAGTACGACAGCAGCGCCTGGCGCCGGCACCCCAGCGACTCCGCAAGTCCGAGCAGGGCGTTCAGTCGCGCATGATCGGCGGCCTTGCGTTCCGGTGGCGCCAGGCCTTCGTCGATCTGCGACCGCCGCAGGCGAATGTCCTCCGGCCCGAACAGCGTCATCGTCTCCGCCGCCGCCCCGTCGCGCCCGGCACGGCCAATTTCCTGGTAGTACGCCTCGATGGATTTTGGCAAATCTGCATGGGCGACCCAGCGGATGTCTGGCTTGTCCACCCCCATCCCGAAGGCAACCGTGGCGACCACGATCAAACCGTCCTCGGTCTGGAACCGCTCTTCGACCTGTCTGCGCTCCTCGGCCTCCATCCCGCCGTGGTAATGGCAGGCGGCGTGTCCCTCCTCGCGCAGCGCCCGGGCAAGCCCCTCCGTCTTGGCCCGCGTGCCGCAATAGACGATGCCGGACAGACCTCGGCGGGCGGCGGCAAATGTCAGGATCTGGCTGCGCGGAGACGATTTGGCCGCGAAGGCGAGGTGGATGTTCGGACGGTCGAACCCATGCAGAAACGTACGTGGCGCCTCCCCGTCGAAAAGGCGCGCGACGATCTCCTCACGCGTTTCCGCATCGGCAGTGGCGGTGAAGGCTGCCAGCGGCACGCCCAGCGATTGCCGAAGCGCACCGATACGCAGGTAGTCCGGGCGGAAATCGTGCCCCCACTGGCTGACGCAGTGGGCTTCGTCCACAGCGATGAGCGATACACCGGCGCGGCGCAGCATGTTCGCGGCCGCGCCAGACGCCAGCCGTTCAGGCGCCATATAGAGAAGTTTGAGCGCCCCCCGATCCAACGCGTCGAAAACCGCGTCCGTCTCCTCCTGCGTGTTCCCCGAGGTCAGCGCGTGCGCCTCCACCCCGGCGGCACGAAGCCCCCGCACCTGGTCGCGCATGAGGGCAATCAGCGGCGAGATGACCACGGTCACGCCGGAGCGGCACAGCGCCGGAAGCTGGAAGCAGAGCGACTTGCCGCCGCCCGTGGGCATGATGGCGAGTGTGTTCTCGCCAGCCGCCACCGCCTCGACGATCTCGGCTTGTCCGGGTCGAAACGCGTCGAATCCGAAGACGGTCGACAGAAGGTCATTGGGAGAGGGGGCGGCCATGGCCGGTCCTGGAGATTTTTCAGCTGCTCGTTATTGCAGGCAGCATCCCACACCAGAAATCGGTTCACAAGGCCCGGCAGGCACGATCAGTAGAGGGAACGTGCAAGCGCTGGCAGGAAAATGTCCCGTACGGCGATGATCCCGATAAATACGACGAGCGGCGCGAGGTCCAGCGGTCGGGTATCGGGGAGGATCCGGCGAACGGGGCCATAGATCGGCTCCAGAAGCTTGTTCAGCCCGTCCCAGATGCCGCGCACCAACGGCTGATTGTAGTTGAGGACGTTGAAGTTCAGCAGCCAACTCATGATGATGTGCACGATCATGATAAAAAAGGCGACGCTGAGAAGCAGGTCGATGAACTGGATGATCGCGATCATATGCTCTGGCTCCGGTACCCTACGCGCGAAGGATGTAAGGGTCAGCGGCGTCGTGCGCAACCGCCTGCCCTTCATGTCGTACGCACAGGCGGGTAAACACTTGCTTTACACCCGCCGCGCACGTGCCGCGATCACCAAGATTGCGAGCAGCCCGCAAAGCCGCTAGGCGGGCGCGACATTGCCCGAAGGACGCCCGATGACCGACCCAGTAGACCTGACCGCCGCCCTCGTTCGCTGCCCATCGGTCACTCCGGAGGCGGAAAGCGCGCTGGAGGTGCTGTCTGCCGTACTGTCGGAGGCGGGCTTCACCTGCACCCGGGTCGACCGCAACGGCACGCCCAACCTCTTTGCCCGATGGGGGGAGAAGGGCCATCCGAAGAGCTTCGGCTTCAACGGTCACGCCGACGTGGTGCCGGTGGGGGATGTGTCCGATTGGTCCACCCCGCCCTTTGCGGCGGAGATCAGGGACGGACATCTGTGGGGGCGCGGCGCCGTGGACATGAAGTCCGGCGTCGCGGCCTTTGTGGCGGCCGCTGTGGATGTCGTCCGGCAAGACCCACCCGACGGAGCGCTTCTGATCACCATCACGGGCGACGAGGAGGGCGACGCGACCGACGGCACCGTCGCACTGCTCGACTGGATGGCGGATCAGGGAGAGGCGATGTCCGTATGCCTGGTGGGGGAGCCGACCTGCCCCAACGAGATGGGCGAGATGATGAAGATCGGCCGGCGCGGCTCGATCACCGCCTGGTTCACCGCGCGCGGCGTACAGGGTCACGCCGCGTATCCGCACCGGGCGAAGAACCCGGTCACGGCCATCGCCATGTTGGCGGCGCGGCTGTCGGCGGCACAGCTCGACAATGGGACCGAACACTTCGACGCCTCCACTCTCGTCGTTACCACCATTGAGACAGGCAACCCGGCCACCAATGTCATCCCGGCAGCCTGCCGCGCGACCGTCAACATCCGTTTCAACGATTGTCACAGCGGCCGCAGCCTGACGGACTGGCTCCAAACCGAGGCGAGTGCCGTAGCGCAAGAAACCGGCGTGGCCATCGAACTGCAGACCAGGGTCTCCGGTGAGTGCTTCCTGACCCCGCCCGGGCCACTTTCGGACCTGGTCGCCAAGGCCGTGGAGGCAGAGACCGGGCGGCGCCCGGAACTCTCGACGTCAGGCGGAACGTCCGATGCGCGGTTCATGAAAGACTACTGCCCCGTAGTGGAGTTCGGCCTGGTCGGCCAAACCATGCACGCGGTCGACGAAAGGGTGCCCGTCGATCAGATCCGGAAATTGAAGGCGATCTATTCGAGGATGCTCGCCGAGTATTTCCACTGATCATGCACCGCTGCCACGTCTTCGTCATGCTGAAAGAGCCACGCCCCGGACGGGTGAAAACGCGACTGGGGCGCGAGATCGGCATGGTGGAGGCCGCCTGGTGGTTCCGGCATCAGTCTGCCGCACTGCTTCGCAGGATCGAGGACCCACGCTGGCAGACGGTCCTGGCCGTCTCGCCAGACCGCGCGGGCATGACGTCGCGCGCCTGGCCGCCCCGGTTTCCACGCCGCCCGCAGGGGCCGGGCGATCTCGGCGCGCGCATGGAGCGCTTGCTCCGCACCGCGCCGCCAGGTCCCGCCGTTATCATCGGAGCCGACATCCCGGACATTCGTCGCCGCCATATCGCCCAAGCATTTCGATTGCTCGGTCGCCATGAGGCCGTCTTCGGTCCGGCTTTGGATGGCGGCTTCTGGCTAATCGGGCTGAAACGAACCGCCAGCCCTCGCGAAGCTCTCCTCTCGAACGTTCGCTGGTCCACCGCGCACGCTCTGGACGACACCCTATCCGCCGTAGGTGCCAGCCGCGTGGCGTTCCTGGACTGCCTTGCGGACGTTGACGAAGCCCGCGACCTGAAGCGCGGTGCACCGTCGCCTTGACCGGCTTTCTGTTTTCGTTCTGCGTCGACATGGGTATTTCCGCCAACAAGAAGCCTGACGGGTGGTCTTCTTGTTGGTGAAAATACCCAATTCCGACGATTGAAGCCAAATCAGTTGCCCGAAGTCCGGACCCCACGTCGCCGCCTCTTGGAAAAGGACCCGAGACTCGGTATATCGGCGCCTTGACCCCAAAGGATCTGCCCATGCCCGCCAGCGCCCCCATCACGCAGGACGTTGTGACCATTGCCCGTAACTTGCCTCAAACCGACCGGATCAATCTGGTCGGGCTAACGAGGCCGCAGTTGCGCGAGGTCCTGATTGCAAATGGGACGCCAGAGAAGAAAGCGAAGATGCGCGTCGATCAGATCTGGCAATGGATCTACCAAAAGGGCGTGCGCGACTTCGAGGCCATGACCAATCTCGGGAAGGCGTACCGGGCGGAACTGGCCGAGCGGTTTTGCATCCAGATGCCCGAGGTCGTTTCTCAGCAGGTCTCTGCGGATGGGACGCGGAAGTTCTTGGTGCGCATCGCCGGCGGACACGAAGTCGAAACCGTCTACATCCCGGAAGAGGGGCGCGGCACGCTGTGCATTTCCTCCCAGGTCGGCTGCACGCTCACATGCTCCTTCTGCCACACTGGTACGCAAAGGCTCGTCCGCAATTTAACGGCGGGCGAGATCGTGGGGCAGGTGATGCTGGCGCGTGATGATCTTGGCGAGTGGCCTGAGCCGGGGCGGCATCCCAAGGACGAAAGTCGCCTGATCTCCAACGTCGTTCTCATGGGAATGGGCGAGCCGCTCTACAATTTCGAGGCGGTTCGCGATGCGATGCAGATCGTGATGGACGGCGAGGGGATTTCGCTCTCCCGCCGCCGGATCACGCTATCGACGTCCGGTATTGTGCCGGAAATCGCGCGGACGGCGGAAGAAATCGGCTGCTTGCTGGCCGTGAGCTTCCACGCGACAACGGACGAGGTGCGCGACAAGCTCGTACCGATCAACCGCAAGTGGCCGATCGCGGAATTGCTCGACGCCTTGCGCGCTTACCCGAAGCTCTCCAACTCCGAGCGGATCACCTTCGAATATGTAATGCTCAAGGGGGTGAATGACAGCGACGAGGATGCGCGGCGGCTGGTAAAGCTGATTGCGGGCATCCCGGCCAAGATCAATCTGATCCCGTTCAACGAGTGGCCCGGCGCTCCCTATGAACGCTCCGACTGGGAGCGGATCGAGGCCTTTGCAGACATCATCTACAAGGCCGGCTACGCCAGTCCGATCCGGACGCCGCGCGGCGAGGACATCATGGCCGCGTGCGGTCAACTCAAGTCCGCCACCGAGCGCGCCCGGAAAAGCCGGGCGCAGATTGCCGCCGAGACCGGCTTGGCCGGCTGATGCAGATGCGACGGATCTGAAGCGATCCGCCGCATGGTTTTACGATCTGCTATGCGTCCACTTCCACGCCGTCGCGGCTGAACGCCATGGCGAGCGCCCATACGCCGTTGGAGAGGAGTTCCACGCCCAGCAGGATGCCGAGTACATTGAGGGCCGACATGGGGAAGTTGGAGAAGATCATGAACGCGAGGATGATGGACACGACGCCGGACAGCAGGATTGCCCAGAAGTAGCTCCGGTCCTCCATCGAGAACGACAAGATGACCTTGGTGATCCCGCCGGCCAGGAACAGGATGCCCACCATGATCGTCAGCGTGACCATACCCCTGAGCGGATGACCCAGAATGGTGATGCCAAGATAAATCATCAGCACCCCCATGAGGATCGTCCAGATCTTTGCGCCCATGCCGGAGACGCGGAAGCCGGCGATCAATTCCAGCACCCCGAAGAGCAGGAACATCCAGGCTGCGATGGTCGTGGCCGCAAGACTGGCCGCAATGGGATTGAGCAGTGCAAAAAAGCCACCTGCGAGGGCGATAAGCGCCATGATTAACCAAAGGATTCTGTTGGTCATTTTATTTCCCCTCTGACCAAAATCATATGTATTCGGTGCGCGGTTCGCCGATAAAAAGCAACAATTATATGAAAGACCTCGGGAATCTCAATCTATCACGCCGCGACGGTATACGCTGACACGGTATCGTTGTTCTTCCCCCGACGGCGTGCGGTGAATGTGTCGCCGGGTTTCGAGGAGGTCGAATTGTTTCGGGGCAATCCGGTGGAGCTCCGCCGCGAGCCCCTCTGAGGACCAGCGCTGGACGTCCAGCCCGGCGCAGCGCTCCGGCCCGTCTTCGGCAAAGGTAGCCATGATAATTCGGCCACCCTTGGCGAGAGCGGCCCGCATGGCGCGGACATAGGCCGTGCGATCCGGCGGATCGGTGAGAAAATGAAACACGGCGCGGTCGTGCCAGATCTGCCAGTGCCGCCCCTTTTCCGGAAGCCAACGGGTTATGTCGGCCTTAATCCATTCGACCGCGTCCGCGCGTTCACCGAGGCGGTCCTGGCTTGCCTGCAGCGCGGTTTCGGAGAGATCGAGTACGGTCACCGGGCCGAAACCGCCAGACAACAGACCATCGACCAGGCGTGATTGGCCGCCCCCCACATCAATGACCGGATCCCCCGGCGTGGCGTAGGCGGCGATCAGGTCCATCGAAAGTGTCGCTTCCTCCTCATACCAACCGAGTTCCTCCTCAGCCTTCCGTCGGTATATTGCCTCCCAATGCGCTGACCTGTCGGCCATGGCTTTCTCCCGCTGCGGGCCATGGTGGTGAGGGTTTTACGGCGCGAGATCCTCACCGCCACCAGATTACCTCCATTCTAACGATTTGCGGTCGGGTTTTGTTGGAATCCATCCGATATCGAGAATGATTGGGTCATGCCGATGCCCGGCGTCATCCGATACGGCCATATTGGAAACTGGAGGTGATCGTGATTCGATCCATTGCACTGACGTCCCTTGTCTTTCTCCCGACACCCGTTCTGGCTTTCGATTTTGGCTTTGTCCGGGGTCCAGACTGGATGGACGCCTATTTGCTCCCTCTCATCGTGGTCTTCGCGATCACCTTTGGCCTGACACTGGTGATGAAACCGCGCGGTGTACCGGTCAATCAGATGTACCGGCACTTCTCGGAGTTCAGCCCCGCCGGACGTATGATCTATGCCTTCAGCGGTCTGGCATTCTTCGTCATCATGGGGCTCGTGTTCCTCGGCATGGGGCTGCAACGAGCGGCGGAAGCCGGGCTCTGAACAGCTCACCGTTTCGGAACGATGGAAGGGCGCGGAGCGAGTTAATCCTCGGGGACGAATTCCCGCTTCTTGCCCGCGCCGTCCCAAGAGTCGATTGCTTCTATGGCCTCGTCGGCCGTGTCGACGATGCGGAAGAGCGTCAGGTCCTCACGGCTTATCGTGCCCACGTCAGCGAGGGCGTCGAAGTTTATGACCTTCGCCCAAAACTCGCTCCCGAAGAGCAGGAACGGCACCTGCCGCATTCGCCCGGTCTGGATCAGGGTCAGCGCCTCGAACAACTCGTCGAGCGTGCCGAATCCGCCGGGGAAGATCGCGATGGCGCGTGCCCGCATCAGGAAGTGCATCTTGCGCACACCGAAATAGTGGAAATTGAAACAGAGCTCCGGCGTGACCCACGGGTTCGGAGCCTGTTCGTGCGGCAGAACGATGTTGAGGCCGATGGACTTGCCGCCGGCGTCCGCCGCACCGCGGTTGCCGGCCTCCATGACGCCTGGGCCGCCGCCGGTGACGATGATGTCCTCTCGGCCGCCGGAGCGTTCCAGGCTGCGCTCAGTCATGATCCGGGCGAAGCGCCGCGCCTCTTCGTAGTAACGGCTCATGAGGGCGATGTCGGGTGTCCGCGCGGAGTCGGCGCGTTCGGGCGGCTGTATTCGCGCGCCACCAAAGAGAACGATCGTTGAATCCACGCCCTGTTCGGTCATCATGATCTCGGGCTTCAGGAGTTCGAGCTGAAGGCGCACCGGACGCAAATCGTCCCGTAGGATGAAGTCGAGATCGTCGTAGGCCAGCCGGTAGGCCGGCGAGCGCGTCTGCGGCGTGTCCGGAACGACCGAGGTGGACTGAATATCCTCCTGAGCGTCGCGGAACGATCGGTTGGCGTGGTCCGTGGTCATCCTGCCTGTCCCTTTTTTCTTCATCGCCTGACGCTATCCCGCCGCCTGGTGAGTGAAAAGCCCATTGCCGCGACGGCGGTCGGAAACGGCTGGCAGCTCTGGCTGACCCCCAATTGCAGAACCGGCCGATTGCCTGCACGGGACCGGGCCTCTATAGCCTCGGCCTCAGGCACAGGACAAACGCGAAGGGGATGGGCATGTCGACCGCGAACAAGAATGCGCAACTGGAAGCCGCCATCGAGGCCGCGTGGGAGATCCGCGACACGATCACCCCGCACACCGGCGGCGAGACCCTGGAGGCGATCGAGGATACGCTGAACGCGCTCGACAGCGGGCAGTTGCGCGTCGCCGAGAAACAGGAGGACGGCTCCTGGCACGTCAACCAGTGGGCGAAAAAGGCGGTCCTTCTCGGCTTCCGTGTAAAAAACATGGAGCAACAGGACGGCGGCCCCCAAGGCGGCCACTGGTGGGACAAGGTCGACAGCAAGTTCAAGGGCTGGGGAGACAATGAATGGGGCGCGGCCGGCTTCCGTGCGGTTCCCAACTGCATCGTGCGGAAATCGGCCTTCATCGCGCCGGGCGTGGTGCTGATGCCCTCCTTCGTGAACCTCGGCGCCTACGTGGACGAGGGCACGATGGTCGACACCTGGGCCACGGTCGGCTCCTGCGCCCAGATCGGCAAGAACGTGCACCTGTCCGGCGGCGTGGGCATCGGCGGCGTGCTGGAGCCGATGCAGGCAGGCCCCACCATCATCGAGGACAATTGCTTCATTGGCGCCCGCTCGGAGGTGGTCGAGGGCTGTATCGTCCGCGAAGGCTCGGTGCTCGGGATGGGTGTGTTCATCGGCAAGTCCACCAAGATCGTGGACCGCGAGACCGGCGACGTGATATATGGTGAGGTGCCGCCGTATTCCGTGGTGGTCGCGGGATCGATGCCGTCGAAGAATGGAATCAATCTCTACTGTGCCGTCATCGTGAAGCGGGTTGATGCGAAAACGCGGTCCAAGACCGGCATAAACGACCTTTTGCGGGATTGAACAGCTTGGGTAGGGAACGGAACGCCGACTCCGACGTTATGAACTCAAACCATGCATCAAAAAGGAGTGTTTGAATGGGCTGGATCATCACCATTATTCTCGGCGGTCTGGCCGGATGGATCGCGGAAAAGATCATGAACGCCAATCACGGCCTTCTGACCAACATCATCCTCGGCATCGTCGGGGCTGCGGTTCTGAACTTCATTCTCGGAACGCTCCTTGGTCTTTATGCCTCTGACAGCTGGCTCGCGTACCTGATTGTCGCGATCATCGGTGCCTGCGGCCTGATCTTTACCTGGCGCGCCATCAAAGGCCGCACCTGACGTTAAATCTCCGGATTTTTCTAAGCGCCGTGCCCCCTGGGCGCGGCGTTTTGCGTTGACACCCTGACGCGCTTGAACGACCTGTCCCTGCATGACACGCGAACATCAAGTCTTCACGCTTCTGGTCCAGGTTGGGCGACATACCGACGATGGGCTTCCCGAGGGCGCCACCGGCGCTGCTCTCATGTGCTATGCGTCGGGTGTGGACGAGGCAGAAGCGGTGCGGGAGACTGTCGCAATTCTGAAGCAGGCCGACCTCGCCCCGCTGGATGTAACCGGCTATGGGACACTTTCCGAGCGACTGGAGGAAGGGCACGACGTACCGCAGGAGGAGCGGGACCTGATGGACCGCGCTCTGGCCGAAAATTCAGTCATCGTGGCCCAGTTGACCCCCTTCTTCGACTAAAGCGGCATTTCTTGTAACAGATTGTTAGGCAAGATGCTGCAGGTTTCTGGCGCGGCATGACTGGGCTGAGGCCACCGTCCGCCGTGCCAACGCGCTCCGGCGCACTCCGAACCCAGTGCTGCGTGATGACCTTTCGCCCGACCCTCCTCTATGTTTCTCCGGTAGCGGCCCTGCTGCTCGCAGCAACGCTGGCCTCAACGCAATTCCCCGCGCCAGGCCTCAATGAAGCTGCGTCGATCTCCCGTAATTCGGGCCGCTCCACTACGGCACCGGCTTCAACCCGCGAGATGGCGATGTCGGCGCCCAAGCCTCCCCGTCAGATACCTCCACGCGCGGATCACGCCACGTCGACTGACAGCCGGCCGACGGCTCACCCACACCCCCGCCTTCAATTGCCCGATGAGGCGCCGGAGGCACCGCATATCGCCGCCGCCCGTCTCCAGACCGCAGCCCACGTCGTGGAACTCGCCCGCAGCCCACTCACGCCGTACGATGCCGCGGCCCATCGCGCGCGTTTCGGCACTCCCATTGCTGCGCGAAAGGTTCTACGCATCGGTGGCTGACGGCTCGCGCATCGCCTTGTTGTCACAAGACGCTTCGTGCTCAATGACGCGAACAGGCTATCGGGGCGCAAAACAGGCATGAACGGCATCTCCAACCGCAAGCGACTCTGGGGATGGTTCTTTTTCGACTGGGCCAGCCAGCCCTATAACACGCTCCTGCTGACATTCATCTTTGGCCCATACGTCAAGGACCTGCTTGCCGATGGCGCCGAAGCGCAGGCCGCCTGGGGATACACCATCGGGACCGCTGGGCTGCTGATCGCAATTCTTGCCCCCTTCCTCGGCGCGATGGCCGACAGGGGCGGGCACCGGATTGCCTGGGTCTGGGCATTCTCCGCGCTTTATGTGATCGGCGCGGGCGGTGTCTGGCTGGCGCGGCCCGACGGCGGGGACCTGGCGCTCGTGCTGCTGCTCTTCGGGCTTGGCATCATCGGGATGGAGTTCGCGACGATCTTCACCAATTCCCTCCTGCCGGACCTGGGACCCCCGGAGCAGATCGGCCGGATCTCCGGCAGCGGGTGGGCGTTCGGATACGTCGGCGGGTTGATCGCACTCGTCCTCACGCTGCTGCTCTTTGCAGAGAATGGCAGCGGCACGACCCTGTTGGGGCGCCCCCCTGCCCTCGGCCTCGATCCCGCGTCGCGGGAGGGCACCCGTTTCGTGGGGCCCTTTACCGCGCTCTGGTACACGGTTTTCATGGTCCCCTTCTTCCTCTGGGTGCGGGAGCCAAGCGGGCATGCGCGGGAGCCGGTGCGGGAGGCGCTGCGCGACGCCTGGCCGGAACTGCGGCGGACGTTGAGCGACCTGCCGCGAACGCCGTCTCTCTCCGCCTATCTCGCGGCCTCCATGTTCTACCGTGATGCGCTTAACGGTCTATACGTGTTCGGCGGCCTCTACGCGGCGGGGGTGCTGGGCTGGAGCGTCATCGACACCGGCATCTTCGGCATCCTCGCGGTGATCGCCGCCGCGATTTTCGCCTGGATCGGCGGCCACGCGGACGGGCGCTTCGGACCCAAGCCCGTCATAACGACGTGCGTCGTGATCCTTACCGCGCTGTGTGTCATGGTCGTCTTCGTTTCCCGGGAAAGCGTTTTCGGAATGCCGACGGACCCGAACTCCCGCCTGCCTGATATCACATTCTACATCCTGGGTGCCGCCATCGGCGCGGCGGGCGGCGCGCTTCAGACCGCCAGCCGGACCATGGTCTGTCGGCAGGGCGACCCGGAGCGGATGACACAAGCCTTCGGGCTCTACGCCCTTACCGGCAAGGCCACCTCTTTCCTCGCGCCCCTCAGCATCGGGATCGTCTCCGATCTGACAGGGTCTCAACCCCTTGGCATCACGCCACTCATAATCCTTTTTTTGTTCGGCCTGCTGCTGCTAAGGTGGGTCAAACAAGATGGGGAGAGAGCAGTATGTCCACCATCCGATCCGTCCTCGCCGCAGCCCTGATCGGGCTTGCCGCCTTGCCGGTGTCGGCCGAGCCCAAGGCCAATCAGCTTTTCGGGGCGAAGAACGCGCCGTCGCGGCAGGAGTCCCACCCGATCGGTTTCTACTCCAAGGGGTGCGCCGCCGGGAACGTCGAGTTGCCCGAGACCGGGCCGACATGGCAGGCGATGCGATTGTCTCGCAACCGCAACTTCGGTCAGCCGGAGATGGTTCAGTTCCTCGTGGACCTGTCGGCCTATGCCGCCCGATTGCCGGGCTGGAACGGCCTCTATATCGGCGACATATCGCAACCACGCGGCGGGCCGATGACTTCGGGCCACGCCTCGCACCAGATCGGACTGGACGCGGACATCTGGATGCGCCCCGCTACCAACCTGCGGTTGTCCCGCAGCCAGCGGGAGAGCATTTCCTCCATCGACGTCCGCTCCAAGGACCAACGGAGCGTCAACGGAAACTGGACGCCCGCCCATGCGGCGCTTCTGGAACGTGCCGCCAGCGACTCTCGGGTGGACCGGATCTTCGTCACGCCGCCGGTTAAGATCGCCCTCTGCCAGTCGGCGAAACGCAGTGACCGGAAGTGGCTCCAGAAGATCCGCCCCTATTACGGGCACAACTACCACTTTCACGTCCGGCTGAAGTGCCCCAAGGGATCCGCCGCCTGCCGGACCCAGACGCCGACCGTCTCCGAGATATCGAACGGCGGCAGCGGGTGTGACGAGACGCTCGTCTGGTGGGTGACGGACATGCTGAACCCGCCCAAGTCTGCCCAGCCCGCCAAACCGGCACCGAAGAAACGCAGCCCGCGGGACTACACCTTGGCCGATCTGCCGAACCAGTGTCGCGACGTTCTGGCCTCCCGCTAGATTCGCGCCCATTGCCCGCACCCGCCGGCGCATGACCGCTTGCGCCGGCGCGACAAATTGCATAAACGACCGCTCTCCCCCACCGGGGGCAAGTCGCCGCAACCTTGTCAAAACGGGCACCCGACACATGACGCGTAAACACCTTCCCGGCATTCTTGCCATGGCCGCTATCGTGGTGGCCTCCAATATTCTCGTGCAGCATCTCCTGGGCCAATGGCTCACGTGGGGCGCGCTGACCTATCCTTTCGCCTTCCTCGTGACCGACCTGATGAACCGCCTTTATGGCCCGGGTCCCGCGCGGCGCGTGGTTCTCGCCGGGTTCGTCGTGGGCGTAATTTGCTCGCTGATCGGCAGCCAGATCATGGGTGAATTCGGCCCGCTGGTGACTTTGCGGGTTGCCTTGGCCTCCGGCTCGGCCTTCCTCGCAGCGCAACTTGTGGACATCTTTGTTTTCGACCGCCTGCGGGACGGGCAGTGGTGGCGAGCACCGCTGGCCTCCACCCTGGTGGGGTCGTCACTGGACACGGTGATCTTCTTCACCATTGCCTTCTCGGCTTCATTCAACGGGTTGGAGCCGGTAAACACGCCCCTCTGGGCGCAGGAGACGCTGCCGATGCTCGGCGTCGGGCCAGTCGCACCGCTCTGGACCTCTCTCGCGATTGCCGATTGGATGGTCAAACTGTCCCTCGCTTTGCTCGCTTTGGTGCCGTTTCGCGTCATCGTGCAACACCTCACCGGGGACACGCGAAAATTCATTGACACGTAACCGGCCTGTGGCAGGCTGGCATCAACGGAAACAAGCGAAAGGAGGTGATCCAGTGTCGAGAGTCATGCTGGAGAGAGGTGTCGGAAAAATCGGGGAGGCGCGCCACTGAGGCAGCCCTCGAGGTAGCCACCCGACGAGCTTATGGGCTCACGTAGGACACCTCACCTCCAAGAGAACTCGGAGAGCCGTTCCCTAAGGGAGCGGCTCTTTTCGTTTGTCATCGCTCGGGTGAGGTCCGTCGCCGTAGGGCTGTCTGCCCCCCCGACGCCCGCCGGACGCGGTCCGGCAGGCTCCCCCCGAGGATATTTTCAGACACAAGAAGGCCAGACAGCGATTTCCTTCGGGGGCTGGAGGCGGAGGTGCGATCCGGGCTATCCAATGCGCGAGGAGACGTGGGCATGTTGAAAATCACCGACGAGATTACCATCGAAGACTGGGAACTGACCGAGCAGTTCATCCGCGCCTCCGGCCCCGGCGGGCAGAACGTCAACAAGGTGTCGACCGCGGTCGAATTGCGTTTCGAAGCGGCACGAAGCCCCAATCTGCCCGGCCCGGTCAAATCCCGTTTGCGGCGCCTCTCCGGGCGGCGCTGGACCGAAGACGGGGCGCTCGTGTTGAGGGTCGAGGACACACGCAGCCAAGCGCGCAACCGGGAAATCGCCCGGGAGCGCCTTGCCGATCTGATCCGGCAGGCCACGGTCAAGCCGAAACGGCGCATCCCGACGCGGCCGACGCTCGCCTCAAAGCGGCGGCGGGTGGACGCGAAAACCCGTAGGGGCTCGGTCAAGGCCCTTCGCGGAAAGGTCGTGGACGAGGAATGATCGCGAATAGGGCGGTGCGCCCTCAGACGATGACCTCCATCGCCTCCTGTGCGCCGACGTGGAACACACGCTTGTAGCGGTCCACCTCATCCGCCGGCCCCATCGACTTGTTGGGATTGTCGGACAGTTTAACGGTGGGGTGACCATTAGCGCTGACAGCCTTGCAGACCAACGAGAACGGGCGCAGCGCGTTATCGGGGACAAGGCCGCGGAAGTCATTGGTCAGCAGGGTGCCCCAGCCGAAACTCGGTCTCACGCGGCCCTCGAACTGCTTCTGGAGTTCGAGGATCTTGTCCACATCCAGCCCGTCCGAAAAGATCACCAGCTTCTCCCGCGGATCCTCTCCCCGCGACTTCCACCAAGCAATTGCCGCCTCGGCGCCGGCGGCCGGGTCGCCGCTGTCGATACGGATACCGGTCCAGCCGGCCAGCCAGTGGGGCGCGTTCCTCAGGAATCCCTCGGTCCCGAAGGTGTCAGGAAGGATGATCCGCAGGTTGCCCTCGTGCTCCTCCTGCCAATCTTCCAGAACCTCGTAGGGGGCCCGGGCCAGTTCGCGGTCGTTTTCGGCGAGCGCGGCATAGACCATGGGAAGTTCGTGCGCGTTGGTGCCGATCGCCTCGACTTCCTGGCGCATTGCGATCAGGCAGTTCGAGGTCCCGATGAAGGTCTCGCCCAGACCTTCGATCAAGGCCTGCACGCACCAGTCCTGCCACAGGAACGAATGGCGGCGCCGGGTGCCGAAGTCCGCGATGCGGAGCGCCGGGACCTGCCGCAGGCGTTCGACCTTTTCCCATAGCTTGGTCATGGCGCGGGCGTAAAGCACCTGCAGTTCGAAGCGCTCCATCTTGTTCAGGACCGCGCGGTTGCGCAGCTCCATCAGGATCGTGAGCGCCGGGATTTCCCACAACATCACCTCGGGCCAGGCGCCTTCAAAGGTCAATTCATACTGGCCGTCGCGTTTTTCGAGATGGTATTCGGGGAGCCGAAGGTTCTCGAACCACTCCATGAAGTCGGGGCGGAACATCTGCCGTTTGCCGTAGAACGTGTTGCCGCGCAGCCATGTGCTCTCGCCGCGCGTCACTGATAGCGAACGGACGTAGTCGAGGTGCTCGCGCAGTTCGATTTCGTCAACCAGATCGGCGAGCCGGATATCCTTCGTTCGATTGATCAGCGAGAAGGTGACGCGCGCATCGGGCTTGTTGCGAAAGATCGACTGGCACATCAGGAGTTTGTAGAAATCGGTGTCGATCATCGACCGCACGATAGGGTCTATCTTCCATTTGTGGTTCCAGACCCGTGTGGCGATGTCGACCATGACGCCTCTCCTGAAGTTGCGGCTGCGAAGCTATCTTTCGTGGTCACGAATTGAAAGAGCCGCGCCCCAGGCCGCGCAAACCGCCGTTCTACTGGTTCAGGTGGCGCGCGATCAGGCGCCGTCAAGCTTGACGCCGGCCTCTCGCATCGACTCCAGCGCCGCGGCCAGCGACCCATCGAGGTCGATGGCCCGGCACGCCGCGAGGTCCACGCTGACCGAAAAACCGAGCTTCGCCGCATCGACCGCCGAGTAGAGCACGCAGAAATCCGTGGCGAGCCCAACAAGGCGGACGCGATCCACGCCGCGCGTCCGCAGGTAGCCTTCGAGCCCGGTCGGCGTTTCGCGGTCGTTCTCGAAAAATGCGGAATAGCTGTCAATCTGGCGGCGGAACCCCTTGCGGATGATAAGGTCCGCCGGATCCGTGGCGAGGTCTGGATGAAAGGCCGCGCCCTCGCTGCCCTGGATGCAGTGATCCGGCCAGAGCACCTGCGGGCCATATGGCATGTCGATCACCTCGAACGGGTCCTTGCCGGCATGTTCGGAGGCGAAGGATGCGTGGCCGGCAGGGTGCCAGTCCTGCGTAAAGACGCGCACCTCATACTTGTCCATCATGGCGTTGATTGCCGGCACGACCTCGTCGCCACCGGGCACGGCCAGTGCACCGCCGGGGCAGAAGTCGTTCTGTACGTCGATCACGATCAGGGCTTCGGTCATGTCAACCACCTCCTCCCCCTTGGCTAGGCAACCGGCGAGCGCAGGTCAATGGAACCTTGTGCCGGAGCGATGATCGGTCGTAGTCAAGCAGCCATGCTGACAGTCGCTGCCCTCTATCACTTCACCCGTTTTGACGATCCGGATGCCCTTCGCGCGCCGCTCATGGCCGTGTGCGAGGAACAAGGTGTTCGCGGCAGCCTGTTGCTTGCCACCGAGGGTATCAACGGGACCATTGCAGGGCCCGCTGCGGGCATTGGCAAAGTGCTCGCTCATATCCGGTCCCTCCCGGGCTGCGCTGCGCTCGAATGGAAGGAAAGCCACACGGACGCGATGCCATTCGGGCGGATGAAAGTTCGGCTGAAGCGCGAGATCGTGACCATGGGACAGCCAGACGTCGACCCGCGCGCCTCCGTTGGGCAATACGTTTCGCCTGCGGAGTGGAACGAGCTGATTTCGGCCCCCGACGTGGCGGTGATCGACACCCGGAATGACTATGAAGTCGCCATTGGCACCTTCGAGGGTGCGGTGGACCCCGGGATCGCGACGTTCCGCGACTTTCCCGCCTGGTGGGAGGCCAACCGCCACCGGTTCCACAACAAGCGCATCGCGATGTTCTGCACTGGCGGCATACGCTGTGAGAAATCCACGAATTACCTTCTTGGGCTGGGCGAAGCGGAGGTTTTTCACTTGAAGGGCGGCATCCTGAAGTACTTGGAAGAGGTCCCTCAGGAAGACAGCCTGTGGCATGGGGAGTGTTTCGTCTTTGACCAACGGGTGGCGCTGAAACACGGGCTGGAGCCGGGCACTCATGCGATGTGCCACGCCTGCCGCCGCCCCGTCTCCCCCGCCGACATGACGTCACCTGCCTACGAGGAAGGCGTCCGGTGCCCGCACTGCGCGGAGGAATTCAGCGACGCCGATCGGGAGCGTTTCCGGGAGCGTCAGCGGCAGGTCCTGCTCGCGCGAAAGCGCGGCGCACGCCATTTGGGCGCCGAGTGCTGAGCCTTCTCAGCGGTGCGGGGTTAGCCGAGGCAGCCAATCCAGGATGAAATTCGCGGTCTGCCGATAGGATTGTGGTTCAAACATCGGCATGTGACCCGCTCCCTCCACAGATCGGGGACGGGTGGCGTAGTACATCCCGGTCAGGTGAATATCCAAGGGCGGAACCAGCCGATCCTGACCGCCGCCAATCACCAGAATGTCCGCGCGCGGTCCCGGCAACGGGGCGAAGGGCGGGAAGCCGCGTGTGCGGGCGGTCGCTGCAAGGGACTCGTCGGTGAGACGGGTGAGCATCCGCAGGAACTGGCCTTGCTCGATCCCGCCGGGAAAGAGATTCCGGCGCATTACCTCCAGATCGACCGCCGCGAGGCCGAAGAGCGAGTAGGCGAACAAAGCTCTCCAGAGTTGAGGGTTGGTGAAGGCCATCTCCATCGAGGCCCGCCACAGCCCATAGGGCGGTGCGGAACACAGGAGCACCGTACCCGCGGGACGCGTCCCCCTCCGAAGAAGGTTCTGCGCCACCGCACCGCCGAGAGAATGACCGACCACGACGGTCGGCGTTCCAATCGCGGCAAGCGCTTCCGTGAGTGCGTCGGTGTAATCGCCAAGATCGGGGCCGTCGAAAAGCGGCGTTCCAGGAAGTGCGGCCGCGATGGCCTCCACAACGCCGCGCGCGTCCTCGTTCTCGACGGCGCGCAGGACTGCCCGACCCACCGCGCCGGGGTCCGATGCTGCCGTCGGGCCGGAACCCCGGCCGGGCAGGGTCAAGGTCCAGCAGCGGTAGCCCGCGTCGGTAAAACGTGCCAACCACTCTTCCGTCCACACCCAGCTTCCGCCTGCCATGCCATGCACGAACAACAAATCGTGCGGCTGTGACACCTCCGCCGGCTCATGCCGAGAGAGCGCCCATCCCTGATAGTCCACCGCGGCCGGAGTGGTCGTTTCCAACGTGTCGCCTCTCATGATCCGTTCCAGTTCCCTCTGCGCCGCACGCGCCGCTGACCCAGATTATGCTGCGCCGCAGCGCAAGAAAAGGCGCGTTCGTTGTGACCGAGGCACCACCATCTCGGCAAAAGCCTACCTGCCGCCGGAGCGTGCTTTGCGGCAAGCGCTTGGGGCTCATAGGTTTCCCAACGAACGGCACCGCTCAGGGGCCGGCACCGACAGCCAGGTTGATGACGCTCTTGCGCCCAGGAACATGCCCGTGACCGAACCCCGTGACGCCGAACCGAAAGCGGCGGAAAACCCGCCAGTTCTCGCGGTCGATCTCGACGGCACGCTGATCCGCAGCGATATGCTGCTGGAAAGCTGGTGGAACGTGGCTGGCCGCGGGTTCCCCACCGCGCTCCGCGCACTCTCCCGCCTTCCCGAGGGCAAGGCCGCCTTCAAGCAGGCATTGGCGGAAGTTGCCGAAGTGGACGTGAAACGATTGCCCTACAACGACGAGGTTCTGGACCGCATCCGGGCGCATAAAGAGGCCGGGGGACGCGTGGCGCTCGTCACAGCGACGGACCGGGCACTCGCCGAACAGATAGGCGACCACCTTGCCCTGTTCGACGAGATTCACGCCTCCAACGGCGATACGAACCTCAAGGGAGCGGCGAAGGCGGACTTTCTGGTCCAGCGATACGGCAAGGGTGGCTACGACTACATTGCCGATCACCCGGCGGATCTCGACGTCTGGCGGTCAGCGCGGCGCGCGATAACTGTCGACGCACCGGCCAATGTCAGGGCAGACGCAGAGGCCGCGGCGCTGGAGGGGGCCGAACACCTTGGCTCCCTTCACGCCATGAAACCCAACCGCTCCTGGCTGCGCGCCATGCGACCGCATCAATGGGCCAAGAACGTGCTCGTTTTCCTGCCGGTGCTGCTGGCGCACAGCACCTGTCCTGCAGACTGGCTGGCAACCGCGGCCGCCTTCGTCATCTTCAGCATGGTCGCCTCCAGTGTGTACCTACTGAACGACCTTCTCGATCTGGAGGCCGACCGGATCCATCCGCGCAAACGCAACCGCCCGCTCCCGTCTGGCGAGATGGCGCTGCTGCACGGTTCGCTTCTGGCGCCGGCGTTGCTGCTCGGTGGGCTCGGGCTCGCCGCGCTGCTCCTGCCGTGGGAATTCCTCACGGTGCTGATCGGATACTACATCCTGACGATGGCCTATTCCTTCGGGCTGAAGCGCAAGCTCGTCATCGACATCTGCACGTTGGCGGCACTCTACACAGTGCGCATCATCGCTGGTGGAACGGCGACGGCGATACCGATCTCGGCCTGGATGCTTGCCTTTTCCGGCTTCCTGTTTCTCTCCCTTGCCGCCATCAAACGGCAGGCCGAACTCATCAGTGACTTCAACGCCGGGCGGGAAGGATCTTCCGGTCGGGCCTACGTGACCTCCGATCTGCCAATCGTCTCGGGCATGGCACTGAGCGCCGGCTACGTCGCCGTTCTGGTGCTCGCGCTTTACGTCAGCACGCCGGGCGTGGCCTCAAATTACAGCGCTCCGATCATGCTCTGGGGAATCTGCGCGATCCTTCTCTATTGGATCAGCCGTGCCGTGATGATGACGCACAGGGGCAGAATGAATGACGATCCGGTCATTTTTGCCCTGAAAGACAGCACCAGCCGAATTTGTGGCGGTCTGATCGTGCTTATTGCGTTAGCGGCAGCGGTGAGCTGACGTCTTGGCGGGCACCTGCCCTTGATCTTTTCCAATCAAGGCGATCTACCCTACCGAATACAGAACGAAGTCCGTGACATGCCCAAAAGCCCGAAGTTCAAAGCAAAACTTTCAGCGCTTCTGAAACAGATCTATCCGAATGCCGACCAAGCCGACTTGCGCGAAAGGATCGTCAGCGCGTTCTGGCCGGAAGGCGCGGTCACCCGAACCCGCACCCGGCCCCCCAGCAACAACCTGTGGAACGAGACCGACACGCTGGTCATCACCTACGGCAACTCGCTCGTGGACGGCATGCACAAGCCGCTCGATCTGCTGCGGCATTTCCTCGAAAAGAACGTGGCCGGTGTCATCAGCGGCGTGCACATCCTGCCGTTCTTCCCATTCACGTCGGACGACGGATTCGCCGTCACGGATTACACGACGGTTAACAGCAACCTCGGGGACTGGTCCGACATCCGGCGCATCTCTGACGAATTCAAGCTGATGTCGGACCTGGTGCTGAACCACGTCTCCAGCTTTTCGACGTGGTTCCAGGAATATCGCCAGGGCCATCCGCCGTACGACAAATTCTTCTTCGAGGCCTCGCCCGACGAGGATCTCAGCTCCGTCGTCCGTCCGCGGACGTCGCCGCTCTTGCGCGAGGTCAGCACAGTCAACGGCCCTCGGCACGTCTGGTGCACGTTCAGCCATGACCAGGTGGACCTCGACTTCCGCAATCCCGACGTGCTCCTGGAGTTTCTCAGGGTCATCCGCCTGCATGTGGACAACGGTGTCCGGATCGTCCGGCTGGACGCCGTGGCCTTCATCTGGAAAGAGATCGGGACCTCCTGCATCCACCTGCCACAGACACACGCCATCGTGCGACTGATCCGGCTGCTGTTCGACTACGCCTCCGAACCGCTCGTATTGCTGACCGAGACAAACGTGCCCAACACGGAGAACCTCTCGTACTTCGGCAACATGAACGAGGCGCACTCGATCTACAATTTTTCGCTGCCGCCGCTGATGTTGCACGCGATGCTCAACGGGACGAGCCGCGCGCTCAACCGGTGGCAGATGGCCATGCCGCCCGCGCAGCTGGGATGCGCCTACCTCAACTTCACCGCGTCCCACGACGGCATCGGGATGCGCGGAGCCGAGGGGCTCATTACCCAAGAGGAGACGGACGCCATCGTTGGCGCGATCCGGGACTTCGGAGGGCTCGTCTCCATGCGATCGCTCCCGGGCGGCGGGGAGAAGCCCTACGAGTTGAACATCACCTGGTTCGACGCGATGAAGGGAACGGTCGAGGGGGCGGACGACCTGCAGTTCGAGCGGTTCCTGTGCAGCCAGACGATCGTGATGGCGCTGGAGGGGCTGCCGGCGTTCTACATCCATTCGCTGCTCGCCACGCCCAACGACCATGCCGGCGTGGAGAAGACGGGCATCAATCGTGCCATCAACCGTCACCGGTGGGACTATCCGACCCTCCGGGAGCATCTTGAGGACCCCGACTCGATCCACGCCCGCGTGCTTTCAGAGATGAAACGCCGGATCTCCGTCCGGATCAGGCAGAAGGCGTTCCACCCCAATGCGACGCAGTTCACGCTGCATCTTGGCGACGACTTCTTCGGATTCTGGCGCCAGAGCATAAACCGCGAGCAATCAATCTTCGCGATTCACAACGTCACCCGGGAACACGCGTCGATCCCCACACATGCGATCAATCTGATCGGCGGGGAGGCCTGGGTGGATCTGTTGAGCGGTGAGGAGATTACGGCCAACGACGCGGCGATAGACTTCGCGCCGTATCAGTGCCGCTGGATCAGCAACCGGCATTGACGCCCTAGGCCGCCCCTCCCTGTGCGAACCGATCTGCGGCCGCACCGGGCACGGCGCCGTCATGGCGCCGCGTTTCGCTTATTGTCCGCGCGTGCCCGTCAGGCGCGCAGCGTTTCCGTCGAGGCGAAGAACATCGCCTGGCTCACGGCGCTGATGACCTGATCGGGTTGATAGGGCTTCGCGATCATGAAGGCCGGCTCCGGCCGTTCCCCCGTCAGAAGCCGCTCCGGGAAGGCCGTGATGAAGATCACCGGCACGTCCAGTTCCGGCAGGATCTCGTTGATCGCGTCGATCCCGCTCGAATTGTCTGCAAGCTGGATGTCGGCGAGGATCAGGTCCGGGCGATCGCGCATTGCCATTTTCACAGCCGCGTCCCGCGTGCGGGCGATGCCCGTCACTTCATGGCCCATCATCGCAACGATACCCTCGAGGTCCATGGCGATGATCGCCTCGTCCTCGATGATCATCACGCGGCCCAAAATCGCCTGTTGCATCTCGTCGCGCGCGAGGTCCACGAGCTGACCGGCCTCATCGGCAGAAATATTCATGATCTCGCCGATTTCCTCGAAGGTGAACCCTTCCACGGTGTGAAGCAGCAGCGCTTCACGCGTATTCGGCGTCAGCTTGGACAGGTGCGCTGTGGCCTGCCCGCGCGGCCCCGTCCCCGGTTCCGGGACTGGCGCACCGGCGCTGGCCCAAATTGAATGGAACACTTTGAACAGTCCAACGTTACCCCCCAGATCGTGATCAAAGCAGGTGGGGTCAGCAAGAATTGCTTCCAGGGTGGCGACTGCATGGGCATCGCCGCTGTCTTGGTTTCCTGTGAGCGCACGGGCGTAGCGCCGCAGATAGGGCAGGTGTGGCCCGATGAGATCGGACATAGTCTTGGGAGGTGTTGGATTAGTCATGCTGTCTCCAAGCGCACAATTTCCACGGAACAAACATTTTTGCAGCGCGTTTGTTCCAAGAAAAAGGTGAATGATGCTAGTAGTCAATTTAGGGCTCAGGGTAAGAGCAAGGCAATGAGCATGAAGTATGAATGTAGTTGAAGACACTTACAGAACTCAGATCGATCAGAACCTGAGACGAATCTTCGAGGAAGATGCGCGTGCCGATCTGCCGGATCGGCTTGTGTCATTGCTTGATAGGCTGGAGCAGGTCGAGGTGCCTGCACGCTCCAATGGCAGGGCATATGGCGGTGCGGACGGAGACTCCTATTGAAGCGAGACGACGCCAAGGCCGAGCTTATCGGCCACATGAAGGTGCTCCGCGCTTTCGCAATGAGCCTTACGCGCAACTCTGCCGCCGCTGACGATCTCGTTCAGGACACGGTTCTGAAAGCATGGTCCAACATGGATCGTTTCGAAGAGGGGTCCAACATGCGGGCTTGGCTCTTCACGATCTTGCGGAACACGTTTTACTCGAACCGCCGAAAGGCATCCCGCGAAACAGAGGATGTGGACGGCGTACTGACCCAGAAATTGGCCGAGAAGCCTGCCCACGACGGGCGATTGCAACTTGCCGATTTCCGTGTCGCATTCGGGACCTTGCCTCCGGAGCAGCGCGAAGTGCTGATGCTGGTGGGGGCCATGCAATACTCCTACGAAGAAGCTGCGGACATGTGCGGCGTCAAGGTGGGGACGATCAAGAGCCGGCTCAATCGAGGCCGCGAAGCGCTCGCCGAAGCGATGCGGTTGAGCGATGACGACCCGTTCGAAATGACGGACGCCGCAACCCATGCAGTCGTGTCGGCCAACGGTGGACAAGTCGGTTGATACGATCCTGGCGCTTGGGTCTTCCGGGGGAGAAACGGCTACCGTTCAGGCGCAGCTTGTCTCTCCGGCTGGCCGGGCTTCTTTCTATCGGACTGCTCCCAGTGGGCCTGATCGCCGTATGGCAGACTACGCGACTTGAGGTGAACCTGGAGGAGGTCAATGCGCTCAACCTGATCGCCCTGACCGGCCAGGTTGCCCAGCACGAGCGCGAAACGATCGATGCGGCATTCGGCGCGGCCACGGCTCTCGCTGCCTTCATCCCTGAGCTCACGGACGATCCGACAGCGTGCAGCGACGCGATGAAGCGCTTCAAGAGGGATTCGGAGGAGCAGTTCGCCTTTGCAGGCTTCTTGCCAGTCTCCGGACAGATGACGTGCTCCACGGTCGATCACACCGTGGACTTGACGCTGCTTGACGACTTCTCTGCGCTGATGCGGGCCGAGAGACCCAATATCATGCTGGAGAAAAACGGTACCTTCTCCGATGAGCCTGTCTTGGTCGCCAGTCTGCCAGTGGTGGCGGACGATGGCGGTTTCGCCGGCTATGTATCGATTTCCGTACCGCAAGCGCGATTTGACAATCCTTACGACCAGATCATCGGCAATCGTAAGATGGATCTCTTCACGGTCAACTCCGCTGGCGAGATCCTGACGTCCTCCACGAATCTCGAGGTGGCCACCGAGCGGCTTCCAGGCGACAGACTCATCTCGGACATGGTCGACGACAGGTCCCAGCGGTTTGACGCCCTGAATGGCGCGGGGGAGCGTCGAGTGTACTCCGTGGTGCCAATTGTCGAGGGCGTCGTCTACGCGGTCGGGGCATGGTCCCCCCCGTATGGCGAAAGCAGCGCGCGTCCGCTGCGGCGGTTCCTGGGGTCTCCCGCGCTCTTTCCCATCATCATGTGGCTCGCGAGCCTTCTGCTCGTGATCATGGCTGTGGAATGGCTCGTGGTGCGTCACGTCCGCGTCATCGCCGGCCAGTTGCGCCGCTTTGCGCGAAACCGAGAGTTGCCCATTCCACCGCCCGAGGGCAGCCTGCCCAACGAACTCGAGATCATTGAGCGTGAGTTCAGCATCCTCGCCTCCCGGCTTTTGCGGGACGAGGCGGAACTTCTGGATGCCATGCACGACAAGGACGTGCTGCTGAAGGAAGTCCATCACCGGGTGAAGAATAACCTTCAGCTCATCTCGTCGATCATCAACATGCAGGTGCGACGCACGAAAAACAAAGCCACCGCCGGTGCACTGGAACGGGTCAACACGCGCGTGACCAGCATGGCGGCGGTTCACCGGCGCCTGTATCAAGCCGAAAGTCTCGGCCGGGTGCGGGCTGACGAGCTGCTGCGCGACGTCGTCACGCCGCTGACGGATATGGGGACCTCCGGAAACACACGGCCACGGGTCGAATTGCGCCTCGACCCGGTTGTCCTCTACCCGGATCAGGCTGTTCCCGCCGCGCTGCTTGCGGTCGAGGCCGTGACAAATGCGCTGAAATACATCGGCACCGACGAGAGCGGCGATTGCTGGGTGCGGGTGTCCTTGGAGATGCTTGACGACGATCATGTCCGTCTGTCAATCCAGAGTTCCATCGCTTCGGATGGCGAGAAAGACACTGCGGACGAGTCCGGGTCCACAGGCGCGGAGGGAACGGGGCTTGGCATGCAGCTCATCCGTGCCTTCGCGAGGCAACTCGAGTCGAAGGAGATAATCGAGGAGGGGCCCTACACCTACACCCTCAGCGTGGTCTTCACGCCCGCTCCCTTCGAAGCCATTGCGACAACGCCCACGCTTGCGACCACCTATCCCAGATCCGCCTGACTGTCGCGCTCGCGCCGAACCTGTCCAGTCGGCAAATCATGGGCACTGGCAGCAGGTCAGATGGCAGTCCCCCCGAGCCGGACGTGGCCCTTCATCCGGAGGGAACATCGCCGACCGCCAGTCGTTGCCACCCCATGTCCAGTAGCTTTCCGCAGTCCACCCCGCAGTCCCCGGAGTCGCGAAGCCCCTTCGATCCCCTGCCGGACCGGGGTACGCCCGGTTCCGCGCAGGAACGCAAGGTCGGCGTCGAAATAGAGTTCGGGAGCATTTCGCCCGATGACGCTCTGAATTGTATCGTGGATACGTTTGGCGGCACGGTGGAGCGAAAGGCCGCGGGCGATTGGGCCGTGACGGGTGGGCGGTACGGAGACATCGCGCTCTACCTCGATACCAAGCTGCGGCCCGCCACCGACACGCCGCTCGCCCGCGCGGGAGTGGAACTCGGTAGGGTCTTGGTGCCACTTGAGGTCGTGACCGAACCGCTGCCGCAGGCTGCGCTTCCAAAGGTCGAGACGGTGATTTCCCGCCTCGCCGAAGCCGGAGCCGCAGGCAGCGATGCCAGCCTGCTGCGTGGATACGGATTGCACCTGAACGTGGAGCTTTCGGATGCACGGGCCGGCAGCGACATGCCCCGGGTCGCATTGGCCTTCTGCCTTCTGGAAAGCTGGCTGCGCCATCGAGACCCGCCGGATCCGAGCCGCCGTATTCTCCCCTTCACCGATCCGCTGCCGGACGCTCTGACGGCGGAACTGGCAAGAGCCTGGCCCGATCTGGATCTTTCTAGACTGCTCAATGCCTTGGCCAAACACGTTTCAAGCCGCAATTATGCGCTGGACCTGTTGCCCGCCTGGTCGGCCGTGGCGCCGGAGAGCTTTGCCCGGGACGTAGGGAACGCCGGAAGCGTCTCGGCGCGGCCCGCCTACCATTACCGGATGCCGAACTGCCGTATCGGAAACTCCAACTGGTCCCTCTCCTATGAATGGAACCGATGGGCACTCGTCGAGGCGGTGGCTACCGACGACCGGCGCCTGTCCGAGCTCGTCTTGGCGAGGCTCCAATCATGGAGCGGAGGGGCATCGAGCCCTGACGACTGGCACGCCACCGTCACGTCGATCCTCGGTCCACTGGCAGACCGTTCGCCCGAGGTCGGCGCAGACGCGGATGGCGAGGGGCGGTGATGTCGTACGCGAGCAGACCGACGATCGCAGTCACGACCTCCGCCCGCTCCGGCTGGCGCATCTTCCCGCTCGTGGCTTTCAACCTGTGGCTGACCGGCGGCAAGGGCCAGAGGTGGGGGACCGGAAGGCCGGCGGATCTCGAAAAAGTGGATGGCCTCATTATCGGCGGCGGGGATGACATATCGCCCACCATCTACGGGGGCGAAATACGTGCAGAGGCACGCCTGGACCCGGAGCGGGATGATCTGGAACGGCGCCTCGCGGAAGCGGCGCTGTCGGAGGGGATTCCTGTTCTCGGCATTTGTCGCGGCGCCCAAATGCTCAACGTCGCAGCCGGGGGAAATTTGGTCGGGGATGCGTTTGCCGCCTATCCCGGCTCAAAGAAATATTACACCATCCTCCCTCGCCGGGAGGTCGTCGCTTCACCTGACACCTGGCTGGCACGGATCACCCGCCGCGAGCGACTTTTGGTGAACGCGTTGCACAGTCAGGCCGTCGATCGGTTGGGCGACGGCCTGCGGATCTCCGCACGGGACGAAGGTGGCATGGTGCAGGCAGTGGAGCGTTCCGGCGATCCTTTCGCCCTCGGCGTCCAATGGCACCCCGAACATCTGTTCTATCGCAAGTCACAGCGGCGCATATTCAGAGCGTTGGTGGCTGCGGCGCGTGCCTACGCTGCCGAAAGGCACGGAATGGGCGCGCAGTCCGAAGCGGTCGCAGATGCAATGGCAGACCCCTGACGCTCACGATCCACTCCCGCGTCGGGTCGCTTGAAAGCTCGGTCAGGGTGCCATCGACGATGTCGCCAAAAAAATGCCCCGCCGAGGGGACCGGCGGGGCGCACTCGTTACACGAGAGAGCGAAAATCTAGTCTGTGAAATTCAGGACCGTATGAAATCCAAGGTCCTCCGAGCTTCCGCCAGCCGTTGCTCGCAGAAGGCGCAACCCGAACACCACCGGGTTACGTGGGCTTGCCCATAGGGCCGCCTCGCGCAGGGTCAGCCGAAGCAAGAGTGCGTCGGCCTCATCGGCGTTTGCCCCCTCGAAAAAGGCGGAGACCATCGGGCTCCACATTTCCTCAAGCCGGGCGGGGTTATCCACTTGTTCAATCGGACCCAACAGACTCAAATAGACGTCTTGATGGGTGCTTACGACCGTGAGGCGTGCTTGCGCACCTTGCCCCACGGCCGCAACCAGATCAGAATTGCGATCCGTAATATACCATAACTCGCCAGCATCCCGCTCCACGAAGTGAGTCATCGGTTGCGGGTGCTGTCGGCTGTCCTCGACCCAGAGCATTCCGGCCGTAGTATCCTCAAGCGTATCAAAGACTACCTTGTGCGGCGCCTCACGCGCCAGGTCGAGATCAGGCATGAATCAGTTCTTCGCCAGCCAGTTGTCGACTTCTTGGCGAGCCTCTTCCTTGGTCTTCCCGTACTTCTCCTGGATAAGACCTTCGAACTGCTCACGGTCGCCCTGAGCTTGCGTCACCTCGTCGTCGGTGAGCTTGCCCCACGACTCGACCATCTTGCCCTTCATCTGTTTCCAGTTGCCTTGGACTTGATCCCAGTTCATTGCAGAATCCTCCGTTTTCAGCGGCGCCACCAGCCGTCGCGCCATCTGCAATATCAACCGTTGATGGGCGCGAATGTTCCTCTCTGCCACGCGGTCGGCAGGCTGATTCACGCGCATCGGGGAAAAGCCAAAGGGCATCAGGCGGCTGCGAACAGCAGGCTGATTCCGTTGATGCAGTGCCGCTTTCCAGTCGGCGGCGGGCCGTCGTCGAAGACATGACCGAGGTGGCTTCCGCAGCGCCGGCAGTGCACTTCGGTTCGCACGAGAAACAGCTTGCGATCCGCCTTGGTCTCAACAGCATTGGGCAGGCTTTCGTAGAAGCTGGGCCACCCCGTGCCACTCTCGAACTTTACCTGCGAGGCGTAGAGTGGCAGATCGCATCCCTTGCAAAGGTATGTACCAGCACGCTTTTCTTCGTTGAGGGGGCTGGTGAAAGCCCGCTCCGTTCCCTCCTGGCGCATCACGCGGTATTCGGCCGGCGTCAGCATCGCGCGCCATTGCTCGTCCGTGCGCGTAATCTCGAAACTGTCCTCGGACGCCAGCAGGGGCTTGGAGCACAGTCCGAAACAGGTGGTGGATAAAATTGCCATGCGGCGGTTCATTGGAGCCTCCCGTGCCCGCGTATCAAACGCGAGGACTGTAGCACCGACGCGCCACTTGCAGCTCAAACGGCGTTCCCGCCTCGCTGGGATGTGATGGAAGGTGTTCGCCGTCAGACCATTTCCGGCGGCGCAAACGGCACGAAGGTTCCGAACCGGCGCGGCGCGGATTCCGGGAAAGGCAGAAGGAAACCTTGGCGCTCGGCCGGGGCTGTTTTGGCATTCATGTGTGCCAGAGCCGTCCACGCTGCCGGGGCCGTGGCCGGGTCCAGCAATCCCGGATCCGGGACGTCGGGCAACCAATGCTCCATGACCCGTTTTCTGATGGCCGTCACCTGCTCCGGGACGGTCAGCGCCACGCCGACCTCGGTATCCCATTTCATGCTGCGCCCGTTCAGGTTGGCCGAACTGACGATCGCGCAACGATCATCGAAGAGTGACACCTTGGCATGGACGTACACCAGTGGCGCACTCATCAACGTCGCCCGGTCGCCGTCCGGTGGCACCCCGCGGGGTTGCGCGGGGGAAATCAGACAGGCCCGTGCGCCGAAAGATTTGCGAATGCGCGCCAAGCAGCGTGCCTGAAGCTCCTCCCCGAACCGGGCATCCAGCGCTTGGTTTCCGTCGAAGGCGATGTCCTCCGGCGCGGCGGGCAATATCACGATAAGTCCCAGGTCCGGCACTTCTTCTGCCCGCTTTGCCAACGCTTCGGCGATGGGCAGGTAGCGGAGAAATTGCGACTCCAGGTAGATCAGCTGCTCTGCGCGACCGATTTCTTCCAGATGACGGTCAAAAATCTCGTGAACCACGGGACGTGGCCCAATCATGGGCGCCAGCTTCGGCCGCACGCAGGACAGCGTTCTGAGGAGCCCGGGGCGCGGCGACGGCGGGACCCGGCCCGTGCATTCGTCCTGAAACGCCCGCAAGTGATCCTCCGCAGAACCGGCCACTTCGCCCGTCAGGCAAAGCTGAACGTCGTGCCAGGTCTCCCCTCCGGCCCGATCATGGGTTGGGTCGTCATACCGGCGTTCATTGAGGTCGATCCCGCCGATATAGAGGTACTCCCGGTCAATCACCGCAAGCTTCTGGTGATGGGAGCCGGGATACATAGGCGGCAGCCGGCGTCGGACCCGAACCTTGCCATTCGGCTTGCGGTGCAACATCGCCGCCAGGCCGGGCACCGAGTCCAGGTACTGGTCCCGGGCGGATTCGGCCAACTGGTTCAGCCGGCGGGCCTGTTTCGCGATCTCCCGCCATTCCAGCGGGGCGAACAGGATCCTGTGCCACAGGCTGGATTGCGCCGGATGCCGAACACAGGCAAGCTTGAACCGCTCTTCCGCACCAGAAGCCCGCGCCGCCGCGCGCAGCTTCTCCGCCGACTCTTGTGCCAGATGATGCAGCGCCGGACGGTGGACCGGGTCGAAGTCCGCCAAGGTGAATTCAAACGAGATCCCTTCGCGGAGCCGGTGCGCGATCAGGTCGGCCCAAGTCTCCCCGATGGCCTGCCCTTCCTCCGAATGCAGGCGCGTGTCGGCGTCGAAAATACGAAAACCCGCCACCACCCGTTTCTTGGCCCCAAGAACGAGGCGCTCAAGCTGCGGAAAGGCCTCCGAAGCTGTCAGAAGGAGCATTGGGTCCGTTGGCGAGGTCGGTGCTTGCGGCATCGTCGTCGTTGGCATTTGCATTGGGTCAACTTTGCATGCTTGAGCGTGTTCCGCCATATGACCTGGGGCCGATTCAGGCATAAAAAACCCCCGCCACGAGGGCGGGGGCATGAAGTTCCAGGGCATGCACCCTGTTGAGGGAACTCAAGTCGCGGCGAGTGACCGCAGCATCCAGGCTGCCTTTTCGTGGAACGCAGCGCGGGCAATCGCGAGATCTGCCGTCACCGGGTCGTTGTTCTTTTCCTCGGCCAGCCCGACGAGATCGCGCAGCCGGCTCGCAACGCGTTCGTGGTCGTTGGCGAGGTCAGTCGCCATCTCGCCAGCCGACGGAGTGCCCTCGGCGTCCTTGATGACGGAGGTCTCGACGATGTCGGCCATCTTCATCGGAGCCAGGTGCCCCAATGCGCGGATGCGCTCGGCCAGCACATCGGTGGCGGCGAAAAGGTTGTTATACTGTTCTTCGGTCAGGTGGTGCAGCGCATAGAACAGCGGACCTTCGACGTTCCAGTGGTAGGCGTGCGTTTTCAGGACCAGGGCATAGGTATCCGACAGGATATCGGCAAGGGCGCTGGCAACGGCTCCCGTGTCCTCGACACCGGTATCGACTTTGGTGGAAGACGGGACAACTTTAAGCGGTTCAGACATCTTTTGAGGACTCCTCAGAAGGCAATCGGGTTTCAATGGACCGGCCCGTCATCGACTTCTGGACCGGTATCGTATCGCTGAGCACAGCGCGGGGTTTTCGCTCGACGGTCTATCGTTGCGGTGTACTCCCGCGCATCGCCCGGACAATCAGAGCGACGACAAACAGAACCAGGAAAACAAAGAACAGGATCTGCGCGATCCCGGCCGAGGCACTCGCAATGCCGCCGAATCCGAAAACCGCAGCGATCAGGGCGATTACCAAAAAGGTCAGGGCCCATCCGAGCATGGCGTTTCTCCTTCGGTCGGTATGAAGCCTGCGATCAGCCTCTCTGCCGGGTGAACGGAGCGCCAAGCCAAAGGTTCCTTTCACTGGAAAACTTTCGCGACGTCCGGTCAGCGGTTGCGCAACGCGTCGATCAACTCGGACTTGGTCATGTCGGAGCGACCAGAAATATCCAGCTCCCGGGCCCGATCGTAGAGGTCGTCCTTCGTCCACTCCTCATGGGGCGGAGCCTTGCCACCCTTCCTGGACGGCTCCTGATCCTCGTTGGCTTGGGCGTTGGCGATGGCTGCGGCTTTCTGTTTGCTAGCGCCTTTGTCCCGCAGTGCCTCGTATGTTTCGTCGTCCTTGATGGACTTGCCGTGGTCGCGAGTCATCTCCGATCCTCCTTGAGTGCCAAACGCGGAGCGGGTCGCGTCTGTGCGCGTCCGTCCAGCGCGATATGTCACACAACGGCGACCGGACCGGGATGTTCCCCGACCGGGGTGGGAGACGACATAAGCTCCGACAAGGGCTGAAAGTCCAAATGCCAGGCGCAAATCGACCGCCCGCGGGAGGAACGGGCGGTCGTTGAGGGCCGGCTCAGCCGGCCTTATCGGGCCGGTCGGGATCTCAGAGGATCGATTGGCCCGTGGCTGCCCAGTCTTTGGCGAATTGGTCCAGGCCCTTGTCGGTCAGCACGTGCTTGGCAAGGCTCTTGATCACGGCGGGCGGGATCGTGGCGACGTCGGCCCCGGCAAGCGCGGCCTCTTTCACGTGGTTGGCCGAACGGATGGAAGCGGCCAGGATCTGGGTGTCGAAGGCGTAGTTGTCGTAAATCACGCGAATGTCGCGGATCAACTCCATCCCGTCGAGACTCAGGTCGTCCAGCCGGCCAAGGAATGGGGAGATGTAAGTCGCGCCCGCTTTCGCCGCCAGCAACGCCTGGTTGGGCGAGAAGCAGAGGGTGACGTTCGTGTCGATGCCTTTGTCCGTCAGGTAGCGGCAAGTCTTCAGCCCATCCAGCGTGAGCGGAAGCTTGATGACGACGTTCTTGGCGATCTTCGACAGATGGTCAGCCTCCGCAACCATGCCGTCGTAGTCCATGGCGGCGACCTCGGCCGAAACCGGCCCGTCCACGACGCCGCAGATCTCGGCGATCACTTCCTTGAAGTCACGTCCGGACTTGGCGATCAGCGAGGGGTTGGTGGTCACCCCGTCGAGCAGCCCGTAGTCGTTCAGTTCCTTAATGTCATCGATGATGGCGGTATCGACGAAGAATTTCATGGTCCTGTCTCCTTACTTGCCCAACAGCACTTTGGCGCGGGCGATGATTGCGTCCTTGGTGATGCCGAATTTCTCGTAGAGCTCTTCGGCCGGCGCCGAGGCACCGAAGCTGTCCATCCCGATCACGTCATCCTCGCTTGCAACGTAGCGGGTCCAGCCGAACTTGCCGGCGGCTTCAACGGCGATGCGCGGCGCCTGGCCGAGAACTTCGGCGCGGTAGCCCGCATCCTGCTCCTCGAACAGTTCCCAGCTCGGCATGGACACGACGGCGACGCCCAGGCCACCTTCGGCGAGTGCATCGGCTGCCTCGACGGCAAGGCTCACCTCGGTGCCCGTGGCGATCAGCGTCAGGTCCCGGCCCTCGCCGGCCTGATGGATGACATAGGCGCCCTTCGCGGACAGGTTCTCGTCCCCCGCTTCCGTCCGAAGTTGCGGTACGCCCTGACGGGACAGTGCCATCAGGGATGGCCGATTCCGCGAGCGGATCGCGATTTCCCAGCATTCCAGCGTTTCCATCGCATCGGCGGGCCGGAAGACCAGCAGGTTCGGCATCGCGCGAAGGGAGGCCATGTGCTCCACCGGTTGGTGGGTTGGACCATCCTCGCCCAGCCCGATGGAGTCGTGGGTCATCACGTAGATCGTTCCCACACCCATCAGGGCGGAAATCCGGATCGCATTCCGCGCGTAGTCGGAGAACACGAGGAACGTGCCGCCGTAGGGGATCAGCCCGCCATGGGCCGACATGCCGTTCATCGCGGCGGCCATCCCGAACTCACGAACACCGAAGCCGATATAGCGACCGGCGGCGGCGCGGCTGAACTGGGTGTCCACGGCCGGCACACGCGTGAGGTTGGAGCCAGTCAGGTCCGCCGAGCCGCCGATCAGTTCCGGCAGCGCCGGGGCAAGGGCGGCGAGGGCCATCTGGCTGGCCTTGCGGGTCGCCACTTTCTGCGGCTTGTCGAAGAGGGCCTTCCGCGCTTCGGCCACGGCGACGTCGAAACCTTCGGGGAGAACTCTGGCCATGCGGCGCTCGAACTCAGCGCGAAGCGCAGCGTCCGCTCCGGCCAGCCGGGCTTCCCAGGCTTTCCGTTCTTTCCCGCCGCGCGCACCGATCTCGCGCCAAGTCTTCGCAAGATCCTCGGGGATCGCGAACGGTTCGCCCGTCCAGCCGTAGGCCGCCTTCGCGCCTGCGGCTTCTTCGGCACCCAGCGGCGCACCGTGGGAGCTTTCCTGGCCCGCTTTCGTCGGAGCGCCGAGGCCGATCACCGTCTTCATGTCGATCAGTGTCGGTTTGCTCGTCTCCGCCTTCGCTGCCGTGATGGCGGCATCGAGCGCGGATGCGTCATGACCGCTGCAGCTCAGAACCTGCCAGCCGCAGGCGGCGAACCGCGCGGGGACATCCTCCGAGAAGGACACGGAGGTCGGCCCGTCGATGGTAATGCCGTTGTCGTCGTACAAAACGATCAACTTGCCCAGCCCGAGGTGGCCGGCGAGCGAGATCGCCTCCTGCCCGATGCCTTCTTCGAGGCAGCCGTCACCGAGGAACACGTAGGTGCGGTGATCCACGAGGTCGTCGCCGAACTCCGCGGCCAGCGCGCGCTCCGCCATTGCCATGCCGACGGCACCGGCGAGCCCCTGACCAAGTGGGCCGGTGGTGGTTTCGATGCCCTTGGCGTGGCCGTATTCAGGGTGACCGGCCGTCTTAGAGTCGAGCTGCCGGAAGTTCCGGATCTGCTCGATCGTCATATCCTCGTAGCCCGTCAGGTGCAGTAGAGCATAGAGCATCATCGACGCATGGCCGTTCGACAGAACGAACCGGTCGCGGTCCGGCCAGTCGGGGGTGGATGCGTCGAATTTCAGATGCTTACGGAACAGCACGGTGGCCGCGTCCGCCATCCCCATGGGTGCGCCAGGATGCCCCGAATTGGCCGCTTCCACCGCATCGATGGCAAGCGTACGGATGCAGTTGGCGAGTGCGAAGTTCTCCGGGTCGAGTCGCGCCGTGTCGAGAGACGAAGCCGGCGAATCTAATGACATGGAATTGATCCTCCTTGGTTACCGTCCGTCTACAACGGGTTCAAAAAAATAACAATAGAAAATCTCAAAACATCACTTGAGGTGTGATGTTTGTTACGTATATGTTAAGTCACGACGACGTACCCCCGGAGTTTCGAAGGGAAAACGGTTGAAACGCGACGACCGGCAACAGGCGATCATGGAGCTTCTCGTCCTTCAGGGCGAAGTGGGCCTGGAGGAGCTTGCCAACCGCTTCGCCGTGTCGAAGATGACCATTCACCGGGATCTCGACGAACTGGAGGGCCACGGCCTTATCCGAAAGATCCGCGGTGGAGCGACGATCGAATCCGGTACCCAGTTTGAAAGCGACTTCCGATTTCGCGAGCGCCAGGGACAGGACGTGAAGGCTGCCATGGCCGAGGCCGCGCTGGCGCTGGTCGAGCCGGGAATGACAGTGATGATCAACGACGGCTCAATGGCCGCCGTTTTGGGCGAGCGGCTCGTGGAGAAACGCCCTCTGACCGTCATCACCAACAACGCCGCCGTGATGGAGGCGCTCCGCTTGGATACCGGCATCACACTCATCGCCCTCGGCGGGACCTTCTCGCCAAAGTTCAACGCGTTTTTCGGGTCCCTGGCGGAAGCCGGCCTTGCCCGACTCCGCGCCGACATCTCCTTCATCTCCTCGCCCGCCGTGTCCGGGCTGGAGGTCTTTCACATGGACGATTCCGTGGTGCGGGCCAAGCGCGCCATGATGGCCTCCGGCACCCGGCGGTGCCTGTTGGTCAACCACACCCGCTTCGACCGGACGGCCCTGCACAAATTGGCTGATCTGGACGAGTTCGATTTTATCATCACCGACAAAGCCCCGTCGCAAACGGCCCTTCACGCGCTTGAAAGCGCCGGCCTCACCCTGACGGTGGCCGAACACAGGGAGACCCTCTCATGACCACGCCGACAGCCTGGATTGGCACGAGCTGGAAGATGAACAAGGTACTGGCAGAAGCCGAGAGCTTCGCCACCGCGCTGGCAGCCGCTGATGGCGACCGCGACGAGCGGATCCAACGCTTCGTCATCCCACCGTTTACCGCGGTGCGCCAGGTCAAGCAGATCCTTGCCGATACCTCCGTCAAGGTCGGTGCGCAGAACATGCACTGGGACGACGCGGGCGCCTGGACGGGCGAGGTCTCTCCGATGATGCTGACGGATTGCACCCTCGATATCGTCGAACTCGGCCACTCCGAACGGCGCGAACACTTCGGCGAAACCGACGAAACGGTGGGGCTGAAGACCGAGGCCGCAGTGCGCCACGGCCTGATTCCGCTCATCTGCATCGGCGAAACGCTGGAGCAGCGGGAGTCCGGCCGCGCGCAGGACGTGCTGGAGGCGGAAGTCCGCGGCGCGCTCGGCAAACTGTCGAATGACCAGAAATCCGCCGAGATCCTTCTGGCCTACGAGCCGGTCTGGGCCATCGGCGTAAACGGCATTCCCGCCACCTCGGACTATGCCGATGCCCGGCAGGCCGAGATCATTGACGTGGCCGAAGACATCCTCGGCCGCCGCATTCCCTGCCTCTACGGCGGCTCGGTGAACCCGGAGAATTGCGAGGAACTCATCCAGTGTCCGCATATCGACGGGCTCTTCATCGGGCGTTCGGCATGGAACGTCGAAGGCTACCTCGATATCCTCGCAAAATGCGCCGCCGTGATCTGATACTGTCTCAAGGAGAAACCCCATGAAAATTGCAGTTGCCGGCGACAGCGCCGGAGAACCCCTCGCCAAAGTCCTGGCAGAACACCTGTCCAAAACCCACGAGGTGTCTGAGATTTCCCGGACGAGCGAAGGGCTCGATCCCTTTTACGCCAACCTGTCCGACCGGGTCGCCTCCGCCGTTCTTGCCGGCGAATACGACCGCGCGATCCTGTGCTGCGGTACCGGCATCGGCGTGGCAATGTCTGCCAACAAGGTGCCTGGCATCCGTGCAGCACAATGCCACGACACGTATTCCGCCGAGCGCGCGGCCCTCTCCAACAATGCCCAGATCATCACCATGGGCGCCCGTGTGATCGGCTCCGAACTGGCGAAGGCCATTGCGGATGCGTTCCTCGCCAACACCAACGATTTCGACCCCGAAGGCCGGTCGGCCGCGAACGTGAACGCGATCAACGAGGTCGACGCGAAGTATAACGCCTGACCCGTATCGGTGCGGGACAAACAAAAAGGGCGTCCGGTACTGCCGGGCGCCCTTTGCATTTAGTGACATTCAGTGAGCGGTACACCTGCGCTCTTCGCCGATATCGTCGGGAGAGCGCGTTCCCCAATTCTCGTCAGAGGCTTTGTTCGACGTCCTGCGCGGTGTCGGTGACGGTTTCACCGGCGTTTTCGATGTCACGCCCGGCACCTTGCACAGTCTCGCAAGCGGACAGCGCAAACAGGGCAAGGATGGCGAATAGAGAAAGGGGTTTGCTGGTCATGATAACTCCGTGCTGCACATGGCTATTGCGTGAAAACGCACGTGCGCCGCAGATGTTCCCTCAACTCATGTCACATTGCGCTGCGCGGCGACTGCTTCAGCAATGAGGCGAAGTTCCTCGTGAATTGCCGCCTCCACCGCATAAGCGGCGTCGGGATCTGCCCCAGGGTCCTCTTCGTGCTCACCTTCCATAGAATCGAGGGCGACCAGCGTACGAAGCCGGCTCCGCCCACCCTCTCCATCCTCCAGCACCGCGGTCACGAGCGCGGCCAGCACTTTTCGCTGTGCCAGCAATCTGCCCTCCATCAGCTCCGGTGACGTCTGTGTCTTGGCGCCGGTTTCCATTGCGGTCCCTCCGTTTGTGGCCGTGCTAGGGTCAGGACCCATTGATTTCCGGGTAGGGGCGTGATTCACGGTCCGAAAACCGAGCGGTGAACATGTCTGATCTTTTCTGGCTGACGGATGCGCAGATGGCGCGTCTTGAGCCTTTCTTCCCAAAGTCCCATGGCAAGCCTCGCGTCGATGACAAGCGTGTTTTGAGCGGGATTATCTTCATCAATCGCAATGGCTTACGATGGCGAGATGCGCCGAGGGAATATGGCCCGCACAAAACGCTCTACAACCGTTGGAAGCGTTGGAGCGATAAAGGCATCTTTGCCCAGATGATGGTCGGCTTGGCCGCTGATCACGGCGAGCAGACGACGGTCATGATCGAC
>NZ_FOLG01000029.1 GCF_900112335.1 Tropicimonas isoalkanivorans
TCTTGTAGCTTGGGGGTGTCGGTCTGCTCATGCCAACCAGCTACCATGCTGGATTCACGAGATGAATCCCCAACCCGATTTGCGCAACAGAGCCCATGTGACCGCCCCGAGCCACCGTCTGTGCGACCCGCATTTCCAGTGCAGCAAGCCAAACCTGCAAATCCGGCACCACCGGTTCAAGATTGACGGCACAGAGGTCGATCGAGACAAATTCCATGGATTTTTCCAGTTTGGAAGGAGGGTGGGCGGTCTGGCAGATCTTCCGACGCTCGAGACAAGCTCGGACGTTCGTTTGAGGTCACAGACGGCTTTCAATCAGATTGGTAGGCATGACTTTACGTCTCGTCGCATCAATCTAGATGGAAGCTATGGAATATTAACCGGCGTAGGATCTGCTTTGGTCGATATTAGCCTGTCTGCGCGCGCACCAATCCCTTGGAGAAACACAAATGTCTGAAAAATCACCGCAATTTCGTCCCTCAATCGAAACGCAGAAATCAAATGAGACGACTGAGCGTCCCGAAAAAACGGGGCAAGGCGGCGAAACGCATCAGCAGTCATCCGATGGCGCGCGTTTGACCACAGCGCAGGGTGTGCCGGTTTCGGACAATCAGAACACGTTGAAAGCGGGGCCGCGGGGTCCAGCCTTGCTCGAGGACTTCCATTTCCGCGAGAAGATGTTTCATTTCGACCACGAGCGTATCCCCGAGCGGGTGGTGCATGCCCGGGGCTATGGCGCGCGCGGATATTTCGAGACAACCGACGCGATCCCGGAGCTTACGTCCGCGCATCTTTTGCAGGAGAAGGGCCGCAAGGTGCCGGCATTCGTCCGGTTCTCGACCGTGGCGGGCAACAAGGGGTCGATGGATCTGGCCCGCGATGCACGCGGATTTGCCGTGAAACTCTATACCGAGGAAGGCAACTGGGACATCGTCGGCAACAACATCCCGGTGTTCTTCATCCAGGACGCGATGAAGTTTCCCGATCTGGTGCATTCGGTCAAGGAAGCGCCTGATCGCGCCTTTCCACAGGCGCAATCGGCGCATGACAACTTCTGGGATTTCATCTCGCTCATGCCCGAAGCCATGCACATGGTCATGTGGACCATGTCGGACCGGGGCATTCCGCGGTCGTTCCGGTTCATGGAGGGGTTCGGAGTTCACACATTCCGCTTCGTCAACGCGGAGGGGGAGAGCCATTTCGTCAAGTTCCACTGGAAACCCAAGCAGGGTCTGCAATCGGTCCTGTGGGACGAGGCGGTCAAGATCAATGGCGCCGATCCCGACTTTCACCGACGCGACCTGTGGGGAGCCATTCAAGCGGGCGATTTCCCGGAATGGGAACTGGGCGTGCAGGTGTTTGACGACGCCTTTGCCGACACGTTCGACTTCGATGTGCTGGATGCGACCAAGTTGATCCCCGAAGAGGACGTGCCCGTGCGTATAATCGGGCGGCTTGTGCTGGACAGCGTGGTCGACAACTTCTTTGCCGAGACGGAACAGGTCGCGTTTTGCACCCAGAACATCGTGCCGGGCGTCGACTTTACCAACGACCCGCTGCTGCAGGGGCGGAATTTCTCCTATCTCGACACACAAATCAAACGTCTGGGTGGTCCAAACTTTACCCATATCCCCGTCAATGCGCCGAAATGTCCCTTTGCGCATTTCCAGCAGGACGGACACATGGCGATGTACAACCCGGCTGGGCGCGCCAATTATGAGCCCAACAGCTGGAAGGATGGCGGCCCGCGGGCAGATGCGGAAGGCGGGTTCACCACCTATCCCGAAGCGATTGAGGGCGAGAAACGGAAGGTTCGTGCGGAGCTGTTCGCGGACCATTACAGTCAGGCCCGCCAGTTCTATCAAAGCCAGACAGAGGTGGAGCAGGGCCACATTGCCGACGCGCTCATCTTCGAACTGTCGAAATGCGAGGTGCTGGATATCCGCAAGCGTGTCGTAGCCCACTTGCCAAATATCGATACGGATCTTGCTCAGACTGTCTCGGATGGGCTGGGTTTTGACGAAATGCCGGAACCGGATGCGCCGCGGCGCGATATGGTTGAAGGGCTCAAGCCATCGGATGCGCTGTCGATCCTCAAGAACGGACCGGATAGCTTCAAGGGTCGGAAACTTGGCATCCTTGTAACCGACGGTATCGATGGGGGCCTGCTCGCCTCATTGCAACAGGCGGTGAAAGACGTGGGCGGCATGGTGGAAATCATCGCCCCCACGATCGGCGGCATCAAGACGTCCGACGGTAAAAGCGTGTCGGCGGATCAGAAAATAGATGGCGGGCCGTCCGTGCTCTACGATGCTGTCGCTGTGATGGCACCGGCAGACGGGGTAAAAAAGCTGGCAACCATGCATCCGGCCAAGGGATTTGCCGCCGACGCGTTCGCGCATGCGAAGTTCATCGCGCTCACCGGCGAGGCCGAGAAGCTGTTTCATGCGGCAGGGGTTGACGATTTTGACGACGGCGTATTCCGACTCGAGGGCAAGGACGACTGTGCGGATTTCATCCAGGCTTGCGGGAAAATGAGGTTTTGGCAGCGCGGATAATCTACTTTTATACTGTCGGATCACGGCATATGGCGGGCGGAGAAATCCCTGAGCCATTCCTGCAGCTTTGATGAGACGTCGGGTCCGGAATATTGCCGGAAATAAGGCAGTGCCCGGGCTAGATGTGCCCAGTCTGTCTCCGCGTCATCAAGCCTATGGGCAAGCACTTCTGTCAGTCTCTCCGGAACCCTCATTTCTTGATCCTGATGACTGAAAAATAGCGCAAAGGGAGCGGCGTTCAATTCGGCGGTCAATCCTGCTAAATCTTTCAAAAGCAAGATGTTATCGTCCTCGGCGGCGTGAAGATATAGTAGAAGCTTGCGCCCGTGGACGACCGTTTGAGTGGTCGTCACGACAAAGCTCACGCCGAGCGTCAGGACAACCATGCCATTCACACCGACCACCACACCTAAAAGTGAGATACTCGACGTCGCAGGCGATGTCGTGCCACCTCCAACCGTCGAGAGGAGATGACCGACGTGTGATATGAATCCGACCGGGCTTGCCGGCAACCCGCTGCTCTGGTCTACAACTGACCCTGTGATGCCGTAAAAGATCATTGCCCAAGACAGATTTACGCCCAGGATCCACCATGTGGCCACGGTTGTCACGACCAGCGGGCCGATGATCTTGTGCTTGATGTCTGTGTCAGGCAATTGCCTGAACAGGCGGAACGCGGTCCGGGCCACACGTATCGCAATCGGGCTGCTATCGTTCGTCCCGACCGTCGTGATCAGGAAATCCGTCATGGTAACGATCAGACATATGGCTCCGAGAAGTCCGATGAACAGCGACATGGCGGCCCTTTCCTGCTTTCATGAGCATTCCGAGCAAAATTCACGGCACCTGCATGGGGTTCCGTGATCCTTAGCGACCGATCTTTTCCATGCTCCACCCCACCGAGAAACCGTGCAGGACGGTCGACAGGAAAATCGTCAGCGCGGTGATGATCCACAGGTCAGAGAGATGCGGCAGATCGGCATGGCTGGTCGCATAGGCGAGATAATAGATCGACCCGATCCCGCGCACCCCGTAGACGGCAACCACCGCCCGGTCGGAACGGGCCAACGTGCTTGCCGCCAGGGATAGCCATCCCGCCAGCGGGCGCAGCACCACGATCAGCAGCACCGCGATGGCGACATGGTTCCAGGTCAGGTCCGCTGCAAGAGCGGGGAGCAGCCCACCCAGGGCAATCAGCAAAAGCGCCGTCAGGGCGTGTTCGATGGATTCCGAGAAATCGTGCAGCTGCCGATGATAACGGTGTTCGCTCTCGATACGCCTCAGCGACAGGCCCATGACGGCCACGGCGATGAAACCGTAGCCCTCGATCAGTTCGGTGGAGCCATAGCACAGGAACACCCCGGCAATCGCGATCACCCCCGATCCGGTGTCAGCCAGCCGCGTTTCCTTTGGCAGGTTGAACAGGATCTGGCCCAGCAGCCAACCCCCGGCCCAGCCCATCGCGGCCCCGATGAAAATCCGGTAAATCACGTCTTCCAGCAGCCAGCGCAGGCCCCAGTCGCCGGGGGCCAGACCCTGTGCGATGACGATCAGGCCGAGGTAGACGAAGGGAAAGGCCAGCCCGTCGTTCAGCGCGGCCTCCGTAGTCAGGGCAAACCGCACCGGATGCTCCTTTCCCTCCTGCGGCGGCGCGATCTGCACATCGGCGGCGAGAACCGGGTCGGTCGGAGCCAATACGGCGGCCAGCAGAAGCGCGGCGCCGGCGGTCAGACCACCCAGAACCACGCCCAAGAGCGCGACCGCCGCGATTGTCAGGGGCATCCCGATCACGAGCAGCCGCAGCGTCGGTCCCCATTTCCGCGGCGGACCGAGGCTGTCGACCCGCATTCCGGCGGCGAAGAGCGCGACGATGACGGTGATTTCCGCCACGACCTCCCACAGCAGGGGGGCGCTGCGCGGGTCGGGAGGTGCGGGCAGGCCGGGGACCGTGAGGACCGCCGCGGCCCCGAGCAGGATCATCAGCGGGGCGGCCGCCGGTTCCCGCGAGGAGACCAGCCGCGGAAACCAGCGCGCCAGGATCACGATGCATCCCGCCACCGCGAGGGTCAGGTGATAGGTGCTGAATTCGAAGAAGGCATCGGTTTCCATTTCAGGCGTCGGCAACCTTCTTGAACAGGGCCTCGTCCACATGATCGCCGTGCAGCACCGAGATATCGCCGGTTGTCTCCAGCACCACGGCACGAACGGATGAGAAATCAAGCGCATTGGCCTCCCGCAACTTTGCGATCAAGTCTTCCTCGGCAACACGCGTCGCGCGCAAGGCATCGTGCAGGATGACGCCGTCCTTCATCAGCAGGACCGGCGTATTCTGAACCAGCGCGTCGAGTCGCGGCGACCAGCGTCGCAGCCGCGAGACGCCATACTGGACGGCAAAGAGGCTGGCCATCGCCGTCAGCGTCTGAAGAAATCCCGTCCATTCCTGCGACTGAGACGCCCCGGCCAGAAGCGAGCCCATGGCAACAGTCATGACGAAGTCGAAATTCGTCATTTTCGAGAATGATCGCAATCCGACTACGCGGACCAGCAGGATGATCCAGGCAATGCCGACCGCGCTCAGCAGGACACCCTTGGCAAGGGCATCAATGACGGATCCGTCAAAAAACATCCGTGTTTCCTCCTGTCGGAAAGGTCTCTTTTCATCGGGGGGCGCCGGTCCGACATGCGACCATAGCCGTATGCCGCATACCGTTTCTCAATGCAGATTAAACCCGATACTTACAAATACAGCTAAAGAAAGCTGATGACGACAATTTGAGGAGTAAGTTTTCGATAATGGTCGATTTCAATGAGTTCATACTCCGCGTCCTGTTTTCCGGCGCATGCGGATTGGTCGTCGGGCTTGATCGTGAGATCAAGGGAAAGCCGCTGGGTGCCGGAGTTTACGTCCTGGTCGCCATTGGCTCTGCCGCCTTGATGGCAGTCACCCTTAATTTTGCCCTGAGCGGTATGGCCGAGGATGAGGCCATGTCGATCGATCCCACCCGTTTGATCCAGGGTATTGTCGGAGGTATCGGTTTCCTCGGGGCGGGGGCGATCATGTCGCCGCGGGACAACGGGCGGCTGAAAGGGGTGCGCAGCGGGGCCGCCATCTGGGCGGTGGGGTCGATCGGCATCGCATGCGGGCTAGGTTACCTGAAGGAGGCGGCGTTCATCTCGGTGCTGATCTTCGTGGTTCTCAACCTCTTCGACTGGCTGCATATCCGGGGAAACAAATAAGGGAGCCGTCATGTCCAGCACATCCAGTTGCCTCGTCACCAAGCTGTCTCATTACGTCTCGCTGTCCCAGGCGGATTGCGCAAGGCTGGCCACCCTTGAAAAGGCAGAGCGCACATTCGATGCCGGACATGAGGTGTATCAGGGCGGTGACGAGAACAAGGACCTCTATGTCGTGAAACACGGCTGGGCCTTCAGCTATACCGATCTGCCCGATGGCCGCCGCCAGATCGTCAAGATCCATCATCCCGGCGACATCATCGGCTTTCCGGATGTCGCCCTGAAACATGTGACGACGACCTTGCGCACGGTCGAGGATGTATGCCTCTGCCCATTTCCGAAATCGTCGCTGGACGAGATCCTGCGCGAGTCTCCGAAGCTTTCAGCACTTTTGCTATCGATAGCACTTCGCGACCAGGTTGTTTTGATCGATCTTCTCCGCGCAATGGGCCGGATGAGTGCGCAGGAACGGGTCAGCTACATGTTGCTGGATCTCATATCCCGTCTCCGGATCACCAATCCGGGCATGACCGACACGATCCGCCTGCCGATGACGCAGAGCCAGATCGCTGATTACCTCGGCCTGACCAATGTCTACATCAGCAAGACCTTCATCCGGATGGAAGAGGATGGCTATATTCACCGCGATCAGAATCGGCTCCAGATCCTTCGGGAAGATGCGATGATCGAACTTACGGATTTCCATGATCGCTATGCCGACATGGATACCTCCTGGTTTCCGCACGACTGACCGCCGCGACGGAATTCAATCCAGTTGAAAGCATGGTTTGGCGGTGTCGCGCATCTTTGGCACACCCGCGTCGGCGATGAATCATCCGACGTGGGAACCAACGAGCAACGAAATTTGTTGGACCGTCGGTAGCGTCGAAATCTAACAAGCTACTGATCGAAAAATTTTATTGCTACTTAACTAACGCTTGGGGGCGAATGTGGAACTGCGGGCTGTCATCATCTGGGGAATACTCATTCTGTCTGCCGTCCTCCCGGCGGTCGGTCTGTTCCTCTGTGCGGTCATCATCGTGGTTCAGATCGGTTTGATGGGCCTTCGGCCATTTGTTGCCTGTCTGACCGCCCGGCTGGCGACGGGTCGGCAGGACTTCGCCAGCCCGCGTTTTTCAATCCATGTCGCGACCCATGCGGAACCGCCCCGGCTGGTGATCCGCACCCTGCAGGCCCTGCTGGATCAGGATTGGCCGTCGGATGCCTACGAGATCGTCGTGATGGACAACAACACCGCCGATCCCGCGCTGTGGAAGCCGGTGAAGAGGTTTTGCGCCGCGCATCCGGGCCGGATCGCCTTCCTGCACCGGACGGGTGTCAAGGGTGCCAAGGCCGGCGCGCTCAACATCGCGCTGGCGCATACGCGCGACGATGCGACCCATGTGGTCACCGTCGATGCGGATTACGTGGTCGACCGCGATTTCCTGCGCCGCGCGGCGGAGGCGCTGCACCGGACCGGGGCGGATTACGTGCAGTTTCCGCAATCCTATGTCGCCACGACGACCACCGCACCGGGCGTGGATGCCGAGCTTGAGGAATATTTCCGCACCAATGCCGCCGCCGCCGATGAGGCAGAGGCGGTGCTGTTGACCGGCACGCTCTGCGTGATTTCGAAGACTGCGCTGGTTTCCGTCGGCGGGTGGTCGGGCGCCACCACGACCGAGGATGCGGACCTGGGCGTGCGGCTTTGCCACGCGGGCTTCGCGGGCCGGTTCATCAACCGGGTCGTGGGCAAGGGGCTGCTGCCGCTGTCGCTGCGCGATCTCGAAAGGCAGCGCTATCGCTGGTGCAGCGGCAACGTCCAGATCCTGCTGCGGCATGGGCGGACGATCCTCACCCCCGCGGGCGAGTTCGAGCTGCACAAGCGGCTGGTGATCCTCACGCAACTGACTGCATGGTTCAGCCTCGCCCTCGTGCCTTTCGCGCTGCTGACGGTCTGGCTGCTGACCGGGCAGGGGCATACGGTCGCCGCCGCGCTGGCTGCGGTGGCCATCCTGCTCGCGCTTTGCGACATCGTTTCACGCGTCGTGGCGCGCGGGTTGCGCGACGGGCAGGCCCTTCCGGTCATCCTCCACGCGCTGGCCTGTCGCATCGCGCTGGCGCCGCAATCGGCTAAGGCGACCTTCGATGCGCTCGCGGGCTGCCGCCTGAAATTCGTGGTCACCGACAAATCGGGCGGCAAGGGCGCCGGTTCCCTGTCCATCTGTCACCTCATGGTTTTCCTCACCGCGCTCCTGCTGCTGCTCGGCGGGCACCCTGCGGAGCCGCTGATCCGCGCCGCGCTGCTGGCGCTCCTGCTGCCGTTGCCCGCCGCGCTGCTGACCGACAGGAGCCTGCGCGCCTATCGTGCCACCATCGCCTCACCTGTGAAGGAGGTTTCCGCATGACATCCGATCCGCTGGCCCCCCTGGTCGATATCGTCATCCCGACCTGGAACCGCGCTCATCTGATCGTCGGGGCCATCCGCGCGGCACTCGAACAAAGCTGGTGGAACATCCGCGTCACGGTGATCGACGACGCCAGCACCGACGCGACCGAAGACGCGGTGCGGTGCTTCCTGGCCGATCCGCGTTTCAACTACATCCGGCTGTCGCAGAACCTCGGCACCGCCAATGCCAAGAACGCGGGCCTGCTGCTGACCGCGGGCGATGCGGTCACCTTCCACGATTCCGACGACATCCCGCACCGCGACAAGGTTCTGCACCAGGTGCGCGTGTTGACCGCGCAGGATATCGGTGCCGACGACTGCCTGAACTGGCAACTGGCGGGCAAGGAAGCGGGGCAGCGGCTGGAGGTCAGCGCCGCGCTCACCCACCACGAACTGATCCTGCCGGACGGGCGGCGCGTCGAGATCCGGCGCGACCTGTCCCTGCTCGATGACGTGTTCCCGAACCTTCAGATGGGCGCGCAGGTGCCGGGGGAGTGGACGCACATCAACTCCGGCCTGTTCCGCGCGGATGTGTTCCGCCGTCTCGGCGGGTTCGAGGATTGCATCGAGGAGGACCGCGAGTTCCGCAACCGGCTGATCCTGAACGGCGAGATCGTCTGGATCGTGCCGGAACTGTTGCTGACCAAGATCGAGACGCCCGACAGCCTGACGCAATCGACGGTCTCGGATTACGACAGCGCCCGGCGCAGGGCGGACCGGCAGAAGGTCTGGGCCAAGGTCGAGGTGTGGTGGGAGAACGGCAGGGTGGCCCCGGTGCCGGTGGATATCCCGACCCTCGGCGTCAGCCATGTCAGCCGGCCCGACCTGCTGGCGCGGCGGGACATGCCGGTCACGCCCGCCACGTCGGCCCGGGTCGCGCAAGTCCTCGCCATCGTTCCTGCTACAGGGGTGGCCGCGCAATGAAGGCCTTTCACCAGGAGACAGCGCGCGCGCCCATGGGAATCGTCGATCCGTGCTCTGCCGCGGGTTACGACCTGCCCGACCTCGGGACCGGCGGTCTTGGCGGCACCGAAGCGACGGTGCTGCGGGTGGCCGCTGCACTCGGCTCCCGGTTCGAGATCACGCAGTATCAGCAGGGTCGCAGCAACAGGCACCTGTCCGAGGCAGGGACGTTGCGGCCCCTGCAAGACCTCGATGACGCGCAAAACCCCGCCGCCCTGATCGTCATCAACCGCTGGAAGGTGGCGATCAAGCTGCGCAAGCGGCATCCAGCCACGCCGATCTTTCTTTGGCTGCACGTCTATCCCGGCCGTCACAACCGCAAGATGGCCGCGGCGCTGAAGGCTGCCGGCATCACGGTGATCTGCGTGTCCGAAACGCACGCCCGTGCGCTTGCGGGGTTTCTCGGGGCGGAGGATGTGCCGCCCATCCGGGTGATCTACGATCCGCTCGATGACGATCTGCACCCCGACGCCACGCCCCGCGATCCCGACCGGCTGCTCTTTGCCAGTTCGCCCCACAAGGGGTTGGCCGAGGTGTTCGAACAATTCGCCGCCCTGCGCAGTGACCTTCCGAACCTGACCCTTGCCGTGGCCGATCCGGGCTATCTGCGCTGGGATACCGGGCCGGTGCCCGAGGGCGTGGTTTTTCTGGGATCCCTGTCCCATGGGGCGCTCATCCGGCAGATGCGCCGTGCGCTCTGCCTGTTCTATCCCCAGACGACATTTGCCGAGACCTTCGGCCTGGTGCTGGCCGAGGCCAATGCGGTCGGCACGCCGGTGCTGGTGCATGATGGGCTGGGTGCCAATGCGGAAATCGTGGCGGATGCCACGCAGCGCGTGGATGGCCATGACCCGGCGCAGATCCTTGGGCGCATTCAGGCGTGGCGGCGTGCGCCAACGCAGGTCACCGCCAATCCCGCCTTCCGGCTGGGCCGGGTCACCGGGGACTGGGTGCAGCTGCTGGAACACGCCGCTGCAAGGCATGCTGAGATGGAGATGGTAAAGAGCACATGACAGCTTCCAGACCCCTTGCCGAGTTGCCGCCTTCGACCACCGCCGGGCCGGTGCCGTCCGATGTCGCGGTGGCCCTGCGGGCCGCCGCCGCAGAAGAGGAACGCGGCGCGCGCCCGATCGGCCGCTCCATCGATCTGCTGCGACAGGCGGACCTTCTGACCGATGACGGCGCGACCGATCCCGCCCGCACCGCCCGGGTGCTGATGCAGGTGGGCGCTGCGAACCTCGGCGTCGGGAGGCTGTTCGAAGGGCATGTCAACGCGCTGCACCTGGTCCGCCTTTATGGAACGAAGGTGCAAGAGGCGCGGGTCGACCGCCAGATCGCCGAGGGTGCCCTGCTGGGCGTCTGGGGGGCCGATGGCGCGACGCCGGTGACGCTGGATGCCACGGGGCAGCGTTTGCAGGGCGGCAAGTGCTATGCCTCGGGGCTGGGCACCGTGACCCATGCGCTGGTCACTGTCGATTCCGGTCCCGAGGTGCGGCTGGCGCTGGTCGATGTGACGGACGCCGCCCCCGCGGACCCGTCCGCATGGGACATGCAGGGGATGCGGGCGACTGCCTCGGGCAGCTTTGATTTCACCGGCCTGCCGGTCGACAGGATCGAATGGATCGGCGACTCCGGCGATTACCTGAAGGAGCCGCATTTCGTCGGCGGTGTTTGGCGGATCGCGGCCTTGCAGGCCGGCGCTACCGTCGGCCTGCTGGACGTGGCCGCGACAGAGCTTCGCGCCGCAGGCCGCATGGGGGCAGAGGCCCAGAGGGGCCGGCTGATGGATGTGCTGATGCGGACATGGGCCGGCATGGCCCTGACCGAGCGCGCCGCCGAAGCCGCTGCCGATCGCCACATCGCGCCGGACGACATCGTTACCACCTCCATCGCGGCCCGGCTCTTTACCGAGGAGGTCGGGCTCGATGCCATCCGGGCCGTCGAGCAGAGCATCGGCTTGCGGCATTTCGAGGCCGGTTCCGAGACCGGACGCATGGCCCGCGATCTGGCGGTCTATCTGCGGCAGGCCGCGCGGGATGCGTTCCTGCAACGCGCGGCGCAGACGGCTCTCGGGGAAGACGGGCGCATCTGGGGAGTGTTCGGATGAATGTCGCGCACCTCCCTTTATTGCCGGACGTGTTCGAGGGTCGCGAAAGCCTCGTCGTCTTGGCCCCGCATCCCGACGATGAATCCATCGGCTGCGGCGCACTTCTAGCGCGAGGTTTCGCAGGCGCCGGCGCGCATGTCATTTGCCTGACGGATGGCAGTGCGAGCCACCCCGGTTCTCGCCAATGGACGCCCCGGCGGCTGGCCCGCCAGCGACGTGCGGAGATGGTAGCGGCCATCGAATGTCTCGGCGGTTCCGCGCGCGATCTGACCTGGCTGGGCATGGCCGACAGCCGTCTCTATCAGGCCGATGCGACAGAGGTTGCCGCCAGGCTGGAACAGATCATCGAAGGTCATGGCGCGCGCCATGTCTTCGTGCCCGCCGCCGAGGATCACCACGAAGACCACCAGGCGACGGCGCGGTTCGCCGGCGCGTTGCGCCGCCGCCGCCCGGAGTGGGCGTTCTACAGCTATCCCGTCTGGTGCCGCTGGGACGATCCCGATTTCCGCCAGACCGCCACCCGTCACGCCCCAGTGTGCGTGCCCCCGGAGGACCTGCGCGACAGGAAACGCGCGGCAATCCATGCGCATCGAAGCCAACTGGGCAGGGTCGTCACCGATGATCCATCGGGCTTCATTCTTCCGGCAGGGTTCATCGAGAAATTCGTGACCGAAGACGAGATCTTCTGGAGGATGCCGTGATGGGTGTGGGCCGCGATCACCTGTACGCGCTTTATGCCGACACCTCGGACCCTTGGGATTTCGAGCACAGCGGTTACGAACAGGCCAAGTTCGCCGCGACGCGGGCGGCGCTGACGCGGCCCCGCTACGCCTCGGCCTTCGAGCTGGGCTGCGGCAACGGGCAGCTTGCACAGCATCTGGTGGACATCTGTGACCGCTATACCGGCATAGATGCGGTGGCCATCGCGATCGAGGCAGCGCGCCGTGCCGTGCCGGATGCCACCTTCATCCACGACTTTTACCCTTGTCCGCTGCCAAGGGGCGATTTCGACCTGCTGATCCTGTCCGAGATCCTCTATTTCCTCGATGAGAGCAGCTTGCGCACACTGGCATTGGATATCGCTAGCGCCTGGCCGAAGGCGGAGGTGCTCTGCGTGAGTTGGCTTGGCGAAACCGACCATGATTTGCAGGGCGAAGAGGCGCTGGCGATCTTCACGGCGGCGCTGGACACGCATGAGTTCGATTGCGTGGCGCAGACCGACGGGTATCGCATCGACCGCGGACTGGCGAAGGGCACGACATGACCCGCCCCGCCGCAAAAGACACCGCCATCGTCATCCCGGCCCGCAACGAGGAAGCCCGGATCGGTGCCTGTCTCACCGCCCTGGCCGGACAAGGCAACGCGGTGGTGATCCTGGTGCTCAACAACACCACCGACCGCACCGGCAGCGTGGCCCACGACATCGCCGCGCGGCATGACCTGGACCTGACGGTGCTGGAACGGACACTGCCTTCACGGGAGGGTGTCGGCACCGCCCGGCGGATCGGATGCGATCACGCCCTGCAGACCATGCCCGCGCTGCGCTACCTTTTGACCACCGACGCCGATTGCATCGTCGCCCCGGATTGGATCGCGCAGAACCTTGCCCACCTGAAGACGGCGGACGCTGTCTGCGGCAAGGTCGATCTGATCGCGGGCGAGGCAGATATCCTCGATGGCATGGACCCCCACCTCGCCGAACTGGAAGGCACCTATAGGGCCCTGGTGCAGGACATCTACGCCCGCCACGCGCCCGGATGTGCGGATATCGGCGACACCCACGGCGAAGCGGCGGGGGCGAGCCTCGGGTTCACACGCGCGGCCTATCTGGCAGGAGGCGGGTTCGCGCCCGTTCGTTGCGGCGAAGACCGCCGGATCGTCCGCGCGCTCCGCGCGGCGGGTTGCCGGGTCCGTCACGCCGACGATGTGACGGTGCAGGCCTCGTGCCGCCTGATCGGACGCGCGGCGGGGGGCATGTCCGACGCGCTGAAGGCGCGGATCGGGGGCCTAGATTACCTGATCGACGATTGCCTGCCGCCGGCGGACTGGCTGGTCACGCAGGCCAGCGGCAAGACGCTGGGCCCCTGGCCGCCGCAGGTGCCCGCCCGCTTCCGCCTGCATGTGCGGGATCTCCCGCAGCATATTGAAATACTGGAGAAGTTCAGGAATTCGGAGCGGCTGATATCCGCCTCGATAGCTTCGGCAGCAACGATGCCATGTTCCCACCTTGACACGCTGCTGCCGGGCAAGGGGTCAGCAAATGTCCCCGCTGGCCCCGGCATGCGGGCCTGTCCGGTCCCTGTGGATCGTCTGCCCGCACCCACTCAAACCAATGCGTCGGCACTGCCGACCGTGAAAGGAGCATAAGATGACAACGTTGAAAGACCTTTATATCGATGAACTACAGGATCTCTGGTCCGCAAACGACCAGATGTCGAAGGTGGTGTCGGCGATGGCCGACAAGGCATCCAACAGCAAGCTGGCCGACCGGTTGAGTTCGGCCAAGGACGGGATCGACCAGCATACCCGCCTTCTGAAATCCGTGCTCGAGGACACCGGTGCCGATGTGAAGAAAGAGCATTGCAAGGGTATGGAAGGGCTCGTGAAGGAGGCCCGGAAGCACGCGCTCGACAGTGACATGAGCGGTGCCGCGCTCGACGTGGCGATCATCGCGCAATACCAGCGCATGTGCCATTACGGCATCGCCGGGTTCGGCACGGCCAAGGCATTCGCCGAGGCACTCGGCAATGATGAGGCGGCGCGCAAGCTCGACGAAGCGTTGGACAACATCTACGGGTCCGACGATTTCATGACCGAGCTGGCCGAACGCTCGCGGAACGTGGATGCGATGGCCTGACGGATCTTGAAGTCCATTCCTTTCACCAAGCGGTTTCCTACTCGCGCTATCTGACGGCCGGAACCACGCCGTTCCTGAAAGGTTGGGGAGTGGGCAAAACCTGGTGGTCGACGTGGTAGGGTAAGGTTTCGGAACAAGGCGGGACCCACCATGGATGTAAGCATTTTTGTCGAGACGACGCTTGAAGATGGAGAAACCAAAAGGCGCAATATCGCTCGACTTAACCGTGCGCCGGACGAGTTTTGTTCCGAGAATTTGGGCCTTCTCCTCGACGACGCAAAAACCTTGTTGGGGCGGTTGCAGGAAGCGATTGTGCAAGATCAGGTCGGTGAAGCAATAGAGGCTCGTAGGAAATGCGATGGCTGTGCCGAACAACGCGCGATCCATGATGATCGAGGCCGAATTCTCGACACTCTTTTCGGGCGAATACAGGTGAAGTGGCCAAGGCTTCGACGCTGCTTATGCCAACCGGCTTGGACCGCGAAATCTGGGCCGCAGTCACCACTTGCCGGACTGTTCTCTGACCGTGCGACTCCCGAACTTCGGCGCCTGCAGGCTGAATTGGGGGCGAGGCACTCGTTTCGGGAAGCCGCTCGATTGATCGAAATGTTCCTGCCCTGTTCGGATCAGTCGAACACGACCGTTCGAAATCGCTTAGGCTCAGGACCCATTAATCGGCTTGCGGGGCCACTGGCGGCGTGATTCACGCTCTCCAACTATAGGAGGGTGTGGTGAGTAATCTTTTCTGGCTGAGCGACGAGCAGATGGCGCGTCTCGGGCCGTTCTTTCCGAAGAGCCATGGTCGTCCGCGCGTCGATGATCGTCGAGTTCTGAGCGGGATAATATTCATCAATCGCAATGGCTTGCGCTGGCGGGATGCACCGCAGGAATACGGTCCACCCAAAACGCTCTACAACCGCTGGAAGCGTTGGAGCGAGATGGGGGTGTTCGCCCGAATATTCGAGGGGCTGGCCGCCGAAGCGGTGGAGCCGACGACGATCATGATCGATGCGACCTACCTGAAAGCGCACCGCACGGCCTCAAGCCTGCGGAGTAAAAAGGGGGGTGCGGGCGCCTGATCGGTCGCACCAAGGGAGGGATGAACACCAAGCTCCACGCGGTAACCGACACGAAGGGACGCCCGATCAGGTTTTTCATGTCTGCTGGTCAGGTGAGTGATTACACTGGCGCGGCAGCCCTTCTGGGCGGTCTGCCAGCTGCGCAGTGGCTACTTGCTGACCGAGGCTATGATGCCGATTGGTTCCGCGAAGCCTTGCAGGACAAGGGGATCAGGGCCTGTATTCCAGGCCGCAAGGCGCGCAAGATCCCAGTCAAATACGACAAGCGGAGATACAAGCGGCGCAGCCGCATCGAGATCATGTTCGGCAGGCTTAAGGACTGGCGACGCGTAGCGACCCGCTACGACAGATGCCCGAAGGTCTTCCTCTCAGCCGTCGCTCTCGCCGCTACTGTGCTGTTCTGGTTATGAGTCCTGAGCCTAAAATAGACCGGGCTGCATACGGCCAAAGAGAGATCAAACCTGGCTACTTTGCAGCCGCACTTTCATAGAGTCAGCTCTCGATGACCATATGGCGTACGCGACGATGATGATCGACAGTCTCCCGGCTATGCCGACCTTGCTTTTCTGAACCGGGAAACTGCATCCAGGACTACTGGGTGGTGATGACGGCACCGTTCTCTACCGACAGCAGGAAAACGTCAGTCCGTGCATTGCGTTCCCCGTCTTCGCCGCCGACGATCAGCACACCTTCGGGCAGGCTGAAGCTCGCGCCATAGGCAAGACCTTCGGGAAGTTGCCCAATGAGGGTCCACTGGCCATCGGCCAACATGAACACATCGCTGTTCCAGGTCTTGGAGAGCCCGTCATGCGCGAACCAGTTTCCGCTGTCTGCGGCGTCGCGTGCGCCGGGGAAGTTCGCGCCGCCGGCAACAATCAGCGCGTCACCAACCAGACCTGCATAAGCACCAGCGACTCCTTCCTGCCGGGATCCGGAGTGGCCGGAGGGGAGCGGCGGTAGCTGATCCCACTCCGCAGCTTCGCCAGAGAAATCGACTGTTTTCGCCATATCGGTTCTCAAGCCCGGCTTCACTTCGCCGTTAATCAAGGCGATCTTGTCTCCGCCCAG
>NZ_FOLG01000035.1 GCF_900112335.1 Tropicimonas isoalkanivorans
CGGTCCCGGTAACCGTTTCGCTGAACCTCCCGCAGGGGAGAGCGAGCGCCCTTCGCGGCACCGGTTCGCGCCTCGACCTCCACTTCCATGATCCGCTCGGCCGCGAAGGCCAGCATCTCGCGCACGAGATCGCCATCGGCCTGCTTCTCAACCAGCTCAATCAGCGTCATTCTGTCATCGGTCATCGTCATCTCCGTTCTTGGTTCAAGGTCTTGCAACCCGAACCTTCTCGAAGATCGGCGGTGGCCGCCAGCGTCACACCCGGCCGCGCGCTGCGCTACGCCGGGGGCTCCGCGCGCGGCCTCCTACACCAAGCGTTGGGACACTACCGCGCGCGATATCATTGAGACCGGCGATCGCGAGGCCGACCTCGCGGTCCAAGCCGACAAACTTGCCGCGCGTGAACTCATCGCCGAGATTGAACGCGAGCAATTGGCCACCCTGCAGCGCATCCTCGATGCCCAAACCAGCTTCGGAGGTCAGGGCTTGCCAGCCATGGTCTCCGGGCTCGAAAGCGGCAGCGGCGATCCCGCTCGTTCCGTCGAGGCGGTCTATGGCACGGGTGAGATTGATCCCAATCCCGGCGGTGCGCAGATGTTCGGGGATGCGGCAGAAAATATCGAGCAGCTCATCATCCGCGTCGCCCAGGAGACCAGCGGGTATGCGGGCGTGGGCCGCGCGGGTCTCTCGCCGGTTCAATGGCGGGCTCTGCTGCAAGCGCTCATCTGGCAGGAAAGCCGTTTCACCATCGGTGCCCGCTCGCCGGTCGGGGCCTTTGGCCTCACCCAGATTATGCCGGGCACCGCCAGCGATCTCGGCATAAACCCGGAATATTATGACAGCCCCTATCTGCAGGTGCATGGCGGCGCGCGGTATTTGGCTGCTCAGCTCAACACCTTCGATGGCAACATCATCAACGCACTCGCGGCCTATAATGCAGGCCCCGGCCGGGTCTTTGAATATGGCGGTGTCCCGCCCTTTACCGAGACCCAGCACTACGTCCAGGTCATCCCCGAACGCTACAATCTCTACCTAAGCCGCATCGGCGGGATCGAAGCGCTTGGGACGATCGACCCCGCTCTGCTGGCCAATGCTAACCTCTCGATGACCGGGCATGGCGCGGCGTTCTATGGCAGCAACTCGCCCGCCGCGATCCGGCAGGCCGCCCTGCGCATCGCGGACATCGTCGAGCGGATTTCCGAGACCGAAGACGTGCAGGAAAGCATCGCGCTCAACACCTATGCCCGCGCCGAACTCGTGCGCCTCGTCGCGGCCCGCATTCGGCTTCAGGCGGCGCGGACCCGCGTCCTTTCCGCCGAAGAATTGGCACAGGCCAGCGCCCGCATGGCCGAGGGCGCGTTCATGGACTTCACGATCAGGGAGATTGACTGATGAGAGATCTACTTGTGAGGACGGCCTTGGCCGCGACGCTTGGAATTGGCCTGCATCTCGGCACCCTGTCCCCTGCCCTTGCACAAGGCGTGCCCGTCGTCGACACCCAGAACATCGCGCAAAACATCCAGCAGCTCCGGCAGATGATCGAGGACGAGATCCTGCAAAACGAGCAGCTGACGCAGCTCCGCGAACAGCTTGCGACACTCACGGACCAACTCGCGGAGCTGCAACGGACCTATGAAGCGCTCACCCGTCTCGCAGAGCTTCCAGAAATCATCCGCACCGAGATGGAGGACGAGCTGAACGGCCTGCTCGATCAGGAATTCGGCGACATCCTCGCCACAATTGAAGCCATCAAGACCGGAGACTTCTCTGGCCTTTCCGGCTCCGGCGCGGGCGAGATCGAAACCCAAATGGACCGGGTGTTGGCCGATCTCGGATTTGACGATGACACGCTTTCGGAAATGGCCACCAGCGGCAATCCCGGGGCCAACCGCGTGGCGACGCAGGCCACCACCGGCGCGCTCGTCTCGGCCGCAGCCCAGAACAGCTATGAAGATGCCGGCCAATCGCTCGAGCGGGTAGACCGCCTCGTCGGGCTCATCGACGACATGGACGAACTCAAGGAAAGCATCGATCTCAACACGCGCGTGACCGCGGAGCTCGCCATTGCGCTGGTCGCCATGTGGCAGCTCGAAGCGGTGCAGACGGTGGGTGACGGCACCGGCGGAGTGATCGATGCTGCGACCTTCGCCGAGGAGCAGCGCTTCATGGATTTCACCCTGCCGGACCTGCGGGCTGACTGATCGTGAGGGAATGAGAGGTGGCTACTGAACAGGAAATCATCGAAGAAGAGCTAGTCTATGGCGCCCTGCGCCGCGAACGGCTCTGGCAGCGCCTTGGGCTCATCGGCCTTATCTTCGGCATTCTCGGATGCCTGAGTGCGGCGGCTGTCGCAATTCTCGATGTCGATCCACCCCCCGTGGTCGTGCCCTATGATCCCGAGACGGGCTTCGCGCTTCCCGAGGCTTCGGTGGGCGCGACATCTATCACAGCCAACCAGGCGGTCATCGAGGCGGAAGTCTTCCGCTATGTGACCGACCGAGAGGTCTATAACCAGCTCGACAACGATCTGCGCATCCGCAGCGTTTTGCGCCGATCGGACGGGGCTGCAGAGGGCGGGTTGCGCCAAATCTGGAACAGCGCCAACGAGAACTACCCGCCAACGGTTTATGGCCCCAATGCCCGGCTCGACGTGGAGGTCCTCAGCATCAACCGGATCGGAACCAACCGCGCCACCGTCCGCCTGCGCAAGCGCCTGACATCTATCAACGGCGTCCAAACCGGGCTTTTCACCGCCACGCTTCTCTTCGAGTTTCGCCCCGAGACCCGCCGCTCCATCGATGAGGTCTGGACCAACCCCTTCGGCTTCACGGTCCTCGAATATTCCATCCGCTCCGACAGATTGGAGAACTGACGTTGTTGCTTATGAGATCGCTTGTTTTTGTCATTGCTCTGTTGCCCGGCCTCGCCTTCGCGGAAGCCATCCCGCGCGGCGGTCCCAATGACAACCGCGTGCGGCTGGCCACCTACCAGGAAGGTCAGGTCTATCGTCTCAACGTCTCGCTCACCCATGTCACCACCATCGAGTTCGGCGAGGGCGAAAGCATCCGCTCGATCATCGCCGGCGACACAGAGGGCTTCGAGATCGACGGCGTGCCGGGTGGGCAGGCCTTCGCGATCAAGCCCGTCGCGCGCGGTGTCCATACCAACGTGACCGTCTATACCAACCGCCGCAGCTATTACTTCAACGTCCAGGAGACCCGCAGCCCCACCTTCTACGTGGTCCAGTTCCGCTATCCCGAAGACAATGTACGGGCCACGCGTGCCATCGCAACGCAAGCGCCGAACTACAATTACGGTGCCAGCGCGCGCACCGAGTTCACCCCGACTCGCGTCTGGGATGATGGGACGTTTACGTACTTCGAATTCCCACGGAATGCGCCGGTGCCCGCGATCTTCCGCTACGCGAATGGCCGAGAACGGACGGTCAACACCCAAGCGACCGAGGACGGCGTGATCCGGGTCTCCGGGGTGAACAGGCAATGGGTCCTGCGGATCGGGGACGAGGTGGTCTGTATAGAGGCCACACCGCCTGCGGGGGTGGGATCATGAGCGACACCGGAAACGCGGACCTTGAAAAGCGCCTCGCCGCCCTCGAGCAAGGCAAAGGCGCGAGCTCACTCCCTGCCCCACGGCGCTCGCCGCTGCTCGCATTGGTCGTCGTCCTCGTGATCGGTGCGGGAGGGGCATTGCTCTATCTCCTCTCCCAGCCCAAGGAAGAAGAAGCCCTGCCCACGGCCACGCCCGACGTGTTCCAAAACGAAGGCGACGGCTTCGGCGCCATCGAAACCCTCTCACCACCCGAACCCGAGGTAGTTCTGGTCGCGCCGGAACCGGTGGAACCGAACGCCGAGCTTTTGGCGCAACTCGCCGCCCTTCAGGCCCAGATCGAGGAATTGCGCAACGCCCCCGAACCGGTGGTCGAGGAAGACACGGCTGCCGCCGAAGCCATCGATGCGCTGACCGCTCAGATCGCGGCGCTGCAAGCCGCCTCGGAAGCCGCACAGCAACGATTCCAGGACGAGCTGACGGCGCGGGATCGCAGCCTTGAGCAACTCCGCATGGATCTGGAACTGGCCCAACTCGAGGCCAGCCGACCCCAACCCGCCCCAGCGGGCCCCACGGAAGATGAACTGCGCGCGCGGGAAGAAGAGCGGCTGCGCCGCGAGGAAGAAGCACGGCGGCTTGCGGAACTTGAACGCCGCGCGGCCGAGGAGCGCGCGTTTCAGGAACGCCGCATCACCTCGCCCACCATCGCCTTTGGTGGCACCTCAGGCGCAAATGAAACCACGCCAACCGAACGGACTTTTGGCGAAGTGACGGATTTCGTGCTGAACGGCGCGTTGCCCACGTCGGTGACGCAAGCCGAGGTCATCGCCAATCCGTCCAACACCATCATTCAGGGTACAATGATCCAGGCCGTCATGGAAACCGCCCTTGACAGCTCCCTGCCCGGCCAGACCCGTGCCGTCGTTTCCGAAGATGTCTACAGCGTCGACGGCTCTCGTCTCCTGATCCCGCGCGGGTCCCGTCTCATCGGGCGCTATCGCTCTGGCGTCGATATCGCGCAGCGCCGGGTCACCATCGCCTGGGACCGGATCATCCTGCCCGACAACCAGACGATCCAGATCAGCTCTTTCGGGGGTGACGAATTGGGCCGCTCCGGCGTGACCGGCTTTGTCGACACGCGCTTCGATGAGCGTTTCGGCTCAGCGGCGTTGATATCGCTGATCTCCGCCGCGCCAAGCGCTGCTGCTGCAAACGTCCAGGATGAGACCGCCGCGGACGTGCTCGAAGACGTGGGCGATGATCTGGCAGATGCGACAGACAGCGTCATCGGCGATTACCTCTCCATTGGCCCCGTCATCTATGTCGACCAGGGCGCGCGCGTCACGGTGATGGTCGACCGCGATCTGGAGATATTCTGAGCCCATGTCGCTGAGCTATCTCCAGACCTCGCTTGATCGGATCGAAGCCGCAGCACGCGACGATGTCATTGAGATTTGCATCAATCCTGACGGAAGCTGCTGGGGAGAATTCCAGGGCGATCACTTCATGCGAAAGCTGGACCAGAGGCTGACCGCAACAGAAGTCAAAGACCTCGGCAACCAGATCGCCTCTTCCGCCAACACGACAATGAGCAAGGATCGCCCGATCGTTTCGGTCTCGATCACCTACAAGGGGCGACCGATCCGGGCGCAGGTCATCACTCCACCTGCAGTGCTAACCGCCATGTCGATCAGCCTTCGGTTCTTTTCAAGCCTGCCACTCGACGGGATCGCAATCGACTTTCTCTATGGCAAAGAACGCAAGCTCGAAGAACTGCGTCTCGAGAAGACGCGGGAACTGCGCGACGTTGTGGCCGCGGGCGTGATCGACGATGCGCTGGCCTTTTGCGTCGACAACAAGCTTAACATGATCGTCTCTGGCGGCACCTCCACCGGCAAGACCGTGGCTGCGCGCAAGATCCTCTCGCACGTGCCATCCGAGGAACGCATCGTCACCATCGAGGAAGCCGCCGAGCTTCTGCCGACCCAGCCCAATGCCGTGACCCTCATCGCCAATCGCGATGCGGAGTTCCAGACCGCCGATGTGCTGCTCACCGCAACGTTGCGCATGCGCCCCGACCGGATCATCCTGGGCGAGGTGCGAGGCAAGGAGGCCATGACCTTCCTCGAGGCGATCAACACTGGCCATGGCGGCTCAATGACCACGCTTCACGCAGAAACCCCGCAACTTGCCGTGCAGCGTCTGGCCATCGCCGCGCTCAAGACCGAGATCCCCATGACCTATGCCGACATGATCCAGTACATCGAGAACTCCATCGACGTAATCATCCAGGCCGGTCGCCATGATGGCAAACGCGGGATCACCGAATTCTACCTCCCGGGCAACAATGAGATCGGAGCTTCCCAATGAAAACCTTTGAATACGATATCCTGTCCTTTCCCATGACCCGCAAAACCAGTCTTGCCGACATGCAGGCCAGCCTAAATGTGAAGGGGGCCGAAGGCTGGGAGGTCGTGTCGATCAGCTCCTCGGAATTCGCCAATGTGGGACACACTGTCTTCCTGAAGCGCGAGACCACACCCGCCAGAGCCACGGCATGAGGCAGGCGGGCTGTACCCTCGTACTGGCTGCGCTGGTCCTGGGCCTGACGTCGGCACCCGGCTTCGCTGAGCGCAATCTCGTGCCGACCCTCGAGCGCAGTTTCGACGTCTGTCCAGAACGGCCCGCTGAACCCGTGTGGATGCAGGAGATCCCCCTGCGCCAAGCCTATCAGCGCGTGCTGGTTCAAGACATCTACCGAGCCCAAAATCTTGAACGCATCGTAGAGACTGGCAGCTGCGCTTGCGAGATCCGGTTCCCGTCCTGGGACGATGCCGAGGGGGCGTTTCGTGAGCGCCACGCCAGTGACGAACGCTGGGAAATGCTGCAGGCCTCGGACGCCTACAACCGCCGCGCCAGCGCCGTCCGCCCTGCCGCCAAAGCCATCTGCGAAGCTGCAGGCAATTGGTAGGGTAGTCCCGTTATGAGCGTCGTCACTTATTTCGTTGAAACCTCCCAGGGCTATCTCGACACCGCAGCAGAAACCCAGTTCGGGTCGGTCGCGGCAACGGTCGGCACGCTTCTCGTCCTGGGAACAACGCTGTGGTGATTCTCGTCTTCCTGAACATGATCTACCAATACAAGGCGATGGACGGCCGCACGGCCTTCTGGCTGGCAGTCAAGATCGGCCTCATCGGGATATTCGCGACCAACTGGGTGCAGTTCAACGCCCTCTCCACCGCCATCCTGGCCGGCATCGACAGCATTGCGGGCGCGCTTGTCGCCTCAGTCGGTGGCGGCACCCCAGGTCCCTCTGGGACCTTTGCCGAAGAGTTTGACCGGCTGATCGCGGAACTCGGCGACTACCTCAATGCAGCCGGATCAGAGCTGAACTGGATGGCAGGTGCCATGCTCGCCATTGTCGGGGTGCTGTTACTTTCGATCCTCGGTGGGCTCGCCGCCTTCATTCTCGTGGCATCCCGCCTGATGATCGCACTCCTGATTGGGATTGCCCCGGTGATGATCTTCCTGACCCTCTTCGAAGTGACCAAAGATTACTTCGCGCGATGGCTTTCGGCACTGGTTTCCTTCGCACTCTACCCCATCGTCGTCGCCGGCGTGTTCGCAACGATCACTGGCGTCTCTTCCGCTCTGATCGGTGAGCTTGGCGACCCGGAAGGGGCTTCAAACATAGGCGCGCTCATCCCCTTCTTCATGATGGTCCTCATGGCCAAGGGCTTCATCATTGCCACGCCCTTCATCGTCCGCGCGATCTCCGGAAACATCATGATGCCCGCCCTCTCCGGTGGTCTCGGCGGCGGCTACAGCTTTGCCCGCGCCGCAATGGGCAGCCAGCAGGCCTACAATCGCTACCTGATCGGTGGGGCAAGCGGTGCGGAATATGCAGCCCTCAGAGCGCGGCAGTTCTTCGGTGTGCAGCAGATGCCTGTTCGGCAAGGGATGGGGCAGACGGGTTCCGCAGGAGGCACAGGATCCGCAGACTCGGGGTCAAAAATGCTGGCGCAGCTGGCAAGACTGGGTCGACTTGGACGCCGGTGACGGCCCAATGCCGACATCCGCCTTGACATCCAGATGCCGCGGCGCGGCCCGTCGATCCGGACATTCGCGGCAACCGCAAAGCGAACAAGCGAACGAATTCATAATTCGCAGCAAACGACGACTTTCGCTGTTATTGCGCTTGCCTCAGACCCTAGTTAACTCAAACACTTTGGTGGATTTGTAGTGACGTGCTCCCCTGGCTTTCAGCCTCGATGACCTAGGAGTCGGTTCGGCTCCAATGGCGGCCAGTCAACCGACTCAAAGTTCTCAAGTGCGCGCGCACCATAGTCCGGCTCAACGGTCTCCGCCCAAGCGATCAAACCGCGGACATGGTGAAAGATACCGGACACGGAAGTTTGCCTTGAAGCTGCGTGCACAGACGGCCCGTGTGATTCCGATGTCAGGTAATGTAAATGCATGCGGATGTTATCCTTGTATTCGCGCGGCAATCGCGGCCGCTCGGAATCAACTAGGGTCAGGACTCATAGCCAGTAAATGACGAGAGCGGCCAGGGCGATGGCTGACAGGAAGACCTTCGGGCATCTGTCGTATCGGGTTGCCACCCGCCGCCAGTCTTTCAACCTCCCAAACATGATCTCGATCCGGTTGCGACGTTTGTAGCGGCGCTTGTCGTACTTGACGGTTTTCTTGCGCTGCTTTCGGCCGGGAATGCATGCGCGTATCCCTTTGTCTTTCAACGCTTCTCTGAACCAATCGGCGTCATATCCACGGTCACCGAGCAGCCAATCTACCTTTGGCAGGCTGCTGACAAGCGCCCGTGCACCGATGTAGTCACTGACTTGTCCAGCGGTCA
>NZ_FOLG01000030.1 GCF_900112335.1 Tropicimonas isoalkanivorans
CCTTGGGTCGTATCGTCGACGCCCATCATAGTTTGCCCTTTGCGCAGCACTGGGGCGCGGCGGAGCACAGCTCATCGGACGGCCAGTTCTTTGCCGCCAATCGCGGCAGCGGGCTCATCAACGCGAAGTACGGGCCTGATCCGGGCCTGAAAATCTACTCCTTCCTGTCAGGCCAATACGGCTCGTTCCATTCCAGCGTCATCGGGGCGACGGCAGGCGAAGCTCCTTTCGTGCTTGATGGTCTCTTGACTAACCCGGCCAGCTTCGACCCGCTCGTGCATTACACAGATACAGGCGGCGTGTCGGATCACGTCTTCGCCCTGTTCCATCTCTTGGGGATGACCTTTGCCCCGCGTTTGCGCGACTTTCCCGACCGGCGGTTGGCATGCTTCGGGAGCGCGAAGGCGTGGGCCACTCTGTCACCCCTCATCGGGAAACCAATCAACGAAGAGGTGATCCGGCAGCATTGGGGTGACATCATGCGGCTCGCGGCCAGTATCCGCGACAAGTCTCTCAAACCGTCTGAAATCCTGCGCAAGCTTGGAGCGTACCGCCAGCAAAACCGGCTCTACCTGGCTTTGGGTGAAATCGGCCGGATCGAGCGCACGCTCTTCATGCTCGACTGGATCGAAAACGCCGCCCTGCGCATGGAATGCCACGCAGGACTCAACAAGGGTGAATCGCGACATTCGCTGGCGCGGGCCGTCTTTGCCCACTCACAAGGGCGCATTCATGATCGCTCTGATGTCGCCCAACAGAAGCGGGCCATGGCGCTCAACCTCGTCATCGCCGCCATCACGTTTTGGAATACGATCTACATGGACAAGGCCGCCGGCCACCTCGCGCAGACCAGTCCGCTCTACGACGTCAAGCTGCTTGCTCACACATCGCCCCTCGGGTGGGAGCACGTTATCCTGTCCGGCGACTTCGATTGGCATTCTGGAGCCGCAGACCGCAAAATCGCGCGACCACTGAACATCAGGCCATCTAGAGATTGGGGAACGTGAGTATGTTCACACAATGTTCCACCTTAGCGTGGTTCTACGAAGAAACCTTCCGATAGGGCCTTCCAACGCCTGCAACAAGCCTTCATGCCGTGGCGATGTTTCGGGCAAGCCCCATGTGGCCAGCGCCAGCACCAGGCTGGCCACGGCAATCCCGGTGAATATATCAAATTTTGGCTCGGTAAGGTACTCCATCGCGAAGCCGGATATCAAGGCCCCCAGGGCCAGCCCGACGAGGGGGATGACTGAATTACAGATCGCCGCGATGCCCTTGAATTCAGGGGGTTCAAGATCCGTAATCGCAGCCGACAGCGTAGACAACAGAAGGCCGCATGCTACGCCCTGTACTACTCGAGCCAATAACAACGCAGACACAGAACCTGACAATTCGAATCCGGCGGCGGAAACAGCGAGAAGCACGAACCCCATCGACAGAACAGGGCGTCGCCCGACATGATCCGAGATTGATCCGGCCACTAACAGTGTCGCAAGAAGGGCAATTGCGTAGATTGCGAATATCTCCGACACGACCAAAGACGAAAAACCAAGTTGCTGCTGCAAGAGCGGATAAAAAGGGGACGGCGCGCTCGCGCTCGCCATCATCAGAGCGCTTCCGGTAAGCACGATTGCGAAACCAGCGCGCTCTCTAGCCTTGGGTGACATCACAATCGTGGTCATTTTGGAATGCAGTCCTTCAGGAGGGTTCGAAGTTTATCGAACCTTTCTCTAGTTTCTTTCTGCGGAAGGTTCAAGTATATTCGAACCATGAGTATCTTACCCGACACTGCCAGCCCCGATCTTGCGCACCCGCAGGAACAGGAGCTGCAACTGACGCAGGTCTTGTTCGCACTCAGCGATCCGGGCCGGTTGGACATCGTGCGTCAGCTCCGCGACGGCCCGGTCGAAATGGCAAACTGCAATTTAATGGACCCGGAAGTGGCGAAATCCACCAAGTCGCACCTGTTCAAAGTGTTGCGCGAAGCAGGTGTGATCCGGAATATCCCCAAGGGGCGAGGTCGCCTGCTTTCACTGCGAAGAGATGCGCTTGACCGTCGCTTTCCTGGTTTGCTGGAAGCAGTGCTGAACGCAAACTAAGGGCGTGCCGCATCGATTTGCGTATGCATTGCTTGTTTTTCTGTGCTGGATGTTAAAGCTGCTAACTGGTGTGCATGCTGGCTAGCGCCTTTCCCGTACCGTTTCTCAGCGCCGCTCACGGCCCTGTGATTAGAAAAAGCCACACCACCCCTAGACGACCGGTCTAATGAGGCTATATCGAGGGTCATGGAACAGAAAAACGACACACGCTCACAGATACTGACCACAGGACGACGCCTGACAGCCAAGCAGGGCTACACAGGTGTCGGTCTGAGTGCGCTGTTGAAAGAGGCCGGTGTTCCGAAAGGGTCGTTCTATCACTATTTCGCCTCCAAGGAAGCTTATGGCTGTGCGCTGTTGAACGATTTTATGACGGAGTATGGCACACGCCTGAACGCGTCGCTTGCGCATCCGGACATGGATGCACGGTCTCGGTTTCTGACCTATTTCGAAGAGTGGCGGAAAAAACAGATCAGCCCCAACCTCGAAGACCGGTGCTTGGTCGTCAAACTGTCCGCAGAGGTTGCTGACCTCTCGGAGAATATGAGCAATATCTTGCAGAAAAGTGTGTCCGAAATCGTCGCGCGCCTGACGGAGACCCTTGAACAGGGAACGGACGATGGCACGATCGCCGCGCTTGAAGACCCCCGCTCCACGGCAGAAATGATCTACCACATGTGGCTTGGAGCCAGCCTCGTCGCGAGCCTCTCGCACAGTGAAGCCCCGCTCAATTCCGCTATGAATGCCACAAAGGTGCTCGTTCCAGGAACATAACCCCAAAAATTTTGACACATCTATAGACGACCAGTCTATTCGCGAAAGGAAGCTCATGAAAATCTTCTACAAAACCACCGCAACGGCAACAGGGGGCCGCTCGGGAACCGCCGCCCTCAACGATGGCAGCTTTTCAGTCCAGATGGTTCGCCCGGACAGTGGCGAGGCGGGGGTGAACCCCGAGCAGTTGTTCGCGCTTGGCTATGCGGCCTGTTTTGATAGCGCGATGGAAATGACCGCAAAACAACTCAAGCTTGATGCCAAAGCGGCATTAACGTCGGTTGAGGTGGGCATCGGCCAACGCGCCGAGGGCGGATACGGACTTGATCTCGACATTACCGCACATCTGCCGGGCATGACCCGCGAGGATGCTGAAAGACTTGTCGAAGCGACGCACCAGGTCTGCCCATACTCCAACGCCACACGCGGAAACGTTGACGTGCGCCTGCACATTGAAACTGAAGGAAACTGAACCCATGAATAATTTTGACTTTCGCAATCCGACACATATCCTGTTTGGCAAGGGCCGTATCGCGGACCTAAAGGATCAGGTTCCGGCTGACGCAAAGGTGCTGATCCTCTATGGTGGAGGCAGCGCGGAGAAAACAGGCGTCCTTGGTCAGGTGCGTGCGGCACTTGCGGGCCGGACCTTGGTCGAATTTGGCGGCATTGAGCCCAATCCGCGCTTCGCCACTGCGCTGAAAGCTGTCGAGGTGATTGGCCAAGAAGGGATCACCTTCCTGTTGGCTGTCGGCGGTGGTTCCGTTATTGACGCCACCAAATTTATCGCGGCGGCGGCCAAATATGATGGCGACGCCTGGGACATCCTGACATCTCGCGGGTCGGTCATCACGCAAGCGCTGCCCTTTGGGACCGTGTTGACCTTGCCCGCCACCGGTTCGGAGATGAACTCTGGCGCTGTGATCACCAATCCCGAGAAGGGCGCTAAGCTTCCGTTTGGTAGCCCACATTGCTACCCGGTTTTCTCGGTGCTGGACCCCGAGGTCACTTACACGCTGCCGCCCCGTCAAATCGCGAACGGCGTGGCCGACGCGTTTGTTCACATCATCGAACAATATCTGACCTATCCATCCGCCGCGCGCGTTCAGGACGGTTTTGCCGAAACCCTGCTACGCACCCTGATCGAGCTTGGGCCCAAAGCCCTTGAGACGCCGGAGGACTATGACGTTCGCGCCAACCTGATGTGGACGGCAACGCTGGCCCTGAATGGCCTGATCGGCGCAGGTGTCCCGCAGGACTGGGCAAGCCATATGATCGGACATGAGATTACCGCGCTCAATGACACCGACCACGCCCGCACACTGGCTGTCGTGTTGCCGTCACTGATGAACGACCAACGTGGCCCCAAACGCGAGAAACTGCTGCAATATGCTGCCAATGTTTGGGACATCCGCGAGGGATCTGATGATGCGCGGATTGATGCCGTGATCGAGGCAACACGCGGGTTCTTTGAACAGGTGGGCATCAAAACCCGACTCGGCGATTACGCAATTGCTGCACCTGAAATTGATCGCATCGTCGCCGCCTTGAAGGATCACGGCATGACCGCCCTTGGCGAACAAAATGCCATCACCCCCGAGGATGCCCGCCGCATTCTTGAAACAGCCTTCTAGGAGATGATGACCATGACACAGACCGAAACAGTAAACCGCCAGCTTGTGCTGGCGGAACGCCCCAAAGGCGAACCGACCAAGGACACGCTTCGCTTGGTCGAAGGGGACGTCCCCTCCCCTGGTGCTGGGCAAATGCTTCTGCGCACCGAATATCTGTCGCTGGACCCTTATATGCGGGGGCGCATGAGCGATGCGCCATCTTACGCCGCGCCGGTGGAAATTGATGGCGTGATGGAGGGCGGCACAGTGGCTCAGGTCGTCACCTCACAGGTTGATGGCTTTGCGCCGGGCGACTGGGTGCTCAGCTTCAATGGCTGGCAGGATTATGCCCTGTCGGATGGCGCGGGGTTGACAAACCTTGGCAAATCACCCGCGCATCCGTCTTGGGCGCTCGGTATCATGGGTATGCCCGGCTTTACCGCTTGGGCGGGTCTGACGCAAATTGGCGCGCCAAAACCTGGCGAGACCATCGCCGTGGCGGCCGCGACCGGCCCTGTCGGGGCCACTGTGGGCCAGATCGGCAAGATCCTTGGCTGCCGCGTGGTCGGCATCGCGGGCGGACCAGAGAAATGCGCCTATGCGGTCAATGAGTTGGGTTTTGACGCCTGTATCGATCACAAGGCAGATGACTTTGCCGAACAGCTTGCCAAGGCCAGTCCCGATGGCATCGATGTCTATTTCGAAAATGTCGGCGGCAAGGTCCTCGACGGGGTCATCCCGCTGTTGAATTCAAACGCACGGGTGCCGGTCTGCGGATTGATCTCTCAGTATAATGCGACTGACTTGCCCGAAGGACCGGACCGGATGAATTGGCTTATGGGTCAAATCCTGCGCAAAAAGATCAAGGTGCAGGGCTTCATCATCTTTGACGACTTCGGCCACCTCTACCCGGATTTTGCCAAAGACATGGGGGCGTGGATCGAAAGCGGCCAAATCAAATACCGCGAAGAGATCATCGACGGTTTGGAAAATGCACCCGAAGCCTTCATTGGCCTGCTGAATGGCGAAAACTTTGGCAAGCGCGTGATCCGCGTCGGCGAGAAAAAATAGGAAAATAACATGAAAATTCTGATGGTACTGACATCCCACGACACACTCGGGGACACAGGCAAGAAAACCGGCTTCTGGCTGGAGGAGTTTGCGGCCCCCTATTACGTCTTCAAGGACGCCGGAGCAGACATTATACTGGCCTCGCCCAAAGGGGGACAGCCGCCGATTGATCCGTCCAGCGACAACGCTGACGCACAGACCGACGACACCCGTCGGTTCAAAGACGATCCAGAGACGCAAAAGCATCTTGCGACGACGCTGAAGCTTTCGGATGTAACCGAAGACGGGTTCGACGCCATCTTCTATCCGGGCGGCCACGGCCCCTTGTGGGATCTGGCCGAAAATGCGGACAGCAAACGCCTGATCGAGGCCTTCGCCGCCGCCGACTTGCCTGTCGGCGCAGTTTGCCACGCCCCCGCCGTGTTCCGCCACACCCAAGGCGCGGACGGCAAACCGCTGGTGTCTGGCCGCCGGGTGACGGGTTTTACCAACACCGAAGAAGAGGCCGTCGGCCTTACCGATGTTGTGCCGTTCTTGGTGGAAGACATGCTGAAGGCCAATGGTGGCCAGTATGAAAAAGGGGCGGATTGGGTCAGCTTCGTGCTGCGTGACGGAAAACTGGTCACCGGCCAGAACCCCGCCTCATCCGCCGCCGCCGCGCAAGAGATCCTCGGGCTGCTGAAGTAGGAGAAAAGCGATGACCGACCTGATCCTGCACCACTATGAAGCCTCTCCCTATTCCGAAAAAATCAGAACTTTGATGGGCTTCAAGGGGCTATCATGGTCATCGGTCATCGGTCATCGTGCCTCCGATTGCGCCAAAGGCTGATCTGCTAACCCTGACGGGTGGCTACAGGCGGGCCCCAGTGCTTCAGATCGGGGCGGATATCTACTGTGATTCCGCCCTGATCGCCGCCGAGCTTGACCAGCGGTTTCCGGCGCGCGCCCTTGCCCCGAACACTGCGGGCACAGCGACCCCGCTGCTCGACAATTGGGCGGACCGCATTTTGTTCTGGCAAGTGGTTCGTTACAGCATGGGCCTGCGGGCCGATGCCGTTCCCCCAGCCCTGATCCACGACCGCGAGGCGTTTTGGGATCACAAGATTGATCTGGACGGCCTGAAGGCGGATGTCGGATATCATCGTGGCCAAATCACAACAGGGCTTGGTTGGCTTGAGAACCTGCTGGGCGGTGCCGATTTCTTTGCCGGGGACACGCCCGCGCTGACTGATCTGGCACTCTATCATGTGGTTTGGTTTTTTGCCAAAGCTGACACAACCGCCAGCGGCAGCGGTCTATCGCTGTTCCCGGCATTGTCGGCATGGATGGCGCGCATTGCGGAGTTCGGTCACGGCACACGAACCGAATTGGCGCCTGCTGAAGCGATCATAATCGCGGTTTCGACGACCCCTGCCCCGCTTCCCGCAACGGGTCTTGCCCATCCCGCGATAGGCGCGTCGGTACAGGTTCTGGTCGATGAATTTGGCACGGAAGTCATCGACGGTACGCTGGTCCATATCGACGACACCCGCATCATTCTGCATCGGGACATGCCACAGGTGGGAACGGTTGCCGTGCATTTCCCGCGTCACGGCTATCCGCTTCGTACCACCTCAATTCAAGGAGAAAACACATGAAAACGCGTAATCTGGGCGCCGGACTTGGCGCGACATCAGCCATTGGACTTGGCTGCATGGGCATGTCCGAATTCTACGGCCCAACCGACCGCGATCAATCCTATGAAACGCTGGACCGTGCGCTTGAATTGGGCGTCACGTTCTACGACACCGCCGATATCTATGGCAACGGCGCGAATGAAACCTTGTTGTCGGATTTCGTTCGGCAAAACCGGGACAACCTCACGCTGGCGACCAAGTTCGCCATCATCCGATCCCAAGACCCGACCTCGCGGTTTATCGACACCAGCCCGGCCTATGTGAAACAGGCAGTCGAGGCCTCATTGGCACGTCTGGGAATTGATCAGATCGACCTTTATTACGCGCATCGCCTTGATGGGGTGACCCCGATTGAGGACACGGTTGGAGCGATGGCTGATCTTATCAAAGAAGGTAAGATTAGAGGCATCGGGTTAAGCGAAATCTCTGCACAATCTTTGCGGCGGGCAAATGCGGTGCATCCGGTTGCGGCGGTTCAGACAGAGTATTCGCTGTGGTCGCGCGACCCAGAGGGAGAGATGCTGGCCACATGCGCCGAATTGGGCACGGCTTTTGTACCCTACAGCCCGCTTGGGCGCGGCTTTCTGACCGGCAAGGTCACCACACTAAGCGACCTGGCTGATGATGATTTCCGGCACACCCAGCCGCGCTTTGCCGATGGAAATCTGGATCAGAATCTGAACTTGCTGGAGCAATACCGTGCCATCGCCGACAGCGCCGGATGCTCGCCTGCGCAACTGGCGCTCGCATGGGTCTTGGCCCAAGGCGATCATATTATTCCGATCCCGGGCACCAAACGGCGCGCCTATCTTGAAGACAATATTGGGGCCGCCGATGTCACACTAACCGAGGACATTCTCACCCGCCTCGACACCTTGTTCCCACGCGGCGCTGCCGCTGGCGATCGTTACACGGAACAAGGGATGCAGATGACCGATCTGTAGATCGGAAAGCCTGCATTGCAAACTCGACCGGCGGCGCAGCCTCTTTGACCTAAGCCCTGCGCCGCCGCCACAAATTCGCCCCCAAAACGACCGGATCAGGCGTTGGCCACATCCGACACGCCCAAAGCAACCGGCCCACCCCTTTGTCCCAAATTCACTCTCCTGCCAGTCAGGAGACGAGGAGTCATTATGTCAACCATCCCTGAAACTGACCTCTTTTCCCCCGTCGTTGTCGGACCTTATACGCTGTCAAACCGCATCGTAATGGCCCCCCTAACCCGCGCGCGGTCCCCCGAAAACATCGCCACCCCAATGATGCAGGAATATTACGCCCAACGCGCATCGGCAGGCCTGATCATCAGTGAAGGCGTGAACATTTCGCCGCAGGCCACAGGGTACGCCTTTACTCCCGGGATCTGGACCGACGAGCAAATCGAAAGCTGGTGCCCCGTCACGGCCGGTGTCCATGACAAGGGTGGCCGCATCTTTGCTCAGCTGTGGCATGTCGGCAGGGTGTCCCACCCGGATGTGCAGGCCGGTGGGATATTGCCTGTCGCTCCCTCCGCTGTTCGCCCTGAAGTGGACGCGTTCACTCCGGATGGAAAGAAACCAGCACTCACACCGCGGGCGCTGGCCCTGGAGGAGTTGCCGGGGATTGTCGCAGATTACGCGCAAGCGACGCACAACGCTCTTGCCGCAGGGTTTGATGGCGTCGAGATTCACGCCGCGAACGGATACTTACTCGATCAGTTCATGCGTGACGGGGCCAACCAGCGTACCGATGCCTATGGTGGGTCGGTCGAGAACCGCATTCGGCTGACACTTGAGGTCACGAAAGCTGTCGCGGCCATCTGCGATGATGGCCGCACAGGTCTTCGGATATCCCCAATCAGCACTGCCAATGGCCTTACGGACAGCAATCCTGCACCCGTGTTCACCGCACTTGTCGATCAGTTGAATGATATTGATCTGGCTTATCTCCACGTTGTGGAAGGTGTGACGGGCGGAGCACGAGCCGTCGAGGGTGGATTTGATCTGAATATCTTGCGGCAGCGTTTCAACGGGATCTACATCGCCAACAATGGCTATGACAGAGACCTTGCAATTGCGGCGCGCCGCAGTGACGCCGCCGATCTAATCGCCTTTGGTCGTCCCTATATTGCCAACCCGGACTTGGTGGCCCGGCTACAGCAGAACGCACCCCTCAACGCACTTGACGGCGCGACCGCATATGGCGGCGGGGCCGAGGGATACATCGATTACCCTGTTCTCCCACATGAGTGATCGCAGGAACTATAGCGCGACAATCTGGGTGAGACGCTGGCGACAAACAGGATGAGATTCTATGTCGCGGCATCGGAGACGATATCACCGTGATTGTCGCTGGCAAGAATTTCTTCTGCAGCTGTTTATCGCTCCGCGTCAATCAGCGGTGTATTTTTGATTGTCGCGTAAGCGGCAGGCCTTCCTCTCTTCCGTTTCGCCTCCATCGCCGTCCACCGTCTGTAGCTTTCCACGTTCATCTCGAAGATGGTCGCACGGCGGATGTCCTTTACGACCTTCTCGCCGTGGCTCTGCTTGGTTCCGGGTTTCTGTCTCATCTCCACTCCTTGGTGGTTACGATGTGCCAGAAACCCTCTCTTATCAATTCAGCCTAAACTGTCCGTAAGCGTTGCCCCCGCCTCACCCAGGATCAGCTTGACGGCTCGAAGTTCCAAGGAAGGAGTTCGTCGATCCGGCTGGCGGGATGGCCGGCAGCGATGGCTTCAAGGGTGGCTTTGAGGTAAGCGAAGGGCTCGACGTCGTTGACCTTCGCGGTGGCGATGAGTGAAGCGATGCGGCCCCAGGCTCGCCGCCTTCGTCATGACCGGCGAAGAGCGCGTTCTTTCTCGTCAGGGCGATAGGGCGGATCAGATTCTCGACGGCATTGGAGTCGATCTCGACGCGGCCGTCATGCAGGAAGGTCTGCAGCCCGTCCCATTGGCGATGGATGTAGATCAGCTTCTCGCCGAGGCGTGACTTGGCCGAGATGCGCAGGCGCTGGCTTTGCAGCCATTCTCCAAACCCGGCGATCAGCGGCGCAGTGCGGGCCTGCCGTGCCGACAGCCGCTGTCCGGGGCCCATGCCGCGGATCTCGGTTTCGATACGGTAGAACTCAGCGATGCGGCGCAGGCCTTCAGCGGCGATCTCCGAGCCGTCTCGGTCGAACACTTCCTTGAGCTTCCTGCGGGCATGGGCCCAACAATGCGCCACGCGAATTGGATCGCCGCCCTTGCGGGAGGGACGCGTCAACCGGTTGTAGCCACTATAGCCGTCGAGCTGCAGGATGCCGTCGAAGCCCTGCAGGATTTTCTCTGCATTTTCCCCGGCGCGGCCCGGGGCATAGGTGAAGACCACGCCGGGCGGGTCCTCGCCGCCCCATCTCCGGTCATCGCGGGCCAACGCCCAGAGATACCCGGTCTTGGTCAGGCCTCGTCCCGGATCCAGCACCGGGGCGGTGGTCTCGTCCATGAAGAGTTTGGTCGATGTCTTCAGGTACTCGGCCAGCCTGTCGACCACCGGGCCAAGGTGGAAGGCGGCGGTGCCAACCCAATCGGCGAGCGTGCTGCGATGGAGATCGATCCCGGAACGGGCGAGGATCTGGCTCTGGCGGTATAACGGCAGATGGTCCGAGAACTTGCCAACGAGCACGTGCGCGATGGCACCCTCGGTCGGCAGTCCGCCCTCGATCAGATGGGCCGGCGCCGGAGCCTGGCTGACCCCTTCGGCGCAGGTGCGGCAGGCATACTTGGGACGGACCGTCACGATGACGCGCAGCTGCGCCGGGATGATATCCAGCCGTTCAGTGCGGTCCTCGCCGATCTGGTACATTGTCCCGCACCCGCATGGTCAGTCCAGGCTGTCCGGATCGATCACCTGTTCGATCCGCGGCAGGTCCTTGGGCAGATTGCCACGATTGCGCCGGGCGGCCCTGCGCGGGAGCGCTTGCGGCGGAGCCTGTTCATCCTGCTGCGTCTCGGCCTCGGCCACCGCTGTCTCAAGATCTTCGAAGGCCAACTGCCGTTCGTCCTCGCTCAGCTTCTCGGACCGTTTGCCATGCACGGCCTGATTTAGCTCAGCAACAAGGTGCTCCAGGCGCTTATTGGCATCCCGAAGTGCATCCCGCTCGCGCAGCACTGCCAGAACAGCGTCACGCTGATCTTCAGGAATGGCCGAGAGGTCGGTGGGCGGGGCGCTGGACATGGCCGGACCATACCCTGATTGGCACCTCGATGGGCAGGCATTCTGCCAAACCGAGTCACTCTGCCACAGCCGGCCGGCGCACCTCCAAGGACCGCACCCGTCGCCAGTCCAGCCCGGCAAAAAGCGCCTCGAACTGGGCCCGGTTCAACGTCATGGCACCGTCCCGGACGGCCGGCCAGGTGAATGTGCTTTCCTCGAGCCGCTTGTAAGCCATCACAAGTCCACTGCCGTCCCAGAACAGGATCTTCATCCTGTCCGCCCGCTTGGCGCGGAACACGAAGACTGTTCCGGTGAACGGATTCTCAGCCAGCGCCGATTGTACAAGCGCGGCCAACCCGTCATGACCTTTGCGAAAATCCACCGGCTTCGTAGCAACCAAGATCCGGAGTAAGCGGTGGCTGCGGGGCACGACGAAGGCGGGCGCGCCTGGGGCCGCATCGCGTCACTCATCGAGACCGCAAAGATCAACGGCGTCGAGCCCTTCGCTTATCTCAAGGCCACCCTGGAAGCCATCGCTGCCGGCCATCCGCAAGGCCATATCGACGACCTCCTGCCGTGGAACTTCACGCCGTCAAGCTGAGACTGCGTGCCGCTCAGCCACCGCTTACCAACGATTTGAGAAACGAATTTGTAGCGCACATTGCGAAACGCACTCCCCACTATGAGATGTACAAGATCTCGCAGCACGGGATAGGCGCCACAACGTGGGGCCGAGACACAGTTTAGGCTGAATTGATAAGAGAGGGTTTCTGGCACATCGTAACCACCAAGGAGTGGAGATGAGACAGAAACCCGGAACCAAGCAGAGCCACGGCGAGAAGGTCGTCAAGGACATCCGCCGTGCGACCCGCAAACAGTATTCCGCCGAGGAGAAGATCAGGATCGTTCTGGACGGCCTGAAGGGCGAGGACAGCATTGCAGAGCTGTGCCGCCGTGAGGGCATAGCCCAGAGCCTGTATTACAGCTGGTCGAAGGAATTCCTTGAGGCTGGCAAAAAGCGCCTGGCGGGCGACACGGCGCGTGCAGCGACGTCGACTGAGGTCAAGGATCTGCGCCGTGAGGCCCGCGATCTGAAAGAGGTCGTGGCCGAGCAGGCCCTGGAACTGCGGCTGCTCAAAAAAAGCATGATCGGGGATGGGGGCGACGACGAATGAGGTATCCCGCATCCGAAAAGCTGGAGATCATCTGTCTCGTCGAAGGGTCGCATCTGCCGACCAAGCGCACGCTGGACAAGCTCGGCATCCCCAGAACGACCTTCTATCGCTGGTATGACCGATATCTGTCAGGTGGGCCCGAGGCGCTTGAGGATCGCAGCCCCAAGCCGTCACGAGTCTGGAACCGCATTCCGGAACCGGTGCGCGAGAAGATCAAGGACTTGGCCCTGAAGGAAAGCGATCTGTCGCCGCGCGAATTGGCCGTGCAGTTCACCGACACGGAAAAGTATTTTGTGTCAGAGGCTTCTGTCTATCGCATTCTCAAGTCCTACGACCTGATCACCAGTCCGGCCTATGTGGTGGTGTCTGCGGCCGACGAGTTCCGGGACAAGACAACGCGGCCGAACCAGCTTTGGCAGACCGACTTCACCTACCTGAAGGTCATCGGCTGGGGCTGGTTCTATCTTTCGACCATCCTCGATGACTTCAGCCGCTACATCATCGCCTGGAAGCTCTGCACGACGATGAAGACAGGCGACGTGACCGACACGTTGGACCTGGCGTTGCAGGCTTCGGGTTGTGATCAGGCAACGGTCTTGCACAAGCCGCGCTTGCTCTCCGACAACGGCGCCAGTTACATCTCGGGTGAGCTGACCGATTGGCTGGAAGATCAGCAGATCGATCACGTCCGCGGCGCCCCGTATCACCCCCAGACCCAGGTGAAGATCGAACGGTGGCACCAGATGCGCCAGACCTTCTCTTAGATCAGGCCGCCAACTGGCCCAAAAACTCTGACGACGGACAGTTCCAAGAACAAAGCGGCCTGCCCATCACCGGCGCGGCCGATCGCGCAACCTTGGAAGCTCTGGGCGTCCAGCCCGGCGAATAGCAACCTTGCCCTACACAGCCCCGCCCGCAAATCATCCGTGACGTGATGCGGTGGCCTACGGGCGACTTCACAGGGCTTGGGTCTTCCCTACGGGATCATCCGTTTATGTCTCGTCACCTCCGCAAAAAGATTGGTTTGCCCTTTGCGCTTGCTGCTCGCCCTCCTTCTGTTCTCGTTTGTTGCCGCCCCGCAGGCCCATGCCGATCGCTTGACCGGCGTTGCCAGCGTGATCGACGGCGATACACTGGAAATTCGTGGACAGCGCATCCGGTTGCATGGGATCGATGCCCCTGAAAGCCGACAAGTTTGCGCCACGGCCGAGGGTCAGCGCTGGCGCTGCGGACAACAAGCGGCACTGTCCCTCGCCGACAGGATCGGCCGTCGGCAGGTCAGCTGCACCGTGCGCGATATCGACCGCTATGGCCGCTTCATTGCGGTCTGTCATCAAGACGGTATCGATCTGAACGCCTGGCTTGTGCATGAAGGGTGGGCCGTGGCTTATCGCCGATACAGCCGCGACTACATTCGCGATGAGACCGAAGCCAGATCCGCACGGCGCAATATATGGTCCGGACGCTTTGACATGCCGTGGGACTGGCGGCGCGCGCAACGTGGTGGATGACGACGGGCGACGCGGTCAGCTCGCGATCTTGCTGATCTCCGCAACCACACTCTGCGTCACCAAGGTTGCAATAGTATATTTTCGTATGTATGCTGGGTGAAGATCGTCAAGGGTCATTGCCATGCGTTTCGAATTCAAAAACCTCCCTCTGGTGGCCTTTTTAGCTCTCGCCTTGACCGGCCCAACAGTTCCGACACAAGCACGCGCCCAAACCTATCAGATCGATTGTGCCATCCTGCTGTGTTTGTCCGGTGGTTGGCCAGCTTCCGTGCCCTGCGCCCGCGCACGGGCCGAGTTCATCCGGCGCATAACTCCATGGCCGGTGGAGCCGCCGCTTCAGATTTGGCGCTGCCCGATGGGTGCGTCTTACGATGGACCTGCCAGGTCGCGGCCCGCGGACCGGATCTTCGATGCCCTATATGGTGATTCAGGAGCCCCTCCAAACTCTTCAACCCCGCTCTTCGATCAGGCAGCCAGGGCAGGCGGGATGCTTGTGCCTAAAGGCTCCAACGCGGCTTGGGACAACCTCGTAAGGGCCGATTACGCTCTCCAGCTCGTGGAAGACCGCGCCGACATCGATATCAGCGGGCCGGAGTTCAATTTCGTGCGCTCCATCCGCGTCTTTGACGTTCGTTATGCCCGCCAGCATGAATCCGGGCGAGATGGCGACTGCAACCGCAGCGCCGTCGTTGTCCTCGGCACCTACGGGATCCAGGGCGATTTTTCTTGGAGGGCGTCGTCACCCGCAGCGCTTCCCGCGGCGCATGCCGGTCTCGAGCGATGGGGCCAGCACTGCCCGAGCATTTATCACAGATCCGTCTTCGTTGAGTGGCGTGACTATAGCGGGAATTACGGCTTCGAGCAGGTCAATTACTGACTGTTGATGCGCAGCGACGTCGCGCAGAGCCTTGTACGAAATCAAACCTGGAATGCAGGAAAAACCACACAATCGAGGGCCATAAAGGCCATATTCTTCCATATCAGTCCTAGCGACAATTCAGCTGCGTGAGAGACGCGAAGTCGATTTCAGCTTTATCGGCATCGCTAAGATCCGGGTAAATCCTTGAGACGCGCTGTGGGCCATGCATGTCCCACCGGATTGCCAGAGCACCTGTGTTCCAGCGATATACCCAGCCGACAATGGTTTCTTCATCGGCTGCAATCAAATTGGCGATCGCGACGCCTTCGACCTCATTTTCGTTCACTGTTTACTGACTT
>NZ_FOLG01000031.1 GCF_900112335.1 Tropicimonas isoalkanivorans
CGCGCGACGACGTCCTCGCCTACATGGATTTTCCGCGTGAGCATTGGGCCCAGATCGCGTCGACGAACCCACTGGAGCGGGTGAACCGGGAGATCAAGCGCAGGTCCGACGTCATCGGCATCTTCCCGAACGACGAGGCCATCGTCCGTCTCGTCGGCGCGCTGATGCTCGAGACCAATGACGAATGGACGGTTGCACGGAGATACATGTCTCTTGAAAGCCTGGCGCGTGTCACCGACACTACAACCGTTAGGCTGTCCGCCGTGGCGACCTGATCAGCCTTGGACCTCTCCGAAGGTCGGCGCTCTTACACCATCTCTCGGGGCACTACCCGATAGAAATCAAGCAGTGTCTCTGCGGCAACCAAGTCCTGGTATGCAAAGCCAACTCTTGTGATCGCGGTTGGTTTGTAGTTGTGCCCCATGCCTCATGCCTCATGCTCTCTGAGCTGAGTCCTATTCCAAAGCCCAGCATGTTGGATTAATTGCATAGATCTTGCCCGCGTTCCAAGAGAATAGGCTTTTCTGATGCATGTGGCCCTTGGCCTAAGACCAGTCATCTGCCGCGCTTTTTTCGAATGACAGGTATGGGCCGGGAACAGCTTGCGGCACTGCCAAGCTGATTTCGCGGCCCGCGCAGCGCCGCATGAAGGCTTCGTCTGTAATGCGACCTCGGCCGCTCAGCGCACACTGCGCCAGTGCGCGGATGATCGGTTCAAAGAAACCGCACCACGGCGATCACCCATTCCTCCGTAGTCGGCTGTGGGCCAAAGCTATCTGGATTTTCATTGGTTGACGTGTTCTTTTGCATGTTTGAGGGTTTCATGATGACCGACCGCTACAACTCTTTCTTCGAGCTTGCCGCCAACGAGCGGCTCGACATCGACTATCGCATCCAGGTGTTGGATCGTGGCTCAGAGACAGTCATTCTGGCACCGCATGGCGGATGGATAGAGCCTGATACATCTGAGATCGCCACGGCAATTGCTGGCTCGGATATCTCGTTCTACGCCTTCGAGGCTCTACGGATTGGGCCACACGGCCAATTCCACATAACTTCCCATCGTTTCGACGAACCTTAAGCCGTCTCACTTGTCGGCAGATGTTGGACGGCCATTGCTATCCATGGAAGGCGCAACGAAGGGGCTGACGCGGTTTGGTTGGGTGGTCGCGCCACTAAACTACGTGACGCTGTCGGAGACTCTCTGCGCGTTGCAGGATTCAAGGCTGAGCTCAACGAAAGGCTACCAGGTTTGGAAGGAACAAATATCTGCAACCGAACGCGCGCGGGAGAGGGTGTGCAGCTCGAGATTTCACGGCGCTTGCGTAGCCAGTTGGTGGCCGATGCTAACCTTCTCCAGTCCTTCTGCGAAGCCGTTCGAATTTCCGTTCTGCCAGCGTCCGCCATCTGAGCACTGCCTATACGGCAGTTTCAACAGATGTCATTTTCTACGGACCGCGTTGCAGCATCAGAGGGAGGCGATCAATGACAGGCTCGGGCGTTCGCGCCTTAGCCGGTCCCGCGGCGGTCCCAGCAGGTATAGATGCTTTTTGCGCATCGCTGTTCTAAAGATCTAGCGAAGCATCACGTAAAAAGGGGAACGAACCGGATACTCGCGGTTCATCCACAATCATCCGGTTCGCGGTGATTGGGTCAGTTTATGACGTAAAAGTCAATTTCGTCTGACGTTCTACATGGAAGAAGTGGCGCGCTGGGGAGGATTCGAACCCCCGACCCCTTGATTCGTAGTCAAGTACTCTATCCAACTGAGCTACCAGCGCGTGAGGCGTTCAATTAGACTCCGACTCAGGTCGATGCAAGGGGCAATCCGCAGAAAATTACGCCGCGGCCTCTGGGGCGCTGATCACCGCCTTCGGCAGGAAGATGGCGAAGACGGTGCCGTCCGGGCCGGTCCGTCGCAGGTCCAGCCGGCCGCCGTGGCCGCGCACGAGGTCGGCGGAGATTGCGAGGCCCAGGCCGGTGCCGCCCTTGCGGGTACCGCCCTGGAAAGGCTGGAAGAGGTACTCGCGCGCCTTGGGCGGGAGCCCCGGGCCGGTGTCCTCCACCGTGATGGTCCAGCCGTCGTCGCTCTCCTCGGCGGAGATGCAGATCTCGCCGCCCTTGCCCGATGCGATGATCGCCTGCCGCGCGTTGCGAACGAGATTGGTCAGGACCCGGAAGAGTTGTTCCGGGTCGGCCCGCAGGTACATTCCGGCTGGCACGTTCTCCCCGTAGCTGACATCGTCGGCGCCCACCGCCAGCCGCTCGCTTTCGACGACGTCGTAGACGATGGGCGCGAGTTGCATGTGCTGCAGGCGGGGTGCCGGCTCCTCCGCCTTGCCGAAGGCCAGCGTGGATTCGCATAGCGAAATCGCCCGGGAGATCGAGTTCACCAGTTTCGGCGCGGCCCGCAGCACGGCGGGGTCGTCGCTGGTCTCCATCCGGTCAGCGAAAAGCTGGGCCGAGGTCAGCATGTTGCGCAGGTCGTGGCTGATCTTGGCCACCGCCGCGCCAAGCTGCGCCAGCCGCTCCTTTTGCCGCAACGCGCCGGTGAGGTCCGTCTGCATGGAGCGCAGGGCGTCCTCCGCCTCGCGCAGCTCCCGCACGCTCGCCTCCGGCGCGATGATGCGGCGCGCGTCCTCCGGCGCCGCGGCGTAGCTCTGCATGGCGTCCACGAGGTGCCGGATCGGGGCCACGAGGAAGCCGCGCACCGACAGGAAGAGCAGCAGCGCCGTGACGGCGGAAATCAGGGCCGAGAGCAGCAGGATCCGAAGGCCGTAATCCAGCATGGCATGGCGCATCTCGCCGGTGGGCATCGTGACCTCGATCAGCAGGCCCGCCTTCTGCACGGGATCGCCGATCACCCGGATCACCTGCGGCCGGGGGTCGATCAGGCAACCGATGGCGTCGCGGATCAGGTCCCAGGGTCCGGCGTCGCGCAAATCGAAGGTGGCTTCGATCGGATCGGGAATCGGCGAAGACAGCACGAGCTGGCGCATCTCGTCGCGCCGGAGCACGACGTTCATGACCCCGGCGTTCTCCAGCAGTTCCTTCTCCAGGTCTTCGTCGAGCATGTCCTCCGAGGCCAGCACGGCCAGAGAAGCGATTTGCGCCCGCTCCAGCCGCGACAGCAGGTAGTCCTCCCGGAACCGCGCCACGGACGGCACGAAAATCAGCACCTCCGCCAGCATGACGAAGACCACCGTCAGCATCAGGAATCTGCCGGACAGGGAGTTCAGGAACATGTCTCCGCCTTACGGGACGTGGCGCTGGACAAAGCCGACCACTCTCTTCACCCAGATGTTTTCAAACAGTCTGGGCGAGAAATAAGCACCCGCGGCGCGCTTGTTAAGCTCCGACAGTGTCGGATAGGGCAGCACCGTGTCGCTGAGGGCCTTCATTTTCAGCCCGTTCGCGAGAAAGAGCGCCCAGGTTCCGATCAGGTCGCCCGCCTGGTGGCCGACGATGCCGACGCCAACGGGCCGGCCGCGATGGACCATCACCTTGACCAGGCCCGTCGTCTGACCCTCCGCGATGGCGCGGTCGCTCTGCGTGTAGGGCACGCGGATCACCTCCAGCGCGTCGCCATGCTGCTTGCGGGCCTCCGCCTCGCTCAGGCCAACGTGCGCCAGTTCGGGGTCGGTGTAGGTGGCGCGCGGGATGTGGCCGTTTTTTGCCTTGGCGGGCAGGCCGAACGGGATCGTCCGGCCCAGAACGCCCGCGTGGTACCCAGCGAGGTGGGTGAACTGCCCCTGCCCCGCCACGTCGCCCATCGCGTAGATCTTGCGGTTGGACGTGCGCAGGCGGTCGTCCACGGTGATGCCTTTCTTGTCGTGCTCCACCTCGGCGGCGTCCAGCCCCAGCCCGTCGGTCGTGGGCACGCGCCCGGTGGCGACCAGCAGATGGGAGCCGGCATGGGTGCCGTTGCCGGTCTCCACGGAGATCGCGCCGTCCTGCTGGGACACGCGCTCCACAACGGCGCCCTCCACGATCTCGACCCCTTCCTTGCGGAGCCGTTTCAGAACAATCGCGGCCAGTTCGGGGTCTTCCCGGCCATGCGCGGCGTCGGCTTCGATCACCGTGACGCGGGCGCCCAGCCGGCGGAACGCCTGCGCCATCTCCAGCCCGATCGGGCCGCCACCGATGATGAGCAGGTGTTCGGGCAATTCGGTCAGGTCGAAAAGCGACTCGTTGGTGAGGAACGGCACCTCCTCCAACCCCGGGATCGGCGGAACCGCGGGGCGGGAGCCGGTGGCGATCACGAAACGGCGGGCGGAGATCCGGTGCGGCCCGGCCTCCAGCCGGTCCGGCGCCGTGAAGGCCGCGCGCTCGCGGATCACCCGTACGCCGAGCCCCTCGAACCGGTCCTGGCTATCGTGGGGGGCGATTGCGGCGATGGCGCCGTGCACGTGCTTCATGACGGCTGCGAAATCGACCTCCGGCTCAATCGGGGCGATGCCGAGCGACGCGCCGTAGCGCAGGGCCTGTGCCTGTTTCGCCGCGGCGATCAGCGCCTTCGAGGGGACGCAGCCGACGTTGAGGCACTCGCCCCCCATTTCGCCCGCCTCGATCAGCACGACCTTTGCGCCCATCTGAACCGCCCCGGCGGCCAGCGACAGGCCCGCGGAGCCGGCGCCGATGATGCAGACGTCGGTTTGAATGTCTTCCATTGCTTACGTCCTGTCGTTCCCCCGCACCGCCCTTAGAACCATGGGCAACGCCGCCAGGGCGGCCAGACCGAGAAGCGGCAGCAGGATGTGGGGTGAAAAGATGACGTCCATGTCCGGGCGTTCGCCAGCGGCGAGCACCTCCCCCAGGCCGGCGCCGACGGAGGTGTAGACCACGGTGCCGGGGATGATCCCCAGAACGGTCGTGACCGCGAACCGGCTCAGCGGCACGCCCACCAGCGCCGGTACGAGGTTTGCGACGAAGAAGGGCACGACAGGCACCAGCCGGATCAGGAAGAGCATCTCCCACTGGTTGGCGTCGATCCCCGCCTTGATGCGCTTGACCTGCCCTGCCGAGGCGTCCATTCGCGCCGCAAGCGCGTCGCCCAGGCCCCAGCGGGCGGCGAGAAAGATCAGCACCGCGCCGGCGGTGGCGGCCGCCACGTTCAGGAGCGCGCCGGGAAACAGCCCGAACAGGAACCCGCCGGCCAGCGTGGCCACTGTCGCCCCCGGAAGGCTGAAGGCGACGATGGCGGTGTAGGCCAGGAGGAAGACGAGCAGCGTCGCGCCGTAGTGCGAGTCGCGATAGGCCAGAAGCGCCTCGCGATTCTCCGCCAGCGTTTCGAAACTGAGCGTGTCCGAGAAGCTCATCACTCCCACGGCGGCCACGAGCCCGATGATCGCCAGCGGGAGCACGCGCCAGAGGCCGGAGCGCTGGGTGTGGGTGGTGTCGGTCATCGTGGGTCCAGTATTGATCATTGCCGTCAACATGCGGCTTTGCGCCCCTCTCCGACAGGGGGATCACGGCCGCTTGATGGGTCGCTCTGGCATTCGTGATCCATGACCGGTCCCGGGGACAGAAACTGTAACAATGGGCGTGAGAGATTTCGTCGATTGTTGCAGGATTTCCGGCGTCGGATGAATTGACTTGGGACAGGATCTCGCTTAAGCGGCGGTCTTCGAGATATCCGAGCCTTCGAATCCGCCCCGGATTTGGGCTGTTGAGCAAAAAGACGGAGACGGAGCGATGAAACGCACCTTTCAGCCTTCCAACCTGGTTCGCAAGCGCCGGCACGGGTTCCGTGCGCGCATGGCCACCAAGGCCGGCCGCAAGATCCTGAACGCCCGCCGCGCGCGTGGCCGGAAGTCCCTGAGCGCATAATGTCCGGGCGGCCAGCTTTGGCCACCCTGACCAAGCGTGCGGACTTCGTGGCGGCCTCTCGCGCGGGACGCGCCGGGACGCCGGGATTTCTGTTGCAGGCGCGCAAGCGCCGCGAGACCGAAGCCGATCCGACGCTCGTGCGGGTCGGCTTTACCTGTTCCAAGAAGGTCGGAAACGCCGTGGCCCGCAACCGGGCCAAGCGGCGGTTGCGCGAAGCTGCCAGAACGGTCCTGCCCGAGGCGGGCCGGCCGGGGTGGGACTATGTGTTGGTGGGCCGTGCAGGCGCGACGGCCGATCGGCCCTACGAATTGCTCCTCGGCGACCTGCGGCGCGCCGTCGAGACGGTGCATGCGCCCAAGGCGCCCGCGCCATGAGCCCGGCGGCCTGGGTCCTTTCCCTGCCCGTGCGCGCCTATCGCCTCGTCCTGTCGCCCTGGGTCGGGTTTAGCTGCCGGTACCAGCCCACGTGCTCCGCCTATGCGCTGGAGGCGCTGCGCACCCACGGCGCGCTACGCGGCGGGTGGATGGCGCTCAAACGCATTGCGCGATGCAATCCCTGGGGCTCCTGCGGGTATGACCCCGTTCCGGGGACGGACCCGGAGCACGAGCGCCGCTGAGGGCCGCTCCGCGGCCCCGCCTTCGGCGAGGGTATTTTTCCCAACAAGAAGCGTCAGTGTTGGCGCCAGTCGAAGAAGCCGGGCCCGGCACGATCGAGCAGACGGGCGGCGAGCGCGCGGCCGAGGTCTGCGGCGTCTTCGATGGGGGCGGTCTCCGCATCGGCGTGGCAATCGCTTCCGTCGGGGCGCAGGATCTCGCCGCGGAGGGTCACCTGCCCGTCCGAAAGCTCCGCCAGGCCGGCGATGGGTGTTTCGCAGGAGCCGTCGAGCCGGGCCAGGTAGGCGCGTTCCGCCGCGAGCCGCTGACCGGTGGGCACATCGTGGATCGCCTCGAGCAGGGATGCGGTGTCGGTGTCGCCCTCCCGCCGCTCGATCCCGATGGCGCCCTGGGCGACGGCGGGCAGCATGTCCTCAGGGTCGATGGGGGTGCGGCGCACCTCGTCGAGACCAAGCCGGTTGAGACCGGCACAGGCAAGGAACGTCGCCGTTGCCGCCCCGTTTTCGAGCTTTCGCATGCGGGTCTGCACATTACCGCGGAACTCCACCACCTTCAGGTCGGGGCGCCGGTAGAGCAGTTGCGCCCGCCGCCGCAGAGAGGAGGTGCCGACGACAGCGCCCTCCGGCAGGTCAGCGAAGGTGCTGCCGATGAGCGTGACGAAGGCGTCGCGGACATCCTCCCGTGGCAGATGGCAATCGAGCACGAGCCCTTCGGGCTGGTCGACCGGCATGTCTTTCATCGAGTGCACAGCGATGTCGATGCGGCCCGCAAGCAGGGCGTCCTCGATCTCCTTGGTGAACAGACCCTTGCCGCCGAGGTCCTTGAGCGGCTTGTCCGCGGCAATCAGGGCGCGGTTGTCGCCCACGGTCTTGATCACCACGATCTCGAAGGCGGATTGCGGCAGATCGAATGCCCCGGCGAGCCGGTCGCGGGTCTCGTGCGCTTGCGCCAGGGCCAGCGGCGAGCCACGGGTGCCGATCCGCAGGGGGGCGGCGGGAGATGGAAGGCGCTGTGTCATCGCAGGACTGCATAATTGGCGGACTGCGTGCTGGCAACTCCTGCGCGGGTTGACTTCGCCGCCAAGAGGACGCACCCAACGGGACGTTGCGGAGAGGGAGAGATCATGGCCGAGAGCAAGGTGCTGCTGCGCGCGCTGGCGGGAGAGGTCCTGCCCGTGCCGCCGATCTGGATGATGCGGCAGGCGGGGCGCTACTTGCCGGAATACCGGGCGACGCGGGCGCAGGCCGGCGATTTCCTGTCCCTTTGCTATGCGCCGGAGCTTGCCGCCGAGGTCACGCTGCAGCCGATCCGCCGATATGGCTTCGACGCGGCGATCTTGTTCGCCGATATTCTGCTGGTCCCGCAAGCGCTTGGGGCGGATCTGTGGTTCGTGACCGGAGAGGGGCCGCGGCTGTCGACCGTCACTCAACAGGCGGATTTCGATGCCCTGAAGGGTGCGGGGGACGTTCACGAGGTGCTCTCTCCCGTCTACGAAACGCTTCGGATTCTGACCCGGAAACTGCCCTCGGAAACAACGCTCATCGGGTTTGCCGGCGCGCCCTGGACCGTCGCCACCTACATGATCGCCGGCCGTGGCACACCCGACCAGGGGCCGGCCCATGCCCTGATGACCGAAAACAGGCCGCTGTTCGAGGCGCTGATCGAGCGGCTGACGGAGGCGACCATCGAATATCTCTCCGCCCAGGTGACGGCGGGGGCCGAAGTGGTGAAGCTGTTCGACAGTTGGGCAGGCTCGCTCCAAGGGCAGGATTTCGACCGGTACGCGCTGGAGCCCGCAAAGCGGATCATCAGCGACCTCAAGGCACGCCATCCCGGCCTGCCGATCATCGCCTTCCCGCGGGAAGCCGGCGAGCGCTACGTGGGGTTTGCCCGTGCGACCGGCGCCGACTGCGTCGCGCTGGACAACTCGGTCAGCCCCGAATGGGCGGCCAAACACGTGCAGGTGGATGGCTGCGTGCAGGGCAACCTGGCGCCGACGCACATGGTGACGGGTGGACAGGCGCTGGTGGAGGAAACGCGGCGGATCGTCGAGGCGTTCTCGAAAGGCCCGCACATCTTCAACCTCGGCCACGGCATCACGCCGGATGCCGATCCGGAGAACGTCCAGCTCATGATCGACACCGTTCGAGCGGGGCGGGACTGAACCTCAGTCCGGCCCGCCCACCGCGGCGCGGTAGAGATGCCACGTCGCGTGCCCCAGCACCGGAAGCACCAGAATAAGCCCGAGAAAGAACGGGATCATCCCCAGGACCAGTGCACCGGCGACAATGGCGCCCCAGGACAGGATTGTTCGCGGGTTTTTCTGCGTCACGCGAAGCGACGTCACGATGGCATTCACCAGCCCCACATCGCGGTCCAGCAGCAACGGGAACGACACGACCGAAACTGCCAGCGCCACGCAGGCAAATCCGAACCCCACGCCAAGGCCGAGGACGATCATGGTCAGGCCGGCGGGCGTGGTGAATACGTCGGCCAGAAAACCGGCGGCGTTCTCGGGCGGTTGCGGGCCGAGGGTGGCGTTGTAGATCAGCAGCGCCGCCCCGAGCCAGAGGGCGAACCACAGCAGCAGGATCACCCCCAATAGCAGGATCGGCACCAGGGACGGCGAGCGCACGACGCCAAAGGCCGCCGACAGCCCGGGCGCCTCGCCAGCCTCCCGCAGCCGGCTCATCTCGTAGAGGCCGACGGCGGCAAGCGGGCCGACCAGCGCGAACCCCGCAATCATTGGGAAGATCATCGGCAGGAGCATCCGGTCCGCGAGGCTGACCAGAAGGATGCCGATCACCGGGTAGAGCAGCACGACGAACACCACGTCGCTCCGCATCGCCATAGCGTCGTCCCGCCCCTTCCGAAGCGCCGTGCGGAGGTCGCTCCTGCCGATCTGGCGCACGTGGGCCGGGGCGTCCTGGTGCCCTCCGATCTGCGTCACGCCCCCTGCCAGAGCATGTCCGGCGGAGCCGATGGCGTGGGCCGACCAGGACAGGGGATTTCCGATTGTCTTGACCATGGTCATTCCTCCTCTTTCCGCGCCCCGTCCGGGGTCTAGCGGCGAGAGGGGCGCGGCGCCCGTTCGCTGCAAACAGCTTACCACGACGCGGCGATTCCGGCCGTCTGACGTCGTTCAACGCTGCGCACGATTGCGTCAGTTGATCCGGAACTCAGCGCCGGTCGAGCCGCGCCTTCAGCGCCTCACGACGGGCCAGGCTCTCCGGCGGCCAGTGGTGCTTGAGGTCGTAGTACTGCGCCATCGCCGGCGTGCCCTCGGGCAGCAGGACCCAGGGCTGTTTGCTCTCCGTGAAAATGTGGATGTCCGGCGGGCAGGCGTCCGGGTCCTCGAGCGTGCCGACCCTTACGAAAACGAATGACGGGTTGGAATACGTGCTCCAGAGCGCAACCTTGCACGTGGGACAGCGCGCGATCCTCTGCCCGCGCCCGCTTTCGCTTGGCGTGTCGATCATCTCCGGCGTCCCGGACAGGACGTCGAACCGGTCCGCTTCGATGATCGCGTTCAAGGCGAAGGCCGAGCCTGTCTCGCGCTGACACCACCGGCAATGACAGCAATGAACGAAGAGCGGCGTGTCTCTCAGCTCGTATGACAGCGCTCCGCAATCGCAATGGCCTTGCATTGGCTCCTCCCCTTCTGCTCCACCGGAGCCTAGCCTCAGCTGGCCTCCCGAATGTCCGACAACGACCGCCGCTGACGGCCCGCGCCGTCGAAGTTGGCCGGATCGAGCCAGTCCTGCAAGGCGCGACGAACGCGCGGCCATTCGTCGTCCGTCAGGGAATACCACGCGGTGTCGCGGTTCCGGCCCTTGTAATGGGTCGCCTGCCGGAAGGTGCCCTCGTAGGTGAACCCCAACCGCTCCGCCGCCGCGCGCGACGGGGCGTTCAGCGCGTCGCATTTCCACTCGTAGCGGCGATACCCGAGGTCGGTCATGACGTGATCGGCCATCAGGTACATCGCCTCCGTCGCGGTTGGGGTGCGCTGAAGCGACGGCGAGAAATTGATGTGTCCGACCTCGATCGACCCGTTGCCGGGGTCCACCCGCAGGTAGCTCGCAAGCCCCACACAGCGCCCGCCGTCCGCGTCCCGGATGGTGAAGAACATCGGATCGTCCCCGAGGCAGCTTTCCCGTATCCACCCGGCCAGCGCCTCCGCCGACGCGAAGGGCCCATAGGGCAGATAGGTCCAGATCCTGCCGTCCCGGCTGGCGGAAAACGCGTCGAACAACTCCGGGGCGTGGGCATCCGGGTCCGCCGGTTCCAGCCGGCAGAACCGGCCATCCATCGCCGCGCGAACCGGCCGGGGCCGGGGCAAGGAGACCTCTAGCGGCCATCCGATGGGCTGGCCCAGTTCGTTCGTCCGGGCCGACCGCGTCATGGCCATTTTGCCACCGGCGGCAGCGACATCAGCACCGCGTTCGCGTCATGGCCCGTCGCCAGGCCGAACTTCGTTCCGCGGTCGTAGACAAGGTTGTACTCGGCATAGAGCCCCCGGTGCACCAACTGCGCGTCCCGGTCGGCCTCCGTCCAGGGCTGGTTGCGCCGCCGTTCCGTCACCGGCAGGAAGGCCGGGAGGAACGCCGCGCCGACGGCCTGGGTGAAGGCGAAATCGGCCTCCCAGTCGCCGGTATTCAAGTCGTCGTAGAAGATCCCCCCAACGCCCCGCGCCCGCCCCCGATGCGGCACGAAGAAGTACTCATCGGCCCAGGCCTTGAACCGCGCGTAGTAGTCCGCCCCATGGGCCTCGCAGGCCTCTTCCAGCACCGCGTGGAACGCCGCGGTGTCCTCGTCGTACTCGATGCAGGGGTTCAGGTCCGACCCGCCACCGAACCACCACGCGGAAGGCGTCCAGAACATCCGCGTGTTCATGTGGACCGCCGGCGTGTGCGGGTTCTGCATATGCGCCACCAGGCTGATGCCGGACGCCCAGAAGCTCGGATCGCGTTCGATCCCGGGCACGCCGCGCGCCGCCATCGCCTTCTGCGCAGCATCTCCGAGCGTGCCGTAGACGGTGGAGACGTTCACGCCCACCTTCTCGAACACGCGCCCGTCCCGCATCACGCTCATCAGCCCGCCGCCGGCGTCGCTCCCGTCCTCCGACGCCCGCCGGGTCTCCGTCACCTCGAACCGCCCCGCCGGAAGGTCCGCCATCGGCCCCTCGGTCTGGCTGTCCTCCAAAGCCTCGAACGCCGTTACGATCCGGTCGCGCAACTCCCGGAACCAGTCCGACGCACGCCGCTTCTGCTCTTCCATCGTCCCTGTCATCGCCCTCTCCCCACGATCCCCCGGTCTGTCGCGCCGGGACGCCCCCCGCTTCTTGTGTCCCAAAATATCCCGGGGTCCGGGGCAGAGCCCCGGAAGCGCCGCTGCGGGCTTAGCAGCCCCCGGACCCCCGGACCAGCCCCCGCCACAGGACTGGACCGGCGCCTTTCCAGCGCTATCGTTTAAGACATGAGAACTGCGATTCTCCTGCTCGCCTTGCCGGCACTTGCGGCCTGCGCCACCCCGCGCGAGGGGTGCCTGCGCTCGGCAACCCGCGATATCGCCGTCGTCGACCGCCTGATTCTGGAAACGCAGGCCAATCTCTCCCGCGGCTACGCGATTGACGAAGAGCCTTACATCACAAGCAACGTGAACCTTTGCGTCGGTAACGGCGGGTACCATCGCGTCGGCTGGAGCTACTGCAACCAGCCGACGACGCGCTACCGGCAGCGGCCGGTCACTATCGACCGCGCGGCCGAGCAGCGCAAGCTGGCCGAACTGAAGCAGACCCGCGCCCGTCTGACCGCGGAGGCCGGTCCGCGGCTGGCGCAATGCAACGCGCGCTACCCGTCGCCCTGAATTCCTGCCCCGTCAGTGCGCCGGCGCAGTCACCGGGTCCAGCAGGGTCCGGCCGCCGTCTACCGTCATGATCTGGCCGGTCATGAACGCCGCCGCGTCGGACGCCAGGAACTGCACCGCCTCGGCCACCTCGCCCGCCTTCGCGATCCGCTTCATCGGCGTGTGATCGCGGATCTCGGAGCGGTAATCTGCGTTCCGCTTCAGCGCGCCCTTCAGGCTGTCGGACAGCAGCGAGCCGAAGGACACGCCGTTCACCCGAATGCGTTGCGGCGCCAGCGCCACGGCGAGCGAGCGCGTCATCTGGTCCAGCGCCGCGGTGGATACCGAGTATCCCAACAGTTTCGGGTGCGTTCGCCGGGCGGCAATCGACGACATGTTGATGATCGATCCGATGGACGTCCGCTCCTTATCTTCGTCCTCGTCCTCGGCCTGCCGGATCATGCGTTTGGCGGCGGCCTGGCTCAGGCGAAGCGCGGTCAGGAGGTTCTGCTCCAGCAGCAGCTGAACGGCGTCGTTGTCCGGGTCGAGCGGGTCGGACGGCTCCATCTGGCGGGAGGCATTCACCACGATATCGACCCGGTCGAAGGAATCTATCGTGGCCGAAATCAGGTTGGCGATCGTCAGCCGTTCCCGCAGGTCGCCGGCAAAGGCCCGGGCGGTCCCGCGGCCGCCCTCGCCGTTCGAGCCGCCGAGTTCGTCGTTCAGCCGCGCCTCGTCGATATCGGCAAACATCACGTTGGCGCCCTGGTCCACGAAATGCCGGGCGATGGCGAGGCCGACGCCGTTGGCGGCGCCGGTCACGATGGCGGTTTTTCCTGAGATGGCAAAAGTCATGAGAGTTCCTGTCGGTCCTCGTGGGTTTGCCCGTCGGGCGTGTGGGGGATGTTAGTGGAAATCAGCCTTTGCGCCGCGCGGCGGATTGCCCCTGCGGCCGGCGGGCGGCGAAGAGCTTGAAGGCAGGCGGGCCGTCGATCTCGCGGACCTCGCCAAAGGCGGCGCGCAATGGCGCCTCGTAGGGCAGATGGCGGTTGGCCACCATCCAGAGCGTGCCCCGCGGCGACAGGACCCGTGCCGCCGCCGCGATGAAGGCCGCGCCGAGCGCCGGGTCGGCATCGCGGCCAATGTGGAAGGGCGGGTTCATAACCACGTGGTCGAACGGTTCCGGGTCGCTCCACGTGGTCGCGTCCGCCCAGTGGAACCGCGCACGGTCGTCGCGGACGTTCCTGCGGGCGGCCTCCAGCACGTCGTGCTCCGCCTCGACCAGCGCACATTCCGTCACGCCCTGCCGCTGCAGCACGTGAAACGCGAGGAAGCCCCATCCGGCGCCAAGGTCCGCGACGCGCCCCGGCATCTTCTCCGGCAGCGCGGCGGCCAGCGCGGCGGAGGCCGGGTCCGGCCCGTCGGCGGAAAAGGCGCCTGGCGCCGTGACCCAGCCGTTCGGCAGCGTCTGGAACTGTGGCAAGTCCCAATCGGCGAGGGTTCCGGGCGCGGCCTGGAACTGGAAGATCTTCCCATGGGCTTTGGAAAAGGGGGCGGAGACCTCCACCCGGCGGCGCAGCTCGCGGAGGATCGAATCCACCCCGTCGGTCTTCTGACCGTCGACGATCACGGACGCCCCGGCGGCGCTCGCCCGCGCGATCCACGCCTTCGCCTCGGCCTTGGCCCTTGGCAGCACCACGATGGCGGCGGCGAAATCCTCCGGCGCGGCCGTGTGCGTCCGGTATCCCATCCGGGCCCAGGCGTCGTGATCGTCCCGCCGGCCCTGCACGATCTCCACCCGATCGCGCGGCAGCGCCGACAGGTCGGCTCCCCCGCGGGGGCGGAATACCGCGATCTGACCCGTGGCGGGCAAGTGGACGGCGCCCATCTGCAGGGCAAGGCTCAGGCGGCTGTCTGACATGGGCGGTGCGTTTACCTTCAAGGACGGGCCGCGTCACGCGAAAAATGGCGCCGGCACGCGCCGAGCCATACCACCGCGGCCCGAATGGCGAAGCTTCTAGTCCACCGGTGCGTGGCACACGGCCTCGATGTTGTTTCCGTCCGGGTCCAGCACGAAGGCGCCGTAATAGTTGGGGTGATACTCTGGCCGAAGGCCCGGCGCGCCGTTGTCCGTCCCGCCGGCCGCCATCGCCGCCGCGTAGAACGCATCCACCAGCTCTCGCGTCTGCGCCGCGAAGGCGACATGGACGCCAGTCACAGCGGTGCGGCCACTGCCGATCCAGAAATACGGCTTGTCCGCCCCTCCGAAACCCACGTGGGCACCGTGGCCGCCGGTCATCTCTTCGGTGACTTCCATCATCACCTCGATGCCCAATGGCGCGAGGGCAGCGGCATAGAAATCCCGCGCAGTGCTGATGTCCGAAACTGCGAATCCGATGTGATCTATCATGGCAAGCCTCCCGTGCCGGTCGCATTCCGGCAAACCTAGCTCACCAATTCGGCGGACAGTCAACGGGCGCCCGAACGAAACGGGCCGCCCCGAAGGGCGGCCCGCAGGTCCCGGTGAAGGGACGACTTACTCGATGATTTTCGAGACGACGCCGGCGCCGACGGTGCGGCCGCCTTCGCGGATGGCGAAGCGGAGCTTCTCTTCCATCGCGATCGGC
>NZ_FOLG01000032.1 GCF_900112335.1 Tropicimonas isoalkanivorans
GCCAGAAAAGATTACTCACCACACCCTCCTATAGTTGGAGAGCGTGAATCACGCCGCCAGTGGCCCCGCAAGCCGATTAATGGGTCCTGAGCCTATCTTGTTCGGGTCGCTATGTTCGGGTGACCGACTGGAAACGTGCTCTTACTCAGAATCGCGCCACGTGTATCAACGATCAGCCGTAGGGCGCGGCCTTGGTGCCGGAAGGTCAATCGCCAGCGCCCCGCATCCTCACCCTCTCCCGTCTCGCAAAGAGATGCGATCTGCCCGCCCTGCATCCGGTTACGGGTTTCTTCGACGGACAGGTCAAACGCTCTTGCAAGCATCTGCGCATCGACGATGAACTGGTCTCGGTGTCGTACAACGTCGGTCATGTCTTGCCCTGCCAGTAGTCATTTGCCGCGGCGACGGTGGCGAAGTGCGTCGCAACCACCTGGCTGACAGCGATCAGGGTGCCGGAGTTTTCAGCGTATTCCGGGCGCAACCGGTCACGCACCTCGGCGTCTGGTTGGGTCAGCTTCACAGCCACGCGTGCAAGCTTTACCGCAAGGTTATAACCCTCTTCGGGCGTTGTTGTCTTCAGTGTCGGGAGCCAGTCTGTCATCGGGTTTTCCTTCTGTTTTGTTTTTCTGATCAGGAGGGATGACGCGCCACGCGGCGCCGTCAGGGTTATCGAACTGTCCGTTTCTGAGCGCCCAGAAAAAGGCGCAAAGACCGATCAAACCGAGGCCGATCGAAAGAGGTATGAGCAGCAGGAGGCTCATTTCCTATCACCGGCTATCGCCTGATAGGCATGCCAGGTGCCGTGACCGAGAACCGGAAAAAGGATGACCAGTCCAACGAGGCCGGTAACCGCCGACAGGCCTATTCCGAAGCCGACGACCACACCCCAAGCCAACATGGGGCGCAGGTTCTGCACGGTCATGACAAAGCTCAGCCCCATGGCGGTCAGCGCATCGGACTTACGCGAGACCAGCATCGGAATGGAGAAGACGCTGATCGCAAAGGCGGAGGCTGCGAACAGTCCGCCCACCAGCGTGCCTGTTGCGATCAGCGCCCAACCCCGGGGCGTCGTCAACACATTGGTCAACGCCTCCTCCGCGCCGGGGAACGGGATAAGGCCGAAAAACAGTGCATAAAGAAGATCTGCCGCCCGGAGCCAGAACAGGATCAGAAGGCCGAGTAGCAGTCCGGCATAGGCCAATTGCCCTCTTGACGACGGCCAGAACACCAGCATGTCGGAAAACGCTACCTGTTGACCCTGCGCCTGCCTGCGGCTCTTTTCGTAGAGCCCGATCGCCAGGAACGGACCGACAATCAGGAACCCGGAGATCGCGGGCAGTGCGAGATACAACAGGTGGCTCGCGTGAAGCGCCCACAGGACGGCATAGGATATCAGCGTCAGGAACGAACCGTAGGCAAGGCTGGACCACGGCGCCATTCGCACATCTCGCCAACCAGCTTGCAACCAATCCAACGCCGAAGACGCTGGCAGGTCGCGTGCATAGGGTAAGGCGGGCCGATCCGGATTTCGTAAGGTCGGTAGTGGTTCCAGCATCCTGTTCTCCTTTTCAGCAGGACCGCATGGAAGGCATCGCGCCGGCGGTCTCGCGACAGTCCGGCTGTGATTGCAGGGCAACGGTCAACAGATGCGCATTCGCGCCGAGAAACAGCAGAACGGCGGCAAGCGCAGCGCTGATCGCCAGCCGTTTTTGTCCGGCCGGCTTCATTGCCCGCCTCCTGCCGGTTGGCCAAGTCGGGCCACGAAAAGCGCCAGAAGGTTTATTTCGGCCTCTGACAGGCGACCCGACCAGGCCGGCATCACCCCATGGCGCCCGCGTCGGAGTGTCTGCATCACCGTTTCCCGGTCCTGGCCATAGATCACCGCCTCGTCTGTGAAGGAGGGTGCGCCGATTTCGAGACCGCCCGCCCCGGTCTCGCCGTGGCAGGAACTGCAATTCTCGGAGAAGAGTGTGCCCGCAGGGCTCTCAAAATCGACAGCTCTACCGGGCATCTCGGAAACGAATTCGGCCAAGGTTAACCGATCAGACCGCTCCATCCAGTCAAAGGCCGGCATTTCGGCGTAGCGGGTGTCTGGATCTTCGGTATTGATGCCGTGGCCAATGGTCGTGGCGATTTCTTCCGCGTCGCCGCTCCACAGCCATGTTTCGTCCGACAGGACCGGAAAGCCCGGCCCTCCCTGCCCGTTCGTGCCGTGGCAAGCCGCGCAGTTGTCGGCGAACAGGCGCGCGGCGGCGGGCATTGCGGTCGCCATCAGTGTCGCGTCGGCGCTTAGGCTTAGGACATCGAACTTGTCGTCCGCAAACCGCGACAGCCAATCCTGCCGCCTGTCGGCAAGACTGTTGAAGCCCTTGATCGCTTCTTCGCTCTGGTCCAGCCCGAGCAAGCCACGTGTGTAACCGCGTCCAGTCGGCCAGGCGGGCAAGAGAATCCAGGCAACGACCGAATAAAGAAACGTCAGCACCAGTGCCCAGATCACGACCTTCGGGAACGCGGTATTGAGCTCGGTGATTCCGCCCCAGTCGTGCCCCGTGGTGTCGTAGCCGGTGACCGGATCGATCTTGCGATTGCCCGAATAGGGATCGGCGCCTGGCATTTGCCTCGGATCGGTCGGGTTACTCATCTCCAACCTCCTTTGAAGGAAGCACAGAACGGGCGGCGGCGTCATAGGCCTTGCGCCGTGACGGGCTGTAGGCGCGGCTGACAACAATCAGGAAGAACCCCATCAGCCAGATCAGGCCAACGGTCTTGGACAGATAGACCAGGATGTCATGGGTCATTGGATGTCCTCCGCGAGGGTTCGATAGGGCGCATCGGTCAAGGTGCCCAGAGACTGGAGATAGGCGACGAGAGCATCAATCTCTGTCAGGCGAGACGGATCACCATCGAAGACTCGGGTCGCGGGACGTTCGCCGTAGCGCTCCAGAAATCCGTCCACCGCGTCGCTGTCCGGGTGGCTTTGCGCCAGCGCATCGGCTTCCGCTGCCGCGATCATGTCCTCGTCATAGGGTACGCCAAGCCGGGCCAGCGTGGCCAACGCGTCAGACAACAGATCGGTATCAAGGGTACGCGTCAGCCAGGGGTAGGACGGCATGATTGAGGCTGGTACCACACTGCGCGGGTCGATCAGGTGTGCCACATGCCATTCATCGGAGTATTTGCCGCCCAGTCGGGCAAGGTCCGGGCCGGTCCGCTTCGATCCCCAGAGCATCGGGTGATCGTAGGCACTTTCCGCGGCCAGCGAATAGGGGCCGTAGCGATCCAGTTCGTCGGCCAGGCTACGCACCATCTGGCTGTGGCAGGCATAGCAACCCTCGCGGATGTAGATCTCGCGACCGGCCAGTTCCAGCGGGGTGTAGGAGCGCAGGTCTTCGGGTATTTCGACCGTCTTGTCGATGGTGAACAGCGGTGCGATTTCGACGATCCCGCCGATCGAGGCGGCCACGATGATCGCCGCGACCAGCCCCATCGAAACCTTTTCGAGATTGTAGTGCAGTTTCAGCATGGGATTACTCCGCCGGCTGCACGGCAAGAGGCCGGTCGGCGGCATGACCTGCTGCTCCGCGCATCGTGGCACGGCAGTTCCAGGCGCAGATCGCCGCACCGGTCAGGAACAACCCGCCTCCGATGGTGCGCAACAGGTAATAAGGGGCCATCGCCTCGACCGACTGGACAAAGCTGTAGGACAGCGCGCCATTCTCGTCATAGGCGCGCCACATCAGCCCTTGCGTGATGCCGGCGTTCCACATCGACACGACGTAGACGAGCGTGCCCGTGACGGCGAGCCAGAAGTGCCATTCGACGGCGCGCAATGATGCCATCTCCGTCTTGCCATTGAGTTGCGGCACCAGCGTATAGATCGCGCCGAAGACGATCATGGCGACCCAGCCAAGCGTGCCGGAATGAACGTGGCCCACGGTCCAGTCGGTATAGTGCGACAGTGAGTTGACGGGGCGAATGGCGAGAAACGATCCTTCGAAGGTCGACAGCCCGTAGAACACCGCAGCCACGAACATGAAACGCAGCGTGGCGTCATCGCGCACCTTGTGCCAGGCGCCGTTCAGCGTGGCGATGGCGTTGCCCGCCGAGGCCCAGCTCGGCACCAGTAGCATCACCGAAAAGGTCATGCCCAGCGTCTGCGCCCAATAGGGCAGCGCCGTATAGTGCAGGTGGTGCGACCCCACCCAGATGTAGAAGAAGGTGATGCCCCAGAAGCTGACGATGGACAGGCGATAGGACCAGATTGGCCGCCCCGACCGCACGGGCAGGAAGTAATATAGCATTCCGAGGAACCCGGCGGTCAGGAAGAAGGCGACCGCGTTGTGGCCGTACCACCATTGCACCATCGCATCCTGCACACCCGACCAGACCGGAAAGCTTTCAGCTGCCGTCCAGCGCACCGGCAACGCGAGATTGTTGACGATATGAAGCATCGCCACGACCAGGATGAAGGCCAGATAATACCAGTTGGCGACGTATATGTGTGGCTCGTTCCTGCGTGCGAGCGTTCGAATGTAGAGCGCGAAATACGTCACCCAGATCACCACCAGCCAAAGGTCCGCGTACCATTCGGCTTCGGCATATTCCTTGGATTGGGTCGAGCCCATCAGATAGCCGGTGACAGCCCAGGCGCAAAACAGGTTGTAACCGATGAGCACAACCCAGGGACTGACAGAGTCGGCCAAGCGAGCGCGGGAGGTGCGTTGCAAGACGTGGAAAGACGTGGCGACCAGCGCGTTGCCGCCAAAGCCGAAGATAATCCCGGTGGTGTGCACGGGACGCAGTCGACCGAAGCTGGTAGCCGGCCAGGGTGGCGTTGCCTCGGGCCAGTAGAGCAATGCAGCAACCCATACACCGATACCCATTCCGATTATCGCCCAGATCAGAGTCATCACGATTCCGAACCGGGTTGGCGCATCGTAGTATCGGCGCAGGCGATCCGTCGGAGGCTCCGGGTCATGGAGTGCGCCAGCAAGCAGGAAAGCCAGTCCGATTCCCAGCCCGAGCGCCATGAAGCCATGTGTAGACATGACCCCGTGACGAGCTGCTGCTGCCATAACGAGCCCCGTCAGGGCTAGCAGAACCGATAGAACCACGCCGATCCTGCGTTCGGAAATGGACAGCGTTTCGGTCATCTTGGTCTGCCTTTCTTCGTCATGCTGTTGCGTGTTGCGGAAGGGCAATATCGGCAAGTGTCGATCTGTTCAGATCCTCGATGAACCTAGCCTCGGCCTGCCGAAGCCGGGACTTCAGACGGCAACAGCCTTCTATCGTGCACCCTCCTCCGGTCGGCCCGAAACACTCGACCAGCGCCTGCCCCTGTTCGAGCAGCCGCACGACGTCGCCAAGCCGGACCTCGGCGGGGGTGGATCGCAATACGGCGCCACCGTTCACCCCGCGCCGGGTCTCGACGATCCCGCCCTGTGCGAGCCGCTGCATAATCTTCGTCAGGTGGTTGCGGGACAACTCGAACTCCTCGGCCAGGTCGGCCGTCGAGAAAGCCTGGTCGGGCGCACTCGCCATTCGCATCAACATCCGAAGCCCATAATCGGTGAAGGAGGTGAGGTTCATGTCGCTCCGCTTTTTCAAATTGGTATTTACAATACCTATTTAACAGAGATAGCATGAGACTCAAGCTCAAAATTTTGAGGACCCCATGCCATCTGCTGATCCACAGATTATCTCCGCCCGCCCACAAATGACCGCCGAGATCATGGCACAGACGGGACTGGACGAGGAAAAGCTGACCCGGCTGGTACACCGCTTCTATGATAAGGTGCGCGCTGACGCGGCTCTCGGGCCGATCTTCGCGGCCCGTATTTCCGACTGGAACCCGCACCTGGAACGCATGGTGGATTTCTGGTCGTCGGTCGCGTTGATGACGGGCCGATATCACGGCGCCCCGGTGCCGGCCCATGTCGGCCTGCCCGTGGACTGGGATCATTTCGAGCGCTGGCTGACGCTGTTCCGCGAAACCGCGACCGAAGCCTGCCCGCCCGAAGGCGCGGCGCATGTCATCGAACGCGCCGAGCGGATCGCGCGCTCGCTGCATATGGCGGTCGAGGATGCGAAGCCCCGGACAATTCCACCACTGCTCTGACCCGAGGATACGAACATGACGAAACCAATGCCCCCGCAAGACCCGGGCGACCTGACCAGTTTCATCGAGACCGAGTATCACGCAAAACACCGTGCCCAGCTTCCTGAACTGGCGATCTTGTCGGAAAAGGTCGAAGCGGTCCATGCCGGGCAAACGGATGTTCCCGCGGGTTTGGCCGACCTGCTACACCGGATGATCGGTGATCTGGAAGTTCACATGAAGAAAGAGGAACTGATCCTGTTCCCCGCCATTCGCAACGCGGCGGCGGGGCTGGATGCGCCGATTGCGGCAATGCGCGCGGATCATGACAACCACGAAGCCGAAGTCAGCCAAATCCGGCCCCTGACCAACAACCTGACATTGCCGGACGGCGCCTGCAGAAGCTGGACGCGGCTCTATGCCGGAATCGGCGAATTCTTTGACGACCTCGCGGCGCATATCCGGCTGGAAAACGATGTATTGTTCCCGCAATTCGAAACGCGGGAGACAGGCCATGTCTGAGCTACACCTGCCAAAACCCACCAGGGAGCTTGTCGACCGGCGACATGCCCTGGCACCGGAAACCGAGGACGCCTTTCGCGCGTTCTCGAAGGCGGTGTTCGCCCAAGGGGCGCTGGATACGCGCACCAAGCAGTTGATCGCCGTGGCGGTTGCGCATGCGACCCAATGCCCGTGGTGCATCGAAGGCCATGTGAAGGCGGCAAAGCATGAGGGCGCTTCGGGCGAACAGATCATGGAGGCGATCTGGGTTGCCTCGGAAATGCGCGCCGGCGCCTCCTGGGCCCATGCGCTGAAGGCGGTAGAGGTCATCGGCGACACGGACAAGCGGGACAGCTGATGCCGCCCGCAAGGCCGCCCCTCCCCGACACCCCCGGCGAGCGTATCCGCGTCAAGCGGATCTATCGCGCGGCACGCGTGTCGGATGGCAAGCGGATACTGGTCGACCGTTTGTGGCCGCGCGGCGCCGCCAAGGACCGCGCCCGTCTGTTTCAATGGTGCAAAGAGGTGGCGCCCAGCGATGGCTTGCGGCACTGGTTCCACGGCCACCCCGATCAGTGGCAGGCGTTCACCACGCGTTATCAGGCGGAACTTGCCACGCATGACGATTTGATCCGCGAACTTGCCGGATATGCGCGCGAGGGCGTCGTCACGCTGCTCTATGCCTCGAAGAATGAGACGCATAACAATGCCATCGTGTTGCGCGATTACCTGCGCCAATGGTTGGAACGGGAGGGGCAGACATGACGGACACGCATGACACCTTGCTGCGCACCCCGCTTTGCGACCTGCTGGGTTGCGACCAGCCCGTTTTGCTGGCCGGAATGGGCGGCGTTTCGTGCTGGGAACTGGCCGCCGCCGTGGCCAATGCGGGTGGCTACGGAACGTTGGGCATGGTGCGCGAAGACCCGGCCCTGATCGCGGCAGAGGTGACCGCTTTGCGGGGCGCGACCGACCGGGCCTTTGCCGTCAACCTGATCCCGGCGGCGACCGATCCGCGGTTGCTTGACGCGCAGATTGCCTGTTGCCTCGATCTTGGGGTGACGGCCTTCAGCTTCTTCTGGGACGTGATGCCGGATGTGGTGGCCCGCGTGAAACGCGCGGGGTGCCTTGTGTTGCACCAGGTCGGCACGGCCGAAGCCGCGCGACTGGCCGAAGAGGCCGGGGCGGATGTGATCATCGCGCAGGGCGTCGAGGCGGGCGGTCATGTCCATGGACGGCACCCCGCCTTCGGGCTGGCCGAGCAGATCCTTGCGCAGACCGACCTGCCGGTCGTGATCTCGGGCGGGATCGCAACGGGCGAGGGCCTTGCCGCCGCGCTGGCCATCGGCGCCGATGGTGTGCAATGCGGAACGGCCTTTCTGGCGACCAGGGAGTCCTTTGCCCACCCCTATCACAAGTCCCGCATCGTCGATTCCACGGGCGACGACACGGTGCTGACCGATGTCTTCGTGTTGAACTGGCCCAAGGGTGCGGCGGTGCGGGTGATCGCCAACAGCGTGACCGACGCACTGGAAGGACATTACCTGGTTCACGATCCCGACAGCCTGCCGCGCGAGGCCATCGCCCGCGACGGCGATCAACCGCGCCTGCGCTTCAGCACGGATTCGCCCCTGCGCGCCGTGACCGGCGACCTTGAGGCAATGACGCTCTATGCCGGTCAGGGTGCGGGCGCGATCCACGACATCCCGACCGCCGCCACACGTCTGGACGCCATGGTCGCGCAGGCGGGGCATATCCTGAACGGCACGTTTCGAAACGGTTTCAAGGCGAAGACATGAGCGACGAATTCAAAAGCTACCGCTGCCAAAGCGGCTTTTCCTCACCGCCCTGCTATGCCGCCGAGGTCGCACCGGAGTATTTCGATCCGCTGGCGGTCGATCCCGAACAGGCACGCGACGTGGCCCGCTGGCGCAAGGCCGAACGCACCCGCCTGCGCGACGCGCGCCTGACCGTGTCGGTCGCTGAACGCAAGGAGATCGGCGAGGCACTGGCCGGGCATCTGCGGCAGGTGTTGCAAGACCGCTTCGGCGGGGCGCAGGGCAAGGTCTTTTCCGCCTACTGGCCGATCAAGGGCGAACTCGACCTGCGCCCGCTAATGGCCGACGTGCACGAGGCTGGCGTGACCGTCACCCTGCCGTTGGTCGAAACCAAAGCCGCCCCGCTCACCTTTCGCCGCTGGACGCCCGAAACCCGCATGGTGCGCGGCGATTGGAACATTCCCGTTCCGCCGCCGGACGCCCCCGTCGTCACGCCCGACATCGCGCTTGCCCCCCTCGTCGGCTGGACGGCGGATGGCTATCGCCTCGGCTATGGCGGGGGCTATTTCGACCGGACATTGGCGGCGCTTGACCCGAAACCTTTTGTCATCGGCATTGGTTTCCAGTCGGCACAGCTCAAAACCATCTACCCGCAACCCCACGATACCCCTCTCGACCTCATCCTGACCGAGAACGGGGTGCAAGCGGATGAGGAAGCGACATGAGCACCACGGCGGAGCGAATGCGCGCGTGGCGCGGCCCGGCGATCCTCAGCTTCGGGTTCCGTCCGTTCTTCCTCTGGGCCGCCATCTGGGTCGCGCTTGCCATGGCGCTTTGGATTCCGGCGCTCTCCGGTTCCCTCGAACTGCCAAGCCGGTTCGACGCTGCAAGCTGGCATGCGCATGAGTTTCTGTTCGGCTATCTATCGGCGATCATTGCCGGATTCCTGCTGACAGCTGTTCCCAACTGGACCTGGCAACTGCCGATTGTCGGCTGGCCGCTTGGCGGGCTTTTCGTGCTCTGGGTCGGCGGGCGTGCAGAAGTCCTCTTGTCGCCTGGTCTGCCGTCCCTTGCCGTGGCGCTTGTCGATCTTGCCATGCCGGTGGCGCTGACCGGGTTCCTTGCACGCGAAATCATTGTCGGGAAGAACTGGCGGAACCTGATCGCACTCACGATGCTCGGCATCTTCACGATCTCCAATGCAATCTTCCACTGGGAAGCGGCGCGTGGCGACTATGCGGCGCAGGGTTATGGTCTGCGGGCTGGCCTCGGTGCGGCGCTGATGATGATTGGCAGCCGGGACGTCGGCCTGATCTCGCACGTCGGGCTGGTGCAGGAGGCTATTACACAAGGCTTTTACGTGCGCTCGACCCAAAGAGGCAGCCGGGTCGAGGAAAGAAGGGGTATGGAATGACGGACCGCTGGTATTACCGGAAGGCACACACCCGCCGTCTGTCGTCAGGGCGCACGGTATCCGTCCGCGGCGGTTGGGCAGTTCGGGGCGATCGTGAAAGCAAGAGGGGCGCATCGTTCAGGCGGACTTGTCCAATATGTGGGGCGCTGATCGTAAGCGTGGGCATGCCCAGAGGAGGGTGGGTCCATTTTGAGGGCGGCAAAGGCCTGACACGAATTAAGCACCCTTGCCTGCATCTTGGCGAGGGTCTAAGCAGGCAGCGCGACGAGGACACACCGGATCTTTTCGAAAGCCTGCCATAGCTCGTTGCCGGATCACACAGAGCGATTCCGACCAAAACACTTAGGTCGATGTTCAAACCACGACCGTTTGGCGGCATCGATGAACGTAAGTATTGGCGGCAAGCGCTCATCCCTCAGTGAACCGAGAAGGTCCCTGTCGCTGGATCTGATCACAACGGTCTAGTCCTTGATCCGCCACATTCTGAATCGCCCTTGTTGCGTCACTTCTCGGATCAGGCCTCGCTCTTCCATCCATGCGAGGTTCCTTTGAACAGCCGCGCGACTTGCGCTTGTTAGGGCCTCCGCCATCGGGGCCGACACCAAAGGCCACTCTGTCAACACAGACCGAAGAGCGGCCGGAGTTCTGCCCGAAAGCTGACACATGGCTCCTTCCGCCCGAACACTCCATGTTTGGGTACCATCTAGATGGCTGTCGCAATTGCTTTGCCGTTTCATCAAAAAGTTCTTACAGGATTCTAGGGTCAGGACCCATTGATTTCCGGGTAGGGGCGTGATTCACGGTCCGAAAACCGAGCGGTGAACATGTCTGATCTTTTCTGGCTGACGGATGCGCAGATGGCGCGTCTTGAGCCTTTCTTCCCAAAGTCCCATGGCAAGCCTCGCGTCGATGACAAGCGTGTTTTGAGCGGGATTATCTTCATCAATCGCAATGGCTTACGATGGCGAGATGCGCCGAGGGAATATGGCCCGCACAAAACGCTCTACAACCGTTGGAAGCGTTGGAGCGATAAAGGCATCTTTGCCCAGATGATGGTCGGCTTGGCCGCTGATCACGGCGAGCAGACGACGGTCATGATCGACG
>NZ_FOLG01000033.1:0-5000 GCF_900112335.1 Tropicimonas isoalkanivorans
GTCGAGTAGTCCGGAACGGGCCAGTCCAGCCCTGCCAGGCGCAGGAGGCTCGCGACCATCCCGGCTGTCTGCCTGAGCGGCAGCTTGAACAGAACCTTGATCGATAGGCAGAACTGGATCGCGGCATTCGAAAAGACCGGCGGGCGCCCTGGGCGTCCCTCATGCGGCGCGTGCCAGGCCATCTCCTTGTCCAGCCAGATCAGCAGCGACCCGCGCTTCCTGAGCGCATCGTTGTAGGTGGACCAGTTCGTTGTGCGGTAGCGGGCGGGCTTGGGCTTGCTCATGTACCTCGTCTAACCGCATGAATTCCCGATGTGAATCCTTCACCGGCTGAGTTCTGCAACAACGCCTCAGTGACAAGCGAAGCGTCAAAAGACCGTTGGCGGCAGGAATGCGCAGTCAGCGGAGGCGCAACGCCAGCCGGGCGGGCGGTGGCCCGTGGGGCGGCGCCCTGACCTGCGAACGGCGCGCTTTATCCCGGCCAAGTCCGGAAGAGATCGGAACGATGCACCCAGACCAACCAAAGCGCCAGCCCGCGGGGACGGGCCGGCGCTGGCACGGCGGCATCGCCTTGAGGCCGTGCCCGGTTTGCATATCCGATGTCGGGACGGGTCGGGTCGGTCCGGTGGAGTTCGGGGTTCGCCTCGTTCAGAGGGCGTCTCGGCCGCGTGATATGGGCATTTCGCGTGGCCGCGTAGCGCGCCCTACGCCTCCCCGAACCACCGCTCAACGCGGTCCAGCACATCGTCGATCAGGCCGGGCGACTTCGCTTCCGGCCCTGAAAACCGCAGGATCCAGCCGGTGCGGGTGAGTTCGCGGCGCACGGTGAGCCCTGTGCGGATGCGGGCCATGCGGCGGGGGGCGCGGGGGGTGTTGGGGGCGGGTTCGCCGTCGCGGGGGGAGAGGGCCTCGGCGAGGACGGGGGCGAGGGCGGTCCATTGGGACTCGAGGGAATGAGTGGCGGGGTCCGGCAGGGCGTTGCGGAGCAGGTCCTCCCAACCGCTGCGCAGCGCGGCGGCGAGGCGGTCGAGCCGCGCGGTGGAGAGGCGTTCGGGCGTGGACAGGCAGCCGTCGAAGGCCTCGGCAACCATCAGGTGACCGCGCAGGCGGGAGCGTTTCTGGCGCGACTGGGCGGGGAAGAGGGCGTCGATGGCGGCGTCGGGCGTCTCGAACAGGCCGGCGGCAAGGCAGGTCTGGATCAGGCGGGCCTTTTCCCATGGGGTGATCTGGGCGCGGACCTCGTTCTCGGCGACCATGGCGGCGAGTGCGTCGGGCAGGCTGGCGGGGGCGCGGAGGAAGGCGGGGATGGTCTCGCGCTGCAACGCGCGGAAGGCGGCGAGGCGGCGGTGGCCGGAGATGAGCCCGTAGGGGCGGGGGGCACCTTCGGCGGTGCGGTAGAGCTCGATGGGCTGGCGCAGGCCGGCGCGCAGGATGGATGTGCGCAGCTCGGCCATTGCCTCGGGGTCGGTTGTGGCGCGGTCGCGGGGGAGCGCGTCGGCGTCGATGTCGGACAGGGGAATATTCAGGAGCGGGTCGGGCATGGGGGCCTCCTCGGTTGCCGGCGGAGTATGCCGGGGCCGGGGGCGGTGTTGCGCGACCGGACGAGGGGGCGAACGGTGGGCGAGGGCGCGGCGGGGTGCCGCGCCCCCGGGAGGGGTCATCCTTCGGGCAGGATCACCGCGTCCACGACGTGGATGACGCCGTTGGAGGCCTCGATGTCCGCCTGGACGACGTTGGCCTCGTTGACCTTCACGCCGTCACGGGCGTCGATCATCAGCTTGCCGCCGTTCACGGTCGTGGCGGAGACGGTCTGGCCCGCGAGCTCCTCCGACATCACCTTGGCCGGGACCACGTGGTAGGTGAGGATGGAGACGAGCTGGTCCTTGTTCCCGGGCTCCAGCAGGCTCTCCACGGTGCCGGCCGGCAGCGCGGCGAAGGCCTCGTCGGTGGGGGCGAAGACGGTGAACGGGCCGGCGCCCTTCAGGGTGTCCACCAGGCCGGCGGCCTGAACGGCGGCGACGAGGGTTTCGAAGGAGCCGGCGTTAACGGCGGTGTCGACGATGTCCATCGAGTGGTTTTCGGCGAAGGCAGGGGCCGAAACCATGGTGGCGGCGGCCAGTGCGAAGAAGGTTCTGCGGAACATGTTGGGTCTCCTCTCAAAGCGTCGGTGTCAAACGCCCTTGCTTGGCGTCGAAAGGGTGTACGGGCGGGTGCGGCGGTTGGATCTTTGCAAAAACGCGTTGGGGGCGCCGAAACGGTGAAAAACCGCGGTATGCGGGGCATTTGGGGCGCCTGATCACGATCTGATGACTGGATGTGATCTGCGCGTCACCGGTTTGGCGGGAGAAATGCCTGACGTTCGTCAACGTTCGCGTGAGATTTGGTTTCATACCCATCCCGGGCGGCGCGAAGTGTCGTATCAAGGGAGAAACCGTTGGAGGACCGATATGGCCGGACGCTGGAAAAACGATCTCACCTGGGCGGATGTCACGCCGAAAGCCGCTTGGCTGAACCGGCGGCAGATCATGGCGGGGGCCGGGGCGGTGAGCCTCCTGGCGGCTGCCGGGGGTGTGCGGGCGGCGACCGGCGCTGCCGCGTCTCCTTATTCGACCGACGAGGAGCAGAACTCCTTCGAAGATATCACCGGGTTCAACAACTACTACGAGTTCGGCACCGGCAAGGAAGACCCGGCGCGGTATGCGCATATGCTGACCACGGACGGATGGCAGGTCGAGATCGGCGGGCTGGTCGACACGCCGGGGACCTGGGGCATGGAGGACATCCTCAAGGGCACGTCGCTGGAGCAGCGGATCTACCGGCTGCGCTGCGTGGAAGGGTGGTCGATGGTGATCCCGTGGGTGGGCTTCGAACTGGCCGACCTGCTGAACCGCGTGGGCGTGCAGCCGAGCGCGAAATATGTGGCCTTCCAAACGGCGTTGCGGCCGGAGGAGATGCCGGGCACCCGCGCCCGCGTTCTGGACTGGCCCTATGTGGAGGGGCTGCGGCTCGACGAGGCGATGAACCCGCTGACCATTCTGGCGACAGGCCTTTATGACGAACCGATGCCCAAGCAGAACGGCGCCCCGATCCGGCTGGTCGTTCCGTGGAAGTACGGCTTCAAGTCCATCAAGTCGATCGTCCGGATCACCCTGACGGAGGAGCAGCCGCCGACAAGCTGGAACAAGGCCATCCCGCGGGAGTACGGCTTCTATTCCAACGTGAACCCGGAGGTGGACCACCCGCGGTGGAGCCAGGCGACGGAACGGCGGATCGGAAGCGGGTTTTTCGCCAAGCGGATGCCGACGGAAATGTTCAACGGCTACGGCGAGGAGGTCGCATCGCTTTACGCCGGCATGGACCTGAAGGCCAATTTCTGACCCTCAGATCCCCATGCGAAACCGCAGCGCCGGGCGCCCTGCCTCCGGCGGATGCGCGTTATTCGCCGCAAAGGCCTCCATCTCTGCGATGGACTGCGCCCGTTGGCCGAGAAACTTGGGAATGTAGAGATGCGGCTGATCGACGAAACTCAGGACGAGCGCTGGCCGTTTTGGATGCAGCGTGATGCTGCGGAGCTCCGAAATCTTTCGCATCTGCGCGCGCAGGTCGAGCCCGTGACACCGGATCTCGCGGCTGTCGTAGACAATCCGTCGAACGAAGAGGACCATGAACGCGGAATAGGCGAGCACCAGACCGGTGGCGACCTTCGCCACGACCGCGTGAAACGGCTCTGCCCAGCCGAGGGACTCCAGCACAGGTTCGAGGTCGAGATAGATCAGGAAGATGGCCCCGATGATCGGCGCACCGAGTCGCAGCCCCCAGGGCGGGCGCAGGACGCTCTTGAAATCCTCCGTCGTGGGGCGCGAGGGGAAGGCCGCGGAGAGTGCCGAAAGCCCGACCTCTTCCAGGCTGTCGTCCTGGGCAAAGATCGAGCTCTTTCCCGTGGAGCGACGCCAGAGGAGCATCGCGATCATGAAGGCCGCGGACATGGCGAGTGATTTGAGAAGAAAAAGAAGGGTCTGGTCGTGCGGCATGCGGGGTGGTCTTCGTGGCGTCAGGGGACGGACGACCTGGACCTGCGGAAGGATTTGCATGCCCGTAGGGCGAATTGAGGGCTGTCGTATTGGAGAGCGGTGCTGTGCTGGTTGATCGATTGAACAAGGCGCTTCGTGCGGTGCCGGCCTGGCCGCTTTACGTCGCGGGCGCCCTGCCGGTGATCTGGCTTTTCTATCGCGGTCTGATTGGCGGCCTCGGCGTAGACCCGGTGAAGGTAATCGAGCACCGTCTGGGCCTTTGGGGCCTATGGCTGCTGATCGCCGGGCTGGCCGTGACGCCGCTGGGCCGATTCACCGGGGTGCGGTTGATCCGGTACCGGCGGGCGATCGGGCTGCTGGCGTTCTTCTATATCCTGACACATCTGCTGGTCTGGCTGGTGCTGGACGTGCAGATCCCCCGGCTGATCTGGGCCGATATCGTGAAGCGGCCCTACATCACCATCGGCATGGCGGCGTTCGTGCTGATGATCCCGTTGGCCCTCACGTCGAACACCTGGTCGGTGCGCAAGCTCGGGGCTCTGCGTTGGCGTCAGGTCCACAAGCTCACATATGTTGTGGTCCCATTGGGAGCCATCCACTACGTGATGGTGGTGAAGGGCTGGGAGATGGAGCCGTTCTATTATCTGGCGACGGTGCTGGCCCTGCTGGGCCTTCGCCTCGTGCCGAAACGCCGTCGCGCGCCGATGCCAGGCGGAGCAGGGCGGCCGGCGCGATCCTGACCTAAAAACGACTCGGGATTCGCCGTTCTCATGCGCGTCCACGGCCACAAAACCGCTGAACGGCACCCGAAATGGCGCCAGTGAATGTACGTAAGTATCTGAAATGTATTGGGTTTCACATTCAGCCGGAAAAACCGTCATAATTTCGCAAAAAAGGGGTTGCGAGCACCGGTGAGTATCCGTAGAACCCCCTTCACCGGCGGCGCTGAGGGCGCTGGCGGGGCGGATC
>NZ_FOLG01000033.1:7500-10705 GCF_900112335.1 Tropicimonas isoalkanivorans
TCTTGCTCTTTCTGGATCGGATCAAGCGCGAGAAGGGCGTTTGGTGGATGCCTTGGCAGCAAGAGGCGATGAAGGACGTGATACTCTGCGATAAGTCCTGGGGAGCTGAGAATAAGCTTTGATCCAGGAATCTCCGAATGGGGCAACCCACCTGATACTCGGTTATTGTGTGAGACGGTCGAGCTATGAGAGCAAATGCGCTCAAGTAGCGAAGCGGTAGCGCACACTAATTGGGTAAGACAGGTACTTTGGACCTGAATACATAGGGTTCAAAGAGCAAACCCGGGGAACTGAAACATCTAAGTACCCGGAGGAAAGGAAATCAATTGATACTCCCCTAGTAGCGGCGAGCGAACGGGGACCAGCCGAGCCGTAAACGTGACCAGAACTGGATGGAAAGCCAGGCCATAGCGGGTGACAGCCCCGTATGGGAAACGTGAAGGACGCATTAAGTAGGGCGGGACACGTGAAATCCTGTCTGAAGATCGGGGGACCACCCTCGAAGGCTAAGTACTCCTTGCTGACCGATAGCGAACCAGTACCGTGAGGGAAAGGTGAAAAGCACCCCGACGAGGGGAGTGAAACAGTTTCTGAAACCGGACGCCTACAAGCAGTCGGAGGGGCCTCGAGCCCTGACGGCGTACCTTTTGTATAATGGGTCATCGACTTGGTCTCACATGCAAGCTTAAGCCGTTAGGTGTAGGCGTAGCGAAAGCGAGTCTGAATAGGGCGTCGAGTATGTGGGATCAGACCCGAAACCGAGTGATCTAGGCATGACCAGGATGAAGGTAAGGTAACACTTACTGGAGGTCCGAACCCACACCTGTTGAAAAAGGTCGGGATGAGTTGTGCCTAGGGGTGAAAGGCCAATCAAACTCGGAGATAGCTGGTTCTCCGCGAAATCTATTTAGGTAGAGCGTCATCCGAATACCCCGGGGGGTAGAGCACTGGATGGGTAATGGGGCCCCACAGGCTTACTGATCCTAACCAAACTCCGAATACCCGGGAGTACTAGATGGCAGACACACTGCGGATGCTAACGTCCGTAGTGGAGAGGGAAACAACCCTGACCTCCAGCTAAGGCCCCCAATTCATGGCTAAGTGGGAAAGCAGGTGGGACGACCAAAACAACCAGGAGGTTGGCTTAGAAGCAGCCATCCTTTAAAGATAGCGTAACAGCTCACTGGTCTAATCAAGTTGTCCTGCGGCGAAGATGTAACGGGGCTCAAGCCATGAGCCGAAGCTGAGGACTGCGTATGCAGTGGTAGCGGAGCGTGGTGTGATATAACACCAATCCTCCTTAGATCCTTCGGGATCATTGGAGGATAGGGTGTTTACTGTGAAGCCGGCGCGTGAGCGATCCGGTGGAGTGATCACCAGCGAGAATGATGACATGAGTAGCGACAATGAGGGTGAGAGACCCTCACGCCGAAAGTCCAAGGGTTCCTGCTTAAAGCTAATCTGAGCAGGGTAAGCCGGCCCCTAAGTCGAGGCAGAAATGCGTAGACGATGGGAATCAGGTTAATATTCCTGAGCCAGGAGGATGTGACGGATTGGAGACGTTGTTCGACCTTATCGGATTGGTCGGGCAGCCACCCAGTTCCTGGAAATAGCCCTCCATCAGACCGTACCCTAAACCGACACAGGTGGACTGGTAGAGCATACCAAGGCGCTTGAGAGAACGATGTTGAAGGAACTCGGCAAAATACCTCCGTAAGTTCGCGAGAAGGAGGCCCGGGTTCAAGGCAACTTGGATCCGGGGGCACAAACCAGGGGGTGGCGACTGTTTACTAAAAACACAGGGCTCTGCGAAGTCGCAAGACGACGTATAGGGTCTGACGCCTGCCCGGTGCCTGAAGGTTAAAAGGAGGAGTGAGAGCTCCGAATTGAAGCCCAGGTAAACGGCGGCCGTAACTATAACGGTCCTAAGGTAGCGAAATTCCTTGTCGGGTAAGTTCCGACCTGCACGAATGGCGTAACGACTTCCCCGCTGTCTCCAACATCGACTCAGCGAAATTGAATTGCCTGTCAAGATGCAGGCTTCCCGCGGTTAGACGGAAAGACCCCGTGCACCTTTACTACAGCTTCACACTGGCATTAGGCCGAGCATGTGCAGGATAGGTGGTAGGCTTCGAAGCAGGGACGCCAGTCCCTGTGGAGCCTCCCTTGAGATACCACCCTTGCTCTGCTTGATGTCTAACCGCGGTCCGTTATCCGGATCCGGGACCCTGTGTGGCGGGTAGTTTGACTGGGGCGGTCGCCTCCTAAAGCGTAACGGAGGCGCGCGAAGGTTGGCTCAGAGCGGTCGGAAATCGCTCGTTGAGTGCAATGGCAGAAGCCAGCCTGACTGCAAGACTGACAAGTCGAGCAGAGTCGAAAGACGGCCATAGTGATCCGGTGGTCCCGAGTGGAAGGGCCATCGCTCAACGGATAAAAGGTACGCCGGGGATAACAGGCTGATGGTGCCCAAGAGTCCATATCGACGGCACCGTTTGGCACCTCGATGTCGGCTCATCTCATCCTGGGGCTGGAGCAGGTCCCAAGGGTACGGCTGTTCGCCGTTTAAAGAGGTACGTGAGCTGGGTTTAGAACGTCGTGAGACAGTTCGGTCCCTATCTGCCGTGGGTGTAGGATACTTGAGAGGAGTTGCCCCTAGTACGAGAGGACCGGGGTGAACGGACCACTGGTGGACCTGTTGTGGCGCCAGCCGCAGTGCAGGGTAGCTATGTCCGGAAAGGATAACCGCTGAAGGCATCTAAGCGGGAAGCCCCCCTCAAAACAAGGTATCCCTGAGGGCCGTGGTAGACCACCACGTCGATAGGCCGGAGGTGTAAGCGTGGCAACACGCTCAGCTGACCGGTACTAATGGCCCGATAGGCTTGATACGATCCAGTAAAAGCAAGACTGGAAAAATCAGAAGTCACACAAAACGACTTGGACAAACCCCTGATGTGCGGCGCGGACATAAAACTCCGCGCCACGGATTTTTCCTCGGTTTGGTGGTCATAGCACGAGCAAAACACCCGATCCCATCCCGAACTCGGCCGTTAAGTGCCGGCGCGCCAATGGTACTGCGTCTCAAGACGTGGGAGAGTAGGTCACCGCCAAACCTAGAAAAAATCCAAAACTCTCTTACGATCAAAAATCAAAAAACATAACGCCCCGCTCGGTCAAACCAAGCGGGGCGTTATCGCGTCAGGGGGGG
>NZ_FOLG01000034.1 GCF_900112335.1 Tropicimonas isoalkanivorans
CAACCGGCGCGAAGGCCGTCGGCTCATCCGACATCTCGGCGGCGGGCAGGACCAGCTTGCCCTCTTTGGCCAGGCATCGCCACGCCGACAACTGGTTCGGCTTCATCCCGTAACGCGCCGCCACGGCGTTGACCGTCGCGCCCGGCTCAAGTGTCTCCGCGACAGCCTGTGCCTTCACCTTCTCCGGCCACCGGCGGTGCCCGCTCTCGAAGATCTCAACTCCCAGCGATCTGAGAAACGCAGTCTGAGCATCCATTGCGAAACGCACTCCCATCTTGAGATGGGTATCACCTCGCAGTCCGCGCCGACGCAGACAACGTGCCGCTCAGACACCGCTTACTCTAAGTCGGCCATTGGCTTGAGATTTGTTGAGAACAGAACTTCCATGATACTACGTTACTTTCTATTTACATGCGGCATCTTGAGTCGATTCTTGAGACCAATTCATCCTACTGGCCGAACGCACGTAGAGAGAACTGACATAGTGCGAATGGTAGCCGACCAACTAAAAATGCGTGGCTTACCACCTACCCTCTATTGCCCCTATATCTCACGCCAATGCCTCGGCGGCTAGGTCTGATTCAGCGGATCCAAATCCTCGAGCGGGCGCCGCGTGAGAGGAGGTTGCCAGGTACTTGCGTTAAACAGACTCGCGCAGATCGCAACGAATGACCACAATTCGCCCATCACGTCGAATGCTTGGAAAAGTAATCCTTATAGTCGGCAGCGGCGTCGCCAGCACATCAACCTTGGGCTAAGCCTTGCGGCCTCCCCAGCTCGGCTTCGCGTGTCGCAGGGGAGAACGGCCCTTCGGTCCGTCGCGCATTCGGCCATGCGGCCTCACCGCGGTGTTGCGCCTGGCATCCCGGTTTGCCCGCCTCGCGAGCACGTCCCTCCCCGGCCGCTCCGCCGGTTTGCGCTCTGGTCTGTTTTGGCCCGAGGCCAAAACGATCCCGCCGCTCCATCCGTCTGCCGCGTCCGGTCGGGCCGTTTGCCTGCTCGTGTCGGGCAAACCTACCGTCAAAACACACACACATGAGTGCGGAAGCATATCCTCCGGATGGCCCCCAAATCAGCCCGCGTCAAGGATCGCAAAACTTTTCGGCGAGGACGGGGCCTGTGGCATGGGGCGGTCCCTTGCGTGAGCGCGCGCATGTGTCGGATGCCGCGCTCGGAAAACTTTTGCGCCCGGCAAGCCGGCGGCTGCGCCGTCCCTGACCCGGGCAGATTCGGAAACCAGGCATTCGGCCATGCCCCACACTCACGTGGTGGCCTTGGAACTGAATACTGGAGACCAGACATGGCTTACGACACAGCAAACACCTACGAGACCATCGAGCTTTTCGGACTGACCGAGAAGGACGCGCAGCTGCCGATCCCGGAAGATCACATCCTGACCGACCGCATCATCCGCGAGAGCTTCGAGGCTTTGCTCGGGCCGCTGCGCGCAACCGGGCTCGAGGCGGAAATCGAACCGCTGGCCCATGGGCTCGCCACGATCCTGCAGCGCCGCAAGGTGGCGCTTGGCAAGGAGGTCGACCGCACCGCCGACAAGATCGGCGCGCTGGCAAAATCCCACGACGGATCGGAGATCGCCGAGACCGCGCTCGAAGAGGCGCAGGCGCGCTTTGTGCAGCTGCGCGAGATTGTCAGCGCCATCGAGGTGATGAGCGAGGCAGCGGCGGAATGCTACGAGATCGAGACGGGCCACGCCTACATCCCGGCAGCCGGCTCGCGCGCAAGCGTCCGGGCGAAAGAGACCGGGGCGGTCTTCGAGGCACGGCAGCTCCTGGAGCAGCACGACCGCGAGACTGCCGAGAAGTCGAAAGTCGAGGGGGTGCCCCTGATCGTCTCAGGCGCCACCGACTGGACCGATGTCGATGTGATCTTCAACACGCTCGACAAGGTTTGCGAACGGATTAAGCAGAACCGCAACCAGGAGATCTTCCTCTGCCACAAGGGTGGCAAGTACGGGGCGGAGATGATTGCGGCTCGGTGGGCCCGGGCACGCGGCGTCGCACAGGCGCGCTTTGATCCTCGCTGGTCCGCGCATGGGCGGGCGGCACCGTTCAAGTGCAACGACGAAATGCTCGACGACAAGTTCGCGGCGACGGGGGTTGTCCTCTTCGGCGGCAACGGGGTCGCGCTGAACCTCGGGCAGAAGGCGGAAGCGAAAGGTCTGACGGTCATGCGGGTTGCGGACCCGGCGAAGAAAACTGCGGAGACGTGAGTTGCGAGGGTCGCCTTCGGGCGGCCCTTTCGTTGTTTCTCATGCGCGTGGCGGGGCCCAAATTGCTTTGCCTAGCATTTTCCTGTTTTGATAGGTATATGTGTGCCAAGCAAAACTTGGAAATGATTGGCATGACTCCACTCAGCAGCATCGCGATGAGCGCCTATACCGATCTGGTACGTCTTTTGAAGGACGACGCTTTGTCCGGTGTCGAAGGCAAGCCGACTCTCAAGGAGCGCGGCGACAAGGCCTATTGGTACGCAGCCCGGCGTGTCGGCACCGAGATGCGCTTCATCTATATCGGCGAGGACAGTGACGAGACGCGTGCACGTATCAACCGGATTGAGGAGCTGCGCTCGACCGCCAAGGATCGGCAGGCGGAACGGTCTCGGCTTGTCCGCCTCTTGCGCGCCGAAGGCATGACCCCCACCGACCGGGCAACCGGGTCCATCCTGTCGGCCATGGCCGCAGTAGGGACATTCCGGTTGGGTGGCACCATCGTCGGAACCAATGCATTTCGCCTCTATGAAGGCGAGCTTGGTATCCGTCTGCCAATTGGCGGTATGGCCAATACTGGCGACATCGACATCGCGCAGTTCGAGAAGCTCAGCGTTGCGTTGCAGGATCAGGTCGACCCGGGTCTTGCCGAGACGTTCTCGGCGCTCAAATTCGATCCTCTGCCATCTCTTGACCAAGGTCGGACATGGCGATGGGCCCAGGGTGGCAGCGGCCAGTTGGTCGAGTTTCTCACACCGGCGTTCGGAGATGAGACCCTCCGTGATCTGCCAGCCTTGGGCGTGAACGCCCAAGGACTGAACTATCTCAACTTCCTGATCGCTGAGCCGATCCACGCGGCGGCGATCTATAGATCCGGCGTTCTGGTGCAGGTGCCCCGCCCGGAGCGTTATGCAGTCCACAAACTGATCATTGCCGACCGGCGCCGCGATGGGGCAGGAAGCCTGAAATCCGCGAAGGACCGCGAGCAGGCGGCTTTCCTTATCGAAGCGATGGCCGAGGACCGGCCCGATGATCTGGCTCGGGCCTATGCCACCGCAATGGAGGTTGGGCCGCGCTGGCGGGAACACATCGGCAACTCGCTGAAGCGAATGCCTGATACCAGGGGGATGCTCGACAGCTTGGGCGCGTGATGGCCATAACGGGGTCGCCTTCGGGCGGTCCTTTCGTCATATCTCATGGCGCGTGCGATCGGTCACACTTATCTGCATCTCACGGCGTCCAGCACCGTCATCCCTCTACCCGGTCCGTCAGAGTTCGGCCCATCCGCATCGGTACGGGCTGGGGATGGTGCGCACATCGCACATCGTCAGCAGCGCAAGACCGAGGGGTCGAGACGTCGCACTTGAGGCTGCAGACCTGCACAACCCTCGGGTGGTGTTGCGGAACATAGCTCCCACGCGGGCGGGCTCCGTCAGCACCCCGGCCAGGCTCGACGGGACGCGGACGCGGATGGTGGCGGTTGCGTGATGGCAAGGGTCATCCGGGTCTCTCCTTTTTGCTCATAGATGTGGATCGCACGGGGTCGGCCCAATCGTGCCCTCAGCTTGCGCTTCGGCAAGCACAAATACGGCTTCCACGCCTTTGCCGCGGACCCTCCGCATTTGCGCTTGCGACCGGGCCTCTTGCCCCCGTGCCGGGTGATCCCCATCGCAACAAGGAGTAACCCAAATGACCAATCACTACGTCGCCACCGTCCCCGTCAATTTCACCGATACCGATGGCCAGGAGCGCACCCGTTTTCAGCGCGTGGGTGCGATGTTCCGCAACACCCGCAACGGGGACGGATCGGAGTTCTTCAGCCTCAAGCTCGACTTCCCGGTCGCGGTCTCGGAGCTGGTGATGTTCCCGCCGAGCGCGAAAGATCCCCAGGACTAAATCCTCTGACGAGGATGGGCCGCCCCAGGACGATCTTGGGGCGGCCCGATCCCTGTTCCAGGGATGCCGGTCCCTGCGCGTTCAACGGACGCACTCCGCCCGAAATGATCAGGCCGCGACAGACCGGCCAGTCAGCCTCAAGGGGGCCATCCACAAAAACCGGCAGGCCAGGGCCTCTCGGTTTTTGCGGCAGAGATTTGGCAAGCCAAATCTGGCCCTCCTTGACCCTGCCTGTCCGCCCTGTCGGTGGGGTTTGCGCCCGCACGCGGTTCCGTCCGAACACATGCGTGTTCGGCCAGACCCTCGGGCGGGGCTGGCGGACGGGACCCCTAGGACAGGTGGGTCGCCCGGTGGTGAAGGCGGCAGAGCCGCGTCCCTGCGGGCCGCGGCGTGAAGCGGACACCAAGGCTGCCTGAGACTGAAGGCGACGTAAGTATATAATTGACAGCTAGGTATATTATCGTAAGGTAGGGGCAGCCTTGGTGGAAGGTGGCAGGAAATAGGGGGTCTTTCTTCCGCATGTCCCGAACAAAACGCCTGACAGAGATCGAGAAGATGCAGATCGTCCGCGAGGCCGCGGAGGGTGTGTCGACGGCCGAGCTGGCCGAGCGTTTCGAGGTCACATCGCGGGCCGTGCGCTACGTCTTGAAAGCCGATGCCGAGCGCCAGACCGATGCTGCGATCCCGGTTTCCGCCGTCAGTGTGAAGGTGACGGCCGCGGAGCTTGAAGCCCTCGACGCGGTGTTGGCGAAGGTGGGGATCGAGAGCCGGGCCGAGGGGCTGCGGCGGCTCATTCAGGCGGCAGGCGGGGTGTTCGTTCCGGACGCGCAGATGGCGGCAGAGATGGCGCGCTACCGCGCTTCACTGCACGAGGTCGGCAATGGGGTCGCGCAGATCGCCAAGCAGATGACGCGGGCCAACCGGATGGGGAAGGGGGCCGCGGGGGGCACGCGTGCCGAGTTCACCGAATTGCGCCTTGCCCAGATGCGCGGGTTGGCGCGGTTCATCCTGGATTCTGCGGACGAGATCGATCTGCTTCTGCGCCGCCGTCGGGACGCGATACAACTGCAGGCCACGGCCGCGCTGAGGGAGTTTGCCCATGCGGCTGAATGATGCCGTCCACGCCGTCACGGGCGAGGTCTTCCGGGACGGCTGGAGCCGCGTCCGGGGCTCGATGCAAGGGCTGCACGTGGCCAAGCAGAGCCAGCTTGTGCGCGCGGCGGCCGGGCACCGTCCGGCGGTCTTCAAGGCGATCCGGGGCGGGGGTACGCATACCAAATCGCAGCTCTCAAACCAGCTCGATTACCTCACCACGAAGTCGACCCATATCGTGGACAGCAGTGGGTTTCTGGATGGCAAGACGAAGCTCGAGGCGGGTGACATCAAGGACCTGACCGAGCGCTTTGCCAAACGGTGGGATGCGGGCTTCAAGCCCAAGCTGGGCCAGACCACACACATGCTCATGTCCTTCCCCATCGGCACGCGCGGGGAGGATGTGCGCGACATCGCGACGGACGTGGCCGAGCGGTTCTTCCAGACCGATGAGGGGCATTTCGACTACATCATCGCGGTGCATGAGGACCGCGATCACCCGCATGCGCATCTGGTGCTGAACCGCCGCTCGCAGGAAGGCGAGTTCTTTTTTCTGGGGCGCAACCATCGCTTCAACTATGACGACTTCCGCCTCGCCATGGTCGAGGAGGCCGAGAAGTACGGTGTGCGCCTGGAAGCCACGCGGCGGGTGGATCGCGGGGTTGTGCATTACCCGGCCCGCACAAGCGAGGTCTACGCTGCGAAAGAAGAGGGCCGCGCGCCTGTTGAGCGGGAGCGTGTGGGGCAGGACCTGACGCGGACGCTGGCGGAGATCGCCAACACCAGAACTGTCTATCACTCGCTTGCCGCGGAGGCTTCGCGTGAAGCCCGCGAGGATATTGCCGCAGCCCTCTTCCGCGCGGGCGAAGTGCTGGCGCGCGGCGGGCAGGTGGACCGAACAGGAGATGTGTATATGGCCGAGGATCAAAGTTTCGAGGATCTGAGAAGCCTCTATGCCGAGAAGCTCGCGCGGGTGCAGGGCATGATCGCTGAGAAGTCTGACGCGGAACGTCCCGTGCTGGAAAAACGCCTCATCGAGATCCAGACGCAGGTCCAGCACATGCAGCCACTTGGTTTGCGATCATCCACGCTGTCAGAGGCCCCCTCGGAGGGCGGGATCTATTCCGAGGCGAACATCGACACCAGCCGGCTGGACCGTCTGGCCGAGCCGGACTTGCGGTCGCGCATAGACACCGCACTACGGGGCACCGGGATCAGCACATCGGAAGTGGTGGCCCGGATCGAGACCGGGGCCTCGAGCGCCGCGCTCGAGCATCAATGGATCGCCAATGATCTCTCCAAGGTGGCCGAGGCGCGCGATCTGAACCTTGAACGCCGCGCTGATCTGGAACAGGCGCGAGACAGTCTCAACGATGTGCATGTCGCGCTCGGCACGCTCTTGGAACGGGAAAACGTGCTGCGCCGGGATGGCGTCATGGAAACGGAAACGGACAGCGAGCGGTTCCATTATCATGAGGGCGCGGTCCGGGCGATGGAAGGGACAATCCGTCAGGAGATGCGCGCAGAGGGCCTGACCGCGCAGCAGATCGAGGACCGGGACCCAGAGGTTGTCTCGCGGGCGGAGCGCCGGATCGAGACGGAGCAGCGTGCCTATCTCGAGGCACATCCGGAGCTGCTCGCACGTCCTGGCGATGTGATCGACCGGTCTGAGCCCTACAGGGAGACCATCACCGATGCGGCCCGCGCCAGCGAAATCACCCGCGAGGTCGACCGGATCATGGAGGCACGCGACCTCCGCACGCCTGTTGCAGATGCGGTCGCGGATGACGTCTCGGAGCGCTATCCGGACATGCCGTCCCACCTCGCCCGCGGGCTTGGCGCGACCTATGCGGCCGTTGTGGAGATACGCGACACGGAGGCCATCAATCAGGTCCGCCGCGAAACCGAGTTGCGCGACGGGCTTGGGTTTGGCACGCGCGACGCACTCCTCGCAGCCCGCGGTGAAACTGCTTCGCAGTCTGACCGTGCCGACCGCCTTGCAGACGAGATTGCGCGTGTTCTGGACCATGAGCGGGCGGGGGAGTTGTCCGCGCCCTTCGAGACCGAGGCGGAGCGGGACGCCTTCCGCGAGGAGATCGCGCGGGTGCTGGATGACCGCCAATTGGGCCGCCTCACATCCGGCGATGCCGATGCGCTGGACAAGGTTCTCGAGGACCGCCTCGACCGGTTTTATGTCGCCAAGGTCTACCTGCAATCGGATGCAGCAACGGCCAACACGGAGGCCTTGCGCCAGGTGGTCGATGATCTTGCCGACACCGAATACGAAAAACACCGCACCACAGACGTGGATGGCGAGACCGAGCGGGGTCAGGTCCATTGAGCGCCTCCATGGGAAAAGCGCGGATCGCCACAGGCGTCCTGTTGGTGACGCTTGTGACCGGGGCCATGGGCTATACCATCGCCTCGGCGGTGCTGGCCTACCAGGATCTCGGCTTCGGGGCCGAGATCGACTTTGCCTATATCGCGCAGAACTATCTGGCGATCCTTGATCGCCGACCGGAGGACGCGCAACTTATTCACCTGATCATCGGCAGCTTCGCGGCTGCCGGCCTGATGCTGAGCCTCGCCCTCTCGGGCTCCGCCCTCACACGGTTTGGCCAGACCCATTGGCAGACCGAGCGCGAGATGAAGGCCAATGGCTTCTTCGGGGCGCCGGGCACCGGGTTCATCCTCGGCAAGCTGGGGCCGCCGGGCTCCCGCGCCAACTACATTTGCTCCAAGGTCTTCCCCCATGCGCTGATCGTGGCCCCCACGGGCCGCGGCAAGACCACGGGCTTTGTCATTCCGAACCTGCTGACCTGGCAAGGCTCCGCCGTGACGCTCGATGTGAAGGGCGAGTGTTTCGAGGCCACGGCCCGGCACCGCGCAGCCCAAGGCGACAAGGTCTATCGCTTTGCCCCCACCGATTGGGAGGGCAAGCGCACGCATCGCTACAACCCGCTCCTGCGCATCTTTGAGCTGAAAGATCCCGCGCGCCAGCAGATGGAACTGCAGCTCCTGGCGACGCTTTTCCTGCAAAGCGACAATGACCGGGTGCAGGGGCTCCTCAAAGGCGGGATCGATCTCTTCGTGGCGGCAGGCCTGCTGGCCTTCCAGCGCAAGCGCCCCACCTTGGGCGAGATCTACCGCATCGCCGCCTCGGGCGGGAACAAGCAGAAGGAGTATTTCGCGCGGGGCCATGAGGTGGACAACAGGGCGGCCAAGCTGATCTTCACGCGGCTGGCCTCGACCAACAATGACACCCTGACCTCTTACGTCTCGCTCCTGATGACATCGGGGCTCGACCAATGGCAGAACCCGGCGATCGATGAGGCGACGTCCGTGTCGGACTTTGACTTCCGGACGATCCGCAAGAAGCCCTTTTCGGTCTATCTCGTGGTCCAGCCGCTGATGGTGAAGCCGCTCGCGCCGCTGATCCGGCTGTTTTTCTCCGACCTTCTCTCCGCCATGCAGGAAAAGGATCCCGGACCGGATGAGCCCTGGCCCGTAGGGTCAGGACCCATTGATTTCCGGGTAGGGGCGTGATTCACGGTCCGAAAACCGAGCGGTGAACATGTCTGATCTTTTCTGGCTGACGGATGCGCAGATGGCGCGTCTTGAGCCTTTCTTCCCAAAGTCCCATGGCAAGCCTCGCGTCGATGACAAGCGTGTTTTGAGCGGGATTATCTTCATCAATCGCAATGGCTTACGATGGCGAGATGCGCCGAGGGAATATGGCCCGCACAAAACGCTCTACAACCGTTGGAAGCGTTGGAGCGATAAAGGCATCTTTGCCCAGATGATGGTCGGCTTGGCCGCTGATCACGGCGAGCAGACGACG
>NZ_FOLG01000036.1 GCF_900112335.1 Tropicimonas isoalkanivorans
AAGCGGATCGTCACCGACAAGCTGCGGTCCTATGGAGCCGCGAAACGTGACGTCGCACCGGGACTGGAACACCGTTCCCATAAAGGTCTGAATAACCGGGCTGAAAACAGTCACCTGCCGTTCAGGAAACGCGAACGCTGCATGCAAGGATTTCGCTCGCCTGGCGGATTGCAGCGATTTGTTTCCATTCATTCGCCAACCCGAAATTGCTTTTCCGTTCCATCCCGCCGCCGCACTGCCATGGCCATCCGATTTCATCGACTGGAAGCATTCGACATCTGGAAGACCGCCGCCGGGCTTGTTTAACTTTCCACCCAACAAACCATCTTCAGCCGGATACTGATTAACGTGACAACACCCCCGGAGATGTTCGAGGCGCATTTCGCCGTGCCGATGGCCGGCGCGGTTCTGAACACCATCAACACCAGGCTCGATGCCGAAGCGGTGGGCTTCATCCTGAACCACGCGGAGGCCAAGGTGCTGCTGGTCGACCCGGAATTCTCCGAGGTTGCGGAACGGGCGCTGCACATCGCGGGCAACCGCGATTGCCTGGTGATCGACATCGAGGACCCGACCTACGAGGGCGGACAGCTGATCGGCAGGACCACCTATAACGACTTCCTCGCGCAGGGCGACCCGGCGTTCGCCTGGGTCTTGCCCGACAACGAGTGGGACGCGATCAGCCTCAACTACACCTCCGGCACCACCGGCAACCCCAAGGGCGTGGTCTATCACCACCGCGGCGCCCATCTGAACGCCCTGGCCAATATCACCACGCTCGATATGACCGGGCAGCCGGTCTATCTCTGGACGCTGCCGATGTTCCACTGCAACGGCTGGTGCTTCCCCTGGACGCTGGCCGCGGTTTCGGGGACGTCGGTCTGTCTGCGCGCGGTACGCGACGAACCCATCTTCGAACTGATGCGTCAGGAGAATGTCACGCATTTCTGCGGTGCGAGCGTCGTTCTGGCGCTGCTGGTCCACGCGCCGGCACACATGAAGGACGGCTTGCAGAAGGGTATCAAGGTGCTGACCGGCGGCGCCCCGCCCCCCGCCGCAATCCTGGAGAAGATGGAGGCGCTCGGGTTCGACGTGAACCACGGCTACGGCCTGACCGAGACCTACGGACCGGCGGTGTTCTGCGAATGGCACAGCGAATGGGATACCCAGGGCCCGGCCGAACGGGCGCGGCTGAAGGCGCGGCAGGGGGTCCGCAATCTCACCTCGACCGGATTGATGGTCGCCGACGCGAAGACGCTGGAGCCCGTACCGAGCGACGGATCGACCATCGGCGAGATCTTCATGCGCGGCAACAACGTGATGAAGGGCTATCTCAAGAACCCGACCGCGACCGACACTGCCTTCGAAGGCGGCTGGTTCGCGAGCGGCGACCTCGGCGTGATGCACCCGGACGGCTACATCGAGATCAAGGACCGCCTGAAGGACATCATCATCTCGGGCGGCGAGAACATCTCTTCGATCGAGGTGGAGGACGTGCTCTACAAGCATCCGGATGTGCTGGAAGCCGCTGTCGTCGCCCGCCCCCACGAACGCTGGGGCGAGACCCCCTGCGCCTTCGTCACCCTGAAAGCCGGCACGGCGGTAAGCGAACCGGACCTGATCGCCTTCTGTCGGCAGAACATGGCGCATTTCAAGGCGCCGAAATGCATCATCTTCGGGGACCTCCCTAAGACTTCGACCGGCAAGGTCCAGAAGTACCTTCTGCGGGACAAGGCCCGCGAGATGGACCCGCAGATGTAATCTCAGCTGCCCGTGGGGTGTCGGTGCAGACAGGCGCTGCTGTGCAAATCGGCGCCGGCATGAATGCGTTTTTTCCCACGTTTCTTCAGCGCATGGCTGTGATCCCGGCCCTTCCGGGAAACGAGAGCCGGGGATACTGTCCCACCCGACGCCATAAGAGCGCCAGCCTTCGGAGAGGTCCGGGGCTTCCCGGTCGCCACTACGGCAAGCGGCCCGGCGTGGCGAGCTTCGCGAAGATCGAGCAGACCCGCACGCTCTGGGCGGAATACACGCGGCACGCCTGTGCCGGCGAGGACGAGTTGAACAAGTGGCTTATGCGCAGCTTCAACCTGTCCGGCCTGCGGTTCCTCACGATGGAGACGGCGCGCAAAGCGGTTGTCGCCTTGACGAGCACGACATGCCGTGCGGCGCAATCGGCCGCAATCTTCTCGAACAGCCGAGGCGCGGGTCTTCCCGCGCCGTTGTCGGTCGGGGCAGTTCGGGCACCTGGAGGGTCAGGACCCCCTCACGGCGTCAAGGCCGGATGGCTCGGGCGCTCGGTGCGAGCGCTATGTCTTTTCCGCCTTCAAGGCAACGTGGACAGAGATGGCGCTATCGGCGAGGAGCGCGTCAAAGGGCGGTGGCGGCAGCGCGTCGATGAACAGCGCGTCGAGGTCGGACAGGTGCCCGAGCCTGACCATCGCCCGGCGCCCGAACTTGGTATGGTCGGTGGCCAGGAAGACGGTTCGGGAATTGGCGACGATGGCCCTGGCGATCTGGATCTCGCGATAGTCGAAATCCAGCAGCGTACCATCCTCGTCAATGCCGGAAATGCCGATGACGCCGAAATCGACCTTGAACTGGTTGATGAAGTCGATGGTGGCCTCGCCGACGACGGCCAGGTCGTGCGGCCGGACCGTGCCGCCGGCAATGCTGACGTCGAAATCCTCGCGCTGACTGAGCAGCGTGGCGACGTTGATGTTGTTCGTGACCACCCGCAGCGCCTTGTGATCGAGAAGCGCCTCGGCCACGGCCTCGGTCGTCGTCCCGATATTGAGAAACAGCGATGCGCCGTCGGGAATATGGGCCGCCACCGTCCGGCCGATCATGACCTTTTCCGCCCGCATCAACTCGCGGCGGCTGCTGTACTCCTGGTTCCGGCTGTTGGTGATCAGGCTGGCCCCGCCGTGATAGCGCCGCAGGATGCCCAGATCGCACAGGGCATTGATGTCGCGCCGGATCGTCTGCGGTGTCACGTCCAGAGTGGCGGCGAGATCGTCGATCTCGACATAACCTTCGGACCGCGCCAGCTCGACGATCTGATCCTGTCGCTTGTTGAAAGCCGAGGGCAGCGGCCTGTTCCCCATCCTAAACCTGTCACAATGACCGGGCCGAGGCCCGAGGCAGCGGACGGCCCGCCCTTGCCGGGACCCGCCCGCCCTCAATGAGCAACCGCCGCCCCGCGATGTCAAGCCGCGGACGGCCGACAGCGGGGCGGCCCCTGCCGCGCGCACGGGACCAGACGTGTCCCGCGGGGGGGGGGGGGGGCGCGCGCACGGCCCCTGCCCCGGCCGGCGCTACAGCGCGCCGGTCAGGCGTTCGTTGGCCAGAGCCGCCTCTCTGGCGCGGCGCGCGCCGTCCCAGCCGAGTTCGGGAGCGATTATCTCGATCACCCGCGGCACCGCGACGAGGGCGGCGACCTTGTCCACCAGTGCCAGCGTCATGCGTCGCGCGATGACGTCGATGGCCCGCACCGCCGCTTCGTTGCGCACCGCGAACAGCGCCTCGGCCTCGATATAGGGATGGCCCGCCGCCAGCCGGCCGAGAAGCTGGTTGTCGCGGCCCAGCACCGCCACTTCCGCCGCCCTGTCGCCGTAGGAATGATTCAGATGCGCAGCGACGTCCTCGTCCAGACCGAAGCTGTCGGACAGTACCGCCGCGCCGTCGGCCCGATAGGCCTCGCCGCCCAGAAGCTTCTTGTCGTGAGTGCGGCTCTTGCCTGCCGCCTCGAATCCGCCGGCCCTGACCGCCCGGTCGACCGCCTGTTCGGCCATCAGCCGGTAGGTCGTCCACTTGCCGCCCGAGATCGTGATCAGGCCGGAGGGGTCCTCGAGAATGATATGATCCCGCGCCAGCGTGGCGGTATCCTTCGCATCCGGATCGAAGACCAGCGGCCGGATGCCGGCCCAGGCCGACCGGACGTCATCCGGCCCGACGGAAATGTCGAAGTAGCGCCGGACGTAATCCAGAAGATAGGTGATATCGGCCTCCGTCACTTCTGGATGTTCGACCACGCTGCATTCGGTATCCGTCGTGCCCACGATCGCCTGCCCTTCCCAGGGAAGGATGAACAACACGCGGCCGTCATCGGTCTGCGGGATCAGGATGCCGCCGTCCGGCGGCACGAAACTGCCGTCGAGCAGGATGTGGACGCCCGAACTGACCTTGAGGATCGGCTGGGCGACAGGATCGTCCATCTTGCGGATGGCGTCGGCAAAGGGGCCGGTGGCGTTGATCACCGTCTTCGCGGCGACCTCCCAGCTCTCGCCGGTCAGGCTGTCGGTCACCGTCGCGCCGGCAAGCTTGCCCGCATCGTCGTGAACGAGCGCGCTGACCGTCACGTGGTTGGCCACCACCGCGCCGGCGCGCTCGGCGGTCATGGCCAGCGTGGTCGCCATCCTGACATCGACGAACTGCCCGTCATAATAGAGCACGCAGGCCTTGAGGCCTTTGGATTTCAGCATTGGAAAGCGCTGCTTGGCCACCTTGGCCGAGATCAGCTTGCTATGGCCGATATTCATCTTACCCGACAGCAGATCGTACATCTTCAGCCCGGCAAAGACATAGGGAACCTGCCACCAGGAATAGATCGGGGTAATCAGCGGCAGCGGCCGCGACAGATGCGGTGCGTTGTGCAGGAAGGCGCCGCGCTCGTGCAGCGCATCGCGCACCAGCTTGTACTGGTCGCGGTCGAGCCGCTTGACCGCGGCTTCGAGGTAGCGCACGCCGCCATGGACAAGCTTGGTGCTGCGGCTGCTCGTGCCTTCGGCGAAATCGTGCCGCTCCACCAATGCCGTGCGCAGGCCGCGCGTTGCCGCATCGACGGCGATCCCGCATCCGGTGGCACCGCCCCCGATTACAAGAACGTCGAAGGGGCCGTCGCCGCGCAGGCGGGAAAGGGTTTCTGATCTCATTGCAATGCCCCGCTGACAGTCGGAGAACGGGGCAACCTGCCCCCCGCCGGTTTCGGGCGGTCCCGGAAACGGCGGCTCCTTGCACCTGGAGACCTTACGCCAATGGCCGAGGAATTTTCAAGTGAAAATTCTGGCGGCTTAAGGGAACTTTTCGAACCTTCGATCTCGCAAGCCCGCAAGTTGACCCGAAGCACCACCCCTCTGGCTGTCGCTACCCGCGCAAGGCATCGTACTCGGGCACTGAGAACCCGGCAACCGGCATGCCCCCTGCATGCTGCCATATACAATATACTGTTATAAAACATGAAATACTTGACGCACCCACCGTTGCGCACACCGAAGACCCGCCGCGTGTCTCCTCCCCGGAGTGACATCAGGGCGACCATTCAGTCGCCCGCGCGACGCCTCCGCACCTGCGGCGGCGAGGCCATGGACACAGGAAGTGCGAAAAAAAATGTCATGTGTGAGCGTTCACATGAAAATAATCGTGTTGGAATTTGCTCGCCATGGGCGTATGAGAGACTCCAGCGCCCACGAGAGAACCCCCATTCCCCCGTCAGCGCCAGCATCATTACCGGGCTGCGCCCCGGACATGATCTTCAAACCCTGTTGCAAAATGGGAGGCACAATGGGCTACTTTCTGGGTGAACTCGTCGGAACCCTGATACTGACGCTGTTCGGATGCGGGTGCGTGGCGAACATCGCCCTCGCGAAATCCAAGGGCCAGGGCGGCGGCTGGATCGTGGTTGCGCTCGGCTGGGGCTTTGCCGTTGCCTTCGGGGTCTATGTCGCGGGCAAATATACCGGCGCCCACATCAACCCCGCCGTGACCATCGGCCTGGCCTCGGTCGGCGCCATAGACTGGTCGCTGGTGCCGGTCTACATCGGCGGCCAAATGGTCGGCGGTTTCCTCGGGGCCGTTCTGTGCTATCTGGTCTATCTGCCACACTGGAAGGCTACCGAAGATACCGGCACCAAACTCGCCGTATTCTCGACCATGCCGGCGATCCCGAACGTGGCCGCCAACTTCCTGGCAGAGTTCATCGGCACCGCGGTGCTGTTGTTCATCCTGCTCGGGATCGGCGTCAATTCCTTCGCCGACGGCCTCAACCCGCTGATCGTGGGCTTCTACATCGCGGCCATCGGCCTGTCGCTCGGCGGTCCGACCGGCTATGCGATCAATCCCGCCCGCGATCTCGGCCCACGGATCGCACATGCGGTGCTGCCGATCGCCGGCAAGGGCGCCAGTGGCTGGTCCTATGCCTGGATCCCGGTCGTCGCGCCGATCTGCGGCGGGATCGCCGGCGCAACGCTCTACAAGCTGCTCGCTGGCTGACCACAGCCGACGGAACACGTGAAGACTCGGACAGATCGGGCGTCACGCGACAGCGATCCCGCCCGGTCCTTTCAGGGAAGAGGAACCAATGCAGAAAAGATACGTTCTCGCCATCGACCAGGGCACGACCAGTTCCCGCGCGATCTTCTTCGACAGGGAGGGAAAGATCGTCAAGGTGACCCAGAAGGAGTTCACCCAGTTCTTTCCCAAGCCGAGCTGGGTTGAACACGACGCCATGGAGATCTGGTCCTCGGTCCAGTCGGTGGTGGCCGAAGCCCTCGCCAGCCCGGACATCAGCGAAGACATGATCGCCGCAATCGGGATCACCAATCAGCGCGAGACCACCGTGGTCTGGGACAAGACGACGGGCCGGCCGGTGCATAACGCGCTGGTCTGGCAATCGCGCCAGACCGCCGATATCTGCGAAGCGCTGAAGAAGCAGGGGCTCGATCCGCTGTTCCGCGAGAAGACCGGGCTTCTGATCGACGCCTATTTCTCCGGCACCAAGGTCAAATGGATCCTCGACAACGTCGAAGGCGCGCGCGAGAAGGCCGAACGCGGCGATCTGCTGTTCGGCACCATCGACAGCTGGCTGGTCTGGAAGCTCACCGGCGGCAGCGTGCATGTGACCGACTATTCCAACGCCGCCCGCACGTTGATGTACAACATCCACGACCTGTGCTGGGACGAAGAACTGCTGGCGCATCTGACGGTGCCGAAATCCATGCTGCCCGAGGTCCGGCCCTCGTCCGAGGTCTATGGCACCACTGCGCCCGACGCCTTCCAGGGGATGGAGATTCCGATTGCCGGCATGGCCGGTGACCAGCAGGCGGCGCTGTTCGGGCAGGCATGTTTCGAAACCGGCATGGCCAAGAACACCTATGGCACCGGTTGCTTCATGCTGATGAACACCGGCGAAACGCCCGTGGCCTCCAGGAACGGCCTGCTCACGACCATCGCCTGGGGCATCGACGGCAAGGTGGAATATGCGCTCGAAGGCTCGATCTTCGTGGCCGGCTCGGCGATCCAGTGGCTGCGCGACGGCCTCAGGATGTTCCGCGATGCCAAGGACAGCGAGCTTTACGCCACCCGCGTGCAGGGCACGGACGGGGTCTACATGGTGCCGGCTTTCGTCGGCCTCGGGGCGCCTTACTGGAATTCCGACGTGCGCGGCGCCTTCTTTGGGCTGACCCGCGGCACCACCAAGGAACATTTCGTGCGCGCCACGCTCGAATCGCTCTGCTACCAGACCAAGGATGTCCTGTCGGCGATGGAGGCCGATTCCGGCATCGCCCTGCAGAAACTGCGCGTGGACGGCGGTGCCGTTGCCAACGACCTGATGCTGCAGATCCAGGCCAACCTGCTGCAGGTGGCGGTGGAACGCCCGATCGTGATCGAGACGACGGCGCTCGGCGCGGCCTATCTGGCCGGGCTGGCCGTCAAGTTCTGGACAGACCGCAGCGAGATTTCCCGCAATTTCGGCGTCGACCGGCTGTTCGAACCGAAGATGGACGAGGCGGAAGCCGAGCACCTCTACAAGGGCTGGCAGAAGGCCGTGAACGCCGCCATGGCGTTCTAGCGACCGGCCGCGGGCATGTCATGCCTTATACCAACGGCCCTAAGCGCTGACCGCTTTTGCATAGTCGCGCGCTGTGATTGATCGGACTCGTTCGGGATCGTTCGCGAAGAAGTTCCATGCGTCGCAACATCGGTCGACTATGTCTTCGTAGGTGTCAAAGACCGAGATGGCGAGGCGGTTTGCCCGGAGATAGGCCCAGATGTTCTCGACCGGGTTCAATTCGGGGGCGTAGGGCGGAAGCGTCACGATGGTAATGTTGTCCGGGATGTGCAGCGCCGTGGATCCATGCCAGCCAGCGCCGTCCATCACCAGCACGGCATGAGCGCCTGGGGCGACGGTCTTTGAGATTTCGATGAGATGGGCGTTCATGGCCGAGGTATCGGCGCGGGGCATGACCAGCGCCGCGGTTGCCGCCCGCGCCGGGCAGACCGCACCGAAGATGTAGGCCCATTCGTAGCGGGTGTCGCGCGGTGCGCGGGGGCGGGTTCCACGCTCCGCCCAGGTTCGGGTGAGCGTTCCTTGCTGTCCCACCCTT
>NZ_FOLG01000044.1 GCF_900112335.1 Tropicimonas isoalkanivorans
CCGCGCTTGGCATACCTGTCACAGAGGCTGTGGGATAAGTCTGTCCGGGGAAAGGGGAAGCTTGGCCGTCACCTGAATTGCACAACAGAGTCCTTGGGAGGCGTCTTCATACTGTGCAAGCCTTTGCGCTTCCCGGAACTCGCGCTTGAGATCGACCTTTACGTCAGAAAAACCTGCGGCGGAGCTTTTGATGAATTGATCAATCGCGGCGATCGCTGTCGAAATGCCTAAGTGGTTGGGCTCGGCCAGCAGCATCCTGGCTAGACCTTGTATGTTTCCGGGTTTACCTTTTCGGGCTTTACCGCAATTGCATTCAATTTCATCTTTCAAAATGTTGCCGTGCGTTGAAGAAGTGAAGCCCTTTGCAATAGAAGACATGAACCTCGTAAGCGCTTCCGCAGCCCTGACTGCGTTGCCATCGACGGACTGAATGTCTGTTAATAAGATTGACAGTGCGTCGCGCGTATGGCCTTCCCAGATCGGAACCTTCCGGTTCCAGAATGATCGCAAACTGCGCACCAGCTCATTACTGCTGGCAAGAACAAAAAGCTCTTCGTGACCATTCAGGTGGTCATCCAAGGGTTTTCGTTGTGGCCAGCCAACACGGTATCCGCCGCGGGCGGGGGAAGTATTCTCAGCAACAATCACTTTGACGGAAGCTGGGAGAGCCGAAGTCAAATCGAGCGGCTCGTTGGCCAAAAGGGTCTCGCGAGCACTCAGCACCCATTCACCCAGTTCCGAACAACCTTCCGCGTCTTTGGTCCAGCGATGCGGGTGATCCAGCTCATCATGTGCCGCGCTAGCCACCAGAGCTTCCCAACGTGCTCGGTGCTGTTCGGCCGCCTTGGCTTTGCTCTCATAAATGCTCTGCATTCGATCACCGAAGATGCGCAGTTTCGCGCCTTGCCCATGTATAGCCATGATAATTTGGTGATGATCCGGCGAGGCGTCCTGGTGCTCGTCGCAAACAATGATCGGATAGCGGCGTGCCAGTGCTGCCGGAACCGCTTGATTTTTTTTGAGAAATACCGCGACACGGGCCGCGACATCTGAGAAACCGTTGTGCGTATAGGCCCAAACGGTCGGGTCCGGCGGAAGGTCTAGCACCTTGTGATATACGGCGGCGATCTCGCAAATCATCGCGTCTATGGTTCTGATCTCAACGGCATTGCGAGAGATGCCCCGGGTACGCTCTTCGAATACGTCGCATGCCGCATTGGTATGCGTCAAAATTAGCATCCGAGCATTGCCGAGCGTCGGTGCAATATCATGGGCATATTCAGCGCCCTGATAGGTCTTGCCACACCCCGCAGGCGCTTCAATCACGACGAGTGGTTCATCGCTCCGGAGCAAATTGAATACGGAATGATCAGACATCCGGGAAATTTTCGGCAACGGTGAGACCAACAGAGGCCAGTATGGCTGCGATCAGAGGGAGCAAACGCGCTGAGAGATCATGCCATCCACCAAGCGAAATCGCCTTTTGAGCAAGTTCAGCGCCACCGGACTCAGACTTGAACCAACTGGACGAATGGCTCTTCCAAGCTTTTCCCTCACCTTCCGGTGCGCCGTCCGAGCTACCGCTCGCCGCTTCAATAACAAGCCGTTTTAGATTTTTTCCGGAGCCGACCAAGGCCGCGTTGATGCTGTCCAGAGTCCGTTCTTTGGCTCCGGCGCGAACTTTCAAGTGCTGAAGGCGATTGCCGGTCATATTTTCACCTTCGAGGCCGATAAGCGCGGGAATTTGATCGTCAGGAATAGCAGAGATGACCGCTTCTTCAGTGCAGCCTTCTTCCCACTGGAGGAGAAGGTCTCCCATCTTTCCTTTTAACGCCGCCCAGTTCCCGACCTTGACGCCTTCATTGTCGGCCAGGCCAGCAAACGTGAGCCCAGCCTCATCAAGAGCTTTGAGCAGTTTTCCTGTGTGATCGTTGCCTTGTCCGTTGCAGACACGAATTCCATGATCCAACGGAGCACACCCCAGGGCCAATTCTAGGATGTGATTAAGAAAGCCCACTTCCGTGACGCCTTCAGCTATCACCGCGACACGTGATAAGAACGTTTCAGGGTCGTTTTTTTGCTGTTTGCCAACTAACTCAGACGGGAGTGAGCCCAGGCGACCGGAACTGTCCATGTACCACAAGTGTGCTTCTGGCGCTGCGGCTATCGCAATTGGGCTGTGCGTCGTAACGAACTTCTGGCCGTCTTGCCCGATAAGATCGGCGAGGAACTGTCGTAGACGATATGGCTCAAGCCCGCGTTCTATCTCATCTACGGTGATGAAAGAGGGCGCATTGGTATTGGCAGCCCCGATTTCAAGGCTGGCCAGACGCCTAGTTCCGGCTCCCCAGCTCGATAGCGGAAGTTGTGTGTCCTCAGACTTCTGGGCCAGCAAACAGACAAGTGCACCGATCGATACGCCCCTGGAACTCGTCAATCCGATCGACACACCACCAGGTAGGGCTTTTTCTCCGAACTTGGCATCAAGCGCCGCGAGCGCTTCCTTTGCCTCGTCCGAAAGTTCGTCCTGAAGATTGATGTCGGCGACCTGCTTTCCTATGCGGGAGCGCAAGGACGGATCGCCAATATGTCGATCCAGAGCAGACCCGTAGACCAATCTGAGGTCCTTATCGTTTCGGTCATCACTTGGGAGAGAAACTAATCCGATCTGTCTTCGGAGCCCTACGGAAAAACGGATCGTGTTTCCGTCAGGCTGAACGATTTCCCACAAGGTTTCTTGCTGATCGTTTGCTGTAAACCGAAATATATAAACCTCGTCGTTCTCGCCGTTCTCTTCATCATTGTTTGGAGCAACGGCTTCCTTCCCATCCCAATGCCAAGGATAGGCCATGTTTGGCTGGGTGTTGATATCGATCTCATCTCCTATGCGGACTACCGCCTCGATCGTAAAACTGGTAGCGGTTTCCCTCATCCAGTAGTCTGTCTCGGAAACGTTGAAAGAGCTGGATGGAGAGAAAAGAAGGTCAACGGCCTCTAGGGTCAGGACCCATTGATTTCCGGGTAGGGGCGTGATTCACGGTCCGAAAACCGAGCGGTGAACATGTCTGATCTTTTCTGGCTGACGGAT
>NZ_FOLG01000003.1 GCF_900112335.1 Tropicimonas isoalkanivorans
GGGCGGGGTGGCTTGGGGGTGTTGAGGGGTGCGGCGGCCGCCTTGGGGGGGCGGGCGCCGCGGTGGGTTGGGTCAGGCGGTGCCGGTGGCGAGCGCCTCGGTCATGGCGGCGAGCACCACGTGGGTGGAAGCGGCGCCGGGGTCGACGTGGCCGATGGAGCGGGTGCCGAGCTTTTTGGAGCGGCCGCGGCGGCTTTCCATGTCGCGGGTGGCCTCCGCGCCGGCCTTTGCGCCCTCGGCGGCCGCCTGAAGCACGCCCAGGGCGTCCGCCCCGTCTTTGGCCGCCTTGCGGGCGGCTTCGGCGGCGGGTTTCCAGGCGTCGATCATGGTCTTGTCGCCGGGGGCCGCGCCGCCGCGGCTCAGGATGCCGTCCAGCATCCCCTCGACCCAGGCCGCGGTGGCCTCCGCGTCGAGGTTGAGCCGGTCGGCCACCGCCTTGCCGGCGGTGTTGAAGGCGGTGGCGTAGAGCGGCCCGGAGGAGGCGCCGACAGCGTCGAGGAACGCCTTGGCCGCCCGGGTGCAGGTCTGGCTGATGGTGTCCTCGGGTGTGGCGGCGGCGAGTTCGGCGCGCACCGCGGTCCAGCCGATGTCCATCGTCACCCCGTGGTCGCCGTCGCCGATCACCCCGTCGAGTTCGCTCAGGTGGTCCTTCTCACGGGCGATCGCCTCGCCGGCGGCCTGCATCATCGCCCGGAAGAGTTCCGGCGTGACCGTGCCGCCGGCCTCCAGGCTAGCGCGGTCGACGCTCTCGGCGCGGGCGGCGGCGGCGTAGTCGCGGGCCGTGCGGGTGGCGCCGGCGACCGGTGCGGGCGGGGCGCCGACGGTGAGCGCGGGCGTCCGGCAGGGGTGGTCGAGGAGGCGCTTGAGGTCCGTGTCGAGCTTCATCAGCGTCACCGAGGCGCCGGCCATCTCCAGCGAGGTGCAGTATTCGCCGACCCAGCTGTGGTGGATCGTCACCTGCCGTTCGGCCAGGATCTGCGCCACCCGGCGGTGGACCAGGTAGAGCTCCATCGGGCCGGTGGAGCCCAGCCCGTTGACCAGCACCGCGACCTCGTCGCCCGCCGCGAGGGGCATCTCGCCCAGGATCTTCTCCATCATCTCGTCGGTGACGCTGTCGGCGGTATCGACCTTGGCGCGGCGCATGCCGGGTTCGCCGTGCAGGCCCATGCCGATTTCCATCTCGTCGTCGCCGATCTCGAAGTTGGGCTTGAGCGTCTGCGGCATCGAACAGGCCGAGAGCGCCACGCCCATGGAGAGCGTCGCGGCATTGGCGCGGCGGGCGGCGGCCTCCACCTCGAACAGGGAGAGCCCCATGTCCGCGGCGGCGCCGGCCACCTTGAAGACGAAGAAGTCGCCCGCGATGCCACGCCGTTCGCCCGCCCGTTCCGGCGGTGCGGAGGCCACGTCGTCGATCACCGCGACCGAGCGGACGTCGATGCCGATCTCGGCGCATTCCTCCGCCGCCATGTCGAAGTTCAGCACGTCACCGGTGTAGTTTCCGTAAAGAAAGACCACGCCCGCGCCGCCGTCGGCGGCCATCGCGGCCTCCTTGATGTGCTCCGGGCTCGGCGAGGCAAAGACGTTGCCGACCGCCGCCGCATCCGCCAGCCCACGGCCCACGTAGCCCGCAAACGCCGGCTCGTGACCGGAACCGCCACCCACGACGATGCCCACCTTCCCGTCGCGCGGCCCATCCACCGCCACAACGGCCCGGCCCGTCTCGCCCTCCAGCCGCAAAAGGTCCGGATGCGCCGACAGCATCCCCTCGATCATCTCGGGAATGATCGCCTCAGGCGAATTCATCAGCTTCTTCGTCGCGTGATCCCGGGTCTCAGACATCTCTCTCCTCCTCGTTTATTCAGACGGGGCGGGGCGTTTCAGCGCCCGTTCAGGTAGTTGCGGGCCGCTGCGACCGTGCGCTCCAGCCAGGGCTGTTCCTGGGCAATCGTTTCCTCCAGCGTCGCGCCGAGCGGCAGCCAATGCTCCACAATCACACTCATGTCGTCCGGGCAATGGGCCAGTTGGTCGAGAATCCACGGAATGTCCGCCCGCCCCTCACCCAGCGGCACGCCGCGGATACGGAAGCCCACCCCGTAGGGATCAGGCTCGATCACGTAGTCCTTCAGGTGCAGGTTGATCGTGTAAGGCGCGAGCATCGCGATGGTTTCTTCCGGCCATTCCTTGGCGCAGATCGAGTTCGCGACGTCCAGGCAGACACCGAGCGCGGGGTCGTTTACCGTGTCCAGCAACTCAACCATCCGCGGCGAGGGATAGTTGAAGTGGTTCTCGATGGCGATCCGGATGCCGGCGGACTTTGCATCCTCCACCAGCGGGCGCAGTTGTTGCGCCAGCTCCGACACAGGCATCTCGGCGTCGGCAGCATCCAGCGCCACGCGCATGATCTTCGATCCGATGACGCGGCAGATCCCCAGATAGCGGGAGACCTCTTCGGCATTGAAGCACTGGGTGCCGACCTCAAGCGTGATGCCCTTTTCCCGGGCCGTGGCGGCGAGGCGCTCGAGCTCTTCCGGCGACAGGCGGTCAAGCGGCATGTTGTCGGCGTACTGGATCAGGTCCAGCCCAAGCGCCTGTGCCGCGTCCAGCAGGTCGAACGGTGTCTTCGGGTTGGCCGGCACCTGATCCTTTATCCCGATGGACCAGCGATAGGCGTAGCTTCCCAGACCAAGGCGCATGACGTTTCCTCCCTTAGGATCTTGCGGTTTCGGGGTGCACCATTTTGGGACGCCTCCGAATGTCCTGTGCCCTGCCCGAACGACCGGGTGGGCGCGCAAGACAAAAGCAAAATTCCCGAGCGGTAGAAATTAAGCTCTCCTACACAGTGTTATAATTCTGGTTTGTATAACTTCCGATCCGAATGGCGCAGGGTGTGGCCCACCAGACGCAAGAGAGCGCGTCTCACGGGAGGTCACATGAATATCGGTTTATCGTCCGACCGGCGGTCGAACGTCTCATTGGCGCGTCGCGCCTACAACATCCGCCGCAAAGCCATCCAGATGGGCGAAGTGCAAGGCCAGGGGTATGTTGGCCAGGCGCTCGGGGTGGCCGATGTTCTCGCCGTCTCCTTCTTCCACGCCGCAGAGTACCGTCCCGAAGATCCGGAATGGGAAGGGCGCGACCGGTACCTGCTGTCCATCGGGCATTATGCCATCGCATTCTATGCCGCGCTGATTGAAGCGGGCATTCTTCCCGAAGAAGAACTGCCGACCTACGGGATGGACGACAGCCGGATGCCCATGTCGGGCATGGCCTCCTACACCCCGGGGATGGAAATGAGCGGCGGATCGCTGGGCCTGGGCCTGGGCATTGCGGTGGGCCGCGCCATGGGCCTGAAGCGGAAGGGCAGTTCGGCGCTGGTCTTCAACCTGATGTCCGATGGCGAACTGGGCGAGGGCTCGACCTGGGAGGCGGCGATGAGCGCCGCGCACCACGGGCTCGACAACCTGATCTGCATCGTCGACTTCAACAACCAACAGGCGGACGGCGCCTCGACCCGGATGCTGTCGTCCGAGCCGGTCGACAAGAAGTTCGAGGCCTTCGGCTGGTTCGTTCAGCGGGTTGACGGCAACGATATCGATGCGCTGGTCGCCGCCTTTGACGCCGCCCGCGGTCACGACAAGCCGCAGCCGCGCGTCATCATCTGCGACACGGTGATGTGCAAGGGCGTGCCCTTTCTCGAAAGCCGCGAAATCACCCACTTCGTTCGGGTTGAAGCCGACGAGTGGCAGAAGGCACTGGCCGTGCTCGACGAGGAGGCCCCCAAATGAGCGTCGCATCCCGCGCCCGCAAGTACCAACCCCGCACCGTGCCGGAAGGGCAGCAGGCCACCTCCGCCATGATCGCCTCGCTCGAAGCAGAAGGGTACGACACCGTCGCCGCGCCCTTCGGCAACGCCTTGGCGGACCTCGCGAAGACGGACGAGCGGATCGTCGGCCTGTCCGCGGACCTGTCGAAATACACCGACCTGCACGTTTTTGCGAAGGCCCATCCCGACCGGTTCTACCAGATGGGCATGGCCGAGCAGCAGCTCATGGCTGCCGCGGCCGGACTGGCGCACGAAGGGTTCATCCCGTTCGCGACGACCTATGCCGTCTTCGCCTCCCGCCGGGCATATGACTTCGTCAGTCAGGCGATCTCCGAAGAGGGCCTGCCGGTGAAGATCTGCTGCGCCCTGCCCGGCCTGACCTCCGGCTACGGCCCCAGCCACCAGGCGACCGAGGACATCGCGATCTTCCGCGGGTTGCCCGGACTGGCCATCGTCGACCCCTGCGACGCGACGGACGTGGCACAGATGGTGCCGGAACTCGTCGCCCATGACGGTCCGGTCTATGCCCGCCTCTTGCGCGGCCAGGTGGCCAACGTGTTGCAGAAGCACAAGCCGGACTACCAGTTCAAGCTCGGCAAGGCGCAGATGATCCGTGAGGGCAAGGACGTTCTTGTCGTCTCTTCCGGTATAATGACCATGCGTGCGCTCGATGCGGCGGACGACCTTGCCGCCGAGGGCATCGACGTGGCAGTCCTGCACTGCCCGACGATCAAGCCGCTCGACACCGAAACCATCCTGGCGGAGGCGTCCAAGGGCCGGCTTCTGGTTGTGGCGGAGAACCACACCCGCATCGGCGGCCTGGGCGAGGCCATCGCCGCTGCCTGCCTGACCGCGGGCGTTACGCCCACTTTCCGCCAAATTGGGCTGCCCGACGCGTTCCTGGAAGCCGGCGCGCTGCCCACCCTGCACGACATGTACGGCATCAGCCGCCGCGCCGTGGCCACTCAGATCAAGGGCTGGCTCTGACCGCCCTCCCAGAAGAACGGAGATACTACAATGGGACTACTTGATGGCAAGTTCGCTGTCGTGACCGGCGCCGCGTCCGCGCGCGGCCTCGGCAAGGCAACGGCTAAGCTGTTTGCGGAGCATGGCGCCACTGTCGCCATCCTCGACCTCGATCAGGCGCAGGCCGAAGCCGCCGCCGCCGACCTCGGCCCGAACCACGTGGGCATGGCCTGCAACGTCATCGACAAGGCGCAGGTGCAGCAGGTCATGGATGCGCTGATCGAGAAATGGGGCCAGATCGACATCCTCGTGAACAACGCCGGCATCACCCAGCCGCTCAAGTTCATGGAAATCGAGCCCGAGAACTACGAGGCGGTCACCGATGTCAGCCTGCGCGGCACGCTCTATTGCACCCAGGCCGTCGTGCCCCACATGCGCCAGCGCAAAAGCGGCTCGATCGTGAACCTCTCGTCGGTCTCTGCCCAACGCGGCGGCGGCATCTTCGGCGGCCCGCACTACTCCGCCGCCAAGGCCGGCGTGCTCGGCCTGACCAAGGCGTCGGCACGTGAACTCGCGCCCGATAACGTGCGTGTGAATGCGATCTGCCCGGGCTTCATTGCCACCGACATTACACAAGGCAAACTGACACCGGAGATGAAGGAACAGGTGCTCGCGGGCATCCCGATGGGGCGCGCGGGCGAAGCCATCGACGTCGCCGGTTGCGCCCTGTTCCTCGCCTCGGATCTGTCGGCCTATTGCACGGGAACCGAGGTCGATGTGAATGGGGGCTCCCTCATTCACTGACCCCGAAATTCCGGGTCGCCGCCAACGGAGGAACGGCGCGGCGGCCCGGTAGTCGGCGGATGAACCGCCGTATTGACCACTCATCATTCTGGAGGAGAAAATCGTGAAAATTTCCCTGATTACCGCCCTGATGGGGGCAACCATGCTGGCCGGTGCGGCCGCGCAGGCCGACGAAGTGATCTTTGCCCACGGCGCCAACCCCGGCAACCCGCGGTTCGAGGCAGCCGACAAGTGGGCCGAGATCTTCACTGAATGCTCCGGAGGGGCCCACACGGTCAACGTCGCGCCCTCCGCGACGATGGGCGACGACGCCGAAATGCTGACCTCTGCCGCGGCGGGCGTCATCCAGGTTACGGCCAACAGCCAGGGCCCGATGTCGCAAATCGTGCCGGAGATCGGCCTTCTGGGCCTGCCCTTCCTGTTCAAAGACCTGCCGACGGCCTGGGAAGTGCTTGATGGCGACGTGGGCACCATGCTCGACGAGCGTGCCCAGAACGCCGGCCTGAAGATCCTCGGCTTCTGGGACAACGGCATCCGGAACATCACTCATGTCAGCAAGACGGTTTCCGAGCCCGGCGATCTGGCCGGCATGAAAATCCGCACGCCCCCGGACCAGATGACTGTCGACATCTTCGAGGCCCTCGGCGCCGCCCCGGCCCCGCTGGCCTGGTCCGAACTGCCCACCGCGCTGCAGTCCGGCGTTTTCGACGGGCAGGAAAACCCGCTGGTCAACATCTACACGGCAAAGCTGCACGAAATCACGCCCTACATCACCATGACCGGCCACAAGTATGAAACGACTCCGGTCGTCGCGGGTCTCGCCTGGTGGTCCGGCCTGGATGAAGAAACGCAGAACTGCGCGCTTCAGGCGACGGCGGAAGCCGGCAAGATGCAGCGCCAGGCCGTGGCCGACAGCGACGCGGCGCTCCAACCCAAGATGGAAGCGGAAGGCGCGACCTTCGCGGAGGCCGACAAGGCCGCCTATCAGAAAGCGACCTCTTCGGTTTACGACAAGTACGCGGAGACCTATCCTGATCTGGTCGCAGCCCTGAAAAAAGCTGCAGGTCTGGAATGAACCGCGGGGACACATCATCCCCGACGCATGACGGGAAGGGGCGCACGCGCCCCCTCCTCTCCTGGGTCGTCGGGATCTCGACGCTCCTGGAATGGAGTGGCCGGCTCGTCGCCGCCGTTTGTCTCGCGTTCATGTTCTGCGCGCTGCTCGTGAACGTGATCTTGCGATACGCTTTCGGTTCCGGCATCGCCTGGGCCTATGAAATTCATGCGTTGCTGCTACCTTGGCTTGTGGCCGGCGGCATCGTCATCGCTGCTGCGCGTGGGCGCAACATCTCCATCACGCTGATGCCGGACATGTTGTCACCAAACAGCCGGCGCCTGCTTTTGCTAGCGGTCAACGTCACCATCGTGGTGATCTCGCTCAGCGTTCTGGAATCGAGCTGGCCGATCTTGAAAGCCTCTAAGTTTCAGGCGCTTTCGACGCTCGGCATCAAGCAGATCTGGGGGTACTCGAGCCTCGTCTACGCCTTCATCGGCATGGCGATCATCGCCCTCGTCGACATCATTCGCGCTCTGGCGGGCGAAGACATTCACGACGCCGGACCCGAGCGTGCCAGCCTGAGCTGATCGGAACCGACCATGACCGCTCCCCTGATCTGGATCTTCTTCCTGCTGCTGGCCTTCTCCGTCCCGGTGGCTCACGCCATGCTCGGCGGCGTCGCCGCGGCGCTCTTCCTCGAAGGCCGGCCAATGGCCGTGATCGTCCAACGCCTCTACACGCCCACCCAGAGCTTCCCGATGCTCGCGATCCCGTTCTTCATCATGGCGGGCAGCCTGATGATGTCCGGCAAGTTCGGGGTGTATCTCGTCAACATCGCCCGGCTGCTGGTCGGCAACTTCAAGGGCGGGATGGGCCAGGTGTCCATCATCGGCTCCGTGATGTTCGGCGGCGTCTCCGGTTCGGCGGTGGCGGATGCCTCCGCCCTCGGCAATGCACTCATCCCGGTGCAGCAGAAGGAGGGCTACCCCTCCGGCTTCGCGGCGGCGATCAACTCCGCCTCCTCGACCGTCTCGGTGCTGATCCCGCCGTCGATCCCGCTCATCCTCTACGGGCTGGTCTCCAACGTTTCCATCGTGGATCTCTTCGTCGCCGGCATCCTGCCGGGGCTGATGCTGGGCATCGGGATGTTCACGACCGTCTGGTTTGTCGCCCACCGGCAGAACCTGCCGCGCTCGCCGCTTGCAGGGGGGTTCGCCGCCTTCCGGTCGCAGATCTTCACGGCGATCCCCGCGCTCCTGATGCCGGTCTTCGTCATCGGAACGCTGCGCTTCGGCATCGCCACGCCGACCGAGGTCAGCGTGATGGCCGTGGCCTATGCGCTCCTCGTCAGCGGTCTCGTCTATCGCGATCTCAACTGGCGCGGCATCTGGGACGCTGCGGTGGAGACGGCGATGATGACGGGCGCGGTCATGTTCATCATCATGGCCTCCTCCACCATTCAGTGGGTGCTGACGGCCGAGCGTGTGCCGCAGGAGCTCGCGACGTGGGTGGCAGCCACCTTCTCCGAACCGTGGATGGTCATCCTGGCGCTGAACCTGGTGATGATCGTCGTCGGGGCCTTCCTCGACCTGCCGGCGGCCGTGCTGCTGCTGGGACCGCTCTTCGTGACCATCGGCCAGACCATCGGTCTGGACCCGGTTCAGCTTGGCCTGATGATGGTGGTCAACCTCTCGGTGGGGCTCTACACGCCGACAAAGGGCACGACGCTCTTCATCTCCACGGCCATCGCACGATGCCGGATCGGCGAGACGGTGCGCGCGCTGCTGCCCTTCTACCTGGTGGCCCTGGGCGTGCTGTTGCTGATCTCCTTCGTACCCGCACTGACCCTCTACTGAGCGTCATGCGGCATGGGCCGGGCCGGCCCCTCTCCTCCCCCCCAATCCTGGGCCGGCCCGCCCTCCAGAACAATCGGACAGCCCCGGTCCGTCAGGTAGGTTCTCACCTCCGCTTCGTGGCGTCCCCCCTCCTCCAGCATCCACTCGGTGAAAAGCCGCACGATCCGCCGGTTGGTGTGCCGCGGCGGGCAGACCACGTGGTAGCCGGAGAACTCGATCACATCGAGCCGGTCGGAGAGTGGCACAAGCGCGCCGGTGGCAAGCTCCCGCCAGGCCAGAACGGCGCTCTCCAGCGTCACCCCTGCCCCGTCCGCGGCGAGCTGAATCGCCATGGAGGACCGGTCGAACCGGAGCGCGTAGACGGAGGGCACGGTCGCCCCGCCCCGCTGGTTCAACCAGACGTCCCAGCGGTAGAAGGTCTTGACGCTGTCGATGAGCTGGGCGTGGCAAAGCTGCTCCATCGGGTCGTCGCTGAAGGCGCGCAGGGTCTCCAGGTAGGCCGGGGAGCACATCGGCAAGATGAAATCCTGCATCACGCACACCTCGTGCATGCCCGACCGCGGATCGCTGCCGTAGCGCAGATCGAGGTCGACAATTTCCGTCTCGAAGTCGGTGAACTCCGGGGTCGCGTCCACCCGCACGCTCCAATCCGGGTTCTGGTCAAGGAAGGACTTGACCCGAGGCCCAAGCCAGCGGACGCCGAATGACGGGCTGACGCGCATGATGAACTGGCGCATCTGGCGCTGCCGCACGATTGCCGAATGCACCTCGGCCACCATGCGAAATGCCTGCGACGTGGCGATGTAAAGCCGTTCGCCCTCCTCCGTCGGGATCAGGCGGCGGTTTTCGCGGCGGAAAAGGAGGACGCCGAACTGCTGCTCCAGCAAGCGGATCTGCTGACTGACGGCGGAGGTCGTGACGCGCAGCTCTTCCGCCGCCTTGGACACCCGGCCGCGCCGCGCGACGGCCTCGAAGTGCCGCAGCGCATTCATGTTCATATCCCTCAGCATCGTCCGCTCCTCGGCTGGCCGCCGAGCGGCGGTCCTTTCCGCGCATCCTAGCAAGCCGCAGCACCGCGAGCCATGACAACTCGGCGCGTCCGCGGCGCAGATGTGCCGCGTTGACAGCGCGCGCCGGTTCAGGCCTCACTTGGCGACAGGACGCCGCGGCGGAAGAGAGCGGGCCCGGTCCATGGCCGCGACGCTTCCCCGGCGGAGCCCGGGATCGACGGCGGAGGATCATCCCATGCCATCCTGTCACATAGCACCGTTTCGCAGGCGAGACGTTCTTCGCGGCGGCGCATTCGCAGCGGCGTCCTGCGCCCTGCCATGGGCATTCGGGCCTGCAATAGCGCGAGCGTCGGACCCGCTGACCATCTGGGGCATTCCCGCCACCCCATCCGCCGTCTTTGCGCGCGCCGTCGCCTCCGGCGCACTGGACTCCGTTGCGCCGGGCACTCGGTTCGATATCTGGAAAAGCACCGATCAGATGCGCGCGGGGATCGCGTCGGGCGGCTTCAAGCTGTTTGGCACATCCACCTACGCGGCAGCCAATTTCTTCAACCGGGGCGCGGGCACGACGATGGTCAACGTCGTCACCTGGGGCGTGCTCTACGTCATGGCCCGCGCGGAGGACGTGACGCAGATCGAGGATCTGGCCGGCAAAACCGTCCTTCTGTCCAACAAGAACGAGGCGCCGGACCTGCTGTTCCGGCTGGTGCTGAAATGGTCCGGCCTCGACCCCGACCGGGATGTATCGCTCGACTATGTTGGCAGCCCGGGCGAGGCGGTGCCGCTCTTTCTCGCCGGGCGGGGGGACGTCGCGGTCCTGCACGAGCCAGCCGCCACCGCGGCTCTCCTCAAGGCCAAACAGACCGGCATTCCGATCCGGCGCGCCTTCGACGTGACCGAGGTTTACGGCCAGCAAACCGGCCGCGGCCCGCGCATCCCGCAGGTCGGGCTCGCCGTGAACCCTGAGTTCCTGGAGGCGAAACCGGAGGTCGTGGCGGCCGTCCATGCCGCGACCGTCGATGCGGGGGCGTGGGTGCTCGATCATCCCGAGGCGGCCGGGCAACTGGCCAGCGAAACGCTTCCCCTTCCCGCCACGGTGATCGCGAAGTCGATCCCGTACGTGCACCTCGACGTCCAGTCGGCGGCAGAGGCGCGGGAGGATATCGAGGTCTATTTCGAGAACCTGATGCGCCTCGATCCGGGCATCGTGGGCGGCAAGTTGCCCGATCCCGCGTTCTATTGGGGCTAGCACCATGGCGGCGGGCCGCAGCAAAGGGGCGCGCGCGATCTGGGGGTCGCTGGGGATCGTGCTGCTGCTCGCGCTTTGGGCCCTCGGCCACCGTCTCTACGGGCCGCTCGTGCTGCCCGGGCTGGACGAAACGGCTTCGGCCCTTCTGCGCATGATGCGAGACGGAACTGTCGGCCCGGCACTCGCCGCCACTGCCGGTCACGCCGGTCTGGGCTGGTTCGCAGGTGCCGCCGTGGGGATCTTCGCCGGCACGCTCGCCGGCCTGCGGGAGGAGGTACGGCTCACCCTTCAGCCCGTCGCGACGATCCTGCTCGGCATTCCGGCCATTGCCTGGGTCGTGCTGGCGCTGCTTTGGTTCGGCGGGAGTTGGGCCGTCGTCTTTACCGTGGCGGTCGCGACCGGCCCGCTGGTCTTCGCCGCCGCGACGCAGGGCGCATGTAGCCTGGACGGCGACCTTGCGCGCATGGCCCGGGCGTTCCGTGCGCCTGCCTCCGCGATGGCGCTCGACGTCTACGGACCACACATGGCCAGCCACCTCTTCCCCGCCCTCACCACCGCACTCGCCATGTCGTGGAAGGTGTCCGTGATGGCCGAACTGCTCTCGGGGGCCGGCGGGATCGGGGACGGGCTCGCCGCGGCACGGGCACGGGTCGATACCGCCGAGACGATGGCCTGGATCGTAGTCGTGGTTGCCGTCCTGATCACCGTGGATCACCTCCTTGTGCGGCGGCTCCAGCGCCGGATGGACCTCTGGCGCGAAGATCCGCGAAGCACCGCGTCATGACCGCGCCTGCTCTCGCCTTCGAACGGGTCCATTTCTCTTACGGCGCGGACCCAATCCTTGACGGCATAGATCTCGAAGTATTGGCCGGGCACGTGACGGCGTTGATGGGCCCGTCCGGCTGCGGGAAAAGCACGCTTCTCGCCATCGGCGCCGGGCTGCTCGAACCGGCCTCGGGCCGCGTCTTGCGCACCGGCCGCCGGACGGCGATCGTCTTTCAGGACCCGCGCCTCCTTCCCTGGCGGACCGCATTGGCGAACGTCGCCTTCGCGCTGAAGGCGGACCGGCTGGCTTCGGCGGAGCGGCGGGACCGGGCGATGGCGGCGCTGGCCTCCGTCGGGCTGCGGGGGGATGACGTTCGGAAATATCCCCGCCAACTTTCGGGGGGGATGCGCCAACGGGTTGCCCTCGCCCGCGCGCTCGTGATCGAGCCAGACCTGCTGCTCCTCGACGAGCCTTTTGGCGCCCTCGACCGCCCGCTCGCCCGCCAGATGCAGTCCCTCGCGCGGGACCACGTGGACCGCCGGCGCGCGGCCGCCCTGGTGGTGACCCACGACCCACGGGAGGCCGCGGACATCGCGGAGCATGTCGCAGTCCTCTCACCGGCGCCCGCCCGGGTGACGTCGCAGCGCGCTCTTCCCGGCCATGTTGCATCGCGGACGGAGGCTGAGCGTGCCGCCGCCGCCGGAGCGTTGACGGGGGACGCAGAACGGTCCCCCGGCGCGGATCCGTGACCCCGATGCGACACGCGGTCGGATCGACACACCGCAAAATTGGCGGAGACTGAAGGAGGAAGGCCAGATCCCCTGCGCCTTGTCTCGCAGTAATCGGGCGGGCGCGTCCAGCGTCCGACAGGACGATGACCGCAGACATGCCGATGCGTCCACCGCGACGGCCGCCGCCATGGCCGTGCGCTCGATCTGCGCACGATTTTCACCGCACCACGCTCCATCGCATCCCGTCGGCACCGCCGTACCGGGGCAATCCGGTTTCGGCTCGCCTCGCTTCCCGAGAGGAGGACCCCGCATGACACACATCGTCTATGGCGTCTGGGACGGCGTGGTGCACGATTCCCGGCAATCGGCCGATGCGGCGCAGGCCACCCTGCCGGAACTCACAGATTTCGACGAGTTTGACGCCGGCAACCCGATCCGGGCGTTCTTCGGGGACCGGGGGTTTCTGGTGTTCGACGAGACGGTCAGCCTGGTCGATGCGCTGTTTCACTACATGGAGAAAGCCGCCGAGCAATCCTGCGGCGCGTGCACCCCGTGCCGGATGGGCACCGTGCTGGTGCGCGATGCGCTGGATAAGATGCGCCGCGGCCTGGAGTCCCCGCTGGGCTTCGACGACATCGAGATGCTGGGCGAGCAGATGCGGCAGACTTCGCTCTGCGGGCTGGGGCAGACCTGCGCCGTGGCCCTGCTCGATGCGTTGAGGAACTTTCGAAACAAGATGGAGGCGGAAACCGCGGATCACATGCCGATCCGGGCGCAGATCGGCATGGCCTACATGACCGCGCCCTGCATCGAGGCCTGCCCCAGCAAGGTGAACGTGCCGCGCTACATCGACTACATCCGCGACGGAAAGCCCGAGAACTCGCTGGGCGTGCTGCTTCAGAAGTACCCGATGGCGGCCACCTGCGGCCGGGTCTGTGTGCGCTACTGCGAGCAGGCCTGTCGGCGCAAGTTCGTGGACGAGGCTGTGGGGATCAAGACGCTGAAGCGCTACGTCGCCGACCAGCAGAAGGGGCCGAACGCGCTCAAGTTCACCCGCGACATGATCCGCAAGCCACTCGATCCGGCGATGCGGGTGGCGGTGATTGGCGCGGGACCGGCTGGCATCTCCTGTGCCTATCACTTGCTGCTGCACGGCTACCACGTGGATGTTTTCGAGAAATCCAACGAAGCCGGTGGCATGGCACAGATCGGCATCCCGTCCTACCGGCTGCCGAAGGATACGCTGGCGCTGGAGACGGACATCATCGTCGATCTCGGCGGGCGGTTCCTGTTCGGCCAGCAGCTCGGCCGGGACGTGACGATCGACGGGCTGTTCGCGCAGGGCTACAAGGCCGTCTTCCTCGGACTCGGCTGCCAGGCGGGCACCAGCCTGGGCGTGGCCGGCGAGGCGGAGGCGCGCGGCGGCTACTACAGCGGGATCGACTTCCTTCTGAGTGTCCACGACCACGTGGACGGGATCGCGCCGCTCGCGCTCGCAGGCGAGGTGGTTGTCGTCGGCGGCGGCAACGTGGCGATGGACTGCGTGCGTTCGGCGGTGCGGCTCGGGGCGGAGAAGGTCCACGTGGTCTATCGCAGGACGCTGGAGGACATGCCGGCCGATCACGAGGAGGTGGTTGCCGCGAACGAGGAAGACATCGCTTTCCACACCCTCACGAACCCGACACGCATCCTGACCCAGGCGGGCCGCATCACCGGCGTGGAGCTGGTACGCATGGAGCAGACCGAGCCCGACGAAAGCGGCAGGCGCAAGGTGCGACCGGTGCCGGGCAGCGATTTCACCCTGCCCTGCGACACCTTCATCTCCGCAATCGGCCAGCAGGTGGAGGACGGCGCGCTGGTGGAGGACGACGGCGTCACGCTGGACAAGTGGCGCTGCGTGGCGACGGACCAAACGCTCGCCACCTCGCGGCCGGGCGTCTTTGCGGGTGGGGACTGCGTCACCGGCCCTTCGACCCTGATCTACGCCATGGCAGCCGGGCTGAAGGCGGCGCGTAGCATCGATGACTGGATCCAGCGCGGCACGGTGCGGTTCTTCAAGCGCTCGAGGATGCGCAAGCTGATCGCGGACAACCGGATCCTGGCCAACGACGTGGTCGAGATGCCGGTGCGCAACGCCTACCGCGTCCACAACCCGGAGCTGGACCCGGAGCTGCGCAAGAAGATGTTTGGCGAGGTGGAGCAGACCATCAGCGAACAGGATGCCTATGCCGAGGCGCAACGCTGCATGCGCTGTTACCGGATCTACTCCGTCGTGACCAAACACCCGATCCCGGAAGGAGCCGCCTGACATGTGCACCGATCATTCGGACGTCCAGACGCGAGATCCGGCGGAGGCCACCATCTCGCTCACCATCAACAGCCACGCCTGCGCGGCCTTTCCCAACGAGACGATCCTGAGCTGCGCCCGGCGCCACGGCCTTTACATCCCCACCCTGTGCGAGTTGGAGGACATCGACCACGCGCCGGGCACCTGCCGAGTCTGCGTGGTGGAGATCGTCCAGTCGGGCCGCGCGGCGGCGCAGATCGTCACCGCCTGCAACACGCCGGTGCGCGAGGGGATGCAGGTGGCCACCCGCACCAAACGCGTGCGAAACATGCAGAAGCTGCAGGTGGAGCTGCTGATGGCCGACCACCTGCAGGACTGCGCCACCTGCGTGCGCCACGGCGACTGCGAGTTGCAGGATCTGGCGCAGTTTGTAGGGCTGACCGAAAACCGGTTTTTTGACCGGGCCCGCACGCTCGCCCGCGAGGTCGACGACAGCTCCCCGGCGCTGATCCGCGACATGCAGCGCTGCGTGCGATGTCAGCGCTGCGTCGCCGTCTGCCGTTATCATCAGAAGGTGGACGCGCTGGTCATGTCGGGCACCGGCGTCAATCGCTACGTCGACCTACGCGACGGCTACGACCAGAAGAACTCCACCTGCGTCACCTGCGGCCAGTGCGTGCTGGTCTGCCCCACCGGCGCCCTGGGGGAGCGCGACGAGACGGAGCGCGCGCTCGACTATATCTGCGATCCGGACCTGACGACGGTGGTCCAATTCGCCCCCGCCGTGCGCGTGGCCTTCGGCGAGGAGTTTGGGATGCCCGCCGGCACCAACGTGGAAGGCCAGATCATCGCGGCCTGCCGCAAGATCGGCGTCGATGTGGTGCTCGACACCAATTTCGCCGCCGATGTGGTCATCATGGAGGAAGGGACCGAATTGCTGGGCCGCCTCAAGCGTGGCCAGCGGCCGACTTTCACCTCCTGCTGCCCGGCCTGGATCAACTTCGCTGAGATCCACTACCCGGACATCCTGCCGCTGCTGTCCTCCACCAAGTCGCCCCAGCAGGTGCTCTCAACCATGGCCAAGACTTACCTGCCCGAGAAGATGGGCATCGCGCCCGAGAAGGTGCGGGTGATCTCGATCATGCCCTGCACCGCCAAGAAGGACGAAGCGGTGCGCCCGCAACTGGTTCACGACGGCCTGCCCGAAACCGACGTGGTGCTGACCACGCGCGAGTTCGCCCGCCTGCTGCGCCGCGAGGGGATTGACCTGAAGGATCTGGAGCCCTCCACCTTCGACAATCCGCTTATGAGCGAATATTCCGGCGCAGGGGCCATCTTCGGCACCACGGGCGGGGTGATGGAGGCGGCGGTCCGCACGATCTATGCCGTGGTCAACGGCCACGAGTTGGAGCAGATAGACCTGACCCAGTTGCGCGGCTTCGAAGGCGCGCGCTCCGCCACGGTGGACCTCGGCGGCCAGATCGGGGAGGTGAAGGTCGCCATGGTCCACGGCCTCGGCGACACCCGCGCCATTGTCGAGGCGGTGCGCGCGGGCGAGGCCGACTTCGACTTCATCGAAGTCATGGCCTGCCCCGGCGGCTGCGTCGACGGCGGCGGCTCGCTGCGGTCGAAGCGGGCGTACCTGCCGCTGGCGATGGCGCGGCGCAAGACGATCTACGACGTCGACCGTACCGCCCGCGTTCGCCAGTCCCACAACAACGAGCAGGTGAAGACGCTCTACCGCGACTTTCTGGAGGCGCCGAATTCCCGAAAGGCCCACGACCTGCTGCACACCCACTACACCGACCGGCGCCGCGAGATGGAGCACACGGTGAAGGAGATCTGGGACGACATCACGATGTCCACGATGGTCTACTGAACCGACCGCGCGGGAAGCAGGCCAAACACCGTAGCTGCACGATCACTTTGTCGCCGCCAAACGGCCGCCGAGCCTTGCGGACCTGAGAGGTTTTGGGCATTTGGCCGTGGACAAGGGGAAGCGGATGACTGTCCTGAACGGAATTGCGGCGCACGTGCATCGCGTGACGCAGCGAATTTGCCAATTGCTGCTGGGACTGATCTTCATCGGTCAGCTTGTCGTGGTGATCCTGCGCTACGTCTTCGGCATGGGGTTCATCGAGTTGCAGGATGCCGTGGCCTACAGCTTTGCCACGCTGGTGGTGCTCGGCCTGCCCGTCGCGCAGGCCCTAGACGTCCACGTTCGTGTGGATGTGCTCCGCGCCAACCAGACCCGGCAAACCCAAGCGCTGTTCGACCGCGTGGGCATCATCGCGCTCCTGATCCCGGTCTTCGGGCTGACGATCTATTGGGTCTGGCCCGACATCGTCTATAGCTGGTCGATCCGGGAAGCCTCCGCCGAGACCGGCGGCCTACCCGGCCTGTTCCTGGTGAAGTCCATGCTGCCGCTCGCCTGTGCCCTGATGATCCTGCAGGGCGTGGCGCAGCTCTTTTCCCTTGGGAAGGAGCCGGCGCGTGATTGAGCATTTCTGGCTGATCGTCCTCGGCCTCAGCCTGCTGGCCGGCATCCTGTCGGGCGTGCCCGTGATGCTGGTGTTGGCCGGCGTGCCGGTGCTGGTGGCCTTCGTGGCGGCCGGGTTCGGGGCGTTCGACCTGAGCTTCCTGCAAGCATATCCGCAGCGCGCCTTCGGGGTGATGTCGAATTCTCTGCTCGTCGCGGTGCCGCTCTTCGTGCTGATGGGTGTGATGCTGGAGCGATCGCGTGTCGCGGAGCGGATGCTGATGCAGGTGGGCCGCGTGCTGGGGGGCACGCCGCGGGCTCTGGCGCTGGCGGTATTGCTCGTCTCCACGCTCATCGCCGCCTCCACTGGCATCATCGGCGCCACGATCGTCATGCTGGGAATGATCAGCCTACCGGCAATGCGGCGCGTGGGGGTGCCCGACGAGACAGCCAGCGGCCTGATCTGTGCCGCCGGCACGCTGGGCCAGATCATCCCGCCCTCCATCGTGCTGATCCTGCTGGGCGACCAGGTGGCCAATGCCTATCTGGAGGCGCAGCAGCAGGCCGGGAACTTCGCCCCTGATGCTGTCACCGTGGGCGATTTGTTCGCGGGATCTTTGCTGCCGGGGCTGGTGCTGGTTGCGCTTTACGGCGTCTTCATCTTCTTCAGGCTCTCGAACATTCCCGCGCACACCGAAGCCGACACGGCGCCGTCCAACTGGTGGGACGTGGCGCGCGAAGTCCTGCCGCCGATCTTGCTGATCCTGGCCGTTCTGGGCTCCATCCTGACCGGCGTTGCAACGCCGACCGAGGCCGCCGCTATCGGGGTCGCGGGCACGCTGCTAATCACCGCGGCCCGCGTTTCGGCCGCGGGCGACGAAGATGCACTGCCCGGCGGCACGCACGCCCACGCGCCGGAACAGCGGCGCACGGCCGGTTGGCTGCGGCATGTGATGACGGCGACAGGGGCAGTCGGCTTCGCGCTGGTGGCCCTGCGACTGACCGGCGTCGGCCGGGTGGACCTGTCTGCGGCTCAGGTCGGCCTGAGCCTTGGATCGATGCTGGCGATCGCACTGACCGGTCTTCTGGTCGCCGGTCTCGTCGTCGCCGTGGTTGTGCTGACCCGCGCCGGCATCTTCGGGGCCGCGATCGGGCGTGCGGTACAGACATCGGCCATGATCTTCGGCATCGTTCTCGCCGCTTCGATGCTCAGCCTCGTCTTTCGCGGCTTCGGCGGGGACGACTGGGTGCGCGAGGTGCTCACCGGCCTGCCCGGCGATCACCGGACGATGCTCGTCTTCACGCTGCTGGTGATTTTCCTGATGGGCTTCATCCTGGAGTTCGTGGAAATCGTCTTCATCGTCGTGCCGCTGGTCGGCCCGATCCTGCTGCAGGACGTGGACCCGGTCTGGTTTGCCGTGCTGGTGGCGTTGAATCTGCAGACCTCGTTCCTGACACCGCCGTTCGGCTTCGCGCTCTTCTATTACCGCTCGGCAGCGCCAGCCGATATCCGTACCGGCACCATCTATCGCGCCATCATTCCCTTCGTGCTGATCCAGATCGTCACACTGGGGATCGTTTTCCTCTGGCCGCCGCTTGCGACCTGGCTGCCAAGCGTGTTGTTTGGCTGAGACAAGTATCGGGGCACGACGCGCCCCGCAACAACTGGGAGAGAGATCATGAAACGTCGTGCATTCCTGAAGTCCGGAATGGTCGCCGCCCCCGCCGCGGCACTTGCCGCGCCCGCCATCGCGCAGGGGATCATCGAATGGAAATGCCCCACGTCTTTCCCGGCGAAAGCGCCGGGCGTGGGCACCAACGCGGTCACCTTCGTGGATCGCGTGAACGCCATGGCCGACGGGCGGCTGCGGCTGAAACTCTATTCCGGCGGCGAGCTGGTGCCGCCGTTCGCCGTGGAGGACGCCGTTCAGCAAGGCACGGCGGAGATCGGGCATGGCACGGCCTATTACAGCGCGGGCAAGAACTCCGCACTGCACTTCTTCACCAACATTCCCTTCGGCTTCACCGCCTCCGAACTGTCCGGCTGGCTGCGCTACGGAGGCGGACAGGAGATCTATGACGACCTCTATGCCCAGCGGAACATGATCCCGCTCTACTCCGGCAACTCCACCGTGCAGGCGGCGGGCTGGTTCAAGAACGAAATCACCAGCGTCGCCGACCTGTCTGGGCTGAACATGCGCATCGCCGGCCTTGGCGGCGAAGCGATGCGGAAGCTCGGCGTGAACGCGGTGCTCATGCCGCCGACCGAGATCTTCCCGGCCTTCCAGTCCGGCGCGATCGACGCGGCGGAATGGGTCGGGCCGATGCTGGACCAGGCCTTCGGGCTCAACAAGGTGGCCACCTACTGCTACGCGCCTGCCTTCCACGAGCCGGGCGCCGGCCTGCATGTGGTGGTCAACAAGGACGCCTGGGAGAGCCTGACGCCCGACCTCCAGGCGATCTTGCGTAGCGCCGCCGGTGCCGCGGAATCCGAGACCATCAGCCAGTTCGAGTATTTCAACGCTCAGGCCTTCAAGGCGCTGCAAGATGCGGGCGTCGAGTTCAAGGCCTTCCCCGAAGACGTTCTCGCGGCGCTGAAGCAGGCCTCGACGGAAGTGATGGACGAGCAGGCCGCGGCCAACCCGGACTTCCAGCGCTGCCTCGAGAGCGCCAATGCCTACCTCGAAGTCGCCCGCCCCTACGGCGCCGCCTTCACGGCTCAAACGATGTTGCAGCGCGTCTGATCGCGCGCGAGGCTCGCCGCTCCGGCGGCGGGCCTCCTGCCCTGCGCCGGCACCTACGGCCGCCTGATCCGCCGAACCCTATTGGCAGACGGCCACACGCGCGGACCAAATCCATAGCCCCCCTTGTCAGCGTCAGGCCGAATCGACCCGGCCCACGGCGGACGGTCCTGCCGACCCCTCCTGCATAGCTTTAGCGCAAACAGACGCCTTTTCGGGCAGCACGCGTATCGTCGCGAGCCACCATATGCACGGATTGCGCGCAGACGGGGCAAATCATGGGGCGAGATCGCGCAGCTTGCCCTGAGGGCAATCTCCCTGACTGGACATTCCGCCCGTCGCTTGGCGAACATGCAGGCAGGGAGGAAGCACAACTTTTAGCTTGGTTGGGCCCATCAGATATTTCCTAGGAAGGACGTATCTCCATGCACATCGACGTTGTAGAGCCAGTTCGTCTGATTTCCTCCTCAGCCCGTCGGCGGGCGAAAGCGGCCGCGCGGGAGTCCGAACAGACATCGCTCGAAACTGTATTTGAAATTGCAAAGCTGCTGACCGGCGCCGTCGACCCCGTGGCGGCCATGCCGAGCGTCTTCAGCATCCTCGGCTCCTTCATGGGGCTGCGGCACGGGGCGCTGTCGCTGCTGTGCGACCCCGAGGCCGGGCAGAGCCCGCACCCCGGACACAACCCGTTCGCCCTGGCGGCGACGGTGCGCGGCGTCGCGCCGGATCTGCCAAGCGCGCGGGGCAATGACCGGGTGACGGAAATGGTGTTTCTCACCGGCGTGCCGCTGGTTTCGCTCGACATCGAGAACGAGTTCGGCGTCGACGCGCTTCCGGACCAGACGACTGACGGAAGGCTGGCGCTGATCGCCGTGCCGATCCGGGCAGAAACGCATCTGCCGCTTGTGATCGGCGTGCTGAAAGTGTTCCGCCCCTTCACCGATGATCCGGCCCGCGAGGTCTCAAACGACCTGCGCGTGATGACGATGATCGCCTCGCTGCTCGAGCAGGCGCTACGCTTCCGCCGCGCGGTCGCGCGGGACAGGGAACGGATGTTCCGCGAAGCCGGAGAGGCGATCAAGGCGGCGCATGATGCGCGCGAGGATGTCGAGCCGCTCCTGCCCGACCAGGGCATCGTGGGCGAAAGCGCCGCGATCGGCGCCGTCGCGAAGCGGATCCGAAAGGTGGCAAAGACCAGCACACAGGTTCTGTTGCGTGGCGAGAGCGGGACCGGCAAAGAGCTGTTCGCCCGGGCCATCCACAGCCTGAGCGACCGCGCCGACAAGCCCTTCATCAAGGTCAACTGCGCGGCGCTGAGCGAGTCCCTACTGGAAACCGAGTTGTTCGGTCACGAGAAGGGGTCGTTCACCGGCGCAACCGGGCTGAAAAAAGGCCGGTTCGAGCTTGCGAACGGCGGAACGCTTTTTCTCGACGAGATCGGCGAGATCAAGCACGAGTTTCAGACCAAGCTGCTCCGCGTGCTTCAGGAGGGCGAATTCGAGCGTGTCGGTGGGACCAAGACGCTGAAGGTCGACGTCCGTCTGATCACGGCGACGAACCGGGATCTGGAGGAGGCCGTCGCCCGTGGCAAGTTTCGTGCGGACCTCTATTTCCGGATTTGCGTGGTGCCGATCCACCTTCCGCCCCTGCGCGACCGTCCGGAGGACATCCCGCAACTGGCGCGGACCTTCCTCGACCGCTTCAATGAGGAAAACGGCACCGCCCTGGAATTCGAGCAGGATGCCCTCGGCACGCTTCTGGGGTGCCGCTTCCCCGGCAACGTCCGGGAGCTGGAAAACTGCATCCATCGCAGCGCGGCACTGTGCGACAGCGACGTGATCCGGGCCGAGGATCTGGCCTGCAATCAGGATGCCTGCCTCTCCGCGCAACTCTGGCGACTGCAGAACAACGCCTTTTCGCCGATCGGCGGGCTGGCTGCGGGTGAGGTGATCCAACCGATCGTACGGAGTATCTCCGCCCCGGTTCGGCCGATCCCAGAGCGCCCTGCCCCGCCGCCCGTTCCCCGCAAGACCGCCAACACAGAGCGCGAGGAGCTGATCGATGCGATGGAGCAGGCCGGTTGGGTTCAGGCGAAGGCCGCGCGCCTGTTGGGCATGACCCCGCGCCAGATCGGCTACGCGCTCCGAAAGCACGACATCGAGATAAAGAAAATCTGATCACCGCAAGAACGAGGGACAGAAGGGAGCGGGCTTGCCCGCTCCTTTCGCGTTCAGGGGCTGCAATCCATGCCCGTCCGGACGGTTCCGCGAATTGTCGCGTTCGCGACGCTTTGTCGGAGCCACGACGGCGGAACCGGGAGCGCATTCCCTATCATTTTGAAATCACATCAAAAACAGTCCTGGCACGCCGGTTGCTTGATGAATCGAGGGTGCATCCCCTCGAACCGCGTGGACAGAAAGGACGAGCGCATGACCGGCAATGTCGTTTCCCTCGGAGGGCTGCAAGTGGCCAGCCGCGACACCCTCAGCAAGGCGATGGAGAGCGAGGGCTGTAGCAGTTCCGCCTGCGGCTCCTCCGATGGCCCGGCCGACATGGCGCCGGAGATCTGGGCGAAGGTGAAGGACCACCCCTGCTATTCCGAAGAAGCACACCACTACTTCGCGCGAATGCACGTGGCGGTGGCGCCGGCCTGCAACATCCAGTGCAACTACTGCAACCGCAAGTACGACTGCGCCAACGAGAGCCGCCCCGGCGTTGTGTCGGAGCGGCTGAGTCCGGAAGCCGCCGCGCGCAAGGTCATCGCCGTCGCCAACGAGGTGCCGCAGCTATCGGTTCTGGGCATCGCCGGCCCGGGCGACAGCGCCTACGACTGGCGTAAGACCAAGGCGACGTTCCAGAAGGTCGTGCAGCAGCTTCCAGACATCAAGCTCTGCATCTCGACCAACGGTCTGGCCATGCCGGACCACGTGGACGAGCTCCTGGACATGAACATCGACCACGTGACGCTGACGATCAACATGATCGACCCCGAGATCGGCACGCAGATCTACCCATGGATTTTTTACGACCACCGCCGGATCACCGGGCTGGAGGCGAGCCAGATCCTGCACGAGCGGCAGATGCAGAGCCTCGACATGCTGGTGGAGCGCGGCATTCTGGTGAAGGTCAATTCCGTGATGATCCCCGGCATCAACGATGCGCACCTGCTGGAGGTGAACAAGGAGGTCAAGAAGCGCGGCGCGTTCCTGCACAACATCATGCCGCTCATCTCCGCCCCCGAGCACGGCACGGTTTTCGGCCTTAACGGTCAGCGCGGCCCGACCGCCGCGGAGCTGAAGACGTTGCAGGACGCCTGCTCCGGCGGGGCGAACCTGATGAAGCATTGCCGCCAGTGCCGGGCCGACGCCGTGGGGCTGCTGGGCGAAGATCGCGGGCAGGAGTTCACCATGGACCAGGTGCCCGAAGAAGTGACCTACGACCCTTCCAAGCGGGACGCCTACAAGGAATGGGTCGCCGGTGAGCGCGAGGAGCGACGCGCCGCCGCCGAAGAAGCCAAGGCGGAGACCGTCGCAACCGTTGCCGAGGACGCCGACGCCCTGCTGGTCGCCGTCGCGACCAAGGGCGGCGGGCGGATCAACCAGCACTTCGGGCACGCCACCGAGTTCCAGATCTTCGAGGTGGATGCCGAGGGCGTGCGCTTCGTCACCCACCGTCGGTGCGACAACTACTGCGTTGGCGGCTACGGCGAGGAAGACAAGCTGGAACTGGTCATCAAGACGCTGGAGGGGATCGACACGATCCTTTGCGCCAAGATCGGGGACTGCCCGCGCGAAGACCTCGCCGCGGCCGGGATCGAGGCCATTCAGGACTACGCCTACGACTACATCGAAACGGCCGTCTCCGCCGTCTACCGCGCCCGCATGGGCCTGCCCGCCGCCTCCGCCGAGATCGCCTGATCCGGCCTCGCGAAGAAAGGACCGCCCATGTCGTACAAGATCGTTCAGGAGAACTGCACCGTCTGCGGGGCGTGCGAGTTCGAGTGCCCTAACGCAGCCATCAGCTTCACCAACGACACCTACGTGATCGACCCCGATCTGTGTACCGAATGCGAGGGCAGCTTCGACACGCCGCAATGCGCCGCGGTCTGCCCGGTGCCCGAAACCTGCGTCCCAGCCTGAGCCGATGGAGGGGCCCGATCCGGTCGACTGGCACGGCGACGCACTCGACTGCGCGGCCTGCCGCTTCCAGCACCGGCTGGAGGCGGGCCAGTGCGGGTTGGGCTGGGCCTGCGTCCACGACCGCTATGCCAAGCGGATCGAGCGCTTCTTCGTGCTGAACCCGGCCCTGGCGGACGATTGCCTGCGGATGCCCTATTTCGAGACGCGCATCAATGCGGCGCGGGTGGCGACGCTCTTTCGCCTGCCGCCGCTTCTGAACGATGCCGACGCGGGCGTGCGCGCCATGGCGGTTCTGCGCCTGCCGGTGCGCCACGCCAAGGCCCGGATGCGCGACAAGGACCGCCGCGTCCGCGTCGCGGTCGCGCACCGCCTGCCAATCGACGAGTTGCTGCCGATGCTGTCGGACCCTGATCCCTACGTGCGCCAGATCGCCGTACGACGGGCCGATCCTGGCATGTTGCCCACCATGGTCTACGACGACGACCCCGAGATCCGCCGCATCGTGGCCCGCCGCATCCGCGAGGACTGGCTCACGCATTTCATCACCGATGCCGAGCCGCTGGTACGCCGTGAGGCGGCGCAGCGGATGGCACCGGACAAATTGCACGGCTTCGCCCGGGACGATGACATCCGGGTCCGTCACGCGGTGGCAGAACGGGCGCCAGCGGACGTTTTGCATCTGCTGCTGGAAGATGCGGAGGACCTTGTCCGCGAGACCGCCGGCACTCGCCTCTCACAACTCGAAAAGGAGACGCATGATGTCGACCGATGACCGCGAGATCGAAGTCTACAAGCCGCCCGTCTTCCTGCCCGGGGACAAGGTGATCTCGAAGAAGCACATCAAGAACGACGGCACCATGTTCGGCCGCGAAATCGGCGAGGTCGTCGTGAAGAAGGGTGACGTGGGCTACGTCCGCGACATCGGCACATTCCTGCAGCAGTTCTACATTTACGCCGTCGATTTCATCGAGCGCGGCAACATCGTCGGCATGCGCGCGCGCGAGCTCGACGGCGTGACGGAAACGGTTACAGAAACGGAGAATTTGCAATGAAAATCATGGTCCGCGACACGCCCAAGGGAACGGAAATCTACGTGCCCAAGAAGGATCTGGAGGAGATCGTCGTCGAGTCCGAGAAGCCCGGCATCTGGGGCGGCTGGGCGAAGCTCTCGAACGGCTGGATGCTGGAGATGCCGGAATTCGCCGAGCCGCCGAAGCTGCCGATCACTGTCGACGCCCGCCGACTGGCGGATGCGGAGTGAATGGGATGAGCGACCAAGCCAAACTGAGCGAAGCGCTGGACGCGGTGGCCGCGGGAAGGATGATCCCCTACCTCGGCCCCGGCGTCTCCGGCCTCAGCCCCGATGTGCCCGCCTCGCCCGATGCGCTGTGCGCACATTTGGAAGCCGAGGTGCGGGTGCCCAAACGCGCCTCCGGCAACCTCTGGTCGGCCGCGCAATACGTGGAGAGCCGCAAGTTCCGCGCGACGCTGAACGACATCATCGAGCGGGCCTTCGCCCCCGGGCTCGGCCAGCCGAACGCGGTTCAGAGGGCGATCGCCACCATGCGCCCGGCGATGATCGTGGACACCTGGTACGACGACGGCCTTCTGGCGGCGATGCAGTGCCAGGCGGACTGGGGCTGGGTTCAAGGCGTTAGCCGCAACGGCGAGTGGATCGAGATCTGGACCCGCGCCTACGACACCACCGGCGCCGAGCGCCCCGAGGGGCCGGACACGGGCTGGGACACGCTGGTCTACAAACCGCACGGGATGGCGCGCAAAGGCTCCAGCTTCCTGATGTCCGACAGCGACTATGTCGAGGTGCTGACCGAGATCGACATCCAGACACCGATCCCCGAGGAGGTCCGCGCCCGCCGGACGGGGCGTGGGTTCCTGTTCCTCGGCTGCCGGTTCGACGACCAGATGCTACGCACCTTCGCCCGGCAGATCACCAAACGGTCCGGCGGCGGGCACGTGGCTGTCATCGATGGCGCGCTGACGCGGATGGAGGGGAAGTTCCTCGATGAGATGGGGATTACCCGGCTGGATCTGCCGCCGGAGGAGGTCACGGCAGCTCTTTCGGCCCCGGTCTGACCCCAGTTGGGGCCATGACCGAAAGGTCTCTGCATACCCAGCCCGTTGCGCTCTCTCCGGCGCAGCGGGCTTTTCTTTTGCGCCTCTCCCCCGCCGAGGTCGATTGCGCGATCGCGGTGATGCTCAAGATCCTCGACGGCAAGTGCAAGATGCCGCCGCACGAAGCCCGCATCATGACGGCGGTCTACGACGTCGTCCGCCATAGGCCCGCCCTCGCTCTCGGAGCCGACTGCCACAGGATGATCGCCACCGCTCGCGCGGAAAACGCCCAACGGTATCGCGCCGACGTCTACGAGGCCCGTGTGCTGGCCGAAACCCGTATCTCCCGGCCGGTCATGAAAGCCTTCAAGGCCACGTTGCGGATGCACGGCGTTCTGCCCGGTCGAAACCATCAGACCTCGCCCGGCTCTTTCTGACGCGGCGTGCGGGATTTGTCGGGGAAATGTTGTGTTCGACACAATCCCGCGAAATCCGTCGCTCCTCCGAAGGCATTGTTTCTCCAGCACAATCCGACTTCTCCCGCTTGGCACGGTCCCTGCTTAGAGACCGGCAGGGGCGGAGATCGCCCTTCGATGGACAAAACAGACCTGCAACAAGGACCATTACCCATGAGCGGACTCCGACAGATCGCCTTTTACGGCAAGGGCGGGATTGGCAAATCCACCACCTCCCAGAACACACTCGCGGCTCTCGTCGAGCTTGGTCAGAAGATCCTCATCGTCGGCTGCGACCCGAAGGCGGACTCCACCCGCCTGATCCTCAACTCCAAGGCCCAGGACACCGTGCTACACTTGGCCGCCGAGATGGGCTCGGTCGAAGACCTCGAACTCGAGGACGTGCTGAAGATCGGCTACAAGGATATCAAGTGCGTTGAATCCGGCGGCCCCGAGCCGGGCGTCGGTTGCGCCGGCCGCGGTGTCATCACCTCCATCAACTTCCTCGAAGAAAACGGCGCCTATGACGACGTCGATTATGTCTCCTACGACGTCCTCGGCGACGTTGTCTGCGGCGGGTTCGCCATGCCGATCCGCGAGAACAAGGCCCAGGAGATCTACATCGTCATGTCCGGCGAGATGATGGCGCTCTACGCCGCCAACAACATCTCCAAGGGCATCCTGAAATACGCCAACTCCGGCGGCGTGCGCCTCGGCGGCCTGATCTGCAACGAGCGCCAGACCGACAAGGAACTGGAACTGGCCGAAGCCATGGCCGCGAAGCTGGGCTCCAAGCTCATCCACTTCGTGCCGCGCGACAATATCGTCCAGCACGCCGAACTGCGCCGGCAGACGGTTCTGCAATACGCCCCCGACTCTGCGCAGGCCGACGAATATCGCCAACTCGCGCAGAAGATCCACGCCAACTCCGGCAAGGGCGTGATCCCGACCCCGGTCACGATGGACGAGCTGGAAGAGATGCTGATGGAGTTCGGCATCATGCAGTCGGAAGAAGAGCGTCTGGCCGCCATCGCCGCGACCGAGGCCGAAGCCGTCTGAACCGACCGCTGGAGGCCGGTTCGCGCCGGCCCCGTTTCACGCAACCGCAAGTGAACAAGGAGCCAAAAGGATGGCCAAAGATCACGTCAGCGGCCCGGAAGACTACGAGAGCCTGATCGAACAGGTCCTCGAAGCCTATCCCGCCAAAGCGAAGAAGAAGCGCGCGAAGCACCTTCAGGTGTCGCAGCCCGACCCCGAAGCGACGCCCGATCCCGAAACGGGCCACGCTTCCAAGTGCGACACGACCAAGTCCAACATCAAGTCGATCCCCGGCGTGATGACCGTCCGCGGCTGTGCCTACGCCGGCTCCAAGGGCGTGGTCTGGGGCCCGGTGAAGGACATGATCCACATCTCGCACGGGCCGGTCGGCTGCGGCCAGTATTCCTGGTCCCAGCGGCGGAACTACTACATCGGCCAGACCGGCATCGACAGCTTCGTCACGATGCAGTTCACCACCGATTTCCAGGAAAAGGACATCGTCTTCGGCGGCGACAAGAAGCTGGGCAAGATGATTGACGAATTGGAGGAGTTGTTCCCGCTGTCCAAGGGCACCACGATCCAGTCCGAATGCCCGATCGGCCTTATCGGAGACGATATCGAGGCCGTGGCCCGCGCGAAGAACAAGGAACATGAAAAGACCATGGTCCCGGTTCGTTGCGAGGGCTTCCGCGGCGTGTCCCAGTCGCTCGGCCACCACATCGCCAACGACGCCGTCCGCGACTGGGTGCTGGACAAGGGCGACGTGGACTACGAGCCCGGCCCCTACGACGTGAACATCATCGGCGACTACAACATCGGCGGCGACGCGTGGTCTTCCCGCATCCTGCTGGAGGAGATCGGCCTCAACGTCGTCGGCAACTGGTCCGGCGATGCGACGCTTGCCGAAATGGAGCGTGCGCCGAAAGCCAAGCTGAACCTAATCCACTGCTACCGGTCGATGAACTACATCTGCCGCTACATGGAAGAGAAGCACGGCGTCGCCTGGATGGAGTACAACTTCTTCGGCCCCACTCAGATCGCCGCCTCCCTCCGCGCCATCGCCGCGAAGTTCGACGAGACGATCCAGGCCAATGCCGAAACGGTCATCGCCAAGTACCAGCCGCTGGTCGACGCGATCAACGCGAAGTACCGTCCGCGCCTCGAAGGCAAGTCGGTCATGCTCTATGTCGGCGGCCTGCGCCCGCGCCACGTCGTCACCGCCTATGACGACCTGGGGATGAACGTGGTCGGCACCGGCTACGAGTTCGCCCATGGCGACGACTACAAGCGGACAGGCCACTACGTGAAGGACGGCACCCTCATCTACGACGATGTCACCGGCTACGAGCTGGAGAAATTCATCGAGGGCATCCGGCCGGACCTCGTGGGTTCGGGCATCAAGGAGAAGTACCCGGTGCAGAAGATGGGCATCCCGTTCCGTCAGATGCACAGTTGGGACTACTCCGGCCCCTACCACGGCTACGACGGCTACGCGATTTTTGCCCGCGACATGGACCTGGCAATCAACAACCCGGTCTGGGGCCTCTACGACGCGCCCTGGAAAGGGCCGGAAGCGATCGCCGCCGAATGAGCCCGAGGGTGCGCGCCAGCGCGCACCTGCACCCCCCGCAGGGGGATGGTTCCCTCGCCCCCTTGCGGTTTCCCCCTTTCCTCCCCCCCGGCGCGTCTCGGAATGCGGACGGCCAACAGAAGGATCTAAGCCATGCCACAATCGGCAGACAAGGTACTCGACCACGCCCCCCTGTTCCGCGAGCCGGAATACCAGGAGATGCTTGAGAACAAGAAGCTCAAATTCGAGTGCGGACACCCCGACGAGCTGGTCAAGGAGATCGGCGACTGGAGCAAGTCCTGGGAATACCGCGAAAAGAACCTCGCCCGCGAAGCCGCCACGATCAACCCGGCCAAGGCGTGCCAGCCGCTCGGGGCCGTCTTCGCCTCCGCCGGCTACGAGAAGACCATGAGCTTCGTGCACGGCTCGCAAGGCTGCGTGGCCTACTACCGCTCGCACCTGAGCCGTCACTTCAAGGAGCCGGCCTCCTGCGTCTCCTCCTCCATGACCGAGGATGCGGCGGTCTTCGGCGGGCTGATCAACATGGTGGACGGTCTCGCCAACACCAAGGCGCTCTACGACCCCTCCATGATCGCAGTGTCCACGACCTGCATGGCCGAGGTCATCGGGGACGACCTGAACTCCTTCATTATCCAGGCCAAGGAAAAGGGATCGGTCGAGGCCGACTTCAACGTGCCCTACGCCCACACGCCCGCCTTCGTCGGGTCCCACGTGGACGGCTACGACAACATGCAAAAGGGCATCCTCAGCAATTTCTGGGACAAGGCCGAGACACGCGTCGCCAACGACAGCATCAACATCATTCCGGGCTTCGACGGCTTCGCCGTGGGCAACGTGCGCGAACTGAAGCGCGTTCTGGCCGAGATGGGGATCGGCGACTACACGATCCTGTCCGATGTCTCCGACGTCTACGACACGCCCTCCGACGGCGAATTCCGGATGTACTCCGGCGGCACCAAGATCGAAGACATCCCGAAAGCGCTCAATGCGAAAGCGACACTGTCCCTGCAACAGTACTGCACACCCAAGACACTGGCTTACTGCAAGGACAAGGGCCAGGAAACGGCGTCCTTCCATTACCCGATGGGCGTCAAGGGCACCGATGGGTTTCTGATGAAGCTGTCGGAACTGACCGGCAAGGAGATCCCGGAAAGCCTGCGGCTGGAGCGTGGTCGCCTGATCGACGCCATGGCCGACAGCCAAGCCTACCTGCACGGCAAGACCTACGCCATCTACGGCGATCCGGACTTCGTCTACGCCATGGCGGCCTTCATCCTTGAGACCGGCGGCGAGCCGCGGCACTGCCTTGCCACCAACGGCTCCAAAGCCTGGGCCAAGCAGATGCAGGAACTTCTGGACAGCTCGCCCTTCGGCAAGGAGTGCCAGGTCTGGGCCGGCAAGGATCTGTGGCACATGCGCTCGTTCCTGAACACCGAGCCCGTGGACATCCTGATTGGCAGTTCCTACGGCAAGTACCTTGAACGCGACACCGGCACGCCGCTTCTGCGCCTCGCCTTCCCGATCTTCGACCGTCACCATCACCACCGCTTCCCGACGATGTTCTATCAGGGCACGCTGACGGTTCTGGTGAAGATGCTGGACCTGATCTTCGACAAGCTCGACGACGATACGATCGATCCGGGCAAGACGGACTACTCGTTCGACCTGACACGCTAAGCTCCCTGTCGCGTACCGGTTTCAAACGCCGGGTTCGCAAGCACCTTCGGCCGGCCGCTTTCCCGCGGCCGGCCTTTTTTGCGGCACGGCGATGCCGGAGCGGCCGTTTACTCATGGGCACGAGAGCGGAATTTCCAATTGGACCCTTAGTCTTACCCCGCCCCCCCGCATTGCATGTCCCCGTGCAGCGGCGTAAGCGGAGGGCGTATGCTGACTGTGACACCGGGCTCTCCGGCAACGCGCGCAACGGAGGTTGGCCTTGGAATTCTGGTTCGTGGCGGGTTTGGCGGCCTTTCTGATGGGGCTTTCCAAGGGTGGCGTGCCCATGCTCGCCATGCTCTCGGTGCCGCTCATGTCGCTGTTCATGGACCCGGCCATGGCGGCAGGCCTGTTGCTGCCGCTGTACATTGTGGCCGACTGGTACGCCGTCTATCTCTTCCGCAAGTCGTTTTCACTGAAGAACCTGAAGATCCTGCTGCCGGGCGCCGTCGCCGGCATCCTGATCGCGTTCTTTGCGGTCACGGTCGTGCCGCGCGACCTGATCAAGCTGGTGGTCGCCGGGATCGGCCTGTTCTACCTCGTGGACGCGTTCCGCACCCGTTACCTGAAGATCGAGCGGCCTGTGAAGCGTGCCGACGTGCCGCGCGGACTGTTCTGGGGGACGGTGGCCGGCTTCACCAGCTACATCTCCCACGCCGGCGGCCCGCCCTTTCAGGCCTACGTGTTGCCGCAGCGTCTGGACAAGATGACCTATCTCGGCACGACCACGATCTTCTTCTCCGTGGTGAACCTGCTGAAACTCCCCCCTTACGTCATCGCCGGGCAGATCACGTCGGAGAGCCTGTCCCACGCCGTGTGGGTGGCGCCTCTCGCGCTGGCCGGCGCATGGAGCGGCGCGAAGATCTCGCGGATCCTTCCGGAACGCGCGTTCTACCTGCTGGTGGAGGTCGCGCTTGGCGTCGTGTCGCTCAAGTTGCTCTACGAAGTGTTCTTTACCTGACTGCCGCCGGTGTCGGCCTGTCGTGTCGCATCCGCGACATTCGGTCTGACACGCCGATTGGCTTTGGATCAACGAGTCTCTTACGCTAGTAATTTCAGTCGCTTAACGGCCTATTCCGGCGTCAGAACGCTTGGCACGCCCCTTGCTTTGCTTATGCAAAGCACAGGGAGTTCCCATGGCCGACGCTCTCAAGTCCAAAATTGCCGACGTGTTCGACGAGCCCGCCTGCGGGACGAACCGCGGCAAGAGCGAGCACCAGCGGAAGAAGGGCTGCGCCAAACCGCTCACGCCGGGTGCCGCGGCGGGTGGATGTGCATTCGACGGCGCGAAGATCGCGCTGCAGCCTATTGTCGACGTTGCACACCTCGTCCACGCGCCTCTGGCCTGCGAGGGCAACGGCTGGGACAACCGCGGCGCGGCCTCGTCGGGCTCGGAGCTCTACCGCACAGGGTTCACCACCGATCTGACCGAGCTCGACATCGTCATGGGCCACGGCGAAAAGAAGCTGTTCCGTGCCATACGCGAGGTGATCGAGCGCCACCACCCGCCGGCAGTCTTCGTCTACTCTACCTGCGTTCCAGCGCTGATCGGGGACGACATCGACGCCGTCTGTAAGGCCGCGGCGCAGAAATTCGGCACCCCCTGCATCCCGGTGAACGCCCCCGGCTACGAAGGCTCCAAGAACCTCGGCAACAAGCTCGCCGGCGAGGCGCTTCTGGATCACGTCATTGGAACGATAGAACCTGAGGACTCAACGCCTTACGATGTAAACATCATCGGCGACTATAACTTGTCGGGCGAGCTCTGGCAGGTCAAGCCGCTGCTCGACCGGCTGGGCATCCGCATCCTTGGCTCCATCACCGGCGATGCGCGATACCGGCAGGTCGCCATGGCGCACCGGGCGAAGGTGACAATGCTGGTATGCTCCAAGGCGCTCATAACCCTGGCGCGCAAGCTGGAGGAGCGTCACGGCATTCCGTTCTTCGAGGGGTCCTTTTACGGCATTACCGATACGTCGGAGGCGCTGCGCACGCTTTGCCGGACGTTGGTGGAGCGCGGCGCGGATGCGGAGTTGCTTGACCGCTGCGAGGCGCTCATCGCCGAGGAAGAAGCCAGGATCTGGGACGCGCTCGCCCCCTACCGCCCGAAAGTGGCCGGCCGCAAGGTGCTGCTCTACACCGGGGGGCACAAGTCTTGGTCCGTGGTTGCGGCGCTGCAGGAGTTGGGCATGGAGGTCATCGGCACCTCTGTCCGCAAGGCAACCGAGGAGGACAAGGAGCGCGTTACGGAGATCATGCAGACCGACGCGCACATGTTTGACAACATGGCGCCCAAGGACATGTACCGCCTGCTGAAGGACGCCGGTGCCGATGTGCTGATGTCCGGCGGTCGCTCGCAGTTCGTGGCGTTGAAGGCAAAGGTGCCGTGGGTCGACGTGAATCAGGAAAAGCACGAACCCTATGCGGGTTACATGGGGATGCTCGACCTCGTTCGCGCCATCGACCGGGCGGTGAACAACCCGATGTGGGCGGATCTGCGCAGCCCGGCGCCATGGGACGAGCCGCTACCGGACTTCGGCACCTACGTGCCGCCGCTGCGCGGCACCTGCCCGGTGACACATGCTTCTACGGAAGGAGCCGGGACCTCGCCGACCCGCGCCGCCACGGCGCGGTCCGAGGCGCCCGCGGAAAACGGGCTGACCGGGTTTGCCTCTTCACAGACCGATTTCGAGGACTGCTGACATGGCCCGTATCACTCATCCCAAGCGCGCGCTGTCCACCAACCCGCTGAAATCCTCCGCGCCCCTCGGCGCGGCGTTGGCCTACCTCGGAATCGAGGGCGCGGTGCCGCTTTTCCACGGCTCCCAGGGCTGCACGGCATTCGCCATGGTCCACCTTGTGCGGCACTTCAAGGAGGCCGTGCCGCTGCAGACCACGGCGATGAACGAGGTTTCCACAATCCTCGGCGGCGCCGAGCAGATCGAGGAAGCCATCGAGAACCTGCGGAAGAAGTCCAACCCGCGCTTCATCGGCATCGCCTCCACGGCGCTGACCGAGACACGCGGCGAAGACGTCGTGGGCGAGTTGAAGGAGATCCTGGGCCGCCGCACGGATTTTGCGGGAACGGCGGTCGTCTATGCCTCCACGCCGGATTTCGCGGGGGGGCTGGAGGACGGATGGGCGAAGGCGGTGGAGGCGATTGTCGATTCCTTGGTCCCGGCCATCGACCCGGTGTTTCGCAAATCCGACCCGCGGCAGGTGAACCTGCTTTGCGGTTCCTACCTCACGCCGGCGGAAGTCGAGGAGCTGGTCCGGATGATCCGCGCCTTCGGCCTGGAACCCATCGTGCTGCCGGACATTTCCACCTCGCTGGACGGTCACGTATCCGAGAACTGGAGCGGCACGTCGCTGGGCGGCACCCGGCTGGCCGACATAGAGCGGATGGTGGAAAGCGCCTTTACCCTGGCCGTCGGCGAGAGCATGCGCAGGGCGGCCAAGCTGATCGAGGACCGCGCCTTCGTCCCCTACCGCGTCTTCCACTCCGTCACGGGGCTCAAGCCGGTGGATGCCATTGTGCGAACCCTGATGGAGCTGGCTGCGCAGAATGACGCGCCGCCCTCCATCAAGCGCGACCGCGCCCGCCTGGTCGACGCCGCGCTCGACGCGCATTTTCATATTGGCGGTCTGAAAGTCGCCCTGGGCGCGGACCCGGACCTGCTGTTCGCGCTGTCAAACTGCCTGGCGGGGCTCGGCGCCGAAATTGTCACCGCTGTTACAACGACCACAGCCAACCCGGTTGCCGGGCGTGTGCCGGCGGCGGAGGTCCTGGTGGGCGATCTTGGGGACTTCGAGACGAGCGCCGCCTCAAACGGGGCGCAGATGCTTGTTACCCACGCCCACGGGCGCCACGCCGCCCATAATCTGCACCTCCCGCTCCTGCGCGCGGGTTTCCCGATCTTCGACCGCCTTGGCGCGCAGGACATTTGCCGCGTCGGGTATCGCGGCACGCGCGCCTTCCTTTACGAGGTCGCCAACATCGCCCAGGCCCAGCATCACCGCGCGTCTCCGACAGACTTCGGAGCCGCCCCCATCCCCGAGGAGTTCGACCATGTCCCGCAGATTGCGACTCATTGAGACCGAGGCGCAGGCCAGCGCGGAGAAGCCCCTGCGCGTGGCCATCGCCACCAACGACCTCGAGAGCCTCAACGCCCACTTCGGATCGGCAAAGAAATTCGCCATCTATGACGTGACGAGCGGCGACGCGAGCTTCGTTGAGGCGATCGCCTTCGATGATGTCACCGCGCAATTGGGCAAACACGACGACATCGACGACAAAATCACACCCAAAGTCGAGGCGCTTGGGGGCTGCGCGCTCCTGTTCGCGCTCGCCATCGGCGGCCCCTCCGCCGCCAAGGTCGTGAAAGCTGGCATCCACCCGATCAAAAGAAAGGACCCCGAGCCGATCTCCGCCGTACTGGAGCAGGTGCAGACGATGCTGCAAGGCACCCCGCCTCCCTTCCTGCGCAAGATCCTCGGCCGGACCGGCACGCCGAGCTTCATGGATGACGATTACGAGACCGAGGAATGTGCCCAATGAGCGAGATCGCCGAGGCCCCCCGCGGGGGCGAGATGACCGACAGCCCGTTTCTGAAGCAGCTCGCCGCGGTGATCCGGGCGGAGGACAGCTACGGCACCTGGGACGAGAAAAGCGACTCCGAGATCATGGCGGAATTCATCGTCACCCGCGAGGAACGGCGCGATATTCCGATCATCGGCGACCCGGACCCGGACGTCATGTGGCGGATCGGCAAGTTCTATGACGCCATCGGGTTGATGATCGAGAAGGACACCGGCTGCATGGCCAGCCAAATGCAGAAGATGAGCCACGAGGGCTTCGGCCGCATCGTCCTGATCGCCGGCAAATTGGTGGTGGTGTCGAAGCACCTTCGCGACGTGCACCGGTTCGGTTTCGAGACCTATGCCAAGCTGGCGGAGGCCGGCGAGAAGCTGGTCGCCGACGCCGTCGCGACGATCGAACAATTCCCCGACGCGGCGCGGGCGTGATGGTCCGGATCTCCCCCATTCACCGGCCGGCCCAAGCGCCCAAGCCTCTGCCGCCGCTGAAGCTGAAACCCGCAACCGGGCGCACCCCCGCCAGCCGGTGGCTGCGCACCGCCACCGTCAAACCGAAGAGGATCGAGGCATGAGCATCGAAGATCTGCAGGACAAGGTGAAGAAGCTCTCCATGCGGTCCACCACCGCCAAGATGAATCTGCATGACCTGTCCGAGGAACTGCCGACCGATTGGGAAAAGATCCCGGAGGTGGCGCAGGAAACGTTCGAGGTCTTCAAGGCGTTGGCCGCCGCCCGCAAGGAGCTGAAAGCGGCCAAGAAGGCGGAGGGAGTCTGAGACATGCCGATGGTGGCCTATAACCGCGGCGGTGCGGAATACACGCCGGAATTCCTGATGTCGATCGACGGCACCAAGTGCATCGGCTGCGGCCGGTGCTACAAGGTGTGCGGACGGGACGTGATGACCCTGAAGGGCATCACGGACGAGGGCATGGTTGTCGATCTGGACGACGAGGAGTACGAGGACGACATCGAACGCCGGGTCATGGTGATGGCGAATGCCGACAACTGCATCGGTTGCGGCGCCTGCAACCGCGTTTGCCCGTCCGACTGTCAGACCCATGCTCCTCTCGATTGACTCGCTCTCGTCGGAAGCGCCGGACCCGCGTGCGCTGATCCGCTCGGACCTTGCCTGTATCCTGTCCCATGCCCTGGATGAGCGCGAAGCCGGGCGCGGAACCCTGCCGGACCTGCTCGGCCTGTTGCCGGCACAACTTGCCGACCTGTCGGAAACCTGGTTTCCCGGTCTGATCCTGCCGGATCTGGACGCGCCCGACCCCGCGCGATTGCCCGACCAGGATGCAATCGCCCTGCTCCTGCTCTGGCGCGGCGGGCACGCCACCCCCGAAAGCCACTGGTTCGCGGCAATCATCGGCCGCCGGGCGATGGAGACGCGTCACCTGTGGGAGGATCTTGGCCTTCCCAGCCGACGGGCGCTCGGCCATTTGATCGACCGCCATTTCCCGCGCATTCACGCCGCGAACACACAGAATATGCGCTGGAAGAAGTTCTTCTACCGGCAGATCTGCTCGGATCAGGACTTCGCGCTGTGCCTGTCGCCGACCTGCGACGACTGCGCCGAACGCGCCGACTGCTTTGCGCCGGATTAAGGCGACAGGGCTGCGCGGCCCGGCGGACCACTGGGTGGAGGGGCCGGAATTGGGTATTTTTACCAACAAGAAGACCTGTTGGCATCCCCGTCCTTGGCCGGGCTGCGTGCGTTCCGGTTATGCAAGGGGGATCGAGGCAGGCGCGGGATGAGCGGGCCGTCCGACCATGGCGCGGCCGCGCTGGATCTGCTGGCGCGGAAGGCAGACGCGGCCCGGAGCGATCCGGAGCGGACAGAGGCCGCGTTGGCGGAGGCGCTGCGCCTGGCACCCGAAGACCTCGACGTCCGGCTGGGGGCGTACCGCTTCTATTTCTACAACCACCGCTATGAACAGGCGCTTGTTCATTGCGAGGCGCTGATCGGCCATGCGGCGCGGCGGCTCAACGTCGCCATCGACTGGCGCGATGTGGGCCCGGGCGATGCGGCGTTCACCGAGGTCGCGTTCGCACCGGGGCTTTACCTTCAGGCGCTACTCGCCTGGGGCTATTGTCACCTCCGCCTCGGCCGCCACGCCCCCGCCCGTGAGGCACTCTCGCACAGCGCGCGGCTCGATCCGACGGACAGGTTCGGCGCTGCGGTCATCCTGGGGTACCTGAACGATCGCGAGATGGGCGGAGAGGTTTGAGCCGTGCTCGGAGGACTCCCGTGCGCGATGTCGCGCGTGAGGTGCCGCGCCGACACCGTATCTGTCGCAAAGCCTTCAATGTCGCTGTGGAGATGTCGCGGCGGTCGCGGACCGCGCCGCCGCCAAGCTTTTGTTAAGTCACGCCAAAGCAAGTTGGCACGGGCTTTGCTGTAGGTGATCCAAAGCTTGAGTATGCCACACGGGAGACAAGAATGCTCGAACTGACCGACAGCGCCAGGGAGGCCATCCGCGCCGCCATCGAGGGCGCGGGCCAGCAGATCGCCGGATTGCGCGTCATGGTGCAGGACGGCGGCTGTGCAGGCCTGAAATACGGCATGGCCCTGGAGCTCGATCAACAGGACGACGACGCGGTGATCGATGCCGATGGTGTCCGGGTTCTGATTGACCCTGCCAGCCAGCAGCACCTGACGGGTACGACGATCGACTACGTGAGCTCGCTCGAAGGGTCGGGCTTCGTCTTCAACAACCCCAATGCCACGAAGAACTGCGGCTGCGGGAAGTCTTTCTGCTGAGGAGCGACGCGCATGTGGGACTACAGCGAAAAGGTCAAGGATCACTTCTTCAACCCGCGCAATGCTGGCGCGCTGGAAGATGCCAATGCGGTGGGCGAAGTCGGCTCGATCTCCTGCGGGGATGCGCTGAAGCTCATGCTGAAGGTGAACCCGGAGACGGAAATCATTGAAGATGCACGCTTCCAGACATTCGGGTGCGGCTCGGCTATCGCGTCGTCCTCCGCGCTGACGGAATTGATCAAGGGCAAGACCATCGTCGAGGCCCGCGCGCTGACCAACCAGGATATTGCGGAGTTCCTTGGCGGACTGCCGCCGGAAAAGATGCATTGTTCCGTCATGGGTCAGGAGGCGCTGACCGCAGCCGTGGCTGCCTGGACGGGTGAAGCAGTGGACGAGGATGACCACGAGGAAGGCGCGCTGATCTGCAAGTGCTTTGCCGTGGACGCCGGGATGATCGAGCGCGCCATTCGTACCAACAAGCTGACGTCTCTGGAAATGGTGACTTTCTACACCAAGGCGGGCGGCGGCTGCTCCTCCTGCCGGGAGCCGCTGGAAGAGCTGCTGGCGGACGTCAACGCCGCCATGGTCGCGGACGGCACACTTTCCGCCGCAGAGGCGTTCGTGTTCGGGGCTGCCCCGGCGCCAACGCCCAAGGCCAAGGCCACAGGTTTCGTGATCCCCGACCTGCCGCCCGCGCCGCCCGCTGCGCCGGCGCCATTGCAGGAACCGATCGCGATCCAGCCGATCCGGGTGAAACCCGTCACCGCGGCAAAGCTGCCGCCCGCACCGGCCCCTGCTCCCGCAGCGCGCACGTCCGCGCAGGAGGCAATCGCGATTGCCCGCATACTCGAGGAGATGCGCCCCACCTTTCAGGCGGACGGCGGCGATGTGACCCTGCTCGACGTCGACGGCAATCGGGTGAGCGTGGAAATGACGGGCGCCTGTGCCGGCTGTCAGATCGCCTCTCTCACTCTCGGCGGGCTGCGCAAGCGCATCCGCGAGCAACTCGGGCGCGACTTCATTGTCGTGCCGGCCCCCCGCAACTGAGGACGCCGCCATGACACTTGCCCCGATCTACCTCGACAACAACGCCACCACACGAGTCTTTCCGGAGGTCGTGCAGGAGATGGTGCCGTTCTACACCGAGCAATTCGGCAACGCCTCGTCCATCCATGCCTTCGGTGAGGAGGTCGGCGGTGCGCTCCGGCAGGCCCGCCGCTCGTTGCAGGCGCTGATCGGGGCCGAATTCGACCACGAGATCATCTTCACCTCGGGCGGGACGGAATCGAACAACACCGCCATCCGCTCGGCGCTGGCCGCCAATCCGAAGCGGACCGAGTTCATCACCTCCAAGGTCGAGCACCCCGCGATCCTGTCGTTGGCCGATTGGTTGGAGAAGCACGAGGGCGTCACAGTTCACCGCATCCCGGTGGACAACGAGGGCCGGCTCGATATCGACGCCTATCGCGCGGCGCTCGGGCCGAAGACGGCGCTGGTCAGCTTCATGTGGGCCAACAACGAGACCGGCACGATCTTTCCCGTCGATGGGCTGGCGGAACTGGCCCACCAGGCCGGGGCGCTCTTTCACACCGATGCCGTTCAGGCGGTGGGCAAGGTGCAGATCGACCTCAAGGCGACCGAGATCGACATGCTCTCGCTCTCGTCGCACAAGCTGCACGGGCCGAAGGGGCTCGGTGCGCTTTATGTCCGCAAGGGCACTCGGTTCCGGCCGCTCCTGCGCGGCGGGCATCAGGAGCGTGGCCGTCGTGGCGGCACCGAGAACGCCCCGGCGATCATCGGGCTCGGCAAGGCGGCGGAGATGACGCTGGCCACCATGGAGCAGGACCTGCCCCGGATCGTGGCCCTGCGGGACCGTCTGGAAGCGGGCATCGTTTCGCAGGTCAGCCACTGCTTCGTCACCGGGGACCGGCGGGACCGGCTGCCTAACACCACGACCATCGCGTTCGAGTACATCGAGGGCGAGGCGATCCTGATGATGCTGAACAGGCAGGGCATCGCGGCCTCCTCGGGTTCGGCCTGCACCTCCGGGTCGCTGGAGCCGAGCCATGTGCTCCGGGCGATGGACATTCCCTTCACTGCTGCACACGGCGCGATCCGCTTCTCCCTCTCGCGCGAAACGACGGAGGCGGAGGTCGACCGGGTGATCGCGGCGGTTCCGGCGATCATCGACCAGTTGAGGGAGATGTCCCCGTTCTGGTCCAGCGATGGCGGAAAGGCCCAGTTCAATCCCGAATACGCGTGAGGACATCGCCATGACGCTTGCCGCATTCAGCTTCCCCGTCGCCCCGGCCATCGGATCGGTGACGCTTTGTGACACGACCCTTCGGGATGGAGAGCAAACCGCCGGGGTGGCTTTCACCCTGTCAGAGAAATGCGCCATCGCGGGTGCGCTCGACGCGGCGGGCGTAGCCGAGGTAGAGATCGGCGTTGCCGCCATGGGCAGCGCGGAGATCGCGGAAATGCGCACGGTGGCGGTGTGCCTCTCTTCAGCGCGGCCAGTCGTCTGGACCCGGCTGCGGCAGGGTGACATCGAGTTGGCGGAGCAAACCGGCGTGCGCCGGCTGCACATCGCCATACCGACCTCGGATCGGCAGGTGGAGGGAAAGCTGCGGGCCAGCCGTGTCTGGCTTCTGGCGGAGACAGCGCGCCTTGTGGGCTACGCGGTCGGTCGGGGGTTCGAGGTGTCCATCGGCGCGGAAGATGCGAGCCGCACCGATCCGGCCTTCCTGGCAGACATCGCGGCAGCCGCACAATCGGCCGGCGCGATCCGGTTTCGGCTGGCCGATACGTTGGGCATCCTGAACCCGTTCGCCGCCCATGCGCTCGTCACCGGTATTGTCGGGCGGATCGGGCTGGACCTGGAATTCCACGCCCACAACGATCTTGGGCTTGCAACGGCAAACACGCTGGTGGCCGCCGCCGCCGGGGCCACGCACCTGTCGGTCACGGTGAACGGGCTGGGCGAGCGGGCCGGCAATGCCGCGCTGGAGGAGGTCGTCGCCGCGATGGAGGCTTCCGGTGTCGCCTGCGGGATCGACCTTGGCGCGCTGCCCGCGCTGTCCGCAATCGTGTCTCAGGCCTCGGCACGGCCGGTGCCGGTCTCCAAGCCGATCGTGGGGGAATATGCCTTCACTCATGAATGTGGAATTCATGTCGACGGGATGCTGAAAGACCGCCGGACTTACGAGGCTGACACATTCGCCCCCGGCCGGTTCGGCCGTGCGCACAGCTATGTCGTGGGCAAGCACTCCGGCCTGGCGGGCGTGCGCAATGCCCTTCGGGAGGCAGGCCTGCCCGACGACCCCGCAACCGCCTCGGCCTTGATCCCGTTGCTGCGGGAGTGGGCCAACACCGCCAAACGCCCGGCCCGCGCCGAAGATCTGGCAATGCTGCTCGACCAGCTCTCAAAGGACGTCTTTGCTGCCGTGAAGGGCGCGGCATGAAGCCGGGTCTTCGCAGCCTCCTGGCGCGCGATTTCGCGGCCATCCGCAGCCGGGACCCGGCAGCCCGAGGGGCGTTGGAAACGGCGCTTTGCTATCCGGGCCTGCACGCCACGGTCGCCTACCGGCTGGCCAACGTGCTCTGGCGGCGCGGCTTCCGGTTCGGGGCCCGGATCGTCTCCTATCTCGCCCGAGCGGTGACAGGCATCGACATCCACCCCGGCGCAACGATCGGCCCCGGGTTCTTCATCGACCATGGCGCCGGCGTGGTGATCGGCGAGACGGCGGAAGTCGGCGCGGACGTCACGCTGTATCACGGGGTAACGCTGGGCGGCGTGTCCTGGTCCCCCGGCAAGCGCCACCCGACGTTGGGCGACGGGTCGATGGTCGGCGCGGGAGCAAAGATCCTCGGCCCCGTGACCATCGGTGCGGGCGTCCGGGTGGGGGCGAATTCGGTCGTCGTTTCCGACGTGCCGGACGATGCCACCGTGATCGGCATCCCTGCCCGCATCGTGCGGACCGAGATTAAACCCTCTGCAGACCCGCTGCGGGTCAATCTCGACCACCACCTGATGCCGGACCCGGTTGGGCGCGCGCTTGCCCGGCTGGCCGACCGGGTGGCGTTCCTCGAGGCGCGTCTGAACGCCCGGCAGGGCCCCGTTCCTCCCGTGGGCGACCCCGAACGCCCGCGCCCGATCAATTGCCACCACTGACCCATTGCCAGCCAACAGGAGAAAGCAAATGACGAAGCGTTACGAAGAGAACGGCGTGATCGCGCACATCGCCAGCCTGTCCTCGGCGGAGGACATCTTTACCTACCTGCTGCTGCCCTATGAACAGGGTGTGCTGAACGTCTCCCGCCTGCACATCATGAAGCGGATGGGCCAGTACCTGCGTGGCACCGACTTCTCCGGCTACGACGAGGAGGAGATCTTCCTCGCCACCCGCCAGCACCTGAAGCGCGCCTACACGGATTTCGTGGACTCAACACCGCTCAAGGAAAAGGTGTTCAAGGTCTTCACCGACAAGGCGGCAGAACACGCGGCGCGTTTCGTCAGCATCGACCAGATCGGCCTGGCGGCCAAGTGACAGGTGCCCCAAGGTGACAACCCCATGACACCCCCGCCCGTGTTCCCCCGACGTATGCGTTTCGCCCAGCTTGGCGCGACGCTCTCGATGCTCGGGCTGCTGGGGGTCGGTTCTGCAGTGGCGGAACCCGTGGTCTTCGCCGCTGCCTCCACCCGCGCGGCACTCGAGGCCGCGCTGGACGCGGGGGGACAGGTAGCGGTCGTTTCCTACGGGGCATCGGGAACCATCGCCCGGCAGATCGCCCAGGGCGCCCCCGCGGACGTTTTCGTGAGCGCCAATCCCAAATGGATGCAATACCTCGTTGAAGAGGGGCTGGTTCAGGCCGAGGCGGTGCAAGTCCTCATCTCCAACCGGCTGGCCCTGATCGCACCGTCCGGCACGCCGTCGGTTGAGCTCTCGCCGGACGCCCTCGCCGACCGCCTGTCCGGGGAGTTTTTTGCCGTGGCTGATCCCGACGTTGCACCGGTGGGGCAATACGGGCGCGAGGCGCTTGTCACTCTCGACCTCTGGCCGAGCGTGGCGCCTTCGCTTTTGCCCACCCGCAACACCATCGCCACGGTCGCGGCCGTCGCCAGTGGCGAAGCGGCGCTCGGCCTCGTCTATCGCAGCGATGCCACCGGCGTGGATGGCATCTCCGTAGCAGCGGAGATCCCCGCCGAGAGCCACCCGCCGATCCATTACCTTATTGCCCCGCTCTCGCAGGGCGACGACCCTCAGGGCGCGGCAGCGCTGATCGGTTACCTCACCGGACCGGAGGGCGAGGCCGGGTTCGAATCCTTCGGGTTCGAAGCAATTGGCGAGGGCGGGTCATGACCTGGGGCCTGACGGAGTTGGAATGGCAGGCGCTCGCGCTCAGCCTTCGGTCGTCGGTGCTGGCGGTGCTGGTCTCCCTGCCGCCCGCGCTCGTGTTGGGCTGGCTGCTTGCCCGCCGCCGCTTCCCCGGCCACGCCATGCTCAACGCCGCCCTTCACTTGCCGCTGGTCCTGCCGCCGGTGGTGACGGGTTACCTCCTTTTGCTGCTCCTCGGGCGTAACGGACCCATTGGGCGGCCGATGGAGGCACTCTTTGGCATCCGCCTTGCCTTTTCCACGACGGCTGTGGTCATCGCCTGCGCTGTGGTTTCCTTTCCGCTGATGCTGCGGGCCATTCGCCAGTCCGCGGAGGCCGCCGATCGCCGCCTCGAAAAAGCGGCCCGCAGCCTCGGCGCGGGGGAGGCGCGGATCATGGCGACCGTCACACTGCCGCTGCTGGCGCCCGGTATCCTGACCGGCATGACGCTGGCCTTCGCACGGTCGGTGGGAGAGTTCGGCGCGACGATCACGCTTGCCGCCAATATCCCAGGCAAGACACAGACGCTTCCGCTCGCGCTCTTCTCGGTGACTCAGACACCCGGGGCCGACGCCGCCGCGGCGCGGCTTTGCGTTCTGTCCATCCTGCTTGCCGGCGCAGCGCTGCTCGCCTCCGAATCCATAGGCCGCCGATTGACCTGGGAGCCGCAGACATGATCGAAATCCGTGTCACGAAACGCCAGGGCGCCTTTCGCCTCGACATCGACGCCACGCTCCCCTTCCGCGGCATTTGCGGCCTGATCGGCCCGTCGGGATCGGGCAAAAGCTCGTTGTTTTCTATCCTCGCCGGGCACGATCGGCCCGATGAAGGGGTGATCCGTGCAGACGGCCGAACGCTCTTCGACTCCGCGGCGGGGATCGACGTGCCACCGGCGCAGCGCGGCATCGGGTTGGTGTTCCAGGATGGCCTGCTGTTTCCGCACCTGAGCGTCCGGCGCAACTTGCTTTATGGCGCCCGCCCCGGCGCGGCCGCACGTCTGGAATCCCTGTCCGAGGCGCTCGGGCTCTCCGGTCTGCTCGGTCGACGCCCCGGCCGGTTGTCCGGCGGCGAACGGCAGCGCGTTGCCATTGGGCGGGCCCTGATGGCCGAGCCGCGGCTGCTTCTGCTCGACGAGCCGGTCTCGGCGCTCGATCCGGCGCTGCGGGAAGACGTGCTCGGCCTTCTGGAGACGCTCCACGCCCAGACGGGAACGCCGATGATCTATATCAGCCACGCCCCGGAAGAGATCCGTCGGCTGGCAAACATCGTCGTCACGCTCAACAATGGGGCAGTCGCGGACATTTCGCACCACCCCAGCCCCTACCTGCGTGGCCACACCGCTGTGCCGAGCGATATGCTCAAGGCGGGCTAGAACCTTGAAAGGACCGGATCGGGAAGGCTGACAGCATGCAACTGGCCCAGACGCTCGAGACCCGCACCACGCTGGTGATGACCCAGCGTATGCAGGCGAGCCTGCGCATCCTGCAAATGAACAACGCCGATCTCGCGGACTTCCTGGCCGAAAAATCGCTTGAAAACCCCTACGTGGAGTTGCGCCTGCCCGGCAGCGGCGCATCGAGCGAAGAGTTCGACAGGATCGCGGCGCTGCGCGCCGACGGACCGAGCCTCTATGCTCATATTGCCGAGCAGATCGACCTGGAGTTTTCCGATCCGCGCCTGCGGGAAGTCGCGTATGGATTTCTCGAAGCCCTGGAGCCAAGCGGCTGGATGACCGTCAGCCTGGAGGCGGTGGCCCTCGCGCGCGGCGTCCCCGTCACCGTGGCCGGATCGGTGCTGAAACGGATGCAAGCGTTCGAGCCGACGGGGATCTTCGCGCGCTCGCTTTCCGAATGCCTGATGCTTCAGGCCGAGGAGGAGGGCCTGCTGACCTGGGAATTGCAGGCGCTGATCGAGAACCTGCCACTCCTCGCCGAGGGACGGACGGCGGAACTGGCCGACATCTGCGACTGCGAACCGGAGGACATTCCGGAGATCGCGGCCACGCTGCGCCAGTTCGATCCGAAGCCGGGGCTGCGCTTCGACGACGACCGCCCGCCGGTCTTCCCGCCTGACCTGACCGCACGGCGCGAAAACGGGAACTGGCGCGTGGAACTCAATCGCTCCACCCTGCCCGCCATAGAGATCTCGAACGCCACGCCGGTCCAAAGCGGCGAGGCGGAGGCCCGGGCCTTCCGCGCTCGCGCCCTCTCCGAAGCGCGGTGGCTGGCCAGCACGTTGCTGCGGCGGCAGACGACGCTGTTGCAGACGGCCACGGCCATCGTCGCGCACCAACATGGTTTTCTGGAGCGCGGCCCCGGCGCGCTGGAGCCGCTCTCGCTGAGCGACATCGGGGAGGTGCTGGACCTGCACCCCAGCACCATCAGCCGCGCCATCGCCGGGCGGATGATTGATACGCCCATCGGCGCGCTGCCCCTGAAGGTGTTCTTCAGCCGCGCCTTCCCGACTGGCGCGGGGGGTGAAACGGCCTCGCAGGACGCGGTACTGGACCTCGTGCGCCGGATCGTCGATGGCGAGAACAAAACCCGCCCGCTGAGCGACGTCGAAATCGCCGACCTTGCGGCCAAGCAAGGGGTGAAGATCGCCCGCCGGACCGTCGCCAAGTTTCGTGGCATCCTCGGAATCGGCACGTCCTACGCCCGGCGCAAGGAACCGAACGCCGCCTGAGTCCTAGGCCGCTGCGGGACGCCGACAGAAGGACTGTCGGGTTTGCGACACGCGCCCTCAGGTGGCGTACAGAACAATGATCTTCCTACATAATTCCCTTGGCACAGGGCTTGCTTGGCATAGCCGCAGGCGCTTGCGCGGGTGCCTGTCGGCCGAAACTGGGGCGGGCCCTGGACCGGAGCGCCTCGCAGACATATCCGAGAGGATCCATTTATATGGCGAATATCACTTTCACCTCCCCCATCATGCACCGGGACAAGACGATCTACGCCGTCGCCGGAGACACCAAGACCATCCTGGCGCTTGCGGAAGAGCATCAGATTCCGATCCCGTTCGAGTGCCGCGATGGCAATTGCGGCTCCTGCCTGATCGAGGTCAGCTACATCGACGACAAGCCCAAGATGAGCATCGCTCTGACAGAGAAGGAAAAGGCCCGGCTGAAGGAGCTTCAGGTCGTGACGGCGGAGGAGATTGCCGACGCGGAAGTGAGAGACATGCCGCCGCGCTACCGGCTCGCCTGCCAGTACATCGCCCGTGACGAAGAGGTGCGCATTCGCTTCACCGGCACACCCGGCGGGTCCTGACAGCGCCCGCTCCCGGGAGGCTCCAGGGGCGCGCGACTTAACCGACTTTCAACACCAAGGAGACCATCGATGAAAACAGGATTCCGGCTGCCTGACGTAACCTTTCGTACCCGTGTGTACGATGAGAGCGTCGGCGGCCCCAACCCATACCGCTGGCAGGATCTGACCACGGCCGACTACTTCGCCGGCAAACGCGCGATCCTGTTCGCCTTGCCCGGAGCTTTCACCCCCACGTGCTCCACCTACCAGTTGCCGGGGTTCGAAATGAATGTCGAGCGCTTCAAGGCGGCGGGGATCGACGCGATCTATTGCCTATCGGTGAACGACGCTTTCACGATGAACAAGTGGGCGGAGATGCAGGGGATCACCACCATCGGCATGATCCCGGACGGATCGGCCGAATTTACCCGAAAGATGGGAATGTTGGTCGCGAAGGACAATCTGGGGTTCGGTATGCGGTCTTGGCGCTATGCGGCCGTTGTCGACGATGGCGTGATCGAGGCCTGGTTCGAAGAGCCGGGCATCGTGGACAACTGTGCGGACGACCCCTACGGCGAGTCGAGCCCGGAGACGATCCTGGCCTATCTGGAAACCGCCGCAGCGGCGTGATTTCCTCCGTCAGAACGAACCGCCAACAGCTTCGGGGCCCTAGGGGGCCCCGTTCGCGTTCCTGAGGGAGTGTCTGGGGTTTGGACTGTCACACCATCAGCGAGGCGCGGGCCGTGGCGCGGCCTTGTTCCAGCGCCCCGCTAACGCTCCGGCGTGCGCCCTTGCGAGCGTCGCCGACCACGAAAGCGGCGGGTCTTAAGCCGGACCGCCCATCCGGCGCGCAGGGGCACCAGCCGCTTTCGTCGGCGAGGCCCGCAAGGTGCGCGATGGCTGCCGCGCGACGCGGAGTGACGAAGTTCACAACGTCGGCGGTCACCGCGCCGAGGGGCGTCTCCAGGCGCCCACGGCGCGTGTCCACGGCCAGCACAGTGCCCCCCTCAACCGGTCCGCACCAGGTGACACGCTTCGCCGTGAGTGTGGTTTCCGGCAGGAGGGCCGCAAAGGTCGCAGCGGTCTCGGACTGTTCTGCCGCGTCCAGAACGGTAAGGCGCGCATCAGGCCGATTCCGCTCCAGGTCTTGGGCAATGTACAGGGCGCGGCGTGCCGCCTCATCGGGATTGCCACCGGCGTCTGCCGGGAGCCGGAGGACGACGTGCCCCCTCTCCGGCAAAGCGGCGAGCTGCCCGGCAAAGCGCCGCGCCTCCCGCGCGCTGCCCCATACGGCAGGCCATTGATGGCCAGCGACGGCGTCGAAGCCGGGGATGGCCTCCGCGCGGGGCGCGGTGCCAGGAGCGACGACGAGGGTTCCGAATGGGAGGCGCCGGCCGCTGAAAAGCTCCAGCCGGCGGTTTCGCCAGTCGAGGCCGACAACCTCGTCGATCACGATACCGACGCCGGCCTGCGCCAGCGCACCGTAACCGACGGCGGATGGGCGCATGAGCGCGGCCGGGGCGTCGACGTTCCCCGCCAAGCGGGTGGGGTCGCGTTCGACGAGCGTCACACGCGCTTCCGGGCGGGCGGCGCGGATCGCCAGCGCCGTTGCCGCACCCGCAGGGCCGCCGCCGATGATCAGGCTGGGCTCACCCGCCCCGGCGGTTGCGACTAGTCCGGCGGTGGCGAGCGCTACACCTCCGGCAAGCGAGTGTCCCAGAAAATGGCGGCGGGTCAGGTCCTTCATGGCTACCTCTCAGTCAGACGTCTTGTGGGGGGCCGCGATGGCGAATGCCCCGGGGGCCAGAGTGCCTCGTGAAAACAAAGCAATGGCCGTGCCATCCATCCGACCGCCGAAGCGACTGCGGGGAGCATGGATAACAGGTTCGGCACGCCCGCAAGCGGCGGCTCCATTCACGCTCATAGCGCCCCTCCGGGCCGAGGAAGCTCTAAAACAGTCAAGCGCAGGGCTTGGTCGGCGCTCCCACCGGGAGGCAGCTCAAGTCGCTCGGCCATCGCGGGCGTCGCGTACATGCGGCCCTCGCGGTCGATCAGCAGGGCCGCCTCGATCCCCATGGCGACGGCGGTCGCACCCCATTGCTCCAGCCCGGCGACGCTGAGAGCGGTCGCGGCGGCATCCGCCCGCGCCCCGTTGGTGTCGAGCACCGTGGCGGAGACGATGTCGCCCACGGGCCATCCGGTTCGGGGGTCGAGGATGTGGGAAAATCGCGCCCCGTCGTGCTCCAGGAACCGTTCATAATTACCGGAGGTGTAAACGGCCTCGCCGGGGTGAACCGACAGCGCCGCCACGGCCCCCCAGCCGAACGGATCGCGGATCGCCAGCCGCCATTCCCGCGCGCCGCGGGTGCCGATCACGTTGATGTCCCCACCGGCGTTGAGCACCGCATTGTTGATCCCCTCATCCGTCAGCCGCGCGGCGGCAAGATCGAGTGCCGCACCCTTGGCGTAGCCACCGAGATCGAGCCGCACCGCTGGGTTGACCGACCAGACGCGGTTGCCGTCGAACCGAAGATCCGCCATGCGCGGGCGCGCTTCGCGCAGCTCCGCAATCCTGCCCGGATCAGGCAATGGGCCGTCGGGAGGCAGGTCGTCGTGAAAGCCCCACAGGGCAATGAGGGCGCCGATGGCGGGCTCGAACAGCCCGCCGCTCGCCTCCGAGAGTGCTTTGCCCTGACGCAGAACGTCCGCCAGATCGTCCGAAACCTCCATCGTCCGGCCGAGGGCAATGGCGTCGTTCAGCCGGCCCAATTCGCCCGGGTCCCAAGCGTGCCAGTCCCGGTGGAGACGGCGGAACTCCTTTTCGAGGGCAGCGGTCGCTGCGCGCGCCTTGGCTTCGGGAACGCCCTCGATCACGACCTCGACGAGGGTCCCGAAGACGTAAAGCGTTTCGCTGTGTACCGGCGCGGGCCGGCTGGCGCGCCCCACCCCAGTGACGCCGATCACGAGCGCGACACAGAGCGCGGCGAGCAGCGCTGTCCCCCTGCCCGCTCGCGTCATAGCGCACCCTCCTCCCCGATCCGACCCTCGATGCGCATGTTCGCGCGCTGGCGCTCGCGGCGGTCGGCCCGCGCAAGGGGCAGGAAGGACAGGGCCAGTGCCGGAATGCAAAGTGCAGCCGTGGCTGCATCCGGCAGGCCGGCTGCGAGCGAGGCCATCGCCGTTGCCGCCAGGGCGGCCGGCGGCAGCAGGTAGGCGCGGATCGCGGCCCCGAGAAAGGCACCGCTCTCCATCGCCACCACTACCTCGTCGCCCGGCGCGAGCGGCATGGCGGACGGCAAGCGCACCTTCTGCGTCCCCCCGACCATCTCCGCCAGCGCGCCCGCACCACACCCCAACCGGGCCGAGCAGTGAACGCAGGCGGAGGCGCGTTTCCCCGCCAGGATGGCCTCACCGTCCTCCCAACCGGCAACCCGCAGCCGCCGGCGCAAGAGGGCGTCGGACTCGTCGAGACCGGAGGGGGTCATTCCGCCGGGACGATGCAGCCGTCTTCCATGCAGACGCTCACACACTGGGGGATGTCATGATCGGGCTCACACTCCGTGCAAATCGCCGCGTTGATCGTAAAGACCCCTTTCTTGGGAAAGATCGCGCCGGTCGGGCAGACCGGTTCGCAGTCGTTACACGCTGTGCAGAGATCGCCCATGATTTGCATAGCCATTCGGATTTCCTTTCGCTTTTTGAATGCCCGCCGCTTGGCGCGGAGAGCGGCTCGGCGCCCGGATCCTGGGAGGGGACTGAGGACGCCCCGGGGTTGGGTGCCGTCCGATCAGGCCGGGCGGACCCTGATGTCGCCGCCCAGCACCTGGCATTGACAGGCCAGGCGGTCATTCTGGCCCGCGAGGTTTTCTTTCAGCACGCGCTGCTCGAGGACCGATGGCTCCGACAGGTTCTCCTGCCCCTCCACCACGCGGGTCAGGCAGGTGCCGCATTCGCCCTCGCGGCAGCCGTAGGTGATCCCGGAGCCGATCTTTTCCGAGATCTCGATGATCCGGGTGCCCGAGGGGACATTCACGGTGAGCGCCACGTCATCAAAGGTCAGTTTTGCATGGGCCATGTCGGGCTCCTTGTGGTTGCTTGACGCCGGTTCATTGGAGATCCGCGAAGTCGATCTCGCGGGGGCCCGCTTGCCCGGTCAGTTGGGCGGCCAGGCGGCGGCCGAAGTCCCGGCACGCGTCAAGTTCCTCCTCGGTCGGGTGCAGCTTGATCTTCAGGCCCTTTTCGGGGACGCGCATCTTCAGCCCTTGAAGGCGGGCTTCCACCATTGCCACCGCCTCGCCTGTCCAGCCGTAGGAGCCGAAGGCGGCGCCGAGTTTTCCCTTGGTGTCGATATCCACGAGGCCCGCCAGCAGGTCCCAAACCGTCTTGACCGCGTCGCCGTTGATGGTCGGCGTACCGAAGGCGAGACCGTCGGCCTCCTCGATCAGGTCGACGAACGGGGTCACCTCGCCGACCTGAAGATCGAAGAGCGACACCCGGACGCCCGCGTTCTCCGCCGCGCCCTCATAGACGGCTGAAGCCATCTGCGAGGTCGCGCCATAGGCGCTGAGGTAGAAGATCAGCAACGTCTTTTGCCCGCCCACCTCGCTGGCGAGCCGGGAGGTTACCAGACGGCGGTAGTGGGCGATATATTCGCGGGGGTGGGCCCGGAGGATCGGCCCGTGGCCCGGCGCGATCATCTCGATTTCCAGCGGCTCGATCAGGTCCAGCGCCTCGACGACGTAGCCTTTGAACGGCCGCATGATGTGATCGAAGTAGTATTCGAAGGAAAACCGGAAGTCGCCGACCTGATCGTTGAACAGCCGCTCGTCGCAGAAATGGCAGCCAAGAAGGTCGCAGGTGAAAAGCAAGTCCTGCTCTTCGAGGTAGGTGCACTGGGTATCCGGCCAGTGAACGTATGGCGTGGTCAGAAATCGAAGGGTGCGGTCCCCGAGGGAGACGGTGTCGCCGGTGCGCACGACCGTCACTGAATAGTCTTCAAACCGGTCCTTCAGCAACGCGCGCAACACCTGCACCCCGCGCGGAGAAACGCAAATGTTGAGGTGGGGCGCCCGGCGGAGCAGTTCGGGCACGGCGCCCGTGTGGTCTGGCTCAAGATGATTGAGGACCAGTGTCGTGATTTCGTCGTATGAGGCGACGGATTCCAGATTGCGCAGGAAGGTCTCCGTGAATTCCTGCTTGACGGTATCGACGATCGCCACACCGTCACTGCCCCGCACGGCATAGGCATTGTAGGTGGTGCCGTTGGCCGTCCGCAGGATGATGTCAAAGCTTCGCAAGTGCGGATCGAATGCGCCAATCCACGAAACGCGATCAGCAACGGCAACAGGCGCGCCCACTGCCGGAACACGCGCGGTGCCGCGCGCGGCGTTGGAGCGAAGTTCATGGGCTGGCACGATGAGCTTCCTTCGTCTCACGACTGCAACCTTTGGCCCACCACGACGGAATGGGACCTCACAGGCGATGTGAAGCAACGATCATGCCATGCGTGGGGACAGGTCGATCTGTGAGCTGAGGCGGTGCTCCGGGGCGAAGTTGCGCTCCACCCTCCCGACAACGCTCCGACAATTGTCGCAAACGCGACCTTGCCCCTCGAGCCGCCCGCGCCGGGGCAGTAGGCGCGGGGAGGCACGCGGAAGGCCGAGTCTTTCACCTGACAATGCGGGGGAAGGAACGCGCGCGCGGCGGAAACGGCTTAGCATGGTCCTGCCTGAGGGACCGTTCTGCGCCGTCCCGCCCGCCTCTGCCGTCTTGCGCGGCGGGCATCAGACCGGTCGCCCGCCGCAGGATGGCACGGCGGTTGCTTCCTATCCGATGAGCCCCGCCTCGCCGTCCGGCCGACGCCGGACCCGTCCCGCGAGGGGTGCCAGTGGCCGAAGATCCGCGGAGCGACGCAATGGAACATTACCTGGTCATCCTGCTTGGCACTGCGCTGGTGAATAACGTGGTGTTGGTGAAGTTCCTCGGCCTTTGCCCGTTCATGGGCGTGTCCCGGCGGGTCGATGCCGCCATCGGGATGGGTCTGGCGACCACCTTCGTGCTGACGCTTGCCGCCGCGGCGAGTTGGGTCATCGAAGCGCTGATCCTGGTGCCGCTCGACCTGGGCTTCCTGCGCATCCTCAGTTTCATCCTCGTCATCGCCGCCATCGTGCAATTCACCGAGATGGTCATTCGCAAGGTCTCCCCAACGCTCTATCGCGCGCTTGGTATCTACTTGCCGCTCATCACCACCAACTGCGCCGTGCTCGGCGTGGCGCTGCTCAACGTGCAGGGGAACCACTCATTCGCTGAGAGCTTGCTTTACGGCTTCGGCTCGGCGGCAGGGTTCACGCTCGTACTGGTAATCTTCGCCGGCCAGCGCGAACGGCTGGCGCGCATGGCAGTGCCGGGCCCGTTCCAGGGACCGCCGGTTGGCTTCATCACCGCTGGTCTGCTGTCCATGGCCTTCATGGGCTTTGCCGGCCTCGTCGCCAACTGACGCCAAGGAGACATTCCGTGATCCAAGCCCTTGCTACCATGACTGCCCTGGGTGTCGGTTTCGGCACGATCCTCGGCATCGCCGCGCGCCGCTTCCACGTGGATTCCCCAGCCATCGTCGACGAGATCGAGAAGATCCTGCCCGGCACGAACTGCGGTCAGTGTGGGTTCGCCGGATGTCGTGGGGCAGCCGAAGCGGTGGCCGCAGGCGATGCGCCGGTCACGCTCTGCCCGCCGGGAGGGCGCGATGTTGCGATGCAACTGGTCGAGGTTGCCGGGCCGGAGTGCGGCGGCGGGGTCGCCGACCTGTCCAGCCTCGCCGAAACGGAGCCGATGGTCGCCTTTGTCTTCGAGGATCACTGCACCGGCTGCACCAAGTGCTTCAAGCGTTGCCCGACCGACGCCATCGTCGGCGCGGCCAAGCAGATCCATACCGTTATCAACGATGCCTGCACCGGCTGCGAGGCTTGCATGGAGGTCTGCCCGACCGAGGCGATCATCCTGCGCAGCAAGCCGCGCACCTTGCGAAACTGGCACTGGCCCAAGCCCGGCGGCACCGTCGGGACGGCCGCTTAGGGACACCATTCCATGAAGCTTTTCTCACTTGCCGCCCTGAAACGGACCTCCGACATTTTTGCCATTCGCGGCGGGATACATCCGGAGACGCGGAAATACCTGTCCGCGCAGAGTGCCATAGAGCAAATGCCGCTGCCGTCGTTGATCCGGGTGCCGCTGCAACAGCATGTGGGCGCCGAGGCGGTTGCGCTGGTCAAGCGCGACGACCGGGTGCTGAAGGGCCAGTTGATCGGCAAGGCCCGGGGCGCGATTTCGGCCAACGTGCACGCGCCAACGTCCGGGCGGGTAATCGCGGTCGGCCATTTCGCGGCGCCACACCCGTCCGGACTGCCGGTCGCAACGATCACGATACGGCCGGATGGGAAGGACGAGTGGGGCCCGCGGATGCCCCGCCTTCGGCCGGAGGACGCTGACCCGAACGAGATCGCGGAGCGTGTGATGGAAGCCGGCATCGTCGGCATGGGCGGCGCGGTCTTCCCCGCGGCGGTGAAGCTCAACCAGCGCGAGCGTTACGATCTGCACACACTGGTCATCAACGGCTCCGAATGCGAGCCCTATCTCACCTGCGACGACCGCCTCCTGCGCGAGCGCGCCGAAGAGATCGCCGACGGAATCCGCATCCTCGCCAGGGCGGTCGGGGTTAAGAAGGTCATCATCGCCATCGAGGCCAACAAGCCCGAAGCAATCGAGGCCATGCGGCGCCACACCTTCGCCATCGGGCCGGAGGCGCGGGTGACGAAGGTGCCGACCCTCTACCCGATGGGCTCAGCCCAGCATCTGGTCAAGGCGGTGACGGGCCTGGAGGTGCCGGCGCGCGCCCGTACGGCCGAACTTGGCGTTTTGGTCCACAACGTCGCCACGGCCTACGCCGTTCACAAGGCGGTGCGCTACGGCGAGCCCCTGATCTCGCGGGTGATGACCGTCTCCGGACAGGGTGTGAAGCGCCCCGCGAACGTTGAGGCACTGATCGGCACGCCGGTCTCCGACATCCTCAAACAATGCGGCGGCCTGACGGGAGAGCCCGACCGGTTGCTGCTGGGCGGCCCGATGATGGGCCTGCCGATTCTGAGCCTGCGGGTACCGGTCATCAAGGGCACCAGCGGCATCCTGGCACTGATGCGGACCGAAACGCGGCCGCGCGCGGAAATGCCCTGCATCCGCTGCGGCGGCTGCGTGAAGGTTTGCCCCTGCGGGCTGATGCCGATGGAAATGCACGCGCGTATCCAGGCCGACGACCTTGACGGCGCGGTCGATCTCGGCCTGCCGGACTGCATCTCCTGCGGCTCCTGCTCGTTCAACTGTCCCTCCAACATCCAGCTCGTGCAGGGCTTCAACTACGCTCTCGGACGGCTGGCCGTGAAACAGAGCCAGAAGCACCAACAGGAGGAGACGAAACGCCTCGCAGCAGCACGCACGGCCCGCATGGACGCCATCGCGGAGAAGAAACGCGCCGCCATGGCCAAACGGAAGGCGGAAATGGCCGCCAAGAAAAAGCGGGAGGCTGAGGCGGCTGCGGAGGCTGGAGCGGCCAGACCCAATCCGCAGGAGGCTGCCGAATGATTCCGCAGGCCATTGTCAGCGGGCCCCATGCCCATTCCAAGTTCTCGGTCGCCGAAACGATGGCGTCGGTCATGGCGTGCCTGACGCCCGCAACCTGCCTGGGCTTCTACCAGTTCGGCTGGCCGGCGATTCTGCTGTTCTCCGTCACGGTGCTGAGCGCGCTGGTCTTCGAGGGACTGTGCCTCGCCATCGCCGGGCGACCGGTGCCGCGGTTCCTGTTCGACGGCTCGGCGGCGCTAACTGGCTGGCTGTTGGCGATGACACTGCCGCCCTGGGCGCCGTGGTGGGTGGGCACGGTCGGCGCCTTCATCGCCATCGTCATCGGCAAGCACGTTTACGGCGGCCTTGGGCAGAACCTGTTCAATCCGGCGATGGTAGCGCGTGCCATGCTCCTGATCGCCTTGCCGGTGCCCATGACCATCTGGGTCCTGCCGGACCCGATGGGCGCGCCCGGTGCGCCGGGTCTGGCCGAGGCGATGGTGATCACCTTTGGCGGCGGCGGCAATATCGATGCGGTCAGCGGCGCAACCACCCTCGGCTTCGTGTCCGCCGGTTTGGACGGCGGGCGCACCCTGACGGACATCATGCCAGAGACCGCCGCGCTCAAAAGCCTGTTCTTCGGACACGTTGCCGGCAGCCTGGGAGAGACCAGCGCGTTGCTTCTGCTCGGGGGTGGCCTGCTGCTCATCGCGATGCGGGTCATCCGCTGGCAGACCCCCGTCGCCGTGCTCGGCTCGGTCGCCGCCCTGTCCGGCGGTCTGCACCTGATCGATCCGGCAACCTTCGCCTCGCCGCTCTGGCATCTGACGTCCGGCGGTCTGATGCTCTGCGCCTTCTTCATCGCAACCGACTACGTCACATCGCCGATTTCTGGGCTTGGCCAACTCGTCTATGGCGCGGGAACGGGGCTGCTGATCGTGCTCATCCGCACGTGGGGCGCTTTTCCCGAAGGGGCTGCATTCGCCGTGCTGCTGATGAACGCCTGCACCCCGCTGATCGACACCTGGACCCGGCCGCGCATCTTCGGGCGCGACCGCAAGGGCCGCCCCTTGGAGATCCCGCAGGGAGGGCGCCCATGAGCGACGAAACGATGACGGCGCCCGCCAGTGACGCGTGCCATTCCGCCCCGTCTGCACCGCGTGCCGCACGAAACAGGGTCTCCGAAACGCTTCGGGAATGGCCGGTGTCCCATGGACTTCTTCTCGGCGCATTCTCGCTCTGCACCGCGCTCGCTCTGTCTGTCGTCGACGACGTGACGCGCGGCTCGATCGCTCAGCGGTCGGCGGAGGACCTGCGGGCATCCCTGGCGCAGGTGGTGCCGGAGGAAATCCATAACGAAGCGCTGACGGCACATTTGCTGGACTTGCACGATCCGGAAGCTGGGCCGGTGACAGTCTACCGGGCGGTGAAGGACGGCGCCGTGACAGGCGTGGCCTATGAAATGACGGGCTACGGCTATGGCGGCCGCATCCAAGTGCTGATGGGGATCGATACCGAGGGCGAATTGCTCGGCGTCCGCGTGCTGTCCCATTCCGAGACGCCTGGGCTGGGCGACAAGATCGAGGTGGCGAAGTCCGACTGGATTTTGGGCTTCACCGGACTGTCCCTTACCGATCCGGCCCCAGCTGACTGGAACGTCCAGCGGGACGGCGGCGTCTTCGACCAGTTCTCCGGCGCCACCATCACACCCCGTGGCGTGGTGGGTGCCATTCGCGAGGGATTGGAGTTGTTCGAACGCAACCGCGCCGAGATGCTCGCACCACTGGACGACCCTTCGAGCGAGGAGACGGGCTGATGGCCTCCGACTACGCAAAGATCGCCCGAAACGGGCTGTGGGACAATAACATCGTCTTCGGACAGCTCTTGGCGCTTTGTCCGCTGCTTGCGGTCACCGGTACGGCGACCAACGGGTTGGGCATGGGGCTTGCAACTCTGGCAGTCATGGTGATTTCGGGGATCGCCGTATCGCTGTTGCGCAACCTCATCACGCCGGAAATCCGAATTCCGGCTTTCGTGCTTGTCATCGCCTGCATCGTGACGGTGGTGGATATGGCGCTCAACGCTTGGCTGCACGATCTGCACAAGGTCCTGGGCCTCTTCATCCCCCTGATCGTGACCAACTGTGCCATTCTGGGCCGGGCCGAATCCTTTGCCTGCCGCAACACGGCGCCGGCAGCGGCCTTCGACGGCCTGATGATGGGCCTTGGCTTCACCGCGGCGCTGGTGGTTCTGGGGGCGGCGCGGGAAATCCTCGGGTCCGGTACGCTCTTCGCCAATGCGTCCGTCCTGTTGGGCAAGCGGTTCGGCTTTCTCGAAATGACCGTGATTCCGAACTACGACGGCTTCCTGATGCTGATCCTGCCGCCGGGGGGGTTCGTCATGCTGGGAATGCTCCTCGCGCTGAAATCGCTTGTCGATTCTCGCAATCGATCACGTGATGAGCCTGCGCCATCCGGCGGTGGAGAGCGAATTTTCACGGCGGCGGGCGTGCTGCAGCCGGACGCAGGAGAAGGGACGGCAGGATGAATGTCGGTATCGCATTTGCCAAGCAATCGGCGCAGGTCTGGATCAAGATGGAGGTCCCGGATGGGGCCACAGTGCAGGAGGTGATCGAGCTCTCGGGGCTTTTGAAGCAATTTCCGGAGATCGACCTGGAGACCAACAAGGTCGGGATTTTCGGCACGGTCTCCAAGCTGTCGGCTACGGTCAACGACGGCGACAGGGTAGAGATCTATCGTCCGATCCACCCGGAGGCCGAGTTGCTGGACCGCAAGGACACGCGTGGCTGACACGCTGGGCGACCCCGCCTGCGGTCTGCATCGTCATTTCGAGCGGGCGTCCGGTTACGGCCGGCGCGGACTTGCCTGATGGGCAGGCGTCGCTAGCTTAGGGCGTGTGCACCAGAAATAACCTCACGAAAGGAATTCACGATGGCCCGCACCGCATCCGCCGAATGGTATGGCGACCTTAAGTCGGGGAAAGGGTCGATGAGTTCGACCTCCGGCGCGTTCACTGATCTGGCTTTCTCGTTCAAGACCCGGTTCGAGGACGAGCCCGGCACGAACCCCGAAGAACTCGTTGCAGCCGCCCACGCAGGGTGTTTCTCGATGGCGCTGTCGAACGAACTGGCGTCAGCTGGTTTGAATCCGGAATCGGTGAAGACCTCCGCAGCCGCATCGCTTGGCGAGAAGGGCGACGGGTTTGCAATTACCGCCATCAAGCTCACCACGGTGGCGAAGGTACCGGGCGCTGACGAGGCGAAGGTTCGTGAAATCGCCGCCAAGGCGAAAGAGGGCTGCCCCATCTCGCAATCCTTGACCGCCGATATCAGCCTGGACCTGACTGTCGAGACGTGATCGGAATTTTTCGGTTCGACATTCCTAAGCTGCAATAACCACGCTGGGACGGACCGAAATAGCCATGACCTGACGAATGGCGCGGGCACTTGATGGCCGCGCCATTTATTTTTGCAATTCACTTAAAAGATTACCGAAACAATAGAGCAAAACTCCACATCAAGGTTAAAAATAGACAACCGGGAAGCGCGAAAGCCGCAATTCGTTAATATTTCGTGTCGAACAGGTTTGGCGTGAAGGCAACTATTTAAGCCATTTTTCAGCAATGTCTCCGCGGTGAAAGACAGGAGGCATCGTATGACCGTGGAAGTTTGGGGAACGTCGCCCGCGCTGCCGGCAACAGGGGGCGGAAGCTGGACGGCGGTGGAACGCGGGCCGATCGCATGGGGGTTCGGACCACCCCAACCAGATGGAAATTATAAAATTATTTCTGATTCTTGCGTCGCATCCGCCACCAATCCCGCGGTGAGGCCGGTTCAATGACGTATTCACGAAGCGTCGTACACTGTTTCATGAGCTTCCCGCTCCGCGAACCGGACCGTTCGAAACTTTCTGCAATTCCGTTTCATCCTGCGACCCTATTCGCCAACGGTGAAGATGGGGCATTCTTCGATGCCGTTGTCGCGTCTTCAATCTACCCGGATGAATGCTTCAATTTTCCTTCCCAATACGGCGACACCGTTGGCGGGTTGATCGACCAGAGCCAATCGATGAAGCTTGGACCGGATGAGTTTCACGGGTTCGACGTGTTCGATACCGGCGCCTGGACGGACAACGGCGACGGCTCTTACACCAGCATCGCCAACAGCTACCAGAACCTGAAGATTTACGGCCAGAATTTTGCCGACAACCAACGTATTGGCGATCTCTTTCAGTGCCAGGTCAACGTGGATGAGTATGTTTCGGGAGCTGGGTATGAGTGGGTAGACTGCTTCTACACGATTTCGGACAATTTCGTCTCGGAGCTGGGGCTCAACACCAGACTCCGAATGATAAAGGATGCCGGTGGGTATCTTTGGTTCCGAGAGCGTATCACCGCAGGTACTGTCTCCGGATTCTCGCTCAAGAAGGTGTTGGGCAACCATAGCCATCAGACCGATGCAGCGTTGCGACCGACCTATCAGACGATGCTCGGCGACATCGACGCAGGCCCGCATGTCCAATTCGACGGGGTCGATGATGTGCTGCCGGTGACCCTGCGCGGGACATCCAGCGATGGCACGGCTTACACCACGGAGACGGCCTATACCGTCGCGCTACACCACCCCCTTGATGGATGGAGCTTCACTGAAGGGCTGACCTTGGCTCAGGCTCAGGTGATTTCGTCCGATTTCTCGCAAGCTCTCATCATCAACCGGCCGCTGACGGACGGTGAAAAGACCGCGCTGGAGGTGCGGTATCCTACCCCTTTTTCCTAAGCAGAGGCCGTTGGGATGACAACGGTTTCTGGTTCGATGAACAGAACTGGATCGAATGATGCAAACGATCGCCGCGATTGATGTACTTGGCGACGTTCGGAAGATCCTGAACGCCACCGGGCTTCACAAGACATATGGCAGTGTGGCCGAGATGCTCGCCTCTTCGGACACGGTTCGGGAGGGGGAGATTGTCGGTGTGCCCGCGCTTGGGCATTGGTATGTCGGCGCCAAACCGGGGGCCGGGAACCCGCACCTGACCATGGCCTCCGGCTCTGGCCTTCATGTCATGCCGCGCAGCAAAGGGGTTTGGCATGCAGGCGCCTGGGGGCTGGATCCCACGGGCCAAGTTCCCTGTCATTCGGAAGTCGATGCAGCGATACAGGTGGCTCTCCAAAGCAGTGACACTCCGGTCGTCCTGATGCCCAGCGGGACGTTCCTGTTCCGGAACAAGGCCGGCGCCGCTCTGACACGCGATCAGCGGTTCACGTTGAAAGGCACAGGGGCCACGACGATCTACATGGCGGCCGGCGGGTTCTCGATCCAAGGCGAGGAGTTCCTGACAACGACCCTTGCAGAGGCTGTAGGCGAGGAGGATCGATACGCGCTCCTTACGGATGTGACCGGGATCGAGGTCGGCGATACGTTTGTCGTTGCGGCGGATGTTTCGCTGGAAACCGGCTGGAACTACGACAAACTCGACATTCGGCGTGTCATCAAGATCGAGGGCAACAAGCTCTGGGTCCATAAGCCGTTCCGCTGGCCGCACGATCCGGCGGAGACTGGCCACCGTGTCAACGTGTTCTCCCCGGCGGAGGGCAACATCAGCGGGATCCATTTCCTTTCCGATGGCAATAGTTATGGCGCGCCTAAGGTCGTCCTCAGCCGCCTCACCGGGGGCACGCTCTCCGACGGGTCCTACACGGGCAAGACCGTCGGATGGACCGGCGGCATCTTCATGGACGGGCCGCATCTGGTGAATTGCGTCGGGGTCCATCTGTCCTGGGACATCACCAACGGGCGGTACTGCCCGCATGTGTCCGCTTCATACGGGTGCCGCTATCACGACGCGACCGTGAAGGGCATCCGGCACTTCGACACGAACTCATGGTCGGAAGACAACGTTTTCGAGAACATCATCGGTTTGCAGACACAGGGCGTGGTGCAGTCGCATCCGAACACCGGCAACATCTTTCGCAACATCACCGACAGCCTGATGGATGACATACTTGCGGGTTATGACCTCCGCGGGCTGGGAGAGACCATCGAGCACTGCCGCTCCGTAAGCGTTGCGCGGCAGGGAAAGTCCAACACATGTGCCCCGCTCATCAAGTCGGAATGGCTGCCCCAATGCACGAAATACATTCGTCGCGTCTCCGACTACTACGCGCCACGCCTGACGATGAGACATGGCAAGGACGGCTGGAACATCTATGAGAACGTCCGGTCGCATGACATCAAGGGCCAGTGGAACGAGGCGGCGCACACCCGGATCTTCATCGACCCGAGCTGCGTATCCCGCACGACGGATGCGGCTGCGGCTCCGGACAAGGACGCCAACGAGCAGCGTGGTCCAGTGATCGTTCCGTTCGTGAAGCATTATCGCTCCAACGCGGACCCAGTCGCGATCGACGCCATCTCGGAAGCATCGCCAGCCGTCGTAACGGCGGCCGGACATGGTCTGACTGACGGCGATGTGGTCTGGATCTATGACGGCAGCGGCGAACATTACCAGATGCAGACGCATGCACGGGTCGCCAACGCGAGCGCCGACACATTCGAGGTTATGTCGCTCGACGGCACGCCGTTTGATTATACCGCGCCCGTCGCGCCTTACAGCTCCGGCGGCAAGGTCACGCGGCAGGAAGAGGTCGATTGTATCAACGCCGGCGCACACCCGGCGACGGGCCATCTCGGCAAGATGCACTTCCTGACCAAACTGGCGGAGGGTCTTACGGGGAGTTCGTCCTACACCAGGGAATTCACCTACCGCGCCTACCATCAGGACAACATCGATCAACAGGGACGCAATGCGATCTTCACCTTCCGGGCCGGATCGGGCGCCAACCTGTCAGAGCGCCGATTTCATGTCGGCTACGACCAGGTGAACCCCTCGAGCGCGATACTCACGGAGATCGGCGACTTCGACAGCGACAATGGCGCGCTCGACATCACGGACGTGTCCGCCACCCGCCACCTCCAAAGCGAGGTGACCGCGGAGGGCACCTCCTTCTGGCCGGGAGACTTTGGCGCCCGCTACTTCATCGCGTTTTCCGTCACGGTGACTGCGGCCGAAGCCGTCGACTGGCTCGAGGTTGAGGTCGAGGACTGGAGGAATTCTCCCCTGCGCGATGACGTGATTGCTTTCCGATAGGACCAATACGATGCCCAAGATCATCAACCATGAACCCGCAAATTCCGTTCGCGCAAAACTCAACGCGACGGGACTGCGCAAGACCTATTCTTCCGTCGCGGAGCTCCTGAACGCCACCGACGCGATCGCCGAGGGCGAGCTCGTCGCCGTTCCCATGTCCGGACATTGGTACATCGGCGCGGCATCCGCCGCCTCGGATCCTCACCTGACCACCGCCGGCGGAGCGAAGCTTTACGTCTTGCCGGAGAATGACGCCTGCTTCAGTTTCGGCGCCTGGGGTCCGGACGACACGGGCGCGGACGATGTGACGGATCTTCTGAATGCGGCCCTCGATGTGGTCCTGCGGAGTGGCGTCGGAACCTTGCTAATCCCGGGCGGCGTGTACCGGCTGGAGGGCGAGGTCCAGCGGGACCTGACGCGGGGGCAAAAGCTCACGCTCCGGGGCACCGGGGCAACCAAGCTGCACCAGACCAACGGCGCATTCTCGATCCGCACGGCCTCCTTCCTGACGACATCTCTGGCAGAGCGCGTTGAGGCCGAGGAGGTCGAATGCGTTCTCAAGGATGTCACCGGGCTCGAAGTTGGAGATCTGCTCCTTTTCCGGTGCGACGAGAACCTTGAGACGGAATGGAACGACGACAAGATCGACCTACGACGGATCACCCGGATCGATGGGGCGACCGTATGGGTGAACAAGCCTTTCCGCTGGCCACATGACCCTACCGACACCAATCACCAGGTGCTGGCCCATTGGCCGGCCGAGTGCCACATGGATGGGATCGACGTCATCGGCGCAGCCGACGAGACCGGCGGAACGGCGTTCGGCTATTTCGCCCTGACGGATGGCAGCATGAGGAACGGCTCCTTTTCGGGCGGTGCCGTGGCGGGCACGGACAGCGCCTTCACTGAGGGTCCGACCGTGAGCCGCTGCTACGGGGTCGAGATCTCGCTCAATATCTCGAACGCCCGTTATGCACCGAGCTTGTCTTCGAGTTTCGGGTGCCGCTTCAGCGACGCCGCGGTCAAGGGCGTTGGGCATTGCGACATGAGTGCCTGGTCCGAAGATTGCGTCGTGGAAAACGTGATCGGGATCCAGACGCAGGGGCTTGTCCAATCTCGGTCCAACACGGGCGGAATCTTTCGGAATATTACCGATGGCGTTTCCGACGATGCGCTCTCCGGGTTCGACCTGAGGGGTCTGGGAGAGACCGTCGAGCACTGCCGTACAACGAGCGTCGCGCCGGCGGGCACGGTCAATACCTGTGCGCCGCTGCTTAAGGACCAATGGCTGCCCTATGCGCGAAAGTACACCCGCCGCGTGTCGGATTTCTATGCTCCACATGCGACGATCGCCTTCGGCAAGGACGGCCGGAACACCTTTGAGCGCATCCGGGTCTGGGAGACGCGGGGAAACCGGTTCGAGGCGGATCAAACGCGGGTCACTTTCGATCCGGCCTGCGTTTTTCTCAACCGGACGGTCGGCCGTAAGAACGACAAGTTGAAGGTCGAGCAGCGGCTTCCGGAGACAGTCCCGATGGTGTCTCATTACCGCTCCGACGCGCCCACACTCGACATCACCTCCATCACCCAGACGACCCCTGCGGTCATCACGGCTGGCGCGCATGGGTTGACGGATGGCGACGTGGTCTGGGTCTGGGGTGGCGACATGCCCGGGATCGGGGGCTATTTCACGGTGGCGAATGCCGCCGCGGACACCTTCGAGCTTGCCGTCGATGCGACCGGATTTCCGGCCTATACCTCGGGCGGCAAGGTGACGCGTCAAGCCGCAACGGAGTGCATCGAGCTCAACTTCTATCCTGCCGTCGGGCAGCTCACGAAGTCCCATGTCATCGCCAAGCTGGCCGAAGATCTCACCGACGCCTCGCCGTATACGCTGACCTTCCTCTACCGGCCCTTCACTCAAGACACGGTGGACGAGGGTGGAGCGAACATCCGCCTGACGATTCGCGCCGGGACGAACGTCGATTACTCGGAGGCGGTGTTCCACGTCTCGATGCACACGACGAACAACACCGCGGAGATCACCCCAATCAGCGATTTCGATAGCAAGGTCGCGGATCTCGACATCTCCGACGTGACGGTCACACCGCACTTCAAGACCAATGTCGAAGCCGAGGGCTGTAACAATTGGGCCGAAGATGCTGGCGGACGGAATTACCTCCAGATCGCCGTAACTCTGGCCTCCCCGGAGAGGATCAACTGGGTAACGGCAGACATCGAGGGATGGCGCGGCGCGATCATGCCAAATTCCTCGGCCGCATGAAGTTACGCAAACCGGGGGTTCCGGCCTGCTGTGCCCGTGCCAACCGGTTCCATTCGACGGCTCCTGCTCTTGGCGGGGGCCGTGTCTCGTATTTCCAGCCACGGTTCTTGAGAGCAGAGTCGGCTTGGTCTAGATGTCCCCTCGAACAGATAGCTGCCGGGCTATGGCCGGTCGCTGAATGGGCGGAAGATTGACGGCGCACTTTCGAGAGGTCGCTTTCCGGCAGTCTGATGGGGGCAAGGTGACCAGGTCCAAATCTCCAACACACACCCTTCCATCGGTGGACCCGGTGGCGGTCGCGAAGCGGGTTCTCGACACTGAAAGCAACGCCTTGCGGCGGTTGCAGAGCGAGCTCCCGGAGGACTTTGCGTCCGTTGTCGAGGTGATCCTGGGCAACAGCGGCCGCGTGATCGTTTCGGGGATGGGCAAATCGGGTCACGTCGCGCAGAAGATCGCCGCCACCCTCTCCTCAACCGGGACGCCCTCCCATTTCGTTCATCCGGCGGAGGCCAGCCACGGCGACCTCGGGATGATCACGGCGAAGGATATCTGTATACTGATCTCCAACTCTGGCGAGACCGCGGAACTGGGGGATCTGATCGCTCACGCGCGGCGGTTCTCCGTTCCCATTGTGGGGATCTCCCGTGCCCCCGACAGCACCCTGATGCGCGCGGCGGATTTTCGGCTGCTGTTGCCGGACGCGCCGGAAGCTTGCCTCATCGGCCTCGCGCCCACGACCTCCACAACGATGTCCCTCGCCCTCGGCGACGCGTTGGCGATGGCGTTGATGGAGTCGCGCGGATTCGCACCGGAAGACTTCGGGCGACTGCATCCCGGCGGTAAACTCGGGGCGCAACTCGCGCGTATCGGCACGTTGATGCACGGGCCGGAGGCCCTGCCCCTGGTGCCGGAAGACATGCCGATGCAGGAGGTGCTGATCGTCATGAGTTCCAAGGGGTTCGGCATCGCGGCCCTGGTGGGCGCGGACGGCCGGCTCGCCGGCGTGATTTCCGACGGCGACCTTCGGCGCAACATGGATGGCCTCCTGACCCGCACCTCGGGAGAAATCGCCACCCGCAGCCCGGTGACGGTCGGGGAGGAGATGCTGGCCGCAGAGGCCATGGCGCTGCTGAACGAGCGCAAGGTGACTGCATTGCTCGTCATTGACGGTCAGCGGCGGCCCATCGGGGTGGTTGGCATTCACGATCTGCTGCGGGCGGGCGTCGCGTAACGTCGGGCGAGATTGACCGACAGCCTCAGGCGGGGGACAACGGACACATGCGAGAAGAGCCATGAATACCAGAACAGTCACCGTTGGAGACATCGCCGTCGGCGGTCGGGAACCCTTCGCCCTGATCGCGGGGCCTTGCCAACTGGAAAGCCTGCCGCATGCGCGCATGTTGGCCGAGCGCCTTTTGGAGGCCTGTGCCCCGACCGGCACGAAACTGATTTTCAAGGCCAGCTACGACAAGGCCAACCGGACCTCGCTCTCCGGCAAGCGCGGCCTCGGGATGGAGACGGGACTGGAAATTCTCGGTCGCATTCGCGAGGAATTTGGCTGCCCGGTCCTGACAGACGTGCACGACGAAGGCCAATGCGCGCCGGCGGCCGAAGTGTGCGACGTGCTCCAGATCCCTGCGTTCCTGTGCCGGCAGACGGATCTATTGCTGGCGGCGGGGGAAACGGGACGGGCGATCAACATCAAGAAGGGGCAGTTCCTCGCGCCCTGGGACATGGCCAACGTGGCCGCAAAAGTGGCGTCGACTGGCAACGAGAGCATCCTGCTGTGTGAGCGCGGAACGTCCTTCGGCTACAACACGCTGGTCAGCGATTTTCGCGCGTTGCCGATCATGGCCGAGACAGGCTGGCCGGTCGTCTTCGATGCCACCCACTCGGTGCAGCAGCCGGGTGGTCAGGGGGGCGCCTCGGGCGGGCAGCGGGAGTTCGTGGCGCCGCTGGCGCGCGCGGCGTGTGCCGTCGGCGTGTCGGCCCTGTTCATCGAGACGCACGAAGACCCAGACAACGCGCCGAGCGACGGTCCGAACATGGTGCCGATCGACCGGATGTCCACGCTGATTGGCGAACTGCGGGCCTTGGACGACCTGACGAAGGCCTCCGCCGACAACCGGGGGTAGCGGCGGTTAGTGGCGGGGAACACCCGCTGGCCGCGACAGCCGCTTGAGCGCGGCGGTCCGGTAGGCCGCATTCGGCGCGCCATAGTCATTGTAGCCGCCCCGGCGCTCAACGATCTCGAAGAAGAAGCCGTCGCCATAGGGGCGCGAGTAGAGCTGGAAGTAGGCCCCTCCCGCTCCGTCCTCGTCGTAGAGAATGTTGGCAGCCTTCAGATCGGCAACGGTCTCGTCGTCAAGGCTGAACCGGGATTCCAGATCGGCATAGTAGTTCTTCGGGATCGGCAGGCTCTCGAAGCCGTTGTCGGCCAGCTGCCGGGCGGTCGCGAAAATATCGTCGGTCGCGAAGGCGATGTGCTGGACCGAGGAGCCGAAGCTGTCGGACACGAAACGACCGGCGAAGGTGCGATGTGTGTCCACTCCGTTCAGCGTCAGCCGGATCGCCCCGTCGGTGCTCTGCAGTGCCCGCGAATGCACGATGCCGTTCGGGTCCGGCACATCCACTGCCGGCGCCTTCTCGATTTCGAAGATCGAGGTGTAGAACAGCGCCCAGGTCAGCATCTCCTCGTGCTTCATCACCTGTGCGAGGTGGTCGATCCGGTTGAGGCCCGCCGGCGTCGCCGCGGCGTCGGGTTCGAGGGAGCGAAATTCCTTCTCCCAGACCTTTCCGAGCTCCGACTCCTGGTCAAGGAAATGCAGCACGGACCCGCCCACGCCCCGCACGGCGGGAATGTCCAGCTCGCCCGCGCCGAGGGGCTGGGAGAACAGGTTGGCGCCGAGCACGCGGGCGCGTTCCACCGTGGCGCCGGCGTCCTCCACCATCAGCCCCACGTCGCAGACGCTGGTGCCGTGCATGACGTAGGAGGAATGCGCGAAACCTTCCTGCTCGGTATTGATTACGATGTTGATGTCGCCCTGCCGCCAAAGGGTCACCGACTTCGCGATATGCTGCGCGACCGGCGAGAAGCCAAGCGTGTGGAGCATCCCGCCGAGCGTCTCTGCCTCGGCGTCGGAGGCCGAGAACTCCACGAACTCCACGCCATGAACACGACCCTTGGCCGGCATCTCCGGCACGTCGATCTTCGAGGCTGGCTCCGACCGATTGAGTTCATCGGCGAGGTAGAGCAGAGAGCGATAGCCATCCAACGCGGCGATCCGAGCACTGCTGCCGCGCACCTGATCGTTCAGAATCTCCAGGCTGAACACCCCGTCATAGCCCGTGCCCGCGACGGCGCGCAGGAAGTCCAGAACAGGCAGGTCCCCCTCCCCCGGCATGACGCGGAAATGGCGGGACATGTACTCCAGATCCATCGCGATCATCGGCGCGTCGGACAATTGCACGTGGAAGATCTTGTCGGCGGGGATCGACCGGATGCCTTCCGGGTCGACCTTCTTGGCAAGCGTGTGGAAGCTGTCGAGGATGAGCCCCACGGCCGGGTGGTTTGCGCGCCGCACCACCTCCCACGCGTCGCGATAGTCCGACACGAACCGCCCCCAGGACCGCGCCTCATAGCCGATGCGCATTCCCCGCGCGGCGGCCCTTTCGCCAAGCTCGGAAAAGTCGGCGGCGATACGGTCGACGCCGCCGAGGCTCTGGGCGTGGGTGCTGGAGCTGACGAGCAGCAAGTCGGTGCCAAGCTCCTCCATCAGGTCGAAGCGCCGCTCGATCCGGTCGAAGGCCTTCGCGCGCAGCGGCTCCGGCAGGCCCTCGACGTCCCGCACCGGCTGGAACAGGTCGATCCGAAGACCGTGATCGCGGACCATCTCGCCGATTTCTCCCGGCGACCCGCTGTAGGCGATGAAATCCTGTTCGAAAATCTCGATCCCGTCGAACCCCGCCTGGGAGATGGCTGCGAGCTTGTCGCGGAGATCGCCGGCGATCGAAACGGTGGCTATGGAGGTCTTCATCGCGTGGTCCCTTCTTCGGCGATGCGGCGGCGCGCCCAGGGCCGCGCCGCTGCGTGGCCGGTCAATCCGTCGATACGTGGCCCACGTTACCGTCGGGCGAGTAGATGTCGAGGATGTTCCAGTGTCCCGAGGTGGGAGTTGGGTTATTGACCATCGCCACGTCGATGACGGTAGGTTTGCCGCTGGCGATGGCCGCTTCCAGAGCCGGCTTGAAGCCGTCCGCGGACGTCACCCGCACCCCCTCGCAACCGTAGGCACGCGCGATTGCCGCATAGTCCGGCGTCTGCTCCGCCGGGCTCGCCGCTTTGGGGAACGTCGTCCCGTGGGTCAGGCCATAGTTCGCCTTTTGCAAACCGGCGATGGTGCCATAAGCATTGTTATTCATGATGATCCAGATCACCGGCGTGTTCTCCGCCACCGCCGTCGCCAGCATGGCCGGGTTCTGACCGAAGCCGCCGTCCCCAACAAGCGAGATCACAACCCGCCTGGGCGCCGCAATCTTGGCCCCGATGGCCGCCGGGGGACCGAAGCCCATGGTGGCGAAGCCGCCGGGGATCAGGATCGAGCCGGGTTCGTAGATGTCGAACTGCTGCGCCACGCCATTCTTGTTCCAGCCGACGTCGGAGGTGAGGATCGCATCGCGCGGCATTGCGGCGCGCAGGTCGGCCAGAATGCGTTCCGGCATCATCGGATAGGCGTCCGAGGTCTGCATCTCCGTGTTCTTCTCGGCAAAGGCCGTCCGCTCGGCGGCGATCTTCTCGTCCAACCCCGGCGCCTTGCGCCCCTCCGGCAGCATTTCGCGGGCCACCTTGTTCAGCACCTTCAGCGCCGCCTTCAGGTCCGCCACCACGCCGATCTCCGTCGGGTAGTTGCGCCCGATCTCCTGCGGCTCGATGTCGATGTGGATGAGCCTGGTGGCTCCCTCGCCGATGTTGAACGTGTACTCCGGATACCATGAGGAGCTGTCGGCTTCCTTGAACCGGGTGCCGAGGGCCAGGATCCAGTCCGCCTTCAGCGTCTGCTCGTTGGTGAATTTCATTCCCCAGAAGCCGGTCATGCCGAGCACCAGCGGGTGATCGTCGGGCAGAACGCCCTTGCCCATCAGCGAATGGCTGACGGGGATCTGCATGTGATCAACGAAGTCCCGCAGCTCGTCATAAGCGCGCGAGAGCGCCACCCCGCCACCGACGTAAAGCACGGGCGACACCGCATCGGCCAGATTGGCGATGATCTGCCGCGCCGTCTCCTCGTCAATCGCCGGTTTGACGAGTGCACGCGTGCTACCACGCAGCCGATCCCAGCACGCCACGTCCACCTCGGCAGAGAACAAGTCCATCGGCACATTCACCAGCACCGGGCCGGGCTGGCCGCTCTCAGCCAGCAGGAACGCCTTTTCCATGATCTCCGGCAGCAGCTCCGGCGTGTCGACCCGCCAAGCGCGCTTCACGAAGGGACGGTAGATCTCGTATTGGGCGGCGTCGCTGTGCAGGTTCACCTCCTGGTGGGGGTGCTTGCCGTAGTAGTAGGACGGCACGTCGCCCGCGATCACCACCATCGGGATGCAGTCGAGCGCGGCATTGGCCACGCCCGTCGCCGCATTGGTCAGTCCCGGCGAGAGGTGCGAGAGCAGGACCGAGGCCTTGCCCGTCACCCGGGCGTAACCGTCGGCGGCATGGGCTGCGATCTGTTCATGGCGCACGTTGATGAACCGCAGCTTGCTGTTGGCCATCGCGGAAAGCACCGCGATGTTGGTGTGCCCGCACAGGCCGAAGATGTGCTCCACCCCGCGCCGCTCCAGGTAGCGCACAAGCTGGTTGGCGTTCAGGTCCTTGCCGGGGGCGATGTTGTCCTTGGCCATCACATGACCTCCGTGTTGTAGAACTCGCCGAAAAGCTCCTCGTCGGACGGCCGGTCCATCGGGATCGGCCGCGCCACCCAGGTGATGTTCATGTAGTGCTTGAGCGAGACGTTCTCGTTGGTGATGTTGCCGCCCCAGATCCCGCAGCCGAGCGAGGACGTCATCGGCATGCCGTTCTCGAAGCTGCCGGCGTTGGCCTTGGATTGCGGCTGGCGCACCATGATGCGGGAAACCGGCGCGTTCTGGGCGTGACGGAGGATGCGCTCCTCGTCGAAGGAATAGATGCCGCAGGAGTGGCCCTTGCCGCCGACGTCGAATATTTCGCGAACCATGCGCAACGCGTCGTCAAAATCCTTCGCACGGTAGAGCGCCATGACCACGGACAGTTTCTCGGAGGAAAACTTGTGCTCCTTCCCGATGCCGTCCTGTTCGACCATAATGAACTTCCGGTCCTCCGGCAGATCGAACCCGGCGATCCCCGCGATCGTCTGCGCAGAGACGGCCACGGTGTTGATCGTCCGGCGCCCCTCGTCGTCCCACAGCGCCTTCTCCAACAGCGCCTTTTCCTCGGCGTTGCAAAGATAGCCACCCTCGGCGATCAGGGCGTCCTTCATCTGGTTGTAGACCTGATCGACGATGATGAGGTTGCCGTCGGCGGAGCAGCCGGAGCCGAAGTCCGACATCTTGGAGATGCGGGAGTTCATCGCCGCTTCGGCAATGTCGGCGGTCTCGTCGATCACCATGGTGGAGTTGCCCGCGCCCACGCCGTAGGCCGGTTTGCCCGACGAATAGGCCGCCTGCACCATCGGCTTGCCACCGGTGGCGAGCGTCAGGTCGCACTGGCTCATCAGGTAGTTCGTCATCGGAATCGAGGGCTTCTCGACGCACTGAAAGATATCCTCCGGCGCCCCAAGCTTCTTCAGCGTCTCGCGCATGACGCGAACCATCTCGAACGTCGTGGCCTTCGCCCGCGGGTGGGGCGAGAAGATGACCGCGTCCTTGCACTTGATGGCATAGATGCCGGTGACCGGGGGGGTCAGTTCCGGGTTCGTCGTGGGGATGAGGGAGGCAATCACGCCGGCGGGCTTGGCGATCTTGGTCAGGCCCTTCTCCGGGTCCTCCTCGATCACGCCAACGGATTTCTGGCGCAGGGCGTCGCGTAGGACACCGAGGATCTTGAACCGTTTGCCGGCCCGCCCCGCCCGGTCGCCAATGCCGCTCTCGTCCACACCCATCTGGGCGATGCGGACGAACGTCGTCTCGTTGCCGCAGTTCCAGCCGAGCGCCTGGGCCAGCCGGTCCACCTGCGCCTGGTCGTAGTCCTTGATCTGCTCCATCGCCTGCCGGGCGCGGGCAAGCATTGCGTCGACGGTGTCGATCTCTTCCTGTGTAATATCACGGGCCATGTGGTTTCCTCCTGATTCTATGAGCCCGGCATCAAGCCGGGTGCACCTTGCGCCGCTGGCCACCGTCAAAGACGGCGCGGGCTGCTTCGATGCAGTTTCGAGCGTGTTGTTCGGGGCCGAACTCCGCCATCCGGGCGGCGTGCGGCAGTTCGATGGAGAGCGGCAGGTTCGGGAACATGTAGTTGACCGACGAGAAATCGATCGCCCCCTCACCGGGATAAAGCCGGGCATCGCGTGCGATACGGATCATCTCGTCCTTAGTGAAGGCGAGGTCCTCCGCGTCGCAGATGTGCAGGAAGTTGATCCACTCCGCAGGCACCCGCTCCAGCGCCATTAGCGGAGCCTTGTTGAAGTGCATGTAAAGCGTGTCCACCAGCACGCCCTGGTTGCGCCGCCCGGTGCGTTCGAGGATGTCCAGCACTTCCTCCAACGTCGTAAGGCGCGAGAAGGCGGGGAATTCGAGGTTCACCGTCAGGCCGAATGGCTCCGCCAGATCACAGATCTCGGCGAATGTCTCGACGATGTAGTTGCGGTCATTCCGCACGTCCGTCCAGGCCGAGGAAATCACGTGCCGCGCGCCAAGTTCTGCTCCGGCCTCGAAAGCGGGCAGGAAATCGCGCGGCTGGATGCTCCGCAGGATGCGCATCAGTTCGATGTCGAAACACTTCACGCCAGTGTCGGCCAGCGCCTGCTTCGACTCGCGGATCACCTGCGGCGAGGTCGGATCGATGTCAGGCTCTCCGGCGACACCGAGATGGAACAGCCGGTAACTGACGTACTCGTAGCCGGCGCGGGCCGCGATGTAGGTCTGCTCCGGGGGCGTGACGCCCGGCACGGTCAGGTAGGCGAGGGAATATTTGTGACTCATACGGTTTCCTCCGTCTCGCGGCGGTCGTGCTCCCACGGCGGCGGTGGCACGTGGCTGATGCGCGCGGGAAGGGTCCGCCCGAGGAGACGTTCGGCCTCCGCAACGGGGGCGGTGAGCGCCTGCCAGTCGATTCCGGTCTCCAGCCCCATCTGCGCGCAGGCGAAGGCAGCGTCCTCGGTTGCGATATTGCCGGTTGCCTTCGGCACGAAGGGACAGCCGCCCAGCCCACCGAGCGCGGCGTCGAAAATGCGGACCCCGGCCTGCAACCCCGCGACCATGTTGGCGAGCCCCAGCCCGCGCGTGTCGTGCAGGTGCAGGGACAAGCGTACCCCCTCCCCGACCTCGGCCCTCAGCCGCGAGCAGAGGGCGTAGACCTGCCGCGGATTGGCGAGGCCAGCGGTGTCGGCGATGTTGATCTCGCCCACTCCAAGTTGAGCGAATTCGCGAGCAATTTCCGCCACGCGATCCGGGTCGATCCTGCCCTCAAAGCCGCAGCCAAGCGCGGACTGGATGCCGGCGCGCACGGCGATCCCTTCCCCGAGAGCCTTCTCAATCGCCGGAACGATGGCCGCGCGGGCCTCGTCAACACTGCGATTGGTGTTCTTGCGGGAATGCGTCTCCGACGCGGAGACGGAAATGGACAGGTGCCTCACCCCCACCGCCAAGGCCCGCTCCAGGCCAGCCTTGTTGAGCACGAGCGCCGAATAGACCACGCCCGCCTTGGGATCGATGCGGGAGAAAAGCTCGTCGGTGTCGGCCATCTGCGGCACCCACTTTGGATGCACGAAGGACCCCAACTGTATGCGACGCACGCCGGCCGATTCAAGGGCGGCCACGAACCCGAGCTTTTCGTCCAGGGAAAACAGGCGTTTCTCGTTCTGAAGTCCGTCCCGCAGGAACTCGTCCTCGATCAGTACGTCCCCTTCGAAGTCGTACATCGCCCTCCCCTTCTCGTGCTCCGGCCCAAATGGTCCGGTCCGAACAGTATACGCATTGAGAAGAATATCACGAATACCGGCTTTTGCAGTTCGGCAAACATGATGTTAACTTCCGTCAAGGAAAACCCCATGCTGACACTGAGACAAATCGAAGTGATCCGCGCGATCACGATGGCCGGAACGGTGAAGGGGGCCGCCGAGCTTCTCGGCGTCTCGGCGCCCGGAATCAGCCGGCTTATGAAACACACCGAAGCCCAGCTTGGCATTCGCCTGTTTTCGCGGACCCACGGCCGCTATGCCCCGACCGACGAGGCGCGGGACATCTTCGCGCAGGTCTCGGCGGTGTTTCAGTCGGTAGAAAACTTGCAGACGTCCATCGAGGCCCTGAAATCCGGCGGCGGGCGGGTGGCCGCCTTCGCAGCCGTTCCCTCCATCGCGCACCACGTCTTCCCGGCGGCCGTGACCCGCCTGCGGCGCCGCTTCCCCGATCTGCGGCTGAGCCTGAATACGATCAAGATCGAGGAGGCGATTGACTACCTTTTGCTGCGCAGGGGGGAAGTGGCTGCGCTCAGCTACAAGCTCGATCACCCGGGCCTGCTCATGCAACCGCTCTACAGCGGACGCCTGATGGCCATCTTTCCCGCAGGCCATCGGTTCGCGGAGAAGGAGATGGTGTCCCTGCAATCCCTTGTCTCGGAACGGCTCATCGGTGTCGGGCGCGACGACCCTTACGGGCGCATACTCCACGAGCCGTTCCGGCAGAATGGCCTCGACGTGGATTATGCGATCATGGCCCGCACCGGCGAGATGATCTCCGCACTCGTCGGGCAGGGAATGGGCGTGGCGGTCATGGACGAGCTGTCGCTTGCCGGTCCGGCCCGTCAGCCGGGGATAGAGGTGCGGCCGATTGCCGAGCCGACGGTCTTCCGCACCTATGCCGCGCTAAAGGCGGACGAGCCGCGCTCGATCTTCGCTGAAGCCATGATCGAAATGCTCCGGGCCGAGATGAACCTGGTCGCGGCGACGCGAAGCAGCGGATGACGTCTGGCGCGGCTCAAGGGGCGGAACCCGTCCCGATCAGACACCGTCCCTGGACACGTCGTCTAAATCAACGCTGCTACCCGTCGCGGCGGATAGCTTGACCGCCTCGATCACCTTCAACGCCGATAGTCCGTCCGCACCGCTGACGATGGGAGCCTCCTCCCCGCGGATCACCGCCCCGAAATGCGCGGCCTGAAGGACCAGCGGGTCCTCGAAGCTGAAGATCGGCTTGGTGAATCCTATGGGTCCCCACCACCCCCGGTCGTCCGTGTGGTGCCAGACGGCCAGGTTGGGCAAAGCCAGCGAGCCGCGCGTGCCGCCGATCCAGTAGCAGTTCTCGGCCGTGGCCGGATAATGGGCGTTCTCCCGTGCGGTCAACTCCCAACTCCAAGGGGCGGCGGCCGCATCCGAAACGTTGACCGTTCCCAACAGCCCGCTTGCGAAACGGAGCAGAACCACCGCCGTCTCTTCCACCTCGTTGCCGCGAACGGCGTTCGACTCCATTGCGTGAACGCGCGCAACGGGGCCGCAAAGCGCCTGCAAGAGGTCGATGTCGTGGATCAGATTGAGATAGACCGGCCCTGCCCCCTTCTTCCGCCGCCACTCGGCGTCGAAGTAGTCGTCGGGCTTCAGGAACCACGTCTGCGCCTGCACCGTGGAAAGCGCGCCCAGTTCGCCGCTCCTGACAATTTCCAGAGCTTTCCGGATGAGGGGATTGTGCCGCCGGTGGTGCCCGGTCAGCACCGCAACGCCTGCCTCGCCCGCTCTGGCGAGAAGACGCTCGCCCGCGGCCACGTCGTCCGTCAGTGGTTTTTCCACCAGCACGGGCAGGCCCGCGTCGATGCAGGTGCCGGCAACCTGTTCGTGGAGCTGGTTGGGAACGGCAACGATGACACCGTCCGCCCCTCCCTCCGAAAGCAGCTCGTCGAGCGAGGCATACCCTTTGGCCCCCAGAGCCTCCGCATGCGCCCGGACCTCTGGGTTGGGTTCCATGACTCCGGCCAACTCGACACCGTCGGCCTTTAGGATCGCCTCCACGTGGCGCAGCCCGATCAGACCGGTGCCTGCCACCGCCAAACGTGTGGGATGTGCCATGATCAGCCTCCCGCCGGCAAAAGCACGATTACCTCGATGCACACAAAACCCATGGTCTTCTCCCTCGTCTTTCGCAGTCACCAGTGACGCCCGTCACGTCGCCATCTGGCGACTCAAGCGGGCTCCGATCCTCTCGATGTGCCGCCGCAGGAGCGCCGGCGCCAGTTCCGCATCGCGCGCCACCGCCGCATTGGCGACGTCGGCAAGTTCCTCGTTTTCGGCAGGCGGCGGATGATCGTCCAGTATTCGGGCATAGCGCCGATGCAGGTCGCCAAGACGGGCGCAGGTTTCCTGCAGCATTGCCATCCCGCAACCGTCCACAAGTGCGGCTTGGAGCCGGTTGCGGGCCGTGGATGCGTCCGCAGGCTCAGCGCGCGTCAAACGGTGCAAGTCCGCCATCACGTTGCTTTCCCAGTTCAGATCCGCCCCGGCAATGGCATGGCTGAGGGCGAGTGCTGAAAGGTCCGCCCTGAGCCGCGTGACCTCCGCGAGATTCTCCTGCGAGATCGGCGCGATCCGGTAGCCGCGCTGATCCTCGAATACCACCAGCCAATCCGCCACCAGCCGCGAAATCGCCTCCCGCATGGGCGATAGCGAGACGCCGTACTCTTTACGCAGCGCGTCGAGATTGACCCGCGCACCCGGCTCGAGCGCCCCGTCGAGAATGGACTGCTTGAGCGCGAGGGAGACGTTGCTGGCGCGGGTCAGCTTGGGCCGCGATGGGGAAGGGTCTGCCGTCATGCGGAGCTTTCAGACATGGTCGATCGCAGGAAAGCTGGCATAGTAATCGATTTTCCTCAAGCGATCTGTCGCATTCCCTTGTGATACACGTTGCCTTGGGCCAACCTGCACCCGCAACTCAGTTTTGAAGCCCATGGAAGAAAAACGAATAAGGCGGCAGTCCCTCTACGATGTGATCCGAAGCGATATCGTCTTCGGCCGACTGAAGCCGGGAGAGAAACTTAAGGCCACGGACCTTCGTGCCCGGTACGACGCCTCCGTCTCCACGGTGCGGGAGGTGCTCAACCGATTGGCGTCCGAAGGTTTTGTTTTCGCGCGCGAGCAGTACGGATTTTCCGTCGCGCCAATGTCCGAAAGCGGCTTGCGGGAGTTGGCCGATCTGCGAATCCTGTTGGAAAATCATGCTCTCGAGCAGTCCATAATCACCGGCGGGACCGAATGGGAGGCCGGTGTCATCGCCGCTCATCATCGGTTGCAACGCATGGAACAACGCCGCGCCTCCGGCGACCAGAGCGTGGTGGAAATCTGGAAACGCTACGACTGGGAATTTCACCAGTCCCTCATCAGCGCCTGCGGCTCGGAAGAACTGATGGCCCTGCATGGCACCGTGTTCGACAAATACCTGCGGTACCAGATGCTCTATCTCAGCTACCGCGGGGAGGTGGCTGAGCGCGAGCACCGCGAACTATTGGAGGCCGCGTTGGTGAAAGATACGCAGAAGGCTCGGCAAATTCTAACACGTCATATCACCAGTGGCGTCGAGCACGCATTGTCGGCCATTCGCAAGTAAGACGTGCGGAGAACGACATCAAACCGATGATATGAAAAATAATCGATTAAAATTCGCCTAGTCGGCCATTGTAAAAAAGTGCACGCTCGGCGCAGTAATCTGTTGATATTTGGCGTCGCAATGGGAAGGATGTGTAACCACGTCCCCGAACGAGGGGGCGAAGCGTACAGGGAGGAGAGTCCATGACATTCAAATTTGCCCGCCGAGGATTCCTGGCAACCGTCGCGGCCGTCGCGGTCGTGGCCTCGACCGGAACCGGCGCTTTCGCCCAGGACAAGGTCAAGCTGCGCCTGTCGGCCGTTCAGTCGGAAAGCGACCAGAGATCCATTGCGATGCTGGAGAAGTTCGGCCCGATGGTGTCCGAATTCGCTGATTTCGAACCGCACTGGAACGGCACACTCTTTGGCCAGGGTGCCGAATTGGAAGCGATCGCATCGGGCGATCTGGAAATGTCCATCACTTCCGCTCAGGAGCTTGCGACGTTCTTCCCCGAGTTCTCGATCTTCACCGCAGGCTACGTCCACCAAGACGCCGCCCATCAGGTCGCGGTCTTCCATGATCCGTTGATGGATCCGTTCAAGAAGAAGGTCGAAGACGAACTTGGCGTGAAGCTGCTCTCGGTCATGTATCTGGGTCGCCGCCAGGTCAACCTGCGCCAGCCGAAGGCCGAGTTGACCGTCATGACCCCCGATGATCTGGCCGGCGTGAACCTGCGCATGCCCGGCACGGACGCGTGGCAGTTCCTCGGCAAGGCGCTTGGCGCCAACCCGACACCGATGGCCTTCACCGAGGTCTACACTGCGCTGTCCACCGGCTCCGTAGACGGACAGGACAACCCGTTGCCGACCGTGGTCGATGCGAAATTCTACGAAGTGACGAACCAAATCGTGCTGACGTCGCACCTCGTGGACCTGAACTACATCGCGCTTTCCTTGGAAGCCTGGAACAGCCTGACGCCGGAGCAACAGCAAACGGTCCAGGAAGCGGCCGATGCCGCAGCCGAGATGGCCCGCCAGAACCAGCTTCAGAAAGAAGAGGAACTCGTGAGCTTCCTCGAAGAGCAAGGTCTGGAGGTCTACGAACCCGACGTGGCCGCGTTCCGGGAACATGTGCAGAAAATGTACCTTGAGAGCGAATACGCCGAGACCTGGCCGGAAGGTGTTCTCGAGAAAATCAACGCGCTCGGCAACTGACGCCACGCGCCGCGGCACGGGAGGGACGGGTCATGGACTCCATCACCAAGTGGTTCTCCCGTGCGACCGAATTCGTGGCGGCCATGTTCATGGCCGCCATGTTCGCGACCTTCATCATTCAAATCGCCATCCGCTACACCGCCCGTCTGGACTGGGTGGCAGATGCAGTGCCCCTGCTCGATCCGAACCGCTACGGCTGGACGCTGGAGTTTTGCCTACTCATGTGGGTCTGGATCGTCTTCTGGGGCAATTCCTTCATCGTCCGGCAGCATGACCACGTGGTGTTCGACATCGTCTACACCGGCGTCTCGCCAAAGGTGCGGAAGTGGTTCGTCATCATTTCCGGCATCGCCGTCTGCGTGGGCCTCCTGGCGTCCGTCGAACCGACGTGGGGGAAATTCGCGATCCTCCGCCTGAAACGGACCGCGACGCTCGATCAGATCTTCGGCCCGGATCTCAGGATGCGGGGCGTCTATTCCATCTACATTGCCTTTCTTGTGATCGTAGCCGTCCGGTACGGCTGGCGTGCCTTCTGGGCATTCCGGCACGGCGGCGACCCGGAGAAGCACCTTCTTGAACAGGTGGCCGATGACGCCACCCACACCCAGGAGCCCGGCGCGCCGAAATGACGCTCGAATTCGCCTCCTGCCTGCTCACCCTGTTCTTCCTCGCCGGGATCGGGACGCCGGTCGCCTATTCCATTCTGCTGGCGTCCATCGTCTACCTCGCCGTGGCCGGTCAAAGCATCGGGGTCGCCGGCAAGATCCTGATGGACGGGCTGTACCAAAGCTTCATCCTGCTGGCGGTGCCGCTCTTCATCGTCGCGGCCAACATCATGAACGCCGGCACCATCAGCGACCGGCTCCTAAGGTTCTGCATAGGGCTGGTTGGCCGCTTCCGTGGCGGGATGGGACATGTCAATGTCGTGGCCTCACTGATCTTTTCCGGCATGTCCGGGTCTGCCGTCGCTGACGCGGCCGGCATCGGCAAGATCGTCATCGACATGATGGTCAAGTCCGGCCACTACACCCGGGGATACGCGGCGGCGATCACCGCGGCCTCGGCCACGATCGGCCCGATCATTCCGCCCTCGATCCCGATGGTGCTTTATGCACTGGTGTCAAACACTTCCATCGGCTTCCTGTTCCTCGGCGGCATCATCCCGGGGCTGTTCATGGGAGCTGTCCTGATGGCGATGAACTACTTCATCGCGACGCGGCGGAACTTCGGGATTGAAGACGCCGTTCCGCTGTCGGAACTGCCCCGGTTGACGTTCAACGCCTTCCCGGCGCTGTTGATGCCCGCCATCCTGCTTTACGGCATCTATGGCGGCGTCACCACGCCCACGGAAGCAGCGGCGGTGGCGGCGTTCTATGCCCTTCTCTTGGCCGCGCTCTTCTACCGCGCGCTGTCGCTGCGTGCTTTCTACCGCATACTGGTCGAAAGCGCCCGGTCTTCGGCGGCGGTCGGCCTCGTGATCGGCGGCGCGCTGATCCTGAATTACATCGTCGCCTCCGAGAACATTCCGAACATGATGGCGAATGCCCTGGTCGGGCTGGACGTCTCCCCCCTCGTCTTCCTCATCGGGGTCAACATCCTGATCCTGCTGCTGGGCTGCCTGCTAGACGCGACGACGATCATTCTTGTCATCATCCCGCTCTTTTTGCCGAGCTGTCAGACGCTCGGCATCGACCTCGTTCATTTCGGGGTCGTCGCCGTCGTCAATTGCATGATCGGGCTGATCACGCCCCCTTACGGCATCCTCCTGTTCGTCATCAACGCGGTCACACGCATTCCGTTGGGCGAAATCATCCGGGAGGTTCTGCCTTTCCTATTCGTTCTGATCCTCGCGCTGCTGGTGCTGATCCTTTTTCCGGACCTGGTGCTCTTTCTTCCGCGGCAGCTTGGCTATCAGGGCTGACCTACCGCGCAAGGAGCGACCATGACGAAGATCCGGCTGGGATTGATTGGGGACAACATCAAGGCCTCGCGGGCGCCGGCGCTGCACCGCTACTGCGGGGAGATGACCGGTCTCGACGTGAGCTACGACCTTTTTATCCCCAAAGACATGGGGCTCACCTTCAACGAGGTGTTCGAGCATGTTCGCGACGCCGGTCTGACCGGGGTGAACGTCACCCTGCCCTATAAGGAACGGGTCGTCGCTAAGGTCACGGTCGACGACCGGGACATCGCTCGCATTGGGTCTGTCAATACAGTCAAATTTCCCGCCGAGGGGCCGAAGGGCAACAACACCGATTTCACCGGGTTCATGAGCGCCTGGCGTCACACCTTCGGCACGGCGGAGCCCGGCTCGGTGGTGATGTTCGGCGCTGGCGGGGTCGGCAAAGCAATCGCATTCGCCCTGAAACGGCTCGGCGCGCGGGAGATCGTTTTCATTGAACCGGACACGACGAAGGCGCGGGCGTTGATCGACAATCTGAACACAGGCGCCGGCGAGAGCGTGGCGCGAGCCGGCACGCTTGCGGACCTTTCCGCCGCTGACGGGGTCGTCAATGCCACCCCCCTCGGCATGGTCGGCTACGGCGGAACACCGGTTCCAGAAGGGACCTTTCCGACGGCCCGCTGGGCATTCGACGCCGTCTACACGCCCGTCGACACCCCCTTCAAGGCGCAGGCTGAGGCCGCTGGGGCGGCGTTCCTCTCGGGGTACGAGCTCTATTATTTCCAGGGCGTGGATGCCTTCGAGATATTCACCGGCGTCCCCGTATCCGATCACGACGCCCTTCGACGCCGTCTTGCGGCCGATACCGCGCCCGCGTGATCCTGCAGGTGTAGTGTGCCCCCCACCGAATGCACGGCGAGAAAACGCTGAATAAAACAGGAAGCCTACGTGGCCCAGTTCAAGCTGTGGACGAAGGGGTGCACACCGACGCCCCTCCGGCCCCTTCGCAACGGATACGACGATCTCCTCGTCGTCAGGCGACGCTCACCGCCCTGGCAATGTAGTCCATACTCTCCTTCAGAGCAGCCTGCGGGTTCGGGAGTTCCTGCACCTCCCTGGCGAAGGGCTCGAAGGAGAAGGGTCCGGTGTATCCGCGATCAAGCAGCATCTTGATCTGCGGCACGTTTGCCAAGCGGTCCTGCACGTCCACGAGGACGCGGTGATCGTCCAGCATTTGGTCGACTGCGACATCAGGATCAGCGACGCCGGAGATGTGCACCAGTCCGGTCCAGTCCGGAAAGAGCTCCGTTTCGCCCGCAAGATGGTGGTGGAAGGTGTCATGCACCAGCTTGTAGACACCCTCACCGCCGGCGGCCTCGATCGCTTTTACCGCCTCCGCCTTTCTGCGCAGCGACGAGACAGGGAAGCCCAGCGGCTCCACAAGTCCGGTCAGTCCGCGCTCCTCCAAGATCGGCGCCATTTCCTTCAACGCCGTCACAAGGCTGTCCGTGCCAACCGGCGTGCCGTCGTTCAGCGGACACATGACCAACGCCTTCGCCCCGCAGGCCTTGGCATAGTCGGCCATCCCGACCGCCCGCTCCGGCAGATCGCCGGACCAGACGTTGAATGGATAGAGCGCGTTTATCGACAGGATCTCAACGCCGGCCACATCGGCGGCGGCCCTCAGGTCGTCCGGGGTGGCGGTGCTGATGACGTCGGGCATGTCGTTGCGGACCTCCACCTTATCGCAGCACAGCCGGCGAGCCAGCGCGAAGAAATCGTCGACGGAGAGTTCCGGCACCGCGATGTGGTTGATGGCGAATTTCATTGGGCCTCTCAAATATCGAGGGTCGGCCGGAGCCGCGGGGAACGATGGGGTCAGTCCCGCCCGCCATCCCGCTCCTCGCCTCCGGTCGGATCGAACGTGACGAACAGGCGGTAGGCGGCGTAGATCCCGGCGGACAGGAAGATAATCGCAAACCCAACGGAGCCGGAGGCGAGTTCGAACAGCCCCCAACCGATTGCGATGGCCGTCACGGCCAGGCGCACCCAAAGCGGGCGGAAGAAGGGGATATCGAAGTCGAACATCGCTTGGGATCCGATTTGTCGGCGTGGAATGCTCACGGTCGTCCGAATGCCGTGCGGAAGAACGCACCCACGAACAAGCGCATTCGGGAGGGGGCCGGCCAGGGTCGTTCTGGCCGCGCCCCGCAATCGTTTACTTATACTGGTCCATGTTCTCGGTCGTGACCGGCTCGAAAGGGATCCAGATGTTCGTCGGGACCTCTTCACCGTTCACCATGGAGAGCGCAGCCTTCATGGCTTCCCCACCCTGACCGGTGCCGTTCTGGAAGACGGTCACATCCAGATCGCCGGCTTCCATCGCGGCCAGCCCGTCCGGGGTGGCGTCAATGCCGGCAACCACCACGTCCTCCTTCGCGACGCCGGCAGAGTTCATGGCCTGGATCGCACCGATTGCCATCTCGTCGTTGTTCGAGATCACGGCGTCGAAGTCGAAGCCCATGGTCAGCCAGTTCGTCATGATATCCCGGCCCATTGTCCGCTCCCAACGGCCAGACTGCTTCTCGATGATCTCCATCCCCGTACAGGGCTCCTGAGAAATCACCTCTTCGACGGCTTCCGTGCGGAGGATCGTCGCCTCGTTTTCAAGCGGGCCCATGAGCAGGAGAACCTTGCCCTCGCCCCCGAGCGCTTCACAGACCGCCTCGGTCTCCAGCCGCGCGCCGTCTTTCTCGTCGGAGCCGACGAAGGTGGTACCGTCCGGAAGGTTCTCGTAGTCCAGCGGCGGATGGTTGACGTAGACGAGGGGAATCCCCGCCTCGACCGCAGCCTTCGTCATGGGAGGCGTCGCTGCGGCATCGACCGGGTTGACGATGATCGCATCGACACCGTTCGCGATGAAGTTCTCGACCTGGTTGAGCTGCCGCGAAACTTCGAGCTGGGCATCTTCGACGGCGAGGGTCACGTCAGGATGCGTGTCGGCCTCCTTGCGAATGCCGTTGAGCACGATGGTGAGCCACGGGTTGTCGAAGCTGGTCATCGTGACGCCAACCTTCACTTCGGCCGCGGCCATCCCTGCCGACAGGGCAAGTCCTCCGGCGAGGGATAGGGTAAGAATAGATTTTTTCACTTTTTCCTCCAATAGTTTAGTGGCGGGGCAACGTGCCCCGCCCTTCACGACATTCAGTTTTTCGGGGTGCGCCGTTTCTGGCGATACGTGTCGGCGACAACGGCGGCGACGATGATCGCGCCCTTCATCATCTCCTGGTAGTACGCGTCCAGCCGGAGGAACGTGAAACCGGAGATGATCACGCCGAAGATGACCATGCCGATGGCCGTCCCGAGGATTGAACCACGCCCACCCTGCAGCGACGTGCCGCCGATGACGGTCATCGCGATGGCGTCGAGTTCGTACATCAGCCCCATGCCAGCCTGGGCCGTCTGGCCACGGGCAGCGACGACGATGGCGGCCAGGGCCGAAAGCGTCCCGGCCACGACGTAGATCCGCACCAGTTGCTTCTCCACGTTAATGCCGGATACGCGGGCGGCCTGTTGGTTCGCACCGATCGCGTAGGTGAATTTGCCGTACCGGGTATATTTCATCGCCACGTAAAAGATCGCCGCGACGATGAGGAAAATGATGACCGGCATCATGCCCGAGCCGAAGAAGGCGAAGCTCTTCGTCGGGAAGGAGATCGGCTGCCCCTTCGTGTACCATTTGGCAAAGCCGCGGGCCGCCACCATCATGCCGAGCGTGGCGATGAATGGCGGGATCTTGGTGTAGGCGATCAGCCAGCCGTTGATGAAGCCAGCGATGGCCCCGACGACGAGGCCGATTGCAACCGGCACGATCACCGGCATGTCTGTCAGGGCCGGATAGACGGCGCGGGCGTAGTCGCTCGACTGCGCAAAACTCATCGACACCATGGCCACGGCGCCGACGATGGAGCCGGAACTCAGGTCGATGCCGCCAGAGATGATGACCTGCGTCACCCCCACAGCGATGATCCCGATCACCGACACCTGCAGGATCATGATCTTGAGCCGGGCCACGTTTCCGAGGAATGACTGCCCCTGGAAGATCCAGCCCAGTATTTCAAAAACCAGCGCAATGCCGAACAGCACCAGCAAGATGTTGACTTCCGTCGGCAACCGCAGGGAGCTTCCCCTCCTCGCTGGTGCGACGTTTACGTCCTTCGTTGCCATGACGGCGTTCCTCCCGTTCTATTTTGCGGCCAGCTTCATGACGCTCACCTGGTCGGCCTCGGACCGATCCAGGAAGCCGCTGACATTTCCCTCGTGCATCACCATGATCCGGTCGGACATGCCGAGGACTTCGGGCAGTTCCGAGCTGATCATGAGAATGGCAACGCCCTGGCCGGCGAGTTGCGTGATGAGTCTGTGAATTTCCGATTTGGCCCCCACGTCGATGCCGCGGGTGGGCTCGTCCAGGATCAAGATCTTTGGGTTTGTCAGCAGCCAGCGCGCAATCAGAAGTTTCTGCTGATTACCGCCTGACAGGTTCTCCACGATCTCGCCGAGGCTCGGTGTCTTGATCCGCAGTTTTTCGACGTAGTCGTTGACCAACTCCGTGATTTTGGCCTGCTGAACGAAACCCGTCTTGGTCACCATATCCCGGGTGACGAGCGCCATCTGGATGTTTTCGAGGCAGTCGAGGATCAGGAAGCAGCCGGATTCCTTGCGGTCTTCGGTCAGGAAAGCCATGCCATGTTCCATGGCGTCCGTCGGCGAACCGATGGTGACCGGCTTGCCATCGATCACGATATTGCCCGTGGTGGCCGGCTTAACCCCGAACAGCGCTTCCGCGACTTCGGACCGCCCGGCGCCGACAAGACCGGCAAGGCCCAGGATCTCGCCGGCGCGAAGTTCGAAGGTGACATTGCGAAATTCGTTGCCACGGCCGAGGTTCCGAACCTCGAGGACCGGCTCCCCGATCTCGCAGGCGATCTTCGGAAACATGTCGGTGATCTCGCGGCCGACCATCATCCGTATCACGTCGTCGCGCGTGACGTTGGACGCCGGTTCCGTGCCCACGTACTGCCCGTCACGGAATACCGTGAGTTCGTCCGCGATCTCAAAGAGTTCGTCCATCTTGTGGGTGATGTAGACGATGCCCACGCCCTTGGATTTCAGGTCTCGGATGATGGTGAACAGATGGTCCACCTCGCTTTCCGTGAGGGCGCTGGTGGGCTCGTCCATGATCAGGACGTCGGAGCTGTAGGAGACCGCCTTGGCGATCTCGATCATCTGTTTCTGCGCGACGGTCAGGTCCCCCACCGTCGCTCTGGGATCGAGCGGAATGTTGAGGTCGTCGAACAGGGTCTGGGTCATCCGCCGCATGGTGGCGTGGTCGATCAGACCTCCCCGGCCCTTCGGTTCGCGCCGGATCCAGACGTTCTCGGCAACCGTCATCGTGTTCATCAGGTTAAGCTCCTGATGGATCATGGCGATGCCGGAATTCAACGCATCGATCGGCGTCTTGATGTCGATCGGTTCACCGGCAAAACGCACTTCGCCGCGATCCGGCTTGTAAATGCCGGCGATGATCTTCATCAGCGTCGACTTTCCGGCGCCGTTCTCGCCCATTAGCGCGTGAACTGTTCCCGGCCGGATTCTCAGCTGGACATTGTCCAGCGCGACCACACCCGGAAACTCCTTGCGGACGTCATCGACCTCCAGGATGTACTCGCCGGTGTATGTCTTTCGAGCGGTACCTCCGCCTCCATCAAGCATCGTTCCTCTCCCTAGCCTGTCCCTGTAAGCCGACGATCTTATTCGAGAGGCGGGCCTCGCTTGCCGAGTGACCTCTCTTGGCACCTGTTTACGATTGCGAAACGGATCCCCGTTCGGGTCGCCGGACTGTTGAGCGTCGCCGGCACGCGCGCCCCGACCGGAATCGGGCGAGACACTGCGCCGGACGGGTCCGCATTCGATTTTCCGTGCACATCGTCTGATTCTCCCCCCCCCGCGCCGAAGCTTGTTTGAAATAAACATTCCATGCAATCATTCTGCAATACAAAATTCCCACTATCCGGGTATTCTGTTGGAGTCAGTGTGCGTTCCTCGCCCCACCGGAGGCGTTTGCGTGCATGAACAGGCCAAACTGGACGCGACGGGGACGTGTCACGACCGAACGCCGACAGGTCCGGGGGCCTCAGCCGAGCATCGGACGACGGATCGCAGACACCGAGGTGGGGCGATGTCCGTTCCGTGCCCAGGGGGCGGCGCAACCTGGGTTCGGGCTCGCCATTGCGACGGGCTTGGGCGCAGACGAAGATTTAAAGACGTTGTGAGCGGCTAGATGGAAAGCGCCCTCGCAGAGTGGTGAAGGTTGTTTTCTACCGCGGCGAAGGCGGCCGTATGGATGGACGCTATTCCGCATAGTTGGGCGCGAAGGACCACAGCGTTCCTGAACAGACCGGTCGGGAAGTACAATTTCCGCTCCGGCGCACGTTCCGCCGCGCTTCCCCCAAAATTCACGGCCAGATGACGGTCAACTTACTTCCAGCCGCCGTGTGGCTGCGTGTGGGTTTCCATAGTGCGTTGCACTCCGGACCTTTCCAATCCGCCGAAGGTAGCCGTTCCCTTGGGCTCGTCACTGGCGGCGACCAGTGTCCCGCTCACTGATATTCCAGGCATCTGGGCGGGTAGGTCAATTTAGAGATGCGTTCGAGGGCGTCGCGATCGATCACGTCATTTCCGAGTGGTCCGGAGTCCGTCGGGTCAAGAAAACATGGCCGCAGACATGGTATCGCTAGCAGCATCGAGTCCCTCTTGCAAATTGGAATGAATTTGCCATACTCCCCAAAAACGTACCAAAACGTTCGAAATGATACCCCCGCCTTTCCGGTCGGGGAACGCTGAAAGGCTCTGGGCTCGGGGCCTCCGGAAATGACTTGCGGTGTGCCGGACACCAACCTTTGGGAGGAACCAAGACGATGAAGAAGACCCTTATTGCCGCCACGGCAATGGCGACCTTGATGACATCCGCGGCTTCGGCAGAGACCATCGGAGTCACCATGGCACTGTTCGATGACAACTTCCTGACGGTTCTGCGCAACGGCATGATCGATATGGCCGACAATATGGAAGGCGTCGAACTGCAGGTCGAGGACGCCCAGAACGACGTCGCCAAACAGCTCAATCAGATCAACAACTTCATCGCGAGCGGCGTTGACGCCGTCATCGTGAACCCGGTGGACACCTCGGCCACTCAGGCGATGACCAGCGCCGCCGAAGCCGCTGGCATTCCTCTCGTCTACGTCAACCGCGAACCCATCAACGTGGACACCCTGCCCGACAACCAGGCATTCGTCGCCTCCGACGAGCGTGAATCCGGCACTCTCGAGACGTTAGAGGTCTGCAAAATCCTCGCCGAGAAAGGCAAGGACCCGGCCAACGTCTATGTCATGATGGGCGAACTGTCGAACCAGGCCGCCATGCAGCGCACCGCGGACATTCACGACGTCATCGAAGCGGGGGACTGCGCCGTCGAACTGAACATCCTGGACGAGCAGACAGCGCTCTGGATGCGGGACAGGGCTCAGGACCTGATGACGAACTGGCTGACGACGGGCGAGCCGTTCGACGCGGTCATCTCCAACAACGACGAAATGGCCATTGGCGCGATCCTGTCGATGAAGGCCAACGGAATTGACATGGACGACGTGGTGGTCGGCGGGATCGACGCGACCGTTGACGGCCTGGCGGCCATGGCCGCCGGCGACCTCGACGTGACGGTGTTCCAGGACGCCGCAGGACAAGGTGCAGGGGCGCTCAATGCAGCTCTGTCTCTGTCCCGTGGCGAGGACGTCGAGCAGAAGGTGTACGTTCCCTTCCAGCTGGTCACCCCGGAGAACATGGCCGAGTTCACGACGAAGAACTGAAGCCCTACCGTCCAAAATTTCGGAGAAGCGGCGCCTTTCACGTCGCTTCTTCCTTTTTGCGGTCCGCGGATCATACCCGCCGGGATCAGACCGCCCTCACCGCCTCCGCCACAGCGCGCAACGGGTGGCGAACGACGGGAAGAAACGCACGAACCTCTCCGCCGGGTCCGTAGCCCCACACCTCCGCCGCCTCCGCTTGTGACGACGTCATGACCGGATGATCGCGATACTCCCGGTTCCCATCCCGCAGGTCTTCGCCCGGCGGTGCCGCTGGCCGGTCGATGAAGGCCGCGATGCGCGAAAGCGTGCGGGCGGGGTCCGCCACGACATCTTCGTAGCGCACGACGAGAACCGAATGGAGGTAGGCGATGTCATGCGCCACGATCTGGTGGGCCTCAAGCCAATGGTCGATCAACGCGCCTGATGGCGTGTCGACCCATTTCGAAACGGCGGCTGCGACAAGCTCGGGGTGCCGCATGACCACGATGAACTGGGAGAGCGGAAACAGCTGCTGGTAGAGGCGCATGCGCGTCAGGTTGACCGGGGATTTCTCCACCCGCCACGGGGCCGGCGGAAACCAGGGCGCCCAATCGGCCTCCATCCGCTCGCGCGTCTCCAGACGGTCCAACCGGCAGCCCTCAATCAGGTGCTGAGCGGGATCGGTGGCGAAATGCATCGGGCGGCCGTCTTGCGCTGTGTGGGGTATGCCGCCTTGTAGGTAGACGCCCTCGTTTTCCGGAACCGGTGCGCCTTCAATTGAGGCCACGCCAGAAATCCGCCCACACAGGCGCGCCACCAGCGACGTGCCGGATCGGTGCAATCCTCCAATGAAAAGATAACGATGGTCGATCATTCGCGCCCCTTGCGCTCTCCCACGGCTCTCCAGCACCCAGCCCAGCGGGTGACCTAACGAGACTTTCTTCGGAACCTGAGGGCGGAGGGGGACGTTATCAACCAGATTTAGAGACATTGTCTCCATTCACATGACGAAAGGTGGGGTTGCATGCACGTCGTGCACATTGCTCTCGGCGGCTGTCTCCGGTCGCCGCCGGTCAACTATGGCCTGACAGAAGATACCGGCGGCCACATCGCCTACGTGCTCGGCGCGGCTATGGCGCAAGCGCGGCGCCCGGACATCCGGCACGTGGACATCGTGACCCGGGCTTTCGACGCACAGCATCTCGGCGCTTGCCACGCTTTGGTCGAAGAGCGCGTTGGCTCGAACTGCACGATCCGCCGGCTTCGAAGCGGGCGGTCGGAGTACCTTTGCAAAGACGCGTTGGAGGCCGAAATCCCTGCGCTGACCGAAGCGTTTCTAAGAATGATTGGCTCGATGCCCCGGCGACCGGACATCCTGCATGCCCATTTCGCCGATGCGGCGGTTCTGGCGGAGGCCGCATCGCGCGCTTTCGGAATACCGTGGGTCTATTCGAGTCATTCTCTGGCCCTCGACAAGGGCGGTCCTCGCGCCTTCGACGAGACACTTTCGCCGCGCATCGCGCGCGAATACCGAGCCGTCCGAGCCGCGGGAGCGATCATAGCATCATCGCGCGACGAAGCTGAGCGCCAAATCACGGCCTACGACGCTGACGCCGAGGGGCGGACGCACCGGATCAGCCCGGGTGTGTCGATCTACCCCCATGCCGACGAGTCAGCGGGGCGCGTTCTGCTTGCGCCCTACCTGCGGGATCCGTCCAAACCCATCATTCTGGCCATCGCGCGACCCATCGCGAAAAAGAACCTCGCCGCCCTGGTGAAGGCATTTGCCGACGCGCCTGACCTGCGGCAGCGCACCAATCTGGTGATCGTCGCGGGTCTGCGCGATGGGCTGCGGGGGGGAGACGCGGAGCGGGATAGTATCATAGCGGACCTGTTCGACGCGATCGACCGCAACGACCTGTGGGGATCTGTCGCCTTGCCCCGCCAACATGGGCCGGAGCATATCTCGTCGCTCTATGCCATCGCCGCACGGGACGGTGTCTTCGTGAATGCGGCGCACCACGAACCCTTCGGCCTGACCCTGATCGAAGCCGCCCAGGCCGGTGTGCCCGTGGTCGCGACGCGCAACGGAGGGCCGGTCGATATCGTCCGCAGCCTGGGGTACGGCGAACTCGTCGACCCGGCGGCCCCCGAGGACATCGCCCGCGGCATCCGCAGCGTGCTCAACGACTCCCTGCGCGATGCCCGGACTGCCACCGCGCGACGCCGGGCATGCGAGATATATGACTGGGATAACTGGGCCGATCGGGTTCAGAACGTGTATTCCGGGCTCAACGCACCATCGACATCTCGGCCTCCCGTGTTGGCGCGTGCACTTCTGGCCAGCGATATCGACGGCACTCTGACCGGCGACGAAGGCTCTGCCCGCCGGTTCACAGCCTGGCACCGCGGCCGTTCACCCGGCCAAGTGTTCGCTGTTGCGACGGGGCGGTCCATTGTCGAAGCGCAGCGCGTTCTGGAAAACTGGTCTCTGCCCCAGCCGGACGTCTTCATCACGTCCGTCGGCACTGAGATCTGGCGTCGCACACAGGGCGGATCACTGCAGCTGTGCAAGGACTACGCCCGACGGATTGGCGCGGACTGGAACCCGCATGAGCTGCGCAAGATCCTTGCCACGCTCCAGCTCGATCCCCAGCCCCGCTACGATCAGCGCCGGTGGAAGCTCAGCTTTTTCGGCTCCTCATCGGATGCGGAGCGGATCGAAGCGGCGCTCGCCGCATCGGCAGCTCCGGCAAAAGTGGTCTTTTCCCATGGCCGGTTGATCGACGTGCTTCCGTCGCGGTCAGGAAAGGCTGCCGCGATCCGCTTCGAGGCGCGGCGTCTGCGGTTGACCGACACCGACTGTGTTGTCGCTGGCGACAGCGGAAACGACTTGGACATGCTGCAGGCCTTCGCCTGCGCCATCATTCCGGCAAATGCTAGTGAGGAGGTCGCTTCCGCCACACGCGCCTATCGCAGTCCCTTGCCCTATGCCGACGGAGTGCTCGATGGACTGGTGCATTTCGGGCTGCGGTCCTCGCTTACCGTAGCCGCGGAGTAGCCGAATGAAGGACCTCCTCTTCCTGCCGGCCCCCCGCCCATTCGGCTACTTCGTGCACCATCAGGGCCGGGGCCATGCGGAGCGATGCGCGGCGATCGTCAATGCTTTGCCGGGGCATCGGCCCGTTCGCATCTTTTGCGCCCGCGACGACATTTTCCCGCGCCTCCGACCGGACGTGGAAATCTGCAAGATCCCGTCGCTCTTCGAGCCTCCGGAACCTGCCCCCGCCAAAATGGACTGGGTCCCCACACCACAGACCATGCATTGCGCACCGTTGGGCTGGTCCACCATCCGCGAGGCGATGGCGTGCATGGCGCAATGGTTCGCCGAAGCCGATCCCGCCCTCCTTATCAGCGACGTCAGCGCCGAGGTGGCCCAGCTTGCCCGCCTTTGTTCGGTTCCGCATGTGAAAGTCATCCAGCACGGCGACCGCAGCGACCCCGGGCACCGGGCCGCCTACGACGGAGCAGCGGGACTGCTTGCACCATTCCACGCCGATCTCGCCCAGCCCGGTTGGGACCAGACGCTAACGGAACGGATGTTCTTCGCACCCGGTCTGGGCATCGACACAACCATGCCGGACCGGGCGACGGCACGGCGGCGCCTCGGCATCGCCGACGGTACCAAGGTTGCGCTCGTCATCTCCGGCGCAGGCGGCAACGGCGTGTCCGAAGCCCCGCTCGGCGTCGCAGCGCGAACCTTCCCGGACACCCAATGGATCGGCATCGGTGCGGTTCAGCGCGACTGGCACGCCACGATGCCCGCGAACCTGCACTTGCGGGGATGGGTCGATACGGCGGCCGAACACATCGCCGCGGCGGACTTGGTGATCGCCTCGACCGGGAACACGACTTGCCACCAGATCCTCGCCGCAGGCCGCCCCTGGATCGCTGTGCCCGAGTGGCGCTACTTCGACGAACAAGTCGAAAAAGCCCGCGCGCTGGATCGTGCGGGGGCGGCGTTTCACCTGCCGGCGCTCCCTGCTTCGGCGCACCGCTGGCGGGAGGCTGTCGAACAGGCGCATGCGCGCCACGACCCGGCGCGCCAGCGCGCCCTCGTCGCCCCGCGGGCAGCGGAAGACACTGCGGCCTGGTTGGAAGGCCTGTCCGGCCGCCTGTGGGGCGAGTCCCCCACCCATTCCTCTCCCGAATTAGCAACGCTTTCTTAAGAGGTGACTGCCATGCAATCCGTTTCCGCACTGACAATTGCCGCTGGCCGCGCAGAGCATCTGCGCAACGTGATCCGCGGTTTCCGCACCCAGACACAAGCGCCCGTGGAACTCATCGTCGCCGTTATGCAGGGTGCGCCTTACGACGACCTACCGGAGACCGATTTTCCAGTCCGCCAGATCCTCGTGCCCCCTGTGGAGGGAGAATTACCGCTGTCAGCCGCCCGTAATCGGGCGGCGGAGGCCGCCATGGGTGACGTTCTCGCCTTCGTCGACGTGGACTGCATCCCAAATCCGTCGCTGATCGCGGACTACGCGACCGCCGCCGAACCCGGTCGCGGTCTCATCATGGGCGAAGTGCTTTACCTACGGGAGGGCGCGACCTCTGGCGGGCTGGACTTCGACCTGTTCGACAAGATCGGCGTGCGCCATTCCGACCGGGCCGGCCCGCCGCAGGAAGGGCTCAGGCGCTGCGAAGACTACCGCTGTTTCTGGTCGCTGAATTTTGCCATGAATCGGGCGGATTGGGACCGCTCAGGCGGCTTCGACGAGGGGTACGTCGGCTATGGTGGAGAGGACACCGATTTTGGCCGCGTCCTCGACGACAGAAACATTCCGATCTGGTGGATGAAAGGTGCGCGGGTCTACCACCAATACCACGCGCACTGCATGCCGCCGATCCACCAAGTCGCATCGGTCATCCGCAACGCGGAGTACTTCGCGAGCCGCTGGGGGCATCGCACGATGGAGCACTGGCTGCACGGTTTCCGCATGCTGGGCCTGATCGAGAACACCCGCACCGGCCTTCGGATCCTGCGCGAGCCAACGGAGGCCGACTTCGCCCTGTGCCGGCAGGAGCCCGATATGCCCTATGCCAACACCCGCCGGGTGCTGGACAAGCTGGAAGAAATCGACGCAGCCAGCCGCTCTGGCCGGGACCGCGAAGCGCAAGTCGCACTCGCCCAAGCCGATCTGATCGGGATCGCGGCGCAGTGAGCATGGCGCCCCGGCTGCGTATCGCGGTCGTCTCCCATGTCCGCCACCCCATCGCGCCGCCGTTCATGGGCGGTATGGAGGCGCATTCCTGGCATCTGGCCAAGGCGCTGAAGGCACGCGGCCACGACGTGGCCCTGTTCGCCTCGGGCGACAGCGATGCGGGCGTCCGGGTTCATCCATTGATGGAAGAACACTACGACCGCGCCTTCCCCTGGCACGATTATCACGGGACGGACACGTTGAACCGGGTCCTCGACGACGCCTTCGCCAGGGCGCTGGACGCACTTGCCGAGGGCGGGTTCGACATTGTGCACAACAACTCTCTCCATCGTTACCCGCCACGGCTCGCGCGACGCGACCGGGTGCCGATGGTTACGTCGCTGCATGTACCGCCGTTCGATGCCTTGCGGCGGGCGGTGCACGCCTCCGCCGCGCCCTGGTGCCGGTTCACCGTGTGCTCCGACCGGCAGCGTCAGGTCTGGTGGCCCGATGGGGCTCCGGACGAGGCGCATGTAGTACCCAATGGTATCGACCTGGCGGACTGGCCGTTCTCTCCCACGGGCGACGGCAGCGCTGTCTGGGCGGGGCGGATCACGCCGACCAAGGGCGCACATGTGGCGGTCAAAGCAGCGCGCATCGCGGGCGTTCCACTGACGCTGTTCGGAACCATCGAACACCGCGACTATTTCGAGGATGAGGTACGGCCGCATCTTGGCGCAGACGTCCGCTATGGCGGGCATCTGTCCAGCCGGGACCTCGCTGCGGAGTTCGGACGCGCCTCCGCCCTGCTTTTCACGCCGCACTGGGATGAACCCTTCGGCCTGTCCGCAATCGAGGGGATGGCCTGCGGATTGCCTGTGGCGGCGACGGACATGGGGGCGGTGCGCGAGGTGATCGGCGACTGCGGGCGGTACGCGCCACCAGACGACCCGAACCGCCTGGCGGATGCGCTGTTGGAGGCTCTCTCAATCCCACGCACGCAGCCGCGCCGCCGCGTGGAAAAGCAGTTCACCATCGACCGGATGGTCGGCGCCTACGAAGATTTATACGGTACCGCGATGGGCCTGCAGGCGGCCCCGGCCCTGCCGGTGGATTTTCCTGCAATCGAGTTGCCGCCAACACCGGAGCAGTCCATCGGAAATGGCGCTATCGGGCAAGAGCCGGAGATTCCGCCCTTGGATCCGCCGGTTGCCCGGCGCGTCACCCGGGTCCGTCCTATTGCCAACGTGTCTCAGGAGATCGGCCGTAGGGACGCCGTGGCCGACCTCCCGAAGGAAAGCGCCTGACAGTTCTGCCGTCTCAACGCTCGGTTAATTCGAAGACCAGATGCGGCTCCAGTCCTCCGCCATGTCGACGATCAGCCAGCCCCGGTCCGGCCCTTCGTCGAGCCCCCGGTTGAGAACGCCGATGTGCCCCTCGCGGTCATAGGCGAATTCGCGCTCCGCGTCGGTGTGATGCAAGAGCAGCCCGAATCTCGCGCCCTCGCCTGCTGTCGTCCATTCCAGCATCGCGAAGTCACCATCCGAGTTGCCGGCGGCGAAGATAGGCCGTTTGCCAATGTGGCGCATGATGCCGACCGGTTTGCCCTCCTTGTCGTCGATGAAGGTGATACCGCCCTCCTTGGTCAGCGCCGGCACGCCGTCCGTCACCGCGTAGGTGGTCGTGCCCTCACTGCCGACCACCTGCTGGGAGGGGATATTGTAAGCGTCGCCCGCGATCGCGCGGATAAAGTCCACGCCACCGCCCGAGACGATGTAGGTGGCGAACCCCTCGTCCCGAAGGTAGCTCAGCAGTTCCAGCATCGGCTGGTAGGTCATCCCGGCGTAGGTCAGGCCAGTCGTCGGATGGTCCTCGGTCGTCAACCATTCGTGGGCGCTGCTCTTGAACGCTTCAGGGGTAATATTGGCGTGGGAGACATTGATGACCTCCAGCAGCCCCTCATGGCCGCCGGCCATCACACCTTCAAGGTTGTTCTCGGCGGCGGCCTTGAGGACGTCGGACGTCAGGATGGACGGATCTTCCTCAGCCTTCTGCTGAAGGATATCAAGGGCATAGAGCATCTGGAAATAGATGGGTTGCTCGGCCCAGAGGGTGCCGTCGTTGTCGAAAACCGCGATCCGTTCCGCAACCGGCACGAAGACTTCGGAGGTCGGGTCCGTCACTGAGTCCACGAACTCGGTGATCCGCGCCTTGGCACCCGTATCGTTCCAGGATGGAAGCGGATCGGCGATGGCCGGAACAGCGGCACTCGCGGCGGCGAGAATAACGGCAAAAATCGGTTTCATGTAATCTGCTCCGTGAAATGCGCGTCCCGCCCATGTGGGGCGGGTGAAGGGTTGCCGCCCCGGCGCGATGGCGGGGGCGGCAAACGTCGCAAGGGTCCGGCGCGTCTTCGTCGCGCCTTACTGGGTGCCTGCGGGTGCGCTCAGCTTCTCCATGACCTTGTCCAGGCTGAAGGAAGCCGCTTCCTGGCGCGGCGGGTATTCCTGGAAGGTCTCCAGGAACTGCGCCACGTAGGCCTGCGCTGGCACCAACATATACGCGTGGTCGAGCAGCCAATCGTAGTAGGTGTTCGACGTGCGGTAGGCCCGCTCGTAGGGATCACGACGAAGGTTGGTCATGATCGGCACGCGCAGTGGCGTCAGCGGCTCCATCCAGGCGCGGAAGGTGGCCCAGGCTTTCTGCTCCAGGAAGGTGATCTTCCAGTTCCCGAACCGGAGCGCGGCAAGGTCGCCGTCATCGGTGAAGTAGAAGATCTCCTGTCGCGGGCTCTCCTCAGACTCTCCGGTGAGGTACGGCAGGATGTTGTAGCCGTCGAGGTGAACCCGGTACTCCCGGCCCGCCATTTCGTCAACGGTGACGCCTTCCAGCAGGTCCTCCTTGATCGTCTCGTTCCCCGCCGCGGCAAGGAACGTCGGCAACCAGTCCATATGGTGGACGATTTCGTTGGAGATCTCGCCCTCGGAAATGTGGCCGGGCCAGCGGACCATGGCCGGCACGCGCCAGCCGCCTTCCCACTGGGTGTTCTTCTCGCCCCAGAACGGCGTCATCGCGGCATCCGGCCACGTATTCATGTGCGGGCCGTTGTCCGTGGAGTAGAAGACGATGGTATTATCGGCGATGCCAAGCTCATCGAGTTTATCGAGGAAATCTCCGATGTGCATGTCGTGCTCGATCATGCCGGCGGTGTATTCATCCGCGCGTTCGCCGTTGTAGTTCTCGTCGGCGATCTCCCGCATCTCGTCTTTCACATGGGTGCGGAAGTGCATTCGCGTGCCGGACCACCAGACGAACCACGGCGTGCCGGCTTCGGTCTGCTCCTCGATGAAGGCGAGGGCCGCCTGCGATGTCTCGTCATCGACGACCTTCTGACGCTCGATATTGAGCGGGCCGGTGTCCTCGATGTCTTGCGTGATCTCGCCCTCGCCGTAGGTGGCGGTGGAGCGCAGCACGCCGCGCGGGCCGAACCGCTCGAGGAACGTCTCACCCGAGGGCAGCACCGCATCGCGCGGGTAGTCCTCGTTCTCCGGCTCCTCTTCGGCGTTCAGGTGATAGAGGTTTCCGAAAAAGACGTCGAAGCCGTGGTTTGTCGGCAGATGCTCATCCCGGTCGCCAAGGTGGTTCTTGCCGAACTGGCCGGTGGCGTACCCTTCGGCCTTCAGCAGCCCGGCGATGGTCGGATCCTCCACCTGCATGCCTTCCTCCGCGCCCGGAAGGCCGACCTTGGATAGACCAGTCCGGAAGACCGATTGTCCCATGATGAAGGACGACCGGCCGGCGGTGCAGGATTGCTCACCATAATAATCGGTGAAGATCATGCCTTCGTCGGCGATCCGGTCGATGTTCGGCGTCTGATATCCCATCAGACCCATCGTGTAGGCCGAGATGTTGGACTGGCCGATATCGTCGCCCCAGATTACCAGGATGTTCGGCTTGTCAGCATCCGCGCTTTCCGTCGCCTCCGGCGCGCCGGTGGCCTCGGTCGCCTCCGGCGCGTCCTGCGCAACGGCGATTCCCGTCACGCAACCAAGCGCGAGTGCGCTCAGCCCGAAGCGGGCAAAGTCCCAGTTATTCATCATATTAGACGCCTCCCCTCTCCCGGATCTGCGTCCGGGAGGATGTTTTAAGTATTTCGTCCTGCCGGACGAGCATCGCCGGAGCGACGCCCTGAAAAATATTCAGGCAGGCCAGCTATTCATCGGGTCTCGAAGCGCCAAACACGCGCTCACGACGGATGCTATCACCAGCGGACCGCCAGACGAAGTTTTTTTGCGGAATATGCCCCGGACCGGCAAACATACCTACACTCCGGTCCGCGACACGGGAGATTTACCGTCGCGGCCTTCGGTAATCAGCCTTTTAAAAACGAAGCGACGGCCAGTAAGGGCAACCCTGCTTAGCCGTCCAGATAGGGCGCCAGAAGAGCGAGATCCGCGGGCGAGAGCCGGTCGGGAACGGTGTTCCGCTGGTGCCAGTAGGGATAGGCCAGCGAGGGTCGGCTGACTTGCTCCAGCTTTGCCTCCGCTTCGGGCGCCAGCGTAATTTCGGCCGCCTTGAGGTTGGCCTCCAGTTGCGCCTCCGTCCGCGCCCCCACGATAAGGCTCGACACGCCCGGCCGACCCAGCAGCCAGGCCAGGGCAACCTGTGCTGGGGTCGCGTCCCCATGCTCCTCGGACACCTCGATCAGCGCCTCGATGATATCGTAAAGGGCATCCACGTCGTAGATCGGCGGCTCGTCCCACTCCTCCGCCCGGCGGGTGCCTTCCGGCTCGGGCTGATTGCGCCGGTACTTTCCGGTGAGCAGCCCGCCGGCAAGGGGCGACCAGATCACCGCGTCGACCTGCTGGTCCACGCCGATCGGAAGAAGTTCCCGCTCCGCATCGCGGGCTTGCAGGGTGTAGTGGATCTGTTGCGCGATGGGGCGAACCACGTTGTCCCGCTCCGCCGCCGCGAGGTACTTCATCAGGTGCCAGCCGGAGAAGTTCGAGACGCCGAAGTACCGGATCTTGCCGGCCCGCGTCAGATCGTCCAGCGCGCAGAGCGTTTCCTCGACCGGCGTCTGGCCGTCCCATTCGTGACACCAGTAGAGGTCTATGTGGTCAGTTTTGAGCCGCCGCAGGCTGTCCTCGCACGCGGCAATAAGGTGGTGGCGGGAGAGGCCCCTGTCGTTGGGGCCGGGCCCCGTGGGGAACCGTGCCTTGGTGGCGAGGAGCACGTCGTTCCGCCGGCCCATCAGCACCTCGCCAATGATCTCCTCTGAGGCACCGCCGGAATAGGCATTCGCGGTGTCCAGCATGTTGACCCCGGCGTCGACCGCCATGTCGATCATCCGCCGCGCGCCGGCAACGTCGGTGTTGCCGGTCCTCGCGAAGACCCCCTTGCCGCCGAACGTCATCGTGCCGAGTTGCAGCGCCGAGACCTTCAGGCCGGACGCTCCGAGACGATTGTACCTCATCCGTGTTCTCCTCTCTTGCAGTCAGTCACCGGATCGCAGCACTGACGCGCCGTCCTCCCCGAACCGGGCCGACGGGAGGACCATAGAACCAGCGCAGTGCAGGAGGGAAGAGGAAGACCGCACTGGCGCATAGGGTGCTTCGGGGCGGAGATGGGCCGCTATGGGGGGGTGACCTCGCCCGGATGGAAGATGCGGCCGATGGCATTGAGCAGGATCTGAGCCGCGAGGATCGAGGTCACGCCCGACGGGTCGTAATCCGGGGCAACCTCTACCAGGTCGATCCCGACGATCCGGCCCCGCGCCGCGAGGCCCGCGATCAGTTCCAGCACCTCGTAGTAGAGGAACCCGCCGTGGCTCGGCGTGCCGGTCCCGGGGGCGATGGAAGGGTCGAAGCCGTCGATGTCGATGGACAGGTAGTAGCGCTCACCCGCAGGTACCCGCTCCAGCACCGCCGCGACCCCGAGAGCCCGGATCTGGCGCACCGACAGAATGTCCGACCCCATGGCACGCGCGGCGTCGTAGCCTTCCTTGGCGGTGGAGGAGACATTGCGGATGCCGAACTGGCTCAGGCCGGTCACCCAAGGCTTCTCCGCCGCCCGCCGCATCGGGTTGCCGTGCCCGAAGCGGACGCCGTGGCGTTCGTCCACGAAGTCGAGATGCGCATCGAATTGGACCAGATGCACCGGCTCCTGCTCGGAAAAGGCATTTATGCAAGGGATATTGATCGAGTGATCGCCCCCGAGCACCACGGGTAGCGCGCCCGCCGCCAGGATCGCCCGCACCCCGGCCTCGATATTGGCGTGACTGCCGACGGTGTCGGTATGGATGATGTCGGCATCGCCGATGTCAACGATCCGCACGCCGTCCAGATAGGTCACGTCATCCTCGTGGTCGTAGGCCCCGTTATGGCCGAAGGAGAACAACGTGCTCGCCTCCCGAATGCCCCGTGGCCCGAACCGCGCCCCCGCCCGCCACTGCGTGCCCGCATCGAAGGGCGCGCCGAGGATCGCCACGTCTGCGTCGATCGCCGACCAGTCCGGCTGGTACGGGGATTTGGCGAAGGTAGAAATCCCGACAAACGGCAGGTTCAATCGGCCTGTTTCGTACCCGTGGGACATGGGGACTCCTTGCTGGTTGGGAGTGGGGCCTTTCGGCGGTGGGGTGGCCTGTCAGCCTGGGATACGATCCACTCGCAGGTCGACCGGCGACTGCAACGCATGCTCGGCGATCTCTTCCAGCGGTGCGAACCAGACGTCGCCCTGAGCGACATACTTCTCCAAATAGGCCGACATTTCCCGCCACCGCGCCAGCCGGCCGGTCAGGAAGGGGTGCAGCACCGGCATCCAGAACCCGCCCGCCTCGTGGGCCGCCTCGAACTCCTCCGCGAAGGCCCGCACCCCGTCACTCGGTGCGCGAACCGGCATGAGGTAGTCGATCTCGGCGAAATGCGCGAAGGGCGGCCAGTCGTCCGTGCCCCAGTGCGGCGGCATCTCGACGACGCGGCCAGCGGCGGTTTCAACCAGGTAGGGAATCTCGTCGGCCATGAGAGAACTGTCATAGAGAAAGTCGTGGGCGATCAGCCGGTCCATCATCTTCGGCGTCATGCTGTAGACCGGCGCGCGGTAGCCTCGGGGCTTGCGGCCGGTCATGGCGACATGCACCTCCAGCGCACGCTCGAACAGTTCCGCCTCCTTCTCGTCCGAATGGTGCATCGGGTCTTCGTGACACCAGGAATGGTGGCCGATCTCGTGCCCGTCCTTCAGGATCGCCTCGACGGCCGCCGGGTAGGTCTGCATCACCCAAGCGGGCATGAAAAAGGTCTGCGTGAGGCCGAGGCGCCGATAAGTGTCCAGTATCCGAGGCACGGCCACGGTGGGGCCGTAGCGCCCCATCGAGATCGGCTGGAGCCGCAGCTCTGCATCCTCCGGGCGCGCGCTGCGGATCAAGGAATCCGCGTCGATATCGAAGGTCACGCAGGCCGCGGATCGCTTTCCGTCCGGCCACGGGATCGGGGTCTGTATCATCTCGGCTCCTCGCGTCATGTCCGCCTGCCGCCGGCCGACAGCAGCGCCGTCAGGTCGTTGCGCAGGCGCGTTTCGATCTCGTCCTCCGTCCGGTCGTCGGACGAAATGAACTGGATGAACCGCGCGTTCTGAAGGTGAAACAATGCCTTGCCAAGGTGCTCCACATCCACGTCCACCGGCAGCCTGCCCGCCTTCTGCATCCCTTCGAGGCGCTGCACCAGCACGTAGGCAAGCTGGTGGTCCAACTGGAAGTAGGCCTTGCTCAGGCGACTGTTGGCCTCCACCGTCACCGCCGCAATCACCTGCCGCCAGATCTGCTTGTCCAGATGGGCGATGGCGTGATCCATGACCCCGCGCGCGAAGTGCAGCGTTAGCTCGACGATATCGTTTGCATCCCGGGGTAACGATTTTTCGAGTTTGTCGATCAGCAGGGCATCGTTCTCGATCACCAGCGCCAGCAGTACACCGGCCTTGGTGCCGTAGTAGTTGTGCACCGTGACACCGGACACCCCAGCCGCCTCCGCGATATTCTCGATCGTCGTCTTGTCGTAGCCGTCCCGTCTGAAAAGGGTCTTGGCCTCCGCCACGATCCGCTTGCGCCGATCGTTCTTCTGGCGTGCGCGCAATGTGGTCAAAGGCATCTCCTCAATCAGGCGGACCGGCCGATGGCTGTCCAAAAGAACTTTAGCGCAGCAAAATTTTTTATTGAATAAAATTTTTCGCTCTATACAGTTTTTAGGGTGAACAGCGCCAGAAAGCGAGGGAAGATCATGCGACATATCCTGAATGCCGCCGCCGTGGCGGCCATCGCGGGCGCCGCCGGAACTGGCGCGGCGTCGGCCGACACCGTCAATGTCGGCATCTGCGTCTCCTGGCCCGGCTATGCCATGCTGGAAGTGGCTCGCCAGAAGGAATTGATCGACCACGACCTGAACATCACCATCTTCGAGGACCCGCTGGGCGGCCATGCTGCCCTCGCCGCCGGTCAGCTCGACGTCTACGGCTGCACGGCGGACTACACCCCCCTCGTCGTGGATCGCGGCACCGACGTGGTGAACGTCGCCTTCCTCAACCCCTCCTACGGCGTGGACCATGTGATCCTCGCGCCCGACGTCGAGATTGCCGACCTGCCGGGCAAGAAGGTCTCCGCGCCCCAGGCCTATATCGGCCACCTGCTGATGGGGATCTGGCTGGATTCCGTCGGCATCGCACCGGATCAGGTGGAGTGGGTGAATCTCAACGCCGACGAGGCGGTGGGGCCGATGATGTCCGGCGACCTGTCGGCCGCGTACATGTACGAGCCCTGGATCTCCAAGGTGCTGGAGGCGAAGCCTGGCGCGAAAAGCATCGTCAATACCGGCGACCCGGAGGTGCTGAAGACCGGCATCTTCATGGACTCGCTCTACATGAACAAGAACTTCATCGAGGAGAAACGGGACGTTGCGCTCGACGTGCTGAAGGCGCGTTGGGATGGCCTGGGCTACTGGAACGAAAATACCGAGGAGACCAACCAGCTTCTCGCTGACTACCTCCAGTGGCCGGTGGAGGACATCGGTTATGTCATCGGCACCGACGGCAAAAGCTTCGAGGGCGGAATCTACATGTTCGACTTCGACGAATCCGCCCGCGTCTGCGGTGTACTTGATGGCGATGGACCATTCGGCATGGCCCACGGCTCCATGGTGGACTCCATCGCCTTGACCAATGAGTGGTGGGTGAAACTTGGCCTCATGGACAAGACGGTCGATGCCGCCGCCGGCATCGATTGCAGCCTGATGGCCGACCTCGTGGCCGACGGTTACAGCCAGTCCCTGAGCGCCCATTGACCGAGGTACAGGAGCGCTCCGGCGCTCCCCACACCCTCCCCGATCACGACAGGTCCGCAGTGACACCAACAATGCCCCGAAAACCGATCTTCGGCCTGCGCACCCCTGTGGGCCGGCCCCAGCGCGTGACTTCGGCCGTGGCCGTCTGGGCGTTGTTCTTCGGCGTGTGGATGCTTGCCTCGGCGTCCGGTCTGGTGAACGAGTTGCTCGTCCCCGCGCCGCAGCAGGTGTTCGCCACCACGTGGGACCTCTTCGCCCATCGCGGTTTCGGCAGCGACGTGCTGATCTCCATCGGCCGCGTCGTCGTTGCCTTCGCCATGGCCTGCGCGGTCGCGATCCCGCTCGGGGTGATGATGGGCTCCTTCCCGGCGGTGGAAGCATTCTTCAACCCGTTCGTCTCCGCCTGGCGCTACCTGCCGGCGCCATCCTTCATCCCGATCCTGCTGATGTGGTTCGGCACCGGCGAGGCGCCGAAGCTGGCACTCCTGTTCATCGGCGTCATCTTCTTTCTCATCACGCTCATCATGGATCACACAAAGAACGTCCGGGAGGAGCTGGTTGAAACTGCCCTTACGCTCGGCGCCAAACGCGCCACGGTCGTTCGCAAGGTCATCTTCCCGGCCGTCCTGCCGGACGTCGTCGTGGCGATGCGGCAGATGCTGGCAATGGCCTGGACCTATCTGGTCATCGCGGAGATCGTTGCCTCCACCACCGGCATCGGCGCGATGATGATGCGGGCCCGACGATTTCTGAAGACCGACGAGATCCTTGCCGGCATCATCGTCATCGGCGCCCTCGGCCTGCTGTTCGACTTGCTCTTCGCGCTGATCTACCGTTGGGCCTTCCCCTACCTGAGGACACAACGATGAGCGGCGGTCAGAGCGCACTCGGCGTCCGCCATGTCTCGAAGTCCTTCGACCTGGGCAAGGGGCGGACCGTCGAGGCCGTGCGCGACGTCACCTTCGACGTCGAGGGCAATTCCATCTGCGTCCTGCTCGGGCCGTCCGGTTGCGGCAAGTCCACCGTGCTGCGGATGATGGCCGGACTGGAAACCCCGACCTCAGGCGAGATTGCCATCGGCGGGCGGCACGTCGACGGGCCGGGGCGCGACCGCGGCATGGTCTTTCAGGCTTATACATCGTTCGACTGGCTCTCGGTACGCAGCAACGTCGAGTTCGGGATGAAGATCAACGGCGTGCCTGCGGCTGAGCGGCGGGAACGGGCCGAGCGGTTCATCCAGCTCGTCGGCCTCGGCAAGTTCGCGGATGCCTACCCCTCCCAGCTGTCCGGCGGGATGCGCCAGCGGGTTGCCATCGCGCGAACGCTCGCGAACGGGCCGGAAGTGCTGCTGATGGACGAGCCATTCGGTGCGCTCGACGCAGAGACGCGCTGGCTGATGCAGGAGCTCATGATTGACGTGGCGGAGAAGACCGACACGACGATGGTCATCGTCACCCATGATCTGGAGGAAGCGATCTTCCTGGCGGACAAGATCGTATTCCTGTCCAGCCACCCCGGGCGGGTCAAGAAGGAGATCGTGCCCACGTTCAAGTCCGGACGGGTCGCGGACAAGGAACAACTGGTGCGCCTGTCCGGGTACTCAGACCTCGAAGGGGAACTGATGCACATGATGCGCGAAGAGGGGCGCGGGCACGAATGAGCGGGCGGGCGACGTTCGACTTCTCCGGTGTTTCCGTCCTGATCACCGGCGCCAGCAGCGGTATCGGCTTCGGCGTGGCGGAAGGTTTCGCGCGAGCTGGCGCCAACCTGACGATTTTGGCGGAGACCGACGCGATTTTCGAGGCGGCCGAAAGCCTGCCCGGCGCAGTCCGTGCGCTGCACTGCGATATCACCGACGCGGCCGCCGTCACCCGGTCTCTCGGCGATATCGAGCGTGTGGATGTGCTCATCAACAATGCCGGGCTGGAGCGGCCGACCCCCCTGACCGGAACACACCCCGAGGGGAACGCCACCTTCGAGCGGATCGTGGCCACCAACGTCATCGGTACCCAGAACGTGACGGACACCCTCGCCGCTCGCATTCCCGACGGTGGGCGCATCATCCTGACGGCCTCCATCTGGTCCTACACCGCCGTCCCCGGTTTCTCGGCCTACGTGGCGAGCAAGCACGCGCTCCTGGGCCTGATGCGCACCTGGGCCCGCGAACTGGGGCCGAGGCGGATCTGCGTCAACGCCATCTGCCCCGGCTGGGTTCGAACCGGGCCGGCGAAGAATTCGCTGCGGGAACTGGCGGAGTCGAGTGGCCGGAGCGAGGCTGAGGTCGAGGCCGAGGTGATGGCGGCGCAGGCGATAGACGGGCTGCTGGAGCCTACGGACATGGCCCCGCCCTACATGTTTCTGGCCAGCGACGCGGCGGCGGACATCACCGGGCAGGCGCTCAACGTGGACCGCGGCGAGGTGATGGCATGAAGCTCGCAGGCAAGGTCGCCCTGGTCACGGGGGGCTCGCGCGGCATCGGTCGTGCCATCGCGTTGGCCTTCGCGGCTCAGGGCGCACGGGTGGTCATCTGCCATCCCGGCGACCCGGAGGCAGAAGCGACCCAAGCCGCCATCGGGCACTGGTCCGACGGTCTTGCCATTCAGGCAGACGTCTCGAATGAAGACGCCGTGGAGCGCACGTTCGAGATGGTGGAGCGCCACTTCGGCACGCCGGAGATCCTTGTAAATAACGCGGGCATCCTGCGGCAGGTCCCGCTCATTGAGACGGACGCAGAAGATTTCGACCGCGTGATCGCAGTGAATCTGCGGGGTCCGTTCCTGACCTGCCGGGCCTTCGCCCGGCGCGCGCAGGCGGGCCGCATCATCAACATCGCAAGCGATCTGGGCTTTCTGGGCCGGGAGCAGATGGCTGCCTACACCGCCTCCAAGGGCGGTGTGATCGCCATGACGCGCACGCTTGCGCGGGAACTGGCGCCGGGTATCCTTGTGAACGCCATCGCGCCCGGCTCGGTCGAGACCGACATGACCAGCCCCGCAAGCATGACGCCCGATCAGATCGCCCGCGACCTCGACACTCCGCTTGCCCGCTTCGGCCAGCCGGAGGAAATCGCGTCGATGGCGCTCTACCTCGCAAGCGACGACAGCAGTTTTGTCACCGGTCAATGCTTCGGCGTGAACGGCGGCAGTGCAATGTACTGAGAGAAGACCTAAACGATGAGTTCCCCCTCCTTCCGCCCGCCCTCCGGCTTCGACCTTCCGCGATACGCCGGCGTGCCGACCTTCATGCGTCTGCCCTACGTCCCGCTGGACGATCCGAGGCTGGCGGAGGTTCAGGTCGGCCTGATCGGCGTGCCATGGGACAGCGGCACCACGAACCGCCCCGGCCCGCGCCACGGGCCGCGCCAGTTGCGCGACATGTCCACCATGATCCGTGCCCAGAACGGCGCCACCGGCGTCCGCCCCTTCGAGCGCATCAACTGCGCGGACCTGGGCGACGTCAGCCCGAACCCGGCGGACATCCAGGACAGCATGGCCCGCATCACCACGTTCTATGATGCTGTTCGGGAAGCGGGCGTATTGCCCCTGACCGCAGGCGGGGACCACTTGACCTCCCTTCCCGTCCTGCGGGCGCTGTCCAAACCCGCGCCGCTCGGGATGATCCATTTCGACAGCCACACGGACCTGTTCAAGGACTACTTTGGCGGCACGCAATACACCCACGGCACGCCCTTTCGCCGCGCCGTCGAGGAGGGCTTGCTGGAGCCGAAACGCGTGGTCCAGATCGGCATTCGCGGGTCGACCTACGACGACGAGGACCGGGACTTCGCCGATGCCGTCGGCATCCGCGTGATTCCGATCGAGGAGTTCCACGCCCGCGGCCCCGAAGACGTGATGACCGAAGCGAAGGAGATCGTGGGGACCTCCCCCACGTACATCTCCTACGACATCGATTTCGTGGACCCCGCCTTCGCGCCCGGTACCGGAACGCCGGAGGTGGGTGGCCCCAACTCCCACCAGGCGCTGCTGGTGGCGCGCCTGCTGGAGGGCGTCAACATCGCCGGGGCCGATCTTGTCGAAGTCTCTCCGCCGTTCGATCCGTCCGGCGGCACCGCGTTTCTGGCGGTGTCAATCATGTTCGAGATCCTGTGCAACATGGCGCTCGGCTTCTCGCCTACATCGGACTAACCGACGACGTTGAACGCCGGCCCGTAGGGATACCTGGTGATGTTCTGGTTTCCTGTTTCTGTGAGGATCAGGATGTCGTGCTCCCGGTATCCCCCTGCCCCGGGCTGCCCCTGCGGGATCGTCAGCATCGGCTCCATCGAAATCACCATCCCCGGCTCCAGAACCGTGTCGACGTCCTCGCGCAGCTCCAGTCCGGCCTCCCGGCCATAGTAGTGGGAGAGTACGCCAAACGAATGGCCGTAGCCGAAGGTCCGGTATTGCAGCAGGTCCCGTTCGGCGAAGAAAGCGTTGAGATGCTCGGTCACCTCCGAGCAGCGCGCTCCCGGCTTGAGCAGCGACATGCCGTATTCGTGCGCAGCGACGTTGGCCTGCCAGATCTCCAGCGACGCCGCGTCGACATGCTCGACGAACATCGTCCGTTCCAGCGCGGTGTAGTAGCCTGAGATCATCGGGAAGGTGTTGAGGCTCAGGATATCCCCGCGCTGCAGAACGCGCCCCGTCACCGGGTTGTGCGCCCCGTCGGTGTTGATACCGGACTGGAACCAGACCCAAGTGTCGCGGTATTCCGCGCCCGGAAAGCGCTTTGCGATCTCAAGCTCCATCGCATCTCGTCCGGCCATTGCCACTTCGATCTCGCGCACCCCGGCTTTCACGGCGTCCCGCACCGCGTATCCGCCGACGTCGGCCACCGCGGCACCCTGCCGGATCAAAGCGATCTCTGCCGCGGACTTGGTCATGCGTTGCCGCATCGTCGCCGGCGCGACGTCCCGCGCCGCGGCGGGCTCAAAAAATGCGTCGAACTGCGCCTTGCGGTCCAGCGTCAGGTGATCGCCCTCATAGCCCACCACCTTGCCCGCCCCCGTCACCGACAGAACGGCGCGCCAGAAATTGTCCCGTTTCCAATCCGTATAGGTGATGTTGTCGCCATGGCAGCGCCGCCAAGGCTGGCCCGCGTCGATGCCCGCGCTGATGGTCACGCTGTCGGTGGCAGTTACCACCAGCCCGTAAGGCCGCCCGAAGGCGCAGTAGAGAAAGCCGGAGTAGTAGGCGATATTGTGCATCGACGTGAAAACGCAGGCATCGAGACCGTCGTCGGCCATAATGCGCCTGAGCCCCGCCAGCCGCGCGTCGTATTCCGCGCCGGTAAACGGCAGGACGCGGTCGCCCTGGTGGAAGCGATAGTATTCGGGGCGGTCCATGCGCAGTCTCCTTTACTTGGCGCAGACAGTCAGATGGCGGGCGTGCGCCCCGCGCTCGGGAACGTCCGCTCTGCAGCGTACGTGGCAAAGCTGGACAGACGTTGCGCGTTGCACTCCGCCTGCCAATACGACGTCGGTAGAACGGCGGTGACCACCTTGTACCGCTCGCGATAGCCCTCCGTCCGCTCGTTCTGTTCCATGGCGATGGTCGCGATCCCGGCGACGGTTCCGCCCTGACGCTCCACAAGCCGGATCGCCCCGTCCATCGTGCCGCCGGTTTCCACCCACTGGTCCACGAGCAGTACCCGCGTTCCTATCGCGAAAGCCGGCTGGCGCATCTCCATCTGCTGCGTCCGCCCGGAATAGTTGGAGAAGCTCACCGCATCGGTGTCCACGCACAGCTTGCCCGCCTTCCGGATCGGCAGGAAGCCCCGCTCCAGCCGCGCCGCCAGCGCGGCTCCCAGAACAAAGCCCATTGCATCGAGGCCTGCGACCACGTCGATGTCACCCGCCTCAAGTTCCGCGCAAAGGTCGTCCAACAAGTCTTTGAAGGCGATGGCGTTTATGTAGATCGACGTTGGATCGAGCCAGGCGAATTTCGGCCCTTTCGTGTTGGGTGACATCAGCGACAGATACCAACGGTCGTCCCTGGGGCCTTTCAAATCGGTCATGCACGTCCTCCATGGGTTCGGATCGCCACGAGCAGCGCGTCGAGGCGGGCGGGGTCGATGGTGTAGAAATCGCCGTCGCGGTTGATCCCGGTCGCCACAAGGAAACAGTCGACCAGTCCGCAATAGCGGTGAACGTTTTCCGGCGTAATGCCGGAAGCGAGTGCCAGAGGGGCCGACCCGAGCGCATCGCGGAAGGTCCGGACCTTTCCCACGTCCGCCTCATGTCCGGTCGCGATGCCCGAGGTCGTCACCACATCAATAAAGGGCGCCGCCTTCCGCGCGGATTCTGCGTAGCGTTCCGCCACCACCGGGCGCTGTTTCTTGAACGCGACCCCGCCGAAATAGAGCCCGGGCCAACCGCTCTCGGCCCGAATGCGCGCAATCTCTTCGGCTTCGTGCTGGACTGTCTCTCGCTCGTCGATCCGGGCATCGTCCGCCCAGTAGGCCTGGAATTCGCACCCCGCCTGCGCCAGCGCGCCGAGCACCGGGAAGGCGACGCTTCCGGGTTGGGCGAGGAAGTTGACTCCGAGCCAAAGGCTGGGCCTTGCCGCGCGAACTTCCTTCAGGATCGGAAGAAACGCCTCCATCGGGAAGTCGTGGTTGATCAGGAACGCGCCAGGACAGCCCGCTGCCGTCACGAGATCGAGGTTCGCCAGGGCCTGCGCCACGTTCAGCACGTGGATCACTGGCGTCACGATGGGCTCGGGCGATTTGAGCAACTGTTCAAAACTTGAGCAGGACACGCGTATTCTCCCGAAATTTGGTCGAAGGGTACAAATACCACTCACATTTCAGAAATTGATTGTTGGTATGGGATCATAACAATGGCTTATGAAGCGATGGCCAAGAACATACCCACCGACCTGCTGCGCAGCTTTGTAACCGTTGTCGACCTCGGCAACTTTACCCGCGCCGCGGAAGCTCTCGGGCGGACCCAACCGGCGATCAGTTTGCAGATCCGGCGCCTGGAAGAGTTGTTGCAGACCAAATTGATCCTGACGGCGGGGCGGCAGTTCGCACTGACCGATGCCGGCGTGGCGCTTGGTCCATATGCGCGGCAACTGCTGCGGCTGAATGACGACATCGTGGCCCATTTCGCCGATGCGTCGCTGTCGGGCTGGATCCGCGTGGGCGTTCCCACGGACTTTTCGCATAGCTTCCTGCTGGAGGCGATCGCCGGGTTCGCCGCGCAACATCCTGACGTGAAAATCGAAATCGAGAGTCTTCTCTCCCGGGACCTCCGAGGTGCCTTGGCGAACGACTTGCTCGATATGGCGGTCGCCATCGTTCCCGAGGGCGACGTGCCCTACCTCGTAGAGACGACCCTCGTGGAGCCGTTTTGGGCCATCAAGGAAACGTTCCACCTGCCGCCCAAAAAGCCTTTGCCGATCTTGCGTCACCCCGATCCTTGCGAATACGCGACCCGGATGCGCGCTGCCTTGCGGCTCGCCGGACGGAGTTGGCGAACCGTTCTGGTCTCTCGGGATATTGCGGGGTTGCAAACCGCCGTGCGGGCGGGACTCGGGGCGACGGCGCTGACACCGGCCACCCTGTTACCAGGAATGCGGATCGGTCGCGCGGACGAGGGTTTCCCGCCCCTGGCACCGCTGCGCATCGGTCTCTTTTACAAGCATGCAGTCCTCAGCGACGCGGGCCACGGCCTTGCGCAGCATGTTTTGGAGCATATTCAGCAGGGAGAACGGAAGATGTAGCCATAAGTTTTCATTATGGCATCATTCCAACAGGATATTTCTCAGCCCCACGCTTCTGCTTCTAATCTGTGCGTAATGACACGACGGGAGCGCTACCACGAAACGCGTATCGCCCTGCAGACACCGCCAACCGACATGGAGGTCCAATGTCCAATTCCTCGTTTACGCTCACGCGGCGGCGCCTGCTGGCCGGCGCGGCCGGAGCCGCCCTGACTGCACCGATGATCAACCGCGCCTGGGCGGCCGACCCGGTGACCATCAATATGCTCGCCTGGTACGGCCACGCGGAGCCAGACATGGTTTCGGAGTTCGAAGCCGAGAACAACGTCAAGTTTGTCCCCAAATACTACGCCGGCGGCGACAACATGCTGGCGCTGATCGCCCAGTCGCCCCCGGGCACCTACGATATCATCCTGTCCGACGCGGAGTTCGTGCAGCAACTCAACGCGGCGGGCTACATCGAACAAATGGACCCGTCGCTTTTCCCGTTCGACGACTTCTGGCCGGAGTACCAGAAGTTCCCCGGTCACTGGGCCGACGATGAGCTGTGGTCGGTGATGGTGCGTTTCGGGCTGCTCGGCGTCTCCTACAACACCGACACGCTGACCCGCGAAGAAGCGATGAGCTACAACGCCTTCTGGAACGACAAGGTGACCGGCAAGCTCGGCCATTTCGACTGGCACCTGCCGAACCTCGGCCAGATTTCCCTCCTGATGGGCAACAACGACCCGTCGCCCTTCGATATCGACGACGCGGCTTGGGACGCGGTGCAAGAAAAGACGCTGAGCCTGAAGCCGCAGGTCGGCGGCTATTTCGACTATGGCGGCACGTTCGCCTCGCTGAAGAATGGCGAGATGCTGGCCATGGCGGGGATCGGCGACTGGATCACCGGCGTTCTGCAAAAGGACGGCGCGCCGGTCGCGAGCGTCATCCCCGAGGAAGGCGGAATCCAGTGGACGGAGAGCTATTCCATAGGCAAGGGCACCGACAAGCAGGAGATCGTCAACAAGTTCATCCAGTACATGCTGAGCCCGCGTGGGCAGGTGCGTTCTATCCAGATGGCCGCCTACCCCGGCCTGTCGCCTACCAAGTCGGGCTGGAAAGCGATCCAGGAGGCCAACCCGGCAGAAGCGGAGCGCTCCGGCCTGATCGAGGGGCATGATCAAAGCCCGATCAAGCTGCTGAACGAAAAGCGGATCTTCTTCCGTGACATCCCGCAGCAGCAATCTCTGGAGGACTGGAACGACTTCTGGTCGGAATACAAGACCGCCTGAACCTGCCCGGCCGAAAGACCGGCGGGTACGTGCGCTTTCGCGTTCCCGCCACAACCGGAATCCTCCCCATGCCAAAACGCCTCCCGGTTTATCCCTACGTCTGGCGGCTCCCCCTGCTGATTTGGCAGGGGCTGTTTTTCGTGGGCCCGCTGATTCTGATGGTCGCCATGTCGTTCTGGCTGGTGCGCAATTACCGGATGGAACCCGCGTTCGTATTCGACAACTGGGAACGGATGCTGGGGCGGGACTACTTCTGGAACGCCTATTTCATCACCGTCTGGCGGGCGAGCGTGGCGGCGGTTCTGGCAAGCCTCATCGCCTTCCCCGCGTCTTTCACCCTCGCCTTTCGCGTCTCCGAATCCGCACGGCGGTGGGCGATCTTCTTCCTGATCGTGCCGTTCTTCACCTCCTACCTCGTCCGGATCTATGCCTGGCAGGTGCTGCTGGCGGAGAGCGGGCCGATCAACGCCGTCCTCGGCATGGTCGGGCTTGGCCCCTTCACGATGCTGAACTCCGGCTTCGGCGCCACGGTCGGCTACCTGACGCTTGTGCTGCCGCTGGTGGTGATCCTGCAGACCTTCAGCCTCGCCTCGGTGGACCGCAACCTGATCGAGGCCGCGTGGAACCTTGGCGCGAACCGGCGCGCAACGCTGTTTCGCGTCATCATTCCCGCGGCGAAGGTTGGTTTGATCCTCGGGCTGGTCTTCGCCTTCATCCTGTCTTTCGGCGACTTCGTGAGCCCGTTCTACCTCGGCGGGTCCAAACCGCCCACGCTGTCGATCCTGATCATCGACACCACGAAATCCGGCCAGCAGTGGCCCCGCGCGGCCGTCGTTGCGGTGATGATGATCGTCACGCTCTTTGTCGTGGCCTTCGCGGCCGTCGGCGCGGCCTACGGGCGGAGGAAATAGGATATGCGCCTGGGCGACTTCCTCTCGCGGCTCTATCTCGTCGCGCTCTTCGCCTTCGTCTTCGCGCCGATCGTCACCAGCATGGTGTTCTCGTTCAACTCGGACCGGTTCCCCACGGTGCCCTTGGGTCACTTCACGCTCAACTGGTACGAGACCGCCTTTGCGCGGCCGGAGGTCTGGACGGCCTTTGGCAATTCGGTGCTCGTTGCGCTCTGTGCCGCCGCACTCTCCACGGCGCTCGGCTTCGCCACCGCCTACACCGACTTTCGCTATGGCTTCCGCTTCAAGAATGCCTATCTCGCGCTGGCGCTGCTGCCGCCCACGATCCCTCTGGTAATCATGGGGCTCGCCATGCTGGCCTGGCTCGGGCGGATCGGCCTGTCGGGAACGCTGCCGGGGATCGTGATCGCTCACACAGTGATGGGCGCGCCCTTCGCCATGGCAATCTGCCGGCTGCGGCTGCAACAGATGGACGCCTCGCTGGAAGCCGCGGCGTGGAACCTCGGCGCCTCCCCGTGGCGGGCGATGCGCAGCGTCGTCCTGCCCTTCTGCCTGCCCGCGCTGATCTCGGCCTATTGCCTGACCGCCGCCGTCAGCTTCGACGAATTCATCGTCGCCTGGTTCGTCTCCGGCCTGAACAAGACGGTTCCGGTAATGATCCTCGAAATCCTGCAGGGCAACGTCGATCCTCAGATCAATGCCATCGGCACGGTGGTGTTTCTCACCTCGATGACACTCGTGATCGTGGCCCAGCTCCTCATCCTCCGAAAGACCGCCCGATGACCGATCCTTCCCCCCTCGTCCGGTTTTCCGGCGTCCGCAAAAGCTACGGCACGTTTGAAGCGGTAAAGGGCATCGACCTCGAAATCGGCCGCGGCGAGTTCGTGGCTATCATGGGTCCGTCCGGATGCGGCAAGACGACGACACTTCGGATGCTCGCTGGGCTGGAAGCGCCCACCGACGGCGTCATCACCATCGACGGCAAAGTCATGAACGATGTGCCGGCGCACGAGCGGGATACGCCGATGGTCTGGCAATCGTTGGCGCTTTTCCCGTTTCTCAACGTCGCCGAGAACGTCGAATTCGGCCTTAAGATGCGCGGAGTGGCCGGGGACGAGCGAAACACGCGCGTCTCGCTCTGGCTGGACCGACTGGGCCTGCGCGGGTTCGAGACGCGCCCCGTCGATCAACTCTCCGGCGGGCAGCGGCAGCGGGTGGCGCTCGCCCGGTCGCTTGTCACCGAGCCGCAGATGCTGCTGCTGGACGAACCGCTGTCTGCGCTCGACGCGCACCTGGTGATCCGGATGCAGGGTGTCCTGTCCCGGCTGCAAAAGGAACTGGGGATCACATTCGTCTACGTCACCCACTCGCAGTCCGAAGCCTTCGCGATGGCCGACCGGGTGGTAATCATGGGCCACGGCGAGATCGCTCAGATCGGCCGCCCGCAGGAGATCTTCCGGAACCCGAAGACCCGTTTCGTCGCCGAGTTCGTCGGGCGGAACAACATTCTGTCCGGCACCGTTTCAGGCGGTGAGATCGACATCGACGGGATGCGGTTCCCTATGCCGGACACGCCCGATGGCCCCGCCGAGATCGTGGTTGCGGCCGACCGGATGCAGGTGAGCGGAACGCCCCCCGAGGCGCCCGCCGTTCCCGCGGAGTTCGTATCGGAGGAATTCGCAGGCACCGGCATCATTTGCTATTTCGAGGGGCCGGCGGGCGAAGAACTGAAGGCGCAGGTTACCGAGGACGCCTTGGCGGCACTGGAGCCGGAACCGGGCCGCCGCTTCTGGTTGAACTGGGCGCCCGATGCGGCGCATGTGATGACGCAATGAGGGAGTGCGGGTGGTGAGCATCGATATCCTGATCAAGGGCGGCACCCTGCCGGACGGCACGCGGGCGGATGTCGCGATCTCAGGCGGCAGCATCACCGCCGTAGAGCCGGACATTTCGGCGGAGGCGGGAGAGGTTGTCGATGCGACGGGCAAGCTTGTCTCCCCCCCGTTCATCGATGCGCACTTCCACATGGATTCAACCCTCAGCTATGGCCGCCCGCGCGTGAATGGCTCCGGCACGCTGCTGGAGGGGATCGCGCTCTGGGGCGAGCTGAAGCAGATTCAGACCCGGGAGGACATCGTGGCCCGCGCGCTGGACTACTGCCGGCAGGCCGTGGCCAAGGGCGTTCTGGCGATCCGCAGCCATGTGGACGTGACGGACGCGAGCTTCGCCACGGTCGAGGCTCTGCTGGAAGTGCGCGACATCGTGCGGGACGTGCTGGACCTGCAACTCGTCGCCTTCCCGCAAGACGGCTGGTATCGCACGCCGGGGGCGGAGGCGCAGGTGATCCGGGCGCTGGACGCGGGTGTCGATGTGGTGGGCGGCATCCCGCATTTCGAGCGTACCATGGCCGATGGCGCCGCAGCCGTCCGCGCTGCCTGCGAACTGGCCGCCGAACGGGGCCTGCGCGTCGACCTGCACTGCGACGAGAGCGACGACCCCCTGAGTCGCCACATCGAGACGCTGGCCGCCGAGACGATCCGTTGCGGCTTGCAGGGGCGCGTCGCGGGGTCTCACCTGACGTCGATGCATTCGATGGACAACTACTACGTCGCCAAGTTGCTGCCGATGATTGCCGAGGCCGAGGTGGCCGCCATCCCCAATCCGCTCATCAACATCACCTTGCAGGGGCGGATGGATACCTACCCGAAACGACGCGGCCTGACACGGGTACCGGAGTTGCGCGCCGCCGGCGTGACGGTCGCCTTCGGGCAGGATTGCGTCCGCGACCCGTGGTATCCGCTGGGCTCCGGCGACATGCTGGATGTCGCGCACATGGGCCTGCATGTGGCGCTGATGACCGACCCGGACGGCATGTGCGCCGCTTTCGACATGGTCACGCAGACCCCGGCGGAGATCATGGGGCTGGACTTCGGGATCGCGCCCGGCAAGCGGGGCAGTCTGGTCGTTCTCGACGCGTCGGACAGGATCGAAGCGCTGCGACTCCGCCCCGCCCGTCTGTGCGTGATCTCCGATGGGCGGATCGTGTCACGAACGCAGCCCGCGCAATCCGCCCTGTCGCTGGGGTTCTGATCTGCCCGCCGGCCTCAAGCCGGCGCGAAATTCAGGATCAGATCCGCCTCCTCGAAACCGAGCGCCCGGATGTTCCGGTAGGAAATCTGCGCTTCGCCCTCCACCGCCTCGCCGGTGCAGGTCAGAATCGTGTGGCACCCCTTCGATTGCGCGACCTTGATCCGGTGCGCGAGCAGTGCCTTCTGAATCCCCCGGCCCCGGCTTTCCGGCCGAGTCGCCCCGAAGTCCGTCCACGCATAGCCGTCGCGGATATAGAGCGCTCCAGTCCCGGCAACATTGCCCCCCTCGACGGCCTGAAAGACGTGCCATCCCGGCGCCGACGGGATCGACTCCAGCCAGGGGCGCGCGCGATCCCCAAGGTCGAAGGCATCGGAGACAATTCGCGCGAATCCCTGGGCCGACCGCGGCTCCACAGGTCGGATATCCGCCTGCTTGGCGAGGTTTGGCAGTGGGAGGGTGGTGGAGCGGCGGAACATCCGCCACCCCCGCGCCGGCTTCAGGCCGGCTTTCTCCAGAACGGACGCTTCCGGCGCCTGGTCCGTGCTCAGGAAGAACCGCCGCACACCCGCCGCCCGATATATGTCCGCCGCCTTGGAAATCTTGGCCCCTGCCTGGTGTTCTACGTGATTGTCGTCATCGGATGGATGATTGAAGGCGTCCTGGCCGGCGTCTGGACGCGGCTCTGGCTCGTCATCTGGACGCTGCCAATTCCCCTGCTCTACCTACGGCGGGTTCTGCGGAGAGCGGCGTGAGACCCGACTTCGATACCCTCTTGGTGACCGGCATCGGCCTCAGCATGCTGGTTCTGTCCTATTGGCTGTGGCGCTTTGGCCCCCTGCGAACTGCCGTGTTCGTCGTGCTAGCCGGGGTGTTTCCCGCGAGCATGGACTTCTTCTCATCGTTTGCCGTCAGCAACTACGTCTACCCCGGGCAGAGCCGCCCCTGGGTTTTCGCGTACATCTTCTTCGGCTGGATGGCCGTTTGCGGGACGTGCCTGCTGATCGCCGAAGGCGTCCTTGCCGAACCGGGCGACGACGTGCTGTCGCTGCCGAGTCTGCGGTGGCGGGCGCCGCTCCTTGCCGCCGTGGTGGCGGTTCTATTGGACCTTTTCATCGACCCCATTGCGGTGGCCGCAGGCTACTGGGTGTGGACCAAGCCGGCCAACGTGTACTACGAAATCCCGCTACTTAACTTTGTGGGCTGGTTCGTTCTGATGTTCCTGGCACCCCTCGCCTGGATCGAAATCTCCCGGCGTCCGGCCTGGGGCGGACCCAGGATGCTCCTTGCCAGCCTCGTCGCGCTCCCGGTGCTCTTCCTGGCCAGCATTGCGATGTCGCTGGCACTGAACGGGGCGATTTACCTGGCCGGGCTCCAATGACACAGCCGCGGTTTCTGTCCGGCCCCGCGCGGGCCAGACAGAGGAACAATTATCAAGCGGTGCAATCAGCCCCGAAGCGTCATCCCACCGGCAGGCGCTGGCGCACGAGCGTTGTCCAATAGGAGCAGCCCCAGCCGATGACCTCGTCGTCGAAGTCGTAGGCCGGATGATGCAGGTCCGCCGATGGCCCGTTGCCGACGTTGATCATCGCTCCGGGTACCTCATTCAACATGAAGGAGAAATCCTCCCCGCCCAACGTTGGCGGCATGTCCGTGGTCACGTTGTCCGCTCCGGCGACGGCACGGGCGGCGTCGGCAGCCAGCTCCGTGTGCTCCGCATGGTTCACGGTCACCGGGTAGTGGCGAATGTACTCCGCAACCCCGGTGCAACCGAACCCCGCCGCGACCTGCTCCACCAGCCCGGCAAGGCGCTGTTCCAGATGGTCCCGGACGTCCTCGCGAAGGGTGCGCACGGTACCGGTGATCTGGATCTCCTGCGGAATGACGTTGAAGGCATTCCCGCCGGCGATGGTGCACAGGGAGACGACAGCGGCATCGAAGGGGTCGATTGTCCGTGCCGAGAGCGTCTGGACCGCCTGTATCACGGCGGCGGCGGCGGGCATCGGATCGTGCGTCTTGTGCGGCGTGGCCGCATGCCCGCCCTTGCCCGAAACCGTGATGCGGATCTCATCAACCGATCCCATGATAGGCCCCGGCGCGATGGTGAAACGGCCGACCTCCAGCCCGGGCCGGTTGTGCATTCCATAAACCTCATCACAGGGCCAACGGTCGAAGAGGCCGTCCTGGATCATCGCCCGCGCCCCGGCACCGCCCTCTTCGGCGGGCTGGAAAATCACGATCACGGTGCCGTCGAACGCCCGGGACCTGGCAAGCTGTCCCGCCGCGCCGAGCAGCATGGTCGTGTGCCCGTCATGCCCGCAGGCGTGCATCACGCCGGGTGTGGTCGAGGCCCAGTCGGCGCCGGTGTCCTCCAGAATCGGCAGGGCATCCATATCCGCCCGAAGGCCGATGGTCCGCCCGGAGGCGTTGGACTGCCCGTGGATCACCCCTACCACCCCCGTCTGGCCGATCCCTTCGTGCACCTCGTCAACGCCGGCCGCGCGCAGGGCCTCAGCCACACGGGCCGCTGTGCGCCGGGTCTCATAGAGCAGTTCCGGATGCGCGTGCAGATCCCGGCGGAAGGCCACGAGCCGCTCGAAATCGCTGGCCAGCCAGTTCTCGATCGCCATGCGTCAGTCCTTCTTCATCCGGTAACGAAAATCGCAGTGGCTTGCGCCCTTCATGATGGTCTGGGTGCGGGTCAGTTCGATCTCCGGGTTGTAGCCGATGCAGAAATCGCCGTCCCGGTTGCAGGACAGCAGATGTCCGATATCGCCCAGCCCCATCTCCCGGTACATCTCCGCGTACCGGCAGCGGGTGACATTGAAATCCATCTTTTCGGCGGAGGCCTGCAGCGGCTCGATCTCCAGCGCGTCCTCCTTCGTCCAATTGGGAAGGATCGCGGCGAAATCCTCCAGCGTCGGCGGATGGTCGAGGTGCTCCGCCATGGCCTGGCCTTGCTCGATGGCCGACCGGGAGCAGGTTTCACCGATCACGGCTTCGGCCTCTTCCCGGCCAGAGCGTTCGACGATCACGTCGAAGACATGCTTGAGGATCATCGCCTCGATGCGGCGGCGTTCCAGAATGGGAAGGTCCTTCATGGCTCTCCTGTTCGATCAGTTGGGACGACGGCGCGGAACGATCCCGCTGGTTGCGTCGCGCGCGTCAATACTTTGGTTCCGTACGATCCTTGCGTTGCAGCAGGAACAGATAGGCCGGCGCCACCTGCCGCAAAACGGCTTGCGCGGGGAAGGGATGCGGCTTCGTCACCGGCAGGGCAAGACCGCGCGGGTCCTCTCCTGCCACCGCCCGCGCCATCTCGCGCCCGAGCGCGGTGCCGAGCGCGAGGCCACGCCCGTTGCAGCCGATCCAGGTCCAGCCGTCCGGACCGAGCGAATGGACGCGGGGGAATCTGTCCCAATTCATGCTGAGGTACCCGGACCAGACGTGGGTCATTGTGGGCACCCCCAACTCCGGGAAGGCCTCCGCAAGGTTCCGCGCCGCCTTCTCCCGCACCCTGTCCTTCGCATTCCATGGGCCAAGCACCGCGCCGCCGGTAATGAGCCGATTCCGCGCGTCATAGCGGAAGAAGCGCAGGTCGCCGCGCGTGTCGGAGACCGCTTGCCGGCCGGGGAGGATCTTCGTCCGCAAGTTTTCGGGCACCGGCTCGGTGGACATCTGCCACGAGTGCACCGGGATGATCGAGCGCGCGATGCGGCTGGCAAGGCCCGGCACCTGCTCGCCGGTGTAGGCGTTCGTCGCGAGGATCAGCGCGCGCGCCGTAACCTTGCCGGTGGGCGTCGTGACGACCCAGGTGGCGCCGACCCGTTCGAAGTTTTCGGCAGGGGTCTGTTCGTGGATAACCGCGCTATGGTGTTCTGCCGCGGCCGCGAGCCCGCGGGTCAAAGCCAACGGATTGACGTGCCCCCCCGAGGGGGCCAGCATCCCACCGTGCCAGAAATCGGTTCCGAGCATCGCCGTCGTCTCGGCGCGGTCCTTCAGCTCGGTCTCCAGTCCGAACCGGCGCCACGCCTCCACCCGCTTCCGGCTCAGGGCGACGCGCCCCGGCGAGTGTGCGGGCTGGAACCAGCCGGTCTGCTCCGCTTCCGCCTCTATGCCCTCGCGGCGGATGATGTCGAACAGCAGGCCCGCGCTCTGGCCCACCATCTCAGCGAACCGCCGACCCGTGTCGCCGAAGCGCTCCACCCAGGCATCGGGTTCCGCCGCCGTGAGCGTGGGGATGACCTGTCCGTTATTGCGGCCCGAGGCCCCCCAGCCGACGGCCTTGCCTTCCAGAACGATCACATCCTTACCCTCGCGCGCCAGGTGCAGCGCGGCGGAAAGGCCGGTGATTCCGCCCCCGATGATGACCGTGTCCGTCTCCACGTCGCCCCGAAGCGGCGGCGCGGGCGGGCGGCCGGGGGGCGTTGCCGCCCAAAGGGAATCTGGATGAGTTACGCTATCTGCCATTGTTGCACCTATCGCCCCGCGAGAACGGGTTTCTCAGTACTTGCCACTGCGCAATACACCATGCTCATACTTGGCCAAAATCTGCGCAAAAAATTTCACCGGAGCCGTCCTCATGTCTCGCCACACCCCGTCCGCCGAACCCGCCGTGACCTTTGACGAGACGGACCGCAAGATCCTCGACGTCCTGCAGCGCGACAGCGATCTGCCGATCTCGGTCATCGCGGAGCAAGTTGGCCTGTCCACGACGCCCATCTGGCGGCGGATCAAGCGGATGGAGGCCGCTGGCCTGATCCGCGCCCGCGTCGTGGTCGTGGACCAGAAGCTGGCCAACGTGCCGATGACGGTCTTCATCGGGATCACGGCGCCGCGCCACGAAATGGAATGGCTGGAACGGTTCCGCGCCCTCATCGACGAAATCCCCGAGGTGGTCGAAGCCTACCGCCTCACCGGTTCCACCGACTACATCATGAAGGTCGTCGTGCCCGATATCGCGACGTACGACACCGTCTATCAACGGATGATCGCCTCGCTGGACTTCTCCCAGATCAACTCCTCGATCTCGATGGAGGAGTTGAAATTCACCACCGCCGTGCCGACCAAGTACCTCTGAGCCGGCGCGGCGGTTTGCTGCGGGATCAGTGCACATGGCCGCCCAGGTAGGCGTCGGTCACGCGCGGGTCCCGGGCCAGGTCGTCGGCCTCGCCCTCGATGACGATCCGACCACCTTCGATGACGGAGGCCCGGCCCGCAATGCGCAAGGCGGCCTTCACGTTCTGCTCCACGAGCAGGACGGAATACCCTTCGGACCGGATTCTTTCCACAAGATCGCAGATGAACCGAACCAGCTTCGGCGCCAGCCCGAGCGACGGTTCGTCCAGCAGCAGGACCTTGGGTTTGCGCATCAGCGCACGGCCGATGCACAGCATCTGCTGCTCGCCGCCGGACATTGAACCCGCCTGTTGCTTGAGCCGCTCTTCCAGCCGGGGGAACAGGCTCAACACGTGGTCCAGCTCCTGCTTGCCCAGCGGCCCGCCCCCGATGACGAGGTTTTCCAGCACCGTCATGTTGGAAAAGATCTGCCGACCCTCCGGCGCCTGCAGAACACCGCGCTCCGCGATCTCGTGGCTTTTGAGCTTCGTGATGTCCTCCCCGTCGACGAGGATGCTGCCGCCGGTCGCGTGATAAATGCCGGAGATGCAGCGCATCAGGCTCGTCTTGCCTACACCGTTCGCACCAAGCACCGCCACGATCCCGCCGCGCGGCACACTGACGGACACATCGTGCAGGATCTCCTGCACCCCAATCTTGAGCGACAGGTTGCGCACTTCGAGAAGATTGCTCATTCGTCATCGCCCCCCAGGTAGGCATCGAGGACCGCCTGGTTCTGGCGCACCTCGACCGGCGTGTCGTCGGCGATCTTGCGGCCGGAGGCAAGCACCACGACCCGCTCGCAAATCCCCATGACAAGCGACATGTCGTGCTCGACGAGCATGATGGTCAGCCCCTCGGAATTGAGTTCAGTGATGAATTGCGACAGCTCCGCCGTTTCGGAATGGTTCATGCCCGCGGCCGGTTCGTCCAGAATCAGGAGATCCGGCTCCATCGCCAGCGCCCGGGCAATTTCCAGATACTTGCGCTTGCCGTAGGACAGGTTCGCCGCAAGGTCGTTGGCCTGTTCGTTGAGCCCGACGCGCTCCAGCATCTCCCAGCTGCGTTCCGAGATCTCGTGCGACCGTTTCCGCCCGCCGATGACCGATTGGAACGCCCCCACCCCGAGGGCACCGAGGGCGCCGACGGAGATATTGTCGAAAACGGTCATGTTGGGGAAGACACGCAGGTTCTGGAACGTGCGGGACATGCCCCGATGCGCAACCTGATGCGGCGGCAGGCCGGTGATCTCCTCGCCCTTGAACCGCACCGCGCCCGAACTGGGCCGGGTGAAGCCCGAGATCAGGTTGAAGAGCGTCGTCTTGCCTGCGCCGTTCGGGCCAATCAGCCCGACAAGCTCCCCCTGCCCCACGTGGGTGGTGACTTCGTCCACCGCTGTCAGGCCGCCGAAATGGCGCGTCAGGCCGTCGAGTTCGAGAAGTGCCGTCATTCCCAGCCGACCTCCCTGTTGTCCGCACTGCCGCTCCATCCGGAGCCGAGGATACGGCGGGCGAACCGGAGTGCCGAAACTTCCCCAAACAGGCCCTTTGGAAGGAACAGGATCGCCCCGAACATGACCAGACCCACGAAAATGTTGCGGGTATCGCCCACGTCCCGCAGCACCTCCGGCAGCAGGATCAGGAGCAGTGCCCCGATGACCGCCCCCGGCAGGCTGCCGAGGCCCCCGACGACCACCATGGCCAGCACCAGGATGGACTGACTGAAGTTGAAATCGTTGGGAGAGATGTAGCCCGTCGTATAGGCCCACAGCGCGCCCGCAAGCCCGGCGAAGAAGGCGGAGATGACGAAGGCCTGCATCTTCAGCACGGTCACGTTGATGCCCATGGCGGCCGCGCATTGGTCGTCCTCGCGCAGGCTGCGCAGGGCATTGCCGTAGTAGGAATTGGTCAGCCTGTAGAGAACGACGACCGACAGCGCCATGATTGCGGTGACCACGTAGTAGATGCCGATCTCGCTCTCGATGTCGAACCCGAAGAAATCGATGCCCGAGAAGAGCAGCACCCCGTTCGGCCCCTTGGTCACACTCACCCAGTTCAGGAAGATCAGGTACAGCATTTGCCCGATGGCCAGCGTCGCAACGGCGAAATAGATCGAGATCAGGCGCATCGTCGGCAGGGCCACGAGAAATGCCACGAACGCCGCCGCCAGACCCGCCGCCGGCAGGCCGAGGGTGAAACCGATTTCCAACTCGGAGCCCAGGAGCGCCGCAACGTACGCGCCGATACCGTAGAACGCCGCGTGGCCCAGGTGCAGCAGCCCGGCGACGCCCGTGACGAGGTGGAGTGAGGCCGCCAGCAGTACGAAGACGGCTGCGATGGTTGCGATCTGGTAGAAATAGCCCCGGTCGAACGCCATTAGCACGGCCGGCACGACCACGAAGAGCAGGACGACCATACCGACCTTTGTCAGGAGTTGCTTAGACACGTTCCCTCCGTGCTCCGAAGAGTCCCTGCGGGAAGAAGACGAGGGTGATCAGAAGGAAGGCATAGGCCACCATGTCCGCCCAAACCGAGGAAACGACGCTGGTCGCCATGCTCTCGGTGATGCCGAGGATCATCGCGCTGATGACCGCGCCAGGGATCGACGACAAGCCGCCCATGACCATGGCAACGAAGGCCTTGATGCCGGGCGTGAAGCCCATGGAGGGATAGATCGCGCCGTAATAGAGCCCGACGAGAATGCCCGCCAGCGCCCCCATCACGGAGCCGATCACGAAGGTGAGGATGATGGTGCGGTCGGTGTTGATACCGCAGTACCGTGCGCCCAGAGGATTGTTCGAGACAGCCCGGATCGACAGGCCGATGGTGCTGTATTTCAGCAGCCATTGCAGGCCCAGGAACATCACCAGCGCGACCGCGAAGATGATCAGGTCGCCGTTGACGATCGTCACCGGCCCCAACTGGATCTGCTTGTTGATCAGGTAGCTCAGATCGACCGACTGAAACTGGGAGCCGAAGATCAGCTCCAGCGACTCCCGCGCGACGATGGACATCGCCAGCGACGACATCAGCGTCGCCTCGCGCATCGCGCGCGATTTCATGGAGGCCTCGTCCGAGAACCGGCGGAAGGGTTTGAAGGCCAACCGCTCCAGGCCGAAACCAGCGAGTGCGCCCACCGCCATTACCACCAGCAGGACGGCCAACAGCGGCGGCCCGAAAGTCGCGATCATCAGAAGGCCGGCAAAAGCGCCGATGGTGTAGATTTCGCCGTGGGCGAAGTTGACCACGTTGAGGACCCCGAAGATCAGCGTGAAGCCGATCGCCATAAGGGCGTAGATCATGCCCAGAGACAGGCCGATCGTCAGTTGCTGCAAGTAATACGGATCGAGCACCGTAATCCCCTCTGTTCGGACGGGCCCGCGCCCGTTCGGCATCGCTTCACGAAGCGTTGCGGACGGCAGCCCGGAGGCCGCCGCCCGGCGACAGCGCGATTTACTTCACTTCGACGAATTCGCCGTTCTCGACCGTGGCCTTGGTGAGTTCCTTGAGCGGCTCGCCGTTTTCGTCGAACGACGTATTGCCGGTGACGCCCGGGAAATCCGTCGTCGCGGCCACGGCTTCGCGCATCGACTCCCGGGTCACGTCGGGATAGGCGCGCACGACGGCTTCGAGCATGATGTTGACGGCGTCGTAAGCTTGGGCCGGGAACTGGCCGGGAGCCGCGCCGTCATGGAGCGACTTCCACTCCTCGACGAACTCCTGCACGCCGGCATCCTCGCGCGTCGGCAGGAACGTGGCGGTGAGGAACAAACCGTCGGCCGCCTCGCCCGACAGTTCGATCAGCTTGTCGTTGTAGGCCGCCGACGTCGAATAGACCGGGATGTCAACGCCGAGCTGTTCCATCTGCTTCAGGAACTGCGCACCGTCCTCGTAGAAGAAGCCGGTGTAGACGGCATCGGGATTGGTCTCGTCGATCTTGGTGATGATCGAGCGGAAGTCGGCGAGGCCCCGGTTGAAGAACTCCTCGAAGACGACTTCGCCGCCCATGTCCTTGAACGGGGTCGTGAAGCCCTTCACCACAGACTGTCCCCAGTCGGTCTGCTCCGCGATCACGGCGACCTTCTCGATGCCCTTCTCGTGCATCCATTCGGCGTTTACGGCGCCTTCCTGGTCCTGGGTGGTGATATTGCGGAACTGCCATTCGGAAATCTTGGCGAAGTCCGGGTGAGAGGCGGTCTGTGAAAGCTGCACCACGCCAGCCTTCTTGTAGACCTGCGCGGCGGCCATCGACACCGTCGAAGTGAAGTCGCCCAGAACCGCAACGATGTCGTCGTTGTCGACGAACTTCCGCGCGATGGTCACGCCTTCCTTGGCGTCGGAGCGAGAGTCTTCATAGATGATCTCCACAGGCACCGGGAGGGCGCCGGAGGCGTTGAACTTCTCAAGCGCGATCTCGGCGGCCGACTTGAAGTCCTGGCCGTATTGCGCCGTGTTCCCCGTGAGCGGCAACTGGTATCCGATAACAATAGGGGCATCCTGGGCCCATCCGGCCAACGGGGCGACCGTCGCAGCCAGGGCGAGGGAGACGGTTAGTCTGCGGCTCAGTATCATCTGCGTTTTCCTTTGATCGTCAGTGAGTTGGGGAGTTCGTCCGGTTGCGTTCCGGATCTCGCTGGTAAAGTTTTGAAATCAAGCGTCCTCGGCCGGGCCGGGTTCCACGACGAGCCGGCAGCACCCGGTCTTGCCCGGTGTCCAGGTCTCGCCCTTGAAGGTGAAGCCCGCGGCACCGAACATGCCGGCGTCGATGACGCCCGCGGCCCGGCAAAGCAGTTCGAGGTCCTCGTCGCTCCGGCCGTCGGCAACCCAGTTGTCCTTCAGCGGGCAGCGGTGGAACTGGATCTCCATGCCCTCGTCGTCGCACTTGCGAAGCTCGGGCGCAAAAAGCTGGTCGCGGCAGGGAATGCCGGACAGGAAGTGATCGGTCAGGCCCTTGATGTCATCCGGGCCGTGCGGCTTGAGCTTCTGGCCCATGTCGGCGCCGAGGCGGCGCGCGGCCTCCCCGATCAGTTCCACGGCGCGGTCGGCGTCGTAGGCCTCGCGCAGCACGTCGAACATGTACATATAGAATTTCGCCCGCATGGCGTAGGAACCGGCCAGCATCTCGTAGGTGATTTCGGGATCTTTCGTTTCGGACATCGTATTCTTTCCAAGATATTTCCGGCGGCGTGTGTCGCTCGGGTCGGGGCGGCCGTTTCCGGCTGGAGATAGCAGGTTTCGCCGGGGGTTACGACCGGTTTCCCGGACTGGGTGCGGCATCCTCCGGCATCCAGAACCAGCGCAAACTTTCGACATCCGCGGCGAATACTGGACGCTTTTTCAGCGAGGGCAAGGCGCGCGCCTCCGCCATCATTGCCGCCTCCTGCATGAACGTCGAAATGTCAGCCATTCTTCGCGAAGGCGTCTGCGATTTGTGCAACCGAAGGTTGAATTCCCGCGGGGACACCGGCTCGCTCCAGTCCTTGTGCCGCCAGACACCGGACGCCGGATCGGCCCGGTATTCGGTCAGGAACCGGGTGCCATGCTTCGCCACGAACAGAATGGCGTCCGTGATGTAATCGACCGTCTCCTGGTCGAAAAAGTAGTTGAAGCCCAAACGGACCCAGCCCGGCCGCATCAGGCTTGTGCCCTGATCGACCGAGGCTTCGAAGGCGGCGGCGTCCTCCGCCGAAATCTTCAGGAGCTGGTGCCCATAGGGACCGGCGCAGGAACACCCGCCGCGCGCCTGAATGCCGAAGAGGTCATTCAGCAGCGCCACGACGAAACCATAGTGCAGCGCCTGCTCGCCGGCCTGGATATTGAACGCCAGGATGCCGAGCCGCGGCACGTCTTTCGGGCCGAGCATGTCGATCGCCGGCTCCGTCCGGAGCCGGGTCAACGACCGGTCTAGGATCTCTGCGTCGCGCCGTTCGATCTCCCCCAAGCCCACGGACTGTTTCAGCGCAACTACCGCCCCGGCGCGAATGTCGCCCAGGATGTTCGGCGTGCCCCCTTCCTCGCGCCGCTCGATATCGCGGACGTAGCTGTGGCCCGATTCGGTGACGTAGCTGACTGTGCCGCCGCCGATCACGCCCGGCTTCGGGTTCTTGAACAACCGGCGCTCGGCCACGAGGACACCGGACGCACCGGGCCCGCCAATGAACTTGTGGGGAGAGAACACGGCGGCATCGATCCGCGCCTCGGGATCGTCGTCAGCCAGCGAAAGACTGATGTCGATGTAGGGCGCGGCCGCCGCGAAATCGCAGGCGAAGTCGGCGCCGTGACGGTGCAGAATACGCGCAAGGGCCGGCAGGTCGCTCAGAACGCCTGTGACGTTGGACGCGGCCGAAAAGGCACCAATCTTTCGGCAGTCTTCCGGGTGCGCGGCGAGCCGCTCCTCCAGGTGTGACAGGGAAATCCTGCCGTCGGCATCAAGGCAGATCCGTTCGATCTGAGCGCCACACTCCCGCCACGGCAGGTCATTGGAGTGATGCTCGTACGGCCCGACGAAGACGACCGGGGGCCGGCCTTCGGCAATATCCGCAGCGAAATCCATTCCGCGGAGAAGCTTGTCGACCGCCGCCGTCGCCCCGGCCCCCGCGAACACGACCGCATGGGCCTCCGTGGCGCCGACCGCTTTAGCAATCGCCCTGCGCGCGGCCTCCCTAAGGGCCGTGGTTTCCCGCCCGGAGAAGGACGTCTCCGTATGCGTGTTGCCATAGGCCGCGAGTACCTGATCCCGAATATAGGACTCGATCGACTCCAGACCGCGCCCGGACGCGACGTAGTCGGCGTATATCATTGGACGCAAGCCGAACGGCCCGGGGATCGCATTGCGTTCGCCGATCACGCCGTCGCGGATCATGTGCACGAGTTCTTCCGGCGACGACTCCCGTGCCTCAGACGGTTCCACCCGGACATTTACGCTTTTCATTTCCCTGACCCCGACAACGAGACGCCGCCGGGACTGACCCTGGCGCGCCGATTAACTTGGAATAGGAATATCAAGGAGAGATCTATATTTACAACTTCGACCTACGTCTGGATCAAAGTTAGCAAAATTTTTCTACCAAATGCCCGTATGGCGAGATGCATGGCATTCTCTACCCCAGATTGTTCGCGGATGGAGAAATGAGGTTTCCTGGGGAAAGCGTTGGCAAATGCCACCGACGGCGGAACAGCAGGTGCCCCATCGCGTCTCGCTCGCCTCTGACCCGGCGTCCGTCCCGGGGAGGTGCCGGGCGCGCGCCTTCGGTTCACCTACCGCCGGCACTCGATCAGCACCTCCGGCCCGCGCCGTTTCAGGTCTTCGATCGATGTCACCCCCATCAACTGAAGCGTGAGCGTCATTTCGGTGCGTAAGATGTCGAAGAGGCGCGCAACGCCCGCCTCTCCCCCCGCCGCAACCGCCCAGGCGAAGGGGCGACCAAGGAGGACGAAATCGGCCCCCAGGGCAAGCGCCTTCAGAATATCGCTCCCCGTGCGGAAGCCGCTGTCGACATAGAGCAACTTCTCGGCGCCCAGAGCCTCTCGGACGAGCGACACCTGCGAGATGGTGGACGTGCCGTGATCGAGCTGCCGCCCGCCGTGGTTCGACAGCACGATCCCGTCGGCGCCGGACTCGCGCGCCATGGCAGCGTCCTCGGGGTCCGAAATGCCTTTCACGATTAACTGACCGCTCCAGTCCTCGCGCAGCCGCTGCACCAAATCCCACGTGAGGGCCTTCTCCAGCCGGGCGGACAGGTGGCTCGCCTGCGCCAGGGCGCCCTTGCCGAACTCCGGCCGGTCCCTGACAAGTTCCACCTCCGGAAAACCACGGCGAAGAAGGTCGAGCGACCATGCCGGCCGCCGGGCAAACTGCCAGACGAGGCCCGGCGTCAGACGTTCGGTCGAACGGAACCCGTTACGCACATCCCGCTCCCGAACAGAGGTCACCGCCGTATCGACCGTCAGGAAGATGCGTTTCACCCCTGCGCGGCGCGCCTGATCAAGGTAGCCGGCGGTGACCTCCGGGTCCTTGTCGATATATAGCTGGAAGTCCGGCGCGGCGCCCGCTTCGCGCGTCACGGTTTCGAGCCCATCGATCGAAAAGGTGGAGAGCACCGAGGGAACGCCGGCCGCCTCCGACGCGCGGGCCACGTGCACCTCCCCACTCCGGCGATACAGCCCCATGAAGCCCACTGGCCCGGCGCCGAAGGGTAAGGCGACGCTCTGATTGCCCAAGCGTGTCGTCAGGTCGGGGTCTGCCAGCGGTGTCAAAACTCGTTGGCGCAGCGCGTACAGGTCGAAGTCGGCGCGGTTGCGGCGCAGCGTCGTTTCCGAGAACGCGCCGCCGTCGACGTAGTCCGAAAAGATCTTCGGCAACCTGCGGTGGGCCGCCTTTTGGAAATCATGAACGTTCACGAAACGCTGCTCGAAGCCCATTGCGCGTATCTCCTATCGGGGCGCGATCCCGGCAAAGAAGTCGGTAAAGACGTCATCGCCGGAAACGGGCCGTGACCCGGCGGCAAGTGCCACGGACAGACCAATCGCCGACGAGACGGGGTTGTGAAGCTCCGCCCCCTCCCCCGCGTTCAGGTTCATCACGAGGGTCGGGCACAGGAACAGACCGAGGCGGACGACGTCCTCCCAGTCCTCTGGCAGCAGGTCAACGTCTTTCAGCGTGGCAAGCCACGGAGCCCAGAAGTGCCGCCCCTTCGCCTGCAGAAGCTGCAACCGCAGGGCGTTCGGGCGCCAGTCCGTTTCGATCAGCAGCCTGCCGCCGTCCAGGCGCACGCTGGCCGCGTGTCGTTCGGCGGCGAGTTCCGGCGTATAGAGCCAGAACGGATGGGCGAAGACGTTGTGGAAGGTCGATTTCACTTCGGCCAGGAGCGACGGCACCGTGTCCCCGGCGAAAGCAGGGTCGAAGAACGCGAGATGGTCGCGCGCTTCCCCGCGTTCGTACCAGACATTCGCGTTATGAGCGTCGCCATGGGCGACGATACCGCCCGCGTCGGCCAGCCTTTCGGGGGCGTACCGCGTGTGCGCCAGATCGAACAGCTCATCGAGCGAGCGAGTGTATTCGATGCCGTTGATCACTGGGCGCGCAGGAGCAAGGTCGTCCCAGTGAATCGCGACGCCACCGGGGAAGTCGAACCGCTTGCCGACATAGAACCGTGCCAGCCGTCCGCCGGGGTAGACTTTGGTGCTCTGGTCGATCAGGCGTTCGTGGAACAGCCGGTGGATCGGCTCCGCCCGGGAGTGCTCGGGCGTGATCGGCCTGAGCGTGGCCTGCGCGCAGGCCAGAAGGCGGTCGTTCAGTTCCGCCTCGGCGGCCACGGCGCGGGCGGCGGCCTCCGGGTCGGGCGTGAGGTCGAGATCCAACAGAACGTCCGAGAAGCGCGGATCGGCGCGGCGGGCGTAGACCAGCAGTTGCTCGCCCGGCAGCGTGGACATGTGTACCGGCTGATCCACCGGCAGCCCGGCCCTGGCTAGAATGTCGGCGCGGTAGTATTCCCCGCGCATCTGCTCCTCGCCTTCCTCCTGGTGAAACTTGAAGAAGTAGTCCCGCCCCGCGGACGCAAAGAATCCGTTGAGCGAGTTCAAAGAATACCGGTCGACGTTGATCTTGAGACCCTCCACCGGAATCGAGAACAGCTCACCGATCAATTGCTGGAGCATCGCCTCGGCGCGGGTCAGATCGGTCCGGGCGACGGCGCGAATTTCGGCCGTTCGGGAACGCGGTGCAGTGCTCACCTCAGGCGCCTCCGCAACGGATGATGGTCTTCAGCCCGTCGACCTTTCCCGCAAGATGCCGTGCGTAAGCCTCCGGGACATCGGCAAGAGGGATCTGCTCGGCGATGAAGGGATCGAGCGCTCCGGTCAGGTCCGGCAGCATGACCGCGATGTCCCTCAGGTCGGAGTCTGTGAAGGCATGACAGCCGAAAAGGGTCGTTTCCCGTTCCACGAGCGACAGTGGGTCGATCACCTTTGCCGACCGTCCGATGCCCACGAGCGCAATGGCTCCGCAGCCGGCAATGTTCTGCACGAGCGAGCCGATGACGGCCTCGTGGCCTGTCGTCTCCACTGCGAAGCGCACCCGCCGACCGCCGAGGCTTTCCAACCCGACAACTTCCGCCCCGGTCGCCGTCGTGACCATTTCGGCGCGGGCGGCGTTTCGTTCCACAATGCTGACCGGGTTGCCCTGCCGACGTGCCAACAAAGCCACGAGCCCGCCGATGGGGCCACAGCCAGTGACGAGGATCTCAGCTCCGTCCGGGGCCGACAGTCTGCGCAGCGCGTGCAGCGCCACCGCCAAAGGCTCCGCCATGGCGAGATGCCGGTCGGGCACGAAGTCCGGGGCCGCGATCACGTTGCGCGCGGGCAGCGTGACGGCCTCGGCGAAGCCGCCGTCGATCGCCTCGCCGAGAAAACCGAGGTTGTCGCAAACCTGCCCCAGCCCGTGCCGGCAGGCGGGGCACGTGCCGCAGGTATATCTGCTGTCGACGATCACGCGCTGACCGGGGGCGACATGGGTCACCCCGTCCCCAGTGGCGGTGACGACGCCGGAAAACTCGTGCCCGGCCACGGACGGCGCCCGGGTGATCCAGGCGCCGGTCCTGAAATTGTGCAGGTCGGAGCCGCAGATCCCGGCGGCGGTGACGGCCAGCGTCACCTCCCCCGCCCGTGGCGGCTGCGGCGGGTCTATCGTCTCGACCCGCAGATCCTGTGTGGCGTGGAGCCTGACTGCCTGCATCGTTCAGCCCTTGAGGTAAGTCCGGCGCAGGTCGCTCACCGCGATCGCGTGGGAGGAGAAGCCTTCGTAATCCGCCAGCGTCTTTGCCGCCTTGGCCATTTCCGGATACCCCTTGGCAGTGACGTAGCCGATGGAGCTCCGGCGCAAGAAGTCGGTCACGGAGAGAGGTCCGTAAGTGGCGGCCCCCATGGACGTCGGCAGCACGGCATTGGGACCAAGAGCGAAGTTCGCGACCGAAACCGGGGTGTGGGTGCCGAGCAGGATCTCCGCCGCGTTTGTGATCTCGCCCAGGTATTCGAACGCCTTCTCCGACAGGATTTCGAGGTGCTCCGGCGCGTATTCGTTCACGAAAGCACAGGCGTCATCCATGGACTCCGCCAGCACGATGCCGCCGGATTGACCCGTCAGGACCGTGCGGGAGAAGCCCACCCTTTGTTCGGTCATCTCGCCCCAAAGCGTCGGCAGCGCCTCCAGCGCCTGCTCCACGACCCGCTCGCTGTCCGTCACCAGCCAGGCGGAACTGTCTGGGCCGTGCTCGGCCTCGATCAGAAGGTCCATCGCGGCCAGCCCGCCATGCACGGTATCGTCGGCAAGGATGATGCTTTCGGAGGGGCCGGCGGGCAGGCCCGGGTCGATCACCCCCGCCAACAACCGTTTCGCCGCCACCACCCAGGGACTGCCGGGCCCCACGATCTTCTGAGCCTTCTTCACCGTCTCGGTGCCGAGCGCGACGGCAGCCACGGCCTGAGCCCCGCCGACCTTGTAGACGGTCTCGACCCCGGCAATCCGGGCAGCGACGAGGGTCGCGGCGTCCACCTTCCCGTCCGGACCTGGGGGCGTCACGATGGCAAGGTGGGGAACGCCGGCCACGACGCCCGGCACGGAGGTCATCATGGTCACCGAGGGAAAGGAACCCTTGCCGCGCGGCACATAGAGCGCCACGGACTCGATGGGCGTGAAGCGGTCACCGGCGAAGGCCCCGGGGCGGATCTCCTTGAGCCACATGGGCTCCGGCGCCTGCTCCTCGTGGAAGGTGCGGATATTGCCGATACCGAAGCGGATCGCTTCGATCACCTCGTCGTCAACGCGGGAGAACGCTTCCTCGAAGTCTTCCTCCGTGACCTGCAGCGTCTCCTTCGTCAGCGGTTCGGCATTGTCGAGTTCGCGGCCAAACCGGACGAGCGCCGCATCGCCTTCTTCGCGAACGGCGTCGATGATCGGCTGCGCCTTTTCGAGGAAGAACGACAGGTCGGCTTCCGAGCGCTTCACCAGGGCGGCGCGTTCCTCGGGCGACAACTCCTTCAGGCGCTGAACGTTCACATCGGACATTTCGGTTCCTTTCTACTCGGCACCGCGCCCATCAGGGCTGCGGGCAAAGGGATCACTTCGACTTGAGGAAAATTTCCAGCCCCACCAGCCGGTCGAGAAGCCAGACCGCAAGAAGCGCGATCACGACGAAGACTGACGAGACGGCGGCCAGGTCCGGCGTGATGATGGAGCGGATGTTGTTGTAAATCTGAACGGGGAGCGTGACGGTGCGCGCGTCTGTCAGGAGCAGGCTCACCAGAAACTCCGTCATCGCCAGCACGAACATCAGCAGCCCGCCGGTGATGACACCGGGCATTACACCCGGCAGGGTCACGTGGAAAAAGGTCTCCACCCGGCCCGCGCCGCAGTTGGCGGCCGCAAGTTCAAGGTCGCCGTCGAGGGAGGCTGCCGAGGACGAGACCGACCAGATGATGAAGGGGATGTTGATGACCGCCAGAGCCACGCCCACGGGCCAGACGCTGCCGAGGATGCGCCAGCTTCCGAAGACGAGCATCATGCCGATGCCCGACCCGATGAGGGGGATCGTGAATGGCAGCAGGAGGTAGACCTGCAAGGCATTGGCGAAGCGCAGGCGATACCGCGTGAGCGCGAGGCCGGCCAGCGTGCCGACGGGCACGGACACCGCTAGGCATATCAGCGACACGATGATCGACCGCCCGAAGGCTTGGCGAAGGTCCCGCGCCAGGGCGATCTCGCCGTACCATTTGAGCGAGAACCCATCGGGAGGAAAAGAAATAATGTTGCCCGCGGTCACCGAGGCTCCGACCACGATCAGCGTGGGCACCGAGAGGATCACGATGCAGAACCAGACGATGCTCCAGAACAGGATGCGTTGCGTCGGGCTGATCATTTCTTGCCTCCCATGCCGAGTGTGCCGGCCCCGAAGACCGCGATGACAATACCGACGAGGATCGAGCCGAGCGCGACCAGCAGCAGCGCCAGTGCTGCGCCCAGCCCCTGGTCCGCCGTGCGGAAGAACTGGTCGTAGATCGCGTTCGCGATGAAATCCTGCGATCCGCCACCGAGCATGGCCGGCATCGCGAAATCCGTTAGCGAGAGCGTGCCGACGACCAGCCCCGCCCCCACCAGCCCCGGCTTCGCCATGGGGATGACCACGTGCCAGAAGGTCCTGACCCAGTTCGCGCCGAGCGAGCTTGCGGCCGTCTCCGTTTCCCGCGGGATGGCGGTGAGCGCGGGCGCCAGCATCAGAACTGCGAAGGGTAGCATGTACTGCACCAGTCCGAACACGACCGCCGGGAAGTTGAACAGCAGCCGCACCGGTTCAACACCGAACAGCCCCAGCACGTCGTTGACCGCCCCGGAGGTGCCCAGCACGATGAGGATGCCATAGGCGCGAACAACCTGCCCGATGAAGAACGGCAGGAAGAGCGCGACGAGCAGCGCCTTTCGAACCGCCGCGCTCGGCGTACGGACCATGATGTAGGAATACGGCAGCGCAAGCAGCAGCGTGAAGAAAACTGTCAGGCCCGCGCCGAGGAGCGACCGCCACAGCACGCGCCAGTAGGTCGCGCTGTCCGCGACCATCTCGTAATTGGCGAGGGTGTATTCTTCCGCCGGCATGAAGGTGGATCGGTCGAGCACATGCAGCGAGCTTTCGGCGATCTGGAACAGCCCGAGGACGAGGATACCGACCAAAAGCAGCGCCGGCATGATCAGCGCCCAGCCTGAATACGGGCTGAGACGCCGGGGCCAGAGCACATCCAGCGCGGCCTCCAAGGCATCCATGATCCGCCACCGCAGCGGGTAGCGGAACGTCTTCGTATCGTTTTCCTGAGACATCGCGCAGGCTTTCCCGTGACGAAGAACAGCGTCGCCCCTGAACCCGTCTCCACGTGTCCAGGCGTGCTCAATGACGCTGTCTTGAAAGATGTTGGGCGCGCCACCTTTAGGCGGCGCGCCGAGGGGCGGCAATTACCCCTGCATGATTTCCTTGAACTTTGCGAACCAGTCGCTCTCGTTCTGGACCTGAACAGCCGAGGAGATCCGGATCAGCCGCTCGAAATCCTCGGGCTCGGTCGGGTACGACGGATCGCCCGCGAGCCCTTCCGGCGGCGTCAGGCCGGGCACGACACCCGGCAGGCCGAGGCCGTCCAGCCAGACCTGCTGGCCTTCCTGCGTGAGCGCCAGGTTGATGTACTGCTTGGCCCAGTACAGCTCGTTTTCCGGCAGGTTCTTCGGAATCCACAGGCAGTCCGTGTCGAACTTGCAGCCCTCCTCCGGCACTGTCCAGGCAAGGTCCACACCGTTGCGCTTCGCCCCGAGGGCGTTGGTCGAGATGGTGCAGGCCGCGTCGATCTCGCCATTCTGGAACCAGGTGGTGAAGTCCGGGTCCTCGCCGAGGAGCGGGTTTTGCTCCTTGATCTGGCGCACGAAGTCCCAGCAGGCGTCCATGTTTTCCGGGATGTCGTCCAGCGATCCCCCGCCGGCGACCTGCGCCGGGAAGTGGAAGCCGATGCCGTCGTTATAGAGCGCGATGCGGCCCTTGAACTTCGGATCGAGCAGGTCTTTCCAGGAGTTCGGCGGGCCGTCCGGGAAGGCGTCCGGGCGATAGGCCAGCACGTAAACGTAGCCGTAGGTGTTGACGAGCGGGTAGCCGTCAAGCCCGACCGGCTTGGCAAGCTCGGTGGTATTGGCAAGGTTGGACAGGTCCGAGAGGTCTTCGGTCACCCCGCGCAGCGCCGATTTCGTGGCGTTTGTGGTTGTGTCCCAGTTGATGTGGATCGGCGGCACACGGCCCTGCGCAACGGCGGCCCAGACCTTCGGCTGGATCTCGTTGTCTTCCGTCAGGTCGTGGCGGACGGCAATCCCCGTCATTTCCGTGAAGGGATCGGACACGCCCTTCTTCAGCGCTTCGACCCATTCGCCACCCCAGGCGCGGACGATGATCTCGGTGGGTTTTTCAGGCTCCTGCGCGAGGAGGCGTGTTGCTGGCAGGCCGGAAAGCAGGGCGGCCCCGCTTGTTGCCATGCCAGCGCGGAGTACGCCGCGGCGGGTAAGCTTGCTCGTCATCGGTAGTCTCTCCTCTGCTGGTGTATCCGCCTGTTCTCAAGCGACGGATTTGAAAATCTTCATGTCGCGCGCGTTCCAACCGATCATGACCGGAGCACCGATGTCGTAGAGGTCGAACGCGTCCGGATCGTGATGGTAGATGCGGAATTCCACCCCCGGAAGCCCGTCCAGCGCCGCGACGTAGAGCAGCCGTTCGCCTTCGAAGATCACATCGTGTATCTTTCCCGGCACGGCCGTATCGCAGCCAGCGAGCGCCTGCGGGTCGGCATCGATGCGGATCTGTTCGGCCCGGATCGCACCGCGCGCGGGCGCGCCCTCGGAAATGTCCGTTGCATGGGTGCCGCGCAGAGTCAGCCCACCGGCACGCAGCCCATCCGAGGTTGCCTCGCCATCGACGAATGTCGATACCCCGAGGAAGCCAGCCACAAAGGGGTTGTCCGGCCGGCGGTAGAGGTCCACCGGCTGGGCATGTTGCTGGATCTTGCCGCCGTCCATCACGATGATGTCGTCGGAAACCACCAGCGCTTCCCGCTGGTCGTGGGTCACGTTGATCGTGGTCACGCCGAGCTCGTGCTGGATACGCCGGAATTCCAACTGCATCTCTTCGCGCAACTTCCGGTCGAGTGCGGCGAGCGGCTCGTCCAGCAGCAAAAGCTCCGGTTCGAACACCAGGGCGCGGGCAATTGCCACGCGCTGCTGCTGGCCGCCGGACAGTTCGTTAATGCGGCGATCTCCGTAGTCCCCAAGCTTCACCAGGTCGAGGAACTCCCGCACCCGGCCGGGGATCGTCTTCGGATTGAAGCGCCGCATCTTCAGCGGGAAGGCCACGTTCTCGGCCGCGGTCATGTGGGGAAACAGCGCGAGCCGCTGGAACACCATACCCACGGAGCGCCGGTGCGGCGGCGTGGCATCGACCGCGCGGCCGTTGATGGTGATCGCTCCCGAGGTCGGTTTCTGGAACCCTGCGATCATCCGCAGCAGCGTCGTCTTGCCGGAGCCGGACGGACCAAGGATCGTCAAAAACCGCCCCGTCTCCAGATCGAAACTCGCGCGGTCCACAGCCAGCGCGCCGCCTCCGAAATCCATCGTCACGTCGCGGACACGCACGGCAACCTTCGGTGGCTCTCCGCGCATCGCCTGCATGGTGCCGGCTGACGGACTTTGGTTCATGGCTTCGTCTTCCTCCGACGTCGGTCTGGCGGGCCCATGCCTAGGAGTCACCCCGCTTTTTGTATATACTTATTCCAGACGAAGCCCCGCATCGGCCCCCGCGCTCGCAGTATGCCTAGATTTGCGCCAAAAATCCGCCATCAATGACTATGCATTGGCCAGTTACATAGTCCGCGGCCGAGGATGCAAGGAACATCGCTGCTCCCTCGAGGTCATCGAGTCGACCCAATCGGCCCAGCGGAACCTTCGCCGTCATCGCTTCTACCCATGCGGGGTCCTCATAGAAGACGCCGGTCAAATCCGTCTTGAAATAGCCCGGCGCAATCGCGTTCACCCGGATTCCCTTGGGCGCCCATTCCGCCGCCAGCGCCCGGGTAATCCCGAGAATCCCGGTCTTGGATGCGCCGTAGGGAACGGCAGTGGGAACGCCAACGTAGGATGTCAGCGACGCCAGGTTCACTATCGCCCCGCCACCGTTTTCCACCATTTTCGCGGCGACAGCCTGCGCGACGAAGAAAGCGCCCTTGAGGTTGGTTCCGACAATCTTGTCCCAAAGCGGCTCGTCGACGTCGAGTGACGCCCGGACTTCCTCCACGCCGGCGTTGTTGATGAGCACGTCCACGCGCGGCAGCCCGGCCAGACGTTCCTGGATCTGGCCGACGTCTCGCTGATCGACGGACAAGCAGTCCACGTCGCACCCCAGCTTCGCGAGTTGGGTGGCAGTATCGTCCAGCGACTCCGCGTTTCGAGCGGTCAGGACCAGATCGGCACCGCTCCGCCCGAATGCCATCGCAAGCGCACGGCCAATGCCGCGACTGGCGCCCGTCACCAACACCCGTCTCCCGGTAAAGTTGTATGTGACGTCCGAGCGACCTTCGGTCTGTTCCATCATGTGCGTCTTCCGATCATTGACCTTGACATGTATAGACATAACCGTGCCTTCTCGCCCCGCATGCGTCAACGGAGATCGACATGGCCTCACCCGAGTTTGCCCTGCGGCCGGAACTGGCAGCACTTCTGCCCTACAATTCCGGGCTTACACTCGCGGACGTTGCCAGTCGATGCGGTGGAAAGACAATCGCCAAGCTCGCGTCCAACGAGAACCCCTACCCGCTCCCGGAAGAAGCGTTGCGCGCGATGCAGGCGGCCATCCGGTCCACGCAGGTCTACCCGGACCCGAGCGCCCGCGACCTTGCCGTGGCGCTCTCCCGACTGACGGGCGTCCCCGCGGCGCGCGTCATCTTCGGGGACGGCTCCGAGGATCTGCTCAACGTGCTGGCCCGCGCCGTGCTGCGACCGGGGGACGAGATTGTCACCCTCTACCCCTCCTTCCCGCTACACGAGGACTATGCGCGGATGATGGGCGCACGGGTTGTTACGATCGACCTGACGGCGGATCGGCGCATCGATATCGACGCCCTGCTGGCTGCCGTGGCCCGTCCCGTCCGGCTGACGATCCTGGCCAACCCGATGAGCCCCGCGGGCCTCTGGCTGACGCCGCAAGAGCTTGACCGGGTGCTTGACGCTCAGCATCCCGAAAGCGTGCTGTGCCTTGACGAGGCCTACGTGGAATATGCGCTTGGGGAAGACTACCTCGCGGGCACTGAGCGACTTGCCGGGCACGACAAACCGCTTCTCGTCCTGCGCACGTTTTCCAAAGCCTACGGACTTGCCGGCTTGCGGATCGGCTATGGTCTGTCGAATTGCGACGACCTGATCCGGGGCATGAACCTCGTCCGCACACCGTTCAACGTCAACGCTGTCGCCCAGGCGGCAGCGCTGGCGGTGCTACGGCATCCGGAGGCGATGCGGGACGCGGTCGCGCGGACACTTGCGGAACGCAGCCGCGTATCCGACGCCCTCCGCGCCCAAGGCCTGGAAGTGCTACCCTCCAAGGGCAATTTCCTGTTCGTGAATGTCGGGGCGCCGGCCGTCGAGATCGCTGATCGCCTGATTGACCACGGGGTGATCGTCAAGCCGTGGAAACAGCCGGGGTATGAGAGCTTCATCCGGGTCTCCATCGGTCTGCCCGCGGAGAACGATCAGTTCCTGAGCGCGCTCGAAACTGTTCTCGGAGACTGACCCCGGAGGCACCGGGCTCGGCGCTCGCCCGGTTGCCCGCTCGCGATCATAAAGTCCGGACCAAGAGGCTCAGCCGCGCCCCTGCCCCGGTGGTGCGTGCGGCGCGAGTTCCGCCACAAGCTGATGCGACTCCCCTGGATAGAGGAGCCGGGCCAATGTCACCCACCCCGCCTCGACCTGCGTCTTGCGCAGGATCTCGAGGCAGGCCGCACCGTCCGGCACCCTGAGAAGCCGCGCGTCCGACCCCTCGGCATTCACCGCGCGCACCTGATGACGCGCCGTCGTCCAGGGCATCGAGGCAAGCAGCCAGTTTCCCGGTACCTCTCGACTGAAGTCCATCCCCGTCGCCTGCGGGACGACCACGGGGTTGATGGCACGCGTTTCCAGGCAAAAAGGTTCGTCGCCAGCATAATGAATGCCCTGCAGGCACAGCGCGTCCGCTTCCTCAGTCGTCGTCCTGGCTCCGAAAAGCCGCAGGTCACTCAACGTCAGGCGACGCAGTTCGTTGCTCAGCAGTTTCCACGAATAAGGGCGCCCAAGGGCGGCGACCTCCTCGGCGATATTGTTGACCTCCAGCACCGCCGACTGCACCCGCGCCTTGGCGACGAACGTCCCGCTGCGTTTGCGGCGGACCAGATACCCCTCCTGCGCAAGCTGCGTCAGGACCTTGTTCATGGTCATCCGGGCGACGCCATAGTCGGCCGCGAGTTCGGTCTCCTTGGCGAGTTGCCGCCCCGGTTCCCATTCCCCGTCGACAATCTTCGTCCGGAAATCGTCGAGGATCCTTCTGTGGAGCGTTTCCGTCGATCCCGAGGGCGGCATGATGGTGGGGCACTCCACTGGCAAGGTACGGCGGCGGTCTCGAGGTCAGCTTTCCATGCTGACCGAGACAAGTACATACATATTTATCCCGCCGCGATCTGACCCAGCCCAAGTCACTCACGCGGCCGAGGCCGGCGGCGCGAACGCCTCCGCCATCCAGGTTTGCTCGCATTTCATCGTTTCGTTCAGGTCCCGATGAAGCTCTTGTAACTCGCGAAGCGTCCAGTCGAACGAAGCGATACGGTCGGTGATCCGGAAGAGGCCGCGCGACAGCGCATCGCGTCGCGCTTGATAGCCCGCAAGCGCGGCATCCGTGCCAGCGATCACGGCGTTCGCGAGGATCTCGGCGTCCCGGAGGGCATCGGTGATCCCATGCGCGGTGTTAGGATCCTTGAAGTACGCGGCATCGCCAACGAGCGCCCAGCCCAGGCCGAAGCTCTCCCGAATATGCCCGTTCGCCCCGCCGAATATGACCGGAGGTTCCATTTGTGTCACGTCCGCCAGACTTTGCCCGAACGCCGCATTCGCCCGGCCGGCGAGGGTCGTCAAAAGCCCCTCCCGGTCGTGTCCACGACGGAGGTGGACGAATTCGTCGCCCCTGACCGAAGCGAAAACGCAGTGGGCAGCCTGATTGGTCGGGATCGCCCCGGCCGTCGTACCGGGGCCGTAATACCAGTGGTAGCCATCCTCCGGCAGGCCGGTGACATAGGCGTAGATGCAGCCGGACCGATGAACGGTCTGTTCCCGGGTCCCTGCCCCGGCCATCCGCGCCACGGAGGACCGGCGGCCGTCGGCGCCGATGACGATCCCACAGGAGACATTGTAGGTTTGCCCGTTGGGGCCGGACAGGACCGCGCCCGTCACCCGTCCTGTCTGCGGGTCACGCAACAACTCGCGCAGCGCCGTGCGATGGCGGACCTCGGCCCCTGCCACGCGGGCGGCATCCACGAGGTGCGCATCCAGAAGGGTCCGTCGCGGAGCGATCAGGAAATCGACGCCAAAGGACGGTCCGATCTCCAAGGGATACGCGGAGGAACCATAGTGAAAGGTGGTCTTGCGCACCCGAGGCGTGCCAGCCGCAACCAGACCGTTTCAAACGCCCCAGCGATCCAGTTGCATGACCGCGCCCCGCATCAGCGCATGGGTCGACTTGGTATCGGTGCCGGCTGCGTCCCGGTCGATAGCCAGAACCTTGAGCCCGGCGCGAGAGAGGAGCATGGCCGTCGCGGCGCCAGCCCACCGGGCGCCGACGACCAATGCATCGAATTGGCCGGGGTCTGGTAGAATGGTCATGGGGTCTCTCCTGTGTCAGGCGGCGTCGCGATGCGAGCGTTCCAGGTGGTGTGCGATGTCCGCGCTTATCTCGCGCGCGTCCTGACCGACGCCGTCGATGAAGGTCGAGTTGCGCCGGCGCATGAAGGGCAAGCCGAGGGTGTAGAGCCCGGGACACGCGGTCAGCCCCCCGGACTGGGCGATCTCGCCGGACCGGTCCAACACCGGAACCTCAAGCCATGGGTAGGTGCGGCGAAAGCCTGTCGCCCAGACGATGGTGCGTATGCCGGCAGTGCGGAGGTCGAGCGCCCGCGTGGCTGCGCCGTCGGGAACAGACAAAGTCGGAGAAGGCGCGGCTGCGGGCGCATCAGCCCCTGTGCGCAGAATGAAATCGTCAATGCGTGCGAGCGTACGCTCCCTGCGCCCCTCCGCCGCCGCCATGTCGGTGGCCAGTGTGTCCGCGATCCGTACGGCGGTACCTTCTACCCCGGTCACGCGCCCTGTGATGGTCGCGCCGAGCCTAGCGAGGGTCATCAAGTCGATGTCCCGTGGCGGCACGGAACCGACCAGTTGCAACGACGGCTGGACCAAAGCCCGGTGCGGGGGCACGGACGGTCGCGCGCCTCCGCCAGAACGCCGCAGCGGTCCAGCCATTCGAGAATATCGCGGCCGCGATACTGCCGCGGAAGGCGCACATGCGCCCCTGCTGCCAACGTGACCGGGCGGCCGGACCGGTGGATCTCTTCAGCCAGTTGCACGCCTGTCGCCGATGCGCCGACCACGAGCACACCGCCCGGTGCCAACTGGTCCGCATGGACGTAATCCGCGGTGGTCACTTGGGAGATCCCGGGCGCGACGGTTTGGGAGAAATGCGGAACGGCGGGGCGGTCGCACGCGCCGGTCGCGATCACGACTGCGCGCGCCGCCCAGCATCCCGTCTGCGTCTCGACGAGGAATCCGCGACCGGATCGACGCACGCTTTCGACGGCGGCAAATTCCTCGACCGGGGCGGCGAAGGACCGCGCATACCGGTTCAGCATACCGACGACATGGTCCTTGTGCATGAAGCCCTCGGGGTCCGCGCCCTCGTAGTGCCAGCCGGGAAGCCGGGTCATCCAGTTGGGCGTGAGCAGGTGCAGCGAGGCCCAGCGTTCGGCCCGCCAGCGCTGCCCCACCGCGCCCCGCTCCAGCAAGACGTGGTCGATTCCGCGATCGGCGAGGCAGCGGCTCATCGCCAGACCGGCCTGGCCGGCGCCGATGATCAGAACATCTGTCTTGCGGATCATGGGGAGGCTCCATGAAGGGCTGGCTGGGCGGTGTTGCGGGCGTTGCGACGGCTTTATCCGTCGGCTCGGGCGATCCAGCCGTCGCGGCGGTCGGGCAGGATCGTGGGAAAGCGGAAGACGCGGCAGACGGCGCGAGTCAAAAGGCTGCCGACGGGCCGCATGGGACCGGTTGAATGGGTCATCGCTGTATCCTCGGGGCGTGGGGATCGTCGACACCGTGTCAGGCACCGCCCCGATTGAACGAGCGACGGGCCGAAGCCCGCCGCGAAACCGGGTCAGGTGGCGACGGCCACGTCGACCTTCGTGCCGTTGGTCAGCATGTCGAAGAAGGCAGACCGCGCAACCGATTGGCGAACGACCTTCTCGAGATCTTCGGCGGCGGCATCGCCCTTGATCCTCACAGTGGCGCGAATGCCCTCGTAGCCGTTGCGCACCTCTTCGTTGAGGCCAAGGATGCCCTGAAGGTCGATGTCGCCCTCGACTGTGGTCTCCACCGATTCCAGATCGATCTGCCGAACGGAGGCGATATTGCCGATGCCGGCGGTGATGCAGGCTGCGAGGGCCGACAGAAGGTACTCGACCGGCGTCGGAGCCTTGTCGGCGCCGCAGAGAACGGCAGGGTGATCGCCTTCCACGACGAAGTCGGCCTCGCGGCCATGCTCCTCGCCCGCCCCAAAATAGCCGTTGATCGCGGCACGGCTATGCGTCCCGCTCACCCACTGGCCCTTGGCGCGAAACTGGAACTTTGCGGCGGCCGGCATTTCTTTGACCACACCGAGGGTGGCCAGAAGGGTGGGAACGTCGACGCCGTTCTTGGCGACCTTGGCGGGCTTTTCCATGACTGTAGCGTTCATCTGTAGGGTGTCCTGTCTGTTGAAATGTTCGTTCGAAGGGGCCGTTTGCTTTCGGCCATGACAGGAGGTGTACGGACCCGGCGTTTCAGAATGCGGTCAGGAACACGGGCATCGTGTATCATGTGTTTCTTTCCCACGGGCTGTGTAACTGGCTGCCAAGGGATTGCCGGAACAGCCTGTGCATTCACATCGCCCCTTCGAGCGCTTTGCACAGGTCGAATTTCCTCCGGCTGGCGTCGAACGTCACACCGGTGCCCGGCTCCCGCGGGCGACCTCTCGCGCCCATGGCCGAAAAAACTGAACCAGTTTGTTCAAGATCAAATCAATAAATTTGAATGTATGCTTATAAGGCCGCAGACGCAGGACTCACCTCCCCTCCGCGACAGAATGGGCACGCGTCCCCGATCGCCGACCGGAGGAAAATCGTGAGGTCTGTCTCAACGACTCCGCGGAGGACTCCATGAGCGACACGTTCGCACCCGCAAAACTCTTCGCCACGATGTTCGTTTTCTGGCTGCTGCTGAACGGCGCGCTGCAGCTGGACGTGATCGTTGTGGGTCTGCTCGTGGCCGGCGGGATCACATACTTTTTCGCAGGAAGCCTGTCCTTCCTGTCCGGCTATCGCGTCTCGGTCGCCTCGGCGAAAGCGACGGCCGGCTATCTGGCCTTCTTCTTCACCGAGCTGGTCCGCGCGAACCTCGCCATGGCCTGGTTGGTGTTGGACCCCGCTCTGCCGATGACGCCCGCCATTGTGAAAGTGCGAACCCGGTTACAGCACCCGGTCGCCCGCCTGCTACTCGCGAACTCGATCACCCTGACCCCCGGCACGCTCTCGGTCGAGCTACGGGGCGAGTGGATCTACGTGCACTGGGTCGTGGCGCAAACGACCGACCCGGAAGCCGCGACGGAGGCCATCGTGGCCGGCTTCGAGAAATACCTGGAGGTGATGTATGACTGACACGCTTCTGCTCCCCGGCGTCATAACGGCGCTCGCGTTCGCCATGGCATTCTGGCGTTTCACCGCCGGTCCGTCCGCAGTGGACCGGGTGGTCGCGTTCGACACGCTCACCGTCATCGCCGTCACGGGTCTGGTCATCACTGCACTCGTCTCCGGCCGCGGCATCTACCTGGACGTGGCGCTGGTCTATGCGCTGCTGTCCTTCCTCGGGGTGATCGTGGCATCCCGCTACCTGGAAGGAGGCGACCGATGATCGCCCTCACCTGGCTCGGCGTCGCGGTGATGACCGCGGGCGTCGTGTTCCTTGCGCTTGGCGGGCTGGGCCTCGTCCGGATGCCAGACACCTACACCCGCATTCAGGCCGGAACCAAGGCTACGACGCTCGGCACCATCCTGTCGCTCTTCGGTGCGGCGCTGATCATGCCTGGCTGGTCCATCAAGCTGCTGCTGATCGCGCTGTTCCTGATGTTCACGAACCCGCTGTCGTCGCAGGTCCTGGCGCGGGCGGCGCACCGGGCCGGTGTGCCCGCGACGGACAAGACAAAGGCCGACGCTTTGGCCGACGATCAGGAGGGTCTCGCATGAGTACGGTGTTGCTGGGTCTGGGACTGGTCGTCGGGCTGGCAATGGTCGGCGCGGCGGCGTTGGCGCTCGTCACCCGCTCGACGGTCACGGCCGTTCTGGCGGCGGGGCTTGTCAGCCTGCTGGCATCCGTCCTCTTCGTGGTGCTGGCCGCGCCCGACGTTGCGATGACAGAGGCGGCCATCGGCTCCGGCCTCACGACCTTCCTTTTCTTCTTCGTCATGGGCCGCATTCGACGGGAGGGCGCGAAATGATCCGCAATGTCCTGATCGCCGGGTTAGTCGCCCTGCTGGGGGTCGCGTTCTGGACGCTGGCCGCCGGCTATGTACCCGATGCAGAGCTGAACCGGACCGCCGCGTACTATGCCGCCAATGCGCAGACCGATGTCGGCGCCCCCAACATCGTCACCGGCATCATCGTCACCTGGCGCGGCCTGGACACGCTGGGCGAGGTGACGGTCCTGTTCCTGACCTCCGCCATCATCGCGCTGGTGCTGGCACAGTCCAAGACACCTCCCGGTGCGTCCGGGGCCGGTTTCCTTCCCTCGGGCGAATTGCTGACGACCGGCTCCCGGATGCTGTTGCCGCTCATCACTCTGCTTGGCGCGTACGTCATCATGAACGGGCACCTGACGCCGGGCGGCGGGTTCCAGGGGGGCGCCATACTAGCCTCCGGTGTGCTTCTGATGCTGCTCGCAGACCCGTCACACCGCTTCGCCCATTCGGTGATCGCCCGCGTGGAAAGCATATCGGGGCTGGCCTACGTGCTCGTCGGCCTCGCCGGCATGGCCCTCGCCGGGGGCTTCCTCGACAACGGCATCCTTCCGCTGGGGCGGTTCGGCGCCATGCTCTCGGCCGGCGCGATCCCCCTTATTTCGGTCCTGATCGGGCTCAAGGTCGGAGCGGAGTTCTCTTCGATCCTGGAAAGCCTCGAAGAAACGGAGGATGCGTGATGGCCCAGATCGCCCTCGCAACCGGCTTCGTGCTGATCCTCGCAGGAATATACGGCGCCCTGACCAACCGTGACATCCTGCGGATGATCGTGGCCTTCACCATTGCCGATACCGGCGTGAACGTCGTGCTCGTCGCGGTGGGGTTCCTGCCCGGCCGCACGGCACCGATCCTCGATGCCGCCGTGCCCGTCGCGCAAGCGGCCGAGCGGATCATCGACCCCGTGCCACAGGCGTTGGTGCTCACCGCCATCGTGATCGGCCTGGGCATCACCGCGCTCATGCTCGCCTACGCCTACCGGCTGTTCCGGCTGCGCGGCAGCCTCGACATCTCGAACTTCACGGAGCTGAAATGGTAAGCCCGGTCCTCATCCTCGCCATCGGCCTCGGCACCGCGTTTTCCCTCGGGCTGATGAAACCGGCCCGCACGAGGGTCCTCTTTGGTATCACGCTGACGGCACTCGGCGTCATGTCGGCAATCGCCCTCGGCTGGACGCTGGCGCTCGCAACCGGCGCGGCACAGACGGCCGAGATCCACACCGCCGGCGTCGCCCCGCCGTTTGCGATCAATTTGCGCGTTGGCCTTCCGGAGGCGGCGCTCTTATCCCTCATCACCCTCACCGGCCTCCTCGCCGCGCTCTCCATGCGCGCGGCGCTGCTGAGGCTCGGACGGGGCAGCCAGGCAGTTCTTCTGGTGCTCGTCATGGCCGTCTCGGGTCTGGTGATGACGCGGGACCTTTTCAACCTGTTTGTCTTCATCGAACTGATTGCCATTGCCACCGCTGGCCTCGTGCTGCTGTCGCAGGATGAGCGCGCCATCGGGGCGGGGTTCAAGTACCTCGTGGTCAGCCAGATCATCTCGATTCTGCTGCTGGTCGGTATTATCTTCACCTACCACGCGACAGGCTCGCTCAATATTGACGACATCACAGTCGCCCCCGTCGCCTTCCGGGGCGCATCGCTGGCGATGTTCCTGCTGCTGATCGCGCTGATCGTGGAATTGAAGCCGTTCCCCGCCAACGGTTGGGCGCTCGACATCTACACCTCCGCCCATCCCGGTTTCTCCGCCCTTTTCTCGGCTGCGACCGGCAGCGCGGCGCTCTTTGTCGTCGACAAGGTCGTGGCCCCGGCCGGAACCGAATGGCTGCCGCTGTTGACCGGCATCGGCCTTTTGAGCTTCGTCGCCTCCAACATCGTCGCGCTCCGGCAGGAGAACGACCGGCGGCTGCTGGGTTACTCCTCGGTCGGGCAACTGGGGCTCATCCTCGCCGTGATCGGCCAGCGGGACGTGCTGGGCGATGCCTACCTCTATGTCGCGGGCGGCCTGATCCTGTCGCACGCGGTTGCCAAGGCCGGGCTGTTCTGGATGTCCTCCATGGTGCGTGGCCGCAAGCTGGAGGACTGGGCCGCGCTGCGGACACGGGCGCCGATGGTGCTGGCCTTTGCGACCTTCGTCGCGATGCTGGTGGGCTTGCCGCCCTTCCCCGGCTTCTATGCCAAATGGGACCTCGCCCAGGCCCTCGTCGCCGCCGGCCGCCTGCCGGTGCTGACGCTGATCCTACTCGGGGTGCTGATCGAATCCGCCTACCTCTTCCGCTGGTTCGGTTACGCCATCAAGCGTGAGGCGGCCGAGAACGGCCTTGCGTCCAATCCAGTCGATTGCGGCATCACCTTCGCCACGGTCGCGGGCGGCTGGGCACTCGGGTACCTTTGGGGCAACGGCCCGGAACAATTCAACCTTCTGGCAACGCTTCCAGCGATTACCGCCGTTGTCTTCATCCTACTGGAACCGCTCGACGCGCGGATCAAGAACGGCCTCGCCATCGCGGCCCTGTTGGGTTGGTTCGCGATGGTGGCCGGCGACTACGACCCCATGCGACTGATCTTCGCCGCCGTGATGATCCCGGGCGGAGCCGTGATCCTCCTCGCCTCTTTCACCGAAAAGGGTCGCAGGCTCGGCTTCTATCCCTCCGCCATGGCCATGTACGCAGGCCTCGCCCTGCTGCTCGAAGCGACGACCTTCTTCGAGTTCTTCGCGGCGTGGGAGGTCATGACGCTCGGCTCCTACTTCCTGATCCTGCGGGGCCGGATGTCCGAACCGCACGCGCTGAGCTACATACTCTTCTCGCTCGGAGGCGCCTTCGCGATCCTGACGGGCTTCGCGCTCGCCTCCGGCGGCGTGCAGCCCCACCCCATCGACGGTCTGCAGGACGTGGCGGCGGCAGACCTGGCGCCGTGGGTGTTCGTCCTGCTCGCCGCGGGGTTCCTGACCAAGACCGCCGCCATGGGCCTGCACATCTGGCTGCCCGGCGCCCATGCCGAGGCGGAGACGGATGTCTCGCCCATGGTCTCGGGCATCCTGCTCAAGGCGGGGCTCTTCGGGCTCTTCCTGATGCTGATGCAGCTCGGACGGCAGAGCCTCTACGGCGTCGATCTGACAGTCGTGCTCGCCTACATCGGCGCGATCTCGGCCTTCCTCGGCGCGGTGCTGGCCGTCTTCCAGGAGGACGCCAAGCGTCTGCTCGCCTACAGCTCGATCAGCCAGATGGGCTATGCGCTCTTCGGAGTCGCGCTGATGAACCACCTAGGCTGGCTGCTGGCCATGATGTTCGTCATCAACCACTACGTCTACAAGTCGATGCTCTTCCTCGCCGTGGGGGGCGTCTACAAGCGCACCCACACCAAACTGATGTACCAGATGGGCGGGTTGATCACCCTGATGCCGTTCAGCTTCGTTTCGGTACTGGTGGGGATCATCGCAATGTCGGGCGTGCCGCCGCTGTCGGGCTTTGGCGGTCGGTGGATCTTCTACAACGCGATCATGGATGCCGACCTGCGCCTGCCGCTGATCCTGATCTTCATGGCCGGGCCGGTGGGCTTCCTTTACCTCTTCCGGCTGATCCACACGATCTTCCTCGGCCAACTCAAGGACCCGCACCGAAAGCTGAAGGAAGCTCCGGTCTGGATCCTGGTCCCGCAAATGATCTTCGTGGCCTTCCTGATCGCCTTTGCCGTTCTGCCCGGGATGGCATTGCAAAAGGTCGACGGATACATCGGCTCGATCTTCGGGGACCAACCGCTGGTCTGGCACGGCCGCGCCATCACGTCGGAGTTCGGGTACTGGAACCCAGTCGCGATCATGGCGGTGATCGTGATGGTCTTCGTGGCGGTCTTCGCAATCCTGATCGCCAAGAACCACGACGCCCAGATGGTGAAGCAGTTCAACATCGTCTTCTCGGCCGAACGTCCCTATCGCCCGGAGACGACGCACTTCGCGTGGAACTTCTTCGCCCCCTATCGCAAGGCGATGGGGTTCCTTGAAACGCCAGTGGTCACGTCCTTCTGGGGCGGTGTGACGGGTGGCATCAACGGCGCGGGCGAATTCACCCGGCGCTTCTACAGCGGAAACGGCCAGACCTACGCGGCGCATGTGCTGCTGTTCGTGGTCGCCGTCTACCTGATCGCGATGGGAGGCATCGCATGACCTTCGAGTGGATACAGATCCCCTACGCGCTGCTGACGCTTTTCATCATCCTGAACTACGGGCTGCTGATGACGGCGGTGGTGCGCAAGCTTGCAGCACGGGTCGGCGGGCGGCCGGGCATACCGGTCTACCAGAACTACATCGACCTGGTGAAGAACTTTGCGCTCCGCTCGAAAATCTCGCACGGGGTCATGTACTACCTTGGGCCTGTCTTCCGGCTGACTGGCGGCATCGGTCTCATCCTTTTCGTGCCGACGATCTATGGATCGAGTTGGGCGCAGAACTTCGCCTTCGCGGGTGACCTGGTGCTGGCGCTCTACTTCGTCTTCTTCGGCACGCTTGGCATGGCGCTCGGTGCGGGTGAAAGTGGGCATCCGCATTCCGCTATCGGTGTCTCACGCGGCCTCAGCCAGGTGACGATGGCCGAGCTTCCGCTGGCGCTCGCGGTCTATGCCATCGCGGTGCAGTACCAGACGCTCTCGATCACCGAGATCGTCGCAGCCCAGCAAGGCGGCCTCTTCAACTGGACGCTGTTCACCAACCCGCTTGCCGTCGTCGCAGCAATGTTCGCCTTCGTCGGCACGATGATGCGCTCGCCCTTCGACGTGGTGCTGGCACCACAAGAGATCCCGATCGGCCCGCCGACGGAATACCATTCGGCCTACCTCGCGCTGATGCAGACCAACCGCGCGATCTTCCCTATCGCGAAGACGATCATCTACATGAACCTCTTCTTCGGCGGGGCGACCAGCTGGGCGGAATTCGCGATCAAGGCGTTCCTGCTGTACATGATCCCGGCCGTGATCGGCGTGGTGCACCCGCGCTTCCGGGTCGAGCAATCTATCCGCTTCTTCCTCAAATGGGGCCTGCCCGTGGGCGTGCTGGCCATCCTGACGGTGTGAGACCATGAAAGACGTTGACGACAAGTTCCTGAAGAACATCGAAACCGAGTTCCCCCTTCGCGAAGAGCTTCGCCCCCGCAGGGTGACCACGCCGGACGGCCAGGAGATCGAGATCGAGCCGTTGAAGGACTACTTCTGCGAAGCGGCGCCGAAGGTTCACCCCAAGGCCTACATCCCGATCGTCGAGGATTTCTACAACTGGGCCCGGGCCAACTCGCTCTGGATCCTCGGCTTCGGCACCGGCTGCGGCGCGATCGAGATGCGGCCACTGATGACGCCGCGCTTCGACGCCTATCGCTACGGCATCCAATGGCGCCCGACGCCCCGGCAGGCGAACCTGCTGATGATCTCCGGCTACCTCTCGGTCAAGACGCTCAAGCGCGCCATCCGCGCCTACGAGCAGATGCAGGGGCCGAAATACGTGGTGGGCCTCGGCTCCTGCACGATCAACGGCGGGATGTACTGGGACAGCTACAACACCATCAAGCGGCTCGATCAGTACCTGCCCGTCGACCTCTACATCGCCGGCTGCATGCCACGCCCGGAAGCGCTGCTCGCAGGTTTCATGGAACTGAAGAAGCTGATCAAGGCAGGCAAAGGCGAAGGGGCGAACAAGTACGCCGAGAACTTCGCGACCTACAAGGCGAACCAGAAGTCCGTGATCAAGGACTGGGACATGCCGGATTACAACTGGTGATGGAAATGAGACACCTTCACGCCCTTCTGAAGCAACGTCACAGCCTGGGCCAACTGGAGCCAAAGGGAGGCAAGCTCGCCTTCGTCACCGTCCCGCGAGAGAACCTGCGCGGGCTCCTGACCGAGCTGCGGGACGTCCATGGCTTCACCCATCTGGTCCTGCTGACGGCGGTGGACTGGATGGAGGACGGCCTTTTCCAGCTCACCTACATGCTCAACAACCGCGGCCGAGACATGACGCTGGGCATTCGCGTCATGCTCGACCGGCAGGAGGCGCAGGGCGACAGCATCCACGACCTCTGGCCCACGGCGGCCACTTACCAGCGCGAACTCAAGGAGATGTTCGGCATCGACTTCCCGGGCTCGCCGCGGATCGACGAGGAATTCATCCTCGAAGGCTGGACCGACCTTCCGCCCTACCGGCGCGACTTCGACAGTCTCGCCTATTCGCAGCAGACCTACGCCGAGCGCCCGGGCCGCGTGACCCACGACCCGCGCGAATACATGAAATCGAAGCTCTATCCGGACGGGGTGTGAGATGTTCAACTTCAAACCGGACCGCACCCAGTATCCCGCGGCGGACGCGGACGGGAAACTGGAGATCGACCTGGAGACGGGCAAGTACCTGAAGCTGTGGCAAGGCCCGAACCACCCCGGCATCACCGGCAACATGTCGGTCGAACTGACCGTCTGTGGCGACGAGGTGGTCGAGGGCAAGACCCACGTGGGATACCTTCACCGCGGCTTCGAGAAGCTGATGGAGCGCCGGACCTTCATCCAGGTGTTTCCCATCGTCTGCCGAGTCTGCGTTCCGGAGCCTGACTTCAACGAGTACTGCTATGCCGCTGCCGTGGAGGACCTCGCCGGCATCGAGGTGCCGGAATACGCCACCTGGATGCGCACACTGATCCTCGAAATGGGCCGTTTCAACAGCTACATGATGTTTCTGGGCGGGATCGGCGGCGCGCTTGGCCTCGGGATCACCGGCCAATGGATGACCTACGTCCGCGACCTGATGCTCGACCGCTTCGAGGAGCTCACGGGCGCCCGGATCTACCACATGTTCATCCTGCCAGGCGGCGTGCGCGGGCACCTGCCCGAGGGGTTCGAGGCGCGGATGGAGGAGGTGTTGAGCACCGCCGAGCGCTACCTCGACGATATCGACAAGGTCATGTTCTCCAACTCGGTCTTCAAGACCCGCACCAAGGGCGTGGGCGTGATCGATCCGAAGCTCTTCGAGCCCTACGGCGTAACCGGCCCGAACGCCCGCGCCGGCGGCGTAGCAAAGGATCTGCGGAAGGACAGCCCCTACCTCGTCTACGACCAACTCGACTTCGAGGTGGCGACCGCGACGGACAGCGACATCTTCGCCCGCGCCACGGTGCGCCGGGGAGACGTGCAGACCTCCATCGACCTGATCCGCCAGATCCTGCGCAAGATGCCCAAGGACGGCCCGGCGATGGCGAGAATCCCCAACGTCCTGCACTGGAAGATCCCGCGCGGCGAGACCTACATCAAGGGCGAATGCTCGCGGGGCGAATACGGCTATTACCTCGTCACCGATGGCACCGGCTATCCCCGCCGGATCAACGTGCGGGGGCCGAGTTATACCCACGCAATGGCGCTGCTGGAACACCTGATCCCGGGAACGAACATCTCGGACGTGGCCGCGCTTATGGTGTCCCTGCACACCTATCCCCCCGAGATCGAGAGGTAAGCCATGGGCCTGCGCGAAGTCCTCACCCCGTTCACCGTCTGGAAGCACGTCTTCGACGAGCCGGTGACCATCAAGAACCCAATCGGCCGGCCGGCCGCCGACCGCTACCGCGGATTCCACCAGAACGACATGGCGAGCTGCATCGGTTGCGGCACCTGTGAGGCGATCTGTCAGAACGCGGCCATCGACATGGTCCCGGTCGACGGTATCGAAACCCGAACGGGCGACTCCGGCCTGCGCCCGCAGATCGACTACGGCCGATGCTGCTGGTGCGCGCTCTGCGTCGACGTCTGCATGACCGGCTCGCTCACCATGTCGAACGAATACACCTGGGTCGACACCGACCCGGACGCCTTCCGCTTCGTGCCCGGTCTCGAAGAGCCGTGGAAGGACGATGAGGAAGGCTATGAGCGCGAGGGCAAGCGGGTGCTCTCCGGCATCGAGCGCATCCATATGGAGGAGATGCCGCCGGAGACACGAATCTCGAATTTCGAGGAGATCGTGGACGGCTACAGCCGCGCCGAGGCAATTCTGGAGGCGGATCGTTGCGTGGAATGCGGCCTCTGTGTCGCCACCTGCCCCGCGCACATGTCGATCCCCGACTACATCGCCGCCGTGCGCGATCAGGACTACGATCGGGGGCTGGAGATCCTCTACGAGACGAACCCGTTCTCGGAGGTCTGCGGTCGCGTCTGCACCCACAAGTGCGAAACATCCTGCGCCGCGCTGCACGAAGGCGACCCGATCGCCATCCGCTGGCTCAAGCGGCACATCGTGGACGAGGTGCCCTTCGACCGCAGGCTGGAGCTGATCGGCAAGCCGGCGGCGCCCACGGGCCGAAAGGTGGCGATCATTGGTGCCGGCCCCGCCGGCCTGACTGCAGCCTTCGACCTCGCCCGCGCCGGTCATGGCGTGGTGGTGTTCGAGGCGCTGTCCCACGCGGGCGGCATGATGCGCTACGGCATCCCCGAATACCGCCTGCCCTATGAGGCGCTCGACCGCGACATCGGCGTCATCGAAGCGATGGGCGTGGAGATACGCACCAACTGCCGTGTCGGCCGCGACGTCACGATGGACGCGCTGCGCCGCGACTACGACTCGGTGATCCTCGCCATCGGTCTCAACATGGGCCGCTCGACCCGCGTGCCGGGAACCGAGGGTCCGGGCGTGGAGAAGGCAGTGGACCTACTGCGCCGGATCACCGACGGCGAGGAGGTGCCGGTGCCCGAACGCCTCGTGGTGATCGGCGGCGGTAACGTGGCGATGGACATCGCCCGCTCGATGGCGCGTCTTCAGATGCAGAAATACGGGCGTGTCGGCGTCACCCTGACCGCGTTGGAGGACATCGACCATTTCCTGGCGGACCGCGAGGAGATCGTCGAAAGCCGCGAGGAAGGCGTGCAGATTTTCGACGCCCGCGGCCCGCAGGAGGTGGTCCGCGACGAGAGCGGGGCTGTCACCGGTCTACGGACGTGGCGGGTGAAGTCCATCTTCGACGCCGACGGGCGGTTCGCCCCCGCTTATGACGAGGGCGACGAACAGATTCACGAAGGTACGATGGTGATCGAAGCCATCGGCCAGATGGCCGACACGTCGCTCCTGGAGGAAGCGCTGACCGAAGCGCTGGAATGGAACCGGGGACGCATCCGCATTGATGGCGCCTTCCGAACGTCCGAACCTTGGCTGTTTGCCGCGGGCGACGCCGTGAAAGGACCCGACGTGATCAACGCCGTTGCGGACGGACACCGGGTTGCGCGGACGGTCATGGATGAACTCGCAGCACGGGAGGTGATGCAATGAGCGAGATGAACAAGGCGAAACTGTCGGGAAAGACGACGATCCGGGAGATCTTCGAGACCGCGACCGAATTCGAGAAAGTTGCCCACCGGTTCTACACCGCCCTCATTCCCAACGTTTCCAAGGACATCCGCTGGCTCGTTGAGGAACTGGCCGAAGAAGAGCTTGAGCACGTGGACCTGTTCACCAAACTTGCCAAGGACCCGGCCGTCGAGGCCGTCATGGTAGCGGAAATCGCCCGCCCCGTGGCCGATGGCAAGTTCTCGGACTGCGTTCAAACGCCGGATCTTGGTCCGAACCCCGACGACCAGGCGGTTCTGCAGTATGCTCTGATGCGGGAGAGCGCGGCGATGGACCAGTATACCGAACTGGCCGAGAGCACGCCGGTCGGCCCGCTGAAGGATGCGTTCGTCTTCCTCGCGAACGAAGAAACCAAGCACAAGGCGGAGCTCGAAAAAATCTACTACGAGGTCGTTCACTCTGGCGGCGTCTGACGCCGGCCCGAAGCAACCTGAGCTTTCCAAAATAAGCAACTGAAGGGTCGACAGATCCGCCGGGCGATACGCAAGTCGTGGACTGCGCGGCGGGGGTCCCGGCCGGGGATGAGACCTTTGCCCTACCCGTTGGCAGAAGCTGGCAAGGCCCCCGGCCGGAACCGCACCCGTTTGGCAGCCATCGCCTCGCGGATGCCGGCAAATCCAATGCAACTTTTAAAAAAATTCGTGCGCTGGTTGATCCATCTCATGTCGTGGCCGCCGCAAAGGTGGGACACACAGCTTCGTGAATGCACTAAATCGAATGTTTGAAGGAGTGAGGGAACTGCACATCGGCCAATCCTGAAGACAACACACGAAATCGCATCGGGGTCCTCCAACCTCATGTCTTGTTGGTCCTGGTGCACCAGAGGTGACAGACCATGTACAAGAGACCACGCCACGGCAATGCCGCCCGAACCACTGCGGTACTCTGCCTGGCCGGCCTGGGCGCAACGCCGGCCCTGGCGACGAACGGGTACTTCGCGAACGGATTCGACACGATATCCAAGGGGATGGCCGGAGCCGGCGTCGCGATGGATGGCGGCGTGATGGGCATTGCGACCAACCCCGCGCTCGGCACCCAGGTCGGGAACGAAGCCGCATTCTGCCTGACCTACTTCAGTCCCGACCGCAGTTTCGACATCGGAGAGGACCCCACAGGGTTTCTTGTGCCGGGCAAGGAGACCAGCAGCAACAAAAGCTTCGTGATCCCCTGCGGCGGCGCGAACTTCATGCTGAACGATCGGAGTTCGCTCGGCTTCGTGGTCGTCGGCAACGGCGGCATGAACACCGAATACGACGGCAATCCCTTTGCCGGCATTGGCCAATTCTACGGGACCGGTGCCAAGACGCCCTATGGCGTGAACCTCGAGCAACTGTTCATCGGGCTGAACTACGCCTACGAGGTGAACCCGCAGCTTTCGGTCGGTATCGCGCCGATCTATGCCGTGCAGCGGTTCAGCGCCACGGGGCTCCAGCCCTTCACGCTGTTCTCGACCGATCCCGGCAACGTGACCGACAACGATGACTCCTGGTCACGCGGCTGGGGCTACAACCTCGGCGTGCACATCACGCCGAATGCACAATGGTCCATCGGCGCGGCCTATCGGTCCCGAATCTATATGAGCGAGTTCGACCGCTACTCCGGGCTGTTCGCCGAACAGGGTGATTTCGACATACCCGCCACCGCGGTCATCGGTGCAGCGTTCACGCCTGCCAGCGCCCCCCGTTGGACGATCACGGGCGAATACCAACGGATCTTTTATGGCGACATCAACGCTATCGCCAACAGCGGGTCCGAGATCACACCCACCCTCGGGGACGATGACGGACCGGGATTCGGCTGGAAGGACATGGATATCGTCCGCCTCGCGGCCAATTACGAGGCGACGGATCAGTGGACGATCCGAGGCGGCGTGAGTCATGCCACCGAATTCATCGACGATGACCAGGTGCTGTTCAACACTCTCGCCCCGGCGACCCCGCAATGGCATGCGTCGATCGGGGCGACCTACGATATCAACAGCAACTGGTCGGTCAGCGGCTCCTACACCCACGCGTTCGATAATGACGTGTCGGGCAGGAACAAGACGCCGTCGCTGACCAACCCGGTCACGCTCGATATGTACCAGAACGAGCTGTCGCTCGCGATGAGCTACAAGTGGTGAACCGGCTCCGGTATCGTCGGCGCGTATAGGCAGATGACCCGGGCGGCCAGGCCGTCCGGGTTTTCCGTCGTTTCGGTCAGAACCCGCCCACGCAATGGCTCGGCATCTTGTCGCCCCAATCCCGCCAAGTTGCCGACGCGGTTCTGAAGAAGAGGTTACCCCGGGGGCACGACAACATTCCTGGACGAGAGCATGTCGGACCCACTTGCGAGCCTCCTACGCGGGATCATCCTCGATCCTGGCCTTCAGAAAAGCATTTCAGACGCCAAAATCGCCAAGGGCGTGCGCGCCGCCGAGACCCTGAACGCCGTCCTGCTGGATGCGATCGAGGAATCCGGAGTCAACAAGGACGGTCTGCTGACCGCCCGCGATATGGCCACGATCTCCACGACGGTCTACGGCGACCCCGCCCAGTACGTGAAATTCCTCGAAGCGCACGGCAACGACAACGGCGACGTGGTGTCCGGCTTTCACCACGTTCAGGGCGACGGCGGCACGCTTGTTTTCAAGGGTCGCAACTTCATCGATACCGTGGCCGACGCGATCTACCACTACGGCTTCAAGGTCAAGGACGGGCGCTACGTGAACGAAGACGGCGCAGCCAACGAAACGACCAAGGATGTCGCAGGCTGGCTGAACTATTTTCTGAACGGCGAGAACGTCGTCTTCGGCGGCGGCCGTGCCGACCAACTCGGGACGGGCGAGTACTCCAAGCCGTTCCGCGACGCCAATAACGAGACCTACTATGCCGGCGGCGGCGACGACAAGATTTGGGCCGGCCAGGGCCGGGACAAGATCTATGGCCAGGCGGGCGACGACACATCTGGCGGAGGTGACGGCAACGACCGGATGTGGGGCGGCGCAGGCGCCGACCACTTCGGTGGAGATGCCGGAAGGGACCGGATCTGGGGCGGGGAAGGCAAGGACACTCTCTCCGGCGGGGACGGCGCGGACATGTTGGACGGTGGCGAGGGTGCCGACTATCTGAACGGCGGGGCCGGCGATGACACGTTGTACGGAGGCGCCAACGCGGACGCCATGTACGGCAGCGACGGGGCCGACCGGATGGACGGTGGAGCTGGCGCCGATCGGATGGACGGCGGAGCCGGCGGCGATCGCATCTCAGGCGGCAAGGGAGATGACGAACTGAGCGGCAGCGATGGCTTCGACCGCCTTTTCGGCAACGCCGGGGACGATACGCTCACCGCAGGTGCCGGAAGGGACCGGCTGATCGGCGGCACCGGCAGGGACGTTTTCAAGCTTTGGGAAAGCAAACAGGCGACCGATACTCTCGTGTTCAACCCGGGCGACTCCACGCATCGCAGTGATGGCATCGATCTTGTCGAAGGCTTTAATGTCGACAACGACAAGATCGACCTGAGCGGCTTCGGCGACATTGTATTCAAGAAGATCGATTTTGCCGGTCATGGCCAAGCATCGGCCTATTACGATGGCACCTATCTTCGGATCGACGAAAACGGCGACCGGGCGGTCGACATGATGATCGAGTTCACCAACGTCAACGACTTGAGCGGGGACAACTTCATTCTGTGACGGGAGGCCGAAACGGCCCCCTGCCCGCGCATCGCGCCTTCGCTTGGCGTGGGGCCGTTCAACCGCCCCGCTCGACGCCGTAGAATTTCAGGAACATCGCCACCGCCGAGCTGACAACCGGCGCGATCTCCGCGTCACTGGGTTCTTCCGGCATGTCGTCCAAAAGCCGCCGGCGGAAAAGGTTGGCAAGGCAGAGTTCGCTGAACTGGGAGGCCGCGAGGTCGATATCCTCGATCTCCATCGTTCCCCTCGCGACCTGGTCCTTCAGAAACGCGCCCAGGACGCGAAGCGCCTGCTGCCGGCCCCCTTGAAAGAACCGGCGGCCAAGCTGCGGTTTGCGCTCTGTCACCCCGATGACGATCCGGTGCGCGCGGATCACGCGTTCGGAACACAGTAGCTTCGCAACGAACATGCCGTAGCGGGTCAGGATCTCTCTGGGGGAGCCGGGCAGTTCGAGCAGTTGTGTCGCCTTGCCGAAGATGCGATCGCGTTGCAGCGATACCAACGCCTCGAACAACTCCTCCTTGTTCGCGAAATAGACGTAGATCGTGCTCTTCGACACGCCGGCCTCGCGCGTGATGTCGTTCATCGACGCCGCATCGAAGCCCAGCCTCGAGAACACAACCTCGGCCCCCGCGAGAATCTGCTCGCGCTTTGCCGGGTCCTCCCCCGCCGCACGGCGCGGCTTGCTGTCCGCAGGCTGAGTCGCAGACATGGATTCAATCCTCCATTTAAATCGAACCGGACGGTTCGATTGCCTATTGAAATGCCCTCCCATCCGCCGTAAGTCAACATCGAACCGATCGGTTCGATCAAAGCGGGAACGACACCGATGGCATTCGACGCATCGCAAGACGAGACTCAGAGTTCAAAAACCGAAGCGCCCGCGAAGGGCGCACGCCGCCCCTGGAAGAAGTACTTCATCATTCTGGTGCTTCTCGGCGCGGGACTTTTCTACGGCGGCCAGCGGCTGCACGGCTACTGGACGACCGGCCGCTTCATGGTGACCACCGACGATGCCTATCTGACGGCAGACATCACCAAGATCTCGCCCGAAGTCACCGGGCACGTCGTGGCGGTGGCCTTTCGAGAGAACCAAGCGGTCGCGTCGGGCGATATCCTGTTCAGGATAGACGACGGCGACTACAAGAACGCGCTGGAACGGGCCCAAAACCAGATTGCGGCGCACGACGAGACGCTCAAGCGTATCTCGGCACAGATCGAGGCCGCCCGTACCGCCGTGACGCAGGCCGAAGCGAACCGTCAGGCGGCCGAGGCCACGCTGAAGAACGCCCGGTCGACGGCCGAACGGATCCGAAGCCTCAACTCGTCCAGCTTCGCCAGCACAGCGCAGTTGGACGATGCGGAGGCCGCTCTGGACGAGGCCGAGGCCCAACTTGCAAGCGCTCGCGCCACTGTGGCCGCGGCCAACGCCAATGTCGCTGTCCTTAAGGCTCAATATGCCGAAGCGGAGGCCGCGAACCGGGGGCTGGAACTGGCCGTCGAGCAGGCGGAGCGCGATCTGGACCGGACCATCCTTCGCGCCCCCTACGACGGCGTTGTCACCAACCTCGCTGTGGAACAGGGCGATCTCGTCAGCCCCGGAAAAATCCTTGCCGCAGTCGTTCCGACCGACACGCTCTACGTTGAGGCGAACTTCAAGGAGACGCAACTTGCCGAAGTCACGCCGGGTGCAATAGCGCACCTGACGTTCGACGTTCTCCCCGACCTAGAGGTCGAGGGGCGCGTCGAATCTCTGGCGCCGGCCACGGGCGCGGTGTTCTCCCTGCTGCCACCCGAGAATGCCACCGGTAACTTCACCAAGGTGGTGCAGCGCGTGCCCGTCCGCATCGAACTCCCCGCGGCAGCACTGGCAGACGGCCGGCTCCGCGCCGGGTTGAGCACCACGGTTTCGGTCGATACCCGCACGGCGGATAGCCCGCGTGCCGTGGCCGGTTCGAGCGCACCCGGCAGCGCCACCGGCTCCTGAAAGCGACGGCGATGACAACCGAACCTACCGAAGACGCGATTCCGCTGCGCCGCATCCTCGCCTTCATGGCGATGGTGTTCGGTATGTTCATGGCGATCCTTGATATCCAGATCGTCGCCGCATCGCTCTCCGAGATCCAGGCAGGCCTTAATGCCAGCGCCGACGAGATTTCCTGGGTGCAGACGTCGTATCTGATCGCCGAGGTCATCATGATCCCGCTGTCGGGGTTCCTCGGCCGGGTGCTTTCCACGCGCATCCTCTTTTCCCTCTCGGCCGTCGGCTTCGCTGCCACCAGTTTCCTCTGCGCCACGGCGACGAACATCGACCAGATGATCGTCTATCGGGCGGCCCAGGGCTTCATCGGCGGTGGCATGATCCCGGCGGTATTTGCCGCGGCCTACACCGTGTTTCCGCCGTCCAAGCGGGCGATCACGTCGCCCCTGATCGGCCTCGTCGCGACCCTCGCCCCGACCATCGGCCCGACAGTCGGCGGCTATCTCTCCAACACCTTTTCCTGGCACTGGCTGTTCCTGGTCAACGTGATCCCGGGCTTCCTCGTTGGGGGCGCGGTCTTCGCGCTGGTCGACTTCGACAAGCCGGACCTCGCCCTGTTCCGCCGTTTCGACTGGACCGGACTGCTTGCGATGGCCGCTTTCCTCGGGGCGATGCAGTTCACGCTGGAGGAAGGCCCCGGTCACGACTGGCTTGCCGACGAGGCCGTGCTGGGCGCGACGATCCTTATGGGCCTGGCCGGCGTTGTCTTCTTTTTCCGAGCCCTGACACGTCAGGACGCGGTGGTCGACCTCGGTGCCTTCCGCAACCGGAACTTCGCCATGGGCTCCCTGTTCTCGTTCCTCATGGGAACCGGTCTCTACGGGATGACCTACCTCTACCCGCTCTACCTTGCGCAGATCCGTGGCTACGACAGCCTGATGATCGGCCAGGCCGTGTTTGTCTCCGGCCTTGCAATGTTCCTGATGGCCCCGGTGGCCGGGGTCCTGTCCACCAAAATGGACCCGAGGGTCCTGATGCTACTGGGCTTCGGCGGGTTTGCGGCGAGTTCGTGGATGCTGACAGGTCTGACGGCAGTGTGGGACTTCGACGAACTGTTCCTGCCCCAGATCCTGCGTGGCGTGTCGCTCATGCTGTGCATGGTTCCGATCAGCAACCTGGCGCTCGGAACGCTGCCGCCGGCCGAGATGAAGAACGCGTCTGGCCTGTTCAACCTCACACGAAACCTTGGCGGCGCGGTTGGGCTCGCGGTCATCAATACCCTGCTGACCCATCGCGGAGACTTCCACTATGCCCGGATCGCGGAAAGCGTGACCTGGTCGAATCCCGCGGCGCAGGCGCAGCTCGACGCAATGGCGGCCAATGCGACCGCCCACGGGCTGGACGGACCCACCGCAGCCCTGTCTCAAATGGTGGGTCGCGTTCTGCAACAGGCGACGGTCATGTCATTCATCGACGTTTTCCACCTGTTCTTCCTGTTGTTCCTCGCCTTGGCAGCACTGACGATGACAATGCAGAAACCTGCGGCTTCGGCTGGCGCCTGACAGGCCCGCGCCGGCTCCATCGACAGGATGAAGGCGCCCGGCCAAGGGCCGCGCACCTTCTCGATGTCTCCGCCGTCTCAGAACGAGAAGTCGTCGGCGTCCAGTTGCCCCGGCAGGACGTTCTTCACCAGAATATCGACGTTGGCGAATTCGACCAAGGTATCGCCGCCGACCCGGGTCAACGTCACCTGGCTGAAGTTGCTGGCGCCCGCGCCGATCACGATATCATCCAGATTCACCTGGAAGTCCGTGATCTTGTCCACGCCGTCGCCCTTGCGGAACTTGAAATCGTCCGCGCCGCCGCCACCGGTCAAAACGTCGTTGCCCTTCTGACCGTTGAGGAAGTCGCTTCCTCCATTGCCACGCAGCTTGTCGTTGCCGCCGCCGCCCAGAAGCTTGTCGGCACCGACCTGACCAATCAGCAGGTCTTCTCCGCCATTCCCCTTCAGGACGTCGCTACCGCCACCCCCGCGCAACGTGTCGTCGTCCGCGCCGCCGACGAGGACGTCTTCGCCACCTCGGCCGTTGATGACGTCGTTTCCGCCACTGCCCTTGATACGGTTGGCACCGCTCGTACCCGTAAGCGTGTCATTGCCGTTGCCGGTCACGAGATTCTCGAAACCCTGGAACGTCTCGAAGCTGGCGCTCGTGGCACCGGTATCGAGGTTGACGACGTAGTTGCCGTTGTAGGTCTTGGTGTTGAGCCAGTCTGTACCGGTCCCGCCGTAGAGTTGCTCCGTGCTTCCGGACGGCAGACCCAGGTTACCGGCATAGACATAATCGTCGCCCGCGTCGCCGTAGTAGCGGCCCTCGCCGTTCGAGTAGAGGTAGTCGGTGTCGTTCCCGCCGTAGGCGGTGTCATTGCCGCCCCCACCGTAGATGCGATCCTCGCCGTCGCTTCCAGACAAATAGTCGTTACCGAAACCGCCTTCCAATCGGTCGTTACCGGCGCTGCCGTAGAGGTTGTCGTTGTCGTTGCCACCGTAAAGGCGGTCGTCATCGACACCGCCATAAAGGATGTCGTTTCCGTTCCCGCCGTAGACCGTGTCGTTTCCCGCGTTCCCCCAGATCCTGTTTGCGTCGGTCGTGCCCGTCAGCGTGTCGTTGCCGGAGCCTGTATAGAGCTCCTCGAACCCCAGGAACGTTTCGTAGCTGTAGTTGGTCGCACCGGTGGTCAGGTTGATGGTGTAGTTGCCGTTGAAGGCGGTCGTGTAGAGCCGGTCTGTGCCCGCCCCGCCGTAGAGTTCTTCGGTGCGGCCGGTCCCCAAACCGGAATTCCCGGCATAGAGATAGTCGTTGCCCGCATCGCCGTAGTACCTGCCTTCGCCGCCGGAGTAGATGTAGTCGGTGTCATTTCCGCCATAGGCAATGTTCTTTCCGCCCTCGCCATAGATGCGGTCCACCCCGTCGGAACCGGAGATGTAGTCGTCACCCGCATTCCCATAGAGGTAATCGCTGCCGGAACCTCCGTAGATGTTGTCGTTTCCCACCCCGCCGTAGAGGCTGTCATTGCCTGCGCCTCCATAGAGGCGGTCGTTACCGTCACCGCCATAGACCTTGTCATTGCCGATACCCGAGCTGATCGAGTTGTCGGCGGTGGTTCCTGTCAGCGTGTCGTTTCCGTCGCCGGTGGTCAGGTTCTCGAAATAGAGAAAGGTCTCGTAGCTGTAATTCGTCTTTCCGGTCGCCAGGTTAATCGTGTAGGCGCCGTCGAAGCTGGTGGTGTCGAGCCGGTCGATTCCGGAACCGCCGTAGAGCTGCTCGGTCCGCCCCGAGCTTAGACCGAGGCTGCCCGCGTAGACATAGTCGTTGCCCGAGCCCCCATAGTACCGACCTTCTCCGTTGGAATAGAGGAAGTCGCTACCATCGCCGCCATAGACAGTATCACTGCCGCCGCCGCCATAAAGCCGGTCCGAGCCGCCACTGCCGGACAGATAGTCGTTGCCGGTCCCGCCGTAGATGTAGTCGCTGTCGTTGCCGCCATAGAGGCCGTCGTTTCCGGCCCCGCCATACATCCTGTTGTTGCCGGAACCGCCATAGATGCGATCGTTATCGTCGCCGCCGTACAGGTAGTCCGTTCCGGACCCACCATAGATCGTATCTCTGCCGTTATTGCCGCGCAGCGTGTCGTTACCACCATACCCATACATCGTGTCGTGGTGTGAGAAAGGAAAAACATTTAGGTTCGACATAGACTTGGAGTCGTTGCCGGATGTACCGGTGTAAGTACCCATGGGAAATTTCCTTGTTTTGAGAAATGGCGTTCGCGCACCATAAGGACTAAAAAATAGCACATTTTGAACGAAAATTAAATCTTGCGGCGGATGTGATCACACTTCGCACGGAGGGCGGATAATGCCGCGCCCCTGCCAAAAAAGTGTCCCGAACCGCAACAGTGGGAATAGCCGCGACGGTGCCGCCGTCAGCTCTGCCTAGGCTTCAGAAGAACCTTCGGACGCGCGGCTTCCGCCGCCTTGAACAGGCTGAACGTCTGGTTGACGTAGCTCACCGCGCCCGAGATGTGGTTCATGTAGGAGTCGAGCTCCGGCGTCTTCTCGGCCTCGACAAGTTGGATTGGCCTATCCGGCCCCTCGCCCTCGAACTGGCAATAGAACAGCGGCTCTCCACGGCGCAGGACGATGTCCTTTTCGGGTTCATGCCACTCGAAAGCCCACATCAACGGTCGCGGCCAGACGTCGATTGGAAACCGGCCGCCGAAAATGGTGCCGGGAAGCTGGTCCTTGCGGTAATGCGCAAACGGCGACAGCTGCGTGATGTAGACCGGCTCGTCCGCGATGAAGACGTAGGGCAGATGCATCTGGATCGTCGGACGGTCCGGGTAACGCCACTCGTCTTCGGCAACCAGCGTCAACACCTGGCTCAACTTCCCGCCACGTACCGCACCAGACTTTCCGGCCCTGTTCTTGATGTGGGGGCCCTTGTCGTCCCGCCCGAAGCCGATGTGCAGGTCGAACGGGCACCGGATCAGGAAATAGCGGCTCTCGAGTTGGATTACCGCGGGGCAGCGGGACGCCGATTTGGCGTGGCCCTTGTTCGTCTGCCGAAAACTCACCCGTTCCGGAGGGCCATAGAGGACGCCCCCCTTCTCCTCGATCCTCAGCCATCCGACCCTGATGGGCCCGGATCCCGGCTCGCCGGGCGGTCGCTCGTAATTGATCGACAGATACATGGCCTACCCTCCCGGCTACTGTCATAGAGTTTCGGGAGTAATCGGCGGTCCTGTCAACGAAATGCGGGCGGGATCGGGCCAGGTTCCCGTCTGACCCGCGCGGTCGGCGGCCGCGATGGCGAGGCCGGATCGCGCTCAGCCCAGACGTTCGAGTTCCCGGCCGTCGATGACGATCGCAAGATCCCAGAACTTTCGCAACTCCGCTTCCGCCGCCGCAGCGTCGTCTTCGTCCGCCGGGAGGCGTTCCACCCGGAAGCCGAAGCGCTCGAAGCCGCTGGCGTCAACGCGGCTTAGGATGACCGGCTCGACGGATCTCTCGATCGCCATCGCGGCCAGGCGGACGGCGGCCTTGTAGGGCGCCGCCAGGGGCTCCGTAATCCGTATTCCGACATAAGACGGGCCATCGAGCGGCCGCTGCCAGAGGTCCGCCGACGGCGGGGCGCCGGTCGTCGGAGCCAGTACCGTCCCTCGCGGGCCTATCGCCCCCGCCCCCGGGATCAGGTCATCGAGGTTTGCAAGACCATGGGGGACGACCCGGCCCAGCATATTATTCCAGTCTGCGGACATCAGGCGTCCCTCCAGTCTTCGGCGATCAGCCGTGCCGCGGCCTCGATCCCGGGTTCCGGCAACTCGAACTCCGACAATGCACCACGAAACCTCTCCACCGTCGTACCGTCGAGGCAATCCCGCATCGCCCGTTCCAGCAGAAGGAACTCCGTCTCCTCGATGGTGACGCACAGGCCACGTTCCTCCACGGCCCGCGCACGGCGGGTCTGATCGTCGAGGTAGGGCGCCGACTGTGGAATGAGGATCGCCGGAATCCGGTGATAGAGGATCTCGTTTACGGAATTGTAACCCGCCGCCGACACCACCAGGTCCGCAGCGAGACACAGGGCCGTGGCCTCCAGCGTCTGAACGACATGGGTATTGGGCCAGCCGTGAAGGGCGGGCGCCACGATGCTGTTCGGCCAGACGACGACGAGATGAAGGCAATTCGGCCGCTCCGCCAGAAGCGCCGAGATCATCTGCAACTGCGCCGCCCGATCCGATGCCACGCCGCCGCCGAGCATACTCACCACCAACGTCTCGAAGCGGTGCCCGAACCTGTCGCGGAGCGCGTCGCGCAGGGCGGACCGTTCCTCCGGCGACTGTTCCGTCCGTCTCACGATGGGACCGACCATGTGAACGCGCGGGCCGAAGCTGTAGTGGTCGTTGAGTTCCGCGAACGGCTCCGACGGAACGACGATCCGGTCGAACACATGCTCCCGGTCGAGCGCGATCCGCGCAGATGGACCGCTTGGCCAGAGGCCGCGCCTGATCCAGACAGAGGACAAGCCTTTTTCGAGGATAGTGCGGAAGATGGAGTCGAAGACATAGCCGCCATCGAACACGAGCCGGTCCGCCGGCCCGAGCGCCTGCGTCAATCGACGATAGGTCAGGATATCGTTGGCGTTGGCCTGCAAATGGCGGTCGCTCCGCGGCACGAGCGGGAGGCAATCGAAGCCGCGCCGAAGGATCATCGGCACGCAACTGGGGAACGCGGCAAAGGTGGTCGGTGTGGCTTGCGGCAGGGCTGCGGCGATCAGCGTGCAGCGCTGCGCATGGCCAAGCCCGACCCCATTCGTCGGGACGAACATCGTCTTTGGCGGCACTGCCGCAGGATCGCGTTCCGGCGGCGTCAGACCGGCTGCGGCCTCCAGCCGGGCAATATCGACGGACTGCAACCAGGGCGACCGCGCGACCTGATCTTCGATCTGCACCAACCGTTTGATGACGGTATCGGAGAGGTAGCCGTCCAGCGCGGAGAGCGCCTCGGGCCCGCGCAGCGCAGGCGCCCCCGTCTCGACGATGGCCCGGTCGTCCGTGCAATCTATGACGATTCCTCCGGATGCCATCAGGTTCACCGCGACCGACGCCATGCGCTCGCCCGCCATCCCTTGCCCGTAAACCGCGAAAACGTCGGTCATGCGGGCGATGGTGACTGGGGAAAGATCGGTCAGCAACAACACGGGAAGGTCCCGATGCGCGGACGCCTTGATCTGGGCTTTCTGCTTCCCGCTTGCCACGACCCGGAGCTGGAAATCGCGACTATGGTTCATCATCGACAGGCATGGCAGGACGTCCGGATCGTCCGGGTCCAACGACCCAAGCAGTACCGTCACGATTGGCGGAGTTCCGGCAGGCCGTGCGCGCGATGAGATGGCGGCCAGCAGCGGGTTGGCGGCCTTGGCGATCATGGGCTGGCGCTGCATTTCGCCAAGGTCGATGACCGCCGCCTCGCGCCCCAGTGCGAATGCCAGTTTCGCCTTTGCCCCGAGATACCCCTGGTGATCGTCGAACCGGCCCGTCGCGACAACGGGCACATCAGGCCCCAGACCGTACCCCCAAAGCATCTCCAGCAGAGGGTCTCCCAACTCGTCCGCACCGAGGACGATCACGCCCTTCGGGGCGATGTCCTCCCGGTCCATCAGGAACGGCGCGGCCTCGTAGGTGCGGGACCGGCCAATGTCGTCGGGAAGAGACGCCGCGTCGATGCAAACCTCATGGCCGCGCCCTGCCAACTGGGCTGCGACGACCATTTGCGCATCGAAGGACCTGACACTCCGGGTTCCGGCCGCAACAACAATCATACGCAGACCCCGGCTTCCAATTCGAGCAGTTGCACCAGCCTCCGGTGGAACGCGGAGGCGCTCAATGCCTCCAGGACCGGCTTCGCGCGCTGGACCTGAGCGGTGTAGCTGTCCGGAGCGGCCACGAAGCCCTGGACCAATCGGTCAACCTCCTCCGGGCGGCAGGCCACCACCGCATCTCCGAACGTCGCGCCGGTATCTGGATCGGTCAGGACGACCTTACCGGCCGCCAACGCCTCGGCAATCACCCTGCCGAAGCTTTCCCGCCAGGTGGGGGCTGTGAAATAGACGAGGAAGTCCACCATCTCGAAAAACCTCGCCACGTCCAGCGAGCCGAAGGCCAGCATGGTCCAGTGCGGGCGCGCGACCTCCGCCGCCATGAGGAAATCCGCGCCGAGGATGACGTTCGCTTCGGAATGGGGTGGGAAACACAGGTCGAGGTCCGCCAGCGGCGGGAATTTCTCCCGCGTCGGCCGCGAATGGCGCCCGCGACGATCCCGCGGCGGGTCGCGGGGTTCCGATACGTCCGGCACGCAGATGTTGAACCAGTCGCTCCCGAGCACCTTCCAGTCCAATCGCCCCCGATGTGCTGAGAGCCACTCCGTCATCGTCGCGCGGTTGTGCACAGAGATGGGCGCGAGGCATTTGCTCAGGGCAAGCGTCGCCCGGTCGATCTGGTCCAGGCAGGTTGCCACGTCGAAGGCCTCGACCCCACCAGGGCGGAGGAAATTTTCATGCGTGACGACAATGAGCTGCCGGGCAAAAATACGACCACCAAAAGTGGTCTGGAACTTCAAAAATGAAGGATTGTGAAAGATGACCACGTCGGCCTTGATCTCGGGCGCGTCCCAGATCAGAGGCAGCGAAAGCTCGTCGATTGCCTGCCGAAGGACTGGCGCGACGTGGCGGTCCCCGCCGAACATCGTCGACCGGCGCGCGTGAACGACGACTGGACCGAGTTGGGCAGTGACGCGCAGCTCGGCCGCGACGGCGGCGGAGGTGCCGCCCGAAAAACGCGGCTCGACGACGTAAGCGAAACTCGTACCGATGGGCCTTCCCGACATTCAGTTGCCTGTCATCGCGCTCAATAGGGCACGGCGCCGGCAACGTCGGCAGCCCGTGACGCAGCGACGCCGCCTGCCTGCGCCGCCGCGGCGTCTGCACCCGCCGCTTCCGCGGGCGACGATCCGGGGACGTAGTGGCACGACAGCCGGCCAAGCGTCACGTCGTTGCAGAACTTGCGCAGCTCCAACGACAATTCGTCCTCGCCTGACAGGAGTTCGGGATACTGCTGCATGTAGGCCCAGAGCGCGCGGGTATCGTTAGCCGAAAGAAGGCGGTCGATGGTTTCCAGTTGCTCCAGCGTCGCCTCCGCGTCGGCGCCGGGCGCAAGAGCGGACATCATCAAGGCAGTCACCACGGCAACCAGTCGTTTGTCAGGCATGTCCCTCTCTCAATCTCATCGTTCTCGAAGTGCCATTGGCCGTTCGTGCACCCGGCCCCCGCCGCGCTTCGCTACTGGTTCGTCGCACTTCTCAATTTCTGTATGACACGGTTGCGCAGATTTTCCGAACGCCGTGTCGCGGATCTGGTGGGCTGTCGCACGGTCGGCTGCCGCACGGTGGGCTGACGCGCGACCGCTTGCGACGCCGCCGGCTTCGGTTTCGCCGGGGCCGCTCCGCCGCTTTCGCCGGCCAGCCACAACTCCACCGTGCCGGGCGGAACACTGGCGCCCTTGCTCGTAAAATCGCGCAATAACGCTCCGGTATCCTCGGCAAGGGCGGCCGCGAGAGCGGCGTCCTGGGTGTGGTAGTATCGAACGTTCGACTGGCTGATGGAGAAGCCGACCCGGGCCGAGCTTCTGAGTTCGTAGCCGACCGCGTTGAGTTCCGCCGTCAAGGCTCCGACCGTAGCTTCAGCGACCCCTCCCGGTGCGAAGAGCCTGATCTGCCTCTCCACGATGACCTTGCCCGAAACCGGAACCGCATGGTTCAAGGCCTCCAGCACGGTTCCTTCGGCCGGGTTCTCCACAACGCTGAGCGGTTCCGCGCCCCCCGCCCCATCCTCGGCGACTTCGGCGATCACGGCATCGGGCGCATGTTCCGGCGCGACCTGTGGCGGAGCCGGCGGCGTTGCTTCGCGGGCGGGGGTCGCCGTCTGTTCGGGGGTGACGTAAGCGTCCGGCGCGTCAGCACCCACCGCCTGCGCCGAGGTCGGCTCCGACACAGGCTCAACCTTGGGAAGCGACGACGTTTCCAGTTGCCCTGTCACGACAGCCTCCGCGGCAAGCGCCGCCACGACGTCCGGGTCCGGCGCGCCGGTTGAGGGGCTGGCAGCCGGTTGCAACTTGGCAATCCCTTCCGGAGGCTGGTCCATCGTGGCTGCAACCACGGGGGCAAGGGGCGCCGCGGGTTCCAGGTTTGCGACAGCCTCGGAGCGGGTTGACGTCATCGTCTCCGGCCCGTTCGGCGGCGCAGTGTCGTTCGGTATCACACCTGCAACCTCGGACGCGTCTCGACCGCCTGCTGCTTCGACCGGCTGTCGGTCCGGAATTGCCATCATGTCCGGCGCGCTCGCGATGGAGGTCGCGTCTACCTCCTGCCCGACGATCACCTCGACGGGCGAACGGTCCAAGGCGAATGCCGTCTGTTGCCGGCCGGCAATCACGGTCGCGCCGGCACCGGAAAGGCCTGCCTCACGTGGAGGCCGTGCCGCAAGTCGGGTCGTCGTTTCGGGGGCCTTGTCCCGCGATCCGATATCGGTACGCGGCACAGCGTTGGTTGCCACGGTTGCGATCCGCTCTCCCGGAACGTTCCGTTCTCCACCGATTGCGGCCGGGCTCTCGGTGGTCTCGGCTTGGAGTGCATCGGGGCGTTCTGGAGCACGCGTCGCCGGGGTGGGTGCTGGAGTCGCCGCCGTGGAGGCAGTTTCGGCCTGAGACTCCACGCTCCCGGACGGGGGGGAAACCGATTGCACCGCGTCATCGCTTCGGCCAGCGCCCGGCGCCGCGGCGTCGGTGGTCTGGGTGGCCGGCACGTCGACTTCAACCGTTTCAATCGGGGCGGGCTCCGAGGTGAACCGAAGTCCATGCCATTTGGTCAAGGACATGCCCGCAAAGGCCCCGAGCCCCACGATCAGCGCCACGATTGCAACGCCGGGGTGGCGCACGAGGTAGGGCCGCGTGTCGCGGATCGGCTTGCGTTCCACAGAGAATGGCAGCGACGGGGCTTCCACCCGAAGCGCCTCCGGGGTCAGGGGGGGCGCGGGGGCCTTCTCCTCGCGATGGTTCGTCTCGATCCGCAAGGTATCCAGACCGGGAACGCCGGGCGCCTCGCCGTCATCGCCTCGGAACGTACGCGGCTGTTCCGGCGCACTCCGCGCAGGTGGTATCTGCGGCTGCTGTGGAATGGACGTCTCCATGGTACGCTTGCCGGAGGCCAGAGCAGTTTGGGCCGCCGCACGTTCCACGGCCGCTTCGTGTCGCTGCGTTTCGAGCTTTTTGAGACGCTCTTCCCACCAATCGTCGAGAGGAGGCGCAGAGTCATCGGCGCGGCCGCGGTGGTTGCGGCCAGCGGCCGCTTTCGGCGCTCTGCCTTCAATCCCTCTGGTCATTCGCCGCCCCCGGCAATCTATAACTCGACAATCGAAAATTCGCGCGTCACTCGCAGGTGACGCACGCCACCAGCCGATCGCGCTACACCTTTCTACCCAATGCCGGAGTGTGAAACAATGCAGGAGGGCGTTACGGGTAGTTTCTCAGGGGAAAACATCGCCCCTTAGGCGGCGTAATCCCAGGCTGATCTCGCCCGACAGTCTGCGGCGGGGGCAGGATTTGTGCGCAAGCGCCCGCCCGCTCCCAGATTTGGTCCCTTTGCCCCCCAAACGCGCAGCGCGCTTGGTCAGGATGCACACGCATACAGTCCGCGGAATCCCGCCTCATACTCGGGGCCGGCTCCGATGATGAGGTCATGAAGGTCGTCGTCATCGGTTGGCTCGATCGCCGCGCGCATGGGCGATGCCTCGAATGTGCCGCCATCAGGGCCCGCGTCAGAAGCGGCGAGGCGCACCAGATCTCCGCTGATCTTGATAAGCGCAGCAGGTCCGTCCGCGTCCTCGCCGGTGACCAGGACTGCCGGGCTGCGGCCGGTATAGGCGAACCTGCACGTCGCGCCATCCGGAAACACCGTGGCAATGTCGTCCGACGTCAGGAACTCCGGATCCACTGTCCCGACCACTTCGGAGGACAGAGCTTCCTCCGCACTCTTGAGCACCGCAGGTGCCGCCTCGGTACCGGAGGACGCTTCTCCGTTCGCATCGATGTCAGCGATAAGGTAGCGCATTTCCGCGATCTCCTTGTCCTGCGCAAAGACAATCCCATCGGCCAGTTCGCGAACGCGGGGGTCGGTCAGTTCGGCGCGCGTGGATGTCATGATCGCGATAGAATGGTGCGGAATCATCGCTCGCATGAAGCTCCGGTCCTGAACGGTCACTTGGCTCCGGACGAGCCAGAGGGCGCCGGCGAAGAGAACGATGGAGCCTGCGAAGATTGCGATGTTCAGAGATCGGTTGGTGTACATCGACAGCATGAAGGCGAGCATGATGACTGCCATCGTCGCGCCCATCACAAGTGCCATGTAGGCGCGCGTCTCCGACCAGAAGACATGGCTGACGAGGTAGGTGTTCAGGTACATTAAACCGAACATCACCACCGTCGAGGTTGCGATCATCGCGAAGAAACGACCGTAGTGCATTGGGGGCCTCCAACTCATTTGATATCGTTGGAGAAACGCCCTTCCAGCGCTGGATGGTTCCATGTGGATATTGCGCGGGAAGGCCGGGAATGGATGGTTCCGGCCACGGGGGGCGAGGCCGGGCGATCACCCGGCGTCGTCGGCAATGTCCTTCATGGCTTGCAGGAACCGCGCCACCTCCAACTCCGTGTTATAGTGGCACATGGAGACCCTGACGCAATGGGCCATACCGAGCGGCTCCAGAATGTTGCTGGAGTAGTGGTCGGCCTTCCGCGTGTGCACCCGCACCCCTCGCTCGCGCAAGGCGGAGACCACGTCGGGCGCTGGCAGTCCGTCCAGCGCAAACGACACCAGACCCTCGCGCAGCGGATTGTCCACGCCGCCGATGATCGTCACACCGTCGAATTCCGCCAGCCCCTTGAGATTGCCAGTGCCATGCAACATCGCCTCGGCCAGCTTCGCTTCCTGGGCATGGATCGCCTCGCCCGCAGCCTGGATGCGGGTACGACGATCCTCGCTGTCGGAAAACTGCGCGCCGAGCCAGTCGAAATAGGCCACGACGTCGGAGAACGTCGCGTAGGCGCCGGTGTCCCGCGTGCCGAGCTCCCATGGCGCATTGGGAGCGCCCATCAGGTGATCGTGCGGCATGGAGGCCAGCCGGTCGGACACCCACGCGATGCCGTAGCCGTGGCGCGAGAATACCTTGTACGGAGAAATCACGTAGCCATCGACGTCGTAGCTGGCGATGTCCAGCCGCCCATGCGCCGCGTGCTGGATGCCGTCGACAATGATGACGCAATCCGGCGCGATCGCGCGGATTTGCGCGGCAACCGCGCGCACGTCGACGCCCATGCCAGTGACCGGAGACGTGTGCAGGATGGTCGCCACGACGGTGTGAGGCGTGACGTGTTCCGCATAGTTGGCGGGCCCAACCGACCCTGTGGCAGTGTCGTGCGGGAGCACGACATAGGGCTTCCCGGCGACCTTGGCCCATCGGTCGCAAGCGCTGCGGGTGGCCGGATGCTCCAGCGAGCTCCCCACGACGCGCCCCTGAGGCGTGCCCAGACAGGCGGCGCGGATGAGGCGGAACAGAAGTTCGGTTCCGCTTTCGCCGACGAAGAAGTTGGCGTTCGGCGCCCCGAAGAACACCCGCATGTCCTCCCGTGCGGAGTCGATCATGCCCTGCAGCGCCTTGGAAGCCGCATTGTCCCGACCCTGGTTGTCGGGGATCGCCGCCATCTTGGCCGAGGTCTCCACCACGGCGTTCAGCGTCAGCGCTCCGCCCGCGTTCTCGAAGAACACCCGCTCGCCCTCAAACGGGCAGGCCTCCACATGGGCGAAGCGCGCGCGGATCTGGTCGATCAGGTCGGGTGTGATGTCGTACGCCATTTTCAGTGTCACCAAATTGTTAGTCCGGGGAGTGCGTCGGGTCCGCGTGGCTCGGGCGCGAATGGCTCCGTAACCCATTCACGCCACGCTCCCATTGCGGTTGTCCTTCGGCAAAGGCAGCAGCCTTGTCAACGCGATACGGGTTTCCGATCTGCGGCCTCCCCACGACCACCTGATCCGCAGCCATCAGGTCTCGTCCCCGCCGTCGGTCGTGCTGAAACTCCACGATCCTGTGCCGAGGGATGGCGCGGCGCGGGTGAGCGAGAGCGCGCTGCGCGAGAACCGGATCGGCGTGCGCAGCCCTGCGATGCCTTCGGGGGCGATCTGCAGGCCACGCGCGGCGACTTGCGGCTCAGTCAGCGCCTCGGCCACGGAATTGATCGGACCGGCCGGCACCCCGGATCGGTCGCATGCGGCGATGAGATCGGATCTCGGCCTCGCCCGGGTCCGTTCAGAGATCATGGCGACAAGGGCGGCCCGATTCTCCACGCGTGCCGGGTTGGACGCGTACGCCGGAGTGTCGGCGAGGGTGTCCAGCCCGAGAACCCCGCACAGCGCCCGGAACTGCCGGTCGTTGCCACAGGCAATAATCAAGTGGCCGTCCGAGGCCTCGAAAACCTGGTAGGGCACGATGTTGGGGTGCGCGTTGCCGAGCCGGGTAGGAACGAAGTTCCCCAACATGAAATTCGTGGCCTGGTTTGCCAGAACGCCGACGCCGCAATCGAGCAACGACAGATCGACGTGCTGCCCCCTGCCCGAACGGTCCCGCTCCGCGAGTGCCGCCTGCACGGCGATGACGCCATAAAGCCCCGTAAAGACGTCGATCCACGCCACGCCGACCTTCTGTGGCGCGCCGTCCGGTTCGCCGGTCAGGTCCATGATTCCACACATGCCCTGAATTAGGAAATCATAGCCCGGCTGCATGGCGCGCGGGCCGTCCTGCCCGAACCCGGTGATCGAGGCATAGATCAACCGTGGATTGATCCGCGCGACCGCATCGTAGTCCAGCGCGAATTTCTTCAGTCCACCGACCCTGAAATTCTCCACCAGCACATCCGCTTCGGCGATCAGATCCTTCAGCCGGGCCAGATCCTCCGGATCGGAGAAATCGCAGGTGACGGAGGTCTTGCCGCGATTGGTGGCGTGGAAATAGGCCGCGACCGTCTCCGTGCCACCGCCGGGAAGCGGCCGCTCGATGAACGGCGGACCCCAGCGGCGGGTATCGTCGCCCTCAGGTCCTTCGACCTTGATCACCTCGGCACCAAGGTCGGCCAGCGTCTGGCCGATCCAGGGGCCAGCCAGAATCCGGGCCAGTTCCACAACCTTCAATCCCCTGAGCGGGGCGTCGCCGTTCATCGGGCGGCCCGTTACGCGAACGCCGGGATGCCGGTGATCGCGCGGCCGAGGATCAACGCATGCACGTCGTGCGTTCCCTCGTAGGTGTTGACCGTCTCCAGGTTCTGCGCGTGCCGCATGACGTGATATTCGATCTGGATTCCGTTGCCGCCGTGCATGTCGCGCGCGTTGCGGGCAATCTCCAGCGCCTTGCCACAGTTGTTGCGCTTGATGAGCGAGATCATCTCCGGCGCGAAGCGTCCCTCGTCGAAGAGCCGGCCGACCCGCAGGCAAGCCTGCAGGCCCAACGCGATTTCCGTCTGCATGTCGGCCAGCTTCTTCTGGTAGAGCTGGGTCGCGGCGAGCGGGCGGTTGAACTGCTTTCGGTCGAGCCCGTACTGGCGCGTGCGCTGGAAGCAATCCTCCGCCGCGCCCATCACCCCCCAGGCAATCCCGTAGCGCGCACGGTTCAGGCAGCCGAAGGGGCCGCCCATGCCCTCCACTCCGGGCAAGAGCGCGTCCTCGCCCACCTCCACGTCATCCATGACGATCTCGCCGGTGATGGAGGCGCGAAGCGAAAGCTTGCCGCCGATCTTTGGCACGGTGAGGCCCTTCATGCCCTTTTCCAGGAGAAAGCCGCGCACCTTGCCACCGTGGGCCTCCGACTTGGCCCAGACGACGAAGACGTCCGCAATCGGGCTGTTGGAGATCCACATCTTCGTCCCGGTCAGCCGGTAGCCGCTATCGGTGCGGACGGCTCGGGTCTTCATGCCCGCCGGATCGGAGCCGGCGTCGGGTTCCGTCAGGCCGAAGCAGCCTATCAGGTCGCCGCACGCCAGCCCGGGCAGGTATTTCCGCTTCTGCTCCTCGGAGCCATAGGCATGGATCGGGAACATCACGAGCGAGGACTGGACCGACATCATGGAGCGGTAGCCGCTGTCCACCCGCTCCACCTCGCGGGCGACCAGCCCATAGGCCACGTAGGAGGCACCGATGCCGCCGAACTCCTCGGGGATCGTGACCCCGAGCAGCCCCGCCTCCCCCATCTCGCGGAAGATTTCCGGGTCCGTCGTTTCGTCGAGGTAGGCCGTCTGGATCCGAGGAAGCAGGCGATCGGAGGCGAAGGCGGCCGCGGAAGCGCTGATCATCCGCTCGTCTTCGCTCAGTTGATCGGCGAGCAGAAACGGGTCCTCCGGATTGAACGAAACGCCCTTGTGCGTCGTGGTCGGCATGGAGTCCTCCGCTACTTCTCCAATTTTTTTTCGGCTCACATTGCGCCCGCCCGGGACACGATGGAGACCGGCGAACGCGACGGTACGTGGCTGCCGGCGGATTGCAAGACGAGGAGGCAAAGACGGCTCGGTCCGAAATGACGCAGAACCAGCCGGACCGGGCTGGCGCTACGGCGTCAGTTGCGCCGCTGGAATGCGATCACCAGCAACGCGAGGCAGGAGGAGCCAAGCATCAGCAGGAGCGAGACCGCATTCAAAAGTGGCGTCGACCCCTCCTTCAGCCGGTCGAACATGGCGATCGTCAGGGGGGCATCCGAGCCGACCAGCATCAGGGTCGTGTTGAAGTTCTCGAAACTCATCAAGAAGGCGACCACGAAGGCCCCGATCATCGCCGGCATCAGATACGGCAGCGTCACCGTACGAACGGCAGTCAGGCGGTTCGCACCGAGGTTCAGCGCGGCATCCTCCAGCGTGCGGTCGAACTTCTGCAGCCGTGCCGAAATCACCAGCGTGGCGATGGTCGCGATGAAGGAGAACTGCCCGAGGATGACGAGCACGAGCCCAGGGCGGAGCGCCTCGAAGTCCCACTGAGCTATCTCCCATAGCCCGTTCGCGACCCGGCTGGAAAAGACCAGGATCGAGATCCCGAGAACGATCCCGGGAACGACAAGCGGGAGCAACATCAGGATGTAGAGAATGCCCTGTCCCGGGAACCGATAGCGGTTGAACAGGAACGCATTCGACAGCCCGATGGCGACCGACAGGACCGACACGCAGACCGCAACGAACGCGGACGTTCCGATGGCACGCAGGATGGAGCGCTCGTGGAAGACGCCGATCATCGGGCTTTCGGAGCCGAAGAACCAGTTCCAGGTGAACCCCTCCCAGGGCAACGACGGGAACTGGCTGTCATTGAAGGCGAAGACCGCGACCACTGCCAGCGGCAGCGCGAGGAACAGGAAGAAGGCGGCCACGTAGGCCGTATAGGCGACGGTCAGAAGGCGCGGTTGGGGGATGGTTGGGATCATGTCGCGGCCCTCACCCCACCGTCCGTTCGAGCGACTGCCCGGTCAGCTTGAGCATGCCCCAGACGATGGCCGATGACAGAAGCAGCAGCATGAACCCGAAGGCGGCGCCAAGCTCCCAGTTGAAGCGGACGATGAACTGGGAATAGATCAATTCGGTGAACCACAGGCTGTCCTTCCCGCCCAGCATGATCGGCGTGAGGTAGTTGCCGAGGCTCAGCATGAAGACGACGATGCAGCCGGACACGATGCCGGGCGTGGCGTGCGGGATGATGATCTCGCGCAGCACGGAGAAACTGTTGCCGCCAAGGTCGTAGCCCGCCTCCACGACCTCATCCGGCAAGGTCTGGAGCGTGGTGACCAGCGGCACCACCATGAACAGCATGGAGGTATAGACCAGTCCTACCATGATCGCGGCGTCGTTGTAGAGCATCTCCACCGGCCCCTCCACGAGGCCCAGGAACTGCAGCAGGTTCGATATGATCCCGGTCTCTCGCAGCAGGATCATCCAGCCGAATGTGCGCACCAGTTCGGACACCCAGAACGGCACGAGGCACAGCAGGAACAGCGCCGACTGCACCCTGCCCCGCGCGATCTTGGCGATGTAGTAGGACACCGGAAAGCCGATGAGCAGCGTGATGACCGTTGCCAGCGTCGACATCACCGCTGTGCGCATAAAGGTGCGAAGGTAGAGCGGTTCGCTGAGAAACGCCCAGTAGTTTGCGAGGCTCGTCCGGTAGACGCCGGCGCTGACGCGCTCGCGCAGGGAGACAAGCAGCATGTCGACGTGCGGGATGAAGATCAGCAGCGTCAACCACAGCAGGAGCGGCGTGAGCAGAAGGACCAGTCCGAGTTTCGCTTGCGCCCGCATCAGGCCTCCGGGGATGCAAAGCAGTTGCCCTGCGCACCGGACCAGCCGATGTGAACGGGCGCACCGCGGGCGAGTCCGGCGAACTCCCCCGATTGCGGCAGGTTGACCGCGACCTCGTCCGAGCCTGCCGCGTCTACCAGGATGCGGCTGTCCGCGCCGTTGAACAGCAGCGAGGTGACACGCCCCGAGATGCGGTTGTCGAAGTGCTCCAGCTCTTCCGCCGAATGGGCGATGCGGATCGCCTCCGGCCGGACGAAGATCTCCGCCCGGTCGCCGGTGGACAGTGCCCGACCGTGGCGTTCGCCGCGAAGGGTCATGCCGCTCTCGGTGCGCATCTCGAGCATGTCACCCTCGACGCGCTCGATGCGGCCGAACCAGCGGTTCGTGTCGCCGACGAAGCCCGCCACGAAGGCGGTGGACGGACGATAGTAGAGATCCTGCCCGGTCCCGACTTGCTCGAAGCGGCCTTCGTTCATCACAGCGATGCGGTCGGACATCACCAGCGCCTCGGATTGGTCATGGGTGATGTAGACGAACGTGGTGTCGAAGGCGGCCTGCAACGATTTCAGCTCCACCTTCATGCGTTCCCTGAGTTTCAGGTCCAGCGCGCCGAGGGGTTCGTCCAGCAGGAGCACATCCGGTTCCAGCACCATGCAGCGGGCGATGGCTACGCGCTGTTTCTGTCCGCCGGAGAGTTCGTCCACCTTTCGGTGACCGATCCCCGGAAGGCCGATCCGGTCCAGCGCCTCCTCGACCTTGCGGGCGATATCGGCCTTGCCCATCCCGGCGCGGCGCAACCCGTAACCGATATTGTCGGCAATGTTCATCATCGGGAAGAGCGCCAGGTGCTGGAACACCATGTTCACCGGCCGTTTGTTGGGCGGGGTATCCAGCACCGACTTTCCCCGTATCAGGATGTCGCCGGAGGTGGGTTCGAGAAACCCGGCAATCATTCGCATGATCGTGGTCTTGCCACAGCCCGAAGGACCGAGGATGGAAAAGAACGAGCCGCGCGCAACGTCGAACGACACCTCGTCCACGGCAAGGGTCTCGCCAAACCGCTTGGTCAGGCTCTGGCATTCAAGATCGGGCGTCATGGGAATTCCGGTCGAGAGGATGCGGCGCCCACGGAGGTGCGGGCGCCGCGGATTCAGATCAGTTGGCGGCCTTCACACGGTCCAGAACGCCGCCTTCGATGACTTCCAGTCCGGTGGGCACCGTCGGATACCATTTGATGTTGTCGATGGCTTCCGGCGGGAAACTGGCCTGGAACCGCGCCTTCTGCTCTTCGTTCACCAATTCGTCCGCTCCTTTCGAGGCGGTGAAGTAGCTCGACGATTCGGTGATCTTCGCCGCTATTTCAGGCTTCATCACGAAATTGATCCAGGCATAGGCGGCCTCGTCGGCCTTGCCCTTCGCGGGCAGCGCGAACGTGTCGATCCAGCCGAGCGCCCCGGAGGTCGGCGCAATGAAGTTAATGTCCGGATTGTCGGCGTTCAGTTTCCATCCACCGGCGTCCCAGGCCATCGCCGCAACCGCCTCGCCCGAGCGCATCAACCCGATCAACTGGTCGGAGCCGTCCCAGTAAGTTTTGACGTTGGCCTTGCACTCGATCAGCTTGGCCTCGACTTTCTCCATCATCTCCGTGTACGCGGCCTCGTCGCTGTAGGCGGCGAACGGGTCCATTCCCATGGCGAAGGCGAAGCCGATGAGCGTGGGACGCTTGAGGCGGTAGGACACCTTGCCCGCCACGTCATCGTTGCAAAGGTCGGTGTAGTCCTTGACCGACGGCGCATTGGCGGTATCGACCACCAGGCCGCTGGTCCCCCAGATGTGCGGCACGCCGTACACGTCTCCGCCGACAGTCGTATTGCCCTTTGTGGCCTCAAGCATGGAGGGGATGAACAGCGCGGTGTCGATCTGTGACATGTCGATCGGCTTGTAGATGCCGAACTCCTCCTGCGGCCCGGCGATCCGGTCCTGGCTCGGCTGCGCAAGGTCGAACCCGCCGCCGCCCGTGGCGCGCAGTTTGGCGATCATCTCCTCGTTGTTGGACGTCGTCACCTCCACCGTGTGGCCGGTCTCTTCTTCGAACTGCGCAATGACGTCGTCCGGCGCGTAGCCACCCCAGGTCAACAGCCGGAGCGTGTCGGCAGTCGCGGGTGCAACTGCGACGCAAAACGACAGAGCGACAGCAGAACATGCTGCGGTTGTTTGCAATTTCATGATTGGGTCCCCGTTGGTTCGTCTTCTCTGAACGTGCAGCCAGCTTGGCGGTCTCGTCCTCGCGCGTCAAATTTTATCGGCGTGACCGCAGGGCACTCTCGGCAACTTCCGCCGCGACTGTCCTTCGGGCTGGCAACATGTCCGTCATCCTACGAACAGACCGTGACATGTTTGTAACGTCTTCATCGTCTTGGGAATTTTGCGTGCGGACGACCGGTGGCAGGCGGCGATGGGGTCAGGCGCACGGCCCCTGCTGCACCCGCACCCCTGACATGGCTACCGGATCCGCAATTCCGTGTCGGCGTCGAAGAGATACGCCTTCTCGAGCGGAATGGTCAGCCCCACCCGCGCGCCGGCCTCCGTCCGAACGTCTCCGCGCTCCTCGACGATCAACGTCTCTCCCGTCGGCGTTACAAGGTGTGCGTAGGACACGCCCCCGAGCGCTTCGGTCAGCTCGACTGTGAGCGTGTCGCCAGCGGGATCGATCTCCAGGTGCTCCGGCCGCAGCCCGACGCTCACCTTGCGCCCGTCTTCCTGCAGATTGAGCGGCAAGGCCAGGTCCTGCTTCAGGCCGGGGACGGATACATGGCCGCCCGCCGTGGTCCCATTAAGAAAATTCATCGCGGGCGAGCCGATGAACCCGCCGACGAACTTGTTGTCGGGGTCGGAATAGAGCTCCATCGGCTTACCGACCTGCTCAATCCGCCCGGAGCGCAGGACCACGATCTTGTTGGCGAGCGTCATTGCCTCGGTCTGGTCGTGGGTGACGTAGATCATCGTCGCGCCGATCTCACGGTGCAGCCGCGCGATCTCCACCCGCATCTCGACGCGCAACTCCGCGTCCAGATTGCTGAGCGGTTCGTCGAACAGGAAAACTTCCGGTCCCCGGACGATGGCCCGCCCGATGGCAACCCGCTGGCGTTGCCCGCCGGAAAGGGCCTTCGGCCGTCGGTCGAGATACGGGTCCAGCTTGAGGATGCGGGAAGCCTCGGCCACCTTGCTATTGATCGTATCCTTCGGATGGCCGGTCATCTTCAGGCCGAAGCCCATGTTCTCTGCCACGGTCATGTGGGGATAGAGCGCATAGGTCTGGAAGACCATCGCCACCCCGCGCTCGGACGGGTCCATCCGGGTCACGTCCCGCTCCCCGATGAGGATCGTCCCTTCGGTCGTCTCCTCCAGCCCGGCCACCATACGCAGCAAGGTGGACTTGCCGCAGCCGGACGGGCCGACGAAGACGCAGAATTCGCCGTCATCGATCTCAAGGTCGACACCGTGGATCACCTGCACTTCGCCAAAACGTTTGACGACATTGTTCAGAACAACTCCCGTCATTCTGTCCTCCCTCTCATCTGGCCGCCGATCGCTCGACGGGAAATGCCCATTGCGTCGCCTCCTCGGCGATCTCCTCCACACACTCCGCCAAGCGAGGCACCCACCCCTCCAGCGTTCCCATGTCGATCCGATCCGCCGATCCGGAAAGGCTGACCGCGCCGAGCGGGCGCCCCTCCCCCGACAGGATCGCAGAGGCGACGCACAGGACGCCGCTCTGGTATTCTTCCCGGTCCACGGCATAGCCCCGGGCGCGGATCTTGCTCAGGGACTGGCGCAGCACGGCTTCACTGCCCAGCGTGGTCGGCGTGAAACGCTGGAAGCTCTGCATGCCGAGCACGTGATCCAACTCGGCCGGCGGCAAATGCGCCAGCATCGCCTTCCCGACGCCGGTGCAATAGGCCGGCGCGATCTTGCCTGCGTCGCTGAAACCGGCATCCGCCTCCGATCCATCCCGACGGTCCAGGTACAAGACATGGCCGTAATCCATCTGGGCCAGATGCACGGTCAGCCCGGTGCTCCGCGCCAGCGCGTCGATGTGCGGCCGCGCGATTGGCGCCAAGGAAGCTTGCCGCCACGCGGCATGTGCAAGGCGCACCAGGCGAACGCCGAGAGAGTATGCACCGCTATCCGGATTCTGAACGACCATGCCGCTGTTTACTAAAGTCTGTACTAATCTGTAAAGCGTCGCCTTCGGCAAGGGCGACAGGCGCTGTAGCTCGCCAAACCGCACCGGACGTTCCTGCGCCGCGATCAGGTCGAGCACGTCGAGGGCCTTATCTACAGTGCCAGAAGATGGGGTCGCCATCGCCTCCGCCTTTCCCTAACCCCAAGCCGCCCTGCCCGCGCGCATGCCGTATGGGATGTTGACAACCATAGGCGATTCGAGATTAGAGTTTCAATATGCAAAACATGGTTTCATTAAATGAAACTTGTTCTGTAACGCAAACGGGAGGAAACCATGCGCTTGAAAGCCACCGTGTCGATCTCGGCCCTCGCCGCGATCGCCGCTTCCACGGCCTATGCCGGTACGGTCAAATACTATGGGGACTTCGACCCGGCGCCTCTGGCCGCCATGCAGGCCGTGATCGCCGACTTCGAGGCGGCGAACCCTGACATCAAGATCGAGTTCCAGAACTTCGACCACGAGGGGTACAAGACCTCGATCCGGAACTTCCTGTCGGCGGACGCCCCGGACCTCGCAAACTGGTACGCCGGCAACCGGATGGCGCCCTTCGTCAACGCGGGCCAGTTCCAGGATATCTCGGATGTCTGGGAAGAGAACGGACTGAAAGAGGCACTGGCCTCGGCCCTGCCCTCCATGACCATGGACGACAAACAGTGGGGTATCCCTTACACGTACTACCAGTGGGGAATTTACTACAATAAGGACGTCTATGAGCAGGTCGGCGTGGAGGTGCCGGAGACCTGGGACCAGTTCATCGAGAACTGCGCCGCCTTCAAGGAGGCCGGCATCGACTGCGCGACCACCGGGACCAAGGCGCTGTGGCCGGGAGCCGGGATCTTCGACTACCTGAATCTGCGGACGAACGGCTACGAATTCCACATGGATCTTGCCAACGGCGAGGTGCCCTGGACCGACGACAGGGTCAGGGCGACCTTTGCCGAATGGGGCAAGCTGGTCGAGCCGGGCTACATCACCCAGAACCACGCCGCGCTGGATTGGCAGGACGCCGCCGCCCTGCTGGTTCAGGGCCAGGCCGCGAACTACGTCATGGGCAACTTCGCCGTCGCCGTTTTCAAGCAGGGCGGAATGACGGACGATACGCTGGGCTTCATGCCGTTCCCGACCATCAACCCCGATGTGCCCCGCGCCGAGGAGGCGCCGACGGATACGGTGCACCTGACGAGCGCCGCGCAGAATCCAGAGGACGCCAAGGCCTTCCTCGCCTACCTGGCATCGCCCGACGCACAGACCAAGATCAACGCCGCAATGGGTCAGCTTCCGATCAACAAGGACGCGACCGTCGCCGAGGACGATCCCTTCATCCAGGCTGGCTTCGAGCTCCTGTCGAGCACCGAAGGCGGAATCGCGCAGTTCTTCGACCGTGATGCGCCGCCCGAGATGGCTAAGATCGGCATGGAGGGCTTCCAGCAGTTCATGGTGCAGCCCGATCAGCTCGACAACATTCTCGAGCGCCTCGAGAAGGCCCGCGGACGGATCTACAAATAACCTCCCGCCACTCCGCGCGGCCGGTTCGCCGGCCGCGCGCCCTCGGCCCGGGACGTCCGGGCCACCTTTTTCATGCCATGCGGAAGGGGATTGGCCATGAGCATCGCGATTTCGGACACCCATTCCCGAAGAACCTGGTGGCGCGAGAACCAGCAGAAGCTGACGCCCTATATCTTCCTGATCCCGGGCGTTCTGTTTTTTCTGGTCTACGTCATCATCCCGATCTTCGAGAGCTTCTGGCTGTCCGGCTACGACTGGGACGGTCTGGGCGCCAAGACCTGGATCGGCCTCGATAACTACCGCGAACTGTTCGACGACGAGGCGTTTTATACCTCGCTGAAGAACAACGTCCTGTGGCTCGTCCTCTATATGCTGGCCGTGCCTGCGGGACTTGGCATCGCGATTTTCCTGAACCAGAAGGTTCGCGGAATTCGTGCCTACAAGTCGCTGTTCTTCTTCCCCTTCGTGATCTCACAGGTCGTGGTCGGCCTGATTTTCGCGTGGTTCTACGCGCCGAACTTCGGCCTCTTCTACAACCTGATCGAATGGGCGACGGGTTCCGGCATCGCCATCCTCGCGGACCCCAACCTCGTGACCTACGGCATCATCGCCGCCGGTCTCTGGCCGCAGATCGCCTACTGCATGATCCTCTACCTCACAGGCCTGAATGCCGTTGACCCCGAGCAGATCGAGGCCGCGCGGCTCGACGGCGCCAAGGGCTTCCGAATGCTCTGGTACGTCATCCTGCCGCAGCTCCGCCCCGCCACGTTCATGGCCGTGGTCGTGACCGTCATCGGCGCGCTCAGGTCCTTCGACCTGGTCTCGATCATGACGGATGGCGGCCCGTTCGGCTCATCCCGCGTGCTCAGCTTCTACATGTTCGAGCAGGCGCTGTCCGAATACGGCTACCGCATGGGCTATGGCGCGGCCATCGCCGTGATCCTGTTCCTCATCATGATGGTCTTCATCTCCGGTTTCATCTGGAAGATGGTCGACGACGAAAGAAAGGGGCTCTGAGATGTTTCCCCGTCCCATCGAACAACAATCCCAGGCAATTCGTATCGGCTATCAGGTGGCGCTGCCCATCGCGCTCTTTCTCTGGCTCCTGCCGCTTATCGGCGTCGCCATCACGAGCGTGAAGCCGGCGTCGGACCTGGCGGCCGGTAATTACTTCGGCATGCCCTCCGCGATCGCCGTGAACAACTACGCGGAGATCTTCACCCAGTCGCCAATCGGGCAGTACATCTGGAACTCGTTCAAGGTGACGATCCCGACCGTCATCGGAACGTTGGTCCTGAGCTGCCTGACTGGGTTCGCGCTTGGCATCTACAGGTTCCGGGGCAACATCTGGATCTTCTTCATGTTCGTCGCGGGCAACTTCGTGCCGTTCCAGATCCTCATGGTGCCGGTGCGGGACATGACGGTGAACCTCGGGCTCTACAACACCACCACGGGGCTCGTTCTGTTTCACGTCGCCTTCCAGACCGGGTTCTGCACCCTCTTCATGCGCAACTTCATCCGCGCCCTGCCCCGCGAACTGATCGAGGCAGCGCGGGTCGAGGGCGTCAGCGAGTTCCGGATCTTTTGGTACGTCGTGCTGCCGCTCATGCGCCCGGCCATCGCAGCGCTCTCGGTGCTGATCTTCACCTTCATCTGGAACGACTACTTCTGGGCGACCGTCCTGACGACGTCCAAAGAGACGCAGCCCGTCACCGCCGGCCTCTATTCCCTCAACGGGCAATGGATCGCGCAGTGGCAGCTCGTTTCGGCCGGCGCCATCGTCGCAGCCCTTCCGCCAGTTGCGATGTTCTTCCTGATGCAGCGCCACTTCATTGCCGGTCTGACGCTCGGAGCCGTGAAATGATCCAGACATGGCGCGTCGATGGCCCCGGCCAGACGCTCGTTCTGGGCTCCCGGGACGGCCGCCTCGCAGAGGTGGTCTACTGGGGGCCACGCCTGCCCGAGCGGGAGGATCTGGAGACGGTCTTCAAGGCGCACCGAAGCGACGTGACCGGCGGCATGCTTGACGAAAACCCGGAGCTATCGATCTGCCCGGAGGCCTCCCGGTCATTCCCCGGCCAGCCCGGCCTCGTCGTCTCGGACGGCAACGGCGCGCCGCTGACACCTTCCTTCCAATACGAAGCCGAGGTTGCAGGTCCCGGCCGTCTTACACTCACCTATGCCGATGCCGACACCAGCCTCGTCTACCATGCGCACTTCGCGATGGATGAAGAAACGAACGTGCTCACCGCCTGGTCCGTGCTCGAGGCCGACCGGCCCGTACGTCTCCACTGGCTCGCCGCGCCCGTGTTGCCGGCACCGCAAGCGTCCAACGAGACGATCGAGATCTCTGGCCGCTGGTGCGGGGAGTTCCAGCTCTCCCGCCACCCGTGGTCCACGGGGGCCCGACTGCGCGACAACCGCACCGGTCGGACCGATCACGCGCACTTTCCCGGCGTAATCCTGCCCTGCCGCAGCGCAACGAACACCGCTGGTGAGGCATATGCTTTACACTATGGATGGTCGGGCGGGCACCGCATGGTGACGGAGGAACTGCCCGACGGCCGCCGCCAGGTTCAGTTCGGCCATGCCGGCGGCTCCGAAACGATGTCGGGAACCCGTTTCGAGTCGGCCAGGCTCTATGCCTGCTATTCCGACAGCGGCCTGAACGGATGCGCCGTCGACTTCCAGCGTCACCTTCGCGACCGGATCGTGACGTGGCCCGATGCGGCCCGCCCGCGCCCGGTGCATTACAACTGCTGGGAGGCGGTCTATTTCGAGCACGACCTCACCACGCTGAAGGACATCGCGAGCCGCGCCGCCGCCATCGGGGCGGAACGCTTCGTTCTGGACGACGGCTGGTTCGGGCGGAGGGGCGACGACACGTCCTCGCTCGGCGACTGGACACTGGACGAGCGCAAGTTCCCCGACGGACTGGGGCCGCTGATCGACCATGTAAAGGCCTGCGGGATGACCTTCGGTCTCTGGTTCGAGCCGGAGATGGTCAACGAGGATAGCGACCTCTGCCGCGCCCACCCGGACTGGGTGCTGGGCCCGCCCGACCAGATCCGGGGGCGGCAGCAGCTTTGCCTCGACATGGCAAATCCCGAGGTGCGGGCGTACCTTTACGACCACATCGCGGACCTGCTTGCCGGCAACGACATTGACTACATCAAATGGGACCACAACCGCGTCCTGCCCACACCGGACGCCGCCCAGACGCGCGGCACCTATGACCTGCTCGACCGCCTTCGCGCCGATTTCCCGGCGGTGGAGATCGAAAGCTGCTCGTCCGGCGGCGGCCGGATCGACTTCGGCATTCTTGAGCGAACGCAGCGGGTCTGGCTGTCAGACAGCAACGACGCGCTGGAGCGGCTGCGGATCCAGCACAACGCCGCGCTCTTCCTGCCGCTTGCCGTGACGGGGTCCCACGTTGGTCCACGGGAGTGCCACACGTCGGGCCGAGTCTTCGACATCCGGTTTCGGGCCTGGGTAGCGGCCCAGCGGCACCTCGGCTTCGAGATGGACCCCCGGGAGCTGACCGACGCGGAGACGGAGGTTCTGAAACAGGTCACCGCTTGGTGGAAAGCGAACCGGGACTGGATGACCGCGGCGGACATCCTGCGCCTGGACAGCGCGGACCCGGCGGTAATTGCCGAACAGCAACTTGCGCGGGACGGCGCGCGCTTCGTGGTGTTTGCCGGCCAGGCGGATACGTCCGCCCAGATTGCGCCGCGCCCCCTGCGACTGACCCGGTTGGACCCGGAGGCGCGGTACCGCATTCACCTCGTCAACCGCAAGGATGCCGTGCGGCTTAGCCGCGGTGCACCGGCGCTCAAGTCTGGCCCCCTGGAGATCAGCGGGCAATACCTCATGCGGCATGGCATCACCTTGCCCTGGTCCTTCCCCGGCAGGATTTGGGTCGTCGAGGGAACGCGCCTATGACCATCAACGCGCCCCCCAATGCCCTCGCCCCCGGCAGAGGCTCGAACGACAGAAAGGCACGACGATGAAACGCGCTCTCGGTGTCTGTTACTACCCAGAGCACTGGCCGGAGGAGATCTGGACCGAGGATGCCGCCCGTATGGCGGAGGCCGGCCTGAGTTGGGTCCGGATCGGCGAGTTCGCATGGTCGCGAATGGAGCCGGTGCCCGGCGAGTACCACTTCGACTGGCTCGACCGGGCGATCGACACGCTAGGCGCGGCCGGATTGAAGGTGGTGCTCGGCACCCCCACCGCCACCCCGCCGCGATGGATGGCAGACAGGCACCCGGACATGTTCGCTCGGGCCCCAGAAGGGCGCGTGCGCGGTTTCGGCTCGCGCAGGCACTACTGCTTCAGCCACCGGGGCTACCGGCGGGAGTGCGCGCGGATCGTGACGGAGATGGCGAAGCGCTACGGCACCAACCCGCACGTTCAGGCCTGGCAGATCGACAACGAATACGGCTGCCACGACACGGTTCTGAGCTATTCCGACGCCGCGCTGACGGCCTTCCGCGAGTGGCTGGCGCAGAAGTACCAGTCGCCGCAGGCGCTGAACCGGGCATGGGGCAACGTCTTCTGGTCGATGGAGGTTGCGAGCTTTGACGAGGTCGGTCTGCCGAACCTGACGGTGACTGAGCCCAACCCCTCCCACGTTATGGACTTCCGTCGCTTCGCCTCCGACGAGGTCGTGGCGTTCAACCGCGTTCAGACGGAGATCCTGCGCCGGCACACGAACGCGCCGCTGCTCCACAATTACATGGGCCGCGAGACCGCCTTCGATCACTACGACGTCGGCGCCGACCTCGATGTTGCAAGCTGGGACAGCTACCCGCTCGGGTTCCTCTCCGACCGGCTCAAGGTGTCCGACCAACATCGCGCACAGTTCATGAGGCAGGGTGATCCGGACCTGCAGGCCTTTCACCACGATCTCTACCGCGCTGTCGGCCGGGGCCGCTGGTGGGTCATGGAGCAGCAGCCCGGCCCGGTGAACTGGGCGCCATGGAACCCTGCGCCGCTGCCGGGAATGGCGCGGCTCTGGGCGTGGGAAGCCTTTGCCCACGGGGCGGAGGCGGTGTGCTATTTCCGCTGGCGTCAGGCGCCGTTCGCGCAGGAGCAGATGCATGCGGGGCTGCTCCGCCCCGACAGCGCGCCAGCGCCAGCGCTGGCCGAAGCGGCGCAGGTCGCCGGGGAGCTTGCCGACCACGGCGAAGCGGGCTGCGCGCCCGCCGCGGTGGCGCTCGTCTTCGACTACGAAAGTGCGTGGGCGTGGCAGACCCAACCGCAGGGGCGGGATTTCGATTACTTCCGGCTGGCCTTCGAGGTCTACAAGGGTCTGCGAAAGCTGGGGCTGGACATCGACATCCTGCCGCCGGACGCGGCGGACCTGTCGCAGTACCGTTTGGTCATGGTCCCAGGGTTGGCGACGCTGCGGGACCCGCTCCGTCAAGCGCTGAGCCGTTTCGAAGGGGTGGCAATCGTCGGTCCGCGGGCCAACGCCAAGACGCCGGACTTTGCCACGCCGGTGCCCCTGCCCCCGAACCTGCCAGGGTTCGATTGCATCGTCGCCAGGGTCGAGAGCCTGCCGCCCGATTGCGCCATGCCGCTCGAAACCGGCGGCGCCTTTCGGCACTGGCGCGAGTTCCTCGAGGGCGACGGACAGGTGGTCCTGCGGAGCGAGGACGGACAGCCCGCGATGATGGCCGCCGGATCGCTCCGCTACCTCGGCGGCTGGCCCGACCCTGAAGCGTTGGACGCCATTCTGCGGGACGCGGCCGGAATCGTCGACCTGGAGACCCAAACCCTGCCCGAGGGCCTTCGCTGCCGATGCACCGCCACACACCGGATCTGGCTGAACTACACCGCCGACCCGATCCGCCACGGCGGAATGGACGTGCCGGGTTGCGGCGTGGCCTTCGAAAGGCTGGAGGCATCGCCAGAGGCAGCAGGCACATGAAGCAAAGAAAAAACCCATGACACGAAGCATTCTCGTTTGCGGCGGAGCCGGCTACATCGGCTCCCACATGGTCCGGCTCCTGCAAGAGGCCGGCCACGATGTGGTTGTGTTCGACAACCTCTCTCAGGGCCACGCGGAGGCGGTGACCGGCACGACGCTGGTGCGCGGCGATTTGCTGAATCCGGAGGACCTCTCCGCGCTTTTCGACCGGCACAACTTCGACGCGGTGATCCATTTCGCGGCCCTGATCGCGGTGGGCGAGTCCGTCGCTGCGCCGGATCTTTATTATCGCAACAACGTCTGCGGAACGCTGAACCTGTTGGCGGCAATGAAGACGGCCGGCGTGGACCGTCTCGTCTTCTCCTCGACCGCGGCAGTCTTCGGGAACCCGCTGACGGAACTGATCGACGAGAGCCACCCGCTCGCGCCGATCAACCCCTACGGCTGGTCGAAGCGGATGATGGAGCAGATGTTGGCGGACATGGCGGCGGCTTACGGCCTGCGGTCAGTCTCGCTGCGCTATTTCAATGCCGCCGGCGCCCATCCAGGCGGCGAAATCGGCGAGGCACACGACCCGGAGACGCACCTGATCCCGCTCGTGCTGCTGGCCGCGCTCGGCCTGCGGGACCGCCTCGCGATCTTCGGCGAGGATTACGACACTCGGGATGGCACCTGCATTCGCGACTACATCCACGTGCTCGATCTGGCCTCGGCGCACCTGAAGGCGCTGGACTACATGGAGGCCCACCCAGGCGCCCACACGTTCAACCTCGGAAACGGGAGGGGCTTCACGACGCTGGAGGTCATCGAAGCTGCCCGCCGTGTCACCGGCCGCGAAATCCCGGTCGAGATGGCGACGCGGCGTGCAGGCGACGCAGGGATTCTGGTGGCCGACAGCGCGCGGGCCAAGGCGGTCCTCGGCTGGGAGCCGCGCTACGCCGACCTCGAAACGATCATCGAAACCGCCTGGCGCTGGCACCGCGCGCCGAAATACGGGCCCTTTGCCGAGGGCCGCTAAGGAAGACAAACATGCTGGATGACACCGTCTCCACCACCGCGCCGCACCGCCGGTTCAACCCGCTGAAGGGCGAATGGGTGCTCGTTTCGCCCCACCGAAACAAGCGCCCCTGGCAGGGGCAGCAAGAACCTGCGCCGCTGGAGGACAAGCCGAGCCACGATCCGGGCTGCTATCTCTGTCCCGGCAACGCCCGCAATTCCGGCGCGGTGAACCCGAACTATTCCGGGACGTTCGTTTTCGAGAATGACTTCCCCGCGCTGCTGGAAGATACGCCGGAGGGCGGGACGACCGGCGATCCGTTGTTTCGGGCGGCGAACGTGCGGGGCACCGCGCGGGTGATCTGCTTCTCAGAGCGGCATGACCTCACCTTGCCGGAACTGCCCGTAGAGGCCATCCGGCGGGTGGTGGACACCTGGGCAGAGCAAATCGAGGATCTGGGCGCACGCTATGACTGGGTGGCTGTTTTCGAAAACAAGGGGGCGGTGATGGGTTGTTCGCAGCCCCATCCCCACGGCCAGATCTGGGCCTCCGACTTCCTTCCGAACGAGGTGACGCGGGAGGACGCCTGCCAGGCGCGCCACCTGAGCGAAACCGGCAGGGTGATGCTGGTGGACTACGCCGGGGCCGAGGCCGCGCGCGGCGAGCGCGTCGTAGTTGAGAACGAGCACTGGCTGGCCGTTGTCCCCTGGTGGGCGGTCTGGCCGTTCGAGACGCTCGTGCTGCCGCGCCGCCACGTCCAGCGCTTGCCGGATTTGGAAGGCATGGAAAGAGATGCGCTGGCAGATGTGCTGAAACGGCTTTGCACCCGGTACGACAATCTCTTCGAGACCGAGTTTCCCTACACGATGGGGTGGCACGGTGCGCCAACCCGCGCGGGGCGGTACGATCACTGGCAACTCCACGCCCATTTCTTTCCGCCCCTCCTGCGCTCGGCAACGGTCCGGAAGTTCATGGTGGGCTACGAGATGCTCGCGGAGGCGCAGCGCGACCTTACCCCGGAAAGCGCGGCGGAGCGGCTGCGGAGCCTGCCCGACGTCCACTTCAAGACCGCCATTCAGCAAGAGGGTCGGCAATGAACGCTGGCACGACACCGACAGCGGCGGAAGCCTTCGCGGCGTGCTTCGCCCAACCGCCCAGGGTGGTCGCCTCCGCGCCAGGCCGGGTGAACCTTCTCGGCGAGCACACCGACTATAACGGTGGGCTCGTGCTGCCGATGGCGTTGCGGGACCTCTGCGTCAATGTCGCCATCGGCGCCGGAGACACTCCGGGCGTGATCGACGTCTACTCCGACATCTTCCGCGACACCGCCCGGCGCGCCATCACCGAGGCCCCGTCCTCGCACTGGTCGGACTATGTGCTGGGCGCAGTGAAGGCGGCAGCGACCGAGCAGGTTTCCCGCGAAGGCATCAGGATCGCGTTGACGGCGAACGTCCCGCTAGGAGCGGGGCTCTCCAGCTCCGCCGCGCTGGAAGTTGCGACGCTCCGCGCGCTCGCCACGTTCTACGGGGTCGAGGCCGACCCGGTAGACGTGGCCCTCAGGGCGCGGTCCGTCGAGAACGATTTCGTCGGAATGCCCTGCGGGATCATGGACCAGTTCGCCTCTTCCGTCGGCCAGCCCGGTGCAGCGCTGATGCTGGACACGCGCACGCTCGACCACACGCCTGCGCCCACCCTGACCGGTCACCGCTTCGTCATTCTGCATTCCGGTGTCAGCCACAAGCTGACCGAAGATGGCTACGCGACGCGCGTCGCCGAGTGCCGCGCCGCCTGCACCGCTTTGGGCGTGGAGATGCTGAGCGACCTTGGCCCCGCGGATCTCGGGCGGATCGCTGAGATCGCCTCGCCATTGGATCGGCGCGCGCGCCACATCGTCACCGAGAACCGGCGCGTCGAAGCCGGATTCCGGGCGTTGACGGAAGGCGACAGCGCCACCTTCGGCCGGTTGATGGTGGAAAGCCATGCCTCGCAGCGCGACGACTACGAGATCACCGTCCCGGAGACGGACCTGCTGGTTGAAACCGCCCTGACCGAAGGCGCCCTCGGCGCGCGGCAGACGGGCGGCGGGTTCGGTGGCGCACTCGTGGTTCTGCTCGCCACGGAACGCGTGGAAGACTGGAGCGATAAGATGACCCGCGCCTTCCCGGCGACACATGTGGTCGCCGTGACCTGAGGAGCCGCGTTTCGGCGGTTCCTCCTACCGGGATTGTTGCTCGCGCCGCTTCCGCGCGGTACGACCCGCGGGGGGAGGACGACGGAACGCAAGCCACACGGGAGCGGTCATGAACAAGGAAGAACGTAAGCCCGGGATCGGAAAGGTCAGTGGCCGAAAGCGCGTGACCATGCAGGATGTCGCCCGGGTGGCCGGGTGTTCGCAGTCCACCGTCTCCTTCGTTCTGAGTGGAAACACCTCGGCGAACATCTCGGAACCGACCCGCTTGCGCGTGCTCGACGCGGTCCGCGACCTTGGCTACCGGCCGATGCAGGCCGCCGGGGCACGCCGCACCCAGGACGCCACGTCCGGGACCATCGCGCTCGTCATCGACAAGATCACAACCAGCCCCGAGGGCATCGTGATGCTGGATGGCGTGCGGGAGATCGCCCGGTCCGCCGACGCCATCGTCTTGGTGACGGAGACGGACAACGACCCCTCGCTGGAGCCGCGCACCGTCGAGTTGTTCGTCGAGATGGGCGTGCGGGCGATCGTCTATGCCTGCATCTTCACCCGCGAGGTGGAAATTCCCAACGCCTTGCGCGAAACCAGCGTTCCCGTCGTTCTACTGAACTGTTACGCGCGCGGCGAGGATCTTCCGGCGATCATCCCCGGTGAGGTGGCGGGCGGACATCGGGCTACCAACGCGCTGCTGCAGGCCGGACACCGCCGGATCGGCACAATCACCGGCGAGATTTTCATGGAAGCCGCCCGGGACCGGCTGCAAGGCTATCGCAACGCACTGGCCACGGCAGATCTGCCCTTCGACCCCGCACTCGTCGTCGAGGGCGACTGGTCACCGAGCGCGGGTTACCGCGGCACCCGCGCCCTCCTGTCGCTCGATGCCCCGCCGACCGCGATCTTCTGCCAGAACGACCGCATGGCCATTGGCTGTTATGAGGCATTGAAAGAGATGGGAAAGAGGATCCCCGACGATATTTCCGTCATCGGCTACGACGACGCGGAGATCGCGCTGCACATGTCCCCGCCGCTCACTTCGCTGATCCTGCCGAGCCGCGCGATGGGCCGTTGGGCGGCGGAACACGCCCTTGCCGCCTCGTCACGGGACGAAGCCGACATGCGCCTCGTCAAGCTGGAGTGCGAACTGGTCGAACGGGAGTCGATCGGTCCACCGCCCGCAACCACGGGATAACCGAGAAGGGCGCGCACGCGGGCTGTCGAAACAGAAGTCTGCGACGCCGGATTGTCGGACATTCCCGGCTCGATCGCCTGCCCTCTGGTCGCCGCCGAGCATCATCCCGATGGATCGACAGCCCGCAATGCATTAAGAATCAGGACAGATCAGGCGGCGGGGCAGGTTGATCCCCTGCCCTGCTCCGCCTGATGTGACCCGACTCCGCCTTAGCGCGGTGTGGGTCGGGCGTTGAGGGGGAACGCCTGAGGTGTGGGCGCCGCGCAGAATTGTGGGAGGAATGCATGGATGAACACGCCTCACGGCCACAGACGGACCATCGGAGGTTCATCGGCGCCATCGTGCCGGACTTGGAGACTCCGTTTTTCGGTGCATTGGTCACCCGCCTGGAAAATGCCGCGGAGGCAGCCGGCTACCGCGTTATTACCGCATCCAGCCACGAGAACGAGGAGCGCGAGGCCGATCTGGTCGCCAGCATGAACGACCTGGGCGTCGCTGGGACGGCGCTGGTACCGGCCCGCTCGGAACGCGGCGCCGGGCCGCAAAAGCTGCGGGAGCTCGACATGCAGGCGGTCCTGGTCGACCGGGTCTCCGCCGACGATAGATACGACACGGTGACTGCGGACAACTACGCGGCCTCGTCCGCCGCGGCGGACTACCTCTTGGGATTGGGGCACAGGCATATTCTGCTGCACGGAGCGACGCGGATTTCAATGGCCGTGCGTTTGCGTCTCGCGGGGTTCGTGGAGCGCGCCACCACCATCGATCCGGACGTTCAACTGGACGAGTTGCTGTCGGACGGCGACCCGGACACCCAACGGAAGGCGATCAACGACTATCTCGATACCCGACGGATCGCGGCCGCCACACCGAGCGCTGTATTTTCGCTATCGCAGCATTCCACGCTTTTGGTGTTTTCGGAACTCCGCCGCCGCAACCTGCAGGTTCCGCAGGAAATCTCGCTCGTGGGATTTGACGATGCGGACTGGATGCAGGCCACCTGGCCGCCGATCACCGCCGTTGAACAACCCATCAAGACCATGGCGCAAAAGGCCGTGGAGGTGTTGGTGTCGCGTATCGAGGGGCGCACCACCGGGGCGCCGGTGCAGCATCTGGAGGCGTGCACCATGCTGATGCGGGAGTCCGTCGGGCCGGAAAAGGCAGCCTCCCTCGTCGGCGGTCACCACAACTGAGAGCAGTGCGGCACGCTCGATCGCTGAGGCGGCCCGTTAGAGCAATCTGAACGCGGCTTTCCAACCACGTCACGTCGTTCGCCGCCGGTCATCCCGGCGGCGCGCGCGTCAGACGGTGCCGCCGAGGGAGCCTTCCAGCTCTACCAGTTCCTGCCCCCCGGCCATCATGTCCTGCAACTCCTCTGGCGTGATCTGTCCCCGTTGCGCGGTGCCCAACGTCTTGCCACGATTGAGCACCGTGAACCGGTCTCCCACCGCAAGGGCATGGCGCACGTTGTGCGTGATGAAGACGACCGCGATGTCCTGCTTTCTGACCTTGTCGATCGTCGCCAACACATTGGCCGTCTGACGCACGCCCAGCGCCGACGTCGGCTCATCGAGGATCAGGACTTTGGCGCCGAAATAGACGGCGCGTGCGATGGCGACGGTCTGCCGCTCGCCGCCCGACAGCGTCCCGACCGCCTGATCGGGACCGCGCAGGTTGATGCCCATCTTTTGCATCTCTTCCATGGTGACGCGGTTTGCGAATTCATGGTCGAAGAACTTCATCGGGCCGACCTTCTTCAGCGGCTCGTTCCCCATGAAGAAATTTCGGCTGACAGACATCAGCGGGATCATCGCGAGGTGCTGGTGCACGGTCGCGATCCCCGCGGCGATGGCGTCGCGCGGATCCTCGAAATGCATGGGCTTGTCTTCGAAGTAGATTTCCCCGGCCGTGGGCTTGTACACGCCCGACATCGTCTTGATGAACGTCGACTTCCCGGCACCATTATCCCCAAGAAGGCAGTGGCACTCGCCGGGATAAACGTCGACCGACACACCTGCCAAGGCGATGACCGAGCCGAAGTGTTTCTCGATTTTGACCATGCGAATGATCGGTTCGTGCGTCGTGCGGCTGTTCATGTCAGCGTTCCCCCGTGATGAGGCGACGGATGTACGTGTTCAGGATCACGGCTCCGAGCAGGATGATCCCGAGGAAGACGCGGAAGAGCGAGCTTTCGACCCCGGCGAAGAAGAGGCCCTGCTGCACCACGCCGAAGATCAACGCGCCGAGCGCGGCGCCGATGACCGACCCATACCCGCCGGTCAGAAGCGCGCCGCCGATGACCACCGCGATGATTGCCTCGAACTCCTTCAGAAGCCCACGGTCGGCACCGGCCGATCCGAACTCCATCACCTGGCAGGTCGCAAAGACGCAGGCACAGAAGGCCGTGAACATGAACATCAGGATCTTGACCTGGCTGACCGGAACACCGGAATTCCGGGCCGCTTCCGCGTCACCGCCGGCAGCGAAGATCCAGTTTCCGAACCGCGTCTTGGTCAACAGGACATGTCCGAAAACCATCAGGGCAAGCGCCCAGATAATCAGCATCGGGATGCCGTCCACCACGGGCTCGCCCTGCCGGGTGCCCCGCTCGAACACCTCGATGATTCCGGCATTGCCCATCCAGGTGAACAATCCGCCGAGGATCTTGCCGCCGAACAGCGCGGCCAGCCAGTCGCCCTCCGCGACGTCCCGCACGCCACCGATAATCGTCTTCCGTTCGATGGTCTGCGGCAGGTAGATCGTAAAACCGCGCAGAATGAACAGGAACGCGAGCGTCACGATGAAGCTCGGCAGGCCGGTGCGAACCACGATCAGGCCATTGAGCGCGCCGATGGCGACGCATCCGGCAAAGGTGACGATGATGGCGATCCAGACCGGCCATCCGAGTGTCACCGACAGGATGGCAATCATCATGCCCGAGAAGCCGATCATGGAGCCGACCGACAAGTCGAACTCCCCGGCAATCATCAGAAGACACGCACCGACCGCTATGATCATGAACTGCGCGGAAACGGTCGACCAGTTCAGGATACCTTGGCTGTTGAACATGCCGCTGTCATGGGCGAACAGCAGGAAGAAGGTGAACACGGCAATCGTTCCGACGATACCCCCCAGTTCCGGCCGGATCAGGGCGCGGCGGACGGCCGACATCTCCTTGACCCGTTCATCGGCAACAGGCTGTTGTGGCGCTGTCTGTGACATCGCTCGGGCTCCGTTTTGATTTCTTCGATAGCGCAAGACATGGAAGGCGCCGGTATGCGGCGCCTTCCTGGTCTGGCTCAGCGATATTCGCCGGCGAACTTTTCGACCATCTCGAGCGCGTCCTTGGTCACGAAGCCCGGGCCGGAGTTGACGTTGTTGCCCGGCAGGACGCCGTAGCGGTGGTAGTTCGTCAACACGACGATCGGCAGGTAGCCCTGTAGGAAGGGTTGCTGGTCGATGCCCCACTGGATCACGTCGGACTGGATGGCCTTCACGATCTCGGCGCCCAGATCGAACGTGCCGAAGTAGATGTCACCGGCCATGCCGTTCTCCTCAAGCGCGAGGATCGTCGGATCGGCGGAAACGGGGCCGAGCGTCAGGATCGCGTCGGTGTCCGGGTTGGCGGAGAGATAGGCCAGAACCTTGTTCTTGATTTCCGCCGGGTCGGCACCGCTGTCGAGCATGGAATTGCCGAGTTCGACGCCGAGGCCATCCGCAAAGCCCTGACAACGGTCGACGAGGGTCGGCTGTTGAATCGAGTGGTTCACGCAGAGGAACGACGTCACACCGTCGTCCTTGGCGCGCTGACCGGCGGCGTAGCCGGCATCGTATTCCGGTTGACCGACATACATCAGCGCACCAACCTCGCGCGCCTGATCCCCGGTGCCGGTGTTCATGATGATAACGTCCACGCCAGACGCGACGGCATCCATGATCGGCCCCTTGAGGACGTCGAAATCGGCCAGCGTGGTCACGATACCATTCGGCCCGGAGGCGGCCGCTTGCTCGATGATCCGCGCCATGTCAGCGATGTCGCCAGTCGGCGGGTTGCGGTACTCCACCTCGACGTCCATCTGCTCGCCGGCGAGCGCGATGGCGTTCTTGATGGTGTTCCACCAGCTATCGGAGTCCGGTGCGTGGCTGACGAGCACATATTTCTCGCCCTCTGCCGAAGCGGCGGTCGCGCCGACCATCGGCAGCACCGAAACCGCGGTGCCGACAATCAGCGAGAGTAGATTGCGTTTCATGGTGTCCTCCCAAATGTCCTTAGTCTTTCTCGGAGCGGTCCTGTTCAGCGCTCTCGGACAGCAAACCACAAACCGGTTAAATTTGCAACCGGTTGCAAAAAAGTCCCGAGGATTTCACACTGTACGCGCAGGCCGGCTGGTGTAGAAGCGCCCCGGTCAAGACGACGGGAACAGACGGAGGGCCGCATCATGCCGGTCACGTTGAAGGATGTTGCGGAAAAGGCGGGTGTTTCCCGGTCTGCCGTGTCGCGCACTTTTACCGCCGGCGCGTCTGTCTCCGCGAAGACCCGGCGCAAGGTCGAAAAGGCGGCCGCGGAACTCGGCTACAGCCCGAACGCGCTGGCCAGCAGCCTGACCACTGGCCGGACCAAACTCATCGGACTGGTCTCCGACAACTTCCACAACCCGACGTTTCTGGAAGTCTTCGACCTGTTTACCCGCGGGCTCCAGGAACGCGGCCTGCGCCCGCTTCTGGTAAACCTGTCCGAAGTCACGGAGCCGGAGAATTCTGTGCGGATGCTGCGGCAGTATTCGGTGGACGGCGTGATCGTCGCCTCCTCCACCCTGGCGCCGGACTTCGCCCGTGCCTTCCGCGATGCCGGGATTCCGGTGGTCCACAGCTTCGGTCGGTATTCCGATTCCCCCCAGGTCCATGTCGCCGGAATCGACAATGTGGAATGCGGGCGCATGGCAGCGCGCACGCTGGTCGCCCGCGGCTACAAACGGGTGGCCTTCCTCGGCGGCCCCGCAAGCGCGACTTCGACGCAGGACCGGTTTGCCGGTTTCCGCGAGGAACTGGCGCATTTCCCGGCTGTCGAGATGAGTCACAGCTTCGCAACGGCCTATTCGTTCAGAGCAGGGCGGACCGAGATGCAACGGCTGTTGGCGGAGGGTCCGTCCGAGGCGTATTTCTGCGGCGACGACATTCTCTCCATCGGAGCGCTCAGCGCCGTGCGGGACGCCGGGATGCGCGTGCCGGACGACATCGGCCTTCTAGGGCTGAACGACATGGAAATGGCAGGCTGGGAACTCGTCAATCTCACGACGATCCGTCAGCCGATCCAACAGATCATCCGCTCCTCGATCGAACTCGTCGTGGCGATGCTGGAAGAACCGGACCGCTACCCGGAGGCCCGGATCTTTCCTTGCGCGCTGGTGGAGCGGGGCACTCTGCGCCCGCTCCCCTGAGACCCTTCCCTAACGGAACATCGGCGGGCGAGCGTCCACCCACGCGCCATGCTGACGGGCGGAGTCCACCGCGGCGTGAACGGCGGCCATCGAGCGCACGCCGTCGGCGGCACCCGGTAGCCCGTCCCGCGTCTCCCCCCGGATCGCATCGGCAAGATCGCAGTAAATGTTCGCCACCGCGAGCGGGAAGCCCTCGGGATGGGCAATCGCCACACGCGACAGGCGCCGGGCCTCCTCGTGGAGCCCCGCCTCGCCCTTCTCGATGATCTGGGTCCGCCCGCCAACGGGCGTGGAGATCAACTGGTTGGGCTGCTCCGACGCCCAGCGAAGCCCGCCGGTCTCGCCAAACACCTGAATGTCGAACCCATGCTGCCGGCCAATCGCCACGGACGATGTCCAGAGCCGTCCGACCGTTCCTCCGGTCATGCGGAAGTTGACCATCGCATCGTCCTCGAGTTCCCGGCTCGGAATGGTCGAGGCGAAATCGGCGGACAACCTGTCCACCGCGTCATCGCAGATGAAGCTGGCCATATGCAGCGCGTGGATGCCGCAATCCGCGAACTGGCCCGACACTCCGGCCATTGCCGGGTCGTACCGCCACCGCACCCGCGGGTTATCGGCGTCGGTGGCATCCCCATGATGTCCATGGCTGAAGTTCGTCACCACAAGGCGCACCTTGCCGATCTCGCCATTGCGCACCATCGCTCGCGCCTGACGCACCATTGGGTAGGCCGAGTAGCAGTAATTCACCGCGCAAATTTTGCCCGACGCTTCGGCCACCCGCACGATCTCTTCGCCCTCCTCCACCGTCAGAGTCATCGGCTTCTCACAGAGAACGTTAAAACCCGCCTCAAGGAAGGCCTTCGTGATCTCGAAATGCGTCGAATTCGGCGTGGCGACGGTGACCAGGTCGATGCGGTCGGCTCGGTCACGCTCCCCCTCGAGCATCTCCCGCCAGTCTCCGTAGGCGCGATCCTCCGCGATACCGAGACGTTGGGCATAGGCCCGACCCTCTACGGGGCGGTGATCCAGCGCGCCGGCGGCAAATTCGAACAGCCCGTCCGCCTGTGCTCCGAGACGGTGCGCCGGGCCGATCTGGCTGCCGTCACCCCCGCCGATCATGCCCCATTTCAGTTTCGTCATCTTTCGAGTCCTCTTATTTGAAGCCGATGGATTCGAGGTATTCGCGGTTGTAGCGGGCATCCGCCATCGGGGTGACATCGAGCGTCGGGTCGCAATCCTGCTCCACCGTGCACCATCCGTCGAATCCCGCATCCAAAAGCACTTGCCGCACCGCCGGGAAGTCGACGTCTCCCAGTCCCAGCTTGCAAAAGATCCCCTGCCCGCAGGCATCGTAAAAGCCTGTTCGGTTGGCGATCGCGTCGGCTTTCACAGTGGGGTCTATATCCTTGAAGTGCATGTAGGAAATGCGGTCGATGTGACGCTTGATGAAGGCCACAGGGTCGAAGCCCGCATAGGAATGGTGGCCGGTGTCGAAGCAGATCTTGAGGATCTTCTCGTCCACCTCGTTAAGCAACCTCTCAAGTTCCGGCTCGAAGTCCATGAAGCCGCCGGCATGGGCGTGTATCCCCACGATCAGGCCGTAGTCCTCGGTTCCTATCCGCGCCGCTTCGGCAAGCCGGTCGCTAAAAGCGCTCCATTCGGCCGCGTCCATCTGCTCGGACTCGTTTGCGCGACCGGCGGTCGGGGCACGGCGCTCGGAGATCGAGTCGATCAGCACCAGATGTTTCGCCCCGTGCGCGTTGAGCGCCTTGCAGGTGCGGTGGGTGCCGTCCAACACGTCGTCCCATTGCGCCGGATCGTGGAAGGCACGAAAGACGACACCGCCGATCAGCTCCAGATCGTGCTCCGCCAGCGCCTCCACCAGCACGGCGGGATCCTCCGGCATGAAGCCCACGGGCCCCAATTCGATGCCCTTGTAGCCAGCCTCGGCGCAATCTTGCAGCACCTTCCGCCAGGGCGGGTTTCGCGGATCGTCGGCGAACTCGACACCCCAGGAGCAAGGCGCATTGCCAATGCGAATAGTCATTTTCCCAGCCTTTCAATTACTCGGATCAGTGGGAACGTCCTGCCAGCATTTGCCACGACTGGAGGTCATTGCAGCATGGACGACGCGGTTTACGGCCAGACCATCGCGGAAGGTCGGCCAGACGGACTCGCCCGTTTCGATGGCACGGAGGAAGTCGCGCGCCTCGATGATGATCTGGTCCTGGTAGCCGGTGCCATGCCCCGGCCCCTGGCAGAACGGCAGGTAGTCCGGGTGCTCCGGGCCGGTCAGGATCTTGCGGAACCCCCGCTCCGCCTCCGGCCCGTCAGCGCGATAGAGCCAGAGGGCGTTCTGGTCCTCCTGGTCGAAACGGATGGCGCCGCGGGTGCCGTGAACCTCGTAGGCGTAGCCCATCTTTCGCCCCGTCGCGATCCGGCTGAAATGCATCTGGCCCATGGCGCCGTTCGCGAATCGGCACATGATCTGCGCCTGGTCGTCATTGTCCACCTTGCCACCCGGCCGCTCGGAATGGACGGTCTCGACCTCCGCAATCAGCGACGTCACAGGCCCGATCAGCGCCAGCGCTGCGTTGATCATGTGCGGCGCGAGGTCTCCCATGGTGCCGTTGGCCTCGCCGGATGTTCGCCAGGAGGCCGGGGCTGACGGATCGGCATAGAAATCTTCAGTATGCTCGCCGCGAAACCACGTCACCGTGCCGATCTCGCCGTCGGCGATGAGGTCGCGGGCAAACTGACTCGCCGGTGTGCGGATGTAGTTGTAGGCGACCATATTGGCCGCGCCGCTGGCCTCGGCGGCTGCGACCATCGCCTCGGAGTCGGCCAATGAGGCCCCCATCGGTTTTTCGCACATCACCGGTTTACCGCGCGCGAAAGCGGCCTCCGTAATATCGCGGTGCAGCGCCTGCGGAGTGGCGATCACGATGGCCTGGACGTCCGGGTCGTCCACGAGCTGTCGCCAGTCGCCCGTGCCCCGCCGAAAGCCGAAGGATCGCCGGTAACGCTCTGCAGAGTCTTCGGAACTGGCGGCGATCATTTCCAGCCTCGGGCGCAGGCCGGTGTCGAAAACAGCGCCGACCGCCGCCATGGCAACGGAATGCGCCTTGCCCATGTAGCCCCCCCCGACGATGCCGATACCGATCTCGGACATGGCGATGCCCTCCCCCAAAATACGATTTGCAACCGGTTGCAAAACTAGTATCCTCGGAATAGGGATTACGCAAGCGGTGATCGCTTCGAGTGCGCCGCGAGGGACGAGAGGAAGGACCGACCGTGATGAGCGAGGGCACACTCCGCCTGACCACCGCGCAGGCCATCGTTCGCTGGCTGGCGAACCAATTCATCGAGATCGACGGCACGGAATACCGTCTGTGCGGCGGCGGTTTCGGCATCTTTGGCCATGGCAACGTGACGTGCCTGGGAGAGGCGCTTTACAATCACCGTGACGTGCTCCCGCTCTATCGCGGGCAAAACGAGCAGAGCATGGGCTTCGCCGCCGCCGGATATGCAAAGACCTGGCTGCGCCGCCGGTTCATGTTCTGTACCGCGTCGGCCGGCCCGGGCACATCGAACCTCGCAACCTCATCGGCCCTGGCGCACGCCAACCGGCTGCCACTGCTGATGTTGTGCGGCGACAACTACGTCACGCGCCTGCCGGACCCGGTGTTGCAGCAGATGGAGAACTTCAACGACCCCACCTTCGGCGTCACTGATGCCTTCCGGCCGATCACGCGTTACTGGGATCGCATCACCCACCCCGCCCAGGTGATCCAGTCCCTGCCGGCCGCTCTGGCCACAATGCTCGATCCGGGCGATTGCGGGCCCGCCTTCATTGGCCTGCCGCAGGATGTGCAGGGGTGGGCCTACGATTATCCGGCGGCGTTCTTCGAGAAGAAATTGCACCGCATCCGTCGGGTCACGCCAGACGCCGCCGAGATCGCCGATGCCGCAGCCCTGCTCCAATCCGCTGAGCGGCCGATGATCATTGCCGGCGGAGGGGTGCAATATTCCGGCGCCGTGGCCGAACTGACCGCGTTCGCCGAGGCGCGCCACATCCCGTTGGTGGAAACCATCGCCGGACGGGCGAACATGGTAGCGACCCATCCGCTCAATATCGGCCCCATCGGCGCAACCGGGTCCGACAGCGCCAATGCCATCGCCGAGCAGGCGGACGTGATACTGGCCGTCGGCACGCGGTTGCAGGATTTCACCACGGGATCGTGGACGGCCTTTTCCAAAGCCGCGAAGCTGATCTCGGTCAACGCGGCGCGTCACGACGCGGGCAAACACTTGTCGCTGCCGGTGGTGGGCGACGCAAAGCGCGCACTGGAAGCGCTTCTCCTGGCGACCGGCGACTACAAGGCGCCCGAGGCATGGGTGGGCAAGGCGCAGGAGGAACGCCGGAATTGGGATGACTATGTTGCCGAAAACGTCGCCCATGGAAACAAGCCCAACTCCTACGCCCAAGCCATCGGCGTGGTGAACGATCTGTGCGATCCGCGCGACAGGATCGTGACCGCCTCTGGCGGGCTGCCCGCCGAGATCACGGCAAACTGGCGGACGCTGGACATCGGGACAGTGGATGTCGAGTTCGGCTTCTCCTGCATGGGGTATGAAATCGCCGGCGGCTGGGGCGCCCGCATCGCTCAGGAGGAGCGGGAGCCGGATCAGGACACGATCGTCTTCGTCGGCGACGGCGCCTACATGCTGATGAACTCCGACATCTATTCCTCGGTCCTGACCCGGAAGAAGATGATCGTCCTCGTGCTCGACAACGGCGGATGGGCGGTCATCAACAAACTGCAGAACAACGTCGGCAGCGAAAGCTACAACTGTCTCTACGAGGACGCGCCGACCATTCCCGAGCCATTCGACGTCGATTTCGAAGCCCACGCGGCGGCCATGGGCGCATCGGCCGAGACGGTCGCCAACCCCGAGGAACTGGCCGAGGCATTCAAGCGGGCGAAGGCGTCCGACAAGACCTGCGTGATCTGCATGAAGGTCGCCGCCTACGACGCCTGGACCGACCGCGGTCACACCTGGTGGGAATGCGGCACCCCCGAGGTGAGCGAGAGCGAAAAAGTGCGCGCGGCTCATGACGACTGGGAATCGGCCCGCGTGCGGCAGAGGCAGGGCGTCTGATGAGCGCGCTGATCGACGGGATTCGCAAGAACCGCTTTGTGGTTTTCGGACGCGCCGGCATGGACATGTTTGCCGACCCGCCGGGCACGAAGGCCGAAGCGGCGGAGAGTTTCCGCTCGGACCTTGGCGGCTCCTCGGCCAATATCTGCGCCGGGCTTTGCAAGCTCGGCGCACAATCGGCGCTGGTCACGGCGGTCTCGAACGACTGCGTGGGTCGGTTCTGCACCAACCGGCTGAAGCACTACGGCGTCGACACCCAATATCTCCGGGTTCTGGACGGGGAATACCGTATTTCCCTCGCCGTGTACGAAAGCACGATGGACGACTTCCAGCTCTGCATCTATCGCAACAACGCTGTGGATTTTCAGGTGACGGCGGATCACGTCGACGCGGTGGACTACGGTGCCTACGGCGCGCTGATCACCGCCGGCACGGTTTTCGCCGCCGAACCCTCGCGCGGGTCGACATTTCGCGCTTTCGAGAATGCGCGCGCGGCGGGCATTCCGCGGATCTTCGACATCGACTACCGCCCCTATTCCTGGCCCTCGCCGGACGTCGCCGAAGAGGTGCTGTCCCGCGCCGGGGAGCAGAGCGACCTCATCGTCGGGAATGACGAGGAATTCGGATTCATGGCCGGCGGCAGGGACAAAGGGCTGAACAAGGCCCGCGATCTCGCCTCCAAACCGGGCCGTATCGTGATCTACAAGATGGGTCAGGAGGGGGCCGTGACGCTGGCGGACGGACAGGAGATCCGCACCGGCATCTACCCCGTCACGGCGGTCAAGCCCAATGGCGCGGGCGACAGCTTCATGGCCGGCTTGCTGGCTGGGATCGCCGAAGGGCGCGACCTGCGCGACGCCGTACTGCGCGGGTCCGCCTGCGCGTCCATCGTCGTCTCGCAGCCGGGCTGCGCGCCCGCCATGCCCACCACAGCACAACTCGATGACTTCCTTGCCAATCACCCCGGCCCGACGGAGGTCTGACCGGCCCGAACGGAGCAGCCCACATGCACATCCCCCCCTTTGACAACGCCAACGCGCCCATCGTCGATGCCGACGATCCGCGGGTGCCGCTCAACTACTTCAATATCGTGAAGCTCAAGGCGGGCGAGGCCTTCGAGTACCAGGTCCCCGGCTACGAGACGTGCATCGTTCCGGCAACGGGCACCGTGGACGTCGATATCGAGGGCGCGCGCTTCGCGGCTCTCGGCAACCGGAGCCGCGATGTCTGGGACGGCGAGCCGGAGGGCGTCTATGTTCCCTCCGGCGCGAGGGCGCTGATCGTTTGTGTTTCGGATGCTGCGGAAGTCTTCGTCGCCGGTGCCAGGTTCGACGAGACCTTGGACCCCTTCGACGTGCGGGCAGACGCCCTTGACGTTGTGCAATACGGCTCCGACGACACCAAGACCCATCGCAAGATCAAACACATCCTCGGCCAGAAACAACATGGCAAGGTCGGCCGGCTGCTGGTCTCCGAACTCTTTACCGTCGGCCAGGGGGGCTGGTCGGGTTTCCCGTCGCACAAGCACGACACGGACCGCCTGCCGGAGGAAACCCGACACGACGAGACGTACAACTTCCGCTTCCGGCCCAATCACGGCTCTGGGGTGCAAATGATGCAACGTGTCGATAACGAGCCCGGAGACGCCTATCACATCGTCGACGGGTCCACGATCCTGATCGACAAGGGGTACCACCCTTGCTGCGTTCTCCCGGGCTACGAGATGTACTATTTCACGATCCTGGGCGGATTGAGCCAGCGCCCGCTGGTGCAGTATTTTCAACCCACGCATGCCTACCAGATCGAAACGATCCCCGGCATCAAGGACATGGTGGCGAAGTTCAAATGACGTTGGCCACCCTCGCAGAGGTCCTGCAACCCGCATTGAAGCAGGGGTACGCCGTCGGCGGACTGGTGACCCTGGGCTGGGAAGATATGCGCGCCTACGTGGCCGCAGCCGAGGCAGAGGGGGTGCCCGTTATCCTGCAAGCCGGGCCGGGCTGCCGCGCATACACACCGCTGCCGATCCTCGGCAAGATGTTCCGTCACCTGGCGGAGGGCGCCTCGGTGCCCGTGGTTGCGCATCTCGACCACGGCTATTCCATGGAGGACTGCAGGATCGCGCTGGACAGCGGCTTCACCTCGCTGATGTTCGATGGCTCCCGCCTGCCGCTCGAACAGAACATCGCGGATACGGCAGCCGTGGTCGAACTTGCGCATGGCGCGGGTGTCTCCTGCGAGGGCGAAATCGGGTTTGTTGGATATTCGGGCGGAGAGGCGTCCGCCGGCACGGACCCGGAGGAAGCCGCGCGCTTTGCACGGGAGACGGGCGTCGATGCCATGGCGATTTCCGTCGGTAACGTGCACCTCCAGCAGGACCGGGGCGGTATGCTGGACGAAGGGCGAATTCGGGAGATCGAGGCCGTTACGGACGTTCCGCTCGTCATCCACGGTGGCTCCGGCGTGCCGGAAGCGCAGCGCAGGACGCTGGCGCAGAATTCCGCCATCTGCAAGTTCAACATCGGCACAGAATTGCGCATGGCCTTCGGCGCGGCCCTGCGGGAGGCCGTCAACAAGGACCCCAAACGCTTCGACCGGGTGGAGATCCTCTCGGAGACCCATGGGCCGCTCGTCGAAGCGACACGCAACGTTCTGCGCACCCTCCGAGCACCCGAAAACCCTTGAGGGCGAATGGATTAGCATCGCCGCCGTCCCTGCCCTCGTGTTTCGTTGGGATTGCTTCAACGAGCCGCAGCCAGAACGCCCGTGCCATTCGGCTGGTTCGGGGCGCGCGCTGGCTTGCGCCGACGAAATTGCAAACCGAAAACGCCAGCCTAGATACTTCAGCGTGACTAGTGAACATTGGATCATTTCGGCTAGCCCTAGAGGAAATGCCGGATGGAGGAGGTTTATTCATGCGCTCCAAGTTTCTTGCGACACTGATAATGGTGCTGGCCGCCAATGGCGCGGCCGCGCAGGAGGGCACGTCGCTCCTCCGCCCAGTTCAAAGGCCAGATAACGCCCAGGACTCCGCCGCGCGCATCAAGGCCATTCTGGAGGGCAGCAACTCGCCCTATGCCGATCAACTGCAACAGGTGGCGGGTTCGACCGCCGTGCTGCCGATGACGGCCAGCGAACTGGATCGCATCGTGGCGCCCGTCGCTCTCTATCCCGATCCCCTGTTGGCGCAGATCCTCGTCGCGTCGACCTTTCCGTCGGACGTGGTGGAGGCCGACCGGCTTCTGACCCAGACCGAGTACATGTCCGACGCCGAACTCAGCACGGCACTTCAGGAACAGACCTGGGACCCGAGCGTGGTCGTTCTGCTCTCCGGCTTCCCGACCGTCCTGAAACGGATGGCAGAGGATCTCGACTGGACCAAGACGCTCGGCGACGCGATCCTGTATCAGGAAGACGATGTGCTGACGGCCGTGCAGCGGATGCGCGCCGAGGCGAAGACAATCGGCAACCTGGAGACCAACGAGGCGCAGGTCGTCGAAGAGGAAGACGAACAGATCTACATCCGGCCCGCAAATCCGGAAGTGGTCTACGTGCCGAGCTATGACCCGGTTACGACCTACAGCACCAAGAACGTTCCGTATTCCACTGGGTCCACGTATGGCACCGGCTACAATAGCGGAACGACCTATGGCACCGGATACAATACTGGATACACCACCGGGACCGGAACGGGTATTGGTGGCCTGCTCGGCAATCCTATTGTCGCCGGCGCGCTTGGCTTTGGTTCCGCCCTTCTGGTCGACGAACTCTTCAATAACGATGATGACGACGACGACGATGATGACGACGGCTGGGACGATTACTGGAAACAGCGCCAGACGATCGACTGGAACGATCGCCGCTTCTATCCCCGGCCGCGCTACACGAACGACGGGCAACGCCTGTCCTGGGATCAGGAACGCGACCGGTATTACGACCGCGAGGCCCGTCGCTGGCGGCGCGATGCAGACGTGGAGCGTGCCCGTCTGGACGAGCGGCGTCAGGCCCTGAAATGGCTCGATCATCAATCTGACGTCCGGGAAGACCGGCTGAAGGCCCTTCGCAAGCGCGAGCGCGAAGCAGAGCAGGCCGTGGCACGCCAGAGGGAGGCCATTCAGGCTGCGCGCGAAGAAGCCCGCGAGGCCGAGAGCGAAGCCGACCGCCTGCGGGAGAAACGGCGCAATCAGGCGGAGCGTCTGGATGAGCGCGAGGCGGAACGCGAACGCGAGGCCCGGCGGGAGGAGCGCCAGCTCGAGAGACAGCGTGAGGCCGAACGCGAGGCGCGCCGGCAAGCGCGGGCTGAAGAGCAGGCGGCCGAGGAAAGGCGGGAAAGACGGGAACGTCGCCAACAGGAGGCGGACCGTCAGAACAAGCAGCAAATGCAGGTCTCGACCGAAGCTGACAAGCAGCGCAAGACCGCAGACGACGACCGCAAGAAACAGCAGGCCGCGTCCGATACGAAAAAGCGCCAACAGACTGAACAGACCGCCAAGAAAGACGACGGCGGAAACAAGAAAAGCGCAAACAAGGCCGACGACAGCCAGAAGAAGAAGGCCAACGACGCCCAGAAGCAGGGTGGCAAGAAGGCTGACAACAACAAACAGAATTCGAAAAAACAGCAGGATAAGAACCAGCAGAAGCAAGCCTCGAAGAAGGACGACAAGAAGTCCGGCAAAGGCAAGCGCGCAAACTGTGATGATGGGAAAAAAGGCGACTGCAAGAAAGGGAACTGACCTACGGTCCGTGCTTTTCACGATCCGGCACGCACTTCGCCGAAGACGTGGCGGGACGGGTGCCGGGCGCTAGCCAAGGGCCAAGCATCTCGCCTTCGGATTGGGCGCCGCATCGCGGCGCCCTTTTTTCATTCACCCCGCCGGGGAAATGAAATCCCGAACGGGGACTCTTCCGGATCGGCGGGAGCTGCACTGACGGACTGGTCATCTCCCTCGACTGACACGGGGACTGATGCACCTGCGTGGGCGCGACGCCGACTGTCAGGCTCCGATCTTGCCATCCAGTTCGTCGTCGATGTGAATCCGGATGATCTCCTCGAAGTCGTCCTCGGCGGTGAACCCCAACTCCAGCGCCCGCTTCGGATCGAAGTCGCGCGCCCAGCTGCCGACGATGCCTTCGATCACCGGGTCAGGTTCGCGGCGGATCAGCGAGACGGCCTTCGATCCGGCGACCGTTTCCAGCGCCGCGATCTGTTCGGCGACGGTGGCGGACAGGCCCGGCATGATCAGGTTGCAGCGCGGGCCGACCTTGGAGAGGTCCAACGTGGCAGCATGGGTGAAGAAACCAACTGCGGAACGCGGGCTGACGAACCAGTGGCGCACGCTGTCATCGACCGGAAGAACGGCCTCCTTGCCCGACAGCGGCTCCCGGATGATGTTGGAAAAGAAGCCCGACGCGGCCGCGTTCGGCTTTCCGGGGCGCACGCAGATGGTGGGCAGGCGGATGCCGATACCGTCGAGAAACCCGCGCCGCGCGTAGTCTGCGAGCAGGAGTTCCATGATGGCCTTTTGCGTCCCGTAGCTGGTGAGCGGCGTCGCGAAGAACTCGTCGCCGATCTTCTCCGGGAAGGGCGCCCCCAGAACTGCAACCGACGAGGCGAAGACGAGCCGTGGACGATAGGGGGCGCTTTGCCCCTCCTGGCGGATCGCCTCAAGCAGAGCGCGGCCGCCGTCGAGATTCACACGGTACCCCTTCTCGAAATCCGCTTCCGCTTCGCCGGACACCACCGCGGCAAGGTGGAAGATGAGGTCAGGGCGGCCCGCTATGAGGGACGCTGCAGCGCCGTCAGTCGACAGGTCGATGGCCTTGCAGGAGGCGACACTGGCCAAGGCTTCGGGCGCCGTCGGTTCGATAACGTCCACGAGCGTGAGCGCGTCGATATCGCCTCCGAGAACGTCGGGGGATGCCGCGACCTGCTCCAGAAGTTTGCGCCCGACCATACCGGCCGCGCCGATTACGAGTACTTTCATGTGACTATTCTCTTCCTATACGACCTGTCAGCGGGCACGCGGACTTGCGCGCGCCTCCGACGGATTGGCACGGCGTCTCTGCGACACGACGCGGGAGGCGTCGCCGATCTGCTCTCGCAGGATGTATCTCTCCTGACATCCATCGCAGAACGTGTCCGCTGCGCGGCGGCGACCGCGGTCGCCCCAGTTCTGATCCCCCGCACACCGTCCGCGATCTTGAAGACCGGCAACGCAATTTGCAGCGACAGACTCTCTTCCATGCCCGATGTATGATCCGGTGACCGAGCCTCCACAACACCGAATGCACGCCACGGGGCTGCGGGGGGACGATGCCAACGGCGAAGCGCGCGCCTAAGGTCAACCCAGGCGCGCAGACACAGGGTCGGCCACATCGTGCGGGCCCACTGGGCCCTGAAAGCTCACCCCGTCCGAGCCGTCATTCGGCGGGGTCGGACAGACTCCCCTCCGCCGGCGACTTTCCCGCGCCGCGTCGCTTCACACGCTCCCGCATGGACTGAAACACCACGTAAAGGGGCGGGATTGCGAAGATGCCCAGGGCCGAGGCAAAGATCATCCCACCGAACACCGGCGTGCCCACCGCCCGCCTTGCGAGTTCGGCCGCGCCCTCGGCTGTCACCAGAGGAACGAGCCCCAGGATGAAGGCAAGCGAGGTCATGATGACCGGGCGGAACCTCAGCCGAGCACCGTCTATCGCTGCCTCGCGCAATGGTACGCCGGCGTCGCGGCGCTCCTTGGCGAACTCCACGATCAGGATGGCGTTCTTCACGGCAAGGCCGATCAGAACCACCATGCCGATCTGGGCGTAGAGGTCGAGCGGTAGGCCCGTCAGGAGCAAGGCACCGAACGAGCCCGCGACCCCGATGGAGACCGACAGCAAGACCGGGATCGGAATGGTCCAGCTTTCGTAAAGGGCCACGAGACAGAGGAAAGCGAAGAGCACCGCAAGCCCGAGAACGACCGGCAATGTCCCTTCGGTCTTCTTCTCCTGGTAGGCGGTGTCGGTCCAACTGCCGGAGAAGCCGGGGGGCAGCGTCTTGGCCGAGACCGCTTCCATTGCCCGGAGTGCGGTGCCCGACGCCACGCCCGGGGCCGGACCACCGAGCACCGAGACGGCCTCGCTGTTGTTGTAGCGGATGATGGCGGGCGGCCCGGTGACCAGCCGGGCGGTGACCAGAGAACGCATCGGCACCATGTCGCCCTTCGCGCTGCGGACGTGGATGCGGTAGATATCGCTGATCTGATCGCGGTCGGCGGCTTCCGCCTCCAACTGGACCTGCCATGTCCGGCCGTAGAGGTTCAGATCGTTCACATAGTAGCCGCCGAGGACGGCCTGGAGCGATTGGAAGATATCGCTGACGTTCACCCCGAGGAGCTGCGCCTTGTCCCGGTCGATATCGAGGTAGATTGAGGGGTTGTTGGGGGAGTAGGTGGAAAAAACCCGCTGGAGATAGGGCACCTGGTTGGCCGCAATCACAAGTCCGCGAACCGCTTGGGCGAAGGTCTGCGGATCCGCGGCGCGGTCGTTCTGCACCATGTAGGTGAAACCGCCGCCGGTGCCGAGTCCGATGATCGGCGGCGGCGCCATGGGCACCGCGATCCCGCCGCGCAGGCCGGCAAGTTCCTTGCTTAGCCGCTCGATGACATCCGCAGCACCCTGCCCTTCGCCAAGGCGCTCGTCGAACGGCTTGAGCGTGACTACCGAAAAGGCCGCGTTGGCCTGGCTGTAACTGTCGATGAAGTTCAGCCCAACGACCGAGGTGACGTCCGCCACAGTCTCATCCTGCAGGATGATCTGTTCCGCCTGCGCCACCACGTCCGCCGTGCGGGAAACAGAGGCGTCGGCCGGCAGTTTCATCACCACGAAAAACGCGCCCTGGTCGTCGTTCGGCAAGAACCCCGTCGGCGTCGCCCGGAGCATGCCCCAGATCGCCGCGCCGGCCACCGCCACCAGGACCAGGCCGATGACAGAGATCCGAACCAGCCGCGCCACAGTCGATCCGTAAGCGTTGCGAATGCCGTCTATCCCGCGCGAGATCTTGGCCATCACACCGCGCCGGGGCCCGTGATGGGGCTTCAGCAGCAGGGCGCAGAGAGCGGGCGAAAGCGTCAGAGCGTTGATTGCCGAGATCGCCATGGCGAAGGCGATGGTGACTGCGAACTGCCGGAAGAGCTCACCGGTGATGCCGGGAATAAACCCGATGGGCACGAAGACAGAGAGCAGGACAAGCGTGATTGCAACGATGGGCGCCGTGATCTCCTGCATCGCAAGCTTGGTGGCGTCGGCCGGGGAAAGCTCGGGGCGTTCCTCCATGACCCGCTCCACGTTTTCCACCACCACGATGGCGTCATCCACCACGATGCCGATGGCCAGCACGAGCGCCAGCAGTGAGACCGTATTGGCCGAATAGCCGAGCGCGTTCAGCGCGACGAAGGCGCCGATGAGGCTGACCGGAACGGCGATGGTCGGGATCAGGGTGGCGCGCAGGTTGCCGAGGAACAGGAACACCACCAGGACGACCAGCACGAAGGCCTCGATCAGGGTACGTTGCACCTCCTCAATGGTGGCGGTCACGAACTTGGTCGGGTCGTAGGTCACCTTCCATTCCATATCTCCGGGGAAGGTTTTGGCTATCTCGCTGACCTTCTCCCGCACCCCGTCGAGGGTGGTCAGCGCGTTGGCGCCCGGGCTTTGGTAGATGGCGATGGCCGCGGCGGGTTTGCCATTCAGCGTCGTGTCCCGGTCGAGATTGCGGGCGCCCAGTTCCACCCGCGCCACGTAGCCCAGCCGCAGGATAGACCCGTCGTCGCCGGTACGGATGACGATGTCGTTGAACTCCTCCACCGAGGCCAGCCGCCCCTTGGTCTGGATATTCAGTTGCACCCGCTGGTCGTTGTTGACCGGCCTTGCGCCGATCCGGCCGACCGCCGCCTGCACGTTCTGGCTTCGGATGGCGGCGATTAGGTCGTTGGTCGTCAGTCCGAGAGTCGTCAGCCGGTCCGTGTCCACCCAAACCCGCATGGAATAGTCCTGCGCCGCCCAGAGCGTCGCGTCGCCCACGCCGGGGATGGAGCGGATCTGGTCCAGCAGGTTGATGGTGGCGAAATTGGAGATGAAGAGCGGGTCGTGGGTGCCTTCCGGCGAGGAGACCGCAATCACGCCAAGCAGGGCGGACGACTTCTTCTTTACCACTAGGCCTGCCCGCTGAACCTCGTCGGGCAATTGCGAGAGAGCCTGTTGCACCCGGTTGTTCACGTTGACGGTATTGATGTCCGGGTCCGTCCCGAGCTCGAAGGAGACGGTGAGTGTGTAGCTGCCGTCGTCGCCGCTCACGCTCTTCATGTAGATCGCCTTGTCGACACCGACGACCTTGGCCTCGATGGGCTGGGCCACAGTCTCAGCCACCACCTTTCCCGAAGCGCCCGGATAGGCCGTGGAGACCTGGACCTGCGGCGGTACGATGTCGGGATACTGGGCCACCGGAAGCGTCATCAGCGCCAGAAGCCCGGCGATGGTGGTGAGAATGGCGATGACGAGGGCGAAGCGGGGGCGGTCGACGAAGATGGCGGAGAGCATGGATTACCCCTTGTCGTCGGCAGCGGCGGGAGCCGCATCGGCCTCCGTCTCCGCGGCGGGGATTTGTCCGGACGACGCGGCATCGGGCGCCGGCTGCGCCAAAACCGGCGCGCCGGGGCGCACCCGCTCCAGCCCGTCGATGATCACCATGTCCCCCTCTGCGAGCCCGTCACGCACCACCACATCCGTGTCGACGGTATTGCCGATCTTGATCGTCCGGCGGGCTGCCTTTCCATCCTCCACGACGAAGACGTAAAGCCCGCCCTGATCGGCGATGATCGCCCCTTGGGCAACCAGCGCCCGCTCTTCCGGCGTGCCGCTCTCCAGCTTGACCCGCACCAGTTGTCCGTCCCTGAGAACACCGTCCGCGTTCGGGAACTGTGCCCGGCCGAGGATCGTGTCGGTGCTTTGGTTCACCGTCGCGTCGATAAAGTCGATGCTGCCGGTCTGGTCGTATTCGGTGCCGTCCGAAAACCCGACGGTAACTTTCACGTTGTCCGGATCGGCAGAAGCGCGATCCCGCAAATTGCGGAAGTCCGTCTCGCTGATCTGGAACAGGGCGTGGATCGGGTCCTGACTGACGATGGTGGTCAGGGGGCCGCTTGCGGGGCCGACCACATTGCCCTTGGTGATTGCCGCCCGACCGACCACGCCCGCCACTGGCGCGGTGATCGTGGTGTAGCCGAGATTAATCTGCGCCGACCGCAGGGCGCCCTCGCTCACTTTCACCTCGGCGACGGCGGAATCGTAGGCAGCCTTTGCCTGATCCCGAGTCATCTGGCTGTCCACCTTCTTGTCGAGGAGCTGCTGCGCCCGGTCGAGTTGCACTTGCGCCAGAGATTGCTGGGCGACGGCGGCGTCGAGCTGCCCCTGTGCCTGCGTGACCGCCGCCTCGAACTCGTCCGGCTCGATGCGGAACAGCACGTCGCCTTCGGCCACGGTGCCGCCTTCCTCGAAGGAGACGTCCTGCAGAAAGCCTTCGACGCGCGCCTGAATGTCGACCCGGTCAATGGCGGAGATCTTGCCGACCACGTCGAGCGCCCCGGCCACGGGCCGCATCTCTACCGGGGCCACGACGACGGGAACCGCTTGCGGCGTGCCCTCCTGCCCGGCCTGCTGGGCGATGGCAAAAGTGGGAAGGCTGCCAGCCATGGCGAGAAGCCCGAGGGCGGCGAGCAAGCCTCGCCCGCTGTTCAAAGTCATGCCGGTCTCCAGATGTCGTCAGGTTCAATCGCGCGACGGCCGCAGGTTGTCCTTCCCAACCGCGGCCGTCCCTTCACTTTACCGCTCAAAACCGCCACGTCATCCCAACTTGGGCAGAATGGGCCGTAAAATCGCTGGAGAACGTTCCATCGTAGCCCACGTCGACGGAGAAGGACTCGCCGTCCATGATCCGTGCACCCAACGACAGCCTGCCCGCAGTCTGTGCGAGGGCGATGCCGGTATCGAGCGATCCCCAGTTCGGGTCGACCGCGGCAAAGCGGGTCGTGGCGTCAAAGCTGTCCTCGCTCGCGAAGCTCACCTCAGCCCGGGCGAAGGCGTTGAGCGTCCGGTCCCCGCCAAGGGCGTAGGTGCCGCCCACTTCCACCGCCGGGGCGAGGCGCCAGATCGTTTCCTCGCTGTCGTCCACCTTGAGGTTGAGCTTGCCTGCCCCGCTCTCGGTATACCCGTCCGCCGTGACGTGGATCACGTCGAGGTCCAGCATCGGCCGCAGGTAGGTCGCGCCGCGGTCCATCGTATAGGCTGCCCGGATACGGCCCGCGATGCTGCCGGTGTCGTAGTCCCCCTTCGCGGTGCCGCCTTCTCCGGCCACATTGACTGGCCGTCGCACGTCAAAGCTGCTGCGGCTCGCCGCGACGCCGAAGGACAGATCCAGTGGGCCGAAGTCTCGGGTCAGCGCGACGCCACCGAAGACCCCGTCGCCGTCCGAGGTCACGCCATTGCCCTCCCCGTTAAAATCCGAGGTCTCGACACCGAAGGCCGCACTGAAGCTCCAGTCGCCGGAGCTCGCGAACCGGCCCGCGACGCCGCCGGTCGAGACACCGCCCGAGTAGCCGAAGAGGCTGTCCGTTCCATCCTGGTCGAAATACTGCCGCGAGGCCAGAAGCTCGATGCAGGGGCGTGTGGTGTCCACCTGAGCGCCAGCCGCATAGTCGCATCCGAACAGCGCATCGAACCGCCCGCGCGACAGCTCCACGTTGGCCGCTGCGCCGACGAGCGACGCACCGGGTGACAGGTCCAGCAGCGTATCGCCGAACGATCCGGCGGTTGCAGCAAGCCCTTCGCTCTCGAACCCCGCGAAGAATGTCCCGAAGGACGGATCGGCCGCCTCGAAAACGTCGTCCAGATACCGCGCCACGTCCCGCTCCCGGTCGTCGAGCCCGCGGGCGGCTTCGGCGAAACGCGATCCAGTAGCCCGCAATGTCAGGTCCGTGTCGGTGAGGCTCTGCTCGATCTGGAACAACTCCGGCGTCAGGCGGCCAAAGAGGCCATCAATGCCCTGGTCTGCCGTGAGCACGGTCACCTCGCCCCCCTTGACGATCGATTTGAGGCGCAGGCCCATGGTTCCCGCGAGCGCCGCCGTGCCGTCGACCTGGATCACGTCGCCAGTCCCTTCCGCGAAGTGCACGGCAGCGATCGTCCGGCCACGGCCGCCCTGGGCGAAATCTCCCGCGACCTTCAGCCGGTCGATGCCGCGCTCTTCGCCGACGATTAGCGTGCCCTGGTTGATGACATCGGCCATGTACCGCCGCGCGCCGGTCAGGACGCCATCGCGGTTATTCTTCAGGCGAAGCGCAGCGATGCGCTTGGGCCAGGCAAGGGCGCGCTTTGCGGCCGTGCCGCCATCCCCCTCAAGGATGGCATCGCCGTTCGCGTAGTATCCCACGACGTCGCCGTCGATCACGCCACTGTTGCTCACGGCCATGCCGCTGGAGGTGGAGGACGTGCTGCCTTCGTACCGGATTGCGTGACCGGAGGCGGCACTCACCGACCCGCCCGAAGCGACGGCGATGAAGTTGTTCTCGATGTTCGTGCCCGAGATCCCGCCGGAGACGAAGATGCCGTTGGCCGTTTCGCCGCCCGTGCCGCCAGAAATGTCGCCCGAGACCGATATTTGCACCGCGCCGCGGTCGGACTGGCCCAGGCTCTGTGCGAACAGGCCCACGGAATTTTCGCCCGTCGCGGCTATCGTCCCGAACGAGTCGATCATGATGGAGCCGCCAGTGTTGAGGACCGGGCCGGCGTTGTCCTCCAAGGCATTGGAGCCGAAGAACACGCCGTCCTTGTCACCGCCGATGCCGCCGCCGCCGGCGATCGACTGCGCCACGACGCCGTGCGCCCCGTCGCCGGAGGTCCGGATCGACCCGTCGAGTTCCATGACGATATTGCCTGCGGTTGTGTAGGCACTCAGGTCGTCCCCGTAGACCCTGGCAGTCGTCCCGGACGCTGCGGTCGTATCGCCAAGTATACCGCCCCCGCCCGCAATGCTTTGGGCAATCACACCATGGGCGCCGTCGCCGGTGGTGCCGATGTCGGTGCTCTGCATCATGATGCTGAGATCTCCGGACTCCGCGTACTTGCCGTCGATACCGCTGAAGCCCTTGAACTCGATGCCGCGGATGCCGGACTTGTCACCGGTTGCGATGCCACCCCCCCCTTCGATGGACTGCGCCACCAGCCCGAAGGACCGTGCGCCGGCGGTGGCGATGGACGAATAATCCAGCGCGACGGCGACGCTGTCTGCACCCACCGCGCTCAGTGACGCGCCACTCGCCTTCGCGCCACCGATCACATAGTCGAGGCTGTAGCTCCCCGGCTCGCCCTGATCCGTCACCAGGCTCGACCCAACGCCCGCCAGCCCGCCGCCGCCACCAATGGACTGCGCAACCAGCCCAAAGGCATCGTCGCCCCGCGTCGCGATAGACACACCACCACCGTCGACGGTAAGCGCGCCACCGCCGGCACCCTGGGCGTCGTTGCCGCTGACCGAGCCGGAGTAATCGCCGCCGAGCCAGATGCCCTGGCCTTTTTCCCCGTTCACCATGGTCGCGCCACGCAGAGCATTGGCGTTGCGGGCGCCGCTTTGCGCGATGCCGCCGCCGCCGCCGATGGACTGGATCACCACCCCGCTGGCGCCGTACCCTTGTGTCGAAACTACGATGCCCTCGTCTACGCCGGTGTTGAGAGCAACATCGACCCCCTTGGCGCCGCCGCTCGCGCTGCCACTGGCTCCCACGTGCATGGACAGATCAGCCGTTGCATCGCTGGTGGGATCGTACGACAAGCCCGCCAGTCCCCCACCGCCGCCGATGGATTGAACGATCAATCCCTCCGCAAAGTCGCCGTATGTGGCGACCGAGCCATGAAACAGGGGCTGAGCGCCGCCTGTCGCGAATTCCCCCCCGCGGCCGCTGCCGGTCTTTGCGCCAAGCTCTATTGTCAAAGCATAGTCGGTGTCGTCGCCGGTCACTGTGACCGGCCCGGCGGCCGAGACCGTTCCCGACGCATCTGCCGTGGCGGTGGCTCCACCCGCCGACCCGGCAATGCCGCCGCCGCCGCCGATGGCCTGAGCAACAATTCCATCAGCATCCGCGCCGAGGGTGACGACGTCGCCCGCGATGGAGAGCTTGCTTTGCCCGAAGGTGTCGCCGCTCGCCCCGGATTGCACGTCGATGGTCAGTTCGACCGGATCGGTCTCTCCCAGGCTGGCGCGCTGCGCTTCCTCGAAGCCGGCGATCACACCGCCGCCGCCGCCGATGGACTGCGAAACGAGGCCGCGTGCGCCCGCGCCTCGGGTCACCAGCTGCGAGCCGGCGCTTTGGCTGAGGTTGGCCGGGGTGCCGTTGAATGTGGAGCCGTCGCCGAACGTATTTTCCGCGCCGAGCGTCACCACGCCCTGATCGAGCACCGCCCCCTTGGTGCGGTCATACTCCGGCTGGGTAACGGAAACCGTACCGCCGCCACCGAGAACGACCTGGCTCACAGCGCCATAGGCATAGTCGCCCGAGGTGTCGATCACGCCATCGGCGACAAGCGTGGACGATGGTGGCGTGTCGCCGGAGGTCTGCGCGTCGTAGTCTGAGTCAGAGACTGTGGCGTAGTCCCCGCCCAGCTTGAAGGCATAGCTCAGGGCAGTTGCCACGTCCTCAGGGTCGTCGCGATCCACGCTGCGCAGCGCCGAACCATAGGCGATGGTGGCCGCCGTGGTGCCGCCGCCGCCGCTCACGCTCTGCGCGATAACGCCATGGGCGCCGATACCGCCGGTCGCGATGGTGCTGGCCTTATCGAGCGTCACGTCGACACCGGAGCCATAGCCGACGGTGCCGACGGCCCCGTGATACATCTGGCCCACGCCTTCCAGCCCGCCGACGCCGCCGCCGCCGCCAACCGACTGCGCAATCATGCCGAAGCTGCGCGCTCCGGCCGTGACAATGTCGTAGGTGCCGGAGACGTCCACGGACTTGCCCGCACCGCCGCGCCCTCCATCGCCGCCGTTGATGAAGTCCAGGTGCGCCCCCCGGAAATCATAGTTGAACAGATCGACGATGGCCTCCACGACGTCGTCGTCCTCGAAGGTTTCGGCGGCCAGTTCCGCACCGGTCAGGGGCGCCGTGCCGATCCCGGCCGCGCCACCGCCACCACCGACCGACTGCGCCAGAACGCCGAAGGCGTGATTTCCAGCGGTGGAAATGCGGCTGCCGCCAGCGGAGGTGAGCGTGACCGCGCCGCCAGACGTTCCCGCGCCGCCGTCTCCGCTTGCGCCGATGCCGAGCCGGATGATCGCCGGGTCGGTGTATTCTCCATTCTCATGGGGATCGTACGGTTCGACGTCTTCGCCCGCTTCCTCGTCGGACGCGTCGGCATTCAGCCCGAGACTGGCGACCGACCGGGACGCGGTGCCGCCCATCCCGCCGCCGCCGCCGATGGACTGCATGACGAGCCCGTGTGCTCCGTAGCCGGCGGTGCTGACGTCGGCATCGCTGGCCAGGCCGAAATTGACCTGCCCGCCGGTTCCGCCGTCCCCGCCCGCGCCGCCGGTGCGGAAGGACAGATCGAGGATTCCGATGGAGTCGTTCGGAACCGCCACGCCGCCGGTCCCGCCGCCGCCGCCGATGGATTGCAGCACGACGCCGTCGGCATAGTCGCCGTACGTCGCCACGGAACCGTGCAGGGTGTTCGCGCCTGGCGAGATGTTGCCGCCATTGCCGCCGGAGCCGCCCGCACCGCCCGCCAGGAAGCTTGCTGCCCACGGCCGTTCGACCTGTTCCTTGATCTCTACGATCTCGAGGCCGAAATCGATGGTCTTCTTGACGATGCCGCCGTCCTCGTCCTCCTCGCTGCCGCCACCGCCGAACGATCCACCGGCACCGCCGCCGCCGCCAATGCTCTGGATGAGCACCCCATCCGCGTCCGCGCCGAGCGTGAGCACGCTCCCGTCCAAGGACAGATCGCCGTAGGTGCCGCCGTTGCCGCCCTGCCCGCCGGTCATGCCGACGCCCACGGTGAAGCGGGGTGCCTTCAGCACGCCCTTGCTGACGGTGCTGAAGAACTTGTCCGTGAGGGGCGAGGAAAAACTGACCGAGTTTGTTTGCGACGTGCCGCCGCCGCCACCGACGCTCTGTATGGCGATCGCGCGCGCGGTGTCGCCGTGGGTGGTGATGACCGTATCGGAGGCCGTCGTCAGGTTGACCGACCCGCCGTTGCCGCCGGAATTGCCCCTGCCGCCCACGTCGATGCTCATCTTGAGGCCCATGCCCTCGCCGTACTTGCTGGTACTGGCGGACCCCACCCCTCCGTCACCGCCGCCACCGCCGAGCGACTGGGCATTGATGGCGTTGGCCGATGGGCCGAAGGTCTCCAGCAGAGTGCCGCCCGAAAGGGTCAGATCGACGGTTCCGCCATCGCTTCCGGCCCCGCTGGATCCACCGACAGCCGCGGAGATGCTGGTGTTGATGGTGGGCTTCTTGGCCGACGGCTTTCCGTCTGGCTTTTTGCCGATGTCCTTGATCTTTTCCTTGATCTTTTCCTTTAGCGAGACCGCGACCGCATGGGCGGTCGCATCGCCCCCGGCACCGCCACCGCCACCGATGGATTCCGCCAGGATGGCGTGACCGGTGTCGCCATGGGTGGTGACCTGGGTATCGGAGAGCGTCAACGTCACCGGCCCCCCGTCCCCGCCATTGGCGCCGCTGCCGCCCACGCCCACCGAGGCCGCAATTGCGATGGTGACGTCAGATTTGGGGATCTTGAGCTGCCGAGCAAGCGCCCCTGCGGTGGCGGAGCCGCCCGTGCCGCCACCGCCGCCAACGGAGTGGGCGACGATCCCGGTTCCGAACGTAGCGATGTCCGGGTCGCCCTCAATGCCGGTGGTGATGCGTAGCTTCGAGAGATCGATGTTGACCGGGCCGCCGTTCCCGCCCTCGCCGCCCTGCCCGCCGATGGAAACGGCCGTCGAGATGCCTTTGCCCACGTTCAGAGCACTGGCCGCGCCGCCGGTTCCGCCCCCGTTGCCGATCGATTGAGCGATCAACCCGCGAGCCGTATCGCCGGTGGTCGTCAGGCTCAGCCGCTTGAGGTCCACGTCTACCTCGCCACCGTTGCCGGCTGAATTTCCGCCGCCGGCCATGGCGATGGCGGCCAGGGAGCCGATCTCGAGGCTGTCGCTACGCGCATCGCCCCCCGCGCCGCCGCCGCCGCCGATCGATTGCAGGACCATGGCGTGCGCCTTGCTGCCCGCTGTGGTGATGGACGTGGAAATCGACGTGCTGTCGTCCTCATAGGTCGTGACGTTCACCTTGCCGCCGTTACCGCCGACGCCGCCATCGCCGCCCACTGCCACGTTCGGCACCCGAGCGGTGATGTTGAAGACAGCGCCACCATTGCCGCCCCCGCCGCCGATGGATTGCAGCAGCGTGCCGAACGCATAATCGCCCGACGTGGTGATGGAGCTGTTGGGCACCGTCTCCAGCCCCACCTGCCCACCATCACCCCCTTCGCCGCCCTGGCCGCCGATAGTGACGACGCCGGCCGTGCCCGACCCGTCGCCATAAACGTCGCCGCCGCCACCGCCGATGGACTGGACGACAACCCCTATCGAGGCCTCGCCCTGCGTCACGATATTGCCCCAGGGGTAGACCGAGGCTGAACCGCCAGCCATTCCGTCGCCCCCTGAGCCCGCAACAGCGATCAGCCCCTCGCTCGTGGCGAGGGTTCCGCCATCGCCTGCGATGGACTGGGCAAGGATGCCGTGGGAATTGTCGCCCTCGGTGGTGATATCGACTTCGCCGTTCATGAAGATCCCACCCGGCGCGCCACCGTTGCCGGCATTCGGCGGTTCGGTGTCGAACACAACGTAGTTGTTCTCCGTGCCGCCGCCGGTGCCGCCGAAGCTCTGCATCACCACACCGATGGACCTGTCGCCCTTGGTGGTGATCACGGCACTCGGCCCGTTCAAGCCTTGCGGCCCTTTCATCCGGATGTGGCTCCCCGTCCCGCCCTCACCCGCGCGGTCGGAGCTGAAGTCGAAGATGCCGCTCGCAGCCAACAGCGGCCCGCCAGGGCCACCCTCGGAATGAATGACGAGCCCGTGGCCGTTCAGCCCATCGGTGGTGATCCGCGAATTTTGGTCCATGTTGACGTTGAAGTCGCCGACGCTGCCGCCGTCACCGCCGTCATGGTCGCTCCCTCGACCGGCGCCGCCGTCGCCGCCCTGGCCGTAGAGGCCGACGCCGATCAGGTTGTCACCACTCACCTCAACTGTGGAATTCTCGCTGAGTTGGACGGTGGAGGCCGCCAGGGTCTTGCCGTCCAACGTGCTGGCATTCCCGCCGTGCCCCCCGCAGGGATCGGTGCTCTCGTCCCTGCCGCAGGAACTGCTTCCGTCGTCGGAAGCCGCCGCCGCCGCACCGACGGTGACGCCGACAATCCCGCCGGACTGCCACACGAAACCGGGAATGTAGTCGTTCGGGATCTTGCTTTCGCCCCCGTTGGACCGGTCGACAAATTCATCCTCCGCCTCCAGAACGCCGCTGGCAGTGAGCGTAACCGCCCCGTTGTTGGTGAGCGTGATGGCCTTGCCACCGCCACCGTCGCCGCCCGGAATGCCACTCTCCGTTGCGGCATTGTCGGCGTAGCCTCCATGGCTGAGACCGTACATGCCCCAGGCCGAACTGCCCTCGCTGGAACCATTCGTGACACGGATCGTGCCGCCGGTGTCGTTGGTCAGGTTGATCAGCGCGCCATTGCCGCCCTTGGCGCCCGTCTCGCCGCCCTGGCCCGACAGACCCTCGGCATAGATCCCGGCAGCCAGTTGAACCGGATTGGCCGAGGCGTCCACCGTGACCGCGCCCGTGTTCCGAATGGTCACTGTCTTTGCGTCGCCGCTGGCGCCGCCCTTGTGGCTGTCCGTCGATTTGTCCAGATCGCCGCCCGCTCCACCAGTCGAACTGCCGAACATCGCAATCGCCCCGACACGGGACGCATCGGACGCGACCGAGCCGGTCGTTGTCAGTGCGATACTGCCCGTGTTGGTGAGCGTTACGATTGCGCCATCACCGGCCCGCCCGCCATCGCTGCCACCCACCTCTTCATACACGGCGTCGACGCCGTTCTGACCGACGGCCGCGCCGAAAAGGCCATAGACGATCCCCTGATCGTCCCAGATCCCCGACTGCGCCCCATTCCCAGCGGAGGTGTTGAACTCCAGCCGATCGAGCGTCAGCGCGCCCGAGTTTGAGATCGTGATATCGCCGCCGTCGCCGCTCGCCGTCGCATCCGTGTTGTTTGCGCTGTAGCCAAAGCCGCCGCGCAGCATGACCTCCAGCGCCGAGTACTGGCCGGAAGAGTGGGACGAGATGTCCGCGTTGTTGGTGAGCGAATAGGGTCCGGCGTCGTCGCCTCTCTCATCGCCGTCTGCGTTCGGGGCGTTGTATCTCACCCGCGCACCGCTCGTCGTGGTCCCCGCCGGAATGGTGCAGGATGCGCCACCGTCGGACGTTGTGCCGTTGGGGCAGTTGTAGACCTGTGCCGCAGCCACAACCGGCCAGCCCAGAACGGGAAGCAACGCGAGGGTCGAAACACTCGCCTTGAAGAGGCTGGACATGGGAGCGGCAGACGGACGGCGGATCATGCGAATTGACCTCACGGACAGAACAGTTTCGTTAAAAAGGGGTTTGCGGCAGCTTATTGGCCACGCCCGTGGGCGGCGAAACGCTATTCGATGAACCTGTCGGAAAACTCGATGAACGGCCGGAGCACGCCCCGGAGGCCCCGCTCAGAGGCCGGCAACCGCCTTGCGGAGCCGCTGTGTCGCTGCCCGGCCCAAGGCAACCGGCCGGCGGTTGCCGTTCATATGCAGCAGCGATCCGCCGCTGCCACGTGCCTCGATGCGGTCCACGTGGCTAAGGTTGGCAATCAGCGAGCGGCCGAGGCGGACGAAAGGCGGCGATGGCAGGTCGTCCTCGAACTGGCCGAGCCGCCGGCAGACCAGGTGATCGCGGCCGTTGAGAAGCAGGATGCGCGTGAAATCAGCATCGGCACTCAAAAGGCCGATCTCGTCGCAGGACACAATGATGGTGTTCCCCCCCTCAGAGATCACCATGCGACCCGATTGCATCGTGCCCCCTTCGGCGATGGCGCGCCCACCCTCGCCGGACAGCGCATTGCGTACCCGGTCCATCGTCAGCGCCAGACGTTCGGGCGCAACGGGCTTCAGAAGAAAATCGAGCGCCCCAACCTCGAACGCTCGAATGGCATGCGCCGCGCTCGCCGTCACCAAAACGATGAGAGGCATAGGGCTAAGACGGTCCAGCAGGTCGAAGCCCTCCCCGTCTACCAGGGTCACGTCGAGCAGGATCAGATCGGGCCGCTGCACGTCGCAAACCTCCGCGGCCTCTGCCACGCTTTCGGCCGTTCCCACGATCTCCACATCCCCATGGGCGTCAAGCAGACGCCGAAGCCCGCGGCGTGCGGGGGGTTCATCGTCGACAACGATCACACGAAGCACGGCGCGCCCTCCAGGCGAAGGCGCACCAAAACCTCGGGGCCCTGCTGCCGTATCTCGAGATCGTGACGACCCGCATAGGCTATCTCGAGCCGCCGGCGGGTGTTTTCGATCCCAACGCCGGTTCCAAGCTTATCGAGAGGATAGAGGCTCCCGCGGTTCGTCACCTCTATCGCCAGAACGTCCCCCTCGCGGTCGGCCTGCACCTGAACCACGAGCAATCCATTTTCGTCGCGCGAACCGTGCTTGATCGCATTCTCGACAAAGCCTTGGAGGATGAAGCAGGGAACGAGCGTTTCACACGCACTTTCGGTCACATCAATCTGGCAAGAAAGGTGATCCTCGAACCGCAACTCCTGGATTCGAAGGAAGTCCTTTACGTGTTCCAACTCCGTCCTCAGCCGGCACACCTCATTCCCGTCGCACTCCAGTCCGATGCGGAGATAGGACGCGACGGCATGGGTCATCTCCAATGCGGTGTCAGGACGATCCGGTATCTCGGCCGCAATGGTGTTGAGCGCATTGAACAGGAAGTGCGGGTCGAGTTGGCTTTGGAGAAACCGCAACTCGCTTCGCAAGGCGGTCGTTTCGGCCTGGCTCCGGCGCAAGCTCTCCGACCGCGCCGCAGAGCGCGCGCCGATCCAGAAGTAGGCGATCGACCAGGCCAGGAAGACCGGAACGTAGAAGAACGCCGCCATGAAGGGCGTGCCATACCCATCGCGAATGGGGCCATCGGTAATGTCCCGGACCGTATCCGCGAGGAAAGATTGACCAAACCCGCCCAGCAGGCTCAACACGCAGGCGAGAACGCCGACGAGCACAACCCGGTGCGGCAGGCCGACGAACCGCCGATAGATGAGGTGCAGCAGCCACGTGTAGGTGAAGCCCGCTGGCTCCAGTACGAGCATCAGGAAAAAGGAGGTCTCCAGCTTGTCGTAGAACACCACCCGGAGGAGCGTCGTTACCACGGCGATGGCCGCCCACGTGGCAGCGTTCACCCGCAAGAATGTGTCGGGTGACTCACGATCCAGGCGCCGCTCCTCGGGTCCCGTTGATTGGGCCCGGCCGAGGCGGTCTTCGCCGGCTATGTCACTTTCGAGGGACCGGGCACGGGCCGGCGCTACCTGGGACATCACAGTGTCGGTTTGCTGACGGGGTGCCAACGTTCATGTCGGACGGCACCTGAGCAGGCAAGCATTTTCTCATGCCGTCAGACGGAATCGATGCCGTGCCTATCCCGCGCCGTACCGGTGTCCGACGTTCCGGGTGCAGCAGATCACAGCGTCGCCGTCTCGCGGCGCCAGCGTTCCGCTTGAAACAGGCCCAGCCTGTGAGCGGTCAGATAAGCCGGGACCACAGTCGTTCGGGCACGGTTCAGCGGCCCCTTTCCCTGCTGTGAAATGCGCAGTTTCGACCTCGTCGCTTTCTGTGCAAGAGCGGAGATTTTCGTTCAAACAGAGAACAATATGTTGCGAAGCTGACATGGAACACAGCCACTTTCCGCCCAGCCCCTCGCCCCTGTTGGGCCGTTATCTGCGCACCGGCAGTGATGCCCCCCGGTGCCGACCTGAGGGGCCGGAACGAAATGGAGGGATCGGCATTCTTCCTCACACATCCGGCGATGTCGGAAGCAACCGAATATCGAAAAACGAAGATGTTTGTACCTGGAAAGGAAATGTCACATGAAGCGTTTTATCATCGGAACCACCGCTCTTTCTCTCCTCACCGCCGGCGCGGCCGCCGCGCAGGTTGCGGCGACGGCGACCACCGATCTCAATTTCCGCGCTGACCCGAATGGTCAGGCGGAGATCATTGACGTTATCGCGTCGGGCGATTCCGTGGACGTGCTCCGCTGTGCGGAAGAAGCCAGTTGGTGCGAAGTGTCCCATGGGGGCCAAACCGGCTGGGTCTATTCCGAGTACCTCAGCTCCGAGCATGAGGGTGCACCGGTCATCGTGGCCGAAAACCCGAGCGTTCTGTCCGTCGAGACGGTCGTCATCGAAAAGGACAAGCTCGAACCGGTGCTCGGTCTCGGTACGATGGGCGCCATTGCGGGCGGCATCGTCGGCGGCCCCATCGGGGCCGTTGCGGGCGGCGTGATCGGCAGCGGCGCGGGTTCCACGGTGGACGTCAAGCCTGAAGTGGTGACTTATGTCCGGGAGAATCCGGTCGAGCCGATCTATCTCAACGGCGAGGTCGTTGTCGGCGCCACCGTCCCGCAGGAGGTCGTCCTCACGCCGGTGCCGGATGCCGAGTACGAATATCTCTATGTGAATGGCGTGCCGGCAGTGGTCGATCCGTCCAGCCGGACCATCGTTACCATCGTACGCTGATACCAAACCAAATCCGGTCCGCGCCACTCGGCGCGGACCATCCTTATTTCAAAAACCCGTGGATTGCCTCCTGGGCGCGGTATCCTCCCCGCGTCGTACCCAGTTCGATCTATTGAGCAGGTGCGCGGCCGTTGGGTGAGCGCCGGGCTTCCTTTTCCCGCAAAAGCCACGGCGCGAGGCGAAAGACGAGGAGCGCAAAAGCTGCCGTCCAAAAGACGCCCGCAAGCAAGATACCGTCGACACCTGGCCAAAATTCCATCGTTCCCGCGATACGCGTGATCGTAGCTGCAAGGACGAAGGCGAATGCCGTCGTCAGCACGGGCCCGGCGGAGAGCGCGCGCCCCGTGTGACCCATTGTGGCCCGCATCATCACGGCTACGGTCATGCCTCCGACCGCACCAATCCCGAAGACGTGGACCGGAACACTGGCGCCGACCCAGCCCATCGCTGCAACAGCGGCCGCGAGAAGACCGAACGGTATCGTCAGATAGGCCACGTGAAGCATCCACAGCAACGGTGACCGCCAGGTTGCAACGCCGCGCCAGCGGAGAAGACGCGCCAGATGGAGCGCGGCAGCGACACTGGCGATGATGGCCGTCGCCACCGCCTCGGGCGCCAGGCTCCAGATCAGGAGCGCGACGACCCCGACGGCGATACAGAGCGCATCGAAGCGGTTCGGCGGCACCGGCATCCGCTGGATGCCCGCCTTGGCCAGCCAGTTTCGGGTGAAACTCGGAACAATGCGGCCACCTATGAGCATGATCAGGAAGACCAGGATGGCGATCCCAAGCCGGCGCACGGCCTCCGTCGATCCGTCTGACATCACCTGAAAATGAAACGCAACGTTCGTCACCCACAGCAGCGCGACAGGAATGACGACCCTGAGATTGCGCCAGTTCCTGCCGGCGACGATCTCTCGCACGATCATCGCGACTACGGCGAGCAGGAAAGCTTGATCGACGAAGAAGACGCCAATGCCCGGAATGCCGAGCGCGCCCCAAACAGCCATCCGCCCGGCGAGCCACAACAGGAGCAACAGGGCAAGCGGCCAGCCGCGGGCAGGCATTCGGCCGGTCCAGTTCGGCACCGCCGTGAACAGGAAGCCGGCCAACACCGCGGCGCCATAGCCAAAGATCATTTCGTGGACATGCCAGTCGATGGCGGGAAAGGGCCCGGCAAGGGCGATGTCGCCCCGCCAGACGAAGAGCCAGACCGGCACCACACAGAGCCCGAACAGGGTCGCGGCCAGAAAGAATGGTCGGAAGCCACCGGAAAACAGGGCCGGCCCGCTGTAGTCACGTCGCTCGGTCAACGGTGCCTCCGCTCGTTCAAACGCATCGCCGGGGTTATGAAATTCGCGCGCATGAAACCGATCGTGCCAGCCTACTCGACTTGCGCGATCAGATCCGCCATGCGGCCCTTCGCTTTTCCCCGTTGCTTCACGGCCGCCGCCCCGTCGAGATTCACCGGCTCGCCGACTTTGATCAACGCGACCATGCCCATGCCGTAATGCGGCGTGCATTTCACGCCATATACGCCTTCTTCGCTTACCGTCAGATCGAAATCCTCGTTGGGCTTGGATTTGAAGGCCTCAACTCCCTCGGGAAGCATTCCCTCGATGCTCTCGGCGTTGTGTCCCTTGTCGACCGACACGAAATGAATCACGTCGCCGGGTTCGGCGCTTACGAAGGCCGGCTCGAAGACCATCAATCCCGCCTCGCCCTTGTTGAGCATGTGCACCTCATGGGTCGCCGCATTCGCAGCCCCTGCGGCAAATGCAAAAACAGCGGCGATCGTCAACGGTGTCTTCATGATAGGTTCCTTTGGGTTGTGTCCCGTCTTTCGGTTCGCCCCCGTTCTGCGGTAGAAGCACCGCGCGAACGTTGCTCTTACTCAAACTTGCGGACAGGTCTTGCAGAAACTCGACGAAAGCCTCCTGACCGGCCTGCCGCCCTTCTCACGGCTGGACCGTGGGCAGATTCGTGAGATTCTCGATAAGTCGACGTCGCGGCGCTACGAAGAGGGCGCGGAAATCTTCCACGAAGGGCACGACGCCGAGCGCTTCTTCCTGCTGCTCGACGGCTATCTGAGGGTGATCCGCTCTACGCCCGGCGGCGACCAGGTCATCGTTCTGCACATCTCGCCCGGCCAGCTATTCGGAATAGCCCCCGCGCTGCAACGCACTACTTATCCGGCGACGGCTGTGGCGGCGGCGGAGTCCATCGCACTTTCCTGGCCCGTCCACCTCTGGCAACCGTTCGTGACGGCTTATGATGGCTTCGCCACCGAAGGTTACAAGACACTCGGCCAGCGCCTCGGCGAGATCCAGACGACACTGACCGAGATGGCGACGCAGGCGGTGGAGCAGCGGGTGGCCGCCGTTCTGCTTCGAATGGTAAACCAAAGTGGCCAGAAGACGGAGGACGGGATCGCGATCGGGTTTCCTGTCACCCGGAACAACATCTCCGAGATGACAGGCACAACGCTGCATACGGTCAGCCGGCTGCTCTCGGCCTGGGAGAAGGATGGGATCGTGCGCTCGACCCGGAAGCGGATCGTGGTGACCGACGCGCACCGCCTCGTTCTGATCAGCGAGCCTCGCGGCTGACGTCGCTCCGTCGCATTAGGCGGACCGGATCGCTTGCATCAGCGCGGCGCGGAATTCGGTCTCGTTCAGTCCATACTCCGTGCAGACATCGGCGACGGTGTGAAACGGGGCGATGGGGCAGCCGGGGCAGAGCATGCGTCGCTCCCAGAACACCGTGGCCAAGCCGGGCCATTCCGCCAGCAACGTGGCGAGTGGCAGATCCGGGTTTTCGGGATCGGGGTGTCGCATCGGCCCTCCCATTGGCACGTCGGCTGCCGCGCGGCCCGCTCAACCCCTCGGCCCTATAGCTCGAGGTCGACATCGAGCCGTTTCAGGAGGGCGAGTTGCCGGTCGGTCATCACGACCGCTGCGGTGGAGGCGGCGTCGGCAATGGCGGCGCTCTCGTGGAATGCCGTCACGGGTGCGGTCCGCAACGTGACGTCCTTCCCCGACGGATCGAAGATGTGACTGACCTGCCGGACCGGGTCGAGACGCGTTCCGAAGAGCGCCGACGTGGCGACGGCACAGTTCTCCAGTCTGCAAACGCGTCCACCGGGAAGGCGGACCGGCCAGCCCTTCGCGTCACCGCCGTTCCCCATTCCGCGGATCTCGCCCGCGTTCACCATCACGTCCCTGAGCCCTGAATCCTTCAGGAGAGTCGCGAGCCGATCCGTGGCGAAGCCCTGCGCAATCCCGTTCAGCGTCATTGCCATGCCGGGGCGATCGAAACGCACCGAGGTCGCATCGAACGACACCTGGTCGAAGCCGACGCGGCGGCGTGCCTCAAGGAGCGCGTCCGCGTCCACGGCGCGACCAGCGGCAGCGGCTTCGGCATGGAGGGCGAAGATCGGTTGCACCGTGGGATCGAAGGCACCTTCGGTCACGTGGTAGACCGACCGCGTCAACGTCAGAAGGGCCAGCATGTCCGGCGGTGCATCCGGCAGACTGCCCTCGCGGTTCAACCGCATGATCGCACTGTCCGTCCGGTAGAGCGAAAAGAGCGTGTCGATGCGGGCGAGTTCGGCCTCCACAGCGCGAAAGACCGGTGCAGCCTCCTCCCGGTCGAGGCCCACAAGCTGCACATCTGCGCGGGTGCCAAGCGCCTGACCGCGCCAGATGGCGGTGGGCGTGGCGGCGGTGACCTGTGTCGCCGCGCAGGCTGCAGCAGACATCAGCAGGAATCGCCGTCTGGACAGGGGCAGCCGCATCAGTGCATTCCCCCGTTCATGGCATCCGCGTTCATCGTGTCCATCTGAGGATGCGCATAGGACTGCGGAACCTCGGTAAAACCGACGATCCGGCCGCCGTGTTCCTGCACGAAAGCATCGGCGTCTGCAGGGTCGGAAAACGGGATCGCCTCCGGCAGCCCCATACCGCCCGCTTGCTCGCTTTCGATGACCAACCGCACTGTGTCTGCTGCGGCCCAGTTGTCGGCGCCGGGTACCGCCCAGCTCTCCGCATGGCCCATGTCGGAAACGTAAATCGCGGCAATCTCGCCGTCCCGCTCGGGGTCGTGGACATAGGACACCGCATCGGTCACCTGGCTGAACCAGAGCGGTGCCTCATACCCCTTTAAGTGAATCTGCGCCTTCGGGCCGGGATGGTCAGCAACGAACATCTGACAGAAATGGCCGAGCGCCTCGTCCGTCATCCGGGTGGGAGTTGGCACGGCAGCGGTCTCCTCCCTGCACCCGGCAAGTGCCAGCGCAACGACCAGTGGCATGACGATGCGGTTCATGGGACGATCCTTTTCGTGCGGGCGATGCCGATGCCGATAGTCGCCGCCAGCCAAAGCAGGAGCGCGCCGAGTGCGGCGGCGGGTGGGAATGGCAGGGTACGGGCGAGCCCGTCGATGCCGGCCACCGGCGCGGCGTGGAGGGAAGCGAGGTTGAAGAGACGGAAGGCGTCGGCCGGGTTCGCCATCACCAACCAGGGGAACACGTGAGAGGCGAAAGTGCCCTCGCCGGAGGCCATGATCGCCCCGAGAAGCGCGAGATCGTAGAGGACGACAAGGAGGAGCCAAGTGCCGATAGCAAAGGCGGCGGCACGGGCCGTTCGACTGGAGAGCGCCGAGAGCGTGAGGCCCACGGCCACAAACACGGCCCCGAGAGCGACCGAGGACGCCATAAGGCGCAGCCAGGCGGCAATGCCTTCCGCTTCGGCGCCGTGGAACGGCAGGACGGCGAGGCCGGTCACCGCGTAGGCCGACACGATAGAGACGCTGACCGCCGCGGTTTGCGCCAGGAACTTGGCGACGAATACCTCCCACCGACGCACCGGCGTTGCGAAGGTGAGCGCCAGCGCACCGCGTTCGATCTCGCCCGCGAAGGAGTCGTAGGACATGAGCAATGCGATGAGCGGGATCAGGTAGACGGACAACGTGGCGAGGCTGGCGGAGGTGAGGGTCAGTACGTCGGCGTCGAGCGCGCCACCCTGACCGGCGACGAAAAATGCGAGCGCGAGGGCAAAAAGGGCGAGCACGATGGTGGCCAGCAAAACCCAGAGGTTGCGGCGGGCCATGCAGAACTCCTGAGCGAATATCGTGGCGATGCGGGCGGTCATTCGCTTTCCTCCATGTCGCTACGTCGGGAGTGGTGGCGGTATATGTCGTCGAGACCGGGGGCGGCCACGTCGATGTCCTGCAACACGTCGCGATGGGTGCCGAGGCGGGCCAACAGGGCAAGCTTGGCCTCGGGCGTGCAGTCGATTTCCAGCCGGCAACCGTTGAGCCGGCGGCCGCCGAGTTCGGAGTGGAGGCGGTCGGCTTCGCCTTGCAGCGCGGTGACACGGATCGTTGTCGGCAGGGCCGCCTCCCGCGCGAGGTCCTCCATGGTGCCGACAGCGCGGAGGGACCCACCCGAGAGGATCGCCACGCGGTCCGTGCGGCTCTGGATCTCTTCCAGCCCGTGCGAGGAGAGCAGCACCGCGGCGCCGCGGGCGGCGGCCTCGGCAATCACTTCGTAAAAGTCGTGACGGGAGACCGGATCAAGCCCGCTGGTTGGTTCGTCCAGCAACAGGAGCCGCGGCGCGCCGATCAGCGCCTGCGCGAGGCCGAGCCGTTGCCGCATGCCCTTGGAATACGTGCCGACCGCCCGATCGGCAGCCTCGGTCAGTCCGACGCGGTCGAGCAGATCCGATATCTGCGCCTTCGGTGCGTTCCTCAGACCGGAGAAATAGGCCAGAACTTCGCGCCCGCTGAGACTCCGGGGGAAAGCGACGACTTCGGGCAGGTAGGTTATGGCGATCCGCGCCGCGTCTGTGCCAGGGATGTGTCCGGCAACCGATATGGCGCCCGCCTTGGGAGAGAGGAACCCCAGCACCGCCTTGAAGAGCGTCGATTTCCCCGCGCCGTTGTGGCCGATAAGCGCCAGCCTTTCACCGGCAGCGACCATGAAGGACACATCGTCGAGCGCGCGTAGCCTGCCGAACGAGACCGAGAGATTGCGGATATCGAGAATTGGGTCGGTCATGACCGTTCCTCCTCTGTCGGGACCCCGGCGCCTTCGGGCGACACCAGCGGACGGCTGTCGATCACGCCGCCGGGCAGCAGGCCGGGAAACCGCGACTGCGACCAGCGGATGAGTTGCATGGCGGGGGTGCCCATCAGGAGCTTTGCCATGGGTTGCGACCAGACGAGCCGATCGATGCTGTCGTTCGGGCGGTAGGGGCTGTCGGCCGTTCCGTCGCCATTGACGTCGAACGCGACATGGTCGGACCAGTAATTTCCGCGGCCTCCGTCCGACCATTCGAGCCAGCGCGTGCCAACGTATTTCACCTGCGTCCGGTTGCCGACAAAAGCGTTTCCACTCAGCGTGTTGCCCTGGCTTCCTGCAGTAAAATGCACACCGATGGCGCACCCCTGGAAGCGGTTGGCGTCGAAGTCATTGTTGTTCGAATTGTAAATGAAGAGACACTTCTCGCCGCCATTCCGAACCTCGTTTTGGACCAGGTCCGCCCGGTTGGCGAAGTTCATGAAGAACCCGTGGTTGGTGTCGCCATCGGAAAGGTTGCGCTCGACCTTGAGGCGGGTCGAGTACATGAAAGCGAACCCCATGTCGTTGTTCCGGCTGACGTTGTCAGTGACCTCGATCCGGTTGGCGTACATGGAGTGGAAGGCAAAGCGGAGGTCGGTGAACGTATTGCGGCGATAGACGGCCTTGTCGGACGTGGTGATGAAGACGCCGTCGCGGCCTTTCGAAATCCGGTTGTCCTCCACAGTCAGGCCAGGGGAATTCCAGACGTAGATGCCGGGTCCGCGTTCGGGCACGCGCAGATCATTGCGACCGATTATGTGGTTGCCCCGGAGGCTGACATTCTTCGCCCCGTGGACGTCGATGCCGATCAGGTTGCCGTCGAGACTGACGCCCTCCACCTGCGCGTTATCGGCGCCCTTCATCAGGCGAATGCCGCTATCGAGCGTATCGAGCCGTGCGCCGGCGCCAGCGATCGTGACGCCGGTGATGGTCACATCCGGCGCGGTGACGGTGATGACAGAGCCCTCGCCCGGACCTTCGATCCTGGCGAGAGCGCCCGTGAGTGTGAGGGGCTTTTCGATGACCACCGGCCCGGCGAAAAGACCTTCCTGAAGGGCCAATTCATCGCCGGGCCGGGCTGCGGATATGGCCTGCACCAGCGCCCCCGGCCCCGGCCGCACCTCGATCGTCGCCGCGAGACATGCGGACGGGACCATCGTCAGGAGCAGGGCAAGGACCGGAAGGCGCATTGTGGACCCCCTCCCCTACGCGACTGGCTTGACCAGCATCCGGCCGCGCATCTCCATGTGGAGCGCGTGGCAGAACCACTGGCAGTAGTACCAATGCACGCCCGGCCGGTCGGCGGTGAAGGTGACCGACGCAGTGGCCTGCGGTCCGATCTCCATGGCGACTCCATGGTTGCCGAGGGTGAAGCCATGGGTCAGGTCGTCGACTTCATCCATGTTCGTGATGTAGATCGTCACCTCGTCGCCCTGATTGACCTCGAAGCTCTCGAGGCTGAAGGCTGGCGCGACAGAGGACATGTAGACCCGCACCTTGTTGCCGTCGCGGATCACGTCCTCGCCCCAGTCCAGGTCCACCCCATCGGCCTCGGCCTGTTTGCGGGCCTCTTCCCACATCGGGTCGTTGCGGTCGTAGATCGAAACCGGGTTCACCACATCCGCGCGCACAAGGATGCAGTCGTGCGGTTCGGCAAAGGTCGGTCCGTCGTGAACCAGCGCCATCCCGTCGCCCGAGATGTCGATGAGCTGATCGTTCTCCGGCTTCAGGGGGCCAACGTTCAGGAAGCGGTCCTTGGAGAACTTGTTGAGCGATATGAGCCACTTGCCATCGGCCTCCAGGGTCTCGCCCATGGTGGTGTGGTTGTGGCCGGGCTGATAGTGAACGTCGATCTTCTCGATGATCGGATCGGCATCCTCGCCGGCGAAGGCGCGCACTGCGTCTTCGAGGTTCCACTTCACCATCTGGCTGTCCAGGAACAGCGTGGTGAATGCGTTGCCCTTTCCGTCAAAAGCGGTGTGAAGCGGACCGAGACCCAGTTCCGGTTCGGCCGCGACAGCCGACCGCGGCTCAGCGCCGTCGAAGACGTCCGGAAGCTTGGTCACATCCACCACGGTAACGGTGGGCGAGAGCTTGCCGTTGATGCACAGGTGCCGCTTGTCGGGCGCCATGTTGCAGCCATGCGGCGAGTTGGAGATGGGAATGTACGCGGTGTATTTGGAGCCGCGCCGGCCATCCAGCACCTTGACGCCCTTGTACTCCTTGAAGTCGCCGGCCTTCACGCCGGCCTCGATCGCCTCGATGTTGAAAACGACGACCCAGTCCTGCTCGTTCGCTGTCATGTCAGCGAGCGTCACGCCTTCCTCGGAGTTATAGCAGGTCGAGAAGGCCCATTTGCCTTCATAGTCGGCGTCGCAGTTGTCTAGGTTGCCGTCGACGATCACTTGCCAGGCGACTTCCATCGTGTCGCCGTCTATGGCGGTGAAGATGGAGTGGTACTGGGTCGGATCGTCCAGCACGGAGCCGTCGTTAGGCAGCGGAATACGGTGCTCGCCATTGGCGAAGACATAGCCGGTGCGCGGATATTTCTGCGGACGAAGGCCATGGATATCCGACGTGTTGGGGATCTCGATGATCTTGTCGGTCTTCATGATGTCGCAGCGGATACGGGCGACGCGGGTGTTGGCCTTGTCGTTGGCGAACAGGTAGCGCCCGTCATAGGTCCCTTCGGTGAAGGACATGTGCGGGTGGTGCAGGTCGCCGTTGTCGTAGGTAACGCGGCCGCGCTTGGCGAGAAACTCCTTGGTTTCAGGCAGCAGGCCCTCGGTCAGGACTTTCAGGCTTTCGTTGGTGGAGCCCCACCCGGTCGCGGAACAGCGGTTGAACACCGGGATTCGCATGAGCTCCCGCATCGACGGCACGCCCACGATCCGGATCTCGCCCGACTGCCCGGACGACCAGAAGCCGTAGTAGTCGTCGAGCTGTCCCGGTGCGACCTCGATTGCGGCGCCGGCCGCGGCTGCCTTGCGCGGCGCGGCCATCAGTCCGAGTCCACCGCTCGTGCCTGCCACAGCGGCCAGTGCTGCGGCACCTGCCGAGCCTTTGAACAGACCACGGCGCGTCATGCCGTTGGGGGTGTCAGTCATTGGATTCCCTCCGTTTGTTTTCTCTTGCGATCTGGTTGGGATGGCCCACGTTCGGGCGTTCGGAATGCGCAGCCAGCGAGGCGGCGGACGCCGCGGCCTGCGCACGCCGCTTGTCGACCTTGATGACGACCGGGCAGCGGGCATGGTCCTGATAGAGCACTTGGCAATTCAGGCAGGAGATGCACTCGTTCGGGTTGATCTCGCCGGTTGGGTGAATGGCATCGACCGGGCAGTCCGTGGCGCAGAGTTGGCAGGGATTGCCGCACTCCTTGTACCGCTTGAGCCACTGGAACATGTGCAATCGCGCCGGGATCGCGAGCCCCCCGCCGAGCGGGCAGACGTAGCGGCAGTAGAAGCGCTCGATGAAGAGACCGGGCAGCAGGCAGGCAAGTGCGATCAGCACGTATGGCAGCGGACGGGCAAACTTAAGGATGATCGCCGTCTTGAAGGGTTCGATCTCGGCCAGGTGTTCGGCGAGTTCGAACGAATAGAGCGACACGCCGAAGAGCCCGAGAAAGAGCATGTACTTCACCGCCCAGAGCCGCTCGTGCAGCCCCCAGGGAAGTGTGATCTGCGGCACCCGGAAGGCGCGGGCGATCTTGTTGGTGAGTTCCTGCAGCGCCCCGAACGGGCAGAGCCAGCCGCAATAGGCGCCGCGCGCCCAGAACAGCAGCGCAGCGGCGACCGCGAACCAAAGGATGAAAATCAGCGGGTCCATCAGGAAGGTTTCCCAGTGGAAATCGCTGAACACCGCATTGGCCACCGCGAGAACGTTCACGACCGAAAGCTGCGCGTTGGCGATCCAGCCGATGAAGACCAGGGTAAAAACGAGATAGGCGGTGCGCAGGATGTCGAAGGTGCGGGCGTTCTTCGTCGCGAACGACTGGAAGAAGAAGATGATGGTGAGCAGCCCGAGGGCGGCGGCGAGCACGACGACCTCGATACGTTTGGTCTGCCAGATCCGCTTCCAGAGGGCGTCCCGGGCCTGAGAATCCGTAGCTGCGGCGATGGTTTCCGGCGCGGCTGCCGGCGCGACCGTGCGGGTGTACACATCGGGCAGCTCATAGCCCAGGTCGTAGGTCAGGAAGGTCTTTTCGATCGGCCCGACGGCACGGCTCACCAGGAATTGGAGCCTAAAAGGTTTTGCCGGATCGAAGCCGGCCTCGGCTGGGACGATGAAAAGGTCCATCTCCGAAAAGGCCGGCGCGCCGTCGGCGGCGACGCGAACGATGCGGGTGTGGTTGCGGTCGCGGAAGCGGAACGAGGCCTCTTCCTGGATCAGGTGGAACCTGTCGAAGATCCCGCCCCTCACATACCCCGACCCCTTGAACGACCAGCGACCGGCGCCGAAGACGGCGATGGCTTCGTCTCCCGGGTCCAGGCGCTTCTCCAGGTTGGCATAGGCGGCGTCGCCAAGGAGCGAGCGGCCAATCGCAGGCTGGCTGACAAGGGCGGTCCAGACGGCGACGACCGGGTCTGTATCCGGACCCGGCTCCGCGTTCTTCTCGGTGCGCGGATCGCCGAGGGCGGCGAAGTCAGCGTTGATCTCCGCGACGTCGAGAGAGATCTGCCGGAGCGCTCCGTTGCCGGCAAGCGTTTGCCAGTCGGTCACGGCACCCGCCTCCCGGTCGATCTCGCGCTCCGGCCCGCCCGCCTGCTCAGCCGCAAAGCCCGGCAGGCCGAGGGTGCGCGCGACCGCGACCCCGGCACGCAAGATCGAGTCGTCGATCACCATGATGGTGACGGTTGCTCCCGAAACGATCTCCAGGTCACCTGCCGCTCGCGGACCTGACACATCGTGCAGATCGAATCCGGTGTAGTGCTGGATCACCTTGACGATTTCACTTTCGGGGATGCCCACTAGCACGATCGGCTCGGAGTGCTTGACGAGCTTGGCCCCTGTCAGAACCGCGTCCGGCGAAATTCCCGCAACGATATGGATCGGTTTGCCGGAGTAGCCCGTGGTCGGCACGAAATCCGACGTGAGGAAGGCCCAGCCCAAAACGTCGTCACCCGCCGTCGCCGGCACCAGGCCATCCTCGGTCATCTCGCCGAATGAGGTCGCGTCCGGGACGATTTCCGAGGGTGTGACGGCGTCGAGGAGGTCACCGATCAGGGGTTCCGCATCTGCCGGAGCCGCGAGGCACAGCAGCAACAGACACGCGATGGTGCGCAGACAGGTTCCGATCATCGTTCATTCCGCTGAGGGTGCCCAAGTGGACCAGCTAACCAAGGTGATTAGCCGCTGCCGTCCGACGGAAGTTTGCGGTTGAACAATGAATGCGGGGATTTCCGGAGCGGGGCAGACGCGCCGTCAGCGCAAGACCGACGGCCGTCGTTTACCCCGCATGGACGCATGGCGCTCGGCGCCCGCAGTCGAATGCACGGCGCCGAGGCAGAGACTGCGTGCGGTCCGCGCCCCCAAGAGCGGACCGAGTGGTTTTGGGCCGAGCTAAAGGGACGCGATCATGCCGCCATCGACGCGCAACATAGATCCGGTGACGAAGCTTGCGCCGGAGGAACAGAGGAACGCGACCGCGGCGGCAAACTCTTCGGGGCGGCCATAGCGGCCGGCCGGGATGGCAGCGCGGGACGCTTTCTCGATGTCAGCTACGTCAACACCCTGCTTCTTTGCCTTGATCGCATCCAACTCCGCCACCCTGTCGGTCGCGATCCGGCCGGGGAGCACCATGTTCACAGTGATCCCTAGGGACGCAACCTCGCGGGCAAGGGTCTTCGACCAGCCGGCAATGGCGCCGCGCACCCCATTGGAGAGCGCAAGGTTCGGGATCGGCGCCTGGACGCCTGACGAACCGATGGTCACGATGCGGCCCCAGCCTTGCGCTTCCATTCCGGGCAGAACGGCCTCGGTTATCGAAAAAATGGACAGGGCCATGGCGTCGAACGCCTTGGCCCAGGCCTCTGGTTTCAGTCCCCGCGCCGGGCCGGCTGCTGGTCCGCCACAATTGTTGACCAGGATCGAAACGCCCGCCTCGGAGAGCTCCGCGCAGAAGGCGTCCACCTCTTTCGTATCGGAGAGATCGAGGGCACGTCCTGACAACCGGGGGGCTGCTTCCGGAGATGCCCCTTGCGGCACGGTGCCCAACCGCGAAACCGCCAACACATCGGCGCCCTCGCCTGCCAGCGCCAGCGCCGACGCTGCCCCCAATCCGCGGCTGCCACCGAGAACGACAGCCTTCTTTCCGGTCAACCCGTAGTCCATCACACCAACTCCTTCAGTCGTTTGTCCTTGCGGGCGAGGAGGCGGTCCACCTCGTGCGCCGCCGCCCTGTCCAGCCCGGCACCGGGGGCCCGCAATGCGGGAGAGGCGATGGCCCCACGCGATGCGAGCACATATTTGCGCACGGCGAGCCCGAGGCCGGGCTGTTGTTCGTAGCGCATCAATGGCAAATAGGCGTCAAAGACATCCTGCGCCCGGTCCATCTGCCCCTGCCCTGCGCAGGAAACGACGTCGGCCAGCATCTCGGGGAAGGCGAAGCCCGTCATGGCCCCGTCGGCGCCACGTGCCATCTCCTCGGGCAGGAAGACCCCACCGTTACCGCAGAGGATGGACACACGACGCGCGCCCTGACCCTCGGCTTCGCGCAGGGCGGAGACCTTGGCCAGCCCCGGCCAGTCCTCGTGCTTCAGCATCACGACATCGGTCTGGGCCGCGAAGATACGCAGCAGCACCGCAGCGTCGATTTGTACGCCGGTAGAGAGCGGAAAATCCTGGAGCACGACCGGCGTCCCCTTCCCCGCTGCTGTGCAGGCATGACCGTAGTAGGCCTCGATTTGGCTGTCGGTGCGCAGGTTGCCGGGTGGCGCGATCATCACACCCGCTGCACCGAGGTCCATGACCGCTGCGGAAAGGTCCTTGATCGCGGCGAGCCCGGGAGCGGAGACGCCGACGACCACCGGCACGTCGCCTGCCCGTGCGATGACGCGCTCGGCAATGGTACGGGCCTCGGCCTGGGTCAGCTTCTGCGCCTCGCCCATCATGCCGAGAATGGTCAGCCCGGTTGCGCCGCGCTCGAGGTAGAAGTCGGTGACCCTGTCGAGGCTTTCAAAATCGATGGTGCCATCAGGCAGGAACGGCGTGACGGAGATGACGAAGACGCCGCTGGCGTCGGATGTGAGCAGGCTCAAGTTCGCCTCCTTTGATATGTCGGAAAATCCGGGCGGCGGTACGCGATCGCACGCCCGAAATGTCATTGAGGCGCGTTCACCGCCGCATTCGCCGCCAGTCGCCGGATCACCTCTCCGGCCAACATCGCCAGGCAGACGAGGGCCATGAGGAAGACACTGACCACCGCGATGGCAGGCGTCAGCTCGTACGTCACGGAGTCGTAGATCCGCACCGGCAGAGTCTCGATCCCCGGCCGGGTCAGGAACACCGCGATCAGCAGCTCGTCGAAGGCGATCAGAAAGCTGAGCGCGGCCGCGGAGACGATGCCGTGAATGGCCATGGGCAGGGTGACAAACGCGAACACCTGCCGCCGGTCGCCCCCGAGGCTGACTGCAGCGCGGATCACCGTGCCATCAATCCCGCGCAGGCTGGCCGCGATGATGAGCGTCGCGACAGGCAGGCCAAGAAGCCCCTGCCCGACCGAGATCATCAGCCAGGTGGCATTCGCGGGCATCCAGGTGGCGAGAACATAAGTTGAAAAGGCGACGATGACCGTGGGCACCATCATCGGCATCAGCATCAGCACTTCCAGCATCCCCTTCAGGCGGGATTGCGAGTGCACGATGGCATAGGCTCCGAGATAGCCGATGGAGGTGGAAATCAGCGTGGCCACGGAGGCCGTCGCCAGGCTCCACCAGAAGGCGCTACGCCACTCGGCCCCGCCCAGCACCTCGCGATACCAGCGCAGCGAGAGCTTGTCGGGCAGCACGCTGACCGTGGGACTGTCGCCGAGCGAAATGGGGATCAACGCGATCAGCGGCAGCACCAGAAGGGCCAGAACGAGCCAGGCGTATCCGGCCAGCACGCGGTCGCCACGGGCGGCAGGTGTCATGCGGTCGCTCATCCCTGGGGCCTCATCAGTCGAGAAAGTCCGAGCCAGCGGGCCGCCGCAGCGTATGTGGTCAGAACGATGACCAACATGACGACCGAGATCGTCGCCGCGCCGGGCAGATCATACATCACCAGGATCCGCTGCTCGACCATCTGTGCAATCATCCGTTCCCCCGGGCCGCCCATCATTGCCGGCGTCACGAAGTAGCCGAAGCCGAGGATCGTGGTGATGATTGCCCCCGCCGCCACACCGGGCAGGCTGAGGGGGACGTAGACAGTCCAGAACACCCGCGCGCGGCTTGCGCCGAGGCTGCGGGCGGCATCGAGCAGCGTGTGGTCGATCTTGCGCATGGTGCCGATCAGCGACAGCAGCATGTAGGGCAGCAACACGTACGTCATGCCGATCACGACGCCAATCTGGTTGAAAAGCAGTTTGAACGGTGCCCCGGGAACCCCGAGCCATTCGAGCGCGGAGTTGAATACGCCGTTACGCCCCAGGAGCACGATGAAGACAAAGGTGCGCACCAGCGAGCTGGTGAGGAATGGAAAGAGAATGGCAACGCTGGTGAGGCTCGCTCTCCAGCCGTTCAGGCGCGACAGGTAGATCGCCGCCGGATAGCCGATAACCAGGCAGGCAAGCGTGACCTCCAGCGAGGTCACGGCGGTTTGCAACAGCACCGGCCGCAGGCTGCTGGTGGCGAGAAGTCCACGGAAATTCTCAAGTGTCGCGCCGCCGTCGTCACCTGTGACACTGAGCAGAAGGACCTTGGCAAGCGGCGCGATGAAGGTGACGCCCAGGAACACCAGGATCACCGCGACGCCGAGCCACTGCAGTTCCGCCAGCGAAGAGAGGAACCGTCGCGGGGCCACGGTCGGGGAAAGGCTTGCGTCAGACATCACTGCCACCGGTGGGGATCAGGTGAATGTCGGCGGGGTCCCAACTGATGCGGGCTGACGTGCCCGGCGCAAGTTGTGCGTGGGCGGCGCGCGCGACCTGCTGCACCAGCAGGGGGGCTTCCGAAAGCCCAGTTTTGACCTCGTAGCGGATCGACTGACCGACGAACGCCATGTCGGTAACGACGCCGTCAACATGGCGGCCATCGGGGTGCGCGACCGCGTCCGCCGGCGTGGCGGTAAGCGCCTCGGGACGCAGCAGAGCGGCATAGGTTTGGCCGGTTTGCAGCCCGTCTTCTGCACCGGGGGCCAGCGCGAGCAACCGGCCTGACACCCGGAGCGTCCCATCTTGAAGTTGCCCGGTGAGCAGGTTTGAATCACCAAGGAACTGTGCGGCGAACAGCGTCTTTGGACGTCGGTAGAGGTCCTGCGCCGGCCCGTACTGCTCGATCAGACCGTCCCGCATGAGCGCCACACGGTCCGAGAGCAACATGGCTTCGTTCTGGTCGTGGGTGACATAGATCACCGTTGCGCCGAGTTCGCGCTGAAGGCGGCGGATCTCCCACTGCAGCTCCTCCTTGAGCCGCACGTCGAGGGCCCCCATCGGCTCGTCCATCAGCAGCACGGACGGCTCGAACACCAGCGCCCGCGCCAGCGCGACCCGCTGTTGCTGACCACCGGAGAGGTGGGAGGGCTTGCGATGTGCCAGCGCATCGAGCTGCACAAGTTTAAGCACTTCCCCCACCCGCTTGTTGATCTCGGCCCGGGGGAGGCGGCGCACCTTCAACGGGTAGGCAACGTTCTGCGCCACCGTCATGTGCGGGAAGAGAGCGTAGTTCTGGAACACGATCCCCATGTCACGCTCCCGCCCCGGTGGCAGCGCCGTCACATCGCGCCCGCCAACCGTGATACGGCCGGCGTCGGGCGTCACGAAGCCTGCGATGGCCATGAGTGTCGAGGTCTTGCCCGAGCCCGACGGCCCCAGCAGGGTCACGAACTCGCCGGCCTTAACGTCGAGGTCGACACCCGCAAGAATGCGGGTGCCGCCAATCGACTTGGAAATCGCCTCGAGGTGGACCGAGGCGGATTTGGTCACCCGCACCGCCTCGGTATCTGCCACTGACATGTCCATCTTTGGGCTCACTGCGCCGCCCAGGTATTCCAGGCCTGGGTCACGGCCTCGGCGTTCTCACCCCACCATGCGACGTTCTGGGTGAAGCCCTTGTCGTTCCACTCCGGGTTGGTGGGCAGCTTGGCCGCCATTTCAGGAGCAATCAGTTCGAAGGCCTTCTGGTTGGTCGGGCCATAGGGGATCTCCTCGACGAAACGCGCTTGGGTTTCGGGCGAAAGCGCGAAGTCGATGAATTTGTGCGCGTTCTCGAGGTTCACCGGGTTCTTCAGGATCGCGTAGGCACTCGGCATTTTCATGTGTTCATTCCACTCGATCGCATAGTCACCGCCCTCGTCGATCATCGGCTGGATGCGGCCGTTGGCGATGGCCTCGATGTCCACCTCGCCGGTCGACAGCAAGTTGGCCGAAATCGCATCGGTGTCGTAGAAGCTTACGATATCGTCGCGGATACGGCTGAAGGCGGCAAGCGCTCGGTCAATGTCGAGCGGGTAGAGTTCGTCCATCGGCACGCCGTCGGCCAGCAGGGCAAATTCCAGATCGGGCATGTTAAGGTCAAGCCCAGAGATCGCACGCGCGCCGGGGAACTGTTCGACATCCCAGAATTCGGCCCAGCTCGTGGGGGCACCGTCGGCGAAAGCCTTGGTGCTGTAGCCAAGCACCCGGGCATATACCATGCGGCGCACCATCAGTTCCTGAGCGGAATCGGCGCCGATGTCGTCGACACTGAACATGGTGAAGCGGTTGTAGTCGACCGGCTCCAGCACGTCGTTGGCAGCGAGGGTCTGCAACAGGCCCTCGCTGGTGTCGACCACGTCGACCAGCGGCTGCTCGTTCTTGACGGACTGGATCAGTGGCGCCATGTCGCTTGGCGTCTTGACGACCTGAATGCCGGTCGCCTCGGTGAAGGGGCCATAGACCGCGCGCTCCATGGCATCGCCGTAGGAGCCGCCGGAACTGGTGCGGATAATCACCTGGTTCGATTGCGCGCGCGCCATGTGACCGCGCGAGATCATCGCGGCGGCGGGGAGTGTGGCTGCGCTGGCTTTAAGGAAGCCGCGACGTGTAAAGCCAGATCTATTCTGTGTCATCGATGTGTTTCCTTTTTTCGAATAGCGTTTGGTTGGTCGATTGGTCTGCGCCCGCGTCAGACCCGGTACAGCCCGCCTCTGGTAAGGGCCTCGGGCCCCTCCGGGCCGAGTGCGGCGGTGGAGCCGATTGCGACGGCCTTGCCGTCGGGCAAGTGACCGACGCACACCACATGGAATGTCATCCCGATCTCCAGCGGCATCTCGACCACCGAATTGAGTCCGAGCTGCCATTGCGCGCCCCAGGAGGGCGGAAAGCCGAGACCGAGGGAGTAACCTGAGCGGCGCGCGAGCGTGAGGCCATGGTTCATTCCATCGAGAACGGCCATGGCAGCATCATTGATGACCCGCATCGGAGCACCCGGCTCCATCGCCGCCACGGCCGCCGCCTGCGCCTTCACCAAGGCCTCCGCGCCGCGTTCTATGGCCGGTTCGGGCTTGCCGACGAGCGTGACCCGCATGGATGGCGCGTGATACCGCCCGCGCACCCCTGTTACCTCCGTGACGACATGGTCGTCGGCCTCGATGACGGTGCCTTCCCAGGTCGCATGGATCAGCCCGGTGCGTATGCCGGATGTGATATTTGGCCAGCTCCCAGGATATTCCGACCCGTAGGCGATCATGGCGCTCAGGACCATCGCAGACAGGTCATTCTCGCTACGGCCTGCGGCGATCACCTGTCCCACGCTGTTGGAGACCTTATCGCCGATCCGGCCGGCTTCCCGCATTACGTCGAGTTCCGCGGGGCGCTTGACCAGCCGCATCCTGTCGATCAGCGAGGAGACATCGATCCAATCGACGCCCGTGTGGCTTGCGGTGATGTCCGCCGCCCTCTGGGCCGACATCGTCCAGCTTGCGAGTTCAAGACCAACTTTCTGCCCCGCACCGAGGCGGCGCGCGAGGAAGCCGCTAGAGACCTCGATCGGATCTTCGTCATCCTGGAACACGACAAAGTCATCGAGGCCCCCTGCCCTCACGGCATCACGGGCGTTCACATATTCCATCTGGCGGGTGAAGAGTTCGAGCGGGCCGCTTCGGAGAAAGAGGAGGAACTGGAAAGTGAAGACCGCCTTGGTCTGGTAGCCCGTGAGGTAAAGGATATTTTCCGGCGCGCTGACGACGATCGCGTCAAGCCGCTCGGCCTCCATTCGGGACCGGAGAGCCTCTTGTCGCGCCGCATATTCTTCGCGGCTGAATCCGGTGAACCTGTCCATCGTCTTTGCTCCAGTCCGAGCTCCGCCCTCAAGACGGCTCCGTTAAGCAAGGTTTTCTCTCGCTACGTAAATCAGTGTGCCAGTTGTATACCACCTGTCAACCCGCAACATTCGATTGGAATATTGCGCACCGCGCTTCGCCCAGGGATTGATCGTGTCGCCAAGTCTTGAGGCGGCTAGCAAATTCGCCGGCGTCAGATGCCCCAAACGTCACGCCGAAGCCGGAATGTGTGGTCAGGGGCTTTCCTGGAGATCGCGAATTCCGATGCCGAATCGCCCGCGCAGGCGGATAGGCGCGAGACAGCCGCGAGGAGATCCAACGTCGCCGCATCCGCTTCTGGCCCGGGGGTGTGCGTTTCGGCCAGGGACGCGAGCCAGTCGGTGTCCGACGTGCTGGCGGTGCCTTCGGATGTGGAGGCTTCACAGTGCATGAACCTCACAATGGATCCGGGCGATATCTGCGCAAAGCGGCCGAGATCCGGGTCAATGATCGTTCCAATCTTCGGATAGCCACCCATAGTGGCCGCATCGCACATTTGCACCACCGGCTGCCCGCCGTTTGGCAACTGGACGATACCCGGAACAATCCCATGCGAGCGCAGTTCGGGCACCCCTTTCATGGTCAGGACCGGACCTTCGAGCCGATGGCCCGCGCGGTTGCATTGCGCCGTCACCCGCCATGGCCCGTTCCAGAAATCCGCTCGGCTTTCTGGATCGAGGTAGGCATATTCCGCGGCCGGGATCACACGGAAGGGCGCCAAGCCGACCCGAGGCGGCGGTTGGATCGGGCAACAGAACGGAAACCGCAGCGGCGCGGCGCCGACCGGGAGCCGGTCTCCGATCTTCAGCGGCCGACCCATGTGGCCCCCAAAACTGCCCCGCAACTGGGTGCTCCGAGAGCCTAAAACGAGCGGGACATCTATCCCGCCAGCCACCGTAAGATACGAATAGGTCCCCCCGGGACGCGGCTCGATCTCCAACACCTGGCCGGCGAACACGCTGAGCGTGGTCCAACTGTCGACGCAACGGTCCCCAAGGCCCGCAATCATGCTGGCGCCGGTCAGGGCGATGGAGGTATGTCGATGAAACCTCAAGGATATTACTGCCCTCGGCAGCTCGATCCCCGCGAGCCCCTCGGGATTGCCGAGCACGATGTTACCTGCCGCCAACGCCGCCAAATCGGCTGCGCCCGCACGGGGAACCCCTTCCGACAGATGCCCCAGTCGACCGTGGTCCTGTACTGTCACATGGGGCGTGGTAGCCAGCACCTCGATCATGGCCGCGCCACCGGAACAAACCGCACCCTGTCCCCCGCTGCAAGCAGCGCGGGCGGGTCACGGTCGGCCACGAACATGCGCAACGAGGTCCGCCCCAGAACATGCCAGCCCGTCGGGCCATCCGACGCCGAGACGCCTGTCTGCGCGCCGGCGATGGAAACTGTGCCGGCCGGCATGCTGATGCGAGGCTCCGCCCGTCTGGGAACCTCAAGAACCGGGTCGAGCGGGCCGAGGTACCCAAACCCTGGATGGCTGCCGATGGCGAAGGCGCTGTACGTCGGGGCAGCGTGCCGAGCGATCACCTCGGCGGGGCTGAGACCAGAAAGCCGAGAAACGAGTTCGAGGTCGACACCATCGTAGACGACCGGGATTTCCAGCAGGCGGCCGGGCGCAACCTGCTTTTTGGGGAGCCGTCGAACCTCCTCCCAGGTCTCGAGGAGGCGTTCCTCCAGGTCCGCTGACGGACCCCACGTGACCACCGTCAAGTTGGTTACACCGGGACACGTCTCACGGACCTCGTCCCATCCATCGACCTTGCGCGCCAGCGCCCAGATCCGTTCCTGAACCGTTAGCGAAAACGCGCCGCCCGCGTCGAACAGTAGCGCCCGCGCACCAAGTGAACTTATGATAGGAGCGGTCATGCGGCTCTCTGGGCTCCCGAAGCGTGGCCGGTTGGAGAAAAACGCTCTGGCTTTTGCCTGCCAAATGGAATACCACCTGTCAACCAATGGTTGATGATTTTCTGGGAGGTCAATAATTGGTGGACAAGGCAGAGAACGGGGGCGACCAGCGCCGGTCGATGGTGGCCTATGAGGTGCTGCTGGAAAAGATCCTCTCCGGTGAGCTCTTGCCCGGCTCGATCATTCAGGAACGGCGCTTGACCGAAGAGATTGGCGTGTCGCGTACGCCGGTCCGGGACGCCCTGCTGATGCTCGAAAACGAGGGCCTTCTGGTCCGCCGCGAACCGCGTATGCTTCAAGTCAAGCACATGGATACGCGGGAATACTTCGACAATCTTCATATCCGCCAAATTCTCGAGCCGGAGGCTGCGAGCCTTGCCGCCCAGCGCGTCGCCACCGCCGAAGTGGAGGCCTTGGAAGCCCGGATCGAAGCACTTGCCGCATCCGACGAGCCCGAACGGGCCGAAATTCGCGCCACCGACGAACGCCTGCATGAGATGATCGGCCTGAATTCGGGAAATCCGCAGTTGTGGCGCATTGTGCAGGGGTTGCGCCTTCAGACCCTCGTCTTCGACGTCAAGAGCTTGCCCGAAAGGCGCCAGGCCACCTTTGCCGAGCACCTCACAATCCTGGGGGCGCTCAAGGCACGTAACTCTGATGCTGCCCGAGACGCCATGTTCAGCCACCTCGAGAATGTGCGCAAAAGCATCATCGACCATCTGACCGGCGGCGGAGCCAGCGGCCGTTAGCCGTTGAGGTATTGGGCGCAAACCCGAAAGCCCGCCTCTTCCAGCGCCGCCCTCAGAGCTTTAGCGATGGTCAGGGCACCCGGGGTGTCGCCATGCACACAAATCGAGTCGATCGCCGTCGGCAATCGTCTGCCGCTTTCGGCGATGAGTGCACCTTCGGAGAGCATCGCCTTGACCGCCGACATGATCTCTGCCGTGTCGTGGCGCACTGCTCCGGGCTGTCGCCTATCCGACAAATTGAAATTATCCGCATAAGTCCGGTCGGCATAAATTTCGCTGATCGGGGTCAGCCCAAGCTTCTCAGCCGCGCGTTCCGTCGCCTGCCCGGGCATCACCATGTAACGCAGCGCAGGGTCGACCGCTTTGATCCCCCGCCCGACGGCCATGGCCAGAGCGTCATCCTCCGCGCAAATATTGCCCAATGCCCCATGCGTTTTCACATGGGTCATGGGCACCCCTTCCAGCGCGGCAATTCCGGCGAGAGCGCCGACCTGGTAGGCAATCAGGTTTTCCATTTCGGCTGCAGTGAGCGTCATTCTTCGCCGCCCGAACCCGGCCAAATCCGCAAATCCCGGGTGCGCACCAATGGCAACGCCATTCCGAGCGGCCTCGGCAACCGTCTGACGCATGATATTGGGGTCTCCCGCATGCGCACCGCAGGCGATGTTTGCCGTTGTGACGACCCGCAGCAACCCTGCGTCATCCCCCATCTTCCAAGGTCCGAAACCCTCGCCGAGGTCGGCGTTCAGATCTACAAAAGTGCTTGCCATAGTTTTCCGTATGCTATTGGCTTACGAGTGGAATACCACTAACCGGCAGAGCATTCCAGCCCTGATCGGCCGACCAGCTCAGGAGATTGCGCGTGCCGCAAACAGCCCGCACCGACAAGCCAGCTCGCCCGGCCCTGCACATAGCGGAGCGTTTCCTGAAGGAACTGGCGCAGATTCGCGACCCGAAAGGCGGCGTGCGACGTGACTCTTATGGAGACGGTGAAGCGGCGGCACACGAGATTTTCCGGCGGTTTGCGGAGGATATAGGGCTTCGCTGGCATGTCGATGCGGCTTGCAACGCATATGCCCGCTACGACGGCGCAGATCCGACGCGGGAGTTCATCATTGGCTCTCACCTCGATTCGGTGCCTGCGGGCGGCAATTACGACGGAGCCGCGGGCGTTGCCATGGGGCTGGCCGTGCTTGGCGGCATGATCGAAGCCGGGATAACTCCGGCAACCACCCTGACCGTCATGGCCACCCGTGCCGAAGAAAGTACATGGTTCAACGCGTCCTACATCGGTAGCCGCGCGATGCTCGGAACCTTGGCTCCCTCGGAACTGGACGAGGTCATACGCGCCGATACGGGCTTGAGCCTAGGCGCCCACATTCGTGCCGCCGGCGGCGATCCTTCCGCAATTCGCTTTGGCGCGCCGCTGATAGATACGCAGACCCTCACCGGGTTTCTGGAGCCGCATATCGAGCAAGGACCGGTGCTGGTTGCCGACGCACTTCCGATGGCGGTGGTGACCGGGATCCGAGGCAGCTTTCGCTATCGCGAGGCGAGCTGCGCGGGCATCTATGCCCATTCCGGTGCAACGCCACGGTCGGCCCGCAAGGACGCGGTCGTTGGCACGGCCCTGCTCGTGAGTGCCATGGAAGACTATTGGCAGAAACTCGAAGCCACCGGAGAAGACCTGACAATCACCTTCGGCAAGGTCTTCACAGACCCGGCGCAGCATGCGTTCAGCAAGGTTCCGGGTCGGGTGGATTTTTGCCTCGATGTGCGCAGCGCTTCCCGCGAGACGCTCGATCGCGTTCATGATGAGTTGATGCGCCAGGCGGCCGCTATCAGTCAACGCTGTGGCGTGCGGTTCGATTTCGGCCAGCGCACCGGCAGTGAACCGGCCGTTTTGTCAGGCGACATCGCTTCCGCGCTGGAAGCCTCCTGCGACGCCCGTTCCGTGCCGGTGCGGCGTATGGCCAGTGGCGCGGGTCACGATGCCGCGGCCTTCGCAGCGGCCGGTGTGCCTTCGGCGATGGTCTTCATCCGGAACGAGAACGGCAGTCACAACCCCGACGAAAGCATGAACTTCGACGACTTTGCAGATGCGACGGAAGCGGTGTTCGACTTCTGCCTGAACCGGCTCCCATGAGCCGCTGCATTATCCTTCAGCCGATAGCCCAAGCGGGCGTTTCCATCCTTCGCCAAGCGGGGCTGGAGCCGCGTGTCGCCGGCCCGGAGCACAGCCTGGAGGCGCGCCTTCCCGCCCTGCTTTCCGAGGCGGAGGTTGTCGTGACCCGCAATCTCGGTTTCCGATCCACCTGGATGGATATGGCTCCGCGTCTCCGGGTCATCGCGGTGCATGGCACAGGCACGAACGCAATCGACATGGATCACGCCACATCTCTGGGCATTCAGGTGGTGAATACTGCCGGCGCAAATGCGCCCTACGTGGCGGAACAGGTGTTTGCCTTGCTTCTGGGGCTGCTGAAGAAGGTACCCCAAGGCGATGCCGCCCTGCGCCGCGGCGACTACGACTTTCGCTATACCGCATCGCCAGCAGACCTCCGAGGCCACCGCCTGGGCCTCTGGGGAACAGGACATGTGGCGCGGCATGTGGCGCGGATCGCCATCGCGTTCGGCATGGAGGTTCACGCTTGGTCGCGCCACCCGTTGCCCGAGGAGATGCGAGCGCTTGGCGTGCAGGAAGCCGCCGATCTCGATACGCTCTGCGCCAAGGCAGACATTCTCTCCTTGCACAGCTCTCCTCGCGCCGATGGACTGGTGATCGACGCGCGCCGCCTTGCGCTGCTGGGCGCGAACGGGGTGCTGGTGAATACGGCGCGCGGGGCGCTTGTTGATGAAGTGGCCCTGGCATCGGCACTTGAAAACGGCGCCATAGCCGGCGCGGCCATCGACACTTTTCAGCACGAGCCCCCTTCCAGGGAGGCCCCACTCGTCACAGCCCCCAACACCATTCTGGCACCCCATCTGGGCGGCGCGTCCCTGGGCGCTCTGGAGGCCACCGGAAGGACCGTCGCACGTGTGGCGCTCGATGCCCTGGCCTTCGAAGCGGGTGCAGCACTTTGCAATCCGGAGGTGCTGGCCCATGCCCGCGGCCGCACGCCGACGTCCTGAGAGAACGCCGCCGATCGCGTGAACATGCTGAAGAGCCGAACTACCTGTCCCGGTGGAAAGCCGACCGTAATCTCGGCCCCCGCAGGCGAAGTCTCTTGCTCCTCCCGCCACCGCTGTTCCGCACGGCTAGCGATCCGGCGTCAAACACGCTCGATAGAGAAGCGGATGCTCTCGAAACCCTCGATGCTGGCGATTGTGGTTTCGCCTGGCCGGATAACGTGGCTGCCGCCAAATGCGCCGGTTGTCACGATGTCGCCAGCCTTGATCCAATGGTCCGTGCGCGACAGTGCGTTGACCAGCCAGACAAGCGGATGTGCTGGATCGCCGGACGGATGGCCGCCACGCTGGTCGACCGCGGTTGCGTCACCTATGTCGAGACGCACCGCCACGTCAGGCTTTACGGCCGATCTCCACTTCGGCACCTCTTTGCCGATTACGAGGCCGGAATTCCCCATGGAATCCGCTCGAACCAGCAACGGATCGATGGAGCTGGCAATAAGTCGGCTCTGCAGGAGTTCGAAGGCTGCGAAAGCGCTGCCAACGGCCGCCCAGACGTCCTCCTTCGAGTAGGCCGAGCCGTCGTCGCGAGGGGGTAGATCTTGCTGAAAGCGAAATGCGATCTCTGCCTCGACTTTCTGTTCCGAAGCGACTGCGTCGGTCACCGCGGGCGAGGAGAGGATGCGCGTAGCGGGAATGGCTCCCCATTTGCCTTCGCCCTCGCCGACCTGAAATACCTTGTATCCGGCTATCGGTCCGAGGCTTCGGACGACCTCAAGCTGCACCCTGTCGGCAGCGTCTTCGTCGGGCGGAAGGGACAGGTCGGCAACCGCCGGAACGGAGCAGCCACTTCTGCGGGCGTTGATCAGCACGTCGGTGAGGGAATCGGTGGTCATGAGACTATTCGCCTGCGTAATTGAAGCGTCTACAGCGATGCGCCGCCGCAGACCACGATCTCCTGGCCCGTGATGCTCGCCGCCGGTTCGGACAGCAGATAGGCAGCAAGACCAGCGATCTCCCCGGGCTTGACCAACCGACCGATTGGCGGAACTTTCGGTTTCACGCTGACGCGGGCGGGATCCCTCAGCATCGGCGTATCGGTTGCACCGGGCGACACCACGTTGACGGTAATCCCGCGCGGCGCCAGTTCGATTGCGAAGGATCGCGCCAGTCCGACCATGGCGGCCTTGCTCGCCGCGTATTGGCTTCGCGCTGCGGAGCCACGAGCGGTACGGCTGCCGACGAGGACGATCCGGCTACCGTCGGCCATTCGCGGGGCAATCGTGTTAATCAGTTGAATGCTGGTTTCGACGTGGAGGCGCCACATGTCGCGACCATCGGCAAGGTCTATGTTGCCGATCTCGCCGACGCGAAGCTTGCCTGCCGCGTGCACAATGGCGTCCACGCGCCCGATTTCCGCAAGCGCCGCATCGAGGTCCACCTCGCTCGAGAGGTCGACCGAGACATGCTCGAAGCGTGCGTTCACGACGTCCGGCTTCGAACGGCTGAAACCGAGCACATTCCATCCGTCGGCCAACAGTTTCTCGACGATTGCGGCCCCGATCCCGGAACTGGCTCCGGTTACAAGCGCACGCTTTTCCTGGGTCACGCGATTACCAATGTCGTCCGAAGTCATCTGAGGTCGATCCTGATTATTGTGCTGGGGGGAACCGGCTCGGGGACTACGAAGGTTGACCACCGGCTCTCCGCCGCGTGTTGGCGGGATCGCACGAGGCGATCAGGCGATGCGGAAGGGCCATCCCGGGGCAGCATTCGGCACAGCCCCGGGACAGCGTTGAGGCTCTCAGGCCCCTTGGCGCTTGGCGCTTGGCTGAGGCTTCAACATGAAGCACCAGGCGAAGAGAACCGCACTGCCCGCGATGCCGGCGACCCAGGTGAGCGAGAGTGTCGGCGCGACAACCAAAGACAGGCTGACGACCAGGAACGCAAGGCGCTCGACGATGTTGAGCCGGTGCTTGAGCCACGCCTCCAGGAAGACCGCCCAGTTAAAGGTGGCCAGGACCAGGCCCACCGCGGCGATCCCAATTTGCCACGCGGCGCCTTGCCAAAGAAGGTGAGGGTCATTCACGAAGGCGAACGGTACAAGGAAGATCACGAGCGCGTACTTGAACGCCAGGATCCCCGTCTTGTTCACGTTGGACCCGGCAATACCCGCCGCTGCGAAGGTACAGAGCGCAACTGGCGGCGTCACCATCGAGAGCACGCAGTAGTAGAGCACGAAGAGGTTTGCCGCGAGCAGATCCACCCCCATTCCCGTCAGAGCGGGCACGAAGACCAGCGAGCCGATGATGTAGGCGGCGACGGTGGGCAGCCCCATGCCCATGATGATGCAGCCGAAGATCACCAGCACCAGCGAGAGGTAGAGGTTGGAGCCGCCGATGTCGGTCAGCATGCTCACGAACTTCAGCGCCAGGTTCGACTGGGTCGCGATGACCATGACAATGCCGACAGCGGCGAGCGGAGCGGAGATATACCCCATCTGTTTCGCCGTATCGATGACCATGTAGTAGATCTCGCGCAGCGGATACCAAGTCGACTTGCGCAGGAAGGGCACCACCAGCGAAAGGATCGTACCGGTCAGGGCGGCGAAGGGTGCGGAGTAACCCATGACCAAGGTCGCGATCATTGCGATCGGAGCGAGCAGCAGGTGCAGGCGCGGCAGGATCGGCGGGATATCCAGCGCCTCGGCGCTGATGTTGCCGACACCGGACTTGCGGGCGCGCAGGTCGACGATGACAATCAGCGCGAAGTAGAAGGCCAGCGCAGGGATAAGTCCGGCAGCCGCGATCGTGAGATAGGGAATACCCAGCAGGTCTGCCATGACGAACGCGGCAATACCCATCACTGGCGGCATCAGTTGGCCACCCGTGGAGGCGATGGCTTCGGTAGCCGCTGCCTGCTCCTTGGAATAACCCGACCGGTGCATGATCGGAATGGTGAGAACGCCCGTCGACGTGGTGTTGGCAATGGCTGAGCCGCTCACCACCCCGAACAGAGCAGAACCGACCAGAGACATCTTGGCCGCACCGCCCGCGAGCCGGGAGGTGGCCCGCATGGCGAGGTCGATGAACAGCGGTCCACCGCCGGTGGCGGAGAAGACGGCCCCAAACAGCACGAAGAAGAACACGAAGTTGACGGCCGCGCTGGCGGTTACGCCGAAGATGCCGGACGTCTGCATCGTGATCATTTCGGCTTGCGTGGACAGCGTGAAGCCCGGGAAGGACATCCAGCCGGGAGCCAGGAAGCCGAAGTAGCCATAAGCGATGAAAACGCCCACAACCACGACCAGCGACATCCCGACTGAACGGCGCACGGCTTCAAGGATGAGGATAACACCCGCGACGTGCATGAAGATATCGATCGGGAAGACCGGGTCGATCATTTCCAGCCGCCTCTCGAGGCGCGGAATTTCGTATTGGTACAGGACCGCGATCGCCAGCGAGATCAGAACACACGCGAGCGTAACCGTTCGGGAAATCCAGACGAACTTCGCGTCCTCTTTTTCCCGCGTGAAGGCAAAGACCAGGGCAACGGCCATGTACACCTGGAACGCCGCGATGTTGATGGGCGGCATCGGGTTGAAGAACTGCGTCAAGAGGGTGCCCACGTACACAAAGGACAGTGCAACCTGTATGACGCGCATGAGCAGCGCGAAGTTCATCGGGGTTTCCCTTCCTGGGTAAGGTTCAGGACCGCCGCTCGCAGACGATCTGGGCGGCGATCCTGAGTGTTGGGTGTCGGCTCAGTCGATCCAGCCCTGTTCGCGGTAGTACCGTGCCGCGCCAGGATGCAGTTCGAGGACCGCCTGGTTGGGTTGGGCGCCAGCTTGCGGATCCCAGCCGGAAAGCGGAGCGTAGGTTTCCGCGATCTCGTCGCGGCTTTCCACCAGAGACTTGGTGACCTGGTAGATCGCGTCTTCGTCCACGTTGCGGTTGGCAATCAGAAGCGTCGGCGACGTCGGGTTAACGTAGTCGGTCTCAAGCCCCTTGTAGGAACCGGCCGGCATCGTGCCCGTGGGCATGCCAAGCGTTTCCATATGCGACAGAACGGTTTCGCCGACCGGGAGGAAGACCATGTCGGAAGTGAGAGTCGTCTCCGTCATCGTCGCCTGCCCGATTGGAGCGTTCTCGACGTAGACGTCGGCGGTTCCGTCGCGGAGCATTTGTGCGATCTGGGCAGTTTCGACCTGAACGATTGCGCCCTTGCCACGCAGTTCCTCAAGGCTCGTTCCAAGCGCTTCGAACATGTAGTTGGCAACGATCGGAACCTGCGAGCCGGTCGGCTTCATGGCGATACGCGGCAGCTCTTCGGCGGAGAGAACTTTCTCCAACGTGTCGTTGCCCGTTTCGTCGACATAAGCCTTACGCGCGACGACGGTCGTGTAGGACGTCTGCAGGCCACCCACGACGGTGGTGATGTCCTTGCTCTCGCGGCCCTTGAATTCCTCGCCAATCCCGTCGCGCGCCCAGACAGCGGCATTCGAGGTGACGAACCCGAGGTCGGCGACGCCCTGGTTCACCGCAACGGGGTTGGCCATTCCGCCGCCCCGGGGCATGACTTCGACATTGAGGTCGAGCTCACCGGCCGACCGGCTGATGATTTCACCGAACGTCGATCCGTACGAGTACCACGACCCTCCGGGCGGCATCGAAATAAGCTTGACCGTTTCCTGGGCCTGAACGGCCACCGGCATTGCGGCGATTGCCGCCGCTGCCAACCCTTTGAGTAACTTGTTCATGCTGTCCTCCTCTGGTGACGCATTTGATGTCTTGATCCGACATGCGCTCGGGTTCGGGTGCGGTAGTGCGTCTGCATGTCTGCTGATGCCCCCGTGAACCACCCACCTCTTGGACCAGTGGCCCACCTCCCGAGCGGCAAGCTCAAAATGGCAGCATCGCATATATTTGTCAATTTGTTTGTTAAAGTGATGGAAATTGGGCTTCTTAAGGCTCGCAGTGAAATCCGACGCCACCATCAAATCTATACTAACTCATTGTATTTTAAATATTATTTATGATTAATTGCAACATCCCTCTCCATCGGGCCGATGAGTCGCTAAGAACGATAACATGACAACTCGCAATCATTCGGACCGAACATGTCAATGAACTGAAGAAGAACGAGTCCCGCCCCCGTCGGCGTAAAATTGTCGCAAGGGCGAGCCGTGCCTATGCGAAAAAGCGCATGAAACCCAGAAATCGCTTTGCCAGCGCAATTCTCTCGGGCGAGCGGATGCAGGCACATCGGCCCAATTCCACGTATGGTTGTGTCTCAATCTGAACCTGCAAGCAAGTCGCGGCCCGGAGAAAGCGCCACGCCGCGTAAGCGCTGTTGAAAGAAGAATTGAAACACGGCCCAAGCTAATTTACAACATGACAAACAATTCCGGGCGCTGCATGCACGCTGCCGGCCCTTGCCGGGCACCCGTCTGCGGCCGAAATGTTGGAAATACGCATTATGCCTAAAGTCCTCATACTCGCCGATGATGTGACCGGAGCACTGGACAGTTCTGTCGCTTTCGCCGCCCGCGGACTGCGTGCGATTTGCGCGCTCGCACCCGAGACGCTCGAGCGTGCGCTCGACCAGAATGCGGACGTCGTTGCGGTGGCGACGAACTCCCGCGAAGGCAGTGAACAAGCGGCACGAGATGCCATCGCGAGCGTGCGTGACATAGCAGCTAAGCGTTTTGAGGTACTGTTTAAGAAGGTCGACAGCCGGATGAAGGGGCATATCGCGGCGGAGATCGATGCGCTGTCCCTGCCATTGGATCGCGGCGTCGTGGTCTGCCCGGCGATCCCGCGCCTCAAACGCCACGTGGTCGGCGGTTCGGTCTGCGGTGCCGGAATTTCGACGCCGATACCCGTTGCGCCCGCAATCGGAAGACCTGCCCAGGTTGTCGACGCAACGTCTCAGGCAGAGATCTTGACCGCATTGCCGAGCACCCTCTCCGCCCCGCTTTACGTTGGCGCGGCTGGCCTTGCCGAAGCGCTCGCAGAGCGGCTCGCCGCGAATTCGGCGCCGCGCCCCGCACCTTCGCCTCAGTCACCGGCCGTGTTTGCGATCGGATCGCGCGATCCGGTCACCGTCGCACAAGTGGAAGCCTTATCCGGCGTTCCAAAAGTCTCGGCACCAAACGGGCGCGTGCCCTCAGCAACCATTGCTGGCACGACGATCATCCAGATGACACCTGGCGACGAGCAACGCTCTGGCAAAGCCGCTGGAGAGGATTTTGCGTCCGGGGTCGCGGCACTTTTGCAAGCCTCCGCGATCCCCACCCTGCTCGGCTGCGGTGGCGAGACGGCGGCCGCAATTCTCAAAAAGCTAGGCGCGGGGTTTTTGGAAGTGAAAGGCGAGCTCCTGCCGGGCGTGCCCCTTTCGCACACCCTCGATGGTGAGCGGCGCCTGGATGTCATCACCAAATCAGGTGGATTTGGACCGCCCGATACACTTCTCGCACTCGTTCAGATGCTGTCCGCCAACGCTCAACGCGATCATCAGAAGGCGTAACCAGATCGCCCATTAAAGAGAAAACGGCGCCCACATGAGGACGCCGTCTCTGGTTGCATGGGAGGGAAACGGCAGCCTCGTCAGCCGCGGCTCGCAGCGAGCTTTCTGCCGTAGTCGAGCGCGGCCAGCATGTTGACATGTTTGGCCCTGCCTGTTCCGGCAAGGTCGAACGCGGTTCCATGATCGACCGAACAGCGATCGATTGGCAGCCCGAGCGAGCAGTTGATGGCGGTGTCGAAAGCGATGAGCTTGACCGGGATATGACCCTGATCGTGGTACTGCGCCACCATCAGGTCGAAATCGCCGCTATGGGCACGGTAATAGGCGGTATCTGCAGGGATCGGGCCAACCACGTTGATCCCCTCCGCCTGTGCGCGCTCCACGCCCGGCGTGACCTGAAGGTCATCTTCGTTTCCGAACAGGCCACCCTCGCCGCAGTGCGGGTTGATCCCGGCAACGGCGATGCGTGGGCTCTCGATCCCCATGCGCTGCATGTGCCGGTGCCCCGTCACGATGGTCTGATAGATCCTATCCGGCGTCGCCCGTTCGGTAATCGCATCCTTGAGCGAGACATGGGTCGAGACGTGAATGACGTTGAGCGTCGGCGAGGCGAGCAGCATCCAGGAGGACTTGCTTCCGCTCAAATGCGCCAACAGCCCCGTGTGGCCATCGTAATGGTGGCCAGCCGCATTCAGCGCCGCCTTGTTGATTGGCGCGGTAACGATGCCGGCGGCGGCGCCGTCCATCGTCATTTCCACAGCCTTCTTGATGTACTGGTAGCAGGCTTCCCCACACGCCTCGGAAAGGACGCCGAACTTGCCCGGAAGCCCGTCGACCGGGACATGCAGGACGGAGAGGCCGCCCTCCTCCCGCCCCTCTGGATCGGTGATCGGCAGGGTTACATCGCAGGCGGTACGGGCGCGCTCAAGCGTGTCCCGGTCGCCGATCACGGTGTAACGGGCCCGGGCGTCTGGCGAGAGCTCGGCGAAGGCCTTTACGATCACCTCAGCGCCAACGCCCGAGGGATCGCCCATGGTTATAACTATTGGAGTGTCGTTCATGAGTTCAGATCTCCTTGTGGCTTGCCATCGGCGTTGACGACCCGGCGGCGCGGGTGGGCGACCATCAGATCAGGTCGTGCTTCTTCAGGATCGCCTCGATTTCCTTGTCCTGCTCGGGGTTGGGCAGGAGAGCGGGCTGGCGCGACGCTCCGACCGACGGGTCCATGACCCAGAGCGCGCGTTTCACCATCGCTGGCGGGAAGCCCAACTTGTACAGATCTACGCGAAGGGCGGTGTAGGCTTCCTGCGCGGCCGCCGCGCCGGCATCGTCGCCCGAATTGAAGCAGGTGACGATCTTCGCCAGCACTTTCGGCATCACATTGCCAAGGCCGGAAATACATCCCGTCGCGCCATTCTGCAGCGCCCAGTGGACGAGGTGGTCTGGGCCCGAATAGACCTCGAAACCTTCCATATCTCGGCCAACGGCCATGTAAGCTTCCAGCGTATCCATCGCCCCGCCGGAATCCTTGATCCCCGCGATATTGGAATGCTCAGCGAGTTTTCGGGCCGTCTCGGGCTCAATGTGGTTCTGCGTCCGAGCTGGGATGTCGTAGAGGAAGAGCGGCGTATCCACCGCATCAGCGACGGTGGTGTAGTGCCGGATCAGGCCATCCTGAGTGCATGCGATGAAGAAAGGCGTTATGACCGCGATCCCATCGACGCCAATCCGATCAAACTCACGCGCCAGTTTCAGTGTCTCGAAGGTTGCGGGCATACCGGCATTGACGATGACCTTCACCTTGCCGTCGATTTCGTCCACAACCTCCTCGCAGAGCCTGACCTTCTCGTCGAAAGTCAGCGCCGAAAAATCTCCATTGGTGCCGGCACACATGATGTTGTTGCCCGCTTCGACCTGCCGGCGCACCTGGGCGCGGGTTGCCTCGAAATTGATAGTCTCATCGTCGTTAAAGCAGGTGACAAGCGCAACATAGGCGGATTTGGTCATTGGCTCGAGATCCTTTGGCATCTTGCGTTTCGATGGAGCGATCAAGCGCGGCGCAATCGGAAACCGTGTGGTGTCCTGGGGTGGCAGGCACAAATACCCCGACGACCCGAGGCCCAAGGTGCGATCGCTAGCCCCATTGCGGCGGCCGCTCCGGACAGGCCGGAGAAAGATGTCAGCGCGTGCCGGGACAGCGAAGACCATTGCAAGACGCGCGCGGGCGCGCAGGCCATGTCGCCGCAGCTCCCATCCGTGTTGGCCATGTTCTCCCCCCGAAATGCGCTGAGCGTCCGAATGTGCGGACCCTCGCCCTCCATCCCGGACCTTTGCTGGGAGGGAGCATCGATAATGCAGCACCGAGAGTCAAGTAATTTTGTTAGTTTGTAATTTCAATTCCTGGCGCCATCCCCATGCAGATCATGGAGAGGCCAGCCACCCACCACCCACTGAAAGTAACGATTATTATTTTTTTACAGTAGTTTATAGTTATTCACCCACCCATCTCCCGAGACATTCTTGACCCTAAGAGGCGGCCAGCCACAAGCAAATTACGAGTTGACAAATATTTCTTTCACTTTAGACAATAGGCCAACTGGGAGGAAATTTCTGGCAGGCAGCTCTTTGGAGCCGCGTCAGGACTTGCTCTCATCCGCCATTTAAACAAACCGGACGGCCCTCCACCTGCGCGGCCGTGGCTCAAGGAGAGGAACGAAGATGGAACTCATTCAACCGATCGAGCTTCAGTTTCCCCCACTCGTTCAATTCGGTCAGGATGCGCTGGCGAAGCTGGCCACTTGGGTGGCGGAGAAGGGTTACCAACGTCCATTCGTTGTCGCGGACCCGGTGAATGCGGAGCGTCTCGAGTTGCTCGGCCTTGGGGATGTTCCCTGTTTTGGCCAAGTCGTCCCAGAGCCCGACGCGAATAACCTCACCGCCGCTGTAGACGCTGCGAAGTCCTGCGACCTCGTCATCGGCTTCGGTGGCGGTTCGGCGATGGACCTTGCCAAACTGGTCGCTGTGATGATCGGCAACGACGTCGGCCTGGCGGATATCAGCGGCCCCCACCGCGCGCCGGCTCGCAACGTCGGGCTTGTGCAAATCCCGACGACCGCAGGAACCGGCTCCGAAGTCGGGACGCGAGCCCTTGTGACCGACCCCGAAACGAACAGCAAAGTGGCCACCGAGAGCCGCAATATGCTGGCGGATATGGCGATCATCGATCCGATGCTGACCATGTCAGTACCGCCCTTCGTGACCGCGGCCACTGGCATCGACGCGATGGCGCATTGTGTCGAAGCGTTCACCTCGAAACGTTCGCACCCCTTGATCGACACCTATGCGATGAAAGGCATCGAACTGGTGGGCGCCTACTTGAAACGCGCGGTTGAGGACGGCGCCGACACCGAAGCACGCGGTGGCCTGGCGCTCGCGGCATTCTACGGAGGCATTTGCCTCGGCCCGGTCAACACCACTGCGGGCCATGCGGTGTCGTATCCACTGGGAACGCGCCACAAGTTGCCGCACGGCATCGCCAATGCGCTGATCTTTCCCCACACGCTCGCCGCAAATGCGCGTGCAGTGCCGGAGAAGACCCAGGCGATACTCGCAGCACTTGGGTACCCTGACGGTGGAGACAACGCCGTGTTGGAAAACGCACGCGCCTTCTGCGAGGGACTGGGACTTAAGATGCACCTCAGCGCCCACGGTGTCCCGAAGGAAGACCTGCCGGAGATGGCGCGCGAAGCCCACGCAATCCGTCGCCTCCTCGACTGGAATCCGGTCGATCTGTCGGTGGCTGACATCGAGGCGATTTACGAAGCCGCCTATTGAGACAGTGCCCGTCGCAAGACAGTCCGCATCGGACAGAAACGACGACGAGCTTTGTCCAGAGGGACCACGCGCCAGATTTTAAACAGCGCGGAATTTGATCTTACACCAACACCGTTCAGACGCCCAATGTGTGACCGTCCGTCCGGTGACCGAAGACTGGGAGGAGCTTGCGAATGAAAGTCCTGCAAGAGAAAAAGATCCCGACGCCAGCGCCAAGCAACCACGCGTCGAACTTGCTCGAACTTGGGAATGGCGATCTGCTGTGTACATGGTTTGGCGGCTCAATGGAGGGCACGCCGGACATCAGCATCTATATGGCCCGGTTCGACCGCAGTCGCGACACCTGGCTCGAAGCCGTCAAGATGTCAGATGACCCGACACGTTCTGAACAGAACCCGGCGCTGTTCAGGCATCCGTCCGGGGAGCTTTGGCTCCTCTACACCGCGCAGCTTTGGGCAGACCAAGGCACGGCCGTGGTGCGGATCCGGCGATCGGCAGACGACGGGATGACCTGGAGCCCTGCCGTGGAGTTGTTCGACGAGCCGGGAACATTCATCCGTCATGCGCCGGTCGTGAACCCGTCAGGCGCCCTGCTGCTTCCGATCTGGAACAGCAATATCCGCAATGCATTCGGAGACGACTATAGCCTCGTGAAGGTGTCAGAAGACGGTGGCGAGACGTGGGAACAGGTGCCGGTTCCCGACAGCCGGGGGAGTGTCCACATGGACATCCTTGAAACGTGTCAGGTGGCCTTCTTCCGGAGGCGGCAGGCCGATCACGTCTTCCGCAGCGTGTCGGACGACGGCGGGCTTAGCTGGAGCGAGCCCGAGGCCACGACTTTGCCCAATAACAACTCGTCCATCCAGGCCCGCGAACTGAAGGACGGCCGAATTGCCATTATCTACAACGAGATTGCCGCCGCAGGCAGGGCCGGAGAAAGCTCCGTACCGCCTTGGATCAAGGATCGCGACGCATTTCTCGCCCAATGCGAGATCACGGAGAGCAGCGCGATCTGGGGCGTGCCCCGCAATCCGCTGGTCATTGCCACCTCAACGGATCTCGGCCGGAGTTGGACCAAGGAAATCGTGGTGGAGTCAGACGCTCAACTCCGGTCGGACCATGATCAGACGGGCGCATTCGTCGGCGACTACTCCTACCCGTCGATCATCCAGACAAAGGATGGCAAACTGCACATCAGCTACTCGTATCTCCGCGACTACATCAAGCACGCAACCCTCGAAATCTAGTTGCCAAAGCGTCCGGACCCGGAGGACAGATCCACCCGGTCCGGAACGTTTCGTGGCGTTCGTTAGTCGACGCCCGCGAGCGGGAAAATGACGTCGAGCCTGAAATCGCCTCCCACAGGCCTATTTCATTCGGCGCTGACTATTGCTTCCAGCGCTGCGATAACCGATCGAAAATTGACGGGTTTGGATATAATCGGGCAATCGCCAAGGTCTGCTGGAATCGAGTTTGCGGAATACCCGGTGAGGAATATGACACCGACGCCCTGCTCCCGCAGTCGGGTTGCCAGGTCAAAGGACTTTACCCCGTTCACATTTATATCCAGCACCGCTGCGTCCGGTTTTTCAGCGGTAGAGATGCTTTCGGCCTTCTCTACGGTGCCGGCCGGCCCGATGACGGTCCAACCCGCGTCCGACAATTCCGCAGCTATGTCCATGGCCACGATGACTTCGTCTTCCAATATAAGGACTTTACGATTCACCTAGGTCACTCCCGGCGCGCGTTGGACATTCGATGACGGCCACCAGGCCGTCGGGCGCATAGTCGATCACGGTCGAGCCACCAACGCTGTGAGACAGCGATTGCTCGATCAAGATGGACCCAAACCCCGTTTGCGACGGAGGATTGACCTTGGGCCCGCCCGTTTCGCGCCAGACTAGGCGCACGCCGGGACGATCGTCCAGCCAAATCCTCGACCAGCTGATCTCGACTCTCCCACGTTCGTTCGAAAGGGCGCCGTACTTTGTGGCATTGGTTGCCAACTCATGTAGAACAAGCCCCAGATTGTGGGCAACCGTTGCACCAAGAACGGAATGCGGACCCTCGAGATCCACCCGGAGTCCGTCATCATTGCCCGTGTAGGGTCCGACCTGCGCGGCGACCAAGTCTCTCACGTTCGCGTCGCTCTTCTCGGCATTCACGAGCAGATCGTGCGCGACGGAAATTGCCCGCAGCCGGCCGAGGAAACTCTCCCTGAAGGACTGCATGTCCTTTGACTGCCGGAAGGTGTGAGATGCAATCGACTGAATCGTCGCGAGAGAGTTCTTGACCCGGTGATTCAGTTCATTTGTGAGGAGCTGTCGGCGCTCTTCCTTCTCGACTTCCTCTGTCGCATCGTAATTGATGCCGATCATCGCTTCGGGCCTGCCCGCGCCGTCATAGATGACGCGGCCCTTGGCGACCAGCACGCGTTCCTCACCATCCCCCCGCAGAATACGGAATTGGGTGTCCAGCATCTCGCCCTTTCGCAAGGCAGCACTGACTTCCTCGATGACGCGCGGGCGATCTTCATCAAGGATGAACGAGGCGAATGTCGCAAATGACGGCTCCCTGTCTCGTGGGCACCTCAGAAGGTGGAACAGGTTCGGCGTCCAGGTGGATACGTCGTTCTCGACATTCCACTCCCAGGCACCGATGCCCGTAACCTCGTACGTCATTTCGAGGCGGGCCGCGTATTCCTGCATGCGGATCTCGGCTTCGTGGCGGTCCGTCACGTCCTTGACCGTGCCGACAAGGCGCGCAGGCTTGCCGTCTTCAAATGTCACCTTGCCATCGGCGCGAACCCATCTGGCCGACCCGTCCGGTTGCATCACACGGTACTCGGCGAGGTAGCCTCCGGCGCCCCCCGGGTCCAGCGCCGCATCCACTTTCGCCTGAGTTGCGGCGCGATCGTCCGGGTGCAGTCGGCTCATGAACAGGTCGTAGTCGACGTCCTGATGTGCGGGCACGTTCCAAAGCTCTCGCATTCGGTCGTCCCAAACCAGCTTCCCAGTATCGGGATAGAAGATGTGCACCCCGAACTCGCCCGCCTTCAGGGCGGAGGAAAGCTGCTCCCGGTTTTCATGGAGCTTTCGCTCCGCCTCCTTGCGGCGGGTGATGTTGATGAACGTTGCGATGCATCCGTCGAGCTTGTCATCGATACTCCGATACGGCCGCACCCGCACTTCGTAACTTTCGCCCGAAACCGGGTTTCGGACTTCGCGCTCGACCATTTGCAATGTTTCTTCGACCTTTAGCGCATCCTCATCAAGCTCGGGATACTCCACAAGCCAGTTCAGGTCGGTCACCCGGCGGCCAATATCCCTGTCGTCGATATGAAGGATGTTCTTGGCCGACCGGGTGAACCGGCGCACGATCAGTCCCGGCGCGAGGATCAGCTTCGCGATATCGGTACTGTCCAGAACGTTCTTGAGATCGGAATTCGCCTCGTTGAGCCGCCGATTGTTCTCGGCGAGCTCGGAGTTGATTGTCTCCAGTTCCTCGTTGATGGACTGAAGTTCCTCGCGCGACGTTTCCAATTCCTCGTTGGAGCTTTGAAGCTCCTCATTCATCGAAAGAAGCTCTTCGTTGGCGCTCCGCAACTCCTGCTCGGCGACCGCGTGCCCCGCCTCGGCCGTGGACATGCGCCGGCGCACCAGCGACAATTCCTGCTCGACCGCCTCCAGCGAGCGACGATCGGGAATGGCGTCCGCCAGGTGCCCGATTTCCGCAACCTCGACAGGTTGCAGAACAACGAGGATATCCCCCTCCGAGAAGGGCAGCGAGTCCGCCACGACACGCACCAGCGCCTGCGTTCCGTCTTGTGCAAATGGCACGGTTTCCGTCGCCGAAGCCCTGGTTTCGCGCACGGCGTGGATCAGCGGCCGGACAACCGCCCGGATCTCCGGCGACAACATGTCCTCGATACGAGCGGAGGGAACGCCTTTCGATGGCCTTACGTACGGACCAACCGTGCCGGAAACGTAGGCCACTTCATCGTTCGGAGTGACGACGAGGAACGGGGGCGAATGCCTGGTCAGGAAAAATTGATCGACCTGGGATTCATAATCCTGGGACCGGGCCAATGTTTCGCCAACGATGTTCTCGGTGTCCGCCCGGTCGATATGGCGCGGTGGCATCAAGTCCCGCGGGGCGCGACGTCCGGCAAGAGCGGAGAAGCCGGCAGCCACGGAGTCGTTGCGACGATAGAGCCTGTGTTCGCGCGACACCGGCGTGAAATAGCTCGCCTTGCCCTCGACGGATTCCGATGGACCTAAAAACAGAAAACCGGATCGGCGCAGAGCGTAGTGAAACCGGGGAACCAAACCGTCTTGACCATTAGAATTCAGGTAGATCAGCAGATTGCGGCAGGATATCAGATCTATGCGCGAAAATGGCGGATCGCGCAGCAAGTTGTGGGGCGCGAAGGCGATGCGCTCGCGCAGGCGGGAGCTGACTTTGCTTTGGCCCTGAACGGTGGTGAAATACCGGTCGATCAATTCGTCGGGCATCCTCTCCAGGGCAGTATCGGAATAAGTCGCGGCCCTCGCGTGACGCAAGCTGTTCAGGTCTATGTCTGTCCCGAATATCCGAAGTTCGCGTCGGTCATCGGCCTTTCGCATCGCTTCGGCGAAAAGGATCCCGATCGAATAGGCCTCCTCTCCGGTAGAGCATCCCGGCACCCAGATCCGGAACTTGTCCTGGTCCCGCTCGAGCAGCGGCTTGATCGCGAACTCGGCAAGGGCATTGAACGCCGTCGGGTCCCGAAAGAAACGCGTCACACCGATCAGGAAATCCTGCAGAAGACGCGTCCGCTCATCGCCGTCCTGCCGAAGCAGGCCGAGGTAACTTCCTACGTCGCCCTGCATCCGCAGCATCATGCGGCGCTCGATCCGGCGCACCAGAATGCCCGGTTTGTAGTTTGAAAAATCTTGCCCATCCGCCTTCGAAAGAAGATCCAGCACCTCATCCAACCGACGTTCGATGGAAGCAAAGACTTCATCCTTGTTGCCGCCCTGCCGTATTTCCTCCCGGTGGGAGAGGAGCGAGACCAGATTGGCCGGAATATCCTCCGGATTGAGCCGCGCGTCGACTAACCCGGTGGCAGCCGCGCTATCCGGCATACCCGGAAAACGTGCTGAGGTCGCTTCCTGTACGATCGCGATCCCGCCGGCGCTCTTGATCGCCTTCAGCCCCATTGTGCCGTCGGTGCCAGTGCCGGACAGGATAACGCAGCAGGCACTCTCGCCGAAATCCTCGGCGAGCGAATTGAGGAAGACATCGATTGGCGTGCGAACGCCCTTCTGGTCGTTCCTCGGCAGCAAGTGAAAGCGGCCAGACCGAATTTCCAGCGCCGGCCCCGAGGGAATGACGAAAACGGCGTCAGCTTCCACCTCCATACCGTGCTCGATCTTGCGAACCGGCAAGGCTGTGTGGGACGACAACAACTCGTCCATGATCGAGGGATGGTCCGGCGAGAGATGCTGGACAACGACGAAGGCAAGCCCGCTTCCTTGCGGAATCGCCGCAACAAGCTCCGTCAGTGCTTCCAATCCGCCGGCCGAGGCACCTACGCCAACGACCGCCTTAACTCTTTGTGGCATCGTGCGTCCTTCCCGTTCCGGACACTATCGAGAACTTTCGGGTCTCGAAAGATTAGAATAGCGGCATCTCTGAACTGGAGCAGGTCTCGCCCACCTCCTACTTAGTCGCACGAACACGGACCCGGCGCCCTGGTTCCTGCGACGTTAGCCTTGCGTTTTTTTTGGCGAGACCCACCCTCAAATGGGACCCCACTTTTTTGAGGAATGCAGGAGCGGAAACGGAAGTCGGATTGGTCGCTCAGAGTACCCTGGGCATTTAATGAACGGCCCACGCGCCCTCGACCTTCTTGATGCTACCCAGTCTGAGAGGTGGCCGAGCGGTTCGATGCTGGCCAGGTAGCACTTCACTCATGCAAAAAGATCTTCGCGAAGGCGACCCGGAGCCTGAGCAGCTCCTTCCCCAGCCTCGCGGCGGTCATCGACCGGAGTTCAGGCCATACGGTCGGCTGGTCTATGGCGACCTGCCAGACCGCGAGGTGGTCAGGCAGTCCCTGCTGATGATCCGATAGCGGTGGCGGCCGGACAGGCCGCGTTCGATCAGATCGAGATGTCCTGCGACGCGACGTTTCACCGGAGGCGCAGCTGAGCCGCCTGAAAGTAATACGGGTCAGCTCTCGCGGCGGCGCAGAATTGTTCCTCGGTCGCCCGCTGCCAGGATCTGATGTGGCATGGCACTGACGGACCGCAATCCGCCGTCGAAGCCCGTCCGTTCACTCTGCCAGCGTCGGCCGTCGAATGACATGGCAGCGCCAGCAGTGCCCACCGCCACCGTGCGGGCGCCGCTGCCCGAGATAGCCAGCAGATCGTTGCGCGCACGTGCCGGCGTCAGCCGCCAACTCCGTCCGTCGAAGTGACAAATCGTGCCCGACAGGCCGACGACGAAGATGTCATCCAGCGCCGATCCCCAGACGTCGAACAGGAAGTTCTCGGTGCCGGAGCTGAATTCCTGCCAGGCCGTTCCGTTCCAGCGAAGAACGAGGCCGAAGTCGCCTACGGCCAGCAGGTGTTCGCGGTCGCGCCCCCAGAGGCCATAGAGGGCGGATCGTGTGCCGCTGGTCATTCGGGCCCAGTCGCTTCCGTTCCAACGCAGGATCAGGCCTTCGTCGCCCACGGCGATAACCGTGGCGTCCCCATCGCTCCAGAGCGACATGATCGTCACGTCAAGCTTCAGGTCGAAATGCAGCCGCCATCTTTCGCCGTCGAAGTGGTGGACTTCGCCTAGTTGCCCAGCCGCAAGCAGGCCGCCGTCGTCGCTGGCCGCAAGCGCGTGGAGGCCGAGCACGCCCGCCGGAGGAAGCTTGGTCCAGCGATCGCCATCCAGTGCCAGCACGGTGCCTTCCTCGCCGCAGGCATAGGCGATCCCGGTCTGAGGGTGCTGCCAGATGCCCCAGAGCTGCCGGTCCGTGCCGGTCTCCATCCGTTCCCAATTGGGCGCCGGTTCGGGACGGAGTGCGGGTGCCGGGGTAACTTTGGCGTTCCCGACGAGAAGTGTAGCGAAATCGCCGACCGCGATCACCTCCCCCGCCTCCGTAACGTCCAACCCAAGCAGATCGTGTTGTGTTTCGGATGGTAGAGCCGACACGCGCTTGCCCCGGATGTGGATGCTCTGCCCGCGATCGCCGACAGCCAAAGCGCCATTGCCCAAGGCTCGCAGCGCGCGGAAGCGTGTGGCGCCGGAGCCGGGATCGAGCTTGTGTATGTGCGCACCGTCCCATCGCAGGAGATCGCCGAGGAAGCGGCCGGCCTGGACGAAATAGCGGCCGCCGGCCAGCAGTACGTCATCTGGCGCGATGGCGAGGACGGATGTGATCGTGGTGGCAACGGGGCATGTCGCGGCCGCCCAGATTCCATCGGGGTCTCGGATCAGCACCGTCCCATTGGCCCCGGCAGCCATGACGCGGCCGTCGCCCAGCATCGTCACGGCCCGCAGGTGGAAGGGAGTGCCCGAAGGTTCCGCCGCCCAGTCGGTTCCGTCAAAATGCAGGATCAGGCCATTGTCGCCCACCGCCCAAAAGCGACCCTGGCCGTCGGCAGTTGCAGCGAAAAGCGGAGTGTTGGCGTCGTCGGCGGCATATTTTCCGTCCGCACGGAGCTTGCAGCCGCGCTCAAGCGTCCAATCGCCATCGCCATGGCGCCAGATCGAGCCCATCCATCCGACGGCGATCAGTCCGGTCTCGAAATCGCCGGTGAAGGCGTGGACCGGAGTGCGGGTGGAGAGTTGCCGGCGGTCCCAGACAGTGCCGTCGAAACTCAGGATCGTGCCTTCGTCGCCGCCAATGAAGAGCGTGTCGCCGAGCGCGTGCACCGCCCAGAAGACGTCGCCCTGCATCGTCGGCGCACCATCCAGCGCTTGCCAGCCGGCGATAACAGGGGCTGCGGCACGCCCGCCCCCCAGAAACCCGCGCCTGCTAAGCGTTGTAGTCCCGCTCACTGTGATTCCTCCGACCCGCCTGACGCGCCATGCAGGCGTCGACTTTCCTCGTGCAGGATCTGCGCGAGGGTGCGGCGGACGGAATCGCGGACCGGGCCATGCATGCCAGCCAGGGCTGCCTCCAGGTCCGCGTCCTCGAGGTTCTTCTCGAATACTTCATCGAGCGTGCGCGCGACCGCCCCGCCGAAATCGGCCCGGCCGAGCGACGCGCAGGCATCGACGACCTGGGCGAAAGCGGTGGCCACTGCGGGCTCAATCGCCGGGTTCAGCACAAGGGGTTTTCCGTCGTCCGACCCAGCCGCCAGCGCCGGGTCGAGCGGCAGTTTTGCAATACTCGGAATGCCCAGCCGGTCCAATTGCTCGCCCAGCCCCGCATCCGGGTAGATGTGGAACGAGCCCTTGCAGTGCGGGCAGGTAACGCCGGCCATGTTCTCCACGCAGCCGACCACGGGCATCCCGCGCTCGAGACAGAAGCGCGCGGCCTTGAGGCTGTCCATCTGCGCCACGGCCTGCGGGGTCGTCACCAGCAGCGCGCTCACGTTGCAACCTTCCAGAAGGTCCGCGAGCGTGATGAGTTCGTTGCCGGTGCCGGGCGGCATGTCGACGATCAAAAAGTCGAGCGGTCCCCAGTCGAAGGAGCCCATCAAGTGATGCACGAAGTCGTGCTTGTAGGCGTCGCGCCAGACAACCGGCGTCTCGTCGTCCTGCAGCATGAAGGCCAGCGAGCCCACCCGAAGGTCGTGCGCCATCGCCGGATCGGCATAATCCTTCGTTCCAAGCCCGCGTTCGCTGACACGGATACGCGCGCCAGTGAAGCCAAAGAACCGGCTTTGGTTCGGGCCGTGGATGTCGGCATCGGCCATGCCCACGCGGAACCCGCGCGCGCCGAGCCCGGCGGCGAGGTTGGCTGCAACAGTACTCTTGCCCACGCCGCCCTTGTTGGCGAGCACCAGGACGATCTGGTCGATGGATTCGAGCCGTGCCTCGATCAGGGTCTTGTTGTGCGCCTGCTTATCGAGCCTGCATTCCTGTTCCAGCGGGCAAAATCCGCAGGCATGTCCCCGGCCGCACTCCTCGGTGCTCTGTTCGGGTATGGGGAGGGTGAAATGCGCCATCTCTTCAGTTCCCCGCCGCCGGACCGGTATCGGGCGTCAGTTCGGCGATGATCCAGTCCTGAGAGACCAGCTTCAGCCCATCGCGCTGATCGTCGGCGCCCTGCCAGACGGCGAAGGCGACCGGGATCGTCTCGCGATCGAAGCTGATCTGGTGTTCGCCTTCCGCGACCAGCGGGCGCGACATGACGACAATCCATTCGCTGTCGTCGGCGTTGGCGCCGGTCAAATACTCGCTGCCGCCGGTGACGGGCTGCTCCTCCAGCCGCGTGATGCTGCCTGGACCACCGGCCGCCAGCGATTCCACGCGGTCGCCTTCGGGATGCCAGTACCAGATGTTCACCGTCTCCTCGGCGCCGGAGCCCATCATGTAGGAAACGTAGTCGTCGCCCGAGGAAAATTCGATCGCCGCCCCGTCGCGGAAAGCGTCGCGTTTCGTCGCCACGTTCTCGGTTTCGTCCATCCAGCGCAGTCGAACATAGAAGCGATCCGAGGTTCGGGCGAGTTGAAAGACGAGGTTCTCCGTCGGGTAGTCATCGGTGTACCGGATCTCGACGGATGGATGGACCGGCGGGGCGAGCCCCATCTCAACGCGAAACTCGGGAATCCGCGCCCAGATAATGTCGTCGGGATCGTTGACCGTCCTGAGGAAGATCCCATCGGGGATCTTGGACACCGGCACGGACTCTCCCGGTTCGATCAACTTGATGTTTGACTCGGCCAGTGTGTCGGCCGCCGCAGCCGGCAACGCCGTGGTCGCCATCAAAAGCGCAGCCGTGCCGCAGGAAATCCGAAGTCCGGGCATCGTGTCCTCCTAACCCCAGAGATTTTGATTGATCGCCTCGTCCCGAGCCGGCGTCTGCCGCGGGCCGTCGGGCCGGCGATAGGGCCCGACGCGCGCCTCGAGCTCGGCGATCTGGAGCTCGGCCAGGCCGTGCAGGTCGCGGATGAGCCGGGCTATCGTCGGGTCGAGAACCGGATCTAATGGCCGCTGTATCGACGTGCCGATCAGCGCGAGAAGCGGCGCGACATAGCGGCTGAGGAAATCGCGTTGCGCCCGGCGAAGCGGATCGGGGCTTTTGCCGACTGCGATCGCCTGCGCCTCGAGGTGGGCGAGCACGGCCATGAACTCCAGCAGGCAAGCCACGTGGTCTGGCTCGTCCACGCGGCCCTCGTCCTCGGTGGCCTGTTTCAGGCCGAAATGCCGATAGAAGGCGGCGACATTCAGCATGTAGGCGGGGCGCGCGAGGCCGCCCAGCATCTCTTCGTGCTCGCCCGCCAGAAGCGAGGCCAGCCGCTTGCCGCCCGGGCCGTGCTCGAAGGCGGCGATATAGCCGGACTCGAGCGCGGCAAAGCTCTCCGAGGGCATTTCGCGCGGCCAGCGCCGGCCGGTCAGCGCCGACCATGCCTCGTCGAAAGCGGCGTGGAAAGCGCCGGTTTGCAACGCCTCCTGAAAGGACGGAATGGGGTGGCCGAATGCCAATGCGCCAAGCCGCCAGACGGTTTCCTTTGCATGGGCGCGCTCGGCGCTCTCGCCATGAGGAACGGGGGGAGGTGCGAGAACCGACATCGCTCAGCTCAACTTGAACATCTCGGCGTGGCGGTAGCCGATGAGCGTATCCATCAGCTCGCTCTCCGCGCCAGACTGCTTTTTCGCCCGCTCCTCTCTCAGCGTATCAAGAGAGGAGACCACTCCATCGCCGAATAGGCTTTTGAGATAGTCGAGCGGAACGCGCGTTTCCTCCGTCGGTTCGCCGTTGCCGTCGATGCGCGGGGGCGCCATGGGCGGCACGTAGAACACGTTCGGCTCGGTGCCCCATTCCGGGTGGAGCGGGAGCGCGACCTTGTATTTCTCGACCAGCAAGTGGATCGGGCCCGCCTCGTCGTCGCGGTAGCCGATCCAGCGGATGCGCCCGACGCATTGCTTCGCGCAGGCGGTGGGCAGGCCCTTTTCGATCCGCGGATAGCAGAAGATGCACTTCTCCGATTTCGAAATTTCTTCGTTGAAATAGACCTTCTTGTAGGGGCAGGCCGTGACGCAGTAGCGGTAGCCGCGGCACCGTTCCTGATCGACCAGCACGATGCCGTCCTCCTGCCGCTTGTAGATGGCGTTCCGTGAGCAGGCCGCCAGACAGGCCGGGTTGGCGCAGTGGTTACACAAGCGTGGAAGGTAGAAATAGTAGCTGTTGGGGTAGTCTCCCCTGCCCTCGTCCTCGTCCCAGTTCGCGCCCCAGGTGGGTTTGACGTTGGGGCGCAGCCACGGGTCGGTCCCGGTCATTAACGCTTCTTCGTAGTTGTATTCCCAGGGGATGCCGTAATCCTCAGCGATCGGCGTGATGCCGATTTTAAGGGCGCCGTCCTCGTCGAATCCGCCACCCGAATTTTGGTAGTTCCGGGGGTAGCCTGCGCCGGGGTGTGTTTCGACGTTGTTCCAGTACATGTATTCGCGGCCGTTACGGTTGGTCCATTGCAGCTTGCAGGCCGAGGTGCAGGTCTGGCATCCGATGCACTTATTGAGGTCGAGGACCATGCTGAGTTGACGTTTGACCATGGCGGTTCACCCGTTTTTCTGATGTTGCGACCGGCTCAGACGGCTTCGATATCGACGCTGTTCTCGTGGGCGAGCTGGTTAGCGTTCCAGTGCCAGAGCGAGAAGTTCAGATGCCCCCAGCCGCCGACCAGTTCGAGTGGCTGCAAGAGCGTTGCCATGCAGGCGTTCATCGGCCGAAAGTTCGGAAACTGGTGCGGCTCCCAGCCGTGTTCCATCATGATCGTGTCGGTCGGAAGGCTGGGGTAGAATTTGGCCTGCGCGTAGAAATCGCTGAGCCCGTTGAAGACCCGGACATGCCCTCCGTCCACGATCCCCTTGGCGGCGGCGAGTTGCGGGTTGATGTAGATGTTGGGCTCCCCCCGCTGCAGGCGCATCATGAACTTGTTGCTGCGCCAGTTGGAGTGAATGCCCCAGCGGGTGTGCGGCGAGTAGAACTGCAGCGGATAGTTCGAGGCATCGCGGCCCGCGTGGTGCCGCGCGGTGGGAACGGTGGACCCCAGCTTCACGAATCGGGGATGATCCACGAAGAAGGTAATCCGACCCGTCATCGTCTTGTAGGGTGCCTTGCCCTCGGTCTGGGCGGTGAAGGCGTTATAGGGCTCGTCGGCTTTCAGTGGCTGGTTCGGCCCCCCGTCCTCGCCCATGACGAAGAAACCGCGCTCGACCCCCTCCTCCAACGTCGCCCCGGCGAATTCGGGGCCGTTCTCGACCAGCCACTTGGTGGCATCGAGATCGGTCAGGAGTGTGCCGCCCATGGTGTAGTCGTCGTGGATGGTGTGGAAGTCGCGGGTGACGTCGCCATCCTGATAGCTGGTCACGCCGCGGGCGATCGCGCGCTCCTGGATCTTCCGCGTCAGAAGCTCCATGATTTCCCAGTCCGACTTCGCCTCGCCCACCGGCTCGACCGGCTTGGAGAAGACGTTGACGAAGCGGTGGAAGGCGACGGAGCGCAGGTCCCACGCCTCGTAATGGCTGGCCGCGGGCAGCAGGTAGTCTGCCCATTGCGCAGTGGAGTCCATGCGCACGTTTATGTCGACGAAAAGCTCCTCGACTTCCTCCAGGATGCGCTCCCGATAGGCCTCGGCGTTCTTGTTGCGGCGGAACTTGTTGTCGGCAATCGAGATCAGCCCCTTCATGTCGCCGAAGTACGGCATCCAGCCGGAGTCGATGGACTCGTCGATCATCTCCTGAAGCTCGTCGAGGTCGAACCCCGTGCGTTCCTTCAGCTTGTCGTTGTCGTAGTGCTGGCGGGAATGCTCCATCATTCCGCCGCGGACAAATTCGCCAAGGCCGCCGGCCTCCAGCCGCGGGAACTTCTTGAACTCGAACAGCGCGAGAGACAGCCACATCGGCTGGTTCCACTCGATCCAGGAGGTGTCGAGCCCGCCGGTCTTTCCGCCGTGCCCCGTCAGCGCCAGCATCAGCGACAGGGCCCAACTGGTGTAGATGCCGTTGGAATAGCGCCCGACGTTGAAGCCGGTCATCAGCAGCGCCTTCCTGGCCTTGGCGAAGGTCTCCGCCTCCGCGCGGACCACGCCGGCCCCGATGCCGGTGATCGCCGCCGTCTCTTCGGGCGGGTATTTCGCCGCCTCCGCCTTCACCTTTTCGAAGACGGTGGTGACGGGAATGCCCTCCACCTCGAAAGTCCCTTCGAGCGCCGGGTCGACCTCGCCCAGTTCGAGCGTCTTGTCCTCCGATCCCATCGAGCCCTTTACCTTAACGGCCGCGCCGGTCTTGGTGTCCCAGTGGTAGAAGACCTGGTCGGAGCCGCCGTCATCGAGGTCGGCCTCGCGCAGGAGCATGCCGGTATCGGTCCGAACAAGGATCGGCAGGTCGGATTGCTCCTTCATGAAGGCCTCGTTGTAGAGCTTGCCTTCGATAATGACGTTGACCATGGACATCGCGAGGAACGGGTCGGCGCCCTGCTTCACCGGCATCCAGAGATCGGCGTGAATTGACGAGGGGTTATAGTCCGGCGCAACCGAGACAACCCGCGCGCCGTTCCATTTGGCTTCCCAGATGTAATGTGCGTCCGGAATGCGGGTCACATTCGGGTTGAAGAGCAACATCATGATGTAGTCGGCATCGAACCAGGCGTCCGACGTGAAGCTCTCCAGCGCGTTGCCGTAGGCCAGGTGCGCGCCGGTGTTAAGGTCCCCCACGTCGGTGAAGATGTCCAGCTGGACCCCGCCCACCAGGGAGGCGAAGCGGTAGGGCGCGGCCAGCCGGACCATCGACAGGTTGCCCGACCCGGTGTGAGTCATCAGCTTTCCGGGACCATGCTCTTCGTAGATGTCGATGATCTTGTCGGCGATCTCCTCGGTCGCCTGGTCCCAACTGATGCGCTGCCACTTGCCTTCGCCGCGCGCGCCGGCCCGTTTCATCGGGTACCGCAGGCGGTCCGCCTCATACATCGAAGTGGAATGGACCGACCCCTTCTGGCAGCCACGTGGGTTGGCGTCGGGCACATTTGGGTTGATCTGCGGATACTTCGCGAGCTGTTCCTCGCGGATCACAATGCCATCCTTCACGTAGACGTCGAAGGCGCAGTTGCCGAGGCAGTTGATGCAGTGGGCGGCCTTGCCGATGGAGTCCCAGGAAAACTCGTTGCGGTAGAGATCCTCCCAGTCCCGGTAGGGATAGTCTTCCTCCAGTGTGTCGCCAATCGGCTCGAGCCGATTGAGCGCCCAGCCGCGGCTCCCCATGAAAAGGCCCGCGCCCACAAGCGACGAGCGCTGCATCAGTTCCCGGCGTGTCCAACGAAGCATGGTTCCTCCTCCCACCGCGCTCCGCGTTCGCCGGGCCCGCATTCGAGGGGCAATGGCTGGCGCGGTGCTGGCCTTCTTCGCTTTGAAGGTCAGCGTAGACCTGGGAGTGAGGCTTCGTGTTTGAGGTGATGTAAGAGTTTGTAATCGAATTGTAACAGAAATAGCCTGCTCGCTTGCCGTAGCGTCGACCCTCCGCCTATGCTTGCCCGAGGAGGAGGACGGGGGCGCCAGCGGCACAAGCCGCGTTCACTCCGCGTGTCCCCCCGCAAGGCTCATGGCGCGAACCGAGGACTTATCCGAAGCCATCAGGCAGCAGAGCGACGCATTGGTCGATGCGGCCATCGTCCGCGCGAAGAGCCATGGCTATGCGCGTTACACCACAACGATACGTGCAGCTTGGGAGGAGGCGGTGGCGTGTGTCACCGAAGAGCTTACCGGCTATCTTTTCGATGCCGAAACAGCATCGAGCGGGCCCTTTGCCAACACGAACTATGCCGGCGATCCTCGCTTCGCGCGTATGCGCGAGGTGGCAATCCGCCACCGCGCCAATGGGGTGACACTGCAACTCTATCTCGGGTTCCTGAAGCATTTTCGCGAGGTCTATCTCGAGCTGATCGGACCGGCCGGGGGCGATCCGGAGATCGCGCGCAGCCGCGACGAGGTGCGCGGATTCTTCGATCTGGCAGAGCTTTCCATCGCGTCGGACTGGGCGGACGCTACCGACGACGTGAAGCTGCGCGACCTGCAGATGCGCAATCGAGCAGTCACCCTGGAAAAGGACCGCTACTTCTCCGTCTTCGAAAGCCTGCGCGACCCGGCCTTCCTGCTTGACCGCGAAAAGAAGCTGATTACCGGCAACCAGGCGGCGGCAGAGATCTTCGTCGGCGAGGCGGGCGCAGGCGAGATCGCCTATCTGAGCGCGATGCGCGCGCGCCGTGCGCCGTTGGAGGAGGCGTTGAAGGGCCTCGACCTTTGGAACGTGGATCAGCCCGAGGGCAAGAACGCCCTCTGGATCGACACCCGGCATGGGCGCCTCTGCTTCGACGCCCGCGTCCGGCAAATCCACGACGCGGTTGAGAACCTGCGCCTAGGCTACGTCGTCATCCTTCACGACGTTACCGAACATCGTCGCGCGACCGACGAGGCTCAACGGGCGCAACGGGCGATGTCGCAGTTTCTGGCCACGATGAGCCACGAGATCCGCACACCATTGCACGGCGTCCTGGGCGCTGCCGGTCTCTTGCGCGCGGCCGAGCCAGATCGGGTCGAGGTTTACCGGGACGCGATAGAAGGGGCCGGGCGGCATCTGCTTCAAACGCTCAACAAGGTGCTGGACTACTCCCGCCTCGAAGCGCGTCCGCCAGCGCCGACGCCCCGCGTGGTCGAATTGCGCTCGGTGCTCGCAGACTACGCAGGCTTCGCAGCGACCCTGGCGCGAAATGCCGGGGTCGAGTGCCGGCTCGAGACCTCGAACCGCCTGCCCGCTTGGGTGGAAATCGACTGGGAGATGACTCAGCAGGTACTGACAAACCTGATCTCCAATGCTGCCCGCCACTCCCGCGGCGACATCGCGCTATCTGTCCGACGTCGGGACCGGAAAGGCCGCCCGCCGGTCCTCAGGTTCGAGGTGGCCGACAGCGGCCCCGGCGTCCCCCCGGAAGTCGCGGAGGCGCTCTTCGAACCCTTCGGCGCAGTGACGCCGGGCCGGGGTGAAACGTCGGGCTCCGGCCTGGGGCTCGCCATCTCCCGCCGCCTGGTGACATCGATGGGGGGCGAGATCGGGTTCCGCAACCATCGATTGGGCGCAACGTTCTGGTTCGACGTGCCACTGGTGCCCGCCGCCCCTGCGGAAACTGTCACGCTGGCCTCTCACTCTGGGGCCCCGGCTCTTTCCCTCGCCGGCCTCCATTGTCTCGTGGTCGACGACGACGCCGTTAGCCAGTTCGTGGTCCTGGAGAACCTCCGCCGTCTGAATGTCGCCGCCGTTGAGGCCGGCTCTATCGCGACAGCATTGAAATTGGCCGAAACACAGGCTTTCGATATCTTCATCCTCGACTATCACCTGCCGGACGGAGACGGCATCGACCTTCTGGTGGAGCTTCGTCGACGCGGGAAAGTGCGCGAGGGGGCGCGATGCATTTCGCTCACCGCCAATGCCGAATTGATCTCCGGCGGCGCGGGTGGCGATCCAGCGCCATTCGACGCGGTGGTGCCCAAACCCGCGGACGCGGACTCGCTGCTGAAAGCGTTGACCGGCGAGCAACGGCAGCCGGGCGCCACGGCTCCGCATATCGATATGGACGGAATCTCGCCCTCCGTGGTTCATGCGATGGTGGAAGCGTTCGAGAGCCAATGGCACGGCGACTACGCTGCCTTTCTGAGGGCCCTCGATGACCGCGATCCCGCCGCGGCGGCCAAGATCGCACACCGGTTGGCCAGCAGCTGCGCGACACTCGGCCTGATCGATATCGCCGATGTACTGAAGGCCTTCGAATCGGGATGCCGCGGCCGCGCGCCCATCAACGACTTCGCCCCCTGGAGGCACCGATTGCTGCCGCTCCTGAGCACGGCCCCTGCCCGCGCCGCCGCGATGTCGCACGCGCAGGTGTCGTGATGGGCCATGACAAGAGCCGCATCCTGATCGTAGACGACGATGCCGTCACCCGGGCGATGCTGCGCGGCATTCTTGGCGAGGCAGGGCATCAGGTCGGCGAAGCGAAAACCTCGGTCGAGGCCAAGGCAGCCTTGAACAACACCGCCTGGGACCTGGTCTTGCTCGACCGGCGGTTGCCGGATGGCGACGGGCTCTTGCTCATCCGGCGGATCCAGGAATCCCGCGGTTGCCCGATCATCGTGCTGTCGGTCTTGGGGGACGAACAGGATCGAATGTTGGGGCTTGGGCTCGGCGCGATCGACTACATAACCAAGCCATTTAACGCCAACGAGATCCGGGTCCGCATCCGAAACCTTCTCGCCGCAGATAGACGGCCGCTCCAAGTGGCAACCGGCGACCAGATCGCCCATGGACCATTCTGCCTGCGGCAGGCGACGCGGCAATTGCTGGTCGACGGCAGGACCGTGCGCCTCAGCCCCTCTGAAGCGCGGCTCCTGGCAATCTTCCTCACCCATGCTGGGGAGGTTCTGGATCGTTCGCGCCTGACGCCCCCGATTTGTGGCCGGGATTGGTCCTACGAGGACCGAGCCATCGACGTGCTCGTGGCCCGTCTGCGAAAGCGGATCGAGGCCGATCCGAAGAACCCGCAATGGATTATCACCGTGCACGGCGACGGCTATTGTTTTCTCGATGCGACGGCAGAGGACGCATCAGAGCACCTCAAACGACTGGAGGCATCTGAAGGGGCCCTGTCACGTTAGACCGGAGGCTTAGAAACGCTGTACAAGTTTGATACGGGACCGGTTTGGCCTCGGGCATCCTCTGCCTCTGGCCACCTCGTTCCATAAGATCAAAGCGCAACCCTGACCGCTTCGCGCAATTCCGGGTGCAGGACCCAGTTTCCCGGATCCTCTTCGTCTCGCGGCTCGGCGCGGAACCCGAGGAGGTATGTCCCTTCCGTTTCAGTCCCAGGCGAAACCGTTTCCACGGATAGGTAGCTGGCGATCAGCAGGTTCGCGCTGGCAAAGGACCGGTTGGCGGACGCTTGGGACTTGTACCCGGCAGCGTAGGCCATGCGCGCGTCGGTCAATCCCTCTTCGCCGGCCAGCGACAATGCCATCAGCATCGCACGCTGCGGGCGCGACAAGGCGATCTGACCGATCGCTTCGCGGTATTCCTCGGTGCTTGGCACGGAAGAGCCGGTTCGTGAGTCCGTCCGGCGTTCCTCGGTTCTGCGGCTTTCCCGCGCATCGATGACGTCGTGCAGGGCCGCAATAGCGGCCTCTTCGGTGGCGCCGCGCGCCTCGGCGATCAGCCCGCGCGATTGCGTCGGCGGTTTGGGGAATGCGCGCGCAATGAATTCCCCGGCAAGCTGGCCGGACTTTATCTGGTATCTGCCATGCTCACCGACGAGGATCGCAGCGGCTTTCTTTTCCTGCTTGCGCTCCTTTGTCTTCGTCTTCGACTTTGCCATTCCCTTGAAAAGGTCATGCCCCATATCTGATTGGCTTGCTGTAACGGAACGTGTCATCGTCGATCCTCTCCGGGATGGTGAAATTTCATGTCTTTTGCGACCGGCTACGCCGGCAGCTGCCGCGCCTCGGCGAAGGAAACGAGCCGTCGGCCCCTTTCGTCCCAGAGCGCGAGGGTTGCGCAATGCAGGCTTTCTCGCAGCGTGAGGCGCCCAGCATTGGCGAGCACCTCATGATCCCTTAGGACTTCGGACAAACGGTAGAACGGGATCCTGCTCGCCAGATGGTGGACGTGATGGACTCCGATATTGGCCGTGATCCAGTTCAGGACCGGCGGCAACACATAGTGAGACGAACCGTGGAAGGCGGCGTCCTGCACCGACCAATCCTCATTGCCCGCCCAGGATGTCTCCTCGAACTGGTGTTGGACGTAGAACAGCCACATGCCGGCCGAGGCTGCGAGCATCATCATCGGCAGGTACACGCAGAGCAGAACCTGCGCGCCGCCAAGCAGATACAGCCCACCTAGCATGGCCAGGATTGCTGCATCCGTGCCAAGCGCACTGGCCCAGGCGCGCCACCCGGATCGCATGAGACCCAGAGGAATACGGTTCTGCAGGAAAAAACTGTAGAAAGGGATCACCCCGAACAGGATCGCAGGATGCCGTACCAGTCGATAGAGGACGCGCCCGGCGAGCGGTTTCGCGCGGTATTCCGCAACTGTGAGCGTCGGGATGTCTCCAACACCGCGGCGGTCTAGATTTCCGGTCGTGGCATGGTGAATGGCGTGGTTTCTTCGCCAAACGGCATAAGGGGTCAGGGTCAGCACGCCGATCGTACGGCCAACCCAATCATTCCATCGGCGGCCGCCAAAGAAAGCGCCATGACCACAATCGTGCTGGATCATGAAAAGACGGACCACGAAGGCCGCGTTCGTCAGCGACAGCGCGACAGCGATCCAAGGGCTGACCGCGAGAGCCGTCCACGCGGCGGCAAAGATTGCCAAGAAAGGCAGCGCGGTCACACCCAATTCCAAGCGGCTTCGCGCCGGGTTCGGGGTGCGATATGCTGCGAGACTTCGCGTCCATTCGGCCGCTCCACCAGGGGTGGCGGCCGGATCAGGTTCGCGTGCGTGAGGGGTGCGCCGCCGCGTTTGACCGGTTTCCGGGCGCCCCTCAGGACGCCCGGTCAAAGTCGGGTCAGGCGAGCGCGAGATTGGTCGCGCTTTCGCGGCCGTCTCGGCCGGACTCTACGTCAAACGTCACCTTTTGAGCATCGGCAAGACCGGTAAGGCCCGCGCGCTCGACAGCCGAAATGTGGACGAAGATATCTCGGCCGCCAGATTCGGGCTCGATGAAGCCGAAGCCTTTGGAAGAATTAAACCATTTCACGGTGCCATTGGCCATATCCGTGGTCTCCTGTTCTGAATGCTGCCCACACAGTGCGGCAGCCCGGCATAGTCAACTCGAGTCGATCAACTGATGCCAGGTGAACGGAGGCAGAGGTTCGCAGAGAATAACGTTAGCATACTAGAGGTGGGGCTCCGACGAGAGAGAAACAAGGGGACCCTGAGAATGAAGTGCCATTTCTCCCAAAGAATCGTTTTCGCTCTTCCGCGTGAGCTGGCGATCTGCTGGTTGCCCCCGGCCGTGACGAACAGTTTTCCCACATCATAAAGCGGACCCCGCACTCAGCAGTTTTCGGATCAATTTCGTGTGGTGCGCAATCGCCCCGGACACACCCCATCCGGCCACGCTCGGACGCGCGTGGGGGCGAGACGGGTTCGCGATCTGGACAAGGACACCACGCGGCCTAGAACCGGCGGTTGAAGTGCGAGCTTGCCAGGGTGACCGTGGAGCGCGATGTCTCAAAGAAGGCAACGGTGTGCTTCGCGCGAGGGTCCCAATGAAGTTCGCCTTCATCCGGGCGCATCGCGTGGAATTCGGCATCCGTGGCATGTGCCGGGTGCTGCGGGGCCATTTCTTCGGCTTCTATGCATGGCTCAAGGACCCGTTAAGCCACCGTGCGCAGGAGGATGCAGGTCAGACCGAACTGATCCGGTAGGCCTAGGCCGAGAGCGGCAAGGAGTCTTGCTATCGCAAACAGACAGACGATCCGCGCGACCAGGATGAATGCATCTCGGAGAATCGTGCTGCCCGCTTGGCATCGCTGGCCGGGAACGCTGCTCAGGTGGGCCAAAAGCGCCGTCCCGGCCAATATTGCGGAACGCCTGACGTCGTTGCCGAGCACCCGCTGGAGCAGCGGTTCGAGCCGTCAGCCAGATCAGGTCTGGGTGACCGACATCACCTACCTGAGAACGCACGAAAGATGGCTGTACCTGTGCGTCGTCATCGACCTGTGCTCCCGTCGTGTCGTCGGCTGCCTGCCTCCCTTGCCCGTCGGCGGCGGCACCCAGGCCACGTCCGGATCGAACCAGATCGTCAGGGAGCCGCGCTGCTTCAGCGCTTCGCTGTAGGCCGGCCAGTTCTTGGTCTTGTAGCTCGGCGGGATGGGTCTGCTCAAGCCGGCCAGCTACCACGCTGGATTCACGAGATGAATCCCTAGCTCCACGTTTGCGCAACAAAGCCCCGCGCAGAAGTAAACCGTCAGCGCGAATGAACAGTGTGGCATAAGCGCCTTGAGAGAACCGACCCGTTACCAAAGATCTGACCCTAAAGCCCCCGGTACAACGGCTTTCGTTTTTCGATGAATGCATCGACCCCTTCCTTGCGGTCTTCGGTAGAGAACAGGATGTTGTGGGCGTTCCGCTCCAAGACCAGAGCGGCGGGCAGCGCGCAGTCCGCACCCTGAAGTACCACCTCCTTGATTTGCCGCACTGCAAGCGGAGGCATGCGCGCGATCTTCTGCGCCAACGCAAGGGCTGCTGCTTCGGCCTGCCCCGATGGCGTCAGTTCCGAAACCAGCCCCATCTCCGCCGCCAAAGAGGCCGGGATGCGGTCTCCTGTCAGGAGATAACGCATGGCCCGGAACTTTCCCACGGCGCGCGGAAGCCGCTGCGTCCCGCCGGCGCCCGGAAGGATGCCTAGACGCACCTCGGGAAAGGCGAATTGCGCGTCTTCAGCGGCCAGTATGATGTCGCAGTGCATGGCAAGCTCGGCCCCTCCCCCCAGCGCCAGCCCCTCGACGGCGGCAATGATCGGGCGCGGACAGGCAGCGATGGGCGCCCAGATCCGCTGCAATTCGAGCGCCATGATCTGTGGTGCATCGTGATCGGCGAATTCCTTGATGTCGCCTCCGGCGGCAAAAATCTTCGATCCACCAGAGACGACGATAGCACGCACGTCCGGGTCATCGGCGGCGGCGGAAATGGCAGCCGCAAGAGCCCGGCGCAGGGGGATGTTGAGCGCGTTCAGCGCCTCGGGCCGGTTCAACCGCAGCAGCAACACGGCATCGTGACGTTCCTGGATCAGCTCCTCGGCCATCGCTCAGCGCCCCGTGAACTGCGGCGCGCGTTTCTCGATGAAGCTGCGGACACCCTCTGCGGCGTCCTCGGACTGGCGAAGAACGCTGCGGATTTCGTCGAACTGTGCCACAGCAGCTGCCGAGCCCTGCTCCATTGCGGTGCGGGCATTCCGGCGCGTTGCGGCCACGGCCAGCGGCGCAGAGCCTTCGGCAATTTGCAGCGCCAAGACGCGGGCACGCTCGTCGACCTCGGATGCCGGCGTGATTTCCTGCACGAACCCGAAGCGCAGCGCGGTCTGTGCGTCCCATTCGTCCCCGGTCAGAAGGTAGCGCATGGCGTTGCCCCAACCGGCGCGCTCGACCATGCGGACAGTGGCTCCGCCCGCCGCCATGATGCCGCGCTTCACTTCCATCTGGCCAAACCGGCAGTCGTCTGCGGCGATCACGATATCGGCGCTCAGCGAAAGTTCCACGCCGACAGTGAAGCAAATGCCCTTCGCCGCCATTACCAGAGGCGTCGTCCGGTAAGGCGGGCACAGGTCCCAGACGTCGATCATGCCCTCGGGATAGATCGATTCCCCGCGCCTCCATGCCTCGGAGATCTTCGGCAGGTCGAGCCCTGCAGTGAAGTTGTTTCCGTTGGCGCGGAGCAGGATCACGCGGATCGTCGCATCCTTTTCCGCAGCGTCGATGGCCGCAGTTAAGCTGCGCATCATCTCGGGCGTGAAACCGTTCAGCTTCTTCGGTCTGTCCAGCACGATTTCCGCCAGAGGTCCTTGGCGCAGCGTCAGGATGCGACCTTCGGCCGGGGCCTCGTCTGTCATGTCCGTTCTCCGATCCGGAACAAAATCTTGCCGATGGCCTCTCGCCCTGCGATGCGGGCGGCGCCTTCGGCGAAGGATGAAAGGGGCAGCGTGCGGTCTATTTCGGCTTTCAGTCGTCCATCGGCGAGAGCGGCAAAGGCCTGGTCGAGCGCATCGAGAAGCGCGGCATCGCGGGTTCGGAACAGCCGGTCGAGCGAGGAGCCGTAGACAACAAGGTCCTTCAAGAGGACGTAATTGGCCGGGATTTGCTGGATCGCGCCACCGGCAAAGCCGACAATGGCGAAGCGCCCGCCGGGCTTCAGACTGCGCAGGGCGCCTTCGGCCACCACACCGCCAACCATGTCGATGACCGCATCGACCTGGCCGATTCCGGCCGCGTCCAGACCGGCGCGCAGGCCGCGGACCGGATCGCCGATCCTGTCGGAACGGACGACCGCCCCTGCGCCGAGCCGCAAGGCCGCGGCCACCTTCTCGTCCGAGGACACCAGTGCGATGGGGGTCGCTCCCAGAAGCCGCGCATATTGCAGGGCCATGGAACCCACGCCCCCCGCGGCGCCGGTGACCAGCACGGTCTCTCCCGGCTGAAGGTCGAGCCGCAGTTTTATCGCGGCGACCACCGTCGCGATGACGGTACCCGTCGCCGCCGCGTTGGCAAAGCTGACGCCATCGGGCAGCGGCACGCAGGTATGGGCGGGGACAGCGGCGTATTCGGCAAATGCGCCGAAGGGCGGCTGCGCTGCCACCCGGTCACCGATGGATACGCCCTCCACCCATTGGCCCAGAGCCACGACCTCGCCCGCGATGTCTCGGCCGGGCACGAAGGGAAGCGTCGGCTTCACCTGGTAGCCGCCCTCGATCATCAGCAGGTCCGGAAAGTTCAGTGCTGCGCCGCCTGAGCGGATTAGCACCTCTCCGGCACCGGGCTGCGGCACCGGCACCTGCTCGATCGCCGCGTCCCGCCAGTCGCCGTAGTTGCGGACGACCAGCGCCTCCATGGTTTCGGGTAGGGTCATTCCAGGTCCTCGACGCCGGCGAAGTCCGGTGGGCGCTTTTCCTTCCAGCTGGCGACGCCCTCGCGGAAGTCATCGCTGTCGTTGGTCTCTATCATATGCTGGTTGGCCATGCGGACGTGGTCGTGCAGGTTCTGATACGGCACATCCCACAGAAGCTGTTTCATCCGCATCATCGAACCCGGGGCGCACCAGGTCGCGAGTTCCTCGGCATAGGCACGGGTCTCGGCCTCCAACTCTGCCGCCGGAATGGCGCGGTTCACGACGCCGAGTTGCTTGGCCTCTTCCCCCTTGAAACGGCGGGCGGACAGCAAAAGGTCGAGCGCATTCGCGTGTCCCGCGACGCGCGCAAGCATCCAGGCCATCCCGTATTCCGCCGACAGCCCGCGGCGCGCGAAGGCGGTGGTGAATACCGCATCTTTAGAGGCGAGCCGGACGTCGCACATGAGCGCATAAACCATCCCGAGCCCGGCGCAGGCGCCGTTGATCATGCCGATCACGGGCTTGCGGATGCGGGCGAAATAGGTGTGCCGGGTCTGGTAGTCCGGGCGGGCGTCGATGTCGAAGGCGCGGGGCAGCTTCGTCAGCAAGGCCTTCGGGTCGATATCGCCGAAGCCGTTGATGTCGCCGCCCGCACAGAAGGCCCGCCCTGCGCCGGTCAGAATGATGGCGCGCACCTCTCTGTCGCCATCCGCGCGCCACATGGCGTCGTGCAATTCGGCGACGATCTCGTCGTTGAGAGAGTTCATCGCCTCCGGTCGGTTCAGCGTGATCGTGGCGACCCGGTTGCGGGCCTCGTAGAGGATTGTCTCGTAAGTCATTGGTCTTCCGGAAGATCTGGGACGGCCTGACGGCCTTTTACGTGATATTTGCGCGTCGCGGGAGTTTTGACGAGCCGTCCTGCACCAATCATCACGGTTGTGTCGATCCCCGCCGCAACCGGCCCAGCGGCTTCAAGCTTCGACCCGCGCCGTCATAGTCAGTCACGCCACAGTGTCGCCAAGGGGCCATCCGCCCGCACGACAGGAGAGACAGTAACATGCGAGACCCGATCTTCCGAACCGAGATCACACGAATGCTGGACATCCGTCACCCGATCCTCTGTGGAGGGCTGGGACCGGGCGTATCCGACGGCGCCTATGTCGCGGCGGTCGTGAATGCGGGCGGCATGGGATTCGTGGTCTCGTCCGGCTATGATGCGCCGGACGAGTTTGAGCGGCAGCTGGCCATCTGCCGCGAGCGGGTTGGAGGGCGCGGTTTCGGCGTCAACCTCTACATCTCGCGGCAGGCGGGCGGGATCGAACGGGTGACGGACCTGCTGCCGCTGCTCAAGCGGCACGGGGTCACCTGTGTCGAGACGGCTGGCGCCAGCCCCGAACCGATCGTGCCGGTCCTGAAGGGCATGGACATCCGCATCCTGCACAAAGTACCCGCGATCCGTTATGTCGCCACCGCCGAGCGTGTCGGCGCCGATGCGGTGATTGTCGTGGGCCAGGAATGCGGCGGACATCCCGGCGTCTATATGATCGGCTCCATGGTGCAGGCCGCACAGGCGCCGCGCGCCACGGCTCTTCCCACGATCGTTGCCGGAGGATTTGCCACGGGACGGCAGCTGGTCTCGGCACTCGCCATGGGCAATGCAGCCATGTTGATGGGGTCGCGGATGATGGTTGCCGAGGAACTCTGGATCGACAGGAAGATCAAGGACTTTGCAGTGCGTTCCGACGGCAGCGAAGGGATGGTCGTCAAGAAGATCTTCCGCGACAATCATCGGGTGCTGGGCAATGACAGCGCCCGGGCCGTCCTTGCGCTCGAGGCCGAAGGCAATACCGATTTCGACAGCTACCGCCCGCATGTCGTCGGCGGCGTCACGCGCGAGGCCTATCGGTCCGGCGATCCGTCGACCGGAATGATCGACTGGGGCCAGGCGATGGGGTTCGCCGACCGCGTGGCCAGCGTCGAATCGATCTTCGACGAGATCATCGACGACGCCTCCGCAGCGATGGCGCATCTGGGAACTGTCCAGGCGGGGAAGGCCGTGGCATGAGCGGAACGCAGGAGGCCAACATGGCTGTTCACGAGCCGGGCGCACCGGACTGCCGGACGGTTCCCGATCTCGTCGACCGGGCAGCACAGGAGGCGCCGGAAGCGCCCGCCCTCCTGACCGCCGATGTCGCGCTGAGTTACGGCGACCTTGCCCGTATCACGCGCGACCTAGCGGCAGAGTTGAAGGCGCGCGGGCTCGAACCCGGAGACCGGTTGCTGATTGTCGCCGAGAACGACCTCGCGTCTCCCGTTCTGATGCTGGCGGCGGAACGTGTCGGGGCTTGGCCTGCGATCCTGAATGCCCGGGTCCCCGCAGTCGAGATCGCCAAGCTGCACAACCTAATCGACCCGCGTCTGACGGTGGTGACATCGGACGCGGGATCGGAGAAATCACGCGCGGCTATGGAGGGGCATGATTTCGCGCCGCTCATGATCGAGGGGGCTGGCACCGTCGGCTGCGCGGTGCACGCCCCGGGGCCAGCCGATACGACCGATCCGCCTGCCGGAGACGTGGCGCTGGTGCTGTTCTCCTCCGGGACAACGGGCATCCCCAAGGCAGTCCTGCACGGCCATACAGGCCTGTTGAAGCTGGGCGAAACCCTGCGGCAGGTGCGGCAGGTCTGCGCCGGGGGACGGTATGACGGCGGCGCGCCGCTGAGCCACGTCATGGGCATCTCGACCCTGATGTCGGTGCTGGCGGCACGCGCTTCTCTGCGCCTTCTGCCAAGGCTCGACATTCCGGACTTGGCGGCCCAGCTTGCGGCAGGGCAACTGACACACCTGTCCTACGTGCCGACAGTGTACACCCGCCTGCTGGACCACATCGACCACCACGGCATCGACGTTTCCGGTCACCGGCTCGAATACATCTCGTCGGGGGGTGCGCCGCTCGATCCGACGCTGAAGGCCCGCGTCGAAGCCCTGTTCGGGACGGTTCTGGTGAATGGCTACGGGATGACCGAATGCTGCCCGATCGCCCGCACACCTCCCGAACCCGGCGCCGCGCCCGGCTATATCGGCAAGGCCGAGCCCGGTTCCGAGATGACGGTGCGGCGCCGGGACGGAACCGAAGCGGAGCGCGGAGAGACCGGAGAGATCTGGGCACGGGCCGCGGCGACAATGCTGGGGTATTTCCGCAACCCCGACGCCACCAAGGCGGCCATGCGGCCCGGCGGCTGGGTTGCCACGGGCGATCTGGGGTCGATGGACCGCCGCGGTGGCGTGACCATCGCAGGACGCGCCAAGGAAATGATCATCCGTTCCGGCTTCAACGTCTTTCCGGCCGAGGTTGAGGATGTCATCAACAGCCATCCCGCGGTCGTCCAGTCAGCGGTGTTCGGCAAACCTGCTCCGAACGGCGATGAGTACGTCGTCGCCGTCGTGCAACTTAGACCGGGTGAGACACTGACTTGGGGCACGCTGGTTCAGTGGCTCAAGGAACGACTCGCCGCGTACAAGGTTCCGCACCTCATCCACTTTTCGCCGGACCTGCCAATCGGCCCGACGGGCAAGATTCTCAAACGCGAACTCGCCCGCCAGTTCGGGTAATTGCCGCCACCGCTGATCCTGCACCACCTCCCAAGGACTGCCATGAACACTCGCACCTCACACCTCGTCATAGACCCGCGGCTGGACCGAATTCTCCGCCCTCGATCGGTCGCCGTGGTAGGCGCATCGAACGACATCGCGCGCATTTCCGGGCGGCCCCTGCGTTACCTGCTCGAGCACGGGTTTGACGGGACCATCTACCCGATCAATCCGAAGCGCGACGAGGTCCAGGGTCTGAAGGCGTGGCCATCTCTCGCCTCGCTGCCCGAGACGCCGGATGTAGCGATCCTGGCGATTCCTGCGGTCGCGATCCCGGACACGCTGAAGGAGGCCGGACAGATCGGCCTCCCGGGCGCCATTATCATGGCATCGGGCTTTGCAGAGGCCAGCGAGGACGGGCGCGCCTTGCAGGACTATGTGCGCGACATAGCTGCCGAGGGAGGCGTGCGGCTCATCGGCCCCAACTGTGTCGGGCTGTTCTCGACAGGCGCAAGGTTCTACGGCACCTTTACGCAATCGCTGGACGCAGGCGTTCCGCAAGACGGTGGCGTGGCAGTGGTCTCACAATCCGGCGCCTACGGGGGTTACATCGCCTGGCTGGCGCGGCAGCGGGGTCTGGGCGTCGGCACCTGGATCACAACGGGCAACGAGGTCGACCTGGAAGTCGGCGAATGCGTCGCCTGGCTTGCCGGGCAAGACGAGGTCAAGGTCATCGCGCTGTACCTCGAAGGCATTCGCAACGGTCCCGCCTTCCTCGATGGTCTTGCCCGCGCCCGGGCGGCCGGCAAACCGGTGGTTGCGATGAAGGTTGGGCGATCGGAAGCGGGCGCGCGCGCGGCGACGTCGCACACGGCCTCTCTTGCCGGTGCGGACGAAGTCTATGACGCGATCTTCCGCGAGTTCGGCGTTTACCGGGCCGAGACCACGGAAGAGCAGCTCGACATCGCCGAAGCCTGCCTGCACGGTGTGTTCCCGTCGGGCAACCGGCTGGGCATCCTCACGCTGTCGGGCGGGGTAGGCGTCCAGATGTGCGACGCGGCCGTGAAATACGGCCTGGATGTGCCGCCGATGCCGCAGGATGCGCAGGCGGAACTCAAGGCGCTACTTCCCTACGCAGCGGTCACCAACCCGATCGACACCACCGCCCAGATGATGAACGACATGTCTCTGGTCACCAAGAATTTGCAGATGGTGCTGGAGCGCGGCGGATACGATTCGCTGGTCAGCTTCCTGACCACAGTGCCCGGCGCGGAGGCCTATTCGGGACCACTTCGCGATGCGATCCTGAAGGGGGTCGAGGGGTTCGAGGAGCGGCTTGCCGTCCTGTGCATGGCCGCGCCCGAGGAGGCCAAACAGGCCTACCGCGACGCGGGGTTCGTCGTCAGCCAGGATGCCGACCGCGCGGTGCAGATCGTCGGGGCACTGACGGCATTCGGGCAATCCTTTGCGGCCGCCGCCGCAACGCGGCCTGTCCTGCCTGCACCGGATCCGACTCTGACGGCCGCCGACACCCTGTCCGAGCACGCGGCCAAGCAGGTCCTGGCGCGCGCGGGCGTGCCGTTTCTGCCCGAACGGCTTGCCAAGACGCGCGACGAGGCGGCAGCCTTTGCAAAAGAGGTTGGAACGCCGCTGGCGATGAAGGTCTCTTCGGCGCAAATTCAGCACAAGACCGAAATCGGCGGCGTGCTGCTGAATGTCTCCGGCGCCGATGCCGCCGCAGCGGCGTACCAGACGCTGGAAGCCAACGCGGCCCGCAACGCGCCCGATGCTGTGCTGGACGGGATCCTCTGCGCGCCCATGGCGCCCAAGGGTGTCGAGGTTATAGTGGGCACCCTGCGCGATCCGGTCTTCGGCCCGGTCGTGATGTTCGGTCTGGGCGGCGTGCTGGTAGAGTTGTTCCGTGATGTGACTTTCGAACGCGCGCCTTTCGACATCGGGACCGCCAGAAAGATGATCGGACGGGTCCGAAGCGCGCCGCTGCTTGCGGGTCTCCGCGGAGCAAAACCGTCGGATACCGAGGCTCTGGCAAAGTTGCTGTCGGACGTATCGTGCTTCGCGGCTGCGAATGCCGAAACCGTGGTGAGCATGGATCTGAACCCGGTTCTCGTGCTGCCGGAGGGTGATGGTGTCGTCGCGCTGGACGCAGTGGTCGAGCCAGGCTGAGAGGTTTCAGGCCGGCCCCCGCCTACCCGGCGGGCGCGCAGAGCCGTCTCATCTCGTCGGGCCAGGGCTCTGCTCGGCCAGTGGAACGCGAGAACCAGACGTTGATTGCCAACCCCTCTCCTACCAATGTGCCTTTGGGTCTTTCCGGATCGGGGCGGTCGGGATCGAGAAGCGCGATCCGGTGGGTCAGGCTTGCCCTCCCGATGCGTGTCACAGCAAGTTGACAAAGCACACGACCTGGATAGTGCATCTCGGCCCGGAAGTCGTATTCGATCCGACCCATCATCGGCCCCGCGGTACGCCCATGGCCCGGCGCGAATCCCAGCGCGTGATACCAGTCACGGAACGTCCGGTTGATGTATTCGAAGTAACGGGCGTTGTTCACATGCGTGCCATAGATGTCGCCCGGCTCAATCTCGACAAGCCGTTCCGTCACACTTAATGCGCCATCGGTCAGCGCTGCAAGTTGGGTCATGCCGTGTTCCCCTGCGAGTATGATGCGAAGTGGTTCCGCGCGGCCGCGAGGTGCGGGATGCAACCCGTTTCCTCCAAGAGCAGAGCGATGTCGGGGTCGATGGCGACGGGCATTGCCCCGATCAGGCTGCGCAGGGACTTTGCGGAATAGCGCTGGGACCGGGCGCGGAAACCGCCGCCAAGGAGACGGGCCTGGAAGTCCGGTTCCCCGGTTGTCGCGGCGCGCATGTTCGCGAGCGACCACGGCAGGAAGTCCTCTGCGATCCAGGCTAGAAGCGGGTGTAGCACCTTGCGGGTTTCGGCGGCCGGGGCGAAGATGCCTTCACAGGCGGGCGTCATCATGCGGTCAAGCCAGCGGGAAACGGCGGGGGTCGCGGCAAGCCATTTCCCGGCAGTCGGGTCCAGCCGCATCTGCACGACCTGTCCCCACAATCCGAAGTCGGCCAGCGATGGCCGGTCACCCATGAGGAAACGCCGATCCTTCAGCGCCTTGTCCAGCGCCGCCGACAGGCCGGTCAACGAGGCCTCGAAGGCAGCGGCGTTGCCCGGTTCGATGCCCGCGACCTCGAAGATCTTTGGCAGCCTCGTCGTCTCTATCCTCTCGATCTCGGCGGCGATTTCGGCCTGCGTGCCATGAGGCAAACGCATGCGGGCGGTGCGCGACAGGCTCTCCGCGCGGTCGTGGGTCCAGCGGAAGGCAGCGAGCAGACGGTTGCCCCACTCGTCCGCCGCCTCCTCGATCAGCATCGACACGAACCGAAGACCTTCGTCATCCGGAAAGATCGCAGGTTCCGGAAAGCGACGTTCAAGCGCCAGGATCACCGGGGTGCTGTCCTGCATCACTGTCCCGTCAGGGGCCACCAGCAAAGGCAGGAGCGGAAGTTTTGCAAGACTGTCGAACTCCGCTCGGGTTTCGGCGGTGCGCGGCACCCAATCGACCGGCAAGCCCTTGAAGCGCATGTAGCTGCGCAGCTTCACCGAGTAGGGCGAATGATCGGAGCCGAAAAGTCGCCATCTCGTCATGGCCTCAGCCCAGCTGTCCCGCTGCCCGGAGGCGCGCCCGCGTCTTGGCGTCGACGCCGAGCGCGTCAAGGATCGCGTCGCCGTCAATGCCCACCTCGCGCGGTGCCGCGCGATAGACCGGTGCCGCGCCATCGAGTCCGATCGGCGTGGCCACCGTGCGGCCCGCAGCCGCCTCCGGCATTAGCCCGGCCACCTCAGCCTGCACGTCCTGCGTGGCCTCGGCGGCATCCTGCACCGACCCGGTGACCACCTGTACGGCACCGAGCCGGGCCTCCCAGTCCGCCCGGTCGCGGGTGGCGAAGGCCGCATCGAACTCGGCGATCAGCATTCCCGCATTGGACGCCCGCGCTTCCGGTGTGGCAAAACGGGGGTCGTCCAGCAAGTCTGTTCGCTCTATCGCAGCGACAAGCCGGGGCCAGCCGCGCGCCTCTCCGTTGGCCAGTGTCAGGACCAACCAGCGGCCATCGCGGCACCGGTAGCTGTTGAAGCAGGCGTTTGGCATGTCTGTCCGCGCCGGGCGCGGTCTGGATCCGGCCCCGGCCAGCGCGCCCTGGATACTCACGGCGTTGACCCAATAGCCGGTGCCCATGAGTGAAGCGGTCGCCATGCCGCCCTGCCCGGTCCGTTCGCGGCGGTAGAGAGCCGCGGATATCGCCCCGAAAAGGCTGAGGGCACCGATCTGGTCCCCGGCTCCCGGCGGAAAGCGCGGGGGGTCAGCCTCTGCCGGGCCGGTAAGGCGCATCAACCCGCTGCGGGACCAGAACGCGGTGGAATCGAAGCCGGGCTTGTCGCGGTCAGGACCATCCTCGCCATGTCCGGTGAAAGCGGCGTAGATCAGCCCAGGGTTCCGGGATGAAAGCACGTCGTGTCCGATCCCGAGCCGTTCGCGAACCCGGGGCGGAAAATTCGTGACGAAAACATCCGAGTCGTCCGTCAGCCGCAAGAGGATCTCCAACGCTTCCGGGGCCTTCAGGTCCAGCGCGAGGCTTCTCTTGTTGCGTGAGATCAGATCCCAGGGGTAGGCGCTGTCCGATCCTGCCAGGTCTGGATGCAAGTGCATCCGGCGCAGCGGATCGCCCTGGCCGGGCGGCTCGATCTTGATGACGTCTGCGCCGAGGTCTCCCATCAGCGCAGCGGTGGCCGGAGACGCTATGAAGCTGCCGCAATCGACCACTCTTAGGCCCGCGAAAGGCAGTGCCTCCGGGATCATGCCCGACCTCCGCCGACACGGCCGCCGAGCAGGGTGACGGCGATCATCAGCACGCTGACCAGCAGGATCTGCAGCACCGAAACTGCGGCGACCGTGGGGTCGATGGCGGTCATGATGCTTTCGAACATCTTCTTTGGCAGCGTTGCGTCGGCACCTGCGAGAAACATCGCCACGACCAGTTCGTCGAACGAGGTTATGAATGCCAGGAAGGCCGCCGAGATCAAGCTGGGGCTGATATCGGGCAGCGTGACCCGCATTACGGCACCCAGGCGCGACGCCCCCAGCCCCATGGCGGCAAGCTCCAGGTTGCGATCGAAGGCGCGCAGGCCGGCCGTGGTCACGATGACCACGAATGGCAGCGCGAGGATCGTGTGCGCCACTGCAACACCGAGCCATGGCCCGACGAGGCCAAGTTTGTAGTAGAAGCCGAAGACCGCGATCGAGAAGACGATGTTCGGAACGATCAACGGCGCGGCGATGCCTTGTTCGAGCAGCGCCCGCCCCGGGAACCGGCCCCGCACCAGCGCAAAGGACAGCGGCACACCGAACGCCAAGGCCAGGACCGTGGTGACCACGCCCACCTTAAGGCTGCGGATCGTCGCGGCCATCCAAGCGTAGTCGTTCAGGTAGGCTTCGTACCACCGCAGGGAATAACCGGGCGGCGGGAAGGTTATGAAACTGGCGCTGCTGAACGAGACCGGCACGACGACCAGGAGCGGCAGCGTCAGGAACAGGAACACCAGTGTCACGAAGATGATCAGCGGCAGCCGCTTCGAGACGAGGGCGGCGCGGCGGGCGGCAGGTTTGGCCTGTGTCGCGGTCAGCGTGCCCATCGCAGCCACCTCCCCGCCACAACGGCCATGAGCCCGGACACCGCCAGTGTCACGGCGAGCAGGACCAGGGCCATGGCCCCCGCCAGCTCCCAGTTGAGGGATTCGCGCACCTGCTGTTCGATCACCATGGCGAACATGAAGACGCGCCCTCCGCCCAGCAGAGCAGGCGTGATGAAGAAACCAAGCGACAGGACGAACACCAGCGTGATGCCCGCGATCACCCCCTGCAGGGTCATCGGAAGGTAGATGCGTGCGAAAACCGACCAGCTTCCCGCGCCAAGCGAGCGGGCGGCGTCCGGCACTGCGGGATCGACCTTTTGCATGGCGTTGTAGATCGGCAGGATCATGAACGGCACCATGACGTGCACCATGCCAATAATCACGGCGAATGGCGTATTGAGAAGCGTGAGCGGCTTCTCGATCGCGCCCGAGGCCACCATCAGCTTGTTAACCGGACCGTTGCGGCCCAGCAGCATCATCCAGGCATAGGTGCGCACGAGGATCGAGGTCCAGAACGGCAGCATGACGACGGCAAACCCGAAGGCGCGCCATCCGCGCGACGTCGTGGCCAGCAGGTAGGACACGGGGTAGGCGAGTATCAGGGCCACGAGCGTGACTTGCGCGGCAATGCCAAACGTACGGACGAGCACCGGCATGTAGAGGTCGCTTGTCAGCAGTCCCGTGTAGACGCCGATGCCCTCGGCGAAGCTGCCGGCGAACAGGCGGACCAGTGGCCAGATGAACAGGGCCAGCAGGAAGACCAGCGCCGGTACGGCCAGCCACAGGCTCCGGTCACGACTCATGCTGCTACCTCCTTTGCGATGTGGCGCCGAAGAATTCGTGCGGTGTCCGGGTCAAAGCCCACATCCATAACCTCGCCCGGCGTCGGGCGTACCATTCCAGCCGGCAGCCGCATGATCAGGCTGCGTCCATCCTCGGTCTCCAGCAGCACGCGGTTGGTCGATCCCAGGTAGGCCGTTTCCGACACCCTCGCGCGCAGGGAGGGGCCTTCTGTACCGTAACCGGGCCGCAGACGTTCCGGGCGGACCAGCACGCTGACGGATTGCCCGGCGTCGTGCACAGATCCTCCGTGCGGCAGCCGGAGGCGAAGACTGCCGGCCTCGATTTCGCTGAAAGTATCGCCGTTCGCGAGTACCCTGGCTTCGAGGATATTCGATTCCCCGACGAACTCGGCCACACGCAGGTTGGCGGGCCGGTCGTAGATCTCTTCGGGCGTTCCGACCTGCTGAATCTCGCCCTCGAACAGGACGGCGATGCGGTCGGACATGACCAGCGCCTCCTCCTGGTCGTGCGTAATGAACACGCAAGTCAGGTGCAGCGCCTGCTGAAGCCGCCGGACTTCCATCTGCATCTGCTCGCGCAGCTGCCGGTCGAGCGCGCCGAAGGGTTCGTCCAGAAGCAAAAGACGTGGTTGGAAGACGACGGCGCGGGCAAGCGCAACGCGCTGCTGCTGCCCGCCCGAAAGCTGCTTTGGCAGGCGTTTCGCCAAGGCCCCGAGCTCGGTCATCTCCAGTACTTCGGAAACGCGGCGCGCTACCTCGGCACGGGGCGTGCGCCGCATCTTGAGCGGGAAGGCGACGTTCTGCGCTACCGTCATATGCGGGAACAGCGCGTAGTTCTGGAACACCATTCCGATGTCCCGGGCCGAAGGCGGGGCATCGGTGATATCTTCCCGACCGAGGCTAATGCGTCCCCGGTCCGGCAGTTCGAACCCGGCGACGCATTTCAGCGCCGTGGTCTTCCCCGATCCCGAAGGACCGAGGATCGTCAGGAACTCGCCGGGATCGACGTGAAGGTCGATCCCGCGCAGGGCCTGGAACCCACCGTACCATTTCTCGACGGAATCCAGTTGCAGCGGCCAGGTTGCGGTCATGGTCACCCCTGCTGCGCCAGAATCCACTTGTTCCAGCGCTCGGTGATCTCGTCGCCGTGATCGAGCCAATATTCCAGATCGACCCACCACTGGTTTTCGGCGTTGTCCGGGTAGAGCGGCAGAAACGGCTGCAGTTCGGCATCGACAAATTCGCCCGCGCGCTTGTGGGTGCCGGAATAGGTCTGCGAGGAACAGAAGATCGCCTGGTTCTCCGGGTTCGCCATGTAGGAAAGCACCTGCTGCGCCTCGGCCGCGTTCGGTGCACCCTTTGGGATACCGACGCCACCCGGCATCAGAGCGCCCCCGTCCCATGCGATGGCCAGCGGGGCGCCTTCCTTGATCAAGTTGTAGAAACGGCCGTTCCAGCCTACGGCCAGCGCCACCTCGCCATCGACCAGCAGCTGCGGCGGCTGGGCCCCGGCGGTCCACCAGATCGTCTGCGGCGCAATCTCTTCGAGCTTGGCGAAGGCACGGTCGAGGTCCAGAGGATAGAGGTCCTCGGGTGCCACGCCATCAGCCAGAAGAGCGGCCTCGAGGTTCACGGTGGGGTGATTACGCATTGCGCGCTGGCCGGGAAACTTCTCGAAATCCCAGAAATCCTGCCATCCTTCAGGTGCGTCCTCGAAGGTTTCGGTGTTGTACCCGATGACGGTGGAATAGACGAAAGCGGACATCGCCTTCTCGAAGATCGCCTGGTCGACGAATTCCGACCGGTCGACCACGTTTTCATCGATAGGTTCCAGAAGGTTCATGCGGCTGGCGCGTACGATGTCCTGCCCGCCGATCTCGGCGAGGTCCCAGATCACCGCGTTGCTGTCGACCATCGCCTTCAGCTTGCCGAAGTCGGTCGGGCTTGAGGTGACAACCTCGATGCCCGTGTCTGCTGTGAACTTGTCGAGGTAGGCGGTTTTAACCGCCTGCTCTTGCGAACCGCCCGCACCATTGTATGTGATGCGTGGCGGTTTTCCCTGTGCTCCGGCCATCTGTGCCGAGGCGAGGGCCGTCAGGCTTGCACCTGCGGCAAGCTTTGCGAATTGGCGTCTGTTTATTGTCATTTTCGAGTGTCCTCCCTGACCGTGCCTTCGAAAAATCCCCGGCAGGATGCAGGAAAACCGGCAAGACGCATCACGTCGGCGCGCGACAATTACATACGTGTTGAATGACGCCGCCCGGCTTCTTAACCGGCGCATCGACATGCCACCCATTGCAGGAGCGCGGCGCGCCCCGGGGCCCTCGCCCCGCCCCGCAAATTAGCCAAGACCACCCGAGGATCACATGTCAGCGCCAGATACAAAGGTCATGGAACGGGCCCGTCGCGCCGCTTGCGTGGCGGCCAAACATGCCGCCGCCGTCGATCTCGACGAACGCTTTCCCTATGAAGGGCATGCTGCGCTCAAGGCCGAGGGCCTGCTGGGGCTGTCAGTGCCGGGAGAATACGGCGGCCTCGACTGCGATGCCCGGACGGCGGTTGCGGTTGTCGAGGAAGTGGCCGCGGCCTGTGCCTCGACCGCGGCCCTGTTGCTGACCTGGGCCGGACCGGCCGGGGCGCTTGCCGCCTATGGCACCAAGGTGCAGAAGAATCGTTATCTGCCCGCCATCGCAAGCGGCGACTGCGCGCTTTCCTTCGCGCTCACGGAGGATCATTGCGGTTCCGACGCCGGTGCGATCCGGGCGACAGCCACACGGGCCGGCGACGACTGGGTGCTGGAGGGGCGCAAGGCGTGGATCGGCAATGCGATCAACGCCGACCTGACGCTCGTGGCGGTCAAGACCGATCCCGCGCAACGCTCGCGCGGCGTGACGACGTTCCTTGTGGACAAGGGCACAGCCGGTGTCCGCGTCGAAGAGATGTATTCCAAGATGGGCGCCCGCGGCACCCGCCACGGCGACCTCCGGTTGGAGGCGGCGCGCGTGCCGGCCACGCAGGTCCTGGGCGAGGTTGGGCGCGGTCTGCCGCAGATGCTGCATTCCCTCGACTACATTCGGCTGCTCACGGCGGCCCATGCGCTGGGAATCGCCCGTGCCGCCCATGACAGCGCGGTGACGTATGCCAGCGAGCGCGAAACCTTCGGACAGAAACTTTTCACGCATCAGGCGATCGGGTTCTCGATCGCCGATTGCGCCACCTGGATTCACGCGGCCCGGTTGATCACCGTGGACGCGGCGACACGTCTCGACAAGGGCGAAGACATCGGCGCGGCGGCAGCGATGGCGAAGCTGCACGCTTCCGAGACGGCCACCCGCGTCGCCCATGCGGCCATCCAGGTGCACGGAGCGTGGGGGCTGCTCAAGGGCAACGTGGCCGAACGCGCCTACCGTGACGCGCGGGTGACCGAGATCTGGGACGGCACGTCCGAGATCCAGCGCCTGATCATCACGCGCAGCATCTTCGGGAGGGGCTGACGATGACCGACATTCGCACGGAACGCATGGAGAAACGCCTCTGGGGTCTGAGCGTCCCGGATCTTGCAGCGCATCCCACGGTCTACGCGCCCGACCTGCTGAAGGGGCAGCGGCTGCTGATCTCTGGCGGCGGTAGCGGCATGGGCCGGGCGACGGCCGTGCTGGCCGTGAGGCTTGGCGCAGAGGTCATGATCTGCGGGCGTGACGGAGAGAAGCTGGACCGCGCCGCCGAGGAGATCGAACGCGCCACCGGGGCCCGCATTCTCACCCGCGCCATGACCATCCGCGACCCGGAACAGGTTTCCGCTGTGATGGACGACGCCTTCGACGAGCTGGGCGGGCTCGACGCGCTCGTCAACAGCGCGGGCGGCCAGTTCCCCATTGAGGCCATCGACCTGACGCCGAAGGGCTGGAACGCCGTGGTCGACACGAACCTCAACGGCACGTGGCATATGATGCAGGCGGCGGCGCGGCGCTGGCGCGATGCGGGCGTGCCCGGCTCCATCGTCAACATCGTCGCGACCATAGACCGCGGGATTCCCCATTCGGCCCACACCGCGGCGGCACGCGCCGGGGTGGTCTACCTGTCGAAATCGGTCGCTGTGGAATGGGCACCCCTTGGCATCCGCGTCAACGCGCTTGCGCCCGGCACCATCGAAACCGAGGGTTTGAACAACTACCCTCCCGCCATGCTGAGCCGGTTGGGCCAGGGCAATCCGATGCGGCGCATGGGCGACACTTGGGACATTGCCGAGGGCGTGGTCTACCTGACCGCCTCCTCGGGCAAGTTCGTGACCGGCGAACTGCTTCAGATCAACGGCGGGATGCACCTATGGGGCACCAATTGGCCGCTCGGCGTGCCGGAAAGCTTCCGGGGCACCGGCGGATGACCCTGCCCTCACATCACTCTGATCACGCGGCGCGTTACCGGGAGAGAGGCTGGTGGCATGAGGGGCCCATTCCGGACCGCCTGGCCGAGACTGCCGCACGAAGTCCCCAAAAGATCGCGGTCATCGACGACACCGGATCGTTGAGCTATTCCGAATTCGACCTTCTGGTCACCCGTGCCGCGGCGGGGCTCGCCGCTGAGGGCATCGGACCGGGCGACGCCATAGGCATCCAGCTTCCCAACCGTATCGCCTTCGCCGTCTTCCAGCAGGCTGCTGTCCGCGCCGGAGCGACGTACCTGCCGCTTCTGCCGCAGTTGCGGGAAAGCGAACTCGGTTACCTTCTGGGCGTGGTGCGAGCCAAGCTGCTCATTATTCCTGATGTTTGCCGCCGCTTCGATCATCGCGCGATGGTACCTACCCTGCGCACGGCCGTTCCGTCCCTCGCCCGCATCCTGGTGGATGGCGCCGGCGGGGACGGCTGCGAGACGGTCGCGGATTTCCTGGCAGAGCCGCATGAGACAACGCATCCCGGTTCCTTCCCTGCCCCGGATGCCGATGCGCGGCGGCTGGTGATCTTCACCTCTGGCACCGAGTCGAAGCCGAAGGCGGTGCTGCATTCGCACGCCACGACCTTCTTCCCGCTCGACAGCCACGCCCGCATTTTCGAAATGGGTCCGCAGGATGTCGTCTTCACCCCCAGTCCGGTCGGACATGGCACTGGCGCGGTCTTCGGCGTCGAACTCGGGCTGCACCTGGGCGGGACCGTGGTGCTGATGGATGGGTGGGACGCCGGCAGGGCGGTTCGGCGCATCTCCGAGACCGGCGCCACGATGATGTGGGGGGCCACGACCTTCTGCGCCGAACTGGCCGAGGCTGCGGGGCCCGACGCGCCGGACCTGTCGCGCTTCCGCCTGCTGCTGACAGCCGGGGCGCCGATACCGCGCGACCTGGTCCGGCGCGTCCGCGACAGGATCGGAGCAACCCTGGTGTCCGCATACGGGCAATCCGAAGGCCAGAACATCACCATTGCCCGACCGGGGGACCCGCCCGAGAAGATCACCGGATCGGACGGACGGTTTCTTGAAGGCATCGAACACCGGCTCGTCACGCCAGAGGGCAAGCTCGCCGCGCCGGGCACCGAGGGCGAAATCCTGTATCGCGGGCCGAACACGTGCCTCGGCTACCTCGACACCGCGCACAATGCGGACGCCTTCACCGAGGACGGGTTCTTTCGATCCGGGGATCTGGGCGTGCTGGATGGAGACGGCTACCTTCGGATCGTCGGTCGTCGCAAGGAGATCATCATTCGCGGCGGCGAGAACATCAGCCCGGCAGAAGTCGAGGACCTTGTCGGGCGCCATCCGCAGGTCGCCGAGGTCGCAGTGATCGGCCTGCCCGATGACCGGCTTGGTCAGCGCGCCTGCGCCGCGGTCATTCCGCGCCCCGGCGCGCCTCTGACACTCACGGATATCACCGGCTTCATGGCGACGCTCGGCGTGGCGAAGTTCAAGTACCCGGAGCGGCTCGAGCTCGTCGATGTCATTCCACGCACTGCAAGCGGCAAGATTCGCCGCGATGTTCTGCGCGACCAAATTCTCGAGCGGAGCGCAGATTGACAGACCAACGACCTGACCTGAACGACCAAGACAGGCAGCCGGAGCGCCCGATGGGTCATAGCACACTAACGATCCCTGAATTGCAGAAGATGGCGGACCGTTGCCCGTTCAACGCCTGGCTCGGCATTGCCATTCAGGAGGCCGTTGGCGGGCGGCTGGTGCTGACCGCCCGCTGGCGGGACGAGATGATGGGCGCGCCCGAGCGCAAGCTGATCCATGGCGGAGTGCTGGCTTCTCTGGTGGATGCCGCCGGAGATTACGCGGTCGCCACGCTGCTGGGCCATGCCTCGCCGACAGTGGACCTTCGGACAGATTATCACCGCGTCGCGGCCTATGGCACACTGACCGTCACGGCTCGGGTGGTGAAGCTGGGGCGCACCCTGTCCGTCGCCGAGGCGGAAGTCCACGATATCGAGGGCAGGCTCGCCGCCTCCGGGCGGGCAGTCTATTTGACGGCGCAAACGACCGGCAAGGAATGACGCCGGATCGGCCTTTCAACTCTCGTTCAACTCCGGGACGTCACCGGGATCGGCACGCCGCAGGTCGCGCGCCAGCGGCAGCGAAAGCATCCCCGGGCCGTCGAGGGGCACGCCGCGCGCGGCAAGGAATGGTTCGGCTTCGACCGGTGTACGGACGATGGCGCAGCATACGTCCTCCCCCGAAAAGCAGTTCTCCCAACTGGCTGCATCCTGCGCCGCGATACGGCCTGCGACCGCGGCGGCGACGCGGGGCGCATCCCCGCTCGCAGCGAGATCTGCGGGAAGGTCGATAAGGCGGCAGAAATTGGCCCAGAACTTCGGTTCCGCACAGGCGACGGCAAGCTGTCGCCCGTCCGCCGTTGTATAAAGCCGATACCGGGGCGAACCGCCTGTCGCCAAGTGGCCGTCCACCGCCGGCCACTTTCCTGTTTCCTGGCGCTCAGCCAGCGCATAGGGGGCGAACACCGGAAGACCGTCGGCCATGGCAATCTCGATCCGCATGCCGTCGCCAGTCCTGGCGCGACGCAGCAAAGCGAGCAGGATGTTCACCAGCGCCGGATAGGTCCCGCCGCCGACATCTGCCGTCAGTGCCCAGGGCATCGTCGTCGTCGCGCCTTTTCCGGTCAGCGCCATGAGGCCCGTCTCGGCGGCAAAGGTCAGATCGTGACCGGCTCTCTGCGCCATGGGGCCGTCGCTGCCGTACCCGTTGATCGAGCAATAGATGACGTCCGGCCGGATCGCCCGCACGGCGTCGTAACCCAGCCCCAGCCGGTCCATCGTGCCCGGGCGGAACTGCTCCACGAGGATGTCGGCGCTCTGGATCAGCGGTCGAAGCCGCGCCATCGAATCCGGGGCCTTCAAATCGAGGCACAGACTTCCCTTGCCCCGGTTCAGCGCGGCAAATTCCGTTTTGCTTTCGCGCATCGGGTCCCCGGTCGGCGGTCTCTCGATCTTTGTCACCTCGGCGCCTGCTTCTGACAGAAACAGCGTCGCAAGCGGGCCTGGCAAAAGCGTGGAAAAGTCGAGGACCCGGATGCCGTCAAGTGGAAGCGTCATGTCACAAAAGATCGAGGAACAGAGTGCGGAAGTCCTCTCCGGTCATCTTCGCCGGGTTCGTGAAAGTCGATACGTCTTTTAAAGCGTGCGCGACCATCTCGTCGATGAGGTCGGGTGTCACGCCTAATTCGGCCAGCGAAGCGGGAAGGCCCAGCCGCGCATTCAGCGCTTCGATCGCCTCCGGCAGGTCCCCCCCCGTAGCCACCCCGGCGGCTTCTGCAAGTCGGTCCATCCGGTCCGGGACATGCGGAGCGTTGAAGCGCAGGACACCCGGCAGGATCACGGCGTTGAGGGTTCCGTGGTGAAGCTTCAGCCGTTCGACACGCCCTGCGGCGTGGCTCATCGAATGAACGGCACCCAGACCCTTGGTGAAAGCCAAGGCACCCTGCATGGCCGCCATCATCATGTCGCTGCGCGCTGCGGCGTCGGACCCGTCGGCCACCGCGCGCTCCAGGGCCCCGCCCTTCAGCGCGCGGGCCAGGCCATCAAGACCGATGGCGTCGGCAACCGGGTTGTACAGTGGCGAGAGGACCGCCTCGATGCAATGGGTCACGGCGTCCATCCCGGTCGCGGCGGTCAGGCCGCCCGGAAGCCCGAGGGTCAGATCCGGATCGCAGATCGCCACCGTGGGGATCAGATTGGGGCTGGCAATGGTCGACTTTCGTCCGTCATGCGTCAGGATCATCGTGCCGACCGACACCTCGGTGCCGGTTCCGGCGGTCGTCGGGATCGCGATGAGCGGGCCGACCTCTCCGATCTTGCCCTGACCCTTGGCTGCCGTTTCGTACTGGGCAAGCGGGGCGGGGTGCGACAGGCGCAGGTTCACCGCCTTGGCGAGGTCGATGGACGATCCTCCGCCCACCGCCACCAGACCGTCGCAGCCTTCGGTAGCATACATCCGAAGCGCAGCTTCGACCGAGGGCTCTGTCGGGTTCGGCGGCGTTCCGTCGAACACCGCGCCCTCGGCATCTCCCAGAGCCGCCAACACGCCGTCAAGCGGGCCCGCTGCGCGAATGCCCGTGTCGGTGCAAATAAGCGGGCGGGCGATCCCAAGCCGCTTCAGTTCTGTCGCGAGGCGCTTTAGCTCCCCGGACCCAAACCAAACCTTGTTTACGAACTGGATCAGGGCCATTGCGCATCTCTCCTCTGGCAGTCCGCACCTTTCTGCATCTCGCGCGGCGGGAACGGCAGGGGAAGCGGGTGCCTCAGCGCATATGTGTCGAAGGGGCTTATGCCGCTTTTCATTGCCTCGCGGATCGCGCCATGTGCGGTGGACAAAAGGAAAGGCCTGCGCCGATGGATGTCCTCCACCCCGATACCGAATACGCTGGATTCCTCGCGGATGGCCGGTTCATGATACAGCGCAGTCGCAGCAGCGGCACCTATGTCTTTTATCCGCGCATCGCCGCTCCCGGCACCGGGGCACGGGATCTTGAATGGCTCGAGGCTTCGGGCCGCGGCACCGTACATGCCGTCACGGTGATCCCCAAGCGCGATCCCAAGGACAGCTACAACGTCGTGCTCGTGGACCTGGAGGAAGGGCCCCGCATGATGTCCCGCATAGACGACTGCGCCAACGAGGACGTGCGGATCGGCATGGCCGTAACGGCCAGGATCGTGACCGAGAACGGCAAGCCGCTTTTGGTCTTCGTGCCGGAGGCGGTCTGATGGGTTTCCCGCGTGGCAAGAGCGCCTTCGTCTCGGGCGCGACATTCGGCATCGGCGAGGCGCCCGGTTATTCCGATACCGACCTGGCGGCGCATGCCGTGCTCGACGCCCTCGAAAAGGTGAACCTGAGACCGGGCGACATAGACGGCCTGTTCGCGGCGATGCCGTCAGATCCCTTCGGGCAGATCACGCTGGCGCAGTACATGGGCATCTATCCGAAGATCCTAGAGGGCAACCGCACCGGCGGATCGTCGTTCCAGACACATGCCCACATCGCCGCCCATCTGATCGCATCTGGCGAAATCGAGACCGCCGTGATCGCCTACGGATCGAACCAGCGCAGCGCTGCGGGCGGTCTGGTCTCGTCACCCCGCGTGAGTCCGTATCAGGCACCCTACCGTCCGATGCAGCCGATTTCGTCCTACGCGCTGGCGGCGTCGCGGCATATGCACGAATACGGCACGACCAAGGAACAGCTGGCCGAGGTCGCCGTTGCAGCTCGGAAATGGGCAAACCTCAATCCAGACGCGTTCATGCAGGGCAATCTCAGCGTCGACGAGGTTGTCAACGCACGGATCATTTCCAGCCCGCTCGGCAAGTTCGACTGCTGCCTCGTGACCGATGGCGCGGCTGCGGTCGTGATGACCAGCGCCGACCGCGCGAAGGATATTGTCAATGCGCCTGCTTACCTTCTGGGCGCCGGTCAGGCGGCGACCCACTGGGACATCCTGTCGATGCCGGACCTCACGGCCACTGCCGCCGCGGAAAGCGGCAAGCGCGCATTCGCCGCGGCGAGCGTGACCCCCGACCAGATTGACGTGGTCGAACTGTACGACGCATTCACGATCAACACGATCCTGTTCCTTGAGGACCTCGGCTTCTGCCCCAAGGGTGAAGGCGGACGGTTCGTCGAAGGCGGGGCCATCGCTCCGGGAGGACAGCTTGCGGTGAACACCAACGGCGGTGGGCTGTCCTGCGTGCATCCCGGGATGTACGGTCTCTTCGTGATGTACGAGGCGATCGAGCAGATCATGGGCACCGCCGGCAAGCGGCAGCAAGCGGACGTGAACCTCGCGGTGGCGCATGGCAACGGCGGAACCCTGTCCAGCCAGGCGACCCTCATCCTCGGTTCGGAGGCGACACTGTGAGCGAAGACATGATCCCCGAACCCGTGCTTGTGGAGCGTCGTGACGGTGGCATCGTCGTTGTGACGATGAACAATCCCAAGACGAAGAACGCGCTCTCTCCCGAGATGATCCGCGGGCTCGGCGCGGTCCTCGAAGAACTGAACGGCGACGCCTCCGTGCGGGCCATCGTGATAACCGGCGCGGACGGGGCTTTCTGTTCCGGCGGCGACATCAGCCGCATGGCGAAGGACCGCCAGATATTGGACAGCCGCGCCTGGATGCGCGTGACGCAGAAGATCGCCACTTACGTGGTCAACAGCTCGAAACCGGTGATTGCGGCGGTCGAAGGTCCGGCCTTCGGCGCGGGCATGTCGCTGGCCGCCGCGGCGGATTTTGCGGTGGCCGGCGCAGGGGCGCGGTTCTGCGCCGCCTTCGCGAAGGTCTCGCTCGGTCCCGACATGGGTCTTTACTACACCGTCAGCCAGCGCACCGGCGTGCCGCAGGCCAAGCGCCTGATCATGACCGCCCGCGTTGTCGAGGTGGCGGAGGCGCAGCACATCGGCCTGGTCGACGAAGTGACGGAGACGGGCGCCGCCCTGCCCCGCGCGCTCGAACTGGCGGCAGAGTTGGCGGCCTCGGCCCCGTTGACCATTGCGGTCACGAAGGCAGTCTTCGCCGACGGCATCCTGACGCTGGAGGATGCTTTTCGCGCCGAGCGCGACCATCAGCCCTACCTGTTCCGTACCGAGGATCACCAAGGCGCCGTCGATGCCTTCAAGGCAAAGACGCCCTACACGTTCAAGGGGCGCTGACCAATCCTCCCTGGATCAGCGCACCGGCGGCGCTGCAGCGCCGCGAAAGGCCCTGGCACAGAGTGCCAGGGCCTGTTTCAATTTTGTACGCGGGACGCCGGACGCCATGCCGGGTCTACACGACGCCGCGCGCGCGCCAGTGCTTCAGGTTGGCAGCGGTCATCTCCCAACCGTCAAGGGCTTCTTCAGGCGATGTCTCCTGCCAGGCCTTCGGCGGTTCGGGCAGGTCTGGCTCGGTCCGCGAAAAGCGGGGTGCGGGACGCGGCTGCATGACGCCTCCGATCTCGACGTGGCTGCCCCGGGCGGCCAGGTGCGGATGCCCGCCAGCCTCATCCATCGTCAGCACGGGAGCAAAGCAAGTGTCCGTTCCCTCCAGCAGATCGCACCATTCGGCGCGGGTCTTCGTGGCAAAGGTCGTTTCGAACAGCGCGCGCATCTCGGGCCAGCGCGCCCGGTCGTTCTGCGGCGGCATCCGGTCGCCAAGCCCCAGCATCTCGACTAGCAGCGCGAAGAACTTCGGTTCGATCGGCGCGATAGAGATCCACTTGCCGTCGAGCGTCTTGTAGCAGTCGTAATAGGGCGCGCCACCGTCCGAGAAGTTGGTGCCTCTTTCGGTGGTGATGAGACCAGCGCCCAGCATCCCATGGAAGTTGGTCATCAGGTGTGCCGTGCCGTCCGCGATGGACGCGTCGACCACCTGCCCCTTGCCCGATCCCCTTGCCTCAAGGATGCCAGAAAGTAGCCCCAACGCCAAATAGAGCGCACCGCCGCCAAGATCGCCGACAAGGGTGAGAGGCGGCGTCGGCGGCTGGTCCTTGCGCCCGATTGCGGCCAGCGCGCCGGTGACGGCGATGTAGTTCAGGTCGTGGCCTGCGGCCTTTGCCAGCGGTCCGTCCTGGCCCCATCCCGTCATCCGGCCATAAACCAACTTCGGATTCACGTTCAGGCAATCGTCGGGCCCAAGCCCGAGACGTTCTGTCACCCCGGGACGGAAACCTTCGATCAGCCCGTCGGCCTCGGCCACGAGCGACATCACGAAGGCAATGCCCTCGGGGTCCTTCAGGTCTACCGCTACCTGCTTGCGCCCGCGCAACAGGAGATTGTACTGAATTGGCCGCGCAATTCCGAGACCGGCATCGACCTTGCGTTCTATCCTCAGCACCGTCGCACCGAGGTCTGCCAGCACCATGGCGCACATCGGGCCGGGCCCGATGCTGCCGATTTCCACGATCTTGATACCGGCCAGCGGGCCCATTGCGCGTCTCCTCTTGTCTGACAAGCGGAGGCTAGGCCGCCGGACCGCCGGACGGCCAGATGCGGCCTGACTTCAACGCATATCTGCTGGCTTCACATCCCGGCGGCGCGAATCTTACCCGTTTTCGGAACTATCCACGCCGGCGCGTTGTGTTGCAACTGAGCGTGCGGTCCGAACACCTTCACGATTTCCTCGCGCATGATCGTCAGGAATTCTTCCTTGCGGGAGTCGATCTGGTCGACCGGCGCTCCGAGACCGAGCACCAAGGGTCGATCCGTGCAGGAGGTCGGCAAGAGCATAGCAATCAGACCCGAGCCGTCCACCACCTGGTGGCGCGAGATGTAATAACCGGCCTTCCGCGTCTCAGCGAGCGATGCTATCAGGTCGGGGATGTTCACCGGCTCCCGGTCGGGGTCGCGGTAGGCATTGATACGGCGAAACATGCACCGCACGTCGTGGTCCGACATCGTGCTCAGGAGTGCGCGGCCGACCCCCGATGTGCCGATCGGACGCCGGGTGCCCAGCCCGATGTGATGCGTGGTAGATTTTGGATGCTGCGCGACATGGATGTAGAGCGCGTCATCCCCGTTGCGTGCGGCCAGCAGGACCACCCGTTCGCTGCGCGCCATCACCGCCTTGACCAGCTTGATAGCCTTGCCGTCGGAGTGCAGCGAAGGGTTGATCCACGCGCCGGTCAGCGCCACCCGGTCGGTGGGAAAGTAGGTCCGCTGCCGGGCCTGATAATCGAGGTAACCCATCGCCACCATGCTCTTGAGCAGCGCCGAAGTGCTGGACTGCGGATATCCCAACCGGGTCGATACTTCGACAACGTTCAGCGGACGACGAAGTTCGTCGAACAGCTCGAGCGTTTCCAGCGTGCGGGCGACGGATTTAACCACGTTGCGACGATGGCCCATGGGCATCGGGCGCGCAGCGTTCGGATCCATCTCCATATCATGCAGCGTCATCCCAAACCTCCCAATATCGAATGACGTTCAACATTATGAACACTTGGCCTGTTCTGTCAACGCGGGATCTGCCGGCGAAGATCACACATGTGCCGAGACATCCGCAGATATGTGGGAAAGCGGCGACCTGAGTTTCCTTACCGCCCCGCCCGGCCCTATCGCTGTGGGAACCCAACGATGGAGCGGACAATGCGTGGACTGAAGAATCGCGTGGTGATTCTCACCGGAGGCAGCAGCGGGATCGGCAAGGCAACCGCCTTGCGACTGGCCGAGGAGGGCGCGAAGGTCGCGATCTTCGACCTGAACGAGTCCGGCGCACGAGACGCAGCAGCCGAGGTGCGAGACGGCACGATCAGGGCATACGGGGTCGACATCACTGATCGCGCCGCTGTCGAGGCCGCCGTAGAGCAGGTCGAAGCCGATCTCGGGCCGGTCGAGCTTCTGGCCAATGTCGCGGGTTGGGACCTGCCAGCGCCGTTCGTCGAAACTGACCGAGACTTCTGGGACAAGGTCATCGCCATCAATCTTTATGGTCCGCTGATCATGCACCATGTCGTCCTGCCGCGCATGGCCGCACGAGGCTTCGGCCGGGTGGTGAACGTCTCTTCGGACGCCGGCCGCGTGGGGTCGTCGGGTGAGGCGGTCTATTCCGCCTGCAAGGGCGGCATCATCGCCTTTACCAAGACGATGGCGCGCGAAATGGCGCGCAAGGGCATCACGCTCAACACCGTGGCTCCCGGTCCGACCGACACACCGCTCTTTGACGGGTTCAAGGCCGCGTCGGACGTCGGCGAGAAAATCGCAGCAGGGCTGGCCAAGGCAATCCCGCTCGGCCGGCTGGGTCAGCCGGAAGACTACCCGGGCACGCTCGCCTTCCTCCTGTCGGACGACGCCGCCTTCCTGACCGGCCAGACGATCAGCGTCTCCGGCGGCCTGACGATGCACGGTTGAGGGAGGTTTCCATGGGTATTCTGGACGGAAAGACCACGATCGTTACCGGCGCAGGCGGGGGCATCGGTCGCGCGGTCGCGATGGGCCTCGCCGCCGAAGGTGCGAACGTATTGGTCAACGACATCGGCGCCAGCCTTCAGGGCGACGGCGAGGATGTGGATCTTGCGGCAAAAGTTTGCGCCGAGATCAAGGCGGCAGGCGGCCGGGCTTGCCCCTCCTCCCTTTCGATCACAGATCCGGCGGCCGGACAGGACTTGGTGACGGAAGCCATGGACACATTCGGAGGGCTCGACCTGGTGGTCAACAACGCGGGCATCCTGCGCGACCGCATGTTCCACAAGATGAGCCATCGCGATTTTCGCGATGTGCTCGAGGTTCATCTTTTCGGCTCGTTCTCTCTATCGCGCGCTGCCGCCTCGCAATTCCGGGAGCAGGAGAGCGGTGCCTTCGTCCACATGACCTCGACTTCCGCGCTGATCGGCAACTTCGGCCAGGCGAACTACATGGCTGCCAAGATGGCGCTTGTCGGCATGTCGCGTGGAATCGCCCTGGACATGGCGCGCTACGGTGTGCGTTCCAACTGTATTGCCCCGTTCGCCTGGAGCCGGATGACAAGCTCGATCCCATCGGAAACGCCCGAAGAGAAACAGCGCGTCGAGCGGTTCAAGCAAATGACCCCCGAAAAGGTCGCGCCGCTGGTCGCCTATCTAGGTTCGGACCTCGCCAAGGATGTCTCTGGCCACGTGCTCAGCGTTCGCAACAACGAGATTTATGTGTTCAACCAGATGCGCCCCGCGCACACCCTGCGCCGGCCCGAGGGCTGGACCGCCCGTGCTATAGCCGAGGCGATGCCCGAAGCGGCAGACGTTCTGACGCCGCTCGAGCGCTCCTCCGACATTTTCACATGGGATCCGATCTGATGGCCATTGACTATGAAAAACTGATGTCGGTGCAGATTCCGACAATCGAGCAGACCTATACCGAAAAGGACACGATGCTGTATGCGCTCGGGATCGGCCTCGGCAGTGACCCCGTGGACCCCGACCAGCTGCGCTACGTCTATGAGAAAGGCCTGGTCGCCGCGCCTTCGATGGCCGTGGTCCTAGCACATCCGGGCCTGTGGATCCGCGACCTCGACACCGGCATCGACTATGTGAAGGTGGTTCACGGCGAACAGGGCCTGACCCTGCACCGCCCGCTGCCCGCCGCAGCGACTGTGACCGGGGAAAGCCGCGTCACGGGCATCGTCGACAAGGGCGAGGGCCGTGGTGCAATGGTATATTCCGAACGGGTGATCCGCGACAAGGCGACGGGCGAAAAGCTTGCCACGATCACGCAGAACTCCTTCTGCCGGGCCGATGGCGGCTATGGCGGCCCCTCGGACCCGGCGCGTAAACCGCATGCGCTGCCGGAACGCGCGCCGGACCTGTCCGTCGACCTGACGACGATCCCGCAACAGGCGCTGCTTTATCGCCTCAACGCCGACGTGAACCCGCTCCACGCCGACCCCGAGATCGCGAGGAAGGCGGGCTTCGACCGTCCGATCCTGCACGGCCTCGCCACCTACGGCATCGCCTGCCACGCCTTGCTCAAAGCGGTTTGTGGCTACGACGCGAGTCGGCTCCGGTCTCTCGACGGTCGGTTCACCGCGCCGGTCTACCCTGGCGAGACGTTCCGAGCCGAGATCTGGCGTGACGGTGATATCGCAAGCTACCGGATCCGTGCGGTCGAACGCGACGTGGTCGCCATTTCCAATGGACGGGCGGAGATCGCCTGATGCCGGCGCGGGGGTCCGTCCAACGCGGACATTCAACACGCTTGTGCGGAAAGGCAGGCCGCGATGCCGCCCGCATTGATCCGCGGCCCGGCGGCTGGAAGATCGACGCAAGACAGCGATCCGCGCAGATGCGCCCGCACCAGACACACGAGGCCCCGGCCGAAGCCGACACCGAAAGCCCGATATGACCGAACTGCACCTTTCAGAAGACCAGATTCAGATCCGCGATCTTGTACGCCGGGTCGCGCGAGAAAAAGTGGCGCCGCGCGCGCAGGAAATCGACCGGACCGCTGAATATCCGCACGACATGTTCGACATGATCCGCGACCTGGGTCTGTTCGCCCTGCCGTTTCCCGAGGACTACGGCGGCACGGCGTCGATGCTTTCGGCCTGCGTCGCGGTCGAGGAACTTGCCCGGGTCTGCTACAACACGGCCTATCTTCTGGTTGTGCAATGGGTGCCGATCGGCGCAATCCTCGCCGGCGGCTCGCCGGAGCAGAAGGCACGCTGGCTGCCCGGCCTGGCCTCTGGCGAGTTGCGCGGGGCCTTGTCCCTGACTGAGCCGCAAAGCGGTTCGGACGTGGCAGGGATCAAGACCCGCGCGGTACGGGACGGCGACGACTTCCTGCTGTCTGGATCGAAGATCTGGTGCACCAACGCAGGCATGGCGGATTTCGTCCTTGTCGCCGCCAAAACCGGTGACGCGGAGAGCCGCGGCAAGATTAACCTCTTCATCGTCGAAAAGGGCATGAAGGGTTTCGAGGTCGGTCCGAAGGAGGACAAGATGGGCGCGCGCGGCGTGCCGTCCCACGCGATCTTCCTCGACAACTGCCGGGTGCCTGCAAGCGCCATGCTGGGCGACGAGGCGACCGGCTTCCGCGTTGCGATGGCTGCACTGAACGACAGCCGTCCGATCATCGGGGCGCGCGGCGTCGGTCTGGCGCAAGGCGCGCTCGATCACACCATCGAATTCGTGAAAGGCCGCCATGCCTTCGGGCAGACGGTATCAGACTTTCAAGGTGTCCGCTGGATGCTCGCCGACATGGAAGTGCAGATCGAAGCCTCGCGCAATCTGGTCTACCAAGCAGCCAAGGCGGTGGACGCCGGGGTCTCCGGCAAGCCTTTGGCGCGGCTCGCCGCCATTGCCAAATGCCATTCCACCGATACCGCGATGCGGGTCGCGACTGACGCGGTACAGCTTTTCGGTGCCTCGGGGATCTCGAACGAGTTTCCGATCAACCGATACTTCCGCGATGCCAAGGTGCTGCAGATCATCGAAGGCACCAACCAGATCCAACGCAACATCATCTCCCGCGGCCTTCTGGACTAAAGCCTGCACGAAGCGAAGGAAACGAACCAATGGACATCATCGGCCTTGGCCAATTCTACGAGGATCTTCCGGTCGGGAAGAGCTTTCGCACCATCGGTCGGACAATCACACAGACCGACATCATCAATTTCGTCACGACGACGGGCATGACCGAGGTTCTTTTCGTCAACCGAGAGTTCCAGTCGAAGGAAAGTGACATCAAAGGAGAAGTCGTTCCGGGTGCGCTGGTATTCACTTTCATGGAAGGGCTGCTGACACAAAGCACCATGCAGCACACCGGCTTTGCCTTCCTCGAGATGGACCTGAAGGTGATGGGGCCGACCGTCGGTGGCGACACCCTGTTCTGCGAAGTCGAGGTGATCGAAAGCCGCCGATCCAAGAGCCGCCCGACCCGCGGGCTGGTGCGCACGCGCAACAAGGTCTTCAACCAGAAGGGCGAGCAGGTGATGGAATACACTCCGCTTCGGATGGTCAAGGCGCGCACCGACGGGACCGGAGAGGCGGCGTGACGCGCGCCAGACCCTCCGGAGGGCCGCTGGCTGGATTGAGGGTCATCGACCTGACGGTGAACGTGCTCGGCCCGGTGGCAACGCAGATCCTCGGCGACATGGGCGCTGACGTCATCAAGATCGAGGAACCGGCGGGTGACTACACGCGCAATGTCGGACCCAGCCGCACCCCCGGCATGGGGGTGTTCTTCCTGAACATCAATCGCAACAAGCGCAGCGTCGTTCTGAACCTCAAGCTTCCTGCAGCGCGCGATGCCCTGATGAAGCTGGTGGCCGGTGCCGACGTGTTCGTGCACTCCATGCGGCCCGGAGCGGCGAAACGGTTGGGCATCTCCTACGAAGATGTCCGCGCCGTGAAACCGGACATCGTCTATGCCTCGGCCGGCGGTTTCAGGCCCGACTCTTCGCGCGCAAATGATCCGGCGTTCGACGACGTTATTCAGGGCATGTCGGGAATCGCTGCGATGAATGGACGGCAATCCGGCGTCCCGCAGTACTTGCCGACCGTGATCGCAGACAAGTTCTGCGGCCATGTGTTGGCCTCTTCCGTCGGCATGGCGTTGTTGTGGCGCGAGCGCACCGGCGAGGGCCAGGAAGTCCATGTGCCGATGTATGAGACCATGACCAGCTTCAACCTGATCGAACATCTCTGGGGTGGCGTCCTGGACCAACCGGAGCTGGGGATCGGCTACGCCAGGATGCTGACGCCGCACCGCCGGCCCTACCCGACCTCGGATGGATACATCTGCCTGCTGGCCAACACCGACGCACAATGGGAACGAATGTTCGCGGTCATGGGCCGAGCTGACCTGATCGGCGACCCGCGCTTTGCCAAGGCGGTCGAGCGGTCGCGCAACATCGACCGGCTTTATGCCATCGTGGTCGAACAGATGGCGACGCGATGCACCTCCGAATGGCACCGTCTGCTGGACGAGGCCGATATTCCGAACGGTCCGATGAACGACTTCGACGACCTTCTGGCCGATCCCTACTTCGAGGAGACGAAGTTCTTCCGGAAAGTGTCGCATCCGACAGAGGGGCGCATGATGACGATGGCCGTTCCGGTCTCGTATTCGCGATCCGGCGCTGAGATCCGCAAGCTGGCACCGCGCCTGGGAGAGGACGGAGCGGCGATCCTGGCCGAGATCGGCTTGCGACCCGATGCAGCGGCGGCCCTGGGCGCCCCTTCATCCTCAGACCCGAAGACGTCGCCGGCCGCTGCCGGCGAGGAGGCCCTACCGTGACGAATCTTTCCGAAGACCGCAGGATGCTGGTCGACAGCGCCCGAGCTTTTGCCGAGCGGCACCTGTCGCCCGATCTCACCCGCAAGCAGCAGCTGCCGGCCGGGTACGACCCGACGCTCTGGTCCGGACTTGCCGAGCTTGGCGTGCCCGCCATGCTTGTGCCCGAAGACATGGGCGGGCTGGGGCTGACGCTCTCCGACCTCGCGGCGATGCTGACCGAACTCGGCAAACCGCTGTTACCGCTGCCGGTCGTTCCCGTCGCCTTTGCCACGCTCGCTCTGGTGCACGGCGCGGACAAGGATCTGCGCGAGCGTCTTCTTCCCGCCATTGCGGCGGGCGAGGCGCTGCCGGCGGTCGCCTGGCAGGAACAGCTGGCCGGCTTGCCGGGCACGACCGTCGCGACTACCGCGCAGGAAAACGGTGATCGCTGGCAGTTGACCGGCACGAAGAGCATGGTCCTTCCCGCCGCCGACTGGACCGGGCTGATCGTGCTGGCCTCGGACGGTGGGGAGCAGGGTCTTTTCTGGGTCGAAGGCGATGCCGCCGGCATTGCGACGGAACCGCTCGCAGGCCCGGACGACAGCCTGTCCGCCACCGTCACCTTCGAAATGGCAGAGGCCATTCGCCTGCCGGGCGGTCGCGATGTCTTCGACACCGCACTGGCGGGCGCCACGCTTCTGGCATCGGCCGAGTTGCTGGGCCTGATCCATGGCGCCATGGACTTGACGCTCGACTATCTCGGGACGCGCAAGCAGTTCGGGACCGCCATCGGCGCGTTCCAGGCCTTGCAGCACCGGGCGGTGGACATGCACTTGGCACGAGTCCTGACCGGATGCTCGCTCGAGACCGCGCTGGAAGAGGCCGAGTGCGCCACGACGTCCGCCGATCGCCTGCGCGCCGCCAGCCGTGCCAAGGCCCGGGCCAGCGCCAGTGCGTTGCAGGTCACCAAGGAGGCGATCCAGATGCACGGCGGCATCGGTTTTACCGACGAGCATGTTATCGGCCGCTACCTCAAGCGCGCGCTGGTGTTGCAGGCCTGGCTCGGCAATGCCGCCGAGCAGCGCCGCCGCTACGCCGCGATGTCGCGGCCTCGCAGCACGGAGACAACCGCATGACCTACCCCCGGACCCAGGGCAGCACGACCGATTGGACCCGCATGGACGATGCGGCCTTTCGCGCCGCCGTGCGCGAGTTCTTTGCACGCCACTACCCGGAAAACCTGCGCTACGCGTCCGCGCGCCTGCGTCTGGACGAGGTCAGGGACTGGTACGCGACGCTATCTGAGCACGGCTGGATCGCACCGTCGTGGCCTCAGGAATATGGCGGCATGGGGCTCGACCCCGGCAAGCACGTCATCTTCGTCGAAGAACAGGAAGCGCACGGCGTCGCTCGCGTGCCCGATCACGGGATCATCATGGTCGGCCCCCTGCTGATCCAGGAAGGCACGGACGAGCAGCGCGCGCGCTATCTGCCTAGGATCCTCTCCGGCGAGGAAATCTGGTGCCAGGGATACTCCGAACCCGGCGCCGGGTCTGACCTTGCCAACGTCCGTACCGCCGCGGTGCGGGACGGCGACGACTACATCGTCAACGGGCAGAAGACATGGTCCACCCTGGCGCAGGACGGCACCCACATGTTCATGCTGGTGCGCACCGACCAGGATGCCAAGAAGCAAGAGGGAATTTCGTTCCTTCTGGTCGACATGACGACGCCCGGCATCACCGTCCGGCCCATGAAGACGCTCGCCGGTCATGAGGAATTCTGCGAGGTGTTTTTCGACGACGTTCGTGTGCCCGCCGCCAACATCGTCGGTGAGGTCAATCGGGGCTGGTCCATCGCCAAGGCCCTGTTGACCTTCGAACGGCTGTTCCTCGGGTCGCCCAAACTGGCACAAAGCGCCCTCTCGCGGCTCGGCACCTTGGCGGTCCTGACCGGGCAGAACGACGATCCGGTCTTTCGCGAGCGCTTTGCCGGGCTTGAGATGGATGTCGCCGATCTGAACGCGCTCTACCGCCACTTCAGCGGCATCGTGAAGGCCGGCGGCAAGCTCGGGCCTGATATCAGCTTGCAGAAGATCTACGGGACCGAAACCTTTTCCAGGATCGCCGACGCCATCGTCGAGATCGCCGGAACCGGCGCAATGATCGGCGGCCGCGCCCCGCTGGGAGACGATGGCTTCGACGTGCTTGCCGCGTTCTACAACGCCCGGCCCGCGACGATCTACGGTGGCACCAACGAAATTCAGCGCAACATCGTGGCCACCGCGGTGCTCGATCTGCCGCGCCGCTGAGACAATGGAGAAGACATGACCACCCCACCCCTCGACGGCATCCGCATTCTCGACCTCTCTCGCGTGCTGGCTGGGCCTTGGGCCGCGCAGTACCTGGCCGATCTCGGCTGCGAGGTGATCAAGGTCGAACGGGCCGGTACTGGGGACGACGCCCGGGCCTACGGGCCGCCCTATGTCAAGGACGCCGACGGCAACGACACGTCAGAGAACTTCTTTCACTTGTCATGCAATCGCGGGAAGAAATCGTTGACGGTGGACATTGCCCAGCCCGAAGGGCAGCAGATCGTCAAGCGACTGGCCGGAACCTGTGACGTGTTGGTCGAGAACTTTAAAGTCGGCAACCTCGCCAAGTACGGGCTCGACTACGACAGTCTGCACAAGGAGTTTCCACGGCTCGTCTATTGCTCGGTCACCGGTTTCGGCCAGACCGGACCCTACCGCCTTCGGCCCGGCTACGATGCGATATTTCAGGGCATGAGTGGATTGATGAGCGTCACAGGCATCGCCGAGGGCGAGCCGGGTGCGGGTCCGATGAAGGTGGGCCCTTCGATCACCGACATCATCTGCGGCCTGAACGCCGTGATTGCCGTGGTCTCCGCGCTGTATGCCCGCGACGTGAAGGGCGCGCCGGGGCAACAATTGGATCTTGCGTTGTTCGACACCGCGGTCGCGGCAATGTCACATTATGCCCAGATTTACCTGTCCTCCGGTGTCGCCCCGTTCCGCCGCGGGACGCAGGGCAACGGCGGCGTGCCCAGCCAGATGTTCTACACGAAGGACGGCGCGTTGATGTTGACGGCAGGGAATTCGGCTCAATACTGTCGGCTGTGCGAAGCGATCGGCCGCCCGGAAATGGCGCGCCATCCGCTGTACGAGGACGCGCGCACCCGCATCGCAAACCGCAGCGGGCTGTCCGCCTGGCTGCAGGAGCATTTCTTGACGGATACCACGGCACACTGGCTGGATGCGCTGGAAAAGGGCGGCGTACCCTCGGGACCGATCTATGACTTCGAAGAGGTCTTTGCCGATCCGCACATGGTGTCGCGCGGACTGAAAGTCACGGTCGAGCATCCCTTCAATCCCGCTGTGGACCTGATCGGCAGTCCGCTGCGGATGTCGGAGACCCCGGTGGCCACCCCCAAGGCGCCGCCGCTTGTTGGAGAGCACACCACAGCGCTGCTTGACGAACTCGGATACGATGCATTGACCCAGCAGGATTTCCGGGCCCGGGGTGTCATCTGACGAGCTTGCCGGCCCGTTCCCAGCACAGATCGCCTGCTGGTCCCGACTTTTTCCGGAAATCAGCCAGCGTTGCAGCGGGCGGTTTCTTTGCGTCGACGAACGTCAGGCCTTGAACATGGGTGAACGTCTTGCCTCGAACGCGGCGATACCTTCGCGCACGTCTTCCGACATCAAAACTGGCGTGCCCTCCTCGATCTCGCGTTCCAGGCCGTTGTCCAGACCACCGTCGAGTCCCTCACGCGCCAGCAGTTTCATCAGGGCCAGCCCGCGCGAGGACCGCGTCGAGAACGACGACAGCAGCTGTTCGACCTCGGTCTTGAGGTCCTCATCCGGAACAGCCTTTGTGATCAGACCCCAGTCGGCGGCCTCTGCCGCCGTGATCCATCGCACGGACAAGAACAGGTCCAGGGCACGGCGCAGGCCGACCAGCCGCGGCAGGCGCTGCGATCCTCCCCACCCCGGGACCAGACCGAACTGCCCGTGCTGGTCGCCGAATTTCGAGGACTCACCGGCAATCACCATGTCGCAGGCCATCATCAGCTCCAGACCGCCGGCCAGGCATAGCCCCTGTACCTGCGCGACAGTTATCAAACGTGAACGCTCGAACCTGCGCAGGACCTCATGCCCCTTGCGCAGGAAAACGTTCAGATCAGCTGCGTTCTGCTGGACCGACTTCACCTCGACGAGGTTCGCCCCCGTGCAAAAATGCTTGCCCTCGGCGCGGATACAGAGGGAATGGAGGGATGTGTCCGACTCGAAGTCGGTCAATTCAGAGCCGATCGCGTCCCAAACCTGCATGGACAGGCAATTCAAACGGTCGGGTTGCGACAGGACAATCACGCCTGTGCGATCCTCGACAAAGGACTTGATTAGTTTTGACGTTGTTTGCATCGCTCAAACTCCATGACACGCCAGAATAGGGGCCGACCTACAATGGCCAATTCACAGACTGGAAAGTCAAACCGCACGCGCGCCGTCTTGCCACAAGGACACATACGTGGCGCCACGCGCGTGAAAGGCGTCCGATGACGGGCAAGCCCGAAGCCCCACGTTCGATCGGCCGGCTGATCGGCACGTTCGAGATCATCGCGGTCAACGAGAACGGGCTGACGCTGGCGCAACTTGCGGAAAAACTCGAGTCGCCGAAAAGCAGCCTCCTGACCATGCTGCGGCCGCTGGTTCAGCAGGACTACCTGTCACACGAGAACGGCCGCTACTTCCTGGGACCTGCAGTGTTCGGATGGGCGTCGAAAATACTGGCCAACTCGCGTTCGGCCGAGGTGATCCGGGATTATCTCGCGCGGCTAAGGGACGCGAGTGGCGAGACGGCGATCTTCGTGACCCTAGACCGCAACAACGATGTCATCGATTACGTCGAGGTCTTCGAGAGCACCCAGGCCATAAGATACTGCGTGCAGGCCGGGGTAACACGCCCGCTTTATCCTTCGGCAGCCGGGCAGCTGATGCTGGCCTTCCAGGAGCCGGGATGGCAATCTGCCTATCTCGACCGGACCCCGCTCAAGCGGGTGACAGAGGCAACCGTGGTTGACAGGTCGAGGATTGAAGCGCGTCTGATCGAAATCCGCCGGTCCGGCATTTCATTTTCCGTTGATGGCGCGGTCAGCGGTGCGGCGGGCTTGGCGGCGCCGGTTTTTCGCGGGGGAGGGACGTTGGCCGGATGCCTGCTGCTCGGCGCGCCGTCGAACCGCGCGGTGAGGAACCGCGCGGCCCTTGAAAAGACCCTCGGACGGATCGTCCGCGAGACGTCCATAGCCTTGGGGTGCCAGGACTACGACACCCTTATACGGGAGAAGTCGGCGGAAATTGAGGCTTCCGCTTCTCGGTGAATCCCGCGACGCCCTCGCGCACTTCCGGCCCGGTGAATCCGAGGAACTCGAGTGCCAGCGACGCGTCGAAGATCGGCCCTGCCTGCCGCAGCCAGTTGTTCAGCGAGTGCTTGGTCCAGCGGATTGCGCTCGGGGCCATGTTGGCCAGTTTCGTGGCGGCCTTGAGAGCCGTCTCTTCCAGCGCGTCATCCTCCACGCACATGGATACGAGGCCGATCCGTTCCGCTTCCTCACCGGTAAGCGTGTCGCAGGTCAGCAGATAGTACTTCGCCTTTGCCATGCCGCAGAGCATCGGCCATATGATTGCCGCGTGATCGCCCGCCGCCACACCCAGTTTCGTGTGCCCGTCGATGATCTTGGCCGTCTTCGAGACGATCGAGACATCAGCCAACATTCCGCAGACCAGCCCGGCACCCACCGCCGGGCCGCGAATTGCGCTGACGATGGGCTTGTTGCAATCGATCACGTTCATCACGATGGCGCGCGCTTCCTTCCAGTTGCGGGCACGGATCTCGAAGTCGTCCATGATGCCGTGAATCATCGACATCTCGCCGCCTGCCGAGAACGCCTCCCCCTCGCCCGTCAGGATCACCGCATTGATGTCCGGGTCGGCGTCGACATCGCGCCATACCTCGCCCAGTTCGGCATGCATGGTCTGGTCCGCGGCATTCAACTTGCCGGGATTCGACATGGTGACGCGCAGGACGCGGTCTGCGGCCATGTCGAACTTGAGGCGCTGGTATCTGGCATATCGCTGCATCTGGCAGTCGTCCTTTCCTGTCTGTGTCCGCCCCTCTGGTTACGGATCTCCCCTTCACTAGCGCGGAGCAAGATCGCTTGCCCGTTGCCCGGCGTCGATGGTCGGACCTTGGCACATATGTGTTGATCCCCCTGCCCTGCCTGTTCGTCGGCTTGGCTTCCGGCCAACCGCACGTCATCTCTGACAGCCAGAACGGGGACCGATGGCGCTTTGACGCCCGGAGCCCACAGAAGGACAAGAACAGATGGAACTGAGCTTCTCCCCCGACGAACTGGCCTTCCGCGCCGAGGTGCGGGCGTTTATCCGCGACAACCTGCCCGAGGACATTCGTGCCTTTGCTCACAGGTCCGGCTACTACAAGGCCGACCAGGTGCGTCGCTGGCAGAAGATTCTGGACAGCCGGGGCTGGGCAGCCGGGCACTGGCCGGTCGAATTCGGCGGGCCGGGCTGGACGGCCGTGCAGCGCTATATCTTCAACGAGGAGCTTTTGCGCGCGCCCGCGCCAGAGCCGCTGTCCTTCAACATCAACATGGTCGGCCCGGTCATCTACACCTTCGGGACCGAAGAGCAGAAATCCCGATTTCTACCGAAGATCCGAAGCCTCGACTGGTGGTTTTGCCAGGGGTTCTCGGAACCCGGTGCGGGGTCCGATCTTGCCGCGCTGAAGACCTCTGCCGTGACGGACGGCGACAGCTACGTGATCAACGGCCAGAAGATCTGGACCTCCACCGCCCAGCACGCCGATTGGATGTTCGCCCTGGTGCGCACGGATCCGAAAGCGCCGAAGAAGCAGATGGGCATCTCGTTCCTGCTGATCGACATGAACACGCCCGGGATCGACGTGCGCCCAATCGTCACCATCGACGGCGAGCACCACACCAACGAGGTCTTCTTCGACAACGTCCGGGTGCCGGCGGAAAACCTGATCGGCGAAGAGAACAAGGGCTGGGACTACGCCAAGTTCCTGCTTGGCAGCGAACGGACGGGCATCGCCCGCGTGGGCCTGTCCAAGGGACGGATGGACCGCGCGCTGGAGCTTGCCCGTGTGGCGCCTGTGTACGGCGGCGCACGGCTGATCGAAGATCCCGGCTTCCGGCAGCGCGCCTTGAAACTCCAGGTGGAACTAAAGGCATTGGAGATCTCGGCGTTGCGCATCATTGACCGTCAGCGCCGCAATCCGTCGGACAAGCCCGACGCGGCCTCCTCGATCCTCAAGCTTCGCGGCGCCGAAACCCAGCAAGCCAGCGCCGAATTGCTTGCCGACGCGGCCGGACCCTCTGCCGCGCCGTTTTTCGACTTCCGCGAAATGTTCTCTGACAACGAGGTGCCTCAAGGCGTTGCCAGGGCCGACGGCGCCATGCGCGTGCATTTCGCCGCCCGCCCGGCAACCATCTACGGAGGCGCGAGCGAGGTGCAGAAGAACATCATAGCCAAGGCAATCCTTGGATTTAAGGACAAGCCATGAACTTTGAATACTCCGACGAACAGGCCCTGCTGTCCGACGCCGTGACCCGTTTCGTGTCCGACCGTTACGGCCTTGCCGGGGTGCGATCCGCGGCAGAGACCAAGGACGGCGTGACCGCCGCGAACTGGCAGGGCATGGCAGACATGGGGCTTCTGGGAATGCCCTTCCCCGAGCAGGCAGGCGGCTTCGGCGGCGGCCCGGTCGAAACGCAGATCGTCATGGAGGCCTTTGGCCGCGGGCACGTGCTCGATCCATGGGTGGGTGGCGTGCTCTTGCCCGGCGCGCTGCTCTCGGCGCTGGACCCCGCGCGGCTGACCGAGCTGGTTCCGGATGTGGCGACCGGCGACCTTGTCCTTGCGCTGGCACATGAAGAGGACGGCGCGCGCTACGTCACCGCCCAAGTGGTGACGAACGCCCGGCGTTGTGGCAACGGGTGGCGGCTGAGCGGGCGCAAGGTCAACGTGCTGGCCGGAGCTGCCGCAAACCGCCTCTTCGTCACCGCCCGGACTGCCGGAGCGGAGGCGGACGAGGACGGGATCTCGGTCTTCGAAGTGCCGGTGGACGCGCCCGGCCTGTCGCGGACCGCCTACCGCCAATACGACGGCCAGACCGTCGCCGCGCTGACACTGGACGACGTGTCCCTGCCCGATGGGGCACTCGTCGGCGACGAGGGCGAAGCCTTCTCTGCGTTGGAGCTGGCCCTAGACACCGCCACCGCGGCGATCTGCGCCGAGGCGGTCGGGGCGACCGAGACAATGCTTCACGCCACCGTGGACTATCTCAAGACGCGCCAGCAGTTCGGCGGCCCACTGTCACGCTTCCAGGTCCTGCAACACCGCTGTGCCGAGATGTACGTCGCCGTCGAGCAGGCCCGCTCCATGGCGCTTTACGCAGCGGTCAGCCTCGGACTGGAGGACCGGGACGAACGGCGCCGCGCCATTTCCGCCGCCAAGGTGCAATGCGCCGAGAGTGCGCGCTTTGCCGGACAAAACGCGGTCCAGATGCATGGCGGGATCGGTGTCACGGACGAACTGCTGGTCGGCCATCTGTTCCGCCGAACGACGATGATCGAACGGCAGTTCGGCGATGCCGGACATCATCTCGCCCGCCTCGACCGGCTGGGCGGCCTCGACAATCAAATGGGAGAATAGCGCATGTTCCGCGATGGACTTATGTCGGGCAAGAAGGTGCTTGTGACCGGCGGTGGCTCGGGCCTCGGACGCAGCTTCGCGTTGCGGCAGGCCGAACTCGGGGCCGAAATCGTGATCTGCGGGCGCCGGCAAGCGGTCCTGGACGAGACCGCGCAGGACCTGCTCCGGGCCGGTGCGCCGAGCGTTGATATCTTCTCCTGCGACATCCGGGATGCGGCGGCCATCGACGAGATGTTTGATGCGATCTGGGCGAAGGGCCCCCTGACCGGCCTGATCAACAACGCTGCCGGGAACTTTGTGGCCCGGACCGAGCGCTTGTCTCCGAAGGCCATGGATGCCGTCCTGAACATCGTCCTGCACGGTTCGCTCTACTGCACGACCGCGGCGGGACGGCGCTGGATCGAGGGGGGGCAGCCCGGAACCGTTCTGTCTGTCGTTTCGTCTGCTGCGACCTCGGGTCGGGCTTTCACCGTCCCGTCCGCCGCCGCCAAGGCTGGAGTCTTGGCGATGACAAAAAGCCTCGCCGTCGAATGGGGCCCCTACAACATCCGTACCGTCGCCGTCGCGCCCGGCCTGTTCCCGACCGAAGGCGCCTGGGGGAACCTGCGGCCCGACGGATCCGACAAGATCCCGCAGGCGATGGAAGTCCCGCTGCGCAGACTTGGAGACCATTCCGAGATCGCCAATCTGGTGGCCTACCTCATGTCCGACGAGGCCGGCTACATCAGCGGCGAATGCGTAACGATCGACGGCGGACGTGACCTTCTGGGCGGCGGCGGTTCGGGGATCCTCGGGTTCTTCGATTTCACCGACGCGCAATGGGAAACCGCCCGCAAGGGCAAAGGGTGATCGTCCGGATCCACCCTAGAAACAGGAGCAAAAAATGAAGGTACTTGTACCGGTCAAGCGTGTGATCGACTACAACGTGAAGGTCCGTGTGAAGGCGGACGGCAGCGGCGTCGATCTTGCGAATGTGAAGATGTCGATGAACCCCTTCGACGAGATTGCTGTCGAGGAGGCGATCCGCCTGAAGGAAGCGGGCAAGGCCACCGAGGTCGTCGCGGTTTCTATCGGCGTCAAGCAGGCGCAGGAGACGCTGCGCACCGCGCTGGCGATGGGCGCCGACCGGGCGATCCTCGTGGTCGCGGCCGACGACGTGCACACCGACATCGAACCGCTCGCCGTGGCCAAGATCCTCGCCAAGGTGATCGAGGAAGAGCAGCCCGGCCTCGTGCTGGCGGGCAAGCAGGCGATCGACAACGACCTCGGCGCCACCGGCCAGATGCTGGCCGCTCTGACGGGCTGGTCGCAGGCGACCAATGCCAACACCGTGGAGGTGGAGGGCGAGCATGCCGTGGTCACCCGTGAAGTGGACGGCGGTTTGCAGACCGTGAAGGTGAAAATGCCGACCATCGTCACCACCGACCTGCGCCTGAACGAGCCGCGCTATGCCTCGCTGCCAAACATCATGAAGGCGAAGAAGAAGCCGCTGGACGAGAAAACCGTCGCCGATCTGGGCGTCGACGTCGCGCCGCGGTTGGAGATCGTGAAGACCTCGGAACCGGCGGCACGCTCTGCCGGAGAGATGGTCGGCTCGGTCGACGAACTGGTGGCGAAGCTGAAAGAGAAGGGGGTCGTGTGATGGCCGTACTGCTGATTGCCGAGATTACCGATGGCAACCTGTCGATGGACGCCACCGCCAAGGCGGTTTCCGCCGCAAAGGCTTTGGGCGATGTGACCGTGCTGGCCGTGGGCGCTTCTGCCAAAGCCGCCGCGGACGAGGCCGCCACCATCGAGGGTGTCTCGAAGGTACTGGTCGCCGAGGACACCCTTTACACTCACCGGCTGGCCGAACCGGTTGCGGCGCTGATCGCCTCGCTGGCCGGAGACTACAGCCACATCGTTGCCCCGGCGACGACGGATGCCAAGAACATCCTACCGCGCGTCGCTGCGGCGCTGGACGTGATGGTGCTGACCGACGTGACCGAGGTCGTGGACGCAGACACTTTCGTCCGGCCGATCTACGCGGGCAACGCCATGCAGACGGTCAAGTCGAAGGACGCGACCAAGGTCATCACCTTCCGGACCTCGACCTTCGATGCTGCCGGAACGGAAGGTTCTGCCTCTGTCGAGACCATCGGCGCGGGCGATAACCCCGGCCTGTCGGAATGGATTGAGGACAAGGTGGCCGAAAGCGACCGACCGGAACTGACCAGCGCGGGCGTCGTGGTCTCGGGCGGCCGCGGCATCGGCTCCGCGGAAAACTTCGCGATCATCGAGAAGCTGGCGGACAAGCTGGGCGCGGCGGTGGGCGCGTCCCGCGCGGCGGTCGACTCGGGCTATGCGCCGAACGACTTGCAGGTCGGCCAGACCGGCAAGGTCGTGGCGCCGAATCTCTACATCGCCGTGGGCATCTCGGGCGCGATCCAGCACCTTGCGGGGATGAAGGATTCCAAAGTGATCGTGGCGATCAACAAGGACGAGGAGGCACCGATCTTTCAGGTCGCTGATTACGGCCTGGTGGCGGACCTGTTCGAAGCCATCCCTGAACTCACCGAGAAGCTGTAATGAGCCAGCCTGCGTCCCTTCCCGACGCGGCGCAGGCTCTTGCCTCCTCTGCGCGTGTCCTGCGCACCGGCTTTGACGGGGGCGAGATGGTATGGCGTTCGTGGGGCGCGGGCCCGGCGCTCGTGCTGCTGCACGGCGGGCACGGGTCATGGATGCACTGGCTGCGCAACATCGCGCCGCTGGCACGCGATTTCCGTATAATCGCGCCCGACCTGCCGGGCTTCGGCCAGTCGGACGCTCTTCCGCAGCCCAGCATGTCGGCGCTCTGCGAGGCGATCCTGGCGGGCCTCGACGTTTTGGACCTGCCCGTCAAGTTCCACATCGCCGGCTTTTCATTTGGTAGCTTTCCGGTTGGCTGCATGGCGCGCCGGCTGGCGCCGCGCCTTCATCGGCAGATGCTGGTGGGATCCGGCGGGTTGGGTCCGTTCAACCAACAGATCATCGGACGGATGCGGCGCTGGCAGGAAACGCCCGCCGGACCCGCCCGTGACGCAATCAACCGGCACAACCTTTCGGTGCTGATGTTGACCGAGCAGGCCATAGATGACACTGCCGTCGCGATCCAGACCTGGAACGCGGCGGCCACCCGCAACACCATGCGTGCCGCCGTCATGGCGGCAGACCTGCGCACCGCGCTTCTGGAGCATCCGGTGCACACGGATATCCTCTACGGAAGCGAGGACGCACTTGCCAGCGGTCACTTCGGGACACGGCGGTCGCTGGCGGAGGCACTGACGACGAAGTCGCGATTTCACTTGTTCGACGGTGCCGGGCATTGGGTTCAGTACGAGGCTGCCGATGCGGTCAACGCATGGTTCCGCGACACGATCGCATCCGATCTTGCGCGTCATCGAGAGGAAACACACTGAATGTCCGAACTCCACGACACCGGAACGCCAGATCCCGAGCGAGCCCAAGTCCGCTTGACCCGGAAGGGCAAGGTGGCGATCCTCAGTTTCGACCGACCCGAGCGCATGAACGTGTTCTCGCTGGCCATGCGGGACGCGCTGATCGACCACATCGAGACGCTGCAGTCCGACGAGGACACACGCGCCATCGTTTTGACCGGCGAAGGACCCCATTTTACCTGCGGCGGGGACCTTGACGGGTTCCACGAAACCACCGCGCTCGCAGTGCGGCAGCGGCTGCTGCACGGCTCGACCAAGTTGATGCGGTTGATGGTTGCAGGGATCAAGCCGGTGATCGGCGCGGCCGAGGGCAATTGCTATGGCGCGGGTGTTTCGATTTTGGCGGCCTGTGATCATGCGGTCGTGGCGGAGGACAGCCGACTTTGCGCGGCCTTCATCAAGGTAGGCTTTCTCCCCGATCTGGCGCTTCTGTGGTCGCTGCCGCGGCGCGTCGGACTGGGAAAGGCGAAGGAACTGGCCGGGCTGGCGCCGGTGGTCGACGGCGCCGAGGCCGTCAGGATCGGCCTTGCCGATCGTCTGGCACCGTCCGGGGGCACCCTAGCCGCCGCGCTGGAGGTCGCGCAGGCCTATGCCGAGCAACCGCCGCTCGCGACCGCGATGCTGAAGGCCGCCTTTGCGCGCGACCTCGACGCCGTTCTCGCCTACGAACAGGACATCCAGCCTGCCCTGATCGGCTCGCCCGAGCACCTGGAGGCGAAACGTGCCTTTCTCGAAAAGCGCAAGCCGGACTTCGATGCCGCGGCGCGACGGCCCGCCTTCGAGACCTGAAAATCAGATACATGTGGATATGGTTCAGACCGTTCCGACCACGCCCTAAACAGCGCAGTCTGTGATCAAACGTGGCAGAGGCAGCCGTGCCACGCGACAGGGAGGACAAAATGTCAGACAGCTTGAAGGGGCGGCGCATCCTTGTGACCGGCGCCGCATCGGGGATCGGGCGCGCCGCCGCAACCCTGTTCGAAAGCGAAGGTGCGCAGGTCGCCTGGCTCGACGTGGCCGAGGAGCGACTGGCGGCCTGCAATGTCGCCGAGGGCAGCACGCGCATTCCTTGCGACCTTGCGGACCCCGAGGCCATTGCCCGCGCCGTTCCGAAGGCTGCCGAAATGCTTGGCGGACTGGACGGCATCCTGAACTCGGCAGGCATCGCGGACACCGCAACGCTGGATGCGACCGAACTTGACGCATGGAACCGCGTGATCGCCATCAACCTGACTGCTCCCATGCTCGTCTGCCGGACGGCCCGGGCAGCACTCGACGCGGCGGGCGGCGGCAGCATTGTCAACATCGCGTCGGCCTCGGGGCTGCGTCCCGCCAACTCAGGCGCGGCGTACTCCGCCTCCAAGGCGGGTGTGATCATGCTGACGCGTTCCCTGGCGACGGAATGGGCGCCGAAGATCCGCGCCAACGCGGTCTGCCCGGGCACAGTCGACACACCGATGCTGGAAGGCCTTTTCGAACGCGATGCCGAATTCGAGGAGCGCATCCGCGCCAGCTATCCGCTCCAGCGCCTGGCATCCGCCGAAGAAATCGCCGAGGCGGCACTCTACCTGATCTCGGATCGGTCGTCCTTTGTCACCGGCATTGCGCTGGCGGTGGATGGCGGAAGGACCTTGCACTGATGGATCTCGACAAGATCAGGGCCACACCCCTGCGACCGGTGCGCATCGGCACCACCGAGGCGGAAGCCGCACGCCAGGCAGACGGTAGTGTCGTGTTGCGGCTGAAAGAGGCGCTGGGGCCCTACCCCGAGCGCCTGACAGACTGTCTGGTGCACTGGGCCCGCGAAAAGCCCAATGCCGTTTTCGTTTCGCAGCGACGCGCGGACGGCTCAGTCGAAGAAGTCACCTTTGCCGAAATGCTTGATTCGGCGGTGCGCATCGGCACCGCCCTGCTGGATCGCGGACTGACGCCCGAGCGGCCCTTGATGATCCTTTCCGAGAACGAGATCGACCAGGCACGGCTGTACCTGGGCGCGTTACATGTGGGCGTGCCTTACGCCTCGGTTTCGCCCAATTACTCTTTGCTTGCGCAGGAATTTTCCAAGCTGCGGGGGCTCATCGACCTGATGAATCCCGGGTTGATCTACGTCTCGGATGCCGATCGATACGGCCGGGCCCTGGCCGCGGTCGCGGGCGCAATCGAGGTGGTCAGTCTGACCGGTACTGTCCAGGGTCGCGAGGTCACCCCCTTCGACACCCTGCTCGACCACCGGGACGACGCCCGGGTGGAGACCGCTCACCGTGGCATCACACCCGATACAATCGGCAAGTTCCTTTTCACCTCGGGCACGACGGGCAACCCCAAGGGCGTGATCTTTCCGCAGCGGATGCTGACGAGCCAGCGGCAGCAGGTCGCCCAGACCTTTGCCTTCCTGATGGATGAACCGGCCCGCATCGTGGATTGGCTGCCCTGGCACCACACCTTCGGAGGCACCAACAATTTCGGTCTGGCGCTCTATTCCGGTGGAACCTACCGGATCGATACCGGGCGTCCGATGGCGGGCCAGTTCGAGCCGTCCATCGCCAACATCCGGGATGTCTGGCCGAATATTTATCTGAACACGCCGGCCGCTCTGGAACTGCTGTTGGCCGAGATGCGCGAGGACAGCACGTTCCGCGACCTGTTCTTCGAGAACTGCCGCTTCATCTACTACGGTGGCGCCACCCTGCCGTTGCACATCTGGTACGGGCTGGACGAGGCCTCCATCGCCGCCACCGGTATGCGGACGCTCATCACCTCCGGCGTGGGCTGCACCGAGGCCGGGCCGACCCCGACCAGCACCAACTGGGATCCCGAGTGGCAGGCCACGGTCGGCGTGCCGGTGCCGGGGATGGAGCTGAAGATCGCGCCAGTCAACGACAAGCTCGAGCTGCGGTTCAAGGGGCCCTGCGTGACCCCGGGCTACTGGAAACAGCCCGAACTGACCGCGAAAGCCTTTGACCAGGATGGGTACTATCGGTCCGGCGATGCAGTGCGCTGGATCGACCCGGAAAAGCCCGAAGCCGGACTGCGCTTCGACGGGCGCATCGCTGAGAACTACAAGCTGTCATCGGGAACCTGGGTGCATGTCGCCGATGTGCGCGCGGCGCTGATGACCGCCCTGGGGCCGCTTGCCTCCGACATTGTGATCGCAGGACCGGACCGCGCCTATCTGACCGCCATTGTATTTCCTGAAATCGGCGCTTGCGCCCGCCTTGCGGGCCTTCCCGGTGCCAGCGACAGGGCAACGGTGCTGGCGCACCCGAATGTGCACGCGGCCATTGACAAGGCACTGGCCGAAGCCGCGGCAGCCGAGCGCGGCGCGTCGCGCAAGGTGGTGCGTTGGGTTGTGACGCCGGAACCGGCGCTGCTGGACACCGGAGAACTGACAGACAAGCGGGCGATCAGCCAGAAGACCGTGCTTGCCCGCCGTGCAGCCACGGTGGAGCGCATGTACGCGGAACCGCGGCCCGAGGAAGTGCATGGCATCGACTGATGCCGGGACAGCGGAGGCCGCGGCGCCGCGTATTCTGCTGCCAGTCCTCGCCTGCGGCAACTTCGTGGCCGTGGCGTCCGCCTGGCTGATCGTCGGATTGCTGCCTCTGGTCCGGACCGACCTGGGGCTCGACGACGTCGGCGCCGCGTCGCTGGTGTCGGTCTTCACCCTGACCTACGCGCTGACCTCGCCATTCCTGGGCCTGCTGGCGGTACGCCTGGGCTATCGCCTGACGCTGGCGCTGGCGATGAGCCTGGTGACACTTACCGCCATCGCAACTGCGCTTGCACCGGGATATGGCACCCTGATCGGGGCACGCATCTTCGCTGCGCTCGGAAGCGCCGCCTTCACGCCAGTCGCCGCGGCTTTGGCGGTGGCGCGCAGCGCGCCTGGTCGGCAGGGCGTGGCGCTGGCGGTGATCTATATCGGAATCCCGATGTCGCAGATCCTCGGCATTCCTCTGGGCACCACACTTGGGTTCGCGTTTGGCTGGCATGGCGCATTCTATGCCGTTGCAGCACTATCCCTGACACAACTGGCGCTGATCTTTGTGACCGTCCCCGGTACGGGGCGGCCGCCCCGACCCGCGCCGGGCGCGATGGCCGAGGGCCTTTCCCGGCCGGGGATGCTGCCGACGCTGGCGGTCGCGGTGCTCTGCTCCTGCACGGCCAACATTTTCTACACCTTCGTGGCAGACATACTCGTCGACCGCGCCGCTCTATCCGGGGCCGGTATCAGCATGGGGCTCACCTGTCTGGGCCTGGGGACGCTATTCGGCACGTTTCTGGTCGGACGGTTGCTGGATATCGTCGGTCCACGGCGCATTCTGCTGGCCAGTTTCGCGATCGGGGCGCTGGCTCTGCCCTTCACCACGCTTACCCGCTATGGAATGCCACTAGCTTACCTCTGGATGATCCTTCTGGGAGCGACGCTCTTCACCCATATACCCGCCTTGCAGTCGCGGATCACCACGCTGGCACCGGGGCTCGCCGGGTTGCTCTTCGGACTGATCTCCTCAATGGTCTACGTTGGCGCCTCTCTGGGATCTTTCACCGGCGGGCTGGTGGCCAAGCATCTCGGGCTGATCTGGCTGGGACCGGCTTCCACCACCGTTGCTGTGGTGCTGCTGGCGGTGATCCTGGGCGACCGGCGTTGGTCACCCGCCAACCGGGCATCCTAGCGGCTCAAGGCAGCTTCGACGACGGGTGCATCGGATCCGCGCCTTCCTCGGCCAAACTGGTAAGCGTACGGGCGCGGACGTCCAGCCACCAACCCGCTTCCTTCGGCCACAGGCCATGACCGTCGATCCCGAGATCCGCCGCCGCGTGACGTGCCCAGTTCGGATCGTCGAGAAACGCGCGTCCCACAGCCACGATGTCCGCCTCGCCCGCGGCGAGGTTTGCCTCGGCCCGGCGCCCCCGCAGGATCAGCCCAAGTCGCCTCGGGCATCCCGGTTTCCCTCCTCAGGAAGTCCGAGTAGGGCCGGTGAAAGCCAAAGCCGCGACGAATGCGCGTATCCGAGGTGCGATCCGCCACCGCACCGCCGGATGAGACGTCAAGCACGTCAACCCCCGCTGTCCGCAACGCGCGGTAGAACGCCACGTTGTCCTCAAGAGTCCAGCCGCCGTCGAGTCCGTCCAGCGCCGAAAGCCGGTAAAACAGCACGGCCGCCTCTCCGACTGATGCTCGAACCCGGCGCACCATCTCGAGGCCAAAGCGCATCCGGTTGTCACGGCATCCGCCCCAGCGGTCTGTCCGGGTGTTGGAGAGCGGCGACAGGAACGCAAGCGGCAGGTAGCCGTGCGCGCCGTGGAAGTCGATTACCCGGAAACCCGCCCGGACTGCCCGGTCGGCCGCTGCGGCGAAGGCGGAAGAACTTTCTTCGATTGCGGCCTCGTCCATCTCGGCGGGCAAGGGCCAGCCTCGTCCCGCGGCGATCGCACTTGGCGCGCGGCTCCGCCAGGGCGCATGGCCGCGTGCAGCATCCGCCGGGCCAAGAGGAGCCAGCCCGTCCCACGGCGTTTGCATCGACCCCTTGCGCCCCGCATCGACAAGCTAGATACCTGCGCCCGCGCCCTCAGCTTCAATGGCTGCGGCGATGCGCGCCAGTCCGGGAACATGTGAATCGTCCCAGAGGCCAAGATCCTGATCGGTGATCCGGGCCTCTTAAAGGATGGCGGTCGCCTCCAGGACCACGAGTCCCGCTCCGCCCATGGCGAAGCGCGCCGCCTGGACCAGACGCCGGTCCGTTGCCATTCCGACGCGGCCCGCCATGTACTGCTACATCGGCGAGACCATGATGCGGTTGCGCAGCGTGACGCCGCGCAGCGTGAAGGGGCGAAAAAGGCGCGGCTCAACCAAAGACCCAGCCGCCATTGACCGGGATGATTGCCCCGGTGACGTAGCCTCCGTCGCCCGCCAGCCAGGACACCGCGGCGGCGATGTCCTGCGGCAGGCCCGGCTTGCCCAGAGGCACCACCGCGCGGATCTTCGCCTTGCGTTCCTCGTCGAAGGCACCTGTCATCCCGGTGTCTTCGATCATGCCCGGAGCGACGCCGTTCACGGTGATCCCGCGCGGCGCCAGTTCGCGCGCCAAGGCCAGCGTCAGACCGGTCGCGCCCGCCTTGGAGGCGGAATAGGCCAGCATCCCCGGCACGCTGCCGCCGGTCCGTGCCACGACCGACGACAGGACGATCACCCGCCCGCCGGGAGCGGTGATGTGCGGCGCAAGGGCGTGGGTAACAAGCAGTGGGCCCTTGACGTTCACCGCGAAGTGCTCGTCCCAGATCGGTTCGATTTCGCTCAGCGGCTGGTCGAGCCGCGTCGTGCCCATCACGCCCGCGTTGTTGACCAGCACGTCGATCTGACCCAACCGGTCCACTGCCTCGCCCGCCATCCTCGCGACGCTGTCCTTCGAGGACACGTCACAAGCGATCCATGTGGCCCCCTCGCCGATATCGGTCACGGCCCGGGTCAGCGCGTCCTCGCGGCGGCCGGTGACCACGACCTTCAGCCCGTCCGCGGCCAGCCTGCGGGCGATGCCAAGGCCGATGCCCGAGTTGCCGCCGGTGACCAGCGCCGTGCTGCGTGCCATCTCAGGAAAGACCCAGTTTGGCGCGTGTCTCGGCGTCGAGCGTGGTGGTGTAGGCCGTCGCGCCCTCGAGATCCATGATGTCGTCCTTGCGCGCGACCAGATCCTCGATTGTGGGCATCGTGTCCGGATCGCAGGTCAGACCGCGCGATTTCATCAGCCGGATGCGGGCAAAGTACCCGGCGCCGGCGGCAATGGTCTCTCCCGAGAAATCGCATTCCTTCGAGGCAAGCCACGCAACAGCGGGCGCAACCCGTTCGGGGGTCGACAATGCGAACTGCTTCTCGTCGATGATGCCCTGCGTCATCCGCGTGCCCGCCACGGGCGAGACCATGTTGATCTGAATGTCGGCTTTCTTTTTCTCGTTCTTCAGATTGTTCATCAGCCCCAGCATAGCCGTCTTGGCGGCGCCGTAATTTGACTGTCCGTAGCTGCCGACGAGACCCGAGCCCGAGGTGGTGAACACGACGCGGCCGTAACCCTGTTCGATCAGATGCGGCCAAGCGGCCTTTGTGACGTAGACCGTGCCGTTGAAATGCACCTGCATTACCGTCTCGAAATCGTCCAGCTCCATCTTGATGAAGGTCTTGTCCCGCAGGATGCCCGCGTTGTTGACGACGATGTGGATGCCGCCGAACGCCTCGATGGCAGTCGTCACGATGGAGGTGGCGCCTTCGCGGTCGGCGACAGAGGCGTAGTTCGCAACCGCTTCGCCCCCGGCGGCCCGGATCTCTTCGACCACCTTGTCAGCGGCGGCGGCGTCTCCGGCGCGGCCGTCGATCGTGCCGCCCGGATCGTTCACGACGACTTTCGCGCCGCGTTCTGCCAAAAGCATGGCGTGCGCCCGCCCCAGCCCCGCACCGGCACCCGTCACAAGCGCCACCTGTCCGTCGAACCTTACCGTCATCCTCTGTCTCCATGTCCTTCCGGCCCGGGCTGCGCGCACGCGGGTCACCATCGCCTGCCGGAATGCGCGATCATCGGTACGGTTTCCAGCCCGCGCTTCGCGACCTTTCGCGATAACACATTCATGATGAAGGCTTGGTTGGCGTTTGACGGCCAGCCCGCGTCATCGCTACCGCTTTGGGACCAAAGGTGACTTGGGGAGGAGTCATGGCAGACTTGGAAATCGGGATCACGAAGGATGGTATCTGCCGGATCACCCTGAACCGGCCCGATGCGCTCAATGCCGTGACCGACGAAATGTTCGATACCCTTGCAGTCGAGTTGCCGAAGATCGGACGCGATGCAGCGGTGCGCGTCGTTCTGCTGGGGTCCGTCGGGCGCGGCTTCTGTGCCGGTGCCGACGTCAAGGGTATGAAGGGTAACGCAAGTTCGATGCCATTCGAAACCCGTGTCGAGACCTTGCGCCGCCGCCAGGAGGCGGTTGTGGCGCTGCACGAGATGCCCAAGGTCACCATCGCCCGCATTCAGGGAGTTGCCGCCGGAGCAGGCATGGCGCTTGCAATCGCCTGCGACCTGCGCGTCGCCGCGCCCCAGGCCAGTTTCACCACGGCTTTTGCCAAAGTCGGCTTTGCCGGCGATTTCGGCATCACGTATCTGCTTGCCCGCATCATCGGACCGGACAGGGCGCAGCGTCTGCTGCTGACCTCGGAAAAGCTCGGCGCGCGGGACGCACTTGCCATTGGGCTGGTCACGCATCTGGTCGAGGGCGACCTGACCGCCGAGGCGGACGCCATATCGGCCGGGTTGGCGTCCGGGCCGGTCCTGGCGCACGGTTACATCAAGGCAAACATTCGCGAGGTCGAGTCCGGAAATTTCCGCGCATCTCTCGATGCAGAGGCCTTCCGCCAGATTCGCCTCGCCACCAGTGAAGATCATACCGAGGCAATCCGCGCGTTCGCAGAAAAGCGCCCGCCCGTGTTCCGGGGCCGCTGAGGCCCGTAGCGAAAGGAGGCCCGAGTGCTTCGCTCCATCGAAACCCTGGTAACCTGGTTCAGCCGAATTCTATTGTGGCTTGGAGGGGTCTGCGTTGTCGTTCTGACACTGCACGTCGTGGCGGACGTGTTCATGAAATACGCGTTCCACCGCCCGATCGTCGGCACTCTGGAAATCGTGTCCTGGTACTACATGGTGGGCATCGCGTTCCTGCCGGTGGCCTGGGTCCAGCTGAAGCGCCAGCACCTGATGGTCGAGATGTTCACGATGGGCATGTCGCCGCGCTCGACCGCAGTGCTCGATGCCGTCGTCGGCATCCTGGCACTGATCTACGTCGCGGTCCTCACCTTCCTCGTGTTCGAAGAAGCGGTTGTGGCAACTAGCCGGAACGAGATCCAAGACGTCACCTTCTTCGACATGCCGGTCTGGCCCGCGAGATGGATTCTGTTCGCGGGGTTTGCCTCGATGACAATCGTCATCTTCTACCAGGTCTGCCTCGACTTCGTTTTCGGGCTGACCGGGCGCGGGCACCGATCGTACCCCGACAAGACCGACACAATGAACTTCTCCGAGTGAACCGGACGCGAAAGGCAACAGAATGTCGAACCTGACCATCGGATTCCTTTCCGTTCCCATCCTGCTAACCCTGATTGCCCTGCGGGTTCCGATCGGGTTGGCACTGGGAAGCGTATCGCTCGTCGGCCTCATCATGGTCCGCGGCGTCAAGGCGACGCTGGGAATTTTCGGTGACCTTCCGATGGAGTTCGGCGCCTCCTGGACGCTGTCCGCGGTACCGATGTTCATCTTCATGGGCGCTCTGGCCTTCCACACAGGATTGACCAAGTCCTTGTTCGAGGCGGCACGACTATGGCTATCGCGCCTGCCAGGCGGGCTTGCCATCGCGACGAACTTTGCCTCGGCCGGGTTCGCCGCCGCATCCGGATCGTCGCTGGCGACCTGTGCCGCGATGGGCCGAATTGCCATTCCCGAGATGCTGCGCCGCAAGTACGACCCGGCGCTCGCATCGGGGTGTGTCGCCGCTGCGGGCACGCTGGGTGCGCTGATCCCGCCGTCCATCATGTTCGTCCTGTACGGCTGGTACACCGAGACTTCGATCGGCGCGCTCCTGATGGCTGGCATACTGCCTGGCCTGCTAACCGCCTTCGTCTATTCCATCATGATCTGGGGGCGCTGCATGGTGTGGCCGGAGCTCGGACCGCCAGCCGAGGAAAACGTTACTTGGGGCGACCGCTTCCGTATCCTGATCGAAATCTGGCCCATTCCGCTGCTGATCCTTGGCGTCGTCGGCGCGATCTATTCCGGGCTTGCCACCGCGACCGAAGCGGCCGCGATCGGCGCCTTCCTGGCCGCGCTGATCGGCCTCGCCCGGGGCACGCTGACCCGCAAGGCGATGGGCGATTCCATCGTCGAGACGCTGAACTCCACCGCCTCGATCTTCTTTGTGGCAATTGGCGCCCTGCTGTTCACCCGCTTCTTCGCCTTTGCCGGTGTGCCGGGCTTCATCGCTGAGCAGATCGCCCTTCTTGCGCTCAACCAGCTTTCGATAATCCTTGGCTTGACGGTGATCTACCTGATCCTTGGTATGTTCCTGGATCCCCTCGGTGTGCTCCTGCTGACGTTGCCGGTGATCCTGCCCATCTTCAAGGCAATGGGCATCGACCCGATTTGGGCAGGTGTGCTGGTGGTGAAATACCTCGAGATCGGGATGATCACGCCCCCGGTGGGTCTGAACGTCTACGTCGTTAAGGGCGTCGTAGGCGATACCATCGCGCTGCCGACGATCTTCAAGGGGGTTCTGTGGTTCCTCGCCGCAGAGGTTGCGATCATGACGTTGCTGATCGCTTTTCCCTCGATCTCGACCTTTCTTCCCAATCAGCTCCTTGGCGGTTGATCCCACTTCAGCCGGGCTCGACCCCCTGAAGGGGCCCAGCGATCCCACCCGGCAAAACCGTCCGTTGCTGGGGATCGCCTGCCGCCTGCTGGGATCGGCGCTGTTCGTCGGCATGGCAGCCCTTGTAAAAATGGCCGAGAACATGCCGGTTGGCATGACAGTCTTCGTACGCTCCATTCTTCCGGCCGTCGCCCTCTTTGCGTTCTTTGCCGTGCAGGGAAAGCTGGCGAGTCTGTACACCCGTCGTCCGGTCGCCCATGCGGTGCGCGCCGGCTACGGACTCGTCACGCTGGCAAGCTGGTTTCTGGCGCTGAGGATCCTGCCATTGCCCGACGTTCAGTCCCTGTTGTACCTGACGCCTATGGTGAACACGCTCCTCGCCTGGCTCATCTTGAAGGAACACGTCGGTCGGTGGCGTGCAGGTGCATTGGCGGTGGGTCTCGTCGGCATGGTCGTGATCATGGCGCCCAAGGTCACGATGGACTTCGCCCGCGCCGGTGCGCTGGTGGGGCTCGGACTCTGCCTGATCAACTCGCTGACCTATTCGATCAACGTCATTCACATACGCCAGTTGTCGCAGACCGAAGCGACCCATGTGCTGGTGTTCTACTTTTCGCTGTTCATCGCGCTGTTCGCGTTGCTCTCCCTGCCCTTCGGCTGGGTCGTCCCAAGCTGGCACGAGGTCGGCTTGCTGCTGGCGATCGGCACGCTGGGCGGGATCGGACAGATGCTGATTACAGCCAGCTACCGGTTTGCCCCCGTCGGGCTGCTGGCACCTTTCGAGTATTCCGCCCTGCTCTACGCGATCGTCATCGGCGCGGTGGTGTTCGGCGAGTATGCGGATGCCAACACTCTGGCGGGCGCCGCATTGATTGTTGCCGCCGGGCTGACGGTCTTCTTTCGCGAAAGGCGTGCCGCGCGTCGTTCCAGGCTTGTCGGACCAGCCCCGGACCAGCGCGACTGAAACATATGTGGTATCTGCGTTCGCAGGTCGGAACAGCATCGCGACCCCGCCCCCCCGGTGCCCTAAGTTGGCGCGGAACGTTCGTGCCTTTGTGCATCACGCGCGAGCGAATTGGGAGGCTCAATCAAGTACGCACGTATGGGAAATACCGGGCTGATAGGGTCTAGTATGACGCTGGGCTCGATGACCTTCGGATCGGGCACGGGCGCCTACGGGGCGATGTGTACCGTCGGACAGGATGCAGCGGACGATCTGGTGGCGCGCGCCTTCGACGCCGGTGTGAATTGCTTCAACGCCGCCTCGACTTACGGTGGGGGCGAATCCGAAGAAATCCTCGGTCGCGCCCTCGGCAAGCGTCGCGGCGACGCCGTGCTGATGAGCAAGGTGGGATTTCGCCTGACGAAGGACGTCCTCGACGGCGGCACTTCGGGCCGGTCGATCATCAAGACTTGCGACGACTGCCTGCGTACGCTCGGCACAGACTGGCTTGACGTCTTCGAGGTGCATCGCGTCGATCCCCACACACCGATGGACGAAATCCTGGCCGCGCTCGACCTGCTCGTGCAGCAGGGCAAGTGGCGCTACACAGCCTTTGCCAACTGGCCCGCATGGATGGTGGGGCGCGCTAACGCGCTGCAACAGGAGTGCCGACAGGCGCCGTTCAGGGCCACGGAGCTGCTGTACACGCTGATCAACCGCGATATCGAGGAAAGCCATATCGACCTTCTGGCGGCCGCGGCTCCTCCAGTCCATCAACCTGCTGGCCCCCTTCGTGGTCTGCCGCGAGGCACTGCGGCACATGCCCGATGCGAATTGCTTCATCGTCAACGTCGCCTCGGCCAGCGGATTGATGCCTTTGGGCGCCAACGGCGCCTATCCGGCCGCCAAGGCAGGCCTAATCATAATGTCCAAGGTGCTGGCCTATGAACTGGCTCACCGGGTCCGCGTCAACGCGGTCTGCCCCGGGCCGGTGGAAACGCCGCTGCTGATGGATGCCCGCCCGGACCGTGAGGCATTTGCCGCCCAAGTCGGCAAAGCCTACGCCATGAAGCGCATCCCCCGCCCCGACGAAATCGCCAGCGCGATCTGTTTCCTCGCCTCGGACGATGCATCCTTCATTACCGGCACGGCGCTGGCCGTGGACGGGGGCCGTGTCTACCATTGACCCGACCCCTGCCCTGCCCCCCGGCCTAATCTGCCGAGAGCTGTGCGTAGATTTCGGATCTCAACGCCTCCCGATATGCCTCCCACTGCGCTTCGTCCCAGTCGTCCTCGCCGATCTCGGCGACAATCGCCCGCCAATTCTTGATCACCTCGCGATGTGCGTCCGCGATGGCCTGCGCATCCGCGACACCGCGCTCGGTCGCCTGCGCGACAAGACCCGCAGCTTCGCCGTTACGGAACCCCTTCAACGCCTCGCTCAGCGCCGGATCCCGTGCAACGAATGCCACACCTTCGGACTCAGTTTGCGTCTTCGCGCCTGCGGCCCTGCCATTCGTCACCTACTGGTAGTCTGCGATCGCGCCGGGCGCCACATCCAGCCAGATCTGCCGCTCTACACGGGTGAACCCCCTCCAGAGGTCGAAATTGACGCCGACCTGCCCGATCGACTGGAAGTTCCCCGGCGTGACCTCCGTCACGCTGTCCAGCACCTCTCCAAGCCGTAATGGCAACAACTGGCCCGGATCGAGGAGCACGCAATCGAGTTGAGCACGTTGCAGTGCCTCGTAGATCTTATTGAATGCAACGTTCACGGGCGACGCGCCCAGTTCAGCAGCCAGTTGTCCCATGGACCCCGATCCGCGCATCCGCTTGCCGGCAAAGTCGGCCTGCGTCGTCACCTAATTCCCTTTGCACATCAGATTGTAGGGCGCCGTCGAGACCGCGAAGAGGATCTCGATATTGTCCTGCTCGGCCTCCTCCTGGCAGGCCGCACAATCGATCAGGATCGATTTGGTCATCGCGGCCGCCCCGGCCCTGGGATCGGTGCCGAAGACGATCAGATCACCGATCAGGGTCAGAACCGGCAGCTCAGACGGCGTGTAGTTGAAGGTCCGCGTCGCCGCGTCCACCGCACCGGATGACACGGCCGACAATGTCGTGGTCGGCGACGCGAGCACCCCGCCGGGAACGACCTTCACCGTCCGCGTCACCCCCCGTCGCTTCGGTGATCGTCTTGAAGTAGCGGTCTGGCAAATCGACGTCTTCTGATGTGGGAGATGTGAAGTGACTGTAGACGAGCTCTTGTGCGAGTGTCGGCTGCGCCACCGGAATGGTCAGCCCGATGAGTGCCGATCGAATGGCAGACGTTCTCATTTCAGGTTTCCTCCCATAGTGATTTCATGTCCTCCGGCTCGGGCCGCAGCTGTGTCGGCCCTCCGCAGCGCCTCCAGCGCCGCCTCTTCGCCCGCGCGGCCGGACCCGCGCGGGAAGAACTCGCATTCGACAAGGGCGCCCGGCCGCAGCCGGGCAAAGGCCGCCAGGATCTTGGCGAAGTCCAGGGTGCCCGTACCCGGTTCGGCGCGTTCCGGAAAGTCCGCGATCTGCAGGATCGCGACGCGTTCCGAGACCTTGTGAAGGGCTTCCAGAACGTCACCGTCCATCGCGGCGACATGGTGGGTGTCGAAAATCAAACCGATCTCCGGGCCTGCAGTTCGCGCGACCTCGTCCGCGGCATGAATGTGGTTCAACAGCATGCCAGAGACGCGCTTCGCACTGACGCTTTCGACGCAGAGCCGCAGACCGGCGGATCGAATCTCGGACACAAGCCCGGCCAGCCGATCTGACATCAGGGTAAGCTGGTCGGCCACGGGGCAATCGTCCAGCATCACGCTGGTCACCGTCAACGCTTCGGCCCTGACCCTTTCGGCAGCCTCGGCGCAAGCCAATACCTCGGCGCGGATGAGCTCGGTGGCCTCCTGCCCGCCCTGGCCCCAGGCGAGCCTCTGCAAAGGCGGCGGGCTGACCACGAAAGACCCGAAGCGCAGCCCGTGTTCCGCCAGCGCCCTTCCCATACGGGCCTGGACCGCGGGCGGCCTGAGGCGCAGCATGTTGTCGGCGATGCCAGCAAGGCCCATCCCGGCCACATGATCGATTTGCGCAATCGGATCGGTGCTGCCGACCGTCTCGCGAAACATCGGCTCGTCGAGGCTGCGGATGCCCAGGGTTGCCGCGAACGGCACGGTCCAGTCATGAGGTGTACCTGTTCGCAACATCGCTTTCCTCCATATTGCATGTAACTTTGCGGCAAACGGAGATGGGGCGGCATGTCGTCCGCCCCTTCCTTCGTGGCGCTTCAAGCCAGGTTCGTGAAGATCTCGTCTCGCAATGCGGCCTGGTAGGCGTCCCACTGCGCTTCGCTCCACGGCTGCCCACCGATGTCGACCACGATGGCTTCCCACTTCGTCGTTGCTTTGGCCACGGCATCGCGGACTGTCTCCGGGTCTTTCACACCACGTCCCGAAGCGACGCCGAGCAGGCGGTCGTCCTCGACCGACTGTGCCGACTGCACGGCATCAACCAACTCGGGCGTCGGCGAGTTCATCGTCGTCCCCCGGCCCGGCCCCGCATCGCGCGCCGCGGCCACGCGCAGGACGGACGCCTCTTCGTAGCCGCAGATGGCCTGCACGCCGCTTTCATAGAAGGCGGCCATCTCGGCGTCCGAGAGCGAGCCCCAGACATCGGCGTTCACGGCAAGGAACCCGACGGTGAACGTGCCCATCGGCAGTTCGGTCACGTTTTTTACCACATCCCACAGCCCTGCCCCTTCGAGATTGTCCATCGACAGGAGGGTGCAATCCAACTGGCCGCGCTGAAGGCCCTCGTACACGTCCGTCAGAGGCGTGTTCACGGGCACAGCGCCGAGGTTACCCACCAGAAGCGCCATGCCGCCGGTGGCTCGCACCTTCAATCCTTTGAGATCCTCAGGCGCAACCACTACAGCCTTGTTGTACAACAGTGCACAGGTCGGCGTGGCGGTGTTGAGCAGTACAGTGATGTTGTGCTGTTGCATCTCGTCCTGGCATTGCGGGCAGTCGAGCAGCATGACTTCGGTCTTGGCTGCAGCTGTCACCAGCGGGTCATTGCCGCTGCGGTCGCCCAGTAGCGTTGGGGTCGGCAGGTCCGAGGGCATGTAGTTGTAGATCAGCGTTCCCGCGTCCACCGCGCCGCTCGCAGCGAGGATAGTACGGTTTCCGCCCCGGCAAGCGCACCGCCCCAGCCCAACTCGAAGGTCAGGCTCCCGCCGGTCGCATCGGTCATTGGGTCAAAGAAACCTTCCTGCGCCTGGCTTGTCGTGCTGGCGCTCGACGCATGGGTTGAGAACACCAGCTGGCGCGTCTCGGCTGTCGCGACAGTCGAAACTGCCGACAATGCAAATGCAAAAAGAAATGGGATCTGACGGTCCACGGCGTCCTCCTCCCCAAGTATGCGATTATCGTTGCGTCAGCCTAAGGTCCGGACGGGCCGGGCATGATGCGGTCGCTGAAGCTTCGCACATATGTGCGGAATTCTGCGCTGTGGGCCGGTGCCGTCTACCCGCACATCTGTGCGATCCACGGCAAAGGGCTGGCTCGGCTGCGGGACTGCGGGTCTGATCCCGCCGGGAGGCGCAGAATGACAGGCATGACCATCGAAAGCTTTGCGCGCGATCTGGAGACGCGTTTCGGACACAAATTCGTCGAAACCATCGAATCGGGGCGCGTGCGCGACTATCTGGCAGCGTTGGACGCGACCGCGCCCGATGCGGACCGGCCCGAACCCGGCACCCCCGTGCCACCCCTGTTTCTGCTCACGCTGGCCCGCCAGCGCCGGCCGCACCTCGCACAATCGACAGGCGGTGGCGGCGTGAACGCGGGCGACACCTTTCGTTTTCTTGCCGAAGCGAGGGTCGGGGACCGCATCACCGTGACGTGCACTGTGACCGAGATCGTCGAGAAGACCGGCAAACGGGACATGCTGCGCGCGACGGTCCACTTCGACTATGTCAACCAGCATGGCACGAAGATCGCCGAACGGGACAACACCCTGATGCGGTGGGCGACGGCATGACACATGATGTCGTACCTCGCGTGGAAGAGCATCGCGGTCCGATCACCCGCATGCACCTGGTGGAATGGTGCGCCGCGGAGAACGACTATTACATCCTGCATTACGATGAGCGGCATGCCCTGCGCATGGGGTTTCAGGCCCCGCTGATCCAAGGCACTTACAAGTTCGCGCTGCTGGGCCAGCTCATTGCACGCTGCTGGCCGGAGGCAAGGCTCGACTCGGTCTCGATTCGGTACGTGCGCGCCGACTCAGAAGGCATCGTACTGACATTGTCCGCCGAAGAGACCGCGTGCGAAGAAGGCGCGGGTGGGACACGCAGGATTTTGGCGCTGACAGTCACGGGCGAGGATGCATCGCCAAGCGCCACCGGAGAGGCGACTATCGTCACGCCCCAGACCTGATCCCGAAAGGACCGAACCATGACAGACTTGACATACGAAGCCCTCTCGATCGAGCGCCGCGGCGAGATCGCGATCGTCAAGATGAACCGCCCCGATCAGCTGAACGCTGTTGACGACGCACTTCATGAAGAAATGCCGGATGCCTTCCGCCGGTTGGGCGAGGACAGGACCGTCCGTGCCGTTGTCCTGACCGGCGCCGGGCGGGCCTTTTCCGCCGGGGGCGACATCAAGGCGATGCTCGAGAGGCTCGAAGATCCGGCGCTGAGATTTCGCGAGGCGGCCAAGGTGCCTTTGATGGCCAAGTCATTGCTGGCTTCGATCCTCAACCTTCCGCAGCCCCTTGTTGTTGCGCTCAATGGCGACGCGGTGGGCCTTGGCGCGACGATGGCCCTGGCCGGCGACGTGGTGGTCATGTCCGATTCAGCGCGGTTGGGGGACACTCACGTGAAGGTAGGGCTGGTAGCGGGCGACGGCGGGGCGGTCATCTGGCCGGCGCTTGTCGGACCCGCCATCGCCAAGGAACTGCTGATGCGCGGCAAGCTTGTCTCGGCGACGGAAGCCCGGGAAATGGGTCTGGTCCGCCATGTGGTGCCCGCCGAAGAGTGCATTGGCGCCGCCATGAAGCTGGCCGAGGAACTGGCCACCCTGCCCCCGCTGGCCGTGCAATGGACCAAACTGTCAGTTCAGAAGTCGATTCTACGCGAATTCGAATTGATCTTTGACGCTTCCATTGCGCTCGAGACGGTCTCGATGCTGTCGGGTGATTATGCAGCAGCGGTCAACGGTTTTGCCACGAAGACGAAGCCTGTCTTCAGGGGCGAATAACCGTCAGACCGGCGCACACGTGCACGTCGCAAAATCGGCATGTGCGCAACTGAAGTCCCATGCTCACTGCCGTCGAGGCCACCACTAAACGAGGTTTCAATGAATGTCCGTCACTCTCGCCTGATCATTCTCGGCTCTGGCCCGGCGGGTCATACCGCCGCAATCTACGCCGCGCGCGCCAACCTGGCACCGCTTGTCATAACCGGCCTGGAAAGCGGCGGCCAGTTGATGACGACGACCGATGTCGACAACTGGCCCGCAGATGCGGACGGCGTGCAGGGTCCGGACCTGATGCAGCGGTTCCAGCGCCACGGGGAACGGTTCGAGACGGAGTATGTTCACGATCATATTTCCCGGGCGGATCTCACCAGCCGCCCGCTGCGTCTCGTCGGGGATTACGGGACCTACACCTGCGACGCGCTGATCATCGCCACCGGAGCGTCGGCGCAATATCTCGGGCTGCCCTCCGAACAGGCCATGATGGGCAAGGGCGTTTCGGCCTGCGCCACCTGTGACGGGTTCTTCTTTCGCGGCCAGGACGTCGCCGTCGTCGGCGGTGGCAACACGGCGGTCGAAGAGGCTCTGTACCTGACGAACATCGCGCGCCATGTCACGCTGGTTCATCGCCGGGACACGCTGCGCGGTGAAAAGATCCTGCATGACCGCCTGTTCCGGAAAGCTGCTGAAGGGAAGGTCGCTTTGAAGTGGAACCGCACGGTGCAGGATGTGCTGGGAAACGATGAGGGCGTCACCGGCCTTCGCCTCGCGGACACGAAAAGTCCTGCGGTTGAGGACATCGCGCTGCGCGGCGTCTTCATCGCCATCGGGCACAGACCCAATACCGGTCTTTTCGACGGCCAGATCAAGATGGAAGACGGTTACATCGTCACGCGGGGCGGCCGCAACGGCAACGCGACCGCCACAAGCGTTCCGGGCGTCTTTGCTGCCGGAGACGTTCAGGATCACATCTACCGGCAGGCCGTGACCAGCGCCGGCTCGGGCTGCGAGGCGGCGCTCGATGCCGAGCGGTACCTCGAAGGCCTGGCCATGTCGGCGTCTTGAGAGCGACAGCCGGAAGGCCTTTTCCGGACTACGCTCCCGTCGTCCTCGAGAATTGACCCTAGAACTGCAGGGCTTTCGGCTCAACGAAGTCGTCGATCCCGAACACGCCTATCTCGCGACCGTAGCCCGACTGCTTGAAACCGCCGAACGGTGCTGCCGGATTGAACCGTCCGCCGTTGATCTCGACCTGTCCGGTGCGCATCCGCCGTGCCGCACGCTCTGCGCGGTCGCGATCCCCAGACCAGACCGCGCCTGACAGCCCGTAGCGCGAGTTGTTGGCGATGGCGATGGCGTCATCCTCGTCGTCGGCACCGAAAATGGCGAGCACCGGACCGAATACCTCTTCCTGCGCCAGCGCCGAGTCCGGGTGGACTTCGGCAAAGATTGTCGGCCGGACGAAATAGCCGCGGCTCAGACCCTCAGGCGTGTCGGAGCCGCCGGCGACCAGCCGCGCCTCGCTTTCGGCGGCACGGATCATCTGCCGTATGCCGTCTCGCTGACCGGACGAGATCACCGGACCCTGCCGCGTGCCCGGATCCATTGGATCCCCCAGTACCATGCGGCCCGCCACAGCTGCGGCGATTTCGGCCGCTTTGGACATCTTCCCCGCGGGCACGATCAGGCGCGTCAGCGCCGAGCACGTCTGGCCCGAGTTCAGGAGGCAGGCATTGACCGTGGCCTTCACCGCCGGTTCCAACTCGGCATCGTCCAGCACCACCGCGGCGGACTTTCCGCCCAGTTCCAGCGACACCCGACGAATGTCCCGCGCCGCCAACGCGGCAAGCCGCCCGCCCACTCCCGTCGAGCCGGTGAAGGACAACATGTCGACACCCGGGTGCGTGGCAAGGTGTTCGCCGATCACGCGCCCGGGCCCCGTGACCACGTTGAAGACACCCGGTGGCGCCCCTGCCGCTTCGAAGATCTCGGCCAGCATCAGAGCATTCAACGGTGCCAGGTCAGCCGGTTTCAGGACAACTGTGCAGCCTGCAACGATCGCAGGAGCCACCTTGGCCACGGCCTGGTGGAGCGGGTAGTTCCAGGGCGTCACCGCGGCGACGACACCGACCGGCTCCATCACGACGCGCGAATTGCCGATCTCGCGTTCCCAGGCATAGCTCTCTGCTGCCTTTGCCGTTCCGGCGGCGTTGGTCATTGGCAGGCCGACCTGTACGGGCCCGGCGATCTTGATCGGCGTGCCGACCTCTGTTGCGATCACCTCAGCCAGTTCGGGCATCCTTGTCTTGAGGCCGTCGGCAACCCGCGCGACAAGTGCCGCACGCTCCAAGGGGGGCGTCGCGGCCCAGCCCGGAAATGCGGCCCGTGCGGCAGCAACAGCGGCATCGATATCCCCGGTTGTGCCGGCTGTGATCTGCGCGAACGTGGTCTCTTCAAAGGGGTTCTCGACGGGCGTGCCTCCGCGCCCCCCTGTCCACCGTCCGTTTATGAAATGGCCGCGATCTGTCCAGTTCATGGAGTTCGTGTCCTTCAGTCGATTTCAGAAAACGCGCGCACTTCGCCATCGAAGAAGGGCACCTTGCGCGCAGGGTCCGGGTCAGTCATTCGCGCCTCGAGTTCCAGCAGCACACGGTGCGTAATCATCGGCAGGTCAAGCGCGCGTGCCTCGGTGAGGCTGACCCAGCTGAGCGCAGACAGCTCACCCGGCGCATCGCGGAAGTCCTCATTGCCCTGCAACGCCGCCTCGTCTGCCCAGAAGAAGCGCGCGTCGAACCGACGTTTCTGGCCGTGAGGCGTCACGGCGCGGTAGAGAAAGCTGAGCCCTGCGGCCGATGGCACCTTGCCCATGTCGGCAAAGGCAGCCCAGTCCGCGGGGACCGTGCCGCTCCAACGACCGGGAACACCCAGCATCATCCCTGTCTCTTCCCACAGCTCGCGCACGGCCGCGACCTGAAGCGCCCGTACCAGTGTGGCATCGGCGTGACGGTGGAGCCTGTCCCTGCTGCGGGAATCGACCTCTCCGTCCAGCGGAACATTGGCGTCGCCGGCATCCACCGCTCCGCCCGGAAATACGAACTTGTTCGGCATGAAGACGGCGCCTTTGCCTCGCTGGCCCATCAACACACGCGGGGTGCCGTCGCTGTCGCGCCGGCTCAAAACGATCGTCGCCGCATCGCGCAGCTTCACAGGTGCATCTGTCATCGGGTGCGATCCTACCCTTTGGTTGAATCATGCGTAGCACCGCGGAGCCACGGCGCACGTGCTCGAGGCGCCGGAAACACATATGTGACGCCTGCACCGCTCGGCGTCGAAGCGGTCCCGTCGCCATGGCAGGCTTGCAGGGAACAGACAGGACTCATGACCCCGAATGCCCGACCGCGACCCCGCGAAGCCCGATGAGAAAACCGCCCTTGCCCATGATCCTTCCATCGCGGCCGGCAGCGCCGGTCCCGGTGCCAGAGGCATGAAGCAGGCGCTGAAAGAGCTTTCCCGGCGCCGCGCGGCCTCGGCCGGCATGGGCGGATCCGATGCCATCGATCGACACCATTCGCGCGGGCGTCTGACGGCGCGGGAGCGGATCGAGATGCTTCTTGATACCGCCAGTTTCCGCGAGATGGGCGGGCTGTCGGGCAAAGCCGAAGACGATGCGTTCACGCCGTCGAACACGGTGATGGGGACTGGCCGCATCGACGGGCGGCGCGTTGCGGTCTCGGCTGACGACGCCACTATCCGCGGCGGTTCGGTTGAGGCGACGATCCCCGAGAAATGGATCTATGCCGAGCGCTATGCGCTGGAATACCGCCTGCCGATGGTTCGGCTTGTGGACACGGCAGGCGGCTCGATCCGGACCATCGAGCAGGTCGGTTACGCGCCGGTCCCCGGATACCCTACATGGCCTGTGGTGCCACTCATGGACCGCGTGCCCGTGGTCGGCATCTGCCTCGGCGCCTGCGCAGGTCTCGGGGCGGTGCGTGTCATGGCCTCGCATTTTTCTGTCATGGTGCGCGGGACGTCCCAGTTATTCGTTTCGGGGCCGCCGGTGGTGCGCGCCGCGCTTGGCATCGAGACCGAGAAGGAAGCGCTCGGCGGTGCTGCCGTACACGTTCACCGCACCGGACTGGTCCACAACGCCGCCGAGGACGAATTCGACGCCCTGGCGCAGGCCCGCGATTTTCTCTCATACCTTCCGACCCACGACCGAGAGCTTCCGCCCTGCGTCCAGCCGGACGACGATCCCGGCCGGGCGGAGCCGGTCCTGCGCCATCTTGTCCCCGAGGACAGGCGGCAAGGCTATGACATGCGGGTGCTGCTCGACCGGGTGCTTGACCTCGGGTCGATCTTCGAGATCGGCCGGCATCACGGCGGCTCGACCATCACCATGCTGGCGCGGCTCAACGGGGTGCCGGTCGGTGTCATCGCCAACGATCCGCAGGTGCTTTCCGGCGCGATGTCTCTGGTGGCAGCACAAAAAACGACACGCTTCGTGCAGCTGTGCGACCAGTTCCGCCTGCCCGTGGTGAATTTCGTCGACCAGCCCGGAAACCTCGTGGGGCCAGAAGCCGAGAATACCGGCGCCTTGCTCGCCGCGGTCGAAGCATTGAAGGCTATCGAACGCAGCAAGATGCCCTGGATCTCCATCATTGTCGGCCGGGTCTACGGTGTTGCAGGCGGCCTGCACGGCCGCAAGCATGGGCGGAACGGGCAATCGATCAACCACCGTCTGGCCTGGCCGACGGCCCGCTGGGGGTCGCTCCCGGTCCAGGGCGGGGTCTCTGCCGCCTTTCGGCGCGAGATCGCCGCATCGGCGGACCCGGCCGCCCGTCAGGCCGAACTTGAGGTGCATTACGATGCACTGCATTCGCCGTTCCGCACGGCCGAGCGGTTCGGCATTCCCGACATTCTCGACCCGATCGAGACCCGCCCGGTCCTGTGCGACTGGATCGAGGACGCCCGCCGCCTGACCGAGGTGCAGTTGCAGGACGACCTCGCCCACGCGCGGTAGGTCGCCCGCAGTCCTTTGCCCTAGTGCAGGCTTCCGGGGTGATCGTACAATGAAGAGGCCGCCTCCATCGCCGGGAGGCGGCCATTCAGAGCCTTTGATGCCGAGCTCTCAGAACTCTGCCTTTTCGTAGATCTCCTCACGGATCTTCTGTTCGTAGGCGTCCCACTGGGCTTCGTCCCACGCACCTTCGCCGATGTCGTTCACGATCCCGGTCCACTTTTCGACAAGGCCCTGGAATACGGCGATACTGGCTTCGGGATCAACGGCGCCCCGATCACCGGCGGCCTCGCCCACACGCTCCACGTCGCTGGCGGCATGGGCTTCCACGGCGTCGATGAACGCCTGGTCCGCCTCGACAAAGCTGACGCCCTTCGCCTCGAAATCCTCCCGGACCGAAATGTCGTCATCTTCATAGGACTTGGCGATGGCCCTGACCCGCGCCGGGATCGCCTCGATCATCGCAGCGCGCTGTTCGTCGCTCAGTTCGGCCCAGCGGTCGGCATTGATGTTCAACGGCAGGGTGCCGTGAAACGTCCCCAAGGCCATCATGTTGACAGAAGTTACCATGTCGCCAAGCTGGTAGGTCTTCAGCCAGGGAATCGAACCGGCAATGCACGAGATCGACCCACGCTGCATCGCCTCGTAGGCCTCTGTTGTCTGAAGGTTCACCGGGTTGGCACCGATACCGGCCATCAGCTGACCCATCGCGCCGGTGGCCCGGATCTTCACGCCCTTCAGGTTTGCCAGCGCATTCGCGTCCACGCCCTTGCACATAACGTGGTAGGGGGTCGTGGAATACATCATCATCGGCACGATGCCGAGCTCTTCGTAGTCCGCCTTGCAGGTCTTGCAGGCGATGAGCAGGTTCTCGTTCACCGCAGCGGTGATCACCCGGGCGTCCTTGCCCAAGACACCCAGGTCCGAGATCATGGTCGAGTTGGGCAACTCGGTCGGTGTGTAAAAATCGGTGATCAGCCCCATATCAAGCGCGCCGTCTGACACGGCACCAAGCGTTTCGCGGTTCCCGGCCAGCGCGCCCCCGGCGGTCAGCTGTATATCGACCTCGCCGTCTGTCGCCTGGGCCACAGCCTCGGCGTAGGGTTCGACGACTACGGTGTTCGCCTGGTGGATCGACGGCAGGGCGCTCCCGTATATCAGCGTATCGGCAAGGGCCGGGGCCGCAGTCAGCGCCGCGCTGGCGGCGGCAAGGGCGATTGTCTTCTTATTGAGTGTCACGTCGGATCCTCCGTTTCGGTTTCGTGCGCAGGCGCTGCGCATGCATCACTTCTTCGCAGTCCGGACCGTTCGGGACACTGTTTGCGGCGAAAACACACATGCGTGTCGGCTTTCTGATCAGGATTCACGGTCACCACTATCCAGAAGCCGCGACAGCGCCACCAGTCGGCGCGCGCGTTCCCTTTGCCGTTGCCGCCCCGACGTGCCCGTGAGAGCGGATTCGACCGACGTTGCAATAAGGGCCCGGGTCTCCGCATCCAGCTGCGGCGTACCAAGGTCGTCCCAGCGGCGCTGGATACCGGGAGAGAAGGGTTCCAGGAACCGCCGGATGCCACCATCGCCGCCCGACAGGGCATAGCTTTCGAACGGTCCCGTCAGAGCCCATTTGCGGCCCGGGCCCTCGACTACCGCCCGGTCGATCTCCGCGGCCGTGGCAACGCCTTCGGCCAGGAGATGTACCGCCTCGCGCCAGAGCGCGGTTGCAAGCCGGTTGCCAATGTGGCCGTAGATCTCGCGGTTCAGGCGTACCGGCACACGGCCCCAATGTGCATAGGTCCTGATCGCTGCATCGACGGCTTTTGGATCTGTCCTCTCGCCGCCCACGACCTCGACCAGCCGCATGAGGTGCGTCGGCGTGAACGGATGGCCCAGAACACAACGACCGGGGAAACGGCATTTCTCCTGCATGCCGGAGACCGACAGGGACTAGGTCGACGAGGCGATAAGCACGTCCGCAGGCAGCAGCGCATCCGCGCGGGCGAAGAGATCCGCTTTAAGGGCGGCATCCTCGGCGGCGTTCTCCTGCACGAAATCGGCGCCCTCAAGCGCTTCTTCCATGTTGCTGGCGACAGTCAGCCGCGCGGGGTCGGCACCGGGGTCCAGCCCCTGCGTCTGAAGGTCCGGCCACATCTGGGCGACTGCATTGCGCAGGTCTGCGCCGGCTTCGGCGCGGCGGACCCAGACGCGGACATCCAGCCCGCTCGCCAGCATAAGCGCCGCCCAGCCGGACTCGACCTATCCTGTCGCCAGCAGCGCCGCCGTCCTTATGCCGGATGCTTCCCGATACACAGTCACCGTGCCGGTGCTTCCTTTCTGCTCCTGGATTAATCCGGATCCGGCCGGACAAGCCCCGCGAGGCGCCCCCTGATCGTGTCCTCGGCCTCGGCGGCGACGCGGGCGACGACCTCCGCCGCGGGTTCAAGGTGGTCGATCAACGCCGCAGACAGTCCGATAGCATAGGCCGCCCCCTCCGCATCGCCGCGTTCCGAAGCGTCGATCCAGGCCGTTCCGCCCCCGGTCGAGACCAGTTCTTCGTGCAGGTGGCCGCCTTCGGCCTCCATCTTCAATACGCGATCAGCCATCTGGTTTGCGATCGCGCGCGTCGGATCCCCGATGGAGCGCAGAATCACCCGCGTCCCGCGTTCATCGACCGCGAGCGCGCGTTCCTTCACGGCCTCGTGCATGTGGGCCTCTTGTGTCAACAGGAAGCGGCTTCCCATCGCCACGCCCTCGGCGCCCAAAGCCAGCATCGCCGCGACCTGTGTGCCGCGCGCGACTCCTCCGGCTGCGATGACCGGAATCGACACCGTCTCGAGGATGCGCGGGACGAGAACGAGGGCCGGGACGTCGTCGGGGCCAAGATGACCGGCCCCCTCGAACCCCACAACCGTCACGGCGTCCGCGCCGAGCTCCTCCGCCTTTCGGGCGAAACGGACGGACGTGCACTTGTGCACCACCGTGATTCCGGCTGCCTTGAGCCTGGGAATGTACTTGCCCGGATTGGCGCCCGAGGTTTCCACGATCCTGACGCCGCTCTCCAGAATGGCCGCGACGTAGTCGTCCGGAGATGCCCCGCGCATGTTCTGAATGATCGTCAGGTTGACACCGAAGGGTCGGTCGGTCAGCGCCCGGGCCTTGTCGATCTCGGCCAATAGCGCGTCAGGGCCGGAGAAGCTGTGGACCGCGATCAGCCCCAGCCCGCCGCCATTCGAGACGGCGGCCGCTAGATCGGCGCGAGAGATATGCCGCATCCCGCCCTGAACGATGGGGTGACGGATGCCGAAAAGACGGGTAATTCGTGTCTCGATCATCAGGCTGCCTCGAAAATCGCGGCCATGCCCTGACCGCCGCCGACGCACATGGTCTCCAGTCCGCGTTTTGCCCCCTGCCGCTTCATCTGGTGCAGCAACGTCGTCATGATGCGCGTGCCCGTGGCGCCGATGGGATGACCCAGCGAGATCCCTGAGCCGTTGACATTGACCCGGGGATCGTTGGCGTCCAGATCCCAGGACTTCAGCACTGCAAGAACCTGCGCCGCGAATGCCTCGTTGACCTCGATCAGATCCAAATCGGAAAGGCTCAACCCGGATTTCTGCAGCACCTTCGCTGTCGCGGGCACCGGGCCGATACCCATGCGCGCCGGATCGCACCCGACGGCGGCCCAGCCGCCGAAGAATGCGATGGGCTTCAGACCAAGAGCCTCGAGCCGCTCCTCTGCCACGATCAGGCAGGCAGACGCCGCGTCGTTCTGCTGGCTGGCGTTTCCGGCCGTCACGGTGCCATCCTTCATGACGGCACGCAGCCCTGCCAGGCTCTCGGCCGAGGTTTCCGGGCGGATGCCTTCGTCGCGGGCCACGACGACGGGATCGCCCTTTCGCTGCGGCACCTCGACGGGCACGACCTCGTCGTCGAAGCGACCCTCGACCCATGCGGCGGCTGCCTTGCGGTGACTTGCCGCGGCGAGGGTATCCGACGCCTCCCGGGTGATCGCGTGATCTTTCGCCAGGTTCTCGGCGGTCTCGACCATGCCCGAGATCACACCGTAGCGCTCAACGGGCTGCGAGCGTTCGCGTCCACGATCCAGCCGGTCGTAAAATTTCACTGTCCCGGCGCGCGCGCCCCAGCGCATGTCGGTCGAGTAGTACTCGATCCGGCTCATGTTTTCGACGCCGCCCGCCAAAACCACGTCACAGGCGCCGCTCTCCACCATCATCGCCGCCGTGGCAATTGACTGCAGTCCGCCGCCGCAGCGCCGGTCCAACTGCATTCCGGGCACGGTCTCAGGCAGTCCGGCCGACAGAGCCAGCCAGCGTCCAATGCAGGGCGTCTCGGAATTGGCATAGGACTGGGCGAAGACGAGGTCTTCGATGGCGCCCGGGTCTATGCCGCTGCGCGCGATCACCGCCCGGACCACCGCCGCGCCCAGATCCTCGACTGGCAGATCACGGAACGCACCGCCGAAACGGCCGATGGGAGAGCGGAGAGGGGCGACAATGGCGGCGCGGCGGGACATGGGAAACCTCGGTCTTTTGTGCGCGAAGGGCGCGTGGATCGCCCTTGATGTGCGCAGTCAACGGCTGTCGTCCAGCGACCAGCAGACGAAACGGGCCCGCGAGCCCACACTCTGCGCATATGTGATGAAGTCGGCCGGGGCCTTCCTCGCCAGCGACACGCGCTCCTAACGTCCGCGTCGTCCGAAGCCGTCGTCACGAGGTCAACCATGCCGTCCAAACTCTTCGACCTGACCGGGAAGGTCGCCATTGTCACCGGGTCGTCCCGCGGGCTGGGCTTAGCCAGCGCCCGCGGGCTGGCCGAGCATGGCGCCAAAGTGGTGATCTCCGGCCGCAAGTCGACTCCCTGCGACGAGGCGGCTGCGCAGATCCGCGCAGAGGGAGGCCAGGCCATAGCCCAGCCCTGCAACATCGGCCGCAAGGACGAGATCGATGCATTGGTCGGGCGCGCGATCGACGCATGGGGCCGCGTCGACATCGTCATGGCCAATGCTGCCATCCACCCGTGGATCGGCAGCGCGCTGGAGCTTGAGGACGCGACTTTCGACAAGTTCATGCAGGTGAACGTGCTGTCCAGCCTCTGGCTCGTGCAGGGCACCTTTCCCGGCATGATCGAACGCGGCTGGGGCCGGTTCATCTCGGTGGGTTCGATCGTCGGCCGCGTGGGTGACGCCGTGACCGGCACCTACGGGCTGACCAAGGCCGCCGACATGCAGATGGTGCGCAACCTTGCTTGCGAATTCGGGGCGAAGGGGATTACCGCAAACTGCATCGCACCGGGAACCTTCCGGACGGAGATGGCGCGCACCCAATGGGAAGACGGGGCGATGGTGGAGTGGTACTGCGGCCGCAATCCCTCGGCCCGCTTCGGCGAGCCCGAAGAGATCGCGGGCCTTGCGGTGCTGCTTGCCTCGCCGTCGGGCGGCTACATCAACGGGCAGACCATTCACGCCGATGGCGGCCACACGATCAGTTTTCGCTGACATGGGACAGCTAGAGGGACTCAAGGTGCTGGACCTTACCAGCTTCATTCCCGGCCCTTTCCTGACGCTGGCGCTTGCCGATCACGGCGCTCAGGTCACCAAGATAGAGATGCCGCCCGGCGGGGACGCCTATCGCCAGACCGGACTCGCGCAAGGCGGGCATACTGCGCTCTTCCGGGCTTACAACCGCGGCAAGGACAGCCTTGCTTTGAACCTGAAGGATCCGGCGGACCGCGCGCGGTTCCTTGCTTTGGCCGACGACGCGGACGTGATCGTCGAGGGGGCGCGGCCCGGTGTCGCCAGACGGCTGGGGGTCGACTACGACACGATTAGCGCCCGTAACCCGCGCATCGTCTATTGCTCGATCAGCGCCTTCGGACAGGACGGCCCGGACGTGGCGCGACCGGCACACGACCTTGGTCTGGCGGGAGCGACGGGTTTCCTCTCGATGAACCTCGGTTCGGACGGCCGCCCGACGATCCCCGCGATCCCCGTGTCGGATGTCACCGCCGGACTCTTCGGCCTGTCGGGCGTGCTGATGGCCCTGCTCGGACGCGAAAGGACGGGTAAAGGCGACTTTCTCGACATCTCGATGCAGGAGACGCTTCTCGCCTCAATGCTCAACATCCTGCCGCCGGCACTGACCGAAGACCGTCAGCCCGACCCGCGCCAGGAGAGGACCACCGGCGGCGCCGCGTTCTACGCGCTGTACGACTGCGCCGATGGTCGGCAGATCGCCCTCGCCGGGCAGGAACCGAAGTTCGTGACCGCGCTTCTCGGGCATCTCGGCCGGACGGACCTCGCCGATCTGTGTCAAAGCCCCGGCCCGCACCAGGCTCCGGTCTTCGCGCTGCTGACGCAAACCTTCGGCGAAATGACGGCATCGGAGGCAGGCGCGCTTTGCGATCGGCTGGACCTGTGCTGGGGGCCGGTCAATTCACTGCCCGAGGCGCTGGTCGATCCGCAGATCGTCGCGCGTGGCCTGATCCTGACGGCACCCGACGGGACCCGTCATGTCGGCACCCCGATCCGGTTCCGGAACCAGCCCGCCGACCTGTCACTCGACGCACCGCAGCTGGATGCGGACGCGTGAAACCGGGCCTTCACTTCCGATGGGCGCGACGGCGCCCCAACACATCCGTGGAAAACGTCGTGCCTCCGTGGCAATCGCCGCCCACCCGGTCGATCATCGTTCACAGAACCGCAAATCCGGGGGCCCGCACGTGAGCGCGACCACACCAGACGAAATCGGGGATTTCAGGCAGGAGGTACGCGACTTCCTGAAAGAGAATCTGCCTGACGACATGGCACACCGCGGCCGCAATGGCTTTCTGGCCGCCCGCGAGGACTCGCTGGGCTGGCAGCAAATCCTTGCCAAAAAGGGCTGGTCGGTGCCGCACTGGCCAGAGGAACACGGCGGTCCGGGCTGGAGCGCGATGCAGCGATATGTCTTCGACGAGGAATGCTATCTGGCGGGCGCCCCAACCATCAACATTGGCGGCGTCGGACTGGTCGCGCCGGTGATACAGGCCTTCGGCACCCAAGAGCAGAAGGATCGATTCCTGCCGCCGATCCGCAATGGCGAGGTGTTCTGGATTCAGGGGTTTTCAGAACCCTCCGCCGGGTCCGATCTTGCCTCGCTGCGCACCACGGCGGTTCGGCAAGGCGACGAGTATGTCATCAACGGTCAGAAGATCTGGACCTCGCACGGGCTATTCGGCGACTGGAACTTCATGCTGGCCCGCACCGACCCGGAGGCGAAGAAGCAGGCCGGGATCTCGTTTTTCCTGATCGACGTCAAGACGCCGGGCCTGACGATCCGACCAATAGAGAGCCTCGAAGGCTCACACCACCTTACCGAGGTCTTTTACGACGATGTGCGCGTGCCGGTTTCGAACCGCGTCGGCGAAGAGAACAAGGGCTGGGACTACACCAAATACTTGCTGTTCAACGAACGCGCCTTTTACGGCGCGGAGGCGCCGTCGCTGAAGCGTTACCTTGCCAAGATCAAGACCTATGCCCGTCGCGAGACTGTGGATGGCCGGCCACTTATCGAAAACTGCACCTTCGCCACGCGTCTGGCCGAACTGGAGCTGGAGGTCATGGCGGTGGACATGACCGTGAGCCGCGTGATCGCCCACGGCCTGACTGAGCGCAACGGCGGCAATGCCGTCGGCTCGATTCTGAAAGTCCGCGGAACGGAACTGGCTCAGAAGCTGACCGATCTTCTGGTCGAGACGATCGGCGACTATGGGGCCTATGCCTATCCCGACACCAACGAGGAACCCGAGATGCGGGACATGCCACATGCGGGGCCGAACTATGCGCCGGGCCTCTTTGCCGAGCTGATCTACCGGCGTGCTGCTTCGATCTACGGTGGCGCCAACGAAGTGCAGCGGAACATCATCGCCAAGACCCTGTTCCGATTCTGAGGAAGACATCCGATGTTCGAGGAAGCCAGCCCCGACCTCACCGACGAGCAGCGCATGATCCTGGACGGCGCAAACCGCTTCGTTACCGAGATTTGCCCGTTCGAGAAACGCCGCGAGGCCACAAAAGCCGGTGTCACGCTGGACCGCACGGTCTGGGGGCAGATGGCCGAACTGGGCTGGTTCGGCCTTGGCCTGTCCGAAGAGGCGGGCGGCTTCGGCGGCACGCTTGAGGACGTTGCACTGATCGCCGAGACGCTGGGCCGGGGACAGGTCTTGGAACCGTTCACGATGTGCGCGGTCTTTCCGGCGCGCCTGCTGGTCGGAATTGGCGGTCAGACCGACCTGATCGAAAAGATCGTCTCCGGGGAAAAGCTGGTCGCAGTTGCCCATTCGGAGCCGGATGCGCGGGGCGATGTGACCCGCATCGCCGTGACCGCGTCCCCCGAAGGCGGCGGATTCCGGCTGGACGGCCTCAAGTCTCTGGTGGTGGGCGGGGATCACGCCGATGTCCTTCTGGTGACCGCCCGCCTGCCGGACGGCAGCCTGGGCCTGTTCCGCCTCGCGCGCCACAGCGAGAGTGTCACCACGGAAGGGACCCGGCTAGCCGACTGGACGTCGGGCCTCGACCTGCGGTTCACCTCGGCCATCGCCGAACGGATCGCCTCGGGAGATGCCATGGCGCATGCGCTTGCGGCGGCGCGGGACGAGGCGGTGACCATGCTGTGCGCCGAATGCGTGGGCGCAATGGACGGCACGATCCAGGTCACCGCGCCCTACATCAGCGAGCGGCGGCAGTTCGGCGTGCCCCTTTCATCCTTCCAGGCCTTGCAGCATCGGATGGCGGACATGGCGGCCGACCTGACCATCGCCCGGTCCGCGGTTTTGCGGGCGCTCTCTTTCCTTGGGGCGCCTTCGGCTGAGCGCGCCGCGCAGGTGGCCGGGTGCAAGGCGCTGGTGCAGCGGTTGGGCCGGTGGACGACGCAGCAGGGCATCCAGCTGCATGGCGGCTATGGCATCACCGAAGAATACCAGGTCGGCCAATACCACAAGCGGCTGCTTGTCACCGATGCGATGTTCGGCAGCCGGGACGTCAACCTTTCCCGTTACACCGGGCACATGCTGTCCCGCATGATGGAAGCTGCGCAGTGAGGACCCGCATTACCGAGCTGCTCGGCATCCGCCACCCCGTCGTGCAGGGCGGGATGCAATGGGTCGGGCGGGCCGAGCTGGCTGCTGCGGTGTCCAACGCCGGAGGGCTGGGGATCGTCACCGCCCTGACCCAGCCCACGCCGGAAGATTTGTCAGCCGAGATTACGCGTTGCCGCAGCATGACCGACAAGCCCTTCGGCGTGAACCTGACGATCCTGCCGACGTTGCGGCAGACCCCCTATGACGACTACCTCGCCGCGGCGCTGGATGCAGGCGTCACCGTGATCGAGACAGCGGGGCGCAGTCCCGAGCCCTACATGGAACGAATCAAGGCCGCAGGCGCCAAGGTGATCCACAAGTGCACCTCGGTGCGCCACGCGCTGACGGCCGAAAGAATTGGAGTGGACGCAGTCAGCGTGGACGGATTCGAATGCGCCGGGCACCCGGGCGAGGACGACGTGCCGAACCTCATCCTTCTGCCGCGCGCCGCGGACGGCCTGTCGATACCGTTTCTGGCTTCGGGCGGCATCGCGGACGGCCGCGGCCTTGCCGCGGCGCTGGTGCTGGGCGCCGATGGCGTGAACATGGGCACGCGCTTCATGGCGACGGCCGAGGCGCCGATCCACGAGAATGTGAAGCGCCGCATCGTCGAGGCGAGCGAACTGGACACGGTGCACCTTCTGCGCCCCCTGCGGAACACGGCACGATATTTCAGGAATTCTGTGGCCGAGGAAGTGCGCGACGTCGAGAAGGCCCGCGGCCCGGATTTGGCCATCGGCGACGTGGCACCGCTCATCGCGGGGGCACGGGGACGGAAGGTCTACGAGGGCGGCGATCTCGATGCCGGTGTCTGGACGGCCGGCCTTGCCGCCGGCTTGATCCACGACATTCCGACCTGCGAGGTCCTGATTGAGCGGATGGTCTCGGAAGCCGAGGCAATTCTACGCGCGCGGTTCGCCCTTTTCGAGTGAAGGTTGCCGGGAGCCCGGCACCTTGCGTCGGCGGCCGAGGAAGGCGCAACGAACATCTGCCGCGACGGGACAGCGGCAACTGCGCATATGCGCGGCCAGCTGGCCTTGCCCTCTTCGAAGGCGACCGGCCCATAATCTGGAAACGCCTTAAAAAACGTTGACGGACCAAACTGCTCCCATTATGCATATTACATGTAACATGTAGATTCGGGTCGTAAGAGCCGATCAACCCGCAGAAAGGGATCCGAACCATGACAAAGGGCTACGTCCTCGATCCGACCGGTTTCCGAACGGACGACAACGAAGACGCCGGGCCGCCTCTGCCCGGCCTGAAAGGCGCCGTGATTGGTTTCCGCGTCGATGAACTCTGGCGGTCTTGGGACTGGGTCAGCGAGATCTGGGCAGAGATGCTGCGCCAAGAAGGCGCCGAAGTGCGCTTCTGGCGCGCGGGCGGTCGCACGGGGCCGGTGGGCGAAAAGGTGATCCGGGAACTCGACGAGTTCACCGACGAGCTCGACGCCTTCGTCGTAGGCTTGGCGAACTGCGGCTCCTGTACTTCCTGGACAATTCACGACGCCCTTTGGGGCAAAAAGAAAGGCTTGCCGACCGTGGCGGTCGCCACCCGGCACTTCGACGAACTGTCGCAGAACCTCGCCCGCCGCGGCGGCGAGTCCGCCCTGCGCCGCCACATCCTGCCCTACCCCCTCGACATCCGTCAGAAGGCTGAAGTTCATGACATTGCAAAAGACCACTATCGACCGTTCCTGCGGACCTTCGGGTTGCGAGATAGACTGGCTGTCGAGCCAGCGGCATGAGGCAGAGCTGACTCACGAGTCCTTCAATGCCTTTGCAATGGAGCAGGGGTGGGGTGACGGGCTGCCACTGATCCCGCCGACCGAGGCGCGGGTCCGAGGGATGATTGCGCAGAGCGGGCGGTTCCCGGACGAGGTGGTTGCCGTCATGCTGCCGCTGCGGGCCGAGGCCACCGTCGAGAAAATCGCGATCAACGCGGTCATGGCGGGCGCGCCGCCCGAGGCGATGCCGCTTCTGATCGCCACGGTCGAGGCCATGACCGATCCGAAATTCGAGCTTGCCTCGCTGAACGCCACGACGGGGTCCGTCGTGCCGGCCATGATCATCAACGGACCGATCCGACACAAGCTGAAGATCCCCTTCGGCGCCGGGTGCCTTGGCGGTGTTGCCGGTCACGCGCCAGCCATCGGTCGGGCGATTCGCCTGCTGATCCGCAACGTGGCCGGCCAGCAGATCGACGTGACCTCGCAAAGCACCTACGGCACTCCGGGCCGCGTCGCGGGCATCGTCTTCGGCGAATGGGAAGAGAAGTCCCCCTGGGCGCCGCTGGCCGAACGGCTGGGCGTCAAGGGGGACGCCGTGACGGTCTACGGAGCGATGGGCACCGCCAACATCTGCGATATGATCGGCAACACCGCCGACCATTTCCTCCAGATCATCGGCAAAAGCCTCGCCTATCCGGGGGCCAACGGGTTCCTGCCGTCGTCGCAATGGTCCGAGGTTCTGGTCGCCATCAATCCGGTTTGGGCCGAGGTGGTCGGCAAAGCTTATCCGAACCCCGAAGACGTGCAGCAGAAACTGTACGATTACGCCTCGATCCCAATCGACTTCCTCGATCCGGTCTACAAGGAACCGATAGAGCGTATCGGGCGCCTGAAGAACGGGCGTGTCCATCTGATCCAGAAGCCCGAAGAGGTATTCTTCATGGTGGCGGGCGGCATGGGTGGCCTGCACGCGGCAATGCTGCATTCCTGGGGCACCTGCCTCACAACCACGCGGGCAATTCCCCAGGTGGCGGACACGGAAACGGCGGCGGCATGAACGGGGCCGGATTTGCCGGTACGCGATCCGGGGCGGCTGTGTCCGCTCCGGATCCGGCCCAGACGCAAAGACCAGACTCTCCGCGGACCGATGCGCACGCAAGTCAGGTCGTGCGGATCGGAGCGCAGTCGCGGTCCGGAGACGACATCCGTGCCCGGGCGCAGTCCCTCGCCGAGGCCCTGGCCACTTTAGGCGTCGGGGCCGGCGACGCGGTGGCGCATCTTGCCCCCAACGGATTTTCGCATTTCGAGGTCGAATTGGCGATGCGCGCGCTCGACGGCTTCGTCGTGCCGCTGAACTGGCACATGGCGCCGCCGGAAATCGAGTACATCCTTTACGACTGCGCAGCAAAGGCGCTCGTCGGAACCGGCTCCCTCTTAGACAGTGTCGGCGATGCACTTGCGCCGCATGTCCGCCGGATATCGCTGTCGCCCGAAACGGGATCGGCGCGGCTGGATTACGAAACCCTTGTGCGGACACCCGTGTCGCAAACCCGCAAGGGCCGCGGGCTGGAAAGTTCGATCATTTACACGTCGGGTACCACCGGGAAACCGAAGGGCGTGCGCCGCCTGCCGCAGAACCAGCGGGAGATCGACGCCCGCGCGGCAGCGCTGCGGGTGCTCTACCCCTCGCGCCCCGGAGCGCGGGCGCTGGTGACGGGCCCCCAATACCACCTGTTCTCGCTGGCCGTCTCAATGACCTACTTCGGGGCCGGGGCCTCCGTCACGGTTATGGAGCGTTTCGATGCGGAGGAGTTCCTGAGCCTGGTCGAACGGCACCAAATCACGCACACCCACCTCGTGCCGACAATGATGGTCCGCCTGATGCGCCTGCCCGCCGAGGTGCGCAACCGCTACGACACGACGTCGCTGGAATTCCTGATCCACTCCGGTTCTGCCTGCGCGGAAGATGTGAAGCGGGCGATGATCGACTGGCTCGGTCCGGTTATCTGGGAAAGCTACGGCGGGACCGAGACCGGCGCGCTGACGATGATCGGCCCAGAGGACTGGCTGTCCCGCCCCGGTTCGGTTGGACGGCCCTTCGCGACGGGCGAAGTCCGTATCCACGGAGAGGCGGACGAGCCCCTGCCCCCCGGCGCAGTCGGTCAGGTCTACGGCGTGATGCGTGGCACCCCGGACTTCACCTATCACGGCGATCCCGAAAAGCGCGCGGCCGCAGGTCTTGACGGCCGCTTCGCCACCGGCGACCTGGGATGGCTCGACGATGACGGCTTCCTCTACATCTGCGACCGCATGGTCGAGAAGCTGATCTCTGGCGGCGTCAATATCTACCCGGCTGAGATCGAGGCTGCGATCCTGTCGCATCCGCTGGTCGTCGATGCGGCGGTCATCGGCATCCCGGACCCGGAGTTCGGCGAAAGCGTCTGTGCACATGTCACCACGACCGAACCGATGTCGCAGGACGAGCTGCGCACGCATCTTCGTTCGCGCATCGCCGGTTTCAAGATCCCGCGCTTGATCGTCTTCGACGACGATCTGCCGCGGCTGGAAAACGGCAAGATCCTCAAACGCGCGCTGCGCGATGCCTATCGCACCGGCACCTGGAAGGCACCATGACGAACGCAAAGCCCCCCCTTCACGGTATCCGCGTCCTGGACATTGCTTCTTTGTACGCGGCGCCGTTCGCGGCAACGCTGCTTGGCGATTTCGGCGCCGAAGTGATCAAGATCGAACCGCCCGATGGCGACGGGTTCCGTGGCACGGGCATGTGGGCGGCGGTCGGGCGCGGCAAGAAGTCGGTGGTCCTCGACCTGCGCAGCCCTGAAGGATGCGAGACACTGCGCCAGCTTTGCCGGACCGCCGATATCATCGTGCAGAATTTCCCGCGCTCCGTTCTGGAGAAACGGGGCATCGGATGGGACAGGCTGCACACGATGAACCCGAAGCTCATCATGCTGTCGGTCTCGTGCTTCGGCCAGACGGGGCCCTACGCGGACCGACCCGGATCCGGCACCATCGGCGAAGGGTTCGCGGGCCTGACACATCTCACCGGTCGGCCGGAAGACAAGCCGATGCTGGCCTCGGTCGCCTTGGGCGACGCGATCGGCGCGATGAGCGCGGTCATGGGCGCACTGGCCGCGCTGTACGGTCGTGACATGGGCGGCGGCGGTGGCCAGGAAATCGACGCATCGCTGTGGGAACCGGTGCTGACGGCGATCTCGGGTGCGCTGGCGGCGTGGCAACCGGGCGACTCCCCTGGACGCATGAGCGGACGGCTAGGGACGACGGGCATCCGCAACACCTACAGGACCGCGGATGGCGGCCATGTGGTGCTGTCGGCCTCGACGCCTCGGCACCTGAACGACATGACCGAACTGGCGAACTGGGACGGCGCCGACGACCCCGACGCCGCCGTCGCCCGCTGGATTGGCGGACTGCCGCAGCTTGCGGTGATCGACGCGCTTGTGGCTCGCCGCATTCCGGTCGCGCCCGTGACCGATCTCGACCGGCTGATCTCGGACCCGCATGTCCTGGCACGCGGCAGCGTGAGACAGGGCACCATCGGCGGTCGCAGAACCGCCTATGCCGCGCCGCACCCCAGGCTGGAAGGCCTCGCGGCAGAAGCACCGGACATTGATCGCCCGCTGGGCGCGGATACCGCCGAGGTTCTTGGCGCACTGAAGGAGACCGCCAATGTGGGCGGATGAGTTTTCGGGAACGACGGTCTTGGTCACCGGCGGAGGGTCCGGTATCGGAGCCGAAACGGCCTCCGCCTTTGCCGGCGCCGGAGCAACCGTCATTGTCTCGGGCCGCCGGCAGACGCCACTGGACGAAACCGTGCGGTCCATTTCGGAAGCGGGCGGGACCGCGTTCGCGCTGACTGCCGACATGGGCGTGACCTCCGACGTGGTCGATCTGTTCGGGCGCATCGAGGCCCAGCATGGCGGCCCGGACATCCTGATCAACAACGCCGGTCTCGGCGCAAGCGGCGCCACCGCGACCGACATCACCGAAGAAGAGTTCGACGCCGTCTTTGCCGTCAATGCCAAGGGTGTCTGGCTTGGCATGCGCGAAGCCATTCCACGGATGATCGCACGTGGCGGCGGATGCATCGTAAACGTCTCGTCGAAAAACGGTATCGTTGGGGGGCCGGGCTCCATTGCCTATACTGGGGCCAAACACGCAGTCGTAGGGCTGACGCGCGCCGCAGCGATCGACCACGGGCGACAGGGCGTGCGGATAAACGCGATCTGCCCCGCCGCGCATGAATCCGAGATGGCGCTGGCTTTCAGGGACCGTTTCACCCCCGAAGAGTGGGAGGCGCGCATGGCAACCGCCTACCCTGCTACCGGACGCATGGGCAGGCTTGACGAAGTTGCGGGGGCAATCCTCTTCCTCTGCTCTCCCGCCGCATCCAACATCCATGGTATCGCCCTGCCCGTGGACGGCGGATTCACGGCGATCTGAACGGTGAGGCGCACATGAAATACCACCGGCCTGAAGGCATAGGAATCTTCGACGCAGCATCGATCTTTTGTGGCATGCATGTAATATGCAGAAATTTTCCGAACACAGGGGATGCCCGATGACCTCGCTTGCCACTCTTTCCGCCTCCGAATCCCTCGTAGCCAGGGCCGCCGACCTCATTCGCGACGCCATCCTGTCCGGAGAGATCGCTGCCGGAGATCGGCTGTCCGTACCCGAACTGTCGCGCAGGCTCGGGATTTCGCGGACACCGGCACGCGAGGCGCTGCTGGTGCTGGAACGCGACGGCATCGTGGAAAGCCGTCCGAGGCTTGGGGTCGTGGTGGTAACCGGCGACGAGCATGATATCCGCGCCCTTTTTCAGCTCCGCGAGGCCTTGGACGGCATGGCCGCGCGTCTTGCCGCCACCCAACTTTCCGAAGATGGGCGCGCCCGTCTGCGGCCCCTGCTCCAACGCCACGAGGCAGCCATCGACGCGCAGGATGTCGAAGCGCACATTGCATGCGATCTCGAGTTCCACGGCATCCTGCGCGATGGCAACGACAACGGCTATCTCGCCTCGGCGCTTCTGGGGCTGGAACGGCGGCTAACGGTCCTCATGCGCACGTTTTCCCACGCTCCCCGCGCGATGGGACCGGGCGTGCTTCGCGATCACCGCGCCATCATGGATGCTGTCCTTACGATGGACGCCGACGCTGCCGAAGCCGCTGCTCGCCGCCACGTCCGCAATGTAGCCCTCTTCTTCACCGCCTCCCTCAAGGAGGGCAGCGGACCGTCTGCCGACAACCCATGAAACTGGTCGTTCGCAGCCAATTGCCCCTCGGGAACCGGATCGCGCGGGCGCTGGAAGACCTGCCCTTCGTGTCGGAAGTCGTTGTGCCGGCGGACGCCGAAGCGCTGTACGCCGCGTTGCCAGGCGCGACCGGGCTGATCACGATGAACAGCCTGTACGACGCCGCTCTCGCGGACGCATTGGAGCGCACGCCGTCGCTGCGCTGGCTGCAGCTGCTGTCCGCAGGGTTCGAGAACCTGGCGGCCCACGGCGTTCCGTTCGGCGTGACCGTCACCAACGCCGGCAACGGGCGCACGGCCAACGTGGCCGAACATGCCCTGGCGCTTGCCCTGGCGCTGTACCGCGGCATCCCGGTGGCGGTCGCCAGTCAGCAAGCCTGCCGGTGGGCTCCACCCATCGCAGAGAGCATGGGCACGCTCGAAGGCGCCCGCGCCACTGTTCTTGGCTATGGCAGCATCGGGCAGGCCATCGCCCGCCGCCTTGCCGCCTTCGATGCCCACGTTGTGGCGCTGAACCGCTCTCCCCGGCAGGACGGCATCGTAGGCGAGACCCGACCGCTCGAAGACCTCGACGCAGTGTTGGCGGAGACAGAGATCCTCTTCGTCGCGGTGGCCCTGGTTCCGGAAACCAAGCACCTGGTCGATGCCCGGCGGCTGGCCCTGATGCCACGCGGGGCACGCCTGGTGAATATCGCCCGCGGCGAGGTCCTCGACACCGACGGGCTGGTCGACGCACTCGGGTCCGGCCTCCTGTTCGGCGCCGGCATCGATACGACGGACCCGGAACCCCTGCCGCCGGATCATCCGCTCTGGCGCGCGCCGGGCGCGCTGGTGACGCCGCACCTCGGCGGGACCGAGACCGAAAGATCGTCAGAGCGCATCGTCGCATTGGCAATCGAAAACGCCCGCCGCCTGAACGCGAAACGCCCCTTGAAGGCGCGGATCGCCAGCCTCGCGGCGCAATAAGCATAACAGAAGGAGGAGAAGACCCATGACCATAAGGAACACAGCCCTGGCATTTGCGGCAAGCGTCGCAGCCCTGCCCGCGACGGCAGACGAGCTTATATACAACACGGGTCTCGGCCCGACGCACCCGACCGTGACAGACGTCATGGAACCGATGGCGGCCTGGATCGCCGAACAGACGGACGGGCAGACGACGATGAAGGTCGTGACCGCCGGCGCGCTGGCGGGCATTCGCGAAACCTTGTCGGCCGTCCAGTCCGGCGCTGTCGAACTGGGTCTCGTCAACTTCAACTACACGCCCGACGTCTGGCCTGTGACCGCCGCGTTAGGATCGCTGTCCCTGATCGGCAAGGATAACCGGGTGATGACCGCCGCCGCGGCGCAAAGCTACCTGCTGGACTGCGAGCGCTGCCAGGCCGAATACGAAGCGGCCGGTGTGGTGCCGCTGTTCGTCTATTCCACGACGCCGTTCAAGTTGATGTGCCGGGGCATTGAGCCCCTGACGCCTGAAGCGATGGTGGGCGTCAAGATGCGGGCCTCGGCCGGCGTCGCCCAGGCGGCCGCGGCACTGGGCGCGACACCGCTGAACATGCAGTCGACCGAGACCTACGAGGGCGTTCAGCGCGGCGCCATCAACTGCGACAGCGGTTCCGTCTCGTGGCTGAAGACCTACAACTTCGGCGAAGTCATGTCGGTGGTGGTGAACCAGTCCTTTGGCGTGTCCTACAACACTGGCCTGATGACATTCGGGCAGGACGCGTGGCAGGATGTGTCGCCCGAGGCGAAGGACGCGATTTTCTCTTACCTCGCCAAGGGGTTCACCGACATTTCGCGCGGATACATCAAGGCGGACGAGGCGGCGCGGGCCGAGTTCGAGCCGAAAGGCGTGAAATTCGTCGATCCCGATCCGTCCTTCGGCGTCCGTATGGACGCGATCGTGAACGAGCAGTTTCGGCTGATCGTCGATCAGGCGACGGCGCGCGGGGTCAGCGATGTCGATGCCGAACTGACAATGCTGACGAACAACGTGGCAAAGTGGACGGAAATCGTCGACGGCATAGGAACCGGCGACTGGGGCGATGCGGAATGGCAGGCCTATCAGGATGCGGTTCAGACCGAGATCGTGGATCGGCTGGAGCGGAAGCTGGCCACGCCGGCCCAATGAGACAGGCGGCGAGGCGGCGCATCGCCTCGCCATTTTCTTTCCCGATGGACATGCTGCATGGGCATCAGCCCATCAAGGCGGCGGCTTCCAGGCGGGACACCAACGGCGACGCTCCGTTTGCCAGCCGGACAAGGGCGAGATCCAGCTTCAGTTCCAGCCCCCCTACCCGCCGAAGAACGACGCCGCGCACCCAGCTTTCCGGGGTACCGGAGACGACCAGCGCCACCCCCAGTCCAACGGCGACCAGGTTGATCGTCGCCCATTCGCCCTCGGTTTCCTGCACGACGCGCGGCCTGAGCCCCGCCGCACTTGCGGCGCGGTAAAGCAGGTCGAAGAAACCGGGATTGACCTCGCGCGCCAGTCCCACGAAGGGCTCGTCCGTCAACATCGCAGGCGAGACTACCGCCTCCCCGGCAAGGGCATGGGTTTCGGCAAGCGCCAGGAAGAGGTCATGCCGCTCGATCCTTGTGGCGCTGAAGCGGTCGGGCAGGTCCTCGGGCGCATAGACAAAACCGGCATCTGTATCTGCCGCCTCGATCTGGGCCAGTTGGACCGGCGTGGGCGCCTGATGCAGACGCAGTTCGATCGCCGGCCAGTCCTCGCGAAATCGCCGCAGCGACTTGGTGACCTTGCGCGAGCGCGCCGCGGTCTCGTGGAATCCCACACGCAACAGCCCCTCCTGCCCCGACGCCAGCCGCCGCGCGCGCTCTGCCGCGAGTTCCAGTTCGCGCAGAAGCCGGCGGGCATCCGCCAGATAGGCCGCGCCCGCAGGTGTGATTCTCAGCCGCCGTTTCTCGCGTGTGAAAAGCGCAAAGCCAAGTTCTTCCTCATGCTGGGCAAGGGTCCGCGACAGCGCGGGCTGCACGACATGCAGCCTCTCGGATGCCCGGCGCAAACTGCCGGATTCGGCGATGGCGACGAAGGTACGGAGGTGGCGGAGTTCCATGGCTCGATGTGATACCTTGATGCGATCAAGTTGACAATAAAGGAACATTTGCGCGTTCAATTTCCGTGCCGCAGACTGTGCTTCGACCCAGGAGGAAATCACATGAACGTCACCCTGCGCGAAACTGGCGGCCAAACCGCCAGCCTGTCCATCGTCAACCCCATCGCCCGCCAGAAGGTCGAGACCGCCGAGATGGTGCGCCATCCCGCCGCCCCCCGGCTCGATACTCTGGAGGGCAAGATCATCGGCTTTTTCTGGAACGGCAAGCAGCAGGGCAACCAGGCGCTGGAGCGGACCAAGGCCAACCTGAAAAAGCTCTATCCCGACGTGCAGTTCCGGGATTACCTGGGGGCCATGGGCGGCGTGTTGCGGCGAGCGTCGGACGAGCAGCTGGATGCGATGGCGCGCGAATGCGATGCAGTGGTCGGCACATCGGCCGATTGCGGGTCCTGCACGTCCTGGCTGATCCACGACATGTGCGGCATCGAACAGCGCGGAACACCCGCCATCGCCTGGACCGCGAAGCAGTTTCATGAGGACGCTCACTGGAGCGCCAACGTCTGGGGCGTGCCGGACCTGGTGATCAGCGAAGTGCCCGAGTGCTTCACCAACAACAGCCCTGACCGCATCCACGCGATGGTCGATGCAGCGATGGACCAGATCATCCGCGGCTTCACCGAAACGCCGACAACTGCCACGTTGGATTTCAAGCGGATCAACCGCGAGTCGGTCGACGAACGGGAGCTTTCCTACGACGGGGCCGACCTCATGGAGGCCTTCGACGCGATGCAGTCCGCCTTTGTCCGCGCGGGATGGAGCGACGGCTTTCCACTCGTGCCGCCGACACCCGCAAAGGTTGCGCGCATGGTCGAGGCTTCGGGAAAGCCGGGCGATCATGTGCTTGGCCTGCTGGAGCCCGGCTTCGGCCTGGCCACGGTCGAGAAGATTGCCGCCAACGCCGTCATGGCCGGTTGTACGCCCGCGATGATGCCTCTGCTCCTGGCCATCGTCGACGCCTTCCTTGACTATCGCGCGGGCTTTCGGGGGGTCTGTATGTCGACCGGGCCGCAGGCGCCGGTAATCCTCGTGTCGGGGCCGGTGGTCGACGAGCTGGGTCTGAACTGCGGGATCGCGTCCATCGGACCGGGCAGCCAGAACGCCGCCAACGTCGCCATCGGGCGGGCCGCGCGGCTGTTCATGATGAACATCGGCCTGTCCTATCCGGGCGTGTCGGACATGGACACGCACGGCACGACGATGAAGTTCAGTTATTGCGTCGCCGAGAACCAGGCTCGCAATCCCTGGGCTCCCTATCGGATGGTCAAGGGCTACGCCGAAGACGAATCGACCGTCACGATCAACTCGCCATTCTCGCAGACCTGCCTTTACGATTTCCAGAACCAGGACGCGGAGTTGCTGGCCGAGACCTTCGGCTCTGCCATGTCATCGGCCGCCAACGCGATGGGTGCGGCCTGGTTGACGACACACAAGGGCGCCGACAACCTGCCGGCCGTCTGGCGCGGCGACCCGGATAATCTGCTGATCCTCTGCCCGGACCACGCGCAGGTCTTCCACCGCGCCGGCTGGAGCCTCGAAACGCTGCGCGAGAAATTGTACCACTATTCCCGCCTGCCGTTCCGGAAAGCCATGCTCAACAAGACGCCGGAACTGTTCAAAACGGTGCACCCGCATCTGCAATGGATGTGGGAACAGCCTGACACCGAAATCTCGCTTTACGGCGCGCCAGAGAGTTTCGACATCTTCGTCACAGGTGGCGATGCGGGATGGAGCACCTGGCATGATGGCGGCACCTATTCGGTGACGCGCCGGGTCGGCGACATCTGACCCGCGCGGCAGGGGAACGGGGGTCGAGCCATGCCGACCGCGTCCCCCTGCTGATCCGCCGTTGCCGATCTGTCCCATCGCCGAGACCAGAATGTCCGTACTTGCACATGACGTCCCCGAGCCGTTCGTGACGGCTCTCCGCGCCGCCGCGCCGGATCTGGACATTCGCACCAGCGTTGGACCAGATCCCGAAGCGGTGCGATCCGTCCTGATCTGGTTGGCGGTGCCGGATTTTCTGGAGACGCTGCCAAATCTGTCGCTGGTCCTTTCGCTGGGCGCCGGGGTCGAGCGACTGATGGTGCCCAGGCTGGTGCCCGACGGCGTCCATATCGGTCGGATTTCCAGCGCCGTGCAGGCGGAGGGAATGAGCGACTACGTCCTGCTCCATGTGCTGCGCCAGCACCGTCGGCTTTCGCAACTTCAGGACGAGCAGGCACGCGGCGAGTGGCGCTGGCGGCTCTGGCCCCGCGCCGGCGACGTGGCGGTTGGTGTGATGGGGCTTGGCGCGCTTGGTGCGGATGCGGCGCGGAAGTTGGCGATGGTCGGGTTTCGCACCCGCGGCTGGAGCCGGACCCGGAAGTCCATCAAGGGCGTGGCTTGTCACTCCGGTGCCAATGGGCTGGCAGCGTTCCTCGCAGACCTGCACCACTTGGTCTGTCTGCTTCCGCTGACACCTGCGACCACGGATATTCTCAACGCCGACCTTTTCGCGCAACTCGCACCGGGTGCGTTCCTGATCAACGCCGGACGCGGCGGCCACCTGGTCGAAGCGGACCTTTTGCCGGCCCTCAATGCCGGTCACCTAGAGGGGGTCACGCTGGACGTACTCCGGCAGGAGCCGCCCCCGGCGGACCACCCGTTCTTTGCCGATCCGCGCATCCTGCTGACGCCGCACAGCGCGGTCTGTGCCACACCCGGCCAGCTGGCCCCCGATGCCGCCGAAGCCTGCCGTCGCGCGGAGCGCGGCGCGCCACCCCCCTGCCCAGTTGACCGCGAAAGAGGTTATTGATGCAACAGATTGTCCACCTTTCTGCCTCCGATCTCCGGGATCTCACCAAGACGATGCTGGTGGGCCTTGGCCTGCGTGGCGAAGCGCTCGATTCGACGACCGAGGCACTGCACTGGGCCGACCTCTCGGGAATCGACACGCATGGCATCGGAATGCTGCCATATTACGACACGCTGGTGACCGCCGGCCGGATAGACCCGACGGCCGTCCCGGCAGAGCCACGGATCAATGGTGCTACTGCCACGATAGACGCTATGGGCAATCTCGGTCACGCTGCCGGGATTGGCGCCATCGACCTGGGATGCACGCTTGCGGCCGAATTCGGCCTGTCGGCCATCGGCGTGCGCAACGCCGCACATTACGGCGCAGCGGGCTTCTATGCCGACCGGGCGGCGCGACGCGGGATAATCGGCATCTCGACGTCTGCTGTCGCGGATCCCTACATGATCCCGGCCCGTGGCATCGAAAAGGTGTTTGGCACCAACCCCCTCGCCTTTGCCGCGCCGTCGGCCGAGGATGAACCGGTGCTATTGGACATCGCGACAAGCACCGCGGCGCTCGGCAAGGTGCATCTCGCACAACGGCGCGGCAGCCGAGTGCCGGAAGGCTGGGCGGTCGATCCGCAGGGTCGGCCCCTGACCGATCCTGAGGCCATTCTGGCCGACGCACGGGTCACGCCGCTTGGCGCGACGCCGGAGCATGGTGTGCACAAGGGCTACGGCCTTGCCACGATGGTCGAGATTCTGTCGTCCCTGCTGCCCGGCGCCAGTTGGACGCTGCAGCGGCCGGACAATGCGCCCCGCGACGACGTCGGCCAGTTCTATCTGCTCATCGACCCAGCCCGTTTCCGGAGCGGCTTTCCGGAGTCCGTCGCCGCCATGTCCGAACGGCTGCGCGCCTCGCCGCCCGCCGATCCGGCGTTGCCGGTGCTGGTCCCGGGCGATCCGGAATCGACCGCGCGGCGATCCCGGGCCGATTCCGGTGTCACACTTCCCCCCGGCCTCGTGACCGCCTTGCGGGACATTGGAGGCCGAAGATCCATACAGCTTCCTTTCTGAAAGGAGAATCCATGAGCCTGACAACTGCAGACGTCGTCGCCCAGTTCGAAAGAATGGTCGCTTCCATGGGCGTCAGCCTGACGCTAGTTGGCACCGAAGGGACCGTCGCGACAGTCCAATATGGAAGCGAGGGTGACCCGACTTGCGACATATGTGTTTTTTCGACGGATGACCTCAAGGCGATGTTGGAGGAGGCGTTCGTTCGCAACAATGTCGGTCCTACGGAAGTGAAGTTCGTCTGATCACCCGCGAAAAGTTCGGGTTGCTAGGCGCATACCCGAGAAAATGCTCCAAGGGAGGATTGACATGACACTCAAGACAATGTTGGCGGCGACAGCCGCCTTCGCGCTTTTCGCTGGCACGGCCTCAGCGGCCGAACTGATCTACGGATCGCACACGCAGGACACCCATTCCGACAACAGCTACGTCGCGAAACGTTTCTTCGATCGTATCACCGAGGCGACGGATGGAGAGCAGACCTTCAAGATCATGGGTGGCGGCGTGCTGGCTGCTGGCGACAAGGAGCTTGGCGCCGTTTCCAGCGGCGCAATCGACGCGACGATCCTGATCTACTCCTACACGCCGTCCGAAGTGCCCGCCCTGTCACTTTTGGGCGACCTCTACGGATCCGACGCCCGCGTCTCGGCTGCCGCGACCAGTGAAGTGCTTCTGCTGAACTGCCCGGAATGCAAAAAAGAGCAGGACGAACACAACGTCGTCATCTTCCAGAACACGTCGACTGCGAACTACACCTTCCTTTGCGCCGATCAGAAGATCACGAACCCGGACGACCTGAAGGGTCTGCGAATCCGGGGCACCGGTGTGATGTCCCGCACCGTGGCCTCGCTTGGGGCGACGCCCGTCAACGCAACCTACGGCGAGATCTACGAAGGCCTGCAGCGTGGGTCGCTGGACTGTACGCTGCTGGATGCCGGAAACCTTGAGGCCGGCCAGTTTTGGGATGTCGCGAAGGAGATCACGATGGCCCCGCTCGGCACCTTCGCGTCGATCGGCTTCGTCGCGATCAACAAGGACGTCTGGGAGGGCTTCACTCCCGAACAGCAGAATGCCTGGTGGGACAGTGCCGCCGAAAGCATTCGCGACTACGAATGGAACGCCATCGACCGCCAAAGACGCGCGCTCAAGATCTCCAGCGAGGAAAAGGGCGCAACGATCAGCGAGGCGGGACTCGAACTCGTCCAGGCAATCCAGGATTTTCGGGCCGCCGAAATCCCCGACCTCGTCGCAACGGCCCAGGACCGCGGCGTCGAGGATCCCCAAGCCATCGTGGACGCCTACCTTGCCGCACGCGACAAGTGGCAGGGCATCGTGTCGGAAATCGGTGAAGGCGATTGGTCCGAAGCACAGTGGGACGAATACACAGCGCGCTTGAAGACTGAGATCTACGACAACCTCAAGACACATTAACCGATGACCGCCCCGTTCCCGCCTGTACCTTGCCGCGGCGGGAACAGTTGCTTTTTTGCCCAAGGTTAAAATTCTAATTCTGGGCTGAGCTGCTGAGGATAAGCCCGCGGCTTTGTTGCGCAAAGTGGGTGAAGTCCGGACCTCCCCTTTCCCCGGACGCACTTATCCGACGGGCTCCGTGACAGGTATGCCGAGCGCGGTGTAGCCGTTCAGGACGGCGGCGCGGATCTGGAGTTCGGGGACCTGGCGATCGAAGTCGCGTGCCATGAGGCTCTGCCCCAAGAGCTTCACGCAGTGCATCTTCGTCTCGGCGCGGCTTCGGCGGTGGTATCCGCTCCACTTTCGCCAGATTGCCCGACCGAGGTAATTCGCGGCGCGGAGGGCCTCGTTCCGGGCGATCGCGCCGGCCGTCGACGGCTTCCACGGCTTGGCGTTCTTGCGCGGCGGTATGACGGCATGGGCGCCGCGGTCGGCGACGGCGTCATGGCACTTGCGGGTGTCGTAGGCCCCATCGGCGGTGACCGAGGCGATCTCCACATCAGCGGGGATCTGGTCGAGAAGCTCGGGCAGCATGGGCGCGTCCCCAACGTTGCTACTGGTGACCTCGATGGCGCGGATCTCCAGCGTCTGTTCGTCAACACCGATGTGGATCTTGCGCCATAGACGGCGTTTCGAGCCGCCATGCTTGCGCGCGTGCCACTCGCCTTCGCCCTCCGCCTTGATGCCGGTGCTGTCGATCAGCAGGTTCAGCGGCCCCTGCGAGCCCCGGTAGGGGATACTCACAGCCAAGGATTTCTGGCGCCGGCTCAGCGTGCTGAAATCCGGCACCGCCCAACCGAGGCCGATGAGCCGCAGAAGGCTCTCCACGAACCCGGTCGTCTGACGGAGCGCCATGCCGAAGAGCACCGTCATCGTCAGGCACGTCTGGATCGCGGCATCGCTATACTGCGGCTGCCTGCCTCGCTTGCCCGTCGGCGGCGGCACCCAGGCCATGTCCGGATCGAACCAGATCGTCAGGGAGCCGCGCTGCTTCAGCGCTTCGCTGTAGGCCGGCCAGTTCTTGGGCTTGTAGCTCGGCGGGATGGGTCTGCTCATGCAGGCCAGCTACCACACTGGATTCACGAGATGAATCCCTAGCTCCACGTTTGCGCAACAAGGCCCCCCCCTGCCCGGGCCAATCGACTTCGCTATCACAAAGCGAATTCGAGGCATTCCTGACCGGTATCTGGCGAAAGTTCCAGGTGTGGCCCCCATTGAATCCTCTACTCCGATGCGGAATGTGAAGAACCAGATCGGTCGATTGCGGTGACGGCCTCCCTTCAGTGCCGCATCAAACGCCCGCAGTCCTGCGGGGGGGGCATCAGCGCCGCTCGATGTGATACTGCTTGAGCTTGCGATAGAGCGTAGGCCGGGAAATCCCGAGAACCGCCGCGACCCTCGTCAGATTGCCTTTTTCCGCCACCAACGCCCTGCGAATGGCACAGGCCTCGATGCTTTCGAGGTCGCCGGAATTTCCACTCAGGATGTTCGTGATTGAGTCGTCTTCTGCCCGCCGATCCGAAAAATCGTCCCGGATCTCGGGCGGAAGGTCTTCACCCGTCACCAGCGAATCCGTCGTTAGGACGAACAGCCTTTGGACTACGTTGCGGAGCTCCCGAACGTTTCCCGGCCAACGGTAATTGCGGAGGTGTGCAATCGCCTCCTCGGTGAACTGGAGCGGCGGTCGGTCAGTCTCTCGCGCGAACAAGTGGCAGAAGTGCTCGATCAACAACAAGAGATCCTCACCGCGTTCCCGCAAGGGCGGCACTTCGATTGTGACCACGCCGATCCGGTAAAAAAGATCGCGCCGGAACTTGCCATTGGTGATCTCATTCCGGAGATCCCGGTTGGTCATGGCCACAAGCCGCACGTCGACCGGGCGCCGCTTGCTGTCTCCAATCCGATAAACCGCACGCTGTTCGAGGGCCCTCAGCAGATAAGGTTGCATTTCAATGGGCATATCGCCGATTTCGTCGAGGCACAGAACGCCGCCATCGGCGAGCTCGAATTTCCCAGGGCGCCCCCCGCGCGCGGCACCGGTAAACGCGCCCTCGACGTAACCGAAAAGATCGGAACCGATCAGATCGCGCGCAATCGCGGCGCAGTTGACCGTGACGTAGGGCGCGTCCTTTCCCGGCACGCGACTGTGAACGAGGCGGGCGAACAGTTCCTTTCCAACGCCGGTCTCGCCCTGGATCAAAACGGTGACATTCGCCGCCGCCGCCCGTTCCGCAAGTTCGATGGCATCCAGCATCTTCGGTGCCGTCCCAACGATGACAACCTCGGATTCCGCGACGCCCGACCTCGGCTTGATCCGGCGCGGCTGCTGCCGCGCGGTCTGCCGCACGGGGTCGCTGTTCAGGAAGAGCGCGGCACCACGATACGTGCCCTCGAAGTTCAGCCGCTCCAGCCCCCTCGGCTTCAGTTCCGGCGGAAGTATCTTCCCAAGGTCCAAGCCGGCGACATCCTCGACCTCCGGCAACAGCTTACGCCCGACGGCCAGTTTGTCCGGCCGCGAAAAGAGCATGTCATCAAGGCCGCGCCGGAACTGAATGCGCCCGGTCTTGTCCAGCAGGATGACGCTGTCGCTCGCACGCCCATGGTCCGACATGAGAAACGCCTCAAGCAACAGGGTCCGGTCGCGGCGCTGTTGTTCGGCCAATGCGATCTCGATCTCCCGCGCTGCCGCCATAACGAGCGCCAGATTGTGCTCCCTGAAGATCTGCGGCGGCCCGGAAAGGTCGACGACACCGATCACGGACTGATCGATCGGGTCGCGGATGGGCACACCGGCGCAGGTCCAGGCTTGCACGCCTTCGACAAAATGTTCGGCGGCATGCACGTAGGTCGGCTGGCCGGTCTTGAGCGCCGTTCCGATACCATTGGTCCCGATTGTGCCCTCGCTCCAGACTCCACCGATCTCCAGGTGAATGTCCTGCCCGCTCTCCATGACGGCCGGATCGCCGATCGCGTCGATGATCACGCCCAGTTCATCCGCAAGGATCAGGATCGTGTTGGCGTTCTTCAGGTGTGGAGCCAGCCGGCCAAAGGCCTGAAAGGCGGCTTCCCGCAATTGCGCGCTCAACTGGCGCCGCCGGTTGACGTCTTCCTCGCTGGAAATCTTGCGCGACCCATGCTGCCCGGCGTCGACACCGGACGCTACGCTGCGCTTCCAGGATTCCGCGATCACGTCTCGCACATTTCCTGCCGGAGCCTCCGGCGAACTTGAAGACGTCACGAAACGCTCCCACGCCTTGCGGGTAGTGCCCCGAGAGATGGTGTAAGAGCGCCGACCTTCGGAGAGGTCCAAGGCTGATCAGGTCGCCACGGCGGACAGCCTAACGGTTGTAGTGTCGGTGACACGCGCCAGGCTTTCAAGAGACATGTATCTCCGTGCAACCGTCCATTCGTCATTGGTCTCGAGCATCAGCGCGCCGACGAGACGGACGATGGCCTCGTCGTTCGGGAAGATGCCGATGACGTCGGACCTGCGCTTGATCTCCCGGTTCACCCGCTCCAGTGGGTTCGTCGACGCGATCTGGGCCCAATGCTCACGCGGAAAATCCATGTA
>NZ_FOLG01000038.1 GCF_900112335.1 Tropicimonas isoalkanivorans
CATCTAGAGATTGGGGAACGTGAGTATGTTCACACAATGTTCCACCTTAGCGTGGTTCTACGAAGAAACCTTCCGATAGGGCCTTCCAACGCCTGTTTGCCATCCCGCGAGGTGCGCACGAAGATCGGACCGAAGTCGATCTTTGCAAAGTGCAGCCATTGCTCCAGGGCATGGACTGGACAGGTCTGATTCTTTGAGCCGCGTCCGATCTCGACCTCGCGCCACCCGGTTTTGGCATTTAGCGTTAGCAGAGCACCCTGTTCCATGATCTCGATCCAACCGCCTGAGTCCGGTGTGTCGTCCTTGTGCACATCGAGACTGACGATCTCCGACCGCCGAAGTCCCCCAGCAAATCCAATGAGAAGGATCGCCCGGTCCCGAAGCCCGCGGAGATCATGAGGAAGAGTGGCCACCATAGCCTGGATATCCTCCGGCAGGATTGCTTCCTTCTGCACCGGCGGGCGTGCGTGTTTGCGCTTGATCCCGGCCAGGATCGTCGCGATGTGCCGATCCTTGCGATCGAGCGTGAACCCGCGCTGTGAGTAGTTCCAGGACAGCCCAGAGAGACGGCGCTCGATGGTTGAGGCCGAGAGAGCAGGGGTCTTCCCCGTCGATGCGGCAAGGTCGGCCATATAAAGCCCCACCATCTCGGGCGAGGGGGGCAAGGGATCCGTTCCTTTCAGCCGGCACCAGCGAGTGAAGTGTTTCCAGTCGGCGGCGTAGGCTTTGTTTGTGTTCTCGGCCGTTGAAGCTTCGGCGTATTCGCGCGCCGTATCGATCAGCCGGTCGAGGGTGCCGGAGCCGGCGACATGAACAGGCAGGGCGATTGATGCACTTTCTACCTGTTCTCTCTCGTTGTGCTCGTCACCATTCGGCGCGTCATCGGACGCTGTACGCGAAATCTCGGGCTCTGACCCGCCCGAACCCTCGATTTTGGTGCTGCTATTTGTGAGACTACCCATGTTTTCGCGCATATCATTTTCACGTCCGATAACGCAATTATTGGACATTATCTGAATTCAGCTAGTGCGGCGCTTTCTACACTATATTGTGGCGGGAACCGCCGTCATCAGTTAGTCTTGTCGCATGACCTACGCCCGACATGGACTTCCCGACGACTTTGATACCATAGCCAGGATGCCTTCCTGGGTCACGTCAGTCCGCGCGGAAACCCTTGAAGATGGTGCCTTTTTGTCCGGGTCGGCACTGAGCCATCTGCATCATGTATTGTCGCGCGACGACGTCCCGCATTCCCTTCTCCGGGAACGGCTTGCGCTTCGTGCGGCGGAGGCTTGTGTCACCCATGTGGGTCGTCCGGAGCGGGCCAGCGAACTGCGCGACGCAATGGCGTTCCTTCAGCCAGGAGATGAGCCCGGTCCAGCAGGCGAGGTGTACCTGGCCTGCCAGCGGGCCGTTGAACGGCAGGTTTCAGTCAAGTCGCTGCGCCGGGCTCTCGCTGATTTGGAACCGGACCAGATCGCAGAGTGGCTCCAAGCCGGGAAGGGAGCTCCAGTGCTTCGATCGGCGGCAGTCCTAGAGGCCGTACTTGGAGATCGCCCCCGCGACTTCACGTCCGCACTGCTTCTTGCCGATGCGGCTTTTGCGCAAGCGCTCGGGTGGTCGCATGTCCTGCCGCTTCTGGCGCTCGGTCTCAAGCGTAGCGATCTCCGGAAGACCGGCGAGAAACTGCGTTTGGCCTGTCATCGCGCAACCGGGACGGCGGCAGCTGAGGTAACGCGCGAGGCAGCCGATCTGGCGCGCCGCGCCGCGCGACTGAAAGAGGTTGCCCCAAAACTGCGAGCCAGGGGATCTGACGAGGCAGTGGCCCATTTCCTGGCCCGGGATTCCATCGCCCCGACCGCGCTTACCTCACTGCGTTCCGACCGCGCCGCGCGCCGGTTCTGCGAACGGCTGGTCGAGCTAGGCGTTGTGCGCGAGCTCACAGGTCGCGACACGTTCCGGCTCTACGGGATCTGAGCGATGGCCAAGGATCACGGCGAAACTGACTTCGATCGGGAACTGAACGATCTGCCAGCCGAATTACGCTGGCGAGAATGGATGCGACGGATCGAGGCTGTGCTCTTTGCCAGCGCCTCGCCAGTACCAAGTAAAGACCTGGCGCGCGTCGTGGGGCAGGGGGTGTCGGTCGAGTTGCTAATAGAGGATCTGGCCGCGGATCTGGAAGGGCGGTCCTTCGAAGTGGCGAAGGTTGCCAGCGGTTGGATGCTGCGAACCAGGCCCTCCTATGCGCCAGCGATCCGGACCGCGGCCGATGTCGGCGAACAGACACTCGATCTGCGGGAGTTCGATGTAGCGGTACTTGCCGCCATAGCCTATCACCAGCCGGTCACGCGGGATGGGCTGAAGGACATCTTCGGGAAAGAGATCAGCCGGGATTTGATCGGTCGGCTGCATGCGCGCGGCTTAATCGGGGCCGGGCCGCGGTCACCTCGGCGCGGCGCGCCTTACACCTATGTCACCACCGACCAATTCCTCATGGCGTTCGACTTGGAGACGTTGCAGGACTTGCCGGATGGGGAGCAGCTGGAGGATGTAGGGTTCATCAATTCGCAGGCGTAGCCGTTGCCAATGATGCGCGGCGGTTTGAATGAAGGCGGATGATGACCTGCTGTAAGTCCGCCAAATCAGGAAGTCTGGAGCGGGTCTTTGATCGCGGTGTTATCTGTGACGTGATCTCTGCCCTCAATGACGCCACCAAGTCGGAATGCTTGGGCGCAGCCAGTGCAATGCGGGTCCAGAGAACTATTGCAGGATGCTCGGAACGTTTTTTGAGGGGCATCATTCCATCGGTCAACTGGCGGAACAATACGTAGCGGACCCGGTGCGGCAGGCGCGAAATTGATGTCGGCTCGCCATTGAACGTGAAACAAGCCGCTCCAAGCATGGCGGGCAGGGATGTCTTGCCATGCCCGCCATGTCCCGCAACATGGATTCGAAGCAGATCGTCGATGAGCCGCTCGAAACGCTGCACATCATACTCGGCAGACAGGGTGGGTTTTCGGAGATCAGCATCACACCAGACGCAGAAATGTTGCGGCAGAAGGCGGTTTTGTCGTGAAGGCGTAATGTCGCCACGGCAGGTAGGGCAGTGATCGCGCAAGCGGCATCCATGCCGAATGCAGGAAACACGCGTCGCCAAAGTCCAACCGCGCCGGAAGAACGGTGCATGGTCCTCTTTCAGGCAGGCCGGGCAATATTGCAGGCGGTTGACCCGAGCGGTCGATGTGTGGTCATCTCCTGTTCTTGTGCTCTGCCTCTCACGCAACCGGGCCAGTGGGTCGCTGATCAATGCCAGGCCATCAATATCCTCGACGGGCAATCGGGTAAGCTGAGCCTTGCACGTTCCTCGGACAAGTATTCACCCCGGTCCGCGATGGAACGCCCGGTCTTGCCCGGCAGTGAGCGCAACACCGTGTTCACCTTGCCGAGAAGCCGTTCGACAACCCCGCCACGATGGACGGTCACTTTGTTCCGGCTTTGAATTGCGATGCCGTACTCGGCACATCCCCGGATGAAACTGGTGCTTCTAAACTCCATCGCGGAATCCACGACGACCTGCCTGGGGCGGCCATACATTGGCCAGGAGTGATTGATGTCGCGCGCTGCCAGCCAATCTTCTTTGCGGCACATCGCCTGCGCCAAACAGAGCGCGACCGACAGGCGCGAGGGTTGTTCAAGCGTCAGGCAGAAGCCGATAATCGCGCTTGTTGCCACATCGGCAGCGATAGTGAGATAGGGGCGTCCGACATAGATGCCCTGATCATCAATAACTTCCACAAACTGAATGTCGGCAGGGGTATGATCGATCTGGATGACGTCGAGAGCGTGTTTGGCCCGGATATAGCCCGGGCGCGGTTTCAGACGCCGCGGGCTTATCCCTCCTGAATGTCGCCGTCGTGCAATCTCCTCAAGTGTGAACAGTCGTGGGATACGCTTGGAAACGGTGACATAGGCAGGCGGATCAAGACCCTCGCTGTCACAACGGGCGCGGATTTCATCGACAATCGGCGCAAGGTCCGGTTGCTCGGGCTGAAGCCACATCTCCCGAAGCGTCGCCGAAATGATTTCCTCAACAGCCGGGCTGATCCTTGCGCGCCTCGCCCCATCTGTTCTTGGCAGCAGCGAAGAAACCCGGCGCTCGGTGCGGTATCGGCGCAGGTGGTTGTAGGCTTGGCGCGTCGAGAGACGCAATTCGGATGCGGCCCAAGCAACTGCGGTGCGCATAGGCTCTTGCCCGTCCAGAATGCGATCCAGTTCTCGTCCGATGCGCGTTGCCCTGGCCCAAGCCTCGTCAGAGGCTTCGTATTCGTGCGGCGTCATGAACCCGCCGCTCCACGGTTTCTAAACCCCATTTTCTGCCCCAGTCTCTCGCTTGTTGAAACGCGAGTTAAAAATTGAAATCGAAACGTAAAATATCGCGTCGGATTACGCTTCATCCTACTAGGGTCAGGACTCATAGCCAGTAAATGACGAGAGCGGCCAGGGCGATGGCTGACAGGAAGACCTTCGGGCATCTGTCGTATCGGGTTGCCACCCGCCGCCAGTCTTTCAACCTCCCAAACATGATCTCGATCCGGTTGCGACGTTTGTAGCGGCGCTTGTCGTACTTGACGGTTTTCTTGCGCTGCTTTCGGCCGGGAATGCATGCGCGTATCCCTTTGTCTTTCAACGCTTCTCTGAACCAATCGGCGTCATATCCACGGTCACCGAGCAGCCAATCTACCTTTGGCAGGCTGCTGACAAGCGCCCGTGCACCGATGTA
>NZ_FOLG01000045.1 GCF_900112335.1 Tropicimonas isoalkanivorans
TCCGTCAGCCAGAAAAGATCAGACATGTTCACCGCTCGGTTTTCGGACCGTGAATCACGCCCCTACCCGGAAATCAATGGGTCCTGACCCTAACATGCCCAGAACAATCCGCCTTGTCCCTGGTCCACGAATGACGGTCTTTCGGTGGTTAGGGCGAAATCCTGACTTATTGAGCTTCTCCAAAACCAAGCGCTTGAAGCGCTGGACGTGCGCAAAGTCGTATTCTTCGCCACACGAAAACGCCAAGTCATCGGCATACCTTGTGAAGGTCATCCCGTATTGCTCAGCGAGCGCGCTCAAAATCTCGTCCACCTTCAACATAGCGAGATTGGCGAGCATCGGACTCGTCGGCGCGCCTTGTGGGAGCATCCCTTCATGCTCGCACTGATAGTATGGAATTGCAGGCCAACGTTCCCCTGGATCAGGTCGCGATCCGGGGCGCTCACACGCGACCGTAGTCAGTCTTGCAAATTCGAAGGAAAGGAGGCGCGGAAACCCCAAGTTCTCGAAGACGGCGGCGACGCGTCCTTCTGAGACTGTATGAAAGAATTCTTCGAGATCGATCTTGAGCAGCCAAGCGCATCCGCAATGCTCCGCCGCCGCTTCATAAGGCCGACAATCGGGATGGAACGCGAAACTGGCGGCATGTGGCCGCGTGAACTGGAGGATGTTGTCAACGATCCATCTCTGAAGGCTCATCAAAGTCCCATTCGGCACGCTGATCATGCGAACACGATTTCTGCCCGGGATACGCTTCTTGAGATAGAAGAACTTGTATGGCCTATGCGCACGCCGCCCCACCAAATCTCGAAGATGCAGGAACGGAATATCGGTCAGATGGCTGAGGTGCCTAAGCGTCAGGACTGGCGTGATTCTGGGATCGACCGCACGAATCCGCTCGAAGGTTTCCACCGCATGGTCGAGTACGGTATCGTCGACACCTTCCAGACGGCCTTGGGAGCGGTAGCGTTGAGGGTTCGGCGCCGGCATCTACTTTGACCCACCCGGGTGGGTGGTACTGCGCGTCGCGGCCAAGACACCGCCAGGCGTGACGTGCAGTATCGCGCAGCGTGAATACTCCGCTCCTCTTTGCGAACGTCGGAAATCCGACGTTCCAGGCCCCCAAGGGACCCGTCGCTGCCGAAGCAGCGCATTTCTAGACCACGTCATCGAGCCCTCAACTGTGTGGGATAGTAGAAGGGTTTGCTCGGCTTTGGAAGTATGGGGCTGCGCGCCCTGCGTCTTTTCAGCCGCCGAAGCTCGGACCGTCCGAGCGCAGACAGCGTGAGCTTTCGCGTCGTCCAACGCGCGATTTCAGTGAAGTCGACGATCTCTTGGACCGTCTCGAGCTTGAGTCGGCTGTGCGCCGATATCTGCGCGAGCGAGCGAGCACCCGCTTCAATCGCCGCAAGCACTAGCATCGTTTTGATCCATCGGCGACCACGCGAGTCTGACAAGTAAGTTTCGGCACCCCGGATACGAAGCAACTGCTCAGCCCGCGCGGCGACTTCCGCACGGTTTGTGCTAGGAAATTCTCCTTTGGCCGCGATGGTGCTGCGCCGCTGGAAGAGAGGCTCCCAGTTGCCCCATCCGCTATGTAGAATGGGCGGAGCATTGTTAGGAACACCATGTTCGAACGCAATAAGCGCTCCCGCCTCGCCATAACCGAGGGGCCTATTGTGATTGGGTGGATATGTTCGGCACAGTTGCCTCACTGCGTCGCGCGTCGGTTTGCGGAACGCGGTGTTGATCGTAGGACATCCGGTCACAGTCAGGACCTTCGGTCGCAAGCGGCTTGATTGTACGAGGCACAAACCCTCCTCGGTGCCCGAATACGCGACGACGTAGAAATCGATCAGGTGGTAGGAGCGCCAACTTCGAACCGAGGCGACAGCGCGAAATGCCTCGAGCATCTCCCAGACCCGCTGCCCTGATCCTATGAAATCCGCAACGACAACAATCGGGCCTGCTTTGCGCTTGCGCAGCAAGTCTGGACCCGGATGGTTGAGCATCTGTTGGCCATGCTGGCGACAGTAGCTTGTAATCATATTCGCGATCAGACCTTCACTTCCGACCTCGGGGCGATTTGGATCAAAGGGAATCGGTGGCGGGCCTTTGCCGACCGCGCGACCGTCCCGGGCGTTAGCGAAGATGGGCAAGACTTGGTTCTTATCCCATTCCACTTCGCGTTCTGCGTAAAAGGCGAGCGGCCTCTTACCTCCATATTGAGCATGGACTTTGTCAAACAGTTGGGTGATGCCGTTCGTTAGCTCGCCACCGCTGACGAGAAGCAGTTCGTCGATGAGGCTAGCGGCGATCTCACGATCCGTTTCTACGAAGCGCTCCAACCAGCGTTGTGCAACCTCTCTTTCCGAGAAATTTGCCACCTATCAATCTATCCTCGTGAATTTGCCGGTTTAACCAGCCTAAGCTACGACGTCAGTGTTAGTCTACTGATTTGGTTCGTGATGAGATGAACCGCAGGCTTCGTTCAAATTGGTGTTCTCTGCTGCGCAGTTTTATCAACACGGACATCGCTCCGCAGTCCGCCGATGCTTAGCATCTAAGGAATCTTAAAAATAAGACTGGGGTTCGCTTTTGGAATTACAATTACCAAAGATGACTTTGCGCGGCTTATGCCCACGTAAAACTTACATCTTCCGTAAATCGTGTTTCCAAAGCTGGCGCGGTCACAATGCATGATCATGGTATTGCTGCATTCGAGGCCCTTGGATTTGTGAACGGTGGAAAGCGTCTTCGGTAGTGGTTTGGGCCGAATTACACTGCGGCGCATGGCAATTTCGGCGTAGCCTTGGGAGGGGCTCTGTTGCGCAAATCGGGTTGGGGATTCATCTCGTGAATCCAGCATGGTAGCTGGTTGGCATGAGCAGACCGACACCCCCAAGCTACAAGA
>NZ_FOLG01000046.1 GCF_900112335.1 Tropicimonas isoalkanivorans
GTAAGCGGTGTCTGAGCGGCACGTTGTCTGCGTCGGCGCGGACTGCGAGGTGATACCCATCTCAAGATGGGAGTGCGTTTCGCAATGGATGCTCAGACTGCGTTTCTCAGATCGCTGGGAGTTGAGATCTTCGAGAGCGGGCACCGCCGGTGGCCGGAGAAGGTGAAGGCACAGGCTGTCGCGGAGACACTTGAGCCGGGCGCGACGGTCAACGCCGTGGCGGCGCGTTACGGGATGAAGCCGAACCAGTTGTCGGCGTGGCGATGCCTGGCCAAAGAGGGCAAGCTGGTCCTGCCCGCCGCCGAGATGTCGGATGAGCCGACGGCCTTCGCGCCGGTTGTCCTGTGCGAGCCGAAGCCCCCGCAGGCGCCGCAGCCCTCGAGGCAGTCGGACGACAGCCTGCGCCTCGTCTTCGGTGACGTGACGATCGCGCTTGCCGCCGACACCCCGGCGGTGCGGATTGCCGAGATCGTCCATGCGCTCGGGGCGTCCTCGTGATGATGCCGTCCCACACCGTCCGTATCCTCGTGGCGACCCAGCCGGTCGACTTCAGGAAAGGCCACGACGGTCTCGCCGCGCAGGTCGCATCGGTCCTAAAGGAGGATCCGTTCACTGGCACCGTGTTTTTGTTCCGGGCGAAGCGTGCAGACAGGCTGAAGATCCTCTTCTGGGACGGCACCGGGCTGGTGATGGCCTACAAGCGGCTCGAGGAGAGTTCCTTCACCTGGCCGGCGGTTCGGGACGGCGTGATGACTTTGAACCGGGCGCAGTTCGAAGCCCTGTTCGCCGGTCTCGACTGGCGCAAGGTGAAGGCGCTGGAGATCCGCCGCCCGGCTGCGGCAGAGTGAATCAGGCACGAGAAAAGGCGGGCCTTCGAGACGGCTTCGCGGTAGCCTCCGGCCATGCCATCCACCGCGATCATTGACCTCTCCGCAATCCCCGAGGCGCAGCGCGAAGCTGTCGCCGCGCTGCTGCGCGAGCATGAGGAGCTCAAAGGTGAGAGGGTCAGCCTCAAGGAGATCATCAAGCGCCTCGAGCATCTGGTCGCCGAACTCAACCAGGCAGTCCACGGCAAACGATCCGAGAAGCTCAGCGAAGATGACCGGCAGCTGGCGTTCGAGGATCTCGAGATTGCGGTCGCCGAAGCCGAGGAGAAGCAGGAGACGCAAGCGCCGTCCGAGAGCCGCCCCCGGCGTGCAGCCCGGCGCAATCGAGGCAACCTGCCCAAGGACCTGCCGCGCATCGAGCGCGTGATCGAGCCGGAGAGCCTGCAATGTCCTTGTGGCTGCGGGGAGATGCACAAGATCGGCGAGGACCGCACAGAGCGGCTGGACATCGTGCCCGCCCAGCTGCGCGTGCTCGTCACGGTTCGCCCCAAATACGCCTGCCGCGCCTGCACCGATGGCGTGACCCAGGCGAGCGCCCCGGCGCATCTCATCGACGGCGGCCTGCCGACCGAGGGCGCCATCGCGCATGTCCTGGTCAGCAAATACGCGGACCACTTGCCCTTGTATCGGCAGAGCCGGATCCTTGCCCGATCGGGCATCGAGATCCACCGCAGCACGCTGGCCGACTGGGTCGGCACCGCCGCCTTCCATCTCGGCCCGGTGGTCGACCGGCTGGCCGAGCACCTGAAGACATCGACGAAGCTGTTCATGGACGAGACCACCGCCCCGGTGCTGTATCCGGGGCGCGGCCGGACCAAGACGGGATATCTCTGGGCGCTCGCCCGTGACGACCGATCATGGGGCGGGGATGATCCACCGGGCGTGGTCTTCTTCTACGCGCCCGACCGCGCCGGGGAGAACGCGGAGAAGATTTTGCACGGCTTCGACGGCATCCTGCAGCTCGATGGCTACCAGGGTTACAACCGTTTGACGCGGCCCACCCGCAAGGGTGGCGACCCGGTCCGCGTGGCGCATTGCTGGGCCCACGCGCGGCGCAAGCTGAAGGAGGTGTTCGACCGCGACGGCTCCGAGATCGCCGCCGAGGGGCTGCGCCGCATCGCCGAGTTCTACAAGATCGAGGCCGACATCCGCGGCGCGGCGCCGGGACAGCGGCTCTCGGCCCGGCAGGCGCGCACCGCGCCCCTCGTGGTCGAGTTCGGTGAATGGCTACAACAGCAACGTCTGCGTATCTCCGCCAAGTCGCGCCTGGGCGAGAAGCTCGCTTACATCCACCGTCACTGGGACGGGCTCCAGACCTTCCTGCACGATGGGCGGGTGGAGATCGACTCCAACAGCGTGGAGAACTTGATCCGGCCCATCGCTCTGAACAGGAAGAACGCATTGTTCGCCGGACATGACGAAGGCGGGCGCGCCTGGGGACGCATCGCGTCGCTCATCGAGACCGCAAAGATCAACGGCGTCGAGCCCTTCGCCTATCTCAAGGCCCTCCTCGAGGCCATCGCCGCCGGTCATCCGCAAGGCCGCATCGACGAACTTCTCCCGTGGAACTTCAATCCGTCAAGCTGAACCTGGGGTGGGATGCAGCCGCCGCTTAC